>OY970130.1:0-5147500 GCA_963705935.1 uncultured Verrucomicrobiae bacterium | reverse complement strand
CGAAGGCAAGGCGACGACGGCCTACATGGAGGACTTCATGAGCCGTACGCCGCCCGACCTCTTCTCCTGACGATCCGCCGGCAGCCGCGTGCGGCTGCCGGTGGAAGCGTTTACTGGCGGTGTAGATTTCGATGAGGACGTCGCCGGACTCGCCGGAGCCTGCGTTGACGACGACGCTGTAGACGCCCGCAGACAGCGTGAGCGCCATTGCCGCGTCAGCACTGCCCGACGTGAGCGGGAATGCGCCGACTTGCGAGAACGTCTGGGCAAGCGGCACACCCGTACCCGAGAAGCTTCCCGAGGTGCCAGTACCAGTCCCTGAGCCGTGCTGGTTCCACCGCTCGTACTCGTGCCCGTTCCGCTGCCGCTGGACGTACTGGAACCAGTCGCTCCCGATCCAGAGCCGGAGGATCCGCTGCTCGTGCCGGAAGATGTACTCGAACTCGTCCCGGAGCTGTCGGCGGCGCCGTTTGCATTCACATTCCAACTCCCCCAGCCGCCGCTGTAACTGGCGATCTGACCGGAATTCCCGAGGAGCGTGATGGTCGGGTGCGCGAGTCCGGTCGAGATGCCGAATGAAGACAGGCCGGGATCGTAGTCGTCGTGGTCGCGGGGGCGGTAGTCCCCGTTGTGGTCCCAGTCGTCGTGCCGCTGGTAGTGCCGGACGTCGTGCCGGTGCCGGACGTTCCGCCGGTGGGGGCCGTTTGTCCCAGGGAAATGCCCGCAAGAGCGAGAAATGCCGAGAGCGTCGCCGTTGTCAGTTTTGGTTTCATTGAGGTTTTGGGTTCGTGATTGTGCCTCGCGGCGCGCGAAGCCACGCACGCTACCTCCCCCGCGTCCGCCACGAAATGGGGCCGGCTGCGCGACACGGAAGCGGGTTTGCCGCGCCGGAGCGGTGCCAGCCAAACCGCCCGGTGGGCGCGCGGCGGATACCGCCGGCCGGCGTGGGGCACACGACGGGGACGGCTTCCCCGCGGCTTTCGGGCCGACCCGCGGGTGGAATCCGGCCGGGCCGCCCCCGGGGAACACGCGAACGCGGAGGCCCATATGATCACCCGCGCTCCCGCGGGCATTATCCGGGAGGCGTCCCGGAATTCGCCTTCGGAAGCGCGGCCGCGAGCTACACGGGCCGCGCGAGCACGAGATCGCTCCAGTCACCCAAGGTTCGCGATTCCTGCGCCCAGCCTGGGACGAGTTCGGTGTAGCGCCGCCGGACCGTTTCAATCTCGGCCGCAAGGATACCGCTCAGGACAAGCCGTCCGCCCGGCGCGACGGCACGGACAAGGTCGTCCGCATGCCTTATCAACACGTCGGCAAGGATATTCGCCAGCACCAGCCCGGCCGAGACGTGTGCGAGACCCGCCGGTATATCGGCGGTCGTGAAGGACACCTGGCGATCAAGCTTGTTGAAAACGGCATTTTCGCCGCTGACCCGGACCGCTTCGGCATCGTTGTCGAAGCCGACGACGTTCCGGAAACCAAGCTTCGCCGCCGAAAGCGCTAGAATTCCCGAGCCGCATCCGACGTCGACCACTCCACCGTCGGCCCCCCAGCGCCCCGCGATGGTCACGAGACGCTCAACACAGAGGCGCGTGGTTTCGTGATTACCGGTGCCGAACGCCAATCCCGGATCCAGCCAGAGCACCACGTCGCCCGCTGGAAGCCGGAACGTTTCCCGTTCCCAGACAGGCACCCAGTGGAGCCGCCCGAATTGCCAGGCGTGAAAATGTCGCTTGTAGCTGTCGCGCCAGTCGGCGTCAGTCAACTCGCGGACCGTTTCTGCAACGGTCGGCGTGGGCAGAACCGGCCGCAGCGCCGCCGCCTGCGCAAAGGCCTCCGCATTACTCGCGAAAAGGCCGACGACCCACGCGCGCCGTTCGATCACATCTTCGAACACGGACCAGGTGTCGAGCTGTCCCTCGAGAAGCACGTCGTTGGCCCGCTCGACCGCATCGATCGGGATCTCCAGCCTGACTTCGAACAGGTTCACGATAACGCGGTACTGGGCCCCTGCCGTTCGGCCAGCCGGGCGATCACGGCGGGCAGCAGCGCGTGTTCAGCCGCGTGAATCTTCGTGGCGAGAGAGTCCAGCGTGTCGTCCGGTTCGATCCGGACCGGGCTCTGGTCGATGATTGGCCCTCCATCCACGGCGGCGGTGACGTAGTGGACGGTGCAGCCGGTGATTTTCACCCCCCGCCGCCAGGCTTGGCCGATCGCATCGAGACCAGGGAAACTCGGGAGCAGACTCGGGTGCAGATTGATGATGCGGCCCTCGAATGCCTGCAGGAAGCCCGGTTTCAGCACGCGCATGAAGCCGGCCAGCACGACCAAGTCGGCGCGGCAAGCCTCGATCGCCGCGACGTAACGCAACTCCGCGTCGCCTTCGAGCTTCGTCTTGAACGGCGCCGGATCGAGGTATTCGGCCGGCACGCCATATTTCAGCCCCAAGGCAAGAATGCCGGCGTCAGGCCGGTCGGCAAAGACCTTGACGACCTCCGCCCGACCCAGCCGGCCGTCGCGACGGGCCTGCAAGATGGCCCCGGCATTCGAGCCGCGGCCGGATCCAAGAATAACCACGCGCATATGCAGCCTGAACTTTCCGTGACGTCTCGGATTTGGCGATGAGATTCGCCGGATTGCGGGTTCCTGGCGGCCTCCACTGCAATGTTCGAACTGGAGTCATTGAGATTTGGATTGTGGGTTCCTCCGGCAGCGAGATTGTGCTGAATCGCACCCCACAGAACTGCGCCCTCCCCGCGTCCAGCAGAGGAGTGGCCGCATTCAATCCGAAACCCCGACAATGCACTCCTCCGCCCTGCTCTTCGCCGTCGCCGGCGGGCACTCGACCCTCACCGGCATCGACTGGTTCATGATCCTGCTCTATTTCGGGCTGCTCTTCTGCGTGGCCTGGTGGGTCATCAGGAAGGGCAAGGACGAGACGGCTGACTACTTTTTGGCCGGACGGAACCTGAGCTGGTGGATCATCGGCGCATCGATTTTTGCGTCGAACATCGGCTCGGAGCACATCGTTGGTCTGGCCGGCGCCGGAGCGACGAGCGGCGTCGCAATGGCCCATTACGAGTTTCACGCCTGGTGCCTCCTCGTGCTGGCCTGGGTTTTTGTGCCGTTCTACGCCCGCTCGCTCGTCTTCACGATGCCGGAGTTTCTCGAGCGGCGTTTTTCAACCAGCTCACGCTACGTGTTGTCGATTGTTTCGCTGGTGACGTTCATCGTCTCGAAAATTGCCGTCGGAATCTTTGCCGGCGGCGTAGTGTTCGGCACGCTGCTGCCGGAGCTGCATCTGAACCTCGGGTTCGTGAATCTCGACAGCTTTTGGATCGGATCCATCCTCGTGATTGCACTGACCGGCTTGTATACGGCGCTCGGTGGCATGCGCGCGGTGGCCTACAACGACGCCGTTCAGGTCGTCATCCTGATCGTTGGTTCGGCGGCGCTGACGATCTATGGTCTGATCAAACTCGGTGGCTGGCATGAACTGCGGGTCATCTGCGGCTCCGACATGTTCAATCTATGGAAGCCGCTCGTGCCAGTTGGTGTCGAAGGCACCTGGGCGCCCGTGTGGGACAAGAATGCCGCCGGGACGACGATCCGGCAGGCGTGGTACTTCAACCAGAACTTTCCGTGGCTCGGCATGGCGATTTGCGCTCCGATCATCGGGCTCTGGTACTGGTGCACCGATCAGTACATCGTGCAGCGGGCGCTTGGAGCGCCGAATGAGCAGACCGCGCGCCGCGGCAGTATTTTCGCCGCGGTGCTGAAGCTCTTCCCGGTTTATCTGTTCATCATTCCCGGCCTGATCTGTTTCGCGCTGGCAAAGAGCGGCAAGGTCCCCGGCCTCGAGCAAGTCTACGATCCGGCGACCGGCCAGGCAACCGGAGCTGCCCAAGGTGCATTCCCGCTGCTGGTCGAACACCTGCTACCGCCGGGGCTGCGCGGCCTGGTGGTTGCCGGCTTGTTGTCGGCGTTGATGGGCTCCCTCGCTGGAGTGTTCAATGCCTGCTCGACGCTGTTCACCGTCGACATCTACCAAAAGATTCGACCGCTGGCGACGCAGCCGGAGATGGTGCGGATGGGACGGGTCGCGACGACGGTCATGGTAGTCATCGCCATGGCGTGGATTCCGGTGGTGAAAGGCGCAACCGGCCTGTACAACTATTTGCAGGCCGTGCAGGGCTATCTCGCGCCGCCGATCTTCGTGGTGTTCTTCTTTGGCGTGTTCTGGAAGCGCCTCAATGCCCAGGGCTGCCTCTGGGCGATGGTGGTCGGATTCATCGTCGGTCTCTTCCGCATGCTGGTGGATACGCCGGTGACGATCGGGCTGATCAAGGAATATCAGCCCGGATCGTTCCTGTGGATCGTCAGCAACATCAACTTCCAGTATTTCAGCATTCTCATCACGCTGATTTCAGCAGTGGTGATGGTCGGCACCAGCTATCTCACGGCGGCGCCCGACTACGCGAAAATCAGCAATCTCTCCTTCGGGACGCGCACGGCTCAGCACCGTGCCGAATCGACGGCCAGCTGGAACTGGCGCGAAGTCGCGGCGTCGGCTGTGGTCCTGGTGGTGATCGCGGGAGGGTACCTCTACTTCCGCGGATAGCGTCCACGCTGACTGCAAACACCGGCGGCCCGCCCGCCGGTGTTTTTTTTGGCTTTCGCGGACAGCGGCGAGACCGATGTTCCGGTCCGGTCGCATGGGTGCGGGTCAGGTCGGCCTGCTGTGGCCGCGGCAGCGCGCCAGGGCTGGAACGTTGCAGGCCGCCATATCGCCGCGCGCCGGCGGCCGGGCCGCCAGGAGTTGGCGTCCCGCAAGCCGCCCGGCGGCGGCAGCCTCAGGCTTTGCGCCGATAGGCGAGATAGAGCACGCAGGCGCCGAACACGGCGTACACGGCTCCCCAGCGCAGGTTTTCGTTTATCCCCAGCGAGTGCTCGGTGTAGATCGCCTGACCGGAAGTCAGCCCGTAGATCACCAGGATGATTCCAAGCAGAAGAAAGAGCCAGCCCATCGGGATTCGAACGTCGAGTTTCATGATCGTTCAGGGGTCGAGGGTTACCAGAAAATGATGTTGAGGACGAGAGTGGCGGCGAGGACAAGCGCTCCGAGCGTGACGGGCTTGGAGTACCAAGGCGCTCCGTGATCGTCCTTCGGTTTCTCCGTCAGGGAATAAACCAGTCCACGCAGCTGGTCGTCGGTCCGGTTCGGCTTCGTCGCGAGCGAGATCACGGCCGTGGCCACGAAGCAGCCGACGAACGCGCAGATCGCCATCCAGAAATTCTGGGCCATCGAGCTGGTGAAGTGCCCGTGAACCCCCAGCCAGCCGCCCTTGATGCCGACCGACTCGCCGACGGGCAGAGTGAGGCCCTGGAAGATCATGGCCGAAAGCGTTCCGATCAGCAGGCCGAAAAACGATCCATGGCCGGTGGCCCGGCGCCAGAACATGCCGAGGAGAAAGATGGCGAACAGCGGCGCGTTCACGAACCCGAAAACGAGCTGCAGCATATCCATGATGTTGTTGAACTGCCGCGCCGCGTACGCGCACGCCGCACTGATCAGCAAACCGACCACCGTGGTGATCCGCCCCACCCGCACGAGATGGGCATCCGTAGCGTCCTTCTTGATATGCCCCTGGTAGAGATCGTACGTCCAGACCGTGTTGAACGCAGTGACGTTGCCGGCCATGCCGGACATGAACGAAGCCATCAGCGCGGTGAGGCCGATGCCAAGCAGCCCGTTGGGGAAGTACTTCGCCAGCATCGCCGGGACGACCATGTTGTAATCCGGTGTGCCGTGGGCATCGACCGGCAGGGCCAGGTTGGAGCCGCCTTTATGGAACAGCGCGATCGCCAGCATCCCGGGCAGGATCACGAGCGCCGGGAACATCATCTTGGGAATCGCAGCGATCAGCGGCGTCCGCCGGGCTGAATTCATGTCCTTCGCGGCCATGGCGCGCTGGATAACGAGGAAGTCTGTGCACCAGTAGCCGAACGACAGCACGAACCCGAGGCCCATGATCAACCCGAACCATTCGACGCCCATCGGGTTCTTCGCCGCATCACCCATGTAGGTCCACGAGTGGCTCCACGCCCCCGGCATGCCCCTGGACGCCGAATACGCGTCGAGCTGCGTCATCAGGCCGCTCCAGCCGCCAATGTCCTTCAGTCCGAGGAGGACGAGGGGCAGGAACCCGAGCACGATAAGGAAGAACTGCAGCACCTCGTTGTAGATCGCGGAGGTGAGCCCGCCGGTGTAGATGTAGATCAGCACGATCGCGCTCGAGAGCACGATGCACAGGTCGTAATTCCAGCCGAGGACCGCCCGCAGCAGCAGCGCGAGCGCATGCATCGAAATGCCGGAGGAGAAGACCGTCATGACGGCAAACGAAGCCGCGTTGAAGACGCGGGTCTTCTCGTCGAACCGGAGCTTGAGATACTCCGGAACCGAGCGCGCCTTCGAGCCGTAGTAGAACGGCATCATGAAAATGCCGACAAACACCATCGCCGGGATGGCCCCCACCCAGTAGAAGTGGGAGGTGGCGATGCCGTATTTCGCGCCGGAGGCAGCCATGCCCATGACCTCCTGCGCGCCGAGGTTCGCGCCGATGAACCCGAGCGCGCAGATCCAGGCGGGCAGCGCGCGGCCGGACTCGAAGAAGTCCGTGCTCGTCTTGATGTATTTCCGCAGGATCCATCCGATCCCCAGAACAAACACGAAATAGAGACTGAGGATCAGGTAATCGACCCAGGCGAGTTGGAGGTGAACCGTCCCCGGATTGGCGACAGCCAACAGGGGGGCAAACGATGGGAAGTGCACGGGGATTCAGGGGTTATCGGACGCAAACGCGGCGCTGTGCGTAGCAGTTGCAGACGGATCGGGGAAAGCTTTTTCATCCGCCCCGCGGCCGGGGGCCCGGAGCGGATTCCTCCTCGCAACCGGGGGCGTTCGCAGGTTCCTCCCGCCCACTGCTCCCCGATTCGCGCCGACTTCCGGCCGGTGCGTCCAAGGGGCCGGGCTCAGAAGAACTTCTTGGCCTTTTCGAAGAACGAGCGCGAGGTCGGCTCCGCGGCGTCGCCGCTGACGCGCGCAAAGTCCTCGAGGATCTTTCGCTGCTCGGCGGAAAGCGCCTGCGGCACCTCGACGTGCACGCGGACGAGCTGGTCACCCTGCCTTCCGCCGCGCAACGAGGGCATGCCCTTGTCGCGCAGCCGGAAAGTCGTGCCGCTCTGGGTCCCCGCGGGAATCTTCAAGGAAGCTTTCCCGAAAAGCGTCGGCACCTCGATCAGGCCACCGAGCGTGGCGAGAGTGAACTTGATCGGTATGTCGCAAAACAAGTCGTCGTTCTGCCGCTCGAACAGTTCGTGCTCCTTGACGGAAATCACGATGTAGAGATCGCCCGTCTGTCCGCCGGCGACTCCGGCTTCGCCGTTGCCGGTTGAGCGCAACCGCGAGCCGTTGTCCACCCCTGGCGGGATGCGGACGTTCAGTTTCGTGGTCCGGAGCACGCGACCCTCCCCGCGGCACACGGTGCACGGTTTCTCGATCTTCGTCCCCATGCCGCCGCAGGTCGGGCAGGTCTGGGTGAACGTGATGATGCCGCCGGAGCGCCGGACCTGGCCGGCACCGCGGCAGGTCGGGCACGTGATGCGCTTGGAGCCGGGCTCCGCGCCGGAACCGTCGCAGCGCTCGCAGGTCGCGTGCTTGCGAAACGAGATTTCGCGCTCGGCGCCCCGCGCCGCGTCCTCCAGGGATATCTCCATGTCGTAGCGGAGGTCCGAGCCGTCCTGGCCGCCGCCGCTGCTGCGGCCGCCACCAAACATCTCCTCGAAGATGCTGCCGCCGGCCATTCCCCCGCCCTGCCCGAAGACTTCGCGAAAGATGTCGAAGGGGTCGTGAAATCCGCCGCTCCCACGCATGCCGCCGCTGCCGGCGCCAGGTCCCTCGAAGGCCGCGTGTCCATATCGGTCATACGCCGCGCGCTTCTCGGGATCCTTCAGCACCTCGTACGCGTGCGAGATTTTCTTGAACATCTCCTCCGCATCCTTGTTGCCCGGATTCTTGTCGGGGTGGTGCTGCACCGCCTTCTTGCGGTATGCCTTTTTCAGCTCCTCTTCGGAGGCGCCTTTCTGCACTCCGAGCAGCTCGTAATAGTCTTCCTTCGCCATGGTGGTTGGTAGGGCTGGATAGGGTCGGCGCCCGATCACGTCATTCCGCCGGACGGCGGGATGGGACCGGCGCGCGATCTACGCAACGCGTCAGCTCTTCTTCTCCTCCCTTGCCGGGCCGCTCGACAGCACGACGGAAGCTGGCCGGAGGAGCCGCCCATTCAGGGAAAATCCGGTGCGCACGACCGTCAGGACGTGTCCCTCCGGCACGGTCGGGCTCGGCTGGGCCGAGATCGACTCGTGCTGGTTCGCATCGAACGGCTGACCGGCCGGATTGATTTCCTTGAGGCCATGGTTGCCCAAGGCGGATTTGAGTCGCGCGAGGACCATCTCGACACCGCCCGAGAGCGCCTTCAGGTCGGCGACCGGCGGTTTCGCGGCCGCCAGCGCCAGCCCCAGATTGTCGAGCACGGGCAGGAGGTCCTCGATCACTCCCGCAGCGGCGAATTGCCGGAGCTCGTCCTTCTCGCGCACGGTCCGCCGGCGGAAGTTCTCGAGATCGGCGACCGCCCGCAGGTATTTGTCGTAATTCTCGGCCGCTTCCTTCTTCGCGACCGCCAGCGCATCAGGCGCGACGCCGGCCGGCTGTCCGGGCGCGGAAATGCCGTCGCTCGCCGGAGGGGACTCGGGCTGGCCCGCGTTGATGGTATCGGTGGAATCGGGTGACGACATAGGAAGCCGGCCACATAACAATGGCTTTTTGCTTTCTTCAAGCGCGGCGACAACCGGGCCAGCCGGGACGCCGATGCGGGATGGCGGTCAGGCGAAATCCTCCGTCACGAGGAGGATCGACGTGCTGGCCGCAGCGAACGTGAACGCGCCGGAAAAAGGCAGGAGCACGTTTTCACCCGGCCCGAGCAACTGGCCGAAAGGCGTACGGGTGCCGGAGCCGGCCTCAGCCGCGACGCGAACCCCGCCGCTGACGACGCTGAGCAGCCGGGGCTGGCCGCCGGGCTCGACGGAGAACCGCTCGCCCGGACCGAGCACGAGACGCCGGATGGTGAATTCCTGGCAGCTGGCGATCACCCCCGACGTCGGTGCCCCGCGGACAGGCATCGGCTCGAAATCATCCCAGAGGATCGAGCGCAGCGATTCCTGGATATGCAGCTGCCGCGGCTTTCCATCGAGACCCATGCGCCCCCAGTCGTACACGCGGTAGGTCGTGTCGGAGTTCTGCTGGATCTCAAGGATGAGATTACCGGCATCGATCGCATGCACCTCGCCGCTGTGGACGAGAATCGAGTCCCCCGCCGCCACCCGGAAATGGTGGATACACTGTTCCAGGGTGTTGCTGGCGATGGCGCGCTCGAACTGCTCGCGGGTCACGCCGCGTCGCAGCCCAACCAGCAGGTGCGCGTCCGCCGTGGAGTGCGCGATGTACCAGTTTTCGGTCTTCGGCTCGCCCCCGAGTTCGGCGGCGACCGAGGCAGGCGGATGCACCTGGAGGCTGAGCCGCTCGCGACAGTCGAGCCATTTCACGAGGAGGGGAAACGGTCGCTCCGCCGGCCACTTCGGCCCGAGGACATCGGCGGACCGTTCTTCGATCAGGCGGCGCAGCGTGGCGCCCTTGTGCGGTCCGGACCGCACGACCGACTGGGCCTCCGGACGATCGACGATTTCCCAACTCTCCCCGATCGGCCGGTCCGCGGGCAGCTTTCGACCGAAGGTGGCCTCGAGCACGCGGCCGCCCCAGACGCGGTCCTGGTAAATCGGTTCGAACTGAAGAACGTCTCGCATAAAAATTTAGATAAGATTCACACGCCGCGCCGCGGGGACATTTACATTTGACGGGGGAGGCGCTTAGCTTCGAGTTCGTGCTAATTCGGTCGGCTCACACAAATGCCCAAGGCTGAGACTTCAAACTCAAACGGCGCGCCGTCGTTTCAAGGTCCGCGATACAAGCCGAACTGGCTGGCGGCAGTCGTGTGCTTTGTGCTCGGACCGTCGCTGACGGTCGCGCTGGTCGACTATTCGCCGAACCAGGTGACGTTGAACAGCACCCACGCGATGGCGACGAACATCGTGGGGACGTTCGGGGCGAACACGATCTTCTGCACGCTCTGGACCGTCGGCGTGAGTGCGGTGCTGGTGCCTGTGTTCCTCTTCTGGATGCTGTACGTCGCGATCCGGAACGCGCGGCGGATCACCGGCCCGCGTCTCGTGACGATGCTGATCTGCATCATCGCGTTGTCCGGCCTGGCGGCGATCCCGGATCTCCGTGACAGCGCGCTTTTTCCGAACGGCCCCGGTGGTCTGGCCGGAGTGCTGGTATACAAGCGCGCGCTGAGCGACACGATCGGGCTGTTCGGGTCGGGACTGCTGCTCGGAACGATTTACGTCTGCGGGCTGGTGTTCATTTTCACGAAAGACATCGGCAGCGAACTCGAGCGGTATCTCGCCGGGTTTCACGCCTGGCGCGACGCCCGCGCACGGCGGAAGGAGGAGATGGCAGCGTTGCGGCAGAAGGCACGGGCCGAGCAGGCGAAGTCGAAGCAACCGGCACCCGCGCCGGCCCCGGCACCGCTGGTCACAGCCGCGCCGATCGGGCCGGCGGCGAAGAGGATCGTGCTGCCAAAGAGCCAGGAAGATCCTCTCGGCAAACCCGCGCTCGCCGGCGGCGCCTCCGCCGCGGCCGAGGCCGCGCCGGGGGAAAGCCGGACACCGGTGCTCCGGCTGACGGGCGAGCGCGCCGGGGAATCGGCGCCGAAGCTCACGACGCCCGTCATCCACAAGCCCGTCCCGACCGCCAAGGCCGCGGCGGAAGCGCCGCCGAGCGACGTCGATTACAAGCGCTTCCCGCTCACGCTGCTGAAAGAGCAAGTTTTCCCGCCGGGCGACAGTGACGACGAGCACATGCGCAACATGGCCGACCTCGTGCGGATACTCGGCGAATTCGGCGTGGAGGTCTCCCCCGGCGAGATCCACGTCGGACCCGTGATCACGTGCTACGAGGTGGCGCCCGCGGCCGGCGTGCGCGTCGAGAAAATCGCCGGTCTCGACAAGAACATTGCGCTGGGCATGCGGGCGCAGTCGGTCCGGATCCTGGCCCCGATCCCCGGCAAGGCGGCGGTCGGCGTCGAGATTCCAAACCGGCAGCCCACCCAGGTCGGGATTCGCGAAATCCTCGAATCGCAGGACTGGCGCGGAATCCGCGCTGAGATTCCGATCGCGCTGGGCAAGGATGTCACGGGCGCCCCGCTGATCTCCGATCTGACGAAGATGCCGCATCTGCTGATCGCCGGCGCGACCGGCTCGGGCAAATCGGTCTGCATCAATTCCATCATCGCCTCGATCGTGTACCGCAAGGGACCGCGCGACGTCCGGCTGATCATGATCGATCCGAAGGTCGTCGAGCTGAAGATCTTCAACGTGCTGCCGCACATGCTCATTCCGGTGGTGACGGAAGCGAAGAAAGTGCCCGCTGCGCTCAAATGGCTGCTGAGCGCGATGGAGGAACGGTACCAGATCTTTGCCAAGGTGGGCGTGCGCAACATCACGGGCTTCAACAGCCGGAAGCGAAACCCGCCGGGCGATCTGCCGCCGCCCGTGACCCAGAGCGAGATGCCACTGGAGCCGGACGACGGCCTGGAGATCCCCGAGCACCTGCCCTACATCGTCGTGCTGATCGATGAACTGGCCGACCTGATGATGATCGCGCCGGCGGAGATCGAGACGAGCATCGCACGCCTGGCGCAACTCGCGCGCGCCGCCGGCATCCACCTGATCATCGCGACGCAGCGCCCGTCGGTGAACGTGGTCACCGGCGTGATCAAGGCGAACCTCCCATCGCGCATCGCGTTCCAGGTCGCGTCCCAGGTCGATTCGCGGACCATCATCGACGGGAAGGGCGCGGACACGCTGATCGGTCGCGGCGACATGCTGTTTTCGCCCCCGGGCTCGTCACGGCTTCTCCGGGCGCAGGGCGCCTTCGTCTCGGACGAGGAAATTCAAGAGCTGGTGAAATTCCTCAAGGAAAACAACCGGCCGCCACTCTACGCGCAGGACGTGCAGGCCCACATCGATCGCGCGGCGAGCGAGGACGACGAGGAGGGCGGGGACGACGGGGACGACCTTGGCGACGACGAGGAGCTGTACAATCAGGCCTTGGACGTGCTGAAGGCCTCCAAGCGGGCCTCGACTTCGATGCTCCAGCGGAAACTGCGGATCGGCTACAACCGGGCCGCTCGGATCATGGAGATCATGGAGGAAAAGGGCATCGTGGGTCCGGAAAACGGATCGAGCCCGCGCGAAATTCTCGTCGATCTCGACGGTCTTTAGCCGGCTCGTGCCGCCGCGGGCCCGGCCGTTCGTCGCGCGGCGAGGAGCGCCGGGGCCGAGGGACAAGGCCAGTTCATTCTTCCACTTGCCGTTCAAAACCTTAACGTGACGCCCATGCAGACGATCGGCGAGCGTCTCGAGGAGGCCCGGAAAAAACGGGGAGTCTCGATCCGCGAGGCGGCGGAAGCCACGAAGATTCGCGGCGAATACCTGAGCCGGTTCGAGCGAAACCAGTTCGATATCGATCTCACCGACCTGTACGTCCGCGGATTTCTCCGGACCTACGCGCAATATCTTCGGGTGCCGGAGGACCGCATCATGAGCGACTTCGCCGCGCTCGGACGCGGCGGGCGGCAGCGGACGGTCAGCCGGGAAGTCTACGGCCGAATGGAGGTCGCGATTGCCGAGGAACCTGCGGCCGAAGCGCCGGCAGCCGGGACGGACGAGCCTCTCCCACCCCAGGCACCGCCGCCGCGCTCGCTGCCGCCCCGCCGTCCCGGCGCGCCTTCGCGCTCCGGCCTGGATCCGGTCGTGGCGTTCCGCCTGGCGAAATGGCTGCTCGGATCCGTCGGCGTTTTGCTGGTCATCTGGGGGGCCCAGGCGCTGCTGAGCGACGGTGCGGCTCCGCCGCGGCCGCGATCCGAGCGACCCGCGGCGGCCCCGGCGGTGAGCGCGCCGTCCGAGCCCACGATCACGGTGATCGCGCTGGATGCCGTGCGGTTGAACGTGAAGGTGAAGAATCCCGACGGAAGCGCGGGCGAGGCGCTGATCCCCGACGTGACGATGGCTCGCGGCGAACGCCGGACGATTTCGAAAAAAACGGCGCTCTATCTCACGGCCACGGCGCTGGAGAACGTCGCGCTCGAGGAAAACGGCCGCACGATGAACATCCGCGACCAGGGGATTCGTGGTTACGACCGGGTGCAGATCGCCCGCTGATCGGCTACGCTGATCGCGGCGAACCAGGCGGCGGCGGGCCCGCGGACGTGCGCCGGGGCGAGGCGACGGCTCCCAGTGCAGCACGGCGACGGGTTTGTCGCACCCGGAAGAATTCCTTCTTCCCCTTCCCCCGCAAAACCCCTAACTGAATTTCATGCAGACCATCGGTGAACGCCTCGAGGAAGCCCGGAAAAAAAAAGGGGTTTCCATCCGTGAAGCTGCCGAAGCGACGAAGATTCGCGGCGATTACCTGAGCAAGTTCGAGAACAACCAGTTCGACATCAACCTCACCGAGTTGTACGTCCGCGGATTCCTGCGCACCTATGCGCAATTTCTGCGGCTGCCGGTCGATCGGATCCTCAACGACTACGCGGCGATGGGCCGCGGCGAAGCGCGACCGCGTCAGCCGAGCCGGGAAATTTACGGTCGCATGGACGTGTCGATCGTCTCGGCGGATGAGTCAGGCGAGACTCCGGCGCCGAATGTCGAGGAACCGGCGCCGGCGGCGCTGCCGCCCCGGCGAGCCAATCCGATTGGTCGCCGGCCGACGGCCGCGGCTCGCGCGCCGATCGATCCCGCGCTCGTCTTCAAGAGCCTGAAGTGGGTGGGAATCGCGCTGGCGGCGCTGGTCGTGCTCTGGGCGCTCAAGTCGCTGTTCAGCGGCGGTCCGCGGAACGCGGCCAAGCCCCCGCCGGTCGCAACCGCGCCAGCCACGGCAACCGCCCCCGCGGCGGCGGTCGCGTCGAGCGTCGAGCCGGTCGAGTCGACCGTCACGCTCCGGGCACTGGATACGGTTCGGGTGAAAGTGGTCGCCGTCGACGACCGGCGCGTGCTCCTGCCCGATACCACGCTGCTCGCCGGCCAGAGCCAGGTGGTGCCGAAGCCCGGTCGAATCTACGTCACGTACTCCGCGGGCAAGAACCTCGTGGTCGAGGTCGGCGGCAAGACGTACAAGATGCCGACCGACGGCTGGGACCGCGCCGAGATCAAGTAGCCCGTCAGCGGAAGCCGACGGGCGCGCCGAGCACCTCGCGGAGGACGATCGCGCGCCGCAGTGCGCCGGCGTCGCGCAGCTGCTCGCGCAGGCCGCCGCCGGCGGGCACAGCCGGCACGGGCGAGGGACGACCAGGTATCCGCGCGGCCACTGCGGCGGCCCGCCGCTGCTCCGCCTGACGCGCGGCTTCGAGCGCGCGCATCTGCTCGGCCAGCTTCGCCTGTCGTTCGAGCGCGGCCTGCTGCGCCGAGTCGTCGGCAGGCTCCATTTCAAACCGCGCCGCTTCCTCGATCTTGCGGGCGATGCGGCGCATCGGACCGCCGAACGGGTCGAGAGGCGGCACCTGCGTCGGGCGGACCAGCGGAGGCACGAACTCCCGCACCGGCGGAGGCACGGCCTCCGGTTCGGCCCCGCGCCGCTCGGCGATCTTGCGGCGGATCTCCGCCTGCACGCGGCGCGTGCGCTCGGCCTTTTCGTCCGCGTCGGCGGTGGCGCGCGGCGTCTCCGTCTTCCGCGCGGCCGCCTGACGCTGCTGGGTCAGGTAGTACGCGATCGCCGCCGCAACGGCGGCGAGGATCTGGAAGTGTTCCAGCACCCATTTCATGATGCGTGGCGCGAGCCAGCCGGTTCAGGTGCGGTGGTCTTCCGGACGCGCGATGCTTTGGCGCATCGCGGTGTCGCCCTGGATGTTTTCCATGCGGTAGTAGTCCATGACACCGAGCCGGCCGGAGCGGAAAGCCTCGGCCATGGCCAGCGGCACCTGCGACTGCGCCTCGACGACCTTCGCCTGCATCTCCTGCACGCGAGCCTTCATTTCCTGCTCGAGCGCGACCGCCGCGGCGCGCCGGATTTCGGCCTGGGCCTGCGCGATCGACTTGTTGGCCTGCGCCTGCGCTTCCTGCAGCTTGGCGCCGACGTTCTCGCCCACGTCGACATCGGCGATGTCGATCGACAGAATCTCGAACGCCGAACCGACATCGAGCCCGCGATGGAGCACGGTCTTGGAAATGGAGTCCGGCGACTCGAGCACGACCTTGTAGGTCTCGGAGGATCCGATCGTCGAAACGATGCCCTCGCCCACGCGGGCGACGATGGTCTCCTCCTTGGCGCCGCCGACGAAACGGTCGAGGTTGGTCCGGACGGTGACGCGGGCCTTGACCTTCACCTGGATGCCGTCCTTCGCCACGCCATCGATCGTGGTGCGGCCGCTTTCCGGATTGGGACAGTCGATGACCTTGGGGTCGACGGAGGTCCGCACCGCCTCGACCACGGACTTGCCGGAACCTTTCGTCGCCAGATCGATGGCGCAGGCGCGATCCCACGGCAGCGTGATGCCGGCCTTCTGGGCGGCAATCAGCGCCTGCACCGTCGGGACGACGTTGCCGCCGGCCTGAAAATGCGAAGCGATCTGATCCGCCGTCACGTGGATGCCGGCGCGCACCGCGGTGATCCGGGCGTCGACGATCAGGCCGTAGGGAATGCTCGCGAGCTTCAGCGCCACGAGCTTCGTCATCGGCACGGCCGCGCCGTTGAAGAGTGCCTTCACCCACGCGCCGATCAGGCTGAAAACGAGGGCGGCGACGAAGAGCAGGACCACGCCTGCAACGATCAGACCGATGATGGTGAGATTCATGACTTGGATTCGATTTGGTTGACGATGAGCCGGAAATTGTCGACGCCGATCACCTGGAGGTGGTCGCCCGGCTCCGCGGCGCCGCCGCGGCAGAAAGCTTCAAACTGCTCCGCGCCGATCCGCACGTAGCCGCTGGGCCGGAGTTTCGTCACCGCGACGCACGCGCGGCCGATCTGCTCGACGGGCGGAGTCTTCCCGGCGGTCCCTCCGGTCGTGGTCGTCATCGAAAAAGCGCGGGCGAGCCGCGAACGCGGCAACACCTTGAATTCGATGATCACCGCGGTCGCGAGCAGCGCGAGCGCAACCAGTGTCGTCACCGTGCCGGCCGTCGCGCCAAACTGGACGAAGGCGACGGCGACGCCACCGGTCATGAACGCGGCGCCGGCGACACCGAGCACGGCGCCCGGGAGGAAGACCTCGGCCGCGAGCAACAGCACGCCGGCCAGGATCAACGCGATCACCGTGGTCATGACAGCACCTCCACGCGCAGACCGAAATCGGTGGCGGCCCGGACGACGATGCGGGTGCCCGCGGAGGCGAACCCGACCTCGAGCCGTGCCTCGTATCGCTGGCCGTCGATCTCGACCTGCCCGCTGGGAAACAGCGACGTGGCGGCGACGCCCTCCCGGCCGACGAGCCGTTCGAGGTGCCCGGCGATCGCCGGCGCTCCGCCGGCGACCTGCGCACTGCCCTCCCCCGCCATGGCCACGGCCATGTGCTGCCAGAACCAGCCCTTCGGGATAAACCGCGCGAGCGCCGCACCGAGCGCCACGGCGATCAGCACGCCGAGCCCGACGCTGCGCAACGGCGCGAGGAACGCGTCGGCGGACCAGGCGACGGACAGCGGCTGGTTCGGCCACAGGTCCGCCATGGACCACACCAGCGCGCCGAACATCGTGACCACTCCGGTCAGCGCCAGGACGACCGTGCCGGGAAAAAAGAACAGTTCCAGCGCGACGAGCATCACGCCCAGACCGAAAAACAGCAGCGGTTCGTGCCCGGACAGGCCGGCGACGAAATTGCCCAGGAAGACGATCACGAGCAGCGCGATTCCGGCCACGCCGAACACGCCGAAGCCCGGGGTCTTGAACTCGATGAAGAGCGCGAGCAGGCCGAGTCCGAGCAGGACCGGCGAAATCGAGTTCAGCAGGACGGCGAGTCGTTCGGACCAGGTGACCTCGAGCGTCCGCACGACGTATCCGTTCGCCCCGAACTTCTTCGTCAAAAGTGCGGTGATGTTCCGCGCCGTCCCGGCGGACAGCAGCGGCTGCGGCGGCTCGCCGTACGTGGCGGCGGCCTCGGTCGCGGTGAGCGACAGCAGTTCGCCTTTTGGCTTCAGCACCTTGTCCCCGATCTTCAATTCGGAATCGGCGTCGATCATCGCCGAGATGACCTCGCCGCGATAACCCTTGCCCTCCGTGATCGCGCGGATGCGCGCCTTGAGATAGCTGGTGATCTTCAGCTTCATCGTCTTGTCGATGTCCTGCCCCGTGGCGGACACGGGCGCCGCGGCGCCGATCACGCCATCGGGCGTGAACCAGATTTCGTCCGTCGCCGCCGAAATGAACGCGCCGGCGGACATCGCCTCGTTGTCGACAAACGCGATCGTCCGGCCCGGGAAGCGCTCCAGCGCCTCGAGAATGTCGAAGGTCACGTCGAGCGCGCCGCCCGGGGTCTTGAGGTCGAGCACGACCACGTCGGCCTTCCGGGCGATCGCTTCCTTCAACCCGCGCCGCAGAATGTACAGCTCCGGCCGGGCAATCTCCTCGTGCACGGGGATCACCACCACCTGTTTGGGCAGGACGCCGGAGGTGCCGGTGGAAACCACCGCCCGCGCACCCACCGCGGCGGAGAGCAGGATCAGCCCGAACACGAGCACCGGAAGTAAGCCGCGACAAGACACTGGCGCCGAGGCTAGACGACGGCCCTTCGGGCGCAAGCGCCGCGTCGGTGGAATGGCGCACGTCGTTTCGACGGCAGAAAAAGACTTTGCCCGGCGGCTCCGGACGGATTGGATGAACGACCCGGATGGAAACGCTCTCATATCTAGGTCAAACCCTGCGCCGGTGGCGTGTCGGACAGTCGACCTTTCTCGTGCTACCCGAAAAGGGCGCCCGGCTGATGAACTGGTCGATCACGCTCGGCGATGGTTCGGTGCGGGACGTGATCTACTGGCCGGAGTTGAACGCGCTCGACGACCTTCCCCGCATCCGCGGCGGCAATCCGATTCTGTTTCCGTTCGCGGGGCGCACGTTCGATCACGGCGAGCAGAACTTCTGGCGCGCGGCGGACGGCGTCCGACGCCCCATGCCGCAGCACGGCCTGGCCCGCCAGGGCGAATTCAAGCTCCTGTGGATCGACGCCCGCGGCTTTGCGGCGCAGTTCGTCCCCGGGGCCGAAGCCCGCGCGGCCTACCCCTACGAGTACGAGTTCACCGTGACCTACCTGTTCGAGCCCTTCGGACTGGCGTGTGAATTCGAATTGAGAAACCTGGGACGCGAGCCCCTCCCGTGGTGCCCGGGGCACCACTTCTACTTCACCGTGCCCTGGACGGAGGGCACGACGCGGGCGGACTATCTCATCCGGATTCCGGCGACACAGCGCTGGAAACAGAACGCGACCGGCGGAATCGAGCCCGGCCCCGCCCTGCGGCCGGATGAGCGGCTGAACAATCCGGCGCTGATCGACACGCTGCACACGGGTTTGCGCCGGAACGAGGTCGTCTTCGGCGAGAAGGGCCGGCCGGGCGACGTGATCGTTCGGCTGGGCACGACGAACGTGCCGCCGCCCGACGCCGCGTTCGTCACGTGGTCGCCGGACGAGGCGGCGCCATTTTACTGCGTCGAGCCCTGGATGGGCCCGCCGAACGCCCCGGAACACCGGCGCGGACTCCAATTCGTGCCGGCGCGCGAGACGGCGGTGTTCGCCGTGAGCGTCGCCGTGAAGTAGGCGGGATTGGCAAACGCCGTTTCGCTCTTACGTTTTCACCGGTTCCAGATCTGATTGCCGCATGCCGCCGCCCCTCTCTCTCCTCGCCCTCCTGCCGGACTTCGGCGGCGGAGAGATGATGCTCGTGCTGCTCGCGGTGCTGCTGCTGTTCGGCGGCGACAAGATGCCCCAGCTGGCGAAAGCCCTGGGGCGCTCGATCCGCGAGTTCCGGAAGGCGGCGAGCGAGGTGGAGCGCGAGATCAAGAAGGCGATCGACGAAGTGCCGGATGCGCCCGACCTGAAATCGACGTGGCGGCAGGTGCTGGAGGACAAACCCAAGCGGATCGGGCCGCCGCCGGCGCCAACTCCCTCCCTGCCGGTCGCGCCGGCAGAGCCGGTGCCGCCGCCCGCGGAACAGCCTCCCGAGACCGTCGTTCCTCCGGCGGACCCCAGCCCGGGTGCAACGGAGCCGGCGCCACCCCTGCCGCCGGCCGTTCCCCCCGCCCCGACGCCTCCTCCGGCCAATTCGTGAGCGCGCCCGCCGATCCGAACGAGGCGCCCGTGCCGCTGCCGATCACCGGCGAGCTCGACCTGCACACCTTTCGGCCGGCGGACCTCGGCGAGTTGATTCCGGCGTATCTCGGCGAATGCGCCGCGCGCGGGATCCGCGAGGTGCGCATCGTGCACGGCAAGGGAACCGGCACGCTGCGGACGACCGTGCACGCGCTGCTGCGGCGTTCGCCGCTCGTGCGGTCGTTCCGGCTGGGCGACGAGCACTCCGGATCCTGGGGCGCCACGCTGGTCACTTTGAACCGATGAAACTTCTCCTCCGTCTTCTCGCCGCGCTCACGGCCCTCGTTGCGCTCGGGGCCTCTCCCCTCACGCGCGCCGCCACCACGGCGGCGGACGCCACGCCTCCGCTCCTCTTGATTTCGATGGACGGTTTCCGGTGGAACTATTGCGCACAGCATCCGGTGCAGACTCCGAACCTGCGCCGGCTGATGCAGGACGGCGTGTCGGCCCGCGGGCTGATCCCCGTGTTCCCGTCCAACACGTTCCCGAACCACTACTCGATCGTGACCGGGCTGTATCCATCGCACCACGGCATCATCAACAATCACCAGTTCGATGCGCGGCTCGGCGCGTTTTTCCACTACAACCAGGCGGCGTCGGTCCAGGACGAGCGGTGGTGGCAGGGCGAACCGATCTGGGTGACCGCCGTGAAACAGGGGCGGAAAAGCGCGTGTTCGTTCTGGGTCGGGTCGGAGGCGCGGATCGAGGGAACGCGGCCGACGTATTGGAAACGGTACGACCCGAAGCTGGCGTTCGCGCCGCGCGAGGAGGAACTGCTGCGCTGGCTCGCGTTGCCGCCCGCCGAACGGCCGGCGGTGATCACGTTCTATTTCGAGGAGACGAATTCCGCCGGGCATCACTTCGGGCCCGAGTCCCCCGAGCTGGTGGCGACGGTCCAGCGGCTCGACGCGCAGTTCGGCGACATCCGGCGGCGCGTCGAGGCGCTGCGCCTCCCGATCAACATCATCGTGGTCTCCGATCACGGCATGACCACGACCGGCCCCGATCAAGTGATCCTGCTCGACGACTACATCGACCTCGCGACGGTGCAGGTGGATTTCGATGAGAGCACCGTCGGGCTCCGACCGGCGGCCGGCGGGAGCGTCGATGCGATCATGCGCTCGCTGCAGCGGCTGCCGGCGCACGCGAAAGCCTACCGCGCGGCGGAACTGCCGGCGCGATTCCACATCGACCCGAGCAATCCGCGCGTGCCGCCCGTGTGGATCCTGCCGGACGAAGGCTGGGAGGTGCTGCGGCGCTCCGAGTTCGCGGCGACAAAAGACCGATTCATCAAAGGCCAGCACGGTTATGATCCGGCGCTGCCCGACATGCGGGGAATCCTGATTGCCGCCGGGCCGTCGTTCAAGGCGACCGGCGAGGTGATCGATGAAGTCGAGAACGTCCACATCTACAATCTGCTGTGCGCCGCGCTGCACCTGCGGCCGGCGCCGAACGACGGCGACGACCGGCTCGTCCGGGCGATGCTGAAGTAAGGCGTTCGCGCGACGGCGCTGTAACTTTTCGCCGCGAGCGGGGTTTTTCGAGCAACCAACACGCTCATGACCTCTTCCACTCGCACGTACAAATCAGTCTGGCTGGTCTCCCTCGTCGCCGCGATCGCGGCCACTGCCGCCGCCGTCGGCGCCGCCTTGGAACAATACCCGGTCGCTACCCTCGCCATCGCCACGAGCGGGTTCCTCCTGTTGATCATGGCCCGCGACTACACTCCGCGGCGCCGGGTTGCGGAGTGCCGAATCTCGGACGCCAGCCTGTGTCCGGCCATCAAGCCGCAACGGTTTCCGCTCGCGAGCTGAGCGCCCTGGGGTCGGGCTCGCGCCAAAGCGGGCCCTTTCCATTGGCGCGCTGCCACGGTGGACTCCCGGGCGTCGGCCCCAGCGAGGCTCCGGGCCGGCCGGTGACCGGGCAGTGCGGAATCGGGCACTTCCCGCAGCAAAGTGGCTGCGGCACCCGGCTGGGCGGGCCGCTCACGTCAGGATTGTTTTCTGACGGAACTCGCACATCCTGAGCGCGACATGAAAACCTATGCCGCCTACGGTTTCGTTTGGGCTCTCGCGGGTGCGATCCTCACCTTTGCGTTGTACTTCCTGGGATTCCAGTCGCAGGTCGAAAAACTCCCGGTCGGCAACATGATCGGGCTGGTGATCGGGATCGTCATTTGTGTCGTCTTCATCGTGCTCGGAACGAAGGCGCGCCGGGCCGACGTGCCGCCGACGGAACCCTTCACCTATGGCCAGGCTCTGGGAGCAGCGCTGATGGTGGCGCTGTTCGCGACCCTCTTCGGCGCGGCGTTCAACTTCCTCTACCAGCACTTCATCAATCCGGGTCTCCAGGATTTGATCGTCCAGGCGGAGGTCGACAAAATGCAGGCGAGAGGGATGAGCAGCGCCCAGATCGAGACGGCCGAGAACATCATTCGCAAGATGCGCAACCCGGCGGTGCAGATCGTGAGCTATGTCTTCGTCGGTATGTTCGTCAGCTTGCTCGTGTCGCTGATCACGTCGGCCTTTCTCAAGCGCGAAGCGGCGCCGATCGGTCAGCCTCCTCCGGTCGCCTGATCGCGGCGGATCAGAACGCAGGCATTGGATCCCCGGTCGTCACCGCCCTTCCGCGTGGCAGCGTCGTGAGCTCGAGCACCCCCTGCTCGTCGCGGTAGACGACCTTGCTGGTTCCGGTGCCGAGGGCGGTCGCCAGAAAACCGGCTGCCGGTCTGGCGGCCCCAGATCGCTCCGGCGCGTGCCGGAAAATAAAAAGGGGCCCGGTGTAGCCGGGCCCCTTGTTGCAGGAATACGTCGACAGCCTGAACTTAGCGGCCGAAGACCCGTCTCCGAGTGATGCGATATTCCAACGCCGCGACTCCGAGCAGCGCGATGACGCTGCCGTAGCCGAACAGCATATCCACAGTCACCGGGGAACGGAAAGAAAGCGCGAGAGCGGAGAAGGCGACGATCGCGCCGGGGATGACCGCAAGGTACAGTTTGTTGATCTTCATGTTTTGTGAGCTGGCCGACTCCCTCATGGAATCGGTGCGTCGGGATCATACCGCATCACCAGCAATAGTTGAAATTGCGTCTTCCTATCTCAGCCATAGATACCTCCTATGGAAATCAACCAGCTCCGGTACGCGGTCGCCATCGCGGACACCGGTAATTTCACCCGGGCCGCCGAGCGCTGCAACGTAACTCAACCATCTTTGAGTCAGCAGATTATAAGCTTGGAGCGGGAGCTGGGGCACAAGCTTTTCCACCGGCTGGGCAGGAAGGCGGTGCTGACCGAGGCAGGTGCGGTGTTTTTGGAACGAGCCCGCCGAATCGTCACCGAGGTGGAGAACGCCGCGAAGGAACTGGCCGACAATCCGGCGTTGGATCGAAGCATCACGGTCGGCGCCATCCAGACGATCGCGCCCTACCTGCTTCTGCCGCTGATCGAGAAGTGCCGTCGCGAACTTCCGAATCTCCAGATCAACCTGCGGGAGGACTTTCGGTCCGACCTCGTCCGCGGCGTGGTGGATGGCGAACTGGATCTCGCGATCGTGACGCTTCCGGTGAAGGACCCGCAGGTCTCGATCGAGCCGCTGATGACCGAGCCTCTGCTTCTCGTCGTGGCAAAGAATCATCCGTTCTCCAGTCGAAGCGCGATCAGCCTGAACGACCTGGCGGGCGAGACGTTCGTCACCATGGGCGAGTCGAGCACGCTCTCGGGTCAGATCCGCAGTTTCTTCGGACATCACAATTTCGAACCGAAGGTGGGGTACCGCTGTGCGCAGGTGACCACGCTGAAGGCGCTGGTCGGGATGGGTCTTGCGATCTCGATCCTGCCGCAGGTCGACCGCGAACAGGCCGACCGGGAGACGCTCACGTATCTGCGGCTGACCGATGCGGCGCCGACGCGCGAGATCGTGGTGATCCGGCATCTGCAGCGTTACCAGAGCCGTGGTGCGGAGCAGTTTCTCGCCGCTTTGAGGAAACACGTCGGGGGCAAGCCGGCGGATGCGGCGGCGTAGCCTGAGGAATCCGCGGGGCACCGACGGTGCGCCGTTGCGCTTTCCGAAAACCGCGATCCGCTGATCCGCCCCCATGTCGTCGGTCGCCACGCATCTTCAAACCCCCGCCCGCGAGCGGGTGGTGCTGCTCACACTGGCTGCCGTGCAGTTCACGCACATTCTGGATTTCATGATCATAATGCCGCTCGGGTCGCACCTGATGCGGGTATTCCAGATCGGCCCGGGACAGTTCAGCGAATTGGTGGCGGCCTACGGGATTGCGGCGGCGATCACTGGTTTTGCCGCGGGGTTC
Source organism: uncultured Verrucomicrobiae bacterium (assembly GCA_963705935.1). Classification (GTDB taxonomy): domain Bacteria; phylum Verrucomicrobiota; class Verrucomicrobiia; order Opitutales; family Opitutaceae; genus Opitutus. The sequence continues at coordinate 5,123,661 of OY970130.1, read as the reverse complement.
GTGCTCGACCGTTTCGACCGCAAGCACGCGTTGCTCGTCCTGTACGCCGGATTCGGGTTGTCGACGCTGTCCTGCGCGCTGGCGCCGAACCAGCACGCGCTGCTCGCCGCGCGTTTCGCGGCCGGCGCGTTCGGCGGCGTCGCCAGTTCCGTCGTGATCGCGATGGTCGGTGACGTGATACCGCCGGAACGGCGCGGCCGCGCGATGGGACTGGTGACGGTGGCGTTCCCGATCGCCTCGGTGCTGGGCGTACCGCTCGGGCTGACCCTCGCCGGCCGGTACGAGTGGCATGCGCCGTTTTTCCTGCTGGCGGGGCTCGCGGCGATCATCTTGGTGACGGCGAGCCGGGTGCTGCCGCCCCTGCGCCCGCAACATGCGGCCCAGGGCCCGTGGGCGCAGATGAAGGCCATCCTCGCCAACCGGGTTCACCAGCGCGCACTGACCATGAGCGCCGCGCTGATCTTCGCGGGCGGCGTGGTGATACCGTTTCTAGCGCCCTCGATGGTGGCGAACGTCGGCATGAGCGAAGCGCAGCTGCCGCTGATCTACTTCGCCGGTGGAATCTGCACGTTCGCCACGACGCCGCTGATCGGCCGCCTCTCGGACCGCCTCGACAAGCTGCACGTGCTCGGCTGGGTTTCGCTGGCGGCAGCAGCGGCGGTGCTGGCGCTGACAAACCTGCCGCCCGTGCCGGTCGGGCTGGCGCTGGTCGTGACCGCCCTGTTCATGATCACCATGTCGGGCCGGTTCGCCCCTGCGATGGCCATGGTGACGAACGCGGTCGACGCACGGTACCGCGGCGGGTTCATGAGTGTGAATGCTGCGACGCAGCAGGCGTCGAGCGGACTGGCGAACCTGGTGGCAGGCCTCCTCGTCACGACGGACGGCAACGGCCGGCTGGCGGGCTATCCGCGCGTCGGGTTGGTCGCCGTGGGGTTTTTCGGACTGACGGTTTTCCTCGCGGCCCGGCTGCGGTCGCTCGCTCCGCACGCGGCGCGGCCGCGCGGACCGACCCTGATCGCCGCGGCGGCATCGGAGTAACCGGCTTGCGGAGCCCGCGCGCACCGACAGGTTGAGCACGATGGCGACCGAACTCGAAGCTGCGGCCGTGCCGTCGCGAACGCCGGCGCGGCCCGAACTGCTCGCTCCGGCCGGCGACTGGGACTGCGTGCGCGCCGCGGTCGAGAACGGCGCCGACGCGATCTACTTCGGGCTCGAGCGGTTCAACGCCCGGATGCGGGCGCACAATTTCACCCAGTCCGATCTGCCCGCCTTGATGGAGTTCCTGCACCGCCGCGGCGTGCGGGGCTACGTCACCTTCAACACCCTCGTTTTCGCCGACGAGCTGACCGACGCGTGGGATTACATCCGCACGATCGTCACCGCCGGCGTGGACGCGGCGATCGTGCAGGACGTCGGGATCTGCCGGATGATCCGGGCGCTGTCGCCGGATTTTCCGATCCACTGTTCGACGCAGATGACGATCACGAGCGCCGCCGGCGTGGGGTTCGCCCGCGCGCTGGGCGCCCAGCTCGTCGTGCTGGCGCGGGAGAATTCGGTCAAAGACATCCATGCCATCCAGGCGGCGACCAGCGCCGCACCGCTGCCGCTCGAGGTTTTCGTTCACGGCGCGCTCTGCGTGGCGTATTCGGGCCAGTGCCTCACCAGCGAGTCGCTCGGCGGCCGATCGGCCAACCGGGGCGAATGCGCGCAGGCATGCCGGTTGCCGTACGACCTGATTGCGGACGGCAAGCTGGTGCCGGTGGGCGACCGCCGCTACCTCCTCAGCCCACAGGATCTCGCCGGCATCGAGGTGCTGCCGCAGCTGGTGCGCTCCGGCGTAGCCTCGCTGAAGATCGAGGGCCGGCTGAAGTCGGCCGAATACGTCGCGAGCATCACGCGCGTCTACCGGGCGGCACTCGACCGCGTCATGGCGGACGAGGCCGCGGAGCAACAGCGCCCGGCAGCGGCTCCGGTACCGTCGCGGCCGCCGGCGCACCAGGCCGGGCCGGCCGTCGATCCGGCGCGCTACGAACTCGAGATGAGTTTTTCGCGGGGACTTCACACCGGCTGGTTCGGGGGCACCGACAACCGGCAGCTGGTCCACGCGCGATTCGGCACGAAACGCGGGGTGTTGCTCGGGGTGGTGGACCGGGTTGCCGGCGCCACGGTGACGCTGCGGCTTCGCGCGCCGCTGAAGCCGGGAGACGGGGTCGTGTTCGACGCCGGCCGCCCGGAGGATCGCGAGGAAGGCGGACGCGTTTACCAGATCGAGACGGGCGCGGACGGCGCGGTGGCGACGCTCCAGTTCGGTCATGGTGACATCGACTGGCATCGGGTCCACGCGGGGCAGCTCGTTTGGAAGACGAACGACCCGGCGCTGGATCGCGACGTCCGCACGTCGTTCACCGATGGGCGGGTGCATTTTCAGCGACCTGTCGCCATGGAGGTTCACGGCCACAGCGGGACGCCGCTGACGCTGATCGTGAACGACGGCGAAGGCCACGTGGTGAGCGCCCAGTCGCCCGCCATTCTCGTGCGCGCCGAGAACCAGCCGCTTTCAGCCGACCGGCTGCGGGACCAGCTCTCCCGGCTGGGCGGCACGCCGTTCCGGCTCGGCGAACTGACCTCGCGGCTCGAAGGGGCGGTGATGCTGCCGCTGAGCGAGGTGAACCGCGTTCGGCGCGACGCGATCGCGCAACTCGAAGCGGCGCGGGCACGGCCGCGGCGGTGGGCGATCGTATCCGAGCCCGCAGGAATCATGGCGCCGCCGGTCATCGATGCGCCGGACACCGCTTTCCCCGCCGCGGCTCCGGCTCACTCCCCGGCCGCCGGCCCCGCGCCCGAACTCATCGCGGTCATCCGGCTGCCGGAACAGCTCGAAGCCGCCTGGTCCGCCGGCGGGCGCACGATCTACGCCGAATTCGAGAATCCAAAGCATTACCGTGACGCGGTCGCGCGTTTCCGTGAGCTCCAGCGTTCCGGCGACGAACCCCCGGCGCAAGGAGCGTCCCGCCCGGCCTCGATCTGGGTCGCTCCGCCCCGGATCTTCAAACCTGGCGAGGAGTGGATCCTCGAACAGGTGCGTTCGTCCGACGCGGACGGCTATCTCGTGAGGAACTTCGATCATCTCGAGTTCTTCGCCGCCGATCGCAAACGGGGAGATTTTTCGCTGAACGTCGCGAATCCGGTGACCGCCGCCTATTTCCTACGCCGCTACGGGCTCGAGCGCGTCACCGCCAGCTACGACCTGAACGTGTCGCAGCTCGAAGCCCTGCTCCGGCAGGCGCCGCCGGAGTGGTTCGACATCACGCTCCACCAGCACATGCCGATGTTTCACATGGAGCACTGCGTGTTCTGCGCGTTTCTCTCCGCTGGCCGCGACTATCGCGACTGCGGCCGCCCGTGCGACACGCACCGGGTGGCGCTCCGCGATCGGGTGGGCGCGGAGCTGCCCGTGAAGGCGGACGCCGGATGCCGGAACACCGTGTTCAACAACCGGGCCCAGACCGGCGCGGAGTACGCGGAGCTGCTCATCGAGCACGGCGCGCGCAGCTTTCGCGTCGAATTCGTCGACGAAACGGCGGAGGAGGTCAGGGGGACGCTCACGCGATACGCCCGGCTGCTCCGGGGCGAGATCTCCGGAGCCGAACTCTGGCGGGAGCTCAGGTTGATCAACCAGCTCGGCGTCACGCGCGGGCAGATGGAAACTGCGCCGCTGCAGCTGCGGCGGAAAAGCTGACGGCCGGGCCTGCCCTGACGTTGTCGGGCGCCCGAGCCGGGGCCCGCGGGTTGCCGCTAGGCGGCCGCCGTCCGGGCGCGGTGCGCGCGGAAAGTCCGCACCCCGCGCAGCACGACCGGCAGCAGGGCGAACAGCCGGTTGATGAATCCAGATTTCCGATGCAGGATCCGGCGCCGGAACAGCAGGCCGAGCGGCAGGGCGGCGAGCTTCGCAAACGGCGAAATCCGGCGCCACTGCGCGATCGCCCGGTCGATCCAGTGCACCGGACGGGCCGCCTCGCCTGCCAGCACGATGCAGCGGAGACGCGTGGCGGCGATCCGCTGCCGCAACGCCGTCTTGCGGCGGGCGAGGCGAGCTAGCTCTCCGGACGGATACATGAGCGGTCCTGCCGCAACTCGGCCAGCGTGCCCTCGAACGGCCGCGGCTGCCGCGCGAGGAAGCGGCGGTACGTCCGCACGATGAAGAGAAACGCGCCGCCATAGAGCACGGTGAAGCCGGCCAGCACGAGGACGCGCGCCGAATCCCAGAACAGGACGACGATCGTCAGGCTGGCGAACATGATCGCCAGCATGGCGGAAAACACCGCCGCGCTGATCCAGATGAACACCTGGATCAGCCGGAACTTCTCCTCGTGCAGCTCGATCGCCAGCAGTTCGAGCCGCTCGCCGGCCGCGGCGAACAGCCCGTCCGCCAGGCCGCGGATCGCGCCGAGCAGCCCTCCGGCCGCTGGTGCTTGCGACTCCATGGGGTGGCAACCGTCGGATCAATCGCTGCCGCGACGGATCAAGGCGCCCAGCAGGACGCCGACGCCGAGGGCGATCGCGAGCGATTCGTACGGATGCGACCGGATCGTGTCGTCCGTCACCTTCGCGCCGGCGATCACCTTGCGGCGGGCATCGCCGTAAACGTTCGACGCCTTCGCCTGCAGGTCCTCGAAACGGGCGCGGAGGTTGTTGAATTTCTCGCCCGCGCGTTCGGCCACCGGGCCGACCATCATCGCCTCGGCTTCCGCCATCAGGCGGCTGATGTGTTCGACGATCTCCTCGGGGCTCTCAGTGGTGACTCCAGAATCATTTTTCATTTTCGTATAGGTTGAGGTTACGATTTCCGACAGAATATCCGGTCAGGACGCGGTTCGCCGCAGGAGGGCGCACGATCCCCACATCGTTGTGACGGCGCCGATGCCCAGCAGCCAAACCAAGCGCCAGGCGGCCGCCGCCGGAGCGAGTGGCAGGACCGGGGAGCGGCTTCGTGCGACTGCCAGCCGAAGTAGACCAGGGGTCCCACCGACCAGCAGAAAAACGAATCCAACGAACCGACTCATGCACACCTCCTTACCACGGGCCGTGCCAGAAATTCGCGGTACGCGAAACCGGCTGAGAGCCAATCGGTAGAAATCTGAGGCCGGCCACCGCGTCGGGATCCGACGCGAATTTCCCGTGCAGAGTGCGCGAGTTACGCACGTTCTTTCGCAACCTGCACGACAGCGGAGGTTCAGCGGGGCAACAGGAAATGGAACTCGGTGCCCCGGCCGGGCTCGCTGTGGCAGGCGATCGTGCCGCCGTGTGCGACGACGATCTCGCGCGCGATCGCCAGCCCGAGTCCGGCGCCGGTCTTGGCCTGCCCGGGTGCGCGATAGAACCGGTCGAACACCCGCGGGACCACCTCGGGCGGCATGCCCGGCCCGGCGTCCCGCACGGCGAACCGGATGAAGTCGACAGGCGCATCGGCACTCAGGACGATCGTGCTGTCCGGCGGCGAATACTTCGAAGCATTCGTGAGCAGGTTGATCAGCACATGGCGCAGCCGGTCCGGATCGACGAGCAGACGGATGGCGCCGACCTCCGGCGCATACCGCACGGCCAGCGTCTGGGCGGCGGGCCCGGTAAAGGCTCGGGCCTCGGCAGCGATGTCCTCGATGAACTCGCGCACGCCGATCTCGCGGCGATCGAGCGCCGACGCCCCCGCCTCGAGGCGCGCCAGGTCGAGCAGGTTGTCGAGGATCCGCAGCAGCCGGTCGGCATCGTCCCGCGCCCCCTCGAGCAGTTCGCGCTGCGGCGGATCCAACCGGCCGACATTTTGCTCGAGCAGGAGGTAGACGGCCATCCGCAGGCTGGTCAGGGGCGTCTTCAGCTCGTGGCTGACGGTGCCGACCAGGTTCGTCTTCGCGTCGTCGAGCAGGCGGAACTTGGTCACGTCCTGGAGCACGACGGCCGCGCCCTTGAATTCGGTCAGCTCATCGCCGATCGCCAGAATCCGCGGCAGATAGTGACGGTCCTCGCGGCCGACCCGCAGCGTGACGACGCGATTGTAGTCCGTCGGCAGGTAGTGTTCGCCGCTGGCCAGGACGCCGGCCAGCGGCTCGGCGAGTCCCGGCGGGAAGCCGTGCGCGAACGCCGGCGTCGCCGCGAGTTCCGCGGCCGGTGGATTGCGCACCTCGTGAGTGCCGTTGCGACCCACCACGAACACCGGATCGGGCGCGGAGGTGAGCGTCGCCTCCATCGTTCGCAGGGTGCGCAGGACCCGCGCCTGCGTGGCATCCCGATAGGCCCGCAGCTTCGCCGCCATCTGGTTGAACGAGCGGGCGAGCTGGCCGAGTTCATCGCGCGACAGCGCCGGCACCGACCGCGCGAGATCGCCTTCGCCGACGGCGACCGCCGACGCCGTCAGCGCCTTGATCGGTTTCAGCAGGGACGCGGCGAGCCACCACGCGATCGCGACGGAGAGGATCACGGCGACGACGATCGCGGTGAGCAGCACGCGTTCCGTCGTCGCGACCAGCTCACCGGAGCGAACCGCGGTGTGCCGGGCCGAATCGAAATCCTGGCGGTTCAGCGCCTCGATCGCGGCGAGCACGCGATACAGCGCCGCCTCGTTGCGCTGCATCACTGCCAGCGAACCGGAGCCGCCTCCGGCGAGGAGGGACTCGCTCGACGCGGTGAGTTCCTGGAACGCGCGGTCGATCCGCTCCACCGCCGGGGCGCGCGCGGTGCCGGCCGAGGTGGCCGATTGCGCCAGCAGCTCCTTCGTGAACGCCTCACGTTGCTCCGCGAACGCCTGATGGGCGGCCAGCGGGTCGCCACGACCCGCGAGCGAGACGGCCGACGTCATCAGCCGCGCCGACGAACGCAGCCGCTGGCAGCCAAGCATGTCGCCGTAGTGCCGTACGAGGTCGAGCTGCAGCGTGCCGGCGAGCTGGCGCGAAACGTGAATCGCGTAAGCTCCGGTGGCGACCAGCAGCAGGACCAGCGGCAGCAATCCGAGGTAGAGCCGGGTCCGGAGCATGGCGGTGGAGCGGCGTTCCGATCGGCCGGCGCGCTACAGCAGACCAAGCTTCTGTCGTTTTCGGTAAAGCGTCGCGGGATCGATGCCGAGAATGCGCGCCGCCTCGTCGAGATTGCGGGCGTTGGCCAGGATCCGCCGGATGTGCTCGGCCTCGAGCGCCTCGAGCGTCACCCGGGCGCCCACGGCGACCGTCGGATCGGCCGCGGCGCCGAACTCCTCCGGCAGGTCGGCCAGCGCGATGGAGTCGCCGGGCGCGAGAATCACCGCCCGCTCGATCACGTTCCGCAGTTCGCGAAGATTGCCGGGCCACGGGTAGCCCGAGAGCGCGGCGAGCGCGGCGGGGGCGAATCCGACGATCTTCTTGCCCACGCGCGCCGCGAAATATTTCCGGTAATTTTCGGCAAAGCGAACGAGGTCGCCCGGCCGGTCCTTCAGCCCCGGCAGCACGATGGAGATCACATTCAGCCGGTAGTAGAGATCCTCGCGAAAATGGCCGGCCCTCACCTCCTCCGCCAGGTTCCGGTTCGTGGCGGCGATCAGCCGCACGTTGGCGCGGCGCGGCTTCGGATCCCCGACCCGCTCGTATTCGCGTTCCTGCAGCAGACGGAGCAGCTTCGGTTGGATCTCGAGCGGCAACTCGCCGATCTCGTCGAGGAACAGCGTGCCGCCGTCAGCCGCGGCGACCTTGCCCGGCGCATCGGAGACGGCGCTGGTGAACGCGCCCTTCACATGGCCGAACAGATCGCTCTCCAGCAGCTCGCGGGAGAGGCTCGGGCAGTTGACGGTCACGAAGGTCGCGTCGCGCTGCGCACTGCGCTTGTGCACCTCGCGTGCGAGCACGCTCTTGCCGGTGCCGCTGGGTCCCAGGATCAGCATGGTGGCCGGCGTGTCGGCGGCCTTGAACGCGATTTCGTGCGCGCGCTGGACCGTGGGTTCCGTCGACTCCAAGTCGACCGCCGGCGAGGCGTCGGCGAGCTGGGTCTCGAGCGAGCGGACCCGGCGCTCGAGCGCGCGGGCCTTGTCGATCTTCGCAAGGACGGCGCGAATCTGATCGGGCGTGAACGGCTTCGGAATGAAATCGAACGCGCCCCGGCGCATTGCCTCGACCGCGGTGGCGATGTTGGCGTAGGCCGTGAACATCACCACCTCGAGGGCGGGCTGCACCTTCAACAGCCGCTGCAGCACGTCCAATCCGTCTTCGGCCCCCAGCTTCAGGTCGAGGAAGCAGGCGTCGAACGACTCCTCCTCCAACATTTTCTGTGCGCGCAGTCCGCTGGGAGCCTCGGCCGCCTGGTGACCCGCCGTTTCAACGGCGATGCGTGTCGTCCGGCGGATTCCAGCCTCGTCGTCGACGATCAAAACACGCATGCATCAAGGTGTAACGGACGGTCAATCGCGCAAACGCCAAAAAAGCCAAGGCGGGGCCGCTTGCGCGACCCCGCCAGGTCCAGCTTCAACTCACTGTCCCGCAAGCCAAGGGCCTGCGAGCAGTGTCGGAGAGGGTGACAGGATCACTGCGCCGCGGTTCCGCCGGGGAAATGGCGGATTTCGGCGGAACTCCCGCGAACGCGTGGCGCGAAGCGAGCGGTGTCGGAACGGCGATTTCCGTCTTCGCGTGAAGCGCCTCGTAACCCGCTCGCTGCGAGCGACAAACCCATGCACCGAGTTCGCCTGCGTCGGAACTCCGGATGGCCCGAGCAGCGCCGCAGAGATCCGCGCGTATGAAAAACGAGGAAACCCCGTCCCCCGACAACAGCTCTCGACGATGAGATGCACGGGAGAATTCCCCACGTGCACCGTTCGCGTTTTCTTGTGTCGAATCTCGCAACGAAAACCCCAAAGCTCGTGCCCTTTTCAGCACAGCTCCGCCATGTCACCCTCCCTTTCCGTCGAACCACCCGCTCCCCCGTCGTCCATCGCGCCCGTCGCCGGCAAGTTGACCGATCTCGAAATCAAGGACGCGCAGCTCATCTTCGGCTCTGTCTGGGAGTCGCTCGAATCCGAGTTTGGGCGGGAGAACCTGCGTTTCCCCAAGGAGATCATCCTGCTCGGCGGCGCCCCGGGCGCGGGCAAGGGAACCAACACCCGGTTCATCCTGAAGACGCGCGGGCTGACGTGCGCCCCGATCGTGATGAGTGCGCTGCTCAACTCGCCGGAGGCCCAGCGGTTGAAGGATGCGGGCAACATGGTGGGCGACCGCGAAGTGGTGACGCTGCTCCTCCGGGAGCTGATGAAGCCGGTGTACCGCGACGGCGTGATCCTCGACGGATTCCCGCGCACCCGGGTGCAGGTCGAGTGCCTGAAGCTGCTCGTGAACAAGATGCACGCGCTGCGGCGGGAGTTTTTCAACACGCCGCAGAGTATCCATTTCCGGCAGCCCACCATTCACATCATGGTGTTGTTCGTCGACGAGAAGGAATCGATCGCCCGCCAGCTCAAGCGCGGCGCGGAAACCCGGATGCACAACGACGAGGTGCTGCGCACCGGCGTCGGTGAGCTGCTGGAGGACCGCCCGACCGATCACGACGAGGCGCTGGCCCGCCGCCGGTACCGGGTGTTCAAGGAGCAGACCTGGGACGCGCTCCAGTCGCTGAAGGAGATCTTCCACTACCACTTCATCAACGCGCAGGGGCCGATCGCCGAGGTCGAGCAGAACATCCTGAAGGAACTCGAGTACCAGAGCACGCTCGAGCTCGACCCGCGCACGGTCGACCGAATGCGCAGCGTGCCGGTGGCCAGCGAGATCGTGGTGCACGCGCGGCAGGAGCTGGTGAAACGGCTGGACAGCTACGAATTCGGCCAGCCGGAGCTGCTGTCCCAGGTCGTGGCGTTCGTCGTGCGCAAGATCATGCCGATCGTCCTGCGACATTCGATCTCCGGCTTTGCGCTCATCAACACCGAGGACCCGCTGCTCGAGGATCCCACCGCGCTGGCCATGCTGATCGACATCTTTTCCGAGCGCGGCTACCACGCGGTCGTCGACATCCACCGGATCGAAATTCCGGAGAAGTTCGATCCCCAGACCGGCCAGATCACCTGCCGCGTGAAGAAGGTGTTTCGAATCCAGGTCCGCTTCCAGGGCTGGGAAATCCGCCGCGGATAGGCCGGGTGGGATCTTCGATTTCGGATTTTCGACTTTCGATCGCGGATTTCGGAACGAAGAAAGGTCGTGCGGGGAGCCGTGTTCGATCGGCTCCGGCGAAGCTGGGGAATCGAAAATCCAAATCCGAAATTCGAAAATTCCGGCCCTACTCGTACCGCAGCGCCTCGATCGGATCGAGCGAGGCGGCTTTCCAGGCTGGATAGAACCCGAAGCCGACGCCGATCGCCGTGCAGACCGCGATGCCGATGCCGGCCCAGTCCCAGGGAAACACGATCGCCGCCTTCATCATCACGGCCAGAATGTTGCCCGCGATTGCGCCGAGCAGGATTCCGACGAGGCCGCCCAGGATGGAAATCGTCACCGACTCGATCAGGAACTGCACGAGAATGCTGTCCTTCCGCGCGCCGATCGACTTGCGGATGCCGATCTCCTTCGTCCGCTCCGTCACGCTCACGAGCATGATGTTCATGATGCCGACGCCGGCGGCGAGCAGGGCGATCGAACTGATCACGAGCGCGCCGATGCGCACGACGTCCGCGAATTTCGCGAAGGCCGCGATCAGCGAGTCGTTCGAATACAACTCGAAATCGTCCTCATCCTCCGGTTTCAGCCCGCGAACGATGCGCATGGCCGTGATCGCCATGTCGATCGTGTCGTTGTACTCGGTGCGCGAAGGAGCCTGGGTGGCGATGTTGATGCTGAACTGGTTCGCGCCGTAGTCGGCGAGAAACCGCGTGATCGGCACGATCAGGATGTTGTCCTGGCTCTGGCCGAAGGAGGTGCCCTTCTCGGCGAAGGTGCCGATCACGAGATACGTGCGCCCGCTCACCTTGATCGTCCGGCCGAGCGGGGATTCCGCCGGAAAGAGCTTCTTCACGATGTCCTGGCCGATGATGACCACCGGGCGCTCGAGCTCCACGTCCGAGCCGATGAAGTTCCGGCCGGTCGCGATGGCATACTGGTTGGCATCGATGAAATGCTCGTCGCTGCCGCCGAACGTGATTCCCGGCGTGGTCTTCCGGTTCTCGTACACCGCCTCCGCCTGGCCGTTCTGGCTGAAAACCTTGAAACACACGACGTCGGTCACCGGTTCCATCAGCCGCCGGTACCGGATCGCCTGGTCCAGCGTGATGTTGCGGCGGATCTCGAATTTGTGATGGTCGCGCCCGTTCGTCGTCAGCCCGGTCGGCCACTTTGCGAACTGAAACATGTTCGTGCCGAGAAAGCTCAGCGTCGTCTCGAACGAATCCCGCAGCGCCGAGACCGCCGTCATCACGCCGATGACCGTGAACACGCCGATGGTGATGCCCGCGAGGGTCAGGATCGACCGGAGCTTGTTCATGCCCAGCGAGGTGAACGCCATCCGAAGAATTTCGCCGAGCAGCATCGTTATTGCGGATTGAGGGTTGCGGATTTCGAATCTCGATTTTCGAGTCTCGATTTTCGATTTCGACCCAGGAGCGTTTGGCGCGAGGCGACCATGATGGCGGTGAGCTCCGATGCTTCCCGCAGCAGCGCGAGCGTTTTCTGCGACTCCATGAGACCGGCTTCGGGAACAATCTCGAGCCAATAGGCGGATTCGTCCGCTTCCTCCTCCACAATGGACAGCTTGGAGATCATGTCGGCTCTGGACCTGGCCCGACAGACGGCGCGATAGTTCGCTCCCACCGAGGTTCCCGAACGCCGCAGCTGATTCGCGACGATCCGTCCCGAGCGGGTTTCCGGCAGGGCCTCGATCAGCTTTAGCACGCGAAGCGCAAACGTCTTCGTCCGCTGTTTCATTTCGTTTTCGTTCATGGCTGGAAAGGAAGCATCCCATGTCCCAGAGATCCCGGCGCCGGAACCGGGCTCCGCGGCAGGGCTGAAATCGAAAATCCGAATTCGAAAATCGAAAATCATTCGTACCGCAGCGCCACGACGGGATCGAGGCGGGAGGCGCCGACCGCCGGCAGGAAGCCGGAAATGACGCCGGTGGCGACGGAAACCACGAGGCTGATGAAGATGAGGAACGGCGAAAAGACGATCGGCAGCGCCGGCATGGTCGCCTTGATCAGCTCGCCGAGCCCGAACGTCAGGATCACCCCGCCCACCCCGCCGACGAGACTGATCGCCATCGCCTCGATCAGGAATTGCAGCAGGATGGTGCGCCGGCGGGCGCCCAGCGCCTTGCGCGTGCCGATTTCCTTCGTGCGTTCCCGCACGCTGACGAAGGTGATGTTCATGATCCCGATCGCCCCGACGAACAGCGACAGGCCGGTGATGATGAAGCCGCCGATCGCGACGGTCACCTTGAGCTTGTCGAACTGCGCCTTGAACGCCTGCTGCTGGTTGATCGAGAAATTGTCGCGCTGCCCCGGCAGCAGCCCGCGCACCCGCCGCATCGCGCCGGTCAGCTCCTCGACCGCCTCGCCGATCCGGTTCTTGTCCCGCACCTTCACGCGCAGCTCGGCGCCGTTGTACCCCACGCCGAAGAACTTCCGGTAGGCCGTGATCGGCAGGATCGTCTGCGTATCCAGGCTGAAGATGCCGAGGAACGAGCCCTGTTTCGCCAGCACGCCGATGACCCGGAACGGCTGGCCCACGATGAACACCGTCTGCTCCAGCGCCGAGCCGGCCGGAAACAGCGCCTCCGCCACGTCGAGGCCCAGCACGCAGACCTGCCGCCCCGCGCTCACCTCCGTGTCGTTGAACAGCCGGCCCTCGGAGAAGTCCGCGGTCATGAGCTGACCGTATTCCGCCGTGGTGCCGAACGCGTACACGCCGCTGACCTGGTTGTCGCCGGCCTTCACCGCGGTCGAGCGTGCGATCACCGGCACCGCAATCAGCAGCTGCGAATCCGTACTCGTGTCGATCAGCCGGTTCAGCGCGTCCGCGTCCGCCGGCTGCAGCGCCGGCCGATTCGCGTAGTTCCACCAGTCCTCGACGGGGCCCCAGGGCCATTTCTGGACGTAGAGCACGTCGTCGCCCAGGACCGCGATGCTGCGCTGGAAGCCGACGTCGATGCCGTGGATCGCGGTGCCCATCAGCGTGACCGCGATGATGCCGATGATCACGCCGAGCGCGGTCAGGCCGGAGCGCATCTTGTTGGCCCGGATCTGCGCGAACGCGATCCGCAGCGACTCGTCGAGCTCGTACAGCAGCCGTGTCATCGCACCGGGCGCCGGTTCACGAGGGTTCGGCCGCGTCCGGCGCGGCCTGGCCGGGCGCCGCGATCGGGCCGGCCGCGCCGTCCCTCTGCGCCGGCTCGTCGGACTCGATCAACCCATCGCGCAGCCGGACGATCCGGCGCGCATGACGGGCGATGTCCTCCTCGTGGGTGACGACGATGATCGTGTTGCCCTGTTCGTAGAGCTGCTCGAACAGCGCCATGATCTCGATGCCGGTCTTCGAGTCGAGATTCCCGGTCGGCTCGTCGGCGAGCAGGATCGACGGGTTGTTCACCAGGGCCCGGGCGATGGCCACGCGCTGGCGCTGGCCGCCGGAAAGCTCGTTCGGCTTGTGATGAATGCGATTGCCGAGCCCGACGTGATCGAGCGCCTGGAAGGCGCGCTCGCGCCGGGCGTGCGCCGGCATCCCGCCATAGATCAGCGGCAGCTCGACGTTGTGCAGCGCATCCGAGCGCGGCAGCAGGTTGAACGTCTGGAAGACGAAGCCGATCTCGCGATTCCGGATTTCCGCCAGTTCGTCGTCATCCATGTGCGAGACGTCGTGGCCGTTGAACTCGTAGTGCCCCTCCGTCGGCGTATCGAGGCAGCCGAGCATGTTCATCAGCGTCGACTTGCCCGAGCCCGACGGCCCCATGATCGCGAGGTATTCGTTGCGGTGGATGTTCAGCGCCACGCCGCGCAGGGCGTGGATGATCTCGTCGCCCATCCGGTAGAGCTTCGTGACGCCGTGGATCTCGATCACGAGCGGGCCGGGCGGCCGGAACGGGCGCGGGGCGGCGGTGGGGACGGGCGGAGGGATCATCGGCGGAGCAAAGGGCCGGGCCCGGACACGCGCCGGACGCGGCGCGGGGCGGAGCCGGGCGTCACTTCTTGTCGTCCTCTTTCCGGGGCTTCTCGATCTGGACCTTCATGCCGTCCTTCAGCTTGCGGCTGATCGCGGCGTAGCTGCCCGAGACCACCTCGTCGCCGACGTTCACGCCGCTCTTCACCTCGATGTCGGTGTTGTCGGCGATCCCGGTCTCGACCTTCTGCATGACGACCTTGTCGCCGCGCCGGATGAAGACGACGCGCTGGAGCTTGTCCACGTTCCGCCGCGCGTCCTCGCGCTCGTTCTTCACCTCGAGATCGTTGCCGGACTTCTCGTGCGCCTCCTTCGAGCGCTTCGCCTGCATTTCCTCCGAGGTCTGCCCGCCGGCGGCGCGGACGGTGACGCTCTGAATCGGCACGGCGATCGCGTTGTCGACCGTCTGGGTCTGGATGTCGGCGGTCGCGCTCATGCCGGGACGAAGCTGCACGTCACGATCGGAAATGCGGATCTTGACGAGGAAATTCGTGACCTCGTCGCTGACGCTGGCGGCGGCCTGCGCGGCGCTGCCGCTGCCGGAGCCGCCGGAGTTCAGGGACGAGCTGCCGATTTCCTTGACCACGCCGGAGAATTTCCGGCCGGGATAGGCATCGATGCTGATCACGGCGCGATCGCCGATCTTCACGTTGACGATGTCGTTCTCGTTCACCTTCACGCGGAGCTCCATGTTGCCGAGGTCGGCAATCCGCATCACCTCCGTGCCGGTGAACTGGCCCGTGGCGACGACGCGTTCGCCGATTTCGCTCTCGAGCGCGCTGATCGTTCCGGCCATCGGCGCGTAGACCGTGGTCTTGTCCAGCAGGTCCTTGGACTGGCTGACCGACCCCTCGGTGCGCGTGATCTGCGCCAGCGCGCTGTCGTAGTTGGCCCGGGCCACCTCGAGCGCCGTGCGGGCGGCGTCGAAATCGGAATCGGAGATGAGCTTCTTGGCGTAGAGATCCTCGGAGCGCTTGAAATCGTCGCTGGCTTTCTGCAGCTGCGCCTTCATCTGCTCCGCCACCGCGCGCACGGCGACGAGGTTCGCCTTATCCTGATCGTACTGGGCGAGGTAGTAGTCGGGTTTGATCTTGATCAGCAGGTCGCCCTTTTTGACCACCGCTCCCTCCTTGAAGGGCAGCTCGGTGATCTCGCCCGCGACCTCGGGCGAGATCTTCACCTCGACCTCCGGCTGGACCTTGCCGGTCGCGGTCACGACCTGGGTGATCGTCTTGCGGAAGGCCTTCTCGACCGTGACGCTGGTGAGCGGTTGATTGCCCTTGTTCTTCGCCACGGCCGCAACCGCGAGCACCGCCACCAGGGCGACACCACCGGCCACCCACCACTTGAGCTTGGATTTCTTTCGCGGACGGGGGGACGGGGTCCCGGGTTTGGCGCCGGGCGCAGGAGCGGAATTCATGGATCGGTGCGGGAGTGAGTCGGGAACGCTGGAAAATCGATGTCGCAATGGCAAGCGACGGCCTCGCCGGTCCCGAAAACAAGTGGAGGGGCCCACAACGACCCCTCCACCGAACACAACAACTCACTACAAACGAGACCTGAACGGATGCCGGCGCCAGGAACACGGACCGCGGTCGCGACGAGCGGCGCCGGCTTCGCGACGAATCGGCGAAGCGGACCGCCCGGACGACCGGAGAGCGTGGCCAGTGCTGGCATGACGCGACAACACGCGTCCACCCGAAAAGGTTACAGGAGTATTTGATGAGCGGCGAGGCAGGGGGATGGGCGGATGCACCCGCCGGCGTCTCCTTCTTGCCTCGCACGGGCCCTCCGCCAACGTCGGGGCATGCATTCCATCCTGCCGCCGCAGTTCGCCCCGCGCGTCCTGCTGCTCCTGCCGCTGCTGTCGTGTGTCGCGTTCGCGCTGCGGGCCGCCCCCGTGCCGGCCACCGGTGAGAATCCGCTCCTGAGCCCCAGTCCGCTGCCGTACCAGTATCCGCCGTTCGACCGGATCAAGAACGAGCACTACCTGCCCGCCTTCGAGCAGGGCATGGCCGAGCAGCTGCGGGAGGTGGATGCGATCGTGCAGAACCCCGAGGCGCCAACTTTTGCCAACACGATCGTGGCGCTGGAGCGGTCCGGCGTGCTGCTCAACCGCGTCAACAACATCTTCTCGAACCTCGCGGGGACGAACACGAACCCCGAGATGCAGCAAATCGAGACGACGATGGCGCCGCGGCTCGCCGAGCACAGCGATGCGATCCTGCTCAACCCGCGGCTGTTCGCCCGGGTCCAGGCCGTGTACGACCAGCGCGCCTCGCTCACGCTCGACCCGGAGTCGGCGCGACTCCTCGAGCGCTACTACAAGGACTTTGTTCGCGCCGGCGCGAAGCTCGCGCCGCCCGACCAGACAAAGCTGAAGGCGATGAACGCCGAGCTCGCGACGCTCGCGACCGCGTTCGGACAGAACGTGCTGAAGGAGCGGAACGCGGATGCGGTCGTGGTGGCGGACCGCGCCCAGCTCGCCGGGTTGTCCGACGGCGAGATCGCGGCCGACGCCGATGCCGCGAGAGAGGACGACCAGTCGGGGAAGTACGAGATCCGGCTGCAGAACACGACCGGACAGCCGGCGCTCACATCGCTGACCAACCGCCCGCTGCGCGAACGGATCATGCAGGCGTCGCTGGCGCGGGGCAGTCATGGCGGCGCGTACGACAACCGCGCGATCGTGGCGCGGCTCGTCCTTCTCCGGGCGGAGCGGGCCCGGCTGCTCGGGTATCCGAATCACGCGGCCTACCAGCTGGAGGAGCAGACCGCGGGCAACGTGGACACGGTGAACAAGCTGCTGGCCGAGCTCGCGACGCCGGCGGTCGCGAACGCGCGGCGCGAAGCGGCCGAGCGCCAGGAAATCATCGACCGTGAGCGGGGCGGATTCACCCTCGCCTCGTGGGACTGGGATTTCTACGGCGAAAAAGTCCGCCGGGCCCGGTACGATTTCGACGAATCGCAGGTGCGCCCGTATTTCGAGCTGAACCACGTTCTGATCGATGGCGTGTTCTACGCCGCGACGAGGCTCTACGGCATCACCTTCCGCGAGCGCCACGATCTGCCGGTGTATCAGCCGGACGTGCGGGTGTTCGAGGTGTCCAACGCGGACGGCTCCCCGCTCGCGCTGCTCATCATCGACTACTACGCCCGCCCGTCGAAACGTGGCGGCGCCTGGATGAACGAGTACCTGTCGCAGTCCCGCCTGCTCGGCACGAAGGCGGTCGTGGCGAATCAACTCAACATCGCGAAGCCGCGGCCGGGCGAGCCGGCGCTGCTGACGTTCGACGAGGTCACGACCGCGTTCCACGAATTCGGCCACGCGCTGCATGGCATGTTCTCGAACGTCGAATACCCACGGTTTGCGGGTACGAATGTGCCGCGCGACTTCGTGGAGTTTCCGTCCCAGGTGAACGAAATGTGGGCGACCTGGCCGGAGGTGCTCGCGCACTACGCCCGGCACTACCAGACCGGCGCGCCGATGCCGCAGGCGCTGGTGGACAAGGTGCTCGCAGCCCAAAAATTCAACCAGGGCTACGCCACGACGGAGTACCTCGCCGCCGCGCTGCTGGACCAGGCCTGGCACCAGCTCGCGCCCGACCAGGTGCCGCCCGCCGGCGGCGTGCTGGCGTTCGAAGCCGGCGCGCTGCACCGGGCGCACGTCGACTTCGCGCCCGTCCCTCCGCGGTACCGCACGACGTATTTTTCGCACATCTTCGAAAACGACTACTCGGCCGGCTATTATTCCTACATCTGGAGCGAGGTGCTGGTCGCGGACAGCGTCGAATGGTTCAAGCAACACGGCGGCCTGAACCGGGAAAACGGCGACCGGTTCCGCCAGGACCTCCTGTCGCGGGGAGGCTCGGAGAAGGCGATGACGCTGTTCCATGATTTCATCGGCCGCGATCCGTACATCCAGCCGCTGCTGGAACGGCGCGGGCTGCTGGAGCCGGCGGCCAAGCCGGACAGCGCCGCGGGAAAACCAGGCGTGAACTGACCGCCGCGTCGACGGCCCGCGACGAGCACCGCCGGCCGGCCTGAGGTGTGGCCGGCGGACCGCCCGCCCAGCCGTCGTCCGGTCGCCGGCGCGCAGGTTCATCCGCCGGTCCGCGGACAGGCGGTGGCGTTCGCGCATCGTGGGCACGGCCCCCGCGGGTGCGGCCTCGTGACCCGCCGACCGGCGGTCAACGCATCGGCCGCCCACGGGCCAAGACCCGGGCTTTTCGCTCATCGCCGCCGATCGGAGATGGGGAAACGAACGGGCGCGGACGCGGGAATCCCCCTCGGAAACGTCCGCCCTGTGCCGGCCGTTCGCGCCACCGCGCTTGACTATCTGTATTAGCGTAGTAATACAGCAGGCGCACGTGAAACTCCTGCTCGTCATCGATCACCATCACGGGGTTCCCGCCTACCGGCAGATCATGGACCAGGTGAAGCTGCAGATCGCCGCGGGCGTCCTGGCGGTCGGGGCCGAGCTGCCGTCGACGCGCAGCCTGTCGGCCGACCTGGCGCTGAACCCGATGACGGTGAGCAAGGCGTACGGTCTGCTGGAGCACGACGGCGTGCTCGAGCGGCGGCGCGGCCAGACGCTGGTGGTCGCCGCCAGGGACGAAGACGTCCGCGCGGCGGCGCGCACCCAGCCGCTGCGCGATCACCTCGCCGCCGCCGCCGTGCTCGCGCGCCAGCTCGGAATTCCCCGCGAGCAGGCGCTGAAGCTCTTTCGCGAAGCCCTTTCCCACCCGCCATCATGAGCTCCCACGAATCCTCGCCACCCCCGCTCGTATTCGAACACGTCACGAAAACCTACGGCGAAACCCAGGCGCTCACGAACGTCTGCCTGACGCTGTCCGCCGGCCACGTGATCGGATTGCTGGGGCGCAACGGCGCCGGCAAGACGACGCTGCTCCAGGTCGCAGCCGGGCTCACGCTGCCGACCGCGGGCGTCTGCCGCACGCTGGGTCGCGGCGCCGGTCAGCTCGATACGCCCGAGTTGTCGCGGCTGGGGCTGGTCCAGCAGGAGGCGCAGTTCATCGAGTGGATGACCGTCCGGCAGCACCTGGACTTCACGGCCTCGTTCTATCCGTCCTGGGACCGGGACCTCGAGCGTCGGCTGGTCGACCTGCTCGAGCTCCCCGTCGATCGGCGCATCGCCCACCTGAGCACCGGCGACCGGCAGAAGGCCGGGATCGTCCTCGGCGTCTGCCACCGCCCCGCTCTTCTGCTGCTCGACGAGCCGATGAGCTCGCTCGACCCGATCGCCCGGCGCCGGATGCTCGACGTCCTGCTCGAGCGGCTGCGCGACGACGGCTGCACCGTCGTGATCTCGTCGCACATTCTCAACGACGTGGAAAAGATCGTCGACTGGGTTGTCGCCCTCGACGCCGGCCGCGTGGCCGAGAACACGGCCTTCGACGCGCTGCAGGAGACATTCGCCGAGTGGACCGTCACGGCCGCGGCCGGCCCGCTCCCGGCCGCATTCCCCGAGCCGTTCATCCTCGGCCAGGAGGTCCGCGAACGCCTGGCGCGGCTGACCGTGCGCAGCGACGATCCGGACGCGGCCAACCGGTTCGCCGCGCGGCACGGCGTGGAAGTGACGGTACGTCCCCTCAATCTCGAGGAGATGTTTCCGCTGTTGATCGCACCGCGGAAGGAGACCGCATGAACTTCCGTTCGCAGCTCCGCCTGCTCCATCCGTTCATCGCCGTGCTGATGGTCGTGCCGTACCTCACGATCGCCGCGGGCGCGGCCCAGATGTTCTTCCACTTCGGCGCCCGACCGGCATGGTTTCTCGCGATGGCGACGGCGCTGCCGCTCTTGCTGGGTCTGGTGGTGGCTGGAGCCGCGCACGAGGTGATGCACCGGCCGTTCGCGCTGCTGCTGCCGGGCGCGGCGCGCCGGCTGCGTGTCGCCGCCGGCAGCACGATCGCGCTTCTCGCGCTGTTCGCCTGCGCGGCGACGGCGCTGGTCGAACCGTCGGTGCCCCCGCCGGCGACGTTCGGGCTCGCCTGCGCCCTGCTCGCCGCCCCGTTGGCCGATCGCCACCGGGTGTGGCAGGGAGTGGGATGGACGGTCGCGGCGGCCGCGGTCTGGATGGCCGCCGCGGGTCTGGTCGGAAGATGGCTGGAGCCGGCGATGATCGCGGCGCCGGCCCCGTTCCTCATCGGAGGTGTCGTGATCGCAGCGGTCCTGCTTGCGGCCGGCTGCTCACCGAAGGCGCTGCGGAATCGCGCCGGCGTCTTTCATGTCGGATACGGCAGCCTGATCCGGATCATTTTCGACCGGAAGACGCAGGCGCGCTACGCCGAGCAGCGGCTGATGCGCCGGAGTCGCGAGGAGCCCGGCAGGCTGGGCGCAAGCTGGCGCGTCGCCACGGTGGCGCCGACGACCCGGGCCTGGATGCGCGTGGTCTGGCACGCGTTCGCCGGCCGGCGCGGCGAACACAGCTTCCTGCGCGTCCAACTCACCTTCGCCGTCACGGCGCTGGCGTGCACGCTGAGCCTGCCCCTCACCGCGTTGCTGCTGCGTGGCGGGACACATTCGCTCGGCTGGCCGTCGTACTGGCAGCTGCTGGGCCGGATGGCCGCGCCCGGTCCGCTCGACACGATGCAAAGCGCGCTCGGGCCGTTCCCGGCGCTGGCGGCCCTCGTGCAGCCGGGGCTGGCGGCGCTGTTCGTGGTCGTCGTTCCCGGCATCCAGCTGCCGTATCCGGTTTCCCGGACGCGGATGGCCGACACGGTCTTCGGTCTCAACCTGGTGCAGATCGCGGTCGGGCTCGTCGTGCCCGGCGCGGTCGTCCTGCTCTGCGCGACGGCCGGCCAGCTGCTCTCGAGGCAGGTCTGGCCCCTCTTCGGCACGTCCAGCGTGCTCGCGGTGGACCTGCTGCTGGCGGTTTATCTGCCCCTCATGGCCTGCGCTTCGGCATTCCAGCATGCGGCCAGCCGAATCGCCTGGTCGGTGCCGATCGGGCTCGCGGTCGTCGTCGCCTCGCTCCTGCGGTCCGCGTGGGTGCCGTGGGTGCTCAGCGGCCCCGGTGTGGCGATCGTCCTGGGCGCGTGCCTGGCCGTCGTCCTTGTTCTCCGCACGATGCTTCGGCGCCACTACCGGGTTTGCGATCTTCGGCTGGAGTTCGTCGCCTCCCTGGCCGCCGCCCGCACGACTCGGTGATCTCCGCACGTCGCGGAAGTCCGGCGGCACGATTTGAAGTCGAGCGTTGCACGCGGGCGGCCGGCGGCGCTTGGATCGCGGCGTTCAGCCGGCTACCGACGTTACGCGCTTTCCTTCGCGGGTGGTGCGCTTATCCGTGGTAGTCGTGGGGCCCACCACCACCGAGAACCTGACCGGCGTCGTCGAACGGATCATCTTCCTCAACGAGGAGAACCATTACACGATCGCGGAATTCCGGCCGGATCAGCCGGCGCGGGCGGCGGGTCGCGAGCGAGCCGAGCTGGTCACGATCGTCGGTCCGCTCCCCGGGGTGGAATGCGGCGAGACGCTGCACCTGACCGGCGAGTGGACGCGCCACGCGCAGCATGGCGCCCAGTTCAAGGTGCTTGGTTTCAAGAGCGAACTGCCGGCGAGCGTGTTCGGGATCCGCAAATATCTCGGCAGCGGTCTCGTGCCGGGAATCGGCAAGGTCTACGCCAACAAGATCGTCGACGCCTTCGGCACCGACACGTTCCGCGTGCTCAGCGAGGAGTCGGCGCAGCTTCGCACGGTGCCGGGCATCGGTCGCAAGCGCGCGGCCGCGATCAAGGCGGCCTGGGACGCGAAGCGGACCGAGCGCGAGCTGTACATCTTTCTCCAGACGTACGGGGTCACTCCGGCGCAGTGCGTGAAGATCGTCCGCCAATTCGGCCCGGCGGCAAAGAACATCCTCATCGGGGAGCCCTACCGCGTGGCGCGGGAAATCGACGGGATCGGCTTCAAGACCGCCGACCGGATCGCAATCAATCTCGGGTTTGCCAACGACGCGCCGCCGCGGCTCGACGCCGGGATCATCTACGCGCTCGAAACGCTCCAGGAGGAGGGGCACACGGCATTTCGCGAGATCGATCTGATCGACTACGCCTCGCGACTGCTCGAGTCGGATTCGAAGCTCATCGCCGCCCGGATCGACGCCTTGGTCGGGGCCAGACAACTGGTCCGGCATCCGGCCGCAGGCACGGCGGCCGAGGCGGCGTCCTCGTCGGACCCCGCGCGCGGCGCAGGCGTCGCGGCTCCACGGAATCGCGGTTCAGCGCCGACGAGTGTTTCGGCTCACCCGCCATCGGCCCGAATGTCGGGCGCGGGCAGGCCGGATCCCCAAGCCGGATCGAGTCCGGCCCCTCTCCCCGGCCAGGCTTCGACCCTCGAGTCCGTTCTCCAGCTTCCGCACAACGACCGGGCCGAGCGCAAGATCGCCGACGTCGTCGACCGGCTCAACCGCGTGGCGAGCGGGCTGCCGCCGATCAAGGTCGACGCCGCCGTCGCCTGGGCGGAACAGCGGGCGGGCGGCATCACGTTTCAGGAACTGCAGCGGGCGGCGCTGCGCCACGCGCTCAGCCACAAGCTCACGGTTTTGACGGGTGGGCCGGGCACCGGCAAGACGACGATCCTGCGCGCATTGGTGGAGATCCTGAAGGCGAAAAAGGTCCGCGTGCACCTCGCGGCGCCGACCGGTCGCGCGGCCCAGCGGCTGGCCGAGAGCACCGGCGGGTTCGCGTCCACCATCCACCGGCTGCTGAAATACGATCCCGCGGCCGGCGGCTTCGTCGTCAACGAGAGCGCCCCGCTCGGCACCGACTTCCTCATCGTTGACGAAGCCTCGATGCTGGACGCGCGACTGGCATCGGCGTTGTTGCAGGCCGTGCCCGCCCGGGCGCATCTGCTGCTGGTCGGTGACACGGACCAGCTTCCGAGCGTCGGCGCGGGCAACGTCCTCCAGGACCTGATCGCCTCCGGCCGGGCTCCCGTCACGCGCCTGTCGATCATCTTCCGGCAGACGCATCACAGCAGCATCGTGACCACCGCGCACGCCATCAACGCCGGCGATCCCTCGCTGCCGCCGGCCGTGGCCGAGATCGCAGAGGTGCCTCCCGCCGCCGACCTGACCTTCATCGCCGCGACCGACGCGGAAGACTGCCTGCGCAAGGTCCTCCAGCTCTGCACCGAGTTCATTCCGCGGAAACTCCCGGGGGCGCATCCGATCAACGACGTCCAGGTGCTCGCCCCGATGCACAAGGGCACCGCCGGAGTGGCCAACTTGAACGTGCAACTCCAGGCCGCGCTGAACCCCGGCGGACGCGGGTTGCGCACGCTCGCCGCCGAATACCGCACGGGCGACAAGGTCATCCAGCTGAGAAACAACTACGACAAGAACCTCTTCAACGGGGACATTGGCGCCGTCGCCGCGGTGAATCCGGAGGCCGGCACGATGGAGGCGGTGTTCGACGGCGAGCGACACACGTTCGGCCGGGCCGAATTCGGCGACCTGGCGCTGGCGTACGCGATCAGCATCCACAAGTCGCAGGGCAGCGAGTACCCGATCGTCGTCATCCCGCTGCTGAAGGCGCATTTCCTGATGCTGCAGCGCAATCTGGTCTACACGGCGGTCACCCGGGGGCGGCGGAAGGTCTTCCTCGTCGGCGAACCGGCCGCTTACGCGATGGCCGTGCGCAACAGCGAGTCGCGCCAGCGGGTGACGCATCTGCGGGAGAAACTTCTGCCCGCCGCCCATCGGCAAATCGCGGACGCGAAGCCAGGCCGCTGAGCGGGCCGTCCTGCGCCAGTACCGCGCGCGGACCGGGCCGGGGAGCCTTCCGGGCCGCGTCGCCGCGGCCACCGGCGGGGGCTCCGGACCGCTCATCCCGCCGTGGCGCCATCCTTCAGGCCCAAAGCAGATCCATCGCTAACCGCTTGGCGTGGCGCCCGGGTTGCGCCACGTTGGGCGCCCTTACCACGCATGAAACTGAAACCCTTCCTGTTGGGCGCGGCCGCCGCCCTCGTTCCCGTTGTCCTCCGGGCCGCCGAGCCGCCCGCGGCCCCCGCCGTGGACGTCGACGGCTTTTCGTATGTCCGGACCGTCGGCAGCATCTCCGAGTACACGCTCGACGCCAACGGCCTCGACGTGCTGCTGATGCCGGAGCATTCGAGCCCGACGCTGACGTTCATGGTCACCTACCACGTGGGCTCGCGCAACGAGGTCACGGGCACGACGGGTGCGACGCATCTCCTCGAACACCTGATGTTCAAGGGGAGCGAGCGCTACAACGACGCGAAGGGCAACTCGGTCAAGCAGTACCTCGAAAGCGTCGGCGGGGAATACAACGCCACCACCTGGTTCGACCGGACGAACTACTACGCCAACATCGCCTCCGAAAACCTCGAGGGCTACATGGCGATCGAGGCCGACCGCATGCGCAACCTCTGGCTCCGCGAACGGGACCGCAGGCCCGAGATGACGGTCGTGCGCAACGAGTACGAGCGCGGCGAGAATTCGCCGTTCCAGTCGCTGATGAAGGAGGTCTTCGCCGCGGCCTACATCGCGTTCCCCTATCATCACCCGACGATCGGCTGGCAGAGCGATTTCGAGCACGTGCCGATCGAGAAACTGCGGGAGTTCTACGACACGTTCTACTGGCCGAACAATGCCACCGTTTCCGTGATCGGGGATTTCGAGCCCGCCGCGGCGCTCCAGCTGGTCCGCAAGTACTACGGGGTGTATCCGCACTCTCCGCACCCGATCCCGACGATCTACACGGTCGAGCCGGAACAGACCGGCGCCCGGCACGTGATCGTGCGGCGGGCGGGGCAGCTGGGAGTCGTGGCCGTCGGCCACAAGATCCCGGCGGCGACGAACGCGGACTTTCCCGCCGTGATGATCCTCAGCGCCATCCTCACCGACGGGAAGAACAGCCGGCTGTACCGCGCGCTCACCGACCGGAACCTCACGATCGCGGTCCAGGCCTTCCTCGGCTTCAACCACGACCCGACGCTGCACATCATCTTCGCGCCGCTCGCGCCCGGCGCCACCCACGAGCAGGTGGAGAAGACCATCTTCCAGGAAATCGAGAAGCTGAAGCAGGACGGCGTCACGCCGGAGGAGGTCCAGGCGGCGGCCGCCAAGGTGCTGGCCGACGCCGCCTATCAACGCGACGGCTCGTTCGCCATCGCCGGCAACCTCAACGAATGCATCGCCGCCGGCGACTGGACCCTGTACTACCGGATCGAGGACGCCGTCCGGAACGTCACCCCCGCCGAGATCCAGCGGGTGGCGCGCAAGTACCTGAACTACGATCAGAGCACGACCGGCTGGTTCGTGCCGGTGGTGGCCGGCGCCGCGCCGGCCGCGAAGTAGCCCGCCGACCGGCGGAACCAACCATTCAACCCCTTCTCTCGCTCCCATGAAGCATCTTCTTCCCGTCCTGCTTGGCTCCACTCTCCTGACCACACTGGCCGGCGCCGCCGCGTCGACTCCGGCGCCCACGGTCCGGCTGGAGGACGCCGGCGGAATCGCCGCGCACGTCGCGCGGTCCAAAATCGCGGGCGTCGACCTGATCGCCTATCCCACCGGCGTGAAGGACGTCGTCACCTTCCGCGGGGCGCTGCCCGCGGGAGACGCCTTCGCCGCCGACGGCAATCCGGCCATCCCCACGCTGGTGGGCATGATGCTGGACAAGGGCACGACCACCGAGGACAAGTTCGCGATCACTGAAAAACTGGAACGCGTCGGCGCCACGATCACGTTCGACGTGGACACCCAGATGGCCGACATCGATGCGAAGTGCCTGACGAAGGACGTACCGCTGGTCGTCGGGCTGATCGCCGAACAGCTGCGCTCGCCGGCCTTCTCCGACGCGGAGTTCGAAAAGGTGAAGAAACAGTTCGTCGGCGGCATGCAACGGCGGATGGAAAACACCGATTTCCGCGCGGCCGACGCCTTCAGCCGGGCGGTGTACCCGGTGGGACACCCGAACCGGCGGCCCGCCCCCGAGGTACTGATCAAGGCCGCGCAGGAGGCGAAGCTCGCGGACGCGAAGGCTTTTCATGCGAGGTATTACGGTCCGGCGCATTTCACGCTCGTGGTCGTCGGCGACCTCGACGTGCCGCAGATTCAGCGCGCGGTTGGCCAGGCGTTCGCCGGCTGGTCCGGCGGCGCGGACGTGATCCATCCGGCGAAGGCGGCGATGGCCGACGCCCCCCGCGACCAGACGGTGTTCATGCCGGACAAGACCAGTGTGACCGTGGTGCTCGGCGAGGCCACGGGCCTGCAGTATCGCGATCCCGACGATCAGGCCCTGCGGGTCGCGACGGCCATCCTCGGGAGCGGTTTCACCGGACGGCTGATGGCAACCGTTCGCGACCGTGAGGGGCTGACGTACGGCATCGGATCCGCCGTGTCGCACGACACGTTCACGGACGGAGACTGGCACATCACGGCGACGTTCGCGCCCGCGCTGCTCGAGAAAGGTCTGGCGTCGACGCGTCGCGAGTTTGCCGCGTGGTATGAGAAGGGCGTGACCGAAGACGAGCTTCAGCGGCGCAAGGGAGACCTGGTCGGAACGTTCAAGGTGGGGCTGGCGACAACCGAAGGCATGGCCACGGCGCTGCTGGACGCGGTGCACCGCGGGTA
Organism: uncultured Verrucomicrobiae bacterium; assembly: GCA_963705935.1. Taxonomy (GTDB): domain Bacteria; phylum Verrucomicrobiota; class Verrucomicrobiia; order Opitutales; family Opitutaceae; genus Opitutus. Next base: position 5,096,907 of record OY970130.1, on the reverse strand, counting down.
TGGAGTTGGCTGGATCGACGAGTATCCGCGCCGGATCCAGTCGCTCACGACGGCCGAGCTCAACGCGGCCATCAAAAAGCACCTGAGCCCCACCGCGCTCTGCGTCGTGAAAGCCGGCACGGTGCCGGCCGCCGACAAATAACGTCGGCCAGCCCCATTTGCCGGCGGCGCTGCCAGGTCAGGCAGCGCCGGCCTGGCCGGCGATTTTGATTCGCAGGAGCCTGCCTGCAGGCGATCACGCAAGCCCTCGCGAGCGAGCGAACTCCTACATCATGATTCCGGCGACGGCCGGAATCATTTCCCGAGCTTCTTCAGCGCCTTGTTGATCTTTTCGAGATCGCAGGCTTCGGCGTCGTAATCCGGGCCCAGCCATTCCAGCCACTCGCGACCGAGATCGGTGTGCGGCTCCTTGATACAGGCCAGCATGTCGTGAAACGCCTCGAGTCCGCCGCAATCCTCCGGCGGCCCGGCGCGTTCGCCGGCGATGCACACCGGGTAATACGTTCCCTTTTGCGGCGGCTCGGATTTCTCGACCTTGATCTCGACCTGCCAGCCGTCGCCGAAGTGATAGCCGTAGGTGAAACGATCGCGCCGATCGAGGTCGAGATCCGTCAGCGTGACGTCGCGGTCGTCCTCGATCGTCAGCTCGTCGCGTTTCAGCGGGTTGCCGAAGCGCAGGTTGTCGAGGTTGAAGGCGTGCGTCTGATAGTCGAACCAGTCGAACAGGACCTGGATGCAATCGTGCAGCCGCGACAGCCACATCGATTCGCGAACGGCCAGCTGCCGCCAGACCTGCGGCGTCGTTCCCACGACCGAGAGCCGCAGGGTGAACACGCGTTCCGGAGGTTTCTTCGGCGCCGCGCCCTGACCTTCGTGCAGTCCGATCATCCTCGCAGTTCAACGGGCACCGCTAGTGCCCGCAAGCCCGCGCCGCGCCGCGCGGGCTGGGGAGGTGCCGTGTCCCGCAAACGGGTCGGCACAGGCGTGGGGGGCGGCCGGCGGGACACTTTCACGCAGGCGGGCGCCGTTTGCCCCGACGTGGATGCGGCGCGGGGCCGGCCGCTGATGCGACTCGGCCACGGGACACCCTAGAACCGGAGCTTCACATAGCCCTCGATGCGCAACGGGAGGTCCTGAAACACCAGCACGTTGTCGGAGTAGTAGTCGCCGTTGTGAATCCAGTTGTGCCGATCCAGGACATTCAGGATCTCCACGTCCGCCTCCCAGCGCGGCTGACGGTAGAACAGAAACGCGTTCAGGAAGATCTGGTCGGGAATGTGGTACTCGTCCGCAAGATTGCCCGGCTGCCGGCTCTGCCAGCTGCCGTTCAACCCGCCGCCGAAGCCGTTCGGAAAACGGTACGAAAAGCTGCCGTTCACGACCCAGCGCGAGAGTCCCGGAATCCGGTAGTCCCCGGGCGGCATCTCCTCCCAGTTGAAGCCGATGCCATTGCCGAGGCCGCCCGGCCCCGCTCCGGCCGCGTACAGGTTGTAGAGCGAGGTGCCGCCGGCCTCGGACGCCGTCGAGTGGTCGAACCGCCCGTCCGTCAGCGAGGCGTTCCAGGTCGCGTTGAACCGGGTGTTCGGCTGGTACACCAGTTCGACCTCCGCTCCGCGCATCTTCAGGTTCACATTGCCGCCGCCCAGCTCGGGTTGCGCGCGATGCTGGTCATAGAGCGCCACGCCGGCATAGAGCTGGTTGTCGAGCAGCGAAAACTTCGCGCCGATCTCGGCGAGCCGGCTGAGGTTCTTGAAATCGTTCGGGTCGATGATCCCGCGGCCGCTGCCATTGTCGGTCAGCATGATGCCGCCACCCGTCACGTTGCCGTGCACGGCGTACGCCCGCTGATACGTCGCATAGAGCGCCGCGGCCGGCGTCAGCTTGTACTCGATGCTGCCGTTCCACGACAGCGCGGAGTCGTCGTGCCGGTCTTCCCAGTTGGTGCCCGCCGCGGCGCCCAGCGGATCGCGGGCGTGGGCGAAAAATCCGTCGAGCCGCACGCCGGCCAGGATCGACAGCTTCCGCGTGAGCTTCACGTCGTCCTGCACGAACGCCGCCGGGTTCCAGAGCTGCGAGTCGGTGGTTTCCGGGCTGCCGGCGGACGCGGGAAAGAACAGCACGCCGTCCGGACCGGGATAGCCGGGCACGTACGAATTGGGATAGTCGAGCAGATGGCTGAACACATGGTTCGCGCGGGTGATGTCGTACTGGAAGAAATACTCGTCGAAGTAGTTCGTGTAGCTCAGCCGGCCCTCCCAGCGCAGCGTCGCGCCCGCGGTGAGGTTCTGGGCGGTGCCCCCGGGGCCGGCGAAGTTCCCGTGCCACTCGGTCCGGTTCTCGAACGTGGTCTGGCGAACCCATTCGGCGTACTCGAAGGCATTGAAGCGGCGCCGGTTCACGTACTCGAACAGCGTCCGGTTCACGATCTTCTGGTTGGGCGCGAGCGTGGCCGTCGCGATCACCTGGCCCCGGGCGACGTTCGCGTTGGAGTAGTCGCCGACCGACAGCAGGGTCGCATCGCGCGGCACCGTCACCCAGGTGGTTCCGGGAATCGTGCCCGCGATCGTGCCGGCGGGCGAAAAGCCGAGGTCCGGCAGGTCGCCGGTGTAGTACCGGCGATGGTCGATCAGTTCCTGGTTCGGCCGGTTGACGCCAAGCAGTTCCGGCGACGACTGCCACAGGTACTGCGCGTTCGCCTCGACGGTGAAGGCGCCGCCCGGCCGCGTGAGGAAGGAGACGAAAAGGTCCTGCCGGTCGTCGCGTCCGCCGTACCCGCGGAAGAACGTGTCGTCGTTCTTTCCCTCGTAGCTGAGGCGCCACGCCGATTTGCCATCGGCGAACGGCGCCGTCGTGTCGATCTGCCAGGATTCATTCAGCCAGGACCCGCCGTCCGGCACCCAGGTGCCCATCCGCAGGGTCACCGTCGTCTCGGGCGTGAACTGTGGCTGCTTCGTGAGGTAGTTCACGTATCCGCCGGTGAAGAACCCGCTGCCGTACACAGCCGAGCCGGGACCCCGCACCAGGTCGAGCGCCTCGACGCTGTTGAACGACGGCAGGTAGCCGAAATTGTTGTAGCTGAGCCGCTGGCCGTTCTGGAAGGTCTCCGCCAGATCGCCCCGGATGTTCGGGATCGTCGCCTTGCCGTAGCTTGCCGGCGCGTAGCTGCCCGGCGCAAACGCCACGAACTCGCGCACGCCCTCGATGCCGCGCTCGCGGAGCAGCGCCTGCGTGATCGTCGAGACCGAACGCGGTGTATCCAGAATGCTGCGCTCGTCGCCGAACACGCCCTCGATCGGGCGGGTCAGCGGGTTGACCGAGTCCGCCACCGGCACGCCGGTGACTTGATAGCGCTCGAGCCGCACGGGGGACTCGTCCGTCTCCGCGGAGGACGATGATGATGATGCCGCCGGATCGGGCGCCGGTTGGGCGCACAGCGCCGCCGCGGCGAGCGCCGCGCCGGCGGTGAGGATTGTCTTCGGGAGTTGCATGAGTTGCGCCCGACCCACGCGGACTCCCGGCGAAAGTGGCGCTGTGCGCCCGGGGCGCCTTGCAGCGCCTGCTGTTTCCTTCGTCGGCATGATCCGTTCAGGTTCCAGGGTCGAGCGGCCGATCGTGCCGCAAATCTCAGCCCTCCGCGGAGGACACCCCTACAGGCGGGCGCCACCGAATGCAGGCGGACGGCACAAGGCAAGAACGTTTTGAGACGAGGCCTTGCGCCGCTCCTGGACCCGCGCGCGGTGCCACCGGCAGGTCCGCCATTGCGCCGCCGCCGATCGGATCTCGAGGAAAAATCTTCCTAGGAGGCAGCCCCTGATTCTCATCGGTGACGTTACCGTATTTTGACCCGTTCGTGGCGGCGTGCGGACCGATAATTGAAGTCGGGTCGTGGAGGGACCGCGGTTCAGGTGCCCCGGCATTCTCATCATTCCCCGTCGCAATGTTCGAATCCCGCTTCTCCATTCTCGCGCTGGCCGGCTCGTTGGTTTTCGGCGGCGCGACGCAACCTGTATCGGCGGCCACTCCCGCGCCTGCGTTCTCGGTGACGCGACTGGTGTTGGTGAACGCCGCGACCCAGAAGGACCTGCGCACGCTCACTCCCGGAGCCCTCATCGTGCTCGCGGAGGACGGCACGGCGCTGAACCTCCGCGCGGAGGTCAGCGGCACCGTCGGCTGCGTCGCGTTCTATCTCGACGGCGGCATCGTCCGCAACGAGAACCTCGCGCCTTACGCCCTGGCGGCGGACGACAACGGCGTGTACCACAAGTGGACTCCACCGCTCGGCGCCCATGTCGTGCGGGCCGTTCCCTGTGCGCTCTCCAACGGCCGCGGCACGACCGGTACGCCGCTGGAGATATCCCTTTCGGTCGTCACGACGCGACCCGCCGCACCCGGAGTCGCCTCCGCGAGTTCGCTCATCTACGGCCCCGACGGGAAGATCGACGCCGCGAAGTACGGAACGATGGCGCTGAGCTATGATCGCGACACCATGGAAAAGCGGCTCGGGCCCGGCTTTCTCGACTTGAATCCCGGCGCGCCGGAAAACCGGCCGACCCTCTACCGACCGCCGTCGATTCCGCGGACCTGGGGCTACATCCGTTCGAATCCGTATGAGGTTGGCGGCCCGCCCGTGGCCGACAGCGACAACTGGAGCGACAGCGGCCAGCTCGGCTACGTGCCGGATGTGGCGACCGACCCCGGTCTCGACCGGATCCAGACCTACGCCTATTACGATGCGGTTTTTGCGATCAGCCCGCGGCTCGACTGGACCAACAAGCAGCCGCATCCGGATCTGCAGGTGACCGACCCGTGTTACGTCACGCTGTTTGGCCAGACGCCGAGATATCCGATCGCGATGGTGCGGAACTACGGCATGCAGCAGAACGAGCAGCTGACGATTTATCGCGACGGCTATCTCGGCGTGAACGGCACGCAGACCAGCCGCGCCGACTGCGAGCGACCGTACCCCGGATTCGTCTTTCCGGCCAACAAGGTCCCAACCGCGATCGCGGTGACCACGGCGAACGAGCTCGCGCTGGTCACGGTCTGGGACATCAACACCCAGCGTGGTCAGCTCGCGGTGCTCGCGCTCGAAGGGAAATACCTCCCGTTTCACACCTGGCCGTACATGGGTCTCCCGAACCAGGGGAGCTGGTCGGGGTTCAAGCTCCTGGGCTACATCGACCTTCCGATGTCGACTCCGACGGCAGTCGCGGCGGCGAGCAACGGCTGGTGGAGCGGCCCCTCGCAGACCGGCGGCCTCGTGCTCAGCCAGATCGATCTCACGAACGACGTGCTACGGGCGAACGTCTACTCCGGGCCGTGGAACGCCGTCGTCGCGAAGAACGGATATGCGATCGTCTCGTCGTTGTACGACGGCCAGGTGGCCATGGTCGACCTGACGCCGCTGTTTTCCTATCTCCGCGAAAGTTACCTGGCATCGCCGGCCAGCTTTCATGCGACGGTCGCCGCCCGTGGACCCGGGCCATCCGATTTCCCGCAGTCGTTCGCCGTCAATCCGGCGATCGCGCCGACGGTCGTCTGGCAGACGACGGTGAGCGAACCGACCTGCGTGCTGGCCGGGCAGCGGATCGATCGCTGGTCGCCGGACTACTTCAAGGCGTACGTCGCCGCGCGCGACGGAACCATCCGGATCATCGATGCTTCTTCGCTCATGCAGCGGAACTCGTGGGAGCACCGGGGTCCACTGCAGGTCGTCGGTTCGTTCCGTGTCGGCCGCAATCCGACCGGCATGTGCTTCGCCCGGCGCGGCGACGGCAACCTGCCGCTGATCCCGTACGACTCGACCGGCAAACAACGCGTCTGCGACCCCGTGAACAACCTTTTCTACGTGGCGGTCCGTGGTGAGCGCAAAGTCGTGGCCGCCGTGACCTATGGCGGGGCCGGCGTGGTCTATCGCACGATCCAGGATACGCGGATGGGTGATCCGGTCGCCGTGAGCACGGCGGTGCGCGGGCCGATCGTGTCGGTGGCCGATTTTCGCGGCCGGAAGATGCTGAGCTTCCGGGTGGGAGCAATCACCGATTCCCGGCACGGTAAGACATATGGAGCGGGCGCCGATGGCCGCGCCCCGTTCGAGCTTGCCGGGGAGCTTCCATTCAGCGGAAATCCGTTCCTGCTCAACTCGACCAACGTCAACTGATCGCAGGTCCAACCTGACATCAAGCGATACGCCACGTTGTCCGGCGACAACGCAGGTTCCAAAAGCTAAACCGGCGGCCCGTGCGGGCCGCCGGTTCTTTTTGGGAAACTAATCGCAAATACAGGAGCCGCCCCTTGCGGAGCGGCTCGAGTGACCTAACACCAAGCAAACCGTAAGAACTACAAGCATCACCGCCCCCATGGGCAGTGCTGACTACACGGAGATAGACGGGGCTGGGCGCGAAACGCTCAAAATTCGCCGAGGTTTTTTCGCCGCCTGCCCGACGGCGGCGTACCGCCCAATCCAGGAACGAGTTGCAGCAGCGCCGAGGAAACGCGGCGCGTGCTCATCCGCTCCCCTGTCCCGCAAATCGAGCCTCAGCCGATGAACGCCGGCAGGGATGCCGGCTGCGGCTGCGCCGGTTCGACGAGCGGGGTGCTCTTCAGCGGGTACCGGAACCGTCGTCCCTCGAAATTTCTGAACACGACCTCTTCGTCGTTGATGCTTTCGACGTATTCCGGATTCACCGGAACCTTCCCGCCGCCGCCGGGCGCGTCGATCACGTACTGCGGGACGGCATAGCCGGTCGTGTGTCCGCGCAGGGCCTGGATGATCTCGATCCCCTTCCGCACATCGACCTTGAAGTGCGACCCTCCGGTGATCAGGTCCATCTGGTAGAGGTAGTACGGACGCACCCTCATCCGCAGCAGCCGGTGCACCAGCGCCTTCATCACGTCGACGTCGTCGTTCACGCCGCGCAGCAGCACGCTCTGGTTCCCCAGCGGCACCCCGGCGTAGGACAGCCGCTCGCAGGCGTCGCGCAGTTCGGCCGTCGCCTCGCGCGGGTGGTTGACATGGATGCTCATCCAGATCGGGCCGTAACGCTTCAGCACCTCGCAGAGCTCCGGGGTGATGCGTTGCGGCAGGAAGACCGGAATTCGCGATCCAATGCGGATGAACTCGACGTGCTTGATCGCGCGCAGCCGGCTCAGCAGGTGCTCGAGTTTCTTGTCCGACAGCAACAGCGGGTCGCCGCCCGAGAGCAGGACGTCACGAACCTCCGGGTGGGCTTCGATGTACCGTAGCCCCTGCTCGAACTCCGGATGGAAGTTGTACTCCTGGGCATTCGAAACGAGGCGGCTGCGGGTGCAGTACCGGCAGTACGCCGCGCACCGGTCCGTCACCAGGAAAAGGACGCGATCGGGATACCGGTGGACGAGCCCGGGCACCGGCGAGTGCTCGTCTTCGCCGAGTGAATCAAGCTGCTCCTCGGCCGAGATCTGCGTCTCGCCTGCCCGCGGTATCACCTGCTTGCGAATCGGGCAGTCCGGATCGCTGCGATCGATCAGGTTGAAAAAATACGGGGTGATCGCCAGGGCCAGCTTGTGACTGGCGAAATAGCAGCCCGCTCGTTCGTCCGGCGTCAGCGTCATGAACTGCTCGAGCTGGGCGACCGACGTCAGCCGGTTCTTCAGCTGCCAGGTCCAGTCGCGCCATTCGGCCTCCGGAACCTGCTGCCACAGCCCCTGACCTTCGAACCACGCTTCGCGATCTTCAGAGTACGGCATGACGGATGGGCAAAAGCCGTAAGCACCGCCTTTGGGCTGTCAAACGAGCCCATGGATTAAATTCCCGCAGTTTGATTGCTTTTCCGGCGGCGTCTGTCTGCACGGCGGCTTGTCCAGCGGCGTCGGTACCGGCAACGGGACGACGAGGCAGACGAAACGCGAGAGACCTTCCCTCCGAATGGCTTGCGGCCATGCGCGCAAAACGACGGCCCCGGGGCGCGTTTCCCCTTGGCACCGGCGGATCGAGCGCTTTTCGTCGGGCTTTAATGTCCCTGTCGAAACCCGGAGTACTCGCGCTCGAAGACGGCAGTGTGTTTCACGGCCTTGCGTTCGGCGCCGAAGCGACGATCGCCGGCGAATGCGTCTTCAACACCTCGATGACGGGTTATCAGGAGATCATCACCGACCCGTCGTATTTCGGGCAGATCGTCACGATGACGGCGGTCCAGATCGGCAACTATGGCATGACCCCGGCCGACGAGGAATCGGGCGGACCGAAATGCGCGGGACTGGTCGTCCGGGAACTGTCGCCGGTCGTTTCGAACTGGCGGGCGACCATGTCGCTGCACGATTACCTGCTTCGCCACGGTCTCCCCGGACTCAGCGACGTCGACACGCGGGCAATCACGAAGAAACTGCGGGTCGAGGGTGCCATGAAGAGCTGCCTTTCGACCCTGCCGATCAGCGACGAGGAGGCCGTGAAGCGGGCCCGCTCGTCGAGCGACATGGCGGGCAGCGATTACGTGAAGAACGTCACCTGCGCACAGCCGTATTTCTGGCGCGCGGATGACGCGGCCAATTTCAACGCGCCGTATTTTCCGGTCGGCACCACGATGAATGCGCCGGGCGTGCCGGCGAAGAAATTCCGGGTCGCCGCGTTCGACTACGGCGCAAAGCACTCGATCTTCCGCAAGCTGGTGCGTCACGGGTTCGAGGTGCAGGTGTTCCCATCGACCGCGAGTCACGAGCAGATTCGCGAGCAGCAGCCCGACGCGGTGTTCCTTTCCAACGGCCCGGGCGATCCCGCCGCCTTGCCCTACGTGCACCGGACCGTGACCGGCCTGCTGCCGGATTTCCCGATCTTCGGGATTTGCCTCGGACACCAGATGATCACGCACGCACTCGGCGGGTGCACCTTCAAGCTGAAGTTCGGGCACCGTGGCGGCAATCAGCCGGTGAAGAATCTCGAGACCGGCAAGGTTTCGATCACCGCGCAAAACCACGGCTTCGCGACCGATCCGAAGTCGATCGAACAGCGCGGCGCCAAGGTCACCGAAATCAATCTCAACGACAACACGGTGGAGGGCCTCCGCCACACGTCGCTGCCGGTGTTCTGCGTCCAGTACCATCCCGAGGCGGCGCCCGGACCGAACGACGCCGATCCACTGTTCGTGGATTTCTACCGGATGATCGAGGCGCGGAAGGCCGGGAAGATCTGACGGCCGGCGCTTCCGCCCGGGTTCACTCCAGCGCGGCGGCGAACTTCGTCACGTCCTCCGGCGTGTCGACGCCGATCATCGGATCCTCGGTCACCGCGCAAGCGATGTCGTAGCCGTTTTCGAGCACGCGCAACTGCTCCAGCTTCTCGATCTGCTCATACCGGCCCGGGGGCAGCTTCGCCAGTTTCTCCAGCAGATCCGCCCGGTATGCGTAAAGACCGAGATGCTTGTAGCACGGATTCGCCTGCACCCACGCATCGTCGATCGTCAGCCCCAGATCCCGGGAGAAGGGCATCCGCGAGCGCGAAAAATACAGCGCACGTCCGTCCTGGCGCATGACGACCTTCACCTGGTTCGAATTGTAGAAATCCACGACGCGCTTGAAGGGCGTCACGAGCGTCGCCATCGCCGCGCCATTTTCGACCAGTCCGGCCAGCGCCCGGATCTGCCCGGCGGTCACGAGCGGTTCGTCCGCCTGCACGTTGATGACGAACTCGGCGCGCACGGTCCGGTTTGCCTCGGCGATGCGGTCGGTTCCGCTCTGGTGCGCCGGATCGGTCATCACGGCCTGGAACCCGGCCGCCGCGACGCAATCGCGCAACAACTCGTGATCGACGGCGAAGTGGAGCGGAAACTCCGGCGCCTCACGGGCAATTCGCGTGGCAACCCACCACAGGAGCGGATGCCCCTTGATGACGTGCAAGAGCTTGCGCGGGAAGCGGGTGGACTCCAGCCGGCACGGCACGATTATCGCTGTCTTGGGCATCCGCGGCACACTGAAGCTTGGTTTTTAGGTTGCAAGCCGGGCCGGCTTCCCGGATTTACGCCGATCTTTTTCAGGGACACTCATGAATAAAAGCGACGCGCCAACTTCCGCCCAACAGCTCACCAAAGAGCTGGTCGTGCAGAACAAGATGGGCATCCATGCCCGTCCGGCCGCCATGATTGTCCGGATCACCAACCGGTTCAAAGCCGACGTCTTCGTCGAGAAGGACGAGGAGCAGGTGAATGGAAAGAGCATCATGGGCCTGATGATGCTGGCCGCCGGCAAGGGTTCGAAGGTCAAGTTCATCGCGACCGGCGACGACGCCGCGGCGATGCTCGCCGAACTCGAACAGCTGTTTGCGCGGAAGTTCGACGAGGCCTGAGTCCGGCCCCGCGGGCGATTCTCACGCTCGTTCCGACGTAGGAACCTGCTCGCAGGCGATCCGCTCGCTCGTTCTGACGTAGGAGCCTGCTTGCAGGCGATCCGTTCGCTCGTTCTGACGTAGGAGCCTGCTTGCAGGCGATCCGTTCGCTCGTTCTGACGTAGGAGCCTGCTTGCAGGCGATCCGTTCGCTCGTTCTGACGTAGGAGCCTGCTTGCAGGCGATCCGTCACCCGATCGCGGCGTCACGCCGCATCCGCACCCGATCACCCCACCGCCGCCTGCTCGCTCTTACATTCGATCACCCGAGTCCGTAAAACCGGCGCGCGTTTTCGGTGGTGATGCGTGCGAATTCGTCGGTCGTCACCCCGAACACCTCCGTCGCACAATAGTCGGCCGTGTGGCGCAGGAACGCCGGCTCGTTCAATTTTCCCCGGTGTGGCACCGGAGTCAGGTACGGCGCATCGGTCTCCACCATCGCTCGCGCCAGGCCCTGCGTCCTGGCTGCGACCCGCACGTTTTCCGCGTTCTTGTAGGTGATCACGCCGGTGAAGGAGCCCACCGCGCCACGCGACACGAGTTCCGCCATCTCGGTCTTTCCTTCGGTGAAACAGTGAAACACCACCCGGTGCCAGTCGAAGCCGCTCGCGTCGATCACCTCGACACATTCGCGGAACGCTCCCCGGGAATGGACCACCACCGGACACCGCAGCCGGCGCGCGAGCCGGAGCCCGGCCTCGAAAGCCGCCCGCTGCCACGCGAACACTTCCTGCGCCAAGCCCTCGTCCTTCGGCAGATGAAAGCGATCGAGTCCAATCTCGCCGAGCGCAACCGGCTCCGGGTGGTGTCCATCCGCCGCCGTTTCCGCGCCGGGGGCGCCCGGCGGCCGCGTCGCAGCCCAGAACGTCTCGAGGTGAGCCAGCGCCTGCTCCCACTCCGGGTCGACCGCACACGGGTGCAGGCCGGCGGTGAAGTGAACAAAACCGGGGTTCTCCGCCGCGAGCCGGCGATAGAGGCCCCAGTCGTCGGGCGACGTGCCGACCGTGATCATGGCCTCCAGGCCCGCCGCCCTGGCGCGCGCCAGCGTCTCGGGCAGGGAGCCCTTGAGTGCGAACGACTCCAGATGCGTATGCGTGTCGATCAGACCCATGACGCAGGAGCCAAACACGGCACGGCGAAACGCCAACGCAAATTGCTCACGCCGCAGAATCTCCGCCGTACCGTTCGCGCAGATAGCGCAGCAGCGGTTGCGGCGACAGCGCCTCTCCGGTCACGCGCCGGACCAGCTCGGGCAGCGCATGTCTCCGCCCCTGCGCGTGCACCTCGCGCCGAAGCCAGCCGAGCAGCCAGGTGAAGTCGCCGCGGCTGAAGTCCTGCTCCAGCCCGGGGTGGAGCGCGAGGGCGCGGTACCAGAGCTGCGCCGCCAGCATGTTGCCCAGACAATAGCTCGGAAAGTAGCCGAACGAGCCATCGCTCCAGTGCACGTCCTGCAACACGCCCTCGCGGTCGGTCGCCGGCTCGCGCCCCAGCAGCCGCCGGGCCGCCTCATTCCAGGCCGCCGGCAGATCGCGGACCGCGAGCTCGCCCGCGAACAGCTTCCGCTCGAGCTCGAACCGCAGGAGAATGTGCAGATTGTAGGTGACCTCGTCGGCATCGACGCGGATCAGCGTCGGCTTCACGGCATTGATGGCGCGCTGGAGTTCCTCGCTCGTGAGGTCGCGGGTCTGATCGGGAAAATGCGCGCGGAACCGCGGCTCGAAATGCCGCCAGAATCCCCGGCTGCGGCCCACCTGGTTTTCCCACAACCGGCTCTGCGACTCGTGCACCCCCATGCCGGCGTGCGTGCCGAGCGCGGTGCCGCGATCCGCCGCCGGCAGCCCCTGCTCGTATAGGCCGTGACCGGTTTCATGCATCGCGCTGAACAGCGAATCGAGCGGCTCGTCGACGTTGAACCGCGTCGTCATGCGGACGTCGGCACCGGTGCCGAGGCAGAACGGATGCAGCGACACGTCGATTCGGCCGTGGGAGAAATCGAAACCCATCCGCTCCGTCACCTCGCGCAGGAACGACCGCTGTGCCTCGACCGGAAACCCGGTCAGCACGAGCTTCGGCCGGCCGGCCGCGGCCGCCACCCCGCTGATTTCGCGGACCAGAGGCACCAGCCCCGCCTCGAGCTCTTCGAACAGCACCGCGATCGCGGCGCTGGTCATTCCAGGATCGTGCCGGTCGATGAGGTAGTCGTAGGGGCGATCGGCCCAGCCAAGATAGGCCGCCTCGCGCCGCGCCAGCTCGAGATTTCGTTCGAGCACGGGCGCATAACCGGCGAAGTCGGAGGCCGCCCTGGCCCGCGCCCACGCGTGGAAGCCACGGCTCGCCTGTGCCGCCTTTTCCCGCACGAATTCGGCCGGGAGCTTCGTCGCGCGGTCGTAGTCCCGGCGCGCCTCGCGCAGGACCGCGAGCCCGTCCGGATCGCTCGGGCCGGCTTCGAGCAGCGCCAGCAGTTCGCCGATCCGCGGATCGCTCGCGGAAGCGTGAATCGCATCGGCAAGCACGGCCAGCTGCTCGGCCCGCTGATCGGCGCTGGCCGGCGGCAAGTTCACCTGTTCGTCCCAGGTGAGCAATTCACCGATGCTCGCGAGGTGGTGCGTTCGCTTCAGCCGCTCGACCAGTTCCTGGTACGCCTCCTGCCGGTTCATCCCGCGAGTGAAGCGCGCCTCCGCTCCGACGCCAGCCCGTTGTCCCGCTGGCTCGTGTCAGCACGGACGCGTGGCCCTGCGGCCCAACCCTCCCCGGATGCCACACGTCGTGCGCCCGCATGGTTCGCGCGGGCGCTCGCCTGGCGGCAGAACGCCAGATCCGGCGCTCTGCGAAATTCGCGCGGTGCGGGCCGCTCAGCGATCGGCGATGATGATGTCGCCGCCGCTGGTGCGCAGCTTGAGCAGCGGTCCTCCGCCGTTCACCTTGCCGGCGAGCCGGCTTTTGCCGACGGCGCCCTTTTCGATCGTGATCGTCAGGCCGGCCGCCTCGACTCCACCACCGCTGGTCGAGGCGTCGAGATCGAACGCCGCGGACTTGTCGACCGTCGTGCGCACCGTTCCGCCCGACGTGCTCAGAATACAATCACCCTTCATCGGTCCGACGATCCGCGCGGTCACGTTTCCGCCGCTGGTATGGGCCCGGACCGTGTTCTCGACCGAACCGATTTCGATGTTGCCGCCCGAGGTGTCGGCGTCGGTCGGGCCGACGGCGCGCTCCACCCGGATGTTGCCGCCGGAGGTGCCCAGCTTGACGGACGCCGCGCCCTGCTCCAAGGCCACGTCACCGCCGGACGTGCCGGCATCGATGTCCCCGCCGATCTTGCCAAGCCGGATGTTGCCGCCGGAGGTGCGGGCGTGGACGCGGCCGTCCAGGTCGGCCACCTGCAGATTGCCGCCCGACGTTTTCAGCGCGACGTTGTATTTCACCGGCACCGTGACGACGAAATCGACCGTGACGGGCTGGCGGCCCCAGCTGTGTTTTTCATACTTCGCCCGGGCCACGACGTCGTTGCCGTTCTGCTCGATCGTGAGCGTCAGGTCCTTCAGGATTTCATCCGCCTCCGCGTCGGAGCCGGCGCGGATCTTCTCGGTGGCGACGACGGTGACCTTGGCGTCATCGGCGGTTTTCACGACGATGTTGCCGCCGGAGGTCTCGGCGGTGAGCTGCCCGCCGGGCGCAACCGCAAAGGTCTTTTCGACGACGCGCTCGATCTTGGCGTGCGCGGAGAACGGAAACGCGGCCAGCAATGCGACCGCGAGCAACGGGGTGGTGGCTTTCATGGGTTGCCGGGATAACCCGGCTGGGGCATGAAAAGTTACACTTCCGGACGCCGCGGGCCATCTATTCCGCACGGAGCGCCGCGAGCGGGTCGATCCGCGTGGCGCGACGGGCCGGCAGCCAGCAGGCCAGGACCGCGGCAGCGACCAGCACCGCGGCGACGGCCGCCAGCCAGGCCAGGTTCAGGGCAGGCATCGCCGGGAGCACGGTGGCCAGCAGCCGCACGACCACGGCGGAACCCGCCAGACCGGCGACCACCCCGACGATCGCCGGCCGCAAACCGCCGCCGAGCACGAGCCGGTGGATGGTGCCGAGCTGCGCGCCCAGCGCCAGCCGGATGCCGATCTCGGTCGTGCGCTGCGCCACCGTGTGCGAGATCACGCCGTAAATTCCGAGCGCCGCCAGGAACAGTCCGAGCAGGGCCACCGCCGCGAGCAGTTGCCCGATCAGCTTCGAGTTCGCGGTGCTGTGCCCGATCCACTGCTCGACCGTGCGCGGCTGCCAGACCGGCAGGTCCGGGTCGATCGTGGCGATGACGCGCTGGATCGCGCCGAGCAGGCTCGCCGGCGCGCCGCTCGTCCGCAGCGCGAACCCGCCCCATTGCCACGGCTCCTGCGCGAACGGCAGGTAGATCTGGAACCGCGTCGGCGGCTCACCGAGGCTGCCCGGAAAACGCACGTCGGCGGCGACGCCCACGATCTCGCACCACGTCGTCCGGCCATTGCTGCGCGTCGCGAGCCGCCGGTGCAGCGCGCTCTGCCGGGGCCAGAACGTCCGCGCCAGGGTCTCGTTGACGATCACGACCGGCGGAGCCGACGGTCCGTCGCGGCGCGTGAAATCGCGGCCCTCCAGCAGCCGGATCTGGAGCGCGTTGAAATAGCCGGGGAGCACGCCGTTCACATACGTCTCCGGCTGCTGACCGCCGCGGTCGGCCGGCCGGTCCTCGAGGACCAGCGCGCGGGTGCTGTGGAACCGGGTCACCGGCAGCTCCCACCCGAACGCCACCGCCTCGACGCCCGGGAGCCGCGCCAGCCGCTCGCGCGCCTCCTCGTAAAACCGGACCGTCTGCGCCGGGTCCCGGTAAGCCGGCGTCGAAGTCGGCACGTACCCGCACGCGAGCCCGACCGGCTGCCAGCCGACGTCCCGGTGCACCGCCTGCCGCAGCCCGCCCAGCAGCAGTCCGGCGCCGCTGAGCAGGACCAGCGCCAGCGCGAACTCCGCCGCGACCAGCGTTTGCCGGAAACGCTTGTGGCCGCGTCCGCCGCTGGAGCCCCGCGCCTGGTCGCGCAGCGCCAGCCCGAGCTGGGCCCGCGTCGCCCACCACGCGGGCACCGTGCCGGACAGGACGGTGGTGACGAGGGCCGCGAGTCCGGCGAACGCCAGCACGCGTGCGTCGATCGGGATCGAATACCCGAGCGGCACTACGTCGAGCACGACATGCCGGCCGATCCAGCCGTTCGCCGCCAGCGCGACCAGGAGGCCCGCGCCGCCGCCGGTGACCGCCAGCAGCAGGCTTTCGCCGAGAAGCGGCCGGAGGAGCTGCCATCGCGACGCCCCCAGCGCGGCGCAGATCGCCGTTTCGCGGAGCCGGCCCGCCGAACGCACGAGTTGCAGGTTGGCGAGGTTGGCGCACGCGATCACCAGGACGAACCCCGCCAGCCCGAGCGCCAGCCACGTGGTCCGGCGCGCGGTCTCGTCGACGCCCGACGCATGCAGCGGCATCAGCCGGAAGCCGGCCTGCCGGTAGAACTCGGGGTGCTCCCGCTCCAACCGCCCGGCGATCGTCCGGAGACTCGCCTCCGCCCGGGCGAAGCCCTCCGCCGGCCGGAGTCGCGCGATCACCTGCACGTTGCGCTCGTCGCGGCTGGCCCATTCCGCGGGCGTGAAGGCGATCGGCCGGATCAGGTCGAACTCGCCGAAGATCAGCGGCGCGCGCATGGCCGCCGGCATGATTCCGACGACCAGGAAGGGCCGGGTGTCGATCCGCACGACGCGCCCGACCACGCCGGGATCGCCGGCAAACCGGCGCTGCCAGAACCGGTGGCTGAGGAGCACGACGTCCGCGCCCTGCGCGTTTTCCTCGTCGGTGAACCACCGGCCCAGCATCGGCTGGACGCCCAGCGTCGGCAGCAGCTCGGGCGAGGCGCGCAGCGAGACCAGGACCTCGGCGGGCTCGCCCGGCTCGGTCAGCGTGGCGCCCCACCAGACGAAGCACGCGAGGTCGGGCCTCGCGTCGCGCAGGTCCTGATACGCCGCGGCGGTGAGCGCCCAGTTGCGCGCCTCGGGGGTGGTGCCGAAGAGGCGCACCAGCCGGTGCGCGTCCGGGCACGGCAGCGGCCGCAGCAGCAGGAGATTGAGCAGGCTGAACATCGAGGTGTTCAGCCCGATGCCGAGGGCGAGGGTGAGCACGGTGATCGCGGTGTACCCGGGGGATTTTCGGAGCTGGCGGAGGGCGAGGCGCAGGGAGGACATGGCGGACGGGAGTTCGAACCGATGGTCGCACCCCCGGCCGGCGCGGGGTAGAGCCGCTGCGTTGCGTTTTTCGGGGAACCACTTCGAATCGCCCGGTGCTCTGGTTCGACCTGCAGCGCAAGGCCGGCGCCACCCTCACCCGCCAGCTCTACGACCAGCTCGTCGAGCGGATCCTCTCCGGCGAGCTCGCGGCCGGCACGCGGCTGCCGTCGTCGCGCCTGCTCGCCGGCCAGCTCGCGATCGCCCGCAACCTCGTGCTGGACGTCTACGAGCAGCTCATCGCCGAAGGGTATCTCGAGGCCCGTCCCGGGTCCGGCACTTCCGTCGCGATCCTGGCCTCCCGGCCCGGGCGGCCGGCCGGTCCTCCCGCGTCACCGGCTGCCGGCCTGCATCCGGTGCCGGCCCGAGACGTGATCGCATTCGCCACCGGCATTCCCGACCTCGCGCGTTTTCCGCGCGCCCGGTGGCTCGCCGCCGTCCGCCGCGCCGGGTTTTTCGGGCCGGACGCGCAGTGGGGCTACAGCGATCCGGCGGGTGATCCTGCGCTGCGGACGGAGATCGCAGCCTACCTGCGGCGCGTGAAGGGCTTTGTCTGCGCACCGGAGCAGGTACTCGTGACCAACGGCACGGCGCAGGGGCTCCTGCTCGTCGCGTTGTCCCTGCGCGACCACGCGCCGGGCGCGCTGGTCGAGGATCCGACGATCGGGTTCGTGCCGTCCGTCCTGCGCCGCTGCGGCTACCGGCTCCGGCCGGTCCCGGTCGATGCTCAGGGGCTCGACGTCACCGCGCTTCCGCGCCGGCCGCGCGCCGCGCTCGTCGTCGTGTCGCCGTCGCACCAGTTCCCGCTCGGCGGCACGCTGCCGGTGCAGCGGCGGCTCGCCCTGCTCGACTACGCACGCCGCCAGGACCTGTTCATCTTCGAGGACGACTACGACGGCGAGTTCCGGTTCGCCGGCGCGCCGACGAGCTCGATCTTCCGCCTCGACCCACAGCGCGTGATCCACAGCGGCACGTTCAGCAAGTGCCTCTCGCCGGCATTGCGGCTCGGATACGTGGTGGTCCCCGAACCGGTGCTGCCTCGGTTCCGGGAAATCTTCGCCTCGCTCCACGCGAGCGCGTCGGCGGCGACTCAGGCGGCGCTCGCCGGGTTCCTGCGCGACGGCCATCTCGAGCGACACGTCGTCCGGATGCGCCGGCGGTACCAGCGGAAGATGCGGGTGCTCGAACAGACGCTCGCGGCGGAGTTCGGATCCGACGTCGCGATCTCGGGCAACACGACGGGGCTCCATCTCGTCGCGACATTTCGCGGGCGGGCACCCCGGCGGCTGACGCAGTCCCGCCTCACGGCCGCCGGCGTCGAAGCGGATCTCGTCGACGATTTCACCGCGGGCAAGCCGCGGCATCCCGGGGCGCTCGTGCTCGGCTACGGCGATCTGGAGTTCGAGCAGATCCGCGAAGGCGTGCGCCGGCTCGGCCGCGCGCTCAGCAGCTAACAGCCCACCTCTGCCGTATTCCGATTGATCGGACGACCTCCGTGTCGTCCGCGAATATCCGGCGCCCTTCGCGGACCGGACGGAGCCGGTCCCTCCATCACACACGCCCAACCCGCGCCTGCCGCCCCCGCGGGACTCACTCCGCCGGGTCTTC
The DNA here is from genome assembly GCA_963705935.1 of uncultured Verrucomicrobiae bacterium. Lineage (GTDB taxonomy): Bacteria > Verrucomicrobiota > Verrucomicrobiia > Opitutales > Opitutaceae > Opitutus. The sequence continues at coordinate 5,078,659 of OY970130.1, read as the reverse complement.
GTCCGCGCAGAGTGCCGCTCGCACCGCGTCGCGGCGGCGCCAATAGTACAGGGCCATCCCGCCTTGAAACACCACCGAGCCCACGGCAAGGGTCACGTACGTGGCGGTGTAAACCGTGTGCATGAACTGGTGTTCGTTGTAGCCGGCGGCGGCGATGGATTCCCGCACGTCAGTCGTCAGCGCCTGCTGGATCAGCGCTGGATCGAAGGACACCAGCCGCAGCGCACAGTATCCGAGCAGGACCGCCAGCAGATATGGCTGGCTGCCGAGCAGCCACGCAAAACCGCGCGGTTCACCGGCGCGCAGCAGCGCCGCGCCATGCAATTCGATCGCGCCGGCGGCGGCGACCAGCAGTCCGATGCCGGCGCCGTAGTAGTCGCCCATCGAGGCGGCGGCCAACGCCAGGAACCCCGCGACCGCGAGCACGCTGATGCCATCCACGTTGGCGGCGCGCAGCACGCGGTGGAGCGTTTCTTCCGGCAGAAGCGGCGGGGCTTTCATTTCAGCCGCGAACCGCAGAAGCCCGCCGGGCGGTAAAGCAGACTGGCGCGGCGGGATGACATTGCACTTGGATATGGCACAGCGAGTCGTTCTGGATCCTGTTCCTTTCCTCGAATGACAACCTAATTTTCGTGCCCGCCCGATCCACCAGCGCCTTTCCGTTTCGTCTCGAGTTCCCGCCCGAGCTCCCGATCACCGCCCGGGCCGGCGACATCACCACCGCCATCCAGGAGAACGCCGTCGTCATCCTGGCCGGGGAAACCGGGTCCGGGAAATCGACGCAGATCCCGAAACTGTGCCTCGCCGCCGGCCGGGGCATGCGCGGGCGGATCGCCTGCACCCAACCCCGCCGGGTCGCCGCGCTCTCCGTCTCGCGCCGCGTGGCCGAGGAACTCGGGGTCGCCTGGGGCCGGCACGTCGGCTGCAAGATTCGGTTCAACGACGAGACGACTCGGGAAACCGTGGTGAAGTTCCTCACCGATGGCATGCTGCTCGCCGAGGTCCAGGGAGACCCGCTGCTGCGCGAGTACGACACGATCATCATCGACGAGGCGCACGAGCGCTCGCTCAACATCGACTTCCTGCTGGGGCACCTGCGTACGCTGCGGTACAAGCGCCCCGAGCTGAAGATCATCGTCACCTCCGCCACGATCGACACCGCGGCGTTCAGCCGGGCCTTCGACGATGCCCCGGTGATCGAGGTCGAGGGCCGGACGTTTCCGGTCGAGGTGATCTACGCGCCGCTCGATGAACTGGGCAGCGACGCCTCGGAAGGCGACGCGCGCGAGGCCAAGGCGGAGGCACTGCATTACATCGACGGCAGCGCCGAGGCCGTGCAGCGCGTCGTCCATGAAAGCTCCGCCGGCGACGTGCTGGTCTTTCTGCCCAGCGAACGCGACATCCGCGAACTGCGCGAACTCCTCGAGGGCCGCGGGCTGCGCGACTGCGAGGTGATCCCGCTGTTCGGCCGGCTCTCCAACGCCGAACAGCAGCGGGTCTTCGCTCCGACGCAGCGCCGCAAGATCGTGCTCGCGACCAACGTCGCGGAAACGTCCCTGACGATCCCCGGCATCCGGTTCGTGGTCGACACCGGCCTGGCGCGCATCAGCCGCTACGCCCCGCAGGCGCGGACCCGGCGCCTGCCGATCGAGCCGATCTCCCAGTCGAGCGCCGACCAGCGCAAGGGACGCAGCGGCCGGGTGGCGGACGGCGTCTGCATCCGGCTCTACTCGGAAAAGGATTTCCTGGAGCGGCCACGGTTCACGCAGCCGGAGATCCAGCGGGCGAACCTCGCCGACGTGATCCTGCGGATGAAGGCGTTCGGGCTGGGTGACATCGAACGGTTTCCCTTCATCAACATGCCGGCGACGAAGTCGATCCGCGCCGGGCATGCGCTGCTGGAGGAACTCGGTGCGCTCGCGATGCGCGAACCGGCCGAAGACGGCGGCAGTCGTACGGCGGCGTCCGCCTCTTCGCCGCGCGAAGCCGTTGCGCCGCGTGCGCCGGGCTCGCCCGCGGAGCCGACGACTCCCACCGGGTCCGCCGCGCCGGACGACACCGCGCGCCCCGACCGCGAGGCGGCCCCCGCCGAGCCGCCAGTCTTCTCACGCCAGCTCACGCCGATCGGCCGCGAACTCGCGCGGCTGCCCGTCGACCCGACCGTCGGCCGGATGATCCTGCAGGCGCGCACCGAGAAGGCGCTGCGCGAGGTCGCCGTGATCGCCGCCGGGCTCAGCATCCAGGATCCGCGCGAACGCCCGCTGGACAAACAGCAGCAGGCCGACGCCGCCCACCGGCGCTTCGCCCATCCGGACTCGGATTTCCTCACGCTGCTCAACATCTGGGACGCGTACCACGACGAGTTCGAACACCTCAGCCAGGCGAAGCTGCGCCGCTTCTGCCGCGATCACTTCCTCAGCTACACCCGGATGCGCGAATGGCGCGACATCCACGACCAGCTGCTCGACGTGTTGCGGGAACGGGAAGGCTTCCGGCTCACCTCGGCGTACCACGGCTTGAAAACCGTCGACGACAGCGCGACGGCGTACGGGACGCCCGCGTACCGCGCAATCCACCGCAGCATCCTGGCGGGTCTGCTCGGCAACATCGCGCGCTTCGACGAGGAGAACCAGAACTACAAGGCAACGCACGACCGCCGGGTCGCACTCTTTCCGGGCTCCGTGCTGTTCCGGCGCGAGGAGACGCGACGGCGGACCGCAGCTCCCGCCGACACCCCGCGCCGGAAACCGTCCCGCTCCGCGCCGTGGATCATGGCGGCGGAAATCATGGAGACCTCGCGGCTCTATGCCCGGACCTGCGCGCGCCAAGATCCGGCGTGGACGCTCGACCTCGCCGCGCACCTCGTGCGGGTGGCCCACAGCGAGCCGTTCTGGAACGTGGACGCCGGCCGGGTGATGGTGAAGCAGCGCACGCGCCTCTACGGATTGGAGGTGGAGACGAAGGCGGTGAACTACGGGCGGATCAATCCGCTCCACGCCACGGAGATCTTCATCCGCGAGGCGCTGGTGAACGACACGGTCGCGTTCCCGCTCGACTTCCTCGACCACAACCGCCGGGTGCGCGAGCAAACCGCCGCGGTCCTCACCCGGACGCGCGATGCCGGCTGCCTGAATCTCGACGAGGCCGCGTATCATTTCTATGCCGTCCGCCTGCTGCGCGGCTCCGAATCGCGCGCCGCGTCTCCGCTCGAATCCGGCCCCGCCGCGACCGGGGCAGTCGGGGACGTTCGGGCCCGCCGGACGGCTCCGTCCGCGGTCGAACCCATTTCCTCCGTGCCCGAACTGATCGCGTTCGTCCGGGAGCGGCGGAGCGCGGATCCGGATTTTCTGCTGATGAAGCCGGAGGACCTGCGCGATCAGGATGTGCCGGAGCACGACTCCGGCGCGTTCCCTCCCGCCCTGCCGCTCGAAAACCGGGCGCTGCCCCTCAACTACGCCTACAAGCCGGGAGAGTCGGACGACGGCGTCACGCTCGATGTCAACGTGCGCGAGGCGGAGAAGCTGACGCCGGCGGAGTTGGACTGGGCGGTGCCCGGACACCTCGGCGCCAAGGTCGAACACCACCTGCGCGCATTGCCGAAGGAGCTGCGGCGGCTGTTCGTGCCGCTCGCCGACACAGCCCGCCGGCTGACCGACGAGGTCGCGCAGCGGGACCGGCTGACCGGCCGGCGCGAGACCCTGGTCGAGGCGCTGGCATTCCTGATCGCGGAGCGGCATCGCGTCGCCATCGACCCGGCGGTGTGGGCGGTGAATCCGCCGCCGGATCATCTCCGCGTCCGGGTGCGCGTGCTCGACGACACGGGACGCGAGCTCGTGTCCAGCCGCGACCTCGACGAGGTGCGGACCGCGCTGCAGGCGGAAACGCACGAGCGCGGCACCGCCGCCGCCGGGCGCGAGCCGCCCGAGTGGCAGCGGGCCCGGCGAAAGTTCGAGCGGCCCCCCGACGGGGCGTGGACCTTCGGCGACGTGCCGTCGCGCGTGCTCGTGACCGAGCAGGAAGGGGTGCCGGTGTACGCCTTCCCGGCGCTGGTCGTCGAAGCCGCGGGCGTGGCGCTGCGGCTGCGGCACGATCCGGCCCAGGCGCGGGCCGAAACGGCGGCCGGCATCGGCCGGTTGCTCGAGCTCGGGCTGGGCCGGGATCTCGGCTGGCTCGAGCGCGACCTCCGCGCGCTGCGCACCGTCGGTCCGCTCAGCGCCACGCTGCGCCCGCTGGACGAACTCGCGGCCGATGCCGCCGCGTGCCTGCACGCCTGGCTCTGCGACCCGGCGCGGGTTTTCCCGCCCGGCGGTCATGTCTCGCTTTCCGACCGGCCGCCGGCCGCCGCGGAACGGGCGGGTCGAGAGTCGGCAGACTCCGCGGCCGGGGCGCCGCTGTGCCGGGCGGCCGATTTTGCCGCCGCGCTGACGCGGGCGAAGGCCGATCTCGCCGGGCTGGTGCCGCGGTTCGTCGACCGACTGCAGGCGATCCTCGCCGGCCGGCAGGCTCTGCTCGTCCACCCGCAGCCTTATCCCGGGCTCGCCGCCGAGCTCGCGCGGCTGCTGCCGCCGGACTTTCTCCGGACCACCCCGTATCCGCAGCTCGAGCATCTGCCGCGTTATCTCCGCGCCATGGCGCTGCGCGCCGATCGCTGGAAGAAGCAGCCGGCGAAGGACGCGGAACGCGCGGCGCTGATCGCGCGCTACGACGCAGCGGTGGCCCGGCTGCTCGCCGCACCCCCGTCACGGGCGCGGGCCTCACGCACCGCGACGACCTCCGCTTGGCCCGCGGCCGGCCATGGCGCCCGGGGGCCGGCCGCCGCCGCACCTTCGCGCCGGTCCGAAACGGAAAGCCGGAAATCCGCGATCGAAACTCCGCCCCACCCCGCCGGAGATGCCGCGAGCACTCCGCCGCTGCTCCATCTGCACGCCCGCGAACGGTTCCGCTGGCTGGTCGAGGAGTTCCGCGTCAGCCTTTTCGCGCAAGAGCTCGGCACGGCCGAGCCGGTCTCCGCGACCAAGCTCGACCGGCTGCTCGCCGAGCTGGGGGCACCGGCGAAACCGGGCGGCGCCGCGTCCGCACCGCCGCCTTCGTCCGAGCCGGCATTCCGGCCGATGACGATTCCCGCCGAAGGCAGGAAGCCGCCGCTCAAGACGCTCGGTGCGCTCGACAAGCTGTTCCCGCGGTAGCTTCCGGACGACGAAGATCGAATGGCCGGCACGTGGGCCGCAAGCTTGCTCGCGCCCGTGCCCGAATCCCCTGACCAAACCGCGCCTGCGAGCAGGCAGCCTACGCCCGGGCCACCTGATCGAGTAGGCCGCGAGCTCCCTCGCGCGATTGGGTGTCGTTCGCCCCGAACCGCGCCAGCGAGCTGGCGGCCGGCCGCCGGTTGCTACACTTCCTCGACCGAGTCGGGCAGTTCGTTGCGATCGTCCGGCGCCCGCGGGAAGTGTTCGGCCAGCAGGGCGCCCGCGCGCTCGATGCCGTGCACCAACCCTTCGGTGAACTCGCCGCGCTTGAAGTGGAGTTCCATCGCGGCGGCGAGCAGGCGCCAGAACGCGTCGCCGCACTTTTCGTGCACGGCCACGTCGCCGATGATGGCGAAGTTGCGCGACGCCGGTGCGAGAAAGATCAGCACGCCGTTCCGCGCCTGCGTCGCCGTCATCCCGAGCCGCTCGAAGTGGCGCCGGGCCGTGGCGAGCGGATTCTTCGTCTTCCGGCGCGCGATCAGCACGCGGATCTCGCCGGAGCTGCGGCGCTCGGCCTCGCCGATCGCCGCCACGATCCGGTCGTGGTCAATGGGAGGATGCTTGGTGAACAGGCTCATGGGATCACCAGCTGCCGCTTGCGCCGCCGCCGCCGGTGCTGCCGCCGCCACCGGAGAAGGAACCGCCGCCGCCCCCTCCGCTCCACCCGCCGCCTCCGCCCCAGTTTCCGCCCGAGCCCCAGCCGCCCAGCCCGGGATTGATCCAGAGACCGCGCCGGCCGCCGTTTTGATAAAGCACGTGCCGGCCCGCCCCGAAAATCCCGCGCAGGACCAGCAGCACGACGATGAACGCGAACACGCCCGCTCCGACGAGCCCTCCCGCCGGCGCCTGCGTCTCACGCGCCGTCCGTCCCGTGCCGCGGTACTCGCCCTTCGCGGCGGCCATCATCGCCTGGACACCGGCGGACACGCCCCCGTCGTAATCGCCGGCGCGCAGCCGCGGCGCAATCACGTCGTCGATGATGCGCTTGCACACGGCATCGGGCAGCGCCCCCTCGAGCCCATAGCCGGTGGCGATGCGCATCCGGTGCTGCTGGGTGAAGATGAACAGGACCGCGCCGTTGTCGCGTCCGTGCTGGCCAACCTTCCATGCCTCGAACACCCGGACGGTGTAGTCCTCGAGCGAGGAATCGCTCTGCATCCGCGGGTAGATCGCCACGACCAGCTGGTTGGAGGTGTCCCGCTCGAACTGCGTCAGCTCGGCATCCAGCTGCCGCGCGACGGACGGCGTCACCACGCCGGCATAGTCGTTGAAATGATTCTGCGGCGCCGGCGGGATCACCTCGGCCGCCCGGGTCGCGACTCCCAGCGCCAGTGCGCCGGTCAGGAGCAGAAGCCGCAGTCCTTTGCCGAGGGAAAGTGAAAACGTCACGGCTGCTGGGGCGCCGTTTTCGGCGCGACCTTCGTCTCGAAGTCGAAGTTCACGTTCGGCACGGTCTCCGCTCCGGCCGCGGCGGTGAAGTAGGGTCGCGGGGTATACCCGAACATCGCGGCGAACAGCACGGCCGGGAAGCGCTTGATCGCCGTGTCGTACGCCCGCACCGCCTCGTTGAACCGGCCGCGTTCCACCGCAATCCGGTTTTCCGTGCCCTCGAGCTGCGCCTGCAGATCGCGGAACGCGCTCGTCGCCCGCAACTCGGGATAACGTTCGGAGACCACCAGCAGCCGCGAAAGCGCGGCGCCGAGCTGGCCCTGCGCCCGCTCGAATTCGGCGAACTTCTGCGGATCGGTGGGAGCGGATCCGGCCGGCAGCTGCACCCGGCCGACCGAGGCGCGTGCATTGGTGATGTCCGTCAGCGTCGAGCGCTCGAAGTTCGCGGCGCCCTTGACCGTGTTCACCAGGTTCGGCACGAGGTCGGCGCGCCGCTGATACACGTTCTGCACCTGGGCCCAGGCCGCGTCCGTGTTCTGCTGGAGCGTGACGAGCCGGTTGAAAATCCCGCTGATGGCCAGACCCACGACGAGCACGAATGCGACCATGACCCCGAGAACGATGAGAAGCATTTTTCCGAAGCTCATGGGGGCCAACAAATCCCGCAGGCGCGGGACCGCAAGGAGCATCGCGCTCGAAGCGCCGGCGAAGGTTGTAATGGACGGCGGATCCGCGGCCGTTCGGCTGGCGTCGGACGCGAGCGAAAAACGCTGCGGCGCCGCTCCGCCCGCGCCCGCTATGCCGGAGGAAAATTCCGCGTGACTTTCTGAGCTTTCCGTTTGCGGACGCCCACCCCGCACCGCACGTTCGCGCGTCCCCGGATCGTCTCCCCATGAACACCCCGATTTCCGCGCTGCTGGAGCGCAAAGGCTCCGCCGTTCACGCCGTTTCCCCCCGCGTCACGATCACCGATGCGGTGCATGAAATGAACCGTCACCGCATCGGGTCGATCGTGATCATCGACCATGGCCAGCCGGTCGGGATCTTCACCGAACGCGACGTGCTGCAGCGCGTCGTCGGCGATGGGATCGACCCGAAGTCGACGCGGGTCGGCGACGCGATGACGTCGAATCTCATCACGATTTCGCCCGAAACGACCGTCGAGCAGACGATGATTCTGTTTGCCGAAAAACACTGCCGCCATCTTCCGGTGGTGAAAGGTGGCCGGCTGCTGGGGCTGATTTCGATCGGGGACATTTCGCGTTGGATGGCGGACACGCACCGCGCCGAAGCGGAGCACCTGAAGAACTATATCGCCGGCGGATTCACCGCGTAGGCGGCCCGCAGCCCGGCGCGAAAAGCGGGGGCGACGGTGCAGCGGCCCGCCTGTGGCCCGGCGGCGAAACGCGCGGCGGCGGGCGGCGCCAACGGCGTCCGGCCCCTCACCCAATTTGACCCTGTCACCGTGGCGTTTACGCTAGCCGCGCCATGAAACTCCACCCTGCGCTCACCCTGCTCGCCGCCACGGCTCTCCCTCTCCAGGCCAGGATCGTCACCCAGGCCGTCGACTACGATCACGACGGCGTGAAGCTCGAAGGCTATCTCGCGTACGACGACGCGAAGACCGCGCACGTCAAGGTGCCCGGCGTGCTGATCGTGCCGGAATGGTGGGGGGTGAACGATTACGTGAAGAGCCGCGCGGAACAGATCGCGCAACTTGGATACGTCGCTTTCGTCGCCGACATGTACGGCGCCGGGGTGGTGACGACCGATCCGAAGAAGGCCGGCGAACTCGCGGCGCCCTTTTACGGCAAGCCGCTGATGGCCGAGCGGGCCCGGGCCGGCCTGGACCAGCTCCTCGCGACCGGCCGGGTCGACAGCTCGCGCGTCGCCGCGATCGGCTACTGCTTCGGCGGGGCCACCGTCCAGGCGCTGGCGTACAGCGGCGCGCCGCTGGTGGGTATCGTCAGCTTCCACGGCTCGCTCATTCCCGCTTCGCCCGAAGCCGCGGAAAGAAACCGGGCGAAGTTCCTGATCTGCCACGGGGCGGCGGATCCGTTCACGAAGAAGGAGGCGCTGGATGCGTTCCTCCGGAGCCTGGAGGACTCGAAGATCGATTACGAATTCATCAGCTTCGGACACGCCCTGCACTCGTTCACCAACCCGGACGCGGACAAGTTCGCGGCCGCCGGGCTGAAGGGCGTCGGCTACAACGCCGCCGCCGACCACCGCTCGTGGGCGGCGATGAAGAATTTCTTCGACGAGATCTTCGCGGCAAAATAGCGGAACAGCCGCCGCAGAATTCCGGCGCACGTCGGCGCCTGACGGGCCTCGGACGCGGCGCGCCAGGAACCGGTCAGCCGGCGCGCACGGACACCAGCCGATACCGTCCGCGCGCTCGCCAGAGCTGCATCGGCGCGCCGAACGTGCGGGAAACGCTCGCGGACGTCAGCGTGCCCCGGCACGGCCCGGCGGCCACCACCCTGCCCCGGCGCAGCAGGAGCGCGTGGGTGAACACGGGGACGATTTCCTCGACGTGATGCGTCACCAGCACGAGGGCCGGCGCATTCGCGTCCCGCCGGCGGCCGAGCCGCGCGAGGAAGCGAAGAAACTTCTCCCGCGCGACCGGATCGAGCCCGGCGCAGGGCTCGTCGAGTATGAGCAGCCGCGGTCGCGCCATCAGCGCCCGGGCGATCAGGACGCGCTGGCGCTCGCCTTGCGAAAGGTGGAGCCACTCGCGATCCGCGATGCCGGCGGCGCCGACCTGCCGGAGCAGCCGCCGGGCGGCCGTCCGGTCCGCGGGCGTGACCGTCGCCCAAAGGTCGAGCTGCGCGTATTTCCCGCTGATCACGGTTTCAAGCGCGGGTTCGGCTGGCGGAATCGACGCGGCAAACGCGCTCATGACCACGCCGATCTGGAGCCGGAGTTCGCGCCAGTCGCTCGCGCCATACCGCCGGCCGAGCACGGAGAACTCACCGGCGGTCGGACTGAGGAATCCCGTGAGCGATTTCAGCAGGGACGTCTTGCCGGAGCCGTTCGCGCCGAGAATCACCCAGTGCTTGCCGCGATCGATCCGCCAGTCGATGGAGCGGAGAATCACCGTGCGGCCGCGTTCCACGCGTAATCCCCGGATTTCGAGCACTGGGTTCATTCGCACGCCGTGACACTGTCAAAGCCCCCGGGCCAAGGGAAAGCCAAGATGCTGGCTGGCCGGGCGCCGGCGCCGGGATCCGCAGGCACGTTGCGTTTCGAGTCTGTGTCCGCCGGCGCCGCGGCTTTGCAGGATACATGTCAGGCGGCACGAATTCATGCAGGATGCGCGACCCCGGGTCCGGCGTTTTCGGCGGCTTTTCCCGTAATCACCGTCTGGGCAACGCTCCCCGCACGCCGGTTATTCCCGGCACGCGTGATGCGATGAATGAGACGCACGCGTCCCGACGGGGACGCGGGGCAGTCCGGCAACTCAATGCGTGAAAGGCGCCCCTGGCGGTGGGTTGGACCGCCGGGGGCGCTCGCGTCGGGTCGAGGCAGGCCGGCGTTCGTTCTGCGCACCGAGTGCCGTTCTCCCGGCTCTTGCGCCGCGCGATTGCCGCCTCCACGTTCCGATGATGTCGAAAGCGCGGTACATCGAGGCGAAGCAAAAATGGGCCGAGAAGCAGAAGGCGCACGGGGTCGTCCCGCGCGCCGTCGCCTCGACCGACCGGCTGCCGCCGGGTCAGAAGCTGACCACCGGTTTCCCGGTGCTCGATCTCGGCGTCCAGCCCGACATCCCGACGACCGAGTGGAAGCTGGCGCTGAATGGTCTGGTGGAGAAACCGGCGACGTTGTCGTGGGCGGATTTCAGCGCCCTGCCGCAGGTCGAGGACGTGAGCGATTTTCACTGCGTGACGACCTGGAGCCGGTACGAGTGCCGCTGGGGCGGAGTGGCGTTCACGACGTTGTACGAGCTGGTGCAACCGCAGCCCGAGGCGCAATTCGTCTATTTCACCGGCTTCGACGGCTACTCCACGAACGTTTCGCTGGCGCAGTGCCTGGACGACGACGTTCTGGTCGCGACGCGCTTCGACGGCGCGCCGCTGGCGCGCGAGCACGGCGGTCCCGCCCGTGTGATCATTCCCAAGCTCTACGCCTGGAAAGGCGCGAAGTTCGTGAACGCCATCACCTTTCTCGCGGAGGACAAACGCGGATTTTGGGAGCTGCGCGGGTATTCGAACACGGCCGACCCGTGGAAGGAAGATCGCTACGCCTGAACGGCAGCCGCCGCGTGCGACGGAAAATCCCGGAACCCGCGAGCCCGCCCCGTCGTCTCCCCTCCGTTCCGCTTTGCGGCATGACCTTGAAAACCCGCCTCATCCCAATCGTCTTCGCGACCCTGTTGCTCGGTCTGGGCACGGTAGTCCGCGCCGATGACGTGCGTTTTTCGCGGACGCTTACCCAGCCGGAGCTGACTTCGCTCGGCCTGGTCCGGCTCTCGTCGGATCAGCTCGCGGTCTTGGATGCGCTGATCCGGAGGGACATCGAAAGATCGCACTATGTCTCGAAGGTGCCGCGCGCCGCCCGGTTTTCGCAGCGACTCTCCGCCGACGAACGTCGCAATGCCGGGCTCGGTTTGCTGAACGAAACCGAATTGGCCCAGCTCGATGCCGCCGTCGAGCGCGCGATCAATCCGCCGGATGCCGGCCCGGCGTTCTCACTGGCGACCGCCGGCAGTGGCGCGCCGGTGCAAAGCTTCAAGATCTCGCGCGGCCCGCAAATCCACGGCAGCATGGAATTGATGGTCGGCGCCGGCAGCCACGGGTACTCCGAGTATGGCGGCGCCTTGATGGTGACCGTCGAGGATCCGGCGAGCCATCTCATGGTGGCGATCGGGTATTCCGAGCTGCACAGCAAGGGCGGCTACCTGTACCGCGGCTGTCACGACACGTTTCGCGGCCCCGGCGACCTGCTCTGGTGAGCGCGGCGCGCCGGGCGGGCGCTAGTCGTGCGCCCCGCGGTACTTCTTCTCGCCAGCCCGGATGGCGATCAGCAGCCGGTTCTCCTTCGGCGGCAACGGGCAGGTCGCGAAGCGGGTGAATGCACAGGGCGGGTTCACCGCCTCGTTGAAATCGAGGATGATGTGGCCGTCCTCCGGCGGTTCCGCGTTCACGAAACGGCAGGCCGCGTACGTTTCCTTCCCGCTCGTGAGGTCCGACACGACGAAGAGCAGCGGCTCATCCGGACTCTCCACCAGCGGCAGCAGCTCGAACCTTTTGCCGTCCCGCGTGAACACCGCCTTGCCCGGGACAAGTGCGGGGGACTCCTGCCCCAGGATGTTCTGAAATTTCACCTCCCGCGGCCGGTCGAACGGCACCCATTCGGCATTCACGCGCCACGACGGATCGATCGGAAAATAGTCGAGGCCGAGGAAATGCGTGCGCGCTTCGGCCTCGCCGTCTTTGATCCGCACCGCCTTGCGGCCGCCGCGGTCGATCACGAACAGGCTGAGCGTCCCGCAGGTGACGCGCGGCGGGGCGTCGCCGTACGCATCGAGCGACCCGCCGAGGACGAGCCGGCCGTCGATCCGCGCATCAGCGGCGGGATTGAGCGTGATGGTGGTGCGTCCGCCGGACTCCAGCGTGATGGTGCCGAGCTGGGGCGGACCCTTCGGCAGCACGATCGCGTTCGACGGATCCCGGCCGATCGTGTTGGCGCCGGGCTGAAGGAAATCGAGGCCCACGAGCGTCAGCCATCCGTCGGCCATCGTCAGCCGCTCGCGGCGCGTGGCGCGGTCCGCCTCGATCCGGGCCACGTACGCCGGATCGGGCGGAGGCTGGCTCGCATTTGCGGCGACGAATGATGCGAGCAGCGCGAGCAGAGGCGCGCGAACGAGTCCCTTCATTGGGCCCAACATTGGGGATCCCCCGTCCGGCGACAAGCTCATCGCCCGGCCGCCCGGGGAATTTCGCGCCGCGCGGGAGTGGGAACCGATGGCGGCCTCGCGCTACCATTTTGATTCCGGCACACGTCCCCAATCCCGAAGTCCCCTTGTCCCATGAGTGCCCTCCTGATGACCGGAATGCCGGCGGCGGCGATCGGTTATTCCCTCCTGTACCTTCTCTTCGGCGGCGGCCTGTTCGGCGCGATCGTGATCTTCATCATCGCGAAGATGCTGCGGAAGTGACCGGCGCGGCGCACGCTCCGAAAACGGGGACCTCTCGACTGCGGGTGCCTCGCGCATGACGTGCCGCAGTGCCTCTGGCCGGGGCGGGCATGCAGGCCGGGCACCGATGTTCGTATTGCGAACATCGACGCTTCAGCTGTCCTCGAGCTTGACGTCCTGCTCGCGCAGGAACGTCACCAGTTCATCGACTCCGAAATCCGCGAGGATCTCACCATGCCAGTCCAGCGTTGGCGTCTTGGTCTGCCCGGACTTGCGCTGCATCTCACGCATCGCGTCCGAATCGGACGTCACGTTTTGCTCGCGGTAGCTGATGCCGTGCTCACGCAGATAGACGATTGCCTGCTCGCACCACGGGCAGCCGCTTTTCACGTACAGGATGGGAAGTTCGTTGACGGCCATTTCCGGCGGATGGTCCCACGCCCACGCGAGAAGTTCCCGTCCGCCTGACTCCGCTTCCCGACTTCCGCGAATTTCCGATGAGCGCGACCGCGCCGGAAATTTCGCCGGACGTTCGGCGACGAGCGCCGCGAAACTCCGCCCGGATCAGATTGTTGCCGCCCACAAAAACGGTTCGCCTCGCGACGGGTGGCTGGCGAGACTGGCGGGCGATGAGCACCCTGCCGAATCCTCTGCGCGTCGCGATCGTCGGGACTGGCTGGCGGCAGACCACACCGATGGGGTTTGGCATGGCCCACCGTCACATCGCCGGGTACGTCGCTTCGGGCCGCTGCACGCTGGTCGCGATCGCGGAGGTCGACCCCGAACGCGGCGCCGCTTTCGTGCGCGAGCACCAACCCACCGCGGCGGTGTTTGCCGATTACCGCGAGATGATGCAGGCGACGCGACCCGACGTCGTGAGCGTCTGCCTCTGGCCGCAGCTGCATGCCGAGGTCGTGTGCGGCCTGGCGCCCTTCCATCCGCGGGCGATCCTTTGCGAAAAGCCCATGGACCTCCATTGGGATGCCGCGCTGCGCATGCATGAAACCTGCCGCCAGGAAGGCGTCCTGCTGGCGATCAATCACCAGCGCCGGTTCAATCTCCCCTTCGCCGCCGCAAAGGCCCTGCTCGCGGGCGGCGAGATCGGCTCGCTCCGGCGGCTCGAGGGGGCCTGGCACTCCCTGGCCGACTCGGGCACCCACGTGCTCGACCTGATGTTCTTCTACAACGACGACACCCCCGCGGACTGGGTGCTCGGCCAGATCGACCTGCGGGACAGCACGAGAATCTTCGGCGCGATCACGCCGGGCCACGGCATCACCGAGTTCAGGTTCAAGAACGGCGTGCGTGCGCTCTACCGGTTCGGCCGCGATCACGCGGAGCTCGGGTGCCTGCTCCGGATCATCGGCGACGCCGGCGTGATCGAAATCATGTACGATGCGCCCTGGCTCCGGATCCGTCGGGCCGGGCAGTCGGATTGGGAGATCGTCGACACCGGCGAGAGCATCCATGACGACCACGCGATCCACCGCGGGATCGCCGATCTTCTGTCCTGCCTCGATTCCGGCGCGGTGCCGCAGCTCTCGAGCGAACGGGCGCTGCGGGCGACCGAGATCATCTTCGCCACGCACGAATCATCCCGCCGGCGTGCGCGGGTGGATCTGCCGCTGGCGCCCGGCCCGGACGCAATGCTCTCGATGATCGCCGCGGGCGAACTCCAGCCACAATTTTCCACCTAGGCGAACCCTTCCCCCGGCGGCTCCGTCAGTCGTCGCAGGTCGCCTGACATTGTCAGGGGCCTCTGCTCCGTTCCCCTCCTCCCGTGGCGTCGCTCTCCTTCGCTCCGTCGTTCTTCCGCGATCCGCGGCCGGGGATTGCCGAAATCTTCGGCGGCCAGGGCACGATCAACGTCCCGTCGTGGTCCCCCGACAGCACCAAGCTGGCGTACGTGCGCTACCAGCCGGCGCCTTGATTTTCCCGCCCCATGTTCGCCTCACTCAATCCCGGTCACATCGGCATCCACGACCTTTCGTTCACCGAGGCGCTCGCACTGGCCGAGCGGCACGGGTTCGGCGGGTTCGACGCGCAGCTCGCGCCGCTGCACGCGGAGGTCACGCGCCACGGTGCCGCGGCGGTGCGCGCCCTCTACCTGCAGCATGGCCTGCGCATCGGCTCCTGGAACCTGCCGTTCATGCCTTACCAGCTCGGCGAGGAAGCCTGGCGCGCCGAAATCGCGAAGCTGCCGCCGCAACTGGAAAGTGCCGCCGCCGCCGGGGCGCGACGGGCCGGCATCTGGATCATGCCCGGCAGCAATGACCGCGCCTACGAGGAGAATTTCGCCTTCCATGTCGCGCGTTTCCAGCCCATCGCCCGGCTGCTGGCCGATCACGGCGTCCGGCTCGGGCTGGAATTCATCGGTCCGCTGACGAGCCAGAAGCGCTTCAAGCATCCGTTCATCCGCTCGGTCGCCGAGACGCTCGCACTCGCGAAGGCGATCGGCCCGAACTGCGGACTGCTGCTCGACGCCTGGCACTGGCATGCGGCCGGCGGCACCCGCGACGATCTCAAGGTGCTGACCCGCGACCTGCTCGTGCACGTCCACATCGACGACGCTCCCGCCGGAGTTCCGCGCGACGAACTCGTCGACAACCGGCGCAAGCTGCCGTGCACGACCGGCGTGATCGACATCGACGGTTTCATGGAGGCGCTGGCGGACGCAAACTACGACGGCGCGGTCACGGCCGAGCCGTTCGATCCCGAGTTGAGCGCGCTGCCGGCGGAGAAATCGGCCGGGCTGACGGCCAAGGCGACCCGTGATGCCGTCGCCCGCGGCCTCCGACCGGACGATCTCGGCCGCACCGCCGGCTGAGCGATCCGCGCCCCGCCCGAACCTCGCGTATTGCGACCAGTCGTACCGGGGCACTTCGTGCGGACTGCTCCGCCGACGGTGCCGCCGCGCGTCGCCCGCCGGCGTGTGACCGGAGGCAGGTCGGCGCCGGCCAGACTCTCGCGGCCGAACGCCGGTTCACGGGCTCCGCTCCGCCCCAGCGAGGAACTCGCCCCG
The DNA here is from genome assembly GCA_963705935.1 of uncultured Verrucomicrobiae bacterium. Classification (GTDB taxonomy): domain Bacteria; phylum Verrucomicrobiota; class Verrucomicrobiia; order Opitutales; family Opitutaceae; genus Opitutus. The sequence goes on along the minus strand of OY970130.1, from coordinate 5,062,863 downwards.
TGGGTCCGCCCGATCGTTGTCCTCCGCGCCGGGTTCAGGTCGCCTGGTCGTAGATGGCCGGCGTGACCACCGCGGCGGGCTGCAGTCCCCGGCTGTAGGCCCGCAGGTTCTCGAGCGCGAACGCACCCGCATCGCGCCGGCGGTCGTTCGTCGGGCCGGCGACGTGCGGGAAAAGCGTGACGTTCGGAAGTCCGCGCAGCGGCGAGTCGGCTGGCAGCGGCTCCGTCTGATAGACATCGAGCGCGACCAGCAGCCGGCCCTCGGCCGCGACCCGCAGGAGTCCGGCCTCCTCGACGATCGGGCCACGCGCGACGTTCACGAAGAGCGCGCCGGGAGGCATCGACCGCAGCAGCTTCTCGGTCACGATCCCGTGCGTCGCCGGGATGAGTGGAGCCAGTTCCACCACCACGTCGTTGCCGGCGAAAAGCGCCTCCAGCGACGGCGCCGCGGCGACGCGGTGTTCCCTGATCAGCGCGTCGGGCGTTCCCGGAGCGTACACCGCCACCGGGTTGCCAAAGGGCTGGATCAGCCGCACCAGCTCGCGGGCCACGAAGCCGAAGCCGTGAATCCCAACCGTGCGCTCATGGAGCGACTCGACGCGGTCCGCGTCGGTCCGCCACCCGCGTTCCACGTGCAGCCGGATCGCCCAGTGACCCGCCCGGTGCAGCGCCGCGAGAATCAGCGTGAGCGCGCCTTCCGCCACCCCGCGCGCGACCGACGGCCCCCAGTTCGTCACCAGCAGCCCCTGCTCCAGGTGCTGCCGCTGCACCAGCCGGCGGGTCGAACCGCCCAGGTGGCACACGTAGCGCAGGCTGTCCGGCAGCCGCGCGGGCAGTGGCGGCGTCTGCCAGCATGTGACCAGAATCCCGGGTCGTTCCCGTTCCAGCAGGGCCGGCCAGTCCGCCGGGTCGAGGGTGGCGGGATTGCAGGACCGCACGTCCGCAAAGAGCGCCCGAATCCCGTTCACCAGCGGAGGCGGGAGGAATTCATCGAGCTCGCGCGGGGCGACGGCGAGCAGGACGGAATGGGGTGCGGAGAGCGTGGAGGGAGGGTTCACCGGGGAACCCGACGAGAATTCCGGCCGGGGGTTGCGCGCAAGCGGATAACGCCAAACCTTCCCCATCGGATGCCGCGCGCCACGCCGCATCGGGGAACTTCCGGGCGGAATATCTGACAGTGCGCCTACGGAACCAGCCACGATCCGCCCGCGCCGCGCGGCTGCTCCACCCCGCTGCCCAACCATGAAATTCCGCTCCAACAACTGCGTGGCGGTCCATCTGCCGGACCTGCGAAAGGCCGAGTCGTTCTATTCCGGCGTGATGGGATTCCGGCTGCTGTCGAAAAGCGTCACCCAACTCGAATACGATACCGGCCGGTTCCTGCTCTACGTCAACAAAGCGCCGAAACCGATGTCGCCGATTCCCTCCTACACGGTGATCAGCGCCAAGGCCGCGCGGGAACATCTCGAGCAGAACGGCTGCGAAGTCGTGGCCGACCGCGGCGGCTCGCTCTATTTCAAGGATCCGTTCGGAATGGTGTTCGACATCATCGAGGACTAGCGGGCCGCGGCGGGTCCGCCGTTCGGCGGGCGCACGGAAATCAGGATACGTTCGGGAGGGGATGGCGCTTGCGCCGCCGCCGCTCCGCCGCAGACTCGGCGCCGCGGGTCCTTTTTCCCCATGAACACCCCTTCATCGTGTGGGCCGGTGGCGCGGCTATTCCGGCTGCTGGCCGCCAGTCTCGCGCTGGCCAGCACCGTCGCCCGCGCCGAGTTCCGCGACGACTTCGAAAAACCGCTGGTCCTCGATCCGACCGGTGCCCGCGGCTGGACCTGCAGCACCGGTGATGGCACCGCGACCATGACCTTCACCTCCGCCGGCGGCCATGCCACGATCCTGGTGGACGCGACCACCGATCGCCGCGGAATCTGGTGGGCCTTCATCCGGCGTGAGATCACGTCCTCGATCGATCTCGCCCGTCTCGCGCAACCCGGCACCGAGCTGCGCGTGGAAGCCCGTGTGCGCACCAGCCACGCGCCGCGGCGGATCAACCTGCATTTCAACACCCAGCGCACCACGGATTTTCACGGCAACCTGATGGAGTTCGACCTGCCGCAGGCGGAGGAGTGGCAGACGATCAGCATGACGACCCGCAACTTCGATGCTCGCCCGGGCGATCATCTCTTCCTCCAGCTGGCGTTGATGGACTGGGGACTCGGCAAGTACCGGGTGGACGTCGACTATTTCAAGGTCGATCTCGTCGATCCCGCGACGGCCGGCCCCGACCTGGGCTGCGGCATCCCGTACCGGCCGCCGATCGCCAGTCCGGCGAGCTTCAAGCACGTGGTCGCCGCGGCGGAAAGCGCGACGATCGACCGGCGCGAGCCGGACGCGAACCTGCGCGACTGGTGTGCGATCGAGAACGGCGCCGCGACTCCGATCCTGACCGTGAGCGGCACGCAGTGCGTGCTCCTGCGCTGGGACCTGCGCCCGCTGGCCGGCCGGAAGATCGAGGGCAGCGGATTGCTCGAGCTGAAGACGCACTCGGTCCAGCGCCGGACGCGGCGCGTCGACGACTTTGGGATGATGCGCGTCGTTGAAATTCTCGGCGGCGACCCCGCATGGACGCGCGACACGGTGACGTACGACCGGCTGTGCCGCGGACACGCCGACGACGAGGTCTTCAACACCCAGATGGTGATCGACGTCGAGGCGAACGACGCCCGCGGCGGCAGCACGCTGATCACCCTCTCGAATCCGGTGCTGCAACGGCTGGTCGATGGCCGGACGAAAGGAATCGTGCTGATTCCGCTCGGCTCGATCAACGCCTCGTTTCTGCCCGGCGGCGCGGCGGACCCGGAATCCGCGCCGCGGCTGCGGTTCAACGTGCGCGAGTGACCGCGCGCCTCACGAGGCCCGCAGCAGGTCGAGCATCCGGCGGTCGAGCTGATGACCGCGAAACGACTCGTACGTCACGTCCGCCCGCTCGCTGTCGACGATCCCGAAACCTCCGCGAAGATTCCACATCGCCCAGCCCCACCCGGCTTCGCGCCAAAGTGCCAGCAGGTCGGTCATCCACCCGAGCGCCGCATCGTGCGGCGTGTGATTGAGGCAGCCCCACTCGCCGACGTGCACGGGTGCGCCGCGGTCGACCAGCGGCTGCCATTTCACGATCAGCTCCTGCCGCAGCTTCGCGCGGTCCCAGGTGACGCCCCTGGCGTCCACCATCGGCCAGCGCGGCTTCTCGAAAGACTCGAATTCCTGTTTCGGCACCCACGTCGCCGTGTAGTGACTGATCATCTTCGGGAGGTAGCCGCGCGTGCTCTGGACGATGCCCTCGTCGATCAGCGCCAGCACGGGCGTCTGACCGATGTCCGCGCCATCGGCGAAGATCAGCCGATCCGGGCTGATCTCGCGGATGGCGCCGATCAGCGCCCGCGCAATCTCCACGTAGCGAGACTGGTCGGACATGAACGGCGGCTCGTTGAAGAGATCGAAACTCAGCCGGGCCGGCGGCACGGACCGGTAGCGCTCGGCGAAGTACCGCCAGTGATGGGTCGCGGCTGCGAGCGCCCGCTGCATCGAGTCGCGCGGGCTGTCGAAAAGCTGCTCCGGCTCCTGCTCCCGGCCGTTCACGCAGTAGCCCGGAATCCGGTGGAAATTGAAATTGAGGTGGATGCCGTACTGCCGGCCCCACTCGAGCGCCTGGTCGATCGGGGCCAGCGCCTGCTCGTCGATTTCCATCCACTTCGACGGGCTGGACCACGCCCAGTACGACATCGGCAGCCGGGCGAAATTGAATCCCCACTCCTGCATCCAGGCGAAATCCGACTCGACAAAGTGGTGGCCGCGTTCGCCCCGCGCCAGTTCCGTCAGGTTGAATCCCCGCCAGCGCGGAATCTTCGGCTGGGGACGCGGCCTCGTGGGCGCGGGTTCGACGGCGGACCCCAACGTGGAGCCCGCAAACGCGGCTCCGACGCCGGCGGCGGCAGAAGCTTTCAGGAAATCTCGGCGGGTCATTGGGGAAAGGGGTGAATGCAGCTCAACGGCTGAAACGTCAAAAAGTTCCTCGGGCCAAAGCAAACGAGGTCGCGCGCCCTGGCCGTGGCGGGGCTGAGGCACCGGCATTCAGTGGCCGGCCTTCAGGCGCGCCCAGCGATCGGGTTCCGCACAAGGATCAGGCACTTGCGAAACCGCGCCCATGGTGCCGGCGAGCGGCTGCGCCCACCGAACCTCCACTGACTTCGGGGTGCCCGGCCGCATTTGACGCTAGAATCACTGGCGCCAACCGGACAACATCGTACACACCCCACTGCTCCGTCGAAGGTTGCACGATTTCGACGGCACGAATTCGGCCCCATTCCCCTAAACCCCGCGTTTTTCGTGACGTTTAACCCCGCATGACGATCCATGGACTGAGCTTGGAGCGGCGCATTTTGCTGCTCGTCATGCTGCCATTGCTCGGTGGTTTGATTCCGGGTGCCCTGATGTTGCGGCGAGCCCAGCGTGATTTGTCCGAAATTCAGAATCTGGGTCAACTGGCGCAAATCGTCTGGAAGCTGGGCGAACTCGACGCCCGCGTGGACAAGGAGAGCAGCAACTGGTACTTCTTCAAACCGACCTGGACCGCGACGGCCGAGGAGCGCCGGGTGGCGCGGGTCAACCAGGACCAGTGGCGGCTGGAAACGGACGCCGCCGTCGCCGATTACCAGCGGCTGCGCGCCGCGATCGCCGTCGAGCAGCTCTCCGCGCCGTTGCAGGAAGCGCTGGGCACGGTCGAGCAGCACATCGCCGACCTGCCCCGGCTGCGGAAGGTCGTCGACACGCAGGTCGATGAATCGACGAGCGTCGGGATCATGGACAGCTATCGCGGATTCCGTCGCGACATCAGCCAGGTGCTGCCGTTGCTGGTCGACGCGACCACCAACGACGTGATCGTTCGCAAGCTGGCGGTCCTCCCCAAACTGATGCTGGTACGGAAGACGGCGATGGATACCGGCGGAATGATCTTCTATTATCACCAGCTCCGTGCGGCGAAGAACAGCCGGACGTTCACCCCGACCGAGGCGCTGACGCTGACCCACGGCGCCGATCTCGTGGAAGGCTACTGGGCGGACGTGATCGCCCTGAGCCAGGGCGAAGCCCGCGCACGGATGATCGCGCTGCACGACTCCGCCGAGTGGAAGCGCGTGATCGAACTGATGCGCGCCCACGGCGCCGCCGCGCTCAACCACACCGAACCGCCAATCGCGAGCGAGGATGGCTGGTCGCCCAGCTGGAATTTCCTCCAGAGCACGCTCGAGGAGCAGATCAACCTGCTGCGGGACGATTTCACGCGGACCTGCGCCGAATTCGAATCGTCGGTTCGCGCCCGGCGGCTGTGGACGAGCGTCGCGCTCGTCCTCGGCGTCGTGGTCGTGATCTGGCTGACGCTCCGTCTTGGCCGCAGCATCAGCCGCCCGATCACCACGACGACGGAGCGGCTGCTGTCCGAGGCCGCCGCCGCGACCGAGGAGGCCGGCGCGGTCCGCAACTCCTCGTCCACGGTCGCCGAAGGTTCGACCCACCAGGCGGCCGCGCTGGAGGAGACGAGCGCGACGCTGGAGGAGATTTCCAGCATGGCGCGGAGCAATGCCGAGAATGCGAAGCTCGCGCAGCACTCCGCCAGCGAAACCCGGACGGCGGCCGAGCAGGGGGCGACGCAGATGCACCAGCTCACCGAGGCGATGAACGCGCTCCGCACGTCGAGCGACGACGTCACGCGCATCATCAAGACGATCGACGAGATCGCGTTTCAGACGAACATCCTCGCGCTCAACGCGGCGATCGAGGCCGCCCGGGCGGGCGAGGCCGGTGCGGGATTCGCGGTCGTCGCCGACGAGGTGCGCACCCTCGCCCAGCGAAGCGCGCAGGCCGCCCGCGAAACCACCGAGAAGATCATGGCCGCCAGTTCGCGGACGAACGCCGGGGCCGAGATCACCACCCAGGTGGCGCAGTCGCTCGAAAGCATTCTGGCCCGTGCCCGCGAGGTCGAGAACCTGGTCAACTCGATCGCCGAAGCCTCGCGCGAGCAGAATTCCGGCATTTCCCAGATCACCGGCGCGATTGGCAAGATCGACCAGGTGACGCAGAAGAACGCGGGCGCCGCGGAAGAGACGACCGCCTCGGCGCACGAATTGGAAAAACGGGCGCATTCGTTCCGCGAGGCGGTGATCAACCTGCAGGAAATCGTGCTGGGGAATCTTTCCGGGGCGGCCCCGGAAACCGGCGCGCCGGAAGAAGTCGCAGGCTTTGCGGCCGAAACGGAGCCGGAGCCGGCGGCCGACGGCCAGCCCGCGGTCACCACGCGGCCCGGAGCGGCGGGCGCGGCGGCGCCACGGTCCGACGAACCGTCCACCACGAACGGCGGCCGGTTCGCAAGACCGGACTGATTTCCTGGCGCGGGATGCGGTCCCGTCGCGCGCCGCCCCGGTAAACGCCCCTCGCTCATCCAGGGGAATTCTCGTGCGGCCGGATTCCGGCTCCGCCCGGCCGGCCGATCGGCTGGAATTTGACCGGGCATCGATTGAGCGCTGGCGCGTGCCCGCTATCTTCGGAGTCGAAGCCGGGCAATTCCAAGCCAGGTCGACTGAAGCCACGATCCCTCCCATGCATGCTTTACTGAAATCCTCTCTGGTCGCGCTGCTCGCCAGCCCCGCATTGCTCGCGCCGGCAGCGCGGGCGCAGCTGATCCTGACTGGCACCATCAGCGCAAACGCGACGGATTCGCCCGGGCCACACGACACGATCTTCAACGCGCCGGACGGAAGCTCCGCTTGGTTCAAGTCGGGCATTCCGGAGTGGTCGTCGGATCAGCAAACCGGAGTCGCATTCACGCAGAAGTCGTTCACGGATGTCGGCCCGGGCCTGGTGGCGAGCAACCTGTTCACCGTCACGAACGGCCGCACGCTTTTCCACTCGACGGCCACCGCGGCCCATTTCGACCTTTCGCTCGATCTCATTTCGCCGACATCGCATTCCGTCCTGCTCACCGCGGTGCCGTTCAGCATCGTCAATACGCCGAACGGCCCCGACCCGCAGTCGGTCGACGATCTCTATTCCGTCGCGTCTTCGCCGATCGCGCCATTCAAGGTTGGAAGCACCTGGGTGCAGTTCAAGTTCACCGCCCCTGACAGCTTCGCAATTTCGGAGGACTCGTCCATGCCGGTTGGCGACCTCTCGGTGAGTTTCACCCCGGTCCCGGAGCCGGCAATCTTCTCGGCGGCGGGTGCCATCGTTCTGCTCGGACTGGTCGTGCTCAGAATGCGGCGGCGGCCACCGAAGTTCGCCTGAACTCCTCACCGAGCCGGACGTTGTGCCGGTTGGGGTTGCGTGGAGCGCCGCTCCCGCAAGGCGCCGGTGCGGCGCTCCGCATTTTTCCGGTTCTCCGCGCCCCATGATCCTCACGCCATCTCCGCCAAATCGCGCGCTTGCGATCCCGGCGCGGCGGGAGATGCCGGCGGCGCTGCGGCAAATCCAGGCCGACGCCCCCCGCCCCGCCGAGGCACAAAAGAGGAGCGCCCCGAAGAGGCGCTCCGATTCCATCGCCGTCGGGAACCGTCCGGGCCGAGCGCCCGGGCGGTGCCGGACCGTTTTTTCTATTCGGCAGCCGATTTGCTGAGCGAATCCGCCCGATCGAGATGCTGCTGGAGGATCGCCACATGCTGGCTCGCGAATGCCCGGACGTCCGGATCCTTCGCGTCCTGTGCCTCCTTCTGGAACATTTTGATGTCCTGCTTGTGATCCTTCACCATGTAGCTGACGAATTCCTTGTCGAAGTCCGCCCCGGACTTGCTCGCCAGACTGCGGTAGTGCCGGTTCGCGGTGATGTCGGAGGAATTCGACATACCCGCCATGCGGCCGTTCATGGCCATGCCGGGCGAACCCGTCGTGGAGCTGTTCGTCGCTTCCTGCGTGCTGGTCGGTTCGGTGGTGGTGGAACCGGTGCTCATGCCCGACGCGCGGGCGCCGGTCAAGGCGGCTTCGTCCTTGATCAGCATCACGCCCTTCTGGCGGGCGAGTTGCGCGAGCTGCTGGTTCAGGTGCTCGTGATCCGTGACCAGCTGTTGCGCAAAGTCGCGAACCTGCGGATTGGTGGCGCGCTGCGTGCCGAGCTGGGCGATTGCCACCTCGAGCTTGCTGCCTTTGGCAACCTGGTCGAGAAACCGCTTGTCGCCATGTTTCAAGGACGAGCGGCCGGACATTCCCATTTCGGATCTCGCGGTGCTCGTGTTCGCCGTCCCATCGGCGCCGGAGCCGGTGGCGGCGTTGGTGGTGGTGTTCGGAGTGCTGGGCGAGGTGCCGGGTTGGTCCGCTGGGCCGGCAGCGCTCGGCGACTGCGCCGAGGCGGCGAGGCCGAGGGCCACCGACACGAGCGCGACTGCCGAGCAGCGGGCGGCGCGGCTGAACACAGGCAGGTTTGTGGGGGATGTTTTCATAGCGGTTGACCCTAGCCCACGCGAAAAACAGTCGCCATGGGGTGATCTGCTGCAGCGCCGATAAGGGCCGGTCCGTCCGCTGGTTCGCACGTTTTGGACTCGTGTTTCCCGGTTGCGCTGCCGCGTCCGGACGATTCTTTAGGCACATTGCCCCGCCCGCGGCGCTCCCGTGGCTGGAACGCGGCGCGGGGTGCGGCCCTCCCGCCCAATGCTGCCGTTCGCCTTTTCGATCTTCGCCGGCGCGTTTCTGTTGTTCTCGGTCCAGCCGATCATCGCCAAATACATCCTGCCCTGGTTCGGCGGCGGACCGGGCGTGTGGACGACCTGCCTCCTGTTCTTCCAGACGGCGTTGCTCGCCGGATACGCCTACGCCCATTTCTCGAGCACACGGCTGTCGCGTCGCGGGCAGATCTGGCTGCACGGCACGCTGCTGGTGCTCGCACTGCTGGCGCTGCCGATCATCCCCGGAGGGCAGTGGAAACCGACGGGGGCGCAGGAGCCGATCTGGCGGATCCTGGTGTTGCTGACCGCCAGTATCGGGCTTCCCTACTTCGTGCTGTCCGCGACCGGGCCGCTGCTCCAGCAGTGGTTCAGTGTCGCGCAACCCAGCCGTTCGCCGTACCGGCTGTATGCGCTCTCGAATCTCGGTTCGCTGCTCGCGCTCGCCAGCTACCCCTTCGTGATCGAACCGGACCTGTCGCGGACCGCCCAGGCACGCGACTGGTCCTGGGGTCTCGGTGCCTACGCCGCCGGCTGCGCCTGGTGCGCATGGCGCGTGTGGGCGGCGCGACCGGCGGCACCGCCCGCCATCACGACGGACTCCGCCGGCGAAGCGCGGACGTCTCCGCTCGACCGGCTGCTCTGGTTCGCGCTGCCGGCGATCGCCTCGATCCTGCTGCTCGCGACGACGAACAAGCTCTGCCAGGACATCGCGGCCGTTCCGTTCCTCTGGATCCTGCCGCTGGCGCTGTATCTGGTCAGTTTCATCCTGTGCTTCGACCATCCGCGCTGGTACTCGCGCGGGTTTTTCAGCGCCCTGTTCGCCCTCGGCGCGTTGACGGACGTCCACCTGCTGGTCGCCGGTCACAGCGCCCGGCTTTCGCAGCAGGTCGCCGGGTATTGTGTCACGCTCTTCGCCGGGTGCATGCTGTGTCATGGCGAAGTCTTTCGCCTGCGTCCCTCCCCGGTGCGGCTCACCTCGTTCTATCTTCACCTCGCGGCCGGAGGGGCGGCCGGCGCCTTCGTGGTGGCCGTCGTCGCTCCGCTGGTGTTCGACCGCTATCTCGAGCTTCAGCTTGGACTGTGGCTGTTGAGCTGCTTCGTCGGCGTGGTCGGGTTCCGCCAGCGCAGCACCGCGCTCGCGTTCGGCACCGGGCTGGGAGGCTTTCTCGCGACCCTGGTGATCCCGCTGCTCCAGACGATCGCGCGCCGCGGCGAAGCGGAGCCGCCGTCGTACGAGTCGCAGCTCGTTGCGCTCTACCGCGACCACTGGCCGGTGATCGTTTTCCTGGTGCTGGCGTTCGCGATCGGCACCGTCGATCGCCGGGGCTGGGTGCGCGAGTGGCGGCTGCGCGTGGGAAATTTCCTCCTGTTGTTCTCCGTCGCCCTCGGCGTGCTGCTGGTCGCGCAGATCCGGCAGGAAACGGGCACGGCGCTGACGACTGCGCGCGACTTCTATGGCGTCCTCAAGGTGATCGAGCGCAACCGCGACGATCCGCAGACGCACTACTACGCCCTCGTGCACGGCGTCACGTCGCATGGACTGCAGTTCGCCAACCCGCCGCAGTCGACGTGGCCCACCACCTATTACACCGAGACCAGCGGGGTCGGGCTCACCCTCGCCTTCTTCCACGCTGATCCGCGACATCCGCCGCGGCGGATCGGGCTGATCGGGCTGGGCGCCGGAACGGTGGCTTCGTACGGCGATCCTGGAGACACCGTGCGGATCTACGAAATCGACCCGCAGGTCCGGCGGCTGGCGCAAACCCGGTTCACGTACGTGCGGCAGTCGCCGGCGCAGGTGGTCATCGTGCTCGGCGACGCCCGGCTGTCGCTCGAGCGCGAGTTGCGCGAGCAACCGCCGCAGCACTTCGACGTGCTCGCGATCGACGCCTTCACCAGCGACGCGATTCCCGTCCACCTGCTGACCAGCGAGGCGTTCGCCACATACCTGGCGCACCTGGCGCCGGGCGGCGTGATCGCGGTCCACACCTCCAACCGCTACCTGGATCTGCAGCCGGTGGTCGAGGCCGCCGCGCGACACTTCGGGCTGCACTCGGTCGTGGTCTCCGACGAGCCGCCGGCCTCCAAGTGGTGGGCGTTTCGCTCCACCTGGATTCTCCTGACGCGGAATGAAGCGTTTCTCGCCAGCCGCGCCATCGAGGCCGCCAATGCCGCCTACGTACCGTCGAGGCACCAGTCGGCGCTCTGGACGGACGATCACGCCAGCATTTACCCGATCCTGAAGCTGCGCTGACGCCGTCGGGCCCCCGGGCACATCGGGGCCGGGCCGTAGGCATCGACCTGAGGCGGTTCGCCGCCGGCCGCCCGGCTGGAACCAACCAGCGCACGGGAACACTGTCGGAACGCAAAACCCCTGGGACGGAGGTCTCGTGTGAAGCTGGTCGAAATCCTGCAAGGCAAATGGCTCGCGCACCCGCTGCATCCGGCGATCGTGCACGTCCCGCTCGGGGGATGGATCGCCGCTTGCGCGCTGGACATTGCGATCGCATGCGGCTGGGCGCACACCGGACCGCGGAGACTCGCGCTGTATTGCGTGGTGATCGGACTGGTCGGCGCCGTCCTGGCCGTGCCACCGGGGATCGCGGACTGGACCGGCGTCAAAAAAGGGAAACCCGCCTGGACGCTCGCGCTGTACCATATGCTGCTCAACGTCGGTGCCGTCATCGTCTGGATCGTGAACGCCGTGCTGCGGGTGCGGTCGGACGAGCCGGTGTCCGCGGCGATCCTGGCCACGTCGCTGGTCGGAACGGGGCTCGTCGTCACCAGCGGTTACCTGGGATCGCTGATCGTCTTCGATCACGGCGTCAGCGTCGCGCGCCAGTCGAAGAAGAAATGGCGCCAGATCGCGATCCGTGGCGGGGCGCGGGTGCCGGATGAATCCTGAGGCGCCATGCCTGCACTGAAGAACCTGCTCGAAGGCCGGCCCTTCCGGTGCCCGCTGCATGTCGCGCTCGTGCACCTGCCGATCGCGCTGTTTCCCATCAGCCTGCTGCTCGACATCGGCAGCCACGTGTGCCCGGCGAGCGAATTGTATTTCGTGCGCGGCGCCTTCGTCGCGCTCATGGCGGCCATCGTCACCGCGCTGCTCGCCGCCGTCTTCGGGCTGGTCGACTACCTGGACATTCGCGCGGATCATCCGGCGAAGAGCACCGCGACCCGCCACCTGGTGCTGAACGTGGTGGCCCTGGCGATCTTCGCGGTCAGCGCCTGGCTGCGCCGCGACCACCTCGACAGCATGACGACCGCACTGGCGCCGATCTGGATCTCGGTCGCGGGTCTCGCCGTCCTCTCCTACTCCGGATATCTCGGCGGCGAACTCGTGTATGCCGACGGCATCGCTGTCGGACGACACCGCCGGAAAACCCGCTCGCCTCGCGAGACACTGCGCGTCTCCTCCGCGGGAGCGCGCCGGGTCGCGGTCGCACCCGCCGGATCCATCGGCGAAGGGGAGTCGCTCCGGGTCGAGGTGGACGGGGTCGTGGTCGCGATCGCGCGCCTCGCCGGGACCTATCACGCGTTCCAGGAATTCTGCACGCACCGGTACGGCCCGTTGTCCGAGGGCCGGCTGGCGGACTGCGAAGTCACGTGTCCCTGGCACGGCTCGCGGTTCGACGTGCGAACGGGCAAGGTCACCGGCGGTCCCGCCAAGCTGGATCTGCCCACCTACGCCGTCGAGATCAGCGAAGGCAAAATCTGGATCGAGCCGCCCGTGCAAAAATGACCCGCCCTTCCGGCCGGGCCTCCTGAAATCGCCGGCGTCGGCTCCCGCCCGGTCCGGTGTCGTTGATTCGCTCTTCGGCAGTTCCGCGTCGATCTCCGTGGAATGGGGATGGTTGCGCCGGCCGTGCCGGGTTTCGAGTTGCCGGTCCAGCTTGTCGACGAGCACGTCCAGTACATCGTACATTTCCTTGCCCTCGGCGGACCCGACCAGGTCCGGTCCGGGAAGCTCGATCTGGGCCGTCGCGGTGAAGCGGTTGACCGTGCCGAGCCGCTGGTCCTGCGCCACCGGCACGTTGATCTGGATGATGTGATCGTTGTGCCGCAGCAGCCCTGCCTTCGAGCCGGACCGTGACCGCCGCCCGTCGCGCATTTTTCGGGATATTTTACGATCGGGATTCAACCGCACTTACGGAAGCCAGCCATGGCGGGCTCTGCACAACCGCTGATTCCAACTCACTCGTGATGAATGCGCTGGCGGCGCGGATCCGATGCAATGGGCGCCAGCGGATCGCGCAAGTCGACGAGCAGCCGGGCGCTGCCGGTCGCCGCGGGCAGTCCGGAGTTGTGGGGCGACAACCGATGTGACGCATAGGAGGAATGCCGACGCTCCCTTTCCGCTGGTTTCTCGCCCCGTTGGTTCTGTTCGTCCTCGTCTTCGGTGCCGATCTCTATTTTTCGCAGACCGGCGTCCGGGACAGCATCACCGCCAACAGCCAGCGGCTCGATGTCGCGGCGTTCCTGGCGGCCGCCGGCGCCGGCGAACTCACGGATGGCCACATCGTGTATCGGGCGAACATGACCGGGCTCGCCGACCTCAGCGCGCTGCGGGTCCGGCCGGGCGCGAAGATCCTCGTTCGCGCCACCGCCCGTCTCACCGACGCGGATCTGGCGACGCTGCGCGCGCTGCGCTTTGCGGAAGACGATCCGGCGAGTTTCGCCGCCGCGCGGGAGATCTCCGGCCGCGAGCGCGCCGCGGAGATCGCCCACGCCGCCGTGCAGCCACTCGGATTGATCGCCTTCCTTTGCGGGCTCGTGCTCGTAGCGCAGCGCGTGAGCGGACGGTTCGGGACATTCTCCGCCCAGCGCCTGCGCGCGGCCTCCTCCGCGGTCAAGTTCTCCTCGGTCGCCGGCTGCGATGAAGCCAAGGACGAGGTGCAGGAGGTCGTCGAGTTCCTCCGGGACCCGTCCCGGTTCCGCCAGACCGGCGGCCGGATGCCAAAGGGATTGCTGCTGATCGGGCCTCCGGGCACCGGCAAGACCATGCTCGCCAAGGCGGTCGCCGGCGAGGCCAAGGCGCATTTCTACAGCATGAGCGGTTCGGACTTCGTCGAACTCTACGTCGGCGTGGGCGCGTCGCGGGTCCGCTCGCTCTTCAAGAAGGCACGCGAAACGTCGCCGAGCATCGTCTTCATCGACGAGATCGACGCGATCGGCCGCCAGCGCAGCGGCGCCGACTCGGGCGGCGCGCAGCAGGAGCACGATCAGACGCTCAACGCGCTGCTGGTCGCGATGGACGGATTCGAGTCGGACGACGCCGTGGTGGTGTTTGGCGCGACGAACCGGCCGGACATGATGGACAAAGCGTTGCTGCGACCCGGCCGGTTCGACCGCCAGGTCTCGGTGGGTCTGCCGGACCTGCGCGGACGGATCGCGATCCTGCAAGTCCATGCGGGCGCTGTCCGGCTCGACGCATCCGTCGACCTGGCGGAGATCGCGAAAACCACCCCCGGATTCTCGGGCGCCGATCTCGCCAATCTGCTGAACGAAGGCGCCATCCACGCCGCCCGCCACCGGCGGCCCACGATCACGATGGCCGACCTGGACGAGGCCCGCGACAAGATCAACTGGGGCCGGGAGACGCGACGCGCGATGACCGACCACGACAAGAAGGTGATCGCCTACCACGAGGCCGGGCACGCCTTGATGCAGGTGCTCTCGGGCGAAGACACGATCAAGGTGCAGAAGGTCACGATCATCCCGCGCGGCCGCTCGCTCGGCAGCACCCACTTCACGCCGGAGCGCGACCTGCTCAACTATTCGCAGGAGCAGCTTGTTGCCCGGCTGCGATGCCTGATGGCCGGCCGCGTCGCCGAGGATATCGCCCTCGGCAGCATCACCAGCGGCGCGTCGGGCGATATCCAGGAAGCGACGCGGACCGCGCGCCAGATGGTGTTCGAATGGGGCATGTCGCCCCTCGGCTTCATCGCGCTTTCGCGACCCGACGGCGACGAGCCGCTGGCCAGCCCGCAGACGTTTCACGAGGCGGAGCGGCATGTCCGCGACCTGCTCGACGGCAACTATGCGGCCACCGTGAGCGCGCTGAGGGAACATCGCGCCGCACTTGATGGGATTGCCGCGGATCTGATTGCCCGCGAAACGATCACGGGAGCAGACGTGCGCCGGATCCTGGCGGAGCACCGGGCCGCGGCGTAACCCTGACGCGCCACTCGGGCGCAAATCAGGCCGCCGGGGAAACCTCCGGGTCGGTTGCATGGTCTATGGACGGGTTCCATCCCGCGCGCCCCGTCATCAACGAACCCCAAACGCCGTTGCAGCCATGAAAATCATTCTTCCCGCGATCCTCGCAGCCTGCGTCGTCGCACTCACCGCGTCCGCGCAGAGCAACCCTCCGTCCGGTTCCGCTACCGCCGGCTCGAAGGCTGCCCCGACGACGCGCACCGTCGATTCATCTCACCTCGTCGGCAACGTCAGCACCAACGGTCCGGTGTGGGCCAAGCAGGGGGAGGACACCAGCCGGACCTCCCCCGGTCAGACCCTTCACGTCGCGGTTGCTCCGCCCGACCCGATGTTGGATGTGCAGCCGCCCCGGCCGGGGCCCCAATACAGATGGATCCCGGGCTCGTACCTCTGGCGAAACAACGAGTGGCAGTGGGCGAGCGGACACTGGGCGCTTCCGCCCCATCAGGGGCTGGCCTGGTATCCGGCAATCTACGATACGGTGACCGGGACCTGGACGGACGGTTACTGGGGACCCGATCCCAGCCCGGAGTCACCGGTGACCGCGACTGACGGCGCGCATCTGCCGGCCACCGGTCCGCGGAGCCGGTGACACGACGCCGTCCGGCGCGCCCCAACCGGTCATCGTCCGGCCGGTTCCGACCGGCCGCTACTTTTCGCGCGGAGAAAGATCGCGCACCGTTGCGCGATTCGCGGCGCGAACCTGCTCGATCGCCTGGAGGCAGGCTGCTTTCGTCGGGTAGGCCTGGCCCTGCGCGAGCTTCTCGTTCGTCGCGGTTCTCAGATGCCAGTACCACATCCGATCGATCGAGGACCGCCAGTATTCGAAAATGAGCGTCGGCACGACGGATGGGAGGCGCAGGGGTTTGCACGAACAACGCGCGCGGCCCGTCAGACCAGCGGGGCACGGTACGGACGAAAGCGCGCAAAACACCTATTTTTACGTGGTGCCTCCGACCATGCACCACGGTGAAGGATCGCGTTTCCTCCATCCTGAGATTCACTCGGCGTCGCTTCGGCGATTTTCTGCGGAAGCCCGGCGCAACGAGGCGCCCGCCGGTTCGTCAAGTCTCGATACCCCATGAACAAACTCCGTTTCGCACTCCTCATCGGACTGCTGGCCGCCGGCCTCCCCGCCCGCTCCGCGGAATCCCGACCCGCGCACGTCTGGGAAAAACAGAGCCTGACGCTCACCGCCGAAAAGACCTACGCCAACCCCTACCTGGACGTGACCGTCTGGGTCGACCTCACCGGCCCCGGATTCGCCCGGCGCATCTATGGATTCTGGGACGGCGGCCAGAACTTCGGGATCCGGATCCTCGCCCCGGCTCCCGGCACCTGGACGTGGAAGAGCGGCTCGAACACCAACGACCCCGGGCTCTCCGGCAAGACCGGCTCGTTCACCGCCGTCGCCTGGACCCCCGAAGAGCTGGCGGAGAACCCGCTGCGGCGCGGAATGATCCGGGCCACGCCGAACGGCCATGCGCTCGAGTTTCCGGACGGCTCCCCGTATCTCGCGATCGGAGACACCTGGTACTCCGTCGGCACGAACCGGTTCAAGTGGTACGACGACGACCAGCCGCGGCCGATCGGGCCGGCCGCCGGCTTCAAGGACTACGTCCGGTACCGGAAGGCGCAGGGCTACAACTGGGTCAACGTCATCGCCGCGTTTCCGAACTGGAAGACCGACGACCAGTCCTGGCACATGGTGATGCCGGACGGCACCACGATCCGCTCGGCCTGGCTCGAATTCGGCACCGGCAGCGCGAAGAACATGGATAACGAAGGCGGGCGGCCCTTCCTCTACCCCGGCCGCGTGCCGGGATACGCGAACTATTTCCCGGACATGGACCGGATCAACCCGGAGTACTTCAAGTACGTCGACCGGAAGATCGATTACCTCAACGCCAACGGGTTCGTGCCGTTCATCGAAGTCTCGCGCCGGGACTCGGGCCTCTGCTGGAACAAGTACTACGACTGGCCGGCCTCGTACGTCCGCTTCATCCAGTACGTGTGGTCGCGGTACCAGGCGAACATCACCGTGCTCAGCCCGGTGCACCTGGACATCATCGACGAAACCGTCAGTCCGGACGATTATTCGAAGGCGATCGCGCTGGTGAAAAAGGAGTTTGGCCCACCGCCGTTCGGGACGCTGCTCTCGGCCAACTGCAATCCCTCCACGCTCGAGAACTGGGGCGAACATTCCTGGGTCACGCTGCACCAGATCGGAAACATGAGGGAGCACAACAACTACTGGTACCTGACCGAAATCTTCCACCTGGCGGAGCCGAAGCCGGCGTTGAATGGCGAGCCGTACTACTCCGGTTACAAGGACAACCGCGGACCGGGTTCGGCGAACTACACGCGCGGCGCGGACGGCGGCACGGAGCGCGACAACCAGTTCTGCCGGTCGGGCATGTATGGCAGCTTCCTCTCCGGCGGCCTGGCCGGCCACGTCTACGGCGCGGAGGGGATCTGGGGGGCGGACATCGAGCCGAGCGCCCCGATCAAGATGTGGGACGCCTTCCAGTGGCGCTCGGGCGCCGAGGTGCAGTACCTGCGCACGTTCGCCTTCTCGCTCGGCGGCAACCGCTATCAGGAACTGGTGCCGATTGCCGATCTCGTCTCGCCGAACAAATCCCACGACACGCTCAGTTATGAAGGCTGGGCCTACTGCGCCCGCACGCCCGACCAGAACGATTTCCTCGTCTACTTCGAGAAGGGCTGTCCGAAGTCGGAGGTGCGGGGCGCCCGGCTGAACAGCGCCTACCGGGCGCAGTGGTTCAATCCGCGCACGGGCACCTGGGTCGACGTCGACGGCGGCCATCTGCAGGCGAACAAGATCGGCGTCCTCTCCGTGCCGGCGTTCCCGACCGATGAAGACTGGGGCCTGCGCCTCAGCTACGAAGGGCCGACGAAGCGCGCGCCGTGAGCGCGACGGCGGCGTCCGCGACGGCCGGCCTCGAGCCCGGCCACTGCACATCGAAGACACCGCGCTTGCGGTACGTGTAACCGGCCTCCGTGGAGGGACGACCTCCGTGTCGTCCGCGAGCATCGGGCGACCTTCGCGGACCGGACGGAGCCGGTCCCTCCACGCCGCCGGGCTGTCGCCGGCGACCTCGCCAGGATGGGCCATGCGTCGGTCGTTTTTTTCGAGTCGCAGAGCGGCGATTTCCGTGAAATTGGGCTAGTCTCGGACCGGGTCACCCTCCACACTCCGCAGTCTTCGGTCCCCGTTCTTCACCCCTCTCTTCGGCTATGAAAGATTATGCCGCCTCCGATCTCCGCAACTTCGCCGTGGTCGGGCATGCCTCCTCCGGGAAAACGATGCTGTGCGAGGCGATGCTCGCCTGCTCCGGTCGGATCGGCCGGATGGGCAGTATTAGCGCCGGCACCACGGTCTCGGACTATCACCCGAGCGAGAAGCAGCACCAGATCTCCGTGCACGCCTCGCTGCTCGCGACCGAATGGCAGAACCGGAAGTTCAACATCATCGACTGCCCCGGGTATGCGGACTTCATCAGCGAGGCGTTGAGCGCCCTGCGGGTCGGCGACTTCGCCGTCCTCGTGATCAACGCCATGCACGGCATCGGGGTCGGCACCGACGCCATGTGGGCGAACGCCACGCTGCACGGGCTGCCGCGGATGATCGTGGTCAACGCGCTCGACAAGCCGAACGTCAATTTCGACCAGGTGCTCGCGGACACCCGGGCGCATTTCGGCAAGAACGTGCTGCCGCTCTCGATTCCCCTCGATGCCGGCCCCGGGTTCAGCCGCGTCCTGGACGTGCCGCGAAGCGAGGTGGTGACCTACAAGGCCGGTTCAGCCGGCACCTACAGCGAGGTGCCCGCGGAGGGAGAGCTGGCGGAACGCGTGCAGGCGCTGCACCGCGAGCTGATCGAGTTCGTCGCCGAGTCGGACGACACGCTGATGGAAAAGTTTTTCGAGAAAGGCGCGCTGGCCGAGGAGGAGCTGCGCGCCGGGCTGCACAAGGCCATCCAGAACCAGGTCTTCATTCCGCTGTTCGCGGTTTCCGCCGAGACGAATGTCGGCGTCGCCCGGCTGATGGATTTCATCGCGAAGTACGGCTCGTCGCCGCTCGACCGCTCGGAGGTCGACGCGCTCGATGCGAGCGGAAAGCACGTCACCGTCCCCCTCACCCAGCCCGACCCGGTCGCTTACGTCTTCAAGACGATGAACGAGCCGGGGGTGGGCGAGCTGTCCCTCTTTCGGGTTTACGCCGGCACCGTCGCAAGCGGTGCCGAACTGTTCAACAGCACCCGCCAGGTGAGCGAACGGCTGGGACAGATCTATCTGCTGAACGGCCATGAGCGCGCCCCGGTCCATCACCTCGGGCCCGGCGATCTCGGCGCGGTGGTCAAGCTGCGCGAGACCCGCACCGACGACACGCTCTGCGGCGCCCGTGCCCCCGTTGTCCTGCCGCGGGTCGAGTTCCCGCGGCCGAATATCCATGGCGCCCTCCGGCTGCGCTCGAAGGGCGACGAGGACAAGCTGGCGGTCGGTCTCGCCACGCTGCACGCGGAGGATCCGACCTTCCATTACCGGGTCGACGACGAGCTGCACCAGACCGTCCTCTCCGGCCAGGGGGAGATTCATCTCCAGGTGATCGGCGAGCGGCTGCTGCGGCGGTTCGGGGTCGCGGTCGAGCTCGTCGAGCCCGGCATCCCTTATCGCGAGACGATCCGCAGCCGCGGCGAGTCCCGCTACCGGCACAAGAAGCAGACCGGCGGTGCCGGCCAGTTCGCCGAGGTCTGGCTGCGGATCGAGCCGGCCCCGCGCGACACGGGTGTCGTGTTCACGCAGTCGCTCGTCGGCACGAATGTCGACCGCGTCTTCGTGCCGTCGGTCGAAAAAGGCGTCCGCACCGTCTGCCAGGAGGGCGTGCGGGCGGGCTTCCGCGTGACCGACGTCAAAGCCGACTTTTTCGACGGCAAGATGCACCCGGTGGACTCGAAGGACATCGCGTTCCAGGTCGCCGGCTACCACGCGTTCAAGGAAGCGTTCGTGGCGGCGAACCCATGCCTGCTCGAGCCGATCTTTCACGTCTCGCTCACCGTGCCGGAGGAATACATGGGCGCGGCCATGGGCGACCTGTCGTCCCGTCGCGGCCAGATCCTCGGCGTGGACAGCGACGGCAAGTTCCAGGTCGTACACGCGAACGTGCCGCAGAAGGAGCTGCACCATTACGCGACCATCCTGCGTTCGCTGACCAGCGGCCGGGGCCGCCACGAGGAAAAATTCAGCCATTACGCCGAGATGCCGGCAGAGATGGAGGCCAAGGTGATCGCCGAGGCCAAGGCGAAGCGCGAGGCCGCACACAGCAATTCCAAGTAAACGAACCGGGGATTTGTCCGATCAACCAACCTGACAGCGATGAAAACGTGGACCATCGAAATCACTGAGCCGCACAGCGGCGAGATCGGCGAGGCGGTCCTTCATGAGGATCACGCCCTCGCCATGGAAGGTTACAGCTACGAGGCCGGCCACAAGCTCCAGGTGGCCGTGCATGACGTGCACGACGAGCACTGGCATATTTTCACCGACTTCGATTCCGGCCACCGATTCAAGATTCCGCCGGAGAAATACCGCGTACTGGCGGAGGCGTGAGGTCGTCCCGCGCCGGATTCGCGCCGGCGGCCGAGTCACGCATTGCGGCGGGACGATACGCGCCGGTGCCGTGCGAAAAACTTGAGAACGGGCCGTTGCTCGCTAGGCATTGCGCGATGCGCCGAATTCTTCTCCCCGTCCTGCTCGCGTCGTCGATCGTCTGTTCCGGGCTCGCCGCGGCCGAGCACCCGATCCTGCCCCTCGGCTCGCCACTGCCGGATTTCCGGCTGCCCGGAGTCGATGGCCACGAGTACACCCCCGCCGACTTCGCGGCGGCGCCGGTTCTCGTCGTGGTGTTCACCTGCGACCATTGTCCGACCGCGCAGGCCTATCAGGAACGGCTCAAGAAGCTCGTGGCCGAGTACAAGCCCCGCGGCGTCGGCTTCATCGCGATCAATCCGAACAACGCCGAGGCGGTGCGGCTGGACGAGCTGGGCTACACCGACGTCAGCGACAGCTTCGCCGAGATGAAAATCCGCGCCGCGTACGCCCATTTCAATTTTCCGTACGTCGACGACGGTCCGACTGAAACCGTCGCCGCCAAGTTCGGGCCAGTCGCCACGCCGCATGTCTTCATCTTCGATCGCTCCCGGCACCTGCAGTTCGAGGGCCGGATCGACGATTCCGAGCGCGAGGATCTGGTGAAGCATCACGACACGCGTGATGCGATCGAGGCACTGCTGGCCGGCCGCGAGCCCGCGGTCCGGCAGACGCGGGTGTTCGGCTGCTCGACCAAGTGGAAGGAAAAGACCGACCACAACCGGGAGTGGCTGGCCAAGGTCGAGCAGGAGCCGGTGTCGCTGGCGCGGGCCGATGCGGCGGCGTTGCGCGCCCTCCGGGCGAACGCCGGCACGGGGAAGGTCCGGGTGATCAACGTGTGGGCGACCTGGTGCGGGCCGTGCGTCTCCGAATTTGACGAACTGATCGAGCAGAATCTCCGGTTCCGGGCGCGCGATTTCGAACTGGTCACAGTCGCGGCGCAGTTTCCCGACGAGCAGCCGAAGGTGCTCAAGTTTCTCCAGCAGCACCACGCCTCGGTGCGCAACCTGATCTTCGGCACCACCGACAAATATGCGCTGATCGAGGCGGTCGATCCCGAGTGGGATGGCGCGCTGCCGCACACGATCGTGGTCGGGCCCGACGGGAAGGTGCTGTACCGCCAGACCGGAGGAATCGATTTCATCGCGCTTCGCCGCGCGATCGTGCCCGCCCTGAATGCGATCACGCCCTGGCCGGGGCTGAGCAACAACTAGCCACTTCTCGGGCGCGTTCTGCGGGCGAGGCCGGCGCACCGTGCGGTTGGATGCGCGCGGCCGCCGTTACCCCAAAACCGCGGATGTTCGCTTCCGCGCCGGCTCGCGCCGGACTGCTCCGGGCCGCCGGCCGGCTCGCCTGCAGGCTGGCGTCGCCGGTGCCCGGACGGCACAACTTTGCGCCGGCCACCTCGTCAACCCACTCGCCATGCCACCCCGCCTCCGCCTTGCGGTTTCCCTCCTCGCTCTCGTCTCGATGCTGCCGGCGCTCCAGGCCGCGCTGCAGGTGACCCCGCTCTCGCCCGCGCGAACGTGGAGCCGGGCGGAGTTCCGGATCGACGGCGTGCCGGCGACGAAGAACAACTTCGACCCCGACGTCATTCGCGTCGACGCCACGTTCCTCGCCCCCTCGGGCGCCAAATCGATCGTGCCGGCCTTCTGGTTTCAGGACTACAGCCGCGCGCTGGTCGCGGGCGCCGAGGTGCTCACGCCGCGCGGCGCACCCGAATGGCGGCTGCGATTCACCCCGACGGAAACCGGCGAATACGCCGTGACGGTGACGGCGGGTGGCCCGGATGTGCCGCCGACGACCGCAACCGCCCGCTTCACCTCCGCCGGCACCGGGCCGACCGGCCCCCACGGCTGGGTGCGCGTCGCCGCCGACCGGCGCTATTTCGAGACGAGCGACGGCCAGGCGCTGCGGCTGATTGGCGAAAATGTCTGCTGGGCACACGGCCGCGGCACGTACGATTACGACAGCTGGTTCCCCGCGATGCACGCCTCCGGCCAGAATTTCGCGCGGCTGTGGATGGCGCCATGGTGGGCCGGCATCGAACACACGCCGGGCACCCTGACGCGGTACAAGCTCGAAGCGGCCTGGCAGCTGGATCACCTCTTCGACCTCGCGGAAACGAACGGCCTGTATCTGCTGTTCTGCTTCGACCACCACGGGATGTTTTTCGCCAACGATCCGACCTGGGGCGGATCCAACAATTTCTGGTCGCGCAACCCGTACGCGAAGGAAAACGGCGGGCCGTGCGCGACGCCGGACGACTTTTTCACCAGCCCCGCTGCACGCGGCATCTACGAAAAGCGGTTGCGCTATCTCGTCGCCCGGTACGGCTGGAGTCCGCACCTGCTCGCCTGGCAGTTTTTCAACGAGATCGACAACGCGTACATTCCGCGGAGCAACCTCGTCGCGGCCGACGTCGTCGCCTGGCACCGGGACATGGCGCGCGCCCTCCGCGCCCAGGACCCGTATCGCCACCTGATCAGCACGAGCCTGACCGGCGGCAGTGATCGCCCGGCGATGTGGCAACTGCCGGAACTCGATTTCACCGTCTACCACTCGTACAGCGATCCTGCGCCCGGCCGGAAGGTGGCCAGCGTCGCGGCGGACTTCTTTCGCCGCTACGACAAGCCGGTCCTGATCGGGGAATTCGGCGTCAGCGCCCGCGACTGGGGCCGGCCGCTGGATCCGCACCTGCGGGGCTTCCGGCAGGCGCTCTGGAGCGGCGCGCTCGGCGGGTCCGTGGGCACCAGCATGTCGTGGTGGTGGGAGGACATCGATGCAGACCGCGCCTACCCGTTGTATGCGGCGATGCACACCATTCTCCAGCGGGCCGGCTGGACCTCGGGCACCTGGACCCCGCTCGACCTGGCCACGCCGCCGCCGCCGGCCGATCTCGCGGCGCCGCTC
Organism: uncultured Verrucomicrobiae bacterium; assembly: GCA_963705935.1. GTDB lineage: Bacteria > Verrucomicrobiota > Verrucomicrobiia > Opitutales > Opitutaceae > Opitutus. Next base: position 5,039,366 of record OY970130.1, on the reverse strand, counting down.
CCCGGAGGCGAAATCTTCAATGCTCCGCTCGCCTTGAATTCGTTCCGCCGGATCGTCCTCCAGGGCGACGCCGCGATCGCGGACCCGCTCTCGGCGGAACGCTGCTCGGAATTTCTGTCCGGTTTCCTGCGCGGCTCGCGCCAGCCCGACGAGCAGCGCCCGCTGCGCGTGCTGGCCTGGTTCGCCCCCGATGCCCGGCTCGTCTTCCACGTCGAATCCGTCGGCGGCGCGACCGAGCTGGTGGTCCGGGTGGACGGCACCGACGTCCGGCGCGAACAGCTCGGGAGTCCCGGCGCGACCGGATCGTCGCACAAGGTCGACCGCGAGTTCGCGGTGCCCGTGCCGGCCGGCAAACACTGGATCGAGATTGCGGATACCGGCCCGGACTGGGCGAACCTCGACCTCGTGCGGCTGGAGCAGGTCCGGCCCAGCGCGTTCACCGGCGGCTGGAAGCATCGTCCCGAGGCGGTGGGACTGCGGCAGGGCGCCCGGGCGGCGCTGTATGTGTATTCTCCCTGGATGGTGTTCCCGGCCGGCCAGTACCGGTACGACGGTCCGCTCGTGCACGGGCAGTCGCTGACCCTGCGCAACTGGCCCGCCGGCCGCTACCGCGCCGAGTGGCTGAGTCCGACCGACGGACGGTCCGTCGCGCGCACGGAGGCAGCCACGGACAATGGCGTATTGGAAATTCCGCTGCCCGACTTCTCGGACGATCTCGCCGGCATCGTCACGCGGGTGGCGGACTAGCCCCCGCGGGAGCATCCTCGGCGGCGGGGCCCGCGCGTTTGCGAAATGGCGAAAGCCGCGAAACGTGCCGAGCCATGAAACGCTCCGCTTCCGCCGTCTGGAACGGCTCACTGAAGGAAGGCAACGGCACGCTGACGACCGCCGGCGGTGCCCTCAAATCGACGCCCTATTCGTTCAACTCCCGTTTTGCCGCCGGCGCCGGAACCAATCCGGAGGAGTTGATCGCCGCCGCGCACGCCGGCTGCTTCGCGATGGCCCTCTCCGCGGCGCTCGGCGAAGCCGGGTTCAAGCCGGAGCGGCTCGATGCCAGCGCGGAGGTGAGCCTCGACAACGTGCCTCCGAACGGCTGGACCGTGACGACCTCGCATCTGGTCCTGCGCGCGAAGGTGCCGAACATCGCGCCGGCCCGGTTCGCGGAAATCGCCGATCAGGCGAAGGCGAACTGCCCGATCTCGCGGCTGCTGACCGCGCAGGTCAGCCTCGACGCCAAACTGGTTTGAGCGGCGCGAGGCGCGTCGCCGGGCGGAACCGGTCCCACGCGACGGAGCTCCCCGCCCAGGGCGCCGGTACGGCTTTCGCGCCGGGATTCGAGCGATCATCGCCTCCTACAGGCGGACGTGAGTTCGTCCCGTTGAGACGTGAGTCCGCCGCTTGGTGCCGAGGGACAGTCCGGTGTGGCGGGAGGCGGTACGCGGATGCCGCCACACGCCGGGCAGCGGCAGCAGCCCGCACGTGCCGGGAGCCGCCGTGCCCGTGCACGACGATCATTCGGCCGCGCCGCGACTGACCTTCGAATTCTTCAAGCTGCTGAGCTCGCTGTCGCTCACGTTCAGGGTGATGTGGTTGTTGCTCGAATCGTAGCGGAGCTGCGAGAGTGGAATGCGGAAAAGCGTGCCACCAGCTCCCATGAAGCCGCCGTACGAGACGATCGCGGCCGGTCCCGAGCCCATCGGGTTGGCGGCAGTCTCCATGTTGCTTGAACTCGACCCGGTCGAACCGGAGGTGCCGTTGGCGGAAGGCATGGTGCCGGAACCGCTCGTGTTCATATCGCTGCTCGAGTTGCGGTTCTTCTCCGCCGACCGCGCCGCGAGGCTCGTTGCCAGCTGCGGGGCCATGCTGGTGTCGAGCACCACGTCCCGCACTTCGCCGACCTTCTTGTTCTGATTGTCGTACACGTCCTTTCCGATCAGCGCCTTGGCGGTGAACTGGTGGTCGATCGACTCGGCACTCACCCGTTCGATGTTCATCGTGCCCGCCGCGTCGGCGCCCGTGTTCATCGGGTTCGACGATGACATCGAGGGAGAATCCGGACGAGAGGTGGTGTCCGAACGTGAGGTGGTCGTCGACGAGGACGTACCGTTGGCGTCCCGCGAATACGTACTGCTCCCCGCCGACGGCGAGGTCGCGGTCGACGAAGAAGGCGAGGACGAGGTGGAGGACGAACCGGATTGCGCAGACACACTGAGCGGCAGGGCTGCCGCGAGGGCGAGGAGGGCGAAACGACAGATTTGACTGTTCATGGGACCAACAGGTTGTGAGGTTTCAGGAGAGCCGGGACTCCCGGAGGTATGGAGCACGGCAGCGTGCCCCGGATGCGCAACTTAACCGAGTACCGGCGATGCCGCCATGGGGAGCGGAACGCGTTGCGCTCTCGGGCGACCTCCGGCACCCGGCGGCCGATTGCCCCGGCGCACCACGACCTCGTCGTCCGGGGACGGAACCTCAGGATCCGCGGACGCGCCGCTGGCGCGGGGCGAGCGCACGCATCCGGCGCCGGACCTGGGCGGTGATGGACTGGCTTCCGCCGTCCCCGGCTCCGCGAGCAGGCGGATGCCGGGTTCGGCCCAGCTTGCGCCGAATCTGCCTGAGCAGCGCCCGAACCCAGAAATTGAGCATGCCCACTGCGATCTCCCTCTCGTCGCGGCTTCGTTCACACGCTCGCCGGGCCCGGGCTACGCGCCGGTCCAGCTCCTTCAGGTTCCGGAGCTCCTCCAGCGCCCGAAGTATTCGCGATCCGTCGAACACTCCTCGCTTCCGACCCGGAGCGACCAGCCACTTCCGGGCGGCTCGATAGGACGCGCCCGCCTGGACCACGAACTCTGGCAGTGCACGGCGCACTTTCGCCGTGATGTGCAGTTTCCGCTCCCACGAGATTTCCATGCACACGGACCGCGCCCATTCCCGAAATTCGAGGTACTGCTCCCGCGCGTCGATCCAGGCCTCGTCACGTTCGACTGCCAGGATTTCGAATTCGGCCACGCCCTTCTCGCAACGCTCGAGCTGCTCTTCGGCCGCGATCGCCAGCACCTCTCCCGTTTCGAGGCTCCCCTCCTCGGGATCATCCGCCGCGAGCAGCGCCACCAGGCCCGCGTCGGCGCGGAGCTTCGTGATCAGCTCCAGAGCGCTCGCGATCGCGCGGGCGACGCTATCGCGTTCCAGCGACGAGCAGCGCGGGTTGCCGGGCACGCCGGCGAAGCGCAATGGGCTCGCCGAGTTGGGATTGAAGTCGGGCGGCATGACGGAGCTGAAGGCCCCACGTACGCCGCTGCCGGCGGCAAACGAAACCAGCAAATCCGCGTAAATTTACGTACCCGACCGGTTCTCCAGTCGTTTGCCAGAGGACGACGGTTGCGCGACCAACTGCCGCACTTCAAGCCATTGCCCGGCAAAGACCCGCAAGCCCCGCGCAGCCTTCGACAAACCCTGCACACGCCCGCGGCTGGACTTCGCCAGCGGGGTTTTCCAGGGTGGACGCTGACGCTCCATGAACAACCCGACCGCACGTCCCAAGAAAGTTGCCCTGCTCACTGCCGGCGGCCTCGCCCCCTGCCTCAGCTCCGCCGTTGGCGGGCTGGTCGAGCGCTATACGGATATCGCACCCGACATCGAAATCATCGCCTACAAGGGCGGCTACAAGGGATTGCTCCTCGGCGACGCCTACCGGGTCGGCCCGGCGGAGCGCGCCGCCGCCGGTATCCTCCACCGGCACGGTGGCAGCCCGATCGGGAACAGCCGGGTCAAGCTCACGAACGTCAAGGACTGCGTGAAGCGCGGGCTGGTTAAGGAGGGGCAGGACCCCCAGAAGGTCGCCGCCGACCAGCTGGTCCGCGACGGAGTCGATGTGCTGCACACGATCGGCGGCGACGACACGAACACGGCGGCGGCTGATCTCGCCGCCTTCCTCGGCCGGAACAACTATGGCCTGACGGTCATCGGGCTGCCGAAGACGATCGACAACGACGTGGTGCCGATCCGCCAATCCCTCGGCGCGTGGACCGCCGCCGAGCAGGGGGCACGCTATTTTCGCAACGTCGTCGCGGAGCACGGCGCCAACCCGCGCATGCTCATCATCCACGAGGTGATGGGGCGCAACTGCGGCTGGCTCACGGCCGCCACCGCCGCCGCGTACCAGCACCTGCTCGCGACCGAGGAGTTCGTGCCCGGGCTCGGCTTGAAACGCGAGCGTCTGTCGGTGCACGGCATCTACATCCCGGAGCTTTCCTTCGACATCGCCGCCGAGGCCGCGCGGCTGCGGGCGGTGATGGACCGTGAGGACAACGTGAATCTGTTCGTCAGCGAAGGCGCCGGCGTCGAGACGATCGTCGCCGAGCTGCAGGCCCGCGGGCAGGAGGTTCCGCGGGACGCCTTTGGCCACGTGAAGCTCGATGCGGTGAACCCGGGCAAGTGGTTTGGCGACCAGTTCGCCAAGATGCTCGGGGCGGAGAAGGTGCTGGTTCAGAAGAGCGGATACTTCGCGCGCGCCGCGGCGGCGAACGCCGAGGACCTCCGTTTGATCAAGAGCTGCGTCGACCTGGCGGTCGAATGCGCGCTGCGGCGCGAAAGCGGCGTGATCGGCCACGACGAGGAGCGCGGCGGCGTGCTCCGGGCGATCGAGTTCAACCGCATCAAGGGCGGCAAGCCGTTCCACACCGACGCGCCGTGGTTCGTCGAACTGCTCGCCTCGATCGGACAGCCGGCCGGCACGACGGTCGCGGTGAAGCACTGAACCCGGCCCGCGACGGCCTCGTCGCGACCCGCTCCGCCCGCCGCTAGAACCGGCGGGCGAGACCGATGGTGGGGCCGAGCGCATTCACGCCCGGGTTGATCCGGTTCATCCCGCGATTGGAGATGTGCTGGAAATACACGCCTGCGGACCAGAGCCAGCCGCCGCGGGTTTGATAGCGCAGGCCCGAATGGATCAGCCAGTTCAGGTTGAAATCCTGTCCCTGGCCGCCGCGCACCTGGTAACCCCGGCTGTCCATCCATCCGAAGCCCCCTCCGCTCGCGAAGAACCACGCGAACCGCTCCGAGTGGTCGCGCCACTCCAGTTCGCCCGCCGCTGCCGTGCCGAGAAAATAGTGTTCCGGGCCGCGGACAATCGGCTCGAGCAGCAGGCTGAATCGCGAACGCATCATCAGCGTCCCCCCGGCCCACGGCCACTGATGGATCGGCGGGATCTTGAACGAGATGATCTGCGGGACGAAAACGTAGGGCAGCGGCGTCGCCCCGCCGCCGACTTTCCACAGGACCGCCGTGGTGTAGTCGATCTCCCAGCGCATCGGAGTCGCGGACGCCACCGGCACCGGGGGCACGTCGGCCGCCGCCGCCGCCAAACCCGTCGTGAGGCAGAGGCCACCGGCCAGGCGGCGGAAGAGGGACGACATCGGACCGACTTTGCGGACTCGCATGCGCATGGCCAACCAAACCGCCGCGCCGCGCCAAATTGTATGACGCGAGCCGGCCGTGGGCCGGCCGCCGTCGTCCCTCCGACCAGCCGGTTCGCGAGTCGACCACGGAGATGCACAGGCTCGAAAATGGAGGGACCGGCTCCGTCCGGTCCGCGAGGGTCGGCGGGGGTTCGCGGACGACACGGAGGTCGTCCCTCCAACGAGGCAATTCGCGGTTCGACCACGGGGATGCACCGGTTCGCGCTGCTCCGGTCGCCACTGAACCGTCCCGGTCGGAACGGGTCGAACGCACCGCCGGCACCGGGCAATCGCACGCTTCCAAAGCCACGAAGGTTCGGAAATGCTCGGCCGGCAACGATGAGCGAACCCGACCGGCAGGCCCCGTGGTATCATGAACTCGGTGACCGGATCGCCTCCCACTGGGTGATCAAGACCGCCGTCATCCCCGCGTGCATCGCGGCGTTCTTCAGCCTGTACTTCCTCCTGCTGAGACACCCGGCATTCCCGGTGACCCGGATCCCGCTGACCGTGGTCGACCGGCTGGTCCGCTTTCATTCCTGGGCGATCGTGCCCTACGCCTCGCTGTGGGTGTACGTGCTGCTGGCGCCGTCGCTCCTGCGCGGCCGTCGGGAAATCCGGCCCTACTGCGCCGCGTGCGCCGGCCTGGCCGCGGCGGGCCTGGCGATCTTCTGGCTCTGGCCATCCGCGATTCCCGAGTTGGAGCTCAACCCGGCGGAACACGCCTCGTTCGCCCTGCTGCGCAACGTCGACGCGACCGGGAATGCGTGCCCCTCCCTGCATGTCGCGTTCGCCGTGTTCTCGGTGATCTGGCTGGAGCGGATCCTGCGGGCGACGGGCACGCCGGTGGCGCTCCGCGTCGGGAACGCGATCTGGAGTGCCGCCATCGTCTATTCCACGATGGCGACCCGGCAGCACGTCGCGATCGACGTCGTGGCGGGTCTGGCCCTGGGCGGCGCCGCGGCGTTGCCCCGGCCGCGGGACGGCGCCCGCCAGTTCGGCGCGTCGTTTTCGCTTTTCAACCGGCAGACGCTCGCGTTCGGGGTTTCGATCGCCGCGAAGGTCACCCTCTTTGCCCTCGGTCTGGAGAACACCCATCCGGCGTTTGCGGCGGTGATCTTCCTCGCGCCGGACTTCTGGATCCTGGCGGGCCTGCTCATGCCGAACACCTCGATCCTGGTGCCGACCGCGACCTGCTTCGCGACGCTCCGCCGCGAGGTGTGGCTGACGATCGACGACGGGCCCGATCCGGGAACCATTCACGCCATGCTGGGCGTGCTGGACCAGCACGGCGCCAAAGCCACTTTCTTCCTGATCGGCCGGAACGCGGCGGCGCATCCGGACCTGGTCCGCGAAATCGAGGCGCGCGGACACAGCATCGGCAATCACACCTGGTCCCATCCGCTGGCGACGTTCTGGCTGGCCGGTCCGGCGCGAACGGAACGCGAGGTCGGCTCCTGGTTCGGCGACTCCGGCCGCCAGGCGGACGCGCCGAAGTGGTTCCGTCCGCCCGCCGGGATCAAGACCTTCTTCCTGCGCCGGGCCCTGGCCCGCCGCGGCGCCGTGCTCGTGGGCTGGAGCGCCCGGGGGCGCGAGAATCTCGGCCGGTCCATCGAACGGCCGTTGCGTCGGATCCGGAGGAGCATTCGTCCGGGGGCGATCGTGCTCGTGCACGAGTGCCCTGAGCACGGTACCCATCGCGTGGCTCTGCTCGCGGCGACGCTCGATCATCTCAGCCGCGCGGGATACCGCTGCGTGCTGCCGCAGCGCGGTCAGCTGCGCTCGGCTTTCGATCCGGGGGAATCGCCCGCCGCGCGAAATACCGCCGAACCAAATGCCGCCGCTTGCGTCAGGCGCGATGTCTCCTCCCCATGAAATCCGCCCCCCTTGTCTTCCTTGCCGGCGCGCTCCTTTGGACGGCCGCCGGCCGGTCCGAAACGCCGGCCGTGATCCGCTTGAACACGGTCGGCTATCTGCCGGCCGCGCCGAAGCACGCGTCCGTGGTGGGCGTCAGCGGTGCGTTTTCCGTGACCCGGGCCGGGGACGGCGCCGTGGTGCTCGAGGGAACGATCTCCCCTGCGCGCCTCGATGCCGACACGAACGAACCGGTCGCCGACGCGGATTTTTCGGCGCTCACCGCGCCGGGCGAATACCGGCTCCGCGCGGCCGGCGGCACCGAGTCGCCGCAGTTCCGCATCGCGGACGACGTTTTCAACCAGCCTTTCGTTCTCGTCACCCGGGCGATGTACCTGTGGCGGTGCGGCGAGGCCGTCGACGCCGACTGGCAGGGGAATCATTTCCACCACGACGCCTGCCATCTGGACGATGCATGGCTCGATCACGTGAACAGCAAGCACGAGACGCTGCCCACGACCGGCGGATGGCATGACGCCGGCGACTACAACAAATACGTGGTCAACGCCGGAATCACCGTCGGAACGATGCTGCGTGCCTGGGAGGATTTCCCGGCTCTCCGGCGGGTCCGGCTGTCGATTCCCGAGTCCGGGGGCCCGGTGCCCGACTACCTCGCGGAGGTGAAATACGAGGTGGACTGGCTTTTGAAGATGCAGGCCGCAGATGGATCGGTCTTCACCAAGATTTCGACGGAGCGGTTCGGCCCGTTCGTGCTACCGGAAAAAGAGCAGACGCCGCGGTATGTCTGCCCGTGGGGAAGTCCCGCCACCGCCGATTTCGTGGCGATGCTCGCACAGACGGCGCGGGACCTGTCGCCGTACGCCCGCGAGGATGCGGCCACTTGCCTCACGGCGGCCCGCAAGAGCCACGCCTTTCTCCAGGCGCACCCCGAGCAGCACGACCCCGACCAGTCGGCTTTCCACACCGGCGGGTATCGGACAAGCGATGACGATGACCGTCTCTGGGCCGCGGCTGAATTGTGGGAAACCACCGGTGAACCCGCCCTTCTGTCGGAAACCGAGACGCGCATCCGGAAGCTTGGGCCATCGTTCGACGAGAGCTTCGACTGGGCGAACGTGAAGGATCTCGGGCTGATCACCTACCTTTCGTCGCAACGAAAGGGTCGCGACGAAAAGCTGGTCTCCACGTTGCGGCAGAACCTGGTTGCCGTCGCCGACAGGATCGTCGCCAAGGCGCACGCCAGCGGCTACGCCCGCCCGCTTGGCAGCTATTATTACTGGGGCGGCAATGGCGGGGTCGCACGTCAGGCGCTGCTCCTCCAAGCTGCGGGTCGGGTGACCGGAAATCCCGCCTATCGAGCCACCGCGCTCGATGCCGTGAATCACCTGCTGGGACGCAATGTCCATGGCCGATCCTACGTGACCGGTCTCGGAGCGAATCCTCCAATGTTCCCCCATGACCGTCGCTCCGGTGGCGATGCGGTGGCTGCGCCCTGGCCGGGCTATCTCGTAGGTGGCCCGCATCCTGGTCCTCGGGACTGGTACGACGTGCAGGCGGATCCCCGGACCAACGAGATCGCGATCAACTGGAACAGTGCGCTGATCTACGCTCTGGCGGGTTTCCTGAAGGATAACGCCGCTCCGGCAGAGTAGGCGTCGCCAGCGGACGGGACACGGCCTCGATCCCGCAGACATTCCGCCCTGTCCACCTGCAGGTCATGTGCTCCGGCGGCTCGTCGCCGCCCGGCAGGGCGCAACTGCGGGCGGGCGCCGCACGCCTCCGAAGCATACCGCTGGCCGGATCTCCCGAATGCGGGGCAGGATCCGTTCGCTTCTCATTGCGATGTAGTGTCTTGAATAGGCGCCACCGATTTCCTGCTTTTTCTCTGACAAAAAATGCGACGTGTCCCCGCTTGGGGTTGCCGGCGGGAATGGCTTGAATGGCGGCCGTGGGTTCGGTCCACACGCGGCCGGATTCCAGCCCTACCGAACACGTCATGTGCTCCCTCAATTCTCACCGCGCCCTCGAGTTCAAACCGGCGAAACGCCGCGCCAAACACGTGGTTCGCTGGCTCGCCCGCTCCGAGCGAGCGCTGATCCCAATGCTGGCCGAATTCTTCACGGCCAACGTCTCGACCTGCTACATCTCCCATACCGAGCTCTGGAGCGGTCGTGCGCGGGACTTCGGCCACTGGGCCCCGGGCCTGCTGAAGGTGATTGAAAAGGAACTGCGCGCCACATTCCGCGATCGGGCAAAGCGCATCGCGGTGATCGAGCGCGACGGAGAGCTGGCGGGAATGGCAGTGGTGGTCGATCTCGGACGGTACGCGCTGCTCGAGGATATCGTGATCCGGCGTGAACAGCGCGGCTGCGGAGTTGGCCGGTCCCTGATCCGCTGGATCTTCAAGGAACTGCGCTGCGCCGGGAAGGCATCCGTGTTTCTCGAGAGCGGCGGACGCAACACGGCCGCGCATCGCTTTTTCCGCCACCAGGGGTTTCGCCGCATCTCGATCTCGATGTGCCGGCGGCTGGCCGCCTGACCGCCGCGGCACGCCGGGGCGGCAACCGCGGCTCTCGTCCGGGCGCCGGTCGCTTGAATAACCCCGCGACGACCGGGCCTACCCTACAGCCCGAGTTCGCGCTGGGCGCGGCTCGGCGCATGGCCCGGCACCCACATGTCCCGCCAGGTCAGATCCAACTTTCGTTGAATCTCCATCGGATACGACCAGTCGCCGAAATCGGCCGCGGACGTGTTGTTCGTGCCGATCGTGAACTTCGCGCCGGCGGCTTTCGCCAGGCGGATGAATCTTTCCGACGGGAGTTTGAACCGCGCGTTGATCTCGATCGCAACGCCGTGGCTCACCGCCGCGGCGATCACCTGCTGCATGCGGGCCGTCGTCCACAGCTCATCGTACCGGGTAGCAATGGAATCGGGAAGAAACGTCGGGTTCACGTAGATGTCGATCGGCTCGGTCGAGAGGATTCGCACCGCGGTCGCGACCAGCTCGTCCATGAACGCCTCCGGGTCGGGCCCAATGTCGGCTTCGGCGGGAATCCACAGCCGCAGGCGCTTTCCCGCCTTGTTCGTCCACGTCATCGAATCCGTGAAGATGTAGTCGAACCGCGCCCGCACCGGCTTCGAGAACATCGTCGTCCATTCGCGACCTTCCGCCTGCAGGGCCACGAACACCGGCTGTGCCCGCATCGACTCGAGGAACGCCAGCGCAGCGGCGTCGTCCTGCACCGGGAAGCCCCGGCCGCCGTTCGTGGCGATGCCGAGCCCCATGCCCGTTCGCCGCGAGACCGCGAGCGCGCCGTCCAGCGTCAGTCCCCCCTTCAGGTGCGTGTGGAGATCCAACAGCGGAAAATTCTCCTTCCCCAACGCGAGACGTTGCGCTTCGGCCGCATCCACGGCGGGTCGCGTTTCCGCTCCGGTTCCGGACGGCAGTCGCCGGACGCGCAGGTTGCGAAACCGGGCGCTGCTCTCCGCATCGTGCGCCTGCAGCGCGAACGTTCCGTGTCCGAGGTGATTCAATTTCGGCGCCCCGGCCGGCAGCGCCCCCTGCGGCTCCACGTAGTCGACCAGCAACGCGCCGTTGAGCCGGATTTCCACGCGGGGCTTTCGCACCGTGATCGTGAGGGTGAACCACTCCCCATCGCGGGCCATCGCCTTGTACACGTTTCGGATCCCGTAGAGGCTTCCGGTCATCTTGTATTCGAGATAGTCGCCATGGCGCTGCTGCGAGTTGTCGACCTGCACCTCGAATCCCTCCGTCGGCCAGCCGGACTCCTGCCAGCGCGTATGAAAGAATACGCCCGAGTTCGTACCCGGCTTGGTCAGCACGTCGACCGTCAGCTCGAAGTTCTCGAAATCCGCATTTCCGTCCGGTCCGACGTAGAAAAGATGGCCGCGAGGGCCGTGGCAGACGATCGTGCCCTCCTCCACCCGGAACGATCCCAGGCTCTCCGCCGCGCGCCAGCCGGCGAGCGACCGACCGTCGAACAGAGCCGTGGCATCCGGCTCACCGGAGGCGCGCAGCGCCCCGAGGAGCGCAAGAGCGGGGACAAGAAGAACGGATCGGGAAACAAGACAGCGGCGAGGCATGAGTGCGGGGGTTAGGGAACGCCGCGGCGAAGGACCGGCGGCCGACCTGCCTGACGCAGCCGGTGTGCCGAGGTTCCGCGAGCGCGGCGGCGGCGCGGCGATCGATCGCCGCAAGACAGATCGGGCAGATCCGGAGATCTGCCCGCAATCGCAGCGTTCAACGCCGCCCCGGCACCCGCCCTGCCTCGTTCAGGCGAAGAACTTGTCCGTCTCCTCGTGTCCCGCCCCGCGCTTGGCGACCGTGGCGTGCCCGTTGGACGAGACGGTGGATTTGGGTGCGGAACCGTTGCTGGCGGCGGTCTGGATGCGGGGCATCACCGTGCCGCGCGATGTCGTCCGTGGCGCGCCGGCGCGGCGTGCGGCCGGCGTGGACACGCGATTTCGAACTGCTCCCCCGCTGGCCTCGCCATAATGGTGCCCGGCCTCGAGCTGCGTGCCGGCGCCGGCCATCCGCAGCAGATCCTCGACCGCCAGCCGCACCTGTTCGGCCTGCGATTTGAGCTCCTCCGCGGACGCGGACGATTCCTCGGCGAGCGCCGCGTTGTCCTGCGTGATCTTGTCCATGCTCGCGACGGCCGAGTTGAGCTGGCTGATGCCCTCGCTCTGCTCGTGCGACGACTGGGCGATCTCGGCGATGCGCTCGTCGAGCTGCCGCGTCTTGTCGACGATCGCGGCCAGGTTCGACGCCATCTTCTCGCTGATGCGCGCGCCCTGTTCGCTCTTTTCGGTGGACGCGGAGATTTTCTCAGCCGTTTCCTTCGCCGCACCCGCGCAGCGCTGGGCGAGATTCCGCACCTCGTCGGCGACGACCGCGAATCCCAGACCCGCCTCGCCGGCCCGCGCCGCCTCCACCGCGGCGTTGAGCGCCAGGATGTTCGTCTGGAAGGCAATCTCGTCGATCGTCTTGATGATCTTGGAAATCTCGGTGCTGGAACCCTTGATCGCCGACATCGCGGTCTTCATCTGTTCCATGTCCACGGCCCCCGCGTCGGCGGTCTGGCGCGCCTGGTTGGCAAGCGCTTTCGCGTTCTGGGCATTGTCGGAATTGCGACTCGTCATGCTCGCCATCTCATGCAGCGACGAACTGGTTTCCTCGAGGGACGCAGCCTGCTGCGAGGCGCCGCTCGCCATCGACTGGCTGGCCTGCGCGACCTGGACCGCCGCCGATCCGGTCTTCTCCGACTCGGTCGCCAGCCGGCCGGCCACCGCCGTGATCCGGCGCGTGACTCCACTGGCGATCCACCACGCGATCACCACGCCCACGAGCAGGCCGATGCTCGTCATCGTCAGCATCGCGATCTCCATCTTGCGCTGCTCCTCGTGCGTGCGCTGCTCGAGCTCGCTCTGGTAATTGTGGACCGAGGTCTTCACGCGGGCGAGGCTCGCGGTGAACTCGGGTGCGACGCGCTGGACCTTTTCGGACAGGATCTTCGCCCTCGCCTTTTCGCCGGCGACCACCTGGTCGAGTCCGACCCGATACGTCACCGCTGTCTGGAGCAGCTTGGTCAGGAGCTCCGTCTTCGCCGGATCCTTCAGCGTGGCGTCCAGCTGTTCCATCTCGGCCTGGTCCTTCTGCATCTTCTGGATCTGCGTGACGGTCACCGCCAGCGCCTCGCCCGCCGCGACGGCCTTCGGGGCATCGGAGGTCAGCAGGAACGCGTTCACGAGGCTGCTGCATTCGAAGAATGCCTTCAGGCCGTTGGAAATCTGGAACGCCGCGTTCATGTCGCCCTGGGTCTTGGCCTGGGCGAGCATCTGCTGGAGCCCGTCCGCGATGAACTTCGCTTGGGGAGTCAGGACGTTCGTCTCGACCTCGACGCGGGCCCGGTGGTTGGCGACGATTTCCGAAAACGCGGTGTAGTACGTGGCCAGGAGTTCCTTCGCCTTCGCGATGTCCGCGGCGCGCGCCGAGTCGACGATCATCTCGGTGGCGCGGGCGAGGTCGGCGTCGAGCGCCTTCTTGGCGGCCGTGCAGGCCGTGACGCTTTCGGGCGAACCGGTCGCCAGGAAATCGTTCACCTGCAGTTTCAGCGACTGCATGGAGGACTCGAGGGAGGCGGCGACGTAGGTCTCCTGGGCGCTGTCGGCGAACATCGACAGCCGCCGTCCCGCCCCACCGAGGGCCGTGTAGCCGATCGCTGCGACGATGAGAAGCAGGACGAAAAGCAATACGAACCCGAAGGTGATCTTCTTGCCGATGGTGAGATTCTGGAACGACATGACGGTGCGGGTTCGGGAACGGCGAAGCCGTTCGGAGGGATTATGTCTGATCAGCGACGAATTTGATGGGGATCGTGACCTGCACCGTAATGGGGTTTCCATCCTGGCGCGCGGGCTTGAACTTCCACTTCTTTATGGCGTCCACCGCGTACTTGTCGAACGCTTCGTTGCTCGTTTTGGTCACGGCGGTTTCAGTGACGTTGCCTTGGTTGTCGATCGTGCACTTGACCATGACCAGACCGGAGGTGCCCCGCATACCCGACGGATACTCGGGAGCGACGGTCCGCACTGGCACCGGGTTTTCGCGGCCCGGGATGGCCGCATGGAGCGCGAAGGTCGCCAGACACGAAAGGGCGAGGATCACGAGCCGTCTTGAGAGATTCATGCGATGCTGGGATGAGGATGGATTCCGCGGGGAGAGATTAATGTAAAGACACGCCGTTCCACGGGGAATGGACGGACGCGAGCCTCCCAATCGGCACGAACCGGCGCCAACTGAAGGGGCGCCTGCCCCCCCGGCGGAGAGACTCGGCGGATACGAAGCACCGCGATTGCAATTGTCGCGCGAATTTGCAGGCTCGAGCCCGCGGTCCCGCTTTGCCCCTCGCATGCAGCTTGAAGAAAAACTCCGCCGCGTCCCCTCGCTGGCCGGCTTCATCGTCGTTGTCTCGGCAATGCTGCGCCTGATGGCGACCGGGTGGAGCGGAGGATCGCCCGCGGCTCCGGCAGCCCTGCTGCTGCTCGGATGCGCGTTGATGCTGCACAACCGCTGGAAGCACCCGCGCGCGGGTTTTTCCGCGGCGCTGCTCGCCGTGGCCGTGGCGGCGCTCGCGCTCGCGCTCGATGCGGCGACCGGCGCGCTGGCGGATCAATCGATCCTTTTCCGGGCGACCGGCCCGGCGCCACGGGGCGGGATGGCGGCGCGGATGCCGGTCGACACGGCAATCCTCTTGGCGGCGGCCGGCCTCGGGTTGCTGGCCTTCGGCCGACGGATGGGGCGGCCGCGACGGTGGTTGTCGGCGTCGCTCATCACCGCGGTCTTCGCCACGAGCATCGCCTCACTGCTGATGGACGCGCTCAGCCGGCTGACCCCATACGCCCGCACGTTCGACCTCAAGCCGTTGGACGCTGCGATGCTGCTGATTCTCACCGGAGGTGCGCTGCTGCTCCGGCCGGACAGCAAGCTCGTCCGCCTGCTGCTGGCCAATTCCTCGACCGGCGCGCTCGCGCGCCGGCTGTTTTGCGGGGTCACGCTCCTGCCGGCCGGGCTGATCGGCCTGACGCTCGTGCTGATGACCACCCGGGCGATCGACCCGTTCTACGGCCCGGTCTTCCTCCTCTCGGGACTGATCATTGCCGGATTCATTCACGCGATGCTCTCGGCCGAGACCGCGGTGGCGATCGATGACCGGCGCAAGGCCGTGGAGAGCGAGCACGCGCGGCTCAATGCCATGCTGGAACGGCAGGCCGCGCGGCTGCAGGAGTTGGTGGCTCGTCGCACGAGCGAGTTGAAGGCATTGAGCATGAACCTGCGCACGACGACGCGGGAGAACGTGCAACTCGGGCTGGTCGCCCGCAACACCACCAACGGGGTGGTGATCACGGATGCCGAGGGCCGGCTGGAATGGGCGAACAGCGCCTTCGAGCGGATGACCGGCTACACGCTCGCGGAGGTGAAGGGCCGCAAGCCGGGGCATTTCCTCCAGGGTCCCGAAACCGATCCCGCGGTCGTCGCCCAGCTTCGGCGAACGATCGACGCCGGCGAGCGCTGCTACGTCGAGATCCTGAACTACACCAAGAGCCGGCACCCGTACTGGCAGATCATCGACATGGAGCCGGTGCGCGATGCGCAGGGCAAGCTCACCAACTGGATCGCCATCCAGACGGATGTCACCGCCCACCGCCTGGCCGAACAGAATCTGCGCATGCTCAACGAGCGGCTGCAGCTCGCGACCCAGTCGGCGGCGCTGGGCGTCTGGGAATGGGACGCCGCCAGCCAGAAGCACACCTGGGACGACCGCACCCACAGCATCCACGGACCGAAGCCGGGCGGATTCGACGGCAGCTTCGATGCCTGGATGCGTTGCCTGCATCCGCAGGACCGGCCGGCGGCGAATGCGCGGTTCGAGGCCGTGCTCGGCGGCGCCGACGACTACGACCAGGAATACCGGGTGATTCACCCGGAGCACCCGACGCCGCGGCACGTGCAGGCGCGGGCCGTGGTGCAGCGCGACGCCCAGCGCCGGCTGCTCCGGATCACCGGGACGGCGCGGGACATCACGGCCGAGCGGGAAAGCGCGGAGCGGTTGCGCGCCCTCACCGATCGCTGGCAGCTGGCGCTGCGCGCCTCGGGGTACGGCGTCTGGGACCTCGATCCGGTCACGGGGCGGCTGATCTGGGACGACCGGCTCTTCGAAATCTACGGCGTCACGCGCGAGACGTTTTCCTGCACCTACGAGGGCTGGCTGAACCTGCTGCATCCCGAGGATCGCGCCCGGCTGGACAAACCCGAGCTGGACCCGCTGCGGCCCGGCCGGGCCGAGATCGACGACGAATTCCGGATCGTGCTGCCCACCGGGCTGGTCCGTCACGTCGAGTCGCACGCCCACATTCGCCGGGACGAGAACGGCCGGGCTGTCCGCATCGTCGGCATGGACCGGGACATCACCGCGGAAAAACAGACCCTCGACGCGCTGCGCATGGCGGAGGAGCGCTGGCAGCTCGCGGTCGAGGGCACGAACGACGGCGTCTGGGACTGGAACATCGCGACGGGCGCCGCCTACCACGACACGCGGTGGTCCCAGATGCTCGGATACGAGCAGGGCGCCGTGCCGGCGACGATCGACAGCTGGAACAAGCTGGTGCATCCGGACGATCTTCCCGGCTGCCTGGCGGCCACGGAGCAGCATTTCGCCAACCGGACGGCGCTGTACCATCACGAGTACCGGATCCGGACCCGGCAGGGGGACTGGAAATGGATCATGGACCGCGGCAAGGTCGTGGCCCGCGACCAGCACGGCCAGCCGCGGCGAATGGTCGGGATGCACACCGACGTCACCGCGCGCAAGAACCTCGAGCAGCGGCTGCACCAGTTCGAGCAGCTCGCGACCCAGGTGAGCGAACTCGCGCAGATCGGCGGCTGGGAGCTCGACCTGGAGACGATGCAGCTCACGTGGTCGGAGCAGGTGCGCCGGCTGCATGAAGTCGACGCGACGTACCGCCCCACCCTTCAGACCTCGATCGAGTTCTTCGCGCCGCAGTCGCGCGACATCATCTCGAGCGCGTTGAAGGCGGCGATGACGCAGGGCCGGGACTACGATCTCGAGCTCCCGCTGATCACCGCGACCGGCCGGCGGATCTGGGTGCGCGCGCTGACGCGGGCCGAGGTGCGCGACAAGCGACCCGTGCGGCTGATCGGTGCGCTCCAGGACATCAGCAGCCGGCGGGACAGCGAGGAGGCGCGCCGCAAGCTGGAATTCCAGCTCTTCCAGGCGCAGAAGATGGAGACGCTCGGCACGCTCGCCGGCGGCATCGCGCACGACTTCAACAACCTGCTGACCGGGATCATGGGGTACCAGGAGCTGGTCGCCGACGTGCTCGGCGAGAACCAGACCGCGCGAGAGTTCCTGGCCGAGGCCCGCGGTGCCAGCATGCGCGCGCGGGACCTGGTCGAACAGATCCTGACGTTTGGCCGCCAGTCACCCGATGCGCAGCACACGACACTCGATCTCGGGCTCGTGATCGAGGAGGCGCGCCGGCTGCTGCGGGCGACAATCCCGGCGACGATCGCGATCGAAACCGATATCGATCCAAAGTGCGGCACGGTGATGGGCGATGCGACGCAGATCCACCAGGTCATCCTCAACCTCGGCTCGAACGCCGCCCATGCGATGCAGTCGAAAGGCGGCGTGCTGTCGATCACGCTCGGCTGCATCGACAAATCCTCCGGCCGCAGCGCCACGCTGTCCACGCTGCCGGCGGGCGACTACGTCCGGCTCAGCGTGCGCGATACGGGCCACGGGATGGACGAATCGGTCCTGCAGCGCATCTTCGACCCGTTCTTCACCACGAAGGACGTGCGCGAAGGCACGGGTTTGGGGCTGGCGGTGGTGCACGGGATCGTGCGCGCGCACCGCGGGGCGGTCGAGGTGGAGAGCCGGGTCGGCCTTGGCTCCACCTTCCACATCTACCTGCCGGTGGCCGACGAGCACGCCGAGTCCGGCGGTTCGGAGGCGCTGCAGGCCCCGCGGGGCGACAACGAGACCGTGTACATCGTCGACGACGAGGACACCGTCGCGAGCTTCACGAAGTTCGCGCTCGAAAACAAAGGCTACCACGCCCTGACGGTCGACACGGCGATCCAGTGTCTCGAAGCGCTGCGGGCCAATCCCGGCAGCTGCTCGGTGCTGGTGACGGACCAGACGATGCCCGGCATGACGGGGATGGAACTCGCGGCCCAGGTCCGAACGTTCGCCCCCCATCTGCCCATCATCGTGATGTCGGGTTATTTCCTGAAGATCTCCGCCGAAGAGCTGTCGCATATCGGCCACATGGAGACGCTGGGCAAGCCGTTCACGACCGACGAGCTGGCGTGGGCCGTCCATCGCGCGCTGCATCCGAAGCCCGCGGACGTCTGAACGGAAAAGGGCGGGCCGAAGCCCGCCCCTTTACCGTGCGGAGAGGTCGCCTTACTGCCCCAGGAGCTTCAGCACGCTCATCGGCAGCTGATTCGCCTGGGCCAGCATCGCCGTGCCGGACTGCACGAGGATGTTGTACTTGGCGTACTGCGTCGATTCCTGCGCCACGTCGACGTCGCGGATCCGCGAGATGGCCGACGTGAGGTTCTCGGACTCGATCGACAGCGTCGTCGAGGCGAGCTCGAGCCGGGACTGCGAAGCGCCCAGCCGGGCGCGTTCCGTCGCCACCTGCTGGATCGTGTCGGTGATCGTCTGGATCGCGCCGGGGCTCGTCAGGTTGAGCGTGTACGCGCCGGTCGGGTCCTGTCCGATCAGCGACGCCATGGCCGCACTGCGCAGGTTCGAGGCGGGAATGTTCATGTTCTGACCGACCGCCTGGCCGATCGTCACGGTGAGGTTGGTGGATGACCCGAACAGCGTGATGCCGTTGAACGCGCCGAGCGGAGTGGTGATGTCGGTGGTGCCGCCGATCTCGGCGGTGGTGCCGCCGATCGTATCGCGCAACTGGTCCTGCAGGGCGGAGAACTCCTGGCCGTACAGCGCAACGTCGGTCGAGTTCTTGGTCACGTCCTTGGACAGGATCGCGAGCTCGCTCATGCGCGACAGGATCTGGGTCATGCCGCTCATGAAGCCGTCGGAGGTCTGGACGTACGAGATGGCGTTCTGGACGTTCGTGCTCGCGGCCTGGACGCGGCGGTTCTCGGCATCGAGTTTCTCGGACACGGCGAGGCCGGCGGCGTCGTCGGATGGGTTGACGATCTTCGAACCCGACGAGAGCCGGGTGAGGGAGCGGCCGAGCATGTCTTGACTCGCACTGAGCGAGCGGGCGGCGGCCATCGCCTGGATGTTGGTATTGATGACGCTCATGTTGGTAGGGAAGTCGGAGCTGGATTGGGGTTGAGGAAAGCGCTGCTTGCGAAACCGCCGCAGGCTGGAAGGACTCGGGTTACGGTTGGGTGGTGGGTTGGGGCTGGGGCGCCGAAACCGGCGCCGTGGCCTGCCCGGCCGGGCTGGCGGGAACGCGAAGCTTGGGCAGCTTGCCGGGCATGGCCCGGACGGCAGCGGCCTCGTTGCTGGCGGCGATGGCGGAGAGGACCTCCTTGCGGAAGATGGGCACATCGCGCGGGGCGGTGATGCCGATCTTCACGAAATCCCCCTCGATCCGGGTGATCCGGATCTCGATCGAGTCGCCGATCACGATCGACTCGTTGACCTTGCGGGAAAGGACGAGCATGGCGGGTTCAGGCTATGCGCGCGCAGGTCTGCGCGGGCGAATGATCGATCAGCGCGTGGTGGGCGCTGTAGCGGGAGTAGTTGGAAATGACGAGCTGGCGGCTGATCCGCGTGCGCCGATTGACGATGATCGGGCCGACCAGGTTCACGCTCGCATCGATCGGCTGCTGCTGCCGCAGGGTCACGATGTTCAGGATCATCGCCTCCGCCGGGTTCTCGATGCCAAGCTGCGTGGCGTCGTCGTCGAAGATCTCGGGCTCGTAGTCGGCGATCAGCCCGCCCGGCTCCATCACGATGAAATGGATCGTGTCGGGACCATGCAACCGCATCCAGAGGAATGGCAGGTGGTCGGGCATGTAGAGAAGCTCCGCGCGCTGGTACTGCGAGAAGCCGATGAGCCCATTGGGAAGAATGATTTCGTTCGTGGGCGGGGACTCGAAATCGATCGGGGTGATGTCGGCGATGACTTTCATGACGGGTTGGAGCGGACGGGTTATCGGATGTAGTCGAGAAGGGAGAGGTTCATGATCTTGGCCGACGAGGCCAGGGCGGCCTGGTAGGCGGTCTGCGTCTGGCTCAGTTTGACCACCGTGGTGGGCAGGTCGACCGACGACTCCGCGGAGACCCGGGCGGCCAGGTCGTCGATGTCGGCGCTTTGCTGCGCCTGGGCGGCCTCGATGCGCGTCTGGATGCCGCCCGCGGTCGCCATCGCGTTCACGAGCGTGTTCTCGCTCGTATCGAGCGGGGTGCGGGCCGTCATGACGCCGGCGGTGTCGCCCGCGGTGAGCGAATTCCGCAGCTGGATCATGTTGTTCACGAAATCCGCGATCCCCTGATTGGTCGCGCCAGTGGTTCCCGGCGCGACGCTGGACGCGTCCGAGAGCGGAATTGCCGCCTGGGTGGAATTGCCCTGATAGGTGACGCCGCTGATCTGGCCATTGGCATCGCGGGTGACGGTGAAGGGCGGCGTGTCCACCTTCGTGCCCCCGTAGACGTAGTCGCTGCCCGACTGGCTGTTCGCGAGCTGCACAGCCTGCTCGATCAGCTGGTCGGTTTCGATGCCGTAGGACGTCATCGCGTCGGTGCTGAGCGAGCTCGTGCCCAGGGTGGCGATCTCGCCGATGCGGTCGGAAACCTTCTTCAGCCCCTGCAGGCCGGCGTACGACGTCTGGGACAGCGCCAGCGCGCGGCTCGCGTTCGTGCCGTACTGGGTGGTGGCGCGCTGCTCGCTCTGGAGATTCAGCACCCGGGCGACCGCCACCGGATCGTCCTCCGGCTGGGTGATGCGGCGGCCGGTCGCCACCTGGGTCTGAAGTTTGGCCTGGTCGGAGGCGAGCTGCTGGATCTGCCGCAGCATCGAGTCCGAAACGGTATTGCTTGCGATTCTCATGGGGGATGTCAGCCGGCGCCGATCTGGTTGACGACAACGTCAAGGAGGTTGTCGATGGTCTGGAACACGCGCGACGAGGCCTGAAAAGCGCGCTGGTACTTCATCAAATTCGCCATTTCCTCGTCGAGCGACACGCCGCTCACGGCGTCGCGCTGCGAGCGCACGAGTTGCTCGATCTGGGATTGGGCGTCGACCCGGGCGTTCGACCCGGAAACCGCCTGGCCGAGCCCGCTCACCGTATTCGAAAAACTGGTGCCGAAGGTCCCGTCGATCTTGTCCGGGGTCGCGCTGGTGGTCGAAAACCTGGCATTCGCGAGCTGGGCGATCGCCAGCGCCACCGTGTTGTCGCCGGCCGCTCCCCCATTGCTGGTGCGCAGGTTCGAGGCGGTGACACTGGGGTCGAGCTGGAACCCGGCCGCGGTGACCGGACTCGTGGCATCGAAGAAATTCGTGCTGGTGCCGCCGGGGTTGTAGACGGCGTTCACCGACGTGACGATCTGCTGCGCCAGCGCATCCAGCTGGCTGCGCACGTCCTGCACCGGGCCGGTGCTCGCATCGAGCGCGCCCTGGATCGAACCGGCGCTGGGGGCCAGCACCGTGCCGGCGGCTCCACCCTTGATCGTCGGCGGGGTCGTCGACTGGTCGAAGGTGATGGGGCCCGTCACGCCGTTCTGGTCCACCAGCATCACCGGACTGCCGGATCCATCCTTGACCGAGATCTGAACCTGACCGTCGCTGCCCTCGTTGCCGTCGAAAGATATCTTGGTGGCCAGCTGCTCGAGCGCGCTCTGCCGCTGGTCGCGCAGATCGACCGCCGAACCGGGCTGGTTCACTTCGACCTGGGCGATCTCCTTGTTCAGGTCGGCGACCGTCTGGAGGAGCTGGTTGGCCGTGCCGACATCGGAGGTCGCCTGCGCCGAAAGGTCGCTTTGCACCTGCGACAGTCGGGTGTCGGCGAGTTGCATCCGGTCGGTCAGAATGCTGGTGGTCTGGAGCAGTGACTGCCGCTGGCCCGGGTCGGTCGGATTGGCGGCCAGGTTCTGGAAGGCGTTGAAGAAGTCGTCCATCGCCGCGGAAATGCCGCTGTCGGTGGCGCTGTTCGTGACGCCCGAGGTCGAGCTGGCGCTGGCGACGTTCTGGCCGAGACCGGCCTGGGCGCGCTCATAGGCGTTCTGCTGCGTCTGGTAATACGAGCTCAGCGAGGATTCGCGCACCACCTGCTTGTCGAGGAGGGCGTCGCGCATCTGCGCGACTCCGACGGCCTCGAGGCCCATGCTTTCCGCGCCATCGGCTGTAACGACGGTGCCCCGGTCGCCGTAAACGACCCGCTCGCGCGAATACGCGGGGTTGCTGACGTTCGCGAGATTCTTGCCGGCGATGTCGACCGAACGACTGTGCGCGGTCAACGCGCTCACCGAAGCGCTGAGACTGCTGAATAGGCCGGACATGGGGTGGTGGGGTTGGAGTTTTGCCGGACCGGACGTCAGCCGGCCGCGCGCAGCGCCGGAATGTTGTGGCTGCTCGTGACGGACACCCGTCCGTTCGGCGCATACGTCTTCATGAACGCGTCGGGCCGGAGCTGCTGCAGGGTTTCCTGGTGCAGTTCCAGCGTGCGCGCCAGGATGACGTGGTTGTGCCGGCTGGTGCGGCGCACGCGATGCAGCAGGTGGTTGATCTCGTTGATCAGCGCCTCGAGCAGCGGGCGGGCGTCGCTCTCCACCAGCGGCAACAGGGAGCGCAGCGTGAAGGAACCCGACACGCCGAGACCGGCCGCCAGCTGGGCGACTTTCTCCTGGCGCTGGTCGCGGCAATCCTGAAGCACCCGCGCCTGATCCTCGATTTCACCGCCGAGGCGCAGCACGGCGTCGGCGTCACGGTTGATCAGACTCTGCTGCTGCTGTTCGAAAAGATTGAGGAGCGAGCCGTATTCCAGGAGCTCCTGACGAAGCGATTCGGCGACGAGTTGCCAGTGCATGTTCAAAGTGGGGACGAAGGTTTGGAGGCGGAGCCGGCGGCGTGTGGGGACCGCGGCGTCAGTTGACTCTGAATCAGCTGGCCGAGGCCGAAGCCGCCGCCGCGGCTCAGCTGCTGCGTGAGCGTGTCGGTCATCATGTCGCCGTACACGCTGCCGGCCGCCCCCGACTGGGACCCGAGCATGGAAGTCATCGTCGGGGCGAGCAGCTGGCGGAGGAGAATTGCCTCGAACTGGGCGGAGACCTCGGCGCGCTGCACCGCCTCGGGCGCGTTGCGCAGCGCGGCGCCGGTCAGCGGCCGGCTGCCGAGCCGGACGGCGGCCGCGGCGGCGGCGGGCTGGCCGGCGACGAGGCTGGAAGGGGCAGTGACGGCGGCGACGTTCATGACTCAGTTGATCACGAGTTCGGCCTGGAGCGCGCCGGCGCGTTTCAGACTCTGGAAGATCGCCATCATCTCGCGGGTGGAGACGCCGAGCGCGTTGAGCGCGGCGGCGAGCCGCTCGATGGTCGGAGGTTCGTTCAGGACGGCGAAGCCGCCCTTGGTCTCGGTCACGTTCGTGGTCGTGGACGGCACTGCGAGCGTCTGCCCGGTGGTGCTGAACGAGTTGGGCTGGCTGACGGCGACGTTCGAGCTGACCGTGATCGTGAGCGAACCGAGCGCGATCGCGACCTGCGACAGCCGGACCGTGGAGGTGGCGACGATCGTGCCCGTCCGCTCGTTGATCACGACGCGCGCCATCGTATCGGGGGCAACCTCGATCGCGCCAAGATCCGCGAGAAAGCCGACGTCGTTGCCGCGGAAGGCCGGCGGCAGTTTCACGCTCACCGTCGCGGCATCGACCGCGTTGGCTGTCGCCGGCCACCGGCCGTTGATCGCCGTCGCCATCCGGGCTGCGGAGGCGAAATCCGGATTGTTGAGCAGGAGACGGAGCTGGTTGTCGCGGACGATGGTGGCCGGAATCTCGCGCTCCACGATCGCGCCGTTGCTGATCACGCCGACGGTAGGATGGTTCTTCTGAACGGTCGCGCCGCCGGCCCCGCCGGCACCACCGAGAAAGCCGCCGATGGCGACGGGGCCCTGGGCCACGGCATAGACGCGGTTGTCGCCGCCAAGGAGGGGGGTCTGCAGGAGCACGCCGCCCTGGAGTGATTTCGCGTCACCCATGGAGGCCACGTTCACATCGATCCGGGAACCCGATTTCAGGAACGCGCCGATGTCGGCGGTCACCATGACGACCGCGGCATTCTTCGACTTGATGTCCGTCGAGCTGACCGAGAGTCCGTAGCGCTGCAGGATGTTCGAGACGCTGCGCAGGGTCGCCGCGGCGTTGCTGTCGCCGTCGCCCGCCAGCCCGACGACGAGTCCATAGCCGACGATCTGGTTGTCGCGGTCACCCTCGACGGCGGTGACGTCCTTGACCCGGGCGGCGTACATCGCCGGGC
This sequence comes from uncultured Verrucomicrobiae bacterium, assembly GCA_963705935.1. Classification (GTDB taxonomy): domain Bacteria; phylum Verrucomicrobiota; class Verrucomicrobiia; order Opitutales; family Opitutaceae; genus Opitutus. Next base: position 5,014,978 of record OY970130.1, on the reverse strand, counting down.
CGAACGAGGACAGCGCGAGGATCGCGAGCAGTCCCAAAAATCCGCCGGAACGAGCGAGGCAACCAACTGGCGACTGCTCTCCCGCCGCCGCGAACAGAGCCGAACCCCGGGTGAGACCGCGGCCATGCGAGGGGTAATGCATCCATGCAATGGGCTTCATGTTCGTCCTGGTTGTTCCGTTTGTCGGGTCCTCGAAGTGGGGTCGTTGCGCCGCGTTCAGAACGGCCGGAGCTTTTCGTAGAGTTTGGCGAACCAGCCGCGCTTCTGCGCATCCGTAAGCTGGCCCTCGCTGTAAAACTCGACTTTCGCGTCCGCGACATTCGAGGACGCGACGGTGTTGTCGCTCGCGATGTCGTCGACCCGCACGAACCCGTGCAGCACGACGTATTGCGTCTCGCCGGAAAACCGCACCATCCGCGCGCCCTCGACGACGAGATTCCCGTTGGGCAGCACGTCGGTGACCAGCACCGCGGCCCGGGCCGTCAGGCTCTGGGTGTTGCTGATGTCGCCGCCGCCGGTATAGCTGGACTTCCCCGCGAGTTGCAGGCCGGGAAGCGAGCCGGCGTGCGTCAGTGCCTTGCTGTTCGCGAACAGGAACTGCTGCACCGCGTCGTTGATGCTCGAATCCCGCGAGGACTTCGTGCTCTGCGAGCTCGTGGCCGCGGCGGATTCGCTGACCACGATCGTGAGGATGTCGCCGGACCGTCCCGCCTTGCGATCGGCAATCATGCTCCGCTCGCTGCCGCCGTTCGTCGGCCACACCGAGTCGGCGCGGACGGCCGCCAGGCCGAGCGCGACGAAGGCGCCGAACGCCAGCGCGGTCGGCAAGCGGCGGGCCGGAGCCGGCAGAGACTCAGAAGCGGACCTGGACATGGTTTTCATCGATCACTGTCGCGGCAAAATCCCTCCGCGATTCCGGGTTGCGCACCGTGACGGTGTCGCCCTGCGCGCCATTCTCCATCGCCAGCGCCTTCATCGTGATCAGCAGCCGGCCTTCCGAGGCGGAGACCTCGACCAGGTTGCCTTTGCGCACGAGCGGACGCCGCATCACGTCGTGCCAGGTCAGCATGCGGCCCGCGCCCACCGAGCGGGCGAACGCGTACGAGTGGTCGCCCACGGTGGCGGGCAGGGCATCGCGCTCGCGAAACAGGTCGACGCGCCGCGTCTCGAGCTCCGCGGGATCGAACGTCCCACCGACCGTCAGCGGCTGCCGCGTCACCCAGACGTCGCGCCAGAGGATCGCCCGCAGCACCAGGGTGAACTCGGCCGCGGGGGCTCCGTCCGCCACGACCCGGCCGTGCACCAGCATGGAGGAGGTGGGGACCGCCGGATACTCGAGCATCTCGAGCGTCCACGTCTCCGCCAGTCCCGTCGGGGGCGTCCACGGACGGATGAGGTCGAGCTGGAGATCGCCCTCGAGGTTGAAATGCGTGCGCAGGTCGCGGGCCAGGTCCGCCATGAACGTTTCGCGCGCGAGCGGCGCCGGAGCGGCGGGCAAGGCCGGGACGACCAGCAAGGCGGCCAGCGGGAGGAGCAGTTGGTGGAGCAGGCGGCGCATGGTCAGCGTTTCATCTGGGCGACGTTCTGCAGCATCTCGTCGGAGGCCTGCACGGACTTGGAATTGATCTCGTAGGCCCGCTGCGCGACGATCAGGTTCACCATCTCCTCGACGATGTTGACGTTGGAGGACTCGGTGTAGCCCTGCATCACGCTGCCGTAGCCGAGCTCCCCCGGCTGGCCCGTTTCGGGCGTGCCGCTGGCCTGCGTCTCCGAATACAGGTTACCACCCAGGCTTTGCAGCCCGGAAGGGTTGGCGAAACGGGTGAGGCTGAGCCGGAACGTCGTCGTTCCACCGCTGCTTTGGACCGTCACCTGGCCGTTCTGCGACACGGTCACCGTCGCGCCGGAGGGGATCGACTGGAATCCACTTAGCACCGGCAACCCGTCGATCGTGACGACCTGCCCCTGCGAGTTCAGCTTGAACGAGCCGTCACGGGTGTAGGCGAACGTGCCGTCGGGCTTCTGGATCTCGAAGAAGCCGTCGCCCTGGATCGCGAGGTCCAGCGGCTCGCCGGAATTCGTGAGCTGGCCCTGGGTGAAAACCTTCGACGTCGCGGCGACGCGCGATCCGTTGCCGACTTCGATCCCGGTCGGAACGATGTTGCCGCCGCCCGAGTCCGTGCCCGACGCGCGCGTCGGCTTCTGGTAAAGGAGGTCCTGGAACTCAATCTTGCTGCGCTTGAATCCCGGCGTGTTCACGTTCGCGAGATTGTTCGCGATCGTGTTCAGGTTGAGCTGCTGCGCCTCCATGCCGGTGGCGGCCGAGTAAAGGGAAAGATTCATGACCGGGGTTCGAAGCCGAGACGCGCGGACGGGGTTGCCGAACCGGACGGGCCGCAACGCGGTCCTGCCGGCATGGGTTGGCGGGAGAAAACTGGGGCCGGCCCGCCCCCATAGCGGGCTCGGCCATGCAGTCGTGATTGCGGTTGTCTGTCTGGGGAATTCATGAAGAGGGACCGCTGGCGTCAGCCGAGCGCGTCGAGCGTCTTCTGCATCTGGTCGTCGAGCGTTGTGATGATCTTCTGGTTGGCCTCGTACGCCCGCGAAATCACGACCAGGTCGACCATTTCGCGCAGCGGGGTGATATTGCTGCCCTCGATATAGCCCTGCAGCAGCTCGGGCTTCTCGACGGGTGTCGGCGTCACGTTGTCGGGCGGGACAAAGTATCCGCCGGGCAGCGGGATGAGCTGGGAATTGTCGGCGAACTTCTGCACGGCGATCGTGCCGAGCGGCGTGCTGCCCTGAAAAACGGTGCCGTCCGGATTGATCACCACCGGATCGCCGTTCGGCTGGAAGGTGATCGGCGTGCCCCCGGTGGTCATCACCTGGTCGCCGGACGACGTGACCAGCATCCGGTCGCTGCGCATGCGAAACTCGCCGTTGCGCGTGTAGGCATGAGAGCCGTCGGGGCGCTGCACGTCGAAGAAGCCGTCGCCCTGGATGGCGACATCGAGGTCGTTGTGGGTCGGCTGGGTCTCGCCCGCGATGAAATTGATGCCGGTGTTGGACTTCGGGAAGAGCGCTGCCATCCCCGCGCCATGCCCGACCGGATCGCGCGGATCGGTCTGGATCTCCCCGGCTTCCTGCGTCGAGAAATTGATCGTCCGCTTGCGATAGCCCGTCACCTGGCTCGAGGTGATGTTCTGAGCGACGATGTCCTGCCAACGCTCCAGCGTGGAAAGGGAGGCCGCGCTCTGGTACAGGCCGATGTTCATGGGCAGGGGCCGAGAGCAAAGCCGATGCCAACTACCTAACTAGCGTTCCGCTAGCAACTTCACATCTAAGGGCAAATCTTGCCGCAGCCGTGCCGGCAGGATTTTCCTTCGCGAAGTGTTCTCCTGGCGCGGAATAGGGCCGCCCCGGTCAGCTGCCGGCGGGGTACAGACACTCGATCTCGACCCGCTCGCCGCACGTGCAGACGACGATCAGCCGCACCACCTTGTCGCCTTCTTTCACCACCTCGACCGACGGCTGTCCGTGGGAGGCGGTGGTGGTCGGGGCCGGCGGATGCGCCGCGCTGGGCGCGGCGGTCAGCTCGCGCGGACGCAGCGACGGCGAGAGGGGCCTCAGCGACGGCACAGAGAGCGTCTTCTTGCCCTGGAGGAAGGAATTCATGAGGCGGGTTTCGGAGCGCCGGTTTCGGCCGCCGTGTCGTCGCTGTGGCGCGACCGGGCATTCAGCGCCAGGCTGAGCGTGATGCGCTGGTTGGCCTCGGAGTCCGCCGGTTCGCCCGGCAGCGGCCGGGTGTCGGCGAAGCCGGTCACGCGATCGATCAGATCCGCGTCGACCGCATAGTGAACCAGGCTCCGCCGGGAGGCGTTGGCGCGGTCGGCGGACAGCTCCCACGGCGTGTAGTCCTCGCGCGGCAGCGCCAGCTTGGCCTTCGTGTGGCCCTCGATCGTGACGCGGAACCGGTGGCGTTCGATCGTCCAGGACAGGTTCTGCATGACGAATCGTCCCCATTCGGTGAATTCGGCCGTGTTCTCCACGAACAGCGGCTTGCGGGCGCGATCGAACAGGGTCAGCCTCAGGCCGTCGGTCGTCACCTGGATCTCGATCGGCTTTTCCGTGATGTCCTGGTCCAGCCGGAGCGAGCGGTAGAAGTCGGCGGCCACCGTGTTCAGAAACTGGATCTCGGTCTGCCGGTTTCGCGCCTTCGAGTTCTCCGAGGTCGCCGGACCCTGGCTGCGCGTCGACTTGCTGTTGGACGGCAGCACGCCGGACTGCGGCTGCATCTGGGCGCGGAACGGATTCTGGAAGAACTGGGAAGTCGCGATGACGATCTGGTGGTCCTGCGCGGAGATCCACAGCACCATGAACAGCGCCATCATCGCCGTGACGAAATCGGCGTAGGCCACCTTCCAGGCTCCGCCGTGGGATGCTGCCTTTTTCTTCGCCATGGGGTGGGCCGGCGGAACTCAGTCCGCCGGACGGGGGGCGCGGAGCGGATCGTGGGACCGTGCGGGACGCATGTTCTATTTGACCGGCGGCAGCGCCTTCAGCGCGACCTCGAGTTCCGCCGCCCCCGGTTGCACGGCGCTGTCGAGCGAACGGCGGGCGATCTCAACCGCAGTCAACGGCGCGAGGCCTTTCGCGAATCCAGCCACCGCCTGCATGATGCAGCGCAGGCACAGCAGATCGGAGGCGTTGTTGAACTTCACGCGATTGGCGAACGGGTTGACGAAACCGTACGCGAAAAACACGCCGAGAAACGTGCCGGTCAGCGCCGCGGCCACGCGCTCGCCGACCTTCTCCGGTCCGTCCGCGATCGCCGCCATCGTGTTGATGATGCCCAGCACCGCCGCCACGATGCCGATGCCTGGCAATGAATCGCCGACGAGCTGCAGGACGTGGACCGGGTGGTCCCACTCGTCGGACTTCGCATCGATCTCCGCGGTCATCAGCGCCTCGAGCTGGTCGGGCTTGATCTTGCCGTCGATCACCGGCTTGAGCCCGTTGACGAGAAACTCGAGCCGTTCCGGGTGCCGCAGGACTGAGGGATACCGCTGAAAAATCACGCTCTTCTCCGGCTCCATCACGTGCTCCTCGAGTGCGATCAGCCCGTTCCGGCGTCCGACCATGAAGATCTCGTAGAGCAGCTTCAGCAGGTCGAAAAACTCGCGCTTGCCGGCGTTCTTGACGAAGACGCAGTCCTTTCCCTTCTTCACGATTTCCATCAGCACGTGCCCCGGGCTGGCGATGATGAGCACGCCGATGGCGACGCCGACGATCACGACGAACTCGGAGACGTGCGCCAGCACCAGCGGCGAGCCGCCGCCGAGCATGAACCCGCCGAGTACCGACGCGAGGACGACAAAAGCTCCGAAGAGGATGAGCATGCGAAAACCGGCGCCGGGGACGGCTCAGCGGTTGCGGACGCGCTGCAGGTACCCACGCAGGCCGAGAATCGTCTGGGCGTGAATCTGGCAGATGCGCGACTCGGTCAGGCTGAAGACCGCGGCAATCTCGGCGAGGCGCATGTTCTCGAAATAATACATGGCGAGGATCTTCTTCGGTATATCGGGTAATTCCGTCATCCGTTGAGTGAGAAGCTCGAGCAGCTCCTGCTTCTCGAGGTTCTCACGACCGGTGACGTCCGACTCGTCCTTCAGCAGCTCGTGCAGCGACGCCCCCTCGCCTTCGTCGCCCTCGTTCCGGTGGTCGATCGCGAGAAAGGTCACCGGCCGCGCATCCTCGACCCATTTGGCGTAGTCCTTTTGCGAGAGACCGAGCGCGGCGCAGACCTCCTCGTCCGTCGCGGCGCGGCCGAGCTTCTGCTCCACCTCGATGATCGTCTCCTTGAGCTTGCGCGAACGGGCGCGCGCCCGGCGCGGGCACCAGTCCATCCGCCGCAGCTCGTCGAGGATCGCGCCCCGGATCCGCATGGCCGCGTAGCTGGCGAACGTGCAGCCCTGCTCGGGGTCGAACTTGCGGACGGCGGCGATCAGGCCGGTGACGCCCACGCTGTAGAGATCGTCGGCGTCGATGTGGGTCGGCAGGTTCAGCTTGATCCGGTCGACGACGTTGCGGACGAGATACAGATGCCGCTCGATCAGGTCCTTCTCGTCGATGTTGGTGGGCGTGACGCCCTGGTATGCGCGCCAGACGGTTTTGGGGGCGGCATCAGTGGCTGCGGCAGGGGTAGGAGCAGAGTTCATGGGAGCGAGAGCCGAAGCGGGTTACTTGTTTTTGGGGAGGTTGGCGCCGGCCGGGGCGCTGGCGGAGGCCGCAGCGGCCGCCGCGGTGGCGGCGGCATGACGGGTGAGGATCGTTTCGCGAATACCGCGGACGAGCACGGTCCAGAACCAGCGAAACAGCAGCGCGCCGGCCAGGCAGCCGAGCGCGCCGTCGAGGAGAATGCGACTCGGCGACCGGTCGGCCAGGAAGCCCGTCACGGTCGCGAGCACGAAGCCGGCGGCGCCGCCGGCGAGGAAGACGAATCTCATGAAGAAGTCTGGAAATGCGGCCAAGCCGCACCTGAAACCCGCATCCGGGAATCAGTAGCAGCTTTTCGGTTGAACGCAGCAACGAACCGGACCGCGGGACCGCCCGCTGGCGCAACGCGGGTGGGGCGAACCGGTAACGGGGAAGTTGATGCGAGGGCGGCCATGACGGGTCAGTTTTCCGGCAGGGTGCGACGTGCCAGCGCTCCCGATACGTCCTCCTCGCAATCGCCGGTCAGCGACGGACCGGTGGCGAGAAACAGCGGCTCGATCTCCGGATCGAAGAGGTAATCCCACAGCTTGCCCCACTGCGGCACCTCGTCGAGGTGCGTGAACACGAGATGCGTCGCCCCGAGTTCCCGGCCGGACGCGTAGGCCTCGCGCAGGGAAGCGCGATCATAGGCGGCGTTCACCACCAGGACCCGCTCGGCGATCTCCTCCTGGTCCAGCCACTCCGCGATCGCGGAGTTGTCGGCCGGACGGCGGATCGAGATGGCCGGCAGATCGAAATAGACGAAGCCCCCCGGGACCGCCGGCTGGGTTTCGCACGGGAAATGCGCCAGCGGCACGCCCAGCGCCTCGGCAAACACCGGCAGCGGCCCGAGCGGATTCGGCCGATCGAATTCCAGTGTCACCACGTGGCCGATGCGCGCCCTCCGAAAGACTTCCGCCGAGAGCCATTTGCACAGCGCGGTGGTCCGCCCCACCCCGGCCGCACCGAGGAACGCGGCGCGGGTCAGCGGGGCGCGGGCCGACCGCGCTTCCGCCCGTTCGCGGAGCAGCCGCGAAGTCTCCGCCAGCGCCCGATGCAGCGGAAGCTGGCTGATCTCCCGCCAGTTCGCGCCCGACTGCAGCTGGGTCAGCGCCGACTCGGTCAGGCCGGAGCGTCGCAGCAGGTCGGCAAGTCCGATCGTCGTGCGCCGGATGTCGATTCCGGGGCGGGCGTCGTCCGGCGCCGCCGGGCGGTCCGGCGTGGCCGGCTCCGCCGACGAGGCCTCGAAACGTTCCGGCGCGGGATCGCTTTCGTCCGGGTCGCCCTCGCCAGCTGCCGCCTCCGCGGGGGCCGGCGACTCGCCGATTTGCGCAATCACCTCGAGCCGGGGCGCGCTGAAGAACTTCCGCAGGCCGCGGGATTCGACCGAGCGCACCGAGAGGACCCGCGCGTCCGGGCCGAGCCGCTCGCGGATCAGCGCCACCGCCTCCTCGGCGGAGCGAACCGTGAACTTGAAGCAGGTGCCGGGCGGATTCATGGATTTCAAGCCGCGGCTTTCATCGGCGCCTCGACCCGCGCGAGATGCGCCGGCACGGGGATGATGCCCGCGTTTTCAATTTCCGTCGCCGGTGGCAGTTCCTGGAACGCGAACACGGCCAGGCGCGGGAATGACGATTCGAAGAAGCGCTTCAAGGGCAGCCGGATTTCGGTCGAAACCACGAGCACGGCCGGCTGGCCCTGCGCGCTCATTTCGGTCACGCGCCGGCCGATCTCGTCGAGCAGGTGGCGGGTCGTCGCCGGATCGAGCGCCAGGCCGACGTCGGTGGCCGAACGCTGGACCTTCGTGCCCAGCCACTGCTCGAACCGCGGATCGATCGTGGCCGCGCGGATCGCGCCCGGCCGGACTTCGAACTCCGGCACGAAATACAGGCCGAGCCGGCGGCGAATCAGCTCGCTGAGGTCGTCCGGATTCTTCGAGAGCGAGGCGAAATCGCCGATGCCTTCGAGGATCAGCGACAGGTTCACGATCGCGATGTTCTCGCGCAGCAGATTCTGCAGCACCCGCTGGATGATGCCGAGCGTGACGAGGTCGGGTAGCAGTTCGGCGACCAGCGCCGGCTGCGATTGCTTGAGATGGTCGAGCAGCGACTGCACCTCCTGCCGTCCGAGCAGGTAGTGCGCATGCGTCTTCAGGGTCTCCGACAGGTGCGTGATCAGCACGGAGGCCGGATCGACGACGGTGTAGCCGTTGAGTTCGGCGGTCTTCTTCTCCGGCTCGTCGATCCAGGTCGCGTCGAGATTGAAGACGGGCTCGCGCGTGGGAACGCCCCGTAGCTTCACCTTGCTCGCGGAGACGTTCATGGCCAGCCAGCGGCCGGGGTGAAGCTGGCCGCGGGCAAGCTGTTTTCCGCGCAGCAGGAAACGGTATTCGTTGGCCTCGAGTTCGAGATTGTCGCGGACCGACACCGGCGGGACGACGATTCCCTTTTCGCGGGCCAGCGTCTTCCGGACGCCGGTGACCCGCGCGAGCAGGTCGCCGCCGGATTTCGCGTTCGCGAGCGTCAGCAGTCCGTAGCCGAGCTCGATGGCGAAGACATCCACCTCGATCAGCTTGCGGACGTCCTCGGCCGGACCGCTGCTGGTCGGAGTGGCGGACGGCTGGGCCACCGCAGCGGCGGCGGCGGCGGCCTTCCCGAGGGTTTTCGCCTCGGCGGCCTTCTGTGCGGCGGCGGCCTCGCCGCCGTGGGCATGGCCCGTCCGGTCCTCCTGCTCCTGCAGCATCTTGCCGACGAAACCCGCCATGCCGGCGAGCACGAGGAACGGAAACAGCGGCATGCCCGGCATGATTCCGAAGCACACCAGCATCCCGGCGGTGATCTTCAACGCGCGCGGATACCGCAGCAACTGGCCGGCCAGCTGCCGGCCGAGGTTGTTGTTCTCCGAGGCCCGGGTGACGAGCAGGCCCGCGCCCACCGAGAGGATGAGGGCCGGGATCTGCGAAACCAGTCCGTCACCGATCGACAGCAGCGTGAATTTCTGCAGCGCCTCGGTGAGCGAAAGGCCCATTTGCAGGACGCCGATGGCAAAGCCGCCGATCACGTTCACGAGCGTGATGATGATGCCGGCGACGGCGTCGCCGCGCACGAACTTGGACGCGCCATCCATCGCGCCGTAGAAATCGGCCTCCTTCTGGATCTTCACGCGCCGCGTCGTGGCGGTCACCTCGTCGATGATGCCGGCGTTGAGCTCGGCATCGATCGCCATCTGCTTGCCGGGGAGGGCATCGAGGGTGAACCGGGCGCTCACCTCGGCGATGCGGCCGGCGCCCTTCGTGATCACCACGAAGTTGATCACGACCAGAATCAGGAACACGACGGCGCCGACGACGTAGTTGCCCTGAATGACGAAATGCCCGAACGCGTCGATGACGTGGCCCGCGTACCCGTTGACCAGCACGAGGCGGGTCGAGCTGATGTTCAGCGCGAGCCGGAACAGCGTCATCGCCAGCAGGACGGTGGGGAAACTCGAGAACTCCGGCGGATCCTTGACGTAGATGATCCCCAGCAGCACCAGCAGCGAGAGCCCGATGTTCAGCGCGAGCAGCATGTCCAGCGCGAGCGTCGGGATCGGCAGGATCAGCAGCAGGACCGTGATGAACAGGCCGGCGGTGAAAATCAGGTCCGCCCGCCGCAGGAGCGTGTTGACCGGATTCGAAGCTGGGATGGTAGTCGCCATGGGCTAGACGAGGGACTCGAGCCGGCGCGACTTCAGCCGGTGGAAATAGTAGCGGTGGGTGCGATAGACGACCGCGAGAATGCCGGCGACCGCCTGGTACAACTCGGGCGGGATCGCCTCCCCCACCTTGCCGAGCGCGAACAGCATGCGGGCGACCGGCTTGTTCTCGACCGTCGGCACCCCGTGTTCGGCCGCGATCGCCTTGATGCGCTGCGCGAAGCGGTTCTCGCCCTTGGCGAGCACGACCGGCGCCTTGTCCTTGCCGCGCTCGTACTTCAGCGCCACGGCATAGTGCGTCGGGTTCGTCACCACCACGTCCGCCGTCGGAATCGCCGAAAGCATCTGCTTCTGCAACAGCCGGCGCGCCATGCGGCGGAGGGCGGTCTTCGCCTGCGCGTTGCCCTCGGCGTTCTTCCGCTCGTCCTTCACCTCATCCCGCGTCATCATCAGCTCGCGGCCGGTCTTGAATCTCTGGTAGCTGTAGCTGATCGCCGTGACGACACCGAGCGCGAGAACCAGCCGCGACAGAAACACGATCGTCGCCTGGCTGAGAAACTGGCCGAGGTAAGCGGTCTCGACGGGCGCGCTGAAGAGCGGATCGAGCATCAGCCCGCGGGCGCCGAGATACAGCGCCGTGCCGAGCGCCACCAGCTTGAGCGCATCGACCGCCATCGTCACCCAGGCCGATTTGTTGAAGACGCGGCCGAATCCCGCCACCGGGTTGAGCCGCTCCAGCTTGAACCCCACCGCCTCGGGCGACATGTGGAATCCGCTTTGCACGCCGCACGCGAGCAGCGCCGCACCGACCAGCGCCAGGAGCATCGGCGCCAGCGCCCGGCCGCCCGCCAGCAGCGCATCGGCGAACTGCGCCGAGGCCGTGTCGTAGGTCAGCTGGACCGAGCCCAGCCGCGAAAAGATCCCCACCGAGTACTGTGCGATGCCGAGGCACATCTCGCGCAGGGTCAGCCCGAGCACACCGAGGACCGCAATCAGCAGGAACAACACCGACAGCTCCGGCGAGTGCGCGAAGTGCCCGCGATCCATCGCATCCGACAGCTTCTTCTCGGTGGGCTGCTCGGTTTTTTGGTCTTGGTCCTGGTCGGCCATGCGCAATCGCGGTTTAGCAATGGTGATGCCAAGGGATCTCGCATGCCAGCTAGCTTTTGGTAATCAGCATCTTGTATCTGAAACATAGCTCCGGAAGACCGCGTTTCCGCGTTCGCCGGATTCAGCATCGAAAAGAGGCAATTTTTGCCGCCGGTGCCCTGACGCGCCGGATCGCAGCGGCGGCGCAGTCCCGGCGCCTCGCCTCCGGCGCGGATTTCCGCGCGCTCGAATCGGAATTCCGGGTCCCCGCAGCCGCGCCGCTCAGGAGCCGGTCAGCAGCTGCAGCATCCGCATCGGCGTCTGCGTGAACTCGCTGTAGAGATAGCTGGCAAAAAGCGCGCCCGACGACGCGAGCAGCGCCAGCCCCGCCACGATGCGCATCGAAAAACTCACGATGAACGGATTCATCTTCGGCACCACCCGGCCGAGCACCGAAAACGTGAGATTGACCAGGAAGTTCATCGCGATGAACGGCGCCGCCATCCGCACCCCGATCTCGATCAGGTGCGAAGTCCCGCGAACGACCGACTCCGCCGCGTCCGGCGCAAACGCCGGGTGACCGGCGGCGACGATGCTGAAGCTGCGCGCCAGCGCGGACAGCATCGCGAGGTGACCGCCCAGCAGGAAGAACATCACCACGGCAAACGTGGATACCAGCGCGGCCATCGGTTCGGTCGACGGCTCCGGCACGCCCATTCCGGGCGTGGCGCTCACTCCGATTTCCGAGGACAGGATCCGGCCCGCCATCTCGACGCCCGCAAACGTCATTTGCGCGACAAAACCCAGCGCCAGTCCCACCACGACCTCCCCTCCGGCCGCGAGCGTCAGTTGCCACAGGGTGTGCGGCACCGTCGCCTCCGGCACGATGCCGGCCAGCAGGGTGGCGAAGCAGAGGCAGATGCCGACCCGGACCATGACCGGAATCGGCCGCCCGGCGACGATCGGCAACTGCGTCACGACGCCGATCGTCCGCAGGAAAACCATCATCCACGTCAGCAGATATTCGAGCGTCATGGCGTGAGCCGCCCGGCCGCGCGGCCGCGGCGGTCCGTCAATGGCCGAGCGTCCCCATTCGCGTGATCATGGTCACGGCGAATTCGGACAGCGATCGCAGCAGCCAGGGCGTGAGCACCAGCATGAGCAGGGCGAGCGCGATCAGCTTCGGCACGAACGTGAGCGTCTGTTCCTGGAGACTGGTGACCGACTGGAGCAGGCTCGTGATCAGACCGACGACCAGCGTCAAGATCAGGAACGGCGCCACGATGTAGAGGGAGAACATCACCGTTCCCTTGAAGAAATCGATTGCGAGTTCCGGATTCATGCGCGGTTTTCCGGCCGTGGTCGCGAGCCGGCGCCCGGCGGCCCAATGAGCGCGAATCGCCGGAGCCCGCGCGGACGTTCGGGCCTCGCCGGCGAATTCCGGCCGGAGTCCGGCTGGGTGTTCCCGCTCGGGCGTGGCTCGTGGTTCATGTGACAAAACTCTGGACCAGGGATCGCACGACCAGATGCCAGCCGTCCACCAGCACGAACAGCAGCAGCTTCAGGGGCAGCGATATGCTCACCGGCGGCATCATCATCATGCCGAGCGCCATCAGGACCGAGGCGACCAGGAAATCGATGACCAGGAACGGCAGGAACAGCAGGAATCCCATTTGAAACGCCGTCTGCAGCTCGCTGATGACGAACGCCGGGATCACGACCCGGATCGGCAGATCCTTCACCGCCGTCGGCCCGAATCCGCCCAACTGGAGAAAGTATTCGAGGTCCCGCGTGCGGGTCTGCTTCAGCATGAAGTCCTTCAACGGCCCCGTCGCGTGATCGAGGGCGTCGGTGGCCGTCATCGTGCCATCCATGTACGGGGACAGCGCCTCCTTCTGCACGCGGTCGAACACCGGCCCCATGAGGAAAAACGTCAGGAAGAGCGAAAGCCCGATGACGATCTGATTCGACGGGGTGGCGGGCGTGCCGAGAGCCGTGCGCACGAATCCCAGCACGATCACGATCCGGGTGAACGTGGTCATCAGCAGCACGATCGACGGGGCGACCGAAAGCAGCGTCATGATCAGCACGATCTGCACCGCGACGCTCACCTCGCCGGACTTGCCCGTGCCCTCGAGCCCGATGTTCAGGCGGAATGGATTCTGATTGGACGTCGCCGCCGGCGCGCCGGTGGCCGCGCGGGCGGGCGGCGGGGGGGGCGCCGGCACGACGATGGCCGGCGTCTGGGCGTACAGCAGCGTGGGCGAGGCGAACGAGGTGGCGAAAAACAACGCCAGCCCCAGCGCCAGCCGCGACTTCCAGCGGCCGCGGAGCGCTCCGTCGGCTGCCGCCCCGTTTGTCCCCAATCGGTGGTTACCGGCGGGCAGCGAGGTTGCGGAAAGGTGGGCCGTCATGACGAACGCGGGGGATGGCCCGGCAGCGGCGCGGCGCCGGGCGGCTCGAGCGGAGCGAGCAGGTCGATGCGCCCGGGACAGACCCCGAGCAGGAACTTGCGGTCCTGATAGCTGGCGACGACGAGGTACTGCCGGGCGCCGAGTGAGCGGGTTTCCTCGATCGCGAGCTGCTTCACGCCGCGGCCGAAATTCGGCAGCGACTTCCCGCGTCCGCGCCACAGCAGCCAGGCCCCGGCCCCGGCCAGCACGAGCACGGCGACGAGCGTGATCGCGCCCGTGCCGGTTGCCCCCGGCGTGGGTGCCGGCGGCTTGGCGTTCGTGCCGCCGGGCACGATCACCTGGTTTTCGTCGGTCGGTGCGGCGGCCAGGCTGCCGCCCAGCGCCAGCACGAGCGCGGCGAGTTGCAGGGTTCGGCGCAGGGGAAGCATCATCGGTGAATGGGGTCGCCGCACCGGGCGCGAGCGATCGGGCGCAGCCCTTCGCCCGGATTCGTCGCCACGTTCGTCCGGGGTCACGGTTTCGCGCTGCCGACCAGTTCGGTGATCTTGATGCCGAAGTTGTCCTCGACCACCACGACTTCGCCGTAGGCGACGAGCTGGTCGTTGACGAACAGCCCGACCGGATCGCTGGCGTGCTGCATCAGCTGCACGACCGAGCCGGGCGCCAGTTCGAGCACCTCGCGCATGGGCAGCTGGATCGAGCCCAGCTGCACGGTGACCTTCACCTTTACGTCGAGAACGAGATCAAGAGTTTTTTCTTCCATCGGATTTGGCCGCGGCCGGATGCTCGGGCGGGAGTTTGCGAGTCAGTTGCACGGCGACACGATCGCTGTCGAGACCGACGGTGCCGGTGAATTTCGGCACGCCGTTGAGCAGAACGCGCGTTTCGTGGAAAATCGCCGCCGGCAGCTCGACCACGTCGCCGACGCGGAGGGAGATCACTTCGCGCATCGCGATTTCGAGCGCGGACCACTCGGCGCGCACCGGCACCGTGATGCGCTCGTAGGCGGGGTGCCATTCCCCTTTTTTCTGGCTGCTCGAAAAGGCCGTGTCCTTCTGGCGCCGGGCCTGCATTTTTTTGACCATCGGTTCGATGGTGTAGTACGGCACGCCGATCTGGAGCTGCTCCGAGCAGTCGCCGAAGTTCGCCTCCAGCGCCATCACAAGCATGATCGCATCCTTCGGCGAGGTTTGCAGGAACCGGCCGTTGTTCTCCTGGCCGATGATGACCGGATGCAGCTCCTGCTCGGTCTTCCACTGCGCGCACCATTCCTCGAGCACGATGTTCACCACGTCCTCGATCAGCGCGATTTCGATCTCGGTCAGATATCGCTCGGCCTTGACCGAGTGGCCGCGGCCGCCGAGCAGCCGGTCCGCGATCGTCAGCGCCAGCCGCGGATTGACGTCGAGAATGCCGACCCCGATGAGCGGCTCGACCTTGAACAGGCAGATATGCGTCGGGTTGGGCAGCGACTCCGTGAATTTCGTGTACGTCGCCGTCGTCAACCGCGCCATCTTCAGGCCCAGTTCCATCCGCAGATAGAGCGAGAGCCGGGCCGCGAGATAGCGGATGAAGTCCTCGTGCAGCAGCCGCAGCCGGCGGAGCTCCACCTCGGACAGGAAAACCGGGTTGCGAAAATCGTACGCTTCGACCTTGAGCGGTGTGACCGGCCCCCGCCCGCCATCCGCGCGGATCAGGAATTGCTTCGGCTGCGGAGCGGCATTCTCCTGCGCGAGCAGCCGGTCGATCTCCGATTGATCGAGAATGCTGCCGGCCGGATTGTTGGGGTCGTCCGCCATGGCTCAGAAGCCGGAGTCGACTGGCCGCGGCGCACGGATTGCGCCGCGAGGCGCGGCGAAAGCGCCGTCCACCGATGTCGGTCGCGATGTCATTGGACGACGAAATCCGAGAAGTACACCTGGTCCGCGACCTTGCGGCCCAGCGCCTGGTTGTAGGCCGAGACCAGTTTTTCGCGCAGCACGTTCTTCGCGCCCGGTTCCTCGAGATCGGCGAGCGAAAGCGACGAGAGCACGTTGAGCGTGACGTCGGTGAGCCGCGGCTTGTTCGCCTCGAAGACGGCCCGGACCGTCGGGTCGGTTCCGGTGACGAGGAAACTGGTCTTCAGATACCGCGTGCCCATCGTCCCGGAGAGGTTCACGACGATGTTCTGGAACTCGTAGTTCGGTGAGGCGTCCTTGCCCTCCTTCGCCTTGCCCTCGGCGCCCGAGGCGGCGGCTTCCTCGGTGGCAGGCGTGGCCGCGAGCTTCTTTTGCAGCTGCGGGATCAGCACGTATTGCCCGATCGCCCAAGTGAGCACCGGGGCGAGCAGCACGGCAACGATGACCGGAAGCCAGGTCTTCATCACACCGCCGGACGCCGGCACCGCGACGGGCACGGCCGGTTGCGGCGCGGGAGCACTGGCGGGAGCGCCGGGTGCGGGCGGAGGAGTTGCGCCGGGAGTGGGACCAGCTTTGGCCATGGGACGGGGTCGGGAGTTGAGGGTCGGAATCGATCGCCGGACCCGCCGAACGTGTTGGGTCGGTCGGGAGCGGCGGGCCGGGTGTGGCGCGAGGAAAGGTGGGCGGGGGTCGGGCCGACGCCCCGCGATCAATCGGGATCAGCTCCGCTTCAGGTTGACGATGTCGTCGAGGACGGAGTCCGAAACCGTGATCAGCCGCGAACCGGCCTGGAAGCTGCGCTGGACGGTGATCAGGTCCGCGAACTGCTCGGTCAGATCGACGTTCGACTGCTCGAGCACGCCGGTCTGAATCTTGCCGGCACCGCTCGTCCCGGGGGCCTTCATGTCGGTTGCGACGGTCGCGCCGGTGTTGGAGAAATCGTACAGATTGTTGCCCTCTTTCATCAGCTTCGACTGGTCGGAAACACCCAGCAAACCAATCGTGCCGGGGACGCCCGCATCCGGTGTCGGCGTCGCGCCCGTGCCGGGAGTGGTGTAGGTAAGTCCGTACTTCGTCGCCGTACCGTCGGTTGCATAGGCGGTGATCGAGCCGTCGGTGCCGATGCTGACCGACGCCAGGTCCGAGTACGGCACGGCCGCGTAGCCGGTGATCGCCGGCGGAGTGGCGGTGTTGTAGGTCTTCTGCAGGCCGGTCACCTGGATCTTGGCGCCGGCGGAATCGAGCACGTTGTAGCCTTGGGAACTCACGAGGTTTCCTCCCGTGTCGAAGTGGAACGAGCCGTCGCGGGTCGCGTAGTTGTTCCCGTTGCTGTCCTGGACGACGAAATAGCCGGGGCCTGAAACGCCCATGTCGGTCGTGCTGCCGGTCGAGACCAGGGCGCCCTGGGTGAAATTGGTGTTGATCCCGCCGACCTGCACGCCGGTGCCGATCTGGACGGCCGAATCGGTCGCGCTGGCGGCGCGCAGCGTTTCACTGAAGGTGTCCGCAAAGTTGGTGGACTGGCTCTTGTAGGCGGTCGTGTCGACGTTGGCGATGTTGGCGCCGATGACTTCGAGGCCTTTGCTGAAAGCGCGGACGGCGCTGACGCCGGAGGTGAGGGTGCCGATGAGGGGCATGGTCGATGGAGTTGAAGGTTAGGGGTTGCTCGGACTGTTGTTGGTGGAAGTGGCGGGAGCGGGTTCGACGTAGGTGACGGACGAAACCGGATACGCGGTTCCATCGACCATCAACTGCGGCCCGCTGGCGGTGATCTGGATGCCGCTGACCAGGCCGGTGACCGTCTGGCTGTTGGCGTCGGTCAGCGTGACCTGCCGGCCGAGGTAGGTGTTGGCCGTGGCGAGACTCTGGCTCGCTCCGAGCTGGGTCATCTGCGTCAGCATCGAGGAGCTCTGGTCGAGGGCGGTGAACTGCGCCATCTGCGCGATGAACGCCGTGTCGTCCATCGGCTTCATCGGATCCTGCTGCTGGAACTGCGTCGCCAGCAGCTTGAGAAAATCGCTCTGATCGAGCGTCGTCTTCTTCGGCGCGACCACGGGGTCGGTGGATCCGTCCGTCGCGGCGGCGGCATAGGTGTGATCGGAGGAGGTGGCGGAGGTGACTTGCATGGTGGGATCAGGCGAACGTGTGCAGGTGCAATGCGGTGGACGCGGGCGTCACCCGCACCGGCGCCGCCTTGGGGGCGACCACGGACGGGGTGGCTCGCGGTGTTCCGAGGGAAAAGCGCTCCGGCGCAGGCTGCGGCTGCTGCTGACGCGCGCTGGAATCGCGACCGCCGGCGCCGCCCGAATCGGCGGAGGTCGCCGTGCCCGGGTGGCCCGAGGTGAAAACCGGATCGGCGAGCCGCGGCGAACGGTCCTGGGGCTGTGTCGTCATCACGGACTGCCATTCGTTGGCCAGCGCGGTGCGCAGCTCGGACGAATCGGTGCGGAAAACCGTGTGCACTCCGTCCGGCCGCATCTCGACGCGGACCGCGAGGTCGACGCCCGAGACCGAGAACTGGAGACTGACCGTGTGCTGTGGCGCGCTGGAGTACTGATCCGCGATCGCCATCACCGCATCGACGGCGCGGTGGGCCGCGCTCGCCACGCCGCTGTCCGCCGCGCTCGCTGCCGGCGGGGGCGTCACGACCAGGGCATCGAGCGCCAGCGGCGCCGCCGGAAGGGGCATCGGCTCGTTGAACCGGGACGGCGAAGGAGGGGTCGAAGCGGGCGCGGACATGAGGTCCTGTTTTTCAGCAACGTTGATGCCAAGGGCCTTCGAAGTGTTTTCAACGCCTTGGTGGGATGAGAGTACCGATTGTTTTTGTTGTTCCGGACCGTCGCCCGAAACCGCCGCCGCGGCCGGTGCGGCAAGCCCGGCAATATTTTCCTGCGAGCTCGCGCTCGCCTCAAACCGCGCGGCCGTGCCGGTGGCGGCGCGATCCGCGGACACGACCAAGCCGTCGGGGACCACGGCATTCGCGAGCGCGGCAACGGGCGCAGAACCGTTTGAATTCGGCGCGGCCGCCGCGATTCGCGAATCGCTCTGGCCGGCAGTCCGAGCCGGCGCGGTCGCATCCGCACCCGGCGGGTTGCGCCACGGAGAAATGGCAGGCGCCGCAGACGTCGTGGCTGGCACGACCTGCGGCGCGGCGCCTTCGGCTTGAGCCGGGATGGACGCCGGGGTTGTCGTCTCGCTTCCGGTGAGATCCGCCGGCTGGTCATCGCCCGGCGGAGCCGCGATCGTTGCAGGCGTCCCCGCGATCGTGGCTGGTGTCGGCGTGATCGTAGCTGGAGTCGGCGTGATCGTGGTTGGTGTCGGGGCAATCGTGGCAGGTGTCGGCGCAACAGGCCCCTGGTCCGGCGTGGACGGCGCCGGGGGCGCCGACATTCCGATGCGACCGTTCAGAGGCGTTGCGATGCCGGCCGGCGATCCACGCCTGCCCGACGCCGGTGGCTGGCTCGCGTCGGATCGGACGCCGGCGACAGTCTCGGTCTGGCCGGTTGCCCCGGCCAGCGGCGCGGGCTGGGCCACCATCGCGAGCAACGCCAGGTCTCCTTGGACAGGATTCGCCGCCCCGGAAGCTGCGACGGACGCCGGCGGACCGTTTCCGGTCGTCGCAGCTGATCCGGATTTTGCGATCGTCGCCGACCTTGATACACGGCTGGCGTACGGCGTTCCGCGGCTCGTGGCGGGGGCGACCGCGACCGGCACGCCGCCCGCAGGATCCATCCCCGGAGCAGTTCCGCCCGAAATGCCTGGGGTCGCGATCCCCGCTGCGTCACCGCCGACCGGATTCAACTCCCCTGCCCTTCCGCCAACCGTCAACGAGGTGATCGTCACTTCGATGTCCGAAAGTCCCAGCGGTTCGGACGGACCGGTGGTCGTCGTCGCATTCGCGAGCCATGCCGCCAGCGCGTCCTGGCTGGACTGCACGTCGACCGCCGGGCCGGGCTTCGTCGCGGAGGGCGTTTCCGCTGGCGCTCCGTCCCCGACGGCGACGTTCGACGTTCCGGTCGGAGCCGGTTCGCGGCCGGTGTCCATCCGCATGCTGCGCCACGGTCGCCATGCCGTCGGCAGGACCGGAGCGGTGGTTGCGGGATCCGCAACCCGCGGCAAACCGCCGGATCCACCCGGCAGGAGTGTCGTCGTCGGCGCGGAATTCGGCAGCGTCGCCCCTCCTCCCGGCGTTGGATCGCCCACCGCCGAAGTCAGCGGCGAGCCCATCGTGTCCGCTGCTGCCGCGCCCACGACCGCCGCCGTCGCAATCACCGCCGTTTGCGCGGTCAGCACGTCGCCAAAGCTGCCGGCGGGGGCCGGGCCGCCCGGCGGGACGGGGACGCCGCTGAGCGGGGAGGTCGCGCCAGGGAGCGCGGCAGCGGTGGGATCGCAGGGGAGGGTGAAAGCGGAGAGTTGCATGTGGCGCATCGCCCTCCGTGGCAGCCGTTCGCGCCGGTCCATGGCGCGAGGGGGAAAGGGATCAGGATGGAGTGCTCTTTTTGGTCTTCATCAGCCGGAGCTTTTCGGAGAGCACCGCGGCGCGGCGCGACAGCGGGACGCCGTCCGTCCCGGTGGTCTTGCTCATCTCCTCGAAAATCGGGCCGACCACGTCCGGCTTCATCAGGAAAAGTATCTTCGTCGCGGTGACGTCATCCATCTCGCGGATGATGGCCACGGCGGCGCGCGGGGTCAGGTTCGTGTAGGTCTGCGCCAGGGCGCGGAGGTTCTTCGCCTCGTCCTCCCGGATCGACACGACTTTCTCGGCGATCTCGTTTCGCAGGCCCTCGATCTCGCCGCGCATCGTCGCGAGTTCCTTCTGCTCCGCCGCGATCCGCTGCTCGCGCTGGTCGAGGCCGTCCGCCTGCTTGCGCAACCGGGCGCGCTCCTCCTTGAGCTCGTTCGAAAGGTTTTCGATCTCGATCGTCCAGAAATCCCACCCCTTCTCCTTCTTCGGCGCCGCCGCCAGGGTCGCCTTTTCGCGCAGGTCCTTCGCCTGGCGGGTGAGGACGACGGCGGCCCGCCAGAACGTGGCCATGCCGACCGCGACCGAGAGGAGCACGGCGATCGCCGCGACGACCAGGGGATTCCGGAGAAGGCTCATATCGTCACCGTGAAGGGTTTGATCCGGCGGTGTCCGGCAAAATCGTCGGCTTCCGCCTGTTCCTCGCGCTCGACCTCGCGGCGGTGCGCGTAGCGGGCCTTCTCCTCGAGCCGCTGGACGACTTCGAGGCCACGGTGGGCGTCGAGGTACTCGTCGCGGCGCCGGTTCATTTCGTCGCGCGCGGCGATGACGCGCCGCTCGGCCTCGGCCTCGCCGGCGCACTCGCGGCGGTAGTCACCCAGCAGCAGGGCCGCCTCGGCCGCGCGGAAATGCTGGCGGCGGCCGGCGGACAGCGCAGTTTCGAGGGCCCGCATGCGCAGCCGGGTACGGCCGAGTTCCTCCTCGGCCTGGACGAACAGGTGCACGGCGGTGGCAAAGGCTTCGCGGGCACGCGTCTCGCGGTGGGCGCGCAAAACGGCCACCGGACGCAGAGGGAAGCGGAAACGTTTCATGCGAGGATTTGTTGAAGCTTTTGGAAGGCCTCGGAGCGCGGCGTGTGCTCGTCGACGCCCTGGCGCAGAAATCGGTCCAGCGGGTCGTGCAGGGTGATCGCGCGGTCCAGCGGCGCGTTCGCGCCCTTCTGATAGGCGCCGATCGAGATCAGGTCCTCGTTCTTGCGGTACAGCGCCAGCTGCTCGCGGGCGCGCGCCGCCAGCGCCACCTCTTCCGGCGTGCAGACGTCGCGGATCAGCCGGCTCACGCTTTCCAGCACGTCGATCGCCGGATAGTGGTTGAAGTGCGCCAGGGTTCGCGAAAGCACCACGTGTCCGTCGAGGATGCCGCGGACGGCGTCGGCGACCGGCTCGTTCATGTCGTCGCCCTCGACCAGCACCGTGTACAATGCCGTGATCGCGCCGCGCTCGCCGGCGCCTGTGCGCTCGAGCAGCCGCGGCAGCATGGCGAAGACGGACGGCGTGTATCCACGCGTCGCGGGCGGCTCACCCACGGCCAGCCCGATCTCGCGTTGCGCCATCGCAAACCGCGTCACCGAATCCATCATGAATAGGACGTTGCGACCACTCTCCCGCCAGGCCTCGGCGATGGCCGTGGCGGTGAACGCGGCCCGGAGCCGCAGGGGCGCCGGCGTGTCGGACGTGGCCACGACGACGATCGACCGCTTCATCCCTTCCGACCCCAGGTCCTTCTCGATGAATTCGCGCACCTCGCGGCCACGCTCGCCGACGAGCGCGACGACCACGACGTCGGCCTCCGAGCCGCGCGCGATCATCCCCATCAGCGTCGACTTGCCCACGCCCGAACCGGCGAAGAGCCCGAGTCGCTGACCCCGGCCGACTGGCGTGAAGGCGTCGAGCGCACGCACGCCGGTGGAAAATGCCGTGTGGATCCGCTGCCGGCGCAGCGGGTGCGGCGGCATGGTCGACTGGCCCACGGCGCGGTCGACCGGCAGCAGGCCCAGTCCGTCGAACGGGCGGCCAAGCGCGTCGAGCACGCGACCCAGCAGTTCCGGGCCCGGCCGCGGCAGCGGCGGACGGTCGCAGGCGGCCACCTCGCAGCCCACGTGCAGCCCGGCGGCGTCGCCGAGCGGCATGAGAAGAACCCGGTGTTCGCGAAACCCGACCACCTCGGCCTGGACGTTGAACTCGGAACGCGGCGAGCGCACGAGGCACAGGTCGCCGAGGCCGACGTTCGGACCGTCCGACTCGATAATCAGCCCGGCCACGCCGGTCACCGCACCGACTCGCTGCGCGGGCGGCAGGTGACGGACCTGCGTGCGCAGGGTTTCGATCAGCGGTGCGATGTTCGAAGTCATGGCGTCAGGCCGCGGGCAGCGGCGACCGGCACGCGCCGGTGCAGCCCGCGAACGCGCAGCGATCCGGTCGCGGACAGCTGCCGAGCGGGACAAAGCTTTCGAGCACGACGAGCGACGCCGTGCGCCGCACGCGTGACCGGCAGCCGGCGGCCCGGCCGCCGGTGACGCGAGCCGTGGCCGTGGCGCGGCGATCGGGCGCCGGATCGGTCCAGCGGGGGGATGCGAGCGAACTGGACCGGGACAGGCTCATTGCGGAACGAGGCTGCCGGCCATGCCGGCCAGTTTCACCTGTTGACGCGCATCGATCAGCCCAAAGCGGCTGCGCACCTGGCAGTCGCCCGGCTGCAGGGAGGCGTCGGGCCGGATACGCAGTCCAGGATAGCGGCTGGTCCAGGCCGGATTCAGCTTTTCGATAAACTCCGCGTCCCGCGGACTGACGACCAGCTCGAGATTTTCCCGCTCGGGGAAGAGCTCGCCGAGCGCCTCCTCGCACAGCCGGGAAACCACCTCGGGCGATGGTTCGAAGCCGGCCAGCAGCCGCCGGGCGATTTCCACGGCCAGGCCCGGCAGCGAGTCGCGAACCTGCGCGAACAGGAGCGGCTCGTAGCCGGAGAGCTTCTTCAGCACCCCTTCCTGCAACTGCTCCACGTCGGCGCGAAATTCGACCATCTGCTGGTCGGCGCCCGCCCGGGCGTCGTCGATGCCGCGCTGATACGCAGCGGCCGTCGCCTCGGCGAGTTCCGCCTCGGTGAAGACGCGCCCCTTCAAACCCGGCGCAGAGACGCTGGTGAGCGGTCGGTCGAAGGCAATGAGCTTGGCGAAGGCCATGGTGGAATCGCGTCCGTTCAGGTGACCATGCTCTGGCTGCCTTCCGCATCGAGGGTGATCTGCCCCTCTTCCTCGAGGCGGCGCACGACCTGGATGATGCCATCCTGCGCCGTCTCGACGTCCTTGAGCCGCACCGGCCCGAGCAGCTCGATCTCCTCGCGGAGGCTTTCGGCCGCGCGTTTCGAGATCGCGGCGAAGAACTTTTCGCGCAGCGCCTCGCTCGCGGATTTCATCGAGATCGCCAGGCTCGACGAGTCCACCTCGCGCAGCACGCGCTGCAGGTCCGACGGCTGGAGCCGGCCCAGGTCCTCGAAGCTGAACAGCTTCTTGCGAATGGCGGCGCCGAGCGTGCGCGTTTCGCTCCTCCAGGCGCGCGAGCAGCGTCTTGCTCATGTCCTTTTCCAGCTGGTTCAGCAGGTCCGCCACGGCGCGCACGCCGCCGCTGCGATGGAAGGCGGGCCGCACCTTGCTGTCGAAATGCTTGCCGAGATTCCGCGCGATCTTGCCGACCAGGTCGAGCGAGGTGGATTCGATCGTGCCCAGCCGCTCGATGACCTCCTCGCGCAGGTCGGGTCCGAGCAGCCCGAAGACCTCGGCGGCCTTGGCGGCCCTCGAGATACGACAGCACGAACGAGATCGTCTGCGGCTGCTCGTTCTTGATCAGGTTGAAAATCTGCCGGCCCTCCATCTCGCTGATCTCGCGAATCACCTCGACCGACGTGCCGGTCGGCCCGACGCGGCCCATGATCGAGGACGCCTTGTAGTCGCCCTTCGCGATCTCGAGCGTGCGCTGGGCGTAGCCCAGACCGCCAAGCGCGGACTTGTGGCTTTGCGCCACGATGCCCGCGAATTCCTCGAGCGCCTGCTTCTGCATCGCCTCCGGCACCATTGCGATCGCCGACATCTCGCGGCAGAGTCCCTCGATCTCGACCTCGTCGAAATGCTTCAGAATGTTCGCCGCCGCCTCGGGGCCGATGCACACGAGGAAGATCGCGAGCTTCTGCTGCCGGCTGGCTTTGGACCAATCGAGATCGTTCATGGCGCCTTCGCTCAGTTCTTGTTCGATCCGGCCGCCACCCAATCGCGCAGCGCGACGCCGATGTTGGCGGGCTTCTGCCGGATCAGCTCGTTCAGCAGATCGGGCGGTGACGCCGTTCGACGTACGGGAGCGAGCGGTTCGCCGCCTCGGGCGACATCGAGAGCACTTCGATCGGCACCGGCTCCGGCTTCTGCCGGGAGAGCATGCGCCAGAACACCAGGAACACGATCAGCGCTCCCGCGACCGCGATCCAGCGGCTCCCGGCCTCGATCCAGCCCTGCCAGCGGCTCGCCTTCTCGATCGCCGCGATCTGCGCCGGCACCTGCTCCACCGCCTGGAACGGCATCTCCTGCAGCGAGACCAGCGAGTCCAGCGCCTGCCCCGGAGCGGGCTTCAGCCCCAGCGCGTTCACCACGAGCTGACGCAGGGCGTTCAGTTCCTCCGGCGTGCGCTTCTGCGGCTCGGGCGCCGCCACCGGCGCACCCTTTGCGTCCACCGTGGCCGGCACGCTGCGCGGCGCGATGAACACCGCCGCGGTCAGGCTCTTCACCGCGCCGGGATTGCGCGTGATGTTGGACGTGATGCGATTGATCTCGTAGGTGGTCGTGCGGTTCTTCCGGTTCTGCTCGGTGTTCGAAACCGGCCGCGCTGCCTCCGTGCCCGCATTCTTTTCGGGCACGTTCGCGCTGACGCCGACGACGCCGCCGGCGGACCGCGACTCCGCCGAGGAGGATGACGTCCTCCACGACCGACTGGCTGCGGACGACCTGGCTTTCCGGATCGAATTTCTCCTCGGTCATCGTCACCGCCTCGGTGTCGATGTCGGCCGACACGCGGACGACCGCGTTGCCGGGCCCGATGACCGCGGCGAGCATCGTCTCCACCTTCTTGGCAAAATAGTCCTCCACCTGCTGCCGGTATCGCATCTGCGAGGACGCGGTGCCGAGCGTCGGATCCTGCTTCAGCTCCTCGGACAGGACGTGTCCCCGGTTGTCGACCACCGCCACCTGGTCGGGTGCCAGCCCCTGCACCGCGTTCGCCACGAGGTGCCGGATGGCGTTGACCTGGTCGGGTTCGAGGCGCGTGCCGCCCATGTCGACGAAGACCGAGGCGGTGGACTTCACCCCCTGATCGGTGAGCAGCAGCCGGTTTTCCGGCTGCACGATCATGACGCGCGCCCCGCGCACCCCCTGCAGCTGCATGATCGTGCGGGCGAGTTCGCCCTGCACGGCGCGCAGGTAGTTCGTGCGCTGCACGAAATCGGACAGGCCGAACTGACCCTTGTCGAAGATCTCGAACCCGACGCCGTCGCCGCTCGGCAGGCCTTTCGACGCCAGGTCCATCCGCAGCTTGTAAACCTGGTCCGATGGCACCTGCACGGCGGATCCTCCCGCCGTGACCACGTGCGGGATGTTCTGGGTCTCGAGCTGGCCGATGATGGCTGCCGCGTCCTTTTCGCTGAGCCGCGCGTACAGCAGCTGGTAATCAGGCCGCCGGGACCAGAGCACGACGGCAATCAGGCCGCCGACGACGGCAAGGGCGGCAACGGACAGCGAGACGCGCTGGTTGAGACCGAGCTGTTTCCAGAGATCCAGCAGGGATTGGGTGAAGTTTTTCATCAGTCGAAGCGGAACTGAACGAAGAAAATGCGGCGGACGAGAGTCTCATGGTTGCCGGTGGCCTGCATCCCGGGCGCCGCAGGCTGTCTGCCGCCGCCAGCCGGAATGGCTCGCACTGCCGCGAAGCGCCGGAAACATTTTGGGGGTTGGGAAAGCCATGGTGGAGACGGGCGGGTTCAGACCTGCATGCGCATCAGCTCCTGGTACGATTCGACCAGCTTGTTGCGCACCTGCACCATGAGGGAAAATGCGACTGACGCCTCCTGCATCGCGATCACGCTTTGATGCAGCTGGTCGGACTCGCCGAGCAGGACCTGTCGCGTGATGTCCTGGGCCGCCTGCTGCTTGCCGACAACCGTGCCAACCAGCCCGTCCAGCATCTGACCAAACCCACCCGCCGGCGTTGCGGGCAGCGGACCCGACGGGGTGAGCGGCGTCCTCGGCAGGGGGGCGTCCACCCGCGTGAGCGCACCGGCGTTGATGGGGGAAATATTGCCGACAGGGGACATGAAGCGGCGGAACGGGGTTGAAGCGGAGGGGGCCGGACGGCGGGCGGATTATTTGCCGATCTGAAGGGTTTTCAGCGCCATCTCGCGGGAATTTTTCGCCACCGCCAGGTTGGCCTCGTAGGCGCGCGACGACGTGATCAGGTCCACCATCTCGTACGCGAGATTCACGTTCGGCATCGTCACCAGACCGTCCGGGCCCGCATCGGGATGCTGCGGATTGTACACCTGCTGGCCGGGAGTGCGGTCCGTGGAAATGCCCGAGACCCTCACGCTTTGGAGGGCGGGGCCGCTCAGCCCCTCGCGGTGGATCAGCTCGGTCTCGAATGAAACCACCTGGCGCTGATAGGGGCCGCCATTCGGGGTCCGGGTCGTCTGCGCATTGGCGATGTTCTGGGCCACCATGTCCAGGCGGGTCTTCTGGGCGTCCAAGGCCCCCGCCGTGACATCGATGCCGGAGATCAGATTCATGGGTCGGGATTACGGCGGTTGGGTCAGGTCGGCTGACCGGTGATGGCGATCTTCAACTGTTTCAGGTTGTTCGAAACGATGTCCGTGAGATACTCGTGCTGGACCATGTTCTGGTTCATCGCCAGCAGCTCGCGCTCGATCTCCACTGAATTGCCGTCGGGGCGGAGGCTGCGCGCTGTCGGATCCTCCATGAGCTGCGGCTTCAGATTCTGGCCACTGGTCCCCAGTTCGCCATTGGCGAGGCTGGCCTTCAGCTGTTGCGCGAAATCGGGGGCCACATCGAGCCGGCGGTAACCCGGCGTTTCGGCGTTGGCGATGTTGGATGCGATCGCCTCCTGCCGGAGAACCACCGAGTCGATGAGCTTCCGCGCGAGCTGGTAGTTGTCCGTCTGGAAGATCGCGTCGATCATGGCAGGCGCATCCAGCAAAGCAGGTGCCACGTAGGTGGAGGTATGTACAACGTGCTCGTCTCTAGCGAAATACAGTTCACGGACCCGCCGGCAGACGCCGACCTCCCCCGCAACGGAAACGGGCCGGGCAATATTTGCCTCCAACCCGCACAAACGGGCGCCCGCGCTTCATTCTTCGCCCCGTGAGACGATAATTGGCACAATCCTCATGAGGGAAAGCGAGTTCGATTTCATCCGAAATCTCGTCTACGAACGCAGCCGAATCAATCTAAGCCGGGATAAGCGGGAGCTGGTGTCGGCCCGCCTCGGCAAGCGTCTGCGCGCCACGAAGATCCCCACGGTCACGGAGTACTGCGAGTTCCTGCAGTCACCGGACGCGGAGGAGGAGCTGTCGAACCTGATCGACGCCATCTCGACCAACCATACGTTCTTCTTTCGCGAAAACGCGCACTTCGAATTTCTGCGTCAGACGATCCTGCCCGAGATGAAACTGCGGACGGCGAAGGAACGCTGGCACCGGTTTCACGTGTGGAGCGCCGCGTGCTCCTCCGGTGAGGAGCCGTACTCGATCGCGATCACACTGGCCGAGACTCTGGCCGGATGGCCATGGTACATCGAGGCGACCGACATCTCCCACCGCATTCTCGAACGCGCGAAAGCCGGCATCTACCGGGACGAAACCGTCGAACGCCTCCCGCCGATGACGGTGCAAAACCATTTCAAGTGCGGGTTCGGCCCCCAGGACGGCAACTACCGGGTCAAGGACGGACTGCGGCAAAAGGTCGCGTTCCAACACCTCAACCTGCTCGAGGGCGAACCGCCGTTTCGCGAGCTGTTCCACGTCATCTTCTGCCGCAACGTGATGATCTATTTCGATCGCCCGACGCAGGAGGAACTCGTCAACAAGCTCGCTCGGTATCTCGTGCCGGGCGGCTACCTGTTCGTTGGGCACGCCGAAAGCCTCACCGGCATCCACCACCACCTCCAAACCGTCCGGCCGGCCATCTACCGCCGGCCGATGAACCCCGTGTCATGACTGCCGACGCATCCGCGTCCTGGTCGTCGACGACTCGGCGGTCGTCCGGAAGGTGGTCGCCGACGCGCTGCGCTCCGATCCCGAATCGAGGTCGTCGGCACGGCCATCGACCCTACGCCGCGCGCGACAAGATCAAGGAGCTCAACCCCGACGTCCTGACGCTCGACCTCGAAATGCCGCGGATGGACGGACTCACGTTCCTCCGGATCCTGATGGAGCAGCACCCGATGCCGGTCGTGATCATGAGTTCGCTGTCGCAGCGGGGCTCCGACTTCGCGATGGAGGCGTTGCGGCTCGGCGCGTGCGACGTCCTGGGCAAGCCCGCCGGAGCGTACTCGTTCGGCGATCTCGGTCCGCAGCTGATCTCGTGCATCAAGGACCGCGGCGCGCCAGTGCCCGGCTCAATCCCTGCCGCGGCGCCCCGTGCAGGCGGCCGCGCCGCCGCCGAGCCCAGCCGCGGACCGCCGCCGCGTCGGCCCGTCAGGTGATCCTGCTTGGCGCCTCGACCGGAGGCACGGAGGCCCTGCGCGAGATCCTCACCCGGCTGCCGGCCGGCCTCCCCGGGATCGCCGTCGTGCAGCATATTCCGCCGGTTTTTTCCAAGGCATTCGCCGACCGGCTGAGCACCCAGTGCGCGTTCGAGGTGCGCGAGGCCGGTCGACGGCGACGTGCTCAAGCCCGGCACTCGCGCTCGTCGCCCCCGGCAACTTTCACCTGATGCTGCACTGGTACAGCGATCATTACCGGGTGCGCATCGCCGATGGCCCGCCGGTCTGGCACCAGCGGCCCGGCCGTCGACCTGCTCTTCAAATCGGCGGCCGACTGCGGCGCCGGGCCCCACGCGATCGCCGGCATCCTCACCGGCATGGGAAAGGACGGCGCCGAGGGCCTGCTGCGCCTGCGGGCACAGGGCGCGACCACGTTCGGACAGGACGAATGGCCTCGCGTCGTCTACGGCATGCCGCGGGCGGCCTGGGAAAACGGCGCGGCCGAACGCCAGATAGCGCTCGACCGGATCGCCGATTTTATCGTTCACCCTCACGCACCCGCCTCACCTCACATCCGATGCCCCGGCCACGGCATCAGTCCTCCCATGAGCGCCACGCCTTCCGCGCCAGCGGTTCCCTCCACCATCCTGATCGTCGACGACGAGCCGGTCGTCCTCGCCGCATTGCAGCAAACCCTCGAGCGCGAGAAATTCCACGTCGTCGCCTGCGCCAGCCCGACTCAAGGCGCTCGCGATCCTGGCGGAGCGCGACTTCGCCGTCATCATCTCCGACCAGAAGATGCCCGAGATGCTCGGCCTGGATTTCCTGATCGAGAGCCGCCGCATCCGCCCGAACGCCTCGCGCATCCTGATCACCGCGGTGCTGTCGCTGCCCACGATCGTCGACGCGATCAACAAGGGCGAAATCTTCCGGTTCGTCGCGAAGCCATGGCTGCGCGAAGAGCTGATCGCCACGGTGCGCAATGCCGTCCATCGCCACGAGCTGGTCACGCACAACGCGGTGCTGCAGGCCGAGACCCAGCGGCTCAACGGGCAGCTCACGGATGCGAACGCCGCCGCTCGGCGTCGCAGGTGCGCGATCTCGAGCAGCAGCGGCAGCGGCTCGACGCCGCCAACCGCGAGCTCGCCGCCAGCTACGAGCACTCGCTCGAGCTGTGCCGGCGCATCCTCACGACCTACGACCCGATCCTCGGCGGCCAGGCCAAGGCGCTGGTGGAATTCGCCAGCCACGATGGCGGCGACGCGACCTCTTTGACGACCCGCAGCGCCACGCCCTGCGCTCCGCCGCCTGGCTCTGCGATCTCGGCCTCATCGGCGTGCCGCGCGAGATGCTGCGGGCGTTCCGTTCGAAGACGGACGCAGCTCACCGAACGCGAGCGCGACGATGCTTCACAACCACCCGGTCTACAGCCAGACCCTCGCCGCACTGGTCGACGATCGTTCCGAGCGTCGGCGAGGTGATCCGCGCGCACCACGAGACGTTCGACGGCAAGGGCTATCCCGACGGCCTCGCAGGGGACGCCATCCCCTGGCCCGCGCGCTGCCTCGCGGTCGCCGTGGGCTTCGTCGAGTCCGGCCTGCCCAAGGCGGCCGCGATCGACTCATCCTCTCGCTTGTCCGGGACCGGCCTTCGATCCGGAGGCGGTCCGCCTTTTCCTGAAGGTCACCAACCTCGTCCACCTGCCGCGCAGGTGCGCGAAATCACGTTGCACGAACTCGAGCCGGGCATGGTGCTGGCCAACGGCATCTACAGCCCCCACGGCCTGCTGCTGATCGGCGAGGGCCAGGCACTGAGTCCGAGCATGATCGCGAAGATTCGCATCCACAACCAGGTGACGCCGATCAGCCAGCGCCTGCTGGTGCGGATCTGATCCCGTTTCCCTCCGAATATTTGGCCGGCCAACCTCAAGTTCAAAGGTCCAGGACCGTATAAACTCCCGCTGCCCCACCTCCGCCGCGCCTCGCTCATGCGTTGTTCCATTCCCCTCCCCTTCCGTCGCGCCTGGGGCGCCGCCTGACGCATGGGCTCTCCCACCTTTGGCTCCATCTTCGCCCAACGCGTCGTCATCGGCGTGGGGGACATGGCCATTTCGAACAACACCCTCGTGACGCTGAGCACGTATGCCCTCGGGTCGTGCATTGGCGTCGTGGCCTACGATCCGGTGGTGCACGTGGGCGGCATCCTGCACATGATGCTGCCCGATTCGTCGATCTCGCCCGACAAGGCCACCGTGCAGCCGGCCATGTTCGCCGACACCGGCCTGCCGATCTTTTTTCGCGCGCTGCACGGGCTCAAGGCTGACCGCGCGCGCCTGCGGATCTTCGTGGCCGGCGGCGCGTGCGTGCTCACCAGTCACGACGCCTTCAGGATCGGCGAGCGCAACACCCAGGCGACGCTGGAGTATCTCACGGCGAACGGGTACCGGCTCCGTCAGGCCATCACCGGCGGCACCACCAACCGCACTGTCCATCTCGAGGTCGCCAACGGCGCCATGACGCTCAAGACGCCGGAGCGAAACGAGGGCTTTTCCCTCGCCGCCTGAGTCGGCGCCCGTCGCGGCTCACATCGACACTGCGCCCTGCGAAAGTTTGTCGCGCAGCCGGGAGGTCGCCCGCTCGTGGACGATCGGCATCGCCTCCTGCAGCAGTTCGGGCGTGAAGCCCCACTCGAGCAGGAACGATTCGTTCAGCTGAATGAGAAAGCCGTCCTCGCCGACCCCCGGACCAAACGAGGTCGCGACGTATTTCGCGGCGTGCAGGTGCGCGATCAGTGGCAGCGCATCCGCCGGGGCGTCGGACGGGTGCAGGTAGTGCTCGGCCACGGCGACGAGGATGGGCGGGAAATTCCACTCGCGCAGCAGGACCGCGCCCGCCTCGATGTGGTTGTAGCCCAGCACTGCCGTCTCCGAATCCGTCCACGCACATTTGTACGTGGCGCTGTGCGCCCGGATCGCCGGGTAGAACGCCTCGCACCCGTGGGCCACGGCCAGTTTGCCGATGTCGCAGACCAGACCGGCGGTATAGGCCGTCTGCGGTGACACCCGTTCGGTCGTCTCGGCCAGCACCTCCGCCGCGAGCGCGGTGCAGAGCGCATGCCGGCAGAAGTCGCCGGCCTCGCCGCTGCTCGCCGCCGATTCCCACCGGCTGACGAGCGCCAGCGCCGCCAGCCGGTACAGCTCCTGCTGGCCCAGCCGGATCACCGCCTCGGCGACATTCTCCGCCGGGACCGACGCGCCGAAATACGCGGAATTCGCCAGGCGCAGCGTCGCCGTCGCCAAACCCGGATCGACGCGAATCACGGCGGCGATTTCGTCCGCCGAACTGTCGTGGGCCTGCAGCGCGTTGATCAGCCGCGGCAGCAGCGCCGGCGAACACGGCAGACGCAGCGCGCGTTCGCACACCTGCTGGATGGTTGGCGGTTGCTGGGAGTTCACGAAAGGCCAGTCACGGTCGCCAGCCCGGTCAGGCGGCCTGCAGCAACGTAGCAGGGTCCAGAATCAATGCAATATTGCCGTCGCCCAGAATGGCGCCGCCGGCGACGCCCGGCACCCCCTGCATGAATGCGCCGAGATTCTTGATCACGACCTCCTGCTTGCTGACCATCTCGTCCACGAGCAGCGCGGAGACTTTGCCCGAATGCTCCACGATGACGACGATCCCTTCCCACGGATTCTCCGCCTCGTGCGGAATCCCGAAGCGGCGGTGCAGCCGGTGAATGGGGACGAGCCGTCCGCGGAGGTCCAGCACCTCGCCCTGGCCATGAACGGTCGAAATGTTCTCGCGGGCGGGGCGCAGCGCGCGCTGCACGGACGTGCTCGGCAGGATGAAGCGGTCGGCGCCGACGCGCACGACCAGCCCGTCGATGATCGCCATCGTGAGGGGCAGCTTGACCTTGAACGTCGAGCCGTGCCCCACCTCGGATTCGATCTCGATCTTGCCGCGCAGCTTCTCGATGTTGCGCTTCACGACGTCCATCCCGACGCCGCGGCCCGAAACGGCGGTGACCTTTTCGGCGGTGGAGAACCCCGGGGCAAACACCAGTGCCAGCGTCTCGTCGCGCGTCAGCACCGCGCCCGGCGCCACGATGCCCTTTTCCACCGCCTTGGCGTAGAGCTTGTCGGGATCCATGCCGCGGCCGTCGTCCTGCAACTCCACCACGATGTTGCTGCCCTGGTGATACGCCTTCAGATGGATCAATCCGGTCTCCGGTTTGCCGGCGGCAATCCGGGCCGCCGGCGGCTCGAGGCCGTGGTCGAGCGCGTTGCGCACCATGTGCACGAGCGGGTCGCCGATTTCCTCGACCACCGTCCGGTCGAGTTCGGTCTCCTCACCACTCGTGACGAAGGAAACCTTCTTGCCGAAGTCGCGCGCGAGGTCCCGGGCGAGCCGTTCCATCTTCTGGAAGCTCTGCTTGATCGGAATCATCCGCAACGACATCGCCGTGTGCTGGAGTTCCTTGGTGATCCGGGAGAGCTGGCTGACGTTCCGCTGGAGCAGCGAGCCTTCGCTGTCGTTGTGCTGGCGCGCGGTCTCGAGCAGCTGGCTCTGAACGATCACCAGTTCCCCGACCACGTCCATCAGCGAGTCGAGCTTTTCCGTGTTCACCCGCACCGTGCCACCGGTGGTGGTCGTCTTCCCCGCACCCGCCGCGCCGTTCGGCGGCGGAGCGGCATGCGCCGGAAGGACGGGCGCGGCGGACGCCGGGACTGGCTCGGCCGTCGGCAGCGGGACCTCCACGGGCGGCGGGGGTTTGATCGCCGAAACGGGAGCAGAGTTCTCCGGAGGCAGATCAAAAGGTTTTTCGGCGGCGACCACCGGGGCCTCTGCCTCGGGTGCGGGCGGCGGGTTCGCCCCGGCCTCGTCGGCATGCGCGGGCATCGCGGCAAGCCGCTTGACGGCGCCGATCAAATGCGCGACGGGAACGACCTGGTTCGGCAACTGCCCTTTTTCCAGGGCGCGCGCCACCTGTTGCGTCAACGCCTGCAGCGCGTCCCGGCTGCGCAGAATTTCCGTGATGATCGCAGCGTTCAGCCGCAGCTTGTGATTGCGCGCGAGATCCAGCAGCGACTCGACCTCGTGCGCGAGCGTGTGCATCGGCACCAGCCCAAGGAATCCCGCGTTACCCTTGATCGTGTGGAACGACCGGAAGATGGAATTGAGCGCCTCCTGATTGTCCGGCTGCTGGTCCAAAACCAGCAACGCCGCCTCGATCTGCTGAAGATGATCGACCGCCTCGCCGTGGAACTCTCCCAACAGCTCCTGATTGTCCTCCAAGTGGAGCACCAGCAGTTCATCCTTCATCGCCGGTTCGTCCGGCTGCTCGGCGCCGCCGGCGGCCTGGCCGCCAGCCGGCGCGCTCTGGCCAAATGCGGCAACCGGCCGTCCGTTCTTCAATTCTTCGACCGCCTCGGGGAGCCATTCGACGAGCTTGCGCAGTGTCCCCAAACTCTGGGCATCGAACGGATGCGCGCCGTCCAGCAGACTCTCCAGCACGGCGTGCACCCGCATGACGGCCTGATGCAGCACCGGCTCGCCCGCACAAAGGTCCCGCAAATCGCCCAGCAGGCTGTAGGCCGGAACGAGTCCGTCGTCGCGACCGATTTGCGCCAAAATGGACTCGGCGGCGAGACGATTGGTGACGTCGTCCAGGGCTCTGAAGGACTCCGGAGAGATGGGCATGCGCAGGGGCTGAGGGATTAACCCTTCACCTGTTCGGTTCGTTCAACCCTAAACTGAAGCGTTCTCTGCCCCCCCCGCCCGGCTGCGGACCTCTTGGCTGCCGGCCAGTGGGGCCGCACTCGTGCGCGAGGCTTCATGATGCCGCGGATACACGGCATGGCGCGAACGTCGCCGACCGACTGGACCAGGCGGCGTGATTTCGGGCATGGCGGCTCCCCGGCTGGTGGGCAGACCGCGCGGTCTGCCCTTCCCGACCGCCGGCGAGTTCTCCGGCTGATGCGGGCGCCGCAGGCGCGATTTTAGCTCAACCGCGGCCCCGAACGGCCGAATGAAACGGAAGCATCCTTGTAGGTGCAGGATCGTTTTCGCATCGTCGCATAAAAGCCCATGTCCTCCCCCGCCACCCCGGCTTCCAACAGCAATCTCGCCGGCAAGTACCTGACGGTTGTCCTCGACAGCGAAGCATACGGGATCGCCGTGCTGAAGGTGCGTGAGATCATCCGCATGCAGAAAATCACGCCGGTTCCGCAGATGCCCGCCTTCGTCAAGGGCGTGATCAACCTGCGTGGCCGCGTGATTCCGGTCGTCGATCTTCGGGTGAAGTTCGGGCTGAAGGCCGAATTCGCCGAACGGACGTGCATCGTGGTCGTCCAGGTCAAGCTTCCCTCCGAGCAGGTCGTGCAGATGGGCCTGATCGTCGACAGCGTCGAGGAGGTGGTCACGCTCAACAGCGAGGAGATCGAGCCGACGCCGGATTTTGGAACGAGGATCGACACCACCTATCTGCTCGGCATGGCGAAGGTGAAGGGTCTCGTGAAGACCCTGCTCGACATCGATCGCGTCGTGGCTCCGGAGACCGTGCAGGTCATCGCGCAGGCGACCGCGTAGCGCGCCCGAAGAGAGCGGACGAACCGGCCCCGGATGCGGTGATCCCGCACCGGCCGTACCTGCCGCCCGGAAACATCCGGGACCGCGGGAATGGCAAGACGACTCGAATCCGAACGGGACGCGGCGCCGAAACGACAGCGCCGAACGCGCCTGCGCCACGGAACGCCGCAGGCAGACGCAATCCGAGCCAGCGGCGGCCGGCCGGTTGGACCGGCCGCCGCCGAGATCACGCCGGCGCGAGCTGGGGCGAGGACTTGCCGAGGTTCGCCTTCGCCTCGTCGAGCGAATCGTAGAACGTCCAGCCGCGCGTATCCTCGAAGCCCTTGCACTCCGCCACGATTTGCGCGTTCGCCACCAGCGCGAAATGCATCGCGAGATCCCGGCATGTCTGCATGGCCTGGAAGAGCAGCTTGATGATGCCCATGTGCAGCGACCGGATCTGGTGGATGTCGATCACCACCTTGGCGTGACCGGCGTCGACCGCTTCGGCGAACTTCGGTTTGAGATACGTCGTCGCCTCGGCGATCACCGCCGGCGAGCAGTTCTCCGGCAGGCGCATGACGAGGATGTCGCCCTCCACGGCGTAATACCGCTGGGAGGTGTCGAGATTCATCGCTTTCGCCATCTTCGTCTCGAGTTCGTTCAAATCGATCGGCTTGGTGATGATCGCGCTGAATCCGACGGTTTGGGCCTGCTGCTGCTGGGCCGTCTCCGTCTTCACCACCAGTGCGAACACCGGCGTGTACTTCGTTTTGACATTGGTGCGGATGAGCCGGAACAGCGTGAACGCCGACTCCTCGGGCAGCGACAGGCTGACCAGCAGCATGTCCGGCGGAGTGCGGGTGCAGAAGTCGATCGCCTCGCCCTGGGTCGCGACGCCGTGGATCTTCCACGGGGTGTGCTTCAGGCCTTCCTGGATCTGTTGAATGATCGCCGGCTTGTCCTCGACGATGAGAATGTCGGCCGGGTCGAAGATCGATTTCGCCTTCGTCGGCGTCTCGGAGAGCGGCTTGAGGTCGATGATCCGCCCTGCCTTCTCGATCAGCACGTCCTCCTTGAACGGTTTGACGAGGTAATCGCGCACGCCGATTTTTGCGATCTTGAGCACGTTGTCCCGGCCGCCTTCCGCGGTGAGCATCATCACGGGGATGCTCTTGAGCTGCGGGTCGGATTTGATCTTCGTCAGCATCTCGACGCCGTCCATCACCGGCATCGTTACGTCGAGCAGGATCAGGTCGGGAACCTCCTTGGACGCGATCGCCAGGCCTTCCACCCCATTGGCGGCTTCCAAAATTTCGCAGTCGTAGGGTTTGAACGCCTTCCGGACGATGATGCGGACCGTCTTCGAATCGTCTACGGTGAGAATCTTGTAACGCATGGTGTGGGTTGGGCGCGACGGCTTACTCCTCCTGTTTCATCAGGATGTCCGCGATGACGCGATGTCCGCCGCAATCGAAATGGTAAACGTGCCTGGTGACAGAGCTGATCGGTTCGATGGTGAAATTGCTGCCGTGCAGGATCGACGGGATCGTGAGTTTGCACGGATACCCGGCGTCGCAAAGTCCATTCTTGAAGCTGCCGACGGTCATGTTGGTGAGCTCGCCGATGGCGTCGTTCATCACCTCGTCACCCGCCTCGCTGAGTTCCGCGTCCGTGATGCCGAGAAGGTGACAGGTGCAGATGCGGGCGAACGGCAGGTCGAGATAGAGGTAGATGATCCCGTTCGCGTCGCCGATGAAACCGACCGTCCCGACGACATGGGGACGCGGGTTGTCGGCCAGCGGTGATTGCACCGGCCAGACTTCTTCGAAATTGTTGCGAATCGGGGTCAGTTTCGGATCCCGGCCAAGCATGGTCTTGAAGACGTCGCCAACGGCGCGGGCGATATTGTCACGGATAAGGGCGGCGGTGATATGCTCTGCTGCAGGCATGGTGGGAGCGTGAAGGGAGTCGACGCTTTCGACTGCTATCGGCGCATTCCGGGCGGGGATTTAACAGATTCCGCAGCTGTACCGCACCAGCGGAACAGCGATCGCGTGCCCGACACAGGGCCGGTCAGCCATCGATCGGCGCGAAATCCGCATCGATGGGATCGCCAGACAA
This sequence comes from uncultured Verrucomicrobiae bacterium, assembly GCA_963705935.1. GTDB lineage: Bacteria > Verrucomicrobiota > Verrucomicrobiia > Opitutales > Opitutaceae > Opitutus. The sequence continues at coordinate 4,977,670 of OY970130.1, read as the reverse complement.
CCGGTACTCCTGCAGCTTGTTGCGCAAGGTCCGAATGCTGATGCCCAGCTTGGCGGCGGCTTGCGTTCGGTTGCCGCCGGTTTGCCGCAGCGCGGCCCGGATCGCCTGTTTTTCGAGCTCGTCGAGCCGGAGGACCTGGCCATGGCTGTCGGTCAGTCCGGACGGCGTCTCGCCGTTCGGCGGCGCGTCGACCGCAACTTCCGGCGCCGCCTCGGCGGCGGTCATCGCGAGGTCGGGCGGCTCGGCTCCGCCGATCGGGCCCGGCAAACCCAGCGCCGCGGCCGTGACGGCCCGGCCCGCCTCGGACAAAATGACGGCGCGCTCCACCGTGTTCTGCAACTCGCGCACGTTGCCCGGCCAGCGGTACGCCACGAGCGCACCGCGCGCGGAATCGGAGAAACCGGTGACCTTGATGCCGTGCTTGCGCGCAAACCTGCGGAGAAAATGCTCGGCGAGCAGCGGGATGTCCTCGAGCCGGTCGCGCAGCGGAGGCACATGCACCGGAAAGACGTTGAGCCGGTAATATAGGTCCTGGCGGAACTCGCCCTGCTCGACGTGCCGCATGAGATCGCGGTTCGACGTCGCGATGATCCGCACGTTGACCTTGATGGTCCGGGTGCCGCCGACGCGCTCGAATTCACGCTCCTGGAGCACGCGCAGCAGCTTCGCCTGCAGGTTGGCCGGGATCTCGCTGACTTCGTCCAGCAGCAGCGTGCCCTGGTTGGCCAGTTCGAAACGACCCTCGCGCCGCTCGGTCGCACCGGTGAACGCCCCGCGCTCATGGCCGAAAAATTCGCTTTCGATGAGGTTTTCGGAAATCGCCGCGCAATTGACCTTGATGAACGGCTGGCTCCGGCGCGGGCTCCGCCGGTAGAATTCCCGCGCCACCATTTCCTTCCCCGTGCCGCTTTCGCCCGTGATCAGAACCGTGGCATCCGTCGGCGCCACCCGCTCGATCAGCTGGCGGAGCCGCACCATCGCGTGGCCGCGGCCGACCAGCGTGGCGTCCTGATCATCCGGATCGTCGCTCAGCAGCCGGTTGACCCGCAGCAGCTGCCGGTACGTCTGCGCCTTCTTCAGGATGACGTCGATCTGGCTCGGGGAAAAAGGCTTCAGGACGTAGTCGAACGCGCCGGCGCGCATGCACCCCACCGCCGACTCCACCGTCCCGTACCCGGTGACCATGACAACCAGCGGCCGCTCCGGCATCGCCGCCACCTGCTCCAGGAACTTCTGTCCATCGCCGTCCGGCAGCCGGATGTCCAGCATCATCAGATCGAATTGCTCGCGCTGCAGCTGGGCCGCCGCCTCGGCGAGATTGTTCGCACACGTCACCGGAAGTTTGTGACGCTGGAATATGCTTTGAAGCAAATTTCGGACGACAAGTTCGTCCTCGACGATCAGGATCTTCTCAAAAGACATTGCCGGGAGTTGGGGCGGTGATACCGCCCGCGGCAACGACGCGGGCAGGGCCGCTGAATAAGACACGCGCCCGCGGACAGTTCAAACAAATGTTCACCCGCAGTTAGCGGGCGCCGGACAGAAGCGCAGTTACGTGACGCGTCACGTCCGCGGGCATGTACGGTTTGGCGAGAAAGGCGGTCGGACCGGTCGCGGCGAGCGTGGCGACGAGCGCCCGCTGATCGCGCCCGCTGGTCAGGAGCAGCGGCAGGTTCGGCTGGCCCTGGCGCAACTGCCGGCAGACCTCGCCGCCGTCCATGTCGGGCAGCCGGCAATCGACGAACGCCAGCGCGATCGCTGCCTGATGCTGCGCGAAGAGGCTGAGACCCGTCGCCCCGTCCGCGGCCCGGAGCACCTGCAACTGCAGGCGCGCCAGCAGATGGCTGAGCAGTTCGCCGAGCGATTCCTCGTCCTCCACCAGCAGCACGGTGCGTGGCGACAGCGCGGACCCGGGCGGCGCCGCGCCGGGCTGCAGACTGGGCGTTTGAGCGGCGGATGGCAGCATCGCCGGGGATTTTCGACGCACTTGCCACGAACTTAAAACAAATTATTCAAGCTTGCCCGGGATCGCGCCGATACGCAGCACTGCGGTCCAGCCTCAACCCCGTCCCGATTTCCGATGCGCCTGCTTTCCTTTCTCAGCGATATTGAACGCGGCATCCTCATGGAGGCGAATGCGGAGGAGGGCGCGATTTGGAACACCGCACGGATGGTCAATTTCAAGACCGGTCTCGCGCGGCTGACCCTGACGGCGAAGGAGCCGGACAGCGGCATGCCGCAGGGGACGGTGCTCGTTCAGCATTTCGCGCTCGCGAACGGTTCGTTTTGCGTGAAGGCGAACCTGAACTGGCAGGCTTCGAACGCGAACACCGTCCTTTCGGTGTATGAGACGCCGGTGCTGAACTGGAAGCTCGAGGCGAGCCGGATCGCCGCCGCCTGGATGGCGGGTCCGCCCAGTGAACAGGCCGTGACCGAAAACGCCACCGACCGCGTCGCCGCGGCGGGTTGAAGCCGCGGCTCAGCCGCTCACGTTCAGCCGCGCAGCACCGGAGCTGCGTCTCGAACCGCCATAAACGGGTGCGATCTTCGCCACGCGCCGGCTGCTCGTGTGCAATGTCTCCAGCTCCACCCGCGTCGCGGCCAACCGGGAGCCTAGCCGATCGATCGTGCCCTGGCGGCGCGCGAGCAGCGCGGCGAGTCGGGCGTGCGCCGGCTTGTCCTTGACGGCAGGAGCGAGCTCCGCCAGCGCCGCCACGAGCGGCGCAGCCCGGCGCTGAATGTCCCGCATCGCCACATACTCGCCGGCCGCCAGCGTGTCCGCTTCCGCTGCGACCAGGACTTCGAGCGCGGCGACGAGCCGCTCGAACTTCTGTCGGGTCGATTCCATCGCGGCGGCCGGCTTCGATCACGCCACTCCGCGCAGCGTGTCGATCGGAACCTGATCCTGCTTCGTCAGCATCTCGGCCCAGGCGTCGCGCAGCGAGCGCACGAGCCCCTCGACCTCTTCGAGGATCTTGATGTCCTTCTTCACGTTCGCCTCGAACAACCGGCGATTGTGGTAATCGTAAAGCCGGTACAGGGTCTTGGCGAATTCCCCGCCCGCTTCCATGTTCAAGCCGCCCTGCAGTTCCAAGATGATGTTCTGGGCCTTCTGGAGCTGATGGTTGATCACCTCGAAGCGCCGCGTGTTGGCCTCGGGCTGGCCGAACGCCTCGTGGGCGATCGCCATCGCGCTCAGGGCCCCGTCGTAGAGCATGAGCACCAACTGGCCCGGGCTGGCGGTCAACACCGCATTGGCCCGGTACGTCTGGACGTAACCCTTCGGGCTCATACCCGCTAGAGTGTGTTTTCGCTGAGGTCCGGTGAGCGCAGGATCGCGGCACCGATCTGCTTCAGCGTATCGGCCGACGGATACTGCGGGTCGGCCGCGAGCGCGCGACCCCGCTCGACCACTTCCGGACGAATCTCCGGCTGGCGCACGAGCGCCTCGCGGAGATGGGTGGCATTCTCGACGGAAAGCTGATCGGGCCGCGGCGCCGACGCCCGTACGGTGACCTGACCGGTGGCCGCCACGGCTTCCGGGTGAACCGCCCTGTCGGTAGATGTCGTAGAGTTGATCATGAGTTTCGTGGAACGAAACGGTCAGCCTCTGATCGAGTACAGGGAACGCCGTTGGGTGATGAGCAAGTTATCGGCTGGCAACGAGAATACTTTAGCGCACGTTCGCAACCGCCTTCGGTCATTTTTTCGCCGTGCGCGGCGGGGTGTAGACGGGCGGCAAGGTCTCGAACATTTCAGCTGCGACGTAGCCCCCGAAGCGCGAGGGCGACTGGAGCGCGGCCTCGGTGAAATCCGCGGGAATGCCGTTGCGGTCGTTGTTGAGATAGTGGTTGCGCGCCGCATTCGCCACCGCGGGATCAGCGGCGGAAAACAGGTTGTCGAAGCTCCACAGCAGACGGACGTCGCCGTCGAAGGCCGCGAGCTTCGCCCGCACGCCGAGCGCCAGGGGGCGGTAGGGCTTGAACACCGTGAGATCGACGAACAGCACGCCGTCGGCCCCGTAGTCGCGTCGGAGAATCTCGACGAAATCGTGCGGCAGCGCGGCGGTGGACGAAAATTCCGGCACGTGAAAGTGACTCCGGCACTCGTCACGCGTGAGAGCCACAACCTCGAACCGATTCTGGCGCTGGAGAGCGGCGGCCAGGACCGGGTCCAATTCGACCGTGCTTTCGGCGGGGGCCACGGCACCGCCGGCCGCGGGCAGGAGCACCACCCGCCGGAGGGTGAACGGCAGCTGTGCCACGCCCGTGTGATTGAGCGGCACGTGGAAAGGCCCGTTTCGGGCCGGGTCGGTGAGCGGCGGCGTCATGCACGCCGGCGCCATCCATAGCGTCAACCCGGCCGCCGTCACCGCCAGGAGCCCACGCGTGACCGGACGCAGGCGGCGGGACACCTGGCCCACTGCCGCGAGCGCGACCCGTTGCGGTTGCTGGGAGCGTCGGACCATCGCGGCTAGCCGGAGGAGCTGGTACCCGAATTGAACATGTCGGTCAGCAGCTTCTGCTGGGACTGCGCATTCGATTGCGCATCCTGCATGGCGAGGAACGAGTTCGTCAGCTGCGTCCGCTGATCGGTAAGGCGCCGCTGCAGCGTCTGAATCTGGGTGTCGAGGTCCGAGTTCTGCTTGTTGAGCGTGTTGACCTGGGTGGCGAGCGGTCCCGAATTTATCTTCAGCGTCGCCGTCAGATAACTGCCCATGCGCGCGGCGAAACCGGTGGCGGCGGTGTTGAAGAACGCGTTCACGTCGGCGCCGTTGTTGGAGAGCGCCGAATCGAGCTTCGACTCGTCGGTGATGCTCAGGGTCGCATCCGTCGAGCTGAAGTCGATACCCAGGTTCTCGAGTCGCGTGACCGTGCCGGACAGGCCGGACACCTGGTCGAACGCAAGAGAGCGCAGGTCCGTGGCCCAGTTCTGCACCTCATGGTTGTCGGAAAGCGTTGCCGTCGTGACCGTGCCGTTCGCCGCCGTGCTGATCTTGCTCTCGCTGTCGATGTACGACCGCACGGTGTTGTACTTCGTGATGAAGTCCTGGATCGCCGACTTCATCGACGCGGTGTCCGGCTGCACGTTCACCGTCTCGGTCGTCGCCGAGTTGATCGTCACGCTCAGTCCGCTGATCCCCGTGGTGTTCGCATCGAGGACGTTGCTGAAGCTCGACTGCGCGGCACCGCCATTGATCGTGAACAGCGCGTTCTTGCCGTGCTGCAGGGTCGCTCCCGTCGTCAGGCCGAGGGCGGCGGCAAGCGTTCCGGTCTGGTCCGTCACGCCGACGCCGATGTCGCCGGTGGTGTTGTTCGTCAACACGACCCGGTCGTTCGCGGAGTCGTAGCTGGCGGTCACTCCGGCCGTCGATGCGTTGATGCGGGACAGGACCGCCGAGAGCGAATCCGTGTTGGCGTTGTAATCGATCGGCACGCCATTGACCAGAAACGTCCCGGCTCCGGTCCCGTCCACGCCGAGGCTGCCGCTCAGCCGGCTGGTGGTCAGTGGTGCATTCACGGCCACGCTGCCCAGCGTGGTCGAACTCGAGACCGTATCGCTGCCGTTGTTGGCGAGCCGCATCGCGGCGAGAAAATTGCTGCTGTCATTGACTGCGCCGAGCACCACCTCGGCCCCGGCGGTCCCGGTCAGGGTGATCTTGTCGGACGCGGCGGAATAGCTGCCGGTCACCTGGCCGCCGGTGGCGTCCGAGATCTTGGAGAACACGGCCTGCAATGAATCGGTGAGGGCGATCGTCACCTGGCTGCCGTTCACGGTGAAGGTGCCGGCCGTGATCGCCTTGGCGGTGGGCACGCTCGCCAGCGTGACTCCGGAAACGTCGTCCGTGGCACTGATGCCGGTCGAGATGCTGCTCGCGCCCTGCATCTGCGCGGCGGAGGCCAGCTGGGAGACGGCGATCGTGTAGCTGCCCGTCTGGGCATTGTTCTCCGCGCTGATATCCCAGGTCGAATTGGAGGAGCTGGACTTCGCCGTGCGACTGGTGAAGAGCCCGGCCGCGCCCAGCGCGGCCGCGGAAGTCTGCAAATCGGTCAGGTCCGTCTTGAGGGTGTCAAGACTGGCCAGCTTGTTGTTGTTCGTCGCCTCCTCCGACTGCAAATTGGCGACGGGGACAGAATCGATCTGGATGAGCTGATCCACGACCGACTGCCAGTCGAAGGAGTTTGAGATCAGCCCTGATACGGAGATGCCGGCCATAACGATGAGAGTAAATCAACAGGCGGTATCGACACGTTCGGGCAGTCACTTGAGCACCGAAGTTTTTTCGAGAATTGCGCTAAATTGGGATTGACCTCCGCCGATATCAGCCCCCGCCACGACAAACGTCGAGGCCGGCGCGATCCAGAGCCGACTCCACCGGATCCGAATGCGACACGGACGTCGCGCTTAGAATCAAGGAAGATCCCCATGTCAGTTATCATCAATACCAATTATGCCGCGACGGTTGCTGCGAACAACCTGGCCGCGTCGAATGATTCGTTGCAGAAGAGCCTGAATCGGCTCTCGAGTGGTTCGAAGATCGTCAGCCCGTCGGACGATGCCGGTGGTCTGGCCGTGGCCATGAAGCTGTCCGCCGCTTCCCGCCGGTCCGGCGCCGCCATCACCAACATCGGCAACTCCGTCTCGTTTCTTCAGACGCAGGATGGCGTGCTCAAGGTGACGGGCAACGTCCTCGATCGTATGAGCGAACTGGCGACGCTCTACACCGACCCGACCAAAGGGTCTTCGGACAAGGCCAACTACAACACCGAGTTCCAGGCGCTGTCGTCCGAGCTCACGGACCTGTCCAGCGAGCAATTCAACGGCATCAGCCTCTTCGGCTCGATCACGGTGGCCACGACGGAGGCGGGAGGCGGTGCGATTTCCACCGTCCCGTACACGATGGCGTCCGGTTTGGACATCAGCAGCCTGAATCCCATCGTCGACGCGATCCAGAACCTCGCCACCGCCCGTGCCGCCAACGGCGCCGCGCAAAGCCGGCTCAACTTCGCGTCCGACGTGTTGACGATCAACAAATCGAATCTGGAGGCCGCCGAAAGCCGGATCATGGACGTCGACGTCGCCTCGGAATCGACCCAGCTCGCCCGCTGGAACATCCTGGTGCAGTCTGGCACCTCGATGCTCGCGCAGGCGAACTCGAGCGCGCAGTCCGCGCTCAAGCTGCTCCAGTAAAGGCAGCGATCCACCCCGCCGCAGGATCGGACTAGTCATCCGGTCCCGCGGTCCAGATTGCACGCGGTTGTCTGATCTGTGGGGTCAGGATCCTTGAAAATCCCCTTGGGCGCATCCCCATGCGCCATCCCTTTGAGGCATACGTCTCGAACGACGCGACCCGCGCCGAATCTCGGGTCCGTGGCGGCAACGGAGAGCCGCATTAGATCAAGGATAGAACCATGTCAGTCGTGATTAATACCAACTACGCTGCGACGATTGCTGCAAACAATCTCGCGGCTTCGAATGAGAGCCTGCAGAAGAGCCTCAACCGGCTCTCGAGCGGTTCCAAGATCGTCAACCCGGCCGATGACGCTGGCGGCCTGGCGGTGTCCATGAAGCTGTCGTCCGCGGCGACGCGGTCGGGAGCGGTGATGAACAACGTCGGCAACGCCGTTTCGTTCCTGCAGACGCAGGACGGCGTGCTGAAGGTCAGCGGGAGCATCCTGGATCGTATGAGCGAGCTGGCGACGCTCAATATGGATCCGACCAAAGGCAGCTCGGACAAGGCGAACTACGGCACGGAGTTCACTGCTCTGCAGAGCGAACTCACGAGCCTGGCTGGCGCCACGTTCAACGGTATCGGGCTGTTCGGCTCGATCTCGGTGAACACGACCGAGTCCGGCGGCGGAGCGATCGCCACCGACGCATACACGATGGCGAGCGGTCTCTCCATCGGCACGCTGAGCGGCATCACCACTGCGATCGACAACCTCTCGACGGCGCGCGCGAAAAATGGCGCAGCCCAGAGCCGGATGACGTTCGCATCCCAGGTGTTGACGGTGAACAAGCAGAACCTGGAGGCCGCCAACAGCCGCATCACCGATGTGGACGTTGCGTCGGAATCGACCCAACTCGCCCGCTGGAACGTTCTCGTCCAGGCCGGCACGTCGATGCTGTCTCAGGCCAACACGAGCGCGCAAGCCGCACTCCGGTTGCTCCAGTAAACTGATGGTAACACAGGGATAGTTCTTGATTCGCCCAAACCTGGCCGCCGTTCGCACGGCGGCCAGGTCAAGCGACGCCGAACGACATCTGTTGGATCACAGCTCGACCGAAACGCTCGTTCAGCCGAAATTCGAAGCCCGCAATCGCAGCGGTTGCGTAGTGCCATAGGCCCCGGGGTTCCCCCTCGGGGCCTTCGCATTTTTGGACGGAGCCGTTCGCTCCGCCCCCCCCCACGCCGGGGCGTCGCTGCCCCGGGCGCTCGAACCCTCGTTGCACGTCACGCTTGAAGCCCCCTCGTCCAGGCGATCACCATCATCCCATGTCGCTGCTGTTCCAGCGTTCTGTTCCGGGCACCTCGACATGCATTCTCGTCGGCGGATTGCAGCAGGCGGATCGACTCGATTTTTCCGGATACCGGACCCTGCTTTGGCTGACGGACGCCGGCAATCGGAGTCCGGCGCCACGCGGAATCGCGGCGGAACGGGTTCAGGTTGTCCTGATCGAGATCGCCGCGCCCGGCCAGGTGGAGGCCGCCATCGAGGAACTGGTTCGTCGCGACGCGCGGCACATGCCCAGCGTGTTTGTCACCGACGGGCGGTCCACTCAGTCCTCACCCGCTTACCGCGCCGCGATCGACGCGGTGCATGGCGAACTCGAGAGCGCACATCGCGCCCGGATCACCCGCCAGCTGGATGGATTCGCCTGGCAGAAACACATCCTGGCGAACGTCGGAGCCTATGTGCGGCACCGGCTGCCCGCCGCCTGGGCCGGCCGGCTGCAGGGGCTGCCCGCATTCGTGATCGCCGCCGGGCCGTCGCTGGACGTGTCCGGGCCGAAGCTTGCTGCCGCCGCACCGCGGACGGTCGTTTTCGCGGTGGACTCGGCGCTGCGTGCAGCGAGCCGCCACGGCATCCGTGCCGACTTCGCGGTCTCGATCGATGCAGCAAAAGTGCCCGAGAAATGCCTTTCGGCCGACCGTCCGGACCGCATCGTGCTGTCGAGCGTCAGCCCGCGGTCCTGGCAGGAATCCATCCCGGCGGAGATCCGCTGGTTTCTCTCTGGCAACCAGATCACCGATGATTGGCTGACCGGCCACGGCGTGGAGCGAACGGCCATCGGCGCGATCGAGAGTTGCGGCAGCACGGCGATCGAGCTGGCGACGTGGATGGGCTGCGATCCGATCTACCTGTTCGGACTCGACCTGGCGGTGGATCCGGCGAATCAGGCCCGCCGGCACCAGCGCGACGCCGATCCGGGCCTGTACACGAAATCCAACTACGACCCTTCGGCCGCTCTCCCGCGGGTTCCCGGCAACTATGTCGAGACGGTCCCCTGCTTCGCTCTCGGCGACTGGCGCGCGCTGGACGCGCGGCTGGATTCGCGGACACGGCCACGGATTTTCAACGTCAACGACCGCGGCGCGCGGCTGCGCGGGACGACTCTGGTTCACCCGAATCAGTTCACCCCGCCGGCGGCTGCGGATGACAAGATTGCGCGACTCGCCGCCCTGCCCTCCTCCACCGACGTGCCGCCGGAGACCGTCAACCAGGTCCTGGCGCGACTGCATGCAATCGGCGGGCGGTGGCTGGAAGAGTTACCGTCGCTGCGCAGGGCACTGGAGCGCGGTCCGGCCGAAGTCGCTCAGGCGTTTCGACCGATCGTGCTCGATCCGGAGGGTGGCCGGGCGCTGGGCGGTTTCGCGCTGAAGCTGATGCCGCACCTGGTTCCCCCGATCGAAGGCGAACGCCCGTTCTGGGAAGCGTTGCTCAACGAGTTTGCGGAACTTGCCGAGCTGGCACGCCAGGCACGGTAAAGCGGCGTTACGCCGCGGTTCGATAACCAGTGACATCGTTTCGCAGCGCGGAGGCACCGGCTCCGTCCGGTCCGCGAAGGTCGCTCGACGCTCGCGGACGACACGGAGGTCGTCCCTCCACACGCAGTCACGATACGAAGAACCGACGTTCATTTCGCGGCGTGAAGCCGCACCTACAGCCCGATCGGTCCAACCGACGCCAGCGTTTCCGCCACGACCGTGCCGACGGTTTCGTGCCGGTTGAAATGCTCGTAGCTCCTACGACGGTCGTCGTTCGTCATCGCCAGCGCGCGTTCGCACTGCTCGCCAAGCGTCTTCAAATCCCCGTGCTCATAGCGCAGGATCAGCGACTGCTGGTGCAATTCCTCCAGCCGGCCGCCGAATTTCGAGTTTTCGCTCACAACGACCATGCCGAGGCACCCGGACCAGAAGGGACGGTCGGTGTGAGTCTTCGCCATGCCGGGGGTGGTGAACCAGCGGCCCTCCGGGCACAGCGCAACCTTGAAGCGGTTAAGCTGAACGCGCTCGGTTGCCGACGGCGAGTGATCGTACAGCGGCACGAACCGGTCGCGAAATTTCGTCTGGAGAAACTTGATCTGCCGCTCGCGATTTCCGGTCAGTCCCAGCGGCGAGCCGAGGAAGACGATCTTCTCCTCCGGAGCCTCATTGAACGAATGCGCGAACGGCACGACGTTGGCGACCCAGCTCCGGTGAATCGTTCGACACGAGGGTTTCAGCTTCCGCAGGTTCTTCTCGTCGAGCGGGTGCTCGTCGTGAATCAGGACGTCGACATGGGGGGCGACATCGCCGAAGACGGACATGAACCGGCTCGCCTCGTCGAAGGCGTAATAGAAGTGCCGGACGCCGAGACCCGCGAGGAGCGCGTAGACCTTGCCGGCTTTGTTTTCGAGGATCTGCGGCTGGCGCCCCATGGTCAGAAGCCAGCGCTCCTCGCCGGGTTCGCGCGGCGCGCGGCCGAGATCGATCAGACCGGTGACGCCGCTGACCCACGCCGGGAGAAACTCGACCGCCTCGTGCTGCATGGCCTGGAAACAGCGGGTGTTCTCGCCGTACCAGTCGCAGTCGAGCCGCGCCCAGCGCAGCAGCTTCGGGTCCTTCGGATTCGACACCCGCGGCGCGAGTTCGAGCTTCGGCACGCGGGCGACATACGCCGCCGCATCCTCCAGCCCGCCCGCCCAGCTGTTGAAGTAACATATCCGGACGCGGCGTCGGCGCGGCGGCGGGTTGTCCGCGAGCTTGGGTTCCTGCATCGTGCCTTCAACGCTCATGGGCCGTGATCGGTCAAACCGGCTGGCAGAGCGCATAGAGCCACATCGGCGACTTGCCCGCCTGATGCTGGACAATACCGGTGAGAACCTTGAGTCCGGCGCTCGCGATCTGCTCGCGCCACCAGTCGACCGGCTTGACGGTGAGATGCAGCGGCGCACCGAGCACCTTCGGGCCGAAACTATCTGGAAACAGCGCGATCCCGAGAAAGACGCAGCGGGTCGCGGCAGCGCGGAGATTGCGCAGCACCGTTGGCACACGTTCGGTGGGAATGTGCTCCAGCACGTCCGTGCAAACCACGCCGTCGTTCGGCGCCGGCAGCACGCCCTCGTCCCAGAGGCAGCCGTTGGTCAGCAGGGCGGCCTCCCGTCCGGCAAACCAGGGATCGAGGCAATTGCCGGCGATGTCGAAACCGCGGATGGTGAACTCGTCGCCATGCTGCTCGAGGATGCGGCGCATGAACTTGCCCGAGCCGCAGCCAGCATCGAGCAGGGTATGCACCCCGAGCGCGCGGAAATGTTTCACGAGGTCGAGCTTCTCGAGCGCGAACAGGCCCGGCGAGAACGTGCGGTAGTCGTCGTGCTGCCACATCTGCTCGTACTTCGCGCGCTCGCGCTCGGCCGTGAGATCGGATTGCACGGTCGAGGTCATTTGGGAAAACGGGTGATAGCGTACACGCTTTTATCGATGTCCTGACCTCATTGCTACGAACCGGAAGAACCGCTGGCCGTCTCGGTCTGCATTTCTACCCGATGAGCTCCTCCCACGAAGCAGCCGCACTTCGAACCGGGCCGCTCCGCCGCGCGCTGGAGTATCTCCTGCAACCGCCTAATCGACCTTGTGCGGGAGAAATCTGCGCAAACACGCTCGCGGAATGCCGCACCCATCTTCGCCGCCAGCTCAGCATCGTTCGCCAACAGCAACATTCGCTCCGTCATCGATACGACATCCCCTTCCGGCACCAGAAAACCATGCACCCCATCCGTGACAGCATCTGGAATTCCGGCGTGGCAAGTGGAAACGACAGGAAGACAATGAGCTCCAGCCTCGAGGATCGCTAACGGCAGACCTTCGCTGTCCCCGTTCGCTGCGACTAAGCTGTGCTGTACGAATACCCGACTATCCGCCATCAGCCGAGAAACAGCTTCGCGCGAAAGCACGCCAGTAAACGTCACGGCATCGCCGAGTCCACGCGTCTGCACCCAACGCCGGCACGATGCAAGCAGGGGGCCATCGCCCACCATCACCAGCTGCGCTTCGGGATTGCACTGACGAACCAAAGCAAACGCTTGGAGTGTATGCAGCGGCCCTTTCTTTTCCACGAAGCGCCCCACAGCCAGGAAACGGGAAGGAGCCCGCGAGGGATCGGCGAGTCGCGGAAGATCCACCAACACGCCATATGGCGCCAGCACCACGCGGTCCGGCGGAGCACCCAGCTTCAGCAACTGCGCTCTCATCGCCTCCGAGACGACAACCAAAGACGCCGCGCCGTCGAAAACCTCCCGATATTTCCCCCCCCATCGGTCGAGGATCTCGCGCCCCGTCGCGTCGATGCCGTGAAAATGCACGACAAACGGCACACCCGCCCGCTGACAGGCCTCGTGGACGAAAGACGCCATAATGCCGGTTTCGAGCAACGCGACGCGTACACCGGCGCTTCTAAGAAAGTTTGCGAACGCGTCGGCATACTCCTGCCACAGCTGTGGTGGAAACGGCCAGCCTCCTTCGGCAACGGCGGTTCGCAGCTTGCTTTCAAGTTCGTCCGGAAAGGCCGAGCTGCCACCGGTCAAGAAACGCGGGAACGGAATTCCATGAACGACAGTGAGCTTCTGGCTCAGATACCTGACATGGTCATCCAGGAATGTTTCGGAATACTTGTATTCGTCGCAGCGCACCAAAGCCATCGGAAGATCGCATATATCAAGGCCGGGGGCTTTCGCAGGCGCCGGGACGAACGCGACGCCGGACCAGCCAGTCGCCATCGTATTCGCGGCCTTTGGATCTTCCGGGAACTCGTCACTTCGGATAAGTTCCTGATACAACGGCCAAAGTTGTGCCACCGCTCGGCGCCGAACGTCGTCCGGCATCGGTGCTCGCTTTAGCCAAAGGCCCATCATCTGCGCGAAACTCGCATTCCATCCGCCTAGCGCTTGGACGTTCACATGGTCAAAACCCGACTTGGCCAGCAACAGCTCTAGCGCAAATGGTGTATATCGGAAGAAGTCGTAGGGCGCATCGTGCAAAGGCCAGATATATGGTACCGTAAAAAAGAATGTACCTCCGGGCTTAAGCACACGTCGCGCCTCTCGCAGGACGACGAGAGGGTCGGGGCAGTGCTCGAGCACTTCCGTCGCCATTGCACAATCCACCGAGGCATCGTCAAGCGGGATATGTTTGCCATCCCAGCGCAGGTCCACCTGCGCTTTGTAGATCTCCGTATTTATGTCGAGACCTATATAGCGGGTGATTCGTGATGGGGTTTTGGTCAGCAGCTTACGGTACGGCATAACGCCGCACCCGATATCAAGCAACACGCCCTCAAATAGCAGCGAGGCTTGCTTGATCGCGCGGAGAATCGAGGAACGAACACCGTAAAGATCGCAGTAATTAGGCTCAAGCGGCGGATTTAGAAACGCATCGGGAGCGAGAATCTCCTTCGCGGCCGCGGCCCGAGTCGGCACGAATTTGGGTAATCCGGGAATCCGGTCGGCCCGCATCACGCGTTCGAGAATCTCATAAATTTCGCCGACATATCGCTCCATGGTGAACCGGCTCTTCGCGGTATCGAGCGCGTGGCGACTCAGCTCAGCATACTTCTCGCGATGCTCAGCCATCCAAACTATCTTGTCGGCAAGCTGCTGCGGGCCGCCCGAATACAACAAACCATTGAGGCCATCGGTGATTATCTCCGTGGTTCCGCCGGTCGCCGTCCCGATCACCGGAATGCCTTGCGTCATCGCTTCCGCCGTGACGCGGCCAAACGCTTCGTTCTCCGAACACATCAGGAGGATGTCAGCCTCCCTTCGCAACCAGGCGAGCGGATCGGCAACGTAGCCGACGAGCTCAACACTTTTCTGCAGCCCGTCGCGCCGGATCTGCGCAGCCAGAGGATCCACGTAGCGCGGGTCCCCGGATCCACCGATCTTCAGGGTGATGTTCGGAAAACTATCTCGTAGAACTCGTACGGCATCGACTGCGTGGTGCTGGCCCTTCGTCGGGTGTATAAGTCCGAGAATCGCGAGTCTCAGCCCAGGCCCGTCGGCCAATTCTCTGGGACGAACTGCACACTGATCCAGTCGGGCCACCCCATTGTAGACGACCTGCTTGCGGCCGACATCGAAACCCAGCAGATGGCGATCAATAGATTGCGAGATCGCGATGGCCGTCGCGCACTCCCTCAGTCGCGCTTGAAAGTAGCCAATGCCAAAATCTCGTTCCAACTTGTAGTCGAGGTCGCCATATTCACGCAGGTGCCACACGTGTGGCGTACCCGTGATCTTCGCCAGCCATGCTCCGTAGTAGACCAGGCTGGAGTTCGAATAGATAATATCGGGTCTGACTTGACCAGCGACATCCAGCATCGGACGCAGAGCATCGGCCTTCGTCCCACTCGCCCGGTCTGGTGACGCAGCGTCATGGGTATTATACTCGAATGGTGTGGCCCAATACCGAACGCCTCTTTTCTTGAGCTCGGCACTGAATTCTCCCTCTTTTGGAAGAATCACTTGAATTCCGACGCCGTTTTTCTTCTGCAGCCCCTCGATCAAGGTCAGAAGCGACCGGTTGGCGCCAAACAGCGAGGGGTAGTGCGCGATGAAGAGCAGTTTCATGCCGCCGTCTCGACTTTATTGCGCTGCGCTCGCTGAAGCCAGGTATCCGTGAAAGGGGCGACTTCCATCCGCCCTGTCTCGAGAGATCTCCAGATCCAGTCGCCGCAAGCGGGCATCACAAACGCCGATGACACGATTTCTGCCCTTTGCCGAAGCGTGCGATGGGTAGTGGGCTCGGTTAGCCTTCGGAACGCGCCCCGGACCGAGTCGCGCTCGTATGTGCAGCACATGCCAACGCCCAATCCTATAACGAATCGAGCGGCAGCAGTTTCCGGACTTCCCAGCACGAGCATGGGGGTGTGAGTCTGGGTCAGGACGAACACCATCCGAGACGGCAGGCTTAGGCGTGTCAGCCATTCGTTGTCTTCGGTTCCATCCAGCATGCCGCTCGGAACCAACACAAAAGGGTAAGTCGCGAGCCTCTGGGCCAGTTCCGGTTCCGGCAGGAAACCGCAGGCGACAATCCCATCATCGCGACTGTCTGAGTCGGAGATTGGTTCCGAGGCCACTTGCGGGTTACCAAACCAGTCGACCGTCCACCCCGATCCCCGGATGGCTGCGCGGAGTTGCTCGAACTGTTTTGCCGACCAGATGTTTCCCACCATCGCGCAGCGGTTTACGCTCCCGCCGTTATGTTCCCATCGGTTAGGTGCAAGCATGCTCGTCGCGGTGACGACCGGCGGCAGAACTTCGAAGTCGAGTCCGAACCGCGTCGCGTAAGCCTCCTGCATCTCCAGTGAGATCACCAGTCGGATTCGTGCGGCACGAAACAGTTGGCATGCAAGGGACGAGGGGACGTTGGACGAATAGATGATTTGATCGTCCATTGTATAAACCGCGAGTGGGGCCCCGGTGATCTCGGCCGCCAGCACCCCATGCAGGAAATCCTCAGCAAAGAAGGGGACACATAGGATCCGACGAATGCGGTACGGCGAGAGCATGAGTCGAAGCCGAGCGCGCCGCTGCTCGATCGGCAATCCCGGTACATCTAGGACAAAATGAGTTCCTCCAAATTGTACCACACCTTCATACACCGTGCGGGAGCGGAGCGTGACAAAATCCGCGCGGTCGGGAAAGAACCGCTGCAGCAGAATGCCGCTGCCTTGAAGCCGATTGATCTCAACGTGAGAAATGATCAGATCCCTTTCGTCGAGCGGCGCGGGCGTGCCCTCTCGCTGCTGGTCCGGGGCGGAGACGCGCGGCTGAAGACGTCGTATGCCGGCCATTGCGAGCCGCGTCAGCGACCCATGTTTGATCTGCTTCGCCGCATCGAGCATTGCCTCGTACCCGCCTCGCGAGTTAGGCGCCATCGCAATTGCTTCCAGGGCCGCATCCACCGCCTCCGCAGTACGGCCAACTTCATTTAGTCCCCGAGAAAGCTCGATCCAGGGTCCCGCACGGCGGGGCGCCATTCTCGTGGCATGCCGAAGCGCCCCAGCGCCGCCCGCCGCATCTCCACACGCGATCATCGCCTGTCCCAGGCGGCTCTGCAAATACCAGTCGCCAGGGCACAGCGCCACCGCCTTGCGAAAATGCATCAACGCTCGCTCGCGATGACTGCTTCCATTCAGCACGATTTCGCCGCACACCACGTGGGCCGCGGTCGACGTGCTGCCGGAACTCAGTATCGATTCCGCGCAGGAGAGTGCGCCGTCGCGGTCTCCTGCGATGAGTAAATGTCGCGCCCACTCGAGTGCGAAGGCCCGATCACTTTGAATTTGCTCCTGCGGCGTCCGCTGAACCTGCGGCTCGCCACGCCTGCCTTGCTTTCGGACGCCGCCCCGCAATTGCTGCAAGCCGCACCCTGAAAGCCCCGACGATGGCTCCAGATCGGTCCCTCGGTCGTACGCCTCTGCCGCCGTCGTCAGCAAGCCGGCCTCATTCAACGACAGAGCCAGCGCGAACCAGTACTCGGCCCGTTCAGGGCTTCGTTCCGTCGCCCGCCTGAACTCAGCGATTTCCGCGGCAAGCAGCGCTCGCTCAGCCGGACCATAGATGCTCCATGGGCGTGATCGCGCCGTCGCAAGCCCGAGCACGTAGTATGCGTCGGCTTCACCCGGATCACCCGCAATCACTTGTTTTGCGTAGCGCGAAGCCGCACCAAAATCCAAGGACTCGTATGCCTTCCACGCCATCGCAAGCAGTCTCGCACATTGCCACGGTCCCGGCCGGCGTTCCAGTTCCCACCTTAGCAACGTGATCCTGGGATTATCGGGTTCGGCGCGTTTCGCCTGCAGCAACGCCTGCTCAACGAGGTTCTGTTTGTTCAGGTCGAATGCCAACTCCGCCAACACCAGGGCTGCCTCGGCGGCTTGTGTACTGGCCGCGAGCGCCTGCTGGGCGAGTTTCAAAGCCCCTTCCCTGTCGCCCGCGTCCAAATACCGCCTTGCGTCGGCTGCCAAGCGGTGCGCCAGAGGAATAGGAGGTCGGCGCATCGCAAACAATGCGACCCCTGGTCGCGCCAGAGTCCATCCAGCCGGCTGCAGCCGCGCCTGCAGCACACGCAACTGCGCGAGAGGCCAATCCCAGCACCACAAACGCGAAGCTCCACCATGAAGCCGGGAGAACGCCGCCGAACCGCAGACAAACAGGTCGACGGGAGTTCGCGGCGAGATCGCATCTCCTTTGATGATCCGTGTTCTCGGGAGCGTCGCGAGAATGGTGCTGAATACCTCAGGTACAGTCTCATCCACCTGGACCGAGACCATTTCCTGCTGCCGATGCAACTCGTTCACCACATCGTAGCATGCCATCGTGGATTCGAGCGACGGCGCATCTCCTCCGATGCTTACCCAGCAACCGCTGCGCACCGGTGTATCGAATTCCGGCAGGTCACGCCCGTGTTCCACAAGCTCGGCAAATGCGCAACGTCGCCGCGCCTCGTTGAAGTGCTCGGCGAACCAACGCCGCCCAGCGTCTCCGATTGCCCGCGCCTCATCGGTGTGGGACAAATAATGCCGCGCCCGATCAATGAACTCGCGCTCGTCCGTGTACGACACCTTTTCACGACCTTCAGCAAGCAGTTGGTCGAGTCCCGCCGCGGGGCTCAAGCGATCGGTCAGGAGCATCGCCCCGACTGAAATGGTCTCGAACACCCGCAGGTTCAAATCGCCGTTCATCGCGACATTGATCCCGATCAAGGAGCGACCATACAGCGACAGGGCGTCCGCTTGCTTCAACTGATGCCACGCCAGCGGAAGCTTGGCCGCAATAAGCGCGGCGAAGAGGCGCTGCCGTCGGAAATGATAGCCCGTTTTCCCGACCAGGGCCAACTGGTTCTCACGGCTGTCGCATATAGCGGCCCGCACTCGCTCATCGCCGTGTGGGAAAGTGAGCCCAGGGAACCAATGGACGTCCTTGACGCCGGCCGCGCGGTAGAATTCGACGTGGTGCCGATCGTACAGAACGACAACTCTTGTGAAGGGTTCGCTCTTCGCGTAAGCGACCATCATGGACAGCGCATGATCCCCCCAGTGCGAATCGGCCGCCAGCAGTATCACCGGACAACGAAGATCCCGTAGGTTTCGCGGCTTCAGACCGAACCCACAGTCCACATGGCAAACGACGACATCGGGGTACTGTTCCGGTGGCAGTTCCGCGATCAGCGGCTGGACATCGAACTCTCCGTACGGAGTAGATCGTGAGATCCAGCGGTCCCCAACCCGGCGATTCAAAAACCACGGGCCGCAATTGATCTGCGCGTCGCTCAACAACGGCGGCGCCATATGGTGCGGCGGCTGGCACGTGAGAAAGAGCACTCGCATCGGCTGGCAGTGTTATCGAACCGCAACAGGGGTTTTTGCCATCTTGAGCTCCTCGTAACTTGTAACCTCGAATGGCGCAAAATGATCCCACGGCCGGGTCGACGCCCTGATCTTCTGGAGAACCCTCACATTCGGCACACTTACATCCAACGAACGGAAGCACCAGTTCTTCTCGATAAAGCTCACCACCGCTCTTACCGCCGGCATCCAGTTCCAGTCATCGAACACCATCACGGCGCCGTCGATCAGGAGCTTGTCGATATAGTACGCGTCCAGCAGAATGTCGTCGAACAGATGAGAGCCATCAACAAAGGCAAAATCGAATCGCTCCTGATTGACTAAATGACTCGGTAGCGCCACCGCCGATAGCATCTCGAGATGCCGAAACATGGGGCTGAACCCCGCACGCTTCACGTTCGCCAGACCGATTCCATGCCAGCGCTGCGTTTCAACCGGATCAATGGCCTCGTGAAAACCCGAGCCATTTTCGGCGAGCGCCTGCAATATATGCAGCGTCGAGAAGCCAAAGGCAAACCCCGTCTCGATTGTCCGCTTCGGCTTGAGCGTCCGAACCATAGTGTAGAGCAGATTCCCCGTCGCTGGCAGGACGCCTGATGCCTCAAGTTCGTGCACGTTTCCCGAGAGGTCGACGGCCCTCCGCGTATGGTACAGTTCAGTGATAACATCCCAGCCAGCGCCATCCCGAGTGGTTGCGTCCGCTGTGCTCATGGGTATCACGCAGCGCTTCGGTTCGCAGCCGCGTTAGCGGCTTGAGTCGTCTGGACGTATCTCGCCAACTGGGCGAGGCATGCGGTCTCATCCATTCGATTGAACAGCGCTGGCGGGATCTTGCAGAATCGAAGCGCGAGGCCCCGAATGGCCTGCGCCCGCGCCAACTGTAGCATCGGCATCGATATTGGAATCTCGCTCGAGACGTCTCGTCGAAAGGCACGCAGCCGCTCAGAGCCGGTTACCAGATCGAATTTCGCCCGCGGAAACCACGGGCCCCACGGGATCATGCCGGCGATCAGCCGGTTCATCGTTTCGTGATACGAGAGCTGATGCTCGAGAAAGGATTCGAGGGATCGGTCCGTCTGCGGTCTTGCCGAGTTTGCAATCCGGTCCTCATCGGTGTGGCGGACGAAGTCGAAGAGCGGGGGCGGGATCTCCGTCCGAACGTGTCCGGCTGTCGCGAGGCGGTCGTAGAAATCGCCGTCGTCGTGGCCGTAGCGGCGGAGCAGTTCGGAGTAGCCGTTCACCTGTCGCCACTGCTCGCGGGTGAACAGGCATTGGCCGTTCACGCAGGTCTTGCCGTGAGAGTCACCGCTCCTCCAATCGCCCGCATAAAACCGACCGGGGAGCGGCACGAGCTTCAGGACTTCGGGAGACGGCATGCAGTCCGCGTCGCACTTGAAGATGATGTCACCCGCCGCCTGTTCGATTCCGAGGTTGTAGGCGTAGCTGAGTATCCAGCGCGGCTCGTCGACGGCCCGCACGATCCGGATCCGCGAATCCAGCGCCAGCAAATCGTCGAACGGTTCGCGCGTCGACCAGTCGACCAGAACGATTTCGTCTACCGCGGGCAGTTTCAGCCAGGCCGGGAGCGACTGGCGAAGATGCGCCTCCCGATTCATGCACGCAGTGACGAGCGAAACCATGGCGTCGGCGAAAGCAGCGGACGATCAGAAACCCGGCGATCCGCCCGCCGGCTCGCCCAGTCGGAGCGCCAGCGCGGAGATTTCCGGGTGGGTCGGCGCCACTTGCTTCAGTTCACCGAAGGCGTCCCGCGCGAGGTCGAGGACGCCGGCGGCTTCGGCGAGGTCGATCAGCATCAGCCAGCTCTCCGGGCGTTTGGCATCCAGGCGAAGGCTGGCCTGCAGCGCCTGCACCGCCTGGGGAGTCTGCCCGTTCTGCTGCAGCGCCTGCGCCAGGCTGAACCAGATCGCCGCGTCCGTTCCGGACTTCTCCACCGTCGCCAGAAGGTAGCTCGCCGCCCGTCCGGGTTGCCCCAGCGCCAGCAGCGCGCCGCCAAGCAACGCGCGAGCCGCGGTGTGCGTCGGCTTGGTCCGCAGCACCAGCCGCGCCCGGGCCGCGGCGGTAAACGTGTCGCCCTGCGTCAAAGCTTCGCGCCCGGCCCGCAGATGTTCGTCGGCCGGCACGGGATCCGGCTGGATCCGCAGCGGCGCGCGGTTCGAGCGGAACGCCCGCTCGCCGACGGCGATTCGCTCGTCGAACGCCATCTCCAGCACGTCGCCGAACGCGTCGCCGGCCGCCAGACCGTCGGCCGGCCAGGGCAACGCTGCCATGGAACTGCGGATACGCTGGGCGAGCTCCGCCCGCTCGCCGTCGAGACAGGCGAGCCCGACCGCCATCGCCTCGTACTCCCCCGGATTCCGGGCGATCGGCTCCAGGCACCCGATCGACCTCAGCAGGGCCGCGACCCGCCGGCTGCGCATCGTGGCGCCCGGGAGCGTAACGACCGGTACCCCGACGCTCAACGCGGCCAGCGCCGTCGCGTCGTCGCTCACCCCCGGCTGGTCGAGATAAATGTCCCCCAGCGCGATCACCGCCTCCATCCCGGCCTGCGAGGCCGGCACTTCGGAAAGGATGATCAGCCGGTTGTCCGCCACTCCGGCATTCGCCAGCGCCCGGTCGAACGCGGCACAGTGGCGGGCGATCGCATCCGCGTCCACCGGCTCGGTCCCGGTTCGCTGCAGCAGGAAATAGCTGCCCGGCGACGCCGCCAGGATCCGCGCCCAGGAGGCTCGCACCTGCGGCGTGACCTGGGACCAGTCGGCCGCGGCGACGAACACCGGCATGCCCGCGGGGATGCCGACGTCGTCGCGGGTGAGCGGATGCGCCGGCGGCTCGGGAGCCGTGACGAAATCAAACGTCCGCGCCGGACCGGCCAGCAGTGCGAGTCGCTCGGAGAACTGCGGCGCATCCTCGGCTGCGCCGCTCAGCCCACCCGTCACGAAGAGGTCGATACCGGCGCATCCGGTCGTCCACGCCTGGTGCGCCCCGGCGGCGGCCTGCAACGGCGCCAGGCGCAGCGTCATCAGCCGGGCCAGGCGATCGTCGCGCTGCGCGTTGCCACAGAATACCAGCACGTCGAGCATCGAGCCTGCGATGGCCTGCGCACTTTCGGCGGCGCTTTCCGGCAGCGTCTGAAGCTGCACCGCCGCCTGCCGCGCGGCCTTCTCCCAGTGGGAGTCGTTGGACTGGAACACGAAGACTTCAGACTCGAACCGCTCCGGATCCAGATTCGTCAGCAAAGGAATGGTTGCACGCACCTCGGTGCCCCCGTCGAACTCCGGAACCACGAATCCGACGCGCAGCCGACGACCCTCGCGGCCGATCGGCGCCGGCGTCAGGAGGTCGATCTTCTGCCGGTCGAGCCGCGCGACGAGCCGGGCGCGAAGTTCCGCGTGCCGACGCAGGTCCGACGAACTCAGCACCAGACACGGGTCGACACCGCGGGACCGAAAACTTTCCACCGCCGTCTGGACCGACGCGGCTCCGGGGTTCGCCTCGACCCAGCCGACCAGGCGCGCCAGCTGGCGCTCGCAATGCGCCGCGTAAACTTCGGTCTGTCCGGCGCCCTCGAACGACTGCGGAACCGCAAACAGCCACTCGGTCCACCGCTTCACCAGCCAGTCCGGAATGCGGTCGAGGTCCGGCAACTGCGGCACCGACCAGGCGGGCCGCAGCAGCATCGTCGCGGCGAAGCCGGGCCAGCCTTTTGCCACCGGAACGGGTCCGACCGCCTCGGCATCCAGACGCGAATGAACGCCTGAAGCGATCAGCTCTCGAAGCAGGCCGAGCAGTCCGTCGAATCTGCCGTCGTTCGCTGCAGTGGAACCGCGCTGGATCGCAGACACCGCCACGGCCGCCTGTTGGATCGAGAGGGCAAACGCGTTCCACGCGGCACCGGACGCAGGTTGGCCCACGTACGCGGCGAGCGCGGCTCCTGCCATGTCGATCGCAGCCGATGGCGGAGTGCCGGTCTCGAGCGGTTGCGCAGTCGGTTCGCCGACGTTCTCCTGGACGGGGGACGAAAGGGGCGCAGAGGGCATGAACCCCGCGTAGCAAGAGCCAAGCCTACGGCGACACGTGTAATTGAAGCCATTTACCTCCAGCGCGTAACGATGACTTTTTCATCGGAAATACGTCGGATTTTTGGATGCCAGGCAGGATGGGAAAAAACCTCCGGCAAGAATTGCCGAGTCGGTCCTCCGGCAATCGGTGCGGTGGCGTCCCGGAACGGGGTCGGCACGTAGGCCGCCTGTTTGCAGGTGCGGTTTGCCGTGAACCGGGCGCGAGCGGCACGGAGGCGCGGTTTGCCGCGAGCGCGAGAACCCAGCGCGAGCAAGCTCGCCGCCTACGCCCGGACACGACGAGATCGGCCCGGGGAGCCCAGGGCCGCGCGGTTCAGGCCGCGGCCAACGAGACGCGCTGGAGTTCGAGCATTCGCCGCAGGCACACCGTCGCTTCCGTCGGACGCCCGAGCGAGAACATGGCCTTCGCGAGATTTTCCCACGCCTCCGGAAAACTTGGATGCTTCGCGAGCGCAGTCCGCAGCGGCAGCTCGGCCTCCGCATAACGGCCAAGATCGGCCAGAGCCATTCCCAGGAACAACTGACACTCGGCCGAATCCGGCGAAAGCCGCTCCGCGCGGGTGAGCAGGGTCACCGCGTCGTCGAGCCGACCCACCTGAAACGCGAGCGCCCCGGCGAGAAACCAGCCGTCGAACAGCGTGGGCACGGCCCGGCGAACCTGCGCATACAGGCAGGCGGCCTCGTCGCTTTTGCCGGCTTTGTGCAGCGCGAGCGCCGTGTTCAGCGTCCGCTCGAGATCCAGCCGGATCCTCGCGCGGCGGGGCCGGCGCGCTGACCAGACGTGGGAAATCGACCAGAAGACCATTGCCCCGCAACCACGCAGTTTCCGCGCCAGTTGAATCACGTCCCATGATACCCGGCTCTGCCGTAACAGGTTACCGGACATCAACGCGGAAACATCGTGACCCTAGGGACGCCGGCAGACGACCGCCGGGCAGTTTCTGCCGCCGGAAGCGGCAAGAACGCACGTGGCGATCTCGCGCCGGGTTTGGGCGATAGGGGTAGGCACGGCGCATTGAGTTGCGCCGCGCCTCCCTCCGAACCGGACAGGCGGATTTCCCGCATCCGGCTCTCCAGTCAGCGAGTGGCTCTCAAGGAGACTGACGGACCAAGACGTAAGCCTGTGTCAGACTGAACAGGCCGCGCTCGGCGAAGTAGTGATTGGGCCAGTGACGATGATCGGAACCGCGGTCACGACCACTCTTTCCCTGTCGTTTGCGCAGGATGGCGCGGAGTCGTCCGCGGACATACGCATCCAGCCGGGGAAACGTCGTGCGATGGCTGTGTTGGAAGTAGCCAAACCAGCCGCGCAGCATCCGATTGAGGTCATCGATGCAGCATTCGAGCGAGTGACCATAAGTCCTCGGCGTCAGCTCACGGATGCGGTCCTTACACCGATCCATGGACTTCCTCCTCGGCCAGCGGTAACCGCGTTCGAAGTGATAGCCGAGGAAGTCGAAGCCTCCCGGCTGGGTCGCATCAACGATCCGGGTCTTTTCCGGGTGCAGCGTCAGACCGTGCTGCCCCACCCACGTTTGCACGCGAGCGAGGGCGGCCTGTGCTTGTTCCCGGCTCCGACACAGCAGGACGAAGTCGTCGGCGTAGCGCACCATCTCGAGGCCACCGTCGGCCATGAGGTGGTCGAGCGGATTGAGGTAGATATTCGCCAGCAGCGGACTGATGACCGCTCCTTGCGGCGTACCCTCCTCGCCAGCCTCGTAGTGGCTAAGCCCATCCATCACCCCCTGTTCGAGGTAACTTTGGATGAGGGCCAGCACGCGACCGTCCGCAATACGTTCCCCGACTCGTTCCATCAACCGCCCATGCGGTATCGTGTCGAAGTAGCCTTTCAAGTCCGCGTCGACGATCCAGGTGCCGCCCTCGTCAAGGAGGTGCTGCACCCGGCGTAACGCGTCTTTGCAACCACGTCCGGGCCGGAAGCCGTAGCTGTGCTCGGCAAACGTCGCTTCGAAGATCGGTTCCACGACCATTCGCAACGCCGTCTGCACGATCCGATCCCGCACCGTGGGGACGCCCAAGGGGCGCTTTTCGGACGAGCCGGGCTTTGGTATCCAGCACCGTTTGACCGGACTGGGCTGATAGGTCGCCTGACGCAGTTGCTCATTCAGGGCGAGCAGCCCGCGGGGGCAGTCTTTGGCGAAGCGACCAATCGTCATGCCGTCCACGCCACTGCCGCCGGCGTTGGACCGCACTTTTTCCCAAGCCAGTCCCAGGGTTCGTTGCGCATACACTTTGTCGATCAGGCTGAACCACTGGTTTCCTTTCACCCCTGTTTCCAGGGCCGTCAGCATGCGCTCGGTCCACACCGCCGGTTCCGCCCACCCCCAGCGGGAGCGGACGTCTCCTCCTTGCGTAGCCCTCGCGGGCACTGGCGGAGGGGTGGCTTCCAACGTCGTGTTCATCGCGCATTCGCCTTCCTGCGTCCCTTCGCTCCCCCGGCGTTACCCGGCTTCACGGCTACTATGGACGCTCTGACTCCGGCTCGACTCAGTCCGTCGGGCCGGTCTCTCCACTTATCCCATGATCCCTTCCGATCGTTCCCGCTCCAACCACACCCACCCCGTCCTGTCTCCAGTGTTGGCAGTTCCTGGACCGTGACAGGCTCGCCGCTCGCGCGGCAGGCTTCGCCTTTGCCTAGCAGGCTCGCCCGGAGCACATGCCGAATCGAGTTCACTTGCGTTCGGGACCGATCTTCCGTCTCCGGCTGCTCCCCACCCCGCATTGCTGCGACGCAGTTGCCGTCGACTGCACCCCGGTCTCTGCCCCCGGGGCGGGACTGACTTTCACATCCTGAGTTCATGGTTTCATGGACGCACTAGGCCGCGAGTTGCTCGCGCCCCGTGTGTCCTTCTCCCCGATCCGCGCCAGCAAGCTGGCGGCCCGACACACTCGCTCGCCCTATTGTGGCAGCGCAGGCGCACTCTCCTGCGCCAGCGCCTTCCGCGCCACGAACTCACCGATCGAGAGCGAGGCGGTCGCGGCGGGGCTCGGTGCATTCAGGATATGCAGCGCATGGTGCCGCTCGATGATGTGGAAGTCCTGCACCAGCGTGCCGTCGGGTAGCATCGCCTGGGCGCGCACTCCCGCCCCACCCGTCTCGAGATCGTCGACCTGGATTTCCGGGACGAGCCGCTGGAGCGAAGCGCAAAACCGCTTCTTGCTGAACGAGCGCACGATTTCGTCCCACGCCATCCCGCGGTGGCGCCGCATGAAATTCCAGAGCCCGGAATACCCGAGCGCATCGATCACGTCCGCCGGCCGCACCGTCCATTTCGTGTAGCCTTCGCGGGCGAGAGCGAGCACGGCGTTCGGGCCCGCCTCGACGCCGCCCTCGATCATGCGGGTGAAGTGCACCCCGAGGAACGGGAACGAAGGATCGGGCACCGGATAAATCAGGTTGCGCACCAGGTGCCGCGCCGAGTCCCGCAGCTTGTAGTATTCGCCGCGGAACGGCACGATTCGCGCCTCGCGCTGCTCGCCGGAGGCCGCCGCCACCCGGTCGCAGTGCAGTCCGGCACAGTTGACGAGGTAGTCCGTGGCGAACTCGCCCGCCGCGGTTTCGAGCCGCCAGCCCGTTCCCGAGCGTTTCGCCGATCGCAGCGCGGCGTCTGTCACCACGGCCACTCCGGACTCCGCGAGTTCCCGCGCCATCGCCGCGCACACGCCGTGGTAATCCACGATGCCTTCCTGCGGAACATGCACCGCCGCGAGCCCGGCGGCGTGCGGCTCGATCTCGTGCAACGCGTCCCGTTCGAGCCACCGGAGCCCCTGCAAACCGTTCTGCGTGCCGCGTTCGAGCAGCACCTTCAGCCGCGCGATCTCGTCGGCCGTGGTGGCGACCACCAGCTTCCCGCACACCTCGTGATGCACGCCGTGTTTTTCGCAGAAGGCCACCATCCGGCGGATCCCTTCCACCGCCAGGCGCGCCTTCAGCGATCCAGGTTTGTAATACAGCCCGGCGTGGAGCACGCCGCTGTTGTGCGTGCTCTGATGCCGCCCAACCGACGCCTCCTTCTCCAGGAGCCGCACCTGCGCGTCCGGGGAAAGCCGCTTCAACTCGAGCGCGGTTGCCAGTCCGACCAACCCCCCGCCGACGATGGTGTAATGCATGCGAGAAAGACCACGGCATCAACCTGCGATGCAGCCGGGCCGGCAAGCTCGAATCGCTCCGCCGGAAATCCGGAAGGCGAGCCGGTGATACCCCCGACGGGAGCTGACGGGATTGGTGCCCCTTGCGCGCCAGCGTTACCCCGACCGAAAGAGAGGATCCCGCAAGGTCGCTCGATCGCGGCCAGGATCTCGGCGCGATCCGACTGCCTTGGCCGCTCAGGAAGACGGGAGCACGAGGCTGCAGGCCACCGGCATCAGTGACTCGATCTGCTCGCGCACCTCCGTGCGTTCCGGCTGGAGTTCGAGCACGCGACCGAGACATTCCGCTGCCTCGACAGGTCGTCCCAGCGACTCGAGCACCCGGGCGAGATTTTCCCACGCCTCCGGATGTTTCGGATGCTTCTCCAGGGCGGAGCGAAGCGGTTTTTCGGCCTCGGCAAACCGGCCGAGATCTGCGAGCGCCATGCCGAGAAACAGACGGCACTCGCTCGAGCGCGGCGAAATCCGCAGCGCCCGCGTCAGCATGGTCACCGCGTCGTCCAGCCGGCCGACGTGGAACGCCAGCGCACCGGCCAGGTACCACCCATCGAACAGGTTCGGCGCGGCCTCGCAGACCTGCGCGTAGAGTCGGGCCGCATCGTCGTGCTTTCCGGATTGGTGGAGCGCCAGCGCCGTCTCGAGGGTGTGCTGGAGTTGTTTGCGGTTCATGCGTGGAGCCACAAGAGCCATCCGAAAGCAAACTCCACGCCGACCACCGGCGGCATCTCACATCGTTCTGATCGTTCGATTCTTAACGTGCGTTAATCCATCCGGGCAAATCCATCCCGGCCAAACCCCGCTCCGATGGAAAAAAATGCCCGCCCGCGCCGCGGTCACCAGCCGCGAGTGGCTTCGTGCCGCGAATACGATCTCGCTGGTGGGCGAATCGTGGCGTAAAGCCACTCCGGCAAACACCGCGTCGCCGAATATCGACGCGGGAGATGCGGCCGGCACGTACTTCCGCCGTGACGGAACCCACACTTCGCTCGCTCCGGCGATTCGTCCGGGTGGCCGCGCGTCTCCCACGCCTCCCGCAGCGTCGCGTCGCGCACGCGATCACGGCGCGCACCTGGTCGAAAATCGCGAGCGCCTGGGCTCCGGCTCCCTCCAGGCTACGCGGGCGTCACGCACCAATCGCGCCAGCATTGGCGCAGCGCTCCGCCGAAACGCTCCGCCTGACGCGCATGGTCCAGCAACACCGAGCGCGACATCTCCGCCCTCAGGTTCGACCGGATCTCCGCCAGGGCTGTGCGGTCGCGCGCCAGGCCGACCGCGGCTGCGACATATTCGTCGGCCGTCGCCGTGATCCACTCCGTCCGCCCCAGCGCGCCGAGGAGCGACACGCCAACTCGCGCCGCGTGGCGGTCGCCGGCGATCGTGATCACGGGCGCTCCCATCCACAACGCCTCGCAGGTCGTGGTCGTGCCGTTGTAGGGAAAGGTGTCGAGCGCGATATCAACCCGGCTATAGCAGGCGAGATGCGACGCGGTATTGGGCGTATGCGGCAGCAGTTCCACTCGCGCCAGTGGGATTCCGGCCTCCTGCAGGCGGCGGCGCAGCGGATCGGCCACGGCAGACTCCGACATGCCAGGCGTCTTGATCAGAAGTCGGGCGTCGGAAACGCGGCCGAGAATCCGCGCCCAGCAACGCAGCACCTCGTCGCTGACCTTGCCCAGATTGTTGAAGCATCCAAACGTCAGCGGCATTCCGTCCGTCCCGCACGGCAGAGCGGCGACGGCGGGCGCGGCGGCCGGCGGCAGGTAGGTCCATGCCGTTGGTGCAAAGCGAACCAATTTTTCCGTCGCGAAACGATCGGCGTCCGGAGTTGGGTCGGTGCACTCATCGACGAAACGATAATGGATCGCCCGCACGCCGGTCGTATTCGGATAGCCGAGATAGCTTATCTGGACGGGCGCCAGCCGGCGCGCGAGCAGCGGCAGCCGGTTACCGGCCGTGTGACCGGCGAGATCGATAAGGAGATCGGGGGCATCCGACCTGACGGCCGCTTCAACCGCCACATCGGTCTGGCCGACGAAATTGCGCCACTGCGCGGCGAGCGCCTGCAGCCGCTGGCTGACCGCGTCGACAATCGCATGGTCGTGGTACAGGAAAATCTCGAACTCCCGACCGTCGAGATGCCGCAGCAGCGGCTCGAGGAAATACGCCACCGAGTGTTCGCGAAGATCGGGCGAAAAGAAACCGATCCGAAGCCGGCGGGCCGGGTCGGGAGAGTTTAGCCAGTCTTGCTTCTCCGGCGACCCGACGTGTTTTCCGAACGCCGTGTGGTCCTGAAATACCTGCTCGCGCGTGAGTCCCGGCAAATTGTGGACCGCAGACAGCCGGAAGCTTCGCGCCACCAGATCCGCCGGCGTCTGGCGAAGAACCAGGTCGAGTTCTTTGATCGCTTCGGCGACGCGATGACACCGGTCGTAAGCCATGGCGCAGCCGAGTCGGGCCCGGAGGTTGGCCGGCTCGAGCGAACGCGCCCGGGCAAAACACCTCAGCGCGTCCGACTGCCGGCGCAGCAGCAACAGAGTCGAGCCAAGGTCGATCCACGCCTGCGCAAAACGCGGCGCGAGTTTCACCGCGTTTTCCCGGGCGCTCGCCGACTCGTCGAGCCGGTTCTGCTTTTCATGGACAAGACCCAGGTAGCGCCAGCCATCGGCGAGCTTCGGCTCGTTCCTGGTGACGGCACCCAGAACCGCTTCCGCCGCCGCCAGGTCGCCGTTCGCCACCTGCGCGATGCCAAGTCGCATTGCGGCCGAGGCCGACGCCGGCTGAATCCGGAGTGCCTGGGAGAGAAGATGAATCGCTTCCGCCGGCCGGCCGGCGAGCAGGGCCATCTGACCTCCCTCATGCCACCCGTCGAAATTGCCGGGTGCGAGCGCACGCACTTTTGCATACTGCCCCGCCGCTTCCGCGAAGCGCCGCTTCGCCTGCAGGTCGAGTCCGGATTCCAGGATGATTTTGAGAGGATTCGCCGGCACAGTGTCGTTCGTCCAAGCGATGACGCAGACGTACGCGGCCCGAATGGTGCAGGCGCCGTTTACGCGATCACGGCGCGAACCTGGTCGAAGATCCCGAGTGCCTGGGCTTCGGTTTCCTCCAGGCTTTCGCGGGTGAATTCGACTCCATCGATCGTGACCGGGGCCGGTCTCCAATATTCCGCCTCGCCGGGAAATCCGTGTCCGGCCGCCTCCGCCACTCCACAGGCAAGGTTGAGGAGTTGCGCCAGGGCGGATGCACCCGGTGCGCCGAGATAATGATCCCGGATGCCCGCGATCGTGCCGGCCGGAAAGTGCCATTCCTTCAGGATCAAGTCGGCGGCCTCGCAGTTGTTCATCCCGACGAAGCTTGTCTCCCACCCGGCCAGCCGGCCGGCCTCGCTGCTGTACGCTCCGTGGTAGGAGCCATGGCGCGTGACACCGTCGAGGGCGATCTTGCCGATCGAGCGCAAGAGTCCGGCCGTGTAGGCGACCCGGAAATCCATTCCGATGCGAATCGCCAGCAATTCGATCGCCAGCGCGACGAGCAGCGAGTTTTCCCGCAGCTGCGCGCCGGTCACGCCGTAAAGCGGGAGCGCGTGATCCGCGACCTGGGCGATGGCGGCGAGTCCGGTCAGGCGGTAGACCTCCGTGTAACCGACGCGTGCGAGCGCCTCCTCGAGTGAAGCATAGGCATGCCCGGCATTGTAGAATGCGCTGTTGCTGATGCGAATGATACGCGCCGTGAGCGCGGTGTCGCGTCGCAGCAGGGCCGTGACCTCGCCCATGTCGGAGTTCGGATCGAGCAGCAGATGGCCGAGTTCGGCGAGGATCCGCGGCGCCGCCGGCATCGTTTTGACGACATGCAGCAGCGTCTCGCGCGGGATGGGCGTGGCGGTCATTGGTCATCTCGTATCGACGCGAAGCGCCGCGGGCTGAACTCGAACGTGCCGCCGATCGATGCCCGATCAGGCGGAGCGCGCCCGGGCTGCGCCGAGCCCACGCGACGCGGCGGCTTTCCCGGGGAGAGCCGGCGGTTCGCTTCACCGCACGAGGGCGCCGGCGACCGGCAAAGCCCTTGCGCTCCGGCCTCGCTTGTTCCTTAAGCCGCATCCACTTCGGCCGATTAATGCCACAATCTCCCGTTGCCGGAGTGCCACGGAGGGGTTGTCTTCATTCATGCTGATCGATCCATCTGCCACCGTTGCCGCCGCACGAGGGCCGTATTCGGACGCTGTGATCCGCCGGCGCATCGACGCGTGCCCGAAGCTCGGATCGCTCGAGAGCATCAACCGGGCGCTCAGCGAACTTCTGAATTCGGAGCAGAGCCTGACCTCGCAGATCGCCCAGATCATCCGGCGCGATCCATCGCTCACGGCGCGACTGCTGCGACTGGTGAACTCGGTTTACTTCGGGCTCTCCACGCGGATCAACAACATCGAGGAGGCCGTTTTCTTCCTCGGGCTGCGGCAGATCCGCGAACTCTCGATCGCCACGCCGGTGATCGAGGAACTCGAGAACCTGCAATCCCGATCGCCCGCCATCCTCCCCTGGAAGGAACTCTGGAGCCACAGCATCGCGACGGCGATTCTCACCCGCGACATCCTGGCGACGACGCCCTTCCAGATCGACGACGACACGGACTACCTGATCGGGCTGCTCCACAATGTCGGAAAGGTGGTCCAGGCGACGGCGTTCCCGGACGAGCTGCGGACGCTGATGTCGATGCCGGCGCGAACGCCGGCCGAATTCTGCCGGCTCGAACGCGAGCAGATCGGCTGGGACCATGCGCGCATCGGCGCCTATTATCTAGAGCGGCACCACATCAGTCCCGAAATCAGCACGGCGGTGCTTTACCACAACGATCCGGCGGCGGCGCCGGAGCACTCCCTGTTCGCAGCGGCGGTTCAGGTTGCCGACCACCTGGTGCGGCACGCCGGCATCACCGGCGGTTTCGAACTCGTGGCCCATGTCGAGCACGACGCGTGGCTGCTGCTCGATGGCTGGAGGATCCTGTACGGTGCCGATGGTCCGGAAACGATGCTCGCCCGCGCCGCGCTGGCGAACACGCTGCAACGCCTGCCCTCGATGTTGCAGGGGTTGCTCTGACGCGAGCGCTTCACCGGCGCCGCCCCGCACCGATACATTTTGCGTATGTCTTCGACGAGTGAACCCGTCTCCGCGGCCGCCAGTCTGGCGGCCGATAACGCGCTGGGTCCCTGGGAAAACAGCGCGGATCCGGCATACTGCCGTGATCTCGAGGGCCGGCTCATCGCGGTGAACCTGTCTTTTGCCCGGAAGTTCGGTCGGTCCGCCGCGTCGATCGCCGGGCTGCGGGTGACCGATTTCGTCCATCCTGACGACGCTCCGGCGTTCAAGGCCGTGATCGCGGACATCGCCCACCCCCCGCACCGGGTCGTTTCGGAACAGCGCTGGTCCACCCCGCAGGGCGTGCGATGGTTTTCCTGGGAAAAGACCGCCCAGGTCGATGCCAGCGGCGCCGTCGTCGCGATCCGGGCCGTCGGACGTGACATCACCCGGCAGAAGCTCGCGGAAGAGCAGTTCTTCCGGCTCTCGCGGGCGATCGAGCAGTCGCCGGTGGCGATCGTGATCACGGATCTGGACGGCCGGGCGCAGTACGTGAATCCGAAGTTCACGGAAGTCACCGGACGCACGCTTGAGGACGTGCTGGAACGAAACGTCGAGGTGCTGCGCGACGGGCATCCCAGCGAGGAGTCGTACCGCAATTTCTGGCAGACCGTGCGCGGGGGCGACGAGTGGCGCGGCGAACTCTCGACCCGCCGGCCCGACGGGACGGTCGTGTGGGAGTCGGTCAAGGTCTCCAGCCTGCGCAACTCGTCCGGCGAGATCACGAACCTGCTCTGTCTGCGTGAAGACATCACCAGCCGGAAGGCCCTTGAGAGCGAACTCCGGCAGGCGCACAAGATGGAGAGCCTCGGCACGCTCGCCGGCGGCATCGCGCACGACTTCAACAACCTGCTCGCGATCATTCACGGCTACTCGGAGTTCTGCCTCCAGGGCGGGGCGGAGCCGGCGGTGATCCAGAAGAGTCTCCAGGAAATCCATCGGGCGGCGGAACGCGCGAGCGGTCTCGTGAAGCAGATCCTCACGTTCAGCCGCAAGGCGGAGATCCGCTACGCCCCCGTCGACGTGAACCAGCTCGCCCGCGACTTGGTCGCGCTCATGGCCGAGACGTTTCCGCGCACCGTCACCTTCCAGCTCGCGCTCGCGGACAAGCTTCCGCCGCTGCTCGCCGACCAGACGCAGATCCAGCAGATCATCCTCAACCTGTGCGTGAATGCGCGCGACGCGATGCCGCACGGCGGGATGATCACGGTGACGACCGCCGTGTGCCTCGGGGCGGAAGTCCAGTCGCGCCACTACGCGGCCGAGCCGGCGCGCCGCTACGCCTGTCTCGAAATCAGCGACACCGGGAGCGGCATTCCTCCCGAGGTGTGCGCACGCATCTTCGAGCCGTTCTTCACCACGAAGCAGCCGAACCACGGCACCGGCCTCGGCCTGGCGGTGGTGTACGGGATCGCGACCAGTCACAACGGCTTCATCGACGTCGACAGCACCGTCGGCTCCGGCAGCACGTTTCACGTCTACCTTCCACTCGCCGGCGATATTCCGGCCACCGCGCGCGTCGCGAACACGGCCGAGTTTCCCCCGGGCACCGAATCGCTGCTGGTGGTCGACGACGAGGGACCGCTGCGCATGCTGCTGTCGGCCGCATTCACCCGGAAAGGGTACCGCGTCACGACGGCGGCCACGGGGCTCGACGCCATCGACATGATCGGCGACAGCCAGCGGCAGCTGGATGCCGTGCTGCTTGACCTGAACATGCCCGGGACAAATGGCGTTCAGGTGTTGAAGGTGATTCGCACCTGCCGGCCCGACATCCCGGTTCTGGTCATCAGCGGGCACATCAGCCCGGAAGTGCGTTCCGAATTTCAGAAGCTGAACCGGTGCGATTTCGTGCAGAAGCCGTACCGGCTCGACGAAGTTGGCCGGCGGTTGCGCAAGCTGTTTGAACAATCGGCGGCCGCGCGAAAAGGATGATCGGCAAATCCGTCTCAGGTTTCACCGGGGCGGTCCGATAACCCTTCGGGCGAATACGAGACATCCAAGCCAATGGACTGTCGTATTATCAATGAATCACCGCGAACCAACGTCCGCGCTGTCCGGCGCCGGTCAGGCGCTGCCATGCTTGGCGTTGTTGCTCTTTCCTCTGCTGGCGACCGACCGCGCCTGGTCACGGCCCGTCATGCCACTCGAACCGTCAGCAACCGAACCAACGCCCTATCTGGCGATGCTCGGTTCGCCGGCGTTGCGTTTTGTCGAAGCGGCGCCGCCACCCGACTTGGTGACGCGTCCGCCCGCCGCGGCCCCGCCGCAACCGGCCGCCGAAACCGCCGCGAAACCCGATGTGATTCCATTCACTCCGCCGGTCGAAGCGAACCCGGCGTCCGCCGCGGAAGCGCCCAAGCCGTCGGCGGGCGAGGAGTCCGTGTCCGGTCATGTGCCGGCGCCGATCCTGCCTGACGATTTGCGGCCCCGCGTCCGGGCCGAAGATTTCCTGCCGTATTTCGAAATTCCTGCTGCCAAACCCGGCGACCCGAACGTAGTGGTACCGGTGCCCCGCGCGCCCGCACTGCTGCCACCCAGCTCCGCCACCTACACCCAGACTCCGAAATGATTCGTTCCGACATCCGGTCGTGTTCCGCGCCCAGTCTCGTTCGCCTGGCTTTGCTCGCCGCGCTCGCCGGCGCGTCCGGCGCACGGGCACTCGCGGCGGAATCCCCGGCGGCGACGCAATCCTCCCGCGCCACGATCGCGCCGCGCCGCGGATTGCCGTTGTCGGCCAAGGAATCGCTGGGGTTGGTGAAGCTTGGCGGGACGCTGACGGAACGGTCCGACTTCGACGCCGCGGAGATCGCGTATCGCCAGGTGCTCGACGGCGACGCGCCGATCGAGACCACGAAGGCCGCCCTGCTCGGCCTGGCGCACATGCATCGGAAACAAGGCGTGCTCACCAAGGCCGCCGCGATCTACGAGCGGTTCCTGAAGGACTATCCGGGCGACGACCGCGTGCCGGACGCGCTGCTCGAGCTCGGCCGGACCTACCGCGACATGGGGGCGCCGCGCATGGCGATCTCGCGGTTCTACAACGTCATCAACTCCACCCTGAAGCTTCCCACCGGCAGCGGATTCGAGCACTACCAGCTGCTGGCGAAGACGGCGCAGTTCGAGGTGGCGGAAACGCATTTCGAATCGGGTGAGTACGGCGAGGCGAACAAGTTCTTTTCGCGGCTGCGAATGCTCGACCTCGCGTCGGCGGACCGGGCCCGGGCGCATTTCAAGTCGGCCTACTCGCTGCAGCTCGCCGGCGACCTCGAGGGCGCCGTGACCAGCCTGCGCAGCTTTCTCGACCAGTGGCCGGAGGACGAAAACGCGCCCGAGGCGCGATACCTGCTCGCGACCACGCTGCGGTCGCTGAACCGGCCGCAGGAGGCGCTCGCGACGACGCTCGACCTGCTGCGGGCCGAACACACGCATTCCAAAGCCGACCCCAAACATTGGACGTACTGGCAGCGCCGCACCGGCAACCAGCTGGCGAACGCGTTTTTCGCCGGCGGCGACATTTTGAACGCACTGGCAATCTACCATGGCTTGGCCGCACTCTCCGACGATCCGGTGTGGCGGATCCCGGTCAGTTATCAGATCGCCCTCTGCTACGAACGCCTGGGCGACACCGAGCGCGCGATGAAGGGTTTTCGCGCCATTGCCGACAGCGCCGGCCCGAACGCCTCGCCGGAGACAGCCGACTTCGCCCGCATGGCATCCGCCCGGCTCGCCCACGTCCAATGGCGCGAAGCCACCGATCGCCAGGTGGCGGCACTCTTCGATTCCACCACGGGGCAGCAGAACCCATCGACCAACCCGAAGTCCGCGCCCGCCAATGACGCCAGCCGAAGCACTCCGCCAGCACCAGCAGCTTTGTGACGAGCTGCACCAGTGCGCGCTCGAGGAAAATCGTTTTCTTCGGCAGCAGCAGCGGGTCCTCCCGGCCGAATCCGTCGAGCGGAAGCAGGCGCTCCTGACCCGGCTCGACGATTCTCTCGCCGCCCTGCGTACGATACCCGCCGGCCGGATTCGTGATCCCGAGACGCGCGACCTGCTCGAAAACGCCCGGGCCCGCATCCTGCAGATTCTCCAGCTCGACAAGGAAAACGAACAGCTGCTCCTGCGGTTCAGCCTCGCCAGCCCGAAGCCGGCGCCGACTCCGGTGACGCCATCGATCGCGATGCTGCAGAAGATCTACTCGCGGCTGTCATAGCCGCGATCGACCGGTGACGATCGT
Source organism: uncultured Verrucomicrobiae bacterium (assembly GCA_963705935.1). GTDB lineage: Bacteria > Verrucomicrobiota > Verrucomicrobiia > Opitutales > Opitutaceae > Opitutus. Next base: position 4,941,141 of record OY970130.1, on the reverse strand, counting down.
GGGCGTGGCCTGGCGAGTTCGCTGCTGCGGCCCGGCTGGTCACACCGGTCTTGAACGGCGCGAAATAGCGCCGAGGTCCGATTGGATATGTAGGCTTTACGCCGCGAAATAAAACGTCGGGGGACATCCGGATCGCGGCATAAAGACGCGCGCTCTCGGCGCGTTCGCGACATCAGGTATTTGTAGGAGCGGCTTTACGCCGCGATTGATTGACAGGAGAGGTTCGAATCGCGGCATAAAGCCGCTCCTACAATCGGTCCGTGCAGCCGGGCTCACTACAGGGTGCCCAACTTCGTCTCAGGAGTCTGGCCACGGTCAGTTGGCGGCCGGATCGCGCGGGTCTCCGACCGGCGTCGGCCCGCCCGGAGGTCGGGTCCCACCCCAATCCAGTCCGGGTGTCCCTCCAAATTGTGTTCCGGCGCAGCCGTCCCAGGTCCACCCGTGGTTTAGGATCTGACCTACCCCGCGAATGCAAAAGCCGGGCGGCGGAGCAAGTCCGTCCGCCCGGCTGGTCCCTTCAGCTCGTGCGAGCCAAAATCGTTCAGAGCACGTCGCCCGGAGCAGCAGTGTCCGCGTGCACGCTCGCCATCCGGCCGCTGCGCCGGATCTGCTCGTTGAGCGCAATCCGGGCCGCCACCGACTTCGGCAGCGACCCGGTTCTTGACGCAAACGCCTGGGTGATGACGCCAACCAAATTGTTGCGGGTGACGAGTTCCGCATCCGACGCGTCGTTGTTCAGCCCGGCGGCGATCCAGCCGGCCGCGGTCTGTTCGACCAGCATATGGGCGACGGCGACGCCGCGACTGGAGACATAGACCACCGGCTGTCCGCGGTGCAGCCGCTCGTACCCGCCGGCGCGAACGACGACGGCGGTACCGGCAAGATAGATCGGCTCCATCGAATCACCCTCGCCGCGAACCGCAAAACAACCGTGCTGCGCCTTCGCTGCATCCTGTGCGGCCGCCAGCTCGGTGCCCCGCTGCACGATGCTCGGCACCGGCGCGCTGTCGACGAACATCATCAGGGTCCGGTCCGTCGAAGCCGTCGCACAACCGGAGAACACCGCGATCGCGGCCGCGGCGGCGAGGACTGCAACGGCGCGAACCCGCGAACCGAAGGATCTCTTCGTTGTGGGTTCGGAGGTCGCTTGCATGGGATGACAATAAGCCCGCCAGTGGTTTTCCTGTATCCGTGCCGACCCGTATTTGATGCTCGTGAAATGCGTTGAGGGTTTTCCTCCCGGGTCTGGGGGGTTTCACCACCGGTCTGGGTATCGAGTCCGGCGCGAGTCGGGATCCGCCGTCGCCGACGACGCCGCCAGAGGCGCCCACGGCGGGGCCGCTGGGATGGAACGCAGGAGCCTGCTCGCAGGCGATCCAGCCCCTCCGGCCGTAGGAGCCTGCTCGCAGGCGATCCGGACAGGCACGGCAGAGCGGAAACGCCCCGAGGTATTCGATCATCGCTCTCGCGAGCGAGCTCGCTCCTACGTCGATCCGATCTCTCCGGGCGTAGGAGCCTGCTTGCAGGCGATCCGGACACGCACCGCAACGCAGAAGCGCCCGGCGCGTTCGATCGTCGCGTGGGCGTTTTGCCATCCGCGTGAGATCATCGGGCTTGGCGCCGGAGCGGCGGAAACTCATCGTCGCGGCAACGATGATTCGAGTGCTTCACGCGGAGGACGACCCCCAGGTTGCGGACATGGTGGCCCGTTTCTTCGAGCGATACGGCTCCGACTGCGCGCTCGAGCACGTCGAATCCGGCCGCGCCTGCCTGGACGCGATGAAGCGCGGTGGCTACGACGTGGTGCTCGTCGACCTGCTGCTGCCGGACATCGACGGGCTGCACATTCTCGGCGAGCTCACGGCCCGCGGCGATCCGACGCCCGTGGTGGTGGTGAGTGCGCAGGGGCAAAACGACATGGCCGTCCGCGCCCTGCGGGCGGGCGCCGTCGACTGCATCGACAAGGCGTCGTTCGACTTTCGGCGGATCGCCGAGATCACCCGCCGGGTCGCCGACCGCCATCGGAAGCGCCGGGAGGTGGCGGCGCCGCCGCGCGATCACCGCGCGCTGTTCGTCGAACCACAGGACGCGACCCGCACGGCCGTCACCCAGTTCTTCGTCGCCAACGCGACCCGTCTGGAAATCGTGGCGGTCGATCCGTCGGAGTTCGACCGCGTGCTCCGGGGCGAGCAGGCGATCGATGCGGTCGTGCTGGGACCGGGGCTGCCCGACAAATCGATGCTGGACGCCTTGCGCCAGCTCCACTCGGTGTCGCAGGACATTCCGGCGATCATCCTCTCGGCCAGCCGGTCCGGGGAGACGGCGATCGCGGCATTTCAGCTCGGCGCGCACGACTATGTCTTCTATCAGGACGGCTGCCTGCCCGAGCTCCTGTTTTCGCTCAACCACGCACTCAAGCGCGCGGACACGGAGCACCTGAACCTCCGGCTTTCGACCGAGCTTGCCGAGCTGAACCGGTCGCTGGCGGACCAGGTGGCGGAGCGGACGCGCGACCTGCAGGCCCAGATCGCGGTGCGCCAGGCGGCGGAACGGCGCTCGGAGGAAAATGCCGCGCGGCTGCAGGCATTGTCGAACCGGCTGCTCCGGGTGCAGGAGGACGAGCGCCGCGCGATCGCCCGCGAGCTGCACGACCAGGTCGGCCAGCTCCTGACCGGGCTCCGCTTCCGCCTCGAGGCGTGCCGCACCGACGACAGTGCCCTGGCGGAGGCACTGCGCGTCACCGACGAACTGCTGCGGACCGTCCGCGAACTCACGCTCCAGCTTCGTCCGCGCATGCTCGACGATCTCGGGCTGCGACCGGCGCTCGAATGGCACGTCGACCGTTTCCGCCAGCAGACGGGGATCACGGTCGAGCTGGACGTCGCGCTGCCGGAACGGCGACTCTCGCCCGTGCTCGAAACCACGGTCTACCGCATGGTGCAGGAGGCGCTGACGAACGTCGCGCGCCACTCCGGGGCGCAGGCGGCCGTGGTGACGGTGGCGGCGGACGACACCGCGATGCACGTGGAAATCTCCGATCGCGGACGCGGGTTCGACCCTGCGGCGGCGCTGGCGAAAAACAACTCCCTCGGACTTGCCGGCCTCGCCGAACGCGTTCACCTCGCCGGAGGAACTCTTCGAGATGTACTCCCGCATGGGCGAAGGCACCCGCATCCACGCGGAGTTCGGCCTCCACGCCGCACCCCCGAACGCCACATGAACACCGCCATCATTGCTGACGACCATGAGATCGTGCGGCGCGGTCTGCGCACGATCTTCGAGCGCGACGGCCTGTGCCAGGTCGTGGCCGAGGCGGCCGACGGACTGCAGGCGGTCCAGTTCGTGGAGAAGCACAAGCCGACTATTCTCGTGCTCGACCTGAACCTGCCGCGACTGCACGGCATCGAGGTGCTCCGGCAGACGCGGACGCTGAGCCCGCACACGCGGGTGATGATCCTCTCGATGCACAACGACGAGCCGTACGTGATCGAGACGCTGCGAGCCGGTGCGATGGCTTATATCCTGAAAGGCTCGGAGTCGGATGAGATATCGCGCGGTCTCCGGGAGGTGCTGGCCGGGCGGCGGTTCCTGAGCGCGCCGTTGTCCGAGTGGGCGATCACGGCGCTGGTCTCGAAGCCGGCCGACAACGCGGACCCGCTGCAGGCAGTCACGCCACGCGAGCGCATGGTGCTGCAGCTTGCGGCCGAAGGCGCGAGCAACAGCGAGATTGCGGAGAAGCTTTTCATCAGTGCGCGCACGGCGGAGACGCACCGCACGAACCTGATGCGCAAGCTGGGGCTGCAAACGCAGACGGATCTGGTGCGACTCGCGATCCGCAAGGGCTTGATCTCGGCGTAGCGGTCGCCCCTCGGGAATGCGCTTTCCGCGCGCGGATCGTGTCCGCCCGGATGCGATCACCGGGCATCCGCCGGTGCCGCCACGCGCAACACCCGGCTGTCGCCCTCGCGCATCGTCACCCCGTCGCGGTCGAGCCGTTCCATCAGCGGCACGACGATGCGCCGGCTGGCGCCGACGACCTGGCGCAATTCGCTCACGGTCGCGCCGACGTGCGTCTCGAGGTGGCGCCGCACCGCCTCCCGGGCGTGATCGAAGGCCGCGGTCAGCAGCACGACGTCGGGACCAAGTTCGACCACCTCGCCGGTCTTGAGCAGAAAACGCAGCGCCTCGTCCGAGGCCGCGTCGGGCGCGAGCGCCTTGCGGCCGGGAGGGTCGAGCGGGTGTCGGCCCAGGCGGCCGCGAAGCTCGACGGCCGCAGCCAGCAGGCTTTCCGGCAGCTGCGGCCGGTGGCCGCAATGCCGGATCGATCCCCCGACGATCTCGAAACCGGACCGGGTGAGCGCGGCAACGAGCGAGCCGAACACGTTCGCCAGCCATGGCTCGCTCCCGATTGCGGCCCGAAGCTGTGCGAGCGGAAGGCCGAGCTGCGCCGGGTGCGCCCGATGGTGCTCCCGGATGGCCGTATCCGCAGAGCGGAGCAGCTCGCCCCACCGAGCATTCAGTCCGACCTGGCCGTCGCAGTCGATCAGCTCGCCCCGTCGTACGCCCTCGTCGATCGCCGCCGCGATGGTTGGGGCTGGCAGATTCGAATGCCGCCCAAGTGAGGGGCGGTGGAGAAACCCGTCGTGCGCGAGCCAGGCGGCCACGGTGGGAATCGCGTCGGCGCCCGCCCGCTGCAATGCGGCGAGATGCTGCTGTTGCGCTCGCCGCCGGAAACGCTTCCGGCTGGCAGCCGGATCCAGCACGATTCCGCCCGCGAGCGTCGCCCGGTCCGCCGCGTCGCGGATCACAAATCGTTCGCCGTGGACCAGCGGCAGGGGGGATTCGAGCCGAAGCTGGGCGGCCGACTGTTCGCCGGGACCGAGTTCGCCGCGGCTCGCCAGCACCACCCGGCACGGCGCCGTCGCGGTCCCGACGAACAGTCGCGCGATCGTGCCGTGCATCAGCGGCCGGCCTGCGATCGGGCTGGCCGGGGGACGGGCCGAACGCTCGAGCCAGACGTCGCAGGTCCCGGTGATGCCGCAGCTGCCAGGCGGCGTCAGCAGTTCGCCGCGGCGGATCGCGTTCCCTTTCGCCGGGTCGCGCGCGGCCCGCACCGTCACGTCGGCGAGGTTGAGCGCCGTCCGCATCCCGGGATGCGCTCTCGGCTGTGCCCGGCCGTGGCAGTGGATCGATCGGATCCGCGTCGCGGTTTCGCCCGGCAGCACGAGCACCGGATCGCCCACCGCGAGACGGCCGCCGGTGAGCGTGCCGGTGACCACCGCGCCGATCCCGCGCAACAGGAACGCGCGGTCGATCCAGAGCCGTGGCTTGCCGCCGTCCGGAGGGGACGGAACGGACGCAAGCGTGGCGGCAATCGCCGCCCGAATTTCGGCCAGTCCCCGGCCCGACACCACCGACGTTGGAACGATAGCGGCCTCCGCAAACGGCGAGCCGCGCAGCCGTTCGCGCACGGCGGCGATCGCCGCCGGCTCCGCGGCCGGATCGATCCGGTCGGCCTTCGTCAGCGCCACGACCGCGCGCGTCGCGCCGAGATAGGCGAGGATTTGCAGGTGCTCCTCCGTCTGCGGCATCCACCCGTCGTCCGCGCCGACGCACAACAACGCGAGGTCGGTCGCGCCGACGCCGGCGACCATGTTGCGCACGAAATCCAAATGACCAGGCACGTCGACGATCCCGAGGTGCAGGCAGCCATCCGGGGCGGAAAGCGCGAGCGGGGCGAACCCGAGATCGATCGTGATGCCCCGTTCCTTCTCCTCCGGCAGCCGGTCGGGATCGGTCCCGGTGAGCGCGCACACCAGCGCACTCTTGCCGTGATCGACGTGCCCGGCCGTCGCGACGATGAAATGGCGAATCGTCGGGCCGGCCGCCGCCACCGCGGAGGCAGTCCCCGCGACCAGCGGCACGCGCCCGACCGCTGGCCAGCCGCCACCACCATCCGATTGGATCGATGGACGCTCAGTCATGACCCAGCGCCTGGCGGATCGCCCCGACGAGCGCCTGATCCTGCCGCGGAAAAACGGTGCGCAGGTCGATCCGCAGGCAACCGTGCGCCGTCGAACCGATTACCGGGGGACTTCCGGCCGCGAGTCGCGCGGCAAACCGCGTCAGGCCAAGGGCGCGCGGCCGGAGCTCGATCCGCACCGAGGCGAGCTGCGAACCGGGCAGACTCCCGCCGCCCACCTCGGTGGCCCCGGTCCCGATTTCCGCCGCCATCGGCGCGCCATCCAATGCCGCGATGATTCGCCCGGCACGTTGCCGGAGTCCGTCGACGGAGGCGCGAAGCATGCTCTCAACGGGCACGTCGCTGGCCGACGTCCCGGCGAGATGGGAATCCACCGTCGCCTGCAGGGCCGCAAACACCAGCTTGTCACAGCGCAGCGCGCGGAAGAACGGATCCCGTTTCAGTGCGGCGACCAGCGCCGAGCGGCCGGCAACGATTCCAGCCTGCGGGCCGCCGAGCAGCTTGTCGCCGCTGAAGGTCACCAGATCGGCACCCTGCCCCAGCACTTCCGCCGGCGTGGGCTCATGATTCAGCCCGGCGATCGATTCGGTCGCATGCACCGCGCCGCTCCCCAGGTCCTCGACGAAGGGAAGTTTCTTCGCCCGCGCCAGCGCCGCGATGTCCCGGGTCGACGGTGACGCGACGAATCCGTCCATCCGGAAGTTGCTCCGATGCACCTTCAGGATCAACGCCGTGTCCGGCCCGACCGCCCGGGCGTAGTCTTCGATCGACGTCCGGTTGGTCGTGCCCACCTCCCGCAGCCTGGCGCCGCTGGCCTCCAGAATTTCGGGAATGCGGAACCCGCCGCCGATCTGCACGAGTTCGCCGCGGGACAGGATCACCTCGGGCCGTGGCCGGGTGAGCCCGCGCAGGACAAGCACCAGCGCGGCGGCGCAATTGTTCACCACCGTGGCGGCCTCGGACCGGCAGAGCAGCGCGAGCGTCCGCTCGAGGTAGGGTGCGCGGCCGCCGCGGGTTCGCGCGTCGAGATCGAACTCGAGGTTGGTGTAATTTTCCGCGACCTCCGCCAGCGCCGCCAGCGCCGGCGCGCCGAGCGGAGCGCGGCCGAGGTTGGTGTGGAGGATGACGCCGGTCGCGTTGATCACCGCCGCCAGCCGCGAGCGTCGCACCGCGGCCAGCGCCGCGCGAACGTGCCCGAGCGCCGCGGCGAAGTCGCCGGCATCGCGTTCGCGCCGGAGCGCGGCCAGCGTTCGCCGCACCTCCGCAAGGACCACCGGACGCGGCAGCTCCTGCGGTTCCAGCGCCAGCAGAATCCGGCTGACGGCGGGAATCGCCCGGCGCGGGTTCGCGGCGATCGAACGGGGGGCGGGGCGGACGATCGGGCTCATGCCGGTTGCGCTCGCGGCCTCCGTGGCACCGAAGTCCGGATACGCGTCGGGCCGGCCCCCGAAACCAGCCGGATTTCCGGAGCGGGCGCGGCGACGATCCTTCCAATCACGGCGGCGCAAAGCGTCCGCGCCCGGCGCAACAGCGCGATCGTCGAACCGAGGTTCCTGTCCGGGACGCAGAGCAGAAGCCCGCCGCTGGTCTGCGCGTCGGTCAGCAGCTGCCGATAACGCGGTTCGGCACTGTTCCAATCGGTGATCGTGTCGGCGGTCTTCAGGTTTTGCCGGCTGCCGCCCGGAATGCAGTCCCGGGCAATCAGCTCGTAGACCTCGGCGCCGAGCACCGGCACCGCGGCCGGATCGATCTCCGCACCGACGCCGCTGCCCCGGCAGATGTTCGCAAGGTGCCCGAGCAAGCCGAAGCCCGTGACATCGGTGCCCGCGCACACCAGATTCTGTTCGGCCAGATCGGCGCCGACGCGGTTGAGCGTGGCCATCGATCGGATGGCCGCCTGCTGCAGGGCCGCACTCGCCAGACGGCGCTTGATCGCCGTGGTGGTGATGCCGGTGCCAAGCGGTTTCGTGAGCACGAGCAGGTCTCCCGGCCGGGCCCGGGTATTCGCGATGATCCGCCGCGGCGAGACGAGACCGGTGACGGCCATGCCGTAGACGGGTTCCGGCAGGCGGATGGTGTGGCCGCCGACGATCGTGGTGCCGGCCTCGCGCGCGATGGCCAGACCTCCACGCAGGATCTCGGCCACGACCTCGGACCCCACGACCTCGTCGGGAACACCGATCAGATTCAGCGCGGTGATCGGACGTCCGCCCATCGCGTACACGTCGGAGATCGCATTCGTGGCCGCGATCCGGCCGTAGTCGAACGCGTCGTCGACGATCGGGGTGAAGAAATCGACCGTCTGCACGAGCGCGAGATCGCGGCTGATCCGGTACACCCCGGCGTCATCGGCCGTCCCGGCGCCGACGAGCAGCTTCGGGTCCGCCGGCGCCGCCGGCACCCGCCGGAGAACCTGCGCGAGCGCCTCCTGGCCCAGCTTCGCGGCGCATCCGGCGCACGACGACAGCGATGTCAGCCGGAGCAGCGGGGAACGGCGCGCCGCGACGATGGACAGCCCGACCGCCGATTCAAAGTTCGGACGCTTCACGGCATGGCCTCCCCAGAGTGGCGGAGAGGGAATGAATCGAACATTCCTCGGCTCACGGTATGAACCGACAGCGGTTTTGAAGACCGCGGGGGCCACCAGGCACCCATGACTCTCCGGAAAAAGGGATGGAAGTCGCGACGGATTGCGGACGCCCCCGCAGGGGGGAACCGCGGGATCCGCAGTGGCGCCGCCGGCGGCAGTCCCGCCGGCCCGGCGGTCCGGTGGAAGGCGGGCGATACCGTGCCGACCGGCCGATTCGCCGGCAGGGGTCGGGATTCTCCGCCCTGGCCGGAACGACACCGGAGGCAGCGCTCGTTGTCGGCGTAATCCGCGCTGGGATGGTTCATGGGGCCCGCCGCGGGCCGGCGGCGAATCGCAACCTACGTGACGACCGAATCCTCCGCCATCGGGTGGATTCCGACCTGAAGATCGGGCTGACAGCCAATGCCCTCCGCTTGCCCGAATCACCGTGCCGGATTCGGTTGCCGTCGGGCCGCGGCGGACGGGAAGAACCAACGAGGACACATCCATGAAACGCACCGACATCAAGACTTCGGGCCTCTGGCGCTGGCCGCTGCTGCGACAAATCCGCCACGGCACGCGCGGCACCGGCGTCGAGGTGATGTCGCGCCGGACACAGGCGCTGCGGGCGCGGACCGACGGCGCGCAGGTGGCGCGCTCGATCTGTCCTTATTGCGGCGTCGGCTGCGGCCAGCTGATCTATCACCGCAACGGCAAGATCGTGCAGATCGAAGGCGACCCGGAGAGCCCGATCAGCCAGGGGAATCTCTGCCCGAAGGGGGCTGCGTCCCGGCAACTGCTCCAGCACGACCGGCGGGAATTGAAGGTGAAGCATCGGAGACCGTTCGCCGCCGACTGGGAGACGCTCGGGCTGGAGGAGGCGATGGACCTGATCGCCGAACGCGTGTGGGAAACGCGCCGGCGCACGTTGGTGGAGCGGAGTCCCGACGGGACGTACGTGAATCACACCACGGCGATCGCCCACCTCGGCGGAGCGACACTCGACAACGAGGAGAATTATCTCATCAAGAAACTTTTCACCGGCGGGGTCGGCATGGTGGCGGTGTCGAACCAGGCTCGAATATGACACTCCAGCACGGTGCCCGGTCTGGGCACCTCCTTTGGCCGGGGTGGCGCGACCACCGCACAGCAGGACCTGCAATACGCGGACTGCGTCCTGATCCAGGGTTCGTCGATGGCCGAGGCCCACCCGGTGGGCTTCCGGTGGGTGATGAAGGCAAAGGAGAACGGCGCCACGGTGATCCACGTGGATCCCCGCTACTCGCGCACCAGCGCGATGGCGGACCTCTGGGTTCCAATCCGCTCCGGCACGGACATCGTGTTCCTCGGCGGGCTGGTGCACCAGGTGCTCACGCAGGGAAGGTTCTTCCGCGAGTACGTCGTCCGGTTCACGAACGCCTCGTGCATCGTCAAGCCGGAGTTCGTTGATGCGGAGGACGGCGGCGGATTCTTTTCCGGCTGGGAGGAAGCCCGCCGGGCCTATGCGCCCGGCAGCTGGAACTACGAAGGCGATGATCTCGGGCACCCGCACCGCGACCTGACGCTCGAGCATCCGCGCTGCGTCTTCCAGATTCTCCGGCGGCATTTCGCGCGCTACACGCCGGAGATGGTGCAGAACGTGACGGGCTGCCCGCCGGAGCTGCTCGCACAGGTGGCGCAAAAACTCACCGCCGCGAGCGGCCCGGAAAGGACCGCGGCCATCTGCTACGCCGTCGGGTGGACGCAGCACTCGGTCGGCGTGCAGATCATCCGCACCGCGGCGATTCTCCAGCTGCTGCTCGGCAACATCGGGCGGCAGGGCGGCGGGATCCTGGCGCTGCGCGGTCACGCCTCGATCCAGGGCTCGACCGACATCCCGACGCTCTACGACGCGCTCCCCGGCTACCTGCCGGTGCCGCGCGGCACGAAGGAGCACGACGAGGAAAAGCTGCAGACCTTCCTCGACAACTACACGAACGAGCTCGGGCTGTGGCACGAAATGCCGGCGTATACGATCAGCCTGCTCAAGGCCTACTACGGCCAGCGGGCGACCCGCGGGAACGACTGGGGCTGGCGCTTCCTCCCGCGGATCACGCGCGACCATTCCCACCTCGCGTACTTCGCCGAGATGGCCGAGGGGAAGGTCGAGGGCTTCTTCCTCATGGGCCAGAACCCGGCGGTCGGAGGGCAGCACGCGCGGTTCGAGCGGCATGCACTCTCGAAGCTCAAATGGATGGTAGCGCGCGAAATGGTCGAGACCGAATCGACGAACTGGTGGCGCCATTCGCCCGAGATCGAGCGGGGCGAGGTCCGGACGGCGGAGATCGGCACGGAGGTGTTCCTCCTGCCGGCGGCGGGGCACGCCGAAAAGGCCGGCACCTTCACCAACACGCAGCGGCTCCTGCAGTTTCGCGAGCGGGCGGTCCGTCCGACGGGCGACTGCCGCAGCGAGTCATGGTTCATCCATCAGCTGGCGAAACGGCTGATCGCCCGGGCGCGGGCCTCGACCGACCCCGCGGACGAGCCGCTGCGCGCCCTCGACTGGTGGTATCCGGAAACCGGTGAAGGCGAGCCGGACGTCGAGTGCGTGCTGGCCGAGATCAACGGCTGGAAGACGGATCCCGCGGCGGGACCGGACGGAGTGTATCGCGGCGGCCGCGACCGCGAGGGCCGCCCGCATCACGGGCCGCAGATCTCGCGCTACCAGGAGTTGAAGGACGACGGATCGACGGCCTCGGGCTGCTGGATCTACGCGGGAGTGCTCGGGCCCGACGGCGTCAACAAGGCGCTGCGCCGCGAGCCAAAGGGGCGTTACGGCCACGGCTGGGGGTTCGCGTGGCCGAGCGACCGGCGGATCATCTACAACCGGGCCAGCGCCCGACCGGATGGCCAGCCCTGGAGCGCCCGCAAGGCGATCATCTGGTGGGACGCGGCGAAGGGCGAATGGACCGGCCACGACACGCCGGACTTCGAGCCGAAGAAGGCGCCCGACTACCAGCCGCCGCCCGGCGCGCTCGGGCTCGCCGGCCAGCCCGGCGATGCGCCGTTCGTGCTCCATGAGGACGGGCTTGGCTGGATCTTCGTGCCGCGCGGGCTGCAGGACGGTCCGCTGCCGACGCATTTCGAACCGATCGAGTCGCCGGTCGTCAACGCGGTGTATCCGCGCAATACCAACCCGCCGGTGAACTGGTTCACCCTGCCGGCGAACCCGAAGGCCCCGCCCGGGGACCCGCGGTTCCCGTACGTCCTGAGCACGTTCCGGCTCACCGAGCACCACACGGCGGGCGGCATGAGCCGCTGGCTCTCGCACCTGGCGGAGCTCCAGCCCGAAATGTTCGCGGAGCTCTCGCCGGAGCTGGCGACCGAGCTCGGAATCCACCACGGCGACCGGATCACGGTCGTTTCCCTGCGCGGCGGCATCGAGGTGCGGGCGATGGTCACCCGCCGGATCCGGCCGCTGACGATCGCGGGCCGGACGGTGCATCAGGTGTTCCTGCCGTTTCACTGGGGCGCCGCGGGCCCGCATCCCGGCGGCAGCGTCAATGACCTGCTCGAGCTGACGGCCGAGCCGAACATCTCGATTCACGAAGGCAAGGTGTGCCTCTGCAATGTCATCCCGGAACCGATGCCCCGCGGTCCGGCGTTCTGGGACTGGTTCAAGCGGCAGGCGCGGCCCGACGCCGGACCGAACCGCCATCCGGAGGAACCGCCGGCCGGCGCGCCCACGGGCGGGCGGCTCGTGCCCGGCCACGGCCAGCACGGCAAATCCCACAGCCTATGATCGGCGAAGGCATTCACAGTTCGAACCAGGCGCCGCATTCGTTCGTCGCGGACGAGGTGAAGGTCGGTTTCTTCACCGATCCGACCGTATGCATCGGCTGCAAGGCGTGCGAAGTCGCGTGCAAGGAGTGGAACAACGTCCCCGCCGATCCGGCGGGGTGGACCGGACTCTCGTACGACAACACGACCACTCTCGGCGCCTCGACGTGGCGCCACGTGCAGTTCCTCGAGGAAAACAAGCGCCGCGGGCCGCAGGTCGCCGGGCCGATGAGCGACGGCCAGGAGCCGTTTCGCTGGCAGTTCCTGTCCGACGTCTGCAAGCATTGCGAGGTCGCCGGCTGCCTCGAGTCGTGCCCGACCGGCGCGATCGTGCGCACGGAGAACGGCGCCGTTTACGTGCAGGACGACGTCTGCAACGGCTGCGGGTACTGCGTCGTGTCGTGCCCCTTCGGCGTGATCGACCGGCGCGAGGGTCCGTCGCCCGATGCCGGCGGGGCGTTCAAGTGCACGTTCTGCTACGACCGGCAGATCAGCGGGCTCGTGCCGGCGTGCGCGAAGGCGTGCCCAACCGAGTCGATCCGTTTCGGCCGGCTCGAGGATCTGCAGGCGGAGGCGCGGCAACGCGTCTCCACCTTGCAGTCGCAGGGCTACGACGACGCGCGGCTCTATGATCCGCAGGAGACGTCGGTCCGCGGGCTGCACGCCTTCTTCCTCCTGCTCGGCGCGCCGGAAAACTACAATCTCCCTCCCCGACCCGAGGCGCCGACCCTCTACGTCCGGGCCGCGTACGCCTCGGTGGTGGCGACGGCCGCATTGGCCGCCGCCGCGGTGCTCGCGGTTTTCGCGATCCTATCGTCATGAACCCCCACTCCACCCCGCCCGGAGGCCTCGCCCCGCGCCCGAACGTCCGGCCGCCGGTCGTCGCCGCGATGACGATGCCGGCGGTGATCCGGCGCCGAACCGCCAGTCGCCATGTCCTCTGACCCGTCCACCTCCCGCCCCGGATTCGAGCAACGGCTCGAGCGCCTGCGCGAAGAAGCGCACCGCCACGGCGTCGTCGAAGGCGGCCGCATCCGCGCCGCCGGCGGACCCCTGCCGTCCACACCGGCGACGCCGGAGCGCATGCAGGCTTCGCCCGGCTACTACGGATTGGCGCTGCTGAAGCCGCCGGTATGGAAATGGATGATCGCGCTGTATTTCTTCGTCGGCGGACTGGCCGGCATGGCCGGCCTGCTCGCGGCTGCGGCGCTGATGCAGCACGACTGGAGACTGGTGCGCCTCTGCCTCTGGCTGGCGGCGGGCGGGGCGATTCTTTCGCCGGTGCTGCTGACGTGGGATCTCGGGCGCCCGTGGCGGTTCCTCGCCATGCTTCGCGTGTTCAAGATCCAGTCGCCGATGTCGGTGGGCTCGTGGATCGTCGCGGCGTTTGGCGCCGCCTCGATTCCGGGCGTGGCGCTCGTCGAGTGGCACCTGCATCTCGCCGCCGCCGGCGGACCCGTTCCGCTGGTCCACGGACTGGCCATCGCCGCGGTGCTCGGCTCCGGCTTTTTCGGAATCCTTCTGGCGACCTACACGGGCGCGCTGATCGGCGCGACGGCGATTCCCGCCTGGAACCTGCATCACGTGCTGCTGCCGTTCCATTTCGGCATGGCCGGGCTCGGGTCGGCGGCGGCGCTCGCCGAGCTCTGCGGGTTTCGCACTCCCGCGCTGAACGCCACCGGCTATATCGCCGCCGCGGCGGAAACGCTCGTGCTGCTCTGGCTGGAAACGCACCGGCATGGTGCCGCCGACCACGCGCTGCACGCCGGCGGGTCCGGCTGGACCCTGCGCCTCGGCGAGATTCTCGAGGGGCCGGCTCCGCTGGCCCTCCGGTTGTTCGGCGGCACCGGAGTCGCGGCGGTGTCGTTCCTGGTTGGCGCACTCGCCACTCGGTTCGGCTGGCTCGCCGCCGGACGCCGCTCCGCCCGCGACCCGGCGTCGGTGTTCGCAGCGCAGGCGGTTCCAGCCGCCGCCGCGAAACAAGGAAATCCGTCGTGACGACGCACCGGATCCGGCTCCACGCCTGGCAGCGACAGCGCGGGATCGCTCCCGCTGGCGACACGGTCGCAATCGAGGAACCGCTGGAGATCAGGGTGGGCGGCCGCAGCGTCGCCGTGACGATGCGGACGCCGGGTCACGATCGCGAACTCGCCGCCGGATTTCTGCTCACGGAACGCGTCCTCCGCCAGCGCGATGACCTGCTCGACCTTCTGGTCTGCCGGGAGCTGCCGGAAGCGGCATCGGGGAACATCGTCGAAGCCGTTCTGGCGCCCGGGGTCGCGGTCGACTGGTCGCGGCTCACCCGGCACGTGTTCACGGCCTCGAGTTGCGGGTTGTGCGGCAAGTCGACGATCGAAGCGGTGTTTCAAACCCTTTCGCCGGTCGACGCGGGACCGAGCTTCGATGCCGAAATGCTCGCGTCGTTGCCGCAACAGCTCCGGCAGGCACAGCCGGGATTCAGCGCAACCGGCGGCCTTCACGCCACTGCGCTGGTCGGTCCGGACGGCCACCTCGTCGTCGTGCGGGAGGACGTCGGCCGGCACAACGCGATGGACAAGGTGCTGGGCCACGCGCTGCTGGATGGCCGGCTGCCGCTCGCGGACCATGCGCTGCTGGTCAGCGGCCGGGTCTCGTTCGAGTTGGTGCAGAAGGCACTCACGGCGGGAGTCCCGCTGATCGCCGGAATCGGAGCGCCGTCGTCGCTGGCGATCGAGTGCGCCCGGCGCGGCGGACAGACGCTGGTGGGGTTCCTGCGGCAGGACCGTATGAATATCTACGCGGGAGCGGAGCGGGTCGGCGCCGAGGTCGCGGCGGCCGGGCAGGTTTGAATGCAGGTCGAGGTCCATCCGTGCGCACCGCAGATCGGATACGCTCGAGATGTTCGAGACTCCGAGTGTAGGAGCCTGCTTGCAGGCGATTCGAATGCCCCGCAGGGCAGAAGCACTCGCGATGTTCGGGCGTCGCTCTCGCGAGCAAGCTCGCTCCTACGCCGAGCCGGACGCACCGGACATTCGGACATCGCACCGATCTGGACGCACCGGCCGTTCGGAAAACGCGCCGATCCGGGCGCGCCGAGGGGGCAGATACCCGCCCGGCCCGGCCTCGGCTATTTCGCGGACGGGGCCGGGTCCCGCTTGAACCCGATCGCGTCGAGGGCCGGCTGAATTTCCGGGTTCGACATGAAATTCCGCCAGACCAGTCCGGTCCGGTGGTTCTCGATCATCACCGTGATCGGTGCCTGGTTCAGCGCCATGTAGACCGGCTCGTACCAGTTTTCCGTCGCGTTGAAGCCGTCGTGGAAACCGTAGATGCCCCACAGCTTCGCCCCGAGGACGCGATAGAAATGCTTCAGCGCCGCCATCGATTCCTGCGGCGTGTACGGCATCGACGAGAGCGACGCCATGCAGTTGATCGTGCCGTTGTCGTCGCGCGGCTGCGCCCGTCCGCCTCCGGAGTTGATGCCCGCCGAAAGGCCCCAGCAGTCCGGGCCGTAGCCGGCGTATTTCCCCGGATTCCGCGCGCAGTAGGCGTGGTTGATGAGCGCGATCGCCCGATTGTTTTCGAAGTAGTCGGCATAGCGGTCGCGCCGGCCGCGGGGATCGAAACCCATGAACGAGAAATCGGTGAAGAACAGGTCCGCGCCGCTGCCCTCGCCCACGTCCAGCTTGATGCCATCGTAGGTCCGGCCGTTGAGATAATGGTCGCCCTGGGTCGTGCGGCTCCAGCGCTGCCGGTAGGCGACCGCGCGTTCGTCGGTGCCGGCCCAACCCGAGTGGTAGAGCGCGGCCGGGACGGGATGCGTCGGCGATGCGATCGCCAGCAGGTAGACGATCATCGTCTCGTTCCAGCCGATCAGCGGGTGACTGATGTAAAAGCCGTGGTCCGGAGACCAGTGCCAGTACAGCACGGTGCTGTCCGGAGTTTTCCGATACCAGTCCCATTCGACCTCGCGCCACAACCGCGTGATCGTCCCGCGGATCTCCGCCTCCGCCGGAGTGTCGCGATCGAAGTACCGCCGCGCGGCGAGCAGGCCCTCCATCATGAACGAGGTTTCGACCAGGTCGCCGCCGTCGTCGTACTCCCCGAAGAACGGTACGACGTGCCCCGTGTCGGCATTCAGGAAATGCGGCCAGACGCCGTGGAACCGGTCCGCTCGCGCCAGGAACCGGACGATCTTCAGCAGCCGCGCGGCCGCCGCGTCGCGCGACACGAACTTGCGGTCGGCCGCGACGATGAGCGCCATGACGCCGAAGCCGTTGCCGCCCAGCGGAACCAGGTTTTCGTCGCCCGGCAGCACCTCCGGCGCGAGCCCCGCGTTCGGGTGCCCAGCGTCCCAGTAGTACCGGAAGCAGCCCTCCTCGACCATATCGAGCAGTTCGTCGTCGCTGAATGGACGCGTTTGGGCCCGGGCGGCGGGCGACGGCGCGGATTCGCGGCCGGCGAGATCGAGCGCCGTCACCCGGTACGAGGCTTCCCGCGGCGGCGCACCGACGTAATCCGTGAACCGCGTGCGGCCGCCCTGCTGGGTCCCCACGGGCGTGAACGCCTTTCCATCCCACGACCGGTAGATCCGGTAGGCGAGGAGTTCCCGGGCGTTGACGGGCTGCCAGCTCACGTCGAAATGCCGCTCGGCGCCCCGCACGGTGACGCCCGCCGGCGGCTCCGGCGGCGGCGCCTCCGGGGGATGGGCGGGCCGGATCTGGAAGTCGTCGAGCCACAGCGTGTGCGGCGCGGCGTCGTCCAACCCCTGCATGAACGAGATACTGAGGAAACGCTTCACGTTGAAGCGGTTCTGGTCGGTGCCGTTGTAGATCTGGTCCGCGAACGCCGCCAGCGGGATCACGATCTGCGTCCATTTTCCGGGTACGATGCGATCGTCGCCGCGGACGAGCGGGACCGCCGGCGTGCCCTCCTTCGCCAGATCCTCCAAAAACACGCGGGGCGCATTGGCCTTGGTGATCTCCGAGTCGGCCAGGCACCAGAACGTGATGGCGTCCCCCTCGAAGGCGAACGGCCGGGCGTACTGGCGCGGGATTTCCAGCGTCATGCGCCAGTCGCCGCCGACGGCCGAGCGCCACTTCAGCCGCAGCGCGTTCGGCGGGCTGACGAAATGCGCCGCATCGACCGGGAACTTCCCGTCGATCGTCTCGAGTTCGCTGGGCGCGACGAGATAGGTCGTGCTCGAGTAATGGCTGCCGTCCTCCGGACTGTTGTCGAAGATGACGTGCCGGTCATAGAAGGTCTGCGCCGACGCGGGAGTGACAGCGGCGGCGGCGAGGAACGCCAGAACGAGTGGTTTCACGCGAGGATTGGTTTTGCGGATCGGATCGAGGTTCGCGGCCGGCGCGCCCGGAGGCGCGAGTTCGGCCTCGCGGCGAAAGATTTCCGGAGGCGCGAGCGAGCTCGCGGCCTACGCGAACCCGTGATCGGGCGCACGAACCCCGCCGGTTCGGGCGATAGGCCGCCTGCTGGCAGGCGCGGTTTGGGAACATTGTGGCTCGGGCGCGGGCGCGCTCACGGCGGGAGATTTCCGGAGGCGCGAGCGAACTCGCAGCCTACGCGGACCCGTGATCGGGGTCGGGCGATAGGCCGCCAGCTCGCTGGCGCGGCTCGGGCGCGAGCGAACTCGCGGCCTACAGGTTCCGAAAGCGCGAGTTCGGGTTTTCGGGGACGCAGGCTCGCGGGCTGGTTCAGAACGTCAGGTTGGCGGAAAGGGTGTACTTGCGCGGGTCGACGAAGTTGTAGCCGGCGCCCTGATTCAAGGTACCGAACGCGGTGTAGCCGGTGAAAACGAGGTTCTTGTTGTCCGTCAGGTTGTCCACATTCAGCTGGATCTTCACGTGCATCCGCCGGCCCATGGCGTTGAACGCGGTGTTGTAGGCCACGAGGGCGGAATAGGTGGTGTACGAGGGCGAACTCAACGCGCCGCCGGTGGAGATGTTCTGCTTGCCCAGCGCGGTGGCGCCGGCGCCGATGGAAAGCCCGTTGGCCCACTCGTTGGTGAACGTATAGACGGCGAAGAAGTTCAGCGTGGATTTCACCAGTCCGGCGCTGGTCGCGGGCACGGCGGTGTTGGCCAGAGTCAGCTGCGAGTTCGAGATGATGCGCTGCAGATTGGCGGCATGGCTCGCGGCGATCGGGTCGCTCGGGTTGCTGCTGGCGACCGGCTGCCACTCCGGGAGGTGGGCGGCGAAATATTTCCGGCTGCCCGGCAGATCGCTTTGGACGACTGATTTCGGCAGCGACCACCCCAGTTGCAGCCGCAGGTTGTCGGTGGGGTTCGCCACGGCCTCGATCTCGTAGCCGCTGTCCTTCACGTCCTCGGTGTCGGCGTACGACATGTTCGCGTGCAGCGAGCCCGGGGTGCCGGTGACGGTGCCGGCCGGGCCGATGTCGGTGGCCGTGCCGCCGGCCTGGAAGTACTCGTTCCAGGCGCCCTGCAGATCGACGTTGTCGGTGCTGATCCGCCCGTGGGCCTTGTCCTGGTAGTAGTTCGCGGAGACGTAGTATTTGTGGTCCTTGGTCGCGAGGCGGAGGCCGATGGAATTGGAGGTGCCGGTCGCGGGGCCGAACCGCTCCCCGTACAGGCTCGGGGCCACGCCGCCGCCGATCGGGGCAAAATTCTCGGAGTAGTTGTAGGTGATCCCGAGCGCCTGGGTGACGTACCCGACGAACCCGGCCGAGTACGTGGTGCCGGAGTCGGATTCGATCGTGGGCACGTTCCCGGTGCCGCGCAGGTTGAGCAGGTTGCTGTCGTACTTGTCGCGGCGGGCGCCGAGCGTGACGTTCACCCGATCCTGCCACAGCCGCGTCTGCGACACGATGCCGCCGTACCGGATCTTCTCCGTCAGGTTGTGATCGAACCAGTTGAACGGCAGCGGCAGGTACACGATCGGGCTGCCGTTGAGCGTCGAGGGAATGTTGATCGGCGTGTTGGGGGAATCCCAATACTCACGCGCCCAGATCATGTTGTGCGTCCAGTTGTTCGGGTCGTAGCCGTTCATGATCGTCGCCATGTACTGGTGGGTGGTGAGCAGGTGCATCTCGCCGCCCGCGGAAACGCTCAGCCATTCATGGATTGGGACGTTGAACGCCGTCGCGTCGAAGTGGTAGTTGAACTGGCCCCGGAACTCGTTCGCGCTGTGGTCCTGAATCTGCCGGTCGAGGAACATGTCGGAGTAGAGCTTGCCGTAGCCGGGGTTCGGCTGGCCGTTCGGCAGCTGCTGGTTGATGTCGACGTAGGCGTTGCCGGGCGATTCGAAGTTCTTCGCCACGCCCTTGTCGTCGTAGCGGTAGGCCGAGAGCTCGAACTCCGCGTGTTCGCCGAGTTTCTGGTCGAAGTACAGCGTCGCCGTGTAGTACCGCCAGTTGAACGTGCCGTCCTTCGGGCCGACGGTGAACTCGCGGCTCGGCAGACCCGGCACGGTCTGCCCGGTGTTGCCGAGCACGTACGGGTCGGGCCGCAGCAGCGCGGTGCCGCCGTCGGCGAGGCCGGTGCCCCGGTATCCCGCGCCCCAGTTCATCAGCGTCCGTTCGCTGGGGATCCAGATCCAGGTGTACTGCGGGCCGCCCCACTCCGCCATGCTGGCGGTCGGGGCCGTGCCGACCGGCGCGGCGCCCCAGGTCGGCGAGTTGGTCTGGTGGTCCCATTTCGAGTAGTTGTCGGCGAGGTTGACCGCGAACTGCGGGGTTTCCTGCGTGTACCCTTCCACGTCGAGGCGCACGGCGGTGTTGTCCGACAGCTTCAGCCGGGTTGCGATCGCCGCCCCGTATTTCTTGGTGACGTCGCCGTTGCGCCAGCCGGCGTCCCGGTCGCCCAGCAGGTTGATGCGGATGCCGAGATCCCGGTCCGAGCGGACCGACACCAGCTGGTTCACATCCACCACGGCGCGGCCGCCCCCGTAATTCGACGTCGAAAGGTCGAGCGTGACGAAATCCCGGTCGAAGCGGGGGATCTTCGTGTAGGTGGAGACGGTGCCGCCGAGATTGCCGACGCCGAACAGGATCGAGTTCGGGCCGCGGTCGACCTCGAGGCGGTCGACGTTGAACAGGTCCTTCACGCCGTAGAACGGGAAATAGTTCACGGTGGGCGGATTGCCGCCCTGCGGGCCGGTGCCGGCACCGCGGATGTTGTATGACCAGGAGTTGAATACGTCGCCGCCGCCATCGTGCCCGCCGTTGAACGAGACCGGCACGACGTTCAGCGTCCAGCGCAGCGCCGAGCGCACGTCGGTCAGCTGCAGGTCGTTGATGAAGACGGAGGTCAGGGACGACATGCTCGACGGGGTGAGCGCGATCGGGGTGTTGTTCCGGCCGCCGGCGAGCGAATCGACGGCGACGTAGCCCGTGTCCTTCGAGGTGTTGACGGTGAAGGTGTCCAGCCGGATGACCGGCTCGTTGTTGGTCTGGTCGGCCGGCGGGGGCGGCGGAGGGGTCTGGGCGAGGAGCGAGATCGTGCAGGCTGGCACGACGACAATGCTCAGCAGAACTGAGCGGGGTGTTCTCGTGTTCATGGGGGGTGTTTGGGTGTCTTTCTACCAGAGGGCGGATTTGCCGCCGGGTTCCGCTCGATGAAAGCGCACGCTTCCATCCCATCGGGGGCACGCCGATCGGAGGCGGCCGGCGAAAGTTTTTCGCCTACCGACGGGTAGGTTTTCGTCTGCCAGCCCCACCGTGAACCCCCGGCGGCAAGCGTCGGACCGACCGCCGTGCCACGTTCGGGACCGCTCGGGCGCGGAGCGTTGCGCTGCCACCACTGCTCCTCGAGACGCGAGGCAGTCCGCGTCGCGGGCGAGGGGGCGAACGAGGCGGGCGGAATCCCCCGGGGCCGCGCGCCGCCGGGATCCGTCAGACGCGGCCGCGACGCTGCTCGAGCGCAGCCCGGATCTCGGACATCCGGGCCGGCGTGAGCGGAAACGACTGCACCACGATGATCGCGATGAGGGTCCCCAGGATCGGGATCGCCGCGAGCAGGAACCGGATCATGAAGAGGGACGAGCCCGACTGCGCTCCGCCCAGGCCGGCGTCGAAGCCGGTGAACGACAGGAGAATGCCCGACGCGCCGGCGCCGAGGGCCATCGCCACCTTGGAAATCCACGAGTCGCAGGCGGTGAACGCGCCTTCGCGGCGCTTGCCCGTCGCGAGCTCGTCGTAGTCGAGGACGTCCGCGCGCATCGAACCGTCGAGAATGAAGAAGCCCGAACTGGTGAATGCGATCAGCCCGGAAGCCAGGATCTGGAGCAACCGGCGGTTCGGATCGTAGAGCCACCACGTCGCGGCGAACACCACGATGGCCGTGGCGAACACGCAGGTCAGCGCGCGGCGTTTCCCCAGTCGCCGCGCGAGGAACGCGAACGTCGGGATCCCCAGCAGGCCGAAGACCATGGCCGCAAGCCCCATTCGGAAATTCCACGCCGCGCCGGCCGCGAGATCGCCGTGGCAGACGTAATAGACGGTGTCGTAGAAACCCAGCGCCGCGACCATGCTGGTGCCGATGGCGTACGGCAGCTTGATCAGGAGCTGCAGCCGGAACGGCCGGCACCGCAGCGTCTGCCAGAGCGTTTCCCGGAGCGCGATCCTCTCCTGTTTTCGCGCGACCACGTTGCCGTAGTATCGCTCGCGAATGACCGCGAACATGACGATTGCGGCCACCATCATCAGCAGCCCGAGGACCGTGCAATACACTTGGGCCCCGAGCAGGACGTTCGGCCGGCTTCCCGCCGGCGCGGCCGCCCAGGCGGCGCGGGAGGTCGCGAGAGCGGCGACGCGGGACAGCACGTTGCGGGGACCGGCTCCGACCCACACCGCCATCGTCGTGAATTGCGCGGCGAAAAACAGCGCCAGCTCGGCGAGTTTCTGGACGGCGTTGCGAAACGCCCAGACGCTGGTCCGCTCGTGGTAGTCCGGCGTCATCTCCGCGCCCAGGCAGTCGAACGGCACCTTGAACGCGCTCATGATCGGCAGGAACACCGCCGAGCTGCCGAGCATGTACCAGAGGTAGTTGGGCAGGTCTTCGCCGAAAACCCGCGTCGTTCCCCATCCCGGCCCGACCGCCACGAGCAGCGGCAGCGCCAGCCCGCCCAGCACGCCACCAACGAGGATGTACGGCCGCCGCCGACCCCACCGCGTCCGGGTGTTGTCCGAGAGCCAGCCGAAAAGCGGATCCGTCACTGCATCGCAGAGCCGGTTGAAGAACAGCGCGACGCCCACGACCCACGGCGCGACGCCGAGGAAGATGTTGAACACCTGAAACGCCAGGTTCGGGTAGAGCCAGTGGCCCCACATGTCGTGAAAGGTCCCGAGGCCGTAGGCCAGTTTCTGTCCGGCCGGAAGCCGGTCCACGGGCCCACGGGTATCCGCCGTCTCCGCACGATCGGGGGTCATCGGAACGTCCTGGGTGGGTCCGCCGGTGGGCATCGGGGCCATGGGAGTGGAACCGAAGCCGGATGCCAAAAACGAAAACAGAAAATCTTGGCCGCGCCGGCGCGATCCCCCGGACCGCTCCGGCGGTGGCGTGGAGGCGCCGGAGCGTGAATGCGAGCGATTGGCGCTGGCGCGGCCCGGATGCCGGATTTGACGGGACATTTACCATCACTTCGCCGCCCGGGCTCCGTCGTTCTAACGAATGAGCACACGTGAACTTTGCCCTGCTTCCCCGGCCTCCCGAGTCTGCCGGTCCTAAGGACGGTCCGCCCCCCGACCATGGTCAAAGTCACTGCCACCCTGCCCCGGTCATTGTCGCCCCGCGACGCGGCGGGCGACAGCCGTCGCGTCACCTTGAAGGATGTCGCCCGCCGCGCGGGCGTGCACTTCACCACCGTCTCGCTCGCGTTGCGCGGCCATCCCGGGCTGCCCGACGGAACGCGCTCCCGGATCGTGGCGATTGCCGACGAGCTCGGCTACCGGCGCGATCCCGTGCTGATGGCGCTGACGTCGCGCCGGGTCAACGTCCACCTCCCGCACAAGGTCAGCCGGATGGCGTTTCTCACCGACCAGCGCGACCAGGCGTCGTTCAACCGCACGCCGCACATGCGCTACTTCCTCGAGGGGGCGGTGCGGCAGGCGGAGATGATGGGCTACTCCTGCGACCTGATTTTCATCCGCGGTCCGGGCTTTTCCGCGTCGGACCTGGAGGACCGACTGCGGGCGAAGGAGTACGACGGCGTGATCATCGGCGCGTTCCACCTGCCCGACGACCGGCTCACGCTCGACTGGTCGCGCTACGCGATCGTCAAGATCGACACCCGGTTCATGCAGCCCAACTCCGCCTTCGTCGCCAACGACCAGATGGGCGCGGTCCGGCTCGCGTGGCAGCGTCTCCGCCGGCTGGGCTACCGCCGCATCGGCATGGCGATCGGCATCTACGACGAGATCGCCACGAACAACCTCTATTCGGCCGGCAGCCTGATCGAGCAGGCCGGGCTGCCGGAGGGCGAACGCATCCCGCCGCTCTATTTCGACTACGCCGACCAGGTGGAGGACGCCGTGCCGAAGCTGCGCGAATGGGCCCGGCAGCACCGTCCGCAGGTCGTGATCTGCAACTGGAGCCACATCGTTCCCATGGCCGTCGCGACCGGCTTGCGCGTGCCCGAGGAACTCGCCTGCGTCTGCCTTTGCCTGAACGATCCCGATCCGCGGGTCGCCGGCGTGATCCAGAACCACCGCGCCGTCGGACGCCGCGCCGCGGAGAAACTCGCGCTCGCCGCAAAGGCCGGCGAGCGGGGCATCCCGGCGCAGCCCAGCGCGATCTACATCGCCGGCCAGTGGCAGGACGGCGCCTCGGCGCCGCCGCTCGCATGAAGCCGCGCCGCGCCGCGCTCCGCCCCTCGGCGCTGCCGACGATGAAGGACATCGCCCGGCTCGTCGGCGTGCACCAGTCGACCGTGTCGCTGGCGCTGCGCAACAATCCGGAGATCCCCGCCGCCACGCGGCAGCGCATCCGGGCCGTCGCCCAGCAAATCGGCTATCATCCCGATCCGGTGCTGGACGCCTTCAACCTGCACCGGCTCTCGACCCATCCGCTGCGTTCGGCGCCGGCCATCGCCTTCATCAACGATCGCGCGCCGGGCGCATCGTCCGCCGAATCGGCGGCGCGCAAGGAGGCGTATTTCGGGGCGAAGCAGACCGCGGAGCGGCTGGGGTTCGTGCTCGACCGGTTCTTCGTCGGGCCCGGCGGTGTCTCGGCGGGACGGCTCAACCGGATCCTGGAGGCGCGGAACATCGACTGCGCCATCGTCGCCTCGTTCTCCCCGGAGACGGCCGAACTGCCGCTGAACTGGTCCGGGCTGAGCGGGCTCAAGATCGAGTCGTTTCACGTCCGGCCCGGTTTCGACATCATCGCGCCCGATCACCTGCAATCCAGCCGGACGGCCGTGGCCCGCCTGCACAAACTCGGTTACCACCGGCCGGGGCTCGTGCTCACCCGCGACGAGGACGCGCGGCTGCTCCAGCTCTCGCGCTCGGGATATCTCGTCGAGATGGCCGGGCGCTCCGCCGAGCCGATCCCGGAGGTGCTGTACCTCGACGCGGCGAACGCCGCCGCACGACCGGCGCTCGCCCGCTGGGTATCCGCCGAGCGGATCGACGCCGTGATCAGCGGGTCGGACGAGGTGATGGAGCTTTTGCCGCAGGCGGGACTCGTCATTCCGCGCGACGTGGCGTTCGCATCGCTCGATCGCTCCGGCCGCCCGGAGGAGGTCGCGGGCATCGATGCCCATCACTATCTCGTCGGCCAAGCCGCGGTGGAGCTGATCGCGATGCGCCGCCGCATCAATCAGCGCGGCACGGCGGACGAAACGTCGGTGACGTTCATTCCGGTGGCATGGCACGACGGCGCCACGGCGCCGCCGGTCGCGCCGCGGCGCGACTGAAATTTACCGGCGCAGCGTGGTCCGACAGGGCGGACGGGGAGCCCCCACGACTCCGCGCGGCCCGGCGGGGCCACGCAGCGCCGGGTTGATCAAGGCGCGAGAGGGAAAGTCGTGCGCCGCAGCGTGGCTTCGCCGCAGCCCATCGGCACCAGTTCGATCTTCTCCATCCGCTGCGTCTCCGCGTTCCGCAGTTCGCCCTCCAGCCGGACCGCCGCGCCGTCCCAGGGATACCGGGCGTCGGCCACGGTGCCGCGCACCGGCACGAATCCGCCCGGTGCGCCGATCCGATCCAGACCCGCGAGGGCGTAATTCCAGTGCGCCCCCGGGGCGGGCATCGCGACGTAGTCGTGAAAGCCCGGCAGCGGGTAATCCTTCGTCGTCCGCTTCACCGCCGGAATCGCCAGCGCATAGAACAGCGGCCCGCGTCGGAGGTAGAATTCGCCGTTGTGCGCCGCGATCGGCTGGACGTCGGCCCCGAACGAAATGGTGAGCCGGTCGCCCGCGCGCCATTGCCGGCGGATCAGGAGCCAGCCGCCCGCCCGGGTCGTCTCCGCGGGCGACGCGTCGACCGTCGCCGCCGTCGCCCAGGCCGGCACGCGCACGTGGAGCGTGAAGGTCACCGGCGCCGCGGGCTCGAGGCGCATCACCAGCCGGTCCGCGAACGGATAGCCGGTCTCCTCGGTCACCGTGACCGGCACGCCTTCGACCGTCGTCCGCACCTCCGAGGGGCCGTGCAGCACCGCGGCCAGACCGTCGGGCGCCCGCATCCACATGTTGCGCACAAAGACCGCGGCGACCTGGGTGAAGTTCGGGTTGCAGCAGTTCGCCACGTCCTCATGGGCCGGGGAGAACTTGCACCGGTTGCCGATGCCGCCGTCGATCGCGTAGAGGTTGTCGGTGGTGATGTAGTCGATCGCCTTGCCGTCGGGAAACCGCGCGCCCTGGACCGAGTTGTAGAAGGTGGTCTCGGCCTGGTCCGCGAATCGCGACCGGCCGCTCTTCTGCGCCGCGCTCAGCAGCGAGGTCATCCACTCCTTCTGCCCGCAGCATTCGTAACCGCCGGTGTCCGGATCCGAATCCTTGCCCTCGATCAGCTCGTTCGAAACCGGACCGCCGGTCGGCGAAACGTGCCGCCACGCCTTCGCGAACTCCTGCTCGGCGGCGGTGCGCAGCACGGCGTCGCCGGTGACATACGCCGCGAACAGCGGCGCCCGGAACGCCTCGAACGTCGTCGCCCCGTGGCCGACAAGCGGCTTGCGCGCATCCAGCAGGTTCAGCAGGCAGATGTCGGCCTTGCCGACCCGTTCCGAGTAATCGCGGTAAAGATAGACTCCGAAATCCCGATACGCCGGGTTGCCCGTGAGGTCGTAGAGCCGCTCGACCACGTCGACGAACATCAGGTTGTGGCCCATCGTGCCGTGGTCGTACGGATTCCGCCGGCCGGGGCCGTAGTGGTGCATCGTCAGCTGCACCGCGCGCTCGACCGCCTGGAGCACGTCGGCGCGGCCGGTCGCCTCGGCGTAGGCGATCAGCCCGCGAAACAGGCAGGTCTGCGTCCAGAGTTCGCCGTTGTCCTTGTCGCCCAGCGGCCACCGCAGGGCCGGGCCGTAGACGCCCATATATCCGTCGGCGTCCTGGGTCTGCAAAATCTCCGCCACCTTCGCATCCGCCGCCGCGCGGTCGCTCGGCCGGCCGGTCAGGAGCGACAGCATGGTGAAGCCCGTGCGCCAGTTGCCCTCGGTCTCGCCGTTCCACCACATGCCGGCATCGCCGCCGCCGCTCTGGCCGCCGGCGTCCTGGCGCCGGTCCGGATCGTTGCGATGCGCGCCGAAGATCTGCGACCCGGCCGTTTTTGCCGCCAGTTCGGGCAGGTGGCCCGCGAAGCCGCCGTCGAGGTCGCGCATCATCTGCTCGCGAATCCATCCGCCCGGCCGCACCTCCCCGAACCGCAGCAGCCGAAACAGCGGCTCCACGGCATAGGCCGCGGGTGGCGCCGCCTCGGCGGCCGCCGGCAGCGGGTTGTGACTCAACGCCCCGGCCGCGAGCAGGAGCCCGCCGGTGCGCACGAGCAGATCAATGTAGGATTTCATCTTGGGGTGGAGGATTGGCGGTCGAGGGGGTTGGCGGGGTTGCAGGGTTCGGCGCGGATCGCGTCCCGCCTCATCGCGGAACCACTTCGAGGGACCGGAGCGTGATCGAGTCCCAGCCGTCGACGAGCCCGGCCAGCGTGACCCGGTTGGCGCCCGGCCGCAGGGCGACGACGAAGTCGACCGACTTCCACGCCTTGCCCGTGGGCTCGATCGAAACCGGAACCGCCGGCGCGTCGCCGACGCGCAGGGTGAACGGGAGCGGCTTCGCGGCCGCTCCCTGGTAGTGGAAGCGCAGGGTGGTCTCGCCGCCCTTCGCCGACATCACCCCGAAAGTCGCGCTCGACCCCACCCGCCCGAGCTTCGTCAGCACTTCATCCGTGCCCGAGCCGTCGGCCGGCAACGCCAGCTCGACGACGCCGGTCCGGCCGGCCCAGGCCGCCGGGTAGACGGAGGGAATGCGCGACGCGCGCCGGAATTCGATCGTGTTCAGGGCAAATCCGGGCGCGTCCACCAGGAGCAGCAGGCTCAGCTCGCCGGGGCTCAGGTAAACGTCCGGCACCACGAGGTCGCGGAACACGTCGTCCCCGCCGGTGGCCGGCACGTCGATCAGGGCGACGACGCGATCGAGGGCGACGAGCCGGAAGCGACCGCCGCCGTGCGCGCTCGCGGCGCGCACCACGAGGTCGAACGGGCCGCCCGCCCCGCAGTCGATCGCATACCGGGCCCATTCGCCCGGCTGCATGCCCGCGAGCACGTAGCCGCCGCCGGCATCACCGGTCTCGACGTTGCTGAAATCGTCGCTGCGGTACAGCGGCTTGTCCGGACCCGGCCGCGCGCGATGGAACGCCACGCCCTCGCCGCCGTTGTCGTAGTTGACCGCCTTGATTCTCGCCGGCAGCGGCGGCGGCGGGAAAAAGTGCGGCAGCGGGATGCCCGCCGAGCCGACCGCCTCGCCCCGGGGGTCGATCGGCGACAGCTCGATCTTCGGCGCGAGCCGCGCCCGCAATGGTCGGCCAGCCAGTGCGACCTCGACCGTGTGCCGGGTGGCGTCGCCGGCGGCGAACGCCACCGTGAGCACCCGCTTCTCCGCGTCCCAGGCCCACGGAGCCTCCGCCGCGGACGGCCGGACCGCCGCGAGCCGGACGCCGTCGAGCGTCACCGCGGCCGGCGTCCGGTCGAGGTGGAAATGCAGCCGGTATTCCTTCGGGACGAACTGCTTGTTGGACTCCTCGATCGCCAGGCGCACCCCCGAGCGCTGCTCGTCGCAGGCAAAGTGGGTGACGGTGTACGCGCCCCTGGCGTAGTTGAACGTGACGCCGTCGTCGCGGTAGAGCGTGAACTGGGACGAGCCGGACGGATAGACCTCGACGGTGAGCGGGTCCCACGGTTTCTCCGCGGTGTTCCTCATCTCCGGGGCGAGCGGAATGATCGCGCCGGCGCGCACCGCGACCGGAATCCGGTTCAGCGGGGCGGCCACGACCCAGCTGCGGCCGCCGGTGTACTCGTAGCCGTAATCCCAGTCGAACCAGCGGCCCGGCGGAAAATAGACGGCGCGGTTCACCTGGCCCTCGTGCAGGACCGGAGCGACGAGCAGTTCGCGACCGAAGAGGTATTCGTCACCCGGCGTCTCGACCGACTTCGCATCCCGCGGATATTCCAGCGCCAGCGGGCGCACGAGCGGCAGCCCGTCCCGGCTCGCCTCCCAGGCGTAGGAATAGATGTAGGGCAGCAGCCGATACCGCAGCTGGAGGTAGTGGCGGTTGCTCTGCTCGGCCGCCGGACCGAACGCATACGGCTCGGGCGCGCCGCCCGCCTTGTGGGCCCGCGTGATCGGACTGAAGACGGAAAACTGCATCCAGCGCTCGTAGAGGCGGGCGTGGGCGCCGAACTGGTCGTTCTTGTAGTAGCCGGTCAGGAATCCTCCCGTGTCGCAGGTCCACCACGTGAACCCCGACAAACCGGAATTGAGCATCTCGGGCGGATGCGCCCGCAGCGTCGCGTAATCGCTCGTGATGTCGCCGGTCCAGACCGCGGCCTGAAACCGTTGCAGTCCGGCCGGCCCGCAGCGCGTGAGAATGAACGGCCGCTGGTTCGGGTGGACCGCCAGCTGCACCCCTTCGAAGCTGCGCGTGCACAGCAGCGAAAACTCATTGTGGATGCCCGCCGGGCCGCCGGCGAAGTAGTGCGTCTGGGGCGGCTCGCCCTCGGGTTCGGTGAGGTCCAGCCACCAGCCGGAGATCCCCTGCTCGTCGAGCCGGCGGGTCTGCGGCCAGAGCCAGTCGTTCAGTTTCGGATGGGTGAAATCGAGCAGCTTGCCGCCATACCAGCCGCATTCAACGGGGTTGCCCTTGCCGTCGGTGGCGAAGATGCCCGCGGCCCAGCCGCTCGCGAACGTCGGCGAGTCCTGGCGGACCATCGGGCCCGACTGGGACATCACGATCCGCACGCCGCGCTGCGCATACCCGGCGATCTTTTCCGCCGGCGTGACCTCCGTCCCGACCCAGCGCTTGGCCCAGCGGTAATCGGTGATCACCTCGGGCCAGTCGGCGTCGATCACCATCACGTCCACGGGGAAACCCCGCGCGGTGAGCTGCCGGTACGCCTCGTCGAGCTGCTGCCAGTCGTAGTACGTGCACTTGCTCTGCCAGTAGCCGAGCGCCCACAGTGGGGGCAGCGACGGCCGCCCGGTCAGGAGCGTGTACCGCTCGATCACGTCGGCGAGCGTCGGGCCGTCGATGACGTACAGGTCGACCTCGCCGCCGTCGGCGTCGCACCGGATCTCGTCGGGCCGCGTCTTCGCGAGGTCGAAGCGCAGGTGGTGCACGTTGTCGTAGAAAACGCCGTACGCATGCCCGTCCCGGCCCGTGCTGAGCAGGAGCGGAATCGGGTACTGTGCCGTGACGTTGCCGGATTCGATCTTCTGGCCGGCCCACAAATCGCGGATCGTCCCGCGTCGGTTCAGCCGGCCGCCGTTCTGATTGTCCTGCCCGAGGCCAAGGAGCCGCTCGTCGGCGGCGACTGCGCGCGTCAGCGTCCAGGCTCGGCCGCTCCCCGCCGCGATCGCACCGTGGGCGATCAGGGTGGCATCGCCGGAGCGCACGTCGAACCGGAGGGTCCGCTCGTCGACGCGAACGGTCATGGCGCCCGTGCCGATCTCGACCGTGCCCCGGCGGTCCGCGCGGGTCAGGTCCACGCGCGTGGCCGGCGCCGCCGCGAGGGCGAGCGAGGGTTCGCGGACGAACTCGCCTCCCGCCTTGAACCAGAGCCGCAGGATGTGCGGGTCGGGTGCCTCGACGCGCAGGCGCAGTCCGGCGGCGGCGGGCGCGGTCGCCGGCACGATGGCGGCGCGATCCGCGCCGGCGGTCGCCGGGGCCGCCGCGACCGGCGCGGCGATCATCGCGACGGGAATGAGAGCAAGAGACACACGGGACGGGAGGCGCATGAAAATGAAAAATGGAAAACCAGGTCGAAGTCGCGCCCTTCGACAACGGGCGGCCGGAGGTCGGCGGCGATCAGTCTATCGCGGCGGACACAACCCGGCAAAAACGATTCGTCACTGCGGGACGTCATTGGATCCTCGCGGCACCGGATCGGCACTCATGCCGCCGTCCATCGGCCGCGTCGCGGCCGCCGGTCCCGGCGGTGAGACGGCTCCGGGTGCCTAAGCCCGGAGCCGCCCATCCTAACACCTGACATTACCCTTTCAGGTAAAGCGATGAACTGGTGGCGTCGGTCAGAACGTGAACGTGTTCGTGACGAACCAGGAGGTGAGGTCCGGAATCCGATACGCGGCCGGCGTGCCGTCGGGCTCGGTCGTGATCGGGATCAGTTCCTTCTTGGCGAAGGCGTTCCGGACGTTCAGCTGGATGCGCCAGTCGATCTTGCGGGTGAGCTTGCGCTCGTAGCCGAGCCACAGATCGATGTTCGTTTCCGCCGGGCCCATGTAGGGCTTGCTGAGGTTGAACGTGCTGTCGCCGGTGGTCGGATCGGCCATCACCGGGTACCCGATGACCACCTTGTCCTGCCAGCGGTAGCCGCCACCGACGTTGAAGCCCTTCAGCTTGCCCTGCGTGAAGCGGTAGTTGGTGACCGCGTTGAAGTGCCACGGACGCAGCTCGGGGACGTCGGCATTCTGCTGGAGCAGCAGGAGCTTCCAGGCGGAGAGGAACTGGGCGTCCCACACGCTCTGGATCGTGTCCGTGCTGCCGGCCCACCAGTAACGGATCTGACCCGCGGGGCCGTGATAGACGGCGGTGCGCGCGTTGATGTAGTCGGCGAGCGAACCGCCGAGATTGACGCGCTTGGCGGAATCGTGGCTGGCGTTGACGGTCAGGCTCCAGTTCTTCGTCAGCTGGGTCGTGAGTTCGTACTCCTGGCCCTTCGAGCTGGTGTCGCCGGTCGCGGTCAGCCCCTGCGGCTGCACGTAGGTCTGGAGGCGGTTCTGCCAGGCGTTGTCGCTCAGGTCGATGTGCCAGGCCTGATAGAACTGCTGCGACGGCAGGTTCGCGAACCACGCGGTGGTGGCCGCATCCTTGATCGCCTGCGACTGCGCCGGCGTCTGGCCGGGCAGCGGATTGGCGAAGTAGTCCCACTGCCAGCTCGGGCCGAAGTTGTTCTGGTTGATCTTCGCGAACGTGTAGCCCCACTGCTCGGCGGAACCGATCTGGTACATGGGGAGGACGTTGTCCAGCGAGGCATCCTTCACCTTGGTGTCATACCAGTTGATCTTGAAGGAAAT
The DNA here is from genome assembly GCA_963705935.1 of uncultured Verrucomicrobiae bacterium. Lineage (GTDB taxonomy): Bacteria > Verrucomicrobiota > Verrucomicrobiia > Opitutales > Opitutaceae > Opitutus. The sequence continues at coordinate 4,909,073 of OY970130.1, read as the reverse complement.
CCGGTCGTCGAGCGCCGAGATCATCACGCCGTAGTCCTTGGTGTCGCCCGTGGGCGCGCCGAGGGGCCGGCCGTAGACGTCCACCCGGCCTGCCGCCGGCTGGAAGTTGCTCGAGTGATTGTAGAACAGGCTGAAGTCGAGGCCGGCGGGCAGCTTCTCGCGGATGAACCGCGGGGTGTGCGCGACCACGCTCCAGCTCGTCGACTCGCCGGAGACCACGTTGTTCGGCGTGTCGGACAGGACGTAGTTCTTGTCGGCGACGTTCACCGAATTGTCGGCGTTCTTGCTCGCCGTCTGGGTGTAGTTCCGCGCGGTGTCCTTGCGGTACCCGACCATGCCGACGAGCGTCTCGTCCCACAGGAAGCCCTGCCAGACGATGGCCTTCGACTCGATCTTGTCGCGGCTCTTCGAGGCGGCGCTGTACAGCCGGTTGATGTCGCCGGTGTCGGAGTTGAGCACGCTGAAGGGCGCGGTCGTCCAGCCGACGTAATTGTTCGGGTTCTCCGACTGCGTGGAAGCCAGGCCGCCGGGCGTCTGGTTGTAGTACGAGCGCACGGTCGTGTACGGATCGCCGAAACCGACGGTGGTCGGGGCGTTCCAGTGCGAGTCGAAGATCTTCACGCTGCCGGAGGTCGGCGGCGTGAGCAGCGAAGCCACGTTCGACAGGTTCGCACCCGAGGCCGAGCTCGCGTTCGACAGGGACGGCCCGATGTAGCTGATCATGCTGACCTGGCGGTAGCTGTCGGTCATGTACGGCGAGTTGAGCATGTTCAGGCCGTAAACGGGGTCGGTGACCCAGCGGTTCCAGGAGCGCGACTCCTGATCCTTCTGCTCGGACGCGTACAATCCGGTGAAGACGTGCCGGCCGAGGATCGAGGTGAGGAGCGACTGGCCCATGAAGTCGCTGAAGCGGACTTCGCCGAAGGCCGTCGCGCGGAAGTTTTCGCGCTGCGACACGTAGGAGCCGTTGCCGTAGCTCGAGCCGATGTTCACGTACGGGCGGCCGACGTTCGGGTTCGGGCTGCCGTCGCTCAGGTTGGCGTTCAGGTCGACCTGGATGTTGCCCGGGCCGCCCGACACCTGGCCGTTGTGGTAGCGCTGGCGGTCATACACGAGCTCGAGGCCGACGCGGTCGTTGAGGAAGGTCTGCGACACGGCGGCGTTGAGGGCTTCCCAGCCCTCCCACTGCCGCGCATTCGGGCCGTCGATCAGCTTGTTCCAGAAGTCGAAGATCGAGGGATCGGTGATGTAGCGGTCCTTGTACTGGCCCAGGTTCGAGTAGGGCAGCCCGACGGTGCCGTTCGCGTTCAGCACGTTCATCGCGTAGGACATGTAGCCGGCGATGCCGCTGAGCCGGTTGAACTGCGTGCCTTCGATCGAAGCGTCGACCGCGCCGGTGGCGCTGCGGCCGAAGCGCGTGTCCATTTCCCCGGTACGCGGCGTGTCGAGGGCGGACGAGTTCGGGGTGGAATTGGTGAGATAGATGCCGCCCAGGACCTGGCCGTTGCCGAAGTCACCCAGCCACGGATTGTAGACCCCGCGGCCGGCCGCCTTCAAATGCTGGCCGGACGTGGTGGGATTCGCGCTGTCGACGACCCACGAGTTGAACGGATCGTAGGTGGACTTGCCGAAGGAGAACCACGGCGTGATGTTGTCGCCGGGCGTGAGGCTCCGCGGGCGGTCGCCCGTGACGTCGCCCTGCTCGTAGTTCAGCCGGAAGGAGGTGTGCGCCGAGCCCTTGTTCAGGAACGCCGGGTCGAAACGCACGGCGCCGTAGAAGCGCTTGTCGAGGTTGAACGCCGGATCCTGCCGGTACTCGGTGTCCTCGCGCAGCGCCTCGAGGCGCACGGCGAGCTGGTCCTTGATCAGCACCTGGTTGATGTCCAGCAGGCCGCGGTAGCTGCCATAGCTGCCGTACCGCGCCTCGACCACCGTCTTGGGGACGAACGAGGCGGCGTTGGTCGTGGTGTTGATGATGCCCGCGGGGCTGCCGAGACCGAAGAGGATCCCGTTCGGCCCGCGCTGCATGTCGACGCGGTCGACGTTGTAGGAATTCCACGGGATGTCCGTGAGGAAGTAGTCGCGGGTGTTGTCCGCCGCGGCGAGGCCGCGCACGCGGGTGTTCGTCTGCGGCGTGCGGAGCTTGCTCGTCTCGTCGAGCTGCTGGCCGTTGCCGAGCCCGGCGAAGTTGCCCTGGATGCCGCCGACTTCGGTGTTGGTCGTGTAGACCAGCAGCGACTGGTTGTTCGTCGCGCCGGTGTCCTTGAGGAACTGCGAGGTGACGACGGAAATCGCGGAGCCGACGTCGGTGAGCTTGGTCTTGATGCGGGTGCCGGCCAGGGTGCTGGTGGCCCGGTAGCCGGAGTCGTCCTCGCCGGTGATGACGAACGGGGACATGACGATCGGAGCCTCTTCCGAATCCACCGCGCCGGCTGCCGACGGTTGCGGCAGGGGGGTTTGCGCAAAGCTGCGCCCTGGTGCGATGATACCAAAGGCCGCGCTGACGCCGGCAAGTAGTATCAACTTGTTTGTAGTATTCATTCGGTCTGGTTTTGGGATTAGCATTCGCCGCATGATGCGGTTCGAATGGAGAGCGGCGTACGGCTCGCGGGCCGGGGCGTAAAGAATCGCGGCTTCTCTTCCGTTAGAACGATTCGGCGGCGTTCGATCATGGGCCTGTATTTACCGCGTTTTATCATTCCGGATGAAAACCGGCCGCCGGAAGGCGCGAGCAAGCTCGCCGCCTACGGGCCGTAGGCCGCCTCCCCGATAGGCCGCCTGCTTGCAGGCGCGGTTCGACCGCACGCACACCAGGGCGCGCGCAAGCTCGCGGCCTACGCAGGCCTGGGTTCGGCGGACGCATGCACGGAGGCGCCGCCTGCTCTAACGTATGCGTCGTGCGCAGCCTTCTCCGCGGGATCCGCCGGCGCTATGCCGGCGCAAAAGTCTCCGCGTCCCCCCGGTGCCTTCGCCCTGGCAGGGCATCACCGCAGAAGATGCGCTCCACTATCATGTCCTATATCATTTCCGCCGACCGCCACCGCCTCGGGCGGAATGCCGATCGCTGGCCTTGCGGCGCCGCAGAGGTGCCCGTCGTGCCGCCCCGCCCCGTGAGCGATACCCACCGGCGCCGATGAGCCGCCAAGCCACCGTGCGGCGGGCGCTCGCCCACCAGACCGGACCCATCCCGATCGACTTCGGCGGCACCGCGGTCACCGGCATGCATGTGAGCGTCGTGGCGGCATTGCGCGCCCGTTTCGGGCTCGCCGCCGGGCCGGTGCGCGTCGTCGAGCCGTACCAGATGCTCGGCGAGATCGCCGACGATCTGCTCGAGGCGATGGGCGTCGACTGCGTCGGTGCGCCCGCGCGGTGCACGATGTTCGGCTTCCCGCTCGAAGCGCCGTGGCACGAGTGGCGCACGCCCTGGGGTCAGATCGTGCTCATGCCCGCCGGCTTCGTGACGGAGGTGGCGGCGAACGGGGACGTCTACGTATTTCCCGAGGGCGACCGGTCCGCGGGGCCGAGCGGGCACCTGCCGGCCCAGGGCTGTTTCTTCGACGCGGTGGTCCGGCAGCCTCCGCTCGACGAGGACGCCCTCGATCCGGCCGACAATCTCGAGGAGTTCGGGCCGCTGTCGGAACTCGACGTCGCCTACTGGCAGCGCCGCGCCACCGAGCTCCGCGACAGTTCGCGCGCCGTGGTCGCCACGCTGGGCGGCACCGCGTTCGGCGACATCGCGCTGGTGCCCGCGCCTTTTCTCAAGCATCCGCGCGGCGTGCGCGACATCACCGAGTGGTACATCTCCCTCGCTTCGCGCCGCGACTACGTGCACGCGATCTTCGCCCGCCAATGCGAGATCGCACTCGCCAATCTGGCCCGCTTTCAGGCGATCGCCGGCGATGCCGTCGACGTGCTCTATGTCTGCGGCACGGATTTCGGCACGCAGTCCTCCCAGTTCTGCTCGCGGCAGACGTTCGACGAACTCTACCGGCCCTACTACCGCGCGGTGAACGACTGGATCCACCGGCACACGCGCTGGAAGACGTTGAAGCACTCCTGCGGCGCGATCGATCCGCTGCTTCCCAACCTGATCCAGGCGGGCTTCGACATCATCAACCCCGTGCAGTGCTCCGCCGCCGGGATGGATCCCGCGCACCTGAAGGAGACCTACGGTCGGGACCTGGTCTTCTGGGGCGGAGGCGCCGACACCCAGCGCACGCTGCCGTTCGGCACGCCGGAGCAGGTCCGTGCGGAGGTCCGCGAGCGCTGCCGGATCTTCGGACGCGACGGCGGGTTTGTCTTCACGGCCATCCACAACGTCCAGGCCCGGACGCCGACCGACAACGTCGTCGCGATGCTCGAAGCCGTGCACGCGTTCAACCGCGGTTGAACCGCCGATGTTCGTATTACGAACAAATCCCCCTTCCACGGCCTGCCCCCGGTCCGATGTTCGCAATACGAACATTTGTCCGGGACGTCCGTCGCCCGATGTTCGTATTACGAACAAATCCCCTTCCCAGGTCCCAGCCGGACACGGCGGCGGGTTCGCCCTGGGGGTGCGGCTCGTAGCCAGCCCCGACTCCCGTTGAATCTCGCCGCCTCGACCCTTTCGCCATCGTCACCCGCCCTCGCGCCGCGGCTCGTCGCGCGCCCCACCTCTCCTTGAATCCCGCACCCTCGATCATCGCGCCGCCGCCCACCCCGGCACCGGTGCGCTACCACTTCGGCTTCCTCCTCCCCATCTGCCTCGTCGCCATGCTCGGCGGCCTGCTCTTCGGCTACGACACCGGAATCATCTCCGGGGCAATCGAGCCGCTGACGGCGAAGTTCGCGCTGGGCAGCGCGATGAAAGGCTGGGTCTCCGGCTGCGTGCTCATCGGCTGCGCGGCCGGCGTGCTGCTCGCCGGTCCGCTGGCGGACCGCTGGGGACGGAGGCCCGCGCTGTTTTTCGCGGCCGTGATGTTTCTCGTCTCCGCGGTCGGGACCACGCTGCCGCACGACGTCCGGATCTTCATCCTGTTCCGGATCGTCGGGGGGGTCGGCATCGGCATCGCCTCGATTTCCACGCCGATGTACCTCGCCGAGATCGTGCCCGCCGCGCTGCGCGGCCGGATGGTCGCCGGCAACCAGATCATGATCGCCGCCGGCATCACCGCGACGGCGCTGATCAACTACGCGATCGCCCATTCCCAGGGTGACGTCGCTTCGCCGGCGGTGCAGCGGTGGCTCACCGAGACCGGCTGGCGCTGGATGTTCGCCTCCGGCATCGCGCCCTCCGTCCTGTTCGGCGCGCTGGTGCTGTTCGTGCCGGAGAGCCCGCGCTGGCTGGCGGAGAAGCGGCGCCACGCCGCCGCGCGTGCGATCCTGCGGCGGATCGGCGGCCACGCCTACTGCGACACGGAATACGCCGTCATCGGCGCCGCGCCGGAGGGCGCCGGAGCGTCCTGGCGGATGCTGCTTTCGCCGCGCCTCCGGCGGCCGCTGCTGCTCGGGCTCGCGCTCGCCGTCCTGCAGCAGATCACGGGGATCAACGTGTTCATGTATTTCGGCGCGACGCTGTTCAAAAACCTGAGCGCCTCGGCCGGAGTCGATGCCGGGCTGTTTCAGCAGATCGTGATCAACGGCGTGTGCATGCTCTTCACCGTCGTCGCCATCGCCACGGTCGACCGCTGGGGCCGGCGCCCGCTGATGTTCGTGGGCGCGGCCGGCATGGCGGCCAGCCTGCTCGGCATGGGCTTCATGGCCCAGTCGATGGCCGACCCGGCGGCCGCGAGCGGGCGCATGCTGGGGCTGATCGTGCTCTACATCGGCTGCTTCGGGCTCTCGGTCGGGCCCGTGACCTGGGTGATCCTGTCGGAGATCTTCCCGACCGATCTCCGGGGACGCGCGCTGGGCGTGGCCGCCTTCTGCCTCTGGCTCGCGGACTACGTCGTGACGCAGACCTTTCCCCTGCTCGACGCGGAGGGTTCCTGGTTCGTCCGCCATTTCCACCGCGCCTTCCCGTTCTATGTTTACGCAGTGTGCTGCGGGCTGCTGATCGGGCTGGTGGCGCGATTCGTGCCCGAGACGAAGGGCCGCTCGCTGGAGCAGATCGAGGCGGACTGGAATCGGTAGCCGCCGTGGCTCACACCTGCACGAACCGGCCCGCCACGCCCGCGTCCTTTTCGGCGTACGCGCGCCGGTACTCGCGCGGGGTCGAGCCCTGTCGTTCGCGAAACCGCCGGTTGAAGCTCGAGAGCGTCGCGAAGCCGGATTCGGCGGCCACGTCCGCGATCGTCCGGCTCGACTCCCGCAGCAGTTCGCCCGCGCGATCGAGCCGCAACCCGTTCAGGAACGCCGAGAAATTTCGCCCCGTGGCGCGCTTGAAATACCGGCTGAACGCCTGCGGGTTCATCGCCGCCACGCGGGCGGTCTGGACCAGCGAGACCGGCTCGCGGAAGTTCCGCATCAGGTGCGCGTAGACCCGGGCCAGCCGCTCCTCGGACCGCCGGTCGAGGCTCGGCTCGTAGGCCGCGCTGGCGAGCGGCCGCGCGCCGGATGCGCCGGCCAGCGTCCCGAGAACCGAGGCCAGCTGGAGCAGGGCGGGCAGCCCGGACCGCGGCCGCGCCTCGCGGAGCACCCCGGCCACGCTCCGGGCCGCGGCACCGCGAAACTGGATGCCGCGGGCAGCCCGCCGCAGGAGCGCGTGGATGGCCGCGAACTCCGGCCGCTCCCACCACGCCGGCCCGAGAAAGTCCTCCCGGAACTGGACCACGATGGAGTGGGCCCGCGACCCCGGCGGCTGCGCGCCCGCGGTATGCCAGAAATGCGGCAGGTTCGGTCCCAGCAGGACCAGGTCGCCCTCGGCGAACGGCTCGATGCTGTCGCCGACGAAGCGCCGGCCGTGGCTCGCGACGATCAGCGTCAGCTCGATCTCCGGATGGAAGTGCCACGGCGCGTCGAACCGGGCCAGCCGCCGCTCCAGCCACACGAACGAGCGCGTGGCGTCCACCGAGACTTTTTCGAACCGGGCCCGCATGAAAGAGGCGAATCTTAGCCTCCCTTTCCATCGCTTGCCCGTTTGAATGTCAATTTTCGCCCAGCAACGGCTAACCGCGGCGGAGACGCCACCGGCCGCTCCGGCTATGCTTCCGTTCCATCCGATCGCCCCGCCGCCGATGCCGAGTCTCGAAAATTACCGGTCCTATCGCGACCTGCCTCCCGTGGCGGGCGTCGCCAGCGTGGCCGAGGCCGCGCGGGTCGGTCTGGACGTCGGGAAGTGCGTCGGCCGGCTGAAGCGCCATCACTGGGCCTTTCGCCGGCTGTTCCAGATCTTCATCGACCGGCTCACCACCGAGCCGGTGTACGAGCTGAAGACCGGGTTCAGCCTGCATGCGCACTACTGCGCCGAGCACGCCGCCGCCTGGCGCCGGCGGGTCGGCGAGATGCGCGAACCGCCGCTCGGGCTCGACACGGCGCCGGACCAGGCGCTGGACGTGTTCTTCGACGAGATCCTCTCCGCGCCCGACACCGCCGCCCTGCTGCTCGGGATCTACGAGCTGGCGATCCCGGCGCTCGGCGAGGCGCTGCGGCGCTACGTGGCGGACACGAACCGGCTGGTCGATCACCCGAGTTTCCGCATCTGCCGCTTCGCGCTGCTCGAACTCGACGAAATGCGGGAGTTCGGCGCCGGCTGCATCGCCGCGCTCGTCACGTCCGAACGCCGCGCCGCGCTCAGCGGCTGGTGTGCGACACTCGAGCGGCTGCTGCGGCAGGCGGGCGGGCTCGACGGGACCGCCGCGCCCGAACCGGGGCCGGTGACGCGCGCCGCATCGGCCGTGCCGCACACCTACCAGCCGGTGCCCCGCCGCGACGAGCGTTTCCCGGATCCGTACAACATGGCGGTGCACGCCGAGGCGTTCCTCTACGACCCGCGCTATCCGGCCGCGGCCAAGACGCTGATGATGTACTACAAGCGGCTGCGGGAAATCGACGTGCCGGAAATGATGGCCAGCATCATCGCGCAGACGCCGGGGCAGCCGTGGGAATACTACACCGACATGGCCCGCCAGCTCTGGGACGAGGCGCGCCACGCGATCATGGGCGAGATCGGCTTCGCGCGGGCGGGGATCGACTGGCCGGCGCTGGTCCGCGTCAACTTCACCTGGTCGCTCGCGCTCAACACCCAGCTCACGCCGCTCGAGCGCCACGGGGTCCTCTTTTTCATCGAGCAGGGATTGATGCCACGGACCGGCAAGCGGTTTGAATGGGAGACGGCCGTCGCGTCCGGCGATCCGTTTGCCGCGATGATCCAGGACTTCGACTGGGCCGACGAGGTGCTGCACGCCCGCATCGGCCGCGAGCGCTACGTCCGGCAGATCGGCAGCGTGCGCCAGGCGACGGAATACGGCGATGCGTGCTGGTCGAAGGTGCTGATCGACTGGCACAGCTACCGCGACCAGGGACTCACGCGGCACGAGAACTGGTGGCCGGCGCTCTATCGCGAATGGTGCCGGATCCAAGGGCAGGAGCCCGACCCGGCCGTGCTCGCCTACGACACGAGCTATGCCACGACCCGGGCCGATCTGCGGACCCTCGAGGTCTCGGGCTGACCCCGCCATGCGTCCGCGAAGTCGAATATTGGCGCCACAACCCCGTCGCGAGCCGCCGGCGGCTGCGGGTACAAGGTACGGCCGACCGCGCTCCACCCTGTCGGCCAACCCCGCTCCACCCCGTGCCCTGCCCTGAACCACCCCGCCCGCCCGAACCGGTCGCGCTCATTGCCTGCCGCGTGCTGGAGGCGGAAATCGCGCTGCTGGCGGACGGCGCGGCGCCCGTTGTGCGCCGGGAATTCTTCGAGATCGGGCTGCACGATCAGCCGCCAGTCCTGCACGCGCATCTCGCCGGGGCGATCGAGCGCGCGGAGGCGGATCCGGCGGTGCAGCGCATCGTGCTCGTGTACGGCCTCTGCGGTCTCGCGCTGGTGAACCTTGCGTCCCGCCGCTGTCCGGTGACCGTGCCGCGGGCCCATGATTGCGTGACGCTGTACCTCGGCAGCAAGGAGCGGTATGCCGCGGCGATGCGGGCCGAACCGGGCACCTACTGGTATTCGCCCGGCTGGAGCCGCGCCCGGCGGGTGCCGGGGCCGGAGCGCGAGGCGATGCTCCGCGCCGAGTACACGACCCGGTTCGGCGAGGAGGATGCCGCCGCGCTGCTCGAGATCGAGCGCGAGAGCTTCGCCCTCCACACCTGCGCGGGCTGCACCGATCTCGGCGCGGCCGGGGACGACGGCTGGCGCGACTACGCCGGGAGTTGCGCCCGCGCGCTGGGGTGGCGATTCCAGCACCACACCGGCGACGCCTCGCTCCTGCGGGACCTGCTGCACGGGCCGTGGGACGACGAACGCTTTCTCACCCTCCGGCCGGGCGAGCGCATCGCCCATTCCCCCGACGACCGGATCGTCAGGGCCGCGCCGGTGGCCGGCGCGGCGCCCGCCTGACCGGCGCCTCCTCACCGCGCACCCGCTTTTCCAATACATTTCAGCCGTCATGCACACCATCCAGTTCGATTTCGCCGCCGGCGCCGGCGGTTCCGCCGGTCTCTTCGACCACCTGCTGTCCGCGGCGGCGTTCGACGCGCTGGCGGAAGCGCACCGGCGGGCCACCGGATTCGCGCTCTGCGCGGTCGATGCGGACGGCCGCGTCCTGCGCGGCGAGTGCGGCGCCCATCCGGCCAGCGCGGGCGTGGCCTGCCGGCCGTTCTTTGCCCAGGCGGTCGCGGAGGCGCTGCGCTGGGGGGAGCCCGCGGTGTCGTGCTGCGCCTGCGGCCGCGCAGTCTGGGCCGTGCCGGTCATGCGCAACCAGCGCGTCGCCGGCGGGCTGCTCGTCGCCGGCGTCGCGCTGCGCCGGCCACGCCGGCCCGGCACGCTCGACCGGGCAATCACCTCCGCCGGCCGCCACCTGCTCCAGCTCGCGACGGACCACAACCTGACCAACGCCGCGCTGCTCGCCGAGCGCCGGCTGTCGGCCCGGCGCGAAAGCGAACGCGCCGAGGCGATGGAAGTCCTGAAGCGGCCGCCGCCGGAGGACGTCCACGCCGCGTTCCTGCAGGAGCGCCCGGGGCTGCTCGCCGCGATCCGCTGCGGCGAGCGCCGGGAGGCCCGGCGCATCCTCAATCGCGTGCTCGTCTCGGTCTACGCCGCCGGCCAGGGCGACTTCGCGGTCCTGAAGAGCCTCGCGCTCGAGCTCATCGTGATGATGACCCACGCGGCGACGCAGGCGGGCGGCGACGCGGAAAAGCTTCCCGGCCTGAGCTGCCGGTCGATGACGGCGTTCGCGCGCATCTCCGACCAGGAGGCGCTGGCCGCCTGGCTGTGCGACCTGCTCGAGCGGCTGATCGACGTGATCGAGCGCGGCGTGCGGCGCCCGCAATCGGTCTCCCTCGCCCGGGCGATGGACTACATCGAGCGGCATCTCGGCGAGGATGTGGACCGCGACCAGGTGGCGCGCGTCGCCGGAGTCTCGCCCAGTCACTTCTCGCGCCTGATGCGCGCGAGCACCGGCTCGTCCTTCACCGACCTGGTCACGCGCCTGCGGCTCGAGCAGGCCGCCCACCTGCTGGCGCATACCGATCTCGAGCTGGCGCAGGTCGCGCTCGAATGCGGCTTCGGCGACCAGAGCTATTTCGGCCGCGTGTTCCGCAAGCGTCTCGGGCAGACGCCCCATGATTACCGTCGCGGCCGCGGGTCGGCCGCACCAAAGTCCCAAAAAACAGCACGCAAATCCAAGCCCCCGGAGGGCCGCGCGTGCTATAACCCATCACGCTCCTCGCCTGTCTCCGCTCCCCTCGATGACCACTCTTGAACAACTTTCCGCCGCGGTCGCCGCCGGCAAAAGCAAAGATGCCAAGGCCCTGACGCAGCAGGCCCTCGACGAGGGCAGCCAGCCGGCCGACATCGTCGACCACGCGCTGGTGCCCGCGATGGCGCTCGTCGGCGACAAGTTCAAGAACAACGAGATCTTCGTGCCGGAGATGCTGGTCGCGGCCCGCGCGATGAAGGAGTCGCTGAAGATCGTCGAGCCGCGCCTGCTCGCCGCCGGCATCGAGCCGAAATACACCGCGGTGATCGGCACCGTGCAGGGCGACCTTCACGACATCGGCAAGAATCTCGTCGCCGTCATGTGGAAGGGCGCGAACTTTCGCGTCATCGACCTCGGCGTGAACGTGGCCCCGCAGGCGTTCGTCAACGCGCTCGCCACCCACAAGCCCGACGTCGTCGGCCTGTCCACCCTGCTCACCACCACGATGCCCGCGATGATCGAGGCGGTCCGCGCGATCCGGGCCAGCGGCGGCGCGCCGGTGAAGATCCTCGTCGGCGGCGCCCCGATCAACCAGCAGTTCGCCGAGGAGATCGGCGCGGACGGCTATGCGGCGGACGCCGCCTCCGCCGTCGACCTCGTCCGGACGCTCGTCGCCACCGCCTGAGCCGGCGACCGGATCCCTGCGCCGTGAACCGGAAGTACTATCTCGATCTCGCCGCCTCGGGGCTGCGCATGCCGATCGGCACGCATCTCGTCCTGCACGCCCAGGTCGATCCCGCGGCGATCCTGCTCGACGGCGAGCGCCTGGGCACGGTCATCGCCGAGACGGCGGAGCGGTTCGCCACGCCGCTCGCCATGCCGCTGATGGATCTCGCGCTGGAAAAGGCGGCCCTGCTGCTCGCCTGCGGGGTGCCCGAGCCGCAGGTCGAGACGCATCACTTCACCGTCGCGCCGCCGGCGCCCGCCCAGCTGCCGCTGACGCCGCGCATGCGGGCGGCGTGCGCCGCCATCACCGCGGTCGCCGCCCGGCCCGGACTGGTGCCGATGGGCATGGCGATCGGACCGTTTTCCCTGATGACGAAACTCATCGGCGATCCGATCGCGCCGGTCTACATGGCCGGGACCGGAGTGACAGCGGCGGACGATCCGGAGATCGAGCTGGTCGAGCGGCTGCTCGCGCTGGGCGAGCAGGTGATCCACCGCTATCTGCACGCGCAAATCGACGCGGGCGCCCGGGCGATCGTGATCTGCGAGCCGGCGGCGAACACCGTTTTCTTCTCGCCGAAGCAGCTCGCGGTCAGTGACGCCGTCTTCGAACGGTACGTGATGGAGCCCATGCGGCGCATCGCGCAGCTGCTGGCCGGCCGCGGCGTCGACCTGGTCTTCCACAACTGCGGCGAACTCACCGACGATCTGGTGCGCCGCTTCGGCGCGCTCCGGCCGGTGATGCTAAGCCTCGGCAGCTCCCGCCGGCTCTGGGAGGACGCCGCACTCGTCCCCGCCGACGTCGTGCTCTACGGCAATCTTCCCACCAAGCGCTTCTATTCCCGGCAGCTGACCACGACGGACGTCGAGCTGCTCGCCTCCGATCTGGTCGCCCGGATGAAGCCGACCCGACACCCCTTCATTCTCGGCAGCGAATGCGACGTGCTCAGCGTGGTCGGCAGCGAAAGCGAAATCGTCGGCAAAGTGGACGCATTCATGCGCTGCGCCTGCTGTCCGTGAGCCGGCGCCGGAGCCTCCCGGCCGCCGCCGGCCGGGACACGGGGCGCCGCGCCGGAACGCGCGGTCGACGGCCAGCCGGCCGTCGTTTGGTCCCGCCGCGCAACTCTCCCGCAATTTTCCATGACACTCAACTGGGCTGACTGGCTCGTCATCGGCATGTACGCCGCGGCCATTGCGACCGCGGGCGTCCTGCTTTCGCGCCGGACGAACACCTCCGAAGGTTATTTCCTCGCCGGCCGGTCGCTGCGGTGGCCGTTCATCGGCGCCTCGCTCTTCGCGGCCAACATTTCCGCCGAGCACTTCGTCGGACTCGCCGGCAGCGGCTACGCGGGGGGCATGGCGGTCGGCGGCTACGAGTGGTCGGCGATCTTCTGCCTGGTGCCGCTGATCCTGCTGTTCCTGCCGTTCTACATCCGGAACAAGATCTTCACCGTGCCCGAGTTTCTCGAGCGGCGTTTCAGCCCGGGCGTGCGGCTGTTTTTTTCCGGGTTCATGGTGGTGCTCTCGATCCTGACGAAGATCTCGATCTCGCTCTGGGCGTCGTCGCTCGTGTTCTCCGAACTGCTGGGGTGGCCGCCGCTGACGGTGATCTGGGTGATCGGACTCGCGACGGCGCTGTACACGATGAAGGGCGGGCTGCGCGTCGTGGTCTACACCGACGCGCTCCAGACGACGATCCTGCTGATCGCGGCGGTGATCCTGACCGTGTTCGGCCTGCGCGAGGTGGGCGGCTGGAGCGGGCTGCACGCCAAGCTGCCGCCCGCGATGTTCGACATGGTGAAGCCGGCGACCGATCCCGATTATCCCTGGCCCGGCATGTTCTTCGGCGTGTTTCTGGCCGGGAGTTTCTACTGGTCGATGGACCAGGTGCTCGTGCAGCGCAGCTTTGCCGCGAAGACGCTGGGTGAGGGCCGGCGCGGCGCGATCCTGTGCGGATTCCTCAAGCTCACGACGCCATTCGTGCTCGTGCTGCCCGGGCTGATCGCGAAGGCGCTGTACCCGAATCTGCCGAAGGCGGACCAGGCGTACGGCACGCTTCTGCAGCACCTCATGCCGTCGGGTCTGCTCGGTCTCACGATCAGCGGCATCGGTGCGGCTTTGATGGGCCACATCAGCGCCACCTACAACTCCGTCTCCACGCTGTTCACCCGCGACTTCTATCTCCGCTGGCGGCCTGACGCCACGCAGGAGCAGCAGGTGCGCGTCGGGCGGGTCGCGGTGCTGGTGGTCTTCGTCCTCGGCGCGAGCTGGGCGCCGATGATCGGCCGCTTCGGAAATCTCTTCACCTACCTCCAGACCATCCAGGTCTATCTCATGCTGCCGTTCGCCGGCATCTTCTTCGCCGGCGTGCTGTGGAAGCGCACGACGACGACCGCGGTCGTCGCGTGTCTCGGCACCGCCGCGGTCGTCTGCCCCCTGCTGATGCTGAACGGTCAGTGGCATTTCCTGCCGTTCATGAATGCCCCCCTGCTCCGACCCTGGCTGCATTCGGCGATGCTGGCATTCGGAGTCTGCATGGTGGTGCTGGTCGCGGTCAGCTTCACCACGCCGCGAATGGCCGCGGACAAGCTGGCGACCACGACGGTCTCCGACTGGCGCGGCCTGTTCCGCGGCGACGGCGAGGGTCGCTGGCTCGGCGACTACCGGCTCTGGCTCTTCGTCCTCCTCGTCACCGCCGCCGGCTTCTGGTTTTCGATGCGCTAGCCCGCGCCACCGCCCGCGTCCTTTCATCCTTCCGTTCGCTTTCATGACTCCACGAGAACGCTATTTCACCCTGCTTGGCGGTGGCCGTCCCGACGTGCTGCCGCGCGTGCCCATCCTGATGCAGTTCGCGGCCGAGCACATCGGCTCGCATTACGCCGACTTCGCCTCCGACTATCACGTGCTCGCGGAGGCGAATCTGCGTTGCGCGAAGGAATTCGGGTTCGACCAGCTCAGCGCGATCTCCGATCCGTACCGGGAGACAGCCGGTTTCGGTGCGACGATCGAATTTCCCCGCGACCGCACTCCGATGTGCGTGAAGCCGCCGCTCGAGGACAACCCCGACCTGCTCCTGCTGCCGCGCCCGGATCCCTGGCTCGCTCCGCGCATGCGCGACCGCATCGACGCCGTCCGCGTGATGAACGCCCGGGCCGGCAGCGTGTACTCGATCCTGGGCTGGGTCGAGGGGCCCGCCGCCGAGGCCGCCGACCTGCGCGGCGTCTCGAACTTCCTGATGGATCTCATCGACGACCCCGCGTACTCGACCGCGTTGATGTCGCGTTGCGTCGAGACGGCAATCGATTTCGCCCGGGCGCAGGTCGAAAGCGGAGCGGACACCATCGGGATCGGCGACGCGATCGCGAGCCAGGTGTCAAAAGACGCGTACGAGTCGCTCATTCTTCCCTGCGAGCGGAAACTCGTCACCGCGCTTCACGCGCTCGGCGCCCGCGTCCGGCTGCACATCTGCGGCAACATCACGCACCTCCTGCCCGGGATTGCGACGCTCGGTGTCGACGTCGTCGACATCGATCACAAGGTCGACCTGGTGCACGCCCGTGGCGTGCTCGGCACCCAGGTGGTCATCGCCGGGAACGTGGATCCCGTCGCGTGCGTGATGCGCGGAACGCCCGAGGAGATCAGGGCGGCCGTGATCCGCTGTTACGCCAACGCGCAGGGCCCTTTCATGGTGACCGCCGGCTGCGAGATCCCAGCCTCGACCCCCCCCGCGAACCTGCAGGCCCTCTGCGCGCCGATCACGCCCGCATAGCCCGCATTTTTCACGTTCCGAGTTCCTGCGACGAAGGCACGTGCGATCACCCGCCCGGCGCCATCGATGCTCGTGAGAAATGCGGGCTAAATCAAAACCGCCGGGCGTTTTGTCCTGAGCCCGGATTTCCAAAGAGGCTGCGAACTGCGGAAATGATGCTGCACGGATTCGCGAGACGCGTTGCTCGTGCGGAAAACTAGCCGGCTGCGCCCGGTCGGTCCGCGGGCGAACCGGCGGATGGCGGAGTGACTTTTGTGGATACGGTCTCCGGCAGTGGCGCGATGTGCGAGCTCGTCGACCGCGCCTTCTGCGCCGCCCGGCGGCCATCCCACGACCACGGCCCCGCGCCCACGGTGAGAAGGAACAGCAGGCCCATCACCATCGCGTAATCCGTGCGGGCCTCGTGCGCCATCTTCCAGAAACCCTCGTGCTCGTAGATCGGAACCTTCGTCGTGACGCTGGCCGTTGAAATCACCACCAGCAGCGGGATCACCGCGAGCCGGGTGAGCCCGCCGAAAATCACCAGCGTGCCGCAGATCACCTCGAAGCTGCCCGCGAGCGGCGCAAGAAGCTCGGGGTGCGGCAGCCCGATCTTCGCAAAGCGGCCCGCGCCGACGTCCGCCGCGAACAGAAACTTCTGCAGTCCCTCGGACAGAAACACGGCCCCGACGAGGAGCCGGATCAGCAACGTCGCTCGCGGAGCGCACCTGCGGGCCTCCTGGTTGAATGTCGACATGGCGGCTTTGATCCGTGTTGACCGGTTTGGTGCCGTGCGTGCCGGAACGGAACCCGGCTACATCTTTCCACGAACGCGGCCCCGCTGGTCCTTGTAGCCGGGACTGCAGCAGGAGCGGCTTCACGCCGCGATCCGAGCGTCGCCGGGCTGCCGGATCGCGGCGTAAATCCGCTCCTTCAATCGGAGTGATGTAGCCGGGCTCGCCGAGCCCGGCCGAACCTGTCGTCCCGGCAGGTCAGCCAGACCGCAACGTTGGGCCCCACCACGTCCACGCCGCCACTCCGGCCAGCGTGAGAGTCGAAAGTGCGGCCACGAGCGACGAGGCGTCAAACCATCCGCGCCGCAAGTCCCGCTCACCGAGCCAGGGCAGTTCGAGCAGATCCTTGGGCCGCCGGCCATCGGTCAGATACCAGGGCAGGAGCGCCTTGATCTCCGGTTGGTCCAGCATACGGGCCAGAAACAACGCGTCAGGGAGCGGTCGCGCCGGAAACGGCACCTGTTCCAGCGTCGCCGGCCCGCCCCCCTGCTGATAATAATGCGCCAGCAGCTGCACCTGTCGCCGGGAGAGATTCGCGATCACCGGCAGGTCTCCCCGCGTGTGACTGATCGCGAAGCTGAGCGCATTCCACCCCACCGTCCCGCACCAGCCCGCCACCGCGACGAAAACCAGCTTCCGCGTCGCCCCCGCGTTGATCGACCACGAACGTGCGAGTGCCAGCAGCAGCGCGAGGTTCGCCACGACGCCGACGGCGAAGATGTCATAGTAGCGGGGGGCCAGCACCACGGCCGGAGCGCTCCGTCCCACGCTGATCGCGACCGCCTGCGCCAGCGCCCAGGCCGCCCCCGCGAAGGGGAAAACCAGGCCGGCCGCCAGCCGGCGCGCGCGAATCGCGACCACCGCGACCGCGGCGAAAGGAGCCCACACGATCACGCCCCAATAGGAAAAGAACCGCGCCGGCCACCCGAGCGCGTGCACCAGCGTGTGCAGGACGTCGGCCACCCTGACGCTGGCAAGCGCCGGATGGGCCGGCGTGGCGAGACACCCGAGGCCAACGATTGCCGCGCAGGCGAGCACGGATGCCAGGGCTTCGCGCCGGGGCTTCGCACCCGTCCGCCATTGTCCGAGCACCACGACACCGGCGATGATCGCCGCCAGATAACCCGAGGCGAAACAGAGCGCGGCGAGCAGCCCGCTCAGCGCCCCCAGGACCCAGCGCGCACGGCTCGTCGTCCCACGAGTGAAGAGCTCGAGGTGCAGCAGCGAAAACGCGATCAGCAGCAGGATCTGCGACTGAAAGCCCCAAACCACGTTGCCGTAGAAGAGCGGTGATCCGTACAGCACCGCGATGACCAGCACGATCGCCGGCGCGCTCCTCCGGCTGGCGTGGTCAGCCAGCCAGCGGACCAGCGTGATCAGGCACAGGGGGCTGAGAAGGCAGTTCACGACCATCTGGGTGATGCAGTCCCAGCGGCCCTCCAACGCGACCAACCCCAGCGACAGCAACCGCGTCAGGACGATGACGTGTTCCCCGTTCGGCGCGAAGAAGAGCCCGGGCGAGAGAACATGCCGGCACCAGGGCAGCAGGATGCCCTGCGCCTCGGCATACCACTGATCGTGATACGGAACCGGGCTGCCAACCGCGAAAACGACCGCGAGGCGCTCCGCCGCGACCACGACGCCGAATAGAAGCAGGACCAGCCGTTTCACTTCCGACCAGCGAACCCCGCCAGCCCCGCGCTGGCGACCCCGGAATCAAACCCGAGACCGGTCACATGGCGCGGGCAAGCGACACACCCGTGGCCGAAGGCGCGGAGGAAGCGTCGCATCCCCGGGGGACTCACCGCCCGTCGCGCCTCCGGGGAACCGGGCGCTGCTTCCGCCGATCATGCGGCGCGGGTGAACGCCGTCTGCGGAGGTGGTGCGACCACCTGATAGTAGCGCAGCGCGGTCCGCCACCACGGCGCCAGCCGCTGCGACGGCGCCTCCCAGATTTCCTCGTGCAGCGCGACCATCGAGTCCACGTCGGCGAGCAGCGCGAGCAACTCGCGCGGCTCCAGGGCTCCGGGCCCCTCGCGGATCAGGCGGTCCCGCAGCGCGGCCAGCCGGAGTCCGGTCGCCGGCGGCGGATCGTCCTTGGCGCGCAACAGCGACACGTGGGCCGCGTTGACGTAGGGGTCGAGAACCGCCTGGAGCACGCCCCGGTGCGAAGCCAGCTCCGGCAGCAGCGGCTGCCCCCCGGTCGGAGCGGCCAGCAACTCGTCGAGGCGCCGCAACTCCGGATCCGGGTCGCTTTCGTCGGGCGTCAGAAAGACACCCGCCTCCCGCAGCGCGCGCCCTGGCACCGCCGTGCCCGTCACGTACGAGATCGGGATCGACAGGATGATGCCGGCCAGCAGCGGCGACATCCACCAGGCCAGCACGGTGCTGGTCGAGCAGACGACCACCGCGAGGATGACGCCGAAGATCGTCTGGCCGGCGTGCGCGGACACGGCTTCCCGCCAGGCGGACGCGTCGTCCGTTCCGCGGCGCTGGGCACCCCACGAGACCGTCTCCCGGACCAGCGTCAGGAAGATGAACTTCGTGTGGAACAGCATCAGGATCGGCGCCACGAGCGTGAAGGTGAACGTCTCGGTCGCGACGCCCGTCATCACCTTGGACCAGCCGCCAAAACGCGCCACGTCAGCGGGGCGGCGCCGGAGGTCGAGCAAGGCAAGGACCTTGGGCAGGAAGAGCAGCGCCATCGTGAACAGGAACAATCCGATCGCTTCCGCGCCATAGCTCCACGGCAGCGCGCTGGTGCCGATCGGACGCGGCGGCCAGGCCGAGACCGTCTCATCGGCGATGAAGCACGAGAGGAGGAGAAACGCGAACCACAGCGGCGAGGCGAGATACGACAGGATGCCGAGGAGGAAATGCAGCCGGTTCACCAGGTGAAACCCGCCGGCCACGATCAATCGCGAGTGCTGCAGGTTTCCCTGCAGCCAGCGCCGATCGCGCTTGGCGAAATCCACCAGGTTCGCGGGACACTCCTCGTAATTCCCCGGCACGTCCGTCGCCAGCCAGACCTGCCATCCGGCGCGGCGCATCAATGCCGCCTCGACGTAATCGTGGCTCAGAATCCGGCCGCCGAAGGGGCCCTCGCCCGGAAGTTCGGGGAGAGAGCAGTGCAGGATGAATGGCTGCAGGCGGACGATCGCGTTGTGCCCCCAGTAGTTGGCCTCGCCGAGCTGCCAGTAGTTCAGTCCCGCGGCAAAGACACCGCCGTAGAGCCGGGTCGCGAACTGCTGGAGCCGCGCCAGGATCGTCTCGCCCCGCGCGAGCGCCGGCACCGCCTGGATCAAGCCCACCTTGGGATTGCGGTCCATCAGCCGAACGAGTTTCGCGATCGCCTCGCCGCTGACGATGCTGTCGGCATCCAGCACCACCATGTACTGGTAACGGCTGCCCCACCGCCGGCAGAAATCCGCGATGTTGCCGGCCTTCTTGTTTATGCCGACCCGCCGCTTGCGATAGAAGATCCGTCCGTGCGCCTCGAGCTTCTGCACCAGCGACAGCCACGCCGATTCCTCCTCCAACCAATGGTTCGGGTCCGTCGAATCGCTCAGGACGAAGAAATCGCAGTTCGCCAGCTGGCCATTCGCCCGGACCGACTCGTATGCGACCTCGAGGCCCGCCATCACGCGTCGCACCTCCTCGTTGCAGACCGGCATCACCACCGCGGTCGGCGTGTACAGGATCGACCGATCATCCCCGTCGATCGTTCGCAGGATCTCGAACCGGTCGCCGCCGCGCCGGCGGATCAGGAATCCGATGGTCGCCTGGACAGCGCCGAACGCGATCAGCGCAAACAGGATCGCGAACAGCAGCAGGTGCATGGATTTCCACCCGTCGAAGCCGGTGCGCCAGTGCAGGTCCGCCATCAGCAGCGTCGCCGGCGCGGTCAGCGACAGCACGAGCCCGGCCACGCGCGTGCGGCGCCGGGTGACGATCCGCGGATCGATCGCGGTCGGATCGAAGGTTTGCACGTGCATCGCCGAAGGTCAGCGCGAGTGGGTCGCGATCCACGCGAACCCCAGCACGCCGACGAAAAGCAGCCAGGAGGCGGCTGACCGCATGAACGCGGAACGGCTGAACGTGACCCAGCTCTCCTCGACCATTCCAGAGAGCGGGAAATCCAGCGGGGCGGGCGGCATCGCGATCGGCCTCATTCCTGGCGCGGGTTCCAGCTGTGCGTTCGTCAGCCGGTCCGCCAGCGGCGCCGGCAGCGCCTCGCGCGACAGCAGCAACTCGGGCGCCTCCCGCGGCAGCTCCGACAGCAGCAGCGCCAGCCGGCCTCGCGCCCGGAAACGCTCGTCGGCCCAGTCGCCTTCGCCCAGCGACTGCTGCAGCCATTCGCCGATCCGCGCCTGCGCGACCCGCATCGCCACCGTCACCGGCGCCTCCCCGGAATACTGCGCCGTCAACGCCCGCGCGTCAGTGAGAATCTCCGTTGTCAGCCGGGTGAGCAGAACCCGGCTTTCCACATGATGCGCACGCAGATAGCTCTCGACGCGCAGAAACGCCTCGTCCCAATCCGCGTCGACCGGCAGCGCGGGATCGGCCGGTTCGGAAGGCGCCAGCGCGCCATTCGTCCGCGTGCGGCGGCGCAACACGCCCTGCACACGGTGGTCCCAAAGAGTCTTGAAGCGGAGTCGCATGATCATGACCGGCTCCGCGCCACGCCTATCTGCCGGGCCCGGACGCCGACGCGGTAGTATAGTCTCCATCGCGCGCCATTCGTTTCCCTTAAAATGGTAGGAGATATCCGGATCGGCCTACCCCGTGCGGTCCCGGTCGAGGCTCGCGGCAACGCAGATGCCTGGCGGCATCGCGATGCTGCGGCCTCGGTGGACGGACATCCGAGCCTGAGGTGCCGACGTGTTTCCGTGCGGATGGGTGAGCGGCAGCGAACGTGAGAACTGGCGGCCGACCAGCGGCGAGGAGGAGCGACTGCGGGAAGGTGCCCGCCGACCCGATGGCTCTGCATCTCAAAACTACAGATCAACGGCACTTGGACCGAAATAGCACTGCAATGCTGCCGCCACGCCTGCCCCGCCGGTGTGCCGAGGAGCTGCGTCCCGCGACGCAGCAACCAGTCCGTTCCTCCCCGCCTCCGCTTGGGGCGGCGTCCAGCGCTTCGGGCGCGAAAAAAGACCGCGGCTGACTGCGGTTTCGCCCGGAGATTCCCTTCATGGATCAGAGCGATCGAATCTTCCTGCGTGTTTCCCTGGTCGCTGCCGCGATCGGGAGTCTCGGCGCATCACCTCCGGCTTCGACCGGAGACACCGTCCCGCCGCCGCCCGCGGTGGTGCAGACGATCACGGATCCGGCGCAGCTCTTCACCATCCCGACGGCACTGCGTTCGATCGCGCATCCGCTGAAGCTCGAGGGCCGCATCAGTTACGTGGACCGCCGCTGGCGGCACCTCTGGCTCGAGCGCGACGGCCTCGGGACCTATCTGCCGCTTTCCGCCAACCCGCCGCCGCTGGAACAGGGGCAGCGCGTCGCGATCGAGGGGACCATCGTTCCCGCCGAGGGACTGGACGCCGGGCGCGTGCTGGTGCGGGTGCTGGCGGCCTTCGATCCTGTGCAGCCCATCGACACGACCGGCCGGATCGACCACATCGCGACCCTCAGCAACCGGATCGTGACGGCGCACGCCTATGTCGATGCCCAGCAACTCATCGACGACGATCACCTCGAACTCTCGCTGATCATCGACAACCAGGCGGTGATCGGCTGGGTGAAGCCGGTGAATCCGAAATCGCTTCCGGACTGGCGGGGCGGCTTCGTCCGGATCACAGGCATGTACCAGGGCCGTTTCGACCCCACGCACACCCAGGCGAACATCGAAATCTGGACCGGCCACCAGGAGGACGTGCAGCCGGTGGGTTCGACGACCGGCACCCGACCCTTCGACGCTCCGTTGCGGCCGATCGACGAGATCTACCAGGTGCCGCCCGGCGGCGTCGTTCGGGTGCGTGGCCAGGTCATGGTCGCCACCCCCGCCTCATCGCTGGTCATCCGCGATCATACCGGGCAGATCTTCGTGGAATCGATCCAACGCCAGCGCCTCGCACCCGGCACCGAGGTCGAAGCCGTCGGTCAGGTCGCCGTGTCGAACTCCCAGTGGAAACTCCGATCGGCACTCTACCGGGTCGCCCGACCGGCCCCCGCGCCGGAGACGGCGGACAGCCGGAAGCCGCTCGACCGGATCGACAAGATCCGGCGCCTCAGCGTCGAGGAGGCGGAACACGGGCGCCCGGTGGAGTTCACCGGCGTGGTCAGCTGGTCGCTGCCTCCGCTGAATTTCTTCTTCGTCGAGGACATCACCGGCGGCATTCGCGTCCAGTACCGACCCGGGCTGATGGCGACGCCACCGCGCAACAAGTACCTTCGCATTCGGGGCGTGACCTACGGGGCGGGTTTCGCCCCGGGGGTGCTCCTGCAAAGCTACGACGACCTCGGGGCGATGAGCACGCCGCCCACCCGGACCGTGTCGTTCGAGCAGGCGATTTCGGGCGAGGAGGACGGCCAGCTGGTTGTGATGCGTGGATTCTATCGCAGCACCGAAACCGATGGCGAGGTGAAGCGCGTGCACGTGACCACGCCCGCCGGCGAGTTCATCGCGCTGCTGCGCTCGTCGATGGAGTTCGCCCCCACCCCTGGTTCACTGATCCGGGTGGTCGGGGCGTGCGAGGTCACGCTGGACGGGAGCGGCCGCGTCACCGGGGTGATGCTGCGCGTCCCCTCACTCGCCTCGATGACCGTGGAGGAGAATGCGCCGGCCGACTTCTACGACCTGCCGCTGCGGCCGATCAAGCACCTGCGGCAGCTCAGCACGGCCCGCGATTTCATGCGGGTCCGGGTGAGCGGGGTTGTCCTGCACGCCGTTCCCGGCCGCTTGATCTATCTCGAGGACGAACAGGCCGGACTCCTGCTGCTCAGCCACAAAACCGCGCCCCTCGCGCCGGGCGACCGGATCGAAGCCGTCGGCATTCTCGGCTGGGAAGGCGTGCGCACGGTGATTCGCGAAGCCGTGTATCGCAAAATTGGCGTCGCAGCGCCGCCCGTGCCGGCCCGCCTCGACGACCCCTCGCGGCTGGCGGCCGCGCTCGACTCGCGACTGGTGAGCGTGCGGGGAACGCTCATCGACATGATCCGCCGGCCCGAGCACCTCCGCCTGACCCTGCAGGCCGGCGACACCCTGTTCGAGGCGATGCTCGAAAACGCGCCGGACCGGGCACCGCCGCCCCTCCCGGCGATCGGCTCCGGGCTCGACCTCACCGGCATCTACCGGCTCGGGTTCGACGACTCGCGGCAGTCGCGCCGGTTCCAGCTCGAGCTGCGGTCGCACGCGGACATCGTCGTGCTCCAGAAGGCCCGGGTGTGGACGCCGCAGCGCGCCCTGATCGTGATCGCCGTGTTGGGCGGATGCGCGATCCTCGGGCTCGGCTGGGTGACATTGCTGCGCCGGCGCGTCCGCCAGCAGACGGCGCAGATCCGCTCGCAACTCGAGCGCCAGGCGCAGCTCGAAGCCGAGGTCCAGCACGCCACGCGGCTCGAATCGCTCGGCGTGCTCGCCGGCGGGATAGCCCACGATTTCAACAATCTCCTGACGATCGTCATGGGCCATCTGGGCCTGGCGATGCTCGACGCGAAGGTCATGGCCGCCGCGGGCGAGTCGCTGAAGGAGTGCGAGCGGGGCGCGATTCGCGCCCGCGACCTCACCCAGCAGCTGCTGACATTCGCCAAGGGAGGCGACCCCCTGCGCTCGACCGTGTCGCTGACCGAGATCGTGCGCGAGACCGCGGAATTCGTGCTGCGCGGGTCCAGCTCCCGCTGCGTCTACGATCTGCCCGTGAATCTCTGGAGCGCCGACGTCGACCGCGCCCAGATCGCCCAGATGATCCAGAACCTCGTGCTCAACGCGATGCAGGCGATGCCCAACGGCGGGATCATCCGGGTCTCGATCCGGAACGAGGAGATCGCCGCCGGAACCGATCCCGCGCTGGTGGCCGGACGCTATCTGCGGCTCGTGTTCACCGATTCCGGATGCGGCATCAGCCGCGAGAACCTGTCGCGCATCTTCGACCCGTATTTCTCGACCAAGACGACCGGCAGCGGACTCGGGCTCGCCACGGTGTACTCGATCGTGAAGAAACACCGCGGGCACATTCGCGTCGACTCGGCCCCCGGGGCCGGCTCGATCTTCACCCTGTGGCTTCCCGCCGCCGATCCGCAGAAGCGGCCTGCGGCGACCGCGGCGGCGCCGGAGGCGGAAGCCGGCGGCACCTCCGGCCGGGAAGCCCGCGCGCTGCTCATGGATGACGAGGAGCCGATCCGGCGGCTCGGCGCGGCCATGCTGCGGCGAATGCACGTCGCGACCACGCTGGTCGCGAACGGCGAGGAGGCGTTGCGCGAATTCGCCGCCGCGCGCGACGCCGGACGGCCGTTCGACCTCGTCATTCTCGATCTGACCATCCCCGGCGCGATGGGCGGCCGCGAAACGATCGGGCGCATCCGTGCGCTCGACCGAGAGGTGCCGGCCATCGTCTCCAGCGGGTACTCGAACGATCCCGTGCTGGCGGATTTCCGGAGCCACGGCTTTCAGGCGATCGTCTCGAAGCCCTACGACGTGAAGGAACTCTGCCGGACCGTCGACGCCCTGCTGAAGGCGCAGGTGGCGGCGCGCTGACGGGTCCGCTCCGCCCCCGGCGGCCGCTCAGAAGTTGGTCGCACCCGGCATGGCGGGCGCGCCTGCCAGTCCCTCCCGCCGATCCGGCCGCGTTTTCGCGAGCACGTATCGGGAATTCCACTCCGGACGGGCGGCGCACTGCAGCTCGAGGGCGAACCGCGGCCCCGCGAAATCCGGCAGCACGATCTCCAGGCGGGGGCCGCGCGCATTCCCATTCGGCGCGAGCGGTCCGGCCGCCCACGATCCGAGTGAGAGCCGGCGTCCGTCCAGCTCCAGCCAGGCATGGACCGCAACCGCAGCGGCGGCGGCCGGGGCATCATGCAGCAGCCACAGCTCGGTGGAAAAGAGCTCTCCCGGCCGCCAGGAAAATTTCGGCAGGCGCGCGCTGGCCAGCGTCGGCCGGCACGCCGCCCGGACGAAGTCGAGCGCCGGCCGCGGGCGGCAGGGCCAGCCCACGACCGCATTGCTCGCGGCGGTGGGCCAGGGCTCGTTGAAGCACCAGCTGAGCGCCATGCTCGCCGCCGGTTTCTGGCGGCGTGCCTCCTCGAACAAGCCCTGCAGGCCCACGCCCTGCAACAGCTGTCCGCGTTCGACCAGTTCCTCCAGCGAGGCGGCCGGGCCGAAATAGTACTCGATCTGATCGGGATACAAATGGCTGGTCGGCAGCCAGGCCCCGAAGGCGTGATGCGTTTCCCAGGCGGTGCCGGGCCGCGGCGGCCAGAGCTCGGCGGCCGGGATGATGCGCCGCAGCGTTTCCGCCGCGGCCGGCGCGGGACAGCCGAACTCGGTGTAGGCGGTGCACCGCGCCTGCTGGAAGAGCGCCCAGACCTCGTCGCCGGTCAGGGGGTCCCGAAACACGTAATGGCCGTGTCCCATGCCGCCCAGCGGCGCGGTGGCGAGAAACGGCCGGCCCGGGTCGAGCTCATAGCAGTTGCGGTTCAGCAGCCGGAGCGGCAGCGACTGGTCGGTCATGCCGGACCAGGCGTTGAACAGCTCGTTTCCCCCGCACCACAGCACCAGGGCGGCATGGCCGCGCAACCGGGCGGTCAGGCTGCGCGATTCGCGATCGAGCACCGCCAGATAATCCGGATCGTCGGGGTACCGGTTGCAGGAGAGTGGAAACTCCTGCCAGACCATGATTCCCAGCTCGTCGCAGAGTTCGAAAAAATCATCCGAGGGCGCGGTCGCACCGCCCCAGGCGCGCAGCAGGCTCAAGTTGGCCGACCGGACCAGCGCCAACTGTTCGGCGTGGCGCTCGCGCGTCACCGTGCCCGGGAAGATGTCCGGACACACCCAGTTCGAGCCTTTGACGAACAGCGCGCGACCATTCACCTCGAGCGTGATCGGCGGATCGCTGCGCGATTTCGGAAATGCCGACGGCTGCCGCCACTGCTCCGGGGCCATGATCAGCCGGATGCGGCGAAAACCGACGCGCGCTGACTGCCGGTCGGCAACGGTTCCATCGGCCTCGAGCAACTCGAGTTCGCTCGTGTGAAGCGCCGGCGTCCCCTGGTCATGCGGCCACCACAGCGCCGGCTGCACGAGCTCGAACGGGACCTCGATGCGCTCCCGCCCCGCGGCGGAGCATTCGGCAGAACACACGCTCCCGCCGTCCGGGCCGAGCAGCGTCCAGCGCAGCACCGCGCCCGGAGCCCCGCATCGGTTCAAGATCGCAGTCACCCGGCCCTCGACCTTCGCCGCATCGTCGCCCAGCCGATAGTCGACGGCGGGCCGGGCGGCGAAATGCGTCGCCGGCCGGCTCTCCAGATAAGCCGGGCGCCACAAACCCAGCGGAACCAGCCGCGGATGAAAATCCCAGGAATATGCGACCGCCGGCTTGCACGACCGGTCCGCCTGCGTCCGGTCGGCCGGCGCTGGGCGCGACTTCGGCGCGGGATGCACGCGCACCTCGATGGTCGTTCCGGGCCGGAGCCGGTCGGTCACGTCGAGTTCGAGCGCGGTCTGCAAACCCTCGATCGCACCCACGGCCGCATCATCGATCGCCACGTCAGCCGCGTAATCGACACCTTCGAGCACGAGAAAAACCCGGCCGCCCGGCGGCGTGGAAGGAACGCTCTCGATGGTTGCCCGATACGTCCACCACGACTCGTCGAGGCCGGCCCACTCGTGCCGGACGGCGTCCCCGATCGTGTAGTCGGGCAGCCCGTGAGCCCGCGCCCAGTCGAGTTGCACGGCTCCGGGCACGGTGGCGGGCACCCACGCATCAGGGGCCGCGGTGGCCGAGGCGTGCCGGCCGACCGTCCACGCCAGCTGCGTTCGGGTGCGGTTCATGCGGGAATGCGCGTCACCCGATCTGCCGGGAGAGTTCTCGTCATTTGGGGTTTGCAGGACATCGCGCGCCGTCGACCGATCAATGGAAAGAGCCGCCCGGCCTCACGCGACACTTTCCTGCGGCGAAGGCGGGCGCGGCGGAATGACCATCGACAGCCGTTCCCGATCGTCCTTCGCTTTTCGTCCAGTCCCCACGCGCCGACCACCGTCCCTGATCGCGTTCGAACCATGACCTCATCCCCTTCGGCCTCCATCGCACAATCCGCCGGCGCACCGGAGACGTCCCGCGGCTTCCGCGGCCCCTTCGCGCTCATGACCGCCCTGTTCTTCATGTGGGGGTTCATGACGGTCTGGAACGACATCCTCATCCCGCAGTTCAAGCAGGCGTTCACGCTGAACTACTTCGAGGCCATGCTGGTGCAGTTCGCGTTCTTCGGCGCGTATGCCGTCGGCGCCCTCGTCTATTACGTGATCTCGATGGTCTGGGGCGATCCCATCAACCGCATCGGCTACAAGAACGGCGTCATCATCGGGCTGCTCGTGGCGGCGCTCGGGACCGCGCTGTTTTATCCCGCCGCCGCGCTGGTCTCGTATCCGTTTTTCCTCTTCGACCTGTTCGTGGCCGGACTCGGCTTCGCGATGCTGCAGATCGCCGCCAACCCCTACGTGACGATTCTCGGGCCGGAGCGGACCGCCTCGAGCCGGCTCAATCTCTCGCAGGCGTTCAACTCGTTCGGGACGACGATCGGGCCGATCATCGGCGGCTGGCTCATCTTCACCTTCTTTGCCCGGCCGAACGTGCATGGCGCGGACGCGGTGAAGATCCCGTACCTCTGCTTCGCGATCGTCTTCGCGCTCCTGGCGCTGCTGTTCAAGTTCGCCCGGCTGCCGGACTTCGCGAACGCGGAGCATCCGGGTCGCGGGCTGGGCGCCCTGAAGCACCCGCACACCGTCCTCGGCATGCTGGCGATCTTCATGTACGTGGGCGGTGAGGTGACCGTCGGCAGCACGATCGTCAATTTCCTCGGGTCGCCGAAACTCGGTTCGATCCCGAAGGAGGCGGCCAGCGGGTTCCTCGCGTTCTACTGGGGCGGGCTGATGATCGGCCGGTTCATGGGGGCGTTCGCCCTCAGCGACCTGCGCGGCTGGCTCAAGCGCGGCCTCGTCCTGCTCGTCCCCGCGGTGGCGTTCGTCGTCGTGCTGCTGACTTCCGCCCCCGCGAACGCGCACCACTACGGCGTGTTCCTGGTCCTGCTGGCGGTGATGTTCTTTCTCGGCGCCGCCAGCCCGCAGCGCATGCTCGCGCTGTTCAGCGCCGTGATCATCGCGCTGCTGGCCGTCGGTATCCTGACGGCGGGCACAACGGCGCAGTGGGCGGTCCTGGCGGTCGGCATGTTCTGCTCGGTCATGTGGTCGAACATCTTCTCGCTCGCGATCGAGGGGCTCGGGCCGCTGAAGAGCCAGGCTTCGTCGCTCCTCGTCATGGCGATCCTCGGCGGCGCCATCCTGCCGCCGCTCCAGGGCGCGGTGGCGGATCGTTTCGGGATTCAGCAGTCGTTCGTCGTCCCGATGATCGCGTTCGCCTTCATCACCTTCTACGGGCTTTACGGCTACCGCGCGGGGCGCGCACGGCCGGCGGCGGCCTGAGCGGAGGCGGTCGCCGGTCAGCGCGCTGCGGCCGGGGATTTCGCGGTCGCGGCGGCGGGCGGGAAAACGAGGTCCGGGTGGGCGTCGCGAAACGCGGCGGTCGCCGGCCCGAGTTCGGCCATGCTGCCCATCGCATCCACCCCGTCCGAGGTCCAGCCCATGGCGCCTTCCCAGCCGTTGGTCCAGGCGGCGGTGTAGTCTTCCGTCGTCGTGTGGCCCTTCGTTCCCGCCGCGGGCATTTCCGTGATCACGCTCGGCTTGTCCGCCGGCACGTGCCACGCGGCCGGAGTCGTGTAGAGGGCGTTGCCCCACAAACGGCCGCACCAGTCGTAGTAGTGCACCGAGTAGAAATCCAGCCGGGCCGACGGATCGTTCACCGCCGCCTGGAGCGCCCGGTCGGAAACCTCGTTGCCGACACAGCCCTTGCCGGTGTCGCTGCCGTACTTCAGCATGCCCAGGCCGACGGTGACGAGCACGGGGCTGTCGCGGTGGATCTCCTGTGCCGCCCGCGCGAAATAGCTCTGCAGCCGCTCCCACGGCACGCGGCCGTTGTCGGCATTTTCATGCACCCAGTCGGGCTCGTTGATCAGGTCGATCGACCAGAGCCAGGGCGATTTGCCATAGCGCCGCAGGAAGGGACGGAGATAGTTCGCGACGTACGAGTCGATGTTCGCGTCGTCCGCGATCCACTTCCGCCAGGCGGCGTGGCGCCGATGATTGCCCTTGAAATGGTCGAACGAGAGCAGCGTCGCCAGGAGATAGACGCGGTGCTTCTGGGCGATCGCGAAGAGCTGGTCGAGATCGGCCCAATGACGCGGCGTTGCGCCCGAGACCCGGCCGCGTTCGTCGATCAGAATCCCGACGCTGCCGTCGCACGTGATCCAGACCCGCGTCGCGTTGATGCCGTGCTCGTGCAGCGACTGGAAGTGCGCGTCCCACCAGGCCGCGTCGAAGGATCCGCCGAAATCGTTCCAGTTGTGCCACGGCGTGTTGGCGCCGTTGATCCAGATTCGCTGGCCGCCGGCGACAAGGTGTCCGTCCTGGATCGCAATGCGGTCGCCGAATGCGGCGCGGGCCGGCCCGGACAGCCCGGCGAGCAGCAGGAGCATGGCGAGCGTGCGTCCGATCCGGACGATGCGGGCAGGATTCATTGGCGGCATATGCGCGGCGACCGTAGGAAGATCCGGCGCCAAAGCCATGCCCGTTTTCGGCTGCCGCATTTTCGCCGCCCGCGACGTCCTCATCCGGTTGCTGGTGTCTGAGCGGCAACCACACCACGATCGCGCATCAGGTGAAACCGTTTGCGCCAAGCCTGCCGGCGGCCGCGCACGACGGCAGAGTTCCGGCAGGCGACCGGCCTTCCCGGTTTCACCGCCCTGCGCGAACTGACCGGCGCCAACTACGGAGTCATCGGGCGGATCGAACCGTCCCGCTCGTAAAACAACTCCTGCACCTTGACGCTGCGCTTGTACGAGACGCCGCCCGAGAGCGAAGCGTCGTGATAGTACAGCCACCAGCGACCGCCGTGTTCGACGATCGAATGGTGCGTGGTCCAGCCGAGGACCGGCGTCAGGAACGCGCCGCGAAACGTGAACGGACCCATCGGCCTGGTGGCAGTCGCATAGACGAGCAGGTGCGTGTCGCCGGTCGAATACGAGAGATAGTACGTTCCCTGGTATTTGTGCATCCAGGGCCCCTCGAAGTAGCGGCGGGTCGTATCGCCGGATGCCAGCCTGGCGCCATGATCGTCGACGATCACCGCGTCCTGCGGCTTGGTCGCGAAGCTCAGCATGTCGTCGGCCAGCCGCGCCACTTTCGGGCAGAGCGCGGGTTGCTCCGGCGGCGGGGTGCCCGCGTCACGGACAAACGTGCCGGTCGCCCAGCACTGGAGTTGGCCGCCCCAGATCCCGCCGAAGTACATGTAGAATGTCCCGTCGTCGTCGCGGAACACGCACGGGTCGATGCTGAAACTGCCGGGGATCGGCTGCGGTTCCGGCTGGAACGGCCCCTGCGGCCGCGCGGACGTGGCCACGCCGATTCGGAAGATCCCGTCCTGGTCGCGCGCCGGAAAATAGAGGTGGTACTTGCCGTTGCGGTACGCCGCGTCGGGCGCCCACATCTGTTTCGAAGCCCACGGCACGTTGCGCAGATGCAGCGCTTCGCCGCAATCGGTCGCCGGCGCTTCCGGATGGTCCTGCGCCAGGACGTGATAATCGGTCATCGCGTACTGGTCCCCGAGATCGTTCTCCTTCGCGTCCGCGTCCAGATCGTGCGACGGGTAGATGTAAACCCTGCCCTCGAAAACGTGGGCGGAGGGGTCGGCGGTGAAGAGATGCGAAACCAGCGGTTGGCGATGACTCATTGCGAAAAGATCTGGCCGGCGGGCCGGGCGCGGTGCCGGATTGCGTCGACTCGGCGCGGACGCTGGCGGCTGTGGCGGCGATTGCCAAGCTGCCGGCGCTCGCATGTTAGAACGCGCGGATTCGCCACGTCGTCAACTCGGCGGAACCGCGGCCCCCCCGCCCGTTGCCGTCGCCCGAACGTCCCTATGCCGCCGGCTGCAACGCCCGTTCGACCGCCGGATCGGGCCGCACCCAGCTCAGGGAGACGGCGGCGATCAGCAACGATACGCCGCCGAGCATGACCGCATACAGCGCCTGCCCGTGGAAAATGCGTCCCACCAGCGGACCGAGCAGGGCGGAGGCGGCAATCTGCGGGAGAACGATGAAGAAGTTGAACACACCCATGTAGAAGCCCATGCGGGCCGGCGGGATCGCGTTGGCCAGCAGCGCATAAGGCATCGACAGGATGCTCGCCCATCCGATTCCCACTCCGACCATCGAGAGCAGCAGCCACGCCGGATCCTTCCACACGCCGACCGCCAGCAGCCCGAGCGCGGCGATCGTCAGGCAGGCGCGGTGGATCGAGCGCGCCGAGTATCGGCGGGCCAGCGGGATCAGCAGGAACGCAAACGCAAACGCCACGCCGTTGTACGTCGCGAAACACACGCCACCCCATTCGACGCCGCGCTGATAGGTTGGCGTGCCGGGCTCGCCGCCGAACAAGCCGCGGGCCACCGCCGGCGCGAAATAGATCCAGAGGCAGAAGAGCCCGAGCCACGTGAAGAACTGCACGACCGCCAGCCGCCGCATCATCGCCGGCATCGTGCGGAGCCCGCCAAGGATCGCGGCAAACGCGCGCCCCACGCCGGCGCTCGCCGCTTTTTCCGCCTCGAACGCGGCCACGTCCGCCGGCGGATGTTCGGGCGTGGTCAGAATCGTCAGCAGCACCGCGCTGAGGAAGATCGCACCGCCGACATAGAAGGAAACATGAACCACGAGCGGGATTCGCGAGCCGGCGGGAGTCGCGAGGTGAACCACGTTCGTGAGCAGCCAGGGCAGCGCCGACGAAAGGATCGCACCGAGCCCGATGAGCAGGCTCTGCATGGCGAACCCGACCTTGCGCTGATCCGGCGGCAGCAGGTCGCCCACGAACGCGCGGAACGGCTCCATGCTGATGTTCACGGATGCGTCGAGCACCCACAGCAGTCCCGCCGCCATCCAGAGCGTCGAGGCGTTCGGCATCGCGACCAGCGCCAGGCTCGCCAGGATCGCGCCCCCGAGGAAGTACGGCCGGCGCCGGCCGAGGCGCGTCCAGGTGCGGTCGCTGTAGTACCCGACGATCGGCTGCACGATCAGACCGGTGACCGGCGCCGCCAGCCACAGCAGCGGAATGTCGCTCTCCCGCGCGCCGAGGTACTGGTAGATGGCGCTCATGTTCGCCATCTGCAGTCCCCAGCCAAACTGGATGCCGAGGAAGCCGAAGTTCATCTTGATCACCTCGGCAAGGGAGAGCGGGCGCATGGGAGAAAGCCTGAAGGGCGGATGAACTGGATCGCTGGAACTCGATTTCGCGAGGGCGAGAAGCACAGCTGCGATCCCGCCATCGCTGCCGGAGTGCTTTGCAGGTTCGACGTCCGGCGCTCAACCCTCAACCGCTGCGGGCTCCGCCTTTCCGGTTGGCCGGCGGTTCACTGTAATCGCGGAATTCGCGGTCGCCGGCCCGGTCGTAGAGTTCGATCCAGTGCCGAAGCTCCCCCCGCCGCACCTTCGCGAGTCGCGCCAACTGCTCGGCGGTAAACCTCCAGCGCCAGTTGTCCAGCGTGGTGCCGGGCCGGTTCAGGACCGCCTCGGCCGGCAGGTCGAGAAGATCCTGCATCGGAACGACCGCGAGCCGCGACACGGTGGCAAGCGCCGCCCGGATCATCGGCCACGCCGAGCGCGACCCGCACAGCTGGAAGTAATCCTCCACCCGCTCGCGATCGGCGGCGGACAGCGTTTCCAGCCAGCCGCGCGTGGTGTTGTTGTCGTGGGTGCCGGTGTAGGCCACGCTGTCCGGGGGAAAATGGTGCGGGAGGTTGACGTTGTTCGCGTCGTGTCCGTACGCGAACTGCAGCACCTTCATCCCCGGCAGGCCGGCGGCCTGCCGCAGCGCCACGACGTCGGGCCCGATGTAGCCGAGGTCCTCCGCGATGATCCGCGCCTGCGGCAGCGCGGCCCGCACCCGTTCGAAGAACGCGCGGCCCGGGCCCGGCCGCCATTGCCCGGAACGGGCATCCGCCGCGCCGAAGGGGATTTCCCAATACGTGTCGAAGCCGCGGAAATGGTCGAGCCGGATGATGTCGTAGAGCTCGAACGCCGCCCGCAGCCGCTCGATCCACCAGCCGTAGCCGGTGCGGGCAAGATGATCCCAATCGTAGAGCGGGTTGCCCCACAGCTGCCCGTACGCGGAATAGTAGTCCGGCGGCACCCCGGCGATCGCCAGCGGCTCGCCACCTTCGTTCAGCCGGAACACGGGACGATTCTGCCAGGTGTCGGCGCTGTCCAGCGCGACGAAGATCGGGACGTCACCGATGATCCCGACGCCGTGCGCGGCGGCGAACCGCCGCAGGCTGTCCCACTGGCCGAAGAAGACGTACTGGTAAAACACGTGGCGGCGCGCCTCGCGGCGGACGGTGTCCGGCAGGTCGGCGTGCAATTTCGGCGTCCATTCGCGGAATTCCGCGAACCACGCGATCCACGGATCGCCCCCGAAGTGGGTCTTGAGCGCCATGAAGTCGGTGAACGGCTCGAGCCAGCCGGCATGCTGCCGCCGAAACTCGTCGATCGGACCGAGCCCGGGGATCGCGCCTTTGCCGGCCTGCTCGAACCGGTCCGCCGCGGTCGCGAGCACCGGCCAGAACAGCTGGTACAGCCGCCCGTAATCGACCCGGCCGACCGGCAGGCCGCGCAGTCCTGCCAGCTCGGCGGGCTCGAGCAATCCGGCGGCCACCAGTTCGCCGAGATCGATGAAGTACGGATTCCCGGCCGCGCTGGAGAAAAGCTGGTACGGCGAATCGCCGTAGCCCGTCGGACCGATCGGGCAGATCTGCCAGTAGCGCACGCCCGCGGCGCTCAGGAACTCGACGAATCCGCGGGCGCCGGGTCCGAGATTCCCGATGCCGTAGTCCCCGGGCAGGCACGAGACATGAGCCAGCACGCCGGCGGCGCGGGTGGTGAGCCACGTGGGAGGTGGTTTGTCCATGGATCAACGTTGCACGGAAAACAGAATAAGGTGACCACAGCCGGCCGCACGCTCCGCGGCGGCGGTGGCCCGGCTGTCGCCCGGCCATTTCACCCGGGAAGATCCGCGGGGCCTAGAACTTGTAGGTGGCGCCGGCCGAGTACGAGGCCCCGTACTTCTGGTAGTTCATCACCTGGCGGGGATCGCCGTTGTTGTAGGTGATGAGCGGCTCGTTCGTCAGATTGTAGCCCTGCAGGAACAGGGTCAGCCCCTTCAGCGCTCCGGTCCGGAAATAGTAACTGACCTGCGCATCGACGACCCTCTCCGGCTGCGCTTCCGAGAAGCCGTTGCCTGGCGTCGCGTAACCGGCTGGGCTCGGCGGACCGAACGTCGTGATGTACTCGCGCGTCTGCGACCGGTACCGTTCGCTGACCCGGGCCGAGAACCCGCCACGCTCGAAGTAGACGGTGATGTTGCCCACCTTGCGCGAGAGACCGGCAATCGGCGCATTGCCGTTGCCCGGTCCCCACGGCTGGATGTTGCTCTCGGTGTAGGCCCCGCCGGCGATCACGCCGAAGCCGCGGACGAAGTTGTTGGACAGCAGCTCGCTGGTGAGCGACACGGTGGCTTCCACGCCGCGGACGTTGCCGCCCGACCCGTTGATCGGCGTCGAGGTGATGCCTTGGCTGAGGGACGGAGTCGAGCCGCCGCCATAGGGATAGCCCGCGAAATTGGTCAGCGTGTTTTGATTGTAGATGTAGGTGAGCAGCTTCTTCTCGAACCCGGCGATCGAGACGTAGCCGTTGTTGCCCTTGAAATAGTGCTCGAGCGAAATGTCGACCGAGTCGGCTTTCCACGGCTTGAGCGTCGGATTGCCCGAACCGCCGCCCCATGGGCTGTGGTTGACGTCCGTCGACGTGGCGAGCGTGGCGTCGTAGGAGAAGTTTCGCGACGCCCGCATGTCGTACATCCGGGGCCGCGCCTCCTGGCGGGCGACGCTGACACGGAAGACCGTGCGCTCCCACGGCGTGAAATTGAGGTTCAGATCCGGATCGAAGCTGTTGTAGTTCGCGCCCGCGGAGACGGGCACGATCGTGCTGGCATTGCCGGAAAGTCCGGAGGAGGACTGGTCGGTGTGGATGGCCTGGAACCCGACGTTGCCGTTGAACGGCACGGGCCCGATCTTCCCCTTCATGTCGAGCTTGGCGAAGAAAGTCGTGATCTTTTCCCAGATCTTGAAGTTGTCGCCGACGAAGCTGCCGTAGTTGGTGTTCGGATAGAATCCATAGGTCCCGCTGTTGTACGCGCCGTTCGGATCGTAGGCGTAGATCTTCTTGATCCCGAGGAAGCTCAGATCCGTCGTGCCGATGATGGGCGGCACCGGCGCGGTGGACTGCCCGCCGGTCGGATAGAGATAGCCGGTCGGATCCTGGCCCGCGCGCTTGTACCGGTCGGTGTAGGCGAGGCCGAACTCCACGTCCGGGAAGAACCCGCCGAGGTCATGCTTGGTGGCGATCTTCAGTTCACCGAGATCGTCCTTGGACTGGAAGTATTTCAGGTAGCCCACCATGCCGCCGCCGGGGACGTAGGTTGGGCCCCAGCCCTGCGGATCCGTGATCTTGAAGAGGCTCGGGGTCGAGTAGTCGATGGTCGTGGTGATCGTCGGGATCCCGCCGGGCCGCTCGACCAGCGTCATCGTGTCCGTCGGGCCGAAGGGCGTCTGGCGCCAGCTCAGGCCGGTGTAGGTCTCGAGATTCTCGTCCTTGCGATCCACCCGCGAATAGCCCGCCAGCAGGCTCGTCGGCCAGGCGGTGGCCTGCGCGACCTGGAGATTCCAGTCGAGGGACGCCAGATTGTCGGTGCGCACGAAGGTGTCGTTGCGGATCACCGGTTCCACGCCGGTCAGCGTGGCGTTCGTCACCAGCCCGTTGGTCACGGTGTATCCCGGCTGCAACTGCGCGTTGCCCCAGAACGCCATCGGAATCTCCATGCCCCGCAGCAGGTCGTTCTCCTTGAATTTCGTGTAGTAGAAGTCGACCGTGCTGTGGAGGTTCTCGTTCGGCTTGAACTCGAGCGTGCCCATGAACGCATTGCGATCGAGCACGCTGGAGCGGACGTACGACTTGGTGCCGCCCATGATGAAGGCGCCGTTCGAATCGGTCGGATAGCCCCAGGCCTGGAACTGCTGGCCCTCGTAGGGCGTGCTGGTGTGGGCGAATCCCAGCGAGACGCCCACCTTGCCGCCGGCGAACTGGTCGATGTAGGCCAGATGCGCGTGCTCGCCGTCCTTTCTCAGGCCGGGAGTGAGCTGCGGCAGCTGGGTCCAGTCGTAATAGGCGCCGAACGCGATGCCGCGGGTCGCCATCGCCAGCGGCTTGACCGTCTCGAGGTCGATCGTGCCGGCCAGGCCCTGGCCGACCAGATCCGCGCTCGCGGTCTTGTACACCACGACCCCGCTCAGGAGTTCGGCGGGATACTGGTCGAATTCCACGCCGCGATTGTCGTTCGTCGTGACCTGCTGCAGCCCGTTGAGCAGGGCCGTGCTGTAATCCGGGGTGAACCCGCGGATGTTGATCGCCTGGCTGCGGCCATTCGTGCGCTGCGTCGTCAGGCCGGTCAGCCGCGTCAGCGAGTCGGCGATGCTGATGTCCGGCAGCTTGCCGATGTCTTCGGCCGCGAGCACCTCCGTGATGACCGGCATCTCCCGCTTCGCCTCCGCCGCGGCCGCGAGACTGCTGGCGAAGCCGCTCGTGACATTGTACTTGTCCAGCACGACCACCTTTTCAGTCTTGCTGGATGCCTTGGTCTGGTCTGGACCGGGGGGATTGGTGTCGGCGGGAACGGGTTGCGTCGTGTCGGCGTTCTGGGCCGCCGCGGTCAGGGACAGGGCAGCCGCGATGACGGCGATGCCGGCCCGGCGCCAAAACTCGGCGCGGGCGGAATGGGAGCATGAGGTGGAGGCCATGGGGGCGCTGGTTCAGTTCTCGGTGGGACGGACGGCCGGAAAACGACCGCCGCGGTGTTGGGTGTTCTGCTTCAGGGGTACGGGGCGGACACCCGCCCCGGCGATGTCGTCAACCTGCATCGCTCCGCGGGTCCGCGCCACGTGTGATTCCGCCAGAAAACCGAGAACGGTAGGAAAAAACCTGGATACGCGACGCACCACCGCGTCCGCGGACGCCCGCGCGGCGCCGGCTTCCGCGTTGCTCCCAGGTTTCGTCCTCCCGCCCACGGTTTTGTCCGGGTCGCGCGCTGCGACTCGCGCTGGCACCGGGTCGGCCAACGATCGCATCACCACATTTCGGATACCTCTCGGCCGGGGCGCCCCGCGCCCTCCCGCCGCTGCCGCGCGCACCCGACGGCGAAGGTTCGCCGCCACTGCCGGCTCGCGCGAGCCGCCCGCGGCGGCCGGAGCCGCCGCCGCCCGGAGTCCCCCGCCGGCCGCCGCCCTCACGACGCGGCGAGCGTGGGCTGGCCCGGCTGCTTGGGGTGCGGTTCGCCGTGGCTGAAATCGACCCGGTCGGCGTAGACGGTCTTCGGGGCCGACTCGCGCTGGCTGCGGCGCTCGTCGAGCCGGTCGCGGAATTCCTGCGGGGAGACGCCCTTGTGCTGCTTGAACACCCGGGCGAAATAGGCCGGGTCGGCGAAACCGCTCGCATACGCGATCTCCGAGATGTTCAGCGCCGTCGTCTCGAGCGCGAGGATCGCGCCCTCGATCCGGATCCGCTGGATGTAGTGCGTCAGCCGCTCCTTCGTGTCGACGTGGAAGACATGGGACAGGTAGTCGGCCGAGCACGCCAGCATCGCCGCGATGTCCTGGACCCGCAGTTCCGCATTCGAAAACTGCTCGCGCACGATGCACTTCGCCTGGAAAACCTTCCCGACATCGCCGTTCAGGTTGCCCGTGCCGGTCTCGACGATGTTGCGCAGGAGCCCGAGCAGCGCGAGGAGCAGCCCCTTGGTCACGGCGTCGCGTGCCGGCGCCTGCATGGCGTGGGCGTGCACCAGGCTGTTCGTCAGCGTCAGGAAAACGTCGAGATTCGGGGCATCGAAAAACTCGATCACCTCGATGTCCGGGTGCCCGGGCGAGGCCTCGTGGGCGAAGTGAACGCTGATCGTGTTGTTGTAGAACCCCGCGACGAGATTCCGAAACGGCCGGTCGACGTCCGGGTAGATGGATTCCGCGTGCGGCACGCCGGCCGGCATGATGCAGATCTCACCGGGTCCGAGCTCGAAGCGCTCCCGCGGACAGCGGAATTCGGTCCGGCCGTGAATCTGCAGGAACAGCTCCGGCCGGTAGTGATAATGCATCCCGCCGAGGTTTTGAACGGGCTTCATCTCTCGCGGGATGCGCAGGCGCAGCTGGCCACGCTCGGCCTGCTTGATCCACAGATCCAGGACCCGGCGCATCTCCGCGCGGTCCTGATGACTCAGACACTTGGCGTCGAAAATGGCTTTCATGAAAGCGGCGGAGCCGGGGACGGTCGCGCATTCGCGCGGCGGGGTTGGCGGTGGGGTTGGCAAAACCGGCGGCGCGGCCACCGGTCTCGATCCGAAAACCTACACAGAACCCGCCCGGGCACCACCCGGGATAAGTTTTATCCTACCCTTTCAGGATTTTTCGACAATCCGGTGCCAGGATACGTAGGACATTTCCCGACAAGGCCCATTGGGGAGACGTTCCGTTCCGGCACCGAGCGCCGCGACGACCGTCGGGGCAAACGGCCGTCTACGGGACCGACCTGAGCACGCGATAGTGCCAGGAGTGCAGCGTCACGGGCATCAGCGCGGACAGCGTGACGGTCTCGCCGGTGAAGGCATCGCGCCAGCGACCCGCCAGCGCCGGATCGAACGCCTCCGCGTCGACGTCACGCGCCGTGAGGTTCAGCACGGCCAGGACCCGCTGTCCGCCGGCCTCGCGCAGGAGCGCGTAGATCGATTCGTTCTTCGTCGTGGCGATCCGGCGCAGCGGCACGCCGGTCCGCAACGCCGGACTCGCGTGGCGCAGCTGCGTCAGGGTGCGATAGAACGCGGTGAGCGGCTGATGCGCGGGCCAGACGATCGGATCCCGTTCGAAGAACTCGAGCCGGCGGTTCAGCCCGACCTCCTGGCCGTCGTAGATCAGCGGAATGCCGTCGAGCATGAACGTCAGGACGGCGAACGGTTCGACGCCGCCGCCGAGGCGTTCGAACACCGTGCCCGCCCAGCTGTTCTCGTCGTGGTTGCTGGTGTAATACAGCAGCGCGGCGCCCGTGGGGAACAGGACTTTCGTTCGCGCCAGCGTGTCGTCGACCTCCGAGACGGCGGCGCGCCCCTGCGCGATCGCGTTGATCGACCGCATCATGTCGAAACCGTACGAGGCGTTGAACGCGTGCAGCTGCTGCTGGGGAAGTTCGGATTCGGCGAGAAAGAACAGGTCGGGCCGGAGCTGTCGCAACCGGCCGATCAGGGCCTCCCAGAACGGGGTCGGAACTCCCGTCGCGAAATCGCACCGGAACCCGTCGACGCCAAAATCCTTCACCCAGTGCGCCATCGCGCCGGATTCGTAGTCGAGCACGGCCGGATTCGCGAGATCGAGCTGGATCACGTCGGTCCAGTCGAACCCGGTCGGCGGGGTGAACGCTCCCTTCGCGTCGTGCACGTAGTATTCGGGGTGCTGGGTCGCGAGCGGGTTGTCCCAGGCCGTGTGGTTGCCGACCCAGTCGAGGATCAGATGGAATCCGAGCGCATGCGCCCGGTCGACGAGCTGTTTGAAATCCTGCTCCGATCCGAACTCTGGATTCACCGCCCGGTAGTCGCGAACCGCGTAGTAGCTGCCGAGCGGACCCTTGCGGT
This sequence comes from uncultured Verrucomicrobiae bacterium, assembly GCA_963705935.1. Classification (GTDB taxonomy): domain Bacteria; phylum Verrucomicrobiota; class Verrucomicrobiia; order Opitutales; family Opitutaceae; genus Opitutus. The sequence goes on along the minus strand of OY970130.1, from coordinate 4,868,990 downwards.
TCTGCTCGCCGATCGGGTTGATCGGCATCAGCCAGAGCACGTCGACGCCGAGCGCGCGGAGCCGCGGCAAGTCGTCGGTGACCGCCGTGAACTTGCCCGACGCGGAGTACTGGCGGACGTTGATCTCGTACACGACCGCACTGCGCATCCACTCCGGCAAGCCAACCGCCGGCTGTCCGGCGCAGCTTCGCGGCGGCTCGGCCGGGCGCAGTGCGGCGCACGGGACGAGCAGGGCGCACAACAGGGCGGGAAACCACCGGCCCGGACGGGGAAGGATTGATGCGCGCATGGGGGTGACCTCGGAGCCCACCGTACCGCGGCAGGCTCCGGCAGCCCAACGCATAATCGCGGACAGAGCCCGCAAAATCCGGAGAAATCCTAGGTGCCCGTCACGGAGAACCGATGATGTCGGCCGGTACGTCGGGCGCATGCACCCTCGGCCGGAGGATTCGCCATCCGCCCGATGGCGGGCCGATGGGCGTTGCCTCGCTCACGCCGGCGCGTCGGGCCGGCTGGACTCGCGCAAGCGGTAGCGCGGCACCGGCGAAGTGGCGAACAGGTCGCGCGGCGGACCACGGTCGACCACCCGGCCGCTGTTCAGCACCAGGACGTCGTCGCACAGCGCGACGACCTCGCCGGGCGAATGGGTGATGCAGATCATCGGGACGCCGAATTCATCCCGCACGCGCTGAAGGTACGGCATCAGTCGCTGCTTCAGCGGCGAATCGAGCCCCGACAGCGGCTCGTCGAGGAGCAGCAGGCCGGGCGAGGCGAGCAGGGCGCGTCCGAGCGCCACCCGCTGTTTCTCCCCGGCCGACAGGGTCGGCGTCGAACGCTCGACGAGCGGACGGATCTCCAGCACCTCCGTCACGTGATCGAAGCTCAACCCCTCCGCGCGCGACCGGCCGGCCGCGAATCCGTAGAGCAGATTCCTTCTCACTGAAAGATGCGGGAACAGCGCGCCGTCCTGCGGCACGTATCCGATCGACCGTTGCTCGACGGGCACGAACACGCCGGCGCCGGCGTCGGTCAGGGTCCTGCCGGCCACCCGCACCGCGCCGGCGGCCGGACGTCGCAGCCCCGCGACGAGTTCGAGCAGTGAAGTCTTGCCCGCGCCCGACGGGCCGAACACCGCGGTCACCCGTCCCTCGAGCACGGCGTCGACCTCGAGGGTGAAGTGCGCCAGCGGCAGGCGCAGGTGTTCCAGGATCACGCTCATGGGCGGCGGTGGCGCAGAAACCATTCGCTCAGTCCCACCGCGCCGAACGCGAGTGTCACTGAGATCGCGAGCAGCACCAGCGCGGCGTCGTCGCGCCCGAGCTGGACGAGGTGATAGATGCCCAGTGACAGCGTGCCGGTCTCGCCCGGGATGTAGCCCGCCACCATGGCGGTCGCGCCGAACTCACCCAGCGCCCGGGCGAACGCGAGCACGCAGCCGGCGAACAGGCCGCGACGGGCGAGCGGCAGCGTCACCGTCAGGAAGACGCGCGACGGCCGGGCGCCCAGCGTGCGCGCGACCTGCTCGAGGCGCAGCGGCACCTCCTCGAACGCGACGCGCGCCGTTCGCACCAGGAGCGGGAACGACATCGCGGCGAGCGCCAGGACGACCGCTTTCCAGGTGAAGACGATTTCGATGCCGAAGGTCCGCTCGAGCAGGTGGCCGAGCACCCCGCGGCGGCCGAACAGCTTCAACAAGATCAAGCCCGTCGCCACCGGCGGGATCACCAGCGGCAGCGCGACGATCGTTTCCACGATCGTTTTCCCCGGCCAGCGCCGCCGCGCCAGCAGCCAGCCGAGCGCAAGGCCCGGCGGCAGGATGAGCAGCGTGCTTAGCGCCGCGACCGCGAGCGTGAAGAGGGTGACTTGAACGACGTCGTGCACGCGTCACCGCACAGGGAGAAAGCCGTATTTCGCGAAGATCGCCTGCGCCTCCGGCGACAGCAGGCAGGCGACGAAGCGCTTCGCCGCCAGCGGATCCTTCGAGTCCTTCACCACGGCCACCGGGTACGTGATCGGCGGCCCTTCACCCGGCGCGAGCGCAACCGCGATCCTCACCTTCGGAGAAATCCGCGCGTCGGTCTGGTAGACGAACCCGGCGTCGGCGTTCCCCGCCTCGACCGCGGCCAGCACCGCCCGCACGTTCTCGAGCGGCACCAACCTGGCCCGCAGCGGATCCCACAGCTGCAGCTTCTTCAGCAGCTGTTCGGTGTACGTGCCGGCCGGCACGATGGCCGGGTCGCCAACGGCGATCCGGTGCACGCCGGGCTTGACGAGGTCCGCGAGCGTCGTGACCGGCGCGCCATCCGTGGCGGCGACCACGAGCACCAGCGCGTTGGACAGCACGGTTCGCCGCGAACCCGGCAGCAGCGCCCCGGCCGAGGCGAGCTCGTCCATGCGCTGCTCGTCCGCGGAAAAGAAGACATCCGCCGGCGCGCCCTCCCGGATCTGGCGGGCCAGGGTGCCGGATCCGCCGAGATTGAGCCGGACGCGGTCGCCCGAAGTTTTCGCGAAAAGCGGGACGATGTCACCAAGCGCGTTCGCGAGGCTGGCGGCAGCGAAAACCCGCACCTCCGCCGCGCCCGCGGCGAGCCAGGAGGCGGCGAACGCCGCGGCGACCAGCACGCTTCGGAACGCCGTCATCGGAGGATCCGTCCGGCGCTCCGCCGCCGCGTCGCCGGGCGCAGGGAGGAACCGTGCGCGGTGCTGGCAGGCCGCCGCCGGCTCGATCTGCGGTCGCTTCGCGTGGGCATGGTGGCTAGCTCACTAGCGCGGCCACGGCTTTCAAGGCGAGGGGGAAATGCCGGCGGAGGCGCGCCCGCCACACGCCGCGCTCGCGCTCAGGGCAGCTCGATCTGCACGTCGCAGCCGATTTCGGCCAGGCGTCCCCAGGGCAGATGCACGTTCTTCATCCGCACATCCTGCACGAGGCCCGAGCTGATGAACCCCTCCCGCAGCGTGGCGGCCGCCTTGCTGAGCTGCTCCTGCACGCGCGCCTCGATCACCGGCACCTGATCCTCCGGCAGCCGCTCCATCGTCGGCCTCAGGCCCCGCCGCGGCAGATCCTCGAGCATGCAGCGCATGCGCTCGCCGGCGTGATAAATCGCGCCGTTGACGAGGCGCAGAAACAGAAATTCCAAATGTGCGCCGAGCTGTTCGCGCGGCGCGGCATCGCGGTAGGCGGTCACGCGCACGACCGCCTCGGCGAGCGCGGTGCCGAGCGCGGTGGCCGCCGTCTGCCACCCGCCGTAGCCCGCGAGCAGCGCCGCCGCCGGCTGCTGGCGCAGCAGGCTGACGAGCTGCAGGTCGGCCGCGTGGGCGAAGGCCAGGTCCGCGAGCGCGACCGGCCGGCCGGCGCGGAGCTCCGCCACCAACGCCCGCACGAACTCCTCGGGGTTGCGCTGCGGCGATTCCATTTCGCGGCGGGTCGCGCGGAAATCCTCGTCCGCGACAAAGTGATCCAGCCAAGGCTGCAACTCCGGCGGCAGGAGCACCCGGTATTTCTCCACGCCCTCCTGGAGCAGCCACTGGCTTTCGCCCTGACCCTGCCGGCGAACGGGCGCATTGATGAACACCGTCAGGTCGGAGTCGGCGCGCGAATCCGCGAGGAACCCGTTCAACGGCGTCAGCAGCGCCTTGAGCAGCTCTTGCACGCACCGGTCCTCGTACGCAGTCACGACCACCGGCCCGGCCACGCCCGAGTAACGAGGCCAGACGCGAGGAGCGAAACCCGCGAGCAGGCCGGCGTATCGGGCCAGCAGCAGACAGCTGGCGCCGTCCGCGCCCGGACACGTCGTCGCGCGGAGGCCAAGACCCCGCGCGCGAATCGACGACTGGAGCGCCCGCGCCTCGGCGACGTTCCAGCCGTATTCCCCCCCGTCATCCTGCGCCAGCAGCAGGTAGTCGAAGACGCCGTCGGACGCCCAGTCGAGCATCGCGCGGTTGATCGCATGATTGCGCGCCCGGCCCCGCCGGTAGTCCTCGTAATACTCCCGCGGGATCTGCGCCCGGAGCGCGTCGCGTTCCGCCACCTCGGCCGCCGTCGCCTCGCCGAGCATCGCCCGGTGTTCGAGCCAGGAGACCCGAAACAGCCGGCTGCCGAACATGCCACAATAGCGCTTTTCCTCCTCGGCGGAGTTGAACCGGTTGACGCGCAGGATCGCGCTGCACGCGAACACAGGCAGCTCCGGCCGGGCTGACTTCAGCTCGCGCAGGATCGCGAGCCGCGCGAGCACGAGTTCGACCGAGTCGGCCGAGATGCGCGAGGGGACCAGGCCACCGTAGGCCAGCGTGTCCACGGAGACCACCAGGGCGTCGGCGGTCGCGGCTTCCCGCCGGAGCCAGCCGGCCAGCTCGGATATCCGGCCGGCGCGCCAGGGCGTCCCGAGGAGTTCGCGCGCCGGGAGATGCACGTCCAAGCCCGCGGCGCGCCCGAGGCAGCGGGGGTACTCGTAATTGACCGGCCGGTCGTCCGCCGGCAGCAACGCAATCGTTTTCACAGCCGGCCGCGCCGCTGGCGCAATCGCGCCGGCGCAAAATTGGATGGCACGGATCGGCGCATGCACCGTCGGTCCGCAAACGCGGGGCCGTTGTTCCCACGCCAAGGGACAACCGCACTCCTCGCATCGGCAAATATCCGGTGGCGGCCTCCGCCCGCGGGCCGTCTCCGCCGCCCGCTACCACCAGCCGCAACGTTCGGCCGCGGCCAGCGCGTCCTCGAGCGGCGGCAATTCGGGATGCCAGAGGCGTTCCCACTCCAGGCAGACCGACCCCGCGTAGGGCGCCGCCGCAAGCAGATCGAGCAATTCCCGTATCGGAAATTTCCCTTCACCAGGCAGGACATACCGGTGCGCCGGGCTCCCGCCAGGCTGGTCGACGCTGTCCTTCACGTGCACGTGCACGACGGCGTCGTGGATCACCGACCACGTCGCGCCGAGGTCTCCGCCCCCGCGCCGCCAGGTGTGGTGCACGTCCCAGAGGATGCGGGCGGCGGGCGCGGCGGCCCGAAAGCGGGCCAGCGCGGCGGGGTTCAGCAGCGCATCGTGCGTTTCGACCATGATGTCGGTCCGCCAGCCGCCCGCGGCGCGCTGCTCGCGCCACCAGGCGTCCGTCTCGGCCGCGGCGCCGATCGTGGCAGGATCTTCGGCGGAACCGCCGTCGAACACGCGCAGCCACCGCACTCCCAGTGCCTCCGCCCACGGCACGAACGCGAGGAAGGCGGTGCGCTCGTCCGCGGACGCCGCGGCGAGGCGGAGCGACGTGTCGAGCGCCACGATCCGGACCGGCTCCCCCTGCAGCGCGCGCGCCATCGCCTCCGGCGTGCCGTGGTTCGCGGCAAAATAGCCCGGGAGCTCCAGCGTGCCGGCCAACGACCGCAATTCGACGCCGTCGATCCGATGGCGGCGCGCGAGCGCCAGCGTCTCCGTCAGTGTCAACTCCGGGCAGCCGAGAGTCGAAAACGCCCGCGTGGTTTCGAGATTCTTCCCCGGTCGCTGCATTCGACCGGTGTAGCGGCGACCGACCGTTCGTGTCGAAGCGTTTCGCCCCGCGGTGTTGGAAAAAGGCGGGACCCCGCCTGGGGTTCCCGCCGGGATCCGCGACGGCGGGTTATTTGAGCCCCTTCTCCAGACCCTCCGCCATCGTCAGGTGCTGCTGCAGGGTGGGAAGGGTCTTCTGCGCAAATGCGGCGATGTCCGGATCTTCGCTTTTCGCCGCCTTCTCGAACAGCTTCACCGCATCCTTGTGGTCGCTGACCATCGTCTCGATGTAGTCCTCGCCCAGGTCCTTGTTCTTCTTCGACCATTTCTCGTCCCATTTCATGTTCTTCGCCGGGAGCGTCACGCCCTTGCGCGCGGCCAGTGCCATCAGCTCGTCGTTGGCGCGAGAGTGATCGGTGATCATGGTCTGGGCGAAGGACTTCAGCTCGGGATTCGAGAGCCGGTCCATCACGCTCTCCGACACGCTGACTTCCTTGAGGCCGGACTTGGCGGCCTTCTCCAGGAACGCACGGTCGCTGTGCTTGAGTTTGACCTGCGTGCCGGTGTCCATGCCCGACGTGGTCGTGGACGAGGTACCGTTCTGAGCCCACAACGCGGTGCCCAGGGTCACCGCGGAAATAAATGCTGCGCAACGAAGCGCCGAGGGGGTGATGATTTTCATACGGCGAGATGGTGTATCGCCACTGTCCGAGGTTTCCTCCGCTCCGACCGGAAAATCACCGATCTTCGGCGCGGCAGAATCTCGCTAGCCGGTTCCCTCGATCCGGCGAAGGGCTCGCGGCCGGCGGCCCGGGGCGGCACCGCTACAACGACGGCCGGTCGCACTGGATGTCGTATCGCTGCGATCCGAGCGTGACGGTGACGTTGCCGTTCACTCCGCTGACATACGCGGGAATGTGGCGGCTGCCGAAATAGTTGCGGATCCGATCACTCCGCGTCGACAGCCAGAGCGACCTCGACGTCGGGACGAAAACCGCCCTGGCGCCGACGCGGTCGAAAAATACGTCCGGCGCACAGCCCTCGGTCCCATGGTGCGGTAGCTTGAGTGCGCCTGCAGGTAAGGCACCGCGGTGCCCGGCGCCGCGACCACAACTCGTTTCGCGCGATATTCATCCGAAACCCGCGAAAACCGCCCGCGCCGCAACTCATTAGCGCCCTGCACGCCGGCGCAACCCGCCCTACTGTTTGCGCCGCGGACGGGAAATCCGTTGCCCGCCGCCGGTCGCCGGCGCATTCGGAAATCCTCCGGCAGCCCCGCCGGTCGTCCGTCCAGCTTTCCATGAGCGCCGACTCCGCCCACCCCACCGAAGTTAAATTCTACAGCGGCGAAGACATCCCGCTGGAGCTGCACAAGGTCCGCATCGTGCAGAAGCTGCACCTGCGGCCGGTCGAGGACCGGCACCGCGCGATGGATGCCGCCGGCTACAACACGTTCCTGCTCCATACGCCCGACCTGTTCCTCGACATGCTCACCGACAGCGGAACGAACGCGATGAGCGATCAGCAGCTCGGCTCGATGATGGTCGCGGACGACGCCTACGCCGGCTCCGCCAGTTTCACCCGGATGCAGGAGGCGATCCGCGACGTGTTCGGCGTCACGCACGTGCTGCCGGTGCACCAGGGCCGCGCGGCGGAGAACATCATTTCGAAGTCGTTCATCAAGCCCGGCGACGTGGTGCCCATGAACTACCACTTCACCACGACCAAGGCCCACATCGACATCAACGGTGGGAAGGTCCTGGAGATCTTCACCGAAGAGGCGCTCAAGATCAAAAGCAGCCATCCGTTCAAGGGGAACCTCGACCTGAAGAAACTCGCCGCGGTCATCGCGGAGTACGGGACGGATCGGATCGCGTACGTCCGGATGGAGGCCTCCACGAACCTGATCGGCGGCCAGCCTTTCTCGATGCAGAACATGCGCGAGGTGCGCGCCGTCACGCGGCAACACGGGATCATGCTCGTGCTCGATGTCAGCCTCGTCGGCGAAAACGCCTGGCTGATCAAGCAGCGGGAACCGGAGTTCAAGAACGCCAGCATCAAGGAAATCCTGCTCGAACTGTGCAGTCTGGCGGACGTGATCTATTTCTCGAGCCGCAAGGTGAGTTCGACCCGCGGGGGCGCGATCGCAACGAACCGGGTGGACCTGTTCAATCGCATGAAGGACCTTGTCCCGCTGTACGAAGGTTTCCTGACCTACGGCGGCATGTCGGTCCGCGAGATCGAAGCGATGGCGGTGGGGCTCCGCGAGACGCTGGACGACACGATCATCAGCCAGTCGCCCGAGTTCATCCGGTATCTGGTGAACGACCTCGACAAGTGCGGCATCCCGGTCGTCACGCCGGCGGGCGGCCTCGGCGCGCACGTCGATGCGCGCGGCTTCCTTCCGCACGTCCCGCAGACCGAGTACCCCGCCGGCGCGCTGGCCGCCGCCTTTTACATCGCCTCCGGCGTGCGCGGGATGGAGCGCGGCACCATCTCGAGCGTCCGCGACGAGAACGGCAACGATGTGCTCGCCGACGTGGAGCTGATGCGCCTGGCGATGCCGCGGCGCGTGTTCACCCTGTCGCAGGTCAAATACGTCGCCGACCGGCTCAAGTGGCTCCATGCGAACCGCCACCTCGTCGGCGGACTGAAGTTCGTCGACGAGCCCAAGGTTCTGCGCTTCTTCCTCGGACGGCTGGCGCCGACCTCCGACTGGCCGACGAAGCTCGTGGCGCAGTTCCGTCGCGACTTCGGCGAGAGCCTCTAGCCTGAGCCAGCAGCTCGCGCCGGAATCGGCTCGGGTCCGAATGTAGCGGCTTTACGCGGCTTCACGCCGCGATCCGACGACCGGCGACAATCGGACCCCGCGATGGAGGGACCGGCTCTGTCCGGTCCGCGAAGCTCGCTCGGCGCTCGCGGACGACACGACGTTCCGTGTCGTCCGCGAATAACGGCGACCGTTCGCGATCCGGACGGCGATTGTCGGCGATGCATGGGCTGGAGAGATGGTGGACAACCGGGGCCATTCGCGGACCGGACGGAGCCGGTCCCTCCATTCCATGCACCGACGGTCGTGGAGGGACGATCTCCGGAGGTCGTCCCTCCACTCCGGCACGCTCCAACATTGCGCCAGGTCGCAGGAGCGCGCTCCGCCGCGATCGATCATCACCCGTTGTTCCCAAAGCAACTGGGCGGGCCGCCTACCCCAAAGCGGCCCGCCCATTGCTTTTCTATGTTACCCCAAAACGCCTGCCCGCTGAGCGGGCCAAGCGACGGAGCTAAAGCATGGCGCGGGCCAAGTTCGCCTCGCTCCTCTTTTCCAGGAAAACGCCGGCCGGAATTCCGCGGATCCGCCGCGCGCATCGCCGGTTGCGTCGTTCCTCCGCGAGTCGCCAAAAATCCGATCGCGGCGAAAATTCGCCGCCATTCGGCAGCGCCGCAGAGCAAGCTGGAAGCGTGCGTCCATCTCTCCGCAGCTCCGGCGCGGCGACGGTCGAGATCCTCCCCCCCCAACGGCCGGCTGCGCGCGTCAGGTCCGCAGCGCGCGGAAGTCGATCATCCCGTGCTCGACGTCCGTGCGGACCAGCTGCACGCGCAGCCGCTCGCCCACCCTGCGCCCCTGGAAGCCGTCGACGAGCCTGCCTTCCACGATCGGGGCGGAGATTCGCACCCACGTGCCCTTGTCGGCGGCGCCGGTCACCAGCGCATCGAAAGCCTGCCCCAGACGCGGCGCCAGCAGCATGGCGGCGGCGGATTTCACCAGCTGCCGCTCCACCTTCTTCGCCGCATCCTCCTGCTCGGTGCAGTGCTCCGCGAGCGCCTGCAATTCGGCGACCGTGTAAGGCGCCGGTCGCTGCGCGAGCGCCGCTTTGAGCAGCCGCTGGGTCAACACATCGGGGTACCGCCGGTTCGGCGCCGTCGAATGGGAATAATCCTTCACCGCGAGCCCAAAATGTCCGGTGGGAACCGATCCGGCTGATTCGACCGCATACTCGCCCGGCCCCATCAGCTTGATCACGCTGAGCGAAACGTCCGGGAACGTGAGCGGATCCCTCGCCCGCGCCGCGACGAGAAAACCCTCGAGCGCCCGGGCGTCCGGCTCGGCCGGGAGCACCGTTCCCGCGGCCGCCGCAAGTTCCACGATCCGGTCCCAGTGTCGCGGCGTGCGCACCACCCGCCGGATCGAGGGGAACCCGTGCGCCGCCAGGAACCGGGCCGTCACGCCGTTCGCCGCAATCATCAGGTCCTCGATCAGCTCCTTCGCCGCGTCGCGCGTTTCGGGCTCGAGATCGCGGAGCATTCCATCGGTGAATACCGGACGCGCCTTCACCGTCTCGAGCGACAGGGCGCCGTGCGTGTGCCGCAGCGCCTTCGTCCGCTGCGCCGCCGCCACCTGCAGCCGGAGGTTGGCTTCGAGTCCTTCCACCGCCGCCACGCCGGCCGGAACCGGCGCCTGTCCGGCCAGCCACTGGCCAACGCTGTTGTAGGCCAGTTTCGCCCGGTTTCGCACCAGCGCCGGGTGCACGCCCGCGTCGCCGACAGCCCCCTGCGCATCCACCACGAAATCGATCACCATCGCCAGCCGGTCGACCTCCGCATTCAGCGACGTCAGGTCCGTCGACAGCCTTTCCGGAAGCATCGGGAAGATCTGCGCCGGGGTGTACACCGAAGTCGTGTTGCGCCGGGCATGCAGATCGATCGCCGAATCGCGATGGACCAGCGCCGACACGTCGGCGATCGCCACCCGGAGCCGGACCTGGCCGTCGGCCGACGCCTCTGCCACCGAGAGCTGGTCCAGGTCGCGCGAATCGTCGTTGTCGATCGAGCACCAAAGCAGATGACGCAGGTCCGGCACCGTGGGGTCAGCGGATGCGGCCGGTCCGGTGATCCGGTGGACCTCGTTGAGCGCCGCGGGCGAGAACTCCGGTTCCAGTCCGCGGGCCTGCATGGCCCGATACGCGATTTCGCGCAGACGTTCCCGGGCGGTGAGCGGATGATTGTCGGTCATGGCGGCTCCCGCTGAATGGAGGTTCGGGCCGGAACGGTCAACGAACTGTTCCGGCCGGCGATCGCCCGGGCCGGGCGGCCCGCGTCGTCCGCGATGCCGGCAAACCTGCCATGACCGCAGGCCGGATTTCCCCGATTTCGCAACCAAGCCGGCGGGGCGATATTCGCGCCGTCGACCCCATGAACACGAATGAGCTTTCCCGCGGACTTGGTTTTTTCAGCCTCGCGCTCGGCTTGGCCGAGCTGTTTGCGCCCCGACAGGTGGCCCATTTGATCGGTGTGCAGGACGAGCACGAGACGCTGCTGCGCGCCCTCGGCGGACGCGAAGTGGCCAGCGGCATCAGCCTGATTGCGCAACCCGGCGAGGCCGGCTGGCTCTGGTCCCGGGTGGCAGGGGACATGATGGACCTGAGCCTGCTTTGGGTGGCGTTCTCCTCACCCCGCAACGACCGGCGACGCCTGGCAGGCGCGCTCACCTTCGTCACCGTCGTCGGCGCAGCGGACGCGATCGCGACGGCGGCCGCATTGCGCCCACCGCGGGTCGATCCGTCGTGGCGCTACACGCCACCGGGCGGTCGCGCCGGGATCGATCGCCGGGCGGTGGCCCGCCCCGGCGCAAAGAGTCGCTCACCCGATGAGTTGGTGGATCGCCCGCTGGCCTCGGCCGGCAGGTGACGGCCGGTCTCGCTCCGGCGCCGTCCAATCCGAATCCCGGCTCACGCCGCCATCGCGTGGCAGGTCGTCGCCAGTTCGCGATCGCTGATCGTCGGCAGACGCTGGAGGGCAAAGATCGCCGAAGGCTGCCACAGCACCCGCCGGAGCCGCTCCAGCAGCCGCTTCGGCACGTCGGGATCGGCCATGGCGGCGAGGATCGAGAGCGTCTGGCGCGACGCGGGCAGCCCGAGCCATTCGAGCAGCCCGAACACACCGCTGCGTTCGTGCACCGCATCGATCTCCCGCCAGCACGGCTCCATCGTCCCGCGAAGCTGCACGTGCGAGGCCAGAAACGCGGTGAGCGCCGGCGTGTCGGCCAGCGCCGGCAGCACCGTCCCGCACCGCGCGGCGACCTGGAGCGCTTCCATTCGGGTGAAGGAAAACCGGCCGAGAAACTCGCGGATCTCGCGCGGCACGAATTCGAGGTACGCCTGCCATTCCGCCGGCCCGCAGTCGCGCGCCGCCGAGGCGAGGGCGTCCTCGGTCGGTGAAGCCGGAATCCATTCGTCGTCGTAGCGGCACTCGAACCGCACTTCGGGCCAGGGGGTGACGCGCCAGGCGGCACCGCAGTGCGACCAGCAGAGAGCGAGCGGGACCGGGCATTTCCTGGGGGAGCGGTGGATCGGGTTCATGCGCGACATCCTACGCCGTGGCTGGGTCATTGCTTGTCCCACCCTCGAATTTCCTCCAGATTTTTGTGCGCACCTGGCCATGTCTTCACCCGAGTCCTGCAATCTCCGCGCCGGTTCGCCCGCCGGCTCCGCGTCCCGACCCTGAGCACGCGGTGCGTTTTTCCCCGGTCGGCCACACTCTCCCACTCCCACCATGCCCACTCCCCGCGCCCAGTTGTCACGACCGCCCCTCGAACGCATGCTGCGGATTCACGACGAGCTGCGGCGCGGCGCGTTGACGAATTGCACGAAACTGATGCGGGCGCTGGAGGTGTCGCGCAAGACGGTGGTGCGTGACATCGCCTTCATGCGCGACCGGCTCGACCTGCCGATCGAGTTCGATCCGCGGATCCAGGCCTACCGCTACACCCATCCGGTGAGCGCGTTCCCGACCGTGCACGTCACCGAGGGCGAGCTGCTGGCGCTCCTCGTGGCGCAGCGGGCGCTCGAGCAGTACCGCGGCACGCCGTTTCACCGCCAGCTCGAGATCGCGTTCGAGAAGCTCTCCGGCGGGCTGCGCGACCGGATTTCGTTTTCCCCCGCCGACGAACTGCGCACCGTCTCGTTCCGCAACATCGGGCTCGGCCGGACGGACCTGACCGTCTTCAACGCGCTCAGCAGCGCCGTCCTGCGGCAGGAGGAGGTCACCTTCGAATATCACAAGCCGGCGGACGCGAGGAGCTCGCGGCGCCGGGTCCAGCCCTACCACCTCGCGAATCGCGAGAATCTCTGGTACCTGGTCGGCTTCGACTGCGAACGCGCCGCGCTGCGCACCTTCGCGCTCCCCCGGATCGCCGCGGTCGTGAACACCAAGACCCTGTTTGCGCGCCCGCCGGAGTTTTCGCCGGAGACGTTTTTCGCCAAAGCGCTGGGAGTGCTCGGTGGAACGGGTGACTACGTCGTGGTGATTCGCTTCGACGCCCGGGCCGCGGGCCGGGTCCGCGAGCGGGAGTGGCACGAGTCACAGGAAATCCATGAACTCCCCGGCGGTGGGCTGGAGTTGCGCCTGCGCCTCGGTGCGCTGACGGAGATCGAGCAATGGGTGCTCGGGTGGGGCGCCGCCGCCGAGGTCGTGGGCCCGCCGGAACTGCGGTCCAGTGTCCGGCACGCCGTGAGCGCCCTCGCCGCGAAATACCGGGTCCGCTCCACGAGTTCCTGAACCGGTCGCGAAATTTCCGGCGGCCTTCACCGCATCGCGGGAGAGCGATCGATGTTCGTAATGCGAACATCGGCGCCAGCTGTCGGGCGCGGTCAAAGCCAACCGGAAAGCCGTCGATGTTCGTAATGCGAACATCCGGCCGATTGCTGCCGGGCGGGAACGCAAGGCAATCGCGCCGTTGCACCGATGAACGGGAGCGGGGCAGTCGCGGCGCGACGTCGGCGGAGGCCGCGGCCCAACCCGGTCCTTCAGCCCGCGCGCGCTCCCCACCGCCAGAGCGCGTACGACGGCACCACGGTGGCGACGAACGCGAGGCATGCCGTCGCGAACGAGGCGTCGACCGCGAGCGAGTAGATCGCCGAGATCGCCAGGTTCGGCAGCAGCGTCGCCCGCAGAATCCGTCCCAGCGGAATGCCGAGCGAGCCGGCGAGCATCACGGAGGTCTCCGCGAGCACCGGCACGCTGCGCAGACACGCCAGGGTCAGGGTCAGTCGTTGCTGCAGGGAACCACGAAGCCGCGTGAGCTCCGCTTCCGGGAAAAACTTCGGGGCGATCCGGCCGACCGCGGCCCGACCGAACCAGGCGGCGCACACGACCTGGCCGGTCAACCCGAGCGTCCCGCCGATCATGCCGGCCAGCCATCCGGCCTTGGCGGCGAGAAAGACGATCACCAGCACCGAGGGCACCGGCGCGACCGAATCCGCGGTCAGCAGCGCGATCGCGATCAGCACGAGCCAGCCGGTCTGGTGTTCGCGCGCCGCCAGCAGCGGCAGCGCGAACGCCTCGCCGAAGAGGACGAACGGGAGGCTCACCAGCGCAACCAGCACCAGCACGAACAGGACGAGCCGCAGCATGCCGGTCGCGGGCATTCCGGGCCGATCGGTGCGGGTTGGAATCACGCCTCCCAGCCTGCGGACCAGGGCCGGACGTTCAAGCGCGGTGTGCGCGCCCCCGCGACTCGCAGTGCCGGAGCGGGAAAAGACGTGCGGGTCCGGGGGCTCACGCCACCCGGACCCGACGGTTGGTTCGATCCACCGGGCCGGCCTCAGCAGGCGCCGGCCTGCCCTAGAATTCGAACGAGTTGGTCAGCTGCCACGTCATGCCCTGCTGGATGCGGGAGAGGGCGAGCGTGCCGTCCGGCTGGTAGCGCACCGGCGTGAGTTTCGTGCTTTCGCCCACGTCGCGCAGGTTGAGCTGGATCCGCCAGTCGAGCTTGCGGCTGATCTTGCGGTTGAAGCCGACCCAGAAGTCGTAGTGCTCGTCGTTCGGCCCCATCAGCGGCTGGTTGACGTTGAGGCTCAGTGTCGCGGGATTGTACCGGTAGCCGAGGATGCGACCCGCCTCCAGCCGCACGCCACCGCCCACGAACAGGCCCTTGATCGGGCCGCGATCGAACGTGTAGCTGGTGACCGCGTTCACCCTCCACTTCGAGACCTCGGGCGTCGACTGCCCGGCGGCGAGCGCGGACACCTGATACGGATTGTAGACGTTCTGGATCCAGCTCGGCCCGATCGCCTGGCCGGTGACGCCCCAGAGCCGAAGCTGCCCGCCGGGGCCGGAGAAGAACGCGAGGTTGTCGGCCATGAATCGAACCGTCGCCGGGTCGATGTTCGTCTTCGTCGCATCGGTCTTCGCGTAATTGACGGAGAGGTTCCAGTTCTTCGTCGGCTGGGCCGACAGCTCGATTTCCGTGCCCTTCGAGATGTTGTCGACCGTCGAGACGGAGTTGATCGCGCCGGGCTGCTGCTGCCCCACCGGATTCGACGCGAAGTTCACGAAGGCGTCGGCGAGCCGGCCGGAAGCGTGGGCGCGCGCGGGATCGATCGAAGGATTGATCCCGAAATAATTGAAGAAGTTGTCGGACACGGGCAGCCGCAGCCACGCGTCGACGATCGCCTGCATCTGAGTCCACTGCGGAGTGGCCCGCAGCGTGGGCGAGTTCGGGTCGGCGAGCGCCGCCAGGGTGGCGGCATCCACGCCCGCGCCCGCCGCATCGGCGTACGCGTAGTTCCAGGCGTTGGTCGTGGCCGTGGCGGGACCGAACGCGCCGCGCATGCCCTCCTGGACGTTGGCGGCGTAGCCATAGCCCCACGCCGGCGCCGCCCACAGCCAGTAGCCGTTGTTGCCCAGGCCGGCGATCGAGTTGCCGACCGTCGCGTTGAACGTGGCGAAATGTACCCGCGTCTCGTACCGCCCGATCTTCAGCGAGAGCTTGTCGTCGAGCGTGGTGATGGTGACGCCGTACTCCTTCGTGTTGCCGTTGGGGTTCGGGATCGTCTGGCCGGCGAGGTCGGTGCGCGGGGCGTCGGCCTTGAAGTTCTCCGACTTGTCGTAGAACACGCTGAGCGTCGTGCCACCCGGGACGTGCGCCATCAGCGCCTTCGGCAGATGGTACACGGCGCCCCACGTGCGGCTCTGGCCTTCGACCGTGCGCCGGGAGGTGGCGTCGGTGCCATAGTTGAGCGCCGACAGGCCCGTGGCCGAATCGACCGGGGACGTCGTGGCGTAGTTGATGATCGAATCCTTGCGCCAGCCGAAGGTGGCGGCGAGGTCGCCGTCCAGCAGATACCCCTGCCAGGTGATGCCCTTCGAGACGTCGCGGAACTGCGTCCGCGAACCGCCGGTCACCAGATCCGGGAACTGCTGCGGATTGTTCGCGCTCAGCCAGGTCACCGGAATCGAGGTCCAGCCGACATAGTTCGCCGGGTTGTTGTTCTGCGTGCTGTTGGTCAGCACGCCGGTGTCGGAGTGATAGAACTGGTACGGTGCCGCCGGATTGACGTAGCCCGGATCGCTCGGACTGGTCGGGGCGTTCCAGTGCGAGTCGTACCAGCGCACGGCCGAGTTGTTGGACGGCGCGACCTGCACCTGGAGGTTCTTCAGGTGCAGGTTCGACGCGGAGCTCCGGTCGAACATGCCCGGCCCGAGGTAATACACCCAGTCGAACTGGCGGGTATTCCGAATGTTGATGCTGAGCTGGTAGTTGTTGTTCGCGTTCCAGCTCTCATCCAGCGCGTACTCGGACCAGTTCACGATCGTCTGCTTCTTGTGGTCGAGTTCGAGCAGTCCGGTGACGACGTGCCGGCCCAGGATCTTCGCCAGCGTCGTGTCGCCGAGGAAATCGGACGCGCGGACGTCGCCGAACGCGGTGAAGCGCGTGCTGTCGCGGTGCGTGTCGGTGTACGTGTTGCCGCCGGCGTTCCCACCTCGGGCGGCCGACGTTCGGGTTGTGCGTTCCGTCAGTGAACGTCTCGTTGACGTCGACGTTGATCGCGTAGTTCGCGCCGGCCATGAAGCCGACCTGACCGATGAGGTACTGCTGGTTGTCGTAGACGAGCTCGAAGCCGGCCCGCTCGGTCAGGAACGTCTGCGCCAGCGCGACGTTGAACGCGTTCCAGTTCTGCCACTCGCGCTTGTTCGTGCCGTCGAGCAGATGGTTGTAGAAATCGAAGATGCTCGGGTCCGACAGGGTCACGTCGGCATAGTAGCTGCCGCCGGCGACCGTCGCCGTGTTGGTGGCGTACAGGTTGTAGTCGGGGATGCTCAGCGGCCGGTAATTCGGCAGCCCGTTGATCCGGGCGAATCCTCCGGAAGCCTGCGGGGCACCGACGACTCCGTTGGTGCCGACCGCCCAGCCCTGCGTGATCTGTCCCGCGAAAACGTTCGTCGGCAGTCCGCTCGTCACCGCCGGCGTGACGCCGGGAACGGTCGCGGCCGAGCCGTTGAAGTAGCTGACGACGTCGGGCCAGTACGTCCGCCCCTGCGCCCACGAACCCTTGTTGTAGCTGTTGTTGACCAGCGCGCTGTTCACGCCCTGACCGGGAAGATACTGGTTGATCGTCTGCTTGTTGTAGGTCGAGAACCACGGCGTGATCTCGTCGGTCGGCGGCAGCGTGCGCGGGTTGTTCGATTTGACCGAACCGTTCTCGTAATCGGCGCGGAGCGTCGTGTGGCTGTCCGCCCGGTTGAGCACCTGCGGCTCGAACCGGAGCGCGGCGTAGAACCGGGTGGCGTTGTCGTACGCGGGCACCTGCTGGTACTTCTGGTGGTCGTTGACCGCGGCGACCCGGAGGGCGAGCTGCTTTGGCAGCACGACGTAGTTGAAATCGACCAGGTTGCGCTGGCTGCCATAGCTGCCGGTGACGTTCTCGACCTTGTACGACGTCTTCAGCGCGGCCGTGTTCAGGCTGGTGTTGATGATGCCGGCGGGGCTGCCGACGCCGAACAGGATGGAGTTCGGGCCGCGCTGGAGGTCGACGCGCCCGACGTTGAAGCTGTCCCACGGAATGTCGGTGAGAAAATAGTCGCGGGTGGTGTCCGCCGCATCGAGGCCGCGCACGCGGGTGTTGGCACTCGGATTGCCGAGCGGCTCGGTGTAGACGGACTGGCCGCCCTGCCCCGAATAGTTGCCGCGAATGCCGCCGACCTCGGTGTTCGTCGTGTAGACGAGCAGGTCTTGCGAATTCCGGGAAGCGGTGTCCTGCAGGAACTGTTGCGTCACGACGGAAATCGCCGAGGCGACATCCTTCAGGTCCGTGCGGACGCGGGTGCCGGCGAGCGTGGACTTGGCCTGGTAGCTGTTGCTGTCTTCCGAGGCGTCGACGACGAACGGAGACAACACGATCGGTTCCTCCTGCGGTTCCGGACCGGGGGCCGCCGGTGCGACCTGGGCATGCAGGTACGGAAAAGCGAGGGTGCAAAGCGCCGTCGCCGCAATCCACGCGCGCGGTCGCGCGAATGAGCGTTTCATAGGCTGATGGGTGTTAGGTGGGGGACAACTGACCCAGGCGCGTAGCGGGCCTGGCTGCGCCGCCGGCACGACGTCCGGTGGAAGCGGGTCGAGAATATCGGAGCGCCGCCCGCGGGGGAATGAGTTCGGGCTTTATCGTTTTGAGGCGTATTCAAAACCGCCCGGACGCGAAGTGGCGCCGGCCTGCGACCGGCGGCCGCGTCGACAGCAAGCCGGAGTCTGGCCAACGTCGTTCGGCGGGGAGACCCCGCCTGGTCCGCCGCGCATCGCGCGACTCGTTCCGCGCAGGGATTCCGGCGCGGCCGGTGTTCCTCTCATCGCCGCGCGCTCGCGCGGCGCTTGCTCCAATCTCATGATGCCCTGCCGTGCAGTCGAGCGCCTGGCCGGAGCCGGTGCCCACCGGTCGCCAGGCGTGATCCGGTGCCGCATGCGCGCCGCGCGTTCCCGGGAGGACCGCCGATGAAGCCCCAGGTGCTCCTCGTGTTCCAGGCCCGGTTCGAGGAATGCGCCGCCATGCTGCGCGGCATCGCGCAGTACGAGCGCTCGCATGCGTCGTGGGCCTCGTGCCTCGACGACATCGGGCGCGCCGGCGTCGACGCGGACTGGGTGCGCCGCCACTCCTGGGACGGCGTGATCAGTCACGAGACGACGCCGACCCTCGCCCGCACCTGCGCCGAACTGGGTCTTCCGCTGGTGGATCTCAGCGACCGCCCGCTGCCGGCTTCGGTGGCGCGCGTCCGGGCGGACCACGTCGCTCTCGGACAGATCGGAGCGGAATATTTCCTGGACCGCGGGTACCGGCACTTCGCGTTTTGTGGATACCGCGGCGTCGGCTGGGCGGAGGAACGCCGCCGCGGGTTCATCGAGGGCGTCAGCCTCGCCGGCCACACGTGCGCCGTCCTCGAACTCGACGAGCCGGGTGACTGGACGCCTTTTTGGGACGCCATCGACCTCGACGCGCTCACCCGCTGGACGCGTGGCCTGCCGCGATCCGTGGCGGTGATGGCGTGCGACGACCGCTGTGCGGCCCAGGTCGTGCGCGCCGCGGAGGCCGCCGGCCTGCTCGTGCCGGAGCAAATGAGCGTGCTGGGCGCCAACGACGACGTGATGCGCTGCGAACTGGCGAACCCGCCGATCTCGAGCGTGTCGGCCAACCGCTTCCAGACGGGTTACGTCGCGGCGCAGCTCCTCGACGACTGGATGATGGGCCGTTCCACGCAGCCGCGCGACGTCTGCGTGGAGGCGCTCGGCGTCGTCACCCGTAAATCCACCGACGCGCTGGCGGTAACGGACCGCATGGTGGCAAAGGCGATCCGCTTCATCGCCGAGCATGCCTGCCGCGGCATTTCGGTCGACGACGTCCTGCGCGAGGTGCTGGTGTCGCGCAGCAAACTGGAGAGTCGATTCCGCCGCCATCTCGGGCGATCACCGCAGGTCGAAATCCGGCGCGTGCAGGTGGCCCGGATCACGGAGCTGCTGCTCCAGACCGACCTGCCGCTCTCGGAAATCGCCGAGCAAACCGGCTTCGTCCACACCGAGTACATGTGCGTCGTCTTCAAGCGGCTGACCGGTGAGGCGCCCGGCCGTTACCGCCGGAAAAACCAGACCGAGCCCCTGGCAGTCTGAACAGCCCGCCTCCGCAGCCGGTGCGTCTCGGTGAGCGGTCGGTCGCCGCGCCCCCCGAGTCTCGATCGTCACCTCCTCCGCGCGGCGCATAAGGACGGGAGGGCCCGGAATCCGATTAGTGGGAATGAGTGTGCATTAGTGGTTTTACCGGTTGGTAGACTCGATCGCCGCGGTGGAGCTGAAATGCGTCAACCGGCGCGCGCCCTCGCCCAATCCGGCGGCGGTGGGTCGGCTCAACGGTGTTGTTACAATTCTATTTTTCGATATGTCAGTGCGTTGGCGCGAGACGGCCGCTGGGGCACGCCGAGCACCAAACCTTCAGCCGTTTTTGCGGGTCCATCTCATCCTCAATCACGTACCCATCATGAAAGCATCACTTCGCCTGATCCTGCTCCTTGTCGGGATTTCACTGCCGGGCGCTGCCGCCACCTTTGGCGAATCCGCTCCGCCGCCGCCGCCGCCGCCGCTGCCGACGACGGGGGGACACATCGAAGCCGTCGCGGTTGCCGAACAGATCGGCGCCGCCCAGGCGCCCGCCGGCCAGACCGGCAATTACTATGCCTGTGACGGCGGGTTCATCGAGGGCGGCGACGCGATCGCCGGCGAGCGGCCGCCCACTCCCGCAGCGGTTGCCGACGCGCTGCGGTCGTCGCTGGGCGCGGCCGGCTTCCAGCCCGCGTCCGCCGCCGCGGCACCGTCGCTCGTGATCGTCTATCATTGGGGAGTGATCCATCCGCGCCGGGGCGCCCGATCCACGCTCAACCGGCTGGATCCGAATCTCCACGCCCGGCTCTCGCTGGTCACGACGGCCTCCGTGCTGGCGAACCTCGAACCGCGGCTGATTCTCCGCAAGCAGCACATGGGCACGATCAACGATCTGGTCGAACGGCCCTCCGAACGCGACGCCCTGGATCTGGCCCACGGCTCGCGTTATTTCATCATCGTCTCGGCCTACGATTACGCGGCCATGACCCGGCGGCAGGCGACGACGATGTGGCGGACCAAGCTCAGCACGCAGGACACCAGCGGCGCGATGGACCAATGCATCATTTCCCTGGCCGCCTCGGGCCGGAACTATTTCGGGCGAGGTCTCACCGACGCGCAGTTTTTCAACGCCCCGGTCGTCGCGCTTGCTTCTCCGGAGGACAATGCCTCCGTGGCGGAGATTCCCGCCGCGCTCGCGGCGAACGTGGACGCGACCTGGCTCCGTCAGCTGATCCACCGCCAGCACGTCGTCTTCTCGGGCGAGTACGGGCCGTCCGACAACGGTGAGTTCAGCGAATACCGCCCCGCGCCGGCGCCCGGCAGCGCGTCGGCTCCGCCAGCGCCCGCCTGGCGCATCGAGGGCTAGCTGACGGCCCCGTTTCGCAGCGGCGGACCGCTCGCGACGGTGCTTGTCTCCGAGGTTCATTCCCACCGCTTGCGATCGTGGTCGCGGCGGAGGAGCGGGTCGCATTGCGCTTGCATGCGCACCGGCGGGCCGAACGCTGGGCGTGGTCGTGACCCGAACGATGAACCAGGAATGCAGCGCGAGCCGCGGCACCGCGGAGGCGGTCCACGCCTCGGGGCACCCCCTGCCGGCCCGCGTCCGCGTGCTGCTCGTCAACCTGAACCGCTACGATCAGCCGTATCCGGTCTACCCGGTCGGGCTCGCCTACGTGCGCGGCGCGCTGGATGCCGCCGGGCACGAGAGCCGGATCTGGGACGGCCGGTTCGCGAGCGAGGAACTCGAGACGGCGATCACCGGTTTCGCCCCGGACCTGATCGGCGTTTCGATGCGCAACGTCGACAATGTGCAGGTCCACAATCCGCGCTCGTTCGTGCAGGACGCCGTCGATTGCTGCCGCCGGGTCCGCGCG
The DNA here is from genome assembly GCA_963705935.1 of uncultured Verrucomicrobiae bacterium. Classification (GTDB taxonomy): domain Bacteria; phylum Verrucomicrobiota; class Verrucomicrobiia; order Opitutales; family Opitutaceae; genus Opitutus. The sequence continues at coordinate 4,847,727 of OY970130.1, read as the reverse complement.
GTCAGCGCGGCGCCGGTCGTGCTCGGAGGCAGCGCCTTCTCGGTCTTTCCCGCGCAGTTGTTCGAACTCACCGGGGTCGATTACGGCATTTGCGGCGCGGGCGAAGTGCCGCTGGTCGAGCTGATCCGCGCATTGCAGTCCGGCGCGGCGCTGGACGGCATACCGGGCCTGTACCATCGCACCGGCGGCGAGGCGGCGCCGCGGCCGGCGGTTGAAAATCGGCAGAACGGATTTCGGATCGAACCCGCGCACGATCCCGCGCTGCTCCAGGCCTACGCCGCGCAGGGCTCGCTTCCGGGCATACAGACCCAGCGGGGATGCCCCCTGCACTGCTGCTATTGCACCTATCCGCTCATCGAGGGCAGCCGCAGCCGGTTTCGCGATCCGGCCGCCGTCGTCGAGGAAATGCGGCGCATGGTCGCCGCCGGCGTCCACTACGCGTTCATCGTCGATTCCGTGTTCAACACCCGGCGGGACCACGTGGCAGCGGTGTGCGAGGCGCTCATCGCCGCGAATCTGGACCTGCACTGGGAATGTTTTCTGCGTCCGGGCGGGCTCGATCGCGACCTGCTGCAGCTGATGCAGCGCGCCGGGCTGCGTCACGTCGAGTTCGGTTCCGACAGCTTCGCCGACGGCGTGCTGGAGCGTTACGGCAAGAGTTTCACGTTCGACGACGTCCGCGCCGCCAGCCAGCACGCGCACGAGCTTGGGCTGCACTACAGCCATTTCATCATCTTCGGCGGCCCCGGGGAAACGCGGGAGAGCGTCGAGGAAACCCTCGCCCGCTCCGGCGAGCTGCCGGGGGCGTATTATTTCGCGACGATCGGCATGCGCATCTATCCGCACACGCCGCTGTGGCGGATCGTGGCGCCCGAGGCGGCGGGTGAGACGAGCGCCGACTACCTGCCGCAGCCGCGGTTCTATCTCGCACCCGGCTTCACCGTCCCGGGGCTTTACGCCCGGCTGGCCGAGCTGAAGCGCACGGCGCACAACTGGATCGTCGGCGATCCGCCGCCGGCATTTCAGACGACGATCAAGAAGCTGCGCGATCGCGGCCTGCGGGGGCCGCTCTGGGAATACATCGAGCTGCTGCAACGCATCGACCCCCAGCAGGAGGTGCACCCGGCGGCTTCGCCCGGTGCCTGACCGCCATCACTCGATGAAACCGTTTCACGATTTCAGCCAGCTCCGCCCCGACCAGGCCGTCTCGCCGCGCGACACGATGGTCGCGCCGGGAGCGGAACAGGGGTACTTCGACCTCGGTCGCCGCGCGCTCGAACTGGTGCAGTTCTCGGCGGATCTCTGCGACAAGCCGCACTACCCCCGGATTCTGGATCTCCCCTGCGGTCACGGCCGCGTGCTCCGCTGGCTGCGCGCCCGCTACGATTACGCGCAGATCACCGCCTGCGATCTGGACTCGGATGGAGTCGATTTTTGCGCGCAACACTTCGGCGCCGTGCCGGTGTACTCGCAGCCGGACCTTCGCGGCGTCTCGTTTCCCGCGCGCTTCGATCTGGTGTGGTGCGGCTCGCTGCTGACGCATCTGCCGGCGGACGGGTGGCTGGCCGCGCTCGACTGCCTGATCCGCTGGACGGCCGAATGCGGGGTGATCGTGTTTTCGACGCAGGGTCGTTTTTTTGCGACTGCCCTGGCCCGCGGCGAAGGCGAGCTGGACCAAAACATCGACCGGCCGGCCCTGCTGCGGAACTTCGCGTCGGCCGGACAGGCGTTCGAACCCTATTTCGAGGAGGGCTCGCGCCAGTACGGCGTGAATGTCACGTCGCCCGAGTACGTCGCCCGCGCCCTCCAGCGTTACCCCGACGTGATCGTGCGCGCCTGGCTCGAGCAGGCCTGGGGCCTGCAGGACATCGTCATCCTGTACAAGAAGGCCGGCTATTTCGAGCCGCTGCTCGGCGACGCGAGCTGAGTGGCGGCCGTCATTTCCGCGCCAGCAGTTCCCAGAGGAGAATGGCGGCGGCGACGGAAACGTTGAGCGATTCGATCCGGCCGCTGCCGGGAATGGTCACGATCCGCGTGCATGCCTTCGCCACGTCGGCGGCGAGACCATGCTCCTCGTTGCCGAGCACGAGGGCGATCGACCCCGCGGGCCGCCGCCGCGCTTCCGGCCGGCCGCCCTGCGCCGCCGCGCCGATCACTTCGCAGCCGGCGGCGCGCAGTTCCTGCAGGAAGACCGGCAGCGCCGGCACGCGCAGCACCTCCACAAACGCCAGCCCGCCCTCGGCCACGCGATGAGCCGCGTCACCCGGCCAGGCCGTCGCCGGATCGTCCGGCAGCACCAGGCGCGGCACTCCGAAGAAGGCGGCGGTGCGCGCGATCGCGCCGAGGTTGTGCGCGTTGCCGATCCGGTCGAGCACGACCAGCGACTCGCGAGCCTTGACCCAGCCGGCGATTTCCGGAGCGGTCGGCGTCCGATACTCCGGGGCGGTCACGACCGCGACGATGCCGCCGTGATGGACGCTGCCGGCGACCTTCGCCAGCTCCGCCGGCTCGACACAACGGTAGATCTTGCGGGCCTTCGCCAGCGTCCGGCAGATCACGCCGATCCTGCGGCCGGTGGCGTAATCGAAATAGAGCCGGTGGATGGCAGCGGCGTTGGCGGTGAACTGCGCCCGCACCGCGGCGAGTCCGCAGATCGTGATCTCGTTTGCCCTCATCTCCGGATCAAACGGCCCACCGCTGGAAAACACACGCCAAACCTGCCGACGGTGACGGCAGGGTGGCGGAGGTTTCGGGAAGTCCGTTCGCCGGCCGCGCTCACGCCCCGCCCTTCGCCGGCAGCCGCCCGCGGACGCGCGAATCACCGGTGGATGGCGCCGGCCGCAACCTGGCCGACGATCGTCAGCTCCTCGCGGTCGTGGTACAAATGCGCCACGTGGAATCCCGGTACGTGCCGCGGCAGCGGCGCACCCGCCGCCCGAATCTCGCCGAGGAGCCGGATCGCGTCGACCCGCCCGAACTTCAAATTGACCACCAGCCGGCGGCACCACCGCTGCACCAGCCAGGGCTCGACGATTTGCTGCAGGACGTGGTGCGGCTCCTCGACGAGATCGCAAAACAGCCAGTCGAACGGGGCCGAAGCGGAAGCCGCGAAACGAAACGCGTCCTCCCGCCGGTGTTCGATCAGCGGATGGTCCAGAGCGCCACCCTTGAGCGGTCCGTTGTCGACCGCCACCACGCGCGCCCCGCGCCGGGCGGCGCTGTAGCTCCAGCCGCCCGGAGCGGCCCCAAGGTCGCACACCGTCTCGCCGGCGCGGGGTTCGCTACCGAGCACGAGGCATGCCTCCTCGATCTTCAGGTAGCTCCGCGACGGCGCCAGCGGATCGTCCGCCATCCGCCGCGGACCGTGATCCCACGCCTCGCGGGCAACGAACGCCCGTCCGAAATCGACGAAGTGCACGAACAGTCCGCGGCGATTTCCGCGCGATCGCGGCCGCTCCGTCGTGGCAAGCTTCGCCACGCGTGACAGCTTCCGCCGCAACCGCTCGCCGAAGGCCGCTTCGACGGCGCTGATGCGCCTGCCCAAGCCAACGATCTCGGCCGGGCCGGACCAGGAAGACAGCCAGGCAGCGTCGACCCGCTCGCCGCGAATGCTCGTGAAAAACACCTCCGCCACCTGCTGCGCGAGCGCGTTCACCGAGTCGGCGCGGACTTCCGTGGGTTCGATCAGGGTCAGGTGCGGAAACGCCAGCCCGTCGAGCGGCGCCGACGTCACCGCCTGCACCCAACCCGGGCCCTGCTCCGTCACCGTCCCGGCGGCACATTCCTGCAGCTCACGCGCCAGGAGCGCCTCGAAACCGGGCTGGCACGTAAAAAGCATTCAGGGCAACGTGCCCGCGGCCGTCTCCGCGTCGACGAAAAACCCCGCGGATCGCCTGCAAGCAGGCTCCGACCTGCCGTTGTTCGGCGCGGGCCCAGCGATTCGCCAAGACGTGGTCGGATCGCGGCGGCCGCCTCGACGAAAACCGGCGGACGGGCAATTCGCGGGAAACCGGTGGAGCCCGATGTCCTCATCGGGCTCGAACGACGTGAGGCTCGCGTCATTCCGTCCGGCAAGGTCGGAGCCGATCCAGCCCGGCGGGGACCCCGGGCTCCGCCTGGGGCAGAGCGCGGGCGCGAAGGCGCGGCGGTGGCTAGATGATTTCGCACGCGCCGCCGGCACAGGCGACGGTTTGCTTGAGCTCGGTCTCGTCGGACTCCTCGCGCATCTGCGTGTAATCGACCCGGTAGGGCCGCAGCAGATTCCATTTGGCGATGTCCGCCTCGGTCGCGACCTCCTCGCGGGGAGCCTGGGCGTACGCCTTGTCCCCCGCATCCTGGAGCAGCGAAATGCCGGTGAAGAAACGGCGGTTCGCCCAGATGAAATCCGCGACCTCGTCCCATTCGTCCGGGCGGACCGTGCACGTGTTCGACACGTTGTGGTGCAGATCCGGAGACCGCGATTGCGGATCGCCACCGGGAATCACCCAGGACTGCTGGACCAGTTTTACCAACTCCAGGAACTGGATCGCCGTCAGGTCCTTGCGCAGGATGGCCTTCTTCGGCGCCTCGACCGGGAAGGTGATCACGTCATCGGTGTCCGGGTTGTAGACCGAAACCTCCGCCATCTGCGGATTCGCCAGCTTGAAAAACGCGTAGACCGGCTCCTTCCGGTTCGCCTGCACGCGCCGGAAGTAGCGCCGGGCGTGGTGCGGGTGGATCCCCGATGCCGCGCCAAGGATGAGCGAGGCCGTGCCCTCGGGCTTGCAGGTCGAAATCTTCGCGGCCGGCCTGATCTCGAGCAGCGCCGCGAGAAAGCGATTCGTCGCCCGGCACAGCTTCGCGCCATTCGTCAGGATTTCCTGGTCGAAGAGCACGCCGGGATTGTCCATGAACCCGCAGATCGAGACGCCGAGCAGCGCGTCGTGCTCGTTGATCATCTTCGTGATCGGCCCGAGATAGGGCATGTCGGTGTAGGCGGCCTGGAGCGTGCCGATCGCCGCGGCCGCGATGCAGGCCTTGTAGAAGGCGGCGTCCGTGGTGGCCGCCTGGCCGTTGATCGTGGTCAGGTTGCAGTGCTGGAAGCCGGACAGGCGCGTGGTGCCCGGCAGGTCGCCCTTGTAGCCGTCCCGGTAAAGCTGGGCCTGTTCCTCGGCCGAAAGCTCCCAGTCGACGACCGGCAGCAGATTGATCTCCGCGCACGGGTTGCAGCCGGCGTCGGGGTGGTCGTTGAAGAAGAATCCGGGCTCGCCGAACTCCTTCTGGGCGCGGAACAGCTTGCGGAAGTGCTCCTGGTTCTTGTCGCTGCGCGAGAGCACCGCCGAGTTGTTCGAGGCCGAGCGCTGCGGGTTCTTCTCGAACCAGTTGCCCGTCTTCGCGTTCATCATCTCCTCGTCGTCGGGCGAGAAGAGGCAGATGGTCGCCGAACGGCGGATACCGCCGGCGAGCACCGCCTTGGCGATGAACATGTTGATGTCGTAGACCTCGATCGGACGCAGGCCGCGGCCCGCCGCGTCGTTCAGCAGCGCCTCGACCCGCAGGAGCGCCTTCTTCAGCGGCAGGTGGCCGGGCGCCTTGCCGCCGGAGGTGCGCAGCGGCTCGCCGCGCGGCCGGATGCGCGAGTAGTCGAACTCGATCTTCCGCCCCTCGTAGAACGACTGGATCAGGGCGTGGAGCGCGTCCGACCAGCCCTCGATCGTGTCGGCCACGTGGAAGTGCCAGACCGGCAGCTCGTTTTCCGCACCGCGCACCGGCAGCGGCGGCAGCATGGCGATGTGGTGCTTCTGCACCGAAAAACCGACGCCGCAGCCGCTCAGCAGCAGATAGAAATACTCCCGGAAGAATTCCACCCGGTCGACGTTCGAGAAGCTGCAGTTGAACATCCGGCTGTGGTTCTTGAGGATCGCCTGACCTCCGAACTGCATCGAGCGCATGCTCGGCAGGACCTTCTTCGCCGTCACCTGCGCGAACACGTCGCGGATCAGCTGTTCGAGCCGCACGCCCCCGAGCGTGCGCACCAGCAGGTCCGCGTTCTTCCCCGCCAGCTCCGCGATGTCGGCGGACAGCGCCGCCGGCAGATTTCGCGCCAGCTTGTCCGCAAAGAACGTCAGGTGCATGTCGCGCACCCGCTCGACTCCCTCGGAAAAGATCTCGCGGCGGCCGAGGTCCGCGCGGTACCGCGCATATTTCGCCATCGCGATGTAGTCGGCCATGCCGTTGTCGCTGTAGTGCACCAGCCGGCGCTCCGCGTGCCGCGCCCGGTAGAGCATGTAGGCCCGCGCGACCTCCCACTGCCCGTCGGCGGCGATCGCCTTTTCCACCGCGTCCTGCACCTGCTCGATCGAGGGATGCCGGCCGTCGCGATAGAACAGCTCGAGCATCTGCGCCACGCTGTCGGCGATCTTCGTCACCTCGACGAACGTCTCGCTGTCCAGCCCGAAGCACGCGAGCAGATCGTCGCGGTAGGGATTGGGCGCGTTGTCGGTCCGGACCTCGTGAAAGGCGAGCGCCACCGCCCGGGTGACCTTGTTCTGGTCGAAACGCGCCCGCGACCCGTCCCGCTTGACGACCATCCGGCCGTCGGCCGGGATCGCGCGGTTGAGGAGTTGGGCGCCCTTGCGGACCGGGGCGAATTCGAGGCCGGATTGCTTTGGCGTGGCCACGGGAAGAGTGATCGTGTTCATCGAAGGTGCAGGCGTAAAATTGGAGGCGGCAATGCGGAAAAAGCCAGCCAGGGCACAGCAGGGCTGGGCGATGGGCAGGCGGGGACTGCCACTACCAGTCGCGGTTCCCTTTCGCGTCAACCCCCACCGGTTGTGGTCGTTCACTTATAAACGCACGTAATGAACACCTGCCTCAGAGGGACGTCCGAGGGGGAAAAACGCCGCTCCGCCAGGCCGGGCGGCGGCCGGATAAGCGGAGGTTTTCGCGAGCACCAAGAAATGACCTGTAGACCCCGCCGGAGAATCTCCTCGCGCGGCGGCGGCGGCGGTTTCTGATCCGGTGCATGCGGATCCTCGTCGCGTTCGACAAGTTCAAGGATGCGCTCTCCGCCGAGCAGGCGTGCGCCGCCGCCTGCCGCGCGCTGCGCCAGGGCCACGGTAATTGGGAAACGGATGCGTGCCCGCTGGCCGACGGCGGCGACGGCTTCGCCCGGATCCTGACCGCCGCCGCCGGCGGCCGGCGGCAGCACGTGACCGTGACGGGGCCGCGCGGCGACCCCGTCCGCGCCGCGTTCGGGATGGTGCCGTGGAGGGGCCTGCCGGCGGCCGCGCGGGCGAGCCTGGCGCTGCCGGGCGAGCCGCCGCCCGGCGGCCTGGTCGCGATCGTCGAAATGGCCGCGGCGAGCGGGCTCGCGCTGCTCCCGCCGGCAAGGCGGGATCCGTGGTCGACGACCACCTTCGGCACGGGCGAGCTGCTCGCCGCGGCCATCGCCCGGGGTGCCGTCGCGATCGTCCTCGGCGTGGGCGGCAGCGCCACGAACGACCTGGGCGTCGGTGCGCTCGCGGCGCTCGGCCTGCAGTTTCGTCCGGCGGGCGCGCCGACGCGTCGCCCGGACGTCCGCCTGCCCGTGCCGGCGCAGTGGCCGCGGCTCGGCCGGATCGCGGGCGCGCTCCCGCCGGATCTTCCACCGATCCGGATCGCGTGTGACGTTTCCAATCCGCTGTTGGGACCGCGCGGTTGCGTCGCCGTCTACGGGCCGCAGAAGGGGCTCCGGCCCGCCGACGCCCGCCGGCTGGAGGAGCACACGACCGGGATGGCCCGCCGGCTCGCCCGGCATTTCGGCCGCCCGGCCGCGCTGATGAAGTCGGCCGGCGCGGGCGCCGCTGGCGGCCTGGCTTTCGGACTGATGGCGGCGACCGGGGCCCGGCTCGTCCCCGGGTCCGATCTCGTCGCCGCCTGGCTCTCGCTCGACGCGCGCATCCGGGCTGCGGATATGGTCCTGACCGGCGAAGGCTCGTTCGACGAGAGCTCGCTCGAGGGCAAGGGCACCGGGGCGATCGTGGCGCGGGCGGCCGCGCTGGGCCGGCCGGCGCACGTGTTTGCGGGCTGCATCGCCCCCGCGCTCCGCGGATGGCCGGGGCTGCACGCGATCACGCCGCCGGACCTGCCGCTGGCGACGGCGCTGCGCCGCACACCCCGCCTGCTGCGCGCGGCGATCCGCGCCCATTTCGCGTCCACGCGGCGGTTGCGGGTGGCGGCTGCGGACACGACCTGATCGATTCCCGCTCGACGGGCGTCACCGCGGCTTCAGAGTGACGGGGAATGGTCGAATTTCTTCGCCGCCTCCTCGTCGAGAACACGCTGACGTATGCCGCGATCGCGCTCGGGCTGCTGGGGTGCAGCGCCAGCCAGCCGCCCCGCCCCGCCGCGACACCGACCGCCACGATCGCAGCGGCGCCGGTGGTCACCACCGTCGCGGCCGCCGCCCCGGTGTTTCCGGTCATGCTGGGAATCGACGTGCTGGAGGCGGAGGGCTTCGCGGCCGTCAAGGGCAAGCGGATCGGCCTGCTCACGCATCCGGCCGGGGTGAACCGCCGCGGCGAGCGCACGATCGACGTCCTGCGCCGCGCCCCCGGGGTGAAGCTCGTGGCGTTGTACGCCGTCGAGCACGGGATCAACGGCGACCTGCCGGCGGAAAAGAACTATCCCACCCAGCGCGATCCGCGCACGGGCCTGACCGTGTACTCGATCTACAGCGCGCCAGGCCGCAAACCGACCCGCGCCCAGCTCAAGCCGATCGACGCGATGGTCATCGACCTGCAGGACATCGGCACCCGCAGCTACACCTACATCAGCGCAATGCGCTACACGATGGAGGCGTGCTTCGAAAACAACGTCGAAGTGATCGTGCTCGACCGCCCCAATCCGCTCGGCGGGCTGAAGGTCGACGGGCCCAGCCTCGATCCGAAGGAGATGAGCTACGTCGGCGCGTTTCGCGTGCCCTACGTGTACGGGCTGACGATCGGCGAGCTCGCCCGCATGGCCAAGGAGGCGCCGGGCGTGCTCGCGGTTTCGGACGCGGTCCGGGCCCGGGGCCGGCTGACCATCGTGCCGATGCGCGGCTGGCGCCGGAGCATGCGCTGGCCGGAGACCGGGCTGACCTGGGTGCCCACCTCGCCCATGATCCAGGATTTTTCCGCCTGCATCGGCTACGCCATGGTCGGGCTGGGCACCTATTCGGACCGGAAGATCGGCTTCGACATCGGCTTCACCAACGGCGTCGGCGACCAGTATGCGTTTCGCGGCATCTCACACCGCACGGCGCGCAGCGACGTCGTCGAGCGGGAGTTGCGGGCGCTGCACCTGCCGGGGCTGACGTTTCGCCGCATCAGCGTCCCGATGAAGGATGGCAAGCCCGGCACCGGGGTCTACGTCGAGGTCACCGACTGGGACGACTGGAATCCGACCGAACTCAGCTTCCATCTCATGGTTCTGGCCTGCAAGCTCGCGAAGCGGAACCCGTTCCTGGTGAGTGACGCCGCGGCGAGTGGCTTTCTGCACCACATGGGCTCGGTGGAGTTCTTGCGCGCGCTGCAGCGCAACGGCGCGAAGACCGACGTCAACGCGTTTCTGGCCGAGTGGCGCCAGCGCAACCAGATTTACCGCGCGATGAGCCGGCGCTACTGGCTTTATCAGTGAACGGCAGCCGGGGATCGGCGCGGCGGCCGCTCATCCCGCCGCGGTTCCCCTGCGCGTGATTCGGCCGCCGCCTCCGCCGCGCGGCGGTCCGCGCCCTCAGCAGTTCGAGGCCTCGCGAATGAAGTCACCGAGCAGGCCCCGGAGCTGCTGGCGCGCACGATACAACCGGGTCTCGACGCCGCGTTCCGAGCACTTGGCGATCTCCGCGATCTCGCGGTACGAGAGCTTCTGGTAGTGATGCAGCAGCACGGTCATCTTCAGCTCGTGCGGCAGCTCCTCGATCGCGACGCGGACGGCATCCAGCACTTCGTCGTGCGCCAGGGTGGCCGCGGGGCCGGGGACGTCACTTGGAAGTTCCGAATAACCCGCGCCCCCCCGCTCGTCGCCGTCCGGGAGCGGAGCATCCAGTGCCACGGTCGGATGCCGGCGTTTCCAGCGGTAATGGTTGTGGCACAGGTTCGTCAGCGCCGTGAAAAGCCAGGCGGAAACGTTCGTGTCGGGCCGGAGGCGGTCGCGCTGCTGATAGAGGCGGACGAACACGTTCGCCACCATGTCCTCGGCGTCGGTCGTGTTCTGCAGGTAGCGATAGGCGTAGCTCAACAGCGGCCGCTGCCACCGTCCGATGAGCCGGTTCAGCGCCGTCGTGTCGCCATGCTGGAGCTCGACGAGGGTCGCGCGGTCCGTGGTGGGGTCGGAAATCACGGCGCGGGGGTTGGCGCTCAGTTCTGCAGACCCTTCAGCGGTTCGATCGCCGCGACGATTCCGAAATAACGCGCGCGCTGCTCCGGGGTCATCACGTCGGCGGTGGCGCGCACGAGCTGCCGGGTCGACTCCAGGCACTCGCGATTGATGTTCCGCCGCGTTTCCACGAACTGCGCGAATTCGATGAAATCGACCCGGTCGGAGGTCCGCCGGGTGTTCTCGAAGGCGGCGAACTCCGCCTGCATTCGCGCCACCTGCCCGGCGAGGGCGCGCAGCCGCGGACTCGAGGCCACATGCAGTTCCTTGATCTGCGCGAACTGCGCGTCGTTCAGCTTCAGCTCGTCCTTGATCCAGGCGAGCTGGCCGTCGAGGGAGTCGAGGCCGTGCGGCCGGTGCAGGTCGTAGTAGATCGTGTGCGTGCCGATCCCGACTCCGAGACCCAGCAGCAAGATGAGGAGCGTGCGGTTCATGGGTTGTGCGCGACTTGCTGGCCCGTGAGCAGCGGATCGATGAGTTGCAGGTAGCTCCGGGCCAGCTGCGCGCCCCGCTCCCGCTGCTGCTGGTTCACCCGCACCTCGGCCAGGAACAGCCCCAGCAGAGCGCAACTGGCGACGAACATCGCGGCAAACGGCGGACGCGAGAACCAGGCATCGAGCCCGGCCCAGAAGCCGCCGGACTCCTGCTCGGTTTCCTCTGCGCGCGCAATCCGGCGCCACACCTCGGCGCCCAGCCGTGGAGGGGGTGCCGGGGTCTCGGACCAGTGGTCGAGCAACGGATCGAGAGGATCAGGTGGGGTGTTCATGGGATGACCGAAGGAATGTCGGCGAAGATAACGCACGGCGGTATGAACTCGCAGGGTTCGACACGCAATTGGCGATGATGAGGGGGACGACGGACACGCGGGCGGCTACTTGGCGGTCCCGGGGTTGAACTTGAAATCCTGCCGCGCCGCCACGAGCACCGGCACCCCCTTCGACAGCGGCGGCTCGAACTTCCACTGTGCGACCGCATTGAGGGCCGCGACGGCAAAGGCACTGTCGGTTTCGCTCGTCATGCGGTCGACCGCCGGAAGGCGCACCCGGCCCTGTTCGTCGATGTAGAAATACACCGTCACGACCGCCGGCCGCCGCTGATTCGAGGCGTCCAGCGGATACACCGGCTGGACGACCTTCGTGGGCGTCGGAATCCGGTCCAGCTCGCTGAGCCGGTGTGCGGAATAGGCGTACGCTTCGGGCTGGAGCTGATAGTTGCGCAACTCGACGTACGAGGTGACCGTCAGGTCGACGACGACCAGGCCGCGGGATTCGAAGGTGAAGGTCAGCTCCGAGGTCGCGCCGCTGGGCTTCCCGTTGATGATCGCCGGCTCGTACCGCCACTTCTTGATCGCCGCGACCGCGGCATCGGCAAATCGCGGGTGAGAATAGGCGGTGACGAGATAGTCGGTCAGCTTTCCCTGGTCGTCGATCTGCACTGCCACCCGCGCATGCCCTTCGGTGATGCCGAGATAGTTGACGTCCCGCGGATAGACGGTCGGCACCGTCTGGATGATCTTCATCGGCGTGTACCCTTCGGCCGCGAAAACAGCGGTGGCGCAAACGCAGGCGGAAAGGAACAGCAGTGGGCGAAATCTCATGGCTCGGAATGTAGCTGGAACAACACCGTCGACAGCCTCGCCCCTTCACCCGCGCAGGCGCAATCCTCCGGCGGCAGCGAGGCGCGGCGCGGGTCCGCTCCGATTCGACCGACCGCGCGCGGAGGTGGGGGACCGAAGCCGGTGGCGGCGAGCCCTGGCGGAACTCGCACCAGCAGGAACTGCGCAGCATGCATTTCGTTTCGTGGCGGAAAAGGCCGGAGGACCGCACTGCATCACCCGGAACGAATACCGACAAGCCGATTGGCCGGACGAATTCCTGCGGGGCAATGGTTTGCCGATCCGCGATTTTCCCTTGCCGCGGCGTGCCCGTGGGAGAAACGATCCCGACTCCGGCGCGTCTAGCCGCGCCGACAACCCCGCCCAACCATGCCCCGACCCGTCACCCTGTTCACCGGCCAATGGGCCGACCTGCCGCTCTCCGAGCTGGCCCCCCTCGCGAAGAAAATGGGCTACGATGGCCTCGAACTCGCCTGCTGGGGTGATCATTTCGACGTGGACCAGGCTGCCGGCTCGAAGAAATACGTCGCGGAAAAATGGCAGCTCCTCGCCGACCACGGGCTCTCCTGCCAGGCGGTTTCCAACCACCTCGTCGGTCAGGCCGTCTGCGATCGCATCGACGAACGGCATCGGGCGATCCTTCCTCCCGACGTCTGGGGCGATGGCGAGCCCGAGGGGGTGCGCCGGCGCGCGGCGAAGAAACTCATCCTGACCGCGAAGGCGGCGCGGGCGTTTTTCAACGCCCGGCCGACGGGCGCCGGCGCCGGTTTCCCCGCCGTCGTCAACGGGTTCACCGGCTCGTCGATCTGGCACTCGCTCTACGCGTTTCCCCCCACGTCCCAGGCGTACTGGGATGCCGGATTCGCGGATTTCGGCCGGCGGTTCGGCCCGATCCTCGACGCCTTCGAGAAGGCCGACGTCAATTTCGCGCTCGAGGTGCACCCGACGGAGATCGCGTTCGACCTCGCCAGCGCGCAGCGGGCGATCGACGCGGTCAAGGGCCACGCCCGCTTCGGCTTCAACTACGACCCGTCGCACCTCGGGTACCAGGGCGTCGACTACGTGAAGTTCATCCGGGCCTTCGGGCCGCGGATCTTCCACGTCCACATGAAGGACGTCTGGTGGGGTCACGGCGACGGCGACGCGGGGGTCTTCGGCGGCCACACGACCTTCGGCGACGCGCGGCGGTACTGGGATTTCCGCTCGGTCGGCCGCGGGGACATCGACTTCGAGGAGATCATCGTCGCGCTGAACGACGTGAACTATCGCGGGCCGCTCTCCGTCGAGTGGGAGGACATCCGGATGGACCGGGTGCATGGCGCGACCGAGTCCGCGGCCTTCGTTCGCCGGCTGGATTTCGCGCGCAGCGCGGTCGCCTTCGACGCGGCCTTCGATCACAAGAACCAGTAGCGAACCGGCGGTCGCGGGGCACCCGTCGGCGGGCGCGACGCGTCTGCCGGCCGCTGTCCCGCACCGCCCCCTTTCATGAGCATCAAAATCGGCATCATCGGCGCCGGCGGCATGGCCGCCTACCACGCCACCGGGTTTCGCAACGCCGGCGCGGAAATTCTCGCGCTGGCCGACGTCAGCAAGCCGGCCGCGGACCAGGCCGCGGCGAAGTACGGCATTGCCCGTGTGTTCGACGACGCCGGCACGATGCTGCGCGAGGTGCCGGAGCTCGACGCGGTGTCGATCATCGTGCCGAACAAGTTTCACGCCCCGCTGGCATTGCAGGCGCTCCGGGCCGGCAAGCACGTGTTCTGCGAAAAGCCGCCGGCGCTGAACGCACGGGAGATGGCGCAGATGAAGACCGCCGCGGAGAAGGCGAAGCGGACGCTGATGTTCGACTTCAACAACCGGGCGCGTCCCGAAAGCTACGCGCTGATGGAGTACATCCGGCAGGGCGTCACCGGCCGGATCAATTCCTGTCAGGCGAAGTGGATCCGCCGCACCGGGATTCCGGGATTCGGCGGCTGGTTCACCACCAAGGCGCTGTCCGGCGGGGGACCGCTGATCGACCTGCTGCACATGATGGATCTCGGGTTGTATTTCATGGGTTACCCCGAGCCCGCGCACATCCTCGCCCAGACCTTCAACGATCACATCACGGACACCAGTTTCAAGGGACCGTGGGGCATCCCGGACCAGGCGAAGGGGGCCACCGACGTCGAGACCGCGGCGCACGGGTTCGTGACGTTCCGGACCGGGCAGACGATGGCCTTTCAGGTTTCGTGGGCGGAAATGAACAAGCGCGAGGAGGTCTCGGTCACGTTTCAAGGCGTGAACGCCGGCGGTCTCGTTCGCCGGCTGTTCAACATCGACGGCCTCGACGGGACCGCGATCGACACGTGCGAACTGTACGTGCAGGAGAACGGCCGGTCGGTGAACCGCCGGATCGTCGTGCCGCCGGACGAACCGATGGGCCGGGTCCGCGCCGCGATGAACTTCATCCGCACGCTCGACGGCACCGAGGAGCCGCTGAACACGCCGGACCAGGCGCTGTCCCTGATGAAGGTGATCGACGGCGCCTACAAGTCCGCGGCCACCGGCCGTCCCGTGGCGCTCTGACAGGTTGATGCAAACGCCACCCGCGAATTTCTGGTTCGACCTACCCGGGGTCGGTGAGCCCGGCCCCGGAGCGGCGACCGTCGGGCCCGACGCGCCCTGAGGCGGAGCGCGCCGAATTCCACCTCCCGGACTCCAGAAGTTACGGCGCCTCGTTGTCACCCGCCCGCTTTTTCGCTCTCCATGAAACTCAACCGTAAACTCCGCATGGGCATGGTCGGCGGCGGGCGCGGCGCCTTCATCGGCTCCGTCCACCGGATGGCCGCGCGCCTCGACGGCGAGATCGAACTCGTCGCGGGCTGCTTCTCGTCCGACCCCGAAAAATCCCGGCTGTCCGGACAGGATCTGTTTCTCGATCCGGCGCGGGTCTACGCCTCCTACGAGGAAATGGCGCGGCAGGAGGCGGCGCTCCCGCCGGACCAGCGGATCGACTTCGTGTCGATCGTCACGCGCAACAACACGCATTTCGCCGTCGCGAAGACCTTTCTCGAGGCCGGATTCCACGTGGTATGCGACAAGCCACTGTGCTTCACCCGGCGGGAGGGCCTGAAGCTGCGCGACATCGTGCAGCGCACCGGCCGGGTGTTCGCGCTGACGCACAACTACACCGGCTATCCCATGGTGAAGGAGGCGCGCGAGTGGGTGCGGGCCGGGCGGCTGGGACGCATCCTGAAGGTCGTGGCGGAGTATCCGCAGGGGTATGCCATCACCGCGCTCGAGGAGAAGGGCGACGGCGCGATTTCGAACTGGCGGATGGATCCGGCGGTCGCCGGCGTTTCGAACTGCATGGGGGACATCGGCACGCACGCCCACAACCTCGTCCGCTATGTCACCGGCCTGGAGATCGACCAGCTCTGCGCCGAGCTGTCGACGTTCATTCCCGGCCGGCCCCTGGACGACGACGGCAACTGCCTGGTGCGGTTCGAGGGCGGTGCGAAGGGGATCATCTACGCCTCGCAGATTTCGAACGGCGACGAGAACAACCTGAACATTCGGGTGTACGGGACGAAGGGCTCGCTCGAGTGGCACCAGGAGAATCCCAACGAACTGGTGTTCAAGCGGGCGGACGCGCCGCCGGTCGTGTCCCGCCGCGGCAATCGCTACCTGTCCGCGGCCGCCCAGGCGAACACCCGCACCCCGTTCGCGCATCCGGAGGGCTTCATCGAGGCGTTCGCCAACGTGTATCGCGCCGCCGCCGCCGCGATCGCGGACGCGATCGCCGGCCGGAAGCCGCCGAAGAGCGGCTACGATTTCCCCACCATCGAAGACGGGCTCGCGGGCATGGCGTTCATCGAAACGACGGTGAGGAGTTCGAAAGCCGGCGCGAAGTGGATGACCTTCCCTCGGGCCTGACAGTCCTCGCGACCCTCCGGACCGGCGCGGCCGGCCGGATCCGCCGACTCGCGCCGACCGGCGGCCGCCCTACGATCCGGGGGTCGCGTGGGAAACGGGATTCGACGCCAGCTTCGCGTCCCGATTCTTCGCGACCCACGCGTCGTACTCCTGGCGCGGCACGAAACGGAGCGCCGCGCTGTTGATGCAGTAACGCAGTCCGCCGCGATCCGGCGGCCCGTCGTCGAAGACGTGGCCCAGATGCGCGCCGTCCACCGCGCAGTGCACCTCGGTCCGGTCCATTCCGTAGCTCGCGTCCACCGTGTCGGCGACGAACGCCGGCTCGATCGGCTTCGTGAAGCTTGGCCAGCCCGTGCCGCTGTCGAACTTGTCCCGGCTGTCGAACAGCGGCGTGTCGCTGCAGACGGAGAAATAGACGCCGTCGGCATGGTTGTTCCAATATTCGTTCCGGAACGCCGGCTCGGTGCCCTGCCGGCGGGTCACCCGGTATTGCTCGGGCGTGAGGAGCGCCCGCCACTCCTGGTCGGTGTGCCGCACCGGCGTTCGAGCCATGTCGATGATGACGTGCGAAGGCAGTCCGCAGGCCGATTTCGCGGGGTCGACGTTGCAGGCCGGCCCGTTCGCCGTTGCTTGGGAGGAGGTTGTGGTCGGTTTCATTTCCATCTGTGCCGCGGCGGTCGCGCCGAGGGCAAAAAAGATCAGGACGCTGCGCACGTTCATTGTGCCCGTGAGAGTACGCACGTTCTGGTATTATTCCACCGTCGCCTGGCTGGCGGCCGCCGTCGCGGGCGGCGCCGCCGGCGTGCCGTCCGGCCGGGCCGCCGGTCCCGTGGATGCCCTGGTCGCGCAGGCGGAGGCCGCCGAGGCGCGGCTGGACCCGGCGGCGGCGCTGGCCCTCTACACCCGCGCCGAACAAGCCGGCCGGGCGGACGCGTTCGTGTGGCAGAAGATCTCGAAGCAGGAGTCCGATCTCTCGGACCAGACGGCCGATCGCGCGGAGAAACTGCGGCTTCTGCGTGCCGCCCTGGACCACGCCCAACGGGCCGTCGCGATGGCGCCGCGCAACGCCGTCGACGTCCTTTCGGTTGCGATTTGCCACGGCAAGCTGGCGCAGCTGGTCGATGCGCGCACGCAGGTCGAATACTCGCGCCGGATGTACAACGAAGCGGAGCGCGCGCTCCAGCTGGATCCGAACTACAGCTATGCGCATCACGTCCTCGGCCGGTGGAACTACGAGGTGGCCACGCTCGGGGCAGGAAAACGTTTTCTCGCGCGTCTGCTCTATGGCGGACTGCCGGAAGCCTCCCTCGGTGAGGCGATCCGCCAGCTCCAGACGGCGGTCCGGCTCGCGCCGGACATCGCGGCCCACCGGGTGGAGCTCGGGTTCGCGCTGCTGGCGGCCGGCCGGCGCGCCGACGCCCGGGCGGCCTTCGTCCGGGCACTGGCGCTCCGTCCGCGGGAAATCTACGACGTGCAGGAGCAGCGCCGCGCCCGGCAGGCGCTGGCCGACCTGGGCTGAGCCGGCTGCGGAAGCGGCTTTCACGCCGCCAGCTCGCAGGACACCCGGCGGCCGTGCCCCGGCGGGGCCGCCGGCTAACGATCGAGCCGCGTGCTGAAATCCGTGATTCGCGGCCGGTCGTGCGCCTTTTGCGCGCCAACCAGCCCGCGCTCGAACACGTTGCGCGCCTCCGCGTCGCGCCCCGCCTCCACCAACGCGTCGCCGAGCCACACATACGCCTCGAGGTCCCGCGGCTCGATCCGCAGGTACCGGTCGAACATCTCGACTGCCTGTTCGAACTGCGCCCGCCGAACGGACAGCAGCCCGGCTTCGCGCAGCAACGGGGTGAAATCGGGCGAAACCGCGAGCCCGGCCCGATACAGCCGGTCCGCCTCCTCCAGATCGGCCTTCTGCTCCGCGGCGCGGCCCTTGATCAGCTGGAGCCCGGCGAACAGCAGCCGCGAGCCGGGTTCGTTCGGCTGCAGTTCGTGCAGTTGCGTCGCGACGCGCTCCGCCGTCGCAATCTCGCCCGACTCGATGGCCATGCCGCCCAGCATCACCAGGGCCTCGGCATAATCCGGCCGCAGCGCCACCGCCTGCTCCGCCTCGATCCGGGCGGCCGCCGGCCGCCGGGCCGCCAGCAGGCAGAACGCCAGGGCGTAGTGCGTTTCCGGCCGGGTCGGATCGAGGCGCACCGCCTCGCGCAGTTCCACCGCCGCCGCGTCGTTCTCGCCGGCGTCGCGCAGCGCGAATCCGAGTGCGGCGTGCAGCCCCGCCCGCGCCGGCCACCGGGTCAGGGCCCGCCGGACCACGGCGATCGCCGCCGCCGGCTTGTGTTCGACTCCCAGGGCGGCCGCGAGGTGCTCCACGAGTTCGGGGTCGTTCGGACAGGCGGCCACGCCCGCCTCCAGCGCGACCCGCGCCTCGGTCGGGCGGCCGCGGCGCGACGCGACGGCGGCCAGGTCCCGCCGCAGCGATGCATTGCCGGGCGCCAGCTGCACCGCCCGGTCCAGCAGGCCCGCGGCTTCCGCGAGACGCTGCTCCGCGACCCACTGTCGCGCCATGGCCCCAAGCCGCCCGGGATCGAAAATCAGCGGCGCCAGCTCGTCCAGCCAGGCATCGCGGGTGTCGACCCGCCGGTCGGACCGGGCGCGGAGCTTGCGCTCCTCGGCCGCCATCTCCGGTTCCGCGGCCGCCGCCAGGACCCGCGCCAGCAGCTCGTGCACATCGCCGATTTCCGGATGCGCCCGGGCGAGCGAGACGAGCCGGCGCCGCGGATCGCCCAGTGTGCCGGCCTCCGCCTCCAGCCGGGCGAGCGCGAACTGCGCCCGCGGATCCTGCGGGGCGGCCCGCACGGCCTCCCGGTAACTTTGTTGCGCGGCCGCGCCGTCGTGGCGCCGCCATTGCAGGTCGCCGAGCCGGATCCAGCCCGGCGCGTACCCGGGCGCCAGCCGCAGGGCCGCTTGCAGCGACGCGATGGCCCCGGGCTCGTCGCCGGAGCGCAACTGGAGGTCCGCCCGCAGGTAGGGCCAGCGGGCGTTGTCCGGTTCCAGCCGCTCGAGGCCGTCGAGCACCTGCGCGGCCTCCGCCCGCTTTTCGTTCACGAGATACAGTCCGGCGAGGTGCGCCAGCGGGCCGGCCGGGTCGCGCGCCTGCAGCGCCGCCGCGGTGGCCCGGTGCAGCTCCTCCGCCAACGAGGCCGGCCAGTGCTCCACCGCCGGAACCCGCGGCACCGCCGCGAGCGCGATCGCGGTGCGCTCCTGCTGGCGCGACACGATCGCCGCCCACCCGAGCGCGACGACGGCGATGGCGGTCAGGACGGCGGTGAGCAGGGCGTGGCGGCGCGTCATGGGTTCAATGCCGGCGCCAGAGCGTCACGCGGCCGGCGCGCGACGACGGCGTCGCAGGGTGAAAGGCGCCGGTCACGATCGCCGGCACACCGTTGCCATCGACATCTCCGACCGCGACCGCCGCGATGCCCGCCGGTGGCTCCGGCAGCGGCAGCGGAGTGAATTCGTCGCGGCTTGCATTCACGAAGGCGCTGATCGCCACCGCGGCGGGATCCAGGGCGTTGTTGGCCGTCGACACGGCCACGAGGTCGACGTGGCCGTCGCGATCGAGATCCTCGGACGCGATCGCGTGGCATCCCGGCAGGCGCGCGATCGGCTGCGCCTCGAGGCGTCCCGCGCGCGGCACCAGCCACTGCAGTCCGTGCCAGGGCTTCAGGTCCGGGTAGTCCGACTGCGGGAACGCGCCGCCGTTGCCGAGCACGAGGCGCGCCGCGCCTTCGCCGCTCGGAGTGACGAGCTCGAGACAACTCGCCGCGAAGTCGCGGCGGGGAGCGGTCCACGCGATCTCGCCGGTGTACCCGGCCGGCGATTTGCGCCGGAAAATCCGGATGCGATCGTAGTCCGCCGACTCGACCACCGCGATTTCCATCCGGCCGGGACCGCCGAGCGCGCCGGCGACGGCGGCCACGAGCGGACCCGTGTTCGCGACGAGCGAGGCGCGGAATCCGCCAGCACCCGTGTTTTCGATCACGTGCAGCGCCCCGCGATCCAGCCCCGCTTCGGTGGCGATGAAGTCCACCCTGCCGTCGCCGTTCAGGTCCGCGGCGCGCAGGTCGGTGACCGGCAGCACGCCGGAGAGCAGCACGTGCGCGTCGAAGCGACCCGCGCCGCGATTGAGCAGCAGCACGACGCTGCCGGTGTGGTCGTCGGTCGCCTCGAGCCGGCCCCGGCAGGCCACAGCCAGATCCATGCGGCCGTCGCCGTCCACGTCGCACGGCACGACGCGGACCGGCGCGAACACGGCCGGTCCGACCGGCGTTTCCGTCCAGGTGCCGCGCGGCGCCTGCCGGATCCAGTCGATCCGGTTTTCCGCCGCATCGCAGACGAGGACATCCGGCAGCCCGTCGCCGTCGAGGTCGGCGATCGCCAGATACGAAATGGCCGGTCGTTCGGCGTCCGCGAACCCGATCGCCTCGCCCGTGTACGGGGCCCATCCGTCGGGCATCGGCGCCGGTTCCGCGTCGCGCATCAGGCGGACCGGCTCCGGCCGGTTCAGCACGACCGCCAGCAACGCGATCGACCCCGCCGCGAGCACTGCGAGCCCGGCGAGGACGGCGTGGATGGGTTTGGGCATGGCGGGGAAGGCGCCGCGGCGGCGGACCTGCCGGCGACACCGCGTTCCCGATTGAACAGCAGAACCGCCGCCGACGGAAAGTGCATTCTTTTCAGCGCCCGGCGCCGGACGCGAATTTGCGCAGATATTTCAGCGCCACGGCAAAGTCGTTCGGCAGCGGCGCGGAAAGCGTGATCCGCTCGCGCGTCACCGGATGCGTCAGCGTCAGCGTGCGGGCGTGCAATGCGAGCCGGCCGATCAGCGGCTTCTCCTCGTCGCGTCCCTTGTAGCGGCGCTTGAGCCCGGAGAGCAGCAGGGTGCGATCCGGGTCGCCGTAGAACGGGTCGTTCAGCACCGGCGCGCCGGCCGCGGCCAGGTGCAGCCGGATCTGGTGCGTTCGTCCGGTGAGCGGGCGGCACGCGAGAAACGCGTACGAGCCGAACCGCTCGAGAACTTGAAAATCGGTGACGGCCGGCTTTCCGCCCCGACCCTTGAAGATCCGCATCCGGCCGGGCTGACGCTCATCCTCGCCGAGGGCGTAGGCGATCTGGAACACATCGGGCAGCATACCCGACGCATCGCGGACGGGGGCGGCGACCTTCATCGCATCGGGGACCGGCAGGATCACGGCGAGCGCGGCGTATTCCTTCTCCACCGTCTTGCCCTGGAATTGTCCGCTCACGAAATCGAGCGCCGGCTTGGTCTTCGCGCACAGCAGCAGGCCGCTGGTGTCGGCGTCGAGGCGGTGCACGTTCGCCACGCCGGAGCCAAACCGCGCGTGGACGAGGCCCATGAGGTTTTCCCGTTTCTTGTCCCAGCGATCCGGCGCGACCAGCAGCCCGCTGGGTTTGTCGAACGCGATCAAGGCGTCGTCTTCGAACAGGATCGGCGGCAGAGGCATGCGGTCCGGACGGTAAGGTGAATCGGCGCCGAAACCACGATATATTCACCCGCCGGCTGAAACGCGGCCGCTTTGGCCGGGGTCAAAACCCGGTAAGGTTCGGCGGGCTGGAGGAATGCGCTTGCCGCCGGGGGGCCCGACGCGCCTGCTGGCCGAGGCCGTGCAAGCCCGATGCCGGTTCTTCCGCAAAGCCTTCTTGTTCTCGGCGCCAGCTTCCTGACGACCCGGACCTCGCGCCGGCTGAAACGCGCGCGCAGCGCCGTGCCGGCCCAGCGCGCCGCCTTCCGGCTGCTGCTGCGCAACCTCGCCGCGACCGAACAGGGCCGCGCCTGCGGGCTGTCCGCGGACATGACCGGCGAGGCGTTCCGCGCGCGGGTGCCGGTTCGCACCCATGCCCAATACGCCGGCGCGATCGAACGGATGAAGCGCGGCCAGGCCGACGTGCTCTGGCCCGGCCGTTGCGCGCTCTACGCCCTTTCCTCCGGGACGACGGATGGAACCGGCAAGTGGCTGCCGGTCACGGCGGCGATGGTTGCGCACTTCCGCCGCGCCGGGCTGGCTGCGCTGCTCTTCTACACGGCCCGCGTCGGTCATTGCGGGGTGTTTCGCGGGCGGCACCTTTTCCTCGGCGGCTCCACACCCCTGGCTCCGCTCGCGGGGACGCAGCCGTTCGGCGCGTTCGGTGGCGATCTCAGCGGCCTCGTCGAGGTGAACCTCCCGGGCTGGGCGCGGCAGCACCTGCACGAACCGGGGATGGAGATCGCCCGGATGGACGACTGGCCGAAGAAGCTCGAGGCGATCGTCGCCCGGACGCGCCACGTGGACATCGCCCTCGTCGCCGGCCTGCCCGGCTCGCTGCTCGAGCTCGGCGACGTGCTGCGGCAGCCCGCGGGCGCGGCGTCGCCTCCCGGCAACGTGCAGGCGCTCTGGCCGAATCTCGAATGCCTCGTGCACGGCGGCCTGCCGCTCGCGCCGTTTCACGACGAGCTGCGGCGGACCTTCGGACCGGCCGTGAATTTCCACGAGGTTTATGTCGCCGCGGAAGCCTTCATCGCGGCACAGGATGCCGAGCCGTCGGCGGGCCTGCGCCTGATCGACAACGGCGGGGTGTATTTCGAGTTCCTGCCGCTGGCGGATTTCGACGAGGGCACCCTCGGCTCAGCCGGCCCGAAAGCCGTGCCCCTCGAACAGGTTCGTGCCGGCGTCGACTACGTGCTGCTGCTCACGACTCCGGCCGGGCTTTGCCGGTACGTCGTCGGCGACGTGGTTCGGTTCACCTCGGTCGAGCCGCCACGCCTGGTCTGCCTCGGGCGCACGCAACTCCAGCTGAATGCGTTCGCGGAGCACGTCGTCGAGCAGGAGGTGACCGAGGCGCTGGTCGGTGTCTGTCGCCGGCACGGGTGGAGCATCATGAATTTTCACGTCGCGCCCGTGTTCATGAATTCGCTGACCGGCCAGAAACGCGGCCGGCACGAGTGGTGGATCGAGTTGCGGCCCGGGACGGTCGCCACCCCGACCGGCCCGCTGCTCGCGACCGAGCTCGATCGCGAGCTGATGGCGCGAAACGCGGATTACGCGGCGAGGCGGCGCGCGGCAGCCATGGAAGCGCCGCTGGTCCGGCTCGTGATGCCGGGCTTCTTCGACCACTGGATGAAGCATCAGGGCCGGTGGGCCAGCCAGCACAAGCTGCCGCGCTGCCGCAGCGACCGCCAGATCGCCGACGACCTGACGGCGCTCGCGTGCTTCAACCCGGACTAGGACGCCGCGCGCCGCGGCGCCCTACTTCAGGTACTTCAGCAGCGTCTGCTCGAATTCGGCCGTCGGCTCGGCTCCGACTTTCTTTTCGCGAATGTTGCCCGCGCGATCGATGATGAACGTCGTGGGAATCGCGTCGATTCCGCCCGGCCCGGCGAACGCCTGCTGCACCGCGTCGTCCGCCATCACGATCTGGTAGTCGACCTTGTTCGCGGCGACGAATTTCTTCACGACCTCGGGACCCTGCTGGTCCACGGACATCCCGATGATCGCCAGCTTGTCCGGACCGTACTTCTTCTGCAGCGCGACGTATCCGGGAATCTCCATCCGGCATGGCCCGCACCACGTGGCCCAGAAATCCACCACGACGACGCGGCCCTTGAACTGGTCCGAACTCACGGTGGCGCCGTTGAGGTCCTTCAGCGTCCAGGACGGCGCGGGCGTCGGCGCAACCGTGGCGCCGTGCAGCAGCGCGGCCACGAGCGGAATTCCGACGATCAATGCGATGGGGATGAGCTTCATGGGAAAGGATAGGTGCGGGGGTAAGAGGCGCAAGGGCTTCGGATTGTTCCCGGCCCCGGCGTCGCGCCGTCGCAGCACGAATTCACGAAGATCGCCTCCTCGCACGAGTGGCGACAGCACCGCACCGCCTGCGTGCCCGCGCCGACGGCCGGCGGACGGGACGAGCCCCGGCAGGACTGGCAAGTACGCACAGAAGCGCCGGTTCTCCGACCGGGCCGGACCACGCGTCCGTGGCGAAATGCGGATCTCCGATCACCACCTCGCGAGTGCGGCCAGTCGCCCGGCGGCGACCGCCCGCGGCTTTCACCGGGCGAAAGCGGGACGGATCACTTCAAATCGAGTCCGAGAATCTCGATGAATTTCTTCATCGCCGGCGTGAGCACGCGGCCTTTGCGGTGGAGGATCGCCAGCGGGCGGGTGAACTCGCGGCCCTTGAAATGGACCGCGGCCAGCGTGCCCTGCTTCACCTCCTGCAGCACCGTCGCCTGCGGGACGATCGCCACGCCGTGGTCGATCTCGACCGCCCGTTTCACCGTCTCGATGTTGTCGAACTCCATCACCGGCTCGATCTCGAGCTTGTTGTCGCGGAAGATCTGGTCGACCGCCTTGCGGGTGGGAATGTCGGGATCGAAGCCGATGAAGCGCTGCGACGTGAGCTGCTTCATCTCGATCTCGCCCGTCTTGGCGAGCGGGTGCGTGGGGTGCGCGATCAGCACCAGGTGGTCGTTGCGGAACGGCAGGATCTCGATCTGCCGCTGCTTCACCGGAAACGCCACCAGGCCGAAATCGACCGAGTTGTGGAGGATGTCCTCGTAGACGAGGTTCGAGCGGCGATACTCCACGCGGACGTTGACCGAGGGATAGTCGTGGAGGAATTTCTTGATGTACGGCGGCAGCTCATGAAGCCCGATCGAATAGATCGTCGAGATGCGAATGGTGCCGCTGATGACCTTCTTCATCTCCTGCAATTCGCTCAGCAGCTTGTCGTAGGTGTGCAGGACCTCCTTGGCCGACTCGTAGACGCGATGCCCCTCGCGAGTGAGCTGGAACTGCTTCTGACTGCGGTCGATCAGCAGCGTCTTGAAGTGCCGCTCCATCGCGCGCGCCTGCTGGCTGACCGCCGACTGGGTGATGCCATTGAGTTTGGCCGATTTGGAGAAGCTGCGGGTCTCAACCAGATCGGCGAAGATCTTGAAATTTTCAATTTGCATGGGTCACGGGCACTGTATCGACCATAATGTGGGCTAATTCACCGCCCTCTAACAAGCAATTCTGATGTTCCTCTCCTACGAAGAGTTTTGCGCCAACGCCGACCGCATTAGCGGAAGCATCGCCGCCGCCTGCGCGGATGCGAAGCGGGATCCCGCTGGGGTGCAGCTGCTTGCAGTCACGAAGACCCAGCCGCCGACGGCGGTGGAGTACGCGGCGCGCTACGGGCTGCGGGCGATCGGGGAAAATCGCGTGCAGGAAGGCGTCGACAAGCGCGCCCAAACGACCGCGGCCATCCGGTGGGAGCTGATCGGGCACCTGCAGTCGAACAAGGCGCGGCTCGCCGCGGGACATTTCGACCGGATCCAGAGCGTCGACCGCGAAAAGCTGCTCGCCCCGCTCGATCGCGCCGCGGCCGAGGCCGGGCGCGCGCTGCCGGTCCTGCTGCAGGTGAACGCCGGCCGCGATCCGGCGAAGTTCGGCGTCGAACTGGAGGATGCGCCGCGGCTGCTCGACGCGGCGCTCGCGCGGAAGAACCTGCGGGTCGACGGGCTGATGACCATCGCCCCCCTTTCCTCCGACGCGGCGGTCGCGGAGCGGACGTTCGCCGCGCTGCGCGAGCTTCGCGACCGGCTGGCGGCTTCGGCCGGCGTTCCCCTCCGGGAACTTTCGATGGGAATGAGCGGCGATTATCAGGCCGCCATCGCCGCCGGAAGCACCCTCCTCCGCATCGGAACCGCCCTCTTCGGCGCGCGCGCAGCGACCCCTCAGTGATTTGCGAATTGGCGCGCCGCCCTCTGGCGGCGCAAGGTTTTTTTCTCGGCTGTGGGAAAGTTTCCGGTTTGCGGCATGGGGAAATATCGCGAGTCTCGTGGCTCGTGGAAAACGACACTCTCAGCGCGGTTCGGCGGGACGCGCTCATCGGGTTGCTCGACGACCCGAGTCCGTCGGTGAGGAAGGCACTGCTCACGCATTTTGCCGAGCTGGGGCGCCCCGGTATCCAGTTTCTTCAGGAGGTGGCGCACGGCTCGCACCGGGTGCTGGCCCGGCACGCCGCGGCGTTTCTGGACGAGATCAAGTTTTGTGATCCGGTGGCGGAGTTCCGCGGTTTCATCCGCTCGATGAACTACGAGCTGGAGACCGGCGCGCTCCTGCTCAGCCGGACCGTGTCGCCGCTGCTGGACGTCGCCACCTGCTGCGCGACACTCGACCAGATTGCGACGCGCTGCCGCGAGCTGATCACGCTGCCGGCGACGACGCGCGAACAGTGCCGGATGCTGAACCGGGTCCTGTTCCACGAACGGGGCTTTCACGGCAACGTGGAGAACTACACCGATCCGCTCAACAGCCTGCTCGACCAGGTGCTGGCACGCCGCAAGGGCATTCCCCTGACCCTGAGCACCGTCTACCTGCTGGTCGCGGAGCGGGTGGGGATCGAACTCGAGCCGGTCGGACTGCCGGGCCATTTCATCGTCGGCTGCTTCACCGAAAAGAAGCCGTTCTTCATCGACCCCTTCGATCGCGGCATTTTTTTGGATACGGACGAGGTGTTTGCGCTGCTGCGGGCGAACAAGATCGTGCCGAAGAGTTCCGACCTGATGCCGACGCCGATCCGCGAGGTGCTCTGCCGGAACTGCCGGAACCTGGTGAACCACTACAAGGCGGGCGGTGATTCCGAGCACGCGAAGCTGTTTGCCTCGTTTGTCGAGGAATTCGACGCCACGTACGAGCGCCACGCGATGTAGCGCCGGCGGCGCGGCGCGCCGGGGCGGAGCGCCCCGATTTCGTTTTTGCGCCGGTGAACCGGGGCTGCCTGAATCGGAGTTCGCATGGCGCCCCCCGATCCGTCCCTCGTTCTCACCCCGCGCGATCTCGCCAGCTGGTCGTTCGCCGGCACGGCGCTCGCGGTGCTCGGCCAGCCGATCGGCCACTCGATCAGCCCGGCATTGCACCACGCCGCGTTGCACGCGATGGCGCGCGCCGACGGGCGGTTCGCGAGCTGGCGCTATTTTCGGTTCGAGGTGGCTCCGGCCGAACTGCCGGCCGCGCTGCGGGCGCTGCACCGGTGCGGCTTTCACGGGCTCAATCTCACCGTGCCGCACAAGGTGCTGGCGCTCGCCGAGGTCGCGGAGATCGATCCCGCCGCCCGGGACGCCGGCGCCGTCAACACGCTGCTGCGCACGGCATCCGGCTGGCGCGGATACAACACCGATGGCCAGGGACTCGCGGCGGGCGTGCGCGACGACCTCGGGCTGGAACTCGCCGGCCGGCCGGTCCTCCTGCTCGGCGCGGGCGGCGCGGCGCGGGGTGCCGCGGTCGAGTGCCTGCGGCGCGGCTGTGCGGGGCTCTGGATCGCGAACCGCACGCCGGCGAATCTGGCGCGGCTCGTGGAGGCGCTCGACCCGCTCCGCGGCCCCATCCCCGTCCGCGGCTTCCCACCGGAGGCTCCGCCGGCCGACCTGCCCGCGGGGCTGCTCGTGATCAACGCCACCAGCGCGGGGTTGCGCGCCGCGGACCGCCCGCCGATCGACCTGGGGCGACTCCCCCGCCCGGCCGCGGTCCTCGACATGATCTACAATCCTCCGGCAACGCCGCTGCTGCGCGCCGCCGCGGCGTTGCGCCTCCCGCGGACCAACGGACTCTCCATGCTCGTACACCAGGGCGCGAAGGCGCTGGAGATCTGGACGGGGGCGGAGGTGCCGGTCGACGTGATGCGCGCCGCCGCGCGCACCGCGGCCATCCCGTCGCCGGCGACGTGACGCGCCGCGCGGTCGAGGGTGGAATCCTGCCCGCAGGCGATCCCGCAACGATCACGGGCAGGCTCGCACCGACATTGGACACACGATGGCTTGCAAGCACCCGGGCGGTTCGCGACCGTCACCGGCGCCGCCCCGCGACTGTCGGGTGGGTTCCACGCTTCCTCCATGACTGCCGCCGCCCTGTCCGAGGTCTCCGCCGCGATGCCGTGGTTCTTCCCGGGACTCGCGTTCGTGTTCGGGGCGTGCATCGGCAGTTTCCTGAACGTGGTGATTCATCGCGTGCCGGCGGGACAGTCCATCGTCCACCCCCGCTCGCACTGCGCCTGCGGCGCGCCGATCGCGTGGTATGACAACCTTCCCATTCTGAGCTGGTTTCTTCTCCGCGGCCACGCGCGGTGCTGCGGTCGCTTCTTTTCGTTCCGCTATCCCTTCGTGGAACTGCTCACCGCGCTGCTGTTCCTCGCCTGCGCCCTGGAGTTCCCCCCGGGCAAGGCGATCGCCGGAATGCTGTTCCTCAGCCTGCTGGTCGTGGCGATCTTCGTGGACCTCGACCACCTGGTCATTCCCGACGTGTGCACGCTCGGCGGCGGCGTCGCCGGCGTGCTGCTTTCGCTGTTCGTGCCGGCGCTGCACGATCAACACAGCGGGCTGTACGTGGTCGACAGTCTCCGGTCCGGCGTCATTTCCCTCGAGGGGTTGTTCGTCGGGTCGGGCATCGTGCTGTGGATCGGGCTGCTCGCGGAACAGCTCCTGAAGAAGGAGGCGATGGGTTTCGGCGACGTCACGTTCGTCGGCATGATCGGCGCGTTCTGCGGCTGGCATGGCGCGGTTTTTTCGGTGTTTGGCGGCGCGCTCGTCGGGACGGTCTGGGTTGGAGCGGCCCTGCTGTGGCAGCGGCTCACCGGCGCCGTCATGCCCGTGGCGCCGAAGACGGAGACGGCCGCCGGCGATCCGGCGCCGCTTTCGCTGGGAGCGCGGGTTCCGTTCGGGCCCATGCTCGCGATCGCCGCCGGCGCTTACTTTCTGGGCGTCGGGCGCTGGGTCGATGCCTGGTTCGCCGAGGTTTCGCAGCTGCTCTGAACGGCTGGACCGGCCCGGGGTTTTGGATAGAATCGCCGCATGAACCGGCTACCCCTCCTGTTCGCCCTGATCCTCGCGGGGCTTTCCTCGTTGCGTGGCCAGGAATTGCTGTACGCCGAACGCGGCGGAAAGATGCTTCTCGTGCGCAAGGTGGAAGGCGTGCAGCCGTTCGTGGAGGAGAACGGCAAGATGGTGCCGGCCTCCCGCGATCGTTTCGCGCTCCGGCCGTATGCGGATTTCCTGCCCGCATTCGTGGCGATTCGCGACCTCGAGGTGCAGGTGAAATACCTGCAGGTGCTCGGCAGCGGCGCCCAGCTCAACAACGACTTCGATTTCAGCGGAAAATTCGAATCCCCGTTCCCCCTCGACGACGTTTTCCTCGTGCTCGAACTGCACATGGAGCGGTACGGTCGCGTGCTGTTCGTCCACGAAGTCGGCCGGCTCCGGCCGCGGGAGCCGAAGCCCATGCACCTGGTCGTGCCGCTGCGCGGGCCGCTGGGTCCGGGCAAGTACCAGGTGCACGTGTTCGTCGGGGGAATGGAGACGCTGCATTCGCTCCAGCCATTCGACGTCCGCGAGGCGGCGCTGGACCGGATGGTGCGGAAGAAGATCGCGGACCGCCCCGACGGGCCGCCGCAGTTTTTCGTCGGCCCGCCGCCGGCGTATCCGCCCGCCTTCCGGAAAGCCAAATTGAGCGGCCGGGTGGTGGTGCGGTTGCGGGTCAGGGCGAATGGCGCCGTCGCCGATCCCGTCGTGAGGGAGACCACCGACCCCGCGCTGTCCGAGCCGACGATCGAGGCGGTGCGGCTCTGGCGCTTCCTTCCGGAGATGCGGCACGGTCGCCCCGTTGACGCCACGGTCGATCTGCCGCTCGAGTTCGAGCCTCCCGCCAGCTGACCGGCCTACGCGAGCAGGGCGGCGCCGTCGCCGGTCTCCGCCCGCAGCACCTCGGGCGCGGAGGCGAATTTGCGGCGGTAGGCCGCCGTCACCCGCCGTGCGTGCCCGGGACCGAATTCCAGTGACGTGAGCGCCATCACCGCGCCGCCGAAGCCGCCTCCGGTCAGTCGCGCGCCGTACACCTGCGGGATCGCCGTGAGCGTATCCACGAGAAAATCCAGCTCGGGCGTGCTGTTCTCGAAGAGCATCTGCGAGCTGCGGTGCGACGCGGTCAGCAGCCGCCCAACGAGGTCCAGCCGCCCCTGTTTGAGCGCGCGGACGGTGGCGGCGACGCGCGCGATCTCCTCGATCACATGCTGGGCGCGCTTGAACGCCTCCGGCGTCAGCTGCGCGCGGGCGGCCCGCAGCCGCCGCAGCGTCACATCGGCCAGCAGCGGCGCTCCGAGCGTTTTCGCCGCGGCCATGCAGGCCTGGTGCCGGGTCGCGTACAGCCCGTCGACCAGCGCGTGCCTGGTGTGCGTGTTGAAGACCCAGAATCGCGCGGCCGGCGGCAGCGGCACGGTCGCGAAGCGCGGTCGCCGGCAGTCGATCCACACGAGCCGGCCCTTCCGGCCGAAGCCCGACACGCCCTGGTCGAGAATGCCACACGGCACGCCGACGAAGTGATTTTCCGCATACCGCCCGAGCTGCACGATCTCCGCCCGGCGCGCCGTCTGGCCGGTGAGCGCGAGCAGGGCGAAAGTCGACGCCAGCTCGAGCGCCGCGCTGCTGCTCAGCCCGGCGCCGGTTGGCAGATCCGAGGTGATGTGGCAGTCGAAGCCGCCCGGCCGGCGCAGGCCGAACCGGGGAAAGGCCGCGATCACGCCCAGCGGATAATTGAGCCAGCTGCGCCCGCCCACCTGCTGGCGCGGCTGGCCGGCGGGGAGCGACACGAGGCGCTTGCCGCCAAGCGTGCTGGCGAACCGCCAGCGGCGATCTTCACGCGGCGCCACCGCCACGGTGACCCCCCGATCGATCGCGGCGCCGAGCACGGTGCCGCCGTTGTAGTCGGTGTGGTTGCCGATGAATTCGAGCCGGCCCGGCGCCCGGGCCACGACGGCCGGCGGCCGGCCATACACCGCCGCGAACTCGCAGGCGGCCTTTGTGCGCGCAGTCTCCACGGAGCCAGTCGCCTAGGTTGCGGCGCGCAGCGCCTGACCCGCCTTGAACCGGACGGTCTTCATCGCGCGGATCTTCATCGGCTGCTTCGTGTGCGGATTGTAGCCGCGGCGGGCCGCGCGCGTGGCGATGGCAAACGCGCCGAATCCGACCAACTGCACCTCCTTGTCCCGCCGCAGGCCGCGCCCAACCGCCGACAGCACCGCGTCGACGGCCCGTTCTGCTGCCGCGATCGAGGTCTCCTGACCCAGCAGTTTGCGGACTTCGTCGATGAGTTCGGATTTGTTCATTGCCGGGGCGGGTTGAAGCCCTTCGAACGAACGGTCCGAGCCGAGCACGGTCAACCCCATTCACGTCTCGGACGGTTCGCCGCCCCGCGCGTTTTCAGGCGTCCTCGGCGCGGCGACGAGCCGCGGTCTCGCTACCCCGCAGTCGCGATTCGATTCAGGTCGCTGACTGGGGCGGAGGAATCGAATTGCGCGCGCCGGGCCCGGGAGCCGGCAACGCTTCGCCGCTGCGACCGCGGATCACCAACTCGACCAGATGCGCCAGCGCGGCGGTGCGGCTGATCGATCGTTCCGTCGCGAGCTGATCGGCGCGTTTCAACAGCTGCGCGGCCATGGTGGCGGCCTGCTGGGGCGGCGCGCCCAGGCGGGCGCACAGTGCCGTGAGTTGGTCCAGCTCACCAGGCATGACTTCAGTCTCCGCCAACGATCCGCACCGGGGAAGCCGTATCGGGTTCCGCCGAAAACCCGAGTCGCTGGTCACGCTGCAGCGGCGCGGTCAAGAGCAGCGCGAGCCCCACGAAGGCTCCGTCGCTGCCGATGGCGGTGCGCAATTCGCCGAGTTTCCTCCCCGCCTGAAACAACGGCGCAGGCAGCGCCGGCAGCGGTCCGCTTCCGCCGACGCGCAGCAACCTGCGCCGGACCTTCCCCATGGATCGCAGCCGGGCGATCACTTCCTGTCCCAGATAGCAGCCCTTCGTGTAGGAGATCGCCTCGGCCTCCATCGCGGCCTCGTTCGGCAGTTCACGCGGGCCGATGTCGGCGGGCACAGCCGGAATCCCGGCCGCGATTCGCCGAAGCTCCATGTCCCGCCTTGTCAACTCGGGCACGCCGGCAAACAGCGCCCGGATCGCCGGCTCGAGCGTGCGGGGATACAGCAACTCCAGCGCGGGCTCGGTGGATCGCCGGCCGTCGAAGCGAAAGAGGCGATCGCCGAACGCGGCGAGCGCCGCGATCGGGGCCGCACCCAACACGGTCAGCCCCACCCATTCGGACGAGCCGTCCTCCACCGTCACGTCGTCGGAGATGATGTACGACTCGAGGCGCGTCCGGATCGCTTCCGCCGGGGAGAAATAACTCGCGAGCCAGAACTCGCCTTCGGAACCCCGCAGCACGAAACTGTCCGCCTGCACGTGCGCCTTGAGATCGAGCCAGAGTCCATACACCGCTCGACCGGGCTCCAGGGCGCGCAAGTCGTTCGAGAACTGGGCCTGAAGAAACGGAAGCGAATCCGCCCCAGTCACTTTCAGCCACGCCGCCGGTCGCCAGCAAAAAATGCGGCACGGAGGAGCGGAATTCTCTTTTTCGCTAGCCATTGGTTCGGAGATGGATCGGTGATCGGATCGACAAAATATCCAGCTTTGAATTGACGGTGCATCAGACAGCAGTACTACTCAACCCATCACTTTAAGACTTCTCCCGCCTAGCGGGAGTTTTGGGGTAACTAAGAAAGCAAAGGCGGGCCGCTTAGGGGTAAGCGGCCCGCCACTTTTTTTGGCGGTTCTCCGGCCGTCCCCACGTTTCTTCGCCCGCCGCCGGCAGCCTGACGCCTTGCATTTGCGGTAGCTCCTTCCGTCGTGACGGCCGCCGGCCTGCCATGAAAATAGGACTCGCGAAACCGGGAGGCAGTTAGCTTTCTGCGGGGCAGAAAGCTATGCAGAGAACCTCGGATATCAATGTCGTCGAAACGCGCGCGCTGCCCTCCCCGGCCGATCTTCTGGGCGAATTGCCCAAGACGGAGCGCCAGGGGGAGTTCGTCGCCCAGGCCCGGCGCGATATCCACCGGCTCATCTTCACCGACGACCGGCGCTTCCTCCTGATCGTCGGGCCGTGCTCGATCCACGACCTCGAGGCGGGCCGGGACTACGCCACGCGACTGGCGAAACTGGCACGCGAGGTTTCGGACCGGGTGATGATCGTGATGCGGGTCTATTTCGAGAAGCCGCGGACGACCGTCGGCTGGAAGGGCCTGATCATGGATCCCAAGCTGGACGGCTCGAACGACATTGCGCTCGGGCTGCGGCTGGCGCGCACATTCCTCCGGGACGTGCTCGATCTCGGGCTGCCGACCGCCACGGAGCTGCTCGACCCGATCACGCCGCAGTACATCGCCGACCTGATCTGCTGGTCGGCCATCGGCGCCCGGACCGCGGAATCGCAGACCCACCGACAGATGGCATCCGGGCTCTCGATGCCGCTGGGCATCAAGAACGGCACCGACGGTTCGGTCGCGACCGCGATCAACGCGATCAAGGCGGCCTCCCAGCCCCACACCTTCCTCGGCATCAGCGTGAACGGATCCGCCTCCGCCATCGTCACGCGGGGGAACGCCGACTGCCACCTCGTCCTGCGCGGTGGCAGCTCCGGTCCGAATTACTCGCCCGCGGACATCGCGCGGACGGAGCAGTTGCTGGCCAAGGCCGGCCTGCCGAAGGCGATTCTGGTCGACTGCTCGCACGACAACTCCGCGAAGAAACCCGACCGCCAGCCGGCCGTGGTGCGGGAGGTGTTGGATCAGGTCACCGGCGGCGGAACCGCGATCATGGGCGTCATGGTCGAGAGCAATCTCGGCGGCGGCAGCCAGCCGTTTCCGCAGCCAAAGGACCAGCTGCGCTACGGCGTCTCGATCACCGACGGCTGCATCGACTGGGCGTCGACGGAAGCGCTCGTGCGCGAGATCCACGCCGCGCTGGCGCCCCGTTTCCCGTAAGCGCGACCAATGGGCAGCGGCCGGGCTCAGGGCGCCCGGCTACACGGTCCTGCACGCGATCGCGCAACAATCGCGAGCAAGCTCGCTCCTGCGACCTGACCCTATGTCCGACCGTGCCGAAGTGATCGGATGACCTCCGTGTCGTCCGCGAGCGTCGAGCGACCCTCGCGGACCGGACAGAGCCGGTCCCTCCATCCGCGAGATCCGATTATCACAGGTCGTCGGATCGCGGCATGAAGCCGCTCCTGCAACCTGCCCGCCTCAGCGCTCGCACTCAGTTAAACGGTCCGTTCGCAGGAGCCTGCTTGCAGGCGATCACCCGACGATCGCGAGCCCCTCGACGCTCGATGAAAACAAATGCCCGCGCTACTTCGTGTCGCTCGGCGTTCCGGGCGGCGGCATCAGCGAGTACAGCACCGGCGTGACCAGCCGGGACAGCAGCAGCGAACTGACCAGCCCGCCCATGATCACGATCGCCAGCGGCGAGTACAGTCCGGAGCCCTGCAGCGCCAGCGGCGCGAGCGCGCCGAGCGCCGTCAGCGTGGTCAACACGACCGGCAGAAACCGGATTTCCCCCGCGCGCTCGATCGCCTCCCGCAGCCCGACCCCCTGCGCCCGCAGCTGATTGGTGAAATCCACCAGCAGGATCGAGTTCTTCGTCTCGATGCCGATCAGCGCGACGAAGCCGATCGCCGCCGTGAACGAGAGCGAATAGCCGGTCAGCCACAAGGCCACCAGTCCGCCCAGCACGCCGAGCGGGATCACCGACGCGACGATCGCCGTGCCCCGGAAGCTGCGGAACTCCAGCACGAGAATCGCGAGGATGCCGAACGCCGCGATCAGGACCGCGCCGCCGATCCCGCCAAAGCTCTCGTTCCGGCTCTCCACTTCACCGCCGAACTCCCAGCGGGTGCCCGGCGGCCAGCTGAGCGCGGCGAGCGCGGCGCCCGTCCGGCGCGTCAGCTGGTCGACGTTCTCACCCGGATCGACGAGCGCGGTGACGGTGACGGACCGCTGGCGGTTGTAGCGCTCGATGACCGGCGGCGCCGATTCGAACCGGAGCGTGGCGACCTGCGCGATCGGCAGGTAGGCGCCCGCCAGCGTCTGCACCTGGATCTTCGGCCAGTTCGCGAGCGTCGCGCGATCGCCGCGGGGCAGCGCGAGCTGGATGTTGTACTCGTCGCCGTTGCTCTCCCGAAACCGGCTCACGTCGAGACCGGCGATCGCCAGCCGCACCGCCCGGTCGACCTCCACCTCCGGCACGCCGAGCAGCGCCGCCTTCGGTTTGTCGATGACGACGCGCAGGTCGGTCCGGCGGACGCGGATCGGATTCGTGACCGACTGCAGCCCCGGGATGCCGCGCATGAGCTGCTCGACGGTGCGGGCGCGCTCGGCCAGCTGGTCGAGATCGTCGGTGAAGATCCGGACGGCGACCGGCGCCTCGATCGGCGGGCCGTTCTCGAATTCCTTCACGATCACCTGGGCCCCGGCGATGTTCGCCGCGCGGGCGCGCAACCGGTCCAGCACGCGCCCGCTCTCCGGGAGGCGGGTGCGCTTGAAGGCGACAAACAGCTCCGCCACGCTGGCTTTCGCCGACTGCGAAACTTCGTTGTAGTAGATCTGCGGATTCCGATCGCCCACCGTGGTGTAGTACCAGTCCACCGCCGGTTCGCGTGCGATCAGGGCCTCGACGCGCCGCGCGACGGCATCGGTTTCACCCACGCTGGCGCCCTCCTCCATCTCGATCTTCACGAGGAACTGCGGCACGCCCGCCTTGGGG
This sequence comes from uncultured Verrucomicrobiae bacterium, assembly GCA_963705935.1. Taxonomy (GTDB): domain Bacteria; phylum Verrucomicrobiota; class Verrucomicrobiia; order Opitutales; family Opitutaceae; genus Opitutus. Next base: position 4,812,141 of record OY970130.1, on the reverse strand, counting down.
AACAGCGAAAAGCCGATCCGCGGCAGCAGCGCGAGGCTGCCGGCGACGAGGACCGCCGACACCGCGAGGGTCGCGAGGCGGTGCTGCATGCACCAGTGCAGCAGCGGCCGGTACCCGCGCTCGATCCCGCGTTGCAGGAATTGCAGCAGCACGTTGCCGCCGGGTTGCGGCCGGCCCCGCAGCAGGAAGCCGGCGAGCAGTGGCACGATGGTCAGCGCGACGAACATGGACGCGAGCACGGTGCAGACCACCGCGACGGGCAGGCTGCGGATGTACTGCCCCGGGCCGCCCGGCAGCATCATCAGCGGCAGGAACGCGAACAGCAGCGTCGCGGTCGTGCCCGCCACGGCGACGGCGATCTGCCGGGTCGCCTCAGTGGCCGCCGCCAGCGGCGGATGCCCCTGCCGCCGGAACCGCGCGATGTTCTCGACGACCACGATGGAGTCGTCGACGAGCAACCCCAGCGCGATGACGAACCCGACGATGCTGAGCTGGTTCAGGCTGTAGCCGGAGAAGTAGAGCGCGGTGACCCCGATCGCGAGCGACAGCGGGATGGACACGAGCACGAGCAGCGAAGCCCGGAACCCGAGCGGCAGGACCGTGAGCAGCACGAGGCCGAAGGCGAACAGGAAGTCGCCCTCGAGCCGGCCCAGCCGCTGCTCGACGTTCTCCGACTGGTCCCAGCCGATCTCGAGCCGCACGTCACCCGGCAGGTTCGGGCGGAACCGGTCCATCTCGGCCCGCAGCGCCTGGCTCATGGTGAACAGGTTTTGCTGGTTCCGCGGCATGACGGTGACGAACACGGCGCGTTCGCCGTTGAACCGGCCGAACTGCTCCTTGTCCTCCGTCGTCCACCGGACGTCGGCGATGTCCTTCAGGTACACGACCGCCGCTCCATTGCCGGCCACCGGCGTCATGCGCACCTCGTCGATGTCGGCATAGCTGCCGCTCGTCTTCACGTTGAACCGGCGGGCCCCCATCTCCACCGCCCCGCCGGCGATCGCGGCGTTGTCCCCCTGGATCGCGTCGATGATCCGGCCCAGCGGCAGGCGGAGCTGGGCAACCTTGTCCAGGTCGAGCGAAACCCGGACCTGCTTCAGCGGAAAGGCGTACTTCTTCGTCTGGCGCACGCCCGGCACTGCTTCGAGGCGCTTGCGCAGTGTTTCCGCCAGATCCTGCAGCCGGCCGTAGCTCGCGTCGGCGGAGACCAGCGCCACCTGCATCATCGCCACGTTGATCGTCTGCCATTTCCGGACCGTGACGTCGCTGACCCCGGCGGGCAGCTGCGGACGCTCGACGCTCACCTGGCGCAGCACGTCGTCGTATTTCTTCTCTGGATCCGTCCCGTAGGTGAAGTCGACCGAAAGGATGGCGTATCCGTCCTTCACCGTCGTGCGAATCTTGTCGAGGTCGTCGAGTTCCTTGACGGCATCCTCCAGCGGCCGGGCGACCAGCTGCTCGATGTCGGTGGCGTTCGCCCCCGGGTAGATGGCGACGACGCTGAAGGACGGGACCTTCAGCGACGGGTCCTCCATCCGCGGGATGTTGCGGAAGGAGGTGATGCCCAGCGCGACGAGGCACGCGAAAACGATCAGCGTGAACTGCGTGTTCCGGACCGCGTAGTCGGTGATCTTCATGGCCGGCGGGGCGTCACTTCACCGGCTCCACCGGCGCGCCGTCGCGCAGGAACTCCGCGCCGCGGACCACGAGCTGCCACGACGGGGGCAGCGGCGTCCGAAGATAAGCCGATTCGCCATCGATCGCGTCGACCTGCACCTGGCGCCGGCGGGCGGTCTTCGTCCCCGGTTCGACCACAAACAGGGTCGCCGTGTCACCCACGCCCTCGATCAGGACGGATGCCGGCACCACTGGCCGCGTGGGCACGGGACGCGGATGGATCAGGACGGGAACGACGATGCCCGTGCGCGCGTCGGCCGGCGCGGCATCGAGCGCGATCTCCACCGGCGTGGTTCGCGTGGCCGGATCCGCCGCCGCCGAAATGTGCGTGATCCGGCCGGTGCACGGTGCGCCGACCGCATCGCCGCCGCCAAGTTCGACGCGGTCGTCGAACCGGACGCGGACGACGTCCCGATCGCTGAGTCCCGCCCGCGCGATCCAGCCCTCGCGGTCGGCGGCGAAGATCAGGACCGCGTGACCGGATTCCACCAGCTCTCCCGGTTCGGACCGGCGCGCCAGAATCCGGCCGGCCTCCGGAGCGGTGATCACCGCGAACCGCCGGTTGAACTCGGCGATCTGCAGCTGCGCGGACGCGACCTCGGCCGCCGTGCGCGCGTCCTGGAGATTTTCGAACGTCGCGACCCGGTTGGCCTCCAGTTTTTCCACCCGCTCGAGATCGCGGCGGGCTTTGTCCAGCGCGCTGCGGGCCTGCGCCACCTGGGCATCGATCTCGTCGAGCTTCAACCGCGCGAGCACCTGACCGGACGCGACCGCATCCCCCGCGCGCACGGCGATCGTGTCGACAACGCCCCGAATCTTGAACGACAGGTCGGCTTCCAGCAGCCGGGCCAGCACCGCCGGGGCGCGCACCGGCACCGCGACAGTGGAAAACACCACCGGCGCCAGCTCGACGGGCGTCGGGGGCGCGGCAGGGACTGGGGCCGGCGCCTTCGTGCAGCCGGCGAAAGCCAGGAGCACGCCGGCTGCGGCCAGGAGTGCCGCGCCGGCGCGCGACCGGCGCGCCGGCCGGCAGGTCAGCGGGGCGTTTCGCCCGAATGCACAGGGCCTCGCTCGGGTCGCCGTGGTTTTCATGTTCAGGGAAGCGGGGTTTGCGCCGTGGCGCGGTCGAAGGCCGCGGCGGCGATCACGAGCCGCGCTGCGGTGATGGTCCGGTTGAGCTGGGCGCGGGTGAGCTCGGTGCGCGCATCCAGAAAACCGAGCTGGGCCACGAGCCCTGCCTGCTCGCGCTGACGCACGATGTCGAAGGCCCGCTCGCTTGCCTGCGCGCGCCGCAATGCCGCGGTGTGCGCGGCGATGGCGGCCCGGTATTCGTCGGCCGCCTGCTGCGCCTGCAACCGGATCCGCTGGCGCGTTTCCTCGAGCTGAAGCTCCGCGCGGCGGCGCTCGATCCGCGCCTGCTGCACCTCGCTGTGGCGCTGGCGTCCGTCCCAGACGTTCAACTCCGCGATCAGCGAGCCCTGGACGAAGTCCGCGTCGCCGCCCGTGCGGTAGGTCTCGCCCTGGATGCCGCCCTCGACGGCCAGCGCCAGCGTGGGCTGCAGCCGCGCGCGCACGGCGTCCTCCGTCGCCGTGGCGGCCGCGACGCTTCGCCGCAGCGCCTCGAGCTCCTCGCGCCGCTCGATCGAAACCGCGTCGGCCGGGGGCGCCGCGAGCAGCGCGTCGGTCAGCTGCTGCAGCTCGGCGGGCGCCGGCCGCTCGATCGGCGACTCGAGCGGGCGGTTCAGGAGAAAATCGAAATAACTGCGGGCGGCGTTCCGGTCCCGCTCCGCTTCCGCCAGCTGCTGGCGCACGAGCAGGTCGTCGGCCTCGGCGCGCAGCGCCCGGTCGTCGGTGATCTTGTCGACGGCGGCGAGCGCATGGTTGGTGCGGAGGGCCTCGGTCGTCAGCTCCGCCGCGGTGGTGAAGACGCCCACGGCCGCCTCGGCCTGGAGCCAGCCGAAATAGGCGGCCAGGACGTCGAGGCGCAGTTCGCGGCGGTAGGCCGCCCGCTGGGCTTCGCGCGCGGCGACGGCTTCGCGCCCGGACCGGGCGGTGCGCGCGATCTCGGGCCGCCACAGCGGCTGGACGAGCCGGAGCTTCGTTTCCTGTTCGCGACTGCGCAGCAGCGGGATCGAGTCGTTGCCGACCTGGGGGAACGCCGCCGGCTGACCCTGGCTGCGCAGGTAGTCGTTCAACGTGCGGTAGACGCCGTTGAGCAGGTCGCCGGTCGGGATGTCGATCGTCCGTCCGCCCGCGGCGCCCGAGTAGCGCGCGACGATGTCGAGACGGGGCTGGAACGCGCTGCGCGCCTCGGCCAGCCGGGCCCGCGCCTGCTCGACGTCGAGCTCCCGGGCGGCGAGGGCGAGGTTGCGCTGCAGCGCCTCCGCCACGTAGCCCTCCGCCACGGCGGGCATCGGCGGCACCGCCGTCAGCGGCGCAGCGGTGACGAGCAGCAGCAGGCCAGCGAGGTGTCGGCGCATGGCGTCGACACGGTGCGACCCGTTGACACTGTGTCAACTAAGATTCCAGCCCCCCGTGTCATCGGCGGAAACCGACCGCGACCCGATCGCGGGCGCCGGCGGAGCAGGCGGCGCGGCTCAGCCCGCGGCGAGCGCGCCGCGCAGCAGCCTCAGCCCGTGCGCGATCGTGCGCGGAGCCGTGGCGCCGAACGCATGTTGCAGCATCGGCTCCTTCTGCTCGGAGATCTGGATCAGCCCGTGGGTGAAGGCCCACACCGACACCGCCGTCAGGCCGGGGTCGCCGATCGTGCGCCGGACCGATTGGTCCGCGATGCCGTTCGCCAGCGCCTGCGCGACCAGCCCAAGACAGCGCTGGCCCAGTTCGTGCGCCGCCTGCTCGGCCGGGCGGTCGCTGCACAGGTCGGCGTGCTGGGTGTGCAATCGCGAGAGCACCTCGAAGTGCAGCGGTTCCTTGCGGGAAAAATCGAGGTAGGCCCGGCCCATCGCCAGCGCCTGCTCCAGCCCGCGCCGGTGGCGCTTGAGCGCGGCGGCGAACCGCTGCTCCAGGCTGGCGAGCCCGCGCTCGCAGATCGCGTGAAACAGCTCTTCCCGGTCGCGAAAGTAGAAATAGACCAGCGAGCGGCTCAGCCGGGAGCGACGCGCGATCTCCCCGAAATTCGTCTGCTCCCAGCCGTGCTGCGCGATCACCTGTTCGGCGGCGTCGAGAATCGCCCGCCGGCGCTCCTCCTTTTCCTCTTCGCTCCGGGCGCGCAGCGGGTTGTGGTTCGATCTTTGGGCGGGCATCCGAGACGTTGGAAAACCGGACGGCGGAAAAACGCCAGCAGCAAAGTTGCTGACGCGGTGAACCCAGCTACTACCTGCAGGTGACAGGCGCATATTGTGCGTGTGCCCCGCATCGGAATCATGGTCTAATTTCCCGTTTATGAAAACTCCTCTTCGTGTTGCCGTCACCGGTGCGGCCGGCCAGATCGGCTATTCGCTCCTATTCCGGATCGCTTCCGGCGCAATGTTCGGGCCCGACCAGCCCGTGATCCTGCAACTCATCGAAGCTCCCATCGAGAAGGCCCTCAAGGCGCTCGAGGGCGTCGCGATGGAGCTCGAGGACTGCGCCTTCCCGCTGCTCAAGGGCATCGTCCAGACCGACAAGCCGGAAATCGGCTTCAAGGACGCCAACTGGTGCCTGCTGATCGGCGCCAAGCCGCGCGGCCCCGGCATGGAACGCGCCGACCTGCTCAAGGACAACGGCCGCATCTTCATCGCCCAGGGCAAGGTGATCGACGCCGTCGCCGCCGCGGACGCCCGCGTCGCAGTCGTCGGCAATCCGGCAAACACGAACTGCATGATCGCCGCCTCCCAGGCGAAGCGGCTGCCCGCGGAGCGGTTCACCGCGATGGTGCGGCTCGACCAGAACCGCGCCCAGTCCCAGCTCGCCAAGAAGGCCGGCGTGGACCTGACCGCTGTGAAGAACATCTTCATCTACGGTAATCACAGCCCGACGATGTTCCCGGCGTACGCGCATGCGACCATCGACGGCAAGCCGGCCACCACGGTGATCACCGATACCGCCTGGCTCCAGGGTTCGTTCTGCGAGACCGTCGGCAAGCGCGGCGCGGCCATCATCGCGGCGCGTGGCGCCTCCTCGGCCGCCTCGGCCGCCAACGCGCTGGTCGACCATGTGCGGAGCCTGGTGACCCCCGGCGCCATCCACTCGGTCGCCGTCAAGTCGACGGGAGCCTACGGCTTCGATACGAACGTCTGGGCCGGCATGCCCGTCCGCACGACGACCGCCGGCAGCTACGAGATCATCCCGGGTTACGCGATGGACGACTTCGCGAAGTCGAAGCTGGCGGCCACGAACAAGGAGCTCGTCGACGAGCGGGCCTTCGTGGCGGAAATGATCCAGTAAGCCACCTCGTAATCGCTTCCGTTTTGCAGCGGCGCCCTCACCGGCGCCGCTTTCTTTTTCCCGTGCGCGGACCGCGACTCGCGCGAGGCCCGCGAGCGGTTGCGGGTGGGCAGGCCGGTTTTCACTTGCCCGGCGGAGTTCGGCGAAGCGACCGCGCGAGACCGGCTTGCGACGGCACCGGGCGGCGTCGCGCCGGATCAGGCCCGGCGGGCGCGGCGGATCAGGGCGACGAGGCCGATCACCGCCAGCACCGGAATCCAGATCGGCGACAGCGCGGCGAGGAGCGCCCCCGCGAGCGCCAGCAACACGATTCCGGCAACGATCCCCACGCCCGCCGTGGCCGCGATGCCGGCAATGGCCAGCGCCCCGCCCACCAGGATCGCGAGGGCCGCCACCACGACCGGCAGCATCAGGACCGGCAGCAGCTTCAGCGCAACGAGGGCGATCAGAGCCACAATCGTGATCGTGAGAAGGGTCTTCATGCTCCCAAGAACCCGGAAGGTCCCTGAAAGTTGCACGAGGTCAACGTGAGTTGCAGCAGCGTCGGGCAGAAATGAAGGGGCGATCCGTGCAGGAACGAGGGACGACCTCCGTGTCGTCCGCGACCATCGAGCGAGCTTCGCGGACCGGACGGAGCCGGTCCCTCCATTAGCCGGCCGGCCGAAGGTTTCCAGTCCTCGAATCGCGGCGTAAAGCTGCTCGTACGTGGCGCGGGATGCCCGCGGAATCGGCGCAACGCCCTCCGGAATCGCCCCCGACCGGAACGCTCAATAATACACCAGACGCGCCGCGGCGATCAGCACCACCACACTGACGAGCAGCGTCACGACGGTCGCGATCTTGGCGCCGCGTGCGTTCCGCACGTAGGCGATTTCGCCGGAACGGGCCGCCTCCATCGCCGCCTGGCCCGCGAATCCGAACGTGCGCCATGCCAGGAAAATCTTCAGCGCGGCGCTGGCGATCAGCAGCCCGAACTGCAGCTGCCCCGTGCCCGGCTCGCGGTCCTGCAACGAGCCCAGAATCTTGGCGTCGGGCAGCAGGATCACGAGGATGTTGAGCATCGCGTAGATCGACGCGCGACCGGCCAGGAGCTGGACCGTTCGCTCGGCTGGAGTGAGTCGTGTTGGATCGTCGACGGTTATCTTCATCTCCTCCTCGGCCGTGCCCTCGGCCGCGGCGCGAGCGTCGTCGCCCGCGAGCGGGAACGGAGCCTTCCAGGCCGCCCAGATCGACGGCACCGAGGCGAACATGACGACGAGGAAATAGGTGGAGAACCCGAGCAACTCGGCCAGCGGGCCGGAGATCATGTTCGTCGGCACCAGCATCAGGTTCATCAGCGACGTCGCGAACGCGTAGTGGGTCATCGTCCAGCGGCCCGGCGCGAGCTGCTGCATCATGTAGATCATGTTCCCGACGAAGCCGAAGCCGTAGCCGAACTTCTCGAGGCACACCATCGTCGTCACGGTCGCGTAGCTCACGCCGTGGTCGGCGGCGGCGAGGTGGCTCAGGTACACATACGTGAAATGGGGCACATTCAGGCAGATGCCCAGGATCCCGAGCGTCTTCGGCAGCCCGAGCTTGCCGACGAAGATTCCGCCGAGCAGCCCGCCCACGATGAAGCAGACCGTCCCGTAGACCGCATCGATCTGGCTGACCTGGCCGGCGGTCATGCCCAGGCCGCCCTGCGCGATCGGCGACTGGAGGAAGAGCTGGCCTTCGAGCAGGATCAGCCCTTCGCCGAGCCGGTACAGGAACACGAAGGCGATCATGCCCCAGAACATCCGCTTGTGGAAAAAGCTCGCGGCGGTCTGGAGGAAGTCCGCGACGACCTGCTTGGTGTTCTCCGGCCGGTCGGCGATGCTGCCCCGCGGCAGGATGAAGAAGTGCCAGACGGCGAGCAGGATCATGGCCGCGGCGCACGTGAACATCACGACGGCCCACATCCGCAGCTGCGACCAGTCGTTCACGATGCGCAGCTTGTCGGCCCCGGCGATCAGGATGCCGGTCGCGAGCACCTTGCCCAGCGTCCAGAACGTGCTCTGCACTCCCGCCAGCCGCGCCTGCCGCGGCTTGCTCATCGCCGTCAGATACACGCCGTCGCCGCAGATGTCCTGGGTCGAGGAGGCGAACGCCGCGACCCAGAAGATCGCGATGCTCACCTTGAAGAACCCGGTCAGCGGAAGCGACAGCGCCACGCCGCAGAACAGCGCCGCCAGCACGATCTCCATCGCGAGGACGAAGAATTTCTTCGACCAGTGCATGTCGAGGAACGCGGCCCAGAGGGGCTTGAGCGACCACGCCACGCCGATGCTGCCGAGCGCCACCGTGATGTGGGCGTCGGAGTAGCCGAGCGACTTGTACATCCGGGCGGCCGTGCCCCCCATCACGACGTTGAACGGGATGCCCATCGCGAGATACAGCGAAGGCACCCACAACAGCGGGTGGCGAATGACGGAACGCGGGGAGTTCATGGGGTGAGGACAAACCCGGCGCGGGCGGAAGCGGGACCCGCGCCTGGCACGTGCGGGGCACGCACGGCGCGAGCGAGTCGAGCGACGCCGCGAACGCAGCGCAAGCGCGGTCTGCGACATCGACGCCGGGGCGGGCGCCCGCGCCAAAATTCAAACGCCCAAACCGGAATTCGGCGTCGCGAACCGGGGATCAGGAACCGCGAACCAGGAATCGAAAATCGAAAACCCCTCCCCCCGCCCCGGCGCCCAATCCGAAATCGAAAATGCCAAATCTCCTCACCGCTGCCGGCCCACGTGCTCCCACAGGAACGTGTACGTCCGCGCCAGGCGGGTCGGAGCCGCCTTCTTTTTCGTTGGCGAATTTCGCCGCCGCTGCACGCTGCCGCCATGGCCCTTGCTTCCGTCCCGCGCGCCCGGCTCCAGGCGACCCTCGCCGCCGGGGCCGCGGTCGTTCTGGCGTGGCGGGTCCACGGGCCGGTCACCGCCGCGATCGCGGTGTCGACCGCCGCACTCGCGGTATTGGCGTGGAGTTTGCCCGCCGGTTATGCACCGGTGCAGCGGACGATCGACCGGCTGACGCATGCGTTGCTCGCGGTAGTCAGCTGGTCCGCTCTCGCCCTGGTCTACTTCGGCGTGTTCGCGCCCTGGCGCGCCTGGCGCCGGCTCACCGGTCGGGACCCGCTCGCCACGCGTCCGGATCCCCGCGCCGCCACCTACCTCGTCGCCCTCCCTCCGGGCGCCACGGGCCGGTTCGACCGGCAGTTCTGATGCGGCTGCTCGGCCTCAGCGCGTTCTACCACGACTCCGCCGCCGCGCTGCTCGACGACGGCGTGATCGTCGCCGCCGCCCAGGAGGAGCGGTTCAGCCGGCGCAAACACGACGCGCGGTTCCCCCGCGGCGCCGCCGCCTGGTGCCTCGCGCAGGCGGCCGGACCGATCGACGCAGTCGTCTACTACGAAAAGCCGTTGCTGAAGTTCGAGCGGATCCTGCAGACTGCGCTCACCGTCGCGCCGCGCGGCTTCCGGGCTTTCGCCGCCGCGATGCCCGACTGGCTGCACGAAAGGCTCTGGCTGCCGTCGTTGATCGAGGACGAGCTGCTCGCACTGGGCCAGGCGCGGGTGCCGGTTTATTTCAGCGGCCATCACGAGGCGCACGCCGCCAGCGCGTTCTTCCCCTCACCGTTCGATCGCGCGGCCATTCTCACGCTCGATGGCGTCGGCGAATGGACCACGACCGCGCTCGGCCGCGGCGACGGCAACCGCCTCGAGCTGCTGGCGGAGCTGCGCTTTCCGCATTCGCTCGGGCTGCTCTATTCGGCGTTCACCCACTACTGCGGTTTCCGCGTCAATTCGGGCGAGTACAAGCTGATGGGCCTCGCGCCGTTCGGCGAACCCCGCTTCGCCGCGATCATCACCGAGCGGCTGCTCGATCTGCAGCCGGACGGGTCGTTCCGGTTGAACCTCGACTACTTCGGCTTCCTGCGCGGTCAGGCGATGACGAATCCCCGCTTCGCCGCGCTGTTCGGGGCTCCGCACCGGGCGCCCGATGGCCCGCTGACCCAGGTGTATTGCGACGTCGCCCGGTCGATCCAGCAGGTCACCGAGGAGATCATCCTGCGGCTGGCGCGCACACTGCAGCAGCGAACCGGCGAGGAGAACCTCTGCCTGGCTGGCGGCGTGGCGCTGAACTGCGTCGCCAATTCGCGGCTGCTGCGCGAGGGGCCGTTCCGGCGGATTTGGATCCAGCCGGCGGCGGGCGACGCCGGCGGCGCGCTGGGCGCCGCGCTCGCCTTCCACCACCGACGCGGCGCGCCCCGCGTGGCGGATGGCGTCAACGACCGAATGGGCGGCGCCTTTCTCGGACCGGCCTACGCGGAAAAAGAGATCGCGGCGGAACTTGCCGCGCACGGGCTGCCCGCCGAACCGACGCCACCGGGGGCGATCGCGGGCCGGATCGCCGAGCGGCTCGCCGCAGGCGACATCGTCGGTTTCTTTCACGGCCGCGCCGAATACGGACCGCGCGCGCTCGGCGCCCGCTCCATCCTGGCCGACGCCCGGTCGCCGGAAATGCAGCGCCGACTCAACCTGAAGATCAAGTTTCGCGAATCCTTCCGCCCGTTCGCGCCCATCGTGCTGGCGGAACGCGCGACCGAATGGTTCGATCTGCCGGTGGCGTCGCCGTACATGCTGCTGACGGCGCCGGTCGCCGCGGCGCAGCGGCGCGAAGCCGCCGCCGGGGCATCGTGGGAGGAGCGGTTGCACGCGGTGCGCTCCACCATTCCGGCCGTGACACATGTCGATTTCTCCGCGCGGGTGCAGACGGTCGACCGGGCGACAAATCCGGCGCTGCATGCGGTGCTGTCCGCCTTCGCGGTTCGGACCGGCTGCCCGGTGCTGGTGAACACGTCGTTCAACGTGCGCGGCGAGCCGCCGGTCTGCCATCCGCGCGACGCGATCGCGGGTTTCCTCGCGACGGACATGGATTGCCTCGCGCTCGGGCCCTTCCTCGTGGAAAAGCGGAAGCTCGAGCCCGCCGTCGCCCGGCCTCCGGTCCCGGAGCGTGTCTTCGCCCCCGACTAGCTAGCACCCGGTGACAAAAGTCGCGCCCGAACTCCGAGGCCCAACACGTTCGCATTGCCCTGGGTTTCTCTTCGCCCATTCCTCATTCCGCCTCCTCTATGCGCGCCCTGCAAAGCCTCGCCCGACTGCTCCGTGAACTGTGGACGTTCGCCCGCGAGAACAAGGCCTGGTGGATCGTTCCAGTCGTGGTGATGCTGCTGCTGGTCGCGCTTCTGATCGTCTCAGTGTCCGCGATCTCTCCGCTCATCTACTCCTTGTTCTGACCCGGGCCGGTTTCCGGAAACCAGGATTCAAAATCCAGGAACCCCGCCCGGCGCCCAACCCGAAATCGAAAATCCCAAATCTCCTCACCGCCGCCGGCCCACGTGCTCCCACAGGAACGTGTACGTCCGCGCCAGGCGGGTCGCGAGCTGCTCGCTCGTGACACTCCCGTGATGTCCGCCTTCCGTGTTTTCGAAGTACTCCACCGCGTATCCCATTGCCTCCATTTTCGCGGCCATCTTGCGCGCATGTCCCGGATGCACCCGGTCATCGCGCGTCGAGGTGTAGAACAGGATCGGCGGCAGCTTCATTCCGGGGTGTACATTCTGGTACGGTGAGTAGCGGCTCAGGTACGCCCAGTCGCCGGGAACATCGGGGTCGCCGTATTCGGCCTCCCAACTCGCGCCCGCAAGCAGCTTGTGGTAACGGGCCATGTCGAGCAGCGGGCTGCCGCAGACGACCGCGCCGTACAGCTCCGGATGCCGCAGCATCGTCGCGGCCACGAGCAGCCCGCCATTGCTGCGCCCCTCGATCCCGAGATGCGCCGGCGAGGTGATCCGCCGCGCCACCAGATCGCGGGCCACGGCCTCGAAATCCTCGAACGCCTTCACGTGGTTCGCCTTCAGCGCCGCCTGGTGCCAGGCCGGGCCGAACTCGCCGCCGCCCCGGATATTCGCGAGCACGAACACTCCGCCGCGCTCCAGCCACAGCTTCCCGTAGGCGCCGTGCAGATCCTCGTACGACCCCGAATAGGCCGGCGTCAGCGAAATCTCAAATCCGCCGTACGAGAACATCCAGACCGGGTTCGCGCCGTCGTAGCGCATTTCCTTCGGTCCGACCACGAAGTACGGGATCCTCGTCCCGTCCGCCGAGGTGCACCAAAGCTGCTGCACGGCGAACCGGCTGCCGTCGAACGTCGGCGCCTGCGCCCGGATCCGCTCCGGCGCCACGCCGCCCGGCGGCAGGTGGTAGAGGGTGGGCGGCGTGGTGAACGACTCGAACTCGACCCACGCTTCCCCCGTCTCCTCGCGCGTCGTCATCACCTTGATCGCGCCATTGTCCGCGAACGGAATGGACTCGCGACGCCACCCGGACCCGTTCGGCACAAACCGGTCGAGCCGACCGCGGACATTGTCCATCGTGGTGGCGAGGATCCCGTCGCGGACGACGTCAACCGCGCTGACCACCACGCTGCGGTCCGGCACCAGCACCAGATCCACCGAGCCGTTCCCGCCGCGCAACGCCGCCGGATCGGCGATGACGATCGATCCCGCGGTCAGCACCCGGTGCTGGATCCGCCAGTCGTCCTTGAGCCAGAGCACGAGCCGCCCGTGAAACGCGTCAACCACCGTGGCGCTGGCTGGAATCGACAGCGGCTCCAGGTGCGTGCCGTCGACCTGATAGAACCGCGAAGTCCAGAACGTCAGCGCCTCCGTGAGGATGTCCACCGCGCCGGCCCCCGACCCGAAATGACGCGCCACCACCCAGATCGAGGTCACTGGCGCCTCGTGCAGCGTGACAGCGGACGCCAGCGGCGCGCCGCGACGCCAGAGCTTCACGATGCGCGGATACCCGGACTGCGTCAGCGTGCCGGGTCCGAAATCCGTCGCGACATAGAGCGTATCGGGATCGCGCCACGCCACCCGGGACTTGGCCGCGGGAAGAGAAAAACCATCCCGCACGAACGCGCGCTTCTCCAGGTCGAACTCACGAATTTCGGCGGCGTCGCCACCGCCGGGAGACAACCGGATCAGACAGCGCCGGTCGTCGGCGCGGCACCAGACCGGCTCGGCGAAGGCCCATGGTTTCCCTTCCGTGCGCGCCAGCGCATCGACGTCGAGCACCGTTTCCCAGGCGGGAGCGTTCATCCGCAACTCGTCCGGCGTGGTCCGCCGAAACAAACCCCGGGGATGCGCCGCGTCCTGCCACAGATTGTACAGGTATCGCCCGTGCGCCTCGACCTGCGGCAGCCGGGAGGCGGAGTTCAGCACCGCGAGCGCGTCCCGGTAAAGCGACGCATATTCGGGCCGGCTGGTCAGCCGGCGCGCGGTGGCCTCGTTTTGTTCGTGGACCCAACCGAGCGCCCGCGCCCCCTCGATGTCCTCGAGCCAGGCGTAAGGATCTGGCGTCGTCCCCGCAGGTTGGGCCAGCGCCAGCGTCGTCGTCAGCACGGGCAGAAGTGCGAGCAGGCTGCCGGACGGGCGAAGCGCCCAGAAGCGAACGGTGGTCATCCCGCCACCCAATCACGGCGGCATCGCCCCGCACCAGCCGATTCGTGTCCCGCCGCGTTGTAGCCGGGGTCGCCCGACCCCGGACCGAATTGGCTGCCGCGTTGTAGCCGGGGTCGCCGACCCCGGACCAAATCGACCCCGCAACGGCCGGGCTCAACGAGCCCGGCTACACGGTCCGGATGCAGGAGCGGCTTTACGCCGCGATTTGCGGGCATCACTGTTTTGGAATAAACGATCGCAGCTGACATCCCGCCCCGCGATTTCACGCTGACCCCGCGCCCGCTTCGATCCATTTTCCAACCATGAAAGACATCCGCGAACTGCAGCGCCTCGCCTCGCCCGCTCCGAAGCCGCAATCCCTCGCGTGGGACGGCTCCACGCTCTGGATGGGTTCGCGCCAGACCCGGCAGATCTACGCGCTCGATCCCGCGGCGTGGGCGGTGCGTTGGCAGACCGCCGCTCCCGGCACTCCCTATGGCATGACCGCCTGCGCGGGGGAACTGCGCGTGCTCTGCAGCGAGACCGGCGACGACCACCGGATCATCCGGCGCTGCATCCCGTACCGGGGCTTCGACGCGGCGTTTGGCCTTCCCTGCCCCGACGACACCGGATCACAGCTCGGGTGGGACGGACAACGGCTGCACGTCAGCCAGTGGTATCCGCAAAAAGTGATCTCCCTCGGTCCGGACGGCCAGGTCGAGCGCGTGATTTCCATCCCGCACGGCATCTGCGGACAGGTTTTCGTCGACGGCGTCCTCTATCTCGCCACGACCGATCACGAGGAGACAACCGACTACTGGCTCACGCGCGTCGACCCGCGGCCCGCGACCCCGACGATCGAGGATATTGCCCGCATTCCTTTCGGCGCGCGCGCCCTCGCCTTCGACGGCACGCGGTTCTGGACGAATCATCGCGAGCAGGACCAGATCGTGTCGTTCGCGCGGCCGGATTGAGCCGGAGCGGCGTGTCGGCTCCCGCGCATGCCGCCAAATGGCTCGCCCGGCGGCGCGCCGCCGCTTGAATTCGCGGCGATGTCACGCTTCCGGAAATTTCCCGGCGCCCCGGAATGAGTCGCGAGACCTGTTACCGCTGTTTCTGGCCCAAGCCGCTGTGCTGGTGCGGCTCCATCACCCCGATGCCGACGCGCACGCGGTTCGTGTTCCTGATGCATCCGATGGAATTCAAGCGAGAGAAGGCCGGCACCGGCCGGCTGACCCACCTGTGCCTCGCGAACAGCGAGATCCAGGTCGGCGTCGCGTTCGACGACCATCCGCTGGTCCAGCAGGCGCTGCACGACCCGCAGAATTTTCCCGTCCTGCTCTACCCCGGCGAGCACGCGCTCAACCTCTCGAGCGGCGGGCTGCGGACGGCCGACCTTGCCGGTCGGCGGCTGCTCGTGCTCGTGCTCGACGCCACCTGGAGCTGTGCGCGCAAGATGCTCAAGCTCAGCCCGACCCTCCAGCGGCTGCCGCGGATCATGTTCACCCCCGCCGCGCCCAGCCGGTACGTGATCAAGCAGCAGCCCCAGGACGGCTGCCTCTCGACGCTGGAAGCGATGCACGAGGTGCTGCTCGCGCTGGAGCGCGGCGGACTGGACGCATATCCGCTGCCCGGCCAGTTGCTCGCCCTCTTCGAGCGCATGCAGGCCTACCAGATTCGCTGCGCCTCCGACCCGAACCGCCCCGGCTACCGCCACCGGCCCTACACCGCCCCGGGTCTGCGCCAGCCGGTTCGCGGCGCCAGTGCCCGGCGACGCGAACGCTACCTGCGCAC
Organism: uncultured Verrucomicrobiae bacterium; assembly: GCA_963705935.1. Classification (GTDB taxonomy): domain Bacteria; phylum Verrucomicrobiota; class Verrucomicrobiia; order Opitutales; family Opitutaceae; genus Opitutus. The sequence goes on along the minus strand of OY970130.1, from coordinate 4,796,763 downwards.
GCCCTTGCCCGAACCGAGTCGCCCCGCGGAAGATCCGTGATGCGCGCGGCGGCCCGCCGCCTCACGGCAACACGACCACGAACGTCGCGCCGCGGCCGGGACCATCGCTCTCCGCCTGAACGTGGCCGTGGTGCAGCGTCACCAGGCTCTTGACGATGAAGAGCCCGAGCCCCGTCGACGCCTCGCCGTTGGTCGGCGTCGCGGAGAGCCGCTGATACTTGCCGAACAGCCGCGCTTTCTCCTCGGCCGTGAATCCCGGGCCCTCGTCGCGGACGCTGATCCGGTGCCCCCGCTCCGGCGCATGCGTGAGCTCCACCCAGACACGGCGGTGCGCCGGGGAGAATTTCACCGCGTTGCGCACGAGGTTTTCGATGATTTGGCGGAGGCAGGCCCGTCCGATCGCCGCGGGCGGCGCCAGCAGCGCCGGCGGCAGGAGCGTCAGGCAAAGCTTGATCGACTTGACCGCCGCGACCGGGCGGAGCGCCGCGATGATTTCCGGCATCACGTCCGCCACCGTGATCGGACCGCGCTCGAGGAACACGGCATCGTTTTCCGTGCTGAGCTCGCCCAGCAGGTTGCCGACAAACTCCGCCAGGTGCCGGGAGGACTCGTCGATGCCATCGACCAGCACGCGCGGGGGCGAATCCGGCGGCAGTTCGTCCCGCAGCGTCTGCGCCTGCAGCGAGATCGTGCCGAGCGGGTCACGCAGGTCGTGCGCCACGGCGGAGAGCAGGTCGGACTTGAACTGGCTGGCGCGTGCCAGCTCGGTGTTCGACGCGGCGAGCACCCGGGCCTGCCGCTCGATCGTGACGAGCTGGCGGTAGTTCGTCGCCTTCAGATAGTACGTGATCCGCGAACCGATCCAGAACAGCACCATCGCGTCGAGCCCGACGAAAGCGTGGTGCCAGACGATCCGTGTTCCCGGATACAGCCAGACCGATCCGCCGACCAGCGCCGCGAGGCTCGCACTACAGATCCCCAGGCTGAGCCGCGCGGGAAAATAGAACAGCGTCGTGAACGCCGCGAGTCCGAGCAGGTACGCGGAAATCGAGCCCGTGAGCCGCTGCTCGAACACGCTGAATGCAGTGACCGCTGCGAGCATCACCGAGGCATAACCCACCGCCAGCCACTGATGCAGGGGTTCGCCGAGACCTTTCGTCGCCGGCGGGGTTCGCCGCAGCGCGAGCAGGGCGGCGAGGCTGAAGGTCACCATGAACCCATGCAGGCCCGTGATCGCGAGGTGTCCGCGGTCGGCCGCCCACAGTCCCGAGCGGTAGTATTGGAGTTCCGGTAACAGGCCGAAGAGCGCGTTCACGGCCGCCGCGACGCCGGCGATCCAGGCGGCATGCAGCCAGTTCGTGTACGCGACCGAGCGGGCAAACCCGGCGCGATCCCCGGCGGGAACCGGCCGGAACACCGCGTCGTTCAGTTTCGCCCAGCGGCGCGCGGCCGGGGTTTCCGGCGTCGCGGCGGACGTCCCGGGCGCACGCGGAGGAATCATCCGGCTGGCGTGAGCAGGGGCGTCGGGAACCGAGCTCATGGAGGGGGGGATCGCAATCCTGATTCGGCCTCGACGCAAGCGCGTGCCGCCGACTCCGGCGGCCGGGGTTTCACCCACTGGCCGCATCGCCTCGACCGAGGCGGACTTGCATGCAACCCGGTGTCGCACGTCGCGGCGCCGGTCCGTCGAGCGGAAGCCCGCCGCCCGGCGCGAAACCGCGACCGCTGTTCCAGGCTACACCGCGGAAACGAAACGCGTGTCGTACCGGTCGAGCCCGAACGGCGGCCGGTAGATGTGCTGCGGGTTCCGAAAGACCACCGGTTTCGCCTCCATCAGGACGCGACCGCGGACGACGTTCTCCGGCCGGAACCACAGCCGCTGCACGTCGAAATAGCAGGCGTTGAGCATGTCGTGCAGGCAGCGGATCGTCGGAATCGACCAGTTGCTCGGATCCGCGCGCTCGGGTTCGACCGTGCCGCCGAAGCCATCGTCCGGGCCGTAGAGAAAATCCATCGACGACTTCTTGTGCTCGTTGATCGCCGCTCCCTCCACGATCACCGTGCCGTCCGGCTTCACCGCATGCCGGAGCTGGGTCAATGCGGACATCAGGTGCGTCAGGTGATAGTACACGCCGAGGCAAAGGACGACGTCGAACCGCTCGCCGAGTTGGTCGAGCCCGTAAATGCTGACGTCGCCGCGGTAGCGTACCCGGGACTGCAGCGCCTCGTGCGCGAGCTTGAACCCGACGCACGGTTCCGGCGACTCGTTCACGCCAATGCCGGTGCCGGTGCTCGTCCAGTGCTGCGAATTGTCGTCGCTCGCCAGGACGCTCGTCGCGCCGCGCTGCTCGGCGAGGAAACTCCAGAGCCCGTCCCAGCAGCCGATGTCGAGGACCGTCTTGCCGGCGAAGTCGACCGGCGCCAGAAAGCTCTCGATCGCCTGCCAGATGTCGCGGTGCGGGTGCTTGGGCTGGGAGACGAGCCCGCCGCCGAAGTCGATCTCATGGTACCAGGCATCGAACCCCTCGATGCGCTTGCGCAGGTCGGCCCCGACCGGTGGGTGATGCGGAAAGCAAATGGCAGCCATGCGCCAGACTCTGCCCGCCCCACCCCGCGCCCCGCGAACCTTTTTCCCGGCGCGCGCCGCACGCGGGCCTGTCAGGCAGTCCGCCAGCTTGCTGGCGCGGTTTGGCCGAACGCTGCACAAAGCGCGAGCGAGCTCGCGGCCTACGGAAACACGGCATTCACGTAGGCTGCCTGGTTGCTGGCGCTGCCCGGCGGCAAGAACTGGCGCCGGCGTCGCGCGCGAACGACGCCGGCGGATTTTCCGCCATCAGTCGGACTCGCGTTCGAGTCGGTCCCGCGCGCGCTGGCCGCGCAGGATTTTCTTCCGCCGGTCGCGCGATTCCCGGGCGAGTTGCGGATCCACGCGCCGGTTCGATCCGGCGATAGGTATTTTGGTCGTGCGCTCGATGGGTGGGTGGCCGTGGTGTCAAGGGCTCGGCGCCCCGACCACCCCCTGTCATCTTTTGATCGCGCCCTCCGATTTTTGCTGCCGGCCGGCATGGGGCGCGCGGGAGAACCGGGGAGCCGGGGAGCCGGCACCGGCGCGGCGGTAGGGTTACACCCCGTTGGACGGCCCCTGATCCTTTGGTAGCGTCGCTCCACGATGCGGGCAGCGTGAACACATCGATCGTTACCAACGCGGCTAACACAAAACGAAAGCAGCAAATGAGCCCTATGAAAAAAGAAGACACTACCACTGGATCGAGCATCACGCGGGAGCAGATGATCCAGCTGTTGAACGAAGATCTGGCCGGGGAATACCAGGCGATCATTGCCTATACGGTCTACAGCCAGGTGCTGAAGGGAGCCGCGTACACGGATGTTGCGCGGGAGTTGGAAGCGCACGCAGGGGAGGAACTCGCGCACGCCATCAAGATTGCCAAGCAAGTCGCCTACCTTGGCGGAATGCCCGCGGTGCAGGCAAAACCGGTCAAGACATCGAATGATCCGGTCGAAATGCTGCGAGCCGATCTGGAGAACGAACGGGAAACCGTGGGGCGCTATCGCGAACGCATCCGGCAGGCCGAGGCGATGGGAGAATTCGCGCTCAGTGAAACCTTGCGCGCGATCATCGTACAGGAGCAGGAGCATGAGATCGATTTGAGCTCCGCATTGAACATCAACGTGCCGCTCTCCAAAGAGCCGACAGCCAGGAAAGCCGCCAGCACCACGTGACGGGGCCAAAGCCGAAACGAACAACCGACCTCCATAAAATCCTCACCCGAAAATCAACCGATTCCCCTGTCAGTGGTCTGCTTTGGGGCATCCGCGGGCGGCTTCGAGGCGTATTGTACGATTCTCTCCCATCTCCCGGCGGACACCGGGATGGCTTACATCATTGTTCATCACCAGCCGGCGGACGGGAAATCGCTCCTCGTCGAGATTCTCCCGCGCATGACCAGAATGCCGGTGGTGCTGGTGGCCGATGGGGAAAGCGTGAAAGCCAACCACGTCTACGTGGTTCCAGCAGGGATGCAGGTAACCATGGACGGAGATACGTTCCGGCTTGCTCCCCTGGTCAAACCCCCGGGCTGGCCCAAGAACATTTCAATTTTCCTGCAATCCCTCGCGGACGATCGACAAAAACGGGCGATCGCAGTCATCCTGTCCGGATTCGACTCCGATGGGGCGGCGGCGCTCAAATCGATCAAGGACGCAGGCGGGCTCGTGTTTGCCCAGAAGTTCCAGACGGCCCAGCAGCCGGACATGCCGCAAAGTGCCGTGAAGACGGGATGTGTCGACCGGCTGTTGTCTCCGACCGAGATCGCCGCGCAACTGGAACGCATCGGCGGGGAACGGGCTCGGTTCAAGGAGGCCGCCGCGAGTCCGGAGGCGAGCGGCGCACCCGACCTCCTCCCTCGTGGACCCACGAAAATCCGCGAATAACCATTCTTTTGGCACGGCCAAACGGCAGGAAAGGCACCGGAAAGCGGCACTGCATTCGTAGGTGATCCCCTGACGTCCGCCTACGGTGTGTTTCGTCCCATCGCGCTTGCCGGTGCCGGGGTCGGCCGCCTTCCGTAAACCGCCGCCGGCAGTTCAAAGTACCGGCGCGTTCCGCTAACCCCAAAAAACACCCCCGTCATGAAACGAAGCATGCTTCTCGTCGCTGTCCTCGGATGGACGTTGACCACCCTCGCGGCTCGCGCGCAGGACCCGGTGAAGGTCGACCCCGCACACTACAAGGTGGAGTTCGAAAACGACCAGGTGCGAGTCCTGCGCATCCACTACCCGGCGGGCGAAAAATCTGTGATGCACTCCCATCCGGACGCGGTTGCGGTGTTCCTCACGGACTACAACACCAAGATGACACTGCCCGACGGCACCTCGAAACTCAGCACGGGCAAGGCCGGCACGGCGCAGATGACTCCGGCCGGTGCCCACTTGCCGCAAAATGTCGGCGACCAGCCGATGGAGCTGATTCTCGTGGAGCTGAAGGGCAAGTCCGCGGCAAATTAGGCGCGGAAGCTGAGCATCCGTCGCCGAACTGATGCGCGTGCTGATAGGTGTAGCCAGGGTCTGGTGACGCCGGCAGGCACGCACAAACCCCTCACGTCGCTGGAAGGACAATATTCCCGCCGGCGTCGCGGGCGAACGACGCCGGCAGATCTACCCGCCATCAGTCGGACTCGCGTTCGAGTCGGTCCCGGGCGCGCTGGCCGCGGAGGATCTTCTTCCACCGGTCGCGCGACTCCCGGGCGAGCTGCGGATCCACGCGCCTGGCGGCGTACGCCTGCTCGCGCCGGAGTTTGAGGAAGCTTTGCCAGCGCGCCGGATCGAGCGTGCCCGACTGCAGCGCCGCCCGCACCGCGCAGCCGGGCTCGGCTTCATGGGTGCAGTCGCCGAACCGGCACTGCGTCGCGAGGGCGGCAATGTCATCGAACGCCCCCGCCAGCGCGGGTTCGTCCACCTCCCACAGCTGCAGTTCGCGCAGTCCGGGCGTGTCGATCACCAGCGCGCCCGACGCCAGCACGATCATCTCGCGACGGGTCGTGGTGTGCCGGCCTTTGCCGACCGCGGTGCTGAGCGCACCGGTGGCGAGTCGATCCGCGCCGAGGAGCCGGTTGATCAGCGTGGATTTGCCCACGCCCGACGAACCGAGCAGCGCAACCGTCGCCCCCGGCGTGAGCCACGGCGCCAGCCGGGACAGCTCCGGATCGCAGGCCGCGCTGAGCATGACCACGGGCGTGGTTCGGGCGATTGTCCGCACCGCCGCCGCCGCGCCGGCGGGATCGGGATGCAGGTCGGCCTTGTTCAGCACGATGACCGGCTGCGCACCGCTGGCACGGGCGACGGCCAGATAGCGTTCGATCCGGCGCAAGTTGAAGTTGGCGTCGAGTCCGGACACGAGAAACACGGTGTCGACGTTGGCCGCGAGCACCTGCTCGGCGGCGACCGGGCCCGACGCGGCGCGCGAAAACGCGGTCCGTCGCGGCAGCACGGCGTGGATGTCGCCCACGCGGGGCGACCCCGTCGGCGGGATTTCGTCGCGGAGCTTCACGATCACCCAGTCGCCCACGGTCGGAAGCTCGGCGCGGGACAGGGTTTCGTGCAGCAAACGGCCGGTGCACGCGGCGGTGACTTCGCCCTGCTCCGTCAGCAGGAGAAAGGCGTGTTTGTGTTCGAGGGCCACGCGCGCCGGAAGGGAGCCGGCGGCGGAGTGAAGCCGGAACGCGTTCGCGAAGAAATCGTCCCAGCCGAGAGAGGAAAGAGTCATTGGAGTGATGGAGCGGTTTGAGGCGGAGGCAGGCACGCGCCGGCGGCACTCGGCCGCGCGCGGACATGAAAAAGGCCGCCCGCAGGCGGCCTCCGCAGCATCACTCGATTCCACACATCAACGAGACGCGCAAAGACCACCCATCGCGGGCGGGAAGGGAGAAACAATCTCCGGCAGATTCGATGTGGGTTGGCGTTTCATTGGAGCCTCTCGCGAGGGGAACCCGCCGATCAAGCCGCCCTTTTCCCCCGACGTCAACCCACCGCTGCACCGGCTGGAGGCGGTGGCGGACCTCGGCCAAGCGGCCGTTCCGTTCAAAGGGCAAGGCGAACGCCCTCGTGAAGGCCTGGTCGGGCCTCTGCGGCACGAGGACACCGAGTCGACTTGCTTTTCGGCGCGCCGCCTGGTGTCGGCGACCTCGCAAACAGCTACGACGAGACCGGCCAAGCTCAGTGAGATAAGCCCAGCCCGCCCCTTAATCGGTCCCTGAGCACCGAGCGGTTCGACATCGGCGCAAACGTCATGTTCGCTGTCTAGATGATGGACAGGCGGCACCCGAGTTAGCCCGAATATTTCACGAAAAGGTATCGCGCATTTTGTTACTATCTGGTAATCAGATAGGTGCAAAACCAAACAACAAAACTGCGCGATGGAAAATATCCAAGGTGAGGAACTGATTTTCACAAGCACAAAGGGCCGGGACGTCGCGGCGGACTTCACCGGGGGTCAGGTCAGCAGCGATGGCGGTTTGCTGTTGGCGCGCGAGGTGGATCGCCGACTCGGGCTGGTCCGTGACATCGCGCGGCGGCTGAGCGATCCGCGGGAGAGCGGGAAGGTGGTGCACGAGAACGAGACCATGCTGCGGCAGAGCGTGATGGCCATGATCGCCGGATGGGAAGATCTGAACGATGCGGCGACGTTGCGGACCGATCCGGTGCACCAATGGCCGCGGGCAGCGACGGTGCGCTGGCGAGTGCGCCGACGTTGTGCCGGTTTGAAAACCGGCAGGACCGGGCGGCGGCGTGGGCGGTGAATGCGGCGTTGGTCGAGCAGTTCATTGCCTCGCACCTGAAGGCGCCGGCGGTGGTGATCCTCGACTTCGATGCGACCGACACCCCGGTGCACGGCAAGCAGGAGAATCGTTTCTTCCACGGCTACTATGACTGTCACTGTTTCCTGCCGCTGTACGTATTTTGTGGTGACCAGTTGCTCACGGCGTACCTGCGCCCCAGCAACATCGACGCAGCCAAGCACTCGGCCGCCATTTTGAAGCTGCTGGTCGTGCGGCTGCGCCGGGCGTGGCCGCGAACGAAGATCGTGTTCCGAGCCGACAGCGGCTTTTGCCGGGACCTGCTGCTGAGTTGGTGTGATCACACGCAACGACGTGAAGTATGTCGTGGGCATCGCCCGCAACGACCGGTTGCTCGTCGCGGCCGCTTCGCTGATGCGCAAAGCCGAAAAGCAGTTCAAAAAGACCGAACAAAAGCAGCGGCTGTTTACCGCCTTCGACTATGCGGCCGGCACCTGGCGGCGGATCCGCTGGGTGATCGCCAAGGCGGAGCATACCGACAAGGGCAGCAACCCGCGCTTCATCGTGACCAACATCGTCGGCGGCGCCCAGAAGATCTACGACCGGCGTTACTGCCAGCGCGGAGAGATGGAGAATCGGGTGAAGGAGCAGATGATGCTCTTTGCCGATCGGGTCAGCGCCCATCGGTGGTGGGCCAATTAATGGCGGCTGTGCCTGTCGGCCATCGCCTACACCGTGATGGAAGCCTTGCGGCGACTGGCCCTGCACGGCACGCCGCTGGCGCAGGCCACGTGTGCGACGATCCGTTCGAAGCTGATCAAGATCGGCGCCGTCGTAATCAGCAAACTCACCATCATCCGGCTGCACCTCAGCTCGCATCACCCGCTCCAGGAACTGTTCCGCCACGCTCGAGCGGCGCTCATGCCGACATGATCCCACCGGCGCTGCTCCCGGCGCCCACAACTCAATGGGGGTTGGGGGCAGTGTCGCTACCTGTATAAATCAGCCCGCATTTTGCGCCCTCGTCTGCGGCTTCTCGCCAGAAACTTCCGTCATCCTCCCGCAGCAAGAAAATCGTCCAACTCATGAAATATCCGGGTTAGGGAAAAGCACAACCTCGACGAATCTGATCAGCGCCCATCGATGCGGTCGTTGGCACCCGCCCGACCATCCGTTCTCGAGGTCCCGCAATGTCGTCCCACATGTCTCCTACGACGTACTCCAATCTGACGGACCTTTGTCGGCGACAAACACCCAGCAAGTATCATAATAGCCCATCACTCCGTAGCTACCACCACTCTCCCACTCCATCTCCTTAAATACCCGCAAAGGCATCCATGAACCTCCCGCAACATAAGCTATTCCCGAGCCTGTCCCAGACACTGATCCGCTAAGATATCTGCCACCGTAATAGTTAATTATATACCCCCCCAATTCGCGTGAGTCAAGTGGGTGACCAGGGGAGCAGTGATAAGATCGCTCGAATTTCGGGTCGACCGTGGTCGCCGGGTAGCATCCTCCGTCGTGTCCTGCAGATTACCAGTAATGACGCCGTTCACTTCGACGGCATGCGACACCAAGACAATGCTTGAGACATCCGCGCCAGCGGGATCTGATAGCGGGTGGTCGCGGTAATATTCCGCCATGGGGAATGTGTCTACTTCATCAAGCCGGTACGAAGTTCCGCTCGGTGCCCCCGCGTTGAGTGCGGCAACCGTATCCGCCAGTGCTTTCTTGCTGCTGGTATCCAGCGCACTATTCCCAGTGTTAACATACAAAACTGTGTGGACGTGCTGCTGCGCATAGGCGCTCAGACCCGAACAAAAGCAAAAAAATCCAAATATAAATCGAAGTTTGTTCATTGTTCCTGAATTGCCGGAAAGCATTGCTAGTGACTCGGTGTGATGCTTTGCTTTCGCGCGAGGTTGAGATTCCGCTGTACTAGTGATGCTTTCAGAGACTGTGCCTGAGCAGTTGAGAGCACCGAAAGTGAACGCTGGACTACCTCTATATCTTTGGCGGTTAAATCCTGACTTTGTGGATCGCCTACTACCGCTCGCAAATCCGGCTGATAGTTGACCGGTCCATAGGTATCCAAAAAAATACCCGCCAGTGATATTACCTGCTCTGGCTGAATTTGAGTACCCATCGCCGCCAGGCGTTGCGCATGTTGGTAGGTGATTTCTCTGATGTACGTCGAGGCCGCGAGCATGACGCTGACTTTGGCAAAGATCTCTGGACCGAAAGATCTTGCGATCTCCTCGTCAACCTTCGACTGCGCTTCTCGGATGGCAGCAGGCAAGTCAGGACCGCCTTGAGTTTCAGCCGTTACAACCGCGTTTGCGTCCGCCGCGACTTCGTCACGTTCGGCGAGTAGGTCGCGTAGCTTTTGCTCATCAGCTTTCGGGAGTCTCAGGCCTTTGATTGCCATTCCGAATGAATAATCAACTCCTTTGATCACCCGTTGATGTCTCTCATATATGCTCTCCCCGGTGAAGATTTCTTGCCTGTCTGGATGGGTTCCGGGCAAAATGGAAGCATCGGCTGGTTTAGTGAACGTTTGGATCTCCTTTACCTCATCCTTTGCATGGCTTGGCATTGGAGAAGCCCGTTCCGCGGACGCTGAACTAGTTGTCCGAAGAAACCGCACGTGCCACAGGAACACAAAAGCTATTATTGTGAGACCAATAAAGACGACTGTGATCTTGTTGCGCATCCCGGTTCTATTTGTTTAAACCGTGTCGTATTCTTAATTGCGACATTCTTTTCGGAGTGATCGGGAAAGGCACCGGCGCGCGTGTATTGATACTGCTACAGGAGGCTGCGTTCACGAGGCTATGACCGAGGCGGAGGCGGGGCATCCGCGGCGTCCAAGTCTTGTTCTTGACCGTGCAAGGCTGAATCCACAGGGATCGCGTGATATATTTGGTTGAGTTGTCGGACCGGACGCGTACCGGCTTGTGTCCTTCGCCGAAAATCCATCCTCGAGCGCGTAGCTCGCGAGACGCGCCAGCTCGACGATGCTGACGGGTACGGACCGGCACTCAGGTGTTCTGCCACGCAGGAACCGAATTGCCGGGCCAGCGCCGCCTCATGCGTGATTCGCGCCGGCGTCACCACCGTCAGGAGCTCAGCACTTCACCGTCTTGCGCTTCTTCCCGATCGCGCCGCGGGCGGCGACCTTGTCGATGTACGCCGGCGCGAAGGGCACCTTGCACGCGGTGTTGCCCATGTCGACGGTCACCGGACCGATCTTCTCGCCGGTCTGGCGGGCCAGCGCCGTCAGCGGTTGCACATAGGATCCGACGGCGACGACAAAACCGTTCATCGCGGAGCGGACCTTGTCGGGCGCGGCGTGAATCTTCTGCTGCACGCGCTCGAGCAGTCGTTTCAATTCGGCGAGGTCGAGGTCGGCATCCTCCTCGAGCGCCACGAGGCTGCTCAACGTGGCCCAGCCAGCCGCGGCGATGAGGTCCTTGCCGGATTCGATCCATTCCAAAGCGACCTCGCGGCCATGCGGGCTGCCGGCCGCGACCCATGGCACGATGGAACCCGACAGCGGCTCGCCCGCCTTCTCGGCCCAGCGTTGCAGGTCGCGCTTCGTCATCTTCGCGTCGTCCGCAATCAGTCCCGCAAGATATTGCGCGTCGTAATTCCCCGTCTCGTAGAGATCGAGCGCGAGCTGATGGTCGCACTGGATCCGTTTCTGAATCTTTTTCAGCTCTTCGATCTTCACGCCGAAAAACGGCTCCGGAACGCCATGATTCAGCAGAACCTTCTTGTAGCTTTCGCGGCCGAGCGGCCGGAGTTCATCGAGAACCACTTTCGCGGTCATGGGGCGGGGGTGGGGTGACCGGAGCGAAGCCATTTCTTCGTCTCAGTCAAAGATCGCATCAATGGAGCCGGGATCGATTCAAAATGGTCGGGTTGTACAAATCGCCCTTGGCGCGGAGCCGGTCTTTTTTTGCGGTGGCCGAAACCTCCCGGACCCGTAGGGATTTGGCGCGTGACCACGCTTTACCTCCTCCGGCACGCCCAAAGCCTTCCGCTCGTTCACCAGGCCGAGGCCGATTGGGCACTCTCGCCGGTGGGCGCCGCCCAAGCCGAAGGGCTCGTGGACGTGCTGGCGGCACTCGGCGTTCAGCGCGTCTACACCAGCCCGTATCGCCGCTGCCGCGCCACGCTCGCCCCGTTCGCCACGGCGCAGGGCTTGCCGATCACGGTGCACGACGGGCTCCGCGAGCGGCAGATTGCGGGCCGGTGGCTCCCGGATTTTCGCGATGCGTGGAAACGTTCGTGGGCGGACTTTTCGTATGCGCTCGAGGGCGGGGAGTGCTCCTGGACCTGCCGGACCCGGATCGCCGCGGCAATCGAGGAGATCACCGCGCGACACCCGGGCGAGGTCATCGCGCTCGGTTCCCACGGCAACGCGATCAGCCTGGGTTTGCACTACGTCGATGGCAGTTTCGGAATCGAGCAGGCGAACGCGTTGCGCACTCCCGAACTCTCGAAGGTCACCCACGACGGGGAACGATTCCGCTGGGACCGCGCCTTCTCGGCCGGTGAAGCCTTCGACCGGCTCGCGACCGATTTTCGGCTCACCCCCGGCATCGTGGCGTAGACGCTGACGCTTCAACTTCACGGGCCTGTCACTTACCACCGCCATGATGATTCGCCGCCGTCACGTCTTTCTTTCTCTGGGCTTCCTCGCGGTCGCTGCCGTTGGATTCGGCACCTATCGTTGGTGGAACGCACCGTACCGTCACCTGCCGCTCGATAACCAGTCGCGGGAAGCGCTCGCCCGGGTCGACAGTGCGGGCCGTCCGCTGCTTCGTCCGACCTTCGCCGACGTGCCGTACGCGAGCTCGTCGCGTTTCCAGAAGCTGGATTTGTATTTGCCCGCGGATCGGTCGAAGCCGGCGCCGGTCGTGATTTGGATTCATGGCGGCGGATTGACGCGCGGTGACAAACGTTCGCTGCTGCGTGCCGATTTTGGACCGGCGCCCAAGCCGCTCGGTCCCTACGGCCCGTATCAGGTGCAAGTGCCCGAGGTGGGCGCGTTGCTGGCGCGCGGTTACGCCGTTGTCAGCCTGAATTACCGGTTGGGATTTGCGCTGATCACCTCGGTCAAGCCAGCGGTGGCCGATACGAAAGCCGCAATCCGTTTCCTGCGCGCCAATGCACGCGAGTACGGGCTGGATGCAGCGCATTTCGCGGTCTGGGGCAACTCGATGGGCGGTTACCTCGCGGCGATGGCGGGCGTAACGGGGGACCAGCCGTCGGGATTCGATGACCTGGCGCCGGGACACGCTGCCACCTCGAGCGCGGTGCAGGCGGTGGTGGTCTGGTACGGAGCGGAGGATCGTCTTCCGGAAAAGCTCAGCATCAGCTACTACGCCGCCCGTGCGCATCACCTGCCGGCGTTTCGGATCGTCAATGGCGACGCGGACCCGGTGGTTTCTGCTGCCCGTGCGGTTCGCCTGAATGAAGCGCTCCAAAAGGCCGGTGCGCGCACCAGCCTGACGATCCTTCCCGGTGCCGGACACGAGGACCCGCAATTCATGGCCACACAGACCGCGCCGACGCTGGCGTTCCTGGCGGAGGCGTTTGCCGTCACGACGGAGGAGCCACGGAGCCGCACCGCAGCATCCGCCTCACCGTGACGCGGATGCAGTCCGTGACGACAGCCCGGACCGGACGCGTCCGGATACAATAAGACTGGTTCGCGCCCGGGCGGAAAATGCCGGTCGTTGCCGAGTGGTGTCGGCGAGAGCCCGCCTGCGCTCGGCGAGCTTCGGCGCGGCATTTTTCGCGCCGCAAAAAATGGAGGTGAGGGGAGTTGAACCCGTAGCCCGAGAGAGGCACATTCGCATCCTGCTTATGCATATAATTTTATGATTATACTGTTCCTGCTGCTCTGCATTCAACGGGCAACTATGCCTCTCATCTGTCAGAATCTGTCAGCAAATTCGTTTGAGTGGAATCAAGGGGGAGCGACGCCATGAAGCACCGCAGAGTGCGAAATAAGACGCGGGGGCGGGCGGGATTCTCTTCAACAACCACCGGGTATAGAGGTCTGAGAGTAGCACAGCGGAGCGGAGTGGAAGCCCTGGCGACGCTCTTGGTCGCCGGAGGCTGGAACGGCGTGCAGCGAGCAACGGAACAGTCCTCTGCCGGTGGTTGCCGGACGCGAGCAGTCGATGCGGAGGCTGCCGTAGCGTCGTCTGCGAACGCCTGCTGAATTTGCTTCCACCGTTTCGCGAACCAATCGGACACGCCGAAAAAGCCACTCCCAACAATAACCCGCTAAGTTCGATGCGGTAGGACCGCTCTGGGCTATCGGCGCTCCGCGCCGATAGCCACTTCCGCGTCTCGCGAGCATTGCCCGCAATCGATCGTCCTGCGTGGACACGAAATTTGATTGTAAGCCGGCGATGGCCACTCTTAGACCTGCCTATGCGACGCATGAAGTGCTTGGAACTTTTCACCGGGGCCGGTGGCCTCGCGATGGGAATCGGCAATGCCGGTTTTTCCCACGCTGGATTGGTGGAGTTCGATCATGACTCCTGCAAAACGCTGCGACATAATCAGGATCGAAAAGGTTCACCGCTCAAAGACTGGCGGATTGTTGAAAGCGATACCCGAAAGATCGTAGACTTCGCAGAGACCTTTGGGAACGTGAACGTGGTTGCTGGCGGACCTCCCTGCCAGCCCTTCTCGGTGGGCGGAAAAGCACGAGGGGCCGAAGACCCAAGGGACATGTTCCCTGAGGCGGTTCGTGCGGTCCGTCAGACACATCCAGAGGCTTTCATTTTCGAAAACGTGAAGGGCCTCCTACGCGATAAATTCGCGGACTACTTTGAGTACGTCATCTTGCAGATGACATATCCGACAGTCACCCCACTTCACAACGAGTCTGTGGTCGATCACCGCTCTCGCCTAGAGAAGATCCACACGCAGGGGAAAGGTCCGGATTTGAATTATCGGGTTGTTTGGCAACTGCTCAACGCGGCGGACTACGGGATTCCGCAAAAGAGGGAGCGGGTGTTCATGATTGGATTTCGCTCTGATCTTCAGGCGGCATGGACGTTCCCGAAACGCACGCATTCAAAACAGGCGTTGGCACTCAAGAAATCAACAGGCGAGTATTTTGATGAACATCACGTGCCCGCTAGAGAGCGGGGCAATCCGGCTGTGGTGACAGCAAAACGGAACGAAGCATACGAGGAGGCAATCTCGCTGAAGCCTTGGCAAACGGTACGCGATGCGATCTCAAGTTTGCCGAATCCCGAAACAAATCCAAAGCAAGGAATGGATCACGTTTTCATCGACGGAGCCCGCTCATATGCGGGGCACACCGGCAGTCCAATCGACGAACCCGCGAAGACGCTCAAAGCAGGAGATCACGGCGTGCCCGGTGGTGAAAACATGCTCTTGCTCCCGAGCGGCCGAGTTCGCTACTTCACGCTTCGCGAATCAGCACGGCTACAGACTTTCCCGGATTCCTATAAATTCACGGTGTCATGGACAGAGACTATGCGACAGTTAGGAAACGCCGTCCCGGTGAAATTAGCCGAAGTAGTTGCCGGCAGTATTCACCAGACCCTATGCGGGCTAACGCAACGGCGATAAGTTATAAATCGTCGGTAAGCGAGCCGTCGAACAAGTCGCTCACACGGTCCGAACTCATGTCCCGAGTTCGGTCACACGGGAACAAGAGCACGGAATTGCGTCTGATTGCCGTATTCAGGAAGGAAAGTCTCACGGGTTGGCGACGACTTACAAATCTGTTCGGAAAACCGGATTTCGTATTCCCGCGAAAGCGTGTCGCCGTGTTTGTCGATGGATGTTTTTGGCACGGCTGCCCAATCCACGGCCGAACGCCTAAGACAAATCAAGCATTTTGGGTTTCCAAGATCACTCGAAATAGAATTCGCGATCGTGAGGTAGACCGTAAGATGCGTGCGTCGGGATGGGTGGTGGTAAGAATTTGGGAGCACAGCCTCAAGGCGGCCTCTTTACCACGGGTGGTCTTACGGCTTCGCCGCGTTCTCAACTAACTCCGGATGAGTTCCGCAATCAAGGAGTCCAAATTCTGGTGAGGCGGTTTCTCGGCCAAATGTCGACCGATCCTAGCCTCGATCTCTGCCTTTGGAACCTGGTCCTTGGGTGCATCATCTGCCCACGATCTCCCTGGATGCATTGTATCCCACGGAGATCGCCCATTTTTTCGTGTCTCAGCCGCATCGCCATGCTTTCCGATACCAAAACATATATCAATTTGCTCATTCCATATCGGTCCGAAAAAACGGATTAGAAATTCTTCGACCGCTGATTGCATTCCACTTTGAATAGTGCCGTAGCGATATTCGAAATCCTCGATTTTCAAAGTAGTCGCTGCACTCCGGATAGTTTTCGCATGCTCACGCAACCGAGTCCATAATTTCCCTCCCTGTTTTACAGTTGTATCGGCAAATGGAGACTCTGGGTCTGCTTTCCCGATATAAATCGGGGACTCCGTGTGTGATAGCCCTGCGTAGGCCCGAATATCTCGGCCGATGTAGTAAATCGCATACACGCCAGAGCCGAAGAACACATTTTGATCTAGATCATCCATTCGCAGCCGAGGTTGTTGGGTGAACTTAAGTGCGAAAAACTTCGCGATTTCTTCTGACCGACTTAGGGTCAATTGAACCTCTTCAATCTTGGCGGGGTTGAGATCCTTTATAAAGGCTTCGATCTTTTGGCACCCCTCATAAAGTTCCTTCAAACGGTTCTTGTACCATTGCGTTCGTTCAAAATAGACCCGCTTTAGTTCAATTCTCTTTGTAGCCTCCAAGGTCTCCATCTCTGCAACCACCGCATTCAAATGCTCGATGATGCTGACGAGGTCCTCTTGATGAAGGGGCTGTTTAGGCGGAATTTTGGCCACACGGCAAAAACCGCGGTTTTTGCCACTCCTTGCGAGAACATTTTCGTAGCAATGCCGACCGCCATTTTCGACCGTATCTACGCATCCGCCGGTCAACGCTCTGAACGAGCTTTCGCGGCGAAATCGCCGCCGGCGTGCCCACAAGCCGATCAATATGCTCACGAGCTCGACTTCTTCCAGGTACCGATCTAGAGCTCTTCATCTTCTACACTGCCGCGATCCACTTTAACTCCAACTCTTGGGATTCCCGACCAGCATATGAACAACGAAGCAGAATGGTACGATATTGAAATAGAGGAAGACGACTACCAAATCCGCGAATACGACATAACGGCTTCGCCGAACGACTTCAATATTATGACCCTTCATTCGTTCATCGAATCAGGGGCTGTCAAAATTCCGGGATTTCAGCGTAACTATGTCTGGGACATTAGCCGAGCCTCGCGTTTGATTGAGTCACTGCTAATCGGTTTGCCGATTCCTCAGATATTTTTGTATGAAGAGGCGAGGAACAGTTTTCTCGTAATCGACGGTCAACAGCGACTGATGTCGATATACTACTTCATCAAGAAGCGATTCCCTCTAGAGGCTAAGCGTGCGGAGCTGCGGCAAATATTCGACAAGCATGGGAAAATCCCAACGGAAATTTTGGAGAATGACGACTATTTCACCCGCTTCAACCTCAAGCTTTCCAACGACGCATCTGGACGCACACATCAGTTAGCAAAACTGAACTATGACACTCTTGACGATCTAAAGGTGCAATTCGATCTGCGGCCGGTCAGGAATATAGTCATAAAGCAGAACTCTCCCGGCGGCGACGATTCGTCCATTTACGAGATATTCAATAGGTTGAACTCGGGCGGCATCAACCTGACGCCACAAGAAATCAGAACCAGTCTCTATCACTCTGATTTCTACAATTTGCTGTACCGCCTAAACCTCGACCCTCGGTGGCGAAGGCTAATCGGCGTTATCGAGCCAGATCTACACATGAAGGATATCGAGATTTTGTTACGCGGTTTCGCGATGCTTATAGAAGGAGACCATTATAAGCCATCTATGAAGAAGTTTTTGAACGGCTTCTCCAAGAAATCCAGGTTTCTAAAGGCCGATGGGCTTGCGACATTAGAGCGAGTCTTTGACTCCTTCCTTAACGCTACAATGAGTCTCCCGGAACGAGCATTTTACGGGAGTTCTACCGGTAAGTTTAACATTTCGATGTTCGATGCAGTATTCCCAGCGGTTTCTGCTGGGATGCTCGATGGAAGGATATCGGCCGTGGTTCCAATGGATAGTGCCAAACTTGAACGGCTGAAGGCCGATGATCAATTCCTGCAGGCGACACAGAAGGCAACCGCAACCACGAGCAACGTGTTGGCACGCCGCAATAGTGCCACGGCAGTCTTGAATTCGTAGCCGTGGGTACAATGCCACTGGATCCCACAATCCAACGGCTGGTCGACAACTTCCGCGAAGCGAGAGCGGTCGCAGAAGCGGCTGCCAATGCAACGCAAGTGGTGTTCATCGAAGATATGTTTCGAAAAGATTTGGTACTTTCGTCCGCAAGTCTTTTCGAACACCGCATTACTTCCGTGATTGAGGAGCATGTGCGAACCTCCGCAGGGGGCAGCGACTGCGTCGTTGCCCTTGTTATCCATAAGGCTTTAAAGCGGCAATATCATAGCTACTTTGACTGGGAGAGGGAGAACCTCGGAGCATTTCCGACGCTTCTTGGTGAGTCGCGAGGTGGAATTCTTAAAGCCGAGGCTAAGTCTTCCCCGACGAAGGAGCATACCGATGCGTTCATGGAACTTGGAGCGTTGCGAAATCAACTCGTTCACAAGAACTTTGCTGCGTTCGTGTGCGACAAGAGTTCGGACGAGATAGTTTTGCTTTGCGAACAAGCGGAGCAGTTTGTTTCGAGAGTTGAAACGCTGCTTCGCTAATTGGCTACCGGCGCTCCGCGCCGGTAGCCTTGCGGTACATGCTAACAATTATGTCGCCGGCTTGTTCTGGTCGAGATACTCGTGCTGCGGACGCCTTCCGGCAAACTCTGCCACGCTTCAATCTTTTTGTCCCCGTCAATCATGACAACCACGGTTCTCTTCATCGACACCGACATCCTGATCCACTACCGTCGATTAAGTGAAATTGACTGGTTGTCTCTGACCGAATCATCAGGGACCCGTATCCTAATTGCCCCGG
This sequence comes from uncultured Verrucomicrobiae bacterium, assembly GCA_963705935.1. Taxonomy (GTDB): domain Bacteria; phylum Verrucomicrobiota; class Verrucomicrobiia; order Opitutales; family Opitutaceae; genus Opitutus. Next base: position 4,778,310 of record OY970130.1, on the reverse strand, counting down.
TTGTTTTCCGTGAACTAAATAAGCACAAGGAAAGAGGGAACACGGCGAAACTACGAAAACGGGCTCAGGCGGTTCTTTCAGACTTCGCAGGCATTTTTCGCTCAGAAACTCAGGCGACGATTCGTGCTGGTGTCGAACTCGAGTATCTCGCAGTCGAACCGCTCCTAGACTTCGCGAAGGCCAGATTGTCAGCCGAGATTTCAGACGACCATCTACTAGCGAGCATTATACAATACTGTGGCGACAATCCCAATACAAGATGTCGCTTGGTTACCGCAGACCTCGGACTTAGACTGAAGGCAAAGAGCCGAGGCATCGCTATTGTCGATGTCCCGGATGAACTCAGGATTCCAGATGAGCCGGACGCAAACGAGAAAACCATCCGCACCCTCGAAGCCGAACTCTCATCACTAAAGAATCGTATTCCGTCGCTCACTCTTTCGTTTGAAGATCGGATGAATCTGGTGAGATTCGCCCTGGGCTGTTCTCTCCAAGATGCGACCTTGTTTGTTGCGAAGGAAATGGAGATCCTTCGGGCCGCGTATGCTCCTCTTCCGCTGAACCGAACCAGTCCTGGATCGACAGACAACAGCGAGAGACAGCCACTTACTCTCCGAGGTCTCTTCGGCGGTCTTGGTCAGGTGACCGATGAGGATATAATAGCCTATAACGAGACGCTCAAAACGTTTCATTCCGCATACGATTCGTATCTTGTAGAATATCATGCTTACAAAGATATCATACGCCGATCAATCAGACTCCATTTCTGCGTGCACAATGATGGCAACTGCCCCGCTGAAGGCGTCGATGTGAAAATGCATTTCCCGGATGGTTTTTCGATGTTGACCGAGCATGACTTTCCGAACGAGCCATCTAGGCCTGAGCCGCCCGAAAAACCGCTTACGCGAGCGGAACAGATGCAGCGGGTAATTGCGGACCTCGGCTCAATCTCTGAGCCACAATTTGAGCGGTATATGCCTAATATCGCTCCAGCCATGCTTCGTAATGTGTCGCATCCATCTATTGTCAAATCCAACAGTTATGACGTAGGCATTCGGGTAGAGAAAGTTAAGCACGGCTTCAGCGAAGGGCTAGACGACATCTATGTAGTCTTCGATACTATGTCTCCTCCCAGTTCATTTCACATAGACTACCGAATCCACGCGGACAATCTTCCCTCCCCGGTCAGTGGCCAGCTTCACGTCGTCATTGACGCCAAACAGTAGGGCGGATTTTAATGGTGCCGAGTCGCGTCGGGCCTCTCCGATCGCAGGAGCCATTTTCAGTTACCACTCTTAAGGCCGTACTTTTCAGCAATTAGGGACAGGACGAGAGCGTCACTCGCGTTCAGGGTTTGCTCCATGAAATCTAGCAACTCGGTCTCCACATCTTGATCACGGATAGTGTAAAACCATGGGATCTGCTTCACGCTATACCTCGCCGTTACATATAGCCACACAGCCCATCCGCCTTCGTAACTATGAATTTGATAGTTTAGGTTACTGAATTGTGCCTCATTTTCTAACGCAGCGTAGTCGGAAAATTGAGCATGCCCCCTCCCCGCACTACCAGCAAATTCAGAGCCCGTGATACACTTCGTATACCGACGCGTATATTTGTTGTGTTTGAAACCAAGTTCACTGAATACCAAACGCAACTTGGACTTAGACGGCTGTGACATACTTTCATATACGTCACGGCTGACCAAGAACCTAAGCCACTTTCCTCCTTTTTGTTGGGTTTTTATGTAAGTATGTTCCAGACTGTTAGCGACAGTTATTTCACCACATCACCTTCAGGCCAATTGGCTACGTGCCGTTCACCTTCAGATGGGCCGATATCGAAAAGTTACTAACTTCAATACGCTGTCGTTCAAGAAACGGCAGGAGTGGGCACAAGAATTTGTCGACCAGGCCGAACAACGGATGTCGCCGAGACGAAAGCGAAAGTATCACCGCTTGGTCGTCCGCTTCGTCTGGGCACGACTGAAGAAGGGGGAGCCCTACGTAACCGAAAATGAGGTCGTCGTTTTTATTCGAGGTGTCGCCAACCGTAAGCGGAGAAAGCGGGTTTAAATCGAATTCTAGCCCATCACGAGCAGGCCTGAAGGCCAGGACATAGCCTAGGCCCCCAGACTCGATCTGAGGCCGGTTTGCTGGCATTTTTTCCGAAACATATTTTAAGTCGTTGTCTCCCCGTCGCTCCCGCGACGATTCCCCCAGCGAAGCAAAAGGCTACCGGCGCTGTGCGCCGGTAGCCCTGTGGAGGCCTAACCCAGTTTGATCGCAACCGGGCGGGGCTTCGGAGGTGGGCCGTCCGGCACACCAACCAGCATCCAGATTTTCCGGCGGTGCTCGGTGTCGCCCGGATGACAGACGCAACCGTACCGCCCGTCCTCGAAGACCACGAGGTGATTGCCGGTGCTGTCGTGACCGTCGGCTGCACACGCAGGACAACGGGCGATGGTCTTGCCGGCCATCGCGACAGCGTTTTCAAGTTTGATCAGATCGATCATGACCGCACCCCTATATTCTTGAATCCACGGTTGGCCTTGCCGCCTCGAAGTATGTCATTACGCCGAATTTCGTGGTGCGTCTCCTTTACTGCCCCGGCGATACGGTTTTGAAATCCCCGTTCGTTCAGGCCCTCCCACTCCATTTTTTGGCAGTATCTTGCGTAGTGTTGGTAAAGTTCCGTCACGGTGATGTCACCGCCGCTAACCTTTACGAGTTCGTTTGCGGCGAACTCACGAACGCTGTCCGATTCCGCCAGCAATCCATCAATGCGTTGCCGCTGGCGGTCGCTCAGCATGAAGTCCCCGTGCATAGCCAATTCGTGCAGGTGCTGAATCGCCCCATCAACTAACCATCTGAGAATACCGGGGCCTTCGTTTTTCAAGAGTCTCGCCGCAAGCCCTGTGTCCCGCTTCACTGTCTTGGGTCGCGTGTACTCGATCAAAAGGAGCCGCCGGCGGTAGGCGTCTATGTCACTGTCCAGGCGAACCAGCAGTTTTGAATTGCAGACGATAACAACACCAAAGTTTCCCATCATCATCGGAGTTGCATTGGAACCCTTGATTTCTGGACTTAGACGGTCGTGACCAACGAGTGCCTTTAGATAGTGAGCCGATTCTTGTTGAAGGAAGTTCCCGGCGACATCTTTTCCGCATAGGAGGATTTTACCGAGGAAGCGGGCTTGTTCGAACCGCTCTCCAAGATTTTGCGTTCGAAGTTCGGTGGTATTCTCAACCCCGATCATTGATTCGATTATCTGGACAAGCGTACCCTTGCCGCCTCCGGCGGTCCCGGTAACGAGCAGGAGTCTTTGGGCCGGGTTGCCTCCCATGAGCACTGAACCACCCCATCTTTGAATAAGGCTGATGTCATCGCCGTCGAGTGCGGGCTTGAGAAACTTTTCGATGAACTCGGGGCAGGCTGCTGCGGGCTCGTAGTCGTAAGGAATTTGATTCCTCGAATAGAAATCCGGTGAGAACGGCTGCAACTCTGCTTTGCCGGACGAGAGTTCGAGAACGCCGTTGCCGACGTGAATGCCGTTTCGGTGAGCAAACGCATCTCTCTTCTCGACCTTGCCCCTGAGAATATTGGCCAATCCGGACAAACGAGAATTGTCCCGCAACACTTCGATTTCAGAGACGTCTGAGGCATCGGCATAGTTTTTCAAATCGTCGCTGATTTGAGTGCGAATAGCGTCGTCCGTCTGTTTATTCCACAATCCGTCAGTCGGTTTATAAACGTAGAATTGACGCTCCGCCGGCTCGAAAAGAACCTTATGTTCCAATGAGAACTTTCGAGCAAAAAAAGGCTCATTCAGCCGGATCGTTTTGCCTCTTCTCTGGTATGGCTCCCCCTCTCTCCTTACCAAGTCGGTGTAGGCAGCAAGTTCTGCTGCCGAAAGTGTCGAAGCGGTTGTCACCGCTGTTGCTGCGGGTTTGGGAGTCGGCCATACGACGCTGGGCGGCCAAATAATCGCTCCGAACGAAATAGTTATAGGCGGCACTGGATTCAGGGCAACGTATGGCCGTCTGCTCGGATGTGTGCCGGTGACAGTGGTTCGGGCTCCCGTCGATCTGAACTCGCCCCATGCTTTTCCAGCGATTGTCCCTAACGGAGTGTGATCTGGGTAGTCTCCATGCATACGAAGCCAAAAATTGGCACCCCGTTCGCCCCGGGTAATAAGCGTAGTCGCAAGAATTGGATTTAGTTCGAGTAACTCCGCGAACCCTTCGTCCGTGTCGGCATCGATGGTCACAAGGCCTCCGCTCGGTTTCCCCAGCAAGACGCTTGTTCCTCCTGCGGCCCGAAGTTGGGCTTGGTATTCCGCTGTCAGCGATTGGGCCAGTGTGACAGAATTCCAGCCTTTGATTGCGGGAATCTTCGTACCGTTCACGTTCGGGATATAGACGACGTTTGGTCCGAGCAGTTTTACTGCATCCTCTAGCGTAGTGGCATGGGCACTCATAAAACACCTCCTTGCTGGAATCTTCCGGACGCTTCGGACGAGTCTATAGAGATCCCCATCAAGCCATGATTCTCTTCAGAGAAGCAGGACAAATACCCCGCTTTACTCGCACACGAGACAGAAATGACCGTCCGGACCGTCCGGACAGTGACGTTAATTGATATTTGAACGATAATTAAGACTCCCTGCTGATTGGGGCAGGTTCCCGATTGGTTTTTGCTCATTTTTGCTTTTGCCGTCTGACTATTATTAGCCGGGCGACAAAACGTATTCTCGCTCCTTTCGCCTCTCGCGAAAAATAAAAGTGAAGAAATCTTTACTGTACTATCGTTTGTATGACCTTTTACATACCCATTTCGCCGCCCGAATCACCGGGGTTCCCATTCTGACCTCCGGTCGCTGGGCACCCTCTCCCGGACTTCTTTGCAGTTACCATTGCGGCTAGTTTTCGACGGACAAGACGTTGCTGCAAATGGACACCTATCGCCGGCTGTGTCTTCACAACGTCAGCGACTGTCGCTTTAACCTGCTCGCAGGCTAACCGAGCGATCTCCATACTATCCGCAAGCATAGCCCCCTTTTCCGGCCAGCAGTGACTGACAACCGTTAGCGTCGCCGTCGTGGCCTCGAATCGGAGTACGACGTAAAGAACGCCATTTCCGAGACTATTCCGCAGCGAAATGACCAGACGAGAGCACCATCGGAATATAAATGACGGTTCGGATTGGCTGAAGACAAAGCCAATGTCCTGTGCCTCATCCTCTAAGAGCGGTACCGAAGCCCGCTGGAGCCCTGTAAGAGCGAGGTCACGGCGAATCGCCAGAGAAGCGAGGGCGTGGGCCTGTTCGCCGGTAAGATTCCGACCGTCTGGACTCAATAGTAAAAAGAATGGAAGAGATGTCATAGTGGATAGTATACATCTTTTAGCATTGCCGATTCAACCCATGAGGCTACCGGCGCGGAGCGCCGGTAGCAGCGAGGGGCGTCAGCCCGAACGCGACAGCAGAGAAATGACAATTTCTCTATCTTGCACACAACCACTTTGAGTCATGCGAGAGAAACCCTGTCATTATGACATTGGCGTATAAAAGATGTATACTATAGTAATGGAAAACGAAATTAAACACATCACTCGTGTTTCAAACGCTGAAACCAATAAACAGGTCCGGCTTCGAATTGGCACGCCCGACACTGACGAACTTTCCCGGTTCTTCATCCTCGTCATTCAGCCACACTCGAAGAACCTGATCTCGACCATCCGCGTCTTTGAGGACAAACTTATCCCTCTGTTCGCCTGGCTCTCCCACTCACCCGGAAGAGAATCGTGGAGATGGCACTCTTCATTGCCCGCCTCCCCTTCGTTTCATTCGATCCGGTACAGCAAACGGGATGACTTATTGACTGCTCTACAGAATGCTGAGTTTAAGTCCGCATTCGAAAAAGGCTACCGCCTTTGGAGAGATTATGCCTCGATCTTCATTGTGGTTTTGTCCTCTCCAACCATCAGCGAGAAAGTTGCCGACAAAGCACGCCTGTGGTTTAACGAACACGCGTCCGAGGTCCTGGAAATTGGCAAAAGTAGCCGGGGACTCCTCAGCCTGCTTCGCTCTCACAACAATCTAGCGGATTGGGGAAATGGCGTATGAACTCCAAGGTAACAATCCGCATCCGAAAAACACGGCAGTCGGGAGTTGAATGGTCGATTGCCCATATTCTTCGGCCCAAGATAGAACGACCGGGCGGAAATGAGTTTCACGTCGAAGAGCGGCTTGCGTGCTATTTTGGGAATCTTCCGTTCCCGGTCAATAGATCCGACAAGTACTCGGTTTCAACCCAACTTGAAACTGCAGCCAGATTGTCACGATCACGAGAACGAGTGAAAATGGTGATCATTTCATTTCAGGACAGTATTGATCCGTTGGTTAGGGAGAAGCAGGTGGCTTTGATGCCCGCATTGGTAACCGCGTTTGTGAACCGTTACGCACCGGCAGCGACATATTGGGTCGGTGTTCATATCGACCGGAATCACGTCCATGCCCACGTCGCTCTGGCTAATTGGTCTCCAACCCTCGGCACATCTCTCAACTGGACCAGGAGAGATCTTGTCTCGATGCTGTCACTCCGCTGGGTCCAGTCGGACCCCGCTCTTGCCGTCGCCGTGCGACCGGGTGCGTGGTCGAAAGCGGGCAAGGCAACAATGGCATACCCACGATCAGAAGCGTGCCGGTCGCTCGTTGAAAAACTGCGGTCTGATCCCGCAACCGGGTTCGCCAGCCTCGAACGGACTGGCGAGTTGTCCCGGTATCGAACCGTGAGCGGACACCCGGGCGTGATCTATTGTGGCAAGAAAATCAGCCTTAAAAACCTGAACTACGAATTGGGAAAGATTGGGTCTTCGGTCGGAGTCGGCGAGGACTATAGCCCAATTCCGCTGCCATCGTTCGAAATCGATGAATTGACCCAGCAAAACAGACTCGACCAAGCAATCGGCATCGAGAATCTTACATTGCCAGAGTACGACGGGCTGTGTGACCTGCCTGACCCCGCATTCATCTGCCGGTGGCCGGAGGAACGAGAGGCCTTGGAGCGATTTAGGCGGACCGGCCGTGTGACGGACCAACGACAGGCATCGGTTCTGAAACGCCTCTGCCGGACTGCATTGATCCGACGTGCCAAGGGGGCTACCGCTCCACTGGGGAAGAATGACGACTTCTGCCGCTGGGTCTACGGCGATATGACCGCCCTTACGTCCGAGATGAGACGATTCATCGAAGAGCTTGCGACGACGATGACGGACATCGGCGGTGAACTCGGTCGTGCGGTGATGCTAGTAATAGCGATGCTACTTACTACAGGAAAGAGCATCGAAATGGACATAGAATGACAATTGTTCCGTCGGAACGTGCCGATTCAGTGTATACTTAGTGTGGTCGGTATGGTGTCGGCAGAAAATGCTGAACGGGGTCTTCCGACCCTTGCGAAACACGACCGGTAGACCGGGCGCACAGCGCCCGGTCTCCTTGTCAACGGAAGCGGGTGTAGGTTTTGTAGGTCTTGCCCTTTGAGACGTACTTGTACGTTGTGACCTCTCGTTTACCCGTCCAGACACGTTTAAACGAATAGCCTGACCAAGATGATTTCTTTACGTATGCCATGGCTGAAGTGTATCAAAAGATCGTGTCGAACATATCCGATCCCATATCCAGGATGGGAGTCGCTACCTCCAATGCCATCTTGAGCAGATAACAAAGCGACTTCACTAAGATGTGCAGGGTCCAAACGAATGCCTCGGTTATCATACAGGGCCTTTCTTTTGTGTTCCTCAGAATGAGGGCTTGTCCCCCGGACGAGTTGTAGCCGGTTGGTCAACGACATTGGCCGCAAACTCGTCCCAAATTTCGGGTGGAATCTCTGCCTTGATGCTAAACCACGCCGATGTCTCAGACGGGGACACATCTATCTCTGAATAGTGCCCAGCCAGCATCTGCGGGGACGTGCCGAGTTGGTATGCGACCGCAGCCGGGTTCTTGTGCAGCCGCAGCATGTGCGTGGCACAGGTGTGGCGGATTTGGTTATGTTTCCACTCAATGCCGTTTGCTCGGGCAACTCGGTGCAGCACGAGGTCGATTTTCGTCCAGACCGCGATTTTACCAGCCATCTTACGCAGCACGCTAAATTCATAGAGATGATCCGCCAGCGTATCATTTACATCGATCACTCGGCGGGAACGGGTTTTCGCCGCGTCCCTGTTAACGCTGATAGAAACAACCTTCCCATTTTCGACGATAACGTCCTCCCACGAAATCCGTTTCGCCTCCTCGACTCGCAGCCCTCCAAAAGCCTGTAGGGCGAGATACGGAATGAGTTGATTTCGTCCCTTATGCTGGGCCAGGAAAGCAAATAACGCGAGCAGGTCGTCGGCAGAGATTAATGAATACGAAGCGTTTCTCGTAGACCATACCTCGATTTCATCCAACGCATGGTGTTTGTCCGGCAAAGCCTTTCTTTTTCTCGCGAAGTTCCAAAACGTTCTCAAGAGGCCGACGTAGTTGTTCTTCGTCCGAGCCCGCCATTTTTTATGGGGTGCACCGGATGCGACTTGTTTCCGACTGAGTTTCGACTCACGGGTTTCGAGCCAACCCCTCACCTCATCGGCTTTAATCTCATCGATCCACCGTTCGCCAAAAGTTTCAAGAAATGACCGCATCCGATACTTCAGATCGTTCGCGTAGAACTTCGAGATCGGCCGCTCCTCAGCGTTTTTCTTTTTTTGATACGACGCGAAAACCTCTCTGACCTTCAATCGTTCCGTATCTGGCTCCCACGTACGCATGTACTCATCTAGAACATGGAGAAGCGACTTCTTGGTTGGCTTGATCTTATCGATCGCGGCGTGATAAATCTCCGCATCCGAAGCGGTCAATGACGTGGCATATCGCTTTCCGGCGGCGAGATTCTCGGCCAACTCGGTTCCGCGTTTTAAGGCATCAGATAGCCGGGAGATCGTCTCCCTCCTGCGGCGTGAATTTTCGTACCACGCCAACGTGTAGTATGTGTACCCATCAGGCTTGGTCGTCCGGTAAAGCACAACCTGAGCAGAGTCCTTGCGTATCGTGTGGGGGTACCGCATCTGTCATTTTGTTGTCAGAAAAATGGCGGTACAGCCAGGTAAAACTGAAGTTTACCTCTTACATAAAATGGTGGAGGTGAGGGGAGTTGAACCCCTGTGCCCCTGACCTTCGCGCACCGCGTCTACCTAATATGGCGCGATATTAATCTCGCCGATGCCAAGCGACCGCACGCGCTAAGACACCAGCCAGTCCCCGGAAGAAGATACGGCGCGCAGTCCGCGGACCGCTCCGCGCGCTATGCCTGCTGTCGTCGTTGGTCTCGGCTAGCAGGCGTCGCCGGACCAACGTGGCCGCTAATTAAGCAGCCATGGGCATTTCTTCGTAGTTGCCTCTTATTGGTTCGAAGGGGGATTTACGAGAGACCCTCGGCTCTCGACAGGCAGCGGCGCACTCCAACCAAGGGTAGAATCCGGAACACCCCCGAAAGGGATGGCGAACGACCGAGTGCGAACCAGTCAAGGAACGGCCCACACCATGCGGCGCTCCCCGCCGATATCAAGCCGCCAGCGGGCCGCGCCGAAATTTGCGGCCTCGCGGCGACGCGGGACTTGACGCGGCGCTTCGACCATGTACCTTGCCTAGCCAAGGTAGCTTTCTACCAAATCCCTCGTGCGTGCTCTTCTCCACCCGGCCCTTCCTCGGCCGGCCCAAGCCTTTGGACCGGCGGCCTCCGGCAAACCCCGATTTTCCGCCGGGACCGCTTGCGGACTTGTGACAGCACACGCGAACTGTTTGCCTGCCGCCCTCTCATGAGTGCCGACCGCCCGTCGCTCGAAGGTCTTCGCATCGATCGCGGCGGCGCCGCACCGCGCCGCACGCTTTCCCCCTTCGCCGTCGTGGCGATCGTCCTGGCCCTCCTGCTGGCCGGCGGCGGAACGTGGTGGCTGAACCGTCCCGTCCCCGCGCCGGTCCGCCTCGCCACCGCCCGCCTGGTCTCGTCCGCCGACCCGACCACCCTGCTCAACGCCTCCGGCTACGTCACCGCGCGCCGCGAGGCGACGGTCTCGTCCAAGGTCACCGGCAAGATCATGGAGGTGGACGTCGAAGAGGGCACGCGGGTCGAAGAGGGCCAGGTCCTCGCCCGGCTCGATCCCTCCAACACCGAGGCCAGCCTCAAACTCGCCCAGGCCCAGCTGGTTGCCGCCCGGCAGGCGCTCGCCGAAATCGACGCGAACCTCCAGGTGGCGGAGGCCGATCTGCGCCGCACCCGCGAACTCGGCGGCCGGGAAATCGTCAGCGCGTCCGACCTCGATCACGCCGAGTCGACCGTGCAGGCGCTGCGCGGCCGGCGCGACCTCGGCATCGCCGACATCACGGTGGCCGAGCGCGGAGTCGACGTCTGGCGCCAGCAGCTCGACGACACCATCATCCGCGCTCCCTTCGCCGGCGTCGTGACCTCGAAGAACGCACAGCCGGGCGAGATGATTTCTCCGATGTCGTCCGGCGGCTTCACCCGCACAGGCGTGTGCACGCTGGTCGACATGGGTTCGCTGGAGATCGAGGTCGACGTCAGCGAGAGCTACATCAACCGCGTCGTCGCCGGCCAGCCTGTCGTCGCCACCCTCGATTCCTATCCGGACTGGCGCATTCCCGCGCACGTCATCGCGATCATCCCCTCCGCCGACCGCCAGAAGGCGACCGTCAAGGTGCGCGTCGGCTTCGAGAAACTCGACCCGCGGATCCTGCCCGACATGGGCGTCAAGGTCGCCTTCCAGAGCACGGGCGCGGCGGAGCACGGGACCGCGCACCTGGTCCTCGTGCCGCGGTCCGCGGTGCGGCAGCGTGACGGCCGCGACTTCGTGCTCGTCGTCGAAAACGGCCGGGCAATCCGCCGCGCAATTTCCGTCGGCCAGCAAATGGGCGATGAGCTGACGGTGACCGCCGGACTCTCCGGCGGCGAGAGAGTCGTCGCCGAGGGGCCCGTCGATTTGGGCGACGGCGCCAAAGTCAGGGAGGTAAAATCATGACCACAGCCAACGAGAGCCTGATCCGCATCGCCGGCGTCGAAAAAGTCTATCGCCGCGGCACGGAGGAAATCCACGTCCTCACAGGCATCGACCTGAATGTCCAGCGTGGCGAGTTCGTCGCACTCATGGGTCCGTCCGGCTCCGGGAAATCGACCTTGCTCAACCTGATCGGCGGCCTCGACCGGCCGACGCGCGGCTCGGTCCAGATCGGCGAGGACCAGATCGACCGGCTGTCAGACCGCAAGCTCGCCGAGTGGCGCTCCCGCCACGTCGGGCTCGTGTTCCAGTTCTACAATCTGCTGCCGGTCATGACGGCCGAGCGCAACGTGGAGCTGCCGCTGCTCCTGACGCACCTCTCGAAGTCCGAGCGGCGGACGCATGTCGCCACCGCGCTTTCCGTCGTCGGCCTCGAGCATCGCACGCGGCACTACCCGCGCCAGCTCTCGGGCGGCGAGCAGCAGCGCGTCGGCATCGCTCGCGCGATCGTCACCGACCCGACGATCCTGCTCTGCGACGAGCCCACCGGCGACCTCGACCGGAAGTCAGGCGACGAGATTCTCGCGCTGCTCCAGGCGCTGAACCGCGAGCACGGCAAGACCATCATCATGGTCACCCACGACCCGCACGCCTCGGCCCGGGCCGGACGCGTCGTCTACCTCAACAAGGGCCAGCTGTTTTCGGAGAAGCCGGAATGAGCCCGGTGCGAGCAACGGTGGCTGCCCGCGCCACTCGCCCACCCTGCGCAATCCTGCGCCGCGCGGCTTGCGCCGGGGCCACGACGCCGGCGCCGCGATGCGTCGGCCTCGTTCCGCGACGAGGGCGTCGCGGCTCCACGTTCCGGCTCCGATTCCCCCGTCGGTCGCGATTTTGCATCCCGTAGGAGCCTGCTTGCAGGCGATCATTCATCCCGCAAGTCCCGCGGCGAATTCTCAGCCCACTTCGGTTCCCAATCGCCTGCCAGCAGGCTCCTGCAGCACCGCCCACCATTGATCGCCTGATTCCGCCGCCGACCCGCCCGTCACGCCCCCGTTCCCGTCGCCATGAAATTCGTCTATCTCGTCGCCAGCAACCTGAAGCGGAAGAAGACGCGCACGCTGCTGACCCTCCTGTCGATCATCGTCGCGTTCCTGCTGTTCGGGCTGCTGTGCTCGCTGCGCCAGGCGCTCAGCGGCGGCGTCAGCATGGCCGGCGCGGACCGGCTGATCACGCGGCACAAGGTCTCGATCATCCAGATGATCCCGATCAGCTACCAGACGCGCATCGCCGCCATCCCGGGCGTGTCGCAGGTCGCCGCCCAGACGTGGTTCGGCGGAATCTACCAGGACCCGAGCAACTTCTTCGCCAGCATGCCGGTGGACCCGGAGGAGTTTCTCGACGTCTACCCGGAATTCATCCTGCCGCCCGCGCAGAAGGAGGCGTGGCTGAAGACCCGGACGGGCGCGATCGTCGGGCGCACCACGGCGGAGCGGTTCCACTGGAAGATCGGCGACCGCATCCCGCTGAAGTCGCCGATCTGGCGCCACCCCGACGGCAGCGACACCTGGGAGTTCGACCTCGTCGGGATCTACGATGGCGCGAGGAAGGGCACCGACACCACGAGCTTCTATTTCCGCTACGACTATTTCGACGAGGGCCGCGGGTTCGGCAAAGGCAGTGTGAGCTGGTTCACGATCCGGGTGAAGGATCCGGCCCAGGCGGGCCAGATCGCCGCCCGCATCGACCGGGAGTTCGCGAATTCGCCGTACGAGACCAAGACGGAGCCGGAGGGCGCGTTCGCCCAGGGATTCGCGCAGCAGGTCGGCGACATCGGTCTGATCATCACCGGCATTCTCGGGGCCGTGTTCTTCACGATCCTGCTCGTGGCCGGCAACACGATCGCCCAGGCGGTGCGCGAGCGCACGGAGGAGATCGGCGTGCTCAAGGCCGTGGGCTTCTCGAATCGGCTCGTGCTCGGGCTCGTGCTCGCGGAGTCGTGCCTCATCGCGGCCATCGGCGGTCTGGTCGGGCTCGGTCTCGCCTGGGGTATTACGGCGCGCGGCAGCCCGATGCCGAGTCTGCTGCCGATCTTCTATTTTCCGACGCATGACCTCCTGATCGGGTTCGGGCTCGTGGTCGCGCTGGGGCTGGTCACCGGCATGTTCCCCGCCATTCAGGCCATGCGGATCGGCGTCGCCGAGGCCCTGCGGCGGCAGGCGTAAGGGCACCCACTCCCATGATCAACTGGCTCTCCCAAATCGCCGCGATCACCCTTTCGTTCCTGCGATCGCTTCCCGAGCGGCGGGGCGCGGCGATCGCCGCCGCCGTTGGCATCGCCGGCGTCGTGGCCGTGCTGGTCGGAGTGCTCTCGATCGCCGATGGGTTCCACCGGGCAATGACGGTTTCCGGTTCGCCCGACGTCGCGATCGTTCTCCGCACCGGCTCGGACAGCGAGATGACGAGCGGACTGCTCCACGACGACACGCGTGTGATCGCCGACGCCCCCGGGCTCGCCCGCAACTCCGCCGGCCCCCTCGCGTCAGCCGAGCTCTTCGTCATCATCAACCTGCCGAAGCGCAGCACCGGCACGGACGCGAACGTGCCGCTCCGCGGCGTTTCGCCGGCGGCGTTCGATGTCCGGGGCAACATCGTCCTGCTCTCGGGGCGGCGCTTCTCGCCCGGCCGCAACGAGGTGATCGTGGGCGCCGGCGCCGCGCGGCAGTTCGCCGGCCTCGATGTCGGCAAGACGATCCGCGTCGGCCAGAACGAGTGGACCGTCGTCGGCATTTTCGCGGCGGGCGGCGGCGTCGCGGAATCGGAGATCTGGACGGACGCGGCGGTCTTGCAGCCGGCGTATCATCGCGGCGACTCGTACCAGGCCGTGTACGCGAAGCTCGTGTCGCCGCAGTCGTTTCAGGAGTTCAGCGACGCGCTGACGACCAATCCCCAGCTCAACGTGAAGGTGATCCGGCAATCCGACTACTACGCCGAGCAATCGACTGCGGTGACGAAGTTCATCAGCGGCGTCGGCGTCGCGATCGCGGGGCTGATGGCGCTCGGCGCGCTCTTCGGCGCATTGAACACGATGTACAGCGCGGTGGCGTCGCGGACGCGTGAGATCGCCACGCTCCGCGCGCTCGGGTTCGGCTCCAGCGCGGTCGTGATCTCGGTGATGCTCGAGTCGCTGCTGCTCGCGCTGGCCGGCGGCATCGTTGGGGCGGTGCTCGCCTACCTCGCGTTCGATGGATTCACGACCTCGACCATCAACTGGCAGACGTTCAGCCAGGTGGCCTTCGCCTTTAAGGTGTCGCCGCAACTGCTGGTGCGCGCGATCGTCTGGTCGGCGTTCATCGGACTGATCGGCGGTCTGTTCCCGGCGATTCACGCCGCCCGGATCCCAATCGCTGCCGCGCTCCGCGAAACCTGAAACCTAGGACGGCTGCCGCGCACCGGGGCGGGATGCACGGCGCTCCCGCCGGTCACCATTTCGCCCGCGCGTCCCGCACCATCTGGTCAAGCATCGGGAATCGGATCTCGCCGTAATTCACGGCGTAGCGCAGCCCACCGTCGCGAAACACCCACGTCGTCGGCACCCACGAGACCGGCAGGCCGAGCAATCCGCCGATCCGTTCACCGGCGGTGCGCGAGGCGTTCGGATGCGTGAGCGCCGTGAAGTTGGGCTGTCCGCCGAGTGCCGCGGCCGCGAGCTTCGGCGCCGGGTCCTGGCCGGCATGCCAGATGTTGACGAACACGACGCGCACCGCGGGATGCTCCGCGACGAACCGCGCCCAGCCGTCCGGCTGCATCTCGTGCCGGCAATTCGAGCACCATGGCGCCCACAGGTGGACGACCGTGACCTGCGGGCCCGCCACCAGGTCCGTGAGTTGCTGCTCGAACTTCGCATCCGCCGGCCGGTCCGCGGACCGCAGCGGACCACAAATCACCAGCGCGGCGAGGGCGACCCCCAGGAATCGAATCATGCCCGCAGGCTAACTCGCGGCGAAAAACTTGCCAGCCGTCGCCGTCACGTTTGTTCCGATGCCCCTGGCCGCGCGTGTCGTCGTTCCGGCAGGCAGGCGAACGGCCGTGGGTTTCGGTGTGAATCACGAACCCGACCGGGACGTCGGGTCCCGGCGGTTCGGCGAATGTCAGCATTCCCGCCGGTGCCGTACCGGCGAGCCGCTGCGAGGCTGACGGCGGTCCTCAGGAACCCGCGGAAAACTTGAGGGGGATCGTGACGGTCGCCTTCACCGCCATGCCCGCGCGCTTCGCGGGCTTGAATTTCCACTGCTGGACGGCCTCGAGCGCCGGCGCTTCGAACTCCGGCCGCGAAGACTTCGCGACCGTGCGTTCGACGACGTCGCCGTTTTCATCGATCACGACCCGAAGCATCACGATGCCCGAGACGTGGTCGCGCCGCATCGCCTCCGGGTACATTGGCGCCACCGACTTGACCGGCATGGGCCGTTCATCGTCCTTGGCGGTCTGGCCGTGCGCCAAAGGGCACAGCAAAAGGAGCGAGCAGAGAAACAGAGCTGGATGGTTTTTCATTCCGGAAAAGGTCGATCTTGGAAAATCCCCGCGCTGGACACAACGGATTTCCTCCAAGGGCGCGCATGACGTGAGGGAATCTAAAACGGACCGCGGCCTGCATAGTTAACAAAAAATTCGCAGGCGCTTTCCACTTGCCGATGCGCCGCGCCGCCCTGCTATGGGCGGACTTTCATGCCGCCGGTAAATCCAGACCACGTGCTGCGCCTCGCGCAGGAGCTGAATCTCAAGGTTTTTCAGGTCGCCGCCACGGCGCAGCTTCTCGCCGGCGGCGCGACCGTGCCGTTCATCGCCCGCTATCGCAAGGAAATGACCGGAGAACTGGACGAAGTGCAGGTGCTGACGCTGCGCGACCGGTTCGAGAACCTGCACGCGATCGACGAGCGGCGCGCCGCGATCCTCGCCTCGCTGCAGGAGCGCAACCTGCTCACGCCCGCGCTGGAGCAGGCGATCCATGCCGCCGATACGCTGACGGCGATGGAGGACATCTACCTGCCGTTCCGGCCAAAGAAGCGGACCCGCGCCACGGTCGCGAAGGAAAAGGGACTCGAGCCGCTGGCCGATCTCCTGTTGGCCCAGGACCCCGCGTGCCACCCGCTGGCGGTGGCAGAGGCGTACGTCGGACGCGAGTACGTTGCCGACGACGGCAAGAACCAGCCGGCCCGCATCGTATCCGCCGACGAGGCCCTGGCGGGCGCCCGCGACATCATCGCGGAACGGGTGAGCGACGACAAGGACGCCCGGGCCCGGCTGCGGACGCGGTATCAGGCGGACGCGACCATCTCGTCCAAGGTGTTGAGCGGGAAGGAGGCCAGCCCCGAGGCCGCGAAGTTCCGGGACTATTTCGAATGGCGGGAGCCTCTCGCGAAGGCGCCGTCGCACCGCATTCTCGCCATGCGCCGCGGCGAAAAGGAATTGATCCTGATGATGCGGATCACGCTGGCGGACGACACGGTGGCACCCGCCGAAATCGAATCCCTGTTCGTGCGGCGCAACGCAAATGGCAAAACCCAGGCTCCGAACGCCGGCTCGCAGGCGCCGAACAACTCGATCCCGGCCGGGGCGGCCGGCAGGAGCGGCGCGGCCGGAAACGAAATCCGTTCCGGCGCGCCCGCCCTACCCCGACCTCCCGCTACGCCCGCCGGCACCCCGATCGCACGCGAGCCACTCGATCCGCAGCTTCCTTCCAGCTGTTCCGACCACGTCCGGCTCGCCGTGGCGGACGCCTGCAAGCGGCTGCTGTGCCCGGCGATGGAGACGGAGATGCGGATCGAGTCGAAGAAGCGGGCCGACGAAGCCGCGATCAAGGTGTTCACGGAGAATGTGCGCGAACTGCTGCTCGCCGCGCCGCTGGGACAGAAAGCGGTCATGGCGATCGACCCCGGGTTCCGGACCGGCTGCAAGGTCGTGATTCTCGACCGGCAGGGCAAACTCCTGCACAACGACGTGGTGTTCCCCGACCGCCAGGAAGCCGACGCGCGGGAGAAGCTCGCGGGGTTCGTCCAGTTCTTCCACGTCGAGGCGGTCGCGATCGGCAACGGCACCGCCGGCCGCGAGACCGAGGCCTTCGTGCGCCAGCTCGCGCTGCCGCCCGCGATTCCGATTGTGATGGTGAACGAGTCGGGCGCCTCGATCTACTCGGCGAGCGAGGTTGCGCGGGAGGAGTTTCCCGACCACGACCTCACGGTGCGCGGCGCCGTTTCGATCGGACGGCGCCTGATGGATCCGCTGGCCGAGCTGGTGAAACTCGACCCGAAAAGCATCGGCGTCGGCCAGTACCAACACGACGTCGACCAGTCGGCGCTCCAGCGTTCGCTCGACGACACGGTGGTCAGTTCGGTCAACGCCGTCGGCGTCGAGCTCAACACCGCGTCGAAAAAGCTGCTCAGCCACGTGTCGGGATTGAACGCCGCGACCGCCGCCGCGATCGTCGCCCGGCGCAACGAGCACGGCCCGTTCAAGTCGCGCGCCGAGCTCAAGGACGTGCCGCGGCTCGGGCCCAAGGCCTTCGAGCAGGCGGCAGGGTTTTTGCGGATACGCGACGCGGCGGATCCGCTGGATGCGAGTGCGGTGCATCCCGAGCGCTATGCGCTGGTCGCACGGATGGCCGCCGACGTGGGCGCCACCGTGCCGGCGCTGATGCGGGATCCGAGGCTGCGCGGGCGGATCGATCTGGCGAGCTACGCGACGCCGGAAACCGGCCTGCCGACGCTCACCGACATCATGGCGGAGCTCGCCAAGCCCGGCCGCGATCCGCGGCAGCAGTTCGAGGCGTTCAGTTTCGCCGAGGGGGTGAACAAGCCCGGTGACCTGAAGCCTGGCATGAAGCTGCCGGGCATCGTCACCAACGTCACGGCGTTCGGCGCATTCGTCGACATCGGCGTCCACCAGGACGGCCTGGTGCACGTCAGCCAGTTGTCCGACACCTTCGTGCGCGAACCGGCGACGCTCGTGAAACCGGGGCAGAAGGTGATGGTGACCGTGACCAGCGTCGATCCGGCCCGAAACCGGATCGCACTCTCGATGCGCCGCAATCCGGAAATCGGCGAGCGTCGCGCCGGGCCGCCGGGCGCTCCGCCCGCGGGGCGCCGCGACGGTCCCCCCAGCCGCGCGCCCGGGACTTCCAGCGGAGCCGACCCGGCGAGACCAGCCGCGTCCTCGCTCAACGCCGACTGGTTCAGCGCCGCGCTCCACAAGCGGAAGTAGCCGCGCTTCGGCACCGATTTCCGGACGGGAAGGCGGAAGTCCTTCATGGCTCATCGGATCCGCCGGCCCTCCCGCCGTGCCGGTTTCCGGGCGGCGGGCGCACTTTCACAACACCGAAAGCGCGGATGCGTGTCATATTGGGTCATGAATCACATGTTTGCCCCAACCGCAGCGGAAACGAACGTCGCGCTGCGGAGCATCAATCTCGAGCTCAACGAGGACCTCCGGCGCACGGTCACCGAGAAGGCGGTCCGGCTGTTCGCGCACAGCGACCGGATCCGGCACATCGATCTGACTGTCGAACGCGTGCCGACGCAGGACCCGGCCGCCGCCGTCATCGCCAAGGGCGAGGTTACCTTCGACGGCCCGGCGCTGTTGACGAGCGTCACCGCCCACGATGCGAGCCAGGCGCTCGATTACCTGCTCGAAAAACTCGAGCACCACCTGCGGCGACAGCGTGCGCCCCGAAACCGCATCGCGCCGGCGCGTCCATAACCGCGGCGAACCGCCAATTTGCATCCGCAGCGGCACGCCGCCCCGCGCCCGCCGGATGCCCGCTCGGCTCAGACGCCGATCCAGGCGAGGCCGACGCGGAGCCAGAGCGGCGTGAGCACGACCGCGAGCGCAGTCGTCGCCAGCACCACCTGAACCGCGATCAGCGGCCGGCCGCCGAAATATTGCGCCACGATGATGGGGATCACTGCCGCCGGCATGGCGCCCTGGACGATGATGACCCGCTTCAGCTCGACCGGGCACGGGAGCCACCGCGCCAGCGCAAGGTAACCCAGCGGCAGCAGCCCGAAACGCAGCGCCATCGACCCGAGCGACACCCGCGGTTCGAACAGCGTCCGCGGCGCTGCGAGATGCTTTGCCAGATTCGCACCGGTCATCAGCAACCCGAGCGGCACGGCGCAGACCGCCAGCGCGTGGACGATGTCCATCGACCACTGCGGCAGGTAGGCGCCGAGTCGCAGCAGATTGACCGCCACCGCGAACAGCAGCGTCACGAGGATCGGACTCGCGAGCCGGCGCCAGCTGTCGCGGAGCGACGCGCCGGTGACGATCAGCACGCCGAACGTCCACAGGGCCGCCTCGACGCCGACGTTGTGCACGAGCAGCACGCCGCGGCTTTCCGGACCGAACATCGCCGGCATGATCGGCAACGGCAGATACGCGTAGTTTCCCAGCCCGGCGGACAAGGCGAATGTCCGCCGCCCCGTCCCCACTTCCAGACCGAGGAGGCGCGCACATTGATAGGCCAGTGCGATCGATGCGACGGTCGTGCCGAAGCCCACGATCGGAGGGAGCAGCAGGTTTCCCGGATGACGCAGGGCCAGATTGCCCACCACCGACTCGAAGATCAGGCACGGCATGCAGCCGTTGATCACGAGCCGGATCAGGCTCGCCTCGGTGTCGCCCTGGATCCACCCGACGCGCCGGAGGACGATGCCGATGACGATCAGCGCGAACACCGGCAGCAAAAGCAGCAGCAGCTGGACGTAGGAAAGCATCGAGGACTCTTCAGCCCGCCATCGCCTGCCCCGCCAGCCATCCGGTCGTCCACGCCGCCTGAAAATTGAAACCGCCCGTGATTCCGTCGATGTCGAGCACTTCGCCGGCGAAGTGCAGCCCCGGACAGACGCGGCTCTCCATCGTGCGAAAATCCACCTCGCTCAGCCGGACACCGCCGCAGGTCACGAACTCCTCCTTGAACAGGCTCTTGCCAATCACCCGGAATTCCGCCGCGGTCGCCTGCGCGACGAGAGCGGCCAGGCTGGTGCGGCCGACCTGCGACCACGGCGTCGCCGGCGCGATCCCCGCGGCGCCGACCAGGCGCTCCCAAAGCCGCTGCGGCACCGGCAGCGGACTCCACGTCGCGATCTGGCGGCGACCGTTTTTCTCGCGCGCGGCGGCCAGTGTGCGGCTCACCTCGTCGCGGCTTTGTCCTCCGGTGAAATCGACGAGGAGGGGAAACTCGTAGCCGGCGTTGGCCAGATCCCGGGCGCCCCAGGCGGACAGCCGCAGGATCGCGGGCCCGCTGAGGCCCCAGTGGGTCACCAGCACGGGTCCGCTCTCGCGCAGGCTGGTCCCCGGAATCGAGACGTTCGCCTGCTCGACCGCGAGCCCGGTGAGTCCGTCCAGCCGCGGATCCTCGACGTGAAACGTGAACAGCGACGGCACCGGCGGCTCGATCGTGTGCCCGAGCCTTTGCGCGATGGTGAGGCCCGCCGAGGACTTGTTGCCGCCGGTCGCGACCAGCAGCCGCTCGGATCGAACCTGCGAGCCATCGGTCAGCGTGATCCAAAACCCGCTGTTCGGCGCGCCGGCGGGACCGGCCGGCTCGACCGTCCTCACACCGCACACCGTCACCAACCGGACCCCGGCGAGTTCCGCCGCGCGCAGCAAACCGTCGGCGATGGTGGCCGAGTCGTCCGTCACCGGAAACATGCGACCGTCGGGCTCGGTCTTCAGCGCGATGCCGCGGGCCTCGAACCACGCGACGGTGTCGCGCGGCTGAAACCGGTGAAATGCGCCCAGCAATTCACGGCGGCCGCGCGGATACCGCTGGACCAGGTCGCGCGGCTCGAAGCAGGCGTGCGTGACGTTGCAGCGACCGCCGCCCGACACGCGCACCTTGGCCAGCGGATGCGCCGTCGCCTCGTACACCGTGACGGTGCCGCGCCCGGCCAGCGCCTCCGCGCAGGCGATCGCGCCGAACAATCCGGCGGCGCCGCCACCGGCCACGATCACGCGTTTTTCTGCGGGCATCCGGTCACTCTGCCCGCGTCCGGCAGCCGGGGGAACCGAAAACATGCGCCCCGCCCGCGCGTCCCCGGAAAAAATTTACCCACCGCGACCGCCACTCCTCGCCGGGTGAACGATCGCGGTGGGGCTGTAACAACCACCAACCTGGAAACTAGCGGCCTTCGGCGTCGCCCGCCTGGGGCGCCGGATGCGGAGCGGCCGGACGCAGCTCGTCGAAAGTCTTCTGCTGATCGGCCGTCAGGACGTCGCGCACCTGCTGGTGCATGGCCCGGAACATCTCGCGGCGCTTGCCGCGCATTTCGGCGCGGCTCATGGCCTGCTCCTTGCGCAGTTCGCGGCCCTGCTGCGCCCCCTTGTTCCAGATCTCCTGGATCTTCGCCTTCTGTTCGTCCGTCAGATGCAGCTTCTCGTCGAGTAGCTTCATGCGGTTCTCCCGCATCTGCTTCATGCGGGGACGATCGTTGTCGGCGGGGGCGGGGGCCGGGGTGGTGGCGGGCTGGTCTGCGCGCAGCGCCGGAGCGCCGGCCAGCAGAATCCCACCGGTGAAAATCATGATCTTGCTGAGAGTTTTCATGGAAGTTCGGACCAAGACGCGGGTCGCGCGACCCGGTTACCGCGCCGCCGGCGGGCTTGCCGGGCCCCTGGTTGCCGGCCAACGTCCGGCGCATGATCGAAGTGTCCGGACTCTCGAAGCGCTACGGCGGGTTCACGGCGGTGCGCGACCTGTCGTTCACCGTCCGGCCCGGCGAGGTCCTCGGGCTGGTCGGGCCGAACGGCGCCGGCAAGACGACCACGCTCCGGAGCATCGCCGGTATCATTCCCGCCACGACGGGCGGCGTGCGGATCGCGGGCCACGATCTCGCCTCCGAGCCGCTGGCGGCGAAGCGGGCGCTGGCGTTCTTCCCCGACGAACCGCGGCTGTTCGAGTACCTGACGGTGCGCCAGCACCTCGCGTTCGTCGCGCGGATCTACGGCGTCGCGCAGCACGAGCGCCTCGCGCAGCCGCTGCTCGCCGAGCTCGAAATCGCGGACAAGGCCGACGAGCTGCCGGCCGCGCTGTCGCGCGGGATGAAGCAGAAGCTCGCGATCGCCTGCGGTTTGCTGCACGGGCCGTCGGTGATGTTCTTCGACGAGCCGCTGACCGGGCTCGACCCGCTCGGCATCCGCCGGATGAAGGACTCGATCCTGAAGCGGGCCCGCGAGGGCGCGGCCATCGTGCTGAGTTCGCACCTGCTGCACATGCTCGAGGAGGTCTGCTCGCACGTGCTGATCCTCAAGCAGGGCGTGAAGATCGCGGACGGGACGCTGGCGGAAGTCGCCACGCGGTTCAGCAACGGCGAGCCGGACGTCAGTCTCGAGGAAGTGTTCATCCGCGCCACCAGCGGCTCGGAAAGCTGAGTCATGCTGCATGCCCTGCTCTATCTCCGGCTCCGCTCGCTGCAGAACCTGGTGTGGTCGCGGCTGCGGCGGCTGCGGCAGCCGAAGTACCTCGTCGGGGCGCTGTTCGCGATCGCGTACTTCTATCTGCTCGTGTTCCGGCGGGCGCGCGCCGGGATGTCCGCGGCGGGCGGCGGGCTGCTGACCCAGCTGTCGCCGGATACGGCGGCGCTGGTGCTGGGCTTCGGCGGCGTCGCGCTGCTGGTGCTCGTCTGCGGCATGTGGGTGCTGCCCGGCGACCGGCCGGGGTTTCATTTCAGCGAGCCGGAGATCGCGTTTCTGTTCCCCGCGCCGGTGACGCGCAGTGCGCTCGTGCACTACAAGCTGGTCAGCACGCTTTTCAGCTCGCTGCTGCAGACGCTGTTTTTCGCGGTCATCTTCAACGGACGGGCGGTGCTCACCGGGCGGGCGCCGCAGCTGCTCGTCAGCTGGTGGCTCGTGCTGAGCTTCATCAGCCTGCACTATCTCGGCGCGTCGCTGACAATCGCGCGGCTGGTCGAGCGGGGCATCCACGCCCGGACGCGGCGCGCGGCGGTCCTCGGGCTGGTGGTGCTGGTGATCGCGGTCGCGGCCGCCTGGATCTGGCGGACGCTGCCGCCGCCGCCGGCGGCCGGCCCCGGGGCCGAGTGGCTGCGCCAGCCCTTTGCGACCGGGGCGCTGCGCTGGGTGCTCTGGCCGGTGCAGCTGCTCCTGCGGCCGTTTCTCGCCGCGAGTTTCGGCGCGTTCCTGCTCGCGCTGGCGCCGGCGCTCGCCGTGCTGACGCTGCATTACCTGTGGATCACGCGGACAAACGTGGCGTTCGAGGAGGCATCGATCGCGCGCGCCGAGCGCCGGGCGGCGCGGCTGGCGGAATTGCGTCGCAGCGGCGGCGTGCGGGTGAGCGCGGCGCCGGCGCGGGGCCGGCGGCCGCCGTTCAACGTGGGCCGGGCGCCCTGGCCGGAGCTGGCGTTCGTGTGGAAGAACCTGCTCTCGGCGCGGCCGTGGTTCACGCCGCGCGCATGGCTGGCGGTCGCCGGCATCCTCGTCGCCGCGAGCGCGATCCTGCAGCAGGCGATGGGCAACGCCTACTGGAGGGCCGGCGGCATGATCGCAGCGGCCGGCATGGTGACCATCTTCGCGGCGCTGTTCTACGGTCCGCTGCTCTCGCGACTCGACCTGCGGCAGGACCTGCCGAACGCAGATATTCTCAAGGGCTATCCGCTGCCCGGCTGGCGCGTGGTGCTCGGCGAGCTGCTCGCGCCCACGGCGGTCCTGAGCGGCATCGTCTGGCTGGGACTGCTGGCGTGGTATCTCGGGCTGCACGGCCATCAGCCGCCGAGTCTCTCGCCCGAGTGGTTCAGCCCCGGGATGCGCGTGGTGTGGTGCCTGTGCGCGGCGGTGATCGCCCCGGCGGTGCTGGCGGTCGAGCTGTTGATTCCGAACGCCGCGCCGGTGCTCCTGCCGGGCTGGTTTCATTCCCTGCGCACGCCCGGCGGCGGGATCGATCTCATGGGGCAGCGGCTGATCTTCGGGTTCGGCCAGGTTTTCGTGGTGGCGCTGTCGCTCGCCGTCGCGCTGGGCTTCGCGGTGGGTTCGCACCTGATGATTCGCGGCGCGTTCGCGGTCTGGGCGCTGGTGGCCCGGGTGGAATCCGCCGGCCCCGGACCGGCGGTGTCGATCACGTTCGGCGCCGCGGTCACGGCGCTGGCGCTGCTGGGCGAATTGCTCGCCGGAGTGTGGTGGGTGGGCCGCCGCTTCGAGCGGCTCGACGTGTCGGAGACGCACGCATGACTCCGGACCAGCTCACGCGCCTCGCAGCCAACGTGGTTGCCGCCACCCAGCGGCAATTGCCGCCGGAGATCCGCCCGCTGGCCCGCGACGTGCCGGTGCATTACGAGGCGCGGCCCGCACCGGACGTGATCGCCGACGGATTTCCAGACGACATTCTCGGGCTGTTCACCGGCAGCGAACACGGCGCGGAGATGCAGGACGCCAACCCGTCACCGCCCCAAATTCTGCTCTACCTCGACAACCTGTGGGATTTCGCCGGCGAGGACGAGGAGGCGTTCCGCGCTGAGACCCGGCTGACCTACCTGCACGAACTGGGTCATTATCTCGGCTGGGACGAGGACGAGATCACGGCGCGCGGACTGGACTGAGCGGCACCAGGATGCGCCGCAGCCGGCCGCACGATCCGGAACTTTTTTCCGGGGCGGCAGGTCACGGCACGGGCCCGCCGCACTCCGCGCTTTCCAAGTTCGCGCCGGCATGCTTAGGTCTCGGCGCAAACCGCTTTCGCGACGCTATGAAAAAATTCTTCCTGCTCCTCCTGATTGCGCTCATCGGCGCCGGACCGGTGGTTGCCGCGCTGGCAGCTCCGAGCCGCTCCGATTGCATCACGCGCGTCGAATCGTGCGAAGCGATCCTGCAGGAATTCATGAGCGATCCGGCCAACGCCATCCCGGCCGACATTCTGCACCAGGCACGCGCCCTCATCATCGTCAACCAGTTCAAGGCCGGCTTCTTCCTCGGCGTGAAGGACGGCTACGGCGTCATCCTGGTGAAGAAGGCGAACGGACGCTGGAGCATTCCGGTGCTCCTGTCCGCGGGCGAGGCGAGCCTCGGCCTGCAGATGGGCGCCAAGTCGGTTGAAACCGTGATGGTGATCACGAACGACGAGACGCCGCGGCTGCTCTTCAACGAGCGGTTCAACGTCGGCGTGGACGCGAAGGCGGTGGCCGGGCCGAAGGTGGCGGAGCGCGAGCGCGACAACCACCCGATCATCGACGCGCCGGTGCTGGTGTATTCGAAAAGCAAGGGCCTGTACGCCGGCGCCACGGTCAAGATGGGTTATCTGTCCCGCAACGACCCGGCCAATTTCGTCCTGTACAACACCACGTACACGCTGCCCGAGCTGCTCTACAGCGACTGGGTCCAGCCGGTGCCGGCGGTGGTGCCGCTGATGAATTACGTGCAGTCGCTCGCGCCGTAAACCGGCGCGGCGGAGACATCGCGGCGCGCCTGGGGGGCCGGGCGCTACCCCCGGACCTCGTGCAGGAACGCCACGAGTTCGGCGAGCGCCGCTTCGGCCACGATCGCCTGGGCGTCCGTGCGCGATGCCCCGGGACACTCGATCCATCCGCGCCGGAGGGAAAACGCGCCGCGCCGCCGTTCGCGCCGGATCGCCACCGCCCACCAGGCGCACGGTTCGGCCACTCCGTCGGCCGGCGAGGGCTCCGCATAGCCGGTCGTCGCGACGGCGGCGTGGCTGCGAAACAACTCGCAGGCGCCGCGGGCCATCTGCTCGGCGACCGCGGCGGAGACGCTGTTCACGACCGCGGCGGCGGCACGATCGACGCCGAGGTGCCGGACCTTCTGCTCGAGGGAATACGCCGTGATGCCGCCGAGGAAAAAGCCGGACGCGCCGGAAATCGCGCCGATCCGGGCCTGCACCTGCCCGCAGGTGAGGCTCTCGGCCACCGCCAGCGTCCAGGGCGGCTCCCTCAGCATCAGCTCCTTCAACGCGCTCATCGGCGACGGGCCATCACTGCAGTTCCAGCCCGATCGGGCAATGATCGCTGCCCATCACCTCCGGGCTGATCCAGGCCCGCTTCAGCCGCGGGCGCAGGCTGGCGCTGGCCACGAAGTAATCGACCCGCCATCCGATGTTCCGCGCGCGGCAGTTCATCATCTGGCTCCACCAGGTGTAGTGCCCGGGTCCGGGCTCGAATTCGCGGAACGTGTCGACGAAGCCGCTCGCGAGCAGCCGGGAAAAGTTCGCCCGCTCCTCGTCGGTGAAGCCCGCGTTCCGGCGATTCGTTTTCGGATTCGTCAAATCGATCTCCTGGTGCGCGACATTGAGGTCGCCGCAAGACACCACCGGTTTTCCCCGCTGCTCGAGCTTCTTCAGGAAGGCCAGGAAGGCGGGATCCCACTCCTTCGTCCGGTACTCCAGGCGCGCCAGCCCGCGCTGGGAGTTGGGCTGGTAGACGTTCACGAGAAAGAAGTCCGCGAACTCCATCGTGATCACGCGGCCCTCGGCATCGTGGCCGGGAAGACCCAGACCGAAGGACACCGCCCGCGGCGGCACGCGGGTGAATACCGCCGTGCCGGAATAGCCCTTCTTTTCCGCGGCGCACCAGTGCGGGGCGTATCCAGCGGTCCAGGCCACGTGCTGGACGTCGCCCGGATGCGCCTTCGTCTCCTGGAGGCAGATCACGTCCGCGTCCACCCGGCCCATGTAGTCGAGGAAACCCTTTTTCAGAACGGCCCGCACGCCGTTCACATTCCACGAGACCAGTTTCATGCGGAGGCAGCCAAGTGCGAGCCGGCGCCGTGCGCCAACTTTTTCTCCGCCCGCGGCGGCGGCGGGCGCCCCGGTCATGACTCACCTTCCTGTTGCCAACCGTGGCGGCGGCGGGACACTCCAGCGAAAATGAGCGTTTTCTCCCCGCTTCCCCTGGGTCAGCGCATCCCGCCGTCGCCGCACGCCGTGTCGTGCAGCCTGCCGACGATGCGCGCGCTCCGCGGATACGAGGAGAAGGATCCCGAGATCACACGCCAGATGAGTTCGGGGTACCCGCGATTCGTGGTGCATCCGTTTCTCCTGCAGCTGGCGCAGCACGTGGCCGGGCGGCACGGGCTCGGCGGCCACACGGTCTGGCTGGTGTCGTCTCGCCGGATGGGCGACCGCCTGGCGGCGCACCTGGGCGCGGCGCAAGTCGTGCGGGTGGACGACGGGCCCGTGCACGGTGTCGCCCATCCCGACCACCCGGAGCTGGCGGCGAGGGCCAAGACGTTCCTGCAGCACACCGGCGGGTTTCTCTCCTCCCGTGCCGCGGAGGACCGCCTGGCCCAGCATCAGCTGCTCACCGTCGCGCCGGAGGAGCTGTTTGCGGGCGATGCCCTCGCAGAGGTGCGCCGAAACCTCGCTCCGCTGTTCCGCGACACCGGGGAGGCGGACCTGCTGATCGCGAACTGCGGAATGAATGCCATGGATTCCGCGTTTCGGGCGATCTCGGAACTGCAGGCGCTGCGCGGCCGCACGCAATGGGTCCAGCTGGGCTGGCTCTACCGCGACACGATCGCGCTGCTCCAGAGTCACACGCCGGCGGCGGCGGACCACCTCCGGCTGCCGGACGTGTTCGACCTCGCGGCGCTCGGGCGGCTGTTCGCGCAGAACGGCCGCCGGATCGCCGGCGTGGTGGCCGAACTGCCCACCAATCCGCTCGTGCAGACACCGGACGTCGCGGCCATCGCCGACATCGCGCACCGCCACGGCGCCGCGGTGATCATGGACCCGTCGATCTCCTCGCCCGTCGACGTGGATGTGCTCGCCCACGCGGACGTGCTCGTCGCCAGCCTGACGAAGTACACGGCGAGCGAGGGCGACCTGCTGGCGGGACTCGCGATCGTCAACCCCGCATCGCCGGATGCGGCGCAGCTGCGCCGCGGACTGGCGGCGAAGCTCGAGCCGATCCATCCGCGCGATCTCAGCCGGCTCGCGGCGCAGATCGGGCAGACACCGCAGGTGCTCGCCCGGATGCACGCGAACGTGTTCGCGGTCGTCGAGTTCCTCTCGTCACACCCCGCGGTCAAGGAGGTGTATTGGGCGCTGCACCCGGCATCGCGCGCCAATTATCTCCGGATCGCCCGGTCGCCGCAGGCGGTCGGCGGGATGATCACGTTCACGTTTCGCGGCTTGCTCGACGCGGTCTACGATCGCACCGACCTGGCGAAGGGGCCGAGCTTCGGGATGAAGACGACGCTGCTGAGCCCGTTCATCCAGCTGGCGCACTACGATCTCGCCTCGACGGCGGAAGGCCGGGCCCACCTGCTCGCGCACGGCGTCGATCCGAACCTGCTGCGCCTCTCGGTCGGCATCGAACCGGCCGCCGAGATCATCGAACAACTCCGGACGGCGCTGGCGCTCGCCGGAGCGTAACCCAGTGGCGCGACCCCGTCCCATGTCTCCGCCGCTCTCGTGTACCCTCGCGGTCAAGGCGATCCCGAATGCGCCGCGCGACGAGATCGTCGGCTGGCTCGGCGGCGCGCTGAAGGTGAAGGTCCACGCGCCGGCGCTCGAGGGGCGGGCCAACGCCGCGCTCTGCGCGTTCCTCGCCCGTCACCTCGGCCTGCCGGTCCGCGCGGTGAACGTGCTGCGCGGGGACGCGTCCCGGCAGAAGATCGTGCGGATCGACGGACTGAGCGTGCCGGAGCTGATGGCGAAGCTCGGATCGTAGCGGCGGCGCGCGGCCGGTGATTGGGCCCGGCCCGGATGCGGCGCCCCGGCGATCCGCCTCGCGGCTTCGCGCGCTACCGGGCCTGCCGCACTCGAATCGTGTAGCGTTTCGCGAGCGGATTCGCCGCGGTGAAGTGCACGGTTTCGGTGGAATTCGCCGCGAGCGCGAGGTTCTGGAACGGAGTCTCGTCGCCCGTCGAAAAGCCCTGGTCATCCTTGAACACGCAATTGACCTGGACCTGCATTGGGCGGTTCTCGCGATTCTTGACGTTCGCCACGACGTCGAGCCGCCCGTCGGGCAGCGTGCGTTCCTGCAGCCCCGTGCAGGTGATCGCAAATTGCGCCGGCTTGTCCAGGAGCACGAACTTCTCCGTGTTTTCGACCGTGTATTTCGTCGTGTCCTGGGGCGCGGAGGTTGCCGGGTCGCTGGCGCAGCCGGCCAGCAGCGCCAAAGCCGCAAGCACAGCGAACCCGGTGGGGCGGGGCTGGGTGTTCATAGTCGGATAAAGTGTGGCAGGGTGAGACTGCCGGTCAGCTCTTATGTTCGCCCAGAAAAACCGCGGCATCTCGCCCGCGGCCATCAACATCGATCGGCCGGTCCGGCGTCAACCATGGCGAGCAGCCCGGCGCGGTTTTCCCGCCGAGCTGCGCGTCATCCCGCTATTTCGCCGGAATCGCCTCGCCCAGTCCGCCTTCGACCACCGGCGCGCGCCGGCGGCGGAGCCGGTGTTCGAGCCGGTCCATGAAGATGTAGATCACGGGCGTGATGTAGAGCGTGAGCATCTGCGACACGATCAGGCCGCCCACGACCGCGAGGCCGAGCGGCCGCCGCGAATCGGCGCCGGCGCCGAGCCCGAGGGCGATCGGCAGCGCGCCGGCCAGGGCGGCGAACGTCGTCATCATGATCGGCCGGAACCGCACCGAGCAGGCCCGGAGGATCGCCTGCTCGGCCGAAGCCTCGCCGCGCCCCCGCACCGCCTGCGCGAAATCGATCATCATGATCGCGTTCTTCTTCACGATGCCGATCAGCAGGATGACGCCGACGTAGCCCATGATGTTGAGCTCCTCGTGGAAGAGCCAGAGCGTCAGCATCGCGCCGAAGCTCGCGGCCGGCAGACCCGACAGGATCGTGAGCGGGTGGACGAAATTCTCGTAGAGGATGCCGAGGACGATGTAGATCACGAGCACCGCCGTGAGCAGCAGCAGCCCCATCCCGGCGAGCGACGACGTGAACGCCTGCGCGGAGCCGACGAAGCTGTAGCTCACCGTCGGCGGCAGCTCCACCCCGGCGATCTGCTGGATCGCCGCCGTCGCGTCGCCGAGCGACACGCCGGACTTGAGATTGAACGACAGCGTGACGGCCGGCAGCTGGCCGAGATGGTTGATGGTCAGCGGGCCGACCGCGCGGCGGAGGGTCGCGACGGTGTCGAGCGACACGAGCTTGCCCGCGCGCGACCGCAGGTAGATCGAGGTGAGCGCGGAGGCGTCGCGCTGGAATTCCGGCGCGACCTCCATGATGACGTAGTACTGGTTCGTCGGTGTATAGATCGTGGATACCTGCCGCGTGCCGAAGGCGCTGTAGAGCGAGTCCTCGATGTCCTGGGGCGTGATGCCGAGCGCGGCGGCGCGGTCCCGCTGGATGTCGACCCGCACCTGCGGACTGGTGATCAGGAGGTCGGAGTTGACGTCGACCAGCTGGGGCAGCGCGCGGAGCCGCTGTTCCATCTTGCCGGCGGTGGCATAGAGCTCGTCGAGGTCGCTCCCGAACAGCGACAGCTGGTAGAGCGACTTGGTGATCTGGCCGCCGATCCGGATCGTCGGGGGAATCTGCGGATACGCCCGCAGCCCGGGCAGCTTCGCCAGCTTCTGCCGCAGGTCGTTGACGATCGCGCCGGCGGACGGGCGGTCGTTCCGCGGGACGAGCCGGAGAAACATCCGGCCCTGGTTCATCGTGCCGTTGGGGCCGCCGGCACCGATCGCCGACATGAAGGCGGCGACGTACGGCTGCTGCGCCACGATGGCGGCGGCGGCCTGCTGGTGCCGCGCCATCTCCTCGAACGAGATGTCCTGCGCGCCCTCGGTGATGACGCTGACGAACCCCGTGTCGTCGGTGGGGATGAACCCCTGCGGCAGAACCTTGAACAAGGCCACGGTGAGCACGGCCATGAGCGCCGCGATCCCGACGATGACCTTCCGGTGCCGCATGCCGACGTGCAGGGTGCGCTCGTAGAACCGGAGCATGCCGTCGAACATCCGCTCGCTCCACGCGTACAGCCGGCCATGCGGCATGTCCCGGGCGTGCGCGCTCCCGACGTTCGGCTTGAGGAAGCGGCTGCACAGCATCGGGGTGAGCGTCAGCGACACGACGCCGGAGACGAGAATCGACGCGGTGATCGTGACGGCGAACTCGTGCAGCAGCCGGCCGAGGATGCCGCCCATGAACATCAGCGGAATGAACACCGCGACGAGCGACAGCGTCATCGAGAGGATGGTGAACCCGATCTCGCCCGCGCCCCGGAACGCGGCCTCGCGCACCGGCATGCCCTCCTCGATATGGCGCACGATGTTTTCGAGCATGACGATCGCGTCGTCGACGACGAACCCGACCGAGAGCGTCAGGGCGAGCAGCGAAAGGTTGTCCAGCGAGTACCCGAAAAAGTACATGACGATGAATGTGCCGAGCAGCGCCATCGGGATGGCGACACTCGGGATGATCGTCGCCCAGAGCGACCGGAGGAAAACGAAGATCACGAGCACGACCAGCGAGATCGAGAGCATCAGCGTGGTCTGCACGTCGCGGACGGACTCGCGCACGGCCTCGGAGTTGTCGCGCAGGATGTCGAGGTGGACCGACGGCGGCAGCTGGCGCGCGAACATCGGCAGCAGCTCCCTCACCCGGCGCACGACCTCGACGGTGTTGACGCCCGGCTGCTTCTGCACCGCGAGGACGATCGCGCGGGCCGGATCCAGCGTCGCCCCGGGGCCGCGCCGCTGGCCGAACCAGCTGGCGACGCGCGCATCCTGCACGCTGTCGATCACCTGGGCCAGCTCGCCCAGCCGCACCGGCGCGCCGTTGCGGTAGGCGACGACGATGCCGGTGAACGCGGCGGCGTTGTCGAGCTGGCCGCTGGCGAGGATCTGCACCGACTGCCGGTAGCCGTCGAGGAGCCCGGTCGGCTGGTTCACGTTGTGCGCATCGAGCGCGGCACGCACCTCGGACAGGGTAATGCCGCGGCTGGCGAGCAGCCGGGGATCGAGCCGGACCCGCAGGGCGTACTTCTGCGCGCCGTAGACCTGGACCTGCGAAACGCCGTCGACGGTCGAGATCCGCTGCGACAGCGTCGTCTCGGCGTACTCGTCGACGGTCGAGAGCGGCAGCGTCGGAGAGCTGAGGGCGAGGAAAAGGACCGGCGTGTCGGCCGGGTTCGTCTTGCGCAGCGACGGGGGCGCCGGCATGTCGGTCGGCAGCCGCCGCTGGACCGCGGCGATCGCCGCCTGCACATCCTGGGCGGCGGCGTCGATGTCGCGGTCCAGCGTGAACTGCAGGGTGATCGACGTGCTGCCCGTGCCGCTGGTGGACGTCATCGAATCGATGCCGGCGATGGTGGAGAACTGTTGCTCGAGCACGGTGGCGACGGCGCTCGCCATCGTCTCGGGCGTGGCGCCCGGCAGCGAGGCACTGACCACCACGGTCGGAAAATCGACCGTCGGCAGATCGCTCACCGGGAGGAGCCGGTACGCCATCGCGCCGAAGATGCAGAGCGCCGCGGTCAGCAGCGTCGTCATCACCGGGCGGCGGATGCAGACTTCAGGAACGTTCATCGAAAGGAGGTGGGGGGGGGACAGGCGGGCGGACGCACCCGCCTCGCGATGCGTCAGGACTTCGGCGCCAGCGGCGGGTTTTCCGCCGCGACCGGCGCGCCGGACGGCTGCCGCGGCTCGGCCTTCATGCCCGGCAGCAGGCGCAGCTGCCCGTCGGTGATGACGACGTCATCCGGCTTGATCCCCTGCGCGATCAGCGTGGTGTCGCCGGCGGTGCGGGCGACCTTCACGCTGCGCAGCTCCACCGTGCGGTCCCGGCCCAGCACGTACACCGTCGAGCCGGCCTGGCTGTTCTGGACGGCCGTCGACGGCACGACCACGGCGTCGCGATCGACTCCCACCTGCGTGACGACGAACACGAACCGGCCCGGCCAGAGGGCGGCGTCCTCGTTGGGGAACACCGCCTTGAGCGTCACCATGCCGGTGGTCGGATCGACCGTGTTGTCGATGAAATCCAGCATGCCGTTGGCGCGGGTGAGCCCGGTGTTGCGCTCGGTCACGACGACGCTGGCGATGTGCCGGGCGAAGGCGTTGCGGATGTCATCGAGCGTGTTTTCCGGCACGGAGTAGGCGACCGCGATCGGGGAAATCTGGTTGATGTTCACGAGCGTGAAGCTGTTGTCGTTCGCCTTCACCAGCGCGCCCTCGTGCAGCAGGCGCTGGCCGGTGCGGCCCGCGATCGGCGCCCGGATCTCGGTGTAGCTCAGCTGCAGCTCCGCATTCGAGACCGCCGCCTCCCGCGACTGCAACTGGGCCTTCGCGGTGGCCGCGCGGGTCACGTACTGCACGTATTCCTCCTTCGAGATGGCGGACTTTTCGTTCAGCCGGTCGTACCGTTCGAGGTCGGCCTCCGCCTGTTCCTCCTGGGCCCGGGCCGTGGCGAGGTCGGCGCGGGCGCTGCGCAGGCTGTTTTCGAACGGCCGCCGGTCCAGCGTCACCAGCAGATCGCCCACCCTCACGTCCTGCCCCTCCTTGAAATGGACCTGCGCGATGATCCCATCCACCTGCGACTTCACCGCGACCGCACGCACGGCCTGGACCGTTCCGATCGACTCGATGCGACGGGGCACGTCCTGCCGCTGCGCGACCGCCGTCTGGACCGGGACGGGCGGGGGTCCGCCCGCCAGCCGGGCGGCATCGCGGCCGCAGCCCGCGGCGCCCAGCAGCGCGATCGCGCCGAGAAACGGCGCGGCGAGCTTCGAAAAACTGCCCGGTGAAAAAGGGTTCATGAAATCAGGCTCCGGCTCTCGCTTCGAGACGGAGAAGGTTGGATTGGACGTGAAGCAGGTCGTGGACGAGGGCGGCCGGGCGCCGGGCGGACAATCCGCGGAGGTGGTCCTCGCGAAATTCCGCGGCCAGGCGCGCGAGCTGCTGGACGATCCGCGTGGCTTTTGGTTGCAGCACCAGCCGGCTTTGGTCGAAGGAGGCGGGCGCACGGCGCATGGGGGGCGGTTCGTAAGCTGGCTTACATTCCGATGCAAGCCCCCGCCGGACGGATTGCGACGCTTGCGACGGGCGCGACGACCCGCAGGCTGGATGGAACCCCATGGCCGCCCAATTCATTCTCGCGCTGGACCAGGGAACGACCTCGTCGCGCGCCATCGTATTCGATCGCCGGGGTCGGGCGCGCGCGACGGTCCAGCAGGAGTTTCCGCAACATTTTCCGGAACCCGGCTGGGTGGAGCACGACCCGCGCGATCTCTGGGAAACCACGCGCCGGGTGGCGCTGGCGGCGACCGCCGAGGCAAATCTCACCGGCCGCGAGCTGGCCGGCATCGGGATCGCCAACCAGCGCGAGACGACGCTCTTGTGGGACCGGCGCACCGGCGCGCCGCTCGCCCCGGCGATCGTCTGGCAGGACCGCCGCACGGCCGGAATCTGCACGGAGCTGAAGCGGCGCGGGCGGGAGCCGCTGTTCCGCGAACGGACCGGACTCGTGCTCGACCCGTATTTCTCGGGCACGAAGCTGCGCTGGCTGCTCGACCACGTGCCCGGGGCGAGGCGCCGCGCGGGCCGCGGCGAGCTCGCCTTCGGCACGGTCGACACCTGGCTGTTGTGGCAGCTCACCGGCGGCCGGGTGCACGCCACCGACGTCTCCAACGCCTCGCGCACGCTGCTCGTCGACCTGCGCACCGGCGATTGGGACGAGGAACTGCTGCGCGTCCTGCGCATTCCGCGCGAAGTGCTGCCGGCGATCCGGTCGAGCAGCGAACCCTACGGCGAGGTCTCGACGCTGCCGGCGTTGCGGGGGGTGCCGGTGTGCGGCCTGGCCGGGGACCAGCAGGCCGCACTCTTCGGGCAGGCCTGCTTCCGGCCGGGGATGGCGAAGAACACCTACGGGACAGGCTGCTTCCTGCTGCAGCACACGGGCGGCACGCCGGTGGTCTCGCGTCACCAGCTTCTCACGACAATCGCCTGGCGGCTCGGTCCGAAGGCGCCGCTCGAATACGCGCTGGAGGGCAGCGTCTTCATCGGCGGCGCCGTCGTGCAGTGGCTGCGCGACGGGCTGGGGCTCATCGCCCGCTCGGGCGACGTCGAGGCGCTGGCTGCCGGCGTGAAGGACAACGGCGGCGTCTATCTCGTGCCGGCGTTCGCCGGGCTGGGCGCACCGCACTGGGATGCCTCGGCGCGCGGCGCGATCCTCGGGCTGACGCGCGGGAGCACCGCGGCGCACCTCGCCCGCGCCGCGCTGGAAAGCATCGCGTACCAGAGCGCGGACCTGCTGACGGCGATGCAGGCCGACTCGGGACGGAAGCTGACGGAACTGCGCGTGGACGGCGGCGCCACCGTGAACGACGCCCTGCTCCAGTTCCAAAGCGACCTGCTGCGCGTCCCGGTGATCCGGCCGCGAACCGCCGAAACGACGGCGCTCGGCGCCGCGTACCTGGCGGGACTCAGCGCCGGTTTCTGGAAGGACCGCGACGAGATCGCGTCGCTGTGGGATGCCCAGCGCCGCTTTGCGCCGCGGGGATCGCGCGCGGCGATGGAGCGGCTGCAGGCCGGCTGGCACCGCGCGGTGGAACGGGCCCGAAACTGGGCCTGAGTGTCATTCCGCCGAACCAGCTGCACTCCGATTCACGGATTGTGTCGAACGACGCATCCCTTAGCTTCGCTCCCCTGCCGCCATGAGAATTCCCCTCCCCCTCGCCCTGACCTGCTTCGCCGTCGTGACTTTCCCCCTTTCCGCCCTGGCGGCGGCCGAGGCACCGGCGCAGCCGGCCAGCCCGCCCGCCGTGGTGATCGAGCGGGCGCCGGAAGGCAACCCGCCGCAGCCGGGCGACGATTCGGCGGGACTGCGCACGGAGAACAAGCGGCTCGCCGACGCCGCCGCGGCGGAAAAGAAACGCGCGGACGAGGCGATTGCGCGGCTGAATACGATCAATGCCGGAGTCGAGCGGCTGATGCAGGAGAAAGCCACGCTCGAGGCCAAGCTGGCGCAGGCGCGCACAACCGAGAGCGCGCTGCGGGACAAGCTCGATGCGGCGGAAAAGGCCGCCGCGCAACCGCCGACGGATTACCCAGCCAAGCTCGCGGAGGCGCAAAAGAAGCTCGCCGCGGCCGAGCAGCGGCAAACCGTGCTCGAGACCGACAACCAGCTGCTCAAGACCGCGTCGGCCGAACAGGTGAGACTCACGGCGGAGCTGGAGAAGATGAAGCAGGAGAAGCTCGCCCGCGACGCGGCCGCCCCGATGGTCTCGGACCTCAACGGCAGGATTGCCGATCTGCAGTCGAAACTCGACACCGCCTTGCGCAGCTACTCGCTGCTCGAGAAGGAAAACGATCAACTCAAGGCCGCCGCGCCGAACCAGGCAGCCACCCAATCCGAACTCGACGCGCTTCGCCGCGACAAGGCGGCGCTGGAGGCGAAGCTGGCCGCGGCGCCATCCGGAAAATCCGCGGAGCAGTCCGCCCGCCTCGCCGAAACCGAGAACAAGCTCGCCACGGCCTTGCAGAGCTATTCCCAGCTCCAGGCGGAAAACGATCAACTCAAGGCCGCGGCGGGGAACCAGGCCGCGACCCAGTCCGAACTCGACACGCTCCGCCGCGACAATGCCGCGCTCGAAGCGAAGCTGGCCGCCGCCGCCGCGGCGACACCCTCGCCGGACGTGACGGGGCGGCTGGCCGAGACCGAGAGCAAGCTGAGCACCGTGTTGCGGAGCTATTCCTTGCTGCAGGCCGAAAACGACCGGCTCAAAGCGGACGCGGCGCGCGATGCGCAGCAGGCGCAGGCCTCGTCGGCGAAAGCGTCCGCCGAGGCGGCCGGCCAGATTTCCGCGCTGTTCGACGACCTGCGCCAAACGAAGGCGCAGGCCGCCTCGCTCGCGATGGACAATTCCCAGCTGCGAACCCGGCTGGCCCTCGTTGGCTCGCCTCCCGCCTCGCTGCTGGCATCGCCCGTCCGGCCGGGCACCGCCGCCGCGACCACCGCGGCGACCCCCGCTCCCGTGCCGGAGCCGGCCGTGCCGGCCGGGCCGCGCACGCACGTCGTGGTGGCAGGCGACTCGCTGGCGAAGATCTCCCGCGCCTACTATGGCACCAGCAACCGCTGGGATGAAATTCTTCGCGCGAACCGCGACGTGATCAAGGACGAGAACGTGCTGCCGGTCGGCACCACCTTGAAGATCCCGTGAAGCACCCGCATCCCGCCGGCCGCGACGCCGGCGGGATTGCCAACGAGAGGGAATCCGGCTTTATGGCGCTTCCATGCGTTCCCGCCGTCTTGTCCCGCCTGGGATCATCGCGCTGCCGGTTCTGATCCTCGCGGGCGGCTGCCATTACATTCACTTCGGCTCGCCGGAAAAATTCCGGACCGAGGCCAGCGTGGTCACGGAGAATTCCGATCTCCGGGCGGAAAAGAAGATGTTGCAGCTGGAACTCTCCATCGCCCGGCGCGAGCAGGACGTGCTGCGGGCGGCGATCGACCGGCCCGCGGCGCCGAACACGGCGGGCGAGGAACTCGCGGCGAAACTGAAGGCGACCACGCGCGAACTCGTGGAACTGCGGGCCAGCTATGCCCGCCTGCAGGCCGAACGCGAACGGCTGCCGGGGGCCGCGGCGCCCGCCAACACCCCAGGCGGACGCCTGGCCGCTGCCGAGCAGATCGCCGACCTGCGCGGCCGGATGGGTGAGACCGAGGACAAGCTGGCCGACGCGCTGCGCAATTACACGCAGCTGCAAGGCGAAACCCAGCAGCTGCGCGCGGCGCTCGATCAGTCCCGGTCAGAAAATGCGGCGCTGGCGCAGAAGCTGGACCGGATCACCGCGCAGAACAACGAAGCCCGTTCGGCATTGTCGCAGCTGAACACGGAATTTCTGGCCCAGAAGGAAGCGCGCGCCGAGGCCGAGCAGGCGGCGGAAGCGCTGCGCACCCAGCTGCACGCCATGGCCGCGGCGAACGCGAAGACGGACGCCGCGCCCTCACTCGCGTCGGCCCGCGAGAGCGCCGCCGGCGGGGCGCGGGAGATCGAGGCCACGCTGCACGCCGGGAACCTGCCGGCGGACTCGGATGCCAGCGCAACGCTGGCGACGAGCCAGGCGAAACTGCAGCTCGCCGGCCGTCCGGCCGCGGGCCCGCCCGCGGTCGCGGCACCGGCCGCCCGGCCGGTGCGCACCTACATTGTCCAGGAAGGCGACTCGCTGGAAAAGATCTCCCAGAAGTTCTATGGCCGGCCCGACCGGTGGAGTCTGGTTTATGGCGCCAACAGTGCCCTGCTCGGGACCGGCCAGGCGCTCGCCGCCGGGATGCAGCTCCGGATCCCGGAGGAGTGAGCATCGGCGCCATCCGCGTTTTCAACCCATGCGCAGTATTTTCTACCTGCTTCTTCTCGGCGTCATTCTGCTGACGATCGCGCTGGTGGTCCGTTCGGGCATGCTGGCCCGAAAGAATCCCGGCGCTCCCATCAACAGCGCGATGCGCGAGGCGCTCGAACAGGGAGGGACCCCGGAGCTGCCCGCGGCGGACGCGGCCGTGATCCGCCAGCGGTACGTCAACGCTCTTCGGACCTCGTCCGGGCTGCTTTACATCGTGCGCTCGCCCGGCACCGACGGCACCCCGCGGATCGGAGACGAGGTGATCGCGCAATACGACGGCCGGCTGCTCGACGGCACGCCGTTCGACAGCTCCTACCAGCGCGGCGTCCCGTTCACCTTCCGGGTCGGCACGGGCTCGGTCATCAAAGCATGGGACGAGGCATTCCTCGCCATGCACCGGGGGGAGAAGCGCACGCTCATCGTCCCGTACTGGCTCGGCTACGGTCTTCCCGGGCGGCCGCCGAAGATTCCGCCGAAGGCCACACTCGTCTTCGAGGTCGAGCTGATCGATTTCCGTTAGGGTCGCGCGGAGCCGGAATGCGGTGCGAGTGCGCTCGGGCTCGATCCGCGCCTGCAAGCAGGCGGCCTACGTCCGGACAGGTTGGCAATAGGGGTAGGCACGGCGCATTGAGTTGCGCCGCGCC
Organism: uncultured Verrucomicrobiae bacterium; assembly: GCA_963705935.1. GTDB lineage: Bacteria > Verrucomicrobiota > Verrucomicrobiia > Opitutales > Opitutaceae > Opitutus. The sequence goes on along the minus strand of OY970130.1, from coordinate 4,739,300 downwards.
TCCCTCCGAACCGGACAGGCGGATTTCCCGCATCCGGCTCTCCAGTCAGCGAGTGGCTCTCAAGGAGACTGACGGACCAAGACGTAAGCCTGTGTCAGACTGAACAGGCCGCGCTCGGCGAAGTAGTGATTGGGCCAGTGACGATGATCGGAACCGCGGTCACGACCACTCTTTCCCTGTCGTTTGCGCAGGATGGCGCGGAGTCGTCCGCGGACATACGCATCCAGCCGGGGAAACGTCGTGCGATGGCTGTGTTGGAAGTAGCCAAACCAGCCGCGCAGCATCCGATTGAGGTCATCGATGCAGCATTCGAGCGAGTGACCATAAGTCCTCGGCGTCAGCTCACGGATGCGGTCCTTACACCGATCCATGGACTTCCTCCTCGGCCAGCGGTAACCGCGTTCGAAGTGATAGCCGAGGAAGTCGAAGCCTCCCGGCTGGGTCGCATCAACGATCCGGGTCTTTTCCGGGTGCAGCGTCAGACCGTGCTGCCCCACCCACGTTTGCACGCGAGCGAGGGCGGCCTGTGCTTGTTCCCGGCTCCGACACAGCAGGACGAAGTCGTCGGCGTAGCGCACCATCTCGAGGCCACCGTCGGCCATGAGGTGGTCGAGCGGATTGAGGTAGATATTCGCCAGCAGCGGACTGATGACCGCTCCTTGCGGCGTACCCTCCTCGCCAGCCTCGTAGTGGCTAAGCCCATCCATCACCCCCTGTTCGAGGTAACTTTGGATGAGGGCCAGCACGCGACCGTCCGCAATACGTTCCCCGACTCGTTCCATCAACCGCCCATGCGGTATCGTGTCGAAGTAGCCTTTCAAGTCCGCGTCGACGATCCAGGTGCCGCCCTCGTCAAGGAGGTGCTGCACCCGGCGTAACGCGTCTTTGCAACCACGTCCGGGCCGGAAGCCGTAGCTGTGCTCGGCAAACGTCGCTTCGAAGATCGGTTCCACGACCATTCGCAACGCCGTCTGCACGATCCGATCCCGCACCGTGGGGACGCCCAAGGGGCGCTTTTCGGACGAGCCGGGCTTTGGTATCCAGCACCGTTTGACCGGACTGGGCTGATAGGTCGCCTGACGCAGTTGCTCATTCAGGGCGAGCAGCCCGCGGGGGCAGTCTTTGGCGAAGCGACCAATCGTCATGCCGTCCACGCCACTGCCGCCGGCGTTGGACCGCACTTTTTCCCAAGCCAGTCCCAGGGTTCGTTGCGCATACACTTTGTCGATCAGGCTGAACCACTGGTTTCCTTTCACCCCTGTTTCCAGGGCCGTCAGCATGCGCTCGGTCCACACCGCCGGTTCCGCCCACCCCCAGCGGGAGCGGACGTCTCCTCCTTGCGTAGCCCTCGCGGGCACTGGCGGAGGGGTGGCTTCCAACGTCGTGTTCATCGCGCATTCGCCTTCCTGCGTCCCTTCGCTCCCCCGGCGTTACCCGGCTTCACGGCTACTATGGACGCTCTGACTCCGGCTCGACTCAGTCCGTCGGGCCGGTCTCTCCACTTATCCCATGATCCCTTCCGATCGTTCCCGCTCCAACCACACCCACCCCGTCCTGTCTCCAGTGTTGGCAGTTCCTGGACCGTGACAGGCTCGCCGCTCGCGCGGCAGGCTTCGCCTTTGCCTAGCAGGCTCGCCCGGAGCACATGCCGAATCGAGTTCACTTGCGTTCGGGACCGATCTTCCGTCTCCGGCTGCTCCCCACCCCGCATTGCTGCGACGCAGTTGCCGTCGACTGCACCCCGGTCTCTGCCCCCGGGGCGGGACTGACTTTCACATCCTGAGTTCATGGTTTCATGGACGCACTAGGCCGCGAGCTCGCTCGCGCCGCCTAGCTAGAGCTTGTCCCAAGGGCGCGGGATCAGCTGCAGCCGGGGGCGCCGACCCCGGACCGGCCTCGGCGAGGCCGGCTACAAGAGACACGAACCGCGCAAAATCAGCGTTTCTGGGACAAGCTCCAGCTAGAGACCCACGAGCGAACCGTTGCGCTTGATCCAGCGCTCGGCCTCGCGCCAGCCGGGGCAGACTTCCTCCACGCGGGCCCAGAACCGCGCGGAATGGTTCATTTCACGAAGGTGCATCAGCTCGTGATAAACGATGTAGTCGCGCACGAACTCCGGTGTCTGCACCAACCGCCAGTTGAGCGAAATCGTGCCGTTGGCCGAACAGGAGCCCCAGCGCGAACGCTGATTGCGCACCACGACGTGCCTCACCTCGACGCCGGTGACGGCCGCCAGCTCCCACGCCCGTGCCGGCAGCTCGACTCGCGCCCGGCGCGCGAAATGCGACTCGAGCGTCGGTCGGAGATCGCCCTCGAGTCGCGGCACGCGAAACACATCGGCGGCGAGGCAGACCTGCGGCCGGACCGGCGGCGGAAGGAACGGCTCGCCGCCGGACGCGATGCGCACTTCGGCCAGTTCGCCGCGCCACAACACCCGCGTGCCGACGGTCCACACCTCGGCGCCGTGGGGCTTGCGCCGCTGCCGTTCGCGGGCTCGTTCCAGCCAGTCCTCATGCTGCTCCACAAACCGGCGCGCCTCCCGTTCCGAACCGCGCACCGGAATCGTCGCCACCGCGGTGCCGTCGCGCTTCAGGGTCAACCGATAGTTGCGGGCATGGGGGCTGCGCCGGAACACCACGCCTTCGCCGGCCACGACCGGAATCGCCGGCGGCGGCGACTTGTGGACACCGCTTTCCGGCGCAAACAAACCGAACAGGTCCTGTTGCTGTTCTCCCATTGCGTCGCAGGCCGAGCGTCGCAAGCGAGGGCGGCGGACGTCAACCCCGCGCCGCGCCGTTTTTCGGCCAACGCCGTGATCGTGCGCGCCGGCCGTGTCGAACGGACCAGGTTCCCGCTCCCGCCAACGTTCCCGAACGGGCGCGTCCGCGTCCGGTCGCGACCCCGTCCGCGATCAGGCGATGCGCGTCGCCGCCCGCCGGTTCCGGTACAGCTGCCACGCATGCCAGGCAGTCGGCACCTCGCCCACGTACCACGGGATCAGGCACGCGATCACGATCTCCTCTAGCGCCACCACGACCTGCACGGCGGCGACGAGGTGAGCCGGCGTGGCGGTCCAGCCGGCGAACAGGGGAACGCACGCGAAAACACAGGCCGTCACCATCGCCTTCGAAAGCCACGTGTGATAACAGGGCGCGCGTCCCAGCCGCACGAACGTGAAAAGCATCGCGCCCACGAAGGAGCCGATGACGGCGGCGAACCACATCCATTCCCGGCGGACGATGTCCGGCCACAGCAGCGCGACCGCGGCGAGCCCGACAAAGAGCGTCAGGTAGTCGGCGAAGCTGTCGAGTTTGCGTCCGAGTTCGGAGTGCGCGTTCAGCCGGCGCGCGAGGTAGCCATCGAGAAAATCCGTGCACAGCGCCGCCAGAAACACGCCGGCAAACCAGCCGGGCCGTCCGGCGAGCGCGAGCCCGAGCACGACCGGCATCAGCGCCATGCGCGCCATGCTGAGGAGATTCGGCCACCGCGACCCGGGCATGGTCGAACTCTGCGAGGTCGCCCGGGCGTGCACAAGCCGCGGCATTGACGCAATGCGGCCGCCCGGCGCGAATTCGCGCGGAACGCCCGGCAGCGGATTGCGGTTGTCCGTCATCGCCCGTCAACTCCCGGCCCGGTGTCCGAGCGGCAGTGTCTCGTGCCCGCGGCCGGGCGCCAGTCGCGTATCCCTGCCGCGAAGCCAGCCGCCGACCAGCCGGCCGGCGCCGAGGCAGCCCTGCAGCACGCGGCGGAGGCTGCTGAGCAGGTTGGGCAAGTAACTGATTCTGCGCACGGAAACGCGGGAGGCCGATCGCCCGCCGCGCGTTCGTGTCGGCAGATTCGCGCGAGCCCCGTCGCCTGAGTCAGCCTACAACTTCACCGGTTCCCACGTCATTTCGCCGCGGTCGACGGTCAGCCAGGCGAACCCGGCGGGAGCGCCGCGGTTCGGCCGCGTGATGCATCCGGGATTCAGCCAGCGGACGCCGTCGATCCGCTCGTCCCGGGGGACATGGGTGTGACCGTGCAGGACGGCGTGGACGCCGCGCGGCACCCGGACGGGCGCCGGCGGAATGTGCGTGAGGAAAAACATCAGCCCGCCGCGCTCGAGCGTCAGCGCCAGCCGCCACGGATACGCGTCGCAGTTGCCGGCGACGACATGGAGCGGGCGGCCGAGCGCCTCGAACGCGGCGAGCGTGATCGGATCGCACACATCGCCCAGGTGCCAGATCTCCTCCGCGGATTCGAGCCTGCGGGGCAGCGTCTCCGGGTAGCGGTCGTGCGTGTCGGAAATCACCGCAATGCGCATGGAAGCTTCAATGCCTGGCGAACTGTTTCCCGAGCCTGCGGGCGAGGCGATCACCAGATCGGGTCTCGCATTCCCAAACCACCACGACACGCCAACCGAGCTTTCTCAGCTCCGATGCCTGGATCCGATCGCGCTCAACGTTCGCGTCGAATTTCTTCTTCCAGAATTCGGCGCGCGCCCGGGGGGTGGTTGTGTACTTGCATTCCGCGTGCCGGTGCCAGAAGCACCCGTGCACGAGCACCACGGTTTTCCACCGTGGAAGAACGATGTCCGGCCGGCTTGGCAGCGATCGGTTCAGCAGACCGTTGACGGTGAACCGCAGGCCAGCGCGGTGGAGGATCGATCGAACCACCTGTTCCGGCTTCGTGTTTCTCTGCCGCACCCGGCTCATCAACGAGCTGCGCTCCGCCGTTGTGAGCGGATCACCGGACCGAGCTTCAGATCGCCATGAACTTGGTCGAGTAGAGGTGCGCGAGCCTGCGTACGAACGCATCATATCCGAGAATCTCGGGCATCGCCGCGTTCTCGACGAGGTCGACGGTCACCGGTTGCCGATCATTGCTACAGCGCACCATGGTGACGCCAATCGCGTCGAATCCGATGTCATCGGGGCCACTGCGCCGGGGCAATTTCATCACGGCATCGAGAGTTCGCCGAGCGACCTCAGGCTGGCGATGGCGCGAGACCGCCGCATGGGAGGGCCTGATCCGCTTTCGGTTTCGATCGGGGCTGATGAACGTGTCGGAGCAATTGATCATCACGAAACCCGCTGCGATCGCGCTGCTCGTGTCGCCGTGGATGGTCTGGTGAGAGGAAGAAAGTTCGTCGTGGAGACGCGGGAGCGCCTTCACGTGCTCGGTCATGCACGCCTTCGCCTCCATCGCCAGGAGGACGTTGGACGGCGACGCCTTGGGAAGGTTCGGAAGGCTGGCAAGCATCGCCGCTTCCTGCGGATCGAGTACGATCCCGCAATCGTCGGCGTAGTCCCTGAATGTGAGGGCAGACGGGGTCACGGAATGGCAAAGGACCAGATCGAGCACCTTCTTCCGGTCCTGCTTGAAGTCACGCATCACGTGGTTGATGCCAAATGCGACTTTTCCCGCGGACACCTGGTCGCGCAGCAGCGTGCAGACCCGCAGCAGATCGAACAGAACGCACCAGCATGCGATCTTACTGTGTCGATCGCTGCGCGGATGGTACTGCCAGAAATTCCCGTGGCTGTCCTTTATCCGCGACGCGGTGAGCGACCTGGCGATGATCAACTCGCCGCGCATCGTCAGGCAACGGCAGTCAGGCGCGGGAGGCAACGCATCGACTCTGCGTGCCGTTCGAGCGCATTGAGAAATTCGGGCGGAAAATGAAGATTGCCCGAACGAAGACGCGAAAGGAATCCCACCGTCGCCTTGTACGAAAGCAACTTCGGCTCGCAACGGAGAAATCGTGTGAGTGTCTCGTGCGGCATCGCCTGCGGCCACATCGTGATGTCCACCGACAAAGGCCGCTGACCAGGTCCACCAAACGCTGCGGTTGGCCACTTCCGTTCCAGCTCAAAGCTCCGAACCCGAAGGTCGACCGCCGAAGGGCCAGCTTCCAACCGCTTTCCAATCCATTCGGCTACCGGGACAGAGACGGCGTTTCCCACCAACTTCCACCGAAAGCCTGGCCGGCTTATTTCCAGTGCGGGCTCCGTCCAGCCCGCGTCCAAGCCTTGCAGCCGTTCGGCATCCTCGATGCACGGCGTCACGATCCGACCATCCGGCATCCAAATCGCCGGAGGTGACGCGATGCCGACCGTCGAACCGCCCTTGAGGGTCGGAACGGCGTCGACGGCCCAGCCCAACCCCCGGACTCCTTCGGTCCAATAAAATCCGCAGGCGCACTCCTTCCAATTCGTCGGTTCCCTTGGTTCGACGCTGCCATTCATGAGCAGCTCGAAAGGCTCGAGGATACGAGATCCGACCAAAAACATGCGCTGTCGCCGCTGCGGCAGACCGAAGGCCTGACTGTCCAGCACGCGATAAGCCCAGCGATACCCCAGAGACTCTAGCTCCGCTGTCACGTGCCGCATCGCATGGCCACGGTTCAGGGCCAGGATGAACGAAACGTTCTCCAACAGGACATGGGGAACATCGTTCGTGCGCAGCAGCCGGAAGACTTCGCTCACGAGGCCGGAATTCTTCCCGGAAATTCCTCTCGTGGTACCCGCCTGCGAAATGTCCTGACAAGGGAAGCCCGCGGCGACCAACTCCGTCCCCTTCGGCAGGTGATAAAGATTGCGGATATCCGAGTGGAGACGGGTTTCCGGGAAGCGCTGACGCAATACGGAAGACGCGGCAGGATCGATTTCACAAATCAGCGAGGTGCGGTGCCCAGCTCTTTTCAAGCCGAGCTCGATACCTCCAATCCCCGCGAACAGCCCCACCGCGTTCATCGCTTCCGATGAACTGGAAAAACGGCCTGCTGGCAAGCCGGCTCCAGTTCATCGACTTCAAATCGAGCCGCTGGGCCCGCTCACACGAATTGCCCACACCATTTCGTGTTGGTCCCAAACCCTCTGAATCTTCACGGCCGTTCCCGCTTTGACAGGACATGGAATGGTGGATCCGCGGCGGTGGCTTGTCGGACCGGGCGTGATGAATCAAGGCACGCCATCCTGCAACGACGCGACGGCGCGCCGCCGCGGCCGAGAGACGAAACCGCTTTCGCGGGCCCGACCGCAACCGTGCACTCGACGATGAACCCGCCGCCGGTGAACGCGGCAGTCGTCTCCACCGGCCAGGCAGGGTTCGATGAGACCACCTACCGGGCCTGGAACCCGGACGTCGACGCCGCCATCCGTGCCGGAACGCTGCCCTCGGCCCAGGTCCATTTCGACGCCTTCGGCCGCCGCGAACGCCGGCCGCCGCTGCTCGCGCGGCCGGGCCGGCGCGAGGCGGTGCCCCTGCGACCCGGCGACGAACTGATCCAGCCGCTGACGCCACTGCAGGACTGGTGGGCCGCGGCGGGATTCTGCGTCCGCACCTTTGGCGGGCTGGCGCATCTCGTGTTCGACTGCGAGGTCCGGATCGACGTTTCGTCGCGCGTGGTGCGCCGGTTTCGCTACGACGAATGGGCGACGGACGGCGAGGAACTCGTCCTGAAATTTCCGCCGGTCACGCCGGCGCGCGGCGTCAGCACACGCGCTGCGGATCGTAGTTCGCGCCGTGGAGGCGCCGCAGGCGGTCCAGGTCGTCTGCGAGCCGGCCGCCGACGGCGACGGCGTGCGCTGGAACGGCGGGCCGCCCGCCGCCGTTCGCTGCGGGGTCGAGCTGCGGTACACGCCGCCGACGCTGCCAGGGCCGTCAGGGATCACGCTCAACCCGCTCACCTTCTGTCACGGCCAGTGCATCCACTGCCTTTCGCGCGGCCTCCGCGGCCGGTCCGACGCGCTGCGGCCGGAGTGGATCGAGGCGCTGCGGACGCATTTTCGCGACGGCCCGGGCGTCGCCTGGTGCGTCGACTATGCGACCGACTTTTTCCACGCCGCCCGGCAGCGTCCGGAGCTGATCGAGCTGCTCGCGGCCCACGGCAGCAGCGGAATCAACACGACCGGACACCACGTGACCGCGCCCGTGCTGCGGCGGCTGTTCGCCGGGGAGGTGCGATCGATCGGGTTTTCGTGTGATGCCGCGACGGAGCCGACCTACGCCGTCGTCCGCCGGGGGCTCGGCCCATTCCGGGCGGTGCTCGCCGGGGCGCGGCTGGCGGTGGAGGTGCGGCGCGAACTCGCACTCGGGACGAAGCCGGTGATCGCGTTCTCGATGGTCGTGATGCAGGCGAACGTCCACGAGGCGGTGCGGCTGGTCGAGGTTGCGGCCGAGACCGGAGTCGACGCGGTCTGGTACAACCAGTTGTGGGTCTGCACGGAAGACCTGATCGGACAGTCGCTGCTCTTCACGCCCGGGCGCTGGCGCGAGCAGCTCGAGGCGGCGCGGCAGCGCGGCCGCGAACTCGGCGTCGGCGTCTTCAACGACGTGGACATCCGACCGGAGCATCCGCAGCAGGGCACGTCGTGGTGCCCGGAGCCGTGGCGCGCGATGGTGGTGCTCGGCAACGGCGACGTGCTCGCCTGTGCCTCGCCGGCGTCGAAGATCGGCAGCCTGCGCGAATCGACGATCGAGGAGATCTGGAACGGCGAGGCGTTCCAGGCGCTGCGCCGGCGCGCCAATTCCGACCGTCCGCCGCTGATGTGCGATCACTGCCCGGTGTACCGCAAGCCCGGCAACGCCGACGGCCTGTTTCTCCATCACCTGCTCGGCGCGTACGAGCTGCGGCGCGACCTCGCCGACGCCACGTACGCGGCGCGATTCCCGCGACGGTTCCGGTTTTCCGGATACGACGGCGGCCGCCCGGGCGCGGCGCAGGGCGCGTAGTCCCGGCCGCACCTTCCGGCGCGGGGCACGGTGGAGCCCGCCCATCGCGGGCTCCACCGCCTCACAACCCGAGCGGCTACGCGGACGCCTGCTCGAGCGCGCGGCTGGGCAGACAGAACCGCTCCTCCAGCACGTCCGTGACCGCGGAAAGAGTTCGCCGGAGATCGCCGACATCGCACTCGACCACGCCGGCATCGAGGTACAGTTCGCATTCGGCCTTCAGCACCGGCTCGAGTTCGAACGGTGGGGTCCGGTTCGGATCGAAGGTGAAGATCCGGTCCGCCCCGGTTTCGCGCAGCGCCACCGACGGGTCGGAAGACGGGTGGGCCAGCACGACGGGAGTGATCGCGAAGAACTGCGCGATGATCTTCTCGAGCCGGATCCGATAGTTTTCGACGACGGCGGACGCGAACGGCTGCCGGCGGCGCGCCGCATCCGCGTCGTCGACGCCACGCACATGCAGCACCCGGCACCCGGCGCGTTCGAGAAACTCCTGGACGTGCTCGATCTGTCGGTGCAGCGCCATGTCCTCGATCCGAAACGCGGTGAGGATTTCGCAATGCAGAACCTTCAGATCGGTCGGGCGCTGGTCGTCCGGGATGGATGCGACACTCTGCAGATTGACGGTGAGCTGGTCGCGGATGGCCGCGCTGTACCCGACCAGCTCCCAGGCGCGCAGCAGGGGATCGTCACCGGACTTGTAGATGACGTGGGCGGTGAACGGGTGCGCCAGCTGGTCGAGCGCACCGGCACGGCATTGCCAGGGAAAGGCACCTGACTCGGGCGCCATCCATCGGGCATGAACAAACTGGTCAAGGCTGCCGAACGGCTTTCGACGGGCCGACGACAGAGCGCGCCATTCCGCGTCGAGGGCGTGGAGGGTTGGCCGCAGGTCGGTGCCCTGCGCGATGTTGCTGACGAGATCCTTGAACATGAAGCAGGAGAGTTGAATGAGCTGGACAGGAACGGGCGGACCGCACCCGGGCATTGCTGCCGCGCCCATCGACCGCGACTTTCGCGGTGGCTCCCCCTTCTCGCGGCGTCGGGCAATCACGGATGCCACTCAGGCGAACCCCGAGAGTGGGACCACTGTCTGGGGAAAGCCCTTGCCGGGCCCGCCGCGGGACCCGCCGAATCGATCTGCGGCGCGCCGGTGAATCCCGCCCTTGACACCCCCGGGACGCTCGGGCACGTCTGACCCTCTTTTTCTCCAAGAGTCATGAAACCCACATTCCGTCCGCACCGCAAGAAGCGCGCCCGCAAGATCGGTTTCCGCGCGCGCATGGCAACGAAAGGCGGCCGCAAAGTCCTCCGCTCCCGACGCTACAAGGGTCGCAAGCGGCTGACGGTCGTCTGAGAAAAGGGGCTGAAAGACTGCCCGATGCGTTTTCGCCCTGAGCAGCATCTCCGTCGCCAGAGCGACTTTCGCGCGGTCCGGGAGCAGGGTGTCCGGTTCAACTGCGGTGCGTTCACGCTGTGGTGGCTGGCCGGCAAGCCCGGCGTCACGATTCCAGCCGCACCGCGCGTCGGGTTCGTGGCCTCGATCGCATCCGTTGGTGCCGCCGTGCGGCGCAACCGCGCCAAGCGCCGGCTGCGCGAGGTGTTTCGCCGGAACCAGCAGAACGTGCCGCCCGGTTCCGATCTGCTGCTCACGGCGCGGGCAGCCGCGGTCGATGCACCGCTGCCGGAACTCGAACGCCGTTTTGTCGAAGCCTGCCGGAAACTTCGGCCGGCGGGAAGCGCCTGACGGATAGCGCTGTCGATTCGGTGATCTCCCGTCTTCCATTTCCCTCCGCGCGGCGCGTCGCTTCGACGCCCCGCGCTTCGTCCGGGCGCCCCGCCCGGGGCGCCGCGAGCAATGCGCAAGCGATTCCCGCTCCGGCCGAAACGACGCGGCCCACCCGGGTGGCGGCGGGTCTGGCGCTGGCGGTGCGACTGCCCGCGAGGGCGCTGCTGGCGCTGATCTGGGTTTACCAGCGCACCGTTTCGCCGGCGCTCCCGCTCGTTTTTGGTCCGGCATGCGGCTGCCGCTTCAGCCCGACCTGCTCGCAATACGCCGCCGACGCCGTCCGCCAGCGCGGGGTCGTGGTCGGCACGTTGCTGGCGCTGCGCCGGCTGATCAAGTGCACGCCGCTGCACCCGGGCGGCTTCGATCCGGTTCCCTCCCCGCGCCGGCGCGAGTGCGTCCGCGTCCGCTGATCGGCGCTCCGCGTTCCGACACTCTCCCCCTTTCCCTTTTTCATGGACAAGAAGAACACGACCATCGGCGTCCTGCTGCTGATCACGGCATTCGCGGTCGTGATGCTCGGGCCGCGATTCTCGCCGTCGAAGACGCCGCAGCCGGTGCCGTCGGCCAACACTCCGGCGGTCGCCGCCGGCGCGCCCGCGCCGGCTCCGCTGGCACCGTACGCCACCAGCCCGTCCTCTCCGACATCGCCGCCGGAAACCGAGTTTGCCGCGGTGGAGAAGGACGCGCCGACCACCAGCATCCTCACGCTGGAAAACGACTACGTCATCGTTCACCTGACGAACTTCGGCGGTGCGATCCGCGATGTCGCGCTGCGGAAGTATCCCGCCGAGCGCGGCGAGCCGGAGCCGTTCGTGTTCAACGCGCTGCACGCCGACCCGATGCTCGCGTTCGTCGACCTGCCCGGACTCGACCGCAACACTCCGTACACCGTGGTCTCGCACACCCCGCGGGAGGTGGTGTACCGCGCCGTGTACGACGGCCGCATCGAGGTCACGCGCCGGTATTTCCTGCCCGCGGGTCCCGATCCGACGCACGATCCCTACGTCGTGCAAAGCGACACGACGTTCCGCAACCTGAGCAGCCAGAGTGTGCCGGTGCCGCGGCTGATGGTGAGCGTCGGCACCGCGGCGCCGACGAACGCGCTCGACACCGGACTCAAGATCACCGCCGGTTACTCCAACGGTCCGGACCAGAACTTCTTCGCCCGGTCGAAGCTCGAGGCGAGCAACGGAATCCTTGGGATCGGCGCGAGCGCCGCCAAGCCATTCATCGCCACGCCGGGGCCGATCGTCTGGGCGACGGTGACGAACCAGTTCTTCGCCTCGATCCTGACTCCGGCGCAGCCGGGCAGCGGGATGATTTCGCGCCGGGTCAAGCTGCTGCCGCTGCTGCCGGACACGGACCGCAACGCCTACGGGCTGACCTCGTCGACGGTGTTCGACCTCCCGCCTCTCGCGTCGAAGGCGCAGACGCAGCTCGCCGCGAGCCTCTACGTCGGACCCAAGGAGTACAAGCGGCTCGCCAACGGCGACATCTTCAAGGCCGACCAGGACAAGGTGATGCAGTTCGGGATGTTCAAGTTCTTCAGCAAGATTCTTCTGTGGCTGATGACCGCCGTCCACGGCTGGCTCCCGAACGCGACCTGGGCCTGGGGCTGGGCCATCGTCCTCACCACGCTGATCCTGAAGATCGTGTTCCTGCCGTTCACGCTCGCCGCTTCCCGCTCGGCGAAACGCATGCAGAAGATTCAGCCGGAGATGCAGTCCATCCGCGAGAAATTCAAGGACAACCCGCAGAAGATGCAGGCGGCCACGATGGAGCTGTTCAAGAAGCACAAGGTGAACCCGATGGGCGGATGCCTCCCGATCCTGATCACGATCCCGTTCTTCATCGGGTTCTTCTCGATGCTGCAAAGCACCGCCGAACTGCGGTTCCAGCCCTTCCTGTGGGCCCTGGATCTTTCGGCGCCCGACACGATCGCGCGGCTGTTCGGGTTCCCGATCAACATCATGCCGATCCTGATGGGCGCGACGACCGTGATCCAGATGCACCTGACGCCCTCACCGAGCGTGGACAACGCCCAGGCGAAGATGATGAAGATCATGCCGTATTTCTTCGTGCTGATCTGCTACAATTTTTCCTGCGCGCTCGCGCTCTATTCCACGGTCAACGGCGTCTTCACCATCTGCCAGCAGCTCGTGATCAACCGGATGAAAGATCCGGTGCCCGTGCCTGCGGCCGGGCCCGCGGTTCCGGCCGGCAAGGCGATGAAGAACGTCACCCCGAGGAAGAAAGCCTGACGCACGGAGCCCGCGTCACCGGCAGGACGACGGCGACCGGCCGGCAGGGAACGGGGAATCAGAACCCTCAACTCGGAACAGAAATCCGGAGGTTTTCATGGCCGGCCATAACAAGTGGTCCAAGGTCAAACGGCTCAAGGCCGTGACCGATTCGCGAAGGGGCAAGGTCTTTTCGCGGCTTTCCCGCGACATCACGCTCGCGGCCAAGTCCGGCGGCGGCGACCCGAATGGCAACGCCCGGCTGCGCACCCTGCTGCTCAAGGCGCGCGACGCCAACATGCCGGCGGACAACGTCGACCGTGCGATCAAGAAGGGCACGGGCGAACTGCCCGGCGTCGTGTTCGAGGAAATCACGTACGAGGGCTATGGCCCCGGCGGCGTCGCGTTCATCGTGAAGGTCACGACGGACAACAAGCAGCGCGCCGCGCAGGACATCCGGTCGGCCTTCGCCCGCTTCGGCGGCAACCTCGCGACCACCGGCTCGGTGTCGTTCCAGTTCCGGCACGCCGGCCAGTTTCTCATCACGAAGGACCAGGCCGACGAGGACGCGCTGATGGAGCTCGCGCTCGACGCCGGCGCCGACGACGTGATCACGAGTGAACAGGGCTACGAGATCCGGTGCGCCGTGTCGGCGTTCGACCGGATCGCGCAGGCGCTCGAGCAACGCAAGATCAAGGCGGCGAGCGCGGAAATCGCCCACATCCCGAACGTCTCGGTGCCGATCGCGGACACCCGCCTGGCGCAAAGCGTGACGAAGCTGCACGACGCGCTCGACGAGCTCGAGGACGTGCAGGTGGTGTTCTCGAACGAGGAGATCGACGAGCGGATCGTCGCGCCGGAGTGACGGGAATTTTCGAATTTCGATTTTCGATTGCGGATTGCGGACGATGACGATGGCGCTCCATGGCAGGCCGGGAGCTCGCTCGCGCCGATCGTGCATCCTTCGCCAGCCGCGCCGGCAAGCGGGCCGCCCACCCTCGCCTGGCGGCCCGGCCCGCCGCCCGTCGAAATCGAGAATCGAAATCCCCCCATCGAAAATCCGATGACAGACGCCGCCCTTGTCTCCGGAATGCAAATGCGCGAGGCTGCCGGCTTTCCCGATGACCGACGACACGACTGACGTCCGCGTTCGCGATCACCTCGCCGCCGGCGAGGTCGGTCTCGTCGTGCCGCACGACTTCGTTCATCCGCACCCGTTCACGTTCAAGAGCGGCCAGACACTGCCCGGCTTCACGCTGCGCTACGAAACCTACGGCGAGCTCAACGCGACGCGGGACAACGTGATCGTCATCTGCCATGCGCTCAGCGGCGACCACCACTGCGCGGGAGTCCACACGCCGGAGGATCGGAAGGCCGGGTGGTGGAACAATCTGATCGGGCCGGGCAAGGCCGTGGACACGCGCCGGTTCTTCGTGGTGTGCGCAAACGTGCTGGGCGGGTGCCAGGGCTCGACCGGCCCGTCGTCCACCAACCCCGCGACGAACCTGCCGTACGGGCTGGCGTTTCCGTTCGTGACGATGCTCGACATGGTCCGCGCGCAGAAACTGCTGCTCGATCATCTTGGCGTCAGCGCGCTGCACGCGGTCATCGGCGGTTCGATGGGCGGCATGCAGGCCCTGCTGTTCGGAATCGAGTTTCCGGCCTACACGCGCCGGGTGCTGGCGATGGCCACCACCGCCCGGGAGGGCGCGCAGGCGATCGCGTTCAACGAGGTCGGCCGGCAGGCGATCATGCAGGATCCGGAATGGCATCACGGCGAGTACGAGAAAGGCGGCGGTCCCCGCGTCGGGCTGGCGATCGCGCGCATGATGGCGCACATCACCTACGTGTCGGACGCCAGCATGGACCGGAAGTTCGGCCGGCGGCGCCGGGGGAACGGCGCGGGCGACAGCTACACGTTCGACGTGCAGTTCGAGGTCGAGAGCTACCTACGCCACCAGGGACAGGCGTTCATCAACCGGTTCGACGCCAACACGTACCTCTACATCACGCGGGCGCTGGATCACTTCGACCTGCCACAGGCCTACGGGTCGCTCGAAGCCGCGTTCGCGCCGGTCGAGGCGCAAACGCTGGTGGTGGGGTTCGCGAGCGACTGGCTGTTTCCGCCGGAGCAGAACCGCACGATCGCCCTGGCCCTGCTGCGCGCGGGCAAGCGGGCCAGCTACGCGGAACTGGCCACCGATCTCGGGCACGACTCGTTCCTGCTCGAGTCCGAGGAATTGTACGCACTCGTGCGTCAGTTCCTGGAGGGCCACCCTGCGATCGCGGTGGCGCGCTGACCGGATTCCCGAATGAACGCCTGTTCCCCCAGCCTGCCCGCCGGTCATCCGCTTCTCCCATGAGCCGCGTGGCGGAAAAACGCACGGTGGACATGCAGATCATCGGGGAGTGGGTCGAGCCCCGCTCGCGGGTGCTCGACCTCGGCTGCGGGCGTGGCGCGCTGCTCGACTATCTCGTCCACACGAAGCAGGTCTCCGCCGTCGGCGTGGACCTCGCCTTCAAGCGCATCACCGCCTGCGTGGCGCGCGGACTCTCCGCCTATCAGGGCGACATGATGGCGTTCATGCGCGAGTTTCCCGACCAGCACTTCGACCGGGTGATCTGCTCCCGGACCGTCCAGGAACTCGACGATCCGCGCGGCGTGATTCTCGAGGCGCTGCGCGTCGGGCGCACGCTGACGGTCGGCTTCGTCAACCACGGCTTCTGGAAGAACCGGATGGACGCGATGCTGCGCGGCCGCAAGGTGCGCAACGAGGTGTACACCACCGAGTGGTTCGAGAGCCGGCCTTCGAATCCGGTGACGATCGCGGACTTCGAGCATTTCTGCGCGGTGGAGCGCATTCACGTGACGCGGCGCGCGCATCTGCGCGGCAACTGGCACACGCCCTGCCGGGTGCGGCCGAATCTGTTCGCCGGCTACGCGCTGTACGACCTCGCGCGCGGACCCGCCCCGGCAGCCGCCTTGTAGCCGGAGCCGCGTGCCGGGCCGGGACGGCCCTCCGCCTGGTCCGCGCGCCGGCCGGCGACCGGCGCCACCCCGATCCATCGCCCGGTACCGGGCTGCAGCCGCCTCCCGGCGCGCTACGGCCCGAAGGCCTGCGCCTGTTTCGTGAGCTGCTTCTCCAGGCTGCCGCAGACCAGCTCGCAGAGTTCGAAGATCGTCGGGTCCGCGATCGAGTAGAACACCTGCAGCCCCTCCTTCCGCCGCTGGAGGATGTGCGCCTGGGTGAGCGTCTGCAGGTGCCGCGAGACATTGGCCTGCGTGCCGCCGGTGAGTTCCACCAGCGCGTTGACGCTCTTTTCGCCCCCGAAGAGCGCGTGGATCAGCCGGAGTCGCAGCGGCTCGGACAGGACGTTGAACCGGTGGGCGATCATCACGAGCGCTTCATCGGACAATGGGCGGGGCTTCTTAGGCATGCGGGACAAGGTCAGACCGCTTGACGTCGAAAAGCAATATGCGGATATACGAATATACTAATACTCCGTCGTCTCAGGATTAGTCGTTCTTTCACGGCTCCGACGCTGCGGACGCCGCCCGGTCCACGCAACCCTTGCGCCCCCGGCGGCCGCGGTTTTTCCCGCCCGGTCCTGCTTTTCCCTGTCACCTCGCAACCTATGAAATACCCCGGTCCAGCACTTCGTCACCTCACCGCCCTTGCCGGCGTGGTCCTCGCGCTCGCGGCGCCCCGCCTCGGGGCCACCAACGGCATGAACATGGAGGGCTATGGGCCGGTCGCCACGGCACTGGGCGGCGCCTCGCTCGCCTACGACAACGGCACGGCCGCCCTGATCAACAATCCCGCCACGCTGGCGCTGATGCCGGACAACGCCCGCCTCGATGTGGCGCTCGGCGTGCTCGGGCCGGACATCCGGGCCACCAGCCCGGCGAGCTCGCCGAACATCTTCGGCGTGGCACCGAACCAGAGCGCGGATTCGACCGCGCGCGCCTTTTACATGCCGGCGCTCGGCTACGCCCGGCGCTCGGGCCGGTTGTTCTACGGGTTCGGGGTCTTCGGTCAGGGCGGCATGGGCTGCGAGTACGACGCCAGTTCCTGGCGCGGCCTCGGGTTCGGGTTGAAGAACCGGACCGAGGTGTCGGTCGGCCGCGCGATCGTCCCGCTGGCGTACCGGATCAGCGACACGCTGAGCATCGCCGCCACCGCCGACTTCGTCTGGGCCGGCATGGACCTGAAGATGGCGATGAGCGGCAACCAGTTCTTCGATCTCGCGCTGCCGACGAGCCAGAAGTTCGGCCGCGCCTCCGGCTCCATCGTGCAGACGTTCGGGCAGGTCATGCAGCAGATGCCGGCCGGCACGTCCGTCGACTACGCCTATTTCGATTTTTCCAACGGCAACTCGTTCACCGGCGAGGCGCGCGGCTACGGCTATGCCGGCAAGATCGGCGTGCTCTACCAGCCCACCCCCGACCTCTCCTTCGGGCTCACCTATCACACCGAAACCGAGATGTCGGACCTGAAGGCGCGGGGCGACACGATGAGCTTCCAGCTGAACGTGCCCGGGATGGGACACGTGCCGCAGTCGCTCACCGGCGATTTCCGGGTCCGTGACTTCGAATGGCCGGCCATGCTCGGCGTCGGCGCCGCCTGGCATCCGGCGCCGCGCTGGATGCTCGTGGCCGACGTGCGCGAGATCTTCTGGCGCGACGTGATGCGGAATTTCAACCTCAGCTTCGTCGCCTCGGGCGCGCCGTCGAACGGCGGCTTCGCCGGCCAGACGCTCGACGCGATGCTGTACCAGAACTGGGATGACCAGCTGGTCGTGCAACTCGGCGCCCAGTACCAGGCAACCGAGCAGCTGGCGCTGCGGGTCGGCGGCAACTTCGGGAACAACCCGGTTCCCGACCAGTACCTGAACTGTCTCTTTCCGGCGATCATCAAGGATCATCTCACCGCCGGATTCGGCTGGAAATTCGACGCCCGGACCTCGGTGGATTTCTCGTTCACCTACGGCTTCAAGGTCGCCGTCACGAACGGCACCGGCGCGACGATCAGCCACAGCCAGACCAACGCGCAGGTGATGTACGCGTACCGATTCTGATCCAATGCCCGCGCTCTCCCGCCGCCGTTTTCTCAAGATTTCCGCCGCCGCGCTCGTCGCCGCCGGCGCCGGCAGCCGCGTCGCCGGGGCGGCGCTGTCGGCGGCGGGGCGGCCGACCCCGGGACTGCGGCGCGTGCCGACGTTCTGCGACCTCTGCTTCTGGAAGTGCAACGCCATCGCCACCGTGCGCGACGGCCGGCTGTGGAAGATCGAGGGCAACCCCGCCGATCCCTTCAGCCGCGGCCGGCTGTGCCCGCGGGGCACCGGGGGGATCGCGGCGGCCACCGACCCCGACCGCCTGCGCACGCCCCTCATCCGCACCCGTGAGCGCGGCGCCGAGGAATGGAAGGCGGTCACGTGGGACGAGGCGCTCGACTTCGTCGCCACGCGGATGAAGCGGATCGCCGCCGAACACGGACCGGAGTCGGTGGCGGGATTCACCCATGGAATCGGCGGCACGTTCATCCGGCACGCGCTCAAGGCCTATGGCACGCCCAACCTGGCGGCCCCGTCGTTTGCGCAGTGCCGCGGCCCGCGCGACGTCGGGTTCAACCTGACGTTCGGCGAGGACGTCGGTTCGCCGGAACGCACCGACATCGCGAACACCGAGTGCCTCGTGCTCATCGGCTCGCACCTCGGCGAGAACATGCACAACACGCAGGTGCAGGAGTTCGCCGAGGCGGTCGGCCGCGGCGCCAGCCTCATCGTCGTCGACCCGCGCTTTTCCGTGGCCGCCAGCAAGGCCCGCCATTACCTGCCGATCAAGCCCGGCACCGACCTCGCGCTGCTGCTGGCCTGGATGAACGTGATCGTGACCGAGCAGCGCTACGACGCGGAGTACGTGGCGAAACACGGCCACGGCTTCGACGCCTTCGCCGCCTCGCTCACCCCGTACACCCCCGAGTGGGCGTATCCGGAAACCGGCATCGAGCCGGAGACGATCCGCGCCACGGCGCGCGAGATGGCGCGCCACCGGCCCGCCACGCTGGTGCATCCGGGTCGGCACACCAACTGGAACGGCGACGACACCCAGCGCAGCCGGGCGATCGCGCTGCTCAATGCGCTGCTCGGAAGCTGGGGCCGCAAGGGCGGCTTCTACACCCCCGCCAGCATGGACGTCCCCGGCTACCCGTATCCCGCGTATCCCAAACCGGCGAAGCCGAAGGTCGACAATCCGAACCGGCGGTACCCGTTCGCCACCGAGCCGCTCACCACGGGCGTTCGCGAGGCGACGATCACCGGGCGGCCCTACCCGATCAAGGGCTGGATGGTGTACGCGACGAACCTCCTCCAGTCCCTGCCGAACCAGGCGGAAACCATCCGCGCGATCCAGGCGCTGGACCTGCTGGTGGTGATCGACGTGCTCCCGAGCGAGATTGCCGGCTGGGCCGACGTCGTGCTGCCCGAGTCCGTCTACCTCGAACGCCACGACGAGCTCAACGTGGAGCTGTTCCGGGAACCCTTCGTCGCGCTGCGCCAGCCCGTGGTCGAATCGCCGGACGACCAGAAGCCCAACTGGTGGATCGCGAAGCGGCTCGGCGAAAAGCTCGGGCTCGGCGCCTATTTTCCCTGGAACGACATCGAGGACTATCTCGGCACCCGCCTGCGCCGCGCCGGACTCAGCTTCGCCGACCTGAAGCGCGACGGCCTGATCCGCGGCCCGCATCAGCCGATCTATTACGAGGAGGGGGTTCCGGCCGAGTTCGCCACCCCGTCCGGCAAGATCGAGTTCCACTCCGCCCAGCTGGCCGCCGCCGGCTTCGATCCGGTGCCGCGCTACACCCCGCCGGTCCCGACGCCGCCCGGCCATTTCCGGCTGCTGTGCGGGCGCGCGCCGATGCACACCTTCAGCCGCACCCAGACCAACCGGCTCCTCAGCGACCTCATGCGCGACAACTGCGTGTGGGTGAATGCGACCACCGCCCGCGGGCTGGGGTTGAAGACCGGGGACTGGGTACAGCTGCGCAACGAGGACGGACAGGTCAGCAATCGCGTCCAGGTGAAGGCCACCGAGCGCATCCGCGGCGACTGCGTGTACCTGGTCCACGGATTCGGACACACCGCGCGCGGCCTGCGGCACGCCTTCGGCCGCGGCGCCAGCGACACCCAGCTCATCACCCGGTACAAGACCGACCCGCTCATGGGCGGCACCGGCATCAACGTGAACTTCGTCACCCTGCAACCCGTGGAGGCGGTCTGATCATGTCACGCTATATCATGGTCCTCGACACGCGCCGCTGCGTCGGCTGCATGGATTGCGTCGTGGCGTGCGAGACCGAGCACGGGCTCCCGGAGGGCTTTCGACGCGACTGGATCACCGAGACGGTGCGCGGCGCGTTCCCGACGCCCCAGCTCGAGATTCGCAGCGAACGCTGCAACCACTGCGCGAACCCGCCGTGTGTGCACTGCTGCCCGACCGGCGCCAGCCACGTGCACGAACGGGGCGGAGTGGTGCTGGTCACGCGGGAGAAATGCATCGGGTGCAAGGCGTGCCTGGCGGCGTGCCCCTACAATGCCCGGTTCATCCATCCCGACGGCTACGCCGACAAGTGCACCTTCTGCATCGATCGGGTGGAGCAGGGGCTTCAGCCCGCGTGCGTCTCCGTGTGCCCGACCCGCTGCATGCACTTCGGGGACGGCGACGATCCGCTCAGCGAGGTCAGCCAGCTGCTCGCCTCCCGGCCGAACCACACGCTGCTGCCGGAGGCGGGAACCAACCCCGGCGTGTACTACCTCACATGACCGAGTACACCGTTTTTCGCCACAATCCGGGGATCGACCCGGCGCTGCACCTCTGGGGATGGGAGATCGCCGTCTACCTTTTCGTCGGCGGGCTGGTGGCCGGCCTGATGATCCTGTCGGGCTACCACATCCTGCGGGACCGCTGGGACCGGGACCGCGACCACGGCCACTACGTCACCGTCCCGCTGCTGAGCCTGGGGCTGCTCAGCGCCGGCATGTTCGCGCTCTTTCTCGACCTCGAGAACAAGGTCAACGTCTGGCGGCTGTACCTCACGTTTCGGGTCGTCTCGCCGATGTCGTGGGGCTCGTGGATCCTCCTCTTCGTCTATCCGGCCCTCGCCGCCTCCGCGCTGCTGACCCTGCCGACCGCACTTCCGCGGCTGACGCGGCTTGTCACGCCACTCGGCACCGCCGCGGCGGCGCTGGCCCGACGCCCGGCGCTGGTGCAGCTCATCGGGTTCGCCAACCTCGGGCTCGGCGCGATGCTCGGCGTCTACACCGGCGTTCTCCTCAGCTCGCTCGGCGCGCGGCCGCTCTGGAACAGCGCACTGCTCGGACCGCTGTTTCTCTTTTCCGGGCTGTCCACCGCCGGCGCGACGCTGCACCTGCTGTCGCATCTTCGCCCGCACGCCGGCAAAGACGAGGGAGCGTTCGGTGACGCGCTGGTTTCCGCGCTGGTGCACTGGCTCCGGCCGCCGGAACCGGACGGGGACGGCGCCCGCAAGCTCGCCCACGCCGACAACAGTTTCATGACGGTCGAATTCATCCTGCTCGCGCTTTTCCTCGGCGGGTTGATGACCTCGACCGCGGCCCACCAGGCCGGCGCCCGGCTGCTGCTGACCGGACCCTGGGCGGCATCTTTCTGGGTGTTCGTCGTCGCCGGCGGACTGCTGCTGCCGCTGATATTGCAGTTCCTGCAGGCGCAGCGCCGCATCCAGCCGACGATCGTGCCGCCGCTCCTCGTGCTCGGCGGCGGGCTGGCGCTCCGCCTCATCCTCGTCGCGGCGGGACAGGCAAGTCACTGGACCGTCGCGCTGTCCTGACAGGAACCTCTTTCCGACCATGAACTCGCTGCCTTCCCTGCCCGACGCCTCCCCACCCCCCAAGCCGCACATGAACCCGTACTGGGCCGGATTCGCCCTCGGTCTCGTGCTGCTCTCCGCCTTTGTCATCATGGGACGCGGTCTCGGCGCCTCGGGCGCCTTCACCACGGCCCTGGCCGCGGGCGTCAACGCCCTCGCGCCGGCGCATGCCGGCGGCAACGCGTTCTATCAGGAGTACCTCGGCGACGGCACCACCAGCCCGCTGAAGGACTGGCTGGTATTCGAGGTTCTCGGAGTGTTCGCCGGCGGCTTTCTGTCCGGCGCCCTCGCGAACCGGCTCCGATTCACGATCGAGAAGGGCCCGCGCGCCCCGACCGCCCTGCGGCTCGGGCTCGCGTTCCTCGGCGGCGCCCTGATGGCGATCGGCGCGAAACTGGCGCTCGGCTGCACCAGCGGCCAGGCCCTCACCGGTGGGGCGCTGCTCAACGTCGGCAGCTGGGCCTTCATGATGTGCGTGTTCGGCGGCGCCTACGGGCTCGCCTGGTTCCTGCGGAGGGAATGGCTATGATGGCACCATTTTTCAAATACGGCCTCTTTGGCGGCGAGGTTTCGCTGATCGTCGCCTTCGCGATCGGGATCGCGTTCGGGTTCGTCCTCGAGCGCGCCGGGTTCGGCAACGCACGCGTGCTGGCGGCGCAGTTCTATTTCCGGGATTTGCGGGTGCTGAAGGTCATGTTCACCGCCATCGTGACGGCGATGGTCGGGGTCTTTGTCCTGGCCCGCGCCGGGCTGCTCGACCTCTCGCTGGTGTACCTCACGCCCACGTTCCTCCTCCCGCAGATTGTCGGCGGGCTGATTCTGGGCGCCGGCTTCATCATCGGCGGCTATTGTCCCGGCACGTCGTGCGTGGCGGCGGCCACGGGCCGGATCGACGGAATCGTGTACGTCGCCGGGATGTTCGGCGGCCTCTTCGGGTTCGCCGAGATCTATCCGCGGATCGAGCCTCTGGTGAAGACCACGCCGATGGGCCAGATCACGCTCGCCCAGCTGCTGCACATTCCGTACGGCGTGCTGGTCCTCGCGGTCGTGCTGATGGCGCTGGGAGCGTTCGTTGCCGCCGAATGGGCGGAAAAGACAATCGGCCACAAGACGCCGGACGCCGATGCGCTGCTCGGGCCGACCCGCCGCCTCACGCCCGTCCGCCGGTTCGCCGTCATCCTGGTTGCCCTGGGCCTGATCGCCGCGTTTGCCGGCAGCCCCTATCGCGGGCCGTTCGCGCGGGTGGACACGACCCAGCTCGCGCTCGAAGCCGGCTCTCCCGCAAGCCGGGTGAGCGCCGCCCAGCTCGCCGACTGGCTGATCGAGGACCGCAACGACTTTCTCCTCGTCGACGTGCGAGCGCCGGCTGAATTCGCCCGGTACCACGTGCCGGGTGCGATCAACGTCCCGCTCGCTTCGCTCACCGGGGATTTTGCCCCCCACAACCAGTCGATCGTCTTCTACGGCCAGGGCGGCGTCTCCACCGCGCAGGCCTGGCTGCTTTTGCGTTCGCTCGGGTTTCCGGCCGTTCGCCTGCTCGACGGCGGGCTCGAGCAATGGAACGACTCGGTGCTGTTTCCGGCCGCGCCGGCTGCGGCAGCGCCGTCGCGCGAACAGATCGAATTCGCGCGACGCGTGGCAATCGCGCGGCACTTTGGCGGCAAGCCCCGCGGCGCATCCGAGGCGGTCGCGCCCGCGGTTCCCGCGCCGGTGATGCTGCCGGCCGTTCCCGCCGACAGTCCCGTCCGGCCCGCCACGGCACCGAAGAAACGGAAAGAAGGCTGTTAGCGCTCGGCCCGTGCGCTCAAGGCCGGGCCCGCCGCCACGTCTTTCCCCGGGACAGCCTCTGGACTCCCGATGTGGCGAACGCGCCAACGCCTTTCCCCGCCGGATGGCCGGCAACCGACCTGGCGGACGCTTGGCCTGGCCGCCCTTGTGTTTGTCCTCGCGGTTGCGGCGGTCAGCGGCCTGCTCTGGCTCGCGGAGCCGGGCGGGCTTGATCGCGCCGCAACGGCATCCGCTCCTTTCGCCGGCCACCCGCGTTTCGCGGCGAGCCTGCCGGCGGTGCTCGCCGCGTCCGGATCCATTCTCGGAGCGCTGCTGATGCTGCGCCTGCTGCGGCTCTCGCCACCCCGATGGACCGTGTTCGGGGCGGTCGGGCTGTTCGCACTCGCCGCGCTGGGCGGAGTCTTTTCGATCGCCCGCGACCGCCCCGCTGCGACCGCCGCGGTCGCACCGTCGGCTCGCGCCGAGGGTTGCCTGTCCTGTCACGCCGATGTCACGGGGCTCGACCCAGCGCACCGGCCGGAGGCAATCGGTTGCGCGGCCTGCCATGGAGGCGACCGCCGCTCGCTGGACGCGAAGACCGCCCATGCCGGCATGGTGCTGATCCCCGGCAACCTGGCGGACGCGCCGCGAACCTGCGGCACCAACGGCTGCCACGATTCGATCGTGCCGCGGCTCGAACGCTCGATCATGACCACGTTCTCCGGCGTGATCGCCGCCGATCGCCGCGTCTTCGGCGTGACCGCCGCCGCATCGGCCCTGCCGCCAAATGTCCGGGAACTGGGGCACGATGCCGCCGACAGTCATCTCCGCCAGCTCTGTGCGTCGTGTCACCTCGGCCAGCCAAAGACGGAATGGGGGCCGATCGGCCAGCAGTCGCGCGGTGGCGGCTGCAACGCCTGTCATCTCGTCTACACCGAAGCAGGCGCGCGGGAACTGGCGCAGTACACGAGCACGCCGCCGGAGGCGCGCCGGGCCGTTCCGCGCCGGCATCCGGCGCTCACGATCGCGGTGGGGAACGACCACTGCTTCGGGTGCCACAGCCGGTCGGGGCGCATTTCGACGAACTACGAGGGCTGGCACGAATTGCGCGAGCCACCGCCGGCCGCGACGCGAGCTCGGGAGCCGTCGCAATTCCGGCAGCTCGACGATGGCCGGACATTTGTCCGCGTCACCCCCGACATCCATCAGCAACGGGGGCTCGAGTGCATCGACTGCCACAATACCGCGGAGGTGATGGGCGCCGGAGCGACGGTGGCGCACAAAACCGAGCAGCTCCGCGTTCGCTGCGAAGACTGCCATGCCGCCCCGCTCGCCTCCCGCCGGATCACCCCCGTGCTTTCCGGACGTCCCCCCTCCGTCGCCAGGCCGCAGGACCCGGGGCTCGACGCCGAGGTGGCACGGATCGCCGGGCTTCGGCACTGGCCGTTGCCGGCGGATCAGAGATTTGGGACCACCCGTGCCGGGGATGTGATGACCAACGTCCTGGTCGACGATCAGGGTCGCGGTCAGCTGCGGCGGAAACGGTCCGGCGAACTCGCCCCCCTGCTTCCTCCTGGTCCGGCTTGCGCGCAGGCCGGGGGACACGCGCGGCTCTCGTGCGGCAGTTGCCACTCGGCCTGGGCTCCGCGCTGCGCGACGTGTCACACCTCGTTCGATCCCGCCGCGGCGGGATTCGACCTCCTGACCCGGACGGACACGAAAGGCGCGTGGACCGAGTCGTCCGGGCCGTTCGAGGCGATCGCGCCAACCCTCGGCATCCGGCTAAACCCCTCTGATCCGCGCCGGCCGGACGGCGTGGTCGACACCTTCGTGCCCGGGATGATTCTGAACCTGGATCGCCGCCGCGACGCCAGTGCTCCCGCGGATCCGGTTTTTCGCCGCCTCTACGCGCCGATTGCGCCGCATACGATCCGGCGCGAAGCCCGGTCGTGCCAGTCGTGCCACAGCGACCCCGTCGCCCTCGGCTACGGTCGCGGGGTGTTGCGGTATGAAATCGACGGCGCACGGGGACGCTGGCGATTTACACCCACGCTGCCTCTCTCCGCCGCCGACGGGCTGCCGGAGGACGCGTGGATCGGTTTCCTGCAGACCCGGACGGACATGGTGTCGTCTCGCGACGGCGTTCGCCCGTTTGCAATCGAAGAACAGCGCCGCATCCTCCGGGTTGGCGCCTGTCTCACCTGTCACGCCGGGGATTCGCCGGTGATGCAGGCGTCGGTGGTGGATTTCGAGGCCGTCCTGTCCCGCCTCCGCCCCTCGTGCGCCCTACCTTTATGGCCCTAACCCTTCCAGTCACCGCCACGATCACGGTCGAGCGACTCGCCGTGTCCGCCGGCCACGTCTACTTCGGACACCACGGCCGGCCGGCCGGCGTGGATCCCATCGTGCTGGTCGACGCGGTCGAGTGCGTCGCCGGCCGCGGCATCCGCGGCGACCGGTTCTTCGACTACCGCGACGGCTACAAGGGACAGATCACGTTCTTCTCGCTGGAAGTCTTCGACGAACTCCGGCGCGAACTCGGACTCCCGGAGGCACGGCCCGAGGCGACGCGGCGCAACGTGTTCACGCGCGGCGTCGACCTGTCGTCGCTCATCGGCAGCGAGTTCGAGGTTCAGGGCGTGCGCTTCGCCGGCACCGAGGAATGCCGGCCGTGCTACTGGATGGACCCGGCGCTTGGCGCCGGCGCGGACCCATGGATGAAGGGCCGCGGCGGCCTGCGGGCGCGAATCCTGACGGACGGAGTGCTGCGCGTGGACCGCCCGTCGTGATCGGGCTGGACGCGCTGATTCTCGCCGGTGGCGGCTCGTCGCGCATGGGTCGCGACAAGGCGTTGGTCGAGATCGACGGCCAGCCGCTGATCGGGCGACAGATCGCCACCGCCCGCGCGACCGGTGGCGGGACGATCTTCCTTTCGGCCCGGGCCGTAGCCTCGTATCCGTTTCCCGGTTGCCCACAGCTGGTCGATCGCTTTCCGGGAGCGGGCCCGCTGGCCGGAATCGAGCGCGGACTCGCGGCGGCGAAGGCCCCCCTCCTGCTCGTGCTCGCGGTGGACCTGCCCGCGATGGACCCGGCGTTCCTGCGGTGGCTGGCCGCGGGGTGCGAGGCGGGGATGGGCGCCGTGCCCTGGCGGGGCGGGCGTCCGGAGCCGCTGGCGGCGATCTATCCGCGGCTGGCGCATCCCCTCGCGGTCGAGTCGCTCGAGCGGGGAGAGTTCGCCGTCCACCGGTTCGTCGAACGCTGCCGGGATGCCGGGCTGGTGCGGATGCGCGACATCCCGCCCGGGGAGGAGCGGCTGTTCCGCAACGTGAATACGCCCGGGGACCTGGCGGAAACCGCTTGAGCATCCGGCCGGGGCCGACCCCGGCTACAAGGACCACAAGCTCGACAGCTTCGATCCGATGTAGCCGGGCTCGGCGCAGGCTGTCGGGTTTTGGCGGTTGGTCCCCGTGGCGCCGGTCTGTGACCGGCGAGCGCATATCGCGGGTGCTTCGCCGCCCCGCCGGTCGGAGACCGGCGCCACCTGGCTGGCGACTGCGGCTGCATCACGAGAGCGCGGACCGCATCGATGGAGCGACGACCACCGTGTTGTCCGAGAACGTCGAACGACCTTCGCGGACCGGACGGAGCCGGTCCCTCCATCCTGCCGCGCATGTCGCGGGTGCTTCGCCGCCCCGCCGGTCGAGCCCGACCTGTCGCCAGCGAGCGGCGGGCCTGCGTCCGTCAGCCGGGGGCCGTCACCCGCCGAACGTTTTGGCCTGATCGGCGAACTGCTTTTCCAGGCTCCCGCAGACCAGCTCGCACAGGTTGAAAATCGAAGGGTCGGCGATGAAATACCGGACCTCGAGACCCTCCTTGCGCCGTCCGAGGATGCCGGCGGCCGTGAGCGTTTGCAGGTGCCGCGAGACGTTGGACTGCGTTCCGCCGAGGGCGCCGGCGAGCGCGGTGACATTGCGTTCGCCGGCGAACAACGCCTGGAGGAGCCGCAGCCGCATGGGTTCGGCCAATACAGCGAACCGGCGGGCGACCAGCTCGAGCGCGCCGTCACCCGGCGGCAGCGGCGTTTTTCGAATGGTTGAGCAGTTCGGCGTTGACATCTTAATGACCATATGCGTTTATGCGCATGTTTAGTCAAGATCAAATCCATGAAAACCGACTCCTTCATCCGCGTCCTCGCCGGCACCTTCGTCCTCCTCGGCACCGTGCTGGCCGCGACCGTCAGCTCCTGGTGGCTGCTCCTGCCCGGCTTCGTCGGCGCCAACTTGATCCAGTCCGCCTTCACCGGGTTCTGCCCGCCCTCCCTCCTGCTCCGCAAGCTCGGCTGGGTGGACGCGAACGACGTCATCCGCTGGGGCGGCTGCAAGGTGCACGCCTGATTCGTCATGCACCACCCCGTCATTCGTTTCCTTCTGCCCGTGGTGATCGGTGCCGGCCTTGGCGCCGCCCTCGGGTATTTCGGCCAGTGCACTTCCGGCACCTGCCCCCTCACGTCGACCTGGTGGCGCGGAGCCTTGTACGGCGGCGCGATCGGGTTGATGCTCGGCCTCGGTTCCCGCACCTCCTGACCGCGTGATTCCTCGCCCGATGAAGCACCGGCGACTCCGGTCGCCCCGCCGCGTCATCGCGCCCTTCGTGCCCCGAATACCGGCGCTCCCCATGCACAAGTCTTGCCTCCTCCTCCTCCTCCTCGCCGCCGCCCCCGCCCTCCACGCGGAAACCTGGACACTCGATCGCGCCGTCGCAACGGCGCTCGAACACAGCCCCGACGCGCGGGCGGCGCGGGCCCGGGTCGATGCCGCCCAGGCGATGGTCGACCAGTCGCGCTCCGCCTGGCTGCCGCAGTTGGCGATTTCCAGCCGCTACACCGCCACGAACAGCCCGATGATGGCGTTTGGCTCGATCCTCAACCAGCGGGCATTTTCGCCGTCCATCGATTTCAATCACCCGGGCCGCATCGACGACCTGAACGCCACCGGCACGCTGGCCTACAACCTGTACAGCGGCGGACGGGCGTCGGCCGGACGCGACGCCGCCCGGGCCGGCGCCGAAGCGGCCGACCTCGATTTGCGCGGCGCCCGGCAGCAGCTGGCTGCAGAGGTCATCAAGGCGGCCGTCGATCTGCGCACCGCGCGCGAAGCCGTGACCGCCGTCGAAAGCGGCGTCCGGGCGTACGAAGCGGCGGTGCAGGTGGCGCGGGCGCGGTTCGAGGCCGGCCAGATGCTGAAGGCCGATCTGCTCAGTCTCGAGGTTCAGCTCGCGCAAACCCGGGAGTCGCTTTCCGCCGCCCGGCATGGGGCCGCACTGGCGGCGCGCGCGTTCCGCTTTGTGCTCGGGCTCGACCGCTCCGATGAGACGATCGAGCTGCCCGACAACGATCCCACGCTGGCGCGGCTGTCCGCGCCGGAGTCGGACGACGTCACCGGCCGGCCTGAACTGCGGGCCCTGCATGCCCGCCAGCGCGCCGCCCAGGCCATGGTCACGGTCGCGCGCGGCGGCCGCCGGCCAACGGTCAACGCCTTCGGGTCGTACCAGTACGACAAGGGCTGGGAACTCGGCCGCGACGCCACCGGCTGGCTCGCCGGCGTTTCAGTCGATCTGGCCGTGTTCGACGGCGGCCAGACCGCCGGCCGGATTCGCCAGAGCCGGGCGGAGCTCGCGCAGGTTTCGGAGATGCTGCGCAAGGCGACGCTCGGCGCCGAACTCGAGGTCGAGCAGGCCCGGCTCGCGCACACCGACGCCATCGAGCGTCTCTCCGTCGCCAGCGGCGCGGTCGAGCAGGCCGCGGAAAGCGCCGCCCTCACCCGGGCCCGCTTCGAAAAACAAGCCGTGCTGACCGCCGACGTCATCGGCGCCGAGAGCCGGCTGGTTGAAGCCCGGCTGCGCCGCACCATCGCGGCCGCCGACGAACGGCTCGCGGTCGTCGCGCTCCGGCGCGCACTCGGCCTCGACCCCATCCAGAGTCCGTGAACGCCAGGTCCTGAATCCGCCGCGAGCGCCGGCAGCGGCTGTCCTCCGCCCCCGCTCGCGGCCCACTTTTCCCAACACCATGAATCCGCTGAACTTCGTTTCCCGCCGACCGATCGCCGACCGTCCGGCGGAGCCCGACACCCCCGTCGCGCTCGAGAACGTCTCCTTTTCCGGTCAGCCCAGAAGGACCGCCGGGCTCCGCCGCAAGGCGCGCGTTTCGCTGCCACTGCTGTTCGGGGCGCTCTCGCTCGCCGGCTGCACCCGCTCCCACCCGGCGGCGGCGGCCCCCGATCTGCCACCCGCCAGGGTCCAGGCCGTCACGGCCCGAGTCACGACTTTCCCCGCCGTCATCTCGATCACGGGGAGCGTTCGACCGGTGCAGCATGCCGTGTTGTCGGCCAAGGTCATGGGCGCCGTGGTGGAATTGCCTGTCGTCCTCGGCCAGACCGTCCACCGCGGGGAACCGCTCGTGCAGCTGGCCGCCGGGGAAATCTCGGCTCGCGTGCTCCAGGCGCAGTCGCAGCTCAACCTCGCCCGCCGCGACCTCGACCGTGAACGCGACCTCCTCGCAAAGGGCGCCAGCACCGCGGACATGGTGAAGGGGCTCGAGGATCGGTTCGCCATGACCCAGGCGATGGTCGGAGAAGCCAGGGCCATGCTCGCCTACACCGACATCCGCGCCCCGTTCGACGGCGTGATCGTGCGGAAGTTCACCAGCGTCGGCGACCTCGCCTCACCGGGCATGCCTCTGCTCGAGCTGGAAGGCACGGGCGTGTTCGAGGTCGAGGCCGAGATTCCCGACATTCTCGTCCAGCAGCTCGCCCCCGGAACCACCCTGCCCGTGACGGTGAACGACGTCGCTTTCCGCGGACCGCTGGCCGAGCTCTCGCCCTCCGCCGATCCGATGGCGCACACGGTCACCGCCAAGATCGCAGTGCCGGCCGGCACGGCCGTCCGCTCGGGTCAGTTTGCCCGGGTCGAGGTGCCCGGCGCGCCGACGAGCGCGCTGTACCTGCCCTCGGGCGCAGTCACCAGCTTCGGCCAGATGGAACGCGTGTTCGTCGTCGGCGGCGGCAATCAGGCGGTGCTGCGGCTCGTCCGCACCGGCGCGACCCGCGGATCCGCCGTGGAAATCCTTTCAGGCGTGGACGACGGCGAGCGCGTCGTCGTCCCGGTCCCGGCCGGGCTGCAGGAAGGCCAGCATCTCGAAATCGAGTAGCGCCGAAGCTGCCGAACTCTGCGTCATGAACAACCTTCACGGTTCCCCCTTCCCCGATCCGCGGCGCTACGGCTTCGCCGGCCGGATGGCTTCCCTTTTCATCGATTCGAAGCTGACTCCCATCATGGTCGCCGCCGCGCTGCTGCTCGGCGTGTTTTCCGTGCTGATGCTCCCGCGCGAGGAGGAGCCGCAGATCAAGGTGCCGATGATCGACGTCCTGGTCGCGATGCCCGGCGCGACGGCTGCGGAGGTCGAAAACCGAATCACCCGTCCGATGGAAAGCCTGCTCTGGGAAATCCCGGGCGTGGAATACCTCTACTCGACCGCCCGCCCCGGCGGCAACGTCACGATCGTCCGTTTCAAGGTGGGCACCGACATCGAGGCCGCGCTCGTCCGGCTGAACCAGAAGCTGCAGGCGAATTTCGATCGCATTCCGCTCAGCGCCTCGCCGCCGATCGTGAAGCCGCGCTCGATCGACGACGTGCCGGTGCTCGCGCTCACGTTTCACAGCGCCCGCTACGATCATGCCATGCTCCGGCGGATCGCCGCCCAGGTCGACGACGCGGTGAAGTCGCTCCCGCAGGTCGCCGAGACGAACCTCATCGGCGGCGATCGCCGCCAGATCCGGGTCCAGCTCGATCCGCAGCGGCTGGCGTCCCGCCATCTCAGCCCGGCCGGTCTCGTGCCCATGCTCCAGCAGGCCAACGCCCAGGCCCACACCGGCGCGATGAACTCGGCGAACCTCGAGACGCTGCTGCAAACCGGGACTTTCTTCCGCAACGCGCAGGACGTCGGCGCGGTGGTCGTCGGCGTGTTCCAGGGCCGGCCCGTGTATCTGCGCGATGTCGCGACGATCGTCGACGGGACCGAGGAGCCCTCCAACTACGTCCTCTACGGCGTGGGTGCCGCCGGGGCGGGGCAGGAGCCAGCGCCTGGAGCCGCGACGCCCTCGTCGCGGAAGGAACGCGACCCGGGCGTCGCGTCCCCAGAGGACAACGCCGCGACCGAGGAGGCGGCCGTCACGCTGAGTCTCGCGAAGCGGCCGGGCGCAAACGCCATCGACGTCGTTTCGGAGGTGCTCGCGAAGGTCGACCGCATGAAGGGAACGCTGATTCCCGCCGACGTCGGCATCACCGTGACCCGGAACTACGGGGCGACCGCCGCCGAAAAGTCGAACGAGCTGCTGCTGCACATGGGGCTCGCGGTTTTCGGCGTCGCCGTGCTCATTCTCCTTTTCCTCGGCTGGCGCGAGTCGCTGATCGTGCTGCTGGCCATCCCGGTGACGCTCGGGCTCACGCTCCTGGTGTTCTATCTTTACGGTTACACGCTCAACCGGATCACGCTGTTCGCGCTGATCTTCTCGATCGGCATCCTGGTCGACGACGCGATCGTCGTCGTGGAGAACATCGTCCGCCACATGGGCCTGCCAAGCTGCCGGCGCAAGCGGCTGCTCCAGATCGCCGTCGAGGCGGTCGACGAGGTCGGCAACCCGACGATCCTGGCGACGTGGGCGGTGATCGCGGCCGTCCTGCCGATGGCTTTCGTCAGCGGCATGATGGGCCCGTACATGCGGCCCATCCCGATCGGCTCGAGCGCCGCCATGCTGTTTTCCCTGCTGGTCGCATTCTCGATCACGCCCTGGGCGGCGCTGCGGATCCTGCGCGCCCACCACGCGAAAGGTGCCGGTCCTGCCGGCGCCAGCCGCCCCGCCCCCGGCGCCGGGCCCGCCATCCCGGCGGGCGGACCCAGGCCCGCCCACTCGCGGGCCCAGGAGGCGGCCGCGTTCGTCGACGCGCCGCTCAACGACGAGGAGGAGGCGGCCGAGGAAGCGGCGATCCCGGACACCTGGTTCACGCGGCTGTACCAGCGCGCGATGCGGCCGTTGCTCGACCATCGCTCATGGCGCTGGGGTTTTCTCGGGATCGTCGCCGTGCTCACCGCCGGCTCCATGGCGCTGGTCGCCTTTGGTGCCGTCAAGGTGAAGATGCTGCCCTTCGACAACAAGTCGGAGTTCCAGGTGATCCTGAACATGCCGAAGGGAAGCACGCTCGAGCAGACCGCGCGCGTTGCCCGCGAGATGGCCGCCGCGATCCGCACGGAGCCCGAGGTGCACGACTACGAGGTCTACGCCGGCACGGCCTCGCCGTTCAACTTCAACGGGCTGGTGCGCCATTACTTCATGCGCGCCGGCAGCGACGTCGCCGACCTGCAGGTGAACCTGGTCCCGAAGGACGAGCGCTCCGCCCAGAGCCACGACATCGCGAAGCGCGTCCGCCCCCGGCTGGCCGCCATCGCCGCGCGTTACGGGGCGGCGGTTGCCGTCGCCGAGGTGCCGCCGGGCCCGCCGGTGCTCCAAACCCTGGTGGCGGAAATCTACGCCCCGACGGAAGCCGCTCGCCTGAAGCTCGCCACCACGGTGCGCGACATCTTCCGCCGGACCGACGGCGTGGTCGACGTCGACTGGTACGTCGAGGCGCCGCAGCCGAAGACGATCCTGCGGGTCGACAAGGCCAAGGCCGCGCTGCTCGGCATCACGGAAGGCGCGATCACGCGCACCGTGCAGATGGCCGCGCAGGGCTACCCCGTCACGCTGCTGCACGCCCCCGCCGAGCGCGAGGACGTCGACGTGGTCCTGGAACTGCCGCGCGCCCTCCGCGCCCGGCCCGACGACCTGCTCGCGCTGTCGGTGCGGTCGGAGATGAATCCGCAGGCGCCGCTGGTGCCGCTCCGCGAGCTCGTGACGGTGGAGCAGACGGTGAGCGAGCCGTACATCTACCACAAGAACCTGCAAAACGTCGTCTACGTGACCGGCGACGTCGCCGGTGCGATCGAGAGCCCCGTCTACGCGATCCTGAAGATGAACCATGACCTCGCGCGACTCGACGGTCGGGACTTCGGCGGGGCGGCGAGCGGCGGGCCGGCGCCAGTCAAGATCTACAACGCCACCATGCCGCTGAGCGACCGCGAACCCGCGATGAAATGGGATGGCGAGTGGCAGGTGACGATCGAGGTCTTCCGCGATCTCGGCCTGGCGTTCGGCGCCGTGCTCATCCTGATCTACATGCTGATGGTCGGCTGGTTCAAAAATTACGCCACGCCGCTGATCGTGATGACCGTGATTCCTTTCTCGCTCGTCGGCATCCTGCCGGCGCACGCGGCGCTCGGCGCGTTCTTCACCGCCACCTCCATGATCGGCTTCATGGCCGGCGCGGGCATCGTCATCCGCAATTCGATCATCCTCGTCGACTTCATCGAGCTCCGGCTCGGCGCCGGCCGGTCCTTGCGCGACGCCTGCCTGGAGTCCGGCGCCGTCCGGTTCCGGCCAATGATGCTGACGGCGCTGGCCGTGGTGGTCGGAGGTCTCGTCATCCTCGCGGATCCCATCTTCCAGGGGCTGGCGATTTCGCTGCTGTTCGGCGCGATCGCCTCGCTCGTGATCAGTCCGCTGGCCGTGCCGCTGATCTATTTCATGACCCACGCACGATCGCATCCGCAGACCGTCGCCCCCGGCACCGGGCCCTGTGAGGTGAAGGCGTGATCGCTCCGCCCGGCCGGCCGGCCCGCGCCCGGATCGCCACCCGCACCGGGAGCACGGATCCGGGAGCAGCGCCACGGGCCGCGGCCGCCACGGCCTGCGAAGACCGGCGCCACACTCGCCTTTCGGTTTCAGGTCCAACCGGCCCGGAGTCGGTGATCGTCGAATCGCACCTTGACCATCTGAAACCACCCTTCCCGCCTTCCATTCCTCGTATGAGCCTTCTCACCATGCTATCCGCCCTGTTCAAACCGGCGCCCCGCGCCGAACCTTCCGAGTATCTGGCCCGCGTCCGCACCGGCGAGGTGCTGCTGGTCGACGTTCGCGAGCCGGCCGAGTGGCGGCGCGGCGTGGCGCAGTCCGCCGCCCTGCTGTCGTTCAGCGACCTGCGGGGTTCGCGCCAGCAGTGGCGCCCCTTCCTCGCGCAGGCGGGTCAGCGCGAGATCCTGCTGTATTGCGCGTCAGGCATGCGCTCGGCCTCCGCCACGCACCTGCTCGAGGCCGAGGGTTTTCGCGCGATCAACGCGGGCAGCCTGGCCGACTGGGCGAACGCCGGCTGGCCGGTCGTGTCGCCGCGCCACTGAGAACGCCGCCGAACCGTCGTGCGCCGGCCGCGGCCGTCCCCCGTGCCCCGCGCCAGCAGCCTCGCTGATCGCCGGTATTATCGCGCATTCAAAGCGCCATCCATCGTCGCCCTGCCGCTGCAACTTCCTTAGCTCCAACCATGTCGACCGAGCTTCTGGCGCGGCTGCAGTTCGCCTTCACGATTTCGTTTCACTACCTGTATCCGCCCCTGAGCATCGGGCTGGGGCTGCTGCTGGTGATCGTCGAGGGGCTCTGGCTCAAGACCCGCCGGCCGGTCTATCACCAGCTGGCGCGATTCTGGACCCGCGTGTTCGCGCTGACCTTCGCGATCGGCGTCGCGACCGGCATCGTGATGGAGTTCGAGTTCGGCACGAACTGGGCGACGTACTCGCGTTATGTCGGCGACGTGTTCGGCAGCGCGCTCGCGGCCGAGGGCATCTTCGCCTTCTTCCTCGAGTCAGGCTTCCTGGCCATCCTCCTCTTCGGCTGGGACCGGGTCGGGCCGAAGCTGCACTTCTTCGCCACGATGATGGTGGCGTTCGGGGCGCATTTCAGCGCGATCTGGATCGTCGTCGCCAATTCCTGGATGCAGACGCCCGCCGGATACCATATCGTCGGCCGCGGCCTGGCCGCCCGCGCCGAGATCACCGACTTCGGGGCGATGGTGTTCAACCCCTCGGCGATGGACCGGCTGAGCCACACGCTCGTGGCCGCCTGGCAGGCGGGGGCCTGGCTGATGATCAGCGTCGGCGCGTTTTACCTGCTCCGGAAGCGGCACCGCGACTTTGCCCTCGCCTCGGTCAGGATCGGACTGCCGGTGGCGGTGGGCGCCGCCCTGCTGTCGCTGGCGACGGGACACCGCAGCGCGCAGGGCGTGGCGGTCAACCAGCCGGCGAAGCTGGCGGCGTTCGAGGGGCTGTGGGAAACCACGCCGGCGGCGCCGCTGCACCTCGCCGGCTGGGTCGACGCCCGGACCGAGCAGACGCACGGTCTCGCCGTCCCCGGCCTGTTGAGCTGGCTGGCGCACGGTGAGGCGGCGGCGCCGGTGACCGGGCTTCGGACGATTCCCGTCGCGGACCGGCCGCCGGTGAACTTCACGTTTCAGGCGTTCCATCTGATGGTCGCGGTCGGCGTGGGCTTGATCGGCCTGGCGCTGTGGACGACGTGGGCCCTGTGGCGCGGCCGGCTCGAGCACTCCCGCGTTCTGCTGGTGTGCCTCGTCGCCTCCGTGCTCGGTCCGCAGATCGCGAACCAGGCCGGCTGGTGGAGCGCCGAGGTCGGCCGCCAGCCGTGGATCGTCTACCACCTCCTGCGCACCTCCGACGCACTCTCGCGCGTGGTGGCGGCCAACCAGATCGTCGCCTCCCTCATCATGTTCACGGTCGTCTACGCGCTGCTCTTCGCGGTCTTCGTCTTCCTGCTCAACGACAAGATCCGGCATGGTCCGGACGACGGGGACCTGGTCGAACCGTACGCCAACATCGCCCGCCAGCTCGGGCCGGGGAACGGAGGCGCCGCATGATCTTCTCCGGACTCGACCTCAACACGATCTGGTTCGCCCTCGTGGGCGTGCTCTTCACCGGCTACGTCATGCTCGACGGGTTCGATCTCGGCGTCGGCGTGCTGCATCTGTTCGTGGCCCGCACCGACGAGGATCGGCGCGTGTTCCTCAATGCGATCGGTCCGGTGTGGGACGGCAACGAGGTCTGGCTGGTGACCGGCGGAGGCGCGCTGTTCGCCGCGTTCCCGAGCGTCTACGCGACGGTGTTTTCGGGGTTCTATCTCGCGTTCATGGCGCTGCTGTGCGCGCTCATCTTCCGGGCGGTGGCGATCGAGTTTCGCAGCAAGCACGCCTCGCCGCGCTGGCGCCGCTTCTGGGACGCGGGCTTCGCCGCCGGCAGCGTGGCCTCGACCCTGCTGCTCGGCGTCGCGATGGGCAACATCGCCTGGGGCGTGCCGATCGATGCGCAGGGCGAGTTCGCCGGATCGCTGCGGGACCTGCTGCATCCCTACGCGCTCTGGATGGGAGTCACGACGCTCGCACTCTTCGCGATGCACGGGTCGATCTATCTCGCGCTCAAGACCGAGGGCGAACTGCACGCCCGGCTTCGCCGCTGGATCGGCCCGCTGATCATCGCGTTCATTCTCTCCTACGTCATCCTGACGCTCGCCACGCTGCTGTACGTGCCGCACGTGACCGAGGCATTCCGCCGCGAGCCGTGGTTCTTCGCGCTGGCGGTCCTGGTGGTGCTCGCGATCGCGAATATTCCGCGCGAAGTGAACGCCGGCCGCGATTTTCTGGCGTTCCTTTCGTCGTGCGCCGCGATGGCGGGATTGATGGCGATCTTCGGCGTCGGGAATTATCCGTATTTCGTCTTCAGTCAGCCGCACCCGGAGCAGAGCCTGACGGCCTTCAACGCCGCCTCGTCGCCGCGAACGCTCGGGAACATGCTCGTCATCGCCCTGATCGGCATTCCCGTGGTGCTCGCCTACAGCACCAGCATCTACTGGATCTTCCGCGGCAAGGTGCGGCTGCACAAGATGAGCTATTGATTTCATGAGCTTCGACTTCGACTCCCTTTGCCGCGGCGATTCCGACCGCCCGAGAAATTTGCCTGCGCGCCTGCTGCTCGCGGTAGGCGCCGCGGCGGCGCTGCTCCCGGTGACGCCCCCGTGGGCTGCCCTGGTTGCCGGCACGGTGCTGGCGCTCTCGCTGGGCAATCCGTGCGCCGGGCTCACGACCCGCGCGTCGAAATGGCTGCTCCAGCTGGCGGTCATCGGCCTCGGGGCGGGCGTGGACCTCGCGATCGTCGCCCGGGTGGGCGCACACGGTCTCGGCTACACGCTGATCGGACTGCTCACGACCTTTGCGCTCGGCGCGGTCCTGGCGCAGCGGATCGGGGTCGCCCCGCGACTCGCGATGCTCGTGAGCGCCGGCACGGGCATCTGCGGCGGCAGCGCCATCGCCGCCGTGGCGCCCGCGATCGAGGCGACGGTCGCGGAAACCTCCGCGTCGATGGCGACCGTCTTCCTGCTGAACGGGGTCGCCCTGCTCGTTTTTCCGGCGATCGGCACCTGGGCCGGACTCGACCAGCATGCGTTCGGTCTCTGGTGCGCGCTCGCGATCCACGACACGAGTTCGGTCACCGGCGCGGCGATGACGCACGGCGCCGAGGCGCTCGCCACCGCGACCACGGTCAAACTGGCGCGGGCGCTCTGGATCGTGCCCGTCGCGCTGGTCCTCGGTGCCTGGTTCGCGCGCGGAAAAACGGGTGCCACCGGCCGGCGGCGGACGATACGGATCCCGTGGTTCATTGCCGGATTCATTGCGCTCTCGGCGCTGTTCACGCTCCTGCCGGCCGTGCGCCCGTGGGCGCATGGCGTCACCATCGTCTCGCGCTCGCTGCTCACCCTGACGCTTTTCTTCATCGGGGCCGGCCTGGATCGCGGCGCCCTGCACTCCGTGGGCGCGCGACCGTTCGTCCACGGGCTGCTGCTCTGGATCATCATCGCCTCCGCCACCCTCGCGGCGCTGCACGTCGGCTGGATTCGATGACCCGGCCGTCGTCCGTTCCGCAGGACGAACGGCGAATCGACAGCTCGACGAAATGGTCATCCGGCTTTCGCGCAGAGAACCGTTGAGGTGCACTCGGACAGCCTTCCCCTCCTTCTGAATCCTGCTACAGTTGGGCCATGTTCACCGAGCTCCGCCTGACCGATTTCAAGAGCTTCCCGGAGGCTAACCTGCGTTTCGGTCCAATCACCACGATCATTGGCGCCAACGCGACGGGCAAAAGCAACGTGCGCGATGCGCTGAAATTCCTGCATGCGGTCGGCCGTGGGATGACCCTCCCCGAAATCTTTGGCGGCAAGAGCAGCGTCGGCTGGCCCGGCATTCGCGGCGGCGCGCCCGGTACGGTCAGGCACGAGCAGCGCAGTTTCCGCCTGCACCTCGAAGTCGCAGAGATGCAGTACCACATTGCCGTATCCGTCACCGCGAAGGGGCCGTTGGTGAGCGAGGAACGCCTATGGTTGCCGGGGGAGGATTTGATGCTTTTTGAAACTCGGCCGGCCGGGCAGGAGGCAAAGGTGCTCGACGTCAAGCTCGTCGGCGGCGGTGATTTTCGGAAGGGACAGGTGGCGACATTCCCCGCCCACCAGCCGATGCTTTCGCAGGTCTCCGAGGCGACATCCGTCCGCACCGACTGGCGTGCGGCCACGCTGGTGCGGGAAATCACGAAGCTGAGAAATCGGCTTTCCGGCATCCGATTCATCGATTTCTCACCTGCCGCCATGCGGCAACCCTCCGTGCCTGGCGAGAAGACCATCAGCGAGTCCGGAGACAACCTGAGTTCCGTTCTGCGCTATCTGGTCGAAGACGTGAAGAAAGAGGCCGTCCTCGCCGGTTGGATCAAGGTGCTCACGCCAATGGATGTGTCGCAGATCCGTTTCGAGGAGTACCCGGACGGAAAGACGATGGCGACGCTGGAGGAAGCAGATGGCCGCAGGACACCCCTCTCAAGCGCATCCGACGGCACGCTACGGTTCCTCGGCATCCTTGCGTCCGTGCTTTCGCCCGAAGCCCCGTCACTGCTTTGCTTCGAGGAAATCGAAACCGGACTTCATCCGGTACGGGTTCAGCTCGTAAGTGAGCTGTTGCAGAAAGAAACCGTCAGCGGAAAGCCGCAGGTACTGTTGACGACCCACTCGCCCGGTTTGTTGGGCTGCCTGGGCCGCGAACATCGCGACAACGCCTACCTCGCCTACCGGCTGCCGGAGGCAGCGGACACGCGCCTCAAGGCTTTTCGTGATCTGCCCGGACTGGAAGCGGCGCTGAACAAGGCCGAAGCGTCGCGGCTGTTCGAATCCGGCTGGTTCGAGGATGCGGTTTTCTTCGCCGAGGCGAATCCGTCGCCCATCAGTTTCGTCGCGGAAGACACCCCTGACGCCAAGCCGTGAACGTCCAAATCG
The DNA here is from genome assembly GCA_963705935.1 of uncultured Verrucomicrobiae bacterium. Taxonomy (GTDB): domain Bacteria; phylum Verrucomicrobiota; class Verrucomicrobiia; order Opitutales; family Opitutaceae; genus Opitutus. The sequence goes on along the minus strand of OY970130.1, from coordinate 4,699,591 downwards.
TTCTCGAAGACACTCCGAAGGACCAGCATATCGCAGTCCCGCTGATTCGGGCGCTCTTTCAGCATATCCAGCGGCCGGCGCGCGTCGGTGCATTGTCCGAACGCCTGCGGAGCGTCGAGCAGGTCACGGATATGGACAAATTGCTTCCGATCCTGGCGGCAAGAAGCGGGATGGTTGACCTGTTCATTCTCCTCGTTGACCGCGATTGCCGGGCGCCGGGGCGGCCACGTGGCGGCGACCGTGCCACGGCGCTGCGGAACTTGGAGAAACGCGTCATCGGCTGCGGCGAGCTCGGGCCTCAGTGCGGATTCATCGCCTGCGAAGCATGGGAGGAATTGGAGGTATGGCTGCTGGCCGGGTTCGAGCACCCGAATTGGCATGAGATCCGCGACCACTGCGATCCGAAGGAAGAATTCTTCGAGCCGTTCGCCAGAGCTCGCGGCGTCTTCGAGAAACCGGCCGAAGGACGCGCCGAGCTCATGGACGAGGCCGTTCGGCGGTATCGGCGGATACGCCATCTCTGTCCAGAGCTTCAGTCGCTCGAGCAGCGAATCAGCCTCTCTCTGCCCTGACCGCCGGTGCGATCCAACCATGGACCAGCGGCGGCGGAAGTTCGCGCACCGACTGGCGCGAAACCGCAAACACGGCAGCTTTACCCCACCATGACCAACGAAATTCTCATCCGCCGATCGAGCTCGCAGCCGCTCGCGGCCATTTGCCAGAAGCTGCCCGAGGTCGCCCAGCGCCATAAATTCGGCGTGCTCGGAACGCACGACCTCAAGCAAAAGATGGAGAGCAAGGGCGTGACGTTTCCACGCGAGTGCCGCGTGTTCGAGGTCTGCAACCCGCAGCAGGCGCAGGAGGTGCTGACGCGAGCGATCGAGATCTCGACCGCGCTTCCCTGCCGGATTGCCGTCTACGAAGAGGGCGGGCGCACCGTCCTCGCGACCATCAAACCGACCGCCCTCCTCTCGCTGTTCCAGGCCGCGGGGGCGGAGGCGGTCGCACGACAGGTGGAGGACGCACTGGTTCAGATCATGGAGGAAACGGCGCAGTGACCTCATCCGTCGCGCTCGAATCGTCCGCGCGCCGAAATCCGCCACTGTCCATCCGCCCATGAACCCCGCGCTCTGGAACCGGCGATTCGCGGGTGAATCGTTTCATTACGGCACGAAGCCGAACGCGTTCGTCGTCGAGGCAGCGGCCCATGTCCCCGCCGGACCCGTGCTCTGTCTCGGCGAAGGCGAGGGCCGGAACTCCGTGTACCTGGCGGGGCGCGGTCATGCGGTGACCGCGATGGACCAGTCGACGGTCGGCCTGGCCAAGGCGGCGCGACTCGCGCGGGAACGCCAGGTCGAGCTGAGCACCGTGGTGGCGGATCTCTCGGATTTCGTCATCGCGCCCGCAGCCTGGGCCGGGATCGTTTCGATCTTCGTGCACCTTCCGCCCGACCTGCGTCGAGCCGTCCATCGGCGCGTGGCCGCCGGGCTTGCTCCCGGCGGGGTGTACCTGCTCGAGGCGTACACCCCCGACCAGGTCCGGTTCCGGACGGGCGGTCCGGTGGATCACCCGGAGCTGCTGATGACTCTCGCCGCACTGCGGGAGGAGCTGTCCGGCCTCGATTTCGTGATTGGCCGGGAACTGGAGCGCGAGGTTCGCGAGGGCGGCGGTCACACCGGGAGGGGCGCCGTCGTGCAGGTCCTGGCCCAACGGAGGACCGGTTAGCGCGCCGCGCCCGGGCATGTTGCCGAATCAACCATCTTCCGCCTGCTCGAACTCATGAAACTTCTCCGCCGTCTTCTCCCCTTGTTCCTGATGACCGCCGGACTCGCGAGCGCGGCCGGCGTGGCGAGGATTGCGCCCGCCGAAGCGGCGCGGCGCGTCGCCGACGGCCAGGCCGTCCTGGTCGACGTGCGCGAACCGGCGGAGTGGGCCCAGACGGGAGTCGCCGCCCCGGCGGTGCTGCTGCCGATGAGCGACTTCGACCACGGACAGAAACTCTGGAAGCCGTTCCTCGAGCAGAGCGCCGGCAAGGAGCTGATCTTGTACTGCCGCACCGGTCATCGAGCAGGCGTCGTCGGCGTGAAGCTCGCGGCCGCCGGCCGGACGGTCGCCAACGCCGGCGGGTTCAGGGACTGGACCGCCGCCCGGTTGCCCGTTCGGCAGCCCTGACCGCGCCGCCCGTCAACTGCGCGGCCTGAAAAAGGACGACGCAGTCGGTGCCGTCCTCGGTCGGCAGCCAGTGTGGCTCGAGGGCGCCGAACTCGCGTTCGATCGCCCGCCGCAATCCACCCACCTCGATCACGACCACGCCATCCGGCGCGAGACGCGTGGCTGCCTGCTGCAGCAGCTTGCGGATGACCACCAGCCCATCGGTTCCGCCATCGTGGGCCAACCGTGGTTCGGCCGCGAATTCGGGCGCCTGCCGGTCCACGTGGCGGCTCGGCTCGTACGGCGGGTTGCTCACGATCACATCGTAGCCGGCAGGCGGCACGGCATCGAACACGTCGCTTGCCCGCAGCCGCACGCGCCGCGAAAGCCGGTGCGCCCGGACGTTGATCCGCGCCACGTCGAGCGCATCCGCCGACAGATCGATCGCGTCGATCTGCGCCTCCGGAAATTCCTTCGCCAGCAGGATGGCGAGACAGCCGCAGCCCGTGCAGACGTCGACGACGCGCCGGACCCGCGCGCCACGGTCTGGCAGCCAGTCGCGGAGCCCGTCCGGGATCAGCTCGAGGAAGTAGCTGCGCGGAATGATCACCCGTTCGTCGACGTAAAAGCGGAAGGGTCCCAGCCAGGCCTCGCGGGTGAGGTATGCAGCCGGCACGCGCTCGATCACGCGGCGGCGGAACACCGCTTCGACGGCGGCGCGTTCGCTCGCATTCAGCGGCCGGCCCAGCACGCGCGCATCGCTTTCCAGCGGCAGCTGGAGCGTGCGCAGCAGAAGGTAGAGCGCCTCGTCGTGCGCGTTCGTTGCGACCTGTCCAAGCGCGAGCCGCTCGCGACCGTAGACTCCCACCGCGAACTGGAGCCAGTCACCGACCGTCACCAACGCGCCGGCGTGCGCGAACGGATCGGAGTTTTTCATCGCACCTCGCAGAGCCAGACACGTGCTGGCGCGGAGCCGGTCCCCGGTCGGGCGGCCATGCTGATGCTCCGGCCCTCGAACCGCTGTCCATCGATCGGCTCGAGCACGGGCGGCAGGCGGCCGACTTCCGTCCGCGATGCCTTCACGGCTCCGTCGGCTCTTTCGCCGCCAGCACGTGCTCGTGGTTGAAGATGTGCTCCGGGCAGTAGCATTCGTCGTTCGCGCACTTCGAGCAGTACCGGAAATCCATCTCGGGATTCGTGAGATCCGTCTTGCCGCAGATGTGGCAGCGGTGCCGGGGCTCGGGTCCACGACGTTCGTCGACCCGCCGGCGCAAGCCGTCGGCGATCGTCCGCCGCCGATACCGGACCGAGCCACTCAGCTCGCGCCCGAAAAACAGCCCGAGGTTCGCGATCGAGGCCAGAATGAGCCAGCGGGTGGAGGACGGACCAGTGACCAGCGAATAGGCATAGCCCAGCAGCGTCAGCGCCGCCAGCCACTTGATCTTCACCGGAAGAATGAAGAACAGCTGGAGCTCGAAGTCCGGATTCAGCCACGCGAACGCGAGACTGATGCCGAGCAGGAAATAGTAGTTCGTCGCGAGGCTGGTCGGATTCACGAACGCGGCGCCGACCGTCAGCAGCAGCCCGACCAGCAGGAACAGGTCGTACCGAAACACGCCCCAGTAATTCTCCAGCGCGCTGCCCATCAGGTAGAAGATCCACCAGGCGAACGGCAGCAGCACCAGCCCGATCGTGCCGCTGACCGGCGGCGGCAGCAGCACGAAGCTCACGATGCGCCACGGCTCGCCGTGTGTGGCGAGATACGGCACCAGCATCAGCCGGCTCGCGTCCAGCAGTCCAAGCATCGCGGAGAGCGTCACGAACACCTGCCCGATGATCAGATAAAGCGTCACGTGCGCCGGCGCGAAGCGGCCGAGGCGGCGTTCGAGTTGGTCGAGAAGAGGCATTACGAAGGCGGCTGGCCCGTCCCGCAGCATGCCGGTTCGGTTCAGCTTTGCCTCAGATGGAGGGCCGCCGTCGGCCTGCCCGCAACGAGAAACGATGCTGCGGCCGCGGGCAGGTCCGCGCCCGGGCTCGCCGGCGCGGCGTCAACTGGCCGGCTGCGGCTTGAGCTCCGCGACGAGCTTTGCCTTCTGCTTTTGCAGTTCGGGCACCGTCACGGTGTCGAGCACGGCGCGCGCATGGTCCAGCTTGCCCTGCTTGATCAGCACGTTGGCGGCGTGCAGCCGCATCGTCTCGCGCTCGATCGCCGTCGGCGCCTTTTCCTCGAGCGCCGCCCAAGCCTTCAACGCGCCGTCCCAGTCCGGCGGATCCATGTCGTAAAAGGATTCCGCATACCGGTAGGTGAACTCGAACCGGTCCGGCGCCAGCTCGGCCGCCTGCCGAAACGCCTCGTGAATCGCGTGGTCGATCGCCTCCCGCTTCCATTCCCCCGCCTTCAGGAAATCGTCCCGCGCCTCGTAGAGCAGCGTCCCGAGCTGGTAGTGGTAAAGCGGCTCCTTCGGGGCGAGCTTGATCGCCGAGATGTAATACGAAACCGCATCGAGCGGCCGGCCCTCCTCCGCGAGATAGTTGCCGATCTGGTTTTTCACCAGCGGCTGGTCGGGATCGAGCTGGTTCGCCTTGAGCAGCATCGCGATCGACTGCTTGCGCTGGCCGAGCTTGCCGAGCAGGTAGCCGTACCCCGCATAGCCCTCGGCGAATTTCGGATTCGCCCGCAGCAGCTCCTCGTAGCCGCTGCAGACCTGCTCCATCTGCGTCTGGAAGTTGCCCTGGTCGAGGTTCGGGGTCTTCGCCGCCGCCTTCATCAGCTCGTCCTGCCGCTCGACGAGCTGGCGCAGCGCGCGGTCGGTCATCGACTCGCTCGGCTCCGCCGGCGCGGCGGCTTCGGGTCCAGCGTTCGCGGCGCGGGCACCGGCCAGCGCCAGCGCGGACAGGAACAACCATCGGGAAACACAAACGAGCTTCATCGGGGCGGAGTGCGACATGCAGAAGCGACCAAGGTGCCAGCGCAAGGTCGGATCGGATCCCGCCCGCCGGATCCTTTCGCCGGTCACCGCCGCACATTCTTGTCGGAGCCTGCCGGCAGGCGGTTGGTGTTTGGTCCGGACAGTCGGCGACCGGGTGGCGCCGGTCTCCGACCGGCGGCGAGGCACTTGGGAGATACGTTCGCCGGTCGCAGACCGGCGCCACCGGTAGCGATTCCATCGCCGGCGGTTTGACGTTGGCCGCACCTGTGTTCAGTTGAACACATCCGTCCACGGGTTCCCCGCCACCGCACAAGACCCGCCGCCGCGGCGCCGAAACTGAAACGCCGCGCCGGATGTCAGGGCCGGAACCGAAACCAAAACGCCTTTGCCTCATGGCCTTCGTCGCCCCATGCGATGCCTCCGATCCGGGACCCGGACCCGCGACCGCGCCGCCGGTCGCCCGACGCGGGCGCGGCGCGAGCATCAATCCGCTCAACCGTCTCGAGCGTCTGCACGTCGAGCCCGATCCGGACTTCCCGCCGGAGGACCGGCCCAGTTCCCAAACCCGGTTCTACCTCGACGCGACCGAATCTCTGCTCACGGGCAACGACAGCCCTGACGTCGGTTTCACGTACGGGCTGAACGCCTGGGCCAGGAATCGTTCCAGCTCTCGACCGACCACTTTCGGCGCCCGGGCGGCACGCAGTTGCAGTTGTTGTAGCCGTGGCTGGGGCCGGCGGCCGCCAGCTGGGACGCTGCTGCACGGCCGGCGCTCCGCGGCTTGCCTGCGAGCGGCGCCCCGCTTCCATCGCACCATGTCACCCATTCGTGTGATCGGTTTCGATGCCGACGACACCCTCTGGCACAACGAGACGATCTTCGAGCGTGTGCACGAGCGCTACCGCGCCCTGCTGGCCGGCTATCACGACGCCGCCACCGTGGACCGGACGCTGCTCGCCACCGAGCGACGGAACCTCGAGTTGTACGGCTACGGGATCAAGGGTTTCACGCTTTCCTCGATTGAAACGGCGATCGAGCTGACGCAGGGCCGGATCAGCGCCGAGGAGATCCGCACGGTGATCGAACTCGGCCGGGAGATGCTGGCGCACCCGGTCGAACTGCTCGACGGAGCACGCGAAACCGTCGCGGCCCTGTCCGGTTCGCACGAGCTTTGGCTCGTCACAAAAGGCGATCTTCGCGACCAGGAACGGAAACTCGCGAAATCGGGCCTCGCCTCGTATTTCGGCCACGTCGAGATCTTGTCGGAAAAGAACGAGGCGACCTACGCGGCGCTGCTTCGGCGCCGGTACGTCGGTGCCGCCGGATTCATGATGGTCGGCAACTCGCTCAAATCGGACGTGGTGCCCGTGCTCGCCATCGGCGGTTCCGCGGTCCACGTGCCCTACCACCTGCTCTGGCCGCTCGAACGCTCCGAGGCGGTGCCGGTTGCGCCCGGCCGGTTTTTCCAGGTCGACTCGATTGGCCAGCTGCCGGGACTGCTTGATGCCGCGTCCGCCCCGTAGGAGAAGCCGACCGCAACCCGCCCGCCATGTGCACCCGCTACGCCCTGCTGGAAGAGCACTACCGCGCCGTGCTGCAGCGGCTCGGCATCGCTCCGCCGGCTGCGTTCCCGTCGCGCTACAACATCGGCCCGGGCGTGCTGATCCCGGCGGTGCGCACCGCTCCGGCCACGGCGGTGCGCGAGGCCACGGGCCTGCACTGGGGATGGACGCCACCGTGGGCGCGAAGTCCGGCCGAAAAGCTGCTGAACATCCGCGCCGAGTCCGTCGAAAAACGGGCGCTCTACCGCGATGCGCTGCGCTCGCGCCGCTGCATCATTCCGGCAAGCGGATTCTACGAATGGCAGAAAGCCGGCACGGCGCGGCGGCCGTTCTTCTATCGGCTGCCCGATGGCCAGCCATTCGGCTTCGCCGGGCTCTGGCAGCCTTCCCCGACGCCGGAGTCCGCGACGATGGGTGCGTGCGCCATCGTCACGACGGCCGCGAATGAGACCGTTCGGCCGGTCCACGACCGGATGCCGGTGATCCTGAAGCTCGACGCATGCGAAGAGTGGCTGGCCGCCGGCGACGATCCGCAGCGTCTGGTCGCGCTGCTTGGGCCACTGCCCGCGGCGGGGCTGTCCGTCACGCCCGTGAGCCCCCGAATGAGCAACGTGCGTTACGCCGCTCCGGACTGCATCGAGCCCGTGCCGGTGGCAGCGCCGCCGGAGCAACGGCCGAAGAGATCCCGACCGGACGACGGCCAATTTTCACTCGGCATCTGAATGGCGCAGCCGGCGGGATCCCGGCCCCACCGGAACCCGCTTGGCACGGCCCGAGTCGTGTGCGACTAATCGCCGTAACCCGCGTGAATCTGCTCGATCGGTACATCTTCAGAAGCGTCCTGTTCGCATGTGCGGCAGCCGTCACGCTGTTCTCCTTCATCGTGATCGTGCCGAACGTCGCGCGCGACCTGCTCTCGCTCGTGCTGGCCGGACAGCTGCCGGTGCTGACTTCTTTCAAGCTGATCGTCCTGCTGATTCCGCTCGCGATCACGTACGCGCTGCCGATGGGCATGCTGACGGGTGTGCTCCTGACCCTTGGGCGGCTGTCGGCCGACAGCGAGGTGACGGCCGCGCGGGCCGCCGGGATCAGCATTGTCCGTCTCAGCCGGCCGGTCGTGCTGCTGGCGATTTTGGGAGTCGCGCTGGGACTCTACTTCAACTTCGACTCGATGCCGCGGACCCGCGTCGAGTATCACGAGATGCTGGCTGATGCCCTGCGGACGCATCCGTTGAACTTCATCGTGCCGAAGACGTTCATCCGGAATTTTCGGGATCGGGTGGTGTATGTGGGCGACAAGCAGGGCACGGTGTTGCGGGACATCTGGTACTGGGAACTCGACAGCTCGGGGCGGGTGACGCGATTCGTGCGGGCCCAATCGGGCCGCATTGACTACGACGCGGCGGAAAACTCCTTCGTGCTCACGCTCACGCACGTCACGGCCGAGACCCGGAACGAGAAGAATCCGGAGGACTTCCGGCAGGCGGAGCTCGTCGGCTCGTTCGAGCAATCGGCGCCGATCCGGCTTTCGCTCGACCAGTTCTTCGGCCGCACCAACGGCGTGCACGTGAAACAGGAATGGCTGACCTACGGCCCGCTCCAGAAAGAGCGGGCGCGCCTCGCCGCCGCACCGGTTCCCGCGGATCCCAAAGCCGCCAGGGCCGCGGCGCGGGAGCGGTTGAAGCTGAACATCGTGTATCAGGACAAGATCAACACCTCGCTCGCCGTCCTGTCGCTGGCGCTGATCGGCGTGCCGCTCGGGATCCGCGTGTCGCGCCGCGAGACGTCGGCGAACTTTGCCGTGGCCGTCGGCCTGACCCTCACCTACTACCTGATGACCGTGTTGGTGAAGGTGCTGGACCAGCATCCGGAATACCGGCCCGACCTGTTGCTGTGGGTGCCGAACTGCCTGCTGCTCGGACTCGGTGTGTGGCTGATGTTCCGGATCGAGCGGCGCTGACGGCGCGGCGCGTCCGCTGGTTGCCCGACCGGATATTGGACGGACGACCTCCGTGTCGTCCGCGAACGTCGAGCGACCTTCGCGGACCGGACGGAGCCGGTCCCTCCATCCGTCAACCCGAGCGTCGCCTCGGCGGCGCCGCGTCAGCGGCTGCCCGCGACGAGCCCGGAGCGCCCGTCGATCGCCACCATCGTCTGCTCGCGTTCGGGGATCTGCTCGCGCCGCGCGAGGAGTTCACGGGCGTAATCGTCAAGCCGGATGAACTGCACGCCGGCGGCGCGACAAACCGCCAGCAGCTCCCGGAACAGTGCCCGCCGGCCCATGCCCTCGATCTCGGCGTGGATCGTGAAGACGTTCACCGCGTCGTCCCGCAGCAGTGTCAGATAATGCGGCACGATCTCCTCGTCGGGATATTCGGGCCGGCCCATCAGCTCGTCGAACGTCGGCAGCGTGCTGGGGATTTCCAGCGTGCGAAAGGTCGTGCCACCCATGCGCGGGAAGAAAGGCGCCGCGTCGCGCGTATCGCTCGCGTACAGCAGGTTCGCCTCGTCGTACACGCGGCGGCTGAGGGCGTTGCTCTGCCAGCCCGGGGCGCCCGCCGTCTGCGCCTCAACCCCGAAGATGCGCCGGAACTCCGCCCGGGCGGCGACAAACTCGGCCCGGATCTGCTCGAGCGTCATCCGGTGCACGTAGTCCTGCCAGCGATAGTGGTTGTGACAGTGAATGCCGACTTCGAAACCCGCGCGCTGCACCTCGCGCATGACCTGCTCGTTCCGGCGCCCGATGTGCGGGGCCGGCAGCAGCGTGCCGTTCAGCAGCGTGCGAATCCCGTAGATCTGCACGACACTCGTCCGGCTGACCTTCTGGAAGAAACCGGGCCGGAACACGCGCGTGATCGCGCGGCCCGTCTGATCCGGTCCCAGCGAAAACAGAAAGCACGCGGGCACTCCGAACTCGCGGCAGTCGGCCGCCAGGTTGGGCACGCCCTCCCGCGTGCCGCGGTCGGTGTCGACATCGATCTTCAGTGCGAGGCGGATGGGCATGGGAGCATGCTGGGAAGCGGTATCTGCGTATCTGCAAAACCTGTTGCAGCGGAGGACGGACCTCGCCGGACGGCCAGCTTGTTCGCGCGGTCCGGGTGCGAGCAAGCTCGCAGCCTGCCGACCACCGGCTTTGAAACCAGTTACCAGCACATTGCCGCGCCACCCCCGTCGAGCGCGGACGTCGCCGGTCGGCGCGGACCGGACGGAGCCGGTCCCTCCACCCGGCACCGGGCGACGCCCGACTGGGTGGCGCCGGACTCTGACCGGCGGCGAAGCACTTGCGAGATACGTTCGCCGGTACCGGCGCCATCGGGACTGTCGGATCGCTGGAGAGACGACATCCCCGTGTCGTCCGCGAATGTCCCTGTCGTGCGCGAACCTCGCGCGAACCGTTCGCCACGCCCACCGTCACTCCAGCTGGTAGTCCTTGTGCGCGAGGTGATAGTCGAGCGTGAGCTTGATCGCCCGCTTCAGGTTCACCTTCGGTGCCCACCCGAGTCGCTTCTTCGCGTTGGCGATCGACGGCACGCGCTTCTGGATGTCCTGGTAGTACTTTCCGAAATACCGGCCCGACGGCACGACCGCCGTTCGTGCCCGCGCGGCGTGCGCGGTATATTCCGGATACTCCTTGAAGGCGGCGATGATCAGCCGGGCGAGGTCGGCGACGCTGACTTCGTTGCGCGGATTGCCGAGGTTGAAGATCTGCCGCGACGCACAGCCGTCCTTGTTCTCGATGATCCGCAGCAGCGCGTCGACGCCATCGTCGATGAAGGTGAACGAGCGCGTCTGTTTGCCGCCGTCGACCAGCTGCAGCGGCTTCTTGAAGATCACGTTCGAGATGAACTGCGTGAACAGCCGCGAGCTGCCCTCCTTCGGCTCGAAGACGTCGTCGAGCTTCGGCCCGATCCAGTTGAACGGACGGAAGAGCGTGTAGTCGACGTTGTCGCGCACGCCGTAGGCGTAGATCACGCGATCGAGGAGCTGCTTGGAGCAGGCGTAAATCCAGCGCTGCCGCTCGATCGGCCCGTAAACCAGCGGGCTGGTCGCCTCGTCCAGCGCACGGTCCGGCGACATGCCGTAGACCTCCGAGGTGGACGGAAAAATGATCCGTTTCCGGTACTTCGCGCACTTGCGGACGACGTCGAGATTCGCCTCGAAATCCAACTCGAACACCCGCAGCGGGTCCTTCACGTACTGGATCGGGTTGGCGATCGCGACGAGCGGGATGATCGCGTCGCACTTCTTCACATGATACTCGATGTATTCGCGGTTGATCGTGATGTCGCCCTCGACGAACTTGAAGCGCGGGTTCTCGAGGCTGTCCTCCAGCTTGTGGCTGCCGATGTCCATGCCGAACACCTCCCAGTCCTTGTGCCGGAGGATCGCCCGGGTGAGTGAGCTGCCGATGAAGCCGTTGACGCCGAGAATCAGGACCTTGAGGGGCATGGTTTTGAAGAAGGCAGAGGGTGTAGCGGGATCAGCCGCAAAAGCCACGCCAGAATCACGGGCCGCCGAGATGCTCGGGTGGTTTCATTTTTCCTCTCGATCCAGCGCCGTGGGGACAAGTCGCTCCCCCGCGGGAACCTCGAACCGTTTACCCGCGAATCACGCGAATGGCTCGAATGGCAGCGTTGGAGCCGCGACGCCCTCGTCGCGGCAAGACACGGCGACGAGGGCGTCGCCGCTCCACCCGAGGCCTCTTCCCCAACCGATTCAGATCGTCTCGCCGGGGCGCAGCGCCGGGGCGTCGCCGCCGCGCCACTCGGTGCGCGTCAGCTCGAGCGCACCGTCGGCCGACGCGACGATCAGCGGGTCGACGGAAAGAATTTCGCCGGGACGTCCGCGGCGGCCGCGTGCCGCCGGCGAATCGGCTTCCGCCCACCAGACCATCAGCCGCCGGCCCTGCACGTCGCTGAACGCGCCCGGGTACGGATCGGTCACCGCCCGGATCAGATTGAAGATCTGCACGCTCGTCTGCGCCCAGATGATGCGCCCGTCCTCCGGTCCGCGCCCGCCGAAGTACGTCGCCTGTGCATCGTCCTGCGGCGTCTCCCTCGCGGTGCCGGCGAGCAGCGCGTCGATCTGCCGGTCGAGCACGCGCCGGGCGCACGGAAGCACTTTCCGGAACGCCTGCTCGGCCGTGTCGCGCGGATCGAGGTCGACGCCGTCCTGGTCCACGATGGCCCCCGCGTCGGCGCTCTTCACCATCCGGTGCAGCGTCATCCCGATCCGCGGCTCGCCGTGCAGGACGGCCCAATTGATCGGCGCCCGGCCGCGATACTTCGGCAGGAGCGAGCCGTGCATGTTGAAGGCCCCGAGCCGCGGCAGCGCGAGAATCTTCGAGCTGATCATGTTCCGGTAGTAGACCGAGAGGATCAGGTCCGGCCGGAGCTCCGCGATCCGCTCGATCCACTCCGGCGTATTCACTTTTTCGGGCGTGAACCCGGGCACGCCGTGCTCGCGCGCCGCCAGCGCCGGGGTCTTGAACCAGATCTTCTCGTGCGGATTGTCCTCGTGCGTGATCAACCCGACGACGTGGTCGCCCCGCGCCAGCAGCAGGTCGAGGCACTGGTAGCCGACTTCGCTGTAGCCGAAAAACAGGATACGGGGCTTGCTCATTCGACCGCACGCTGCCCGGCAACCGGCGCTCGTGGCAAATCCCAAAGCTCGGCCAGGCGGCGGGGCCCGGCCGCCACGTCCTCGTGCAGCTCGTCGGGGCCGAGCGGCTCGAACTGCGCCGCCAGCAGGTCGAACGTCGCCGCGGTGATCTCCAGCGTGTCGGCCGGCATCGCCGCCGTGCGCTCGAGCACCCGCCGGCGGGCTTCGTCGAGATCGCAGGACAGCGCGTGCAGCCGGCAGTTGACGCCGCGCTGCGCCGCCCAGGCGCGCGCCTCGTCGCGGGATGCTCGCGTCCAGAATCCCCCGTCGATCACGACGTCGATTCCCGCCGCGAGCACGCGGCCGGCGTGCACCCAGATGAGCGCGAAAATTCTGGGGGCCTGGTCGCGAAACAGCCGCTCCGGCGGATTCGTGCCATGCAGCGCGACCATCCACTCGTCGGGCGTGAAGCGCACGGCCTTGCGCTCGCGCGCCAGGCCGACGGCGTAGGTCGTCTTCCCCGCACCCGGCAGCCCGTGGATCAGGTGCAGCGTCGGCATCACTGCCCCGATCCCAGCACCTCGCGCACGTGATAGCGCTGCCGCGCGCGGACCACCTGGTAGGTCCGGCCGACGTACTCGCCGATCAGCCCGATGCCGATCATCGCGACGCTCAGGAGGAAGAACAGGATCGCGAACAGGGTGAACACGCCGAAGGTCTCGCGGTCGAGGTCGAATCCGAAACGCCGGACCAGCAGGACGACGACCAGCACGAGGCTGCCGAACGCGCTCAGCCCCGAGAACATCGTGAAGTACTGGAGCGGGGCCAGCGAGAAGCCGGTGATCAGGTCGAAATTCAGCCGGACAAGCTGGTAGAGCGAGTAGTTGGACTTGCCCGCATGGCGCTCCGCGTGCTTCACCGCCACCTCGGTCGGATTGCCCGAGAAACTGTAGGCCAGCGCGGGGATGAAGGTGTTGATCGCGCCGCTGCGGACGATCGCCTCGATGATCGGCCGGCGATACGCCCGCAGCATGCACCCCTGGTCGGTCATCTCGATGTTGGTGGTCCGCCGGCGCACGAAATTGATCAGCTTCGACGCCGAGGTGCGGAAAAACGAATCCTGCCGGTTCAGCCGGTAGCCGCCGACGTAGTCGTGCCCGGCGTCGATCCCCGCGAGCAGCTTCGGAATCTCCTCCGGCGGGTTCTGCAGGTCCGCGTCGAGCGAGACGACGATCTCGCCGCGCACCCGTTCGAACGCCGCCATGATCGCCATGTGCTGGCCGTAGTTGGCGTTGAAATTGATCACCCGGGTGACGTCGGGTCGCGCCTCGTACTGCGCCTTCAGCAGTTCGAAGGAGCGGTCCGCGCTGCCGTCGTTCGTGAACAGGACTTCGTACGGCCGGTGGAGCCCGTCGAGCACCGGATAGAGCCGGGCGAACAGCGCAGGCAGGTTGAGCTCTTCGTTGTAAACCGGGATGACGATCGAAAGCTGGGGCGTGGCGCTCATGGGTTCGACGGCAGTATTTGTGAGAACCCGACGCGGGCGCAACTCGGGAGAGCGAGGCGGCCGGCCGAGCGGATCCAGGGTGGGCGCGGCCCACGGTCGGCCATCGAGTCCAAAACGTAGGCAGCGAGCTCGCAGGCGCGGCTCGGGCGCGAGCAAGCTCGCAGCCTACGCCAGGATCCCGCTCAGCGCATCGACGACGCGCTGCACGTCCGCGACCGTCATCGCCGGGAAGAGCGGGAGCGTCAGGATGTTGCGGCAAATGCGCTCCGCGATCGGAAAATCGCCGGCGTTCCAGCCGAGCCGCCGGTACACCGCGAACAGGTGGATCGCGGGATAGTGCACGCCGGTGCCGATGCCGGCGGCGTGCATCCGGGCCATCACCTCGGAGCGTTTCAGCGCCTGCTGGCCTTCCGGCAGCACGACCTGAAACATGTGCCAGTTCGTCTGCGTGAAATCCCGCGGCGGCAGTCCCAGCCCGAGATTCCGCGCCGGCGTGCGGTCGAACGCTTCGAAGTATGCCCGCGCCAGTTCGCGACGCCTGGCGTTGAATTCATCCAGATGCGGCAACTGCCCCAGCCCGACGCGCGCCGCCACGTCGGTGAGGTTGAACTTCCCGCCCACCACCTCGACCTCCATGCCGTCGAAGCCGCTTCGCACCACGCCCTGCAGCCGGTACTGCTCCGCGAGCTTCGCCTCGCGTTCGTTGTTCAGCACCAGCGCCCCGCCCTCGATCGTGGTGACGTTCTTGTTCGGATGAAAGCTGAACGAGACGAAGTCGCCGAACGCCCCGATCCGGCGGTCGCGCCACCGGCTGCCAAACGACTGCGCCGCATCCTCCACCACGCGCAGCCCGTGCCGGCCGGCGATCTCGTACAGCTGGTCGCGATCGACCGGCAGCCCGGCCAGATCGACCGGAACGATCGCCCGCGTCGCCGGGGTGATCGCCGCCGCGATCCGGGAAAGATCGAGGTTCCGCGTCTCCGGATCGATGTCGACGAACACCGGGCGCGCGCCGACCTCGAGGATCACGTTGCTCGTCGCCACCCACGAGAGCGGCGTCGTGACGACCTCGTCGCCGGGGCCGACGCCCGCGATGCGGAGCGCGATTTCCATCGTGCAGGTGCCGGAGTTGAACACCCGCACCGGACGTCCGCCGCAGTGTCCGGACAGCTGGGCTTCGAGCTCCTTGACCTTCGGACCGGACGTCAGCCAGCCGGACCGCAGCACCTCCGCGACGCCCGCGATCGTCTCCTCGTCGAGTGTCGGCCGGGTCATCGGCAGGTAGGGCGGGTTCGGCACGGCCGGGAGCGCGGCGGTCTGGGCGGGAGCAGGCATTTCAGGAGCGGTTGCTGAGAAGGTAGCGACCCCGGCTTTCGCCGAGCAAATGATAATGAAAGTCCGGATCGGACGTGAGTTCCTTCAGGTCGCGCTGGCGGGTGACGATCCAAACGCGGCCGGGCCCGGCCCACAGCCGCAGCAGTTCGTCCTTGCCGTAGAACCGCCCGCTGGCGCGCGCCGCCGCGTCTTCCTCCAGTTCCAGTTCGCCCTTGGTTCCGCAGACATCGACCAGGCGTCCGGCATAGAACGTGAAGTCGTGGAAAAACTCGCCGAAATGCACCACCCGGTCGCCGGGCGCCGCCTGCGTGCGGACGATCAGCGCCAGCGGCTTCGTCCCGGGCGGCGCGATCGCGGCGGTCGCGCTCGCGAGCAGCAGCAGAAACAGCGCGGCCGTTCCGCCGATGGCGGCCAGCCCGGCGCGCACCCCGCGTTTCGCCGCGAGCGCCGGCACGGCCCCGGCGGCGACCACGAGCAGGAGGGCGAGCGCGAGTCCGACCGGACGCAGCGCCGCCGCCTGCACCGGGTCGCGGATCAACCCGGGCTTCAGCACCGCCACGGCGAGCGCGACCGCCAGCAGTCCGCTCGACACCGAGAAGATCGCGAATTCGCCCCGCAACCGGCGGTTGGTATCCCCCAGCGCCCGCGCGAGCGATGCTCCGATCAGCACCGCCACCGCCGGAAACACCGGCAGGATGTAGGCCACCAGCTTGGACTGCGAGGCCGAGAAGAACACGACGATAAACACGATCCAGGTGACGAAGAACCAGCCGACCGCGTTGTCCTGGCGCCGGGCCCAGCCACCGCGCGTGGCGTCGCGCCCGGCGCGCCAGAGAAACGCGGTCCACGGGAAGACCCCCGCCAGCAGGATCCAGAGGAAAAAATGCCACGGCTCGACGCGGCCGTGCTGGGTGGTCGTGAAGCGCTCCCAGTGTTCAAATACGAGATACCGGTGCGCCCAGGTCGGGTTCCGCAGGGCCGCGAGCACATGCCACGGCAGCGCGATCGCGAGGAAGAGCAGGCCCCCCGTGGGCAGGTGGAGGGGCCGCAGCCGTTTCCACTGGTTGAATACCAGCAGCCAGAGAAACATCACCGCGCCGGTGACGAGGAATCCGATCAGGCCCTTCGTCAGCGTCGCGAGCGCCGCGCTCGCATACAGCCCGTAAAACAGCAGCCGGCGCCTCCGGCCAGGCAGCTCGTGCACCGCGCAGATGAAGCAGACGAGGGTCGCACTCATCAGCACCGACACCGGCATGTCGAGCACCAGGAAGCGGCCGGTGCCGTAATAAAGCAGCGACGTGCCCAGGATCCCGCCGGCCAGCAATCCCGCCATGCGCCCGTAAAACCGTCGACCGGCGGCGTACGTGAGCAGCACGCCGCCGAGGGCGAACACCGCCGGGGTCAGCCGCATCGACCATTCGGCCGGGCCGAAGAGTTCCAGACACAGGGCGACGCTCCAGTACATCAGCGGCGGCTTTTCGAAATAGTTGACGCCGTCGAGCCGCGGCGTGACCCAGTCGCCCGTGACGACCATCTCGCGCGGAATCTCGGCGTAGCGGCCCTCGTCCGGATTGGCCAGCGGCGCGCCGCCGAGCTGAAATCCAAGCAGCAGGGCGAAGATCAGCCCCAGCGCGAGCAGGTCGCGGCGCCACGGCGCCGCGGGAATCGGGGAGGAAGTCGGACCCGGAATTGGCATCGGTCGAAGGAGAAACGCGGGCGAGCTTCGGACGGCGCCCGGCACCGGAAGCATTTGCAGCCCAGGCCCGAAGGTCCAGTCCAACCGCCGCAGAAGATGCCCGACCGGGACTCAGGATGGAGCCGCGACGCCCTCGTCGCGGCAGGGCACGCCGATGTGGCGTCGCCGCTCCACCCGAACCCAACGGGTCATCGGGCGCGATCGCACGGTCCCGATCCAGCGCCTCGAGGACAAGTCGCTCCACCTCCGAAGCCGGTGGTAGCGGGGTCGCGGCCCCGGCTCGCCGAACCTTGTCGAGACGCCCGGGTTTGCACTCTGGCGCCGGTTTCGGGCTGGCGGCTCGAATCCGGCGATCGACACCGGACCGGCCTCGCCGAGGCCGGCTACAGGGCCTGGCCGGGCGGCGGCGGCGCACCCCGGTCGACGCGCAATGCAGCTGCCGCTTTTTTCGTTCGCCCGACGCCGGATCGCCCGCACATTGGCCGCGTGGCACCGGTGCGAAACTTCACTTTCGTCTGCGGATCGGACGACTTCCTCGTCGGCCGCGTCGGCGGCGAACGATTCGTCGCGCTCGCCGCCGAAGTGTCGGACGAGTTCTCGCGCGAGATCCTGAGCGGGTTCGCCAACAACGTCGGCGAGGTCGAGACGGCGGTGAATCGTTTCCGCGAATCCGTCCAGACCATCGCCCTGTTTGGCGGCCGGCGCGTCGTCTGGCTGAAGGACGTCAATTTTCTGGCGGATACGGTGACGGGGCGCGCGGAGAGCACCCTGGCGCTGGTGGCCGATCTCCAGGAAATCCTGGCGAAGATCAACCCGGCGGAAACCGCGGTGTTGATCACTGCGGCTCCGGTGGACCGCCGGCGCGCCTTCCCGAAATGGTGCGAGAAGAACGCGGATTTCATGCTGGTCGGCGCCGACGACGGCGACGGCTCGGCGCTGGAGAATGTCATCCTGGCGGAGGCCAAGGCGGCGGGGACGACGATCTCGGCCGACGCCATGCGGCTGCTGCTGGCGCGGGTCGGGGCGAACACGCGGCTGCTGGTGGAGGAGGTGCGCAAGCTCTCCACCTACGCGGGCGAGGGCCAGCCGATCGAAGAGGCTGCGGTCGCGGAGCTGACGCCGAACGTGGCCGAGGGCGATTTCTTCGAGGCGGCGGAGGCGTTCTTCAGCGGCGATCTCGGGTGGACGCTGTCCGCGCTGCAGCGGCAGTTCTTCTCGGAGCCGAACGCGGCGCGTCCGATCCTGGCGGCGCTCCAGAACCGCAACCGCATCCTGCTGCAGGTCCGCGCGCTGCTCGATGCCGGGCTGGTGCGGGTCGGGGCGCGCGGGCTCGACGGGCTGCCCCGCGCCGCCGAGGCGTTCGCCTCGAAATTCGCCGGCGCCGCGGAGAAGAGCTCGTTCAACCTCTTTTCCCAGAACCCCTGGTACGTCGGCAAACTGGCCGGCACCGCCCGGCTGCCGGCCGTGCGCCGGTTGATCGACAACCAGCAGGAGTTCGTGGCGGCTTTCGAGGAGATCATCCGCCGGCCGGACGAGCAGGAGGAAGTCCTCCGCGAGATGGCGGTCCGGTGCCTGGCAGGGTAGCGCGCCGTTCGCGCGTTTTTATTGCCGGAATCGCCAGACCCTGATCGGCCGAATCGGCGGGCACCGGCCGGGCGCGCCGCAGGCTGTCGGACCTGCCCCTCAGTCCGAATCGAGCACGTCCAGCAGCGAGCCCGTTCTCGAGCTTCCTGCCCGAAGCGCCGCAGTACTTGTGCACCGGACGGCGCTTCGCAACCGGACGGCCGCGGATGTTCGTATTGCGAACATCGAGGATCCGGCCTGCGGCACGAGCCACAGGGCATCGCTGGAAAAGCTCCCGATGTTCGTATTGCGAACAGCGAGCGATCGGGCGTTGGTCCTGGCGGGATGAACCGCATGCCGTCGGGTGCCTGCGCGACCGAGGCGACCGGGAAGGGCGCATGTCCCTGGATGGCGCGGCCGGGCTCAGGTGTCCGGCGGCGCTGCCGCGAGCGAAACGCGGACGGCTTCCGGCTCTTCCGCTCTTGCCGGCTCGACTTCCGCTGGCCGATGCTCGGATCGCCATGTCCACACCCACTCCTCCAACCGAGTTCGCCGGCGTCACGGTCGTCGCGAAAGCGAACGTGTATTTCGACGGCAAGGTCGTCAGCCACACCATCCTCTTCGCCGACGGCACGAAGAAGACGCTGGGGATCGTCCATCCCGGAACGTTCCATTTCACCACCGGCGCGCCCGAGCGGATGGAAGTCATTTCCGGCGCATGCCGCGTGAAGGTGGACGGTGCCGAGGAGGTGCGCGACTACGCCTCCGGCCAGCGGTTCGACGTCCCCGGCAAGTCCGGGTTCGACATCGCCGTCACCAGCGGCGTCTGCGAGTACATCTGCTCGTTCCTGTGAGGCGACAGGGCCGCCGAAAAGCGCGCGTGTCGGCCGCGTTCCCCGGCGCAGGTTGGCCAGAGCTCGCTCGCCTCCGAGCCGCGCGAGCGAGCAGGCGGCCTACGCCGGAGACCGATTTCGTGTAGGCTGCGAGCTCGCTCGCGCGGCTTGGCGGCCTCCGGCACTAGGCCGCGAGCTTGCTCGCGCCAGATCGCTTCACGCAGGTTGCTCGCGGCCTACCTGCGCCCAACCGTTTCGCGCATCCCATTTGGCGCCTGCGAGCAGGCGGCCTACGCGCGGGCCTCCCCCGACCCGTCGACCGCGCTCCCGGAGCGGTGCGCGCACTTTCCGTTCGCCTCCCCTCGTGGGTTTTGCTAGCCCAGCCGCCCTCGTGAACGACCCGTCTTCCGCCGCCGCCCCCGCGATTCCGAATGTTCTCGCCGAGCGCTACGCCTCCGCGGCGATGAAGGACATCTGGTCGCTGACCGGCCGCGTCGCTTTGGAACGCGATTTCTGGATCGCCGTGATGAAGGCGCAGCGCGACCTCGGCGTGCCGATCCCCGCCGAGGCGATCAAGGATTACGAGCGCGTGAAGGACCAGATCGACCTTGCCTCGATGGACAAACGCGAGCGGGTCACGCTGCACGACGTCAAGGCGCGCATCGAGGAGTTCTCGGATCTGGCGAAACGGCAGTTCATCCATCTCGGGCTCACCAGCCGCGATCTGACGGAGAACGTCGAGCAACTCCAGATTCACCGCGCGCTCAAGGTCGTGCACTTCAAGACCGCCGCGGCGCTGCTGGCGATCGGCCGGCAGGCCGAGGCGCATCGCGACCTGATGATCACCGGCCGCACGCACAACGTCCCGGCCCAGCCCACCACGCTGGGGAAGCGGCTCGCGATGTTCGGCCAGGAACTGCTCCTCGCATTCACCCGGCTGGAGGAGCTGGTTGCGCGTTATCCGGTCCGCGGACTGAAGGGCGCGGTCGGCACGCAGCTCGACCAGCTGACGCTGCTCGGCGGCGACAGCGGCAAGGTCGACCAACTCGAGTCGCGCGTGCTGCGCCACCTCGGCTTCCGCGCCTCGCTCATCGCCGTCGGCCAGGTTTATCCGCGGAGCCTGGATTTCGAGGTCGTGACGGCGCTGCACCAGATCGCCGCGGCCGCCGCGAGCGGCGCAACCACGCTCCGGCTGATGGCTGGCGCGGGCCTGCTGACGGAGGGATTTCTGGACGGGCAGGTCGGCTCCTCCTCGATGCCGCACAAGGTGAACGCGCGAAACTGCGAGCGCGTCTGCGGCTTCGCGACGATTCTCAGCGGCTACGTGACGATGACCGCCGGCCTGTCCGGCCACCAGTGGAACGAGGGCGACGTGTCGTGCTCGGTCGTGCGCCGCGTGGCGCTGCCCGACGCCTTCTTCGCGATCGACGGGCTGCTCGACACCTATCTCACGGTCCTCCGGCAGATGGAGGTTTTCCCCGCCGCGGTCGCCGCGGAAAACGAGCGCAACCTGCCGTTCCTCGCCACCACCACCATCCTGATGGAGGCCGTGAAGCACGGCGCGGGGCGCGAGACGGCGCACGCCGCGATCAAGGAACATACCCTTGCGGCCGCCAAGGCGCTGCGCTCCGGCGGAGGCGACGCCGACCTGCTGGCGCGGCTGGCAGCGGACAAGCGGATCGGACTTGGGCGGAAGGCGTTGCAGGCGATCCTTGCGGAGAACGTCCGGTTCGTCGGGGCCGCGCCGCACCAGGTCGACGCCTTTCTCGAGGAAATCGCGCCGCTCGCGAAAAGGGTGAAGGGCGCCGCGGATTATCTGCCCGGTCGGCTGTTGTAGCGCGCGAGCTTGCTCGCGCCCAAACCGCGCCTGCGAGCAGGCGGCCTACGCGGACTGGCCCGCGCGGCGCACGATTTCGCTCCCGGCCGGAACCCGCTCCCGCCAAACCGCTCTGCTGCTCACCCACGTGGCACTGCGACCCGACCCGGGGGCGCCGCACCGCGGTTTTCGCGTGAGCGCCTGCACTCCTCGCTTCGGGGATTCTCCCGCAGCGGTCGCACGGGAAATTTGGGTTTGCATCCCCTCAGCGCGGCGCGCTTTCTCTCCGATCCACGTTCTCACAACCCTTTTACTCACACATCC
The DNA here is from genome assembly GCA_963705935.1 of uncultured Verrucomicrobiae bacterium. GTDB lineage: Bacteria > Verrucomicrobiota > Verrucomicrobiia > Opitutales > Opitutaceae > Opitutus. Next base: position 4,678,273 of record OY970130.1, on the reverse strand, counting down.
GTCATGGCTGAACTCGTAGGAAACATCTTGGTGGGGCAGTCCGGGGGACCCACCGCCGTCATCAACGCCAGTGTGGCCGGAATCGTCGCCGAGGCGCTGAACCATGAGTGCATCGAGGAGATTTACGGAGGGCTGAATGGCGTGCTCGGGATCTTGCAGGAGGATCTCGTCGATCTCGCATCCGAATCGCAGCAACAGATCCGCGCGCTCCGCTACACGCCGGGCGCGGCCCTCGGCACCTGCCGGTACAAGTTGAAGAAGCAGTCCGATTTCGAGCGCGTGCTCGAGGTCTTCAAGGCGCACAACATCCGTTATTTTTTCTACATCGGCGGCAACGACTCGCAGGACACGGCGGACAAGATTTCGAAGCTGGCGCAGCAGCAGGGCCATGAGCTTCGCGTCATCGGCGTGCCGAAGACGATCGACAACGATCTGCCGATCACGGACCACACCCCCGGCTACGGCAGCGCGGTGAAATACATCGCCACGACCGTCCGCGAACTCGCCTGCGATCACGAGGCGATGGGCCAGGGCGATCTCGTTTCGATCGTCGAGGTCATGGGCCGCAGCGCGGGCTGGATCGCCGCCGGCGCCGCGCTCGCGAAGCGCCGCGATCATCCGCACGATCCGCCGCACCTCATTTACCTGCCCGAGATCGCGTTCGACCAGAACAAGTGCCTCGAGGACATCCGCCGCGTGCTCAAGCGGGAGAAGTACTGCCTGATCGTCGTCGGCGAGGGCCTGATCGATGCGGACGGCAACTACGTCTCGGCGATGAGCGCCACGGACGCGTTTGGACATGCGCAGCTCGGCGGCGCCGGCGATTTCCTGAAGGAGCTCGTCGAGAGCAACCTGCCCGGCGTCAAGGCGCGCGTCGCCAAGCCCGGCATCATCCAGCGCACTGCCGCGCACATCGGCTCGAAGACCGATGCGGACGAGGCTTTCCTCGCCGGCCAGGCCGCGGTGCTGGCGGCCATTCGCGGCGAGACCGACAAGATGGTCACGCTCGTCCGCGGCGACACCGATCACTACACATGCGAAACGGGCCTTGCTCCGCTGAGCGAGATCGCGAACGGCGTGAAGAAGCTGCCGCGCGAGTGGATCAACGAGGACGGCACGAGCATGAACTTCCAGTTCCTCCGGTACGCGCAGCCGCTGATCCAGGGCGAGGTGACCCTCCCCTACGAGAACGGCGTCCCGCTGTTCGCCCGGCTCGACAAATCGAGGGTGGACAAGGTGCTTGGCGCGTTCGTGGCCTGAGTGCCAGGCCGGGCTCAGCGAGCCCGGCTACATGGTCCGGTTGTAGGAGCGGCTTTACGCCGCGATTCGACCGACGATCGCCTGCAAGCAGGCTCCTACAAAGCACTCGAGAGCTGGACCACGATCCGGTTTGTAGGAGCTGTTGCATCCCATGCCACCGGGCCGGTGACGCGGAACATTCTTTACGGCACGAATTTCGACGGTTGTTGTCGTCCGCTCCATGACTCGTGCTGTCCGTTTCATCACTGCCAGCCTGCTGCTGGCCTCCTCCCTGCCCGCTCAAACGACCAGCGATATCCAGCCAGTGGTCCGCGGCGAACCGGTTGTCGTCGAGAGCACCCGACTCGCCGCCGACGCGATCGGCACGACGCGGCTGCAACTCGACGACACGCTGCCGGCCGTCACGCTTTCGCCGGCGGACGTCTTCGGCCGGATCGCGAACCTGAACATCGACAGCGGCGGCGCGGGATCTTTCGGCGACCTGCTCACGCTCCGCGGGATGTCCAACACGCCGTATTTCAGCGACCCGGCGGTGACCGTCTATTTCGACGACATCCCGCTGGGGAATGTCTTCAGCTATCCGACGACGCTGTTCGGGTTCAGCAACGTCACCGTTTACCGCGGACCGCAGGCCACGACCTTCGGCCGCGCGGGCGAGGCGGGCGTCATCGTGTTCAGCTCGACCGGCGCCGGCTCGCTGGCGGCCGACGAGGCGCGGGCCAGCTTCGGAAACTTCAACGCGTATTCGGCCGCTGTCACCGCCAACGGTTCCCTCGGGCAATTCGGCGGCGCGTTGTCCGCCGCGTATTCCTCGCGCGACGGCTACGTCCGCAACACCCAACTCGGAACGCGCGTCGACGATTCACGGCTCGGTTCGCTCTCAGCGCGGGTCCAGATGCGCGCGACCCGGGTGGCAGTGCTCAGCCTGCAGGTCCTCGGCAACCGGGTGCGGAACGGGGCGCAGCCGCTCGTGCCGCTCGGCGGCCCGTTGTTCACGGTCTCGCGTTCGCGCGAGGGCCAGACGGATTCGGACTTCGTCGGCGCCGCGCTCAAGGCCGTCGTCGACACCGGCGCGGGCCTTCTCACCGCGACGACCAGCTACACCAACTGGAAGCTGGATCCGTACTCGAACGAACTGGTGCTCCCGCCCACGCTCGACTCGAACCTGGCCCAGTCGCAGCGGATCTGGAACGAGGAGATCCGGATGGGCTCGGCGCGAAACGCCGCCCTGCCGTGGAACCTCGGGCTCTGGTGGTCGGACGCGCACACCGCCGGCAGCGTGAATCGCGCGATTCCGAACGTCGCTCCGATCGAGGCGTCGAGTTTCACGCAGGACGCGAGGACCATCGCGGTCTTCGGCGATGCCCTCGCGCTCGGATCGGAGTATTCGCGCATCACCGTCGGACTCCGGGCGGAACAGGTGCACAAGGATTTCGCCCGCGCGGAGCAGGTGCCCGGCAACGCGCAGTACGCGGCCGAGCGGACGTTCAAGGCGCTCCTGCCGCGGGTGACCGCGAATCTCACGATGACGCGGGATACGACGGCCACGATCTCCCTCTCGATGGGGACCAGACCCGGCGGGTGGTCGGCCTACACGGCGTATCCCTCGCTGGCACGGTTCAAGGCGGAACAGACCTACGCGCTCGAAGCGGGAACGGACACGAGCTTCGCCCACCACACCTTCACGCTCGCGGTGCGCGGCTTCGCCTACGACATCCGCGATTATCAGATCGAGCGATCGTTCACCGCAGTCGACTACATGGTGGTCAATGCGCCGAAGGCGCGCTCGGTCGGCGGCGAGGTCGAGGCCACGTGGCGCGTCAGCCCGGCGCTCACGCTCACAGGATCGCTGGGCGTGACGAAGGTAACGCTGCGCGAGTTCACTGATCCGTTCACGGGGGAAAACTTCGCCGGCCGGCGGGCACCGTATGTGCCGTGGTTCGACGCGAACCTGAGCGCGACGTACCGGATCGGCGCCGGATGGTTCGCGAGCGCCGAGTGGGCGATCACCGGGCGAACCTATTACGACGAGGCGAACACGCTGGCCTTCGCCCAGCGCCAGCGCGACCTGGTGAACGCGCGGCTCGGATACGAGACGCACGGGTGGAGACTGGAGCTGTTCGGCGAAAACCTCGCCAACAAGCAGTATTATTCGCTCATCATTCCGGGCGTGGGCCACGGCGTCCCCGGCGCCCCCCGCACCTACGGCGTCGAGGCAACCTATCGGTGGTAGCATGGATGCAGGAGCCGCCTGATCGAATCGCCTGCAAGCAGGCTCCTACACGATCCCCGGCCGCAGGTGGGCGCCGACATGATCCGCCTGCCGGCGGGCGCGATCCGGCCGTGGGTCCGTCCGGATGTAGGAGCCTGCTTGCAGGCGATTCCGGCGGAACGTCAGGATTGTCCGCGTCGGAGCGGCTTCAAGCGCGAGCGGGCGTTGTAGCCGGGGTCGCCGACCGGACCGAATTGGCTGACGCCGGCCGGGCTCAGCGAGCCCGGCTACACCTCCAACGGAGGAGCGGCTTCACGCCGCGATGAATCGTCGCCGGCCGCTCCCGATCGCGAAACAAACCCGCGCGCCGAAGGTCGACGGCCGCCTACTTCGCCGGCGCGGCGAACTCCGCCGCTGCGGATCCCGCCGCCGGCACCAGCGGCACGTACGGCTCCTCGCTCATCGTCGGCGCGCGCCGGCCTGACAGGAGCTGCCACCAGACGCGCACGTTCGCGGCCACGACGATCACGACGAGCACGAGAAACGCCCCGGTGACCGCCGCGTTCACGTGCTGGTTGAAGAGCAGCCGCCGCGCCTGCTCCAGTTGCGCGGCCGGCCCGCCGGACGCGATCTTCGCCGACAGGTCGCGCGCCGCGGCGAGGAACCCGAGCCGCGGATCCGCACTGAAGATCTTCATCCATCCCGCACTCACCGTCACCGCCAGCAGCCACGCCAGCGGCACGACGGTGCACCAAAGGTAGCGCTTCCGGCCCATCTTGATCAGCACCGTCGTCCCGAGCGCCAGCGCGATCACGGCCAGCAGCTGGTTCGCGACCCCGAAAATCGGCCAGAGCGAATTGATCCCGCCCAGCGGATCGATCACGCCCTGATACAGAAACCAGCCCCACGCTCCCACAAACAGCACCGTCGCCACCGTGCTGCCGGCGAGCGATCTCGTCCGGCTCCACGGCCGCCACACGGCTCCCAGCAGATCCTGCATCAAGAACCGCCCGACCCGGGTGCCGGCATCGATCGTGGTGAGGATGAACAGCGCTTCGAACATGATCGCGAAGTGGTACCACAGCGCCATGGCCGTGCGGCCGCCAAGAACGCCGGCGAACATCTGCGCCATGCCCGCCGCGAACGTCGGCGCTCCGCCGGCCCGGCCGATCATCGTTTTTTCCCCCACTTCCGCCGCCAGCCGCGCCATGGCCGCCGGAGTGACGGGATAGCCGAGCGCCGTGATCTGCGCGGTGACCGCGACGGCCTCGCCCTTCACGTTGATGGCGAAATACTGCCCGGGCTCCATCGCGCAGGCGGCGATCAGCGCCATGATGCCGACCACCATCTCGGTGATCATCCCGCCGTAGCCGACCACGCGGATATCGCTTTCGCGCAGCAGCATCTTGGGCGTGGTTCCCGAGGCGATGAGCGAGTGGAAGCCGGAGACCGCGGCGCACGCGATCGTGATGAAGCAGAAGGGGAAAACCGGGCCGGCGAACACCGGGCCGCTGCCGTCGATGAACCGCGTCAGCGCCGGCATCTTCAACATCGGGGCGAGCGCCACGATCGCCGCGGCCAGTGCGGCCACCGTGCCGATCTTCATGAACGTGCTGAGGTAGTCGCGCGGCGCGAGCAGCAGCCAGACCGGCAGCATCGAGGCGAGGGCGCCGTATGCGATGATCCACCAGGCGAGCGTTGTCCCGCGCAATGTCAGCACGCTCTCCCAGCTCGAGCCGTGGAGGAACTGGCCGGCGTACACCGCCGCCAGCAGCGCCACCACGCCGAACGCGCTGCTCACCGCCAGCCAGCGTCCGCTGTGGCCGCCAAACCGCATCGCGCAGCCCATCGCGATCGCAATCGGCATCGTCGAGGCGATGGTGAACAGCCCCCACGGACTCTCCGCCAGCGCGTTCACGACCACCAGCGCCAGCACCGCGATCAGGATCACCATGATCGCGAGGATGCTCACCAGCGCGATCACGCCCGCGAAGCGCCCGACCTCGTCGCTCACCATCTGTCCGAGCGAGCGTCCGCCGCGGCGCACCGAGCACAGCATGATCACGCAATCGTGCACCGCGCCTCCCAGCGTGGCGCCGATCAGGATCCAGAGCATTCCCGGGAGGAACCCGAACTGCGCCGCCAGCACCGGCCCGACCAGCGGCCCCGGACCGGCGATCGCCGCGAAATGATGGCCGAAAACGACCCACCGGTTCGTCCGGACAAAATCGCGCCCGTCCTCGTGCACCATCGCCGGCGTCGACCGCAGCTCGTCGATCGTGAGCACCGTCGCCATCAGCCACGCCGAATGAAACCGGTACGCGATCGCGAACACGCACCCGGTCGCCACGACCATCCAGAGCGCGCTCACCGGCTCGCCGCGCGACCCGGCCAGCACGGCGATCGACAGCACGCCCGCCGCCACCACTGCGCCCCAGACGACGAGGCGGGGCCATTTCACCGGAACGAAAGCAGCAGCGACGGCATTCATGAGCGGGGGTGCGGGCAGACCGAAGAACCGCGACTATGCCCGGGGCCACCGCACGCGCAAGTGTCGGGGGGGCTGTCACCGCGCCCGGCGGCCGCCACGCCGCGCCGCCACCGCCGCCGGATTCTCACTTCAACGTAATGCCGCGGCTCCGACGTCCCGCCGCCGCGGATGCCGCCGGATCGGCCGCGGTCCGCGGCACCCTCACGCTGGGGCCCTCGACCCAGGTCGCGCCAATGAGCGTCGCCCGCGGAAACTTCTGCACGCCCGTTTCGTTGTTGTGAATCTGGCTGACGAGCATGTCCACCGCCGCCTCGCCGGTGACGAAATTGTGCTGGTCCATCCCGGCGATGCCCGGCCGGGAGACACGCCACTCCAGCTGGATGACGCCGACGTCCTCGGGCACCCGGCGGCCCGCCGCCTTCAGCCACGTGAGCACATTGTTGTAGAGTGCGAACACCACGTCCGGACGGTGCCGGTCCAGCCACGCGTGAAACCGCTCCGGCGGTTTTTCCGCCCGCGCCAGATGGCTGAAGATCGGGAGGTGCCGGTCGCGCGGCAGCATCCGCTGGCCGGTGAAATAGCCCGCGGAAAACCGGCGCTCGACCAGCGCGTCGATCACGTCGTCGAGCACGAGCCCCGGTCGTCGGTAGCCCCGCGCAATCGCGCGCTCGAAGGCCGTGAGCGCCAGATCGTGGTGGTCGACGCAGCAGAACGACAGGGCGGGATCCCGCGTGCGAACACCGGTGACCACGGTCGGCAGCCGCTCCCAGACGGGCCTGAGCCCCTCCGGCAGCCGGTTGGTGTCCATCAGTCCGACCAGCACCAGCCCCTGGATGCCACGCGTTTCCAGGATCCGCAGCCACCGCGCCGCCGTCAGCTTCGGCTCATGCAGCCAGAACCGATCGAAGCTGTAGCCCAGTTTCGCGGCGCGGCTTTCGCAGCCCTCGACGTAGGTCGGGATGGTCGGGTGGCGGCGAAACGCATCGGCGTCGAGATTCGCGTTCACCAGCGCCAGTTTTGCCCGCAGCCGCATCGTCCGGCTCGCGCCCAGTTGCGCCATCAGGTGGGAGAGCACCGGATTGGGCCGGTAGCCCAGCTGCTCGGCCACCCGCCGGATGCGCTCGCGCGTCCGTTCCGGAATCTGGCGGTCCCCGCGCAACGCCAGCGAAACCGTGTTTTTCGAGCAACCCGCCGCGCGGGCAATGTCCTTGAGGGTGGTGGGAGCCATGCGGGCGAATGCCATGCCGCTTCTCGCCCCGCCGCCCGCTCCGGTCAAGGAGCGGTTCGCCACGTCCCCGCCGCTTGACGGTCATGCTGGCAGGCGCGTTGACCCGGGACGGTCTTTTCTTCATCTCTGCTGCCCGCTCTCCCCACGCCTGCGCTGCGGCTGATGCTCGCTGGCCTGCCCCCCTCCTCCATGTTTACCCTCGGCATCGATTTCGGCACCAACTCCGTCCGCGCGCTGATCGTGCGCTGCTCCGACGGCCGTGAATTCGGCTCCAGCGTCGCCAGCTATCCCAGTGGAAACCAGGGAATCCTGCTCGACCGGCGCGACGCGAACCTCGCCCGCCAGCACCCGGCCGACTATCTGGTCGGGCTGCAACGCAGCGTCCGGGCGGCGCTGGCGCAGGCGAAGAAGAAGCGCGGCTTCACTCCGGCCGGGATCGTCGGCATCGGCGTCGACACGACCGGTTCGAGTCCGATCCCGGTCGACCGCGCCAACGTGCCGCTCGCGCTCTCGCGGAAATACGCGAGGAACCTGAATGCCCAGTGCTGGCTCTGGAAGGACCACACCAGCTGGCGAGAGGCGGCGAAGATCACCGAGCTCGCGGCCCGGCACCGCCCGCAGTTCATCGCGAAGTGCGGCAACACGTATTCCTCGGAGTGGTGGTGGTCCAAGATCTGGCACTGCCTCAACGTCGCACCCGACGTGTTCGCGGCGGCCTACTCCTGGGTGGAGCTCGCGGACTGGGTCCCGGCCGTGCTCGCCGGCGTGACCGATCCGCGCGCGATCAAGGCGGGGATCTGTCCGGCCGGACACAAGGCGCTGTACGCGGACGAATGGGGCGGCCTGCCCGACAAGGAATTTCTTGCGCTGCTCGACCCCCGGCTCGCCGAGCTCCGCGACCGGCTTTACCCGAAAGCGTACGACGCCACCGAACCCGCCGGCAGCCTGAGCGACGAGTGGGCGGAAAAACTGGGGTTGCGCGCCGGCATTCCGATCGCGATCGGGGAGTTCGACGTGCATTACGGGGCGATTGGCTGCGGCGTGAAGGAAGGCACGCTCGTGAAGGTGATCGGCACCTCGACCTGCGATTGCGGCGTGGTGTCCGCCGCGCGAAACGTCCCGGACATCCCCGGGATCTGCGGCATCGTCAAGGGCGCGATCCTCCCCGGCTACTACGGCATCGAGGCGGGCCAGTCCGCGGTCGGCGACATTTTCAAGTGGTGGGTCGAGGGCGTTTGCCAGGGCGACCCGGCGCTGCACGCCCGGCTGACGAAGGAAGCCGCCGCACTGGCCCCGGGCCGGAGCGGACTGCTCGCGCTCGACTGGAACAACGGCAACCGGACGATCCTCGTCGACCAGCGGCTGACCGGGCTGCTGCTCGGGATGACGCTGCACACGACGCGGGCCGAGATTTACCGGGCCTGGATCGAAGCGACCGCTTTCGGCGCGCGGGCGATCATCGAGCGCATTCGCGAATTTGGCGTGCCGCTCGACCGCGTCGTCTGCGCGGGCGGCATCGCCGAGAAAAACCCACTGCTGATGCAAATCTACGCGGACGTCACCGGCTGCGAAATGCTGGTCGCGGGCTCGTCACAGGCCTGCGCACTTGGGTCCGCCGTCTCGGCCGCCGTGCTCGCCAAGGCGCATCCCGATTTCCCCTCCGCCCAGCGGGCGATGACCTCGCTCAAGAGGAAGTCTTACCGGCCGGACGCCAGCCGGCGGCGGACGTACGACCAACTGTATGCGCTGTACCGGCAGCTCCACGACGCGTTCGGCAACGTCAACCCGAAGGCGGACCTCACCCGGCTGATGAAGGAGTTGCTGGAAATCAAGGAGGCCGCCGGCACGTAGGAGCCTGCCCGCACGCATCCCCTCTCACGACCTCCGACGTAGGAGCCTGCTTGCAGGCGATCCCCATTTCGCGACCTCCGTTGTAGGAGCCTGCTTGCAGGCGATCCCCATTTCGCGACCTCCGTTGTAGGAGCCTGCTTGCAGGCGATCCCCATTCACCAATCAACCGCCGACCCCCGATCCTCGCGAGCAAGCTCGCTCCTGCAACCAACCGACCCGACCGCGATCCCCCCGACCGCAATCCCCCCGAACCGCAATCGTTCCCGACCGCAATCGTTCCGGGCACTACCGCCTGAAGGCATCGCCTGCGAGCAGGCTCCTACATCGGAAATCGTCCAACCCACGCCTCTCCTCCGACCGCAAACCGCTCAACCCCGCCTCCTCTCAACTTCCGCTCCTCGTTTCCATGCACCCCATCGCCTCCCCTGAAATCTGGTTCGTTTGCGGCGCGCAGCATCTCTACGGGCCCGGCCCGCTCGCGCAGGTCGCCAGCAACGCGCAGAAGATCGCCGCCGGCCTCGCCGCTTCCAAAGCCATTCCCCTGAAGATCGTGTACAAGGCCCTGCTGACGACCCCGGACGAGATCACCGGGCTCTGCCGGCAGGCCGATGCCGACCCGGACTGCGCAGGGCTGATCCTCTGGATGCACACGTTTTCGCCGGCGAAGATGTGGATCCGTGGGCTCAGCGCGCTCCGGAAGCCGTTCTGCCATCTCCACACGCAGTTCAACCGCGACCTGCCGTGGGACCGGATCGACATGGATTTCATGAACCTGAACCAGTCGGCGCACGGCGACCGCGAGGCCGGGTTCCTTCACACCCGGCTTCGGCTCAATCGCAAGGTCGTCGTCGGTCACTGGTCCGATCCCGAAGTGCAGGACCGGCTCGGTGCGTGGGTGCGGGCGACGCGCGCCTGGCACGACTGGCAGGGCGCAAAATTCGTCCGTTTCGGCGACAACATGCGCCAGGTCGCGGTGACCGAGGGCGACAAGGTTTCCGCCGAGCTCCGGTTCGGCTTTTCCGTCAACGGCCATGGCATCGGCGATCTCGTGGCACGGATCTCCGATGCCGGCATTCACGCGGACGAGGTCGAGGCGCTCTGCGCGGAATACGAGAAGCGCTACCGCGTCGCCCCGGAACTGCGCCGCGGGGGCAAACGGCACGATTCGCTGCGGTACGGGGCCCGGATCGAACTCGGCCTGCGGGCCTTCCTCGAGGAGGGCGGCTTCAAGGGCTTCACCACCACGTTCGAGGATCTGCACGGGCTGCGCCAGCTGCCCGGCCTCGCCGTGCAGCGACTGATGGCGGACGGCTACGGCTTCGGCGCGGAAGGCGACTGGAAGACGGCCGCGCTGCTCCGCGCGATGAAGGTCATGGGCGCGGGACTTCCCGGCGGGACCTCGTTCATGGAGGATTACACGTATCACCTCGCGCCCCGCGGGCGGCAGGTCCTGGGCGCGCACATGCTGGAGATCTGCGAGTCGATCGCCGCGGGCAAGCCGTCGCTGGAAATTCACCCGCTCGGGATCGGCGGCCGGGAGGATCCGGTCCGCCTCGTGTTCGACGCCCCGGCGGGTGCCGCGCTGAATGCCTCGCTCATCGACCTCGGCAACCGCTTCCGGCTCGTGGTGAACCAGGTGAAGGCAGTGAAACCACCTCGCCTGCCGAAGCTGCCGGTCGCCCGCGCCGTGTGGGAATGCGAGCCCGATTTCAAGACCGCGTGCGCCGCGTGGATCCTGGCCGGCGGAGCGCATCACACCGGCTACAGCTACAGCGTCACGGCGGAGATGCTCGAGGACTTCGCCGCGATCGCCGGCATCGAGCTCGCGCTCATCGACGCCGGCACGCGGCTGGCGGAGTTCAAGCAGAACCTGCGCAACAACGAGGTGTACTATCATCTCGCGCAGGGCATCCACGGCTGATGCTCCGGCACCGCACCGGCACCGACCTTCCACCATGCTCGACGAACTCAAACAGGAGGCCTACGAGGCGAACCTCGCCCTGCCGCGGCACGGGCTGATTCACCTCACGTTCGGCAACGCCAGCGCGATCGACCGCTCGCGCGGGATCTTCGCGATCAAGCCGAGTGGCGTCGACTACGCCCGTTTGAAGCCCGCCGACATGGTGCTGGTCGACCTCGACGGCAACATCGTGGACGGCTCCCTCCGCCCGTCGTCCGATACGCCGACGCACCGCCGGCTGTTCCTCGCCTTTTCCGGAATCGGTGGCGTCGTGCACACCCATTCCGCCTGCGCGACCTCCTTCGCCCAGGCCGGCCGCGAGATTCCCATCCTCGGCACCACGCACGCGGACTATTTTCGCGGCAACGTGCCCGTCACCCGCAAGCTGTCCGCCGCCGAGATCGCCGGCGGCGCGTACGAGTGGGAAACCGGCAAGGTCATCGTGGAACGGTTCACGGAGGCGAAGCTCGATCCGCTGGACTGCCCGGGCGTCCTGGTGAACCGCCACGCGCCGTTCACCTGGGGCCGAACGGTCGCGCAGGCCGTCGAGCTGGCGGTCGCACTCGAGTACGTCGCGCATCTCGCGCTCCTCAGCCGGCAGCTCGATCCGCACCTGGCGACGATCGAGCCCGAGCTGCTCGCCAAGCATTTCCAGCGCAAGCACGGCGCCGCGGCGTACTACGGTCAGAAGTAGCACCCCCGAAACGCCCGCCCACTCCTCCCCTCATGCGCGGCCCGCTGGTTTCGTCGATGGTTCTCGTGCTGGCCGGCGTCCTGGTTCCGGCCGTCGCCGCCGCCGCGGACGTCCCGGTCACGGTCACGGTCGACGCCGCGCGCCCGCTCGGATCGCTGCGCCCGATCTGGCGTTTTTTCGGGGCCGACGAACCCAACTACACGCACATGAAGGACGGCCGCCGGCTGCTCGGCGACCTCGGCGCACTCCGCCCAGGCGAGGTGTACTTCCGGACGCACAACCTGCTCACGACGGGTGACGGCACGCCGGCGCCGAAATGGGGCAGCACCAACGCGTACACGGAGGACGCCGCGGGCCGTCCGGTCTACGACTGGACGATCGTCGATCGGATCTTCGACACCGGGCTCGCGCGTGGCGTGCGGCCCTACGTCGAAATCGGCTTCATGCCCGAGGCGCTGTCGACCCATCCGGAGCCATACCAGCACGAATGGCGCGCCGGGCTCGATCGCGAGCTCTTCACCGGCTGGGCCTACCCGCCGCGCGACTACGCGAAATGGGAGGAGCTCGTCCATGCGTGGGCGGCGCACTGTGTCGCGAAATACGGGGCGAACGAGGTCCGCCGGTGGTATTGGGAAACCTGGAACGAGGCGAACATCGGCTACTGGAAGGGCACGCCCGCGGAATTTCGGAAACTCCACGACTACGCCATCGCCGGCGTCCGGCGGGCGCTGCCCGACGCCCAGGTCGGCGGTCCCGACTTCGCCGGCCACGGCGGCGCATTGCTGCGCGATTTTCTCGATCACTGCCTGCATGGGCGGAACGAGGCGACGGGCGGCCGGGGCACCCCGCTGGATTTCGTCTCGTTTCACGCCAAGGGCGCGCCGGTCTTTGTCGACGGCCACGTGCGGATGGGTATTGCCAACCAGCTCCGCACGATCGACGAGGGATTCGCGATCATCTCGTCGTACCCGGAGTTGAAGGACATCCCCGTGATTCTCGGCGAATCCGACCCGGAGGGTTGCGCCGCCTGCACCGGCGCGCAGCTCGGGTACCGGGCCGGGACGATGTATTCCAGCTACACCGCGGCGAGCATCGCGCGCGAACTCGATCTCGCCGACCGCCACGGCGTGAACCTCGAGGGCGCGCTGACCTGGGCGTTCGAATTCGAGGACCAGCCCTATTTCGCCGGCCAGCGCGTGCTCGCGACGAACGGACTGGCGCTGCCGGTCCTCAACGTGTTTCGCCTGTTCTCCCGGATGGCGCCGACCCGCATCGCCGCCGCCAGCTCGGGGGCCGTGCCGCTCGAAACGATCCTGCGGGAAGGCGTGCGCGGCGCTCCCGACGTCAGCGCGCTGGCGGCGCGGGGCGAGCACCAGGTCACTGTCATGCTGTGGAATTATCACGATGACGACGTGCCGGGACCCGAGGCGGCGGTGGAGTGTGTCGTCTCCGGCCTGCCCGCCGGCATCAGCCGCGTCCACTGCACGCACTACCGGATCGACGAAAACCACAGCAACGCGTTTGCCGCCTGGAAGCGGCTGGGGTCGCCGCCGACGCCGAACCAGTCGCAGTACGACCAGATGAGCGCGGCCGGAGCGCTGGCGCAGCTGCGCGATTTCCCTTCCGGACTCCCGGTGCACGGCGGCGCCACCACGCTGCGATTTCCTCTTCCCCGCCAGGCTGTCTCCCTGCTGGTGCTCGAGTGGGAGTGAACCGTGATCCCATGAACACCGTGCGTGCGTTTTCCGCGTGTTGCCTCGCCGCCGCGGCGGGTTGCTCCGGGCTGCGAGCCGGGTCGATCCCGTCGGACGCCGTTCCCCTCCATCGCATCCCCGACACCGCCGCCGAGAAGATGCAGCCCGGACCGTTCGAGCCGACGTGGGCGTCGCTGGCGCACTATCGCGTGCCCGACTGGTTTCGAAATGCGAAGTTCGGCATCTGGGCGCACTGGGGGCCGCAGTGCGAGCCCGAGCAGGGCGACTGGTACGCGCGACTGATGTACGTGCAGGGTCAGCCGCAGTACGAATGGCACGTCGCCCACTACGGACACCCCTCGGAGTTCGGATTCAAGGACGTGATCCATCGCTGGCGGGCGGAAAACTGGGATCCCGACAAACTCGTCGCGCTCTACGCCCGCGCCGGAGCGCAGTACTTCGTGGCGCTCGCCAACCATCACGACAACTTCGACCTCTGGGATTCGAAGTACCAGCCGTGGAACTCCGTCCGGGTCGGTCCGAAGAAGGACCTGATCGCCGGCTGGGCCGCCGCCGCCCGGGCGCACGGACTGCGCTTCGGCGTGAGCGTCCACGCCGCACATGCCTGGAGCTGGTACGAGACCGCACAGGGCTCCGATCAGACCGGACCGCTCGCCGGCGTACCCTACGACGGCAAACTCACGCGCGCCGACGGCCGGGGCAAGTGGTGGGACGGCCTCGATCCGCAGGACCTGTACGCGCAGAACCACGTCCCGAGCCCGGATTTTCGCGACTACAAATCGATCTGGAGCCGCTGGAATTGGGACAATGGCGTGTCGCTGCCCGACGCGGCCTATTGCGAGAAATTCTACAACCGGACGATGGACCTCATCAACCGGTACCAGCCCGACCTGGTCTATTTCGACGACACCGCCCTGCCGCTCTGGCCGGTGAGCGACGCCGGGCTGCGCATCGCCGCTCATTTCTACAATTCGAACGCCGCCCGTCATCATGGCCGCAACGAAGCGGTGCTGTTCGGCAAGATCCTCGACGAGCAGCAGCGTCGCTGCATGGTCTGGGATATCGAGCGCGGCCAGAGCAACGCGATCGAGCCGGAGCCCTGGCAGACCGACACCTGCCTCGGCGACTGGCACTATCGCCGGTCGATCTTCGAGCAGCACCGCTACAAGACGGCCGACACCGTGATCCACACGCTCGCCGACGTCGTCAGCAAGAACGGGAACCTTTTGCTCAGCGTGCCCGTCCGCGGCGATGGGACGATCGACTCCGACGAACTCGCGATCGTCGAAGGCATCGCGCGGTGGATGGACGTGAACCGGGAGGCGATCTTCGACACCCGGCCCTGGGCGGTGTTTGGCGAGGGTCCCGCGTCGTCCGGCGCCGCGCTCACCGGTCCGGGATTCAACGAAGGCAAGGGCCGGCCGTTCACCACGGACGACATTCGCTTCACCACCCGCGACGGTGTGCTCTACGCGATCGTGCTCGGCGTGCCCACCGGCCCGACCACCATCAAATCGCTCGGCCGCGAGGCGAAATACGAGCGCCGGCCCATCGCGCAGGTCGAGCTCCTCGGCCATCCGGGCAAACTCGCCTGGACCCGGGAGCCCGATGCGCTCGTGATCCAGCCGGTGGCGCCGGCGCCCTGCGAGCACGCGATCGTGTACCGGATCACGTTCCGCTGACCGCAAGGGACGGTTGCAGGTGAGCCGCGGGGCCGGCAGGCTGCGCCGCATGTTCCCACGTGCTTTCACCGACAAATGCTCGTGGCTGGGCGCGGCCGCGTTGTTCGCCAGCCTTGGTTTTGCCCACGCCGCGCTGCCGGACTTTCACGCCTGGGCGCCGACACCGCCGATGGGTTGGAACAGCTGGGACTGCTTCGGCGCCACGGTGACGGAAGCCCAGACCAAGGCACAGGCGGCTTACATGGCCGCCCAGCTGAAGAGTCACGGCTGGAGCTACATCGTCGCCGACATCCAGTGGTACGAACCGAGTGCCTCCGGTTACGGCTACCGCGCCGGCGCGGCGCTCGCGATGGACGACTGGGGCCGGCTGCTGCCGGCCGCGAACCGCTTTCCGTCCTCCGCCGGCGGCGCCGGGTTCAAGCCGCTGGCGGATTACGTCCATTCCCTCGGGCTGAAGTTCGGGGTTCACCTGATGCGTGGCATCCCGCGGCAGGCGGTGGAGCGAAACGTCGCGATCAAGGGCACCACGGTGCACGCCCGCGACATCGCCGACCGCAACAGCACCTGTCCGTGGAATCCCGACATGTTCGGCGTCGATCTGGCGAAGCCCGGCGCGCAGGACTACTACGACTCGGTGTTCGCGCTCTTCGCGTCCTGGGGGATCGACTACGTCAAGGTCGACGATATCAGCCGGCCGTACCACGAGCATGAGCGCGAGATCGAGGCGATCCGCCGGGCGATCGACCGGTCGGGCCGGCCCATCGTGCTCAGCCTCTCCCCCGGCGAAACCGCGCTCGACGCCGCCGCCCATGTGCAGCAGCACGCGAATCTCTGGCGCATCAGCGACGACTTCTGGGACCGCTGGCTCGCGCTGCGCGAGCAATTCGCCCGCCTCGAACGGTGGAACCCGTACCGCATTCCGGGCGCGTGGCCGGACGCGGACATGCTGCCGTTCGGCGTGCTCAATCTCGGGAGCCGCTCGACGCGTTTCACCGCGGACGAGCAGCGCACCGTCATGACCCTGTGGTCGATCGCGCGCTGTCCGCTGTTCCAGGGTGGCGACCTGACGAAGACCGATGCCGCCACGCTCGCGCTGCTCACCAACGACGCGGTGCTCGCGGTCGACCAGCACAGCACGCACAACCGGCCGCTGTTCTCCCGCGACGGTTTGGTTGCGTGGACCGCCGACGTCCCCGGCTCGCCCGACAAGTACGTCGCCGTCTTCAACACCCGGGATCGCATTCCCCTCGTACCGGAGCGCGCGAGCTTCCGGAGCGAGGTCGTTTCCCGCCGTTCGGCCGCGCGGGACGTGGTCATCGACGTGCCGCTCGACGGCGCGAACGCGCTATTCCTGGTCGTCGATCCGACGGAGGATGGCAGCGAGCACGACGAGGTCATCTGGATGGAGCCGCGGTTCGTGATGGCCGATGGCAGCAGCCGGCGCGCGACCGACACGCCATGGGTCCACGCCGATGCGCTTTGGGATCATGCCTACGTCGACCGGACCGCCGGCGGCAAACCGCTGACGCACGGCGGACGGCCGGTGGCGTTCGGCATCGGCACGAATGCCGTTTCGCTGATTCGCTACGCGTTGCCCGCCGGCGCGCGGAGCTTTCACACCGTTGCCACGCTCGACGACGATGCGCTCGCGGCGAAGGACGGCGGCACGGTGCGGTTTCTCGTTTACGCAACGCGTCCGCAGGACGAGTTCCCGCAAGACCGGGTGCCGGTTCCCGTGGCATTGTCCGATCTCGGACTGCGCGGGCCGGTGCTCGTGCGCGATCTCTGGACCGGCCGAAGTCTGGGCAAGGTGAAAGACGGGTTCGCGCCCGAGATCCCATTCCACGGCGCCGGCCTCTACCGCCTGTCGCCGCGCTGAGCTGGCCGACCCGATCGCCGAAATCGCGCGGCCGCGACGGGACGATGTAGGCGGGCTTGGTGAGCCCGGAGAGTTGCCGCGATTCGAGATCCAGTGGAGGGACGACTTCCGTGTCGTCCGCGACCGTCGAGCGACCTTCGCGGGCTGTAGGAGCCTGCTTGCAGGCGATGGGCTTGAGCACTGCGGTCCGACGTGTGGGCGTCGCAACGCGGATCCGATCGCCTGCAAGCCGGCTCCTACAACCGGACGCATTGCAGGTTCGTCCACGAATGCAGAGGCCACCTCTGCATGCACGGATGGAAAGACGAGGACGGCCTTCGCCCCCGCGCGCCAGGAGTGGAGGGACGACCTCCGTGTGGTCCGCGGGCGTTCCCCCGCGCTACGGGTTCGCGACGGCGGGCTTCAGATTCCAGCGCGACAGGATCGGCAGCAGCGCCGTTCGCCACGCGGCGTACCCGGCTGAAATGAGGTGCAGCCGGTCCGGCATGAAATCGTCGGGATTCGATTTGCCGTCGGGCAGCGCGAGCGGCGTGAAGGTGTCGCAGACGGTGATCTGCGGGTCCGCTTCCACGAGCTGCGCGATCCGCGCGTTCAGTTCCCGGATCCGGTCGGCGTAACCATTCTCCCCCCGCGGCATCACGAGGCACCAGGCGATCGGGATGGTCGGATACTCCGCGCGAATCCGCGCCAGCAGCTCGCGCAGGTTCGACGCGACCTGCTCGGGGGTGGTGTGCTCGCCGAGGTCGTTCGTTCCGATCAGGATCACCAGCGCGCGCGGATGCAGCGACAGCACGTCGTCCTCCAGACGGTAAACCAGGTTCGGTGTCGTGTCGCCTCCGATACCGCGGTCCACGACCTTCACGCCCAGCACGGCAAAGTCCTGGTCCAGCATCTTCCAACCCTCGGTGATCGAGTCGCCGACGAAGACGATTCCGTTCTGGTCGGCCGCCGCGTCCTGCGCGAAAAGCGTGCGGCGCTCGACGTTCTTCGCCCGAAAACCCCGCCAGGACGAAGTCCGGCCCGGGACCGGGAAGACCCCGTCCGCCGGCCAGAAGCGGTCGGCGGCGGCCGCCGCGGCCCGCGGGGCGGCCGGCTGCACGGGGACCGCGGGTTTCGGCGCCGTCTGGCACGCGGCGAAGACCGTGACCAACAACAGACTCAGCAGGGCTTTCTTCATTGCGCGCATGGCCTTCACTGTGGAAAAACGCGCCGGGAACACAAGTCACACAGACCTTCTGGTTTGGCTCCACGTGGCGGATGCGGCCGGCGACCGCGCCGATTCGGGCCGAGGATCCGCGGAAACGCCCGGCGGGGTTGAGTTCGTCGCGCCAACGCGCTCATTCGCCGCATGGCCATTCACACTGAAAAACAAACGTCGCTCCCCGAACGTCAGCTCGGCTCCTCGGGGCTCCGGGTGTCGGCGATCGGGCTCGGCTGCATGGGCATGAGCGAATTCTACGACCCGGCGAAGATGGACGACGCCGAGTCGATCCGCGTCATCCATCGCTATCTCGACGCCGGCGGAAATTTCCTGGACACCGCCGACATGTATGGCGCCGGCCGCAACGAAACGCTGGTCGGCCGCGCCATCGCCCACCGCCGCAACTCCGTGGTCCTGGCAACGAAGTTCGGCAACGTGCGCGGCTCGAACGGCGAGTTCCTCGGCATCCGCGGCGACGCGGCCTACGTGCGCGAGGCTTGCGACGCCAGCCTGCGCCGGCTGCGGATCGACACGATCGACCTGTACTACCAGCACCGCGTCGACCCCGAGGTGCCGATCGAGGAAACCGTCGGCGCGATGGCCGATCTGGTACGCGCCGGCAAGGTGCGACACCTGGGACTTTCCGAAGCCGCGCCCGCCACGATCCGCCGCGCCGCGAAGGTGCACCCCATCGCCGCGCTGCAAACCGAGTTCTCGCTCTGGAGCCGCGACGTCGAGGCGGAGATCCTGCCCACCGTGCGCGAGCTGGGCATCGGGTTCGTCGCCTACAGCCCGCTCGGCCGCGGCTTTCTCACCGGACGGTTCAGGACGATCGACGACCTGCCGGCCGACGATTTCCGCCGGAACTCCCCGCGATTCCAAGGGGAGAATTTCCAGCGCAACCTCGATCTCGTGCAAAAGGTGAACCAGCTCGCGCAGTCCAAGGGCTGCAGCCCCAGCCAGCTGGCGCTGGCCTGGGTGCTGGCGCAGGGCGGCGACATCGTGCCGATCCCGGGCACGAAGCAGGTCCGCTACCTCGACGAGAATCTCGGCGCCGCGCGCGTCGAGCTGACCGCCGGGGACCGGCGGCAGATCGATGCGATCCTGCCCGCCGGCGCAGCGGCCGGCCAGCGGTACCACGATCAGGGCATGAAAACCGTGAACCGGTAGCCACGCATCCAGCCGTCGCCCCGATATCGAGCGAATGTCCGAGATCGGGCGAAAATCGAAGCCGCGCGTTCGGAATGCAGGAGCGGTTTCATGCCGCGATTCGAACGACCGCCGGCAATCCATCGCGGCATAAAGCCGCTCCTACATCCGGGCCGCGCCCGCAACAATCCGAAGGTAGGAGCGGCTTCATGCCGCGATTCAAGAGACCCAGCGAGACGCGATGCGGCGTCAAGCCGCGCCTACAACCTGCGTTCGATCTGCGATCGCGCCCTACGACCGCGGATCTGATGCCGGGCCCTGGACGTCCGCGGCGTCGGGCGTTTTCTCCGGCGGGGGCGCACCCGGCGCCAGTGTCTCCGGCTTCGGCGCGTCCGCGCCGGCCCTGAGCCGCGGCACGAAATATTTCCGGGCGATCACCCAGCCGGCGCCGCGGACCGCCGCCGCCCAGCCGACGATCAGCGCGCAGATCCAGACGGTGTCGCGCCGCGGCGCCAGGACCAGCGCCGCCGTCGGAATCCCGATCAGCAACGCGGCAAAGCCCGCCACCAGCGCCATCGCCGACACCTTGCCGAGTGAACGCGCGGCCAGCCGCGGCATGAGCACGAACCAAAATGCGGCCGTCACGACCGCGGTCGCCGCCATCACGCCCAACAGGACCAGCCAGGGATTCATCGCCCCACGATGAGCCACCCGCACCGCGCTTGGCGAGCCGCAGCGGAACGCCGGCGCCCGACCGTGTGCAGGAGCAGCTTTACGCCGCGATGGATCGACGCCGGTTGTTCGGATCGCGGCGTAAAGCCGTCTCCCACATCCCGACCTCGGTCTCCGACAACCCGAACGCATCCTCGGGCGGCCCGTATCTTCGGTTTTCGTTGACAACGAAAACCGGCCGGTTCTTGTCCGTCCGAGAAACATGGCCCGGACCCCTCCGCCCCCGAAGTTCGACTTCAGTGTGATCCGCCGGCTGCGCGAGCAGCACGATCTCACGTTGCAGGGCCTGTCGGACCGCTCGCGGGTTTCCGTGGCGGTGATCTCGAAACTCGAACGCAACCAGACCACGGCCGAACTCGACACCGTGTTCCGGCTGGCCCGGGCCTTCGGCCTCAGCGCCACCGATCTGCTCGCCCTGACCGAATCCTCGCTGGCGCACTGCGTCACCGCCACCACCTACCGTTCCGGCGATTTCTCGTTCCGGCAGGTCCGGTTCGCGAACATCGTCGCGCTGCTCGGCGAGGCGCCGGCCGGCGCGTCGGTGAAGCGGCCTGAGATTCACCACGACGACACCGAGGTCTGCTGGATCCTCTCGGGCCGGCTCCGGCTCGAGCTGCCCCACGAGACGTTCGAGCTCACGGAGGGCCGGAGCATCCAGTTCGACGCGATCCTCGAGCACTCCTATGCGGCGTTGACCGACTGTCGGTTCATCATCCTGCATCTGCGCAAGGACAAACGCTACTGACCCATGCGCCTCGACGACACCCTCGAACCCGCCGCGCTCGCCCCCGCCCTCGCCCGGCTCTGGGACCGATCGGCCGAAAAACTCGACCTGCTGGTCCGCCATTACGATTCCGCGAAGGGCTCGCCGGTGTTCACCGTTGGCGGCCGCTACACGGCCCGGGGCTGGACGGAATGGACGGAAGGTTTCCACCACGGCTCCGCGTTTCTCCAGTTCGACGCGACGAACGAGGGTCGCTTCGCCGGGATCGCCGAGCAGCAGACGGTCGCCCGGATGGCATCGCACGTCAGCCACGTCGGCGTCCACGACCACGGGTTCAACTCCCTGTCGACCTACGGCAACTGGCTGCGGCTGCTCCGCGAAGGCCGGCTCGCGAGCGAGCCCGCCCGGCTCGATTTCTGCGAACTCGCGCTGAAGGTGTCCGGCGCCGTGCAGGCGGCACGCTGGTCGCCGATTCACGACGGCGGCGGCTTCATCTACTCCTTCAACGGGCCGCACAGCCTGTTCGTCGACACGATCCGCTCCTGCCGCAGCCTGATGGTGGCGCACGCGCTCGGTCACCGGCTGATGACCGAGAACGACACGCCGGTGAACCTGCTCGAGCGGGCGCTCCAGCATCTCGAGGCGACGGCGAAATATTCGGTGTACTACGGCACCCACCGCGATGCCTACGACGAGCGCGGGCGCACGGCCCACGAAAGCATCTTCAACCCGAACGACGGCCGGTATCGCTGCCCGAATTCGCAACAGGGATACTCCGGTTTCACCACCTGGACGCGCGGCCTGGCCTGGGCGATGCTCGGCTTCGCCGAGGAGCTCGAGTTCCTCCAGGTCCTGACGGATCACGAGCTGAAATCCCTCGGCGGCCGCGAGCCGTGGCGCACGATCCTGCTGAAGGCGGCCACGGCGACCTGCGACGGCTATCTCGCGAACACCGCAGCGGACGGAATTCCGTACTGGGACACCGGCGCGCCCGGGCTGGGGCATCTCGGCGCGTGGCGGGACCGGCCGGCCGAGCCGTTCAATGACTTCGAGCCGGTCGACAGTTCCGCCGCGGCGATCGCCGCGCAGGGGCTGCTGCGGTTGGGCCGGCTGCTCGGGCCGAAGGAAGGCCGGCGGTACTGGCGGGCCGGGCTCGGCGTCGTGCGGACACTGCTCGCCGAGCCGTATCTTTCGACCTCACCCGATCACCAGGGTCTCCTCCTGCACACGGTGTATCACCGGCCGAACGGCTGGGACCACATCCCCGCTGGCCGGAAGGTGCCGTGCGGCGAAGCCTGCATGTGGGGCGACTATCATCTCCGGGAACTCGCGCTCTACGTGCAACGCATCGTTCGCAGCGAACCCTACCTGACGTTCTTCGGCTGCCTGCCGCGGCAGTGAGCGTTTCGCATCGCACCATTTTCCCGATGCCCGCCCCGCTCGACCGTCTCTGCCTGCACACGATCACGACCAAGCCGTGGCCGATCGAAACCGCCGCCGCCCGCTATGCCGCGGCCGGCATCCGGGGCATCACCGTCTGGCGCGA
The DNA here is from genome assembly GCA_963705935.1 of uncultured Verrucomicrobiae bacterium. GTDB lineage: Bacteria > Verrucomicrobiota > Verrucomicrobiia > Opitutales > Opitutaceae > Opitutus. The sequence goes on along the minus strand of OY970130.1, from coordinate 4,655,949 downwards.
CGCGCTCGAGGGACGCCGCCCTGCCGCCGTCGGTCAGTTGTTGCGCGACCACGGACTCACCGTCGTCTCGCTCTGCCGCGGCGGGTTCTTCCCCGCGCCGACCGCGGCCGGCCGGGAGCAGGCGCTCGACGACAACCGGCGGGCGATCGAGGAAGCGCGGGAGCTCGGCGCGGCGCACGTCGTGCTCGTGTGCGGAGCGGTGCCGGGGCTGCCGCTGACGGAAGCGCGAAAGCACATCCGCGACGGCATCGCCGCGCTGGTGCCGGTCTGTGCGGCGGCGAACGTGAAGCTGGCGATCGAGCCGCTGCATCCGATGTACGCGGACAGCCGTTCCGCGATCAACACGCTCCGCGACGCCAACGATCTCGCCGAGCAGCTCGCCTCGCCGTGGGTCGGCGTGGCGGTCGATGTCTATCATCTCTGGTGGGATTCCGCGCTCGAGGCGGAGATCGCCCGCTGTGGGCGGTTGCAGAAGCTGTTCGCGTTTCACGTCTGCGACTGGCGCACGCCCACGACCGACCTGCTCCTCGATCGCGGGTTGATGGGCGAAGGCTGCATTCCGATCCGCGAGATTCGCCGCTGGGTCGAATCGACCGGCTTCGATGGCTTCACCGAAGTCGAAATCTTTTCGACCCGCTACTGGTCCGGCGACCAGGAGCAATTCCTGGCCAGCATCGTTCAGGCCTATCGCGAACACGTCTGAGCGCGAGAGGCACAAGTGACAGGTTCCACCATGACCACCCACCATCTCGGCATCATCATGAACGGCGTCACCGGACGCATGGGCACGAACCAGCACCTGATCCGCTCGATCAGGGCCATCATCGACCAGGGGGGAGTGCGGCTTTCCGATCGTGAGGTCATCCTGCCCGAGCCGGTCCTCGTCGGGCGCAACGAGGACAAGCTCAAGGCGCTCGCGGCGCGCACCGGCGTGTCCCGCTTCTCGACCAACCTCGCGGCGGAGCTGGCGAATCCCGCGAACCAGATCTACTTCGACGCGACGCTGACGAGCGAGCGGCCCCACGGCGTCCGCCAGGCGATCGCGGCGCGGAAACACATCTATTGCGAGAAGCCGACCGCCACCACCTCGGCCGAGGCGCTGGCCCTCGCGAACGAAGCCACGGCCGCGGGACTGAAGAACGGGGTCGTGCAGGACAAGCTCTGGCTGCCCGGATTGCTCAAGTTGAAATACCTCATCGCGACCGGCTTCTTCGGCCGCATTCTCTCGGTGCGCGGAGAATTCGGTTACTGGGTTTTCACCGGCGAGCACGAGCCGCTGCAGCGCCCGTCGTGGAATTACCGCAAGCAGGAGGGCGGCGGCATCATCGTCGACATGCTCTGCCACTGGCAGTACGTGATCCAGCACCTGTTCGGCGAGGTGAAGTCGCTGACGTGCCTCGGCGCCACCCACGTTCCGGCGCGCTGGGACGAGGCCGGGCGCAAGTACGACGCCACCGCCGACGACGCCGCGTACGCGACGTTCGAGCTGACCAACGGGATCGTCTGTCACTTCAACTCCTCCTGGGCCGTGCGCGTCCGCCGCGACGATCTCCTCACCCTGCAGGTCGACGGCGCCCACGGCAGCGCGGTGGCCGGCCTGCGCGACTGCACCGCCCAGCATCTTTCGGCCACGCCCCGCTGCGTGTGGAATCCCGACGTGGACAGCCCGATCCGATTCTTCGACGGCTGGACGCGCGTGCCCGACCAGGGCGTGCCCGAGAATGCGTTCAAGGCCGAATGGGAGCTGTTCCTGAAGCACGTCGTCACGGGGTCCCCCTTTCCCTGGAGCCTGCGCGAAGGCGCCAAGGGCGTTCAACTCGCCGAACTCGGCCTGAAGAGCTGGGCCGAACGCCGCTGGGTCGACGTCCCGAAACTGTGAGCCTCCATTCATTCTGCGGCCGGCTCCCGCGTTCGTTCGCCTCGCTCTCACGTCGTCGGAAAACTCGTTTGGTGTCTCGCGTGTTTCTCGTGCTCACTCATCCCCATGCCTAAATTCGCCCTGATCACCGGCGGCAGCCGCGGCATCGGCTACGGCATCGCCCAAAGACTCGCGGCCGAGAACTGGGACCTCGTCATCAACGGGGTCCGTCCGGAATCCGAGGTCGCGGAGGCGCTCGCCGGGTTGCGCTCGACCGGCCGGCGCGTCGGCTACGCGCCGGGCGACATCGGGACCGGAGCCGGTCGCGCGGCGATTCTGGCGGCAACGCGCTCCTTCGGTGGTGGCCGTCCGCCCGACCTGCTGGTCGACAACGCGGGGGTCGCGCCCACCGTGCGGGCCGACCTGCTCGAAACCAGCGAGGAAGGCTACGACCGTGTCGTCGACACCAACCTCAAGGGCACGTTCTTCCTCACGCAGGCGGTGGCGCGCGACATGGTCGACGCGCGGCGGAAGGATCCCTCGCTGCAGCTCTCGATCGTCGTCATCAGCTCGATCTCGGCGACGGTCATCAGCACGAATCGCGGCGAGTACTGCATCGCCAAGGCGGGCCTGAGCATGCTGGCGCAGCTTTTCGCGGTGCGTCTCGGAGCCGAGGGCATTCCGGTTTACGAAGTGCGGCCGGGAGTGATCAAGACCGACATGACCTCCGCCGTGACCGGGAAATACGACCGTCTGATTTCCGAGGGATTGTGCGTCCAGCCGCGGTGGGGGCTGCCGGACGACGTCGGCCGCACCGTGGCCGCGCTCGCCCGTGGCGACCTGCCCTATTCGACCGGCCAGGTCATCCTGGTCGACGGCGGCCTCACGCTCCCGCGGCTGTAGGTTGGATCGCGGAGCGAATACAGGGCCGGGTTGTAGGAGCGGCTTCCGCAATTCGATCCGTCCGCCGGCATGCGACCGGTATTTTGTAGGAGACGGCTTTACGCCGCGATGGATTGCCGCTGGTTCTCGAATCGCGGGGTAAAGCCGCCCTCGCGCCTGCCCCGTAGGCTGCGAGCTCGCTCGCGCATGGGGGCCTCGCGCCGGCCGATCTCACGCCTGCCAGCAGGCGGCCTACCTCGGTTTTCGACTCAACCGTGGGTCGCCTCATTGCAGGGCGCGGTTTGGCGCGAGCAAGCTCGCGGCCTACGACCGAACGGGGGCGCGTGTACCCGACCGTGTACGGCTCATTCCGTCGGCGCACCGACCGATCGACCGATGTTCGTAATACGAACATCGGCGCCAATGTTCTTAATACGAACATCGGTTCCCACCGGCTACGAGTGGCCATCCCCTCCCAAAAATACCGGGGCGCTTGCTGCGCGAGGTTTGATCGCCGGGCCGCCAACCAAGTCCGACAGCGTGCGGAAACCGGCGCCACCGGGACCGGCTGCCGCGGCCGCCGACCCGGTCGCCGCGCTATTCCTTGGCCTGGACGCGCAGCGTGCCGTCGGCAAACTCGGCGGTGAGCTTTTGCTCCGGCTTGACGCCCTCGCGGCGGGGCACCGGCGCGCCGGCTTCGTCGCGCATGATGACGAATCCACGGTTGAGCACCGATTTCGGGCTGGCGGCCTGCAATCGCTTCCAAAGCGAGAGGAGCCGGTGCGACTCGATCTGCACCCGCTGCTCCGGCGAGCGCTGCCGGAACGTCGCGCGCACCTCGTTGAGCCGCTGCCGCTGCACCTGCACGCTCGCGCGCAGCGCCCCGGCCAGCCGGTTCGCGAAATCGTCCAGCCGGAGGAAGCCCTGCTCGACCTGGGCCGACGGTGACAGCAGGCGCAGCCGCGAGCGCGCATGGTCGAGCCGGGCCGCCGCCCGTTCGAGCGCATCGTCGGCCGCGCCGTCGATCGCTTCCGCCGCACTCGCCGCCCGCTGGGCCGCCTCGACGAAATGGCTCGAGATCAGCTCAGCGGCCGCGCTCGGGGTCTCCGCGCGCACGTCCGCCGCGAAATCGCACAGAGTGAAATCGATTTCGTGCCCCACCGCGGAGACGGTCGGGACGGAGCACGCGGCCACGGCGCGCACGAGCAACTCCTCGTTGAATGCCCACAGGTCCTCCAGACTCCCGCCACCGCGGCCGATCACCAGCAGATCGAAAATCCCGAGCTCCTGCGCGGTCGCGAGCATCGCCGCCATCTCCGCCGCGGCGCCCTCCCCCTGCACCTTCGCCGGCAGCACCACGACGCGGCCGCGCCAGCCGCGCCGTTTCAGGATGCGCAGAAAATCCTGGACCGCTGCCCCGGTCGGCGACGTGACGAAGCCCACGGTCGCCGGCATGGCGGGTAGCGGCCGCTTCTTTTCCGGCGCGAACAGCCCGGCCGCCGCCAGCCGCTCCTTGAGCGCGTCGAACTCGCGCCGGAGCCGGCCCTGGCCGTCCTCGATGATGGCGCGGACGATGAACTGGTACTGCCCGCGGGCCTCGTACACGCTCACCTCGCCGAACACCACGATCTGCGCGCCGTCGCGCAGCTTCACCGTCTGGCGCGCGGCGTCCCCCCGGAACAGCACCGTGTTCAACGCGGCGTTCGCGTCCTTCAGGCAGAAATAGACGTGCCCGCTGCCCTGCAGGCGCAGGTTCGAAACCTCGCCGCGGATCCAGCCGGGCCGCACGCCGCGCTCGAGCACTGTCTTGACGCGGTGCGTGAACTCGGTGACCGACTCCACCCGGTCGTCGGCTCCGGCGAGCAGCGGCTCATCGCGCAGGTTCATTTCCGGGGCGGGGCTTCGCGTAGTGCTTGCGTGCCCAGTGCGTCGCGACCCCCGCGACGACCAGCACGCTGACCGCCAGCATCGCCATCTTGCCTTTGCCGTGAAGGAGCGCGTCGCCGAACATCACCAGCCCCGCGGTGTACACGCCGATCACGGAGATCGAGATGGCAGCATAGCGCCCAAACGGCACGCGTGCGATTCCGAGCAGGTAGTTCTGCACGCAGAACGGCATGCCGGGCGTCACGCGCAACACGATGGTGAGGTCGGTCAGGTCGCCGGCCTCCATCTGCGGCAGCCGGTATCCGAGGCGCGTCATCAGCTTTTCGAGCAGCGGACGCAGCGCCCGGCGCGCGAGGGCATACGTCAGGAGCATGTTGGTCACGAGTGCGAGGATCGAGAACGCGACCACCAGCGGCATGCCCAGCTGCTCCGCGAAGAGCGGCCCGGCGGCGAAATCGAACGGCAGGACCGGCGCGCCGACCGCCGGCGCCAGCGCCATCGCCAGGAAAAACGCGGTCGGACCCGCGCCGCGCACCCACGCCATCCCGGAGTCGAACAGCCCGCGGACGTTCACGCCGCGCAACAGCAGCAGTCCGATCGCCGCGGCCGCGAGCAGGACGAGCGCGATCTTCACCAGCGGCAGTTTCTTTTCGGACGCCTTCGGCGTGGAGGACATCGGCCAAGCCTGCCCGCTCCCGCGCGGAACCGTCAAGCGCCGCCGCCGCAGGGTCGTCCCGATTTGCGTTCCGAGCCGCGCAGAAATGCCGGCCGGCAACAGATTTCCGCGGTCTTCCGCAGGAGCGTCGCGCCGCTCCACCATTCGCGGAACACCTCCACCGAGAGCCACCGGTCCAGCGCCGGCTCGAAACCACCCCGGATGCGACGCGACCGCCGCCGGCTGGTGGGCGATGGCGGCTTGCCGGGGCCCGGCGGGCGCGTTGTCATCGGCCGGTCGCATGTCCACCTCGAACTCCGCCCCGTTCGCCGCTGTTGGCCGCGGATTGACGGTCGCCGGACTGGCGGGGCTCGCGATCCTGACGCTGGCCGATCGCGGGGCGACGCGGATCTACGCCACGCCGTGGAACGTGCTCTTCACCTTCATCCAGCTCGTGCCGTTCGCGGTGCTGTTCATGCGGGGCACGGGCTGGTGGGAACCGCTGCGCCTGCCCGGGAAGGCATGGCTGGCGCCGGTCGTTGCGCTGGCGGCGATCGTGCTGCTCTCCGCGTGCGCCAGTCCGTTTCGCGGACCGAGCGTGCTCGCCGGGCTCACCCCGCTGGCGGCACTGGCGACGTTTCTGCTGCTGCACGACTGGCTCGCTGGCGACTGGGACCGGCGGAAGGAGCGCGTCGCCCTGGTGACCGGACTGTTCTCCGTTGCCGCGATTGTCACGAGCCTCGGCCTCTGGGGAATCGACGTCGTCCGCGACAACCTGCTCGGGAACATTCCGGCGCTGATCGATCATCGCAACGACCACCCGCTCGGCCATTCGAACTACACCGCCGGCCTCGCCCTGTTGGCGCTGCCCTGGCTCGGATCGCTGGCCTGGCGGTCCGCCGGCCGGGCGCGGCTGGGCTGGGCGATCGCCACCGTGCTCGGCCTCGTCGTCCTCGCCTCGACCGGCAGCCGCGGGGGCGCCCTTGGGTTCTGCGCGCTGCTCGTCGTGGCGGTCATCCAGGCGTCCCGCAGCTGGAAGCGGCTGCTGGTCGGAACGCTCGGCGCGGCAGCGTTCGCGGCGGCGCTGCTGGTGGTGAATCCCCGCACGCGCACTCTCCTGTTCCGGCACGGCCGGGAGGCCACCGAACTCGCGTCGAGTTCCGTCCAGCGGACCGCGATGCTCACGGCCGGGTGGCGGATGGGGCGGGACCGGCCGGTGACCGGCTGGGGCCCGGGCACGACTCCGCTCGTGTATCCGCTTTACCGTGGCGGGCTGGACGGCGGCACCGAGGACGTCCTGCAGCTGCACAGCACGCCGCTCGAACTCTGGGCCGGGCTGGGCGCGGCCGGGATCGTCGCGACGGCCCTGCTCCTCGCCGCGATGGTCCGCGCCGGCTGGCGACGGCGGGAGGATCCGATCGTGCGCACCGCCGCGGTCGCTCTTGGCGGGTACGCGGTGATGGCCGCGACCGACTGGCAGCTCGACGTGCCGGTGATTGCGATGTCCGTCGCGACCCTGGCGGCGTTGCTGGCCGCCGCGGAGAACAAGGTGCGACCGCCCGCGGGTGCTGGCGCCCGTCTCGTTCCCGCGGGTGCCGCGGTCGCACTCGGGCTCGTCGCGTGCTTCGGGCGGACTGATCCGGCACCGGAGATGAACGTCCGCGCGCTGACGCTGGCGCACGACGAACGCAACGTGGAGCCGGCGATTGCGCTGCTGCGGCGGTCGCTGGCGGTCAATCCGGCGCAGGAGATCGCGCATTTCAACCTCGGCTGGCTGCTCGTCGTGCGCGACCCGGCCGCGGCGGAGAAGCACTTCCTGGCTGCGGCGCGACTCGTGCCGGACAAGGGCGGCGTGTATTTCGGCCTGGCGCTCGCCCGGCTCAACCGGCCGCCGCCGCGCGGCGAGCGCGCCACCGTGCGGGCCCTCGCGCTCGAAAGTCTCAACGATCCGCTGTTCCTCACCTCGCCCTGGTGGCGGCAACGCGCGTTCGCCGCGCTGCGGCCGGCCACGTTCGCCGAGGTGCGCGCACTGGCCGGGCGTGTCGCGCAGGAGCTCGAGTCCCGCGGCGATGGCCGCTTCCGCGACGCACGGTGGGTGGCCGGGCTTGCCGACTGGATCGAAGGGGCGGCCGCGCCGGGCGAGATGGTTGCGCTGGCCCACACCCCGGAGCGCATCGCGTATTTCGCCCGCCGGCCGGCCCCGCCGGATTTCTCCGGCGCACCGATTCGCGCCTATCGCCGCGAGCGCACGGGCTACCCCGTGCTCATGCGCAACCTCGACCTGCCACCGCCGGTCGATCTGTTCGACGTCCAGGAAAACGCGCTCGCCTCGGGCGAACTCCGCTTCCTGTTCCCCGCCAAGGGCTGGCTGCCCGGCCCCGTGCTGCTGGGGTTGCTCGACCGGACGGATTCCGCCAAGCCATAGCCGTGCCCCGCGCCTCGCATCCGCTTCGCGACTCGATCATTCCCCTCGCGCTGCTGACGGGGGACACCGCGGTCACGTTCGGCGGGCTCGCCCTCGGCTGGTGGCTCCGGTACGAGTCGCCGCTGGGGAGGCTCGGCATCCCCGTGCCGGACGCCACGCTGCCGCGCTATCTGCCGCTGCTGTTCGTCGGCGTGGCCCTGCTGGTGGCCGCCTTCGCGCAGTTCGGGCTCTACGATGCCCGGCTCCTGCTCCGCCGTTATCAGAGCCTGAATGCCATCCTCAAGGGCTGCGCGTTCTGGCTGGTGGCGTATCTCGGGCTGTCGCTGGTGCTGCGCTTCGAGCCACCGATCTCGCGCCTGTTTGCGCTGTTCGCCTTCGGCTGCGTGATCCTCCTGCTGTACCTCTGGCGAAGTTTCGCGTTCGTCGTGCTGACCCAGACACCGCTGCTTGGACGGCTGCGACGGCGCGCGGTCCTGCTCGGTTGGAGCGAGGACGCCCGCGCCCTTGCCCGGGAGATGGCCCGGGACCGGGCGCATCCGCTCGCGCTCGCCGGGGTGGTGACGCTGCCGGGCGAGCGGACCGGAGCGAGCCAGCCGCCGTTCGAACCCGCCGGCGCCGGCCCGCGCCAGCTGGGCACGCTGGAGTCGCTCGAGCAGATTCTCACCGCGGAAAACGCCGACGTGCTGATCGCGACGCGGCTGGACCTGCCGCGCGAGGAGATCCGCCGGATCGTCGAAATCTGCGAGCGGCGCTACGTCGAATGGAAGATCGTTCCCGGCGCGTTCGACATTTTCGTCAGCGGTCTCCGGCTGCAGACGATCGGCCGCGTCCCGGTCCTGGGCGTCGAGGAACTGGCGATCAACCGGCTGTTCTCCCGCATGCTGAAGCGGTCCTTCGATGTCGCCGGGGCCGCCGCCGGGCTGGTCGTATCCGCGCCGCTGATCCTGGTCTTCGCGCTGTGGATCCGGCGCGCGTCGCCACGTGGTCCGATACTGTTTCGCCAGCAGCGCATCGGCGCGAACCACCGGCCCTTCACGCTCTTCAAACTCCGCAGCATGGCCCCGCAGGCGGAGGCCGCCGACGCCGAGCACCAGAGCACGGCGCGCGACGACCCCCGCGTGCTGCCGTTCGGCCGGTTCCTCCGCCGCTGGAATCTCGACGAACTGCCGCAGTTTTGGAACGTGCTGCGCGGCGACATGAGCCTGGTCGGTCCGCGCCCGGAACGGCCGTTTCACGTCGACCAGCTGGCACACGACATCGCGCATTACCTGCCGCGGCATGTGGTGAAGCCCGGCATGACCGGCTGGGCGCAGGTGAACGGATTGCGCGGCGACACCGATCTCGGCGCCCGGGTGCAGCACGACATCTACTACATCGAGAACTGGAGCATCTGGCTCGATGTCCAGATCGTGCTGCTGACGCTCGTGCGGTGGCGCAGCCCCGGCGCCTACTGACGACCGAGCAGAACCCGCGCGGCGCGGGAGAGCGCACCGACCGGCCGCTCCGGCTGCAGCGACGGTGGCAGGCGCCCGCGCATCCGCGGATCGTCCAGCACCGCCGCGACTGAGGCGAGGTTGGGATGCGGCACGAGCAGCCGGGGCTGGCCGGCAAAGACGGCGGGGCCGCGTGTTTGCTGATACCGCCGGACGAGACGCTCGGGTGCGGCGCGGTCCCGCGTCCGCGGGACGATCACCCGGCGCACCATTTCGGCCGAGAGCCCGATCCAGCCGATCAGGGCGAAGGCGCCCCACGCCAGCGCGGCCAGGCGGGCGCGGTGAAGCCAGCGGTCGGAGGAGTCCCGCGCCAGCACGGCGGCGAACCAGGCGTTGGCCAGCACGAGCAGCACCAGAAAATCCGCGTACCGCGACGGCACGCCGAAAATCCATTCGTCGCCGCCCCCGCGGCGCCAGGCCGCCGCGACGCCAATGAGCAGGGCCCACCAGCCCACGGCCGTGACGAAGTCCTCTCCTGCCACGGGACGGCGCCGCCTCAGCAAGCGCGCCCCGACCGCCCCCAGCATCGGCAGGTTCATCGCCACGGCGGCGAGCGGCTGCGCGGTGTGGGGCCACGCCAGCGCACGACCGAGCGCGCCGGCGAATTGCCGCCACGAAACGGCGGCCAGGGCGTGCGACCCCGCCATCGCCGGGCTGAACAGCGCCGCGGTGACCGTCCCCAGAACAAGCACCGGTACCAGCTCGCGTCGTCGCCACTCCCCGGCGGAAATCCCGCGAACGAGCCATGCTCCCGCGAGCGCCGCCGGCACGAGCGCGCCGGGAGCCATGGCGATGGCCGCAGCGGCGCCGGCCGCCACGCCGCCACAAGCCGAGCGGGTCGACGCGTGATCGAGCGTGAGCAGCCGGAGCGCGAGCAGCCCGAACCCAATCGCGAACAGAACCTGCGACTGAAAACCCCAGAGGGCATTGTGCCAGGCGGCGAGTGGCACGAACGCGAGCACGATGGCCGACGCCGCAAAAGCGCGAGCCCGCGCGCCCAGCCCGGAGACGATCCAGCCAGTCAACGCGCCGGCAACCACCGCCCGCAAAACGCCGCCCGCCATCAGCTCGAGCAGCGGATCCCATTGTCCGTCCGCCGCGAACAGGCCGAGGTCGAGCAGGTGCGTCCACACGATCCGATGCTCGTTGTGCGGACGGAAGAGATCGCCGGCCGAAAGCGTTCCACTGCTCCACGCCGGCAGCAGCCAGCCCCCAGTGACGTCCCACTGGTCGTAAAACGGAACGTCGGTTCCGGCGAGCGCGACGAGGACAAAATCGGCGGTCAACACCAGGGCGAAGACCACGGCCGCCCAACGCCAGGCCCAACGCGTCGCCCGCACCGGTGGCTTCATGCCGGTTGCACCGCGCGCCGACGGTCCAGCTTCGCCCTCCACCGCGCGAGGGTCTTCCACGCGCCGAACGCCACAAGGAATTTCCAGCGCACGAGCCGCGAGGCGCGCGGATTGAAGTGCTTCAGGTAGACATCGCGGTTGGCGTCGAAGATCGCCTGCGACATCCGCGCGAAGTCCCGCGCGACGCTCACACCCTTCAGATGCGTGATCGCGACGCGGCCGTCGTACACGATCCGCCAGCCGGCCCGGACCATGCGGATGCACAGGTCCAGATCGTCGCCATACATGAAGAATCGCTCGTCGAACACCTTCCCGTCGGGCGCCACTTCCGCGAGCGCGCGCCGCGGCGCCAGCAGGAACGCCCCGTTGATCGCGCCCACGTCGTAGGTGCCATCCACCGGCAGATGCGTGAGGTTGTAGCCCGCGAACAGCGCCACGCGCGGAAACATCGCGGCTAGTCCGGTCGCGCGACAGAAGCCGTCCCACAGCGTCGGGATCGAGCGCCGGCAGGCCAGGTCCATCCGGCCGTCCGCCAGCACCAGCCGCGGCGAGATCAGTCCGATCCGGGGGTCGGCGCGCAGGCGCCCGACGCAGTGCGCCAAGGCGGCGGCGTTGCTGACGGTGTCCGGATTGAGGAAGAGCACGAACTCGCCCGCCGGATGCGTTCGGCCAAATCCGAGATTGTTCGCCCGGCCGAAACCGAGGTTGGTCGTCGCCGGCACATATTCTACCACGGGAAACCGCTGCCGGATGAGCGCGCCGGCACCGTCATCCGGAGAGTTGTCGACGACGATGATCTCCAGGCGGCCGCCGGCGATCGCGGTTGGCAACGACTGCAGGCACGCACCGATCTCGCCGGCCGAGCGGTAGGCGACGATCACGACGGATAGCAGCGGCGCGTTCGACGTGGACACGGGCCGAGCCTGTGAAATGCTCCCGCCGAACGCAATGTCCGCTCCGGTCCCGCTGCTCAGCGTCGTCGTCGTCTGCAAGAATCCCGGCCCGCGGCTGGTCGCCACGCTCGAGAGCGTCTGGGGCCAGCGGTGGATCCGGCCGGAGCTGATCGTGATCGACGGCGGCTCGACGGATGGCACCCGGACCTGGCTGGACGAAAACCGCGCCCAGATCGCCACGCTCGTTTCGGAACCGGACCACGGCGTGTACGATGCGATGAACAAGGCGCTCGCGGCGGCCCACGGCGAATGGGTGCTGTTCCTCGGGGCGGACGACCGCCTTTTCGGCGAGATGATTCTCAGCGAAATGTCCGGCTGGCTGAAGGAAACGGAGGCGGGGATCGTCGCGGGCGAGGCCGCCTTCGACGACGGCCGGATCTACCGGCTGCGTTCACGCGTTCGGCCGTTCGCCCGCAATTTCGTGCACCACCAGGCGACGTTCTACCGCCGCTCGCTTTTCGCCGAGGCGGGCACCTTCGATTCCTCGCTCGCGATCATGGGAGACTACGACCTGAACCTGCGGCTCTGGAAGGATCACGTGCGGTTCAAGTCGGTGCCGCTGCGCGTGGCGAACTGCGGCACGCGCGGCCTGAGCGACTCGGGACGCTGGCAGGTCTACCGCGAGGAAATCAGCGTCCGCCACCGCTACGCGCCCGGCTGGCGCTGCTGGTTTTGGGACGTGCTGTCGGTGGTGCGCTGGCTGCGAAAAAACATCGTGCACATGAATCACCCGTCCCATGGCTGAGTCCTGGAAAGCACGACTGCGACGCGGCGCCAACGGTCTGCTGCATCCACTCGGGCTGCATCTCGTGCGCCGACGCCGTGCGTTCGAGATGGACGATCTGCTGGCGCAGGCCGTCCGGAACGCGATCGCCGTCCACACCTGGATCGACGTCGGCGCGTCCGACGGCAGCTGGTCGCTGCAGGCCCGTCTCCATTATTCCGGCGCGCAGTTTCTGCTCTTCGAGCCGCTGGCGGAGCGCCAGGCGGCGCTGCAGCGGCTGCAACGCCGGCATCGGTTCCAGGTCGTGGCGGCGGCCGCGGGAGCGGCTCCGGGCACCGTGGATTTCCAGGTGGCCGCCGGTCTCGATGGCAGCGGGATCGCAGCCGCGGGGGCGACGGGCCTCGTCCGGCCGGTGGCGGTCGAGACGGTGGACCGCGCGATCGGTGCCGCCGGACTTGCCGGTCCGTATGGCATGAAGCTCGACACGCACGGGGCTGAGTTGTCCGTGCTGGCCGGTGCAGCCGGGGTGTTGCGGCACACGTCGCTGCTCATCATCGAGGCCTACAACTTCGAACTCACGGCGGGCTGCCTGCGCTTCCCTCAACTCTGTGCGCACCTCGAGTCCGCCGGGTTTCGCTGCTACGGACTCGCCGACCCGATGCGCCGTCCGCTCGACGGCGTGCTCTGGCAGATGGATCTGGCGTTCGTGCCTTCAACCAGCCCCCTGTTCGACTCCAACCGGTACGAGTGAAGCCAGTCGAAGACGAACCGCGCCTGCGAGCAGGCGGCCTACGTCGGACTCGGAGCGCGCAGCGTCCATTTCGTAGGCTGCGAGCTCGCTCGCGCCTCCGTGCTTGGGCTGGACGCGCCGAAACAAGCTCGGCCGCCACCACCGCGGATCACCCGGTGCGTTCCAGAAGCGTGTCGAAACGGACGAAACCGTGGCGCAGCACCCGCTCGGCGTAGATGCGGGCGTTGGCCAGCCGGAACACCAGCCGCGCGAACCACCGGGCCGCCCCGCGGCCCGGCGCCAGCGTGAGCAGTCCCAGCTTCCGATCCACGCGGGCGCGCTCCACCACCATTTCCGGCCGGTTCTTCGTGCTCTGTCCCGCGTGCAACCGGAAGGCCGCGACCGGCCGCCGCGTCGCACAGACGAACTCGACGCCGGCCGCACACGCACGGGCCAGCCATTCCGAGTCGCCGCAGTAGCGGTAGTCCGCGTCGAAAACGCCGAGCTGATCGAACGCCGCCCGCGTGATCACGGTGCCGTGCTGGAATACAGGCTCGATCCGCTGCGCGTACAGCAGCCGGTTCAGCGCCGGAAAAGGCGAGATCGGAATGGCGCCCACACGATGGCCCGCCGCATCGATCAACCGCACGCCGCCGTAAACCACTCGGGCGCCCGTCGTGTTTGCCTGCCCGAGCAACCGCTGAAAATCCGGGAGCAGCAGGTCATCATCGTTCAAATACGTGAAGGCATGCCAGTCGGCCGCCGCGGCAATCCCGGCGTTGATCGCCGCATACATCCCCGCCCCGCCCGCCGGCTCGGGTACCACCGACAACCCGGGGAACCGCGCCGCGAGCCCGCCCACGGCGGCCGGCGGTGCGACCAAAACATGGACCCCACCGAATTTCACCACGCTGGCCACCGTCTGTTCCATCCAGACCGATTCGCCCCGGGTCGGCGTCACCACGAGCAATTTGAACTGGTCCGGCATGGGCGAACTCACCGCACGATCCTACGGCTCGTCGCGGCCGACTCCAAGCGGCGAGTGGCCTCCAGCCGCCGCGGCGAATTGCCTTTCGTCCCGCCGGCAGCCGATCCATCGTCACCGCCATCGCAGCGATGGGCAACGATACCGCGACCGACTCGTTCGAGCTGTCCACTCCGGTCGTGTTTTTCGTGTTCAACCGGCCGGCGACGACCCGCCGTGTCCTCGCGCAGATTCGAGCGGCCCGGCCGCCCAGCCTGCTGGTCGTGGCGGACGGCCCCCGGGCGGACAAGCCGGCCGACGACGCGTTGTGCCGGCAGGTTCGCGAGGAGATTCTGGCCGGCATCGACTGGCCCTGCGACCTGCGCACCGAATTCGCCGCGCGAAATCTCGGCTGCGGCCCGCGCGTTTTTTCGGGGCTGCAGTGGGCCTTCGCCCAGGTGCCTGAAGCGATCGTGCTGGAGGACGACTGCGTGCCGGAGCCGACGTTCTTCCGGTTCTGCGAGGAAATGCTCGCGCGCCACCGGGCCGAGCCGCACGTCTTCATGGTAGCCGGTACGAATTTCCGCGGGGCGGATCGCGCGGCGGCGAACCGGTACTTCTATTCCCGGCATTGCACAGTGTGGGGTTGGGCGACCTGGCGCCGCGCGCTCGCCGGATACTCGCTGGATCTCGGCTGGTGGCGCACGCAGGTGCAGCCGTCGGACCTGCGGCCGGCGTGCGCCGACCGGGCCGAGCACCATTTCGTGTGCGAATTGCTGGATTCGCAGAAGCTCGGTGGAGTGAACACGTGGGACGTCCAGTGGTTCCTGCACGTGTTCCGGCAGCAGGGCTTGAGCGTGGTGCCGGGAACCAACCTGATCTCGAACGTGGGCACCGACGGCCGGCACACCCGCTCGCGGGGAAGAAATCACCTGCTTTCGACCAGCCCGATCGCACTGCCGCTGGTCGGCCCGCCGGATCTGACCAATGATCGCCCGTACGCGCGCCTGCTGGTCCGATCGCATCGGCCGCCCGGTGGCTGGGCCGTCGGGCACCTCGCAGCGCTGGCGCTGCGGAGTCCGGCCGGCCCATGGCTGCGCCGGCTATGGCAGGCGCTGGTGCGGCGCCGGACGGGGTGAGCACCATGCGGGTCCTTTTCGACTGGCAGGCGTTTTCGTTGCAGCCCCACGGCGGCATTTCGCGCTACGTCCGCGAACTGGCTTCGCAGCTCGCCCGGCGGGACGATGTGACGGTGCAGGTGTTCGGCGGCTGGCACCGGAACGAGGCGCTCCGCGGCGCCGCTCCGCCGTGGCTGCAGGGCCGGTACGTCCCGCACTGGCCGAAGACGAGTCCGCTCCGGCGGGCAATCAACGCGTTCCTGATGCGCCGGGCGGTCCGGCACTGGCAGCCCGATCTCATTCACGAAACCTACTTTCGAATGGGACGGAAGATCCGGTCCAGGCTGCCCGTCGTGCTGACTGTCTACGACCTGATCTATTTCGTCCTGCCGGACACCGACGCCGACGCGGCTCGCGTTCGTCGGGCCCAGCATTCGGCCCTCGAGCGAGCTGATCGGGTCGTCTGCATCTCCGAATCGACGCGGCGGGACCTGCTGCGCTTCGTGCCACTGGATGCCGCCAAGGTGAGCGTGACCCCGCTCGGGCCGCCCCCGCTACCGAACATCGACGGGGGCGCGCCGCCCGACACCGGCGGCCCGTATGTCCTGCACGTCGGCGAGCGCCAAAATTACAAGAACTTCGATCTCCTGCTGCAGGCGTGGGCTCGCTCGGAGGAGTTGCGGGCGAAGATGCGCGTGGTGGCGTTCAGCAATCGCCCGTTCACCGCGGCCGAGCGCAACCGGCAGCGCGCGCTCGGACTGGACGAAAAGCTCGTGCTGCATCGCGGCGGCGACGATGCGACACTCGCCCGATATTACACGAGCGCGACCGCTCTGGTCTGTCCCTCGCGCTACGAGGGATTTGGGCTGCCGGTGCTCGAGGCGATGGCCCGCGGCTGCCCGGTCGTTTGCAGCAACACGGGCGCGTTGCCCGAAACGGCCGGTAACGCTGCGCTGCTGTTCGATCCGACTTCAGCCTCCGAACTGGTCCGCGCCCTCGAAAGCCTGGTCCGGGCGCCGGCGATGACCGAGGATCTGCGGGCGCGCGGACTCCGGCGGGTCGCGCAATTCTCCTGGGACCGATGCGCCGACGAAACACTCGCCGTTTACCGCAGCCTGCTGCGCGAACCGGCGCGCTAGCCCGGATATTTCGCGAACATCGCGAAATATCCGCCCTCCGGGCCGACTTTGCGGGCTAGCCGCGACAAAGTCGCTCCCCCGCAGGCGGACGGAAATTCGGACGCTGCCACACTCTCGTTCGTGAAATTTCCGGGCTAGCAGCCGGAGCCGCGGCAAAGTCCCGGAAACTCGGGTCCGACGCGGCCGATGATCACGATCCCGCGAGCGCCTGCAAAATGCTCGTCACGGTGTCGCCCATCCGCGCGGGCGAGTTCAACGCCGTGAAGCCGGCGTAATCGCGGTCCACGGCCGCCGGGGCCAGCAGTCGCTGCAGGGCGGTGAGCGCGGCCGGGGTGTCGTTCACGTCGACGATTTCGCCCAGCCGGTACCGCGCCGTCTGCGCCGCCATGATCGCTCCGGGACTGACCAGGACCGGTTTGTGAAACCAAGCCGCCTTCGTCAGGACGTTGCTCTTGTAGATGACGTTCCGGTAGGCCGCCCAGACGACGTCGCTCGCCGCCACCCAGGCGTTGAATGCCGGGCCGTCGGGGATGGGCTCCGGAAACAGCCGGCAATTCGCGGGCGCCTGCGCCAGTGCCGCCTGCAGCCGGCGCCGTTCCGGGCCGGGACAGGCTTGCGCGGTGAAATCGCCGGCGAGGAAAAACACGACTTCCTTTCGCGCCGCTTCCGTGGCCCGGGCCAGCGCCAGAAACGGCTCGATGTTCTTTTTCGCGCTGATCACGCCGACCAACCCGACGCATTTTCTGCCGCCGGCGAACCGACGCAGCTCCTCGATGGCAGGCGGCGCGTCGGGCGCCGACAGGTCCGCCACCTCAGGCATGGCGACGACCCGCCGGCCCGGCCATACGGGCGTGCACCGCGGAACGAATTCATCGTCCGTCACGACCACCACCCGGCAACGCCGCGCCGCCAGCACGCGCTCGCCGGCGGGAAACGCCGGCACCGGGCCCCGCACCACGAGCGGGCTGTTGCTTACCCCGGCCCACCGCCATGAGAACCAGCGATCCAGCCACTCGGGGTCGACGGCCGGCTGCATGAAGCCGAGATCCAGATACGTCAGAAACGCCGCATCGGCGCGGACCCCGGCACACCGTTCCGCGTCGCGAATCGCCCGCGCCGCGGCCAGCCACGTGCGCCAGCCGAGGATCCAGCGGAACCGGTCCGGCTGGCGCAGGAGCCGCGATATCCACGTTGGCGGTCGCGGCACGATCTCCAGCACCCGGCATCCCGAAGCACGGAATGTTTCCGCGTAGAGCCGGTGGTAGGTCGGGATGTGCCCGGCCCACGCCTGGCTCACGACGGCGATGGTCTGGACGCGCCCGATGCTCATCGCGCGGGAGGAGCGGACCGGCTGCCGCCCGGCAGCACCCAGGCGAACGGAAACGCCAGCGCCTGGAGGTTTAGCCGCAGCAGCGGCCGGCTGCCGGCAAACAGCGCGACGCCGAAGAGCGTCGTGAGGGCGTACGCGGTGACATTCGCCACCGCCGCCCCCATCGCGTGCCACCGGGGAATCAAGCCGAGGTTCAGCCCGACGCTGACCAAGGCCGTCACCCAGGACAGCCGCAACAGCAGGACCTGTTCGCCGCGATTCACGAGATAGAGCGCGTGCGCCGAACCGAGGAACACGAACACGTTGGTCCACGCCAGCAGCGCCAGCACGATGACCGCCGGATCGTAGGCGTCGCCGAACAGCCCCCGGATCAGCGGTCCGGCGCCGAAGGTGAGGACTGCGGCCAGCACGCCGGCCGCCAGCACCAGCCAATTAGCCGCCCGTTGCACCACCGCCAGCGCCGCCGGCGTGCCAGCCGCCTGGGCGACCCGCGGCGACAGCAACTGGACGGCCAGACCGGGCAGGAAATAGAATGCCTGTGCCACCCGCTGCGCGACCGAGTAGAATCCAATCTCCCGCGGTGAGGCGACGTGGGCCAGAACCACGACGTCGAGCTTTTGAAAAAGCCAGACGGCGATGTCGGCCGCGAGCAGCGGCGCTCCGGCCACGAGCATTCGCCGCGCGAGCGTCCGGTCGAACCGCAGCAAATGCAGCCGGCCACCGTAGCGGCGCCAGATCACCACCTGAAGCAGCGCCGACAGAACGGCTTCGCCGAGCACGACCGCGGCGATCGCGCGAAGTCCACCCCCGTTCCAGGCAAGCGTCAGCTTCGCGGCCGCACCGACGACGAATGCACCGAGCCGTGCGAGCGTGGCCGGACGAAAACTCGCCCGCCCCTGAAACGACCAGTCCACCACGTCGAAGGCCGCCCAGACGTTTCCCGCCGCGATCCACGCCACCAGAATTGCAGCCAGCGGCGACGCCCCGCTGGTCAACGAAACCCAGAGCGTCGCGAACATCCAGCCGGCCATGCCGCCGGCGAGGCGCATCAGTCCAACCGAGCCGAGCATCGCCGGCTCCGCGGCCGGATCGCGGGCCAGTTCGCGGACCGTGATCCGCTCGAGCCCCAGGGTACCGAGCGGGACGAACAGCGCCGCCATCGTGAGCGCATACGCATACAGCCCGAACTCCGCCGGACCGTAGGCCCGGGCCAGCATCACGTTGACGAGCAGCCCGAGACCGATCCGCAGCACCCGATCGCCGAGCAGCCATCCGGAGTTGAACAGGAACGCACCGCGGCCGGGTTCGGCGACGAATGGGCGGAGGCGGGTCATCGGCGCGCCGAGTCTGCGCCGCCGCACCGGCCGGTCAATGCGCGGCCGGCTTGTCCCGGCGCTTCATGCCGTTTGCGATCGCAGGTGTGGCAGCCGGCCCGAGTTCCCGGGATCGACACGGCCCGCATGACGCGCTAGTCATGGGCTTCCTTTTTGCCCAACCGGTTGCGCGGAAACCACGCCTGCGCAGTTTCTCGGCTCACTTTCCCCCACGCGACATGTACGAATCCATTGGAGCCGAGTCCCGCACCCCCCCCTTTCGCCCGCCTTCGCGCAAGCATCCGCTGACCGTCGCCGCGGTCTGCACGGCCTACCGGCGGATGGCTCCGGTGTACGACTGGGTGTTCGGCGCCTGCTTCGAGGCCGGCCGGCAGCGCACGATCGAGCTCCTGAACAGCGGCCCCGGCGATCGCGTGCTGGAAGTCGGGGTGGGAACCGGGCTCGCGCTGCGCCACTGGCACCGCGAGTCGCACGTCGTCGGAATCGATCTCTCGTCGGACATGCTCACGCGGGCCGAGCGGAACCGGAAACGGCACGCGTTGAAGAACGTCCGGCTGATGATGATGGACGCACAGAGCACGACCTTTCCGGACAACCACTTCGACAAGGTCGCCGCGATGTACGTGGTCTCGGTCGTGCCCGATCCGGGGGCGCTGCTGCGCGAGATCCGACGCATCTGCAAACCCGGCGGCCGGATCGCGATCGTGAATCATTTCGAGCGTTCCAGCCCCGTGCTTCGCCGGATCGAACGGGCGTTGGCCGGCTACGCCGGTCTGCTCGGATTCAATCCCACCCTGCCGCTGGCCACGGTGACGCAGGCGCATGGATTGAAGGTACATGCGACCGAGCCCGTGAACTGGGGCGGGTACTGGACGCTGATCGAAGCGGAAAACGTGAAGTAGGAACGCGCTTCGGCGCGTTCCTAAGGCTGTCGCCGAATCGCAGTCGCGCCCGTTTTCCGCCGGCCTGTCGCCCGTCCCCGGGGGTCCACGCCACTGGGTCAATACCCGCAGGCGCAATGTTCTTTGATTTAGTGCAGATGGGTTTTGCTGCTGGCCACCTTAGGAACGCGCTTCGGCGCGTTCCTGGGGATTGCGCGCGCGGCACGATCTTGCCATCGATGCAGTTGCCTGCCGGCGCCGGCTCGCCGCCTCCCGCCCGCCGGTCCCGCACCTCGCGCATGAAACTCTCCATCGTCATTCCCTGCTACAACGAGTCGCGGACGATCCGGGCGATCGTCGACCGCGTCCGGGCCGCGCCGGTCAAGGACAAGGAGATCATCATCGTCGACGACTGTTCGCGCGACGGCACGCGGGACCTGTTGCGCACCCAGATCGCCCCGCTGGTGGACCAGATCATCTACCACGACGTCAACCGCGGGAAGGGCGCCGCGCTGCGCACCGGCTTCGCCGCCGCGACGGGCGACGCGGTCATCGTCCAGGACGCGGACCTCGAGTACGACCCGCAGGAGTATCCGAAACTGCTGAAGCCGCTCATCGACGGCCGCGCCGACGTCGTGTTCGGGTCGCGCTTCTCCGGGGGCGAGGCCCACCGCGTCGTCTATTTCTGGCACATGGTCGGCAACAAGGTGCTGACGCTGGTTTCGAACATGTTCACCAACCTGAACCTCACGGACATGGAGACCTGCTACAAGCTGTTCCGCCGGGAGGTGATCCAGCGCATCACGATCGAGGAGGACCGGTTCGGGTTCGAACCGGAGATCACGGCCAAGGTCGCGAAGCTGGAGGTTCCGATCTACGAGATCGGCATCAGCTACTCCGGCCGGACCTATTCCGAGGGGAAGAAGATCGGCTGGCGCGACGGGTTCCGCGCGCTGTGGGCGATCGCAAAATACAACGTGCTCCGGTGATCGCGTGAGCCCGTGCCTTGGTTGAGATCCTCACAGGCTGGCTGGTCTTCGTCGTTCTGATCGGCGGCCTGGGCCTGCCCGTGGTGGCGGGGGCGGCGTTGCGTCCCGACGAGCGGGTGTGCCTCGGCGCGGTCGCCGGCTGCACGATCCTCTACCTCGCCGCCTGGCTGGTCTACTGGTCCGGCTGGCCGCCCGACGTCTTCCTCGTGCTGCCCGGCGTCGCCGTGGTGCTGGTGATTCTCCGGCGTCGCCCAATGGGGCTGCTTCTTCGTGAACCGGCAGTGCGCCGCCTCCTCGGGCTGTGGGCGATGGTCGCGGGATGGTGCCTCGGGCTGCTCGCGCTCGTGCGGAGTTACTCCGGCGGCGAATGGGCGAGCGACTGGCTCGAGCATTATCAACGCACCCGGTTCTTCCTCGAACACGGGCCGCTGACGACGCGCTTCATCACGATGTACCTGCTGCCGGCGCGGCCACCGCTTGCGAATCTCACCCTCGGCGCCTGCCTCGCGCTGACCGGTCGCTCGTTCGCCTACTTCCAGGTGTTCAACGCGCTGTTTTCCACGCTGGCCTTCATTCCCGCCGCCCTGCTGGCCGGCCGGTTTCGCCGCCCGGGCGGCGGCGATCCCGCCGGCTGGCTCGCACTGTTGTTGATGCTCAGTCCCTTGTTCATCGAGAATGTCACGTTTTCCTGGACGAAGCTGCCGGCCGCTTTCTTTCTTCTGGCCGGCATCGGCTTCTTCCTTGGACCCGAGGACCGCACCGGCGCCGGCCCGAGTTGGCGCGAGTACGGCGCGATTCTCTGCCTCGCGGATGCTTTGCTGACGCACTATTCCGCCGCTCCCTATCTGCTCGCGCTCGGTGCCATCTGGATTTGGCGGCGGCAGCCGCCCCGATGGCCATCCGCCCGCGGCATGCGACAGCTGCTGCTGCCGGCGGCCTTCGGGCTGGCGCTGCTCGCGACCTGGTTTGCCTGGTCGCTCGCGCATTTTGGATCCGCGACCTTCTCGGCCACGAGCCTTGCCAGCGACTCCCAGGGGCTGACGTTCCTCCAGCACGTCGGCCGCAGGCTGGTGAATTTCCTCAACCTCGTCGTGCCCCACCCGCTGCGTCTCGCGGAGTACGGCCATCTGGCGCAGGACAGCGTCGTCGGTTTCTGGCGCGACTATTTCTTCAATCTCTACCAGACGAACCTGTTCTTCGCGTTCGGCAACGGCGGAATGGTCGTGCTCCTGGTCCTCGCCTATCGTCACCGTCGCGGGATCCCGGCGTTCTGGGGACCGTTCACCGCGACCGTCCTCGTCCTGCACGCGGCCGTGATTTCCTGGCCCGACCGGTGGGGCTCCGTCCATATCGACCTCCAGCCGCTCGTCCTCACGGGGCTGGCCTGGATCGCCGCCGCGCTGCCGGAGCTGGGAAAACGCCTGAAAACCTGGCTCATCGGCGGACTCGCCGTCGATGCCGCGCTCGGGATCGCGCTGCACTTCCACCTGCAACACGCGGACCTGGCCTCCGTGTATTCCGACTACCGGGACGTGTCCGAAGCCCACCTCAGGGGGTACGCGACGTGGGTTAATTTTTACTCAAAAACCGCGCAGCACCTGAGTTTTGTGGGCGATCGCGACATTCCCGTGATACCTCTGTGCGTCGTGCTGGCGCTTCTGCTCGCGCTCGCGATCCACCAGGTGCTTCCGCCGCCGCCCCTTGCCCGATCCCATGTCCGCTCCTGAGCCCTTCGCCGCTTTGCAGTCACCCGCATCGGGGCTGGCCGGAGCCTGCACCCGTTTCCGCCCGTGCGCCGACGCCTCGCGGAGGCGAACGCGCGGGCGGTCGCCGCGGCGCCACGCACCATGATGCTCGTTGCCTCCACGCTCGCGAACGTGCTCTGGCTTCCCGCCGCCATAGTGGTTTTTCTGCTTCCGGGCTGGATGATCGCCCGCCGGTTCGCGCCTGTCGCGCCGGCCGTCGCCGCCTTTTTCGCCTCCGCCGCAGTCTTCTTCAACCTCGTCCTGCTGCTCGATTCGACCGGGGTTCCGCTGCACGCCGGCAGCATCGGTCTGGGCCTCGGGCTCGTCGCCGCCGCGCTGGCCTGGAGGCGGCGTCCGCCCCGCGCCGCCACGTCGACCGCGGTCCGGGTGCCGGACCTGGGCCGTTTTTCCCGCCACTGGCCATGGCTGATCCCGATCGCGCTGGCGTTCGTTTCGATCACGGCACGGGTGACCGTCGACCCGCTGTCGGGTTACGACAACGGCTTCCGGTGGGACTATCTCGGACGGCTGGTCCTCGCCCAGCGCTCGCTCGCGAGCTATCCGCCGATCACTGCGGCGCAATTCGAATACTACAGCTGGTGCGACGGCATCCCGCCGCTCGTGCCGTTGCTCAATTTCTGGATCTACGCGGTGACCGGGTCCGTGGCGCCGACGCTGATCGCCGTCCGGGTCCTGGGCGAGATGCTGCTGCTCGGCACTCTGGTCTTTCGCTACAGCCGGCTGTTGTGGGGCGGAGCCGCCGGTCCGGCGGCCATCGCGGCGCTGGCGGCGAGCTCCCTGGCGCTGTGGAGCATTGCCATGACGCAGGAAACCGCGCTCACCGCCGTGTCACTCGTCGCGATGCTCTATTTTTTGGAAGAGCACCGGCGCGGGCCCCGGACGGCCACCCTGGTTTGGGCCGCCGTCGCAGCCGGCGTCGGCGCGCTGTCGCGCGACTATGCGCTGGCGTTTCCGCTGCTGGGGATCGGGGTGCTGCTCGCCCGGCGCGCATCCTGGCGCTCCGCGGTTCTCTTCGGCGCCGTCGCCGGCGCCGTCGCCGGCCCATGGTACCTGCGGAACTGGATCCGCACCGGCAATCCGCTCTATCCGCACACGCTCGGCGGCCTCTTCCCCGGCAACCCGGTGTATGAGGAGGTCATGCGCGACATCGCCGCATTTTGGTCTTTCGGATCCGCCCGCTTCCCGAAGGCGGCCTTCTGCCTGATGCTCGTTGCGCTCGCCGGAGTGCCGCTGGTGTTCGGCGCCATCGGAGCGTGGCGCAGCCGCGGCCGCGGAGCCGGCGCCCTCGTCGCCGGCATCGCGCTCACCGGCGCGCTCTGGCTCTGGTCCGTGCCGTACACCGCCGCCGGATGGGTGTACTCCGCCCGCGTGCTCCTCCCCGCGCTCGCCCTGGCCGCGGTGCTCGCCGGCTGGCTCGGCCGGCTGCGCGGTGCCGCGCGCGTCGGAGCGGCTCTCCTGCTCGTCCTGGCCGCCGGGGACGCCGCCCGCCGCTCCTGGCTTCTTCCCGATACGCCCTTCGCGCCGGCCGCGAGCGTCTCGTTTGCCGAGTGGCGCACGACGCACGCGCTGCTTCAGGACGTCGGGGCGAATCCGCTGTGGAAGATCCTGGTGCGCGATGCCGCCGGCGGTGGCATCGTCGTCGATCACCCCGCGCACCACGCCTTGCTGACCATGAGCGGCGGTGTCGCCGTGCCGTTGTTCAGCCCCGTGCTGGCGCCAACGTTCGGCGCTCCGCTCGCCGTGGACGCCGGGGTGGCCGAGCTCCGTCAGGCGCACGTCCGCTTCATCACCCTGTCGCTCGACAACGGAATCACCGGCCGGCTCATCCGGGCGTACCCCTTCTGGCGCGAGTTCTGCGCCCGTTACCGGCCCAATGCCCGCGTCCAGATGCTTTCGATCTTCGATCTGAACCATCTGGTCCCGGCCTCGTCGCCATGATCAAGGCTGCGCGCCGCCTCCTCGCACCCACCCTGGCGACCGTCACCGCCGCCGCGGTGCTGGCGTGGCTGTGGCGCTGCTGGTGCCTGTTCCCCTGGCTGCTGTGGAACGAGGTGAGGCTGGAGCCCAGCTTCCTGCTCGCCCACGGTCTTCCCGTGTATCCGGCTCCCGGAGCCGGAGCGGTGACGACCTGGATCTACGGCCCGACCACGGTTCTGCTGCTGCTGCCCGCGGCGCTCGCGTCCAGCGCCGGCGCCGCCCTGCTGACCGCCGGCGCGATCAATCTCGCCCTCGTGGCCGGAACGGTCCTCGCGGTCTGCGGCTTGACGCCCGCCTCGCTGGGCCGCCAGCTGGCCGGCCCCGACCGGCTCGCCGCCGCCGCCATCTGCCTGCTGATCTGGCCGGCCAGCAGCCTGCAGTACATCCAGGCGGACAACGCCGCGGTCGCGCTGGGGCTGCTGGCCAATCTGCTGCTGGTCCGCCGCGGCGGAGGATCGTCCGCGGCGGGGTGGCTGGCGGCACTCGCCACGGTCGGCGCGATCCTGGGCAAGCAGACCACGCTCGGCCTCGCGGCGGCCCAGTTCGCCTGGATCGCCTGGTCGCACGGCCGGGCAGCCATGTGGCGTCACGCCGGAAGGCTCGTCATTCTCGGCCTTCTCGCAGCCGCCGCGGTCGTCCTCGGGTTCGGCGCCACGGGCGTGTGGTTCAACCTGTACGAGCTGCCCGGCCGGATTCCCTGGACCGATGCGGCGATCGTGCGCCTGCGGGACCTGGCGCCGGTGCTGGCGGTTCATCTCCTGATTCCGGCCGCCGTGCTCTGGTTTGCCCGACGGCGGGTATGGGTTCGGGGTTCGGCAACGGCGCTCGGTGCCTGCAGTTGGATCGCGTCAATCCCGCTCGGCATGGCTTCGCTCATGAAATCGGGCGGCACGATCAATTCACTTCAGGGCCTGTTGTACCTGCTGCCGGTGCTCGCGCTCGCGTGGCTGGAACGGCCCGCCGGCGGGTGGTCCGCCCGGCGGGCAATGGCATGTGCGCTGGGTGCGACCGCCCTCGCGGTGACGCGGCTCGGGTTGTCGCCGGCGCCGGTGTGGCGGCCGGTCACGGCGCACCTGACGCAAATCGACACGATCATCGCGCAGCTTCCGGGCGAGGTCTGGCTGCCGTGGCACCCGCTGGTGACGTACTATCGGGAGCACCGCTTCGATCACGTCGAGGACGGATTGTACGTTCGCACGCTGGCCCGGCGGCCGCTGAGTCCCGCGGAGCTGCGGTCGCATCTGCCACCCGCCTGGTCGGCGGTCGCGTTCCTGCGGACCGGCTCGGACTGGGGCATCGCCCGCGGTCTCGGTCCGGTGAACAAGCTCGAGTCGGATCTCGGCTATTGGAAACTCTACTCGTGGAATCCGCACCGATGAGCGGCAACCGGCCGGCCGGGGCGCATTCCCGGGTTTTGGATTTACTGAAAACGCGGTGGACGATTGGATTCATCCGATGACCGAGACCCCTTCTGCCACGCTCGCCATCGTCACCCCGGTGTTCAACGAGGAGCTGGTTTTGCCCCAGTTTTTTCTCCGGCTGGCGGCGATCTTCGATGCCCACCCCGAGCATCGCTGGATGGCGATTCTCGTGGACGATGGCAGCCGTGACCGTTCGGTCGAACTCATCACGGCCGCCGCGGCCCGCGACCCCCGGTTCAAGCTGGTCGAGCTCTCGCGAAACTTCGGGTTCCAAAGCGCGCTTTCGGCCGGGCTGCGCCACGCCGACGGGGCGGATGCCGTGATCACGATGGACGCGGACCTGCAGGATCCGCCCGAGCTGATTCCAACCATGGTCGCAGCCTGGCAGGCGGGGGCGGAGGTCGTCCGGGCCACGCGCCGCACGCGGGCGGAAACGGGCTTGCGCCGGATTGCGCTCGACGCGTTTCACGCCAGCTTCGGCCGGCTGACGGACTATCCGATCGCACCGAACTCCGGAACGTTCGGGTTGCTGGGCCGAAACGCCGTCGCTGCCTTCAACGACCTGCCCGAGCGCAACCGCTTCTTCCCCGGGCTGCGCGCGTGGATCGGCTTTCGCGCCGTCGACGTCCCCTACGATCGCCAGCCGCGCGCCGCGGGTGAGCCCCAGCAGACGTATCGCCGGCTGGTCCGCTACGCTCTCGACGGACTGTTCAGCTTCTCGCACCTGCCGCTGCGCATGCTCACCTATTTCGGCGTGTTCGTGGCGTTCTGCGGATTCGCGATCGGGATGTTCTTCATTGTGCGGCGCCTCCTCGGGGTGGAAATCGCCTTCACCGGCTTCACCACGCTGGTCACCCTGCTGTTGTTCATCGGCGGCGTGCAGTTGATCGCGATCGGGGTGCTCGGCGAATATCTGGGGCGGGTCTACGACGAGGTGAAGCGGCGGCCGAACTACGTCGTGAGCAGAAGGATCGGCTTTGACTGATTCGCGCCTCCATCGCGCGGCGGTTTGGTCTGCGCTGGCCCTGCTCGCCGGCTGTCTGGCCCTGGCCGGCTACTGGCTGCTGTTCACGTCGTTCATGATCTACGACGACGAGGGCTACGTTCTGCTCTCGCTGCGCAATTTCTCGACGCACGGCGCGCTGTACGACCAGGTCTACACGCAATACGGGCCCTTTCCGTACCTGCTGTACGATGCCCTGCATCGGCTGCTCGGGTTCGCCTTCACCAACACCAGCGGGCGGTGGATCACGCTGGTCAACTGGTTGGGCACGGCGGGCGCCTGCGCCGCGCTGGCCGGCCGCTTCACGCGTTCGGTCCTGTACGGGGCGCTCACGCTCGTCGGGACGTTCGTGTACCTGTGGATCATGATCAACGAGCCGATCCACCCCGGCAGCTTGATCACCCTGGTCGTGGCGTTCACGGCCTGGCTCGGCGCCGAGGCGTGGGGGGCCCGGCGCCTCGGGTGGTTCCTCGCGATCTGCGGTGCGGCCTCCGCCGTCCTCATCCTGACCAAGATCAATGTCGGGCTATTTCTCTTCGCCGCCGTCTGCTGCTGGCTGGCCCTCAACAGCGCCCGGCCCGGCGTGGCGCGGGCGCTGACCTGGACCGCCGCCCTCGGGTGCGCCGTGCTGCCGTTCGTGTTGATGAATTCGCTGATCGGCGCCACGTGGGTCCGGCTTTTCGCGCTCGTTTTCACCGCCGGCGCGCTGTCCGCACTCCTGGCGGGCGGCCGGTGCGCGGCACCGCTGGTCGGGCTGCGGCACTGGCTCGCGTTCCTGGCCTGGACCGCCGCCGCTGTCCTCGTCGTTTGCGCGTTGACGGTGATTCGTGGCACCTCCGTCCGCGGGTTGGTCGACGGCGTGGTGCTCGAACCCCTGAAGCATCCCGGCGTGTATTCGTTTGCGATGCGGTGGGCGAACGGCACCGGCGTCGCGGCCCTGGCGTCGCTGGCCCTCGCCGTCGGCACGGCCTGGGCCGGAGCATGGCAAAGCGGGCGGTTCCGCGCACTCGTCGCCGGCATTCGGCTGATCGTCGCCGGACTGGTGCTCTGCTCCGTCCTGCAGTTCATCCCCACCGCGTTCGCGAACTGGGGGCTGTCCTACGGCGTCTCGCTCGCCTGGGTGTTCGCGGTCCCGCTGCGGGATCGCTCGCCCCAGGGGGAGATCCGCACCTGGCTCGCCCTCGTGCTCGTTTTCCAGTCGCTGCATGCGTACCCGGTTCCCGGCAGCCAGCTCAACTGGGGCACGTTTCTGTGGGTTCCGCTGCTGGCGCTCGGGCTGCACGATGCGCTACCACTGGTGCGGGAACGGCTCGGCCGGTTCGCCACCGGGGCGGCGCGCGTCGGCCTGGCGGCGATGACGGTGGTCACCGTTTACATGGCGGCGCAGCTCGCCCGCATCGGGTGGGACCGCTATACGGGCAGCCTGCGGCTCGGGCTCGCCGGGGCGGAAAACATCCGGGTGCCGAACGATTTCACCTACACGCTGCGGATCGCGGACGAGAACCTGCGCGCCCACGCCGACATGCTGTTCAGTTACCCGGGAGTCTACAGCACGAACCTGTGGACCGGATTGCCCACTCCCACCCTGGCGAACGCCACCCATTGGTTTTCGCTCCTCTCCCCGGCGCAGCAAGAAGACATCATTGCCCGCCTGGCCGGAGATCCCCGCGCGGTGCTGCTGGTGCAGAGCGAGCTCGTCCGTTTTCTCGCCGAACATGCCATCCACGCCCACGGCCCGCTCATCACCTGGCTGACGGAGAACTTCGAGAAATCCCTGTCCTTCGGCGACTATCAAATCTGGGTGCACCGCGGCCGGACGATCGCGGGGATTTCGCTGGTGCGCGCCGGGTTCGGCCCGGACGGCACACTGACCTCCCTCACGGCGACGCTTCGCGCCACCTCGGCGCCGGTGGCGCGCGTGGACCTCTGCAATGTCGATTTCCCGTCGGCGCCCCTCGCGTCCGTGCCCACGGATACGGCCACGGCCGACCTGGCCCCGTGCGGCCTGGACGGCCGGCTGACGGGTCCAGTCACACCCGTGTCGTTCCCGGTCGCGGTGACGGGATTGAGCCAGCTGCGACTCCGATTTCCGGCGATGAAGGTCGACTGCGCCCCCCGTCGCCTGTTGGTGGTTCTCCGCGCTGCATCTGGCGCGGTCGTCGGCGAACTGCTGATTTCCGACTGAGCTGCTCGAGCGCGAGACGCCACCGATGGCCTCTTCTCCCCGCATCGCCGACGACCGGCCGGGCTCCGCGGTTCCCCGCCCGCGTGCCGGGCCGCCGCGCTGGCCGGCCCGGCGGCTGGTGGCGGTCGTGGCCGGTCTGCTCGGGTTGCACGTCTGCCTGGCCTTCCTCGGCATCCTCAACCGCAGCGTCACCAGCGACGAGACCGGCCACCTCACGGCCGGCTATGCGTATTGGAAATTCAACGATTATCGTCTGCAGCCGGAAAACGGCAACCTGCCGCAGCGCTGGGGCGCCCTGCCGCTGGTGGCCGCGCCGGCCCGGTTCGACCGAACGACGCATCCGGGGGATTGGGAGATGTCCCGCGTCTGGAATCTCGCCGAAGGGCTGCTGTTCGAGCAGGGCAACGACACCGATTTCCTGCTGCTCTGCGCCCGCTCGTGCATGCTCTTCTGGAGCGTGGCGGCCGGGGGGCTCGTCTTCTGGTGGGCACGCGCCATCTGGGGAGATGCTGCGGGCGTCGGCGCGCTCGCCCTGTTCGCCATTTCTCCGACCACGCTCGCGCACGGCCCGCTGGTGACATCGGACATGTGCGCCGCGGTCTGCCTGCTCGCGGCCGTCGCCGCTTGGGACCGGATGTGCGCGCACCCCGGGGGGCGTCAGCTGGCGATCGCCGGCGTGGCCACGGGGCTCGCGTTCCTCGCCAAATTCTCGGCCTTCCTGCTGCTGCCGGTGTTCGTCGCCCTCGGCGGCCTTGCGCTTGCCGCCAACGCCGCGGCCCCCCCCGCGGCGCGGCGGCCACGGCTGCTCCGGCGGCTGGTGGGCGCGTCCGGCCTGGCCGGTTTGATCGCCGTCGGATTGATCTGGCTCGGGTTCGGCCTGCGCTACGCCGGCCCGAATCCGGGTGCCGGTCCGTTCGTCCAGTATTACCTCGGCTGGGACACGGTGCTGCCGGCCGGGCACGCCTGGACACGGCTGGTGCAACTGGCACGGTCCGCGCGCGTCCTGCCGGAGGCGTTCCTCTACGGCTTCAGCTTCGTGGCGTATTTCGCCCGCGAGCGAGGCGCTTTTCTCGCGGGCCACTACAGCGTGACGGGGTGGTGGTGGTTCTTCCCGTTCGCGTTTCTGGTCAAAAGCACGATCGGCGAGCTCCTGGTCGCGGGCATGCTGGGGGCGGGGGTGATCGCACGCTGGCGCAGCCGCTGCGGACTACGGCTGGGATCGCTGCTCAACTCGCCCGTTCTCCCCCTGCTGCTGTTTGGCGCCGTCTTCGGCGTGTTCGCCCTGACCAGCAAACTGGACATCGGACAACGGCACATCCTGCCGCTGTACCTGGTGCTGTTCATCCTCGCCGGCGCGCTTTTCTCCCCCGCCGCCTCCCGGCTCGTGCGGTCGATCGCCTGGGTGGCCGTGCTGGCAAGCGCGGCCGAGTCGCTCGCGAACCAGCCGAACCAGCTTGCCTTCTTCAACCGGCTCGCCGGCGGCCCGGAGAATGGCTGGCGGCTGCTCGCCGACAGCTCGCTCGACTGGGGCCAGGACGTGTCAGCGCTCGCGTCGTGGGTGCGTCGACACCAGCAGCCAGGCGAGCCGGTCTACGTGAGCTGCTTCGGCACCGCGGATCCGGTGTACGAAGGAATCCGGGGCGAGTTGCTCTCGCCTTACTACACGCTCGGCAAGCCGAGGTTCTGGTACGATCTGAAGCCGGGCCTGTACTGCGTCAGCGCCACCATGCTGCAGGATGTCTACGGCCTTCGGCCCGGCCCGTGGACCGCCGACAAGGAGCGGGACTTCCAGACGTTGAAGATCGCGGCCCGGGTCAACCTCGCCCGGGGCACCTGGGATCGCCGGATTCCCGAACTCGGTTTCCATCCGGAAAATCCGCTGTGGCTGCTCGACCGCCTGCGCTTTGCCCGGCTTTGCCAATACCTGAAGGTTCGAAAACCGGATGCCGTCATCAATCACACGCAGTTCGTCTACCGGCTGTCGGCGGCGGAGGTGGCCGCGGTCGCGGATGGCCCATTTTCCGCGCTGTTCCGGATGATGCAGCAGGCGGCCGACCGCCGATGATGCGCTCGCTCGCGCCACCCCCGGTGCCGGCCGCCCGTGCACGGCGACCGGCTGCCCCGCAGCCGGCTCAGCGCCGGCGCGCCACCAGCAGCAGGCTGACGCCGAAAGGAAACGGCACGCGGAGTTTTCCCGTGAACACGAACAGGGCCCGCAACAGCGAATTGAGTGCGCGCGGCGGAATCCGGTCCTCGGCGCGCGTCGCGCCAGCGGCGCGGGTCCGCCGGCCCAGCTTGCGCAGGACCCATACCGCCGGATACGCGACGACGTTCGTGTAGTTGACGTGAACGACCTCCCAATCCGCCGGGGGAAACAGCGCCCGCAGTTCCGCCCGGTCATACCGTCGGAAATGATGCAGCGCGACGTCCCAGTCGCTCCACAGGGCCATGCCGGCGGGCACGGTCACGACGGCGACGCCGCCGGGTCTGAGCAGCCGACGGAAGCCGCGCACCACCGCGCCGGCATCGCGCACGTGCTCCAGCACATCCAGCGCGGTGACGTAATCGAGCGACCCGTCGGGCAGCGGCACGGTCTCGCCGGAGAGGCTAAGTACCTGTTCCGGGCGAAAACGCGCCCGCAGGAGCCGCAACGCCTCCTCGTGGTCGTCGAGAACGAGCACCCGGCAGCGCTGCTGCAGATCGAGGGCGAACCGCCCCGTGCCCGCGCCGCAGTCGAGCAGCAGACCCTCGGGCTTCAGCGGGCCGGTGCGCTCCAGCCACCAGCGGACCAGGGCGCGCTTGCCCGCGTAGTACCAGTGGGTGGCTTCGACGGCCTCGAGGTTGGCGTATTCAGCGGGATCCATGAGGCCGGACGCGAGGGAAAGCGTTGTTTCAACCCCCAGGCGTGTCCACGCTTTTCCTCCTCGCGATGACGCCCGAGCGCAGCACGCTTCCCCGACCGGTGGTGACTTTGCTGGTGGCAGCGCTGCTGTCCCTGCACGCCTGGCTCGCCGTGACTGCGACGATCGGACTCGGCGTCACCGGCGACGAAACGGTCCATCTCACCGGCGGATACAGCTACTGGCGCTTCGACGATTATCGGCTGCAACCGGAAAACGGGAACCTGCCGCAGCGCTGGTCCGCGCTGCCGCTGCTGCTGGCGAAACCGCGGCTCGACCCGGCGGACCAACCTGGCGCCTGGCAGCGTTCCGATGTCTGGCGGGTCGGCCAGCAGTTCTTTTTCGGCTCCGGCAACAGCATCGATTACCTGCTCCTCTGCGCCCGCGCCGCCATGGTGCTCTGGAGCGTGGCGACGGGGCTGCTGGTGTTTTTCTGGTCGCGTGCGCTGTGGGGTGATGCCGGCGGGCTGTTCTCGCTGATCCTGTACTCGCTCAGTCCCACCATCCTCGCGCACGCCCCGCTGGTGACGTCCGACACCTGCGCCACGTTCTGCCTGCTGGCGGCGACCGGCGCGTGGTGGCGGTTGACCGCGCGCATCGACGGCCCGCGGCTGGCGCTGAGTTGCGCGGCGCTCGCGCTGGCGATCGTCGCGAAGTTCTCGAGCGTGTTGCTCGTGCCGATTTTTGCGGCGATCGCCTTCTGGCGGCTCACGCGCGGACACCCGGTGGTGATCGCGCTCCGCCCGACGGAGCCAGGCCGCCAGGTTTCGGGCGCCGCCACCCGGTTCGGCATCCTGCTGGGCGCCGCCGCGATTCACGCCGCGGTCGCGGTCGCCTTCATCTGGGCGTGTTTCGGATTCCGCTACTCGGCATTCGCCGCCGGCATGCCGCCTCCGCTGGGTTTCTTCGCCTCGGCCGACGCGGTGCTCCCCGCAACCGGCTGCTTGCGCTGGCTGCTCCTCCACGCGCGCGAAATCCACCTGCTTCCCGAAGCCTTCCTCCAGGGCGTGGCTTATGTCGCGTACGCGGCTTCCGCCCGTCCCGCGTTTGCCGCCGGCGAGTATGGTTCCACGGGCTGGTGGTGGTTCTTCCCGTTCGCGTTCTTCGTCAAAAGCTCGCTCGCGGAACTCGCGACGCTGGCTGGCGCGGTCTTTTTCTTCGCCTTTCGCTTGCTCCGCACCCGCGGACAATGGATCCGCCGAATCGAGCCGCTCGTGCCGCTGCTGGCGTTTGCGGGCGTGTACGGCGGCGCCGCCCTCGCCAGCCACTTGAACATCGGGCAGCGACACATCCTGCCGCTTTACCCGGTTCTCTTCATTCTCGGCGGATGCCTCGCCAGCCGGGCGGCCGGCCGGCTCGGCGCCGGGTTTGCCCTGCTGCTTGCCGGCGTCGCCGCGGTCGAAAGCGCGGCCATCCGGCCGGAGTATCTCGCGTATTTCAACCGTCTTGCCGGCGGCCCCGACGCGGGCTGGCGGCTGCTCGGCGACAGTTCCCTGGACTGGGGACAGGATCTGCCGCGCCTGGAACGATGGCTCGCGGACCATCGGCGGCGCGGCGAGCCGGTCTACCTCTCCTATTTTGGCGCCGACGATCCGTTCTACCGCGGACTCCAGGTGCGCGAGCTCTCTCCTTACTACAGTTTCGGCCGGCCGCTGCGGTGGGAGCGGCTGCAGGGCGGCCTCTACTGCGTCGGAACCTCGATGCTGCAGGACGCCTCCAGCCCGTACCGCGGCCGATGGTCCCAGGCCCGGGAGGCGGAGTATCAGCGGCTGCGCGCGACGGTCGGGGCTGACGTCGAACGCCGGCGCCGCGCGCCGCTTTTCGGGACGGAGGCGAAAGCCGATCGGGAGCTGTGGCAGCTGGATCGGGCGCGGTTCGCGCGGCTCTGTTTCTATCTGCGCGCCCGGGCGCCGGACGCGGTGATCGGCCACGTCATTTTCGTGTACCGGATTTCCGGTGACGAAATTCGCCGCGCGGTCGAAGGCTCGCTCGACGAGTTGCTCCACGCCGTCGCCAGCGCCGCGGCCGGCCGCGGCCCGTCAGGGCAGCTGGCGAAGCCAGATCAATAGCTGCTCCTCCTGGTTCGGCGCCAGCAACACGGTCGGGGCGGCCTTCGTCGCGGCCGCCTGCTTGGTGCGCTGCTTCGCCCACGCCTGCAGCTTGGCCTCGTCGATCCCTGTGATCCGGCTCAGCCGCACCAGGTAGAGCGGCGCGAATGCCCGCTCCTCGACGAGTTGCAGCTGCAGCGCGTCGCCGAACGCCTCGTCGGCATCGATCACGCGCGTCCCGGCTGGGAGCACCGGCGCGAGGCGCTGCACCAGGAAGTAGTCGCCGAACGAATGATTGCGAAAATGCATCGCCAGCGCGTCGGGTCGCGCGGCGACCGCGGCCGGCGTGACGCACGACTTGCCGTACAGGATCCACACCAGCCCGCCGTTTTCGTCGATCGCCAGTGCCGAGCGGTCCCCGAGACCACGGATGTACCCGGCGAGCCACGAATCCATCCGGGCCGCGAAGTTCTGTTGCGTGAACCGGTGCATGGCGTTGCTGGGAATCGTGCACGCGAGCAGGTAGGCGAGCGTGGCCGAGATCAGGATTTTCCAGCGTCGCGCCTGCGTCACGATGTGCGGCCAGACGAAGACCAGCGCGAGCACCAGCAGCAGATGGCACGGCAGGCTGAGCCGGCGGATCACCGGATCGTCCCAGTGCCCCCAGAAATAACAAAGCATCAGGAAGGTGTGGACCATCAGTCCGAGCACGAAGATCGCCAGCACCGCCTGCTCGGGCGTGTCGGCGAACAGCTGGCGATGCCGGCGGTACAGCAGCATCATGAAGAAACCCACCCCCAGCGCCCCGGCGACGCCCACCAGCAGCGAGTTCGGCTGCGTGCCGTCGAGACAAAGGAAGAAGTTCAGGGCGTGCCCGACGTTGTCGTAAAAGTAGCGCAGCGCGAATGGCCGGTCCGCGCCCGCGACGTCGTTGAGCTGCCACGCCGCCTGGGAGAGCCGGAAGACGTTCAGCTGCAGCGGACCGAGGACGAGGAAGAGCGGCGCCACCAGCACCGGGCCCGGCAGCATCACCGCCCGCCGCCGTATCCACAAATAGGCCACCGAAGCCGCGACCGGCAGGAGCAGCACCACCGACTCGTACCGGACCTGCGCCAGGAGCACGCCGCTGAGGACGAACGCGCCCAGCCGGTCGGCGTCGTCGGGCCGTTCCGCCGCCCGGAGGCCCAGCCAGATCGTGAGCAGGATCATGACGAGGTTGAGCAGCTCGAACCCGGCCCCGCAGGCATTCTGCGCCACGAGCGGAATCGTCGCGACCAGGAGCACCGCGGCGATGCCCGCGCCCCACCCGCCGATCCGCCGCCCGATCACCAGCAGCAGGCCCATCAGCGCCGCGGACAGGACCGCATTCAAGACGAACGCGTTGCCCGGCCGGAAACCGGTCAGGTCATGCACCGTCGCAAGCAGGAACGGGAAGAGCAGCGGCCGCTTGTCCACGTACTCGCCCATCGGCGTGAAATTGCCGGCGTAGTCGTAGCCCCGCACGGTCACCATCGCCTCGCGGGCGAAATGCATCTCCCTCGCCGTCAGCCCCAGCACCACCTCGTCGGCCACGACCTTGAACTCGTGCCGCTCGTGGAGGTGCAGGAAGCCCGCCGCCAGCAGCGCGACCAGCACCGGACCGAGCCAACGGCGCCAGGCGCGGATGGTTTCGGGCAGGTCACGCAGGCTGCGCGCCAGCACCACCGCGAAGGTGATCGCGGAGGCGGCGATGATCCAGTATCCGCCGTACCGCACGATCCGCAGCGCCGCCGCGGGCGGGAACGACCAAAAGCCCAGCACGGCCGCGAGCGCAGCCGTCAGGATGAATAGAAGCAGACGTCGCGACATGAAAAAACCGCCCGCGGATGACGCGGGCGGTTCGCGATTAAAAGAACACCAGACTCACTGATACGTGATCGTGCGGGCCTGCGCGATGTTCGTCACCGTGACCGGAATGCCCTGGGTGAACACCTGCGGATAGCTCTCGTTCGCCACGGTATTCAGAACCTTGACGTACGCGGACGTGCCGACCAGCTGCGTGATGTCGACCGTCGAGACGCCCTGCTCGAGGAAGTACTGGTCGGCGCCGGCGGCCAGCTGCCGGGCGTTGTTGAGGACCGCCTTGTCCTGCGAGGACGCACGGACCTTCTGGAACGCGGGAATGGCCATCGCGGCCAGCAGGCCGATGATGACGACGACGATCATGATTTCAACGAGGGTGAAGCCTTTACTGGACTGTTTCATGGGGATCGATGTATCGGGGATGATATGAGTGCTCAGGGGTGAGCAGTCCCGGAATCCAGCCGTATTCACGGTTTTGCGGCAAGGTAAAATCCCCCCGGCTCGGGGGGTTACAAACCGGTGCCGGCCCGTTTTTACGAGGGAAAATCGCGCGCCGGCCGCCGCGGGAGCGCCGGACCGGCCTCAGGTTTTTGACCGCTTTTTCACGGGCCGAGCGGCCGGTTTTCGTGTCGCGGCGCGCTTGGCGGGCGCCTTCCGCCGGCGGGGCACGGCGAGTAGTTTCGGCACGGAGACCTCGACCGCGTCCTTCCACAAGTTCTCCAGCCCGTACCGCGCGCGGACATCCGGGGCGAACACGTGGACCATGACGTCGAAGGCGTCGATCACGAGCCAGCCGCTTTCCTGCGCTGTCTCCATTCCGACGATGCGCGTGTGCGACCCGTCGATCACCTTCTCCAGTTCGACGCGCAAGGCGCGCAGGTGCGGCTCCGACGTGCCGGTGGCAATCACCAGGTAGTCGGTGATCGATGACTGCGCGCTGACGTCGAGCACCTTCAGGTCCATTGCCTTCTTTTCGTCGAGGGCACGGCAGCACAGCTTGACCAGTTCAAGCGCGGACAGGGAGGATCCTTTCATGAGGGGGGCGGTACAGGCTTTTTTCTCGGATGTAGAGGATGGCTTTGTGGGGGACAAAATAGTCGAGCGACAGACTGTGCTTCACCCGTTCGCGCAGTTCCGTCGAACTGATCGCCAGCAGATGCCCGTCGCAACGGCGCAACCGCAGGCCCGGAATGTCCGGATGCGCACGGACCGGGAAACCCGGCCGCTCCAGAAAGATGAACTCCACGAGTTGCGCAAGCTCGGTCACGTCCTTCCAGAGGTGCAGCCGCGGCAGCTGGTCGCCGCCGATGATCCAAAAGAGCTCGTCGCGGGGGTACAGCGCCCGGAAATGCCGCGCGGAATCGATCGTGTAGCTGATGCCGCCGCGCCGCAGCTCGACGTCGGAAATCTCGAACCGGTGATCCCATTCGACCGCCGCCCGCAGCATGGCCAGGCGGTCCTCCGCCGGCGACTGCGCCTCGGCCGGCTTCAGCGGCGCCTGCGCCGCCGGGACGAGAATGAGCCGGTCGAGCTGGTATTGCTCGTAGGCATCCTGCGCCGCCAGCAAATGGCCAAAATGCACCGGGTCGAAGCTCCCGCCGAGGAAACCGATTTTCACTGGCGCGCAACGTGATCGGCCCCGCGTCGCCCGGCAAGGTTCATTTGGGGTCCTGGTCGCCGCCGGTCGTGCTCACCCATCCGAGTCGCTGTTTTCGCCCATCGTTCGGCTGCCGTTTTTCGGGCGCCGCCGTCACTGCCGGCCCCGGCGCGCCCGGACGCCGGGATTGACGCTCGGACCGGCCGCACCGAATGTCGCGAGGAACGCGACGCCCGGGTGGCGGAATGGTAGACGCTGGGGACTTAAAATCCCCTGCCTGTACAGGCATGCGGGTTCGAGCCCCGCCCCGGGCACCATGCTTCGCCCGTTGGGCTCTGGATGGCAGGGCCATCCATGACGATCACAGAGTATCACCGATGGCGGAGGCCCATCCTGAGGCGAAGGATATCCCGCGGTTCAACTGCCGGCTTGCAGCGCTTTCGCTAGCGGCTGGTCCACCGCGATCCGGTCGGTGAACCAGTTCGGATACACTTCGCCGGGCGTGGTCGCGGCATCCAGTTCGGCGATTTCTCCGGGGGCGAGGCTCACTCGATCGGCCCCGAGGTTGTCCTCGAGCTGAGAGAGCTTCGAAGCACCCAGGACGATGCTGCTCACGGCCGGCTTCGCGAGCAGCCAGGCGAGCGCCACCTGCGCCACCGTCGCCTGATGCCGCGCCGCCAGCCCGCGCATGCGCTCCACCAGCGCGAACCCGCGCTCCTTGTCGAACGGCAGAATGTCGAACCCCGAGAACCGGTTGTCCGGATCGGCCAGGTTCTGCCGGGTGTACTTCCCGCTGAGGAGGCTCTGGTCGACCGACCAGAGGATGTGCCGGCGCGAAAGGCCGGACTGGAGCAGCGCGGGCCCGGTGCGAAAGCCGACCTTCGTCGTGATCACGACCTCGTGGCGGCGGGACCGGAGCGCGCGCCCGAGCAACCTCTCCGATTCGCCGCCCGCGTAACCGTCCGCGGTGTCGAACAGGGTGATGCCCGCATCGAGGCTCCGCCCCACGAGCTGATCCGCCAGTTCCGCGCCGACTTTCGAGATCGTGGCCAGATCCCGGTTGCCGGCGGTGAAGGTCATCGCCCCGAACGCCATTCGCGACACGACCAGGCCGGTGTTTCCAAGAGTGGTGTAGTGCATGGGAAAAGCGCGCGGCTGGCGGCCACGCTCCGGACGGATGGTCCATCGCGTTCGCTCGCCGCGTCCGCGTCGCGCCGCCAACGAAATCGTCGCCGCCGCGCCTGCAACCGGCCGGAGCGATTTGCCCGGTGCGCGGGCCGGTCGCCCTGCGCTCCCCGCGCAGCATCGGGTAGCCGGGGAGGTTGCCCTCCCCTGGCTCCCACACCACCGGACGTACGGTTCACGTATCGCGGCGGTTCCTTAAGAGGAGGATTTGGCATAGACCGTTAATGTTTCGAGCAGGTTTATAAGGCCCATGTCGGCCAACGCCTTTGTCGGAAAGGCGGCATGCATGTGCGAAGCGCCGCTGTTGAACCATGCCCCGCGGCCGTTGTGTCCGCTGGCGAGCACCCGGGCCTCGTCGAGACCAAGCGCCCGGAGGCGCCGGTATCGCGTGGCCGGGCGTTTCCACTGTCGCCAGATCACGCCGCGCAGCCGCCGCCTGATCCAGCCGTCCAGTTCCGCTGCGAACCCCTTGGTCTCGCTGAGGCGGAAGTAGTTCATCCATCCCCGAAGCAGCGGGTTTAGCGTTTCGCGGATAAACCGCTCCACGTTTCGCCCGCGCGCCTCGCGGAAGCGCTCCTTCACTTTGGCCCTCATTTTCTGACAGGTCTTCGCCGGCACCCGGATTTTCGTCTGATGATGGACGGTGAAGCTGTAGCCGAGGAACACCCGGTTGACCGGACGATCCACCGCGCTTTTCGCTCGGTTGACTTTCAGCTTCATCCCCCCTTCGAGCAACCGGGTCAGCGATTCCAGCACGCGGGAGCCGCGTCTTTGAC
Source organism: uncultured Verrucomicrobiae bacterium (assembly GCA_963705935.1). Classification (GTDB taxonomy): domain Bacteria; phylum Verrucomicrobiota; class Verrucomicrobiia; order Opitutales; family Opitutaceae; genus Opitutus. Next base: position 4,616,535 of record OY970130.1, on the reverse strand, counting down.
TGCCTACGTAGATATTGCAGTCATCGGCGTAGCGGCAGAATCGGTGCCCTCGCTTCTCCAGTTCCTTATCCAGTTCATCGAGCAGGATATCCCATTCCTTTCGGATCAGCGTCGCCGTGCGCTCGAGGTCGAGCCCATCGACTCCCGCCGCTCCTTGGTTCCGACTGACCCGTTTCCACGCGGCGTTCAGGTTGCCGCGTTCGATCATCTGCTCGATCAGTCCCGTCCCTTGCCCGATGCAGTGACTTTCCTCCGATGCTGCGCTTGCCGCACCTTGCGCGTTCCCACTGGCATTCCGGCCAGCGACTTCGCCCACGGCAGTCCGATACGCGGCGGACTCTTCTGCTGCTTCACGTCGAATCATGGATTCGGTTTGCACCGTCCTCTTTCGGTTCGGTCCTTCACCCCTGATCCGTATCCATGCAGTAGGAAACCGGTTTTGAGGTGATTTTGGCTGGGCGCGCTACCCGAGCACTGGGCGAGTGCCGACTGCATTGCAGTTGGCGTTCGGCGAAAGCAATTTCTCCCAAAGGCCTCGCCACCAAGCGCGTTCGTGCGTCGGGACGGCAAGTTTGATCGTGGTTTGACCCTGGGGGCGGCTGATGATCCCAGCGGTCACGAACAGCCAGTAGCGCAGGCTGCCCAGCGTGACGGCTTCGAGCCAGCCGAGCTTGCGCTCGAACAATACGACGAGGTTGTGGGCGAGCACCCCGAAGCTCAGCGCCGCCTCCGTCGCCCAAAAATCTTTGCACACTAAATCCGGCAGGCCGTAGCCCGCATCCAACTCCTTGATGACGTTCTCGCAGGCGGCCCGGCCGTTGTAGTCGCGCCAGACGGCCAGCGGCGGCACGCTGCGCGGCAGATTCGTCACCAGCACTTGATACAGGTAACCGGGACAGTCGATGAGCAGTTTGCCGCCCGCGCGACTGTGTTTGTCTTTTATCCGGTGGCGAATCGCGATGAACCGCGCGGTGGCGGGCACCTCCGCGTCGTGAGATTCGAGTTCGGCCACTTCCGTGCCGTCGAGGTCGGTGGCGAGCCAGCGGGTCTCACGCCGCAGGAGGCTTTGCACGGGGTGCGTCAGCCGCGCCACGACGATGAACTTCACCCGTAATTGCTCCCACAGCCGCAAGAGTTCGGCCACGTAGAAGCCGGAGTCGGCGCGCACCACGCGCAGCCGCAGGTGCGCGGGCAGGTTGTCCCATAGATCGAGGAAGAACCCGACGACGTTGTTCGCGCAACTGCAGTTGCCGGGGCGTAACCAAAACCCAGCGACCAGTCTCACTTCGCTGAAGATCGCGAGCAACGGGTGCAGGCAGGGCTTGGGGCCGACCCGAGTGTAGCCGACCGCGACGCCCTCCTGGTGTCCGTCCTCGTGGAGCAGGCGGGTCGAGTCCAAATCCAAGGCGTAGCCCTCGGGTTTACCGGGCAGTTTTTGCATCGCCCACGCGAAGAGCGGCCGGAAGCACGCGAGATTCTTCCCCGCGCTCGTGAAACCCTGGAAGAAACGCGTGAACGTCGACTGGCTGGGCACCCGCTTGATCCCGAGCAGGGCCGGCTGCATCGGATCGCGCCGCAGATAGGCCAGGTGGGTGAGTTTCTTCGCCCCGCAGAGCAGGCCTTGGACGAAACCGAGCACCTTGGTCAGAGGGCTCAGCGCGTTGTGGGAGGTCGGCTCAGGGTGCGGCAGACACCGGGCGACCAGTTCGCGCCAGCCGCTCTCCTGCACGAACGACCAGAACGTCGCAGTGCCCGCGTGCGGGCTGAGCTGTTGGTCGGTGAACTCGATTTGGATGGACTGGCCGGCGCTTTGGAACTGGATCTTTCCGGCCACCGTTTGGTGAACCGGGCTTCCGCCCTTCGATTGATTCGGTTTCATTCACCATCAGTCAGTTCCCAATCGGTGGCTCCTTTTCAACTGCATCGTTACGGCTGATCTCGGGCTACTATGACCTCGGCTGACTTCTGCGAAGTTGTCCCAACGCCTTCCGGCGTCGGTAGCCCTTGCGAGCGGCTCCGCAGATCTCCCCGGGTAATGCGCACCTGCCTTCACGCTTATGCCTGCCGCATCTACGTACGCGCTTTCCGTGCAGACTTCGGGCTTTAGAGATATTGGCCTCCTCGCCCAACGCGTACGCCTCATGCGATTCCTGTTCGTCAGGCCAGCGCTTTGCCCTGGGCTTCCTTCCCACGGTCGCCTCGCGACGCCGCAGTTGCCCTTCGGCTAACCCGACTTCCGCTACTGGGGGCTGAAAACGACTATTTTCGGGGTCGGCGGAGACGTAAGTGATTGGGGTGCCGTGGTCGGATTTTCCGAAGGGCGTGTAGTCCCGACCTAGTCCCTTCCGGGAGCGGGGCAGATCGGATACACTGCATTCATGTTCCTGAAATGCCGGGAGCGGCGCAAAGACGGGAAGACGCATCGGAGCTGGTCGATCGTGGAGAGCCGGCGCTATGCGGGCCACAAGGTGGCGCATCGGCACGTGCTGTATCTGGGAGAAATCAACGACAGTCAGCGGGTGGCCTGGGAGCGGACGATCGCGGTGATCGACGAGCGCGACGGGGAGGCGCGGCAACTGGCGTTGTTTCCGGCGGACCGCACGCCTCCGCCGGGCGAAGTGGACACGCTGCAGGTGCGATTGAGCGAACTGAGTCTGGAAAATCCGCGCCAATGGGGTGCGTGCTGGCTGGGCGACCGGCTCTGGCAGCAACTGGGGCTGGACAGGTTTTTCGGAGCGCGGCTGCCCGCGAGCCGTGAGGGGACGGACTGGGAGAAGGTGGTTCGCATCCTGGCGATTTACCGGCTGCTCAGTCCGGGGAGCGAGTGGCGGCTGCACCGGCATTGGTTTGGCACGACGGCGTTGGGGGATCTGCTCGGGGTGGACGCGCGCGCCGTGCAGGACGACACGCTGTATCGGGCGCTGGATCTGCTGCTCGCGCACAAGGAGGCGCTGTTCGCTCACCTGCACGAGCGGTGGCGCGATCTGTTCGGGGCGCGTTACGAGGTGCTGCTCTACGATCTGACCTCGACGTATTTTGAATGCGATGTGCCGGCGGACGAAACCGATCCGCGGCGGTTCGGCTACAGCCGCGACAAACGCGGCGACTGCGTGCAGGTGGTCCTCGCCTTGGTGGTGACGCCGGAGGGGCTGCCGCTCGCTTACGAGATGCTGCCGGGCAACACCGCCGACAAGACGACGCTGCGCGAGATGCTCGCCACCATCGCCCGACGCTACGGCGAAGCGGAGCGCATCTGGGTCATGGACCGCGGCGTGCCCACCGACGAGATTTTGGCGGAGTTGCGCCACGCCAACGCACCGGTGCGCTATCTGGTCGGCACGTCCAAGGGGCGGCTCACGCGCTACGAAGCCGCGCTGGCGGAACTCCCGTGGCAGCAGGTGCGGCCCGAACTGCGAGTCAAGTTGCTGCCCAGCGAAGGCGAACTGTACGTGCTGGCCGAAAGCGGGGCCCGCGCCAGCAAGGAACGCGGCATGCGCCAGCGCCGGCTCAAAACGTATTGGAGACGTTTGGACGAACTGCAGCGGCAGGCACCGCCCCGGGACACGCTCTTGAAAAAACTCGGCGCGGCGCAAGACCGGGCCGGCCGCATCGCCGTGGGCCTGGTCCACGTTGAGGTGAGTGATGCCGGGGCGCTTCGTCACCACCTCGACCGCGAAAAACTGCGCGCCGTGCGCCGACGCGAGGGCCGCTATCTGCTGCGCACGAACATGACCGCCGACGATCCCGCTCTGGTCTGGCGCTGCTACATGCAACTGTGCCACGTCGAAGAGGCCTTCCGCACGCTCAAGGGGGACCTCGGCCTGCGCCCGATCTTTCATCAAACGCCCGAGCGCATCGAAGCGCACCTGTTCGTCGCCTTCCTCGCCTATTGCCTGCTGACGACCCTGCGGCAGCAACTCCGCGGCCACGCCCTCGGTCTGATGCCCAGAGCGGTCCTGGAGAAACTCGCCACGATCCAGATGCTCGATGTGTGCGTGCCCACCACCGATGGCCGCGAATTGCTCTTGGTCCGGCACACCGAGCCCAGCGTCGACGCCGCCCTCCTGCTCGAACAGCTCGAGCTCACGCTGCCTCCTCAGCCTCCACCCAAGATCCGTTACCCGGCGGCCAAACCGTCCGTGTAGTCCCGACCTTTGGAACTCTCGGGCGATGGATCAACGGGTTGCATTGTTCTCATCCCCCAGTAGCGGAAGTCGGGCTAGACCTTCCCTCTGCAGGGCGGTCAACAGACTTACATGTGTGTTTACTCATGTTCACTGTCCAGCAGGTGCGCCCTGCCGGGCGCACCAAAAAAAAAAGCGGCGGCCGAAAAGGCCGCCGCGAAGGCAACGCGCCGCTGCCGCGCCGTCGCTCAGTGCACGTAGGTGTTCAGCAGGTTCTCGAGGTACTCCTGCTTGCCCGAGCGCGGCTTCGGTTCGCCGAGCTTGTTCAGGACGAGCTTGTCCAGGTCACGGAAGCCGATGCTGCGCTTCTCGATGTCCCGGCCGAAGCCAGTGTCGAAGCTCGCGTACCGTTCGGCGACGAACTGGTCGAGCTTTCCGTCCGCCAGGATCTGCCGCGCGATCTTGAATCCCAGCGCGTACGCATCCATGCCGCCGATATGCGCGTAGGAACAGGTCCTCGAGGTCGATCGACGGCCGGCGCAGTTTCGCGTCGAAGTTCAGCCCGCCCGAGCCGAGCCCGCCGGCGCGCAGGATCGACACCATCGCGAGGGTGAGCTCCTTCACGTCGGTGTTGAACTGGTCGGTGTCCCAGCCGAGCAGCAGGTCGCCCGCGTTCGCGTCGATGGAGCCGAGCATGCCCTGCGCCGCCGCCACCTCGATCTCGTGCTGGAACGTGTGGCCCGCGAGGGTGGCGTGGTTGGTCTCGATGTTGAACTTGAAGTGACCTGTCGAGCCCGTAGGTGCGGAGGAACGCGATCCCGCTCGCCACGTCGAAGTCGTACTGGTGCTTGGTCGGCTCCTTCGGTTTCGGCTCGATCAGGAACTGGCCCTTGAAGCCGATCTCCTTCGCGTAGTCGACCGCCATGTGCAGGAACGCGCGCGAGGTGGTCCTGCTCCCGCTTCAGGTTCGTGTTGAGCAGCGTCTCGTAGCCTTCGCGGCCGCCCCAGAAGACGTAGTTCTCGCCGCCGAGCTCGCTTGGTGACCTCCAGCGCCTTCTTCACCTGCGCCGCGGCGTAGGCGAACACGTGGGCGTCGGGATTCGTCGCCGCGCCGCACATGTAGCGCGGATTGCTGAAGAGATTCGCCGTGCCCCAGAGGAGCTTGATCCCGGTGGCCTTCTGCAGGTCCTTCGCGTGCGCCACCACCTGGTCGAGGAGCCGGTTCGATTCGGCCAGCGTGCGGCCCTCCGGCGCGATGTCGCGATCATGGAAGCACCAGAACGGCGCGCGGATCTTCTGGAAAAACTCGAACGCCGCGTCCATCCGCGTCAGCGCCACCGTCATGGCGTCGCCGTGCTTTTCCCACGGCCGCTGGATCGTCCCCGCGGGGCCGAACGGATCGGAGCCGATGCCGCGGAACGAGTGCCAGTACGCGATCGAAAAACGGAGGTGGGCCGACAGCGTCCGGCCATCGAACACTTCATCCGGATCGTAGTGCCGGAACGCGAGCGCGTTGGTCGACTTCGGTCCTTCGAAGGCAATCGAACGGACGCGGGGAAAGAAGGCGCGGGGTTTCTTCATGGGTATTCTATAAATAGAGTGGGCAGGTTAAACCGCCGACCAAAACGATGGAAAGCAAATTAGCAGGGGCGCTTGCAGGTGCCAGCCCCGCGCCTCAGGGCGTGCTGCCGAGCATGTGCCGCATCATCGCCTTCGCGAAGGCGGGGAACATGTGCCCCTCGTACAAGACCGTCGTCCGCCCGTCCGCCCGCGTGACCGTGAGCCGATAAACGCGGAAACTGTCGTCCAGATAGCTGATCCAGTGCGTTTCCGGCGCGTTCGCGTCGTAAAACGCGGAAAACCCCACCCACCGGCCGTTCCTCGGCGCGGGCGCGGAGTCCTCGACCAGCAGCACCGGCGACTGGTCCGACACGTCGTCGATCCGCACGCTCTTCATCGCCGATGCGTCCTTCTTCACGTCGATTCCGAACACGTACCGCACGCGCTTCCCCGGAATGTCGGGACCGATCTGCGGCGGGAGAACCTCGAGGCCGTCCGCGTGGGCCGGCATCACGCGGCCGTCGATGAACTGGAAACTCAGCCGCTCGCCGCCAGCAATCCGGGTGCTGTAGCTCAGTTCGGTCGACGCACAGCCGGCAAGGAGTGCCAGCGCGAGGGCGAAACCGGCAGGCCGCCGCGCGCGGGCGAGCATCCGGCAAAACGGGAATGGGGGGAGGAAGAGTCGCATGGTGCAGGTACCGGCCGGGCCGGCCGTGGCCCCCACGATTGGAACCGCGGCGCGTTTGGCAAGGCCGCGCCACCGCCCCCCCCCGCCGGGCGGACCCCGGCTGGCTAGGACTCCAACGCGGAACGGATCGCCTCGATCAGGTCCGACGCCTGGTACGGCTTCGGCACGCGCGCACAGAATCCATAATCCCGGTACCGCGCCATCACCGGATCCTTCGAATATCCGCTCGAGACGATCGCCCGCACGTTGGGATCGAGCGCGCGGAGCTTTTCCATCGCCTCCGCTCCCCCCATCCCGCCCGGCACCGTCAGGTCGAGAATCACCAGCTGATAGGGCCGGCCGGACCCGCGCGCGCCGGCATATTCCGCGACCGCGGCGGCGCCGTCGCCGACGGCCGTGACGTCGACCCCCATCCGGCGCAGCACCGCCGTCCCGAGCGAGCGGATCGAAGGCTCGTCGTCCATCAGCAGCGCTCGCGTGGCGGCCGTCTCCGGGGCGGCGGCGACCGGCGGCGCCGTCACCGGCGCGGAGGCGGCGGCCGGCAGCCAGACGTCGAACGTGCTTCCCTGGCCCGGCGTCGACCGCACCTCGATGTGCCCCTGGTGCTTCTTCACGATCGAGTACACCGTCGCGAGACCGAGCCCGTTGCCCTGGAGCTTCGTGGTGAAGTACGGTTCGAAGATGCGGCTGAGGTTTTCCGGCGCGATGCCGTGGCCGGCGTCGGCCACGCTCAGCCGCACGTAGCGCCCGGCGGCGAGACCCGGCCGGCCGGCCGTGACCTCGTCGTTGCGCAGATCGATGCGCGCGACGCCGCCCGCCGGCATCGCCTGGTTCGCGTTGATGATCAGATTGTGCACCACCTGGCCGATCTGCCCCCGGTCCACGTGCGCCGGCCACAGGTTGGGCGCAAAATCGAATTCGCACCGGACCTTCGATCCGTGGAGTGCGAACTGCGCCGCCTCCTGCACGATCTCGGGCAGGCTCGCCGCCGTCTTGATCGGCTCGCCGCCTTTCGCGAAGGTCAGCAGCTGTTGCGTCAGATCCCGCGCCCGGTTCGCCGCGCGTTCGCTCTCGGCGAGACACTGAACGGTGTCGGCGGCGAGCTTCGGGTCCAGCCGCGCGAGCGACAGGTTGCCCATCACGACGGTCAGGAGGTTGTTGAAATCGTGCGCGATCCCGCCGGCCATCACGCCCAGCGACTCCAGTTTCGACGCCCGGGCGAGCGCCGCCTCGAGCCGGGCCGCTCTTTCGCTTTCCTCCTGTTCGCGGATCACGCCGGTCTGCTGCTGGACGCGGCGGCGGAGCGCGAGCACCCAGCCGAAACCCAGCGCGGCGGCGACCGCGAACACGGCCGTGACCCCGAGCACGCGCCGCACCGTCCACCAGGGCGGCTGGCGCAGGACCTCGACGTCGGCCGGGCGGCGAAGCTGGAGGCGCATCGCGTGGGGCCGGCGATATTCGTCGAAGAGAATTTCGTACACGCCGGTCAGCGCCACCTCGCTGTGCGGCACCCACGTTCCGACCGGCGGCCCGTCGTTGGTGTCCAGGACCGCCTCGAACAGCGTCTGCTTTTGCTGCACGATCAGACGCCATCCGCCCTCCTGCGTGCCGACGTTCAGCAGCGTGCCCTCGACGCGGACGAGCTGCCCGTCGAGATCGACCGTGATCGGTGAAATCCGCGCGACCCGGGTGGGTGCCGGCTCCGCCTCCGTTCCCAGCCGGCGATAGACCGCTTCGCGCAGGACGACGCGGCTGTTGACGCGTCCGGGAAAGCCCACCGCCTCGATGCGGTCGCCGGGCGCGAGCGGAGTTTCATCGCGGCTGAGCACCAGCAGCGCTTCCGTTCCCTCCTGGATGTGCACCAGCCGGCCAGGAGTCTGGTGGACCACGACCCCCGTGATCTTCACCCGGCGGTTCAACGCCTCCATCGAGCTGAACTGGCTCAGGCTGGCGATGGTGCGGCCGGGCGTGGTGAACGGATCCACCGGCGCGGGGTCCTCGATCTCGACAAAGCGGTGTGACGGCACCCACACCCGGATGCCCGTGAGCTGGCGTTTTTCGTTGGCGATCGCCGCACAGACGCCCCGCACCCGGATCACGGCTCCGGGCAGGGTCGACCAGCGGTCGCTCGGCGGCAGCATCGCGGAAAATTCCCCGGCCGAGGTAGTGAGATCGGCGCGCGTCCACGGTCCGTCCGCGGCCACTCCGCGCACGTAGCCGCTCATGCTCACCCACTGCGCCTCCTCGATCCCGGTCAGCGCCTGTTCGAGGGTCACCGGTTGCGGCTCCGGCAATTCGATCGACGCGGATGGCTTGACCGCCGACGCCAGCACGACCGGCGTGAACTTGCCCGCGGCCGAGACCCCCGTGACCTCCACCTTCGTTCCCACGAACACCGAGCCGACCGGCTCCGGCGGACGGTACACGCAAACTCCGCCACTGCTGTCGTGCACGTAAAAGAAATCCGCGTTCGGCCGGGCCCAGGTGACGATGCCGGAAAGCTGCACCGGATAACCCTTCTCCGCCTGGTCGGGCTCCAGTTCCCGCAGCTGGTCGGCCAGCCGCAGCCGGGGAAGCCCCGTCCCGGAAGGGGCGGAAATCTTCTGCGCCTTCCGGACCACAGCAGCGGCCAGGTGGGTTTCCGTTCCCTCGTGCGCCAGAAAACCGATCGCCTCGACCGAATCGCCGGGCTGCAATGTCCGCGCCTGCACCGTGTGGACGGCCACCTGTCCGGTTTCATCCCGCAGATAAAGCAGCCGGCCGGGTTGCTGCCCCCGGACCGTGCCGGCGATCCTGACCAGCGTTCCCTGAGCGATCGCGCCCAGGCTCTCGATCGGCGTCGCGGGGCGCTCGAATCGCGGATCCTTCCCAAGCGTGCCCAGCACCTCGATAGACGAGAGGTCCGGAATCCACAGCTCCAGCGTCGGCATGGGTCCGGTGGGATCCTGGGTTGCCGAGTAAACCCCCTTGACGCGCAGCAGGGCATCGACCCAGTTCGGCGCATCCACGGCCTTGGCCACCCGCACCTGGGCCAGGACCCCCCGCCCTTCGATGATGAGGTGCATCCGGACGTGCTGCGGATCGATCAGCTGCTGGCGGTCGACGTAGCCCTCCGCCACGACGAAACGCTTGTTCAGGAAATCGGCGTCGGCGATCCGGCCGGTCGTCGACACGGGTTCCAGCGGCACGGAGTCGTGCACGATCGTGACCCGCGCGTCGTCCACGACCATCCCATTGGCCGGCACCAGCGTCCCCTCGATCAGGATCTGCTGCCCGGATTTGATCGGGAAGGTTTTGCTGCCGAGCGAAAGGTACTCGTCACTGCCGCCGCACCGGCCCCAGAGCGCCTTCCACGCCGGGTCGAAGTAGTACACCAGCATGTCGAGGCGGACGCGAAACCGCTTCTGTCGCGCGGATTCCGGCAGCTGCCACACCTCGGCGAGCGAAGTGAAAAGTTCCTCCGAAGTCCGCGCCACGGTCTGCCGGAGCACCCACCGGCCGCCCGCGCGCATGGGAATGCCGACGGCCTCGATGTGATCACCCGGGCGAGCCGCCAGCGCCTGCGGTGTTTCCACGAGCAGCGACGCGGCGCCCTCCTGAAGCGTGATCGAGCGGCCCGAGTCGACCGCTCCAGCGGTGCCGGCGACGTGGACCACCTGGCCGGCCGCGGCCTCCTCGAGCCTGGCCAGCGGCAGCAGCGGCAGCGTGAAGGCCGGATCGCGATCCAGCGTGCCCAGGATTTCGAGGTCGTCCGGTTGCTGCACCCAAAGCTCGATCGTCGACCGCTCGCTGCCGGTTTCGGCCCGCGCAAAATAGACGCCTTTCGCCCGCAGTTTCGATCCCACGAGCTTCGGGGTGAAACCCTCGTTGCCGAGCAGGACCTGCACGATCACCCGCTGGCCCTCCGCAACCACGTACAGCTCGACGTGATTGGCGTCCCGCGACACCTGCCGGTCGACGTAGCCCTCCAGGGTGACCAGCCTTTTGTTGAACAGATCGGAACGGCCGACCTTCCCGCCCGTCGCCAGCACCTCGGTCGGCACGTTCTCCGCCAGCACGGTCACCTTTGCATCCGCAATGCGCATGCCGTGTGACGGCTGGATCGATCCCTCGACGAGGATTCGCTGGCCCGGCTTGATCGGAAAACGCGTTGACCCGAGCGAAAGATAGCTGTCCGCGTCCCCGCACCGCCCCCACAGCGCCATCCACAGCGGATCGTAGTAATAGACGGTGTACTCGAGGCGCACGGGATGCCAGGTGCTCTGCTCGGCCTCCGGCAGTGCCCAGATCTCGTCGAAATTTCGCAGCAGCCGGGCTGCGGCGGGCCGGGAGGTGACCGCGACGGACGGCTCGGCAGCCGGGATGGCAGCAACCACCCGGATCGGCGTCGCGAAAGCGACCGCCAGCGCCAGCCAGTGGAGCGAACCCGCGGCTTTCCGATTACGAAGGAATGGCATGGGAGACCGCTGCCGACGGCGGCGTTGTTCCACTTCCAAGTTCGGCACGGTTTGGTGCCGGTTAAATGCGAAGTAGGCCCTCGCCCGGGCGGGCCGGTCCGGCACCGACCCCTCGCGCAACGCGGTCTTGCCGAACGGGACCAAGTCCCCCCATATGGCGGCGACACGCGGGGTCGTTGCACCAGCCCGATTTACGTCGCGGCGGAGCCTTCGGCCTCGCGCTCCCTGCAACTCCCGCGCGCTCCATCCTTTCCACCTATGGCTACCTACGGCTACTTCGACGACGCAAACCGCGAATTCGTGATCACGCGACCGGACACTCCGCTGCCGTGGCTGAATTATCTCGGACAGGACGACTTCTTCGGCCTCTGCACGCAGACGGCGGGCGGCTATTCGTTCTGGAAAGACGCGCGGCTCCGGCGGCTGACGCGCTACCGGTACAACAACAACCCGATGGATAACGACGGCCGCTTCCTTTACGTGAAGCAGGGCAAGTCGGTGTGGAATCCCGGTTGGAAGCCGACGCGCGCCCCGCTCGACGCCTTCGAGTGCCGGCACGGGCTCGGGTACTCGCGGATCACCGGCCGCAAGGACGGGATCGAGGTCGAGCAGCTGATGTTCGTGCCGCCGAACGAAAATCTCGAGGTGTGGAAGGTCTCCGTCCGCAACAGGACGCGGAAGCCGCAGCGGCTGTCGCTCTTCTCGTTCGTCGAGTTCTGCTTTTACGAGGCGCTGAACGACATGACGAACTACCAGCGCACGTACTCGATCGGCGAGGTCGAGATCGAGGGCTCCGCGATCTATCACAAGACCGAATACCGCGAGCGGCGGAACCATTACACCCTGTTCGGCTGCACCCGGAAGACCAGCGGCTACGACACCTCGCGCGACGCGTTCGTCGGCGTGCACAACGGACTCGGCGATCCGAAGGCGGTGCTGGCCGGCAAGTGCACCAACAGCCACGCGTACGGCTGGAATCCGATCGGCGCGCACCAGATCGACCTCACGCTCCCGCCGGGCGGGGAGGAGACGTTCGCATTCGTGCTCGCCTACGTCGAGCAGGGCGAACTGCCGAAGTTCGATGCGCCCTTCGTCATCAACAAGGCGCGGGGCCGTGAGATCCTGGCGAAGTATTCCGATCTGGCCGCGATCGACGCGGCGTTCGCCTCGGTCCGGCAGCGCTGGGAAGATCTGCTGGCGATGTATCAGGCGCCGAAGGTCCCGAACGAGCATCTGCGCCGGATGGTCAACACCTGGAACCAGGCGCAGGTGCATGGCGACGTTCAACCTGTCGCGCTCCACGTCCGGCTACGAAACCGGCATCGGCCGCGGCATGGGGTACCGCGACTCGCAACCAGGACGTGCTCGGCTTCGTGCACCTGCTGCCGGAACGCGCCCGCCAGCGCATCCTTGACATCGCCGCGACCCAGCTCGCCGACGGCACGTGCTTCCACCAGTACCAGCCGCTGACGAAGAAGGGCAACGCCGACATCGGCGGCGGGTTCAACGACGACCCGCTCTGGCTGATCCTCGCGACGTGCGCCTACATCCGCGAAACCGGCGACGCCACGATCCTGGATGTGCCGTGCGGATACGCCGACCAGCCGGATTCGAAGACAAACGCTCCACCATCACCTCGAGACCTCGATCGCCTACACGCTGAACAACCGCGGCCCGCATCGCCTGCCGCTGATCGGACACGCCGACTGGAACGACTGCCTGAACCTGAACTGTTTTTCCAAGGAGCCGAACGAATCCTTCCAGGTGACGGGCGACATCGCCGGCTCCAAGGCCGAGTCCGTCATGATCGCCGGGCTGTTCCTTTACGCCGCGCGCGATCTGGCCTCGCTCTACCGTTTCATGGGCCGGTCGGAGGACGCGACGCGCATCGACGGCCACTACGCCGACATGCTGAAGACCGTCGAGGAGCAGGCGTGGGACGGCGCCTGGTACACGCCGCGCCTTCGATGCCGAGAGCAAGCCGGTCGGCTCGAAAGCCTGCGCCGAGGGCAAGATCTACATCGAGAGCCAGGCGTGGTGCGTGCTCGGCGGCGCCGGCCAGAACAACGGCCGCGCGAAGAAGGCGCTGCAGGCCGTCGAAAAATACCTGTACAAACCCGACCTGGGCTGCGCGCTGCAGTTTCCCCCGTATTCGGGTTACCACCTCGAACTGGGCGAAGTGTCCAGCTACCCGCCAGGCTACAAGGAGAACGCCGGCGTGTTCTCGCACAACAACACCTGGATTCACATCGGCTGGACGATGTTCGGCGACGGCGATCGGGCGCTCGAGTACTACCTGAGCATCTGCCCGTCGGCGAAGAAGGACCACGATGTCTATCGCTCGGAGCCGTACGTCTACGCGCAGATGACCGCGTCGCAGTTCTCGCCGACGCCCGGCGAGGCGAAGAACTCCTGGCTGACCGGCACCGCGGCCTGGTCGTTCGTGGTCGCGAGCCAGTACATCCTCGGCATCCGGCCCGACTTCGACGGCCTGCGGGTCGATCCCTGCATTCCGAAGAAGTGGAAAGGGTTCACGGTCATGCGGAAATTCCGCGGGGTCACGTACACGATCGTCGTCAGCAACCCGAAGGGGAAGTCGAAGGGCGTGAAGTCCATGCTCGTCGACGGCCGGAAAGTGGCGGGCAACGTCCTGCCGCTTCCCACCGATGGCCGCACCGCGGTCGAGGTGGCGGTCACGCTCGGGGCCTGACGCTCCTCGCGCCGGGCTTCACGCCTGACGCGAGCGCGACCCGGCGTTTGAGGTCGAGCCCGATGTCCACATCGGGCCCGGCTCGCGCAGGTCTCCATCCCTCGTTCACATCCTGATTCCCGTACTCGGCCCCGGAGCCCGGAGCGGCTTCGAGCCGGGCGCACGAACGCGATGGCGCAACGCATTGGCATCGTGCCGCGGTTTGGCATGGCCATTCTTCCCGTCCCGGCGACATTAGCGCCGCTAGGCCACGGCTCGCCCGCGCTTAACTCGTCCGGAGCACTTGAATTTTGGCTCGCGACAACAGGCGTCGGCCGGCAGAACGTCCGCTCCATATTGCGTTGCGGGTATTCCCACCCTCACCCCTCCTATGAAGCTACATCCTGGTTGGTATTTGGGCACGGCCGCGCTGGCAGTGTTCGCACCGTCGGTGGCTCGCGCAAGCGAAGCCGACATCAAGATCCCTGACCTCACCCAGGTCAGTTTCGACGGACTCGGCGGCACGAGCGGCCTGACGCTGATGTATCTCGGCATCGGGCTCTGCATCCTCGGCGCGGTGTTCGGGCTCATCCAGTACCGCCAGACCAAGGCCCTGCCGGTCCACTCGTCGATGGCCAGCGTTTCGAACATCATCTGGGAGACCTGCAAGACCTACCTCGCTCAGCAGGGCAAGTTCCTCGCCGTCCTCTGGGTCCTGATCGCGGTCTGCATCGTCTACTACTTCGACGGGCCTGGCAGGGCAAGACCGCTCGGCCATGTCGTCGTCATCCTGCTCGCCTCGATCCTCGGCATCCTCGGCTAGCTACGGCGTCGCCTGGTTCGGCATCCGGATCAACACCGTCGCCAACTCCCGCACCGCCTTCTCCGCCCTCAAGGGCAACGCGCTCGCGACGCTCGGCATCCCGCTCCGCTCCGGCATGAGCGTCGGCCTGCTGCTGGTCTGCGTCGAGCTGTTCTTCATGATCTGCATCCTGGCGTTCCTGCCCGCGCGAGCTCGTCGGCCCCTGCTTCATCGGCTTCGCCATCGGCGAATCCCTCGGCGCCTCGGCGCTGCGCATCTGCGGCGGCATCTTCACCAAGATCGCCGACATCGGCTCCGACCTGATGAAGATCGTCTTCAAGCTGCCCGAGGACGACCCGAGAACCCCGGCGTCATCGCCGACTGCACCGGCGACAACGCCGGCGACAGCGTCGGCCCGACCGCCGACGGGTTCGAGACCTACGGCGTCACCGGCGTCGCCCTGATCGCCTTCCTCGCGCTCGCGCTGGCGGCGAACCCGCCGCTCTGCGGCGATCGCTCATCGTCTGGCTCTTCGCGATGCGCATCCTGATGATCGTCACCTCGCTCGTCTCCTACTTCATCAACGAGGCGTTCAGCCAGGCGCAGTACGGCAACAAGAAGGACTTCGACCTCGAGCATCCGCTGACCCACCTGGTCTGGATCACCTCCGTCGTCTCGATCGCGATCACCTTCGCGGCCAGCTACCTCCTGCTCGCGCACCAGACCGGCCTCAACGGCCGACCTCTGGTGGGTGCTGTCCATCATCATCAGCTGCGGCACGGTCGCCGGCGCGCTGATTCCCGAGTTCACCAAGATCTTCACGTCAGCACGAACTGCCGGCACGTGAAGGAAGTCATCAACTGCTCCAAGCACGGCGGCGCCTCGCTCAACATCCTGTCCGGCTTCGTCGCGGGCAACTTCTCCGCCTTCTGGATGGGGCTCGTGATCATGCTGCTGATGTTCAGCGTCGTACCACTTCTCGCAGAACCCCGGCCTGCTCGCGCATCATGCCGGAACGAGTTCCTGTTCGCGGCGCCGATCTTCGCCTTCGGCCTGGTGGCCTTCGGCTTCCTCGGCATGGGCCCGGTCACGATCGCGGTCGACAGCTACGGCCCGGTCACCGACAACGCCCAGTCGGTCTACGAGCTCTCGCAGATCGAGTCCAAGCCCGGCATCGCGGCAGAAATCGAGAAGGACTTCGGCTTCAAGCCCGACTTCGAGAACGCCAAACACCAGCTCGAGAAGGGCGACGGCGCCGGCAACACCTTCAAGGCCACGGCCAAGCCCGTGCTCATCGGCACCGCGGTCGTCGGCGCCACCACGATGGTCTTCGGCATCATCATGCTGCTCGAAACACCTGCTTCGGCAACGTCGTCACCAAGCTCTCCCTCGTCCAGCCCGAGATCATCCTCGGCCTGCTCATGGGCGGCTCCGTGATCTACTGGTTCACCGGCGCCACCTGCCAGGCGGTCGTCACCGGCGCCTACCGCGCCGTCGTCTACATCAAGGAGCACATGAAGCTCGACGCCGACCACCGCCTCGGACAAGGACTGCAAGGAAGTCGTCGCGATCTGCACGCAGTACGCGCAGAAGGGCATGTGAACATCTTCATCGTCGTGTTCTGCTTCGCCCTCGCGCTGCCGTTCTTCAACGCCGTACTTCTTCATCGGCTACCTGATCGGCATCGCGTTCTTCGGCCTCTTCCAGGCCATCTTCATGGCCAACGCCGGCGGCGCCTGGGACAACGCCAAGAAGATCGTCGAAGTCGAACTCGAAGCAGAAGGGCACCGAGCTCCACGCCGCCACCGTCGTCGGCGACACCGTCGGCGATCCGTTCAAGGACACCTCGTCCGTCGCGATGAACCCGGTGATCAAGTTCACCACGCTGTTCGGCCTGCTCGCAGTCGAGATCGCGGTGACGATGAACAACCGGCCCAACCTGAAGCTCGGGATCGGCGCGGTGTTCTTCCTCATCGCGCTCGTGTTCGTCTACCGCAGCTTCTACGCGATGCGCATTCCGGAAGAGAAGTCCGTGGCCTGACCGCCGCGCTTCCTTTCTCCTCAGCTCTCCGAGGCGGCCGCCAACGGCCGCCTCTTTTTTTGCCCATTCCGCGCCACCCGGCAAGAACTGCGGCGACTCCGGCAACTCATGCGCAGCAGTATCCGAACTCTTCCGGCAAGATGATTTTGGGTCATCAGAAACCAATACCGGATCACCTCCGGAGAGATAGGCGCCATGAATGTGACCACTGCCCACCCGAACGAGGCCGCCGGCTCAGCTCCACACCCCATCGCCGACTTTGACGAGTCCGCGCTGCTCGGCGTGCTGGACGAAGCGGAGCAAAAGCATGGCTTCATCCCCCGCGAGATCTCGGACGAGGTCGCGCGCCTGATCGCCGTCCGGCTCGAGCGGCTGCGACGGATCCAGGGCAAGCTGGAGTCCACGATCCGGCGCGACGTCCAGGAGCACGTCGCCCGCTGGCGCAACGAGGAGGGCAATCTGATCATGATCCTCCACGCCATCCAGAACCAGCACGGGTACATCCCGCGCGAGGTGGCGATGGAGCTCTCCCGCGAACTCGGCGTGAAGCTGGCGCGGATCTACGAGGTCACGACCTTCTACCACTACTTCAAGCTCCAGCCGCCCGCGGTCCACAACGTCGTCGTTTGCAACGGCACCGCGTGCTACCTGAAGGGCTCCGCCGACATCCTCGGCGAATGTCGCAACCAGCTCGGCGTCGCCGAGGGCCAGACCACCGCGGACCGGCAGTTCCACCTCGATACGGTCCGGTGCATCGGCTGCTGCGGGATGTCTCCCGCCATGGTCGTCGATGGCAAGACGCACGGCCGCGTGAAGTCGTCCGACGTCGCCGGCCTGATCAACGCCACCCGCAAACCGGAGGCCGCCGCATGAGCCCGCTCACCCGCCAGGCCCTCGAGGCGCTCGCCGCCGCCCCGGCCGGCGACACGGCCGACTGGATTCGCGTCCAACTCGACACCGGTGGCATCGCGGCCGGCGCCGAGGCTGTCCTCGATCAGCTGGTCCGCGCCCGCGACGAGAGCCGGCTGACCATTCCCGTGCGGCGTGTCGGTTCCGTCGGATACTCCTTCGCCGATCCGGTGA
This sequence comes from uncultured Verrucomicrobiae bacterium, assembly GCA_963705935.1. Taxonomy (GTDB): domain Bacteria; phylum Verrucomicrobiota; class Verrucomicrobiia; order Opitutales; family Opitutaceae; genus Opitutus. The sequence continues at coordinate 4,599,091 of OY970130.1, read as the reverse complement.
TCGAGGTGAAATCGGGCGCCCTGCCGCGCATCTGCTACGGGCGCGTTGCGCCGGAATCCGCCGGCCAGATCATTCGCGAACACGTGCTCGCCCAGCGCCTGCTCGACGACCACGTGCTCGCCACCCGCCGCCGCGGCGCGGCCATCACCGCTCCGGTCACGCACGTCCTCGTCCGCGACACCGGCTCGCAGGCGAACAGCAAGACGGAGCTCTTCCAGTTTTCCTTCCTCAGCGAGCTGAAGCGCCGTGGTCTGGCCGACCGCGTGCAGGTTGTGCGGGCCCTCGACATGGGAGTCTACAACGAGGGTGTGGCCGTGCAGCTGCTCCCCTCCGCCGTCACCTACACCAATGTGCTCGCAACCGACGTGCCACGGATCGTGGCCGAGTCGGTCGCCGAATCGCGCGTGATCGAGGACCTGCTCTGGAAAACCCCGGACCGCCAGGTGCGGATCGTCCTCCGCAACTGTGGGGAGATCGACCCCGACAGCGTCGAGGATTACGTCCAGCACGCGCAGGGCTACCAGGCGCTGCGCCACGTGCTCTTCGACCTCACGCCCGACCAGGTGATCGCCGAAATGAAGGCCAGCGGGCTGCGCGGCCGCGGCGGCGCGGGCTTCCCGACCTGGATGAAGTGGCAGCTCACCGGCGCGCAGCCGTCGGACCAGCGCTACGTGATCTGCAACGGCGACGAGGGCGATCCGGGCGCGTTCATGGATCGCAGCGTGCTCGAGAGCGATCCGCACTCCGTGCTCGAGGGCATGATCGTCGCCGCCTACGCCATGGGTTCGACGCGCGGCTATTTCTACATCCGCGCGGAATACCCGAAGGCGGTCGAGCGGATCGAGCGGGCGATCGTCCAGGCCCGCGAGGCCGGGCTGCTCGGCCGCGACATTCTCGGCAGCGGCTTCTCCTTCGACGCCAAGGTCCGGCTCGGCGCCGGCGCCTTCGTCTGCGGCGAGGAAACCGCGCTCATCGCCTCGATCGAGGGCCGTCGCGGCAGCCCGAGTCCCCGGCCGCCCTACCCCTCCGTCCGCGGTCTCTGGGGCCAGCCGACCGCGATCAACAACGTCGAGACCCTCGCCAACATCCCCGCCATCCTCCTTCGCGGCGGCGCATGGTACGCGACGCACGGCACGGAAAAATCGCGCGGCACGAAGGTTTTCGCCGTCACCGGCAAGGTGATGAACGCCCAGCTCGTCGAGGTTCCGATGGGCACCACCCTCCGCCAGATCGTCTACGACATCTGCGGCGGCGTGCTCGACGACAAGGAGATCAAGGCCGTCCAGACCGGCGGCCCCTCCGGCGGCGTCATCCCGGAAAAGCACCTCGACGCGCCGGTCAGCTACGAAACGCTCCAGCAGCTCGGCTCGATCATGGGTTCGGGCGGCATGCTGGTGATGGACAAGAACGACTCGATGGTCGACGTGGCCCGGTTTTACCTGCGGTTCTGCGTCGACGAATCGTGCGGCAAGTGCTCGCCCTGCCGGATCGGCGGCTACCAGATGCTGCAGATCCTCGACCGCATCTCGCGGGGCCGCGGCACCCCGGAGGACGTCGTCACCCTCCGGCGCATCTGCACCGCGATGCAGCGCGCCTCGCTCTGCGGGCTCGGCCAGACCGCGCCGAACCCCGTGCTCTCCACCCTCCGGTATTTCGAGGACGAGTACAAGGCGTACATCGAGGGCGGCCCGAGCTACGCCCGCAAGATGAGCCGCGGGCCGCTCGGCGACGCCAAGGCCCCCGCGCTCATTCCCCCCACCCGGACCGCGACCGCCAGCCTTCCCCCATCGCCATGATCAAAGCGCGCATCAACCAGATCGACGTCGAGGTGCCCGAGGGCACGTCCATTCTCGACGCCGCCCGTCGCGTTCAGGTCAAGATCCCCACGCTCTGCAAGCACAAGGACCTGCTGCCCACCGCCGCCTGCGGCATCTGCATCGTGCGAAACAAGGGGGGCAACAAGCTGATTCGGGCCTGCTGCACCCCGCTCGAGCAGGACATGGAGATCACGACGCACGACAACGACATCGTCGAGGTCCGCCGCTCCACGCTCGAGCTGATCCTGTCGAACCATCCCCAGGCCTGCCTCACCTGCGGCCGCAACGGCGAATGCGAGCTCCAGGCGCTGGCCGCGGACTTCAACATCTCGATGGAGTCCATCAAGCGGTACGTGAAGGACGTGCCCCCCGACCGGTCGACCAACAGCATCGTGATCGACTTCACGAAGTGCATCAAATGCGGCCGGTGCATCCAGGTCTGCCAGGATATCCAGGACGTCTGGGCGCTGTCGTTCCTCGACCGCGGCATCAACACGCGGATGGCCCCGGCGGGCGACATCACCCTCGCCGAGTCGCCCTGCGTGAAGTGCGGCCAGTGTTCGGCGCACTGCCCGACCGGCGCGATCGTCGAGAAGGACGAGACCGCGACGGTCTGGTCCGCCCTGCACGACAAGGACAAGGTCTGCGTCGTGCAGATCGCGCCCTCGGTCCGCGTCACCGTCGGCGAGGCGTTCGGGCTGCCGCCCGGCACGAACCTGACGCGCAAGCTGTACAACGCGCTCCGGCGGCTCGGGTTCGCGGCGGTGTTCGACACGAATTTCGCGGCGGACGTGACGATCGTGGAGGAGGCGAGCGAGTTCATCGAGCGGTTCGCGCACAAGCGCGGGCCGCTGCCACTCATCACCTCGTGCTGCCCGTCCTGGACCGACCTGATGGAAAAGCGGCACTGGGATTTCATCGACAACTTCTCCACCGCGAAGTCGCCGCAGCAGATGCTCGGCGCGATCGCCAAGACCTATTATGCGCAGAAGGCCGGCATCGATCCGGCCCGGATGTACATGGTTTCGATCATGCCGTGCACAGCGAAGAAGTACGAGTTGTCCCGCACGGACGACATGCGCGCCTCGGGCCATCCGGACGTCGACGTGGTCCTCACCACTCGCGAGCTCGCCCGCATGCTCAAGCAGTCGGGCATCGATTTCCTCGCGCTCGGCGATGCCGAGCCCGACTCGATCCTCGGCAGCTACACCGGCGCAGGCACGATCTTCGGCGCCACCGGCGGCGTGATGGAGGCGGCGGTCCGGACCGCGTACAGCTACGCCACCGGCCACAAGCTGGAACGGATCGAGCTGGACGCCGTGCGCGGGTTGAAGGGAGTCAAGGAGGGCGAGGTCGCGATCGATGGCACGAAGATCCGCGTCGCCGTGGCCCACGGCCTGGCGAATGTCGGCCAGGTGTTGGATCGCGTGCGCGAGGCCCGTGACGCCGGCCGGGAGACGCCCTACCATTTCATCGAGGTGATGGCGTGCCCGGGCGGGTGCATCGGCGGCGGCGGCCAGCCGTACGGCGTCGACAACGAGCGCCGGCTGAAACGCATGGCCGGTCTTTATCAGGACGACCGTGAGCGGCAGATCCGGTGCTCGCACGAGAATCCGGAAGTGATCGAGCTCTACCGCGACTTCCTCGGCAAACCGCTCTCGCCCAAGTCCCACGAGCTGCTGCACACGCGCTATACCGCGCGTCCCCTGTACAAGCGGTAGCCCGGATGTTTCGTGTCTTCACGAAGCGTTCGTTCGATTGGGCGCGACGGGGGCGGCGCCTGGCCGGCTGGGTGGCGGCCGCGCTTCCGGTCTGGACCATCGCCCAACCCGCCCCGGAACCGGCGCTTTCGCTGCCGCCATTCGCGGTCGAGGAACGCGCGCTGGCCAACGCCGACCTGACGCGGCCGCCGTTCGCGCTCGAGAGCAGCGCCCAGGCCGGCAGTTCGATCATGACGCTCGCGGAAGCACTGCGCGGGGCGCCGGGCGTGCTCCTGCAGGAAAGCTTCGGCGGATTCGAGCCGCCCCGGGTTTCGATCCGCGGTTCCGGCGTGCAGAGCGCACCGTCGAGCCGCGGGGTGTTTTTCCTCTTGAACGGTTTCCCGCTCAACCTGGCCGACGGCTCGTTCAATGCCGCGCTGGTCGATCCGCAGCTGGTCGATCGCATCGACGTCTACCGCGGCGACGCGGCGAGTCTCTACGCGCCGGCGGTGCTGGGCGGGGCCTTCGACCTCCGGACCGCCCCGCCGGCCGCCACCGGAGCCGCCGCCCACGTCGAGGCTGGTTCGTACGGCGCCGCCCGCGCCACGGTCCGCGCCAGCGCCAGCCCGCGCGACTTCGCGATCGCGGGTGCCGGCGACTTTTCGCGCCAGGACGGCTGGCGCGAGCACGCCGCCCAGGAAAGGTCCGCCGTGCTCGTCACCGCGGATCGGCCTTCTCCGGCGGGTTCCGACAGCTCCCTTTCGGTCTACCACGTCCGGGCCGCCTACGACGTGCCCGGCCCTCTCACCCTGGCCGCCGCCGCGGCGGCGCCGCGCAGCGTCAGCAGCGACGTGCGCCATGACCAGCCCGACCGCGTGTCCGAGGCCACGCAGGTCGCCGTCGGAACGCGCCAGGAAAACCCGGTCCTCGCTTTCGAGGCCGGGGCAGCGTGGCTCCATTCCACGGATTTTTTCCAGCAGCTCCAGTCGAACGGCATCAGCCGCTCGACGAGCGACGACCTCACGCTGCGCGCCGCGATCACGCGCCGCTGGGATGCCGGCGCGTTCGAGCACGTGCTGCAAGTCGGCGCCATCGCGCTGCGCGGCTGGCGCGACGTTCGCCGCCATCTGAACGACGCGGGCACGGCCGGACGGGAGTTCGGCGATGACGCCCTCCAATCCACGACGGCGGCCGGCGAACTCGAGGATACGGCGCAGATTGCGCCCGGGCTCGCCGCCGGCCTCGGAGCCACCTTCCTGGCGGCGCGCCGCGACATCGTCGACCGGATGCCGGCCGCGCCCGGGGTCGCCCGCACCGACCAGCGGTGGTCGGCTTCGGCGGTGCAGCCCCGCGGCCGGCTGGTCTGGTCGCCGCGGCGCGATCTGCGGTTCCATGCCAGCGTGTCCCGCGCGGACGAGCCACCGACGTTCGACGATCTCGTCGTCGTGTCCGGGACCGCCCCGAACCTGACACGCCATTCGCAGTCGCTCGCGACCCAGCGCTCGACCACCTGGGAACTCGGCTCCTCCGGGTCCTGGCGGTCGGTGTCGTGGGATGTGACCGCGTACCACGCCGAGTGGAGCAACGAGATTCTTCGCCTGGCCGACGCCCACGGCCAGCCGCGGGGCGCGGTCAATGCCGGGCCGACGCAGCACGACGGTCTCGAGACGTCCGCCCAATGGATCCTCGTGGACGGTCCCCACCGCCTGCGGCTCGTCGCCACCGCGAACTGGAGCCGGTTCGTCTTCGAAAACGATCCGGTGCTGGGCCGTAACCGGCTCGCCGGTACGCCCCCGCACCTCGGCTCCGCCGATCTGATCTACGAGACTCCCGCCGGCTTCTTCGCCGCGACCACACTCGACTGGACCGCCGGCGCGACCGCGGCCGACCACGCGGGTCGCCTGACCTATGGCGGATACACGATCGCGGGCGGGCGGGCCGGCTGGCGGCACGGCCGGAGCTGGACGGTGTTCGGCCAGGTCGGAAATCTCTTCGACCGGCGGTACATCGCGAGCACCGCCGGGGTGCTGGATGTGGCGCGCAACCCGGCCGCCACCGCGATCTTCCTGCCGGGCACCGGCCGGACCGTGACCCTCGGATTCGAATGCACCTTCCATTGACCTCGACCCACCGACACTGCCGGTCGCTGCAGAATCGTCGCGGACTCCGCGATGCTCGCGCCGCCGCGGCGCCGGGACGGCGAGCCTTCCATTCATGATCGGCGCACTCGGAACGACGCTGCTGTTCGCGTGCAACGCGATCTTCGCGAACCGCTCGGCCAAGCGGTTGGGCAGCAATCCAGCGAATCTTGCGCGCCTCGTGGTCGCCGCGGTGATTCTCGGAACGTGGGCTCACCTTGCCGGCCGCGGCCTGGGCGGTGCCGCACTGGGCTGGTTTCTGGTGAGCGGCGTCGCCGGGTTCGGCTTGGGTGGCGTGGCGATGTTCCAGGCCCTGCCGCGCCTCGGGTCGCCGCTCGCGATGCTCATCGTGCAGTGCGGCTCGGCGGTTGTCGCCGCCGCCTGCGAATGGGCGTGGCTCGGCACGCGGCTCACGGCCGCCCAGCTCACGCTCGTGGGTGTGACGCTGGTTGGCGTCGCCCTGGGGCTGTTCCCCTCCAGCCGGCCGGCCGTTGCCGGACCGGCGCTCGGCGCCGGCATCGGGTGGGCCGCGCTTTCCGCGTGCGGACAGGGCATGGGCGCCGTGCTCAGCCGAAAAGCCTTTCAGGTCGCCCGCCTTGCGCACGAGCCAACCGACGCCGCGACCACCGCCTACCAGCGAGCGCTCGGCGGGCTGCTCGTCGCGTTCATCGTGGTCGCGACCGCCTGGATGATCGTGCGCGTTCGGGCGAGGCATTCGACCGCGCAGGCGGTCGGGGAATCCGGGAGCATCGGTGCGGCCCCAGACCGGATGACCGCACCAGGCGTCCCCGCCGGTAGCGGCGAAGTCCGGCCCTTCCCTCGCGAGCCGGGCCGCGCCTGGCCGTGGGTGCTGGCCAACGCCGTGACCGGACCGGTGTTGGGCGTGACGTGTTTCCAATGGGCGCTGAGCACGACGCCCGCCGGCATCGTCCAGCCGATCGTGGCCACCGCCCCGCTCGTCACGATCCCGCTCGCGATGTGGCTGGAGCACGCCCGGCCGCGCCTCCTTTACTACGCCGGCACCGCTCTCGCCGTCGCCGGTGTCGCGGGATTGTTCGTGGTTCGGTAGCCCGGGTAACGGGATGAAGCGGGCGGCGGGATCCGCGTTCGTCGCGCACCGACTCGCGTCCGCCAGCGCCGTCTTCGCGCACCGGCAACGCCAGCGTCGGTGCCGTGACCTCCGCGCGACCGACCGACCGGCTTCGTCGGCCGATGGCCTGACGAATCGATCGCGTGCAGGCGGCGCAGTGATGACGCGATATCGGCCGCCGCTGCGACGATTTCGCGCGGCTCGCCTCTGGACATCGCCGGGTTTGCCGATTCCGTTTGCGTTCGGTTTTGCCCGGCGGCCGCGGCTTTCCCCCATGAATATCGACAACTATCTCTCCCGTATTGGTTACACCGCCACACGCTCCCCCACCCTGACAACGCTCCGCGGCATTCTGCGCCGGCACGCGGAGACCATCCCCTTCGAAAACCTCGACGTGCTGCTCGGCCGCGGCGTCCGGCTCGACCTGGATTCCATCGAAGAGAAACTCGTTCGCCGAGGACGCGGCGGTTACTGCTTCGAACACAACCTGCTGCTGGCGTCGGCCCTGCGCAGCCTCGGTTTCAGCGGCGTTGTGCCGATGATCGCGCGGGTCCGCTGGAAGGTCCCCGCGGGAGTGAGCCCGCCCAAGGCACACATGCTCGTCCGGGTCGAGATCGACGGCCGGCCCTGGCTGGCCGACGCCGGATTCGGCGGCATCGGTCTCGTCGAGCCGCTGGCCCTCGACTCGCTCGAGGCGCAGGGCGATCCCGCCGAGCCGGAACGGCTGGCGGCGGACGGCCGGTACTTGATCCGTCAGCTTCGGCTTTCGGGCACGTGGACGGACGTCTACCGCTTCGTGCCGGAGGAGGCCACGCCCATTGATTTCGAGGTCGGCAACTGGTTCACCAGCACGCATCCGAGTTCGCGGTTTCGCCAGAACATGATCGTGGCGCGGGTAGACCGGGACCGGCGGCTGTCGCTGTCGAATGCCGATTTCGCCATTCGTTTCAACGATGGGCGCGTGGAGAAGCGCACCATCGGAAGCGCCGACGAGCTCGTCGAGGTCCTCGGCAAGCAGTTCGGGTTGAACTTTCCTCCCGGCACCCGGTTCGGTTCTCCGGGCGCACCCTGGCCGGTGTAGGACACCGCCGCGGTTTCCGCGAAGGTTTGCGGGCGGGGCCGCCCTGCCGGGCAGTTGTCTGTCCGTGGTGCCTCTCGCGCCCGGCCGTGCCCGGCGCTCAGCCGGGTTCCCCCGAATGGCATTTCGGAGCAACGCCCGGCTCTCGCGGGGACACCACCCCGTTCTTGCCGGTGGAACGGAGACTGCTCAACGTGGCGGACCCGTCATGAAATACCGCAGCTTCGGGAAACATCCGTTCACCTGCTCCGACATCGGTTTTGGCGCATGGGCGATCGGCGGCTCGTGGGGACCGCAGTCGGACACCGACTCCATCGCCGCCCTCAACCGGGCACTCGATCTCGGCGTCAACTTCATCGACACCGCCGCCGGCTATGGCAACGGTCGGAGCGAGAAGCTGATCGCCGAGGCGATCCGGCAGCGCGCCGAGGCAGGCAGGAAAGATCGCGTTTTCATCGCGACCAAGACTCCGCCGACGGACGGGATTTGGCCGCCCTCTCCCTACTGCCGCGTCGAAGAGCGCTACCCCGAGGCGCACCTCCGCCGCAATGTGGAGGAGCGGTGCGCCAACCTCGGCGTCGCGAAACTCGACCTGCTCCAGCTGCACACCTGGACCCGGGCCTGGAACCGCAATCCCACGCCGCTAAAAGTGCTCCGCGCACTTCAGGCGGAGGGCCGGATCGGCCTCGTCGGCATCTCGACGCCGGAACACGACCAGAACAGTGTCATCGACCTGATCCGCGGCGGCCTCGTCGACACGGTCCAGGTGATCTACAATCTGTTCGAGCAGGAGCCGGCCGCGGAACTGCTCGACGTGGCGCGGGAATACGGTGTCGCCGTCATTGTCCGCGTCGTGTTCGACGAGGGCGTCCTCACCGGCAAGTTCACCGCGGAGACGAAATTCGCGCCGGACGATTTCCGCGCCAACTATTTTTCTGGCGACCGGCTCGGGCGCGCCGTGGCGCGGGCCGCGGAGATCCGGAAGGACATCGAGGGCTCCGGCTACACGATGGCCCAGGCGGCGATCAAGTTCGTCCTCGCGCACCCCGCCGTGTCGACCGTGATCGTCGGCACGCGCAACGTCGCGCAGGCGGAAGCGAACTGCGGTGTCAGCGACCTGCCGCCGATGCGGGCGGACCTGCTGCAAAGGCTGCACCGCCACAACTGGCTGCGCGGAAACTGGCACGGCGCGAAGTAGCGCCGGCACCTGGCGCGGATCGGGCGCAGCGCTGCGCCCGCACTCGCGCCGCGTGGCTCCGAGGCACCGGCGGCGCCCGGCGCCGCTCGCGGGTTGCCTGCGCGCGGCGAGGCGCGCACCCTCCTCGCGATGGATTCGCTCCTGGTGCTCACGCCGCTGTTCCTCGCGTTTGAAGCGTGGCAGCTGGTCATGGGCGAGCGCTACCTCGGCATCAAACAGATCGCCCGCAATGGCGACCCCCGCACGCTCGGCATGCGTGAGATCACCGCGTTTTGCTGGACGGCCGCGCTGGTGCTTTACGCCGTTTGGATGCTGACGCTCCTCGCGATTCCGTACGCGCGAATGCACGCGCTCTCGCTCGCGGTGGTTTCCGCCATCGGGTTTTCCTTCCGGAGAAACACCGGCATCAAGCGGGTCCTGGTCATCCTCACGATCGAGGGAGCGATTCGGGTCGGCCTGCTCGTTTCACTGCTGGTGCTGGCCTGGCACCGGATGTGACCGGCGCCGCATTCACCCGGCCGAACTCGCAGCCCATGGGCTTTCCCGAAATCAGCCGCCCGTCCCCGAACTTCTCCGCGACGCCGCCGCACGAGCGGCTCGGCGTGCTGTGCCACCACAGCGTCCTGCCCTTCGAGGCGGCGATCACGCGGCTGTGCGACCCGGCCAGCCAGGTGAGCTACCACTGCCTCGTGGCGCCGGACGGCACGCGCTGCACGCTGGTCGCGGACCAGCACGTGGCCTGGCACGCGGGACGGTCGCAGTTCCTCGGACGAGACGGCTGCAACGCCTTCCTCCTCGGGCTGTCGTTCGCGGGCGACACCTACACCGACCCGCTCACGGACGCGCAAATCGCATCGGCACTCGAGTGGCTCGCGCTCCGCTGGCAGCGGTATGACTGGAGTCTCCAGCGGATCACCGACCACCGACAGGCCGCTCCCGGCCGGAAGAACGATTTGAATCCGGTGGAATGGACGCGGCTGCGGGCCGCCGTGGCGTCCCGGTTTTCCCCTTGATCGCGCGGCGGGGCGCACGGGCAAGGGGCGAGAGATCGGATCCGGGATGCGCGCCGTGAGCGGCGGCGATGGTTTCGGGAAGGCCGGAGATTCGGCTTGGAAGCTTTTTCGGATACTCCGGGGAGTTCGAGCCCACCCATCGCTCCGGCCACCGGCCGGTCGCCTTTCGGGTGCTCCGGGGGAGCGGCGAAAAGAATGGTCTGCCCGGCGGCTAGGTTCGAAACCGCCGCGGAACCGGATCCGCCAGCGACTCGGCGCAGGTCCGGGTGAAGAACTTCTGGGCCGAACTCATGAGGCTGGCGTACTTGCCATAGTCGCCGGCCCAGGAGTTCGGCACGCTCACGCGCTTGATCACGCTCCGACCAACTCCGGCCGGGGGGCCAGCATCGGGGGTGAGCTCCATCGAGAACTTCGGATCTTCGGTGTGCACCACGTAGTGCCTCGAACCGTCGCGTTCCTCCCGCTCAATCCGGAGAAAATGGCCGAAACTCATCGCACTCGAACGGATGCACGCGAACCGGCGAAAGGCAATGCCGCAGGCATCCGCCGGCGCGGCTCGTCGGCACGATGGCGAATGCGACGGCGAACCGCCCGGCCGCCTGCCCGAACCCGCGCGCAGGATCGCGAGGCCATCGCGATCCCGGCATTCCAGGCGTGGCGTTTTCAAACCCCGAGTCTCGCCAGCCGGTCGCGCGCGGCGGTACTCGGAGATTGAAATATTCCGGACCGGGCCGCACAAACATTTCACGCTCCCGCGTCACCGTTCCACGCTTCCTCCCGACGGGTTTCGTCTCCATGAGCCTCCCCGATCAGACCCCAAAACTTCCGAAGCTTCCGTTCCTCATCGGCGATGCGTTCCTGCTTTTCGCCGCCTGGTTCATCGTCGACCAATCGCGCGGGCCGCTCGGCGGCCAGGCAATCATCGCGATCACCGCCTGCGTGGCGGTGGGCGCAGTCCTGACTGCGATTCCCTTTCTCTCCGACTACGCCCGCCGGCAGGACGAGGCGCTCGACGAGCGGCAGCGCGGGCTCGAGGCGCTCTCCCGCACCGTCAACACCGCGGCCGAGCAAATCAGCATCGCCGCGAACGGGATGCACGAAATCGTCGAGCTCGCGCACAAGAACCTGAAGCACGCGGAACAGCTCCCGCAGAAACTGCAGGAGAAGATCGCCGAGTTCAACGCGCAGCTCGACAACGCGCGGGAGGATGACCGGGAGGAACTCGAGAAGGAGCTGGCCGAGCTCCGCACGTCCGAGAGCGAGCGGCTCCAGGCAGTGGCCGACCGGGTGCACAAGGACCTCGCGGAGCTCGCGCGCCTCGAAGCGGCGGTGCAGAAGCAGATTGCCGCCCGCTCGGAATTGCTCGGTCGCGCGCAGGAAACGGCGATCAAGGCGCAGACGGATGCAGCCGCCGCTCTCCAAAGCGCGGCCGAGGCCGTGTCGCGCAGCGCCGCCGCCGCCGAAGCGAAGGCGGCCGGTGAACTCGAGGCGCGGCTTTCAGAGCGCACGAGCGCCGCCGTGGCCGCGATCAACGCCGCCGTTTCGGCCGCGGCGCAGACCCTCGCGTCGAGTGTTCCGTCCGCGCCGGCCAGCCCGGCTCCGACGCCGGACTCGATCGCCGCAGCCGCCACGCTGGAAGTCGCCTCACCCCCGAAGAAACCACGCAAGAGTCGGCGCGAGGAACCCGCGACGGCCGAATCCCCGTCGGTGGGGAACGCGAGTCCCTCGGATCTTGCGGCCGCTCCTTTCGTGACGAGCGAGCCGGCGGCAGCCACCGTTGAACCGCCCGCTGCCGCGGTTTCGGATCCGGTCGACGCCCCGGCTCCAACTGCGGCCGTTCCTGAACCCGACGCAACCGCAGCTGCGGCGGCCCAACCAGCGCCCCCCGTTTCGCCGGTGACCGATTCCAACGTCGCTCCGGCCAACCCGGTGGCGCCGAGCGAGCCGCCCGCACCGGCGACACCAGCCCCCGCCGCGCCGGCGGAACGAGCGCCGCGCAAGCGGAACGCCCGCCGCGCGGAGGCGGATTCCGGCACGGAGCTGCCGCTCGAGCCGGCCGGCGATGGCGCCGGCGTCGCGTCCGACGAAGCGGGCGTGAGCCGGTCAGAGGTGGTCGAGCGCGTGATCTCGTCGGATGGCGCGACGCGACTCATCGTCACGGCCTACATCGGGATCGGAAACCGGATTTTCATTCGTGGCGATGGACCGGGTCTGAGCTGGGACAAGGGCGTCCCGCTGCAATTCGTCTCGATCGGCAAATGGCGGTGGGAGACGATGGAGGCGACGGCGCCGGTCGCGTTCAAGCTGTACAAGAACGACGAGACGGAGTGCAGCGCGCTCGGCCGGCTGACGCTCGTTCCCGGGCACCAGGAAGAGGTCACGGCCAAATTCTGAGCTTAGCCGTAACGATGCAGTTGAAAAGGAGCCACCGATTGGGAACTGACTGATGGTGAATGAAACCGAATCAATCGAAGGGCGGAAGCCCGGTTCACCAAACGGTGGCCGGAAAGATCCAGTTCCAAAGCGCCGGCCAGTCCATCCAAATCGAGTTCACCGACCAACAGCTCAGCCCGCACGCGGGCACTGCGACGTTCTGGTCGTTCGTGCAGGAGAGCGGCTGGCGCGAACTGGTCGCCCGGTGTCTGCCGCACCCTGAGCCGACCTCCCACAACGCGCTGAGCCCTCTGACCAAGGTGCTCGGTTTCGTCCAAGGCCTGCTCTGCGGGGCGAAGAAACTCACCCACCTGGCCTATCTGCGGCGCGATCCGATGCAGCCGGCCCTGCTCGGGATCAAGCGGGTGCCCAGCCAGTCGACGTTCACGCGTTTCTTCCAGGGTTTCACGAGCGCGGGGAAGAATCTCGCGTGCTTCCGGCCGCTCTTCGCGTGGGCGATGCAAAAACTGCCCGGTAAACCCGAGGGCTACGCCTTGGATTTGGACTCGACCCGCCTGCTCCACGAGGACGGACACCAGGAGGGCGTCGCGGTCGGCTACACTCGGGTCGGCCCCAAGCCCTGCCTGCACCCGTTGCTCGCGATCTTCAGCGAAGTGAGACTGGTCGCTGGGTTTTGGTTACGCCCCGGCAACTGCAGTTGCGCGAACAACGTCGTCGGGTTCTTCCTCGATCTATGGGACAACCTGCCCGCGCACCTGCGGCTGCGCGTGGTGCGCGCCGACTCCGGCTTCTACGTGGCCGAACTCTTGCGGCTGTGGGAGCAATTACGGGTGAAGTTCATCGTCGTGGCGCGGCTGACGCACCCCGTGCAAAGCCTCCTGCGGCGTGAGACCCGCTGGCTCGCCACCGACCTCGACGGCACGGAAGTGGCCGAACTCGAATCTCACGACGCGGAGGTGCCCGCCACCGCGCGGTTCATCGCGATTCGCCACCGGATAAAAGACAAACACAGTCGCGCGGGCGGCAAACTGCTCATCGACTGTCCCGGTTACCTGTATCAAGTGCTGGTGACGAATCTGCCGCGCAGCGTGCCGCCGCTGGCCGTCTGGCGCGACTACAACGGCCGGGCCGCCTGCGAGAACGTCATCAAGGAGTTGGATGCGGGCTACGGCCTGCCGGATTTAGTGTGCAAAGATTTTTGGGCGACGGAGGCGGCGCTGAGCTTCGGGGTGCTCGCCCACAACCTCGTCGTATTGTTCGAGCGCAAGCTCGGCTGGCTCGAAGCCGTCACGCTGGGCAGCCTGCGCTACTGGCTGTTCGTGACCGCTGGGATCATCAGCCGCCCCCAGGGTCAAACCACGATCAAACTTGCCGTCCCGACGCACGAACGCGCTTGGTGGCGAGGCCTTTGGGAGAAATTGCTTTCGCCGAACGCCAACTGCAATGCAGTCGGCACTCGCCCAGTGCTCGGGTAGCGCGCCCAGCCAAAATCACCTCAAAACCGGTTTCCTACTGCATGGATACGGCTTAGCCCGGCCGCTCGGCCGGGCTGAGCACCAGCATCGTGTTCGCACCGGCGAAGAACTCGTAGGCGACCGGGACCACCTCGCTGGCGATACCGTGCCCGAGAAGCTCGCGCCGGAGGCGGCCCAGCTCCCGGTACGGCCGGCCGTCGAGGCCGCACAGCGGATGCAGCCGCGTCTCGCCGGCGCTGACGCGCGCCAGTTCCCTGCACGCCGCGAGGTGCCAGTCGAAATCGAACACATCCCCGTAGGTGAAGAGCAGGTGCGCGCACAGCACCAGGTCGAACGCGCCGTCCAGGAACGGCAGCCGGGGCAGCGCGCCCTCGACGTACCGGCCGTGAAACAGCCGCGTTTCGTAATCGGCGAGGAACCGCTGCGCGGCCGCCCGCCGGTCCACCTCCGCCTCGTCGATCGAGGAGAAGTGGGGCGTCGGCCGCGCGGCCGCCGTGGGCCGGACCGACGCCGGCCGCACCGGGAGCGCGCGCGACCGGCTGTTGACGCGGACCAGCCGCGGCTTCGCCCGGAGCTGTGCGAACACCCGCGCGCAGTCGAGCTGGACCTGGGCCGCGAGTTCCGCCGGGGTCGCACCGTAGCAGGGATCGATCGCCACCGCGTCCACGCCGCGCCGGCAGGCCTCGGCCGCAAACGAGGACGGCCCGGCGGCGACGTCGAGCACCGCGCGGCCGCGCAGCGCGATCAGGTCGAGCGCGAAAAACTGCGCGTATTCGCTCAGCGAGCGGCCGAAGAACGCGATCGACGGCAGTTCGATTTCCGGAGGTGCGGTGAGGACGGCGGGCATGTTGGCTTTCTAGCGCCCCGCTCCGCCCTCACCGGCGCCACTGGATCGGGCGTGAGTGCGGGCGAAAAACGGAGCGGATGGAGTGGTGAGTGGCAGGGGACGGGTGCGGGAATGGGCGGGTGGGGAAAACAAAAAACCCGACTCGGGTGAGTCGGGCTCGGCGGTGGAGTTCAGGCGGTGCTGGGACCGCTTTGGCGTTGTCAACGCATCACCATCGTCGCCGGGCCGACTCGCGCCGCCAGACGCGTTTGCTCATCGCCACATTCGTGGCGATCGCAGCGGAGCGGCGGTGGCAGACGAGATTCATTGCGCGCCGTGATGATGAAGGTAAGCGGGTTGCGCAAGCGAAATTTTGCGCCCGCGGCGCGCGGTCACTTTGCCGACTTGAATACCGCTCGCGCGGCCTGAAACGGCGACTGCGTCAGCCGGCGCACGGCCGAAACCGTCCGGCCGTCCTCCCCTCCCGCGGCGGACTCCGCCCGCCCCTGCTCGCGTGGCGCGACCGCCGTCTCGCGCCGGCTCAACTCCGCCTCGCGGCGATTGAGTTCCGCCTCACGCACGGCCAGCTGGGCCTCGGAGGCGCGGAGCGTCAGCCGCTCGTCGCGAGTCTGGTGCTGCTCCGCCTCGAGCAACGCGCGGGCGCGGTGCAACTTCTCCCAGCCGCTCCGGACCTCGAAATCGTCCGGCGGGGAAAAGGGCGTCGCGGCACCGGCAAACGGCGATGCGCTCCGCGGACGGACGGCGACGGGGCCGGCGCCGGCCAGCTGCTCCTGCCAGGCGCGCAGGCGTGCCTCGTATTCGCGGAGGTTGGACTCGCGGGCGCGGAGCTCCTCCAGATCCATCCGCATCTGCCACTGCGCATCGCCCGACGGTCCCGCCCCCGTCGGCGCCTCCGCCCGCGGCGGCAGCTTCAGTGACGGTCCCTGATCCGGAAACGGAGCTGGGGTATTCATGGGGCGCGGCGTTGAGCCGGGCGCGACTCTATCCGGAAAACGGCGACCGCACCATGGGGCACGCCGGCTTTTACCCGGGCTTTACCGCGCGGGAGCGTTCCGCCGCGCGCGGCCGGCGACCTTACGGGATTTTGACGCGCGGTCGCGCCGCCCGGCGTTCAGGCGCGGAAGATCACGTCCTCGCGCTCGAACATGCGAACCGCCAGCCAGAGGGCGGCGCCGGCATAGACGCACGAAGAACCGAAGATGATCGCGATGTAGGGCCAGTGCCAGACGCCGGAAAGCATCTCCTTGCACACGAGCGAGAGATTCAGGATCGGCACCAGCGCGAGCTTCGCGTTCAGATCGATTCCCGGCAGCATGCCGAGCACCGCCGGCATGATGACGACGATGATCATCGGGCCGACGTAACTCTGCGCCTCCTTGTAGCTCTTGGCGAAGAGCGCGACCGTGAAAATCACGGCGGAGAACAGCACCGCGACCGGCAGGATCATGGCGAGGACGCCGAGAATGCCGGCCGGATCGATCATCGGGATCATGCCGCCAGCCGCGCTGGCGCGCGCCGCGGCCTTCGTGCCCGCGCCAAGCATGCCCAGGGTCGCGGCCGTGAGGCCGAGCGAGGTCATCGAGAGAGCCATCGCGCCCAGCGAGCCGGTGAGCACCATCAGGAACTTCCCGATCACGAGGTCGCTGCGCGCCACCGGGCTGCACAGCAGCGTCTCCATCGTCCCCCGCTCCTTCTCGCCCGCGGTCAGATCCATCGCGGGATACATCGCGCCGGTGAAGCAAAGGAGAATGATGATGTACGGCACGATGCCGCCGAAGAGGTTGCCTCCGACCTTCTCGGGAGGCGCCACGTTCTCCCGGTTGATCGCAAACGGCTTCACGAGCGTCGCCGGCAGCGAGAGCGCGGCGAGGTGCTGGGCGACCGCGCGGTCCCGCATTTCCCGGAAGAACTTGTCGAGCTCCCCGGCGGCAAAACTCGACTTCAGTTCTCCCTCGTAATGATAGATCACGACCGGCTCCGCGGCGCCGTCCTTCAAGGCGCGGCCGAAATCCACGGGCAGCTTCACGGCGGCGCGGATCTTCTTATCGGCGATCTGCGCCTTCCAGTCGGTCCTCGGCGGCACGACGCGGAACTTCTTCGATTCCCGGAGCTGCGCCACCACCGCCGGCGACTCCGCCCCGCCGAGGATCATCACCAGCGGGATCTCCTCCCGCGCCCGGGCGATCACGACGGATGCGACCTTGCCCGCGCCGAACATCAGCAGCGGCATGACGATGGTCGGAATGACGATCATCGAAAGCAGCGTGCGCCGGTCGCGCAGCGAGTCCTTCAGCTCCTTGGCGTAGACCGTGGCGATGTGGTTCCAGCTCATGCGGGGCTCCCGTTGGAGGATTGCTTCGCGGCGGCGTCGGCGCCGACGACGCTGATGAACACTTCCTCGAGGTCGGGCTGCCCATACCGGGCATGCAGCTCCGCCGGGGTGCCCTCGGCCAGCAGCCGGCCGCCGTTGATGATCCCGACGACGTCACACAGCTTCTCCACCTCGCTCATGATGTGCGTCGAGTACACGACGGTCTTTCCGCGGTTGCGGCATTCGCGGACGAACCCGACGATCGCCCGCGAGGTCATGACGTCCAGCCCGACCGTGGGCTCGTCGAAGATCATCACGGCCGGGTCGTGCACGAGCGTGCGGGCGATCGAGGTCTTCTGCTTCATGCCGGTCGAGAACTTGTCGCAGCGGCGGTCGAGGAAATCGTGCATGTCGAGCTCGTCGGCCAGCCGCTGGATCCGCGCGCGCACCGCCTGGTCGGAAAGGCCGTTGAGCCGACCGAAATACGTGATCGTTTCCCGCGCGGTCAGCCGGTCGTAAAGCGCGGTGCTCGCCGCGAGGAAGCCCACATTGGCCCGCACCTTCTCCGGCTCCCGCACCACGTCGAACCCGGCCACCAGGGCGGAGCCGCTGCTCGGCCGCAGCAGCGTCGCCAGCAGGCGGAGCGTCGTGGTCTTGCCGGCGCCGTTCGCGCCCAGCAGCCCGTAGATCCGACCCGGCTCGGCCCGGAACGAGATGCCGTCGACCGCGCGGATCTCACCGCGTTTCCGATCCTTGAATACCTTGGCCAGCTGGCGTGTTTCGATCATCGGGCAGGACCACAGATGGACACAAATGAACAAGGATGGTCAAGGGACCACGCGTTGCCGTTCCAGCTTCGCGCGCTTGAAATTAAGAATGAGCCCGACCCGGAGCTTGGTGATGGTCATGCGCGTCCCCGTGGCGCCGGTCTGCGGCTGGCGAACGCAGATCCCGGGTGCTTCGCCGCCGGTCGGAGACCACAGCCGTCCCATAGCGGGGAAGGAAAAGGCGGCTCGGCTGGACCGATTAGTCCTGCCAAAGGCAGGGTGTGAAAAAAAGCAACCTGCCCAACCGAGCCGAAGCGCAACGTACGGTTCTGCGTCAATTGGTCGAACTGATTCCCGCCTATCTGGTGCCGAAGCTGGCGCGGGAGTACGGGGTGGACGAGCAGGCGCGCAGCTTCAGTCCGTGGAGTCACGTGGTGAGCCTGCTGTATGCGCAGTTAAGCCATGCCTTGAGCCTGAACGACGTGTGCGACGGGCTGCAGTTGTTCAAAACGCCGCTGCGAGGGCTGCGCGGGGCGACACCGCCATCGCGCAATGCCCTCAGTCACGCCAACAAGATTCGCGACTGCGAGATGGCCGAAGCGTTGTTTTGGCAGGTGCTCAAACACTTGGCAGCGACGTATCCGGGCTTTGCTCGCGGTCGCACGCGGGGCTTGGCCGTGGCGCTTCCGTCGCGCGATCCATGTGGTGGATGCCACGGTGATCCAATTGGTGGCCTCGTGTCTGGATTGGGCCGAGCACAATCACCAGAAGGCCGCGGCCAAGTGCCATGTGCGGCTGTCGCTGCGCAGCCTGTTGCCGGGGTTCGTCGTCGTGGGATCGGCGCGGGAGGGGGAACTGGCGAAGGTGCGAGCGCTGTGTGCAGAGCTGCGCACCGGAGAGATCGTGCTCTTCGACAAGGGCTACCACCGGCTCACGTTCTTTTGGGAACTGACCCAACGCGGGGTGTTTTTCGTCACCCGCCCCAAGGAGGATCTGTTGCTGCGGGTGGTGCGGCGACGGCAGCCATGCGCGGACCCGCGCGTGCTGGCCGACGTGGAGGTCCGCACGGCCGGGCCGTGCAGTCGGGCGGACTACCCCGGCCGTTTGCGCCGGGTCACGGCGCGGGTGTGCGTCGACGGCCAGGAGCGCGAGATGGATTTTGTCACCAACAACTTTACCTGGAGCGCAGCCAGTATCGCCGAACTGTACCGCTGCCGCTGGCAGATCGAAGCGTTCTTCAAGCAGATCAAGCAGACCCTGCAACTGGGAGACTTCCTTGGGCACAATGCCAACGCGGTGCAGTGGCAGGTTTGGATGGCGCTGCTGGTGTATGTGCTGCTGCCGCTTCCAGGCCTGGGGCAGCGCATGGGCGCACAGCTTCGCCAGACTGTTCACCGTGTTGCGGGCGGCCCTGTGGCTACGTCGGGATCTGGCCCAGTTGCTGCGTCGCTATGGGACAGCCGAGGGGCACTTCGCCTTACTCGAATCGTCCCTTCAGAGCTATCTGCCCGGTTTTGCCTCCTAGTCTGTGGGACAGCCTCCGAGCGTCTCCCCGACCTAAAGCCTCTCGACCTGCCAAAAATCCTGCATCGGCTTCGTCCCATCCCCGCCTCTGTCTCCCTCGACAGAACGCCAGCCGACTCGCTTTGTCCCCGTCCTGTGGGACGGCTGTGGTCGCAGACCGGCGCCACCCCTTCGCCGCTGGTCGGAGACCGGCGCTACCCCTTCCGCTGGTCGGGGAGCGGCAAACACTGCTCCCCGTGGTCACAGGCTCATTCGTTCGCGGAATTCCTGGGCCTGACGGCGGCTGAGTTCGACCTTGGCGCCACCCTTCAGATGGACGAGCAGTCCGCCGCTGAACCACGGCTCGATCTTGTCGATCCAGGCGAGATTGATGATCTGCCGCCGGTTCGCGCGGAAGAAACACTTCGGATCCAGCCGCTGCTCCATCGCATTCAGCGAGCGAAACAGCTGCGGCTGGGCGGTCTCGAAATGGACCCGCGTGTAATTGCCCTCGCTCTCCAGCAGCCGGATGGACCGGACCTCCACGAACCAGCAGCGATCGCCCTCGCGCACGAACACCTTGTCCGCCGGGGCGAGGCGCTCCCGCGGGGCACGCGCCGGATCGCCGGCCGCAGTGGTCGCCGCCGCATGCCGGCTGCGCAGCTTCGCGATCGCCGCCGCCAGGCGGGCCGGGTCGACCGGCTTGAGCAGGTAGTCGAGCGCGTTCAGATCGAAGGCCCGGACCGCGAACTCGTCGAACGCGGTCGTGAAGATGACTTCGGGCGCGGGAGCGTCGAGCGACTCGAGCAGGTCGAGGCCCGATTCACCGGGCATCTGGACATCGAGGAAGATCAGGTCCGGATCGAGATCGGCAACGAGCTCGCGCGCCTGCCGGGCATTCGCCGCTTCGCCGACCACCTCCAGGTCGGAGTACGGGGCGAGCAGGCGCCGGAGCTCGCTGCGTGCGAGCCGTTCGTCGTCGATCAACAGGGCTTTCATCAGGCGTGCAGCACCGCCAGCGGCACGATGGCCTCGGCGACGACAACCTCGGGTCCGGCCTCGCGCAACTGCAGACTGGCGCGCTCGCCGAACAGCAGCCGCAGCCGCTCGGCCGCGTTCCGCAGTCCGACCCCGGTCGAGAGTTTGCGGGGGTGCGCCGCCGCATCGACCACCCCGGGGTTGGTCACCTGGAGCCGCAGCGCCTCCCGCTCGCGCCGCGCGATGATCGCGATCTCGCCGCCCTGCGGTCGCGCCGAGATGCCGTACTTGACCGCGTTCTCGACGAGGGTCTGCAACAGCATCGGCGGGATCGGCAGGCCCAGCGTGTCCGGAGCGATGTCCAGCCGGACGCGCAGCCGCTCCTCGTGCCTCACCTGCTCGAGCGCGAGATAGTCGTTCACGATCCGCAGCTCGTCCTCGAACGGCACCGTCTCGAGCTGGCCGCTCTGCAGCGAATACCGCAGCAGGTTCGCGAGCTGCGTCACGGCGTCGCGCGCCCGGGCCGGATTCTCGTCGATCAGTGCGCGCAGCGAGTTGAGCGAGTTGAAGATGAAATGCGGATTCACCTGCGATTTCAGCGTGCGCAGTTCCGCCTCCTTCACGTGCGTCGTGAGCTGCAGCCGCTCGATCTCCAGCCGGTTGAACCGGTCGAACAGATGGTAGAAGAAATACAGGCAGAGCCAGCCGGTGAACAGCAGCGCCCCCTGCACGGAGCTCACCGCGAACAGCGAGGCCATGCTGTACGTCGTCGCCGGCCAGGTCTGCCGGAGCAGGCCGTAGACGATGCCGTACGTCAGCGCGCACCAGACGACCGACTGGACGATGCCGAGGCCGATGACGCGCGGGACCAGGGGGCGCCAGCCCAGCTGTTTCCATCCGCGCCGCCGGATGAACGGCCGCGAATAGTGCGACAGCAACAGCCCGAGCGCCACGACCACCACCTCGTTCGCCACCGCGATCTCCGGGCTCTCGTGCACGTCGCGGTCGCCGAAATACAGGGCGATCGCGGACCACAGCAGGAACAGGAAGCCCCAGCCGCCCGCCTGAAAAAACACGTAGAGGCGCTCCTTGGCGCGCTCCCGCCCCGCGGTGTCTTCGAGCACGACCGTGGTGCCGGAGGGCGTTTGCATGCGGAAAGACTAGAAGCAGGCGGTCGGGACAAGCGCAACTTTGGACGAACGGCCCACCCGCCGGGATGGGCGGCGGGCCGACCGAAACTTCGGCGCGAATCTCGGGGATCAGCGCCAGCGGCCGGCGGGCGGCTCGATCCTGAAGGTTGCTGACCGGTCGCATCCGCCCGCCGCGGAGCAACCGGGTGCGCCTCGATCGCGCGGGCGGCGGCGTGGTTTTGACCGAGGGGAAGACTTCCGCAGCCGACACGGCTCGGCGGAAAGCGCACCGGATGCTTGTCTCCGAGGCTCGGGGCGAGCACCCTCGAGTCCATGACGCCGGATGTGGTTGTCGTCGGCAGCTTCGTGCAGGACCTCACCTTCCGCTGCGCCGAGTTTCCGGAGGCGGGCGAGACGGTACTGGGCGAGTTTGCCGGCGGCCCCGGCGGCAAGGGCTCGAATCAGGCGGTGGCGGCGAGGCGCGCCGGCGTGCGCACCCGTTTCATTGGCGGTGTCGGTCGCGACAGCTTCGCGACCGGCGCGCGCCAGTTCCAGCGCGCGGAGCACATCGATTCGATCTGCGTCGCGAAGCCGGGATACCGGACCGCGACGGCCGTCGTGACGGTGGATGGTGCCGGACGCAACCGGATCGTGGTCGCGATCGGGGCGAGTGCGCATCTTTCGCCGAGCGACGTGCCGGCGCGGCTCCTGCGCGGGGCGAAGGTGGTGGTTTGTCAGCACGAGGCCAGCCTGGCCGTGAACCGGCATGTGTTCCGCGCCGGCCGACGTCTGGGCGCGACGACGATCCTGAATCCGGCGCCGATGCGCGACGACTTCGATCCGGCAATCCTGCAACTCGTCGATGTGTTGATTCCCAACGAATCGGAGTTCGTTGCGCTCCTGGCGCGATATCGGAGCGCGACGCCCCAAGCCGCCGCCGGCCTGCCGCCGCCGGATGGCGATCTGCTCCGGTCGCTCGGACCCGACGAACTCCAGCAGCTCTGCCGGATCTTTGGCGTGCCCACCGTGATCGTCACGCTCGGTGATCGGGGCTGCTTCGTTTCGCTCCCCGACCGCTGCGAACATCTCCCGGCGCACGCGGTCACGCCGGTGGACAGCACCGGGGCCGGCGATGCGTTTGTCGGCGCGTTTTCCGCGGGGCTGGTGAAGTTCCAGGCCGACGTGCTGACGGCCGCGCGGTTCGCGAATGCCGCCGCGGCCATTTCGGTGACGCGCCAAGGCACCTCCGAATCCATGCCTCGGGCGGCTGAAATCACGCGCCTGCTGAAGACGCCCGCCCCGAAACGGCCGCCGCGGCGATAGCGGGCAGAGCCGTCAATCCGTCTGGCACCCCCCCGCCCGGCGCGTCAGCCGGCGAACCGCACCGACGCCAGCTGGTCGGCGAGTGCTTCCAGCCGCGCGCCGGATTCCGCCGAGCGCCGCCACGCCGCGTTCATCTCGAGCACGATTCCCGGCGGATGGAGCGAAGCGAACACGACGCCGGAATGCGGCAGGCGCTTCGACATCGGCAGGACATACCCGACCGCGGCGCTGGTCGCGAGGTGCATGAACATGGAGGCCACACTGTCGACCGCGTGCACGATTCGCGGCGTGAATCCCACGGCCTTGGCGGCGTCGCGCAGCAGCGCAGTGCGCCCGGGAAAGCTCCGGTCGTCCCACCCGATCCACGGCTGGCCGGCTAGCTCCGACAGCGCGAGGCGCCGGCGTTTGGCCAGCGGGTGGTCGGCGGCCATGGCCAGCATCGCGGGCATCGTCCCCAGCCGGCGGGTCGCGAACTCGCGGCGGACCGGCTCCTCGACGGGCCCGAGCAGGGCGAGGTCCAATTCGCCGCGCCGCAGCGCCACGATCAGCTCGCTGGGCGTCAGTTCCACGGCGTCGAGCTGCACCTCGGGGTGGCGCCGGGCGTAGGTGCGCAGCGCCGGCCCGTAGAATTCGGTCCACAGGGTGCCGTAGTGTCCAAAACGAAGCTGCTTCGCCGCGGCCCGCGCCGCCTCGACCGCGCGCTCCGTGGCGCCCAGGAGGTCGCGCACGTGAATGCGAAACCGCGCGCCGGCCGGGGTCAGCGCAGTCTGCGTGCCGTGCCGATCGAACAGCCGCACGCCGAGCTCGGCCTCGAGGTCGCGGATCTGGCGGCTCAGGGCCGGCTGGGTCACGTGCAGCCGTTCCGCGGCCCGGGAAAAGTGCAGCGTTTCCGCGGCCGCGGCAAAGTAACGGAGGTGACGGAGCTCCATGGCCGCGATGAAGCGACATAACCAAAAGGCATACCATCCAAAAAACACGGCATTGGGCGCGCGGCGCCGGCTGGGATATCCTCGGCCCTGTTGCCACCAAATCCGGCAACCCGCCATGAACGTCTCCCTGCTCCTTCCCGTCGCCGCCAGCGTTGGATTGGCGGTTTCCGCCGGTCGCGGCGCCCCGCCCGCCACGCTGCTCGAAATCGCCGGCGTGAACTCCGCGCCCGGCCGGCTCGCCCAAAGCGTCGTGCTCATCATCGACGCCCAGCGCGAATATTCCGAGGGTGGCCTCCCGCTCGTCGGAATGCACGCGGCGCTGCACGAAACGCACCGGCTGCTGCAGCGGGCCCGGCTCGCGCAGGTGCCGATCGTGCACGTCCAGCAGCTCAGCCCCGCCGGCCGGAGGATCTTCGTCGAAGGCACGCCGATGGCGGATTTCGCCGCGGACGCCGCCCCGCTGCCCGGCGAAATCGTGGTCACCAAGAAGCTGCCCAACTCGTTCGCCGGCACATCGCTCGAGGCGACCCTGCGAATGCTCGGCCGGACCGAGCTGATCGTATCCGGTTACATGACCCACATGTGCGTGAGCGCCACGGTGCGTTCGGCGGTGGACCACGGATTTCACGTGACGGTCGCCGCCTCGGCGTGCGCCACGCGGGACCTGCGGGACGCGGACGGCAACACGGTCCCGGCCGCCACCGTCCACCGGGTCGCGCTGGCGGAGCTCGCCGACCGTTTTGCCACCGTGGTCCGCACCGTCGACGACATCCCGGACTAAGGGAATGCGCCGGCACACCCGGGCCGTGGCGGATCCCGATTGGTCATGTCGCGTCGACAACTCATTGTCAGCGCGACGATCCGGAGCGGAGCGCACGACGCCCCCACCGAGTGGAACGGGGCCTCGATGGCCGGCTTCAATGCCGCCGCCGAGTCACGGGCTCGAACCCGGTGCCGCCGGCCGGCCCGCCGGCGGCACCGGGCGATCGTGCGCTTGCCGCTCGTTCCCGCCGGCGCATAGGTTGAGCGGATGACGCTCACGCCTGCGGCGCTCGCCGCGACATTCGACTCCACCAATCTCCGGCTCGATGCCACCGCCACTGATCTTGCCCGGCTGGCCGACGAGGCCGCGCAACATCATTTCGCGGCGGTCATGCTGTATCCGACCGGTGTCGCCGCCGCCGCGCGACGGCTTCGCGGCACCGGCGTCCGGGTGGGGACGGTGATCGGATTTCCGAGCGGCCGGTTCACGACGGCGGCGAAGGCGGCGGAAATCGAGGCCGTGCGTGCCGCCGGCGCGGACGAGGTGGACATCGTGATGAATTACGCCGCCCTGCGGGACGGAAACCTTGCCGAGGCAGCGGCGGAAATCGCGACGCTCGCCGCCCGGGCGCATGCGCTGGGTGCAACGGTGAAGGTGATCGTTGAAACCTGCTACCTCGATGCGGCGCAGCGGCTCGCCGCGCTGCGGCTGTGCGAGGACGCCGGCGCCGACTTCATCAAGACATCGACGGGATTCGGCAGCGGCGGCGCCATACCGGAACACCTTCGCGAATGGGCGGCGCAGCGGCGCGGAACGATCCAGTTCAAGGCGAGCGGCGGAATCAAGACGCTCGCGGATGCCGCGGCGTTGATCGACGCGGGGGCCACCCGGCTCGGCACCTCGAGCGCGGCCGCGATTCTCGCCGAACTCACCGGAGCGAAGCCGGCCGGCGGCGCCCACGGCGGATACTGAACGCGTGGGAGTTCTCGGGCGGCAGGGCGCACCTGGAGCCGCGACGCCCTCGTCGCGGCAGGGACACGCCGCTCGCCGGTCCGGCGTTGCCGGCACTCTCAGCGTTCGCAGCTGCGCGCTGATCAACCCGTGTGCTCTTTTCTGACGCGACGAGGGCGTCGCGTCCCCATCGGAGTGGGACTGATGATCACCCGCATCGCCACCGGTTCCTGTTTTGACGCGACGAGGGCGTCGCGTCCCCATCGGGGCGACCAGCGCGGGCCAATCTGGAGCCGCGACGGCCTCGTCGCGGCGGGCGTTCCGCTCGCACCAGTCCGGCAGGTCCCGGCTACGCGGTCGCCGCGGCTGGCGCCTCGTCCTGGAGATAATCGCGCTCCCGATAGCGCAGCGCGACGAACGCGAACACGATCGACGCGGCAATCGAGAGCGCAGCGAAGAAGTAGTAATACGCCGGCCCCTGCAGCTTCACCGTGCCGTCGGGATTCGCGATGAACCAGTGCACCAGCGCGGTGAAGAGGTTGCCGCCGGTGATGGACCAAAGGTAGAGCGCCTGCACGACCGCCTTCAGGTGCTTCGGCGCCTGCGTGTAGGCGAACTCCAGCGCCGTGATCGAGGTCATCACCTCGCCGGCGGAAAGCAGCGCGTAGGCGGGCAGCTGCCACGCGATGCTGAGCTTCACGCCGGCGGCGAGCTGCGTCTCGATCCAGGCACTGACGAGGAACGACACGCCGATCGTGGTTAGTCCGAGTCCGATCTTCCGCAGCGGCGTCAGTGGCCACACGCGGCTGATCGCCGGGTAGATCACGTATTGAAACAGCGGAATGAACGCCAGGATCATGATCGCGTTCACGGCCTGGATCTGGGACGCGAGCCAGTTGATGCCGGCGAAATGCAGATTCATCTTCTCCGCCTGCAGCACCCACTCGCCGCCGCTCTGGTCCCACAGCGACCAGAACACCGCGACGAACGCGAACAGGATTGCGAGCCGTCCGAGGGCGGCGAAGCTTTCGCGGTTGAACGTCTCGCGCAGGAACGCCCGCCCCTTCGGCGGGACGTGGACGAACTTGTAGCGCCCGCTGTAGAAAATCACGGTCGCAAGGAGCATCAGCCCGGCGGGTACGCCAAACGCCAGCTTGGGCCCGTAGTATTTCAGGAAGATCGGGGTGAGCGAGATGGAGAAGAACGAGCCGAAGTTGACGGCGAAGTAGAACCACCCGAAGGCGCGGGAGACGAGGTGCTGGTTGGACGCGCCAAACTGATCCCCCACGTTCGACGACACGCACGGCTTGATCCCGCCCGACCCGAGCGCGATCAGACCCAGCCCGAGAAAAAGTCCGAGCCGGGTGTCGTTGCCGGCCAGCGCCAGACAGCCGGCGCAGTAGACGAGCGAGATCCAGAAGACCGTCCGGTATTTGCCCCAGAACGCATCCGCGACGAGCGCGCCGAGCATCGGAAAAAAGTAATTCGAGGCGAGGAACAGGTGGTACCAGAAATTCGCGTCGTTCTCGCTCATCGGCGCGAGTGCGCCCGCCTGGTTGCGCAGGTACTGCGTCATGTAGACGACGAGAATCGCCCGCAGCCCGTAGAAGCAGAAACGTTCGGCCGCCTCGTTGCCGATGATGAACGGAATGCCCGGGGGCATGCGGTCGGTCTTGATCGGCGTGGTGCGATAAGGGGGGTTGGCCATGAAAATCGGGGTAAGGCGGCGAAAAATATCCGGGCGCCGCACACCGAAAACAATTCCAATCTCGATTCGCGGCCGGAACCACGCGTCGGGCCCGGCGGCTACGACCCTGAACCTCTCGCAGCCGGGCTACGTGGCCCCGCCCGGTCGCTCCAATCGCAGCACACTGGCGCCGCTCGACGGCGGATTGGCGCCGGCCGTCCAGCATCGCTCGCGGGGAACACCGTTCGGGACACTGTGGCGGCGTCATGAACTTCCGCACCGCGGCTCGATATGTCTGGCGTGAATGGATCCGGCCGGTGGGCCTGCCGGTACTCGTCGTGGTCGCCGCGAAATCGGCGCTCGCCGACATCAACCCGGTGCCATCGGGCTCGATGAAGCCAACCGTGCTCGAGGGGGACCTCGTGTTCGTCAACAAACTGGCGTACGACCTGAAGATCCCGTTCACCACGCAGCATCTGGCCCGCTGGGCCGATCCGGCGCGCGGAGACATCGTGGTGTGTTTCTCACCGGATGAAGGCACCCGGCTGCTGAAGCGCGTGATCGGCGTTCCCGGCGACACAATCGAGCTGCGCAACGACCGGCTTGTGCTGAACGGACAACCGGTGGCGTACGCCGCGCCGGGGCGCCTCTCGAGCGGGACACGGAACCTGGAGGCGGCCGAGCCTGGGTCGGCGTTCTTCGCGACCGAGGCGCTGCCCGGCCACGCCCATGAAATCATGGTGCTGCCGCGGCGGCCGGCCCTGCGGAGCTTCGGCCCGCTGACGATTCCGGCAGGGAGCTATTTCGTGATGGGAGACAACCGCGACAACAGCCGCGACTCGCGGTATTTCGGTTTCGTCTCCCGCGACGAGATCGTCGGCCAGGCGGAAGGCGTGTTCGCCTCGTTCGACCTGCACCACTGGCTGCGCCCGCGCGTCGACCGGTTTTGCACCGCGCTGAATTAGGAACGCGCCCGGCGCGTTCCTAAGCCGTAACGATGCAGTTGAAAAGGAGCCACCGATTGGGAACTGACTGATGGTGAATGAAACCGAATCAATCGAAGGGCGGAAGCCCGGTTCACCAAACGGTGGCCGGAAAGATCCAGTTCCAAAGCGCCGGCCAGTCCATCCAAATCGAGTTCACCGACCAACAGCTCAGCCCGCACGCGGGCACTGCGACGTTCTGGTCGTTCGTGCAGGAGAGCGGCTGGCGCGAACTGGTCGCCCGGTGTCTGCCGCACCCTGAGCCGACCTCCCACAACGCGCTGAGCCCTCTGACCAAGGTGCTCGGTTTCGTCCAAGGCCTGCTCTGCGGGGCGAAGAAACTCACCCACCTGGCCTATCTGCGGCGCGATCCGATGCAGCCGGCCCTGCTCGGGATCAAGCGGGTGCCCAGCCAGTCGACGTTCACGCGTTTCTTCCAGGGTTTCACGAGCGCGGGGAAGAATCTCGCGTGCTTCCGGCCGCTCTTCGCGTGGGCGATGCAAAAACTGCCCGGTAAACCCGAGGGCTACGCCTTGGATTTGGACTCGACCCGCCTGCTCCACGAGGACGGACACCAGGAGGGCGTCGCGGTCGGCTACACTCGGGTCGGCCCCAAGCCCTGCCTGCACCCGTTGCTCGCGATCTTCAGCGAAGTGAGACTGGTCGCTGGGTTTTGGTTACGCCCCGGCAACTGCAGTTGCGCGAACAACGTCGTCGGGTTCTTCCTCGATCTATGGGACAACCTGCCCGCGCACCTGCGGCTGCGCGTGGTGCGCGCCGACTCCGGCTTCTACGTGGCCGAACTCTTGCGGCTGTGGGAGCAATTACGGGTGAAGTTCATCGTCGTGGCGCGGCTGACGCACCCCGTGCAAAGCCTCCTGCGGCGTGAGACCCGCTGGCTCGCCACCGACCTCGACGGCACGGAAGTGGCCGAACTCGAATCTCACGACGCGGAGGTGCCCGCCACCGCGCGGTTCATCGCGATTCGCCACCGGATAAAAGACAAACACAGTCGCGCGGGCGGCAAACTGCTCATCGACTGTCCCGGTTACCTGTATCAAGTGCTGGTGACGAATCTGCCGCGCAGCGTGCCGCCGCTGGCCGTCTGGCGCGACTACAACGGCCGGGCCGCCTGCGAGAACGTCATCAAGGAGTTGGATGCGGGCTACGGCCTGCCGGATTTAGTGTGCAAAGATTTTTGGGCGACGGAGGCGGCGCTGAGCTTCGGGGTGCTCGCCCACAACCTCGTCGTATTGTTCGAGCGCAAGCTCGGCTGGCTCGAAGCCGTCACGCTGGGCAGCCTGCGCTACTGGCTGTTCGTGACCGCTGGGATCATCAGCCGCCCCCAGGGTCAAACCACGATCAAACTTGCCGTCCCGACGCACGAACGCGCTTGGTGGCGAGGCCTTTGGGAGAAATTGCTTTCGCCGAACGCCAACTGCAATGCAGTCGGCACTCGCCCAGTGCTCGGGTAGCGCGCCCAGCCAAAATCACCTCAAAACCGGTTTCCTACTGCATGGATACGGCTAAGGCCCGCAACGTCAGGGGACCTCATAAACCTCGAGCAGGACGATGCCCGTGGTGCTGCCGGCGCCGGACGCCAACGCCGTATAGGCGCCGGGAGGCAGCGTCACCACCGCCGCTGCATCCTTGCTGCCCGCTGCGAGCGGGAAGGCGCCCACCAATCGCATGACTCGCGAGAGCTCCGCCGCGTCGTCGCCCGTGTCCCAGTCGTCGTTCGCCGCGAGCGTCGCACCTGTCGCCTGGTCGACGAGGTGAAAGCTCGGATCCGCGAGATATCCGGTCACTCCCGCGTCGCGAAGTCCTGGACCGACGCACCGGACAAGCACCTTTTCCGGGCGATCGCCCTTGATGATGAAGCCGGTGATCGCGGTGTCGTCACCCGCACCCGCGTAGACCCGCGCCGAAAGATTGATCATCCGGTTGGTGGTGCCGTCAGCGTCGAAGATCTGGGCGAGCGCCACGCCGGTCGTCCCGCCGACGCCGCCAACGACGATCGTATTCGCGCCGGCCGACAGCTCCGCGCGGATCTCGGAACTCTTCGTCAAGCCCAGGGCGAGTTTTTGGGCGCCCAGCAGATCGTACAGCGGATCCTGCCAGGGCATCGGCATCCCGCCGTCGTCGTTGGTCGTCTGCGTGCCGTCGGAAGCAAACAGCGTCGCCGTCGGATCCGGCAGCACACCGGACACTCCGTAGCCCGTCAGTTCCGATCCCAGCGCCTGCATCAGCACCTGCTTTGGGGCCGCGAGCACGAACCCGACGATCATCACCTGATCGCCTGTCCCCACACGGGCCCGGACGGACAGGTTGGACAACTGGCTCGCGGGCCCAACCTCCACCCGCACGCTCTGCACGGTCGTCCCGAAGCTGTTGCTTGCCCGAAGCGTGTAGGTGCCGGCATCGGCCGCGGTCGTGTTGAAGCCGTACGCGACTGCTCCTTCCACGTACCGGTTCAGATCGTTCGGCCCCTGCACGGTCGTACCCTCCTTGAGCCACTCGATCGTCAGCGGGTACGTGCCGCGGACCACTGCTGAAAGCGTCCCGATCTGGCCCGGCCGGGCGACGACCGACTCGGGCAATTCGCTGATGGGAGGCGCACTCGGCGCCAGGTCCAGGTTCACGATAGCAGGCTGCGCACTGAACCAATTGTCGGAGCGGGAATCATCAACGCATTCGACCAGCCAGCGCGTCCTTCCCGCCATCGCGCGAAAGAGAACGGCTCCGGTCTCTCCGATCCGAACCTGCCGCGAGCTTGCTCGGGCGGTTCGCATCTTTTCCGTAGGCCGCGAGCTCGCTCGCGCGGTTTGGATTGTTGTCGTAGGCCGCAAGCTCGCTCGCGCGGTTTGGATGCCAAATCAGGAACGCGCCCGGCGCGTTCCTCACGTCGGCTCCTGAAACTGCAGGGCGTGCAGCCGCGCGTAGAGTCCGCCCGCCGACAGGAGTTGCGCGTGCGTGCCCTGCTCGGCGAGCCGGCCCTGCTCCATCACGAGAATCAGGTCGGCCTTCTGGATCGTCGAAAGACGGTGGGCGATGATGAACGCCGTCCGCCCCTTCATCAGCCGCTCCATCGCCTGCTGGATCAGCCGCTCCGAGGCGGTGTCGAGCGCACTCGTCGCCTCGTCGAAGATCAGGATGCGCGGATCGCGCAGGATCGCCCGCGCAATCGCCACGCGCTGCCGCTGCCCGCCGGACAGCTTCGCCCCGCGCTCGCCGACGACGGTCGCATAGCCGTCCGGCAGCTCGCGGATGAACTCGTGCGCGTTCGCGGCGAGCGCCGCCGCCTGGATCTGCTCGGGCGTCGCATCGGCCCGGCCGTATTTCACGTTGTCCTCCAGCGTGCCGGAAAACAGCACGTTCTCCTGCAGGACGATCCCGATCTGCCGGCGGAGCGACTCGACCGTGACGTCGCGCACGTCGATGCCGTCGATCGACACGCGCCCCGACGCGACGTCGTAGAACCGCGCCACGAGGTTGATGATCGTGCTCTTGCCCGAGCCGCTCGGGCCGACGATCGCGACGACCCGGCCCGCCGGCACGTGGAAATCGACGTCGGTAAGCGTCCGGGGCCGGCCCTGTCCCGGCGGCTCCAGTTCGTAATCGAAATTGACGTTGTGAAACTCGACTGCGCCCTTGATCGCCGGCAGCTCCCGCGCTCCCGGCGCGTCCGTGACCTCCGGCTTTGTATCCAGCATCGCCCACATGTTCTCGAGGGCGGTGTTCGCCCGCTGGAACACCGCCGCGAGGTCGACGAACCGGACGATCGGCGGGAAGACGAACGTGATGTAGGCGTTGAACGCCACCAGCGTGCCCACCGCCATGGACCCCTGCACCACCAGCCAGCCGCCATAGCCCAGCACGATCAGCGCACCGAACGAGCCGAGCAGATCGGCCACGACCGACAGGCGCGTGTTGCGCATCACGATGTTCGAGTAGTTGAAATAGTCGGCGTTGATCCCGCTCGCGAACGCGTCCGTCTCCGCCGCCTCGCGCGTGAACGATTTCACGACGCGCGCCGCGGCCACCCGCTCGTGCAGGAAACCCACGACCTTGTCCCAGTTGTCGCGGTGCACCCGGCTCTCCTCCCGCATCCGGCGGCGGTTGTGGAGGTAGTTGATGACGAACAACGGCAGGACGAGCGTCACCGCCAGCGCCAGGTGCCATTCGACCCAGAACAGGAAACCGAGCACGCCGAGGATCGTGACCGAGTCGGCGATCACCGTGATGAGAAACCCGTTGGTGAGCTGGTAGACTTCGTTGGTGTCCTGCGTCACGCGCGAGATGACCTTGCCCGTCTGGTTCGCATCGAAGTAACGCAACGACAGCGTCTGCAGGTGCGCGAAGAGCTGGATCCGCAGGTCGCACACGATCCGCATCGCGCTGAATTGCAGGATCCGGTTACGCACCAGCGTCGTCCACCCGCGCAACAGGAACAGTCCGGTGAACACGGCCAGCAAGACCGCGAGCTGGTGCAGGTCCCGGTGCGGGAGCGCCTCGTCGATGATCAGCTTGAAGATCCACGGCGCGGGCAGCGTGAGCAGCGTGGCCGCGAGGATGAGCAGCACGCCGAGCGCGATCCGCCACCGGTGGGGGCGGGTCAGCGCGAGAAAGCGGGAAAAGGTGCCGGAGGCCATGCGCGCAAGGGAGCGAAGCAGCGCCACCATCCCAAAACGCCGCCACCGTATCCAGTCGATATCGCGGCCGGGGAAGTTGCGAGGTCGCCGGCGGCCGCGGGCGTGCGACCTGGCTTGTCGAACGGGCGGCCGCTTGCTACAGGGTGGTCCACGTTCGCCCGCCGATGAAAACGCCTTTCCGCCTCCTGCTCTTTCTCGCGCTGCCGTCGAGCCTGCATCCGGCCGCGCCGGCGGACGAACTGGCGGCGGTGCGGGCCGCCGACGCGCAGCGGCTGGAAGCCACGATCGCCGGCGACTCCCGCGCCCTCGGCGAACTGCTCTCCGACGAGCTGCGCTACGCCTATTCCGAAGGACGGGTGCAGACGAAAGCGCAGTTCCTCGCCTCCGTCGCGGCCAACCGGATCAAGTATCTCTCGATCACTCCCCGGGACGTCGAGTTGCAGCCGGTTGCCGCCGGCGTCGTGGTCGAGCACGGCCGCGTGGTGTTTGCGGCGCTGACGAGCAGCGGTCGCAGCGAGTTCACCCTGCGGTTCCTGGCGGTGTGGCGCCTCGAAAACGGACGATGGCGGCTGTTCGCGTATCAGTCTTCACAGCTGGCGCCGGCCAAATGACCGGCGCAGCCATGCGGCCTGATCACACGTAGCTGCGGTACACCGGCTCGAACATCCTGGACCGCACGTCGGCTTCGAGATCCCGCGGGCGCGGACCCTGGGCGAGCCCCGTGCGATGCGCCTCCTCGGCGACGGCCGTGGCGATCGCGAGCGAAACCGCCCGAATCTGAGTGAGCGACGGGTAGACGCGGCCCATGGCCAGATCGGATTCGCTCACCATCTCGGCCAGCGTCCGGGCGGCCACGAGGAACATCTCGTCGGTGATCTGCCGCGCCTGACTGACGAGCGCGCCGAAGCCCACGCCGGGGAAGATGTAGACATTGTTGCCCTGGCCGGGGACCAGCGTGTGCCCGTTCAGCGTCACGGGGTCGAACGGACTGCCGCTCGCGAAAATCGCGGCGCCATTCGTCCAGCCGTACGCGTTGGCGGCGGTGCATTCGGCCTTCGAAGTGGGATTGGAGAGCGCGAAGATGATCGGCCGCTTGTTGAGGGCCGCCATCCGCTCGATGATGGGCTGGGTGAACGCGCCGCCCTGGCTCGAGACGCCGATCAGCGCGGTCGGCTTGAGCACGTCGACGGCCTCGGCGAGCGTCGCGATCGCGGCATGGTCGTGCGCATAGGGCAGCTTGTGTTCGGCCAGTTTCGACCGGCCGCGGACGACGAGTCCCTGCGAGTCGACGAACCAGCAGTGCGACCGCGCCTCGGCCTGGGTCAGGCCCTGCGCCATGGCCGCCGCGACAAACAGGTCGGCGATGCCGGTGCCCGCCTCGCCGGCGCCGAGGAAAAGCAGGCGCTGGTCGCGCAGCTTGCCCCCGGTCAGCCGCAGGCTGCCCAGCAATCCGGCCAGGGCGACGGAGGCCGTGCCCTGGATGTCGTCGTTGAAGCTGCACACGCGCTCCCGGTACCGGTGCAGCAGCCGGAAGGCGTTCGTGTTGCCGAAGTCCTCCCATTGCACCAGCGCCTTGGGGAAGGCCTTCTGCACCGCCGACATGAATTCCTCGATGAACTCGTCGTACGCTTCGCCGCGCAGCCGCGGCTGGTCGAGGCCGATGTAGAACGGATCGGAGTGCAGCGTCTTGTTGTCGGTGCCGACATCGAGCGTGATCGGCAGCGTGTACGAGGGATGGACGCCCGCGCAGGCCGTGTAGAGCGCCAGCTTCCCGATCGGAATCCCCATGCCCAATGCGCCCAGATCGCCGAGCCCGAGGATCCGCTCGCCGTCGGTCACGACGATCATGCGGACATCCGTCTTGGGCCAGTGACTCAGCACCTCGGCCACGCGGCCGCGATCCCGGATGCTGACGTACAGACCGCGCGACCGGCGGAAGATCGCCCCGAACTCCAGGCAGGCCTGCCCCACCGTCGGCGTGTAGATGATCGGGATCATCTCCTCCAGGTGATCCATCACCAGCCGGTAGTAGAGCGTCTCGTTCCGGTTCTGGAGCGTGCTGAGGAAAATGTATTTTTCGAGCGGATCTGTCTTGCGCTTGAAGTTGCCGTAGGAGCGCGCGACCTGCTCATCGAGCGAGAACACCCGCGGCGGAAGCAGTCCGCGCAACCCGAGCTGATCGCGTTCCTTTTCGGTGAACGCCGTCCCCTTGTTCAGGAGCGGATCGGTGAGCAGCTCCGCACCGCGCAGCGGAATCGCGCCACCGTAAGGATGCGGCCCGGAATCAGGTGTCGAGAAGAGCATTCGACTAGAATACCGTCCGGTCTCGCGCCCGCGCCGCGTAATTTGCCAATAAATGCGCATCGACTGCGCAGTTCGTGGTGTTGCCGTTTTGCCAATTTTCCGCCGGCCATTTCACTCGCGCGTTCGCGTCGAATGGCCAGTTTTTTGCACGCTCACCGACGACCGTTTCTCCGCGGCCGTCCCGCCACGGGCGACATCCGGTGTGCGGCAGCAAACACCGGCCCGAGGCCGACTTGCCCACGGCGCCGTGCGGCCCGCGGCCGCGGCCGGCATTCAGCCGGTTGGCCGGGCGCACGCCCGCCAGGCGTCGAGCACAGCCATGTTTCCCAGCGTGTCGTCGGTGCTCATCTGCGGAACGTCGCGCGCCCCGGACGCCAGCGCCGCCGCAAACGCGTCGGCCTCGAGGCCGTACAGCCACTCGTTCGTCCTGATCTCGATCGTCTCCGGGTCGCCGCCGCCGCCGCGATGCAGCAGCAGCCTGGTTGCTCCGCCCTCGCGCGACGGAACCCACGGCTCGAGCACATGAAGCCAGGCGTCGGTGCCATAGATCCGGACCGAGTTGTCCTGCGTCACCGCAATGCTCGTCGAGACCTGCGCCATCATCCCGCCGGCGAACTCGAGGGTCGCCGCCGCCCAGCTGTCGACGCCCGCCTCCGGATGCAGCTGCACCGCGCCCGTGACCCGGACCGGATCGGCAAATGCAGCGCCGGTCTGCGCCCCCGCGATCATCCGGGCGAACGAAACCGGATAGCAGCCGACGTCGAGAATTCCCCCGCCGCCGAGCGCCTGGTTCCAAAAGCGATTTCCCGCATCGTAAGCGTTGGCGAAACCAAAGGCCGCCTGCACGAGCGCGACGCGGCCCAGCGCTCCGCGGCGGACGAGGTCGACGATCTGCGCCGTCTGCGGGTGGCACCGGTACATGAAGGCCTCCATCAGCAGCACGCCGTGGCGCCGGCACACCTCGACGGCGGTGAGCGCCTCGGCGCGCGTCAGACCAAGCGGTTTTTCGCAGAGCACGTGACGGCCGGCCTCCGCCGCTGCGATCACCCATGCCACATGGTGCGGATGAGGAGTCGCCACGTAGACGGCATCCACCGCCGGATCCGCGAGCAGCTCCGCGTAGCTCCCGTAGGCCCGCGGCACCTGATGTTCGCGCGCGAACGCCTCGGCGGAGTCCCGCGTCCGGCTGGCCACGGCGACAACGCGCCCGCGCTGCGAATGGGCGACGCCCCGGGCAAATGCCCGCGCGATCCCGCCGGTTGCGATGATGCCCCAGTTGAGCGGTGTGGCCATGGGCGCACGTTGCACGGACGGCGCGGATCGGGCAACGGGAGAGTGCGCCGCATTCGCAGGCTCGCCACCGGGTGGGCACGCGCTAGAAGGACCCCGCATGCTCAGCAAAGCGGACATCCAGCGCCTGCGTTCATTGCGCGACAAGAAACACCGCGAGGCGCTCGCGCTTTTCGTCACCGAGGGAGAAAAGGTGGTCAACGACCTGCTGGCCGCGGGGTGCACGTTCGAGGAGATGTATGCGACCCAGGTCTGGTTCGACGAGCGGGCCCGCCTCGGTCCGAATGCACCGCATCCCGCCGCGAAGCTCGTGTCGGCGGAGGAGATGGCCCGCGCCAGTCACTTTCCCACGCCCTCCTCCGTCCTGGCCGTCGGCCGCCTCCGCCGCGAACCGCTCGCACCGGGCGAACTGGCGCACGGCCTCACCCTCGCGCTCGATGGCGTGCAGGACCCCGGCAACGTCGGCACGCTCCTGCGCATCGCCGACTGGTTTGCGGTCGACCGCGTCCTGCTCTCACCCGACTGCGCCGATCTCTTCCACCAGAAAACGATCAACGCGAGCATGGGCTCGTTTGCGCGCGTCCGGACCTGCACGCATGAACTCCCCGCCGCACTCGCGTGCCTCGGGGTGCCGGTCATCGGCTGCGAGCTCGCCGGCGAAGACGTGCACGCCGTGGGTCCAACGAACGACGCGGTGATCGTGATCGGCAGCGAGGGTCGCGGGGTTTCGGAAGCTGTGCAGCCGCTGCTCACGCGTCGCGTGACCATTCCGCGTTTCGGCGGGGCGGAATCGCTGAACGCGGCGGTGGCCGCCGCCATCGTCTGCGACAACCTGCGCCGCGCACAGAAATAGCGGCGCGAAGGCATCGATCCTCGCGGACCGGTCGAGGTCGGCGATCGCGTTTCGGTCGGTTCGCGTTGCACAACCGGCGGTGGGCCGCACAATGACGGCGGCCCGCCCCGCACTGCCATGCCCAAAGCCACCGTCATCTCCCTCGTGAACATGAAGGGCGGCGTCGGCAAAACCACCGTCGCCGTCAATCTCGCCGCCCATCTCGCCCGCGATCACGGGCTGCATGTGCTGCTCGTCGATCTGGACCCGCAGACCAACGCCTCGCTCAGCCTGATGCCGGAGGCCGCCTGGGAAAAATGGGCGGAGCAGAACGGGACGATGGCCGACGTGTTCGAGCTGGATCCGAAACGCAAGCGCGACGACGACCACTCGAAGTTGCGCCAGTGCATCGTCACCAGCGTGGTGCCGGAGATTCCGGGGCTCGACCTCGTGCCGAGCCATCTGAAGCTGACGTTCCTCGATCTCGACCTGGCGGCGCGGCCCGGGCGCGAGCGGATCTTCACGCGGAAGCTCGCGAAGGTCGTCGACGAGTACGACCTGATCCTCTGCGACTGCCCGCCCAACCTCCAGACCGCCACCCAGAATGCCCTGTTCGCGAGCGACTGGTTTCTCGTGCCGATGCAGCCCGACTACCTCTCCTCCATCGGCCTGACACTGCTGCTCGACCGGCTCGATTACCTGAAGGAGGAGCTCGAGTTCAAGATTCGCTGCCTCGGCGTCATCTTCACGCGGGTACGCGGCCACGTGGCGTTCCACCAGGAAACAATGGCCCGGCTGCCGAACGAGACGGGGTTTCGCAAGCTGCACTTCTTCAGGACCGTCATTCCCGAGAACATCACGATCAGCGAGGCGCCGGCGGAATCGAAGCCGGTCGCGCTCTACGACAGCGGCGCCCCAGGTGCCGAGGCATTCCGCGCGCTTGCCGCCGAGGTGCTGGCGCGACTCGGATGAGAGCCGTGGACGGTCGCCTGCCCAAGGTGGACACGGGCGGACGCCTTGCTTCACTCGGCCCATGCGCCCCCCGTTCCCTTTGCGCCTGCTGGTGGTCCTGATGCTCGCGGCGATTCGTGCCGTCGCTGCGACCGAACCGACGACCGCCGAACCCGCCGACGCGAAGCTGTTCGAGTACGACCGCACGGCGCCGCTCCACCTGCGCGAACTCGGGGTGGAGACGCGCGACAACGCGGTGATCCGCGACATCACCTTTCTCGGCGTGAACACGCCGGTGAAGGCCTATTTCGTCACGCCGGCGACGAAACCCGCGTCGGCCGCCGGCATCCTTTACGTGCACTGGCTCGGCGAAGCGGCGACGACGAACCGGACGGAGTTTCTGAACGAGGCGGTCGCGCTCTCCGGCGAGGGCATCGTGTCGCTGCTGGTCGACGCCATGTGGGCCGCGCCGAAGTGGTATGCGAACCGCGTGCCGGAGGACGATTACGACCGGTCCATCCGCCAGGTGATCGAGTTGCGGCGGGCGATGGACCTCCTGCTCGCGCAGCCGGGCGTCGACCCGAAGCGCGTCGCCGTCGTCGGTCATGATTTCGGCGCGATGTATGCCGCGGTCATGGGGGCCGTCGATCGGCGCGCCGCGACGTACGTGCTGATGGCGGGCACACCGCACTTCACCGACTGGTATCTTTTCGCGCGCAAACCGGCGGACCCCCAGGCCTACCGGCAGCGGATGGCTCCGCTGGACCCGATCCGTTTCGTCCCGCAACTCGCGCCCGCGCCGGTCTTCTTTCAATTCGCGTCGCGCGACGAGTTCGTGTCCGCCGCCGCCGCGAACGCATTCTATGCCGCCGCGCAGCCGCGCAAGCAGACGGCGATGTACGACGCGGGGCACGACCTGCGAAATCCCGACGCGACCGCTGACCGGGTCACGTGGCTGATCCGACTGATCGGCGGAATCAAGTAGGCCCGACGGAGGCACGGCGACTTCCCGGACCCGGCTCGGCGCAAGCTGTCGGGCTTCGGCGGTTGGTCCCCGTGGCGCCGGTCTGCGACCGGCGAGCGCATGTCGCGGGTGCTCCGCCGCCCCGCGGGTCGGAGACCGGCGCCACATGGCTGGCGACATCGGCAGCATCACAAGACCGCGGACCGCATCGATGGAGGGGCGACCTCCGTGTCGTCCGAGAACATCGGGCGACGTTCGCGGACCGGACGGAGCCGGTCCCTCCACCCTGCCGCGCTGGCGGCCGGGCTCGCCGAGCCCGGCTACATCAGACCGAGAATACCACGCCTGCCTTGCTTGTAGCCGGGGTCGCTGACCCCGGCAGGCAACTTACTTTTCCTTGCCGGAGCTGCCGCGCTTGGCGCCCTTGCCGGTGTGCAGCAGCATGCCGGCGAACACCCCAACGGCGAACACGCCGAAGTAGAGGATCGCCGCCGGCGCGTGAATCGGGTTCTTCGCAGTCGTGCCCGCGATCGGGAACTGGAAATCGATCTGCTGCGGATTGTTCATGCCCACGTAGAGCATGACGAACAGCAGCGCGAGAAAGAGGACGGTCCTGACGACGGCCTTGAAGCTCATGGCCGCCGATGGTTGACCGAAAGCCACCCGGATGGCGAGCGTTTGCGACCCGCGTGCCGATTTAACCCTTCTTTTCCGTCAGCTCGTCGTAGGCGACTCCGAGATTCGAGCCGAGGCGATTGGGCAACGGAGAATGCAAATCGGGGAAACCGGGGAAATTTTCCAGCCGCACGATTTCGTCCCGCGATTTTCCGGCGGCGATTTCCTTCTGCACGTGCTCGAGGAGCGCCGTCAGGTAATCCCGAAACACCCGCATGTCGGCATGTCCGCCGGTCACGCCGAACTCGCTCTTGCCATGCCCGAAGAGGTAGATCGCGTCGGCGGGATACGTTTTGGTGATTTCCCCGAGGCGCGTGATCCAGCCGTGAATGCTCGCACCCGCCGGCCGGTCGATCGCCGGGTACAGCCGGTTGAACGTGAGATCTCCGACGTGGACCACGTTCGCCCGCTCGAAATGCACCACCACGTCCCCACCCGTGTGCGCCGGCCCGAAATACTGCGCCGTCACCGTCTCGTCGCCGAGATCATGCCGCCAGGCCTCGGCGAAGGTCGTGTCCGCAAAAACCTGCTGGTCGAGCGTCCCGGCCTTCTCCGCGGCGGCAAACTGCAGCTTCGGAACGTTCTGCTGCGCGACGATGGTCCGGGCCACCGGCTTGAACGCGGGATTGCCACTGGTGTGATCCGCGTGGTGATGCGTGTTGATCACCACGTCGATCCGCCGGGCGCCGCGTCCGGGCAGACCCGCCAGGCAGATCGCCGCCGTGTCGGGAAATTGCGTGTCCACGACCGCCAGCCCGTCCCGGGTCGCGAGCCAGCCGATGGTGCCACCCCGGCCGCTGAACAGGCCGACGCCGCGGCGCAGCGGCCGAAATTCGGTCACGGGCGGCACGGCTGCCGGAACGGGCTGCGGCGCCGCCGGACCGGCGGTCAGCCCACGGGAACGGAACACCAGTCCCGCGGAAGCGAGCAGGGAGGATCGGACCAGGAATTCGCGACGATTCATGGGGATAAGGGTTGGCCGCCACCAAATACACCCGCCCCCGAAATGTCGACCCGCGGCTCGCAGCCCGGGTCCGCGATGCCTTCGAGCGTGAGCGAGCCGAACGGAGTGCGTGTGTCGAACGGAGGCCGCCGTCCGCTCCTCCGCCGGCCATGCGCGGTCCCGCACCGGACCAACACCTCCGTCAGCCGGACGACAGGATTCCTGTAACCTTTGCGGGCCGGCCCGGTTTCACCCCGGCATCCGAGATGTTGTCACGCCACCGTGATTGCCGAATACACAGAAATCCGTGTTCAAACGCGACCGTCCGTGGTTGATTCCACGGCGCCCGACCCCGTGGAAACCGCGACGGCAGCTCTTTCGGATCATGACCTCATGCTCGCGGTGCGCGACGGCGAGCTCGACGCCCTCGGCGAGCTTTTCGAGCGCCACCACGGCCGGCTCTACGGGTTCCTGGTGAAACTCACCGCCCAGCGCGCGGCCGCGGAGGACATCGCGCAAACCGTTTTCCAGCGGATGCTGAAGTACCGTCACACCTACCGCGATGACGGCAGTTTTTCGGCGTGGATGTACCATCTCGCGCGACGCTGCGCCGCCGATCACTTTCGAAAAACCTCCACGGCGCCGGCCGCCGTCGACCCGAGGGACCTCGACGGAAAGGCGGACGACCAGCCCGATGCCGGCGACCACGCCGCGGTTCGCGACGAGCACGCCCTGCTGCACGTCGCGTTGAACCGGCTCGACCGCGGCGACCGCGAGATCCTGCTGCTCAGCCGGTTCCAGGAGCTCTCGTTTTCGGAGATCGGCGGCATTCTCGAATGCTCCACCGGCGCGGCCAAGGTGCGCGCCCACCGGGCGCTCCGCGAACTCCGCGACATCTTTCTGAAACTGCAGCGGGACGGCAGAAGCTGAACCGCGGTGCACCCCGCGATGCCGGCCCGATTCCTCGAACTTACCGATCTCAAACCATCTCCCGTTTCCGTTCTCCCGTCTTTCCCATGAACTGCTCCGTTGCCCAGGAACGATTCTCCGAGCTGCTCGACAGCCGCGTCGCGGCAGCCGATACCGCGGAGGTTCGCGCGCACCTGGCATCCTGTCCGGAGTGCCAGCGCGAGTATGCCTCCCTCGCCCAGACGCTCGGCGCGCTCGACCGGCTGCCGGCGGCCAAGCCCGGCCCGCGGCTGCGAGCCGGCTTCTACGCCATGCTCGAGGAAGAGAAGAACTCGGCCGAAAGCATCCGCGCCGCGGTCGCCCGGCGGAAGCGCGCGGCGCGCCTCTCGGTCTGGCGCTGGATCCTCGCCCCGGCCGGGGCGGTGGCGATCGCGCTCGCCGCGTTCCAGCTCGGAGCGCGGTTCGCCGGTCCGGTCTCCGTCTCCTCCGATCCCGACACGAAACGCGAAATCGCCCAGATTCGAAAACGGATCGAGTCGATCGACCAGCTCGTCGGCATTTCGCTGCTCCAGCAACGCTCGACCAGCGAGCGCCTGCAGACCGTGCTCGCAACGCTCGATCAGAAAAATCCGGACCACCGGATTCTCTCCAACCTGATCGGGGCGCTGGCGCTCGACCCGAGCGTCAACGTCCGGCTCTCCGCCCTCGACGCGCTGTATCCGCATTCCAACCAGCCATTCGTGCGCGCCGGCGTCCTGGCCTCGCTGCCGCGCGAGCAGAACCCGCTCGTCCAGGTGGCGATGATCGATTTTCTCGTCGCCGCGCGCGACCGCAACGCCGCCCCCGAGATCGAGAGGCTCGCCCGCAGCGAGACGGTCGATCGCGCGGTCCGCGAGGCGGCGTCGCGGGCGCTCGCCCAGCTCTGATTTTTCCACAACCGGCACCACGGCTCCCGATGCCCGAGTCCTGAACGACCACCGCGGATGGCAACCGGCCCAAGATCACGCCGGGCGCGCCTCCCCGCTCCTCCGCTCAACCCTCGATCCCTCCTCCGATGAAAGTGTTCCCCATTCTCTCCCCAACCCTCCTCGCCGGGCTGCTGGCCGTGAGCGTCGCTCCGGCCCGCGCCGCCTCGAATCCGGCCGCCGTGCCGGAGCCCACCGCCTCGGCGGCGGCTTCCGAAGTCTCGACGATCAAATTCTCCGATCCGTCGAAGCCCGGCACACTCAAGCTGAACATCGCCCAGGGCGACGTGCACATCCGCGGCACCGATGCGCCCGCGGTCACCGTGCACAGTGAAATCAAGCCGGAACCCACCACGCCGCGCAAGGACGGGCTGAGGGTGCTCACCGCCTCTTCCAGCTACTCTCTGGCGGAGAAGGACAACGTCGCGACGCTCGTCTACGGCACCGCCGGATGGCCGGCGGGCGGCGGCATCTTCGATATCACTGTTCCCCGCAGCACCAGCATCGTCATCTCGAATTCGCTTGGCGGAGACATCACCATCGGCGGCGTCACCGGCAACCTGGAGATCAAGAGCCTCAACGGCGAAGTGAAGCTCAGCGACGTCGCCGGCGGAGCGCTGGTCGAAACAATGAACGGCGAAATCGCGGTCGACGTGCGCCAGCTCGTCGAGGGCAAGCCGCTCTCGTTCAGTTCGATGAACGGCAAGGTGCAGCTGCACCTGCCCGCCGACGCGAAGGCGAGCGTGCGGCTGCGCACCCACAACGGCTCGATCATGACTGATTTCGACGAGA
This sequence comes from uncultured Verrucomicrobiae bacterium, assembly GCA_963705935.1. Taxonomy (GTDB): domain Bacteria; phylum Verrucomicrobiota; class Verrucomicrobiia; order Opitutales; family Opitutaceae; genus Opitutus. The sequence continues at coordinate 4,555,739 of OY970130.1, read as the reverse complement.
AGCAGCTCGTGACGAAGACGGCCTCGCTCGGCGGCGAAGGCGGCCGGCATTTCGCCTACGGCGATTCCGGGGAGATCCGTGCGGCCGTGCGCGATGCCATGCGCATCGGCATGGAAGCCGCCCGCGAGGCCACCCGCGCCGCCCGCGAAGCGGTGCGCGAGGGCCGCGCCGCGAGCAGCGACAACGACGTCGACGTCGAGATTCCGGAGCCGCCGGTCCCGCCGATGGCGCCTCTGCCGCCCATGACCGGGGGAAAGATCGTGACCGGCACGCTCAACGGCGGCGGTCCGGAGATCCGGATCACGACGATGAACGGCGACGTCGTCCTGCGGAAATCCGCTCCGGCCAAGAGCTGAGGGAACGGCGCGCCCGCGACCGCAAGGGCTAGTTTCCGGGATGGCCGGGCGGCGGCGGCGTCTCTTCGATATACCCCAGCACCTTCGAATCGCCCAGCGTGACGTCGGGCCGGAATTTGTCGCTGGCGTCGATCCAGACCGGCTTGGGGGTATCGCGTCCGAGGAAGGGCCCCGCGATGGCGAGCATCGAGGGCAACGCCTCCGGGAGCCAGAACCCCCGCGACGGACTGCTGATCCGCGTCGTCCACAGGATAACTTTCTTGCGCTGCTTCGCTGCCGCGAAATCGTACGCGATCACCCCCGCGACAAAGAGATCATCGGTGGACGCAGTTTCGATCGCCTCCGCCAGATCGTCCGTTCGTCGTGCGAGTCCGACCGGCAGCGTTTCGGTCTGAAACGGGTCCGGGCGATCATTGATCAATCCGGCTTTGAGCCCGCCCATGAAGGACGCCTCCGCCCAACTGTTGACCTGCAAGGAATTGATCCCGCGCATCGGGGGTATCCCGAAGCGCTCGACGTTCATCGTGCCCCAGAACCAGAGCAGCACCAGGTCCGGCGAGTGCCGGGATGAAGCCGGCAGGTAGCCCTGCTTGGCGAGCACCTTGTACATGTTCGCCGTCACCTGACGCGGCGGCATTTCATGTTCGCCCGCTTTGTAGCCGCCCAGATCCTGGTAGCCGCCGGAAACGGCGACGTAATAAAGCGGGTGGTCCGGAGAGGCCTGTCGTGCGTTCCGGCCCGCGGTTGTCACGTCGGTCACGGTGATGACATGCAGACCCGGGCGGGGAAACAGGATGTCCCACAAGGAAGATGCCTGGGCGACAGGAGCGAGGGCACAGAGCAGAACGAACACGGCTGGGGTGCGCATGTAAGTCAGTGGGTCAGGGGTTGCCGGGACCGTTTTCGCGCCGGCGGGAATCGCCGGCCGAGGGGCCTAGCGTACTCATTTTGCGAGACACTGCAATTCCCCAGTTCGTCGAGGAGCGGCCCGCGATCTCCACCGACGCCGGATCGACGGTTTGTCCGCAAAACAATACGTGGCAAACCGAGACGCGCTCCGCAGAGGGTCCAAACCCGGAATCTGGCGTGTGTGATGTGACAGTGCGGGAGCGGGGCGGACGCGGCACGGTTTTGGCGAAGACGAAGCGGGCGGGTGCCCGTGCTTCCGTCGGGCGCCTCCCGCGCAAATTGACAGGGGCGCCCCCGCGAACGGGAGCGCCCCTGGTTGTTTTCTTCAGTTCGATGCGTAGCGCAGCCCGAGCGCTTCGACGTGCACCGGCAGCATGACTTTCGTCGGTACTGGCGAGCCGTTTTTCAGCGCTGGCGAGAAACGCCACTTGCTGACGGCGTCCACCATCAGGGGCAACCCGTCGGAGTGCGCGCAACTCGCTCGCGCGGATCCGAAATTGGTCGCAGGCGAAACAGCCGCGTGGCCGTCGCCGCGGTATCAAGGAACATGGCCGTGTCGGCGAACCGGCCCGGCACCCTGTCTTAGCCGTATCCATGCAGTAGGAAACCGGTTTTGAGGTGATTTTGGCTGGGCGCGCTACCCGAGCACTGGGCGAGTGCCGACTGCATTGCAGTTGGCGTTCGGCGAAAGCAATTTCTCCCAAAGGCCTCGCCACCAAGCGCGTTCGTGCGTCGGGACGGCAAGTTTGATCGTGGTTTGACCCTGGGGGCGGCTGATGATCCCAGCGGTCACGAACAGCCAGTAGCGCAGGCTGCCCAGCGTGACGGCTTCGAGCCAGCCGAGCTTGCGCTCGAACAATACGACGAGGTTGTGGGCGAGCACCCCGAAGCTCAGCGCCGCCTCCGTCGCCCAAAAATCTTTGCACACTAAATCCGGCAGGCCGTAGCCCGCATCCAACTCCTTGATGACGTTCTCGCAGGCGGCCCGGCCGTTGTAGTCGCGCCAGACGGCCAGCGGCGGCACGCTGCGCGGCAGATTCGTCACCAGCACTTGATACAGGTAACCGGGACAGTCGATGAGCAGTTTGCCGCCCGCGCGACTGTGTTTGTCTTTTATCCGGTGGCGAATCGCGATGAACCGCGCGGTGGCGGGCACCTCCGCGTCGTGAGATTCGAGTTCGGCCACTTCCGTGCCGTCGAGGTCGGTGGCGAGCCAGCGGGTCTCACGCCGCAGGAGGCTTTGCACGGGGTGCGTCAGCCGCGCCACGACGATGAACTTCACCCGTAATTGCTCCCACAGCCGCAAGAGTTCGGCCACGTAGAAGCCGGAGTCGGCGCGCACCACGCGCAGCCGCAGGTGCGCGGGCAGGTTGTCCCATAGATCGAGGAAGAACCCGACGACGTTGTTCGCGCAACTGCAGTTGCCGGGGCGTAACCAAAACCCAGCGACCAGTCTCACTTCGCTGAAGATCGCGAGCAACGGGTGCAGGCAGGGCTTGGGGCCGACCCGAGTGTAGCCGACCGCGACGCCCTCCTGGTGTCCGTCCTCGTGGAGCAGGCGGGTCGAGTCCAAATCCAAGGCGTAGCCCTCGGGTTTACCGGGCAGTTTTTGCATCGCCCACGCGAAGAGCGGCCGGAAGCACGCGAGATTCTTCCCCGCGCTCGTGAAACCCTGGAAGAAACGCGTGAACGTCGACTGGCTGGGCACCCGCTTGATCCCGAGCAGGGCCGGCTGCATCGGATCGCGCCGCAGATAGGCCAGGTGGGTGAGTTTCTTCGCCCCGCAGAGCAGGCCTTGGACGAAACCGAGCACCTTGGTCAGAGGGCTCAGCGCGTTGTGGGAGGTCGGCTCAGGGTGCGGCAGACACCGGGCGACCAGTTCGCGCCAGCCGCTCTCCTGCACGAACGACCAGAACGTCGCAGTGCCCGCGTGCGGGCTGAGCTGTTGGTCGGTGAACTCGATTTGGATGGACTGGCCGGCGCTTTGGAACTGGATCTTTCCGGCCACCGTTTGGTGAACCGGGCTTCCGCCCTTCGATTGATTCGGTTTCATTCACCATCAGTCAGTTCCCAATCGGTGGCTCCTTTTCAACTGCATCGTTACGGCTTAGCAGGTGCCATGCCGCGGCTTCGCGCCGTCCGGCCGCGCGCGGTCGCTGCAGGTTTATGCCTCTATGATTCCGCGGCTTGCCCAACCACATATCACCAGCGAACCGTCCGCCGGAATAGGGGCTTTGCATCCACCCGTTCCAAGTCTACTGGTTGAAGTCCGTGTCCGAAGCATCCGTCTCCAGCCCCCCCACCGCTCCCATCCCACGGCGCACGCTGTGGCAGCGCCGTGTGCGCGACCCCTTGGTGTTGCAGCTGACGCAGGGGATCACGCCGTCGAAGATCGCCCTGACGATCGCCGTCGGCAGCGCGTGCGCGCTCTTTCCGCTGCTCGGCACGACGACGCTGTTGTGCTTCGTTGTCGGCCTGGCGTTGCGGCTGAACCAGCCGATCATCCAGCTCATCAACCAGGCTTTCTGGCCCGTCCATATTCCGGTGATCTTCGCCTGCGTCCGGTTCGGCGACCACCTGTTTGGCGTGCCATACCGCAGGTTCAGCGTCCGGCACATGCATCAACTGCTGTGGAGCGATCCTTCGCGATTCTTCCAGGACTTCGGGGTCACCGCGTTGCACGCCGTGGTGGCGTGGGCGATTCTCGCGCCGCTCTACATCGCGATCGTCTACTACGTTTCGCTGCCCGTCATGCGCAGCATCGCCCGGATCAAGGCCGAGGCCGCGGCCAAGGCCGCCGCCGGACCGACCGAACACCCCGTGCCCTAACAGCCTGTCGGACTTTGTTAAAGCATGTCCCAGAAACGCTGATTTTGCGCGGTTCGTGTCTCTTGTAGCCGGCCTCGCCGAGGCCGGTCCGGGGTCGGCGACCCCGGCTACAGCTCGATCCCGCGCCCTTGGGACAAGCTCAAGTTAGGTTCCTGCGTCTAGTCCGATGCGGCCATTGGTGGCAGATACCGCGGCCATCCCGACAGGCTGCTCAATACACGTCCCAGATACCCGGGGTGATGAGTTCGACGAGATTCGCGTCCGGATCGCGGAAATAGAGGCTTCGCCCGCCACGCTCCCACCCGGTCTCGCTCTCGATCGTGACGCCCCTGGCCCGCAGCCGCTCGCGCCACGGCTCGTACGCATCGCCGGGGATGGCGAATCCGATGTGCAGCGGGCCGCTGCCGTCGTGTGGCGGAATCATCCCCCGCAGCGCCGGCACCGGTGCCAACGTCGCCCCGCGCACAAACAGCAGCAGGACGCGGGAACGCCCGGAGTCGAACGCCTGGAACCGGCGCCCGTCGCCGGTGATGGGCCGGAGCCCGAGCACCTCGCGATAGAACTCCACGGCGCGGTTGAGGTCCGCGACGTACAGGACCGTTTCCAGCACGCCGTCGATGGGCGGAGCAGCCGAAGTCGCGCACATGCGGCGAGCAAACTCGGCCCGGCGACGTTTGCCAAGTCCCGCCATCGCGTGCTCGCCGGTGTCGCTCCGCACAACGTCGTGGCCGCAAGCGCCGGATGGCTGGGTCCCAAAATTCGCGCGGTGGCGGCGGATAGAGGCGTGACCGGGGGCGCACCCGGCGCGGTGCCGCGGCGGGCTAAGGTGCTCCGGTCGGGAGGCTCGCCGTTTTCGCAGGGCGAAGGTTCTTCGCGAGGAAGGCCTCGATGCGCGTGTACAACTCCACCTGTTTGTCGAGGTGGCGCATCCCGTGCCCTTCGGCGCCGACGATGTACGATTCGTTGGGCACATGGTACCTGTTCAACGCCGAAATCAGGGCGCGCGACTGCGCGATTTCCACCGTGCTATCTTCCTTGCCCCCGGAAACGAAAACGGGGACGCGAATCCGGTCCACGTGACGTCCGGGCGAGATCGCATCGAATTTCGCCGCCTGCTGCCGGGGGTCGCCGAGTCGCCGCATCAGGTAACCGAAGGCGTACGACTCGTACTGGTCGTACTTCTTGTCGTTGATCTGCTGCTCCCAGTCGAACACCCCGGCGATGGTGATCGCGCAGCGGTACAGCTCCGGCTCGCGCGTGACCCCGGCAACCGCGAGATAGCCGCCGAACGACGTTCCCATGATCGCGATGCGCTCGCGGTCAACCAGCCCCGAGGCGATCATCGCGCGGGTCGCGTCGGTGACGTCGTCGTGCATCTTCGCGAAATCCCAGCGGTCCTCCTCGGGAAACATCCAGCAGTAGCCGTTCGAGCCGCGATAGTTCGTCTGCAGCACCGCGTACCCGCGGCTCGCCAGAAACTGCACCTCTCCGTCGAATCCCCAGGCGTCCCGCGCCCACGGTCCGCCATGCGAAAGGACGACGAGTGGCGGAGGATTCTTCTTCGACGCGCCCGCCGGCAGTGTCAGATAGGCGTCGAGCTTCCGGCCGTCGCGGGTCTTGAACTTGACCAGGTTCATTGGCCGCATCCGGGCCGGATCGATCCAGGGGGCGGATGACTTGATCAATCCCGCCGTGCGCTTTTCCAGGTCGACCCAGTTGTAGATCACGGGCTGCCGGTCCGAATACGTCGCCACCAGAAAGAGCTTCTGCGCCTCGTCGCTGTCGATGATCCGCACGACCAGGCCGGGAAAATACCCGTTCAGGATCTTCTGCAGCGCGCGATATTCCTGGCTGAACCAGACTGCCTGGGGTCCGCTGCGCTCGAACATCACGCCGATGATCTGGTGCTGGACCGGATCGCGATACAGCCAGCCCTCGGACAGGCCGCCGCCGTAGAAATCGTACGCGTCGTCCTGCAGGAGAACCTCGCCCAGCTTGCCCGTGGCACCATCCATGAACTGCAGCGCCCGGGGCTTGTTCCCCTCGCGCGGGGCGCGGACCACCAGCTGCCCCGGCTCGTCGCCGTGGCCGAGGATGTCGATCTTCTCCAGGTCGACCGGACATTTGTGCCAGCCGCTTTCGTCCAGTCGATAGAGCGTGGAGATGCCATTCGCGATGTTCTGGCCGAACTCGAGCTGGCCGTCCTTGTTCGTCCAGTACGCGGCGGTCAGTCCGTTCGGCGGCGCCGGAAAGGTCTTCACGATGTGGCGCTCGTTGTTTTCCCGGACCTCGTCGAGCTGCTGCCGGTCGGCGCTGGCGCCGAGCAGATCCACGTAGGCGCCTCGCTTCACGTTGGTGTTGACCACCGCCACGCCGAGATCGTGCTGACCTTGATAGTCCAGTCCGTCGTGGCGGTTCCAGACGAGGGGTCGCAGCCGGTCCTGCGGCGGCACGGCGATCACGGCGGAAAAGTAGTATTGCAGCAGCGGATAGGCTTCGTTCAGCAAGCCGACGTCGGCCGCCATCAGGGCCACACCATAAAGCTTCTGCGCGCTCAGCTGGAAAACCAGGCGGCGGTCGGTCAGCCAACCCACCTGATAGATGTCGCGGTCGCCCGGCGCACTCAGCAGGTCGACCTTCTGCGTCTTCAGCTCGTAGACTAGCAGCTGGTGCCGGTCTTCGCCGGTTGTGACCACCGCGGCGATGTGCGTGCCGGATGGATTCAGCGTTGGCTGCTGCAGCGCCAGTGGCCGGAAGAAATCCACCACCGGGATCTGCTCAGTCGCGGGCACCGGCAAGGTCCGGTCGAGGCCCAGCTTGTCGGCCCCGACAAGCGGGCCGCCGGCAGTGAGGAGCGAAACGAAGACGATGCAGGCGAAGCGGGATCTCAGGTGCACGGAGTGAAGACAGGCGGGGTTTCGCCGCGGATGGGGTTTGCCGCCGCCGCGGCCACGGGCCGGCAACCCGAGCACACGAGTATTCCCGTCCTGCCGCAAGTTCTCTTCGTTTGGCATCCCGCGTGCCGCGGAGCGAACGTTCGCGGCCGGTCGCGGACAGAGGCATGCGTGCGTCGTTTCCGCGCTTCCGTTCCGCGGTCGCTCTGGCGATGGTCAGCGGGAATGCACCTGGGGTTGTGGAGCTATCCGCTGCTGTTTCTGGTCGGGCTGGTCGCCGGAACCGTCGATGCCGTCGCCGGCGGCGGCGGACTGATCACCGTGCCCGCGCTGCTGAATCTCGGTCTGCCGGTGCCGCTCGCCCTGGGAACCAACAAATTCCAGTCCAGCTTCGGCAGCGTCTCGGCCTCCGCGCATTTCGTGCGCTGCGGCGCGGTTGACCTTCGCGCCTGCCGGCTGGGCATCCTGATGACGCTGCTCGGAGCCGTGCTCGGCGCCATCACCGTCCAGCAGATCGATCCCGGCATCCTGCGGCAGGTGATTCCGTGGCTGCTCGCCGCGATCCTCCTGTACACCCTGCTGCGTCCCGCGATCGGAATGCAGGATCACCCGCCGCGAATGCACGAAGCGGGTTTTTTCGTACTCTTCGGACTCGGGCTGGGATTCTACGATGGTTTCTTCGGACCGGGGACCGGCTCGTTCTGGGCGATCGGTCTCGTGCTGCTGCTCGGGCAGAACTTCACGCGCGCGACGGCGGTCACAAAGGTGATGAACGCGACGAGCAACCTCGCATCGCTCGCGCTGTTCGCCGCCGCCGGCCTGATTCACCTCGGCGCCGGGCTGGCCATGGCTGCCGGCCAGATCGTCGGCGGGTGGCTGGGCGCCGGACTCGTCGTCACGCGGGGCGCCCGGTTCATCCGGCCCGTGTTCCTGACGATGGTCTCGCTCACTCTCGCCCGGCTGCTCTGGCTCCAATATGCCTCATAGCCGCGCAGCGGACGACCAGCGGGCCCGTCCGGCAACACGCGCGGGCTGCCCTCCGGTTCGCAACACGAGCGTTGCACCGGGCCGCCCGAATCAGGGAAATCGTTTTACTCCGGCCGCGACTCTGCTGGCCTGACCCCCGACCGCTTTCCATGCTGATCCCGCGAATCTTCCTCCGCTGCGCCTGGCTGACCCTGTTCCTCATCGCGGCGGCGGCCAGCGCTTCTCTCGCCTCGCCGTTCGTCACCGTCGACGGCCGGCACTTCGTCCGTGACGGCCGGCCCTGGTACGTGTGCGGCACCAACCTCTGGTATGGCGCCGCGCTCGGCCGCCCGTCCAATCCGGCCGGACGCGAACGTCTGGTCCGCGAGCTCGACCGGCTGCAAAGCCTCGGGGTGAACAACCTCCGGCTGCTCGGCGCCTCGGAGGACTGCACCGTGGCGAACACGACGAAACCGGCCATCAGCCGCCGCCCCGGAGTCTACGACGAGGATCTGCTGCGCGGACTTGACTTCGTCGTGGCTGAAGCCGGACGCCGCCACATGACCGTCGTGCTGTTTCTCAACAATTACTGGGACTGGTCCGGCGGGATCCCGCAATACCTGTCGTGGGCCACGGGCAAACCGGCCCAGGGGCTCGCCGACCTGCCGTGGAAGCAATGGAACCGGCTGCAAAGCACCTTCTACACGAATCATACCGCCCAGGAGCTCAACCGGCGCTACATGGCGATGCTGCTCGGTCGCGCCAACACCGTCAGCGGCATCGAATACCGCAAGGATTCCGCGATCATGGCGTGGGAACTCGCGAACGAACCGCGGCCGGGCGAGCGCGACGGCGAGAACGCCGCCGTGCTCCAGGCCTTCATCGCCTGGGTCGAGTCCACCTCGGCGTTTCTCAAGTCGCTCGATCCGCAGCACCTCGTCACCACAGGCAGCGAGGGCGAGCAGGGCTGCCTGTACAGCGACGAGAACTTTCGGCGTGTCCATGCGGTGAAGACGATCGACTACGCGGTCTTTCACCTCTGGCCGAAGAACTGGCGCTGGTTCGACTACACGCACCCGGCGGAAACGATCGGGCCGACGCTCGCGAAAGCCGCGCAGTACATCGGCCGGCACCTCGCGTCCGCCGCCACGCTGGGCAAGCCCGTCGTACTGGAGGAATTCGGGCTCGATCGCGACGGCGAGCCGGCGATCGCCACGGGAGTTGCGTCGCGGGATCGTTTCTACCGGATGGCGTTCAAACTGCTCGAGCAGTCCGCGACGAACGGCGGTCCGGCCGCCGGCTCCAATTTCTGGCTGTGGGGAGGCGAGGGCCGGCCGCCCCGTCCCGGCGATCCGCCGGCCGCGGACGGCATTGGCGCGGGCGACATGATTCAGGAGCCCGCCGGCCTGAACACGGTGTTCGATTGCGACCACAGCACGCTCGCCATCATCCACGACCATTTCGCCGTCATGACAGCGTTGAGCCGCCAAGCTCCGCCGGAGAAGCTCGCCGCCAACCCGCAGTAAACGGCGTGTAGGCCGCGTGCCTGCAGGCGCGGATCGGGGGTAGGCCGCCTGCTCGCATGCGCGGCTCGGGGCGCGAAGGAGGCGTTGCGGCGCGAGCAAGCTCGCAGCCTACCCGAACCCGTGCTCGCACTAGGCCGCCTGCTTGCAGGCGCGGATCGAGACTCGCCGCCTACGATCCGACCGTGCGCCAGGTGGCGAGCGCCACCGCGGCAAGGGCGACGACCAGCGCGGCAATCGAGAACCCCAGTGTCACCCTCGTGCGCCGTTGCTGCACCCGGACGAGTTCGGTCTGAGTGCGGAGCTGCACCGCCACTGCCTCGAGCTGCCGGGCGATCCCGACAATCACCTCTCCCGCCCGCAGCGTCTCCTGCTCGAGCCGCGTCACGCGCTCGCTGACTCCCGCCGTTTTGCCCGACGAGCGGAGCCCGGCGACGATACCGCCCGCCTCCGCCACCAACGGAGCCAGCGCCTTCAGGATCGGGAGTATTTGGAATTGCATGGGGTTGAAAACGTTCGCAGCTCAGGACAGCGCCCGGCACCGCGCGTTCAGCCACGAAACGGTTTTGCCGCCGACCCGGGCCGAACGGCGACCGTCTGGTCGTTGCCCCCACGGCCGAACGCGCCGTTGCCCACCCCACTCCGCACCGCCGACGCGCGGAAAGCGCCGGGATTGCCAGTGGCGCTCCGTTGCGCTGGCGTGGGGCGATGCCGGCCCGGTCCAATCCAACGCTTCGCTCCTCGATCCTGGTCGCCGGCGGCATCCGGATCCTGCTGATCGCGTTCTTCGTCTGGATGGTCGGGCGGCAGTGGCATCCCTATTACGGGCTCACGCGATTCTTGGAATGCGACCCGGAAGCCGCCGCCACTATGGTTCCTTCGCTGAGGGGAACACCGTTGTACGTCCACAGCTACCCGGGCAGCTATGATGGGTTCTTTTATGCGGAGATCGCCACCGATCCGTCGGTTCGCACGCCGGGGCTGCGCACCTCGGTGGACGACCTCGGCTACCGCGCGCGTCGGATCCTGCTCAGCGCCATCGCGTGGGTCGCGGGCGGCGGCGATCCGGTCCGGGCCGTGCACGCCTACGTCTGGCTCGACGTGATCGGATGGATCGCACTGGCCGCGCTCCTGTGGCGGTTGCTGCCGTGCTCCGACTGGCGTGCCACGGTCGCGTGGATCGGCGTGATGTTCGCCACCGGCACGCTCGTCAGCGTCCGGCTGGCGCTGCCCGATCTGGCGGCGCTGGCGCTCACGGCGGCCGGCCTGATGCAGATCGAAGCGGGTCGCCGCGGAGGGGCCGCCGCCTTGCTCGGGCTGGCTGGACTTGCCCGCGAGACGGCCGTGCTCGGGGCCGCCGCGCTGCTCCCGCGTTCCGGCGAGACGCGCCGCCAGCGTCGCCGCGCGCTCGGCTGGGCGGCCGCCACCGTGGTGCCGCTCGCACTCTGGGTTTGTTATCTGTGGCTGACGGTCGGTTCCTCCGGCCCCGGCTTGCGGAACTTCGCGTGGCCGTTCACCGAATGGGCGAAGAAGCTGGAGGTCGTGTTCGCCGCCGCGCGCACCACCCCCGGTCACTGGCTCGCCGTCAGCAGCCTGGGCTGCATCCTCGCGCTTTCGACCCAATGGCTGTACCTCGCGTTGCACCCGGCGCGCGACAACCCGTGGTGGCGCACGGGCGCCGGCTACGCCGTGTTGATGATCGTCCTCGGCTCGTCCGTGTGGGGGGATGATCTTCCGGGCGCCGCCGTGCGCGTGCTGCTGCCGCTCGGGCTTGCGTTCAACGTCCTGGCCGTCCGCGCCCGCGCCCCGCTCGCCTGGCTGCTGCTCGGCAACGCCTGGGTTCTTGGCGGCGTGCCGGCACTCTGGCCCGTGTACGACGATCCGCACGAACTCGCCGCCGGCCGGTTTTCCGCCGGCACGTTCGTGGCGCATACGGATGCGCGCTGGTTCGCCGTGGAGACGCACCGTGATCATCGCTGGGCGTGGTGCCAGCAGGACGGCACCGTCACGATCGAAACGTGGCCGCGGGAGCGAGCGCCGCAAAAACTCGTGATCGCGCTCCAGGCGTTCACGCCGCGCGAGATCGTGGTGCGGTCCTCCGATCGCGTGCTCTGGCGCGGAAGGGTCGGGCGCACGCCGCAGTCCATCGAACTTCCGGCGGACGTCGACGCCGCCGGCCGCCTGCGGATCGATCTGCACAGCGACGCCCCGCCGGAGCGTGAAAACGATCACGCCGACGCCCGGGAACTGGGCTTCTCGGTGTCCTCCGTCCGGCTGGAATAGCCGTCGCGGTCGCGCCGCTCGCCGCGCTGCGTCGGGCGGAACCGCCGGCCGCTCGCGCTCGTGCCGGCGACTCGTGAAATGGCCGCGGTTGCAGGCGCGCACGGGATCTTCGTAGCGTCGGGCGTGGATTCCCCGCGCGCGGCCCGGCTGCTTCTGCCGGTCATCTATCTTGGCTTTGTCAGCCTCGGACTGCCGGATGGAACGCTCGGCGTCGCGTGGCCGCAGGCGCACCAGTCGCTGCATCTGCCGGTGGGGCTCGCCGGTCCGTTGCTGCTCCTCATGACCGTGCTCGCGGCGATCTCGGGATTCTCCAGCGGCCGGGTGATTCGAAGATTCAAGACGGGCCCGGTCGTGCTCCTGAGCTGTCTCCTCACCGGCTCCGGGCTGCTGATCGTCGCGCACGCCCGGAGTCTCGCCTGGCTGCTTCTCGCCGCGGCACCACTGGGTTTCGGGGCGGGCGCCGTGGATTCGGGACTCAACGGCTACGTCGCGCGTCACTACTCGGGGCGTCACATGAACTGGCTGCATGCCTGCTGGGGCATCGGCGCCACGTGCGGTCCGCTCGTGCTCGCCAGTGCGCTGCGGCGCGCCGATGGCTGGCGTGACGGGTATTTCCAGCTGGGCGTGGCGCAGTTGTCGCTCGCCGTCCTGTTTCTGCTGACTCTTCGCCTGTGGGCCGCCGTCCCGGAAAACCCACCCAAGCCGGCGGCATCGGACGCGACGCCGGCCGCCTCGCCCCGCCCGCCCGCCAATTCGCCGGCCGGCTGGCTCTCTGCGGCGATCTTCGCCATCTACGTCGCCGCGGAAATGACCGCGGGCCTGTGGGCAGGATCGATCCTCGTGGAATCCCGCGGACTCTCACCCCGGGTCGCCGGTTGGTGCGTTTCGGCCTATTTCGGTTCGATCACCGGCGGACGCATCCTCGTCGGCTTCATCATCGATCGCTGGGGCAACCGGCGCCTGGTTTCGCTCGGCACGGTGCTCGCGCTGCTCGGCGCGGCGCTTTTTCTGCTGGCCCGCTCCGCGTCGCTTTCCGCCGCCGCCCTGGTCGTGCTCGGGCTCGGCTTTGCTCCCGTGTACCCGGGCCTGATGCACGAGGTGCCGCGGCGGTTTGCCCCCGAAGCCGTGCAGACCGTGATCGGACGCCAGTCGGGTGCGGCCTACATCGGCGGCGCGCTGATCCCGGCGATCGCCGGTTCGCTCGCCCAGGTCTCGCTCGAAAGCATCACGTACGTCGTCGCCGCCGGCGTCGTCGCGCTCATCGCGGCCGTGCGGCGGCTCGACCGGATCACCTAGACTTCGCCAGCGTTCGCGGTCGCCGGCGACAGCGTGCACACGACCTCGGCGTAGTCCGGCCCGACATCGCGGGACTCGATCGTCCCAACGTGGTCGAGCAGCCGGCGGGCGGCGATGTTGTCCGGCGTGAACACCGCCCGCCACCGGCGGATCCCCGCGTGCCACGCCCGTTCCGCCAGTGTCGCGATCAGCACCGTGCCGATTCCGCGCCGCTGCCATTCGTCGATCGTCGCAAACGCGACCTCCGCCAGCTCCGGGTTCGTCTCGCTGCGGAAGCACCGCGCGACCGCCACCGGCTGCAGCTCACGCCCCGTCTCGTCCGCAATCGCCGCCGCCAGCGCCACATGCCGTTCCTCGTTCGTGTCCGTGAACCGCCGCAGCTCGTCCTCGGTGTAGCGCTGCTTGTCGAAAAAGAATCGCCGCCGCCGGCTCGCCATCGACAGGCGGCTCAGCCCTTCGACCAGGCGCGCCGCATCGTCCGGCGTGATCGGCCGCATCACCACGCGGGTGCCGCAGCGCAGTCTCACCAGAATGGACCTGTCCTGTTCCCCGGCGCGCATGCCGCACCGTAGCACCAACCGATCGGATCGCGAGCGCGGGGACGGCCGATTTGCGCCGGACGGATTCATGCCAAGGTTGGGTGATCATGGTCGCATTTCCTTCCTCCGCCGAGACCGCCCCCCGGCGCGCCGCCGGGCCGCCATCCGCCGACGGCGAACTGCTGGATGCCTATTCGGCGGCCGTCAGCACCGCCGTCGAAAACGCCGCGGCAGCGGTGGCGCACATCGAGGTCCTTTCTTCGACCGGCGCGCCCGCCGGCAGCGGTTCCGGGTTCTTCCTCTCGCCCGACGGCTACGCGCTGACGAACAGCCACGTCGTGCACCATGCCTCGGAGGTGCGCGTGCACCTGGCTGATGGCCAGCGGCTGCGGGCGGACGTCATCGGCGAGGATCCCCACACCGATCTCGCGGTCGTCCGCGTGAGTGGAGGGGTGCTGCCGCATCTCACGCTCGCCGATTCCGATCGCGTGCGGCCCGGGCAGATCGCGATCGCGCTCGGCAGCCCGATGGGTTTTCAGCAAACGGTGACTGCCGGGATCGTGAGCGGCCTCGGTCGTTCGCTGCGCACGCAGACCGGCCGGACCATCGACAACATCATCCAGACCGATGCGGCGCTGAATCCGGGAAACTCCGGCGGTCCGCTCCTGAACACACGCGCTGAGGTCATCGGCGTGAACACTGCGATCATCCGACCCGCCCAGGGCATCTGCTTCGCGATCGCCAGCAATCTGGCGCGCTGGGTCGCCGGCTGGCTGATCAAGGACGGCCGGATCCGGCGGAGCTACCTCGGCGTCGGCGGCCAGACGGCGCCGCTGCTGCGCACGCTGGCCCGGCATCTGCATCTGCCGCAGGACACCGGCGTGATGATTTCACAGGTGGCATCCGGCAGTCCGGCACAGGCGGCCGGGCTGCGCGAGGGCGACATCGTCATCGCGCTCGACGCGCACCCGATCCGCACGGTCACCGATCTGCACCAGGTGCTCACGGCCGAATACATCGACCGTCCGGCCACCGTCACGATCGTCCGTCTCACCGAACGTATCGCCCTCGACGTGCGCCCTGCGGAGATGCCGGACGAACGGTAGCGCCGCCGTACGCGCGGGATCGGTCTCGCGACCCGCTGGGCCACGGGCGTGATCGTGGCATGGCGCCGCGCTGCTTGCGCGGGGCGCAGGATTCTGCCGCCATTGCCGGCATGAATCGCTCCCGGTTCGTCCTGGCGTTGTGCGCATCGAGCCTCCCGTGCCTCGCCGCATCCGGCCCCGCCACCTCAGCGGCCGCCGACTGGCCGATCGTGGTGCGCCACGGTGACCGGCTGGAGGAAGGCGGCCGGCCGTTCCGGTTCTTCGGGCTCACCACTCCGAACCTGCAGGCCCACGAATCCCAGCTCCGGCCGGATTTCAGCAACCGCTTTCCGGACGAATACGAAACGCGCGACGCGCTCGACACGCTGCACCGGCTCGGCGCTCGCGCGACCCGGACGTTCTCGCTTTCCATCGCCTCCCCCGCTGACGGCAAGGTGCCGGCATACGTCTCCGCGCGCCGGACCTACAACGAGGAGGCGTTCCGTTGCCTCGATCGCGTGCTGGCGCTCTGTCACGAGTACGACGTGCGGCTGATCATCCCGGTCATCGCTTCGCAGTCGTTTGGCGGAATTCGCGGGGTGGACGAGTTCGCCGCTCTCGCCGGCAACACCCAGGTCGGTGCCTTCTGGACGGACGAAGCGGTGAAGGCCGACTACCGTCACCTGCTCGCGTTCCTCGTGAGCCGCCGCAACACGGTCAGCGGGGTGCTCTATCGGGACGACCCCGCGATCCTCGCGTGGCAATTCGGCAACGAGTTCGACGTCTTCGTGGTCGATCGAAAACTCCCGCGCGGCGAGTGGCAGCCGAAGATCACCGCCTGGTGCGTGGAGATGGCGCACTACCTGAAGCAGATCGATCCCAACCACCTCGTGATGGACGCCGGCGCGGACCGCGCGACGATGATCGCCTGCCCCGACGTCGACGTGATCAGCACGCATCTGTACGAATATTGGAACCGGCTGTCGGGCGCGCCGACCGACCTCGCCGCGATCGCTCACGCGCACTGGCTGCAATGCCGGGGCAAAAAGCCGCTGCTGATCGACGAATTCGGGCTGGCCACCGTCGATCATGTCCGTGCGCTGATGCGGACGATTCGCGAGGACGGCATCACCGGCGGCCTCCTCTGGAGCCTGCGCGTGCACCGCCGCGATGGGGGGTTCTTTTACCACAACGAAGGAGGCACGCCGATCAACTCGTACCATTATCCCGGATTCGCGTCCGGCGCCGACTACCACGAGATGCAGTTGTTCGACCTCGTTCGGACCGAGGCTTTCGCGATCCGCGGGATGACGCCGCCTCCGATCACTGCGCCGGCGCCGGCGCCCGTGCTGCTCCGAACCGATGACGGCTTCACCTGGCGCGGCGCCACGGGCGCCTCGCGTTACGCGATCGAGCGCGCCGAATCGCCCGAGGGCCCGTGGACGGTGCTGGCCGATTCGCTCGCCGATTCGGTCATGACCAGCGGCAAGCTGGTGGCCGATTTCGAATCCCGCGGCGAATGGCGGCCGGTGACGCTCTGGACCGACGAGTCTGCGGCGCCGGGAGAAACGCATTTCTACCGCATCCGCGGTTTCAACGCCGCCGGCGCCACCGCGTACTCGGACGTCCTGCAGGTCGCGCGCTAGCTCGCCCAACGGGGTCGTCGCGCCGCCGCCGATTCTGGCCACCGCGCTCGACCTCGACCCTCTCACCGCATCTCGCATTGCCCATGAACTCCGACCCTGCGCCCTCGCCTGCCGCGCTCCTCGTGGAAGAAATCGCCCGGCTTCTCCCCTCGTTCCTGAAGGATCCCGTCGACTGGGAAATGTCCAAAGGCAACGCCGCCGTTTGTGTCATCGATCCGGCCGGCAAAATTTACGGTCGCATCTTTGGCGAGGACAAGGCGAAGGGGCGCTGGTGCTTCGGCATCGTGAACCGGAAGGTCATTCAGGTTTGGAGCACTGGGTACGCGACCGGCCGGTTCGAGGAACTGGTTTACGCCGGCAAGCTCCAGGAGGGGACGTTCGGCATCAACCGTCCGGACTTCATCGGCTGGGAGGGCGGCGTGCCGCTGCTGTTCGACGGTTCGCTCATGGCGGCGGCGTTCTCCGGATTTCGCGGCGTAAACGACATCGCGATCATCGAGCGCGCGGCGGCCACGGTTCCCGGAGTTTCCGTCAAGCGGGACTGACCTTTCCGGCGGCGCGCCCGGAAGCGGCTGCGGCTTGCAGGCCGCAGCCGGGTGAAATCTCGCTCAGGCGGCGAGCACGCGGCGCGGCGTGCGGGCTTTGCGAACGGCGGTCACGGTCGGGACAGCGCGGGGCTTTGCCTCCGGCATCTCCTCCGGCGCCAGCATCAGATACGCGCCACAATTCTCGCACAGGTACACGTCCGTCGGATTGGCGAGCATGTGCACCGTTCCCGCCGCCACCCGCAGGTGGCAGGCAGAACAGACGCCGTTGTTCACGACCGCGACGCCTTTGCGGCCCTGGCCGATCATCCGGAGATAATGCGCCAGCACCGGCGCAGGGACCTTCTCCTGAAGCTTTTCCAGGATGGTCTGTTGATCCCGTGGTTTCGGCGGCTGCTGCAAGAGCACCGGTTGGGCGGCGAAAAGGGTTTCGACTAGATTTCTCATACAAGCTCTCTGACGCAGGCCACGTGCCGCGTCGGGCACCGTCACCGCAACAGACTCCGGCCAAGCGGGTTGCCTTGATTATCTCTCGTGCCTCGTCCGGCCGGCGACACCACGGACCGGAGCTCGTGCAGAGTTTGCACCGATTCGCGAATCCTTGTGCAGCGGGTGCGCCCTGCCGGCCGCACCCCCTGGAGTTTGGCCGACGTGCGTCCGCGGCCAGGTGGCGCCCGGTGTCCGACCGGCGGATGGAGTCTGGACAACTTCGCAGGTCGGCGCCGGTCGCAGGCCGCCCTGCCGGGCGCACTGAAAAAAAGTGGCCGGTCCTGCGACCGGCCACGAATACTGGGCCTGACGGGATGGCCGCCGGCGACTTCAGCTCGCGGGCGTCCCGCGCTTCTGCTTTCGCGCAAAGGATCCCTTGCGCGGTTGCGCCGCGGGCTGCGCCGCCGCAGGTGCCGCGGACACGGGGGAGGGTGCAACCGCCGCCGCGGGTGTCGGCGCGGACGTGGTCGGAACGGGAGTCGCAGCCGGAGCGGCGACCGGAGGATCGAAATCAGGATTCATGGGAGTGCAGATCGGTTGAAAGACGCGTCCGTGATGGAGCGCGCCAACCCTCCTGCATCGGCCGTGCCGCGGCGATCGCGCCTGCCGCAACCCGGGACCGCCAAGCTGGTTCCACCAAACGGGGGCAACGGCCCGCCTCGCGGCGCCGCGGCACGAAGCCGGTTTCGGGCAAACTTTGCACCGAAAGACCGCGGCGTGTGCAACCGCTCCGGCGAGCATCGCCGGTGCGGGTCAATGCGCCGGCCGACTTTCACGGCTCGAGCAGGCCGTAGCGCTTGAGTTTGTACTGCAGCGTGCGCCGGCTGATGCCGAGCGCCTGCGCCGCCGCCTCGCGATTCGATGTCAGCTGCGACAGCGTCTGGCGGATCAACAGTTTCTCCGCCTCCGCCAGCGTCATGCCGACGCGCACCGCAAACGTCCGCGCCTGCTGGTCGTGCGTCAGGAGAAAGTCGGGCAGCTCGTTCGCATCGACCACGCTGTTCGGCGAGGTCACGACCAGCCGCTCCATCACGTTGCGCAGCTGGCGCACGTTGCCGGGCCACGGAAAGCGCTGGCAAAGCTGCACCGCCTCCGGCGAGAGCCGCTTGCGGCGGCGTTTGTGCTTCTGCGTGAAATGCTCGAGGAACGAATCGATCAGCAGCGGGATGTCCTCGGCGCGTTCCCGCAGCGGCGGCACCGTGATCGGGACGATCTGGAGCCGGTAGAACAGGTCCTCGCGGAACTTTCCCTCCGCCGCCGTCTGCTGGAGGTTCTTGTTGGTCGCAGTGATGATCCGCACGTTCACGCGTTGCAGCTCGGTGCCGCCGACCATCCGGAACGCACCGTCCTCGAGGACGCGCAGCAGGTCGCCCTGCCCCTTCGCGCCGAGGTCTCCGATCTCATCGAGAAAAAGCGTGCCGCCGTCGGCGAGGTGGAACCGCCCGGGCTTGTCCGCCACCGCGCCCGTGAACGAGCCCTTCGCGTGGCCGAAGAGTTCCGCCTCGACGAGCGACTCGGTCAGCGCGGCGCAGTTCACGAAGATGAACGGCTTGCGGGTCCGGTCGCTGCGCGCGTGGATCAGCCGGGCGACGAGTTCCTTGCCGGTCCCGCTCTCGCCCTCGATCAGCACGGTGACGTCGCTCTGCGCCACCTCCTCCGCCATGCGGATCACGCGCCGCATCCCCTCGGTCTCGCCGACCAGGAGGCTGGGTTCCGCATGCTTTTGGAGCCGCTGCCGCAGCTCGCTGTTTTCCGCCACGACGGTCTGCAGTTCCAGCGCCTTGGCGACGATCGCGCGCAGCCGCTTCAGGTCGACCGGCTTGGTCAGGTAATCGTAGGCGCCCTCGCGCATCGCCTCGACGGCGTTTTCCACGCGGCCGTACGCGGTCATCAGGATGAACTGCGTGTCGCGGTTCTTCCGCCGCGTTTCCTTCAGCAGCTGGAGTCCATCCATCTCCGGCATCCGGATATCGGTGACGACGACGTTGTAGACCTGCTCCTGGATCGCCTTCAACGCGGTGACGCCATCGTTCGCCGCGTCGACCGCGTAGCCCTCGCGCTGCAGCGCCTCCTGGATCCCGGCGCACAACGCCCGCTCGTCGTCGACGACCAGGATCCGGATCTTCGCCGCGTTCATGGCTTCAGGAACCCGGGCGGGCCGGCAGCCGCAACGTGAAAATTGCGCCGCCCTCCGGCCGGTTGGCTGCCGTCACCGTGCCGCCGTGCGCCGACACGATCTGATGCACGATCCACAGTCCCAGTCCGGTGCCCTCCGGCTTGGTCGTGAAGAACGGCTCGAAAATCGCGCTCTCGTTTTTCGGGTCGATGCCCGGGCCGGTATCGGTGACCTCGACCGTGACCGCACCGCCGCCGGCCGCATCGGCCCCCGTCCGCACGCCCACGCGGCCCTTCCGCTCGACCGCCTGCATCGCGTTGATCACGAGGTTGACGAGCGCCTGCGTGAGCTGCGCCGCGTCGGCCTGCACCAGCGGCAGCCCGCGGGCGGCGACGGACTCGATCGCGATCTCGCGGGTGGCCGCCTCCGGCTCGAGCAGCCGGCACACGTGCGCGATCACCTCGCCGAGATCGACCGGTTGCAGGTGCACGGACGACGGACCGGCGAGGCTGAGAAACTGGAGGACGATGTTGTCGAGCCGCCGCAACTCCGTCCGGATGATCTCCACCCGGCCGGCCGCGTTGGGCAGCGTCCCCGGCGGCAGCTTGCCCAGATCCTCCTCCAGCAGCTGCACATGAACGTCGAGGGAGCTGAGCGGATTCCTCACCTCGTGGGCGAGCCGGGACAGCAGCCGCGACAGCAGCGCCTGCCGCTGCTCGGCCACGAGCTGCGAGGCATCGCCGCCGAGCGCGCGGGCGAGAAGATTTTCCACGCTCATGCCTTTCATCTAGCGGGCGCCGCGGCGGGGCGCGAGCGCTCCGAGCCGGACAGAAGGGCGGCTTCTGCCGTCTAGCAGCCGCGTCGGCCGCGGGTGGAATGGGAGGCCGCCGTCGCGGCGCGCGGCGGCGCTCCGTCGCAGCCCGTCGGACTCTGGGTCCTCCGGGCTGCTACGGAAAAATGGCGCGGCGCCATTTTTCTCGGGCCGAAGGCGCCGTGGTGCGCGCGACTCGCTTCGGGCGGCGGAGGGAAAGGCGAGAGCGGACGAGCCGCGGCGAGTTTTGTCCCATGCCCGGCCGGGGCGGGGTTTCCGGGCCTTGACATCTCCTCCGATACTTCTATCAGTGTCGAAGTATGAAAGAAGTGAAGCTCGCCCGGATCTTCAAGGCGCTCTCGAACGAGCAGCGGCTGAAGATCTTTCGCCTGCTCTGCGAATGGCAGGCGGCGAACCGCCAGCCGGCGGCGGCGGACGAGTGTTGCGGCGTCGACCGGTGCTTCAGCCGCGCCTGCAGCTCTGTGAATGTTTCGCCATCAACCGTGTCGCATCACTTCAAGGAGCTGCAGCAGGCCGGCCTGATCACCCTCGAGCGCTCGGGCCAGAGCTACGTGTGCACGGTCAATCCCGACGCGGTCAAGGCCGTGCGCGATTTTCTCCAGGTCGCGGCGGCGCCCTGACGGCGCCGCCGCGTCCGCCCGAACCAGACCCGCCTCGTCGCCGCCAATCATTTCGAGTGTTGTCGAATCGTCTACCATGAGCGCCGCCGTCGTCCCCCGCATCGCCCCCCAGACTGTCGTTCCCCCGCTGCCCGCCGCGGTCACCGGCGAACTGCTCCGGGCCGGCGCCTTCGGCCTCGAGCGCGAGGCGCTGCGCGTCACCCCCGCCGGGCAGCTCGCCCTCACGCCCCATCCCGTCGAGTTCGGCGACAAGCTGCGCAACCGGCGCATCACCGTCGATTTCTCCGAGAGCCAGCTCGAGCTGATCACGCCGCCGCAGCCGTCGGTCGAGGCCGCGCTTCTCGCCCTCGCCGCCCTGCACGACGAGGTCGAGGACGTCCTCGACCGGCGCGACGAGCGGCTGTGGCCGTTCAGCATGCCGCCGGCGCTCCCGGCCGACGAATTCATTCCCGTGGCCCGGTTCGGCGACACGCCCGCCGCCCGCCGGCTGGAGTTGTACCGGATCGGGCTCGGCCACCGCTACGGACGCAAGCGGCAGATGATCTCGGGCGTGCATTTCAGCTTTTCCTTCGCGCCCGCCCTGCTCGCCGCCCTCGCCGGGGACGCCCCGGGCGCATCCGCCGCCGATCGGCGCGACGCCGCGTATTTCCGCACCGCCCGCAATCTCCTGCGGCACCGCTGGCTGCTGCTCCTCCTGACCGGCGCCTCGCCGGCCGCCGACGCGTCGTTCGACGACCTCGTCGGGGACCATGTCGCGGCGATTCGCGCGTGCTGCCCCGGCTGCTGCCCGCAGCTGGGGCCCCGCGACCACGAGGCCGTTTCGCTCCGGATGAGCCGTCACGGATATGCCGATACCGAAATCGTCCGGCGGCCGGTGTCGTTCGACGGCCGGACGGAATACGTCGCCGACCTGCAACGGCTGCTCGCCACGCCCAGCGAGCGTTTCGCCCGGCTGGGTGGCGGCCGGAGCGGAGCGCCCGCGCAGCTCAATGATCGCGTGCTGCAGCGTGACAGCGAGTTCTACGCCGCCATCCGGCTGAAGGGCCGGATCGCCCCGGGGGAGTCCCACCTCGACGCCCTCGCCCACGAGGCCGCGGAGTACGCCGAGGTGCGGATCCTCGACGTCGACCCCTACGTTCGCGAGGGCATCGCGCTCACCACCCTGCGGTTTCTGCACGTGTTCCTGCTCGCTGGGCTGCTCGGTGACGACGCCCCGCTGGCCGCGGCGGAGTGGGAACGGGCCCAGGAAAATCATCACCGCATCGCGCTTTCCGGCCGGCGTCCGAGATTGCGCCTGCGCACCGCCACCGGTGAAGCCCCGGTGTTCACCGCCGGCGAACCGGTGTTCGCCCGGCTGCGCGTGATCGCCGCGCGGATGGACGATGGCCTGCCCGACCGGCGGTTCACCGAAGCGGTCGAAGCCATGTGGACGCGTTTCACCGACCCCGCCGAACTTCCATCCGCGCGCATCCACGATGCCCTGGTGCGCCGGCGGCTCACGCACGCGGCCTACGGCGCGCAACTGCTGGCTCCAGTCACCGCTCCCCTTCTGGCCACCGGCTGATTCCTCATGAACCACTCCGCCTCCCTCGAGCTTTCCACCCAGCTCCTCGTCACCGAGGCGCGACGGCGCGGCGTGCAGGTCGAGATCCTCGACGCCGGCGACAACTTTCTCCGCCTGCGGCGCGACGGCCATACCGAGTTCGTCAAGCAGGCCACCCGCACGTCCCGCGATCCGTACATCGCGGCGCTGATCATGGAAAACAAGGAGGTGACCAAGCAGGTGCTGCGCGAGGCCGGGCTGCCGGTGCCGTCCGGCCGCGCGGTTCGCACGGTGTCCGAGGCGGACGCGCTCCTCGGCGGTTTCGACGGCGCCGGCCTCGTGGTCAAGCCGCGCTCCACCAATTTTGGCGATGGCGTGACGATCTTCAAAACGCCCGGCTGGCCGCACGCCGCCGCACTCGCGGCGGTGGGGCGGGCACTCGAACTCGACCCGGTGGTTTTGCTCGAGCGGTACGAAATCGGCCGCGAGTTTCGTTTCCTGGTTATCGGCGGCGAAACGGTGGCCGCGCTCCACCGCGTTCCGGCCAACGTCCCCGGTGACGGCGCGCGGACCATTCGCGAGCTGGTCGCCGAAAAGAATCGGGACCCGCGCCGGGGCCACGGCTACGTCACTCCGCTCGAGCGGCTCCGCCTGGGCGACGAGGAGCGCGAGTTCCTCGCGGCGCAGGGGCTGGTTTTCGATTCCGTTCCCGCGGCGGGGGCGACCATTTACCTGCGCGAAAACTCCAACATCAGCACGGGCGGGGACAGTCTCGATTTCACGGACACCGTGCATCCGGGCTACAAGGCCGCGGCGGTTCGCGCCGCCCGGTCGGTGGGCGCCGAAATCTGCGGGGCGGATCTGATCATCCGCGCCATTCGATCCGCACCAACCGCGCAAAACTTCTCGATCATCGAGCTCAACTTCAACCCGGCGCTGCACATCCACGACTTCCCTTTCCGCGGCGAGAACCGTCACGTCGAAGCGCGGGTGCTCGATCTGCTAGGTTTCCCCGACCCTGCCGCCCCGCCGGCGAGCGTCGACCAGGCCAGGGTCGCCGGTCGCGCCTGCCGACCGCTGTCCGCGCCTCGCGCCGAATCCCGCGTTTCGGCTTCGGCCGCCGACGATCAGGGGGCCGTCCCGCCCCCGTCGGACCCGGTGAGAGCAGCGCCCGCCGGCCAACCGGAAACGGACCGCATCCGCCAATGAATACCACACCGCCGAAAACCATCCGGCAGGCCGTGTCGGAACTCGCCTGGCTGAAACACGATTTCGCCCATCTCCGCACGCGGGATCCGGCGCTCCGTGGGAAGCCACTGGCCGCGCTCGAGGCTCTGACGTATCCAGGATTGTGGGCGATCGCCGCCCACCGCGTCGCTCACGTCCTGCACGTCGCCGGCTGGCCAGTCATCCCGGGGGCGGTTTCCCAACTGACGCGATTTCTGACCGGCGTGGAAATCCACCCCGGCGCGCGGATCGGACGCGGGCTTTTCATCGACCATGGCAGCGGCGTCGTGATCGGGGAGACCGCCGAGATCGGCGATCACGTGCTGATCTTCCATCAGGTCTCGCTCGGGAACTCGCACGTCGATTCGCGGGGAAAGCGGCATCCGACGATCGGCAGCGACGTGGTGCTCGGCGCGGGCGCGAAAGTGCTGGGGCCGATTCTTGTCGGCAGCCACTCGGTCGTCGGCGCCGGTGCCGTCGTCACGCACAACGTCCCGCCGCGCTCGGTGCTGGTCAGCCCCGCCGCCCGCATGCTCGAGCCGCGGCCGCCGCCCACGACCGTCGAGGCGGTTCCGGCGGCCGCACCCGGAGCCACCCCGCGATCCGCCGCGCAACGGGCCGGTTCTCCGGCGCGCCACGGACTGCCGCAGCCAGTCGCCTGCTGCTGAGCACCGCCGCTCTTCGCCGTTGGCGCTTTCGGTTGGGGAGTCCCGCTGCAAGATCGCGATCAGCCCACGGACCCGTCCCGGCGCCCCGGAAAACCCGTGGACTCGCTGGCAAACAACGACCTGAATTGAGCAAGGAAAGAGAAGCGCAATCCTCCGGTGCCTGCTACGTTCGCAGAATGTCCCCGGACGTTTTCAAGGAGCTGTGCGAACGTCAGGCGGCGATCCGTGAACGTTGGGAACGCCTGCTCCGTCTCGAGCCGGTCCGCAGCGCACTCGCCCTGCCGGACACGCTGGTGCACCTCATCCCGGAATCGCTGGGCACGATCTTTCGCGGTCTGGCCAAACGGCGCGAAGTCCCCGTGTCGCTCGAAACCGCCCGATCGATCTCGCTCCCGACGTGCGGATGCAGCCGCAATCCGTACCTCGCCTATTTTGCCGCCGGCGAGCAGGCGATCGTCGAGGAAATGGTCCTCCTGCAATCGACGCGTCCGCCGAGCGAATCCGCGCACCAGGATATCGCTTACGTGATTCGCGGGACGCGGCGGCTCGCCGCCTCGGAGATCGACACCTTCTGCAGCATGTGCGTGCACCGAGGCCAGGAGGTGGGATGCCGCTTCTACGCCGCCGCCGGCTGAATTTTCCGCCGCTCTTGCCTCGCGGTGAGAATCAGCGAACCCGCCTCGCGCCGGGCTGAATCACCAATGCACACTGACGGATACCGATCCGGAAGTGCGTGATTCCAATCTGCCTTCGAGCGGATCCGTGTGCCTCCGCGTGAATCAGGGGTCTCACGGATTTGTCGCGGCGCGACCATCGGGCTGCTCCCGAATTCGCCGTCGCATCGGACCGACCGAACGCCTTCAACCGTCAGCGCGGCCGGCCGGCCGGCCGCGTCTCTGCTTTTCGAGGTGCAGATCCACGCTTCGGAGCAAGGCGGCTGCAAATTGTTCGAGCGCCTCGCAACCCTGGCGCCGTCGAACGGCACCTTTGCAGAACTCCACCGCATGTTCGAGTTCGGCGCGGGTTTTGCCCGGGAACTCGCGGACGAGCATTGTCACAACTCGCTCGAGCTCATCCGGCTCCCACTTGCCCGAACTCAGGGGGGCGGTATCGCTCAGCAATCCGTACATGCAACCCAGCTTGGGTAATCGCCGACGCGACAGCCATCCTTTTGCATAACTATTATGCCGCAGAATCCTAGCGATAAGGCGGCGTCGCGCCGGTTCGGGTTTCTCTTTTCCCAACGGCCCGCGGTGTCAGGGGGACGGGATCGGCAGGCGATCCGAGGAGTGGGCGACCGCCGGCGGATCGAGCGCCAGCCCGAGAATGAAGTCATGGTAGGTGCCATCGCCAACCTGGAAAGAACGTTCCCCCACCCGCGTGTAACCAAGTTTCTGATAGAACCGGATCGCGGTTTCGTTCCGCGAGTACACGCCGAGCAGGAGGCGACGCCTGCCGTGCGCAACGGCGTGCCGGCGCGCCTCGGCCATCAAGGCCGCCCCGATGCCCGCACCTTGAAACCGGTGCAGGACGTAGACGCGCTTCACCTCCGCATCACCCGGTCCGGCATCAGCCACCGGCAGATCCGGTTTGGTCAGCACCAGATAGCCGACCGGCGCCGCGCCCGGCTCGATCTCCGCCATCCAGATCCTCGTCTCCGGATCGGCCAGCCACGCGCGGTATTTCCCGACGGCGTGCTGCCGCAGACAGTGGCCCACCACGTTCCCTCCGGGAATGATTCCCGCAAAGGCCTCGAGAAACGTGGCCTGCCCGACGAGTGACAGGGCGGTCTCGTCGCCCGCCTGACAGAGCCGAACCGTGGGTCTGGTCATGTGCCGCGTCCACCCAACCACCCGCCGGCCGGGAGAGACAATGGCGAAATGCCCGCCACTCGACCGGCGTCGCGCCGGCGCGGCTTCACCGCCCCGCCGCCCCGGTCGGTGCCGCCGGCGAATGGAGATAGCCGCGGTCGGTGAGCCAGTCCGCCATGCGCTGCGGCCACGACCGGATCGCCAGGTACCGCGAGCGGTCGCCCATGTTGAACGCATGTTTTCCCTGGGCGATGAGGTGCAACTCCACCGACACGTGCGCGGCGCGAAAGTCCTCGGCCAGCGCCATCGTGACCTGGTCACAGCCATACTGGTCGTTGTTGGCGCAGACCAGGAGGGCCGGGCCTGTATCCGCCGGAATGGACGCCGGCGCCGGGCCGCCCGGGTACACCATCATCTCGAAATCGGGGCGGCCGTTCACCCGGTCGATCGGGTCGGCGGCGTTCGGATCGCCATCGCCCGGCTGGAACGCGACCAGCATGACCACGGCGCCGCCCGCGGAAAAGCCCAGCATCCCGATCCGGTGCGGATCGATGTGATACTCTCCGGCGCGGCTGCGCACCAGCCGCAGCGCGCGGTGCGCATCCTGCCGGACGTTCTCCATCGTGTACGGCGAGCCCTCCTCCTTCGGCAGGCGGTACTTCAGCGCGAACGCCGTCACGCCGAGCTGGTTCAGGTATTGCGCCGCCTGGCGTCCCTCGGAGTTGAATACCAGTTCGCGAAATCCGCCGCCGGGCGCGACGACCACCGCGCAGCCGTTCGCCTTTCCCTTCGGCGGGAGAAACACCGTCAGCGACGGATTGTTCACGTTGCGCACCCACCAATCCTTCGCCTGCTCCGGCTCGTCCTTGCGGCTCTCGAAACCAGGCGCGCCGTTCGGCCAGAGGTGAATCACCTCGGGTGCGGGCTGCGCCAGCGCAAGGGTCGAACTCAGCAGGGCAAAGATCACGAGCGAAGGGCGCATGGGGGAGGAGGTGTTCGCGCACCGTGCGTGATTTGGGCTCACACGCGAACCGTCCCGCCGGATTCCCCGGTGCATCCGCAGCCGGCCGCTGGCCGCGTGCGTTTCGCCGGCGGGCAGTCCGATCCGGACAAGCCCCACGCAACATCGGGAGAAATCCGAGTCGCTCATCGGCGGTTTTCCGGGGCATCCGCCGATTGACGCGCGGATCGCTCGTCCCTGTCCTCGACCCGTGCGGGCCGAGCCCCCCGGTTCGCCCGCCGCGTTCGTCGCTCCCCGTCGTCGGCTGCTCCCACCCACCGCCCCCATTCGGCCTCGCGCTCCAGTTCCGCTGCAGTCGCGCCGTCCGCCCCTGCCTGCACCATGAAGATTCGTCCTGTGCTGGTCACGATCGTGACGGTCGCGGTACTGGTCGTCGTCGCGCTCAACTACCGGGAGCTGCGGCTCTCGCCTGGCTCCTTCGAGGCCGCCTCGTTCACGGGTTCGCCTCGGAACGCGAATTCCCGCGATCACCGGCCGGATTTTGGCGGCGGTGACCTGGTCGGCGAGTTCGGCGCCGGGGCGCACCGAAAGCAGGTCCGGCCACCGGAGCAATCGTCCAACTCCCGCGCGGCCGAAACTCCGTCGGCCGGCCCGGCGGCGCCGAGTTCGTCGCCGATCGCGAATCCGCCGGCGTCATACCCGGTCGATGGGATCCTCGACCGGCTTGCCCAGGGCAACATGGCCTTCCGCCGGCCGCCGTCGATGATCCGCGGCGAGTCGAAGGTGGTCGATCTGCTGGTCTCCCAGACGGCCGGTCTCGAGGAACTGACCCGGCAGCTTCGCGCTCAGGCCAAGGGCGACGTCGTCGAGGGCCATGCGCTTCGGATCGCCCCGACGATGCAGGCGCACCTCACCGGGGCCGCGTTCGACATCACTCCGATCACGCCGGAGGAGCAGCCGATCAGCGCCACGGAATCGACCGAGTGGAAATGGGAGATCAGGCCCAGGGATTTTGGCCATCTGCCGCTCCACCTCGCCGTGAACGCCCTCGTCACCCTCGACGGTCAGCAGCGGACGCGAACCCTGCGCACGTTCGACGAAACGGTGACCGTGAACGTCTCGTGGACCGAATCGGTGCTCGCCTTCGTGAACGAGCACGTCGAGTGGCTGCTCACCGGCGTGCTGGTCCCGGTGATCGCCTGGTTGGTGGCACGGTGGCATCGCAGGCGAAAGAAACGGCAGCAGCAGGCGTTCCCGCCGGCAGCCGGTCACCCCGGTCACGCCAGCCGGCACAACCGCCCGGCCTCCGCCCCCCGGCCTTGATTTGCCGGGTCCGCCGCGGGCCTGCAGCCGCGGTTGACGAACGCGCGCCGGTTCGGGCCCGCGCCTGCTCGCAGCCGATGCCTGACGGCGTGCAGTCCCGGCATCGCCCGGCGTCGCTCCGCCCGCCATCGCTCACAGCAATGCTTCGATTCACCGGCCGGCCGACTTCGCGCGCCACCAGCGCGACGAGCGCGGTGTGCTGCGACAGTCCGAACTTCGAGCCGAAGTGGCCGCCGGCTGGGGAGCATAGCGCACCGTGCTCCGCCACGAACAGCGCGACGATCTGGCCGGCATACCGGATGTCCGCCGACGCAGGCTCTCGTCGTGGGCGCCGGGCCCGTGGGCCTGGCCGTGGCAGGCGAACTGGTGCGGCACGGAGTCAGTACGCGCATCGTGGAGCAGAAGCCTTCCGAAGGCCTGCAGGCCGAGGCGCTGATGAGCTACCTGACCCATTTCTTCCAGCCGGAGCACGCCGCAGCCGCCCATTGAGCCGCTTGCCGGCGCCGACCCTTTCCCGGACGGGGAGGACGACCGTCCTGGTTTCCCCTCCGCACCTGCCACCAGGTACTTCCGCCGGCGCCACCTACTCCGTCACCGGGAAACTCTGCCGGATCAGCGCGCGTGTTCGCTCGAGCCAGGCTTCCCGCTGCTTCACCGTGCTCGTGATCACGACCGAAAAGGTTTCACGGACGACGCCGGGCACGCCGCAGAGCCCGAAGACGCAGCCGCGCCACAGCCCTTCCAGCGGATCGCCGAAGACCGCCACCTCGCGGGCCGCGTCGGTGTTCGAGGTGTTCAACACGATCGCGCGCTTCATCCGCAGCAGCCCGACAGGAACGCCCTCGCCGCCATCGCCGGCGACAAACTTGTACGCCACCTCGGGCCGGACGACGCGATCGATCCAGCCCTTCAGGATCGCCGGCGGCTGTCCCCACCAGTTCGGGTGCACGATGACGATCCCGTCGACCGCGACCAGTTCGCGGCAATGCCGGGCAACCAGCGGAGGCAGCACCGGATCACGGCCGAGTTCCGGGGTGGTGAGCAGCGGATCGAAGCTCTCCGCGTAGAGGTCGTGCCAGAGCACTTCGTGCCCGAGACGCCCGAGCTCATCGCTCGCGGCCGAGGCGACGGCATGGCTGAAACTCTGCGGATTCGGGTGGGCCAGGAGGATGGATACGCGCATGGCGGAAGCAGGAATTCCGGCTCATTGCTGATCGATCTCGCTGCGGCGGTCGAGCGTCATCCCGGGCGCTGGATTTCGATGGTCACGAGATCGGCTCGGGCAGAGACCGTGCCGAGCCCACTGGCTCAGGCCTGCTCCCTTCTCCCTGCTCCGCTTTCCGCGTCGCGCCCGCCGTCGTTTCGACCGCCGGGCGCGCCGACGCTCCAAAGAGCAAAAGCGGATCTACCGCCCAGCGTTCGCCGTCTCGCCGGCCGGCCGGCAGGCCTTCAGCGACGTGTCGATGCGCAGGATGTGCGTCACGATCCAATCACTGAGTTCGCGGTGCACCTGGATTGCGACCAGCGCCGCCGCGGAGGAGGATTTCTCGATCCGGCTCCGCGCCGCCGCGACCATGGCTCCGAATTCCCGGTGCGCCGCTTTGTTCGCCTGCGCCATCGGGCACTGGTAGCGCAGCATGCACGCCTCCTCCCGGGCGAAGTGTTCGGCGGCATATTCCGCCAGGAATGCGAGCACCTGGGGTACCCGCTTCGAACCGGCGCCGGTCGATAGTGCCGCCTCCAGGTCGTTCAGTCCGGCAATCAGGCGTTTGTGATCGGCGTCGACGAACGCGACGCCCGTTTCAAATTCGGCAGACCATTTGAGCATGGTCGGAAATCGGCCCGTTGGTGCGAAAACTTAACCGCGGCGCTGAAATGCCGGACGTTAACGGAAGGCAGCGGCGTTCGCACAGATGCGCCCGTCGACGTTTCCGGTCGCCGCCGGTTCGAACCGCGACGCCGCCATGCCCCGCGATTTGCCAGCGGGCGCCGGATCCGTTCATTACGCCATGCCCAGCCACCCCCGCATCCTCGCGTTCGCCGGCAGCGCGCGCCGCGACTCGCTCAACCGAAAGCTGCTGGCAACGGTCGTCGAGGCGGTCAGCGGCGCGGGCGGCGACGTCACGCTGATCGACCTGAATGATTACGCGCTTCCACTTTACCACGGCGATCTGGAGGACGAACACGGATTGCCGGAAAATGCGCGCCGGCTGATCGATCTGATCACGAACCACCCCGGGCTGCTGGTCGCGTCGCCGGAATACAATTCAATGCTCACTCCGCTGCTGAAAAACACGGTCGACTGGTGCACGCGGGCGGACGACAACCCGTTCACCGGCCGGGTGGCGGCGATCGTTTCCGCGTCGCCGGGCATGTTCGGCGGAGTGCGGTCGCAGACGATGGTCCGCCAGCTCCTGATGCACCTCGGCGCCAACGTCGTGCCGGTGCAGTGCATCCTCCCGCATGCCGACAAGGCGTTCGATGCCGCTGGCGTCCTGCTGTCGGCGCGCAATGCGGAATCCGTCCGCGCGGTCGCGGTCGCGCTGGTCGACACGACGAGGAAGCTGTTCCCCCAGTCGGTCTCCTGATCGGCATCACTGGGGACGCGACGCCCTCGTCGCGTGGGCTGCTTTTGCCGCCCCCCCGAAGCCGTGCGCCGAACCGACCGGAGCGAGCGATCAGACCAGCTACTCGCAGGCCCGCGCCGCGCTTTTGGCGGCCGAAACCCGCACATTTTACTCTTTCCCGACGGAAATGCGCCGACCTGATGGCGATCCATCATGCCTGCGCCGCTCGCCGACGTCACCGACAACATCATCGAACAAGCCATCGTCAGAGGCGTCACCGACGTCTTCAAGACGATGTCCGGCGAGACGGTGGAGTCGCTCGGCCGCACGCCGAATCCCCCGCTCCATTCGCGGCCGGCGCAAATCGCCGGCGTGCACATCGTCGCCTCCGTCGGGTTCATCGGCGACATCAACGGCCTGATCAACATCCATTTCGACGACGAGCTGGCGATGGACGCCAGCTCCCGGATGCTCGGCATGACGCGACAGGAAATCCTCGAGAACGAGGTGCTGGCCGACTCCACCGGCGAACTCACCAACATGATCGTCGGTGTATTCAAGAACTCGCTCTGCGACGTCGGCTACAGCTGCAAGCTGACGCTGCCCTCGATCATTCGCGGCACCGATTTCCACGTCGACCACGGGCTCAAGTCCGGGCGCCGGTACATCTTCAATTTCCGGTGCCGCGGACGCGCCATCGTCACCGACATCATCATCCAGCTCGAATAAGCCATGTCCCTGAAAATCCTCTCCGTCGACGATTCGAAAACGGTCCGCATCATCGTCCGCAACGCGTTCAAGCGTTTCGACTGTGAAATCATCGAGGCGGGCAACGGGGTCGAGGGCCTCGAACAGGCGAGGACCCGGCCGGACCTGATGCTCGTCGACATCACCATGCCGGTGATGGACGGGCTCGAAATGCTCGAGAAACTCCGGGCCGACCCCGCGCTGCGGGACATCCCGGTGATGATGCTGACCGCCGAGGGGCAAAAGACCTCCGCCGAGCACGCCGTCGCGCTCGGCAGTCGCGGTTACCTGGTGAAGCCCTTCACCGCGGACACGCTGATCCGTCAGGTCACCGCGCTCGTGCCGCTGAAGGAAAAGCCCGCGGCCGCCGCCGTGTAGCGAGTCCGGTCAGCCAGCGCCTGCGATTCGCGCCGGCCCTGCGGTTACTCGGAATCCGATATTTCCGGGTCCCCATCGCGGCGTTCGGGAGCGGTCGTCCGACCGCCCGGCCGCCGTCGCGGGGGAAACGGCCGTCTCCGGAGCCATAAGCGCATCGCACGCGCCGGGACAAGAAACGCCCGGTGTTTCCGTTCGCGGCTCCATTGTTTGCCGGCTAGTGTGACTCGCCTTGGGCCCGAAGTGTGGCGTCCGGTCGGTTCGCCACGCCCGCCCCGGCCCCGCCAAAACCATGAACGTGCTGCTGCTGTATCCACAATTCCCTGAAACGTTCTGGAGCTTCAAGCACGCATTGAAGTTCATCGGCAAGAAGGCCTCGCTGCCGCCGCTGGGCCTGCTGACCATCGCGGCGATGCTGCCGGGAAAGTGGCGCCAGCGGCTCGTCGACTTGAACGTGCAATCGCTCACCCGCGCCGACCTGGACTGGGCGGATCTGGTTTGCATCAGCGCCATGATCGCCCAGCGGGCCTCCGTCGAGACGCTCATCGCCCGGTGCCGCGCCGCGGGCAAACCGATCCTCGCCGGCGGGCCCTTGTTCACGAGCGATCACGCCCGGTTCCCCGCGGTCGACCACTTCGTGTTGAACGAGGCGGAGCTGACGCTGCCGCCGTTTCTCCGGGATTTCGCGGACGGCCGCGCGCAGCGCATCTATGGCACGACCGCCCATGCGGACGTCCACCAGTCTCCGGCGCCGCGCTGGGACCTCATCCGCCTCCAGCGCTACGGCTCGATGAGCGTGCAGTACTCGCGCGGCTGCCCGTTCGATTGCGAATTCTGTGACATCACGGCGAAATTCGGACACCGGCCGCGCATCAAGACCGCTGGCCAGGTCATCACCGAACTCGACGGCCTGTTCGGCGCCGGCTGGCGCGGGCCGGTGTTCTTCGTCGACGACAACCTGATCGGCAACAAGCGCGCGCTCAAGACCGAGCTGCTGCCGGCGCTGATCGAATGGCAGCGGCAACATCGCCGCGGCATGCCGTTCTACACCGAGGCCTCGATCAACCTCGCGGACGACCCCGAGCTGATGCAGCAGATGGCGGAGGCCGGATTCGACACAGTGTTCGTCGGCATCGAAACGCCCGACGCCGCCGCCCTCGCCGAATGCAACAAGCGCCAGAACCAGGGGCGCGATCTCGTCTCGGACGTGAAGCGGATCCAGCGCGCCGGACTCCAGGTGCAGGGCGGATTCATCGTCGGATTCGACAGCGATGCTCCCAACATCTTCCAGCGCCAGATCGATTTCATCCAGAAGAGCGGGATTGTCACCGCGATGGTCGGGTTGCTGAACGCCCTGCCCGACACGAGGCTGCACGCCCGGCTGAAACGCGAGGGCCGGCTGACGGGGGACACCACTGGCGACAATGTCGACGGCACGATGAATTTCCTGCCGCGGATGTCGGGCGCCCGGCTGCTCGAGGGTTACCACGACATCCTGCGGCGGATCTACTCGCCCGGACCGTACTACCAGCGCATCCGCACCTTCCTGCGCGAATACAAGCGGCCGCGAATTTCCGCGCCGCTCAACTGGCGCCACCTGCTCGCCGCCGGGCTTTCCAGCGTCCGGCTCGGCGTGGTCGGGCGCGAACGTTTCCAATACTGGCGGCTGCTGGTCTGGACCCTGTTTCACCGGCCTGCGCTGCTCCAGCTGGCGATCACCCTCGCGATCTACGGGCACCATTTCCGCAAATGCTGCTCCGCGATGGGTGTGCAGTGACGGCGTCCGCGAGCGCCGGTACCGCCGGCCGCGCGCCTCCCGTCCGCTGCCACGCTTACGGAGTCAGTGCCGGCACCTTCTGCTTTCGCAGGAACTGACTGAGCGCCGCGAGATCGGCGGCCTCGGTCGGACCCAGGTCGTATTCCGGGCGTTCGGCCCGCATCAGAAAAGCATTCAGCCAGTCCATGATCACCTGGCGACGCGGCAGCCAGACATCGGGTGCGGCCATGAGCTCCGCGCGCAGTGCCCGGGCCTGAGAGAGATGTTGGTCGTGGTTTTCCATGTTCGTCGGGTGGGGTTGGGCTGGCCGCAGGATACGCGGATGCGGCTCGATCGCGAACCCTCGGGCGCAGTTTTCACGGCGACCAGCCAGCTCGCGGGCGCAAGCGATTTGTCCGCCAACGCTGCGAAACAATTCGACCCCCGCGCTTCACCGGCACATCGTTTTGGCACGTTCAAGTCGGAGGCATGAACGCGGCCCGCGGCGCGACATGAAATCTCCGGCCAGCGTGCGGCAAACCGGGCCTGCCGTCCGGTCCCGCCAACACGTCAGTGAAAGGAACCCTATGGCCAAAACCAGAAACGCCAAGAAACAGACCAAGAAGACGCCGCTGAAGTCGGCCCAGCAAAAACGGCTGGCCAAGCGGGAAAAGAAGGCGCGCTGAGCGCGGTTCTTCCGGGTGCGACGGCCGCAGTGCCGTTGCGCCCGCCCGGCCGGCCCGGCCGCCGGGCAAACGCTCGCAACGCCTTGCGAATGGCGCGCGGGTGGAAACGGTGGCGGCGCGCAAGCGCTCATGGATTCACCACCGCTGTTCGATCTCACGGTGCGCGTCGGCTGTAGCCTCGGCTACGAAGTCACGGGTACGGCCTCGCTGCTCCTCAATCTGGAGCCGCGCACGGATCGCCGGCACGCGATCGTGTTCCAGGCGCTGAGCCTGGGCCAGGGCCTCCCCTCCGAGCAGTTCGTCGACAGCCACGGCAACCGCGTGCGCCGGCTGCAACTCGCACCGGGCACGAACTTCGTCCGGCACGACGCCATCGTCGCCGTCACGTCGCAGCCCGACAACGAGGACCTGCCCCTCGCGCCTGCGGCGCTCGCGCCGCACGATCTCCCGGCCACGCTGCTGCGCTACACCCTGCCGAGCCGTTACTGCGATTCCGACAAGCTGGCGAATTTTGCCTGGGCGAAATTCGGCCAGGTCGAGCACGGGCTGCCGCGCGTGAATGCGATCAGCCAGTGGCTGCACGACAACATCGAATACCGGTTCGGCTCCGGCTCCTCCGAGCTTTCCGCCTACGACCTGCTGCAGCGCGGCCACGGCGTGTGCCGCGACTTCGCCCATCTGGCGATCGCCCTCAACCGGATCTTCAACGTCCCGGCCCGGTACGCCACCGCGCACCTGCCGGACATCGGCTATCCCGATCCGGGCACGCCGATGGATTTCCACGCTTACGCCGAAGTCTACCTCGGAGGGCACTGGTTCACGACCGACCCGCGCTTCCATGTGCCGCGGATCGGTCGCATCAAGGTCGCCTGCGGGAGCGACGCCGTGGACGGCGCGTTCTCGACGATCTACGGCGGCGCGACCCTCACGCATTTCGAGGTCTGGGCCTACCAGGTGCCACGCGGCGCAGTTGGCGTCGGTGATCCGATCGACCTCTCGAAACGCCTCGACACTGGGCGGACCGTCCAGACGGAACCGCCCTATCCGGTCGAGGCGGCCGGCTGAGGCCCGCGGCGCGGAAGCGGCGCGAAGAACAACCACGCCGACGCGGCGAGGAGCAGCGGCGACGACCACACCCCGGCCATGAGCGTGTGCGTGTAAAGCGAGCCGCCGATGTGGCCGAGCCCGTTCGCAAACATCAGCCCGGAAAACGGCAGCGCCATCAGCCGGAGCCAGCGGTTGCCGCGAAGCGCGAGCGGCGAGAGCATCGCCAGAAGAAGGATACCGGCGGCCAGCCCCGTGATCCACACCCGGAACGTGAACGTGGGCAGCGGCAGGAACGGCAAACGCTCCCGGATCTGCGTCGCCACCGGATTGTAGACGGTGAGGAAATCATGCGCCGCCTCGTCGGTCACGTGCAGCGCCAGCGCCACCGTCAAGGCGATCCACGGCCCGCCGAACGAACGGCCCGGCGCGGCCGCGTCTGCTGGCGCGGACGGACCCGCCACGATCGGCGCGTCAGCCACGACCGCCTTTCCGGCCGCCGGTTTCGGCAGCGTGCCGGCGCCGCTTCGGGAAACCGGCGGGACGAGTCCTCATCGCATCACGTTATCGACTCCTCGCGCGGCTCGATCGGCAGATAAAGATCGAGCACCATTTCCGCCGTCGCGGCGGCGGGGTCATGCGGCCGCTCGAGCTCGTGCGTGCCGCGCCAGCGAAATGGACCGGTCTGGACGGATTCCCACAGCCGGCGCCAGATGTCACGGACGCTTCGGGTCGGGTCGCCGCACAGCTGGCAGGTGGCGACGGCATACAGGCCGCCGGGAAAATCCTTCACCTCGATTTCGCCTTCGCCGATGGGCGTGTCGCGTTCGATCGCGATCCACAATTCGTAACCGTAACGGCGCCGGCCGGGCACCGGCGGCGGATTGTTGAATCCGAAAACCACGTGGCGTGACGGATCGGCGAGCAGTCCGCGGGGCGCGGCCCAGGCGCGCAACTTCCGCCAGGCATCGCGCTCGGGGGACTCGCTGACCACGCGAACACTGGCAATCCGCATCGGCTCCAGCTTCTCGATCCGGAACGGGGTGACGTTCATGGGAGCAGTGGCTGCAACCCAGCGCGTCGGCCGTAGCGCCGCCGGTCGACTCGACCGGCCGCACCGGCCATGCCGGCTGCGTTGCGAAACCGCCGTCAGAATAGCTTCCGGCGTCCCGTGCTCCGAGTGCAAACACCGGGCATATCTTGTTCTGCGGTTGCCGCCCGCTTATGGCGGCAGCGCAGGCGGAGAACCTCCGCCCGCGCGTTCCATCGCTCCCGCCGGGGGCGCCGACCCGGGGGCGAATTGCGTCGCGCCGCCGCGCCATTCTCACCCGAGCAGGTTCTTCAGCGCCGCGAGATACTTTTCCTGCGTGCGCCGGATCACGTCGGCGGGGAGCCGGGGCGCCGGGGGCTTCTGCTCCCATTTGATCGCCAGCAGGTGGTCGCGAACGAACTGCTTGTCGTAGCTCGGCGGCGACTGGTTCGGCGCATAGCTTTCGGCCGGCCAGTAGCGCGACGAGTCCGGCGTCAGCACCTCGTCGATCAGGTACAGCTTGCCGGCGCTGTCCGTGCCGAACTCGAACTTCGTGTCCGCGAGGATCATGCCGGCCTTCTTCGCCCGGTCGTGTCCGAACCGGTACAGCGCCAGGCTCGCGGCCTTCACCTGCTCGTACCGCGCCCCGCCGATCCGGGCCGCGCCCTCGGCGTCGTTGATCGGCTCGTCGTGCTGGCCCTTCGGCGCCTTCGTCGTCGGAGTGAAGATCGGCTCCGGCAACCGGTCCGCCTGGCGCAGGCCGGCGGGCAGTCGGATGCCGCAGACCTCGCCGTTTCTCTGGTAGGAACTCCAGCCGCTGCCCACGAGGTACCCGCGGACGACGCATTCGATCGTCAGCGGGGTGAGCTTGCGCACCGCCATGCTCCGGAGCTGCAGGTCGCGCGTGAGCTGGTATTTGTTCGCGAGCAGCCCGGGCTGGTCGGGCAGCAGGTGGTTCGAGATGAGGTGCGCCGTCTGCTCGAACCACCACAGGCTCATCTGGGTGAGAATCGCCCCTTTGCCCGGAATGCCATCGGGCAGGATGACGTCGAACGCGGACAGCCGGTCGGTCGCAACGAGGAGCAGCGCGTCGCCGAGGTCGAAGATCTCGCGCACCTTGCCGGACGCGACGCGGGGAAATGGGAGGTTGATCGTCGTGACAGCCTGGGTCGGCAGGGCGGAGGCGATTTCGGAAAAGGTCATGGTGGGAATCCGGTTCTGAAATGTTTCTCGCGAAAGGTCGCGATCAAAGTGTGTCCGCAGGACCGACCCGCCGGACCGCTGCGGGTTCTACTTGGGCGGGGTCGCGCCGCCCGGCGTTTCGGACTGCATCTCCTGCTCGACCATCCGGCGGAAACGGCGCCCGGCGGCCGCGCTCAGTGCCATCATCAGCGCGATCGCGGTGAGGTGCGGCACATTCGAAATCCACGCCGCCCGGTCCAGCGGGAAGTGATAGACGATGACCACCCGCAGCGTCGCATCGACCGCCAGGCAGACGCTCAGCGCGAACGTCACGACGCGGTGCGTCCGCCGAAACTCCGTCGAATGCTCCCACGTCCGCTCGAACGCCGCCAGCCGCGCCGGTCCCCGGCGGGCCACCATCACCCGCGATCCGCTGTAGCTCAGCGGACGCCCGACGAACGCGGAAAACCCGAGATACACGGCGGCAATCCCGGTGTAGAGGGACGGTCGCACCAGCAGCAGCCGCGGGTCGCGCACCAGCACCATCACGGAGACCGACGCCAGGATCTCGACGATCACCAGCACGCCCAGCGCATCGATTCGTTTCCGGCGGATCGT
This sequence comes from uncultured Verrucomicrobiae bacterium, assembly GCA_963705935.1. Classification (GTDB taxonomy): domain Bacteria; phylum Verrucomicrobiota; class Verrucomicrobiia; order Opitutales; family Opitutaceae; genus Opitutus. The sequence goes on along the minus strand of OY970130.1, from coordinate 4,517,273 downwards.
ATTGATCGCCGTGCTCGAGGCGGCGACCAGGCCGGCCGCCGTCATCGCCCAGACCCCAGCCGCTCCAAAGAAATGGGCGACGGCGTACGCGACAAACGGGCCGACGACATCGAACAAGTAAGGTCTGAGCAGCGCCCTGTTCGACGGGCCGGGTTCGGAAGGGACGGAAGATTCGGCGAGGGTTTTCATGAGCGGCGAAAAGCAGCGAGGGTTGCGGACGCGCCGGTCACCTCGGCGGCCGTGTCCGTGCGGCCCGCGACGGGCGCCCGGCAGCTGGGAGAAGATTTCGGCAGCACGTAGATCGGCGTTGCGGATACAGGCAGCTCGATCCGGCCCGCGGACCCGCAGACCGGCACTTCATTGCCCAGCGCGTCGAGGGCGCACGGCGACGCCGAGTCCGCGGGCCAGGCACAGGTCACCGGCGGAGCGTCCTCACCGGAAAACAGGTCACGACGCTCCCACACGACGTAAACAGTACCCATCGGCCCGCGATCGACCTCGAACAGGCACACCGAGGGATGCGCGGGCACCGGAATCCGGCGGACGCGCCGCACCCCGGCAAGCAGCCGCGCCATCCGCGCGTAGGCCTCCGCCGAAAGCGTTCGTTTCTTCAACTCGCCGTCCTCGATCCCGAGCAGGCCGATCTTGCCGTACATCAGCGTCATCAGGTCGTCGCGTTTGCCGGGCGCCGAAAGCAGGTCCCAGTAAAGCAGCCGTTCCACCCCGGCGGAGAGGGCGAACAGGTTCCGCATGACGATGCCCCGTGCCTGAATGCGCTGGTGCCTGGCCTCGAACTCCGGCGGGCAGCCCTGCATGAACATCTGGGTCTGCGGCGGGAGCGCCGGCATTTGGGCGTAGAGCGCCGCGATGGCCTTCCCAACCTCGGTGGCACCGGCCGGATTCCCCGGCTGTTCCCGGTCCGCGGCGGCCTGCGACCATCGGGTCACGAGCGAACGATATCCGCGGTTCTCCGGAAACTCGAAGAGGCTGGGGCCGCCGTACTCCGTGCAGATCATCGGCTGGTTGCAGCCGAACGCCCGCATTCGACCGCGCATGTGCTCCACGCGCGCCGTGATGGTGTAGGGGTCGCCGTACAGTCGCAGATCGAACACGTCGAAAAATCGCCCGCCCGCCTGCAGCACGTGGTCGAAGAACTTCAGACCCTCCTCCTGCTGCGGGAAGGGCGTGGTGCGCTGTCCCGACAGCGGCGTCATCCCCGGAGGAATGAACATCCCGTCGTAGCCGCCGACCACCACGAGCGCCGCAGGATCGGCGGCCTTCACCGCGCGATGAAAAACCTGGAGGTGCGCGACGAACTGCTCCCGGTCGCCGGCCCAGAACACCGGATTGTTCGGCTCCGCGTCGTTCTGCCAGTAGCGAACCCGGCCGCGGCAATGCTTCACCGTCTCGAAGACGAACCGGTAATAATCGTCGAGGTCTTTCGCCGGCGACGGCGGGAGCATCGCGGACGCCTGCGCTGTGGCCCACTGCGAGGCCGTGAAGAGCGAGATCAGCCCCTCCTCGGGCGACTGCAGCTGATCGACGAACGCGTCGACCGCGGTCCAGTCGAAGCGGCCCTTCTCCGGTTCGATCTGCTGCCAGAAAAGGTAGACCTTGGTGAAATCCGCGCCGAGCCCGCGCAGTGCTGGCAGGTACCTGGCGGCAGGAACGCCCGCGTGTCCGTAGAGGAAAAACCACGCGATGCCAAAGGGGGAACCCTCCAGTGTACGATCGGGAGCGGGCAACGGAGGCTCGATTTGGGAGGCGGTGGAGGACATGACGGAAAGTGTGAGGCTGGCGTGATTCTCGATTTCGAAGGTGGCGCGCGTTGGGCCGAGTCCGTGTTGGCGCAGCTTTACACCGGGATCCGAACGTCGCTCGCCACGGTTCAGGCCCGCTTCGGCCGCGCGGTCCGGTTCTTGGCGCGGTCGCTGTGCGCGGCGCGGAGGTAGCGGAGAATCGCCTTGAGATCCCAGGTTAGCTTGCCGGCACGCAGGTCGGCGAGGAGATCACGCACCCATTTCGCCTCCGCCGCACGCATGGCGCGGGCGTACTCGGATTCGATCAGGTTTATCCGACCGATCCTCCGCTGCGCGGACTCGATCCGCTGATCAAATGCCACCATCTCCGCCTGCAGGGCCTCGAGCCGCTGCTGCAGCGCGCCGATCGCCTCCTCCGGTTCGAGGTGAATGAGGAAGCTCATCGCGCCCATGAAACTCGATGGCTCGGCGCGCGGAACCGACACCAGTTGCCGGAGCCAGGCGGCGAGCGCGGCCTCGCCGGCGGGCGCGAGGGAGTAGCACGTTCGTTCCGGCCGCAGCCCGGCGCGGGAGGTTTCGCCGGCGACGATCAGCCCGGCGGCGGCGAGCCGGCGGATGGCGTGGTAGAGCGACCCGCGCTTCAAGACGAGCACGTCGTCCTTTCGCCGCTCCTTCAGCAGCCGCTGGATCTCGTATGGGTGCATCGGATGCTCGCGCAGCAACGCGAGCACCGCCAGCTCCCACACACCGTACTCCCGGGTCGTTTCCTTGCTCATGCCGTATAGTTCATGTGAACTATTTCGGATGAGTCAAGTTCCCGGGCCATTTTTCTCCTGCCGCCGCCGCCGGCGGCTCGTGCGGCCGTCCAACGTCTGGTCTCACTTCAGAATCGGAAGGTCGGCGGCGGCGAGCGGAGCTCGAACTCGTCGCGCAAGCCAAAGACACGACCTTGGCTGTGATCCGCTGCTGCTCGACCCCGCCTACGCGTTATTCCTGCGGAGCTTGCGCCGCAGTTTGGGCGTGGTAGCGACCGGCCCGGCGACAGCATTCCTCTCAGCAGCTGGCTCTGGATTGGCGCCTGGCGGATACGCTCGCCTCGCCGGGCTGGGCGGCGTTCGCGTGGTCAGCCTGCCCGATCCGGTTGCAGGCAAGGGTGAGCGAGCGCTGCGTCGCGCCGGTGCAAAAGCAAGGCACGTTTTAGATTCCGGGAACGACGGAGGCCGCCATTTCCTCGGCCGGTAACTCCGCCTTGTCGGTGATCAGCCTGCGCAGGAATGGAATGAGCAGAACGAGCGCGACGCCGACCACGAGGCTGCCCACGCCGAGCGCGCCGAAGAGCTTCGCATACTCGGGGTTGGTCGCGGCCGCCGTGGTGCCCTTCGGTTCGGGGATCATGCCCGAGAAGTCACCTGCGAAGAGCGACGCGAGGCCCGTCATGAGCATCCAGCTCCCCATCATCACTCCCTGATACTGCTTTGGCGCGAGCTTGCCGATCATCGCGTACCCGATGGGGGAGATGAGCAACTCACCTACGCTCTGCAGCACATAGCTCGTGAACAGCCACCCGAACGCACTCAGGCCGTCAACACCAGCCAGCCTGATGCCTAGTGGAAGAATAAGAAAACCCAGCGCCATCAAGAGCAGCGCAGTCGCAAATTGCTGCGGCAAATCCACCTTCCATCCCCCTGCGCGCATCCGCGTGAAGACCGACGCCAGCAGCGGCCCGCCGAGTACAATGCAGACGGAATTGATGTTCTGAATCCACTGCGGCTGAATCTCCACCTTGCCGATCATCAGATTGACGTTGTGGACCGCGAACAGCATCAGGCCGCTGGGTGCCATTTGATACAGTGACCAAAAGGCCAGCGAGCCGAGCGTCAGAATCAGGTAGGCCGTCATGTTCCGCTTCTCGCGGCGATCCGCGTGGCTCATCGTGAGGTAGATCAGCGTCAGCACGACTGCGGCGCAGATCCCCTTAATCAGCATCTCAGTCATGTCGGGGCTCTGGAGCATCAACCACACGATGGGGATGAGGCCGAGGAGAATGCCCATGCCGGCGAGCAGGCGCACGCGGAATTGCTTCGCCGTCGCCTCGATCAGCGGGGTGTTGCGGTCGACGAGCGTCTTCCACGACAGCACTGCGAGGACGATGGCGGCAAAGTTGCCGAGCGTCGCGAAGACGAAAAGACTCGCATAGCTCCCGGTCCCTTGGAAGTAGCCGGCGACGGTAAACCCGACGACGAACCCGACGTTCATGCCGGCGTAGTTCCAAAGGAAGGCCCCTTCGCGGCGCGGATCCTCTGGGGTAAAGCGCTGTGTCAGCATCATGTTGATGCAGGTGACGTTTAGCCCGCTACCGGTAAGGAAGAAAGCGAGACCGACGTAGAACATCGCGAGCGATCCGGTCGCAATGCACCCGCACCCGACGACCTGCGCCGCCATGCCGCCGACGAAGAGATTCCGGTTCGAGAGGAAGCGCCCGCCCAGATAGCCGCCGAAGAGGTGGAGGCCGTAGTTGAAAGCGCCAAACACGCCCATCAGCGTCGTGGCCGCTTTCGCGGATAGCTGCAGGTGATTCGTCGCATAAAGGACCAGCGTCGAGTAGAGGACGGCAAAGCCAAGCGTCGAAAAGATCTGAATAAAGAAGAGCACCACCGTTCCCTCCAAGGCCCCGGCTAAACGGTGTTTTATCGTCTTCAACAGGCGTTTTTGTCGCTCGCCTCTCCGGGCGAAGTCAAGCTGCTCACGATGATCGCACCGACATGGGGAAATTGGAGCATGTTTCGCGACGCATCGACCAGCCAAACCTGCGCTTGGTAGATCGCCGCCAGCGGTCTTGACGCAGCCATCGCCGGTTTTGTTTTGCCGCTCACACTCCGAGGCGACTGCGCCTTTCGGTCAGCAATGTGAGATAGCGGGTCCTCATTTCTGCGGAAAGAAAGCTGGCTTCGATCCGGGACGGCCAATTCGTGCATGCTGCGGCAAAGCGGGCTCGAGTCTGGTCAATCAGCGCGGGGGTGAGGCCGAGCCGTTCACCGGCGAGGTAGCGCCAGAAATCATTCGCGCGGAGATTGGATTTTTTGCCATGCAGCGGCAGCGCGAGCTCCTCCCGGTTGCGAGGATTTGGGATCGTGGAATTCAACAGATCGTAAGCCGGCGACAGTTCCACCTTGTCGTCCCGAGTGATGAGGGACCAATTCTTGAGGTGCATGTCCTCGTTACCGGTCAGGTAAGCGCATAGCAGCCGGTTTAAAAATTTCAGCCGTTCCAGCACCGGAAACGTGCAAAAGCGGTCGATGATTTCGATGATTCGTTCCGTGCTGGAATCGTATTTCGTGTCGCGGCTCGCGCCGCTCAGCTGAGCAAAATCCTCCACTGGCTGCTTGCTCCAGCCGGATCGGTCAAAGCGGCGGACAAAATACGAATGCGTGTGGTCGCCGTTCTGCAGCAGTCCGTGCACGGGAACTTCAATGCCCACGGTGGCGGCAAGCGACATGGTGAGCGCCTCGTTTTCCGGGAGTTCCGCGTCGACGAGGTGCGGCGGTTTCACGATATACCGCCCACCGTTGTCCACAATCTCCATACGCCCTTCGGTCACGCGTAGCACCGTGCTGACTTTCGGCTGCATCCCCTGGATGGACATCTTCACCGCGCGCGCAGCCGCTTCCTCCGACAGTTGCTCCTTGGTGTAAGGCAGAGGCGCCAACGATCGCAGCCGGCGATCAAGCAGGCGCAGGCCCGCTGGCGAATAAGGCCCGGGACCGTCCCAAGGCTCGTTCGTGATCAGGCACCTCATGAGGCGGCCTCGATGCGTAGTGAGCCGACAACGTCGTTGCCCACCGCGAGCAGTTGGCCGAACAAATCGTGGCGATCGAGCTTGCGGAGCCGAAGCAGCGCGTCGAGATTGACGCCCTCGGGCAACAATCCCTCGAACGGCGCCGGGAAACTCGAAAATTCCCAAGTCCGTTGGCTGGTCGGCATGGTGAGCGAGACAGGCTCACCGTGGAACGTGGGGTCGTACGTGAAGCGAAACGATCCGTCATCTCGCGCCTCCAGTACGCCGGCGAGCTGACTTTGTTGGTAAATGTGCGCGAGCTTCATGAAGAACGCTTCCGTCGCGGTGAGCGGGAAGACGACAACGGCAGCAGGGATGGGGACGGTGATGACGAAGAGGAGGGTGAGGATGACGCTGATGCTGCCGATGATGATGGCGACACTGCCGCTGCTGCTCGCGCGAGGAGCGGGCTCCGCCATTCGACGGCGATGTTCAGCACGCGGAAGATCTTCTGGAGCGTGTCCCACTGGACCGACTCCTTCCCATGCTCCAGGTCCCAAACCACCGTCTTCCCCACACCGGCGAACTTCGCCAGTTCGGCTTGGGTCAGACCGGCCTTTTGCCGGTGGCTTTGGATCAGATACGCCAGGGTGATCATTGCTGCTTTAGCAGTAATAACTTAAGAAATCGACTCCTTTCAAGGCGAAAACTCCGATTGTTAACATAAATTACCGCTTAAGCGGTTACACTAATACCCTTTGGCAATCTTCGTAACTCCAGGCGCGCCTTGTCGAATGAAACTACTGCCAAGGCAGTAACATCTGCCGTAAGCTGTGCTTTGCCCAATGGTCGGTCAATCGCCGTTCTTCGCATCGCCTTTCTCACGCGACTCGCGGAGTTCGCGCTAACCTTGGAAACCCTCAGAGGCTGTGGCTCGAGCCGGCCGCCCGACAATCTGGTGGCCTCGATGGCCGCGTGGCTGTCAGAAAAATCCCCGGTCGCAATTGCCGTGGAGCAGGGTGTGAGCGGCGGTGCGAACGTCGACGTAATGTGGCGGATAAAAAGTCGACACCCGGGCGAAGCGGCGCCGATGGCGGTGTTCGCCACCGGCGGTTTGGGGTCGATCAGGTGGGGTTTTCTTCGGTGAGGCGGTCCTTCATGCGGTAGGATTTGCCCTCGACGACGACGGTCTGGGCGCGGTGGAGCAGGCGGTCGAGGATGGCGGAGGTGATGCCGGCGTCGTTGTTGAAGATCGTCGGCCAGTGTTTGTAGGCTTTGTTGGTGGTGACAATGATCGAGCCGCGCTCGTAGCGCTGGCTGACGATCTGGAAGAGCAGGTCCGCTCCGGCCTTGTCGAGGGGCAGGTAGCCGACCTCGTCCAGGACCAGGAGTGATGGCGCCACGTACTTCTTCAGTTCGGAGTTCAAACGGTGCAGCGCTTGCGCGGCCAGCAGAGTGTTGATGGCGTCAACGGCGGTGGTGAAGAGGACGGGGTGTCCGGCCTGGCAGGCCGCGTAGCCGAGGGCCGTGGCCAGGTGTGTTTTCCCCAGGCCGACGCCGCCGCAGAAGACGGCATTGGTGTGTTCCTCGACGAAACGCAGTTCGAACAGGTGGCGCACCTGGGCCTCGTTGATCTGCTTGGGCCAGTCCCAGTGGAACTGGTCCAAGGTTTTCTGCACGGGAAAACGGGCGGCCTTGATCCGGCGCTGCAGGGCGTGCTGCTGGCGGTCCTGCGCCTCCGCTTCGATGATGCGGCGCAGGAACTGGGCGTGGGACCAGCGCTGCTTCGCGGCTTCCGCCGTGATCTCCTCGTGGTGGCGGCTGGTGTGCGCGAGCTTCAGATACCGAAGCTGGGCTTCAAAGGTCGTGGCGTTGCTCATGGGTGTAGGGCGTGAGGTCGGGGGCGGGCAGTTCCAGTTCGAGTGCTTCGGGAGCGCGGGGCAGGTGCAGGGGGCCGGGTTCCGGCAGCCGGCGGGCCCGCTGTTCGAGCAGGTTGACGATGTAATCGCTCGAGTAGGCGCCCAGTTCGTGCGCGCTTTCGATCGCGGCGCCGACTGCCCCGGCGCCATAGGCGGGAAGCAGTTCGACGATGCGGCTGAGGTGGTGGCCGGCGTTCATCCGGCGTTCCGCCAGGGCCCGGTGATACGGCCCGGCGGCCGGGGTCAGTTCGAGGAAGCGCAACAGGAGCCGCTGGCGGGCGCCGGTTTTCTTCTGCGCTTCGAGTTCGCGCACGTGATCGGGGTTTTCCAGGTCGAGGCGGCGGCCGAACCGGCGGACGTGTTCGGCCACGAGCGTCGTGTCGGCGTACAACCACACCCGCTCGCTCGACAACTGCGCGGTCAGCAGCGCCCCGGCGTACCTCGCCGGCACCGAGTACCGGTTGGTGTCGATCGTGACCCGGCAGCGCCGCGACGCGCGCACCGGGCGCGTTTGCACCGCGGCGTACGGCCGGGGATTGAGTGCGAGCAGTTGCGGGCGCTCCCCGGCCAGCCGGTCGAGCGGCCGGGTCTTCGTTTCACCGTGCTCGCGCACGTTGGCGATTGTCTCCAGCCACAGCTTCACCGCCGGGTTCAGTTCCTCGAAGCGCGTGAGCTGTCGGCCGCCGAGGAAGCTCTTCTTCACGTACGAAACGGCGTTCTCGACGATCCCCTTCGACTGGGGATGGCCCGGACCACAGGCCTTGATCCGGAACCCGTAGTGGCGGGCAAAATCGAGGTACTGCGCATTGTAGACCGGCTCTGCTCCGGCGACATGCGAGAGCACCGCGGTCTTGCAGTTGTCGACCATCACCTCCTGCGGCACGCCGCCGAGCTGCTCGAACGCCCGCTGGTGGCACCCGAGGAACCATTCCTGGCTTTGGCCGAGCGTAAACTCCACGTAGAGCCACCGGCTGTAACCGAGCACCAGCACGAAGAAGCTGAGCGCTCGCCGCGTGCCGTCGACTTCCACCGCCCCGAAGCTGCCCCAGTCGACCTGCGCACACTGGCCTGGGGCAAACTTCAAGGTCAGGAACGCCTCCGTCCGGTTCGGTCGGATCCGCCGCACGTAGTCCTTCACGATCGAGTAGCCACCATCGTAGCCCTGCTCCTTCAGCTTGTGCCACACCTGCATGGCCGAAAGCGGATACGCTTCCACGAAGCGTACGATCGCCGCACGGTACGCATCGAGCTTGGAGCGGCGTGGCCGTTGCGCGCCGCGACTGCGCTCGTAACGCTCGCGCTCCAGCCAGGCACTCACCGTCTGCCGGTGCAGGCCCAGCTCCGTGGCGATCTGCGTCGCGTTTTTTCCGGCCCCCGCGGCGGCCTTGATCTGGCAGTAACGTTCGTAGCCGATCACGACGCCACCTCCAATCCGAGCACCTGATACAGCGGCGGCTCGTACGCGATCACGCCGATGGCGACGAGCTGCCGCCGGGCCTCGGCGACCGACTCCTCGTGCAGCGACAATAGCCGTGCGAGCGTTCGATCCGCATAGTAGCTCACCCCGTGTTCGTCCCCGACGGTGACCAGCACCAGGTACAGCGCCCACGCCGGCGCCGAGGCCTTCATCAGGTAGTTTCCGCGGATGAGGCGGTGGTCCACCCAGCTAAACTGGCGCGGCACGCGCCGCACCCGATCTGTTGCGATTAAGTGTTTTTCCATAGGCGGGCCGCGGCACGTCGGTGCCCAATACGGCCCGCCCCCGGGAGTGCAGCCGGCGGGTCATCTCGGCGATGTCCTCTTGTAAGACACTTCCGGCGAGATGGGCGATAAGCCCCACCACCACCGGCGATTGCGACCCCAAGACATCTTGTAAGACAGGCGCGTCGTCTTGGTTTGCACTCCCCTGATCCGCTGGCACTTGCACCTTTGAGGTCTCTTGTAAGACAACGCGCACCTTCCGCTGGCGCTTTTTCCAATAGCCTGGGTGCGCCGCCTGCCACGCCCGTACCCGAGCCGCGTTGTCCGACCCGCGGAAGTAATCCGCGTTGCCGGGCTGCTTCAGCCATCGACTCTGGCTGTCAACCTTGCTCGCCTTGCGGCACGGTGTCTTGCGGCAATACCGCTGCCGCCCGCGATTGCGCGCGTCGACCGGGAACAACTCTCCGCAGTGCTGGCACTTGCACGACCCCTTTGGATGCATCGCCTCACAGCTTCGCCAGCTTTGGCGCTCCCGACCACGCCTTCAGCACTCGTACTCAGCTTTCGCTTACCGGGGGAAGAAAAACCACCCACGGAAGAAGACTTCTACGGTTCGTTACCGGAAGAAAAGCGACCGAAGAAAAGACGGATTCTTACCCGCCAGAATACGATGACTTCCTACTCGCCGCTGACAAGCAGGGCCGGGAGCGATGACTGACGCTGGGGGTCGCTGTACGTTTGAGGCTGCGCGTTTCCGCATTTTGTACACACACGTAGTGTCAGGCACTTCGCAGCCCGCGGTCTGCCGATACGTGTCTTCGAAACACCGTGTCGGCGCGCTTGGCCCCAAAACGATGATGGGAGCAAAGTTGAACTCCTGCACCTGTTCCGGCTGGCGAAAGTTACGAACATTCGTTCGCTATAGCCGCGATGCGTCTAATTGAGTTTACCTTTGTGGCCCTCTGGCTGGTCTGGATTACATATTGGACAGCATCGGCGTGGGGAAACAAACGCACAACGGAACAGCTCAACCCACTCTGGCGGATTCTCGCACTCGTCCTCGCGTTTACAGTATATTGGGCAATACGATACGATCCCGAGTACTTCAACCGTCGACTGCTGGAACCGAGTGCTGCTCGTTCCCTATTTGGGCTGGCTCTGACGGCCTCAGGCGTTTTTTTGTCGATCTGGGCCCGCCGAATTCTAGGGACCAACTGGAGTGCTAACCCAATGATCAAGGAGGGCCACGAACTAATTCAATCGGGTCCCTACTGTTGGGTGCGCCATCCCATTTACACGGGGATACTGCTCGGGATCTTGGGCACGAACGTTGCTGACGCTCGAATTCGGGACGTTTATATTTTCGCCCTCGCCGCATTCATGCTGCTGGTGAAGCTCAAAATCGAAGAGAGGTTTATGTTGAAGCAATTTCCGACACTTTACCCTGAATACAGAAAGCGGACGAAGGCTCTAGTGCCCTTCGTGTTCTAGTAGTGGGGCTCCAAAGTGATGACGAATTGACCGGATGCCGAATCGCATTGCTCCTCCGTGCAAATTGACATCGACTGATGATGTGATTGTGACCGGTCCAGCCGGTGCGCCTCCCAGCTAGCCCCCGCGTCGGCGGCGGCGCGAGAGCGAATAGGTGCGCCGAACGACTTCGTCGCGATCAGACGACCGTCGCGCGCGTTCGTTGCCGAACGAAGGGGACAAGTCCGCGCGCAAGCCGAAGGAGCGCGTCCTTTCCCCCACGGTGCGTGACAGCACCCTTGCAGTATTCCACTACGAACCTCGAACGACCGCTCAAATCCCGCGCGCTCCCGCTCCAGGCTTTCCGTCACGTCGCCAAGTTCCTCGGCCGACCACCGGCGCGCGGGCGACGAGTAGCGCGATCTGACCCGAGCCCCACCCATCCACGGGAACCGTCAGGACATCAGCAACTGCTCTACCCGCGCGGGCACGCCCGAAAGCACGACATCCGGCTCACCCGTGAATGCCGGGACGACGACCGCACGGCTCAGAGGTATTCCGGTGAACCTGCATTTGGCGTTGAGTGCGAGCGCCCGGTTGTCCTCGACGAGAACGTCGCTCGCGCGGCCCAGGCTCGGCTGGTCGCGAAGGAACGACGACCACAGCTCCTGCGCGAATATATCCTCCCTCAGGAAGCCGAGCCCGAACTGCGTCGAAGCCTCGCCTGCATAGCTGAGCGGAGCCGAGGTGAGGAGTCGCACATGTCCCAACGCGCGCAGTGCGGCGAGGCATTCGCGGGCGTCCGGTCGGAGAATCGCCCACGTTTCGGCGCCTATTCGAGTCCAGCCGGGCCGCGGGTTGTGCGCCGCCGCGATCAGCGTTTCATCCAGGTCAATCCATGTCACCATCGGCCCAATCTGTCTCAGCCGCGCGGAGATCCGAGGCTTGTGACTACCTGGGAGGCGGGTGGTCAGGGTCGTGGGGCCCGGATCAGTCACGCGGCCATGGAGGCGAACATGCATCGAGGCACGGCCGCGCGCTATTTGAAGGCGAACGCTGGGCCCGAGGAACTCAAACAAGAGCGGGGGCCACGGACGTACCGGACCCGGTCAGATCCGTTGAAAGACATCATGCCGGAAGCCGCGCCCTATTTGGAGTCGTGGCGTCCCCACGGGGATTCGAACCCCGGTTTCCTGCGTGGCCCTACGTAACGAGCGCCGTCAGAGGAGAAAGGGAGCTGGGCGACATCGCTGTTGGTCCGCGTTATTGTCACCTGGATTGTCACCCGGTCACCCGTCCCTAAACGGCGAAATCCGTCCCCCCTCGGCATTCAAACGAAAAAAGTTCTGTGCCGATCACGGAAAGTGCCGTATTGTATCTCTGTCAAAGGATGGCAAGCCGTGAGACTTGCCTGACCGAAAGGTTTGCCGCTGGAAGCGTCACAGACGCAATGGCACCTGTAGCAGCAGCCTGGTTCATCTGATTACGGCTGAAGCGGACGCCCTCTGGGGGCGTTTCCGCTCCCGGAGGGGATTCAACCAATCCCTCCATGAATCACCAGGCCAACTCTCACCATAATGATGCTACCTCGGTAGCAGTCTACACGGATGCGCTTTCGTTCGCATCCGAAACCGGCGCGTTCCGTTAACCAGCAACCCGATCGCGCCATGGCATCCATTCGCCACAAAGGAAAAAAGAGCCAGTATTACTACGCGTGCTTCTTGGACGCTCTCGGCGTCCAGCGGCAATGCTCGACAAAAACTACGGACCGGAAGCTTGCCCAAAGGATCGCTGATGAACTGGAAGCCAGCTACGTGAAAAAGCGGACCACAGCGCAACTTCGTAAGACGCTGGAACAAGTCAATGAACAGCTCGACAACGATGGCACATTCAGCGTCACGTTCCGAGCGCACTGCCAGAACTGGCTCAACGAGAAGCGACTGGAAGTTGTGCCTGGCACCTACAAACGCTACGCACAAATCGTCAGAGATATCCTCCAGATCCTAGGCCCTGTCGCGGATTTCGAGATCGACCGTATCTGCAAGGATCACGTGCTCCAGATGCGGGAAGAGGTTGCAGACCGTGTCCGCGTCGGAACGGCGAACTATTACGTGAAGGTTTTGCGGGCCCTAATGCGGGCCGCGGTCGTGAACGGTCTGCGCCTCGACAATCCGGCGTGCCAGATCAAGCTGGCGAAAGTCACCCGTGTGCCTGGCGAGGAAAAGCGTCCCTTTTCCGACGATGAGTTGCGCCGCTTGAAGGCGGTCCTCACTGGAGAATGGCCGTTGCTCGTGATGATGGGTGAGCACACAGGGCAAAGGCTGGGCGACATCGCCTCTGCTACCTTCGGTCAATTCGATCTACAGGCGCGGTTTTGGACGTTCTTTTCCCAGAAGACTCAGCGCGACATGCGAGTGCCCCTGACGGATGCGCTGCTTCAGCGTCTGCAAGCTCTACCCTCGGGAACTGGCAATGCCCCGGTGTTTCCGATTGCATCCAAAGCCCGGCGTGACGTTGACGGGGAATCGCGGGTGCTCTCCAACCAGTTCTACCACTTTCTCGTGAGCGCCGGACTTGTCCACCCGCGCTCCAAAAAGAATACGGGCCTTGGTCATGGTCGCGGTCGCAAGACAAACCCGCTCAGCTTCCACTCGCTACGCCACAATGCGACTTCGCATCTGAAGAAGGCCGGAGTCCCGGAGGCGATTGTGCGAGATATAATCGGGCATGAAAGCGAACTCGTCTCGCGAAAATACACTCACATTGACGACGATTCGAAGTTGGCGGCGATGCGCCGAGTTCACGCAGCGTGATCATGGAAACCGAGTTTCTCACCTCTATTGTCGCGATTGGACGCCCCAAGCTGTTCGCGTGGGTAAAACGTCAGGTTACAAAGAGTCTGCGGAAGCTCGGCAAGCAGCCATGGGTGACGCTGACGCGGTTCGAGGCCGATGCGCTCTCATTGGTTCTTGTCGAGCACGTAGCTTCGCAGCTCGGTGCAGCCGCTCCGGGCCGGCTGCTGAATCTGGATCGCGATATCGCCAAGAACATGGTTCTTCACCAAGCAGAGAGAGCCGCCGACAAAGAAGCAGGAGGCAAACGGCAGCAGCAAATCGCGGACAAACGCGAAGGGGCGAAGAAGCTGCTTCGCCGCCGCTGGCAGCTGATGCAGCAGCTGAGCACCGGAATGGCTGATCGACTTACATTTCATCTGCAAGCATTGCGGCGTGTTTCCGCGTTTCCCTGGACGAGCCACGAGATTCTGGTGCGGGAGCCTTACGGAGGGTCGCAGCTCTTGGCTGCGCTTTTTGAACGATGGAAAAGCGTTGCTCCAGCTCAGCAGTTCTTTCTCGCGGGCGGCGGAGAGATTTTCGATTTGCACGCGCCAGCACTGAAAACCGCGGGGTTTACTCAGCTCGGGGTCGCTACCACCATCGCGCTCCACGGCTCTCATCCGTCGACGGAACCGGTTCAGCCCAGCAGAAAACAGATCCCTCGTGCCAAGAAAAAGGTTGAGGGGATCACAGACGACTACTGCGAATGGAACCTGGGACCTCGCGATAGTATTGCTATGGATTCCGCGGGGCTTTCCGTGCGGCCGACGAAGCGCGGTCACTACAAACGCGGAATGCCGCAGTAATCTTCGACTCGCCGCGCGGCGCGTCCCCAGTTGCCAACTGCGCCGGAGCGGACACATGCGGTCGAGCTTTGTGGGGATCGTCGGCCCTGTGCCAATTCGGAACCACCAACTGCGCGGTTCGACGGTGCCTACCCGACCGTCGCCGTATGCGCTCCTCGTGGCCATGCCATCGAACGGATACGTCACGAGCCGGATCTCATGTGCGCCACGAAAGTGGCGCGTCCCACAAACGGACGTCTCGGCAACAGGTGGATTTCCCAAGATCGAGATACGCGGCGGTGCGATCCTCCCGGCGCGAACGCAAGAAAACGCCCGCCCGAATCGGGCGGCGAGAGAGAACGAAATTGAGAACGGTTCGTGACGGCATCAGCCAATTCAATTGGCGCGGGCTTTGTAATACGTGGCCTCGAGGTGGTCCCACGCCGAGATGACATTTTGTTTCGCGCTATCCCAAGTGTCGGCGGTGGCCGTGCCGAGGGCCGCCAGTTTTTCCTTATAGGCGGCCTCGGAGTCCTTGATTTCCGCCATTGCCGCCTTGCGACTGGCGCTGGCCTTGGCTTCGGAATAGTTCGCGTGCAGTTCGCTCAACTGGGCATCCATTTTCGAGGTCATCGCCTTGGCATTGGTTCGGAAGTCGTCGCGCTTCTCAAACGTGAACGACTTCACGTTGTCCCACCCGTGGCCAAGCGCCTCTTTTGTATCGGCAATCGCGTCACTCGTTTTGGCGCTCACGTCTGCGCGATCACTTTTGGTGCAGCCGGTGAAGCCGAAGGTAACAAGGCCGGTAACGAACGCGGCAATAGAGAGAGTGAAGGCAGCAGTGGTTTTCATAGGATTCAGATTGAGCGAGAGAATTGTCTTCGCCAACCGGGCTGGGCGCTGGTTGGACTGCGATGAATATGACCTACAACGCCGGAACGTTCCATTAGGTGTTCACCCCTGGGATGAATTGCCGGACAAAGGCAAAGCCGGAAGATGCTGTCGTTGAGATATGAGACGACCGTGCGCCTACCAGCCACGAACCGGCCGCAGTTACGCACCAAGCACTTTCTCGATTTCTCCGACCTTCTTTTGAATCTGGCCTTCCGTCTTTTCCGCCTTGCCGTCGGCTTGAAGCCGGGTATTTCCGATCGCCTTGCCGGTGATTTCCTTGACGCTCCCGGCGATTTTTTTAGCGGTTCCTTCTGCTTTGTCTTGGGTGCTTGGTTTCATTTTTTGATTTTTATTTTTGAATATGACGAACGTCGTCGAAGCGCGAATTTACGCGAAGAGTTGCACGAGTTCTATGGGGTCTTGCCCTCCGAGGCGCGTCGTGCGATTCCGCAGCGCGCCGGCACAGCCAGCGCGGTGGCTACTCGGCCGGCTAGGTTAGTCGCGCCGTCAGGACGAATCTCTCGGCCTGGCCGCCCGCCGCGAAAAAAGCGAGGGCACAGCAGACCGCGGACTACTCTAGGGCTACCGCCTTGGGCGCGCCGCCGCAGTCCGGCTGCAACCCTGCCACCGCGGACGATACATCGGCTGGACGCGATGGGTCATGACAATCTGCGTTATGACCCCTACTCAAGGACCAGCCCCCGTCATCGTTGCCGATTGTCAAGAGCATGGAAACAAAACCCATGCCAATGGCACCTGAGTTCATCAGGCTGCCGCGACCGAAGACGCGTTGTCCCTACACAGGGCTCGCCCGCACCACACTGGATGAGCTTGTGGTGCCATGTCACCGCAACTCCTTCCGGCCCCCGGTAAAATCCAAGGTGCTCAAGCAGCCGACCGCGATTCGGGGCATCCGACTCGTGCACTTCCGCTCCCTCCTCGACTACCTGGAGGGGCTTTCGTCGTAGGCTATGATAACGTCGGGCATTTGCCGCGATGCCGGTGTGTGGCTGGGCTACCACCAAGCTCACCTTCGGTCGAAGCATCAAACGCCGATCGAACCGCACGATTGTGCGGTTTGGTTTGGGCGGGGAGCAAGTGTGCTCGACCTGCCCGTCGGGGATGTCGACTTGGAGAAAGCCAACCGGCTGTTTCGAAATTTCCACCCCATCACCGGTGCGCCATTACGCTCGAAGTCCTCCGAGGTAGCGCTTTTCGAGTGCACCTATTCCGCGCCAAAATCCTTCTCACTCCTCACGGTCTTTGATGAACGTCTGCCGACGATATTGATGCGGGCGGCCATGTCTGGGCTCGCTGTGCTGGAGCGCCATGTTGCCACGCGGGAACGGAAAGGGACTCTTCACCGAACCAACGCAGTCACGCCGACAAATAACATCTCGGCGCTCTGTGTGCCGAACTTCACAAATCGCGCTGGCGAACCGCAAGCTCATGTCCACGCGGGTATCGCGAACCTGACGCTTGACGAGTTGGACGTCGAATGGACCGCCATCGAGATCTCGTGGCTGTTCCAATACGAAAGTCGGCTGCTGCTCGATGCGACCTGCCACAACGAGCTGGCGTGGCATCTTCGTGCCCTAGGTTACCCGATCGTTCGCACCGACCGGTCCTTCGAAATCGATGGAATTGCTGAGGAGACATTGGCCAAGATCTCCACCCGCCGGAACGAGGTGCTTGAGACGGCCGCAAACCTCCGGGAAGAACGAGCGCTTCTGGAATCTCTCGAAGTCCGTACAGACCATCAACAGTCCCGGCTTCGGCGCCTTCAGCGGCTGGACAATCGCGACATCCGTGACCTTGCCGCACGAGAATCACGTTCTGCAAAGACGGAGCCCTCTTTCGAAAAAGTCGTGCATGACCTCCGACGGCGCCTCACGATTAAGGAACGTGACACAATCGCGCGCGTGGTAGATCAGGCCAGGAACCGACGCACGGAACCCGTTCATCCCACGTTCGCAGTCGGCACAGCGGCGGCACGAATTCTCAGTCGAGAGTTCGTGATGACTTGCGCGAGTTTGACTGCGCAGGTGCTCACCGAGAATCCCGGTTTGATCCGGTCTGCCCCGGACGGGCTCCCATGGAGCGCGGGTGATTTCATAAACCTTCGGGATGGCTTCGTGGCCGACCGTCTGGCGTGGGATCGAATCAGCATGGCCATCGACACACTGATCGCGCGCCGCGGCGCCAGTCCGGCACTTCACCCGACGGCCAGTGGCGCCACACCGCCGCAGGCAGGTTGGATCTCGAAAATCCTCTCGGCTACGAGCCAATGGATGCTCTACGAAGGTTCGTTCCCGCTAAAGGGTGTGATCGAGGCGCTGAAGGACGCGGGAATCTCCGCTGGCTCCGCACTGCATGGTGCGACGGAGAGACACATCGTGGTGCTCGGTTCTGTCGAGTTGCTGCCTACTCTCATGAGCGACGCGTTTGTTCTCTCGCGGATCCTCATTGTTCGGAATGCTCTTCGTAGCGGTCCGGTCGAAGAATTGCTCTGCCGAAAGCTCGTCGAGAACGGCGTGGCGACCACAATCTCGGTTGCTCAGCCTCAGGCGAGGTTTTCGACGAGCAGTGAATCAACTTTCCTGGATGAGGCGTCCGGCACCCTGCTGAACACCCGCGGCCGGCGTGGCCGCTTCACGCAGTTCCTCGCTGGTGGCGACGACGAGGTCGCGGCGTTCACGAAGAAGGTTCGGGCGCTAATTCACAAGGATGCTGCCACGCCATCGATCGTGATTGGAGATACCGTTCGGGCGATCGGCAACAATCGGCTCGGAGCACAGCGGACGTATCGATCGAGGCTCTACGCGATTTGTGGCATGAGGGATGACGGTTCCCTATTGGCCACGAACGGCCTGATCTTTCCGTTCTTCGTTCCCACACATCGAGTTTGGTTTTGCTGTGAGCGGTTCTGCCCTGATTGCTCCGAACGCAGACACCGTCGTCGTCAGCCCCACAGTCAGTAATGCCGTCTTGAAGAAGCTACGCGCATCGCGCCCTGAGCTTCGGGTTGTGCAGATGGTCTTTCCAAAACAGCTGCGTAGCCGTCGTCGGTATTGTCGGCGGCATCGTATCCGCTTCCACCCCCATCTCGAGTCTCTGGATCGACGATCAGTTGAGCCGCGGTCCAGGCCGTTCCGGCACCGTCGAACCGACAGTGATCGACCCGGCTATCGAAAAACTTCTTTCCACGCATGAAGACATCCTGCTTTGAAATAGGTCGCACTCCGTTCGTAACGATCATCTCACGTTCCGGTTTTTCGGAAGCCCTCAACTACGGCCACATCGATCGGTTCACCTACGACCCAGAGTCTGGGATCACACTCCGGCACGGGCGCCGCAAACTTTGTATTCGTGGAGCCCGCCTCGGCCCGCTGTTTCGGGAGATCGCCGCAGCAAACGTCACCGTCATCCGGGCGATCGACCCGGAGATCGATTCCGTCCCGGACGGTGAGCCCATCGTCGAATTCGCGGGCCGCGTCGAACCAGCGGCTCCAGCTCCGCTGATGTCGTGAAAGCCACAACCACGATACCATGCCTCACACATATCCCCATCACGCGCCGAGCACCCCCCGGAAGCTCGAATGGTATTCGAGCATATTCGAACTCAAACGAGCGCGCATCCGCAGTCACTCCAACAAGCTCGAATTTATTCGAACTAATTCACATGAAGCGCGGAGGTAAACCATTTCAGAGCAAACTGATACCTTACTACGAGGAGATCAGGCAACTTCGGCGCCAACGTAAGTCGTATGCTCAAATATCGCTGATCCTTGTGGAACGGCACGGTGAGAGCGTCCGGGCCGCGCACAACACCATACAGAACTTTGTGAAGGTGCGGCGCAAGCGGCCCGGCCCCTATGAACTCCGGGAGCCCAGTGTTCAGCGGGACCTTCTGCGACCAGATGACGATCCACTCGCTCGGTTGCGAGCCAGACAGCCACCCAATCTTCAGCCCCGCGGCGACGACCCGTGGGACAAACTAAAACCCAGCAACAAACCGTTGATTATAGAACCAAAATGAAAACTAAACCAAATGCCGAGGTAGATCGTATCGTCCGCCTCATTATGACTGCCGGCGGCAAGGGCGGCGTCGGAAAGACGCTCGCGGCCGTCGGGATCATTGAATACCTCAAACTTCACGACGTGCCGGTCACGATTGTCGATTGTGACTTGGAGAACCGAAAGTGCGGCGGCATCAGCACATACTTCCCCGAGGCGGCCAAAATCGACATCCGTTCGGAACGGGGTCTGGATCAAGTCCTCAACCATGTTCATCAGGCAACTCCCCAGATTGCTCTCGCAGATCTCGGCGCCGGCAGCGGACATGATACCTTCAAATGGTTCGACGTGATGGCCGATGCTGTTCGTGAGCTTTCCATCAAAGTCACTCTTGTCGCAGTGATCACGTCGGATCCTGCTGCGATACAGACGGTGTTCAATTGGGGCTACGCTCTCCGCGACAATTGCGACTACCTGGTGGTTAAAAACCACAAAGGTCTCGACGACACTTTCCCGTATCTGGATCAGACTGATGAAGGCCGCGCATTCGCCGCACAGGCGCACCCGAAATTCATCAAAATGGAGAAACGGGTCCAGAATATCCAAGATGAGTTGAACAACCGTCGCCTTTCCGTCGGTCAGGCATTAAATGCGAATCTGGAAACTCGCGGAAGAATGCTCAGCGGTCCTTTCGATCTCGCGCGTTTACGGGGATATCAGCGCAACTTCAACGCGGAGCTGGATTCCGTGAAAGACCTCCTCCTGCCATGAACATTGCAGACGACAAGACGGAGATGGACCGATTGCTCCAATACCTATCGGAGGCGGAACGTGCGGAGTTCCTCCACTTGTATTACCGCGTTTTCAAGCACACCGATCCGAACGACGAATTGATCACGATCTTCCGTGCGTTGCATTTCGGCTACCTACTTACCGCAAAGGTGCCGGAGCGTTTAGCCGGAGAACGGAAAGAGCTTCAGCAACTCATCGGCGGTGTAACTCCGGCATTTCAAAATGCGGTGAAGAGCCTTGGTTCGAAATTTGATCAGCAAGTTGCTATGATGGACGATAAGTCCGAGGGTCTTCAACGCCGTCTCACGGAGCTAACTGAACTTGCCCACAACTTAAACGGATTTGGTGATTGGCTCCGTTCGCCCGAAGGAGTTCAGAAGCAATCGCGCGATATCGCGACGCAACTGGTCCCAATGGTCCGCGAACACTTGGATCGGCTGATCGAGACCGCTGCCGACCTCAAAGCGGATAGTCTCGATCTTGCTGCTCAGGCGAATTCCAGGGAGCTTGATGGGGCGGGCCGACTTCGAGCGATAGAGGAACAGCTCACGCTTTCTGCACAACATCGGGCGCGCGGATTATATGTATCGCTTTGGTCGGTGAGCGCTGTAGGCGCCGGACTCGTGGCTGCGGGGTTCTTCATCGCGAGGTGGTCGTTATGACCGCTGAGGAAGGGCGGGGCGCCAGCCGCAGATTCGATGTAGCTCACTATGGCTGGCTTTACGAAACGGATGCCAGAGACCTGGCTAAGCGAATCCTGCGCTCGTCTTGCGAACCGTTGCTGGTGGTAGTCCAGTCGCGAATTACCTCCGGACGATGGGGCAGCAGGAAGTTAGTGCTCGCCGACGAACTGTGGCCCGATCTCGCCGGTCAAGCACGTTGTGAACGAAACGCTGCCGTGATTATGTTATCAATACCGCCGTTCATTAGAACGGAGGTCGAATACCACATGAAATCCGGTGGGCTGCTGAGTGCGTTGCACCGTTCGAAAGAACTTACCGCAGCTCTTGAAAAGTTGGTCGCCGTTGTAACTCCCACCGAGTTAGGCGCAAGAGAAGGTGAGCCCACTAAGTAGATTAGGTCAACGGGCCGTGGAGAGACTTTTGCGGAGCGCCTCTCCAGTCACGCGCATCCTTGCAGGATTAGCGGCGCGCGGATTACTCGCCCTTCTGCGGCGTCAAACCCCGGCGTTCGGCTTCGTCTCGGAGTGAAAGGAGTAATTCGTCGCGTGTTTTCGCCGCGGGGGCACCGATAGTCTCTAAGACACGGCGGTTCCAAATGAGTGACACCGGACGTTTAAGTTCGTCCAAATCGGCTTCGACGATTTCGAACGAGCCGGCCGCTTCGTCGTCGATGATGTGGGTCGGCAGCACGGCAGCGTAAGTTCCGGTCTTTACGGCTGCCAGACATTGACCAATTGAATCGCATCGAAGATGCGGGCGGTAGTAGCCGCCGAGATTTCCCGCGATGCTTCTCAGCCGCTCGGTCAACTGGCCCTCGCTCGCAACCGCAGCGTGGGGGAGTTCCGTCAGAGCGATCGCGGTGGTGATATTGCGGCGAAGCATTCGTCGCGGGACAACGATGGCGTATTTCACGACGGCAACCTCGGCGGCGGCATCGGAATCGCGCACTGCGTTGGAACGGATGAGGCCAAAATCCAAACGCTCGTCCTGCACCTGCGCCGCAACCTGTGCCGTTTGGAGGTTGTGCATCAGGAAACGCCGAATTTTACCACGGCCAACCGCCGGAATGAGCAGCCATTGCAGTAGGCTGTCGCCGGCCCCGATGCTCCATTCCTGATCGAATCCCACCACACTTCGCTGAAAAGTTTGGAGGGCGCTCAAGTGACTTCTCGCCAAGCTCGCAAGTTCCGCGCCCTTCGACGTTAAACGAAGGGTTTTTCCAGATCGTTCGGTGAGTGGGGCACCAAAGAACTCCCCGAGTTCCCGGAGGTGATGACTCATGCGCGTCTGTTTGCCACTGTCGCCGCCGGCTGCCTGGGTCAAACTTCCGGCCACGGAGAGTTGGACGAGTGTATGGAGTCTCTCGACGGACAGGCCTTCTTTTTGCAGAAACTCTTTAAACATGCGAAGATCGCATGTGACATGCTTTCTTGATCGTAGCAATCGCATAATCAGCGTGCTAGGATGGTTTCATGCCTCCAGCTTCCAGCTCTCTTCACTTGGCGGGCGCTTTCTACGTGGGGTTCCTCCAGAAACGGCGGGGCGCAAATCCCGTCTACGGCCCGGACGACCAGCAGGTCATCGAGTCGACGGTCGCCCGGCTGTTAAGCCAACCCACCACCGCAAAGAACCCAGGTATTCTCCTGGGCAAGATCCAGTCCGGCAAAACGAAAACCTTCCTCGGCGTCGCTGCACTCGCGTTCGATAACGGCTACGATGTCGCTGTCATCCTCACCAAGCCGACGACAGCTCTCGCCAAGCAAACGTTCAAACGCGTCAACAAGGAGTTCGCCGACTATGTCGAGGCTGATCAGGCAAAGGCCTATGATATTCTCGAACTTCCGGAGCGCCTTACGCAGTTCGAATTGAATCAGAAGATTATCCTTATTGTTAAGAAGCAGAGGAACAACTTGGAGCGGTTGGTTGAGACGCTTTTGGAGACTTATCCGGCTCTCGCCCGCAAACGCATCTTGCTGATCGATGACGAGGCCGACAACGCCTCGATCGGTTACTCCTATACGAAGGAGGGGGACCTTGAGCTTCGCACGATCGCTGGGCAGATCGACGACCTGCGCCAGCAGCTCTCCGCGGCATCATTTCTCCAAGTTACCGCGACTCCCTACTCACTGTATCTACAGCCTGAAGACTCACCTCCGGATCTTGAGATTGCGCCAGTCCGCCCGAAATTCACTGAGCTTGTGCCCGTCCATCCTGACTACGTCGGCGGCAAATTCTATTTCGAAGACAGCCAGGACCCTAGCAGCCCGGCGCGGTATGTCTTTCACTCAGTGATCCGAGAGGAACTCGATATCCTCCGGCAACCAGACGGACGTCGGTTCAAAATCGAAGAATGCCTCACAAGCCCGAAAGTTACCGGATTACGGACTGCGCTCGTTACGTTCCTGACGGCCGGTTGTCTTCGTCGCATTCAGGACGAGCAGGCTAACCAGCGGCCGAAGCGGTTTGCCTTTCTTTTTCACACGGAGGCCGGAAAGGCTGCTCACGCATGGCAAGAATCGGTTGTCCTAGCTTTCGATGAACGTCTGCAAAGTGAGGCGCACCTCCAGTCTTCCACTCTTCGGGGCCTGATTCAGGGCGCTTACGACAATTTGTCGCGTTCAATCCTCGCGGCTGGCCATCCGCTACCTGCATTTGCGGACGTGTGGACGCGGGTCGTAGCCGCTCTGACGAGCGGGGAGATCATGATCACGAAGGTTAACTCAGAGGCTCAGGTTGCTTCGATGCTTGACGACGACGGGCAGCTGCGCCTGCGCACGCCGCTTAACATTTTCATTGGGGGCCAAATTCTCGATCGCGGCATCACAATCGCGAACCTGATAGGCTTTTACTACGGTCGAGATCCGCAGCGTTTCCAGCAGGACACAGTTCTTCAACACTCCCGGATGTATGGCTTTCGTCCATCTCTTGATCGGGCAGTGACCCGCTTTTACACTGCGCCTCATATTTATGCGGCTATGCGACGGATGCACGAAGCGGACAGTGCGCTTCGTGACCGCATCGAAGATCAAGGACAGAATCCCGATCGCAAGGTCACGTTCATCGAGCTGGACGAGAACAATGCCATCATCCCGTGCAGTCCGACCAAAATCCTCGCCTCCAACATCACCACGCTTCGTCCACATCGTCGGGTTGTGCCCGCGGGCTTTGAAGTCGACGTGAAGACACGGCTCCGGCCACTAACCCAAGACATCGATGCGCAGTTGGTGAAACTGGTCGGGAGATTGCCGGCGCCTGGGGAGAACCCGCCGGCAACGGATGTCACAATCAGTGATGCGATCGATCTTCTTGCACGCATCAGTCCTGCGTTCGTTAGTTTTGAACCAGGCTACGAGGACAGGTGGAACCTAAACGAGTATCAGGGCATACTTCGTCACCTAAGCGACAAGACACCGAACCTAGCAAACCGCGGACGGGTGCTCATCATGCTCAGGACCGGACGCAATGTCTCTCGGCGGACTACGGCTGCGGGCGCTCACGCGGAGTTCAATGAGCCGGACACAACACGAACTGACGGCGCGCCTGCAAAGGCAGCCGCGGTTGATCTGCCCGTCCTACTCTTGATCCGCCAGGAAGGCGCGTCAGCCCAAGGTTGGAGTGACGCTCCCTTTTGGTGGCCGGTGATTGTTACACCCGCGAACATGCGGCCCACCCTGTTTGCGCACGCCAAATGATTCCGGACGAAAAAAGTTCGGCGCCTTCATAAGATCAGGGTCCAGCGAGGCATGAATCTTTCGAGCGTGAGGCGAGGCGCCTTGCTCCAAATTGCTCGCTCGCCGCAACGGAAACTACAGATTCCTATCTCCGATGTCCGCTTCGTCTACAGTGGTCCACGCCCTTAGGCAGGGCGGCGCTCATGAGTGGGTTTGTTCTGAATGCCAAAGTCTCGTAGGCTTCACGACGTTCAGCGAAGCCGACTTCATCTTCGGCACGTTCACACGGTTCGGAGCGACGTCTTTGGATGGTGATTTGTCGTATCGGAGAAACAAAGGCCAGCGATGACCGAGCTTTCTTTTCCCGACTTGCCGAGTCTGTTTCGGCAAGCCGACCACGCCCGAGAGCGCCTAATTCTCGTTGTTGGTGTCTCCGGGTCTGGGAAGACCGCTTGGCTTCGCGATCGCGCTGCTGCTCACGGCCTGGCTTACCTATCGGTCGGGGCGGTCCTCGCCCCGGCATTGGTTGACGTGGCCCCGCGTCAGCGTCCGCTCGCTATCGGTCGCACGCTTGACGTGATGCTCCGTTCCATTGGCAACGGAATTTGTCTGGATAACACGGACTTGCTCTTTCTTCCGGAACTGCGATGCGACCCACTTCGCCTGCTGGCACAGCTCAGTCAGCATCGACTTGTGGTGGCGTCGCTCACAGGGATGTTTTCGGCCGGTCGGTTCTCGCGTGCATACCCCGATCACCCGGAATACACCTCCGTGCTTCTTTCTGGCGTCACGGTCGTCCATCTCGCCTCCGGTTACCCAACCTTCTTTCAGACCTAATGAACTATCAGGATCTCGTTGAGTTTCACCCGATCGAGTCGGTCATCCAGCTTCTCGACGCAGATAAAGCTGCTGCGGCCAAAAACTTCGTTTCGACGTATGTCATTTCTGAGCCGATGGCGCAGCGGCTCAACGACCTAGTATTTCCGCAGCTACAATACGACGACCACAACGACAATCGCGGTCTGCTCATCGTCGGCAACTACGGCACGGGTAAGTCGCACTTGATGTCCGTCGTTTCGGCCGTCGCGGAAGACGCCACATTGGCGCAGCTTCTGTCCAATCCCAGTGTCCGTGTCGCCGCGCGCACTATCGCCGGCCGATTCAAGGTAAAGCGAATCGAGATCGGCGCAGTTACCATGGGCCTACGCGACATCGTTTGCGGCCACCTTCAAGAGGCTATGGAGGAGTGGGGATGTCCGTTTACCTTCCCGGCCGCCGACAAGGTTCGCGAAAACAAAAGTGCGATCGAGGATATGATGGCGGCGTTCCATAAGAAACACCCAGACCACGGCCTGCTCCTCGTCGTGGACGAACTGCTCGACTACCTTCGTAGCCGCAGGGATCAGGAACTCATCCTCGACCTCGGCTTGCTCCGTGAGTTGGGCGAAGTCTGCAAGGATCTCCGCTTCCGCATTATGGCTGGTGTCCAGGAAGCCATCTTCGACAGCCAACGCTTCGCTCATGTCGCTGACACGCTCGGTCGCGTCAAGGACCGCTTCCAACAAGTAAAAATCGTCACGACGGACGTGAAGTTCGTTGTATCGCAGCGGCTGCTTCAAAAAACACCTGCTCAGGCGGAGCAAGTGCGTGCCCATCTCGCACCCTACGCAAAATTCTACAGCGGAATGACGGAGCGCATGGATGAATTCTGTGCGCTGTTCCCGATCCATCCCGACTACGTGGACACCTTCCAACGGATCCCCATTGTGGAGAAACGCGGCGTCCTCCAGATCCTTTCGGATGCCATCAAATCTCTCGTGGGGCAGCCTGTCCCGAGCGACCGCCCGGGTATCGTCGCCTACGACAGCTACTGGCCGGTTATTGTCGACAACGCCGCCCATCGTGCGAACCCGGATGTTAAGGCCATCATGGAGTGCAGCGGCACCTTGGGGGCAAAGATCGAGAGTGCTCTGCCCAAGAAAACCTACCGGCCGATGGCGGTGCGCATTATTCGTGGCCTGTCTGTTCACCGCCTGACCACCGGGGATATCCATGCACCTATCGGTCTCACCCCCGAGGAACTGCGTGACCACCTCTGCCTCTACCACCCCGGGGCGGCAGATCTCGGTGGCGATCCGGCTGACGACCTCCTTACCGTGGTCGAAAACGTCCTGCGCGAGATCCACAAGGCCGTAAGCGGGCAGTTCCTGACCCACCAGGCAGACAACCGCCAATGGTTTCTCGATCTGCGCAAAACCGACGACTATGACGCTCTCATCGAGAAGCGGTCTGAATCGCTTAGCGACGGCACGCTCGATCGCTTCTACTACGATGCCCTGCGTCAAGTGATGGAATGCACAGATGTGCCCACGCATGTCACCGGTTATCAGATTTGGCAGCACGAGTTGGAGTGGCGTGAACACAAGGCTGGCCGCCTCGGCTATCTCTTCTTCGGAGCGCCCAACGAGCGTTCGACGGCTGTGCCTGCCCGTGAATTCTACCTCTATTTCATCCAGCCCTTCGATATACCGAAGTTCTCCGACGAGAAGCGCGGCGACGAAGTGTTCTTCCGCCTCGATGACAAACAGCCTGAGTTCATCCAGGCGCTTCAGCTCTACGCCGGTTCACTCGAACTCGCTTCCACGTCTTCGGGCGTAAAGAAGCAGATATACGACAAGAAGGCAGGGGAACACTTGGTGCGCCTCACCAAGTGGCTGCGCGAGCACCTCCTCTCAGCCGCTACAGTCACCTACCAGGGCTCCAAGAAAACTCTGCTCAACTGGCTAACAAGCGCTGGCGGCGGGGGCTCGCTCACAATCCGGGACGCCGTCAACTTAGTCGGGTCAACGTGCCTCGCCGGTCAATTTCACAATGTCGCCCCGCAATACCCGATCTTCTCCACCCTCATTACCTACGGCGGCAACGGCAATGCGGCCCAGGCTGCCCAAGAGGCTCTCCGCGGCTTGACCCAATCCACGCGATCTAAACAAGCCAATGCCGTGCTCGATGCGCTAGGCCTACTTGATGGCGACCGCATAACTTCTGCCGGTTCCCCGGCGGCCCGTTTCATCGTGGAAAAGCTGGATGCGAAGGGCCAAGGGCAAGTGCTAAACCGTTCCGAGATCATCACGACCGTCGAGCACAGCGTCGACTACATGGCTCCTGACACATTCCGGTTGGAGCCGTGCTGGGTCGCTGTGCTCGCCGCCGCTCTTGTTTACGAAGGCCAAGCCGTGCTCTCGCTGCCCGGTGTCAAGTTCGACGCGACCAATCTTACCGGCCTCGCCGCCACGTCGGTCGCGGACCTCGCCTTTTTCAAGCACCTCGAAAAACCCAAGGATTGGAACGTCGCCGGGCTTCGAGCCATCTTCGAGCTGCTCAACCTTGCTCCGGGGCTTGCCGTGCAGGTCACACAAGGAGATTCCGTGCCCGTAGTGCAGCTGCAAAAGACAATCGACGAACGCGTGGAAAAACTTGTTCTCGCCAGACAGCAACTCCTCGGCGGTCTTCCGTTTTGGGGCGTCAGTCTCTATTCGGAGACCGAGATTCAGCAGATCGGCGATACCATGCAGCGATGCAAGGAGTTCCTTGAAGGCATCCAAGCCTACAATACTCCGGGCAAACTCAAAAACCTGCACGCCTCGACTAAGGACATTGAGGCACACAAGCCCGCGTTCAATCGTCTTGCCGAAGTCGAGTCTCTGGAGCGATTCATCCGAGAGGTCGGGCAGCTTGCGGCTTACCTAAGCCAAGCTGAGGCCATACTGCCCGACGAGCACCCTTGGATCACCATTAGTAGGGACACCCGCACCAAGCTCCTCTCCGAAGTCCGGACACCTGCCAACCGCGAGTCAGCCGCCTTCAAGGCCCACTTGGAAAAGGACCTCAAGAAGCTCAAGACGGACTACGTCCGAGCCTACTTGGATCTTTACCGTCGCTCCCGTCTTAACCTCGCACAGGATAAGGCTAAAGAGGGTTTACTCAAGGACGAGCGTTTCGTTGCCCTGCGCCGCCTTGCCGTTGTGGAAGTGCTCAATCGTGCTCAGCTCGACGAATTCGAACGCCAGCTCGCCGACCTAAAAACCGGGCGTCCGATCACCGAAAAAGACCTCGATTCGGAGCCACAAGCGGATTTCTGGCCGCGTATGGAGGCAGCATCCGCGATCTCGGCCGAGGCCCGCCTCCAGCATCTCGCGGCTGAGCTTGGCCGGATCTTCGATGCTTGGGTTAAGACCCTTCTCGCCGACCTCACCGACCCTGTCACCAAAGCGAACCTCGGCCTGCTTAAGCCCACCCAGAGAAAGCTCCTGCAAGCCTTCGTTGACGCCGGTCAGCTTCCCGACGAGGTCAGTAAGGATTTCATCGATGCCCTCCAGCAAGCGCTCTCCAGCCTCATCAAACTCACTCTCGACCTTGGCGCGTTGAAAGCGGCGCTCTTCCCCGACGGGAGTCCCGCAACGCCCGAGGAGTTCCGCCGCCGAGTCCACGAGCACCTCGACGCCCTGCTCAAGGGTCGCGACGAGAAGAAAGTCCGCATCGTCCTCGGCTGATTCCCGCCAAACCACACGGAAGCCCGCTCCGCTCCTGGCAAGCCTCTCCTTACGATGACGCTCACCGAGCTTCGCCAGGCACTCACTCAAATCGAGTGGCGCGACATCGAGTTCAAGAAAGCCCAGCGCGGTGTTCCCCACGAGGCTTACGCAAGTGTCTGCGCCTTCGCGAATACTTCAGGCGGCCACATCGTGTTTGGGGTAGGCGAAGCCGACGGTGGATTTGAGATCGTGGGAGTTCTCGAACCCGATAAGGTGCAAAACGATTTCCTTAGCACACTTCGCGGCGGAGGCAAATTTAGCTGCACCATCTCAGTCGCGGAATCACGTATCGAGACCGACGGTAAAGTGGTGCTCGCATTTTACGTTCCGGAGGCGCGTCGTGAGCATAAGCCCGTTCACCTCGATAGGGAGCTTCAGAAGTCATTTATTCGTCGCGGAGCCGGTGACGAACGTTGTAATGCCGAGGAAATCGCGCGGTTCATTCGGGACGCCGATCCCCGCACCTACGACAAAGATGTCATCACCGACCTGGACCCGGAGACCTGCTTCGACACCGAGGTCCTTACCTGGTATCGCGGCGAGTTTGACCGCCGGATCCCCGCGCACGAAACGAGCGGCCGACCGCCAGCTGCCTTTCTGGAATTCTTCGCGATGCTTCGGTCCACCGATATCGGGCTGCGACCCACGCGTGCGGCTATACTTCTTTTCGGCACGCAAGCGGCACTAAATAGCGTCCTTGGTCGTGCGGTCGTCGACATCCGTCGACTGCTATCTCCTGCGGCGGAGACATTGCCCGAAGAACGTTGGGACGATCGCCTGCTTCTGGAGGAAAACCTCCTTCGTTGCTGGCGACGTGGCGTCCAATATTTTACCGAGAGGGTGGCCGAAAATCCGTTTGGTTTAGACGCTCAAACCCTGCAAGGCGGGGAGACTCGGCCCGACTACCTCGTCTTCCGCGAGGCTTTCATCAACTTGCTTACCCACCAAGATTTCGGCGATCAAGCTCGCAAGGCCTTGGTAGTCTTTCATGCCGACCAAATTCAGCTGTGGAATCCCGGTCCCTCTCATACGACGGGTGAAAGTCTTTACCAAACGGGCGATAAGTGGGTGCGCAATCCCCTAATTCGCTCGATGCTCCAGCGCATTGATATCGGCGAGCAGGCTGGTTCAGGCATTCGCACGATCTGCACCAAACAAGCCAGCATGGGGCGTTTGCCGCCCACCATTGAAAATGACCAATGCGGAAGGCATTTTTCCGTCACGCTTTCGAAACGGCGCGTTGAGTCGCAGCGCCAGCAATGGGCAACACAGCACATTGGTGTCAATCTCAACGATGCGGAAGCCGCGATCTTCTTGCAAGCGCTCCGCCAAGGCTCCGTTGGTCCGATGGAAGCAGCGGCACTCTCCGGAATGACGCCAGCGGACACGAGCCAACTCCTGAACCGCCTTGTCCATCAGCAACTGCTTGAAGCTCACGGCGTCGTTCAAGGTCGTAGCTACCGTCCAAAACCGATTTTCGCCGAGCGTTCCGCCGATTTGATAGCACCATTTGTAGAACTCACTCAGGCACCGAATCGACCTACTAATTTGGCTGCCCCCACTGGGCAGGACTCACCTAACTTAGTCACTCAAACCAGTGCCCAAGTTGCGAACCCGCTGCGGCCCCAGCAAGAGGCGATCCTAAGGTTTTGCGACGTGGCACGGAGCGTGCCCGCCATCTTGGAGCACATTGGGGTTACAAATCGCAGCTATTTTAAAAAGAGGCACTTAGATCCCCTCGTTGCTCATGGTCTTGTGCGCCCGACATATCCGCAAAACCCCCGCCATCCTGACCAAGGCTACGTTGCCACGCCAGAAGGCCGCGCCGTCCTTCGCCAAGCTCGACCATAAACGCTCGCGCTCAACAGGTAGCTTGGTCACTTTTGTCCCTATTTGCCTTCCATGGACATCAAGACTTCCAACGCCATCCGGCACTTCTTTCCCAATCCGTCCCTGGTGCAGGTCTATTTTGAAGCAGTCGCAAATGCCCTCGATGCTGGCGCCACGGAAATCGATATCGTGATCCGCACTGCCGGAGCCTCCACAAAGATCGGTTTCGAGATCGCGATATCCGACAACGGCTCCGGGTTCGATGACACCAGCTTCAACCGGATTAAAGAGCTTCTTAACTCCAAGGATCCTTTCCACAAAGGACTCGGTAGACTGGTTTACCTCAACTACTTCTCCGCGGTGCGGGTTAGCAGCGTCTTTGGGGGACAGGAACGGAAGTTCACGTTCTCTGCTACCTTTAAAGGAGAAAACGAGCTGCGCGATCTCCCAGAGCCCGTGCCCAACAAGACAACGGTGGGTTTCGCCGGATTCATTGGTGATCGCGTCAAGAGTCTCGATGACATCAAACCCGAGCCGTTGAAAGAGCGCCTTCTAGAGCAGTTCCTTCCGTATTTTTACCGTCTGCAACGCGAACAGAAGCTGTTCCGGATTACCATCGAACTCAAAGCCCAGGAGAGCGATCCCACAAAAGACTTCTACAGCGACGTAGCCTCAATCACGCCGGCCGACCTGCCCGATCTAAAGTCGGTCCAGATACAAGAAAAAAGCATCAGCGCGTTCGATGACATCACGATCAACTACGCTATTATCGCAGGTGCGGGGACAAAAAAAAGCTTCACCGCCGTTTGCGTGGACGACCGCACCATCGCTGTAAATCTGTTTCCGCCGGGATCGATTCCGCTGAACCACTCGGCGATTTTCCTTTTCGAATCGCCCCTGTTCAAAGGCTCCACCGATTCCGCCCGGCAAAAATTGGTCCTGCCTGACGGCATCTCGCAAAATGACCTGATGGGCGTGCTGCGGCGCGAGATATCCAAGATTCTTAACAGCGAATTGCCTGAGATAAGTGCGAAAAACGAGAAGACTAAGATTCAGTTCGAACAGAAGTATCCCCATCTCTCCGGCTATTTCGAGGAGACCTCGGTCGGTATAATTGATAAGGACGAGGCACTCGACATCGCTCAGCGGAACTTTTTCAAGGCGCAAAAGGAGATTTTAGAAAGCGACAAGCTGGACGATCGGACTTACGAAAAGTCCCTGGAAGTATCGTCACGCACTCTAACTCAATACATCCTGTATCGAGAACTTATTATCAAACGCCTGCGCGAGATATCGGACATCGATCTTGAGGCTAAGGTTCACGACCTGATAGTGCCACGCGGTTCACTACTTTGCGGGAACCAAGTCATCGATAGTCTCCATAGCAACAACGCCTGGCTGTTGGATGACAAATTCATGAGTTTCCGCACGATTCTCAGTGAAGCGGAAATGAAGAATGTGGTTGCTGCCATCAGCCTGGGTTCAACGGATGAAGCCGCTGGAGAGACCCGCCCGGATATCTCCATGATTTTTTCGGCCGATCCGGCGAGTTTGGAGAAGGTAGACGTCGTAATCGTTGAAGTGAAGCGTAAGCGCGATAACGACAAGGAGAACACCTTTGCCGCGGTCCAGTTGTTGCAACGCGCCCGCAAGCTAATCGACTTCTGCCCGAATATTCAGCGCGCATGGTATTTTGGTATTATCAAGATTAACGATGAGCTTGAACAGTTCCTTCGCGACGACGATTGGACGCCGCTCTACTCAAAGGGGAAAGTCTTCTATCGAGACCGCACACTGGAACGCCCCGGAAAGCCCCCGGTGCCGGTCCCGCTTTGCCTCCTATCTTTCGATGCGGTCATGGATGACGCTGCCGCTCGCAATCACACTTTCCTCGAAATACTTCGGACCGAAATTAAGCGCACTATTGCAACGCCTACCGCCACCACTCCCCCTGCTTCCTGATGTCCGACCAAGTTTCTCTCAACCTTCCAACGACGAAGACCGGGCCGGTCAAATGCCTCGGGCAAAGCTTCCCCGACGCAGAAGCCCGGCGGGAGCATTTTTCGAAACTCCTCGCCGCGAAGTTGAAGGAGCCGGCGTTTCGCCAGATCGAAGGGTTTCCACTTGGCACCGATGAGGCCATTCTAGCCCTGTCCGATCCGCCTTACTACACCGCCTGTCCAAATCCTTGGCTCGGCGATTTCATCAAACTCTACGGCACGGCCTACGATCCAAAAATAGGCTACCACCGGGAGCCGTTTGCGGCGGATGTTAGCGAAGGCAAAAACCACCCCATCTACGGAGCGCACTCCTACCACACTAAGGTGCCGCATCGCGCCATAATGAAGTATATTCTTCATTATACAGAGCCGGGCGGGATGGTCTTCGATGGCTTTTGCGGCACGGGTATGACTGGCGTAGCCGCGCAATTATGTGGCGACAGCACGGAAATCCAGGCACTAGGATATCGCGTCCAAGAGGATGGCACGATCCTGAATGAGGAAGGGAAAGCGTTCAGCAAGCTTGGGGCGCGCCGCGCTGTTATTAACGACCTATCGCCGATAGCCACATTCATTGCCTACAATTACAATACACCCATAAACGTAGACGCGTTTGAGCAGGAAGCGTCTCGACTACTAAATGAAGTCGAGTCCGAGCTTGGTTGGATGTATAAAACTAAGCATATTGACGGAGCATACCACCGCGTCGACTTTACTGTATGGAGCGAGGTTTTTACATGCCCTGAATGCGGTCATGAACTAACCTTTATAGAGGAGGCAACTGATGAAGACACCGGCGGTGTTAAAGCCGAGTTTCCATGCCCCAAGTGCACAGCCCCGCTAACTAAGCGCTCTGTCGAGCGGGTATTTGAGTCCGTCATAGATCCTGTCCTGAAAACGGCATGGAAACGCGTTAAGTTTAAGCCGTGCATGATCCAATATCGTGTCGGTAAGACTAAGCACGAGAAAGTCCCAGATAATGACGATCTGGCTGTAATCGATAAGATCGCAAAAATCGGCTGGCCATCAGTAATCCCGGCGAATCTTTGGCCAATCGATAGAATGTATCACGGTTCGCGTCTTGAGCCGAAGGGGTTCAATCGCACCCACCAAATGTTCATACCCCGGGCTGCTCATGCCCTGGGTGCACTTTGGGAAAAAGCTCAAAAGCATCCAAATGGTAGAATTCGACAGATGCTCTTATTTTTCGTTGAGCAGTCAATCTGGACGATGTCTCGGCTAAACAGGTATCGGCCTACGGGATATTCTCAGGTGAACCAGTATCTTACAGGAGTCTACTATCTTGCTGCACAACACGCGGAATGCAGCCCATGGTATGTATTAGGAGGGAAGGCTGATCGACTAGCTTCTGTTTTCGCGCTGATGTCTTTCAAAGACGAAGGGGCGCTCGTGGCAACAATGTCCGCTGATCGGGTTTCTGTCCCCGATGGATGCCTGGATTATATTTTCACCGACCCTCCTTTCGGTGAAAATATCCCATACGCTGACCTCAATCTGCTAATTGAGTCCTGGCATGGCGTATTCACGCAGAGCGATACAGAAGCGATCATAGATAGTCCTAAGGGCAAGGAGATCGCCGAATATCAAGGACTCATGCTCCGTTGCTTTCAGGAGTATTATCGAATACTCAAGCCCGGTCGCTGGATGACGGTAGAGTTTTCCAATTCGCAAGCAGCGGTGTGGAACTCCATCCAGACCACGCTGCAACAGGCTGGCTTTGTGGTCGCCAACGTCGCGGCGCTCGATAAGCAGCAGCGTAGTTTCCGTTCGGTCACAACAGCGACCGCCGTGAAACAGGACTTGGTGATTTCCGCCTACAAGCCTAACGGCGGTCTCGAAGCTCGTTTTGTCAAGCATGGCACCTCCGTGGCTGGTGTTTGGGACTTTGTGCGAACTCACCTGAAGAATCTCCCCGTGGTAAAGGTGAAGGGCGGACAACTCCTGCCGATCGCTGAACGGGATCCACGAATTCTGCATGACAGGATGATCGCGTTTTACCTCGGCCACTCGACGCCGGTGCCTCTGTCGTCAGCCGAGTTCCAACTCGGGTTGGGGGAGAACTTCGTTGAGCGGGACGAAAAATGGTATCTGCCCGAGCAGGCGCATCTCTACGACCAAAAGCGCCTGCAAATGGAGTCGGTGGGCCAGCTCGCCATTTTTGTTGAAGACGAACGCAGCGCGATTGATTGGGTGCGGCATTACCTAAAGGAGCGCCCTACGACATTGGGTGACTTAACGCCCGAATTCCATCAACAGCTTAATGCGAGTTGGAAGAAATGGGAGGCGCGGCCGGAACTCCGTGCGCTGCTCGACCAGAATTTTCTTTCCTACGACGGCGTCGGCAAGGTTCCCAGTCAGATCCACAGTTACCTGAGCACCCAATTTAAAGAATTGCGCAATCTCGACAAGGACCACCCACAGCTCCGCCACAAAGCTAAGGACCGCTGGTATGTTCCCGATCCCAAAAAGAACGTGGACGTGGAAAGTTTGCGCAATAGACGCCTCCTTGAAGAGTTCTGGCTCTACCTGCCCGAGGGCTACGACTCCGCCGCTCGCAATCCTGACAAGGCTCCCACCTTACCTGGAATGTCGGTCGTCCCGCGTGTGAAGGTGCCCCGGTCCAAAAAACTCCGCGAAGTGCGCACCGAGGCGATCCGCGTAGGCTTCAAGCACTGCTACCAGCTTAAGGACTACGCCACGATCCTTGCCGTCGCCGACATGCTCCCCGATAGCGTGCTCAACGAAGACGAACAACTTCAAATGCTCTACGACAACGCTGCGCTTCGGTCCGGCGCGTCAGTTGGGTAATGGCAATGAAGGCCGGCATTCTTTATTATCGTTTGCTCTACTCATCCGCACACTTTCGAGACTGGCAGGACGGACACTTTCACAGCTATCATTATTCCGTGCCCGGCGAGTGGATGGAGCTATATTACAAAGGCATTCAGCGAGAGCCCGGGGGGGTCCCCCTAGATCTGGATTCTGGGCGGCACACTCAAGCTGCAAAGAATGCCTTTCTGGAATTGGCAAAAGAATACAAGCGTGGGGAAATTTGGACCGAAGAGCATCGCAAACGTGTTAGCCAGTTGGACGGTGTCTGTGCTTTCACTGATCTTGACTCTGTGGACCAATACGCGCGAGGAACGCTCTACGGCGGAATGATGGTCGCCGAGTTCGAGGGAACTTACGTCGGGAAAATACCAGAATCTCAATTTGGTCTATCAGGAGTCCTCGTAAAACCCACGAGGATTGTTGCGCTGAGACGTTTCCACCCGCCTTGCAATTGAATCACCTAGACACATGGGTCTGGAGCATCCCGCATCGTCGGCCCGTCAAGGTTGATGACCGCTCCGACTTGTGGGGCGACGTAGCGCTGCGTGTCTGGCTGCCGCAAGACGATAATTTCGTCTGCATTCGTGCCTCCGAGGTGCGTCCGCTGGAGGTATCGGATCTTGGGAATGCAGATCGGATTAGGTTCGCCCTGTGCGCCGCTCGTCTCGCCAACCTCGCCTTCGAGGACGTGCTCCTCGCACCGAGCGACACCGCCGTCATCCCACTGCCCCACCAAATCCTCGCGTTACGTCGCGCCGTCTCTGGGCACCGGGTGCGTTACCTCCTCGCCGACGAAGTCGGTCTCGGCAAAACGATTGAGGCGGGACTCATTATCCGAGAACTAAAATTGCGCGGTCGCGTGCGGCGTGTGCTCGTCATCGCCCCCAAGGGCCTGGTGCGGCAGTGGCAATCGGAGATGAAAATTCACTTCGGCGAGGAATTGCGCCATCTCGCCCCGGCAGAGTTCGACACTCTGCGCAAGATCGTGCCCGGCGACAACGTGTGGCGCGCTTGCGACCAGGTCATTAGCTCGCTCGACTCTGTAAAGCCGCTGGAGACCCGACGCGGTTGGACGGCGGCCGAACTTGCTGCCTACAATAAAGACCGGTTCGACGATCTCATCGCCGCGGGGTGGGATCTTATCGTTATCGACGAGGCTCATCGCCTCGGCGGCAGCACCGAGCAGGTCGCCCGCCACCAACTAGGCTTGGGTTTGGCCGAAGCCGCGCCTTACCTGCTCCTGCTCTCGGCCACTCCTCATCAAGGTAAGACCGATGCCTTTCACCGCCTGCTCACCCTTCTCGATAAGCAGGCATTTCCGGAGGTTGAGAGTGTAACCCGGGAGCGCGTTTCGCCCTACATCATTCGCACCGAAAAGCGGCAGGCGGTCACCGCGGATGGGCAACCACTATTCAAACCGCGCTTCACCCAACTTCGCCCTGTGGCGTGGGGCACTCACGCCGATCAGAAACAACTTTACGAGGCGGTCACGAGCTACGTTCGCCACGGCTATAACCAAGCCGTGCGGGACAAAAAGCCCTACGTCGGCTTCCTCATGATCCTCATGCAGCGGCTCGTCACCAGCTCGACGCGAGCGATTCGAACTGCGTTGGAGAAACGCCTTGCCGCTCTCGCAATCACGGCGGACGAATCCAACCTCCCCAGTATCGTGAATGCTGCCGGCGGACTAGCCATGCCCGCCGATTACCCAGAGGAAGAATGGAGCGAACTCAATGGCCAGGAGCAGCTCGATATCGTGTTTACCGCCGTGCGCGACGGCATGGCCAATGAACAGAGGGAAATTGAGTCTCTGCTGCTCTTGGCCCGTAAGGTCGAGGCGGCTGGCGCTGACGCTAAGGCAGAAGCCTTGTTTGCCTTGATCCGCGATCTCGAACGTTCGGAGAGCGATCCGGACTTGAAGGTGCTCATCTTTACGGAGTTCGTGCCCACGCAAGGCATGCTAGGGGAGTATTTCGCGATGCGCGGTATCAACTGCGTCAGTCTCAACGGCACCATGACAATGGAGGAGCGCCAGCGTGTGCAGGTGTCCTTCGCAAAGGAGGCTCGGGTGCTCATCTCCACCGATGCCGGCGGCGAAGGTCTCAACCTGCAATTCTGCCACATCGTCATTAACCTGGATATTCCCTGGAATCCCATGCGCATGGAGCAGCGCATCGGCCGCGTGGATCGTATTGGCCAAATGCATCCGGTGCGCGCCTTCAATTTTGTCTTCGCTGATACGGTGGAGTTCCGTGTCCGCGAGGTGCTGGAAGAAAAACTCGCAGTAATCCTCGCAGATCTGGGCGTCGACAAGACCAGCGACGTGCTTGACTCGGCGGAGGCCGGCAAACTTTTCGACCGACTTTATCTGGATGCCTTGCTTCATCCTGATCGGGTGACCGAGGCCATCGGCCGTGTGACGGAGGAGATCCGGCAGCAGGCGGGCACCGTGCAGGAGAAGAATTGCATCTTGGCTGCCAGCGAACCCTTCACCCCCGACGCCACCCCCAAGCTCCCCATTGCGGACTGGGTTGAGCGCATGGTCGGCCACTACCTCGCGGGCTACGATGGTTATCTCGATGCCGAGCTAGATCGGATAAAAATCCGCTGGCCGGGCGAGGAGGTGACCGGATTTTACACGCTACCTGGTCGCGAGCCAGTTCCAGGCGCCCAACTCCTCAGCTTGGAACATCCAAGAGTGCGTGCGATGCTCGCGGGCCTTCCCCGCGTCGCCGAGGGCATCCCGGTGCCCACAGTTATCCTATCCGATGCGCCCGCCGGTCTGCGTGGGTTTTGGTCGCTCTGGGAAGTTCGCCTGAGTGCCGCGGGCGCAAATCACGCCCGTCTCAGCCCCCTCTTTGTTCATGCCGATGGCCGCAACCTAGCGCCGACGGCGAAGTATCTTTTCGAGCGACTAATGATGGATCCCTGGACCTGCACCGGCGTCCTGTCGCCGACGGATTCAGCGGGAGCCTTCGTTCGTTCAAAGGCGGCAGCGCGAGAGACACTCCGCGATGTCTATTTTGACCTCAAAACCCGACACCTCGCCCA
Organism: uncultured Verrucomicrobiae bacterium; assembly: GCA_963705935.1. Taxonomy (GTDB): domain Bacteria; phylum Verrucomicrobiota; class Verrucomicrobiia; order Opitutales; family Opitutaceae; genus Opitutus. Next base: position 4,478,646 of record OY970130.1, on the reverse strand, counting down.
GCTCCAGCAAGATGAGGAGAAGGGCGAATACAGCTATCGCGTTCGAGGCAAACTTCTCGGCGAAATCGGCCTGCCGGAGGTAAGGCAATTTCGCCTGCGCCAGCTCGAAAGCGAACGCCACTTGTGGCGCACCCAACTTGCCGGCCAGCGCGAACTGTTGCCTGAATTACATCCGATTCTCTTGCTTGAGGTCGTCGCAGCATGAACGATTGGCGCGCTCCAATTCTCTCGCGATTCGTGCCCGGCCTGAAACCGGTGACGGCGGTGTGTGACTCAGATGGAATCCTACGGGAACCTGGCTTGCTGGCGGGCCTCGAAGCCAAAGGGTTTTCAGTGGTTTTCTTTGAGGAACCACTCAACCTTCGCTTGGATTATGAAACGCGCTTTCGCTGCCGGTGGGATGCGGGCGAAACGGTTGAAATGGTCGTCGCTTTCGCACCTGCCGAACACGATTTCGAAATCCTGCCGTTTGATGTTTTGGCTCGTGCCCGGCGAATCACGGTCACCCTACACGACATCTTTCCCAAGCTCGCTTACGAGGTGGTTCGGCATCTTGACGCTACCCTCTACGATTCGCTCCACCGAGCGCACGCCGAGCATGCCGCACAGACTCTTGGCGATAGGCTCACGAGAGAATTTATTCTGCGACACCTCTTCGAAATAGACCCGGCTTTGATCAGACGAGAGGCGCAGCTCCTGACATTTATCTGTCGGCTGCACTATCGTCGATTGGCCATTCCTGAAGTTCTGGTCAGCCATCTCGACGCTGTATTGACGCCTCGTTTCCCGGCTTGGCCACTTGGCGATCTACTCCGGAATCGCGCCCTTTTTTGGGCGTTCCTACAAGAGCGTTGGCCGGTGTTTGTGCGCGAAGCTAACGGTGTGCGAAAGGCGGTGGGGGAATCGGGCGAAGATGGGTTCCGTGTGCCTGGCCCAAGACTGATTCCTTTTGGCCATGACGATGTTCGTGTCTTTATCGACACCCTTTTCGTAGATGGCATCCTGTCGCCAATCCGCTGGGATTGGAACCAGGCATCCGCGGAAAGGTGGGTGCGGGTCGGTCTGCTGGATGGGGATGACAAAAATCCAGCGCTTCGACTGGAGGAGCTGATCGGGAATCTCATCTCGTCTGTGCCGAAGGCCGAAGGCCCAACGGCCGACTGGCAGGCGTTTGCGCTACGCTGGGGGCAGCTTCGACAACTCTGGCTCAAGACCGATAGGCCGATACGGGTCGCGTTGCAGGATCGCTACGATCACCTTCGCGCCATCCAGGCCAAATCGTTCGGCGAATGGATGGTGGGAGTGTATCCACGAATTTACAATCAACCTGCCGTGGAACTCCCCATGGTTCACCACGTCCCTGGCTTTCTTGCCCGGCTCTTGGAGAAAGGAGAATCCAGGCGCGTCGCCTTGCTTCTCGTCGATGGACTTGCGATCGAACAATGGATGGCCCTTAAGACGATCCTCCAGCCCCAACTTCCCGGGGTTCTTGTCGAGGAATCGGCGACTTTTGCCTGGCTGCCATCGATCACTCCGATTTCTCGACAGGCAGCTTTCAGTGGAAAGCTCCCTTCCTATTTTCCCGAAACTCTTCAGGACACGGGATACGACGAGAAGCGCTGGGCGCAGTTCTGGGCTGGACGCGGTTTTGCGAAGCACGAAATCGCCTTCCGCGCCTTACCTGGCGACGATGGCACCAGTGACCAGGTCGCGGAGTGGATCAGCGCAGACACGAAGGCGCTCGGGATCACCCTCTTCAAGGTGGATGAAATCATGCACGGGATGCAGCTTGGATCTGCCGGCATGATCAACCAAGTCGAGCAATGGGCCGAGACCGGCACACTGTTGGCACTCCTCGTTACTCTCCTTAATCGCGGTTTCACCATTGCTCTTACTGCCGACCACGGAAACACCGAAGCGGTTGGCATCGGTGCTCCGCAACAGGGTGTTCTCTGCGATAGGCGGGGCGAACGTAGTCGCCTTTTTACCGAGGCGACGTTTGCCGATGCTTGCGTCAAAGCCGCTCGGGGCAGCCGCATTGCTCGACACTCAGGTCTTCCTGCAAGTGTCATTCCAGTAATCGCTCCCGCCGGGTGTGCTTTCGCCGACAAGGGTCGATCCATTGTCTGTCACGGTGGAGACAGCTTGGAGGAAATGGTCGTTCCTTTCGTGCTCTTCAGCTCCCATGTGAAGGGAGGAGCATGAACACCACGCAACGTATCGGCTTCGGAAAGAAGATCCGCCTAGATTGGCTGGCGCTCGGTCTACGCCTTCGGGCATCAGGTTCCGACTTCGAGGCGGCTCGTGAACGACTTTCATTCGCGATCGGCGAGACCAATGCTGGAAAAGTCGCGATCACCAAAGCGCTCTCCAACGTTCGACAAGTCGTCTTTCTTCCCGCCAAGGATAACGAAGCGTTTGCCGACTTCGCCATTGGCTTCTTGCGCGAGCACGGTGATCAGCACGCCTTGGAGATTGCGTGGGGACTGTCGCTGGTTTCCTACTCGTTCTTTGCATCCACGATGGAAACAGCCGGGCGTTTACTCCGACTTAACGAGGCGTTTACCGCGGCCGAGTTGCTCCGCCGTCTGTCCGAAAAGGAGGGGGATCGCGGTTTCGTAAACAGGGTCGGCAGATACAATCTTAGCAGTGTGCTTGATTGGGGAGTGCTGGAGCTTACGTCCGGGACAAAGCAATACCGCCGGGCACGACCGAAGAAAGTTCGCAGCACTCGCCTTGCGGCGTGGCTCCTAGAGGCCGCCCTCAGAGTTTCCGGTAAGTCAACGCTTCCGATTCACCAGCTTTCCGCAAACCCGGCGCTGTTTCCCTTCGAACTCCCCATCATCGCGGCAACACAGCTCACAACGTTGAATCCGCGATTGACCACAATGCGCCTGGGTTTGAACGAAGAGCTAGTGGCGATGAGAGAACTCGCTTCGCAGCGCTAAGAGTCACCGCTTCAAGCCGGCCGCCATCACGCGCCGCCCGTGGGTTCTTGGACATTAAACCGTGCAAACACCTGTTTCCGGTTGTTGAGTGCAACGGCGTCGTATCCATATTCTGAATCCAGCAAGATGGCCCACGAAACTTCGTAGGCGTGCGAGCATTCGGGGCATGGAAGTCCCGGAACATGTCCGGAGATCCCGCACGTCGGACAACTCTCTGTTGGTAATTCCGCGTTGTGGCGATCGATGTAGTCCAAACATTCAGACTTGGCGGTCGCGAAAGCGCGGGTGAGATTGTCAAGGTAGGCCATGTGTAGTTAAAATTTGAGGCGCGACCGCGCATTACGCCGCTTTGCGAAGGAACAGGCGACGGGTTCGCGAAATGAGTCGGCGAGTGCTGGAATACGCGAAAATCCGAATGCCTGGCTGTTGAAAGCTGACGTAAGCCAACGCCGCCCAGACGCGGGCAGTTCGAGATTCGTGCGCCAACAAATCAGCGTAGGCACCTACCTGAAGGAGGTGTTCAGACGCCGGGCGCTCCGGTAGCGTCTGCGTCACCTTGATTTCGATCGCGCCGCGGCGCTGGAAACCACCAGCGACAACGAGGTCGCAGATGCCATCGGGGATTTCGGCCGAAGGGGCGAGGCGAACCTCGGGCGAAAAAGAGCAAACGCCAAGGTCGCAAAGCTTCGTCCGAAGAGCGGAAAGCCACGGCAGCATGGCTTTGTCCTGTGCGGGCAACGGCGCACGATCATTGATGCGTCGGAGGAGGCGATGGAACCGACAGCCCAAAAAATAGGAGTCGGCGCCAGAAAGTTCAGTGGGGATCTCGCCTTGGATCTGATGCGTCTCAACGAAATCGGGCGAAACGCCTTTCATGCCGTAGATGATGCTGAGGTCTGGGAGGGATCGGGTGATGGTAGTAATACTCATGGGTTGGATTGTTGTGACAGGGATCACCTGACTAAAGATGGCATGACTATGTGTAGACAGGATGTCAACGGTGTGTTGACACGGTGACAACATGTGTCCACGATTCACTACGTGAATAAATTTGGAGAAAAGCTCACCGCCCTGATTGCCACTCCTCAATTTGGAGGCAGTCGGCGGCGCCTTGCCGAACGAGCCGGTGTGGACCACGCTCTGATTGCTAAGGTGCAGTCGGGCGAGCGAACCCCTACGCCTGAGTTCGTTGGGCGGCTATGCGGGATCCTGTCGGCGACAGACTCCGCCGAATTATTGGAGATATTTCTTACGGACCTCGTCGAACAAATGAAAAAGGTGACACCATCGCTGCTATCTGGGAAAAGAAAGGGGAAACGCGGCGAATGGCGGCCTCCGTTTAGCAGCGTGTCTGTGAAGCTCCAATGTCGGCCACGGCGAAACGCCGCATGAACCGTGCAACAGCATTCAGACAAAAAGCGAGGACGCACTAAACCCCAACAAGCTCTGCATGCGCCAAGTGCGTTCGCAAAGTCTGTCGGCGTCGCACTTCAAGCAGCGGCGAAGGAAGCACGGCAGGTTGCGCGCGCCTACGGGACGATGCTCTATTCGTCCCAGAACGGGAAGGTGATAGGCGTGTCTCCTTGGACCGGGGCAGTCGTTGGCTGGATCGTCTTCGATCCGACAACGCGCATCTACCGCGGCGGTATTGTCGGCGCCTCAAATGACTGTTGGCGTGCTCAGAGCTTGTCGAAACTCCGGCGCCGACTGCGAATCGCGGCGGCAGCGCAGCGGCGATCATCTATGCCTTCGCCAGAGCATTTCGTTGAACTGGTGCAATTCGATCTCGACTGACTCCAAGATCCGGTCGCCTGCGCTTTCATCGTGGACTACCTCACGCGTAGAGCTGTCACGTTCCAATATGGCGTCCGGGGAGTTTGTCTCGGCGGACATCCGCTGCACGCGCACGTCGCGGCACTGGGCGTCCGCGTCCAACGTGATGGCACCGTCGCAAGAAAGGAGATCGCTCAGGCGCTCGATGATATCGACTTCCACATAGAATTGCCGGGGACGCCCCGCGTCCCCGCGCAGCGGCTGGAGCAGGTGCTCGCACCGTTCGAACCCGAAGAACTTCGAAAGCGGATCGATGCATTTCTCGACTGACTCGCTCATGCCAAGAATTCGTCTGAGTAAAATCGGAATCCCGGAATCGCCCGGAGTTCAATCAGGACTGTGGGCGACTTATCAACTAGGAGTGCTGAACGCATCGTCTCTACCTCTCGGGTATTGGCTCGAAGGCGATCTCATCGCGCCCATTAGAGTGGGTGAGCGCGTGAGAATTCGACGCAGAAAGCGAAACGGCGTCGCGACAGAAGGTTTATACCAAAGCTCGCTCGTGATTTCGTTTGACGGGCGCCGGCTGGAAACCGCGAACTCAATCTACTGCGTCGAAATCCTGCGAGCACTCCGCATCCGAGACTTGCCTAAAGACGAACGTGAGCCGTTCGCCGCCTTCCTTGCAGATCATCGCTGCATCTGCCCTGCGTTCGAAAACGAGTCGAGCAAGGAGCAGGATGGTTATTATGTTACGGACTATGCCGCATGGCAGGCTGGGCTACCACCGCCCGACTCGCTGGACATGTCGTGATAGTGTCGCGCACACAGTGCCCTTGACGTAGCCGGTGTGTGGTTGGGTGGCCCCGGAATGGGTTCCGCTGAAAACAGGAGCGCGACGGCCCTTCGGCCCGCCACGCCCCCTTTTCCCCGGGGGGTGCGCTTGCAGCGTTTTGCTGCACCCAAACCACCAAACCTCCAAACCAATGGATAGTTCCGTCTCAAACCCTCGCGCCGTCATTTCATCAAATAACGACGTTCTTATCATTCCAGGATTCGCCGCAAGTCCGATCCTGTTCGTCCCCCGGAATCATGTTCCGGATTTGCTAGAAGCTCGACCGCACTCAGCGGCGGTCCTGATCGATGATGTCGGCGCCGCCGCCGTTGCCACGTTCTTGGCCGCCGGTGCCACCTTCGACGCTGCCACCAACTATGCGACATCTGGAGAAATCGACTCCGCCACCATCCGCTTTTCGCTGCCGAACGGCCTGGTCTGCATCTGGACCAGCGATGAAACCTTGGCTGAAAACCGCTCGCGGCTGAAGTCACTCGGTATCGATCTCGCCGTGACGAATTCGTCGGTCACGTGGGAACGTAGGCACGCCCGGTTGATCGGCGAAATGATCTCCAACGTGTCGAGTGTCCCGCCGCAGTATATTTCGCTTCTGCATCTCGACCCTGAGTTGCTGGCGCAACTGGTTCGCGAGGCCCATACGAGCAACGACGAGGGTTCAACAAATGAATAGTTCTCCGATGTCCTCGATCATCGCCGAAACCACTGCGGTCGATCCGATCGCGTTTTGGCGACTCGACGAAAAACCGCGTTATCCGACGACGGAGGCAGAGTGGGATTGTGCTCTTGAACTGCCCTCACGGCCGAGGATCAAAATTGTCGGCACTCACGCCTACGATCTGACTGTAAATCGCAAGGCGAGAACGCCTGTCACCCACACGATGCCGAAGCTGGTCGCCGCGTTCCAGGAGGACTTCGAAAGCGCGAGCAAGTTTTTCGGGCCAACACAATGGCGACTGCTCTACTACCTCGCCCCGTATTCGCTCTCCACGTTGTCGAATCCCGGCTTCGATGCGGTGCGTGCATTCCAGGAGATTTACCAGATTGAGGCTCCGTATGCAGACGTTCCCCAGGAATGGACGGGTTCATCTGAGTCTTCAGAAGACATGCTGTGGGACCTACGCGCTTACCGACATGATCCGGATCCCGACGTTGCCAAAGCAGCGTGGGCTATTCTTTCGTTCGGTAGGTCACTGGACCTGGAAAAGAGAGAGGTCCTGCGATTGCCGTGGTGGCAAGTCTGGTGGATCGAGCGCTGTATCGCCGCGTATCGATAGAGGCTGCCCGATTTGTTTCGCCGCAGCGCCGTTCGTCGGCGCTGCGGCTGTTCGTTCCTGTCCGGAAGAGTTGCCTCGACTGAGCGCATCATTTTCGGACTGCTTTGACCCACGCCCCTTCCCCCGCCCTTGAGGGCAGTGAATCCATCCTGGTGACCGTGTTTTGTGCTGATCGAGAAGGCACGAAGACGTTAAGTGCGATTTGAGACGACCTTCCCTCTGCACAATGCCCGCGTCCTGACTGGAGCGTTCGTCGTCTTTATGTGGGCTATTCCGTGGCTGCCCGGCAAGAACCACGGCCCGCGGCCAGCGGGCTTTACGCCGTGGTATCTGTCATTTTGCTGATCCTGCTGCTTTGGCTGCTATGGCGGCAGAGTTGATGTCGTCTCATCCAATGTGGCTGATCTGAACGTATCCTGAAGAGCGGACGAGCACCGTTATTGCACAGCGTCGCAATCTTGGTCCAGAATCCTACGCATGAACTTGGTCGAACCTGCGTCGCGAATCACGGATGCTAGCGTGAAGCTGGAAGAAGCTTGCGCACGTCTCAAAGCGGGAGGGCTGAGGATCACGCGGCCGCGCATCGCGATGCTAAACGCTATGCTCTGCCATACCGAACCGCGGTCTCTCGAAGATCTTCATCAGGATCTCGGCGGTGCCTGCGATCTCGTGACCGTTTATCGTTCGGTTGCCAGCATGGAACGGGTCGGACTGGTCCGACGGATTTTCGGCGTCTCAGGCGTGGGACTTTACCAGCTCAATCTGGCACCAGAACGCTACCATGTCGTGACCAAGGACGGACAGATAATCGCGCTCGACGAGACTGTGCCTTCACCGGAAATGCGGTTGTCGATTCAAGCCATCGAAGACCGTCTACGCGCCTCTGGCTTTACCGGCGTGAGTCACGTAATTGAATTTTTTGCCGAAACGTCAGCGCCAACACCATCGCTGGATAGACCGGGTTCTAGCGGCGAATTCATTTCCGGGCTCTGACGCTGCACCAGCATTGTGGGGTCCGGTGGACTTGCGACAAAGCCTGCCTAGCCGGACCTTCCGCTCGTCCAGACCTCTGTAAGCACGGCATGGACGTGTCGGTGAATGCCAGGGGTGCCGCTCTCGCGATTTCCAGCCACGTTCAGCGTCGCTGGCTTTACGTCAGCCAAGAAGATGGAGAGCTTTTCAGTGTCGGCCCGCACGTCGGGAAACTCGTTTAGCAGGATGTAGGGCTTTCTGAGTTCGCGGCATAACCGCACTGTAAGCTGTGTCCCGCGAGACGGTTTCCTGCCGGGGGCATCGAAGATCGCTGTGGCATCCGAATTCTCGACATTTTGGCGGGTCCTCACCGGGTAGTCCGCGCTGGCCGTCTCGGTAAGCGGATACTTCGCGGGGATCGGTCCGTTTTCGGCGAGGCGACCGCGAGGACAAAAACCACCGCATTCGACTCCCCGCTCCAACGCGAAATCAAGTGCCGCACGGTCTGCTCCAGTTTGACCTCCGCTGACAATTCTCATGGTCGATGCAGCGGAGCTTTCGTAATCAGCTCTATCTTGTCGGAGTTCATCGACATCCGTTTTCGCAAGGGGCGCTCGCCCAACGCGTGATGAAGTGCTTCGGTGAGCTTTTGTCTCACCGTTGATTTGTTTTGCACGGTTTAGTCTGCGTGGCGTCCGATCTTCCGGAGTTTTTCCTTGTAGCGCGCTGCGATTTCCGGCGAAACAACCTCGCTTGGGACTTTTGGATAAAGGTGGGATCCGATGGCGTTTGGATTGAGTCCACAATTCCGAGATGCCCATCCGGAAAAGAGATATTGGTCCAAATCGACCTTTAGATCAGTTCCCACCAATTTCTCTGGGACGGCACAGGTAGTTCCGAGTGCATCGCCCTTTAGGAATATCAGTTTCCCTACGTTGCTGCGGGCGGATACGGTCGCGGTGCTCATGCGGATTGCTTCATATTTTTTGTGACTTGTTTCAAGTGCATACCCAGTTTTGGAAATGATTGTTGCGAGCCAGACTCCGAGCCCAAACACGGCTCCAGCGACGTGAGCGCTCGTAGCAACGCGGATGGTTGGGTCGTCGAAGGGGATCATTGCCCCGCCGACACCGTGATACCGGGACGATTCGAGAACGACTTCGAGGACGTGAATCCCCAAAATGGCGGGCCAAAACCAGTCGGTCCAGCTTCGCTGCCAGCCTTTGCAGGCAGCGAAGACGAGGAGTCCGACATTGATGCCCGACAGCCCGGCGTAGCGTGGCATTGTCGGATCGAAGAAGAAGAGCGCGCCGGCGATTACGACCGGCATGAACACGAGGGAGACCCGTGTTGCGATTGGGTATTGACGTTCGAGGACTCGACCCAAGAGGAGAAAGAGGCCCGCATCAGCGAGGAAATGGGGCCATCCGAAGTGGACCATGTGTCCAGTCCAGATGCGCCACCATTGACCGGCCGCAATAGCGGCCCGGTCGTAGATCAGGATGTCGCGCATGCCAGCATTCAGCTGGATGCACGTGGCCGCGATCGTAATTGCGAGAAACGCCCAAGGGAGTGTTTCGAGCGCGAATACGCGGCGGATAAATCTGATCATTGTGATACGGGGAAAAGGGGTGAGGGGCCGGGTTTTCCCGGCCCCTCGAATTTCTTGGATTACTTCTTACCGAAGCGCCGGGCTCCGGTCAGGAGCGCGAGCGCTGCGTAGAACAGGAAGCTCGGCGAACCGCCGCCACCACCGCCGCCGGAGCTGCCTCCGGCCGGGGGATTGTTACCGCCGCCATTGCTGGCAGCGGAGACGTTGATGGACGCGGTGTTGCTCTGTGCAGAACCTTTGATGTTCTTCACGATGACCGTGTAGCTGCCTGCGTCAGCCGTGGTGGCCGAGTATTTCGAGAAGCTCGAACTTGTAGCGCCGGAGATCGCAGATTCTCCCTTATACCATTGGTAGGTAAGGGCGCCACCGGTGGCGGTGACGGACAGGGAGATCGTTTGAGCTTCCGTGATGGAAGCGCCGGCTGGCTGTGTGGTGATTACTGGCACCTCAAGCTGTGAGCGGTAGCCCGACATGCTCGCGGCGTTATCACGAATGACGCGGGCGTTGTTGGCTGCATTCGGCAGGCCTTCGGCCACGCCGATGACAACCCCGTCGACAGTGATGTCGGGGTTGCTGAAGTATGGAATGACATAGGCCGCATAGCTCATGATTGTTCCAGCCGAGCGGCCTGATGGCTCGATCCACATGAAGCCATAGCTGTATTTGCCATTGTTATCCGCGACACCTTCGGTTTTGCGATCATGGCTGCAACCGAAGTTGTGGGCCATTTCATGCGCTGCGGTGATGTGCGTTGTCTGCCAAAGACACACGGCTTGATGGCCGGGTGTCCAGGCGAGGCCTGAGTAGGTGCGGTTGGTGCCGATGTAAAGGACCGCTTGGTCCGCGCCGGAATCGATACCCTTTTGGTCGACGAACTTGCCGACTTCAGTTTTGGTGTCGCTGATGATGCTTAGGTCGGCATTCATCGATACGTCGCCTTTGATGTCATAGGCAGGGATCTGTGCGATCGCCGTGACGTTCCACTTCAGGTTGGTGATCTTGCTGTTCGTCAGGTCGATGTTGCACAGCTCGACGATGGCCCGAATCGAAGTTTCGATTTGCTCAACCGGGGTTTGCGTCAGCTTCTGCTCGGCGATGACCTTGGTCGCAACTGCGACCACGTCCGCATCATAGAGGAAGAGGACGTCGACGGTGTTGAGGTCGGCTTCCGCGCCGGGGAGGAGGCTGGCCTCAACCCGGACTTTTTGATCCGCCGCCGCTTGGCGGATGTTTGACACAAGGTCGTTACCGCAAGCCGAGTGGTCAGGATTCAATTCCACTACGACGGCGCCGGTGCCGCCGACATGCATGCGATACTCGTTGCCGTTCGGGAACGAAGCGATCGCGTTCCAATTGTCCTTGGTCGAGACGGCGACAAGGTTGCCGTTATCGACTGCGCTTTTGCCGGTCCAGATTGTCATGTCGCCTTCCTGGCGAACTGACGTTGCAACGAAATCGATCGGCAGGTTCGGAATTGGGCAGACAGTGATCTGGCTGGGCTGGAACGTGCGCCAGTCATTTGGGATCTGTGTGAGATTAGGCAGGACGCTGCGGACTTTGTCCGAGACGGCCAGCGGCGCTGGTGTCTTCGCCTGCGCTGCGACGGAAGCGACCGAAGTCGCTTGGGCGCCCGCGGAGGCGGAGCTTACGGCCTGCTGCTTGACCACCGGGAGGATGGGGCGCGCCGTGTATGCCGCGGCAAGCGCTTTGGCATTATTGAGGTCGGCGTTCGCCTGACCGTAGAAGTAGCCGTAGAAGCCTGCACCGGCGGTGAGTGCACCGACGAGAGCAAGCGTGCGGAAGCTGGGGATTTTCATATTTTTGCTGGAAAATTCTGGTCGTTATCGACTGGGAGCCGTGCGACTACCGCGTATCCAGAAGCTAACGAAACTGGCCACAGCCGCCGCGAATGTGGCAGAGCCGCGCCCGGGCCTTATTGCTGAACTTCGAGAAGGAGAATTTCGGTTCCGAAAATCGCGCAGTAGCGACCGGCGGCCAAAGTTCCTTGGGGCATAAGGGAGCATTGTGAGCCGCGACGCTGCGCTGAGATCGGAACGCGTCGGTCGTTTGCGACAAAGACCATGTTGCTTTTGCCCGGCACCCGAACCAAGGGCTCGGAGTTGCCATTCACGCGAATCAAGGCGATGAAATCCTCCCCCACTTTGCCGGTGGAGTCTTGATAGTAGAGGCTCCATCCCGCGGAACTGACTGTAGTGGTGGAAGCATTAGGAATGCTCAACGTCGCGGCGGCCCGGCTACCTAGAACCTTGCCCAAGCCGCCGGATGTCACCTCTCCGGGCACGAAGTTGACGGAGATTTTGTTCCTCCCGTCCACGAGAAGATTCCCAGCGATCTCGGAGGGTGCGGACATTTGCTCCAGCGATGCGGCGGGCGGTGTCGAATGGTCTTCGCCCGACATTGATGTGCCATCCCAGTTCACCAGGTGCGTGCCGGCGTGGACTTTGGAAACAAGCGCTTCGTAAGGTTGCAGATTGTCGGCGCCAAGTATTTGGCCATTACGAGCGTCCCGCATCACAACGTGCTCGATGCAGGCAACCGGGTTTTGTGTCGTCCAAGTCCGCTGAGGAAAGAGGGCGAAATACAGTGTGATTTCGACGTCGCGCCGTTCACCTTCTTTGAATGACGCGACGAATTTCTTAGCGTCAGCGCGCTTCAGCGCGAGCGAGCTTACGGTGCCGGGCTGGCCATTGAAGAGCATGTCTATATTGAACAGTTCGTGGTCCGGACCGTGGGGAGAACGCTCTTCGACTCTGTCGAGTCCGCCATACTCAAGCCCGTAGCCTGCGACGGGAGTTTGTTTGGGAGTCGCATACCAGCCGTCGTGCCGTGTCGAGGGACAACGAGAGACGATTAGAATCACGCTCCGCAGGTTCCCGGAGGCTGAGGTAGTGAAGGAGGCAATGGGAAAATAACTCTCGTTGAAATTGTATTCTCCAAGCGCTGCACGAGTTGTCGCGTGAAAGCGCAATACCTGCGGCGGCGTGCCGCCGGTTTCACTCGCGAATTGCTTGGCCCGCTCTTCGAGCGCATCCGCTTTCGTGAATTCGTCGAGAGAACGCTGAAGCGCAGCGACAAAGAGGCCGGCGTCCCAAGGAACACCATTCGCTTTCTTCCAATAATCGTCCCTCGCGACGCGAAGATCGAGATACGCTCGGAGCTTGGCCCCGAAACGCGGCGACTTCGTATCCAGATAGTTGTCCTGACTAAATTGGATCGCCGTTTCTGGCAGATACGGTGCCGAGGCGGATGCCGTGTGGCCAATACCAGCGAGGGCGGTGACGAAAATTAGAGTTAGGCTCAGGCGCATGAAGAGAATACAGCCTCCAATAAAACACCGTGATTAGGCAATGTGTTTCCCGCGTCACTGGTGAAGTAGTGTTGCTGCTTCATGCCAGCATCGTATCCCTACTTACGGCGTCTGGTGCGCATCCTCAGACAGGGTAAGAACCTGACGCAGGAGCAGTTGGCAGAGAAAGCGGGATTGGATTACAAGTATTTCCAGCTTTTCGAGATAGGAAGGACAGCTAACGCCGAGCTTCTTACAGTTGAGAAGCTTGCAATGGCATTGGGAATCCGCGCTTGGATACTTCTTTGCGACGACCCGAACGTGATTCACACGTTCACAGGCGTGAGACCGGAAGAACTGGCCAAACACCTTAAATCAAAACCGGGTCGACCAAAAACGCGCCGAGCGGGGAGCGAAAGGGGCGCTTAGCACACGAGTTCAGTAGCCGTGCGATAGGCGACCACGAGGACAACGCCGTTGCATCGAATTTCGCGCTCCAATCAAGCGCTACGCGGAGCGTCGAAAACGCCAATTTTTACCGAGTCTGGATAAGAATCCGTGACTTGCGCGAGAGGGCACGCCCCGGATTGACCGGTCAGAACACATGTGTTCAGATGAACACATGTCGGAAGAGGCTACCCCATCGTTCACTCGCTATCGCTTGTTGGAGGGCTACCCTGAGAAACTGGAATATCCAACCTGCACTGTTGTGATTTCATTCTGCGCAAACCGGGAGCAGTGTTGGATGCTTTTCGCGCAAAAAACGCACGACCCGACGAGCTTCCTAGAAATCATGAGGGGGCCAACCATGCAGGAATGGTCACACGCTCGATTCGAGGGTTTCGATGTGGAAGCAGGTTCCCCGGCAGACAAGATCATGCAGCGGCTCGTCCGTGAAGGTGGCGCAGTGAAGATGGCGGCTGAAGAGACATTCGACCAGCCACCGCGTCGGCGGAGTGAACGGTATCATTAAGGCATACACGCCTCGCGTTCTGGATGTGCTGAGCGACCGCCTCACGCCGGCGTTGATGAAGCCGCCTCCAGTAGGCGCAGCGCACCCGTGTCACAGCGTCTCCATCCCCGCGACTACCGTCAGCTCTTCGAGGAGCTGTGTGGTCAGGGGACTTGCGATTGACCCCGCCTAGCCGAACCTCCCGCCCCGTCGCGACCGCTGCGAGAACGGCGTGGACGTGCCGGTAAATGCCGGGGGTGCCGCTCTCGCGATTTCCGGCCACGTTCAGCGTCGCTGGCTTTGCCTCAGCCAAGAGTTCGCGGCACAATCGCACTGTGAGCTGGGTCCCGCGAGAGGGCGGCGTCAACGGGCGCAAGACCCTGACGGGGGGCACAAAGAACCGACAATGTCAGACATCGTGTCGTTAGGTTGTTGACATTGTCGGATCCCCATTGCACTAGTCTTTCGTCCCCCTCAACTACATGCGTGATGACCTGCATAAATCCGCTCCAGTCCGAGCAATTTGGAGGCGTTATTTAAAGAGCTGTATCCGCGACGCGGAAAACGGCGCGCTCACGGAACGACGATGTCTCAAGGCGCTCGTTGCTGATTGCCACCTTGAGCTGACGCCTGCGTTCCTTTCCGAACTTCTACGCCGCTGTGACGGAGATCGACGCGAGCTATTCGGTGAAAAGTTTCAGGGTGTGGTGTCTGCCTTTGACTTGGGTGGTAGCGGTTCTGTTATGGAGGAACAGCTTCTCGCACGTGTTCGAATGGCGGACCATGATAACGGCGTGACGGAGGCGGCGGTCGGCGCCGCGTTGACGAGCGTCATCCAAGACCGCCTCGACGCGCAAATACGAGCGATCACGGGACACGTTCTACGCGACGGTGGCCGTGGAACGGGCACTTGCCTGCGCGAAATTTTTCGCAGTGCAGCAACTGTAAACCCAGCAGAATTGGCCGGGACGCTCCTTTCCAACCATGGTCACGTGCCCGCGAGTCGGTCGAACACCTCAAGCGTCTCAATTGAGGAAAATCTATTGAAGCTATGAATGACCGATTCCTAGTCCGCGCCGAATTCAGTCCCGTTCGAGGCGGAAAGCGCTCCGAAATTCGCTGCCTGATTGGACGCGATGTGAAGCTTTCTACGGCGAAGTTAGAGGCATTCTGCTTTCGAGAGATCAGCGAACACGATCGAGAACTGATGATTTTGGCAGGTGTTGTAGCCTTCGCAGACCGATCGATAAGGCGCCATCTCAGCGAGCAGTGGCGTCGCCGCATTCACATCATCATGCCGGTAGGCGCACCAGGTAGTTGGTCTCAACCTGCAATCCAAATTGCATTACAAGACTCTCTAGGGTTCCTCACCGGCGATGCTTGGAGCTTCGAATTCACCAAGCGAAAGGAAGCCCTTCCGCGACTGAAACAGTGTGATCTCGATCTCGGAGATACCAACACGGTGGTCGTGCCATTTAGCAACGGAATGGATTCCTTCGCGCAGTCGAAGCTTTTGAAGGACGACGGCTTTGCCTGCACCCCCATTCGAGTTACAGCGGCCAACAGCAGCGTTGTAGGTAACCGGGATTGGATCGAGGGCGACGCGGGTATTCGCTATCGGAGGGTGTCGATTCCTTTCCGGATCAGAACGCTTCTTCACGCAGAGCCCTCTTACCGAACACGCACATTCGTTTTTGCTGTAATGTCGGGGATCGCGTCACATTTAGCTCGCTCGTCCTGCATCGTGATTCCGGAAGCGGGACAAGGATCGTTCGGTCCGTCGCTCGTTCCGGTCGGAGTCGAAGCCCCTCATCGAGGATCACATCCCGGATTTACTAGGCGCATGTCGCGCTTGTTCGAGGTGCTGTGGAATGAGAAGGTGAAATTCAGGCATCCGCAGCTATGGCGAACCAAGGGACAAGTCCTAATTCGCCTCAAAGAATTGAACCTGGAAAACGGATGGCTCGATACCCATTCCTGCTCGCAAGGACCCAGGCAGATTCACACGGCGAGGCACAAGGCTATCAACTGCGGTCTCTGCTCAGGATGCTTGCTCCGACGCATGTCGGTCTTCTCAGCAGGCTTCCATGAACCCGACGATCACTATTTTTGGGCTGACTTAACCGCAAATTCATTGGAGCAGATGATTTGTGCAGACGCTCGGCGGTCGCCGAGCAAAAATGATCGCGATATCGCCGCCCATGCTCTGATGGGTATGGAGATGCTCGCACGAGCCTCTGACTCCTCCCGCGACAACTTGATGATCAAACAATCCATTTTTGAGGCTTTCGATGATTCGGAAGCCAAGGACGCCGAGCCTAAGCTTCGCGAATTACTCCTACGGCACGCCAGGGAATGGCGTGCATTTATGTCTTCTCTAGGGCCTGACGCGTGGGTCAACCAGCAGATTGCCAGACTATGACGGCCATTGATAACATCGGCGCACAAAAGCTGGGCGAGCGTCTTCGGGTCGCTCGTTCGAATGCGAACATCACGCAGGAAGATGCAGCAACAGAGATAGGAGTTTCGCGGACTACGCTGGTGGCAATCGAACAAGGCCAGCGCAAAGTGAGAAATGACGAGCTGCGAAGGCTCGCCGCCTACTACAGGATCAGCGTCAACGATCTCCTTCGCGCAGAAGCCGTCCACGTTGATCTTATTCCGAAGTTCAGAAAGCTCGGCGCCGCCGACAAGCCGAACGGTCCTGCCGACGAAGCAATGCGGCTTATCGTTAAGCTCGCGACGTCAGCGGCGGAAATAGAGGCACGGATGGGCCATGTTTCACGGTTCGTCTATCCGCCCGAGCGAAGCATTTTGCCCGGCAACCTTGAGGACCAGGCTGAGGAACTCGCGCTCGAACTCCGCCAGCGGCTGGGAATCGGTTTAGCGCCGCTTACCGACATCGTGTCACTCATCGAAATTGAACTGGGTGTGCGAGTATTCTTTCGGCCGTTACACGGAAGTGTCTCCGGAGCTTTTGTCTATGATCCCGCAGTTGGTGCCTGTATTCTGGTCAACACTGTGCATCCCGTCGAACGGCAGATTATGACAATCGTTCACGAGCTTGGTCATTTCATGTGTGCCCGCGATTCCGCGGATATTCTAGACGGCCCTTCCGATGAAAACCGAGAGGAGCGTTTTGTTACTCTATTTTCGATCGCATTCTTGATGCCAAGTGCCGCTCTGCGACGTCGCTTTCGTGATTTTGTTGGGACGAGTGGTTCCTTTACGGTCCGACATCTTTTATTGCTAGCGCACTCGTTTGGCGTTTCATTCGAGGCAATGGCGCGTCGCCTAGAACAGCTTGGCCTCATTCCGAAGGGAACGTGCGACTCATTGAAGGACCGCGGCCTCGTGGTGCGGGACGCGAAACAGTCGGCAAATGTTCCACCGCTCCCTCCATTGTCGACGGTGCCGCCGCGATCAACCTTGCTAGCGATTGAAGCTTATCGAAAAGAAATCCTGTCGGAGGGACAGCTCGGTGAGATGCTTGCCCTTGACCGAGTTCAGGTGCGCGACCTGCTGGATTCACTGGGTGGTGACGAAATGAATGATGAAATCGCCATCCCGTCTGCATAGCACCACCACGCCCCTTTTTCTGGATACGAGCGCCGTCATCAATTTGATCGCGAGCGATCGGATCGCGGACGTGCGGAAGGCGCTCGGTCGACCAATGGTCGTTGAAGAGGCCGTGTTTCGCGAGGTCACTCGCGATCCGAGAGATGGAAGCGACGGTGCACCGCTGATGAGAAGGCTGTCAGGACAAGGCGTGCTGAAACTGGCATCCCTCGATGAAGCGCAGACGGATACGTTCTTTAGCCTGGTAGGTGCACCTACGCCGGACGACCTGGGCGACGGTGAAGCTGCCACGATCGCATTGGCTGCTAGCAACGGGGGGGTGGTGATCGATGAACGCAAGGCGCGTCGTATTATTGCGCGAGATTTTCCCTCAATATCCGTCTTCTGTTCGTTCGACCTGCTGGCTTCCAACGACGTTATTGCCGCCTTTGGCATCGAAGGTGTGCGAACGTCCGTCAAGAATGCGCTTCGCATTGGTCGAATGCGCGTTTTGCCGGAATGGCGGTCGTTTGTGCAGAATCTGCAAGGCGAACCCTACGCTTCGAACGCGAGGCCTAACGCTACGGCCGTCGAAACCCGAATTCTTCGCGAACGCCGCTCCGAACTGCGCGCTGCGAGCCTTCCCTAACGGACGCGATGGAACTCTTGCGTTACATAGCGAGAATAGCAGCACTGCTCGCTGTGTCGGTCGCTGTCCTGAATAGGAGCGTCAGCTGTCGATCAATGCTCGTTGCCGAAGCTGACCCCGTCTCCGCGTTGGGACGGATCTCAGCGGCGATGCGCCAGCCTCATCCTGCTTTTCTGCGCCGGCGACGTGATGTAGTCGATACGCCGACAATTAAGATTCTCCTCACACATATCCCCATCACGCCTAGGTTGGCTCAACGAAGCTCGAATGTCATTCGAACAAATTCGAGCTTCGCTTCGCTTAATCTCGCCGGCGCCTGCGATAAGCTCGAATAAGCTCGAATTTCCTCGAATAGCAGCCGTCAGAAACCGGCCCGCTTTCCAGTGGTCGTTTCCGGCTAAATGCTCGCGCGCAGGCTGCCCGCTGACGCGATTCGGTAGTAGGCCCTGAAATATTTCCCAGCTGTCCTAACGCGAAGCTGACTATGAGGCTCACGCCCGGACTTATCCCAAGAGTGGCGGCTCGTGGGGGACGCTTGATGGTTAGGGTAAACGGACCAGCTGGCCGTCCATTGGAAAGATCAGCTACCCAACAGCGGGGGTTCCGGTGTTTCAAACGCGGAGCATAGGTGGGGCTTCGTTAACCGGACGGGAGGATTCGAACGGGTTTGAATTTCGACATAAACGGAAGGGATACGGACTCGCCGTGCTGAAAAATCAACCGAGACGTTAAAGTTCGTAGCCGGCCGACCGATAGACTGTGCGTTGCCCCAGTTGCCTCGTTACGAGGTGGGCAAATAGCTCGCTGTTACAGCGGGTGAACCGGGGCCACCGTCCCGGAAGTCGGCCATTTGTCCGACATCGAAGGTGGAGGTCCCCCTGGCTCGCCAAGCCAACCCGGGAATTCAGGCCTGTGCATCCGCACGGTTTGCCTCGGCCGGCAGCTCGCGTGCCGCAACCCTGAAATCCTCCCAAAATGTCAGTTGAACAAATGATCGAAGAACTCACCGCGACGGCGGACACCCAAGTGTCTCAGCCGAATCGCGCCCACACAACCCTCACGGAAACCGCCAGCGACATCATCACCAACGATCCGCCCGCGGAAGAGCCGGAGCAAAACACACCGCGTGAGGCCAATCCGGACGCCGATTACTTGGCGCACATCGTGTATCACTCCGATATCCGCGACCTCACCGATCACGACCTGATCGACTGTCTTCGCGGCAGCGCGAACGCTTCTTGTTTCGGCCCATCGTCGCCTGAGGTAATTGAAGAACAGATCACACTGATTGCAGAACTCCAGGCCCGTAGCTTCACTACCAAAGCTATCGTCGGGATCATCATCGTCGGTGCGGAGGAGGGGCGCCGGCAGCACCAGCATCGCATTGCGAAGCAAATGGCGGCCGGAGATGCCGCAGATTCATCCGCGGCCGATCATTCCGCGACCAACCAGTACGGGGCCTAACATGGGAGCTGCCACAAATATTCAGTGGTGCCACAGCACCGTAAATCCCGTGATGGGCTGCGACGGGTGTGAGTTGTATCCGTCGCTGTCCAAGGTCCGCGCAACCATCGGGGTTGTCGCGGCGTCGCATGGTGTCCGCCCTGACACTATAGCCGGCATCATCGATCAAGCCACCGCTCTCGGTCCGCAATACGTCAAGTTGCACCTTGGATCGGTCGCTCAATCGATCGCGGTGGCGATCTCGCCACATGACGTGGCTGAGGGGCTCGCGTGCGCTCACGAAATCGAAGATGCGGTGGCGCGGCTCTACAGCTGCTACGCGGCGACGCTCCACCGCTTTTTTAACGCAAGTGGAACGCGGCACGGTTACGCCTGCACCTTCGACGAACCGACGATGTTTCCGGGCCGGGTCGCGAAGACGAGCAGGCTGGGCAATCCGAGAGTCGCCGAAATCGCCGACAAGCCATGGCTAGGAGGATACCGCCGGCTCATCTTTATCTCGGACATGGGTGACGCGCTGAGCCGCGGTGTGCCATTCGAGTTTCTGCTTCGTGAGATCATTACGCCTGTCACCAGCGTCGATGGTCAGCGGCACACCTGGCTTTGGTTATCGAAACGACCGCGCCGGATGGCGCTGTTCTCCCGCTGGCTGGAAGAACAGGGAATCGCTTGGCCAGAGAATCTCGTCGCCATGACCACCGTGACTGGCCCGAAAACGGCGTCACGCGTGCGTGAACTGATGGAGGTGCCGGCACGATTCCACGGGCTCTCGTTGGAACCGTTGTGGGATTACGTGCCGCTCTCTCTTGCCGGAATCGATTGGATGATTGTAGGCGGCGAGTCCGGCGCTTCCGCCAAGCCTTTTGACCTATCCTGGGCGCGCACTCTCCGCGACGCATGCGAACGGGCCGGAACCTCGTTCTTCATGAAGCAACTCGGCCGATATCCCCATCTTGGCTCAGCGCCTATCGACCTCGTAGACAAGCACGGTGGTGACTGGGCCGAATGGCCTGAGGACCTCCGCGTCCGCCAACTGCCGGTAGCGTGGCAAATCGGCGGAGCCCCAGCCTGCGATCAACATCAACTAATCTCTGTTAATCTAAACTGACCCTCTTCCGACCATGAAAAAAACCGCCAAAGCAGCTGAGTTCTTCAACTCATCTCAATACCGCACTAAGCTGAGTTACGATGTCCGCCACCACGACGGACTCGTCGTCATTGTCATGGACAACGGTCCGGCTGCCGTCACGCAAGCGCAGTGGGACAAAGCATGCGCGACCCGTCTCACGTGGGACGACTCAAACGCTGGGCCGGGCGACGATCTCGATACCATTTGGGATGGGCTGATGGAACACGACCTCGCGGCTACGCCGGGCGGCAAGAAGGCAATCGCGGCAGTCACCGCTGGGTAGTCCCTAGCCCAGAGCCATTCCTGCGACGAATGGCTTGGCCAATCCGAGGATGTCATCCTGCCCGGATGACATCCTCATTCGTATTCGAAGCGATCACTCCATCAGCGGAGTGGCAGCATCAATCCCTCAGCGAATTCCACGCGGCGTCGACGGCTGCGGCGCGCGATGCCGCGCTCACAGAAATCGTGGCTGCATTTGCAGCCTATGTCGGCGTAATTGCCCGTTCCTGGTGGAGACGGTTCGGTCGGCTTCACGGAAACGACGGTCTGCAAGACATCGAGTCGGCCGGCCGGCACGCGCTGCTAATCGCCGTCCAGAGATGGCGGCCATGCTTCGAAAAACCATTCGTCCACTTCGCGGGCAAATGGGTTTCGGAGTCGTGCAAGACGGAGGTCGCGCGACTACAGGAAGGCACGGTGCCGGTGCCGCTCAGAGTCCGGTTGCTCTGTCGCGAGTATCGCTCTCTCGATCCGGATGGCAGCAGTCGCGATGAGTTCCTTCACCGGCACCGGCTCCGCGACTCAACGAAGAAGGCGGTTCGGTTTTTGGCACAGGCGGGCCCGCGACAATACGTGAGCGTCGATGTCGGCGAAACGGAGGACATGCCGCCCTTTCAACTCCCATCAAATAGTCGTCCCATCCCGGCAACTGCCGAACTGTTGGAGCAGCTTGAAGCGATCCGCCAGGTGCTGCTGACTCGATGCACCTCGCGGCAACGGCTGATCTTCCATTGTGTCTTCCCAGAGCTTCGGCTGACGGTTCGTGAGATCGGCGACGTTCACAGGAAAGACGGTATGCCTATCGATCCCGCCAGCATTCGCACAGGGAAGGGGAAAACGACTTTCGCGACCATGGCTGCATTGCTCGGCATCACGCGGGAGCGCGTGCGCCAGCTCCAGAATGAGACAATGCTCAAGATCAGAGCCGTCCTGAATGGCCGGGACCTCTTACCAACAGCAAAATTCGTCTCGGCGGCATCGGCGTCGTTAGGCGTTTTATTGTCACCTGGATTGTCACTTTGGACTTTCTAAGGAGCACAAAGCCCGCAACTCATTCGAGTGACGGGCTTTTGTAAGTTGGCGTCCCCACGGGGATTCGAACCCCGGTTCTCACCGTGAAAGGGTGGTGTCCTAACCGGGCTAGACGATGGGGACCAACCACGGAGTCGCGGAACCTACGGCGCCGGGAGGGCCGCGCAAGGCTAAAGTCCGGACGCATCGGCCCCCACTCCCATCGCCTTTTTTCGGTATCGCCGGAAGTGCTTGTGGCCACCAGCCCCGCCACCGGACTTCGGCTGCTCCGCACCAGACGGGCTCAAAACTAAAGACCACGGGCCCCACTCTCCCGTCGCAGCGGGATTCCTCCGGCTCGAGCTGCGCGGAGGCCATTCGGGCCCGCCCCGACCCTCGCGCCGGCGCGCCATTCGGCTGCGAGCCGGCAAACGAATTGTGCTTTCGCGTGTCCAATTGTCAGGTCCGGGCGACGTCCGTTGTGCAACAATCGAGACCCATCAATCATGAGAAAGCTCACCGTGTTCAACCTCGTCAGCCTCGACGGCTACTTCACCGGCGTCCACGGCGACATCTCGTGGCACATGGTCGACCCCGAGTTCCAGGAGCTGGCCGAGCGCGCATCAACCTCCGGCAATACGCTCCTCTTCGGCCGGGTCACCTACGAACTGATGGCGAGCTTCTGGCTCTCCGCTGAAGCACGGAAGACCGACCCGGTGGTCGCAGGCGGCATGAATGCATCCGCAAAGATCGTCTTCTCGCGGACGCTCGATCGGGCCGACTGGAACAACACGCAGTTGGTGAAATCCGATCTGGTCGCCGAAGTGCGATCGTTGAAACAAGGCGAAGGGCCGGGGCTCACCGTTCTCGGCAGTGGCAGCATCGTGAGCCAACTGACGCAGGCGCGGTTGATCGACGAGTACGACGTCCTGATCAATCCGGTGGTCCTCGGTCAGGGACGCAGCATGTTCGAGGGCGTGCGCGACCGGCTGCTGCTGCGACTGACCGCCTCGCGCGTCTTCGGCAACGGCAACGTGCTTCTCACATACGTGCCGCAGGCGCCGGCATGAATCCACCCCCGGGCGCGATCCGCCCACCGTGAGGTTGCGTCGGGGGCGCGGATGCGTGAGCTGGGGCCGCTTGAAATCCACCGCTGCACCTCAGGCAACGGAGTTCCCCGTCGGCGATCGCGCTTTTCTCGGTCATCCGCGCGGGCTCGGCTACCTCGGTTTCGCCGAAGCATGGGAGCGCTTCTCCTATTACGGCATGCAGACGCTGCTGGTGCTCTACATGACCCGGCAGCTGCTTCTGCCCGGACATGTCGAGCGGGTGACCGGCTTCCGGCCGTTCCGCGCGCTGCTCGAGCACGTCTACGGCGGCCCGCTGTCGACCGTCGCGCTGGCGTCGGCCATCTTCGGGCTCTACACGGGGCTGGTCTATCTCACGCCGATCGCGGGCGGACTGGTTGCAGACCGCTGGCTGGGCCGCACACGCACGGTCACGATCGGCGCGGTGTTGATGGCGGCCGGCCACTTCCTGATGGCGTTCGACGGGTCCTTTCTTCTCGCGCTGCTATGCCTGCTGGTCGGCGTCGGCTGCTTCAAGGGCAACCTCGCTAGCCAGGTCGGGGCGCTGTATGCTCCCGACGACCTGCGGCGCGCGGACGCCTTCCAGATCTATTACCTCTTCATCAACGCCGCCGTGATCGTGGCACCGCTGGTGGCGGGCACGCTCGGCGAGCAGTACGGCTGGCACTACGGTTTTGGCGCCGCGGGCGTCGGCATGATCATCGGGCTGATCACTTATCTCTCCGGCCGGCGCTGGCTGCCGCGAGACGAGCCGGCGACGCGTCCGAATCGCGAGGGGCGGTCGCGGCTGACCCGCGATGAGCGCAACGCGATCATGCTCCTGATCGCGCTGCTGCCGGTGCTGGCCGTCGGCGCGGTCTTGAACCAGCAGATCTTCAATTCGTACCTCCTCTGGGTGCCGGACCACGTCAGCCTGCGGTTCTCCGGCTGGACGATGCCGACGACGTGGCTGGTGACGCTGGACTCGATCGTGAGCGTCGCGTCTCTCGTCGGCGCGGTGGCGTTCTGGCGGCTGTGGGCGAAGCACGCCAGGGAGCCCGACGAGGTCACGAAGATCACGCTCGGCTTGGGCATCAGCGCCTTGGGCGCGTTGTGTCTGGCGGCGGCGGGCTCGGCGTCGGCCGCGGGCGGGAAGGCGAGCTTCGGCTGGGTGCTCGGGTTCGAACTGCTCAACAGCATCGGCTTCGCGAACGTGTTTCCCGTCGGGCTGGCCCTGTACGCCCGCGCGGCGCCGAAGTCCGTCGCAGGCACGTTCATCGCGATCTATTATCTGCACCTCTTCCTGTGCAACAATCTCGTCGGCTGGCTCGGCGGGCTGCTGGAGCGGATGAGCGGTGCGCAGTTCTGGCTGCTGCACGCCGCGCTGGTCGGTGGCTCCGCGGTCGCGATGCTGCTGGCGTCCCGCCTCGGTGGCCGGCTCCTGCGTCCGACGTCCGCCGCACAGACCGGATAACCCGGCTTTCGCGCGATTTCGCGCTGCTGGCGGCACTCACCTTCCTGCTGAGCACCAGCTGAGCATTCGGAGAGCGCG
Source organism: uncultured Verrucomicrobiae bacterium (assembly GCA_963705935.1). Taxonomy (GTDB): domain Bacteria; phylum Verrucomicrobiota; class Verrucomicrobiia; order Opitutales; family Opitutaceae; genus Opitutus. The sequence goes on along the minus strand of OY970130.1, from coordinate 4,454,240 downwards.
GAGAGTGATCCACCGGCTGGGGCTGCCCACCCGGTCACCCAACGCACGAGCGGTTCGGACGGCGGCGGCAGGCCGGGGCCGCGGGAGGGATGGATCAGCGGGGCGGGTTGGCGGGGGAGAGCAGGCCGCGGAGGTGGAGCCAGGCGGCGGCGCGGGCCGGCCAGTCGGAGGCATTGCCGAGGCCTTCCCGCATGCCCATCCCGTGCTCCCCGTGCTCGTAGAGATGCATCTCGGAGGGAACGCCCGCCCGGGTGAGCGCCTCGTAGAACAGGATGCTGTTCTGGACGGGCACGACCTTGTCGTCCTGGGTGTGAATCAGGAGCGTCGGCGGAGTGTGGGCGGTGACCTGTTTCTCGAGCGAGTAGTGCGCGACCCGTTCCGCGGAGGGATGTTTGCCGATGAGGCTCTCGCGTGATCCCACGTGCGCATACGGATCCTCGAAGGTGATGACCGGATACATCAGGATCGCGAAGTCGGGGCGGCCGCTGACGGCGTCGAGCGGCGCACCGGTCTTGCCGGCGGGGTCGTCGTAGAGGGTGGCGGCGCACGCGGCGAGATGGCCGCCGGCGGAACTGCCCATGACGCCGATGCGGTCGGGATCGAGGCGGAATTCGGCGGCCCGCGAACGGACGATGCGGATCGCGCGCAGCACGTCCTGCAACGGCGCCGGATCCCCATAGTCGCCGACGCGGTTGGTGAGGATGAACGAGGTGACGCCAAGCGTCGCGAGCCAGTCGGCGAATTGGACGCCTTCCCGCAGGCGCGCGAGTCCGACGTAGCCACCGCCCGGGCAGATCACGACGGCGGTCCCGGTCGGCCGGTCGATCGCCCCGCGGTGGACCGCGAGCGTCGGCGTGGCGATGTGGGTCACCCAGCCGTCGGGGCCGACCTGTTCGGGGCCGATCCCGGGTTTGAAATTGGGCACCCCCTCGGGCCAGAGCGGAATCAGTTGATCGGAGGCGAAAGCGGCGGCGGACAGCGATACGAGCATAAGCAGCGAGATGAGGAGTTTCATGGGATCCAGAGAGATGAAACGCGAAGAACGGCGGAGAGAATCGCGTTTTGTCCCGGCGTTGGCCAGACGGTAAGTACGAGAGCTGCGGCAGCGGATTTTCAATTCCGCGGTGCGCGGGACGCGGTCCCGCCGGGCGAGGACGCACGCGATCCGCTGGCAGCGCTCAGGTTGCCGTGCGGGGAGGACCAGCAACGTTCGATTCGCGGCGTCGAACAACCGCGGGTCGTTTCGCGGGCCTACGGCGTCTTCGCGCCCGGCATGCCGGACGAGCCGGCCCCGCCGGCGATCCGGAACGACGTGGAGTCGTTGCGGATGTCGGAGATCCGCGAGTCGACGATGGTCAATCCGCCGGCGGCATCCTCGCGGATCCACAGCCCGTGGCGGTTGGGCGCTCCCAATCCGTAGTTCGTGATCTCGACCCGTTCGAGTCGCGTGTCCGAAAGGATGTTCTGCCCGTTCCTCCGCCCCGGCGCGACGACCGACAGGCCGTCCGAGAGGCTGTCGCGGATCTCCACCCGGCTGACGGCGAGCCCGGAGAGGCTCCGCCGGTCGAGGCAGATCTGGAACGCCGCGCGCCAACCCTGCGCGTGATCGTAGCCGCCGCAGCGCAGCAGCGTGCAGTCGCGGACCACGGTCGTCCCGCTGAAGTTGTTGTCGATCCTGCGCGCCTCGTCCGCCGTCGGAAAGGTCGTGCTGATCAGGATACCGCAGCCGGCGGAGATGTCGGTGAAGAGGCAGTCCTCGATCCGGTTGCTGTCGCCGCCGTAGAGCGAACCGCCGTTGGCGAGGAAGGGAAGCTGGCCCGTGCAGCGGCGGATGACGTTGTGCCCCGGCCGCGGGGCTGCGCCGACGTAGCCCTGGTCGGACGGCGTCGGCCAGATCGCGAAGCAGTCGTCACCCGTGCCGCGGGCGCTGCAGTTTTCCACCACCGTGCCGCTCGTGCCGACGCAGAGATTGATGCCGTCGGCGAGCAGGTCGCGGAACCGGCAGCCCTCGATCCGCAGGTTCGTGCCGTTGTAGATCCAAACGCCGACCTTCGTGTGCTCGATCCAGACGCGCGCCACGGTCGAATCGGCGCAACCCGCGCCGAGGATGCCATCGTTCGCCTCCTCGTCGACGCGGTAGTTCAGCCGGCCGAGGATCGCGAAATCGGCGAGCCGGATGTCGCGGCCCGTGAGCTTGAATCGCACGCGCCGGTCGGCCCGGTCGTAGAGCGCGGCATCGCCGACAAAGGTCGTGTACCACATTCCCGCGCCCTGGATCGTGACCCCGGAGGGCACGACGATGTCGCCGGTGATCTGGTAGTCTCCAGCCGGAACCCAGACGGGCCGCCCCTGCCGCCGGGCAGCGGCGACACAGCGCCGGAGCGCCTCGGTGTCGTCGGTCGCGCCCCGGCCGTCCGCGCCGAAGTCGGCGATCGACAGCGCCTCCGCCGGCGCGAGCGCCGGCGGAGGGACGTCTTCGAGGTCGACGAGATCGACGATGCAGGGCGGCTCGTCCGTGGCGAATTTCCGCAGGCGCACGACGTCGCCCGCGGCAATCGCCAAATTCTTCACGCGCAGCTCATCGTAGAAGTTGCGCGGCTTCCCGTCCGCCGGCCGGTTCGAAAACGGGTACTGCCCGTAGAGCCACGAATAGCGCGAGCTGAACGAAAGCGTGCGCACGGGCCGGCCGTTGACCAGCAGCTCGAGCGCCGTGGTCGTGCCGCCGCCGTTGGGCGCGTCGGGCACGCTGCAGCGAATCACCAGCGCACTGGCTTTCGCCTTCGCGGCGAACTCGACGTACTCGCCGGCGGCCGCGAGCTTCACGCAGCGCTGTCCCGAGGACTCCGTCTCGACGCGGTACGGCTCGTAGCAGGGACCGAGCACGGTGCCGGTGGAGGTCATGCTCTCGGCCTCGTAGGTCGTCCACGCGAGATCCGCGCCGATTCGGCCGCGGGCGACGCCGGGGAGTACGAGCACGCAGGCGGCGGCGAGCGCCAGGCGCACGATCGGTCGGGAGAACGCGGCGGTGATGGGCATGGTGGCGGGGCGGGGAGGAGTTTGTCGGTCCGAAAAGACTCAGGTGCGGGCCCGGGCGGGCCGGCGGCGGCGGCGGCGGGCGGTTGTCGCCGACGCGCGATAGGTAACGGTGCCCGTCGCACCGGGCCGGCATCTCACGGCCCGGCCCGCCAGTCGCAGGGTATGCGAGCGGGCATTGGTCCGCGGCGCCACGACGGTCACGCTCGTGGGTGTGATCGTCACCTGGAACCGGTCGCCACGGTGGCTGAGTCCGAATTCCAGGCGGCGCCATTTCCGGCAGAGACGCGGCGTGATCGACAATCCGTTCCCGTCCGCGTGCACGCCGCCGAACCCGAGGACCGCGGTCATCCACGCGCCGCCGTTGGCCGCCGGATGCGACCCACCCATGAACACGGTGCCGACGTAGACCTTGTACTTCGCCTCGAGGTCGATCCGCGCCGTCTTGAGAAAATACGGATACGCGATGTCGGGCCGGCCGAAATCGGCTGCGACCAGGGCATACGCACAGGCGCTCAGGCTCGAGCCGTGCTCGGTACGCGGCTCGTAATATTCCCAGTTCGCCCGCTTCACCGCCGCGGAATACCCGTTCTTGAACCGGCTCAGCATCATCACCACGTCCGCCTGCTTGATGATCTTCGTCGGGACCGCCAGGCCCTGGCCGGCACCGAGGTATTCGTTCGGGTGAACCCGCCGCTTTTCGAGTTCGCGGACACTCGTGTCGCGCAGCCGGAAATAGCCGTCGAACTGCTCGATGAGGCCGGTCGCGGGATCCGGCGCCGGCACGTACAGCGCGTCCGCGGCCATGCGGAATCCCGGCAGTTCGCCGGCGATGTCGAGTTTCTTCAGGAGGGCGCGCAGGGCGGCGGGATGCTTCCGCCGGAGGAGATCGACGGCCGCAACCGCCGTCGCGAAGGTCTCGCGCGCCACCAGGCTCGTGAAGGCGTTGTTGTTGACCCGCTCGTGGTACTCGTCGGGTCCGACGACGTCGAGAATCTCATACCGCGCCTCGTCCGGCTTGAAGTACGCGTAGGAGAAATAGAATCGCGCGCACTCCAGGATCACCTCGGCGCCGCCCTCGAGGAGGAGCGAGTCGTCGCCCGTCACCTCGAAATAGTCCCACATCGCCAGAGCCACGTCGCCGCTGATGTGGACCTGCTTGTCGCGAAAATACGTGCGCAGCTCGCGCCCGGTGAAGGGATCGCCGACGTTGAAGTACGTGCAGGCCTCGTCGCCGGTGTCCTGGCTCTCCCAGGCGTAGAAAGCACCGCGGTAGCCCGGGCCTTCGCTGCGCGCCTTCCGCCGCGCGCCCTCGAGGGTGCGGATCCGATAGCGCAGCAACTCGACCGCCTTCTCCGGATAGGCGTAGATGAAGAACGGGAGCATGAACATCTCCGTGTCCCAGAAGATCGCCCCCTTGTAGACCTGTCCGGAAAGCGCCCGCGCGGGGATCGAGTTCGCGCTGCCCGCCACCGGCGCGACCATCAAGAGCTGAAGGATGCTGTAGCGCAGCGCCAGCTGCGCGGCGTCATCGCCGTCGATCTTCACGTCGCAACGCTCCCACCGCCTGGACCATTCGGCACTGTGCGCGGCGAGACACGCGGCGTGGCCGAGCGCCCGGGCCCGCTCGACTGCCGCGATCGCCGCCTCGGGCGGGGGCACGGCGGTGCGGTCCTGGTCGGTGAAGACCGCGAAGAACTTGTCGAACGTGTACGTCCGCCCCGCCTGCATGCGAAGCCGGATCGCCCGCAGGTTTCGGTTGTCCTTCACCTCGTGCGTCTCGCTCCCGAATTCGGCGGCGATCGCTTCGGCCACCGCGACCCGCTTCGAGGCTTCGTTCGTCCGCGCGTTCACCAGCAGCACCGCGCCCTGTTTTTTCGCGTCGAGATCCAGCAGGTGCGGACCGTTCAGGTCCCAGATGTTGGCGTCGATGCCGGTTCGAATGACGAGTTGCGCGGGGCGATCGCAGCTCACGCGGTACCGGATCACGCCGAGGTTGGGCGTCGTGGCGCTGAGGAAGCGGGTGGATTTCACCGTCAGCCGCTTGCCGCGCGCCGCGAACACCGTGGCCCGCTCGAAAACGGCGTTGGCGAAGAACAGCGTTTGCTCGTGCTCCACCACGCGGCTGTGGAGCGCGGACAGCTCACGGCCGTCCAGCGTCACGCGGGTGAAGCCGCCATTGGGCGCGTTGACCGGCTCGCGCCAGGCGGTGCCCACGCGGTCGAACAGACCGGCGAGCGTGACGCCGACGGCCTCGTCGGGGCCGAACTCGTCGAGGGTGCCCCGATAGCCCATGTACCCGTTGGCGATCTGGTAGACATTGCCGCGTCGCATCAGGCTTTCCTTGCCGCCGGCGAACTCGTTCGTGCTGATTTTCAAATTCGGGTCCATCGGCTCGGTCGGCTCAGCCCTGCCGCCGCTCGTCGCGCACGCGGAGCGTCAGCGCGGCCCCCGCGATCATCGAACCGCCGCCGAGCACGAGCGCGTCGATCGCGTGGCCGTGGAACACGGTGCGGACCAGCAGGCCTAGGACGGCCGCGGCGAGGATCTGCGGGATGACGATGAAGAAATTGAACATGCCCATGTAGACGCCCATCTTGCGGTACGGCACGACGCTGCTCAGGATCGCGTACGGCATCGTGAGCAGGCTCGCCCAGGCGATGCCGAGCCCGATCATCGAGACGATCAGCAGCCGCGGCTCCTTGAACAGGTGCATGGAGCATGAGGCCGAGCCCGCCGATCAGCAGACTGACGGCATGGGTCGTCACCCGGCTCGTGTGCGCGGGCCATGCACCGGCAGAAGGAACGCGACGATCGCCGCGACGCCGTTGTAGACCGCCATCAGCACGCCCACCCAGTTCGCGCCCGACGTTGTACGCCTCCGAGCGTGGATCGCTGCTGCCGAAGTGGTAGCTCGTGATCGCCGCGTTCGAGTAGATGAAGAACGCGAAGAGCGCGAACCAGGTGCACATCTGCGCCAGCGCGAGCTGCCGCATGGCGGGCGGCATGTTGTTGAGGTCGTACACCAGCTCGACGAGACCGCGCCGCTTCCCGGCGACGTACCGGCGCGCCGCCACGATCTGCACGGCGCCGTAGAAGCACGCGCCGAAGGAAAGGATGTACAGGCCCCGATCCCACGAGAGCCACGCGACGACCGCACTGAAGACCAAACCGGCTGCGATCAGGAGCGTTCCCAGGGTCTGGTACTTGCGCTCATCGAGCGTCACCGCCGGCTCCGTGCGCCGGCACCGCGTCGTCCGCCTGCGCGTGAAACGCCTCCTGCTGCTCCGGCGAGTACTCCTTCACTCGAGAGAATGGTCCAGAGCACGGCGAGGAAGTAGACGATGCCGCCCGTGTAGAACGACCAGCGCACGGAGGCGGTGAGCTGGCCGCTGGCCGCCGTGTTGGCCACGTGGAACACATTCGTCAGGAGATACGGCATCAGCGACCCGATGACGGAGCTCGCGCCGATGAAGAAGGTCTGGACCGCGAAACCGGTGGTGCGCTGTTCGTCCGGCAGCATGTCGCCGACGAAGGCGCGCATCGGCTCCATCGAGATGTTGATGGATGCGTCCATGATCCAAAGCATCCCCGCGGCGAACCACACCGCCGGCGAGTTGGGCATCACGAGCAGCGCGAGCGACGCGAGGATGGCGCCGACGAGAAAATAGGGTTTCCGGCGCCCCAGCCGGTTCCACGTCTTGTCGCTCATGTACCCGACGACCGGCTGGACCAGCAGGCCGGTGACGGGACCCGCGATCCAGAGGACGGCGATCTGATCCGTGCGGGAGCCGAGCGTCTCGAAGATCCGGCTGATGTTCGAATTCTGCAGCGCAAAACCGAACTGGATGCCGACGTAGCCGAAGCTCATGTTCCAGAACTGCCAGATATTCAAAAGCGGTTTTTTGAGGGCCATATGCGGTGATTGTTGAGGGTTGACGCTTCAGACACCAGCGCGCTTGGCCCGCACCCGCTGGTTGATTTGGTCGAAGCTGGTTTCGGCCAGATCGCGCACCACCAGATCGGCCCCGTGGGCCCGCAGCTCCTCGAGGTTGTTTTCGCGGGCCACGCCGATAACGAGCGCAAAGCCGCCCCCGGCCCCGGCTTGCACGCCGGTCACCGCGTCCTCCACCACAATCGCCCGACCGGACGGCACGTGCAAGTTTGCGGCGGCCGTGGCAAAAATGTCGGGCGCCGGCTTGCCCTTGAGTCCAAGGGTTGCGGATACGATACCGTCGACGACCGTGGCAAACAGGTCCGCCGTGCCGGTCTTCCGCAGGATCACCGCGGCGTTCTTGCTCGAAGTGGCCAGACCGATTTTCACGCCGCGTTGCCGCAGCTCACGAATCAAGGCAACGGTTGAATCGTAGAGGCCCACGCCGTCGCTCTCGATGATCTGATGAAAGAGCTCATTCTTCCGGTTGCCCAGTCCGCAAATTGTCTCAAGGCCCGGCAGATCTTCCGATGATCCGAAGGGAAGATCGATCCCGCGGGATTTCAGAAAAGTCTCGACTCCCTGGTAGCGGGGCCGGCCATCCACGTAGGCGAGATAATCGGACTCGTGGGAAAACCCCTTGAATGGCTCGCGGCGCACGGCGGCGCGTCTTTTGAGAAACTCATCGAACATTCGCTTCCAAGCCAATGAATGGACGGTGGCCGTCTTCGTAATCACGCCGTCCATATCGAAAATCGCGGCTTCAAATTGCAGTATGAAACTCCCGCCGACCCGGGTGATTCCCCGGCCGTTATTAGCAGGTTCTCGGTCGCTGAGTTTCAGCGAGTCGCGAGGCGCGTCGGAGCCGGAGTGGTCGTGGGCGCTCAACTTGGCCGGGGTGGTGCTGAACATATTTGAATACAAAGCCTCAGGAGATCGTGAGAACTCAGCCTGGAGCGTGGCCTAAAATCGTCGGATTAGGAATTCAACCGGGACCGGCGCCATGACGTGGTCTTGTAGGTTATCGCCAAGCCCGGCCGGCTAACGGAGAAACGAACGCATGGAGCGGAATAGAAAAGGCGGTGCCAGCAGCGGGCTCCACGATGTGAGCGCCTCCGCTGCGCACCGCCTGATGTCGATCGTCTGATTTTATCCCCGAATCCCGCACCTGGCTCGCTGCAGCCAGGCGCGGTTTCGGGAATTACGAGATCAGAACTCGAAGCGATTCGTGAGCGTGATCTGCTGCGTCGGACCGATTCGATAGAACGCAGGTTGCCCCAGACCATTCGCGGTTGCCGGCGCCTGATAGCTGATCGGAATCAGATAATTCCCTTTGCCGACGTTGGCGACGTTGAGCTGAATGTTCCAGTTGATCTTGCTCGTCACCTTGTGGTGATAACCAACCCAAAGGTCGAAGTAGGTCTCACTCGGGCTATAATAGGGCCTGGAGGTGTCGGGGGCGTACGGAGGGTTCGCGGTGGCGGTCATAATCGGGGGATAGCCGAGAATTTCACGGCTTGTATAGCGCACGCCACCACCAACGCTAACCCCTTTGAGGAAACTGTGATCAAAGTCATAGTTCGCCGTCAGATTATAGCGCCACTTGGCGAGTTGCGAAGCCGCAATGCCTTGCGCCTGCTGGAGGGCGGCGTAAGCGTTGCCCAACGGAGCGTAACCATTATAAGCGTTGTAGTAGGCCATGGCCACGTTCGGAACGCTTGGAGCGATATCCTGGCCCCAGAACCACTGCTGAGAGCCGCCGGCGCCTGCAACATAGGCCGCCGTATCCTTCATGAATTTGGTCAATGCCGGGTCACCGACTTGCGTGATGATCGCGTCCGTTCTTGTAGCGTTAAATGCGAGGCGCAACCCCTTGATGGGGCTGGCGTCGAGCTCGATCTCCCAGCCCTTGGACCGGGAATCTTCGGTGACCGCGAAGTTAGTTTCGCCTGGGAGGCTCTGCAACTGGTTACGCGTGGCGCCAGTGCCGGACTGCAAGGTAGCCAAGCTGCCCATGCCCCAATTCTGAAAGAAGTTGGGGAAATCCGTGTTGAGCTGCGTTTCCCAGGCACGCGTGGCTTGGGTCGAGGCAGCCTGTAGATCCGCCATCGCTCTGAGTGTAGGTATCTACACCGTTAACGGGTTCGAAGTAATACCCCGAGCCGCTTACACTAGGTGTTCCGGTATTGGCTACCTCGGCCGATACCCGGATTGCCGTCCTGAACAGACGTGGGGCCTGCTTGGAGCGGGGTGCTCTGGTCAGTGTGATAGTAAAAGACGTTGCCGTAGTACGCCGAGAAGCCAACGAAATTAGCCAGTGACTGGCCGAAAGCTCGACCGCTGGGATTCACACCATTCGAGATATTGGTCTCGTAGCGATTGATCTTGATGCCGTACTTGCCGTCACGCGTATCGATCCGAATGAAACGCTCGATGGTCTTGCCTGCCGGAGGTGCGACGGGATCCCCGTTGATATTGACGCGGGATGAGTTCGGCTCGAAGTTGCTCGAGACGTTATAGCCCAGACTGACCTCGACGGGAAGATGTTTTGCTACATTTTTCACGCCAGGGAGTTGCCCAAGGTGTGCCACAACACTATAGGAGCGCGATTGAACTTCTACGCGGCCCTGCGCCGCCGGTGAAAACCCGAGGTTACTGAAGTTGATGCTTTGCGCGTCGTTCGCATCGCCAAGAGTGGCGGAGCTGGCCCAGCTCTTGTTGATATCTTTGCGCCAGCCATAGATACCCACAATCGCGTCATCCAGCCACTTGCCCTCGTAGACCAAAGACTGAGAGGTGGTCACCGATTTCGTGAGAGAATCGGACGTCGCCAAGAGGCGGCGGTTAACGGAGGGGTTCTCTTCGGAATTGGTAACATTCAAGACCTGCTGGCCCTGCCAGCCGACGTAGTGGTCAGGGTTTGCCGCCGGCAATGCTGCCCTCGCCGGGTCCGGGCTCGTAGTGAAATCGAAGAAATTGACCGACTGGCTACCGATCGTCGGGTTGCCGGTGATCCGGGGAATATTAGCCCCCGTGAGCGACTTGCCAACCAACGAGCCGCCCAGATAAATGACCTGTTGCGGTGCCACATTTTGGAAGTTAGCACTGGTTAGCCCGTCCATTCTCGCGGCGAGTGCAGTGTTGTCGCCGAGATAACCATATTGCTGCCAGTTCATGGTGTCGGTGGTTAAGCTCGCTTCGTCAACCAAGCCGGTCAGGGTTTGGACGCCGAGGAGCTTTTGCCACCAAGCATTGCCGTCGTTATTGAAGTCGTGTTTGACAAAGCCCGTGGCGCGCTTGTCTTCGCGATCGTTGACCTGATTGAAATTGCTCGGGATGTTGTTGTTGAGGACAAACGGGCGGCCATAGTTCGGATTCGCGACGGCGTTCGTCGGGGGGGCGTTAAAACCGCCGGTCACGGTGCCTCCGTTGGCGGCCTGGTTCTCGGTCGCCATGACGTCGATGTACAAGGGGACAACACCGCCGAGGGGGTTGACCTGGCCGAACTCATAGTGCTGCTTGTTGTAATCAAGGGAGAAGCCAACCTGGTCATGGAGGAAGGTTTGCGTGAGATCCACCGAACCCGACCAGAATCTCTGCCATTCCCGCTTGGTGTTGCCGTCGATCAAATTCTTGTAGTAATTGAAGGCAGAAGAATCGGTCATCGAGGTATCGGTCCAGAGTCCACCGTTGGCATAAGGCAGAGGGAGCCCAGCGGCTGTGCTCCCAAAGAGCGCTGTCTTCGATGCGCCGTTTAGAGTGAGCCAAGCGCCGGGAAACGCCCCATAGGGGAATGTGAGGCCGACATTATTGGCCGTACCAGGCTGAGGGATGGACGTGAAGGCGTACGTGCCCGCAGGACCGACGGTGGTCCCATTCTGGAAAACGGCTAACGGAAAACTGGCATTACCGAGCTGGCTGTTCGTAAAATATGGATCGGCATTCGGACCGGTGGCGCGGCCGGCCTCTGCATAACCATTAGCAGCGGTGGAGACGAAATTAGCGGGTTCGCCGGATACCCACGAATTCAAACCATTCAGTCCCGCGTGATAAGCTCCAGAGTTGGGAACACCATTGACGAGAGCCTGGGGGTCGAACCACGGAGTAATGTGGTCCGACGGAAGAAGGGCGCGAGGATTGTTGGAATTGACCTGACCAGATTCGAAGTTCGCTTTGAAGATGGTTCGATTTCCGTTTGTATTCAGGAAATTAGGCTCGATGCGGATGGCACCGGAGATGCGCTGGTTTTTCGAATAGGCCGGCTTTTGTTCGAACTTTTCGTGGTCGTTCAGCACGTCGAGGCGGACGGCGACCTGTTTTTCGACGATCACCTGATTGATATCCAAGCTCGCGCGGGTGCTGCCCCAACTGCCAAAGCGGAATTCGACATTCCCGGAATTTCTGAACTAGCAGCATAGCTGGCGGCATTGATGATGCCGGCGGGACTGCCTTCACCAAAGAGAATCGCATTCGGTCCGCGTTGGATATCGATGCGGTCGGTATTATATGAGTCCCACGGGATGTCTGTGACAAAGAAATCGCGGGTGTTATCGGCGGGAGCGAGACCGCGAACACGGGTGGCCTCGGTGGGTCTGATGGTGTCCTCGGTGAGGAGGGTACTGCTGGAATTGCCACCGGGAGCGGCATAGTTGCCAGTGATGCCACCCACTTCAGTGCCGCCGATGCGTTGGAGCAACGAGGTGTTGTCCGTCGCGCCGGTGTCCTTGAGGAACTGCGAGGTGACCACCGTCACGGCACTGCCGATATCGCGCAAATTGGTACTCAGACGATTGCCGGCCAGGGTGGTTGTGGCGCTGTAGCTTTTGGAGTCATCTGAGCCTTTGACCTCAAAAGGCGACAGCACGACAACCTCGTCATCTTGGGGTGAAACAGCGGCCGCCGGTGCGCCGGTCGTCTGGGCGTAGTTGTACGCGCAGGGAATAAGCAAAGCAGCCAGCACGGACGCGCGCCGTGAAAGCCTTGGTGTAGTCTTCATTTGTTGGGGTACTCGACGGGTTGCAGGGTTAAGGTTGCGCACCGCTTCAAACCGCTTTCCCCAGTCGACGGGAGAGCGATCGAGGTTTCCACGGTGGTAATAGCGTTCGGTTGAAAAAAGTTGTGCACGAAGAGCTGGCTGGGAGTGAGGTTGGATCCTGGGGATGGTCTCCGATTGCACGGCCTGTCTTGTCGGATTTCGGTGAAACGTTCCTCCAACGCGACGTCGTTGCGCTGCAAACGTTGCGGTGACGAACGCACACATCATTGCCGACGCTCGCGAGCAAATGCACGGCTGCGGATTGGCAAACCTCCGCGCCGCGCCAGCGTCGGTTCGACCGAGGGAAACACGGGAGCGCCAGCGGTTGACCGTGAAACCGGGCAGCAAGAGGTCAGGCCTACGGGGCGGAACCGGTCGCGGAGAAGACCAATGCCGATGATCCGGGAGGAAAAGGATAGTGCGTGGTCCGCCCCGACGGCCAGCGAACGCGGACTTGGCGCGGCGCATTTGCGTCCGTATATCCGAAAAAGCACGTCGTCGTGGACTGACTGTAGCAGCCAGAACCGGCATACACCTCGCTGTTCAGCGTCGCCCCATCGGCCAGCTCGAGGGTGACCCTGGCCCCGACCGCGGCGGGATTGCCGGTCAGACCGCGCAAACTGATACCCACGGACTTGCGGCCGACGACGCCGTTGTTTCGAAACGCGAGCGTATCGTCGTTGTTCCGCGAGACCAGAAAGTCCGGCCAACCGTCGTGATCGAGATCGAGCACGACAAGTGCTTTCGCGTCACCGGGCACGAGCAGACCGCTCTCGGCGGGCGGCACCGCCGTGAAATGACCGTGGCCGTCGCCCCGCAGCAGCTGGCTGAGACCGCCATCAAAACGGCCAACCGCGGGAATGGGCGCAAACGAGTTTTGGACCGCATAGATGTCGGCGTGGCCGTCACCATCGAAGTCACCCGCGACGATCCCCTGCAGCGGAGCAATCTGTGCAATCCGCGGCAACGGTTCGAAACGGTACGTCCCATCGTTCTGGCTGAGGAACACGCCGCTGCGTAGCTCCGTCGCCGTGAAGTGCTGCGCTTTCGCCAGCTTATCGTCGCCGAAGATTTCCCCCAATGTCGCCCGCGCATAATCGTTGTTCAGGGGGAAATGTTTCAAAATGAACGGAAACACGGCGCCCAGGTCACGGCGGGCGCGCCAGGGATAAATGCGATCGCCTTCGTAATAGGCTTCGACGAGCTCCGAAGACCCGTCACCCGTGAAGTCACCCGAGTAGAGCAACGCGGGGTGCTGCACGTCAGCGTGGTATTGCGTATTCAATCCCACATTGCCGACCACGAAGTCCGGCCGGCCGTCGCCGTTGAAATCCGCGGCTGCGATCGACGTCCACCACCCGGTGCCGCCCGCGGCAAAGCCGGCCTTCTCCGTCCAGTCTTCGAATCCTTTGCCCTGATTGTTGTGGAAATACTTCACGTTGCCCCACTCCAACGTCAGCAGCAGGTCCAACCACCCATCACCATCCACGTCGCTCCACAGCGCCGACGTGACCATCCCGACCTCCCGCAACCCCGGAGCCAAAGTGTCGGTCACATCTTCAAACTTTCCGGCGTGGTTTCGCAGCAAGGCGCTTTGCGGCGCAAACGGGTACTCGCCGGAAACAATCCGTCCGCCGATAAACACGTCCAGCGATCCATCGCGATCAAAGTCAGCTGCTGCGACCGCGCCCGCATTGATCGGCAACGGCGGCAAGGCGCCCTCGTCGGCCGGTCGCAAACCGCCGTGACCATCTCCGTAATAGAGACGGGGCTGGTATTCCGGCATCCCGGCGGGGAGCGAGTTGCCCCCCATGGTGACGAGCACATCGTCATTGCCGTCGCCGTTCGCATCGAACACCAGCACCGGTCCACAATCGACCGGAGTGGGAGAAATCCCCGAAAGGGGGGTAGTCTCAAAGTTCACCTCGCCAGAGCGACGGGCGACCCTGGGCAGGTCCTGGGTGGTACCCCCGATCACAATGGACTCGTTCTCTCCGCCGGCGAGTCTTCCCACCGCCAAACTCGGGCCACGACGATTGAAGCGAAACGGCACCAAACGCTGCAGCGAGGCCTCGTTAACGGTCTCCTCGCGCATGTGGACGCCAAGACCCACGTCATGGCTCACCTCCTTGAACAACGCACCTTGAGGGAAACCGTCGGCTGGTTTGGAAACGGACGAAGGCGCTGCAGGTCCACTGGGTTCGGTAATCACATAACGCTGATCCACCGGCACATTTTCCCACGTCTGCACGCGACCACTCGGCCAGGTGACAACCAGGCGATTGATCACCGCATCCTCGCCGAGGCCGAAGTGAAGCATCGGCTCGCTACTCGAAAGGTAGCCCCGGGCCAGCCCAAGCGTGGATACCTGCACCCCCAGCGCGCTTTCGATTCGAACGGTGGCACCCACGCCAAAGTGATTCGACGCCGGCCCGCGCAGATCGCAAATCACGCGATGGCCCGTTTCGCAATCGTTCCTCAGCACCGTGACGCCATCGCGGTAGTTACTGTAGACAATATCGAGGTCCCCATCTCCATCCAGGTCGCCGAAGGCGGCCCCAAAACTCACCCCCCGTTGATCGAGTCCCCACGCTGCGCTCACGTCTTCAAACTGCAGGTTCCCGAGATTACGCAGGGCGATATTTCTTTCCGCGCGAATCGGACTCTCCGTCATGATCCGAATCACATCGGAGGTTTTTTCCGCACTCATCTGCCGTTTCACCACGTCAACGTTCGGGTCGTACGGAAAGCCATTGGTGACGTGCAGGTCGAGGCGCCCGTCGTTATCCAAATCCACCAGACGGATCGACCAGGTCCAATCGGTGGCAGCCACGCCCGCCAGGAACGCCGCTTCCTGACAATACCCCGTTCCCGTATTGATCAGCAGGGCGTTTCGAGGGTACATCGGCACGGTCGTGGTGCCGTCCGGTCGCTCGGCGAGGCGCGCTCTTGAATCGGCCATCATGCGCTGGTCCTTCTCATGCGTGGCGGAGGCCATGTCCGCGACGATGAAATCGATCAGCCCGTCGTTGTTCACGTCACCGTAATCCGATCCCATTGAGGAGAAAGTCGTGTGCGGCAACACGCGACCGGAAACGTCGGTGAACGTCCCATCCCGGTTGTTGTGGTAGAGGGAGTCCGGCACGCCGTAGTCGTAGGCCGCGTAAAGATCCGGCCAACCGTCGTTGTCATAGTCCCACCAGGTCGCCGAATGACTGCGGGCGTGCTGAGTGATGCCCGCCTTGTCCGTGACATTTAAAAACGTCCCGTTGCCCTGATTATGGAAGAGGTACCCGCGCCTTCCGCCATCATTGCTTTGGGTGGCCAGCATATTGGTGGTGATATACACATCGAGGAAGCCATCACGATCGTAGTCGCAGAAGGCGGCCATCACCGACGAATCCTTCACGTCAAGACCATAGGCATGGGCCATCTCCTTGAACGTGCCATCTCCCCGGTTGATATAGAGAAGATTGGGGGCATCAAAGCGGCAGACGTAAATGTCCAGCCAGCCGTCGTTGTTCACATCGACAAACGTCGCGCCGAACTTCCAAATCCCGGCCGCTTCGCCTTTGTCCCCGACCCCCGCCTTGTCCGTCACGTCCTCGAACTTGAAGTTGCCGAGATTTCGGAACAGACGGCATGACTCCGTCTTGCTGACCACGAAGATGTCCGGCCTTCCGTCGTTGTCGAAATCCCCTATCGCCACGCCCGTACCAACGGAGCCACCGTTGTATTGTTGGAAAAGAGCGCCTTTCATCTGTGGATCGGCGTACTGGTTTTCCGTCCGCACGCCCGTATATTCGGGCGGAAGCGTGGTAAACATCGTCTTCCCGCGCGGGCCCGAGCGTGGCGCCAGTTTTTGCCCCACCAAGGGCGCGGTCTCCGCCGCAGCGCGCAGGCCGACGGCACTCGCAACCAGGAGGCACAGCACGGTCAGCTTGAACAGAGGCCGCCAGCAGGTTCGGAGCGCTGTATCCTGACTTCGGCCCGCTAGTTTCATTCTAACTCCTGAAACGGCGCGCGGGATTCTGGAAGTCAAGAGCGTTCAGGCAATGCGGATACTTAGCATTTGACTAGGCAGATGGGGCTCGAAGCCTGTCCGTAATTTCTCGCGCGCGACTACAAAAACGACCCACCCTCAAAATGAATTCTCCCCGGTATTTGTCATGGGTGTGGATTGTGTTCCTGCTCGGGGCCTTCGCCATTCTTGTTTGGAACACCCAGGCCCGCGTCCATCGCCTCGAATACCTCTCCACCCTCGGAGCCGCCGACGAGAATCCTGCCGCCCCCGCTCCCGGTGTCGATCCAGGCAACACGGAGCTGACGCCCAACAATTCGCTGCCCATACCCGATCAACTGACCGCGAGTTACCATTGGCTCGCCCAAACCCAGCGCATGCTGAATCGCGGCGAAGCCCGGGTTCGGCATATCGATTATGAAAATGCGCCTTTCGGCCGAACCGTGTTTACTCCCTCACCTTATCGATGGTGGCTGGGCTTCGTCGCCTGGTGTGAGCATTTGTCCACTGGAGCGCCCCTGTCCACGCTCGTCGAAAAGGCAGCTCTCTGGGCTGATCCGGTCTTGTTGGGAATCACCCTCTTCGGATCGGTGATCCTGACCGCAAAGTATTTTGGTTCGCTTTCCGCCGCTCTGCTGTCTGTCGGACTCGTCTCTCTCTTTCCATTCACCACTGGGTTTTTGGCCGGCGCGCCGGATGATCGAGGTCTCGCTCAGGCTCTCGCGATTGCGAGCGTGCTGCTGCTTTCCACTGCTGCCGTTGCAGCGCCTGAGAATGAGAAAGCAAGGCGTCGTTGGTTCATTCTTGCCGGCATCGCGGGCGGATTGGGTTTGTGGGTCAAGGTTTCTGTGCAGCTTCCGGTGCTTTGCGGAGTTGTTGGCGGCGGTCTCCTTGTCTCGCTCGTCACGCCACGCGGCCATTCGCACCAAGCCGGGCCGACACTGGCACTGCCTTGGCGCGCTTGGGCCTGGGCGGGAGCCGCGACAACGGTCGTCGCCTCACTGGTCGAATATTCCCCTGCCGAGCTATGGAGGTGGGAACTATCGTATATCCATCCTCTCTACGGTCTGGCGTGGCTCGGCGCGGGAGAGTTGCTGGTCCAGGCCTGCGTTTGGCTACAAAACCGGACCTTCCGCCGGTCCCCCAAGAATCTTATCCTCGTTTCATTGTCCATCGCGGTGGTGGTCGCTGTGCCCGCTTTACTCCTGAAACGTCACGGCACCAATGTCTTCATTCTCGACAGCATGGGTTCGCATCTGACTCGGGCCGCCGGCGGGATTGTGGCGCCAAACCTCGCCGCCTGGATCGCGATCCAGGGACCTTCGATCTGGCTGTTGCTGACGCTCGCGCCGTTGGGCTTGCTGCTTCCTGCTTTCTGGGTGCTCACGAATCGCCAGTCAGCGGGGCACACCCGGGCAGCAGTCGCGATCACGCTGGGACCAGTGTTGGTCGCACTGGCAATCGCCTGTATTAAACTCAGCTGGTGGCAAACACTCGATGCCCTGCTACTGGTTGCCCTGGCCGCGGCAGCGCCGGGGATTTTGTCCAAGCAAGTTGCCGCCAAGGCACGCATCGGCTGGATCAGCGTGACCCTCGCTCTAATGGCCCCCGGCATTATTTATGTTTTAGCCTGGGACAGGCCAAACAAGGGCGCTGCGCTAAACCAAACCGAAATCCAGGACCTGATTATTCGCGATCTGGCAGGTTGGATCGCCCAGCATTCCGCCCCGGGGACTGTGAATGTGCTTTCGCCGCCAAGTGCGTCGACGGCTCTTTGTTACTACGGAGCTTTTCGGGGCATCGGCTCGTTGGGCGAGGAAAACAAAGACGGCATTGTGGCCGCCATTCGCATCATGAGTACCCGGAGCGTCCAAGAGGTGAAGGAAGTCGTAAATCGCCGCAAAATCACGCACCTCGTCCTGCTTTCCTGGGACACGTTCTTCGATGACTGCGCCCGCGCCGCGGCAGGTCAGATCGAAGGGACCTTTCGCGATCGACTGAAATTCACCACCCTTCCGCTCTGGCTGCGCCCCCTGGCCTACCCGCCGCCGTCGATCCCGGGCTTTGAGGACCAATCGGTGACAGTTTTCGAAGTGGTCGAGGAACAAGATGAAGCGACCACGCTGGGCAATATCGCGCTGTATTTTGTCGAGATGGGGAACCTGGACCAGGCCCGGCTGGCTGCGGACGGTCTAGCCCGCTTCCCGATAGACTTCGGCGCATGGGTCGTTCGGGCTCAGGTGGCTGCAGCCACCGGCAATGATGCCGAATTGGCGAAGACCCTCAAGGTCCTCCAGTCACGCCTGGGGGCAAGAGTTCAGCCGTTGATTTCATGGAACCGCCGCGTCGATCTCGCCGTGGTGTTGGCTCGTGCCAAAGTCGAGGCACTCGCCAAAAAACAACTGGAGCTGTGCATCGACGCCATCGACGATGCCAACCTCCGCTCGCTGTCACCCGGATCCGTTTACCGGCTGCTGGTGATGTGTCGTGGATTTGGTGTAGCCATGCCGCCAGCACAACGCGCGCTCGCGCTCAGCCTGGTGCCCCCCGCCTTGCGCGCTCGATTGAAGTAGGCGGCATCATCAATCCCTTCCGGAGACGCGGCGACCGCACCATGGCGCTCTTGACGGCACCACCTCGTCATCGCACAAAAATGCATGAACTCGGTTGTGCCGCCCCGCACGACGCCCACGCTTCACACCGTCGCAAAGAAGGCCGGGGTTTCCGTTTCCACCGCGTCCCGCTGCTTGAGCGGCGCGGCGAAGGTCGCAAAATCCACGCAGCTCCGCGTCCTCGCCGCCGCCGCGGCGGCCGGCTACCAGCACAATGCGCTCGTGGGTCAGGTCATGCGGGCCACGCGGCGGGGTGTGGCGCAAAATCATCTCGGCACCATCGCCTTCGTCACGCCGGTGGCGGATTCCCACGAGTGGCGCGCCACGCCGACGCTCTGGCGCAACTGGGACGCCGCTCGCGAACGCGCCGAATCGTTCGGATTTGGCATCACCGAATTTACGCTCAGCTCCCGCGGCATGACCGGCCGACGCCTCGGCGAGATTCTGACCGCTCGCGGAATCTCCGGCGTTTTGCTGGCGGCATTCCCGACGGAGCCACACGAAATTTCGCTTCCGTGGGATGACTTCGCCTTCGTCCAAGTGGGCCATTGCATCAAGTCGCCGAGACTCGACTGCGTGGTGAGCGATCACGCCGATGCCGTGACCATGGCGGCCCGCGAGATCGCCGACAGTGGCCGGCACCGTGTCGGCCTGGCCATCGAAAAGTATCAGGACGAGATCACGGACGGCCGTTGGTCGATTGGTTATGCCGGACTGCGTGCGACCCTGCCGCACCTCGCCGCAATTCCGCCGCTTCTACCCGTTCACATGACCGCCGAACTGTTCCTGCAATGGGTCGACGAACACGCGGTCGACTGCGTTTTAACCCTCTCCACCTTTCGCAACGAACCGAATAATATGGAGACTTGGTTGACGACCAGCCGGCGAAGCGGTCCCCGGGACGTCGGGCTTGCTTCGCTTGACGTGACGTCTGTTCACGCGGATTGGAGCGGGGTGGAGCAGCATTCGGACGAGATCGGTCGCGCCGCAGTCGACTTGCTGTTCTCAAAGCTGCAGGCGGGTGAACGCGGCATTCCGCAGATCCCGAGAACCCTCCAGGTGCATGGACACTGGCACGAAGGCCGAACCTTGCGTTCGCTGTCCTAGTCGTCGAACCGCTGCCACGGATCGCGCAGATCGCCCCCCCCTTGCGCGAGGGATCGTTGCCGGAGACCTCGGTCGCGAGGCCAGGCCGACATCTCGGCGGTGCAGAACGCGTTTGGCCCCATCGGCGCCGTGGGTCGTTTTGACGGCGGCCTGAGCCAGTTGCTGCGCGGTGATGGACGGGGCCGACCCGCCGGTCCGCATTCATCCTGAGTTCATAAAGCGGATACCGGATCGGCTGCGCTGGATCGGCGCCCGTCAGCGCGGACGCGAGGTTCCCTCCGGTTCGTCGGGGTGTCGGACCAAAGTTCAGCACTCTCGCATCAGCCCGTTCCGCGCCTGGTGACCCGCCGGCCGACGCGGTTCAGGATTCCGCGAGAAACCGCTCGATCATCGGAAGCAGCACGTCGGTTCGCGCACAGATCGCCATGTGGTCGACGCCGGGCAGGATTGCGCACTGGGCGTGCGGAAGAAGCCGGAAGAGGGCAAAGGCTCCTTCCGGCAGCATCACGAACGAAGTCTCGATCGTGTCCTCGCCGCCGTGCAGCAGGACGAGCGGCGGAACCTCGGCGCGAGGTGCGCCATGAATTTCGAAATACAGCTGCAGCCCGTTCACGGGCGCCCCCCCGAGCACCGGTTCGACGGGAGGATGCCAGGTCGCAGCCGTCCGCGCGCCGGATTCCCGCCGCGGGGCGGTTTGCATCCACAGACCGCGTCTTGATCCCCCTTGTGCTCCACGTGTTTTGCGGGCGCTGCCGCGGGCCGCGACGGAGCCGGCGCACATCCGGTTTGCGCATCCGGGCTGAAATGTTCCCGATGGAGCCGGACCGTTTCCACCATGCGACTCCTCCCCGCTGCTGTTGTTGCTCTCGCCGCCCGGGCCACGGTGCTCGTCGCCGCCACCGGTTCGACATTCCCCGACCATCCGGTCACGCGACCGGAAATCACCGCGGCCGACCTGCTCGTCCGCGACCAGGCGATCGCGAGCGACGCGTTCGAGGGCCGCGGACCGGGCACCCGCCCGGGCGAGGCCGCCGCGCAGTGGCTCGCCGACGAGCTGAAGCGGATCGGCGTCCAACCGGGCAAGGGCGGGAGCTACTTTCAGGATGTGCCGGTGGCCGTCATCGCACTCGACAACGCCCGGTCGAAGCTGACGTTCCACACTCCGCGGGGCGAGCTCACCCCCGCTTCGCCCGACGAGGTCACGTACTGGACACCCCGGTACGTCGAGGACGTGCAGGCGCTGCACCGGATGGCCGACGCACTCGCGAATGGCGATGTCTGGCCGGACTGGCGCCCGGACAGCGAGTTCCGGGCGGCCCACGCCCGGCTCACCGCCGCCGGCCGGTAGGCGCAGCCGGAAACGTCGTCACGCCGGAGTTGAACTGCACCGCGGAGTTCCCGTGGCACGGCAGCACGCGACGGGGCGAGGCGGCGCCGCGGTTGAATCGAAAGGCCACGCGGCGGCATTCGCTCGCGCCGGCCGGCGCAGATGAAAACGGATTGCCGGTGGCGGGTGTCGATGTTCGAATTGTCGGTCGTTGGGGAAACATCCAGTCAACTCTCCGTCACCGCCATGACATCCTGCCGGCAATGGGCCGATTCGATCCCTTCTGAGCCATTTCGGCTGATGGCCTTCGAAGCCGTTCTTCGACGCTGTCTGCTCGTGGCCGCCCTGTTCGCGGGCACCGGCTACCTCCGCGCCGGCCTCACGCTGGGTGATACGATATTCTGGATGCCGCCGCCGTGGCCGATCACCTACGGGACCCGTGCGAGGAGCTGACTGCCAGCGGGACCGGCGGCACGCTGACGCTCACGGGCGCCGTCACCGCGCCGAGCCAGGGCGTGCGGCTCGTCGACGCACGGCTGCAGGAAATCGGCGAAAGCCTCTCCGGCGCGTTCCCGCGGACCGGTGGACTCACCAACCTCTCGGGGGACTTCTTCACCGCGATCGCCCTCGGCACCGCCCAGGGGGATCTGTATGTAATCGTCGGCTACGATGGCACGATGCAGGCGGTGATCGTCACGCCCGGCTACGTGGACGGCGCGGCCGGCCTGATGAACGCGGACGGCACCGGCACGTTCGCGACGGACGAAGGCGGCACGCTGAAGATCGCGCTCAACGTTCGCGCGCGTTCGGTGACGGCCACCCTCGAGCTTCCGGTGCGAACGGCCAGCGCGGCGGAGCGCGGCTCGCGGCGGTCCGCTCTTTCGGCGGCGGCCGGCACGATCCAGTTTGCGGGCGTCGGTCAGTCGGTGCGCGCGAACACCCGGTGCGCGAACATTGCCACGCGGGCGTATTGCGGGCCGGGCAACGCCGTCACGATCGGCGGGTTTGTGGTGACCGGCACGGCGCCCAAGCGGGTGCTGATTCGGGCGGTGGGACCATCCCTCGCCGCGCAGGGCCTCGGGGCGGGCGAGGTGCTGGCCGACCCGACCGTCGAGGTGCACGACGCGCGGCATGACAACGCGGTGGTCGCGCGCAACGACAACTGGGGCGACAACGCCAACGCCGCCGAGATCATCCAGACCGCGGCGCGCGTCGGAGCGGCGGCGCTCGCCGGCAACGATACCCGATCGTCCGCCTTGCTGCTCACGCTGAACGCCGGCGTGTACACGTTCGTCGTCAGCGGGCAGAGCACGTCGTCCGGCATCGTGCTGCTGGAAGTGTACGACGTCGACAGCGCCGGCGTCAGCGCCCGGTTCGTCAACCTCGCGACGCGGGTCTGGTCCTCGACCGGCAACAACGTCGCGATCGGCGGGTTCGTCGTCACCGGAAATGCGCCGAAACAACTGCTGCTGCGCGCGGTCGGGCCGACGCTGGCCACGCTCGGACTCGGCGCCGCGGAAGTGCTGCCGGATCCGACGATCGAGCTGCACGACAGCGCGCAGGACAACGCCGTCATCGCGACGAACGACAACTGGGCGGATGACGGCGCCGCCGCGCGCATCGTCGCCGCGGGAGCGCGCGTCGGCGCGACGCCCTTCGCCTCGGCCGACACAACCTCGGCGGGACTGCTCGTGACGCTGCAACCCGGCGTGTACACCTTCATCGCCCGGAACAAGCACGACGCGAGCGGAGTGGTGCTGGTGGAAGTCTACGACGCCGACTGACGTCCGCCGCTGGTTGCTCCAGCAGCCCGGCGCCCACACCCGTCCGGCTGCCCACTAGAATCATTTGCGCACAAGGAGTCGCGTGCGATTTCGGCCGCGTGAGTGGAGCCGCGACGCCCCCGTCGCGGAAGAAACGCGACGAGGGCGTCGCGTCCCCAAACTGTTCGATTCAACCGCGCCGAGACGAACGCTTGATCGTTCCGTCTTCCGGATCATCAGCTTCAGGCCCGACCAGGTGTCGTCGACCGCACACACCTTGATGTCGACCAATCCCAGCAGCAGCGCGCAGTCTCGCACCACGTCTTCGGTGATGTCGGTCGGCACGCGCGAGGCTTTCTCCGGCCACGAAACCCAGATCGCACCATCCGCCGCGATCCGCCGTCGCCGCCTTTTCCCGCCTCGTTAAAACTTCAGCGGCGGGCCCACGACTTCCATGCCGTGGTCGGCCCAGAGCTGCTTCATCACGACCTCCTGGTTCTGCGGAATGCCCTTCCCAAATTTGCTCATCTCCAGGAAGAAATTCTCCATGCTGCCCGCGGGCTGGAAGAGCACGAGCATCTGGCCCTCGCCTTCGCTCACCATCGCGAATGCATGGGGAATCCGACGCGGCCCGAATGCCGAATCGCCGGGGCGCAAGCTTACCGTCCGGTCCCCCACCCGTGCGATGAATTCGCCGCGGATGACATAGAACCACTCGTCCTGCGAATGATGCAGGTGCAGCGCCGGGCCGCCCTTGGATTCGCGCACGGTGTCGTAGATGCACAGATCCCCGCCCGTGTCTTTGCCGGAGACCTTGCAGTCGAAGCGGCCCCCCATGATCGCGAGTTCCGCCGCATGACGATCGGCATTCGCCGCCACCTTGAATCCTTCGGCGGATCGCTCGTCAGTGCCGGCGGTGCCGCCGGTCGCGGCGGCGCGGGCGAGCGGGGCGAAGGCGGCCGCGAGGAATGACGTCTGTAGAAAATGGCGTCGGTTCATGCTCATCGGAGGAGTGGGGTTCGGACGGGGCGAGTTTCCGGTAGTCCGGTTCACGGCCGCACGTCGACGAGATTGCGGCGCGCAGGCGAACGATCCTCTTTTCCCCGATGCCTCGGTCTCGCGATTGCCGGGCCGCGTGACCTGCGTTCCGTGCGGCATGGCCATCCGGGTGGGCATCGGCAGCTGGGGCGATGACGCATACGTCGGCGTGCTGTATCCGAAGGGATCGCCGCCGGCCGGCGCTGCCACGGCGACGTGAGCACACGCCGGAGCGTCACCGCGCAGGCACTGTAATTCAGGCCGCGCGTTTTCGAGTTCCCGGCCGGGCTCAGCGAACCTGGCTACATCCAGATCCGCATTCGTCGTTGCCGGGGTCGGCCCCCGGGTCAGGGAACCACGAGTCGGACGCGCGACCGGCCGGGCCAGCCCGCACCGGCTACAGGTCGCCGGGCGGATTCGGGGCGATGTACACGGTGCTGGCGGAGGTGCGATCGAGGAGCGGGTTCGGAATCGTGACCGTCTCCGCCCGGGCCGCGGGGAACACCGTCCGCAGCAGTTCCAGGAATCCGGCATCCGGCGGTTCGTCGGACCACATTGCGAAGACGCCGCCGGGGTGAAGATGCGCCGCCAGCGCGCGGAGGCCTTCCGGCGTGTAGAACGCCGCATGCCGGGCGTGCAGAAAATTCCGCGGCGAGTGATCGATATCCAGCAGCACCGCGTGAAAACGCCGGCCGGAGTCGAAGCCCGCCGGAGCGGTCGCGAGCGCGAAGAAATCAGCCTGCACCAGCCGGCAGCGCGGGTCGCCGACCAGCGTCGGGCCCAGTGGCACCAGGCCGCGTCGGTGCCAGCCGATCACCGCCTCGAGCACGTCGACCACGATCAGCGAACGCACGCCGCGATTCGCCAGCGCCGCCACCGCCGTGTAGCCGAGCCCAAGCCCGCCCACGACGACGTCCCACCCGGAGCCGGCGAGCTCGCGCAAGCCGAGGTCGGCGACCGCGTCCTCCACCGCGTGAAACATGCTCGTCATCAGGAACGAGTCGCCAAGCAGAACCTCGTAAACCTCCAGGTCGCCCAGCGCGGCGACACGCCGCCGTCGCAGGCTCAGCTCGCCCAGCGGCGTCACCTGGTAATCGAGCTCCTCGAAGACTTTGTTCACGGGAAAAACAGGAACGTGGCGCGGACGCGTTGGCCAGAACCTTCGCAGACCGGATGAGGGTCTTGATGTAGCCGGGCTCGTCGAGCCCGGCCGGTCCGCGCCCGAATCGCTCCGGGGTCGGCGACCCCGGCTACATCGACACAGGCGACATCGACACCGGCGACAATGCGCGGCGGGGTTGGGCGGTTTGGTCGGGTGCAGGAGCGGCTTTATGCCGCGATCCGAACCTCGTTGGACTGCCGAATCGCGGCATAAAGCCGTCTCCTACATCGGATTGATGTAACCGGGCTCGCCGAGCCCGGCCGGTCCGCGCCCGAATCGCTCCGGGGTCAGCGACCCCGGCTACATCGACCCCGGCTACATCGACCCCGGCTACATCGACCCCGGCTACATCGACACAGGCGACATCGACACCGGCGACATCGACACCGGCGACAATGCGCGGCGGGGTTGGGCGGTTTGGTCGGGTGCAGGAGCGGCTTTATGCCGCGATCCATTCACCAGCCGCGATCCGATCGCCCCCGGCAATCCGTTTTCGTGGCTCTCCCCAGGTTGTTCGCGGCGATGAATGCGTCCGCCCGGGCGGCCGCGAATCGGCATTGCGGAAAAGAGGGCGGGGCGTGAAGTGGTGGACACGTCGGCACGCATGGTGCGCGTCAGGCTTTCGAACACCCCCCATGAACGAGAATTCCTCCCCCACGTTTCACTCCTGTCTGCGGCGGTTCTTGCTGCCGTTCGGCCTTCTCGGCGCCGCGGCGTGTTTCGCGGATGGGCAGGCGACGGAGCCGGGAATCGCAGCCGCGAGCGGTAGGACGGACGACCCGGTGGTGACCGTCGCGGGCGGGGCGTTGCGAGGCCGGGCGCTGCCGGACGGAAAGGGGGCGGTGTATCGCGGGATTCCGTTCGCGCAGCCGCCCGTCGGCAACCTGCGGTGGCGCGAGCCGATGCCGCCCGCGCCATGGCAGGGCGTCCGCGACGCGGGCGAACCCGGGCCGCCCGCCGCGCAGGCGCCGCAGGGCTGGAACGACAAGGCGGCCGCTGTGAGTCGCGAGGATTGCCTTTATCTCGATGTCTGGACGCCGGCCGCGGCATCGGGCACGCGGCTGCCGGTGATGGTGTGGCTGCACGGCGGCGGCAACGTCGCCGGCGCCGCCGGGTCCGATCCCGTTTACGCGGGCGGCCCGCTGATCTCGCACGGCGTCGTGCTCGTGGTGGTCGAGTACCGGCTCGGCGTCTTCGGCTTCCTCTCCCACCCCGACCTGACGCGCGAATCGCCGCACCACAGCTCCGGCAACTACGCACTGCTCGACCAGCTCGCGGCGCTCCGCTGGGTTCGGGACAACATCGGGCGGTTCGGCGGCGACGCGGGAAACGTCACGCTGTTCGGCCAGTCGGCCGGCTCGATGGACGTGCTGGCGCTGATGAGTTCGCCGCTGGCCCGGGGACTGTTCCATCGCGCGATCGCCGAGAGCGGCGCGCCGCCGCCGCAGACGAACCAGCCGCTGTCGGCGGCCGAGAAGGCGGGCGTCGAACGCGCGGCCAGACTCGGCGCCCCCGCGGCGAACCCGCTCCCGTTTCTCCGCTCGCTGCCGGCATCAGCCCTCCTCGAGGCGACGGCGAAAATGAACGCGACCTTCACGATCGACGGCTGGGTGTTGCCGGCTGCGACCACCGCCACCTGGCGCGCGGGCGGCGAACAGCGCGTGCCGCTCATCATCGGCAGCGCGGCGATCGAGTTTCCCGCACCCGGCGGACCGGCCGGCGTCCGGCGCGCGATCGAATCCACGTTCGGGGCCGATGCCCCCCGTGCCCTGGCGGTGTACGGGCTCGCGGGCAACGCCGGCGGCACCACCGATCCGCTGTACGGTGACGTCGCCGAACAGTGGGGCAGCGACCTGTTCCGCTGCCCCGCGGTCGTCTACGGCGAGTGGCACGGCGATGCCGGCAATCCCGTGTGGGAATATCAGTTCGACCGCGCCATCCCGCCGCACCCGAAGGTCGGCCACTCGGGCGACCTGCCGTACGTGTTCGGCGCGTTGCACCTGAAGGAGGGAAATCTCGTCGGCGATTACCGCGACGAGGACCGGCGGCTGTCCGCCACGATCCAGGGCTACTGGACGAACTTCGCGAAGACAGGAAACCCCAACGGCGAGGGGCTGCCGGCGTGGCCGGGCTACGACGCGAGCGGACGCGCCTTCCTCGAGTTCACCGCGGCGGCCGGCGTCGCCGTCGGGCACAACCAGCGTGGACCGGCCTGCGATCTTTTTCGCGAGCTGCTCCAGCGTTCCGCCTCCCCCGCGGTGAAGCGCGAACCCTGAGCGTCGCCCCGCCGGCCTGTCGATGAGTTCATCGCATCGTTGCGCGATCGCCTTCCTGCTGCTCGCAGGCGTGTTTGGAGTCTGGCGACAGCGGCAGACGACGGTGGTGATTCCCGGCCCGGCGTTCGGGTATTCCTATCTGAACGACCTGCGCTGGGATCGGGACACCGCCACGTTCACGCGCACGGGCGGCGACCCGTACGCCTGGGTCGAGGTGCCGGCCTCGACGATTCCGCTCCGGCAGGTGACGGTCGAATTCGCCGGCACGTACCAGCCCGGGGACGGGGCGTACTATTTCTTCCAGTCGCCGGCCTGGATCGGTCCGCTGGCCCTGGGCAACGCACTGCCGGCGACCGTCACACGGCACGCCGACGGGTTTGCGGTCAGCGCCCGGTTCACCCGATCCAAAGTGCTGCGGCTCGATCTGCCGGATCATCTGTCCCGACCTGTGACGCTGCGGCGGATCACGCTTCACAGCGCCTATGACAACGGCGGCCGGGTGTTCCGCCTGGCGCTCGGCTGTGCCTGCGCGGCGCTCGTCGCGTTCGTGTGGCCGCCGCTCCGTGCAGCCATCCGGCGGTGGCTGTTCGTCGAATACGCGGTCTGCGCTGCGCTCGTCGCGGTGAAGCTCGTGCTGGCCAGCGACGTTCAGGTTTCGCTGGCCGGCACCGCGATGCATGACGACGCGCTGCTCGTTCACCATGCCGCGTCGATCGTCGACGGAAAATGGCTGGGGGCGTTCAATGAGCTCACGCTGGCGAAGGGCCCGATGTTTTCCCTGTTTCTCGCCGGAGTGAGCCAGCTCGGGGTCCGGCTCATGACCGCCCAGGCTCTCCTGCACGCGCTGGCCTGTCTCGTGTTTGTCGTGGCGGTGCGCCGGCTGGTCGGTTCGGCGGCGGTGCGGCTGCTGCTCTTCGCCGTGCTGCTTTTCGATCCTTACACCCTCTCGGCCAGCGTCGTCGGCCGGGTGCTCCGGACCGACATCCAGCCGGCGCTGGCCCTGCTCACCCTGGCCGGTGCGATCGCGGTGGCCGACCGGGTCCGGGATTCGGGCCGGGCGGCGCTCGGGTGGGCCGCGCTCTGCGGGCTGGCCGCAGCCGCTTTCTGGTATTCGCGCGAGGAGGGCATCTGGCTGCTGCCGGCGCTCGGCGTGATCGGCGCGGTCGCCGTCTGGCACAGCTGGCAACTCCGGGGTTCCGTTAGCTCGTGGCGGATCGCGGCGCTCGTCCTGCCGGTCGCGATTTTCTTCTCCGCCGGCTGGGCGCTGCGACTCACGAACGCCCGCCACTACGGCGCGCCGGTCGCCGTCGACGTGAAGGATGGCGCGTTCCCCGACGCCTACGGCGCGCTGACCCGGATCACCCCGAGCGGCTTCATTCCGGGCGTCCCGGTCTCCCGCGAAACCCGGCTGCGGGCGTACGCCGTCAGTCCGGCGTTCGCCGAGCTGCGCTCGAAACTGGAGGGTCCGATCGGCGACCGCTGGTGCCGGTACGGCTGGGAGGGCAGCACGAGCGCCGTATCCGGAAAGGAAATCCGGGGCGGCTGGTTCCAGTGGGCGCTCCGGGAGGCGGCAGCCCGCACCGGCTACTACCGCGACGCCCGCACGGCCGACGCGTATTGGCGGAAGCTCGCGGACGAAATCAACGCCGCGTGTGACCGGGGACAGCTGGCCGGAGGCCCGCGACGGCGCGGGTTTGCGCCGCGGTGGCAGGCGACGCTAGCGGCACCGCTGGGAGCTGCGCTTCTCGAGAGCGTGAAAGTGACCGTCGCGTTCTCCGACTTCTCGCTGTTTGCCGTGCCGAACGACGGCAGCGAAGCGCAGATTGCCGAATTCCGTCGCATCACGCACGAACCCGGCGCGGAAGGTGTCCCGGAATTCACGCCGGCGACCGCGGCCCGCGGCTGGCTCGCGGCTCTGTACCAGGCGCTGGGCGCGGTGGCCGCGGGTGTCGGAGTCGCGGCGACCGCCCTGCTGATGGTCCTGCGCGACCGCAGTGGAAACGAAAAGGCACTCCGCATCGGCCTGCTGGTTGCGTGCCTGGGCGCCGCCACCGGGCTGATCGGCATCGTCGCGCTGATCGACGTCACCTCGTTCAGCGCGGCGCATGCCATCTATCTGGCGCCGGCGTCGCCCCTGATCCTGGCCGTGTGCGTGCTCGCCCCCGCCTGGGCAATCGAGCATCTGCAAGCGGGACGCGCCGGCGCGTCCCGCTGACGTCGCGCCGCCGGCGACGCAGCCGGCAGGGATCCCTCTGCGGAAGAATCAGAGAGGTGGAAACACCCATGTGCACGACTGCACGTACCGAACGCACGTGCCGTTCGAGTCCCAGGCAATGCATTCCTTGGTGCATTCCATGTGGCCCGGCATTCGCAACTCCCTCGCTCTTCCGGCACCATGAACCACGTAACCTTCGCTAAACGTCGCCACCACCTTTCCAGCGTCGTCCACGATCGTCCGCCCGTCTTTCGAGAACCGGAGATTGACGGTGAAACGCCCCTGTTTCTCCGGCGCCTGTTTGAGGCAGTCCCCGTCGCACGTCACCGAATATTCCCGGCCGCATTTGCCGCACGTGCTGGCAAGGGTTGATGGACCGGCGAACCCGCCGGCAACGTGGCCGCAATCGCCGACGTATGCGCCACAGTGCGGACAATACATGCTCTTGGACATGGTCTTTCTCCTTGGTTGAACCCAGCACAGTGATGCCGACAGAGAGCCGGCATTTCAAAGGACGAATGGCACTCGGCTGGACTAGGCGCACCTGATTGGTTCCGCACATCCCGGAGGCGTCATCAGTTGGTTAGCGGCTGCCGCGGCGGGTCGGACCTGTTCATCGGCGAAACGCGAATCCGCGCTGCTGAAAAGCCCGGCTGGCAGGAGCGGTAACCGCCACATTCATAATGATTCCCGCCATGCCGGCGCAACGAAATAGAGGTGTCGCGATCGTACGGGACTCGGTTTCTTCCGCCGAGGACGAATCGAGCAGTCGGCCAGCCGGAGGACCTCTTTTTTCCCGCACGGCGACAGCCAGGTCGTTCGCACGACCGGACGGATGCGCGCCGCATTGACGCCGAACCGCCCGCCGTTGGTGCTCGGATCGCGGCGCAAAGCCGCGATCCGACGACCCCGATGACCGGAATCCGCAATGGAGGGACCGGCTCCGTCCGGTCCGCGCAGGTCGGTTGACGCTCGCGGACGACACGGAGGTCGTCCCTCCACCTCCGCACGCTCCCGCATCGGGTCGGGAACGTGGGGACGCCAGGACTGGGTTTCGCATCGTCATGACCAGCAACGGAGCGGGCGCGGGACGCTGGAAGCGACGCGCCATCCGGCGCCACTCCGAAGAATATATCGCAGAAGCCGCCCGATTGCCGTTGGATGGCGGCCCGCTTCGGCCGGGGGACGATTACAGGCTCGTTTCCAGCGCCGGGACGCTGTTTCACCTTCTGCGCCGAGTCTCATGCCCACGCCCGTTCCAATTCCCGTCGAGGCACTGCTCGGGGTCGTCAAGACCCTGCCGGCCGCGCCGCGTGTCTTCGCCCGAGTGGGCAAACTGCTGCTCAACCCGAACTCGAGCAGCGAGGAAGTGATCCGGCTGCTGCGGCTCGATACCGCGCTCACGGCGCGCATCATCAAGATCAGCAACAGCGTTTACTATCAGCCGGACCAGCCGACCTCCTCGATCGAGGAAGCGATCCTCCGCATCGGCTACAACGCGATCTACCGGCTGACCGGACTCGCGGCCGCCGCCGAATTCACGGCCCACGATCTGCCGACCTACGGGATCACCGGCGCGCAACTGCGGGAAAATTCGCTGCTGTGCGCGCTGATCGCCGAGGCCCTGGCTCCGTTCGCCGGGCTCGACCCGCAGCACGCGTACACCGCGGCGCTTTTGCGCTCGATCGGCCGCGTGGCGCTCGACCGGATCGCCCGGTCGGGAACGCAGCCGAGCGCCGTGAGCCAGAAACGGATCGTGGAATGGGAGGCCGGGGTGCTCGGGCTCAGCAACACGGATGCGGCGGCGTTCATCCTGACGGAGTGGCGGTTTCCCAACGAGACCATCGCCTCGATCCGCGAACACTACCTGCTGGCGCCGACCGAAACGAAACTCGCCTACGTGCTCAATCTCGCCGCGGGGGCCGCCGAACGCTGCCAGCACGAGCTGCCGGGCGAAGCGGCGTATTGGAACCCGATCGCGGAACGCTGCGAAATCGCGGGCGTCACCGTGGAGCAGGTCGATTTCTCGACCCGCGAGGCCCTGGTCAACTTCGGCCCTGTCCGCGCCGCGATCGACTGACCGGCGGAGTCACCGCCTCCGCACCGACCGCGGATCGACCGACGTCGCCGGGCCGAACCCGTGGCCGCCCGTGACCACACGTGGCCGCACGTGGCGGCGCCGCCGGGACGATCAGGGTTGACTCGGTCGCGCGGCAGCAAGTGAACCTTGTCCCATGCGTATCCTCCAGCTTCTCGCTTCAACCGCGGGCCTGCTCCTCCTCGCCGTCGCCGTGGCGCACGCCGATCGGGCTCCGGAACGGGGCCGGCCTCACCGGGCCCGGGTCACCTTCTTCGAAGACGCGGATTTTCGCGGGGCATATCTCACGCTCGAGACCGGTGACCAGGCGGCAAACCTCACCCGTGAACACCTGTCCAATGGGGCGCGGGCCAACGACCGGATTTCCTCGATCCGGATCGAAGGTGCGGCCGACGTCGAGGTCTTTCGCGACGCCGGATTTTCGGGCGGCGTGCTGCACGTGACGCACGACGTGCGCAATCTCGAGCGGCTCGGCGGCTGGAACGACGCGATTTCCTCGATCCGCGTGCGGCCCGCCGGGGACAACCGCCGGCCGTAGCCGAGATGTGCGCCGCCGGGGCCGAGGACCGGGTTTACGCCAAGGTGTTCTGGCGGCTCGTTCCGTTCCTGATGTGCTGCTACGCGGTGGCGTATCTCGACCGCGTCAATCTCGGGTTCGCCAAGCTGCAGATGTCCGGCGAACTCGGGTTCAGCGATGCTGTGTTCGGGCTGGGCGCCGGGATCTTCTTCCTCGGCTATTTCCTGTTCGAAGTGCCGAGCAACCTCGTGCTCCAGCGCGTCGGCCCGCGGCTGTGGATCGGGCGGATCATGATTTCGTGGGGGCTGATCTCCGGGGTGTTCGCCTTCACCCACAGCCCGGCGATGTTCTACACCCTGCGTTTCCTGCTCGGCGTGGCGGAAGCGGGATTCTATCCGGGAATTCTCCTCTACCTGACCTACTGGTACCCGTCCCACCGGTACGCGAAGGTGGTGGCGATCTTCGTGACGGCGATCCCGGTTTCCGGAATTCTCGGCAATCCGCTCTCCGGCTGGATCATGGATCACGTCCATGGCTTCGCGGGGCTGCACGGGTGGCAATGGATGTTCCTGCTGGAGGCGATTCCGGCGGTCGGGCTGGGGCTCCTGGTCCTGCGCTTCCTCGACAACGGGATCCGGTCGGCGCACTGGCTGACCGAGGACGAGAAGCAGGTGCTGGAGCGCGCCATTGTCCGCAACGAGGCAGGCAAGCACGGCCCGCATTCGGTCGGCAGCGCGTTTGCGGATCCGCGCCTGTGGCTGCTCTGCCTGATCTACTTCACGTTCGTCGCGGGCCAGTACGGGTTGACGTTCTGGATGCCGACGTTGATCAGCGCGACGGGGATCACGGGGAATCTCCGCATCGGTTTCCTGAGCGCGATTCCGTACCTCGTCGCGATCGTGGCCATGGTGCTCGTCGGCCGCAGCGCGGACGCGCACCGCGAACGGCGCTGGCATCTGGTCGTTCCGGCGGTGGGCGGGGCCATCGGCTTCGTGGTCGCCGCGGTGATGGCGCAGAACCCGTACGTCGCGATCACCTTCCTTTCGCTCGCGGCCGCCGGCGTCCTCACGTGCACTCCGCTGTTCTGGTCGCTGCCGACGGCCTTTCTGAAGGACTCGGGGGCCGCGGCCGGAATCGCGGGGATCAATGCGATCGGCAACCTGGCCGGCTTCGCGAGCCCGGTGCTGGTTGGGTATCTGAAGGACGCCACCCACGACAATCGCACCGGAATGTACACGCTCGCCGCGACGCTGATCCTCGGCGCGCTGGCCGTCCTGCGAATTCGCCCGGCGCTGGTGAACCGGTGACCGGTCGGACTCGGCGGCCGGTGAAAAGCAGAGGCATCCGGTGAACGATGGACGGTGGACGGCGGCGATGGACGTCGGATGCCGGGCGGCGAGCTGAGGGCACTGGGCGGTGACCGTTGACTGGTGGACGTAGACGGTGGAGGTGGACGGCCGATGGAGGGCGGCGGACTCGGGTGATCGTGCCCGCGCGCCCCGATCATCCGTTGGCGCGCCTATCGAGTTCGTGCCGTGTCGCGGGCCAGGTATCCGAGCGGTGCCGTCAGAGGTAAAACGAGCCATTTGTTCGTAATACGAACATCGTAAAACGGACCCACCGGTCCATGCTGCTGCCGGCTCGACGCGGCGGCGGGAAACGCCGAGTCTCGTTCACCCATGAAAATCGTGATCACCGGGGGCGCCGGATTTTTGGGACAGCGCCTGGCGAAGCGGCTGCTTGAGACGGAGGGCGAATCGGTCCGCCTCGTTCTGGTCGACCGCGTCGCCACCGCCGCGTTCGCGGCCGAGCGTCGGGTCAGCTCCGCGGCCGGCGACATCACCGATGGCGCGGCGGTCGAACGGCTGGTCACGCCCGACACCGCGGTCGTCTATCACCTCGCTGCGATCGTCAGCGGGCAGGCGGAGGCGGAGTTCGATCTCGGCATGAGCGTGAATCTCGACGCCACCCGCACGCTGCTCGAGCGCTGCCGGCGGCTGCCGGCTCCGCCGCAGTTCGTGTTCACCAGTTCGCTCGCCGTGTTCGGTGGAGAGCTGCCCCCGGTGGTCATCGACGAGACGGCCGTTCACCCGCAATCTTCCTACGGCGCGGAAAAAGCGATAGGCGAGCTGCTGGTCAACGAGTACAGCCGGCGCGGGTTCGTCGACGGTCGCGTCCTGCGTCTGCCCACGATTTCCGTGCGGCCGGGCCGGCCAAACCGGGCAGCCTCCTCCTTCATGAGCGGAATCATCCGCGAGCCGCTGAACGGCGAGCCGGCCATCTGCCCGGTCGACCGGGACGTGCGGGTGTGGCTTTCGTCGCCGGCGACGGCGATCGAGAATCTCGTGCACGCCCACCGGGTCGCGGCCGGGCGGCTGGGTCCGAACCGGACGGTCAACGTGCCGGGACTGTCGATCACGGTCGGCGAGATGATCGACACACTCGAACGGGTCGCGGGACGCGAGGCGGTGGCGAGAATCCGTTTCGAACGCGACGAACTCGTCGAACGGATCGTCACGAGCTGGCCGGGAAATTTCGAAACGACGCGCGCCCGATCGCTGGGTTTTCAGCAGGACCACGACTTCGCCGCCGTCGTGCGCGCCTTCCAACTCGAAATGTCCGCCCATGCCCCCGCCACCGATGCGTGACGACTCCGCCGTGCCAGCCGCGAAGGTCGTCGTGCTGGACGACGATCCCACCGGCACGCAGACCGTGCACGGCATACCCGTGCTGACCGAATGGACCGTTCCGCAGCTCGCCGCCGAACTCGTCGAGCCGGGGCCGTGTTTCTACGTCCTGACCAACAGCCGCGCATTTCCCGCGGTCCGCGCGGCGGCGATCAGCCGCGAGATCGGCGCCAATCTGCTCTGCGCCGGGCGCCAGAGCGGACGTGCGTTTCACGTCGTGAGCCGGAGCGACTCGACCCTGCGCGGCCACTACCCTGCGGAAACGGACGCGCTGGCGGACGCGCTCGGCGGCGGGTTCGACGCCCTCTTCATCATCCCCGCGTTTTTCGAGGGCGGCCGGAGCACAATCGACGATGTACATTACGTCGCGGAGGCGGATCGCCTGGTCCCCGTCGGCGAGACCGAGTTCGCCGGTGACGCCACGTTCGGATTTCGCTCGTCCAACCTGCGGGCCTGGGTCGAGGAGAAAACGGCCGGCCGCGTTCCGGCCCGGGACGTGGTCTCGATCTCGCTCGCCGACCTGCGGGGCGATGCCGGTTTGCTGGCGGCTAAACTCGCCGCGCTTTCGGGTGCGGTGGTGGTGGTCGTCAACGCCTCCGCACCGGGCGACCTCCAGGCCCTGGCGAAGGCGCTGGCGACCGCGCACGCCGCAGGAAAACGGTTTCTATTTCGCACCGCCGCATCCTTCGTCGCCGCATTCGCGGGAATCGCTCCCCGGCCGCTGCTTCGTCCGGAGGAGATCGCGCCGCGCGGGCCGGGTGGCGGACTGATCGTCGCCGGTTCCCACGTCGGAAAAACTTCGCTGCAGCTCGAGGAGCTCTTCCGGACCACGGCCATTCCGGGGGTGGAGCTCTCCGTCGAGAACCTGCTGAATCCGGACGAGCGTTCCGCGGAAGTGGCCAGGGCCGCCCGCGGGGTCGAGGCACTGCTCGCCCGCGGGTCGGACGTCGCCTTGTACACCAGCCGCCGCCTGGCAACCGGACGGAGCGCCGACGAAAATCTCGCCATCGGCGAGATCGTGTCGCGAAGCCTCGTGGAAATCGTCGCAACGCTGCGCACCCGGCCGCGCTGGTTGATCGGAAAAGGGGGCATCACCTCGAGCGATGTCGCGACAGGCGCGTTGGGCGTGCGGCGCGCGCTCATCCTGGGGCAGGCACAGCCGGGAGTGCCGGTCTGGCAGCTCGGGCCGGAAACCCGCTGGCCCGGGTTGGCGTACGTCGTGTTTCCTGGAAACGTGGGCGGGCCGGACGCGCTCGGCCAGCTGGTGACGGCCCTGCGGTAGCCCGTGTCGGCGAGGCGTCGTCCGACCGGGGCCGGGGCCGCGGCGAATCCGGCTCCACCCCGCGAACCGGGCTACGACGTGACGTCGGTTACCTCGAGCGCGAGATCGTCGACCGGCGGTTCCGGCCGGTCGCCGACGCGGATCGGCAGCAGCACGAACGGCAGGTTGGCGATGAAGAACCGGCGCTGCAGCGCAAACGCGGTCGAGTTGTGCAGCACCCGATTCACCCAAGTCTCTTTGGAAAACAGGAGTTGTCCGGCGAAAAACACGCTGTTGGGAAAAGCCTCGCGCACCTGCTGCGCCAGCCGGACCGCCTCCGCGATCACGTCGTGCGCGATCGCGGTGACGCTGGTGGAACCAAAGCCGTGCGTCTGCGCCCACGCCACGTAGCGCGCCGCCTGGCCGGCGGTGTGGGTGCGCAACGATTCCAGATCGTCGGCGCCCTTGAAGTTGCCGGCGTCGACCGCTCCGACCGAGATGAAGACGAAGTTGCGGAAGGTGTTGCCGAAGATCCGCGGCACGTGCAGCGCGGTGTGCAGGCCCAGGCCGTTGAAGCCGTTGACCAGCAGGATGGCGGTCCGCGCCGCCGGGTCCGGTCCGGCGGTCACGGGCCGACGCGACGTGGTCTCCACGCCGGCGGCGTCCACGATCGCGTCGAGCCGGCGAAGCTGGGCGGTGGTGTTCCGGTAATGTCGCCGGATCGCGAACGCCAGCGCGATCAGCGCCCCGGTGACGGCCACGGTGATCCAGGCACCCTCGAAGAACTTGATCACGGTCAGCGAAACGAGGATGAAGGTGGTGAGCCCGAACCCGAAGCCGTTGATCGCGAGCTTGCGCCGCCAGCCCGAACCGCTCCGCCGCTCGCGCCACCAATGGACCACCATCCCGAGCTGCGAGAGCGAGAACGTCAGGAACACGTTGATCGAATAGAGCACGACGAGGGCGTCGACCGACCCGCGCGTGAGCATCATCATCAGCAACGCGGATACGCCCATCAGCACGATGCCGTTCTGGGCGACGAGCCGGTCGCTGAGGATCGCGAACCGCATCGGCAGCCAGCGGTCCAGCGCCATGTTCGCCAGCACCCGCGGGCCGTCGATGAACCCGGCCTGCGCGGCGATGAACAGCAGCACGGCCTCGGAGGCCAGGGTGATCCAGACGAACCCGGCGGCGACCGGCGCCGGCCACGCCGCCGTCATCCGGCCGAACAGGACGGCGTTGAGCGTCTTCCCCGCGACCGGCTCGCAGTGGTACAGGAGGTACGCGACGAGCAGCCCCGCGACCGTGACGGCGAGCGAGACGCCCATGTACACCATCGTGACGCGGCCGGTGTGGACGCGCGGCTCGCGCAGGATCGGCAGGCCGTTGCTGACCGCCTCGATGCCCGTGTACGTGCCGGCGCCGAGGCTGTACGCGCGGAGGACCAGCGCCAGCAACCCGAACATGCCGACCTGCGCGGAAACGCCGTGCACCTCCGTCGCGGTGTCGCGCACCAGCGCCCCGAGACCGGCCGCGTGGGCGCCGAGCGAATACACGATCGCGAACGCGTGCGTCAGGACGAACAGGAAGAAGACCGGCACCCAGAGCATGACCGATTCCTTCACGCCGCGCAGGTTGAGCAGCGTGAGCCCGATCACGCCCCCGTAGGCGACCAGCAGCCTCCACCCGAGCCAGGGGGCCGGCAGGATGCTGAACAGGGCGTCGGCCCCGCTCGCGATCGAGATGGTGATGGTGAGCACGTAGTCGACGAGCAGGGCGCTGCCCGAAACCACGCCGGCGGCCGGCGACAGCAGTTTGCTCGCGACGAGGTATCCGCCGCCGCCGGTCGGGAACAGCGCGATCGTCTGCGCGTAGCTGGCGCAGATCGCGACGATCGTCACCACCGACGCCAGGGCGACGAAGAGCGCGAGGTGATGGTTCTGGCCGAGCGCCTTGAACGTCTCCTCGGGCCCGTAGCACGACGACGACAGGCCGTCCGCGCCGAGACCGACCCAGGCGAGGATGGCGACCAACGAGATGTTGTGGAAAAGACCCTCTTCGGAAAGCGAGCGAGCGCGCCCGAAGAAGAGCGAACGAAGGGACATGACGAGCCTCGACGAAATGACCGCGGAGCCGCGCGTGGATTCGCGCAGCGCCAACGGTGCGGTTGCAGTGGAGCGATCGCCGGAGTCCCCGCACATGCGAGGTCCGTTGGATCACCCTTCCCATTGCCGACGAGGTTAGCTGACGGGCTGGGTGCTAGGAAGTCACCCCGACCGCGGCGGACCGCGAACGTTTGCCCCGACCGCGGCGCCGAGGCGCTGCGGTGAATTGGGTCCCCCGTGTCGCCACGCGAGAACGCGTGTCGACTTAGGCGTGCGAATCCAAAGAACGGAGGCGGAAGATGCGCCGGACCGGCGCGTGCTCAAGATATTCGCGACCCGGGAGGCGCAATCGCCTGTCCGTCAGCGGGTAGTCGGCCAAGAACTTCCGGGCGCGAATTCGTCCCGGATCGACCGGATGGGCTGCCCGGGAGAAGAGGCGACTCCGACTCGAGCCGGGTTTCGGATCGGCGCCCGAGGCTGGACCGCTGCCCGAAATCAGGCTCAATCACTGCACTCATGAAGATCGTCATCACCGGGGCCACGGGATTCATCGGCAGCCACGTCGCGGTTCATCTGGCCAAGGCCGGGCATTCGGTCGTCGCCACCGGGCGGAATCCGCAGAAGGTCCCCGCGCTCGGCGCGGTGCCGGGCATCACGCTCGCCAGGCTCGACCTCCACGATCCGTCGGACTGGGCCGCCACGCTGGCGGGCGCGGACCTGCTCGTGCACGTGGCGCTCGGTTGGGGCGAGGGCGCGCTGCCGATGCTGCAGGCCGACACCGCTGCGTCCGTCGGCCTGTTCGAGGCGGCGCAGCGCGCCGGAATCAGGAAGGTGATCTACACGAGTTCCACCGCCGCGTTCGGCGCCACGCGCGCGGAGAACCGGGAGGACGGCCAGCCGCGGCCCACCGACTATTACGGGGCGACGAAAGCCTCGACCGAGATGTTCGCCCGCGCTTTTGCGCACACGACGAAGGTGCCGGTCCACGTGATCCGGCCCGGGTACATCTTCGGCGAGCCGGTGGTCGCGGGCGCGACCGTGTACTCCGATCCCCGGTTCCTGAACATCTGCCGTGCGGTGCGGGAAGGACGGCCGGTGCGGCTGATCCGGAACGACGGCACGCAGTTCCTGCACGCGGACGACCTGGCCCGGGTTTACGCGGCGCTGCTCGATTTTCCGGAGCCGTTCTCGATCCACTTTGCGCTCGCGAAGGCCTGGTGCCCGTGGGCGGAGGTCGCGCGGATGGCGATGACCGAGCAGGGCCGCGAGGTCGCGATCGAGCTCGAGGATCGCGGCTACGGTCCGCCTCAGCTGTACGACGTCGCGGCCATCGAGCGCGATTTCGGACTGGCCTTCGACAACCACGAACGACTGCGCACGCACGTTCGCTGGGTGCTGACCCAGCCCTGACGCGTTTTGCCCGGGTCGCTGATTCGGTCCGGCGTTCGCACCTCGCGGGCGCGGCGGGTCGCGCACCGGAGCAGTTGAGAATCCGCCTGCGCGCGGCACGTTCGCCGCATGGATACGCGGGCTCAGCTTGTCACCGAACAGGTCAACGGGAATTTCGAACGCCAGGAGGACCCGACGCGAATCGTCCCGCTCGGGCCGATCCTCGAGCTGTCCGCGCCGCACGGCCGCGAACGGCTGTCGTCGTAGCCCAGGCGCGGACCGGCGGCCGGCGGTCGAGCCTCACCGCGTCAGCTGCACGAACCGGAAGCCGAGCGAGCCCGCTGCAAAGGCCAGACCGGTCGCGAGCGCAGCCCAGATTCCGATCGCACCCAGGCCGGCGTGAATGCCGAGCAGGTAGGCGCCGGGAATCGCGAGCGCCCAGTAGGCCACGAACGTGATGGCGGTCGGCGTCTTCACGTCCGCGAGGCCGCGCAGCGCACCCGAGCCCACCACCTGGCCGCCGTCGAACAGCTGGAAGATTGCGGCGATGAACAGCAGTTGCCCGGCCAGCGCGAAAACCATCGCAAACGTGAGCATCAGCACCGACGAGAGCCCCGCCGCGCCGAAGCCGATCGCGCGCAGGGCGTCGCGCCGGCCCTCGCCGATCGCCCGGCTCAGTCGCAGGCTCACGGCCGTCGACAGCCCCAACGGAAACATGAACGTGAAAGCCGCGCAGCTCAGCGCGATCTGATGCGCGGCCAGCGCGGTCGCCCCGAGCCAGCCCATCATCAGCGCCGCCGCCGCGAACGCCCCGGATTCGAACAGCAGGCTGCCGGCGATCGGCACGCCCAGTTCCAACACGGCGCGCATCCGTTGCGCGCTCCATCCGGTCCGCGGCACCGCGCGGACCGCGGCGAACGTGCGCGATCGCCCCAGCCACACCGCGATCACCGCGACCGCCAGGCTGCGCGCAAGCAGCGTCGCCACGCCCGAACCCAGCAGCCCGAGCGCCGGCGCACCCCAGTGACCCCAGATGAAGATCCAGTTCAGCAGCGCGTTCACCCCGACATCGCCGAGCATGATCAGCATCGGCACCCACGGGCGACCCATCGATTCGGCAAACTGCCGCTGGACCTGGAAAAACAGGACTGGCACGAGCGAGAGAGCGATGAGCAGGAAGAAGGGGCGCATGATCGCCACGACCTCCGGCGGCTGACCGAACCGGTGCAGCTGCGTCGAGACGGCCGCCAGCAGGGCGAACGCGCCAAGTCCCACCACCAGCGCGAGAGCCCGGCCGTGCCGCAGCCAGGCCGCGCAGCCGGCGATGGAACCCGCGCCGGCATCGCGCGCCGCCAGGACGCCGACGCCCAGCAGCAGCCCGAGCCCGGTGACGAAACACACGCCAAAAAGCCCGTGCGTGAACGCCGCGGCCGCCAGCGGCACGGTCCCCACGCGTCCGATCATCGCACTGTCGGTGATGCCGATCAGCATCTGGCTGACCTGGGCAACCGTGATCGGCACCGCGAGCGCGAGCGTCGGGCGGATTTCGCGGAGGATGTGCTTCATCGATTTCGGATCGGTTCGGGTCGGCGCGCCGCGCGGTGGTGCGACAACGACCGCCAAGCCTGCGGGCTGCGCAAAACGCCGGCAAGCGCGCCATTCCCCGCCGCCCGCCCGCCCTGTCCGGCAGGCGAAACCTGCGCGGTGGCGTGGCCCGCTCGTGAGAGGCGGACGGCTGGCGGCGGGTACGTGCCGCCGGGGGCCCGGAACCGGCGGGCGGCGAGCGGCCAGGCGGGCAGCGCTCCTCGAACCCGGCGGAGGAGGCGGCGGAGCCGGCCGGGGCTATTATATTGATCGCGCAAAATCAGGGTGGTTTTTGCGTCCGGTGAATCGTAGAAGCACCGTTTACGTATGGCCAAAACGCATTCTGACATCGGGCTCATCGGTCTCGCAGTGATGGGCCAGAACCTCGCGCTCAACATCGCCGACCACGGCTTCCAGATCTCGGTCTACAACCGGACGACGGAAAAGATGGAAAAGTTCGTCGCCGAAAATCCCAACACCCCGGGCGGCGTCGTCGGGACGAAAACGCTCGAGGAGTTCGTCCAGTCGCTCGCGAAGCCGCGCAAGATCGTCATTCTCGTCCAGGCCGGCAAAGGCACCGACGCGGTGATCGACAGCCTCGTGCCGCTGCTGGAGCCGGGCGACATCGTCGTCGACGGCGGCAACTCGCTCTGGACGGATACGATCCGCCGCGAAAAGGCGCTGCGGGAAAAAGGCCTGCGCTTCATCGGCTCCGGGGTATCCGGCGGCGAGGAAGGCGCCCGCTTCGGTCCTTCCCTGATGCCCGGCGGCGAGTTTGCGGCCTGGGAGGAACTGAAGCCGGTCTGGGAGGCGATCGCGGCCAAGGTGGATCCGAAGACGGGCAAGCCGCTCGCGGGCGCGGCGCCCGGCAAGCCGGCCGTCGGCGGCGTGCCCTGCACGGCGTACATCGGGGAGAACGGCGCCGGCCATTACGTGAAGATGGTCCACAACGGAATCGAGTACGGCGACATGCAGATGATCTGCGAGGCGTACGCGCTGATGTCGGGCCTGCTCGGACTGAAGGCGTCGGAGATGGGCGAGATTTTCACCGAGTGGAACACGGGGTCGCTGGACAGCTTCCTGATCGAGATCACCGCCGACATCCTGAAGCAGAAGGATCCGGCGACGAAGCGGAAGGCCTTCGTCGACGTCGTGCTCGACACGGCCGGCCAGAAAGGGACCGGCAAATGGACCTCGACCAACGCGCTCGACATGGGCGTGCCGGCGCCGACGATCGCCGAGGCGGTGTTCGCGCGCTGCATCTCCGCGATCAAGGACGAGCGGGTGGCGGCGTCGAAGATCCTGAAGGGGCCGGCGCAAGAAGTACCGCGGCTCGAAGAAGGCGCTGGTCCAGGCGATCCACGACGCACTCTACTGCTCGAAGATCTGCTCGTACGCTCAGGGATTCCAGCTCATGCGCACGGCGCAGAAGGAGTACGGCTGGAAGCTGAACTTCGGGGAGATCGCGCAGATCTGGCGCGGCGGGTGCATCATCCGCGCCGCCTTCCTGCAGAAGATCACCGAGGCGTATGCGCGGAACCCGGACCTGGCGAATCTGCTGCTCGACCCGTACTTCAACAAGACGATCAAGGAGGCGCAGGAGAACTGGCGGAAGGTCGTGTCGCTCGCGGCCGAGTGCGGCGTGCCGGCGCCGACGTTCAGCTCGGCCCTCGCCTACTACGACAGCTACCGCTCGGCCCGGCTGCCGGCGAACCTGCTGCAGGCGCAGCGCGACTACTTCGGTGCGCACACCTACGAGCGCGTCGACCAGCCCCGCGGCAAGTTCTTCCACATCGACTGGCCCGAGCCCTCCCGCCCCCAGCTCGACGTCTGACCGCCACACGTTTATCCGCGAGTATTTCAGATCGCTACCGCGGATAGCGGGATTGGATCGTCAGCTACCACCCGGATCCCGCCATCTCGACGGAGCGTCTTCGGCACTTCATCGCGCCAACAGCCCGTCCAATTCGGGAAAAACCGGTGTTCCATCCCGCCACTCAAAGACCAAAACCTCGATCCGAAGAATATCGAAAATCGACCTAGCCGATTGGTTCGGCGCCTCCGGGAGCACCATCACCTTCCGCGGTGTTGGCGTGTCCCTCGCCGAGTGGTAGAGCAATTGACCAATGGCGGAGTAAATGTCGGAGGTGGTTGCCGCCGGCTTCACCTCGAAAAGAACA
The DNA here is from genome assembly GCA_963705935.1 of uncultured Verrucomicrobiae bacterium. Taxonomy (GTDB): domain Bacteria; phylum Verrucomicrobiota; class Verrucomicrobiia; order Opitutales; family Opitutaceae; genus Opitutus. The sequence goes on along the minus strand of OY970130.1, from coordinate 4,410,896 downwards.
TGAGGCGCGCTTTTCCCTGGCAGGAGGACCAGATCACGGTTCACGTCGCTCCGAATCGTCAACCCACGTTCTTTGAGTTCCTCGGCAAGGGCATTGACGATGCGACCGTGGTCGCAGCGTGCCTCGATGTATCCGTTGTGCTGGTATTTCTTCTTGGCTCCGAAAAACTCAGGACGGAAGTCGCGAAGGCCACGTTCGGCATGAGCGCTTTGTTGGATTTCGCCCTTGGAGACAGCCAATTTGTATCGGCCCACTTCGCGGACGAATTCGCCCAACCGAGCCTGTATCCGGTCGCTGTCAATCGGCCCGATGACGATGTAGTCGGCCTCTCCCCACGGGAACGTGACCGTTTCCATTTCCCCTCTGTAGAACTTGAGGAACGTGGATTTTCCGACCCCCTTTCCTCCGCCTCCGACGCGGCCACTATGGGCCAGGAAGACCGTTCCGTTGTCATCGCGAACGATCAGGCCGCCGGTCCGGAGATTCACGCCCAATTTGGCGGGATTCGCCTCGCACACGATCTTCAGCATGCGCGGCGGCGCCGGATCATCGAGCCCGAAGAACTGAATGTGCCGATCCTCCTCAAGGAAAGCAGGAGCGGACCAATACCGCTCACGCTCGCTCCAATACACGTCGAAGGCATGATTGCCTCCCTGCCATCCGATGCGGCGATGGAAGCTTTTCGTATCCTTCTTAAGCCGGTTCTTTAAAACTCCAATCGCTTCCGCGATTTCCGCTTCATTAGCTACGGGGACGAGGCTCATGCCTGGTTTATACTGGAGAACACATTACCCATCAAGACATGCCGGAATCCGGCCGGGCTCTGGCCTCGACGCCTATCTCATGCCGCAAAGCTACACGATCCTGATGAGCTTTTTCTTTAGCAGCAACCATTACACGATCCTCTGCCTATCCCGGTGAGGTCGAAGACGCGAGGGAAGTCGTCGCGGGAGCGAATGGACCACTCGTTCCCACAGCCTCTGCCCTGGGGTCGCAGAGCTCTGGCGGCCCGGAGTCGGGTTGGAAAGACGAACGAGTGAAGCCCTGCTGCGGCCGGCTTCGCGCGTGACGGCGTCGGGCGCGATCTGGCGGTGCCAATAACGTCGGGAATGTCGTCGAGGCCACCGGCGTCATCAGGCCACGCGTGGGCGACGAATTCCGGCATTCGCCGGCGCGTGTGCTCCGACGGTTTGGAACTGATGGAGGCTAATGGGTTTTTAGCCTCTTCTTGTTCTGTCTTGCTTTCAAGTACCCAGGAACTCCAACTTGTCGCAGATGAATTTTGCGATCTCCACCTCGGCCCAGGCGAGAGCCGTGCTCCGGGCGCTGCGCAACTCCCTGAAACTGAGCCAGGCGGAACTCGGCAGGCGGCTGGGCGTCAGCCAACGGCGCATTGCGGCCATCGAAGCGGCCCCTGGCCGCGCCAGCTTCGATCAGATCTCCCGCCTGGTGGCGGCGCTCGGTGGGCGACTGGTCATCGATGATCCGGCGGCTACCGCCGTCGCAACGGCGAAGAAGAAACCGGCAAAGGCGGCGCTTTCAGAGGAGGCAAACTGGTAAGATGTCCCTCTCCTCCACGCTGACGATCTGGATGAACGGACTGCGCGTTGGCACGTGGTCCGTGCGCCGCGGCATGCACGTTTTGGAGTACGATCCAGCGTGGGTCGAGTCCTCGGCCGGCCGGCCGCTTTCACTGTCGCTGCCGTTTACGCCGCGCCACGAGCCGATCCGCGGCAGGAAAGTGGAGCACTACTTCGACAACCTGCTTCCTGATGCGGCATCCATTCGCGGCCGTATTCGCGCGAAATTCGCCACGGACTCCACCAATGCATTCGACCTGCTGAAGGCAATCGGCCGCGATTGCGCGGGGGCGGTTCAGCTCCTGGCCGGTGACGAAACCCCCACCAGCTTCGATCGCGTCGAGGCGGAACCGCTCCGCGATCGCGGCGTTGACGCGTTGATCGCGGGAAGTCTTTCGCCCGCGCGGATCCTGGGGCAGGAGGAAGAAGCCGATTTGCGGATTTCCCTCGCTGGCGCGCAGGAGAAAACCGCGCTCCTTTTTCACCAGGGCCGGTGGTGTCGACCGCTTGGCGCAACGCCCACCACGCACATCTTGAAGCTTCCGCTCGGGCTCATCGGCCATCTGCAAATGGACATGCAGGGTTCGGTCGAAAACGAATGGCTTTGCTCCCGCCTGATGCAGAGCCTGGGCCTGAATACCGCTCGCTGCGAAATCCTCGAATTCGGGAAACGAAAGGTTCTGGCGGTCGAACGTTTTGATCGCCGGCGCCAGCCGGCCGGCTGGATTGCCCGTCTGCCGCAAGAGGATTTCTGTCAGGCGTTGGGGCTCCCGAGCACTCGAAAATACGAAAGCGACGGGGGCCCGGGAATGCGCGATATTCTGCGGGTCCTCGATGCCAGCCTCGCTCCGTTGGAGGACAAGCGGGCCTTCCTCAAGGCACAGATGGTTTTCTGGCTGCTGGCGGCGCCCGATGGTCATGCGAAAAACTTTTCCATTTTCCTCGAGCGAGCAGGCAGACACCGCCTGACGCCCTTCTACGACATTCTGTCGGCCTGGCCCATCATCGGCCGTGGACCGAACCAACTCGACTGGCGCAAAGCGCGCCTGGCCATGGCCGTGCGCAGCAAGAGCGCCCATTGGAAAATCAGTGAGCTCGAGCCTCACAGCTGGGACGCGATCGCCCGTGTCGCCGGCCTCGGCGCAAGCGCGGACCTTTTTGAGGAAATCGTGGCCGCCGCCTCAGGCGCCGTCGAGGCGGTCGCCCGTGAAATCAAACCCGATTTCCCGAGGAAAATCTTCGACGCAATCTGTGACGGGTTTCTAAAGACCGTGCGATCGCTCTGAGCGTGACCGGTAGCCCAACCGAAAATCGAACGGCTCCGCGCGTCATTTCTCGGCTCCTCTCGCCGCCGAAAATTCCACCCCATTCCGGACGCGGCCGATTCGGCGCGGCACCGCTGGCGGGGCAGGGTCTATGCGAACTCTCGCGCCGCAGATGCCCGTGACGCGCCGAGCCGGCTGCGTGGTGCGCAGTGCGCGGGGTCGACTGGATGATCGCTTCGTGGGATGATGCGGGCGGCTCAACGCGTCAGACCCGGAGGCAGCCACGGAATCCCCGGCCGGAGTAGTAGGACTCGGCGCCATTGTGATACACGAACACCCGGCCGAAGCGGCGGTCGCCAAAGATGGCGCCGCCGAGCTTCCGGATCTCCGGCGGCGTCTTCAGCCAGCTCGACGACTTCGTGTCGAACTCGCCCAGCCCCTGCAGCTCGCGGTACTGGTCTTCCGTCAGCAGCTCCACGCCCATGGCCGTGGCCAGGTCTGCGGCGCTGTTCTTCGGTTTGAACTGCTTGCGGGACTCCAGCGCCTCGCGGTCGTAGCAGAGGCTCGTGCGGTCCCCGGGGCTTTGCGGCGAGCAGTCGAAGAAAACGAATTCACCGGTGTCCGCATCCCGGCCGACGACGTCCGGTTCGCCGCCGGTGGCTTCCATCTCGTGCACGGACCACAGCTTTCCCGGGCTGGCATCGAGCGCGGCTGCCACCTTGGCCCAGTCGAGACCGGCATGACGGTTGATGTTCTTCACGAAACGGGACTGCAACGTCCCGAGCAGTTCTTCGCGCTGTTTCGCCGACAACGACTTCCTGGAGAGGGCAGGTTTCATGGGCATTTCAACTTCGAGTGGCCGCATCATTCCCGCGAACGAGTCGAAAACAGCCGGCCGGGGCGGCGACCTCGCCACCCCCAGATCGCCGGAGAGGACCATGGCAGGCGCGGCGACATCCCGCACAAGAGGGCGTGGTTGGGGATTTTCCGCAAACGGGCTGTAAACGTGCCGGGAGATCGGGATGCCGAGGTGAGCGCAGGTCCTTCACTCGCGCCGAAGCAGCTGGGTGGTGTCGACCCTGGTCGCGCGCCGCGCCGGTAGAGCGCATGCCAGCATGGAGGCGATGAGCAGCAGGACTCCGACGCTGACCAGCACGACCGGATCGTGCGGGGGCGTTTGCCGGGGCGCAATCGGGCAAAACGAGGTACCAGTCCTGCCAGGCGGTCCTTGCGTCCGACCGCAAGCTTGTTGGCCGAAACACCTGACCCATGACATAAAGCGGAAGCGGCCGCCGTGGTCCCAGCACGCCAACGATGGTGCATGCCGTCTGGTCGACCGTGATCTGACGGCCGACCACTTCACCTCCGTCCGGAAAAAACTCGCGCCCGAAATCATCGGTGATCACGACGACGTGGTCCCTCCCGTCGGCCCCCTCGTCGGGCAGAAATCCTCGACCATGGGCCGGAGTCGCGCCGACCAGCGGCAGAAAATTCGGGGATACCCGCATGACCTGGCTCGTCACCGGCTCCCCCTGCACCACGACGTTGACGGTTTCGGGTTTCGTCAGCGCCGTTTCTGCGAACAAGCTGTCGAGTGCGGCGTAAGCGGCGGCCTGGGGCACAAACGTGACCGGACTGAAGTCGCTTTGCTTCGTGCGGGAGCCCAGCATCACGAGATCGCTGGGATAGCTCATCGAGCGGAACAGTATCCAGTCGACAACGCTGAAGATCGCTGCGGCCGAGCCGATGCCGAGTGCCAGCGTCAGCACGGTGACGGCGGTGAATCCCCTGGTTCTCGCGAGCGACCGCAAGACATGACGCAGGTCGGTAAACATGCTGGAAGTGGGTTGCCGTCGCAGCCTGTGCGGCAGTGAGGATGCGAATTTGCCGGTTTGATACAAGAGGGGGAAAGGTCTCGTTCGCCTTCATCGGAGCGCCAGAGCGCCTGGTGCATGCGGCCGCCGCGCGATTTCGGCCCCCGTGCTCTCGGAGTCCCGAGCCCGGTGGCATGTCCAGCTCGGCGGTGCGGCGATCCCGGAAATGGGATTGTGGTATCCCATCGCCGGCGACGGTCGGTTCGCCCGGCGTTCGGACAAAATAACAACTCACTGTTCAATAATGATAACTGCAAACAGCGCGATGCCGGGCCCGGGGATTGCTTTGCTCGGCGTTTTCCATGAGCCGAATTTGCCATTTTCCAGCAGCCGAAGCGATTTCGTCGGAGCCGCGTCCTGATCCTTCGGGCGACCTCACCCCGCATTCGCGGGCTCGCCGCGGCCATCCGGCCGTGCGGTGGCTCCGGATCGGCGGGATGCTCGGGCTGCTGGTACTTTGTCCGGCCGCCCGCGCCCTGCCGATGACCGGCCCCGACGTGCCGGAGTTCGCGGCCTACGATCGCACGATTCCGGCGCTGCTGGATAAATGGCACATCCCGGGCGCGTCGGTCGCCGTCGCGTACCAGGGCCGGATCGTCTTCGCGCGGGGATACGGCTACGCGGACCGCGATACCGGGCGGCTCGTCCAGCCGGACACGAGCTTCCGGATCATGAGCATCTCGAAGATCCTGACCGCGACGATGATCATGAAGCTGGTCGAACAGGGCGATCTGTCGCTCGACGACCATCCGTTCGACATCCTGAACTATCGGCTGCCGACGTATGCGGGCGCGCGGCCCGATCCGCGGATGTCCCAGATCACGGTCCGGCATCTGCTCAGCCACACGAGCGGGTGGGTGGCCGACCAGGCGTCGAATCCGATCGTCGGCGGCCGCGGGTTCTCCGCGATCCTGTACCAGCAGCAGATCGCCCGGATCATGGGCGAGCCCGCGCCGGGCACGGCGGAAACGATGATCCGGTACATGATGGGGCAGCCGATGCAGGCGGCGCCGGGCACCACCTGGTCGTACTGCAACGTCGGTTACCTGATTCTCGGCCGGCTGATCGAGGTCAAGACGGGCCTCAGCTACACCGCCGCGATCCAGCGGCTGGTGGAGCCTTCCTTCCTCTCCGGCCTGCTGCCGGCCGGTTCGAGACAGAGCGAGCTCGCGCCGGACGAGGCCGTTTATTACGACGACCCGACGGCGCCGCTCGAACCATCCCATCTCGGCGGCGGCCCGGTGCCGAAGCCGTATGCGTTTTCGCTGGCCGGCTGGGATGCGTGCGGCGGCTGGCGGATGTCGGCGATCGAGTGCCTCCGGCTCCTGCTCGCACTCGAGGCGAAGAACGGCACGCCGGCGCTGCTGCGGCCCGATTCCATCGCGGCGATCCGGACCTCCCAGTTCCCGACGGACTTCTACGGCTACGGCTGGTTCACGCGGGCGGCCTGCTCGAGCGGCACCGACTCGGGCCACGGCGGCGGCTCCTGGGGCTCGAAGACGTGGGCGCTGCGCTCGGCGGACGGGGCGTGGCACACCGTGCTTTTCCTCAACAGCATTCCCACCGAGGCCTTCACCGGCACCGCCTTCGAGGCCGACGGATATGCCGCGGTGCATTCGCTGGCGCCCACCGCCGCTCCGGCCGGCGCCGACTTCACCTGGAGCACTCTGGGGTGGGACGCGTGGCAGCGGCGTTACGCCGCGAACGGCCAAAGCGGTCCGCTCGAGGACGCGAACCACGACGGAGTGGCGAACCTGGTCGAATACGGCGCGGGGCTGACGACCGCGGACCAGAATGCGGGGCGAGCCGCGTGGCTGGAATCTGCGCCGGACGGGACTCCCCGCCTCGGCTTTCGCCGGATCATCCTGGAGCACAAGCTGACCTGGACCGTGGAAACCAGCGCGGACGGGGTCAACTGGACGGCGAGCCAGGCGGCGCCCGCGAGCCGCACCCTGGCCGCCGACGGCGTCCTGGTTCTGACGGTGCCGCTGGCGGGCGCGAGCCGGGCGCGGCTGCGGGTGCAGCCGGTCGACGGCGCCGCGGCGTTCGTCGTGTTCGACAGCCTCGAGTTGCAGCCGATCCGTTTCACCCTGCACCCGCTGAGCCAGACGGCAGCGGCCGGTTCGGCCGTGACGTTCCGCGCCAGCGTGTCCTCGCTGCTGCCTGTCACCTTGCAGTGGATGCGCGATGGCCAGCCGATTCCTGGCGCCACCGCTCCGACCCTCGTCTTCGGCGCGGTCGCGGGGACCGACGCCGGCGACTACTCGGTCGTGGCCCGCACGTCCGCCGGGGCCGAGACCAGTCGGCCCGCCCGGCTGGTCGTCGCCACTCCCGTTCCCGGCCGGCTCGTGAACATGTCCGTTCGCGGCACGGCCGGGATCGACGGCCAGCCGCTGATCGTCGGTTTCGTCGTCAGCGGAGGCGGCCGCAAGCCGCTGCTGATTCGCGCGGTCGGTCCGGGACTGCTGGCCCTCGGCCTGGCGGACGGATGCATGGCGGATCCCCGGCTGGACCTGCATCAGCGGGTGAACGCGCAGGACGTGATCGCGGGAGCGAACGACAACTGGTCGGCGGACGCCTCAGACGCGGCGCGGCTGGCGGAGGTGTTCACGGCGGTCGGCGCTTTCCCGTTGCCCGCGGCGAGCCGGGATGCCGCCCTGCTCACCGAGGTCGACGGAGTCCGAACGGTGCACGTCAACAATGCGGCGGCCGGCGCGCCGGGGATCGTCCTGGTGGAGGCCTACGACACCGGGTCGACGAATTCGCCCCGGCTGGTGAACGTCTCGGCCCGCAACCGCGTCACCGCGGGTGACGGTGTGCTGGTCGCCGGTTTCGTCATCACCGGGAACAAGCCCAAACGGCTCCTGATCCGCGGGGTGGGCCCCGGGCTCTCGACCCAGGGTGTGGGCGGAGTGCTGGCCGATCCTGCGCTGGCGCTGCATCTGATGGGACACGGTCAGGACAAGGTGGTGGCCGTGAACGACAACTGGTCGGACGAGGCCGACGTGGCCCGGGTCGGCGCCCAGGTCGGAGCGTTCGCGTTGCCGGCGAACAGCCGGGACGCGTCGCTGGTCGTCACCGTTCCCGCCGGAATCTACACCGCGGTCGTCTCGGGCCGGGCCGGTTCCTCCGGCGAGGCGCTCCTCGAAGTCTACGACGCGGACGGATTCGATTGACCGGTCACGCCCGCGGCGGCGGACGCGAGACCGGCGCGCGCGGCCGGTGCACGCTCGCCGCGGGTGCTTCGCCGCCCCGTCGGTCGGAGACCGGCGCTACTGGCTGGCGACTTCGGCGGTATGGCGAGAACGCGGACCGGGCCGCTTGTTCTCGCAACCAAACCGTCCCGATGGAGGGACCGGCTCTGTCCGGTCCGCGAAGGTCGCTTGCTGTTCGCGGACGACACGGACGTCGTCCCTCCAACATCGGTTCGGCCAGCGGGTGACGCTGGATTGGCCCGGTGGAGGGACGACCTCTGTGTGGTCCGCGAGTGTCGAGCGACATTCGCGGGCGGGACGGAGCCGGTCCCTCCATGCTGCCACGCTGTCGCCCGGACTCAGACCGGCGCTACCTACCCGATGTCCAGGGTCGGCTTCTGCGCGGAGTCCAGGACCGATCACGTCCGACTTGCCGGAGGCGGTGGCGTCGTGCAGCCTGTGGGCATGCGGCTCGAGGCTCTTCGCCGATTCGCGCTTTCGCTGCCCCACACCAAGTCGTCCGCGCAGTGGGGCGGTCTCGCCTTCAAGGTGGAGGAAAAGGTGTTCTTCCTGGCGGGGCTCGATGCGGCAACGATCGAGTCGGTCGTTTTCAAGTGCGCGCCGGACGAATTCGACGAGCTGACGGAGATCGATGGGATCACCCAGGCCCCCTATTTTGCCAAGCGGCACTGGGTCCGCGTCGCCGACCTGCTGGCGCTGCCCGCGGGAGAAATGGAGCGACGGATCCGGCGCAGCTACGACCTGGTGGTCGCCAACCTGCCGAAGAAGGTCCAGGCGCTCCTGGTCGAGGCGGAATCGCCCCGTACGATCCGGTGATCCTCGGCGCGGTGGCGGTTATCCTGATCGCGGCCGCCGTGCTCTCCAGCGCCCTCCCCGCTGATCGCGCGACCGATCGCGGGCTTTCGGATTTGCGAGTGGTGTTGCCGGGCTTGGCCGGCCCGCGCAGTCGGTTCCAGTGGCTGTGGTCGCTGACCGGCGAATGAACTTCTCGAGTGTCGCGCCGCTGGTCGGAGACCGGCGCCACTTGATCGCGGACTTCCGCGTAGGCTGCGGCAGGTATCCGGGATGCCTTGACACCGCATGCCCTCCATGGGTAGACGCTCTACCCATGGCGACGCCGAAGTCCGACCTGCTGCAGGGCACGCTCGACATGCTGATCCTGAAGGTGGTGGCGCTGCAGCCGATACACGGATACGGGATTGCACGGCGGCTGCGGCAGGTCTCCCGGGAGGCGCTGCTGGTTCAGCAGGGATCGCTTTACCCGGCCCTGCACCGGCTCGAACGCCAGAAGCTCCTGCGAGCGGAATGGCGCAGCACGGAGAGCGGCCGCGACGCGAAGTTCTATCAGGTGACCGCCCGCGGCCGGCAGCGGCTGGGGGAGGAGGAAGCGGCGTGGGAGCAGCTGTCGGAGGCGATTCGCCTGGTACTGCGGACGGCCGGCTGAACTCCTGATGCGCTGGCGGCTCCCCTTCTTTCGCAGAGACCGCCGGGAGAGCGAACTCGATGCGGAACTGCGCTTTCACCTCGAAACCCAGATCCGCGATCTCGTGGCGGCCGGCACGAATCCCGACGCCGCCCGGCGCCAGGCCATGCTCGAGTTCGGCGGGCTCGAACAGATCAAGGAACAGTGCCGTGACCAGCGAAGCGGACACTGGCTCGATGCCAACCTGCAGGACCTGCGCCACGCCGTCCGTTCGCTGCTGCGCGCCAAAACCCACACCACCGTCACCGTCCTGACGCTCGCGCTCGGCATCGGCTCCGCGGCTGCGATCTTCAGCATCATCGACTGGGTGTTGTTTCGATCCATCACCTTTCCCGAGGGGCTCGTGCTCGTCGGCGCGACGAACAAACAAGGCCAGTTCAACGGCGCCCGCTACGAGGTGCACGTCCAGGCGTATCGCGACCAGGCGAGGGTGTTCTCGGAATACGGGCTGGCCCGGCCGTTCCCGCACAACATCGCGCTCAATGGCGAACCGGTGGCCAGCGGCGTCATCGGTGTCTCCGCCAATCTCCTGCCAATGCTGGGCGTGACCCCGGTCCTCGGCCGCGGGTTCCTGAGCGAGGAGAACACTCCCGGCCGCAACCACGTATTGATCATCAGCCATGCCTTTTGGCAGACGCATTTCCACGGCGCGCCCGACGTGCTCGGCCGCAAGCTCGTGGTCGACCAGCTCGTCTGCACCGTCGTCGGTGTCCTTGGGCCGCGTCCCTCCCTGCCGCCAAACCTGAAGACGGAGGTGTTTCTTCCACTGGAGCTGACGCCGGCCTTCAAAACGATCGGCTACTGGTATGTCATGTTCGCCCGGCTGCGGTCGGGAATCACGCCGGAGATGGCGGACGCTGAGCTCGCGGAAATTCCGGTCGAGCTGCCCCAATGGATCGCGGTCTACAGCCCATTCAACCGTCCGCATGTCGAGACGATGGCCGAGCTCCAGGCCGTGCAACGATCGGAGACGTACTGGATCCTGGTCGCGGCGGTCGCGTTCCTCTACGGCATCGCCTGTCTCAACGCCACCAACCTGATGCTGGTGCGGCTGCTCGGGAGAAAACGCGAGTTCAGCATCCGCCTCGCCCTCGGGGGCGGTCGCGGCCGGCTGATCCGGCTTTTGGCGTGGGAAAGCTTTCTCCTGTCCGTCGCCGCCAGCGCGGTGGGCGTGATGCTCGCGAACTGGCTGGCGCCGCTGCTGATGACCTTGCTGCAGCCGGGGAGCGCGTTCCGCTGGGCGCACTGGTCGCTCGACGTGCGGGCGCTCGGCATCCTCGCCGGGCTCAGCGCGCTTACCACCCTGCTCATCCTCATCGTCCCCGCAGTCCGTCTCCTGCGCGCGGACGTGCTCGACGGGCTGAAGGACGGCGGCGTCACCGCGGGCGAAGGTCCAGCGCTCGGCCGGCTGCGCCGGGGCATCGTCGTGCTTCAAGCGGTCTTTGCCGTCATCCTGCTGACCGGCGCCGGGCTGATGGTTCGCACGCTGGCCAAGCTCCAGCACGTTCCGCTCGGATTCGACGACCGCCAGTTGATCAAGGTGCAGCTGGCGTATCCGGGAGACCCGGCATACCGCGGCACCCCGCAACTCCAGCGGCTCGAGCGGTTGCAGGAGCAACTCGAGCGGGTGCCGGGAGTCGTCAGCGTTTCCTACGGCACCGACAATCTGGTGCGCGGGACGTACGACGCCACGGTCACGGTGGCGACGGCGGATGGACCGCCCATCCGGGTGGAGCTCGATTTCATTTCGCCGGATTTCCTGAAGACCGCGGGGCTGGGGCTGAAACGCGGCCGGATGGCGCACCGGATCGGTGCGGAGCTCCTGATCAACGACACGTTCGCACGGGCCATGTTTGGGTCGAAGGACCCGATCGGCCAGTCCCTTCGGCCGGTGGAGGGTGGCGAGAGCCGGTACGAGTGGCACATCGTGGGCGTGATCGGAGACGTTCGCGACACCCTGCGCAGCACGCCCGGCAATCACCTGTACGCGCCGGTCGACTGGAGCATTCCGGCCGCGACGACGATCCTCGTGCGCACGAGCCGGGCGGCGGATGCCGAGCTTCCGACCGCGATCAAGCGCGCAATCTACGTCTTCGATCCGCGGATCGTCGTGTCGTATGTGGCGCCGATGGCCGAGGTGCGCGGATGGCAGAGCAACTTCGAACGGTTCGTCGCCTCCGGGCTCAAGGTGCTGTCCGGCCTCGCGCTGGCGCTGACGATCGTCGGGCTGTTCTCGGTGCTCGCCTACACCGTGGACCAGCGGATGCGTGAATTCGGGATTCGTCTCGTGCTCGGCGCGACGCCGCGGGACCTGATCGGCCTGGTCGTGCGCAGCGGACTGCTGATGGTCCTGGCCGGCGTGGCGATCGGCCTGGCGGGCGCGGTGGCGCTGAGCCGCTATTTGGGCAGCCTGCTTTACGGAATCGCTCCGTATGATCCGGTGATCCTTGGCGCAGTGGCGGTCATCCTGATCGCCGCCGCCGTGCTCTCCAGCGCCCTCCCTGCTTACCGCGCGACCAAGGCGAACGTCGCCCGGCTGCTTCGAGCGGAATAATGCCCCGGGCTCCGGCCGCGAGCCGACGCCTGCCGGTCCTGCACCGACAGCTGGACTCGAGGAATTCTTGCACCGGTCGGAGACCGGCGCCACCCGATCGCCGACTTCCGCGGCGTGGGGCATGGCACAATCATCGGCGGATCCGCGGGCGCGAAGCGGTCAGCGCCGCTGAGCGGAGGCGGCGGGCTCCGCTTCCTGGATCGGGATGCGGGCGTGGTTGGCCGCCACGCAATCCTCCGGACCCGCTTCCGGCGCAAACCGGCAACCGAGGGAAGCCGCGCGGTGGACGCAGACGCTGCAATACGTCTCGATGGTGGACGCGGCGAGCTGCCGGGTGGCGCCGACCACCGCCGCGACATCCGCCTCGCTCCGGCGATGCGCCGGCAGCGACGCCTGGAGGAGCTGCATTTCCTCGAACAGCGCGCGCTCTCCGGCGGCAAAGTAGGCTTCGTACGGATTGCGTCCGCAGCGGCATGCGGGAATCGGGACGGCCCGGGCCAGATCCAGCGCCACAAAGAACTCGTCCGTCGCGGGCGGCGGCGGCGCGGTCCGGATCGGCTCCCGATGCATTCGGGAATCGGCTGCAGATTCCCCCGGGCGCAAACCCGAGGTGAAGACCGGCATCGTGAGGCGATGCCGGTCGCCGCAAGGCGCGGCCGAGTGCCACGCATCCGCAAGGGCAAGCTGGAGCTCGCGCGAATCCGTCCGGAACGTCGTGTGGACACGTCCGCCGCTCAGCTCGACGCGGACTCCGAGTTCCACCCCGCAGACGGCGATCCGCAGATTCACGCCGTGTTGCCCGCCCGTGGTGAAATGGTCGGTCATGGCGATGACACAGGCGACGGTGCGCCGTGCGGCGCACGCCAGGTCCGGCGGCGGCGGCCGGGGAGCCGTTACGGTCGCCGGATCCGCAGGTTCGCCACCCGAGGCGGGAGGCGGCCGCCGGCTCGAGTCCCGTCGTTTTTCCAGCCGGCGCACGACGGCGCGCAGCGACTCCGGCACGAGATGCAGCAGCGCGTCCGGCGCGGCCGAACCGGCTGGCGCCAGCTCGGAGCGGAGCAGGAAATTCCAACGTTCGCAGATCGCCTTCCGGCGGCCACACAGCTCGGTCAGAATGTCGGGGTCCATGGGGAAACACGCGCCACTCGAACGCGGCGAGTGGCGCCGGCAGCCTTCCGCGACGAGCGAGTGCGGGACCGCTGTCGCCGCCGTCTGCTCCCGCGGTCGCGCAGTATGATTTGGCTGCATAGCGGTCATTAACCGACATTCAGCCGCCACGAATCGGCGCTGCGTTGTCGCCCGCCAACCGGTTCGCGTTGGCCGCTGGCGACGGACGCTGGTCGACCGCACGACCGCTCCCGTGCTGGACAAAGCGGCGGGGCGCCCCCCGGACGGTTGCGTGCGGCCGCCGGGCAAGGCTGACGAGGTGCGCCATCTCCGCCCGGCCGGCGGCGTTGCTCGTCCTACCGCTTCAGCCGGAAGCCGAACAGGATCAGCCGCGGTGTGCCGATGTTCACGAGCCCGGTCGGCGAGCGGCCGGTCTCGACGCGGTGGTCCCAGATGTTCTCGGCCGAGACAAAGACCTCGGCGTTGCGGAACAGCGTCACCGCAATCGAAGCGTCGACGAGCGTCGCGGGGGCGAGCCGGAGCGTGTTGTTGTCGTCGTCGAACTGGTCGCCGATCCAGCGGGCCCGCGCCATCACCGACCACCGGCCCTGCTTCCACGTCCCCGAAACCGTGGCGCCGTGGCGCGGGACCTCGGCCAGCCGGCGGCCCACGAGCCAGGGAGCGACAGCCGCGGCAACCACCGTCGCGTCGTTGTACAGGTACTGGGCATCCAGCGAAAGCGCCGGCGTGATCTTCCAGCCGGCGTTCAGCGCGATCCCCTGCACGCGGCTCCGGTCGAGATTCATCTTCTGCCTGGCCTGGCCGCCGGCGGGTACGAACCCGATTCCCGGGAGCGTGACCGGACCGTTCGCGATCGTGACGTTCGTGACCGCGTGGCGCAGGTCGTTCCAGAATCCGGTCACCCCGGCGTTGAACGGGCCTCGCTGCACGGCGGCCCCGATCTCGGCGGTGGTCACCTCCTCGGTGCGCAGGTTGGGATTGGCGTCCGTGATCACATTGCCCACGCGAAACGGCCGGTAGAGCTCGTCGAGCGTCGGCCGGCGGAACGCGTGCTGCGCGCTGGCGTGCAGCCGCACCCCGCTCGCGGGCTGCCAGACGACGCCCCCGCTCGGGCTGAATTCGACCCCGTCGTGGGTGGCGTAAAGCGTCTCGCCCGCCGGAACGCCGCCAGTGTAGTCGCGCCGATGTCCGTCGGCGTCGCGCCAGCCGTCCATTCTCAGTCCCGCGGAAATCCGGACGTCCGGCCGCAGCGGACGGCTGTGCAGAACGAACACGCCGGCGGTCGTCTGTCGTCCGCCCGCGAACCGCCGGTGCGTGAACGCATCCGTCACCCACGCCGAATCCTCGCGGGTCTCGCCGCGGACGTCACGCGTGTCGACCCCGGCCGTCGTGAGCGCACCCGTCGCTCCCGTCCACTCCCCGACCCAGGAGGCGCCCAGCGCGGTCGCCGGCACCGCGAACTGATTGCTCGCCGGCGTTTCCGCCGTCCGCGCGGCGTTGACCGAGCTGAACGTGCTGGTGAAGTTGAGCGCCTGCGCGTACGCCGTGGCGTTCCACTGGAACCCGGCCGACGGCTGCGCGGTGAGCGCGAGGGCGGCGAAGTGTTCGTGCGAACTGTTCTGCTGGTACGGAGTGCCGTTGCCGCGATCATCGGCGAAGCCGCGAACCGTCACCGTTGCCGTCACGCCCCGGCCGACGCGCTGTCGCCACCGGCCCATCAGCCAGCGCGCGCGGCTGGTGGCCGGCCGGTCGATCGGGCCGCGCTGCTCCGGCGCCACGACGTAATAGCCATCGGTCGTGAGATAGCGGCCGATGAGCTGGAACGTCCCCGGTCCCGCCGGCTCCGTGACCTGCGCCTCGACGTCGCTGGTGTCGTAGCTGCCCTGGCGGACCGATAGCCGCTCGCGCGAGCCGCTGACCGGCTCGGTGAAAAGCTGGATGACGCCGCCGAGCGCCGCGTTGCCCCACGCGCTGCCGCCGGCGCCGGGAACAATCTCGATGCTCGCCAGCGAATCGCGCGGCACCTTGCTCCAGAGCACCCAACCCCCGAACGCATCGTTGAGCGGCACGCCATCGAGCAGGACCAGCGAGCGGCTGGCCCCGCTCGGGCCCAGGCCCCGCAGCGACACGCCCTGCGTGCTCGGGTTCGCGACCAGGCTGTCGCTGCGGCGAAAAAGGCTGAAGCCCGGGATGCCGCGCAACGTGCCGTCGACCGTCACGTTCGGCGACTCGCGCAGCTCGTCCCCTCCGATCGTGACGTGCGAGAAGGGGACATAACCCGCAGCCTCGCCGCCGCGCGAGGCCGTGACGAAGAGCGGCGAGAGCTCCACGGTTTGCGCCGAGACGAACGCGGCCGACGCCGCCAGCGCCGGCAGCACCGCGAGCCGGCGGGCGAAGGGAAGCAGGCAGGGCAGGCGCGGCGACATCGGAGCGCCAGGTGAATGCCGCCGCGCCCGGTCAGCAAGTCCGTTCCCGCGCCGGCGGGATCCCACCGGAAGCGGCGCCGTTGGAAACGAAGGAATCGCGCGGTTCACCGGAGATCGTGCTGGTGCAGCGCGCGGTTGATCGCGATCGCCGCCTCGGCGCCCTCCGCGGCCGCGACGATCGCCAGATGAATTCCGCCGCGCACGTTCCCGGCGACGTACAACCCCGGCACGTTGGTCGCCGCATGCCCGTTGCACATCACGGAGCCGTCCGGACCGAGCTGGCAGCCGAGGTTTTCGGCGAGGGGCGATCGCTGCGGGCAGTCCGACGAAAAAAACACCGCTTCGCACGGCAGCGCCGCCCGGCCGGCGAACACCACGGCGTTGACCATGCCGTCGCTGCCGCCCTCGAGCCGGACGATTTCGTCCTCGATCCACCCGATGCCGTTCGCGCGCAGCCGCGTCCGGCGCTCCGGCGAAAGTCCCGCCGGCCCGTCGGTGCAGAGCGTGACGTTTCGGCTCCAGGTGAGAAGATCGAGGGCGGATTCGGCCGCCTCCTCGCCGGCGCCGCAGACGGCGACGGGCCGCCGGCGATGCTCCCAGCCATCGCAGTGCGGACAGTGGTAGACGCCGTGCCGCAGGCAGCGGCCGAGCACGAGGGCGGCGCTCAGGCCGCCGGCCCGCCGCCAACGATGCCGACGTCGGCCCGCGGCTGGACCTCAGGATCCACGAGTCCTCCGCCGGTTGTTTGGTCGCATCGTCGCACCGACAAGAGGGATACCGCGAAGTTCGGCCAACGCCGCGTGCTCCCGGAACCTCTCCGATGCAGCGGTTTCTATCGGGACTGTCGGCGCGGCGCCCGCCTCGCGGCACGTTCTCCAGTTCCCTCCCTCATGGACGCCATCATCATCGTCGACCTGCAGAGGGATTCTCCGATCCCGGAGGAGCTCGTGGCGAAGATCGAACGGCGCTCGCGCGACTTTCCGCTCCGGGTGTTCACCAAGTTCGTGAATCTGCCGAACTCGCTCTTTCGGCGGAAGCTGCAGCGCACCTCGTGCCTGCCCGGCACCCCGGGGGCGGAACTCGCGCTGCCGACGACGCCGCGGGACATCGTGGTCGAGAAACCCGGGTACGGGCTCGGGCCGGCCCAGCTGGGCCGGATCAAGGAGGCCGGCATCCGGCGCGCCCTCGTCTGCGGCGTCGACACCGACGCCTGCGTGCTCGGGGTCGTGTTCTCGCTCTTCGATGCGGGGATCGACTGCGAGGTGGACCGGACGCTGTGCTGGAGTTCCACCGGGCTACACGAGGCGGCGCTGCGGATCGTGCAGGAGCAGTTCGGCACCGGCTGAGGTCTCCTGCCACGCCGAATCCTCCCGCCCGCGTACGACGGGTCCGGCCCGGGCGCGGAGGGGTGAAATAATTTGATCATCGTGCACCCCGGACTTACCAGCATGCCCGTGCCGCCTCCGGTCCCGTCGCCCACCCCGATCCTTGCCTGCGGTGGCGACGCGGATTTCCTTCAGGCGGTCGCGGCGGCCGCCGTGGGCGTCGAGGTGGTGCCGGTGGACGAGGCCGGGCTGTTCGCCTCCCGACCCGGAGATGGCCGGCCGCTGGTCGTGCTTTGCGATCCCGAGCCGGAGTTTGCGAGCCGCGTTCGCTCCGCGATGGACGAAGCGGGCCTGCCGCGCTGGCCGGTGGTCGTGTGTTCGAGCGCGAGCGGGAACGCTCCGGCGCAGCACGAAACCGTGGCGCGTCCGCTGTGGGAGCCAGCCGCGCTGGCCCACGTGTTTTTCTCCGCCATCGCCGGGCACCGACTGGCGCGCGAAAACGCGCGACTCCGGGGCGAGCTTCTGACGTTCGGCTCGCGGTTCGCCCACGATCTGCGCACGCCGCTCGGGGCCGTGATGACCACCACCGAGATGCTGCGCGAGGTGCTCGCGGACGACGCGCCCAAGGACGTCGCACTGACCCAGCCGATCCTCGATTCGGCGGAGAACCAGGCGCGGCTGATCGAGCGGATGAGCCGGTTCGCGCGCGCCTCGAGCTCGGATCCGTCGATGGAACCGGTCGACATGGGCCCGGTGTTCTGGAACGCGTTCCAGCATCTCGAGGGCCGCATGCACAAGGCCGGTGTCGAACTCGCGCATCCGGCGAGCTGGCCCCGCGTCTTCGGCCATCCCGCTTGGATCGAGATCATCTGGCACGAACTGCTCGTCAACGCGCTGAACCACGGCGGAGCGGGGGTTCGCATCGAGGCAGGCTTCACCGCGGAGCCGGGCGCGCACCGTTTTTGGGTGTGGGACTCGGGTTCGGTGCCGGAGGCGAAGCGCGGCACGCTGTTCTTTCCTTTTCACCGGCTGCACGATCCTGGCGCCCCGGCCGGGTTTGGGCTGCCCATCGTCCGGCAGCTGGTGGAGCGGCAGGGCGGACGGTGCGGTTTCGACCTGCCGTCCGGCGGCGGATCGCGTTTTTCATTCACTCTTCCGGCCACGACTGCGGAATCCTCGTCGGCCGCCTCCCCCCGCCGCCCCTGAGCCATGGCGGGCGAAACGGACAACGCCGACGCCCGGCCGCCGCACCCGGCGCGTCCCGAGTCCGGTCATGACGGCGGCGAGCCCCAGTTCGCGGGCCTCGTCGCCGCGATGGCCGCCGGCATCTGCACCGTCGACGCCGCGGGCCGGCTGACCTATTTCAACCCGCGCGCCGCCGAGATCTGGTGCGTCACGCCGCTGCTCGGCGCCAGCGATGCCGAGTTCGCCCGCACCCTCGGCATCATCGGTCCCCATGGCCGCCCGGTGCCGCTGTACGAGCGTCCCCTGGCGGTGGCGCTGAAGACCGGGCGCTCGTTCCACCGGCAGGAGGTGACGATGGAGCGGCCGGACGGCTCGCGGTTTCAGGCGAGCGTCAGCATCGATCCGCTCCGCGGCGCCGACGGGGGCGTCGCGGGAGCGATCGCCGTGTTCACCGACCAGACTGCCCGGAACCAGGCGCAGGCGATGCTGCGCCACACCGAGGAACGCTACCGGGCGGTGTTTCAGCAGGCGGCGGTCGGCATCTTCGAGTGCGACATGGAAGGGCGTATTGTCCGCACCAATGCCGCGCTGCAGCGACTCGCCGGGTACACGGACGCGGAACTGCGGGGAATGAACTGGCGGCAGCTCGTGCCCCCCGACCAGCTGGGCTCCGCCACCTCGCTCGCGGATACGCTCCGGCGCGGCGAGATCGAATCGTTCTCGGCGGAACGGCGCTTCATCCGCCGCGATGGCGCGGCCGGCTGGGTCGACGTGTTCGCCACGATCATCCACACGTCCGGAGACCAGCCGAGCCACGGGCTGGTCGTGGTGGTGGACATCACCCAGCGCAAGCGCGCTGAGACGGCCACGAACGAGAGCCGGAACGCGGAGCGGGCGCGCCGCCAGGAGCTCGAGGCGCTCAACCAGGTGGCGCCGGCGGCGATCTGGATCGCGCACGACCGGGAGTGCCGCGACGTGACACGCAACGCCGCCGCCCTGACGCTGCTCCGGATCGCCGGCGGCGCGGAAGGTCCCGGCGCCGACCCGCTGGTGGATGTCGGCCAGGCGCGCGTGTTCCGCAATGGCGCTCCGGTGCCCGAAACGGAACTGCCGCTGCGCCGCGCCGCGCGCACCGGCGAATCCGTGCTCAACCAGGAGCTCGAGTTCCGCGCGGCCGACGGCTCCGCCCGGTGGGTCTACGGGAGCGCCACGCCGCTGCGCGACGAACAGGGCGCAATCCGGGGCGCGATTTGCGTGCTGGTCGACATCACGTCCCGGCGCCAGACGGAAGCGGCGCTGCGCGCAAGCGAGGAGCAGCTCCGGCTCGTCACCGAGCGGGCTCGCGACGAGGCCGTCGCCGCGTCGCACGCCAAGGACGATTTTCTGGCGGCGCTCTCGCACGAATTGCGCACCCCGCTCAGTCCCGTGCTCCTGCTGGCGAGCGAGGGGGCGACGGACGCGAGCCTCCCCGCCACGGCGCGCGCGACGTTCGAGATGATCCGCAAGAGCGTCGAGATCGAGGCCCGGCTCATCGACGACCTGCTCGACCTGACGCGGATCGTGCGCAACAAGCTCGTGCTGGACCAGCGGCCGGTCGATGTCCCGCTCGTGCTGGGCGACGCGCTGGTCACGGTGCGGGCCGAATTGACGGCGAAGGGCATCGCCCTGGTGCTGGACCTCGCGCCCGGGCCGCAGCTCGTGCTCGGCGATCCCGTGCGGCTGCAGCAGGCGTTCTGGAACGTGCTGAAGAACGCGACGAAGTTCACCCCTGAAAACGGCCGGATCACGATCGCCAGCCGGGTCGGCGACGATGGCCGCCGCGTCGTGGTCGAGGTGACCGACACCGGCATCGGCCTCACGCCGGAGGAAATCGAGCAGGTGTTCGAGGCCTTCGCACAGGGCGAGCACGCCCGGCCCGGCGGATCGCACCGCTTCGGCGGACTCGGGCTCGGGCTGGCGATTTCGCGGCGTCTCGTGGAATTGCACGGCGGCACGATCACCGCGGAGAGCCGCGGCCGGCATCATGGAGCTTCATTCCGGATCGAGCTGCCACGGCTGCCGCCCAGCGCGGCCCGGTCCGTGACGGACGTTCCCTCCGGACTGCCGGCGACCGCGCCGGTGGCGACCGCGGCCGCACCGGGTGCGCGCATCCTGCTGGTGGAGGACCATGCGCCGACGCGCACCGCGCTGAACAGTCTGCTGGCGCGCCGCCGGTACGAGGTCGGCAGCGCCGGCACGGCCGCCGAGGCCCGGATCCTCGCCGCACACCAGCGCTACGACGTGCTGATCTCCGACATCGGGCTGCCGGACGGAAGCGGCCATGAGTTGATGCAGGAGTTCAAGGTCCGCTACGGCATGCGCGGGATTGCGCTGACGGGTTACGGCACGGAAGAGGACGTGAAGCGGAGCCGGGACGCCGGATTTCTCTTTCACCTCACGAAACCGATCCGCGTGCAGCACCTGGACGAGGCGCTCACGAGTCTCGGCGGTCCGGCGCCGGAAGCCGGCTGACCACCGCCGCGTTCGCGAACTTACGCCGTTGTTACGTTAGCCGTCTTGACCATTGCAGCCGAATTGCTTCGGGTGATGCAACCCGTTATCCCGCTGGCGGCCGTGAGTCATGCGCTTTCGTGATCAACCCATCAAACGCAAACTCATCGGGGTGATCGTGCTCACCAGCCTCGCCGTGCTGGTGCTGACGTCCGTCGCGCTGGTCACCTACGAGCTGCACACCTCCAAGCAGGCGACGGCGCGGAGCCTGAAAACGGTCGGCGCGATCATCGCCGCGAACAGCACGGCGGTGCTGATCTACGATGACGAAAAGCTCGCCACCGAAATTCTTTCCGGGCTGCGGGCGGAGCCGGAGATCGTCGCGGCCGCGCTCTACGACCGGGATGGCCGGCTGTTCGCGATGTATCCGCCGCGCCTGCCGCACCCGCTGCTTCCCAGCGGCCCCAGCTCGGACGGCGTCCGGTTCGACGGCGTCGATGTTACGCTCTACGAACCGATCCTCGAGCGACAGACCCGCGTCGGCACGCTCTATCTTCGCGGCGATCTCCGGGGCATGTACGACCGGATCAGCGTGTACGAGCTGGTGGTGCTCACCGTCCTGCTCGGCGCGGGCGCCGTGGCGCTGTTCCTCTCCAATGTCTTCCAGCGGCTGATTTCCGAGCCGATCCTCGATCTGGCCACCACGGCCCGCACCGTATCCGAAAAACGCGACTACTCGGTCCGGGCGGCCGTCCGCAGCCACGATGAGATCGGCGCGTTCACCGAGGTCTTCAACGCGATGCTGGACCAGATCCAGGCCAGCCACTCGGCGCTGCGCGCGAGCGAGGAACGGCTGTCGGCGGTGTTTCACCAGGCCGGCGCCGGCATCGCGCAGACGGACCTGACCGGCCGGTTCCTGATGGTGAACGACCGCTATTGCGAGATCGTCGGCCGCCCACGCGAGGAACTGCTCGAGCTGCGCCTCGAGGACATCGTGCACTCGGCGGACCTCGGCCAGCACGTGCTTCTCACCAACCGGTCCGCGCGGTCCGGTTCGTCGTTCGTCGTCCAGATGCGGCACGACCGGCCGGGCGGCGGGTTCGTCTGGGTCCGCAACAGCGTCGCCTTCATCCGCAATCCGCTGGGCGAGGTGGAATCGGCGCTGACGGTCACGGAGGACATCTCCGCCTCGAAGCGGACGGAACAGGAGCTCGAGCGGG
The DNA here is from genome assembly GCA_963705935.1 of uncultured Verrucomicrobiae bacterium. Lineage (GTDB taxonomy): Bacteria > Verrucomicrobiota > Verrucomicrobiia > Opitutales > Opitutaceae > Opitutus. The sequence goes on along the minus strand of OY970130.1, from coordinate 4,389,151 downwards.
CGCGCGACGAGGCGGTGGCGGCGTCCCGGGCAAAGGACGATTTTCTCGCGCGGCTCTCGCACGAGTTGCGCACGCCCCTCAGCCCGGTGCTCCTGCTCGCGAGCGAGGCGGCGGAGGACCGCAACCTGGCGCCGGAGGTGCGGGAGGACTTCGCCGCGATCCGCAACAACGTCGAGCTCGAGGCGCGGCTGATCGACGATTTGCTGGATCTGACCCGCATCAGCCGCGGCAAGCTGTCGCTCGACCTCCACCCGCAGGACCTGCATGCGGTGATTCGCGACGCCGTCGCCACCGTCCGCGCCGAGCTCGCGCTGAAGCGGATCGAGCTCGTGACGCACCTGGACGCGCCGCATCCGATCGTGCAGGCCGACGCCGTCCGCCTCCAGCAGGTGTTCTGGAACGTGCTGCGCAATGCCGCGAAGTTCACGCCGGACCGCGGTCGGATCACGATCGAAACCCGCGCCGAGGCCGGCGGCACGCGGCTGGTCGCCAGCGTCTCGGACACCGGCATCGGGCTCGATCCGGGGGAGATCGGGCGGATCTTCGATGCCTTCGCCCAGGGCGATCACGCCAGCGCCACGGGGGCGCACACGTATGGCGGCGTTGGTCTGGGACTCGCGATTTCGCGAATGCTGGTCGAACTCCACCGCGGCTCGATCCGCGCCGCCAGCGCGGGCCGCGGACGTGGCGCCACGTTCACGATCGAGCTCCCGGCGGCGCCCGCGACGCTCGAACCGGCCGCCGGACCGCCGGACGCGGGGGCCGTGAACGAACCGGCTGTCCCGGCCGGCGCGTTTTCCCCCGCAGTGCGCGGCCGCGTGCTGCTGGTCGAGGACCATCTGCCGACCCGGGTGACGCTCCAGCAGTTGCTGCTCCGGCGGAACTTCGAGGTGATTCCCGCCGGCTCCGTGGCCGAGGCCCGCGCCGCCGCCACGAAGGAGCACATCGATTTCGTGATCTCCGACATCGGCCTGCCGGATGGCAACGCCTACGAGCTGATGATCGGATTGCGCGAACAGCGGGGCCTGATGGGAATCGCGCTCACGGGCTACGGCATGGAAAGCGACATCGCCCGAAGCCACGCCGCCGGGTTCGTGTTGCACCTGACCAAGCCGTTGCGCGTGCAATCGCTGGACGAGGCCCTGGCCACGCTCGCCGCCCTCCGCGCGGCCGGCTGACGCGCGGGGAGCTTGTGCCGGCGGCGTTCCTGTGATCGGTTTCGCCTCCCGCCCATGCCCACGATCCGTGAGTTCGCCACCGCGAAAGCCCAACGGCGCAAGCTCGTCATGGTCACCGCCTACGACGCGTGGTCCGCGCGGCTGCTGGCCGACGCGCCCGTCGACTGCCTGCTCGTCGGCGACAGCGCGGCGATGGTGATGCACGGCGGGCGCGACACGCTCGGCGCCACGATCGAAATGATGGCGATGCACACGCGCGCCGTGGCCGGTGGCGCCCCGGACAAGCTGGTCGTCGCGGACTTCCCGTTCGCCGCCGCCCGCAAGGGCCTGGCGTGCGCAGTCGAGTGCGCGACGGAGCTGCTGCGGGCCGGGGCGCACGGCGTGAAGATCGAAGGGGTGCGCGGGCACGCGAATATCCTGCACCACCTCGTCGAGTCCGGCATTCCGGTGATGGGACACCTCGGATTGCAGCCGCAGTCGGTGCATGCGCTCGGCGGGTACGTCGTGCAGGGGCGCGACGGCGCCGCGGCCGACCGGCTGCGCGAGGACGCGGCGACGCTCGAGACAGTTGGGGCGTTCGCCGTGGTGCTCGAGTGCATCCCCTCCCGGCTCGCCCGCACCCTCACCGCCGCGCTGACGATCCCGACGATCGGGATCGGCGCCGGCCCGGGCTGCGACGGGCAGGTGCTCGTGCTGCACGACCTGCTGGGGCTGAACCCGGGGTTCAAGCCCCGCTTCGTCCGCCGCTTTGCCGACGGCGCCGCCTTGGTGCGGAATGGCGTCGGTCGCTACGCCGCGGCCGTGCGCTCGGGGAAATTCCCGTCGGGCCGGGAGAGCTTTTCGTGAGCGCGGTCGCCTCGCCACGGGTGGCTGGGGAAGCCGGGCGCAGTTGCGCGGTGCGCCGGGGGCTGCGCTCGCCGGACGCCGCGGCCTGCGAGCCGGCGTTGGAGCCTTCGTCATGCCGCGGGTGATTCACACCGTCGCCGAGTGGCGCGCGCTCCGCGCCGGGCACCGGAGCGCCGGGCACACCGTCGGGTTCGTGCCGACGATGGGTGCGCTGCACGAGGGGCACGCCTCGCTCTTTCGGGCCGCCCGGCGCGAACACGCCGTGGTACTGGCGTCGGTGTTCGTGAATCCCACGCAGTTCGACGACGCCGGCGACTTCGACCGGTATCCGCGGACGCTGGCCGCCGATTGCGAACGGATGGATGCGGCGGGCGTCGACGTGGCGTTCGTCCCGGACGTGGCCGAGATGTACCCGAACGGCACGCGGTATTCGGTCGCCGAAAACGAGCTCAGCCGCGAGCTCTGCGGCGCCCACCGCCCCGGACATTTCGCAGGCATGCTCACGGTGGTGTTGAAGCTGCTCCAGATCGCCGGGGCCGAGGCCGCATACTTCGGGGAAAAAGATTATCAGCAGCTCCTGCTCGTGCGCGGGCTCTGCGAGGCGTTCTTTCTGCCGACGCGCATCGTCGGATGCCCGATCGTGCGCGAGCCGGACGGGCTGGCGATGAGCTCGCGCAACGTCCGCCTTTCTCCCGCCGAGCGGGCCCTCGCGCCGCGGTTTCATGCCGCACTCGTCGCCGGGCCGACAGCCGCCGCCGCGCACGAACAGCTCGCCGCCGCCGGCTTCGGCGTCGATTACGTCGCGGATCGTGACGGGCGCCGGCTGGGCGCGGTGCGGCTCGGGTCCGTGCGGCTGATCGACAATGTGCCATTGAGCGAAACCGCCAACCGGACGTGATCCCGGAAATTTCCACCAAGCGCCGTTGGCGCCCTCCCGGCACAAACCGTGGCGCGGCCGCGGGTCTGGTTGGGCGGTCCTGTTCGCGGGTCATGCCCTTTGCCGCGCGGCCGGGTTACGGCTGCGTTGGTCCCAGCCGCGCCGCCCTCGAGACTTCATGAAATCACCGAACGTGCTCTTTTTACTCACCGGCTCGATCGCCTGCTACAAGGCCTGCGGCGCCGTGTCGCGTCTGGTCCAGTCCGGCGTGACGGTCCAGACCGTCGCCACGCCCGCGGCGCTGCGCTTCGTCGGCACCGCGACGCTCGAGGGCCTGAGCGGCCGGCCGGTCTTCACGGACGTGTTTGCGCCCGGTCGCGCGCTGGACCACATCGAGCTCGCCCGGGCGGCGGATCTCGCGGTGGTCTGTCCCGCCACCGCGAATACCATCAACCGCCTGGCCGCCGGGCTGGCGGACGATCCGGTCGGGACGATGTTCCTCGCCTGGGAGCTGGGGTCGAAGCCGTGGTGGATCGCGCCGGCGATGAACGCGAAGATGTGGGAACACCCGGCGACGACCGCGGCGCTGCAGAAACTGAAGGCGTGGGGCGTGCGAGTGCTCGAGCCCGCGGAGGGCCCGCACGCTTGCGGTGAAGGCGGCCCGGGCCGGCTGGTCGAGCCCGAATTCGTCGTCTCCGAAGTGTTGCGGTCCCTCGGAATCACCGCCCCGGCGACGCGCAGCTGAACCGCCGCCGAATCGCCTCGAGCCGTGAATCTGCTCATCACCGCTGGCGCGACCCGGGAGCCGATCGACGACGTGCGATTCATCTCGAACGTCAGCACGGGCGCAACCGGCGCCGCGCTCGCCATCGCTTTCGCCGACGCCGGTCACCAGGTCACGCTGCTGCGCGGCATCGGTGCCGTCACGGCCGCCGGGGCGAGCGCCCGCCGCGATCCCGCGCCACCCCTGTCCGCCGGCGCGACCGGCAAGCCGCGCGGTTCGGTTGTAGGAGCGGCTTTACGCCGCGATCCGAACACCTCCGACGTTCCGCCCTCGCCGGACGAACCCGTTCCGCCGAAAACGCCGGCTCCGATCGAGGAACTCGAATTCACCTCTGCCGGCGACCTGGGGGAGAAACTCGGCGCGCTCCTCGCGCCAGGTCGCTTCGACGCCGTGGTGATGACTGCCGCCGTCGCCGATTATCGGGTTGCCCGGCCGGCAGCCGGGAAGCTGTCCTCCTCCCCCGAGCGAATGACGCTCGAGCTCGTGCGCAACCCGAAGCTACTGCCGCAGCTCAAGGCGCTGTCCCCGCGCCCGACGAACGTGATCGGCTTCAAGCTGACCTCCGGCGCGGATGACCGTCTGCGCCGCTCGGCGGTGGACGCGCTGTTCGCCTCCGCCGGAGTCGATCTCGTCGTGCACAACGATCTGGCGGAGATTCGCTCTGCGCCCGCCGCCGAACATCCGTTCTGGATCCACCGTTCCCGCGGCTCGCCACCCGAGCGGGTCCTTGGCGCATCCGCGCTGGCGGCCGCGTTGTTGAAGGTCCTGGAGACGCCCTGAACCGGCCCGCGATCGTTCATGCGCACCCTCGTCGTCAACATCGGCAACACGTCGCTCTTCGGCGGGGTGTTCGACGGCGCCATGCGGAACTCCTCGTTCCGGCTTCCGGCCGGCGACCTGGTTCGGTTGCCGCGGCGCGTGCGGGACAAACCGGCTCGCGCCGTCGTCTGCTCCGTCGTGCCGGCGCTCACTTCCGATGTCCTGCACCTGATCCGCCGCACGTGGCATCTCGACGCGGTCGTGTTCACGGCCCGCGAGGAACACGGGCTGAAGATCGCCTACCGCGACCCGCGCGCCCTCGGCGCCGACCGCCTGGCCGCGGCTCTCGGCGCCCGGGTGCTCTTCCCGTCCCAGAATGCGATCGTGGTCGATTGCGGCACGGCAACCACCGTCACGGCGCTCACGCGAACCGGGACCCTGGCGGGCGGCGCGATTCTTCCCGGCGTCTCGCTCTGGTCCGAGATGCTGGCCCGGCGGACGGCGCAGCTTCCGCGCGTCACGCTCAAACGGCCGCGCTCGCCCGTCGGCCGCTCGCCCGTGGAGGGCATCGCCAGCGGAGTGTTTTACGGACATCTCGGAGCGATCCGGGAGACCGTGGCGCGGATTCAACGCGCGGCCTTCGGCCACGCGACCGCGGTGGTGATCGGCACCGGCGGCCACGCTCCGCTCTTCGCCGCCGAGGCGGTTTTCACCAGCATCGAGCCCGACCTCGTGCTGATCGGCCTGAACGATTTCGCGAAGCGCGCCACCTTTCCGCCGGACCCGGCCGGCGCCCCGTAGCCTCGTCAGCCGGTCGGGTCGTCGCTTCAGCCGTATCCATGCAGTAGGAAACCGGTTTTGAGGTGATTTTGGCTGGGCGCGCTACCCGAGCACTGGGCGAGTGCCGACTGCATTGCAGTTGGCGTTCGGCGAAAGCAATTTCTCCCAAAGGCCTCGCCACCAAGCGCGTTCGTGCGTCGGGACGGCAAGTTTGATCGTGGTTTGACCCTGGGGGCGGCTGATGATCCCAGCGGTCACGAACAGCCAGTAGCGCAGGCTGCCCAGCGTGACGGCTTCGAGCCAGCCGAGCTTGCGCTCGAACAATACGACGAGGTTGTGGGCGAGCACCCCGAAGCTCAGCGCCGCCTCCGTCGCCCAAAAATCTTTGCACACTAAATCCGGCAGGCCGTAGCCCGCATCCAACTCCTTGATGACGTTCTCGCAGGCGGCCCGGCCGTTGTAGTCGCGCCAGACGGCCAGCGGCGGCACGCTGCGCGGCAGATTCGTCACCAGCACTTGATACAGGTAACCGGGACAGTCGATGAGCAGTTTGCCGCCCGCGCGACTGTGTTTGTCTTTTATCCGGTGGCGAATCGCGATGAACCGCGCGGTGGCGGGCACCTCCGCGTCGTGAGATTCGAGTTCGGCCACTTCCGTGCCGTCGAGGTCGGTGGCGAGCCAGCGGGTCTCACGCCGCAGGAGGCTTTGCACGGGGTGCGTCAGCCGCGCCACGACGATGAACTTCACCCGTAATTGCTCCCACAGCCGCAAGAGTTCGGCCACGTAGAAGCCGGAGTCGGCGCGCACCACGCGCAGCCGCAGGTGCGCGGGCAGGTTGTCCCATAGATCGAGGAAGAACCCGACGACGTTGTTCGCGCAACTGCAGTTGCCGGGGCGTAACCAAAACCCAGCGACCAGTCTCACTTCGCTGAAGATCGCGAGCAACGGGTGCAGGCAGGGCTTGGGGCCGACCCGAGTGTAGCCGACCGCGACGCCCTCCTGGTGTCCGTCCTCGTGGAGCAGGCGGGTCGAGTCCAAATCCAAGGCGTAGCCCTCGGGTTTACCGGGCAGTTTTTGCATCGCCCACGCGAAGAGCGGCCGGAAGCACGCGAGATTCTTCCCCGCGCTCGTGAAACCCTGGAAGAAACGCGTGAACGTCGACTGGCTGGGCACCCGCTTGATCCCGAGCAGGGCCGGCTGCATCGGATCGCGCCGCAGATAGGCCAGGTGGGTGAGTTTCTTCGCCCCGCAGAGCAGGCCTTGGACGAAACCGAGCACCTTGGTCAGAGGGCTCAGCGCGTTGTGGGAGGTCGGCTCAGGGTGCGGCAGACACCGGGCGACCAGTTCGCGCCAGCCGCTCTCCTGCACGAACGACCAGAACGTCGCAGTGCCCGCGTGCGGGCTGAGCTGTTGTTCGGTGAACTCGATTTGGATGGACTGGCCGGCGCTTTGGAACTGGATCTTTCCGGCCACCGTTTGGTGAACCGGGCTTCCGCCCTTCGATTGATTCGGTTTCATTCACCATCAGTCAGTTCCCAATCGGTGGCTCCTTTTCAACTGCATCGTTACGGTTCAGCCGGCGCCCGCAATCTCGCGGCCGCCCCCCTCAGGGCCAACCCCCGCGCCCACCTCCCCGGTAGCCCGGCGTGGTAGCTCCGCGGCCCGTTCCGCCGGGGCGGGCCGGCGGAGCGGAAGCCGGGACGCGGCTGGTGTTGCGCCGTCGGGCTGGTCGGATTCATTGGTCATTCATGTCCGTCACCGCATCTGCACCCGCGATCGAGGCCGAGGCTGAGCGCCTGCTCGGCCAACTCATGCACGTGGAGTGCGACCCGCACGGGCGCAGGTGGAATCTCGACACCTGCCGCGAGATCGCGCCGCTGACGCTCGAGATCAACCGGCTGAAGCGGGAAAAGGACGCGGTCATCCTGACGCATTCCTACGTGGAGCCGGAAATCGTCTACGGCGTGGGCGATTTCAAGGGCGACTCGTACTACCTCAGCGACATGGCCCGCAAATCCCAGGCGAAGGTGATCGTTTTCGCCGGGGTGGTGTTCATGGCCGAGACGGCGAAGATCCTTTCCCCGCAGGCGCAGGTCGTCGTGCCCGACCGGCATTCCGGCTGCTCGCTGGCCGATTCGATCGATGGTGCCGGCGTGCGCCGGCTGAAGGCGCTGTATCCGGACGCGACGGTTGTGTGCTACATCAACAGCACGGCCGAGGTGAAGGCCGAGTCGGACGTCTGCGTCACCTCGAGCAACGTGTACGACATCGTCACCCGGCTGCCGGCGCAGCGGATCGTCTTCGTCCCCGACCGGCTGATGGCGCAGAACCTTCGGAGCGAATTGCGGCGCCGCCGCGTCGCGAAGGAGATCCTCTCGTCGGACGGCACGTGCCTCGTGCACGACGAATTCACCCCCGCGCAGATCGCCGCCGCGCGCGCCCAGTTTCCCGGGCTCAAGGTGGTCGCCCACCCGGAATGCACGCCGGAGGTGGCCGTCCTCGCCGATTTCGTCGGCAGCACCGGCGAGATGATGCGGTACGTGAAGCAGACCGCCGCGCCCTATTTTCTCATGCTGACCGAGTGCGGGCTGGTGAGCCGGCTCGAGGTGGAATCGCCGGAAAAGCGCTTCATCGGCGGATGCCGCCTGTGCCCGTACATGAAGATGAACACGCTGGAAAAGGTCCGGGACGCGCTGGTTTCTCCCCGGCCCGATCAGATCGTTTCCGTGCCCGAGGAGCTGCGCCTCCGCGCGGCCCGCTGCATCGACCGGATGTTCGAGCTCGCGCCGGCGAAGTCGTAGACATCGGAACGCCGCCGGCGGCGGCGATTCTGCGCTTCGCTCCCGTCGAAAACCCGCTAGCTTCGGCGCCCACGCCAACCGCCTGCCCGCGCCGCCCGTCTCCCCGTTCGCATTCTCCTCAAATCCTCGACTCGCCACTCTCCGAATCCGGCTCCCAACTCGCATCGGATCGCCTGCGAGCAGGCTCCTACAACCAAGACAACTCTCGATTCTCGCCCCCCCAGGAAATCGCCTGCAAGCAGGCTCCTACAACCAGACAACTCTTGATTCTCGCCCCCAGGAAATCGCCTGCGAGCAGGCTCCTACAACTGGCAAACCTCGCCTCCCACGACTGGACCACTCTCGCCACCCGGCAGCCTCCACAACCGGATCCAATCCCAACTTCCCGCATGCTCTCCTCCCGCACCGAACAGCTCATCGAACTCGCCCTGGAAGAGGACGCCGGACTCGGCGACGTCACCAGCCGCGCGATCTTCCCGGCCAATCACCGCTCGCGCGGTTTCATCGCCGCCGGCCAGGACCTGGTCGTCTGCGGGCTGGCGGTCGCGGCGCGCGTCTTCACCCGGGTCGATCCGGCGCTGCGGGTCACGCTGGCGGCGCGCGACGGTGACCGGGTCAAGTCCGGCCGCAAGGTCCTGAACGTCGCGGGCCCCACCGCGGCGCTGCTCACGGCCGAACGCACCGCGCTCAATTTCCTGCAACGCCTCTCGGGCATCGCGACGCAGGCGCGGCGTTTCGCGGAGGCGGCGGCCGGCACCGGCGTCCGCATTGTCGATACGCGCAAGACGACCCCGGGGTACCGGGCGCTGGAAAAATACGCCGTGCGCTGCGGCGGCTGTGGCAACCATCGCGCCTCGCTCGGCGAGCACGTGCTGATCAAGGACAATCACGTCGCGGCCGCCGGCTCGCTGACGAAGGCGGTGCGGCTCGCGCGCGAGGCGGCGCCGCACGTCGCGAAGATCGAGGTCGAGGTGGGCACGCTGGCCGAGGTGAACGAGGCGCTCCGCGCGGGGGCCGAGGTGATCCTGCTCGACAACATGGCGCCGGACCGGATCGAGGCCGCCCTCGCCCTGATCGGCGGCGGCGCGCTCGTCGAGGTCTCCGGCGGCATCCGGCTCGAAACCCTGCGCGCCCATGCGCTGCCGGGCGTGGACGTGATCAGCGTCGGCGCCCTCACCCATTCCGCGCCGGCCGCGGATCTCAGCCTCACGGTGATGCCCGCCCGCCGGGGGCGGTCACGCTGAGCGGCCCGGGCTTTTCCCATGGAAGTCATCCGCACCGACTGTCTCGTGATCGGCGCCGGGCTCGCGGGCTCGGCCTATGCGCTGCAGATGGCGCGGCGCGGCTGCGCGGTGGAGCTGCTCTCGCTCGCCGACCCGATGGCCGCAAACAGCGACTGGGCGCAGGGCGGGATCATCTACGACACGCTGGCGGATTCGGGCTCGCTGGCGCAGGACATCTTCGAGGCGAGCGACCGCACGGCGAATCCCGCCGCGATCGACCAGCTCGTGCGCGAGGGCCCGGCGGCGGTGAAGGAGCTGCTGATCGACGAACTGCACGTGGGGTTCGACCGGGACGCCGGCGGCGCGCTCGATTTCACCCGCGAAGGCGGCCACCGCGAGCGGCGGATCATCCATGCGAAGGACGCCACCGGCCACGCCATCCTCGAGGCCGTCGCCCGCGCGGTCGACCGGACCGCTCCGATCACGCGCCGCACGGGATGGGTCGCGATCGACCTGCTGACGCTCTCGCACAATTCGGAAGACTTGGCGGACCGCTACCGTCCACTGACATGTTTCGGCGCCTACGTGCTGGACACGCAGCGCGGCGAAGTGCTCGCGATCGTGGCGAAGAAGACGGTGCTGGCGACCGGCGGCCTCGGGCAGATCTTCCTGCACACCACCAACCAGCCCGGCAGCGTCGGACACGGCGTGGCGATGGCCTACCGGGTGGGCGCCCGGTTGATCGATCTCGAGTACGTGCAGTTCCACCCGACGGTGTTCGCGAAGAAGAACGCACCGCGTTTTCTGATCACCGAGGCGATCCGGGGGGAGGGCGCGGTCCTGGTGAATGCCCACGGGGAACGGTTCATGGACGCGGCTGATCCGCGCGGCTCGCTGGCGCCGCGCGACATCGTCGCCCGGGCGATCAAGCACGAGCTCGCGGCGCACGGCGAGGACGGGGTTTTTCTGGACCTCTCGGCGTTGAAGCCGGAGTTCGTGCGTGACCGGTTCCCCAACATCTACGAACGCTGCCTGCAACACGGCATTGACATCACGCGCGACCGGATTCCCGTCGTGCCGGCGGCGCATTTCGCGTGCGGCGGCGTGCACATCGACCTGAGCGGCCGCACGAACATCCGCCACCTCAATGCCATCGGCGAGACGGCCTGCACCGGCCTGCACGGCGCCAACCGCCTCGCGAGCACGTCGCTGCTCGAGTGCGTGACCCACGCCAAATTCACGGCGCGGGCCGACGCCGCGGAGCTCGCGGGTGCCGAATTCCGGCTGCCGGATCCACGGCCGTGGGAAAGTCCGACACGGGAAGCGGACCCGGTGCTGGTGCGCCAGGACATGCTCCAGATCCAGCACACGATGTGGAACTACGCCGGCGTGGTCCGCTCGCCGCGGCGGCTGACCCGGGCCCGGCGCATACTGCTCGAACTGCGCGAGGAGATTCAGAGTTTTTACCGCGGTTGCCGGCTGACCCGCGATCTCGTCGAGCTGAGGAATGCGATCCAGACGGCGCTGCTGGTCGTGCACGCCGCCTCGCTCAATCCGCGCAGCCGGGGTTCGCACTACGTCGTCGAAGGCGACTGAGCCGCGGCGGCGTGGCGGACTGCGAAATTGCGGATTGGGGGTTGCGGACTGCGGATTCGCGATGGCATTGCGGCCGGCGGATTGTGGATTCGACTCCGCGACGGGGGCGTCGCGGCTCCATGACCGATCCCGGGACGCCACAACGTACGGTCCGTCGGCGCCGCGGCCCCATGGCCCGGCCCCGAGACGTACGGGTTCGTTGGAGCCGCGACGCCCTCGTCGCGGTCTGTTTGCCCTCGGCCGCGGAGCCATCCTGATCCGTCGCCAAAACACGACGCGGCACTTCTCGGTGAATTGAGGTACAATGGGCAACGGACCCGCGTCCGGTTGCCATGATGCTGCGTTCCAAGCCAGTTCGGTTCCTGATCACGCGGGTTGCCCGCGCCTACGGATTTCTCGATCCGGTCGCCCTGCTCGCGAGCCTGCGCGGATTCGCCAAGCCCTCGGAAGTCGCCGAGCCGATCGAGCTGCTGCGCGCGGGCATGCTGTTCCACGCCCGCGGCCTCATCAACACCAAGGCCATCCAGAACAACCTCGACTGGGTCTGGCCCTACTGGGTCGAGCGCCAGTTCAATCCGGGCGACCCGTCGTTCATCCCGCGGGCGTTTTCCTTCAGCCACATCAACCTGACGCACCGCAACTGGACCGCCGTCGGATTGCCGGACGTGCCGTTCTACCCGATCGTCGATCCCCGCGGGCTGGTCACCCCGCAGTTCGACGGGTGGTCGCTCGATTTCTGGCACGTGTCCGCGGCCGGCGCGGCCCTGCTACCCTCCAAGATCCGCGCGTTCGACCAGGAGCTGGCGTTCGTTCACGAAAACGCCGGCGGCCGCGCGCTGCAGCTCGAGGTGCGTTCCGTGGCGCACGACCACGGCGTCACGCTCGAAACGCGGGTGACCCTCGTACTCGATCACGATGAACCCCACTGCCGCATCCGCGTGCGGCTCGCCGGCGCCGCGCCCGGGGGCGCCATCGCGGTCGCGCTCCGCCCGTACAATCCCGAGGGCGTCAGCTTCATCAAGCAGATCGACGTCGCGTCCGATCGCGCCGGCTGGCTCGTGAACCGGCAGCATCCGATCCGGTTCGACCGCGCTCCCGCGCGCCACCTCCTGTCGACCTACCAGGCCGGGGACGTGCTGCTGCGCCTGGGCGAGAACCTGGCCGCGAACCAGGTGGAGTGTCCCGTCAGCATGGCGACCGCGGTCGGGCTGTTCCCGGTCGCGGACTCCGCCCCGGTCGCGTGCGAGGTGCGCGTCCCGATCTACGACGAACTCGAACCGAAGCACCGGCCGGTCTGCCGCGGGACGGAATCGTGGGTCGACGCCCTGGCGCCGCTGGCCCGGCTCGCGGTGCCCGACGCCGCCGTGCAGCGGCTATACGAACTGGCGCTCGCCAGCGTGGTGCTGCACACGCCGGCGGACGTGTATCCAGGTCCGTACACCTACAAGCGATTCTGGTTTCGCGACGCGGTGTTCATCCTCAACGCGCTGCTTTCCCTCGGCGGAATCGAGCGCACGCGCCGCGCCCTCCACGGTTTTGCGCCGCGCCAGCGCCTCGATGGCTATTTCCTGTCGCAGGAGGGCGAATGGGACAGCAACGGCGAGGCGCTCTGGTTCTATCACCGGTTCGCCGCGCTCGCCGGTGAACCGCCGCCGAAGGACTGGCGGCACGCGGTGGCGAAGGGCGCGCGCTGGATCCACCGGAAGCGCCTGGCCGCCAACCTCGGCACGCCGGAGGCGGGACTGCTGCCGGCGGGGTTCAGCGCCGAGCACCTGGGGCCGAACGACTATTACTACTGGGACGACTTCTGGGCGGTCGCCGGCCTGCGCGCCGCCGCCGACCTGCTGCGAACGGAGCAGCCGGACACGGCTGCGCGGCACGCGAGCGAAGCCGCCGAGTTTCTCGCGACGATCCGGCGCTCGTTTCCCGCGGGGCCGCACCGACGTTTTCCCGGCGCGATCCCCGCGTCCCTGCACCGGCGCATGGATTCGGGCGCGATCGGCTCGCTGGTCGCGGATTATCCGCTGCAACTTTTCCCCGCCGGCGATCCGTGGATCCGGAAGACCACCGACTACCTCTGCGCGAACCACCTTCAGGCCGGCGGATTCTTCCAGGACATGATCCATTCGGGAATCAACGCCTACCTCACGCTTCACCTGGCGCAGGTGCGGCTGCGCGCCGGCGACACCCCGGCGGCGTGGGAACTGATGGACCGCGTCATGGCCCTCGCCTCCCCGACGGGCCAGTGGCCGGAGGCGATCCACCCGCGCACGTTCGGCGGCTGCATGGGCGACGGCCAGCACATCTGGGCCGCGGCCGAGTGGCTGATGCTGGTGCGGCACCTGTTCGTCCGTGAGGAAGGGAACGCCCTGGTCATCGGGGCCGGCATCCGGCCGGAGTGGTGGCGCGACGGCGAGGCGAGCTTCGGGCCCACTCTCACGCCCCACGGAAAAGTCAGCGTCCGGGTTGCGTCCGAGTCGGGCGGCGTACGTTTGCGGCTCGATGCGCGCTGGCGTGACGGTGCCGGGCCGCGTCTCGAACTCCGCCTTCCCGGGTGCGTGCCGGTCCCCGTCGCCGCGGGCGACTGCCGCGCGGAATACCTCCTCAGCCCACCGCCATGAACATCTGCATGATGACCAACACGTACCTGCCGCACGTCGGCGGGGTCGCGCGCTCGGTGAGCACCTTCGCGGAGGAGTATCTTCGCCGCAAACACCGTGTGCTCGTCGTCGCGCCCGAATACGCCGGGCGTCCGCTGTCGGCGCGCGCCGCCGCCATCGTCGAGCGCGTGCCGGCGATCCAGAAGTTCAACGGCAGCGATTTTTCCGTCCGGCTCCCGCTGGCGGCGGGACTGTCCACCCGGCTGGAGGCTTTCCGCGCGGACATCGTGCACGCGCACCACCCGTTTCTCCTCGGCGACACGGCGCTGCGCATCGGGCGGCGCAAGAACGTCCCGGTCGTCTTCACCCACCACACGCGGTACGAGGACTACACGCACTATGTACCGTTCGACTCGCCCGCGCTGAAGGAGATCGCGATCAATCTCTCGACGCAGTTCGCGAACCTGTGCGACGGCGTGATCGCGCCGAGCGAGAGCATCGCGCGGCTGATCCGGCACCGCGGCGTCGAGGTGCCGATCCGCGTCGTGCCGACCGGCATCGACGTGGCCGCATTCGCCGCCGGAGATCGCGACCGCGGCCGCGCCCGGCTCGGTCTCGCCGCCGACGCGTTCGTCGTCGGCCACGTCGGTCGGCTGGCGCCGGAAAAGAACCTCGAATACCTCGCCGAGGCGGTCGCGCAATTCGTCCGCCGCACCCCGGCGGCGCAATTTCTCGTCGTCGGCTCCGGCCCCTCGGAGGAGGCGCTGCGGCGAACGTTCGGGCGGCACGGCGTCGCGGACCGGCTGGTGCTCGGCGGCAAACAGACCGGCCGGCCGCTGGCGGACGCGTACCGCGCGATGGACGTGTTCGCCTTCGCCTCGCGCAGCGAAACCCAGGGCATGGTGCTCGCCGAGGCGATGGCCGCCGGGCTGCCGGTCGTGGCGCTGAACGCCTCGGGCGTCCGCGAGGTGATGCGGGATGGCCGCAACGGATACATGCTGGAGAAATCCGCGCTGGCGTCCCGGTTCGCGGCGCAGCTGCGGCGGCTGCACGAAAGCACCGAACGGCGGGCGGCATTCGCCGAGGAGGCGCGACGCACCGCGAATCTCTTCTCGCGTGAACGCTGCGCGGATCTCGCGCTCGAGTTCTACGCGACGATCCGGCGCCGGACGCGGCGCGAGCGCTTGATGATCGAGCGCAGCCCCTGGGGCACGCTGCTCGAGCGGCTCAGCGTCGAGTGGGACCTGTTGGCCGAGAAGGCGCAGTCGGTCGCCCGCGCCGTCGGCTCCCCCTGAAACCCGGCGGTCCGCAATTTCAACCGGAAGACAGCAGATGCCAAAATCCGAAGTCCAAACCGTGCATCCGGCCACGATCGCGACCGGAGCCGCCCCACCCACGGCAGCGTCCGGCCTGCCGCCGGCGTCCGATCCGCCCGCGGCGGCGCGGCGCGGGCTGAAGTCTGGTCTCTTGGCGTTCGGGATTATCCGCGCGGACGAGTTCCATGCTGGCCGGATTTGAAACGCTCCTGCACCGGGTTCGCCGCCGGCTGAGCCGGAACGAGTGGGCGGTCAGGC
Source organism: uncultured Verrucomicrobiae bacterium (assembly GCA_963705935.1). Taxonomy (GTDB): domain Bacteria; phylum Verrucomicrobiota; class Verrucomicrobiia; order Opitutales; family Opitutaceae; genus Opitutus. The sequence goes on along the minus strand of OY970130.1, from coordinate 4,374,133 downwards.
ATCTCGGCCTGACGCCGTCGGAAGGCACGGGTGAGCAGCCGGGATTGCTGCTGATCCAGATCGACGGGCTCGCCCGCCGCCAGCTCGAGGCCGCGCTCGCGGCCGGCCGCATGCCGTTTCTGGCGTCGCGACTGAAACGCCACGGCTACGAGCTGCACACGTTCTACCCCGGCCTGCCCTCGACCACGCCGGCGGTGCAGGCGGAGTTGTTCTACGGGGTTCGCTCGGCCGTGCCGGCTTTCAGCTTCTTCGATCGGGTCGTGGGACGGATGGGCCGGATGTGGGATCCCGACTGGGCGAAGGCGCGCGAGTCCGCCTGCATGAAACAGGCGGAGGGCCTCCTCACCGGTGGCAGCTCGTGGTCCAACATCTACACCGGAGGGGCGGCGCAGGAGGAAAGTCATTTTTGCGCCGCCAGCATCGGCTTCGGCGACATGTGGCGCTCCGGCAAATTCCGCAACGTCTTCCTTTTCGTGCTCCTCCAGCTTCCGGCCGCGATCCGGATCTTCTGGCTCGTGCTGGTCGAACTCGGTGTCGCCGCGGCCGACGGCGTGAAGGCGCTCGCCGCCGGCCGGCCGCTCTCGCTCGAGCTGATGGCTCTGCTCTCCCGGGCGTTCATCGGCGTGGGCGTGCGCGAACTGGTCATCATCGGGGGGCAGATCGACGTCACCCGCGGGCTGCCGGTCGTGCACGTCAACTTCGTCGGCTACGACGAGCAGGCGCACCAGCGCGGGCCCGGTTCCCGCTTCGCCCATTTCGGACTGCGGCGGATCGATCAGGGGATTCGCCATCTCGCCCGGGCGGCGCAGCGATCCAACCGGCGCGACTATGCCGTGTGGATTTTCTCCGATCACGGCCAGGAGCGAACGCGGTCGTTTTCGGAAACGTATCCGGGCGGCATCGAGTCGGTGCTGCGGAACTGCTGGGAAAATTCCCGCCGCCAGGATCGACCGCTCCCGGTCCGGTCGCAGCGACGGCCGGTCACCGCGTCGCCCTGGCTGCCGCGAAGCCGGCGGGTGCAGGAGCGCGCCGACGAGAAGCTGACGCTGGAGGAGGGCCGGACGTTCGCGGTCGCCGCGATGGGGCCGGTCGGCCACGTCTATTTCGCACAGCGGCAGAGCGGCGAACAGCTCCGCGCACTGGCGCGCCGGCTGATCGAACAGTACCGCGTCCCCGGGGTGCTGCTGCCGCTCGAGGACGGCGGCGTGGCCTGGCTGCATTCGCACGGCGAGACGCGCGCTCCGGAGGAGGTCGCGGCGCTGCTGCCCCAACCGGCGCCGCTGGCGGCCGAGATCGCGCGCGACCTCGGGCCGTTCGCGCATCACCCCGATGCCGGCGATCTGATCCTGCTCGGCTGGAGCCCGTGGAACACGCCCTGGAGCTTCGCGCCCGAACGGGGCGCCCACGGCGGATTTGCGCCGGAAGAGACGCAGGGGTTCGCGATCCTCCCCGCGCACACGAGGCTGCCCGCCGGAAGCGGTGCGTTCATCCGGCCGTCCGCCCTGCGCGCGGCCGCCCGGCATCACCTCGGCCGGGAGCTGCTGCCCGCGCCATCCCACCCGCCGCCACCCGATCGGGTCCGGCTGATGACCTACAACGTCCATGGCTGCAGCGGCATGGATGGGCGCGTGTCACCCCGCCGGGTGGCGCGTGTGATCGGCGCGCAGGCACCGGACCTGGTCGCCCTGCAGGAGATCGACCTGGGCCGCCGGCGGTCCCGCGCCGAGGACCAGGCGGCGCTCATTGGACGCCAGCTCGGCATGCACGCGGTGTTTTGCCCAACGGTCACCCGGGGACAGGAGCACTACGGACATGCGCTGCTGAGCCGCTGGCCGATCGAGATCGTCAAGCGGGCGCTGCTGCCGCACGACGCGCGGAGCTGGTGGAAGGAACCGCGGGCCGCGCTGTGGGCCCGCGTGCAGGTGAACGGCACGGCCGTCCACGTGATCACGACCCACCTCGGGCTGGGCCGGCGCGAGCGGCTTCTCCAGATGCAGTGCCTGTTCGCCGACGAGTGGCTCGGCCGCGTACCGGCGCACGAGCCGTTGCTGCTCTGCGGCGACTTCAACCTGACGCCGGGCAGCGCGCCCTATCTGCTGGCGACGCGGCGATTGCAGGACGTCCAGCTGGCGCGGGCCGGACACCGGCCACTGCGGACGTTCAGCTCGAGCCGGCCGCTCGCGCGGCTCGACCATGTGTTCATTTCCCGCCAGCTGGCGGTGCAGGCTGTGACCGTGCCGCGCAACGATCTCACGCGCATCACGTCCGACCATCTGCCGCTGGTGGTCGATCTTTCACTTGTGCCCGCGCCCGCCGGAACGCCCACACGCATCCGGCGGTGACCACCACGTAGTAAGCCGTGAACGCCGCGACGCGCAGCGGCGTCGGGTGGTCGCTGATCCGGCCGAGTCCGAGCGCCACGACCGAACGCACGATGTGGATCGGTGCGCCCCAGAGCAGGCCCGTGCGCAGCGGCACGCCAACCAGGGGCAGCGCGTAGTTCTTCACGAAGTAGGGCACGCCCGGGACGAGCATCGTGAACAGCGTCACCGGCACGTGGGCGCCCGAAGGCAGCCGCCGGCGCACGCCCTCGAGCCGCCGCGCGAACATCCGCGGCGCGAGCTTCACCAGGCCGTAACTGGCGAGCATTTGCAGGATGGTGGACACGGCCACGAGCAAGAGTCCGAACTTCAGGCCGAACCGCATCCCGGCCACCGCGTGCGTCACCGTCACGGGAAACCCGACCAGCGGCAGCACCACCATCAGCGCGAACAGCAGGATGCCGTTGAGATGCGCCGCCTTTTCATGCGCCGCGCGCACGTCGATCCGCTGGTAGAGCAGCGCCAGCGCGATGCCCCCAACCGCGGCGACGATCAATCCGATCACCCTGCGTCGGTCGACCCGAACGCCTGCGATCGTCTTGATCATGGATTCAGGACCCGGCGGGACGCCGTCGGTTCACCACCGCTGTCCTGCCGCCGATGGCGCGACCGAACGCCAGGCGCATGGGTTCACCGGGCGGCGGCGCGGGAGCGGGCCTGCTCCACGATCGCCCGCAACGCCGCGAAATCCTCGTCGCGCGTGCGGCTTTCGATGCGGAAGTCGAACTTGTGCGCCTCGCGCAACTCCGCCTCCGCCGTCGCCATCCGGCGCGCGATTTCCGCCTCGTTGTCCTGCGCCCGGCCCCGCATCCGGGCGACGAGCCGGTCGTGGTCCACCACGATGAAGACGGTGGTCATGTGCCGCGCCAGCAGCGGCTGCTCGGCCGCGACGCGGCGAAAGCTTTCCACCCCCTGGACGTCGACGCTCATCACGAGGTCCTGGCCGCGGGCCAGCGGCTCCAGCACGCTGGCCTTGAGCGTGCCATACCGGCGCTGCCCGTGCACCCAGGCCCACTCGAGGAACTCACCGGCCTGCACCCGCCGCTCGAACTCGGCCGGCGTGAAGAAATGGTAGTGCACGCCGTTGATCTCCCCCTCGCGCGGACAGCGCGTCGTGGTCGTGATCACCCGGGCGAACGAGCGGTCCTCCGCCACCAGGCGATCGCACAGGGTGCTCTTGCCCGAGCCGGCCGGCCCCGCCAGCACGAGAAGCACCGGGGCGGACGCGCCGGAGGAACCGGAACCGGCGGGCGCGGTGGATGGATTCATCCCCCATTTCGTAGCACGCGGTGCCCGGGCCTAAAGCCTAAACAGCCGAGCGACACCAACCCGCAAACGCTCCGGTGAAAGCAACTGTCGGACCGCCTCGACGAAAGAGCGCAGAGCCGGGGCAGTATCCCCGTCGCCCGGCGAATCCGTCCGGGCCGGACGCCGCGTCAGTACGTGAACGCCACCACCGCCAGCAGCAGCCCGTATCCGGCCAGCACGGCACCGGCGGCCCGCGTGCGGGCCTCCCGCGCAAAGAGCCATTCGAAGAAGTCCCGCAGCCGGAACGGCGAAGCGCCCAGCCAGATGGCGAGGCCGATCAGCACGTAGACGAAGCTGACCAGGAAGAGCCGCTGCGGATACTTGAATTCCATGTAGGCGGCCTCCAGCAGCGGCGAGGCCGCCAGCAGCACGAGCACGCAAAGTCCGCGGACGGCGAGGAAATCCGGCACGCACTTGAAGGCCAGCAGGGCGATCGCCGTGAATCCGACGGCGAGCGCCACGCGATAGTCGCCGAAATCGGCGGACGAGAGGTGCAGGACGTTCCCGAGAAACCACACCGCGCCGGCGCCAAAGAACACGACAGCCGCGCTGGTGGACCGCGGCATCGCCTTGAGCACGGCGACCGCGCGCGAACTGTGCATCAGCAGCGGGACACCGAGCGCGATCAAAAACACACCTGGAAGCAGCGTGGCGAGGAGCAGGGACATGACGGAGAGTCTAGAGGAGACAGTTCAGACCCAGGAGTCGAGAGCCACAAGACGGTTTTCGGAACGAACCTGCCGCGCAAGGCAGCCGGGCATTCGTAGGAGCGAGCTCGCTCGCGATCACGACAGCCCGTTGTAGATGCGAGCTCGCAGGCGATCGACAAGCGACAATCAGATCGCGGCGTGGAGGGACCGGCTCTGTCCGGTCCGCGAAGGTCGCTTGTTGTTCGCGGACGACACGGAGGTCGTCCCTCCATCCCTGGCGCGGAGGTGGCCTCTCCATTGGAACGCGGTCCTGGGATGCGTCCGGTCGTAGAGCGAGCTTGCTCGCGAGAGCGATCATCGCCGACCGCCGAACCATCGCCTGCAAGCAGGCTCCTACGGCCGAGGCGCCGTTCAGCTCGCAACGGCTCCGCCCCCGTCTGCCACTTCGCCGTAGAGCGTGCTGACGCTGGCCCGGGTGATCTTCAACGAAATCAACGTGCCGACGCTTTCCGGGGCGGCATCGAAGACACACACCCGGTTGCCGCGGGTGCGGCCGGTGAAATGGGCGCCGCTCTTGTCGGTGCCCTCGACCAGCACTTCCTCGACCGTGCCGAGCAACCGCGCGTTCCGGCGTTCGGAGTTTTGTCGCAGCGCGTCGAGCAGGATCTGGTTGCGCTGCTCCTTCACGCCCTCGTCCACCTGCTCCGCCATCGTCGCCGCCGGCGTGCCGGTTCGCGTCGAATACTTGAAGATGTACGCCATGTCGTAATCGCACGCTTCGAAGAGCTCCCGCGTGTCCGCGAAATCCTCCTCCGTCTCGCCGGGAAAGCCGACGATGACATCGGTCGAGAAATACATGTCGGGGCGAACGGAGCGGAGCGCGGCGACGATCTCGCGGTATCGTTCCCGCGTATACGGCCGGTTCATCGCGCGCAGGATCCGGTTGCTCCCGCTTTGCATCGGCAGGTGGGCGTAGCCGCACAGCTTCGGCAGCCGCCCGTACGCCGCCACCAGGTCCTCCTTGAATCCGCGCGGGTGCGGCGAAGTGAACCGGATCCGCTCGATCCCCGCGATGGCGTGCACCCGCTCGAGCAACTGCACGAACGGAGACACCCCACCCGGGTGCGCATAATCCCGCCGGCCGTAGCTCGTCACGATCTGGCCAAGCAGCGTCACCTCCCTCACGCCACGCGCGGCCAGCTGTTCGCATTCGCGCACGATCTCGTCCATCGGCCGGGAGCGTTCATCGCCGCGCGTCCTCGGCACGATGCAGAACGCGCAGTCCATGTTGCAGCCCTGCTGGATCGAGACGAACGCGCTCACCTGCCGGTCGGCGAGCTCGTGGTCCCGGATCGTGTTCTGCGAGCCCGGCTCCTCGCCGATGTCGACGATCGTCTGGCCGACCGGCAGGCCGGCTTCGCGCGCGGCCCGCAGGTTGTCGAGATACCCCGGCACCTGGTGAAACTTCTGCGTGCCCACGATCAGGTCGACGTCGGGCAGCTGGTCGAGGAGCGACGCCCCGCGGTTCTGCGCCATGCAGCCGAGGATCCCGAGCACGAACCGGGGCTGGCGCTTCTTCCGCTGCTGGAGATAACCCGCCTTGCCGATCGCCTTCTGTTCCGCCGCGTCCCGCACCGAACAGGTGTTCAGCAGCAGGATGTCGCATTCGTCCTCGTCCGGCACGATCCGGTACCCGCGGGCACGCAGCATCGCCGCCACCGCCTCGCTGTCGCGCTCGTTCATCTGGCAACCATAGGTCTTGATGTGAACGCGATTCATCAGCGGAGCGGACCTACGTACGCTCCCATCCGCGCGGGTCAACGCGGGAAACCGAACGCCGGACCCCGGGCCGCTCCGCCTCCGGCTTTTCGTTCTGCTCATTCCACCGGATCCGCGCGGCATCGATCCGTGGACGTATCTTCCGATCCGGCGCTGATGGCGTGGCTTGCCCGTTGCCACGAGGGCGTGGCGCGGTGGCACGCGCCCACCCTCCGCCGGCGCTCGCGGGTCCGCGGGGTTTCGCGGCGAATTCTTCCATCCGGCGCTGGTTGCCGGAACCGCGGCCGAACGGGATTGTCGCCAAGCCCTTGAACGAGCGATGATCCGGCTCCTGAACCCGTCACAGGGATGTCATCCTTCCACCCGCCGCGTGGTCTCCTGCACGCTGCTCGCGATCGCGCTGGCGTGTCCCTGGTCTGGCGGCATGGCGCAGAGCCCGGCCGGTCGTCCGGCGAACGGCGAGCCGAAGCAGCCGTCCGAACCGCCGGCCGCCCAGGCATCGCAGGCGGATGCCGGAAACGAAAAACCCAAGGCGCCTCCGGCGAACCCGCCGGATGAGGACGCGACGCCTTCGGCCGCCGACCTGTACGAGGCCGGGAAAGCCCTGTTCGACACCTACGCCCCGCCGGAGATCAAGGAGCAGTACGAGTTTCCGTCGCGGCAGCAGTGGGACGATTTCTCTGCGCGGCTGCAGCGCGCGCTCGACAGCGACAACCTGGCCGAACTCGCCGATTATCTGCCGGAGGCCCGGAGTGCGTTGGGAGCGCTTCGCGTCATTCCCGGCTACGAGGACTACGCCGCGTGGCTGCAGGAGCGGATCGACTACATCGAGGCGGCTCAGCAGGCCGCGAACACGCCGGCGGCCCCCGCGCCCCCGGCCACGGCGGCCACGCCGGTCCAACCTTCCACCGCGCCGTCCGCTCCGGCGACTGCCGCGGCGCGGGACGAGGTTCCCTATTACGAGCTTTGGCTGAAACGCGTCCGCGAGCGCGCTCCGCCGGAACAGGCCAGCCGGCTGATGCCGACGTTGCGCGCCGCGTTCGTCGCCGAAGGCGTGCCGCCCGAGCTCGCGTGGCTGGCCGAGGCGGAGTCCTCGCTCAACCCGGCGGCCCGAAGCCCCGCCGGCGCACGAGGCCTTTTCCAGCTGATGCCGGAGACCGCGCGGAATCTCGGGTTGAGCACCTTCATGCCGGACGAACGCACGGACGTGGAAAAGTCCGCGCGCGCCGCCGCGCGCTACCTTCGCCAGCTGCATGAGAAGTTTGGCACCTGGCCGCTCGCGTTTGCCGCGTACAATGCCGGCGAAGGCCGGGTGGAGCGGTTGCTCCGGCAGAGCAAGGACGACTCGTACGCCGCGATCGCGGGATCGCTCCGGTCGGAGACGCGCATGTATGTGCCCAAGGTGTGCGCCATGATCGCGGTCCGCGGCGGCGTGCCGGTCGCCGCCCTCGAGTCACCGCGCCCCGGCTGACGCCCCGCGCGGCAACCCCGGGCCCTCCCGGCACATCGTCAGACGAGGGACGACCATGCCGGGTTCGCCTTCGTATCCACGTTTCCTGTGACAAGCGGAAGTCTGGTCGACCGGCCCGGGGCGCCGGCGGGCGCGCCGGCGCCAGGTGGTGGGCGGGACTGCCGGGCGCGCCGCCACCGTAGGCCAAACCGCGAGTGCTGGCTCGCGTTGCGAAACGGCTTGCCTACGGTTTGCCCCGTGGAGGCGCACGAGCACCAATACCAGGTTTCCCCGACGAAAAAGAAGCCGGCGCTGCCGGTGAACGCGGGGCTGCGCGGCTATCTGCACCACTACCGGCGCGAGCGCGAACTGCCGGTCAGCTACGAGCAGCTGCTCGATTTCCACGAGGCGATCCCGCTGCCGGACGCGGAGGGCAAACCCTCGCTCTGGGACAGCGTCATCTACCGCGCGGACGAAATGTCGGCGCTGCACGATGGGCTGAAGCACATCTACGCGCTCCTCAAGACCGACGGCGATTTTTCGGTGATGGAGCACCTGTACATCGACCGCGTCGATTTCTGCAGCTTCGGCAATTCGACGCCCTTCCGCATCCGAATCGTCAACGCCTACAACGAGAACCAGGACTACTTCTACATCAAGAAGGCGGATGCCTCGCGGGTGTACGGCCTGGAGCTCGAACACCTGCTCTCCCCGAACCGGCTGAACTTCCTGACCTCCAACGACACCCTCGTCGAGGAGCACATCGTCGGGATTCCGGGCGACATCTTCATCGCCCAGTGGCTGAACGACCTGACGCTGCGGCCGATCCGCGTCGCGAAGGAATTGGTGAAGTTCAACGAGCGCTGTTTCGTGCGACTGCTCGGAGACATGCGGTCGTACAACTACGTCGTCGCGCTCACGCCGGACTTCGAAGGCTCACAGCTGCGCATCCGGGCGATGGATTTCGACCAGCAGTCCTACAACGGCCACAAGAACTTCTACCTCCCGCAGTTCTTCAAGGAAAACGCCGAGGTCGTCCGCTACTGCATCAAGCACCTGCACCTGCAGACGGCGCTCCAGTACCGGCGCGAGGAGCAGGCGATGATCTTCCAGCGCGCCGAAATCGCCGCCCAGCGGCTCGGCTATCTGCTGGACGAAATGTCGACGGATCCCGTCGCCCCGATCGAAAATGTGCACCAGCTGCGGGCGGGCCTCGCGGACCACTACAAGCGCGACCAGTACCTCCGCTGCGAGTCGATGGGCGATCTGGTGCGCGAGAACCTGGAGTCGATCCGCCTGCTGATTGGCCGCCCGGCACGCCCGGAGCTGGTGCCGGATTTCGAGTAAGGACGGCGCGGCGCGACGTCCTAGACGAAACTCGGCTGGGCGCCGATCCCGATTCCGACCTCCTCTTCCTCCTCCTCGGCCGGAAGCTCCTCGAGCGGCGCGAATCGTTCGGACGAGAAACCGAGCTCCTGCTTGCCCTGGTGGAACGGATCCGGCGGGTTCTTCAACTCCTCGAGCAGCAAACCGACCGTGGCGGAATCGCCGCCACGCACGATCTTTTCCCGGCCCAGGAAAACCTCCCGCACGGTGTAGACGTCGCCCTTGACCGGGAGCTGCTTGTACAGCGCCCGGATGATCGGCGGGAAGGTGTCGTTGATACAAACGACTTTCTGGCCTTTGATCATGGGGCTAGTCTGTGCGGCGAACGCGCCGATTCAACCTCGCTTGCGGCTTTCCGCATTCTCCCGGCGCGACGCCCGGCGGCCCGCCCCCGGTGCAATTCCGATCCGCGAATCGCGCGCCCGGATCCGGGTCACGACCCAGCCGGCGTCCCGCTCGAAACTCGGCGCGGACTCCGGCAGATAGAGCCATTTCCCGAGGATCGGGTGAGGCGCGAGTGCCGGACGCTCCGCGCGCAGGCCGGCGTGGTGCGCACGGTCCGTCGGCACAAGCACACCGCGCCAAGGTTCGGCCTTGAACGTGAGGTACAGCACCAGCCGCCCGTGCACGTACACCGCTTTCCCGCCGAACATCGGCCGCACGAGGAGCGTCGGCTCGGATTCCAGCGGCTCGATCACCCACGCGAGCGGATGGGTCGCCGCCTTCCGGGCCGAAAAAAGCTCCCGCGTGGCCGGCGGTCTCATTCGATCCGCCCTTCGTCGAAATCGATCAGGTCGGGCACGCTCTTGATTTCGCCCACCCGGTCGGCGCAGCCCATCGCCGTCAGCGCTTCCTTCAGGAATTCCTGACCCGCAGGCGTCAGCCCCTTCTGCACGAGTTCGCGGTTCCATTTCGCCGCGCCCACGTCGGCCGGCAGCAGCGCCCGCAGCTTCGCCTCCACCTGGTCCTCCGTCTCCGTCTCGAACACGATGCGCTCGACGGCCGCCGGATCGATGCCGAGGTGCAGGCAGAGGAATCGATCCAGCCCGCGCTTGTAGTTCTTGGCATAGCTCGCCGGCAGCGCCCCGTGTTTCTTGACGTACCGGCATTTGGCCAGAAATCGCGGCAGGTAAAGCAGCCCGGTCGCCGGGTGCGGCAGATACGGGGAAGGCAGGCAGGTCAGAACCTCCCCCGTGGACCCGGGTATCGGCTTGGACGACATGCCGGCGATTCTTCCGCGCCGCGGACCCCGGCGACAATCCCGAACTCGCGGTTTTCCCCGCCGGGAATCCGCCCCGCGGCACGATCAGGCGCGATCCGCGCCCGGCCGACCCCGGGCCGCGGAACGGGTCGAAACCGTCCCGGTCGGTGCCGCGTCCCTCCGGACTCGACGTGCGCCATTCCATCCATTTCTCCCTGCTCGTCGCCTGGCTGGCGGGCGGTGCGGTCGCGATCGCGGCGCCGAAGGGGCGCGACGCGCCGAGCCTGTACCAGGATCTCTGCAGCGGCTGCCATGGCAGCGACATGTCGGGAGGCAAGGGTCCCTCGCTGCTCCCGCACCGCTGGGCGCACGGCGGGAGCGACGCCAGCCTCCTCCGCACGATTCGCGAGGGCGATCCGCCAAACGGCATGCCGGCGTTCCGCGCGACGGTGAACGAGGCCGAGGCGCGGGCGCTCGTCACCTACATTCGCGAGACCGCCACCCGCACGGCCGACCCCCAGCCGCGGGAGGAATCTCCGCTGCCGCGCGGGGTCCAGCACAGCGAGGAGTACGACTACCGCTTCGAGTCCGTCGCGGAGGGCCTGGATGTGCCCTGGTCGCTCACCTTTCTGCCGGACCGCTCGATCCTGGTGACCGAACGCGTGGGCCGGCTGCGCCTGATCAAGGACGGCCATCTGCTGCCGGAGCCGATCCGCGGCATCCCGCGGGTGGTGGTGCGCGACGAGGCCGGGCTGATGTCGGTCGTCGCCGACCCGGATTACGCGCACAACGGCTGGATCTACCTGACCTACAGCGATCCGGGGCCGAACGGCACCGCGATGAACAAGATCATCCGCGGACGGCTGCGGGACGGGGCGCTCGTCGACCAGCAAACCATCTTCGCGATGGATCCGTCGCAGTATCCGAAAAGCTACGTCCTGTTCGGCGGCCGCCTCGCGTTCCAGGGGCCCTATCTCTTTTTCAGCATCGGCGAACGCGGGATGGAGGAGGGATCCACCGGCCAGGCGCAGAACCTCTCGGTCCCGTTCGGCAAGATCCACCGGGTGTTTCACGATGGCAGCGTGCCGCCGGACAATCCGTTCGTCCACCTGCCCGGGGCGTGGCGCTCGATCTGGGCCTACGGCGTGCGCAATCCCCAGGGCCTCGCAGTCAATCCCGTCGACGGCGCGTTGTGGGAGAGCGAGCACGGCCCGCGCGGCGGCGACGAGCTGAATCTCATCCGGCGGGGCCGCAACTACGGGTGGCCGTTGATCACCTACGGAATCAACTACGACGGCACGCCGATCTCGGCGCGCACCGAGGCGCCGGGGATGGAGCAGCCGGTGATCAACTGGACGCCGTCGATCGCGGTGAGCGAAATCGAATTCTACACCGGCAGCGCGTTCCCCAAATGGCGCAACAACCTCTTCGTCGGTTCGCTCGCCCAGCAGAAGTTCCTGCGGCTCGTGCTGGACGACACCTGCGTGGTGCACCGGGAGCAGGTGTTCAGCCGGCTCGGCCGCGTGCGGGACATCAAGACCGGGCCGGACGGATATCTCTACCTCGCGCTCGAACTCATCGGCAAACCCGGCCGGATCGTCCGGATGGTTCCGGCCAGGTGAGAAGGCCGCCGGCGAGACGGAGCCGGGCGGTGCAGGAGTTGGATGGTCTGGGCTCCTCGCGCGGACGAGAACCGGCGGATGGCCGGCGGATCGCGCTCCTCCGCGAAGCCCGGGGGCGGGGCTCCGATCCCGCGCTCCGGCGGAATTCCGTCGTGACGAGCGGCGTTGGTACTGATAACCCGCAGGCTTCTTTTCTACCCCATCATGAGTTCTCCGATTCAATTCCTCCTCGGCGCCAAGGACCTGCCGACGCACTGGTACAACCTGCAGGCCGACTTTCCGGAGCCGTTGCCGCCGCCGTTGCACCCGGGCACCCGTCAGCCGGTCACGCCGGACATGATGGCCCCGCTGTTTCCGGAGACACTCGTGGCGCAGGAGATGACCACCGAGCGCCACATCGAGATTCCAGAGGAGGTGCGCGAGGTTTATGCGCTCTACCGCCCCACTCCGCTGCTGCGGGCCGTGCGCCTCGAGCGCGAGCTGAAGACTCCGGCACACATCTACTACAAGTACGAAGGCGTCAGCCCGGCCGGCAGTCACAAGCCGAACACCGCGATCCCGCAGGCGTACTACAACAAGATCGCGGGGACCAAACGCCTCGCGACGGAAACCGGGGCCGGACAGTGGGGCTCGTCGCTCGCGATGGCCTGCAAGGTCTTCGGACTCGAATGCACCGTGTACATGGTGAAGGTCAGCTTTCACCAGAAGCCGTATCGCAAGCTGCTCATGCAGACATACGGCGCGACGGTCCACGCCAGCCCGAGCGACCAGACGGAATTCGGCCGCAAGATGCGGGCGGAACACCCCGACTCTCCCGGGAGCCTGGGCGCGGCGATCAGCGAGGCGATCGAGGACACGATCAAGGGCCCGAACACGAAATACGCTCTCGGCAGCGTGCTGAACCATGTCTGCCTGCACCAAAGCATCATCGGTGAGGAGACGCTGAGGCAGATGGAGCTGGCGGGGGAGGAACCCGACGTGATCTTCGGCTGCGCCGGCGGCGGCAGCAACTTCGCCGGAATCGCGTTCCCGTTCATCCAGCAGATGATCAGCCGGAAGAAGAAATACCGGATCGTCGCGGTCGAACCCGCCTCGTGCCCTTCACTGACCGAAGGCGAACTGCGCTACGATTTCGGCGACATGGCCGAGACGACGCCGCTGATGATGATGTACACGCTCGGACACACCTTCATGCCGCCCAGCATCCATGCCGGCGGCCTCCGCTACCACGGCATGGCGCCCATGGTCAGCCACTGCAAGAAGCTCGGCCTGATCGACGCCATCGCGGTCCCGCAGACGAAGGTGTTCCAGGCCGGCGTGCTGTTTGCCCGCACCGAGGGCCTCGTGCCGGCGCCGGAGTCGGCCCACGCGATCGCCGCGGTCATCGACGAAGCCGTCAAGTGCCGCGACGAGGGGAAGAAACGCGTCATCGTCTTCAACCTCAGCGGCAACGGGCTGCTCGATCTCGCCGCCTACGACACCTATTTGTCCGGGCACATGAAGGACGTCGGCAACGGCGACTGAGGGCGCGCGATACGCGAGCCACGCAGATCCTCACGTATCGCCGATCCGGATCCCGCGGTGATCGGGCGTGTTGCAGGAGCGACAAGGCGGAGCGTGCAGGGATGGAGCGACGAAGACAACCTTCACCTCCATGCGCCGGGGATGGAGGGACGACCTCCGTGTCGTTCCGCGACCGTCGAGCGACCTGCGCGGACCGGACGGAGCCGGTCCCTCCACGCGATCTGGTGGTCGCTGGTCGTCGGATCGCCTGCAAGCAGGCTCCTACAGCCGGACGCATCGCAGGACCGCGGGCGAATGCAGAGGCCACCTCCATGCGCCGGGGATGGAGGGACGACCTCCGTGTCGTCCGCGACCGTCGAGCGACCTGCGCGGACCGGACGGAGCCGGTCCCTCCATCCGGACGGCCCGCCGTCACGGCGCGTAGACGAATCCGCCGACCTTCGGCGCGGTCGAGTCGCCGCCGACGAACACTTCGAATGCGCCCGCCTCCGGCCCAAAACTCATGTCCTGATGATGGAATGCCAGGTCCGCCGGTCGCAGCAGGAGCGTCACCTCGCGCGATTCGCCCGGCTTCAGCGACACGCGCTGGAAGCCCTTGAGTTCCCTGACGGGGCGGGTCACCGAACCGACGACGTCGCGAACATAGAGCTGCACGACCTCGGCGCCCTCGCGCTGACCGGTGTTCGTGACCGTGACGCGGATGTGTTCCTCGCCGTCGCGCCCGAGCGTCGGATTCGCGACCGCGGCGTTCGCATACGTGAACTGCGTGTACGAGAGGCCATAGCCGAACGGAAACTGTGGTGAGTTCGGCACGTCGAGATAGCGCGATTTGAATTTCTCGTCCGGATTGGACGGATCGACGGGGCGGCCGGTCATCATGTGGTTGTAGAAGATCGGAATCTGGCCGACGTCGCGCGGAAAAGTGACCGGCAGTTTGCCGGAGGGGTTCGCCGCGCCGGACAGCAGATCGGCCACCGCCGGTCCGCCCATGATTCCCGGAAACCACGCGAGCAGCACGGCATCGACCTGTTGCAGCACCGGGGCCAGCGTCAGCGGCCGGCCGGTCAGGAGCACCAGCACGATTGGTTTTCCGGTCCGGTGCAGCTCCTTCAGCAGTTCGAGCTGGTGACCGGGCAGATCGATCCTCGAGCGGCTGCTGGCCTCACCACTCATGTACCAGCCCTCGCCCATGACTGCGACGACGACATCCGCATTCTTCGCCGCGGCGACGGCGGCGGGAAAGCCGGAACGGTCGCCCCCGAAATCCTTGCAGCCCTCGGCGTAGGTCACGTGTTCGGGAAACGCCTCCTCCAAGGCCGCGCGAATATCGATCGCGTCCTCCTCGCGTCCCTGGCCCTGCCAGGCGCCCAGCAGGTCGCGCTTCGTCGCCGCGAGCTGGCCCACCAGCGCGATTCTCGTCCGCGGCGAAAGCGGAAGGATGGCGCCCGTGTTCTTCAGCAGGACGCAGGATTCCCGCGCGAGGCTCCGCGCAGCCTCGAGGCTCTCGGGGCGCAGCATCGCCGCGGCCTCCCGCTCCTCCCGGCAATAGCGGTACGGATCGTCGAGCAGGCCCAGCCGGGCTTTCGCCGTGAGAATCGCCGTCACCGCCGCGTCGAGGCGCGCCGGGGTGATCGCGCCGGCCTTGATTTCGCGGGCCATCTGCGGGCCGTAGATCCGGCCTTCCATGTCCATGTCCACCCCCGCATTCATCGCCAGGCGGCAGGCCTCGGCGTCGTCCGCCGCGATGCCGTGGTTGATCAGCTCGCGAATGGACATCCAGTCCGAAACGACGAAGCCGCGGAAGCCCCATTCGTTGCGCAGCACCTGCGTCATCAGGAAATGATTGGCCGAGCACGGCACGCCGTTCAGGTCGTTGAAGGCCGCCATGATCGTGCCGGCGCCCGCATCGAGCGCGGCCTTGAACGGCGGCAGGTAGATGTCGCGGAGCGTGATCTCGGGAATGTCCGTCGTGCCGTAGTCCCGCCCCGCCTGCGCCGCGCCGTAACCCGCGAAATGTTTGGCGCACGCCATCACCGTGTCGGCCTGCGCATAGCTGTCGCCCTGGAATCCCCGGACACAGGCCCGCGCGATCGCACTGCCGAGAAACGGATCTTCGCCGGAGCCTTCGGCGATCCGGCCCCACCGCGGATCGCGCGCAATGTCCACCATCGGCGCGAACGTCCAGTGGATCCCGGCCGCGGCGGCCTCGTGCGCGGCGATGCGCTCCGCGTGCTCGATCGCCGTCAGGTCCCACGATGCCGCCTGCCCGAGATTGATCGGAAACGTCGTCCGGAATCCGTGGATGACGTCGTAACCGAACAGCATCGGGATGTGCAGCCGCGAGTTCTTCACCGCCAGCTCCTGCCAGGCGCGCGTCTGCGCGGCGCCGACGACGTTGAGCATGCTGCCGCAGCGACCGGAGCGGATGTCCTGCTCGATGTCGGCCTGCATCGCCGGCCCTGTCTCCTTGCCCGGTGCCGAATACTGGATCAGCTGGCCGATCTTTTCCTCCTCGGTCATCTGCCCGAGCAGCGCAGCCACGCGGGACTGGATGGCGCCTTCGTCAGGCGCGGCGGAATGGGCCGAAAGAGCGGTGGTGACGGCGAACACGGCGGCGAGGCAGGGTTTCATGAGAAAAGCGCGGAGCCCCTCGACCGGGGCGTCCGTCACTCAATGAGCAACAGCCCGAGGAAGTTGCAACGCGCGAAGACAATCTCGGCAACGCGGCGAGGGGCGTCGGCGTCGCCGGGTTCGGAGACGTCGCCGATCCCCGCCGCCGTCCCCAGGAGACCGGCGGCGGACCGGATGCGCACCACGGATCGCGCATCCTGCATTATGAATGCTATTCCTCGCAAGTAGCCGGTCAGCGAATCGCTTTCATCAGGGATTCGCCGTTGTCCAGGCCCGCGCGGGAACGCATCATCCAGCCGCAGCCGTCTGTTCGTCTGTCCGCAATACCCCAGGCGGATCCGGGGCGTTGCGGGTTCCTTCCCACCGCCAGGCCGAAATCAATGAACGCCTATATCGCCGAGGTTCTCGATCAGGTTGCCCGACGCAACGCCGGGGAACTGGAATTCCTGCAAGCGACCCGTGAGGTGCTGGAGTCGCTCGGGCCCGTGGTCGAACGCCACAGAAAATATCGCGACGCGCGCATCCTCGAGCGAATCGTCGAGCCGGAGCGCCAGCTGATGTTCCGGGTCGCCTGGCAGGACGATGCGGGCCGGGTGCAGGTGAACCGCGGATTCCGCGTGCAGTTCAACAGCGCCATCGGGCCGTACAAGGGCGGGCTCCGGTTTCACCCGAGCGTCAACCTCGGCATCCTGAAGTTCCTCGGCTTCGAACAGGTGTTCAAGAACTCGCTCACCACGCTGCCGATGGGCGGCGCGAAGGGCGGGACCGATTTCGACCCGAAGGGCAAGACCAACCAGGAGGTGATGCGCTTCTGCCAGAGCTTCATGACCGAGCTGTTCCGGCACATCGGCGCGGATACGGATGTGCCGGCCGGCGACATCGGGGTCGGCGGCCGCGAGATCGGGTACCTTTTCGGCCAATACAAGCGGCTGCGCAACGAGTTCACCGGCGTGCTCACCGGCAAGGGCATCAACTGGGGCGGCTCGCTCATCCGGCCGGAGGCAACCGGGTACGGCGCGGTGTATTTCGCCGAGGAAATGCTGAAGACCAGGGGCGAGGCGCTGGCCGGCCGGGTCTGCACCGTGTCCGGCTCCGGCAACGTCGCCCAGTACACCGTCGAGAAACTGCTCCAGCTCGGCGCCAAACCCGTGTCGCTCTCGGACTCCGATGGCACGATCCACGACCCGAAGGGCATCGACGCGGAGAAGCTGGCCTGGGTGATGGACCTGAAGAACGCCCGCCGTGGGCGGATCAAGGAGTACACCGACAAGTTCGGCGGCCGGTACCTCGCGAAGCAGCGGCCCTGGTCGATCCCCTGCGAGTGCGCGTTCCCCAGCGCCACGCAAAACGAGGTCGAGGGCGCGGATGCCAAGGTGCTGCTGGGCAATGGCTGCCGGCTCGTCTGCGAGGGCGCGAACATGCCATCGACGCCCGAGGCGGTGCACGCGTTCATCGAAAACGGCATTCTCTACGGACCCGGCAAGGCGGCCAACGCCGGCGGCGTCGCCACTTCCGGTCTCGAGATGTCGCAGAATTCGATGCGGCTGGGCTGGAATCGCGAGGAGGTGGACCAGCGGCTGCACCGGATCATGGTCGACATCCACCGCAACTGCCGCGACACGGCTGAATCCTATGGGGCGCCCGGCAACTACGTCCTCGGGGCCAATATTGCCGGTTTCACCAAGGTGGCGGACGCGATGCTCGATCAAGGCGTGATGTAGCCAGGTCCAAATGGCGCTCACGCCCGCGGTGCCGGGTGCGGCTCAACCGTCCGGCGCCGGGGGCGTGAGCGGGGGAACCGCCCGCCTCGACCCGATCGGAAAACCTTCCGCCGCATGAGCGCCCCCGCCCCCGCTCCCTTCACCACCGGCCTGCCCGGGCTGGACCACGTGCTGCACGGCGTGGAGCCGGGGGACAACATCGTGTGGGTAGTCGACTCGATCGAGGAATACCACGAGCTCGTGCTGCCCTACACCGAGGCGGCCCACGCGGAAGGACGCCACCTCATCTACTTCCGGTTCGCCAATCACGCGCCGCTGGTGCCCGCCCACGTCGGCGTCGAAATCCACACACTGGACCCGGCCGCGGGATTCGAGACGTTCGTCCGCCAGGTCCATGCGGTGATCGAGGGTGCCGGCCGCGGGGCGATGTACGTCTTCGACTGCCTGTCGCATCTCGCCGACACCTGGGTCTCCGATCAGAGCCTGGGCAACTTCTTCACCCTGACGTGCCCGCGTCTCTGGGATCTGGAGACGGTCACGTATTTCGGCGTCTTCCGCGACCGCCACTCGACCTACGCCCTGGAGCCGATCCGGGGCACGACGCAATTCATGCTGGACGTGTTCCGGCTCGAGGGCCGGCTCTACGTCCGGCCGCTGAAGGTGCAGCACCGGTCGCAGAAGGCGATGAACACGATCCATGTGCGGCAGGGGGACGCGTTCCTGCCGGTCAAGGAGAGCGCCGTGCTGGCGCAGATCCTTTCGAGCACGCAATGGCCGCGGCTGCAGACGGATCGCCGGACGGGCTACTGGCGGCGGCTGTTTCACGAGGCGGAACTGGTGGCGCGCGAATGCGCCGAGGGGCGCTGTCCGCCGGGCCGCCGCGAGGAGATCACGCGGCGCGTGTGCTGGGCGTTGCGCGTGCATCGCTCGGGCCTCGCGCCCCTCGTCACGCGGTTCCTCACGCTCGAGGATTTCCTCGCCGTCCGCGACCGGATGATCGGCATCGGATCGGTCGGCGGGAAGACGCTCGGCATGCTGGTCGCGCGCGCCATCCTGCGGGAGCGCGACCGCGATCTCGCCGGGCGGCTCGAGGTGCACGATTCGTTTTTCGTCGGCGCGGAGGTCTTCATCACGTTCCTCGTCCAGAACGGCGTCTGGTGGGTGCGCGAGCAGCAGAAACGTTCCGGGACTTTCCTGCAGGGCCTCGACGAAGGCCGGCGCCGCATCCTCGCCGGAGGGTTCCCGCCGCAGATCCTCGAGCAGTTTCAGGGCATGCTCGATTACTTCGGCGAGTCGCCGTACATCGTGCGCTCGAGCTCGATTCTCGAGGACGCGCGCGGCAACGCGTTTTCCGGCAAGTACGAGAGCGTGTTCGTGGCGAACCGGGGGTCGGGCGAGGGGCGGATGACCGCGCTGCTGGACGCGGTCCGGCGCGTCTATGCCAGCGTCCTCGACGAGGAGGCGCTTCGCTACCGGCAGCGGCGCGGCCTGCTCGACAGCGAGGAGCGGATGGCGCTGCTGATCATGCGTGTGTCCGGCGCCCCCCACGGCCGGTACTACTATCCGCAGGCGGCCGGCGTCGGGCTGTCGTACAATCCGTTCGTGTGGCACCCCGACATCGATCCCCGGGCGGGCGTGCTGCGGCTCGTCTTCGGGCTCGGGACGCGCGCCGTGGACCGGTCGGACGACGACTACACGCGGCTCGTCGCGCTGAATGCCCCGGAGCGCCGGCCCGAAGCGGATTTCGAGGAGGTCCGCGAGCACTCGCAACGGCGGATGGACTGCCTCGACCTGCGCGCCGGCGAGTTCGTCTCGCTCTCGCTCGGGGACGTGCTGGCGCAACAACCCGAATTTCCGGTCGACTACTACGTGACCGAAACCGCGGAAGGCTATCCGTGCGTCACCTTCGAGCGTCTCCTGCGCGAGTCGCCGGTCGCGGCGGATCTGCAGCGGATGCTGACGCTGCTCGAGGAGGCGTACGAGCATCCGGTCGACATCGAGTTCACGCTGAACTACCTCGCCGACGGCAGCTACCGGATCCACTTGCTGCAGTGCCGGACGTTTCAGGTGCGACGTGAAACCGGCAGCGTCAGCTCGCCGCCCCCGGCGATCAAGCACCGGCTGCTCGCGGCCAACGGCGCGGTGATCGGAGTCAGCCGGGAGACGCGATTGAGCCGGATCATCTACGTGGTGCAGGACACCTACGCCCGGCTGCCGGAGCGCGACCGGTACGCCGTCGCGCGGCTGATCGGCCGGCTGAACCAGCAGCACCCGGCCGAGGATCGCGGGCTGATGCTGATCGGCCCGGGTCGCTGGGGCACCCACAGCCCCTCGCTGGGAATTCCGATCACGTTCGCCGAGATCAGCCGGGCGTCGGTCATTTGCGAGGTCGTCGCGATGCACGAGCGGCTGATCCCCGACGTCTCGCTCGGCACGCATTTCTTCAACGATCTCGTCGAGCACGACATGCTCTACTTGGCGTACTTCCCCAAAAAAACCGGGAATGCGCTCGAGGCGGAGTGGTTCCGGAATGCGCCCAGCCGGCTGCTCGAGCTGGAGCCGGAAGCGAAGGCGATGGATGGCATCGTGCGCGTGATCGATTGCGACGCCGGCGGCGGCCACATCTGGCTCCGCGCGGATGCCACCGCGCAGGAGGCGCTGGTGTTCCGGACCGATTAGTTCCGCGCCGGGCGCGGAACTACGGCAGATCCGTCGTGCCCATCAGGTAGCGGTCGCACTCGCGTGCGGCGCCGCGCCCCTCGTTGATGGCCCAGACGACGAGGCTCTGCCCACGACGACAGTCGCCCGCCGCAAAGACGCCCTTGATGTTGGTCGCGTACTTCTCGTGCTCGGCCTTGATGTTCGAGCGGGGATCCGTCGCGATGTTGATCTCCTTCAGGAACGCCTGCTCGGGCCCGAGGAAACCCATTGCCAGCAATACGAGCTCCGCGGGACGCGTCTGCTCGGTGCCGGGCACCTCCCTCGGGATGAACTGGCCCTTCTCGTTCTTCTCCCATCTCACCTCGACGGTGACGAGTTGCTGCACCGCGCCGGCGGCATCGCCGATGAATTTCTTCACCGTGGTCAGGTACACGCGGGGGTCCGCGCCGAATCTGGCCGCCGCCTCCTCCTGGCCGTAATCCATCCGGTACACCTTCGGCCACTCCGGCCAGGGATTGTCCGGCTGCCGTTCCATCGGCGGCTTCGGCAGGATCTCGATCTGGGTGATGCTCTGCGCGCCGTGCCGCATCGAGGTGCCGACGCAGTCGGTGCCGGTGTCGCCGCCGCCGATGACCACGACATGCTTCCCCTTGGCGTTGATCGGACCGTGCTCGGCTCCGCCGTCGAGGACGGCTTTCGTGTTCACCGTCAGAAAGTCGACCGCGAAGTGCACGCCGGCGAGGGTCCGGCCCTCCACGGGCAGATCGCGCGGCTGGGTCGCCCCGGTGCAAATCACGGTGGCATCGAATTCATTCAGGAAAATCTGCGGTTCGACATTTTCGCCGACGTTGGCGTTGCAGATGAACTTGATGCCCTCCTGTTCCATCAGCCGAATCCGGCGCAGGAGAACCTCCTGCTTGTCGAGCTTCATGTTCGGGATGCCGTACATGAGCAGGCCGCCCGGCCGGTCGGCCCGCTCGAACACCGTCACGGTGTGGCCGGCCTTGTTGAGCTGGGCGGCGGCGGCCAGGCCGGCGGGACCCGAGCCGATGACCGCGACCTTGCGTGCCCGTCCGCGTCTTCGGCGGCTCCGGGTACACCCAGCCCTCCTCCCAGGCGCGCTCGATGATGCTGTATTCGATGTTCTTGATCGTGACCGGCGGCGCATTGATCCCGAGCACGCACGAGCCTTCGCACGGCGCCGGGCAGACCCGCCCGGTGAACTCCGGGAAGTTGTTCGTCTTGTGGAGCCGGTCGAGCGCCTCGTGCCAGAGTCCCCGATACACGAGGTCGTTCCACTCCGGGATCAGGTTGTTGATCGGACAGCCGGATGCCATGCCGCTGATCAGCTTGCCGGTGTGGCAGAACGGGACGCCGCAATCCATGCAGCGCGCGCCCTGCGTCCGGAGCTTCTTTTCCTCCATGTGGTGATGGAATTCCTTCCAGTCACGCACGCGCTCGAGCGGCGGCCGGTCGACCGGAAGTTCGCGGAGGTATTCGATGAAGCCGGTGGGTTTGCCCATGGGAGAAAGGCTGAAGTTCGGAAGGCGGGAGAAGAAGGATGGGAGTTGGAGCGGCGCAAGCCGGGTGGCGGCCAGGAGCAAGCTTGCGCGCGGTCGGGCGCCGCCGGCAAGCCGGCTCCGGCGAGTGGGTGACAGGTGCTCGCTAGTTGCCGCCGACGCGCGAGAGGTCGCGGGCGTTTTCCTCGAATGCGGCCATGATGGCCTCGTCGCCGGTGAGCCCCTGGCTGCGCGCCCGCTCAATGCAGGCGAGCATGCGCTTGTAGTCCTTGGGGAGGATCTTGACGAACTTGGGCACCAGCCGCTCCCAATCCGCGAGCACGGCCTGCGCGCGGCTGCTCCGGGTGTGGGCGAGATGGTTTTCCACCAGCGCCCGCACCTCGGCGATTTCCGCCGGCGCCTCCAGCTTCTCGATCGACACCATCGAGGCGTTCACGCGCCTGGTGAAATCGCCGGCCTCGTCGAGCACGTAGGCGATGCCGCCGGACATGCCGGCTGCGAAGTTGCGCCCGGTCGAGCCGAGCACGACCACGCGACCGCCGGTCATGTATTCGCAGGCGTGGTCGCCCACGCCTTCCACCACCGCGTTCACGCCGCTGTTGCGCACCGCGAACCGCTCGCCAGCGCGTCCGCAGAGGTACGCCTCGCCGCCCGTCGCTCCGTACAGCGCGACGTTGCCGACGATGATGTTCTCGGCGGGAACGAACGGCGAAGCCGCCGGCGGGTAGACGATGATCTTTCCGCCGGACAGGCCCTTGCCGAAGTAGTCGTTCGCGTCGCCCTCGATCGAGAACGTCATCCCCTGCGGCATGAACGCGCCGAAACTCTGGCCGGCCGAACCGGTGAAATGGATCCGGATCGTGTCCTCGGGCAGCCCCTTGGCGCCGTGCTTCCTCGTCACCTCGCTGCCGGTGATCGTCCCGACGACGCGGTTGACGTTCCGGATCGGCAGATCGGCGATCGACCTTCTCGCCCCGCTCGATCGCCGGGCTGGCAGATTTCGAGCAGCGTCGTCACGTCGAGCGACTTTTCGAGGCCGTGATCCTGCGGGATCTGGCAGAACCGGCCGACCTCCGGGGCCACGTCCGGCTGGTAGAGGATGTTGCTGAAATCGAGGCCCTCGGGCCTTCCAGTGCTCGACGGCCTTCCGCGGCTCGAGCCGCTCGGTGTGGCCGATCATCTCCTCGACCGTGCGGAAGCCGAGCTGCGCCATGAATTCGCGCACCTCCTCGGCGATGAAGCGCATGAAATTGACCACGTGCTCCGGCTTGCCGGCGAACTTCTCGCGCAGCCGGGGGTCCTGGGTGGCCACGCCGGCCGGACAGGTATTCAGATGGCAGACGCGCATCATGATGCAGCCGGACGCGACGAGCGGAGCCGTCGCGAAGCCGAACTCCTCGGCGCCGAGCAGGGCGGCGACGACGACGTCGCGGCCCGTCTTCAGCTGGCCGTCGGTCTCGACCGCGATGCGCGAGCGCAGGTTGTTCAGCACGAGGGTCTGGTGGGTCTCGGCCAGGCCGAGCTCCCAGGGCAGCCCGGCATGCATGATCGAGGTCTGCGGCGAGGCGCCCGTGCCGCCGTCGTGGCCGCGAGATGAGCACCACGTCGGCGTGCGCCTTGGCGACGCCCGCCGCGATCGTGCCGACGCCGACCTCCGAGACCAGCTTCACGCTGATGCGGGCCTGCCGGTTGCTGTTCTTCAGGTCGTGGATCAGCTCGGCGAGATCCTCGATCGAGTAGATGTCGTGGTGCGGCGGCGGGGAGATGAGCCCCACGCCCGGCGGTGGTGTGCCGGGTCTTCGCGATCGGCGGATACACCTTGGCGCCGGGCAGCTGGCCGCCCTCGCCCGGCTTCGCGCCCTGCGCCATCTTGATCTGCAGCTCCCGCGCGCTGACGAGGTATTCGCTCGTCACGCCGAAGCGGCCGGAGGCCACCTGCTTGATCGCGGAGTTCTTCGAGTCGCCGTTCGCGAGCGGGATGAACCGCTCCGGATCCTCGCCGCCCTCGCCGGTGTTCGACTTGCCGCCGATTCGGTTCATCGCGATCGCGAGCGTTCTCGTGCGCCTCCTTGCGAGATCGAGCCGTAGGACATCGCACCGGTCTTGAACCGCTTCAGGATCGCCTCGACCGGCTCGACCTCCGCCAGCGGCACCGGATCGCCCGCCTTGAAATCCAGCAGGCCCCGCAGCGTCGCGATGTTGCGCGAATTGCTCGTTGATGATCTTCGAGTAGTCCTTGAACGCGGCGAAGCTCCCCGTGCGCACCGCCTTCTGCAGCCGGTGAATCGACTCGGGGTTGAACAGGTGGTACTCGCCGTCGGCGCGCCACTGGTACTGGCCGCCCACCGGCAGCACGTGGCCGTTGACCGAACGCTCCGGATACGCCGCCCGGTGACGGGTCAGCACCTCCTGCGCGATCACGTCCAGCCCAATGCCGCCCACCCGCGACGGGGTCCAGGTGAAGTACCGGTCGATCACGTCCTGCCGCAGGCCGACCGCCTCGAACACCTGGGCGCCGCGGTAGCTCTGGATCGCGGAAATGCCCATCTTCGACATCACCTTCACGACGCCCTTCGATGCCGCCTTCACGAAGTTCTTGCAGGCCGTCTTGTGGTCGATGTTCACCAGGAGCCCGTCCTGGATCATCCCGTCGATCGTCTCGAACGCCAGGTAGGGGTTGATCGCGCTGCAGCCGTAGCCGATCAGCAGCGAGAAATGGTGCACCTCGCGCGCCTCGCCGGTCTCCAGGATCATCGAAATCCGGGTCCGCAGCCCCTCGCGAATGAGGTAGTGATGCAGGCCGGCGACGGCGAGCAGCGCCGGAATCGGCGCGAAATCCTTCGTCACGCCGCGGTCGCTCAGGATGAGGACCGTGACCTCCTCGTCCTCGATCATGCGCCGTGACATGAGGCAGATCTCCTCCATCGCCTTGGCGAGGCCCTTCTCGCCGCGGGTCGCCCGGAAGAGGATCGGCAGCACGCCGACCTTGAAGCCCGGCTGGTCGAGCCGGCGGACCTTGGCGAATTCCTCGTTCGTCAGCACCGGCCACTTCAATTCGACACGGCGGCACGCCAGCGGATCCGGATTCAGCAGGTTGCCCTCGGACCCGATCCGCGTCTCGGCCGACGTGATCAGCTCCTCGCGGATGCAGTCGATCGGCGGGTTTGTGACCTGCGCGAAGAGCTGCTTGAAATAGTCGTAGAGCAGCCGCGGCTTGTTCGACAGCACGGCCAGGGGCGTGTCGTTGCCCATCGAGCCCACCGCCTCGACACCATCGCGGGCCATCGGCGTGAGGAGCACGCGCTGGTCCTCGAACGTGTAGCCGAACGCGATCTGCCGGCCGAGGAGCGTTTCGTGGTCCGGGGGCGGGACCGGCGGTGCGGCCGGAAGCTCATCCAGGTGCACCAGGTTTTCCTTCAGCCATTCCCGGTACGGCCGCTCGGTCGCGAGCGCGCGCTTGATCTCCTCGTCCTCGATGATCCGGCCCGCCTCGGTATCCACCAGGAACATGCGCCCGGGCTGCAGGCGGCCCTTGATCCGCACCTTCTCCGGCGGCACGTCCAGCACGCCCGCCTCGGAGGCCATGATCACCAGGTCGTCCGTCGTGACGTAGAAGCGCGAGGGCCGCAGTCCGTTGCGGTCCAGAATCGCGCCGATCTGGCGGCCGTCGGTGAAGGCGATCGACGCCGGGCCGTCCCACGGTTCCATCAGGCAGGAGTGGTACTGGTAAAACGCGCGCCGATCGTCGTCCATCGACTCGTGGTTCGACCACGGCTCCGGGATCATCATCATCATCGCATGCGCCAGCGGCCGGCCGGCGAGCACGAGCAGCTCCAGCGTGTTGTCGAACATCGACGAGTCGGAGCCGTTCGGATTGATGATCGGCTTGATCTTCTTGATGTCCTCGCCGAACAGCTCGCTGGCGAACAGCGCCTCGCGGGCGTGCATCCAGTTGATGTTGCCGCGCAGGGTGTTGATTTCGCCGTTGTGCGCGATGTAGCGATACGGATGCGCCCGGTCCCAGCTGGGAAAGGTATTGGTGCTGAAGCGCGAGTGCACCAGCGCCAGCGCCGTCTCGATCGCCGGGTTCTTCAGGTCGAGGAAGTAGTGCTCGAGCTGGTCCGTCGTGAGCATGCCCTTGTACACGATCGTCTTGTGCGAAAGGCTCGGCATGTACCACGTCTCGCCGCCCGAATACGTCGAGGTCCGGATCTCGGCATAGGCCCGCTTGCGCAGCACGAACAGCTTCCGTTCGAACCCCGCCTCATCGAGCTCCGCGCTGCGGCCGATGAAGACCTGGCGGATGAACGGCTCCGCCGACTTGGCCGTCTCGCCGAGCCGCGCGTTGTCCGTCGGCACGGTGCGCCAGCCGAGCAGGGTCTGGCCCTCCGACTGCACGATTCCGCCAAAGACCTCCTCAAGCTTCCGCCGGGTGGTCGCATTGCGCGGCAGGAACACCAGCCCGCAGGCGTACTGGCCGGGCTCGGGCAGTGAGATGCGCGCCTTCTTCGCCGCCTCGACCAGGAACTTGTGCGGCATTTGCATGAGCACGCCGGCGCCGTCGCCGGTGTTCTCTTCCGCGCCGCTCGCGCCGCGGTGGTCGAGGTTGGTCAGGATCTGGAGGCCTTGCTTGAGGATCTGGTTCGACTTGCGGCCCTTCATGTCGACGACGAAACCGACCCCGCAGGCGTCGTGCTCGAACCACGGATCGTACAGTCCCTGTTTGCCGGGCCGCACGGCCGGAGAGCGCCGCGCGCCGGATGCGCGAGGGTTGTCGTTGCTGGATTCCGCTGACGGCTGCGTGGTGTTCACGGTGAAAGGAGGGCGGCCCGGCGGTGGGGGAGCCGCGGGGCGTGGGAGCGTTGCTGCAAAATCTGGACCATAAAAAGGGCCGGTCTCGGCGTTGCGAGAGCGGCCCCGGGTTATTCGATTACGTGCGGCGAGCTCTCGTCAGCGGCATCAGAAGAAGCGGACCGTTTTCGTCGCGAGTTTGGCGTGCTCCTCGTCGGAGCAGCCCGCGTTCGTCGGCACGTCGACGGCGGCGTCAACCGGCTGGATCAATTCGTTGCTGAGAAGATAATTCTCCACTTCCTCCCCCGAGACGTCGGCCAGCATCACGCCGTCGATCTCGACGCACGGCGACAGCGGCTGTCCGGACTTCGCCACCATCTCGGCATAGTTTGCGCGGTCGTTGACGACGTCGACGTCTTCGTAGTCGAGGTTGTACTTGCGCAAAATCGCCCGCACGCCATTGGACCAGCCGCAGGACGGCTTGAGATAGGCTTTGATCTTCATGCGGTGAACGTGCGCGGGTGCAAAAGCGCCGCAAGGTATAGGTCTCGTTTTTTCGCAATCAAGCCCCGTCTTTGAAATTTTCCGCCAATCCTGTCTTAACCCGCGGGTGCGGCGGAGCCGGCAGCCGGCACCGGCGAATTTTTCGGAGCCGCAACACATTGGGGCTAGCCGCGACACGCGGGTTGCCCTATCAAGCGCCCGATGAAAGTACTCGTGACCGGGGCCGCCGGCTTCATCGGTTACCACGTGGCGCGCCGGCTGGCCGAAACCGGCCGCTGCGAAGTGCTCGGGGTCGACAATCTGAGCGATTATTATCCGGTCGAACTGAAGCGCGCGCGCCTCGCGCAGCTCGCGCCACTCGAGTCTTTCCGCTTCGTGCAGGCCGATTTCGCCGACGCCGCGGCGTTCGCCGGACTCTACGCCGCCTTCAAACCGGAATACGTCGTCCATCTCGGCGCGCAGGCGGGCGTCCGCCACAGCTCCGAGAACCCGGCCGCCTACGTGCGCAGCAATCTCGAGGGCTTCGCCAACGTCCTCGAGGCATGCCGCCGGTCGCCGCCGCGGCACCTGGTGTTCGCTTCGTCGAGCAGTGTCTACGGCGCCGGCGCGCGGGTGCCGTTCCGGGAGGACGCGGATACGGACCAGCCGATCTCGTTCTACGGCGCCACGAAGAAAAGCAACGAGCTCATGGCGCACAGCTATGCCCACCTCTACCGGCTCACGATCACCGGACTGCGCTTCTTCACCGTGTACGGGCCGTGGGGCCGGCCCGACATGGCGCCGACGCTGTTCACGCAGGCGATCGCCTCCGGCCGGCCGATCCGGCTCTTCAATCACGGCCTGAACCGGCGCGACTTCACCTATGTCGATGACGTCGTCGCCGGCGTGCTCAAGGTCCTGCTGTATCCGCCGGCACCGGGCGCCGCCGGCGGGAACACCGGGCTTTTTCGCATCTTCAACATCGGCCACAACCGCGCGGTCGAGGTGAAGCTCTTCGTCCGGATGCTCGAGGAGCTGCTCGGCAAGAAAGCGCTGCTCGAGCTCGTGCCGCCGCAGCCGGGCGACATGGTCGAGACCTGCGCCGACATCGAGCGGCTCCGGGCGGCAATCGGCTACGCCCCCGCGGTGACGCTGGAGGACGGACTGCGCCGGTTCGTCGAGTGGTACCGCGGATACTATCCGGCCTGAACCGGCGCCAGCCGCGCCGGAATCTCGATCCGGATTCTCGTTCCTCGGCCGATCTGCGAGGAGATCCAGAAGCGGCCCCCGAACTGCTTCGTGACGAAGAACGCCTTGGTCAGTCCGAAGCCGCCGCCCATCGTGCGCACGTCCGTGACATTGCTCCCCCGGCGGCCGTAATGCACCACCGTCGCCAGTTCCTCCGCCGGGATTCCGCGGCCGTCGTCGGCCACGACGAACCGGAGCCGCTCGCGGTCGGCGTGCAGCGCCGCGGTGATGTGGCCGCCCGGCGGCGTGTATTTGCGCGCGTTCGCCATCACGTCGCGCATCACGTCCTTGAAAATCAGGGGCAGCCAGATGCGGTCGCCGGCCGCGCTCTCGAACCGGAGGTCGATGTAATAATCGGTCCGCCCCTGGACAGCCGCGTTGTACACGATCCCATACCGGCCGCGGCTGCTTTTTTCGATCGCGGCGAACACCTCGTGGAAATCGCGCTCCAGCGCGGCGCCCGAGGCCTCCACCCACAGCTCGGGATTGCCCGCCCGGGCCAGCAGTTCCCGGGCGCGGACCCGGAGGATCGCGAAAACCGATTGCACGTTCGCCAGCGCCGCGGCGATCTCCGGCCGGCCGGCCAGCTCCGGATGCCGGGCGAGCCGGCCCTCGATCTCCGTGTGGAAACTGCGGATATGCTCCTCGACCCGGTCGGCGCCGGCGAGGCTCGCGGCGGGCTCCCGCAACGACCGCACCAGCCGCCCCACCAGCGCGAGACTTTCCGTCAGGCACGTGGGGTTGTTCTCGAGCTCGAGCCCGATCAGCGTCAGCTCGCTCCAGAGAACGTTGAACACGTTCAGCATGCTGTGCATGTCGAGCAGGCACTGCTCGTCCGGCTTGAGCGGGGGGATTTCGGTGATCTCGATCTCGTGCACGGAAGGACAAAGCCGGACACGGCGCTTGCGTTCCGCCGGGGAAGCATCCCGCGCGCCATTCCGGCCCGGCGATCCTCACGCGCACGAAGCCCGCGGGCAAGCGCAACCTGACCAGCCGTTCGGTTTCGCCTCGACGCCGCCCGCTGCGCCTGCATCTGCTCCCCCTTTCCGCCGCCATCTGCCGATGAAAACCGTGCTGCTTCTCGTCTGCTCGAACATCTTCATGACCCTCGCCTGGTACGGCCAGCTCAAGTTTCGCTGGTTCGAGGGCAAGCCGCTGCTCGTCGTGATCCTCGTTTCCTGGGGGATCGCGTTCTTCGAGTACTGCCTGATGGTCCCCGCCAACCGCGGCGGATACCTCAGCGGCGAGTTCACCGGCTACCAGCTCAAGATCATCCAGGAATGCGTCACGCTCGGCGTCTTCGTGGTCTTCGCCTGGGTCGTGTTGAAGGAGAAGCTGAGCTGGAACTACGCCGTGAGCTTCGGGCTGATCATCCTCGCCGTCTGGTTCGCCACCGCGTTCCGCCCCTCCGGCGGCGCCCATCCGGGCGGGTGAACGCGGACCGCCGGCCGGTATCCAGACCCGCCAAGCACAGACCGAGTCGGGCCGCGGCACGCGGGCCGACGCCGCCGGTCTTCCGGGCGCGGCCGGTCCCGATTCCGTGCACGCCGGGCTTGCCTCCCGCCGAGACCGGGAGTGAGGTTGCGCCGATTCGCGGCAGACTCGCCCGCGCTTCCGGTTCACCCTCCAACGCGTCATTCCCACCATGTCCAAAGCTGCTCCCGCCAAACCCGCCGCCACCGCTCCCGTTGTTCCCGGCCGCGACAAGAACATCGAGCTCGCGCTTTCCGCCATCACCAAGCAATTCGGCGAGGGATCGGTCATGCGACTCGGCAGCGCGACGAAGATGAAGGTCGAAACGCTGTCGACGGGGTCGCTCGCGATCGATCTCGCGCTCGGGGTTGGCGGCCTCCCCCGGGGCCGCATCATCGAAATCTACGGGCCCGAGTCGTCGGGCAAGACGACGTTCTGCCTCAGCGTCATCGCCGAGGCGCAGCGCAAGGGCGGCCTCGCCGCCTTCATCGACGTCGAGCACGCGCTCGATCCCAAATACGCCCGCGTCGTCGGCGTGAACCTCGACGACCTGCTCGTTTCGCAACCCGATAGCGGCGAGGACGCGCTCAACATCATGGAGACGCTGATTCGTTCGAACAGCATCGACGTGATCGTGCTCGACTCGGTCGCCGCGCTGATGACGAAGGCCGAACTCGACGGCCAGATGGGCGACATGACGATGGGCAGCCAGGCCCGGCTCATGTCGCAGGCGATGCGCCGGCTCACCGCCGTCGTCAGCAAGACGAACTGCGTCTGCATCTTCACCAACCAGATTCGCGAAAAGATCGGCGTGATGTTCGGCAACCCCGAGACCACCTCCGGCGGCCGGGCCCTGAAATTCTTCTCCTCGGTCCGGGTCGACATCCGGCGGAAGGACCAGATCAAGACCCCCGAGGGCAAGGTCATCGGCAACCGGACCAAGATCAAGGTGGTGAAGAACAAGGTCGCCCCGCCGTTCACCGAGTGCGAGTTCGACATCATGTACGACGAGGGCATCTCGCACACCGGCTCGCTGCTCGACCTCGGGATCGAACACAAGGTGCTCGAGAAGAAGGGCGCCTGGATCGCGTACGAGGGCGCGCTGGTCGGCCAGGGCCGCGACGCCGCAAAGGCGGCGCTGAAGGAAAAACCCGAACTCGCCGAGAAGCTCACCCGCGCGATCCTCGAAAAGGTGACGGTGACGGGCGGTTCCGTGATCACCGGCGGCGAAGCAGCCGGCACCTGAGCACCGGTGACGCCGGGCGGTCGCAACGGCGGGCGGATCGGCCGCTCCGGCTGCGTCATCCTGTTGCTTGCCGTCACGCTTGCGAGTGGAGCGCCCTCAGCCGGGGACGTCGGCGCGGACGAAACGGCCGTCGTGATCGCACCCCTGTCGATTCGATTGCAGGGATACAGCCTCGTCTCCCAGCGGCAGTTCGAGCAGGCGCTCGAAGACACGCCCGCGCATCGGGAGAGCACCCAGCGCATGTCCGCAGTGCTGGCGGGTGAAGCCAGTCTGTTCGATGCCCGCAGGCTGCACGGCCAGAGGCGGATCGATTTTCTCGAACAGACGGCGCGGAGGGGCGACGCCGCGGCCGCAACTGCCATCGGCGACATGCTCGACCGCAGCGACGGCGTCGCCGAGGACTCCGGCCGCGCTTTCGCCTACTTCCGCGCGGGAGCGATCGGCGGCCGGATGGATGCCGCGCACAATCTCGGCGCCCAGTATGCCCGCGGACGCGGCACCAGAGTCGATCTGACGGAGGCGCTCGCGTGGCTGATCGTGGCGCAGGCGCGGGGCGATCGCAGCCATGCCCAGGCACAGTTGCGTCAGCACCTGCAGGATCGGGGCCGGACTGCGGCGATCACGGCGGCAGAACAGCGCGCCCGGGTCCTGGGCGTAAAAGCCACGACCGGCGAGGTCATCGCGGCGCTTCCGCCCGCCGCGGCAATCTGCTTCGACGAGACGCGAGCGACCGGCGCCGGCGCCGGCGATGACGACGTGGACGCGAGCCCGGCGGAAGCCGATTCCGCGGTGCCGCCGGTCGTCGTCATGACGGTGCTGGGCGAGCGTCGCGCCTGGCCGACGATCACGGCACTGCAGCAGGCGGCCGATCGCGGCGAGGCCGCGGCGATGGGCGCACTGGGCCGGCTGCTCACCAACGGCAGGCGACTGCCCCCGGATCCGGAGCGCGCGGTTGTCTGGCTGGAGCGGAGCGCGGCCTTGGGCGATGCGGACGCGGCGCATCAGCTCGGCGACCTGTATTCGAACGGCGAAGGCGTCGCGGTCGATGAACGGAAGGCATTCACCCGTTATCTGCAGGCCGCGCGTGCCGGATCTCCGCTTTCGATGGCGAGCGTGGGCGTGGCGTACACGAATGGCCGGGGCACCGATCGCGATCTGGCAGCGGGTCTCGCCTGGCTCATCGTCGCGAAGCGCGCCGGCGTCGACCTCGGCCAGGAGGCACGGCTGCGCGCATTTCTGACCCGTTATCAGCCGGGCGAAATCGCGAAAGCCGAAGCGCAGTCCGCGATCTTGGAACGGGAACTTGCGCCCCGGACACGCTGACCGCACCGACTCGCGTCCAGGTGCTCCGGATCGGGCGGCGGACGATCCACCGGCGGTCGATCGGCATTGCGGAGGCGCCGTCGCGTGATTGTCTGACAGGTTCGCATGCCCACCGCTGCATCGACTGCTGACCGCGGTTCCTCCCCCACCCGGGGCGATCCGGTTTTTATCGTGCGCGGGCTGACGAAAACGTATGGCGACGGGGAAGCGGCGGTGCACGCGCTGGCGGGCATCGATCTCGACCTGTATCCGGGCGAGCTTGTCGTTCTCCTCGGCCCCTCGGGAAGCGGCAAGTCGACCCTGCTCAACCACCTGGGTGGGCTCGACAACCCGACCTCCGGCACCCTGCTCTACCGCGGGAGCGATCTGGCCCGCGCCGCCGAACCCGAGCTGACGCGGTTTCGCCGGGATGCCGTCGGGTTCGTATTCCAGTTCTACAACCTGATTCCCAGCCTGACCGCCCGGGAGAACGTCGCGCTGATCACGGAGATTGCGCGCGATCCGATGTCCGCCGAGGAAGCGCTCGATCTCGTCGGGCTGGGGCCACGCATGGACCATTTTCCCGCGCAACTCTCGGGCGGAGAGCAGCAGCGCGTCGCGATCGCCCGCGCCATCGTGAAGCGACCGGAAGTGCTGCTGTGCGACGAACCCACCGGCGCGCTCGACGTGCACACCGGCATCACCGTCCTCGATGCGATCGAACGCATCAACCGCGACCTGGGCACCCTCGCGGTGATCATCACCCACAACGCCATTCTCGCCGACATGGCCGACCGGGTGTTCTCGATGCGCGACGGCCGCATCCTCAGCGAGCACGCGAACGCCGCCCGGAGTCCGGTGCAGAATCTCAGATGGTGAACACCGAAACGCCGAATCCGGGCTGTCCGCAATCCGGCACGATCCCTCCGGCCTCCGGGAAGCGCCACGCCGGAACATGAGCCTGCTCGATCGCAAGCTGCTGCGGGACCTGCGCGCGCTGAAATCCCAGGCGTTCGCGATCAGCCTCGTGATGGCCTGCGGGCTCGCGATGATGATCATGACGCGTTCGCTGATCCTGTCGCTCGAGTCGACCCGCGACGATTACTACCGCGAGTACCGGTTCGCGCAGGTGTTCGCGCGGCTGAAGCGGGCGCCGAACGCCGTGGCCGCACAAATCGCAGCGATCCCGGGCGTCGCGGCGGTGCAGACCGGCATCGCGTTGCAGGTCACGCTCGACCTGCCGGGGATGGCGGAGCCCGCGGTCGGGCTGATGCAGTCGCTGCCCGAGCGGGGCGAATTGGTGCTCAACCGGCTGCACCTGCGGCGCGGGCGGATCCTGGTCGGCCGCGAGTCGCACGGCGAAATTCTCGCGGGCGAGGCGTTCGCCGAAGCGCATGCGCTTCAGCCCGGCGCGTCCATCGCGGCAATCCTGTACGGGAGGAAACAGACGTTTCGCATCGCCGGGATCGTGCTGTCGCCGGAGTTCGTGTTCGAGGCGCCGCCGGGGGCGGCCCTGCCGGACAACCGCACGTACGGCGTGTTCTGGATGCCGTACAAGGAGCTGGCGCGCGCCAGCAATCTCGACGGCGCCTTCAACAATCTCTCGCTGACGCTCGCACCGGGCGCGGCGGAGGACGCGGTGATCGCGGCGGTCGATCGCCTGCTCGTGCCCTATGGCGGTCGCGGAGCATTCGGTCGTGAGAACCACCCCTCGCATACCCGCGTGCGGGACGAGATCCGGGTCCTGCAGGGGCTGTCGATTGGATTCCCGGTGGTGTTTCTGAGCGTGGCGGCGTTCATGACGAATGCCGTGATGAGCCGGCAAATCACGTTGCAGCGGGAGCAGATCGCGATGCTGAAGGCGTGCGGTTTCAGCAACCGGCAGGTGGGATGGCACTATTTCAAGTTCTCCCTCGTCGTCGTGATCGCCGGCACCGCGCTCGGGGTGGCCGGCGGGATCGCGCTCGGGCACCGGCTGGTGCAGATGTATCACCTGTTCTACCGGTTTCCCCGGCTCGATTTCCTGCTTGCGACGGACGTCGTGGTGTTCGCCGGACTCGTCAGTGCGCTCGCGGCGTTCGTCGGCGTGTGGGGGGCGGTCCGCGCCGCCGTGCGGCTGCCGCCCGCCGAAGCCATGCGGCCGGAGCCGCCGGCGAATTTCCGCCCGGCGCTGGTGGAGCGTGCCGGCCCCGGCCGTTCGCTGTCCATCTCGGTCCGCATGGCGCTGCGCAACATCGAGCGGCGGCCGGTCCGGGCCCTGCTCACCGTCGCCGCGCTCGCCCTGGCCACCGGCATCCTCGTCGTGCCGAGCGCGCTGCGCGACGGCGTGGATTACGTGCTCGATTACCAATGGGACCTCGTGCAGCGGCAAACCGTGTTCGTGTCGCTGATCGAGGCCGGTCCGGCCCGCACCCTCGCGGACTTTCAGCATCTGCCGGGAGTCATCCTCGCCGAGCCGGTGCGCACGGCCGCGGTCGAGCTTCGCGCCGGCAGCCATCGCCGCCGCCTCAGCCTGATCGGGCTCCGGAGCCGCGCCGAGTTGAACCGGATCATCGACTCGCACGATCGCCGGATCACGCTGCCCCCGCGCGGCGTGGTGCTTTCCGCCAAGCTCGCTGCCGTGCTGGGGGTCGCCCCGGGGGATGACTTGAACGTTCGCGTGCTGGAGGGTCGGCGACCCGAGCTGGTGGTGCCGGTCGCCGGGCTGTCCCAGGACTTCGCCGGCACGACCGCTTTCGTGCAGATCGACGAGCTGAACCGGCTGCTCGGCGAGGGCGACCGGCTCTCCGGGGCGTACCTGTCCGTCGCCGCGGGGCAATGGCCGGAGTTCCTGCGCGCCTTGAAACGGATTCCGCGGGCCGCCGGGGTGGTGATCAAGCGCGGGATCCGCGAGAGCTTTCGCCGGACGACGGCCGAGAGCATCGGGCTGCTGCAGAAGATCTACATGACCTTCGCCGTCGTGGTGGCGTTCGGCATCGTCTACAACAGCGCCCGGATCTCGCTTTCCGAGCGCGAACACGAACTGGCCACGCTGCGCGTCGTCGGTTTCACGCAGCGCGAGGTCGCCGCCGTGCTCGTCGGCGAACTGGCCATCCTGACCGCCGTGGCATTGCCGTTCGGCCTGCTGATCGGTTCGGGTTTCGCGAGCGCAATCATCGGGACCGTCAACACCGAGTTCGTGCGCCTGCCCTTGATTCTCCAGGTATCCAACTACTCGCTCGCCGCCGTCGTGGTCGGCGCGTCCGCGCTCGTGTCCGCGGCTCTCGCCAGCCGCCGCTTGAGCCGGCTCGATCTGGTGAGCGCATTGAAAGCCCACGACTGAACCATGACGCCCCCGCCGTCCTCCACCCCTTCCCCCACCCGACCCGCCGCGCGCCGCACCTCGCGGCGCCGGCTGCCGTGGATCATCGGAGCCCTGCTCCTCGTTCTCGCCGCGGCGGGCCTCTGGCCGAAGCCCCTGCCCGTCGAGGTCGCGGTCGCGGCCCCGGGCAACCTGGTCGTGACCGTCGACGAGGAGGGCATGACCCGGGTCAAAAACCGGTACGTGATTTCCAGTCCGGTGGCCGGGCAGCTGCAGCGGATCGACTGGAAGGCGGGCGCTGTCGTCGAGGCGGGAAAGACCGTGCTCGCCGTCCTCGACACCAGCGGGGCCGATCTGCTCGATGCCCGCGGCCAGGCGCAGGCGGAGGCGGGCATCCGGGCCGCGGAGGCCGGACGGCAGATGGCGCAGGCGGAGGCGGCCCGGGCCCGCGCGGCCCACGCGCTCGCCGCCAGCGACCTGGTCCGGTTTCGCGCGCTGGCCGTCCGCCAGGCGATTTCGCAGCAGGAGCTCGAAGGCGCGGCGATGCGCGAAAGCACCACCGCCGCGGAGGAACGGGCCGGAGCGTTCTCGGAGCAGGTCGCCGAATTCCAAGTACAGCAGGCGCGGGCGGCGCTGCTGCGGGGTCTGCCTCCCGCGGCCGGCGGCGCGCCGGGCGGCCCGGCGCCGGCACCGCTCGTGATCACTTCCCCGGTCAGCGGACGGATCCTGCGTGTGCTGCAGGAAAGCGCGCGCGTCGTCCCCGCCGGGCTGCCGCTGGTCGAGGTGGGCGATCCGACCGACCTGGAACTCCGGATCGAGGTGCTGTCGCGCGACGGCGTCGCCATCCGTCCCGGCGCGCGCGTGATGGTCGAGCAGTGGGGCGGACCCCGGCCGCTCACCGCCCGCGTGCGGCTGGTCGAGCCGTCCGCCTTCACGAAGATCTCGGCGCTGGGCGTGGAGGAGCAGCGCGTGTACGTCGTGGCCGATCTCGTCGACCCGGTGGAGCAGCGTCCGACCCTCGGCGACAACTACCGCATCGAGGGCCGGATCGTCGTGTGGGAGGGCCGCGGCGTGCTGCGCGTTCCGGCGGGCGCGGTGTTTCAGCGCGGCGCCGCGTGGGAGACGTTCGTCGTCCAGGGCGGCCGCGCGGCCCTGCGCCCGGTGGAGGTCGGCCGGACCAATGGCATCGAAACCGCCATCACCGGCGGACTGCGGGCCGGCGACCGCGTCATTGTGTATCCTGGGGACAATGTCGCGGACGGCTCCCGCGTCCGCGAGATCGTGATCGGTCCGCGCTAGGATCGCGCCGGAGCGCGATCCTACGGAAACAGCCACTGCTCACGCCAGCCCGCGCCATCGCGCACGAACAGCTGCCGGTCGTGGTGGCGGAACGGCCGCTGGTGCCAGAACTCCATCCGCTCCGGCAGGACCCGGAAACCGGACCAGTGCGGCGGCCGCGGCACGACGCCGACATGGAAGCGGAGCGCCGCGGCGGCGACCGCCTGTTCGAGATCGAAGCGACCGCGCATCGGCTGCGACTGTTGCGATGCCCAGGCGCCCAGCTGGCTGAGCCGCGGCCGGCTGGCGAAATAGGCGTCCGCTTCCGCCGCGGAAACCGGCTCCACCGGGCCGTCGATCCGGACCTGGCGCTCGCTCTTCGCCCAGTGAAAACACAGCGATGCCCGCGGGTTCGCCCGCAGGTCGTCGGATTTCGGGCTGGCGAGATTGGTGTAGAAGACGAACCCCTGGGCGTCGGCGGCCTTGAGCAGGACCATGCGCACGCTCGGGCGGCCGGACGGATCGGCCGTGCCCAGCGCCATCGCGGTGGCGTCGTCGGGCTCGGTCGCCCGCGCCGCGGCGAACCATTGTTCGAAGAGGGCGAACGGATCGGGGGCGGCCATCAGCCCAGCATGCAAGCGGCCGCCGCCCCCGGCTCCGCGGCGATTGCCAAAGCTTGCGCGCCGATTGCGGGAACCGGCGCAATTCGGTTTTGCGTTCGCCGCGCGGCCGGATTGGGTGGGCGGAATGCCGCGCCCGACGGACACCATCGCCGCCCTCGCCACCCCGGCGGGCACCGCCGCGCTCGCCGTCATCCGTGCCAGCGGATCGGATACGGAGCGGCTGGCCCGGGAGATTTTCGGATCGGCTCCCCCGCCCCGCCGGCTGCGGCACGGCGATTATCGCGACCGCGCCGGCGTCGTGGTGGACGACGTGCTCTGGGTGCGCTTCGCCGCGCCGCACTCGTACACCGCCGAGGACGCGCTGGAGATCTCCTGCCACGGCAGCCCGTACATCGCGCAGCGCATCCTCGAGGACCTGTATGCGCGCGGCTGCCGGCCGGCCGCTCCGGGTGAGTTCACGCAGCGCGCGTTCCTCCACGGCCGGATCGATCTCAGCCAGGCCGAGGCGGTGATGGACCTGATCCACGCCCGCAGCGAGCGGGCGCTCGCCGCCGCCGGCCGGCAGCTCCGTGGCGCATTGGGCCGGCGGGTGCAGGAATCCACCGACCAGCTGGTCGGATTGTTGGCGCAGCTCGAGGCCTACATCGATTTTCCCGAGGAGGACCTGCCGCCGGAGGATCGTTCGCGGGTGCGGGATGGCTTGGCGCAGCTCGAGCGCGAGACGCGGCGGCTGCTGGCCACCGGTCACTACGGCGGAATCCTGCGGGAGGGGATCAGGACCGTGATCCTCGGGGCGCCGAACGCGGGAAAGAGCAGCCTGCTCAACCGGCTCATCGGCCGGGACCGCGCGCTGGTGAGTGCCGAACCGGGCACCACCCGCGACTTCCTCGAGGAACCGATCGTGGTCGGCCCCCATTTCCTGCGGCTGACCGACACCGCCGGACTCAGCACCTCGCCGGGGCCGCTGGAGAAACTCGGAATGGACAAGACCCTCGAGCGCGCGGTGGAGGCGGATCTGTTTTTGGTGGTGGAGGATGCGACCCAGCCGCCACCGCCGCTGGCGCCGGCGATCCTCGAGCGACTCCGAGCGGAAAACACGGTGATCGTCCGCAACAAAGCCGACCTTCCCCACCCCGCTTCCGACGCGACGCGGACGGGAATTCCGGTGGTCGAGGTTTCCGCCCTGACGGGTTTTGGGATCGATGCCTTGGAACAGGCAATCACCCGCCTTGGGGACGCATTCGCTCCCTCGGTTGGTGAAGACCTGGTGACGGTCAGCGCGCGGCACGCGCAGGCCCTGCAGGAAGTCGTCGCGGCGCTGGCCGATGCGCGCGCCAAGTTGGAGAAGCAGGCTCCGGCGGAGTTGATCGCCAGCGACCTGCGTCAAGCGCTCGACGGCTTCGGCGCGATCAGCGGGCGGATCGACAACGAGCGGATGCTGGACAAGCTCTTCGCGTCCTTCTGCATCGGTAAATAGCCGGCTTGCGTCGCCGTGGCGCGATTGGTAGCGTATGGGTTTTAACGGACTTAGTACATTGCGCTACAACGCCTTACATTTCGACGTCATCGTTTGCGGCGCCGGCCACGCCGGGGTGGAGGCCGCGCTGGCAGCGGCGCGGTTGGGAGCCCCCACCCTGCTGCTCACCGGCAATATCGATACCGTTGCCCAGATGAGCTGCAACCCGGCGATCGGCGGCCTGGCCAAGGGCCAGATCGTGCGCGAAATCGATGCGCTGGGGGGCGAGATGGCGATCAACACGGACGTGACGGGGATTCAGTTCCGGCTGTTGAATCACACGAAGGGTTTGGCCGTGCAGTCGCCTCGCGCCCAGTGCGACAAGAAAGCGTACCAGTTTCGGATGAAGCACGCGCTGGAACTCCAGCCGAACCTGCAGCTCTTTCAGGCAACCGTGACCGGACTGATCTACGAAGCCGGGCGGGTGATCGGCTGCAGGACGAATCTCGACGTCGAGTTTTACGGCCCCACGGTGATCGTGACGACCGGCACTTTCCTCCGCGGCCTGATGCACATCGGCGCGAACAAGAACGAAGGCGGCCGCCTCGGCGACTTCAGCGCGAGGACGCTCTCCGCCAGCCTGACCGACGCGGGCATCGAACTGCGCCGGCTGAAGACCGGCACGCCGCCGAGGCTTCTTGGCCGGAGCTTGGATTTTTCCAGGATGGAGGAGCAGAAGGGTGACTCCGAGCCGACGCTGTTTGCGTTCCACGACACTCGCGGCGACGAGGATCTGTTCCACGTGGAACACCGCCCGGGCGGCCGCCGGATCGGGTGGAGTCCGGGATGTGAACAAGTTTCGTGCTGGCTGACCTATACGTCCGACCGCTCCGCGGCGATCGTCCGAAGCAACCTGACGAAGTCGGCCATGTTCAGCGGCGAAATAAAAGGCGTCGGACCAAGGTATTGTCCCAGTATCGAGGACAAATTCGTCCGGTTTGCCGACAAGCCGAGACACCTGCTTTTCCTCGAGCCGGAGGGCAGGGGAACCGACGAATTCTATGTGAATGGCTTGTCAACAAGTCTGCCGTTCGACGTTCAATTGGAGCTCGTCCACAGCATTCCTGGGCTCGAGAAAGCGATCGTTTTACGACCTGCCTACGCGGTGGAATACGATTTCGCGCCGCCCACGCAGCTTCGACCATCGCTGGAGTCGAAGAAGGTTTCAGGTTTGTTCTTTGCCGGCCAGATCAATGGCACTTCGGGATACGAGGAGGCAGCCGGGCAGGGGATCCTCGCCGGAATCAATGCGGTCCAGAAGGTCAGGGGGGCCGAGCCGCTCGTCCTCGGACGCAACGAGGCCTACATCGGGGTGCTGGTCGACGACCTCGTGACCAAGGGCACCGACGAGCCGTATCGGATGTTCACCAGCCGCGCCGAGCACCGGTTGCTGCTGAACCACGGCAGCGCGGAGCTTCGGCTCCTGATCCATGCAAAACGACTGCGGTTGCTCAGCGACGCCCGCATCGAGCGGATCGAGGAAAAGACCAAGCGGATCCTGGGGTGGGTGGAACGGCTGGAAGCCATGCGTGACGGCGGGTCGACTTGGGCCGAGGGGATCCGACGTTCGCCGGAGAATCCGAAGCTACCGCCGGAACTGGAGCGCGAGCCGCCCGCCGTTCGCGACGAGATCGTCTACCGCGTCGCGTATCGCGGCTATCTGGAACGCGAGCAGCGCCAGGTCGAAAGGCTTTCCCAAGTCGAGAGCATCCGAATTCCGGAGCAGCTCGACTATGCTGCCCTTCACGGACTGAGACGCGAAAGTGCGCTCAAACTCGCCGCCATCCGGCCGGCGACGCTTGGGCAGGCGGGCCGCATAAGTGGAGTTAACCCAGCGGATATAAGCATCTTGCTTGTAACGATTTCGGCGCGAGACCGCGCGAAAGGCGAGGGGACCACGAAACCCGAATGACGTCCGATTTCCTCGAAATCAGGCAGCAGCGGCTCGATCTTTTATGCCAATCGTTGGCGTCCTGCACTGGGCCCCGCCCTTCCTTCGTTTTTGAGGTCGGCTGCGGCCACGGCCACTTCCTGACCGCCTATGCCACGGCTTTCCCGGACCGGATCTGCATCGGCGTCGACCATCACGGCGAGCGGATCGAGCGGGCGACGCGCAAGCAGCAGCGCGGCGGCCTCCCGCGACTGCATTTCTTCCGCGCCGAGGCGCGGCTGTTCCTCGAGGCGCTTCCGGTCGGAGCTTCCATCGCCGACGTCTACATCCTGTTTCCGGATCCCTGGCCGAAGCTGCGTCACCACAAGCACCGGATCCTCCAGCCCGGCTTTCTCTCGGCGCTCCGGCCGCACATGGAGGCTGGGGCGCGGCTGATGTTCCGCACGGACCATCGCGAGTACTTCGACGAAGTCCGCGCCATTCTTTCGGCTCATGCCGGCTGGCGGATCGTGGAGGAGACCTGGCCATTCGAGTTCGAGACGATTTTTCAGCAGCGCGCGGCGTCGCACCACTCGCTCATTGCCCGGCCGGCCGGAGCAGCGGACGAAACGCATTAGCTTCGCTCGTGTCAGGAGCAGGGCGGCTTATCAATCTGGAGGGTTGACGGGGGGAGCGGGCTCCGCATTCCTGATCGTTTTCTTTCGATCGCCCCGATTCACGCTTCCATGTCTCGAGTCCCCAAACTCGCCTGCCTCCTCGGCGCCCTGGCCTGGGCCGCGCCGGTTTTCGCAGCGGACCACGAGGGCGTCGCCCCCAAAGCCGCGAACCTGACCAACGCGCACGGACTGATCACGAACAGCATGGTGACGAGCTGGATCGTGGCGGTCGTCGTGATCATTCTGGTGCGTCTCGCCGTGCGCAAACCGAAGCTCGTTCCCACCGCCGCCCAGGCCATCGTCGAATCGCTCGTCCAGGGGGTGCTCGATCTGACCGGGCCCATCGTCGGCAGCCGGGTCGCGCAGAAGACCCTGCCGCTGCTCATCGGCCTGTTCACCTACATCCTCGCGCAAAACTGGAGCGGGCTGTTTCCCGGCGTGGGGACGGTGCTCATGAAGAACTCCGCCGGCCACTGGATCGAGTTTGTCCGGCCGGGCAACGCCGACCTCAACGGCACGATCGCGCTCGCGGTCGTCTCGATGGTCTGCTGGCTCTACTTCATCCTGCGTTATGCGGGCATTCGCGCCGTGGTCAGTGGACCTCTTCGGCAACAAGGCCGATCGCGCGGATGTCCCCGCCTGTGATCTATTTCCCGCTGTTCGCGGTATTTTTCGCCGTCGGCATCATCGAGGTGATCTCGATCATTGTCCGGCCGCTTTCGCTCTCGCTGCGGCTCTTTGGCAACGTGTTCGGCGGCGAAAACCTGCTGCACGCGATGTCGCAGATCCAGCCCTGGGGCCTGCCGATCGTGTTCTATTTCCTCGAGCTGCTGATCGGCTTCGTCCAGGCGCTCGTGTTCGTGCTCCTGGTGAGCGTCTACATCGGGCTCATCTGCAACCACGACGACACACGAGGCGACCACGACCGGCCACTGACCCTTTACCGCCGGGACCGTGCACCTCGCGCGGACGGCGGCACTCCAACCACAACAAAGCATACGACCATGATCCAGATCCTCGCAGAAATGACCGGAAGCATCCAGGGCGCGTTCGGCTGTCTCGCCGCCGCCATCGGCGTCGGTCTCGTCGGCGCCAAAGCCGTCGAGGCCGTCGGCCGCAATCCCGGCGCCTCCGGCAAGATCCTCGTGCAGTCCATCATCGGCATGGCGCTCGCCGAAGCCGTCGCGTTCTACGCGCTGTTCCTCGGCCGCTAGTCCATCCGCCGTTTCCGCGCCGGTGCGATCCGCCGGCGCGGCCCATTTTTCCCATCATGCTCTCTCCCGTGCTCGTTCTCGCCGAAGTCGCCACCCATGGCGCCGAAGCCGCGCACTCCGGCGGTGCCATGTCGCAAGTCACCCAGATCACGGACGCCTTCGGCGTCAACTTGCCCGCGATTCTGGCGCAGGTCGTGAGTTTCGCCGTCGTCGCATTCGTGCTCTGGCGATTCGGGTTCAAGCCCGTGCTCGCCACGATCGACGAGCGCCAGCACACGATCGAATCGGGGCTGAAGTACGCCGAGGAGATGAAGGCCAAGCTCGCGGCAGACGCAGCAGGAGAGCGCCGCGCTGCATCAAGCAGGCGCAGGTCGAGGCAGGCAAGGTCATCGACGAGGCCCGCAAGACCGCCAAGGACTTCCTCGACAGGCAGACGCAGGAGGCGATCGGCCAAGGCCGACGAGATCGCTGGCCAAGGCCCAGCAGGCGATCGAGCTCGAGCACAAGAAGATGCTCGCCGACGCCCGGACCGAGATTGCCCGGCTCGTGGTCGCGACCACCGAGCGCGTCCTCGCCAAGCGAGCTCTCCGAAGCCGACCGCGCCGCGTACAACACCGCCGCCACCCGCGAGCTCACCAATTTGACGCCTGACGCGCCACGCAGAATGATGAACGCAGAAACCAGCACGCCGAACCGCGCCGTCCGCTCCGTCATCGTGCCTCGTTCCGCCTTCTGAACCTCTCCTGCTGCTCATGGCTTCCGCGAAAAAACAGGCCCAACAGCTCGCCCGGCAGCTGTTTCGGCTGAGCCTGGCCGACGGCACGATCTCGCCGGAGCGCGTATCCGGTGTGCTGGCGTACGTCGAGCTCCACCGGCCGGCCCGCGCCGCGGCGGTCCTGAAAGCCTATCGACGCCTCGTCGCCGCCGAGCTGGCGCAGAGCCAGGCCGTGGTCGAGCACGCCGGACCGCTCGCCGACTCGGTGCTCCAACAGATCGCGACCGCGATGACCAAGAAATACCGGCGCGCCGATCACGCCGGTCGGCCGCCGCAACGACGCCCTGATCGCCGGGCTTCGGGTCCGCGTCGGCGACGACATTTACGAATCCTCCGTCGCGGCGCAGCTCGCGACGCTCGCGGCCAGCGTCTGAACCCAACCCGAATCCACCTTCTCCCATTGCTCCGATGAGCACCGTCCTCGAACAAATCGAACAGCAGATCGCCAAGCTCTCAGCAAGGCGGTCAAGAAGAACACCGGCAACATCCGCACGGTCGCCGACGGCGTCGCCAGATCGACGGCCTCTCGGACGTGATGTACAACGAGATGGTCCAGTTTCCCGGGTGGCACGATCGGCATCGCGCTGAATCTCGAGGAGGACGAGGTCGGCTGCGTCGTGCTCGGCGACATCTCGCAGCTCAAGGAAGGCGACGAGGTCACAGACCACCGGCCGGCTGCTCTCGGTTCCCGTCGGCAAGGCGCTGCTCGGCCGCACGGTCGACGCGCTCGGCAATCCGGTCGACGGCAAGGGCCCGATCGACGCCACGGAGCCTATCCGGTCGAGACAGATCGCCCCCGGCATCATCGTCCGCAAATCCGTCTCCCAGCCGCTCTTCACCGGCATCATGGCGATCGACTCGATGATTCCGATCGGCCGCGGCCAGCGCGAGCTGATCATCGGCGACCGCGGCACCGGCAAGACGACCATCACGATCGACACGATCATCAACCAGGCGAAGATCAACAAGGTCGGGCTCGCCTCGGGCGACCCGAATTTCCGGCCCGTCTACTCGATCTACGTCGCGGTCGGTCAGAAGAATTCGAACATCGTCCGCACGCTCGCGCGCCCTCGAGGCCGCCGGCGCGCTCGAGTACACGATCATCGTCGCCGCCCCGGCGGCCGACAACCCGGCGAACCAGTACCTGGCGCCGTTCTCCGGCGCCGCGATGGGCGAGTGGTTCATGGAAAACGGCATGGACGCGCTGATCGTGTACGACGATCTCTCGAAGCACGCCGTCGCCTACCGCCAGATTTCGCTCATCCTGAAGCGCCCCTCCGGCCGCGAGGCCTACCCGGGCGACGTGTTCTATCTCCACAGCCGC
Organism: uncultured Verrucomicrobiae bacterium; assembly: GCA_963705935.1. Lineage (GTDB taxonomy): Bacteria > Verrucomicrobiota > Verrucomicrobiia > Opitutales > Opitutaceae > Opitutus. The sequence continues at coordinate 4,329,178 of OY970130.1, read as the reverse complement.
CTGCTCGAGCGCAGCGCCCGGCTCGACGGCAAGGGCTCGCTCACGGCGCTGCCGATCATCGAGACCCAGGCCGGCGACGTCTCGGCGTACATTCCGACGAACGTCATCTCGATCACCGACGGCCAGATCTTCCTCGAGACCGACCTCTTCAACCAGGGCATCCGGCCGGCGGTCTCGGTCGGCCTCTCCGTCTCGCGCGTCGGCTCCGCCGCCCAGATCAAGGCCACCAAGCAGGTCGGCGGCAAGCTGAAGGGCGAGCTCGCCCAGTTCCGCGAACTGGCGGCCTTCGCCCAGTTCGGCTCCGACCTCGACGCCAAGACCAAGGCCCAGCTCGATCGCGGCGCGCCGCATCGTCGAGCTCTTCAAGCAGCCGGCGTTCAACCCGATCCCGATCGAGGTCCAGGTCGCCGTCCTCTTCGCGATGCAGAAGGGACTCTTCGACTCCGATCGACATGCAGGAAGATCGTCGCCGCCGCGGTGGCGCTGAAGGAGTTCTTCACCACGCGCAAGGACGCGCTGCTCACCGAGATCCGCACCAAGGCCGCCCTCGACAAGGACCTCGAAGGCCAAGCTCCAGGCGGCCGTCGAGGAATGGAAGTCCGGCTACACGGCCTGACGCCGGCCTGACCGCGTTCCTCTTCACCGCCGTTTCCCAGGCTTCCGCCATGCCTACCACTCGCGACATCCGCCGACGGATCAAGTCCGTCAAGAACACCCGCCAGATCACGAAGGCGATGGAGCTGGTGGCGGCGTCGAAGATGAAGAAGGCGCAGCAGGTCGGCGATCGCCGGCCGCGCCTATGCCGACCTGATGGCGCGAGATGCTCGCCGCGCTCGCGGAGCGCGTCGACGAAGCCGCAGCATCCCGTTCCTGCGCCGGCGGGAGGTCAAGCACCCGCGGCATCATTCTCGTCACGACGGACAAGGGCCTCTGCGGGCCCGCTCAACGCGAACCTCTTCAAGCTCGTCGCCGAGATCCGGACACCCGCGAAATACGCCGTGATCGGCCGCAAGGGCGCGCAGTTCCTCGCCCGAACCCGCCGCGACCTGCTGGCGGACTTTCAGGTGACACGACCGCGTCCCCTTCGCCGAGGTCAAGGTGATCGTGGAGTTCATGATGAAGCAGTTCCTCGAGGGCGTCGATCGACACCGTCGAGGTGATCTACCCGCGCTTCAAGAACACGCTCGTGCAGATTCCGACGTCATGCCGGTGCTGCCGCTTTCCAGCCTGAAGGAGTTCCATCGAATCGCTTCGGAACAGCGCGGGGACCGTCGCGCTGCCGCCGCGCCGCCGACAAGCGCGAGATGCTCTTCGAGCCCGACCCGGCCACGGTCCTCAACGCCCTGCTGCCGTTCTACGTCAACCGCGAGGTGTACCACCACGTGCTCGACGCGAAGGCCTCCGAGCACAGCGCCCGCATGGTGGCGATGAAGACGGCCAAGGACAACGCCACCAAGCTGCTCGGCGACCTGACGCTCGAATACAACAAGGCCCGCCAGGCCGGCATCACCCAGGAGATCCTCGAGATCGCCGCCGCCCAGTACGCTTCCTCGTGAGCGGATCCGAGACCAGACCCCTTCGCCCCGCTTCCCCACATCGCCCGCTTTAAATGAACACCGGAAAAATCGTCCAAGTCATCGGCCCCGTGGTCGACGTGCAGTTCGCCGGAACACGCCATTCCCGCCGATCTACCAGGCGCTCACCGTCGAATTCACCGCCGCCGGGCAAGAAGGAAAACCTCACGCTCGAAATCCAGCAGCACCTCGGCGACGGCGTCGCCCGCGCGATCGCCATGTCGTCCGTCCGAGGGCCTGATGCGCGGCATGACGGTCGTCGATACCGGCGAGCCCGATCACGGTCCCGGTCGGCGACGGCGTTCTCGGCCGCATCTTCGACGTCACCGGCAACCCGGTCGACGACCGCGGCCCGGTGCAGTACGAGAAGCGCTACCCGATCCACCGTCCGGCCCCGACCCTGGCCGAGCAGGACACCAAGGCCGAGATTCTCGAGACGGGCATCAAGGTCATCGACCTGATCTGCCCGTTCATCAAGGGCGGCAAGGCCGGCGCGTTCGGCGGCGCCGGCGTCGGCAAGACCGTCGTCATCCTCGAGCTGATCAACAACATCGCCAAAGCCCACGGCGGCTATTCGGTGTTCGCCGGAGTGGGCGAGCGCTCGCGCGAGGGCAACGACCTCTACCACGAGATGTCCGAGGCGGGCGTCATCGACCAGAAGGACCTTTCGAAATCCAAGGTCGCGCTGGTCTACGGCCAGATGAACGAGCCGCCGGGCGCCCGCATGCGCGTCGCGCCTCTCGGCGCTGGCGATGACCGAGTATTTCCGCGACGAGAAGAACCAGGACGTGCTGCTCTTCATCGACAACATCTTCCGGTTCTCGCAGGCCGGCTCCGAGGTGTCGGCGCTCCTCGGCCGCTCGCCCTCCGCCGTCGGTTACCAGCCGACGCTGGCGAACGAGATGGGCATCCTCCAGGAGCGCATCACCTCGACGAAGAAGGGATCGATCACCTCCGTGCAGGCGGTGTACGTGCCGGCGGACGACCTGACCGACCCGGCGCCGGCCAACACGTTCGCGCACCTCGACTCGACCATCGTGCTCGAGCGCTCGATCGCGGAACTCGGCATCTATCCGGCCGTCGACCCGCTCGCGTCCGTCTCCAAGGCGCTCCAGGCCGATGTCGTCGGCGAGGAGCACTACTTCGTCGCGCGCGAAGTCCAGCGCGTCCTCCAGCGCTACAAGGACCTCCAGGACATCATCGCCATTCTCGGCCTCGACGAACTTTCGCCCGAGGACAAGCTGACGGTCTACCGCGCCCGCAAGATCCAGCGCTTCCTCTCGCAGCCGTTCTCGGTCGCCGAGGTGTTCACCGGCACTCCGGGCAAGTACGTGCCCGTCAAGGAAACGGTTCGCGGCTTCAAGATGATCCTCGACGGCCAGCTCGACGACGTCGCCGAAGGCGACTTCTACATGAAGGGCGCCATCGACGAGGTCGTCGCCGCTTCGAAGAAAGGCTGAGCCCCTCGATCCGGCAGCATTCAATCCCTCTCCCCATGCCCTTGAACCTTGAAATCGTCACTCCGGAAGCGCGCGTGTATTCCGACACGATCGACCGGTGGTCATTCCGACAGTCGAGGGCGAGGTGGGGATCCTGCCCGGTCACATTCCGCTGCTGACCCAGGTCGAGGACGGTGAGCTTCGCGTGACCAAGAACGGGCAAACGGAACTGCTGGTCGTCGGCGGCGGATTCGCGCAGGTCGAGTCCGATCGCGTGCGTGTACTGGCCGAGCATGCCGTCACCGAATCGACGATCGACGAGACCGCCGTGGAGGCCGCGTTGCAGCGTGCGCAGGAGCAGCTCAAGGCAGCGGAGAAGATGGACCCGAACGAGTTCGAGAATTTGCAGAGCCTCGTTCGGTTTGCCGGCGTGCAGCTCGCGGTGAAGCGCCGTCGCCACTGAGGCGGACGGCCTGGCTTTCCGTCACCGAATTTCGGCAGGCGCCGCGTGGCATCGCGGCCCTCCGAGGCACGCCCAGTTCAGCGGCGGTGAAGACGTTGCTACGCAATGAGAACGTAACCGCTGCTGCCAGACCGGCCGGGCTGCGGTTGGTCAAAAGGATTTCAAACAGGTGCTCGATTTGACCCTTTTTCTTGATCCTGGAGTGAAACCGAGTCTCATTGTCGCAGGTATTGATGCCGAGCCGCGCCACACAGACTGTTCTGCTCCCGCTCTGCCAGCTTCCTGCCGGGTCCATCGGCCTCGTGCGCGAACTTGCTGGCAATCCGGAGTTTTGCCAACGCGTTCGTGAGCTCGGATTCTGCGAATCTGCCTGTGTGACAAAGATTTCCGGCCACGGCACCATCATGTGCCAGATCAACGGAACCCGTATGGCACTGGGGCATGGCGCGGCGAAGAACATCCTCGTCGAGCAGCTCCCGCGCGGGTGAGCCATCCCACCATGGCTGATCCCATCAAGCTATCCGTGCTTGCCGCCGGCGATGTCGCCGTCGTCAGCAACTTTCCCAAAACGGGATCGGCATTCGTGCGCCTCCGCGAGATGGGACTGCTGCCCGGCACCCGGATCACCCTGGTGCGCAGCGCACCGCTCGGAGATCCGCTGGAGATCAAGCTCCGCGGCTATCACCTGACGCTGCGCAAGACCGAAGCCGAGCACGTCCTCGTCATCCCTGCTTCTCCGGAATGATCCGGCATCCGCGACCGGGCCTGGAGCCCAGCGGGATCCCATGCGCCTGACGACTCGAAGCTCTGGATTCTCCTGCGACCGGACCGGGAGCTCGTTCTCGACCGGCATCGGCAGGGATCGAGATGCGCGTTGCGGCGCGGTGCGTCTCGCGCTGGCCGCTCGCGGAGGGTTCATGAGATGACGCTGCCCGCGCATATCGCCTCCGCCGCCCCGGTCGCCGCGACGCGCACTCCCGTTTACGCGCTCGTCGGGAATCCGAATTGCGGCAAGAGCACGCTGTTCAACGCGCTGACCGGACTGAAGCAGAAGGTCGGGAACTACCCGGGTGTGACGGTCGAGAAGAAGATCGGCACGACCTATTCGCAGCACGGGCTGCCCATCACTGTCATCGACCTCCCCGGAGCGTACTCGCTTGCCGCCCGCTCGCCGGACGAGGCGGTGACGCGCGATGTTCTCCTCGGCCGGCGCACCGACACGCCGCAGCCCGACCGCGTGCTGTGCATCCTCGATGCGACGAACCTCGAGCGAAACCTCTACCTGCTGCACCAGATCCTCGACCTCGGCCGGCCTGTCATCGTCGTGCTGAACATGATGGACCTCGCCGCGGGCGCGGGCCTCAACATCCGTGTCGCCCGGCTGGAGCACGAACTTGGTGTCCCGGTGATCGCCTGCGAGGCCGTGAACGGCCGGGGGCTGGTCGAGCTGCGACTGGCGATGAGTCGGACCGACCTTCCGCTGGCGCGCCACGCGTGGGATGTGCCGGCAGCGATCGCGCCCGCCGTCACGGAACTGCAGGCCTCGCTGAGCGCCAACGACGCGAAGGCGCCGCTGATCGCCCGGGCCGAGGCGCTCCTCCTGCTCACCGACCAGGACAGCGTCCGCGTGGCGGGTTCGACGCCGTTGAACGCGCGCACCATCGAGATCCTGCGGTCGTGGGAGAAGCGCTGGCAGGCGGAGGGGACCGACTGGGCCGGTGTCCTCGTCAACTCGCGGTACGAAGCGATCGGACGTGTCGCCTCGGAGGTGGTGCTGCACGCCGGTGCGGTTGGACCGAGCGTCTCCGACCGGATCGACGCGGTTGTCACGCATCCGGTCTGGGGCTGGCTGGTGCTCGGGGGCGTGATGTCGCTGCTTTTCCTCGGGATTTTCACGCTCGCCGAATATCCGATGAACTACATCGACGCGCATTTCGCCGCGCTGTCGAACTGGGTGAAATCGACGATGCCGCCCGGCGATCTGCGCGACCTCATCACCGACGGGGCGATCGGGGGCGCGGGCGGCGTGCTGATTTTCCTGCCGCAGATCCTGATTCTCTTCTTCTTCATCGGATTGCTGGAGAGCACCGGATACATGGCGCGCGCCGCGTTCATCATGGACCGGCTGATGAGCCGCGTCGGATTGAACGGAAAGAGTTTCATTCCGCTCCTGAGCTCCTACGCCTGCGCCATTCCGGGAATCATGGCGACGCGGACGATCGAGGACGCGAAGGACCGCCTCGTCACCATCCTGGTCGCCCCGCTGATGAGTTGTTCGGCTCGGCTGCCGGTCTACCTGCTGATGATCGCCGCGCTGGTACCGGGAGACCGGGTTCCCGTGCTGACCAAGGTTGGAATCATGCTGCTGATGTACGCGCTCGGGACGCTGGGTGCGTTCGGGTTTGCGTGGCTGTTCAAGCGCACGCTGCTGAAGGGAGAGCCGCCGCTGATGATCATGGAGCTGCCGCCGTATCGTCTGCCCGCGGCGAAGGACGTCGCGCTGCAGATGTTCGAGCGTGCCTGGATTTTCGTGCGGCGGGCCGGCACGGTCATTCTCGGTATCAGCATCCTGCTCTGGTTTCTCGCCGCCTATCCCAAGGCGCCGGAAGGCGCCACGCCGTCGCAGCAGCTCGCGCAGAGTTTCGCGGGACGTGCGGGGCACGTGCTCCAGCCGCTGATCAAGCCGATCGGGTTCGACTGGCAGATCGGGATCGGGCTGGTCAGCTCGTTCGCCGCCCGCGAGGTGTTCGTCTCCACGATGGGCGTGGTGTTCAACGCCCAGTCGGACAACACGGACACCACGCCGCTGCGGCAGGCGATGCAGCGGGCGCGGTGGCCGGACGGGCGGCCGCTGTTCACGCCGCTGACGTGCTTCACGCTGATGATCTTCTATGTATTCGCGATGCAGTGCGCGAGCACCCTCGCGGTCGTGCGGCGTGAGACGAACAGCTGGCGCTGGCCGGCGTTTCAGACGGCGTACATGACAGGAACCGCGTGGATCCTGTCATTCCTCGTCTTCCACGTCGGGCGTGCCCTGGGGTTCTGAGCCCGGCCAACCAGCATCATGTCTCCCGCGTTCCAGACCATTGCCGCCCTCCTGATCGTCGTCCTCGCCGTGATCTGGCTCGGCGCACGGGCCCTGGCGAAGCGCAAGAATCCCGGCTGTGGCGATGACTGCGGCGCGGTCAGTCCGGAATTGAAGCGCTTGCAGCGCCGGCTGCGAAAGTAAACCGGCGCGCCGACGCCCGTCGCGGTCTCGTGTCCCGCCGAGTCAGGACGCTCCCGGAGGCCGCAGCTCACTCGTGCGGTTCGGGCGGCGTCGGACGCGAGCCGTCGCGCCGTTCCGGCTACCGGCCCAGCCAGTGCAGCATCCAATCGAACGAGTGGCGCACCGACTCGCCCAGCAGGATGAAATAAACGACTGAGACCGCCAAGACGACATGACCGGCGGCGATGAACAACCCGTCGCGCTCCATCAAGCCCAGCGCCAGCAGCAGGATTGCCCAGCCCGGAATCGTGTTCGTGAGCGGGATCGGCAGCGGCACTGCCAGCAGGAGCGCAGCCAGGGTGATCCCGCAGAGGTGCACTGCCACGAGCGCCCGCGAGCAGGTCAACACCGCCAGCCGTGCGCGGAGAAATCTTTCGAGAAACGCCACGACCCCTTTGGTCGCGCCCAGCACCCGGCCGATGAATCCCGCCGGAATGCTGGCGTCGAGCACCCGGCGCGGCAGCCAGGGGAGTCGCGCCGCGGCCAGCTGAAGCGCGACCACGGCGATCGCGATTCCGAACGGGGTCGACATGCCCGGCACCGAAACCGGCACCGCAAACGGCAGGACGAGCACGATGATCAGCAGCTCGAAGGCCCGCCCCCGGAGCGCGGCGAGAATCGCCCGCAGCTTCATTGGTCCGCCGGCAAGCACAGTCTGAAGCGCTGCCAGCTCGACGGAGAGCGGCCGGTGCGAAACCGCCGGACTGACCGGCTCAGGTGCCGCGTCGGTTGCCATAAAGCTCGATGTGCAGCCGGTGCGCGTAGCGATATCCGCGCGCTTTGCACAATTCGCTGATCCATCCCTGCCGTGAACGGATCACCTCGACCGTGATCCCTTCGGGCATCAGCAGAACCCGCTCGGGCGGGACGTTTCGCTCCAGCGACCGCAGCATGCCTTCGATCTCGTCGACATCGGACGGCTGGGAGACGACGAATTTGAGTTGATACCGGTAAGCGTCGATCCACGCACGCACGACCGCCGGCTGCCAGCGCAACGCCTCGTGCTTCCTCCGCCATGTCGGCCCCAGCCGGGTGTCCGGCGCCGAGTTGAGCAGCTTCGGCGAAAGCGACGCCAGGTCGCAGGCGATGCCGTCCGGCGGGACCGTCGCCGCGGTCTCGATGGTGATGTGATGACCGAGCAGCCGGATGGCGGCTGCCAGCTCCGACAGCTCCTTCGCGATCATGGGTTCGCCGCCGGTCAGCACGACGTGGCGGGCAGGGTGGCTCTTCACTTCGCGCACGATCTCGTCGATCGTGAGTCGCCGGCCCTCCGGCGACCAAGAGGCGTAGGGGGTATCGCACCAGTTGCAGCGGAGATTGCAGCCGCTGGTGCGGACGAAGACCGACGGCACGCCGGTCAATACGCCCTCGCCCTGGAGCGAATGGAAGATCTCGGAAATCAGCATCGGGCCACGCTTTCTGGCTACCATATTATCCTGCCAATCACCACCCCCGTCGAGGTCGCGATTCCGCCGCGGATCGTTGCGCATGGCGCGGGCGGCCAACCAAGCCTACGTGACGAAGGTGCGGCCGATGCCCGGATGAATCGGTCGCACTCGTACGTGCCACGCTCAATTTGAGGGCCTGCAGGCGCGGGGCGTCCCGGTCACGATCCCGTAGGTTTGGGCGGAAGCGGGCCGGTCGCGGCGTAGACCGTCGGATCGGGCAGCCCGGCGAGCACGAAGGCCTCGCGCCGCTCGACGCAGGTGCCGCAGCGGCCGCAGTGAACCGCGCCACCCTTGTAGCACGACCAGGTTTGCGCGAAATCGACTCCCAGCCTGGCGCCTTCCGCCGCGATCCCCGCCTTCGTGAGTCGGATGAAGGGCCGCAGGAGCTGAATGCCCGCGTAAGTCCCGAGCCGCATCGCGTCGGCCATTGGCTGCATGAACTCCTCGCGACAATCCGGGTAGATCGCGTGGTCGCCTCCGTGGGCGGCGATCACGAGTCCGGCGGCTCCGATGCTCTCGGCGAATCCCGCGGCGATCGCCAGCATGATTCCGTTCCGAAACGGCACGACGGTTTGCTTCATGTTCTCGGCCTCGTAGTGGCCCTCGGGGATGTCGCCGCCGCCCTTCAGCAGCGCTGACGCGAAAAGACGCTCGACGAAATCGAGCCGGATCACCTCGTGCCGGAGTCTGAGCCGACGGGCGTGGGCGGCCGCGAACGGAAGTTCACGGGCGTTGTGCTTCGAGCCGTAGTCGAAGCTCGCCACCGCCGAAACGGCGTGCGCCCGCACCGCCCAGTGGAGCGCCGCCACCGAATCCATGCCGCCCGAACAAAGCACCACCACGTCCATGCGCCGATCGCGGCAAAATCGCAGGGAAAGCGCAAAGGAGAAAATTCCGGTTCCGCTTGGATTCTTGGGGGTTTTGCGCCTTGTTTGGACCGATCTCGCGACTTCGCCGCTTCGTCGCAGCCAATCGCATGGTCATTCTCCACGACCCCCAATCCGCCGGCTACGGCTCGTCGATGCGGCCGGAACAGCCGGGCCGGGTGATCAAGGCCGCGCTGCACTTGCGCGGCGCGCATCCGGAGTGGGAGTGGCGCGCGCCGCCGATGGCGGCGCCGGACACGCTGCTGCTCGCGCATACGGCCGCTCATCTCGAACGGCTGACCCGGCCGCCGGACTTCGACGCGGACACGCCCTATTTTCCCGACATTTTCCAACACGCCTGCCGCTCGGTCGGCGCCGCCCTGGCGGCCGCGGACATCGCGCGGGCCGGCAATCGGACGTTTTCACTGATGCGGCCGCCCGGGCATCACGCGACGGCGGGCCAGGCGATGGGGTTCTGTTACTTGAACCAGGTTGCGATCGCGGCCCTGCACGCGCAGCAAAAGCTCGGGGCCACGCGCGTCGCCATCTGGGATTTCGATGCGCACCATGGCAACGGCACCGAAGCGATCCTGCACGGACGCCCCAACGTGCTGTTCACGTCCGTCCATCAGCTGCCGGGCTACCCCGGGACCGGCGACAAGTCGTTCGACAACTGCCACAACTGGCCGGTGCCGCCGAACACGCCCCGGCCGGAGCACCTGCGGATCCTGCGCGAGTCCTTCGACGACATCCTGGCCTTCGCGCCCGACCTGATTCTCGTCTCCGCCGGGTTCGACGCCTACGTCGGCGATCCGATCACGTCGATGACGCTCGAGTCGGCCGATTTCGCCACGCTCGGCCGGTGGCTGCGCGAAACCGACCTCCCCGCCGCCGCGGTGCTCGAAGGCGGCTACAGTGGCGAGCTTCCTTTGTTGATCGACGCGTTCCTTTCCGCGTGGGAGAGTGGACCCGCATTTGTTTCATGATTTCCCAGTTTCTCCCCTTGTCCGTACGCCGTTTGTTTGGACTCAAAGTGACCTCCCGTCCGCCCGCCTACGCCCTGATCGACCAACCCGGCCAGTTGACGCCGCTGTTCGAAGCGCTGGATCGCGTGGACGAGGTCTCCCTCGATACCGAGGCGGACAACATGTTCCACTACCGGACCCGGGTCTGCCTGCTGCAATTCCTCGTGGGCCGGGAGACGTTTCTCGTCGACGTGCTGGCGCCGCTGCCTCTCGACGGACTCTGGAGCCGGCTCGCGCAGAAGCACCTGCTGATGCACGGCAGCGATTTCGACCTGCGGTTGCTGCATGACCTGTGTCGGTTCCGGCCGCGGAGCATCTTCGACACGATGCTGGCGGCGCAGCTGATCAACCGGCCGCGGATCGGGCTCGCCTCGCTGCTCGAGGATCATTTTGCGGTGAAGCTCTCGAAGGAGTCGCAGAAGGCGAACTGGTCGAAGCGGCCGCTGACGCAGAAGATGCTGGATTACGCCGCGCTCGACGTTTTCTACCTCCCGGCTCTGCGTGACATCCTCACGCGGGAGCTGGCGAAGCTCGGACGGCTCGAGTGGCTGCAGCAGCAATGCCGGTCCCAGATCGATGCCGGCGGCCTCGGGTTTGCGCCGCCCGACGAGAACGACTGGCGCATCGGCCGCAGCGAACGGCTGCGCGGACCGGGCCTCGGCGTGCTGCATGCCGTCTGGCACTGGCGCGAGCAGACCGCGCAGCGGCTCGATGTGCCGCCGTTCAAGGTTTGCAGCAGCGACCTGCTGTTGAAGATCGCGAGCGCCGCCGAGGAGGGCGACTCCGAGGCCACGATCATGGGCAAGGTGAATCTGGGCCGGCGCCACGACCGGCTCGCGCCGTCGCTTGCCGCCGCCGTCCGCGCCGGTCTCGCCCGCGACCTGAAGACCCTGCCACGCCGGCGCGGTCGCGATCCGAATCACGTTGCGCTCACGCAACCGGAAATCGAACGGCTGGACCGGATCAAGGACGACCGCGATCGGATCGCCGCGCGACTTCAGCTCGAGCCGACGCTGATCGCCAATCGCTCCCAGCTCGCGCAGATCGCCCGCTCGCCGGAGCGGCTGAGCGAGGTGTTGCTGCCCTGGCAGGCCGAGTTGCTCCGGGACCAGCCCTCGCTGAAGACGGAATAGGGCGGTGAGCCCGCCCCGTCGAGTCTGGCGCGACTTCCGCGCCCGGTGAGACGGCGGAGCCCAGCGCGCGGGCTGCGAGCATAGTCTGACTCCCGCCGGTGGAAATCGCCGGCTCGCTGGTTTTCGTTTGGCGTGAGCGGCCGGTTTCGCGAACCTGCCCGAGCCGTGCTTCCGCCCGACGACAACGCCAACATCGCGCGCCACCTGCCCGCGATGGCTGCGCGGCATCCGGCCATGGCCGCGCTGAAGATTCCGCGGGGGCGTCGCGACGGCCGGATCGAGTACCTGACGCTTTCGTTCGCGGAGCTGGACGCGGAGGTGAACGCCTGGGGCGACCGGCTTCGGGAACGCGGTGTGCGACCGGGCGACCGCACGATCGTGATGGTCCGGCAGGGTCTGCCCCTCATCGCCGCAGTGTTCGCGCTTTTCGAAGTGGGGGCGGTGCCGGTGATCATCGATCCAGGAATGGGGCTGAAGAGTTTTCTCGCGTGTGTCCGGCGTTCGCACCCGCGGGTGCTCCTCGGTATTCCGGTTGCACGCCTGATCAGCCGGGCGTTTCCCCGCGCGTTTTCCTCGGTGGAGGTCCGGGTTCCGGCGAGCGGCTCGCTGACCGCCCGGCTGACCCGAGCCGGCGCGGCCCCGGACGCTGGTTCCGACCCGCGCGCCAACTGCGGCCGCGGCGCGAATCCGAACCCGTCGGTTTGCCGGCGGGCATCGAACGAACTCGCGGCGATCCTCTTCACCTCCGGCTCCACCGGCGCGCCGAAAGGCGTCTGTTACGAGCACGGCGTGTTCGAGGCGCAGGTCCGGCTGATTCGCTCCACGTATGGAATCGAGCCCGGCGAGATCGATCTGCCCATGCTGGCGGTGTTCGCGCTGTTCAATCCCGCGCTGGGCCTGACCACCGTCATTCCGGAAATCGACCCGCGGCATCCCGCCCGCGTGGATCCCGCGAAAATCGTCCTGGCGATCCGGCAGGAGGGCGTCACGAACTCGTTCGGCTCCCCCACGCTCTGGCGCAAGATCGCCGGGTACTGCATCGACCGGAAGATCCCGTTGCCGACGCTTCGCCGGGTGCTGTGCGCCGGAGCGCCGGTGCCTGCAGGTCTCTGGTCCGGCGTCGAAGCCTGGATGCCGAACGGGCGGCTCCACAGCCCGTACGGCGCCACGGAAGCGCTGCCCGTGTCCACGATTTCGTCCGATGAAATCGACCAGACCGCCGGGATTGGCGCCTGCGTGGGCCGGCCTGTCGCCGGTACGAACGTGAAGATCGTCGCCGTCACCGATGGTCCCATCAACAGCCTCGCCGAGGTCCGCGAACTTCCGGTCGGCGAGATCGGCGAAATCATCGTGGCGGGGCCGGTGGTGACGCGCAGGTACGATGAAGCGCCGGCCGAAACCGCCGCGGCTAAGATCGGCGCGCCGCCGGGCAGATCGGCAGGCGGCGGAACGGAACCGGCGCGCGGCTTGCCGGGTGGCGCCGAGCCGGCGCCCGCTGGATCCGTGGCCGCCGCGGATCCGGTCTGGCACCGGATGGGCGATTGCGGATATCGGGATCCCGAGGGCCGTCTCTGGTTCTGCGGCCGCAAGGTCGAGCGGGTCGAAACCGCAGCCGGCACGCTGCACACGGAACCCTGCGAGCAAGTCTTCCGACGGCATCCGCGCGTCGGCCGCTGTGCGCTGGTGGGCATCGGACCGCGCGGCCGCCAGACACCGGCGATCGTTGTGGAAGCGCGGCCGGCCAACGCGACCGCTGCCTGGGCCCTCGCCCGGGAACTTCGCGAGCTGGCCAGAGGCTCCCGCGCGACGGCGGCGATCACCCGCTTCCATTTTCACCCGCAGTTTCCGGTCGACGTGCGGCACAACGCGAAAATCCACCGTCTCACGCTGGCCCGCTGGGCCGCGACTGCGCCGGTGTTCGAAGCGGCTCCGGACCACCGGGAGCCGGGCGCCGGACTGGCGCCGAGATAGTATCCGATTCCTGGGTTCCCATGAGCGTACTCGTCACAGGCGGCACGGGCTTTCTCGGGCGGCGGCTGGTCGAACGCCTGCGGCGCGAGGGCCGCGACGTTGCCGTGCTCGCGCGCCAGCCGGCGCCCGATCTGGCCGGGCGCGGCGTCCGGTTCATTGCGGGCACGGTCGACGACGTGGAGACGGTGCGGAACGCGTGCGCCGGAATGGAAACGGTGTTTCACCTCGCGGCGCGGGTCGGGGTGTGGGGCCCGTACGAGGAGTTTTTCCGGACCAACGTGCTCGGCACCCGTGCGGTCGTGGCCGGCTGTCGCGCGCACGGCGTCGGGCAGCTGGTGTACACCAGCACCCCCAGCGTCGTGTACAACGGTCGCGATCTCGCCGGGGCCGATGAATCGCTGCCGCTGACGGCGCGCTGCCCGAGTCCGTATCCGCTCACCAAGGCGATCGCCGAACGCGAGGTGCTCGCCGCGAATTCACCGGTTCTGCGCACGATCGCCCTGCGGCCGCACCTCATCTGGGGCGTGGGCGATCCGCATCTGATTCCGCAGGTGCTCGCCCGGGCCCGGGCGGGACGGCTGCGCATCGTGGGCGACGGGACCAACCGGGTCGACATGGTGCAGGTCGAGAATGCCGTCGACGCCCACCTCCTCGCCGAATCCGCCCTGCGAACCTGTCATGGAAGATCCGACAGCCCACCGGAGCAGCCGCGCTCCGGCGGACCCGCGTCCGCGCGGGGCAGGGCGGACGGCCGGGCGTATTTCGTCACGAACGGCGAGCCGGTGGCGTTGTGGGACTGGATCAACGACCTGCTGCGGGCGCTCGGTGAACGGCCCGTGACGCGTCGGATTTCGCTGCGCGCCGCCACGGCCGCGGGCGCAGTGTGCGAGGCGGCCTGGCGCGTGCTGCCGTTTCACGGCGAACCGCCACTGACCCGGTTCGTCGCCGCGGAACTGGCCAGGGACCACTGGTTCGACATCACCGCCGCCCGGCGCGACCTCGGGTACGCGCCGCGGATCAGCATGGCGGAAGGAACCGCGGAGCTGGTCGCCGCCTTGAAAAGCAAAGAGTAATCGCGTCTTCCCAGCGCAGATCCGCTGCTCCCGGCCGCATCGCTTCGTGAGCAGCGGGCGCATGCAGGTCTCGCGGCGGCGGAATCCGCTCGTGGTCAACCAGGCGGAACCCGATCTCCCTTCGGCTCAGGTCGGCACGTCCCCCGGTCCGCTCGGTTCACTTGCTTCGCTGCCGCACCGCCTCGAACAGCGTGATGATCGTGGCCATCGCGACATTCAGGGAATCGGCCTGGCCGGCCATCGGAATCCGCACCGCCAGATCGCAATGCTTCAGCCAGAACTCGCTCAGCCCATACTGTTCACTGCCCATCACGATCGCGACCGGTCCGCGGAAATCCGCGTCCGTATACGTTTTCTCCGCGGCCGGCGTGGTGGCGATCGCGCGAATTCCCCGCTCCTGCAGCCACTGCCGCACGCGGGCGCTTTCGTCGACCACCAGGGGCACGGAGAACAACACCCCCGTCGACGCCCGGACGACGTTCGGATTGAAAACGTCGGTCACCGGATCGCAGACCACCACCGCGTCGCACCCGGCCGCATCCGCGCTGCGCAGAATGGTGCCGAGGTTTCCCGGCTTCTCGATCGACTCGACCACCAGCACGAAAGCCGCCTCCGGCAGCGCGAGGTCGGCGAGCGAGCGCCGCCACTGGGGCGCGACCGCCAGCAGTCCGTCCGGCCGCTCGCGATACGCCACCTTCGCGAAGGCCTCCTTCGTGAGTTCGAACAGCTGCGCGCCCGCGGCCGCCGCCCGCTCGATCAGCGCCCGTTCGTTTTCCCCGAGAAACCAGGCCGGGGAAAAATAGAATTCCTTCACGACGACGTTCTTTTCCAGCGCGCGACGGATCTCGCGATAGCCTTCCACCAAAAACACCCCCGCTTCGTCCCGCGACCGCCGGTCGCGCAGTTTCACCAGCTGCTTCACCCGCGGATTCTGCAAACTGGAGATCTCTTCGACCGGTCCCATGCCACCCACGGACACACGGAAACCGGGCAAAAGACAAAATCCTTTTCCTCGCCGCGACGGTTTCCGTGTGTTCCGTGTGTGCTGTGGGCAAAAAGAAATCGGCGTTCAACGACCAGCCATTCGCGTATCACCAGGAAATCGAGCTGGAAATCGCCACGCTCACGAATCTCGGCTCCGGGCTTGGGCGGATCCCGCTCGCCGGCGCCGACGAGCCGGCGGAAGGGGGAGGCTGGGTCGTCATGGTCCCATTCACCCTGCCGGGCGAGCGGGTCCGGGCGCGGGTGTTCCGGAACCACAAGAATTTTTCCGAGGCGGACCTGGTCGCGGTGCTCCGGGCTTCCCCGGACCGGGTGACGCCGCGCTGCCCGCTTTTCGGGCGCTGCGGCGGTTGTCAGTACCAGCATCTCGGTTACGCCAGTCAGCTCGTCTGGAAGCAGCGCCAGGTGGCCGAGCTGCTGCCACACCTGGCCGCGGTCGAATTTCCCGTCGCGGTCGTGGTCGGCTCGCCGCGCGAATACGGCTACCGGTCGAAGATCACACCCCATTTCGCGACCCCGCGTCGCTGGCGCGCAGCGCCGGCGGCAGCGGTGGCGGATTCCGCCGTCTCGGCAGCCGGAGCCGGGCTGGCGCCGCGGGCGTCCGCCCCGGAGTCGACGGTGGACATCGCCACGGCGGAATCGCAGGAGGACGCTGCGGCCGTATCGTCGAGTGGAGAAATCGAGTCGCGGCGCGGCGGCCCCGAGGACGGTTCCCTCGCGATCGGGTTTCTCCGGCAGGGGACGCGGTTCGAGATTGTCGACGTCCCGCAGTGCCCGATCGCAACCGACGCGATCAACGCGCGGCTGGCACAGGTGCGCGAGGAGGTTCGGGCCAGGGTCGACTCGTACAGCCGCGGTGCGACGCTGTTGCTGCGGGAAGCGTCCGGCGAGGTCACGACGGAGTATGATGCGGTGGTGACCGAATCCATCGGACCGATTCCCGCCTCGGAGCGTGTTCTCCCCGGGGCGGAAGCGCCGTCCTCGAACCCCGGCGCCAAAAGCGGCCGATCGTTCAGCCCCTCGGCCCTCCGGCTCCACTTCCTCGCGCGGGATTTCTTCCAGAACAATCCGTTCATCCTGCCGGCATTCACCGCGTATGTCCGCGAGCAGGCGGCCGCGACCGGCGCCCGGTTTCTGGTGGACGCGTACTGCGGCAGTGGACTGTTCGCGCTGGCCGCGGCGCCGGCGTTCGAACGGGTGGCGGGTGTGGAGATCAGCGAAAGCTCGGTCCGGTTCGCGCGGGAAAACGCGGCGGCCAACGGCATCGCGAACGCCACGTTCCTCGCCGGCGATGCCGCATCGATCTTCGCCGGCCTGGATTTCGCCCCGGCGGACTCCGTGGTGGTCATCGACCCGCCGCGCAAAGGCTGTGATCGCGCGTTCCTCGCTCAACTGCTGGCGTTCGGCCCGCGGGCCGTCGTTTACGTCTCGTGCGATCCGGCGACCCAGATGCGCGACCTGCGAAGTTTTCTGGAAGCGGGCTATGCGCTGCGGGCCGTTCAGCCGTTCGATCTTTTTCCGCAGACGCGGCATCTCGAGTGCGTCCTCACCCTCGTCCGGCCATAGCCCTGACAGCCTGCCGCTGGCATCCCGCGCCCCACCGTCCCGCGGTCACCGGGCCTCGATCCACTCAGGCGAGGAGTACTGCTCGGTCAGCCCGCTGACTTCGTCCTCGTCGAGTTCGGGCCAAGGCGTGCTCTCTGGCCCGGCGGCGAGCGCGGCCGCCAGTTCCGTGACGAAGTCGCGCTCGAGCTGATCATCGTCCAGCGGCTGCCCGGCGGACGGCCGCCAGAGCGAACCCTGGAAGAGCAGCCCGCGCTTGTTTCGTTTCTGCGCCGCGCCCGCGATCTTCCGTCCGCTGCGTTCATGAATGACGTCGAACACCTCCGCGCGTTCGAAACACACGCCGCCTCCCGGGACCACCGCCGCGTCGGATGGCGCGGGTGCCTGCTTGGTCCCGGCCGGCACCCCCTGCAACCGCAGCGCCGCGGCCAGGCATTCGTGAACCGTCCGGTAACTTTGGGCCGCGCGGGCGTCCTCGAGCGGATGGCCGCGGGGAATCACCAGCGAAAACGTCCAGTCGTCGCGGTGATCGACGACGCCACCGCCCGTGGGCCGACGGCAAAGATCGAACGTTTCCCCGGCCGGCAGCATCGATCGGACGAACGCGATCTTCTGGCCGTACCCGAAGGTGAACGAGGGGGAACGCCACCCGTAATGCCGGAAGCGTGGCGCTCCGGCGCGCGGATACCGCTGCAGCAGCAGGAAATCCAGTGCCATGTTTTCAGCGGCGCCGCCGATCCGGGTGGGAAGAACGTCGAGCGTCATTTTCCCACCACCACGACGGAACCGCCCAAAATCTCAACGCCATCTTTCCGACCGGCGAACGTCCGTCCGCGTGCAGGAGGCCGGGCCAGTTTGCGGCGGCCGAACCGAAAGTTCCGCGCCAGGAGCGACCGGGGGCATCCCGGGATCCCGCACCGTCACAATGTCACATGATGTCTGACAATTTCCATCCTCGTTCGCGGCGGTCGCGAACGTCGAAACGAAAGACCATACGTTCAACGGGGGCCATGACCGGACGCCACGGACGGACGCGGCATTGTCGCGTCATATGACATTTCGGCGATGGGGCGACGGGAGGCAGGATCGACAGACCTGCGCCGATCCAGCGGCCGGTCACCCGGCGACATCCAGCAGCATGCGCACGAGCCGGACAATTTCGCTTAGTGCGAACGGCTTCGAGAGCGCTGCCTGCCGGGCAGCCGGCAGCCACGGCACAGTCGGCTGCGCGTCGTCATCGCTGACCCACAGCACCCGCAGCCGCGGGCTGGTCGCACTCAGGCTTCGCACCATTTCCTCACCGCCGTCGACCGGCGCAATCGCCAGCTGGGCCGGGCGTTCGCTCTTCGCGGCGAGGCCGAGGCCTTCGTCCGGCGAACGCGCCGCCATCACGCGGTACCCGCCGGCCGTCAGCATGCCGGCGATCATTTTGCGCACCACCTCGTCGGCCTCGACGACCAGCAGCATCTCGTTGCCGCTCGTGGCCGCGAGCGGCACCACGCTCGCGGCGTCCTCCGCCGGCTCCTCCACCGCATTCACCTCCGGCAGCAACACCTCGAACGTGGAGCCAGCGAGGACCGCGCTCCGGACGGTGACGAATCCGCTGCTCTGCTGGACCACTCCGTACACCAGCGCCAGGCCGAGCCCGGTGCCCTTGCCCTCCGGCTTGGTGGTGAAGAAGGGTTCGAACAGGTGCTTCTGCGTTTCCGCGTCCATGCCCGTCCCGTTGTCGGCGACGGCGAGAAAGACATAACGCCCGGGCGGCGCCTCGGTCGGCCGGCGGTCCGGGCCGGCCTTGATCTCACGCACACCCGTCGCGATGGTGATGCAGCCCCGGTCGCGCAACGCGTCCCGCGCGTTGAGCACGAGATTGAGCAGCACCTGCTGAAACTGCGTCGGGTCGGTGCGCGCATTCGGCAGATCCGGCGCGAGTTCGACCTGCAGCCGCCCGGCGGTGCCGATCAAACGCCGGATGATCTCCGCGTTCTCGTTCACGATCCGGTTGAAGTTGATCACGCGGGGGTCCATCGGCGTCCGGCGGCCGAAGGCGAGCAGCTGCCGCGTCAGCGTGGCGGCGCGGATCCCGGCCCGGTGGATTTCGTTCACCTCGCGCAGCGCCGGCCGATCGGAGAGCTGCGCCGCCAGCATCTCGCAGTACCCGTTGATGACCGAGAGCAGGTTGTTGAAGTCGTGCGCGACTCCGCCCGCCAGCCGACCCACGGCATCGAGCCGCTGCGCGTGCACCAGCGCCTCCTGCAGCTGGCGCTTCTGCGTGGTGTCGCGATAGGTCGCGACCAGATGCGTGAGCCGTCCCGCACGGTCCGGCATCCCGCTGAAGCTCCAGGCGGCGTACAGCGTGGTGCCATCCCGGCGCACGACATAGCCCTCGCCCGATCCGACCCAGTTCTTCCGGCTCGCCCGGCGCCACTGCCTGAGCCGATCGAGGTCGGTGCGGTCGGCATGCAGCGCGGCGTGCGGGTGACCGGCCAGCTCCGCGCCCGCATAGCCGGTCATGGCGAGAAAGACATCGTTGGCGAACACGACCACCGGGGATCCCCCGCCGGACGGCAGGCGCGAGAGGACGACCCCGTCGCCCTGGGCCCGCAATGCGGCGGCCAGCAACGAAGCCGGAACGGGCGATGTGCGGGAGGGCTGGCGCGCCGGCTTCTTCACGGCGCCAGCCGTTCGACGATCCATTCGCCGGATTCGTTCCGCCGGTACCGCAGGCGGTCGTGGAGCCGGCTGCGCCGGCCCTGCCAGAACTCGACCGCCTCCGGCTTCAGGCGATAGCCGCCCCAGTGCGGGGGCAGCGGGACCGTCTGGCCGGCATATTTTCTTTCCACTTCCTTCATCGCGTCCTCGAGCACCTTCCGCCCGGACACGATCGAGCTTTGCTGCGAGGCCCACGCGGAAAGCTGGCTGGGGAGCGGGCGGCTGTGAAAATACGCCTCCGACTCCTCGCGCGTGATCCGGCTCACGCTGCCATCGACGATCACCTGCCGCTCCTGCGCGATCCACGGGAAAAGCAGGGTGGCCCGCGGACTCAGCTCGAGCTCACGCCCCTTGCGGCTCGCGTAATTGCTGTAGAACACGAACCCGCGCCCATCGATGCCTTTCAGCAGGACCGTCCGCGCGGAGGGTGGGCCATCCGGTGTCGCCGTCGCCAGCACCATCGCGTTCGGCTCGGCGATGCGCGCCGCCTCCGCTTCCTGGAACCACTTTTCAAACTGCCGGAAGGGATCCCGCGCGAGATCCTTTTCGGCGAGGCCGGCCAGGCAGTAGTCTTTGCGCAGATCGGCGAGTGACATGAGGGATGTGGTCGCGAGCGTGCCGTTCCTGCCGCACCCTGTCAAAAGTCATCTGGTCAGAGCGCGAACCCAATCCGGAAATATCCGCCTTCGCGCGGCAGTGGCGCCAGACCGAGACGGGCGATCAGGGCATGGGCTTCGTCGGTCACGGCCCGAGTGAACACGAGCCGGCGCCGCAGACCAAGTCCGGAACTCCCCGCGCGACCGGCCCGGCGCCGCCGGGCTTGTCGCGGGACAGCCGTGCGCCATGCTCGCCGTCCGGATGACCCCCTTTGCCTACATCGACCGGCACCCGGCCGACCTCACGCGCCTGCTGCGCAAGCTCGTCGCGATTCCGACCGTCAACCCTCCCGGCGAAAACTACGACGCGATCACGTCGCTGCTCGCCGACGAACTCACCGCGGCGGGCCTGCGCGCCCGGCGATTCGCGATCCCGCGGGCGCTGCTTCGGCGCATCCTGCCCGCGGAGCAGCAAGGGTATCCAAGGTTCAACGTCCTGGGAAAACTCGCCGTCGCCGGCGCCACGAAAACCATCCACTTCAACGCCCACTACGACGTCGTGCCCGTATCCGGAGCCTGGCGCCACGGGAGCCCGTTCAGCGGCACGGTGGACCGGGGCTGGATCTACGGCCGCGGCACGTCCGACATGAAGGGTTCGATCGCCAGCCTGCTGCTGGCGCTGCGGGCGCTGCAGGCGACGGGCACGACCCCGCGCCTGAACGTCGAGGTGTCGTTCACCGCGGACGAGGAGACGGATTCGGAACTCGGCGCCGGCTGGCTCGTGCGACATGCGCCGATCCACCCCGATTACGCGATCGTGATGGAGGGCGGGGAGGCGGAGAGCGTGTGCTGCGGCCACAACGGCGTGGTCTGGCTGGAGGTGACGGTGCACGGACGCGCGGCGCACGGCTCGCAACCCGAGCACGGCATCAACGCCCTCGAGAAGATGTCCGCCCTCGTCCTCGCGCTCGAGGACTACAAGCGGAAGCTGGCGCGGCGGACCTTCGTCACGCCGGAGGGGCGCACGATGCGGCCGACACTGAACATCGGCGGGGTCTTCTCGTCCGGACCGGGCGGCAAGATCAACACCGTGCCGGCCGAAGCACGGTTTTCGATCGATCGGCGGGTGCTGGCGATCGAGCACCACTCCCGGGCCGAAAAGGATCTGCGTGCCTTCATCGCGGCGGCGGCCCGCCGGATTCCGCAGTGCCAGGTCACGGTGGCGAAAGTCTCGGAAAATTTCGCCTGTTTTTCGCCGCCCACGCATCCGTTCTTCGCCGCGATGGCGGACAGCGTCACGCGGATCCGGCGGGCGAAATCGGCCTTCAACGTCTCGACCGGTTTCAACGACATGCATTTCTTCGCCCAGCACCGGAAGATTCCGACGCTCGGCTACGGTCCCGGAGGCGAGGCCTACCATGCCGTCGACGAGCGGGCCAGCGTGCGGGATCTCGTGAATACCGCGAAGATCTACGTGGACCTGCTGACGCGGTTCGGCGGCTGAGCCCGAAAGGCGGATACGGGTCGCCCGGCGGACGGCCTGCGCTGGTCCGCCGGCGCCGGGGGCGACGCGCGGCGCACGACCTGCGGACTACTCCGCGTAACCCTGCCGGATCATGTTCACGGCGATCGCGGCGAGCAGGAGCGAGATGATCTTCGAGATGGCGCGCATGCCGGTCGCGCCGATCCACGAGCCGATCCGGTCGCTGTAGGCGAACGCGAGCACGACGATCACGAGATTCACCGCCAGGGCCGCGAGGGCGATCGGGATGCCCACGGTTTGCGCGAGCAGGATCAGCGTGGTGATCGAGGCCGGACCCGCGATCAACGGCATGCCCAGCGGCACCACGCCGAAGTCATCGGCCAGTTTCTTCGGCTCCTCGGCCGCCGACTGCATGATGTCCTTCGCCGCGATGATGAACAGGATCAGCCCGCCCGCGATCTGGAAGTCGGTCGTGGTGATGCCCAGCGCCGCGAAAATGCTCTGTCCCAGCAGCAGAAACAGCAGCGCCACGCCGCCGCCGGTCCACGCGGCCTGGCGCGCGATCCGGCGACGCTGTTCCACCGGGACTCCGCTGCCCAAGGCGAGGAATACCGCCGCCAACCCGATCGGATCGATGGCGACGAATAGCGGAATGAACGCCTGCACAAATCTTTCCAACAGATCGTACATGTCGGAAGTCTGGGGGCCGCCGGCGCGAAGGCAAGGACCGGACCGCCCGCCGGCGCGACGCGGGGATGCTGCGCAGTAATTGTCCGGATAACTGCTCGTAATTTGTACGGTCGCGGAGGGCGCGATTCTTTACTCCTGGCGACCGCAACCGAAGATCGATTCATGCCCCGGTCCTCCAGCGGCTGTGCTCCGGCGTCCGATCCCTTCGCGAGCCGCCGGCTCTGCTTGCGCAAAATTATGGCGCCACTCGCCGCCATCCTTTTGCTCGCAGGCGTCCCGCCGGGCAGGGCGGCGGAAAAAGCCGACGCGGCTTCGAGCGCCAGCTGCCTCGAATGCCACTCCAATCGCAACCTGGTCGAGCGCCGGCCGGACGGCACGACGCACTCGTTGTTTGTCGATCCGAAGGCACTCGCCGGTTCCGTCCACGGTGGCTCCGACTGCGTCGACTGCCACGAAGGCATCGACGGCACGGCGAAACCGCACCGGCAGAACCGCGCGGCGGTCGACTGCTTTTCCTGTCACGACGACACCGCGAAAAAACACGGTTTCCATGCCCGCATGCTCGTGCAGCCGCGACCCGACGGGAAGGATACGGCCTGCGCGGGCTGTCACGGCAGCCATGAGATCAAACGCCTCAAGTCGCCGGAGTTCGTCATGTCCCGCCGGCGTCTGACGGAGGGCTGCGGCCGCTGTCACGAGAAGGCCCGCGACAGCTTCCAGGCTTCGGCGCACGCCCGGGCCGGTGCCGGGAGCCCGGCGGAGGCGCTGAACTGCTTGACCTGCCACCGCGATGCCGCCATCGCGGCTCCAAAACCGGCTTCGGTCGTCGAGCAGAAGCTCGCGCAAGCCAGACTGTGCGAGTCGTGCCACGTCGGGACGCCGCTGGTGGCGAGCCGCGTGCTTCGCGGGACGAAGTTCGTCGGTTCGTTCGACCAGAGTGTGCACGGTGCGGCGCTCAAGGCCGGCAACAAGGAAGCGGCCACCTGCATCGATTGCCATGGCGCGCACGAAATGAACCGCGAGATCGCCGCCGGGGCGCGGATGAACAAGCAGCACCAATCGGCGACGTGCGCGAAATGCCACCCGGAGCAGGCGCGGGATTACGATTCGAGCGTTCACGCCGTCGCCCTGCGCAAGGGCAACCTCGACTCGCCGGTCTGCACCGACTGCCATGGTGAGCACGACATCCGCGGGCACAAGGATCCGACCTCGCCGGTGTACGCCAAGAACGTCGCCCAGCAGGTCTGCGCCACGTGCCACGCCTCGCTCCGGCTGACCCAGAAATACGGGCTGGCTTCACAGTCATTCCAGACGTTCTCCGACAGCTATCACGGCCTGGCCGCGCGCGGCGGGGCGGTCGAAGTCGTCAACTGCGCGAGCTGTCACAGCGCCCACGCGATCAAGTCGCACCTCGATCCCACGTCGACGATCAACAAGGCGAATCTGGTCCGCACGTGCGGCGAATGTCACCCCGGCGCCAACACCCGGTTCACCGTGGGCTCCGTGCACGTCAACCCGGCGTCCGAGGCCCAGTCCCAGGATGGAAGCCAGCGCGTGCTGCATCTGATCGCGACGCTCTACCTCTGGATGATCGGGGTGGTGGTTGGAGGGATGGCGCTGCACAACCTCCTGGATTTCCTGAAGAAGACGCGCCGGAAGCTGGCCATTCAGAAGGGACTCATCGAACCCGAACATCTGCCGCACCGGCTGTACGTGCGCATGACCGTTCACGAGCGCTTCCAGCACGCGTGTCTGGTGATCAGCTTCGTCCTGCTGGTGATCACCGGATTCATGCTGCGGTTTCCGGAGGCGTGGTGGGTTGCAGGCATCCGGAACCTCAGCGCTCGCGCGTTCGAGTGGCGCAGCCTGATTCACCGCGTTGCCGGCGTCGCGCTGCTGGGCGCCGGTGCGTGGCACCTCGGCTATCTCGCCTTCACCCGGCCCGGACGCGCGCTTTTCCGGGCGCTGCTGCCGCGCTGGCGCGACCTGACGGATCCCTGGAAGGTGCTGCGCTACAACTTCGGCCTGTCGCCGACGAAGCCCGCGTTCCCCCGCTTCAGCTACATCGAAAAGGCGGAATACTGGGCGCTCGTCTGGGGCACGCTGCTGATGGGCGTCACCGGCGCGATCCTCTGGTTCGACAACACGTCCATGGGCCTGATCACCAAGCTCGGGTTCGACATCTCCCGGACGATCCACTTCTACGAGGCCATCCTCGCGACGCTGGCGATCATCGTCTGGCATTTCTATTTCGTGATCTTCAATCCGGACGTGTATCCGATGAACCTCGCCTGGCTCACCGGACGGATGTCGGAGGAGGAGATGCACGAGGAGCACCCGCTCGAACTCGCACGGTTGAAGGCGGAGCAACCGGCCGCAGGGCCGGACCGCAAGCCGGAGCCGCCTTCCGTCCCGCCGGGTTCGAAAGCGCCCTGAGCCCCGCGTCGGGAATTCGCGTGCTTACCGGTTGAACGCCAACGGGGCGGTGCGTTCGCGCTTCGAATCGGCCGGCCCGACCTTGTCTCGGACGCCGGCCGGGACGATATTTCGACCACGAAAGATACCCCAACCGGCTTACCAAAAACAAGGGAGGCTGTATGACTGCGATCAGGCTGCACCTCGAACAGGCGGAGCGTGATACGATCGATCGGTACGCCCGCACACTGGGCGTGACCTCCGAGGACGTCGCTTACGCGGCGCTCAATCGGTTGATGCTGGAGTGCAACGAACCGCGCGTGCGTCGCGATGTGGTGGAGACACGAGAATGGCGCCGCGAAAACCTTCCGCTGTGGAGCGACTCGGCGTGTTCGGTCCACGCCTACGAGGGCAAGCAGGACGAGGAACCGTCACCCAGCCGGTTTCGCTGATCACCGGCGCCGGGCGGAAGCGTGCGCCGCGAGCCGGCGGCGCGAACGCGTCACGCCGGAGCCAGCGCGTCGTGCAGGATTTCTGCGGGGTGCAGCGCCCGCCGCCCGGTCCCGTCCCGGATCTGGTGCCGGCAGCTCGTCCCGGCGGCCGCGATCAGCGCCGCCGCCGCGGCCGCCCGCACCGCCGGGAACAGCACGAGCTCGCCGATCTGCTGGGAGACGGCGAAGTGCTCCGCCTCGTAGCCGAAGGAGCCCGCCATGCCGCAGCAGCCGGAAGGAATGACGTCGACCCGGTAATTCGCCGGCAGCGTCAGCGCCCGCACGGCCGGCTGGAGCGACGACAGCGCTTTCTGATGACAATGGCCGTGCAGCTTGATTTCCCGCCGTTCGGTCGTGAATGCCTCCGGTAGGATGTGTCCGGCATCCGCCTCCCGGGCGACGAACTCCTCGAACAGCAGCGCCTGGCCCGCGAGCCGGCGCGCGGCCGGCCGCAGCGGCGCCGGGACCAGGTCCGGGTATTCGTCGCGAAACCCGAGGAGGGCGGACGGCTCCAGGCCGACCAGCGGCGCCTCGTCCGTGATCCTCGGCGCGAGTCGCTCCACGTTTCCGATCGCGAGCCGCTGCGCCGCGCGCACGAAACCTTTCGACAGCTGCGCGCGGCCGCTGTCGACCTGCTCCGGGATGATCACCTTGTAGCCGAGACGGTTCAGGAGGCGGACCGCCTTGATGCCGGCGTCCGCATCATGAAAGTTGGTGAACTCGTCGCAGAAAAGGTGCACGCGGCCCCGGGGGAACGGCCCGCCCCGGTTGGCCTCGCGGGCGTGCCAGTGGCGCAGGGTGGTTGCGGGCAGCAGCGGCAGGCTGCGCTGTGGGGCAAAGCGCGCGAGTCGCTTCAGCCAGCGGCCCAGGAGCCGGTGGGCGACGAGCCGGTTGTGCAGCTCCGGCGCGAGCGCGGCGATCCGCATCGCCCGGGAGAAGCCGGCGACGAGCCGCGATCGCAGCGGGATCCCGCGCGCATCGAGGAAATGCTGCAGCCACTCCGCCTTGAGCCGCGCCATGTCCACGTTCGATGGACACTCGGCCTTGCAGCCCTTGCAGGACAGGCAGAGCTCCATCACGGCGGCGATCTCGTCGCTGTCCCACGGCTGCCCCGGCAGCCGGGGCGTCGTGAGCATCTGGCGGAGGATGTTCGCCCGGGCCCGCGTGGTGTCCCGCTCGTTGCGGGTCGCCATGTAACTCGGGCACATCGTCCCGCCCATCAGGTGGCTCTTCCGGCAGTCCCCGGAGCCGTTGCATTTCTCCGCGGCGCGGAGCACGCCGAGGGTCGCGCTGAAGTCGAACACCGTCTCGTACTCCGGCGTGGGCGTGCCCGGACCGTGGCGCAGCGACGTGTCCATCGGCGGCGTGTCGATGATCTTGCCGGGATTCAGGATTCCCGCGGGATCGAACGCGGCCTTGATCCGCCGCATCATCCCATAGCACTCGTCGCCGACCATGAAGCGGATGAACTCACCGCGCAGCCGTCCGTCGCCGTGCTCGCCGCTGAGCGACCCGCGGTATTTCTTCACCAGCGCGGCGACGTCCGTGGCGATGCCGCGGAACATCCGCAGTCCCTCGGGCGTTTTCAGGTTGAACAGCGGGCGGGTGTGCAGCTCACCGGCGCCGGCGTGGGCATAGTACACGCAGCCGATCCCATACCGCTCGCGCATCAGCGCATCGAACTCGGCGATGTAGGCCGGCAGATCCTCCGGCGCCACGGCGGTGTCCTCGACGATTTCGCGCGGCTTCGCGTCGCCGACGACGTTCGTCATCACGCCCTGGCCGGCGCGGCGCAGCTCCCAGACCCGGCCGGTGTCCGCGCCCTGCAGCACCGGGAAGGCGTAGCCGAGACCGGCGGCGCGCAGCTCGCCGATCAGCGATTCGAACGTCGTCTCGATCGCCGCGGGCGATTCGTGGCGGATCTCGACGACGAGGATCGCCCCCGGGTCGCCCTGCACGAAAAACCGGTTTTTCGCCTGCTCGAGATTCTGCTTCGTGCATTCGAGAATGTGCCGGTCGATCAGTTCCGCCGCGCTCGGCCGGTGCGCCAGCGCGATCAGCGTCGCCCGCAGCGCCTCGTCGACGCTGGCGAAGTGCGCGCAGAGGAGCGCCCCCGGCGGCGGCAGGGGATCGCAATCGAGTTCGAATTCGAGCCCGACGAACAGCGTTCCCTCCGAGCCGGCGAGCAGCCGGCAGAAATTGAAAGGTCGCGCGGACGACGGATCGAAAACGGCGCAGTCGGCCAGCGCATCGAGGGCGTAGCCGGTGTTTCGCCGCACGACCTCGCGCTTCGGAAAATCGCGCGCGATCAGCCCGCGGTTCTCCGGGTCCGCGAGCAGGTCGCGCACCGACCGGTAAATCGCGGCCTCGAGCGTGTCGCGGGCCGCGCACTTCGCGGCGAATTCCTCCGGCGTCAGCGGACCGAACACGACCTCGCTCCCATCGGCCAGCAGACCGCGGATCGACACCAGGTGGTCGCGGCACGACCCGTACAGGAGCGAGTTCGAACCGCAGGAGTTGTTGCCGACCATTCCGCCGATCATCGCCCGGTTGGCGGTGGACGTCTCGGGCCCGAACAGGATTCCATGCGGCTGGAGAGCGAGGTTGAGTTCGTTGCGCACGACGCCGGGCTGGACCCGAACCCGCCGGCGCGCCGCGTCGACCGCGACGATCCGGTTCAGGTGCCGTCCGACATCCATCACGATTCCGCCGCCCACCACCTGGCCGGCGAGCGAGGTGCCAGCGGTGCGCGGGATCAGTCCGATCTCATGCTCCCGCGCGAACGCCAGCAGGTGCCGGACGTCCGTCTCGCTTCGCGGAAATGCCACCGCGAGCGGCACTTCCTGGTATTCGGAAGCATCGGTCGCGTACATCAGGCGCATCGCCCGGCCCGTGTGGACCTCGCCGTCGAGCATGCCAGCGAGGCGCGAAAACTCTCGTGCGGTCGGCGCGGCCATGGTGTCCGCGCACGTTGCCCCCCGCCGCCGCCGATGGCGAGCCGGCATCGTGCCCGCGCCAGAGAGCGGCGACGCGGACCGCGCGGCTCCGCGTCTACTGCCAGATCAGGACCAGCTGGGTGAAGTACGAGGTGTCGAGCTTCTTCAGGCCGATAGCCGGACGGCTGTTGTAGTCGTTGCTCACGCCGACCCGCAGCTTCCAGAACGGATCGGCGAGCGGCACCTCGTAGAATGACTCGTGCGTTAGCCGAAAATTGCTGAATTCATTGAAGGACGGCACGAAGTCGATCCGGTCCACCAGCCGGGAGCGGGCGAACTCCCACTCGTGATTCAGCGCGAGGTCGAGGCCGGCGCTGCTCACCGTCGGAGTGGTCGGTTCGAGATAGTGCTCGTACCGGTACGAGAGGCCGGTGCGAACGGTCAGCGTGTGCTTCGCCTCCTTGATCAGGTCATACCCCAGACCAACGGCCGCGATGTCGTAGAAGTCGACTTGCCTGATCCGGTCGAACCCGCCCTCGTCGCGAACGTACCAGGACTTGCGGCCGGAGAAGTTGTCCTGGAAGTCGATGCCCGCCTTGAACTGGTCGGCGGCCTTCGTGCCATCGGCGACCTGCCGGTCATAGCCGGTGTAGAACTGGAGCGTGTCCCGCGGGGTCTTCATCGTGGCGCGGGCGTTGACGGTTGTGCCGAGCTGTTCGCTGTTGCCCGTCTTGCCGTTCACGTTCACCGACGCCTCGTAGCTCCAGTGCGGCCGCTGGGCGACCACCGCCGGATCCTCGGCCCCGGCCGCCCACGTGGCGGCGATGCCGCTCACCGGCGTCGTGACCTCCCCGTCGGCGCCGCGGATCCGGACCACCGACCCGGCGGTGCTGGCCCGCCCCTGCAGCACCGAGCCACTGGCCAGCCGGACCGCGATTTCGGAGTCGGTCGAGATCGCGGTGACCTCGCTCTGCTTCACGACGATCTCGCCGGCGTACTCGGTTTTGAGGTGCACGTTGCCGTCGGTGATCAGCGTGATGCTGCCGACGAGTCGGGCGCCGTTGCGCGTCTCGACGACGTCACCGGCCAGCCGGCTCGCGGCGAAAACAGTGCCCGCGAGCAGCGCTATCCTGAGGGTATTCAATGGGTTCATGGTGCGGTTCAGCGGGCATGGAACCGCGGGACCGCCGATGGTTCCCTTTCGAGCGGCTGCTGGACAACTTCGGGCGATGGGCTTTGCCTCGGTTCCACCGATGCTCGCCGCCCTCCACCGCCCAGCTCTCGTCGTGGCCGATCGCTGGCAGGATTACCAGTTGATCGACTGTGGCGACGGCATGAAACAGGAGCGCTGGGGCGCCTACACGCTCGTGCGCCCCGACCCGCAGATCATCTGGCCGCGCCACGGCAAGCCGGCGGGCGCGGCCTGGGAAGGCTGGGACGGCTTCTATCACCGCGGTGAGGGGGGCGGGGGAAAATGGGAGCTCCGCCGCACGCTGCCGGAACACTGGACAGTCTCGTATGCGCCGTTGCGGCTGACGTTCCGGATCCACCCCACCTCGTTCAAGCACACCGGGTTGTTTCCCGAGCAGGCCGTGAACTGGGACTGGTTCACGTCCCGGATCCGGGCAGCGCGTGCCGCCAACCGTGAGGTCTCGGTGCTGAATCTTTTCGGGTACACCGGCGCGGCGTCCGTCGCCGCCGCGGCCGCGGGCGCCAGTGTCTGTCACGTCGATGCGGCGGAAGGCATGGTGAAGTGGTGCCGCGCCAACGCGGAGCTCAGCGGGCTGGCGGACGCACCGATCCGCTACATCGCCGATGATTGCCTGAAGTTCGCGCGCCGCGAATTGAAGCGCGGCCGCCGGTATGACGCGGTCATCATGGACCCTCCGACCTTCGGGCGCGGCAGCTCCGGGGAGATGTGGCGGCTCGAGGACCATCTCTGGGAACTGCTTCAGGAATGCCGTGAGCTGCTCACGGATCAGCCACTTTTCTTCCTGATCAACGCCTACACCGCCCGGCTGTCGCCGACGGTCGTCGCCAACCTGCTGGCGGAACTGCTGGCGCCCCGCGGCGGCACGATCACGGCCGGCGAAATCGGATTGCCGATCAAATCCGACGGCAAGGTGCTGCCCTGCGGAATCTACGGCCGCTGGGAGGCGGGGTCCGGTCAGGATCGCTGAACTCGGGGCGCTGCCTGCTGAAGGCAATCCCGTCGCACTCGAGCCGGGCTTTGACCCGCGCGCAGGTTTCAGACAGTCTCATTCGGTTCCCATTCCAGCCTCCCCGCCCGGCAACTCCTCCCCACCTTCCTCCTCATGCCCTCGCTCCCTGATACCTACCGCCGTCGCGCGAACGAAATGCTTGATCGTGCCTGGGACACGAATGCTCCGACGATCGAGAAGCTCACGCCGGTGATCGGCCGGTCGCTCGCGGCGGGTGGCGTGCTGCACACGTTCGGCAGCGGTCACAGTGAACTCGTCTCCCGCGAGATCATCGGCCGCGCCGGCGGCCTGGTCTGCGTCAACGGCATCATCGATCCGACCGCCGGGTTCGTCGAGAATCTCGTCGGCTACGGCACGCGGCTGATCGAACGCTACGACCGGCAGTACCAGCTCCTGCCCGGCGAGCCGATCATCGTCATTTCGAATTCCGGCAAGAATTCGGCGCCGATCGAGGTGGCACTTCATGCCAGGCAGAAGGGCCTGACCGTCATCGGACTCACGGCACTCGCGATGTCGACGACGTATCCGACGGTGCATCCCGGCGGCAAGCGTCTGCACGAGGTCGCCGACTACGTGCTCGACAACGGCGGCGTCCCCGGCGACGCGATCGTCGACGTCCGCGACGGCATCAAGGCGGGCCCGACCTCGACCATCATCGGATGCTCGATCCTGAACTGGCTCATGCTTTCCGTGATCGAATGGCTGGGAGCGCAGGGCCATCCGCTGCCGATCCTCCGCAGCCAGAACCTGCCCGGCTCCGTCGAGCGGAATCGCGAGCTCGCGCACCAGTACCGGCACCGGCTGAGCCGGCAGCTTTCGTGAGCACCCGCCGGTCGAGGGCCACCGCTCCCGCGCTGACATGACGTACAAGATCGGAATCGACGGCGGCGGGACCAAGACCGAGGCAATCCTTGTCGATCCGGCCGGTCGCGTCGCGGGGCGCCATCTCGCGCCCGGCAGCAATCCCAGCGTCGTGGGTGCGGATCAGGCGAAGCTGATCGTCAGCGACACCCTCTGCGCGCTGCTCGCGCAGGCCCGGAACGAGTCTCCATCGGCCACGATTTCCGAGACCCGCCTCTACATGGCGGGAAGCGCGCTGTTCTGGGCCGAACTGGCGCAGGACATCCGCGAATTCGGGCGCGTCCGGGCCGAAGACGACTCGCTGCCGGTGCTCGAACTGGCGACGGACGGCCGCCCCGGCCTCGTGCTGCATTCGGGCACCGGTTCGTTCATCGCGGCGCGCGACCTCCAGGGCCGGGTGCATTATGCCGGCGGACTCGGCTGGCGATTCGGCGACCCCGGGAGCGCCTACGACATCGGGCGGCGCGCGGTGACCCGGGCGCTGCTCGAGCTTCAGGGCTGGCTGCCCACCTCGCGGCTCAGCCAGACCGTGCGCGACCACGTCCAGCTCGGCGCGGACGCGGATGCGGCCGACGTGACCCGTTTCTTCTACAGCGATGCCGCGCCGAACCAGCGAATTGCGGCGCTCGCGCCCGCGGTGCTGCGGCTCGCGACCGAGGGCGACAACTCCGCGCTGGCGCTGATCGTGGAATCAGCCGGCGAGCTGATCGATTTGGCGGGTCGCGTCGTCGCGCGGCTGTTCCCGGGGGTGGCGGCCGACTCGCTGCGCGCGGGGCTCAGCGGCCGGATCCTCACGCACCCCGTCGTCCAGCAAGTGCTGGCGCCGCGTTCGCCCCTGCCGCTCACGCCGGTCACCGAGGCTCCGATCGAGGGCGTCCGCCGGCTGCTCCTGCGGTCCGGGGAGTAGCATAAAGCCTGAATTCTGTTCGCCAGTATGCCGACCAGCGCTTTGCTGGCGGCATGGGATTCTTCGACCGATCTTCCGAGAAGAAGCCGGCGCCTTCGCCCGCGCCGGCCGCGGCGGATGGACCCGCCGGCGTGATTTCCCGGCTCGTCACCGCCCGCGAACTGCTCGAGGGGCGGGACCTCGGCGGCGCGATGAAGATCTACGAGGAGGTGCTGGCGGCCGCCGGTGAACGCGCGGACGTGCTGGTGACGATTTCCGGCGATCTCGGCCTGAACGGCCATGTCGCCGAGATCATCGAGCTCATCTCCCCCCTCTATGATGCCGAGCGGCACGGCCCCGCCACCGGAATCAACCTGCTGCAGGCCTATCTCGCGATCCGCGACCCGAGCGCGGCGCAGCACGTGCTCGACCTGCTCTTCGCGCTGAAGCGCCCCGACCTGCAGGACCGGCTTTACGGGTTCTCGAACGCCGTTGCGGAATTGATGCAGGCGGAGAAAACGATCGCGGCGCAGGCCGGCGGACGGGCGGACCAGCCCCCGCCCGAGGAGGCGAAGGTGAGCCTCGTCAGCATCAGCAAACCGATCTGGTTCTACGGGCTGGAGTCGATGGGCGGCCAGGTGTTGCCGCCGAAGGGCGACCGGCTCCGCCGGGTCGCCTTCGCGCAGCTCGCCAGCCTCGGCGTGCCTGACGTGCTCGAGGTCGCCAAACGGCCCGAGGACGACCTTGGGCGCCTGAGCCGCGCGATTCCGCTGTGGCTCGCGGAGACGTTCTATTTTTCGCCGCTTTATTCGTCCGTCGCCGCGGTCGGCCTGCTTGACCGGCATTACGCCCTGTTCGGGGCCGAGTGGACGACCGAGAACCTGCGGCAGCTGGTCGAGACCAGCAGCAACGAGCTGGACTACGTGTTCACGGGGGCGCTGCGGCACAACGCCGGCGATTACGAGCTCCAGCTGCGCGTGTGGGAGGTCCGAAAATTCCGCGAGCGAAAACAGTTCACCGCGCGATGGTCCCCGGCCACGGCCGATGCCGAGCTCGCGAAGCTGCATGAGCAGGTCCGGCTGTACATGGAATGGACGGCGGACAACAGCGGCCTCGGGTATGGGCCGCCGCGTTCCCCCTCGACGTGGCTGGCGACGCTCGGCACCTCGCTGTCCCTTTTTCTCTGCGACAAGAACCTGCTGCCGAAAGAGCAGCTGGCGATGGTCGACGAGACGGTCGCGCGCGCCGGAGCGGCGGCGAACTCGGGAGAGGCGGCATCGCTCGCGTTCCTGACGCTGCGAAACCGGGCGGAGCGGCTGAGCCTGGCCGCCCGACTGGACGCCGCCCTGGCCTCGTCGCCGCTGATCGCACAGGCGCGGCAGTCGTTCGGAGCGTGATTCGCCGCCCGGGCGGCTGGCCCCGCGACACCACCGGCGTGGCATCCTGCTGCCGCGCGAGGCCGTCGGCTTCCGCCACCAGGCTGGCGTCCTTGCCTTCGGCTGGGGCGGATAGCAGTCTGGACCCTATGCGTCAGGCCACGGCGGACCTCCGGATCCGCGCCACCAAACCACTGCTCGCCCCCTCCGTGCTCGCAACGGAGCTGCCCCTCGACGACGAGGGCGCGCAGCTCGTCGCCGAATCCCGGCGCACGATCGCCGGCGTGCTCACGGGCGCGGACGACCGGCTGGTCGTCGTCGTGGGCCCGTGTTCGATTCACGATCCGGCGGCGGCGCTCGACTATGCGCGGCGCTTGCGCGAAGTCGCCGGGCTCCATCCGCGCGAGCTGGTGCCGGTGATGCGCGTGTATTTCGAAAAGCCGCGCACGGTCGTCGGCTGGAAGGGCCTGATCAACGACCCGCGGCGGGACGGCAGCTACGAGATCAACGAGGGGCTGCACCTCGCGCGCCGGCTGATGCTCGAGATCACGGCGCTCGGGCTGCCGATCGCATCCGAGTTTCTGGATACGACGCTCGGTCAGTACTACGCCGAACTCGTCTCCTGGGGCGGGATCGGCGCCCGCACCGTCGAGAGCCAGGTCCATCGCGAACTCGCCTCCGGACTCTCGATGCCGGTGGGTTTCAAGAACCGCACCGACGGCGACGTGCAGGTGGCGGTCAATGCGATCCGCACCGCGCGCCAGCCGCACTGGTTCCCGTCGCTGACGCCGGCCGGCGATCCCGCGATCATGGGCACGACCGGCAACGAGCACGCCCATCTGGTGCTGCGCGGCGGCAGCACCGGGCCCAACTACTCCGCCGCCCACATCCGCGCCGCGACCGATCTGCTGCGGCGGCATGGACTGCCGTCGCGGCTGATGGTCGATTGCAGCCACGCCAACAGCGGCAAGGATCCGGCGCAGCAGCTGGTCGTCGCGGCGGACGTCGCCGCGCAGATTTCCGCCGGCGAGCCGGCGATCGGCGCGCTGATGATCGAGAGCAACCTCGTCGGCGGGACGCAGGACTACCAGGCCAGCCCGCTCGTTTACGGCCGCAGTGTCACGGACCCGTGCCTTTCGTGGGAGCAGACCGTTCCGTTGTTCGCCGCGCTGGCGGAGGCCGTGCAGGCGCGCCGGCGGGCCGCCCGTCCATGAGTGCGTGCGCCGAGCTCGTCGCGCGACTGCGGTCGCTGCGCAGCGAGGCCAACATCGCCGGCCAGCGGCGGTTCGGGATCGCACCGGCCGTCGAGCATCTCGGGATTTCCGCACCCACCCTGCGGGAGATGGCCCGGGCCCACCGGCGCAACCACGCGCTGGCCCTCGAGCTGTGGGACACGGGAATCCACGACGCCCGCATCCTGGCGACGCTGGTCGACGACTCGGCGAAGATCACGCCACGGCAGATGGAGCGCTGGGTGCGCGACTGCGACAGCTGGGCGACCACGGATGCGCTCGCGTTTCTGTTCGACCGCACGGAGCACGCGGTGACGAAAGCCACGGCCTGGTCGCGGCGCCGCGCAGAATACGTGAAACGCGCGGGCTTCTCGCTGATGGCGGGAATGGCCGTCCACCGGAAGGAGCTGCCGGACGAAGTGTTCCTAGCCCTGCTGCCGGTCATCGTGCGGGAGGCGGCCGACGAGCGGAATTTCGTGCGGAAGGCGGTCAACTGGGCCCTGCGCCAGATCGGCAAGCGCAATCCGCGGCTGCGCCGGGCCGCCGTGGCGACCGCGCGGCAGCTGCGCCGGCTCGATTCGCGCGCGGCGCGGTGGATCGCGGCGGACGCCCTGCGCGAGCTGACGGACGCCGGCACGATCGCGCGCTGCGCCCGCCGGCGAAGGCCCGCCGATCCTCGTGCCCGCCGGAACAGCTCGGGCCGCAAAGCGGCGAAGGTGCGCGCCCGGCCATTGGCCCGAGGGGTCAGCCGTTCGCGCCGCTGACCCGGCCTGACGCCGCCCCGCGCTCGAATCCGGCAGCCCGCGGGCGGAGCCATCCCGCGACGGCGCGCCCGAGCCGCTATTCCCCGGCGATCGCGAGCTGGCCGCAACCCGCAGCGATGTCGATCCCGCGCCGCTGGCGCACGGTGCAGGGCAGCGCGAACTCCTCCGCCAGAATTCGCTGAAACCGGCGCGCCGCTTCCGCCGCCGAGGGTGCGCCGGTGTAACCAGCCGTCGGATTCAGGGGAATCAGGTTCACCTGCGCCGGCAGCCCGTCGAGGAGCCGGCCCACCGCGCGGGCGTGCTCCGGCGTGTCGTTCCGCCCCTCGATCAGGGTCCACTCGTAGAAGACCCGCCGTCCCGTCGCGTCGCTGTAGGTCCGGCACGCGGCCATCAGTTCGTCGAGCGGCCAGGTCCGCGCGACGGGCACCAGCGCTGCGCGTTCGCGCTGGGTGGCGGCGTGCAGCGAGACCGCCAGGTGCAGCGGCGGCTTTTCGCGCGCCAGGCGCAGGATGCCCGGGACGACGCCGACCGTGCTCAGCGTGATGTGCCCCGCCCCGAGCGCCAGCCCGCCGTCGTCGCGCAGGATCCCGATCGCGTGCAGCACCGCGTCGTAGTTGTGCAGCGGTTCGCCCATGCCCATCAGCACGACATTGCGCAGGCGCAGCCCGCCCGCCGCCGGCTCCGCCGAAGGTGCGTCCGCGCGGGCCTCCCGCGCGACGTGGACGGCCTGGGCGACGATTTCGCCCGCGGTGAGCTGACGGGTGAAACCCATCTGCCCGGTCGCGCAGAAGCCGCAGCCCATCGCGCAGCCAACCTGACTGGAAATGCAGGCCGTCACCCGCCCGCGAAAGCGCATCAGAACCGTCTCGATGCTCCGGTCGTCACCCAGCCCGAGCAGGTACTTGCGGGTGAAGCCGTCCGCCGAGGCCGTGGCCAGCCGGGGCGGCAAGACCCCGATCGTGGCCTCCGCCGCCAGCCGCGCCCGCACCCGGGCCGGCAAGTCCGTCATCGCCTCGGCCGTCGTGACGAGGCTCAGGTAAAGATGCGACCAGATCGCGGCCGCATGGACCGGGTTGAGGTCGCGCCGCGCGAGCCACTCGCGCAATTCGGGTCGCGCGAGCTCGTACAGGTTGGTGCGCACGGCGGTGGTCACGGCGCCCGCATCAAAACGGCGCCCGGGCGACACGCAAGCGGGGCGACCTGTCCAATTTTGCGCTAAACTTCCGATGGCTGGCGCCGAAGCCATTAGCCACCCATCGGTTACACGCCTTTTGCAACCCGGCGTTGCCATCCGCCGGCGCCCTCGCTGAAATCCGCGTGCGGCTGTCCGTCTGCAAACACGTCTTCAGAGACGTCGGGCGTTGCCGATGAAGAATTGGTTTCCCCCGCTCTCACCGCGTTGTGTCTCCTCCCGCCAAAACCCTCGACGTGCGCACGGCGCCACGGACGGGCGCCCGCGTTCGGGCCCTGACGGCGGCGGCTGCCGGCATGCCGGTCGAATCGCTCCTTTCCGCGATTTCCGGAGCCGCCAACACCGGGATCGTCGTTGTCGATCGCGCAGGGCTGGTCCTCGCGGCGAATCCCGGCTTCACCCGGGCCAGCGGTTTCGGTGAAAAGGAAGTGCGGGGCCGGCAGCTGGCGAAGCTGATCGGCGGCCTGACGGGCGATCCGCGCATCGCGGCCGCCGTGTCTGCGGCACTCGCAGCCCAGGATCCGCTGGCGCTGACGCTGTCGTGCACCTCGAAGGAGGGCCGGGCCTACTGGGCGGAGACCAGTCTTCAGCCGGTGCACGACGCCTGCGGCCAGCCGGTCGGCGCCGTGCTGCTGCAGGACGACGTGACCGAGCGGCGCGAGCACGAGGACACGATGCGCCGCGCCAATGCCGCGATGCAGGACCTGAACACGCAGTTCGAGAACGCGATCGAGCGCGCCCAGCAACTCGCGATGGAAGCGGCGATCGCGAACCAGGCGAAGAGCGCGTTTCTCGCCATGATGAGCCATGAGATCCGGACGCCGCTCAACGGCGTCATCGGCATGACCGGCATCCTCGAGGCGACTCCGCTCGACGACGAACAGCGCGAATGCCTTCGCACGATCAAGATGTCGGGCGAGGCGCTGCTGGCCGTGATCAACGACACCCTCGATTACTCGAAGATCGAGGCCGGCCGGCTCGAGTTGGAGCAGGTGGATTTCGACCTGCGCGGCTGTGCCGAGGAAGCCGCCGATCTGCTCGCCAGCAAGGCGTTCGGCAAGAATCTCGAGCTCATCTGCGACGTGGCCGACGACGCGCCGCGCCGCGTGATCGGCGACCCGGTGCGCCTGCGCCAGATCTTCGTCAACCTGCTCGGCAACGCCGTGAAATTCACCGCGGCGGGCGAGATCGTCCTGCAAATCCGCGTGGACGCGAAGGAGGGCGATGCGTACACGCTGCGGCTGGGGGTGCGCGACACCGGCATCGGGATCCCGGCGGAAAAGCAGCACCGGCTGTTCAAGAGCTTTTCCCAGGTCGATTCGTCGACCACGCGGCAGTACGGCGGCACGGGACTCGGACTCGCGATCAGCAAGAAACTCGCGGAGCTGATGGGCGGGACGATGTGGGTCGAAAGCGCAGCCGGCCAGGGATCCGCCTTCCTCTTCACCATCCAGGCGCGGGTGGCGAACGGCGAGATCGACACGCGCGCGGCGCCTTCCGAACTGACCGGCCGGCGCATCCTCGTCGTCGACGACAACGCGACCAGCCGCGAGGTGATGGCGCGGCACCTGCGCTATTACGGGAGCAAGCCGGTGTGCGTGGCGTCCGCCGACGAGGCCACCGAGCGGCTCACGGCGGGCGACCATTTCGACGCCGCCCTCGTCGACTACCGGATGCCGGATACACCGGGGCTCGCCCTGGCCCGCCAGCTGGCCTCCCGGGCGAAGCGTTTTCCCGTGCTTTTGCTGCACCCGCTCGGCGAAAAGTTCGTCGACCCGGCCGTCGGCGGCGCGATTCACAAGCCGATCAAGCGCGATCAGCTCGGCGTCCGGCTGCGGGAGGCCTTGTCGGGGAAGCCCAAGCCGCCGCCGGCGCCATCGGCCCTGTTCGCGGACGTCAAACAGACGGCGGCGCAGAAACCGCTGCGGATCCTGATGGCCGAGGACAATCCCGTGAACCAGACCGTGGCGCGCCACCAGCTCGCGCGGTTCGGCTATCAGGCGACGCTGGTCGCGAACGGGATCGAGGCGGTCGAGGTCGCACTGAAGGAGGATTTCGACGTGGTGTTGATGGATGTCCAGATGCCGGAACTCGACGGTTTCGAGGCGAGCCGCAGGATCCGCGCCGCCAAGCCGAATCCGGTGTATCCGTGGATCATCGCGCTGACCGCCGGCGTCGGGTCCGGCGACCGCGAGATTGCGCGCCACGCGGGCATGAACGAATACCTGGCGAAGCCGCTGCGGCCGGAAGCCCTCCAGGCCGCGCTCACCCACGCCTACGACGTGATCCACGCCCGCGGGCACCGGAAGCCGCGTCACTGAGCGCCCCAAGCCGCGCGGTGCCGGCCAGTCCGCGAACCGACAGGTCCCGCATGCGTGACGAGCCGCTCAGGTCCCGTAAAGCCGGTCGCCGAAATCGCCCAGCCCGGGCAGGATGTACTTTTTCGCGTTCAGTTCGCGGTCGAGCACCGCGGTGAAGATTTCCACATCCGCGAAACTTCCATTCACGGCGGCGACGCCTTCCGGGGCGCTCACGATGCTGACAAGCGTGACGTCCCGCGCGCCCTGCCGGCGCAGCGCGTCGATCGCCTGCACGGCCGAGCCGCCCGTGGCGAGCATCGGATCCGTCAGCAGCACGCGGCTGGTCGCCGTCAGCGGGGGCAGCTTGCAGTAGTAGCTGCGCGCCACCGCGGTGGCGTGGTCCCGTTCCAGTCCGATGTAGCCGACACTCACATCCGGGAAAAGGTCGAGAAACGGC
The DNA here is from genome assembly GCA_963705935.1 of uncultured Verrucomicrobiae bacterium. Classification (GTDB taxonomy): domain Bacteria; phylum Verrucomicrobiota; class Verrucomicrobiia; order Opitutales; family Opitutaceae; genus Opitutus. The sequence continues at coordinate 4,289,740 of OY970130.1, read as the reverse complement.
TGCACCATCCCGAGGCCGGCGCGCAGGATCGGAACGACGATCAGCGACTGGTGATCGAGCACCGCGCCGGTCATCCGCTCGAGCGGCGTGTCGATCGTCTTGGGTTCGGTGGTGAAACCGCGCGTCGCCTCGATCGCGAGCAGCAGGGTGATCTGGTAGCACAGGGTGCGAAACGTCGCCGGCTTGGTGGTGCGGTCGCGCAGGTGCGTGATCACATGCGACGCGAGCGGATGATCGAGAACGTGGAGCATGGTGCGGTGGATCCGGGTAGGTGGCGGGAGGACGCGGCGCGTTCCTTCTGCCCGGCCGCCGCCGCCAACACAAGCCGCCGGCGCCCGCGCGCTTTCCCGCGCCTGCTCAGGGCCGGAGCGTGAGCGTGTGGGTCGTCGCGCCCGGAAGGAGGGGCACCGGTTTGCCGTGAACCCAGTCCTCGTGACCGGCGCGGTAGAACGGCGACAGCGGATGCCCGCTCTGGCCTCCCGGCATCTCGAACACGCCCTCGTTTTCGTGGCCCGGAGAAACCACCAGCCGCATGCTGGCGCCGAACGACGGCGCCTGGATGCGCGGCATGTTCGCATCACCAGGGAGCGGATCCGGCGGCAGGTTCAGCCAGCGGCCGAGCACGCCCGGCAGGGCCCGACCGATCGGGTGCACAATCGATGCCCGATTGGCGTCGCCCCAGGTCGCCCGCGGCAGGGTGATGCCCCGGTCGTGCAGATCCGACACCACTGCGTCGACCGCCGCCAGAAGCAGCTCGTCCCGTGAAGCAAATCGTGGAGGCAGCAGATGCGCCGGCCGCTGCTCCAGCAGCGTCCACAGCGCCGGCTCGTAGTCGAACCGGTGCCAGTCGAAATCCGGGTTCACGGCGGCACAGCCCGCGAAAATCGCTCCGAGCACGAGATCGGCCGCACGGTGGCGGAATTCGCGCACCAGCCGGTAGCTGACCGAATCCGTGCAGGCGCATCCCTCCCAGCGCGCGACGAGGTCGCGAAACTCGCGGCGGGACGGCTTCCCTCCAATCGCGTCCGGCGTCAGGACGGCGAGCGCAAGCCGCTGCCAGCGCTCCAGGAACACGGCGCGGTCGTCGAGCTGGATCGCCAGGAAATCCTGGGGCGACGCCGTCGCGAGCTTCGCCAGCCGGTCACGGATCTGCGCCGCGCGGGGAGGGGAGGCGTAGCCGCCGTCACCGATGCGTGCCAGCGCCTCGCCGCCGAGCAGCCGGTTGTTCGCCGTCCACAGCCGTCCCTCCTGCACGACCGGAAGCAGCGGCGCCGGCGACACCGCCGGCGCACCCGGCCGCAGAAAGATCGTGGGAATATCCGCTCCCGTGACGTAGCCATCCCACCGGCGGTCGCCGTACGACCAGGTGACGGGCAACCGGCCGTCGAACCCCACCCGGCGGGGAAACCGGCCCGCGATGGTCCACGCGATCGCGCCGGCGGAATCTGCGACGAGAAAATTGTGCGCCGGAATGCCGGAGTCGTGCGCGATCCGCACCGCCTCGGTGACGTTTTGCGCCGTTTCGAGATGGCGAAAATTCAGGTTCGTGGCGGCCGGATCGTACGCCACCCAGTGGTCCGCCAGCGGACGGCCGCGCCAGTCCGTTCCGACCACCGGGCCCCAATACGTCCACCGCGTCTCCACGCTCTCGGGACGGCCACCTTTCACCTCGATCGTGTCGCGCCGCGTCTCGATCTCGCGGAACTGGTCGCTGCCGGGCAGCTGATAAAAGTCCGGCAGCCCCGGACTCACCTCGACGGCCACGAGGTCGCTCGTGTCCGCGTAGGCGTCGGTCAGCCCCCACGCGACATGGCCGTTGCTCCCGAGCACCACGAGCGGCAAACCGGGGATGGTGACGCCGACGACGCGCCGCGGGACCGCGCCGGCAGTGCCTTCGGGCCACTCGAGCAGGACGCGGTACCAGATGTTCGGCACCGCCAGGTGCAGGTGCGGATCGTTCGCCAGCAGGGCCGAATGATTCGCGGTGTGCGCGCCCGTCACGGCGAAGCTGTTGCTGCCGGGCAGCATCTCCGGTTCCTCCGCGCGGGTGTCCGGCGTCACCGTGCGGACCGGATTCGCCGCGGACACGCCTGGTGCCGCCGCCGGGCTGCGGAGGTCGAGAATGTCCGGTCCGGGCACCGGCGGCAGCGGGGCGGAGCTGCCGTCGAGGGCCGCATCGCCCGGGGTCAGCAGCGGGGCGTAGAACGCGAGACCCGCGTTGCCGAGCTGGTTGCGCAGGGTTTCGAGCGAGTGTTCGTAGCGGTCGGTGTCGTCCTGCAGTTCGAGCGTCATGGCGTACGCGACCAGCACGCTGTCCTCGGGCAGCCACGGCGCCGGCGAGGTGCGCGTCACCACGTATTCAAATGGCTTGCACCCGAGCGCGGAGATTCCGGCGTTCACGCCCGCCGCATAGGCATCCAGCAAGGCGCGGTCGGTGGCGGGCAGGGTCGCGACGACCTGCTGCGCGAGCGCCCGGAAATGGTGCGGCCGCGTGTGCCGATCGAGCGGCAGCGCGTCCTTGCCGAACAGCGCCGCCAGTTCGCCGGCGGCGCGGCGCCGCAGCAGGTCCATCTGGAAGAACCGGTCCTGGGCGTGAAGAAACCCGAGGGCTCGCGTCACGTCCGCCCGGCTCCGGCCGCGAATGGACGGGACGCCGCGGGCGTCGCGCGTGACCGTCACCGGCGCCGCGAGCCCGGGGAGCGTGCGTGTGCCGTCCAGCTGCGGCAGGCTCTTCCGCAGATCCCGGTAGAACCAGCCGGCGGCCGCGATGGCCGCGAGCAGAAGCACGCTGACGACGCTCGCCAGCAGCCGGAAGCGTTTCTCCACTTCGCCGGGTTTCATGATTTTCGCAGCCCGAGCCCGGCTCGGATCGCCGACCCGATTTCCGCCGGTGTTTGGGAGGCGTCCACCTCGAGCGCGTCGGCCGGCGGCTCGAGCGTGGCGAACTGGCTGTCGGCCATCCCGACCCGCATGTAATGCCCCTGTCGTTGCGCCAGCCTGGCCTTGATCAGCGCCGGCGACGCCGACAGGTGGACGAGGCGAACGCGGCGGCGGTCGCCGATCAGCGCCGCGCGGTAGCTCTTCTTCAACGCCGAACACGCGACGACGGCGTTCTCCCCCCGCGCCAGGCAATCGTCGATGTGACGCCGCAGCGCCGCAAGCCAGGGGCGCCGGTCCTCGTCGTCCAGCGGCTCACCCCGGCTCATCTTGGCGATGTTCGCGGGCGGATGATAGTCGTCGCCGTCGGCGAAGCCCCAGCCGAGCTCCGAGGCCAGCAGCCGGCCCACGGTGGTTTTGCCACTGCCGGCGACGCCCATCAACAGAATGACCATTGCGCGCCCCGCACTACTGCAGCCACGCCTGCTCCGCCATGGGATTCCGCCCCTCGTCGCAGTCGTTCAGGTCGAAAAACGTTTCGATGGGCAGGTGCCGGTCCGCGAGCCCGTATTCGACGATCCGCCGCTTCAGCACCTCGCTCCGGTCGTCGCGCCAACCGAGCTTGGTCATGAACCGGCACCAGACCTCGCACTCCTCGTCCGTCCGCGCGCCGCCGGTCTCGTGGCACCAGGCCAGGATCTCCTCGTCGCTGCCGCCCGGCCGCAACACGCGCTCGACGAGACGCGGGTACTCGAGCCGCAGGAAACGGCAGGTGCGGCCGTCCAGGCCGGCGCCGAGATTGGCGTGGTAGTCCGGGGGGAGTTTTCCCGCGGCGTGGAGACGAATCTTGTCGAGCATCCGTCCGAAATAGACGAGACGGCCGACACGGGCGTAGCAGCTTCGGAGTCCGGGAACGGCAGGCATGGCGGGAGAAGTTTTGGGGTGACAGCGCGCCGCGGGGGGCGCCGGTTCAGCGTTCCGCCGAAATCAGGCCCGTGCGCAGGGCGTAGCGGACGACCCCCGCGACGTCGTGCAGGTTCAGCCGCGCCATCAGGTGCATCCGATGCGTCTCCACGGTCTTGACGCTGAGATTGAGCAGGAACGCGATTTCCTTCGTGCTCCGGCCTTCCGCGATGAGCTGCACGATTTCGCGCATTCGCGGTGTGAGGCTCTTGGTCGTCTCGGCGCGCGGGGTCTGCGCCTGCTGGCGATGGCGCGCGAGCACCTCGGTCGAAATCGTCGGGCTGAGGTACGTCTGGCCGCGCTGGACGGCATTGAGCGCGAGTTCCAGCTCGGCCGTGGCGGCATCCTTCAACAGGTACCCCGTCGCGCCGGCGCGCAGGGCCTGCAGGACGTAATCCTCCGCCGTGTGCATCGAGAGGATCAGCACCTTCGTCGCCGGCTCCTCCCGCACGATGCGCGCCGTGGCGTCGAATCCGTTCATCCCCGGCATGCTGATGTCCATGATCACCAGGTCCGGATGGCGGGCGTGCACGAGCGCGATGGTTTCCCGGCCGTCTCCGGCCTCGGCCAGGATGTTCACGCCCGGCAGCTTTTCCAGGAGCGTGCGGATGCCGGCGCGCACGAGCGCATGGTCGTCGGCCAGGATGATGGAAAGCGGTGCGCTCACGGATTCAGACGGCGTTCAATCAATGGGTTTCCCCGGGGTTGGACAGCGGAAAAACCAGCTCGACTTCCGTGCCCCGTCCCGGCGCCGACAACAGGGTCAGCGCGCCGCCGGCCAGCAACGCCCGTTCGTGCATGCCCAACAGGCCCAGACTGGCGCCCGCCTCGGCCCGCGTTCGCGCCGCCGCCGCGTCGAAGCCGACGCCGTCGTCGGCCACGGTCAGTCGCAGTTTCCCGTCGGCGGCGGCGAGCGAGATCGCGATCGTTCGCGCCCCGGCGTGGCGCAACGCGTTCGTCAGCGCCTCCTGCGCGATGCGAAAACACGCGGTCTCGGTCGTCGGGTCGAACCGCCCGAGCCCTTCGGCGGTCGTCAGCTGAATGCGTGGCGTCGCCGCGCGCGCCTGCGGCTGCTGCACCAGCCAGTGGAGGGCGGGCACCAGGCCCAGATCGTCCAGCAGCGGCGGCCGGAGGTCGAGCGAGAGCGAACGCACCTGGGCCAGCAGCTGGTCGAGCAAGGTGATGGGTTCCTGGATGCGCAAGCGCAGCTCCGCCGCGCTGGTCGCCTGCGCCGAGGACTGGAGCTGCATCTTCGCCACCGTCAGCACCTGCCCGATCTCGTCGTGCAGCTCCCGCGCGAGGTGGCGGCGTTCCGTCTCCTGCACCTCCAGCAGGCGCCGCGAAAGCTGCTGCAGTCGCGCCGAGGCGCCGCTCAGTTCCGCCTGATGCTCCTTCAGCGCCGTGACATCGAACTGGGAACCGATCATCCGCGATGGCCGACCCTGGGCATCGAATTCCAGGTCGGCGTGCAGGAGGAACGAGCGCCAGGTCCCGTCCTTGTGTCGCATGCGGTACTCGACGCTGTAGCCGGGCCAGGGAGCCGCGAGATAGCGGGTCGTCTGCGTCTTGAGGCGGACGAGGTCGTCGGGATGGCAGCGCGATTCCCACTCGGCCGGGTCATTGCGAATCTCGTCGTCGGCGTAGCCGAGTTGCGACTTCCAGTGGCTGGAAAACTGCGTCTGGCCCGTGCCCACCTGCCAGGTCCACAGCCCGATGCGGCCGGCGGCGAGGGCCAGGTTCAGCTGCTTCTCGCTTTCCCGCAGCGCGCCAAGGGTCCGCTGCCGCTGCTTCAGCTCCGCCGCGGCCTGTTCGTTGGCCTGCGCCAGCTCCACCCGGTTGATCGCCAGCTCGATCCGCAGCGGCAGTTCCAGTCCGGCGGTGTCGCTTTGCAGGATGTAATCCGCCGCGCCGAGCTCGAACGCCGCCAGCACCGCGTCGTCGTCGCCCGCGCGGCCGATGAACACGACCGGAAGCTCGAACCGGCGGTCGCGCGCCCCGGTCACGAACGCGATCGCATCGGCCTCCGGCGGCCGGTGAACCGTCAGCAGCAGGTCGAAGTCACAGGCCTCCGCCAGCCGTTCCAATCCCGCCGCCGCATCCGGCACGACCTCGACCGTCAGGGTGGGCATGGATTCGGCGAGGTGCTCGAGCAGGCGGGCCGCGTCGGCCGGCCGGTGCTCCAGCAGCAGCGCGCGATGCGGACGCAGCCGGGGAGTCGGTCCGACCAGCGACGGGCGGCGCCGCTCGACTGCGAGTCGCAGCCGCGCCGGGAGCCGATCGAGCCAGCCTGGACGGCGGACCACCAGCCCGTCCGCGTCCAGCCGCATTGCCGAGGGGCCAAAGCCGGCCAGATTGCCGTCCGCCAGAACGACGAACGGCGCGTCGACCCGGTCCAGCCGGAGCGCCTTCAGCGCCCGCACCGCGTCGAACCCGGGCGGACGATGCCGCATCAGCAGCAGCGCATGCCGCCGCGCACGGGCCACCGCCACGAACTCCGCCTCGGAGCGAGCCATTTCCAACGCCATTTCCGGTGCCGCGCCCGCCAGGTGCGAGCGCACGGATTCAGCGTCGCATGGATCGTCCTCGCAGTAGAGCACGCTGAGGACATGACGCATGAACGGAGTTTCCGTTGCAGGCAGCGGGACTGCAACAGTGCAGACGGCGCCACGGGCACCGAAGTGGCAGTCCGTCAATCGCGGCCGAAGTAAACCCCGGTGCAAACGAGCGCGAAGATCACGGTCGGCGCGGTCACCCACAGCGCGCTGAAGTTCATGTGATACCGCTGCACCAGCCATGTCACCAGCCAGCACTTGGCGGCAATTAGGATCCAGCACACGAGCAGCAGCCGCTCCGCGCGCCGGTTGCGCGTGCGCGACCGACGGACCAGACGCACGTCCTCGACGAACACGATCTCCGGCCCCGTGGCGGCGGGGCGGCGCGTGACGAGCGGCAGCAGGCTGTGAAACATGCGTCCCGCACCTTAGTCCTGGAAGGCGAAAAGCAAGCGGGCAGAGCCTCGAATCACCGCCAAATCCATGCGTTCGGTGGGCCGACCCCGCGCTCGGCCGGAGGATCGGGAATGCCGTGCGGGAATCATGTGCCCCACGGGACGGAATGGCGACCAGCGGTTCGGAACAGCCGCGGTGGGGAGGATCCACCGTGCGCCCGCAGGCGCGATCCCGGATCGTGGAGCCCGGTTCGTTCCGCGGGAAAATTGGACCGTCGGCGCTCGCCGCGGAAACTTTTCGTGTTACGTTTCGTCGCAGGCGAAACCATGAAAATCATTCCCCACGCACTCACCGCGTTGCTGGCCCTCTCCACCATCATCGCAGTTCACGCGGCCGACACCAAGTCCCCGCCGCGCACCCAGGTCATCTTCTCGCACCCCGACCAGTTCACCGACGCCAGTGACGGCCCGCGCGGCACCGACATCCGGCGCGACGTGAACCTCGGCGAAATCCGGGATTACCTCGTTCGCCGGGCCCAGGCCTATGTTCCGGAGGGCGACAAGCTCACCGTGACGGTGACTGACGTCGACCTCGCCGGCGAGGTCGAGCCGTGGCGTACCCGCGCGCAGGATATTCGCATCATCAAGGAGATCTATCCGCCGACGATCGATCTGACCTTCACCCTCACCGACGCGAACGGCCGGGTGATCAAGGAAGGCAAACGTCACCTGACGGACCAGACCTTCACGATGAACATCAACCAGAATCCGTCCGATTCGCGCGTTTACGAAAAGCGGCTGATCGCCGACTGGCTGCAGCGCGAGTTCCACAAGTAGGCCGGCCCGAGCGCGCATCAAACGGTTTGCCGCGAATGTGAATTCCTTCCAGCTTCGCGGCACCGTGTCTGTGACCCCGGAAGCACCGCCGATTTGATGGACTGCAGCGCCCGTTTGGACAAATGGCTCTGGACCGTGCGGGTATTCAAGACCCGCGGACTGGCGACGGACGCGTGCCGGGCGGGGGCGGTCGAGGTGGCGGGGCATCCGGCGAAACCGGCCCGCGACGTGCGTCCGGGCGAGACGGTCCAGGTGCGCCAGGGGGTGGTGACGCGAACGCTCCAGGTCGTGGCGGTGCCGAAGGCGCGCGTGGGAGCGCCGCTTGTGCCAGAATACTGCCTTGAGCTGACGCCGGCTGCCGAGTTCGAGAAGGCGCGGGAGCAACGGATCCAGCACTGGCTGGCACGCGAGCGGGGATCCGGCCGGCCGACCAAACGCGACCGGCGGGCCTTGGAGCGACTCTTCGGTCCTGCCGGGTCGGGCGGTTGACGCCGGCGCGGCGCTTTCCCGGTGCTGCATCGCCGGTTGCACTTAACCTTCTGCCCGAGTGTGCCGAAGAACGGCAAAATGATCTCGCCTGCCGCGAGCGGCCTCGCTGTCGGACAGACGGCGTGGCCTTGCTTGGCTGCCGCCGCCCACGGCTGCATCGCGGTGCGTGCGAAAACGACAGAGCCCGCACCGCTCGCGGCTTCCGTCCGCGGCGCCGGTCCTCGGCCGAACCTGCGATGAGTCATCTGGCGGAAACCGGCGCGTCGGGCCATCTGCTCCCGACGATGCGCCCTGATCCCGCTGCGTCGCAGCTCGCCGCGCTCGTCGACCGAAGCGCGCGGAATGTCTACGACCGGACCAACCGCCTGTTCGCCTGGCTGCTCTTCGCGCAGTGGCTTTGCGTGACGGCCGCCGCCATTTGGGGCGATGGCGGAACGATCGCGCACCCGGTGCTGGTGAGCCTCCTGGCCGGCGGACTCTGCACGGTTCCGGCAATCCTGCTGATCCGCTCGCAACCGCATGCCTGGCGCACCCGGGTCGTGGTGGCGCTTTCCCAGTCCGGCTTTTCCGTGTTGCTGGCGCAGGTGACGGACAGCCCGACGGAAATGCCTTTCCACGTCCTGGGCTCGCTCGCCGTGCTGTCGCTCTATCGCGACTGGCGCATTCTGCCGGTCGCGTCCGCGGTGGCGATCCTGCACCGGCTCCTCGCCGCGATGCTGTGGCCGGCCGCGCTTTCCACCGCCCAGGGAGACGTCGCGTGGCGGATGGTCGAATACTCCGGCTGGATCGCCATTCTGACCGTGGTGCTGGCATGGGCCTGCGTCACCGCCCGGCGGGAGATGCGCGAGGCATGCGTCGCACAGGATCAGAACCAGCGCCTGCTGGCCGAACTGGAGCAGCGGGTTCGCGAGCGCACCAGCGCCCTCGAAACGGAAATTGCCGAACGCGAGAAAACCGCCAGTGCCCTGCGGCGCAGCGAGCAGCAGCACCGGGAGCTGATTTCCCGGCTGCCGATCGGAGTATTCGAGACGACCCTTGGCGGACGCGTGAATTTCGCGAACGCCCACCTGCTCAGCCTCGTCGGGTTGCCGCCGCACATCGATGCACGCGCCATCTCGCTCGCGGACGGTGTCATCTTCCCCCTGGCCGAGCGGCAGCGCTTGTGGCACCGGCTGGAAAACCTCCAGGAGGTCCGCGGTTTCAACACCACGCTGCATCACTTCGACGGCACCAGCTTCGATGTCGTGATCAATGCGCGACTCAAGACGGTGCCCGTCGGCGATGAGCTTGCGGCGGAAGGCACGGTCGAGGATGTGACGGTACGCAAACGGGCGGAACGCGAGCTGGAGGAACTGCATGCGCAGCTGCTGCTCGCCTCGCGACAGGCCGGCATGGCCGAGGTCGCCACCGGCGTGCTTCACAACGTCGGCAACGTCCTCACGAGCGTGAACCTCATCGTACACGACGTGCAGGATCGGTTGAAATCGACCCGCCTCGTCCACCTCCGGCGCGTGATCGAGGCGCTGGAGCGTGAGAAGTCCCGGCTCGGCGAGTTCCTGACGGTGGATCCGACCGGCCGGCAGCTGCCTGACTTTCTGACCAAGCTGGACCGCCATCTGACGGAGGAAAACGTCCAGTTGATCGCGGATGTCGAAGGCCTCGTCCGCCATTTCGAGCACATCCGTGAAATCATCGTGACGCAGCAGGGCTCGGCCCAGCTCCAGGCCGTGATCGAAACGCTCGCCCCCGCGCAGCTCTGTGAAGATGCGCTGCGGCTGAATGCGGACGCGCACGACCGGCATGGCATCCTCGTCGACTGTGCATTCGGCCCCGTCGCGCAGGTGCGGGCCGACCGGCACAAGGTGCTGCAGATCCTCGTCAACGTGCTCAAGAACGCGAAGGACGCGCTGCAGGTGCGCAAGCCCGGAGACCGGTTGATCCGCATCCGCGTGACGCAGCCGACCGCGGACCGGGTCGCTCTCTCGATCGAGGACAACGGCGCCGGAATCACGTCCGGCGACCTGACACGGATCTTCCAGCACGGGTACACCACGAAAAAGAGCGGTCATGGGTTCGGCCTGCACAGCAGCGTGCTCGCGGCCCGGGAGATGGGTGGCGACCTGGTGGCCGCGAGCCCGGGCCCCGGGCTCGGTGCGACGTTCACGCTGACCCTGCCGAGCGCACCGGTCGCCGTTGGATGAACTCGGCCCTGCCGCTGAACCGCCGGATCCTGCTGGTGGACGACAACGCGTCGATCCACGGGGATTTCCGGCGCATCCTGATGCCGCGCAACACCTCCGGGCCACTCGATGCGGCCGCGGCGTCGCTGTTCGGGCCGGCCGGCGACCCGGTCGTGACCGAGTCGGACCGGTTTGACCTGGAGGTTGCGGCACAGGGAGAGCAGGCCTGCGAAAAGGCGGCAGCCGCGACCGGCGCCGGGCAGCCGTACGCAGTCGCGTTCGTCGACATGCGGATGCCGCCGGGATGGGATGGCCTGACCACGATCCGGCGGCTCTGGGAGATCGATCCGGAGATCCAGATCGTGATCTGCACCGCCTATTCCGACCGGAGCTGGGGCGAGATCCAGAGCGCGCTGACCGCGCGCGACCGGTGGCTGGTGCTGAAGAAGCCGTTCGACAAGGTCGAGGTGCTGCAACTCGCGCAGGCGCTGACGGAAAAATGGAATCTGTCCCGGCTCGCCCGGCTCCAGCTCGCCACGCTGGAAGAGCACGTGAAGCTGCGCACCGACCAACTGCGCCACGCCGTGCAGGTGAAGAACGAGTTTCTCGCCAACATCACCCACGAGCTCCTCACCCCGATGAATGGCGTGCTCGGGATGCTCGATCTGCTGCGCGACGGGGAACTCACGGCGGAGTCAGCGTCCTGCCTCGCCGACGCCCGGGCCTCCGCCGCCCGGTTGAGCGACCTGCTGGGGCAAATCCTGGCGTTCAACGAGGCGGAAGCCGGCACGCTCGCCCTCGATCCTGCTCCGTTCAGCCCGGCGGCGCTGCTCGCGGGCAGCTGCGCCGTTTACCGGGCTCGCGCCTCGCACAAGGGCCTCGCCCTGAGCACGGAGACGTCGCCCTCGCTGCCGGCGACCGTGTACGCCCCCGGCGCCGTCATCCGACAGGTGGTTCTCGCGCTGCTCGACAATGCGGTGAAATTCACGGAGCGCGGGAGCGTCACCGTCACCGCGGCCGGCGATGCCACCCGGCTTTTGTTTGCGGTTCGCGACACGGGCCCGGGGATGAGCGCAGAACAGCTCGCGTGGATCGCGATGCCGTTCGCGCAGGTCGACGGCGGCCTCAGCCGGCGCACCGGCGGGATCGGTCTCGGGCTGCCGCTGGCGAAGCGGCTGACCAGCTCGCTGGGAGGCGAATTGGAAATCAGTTCCGCCCTGGGCGCGGGCACGACCGTGACGTTCTCCGTGCTGGCGACGGCCCCGGTCCCGGCGCCTCCGGCGCCGGTGGGCCCGTAGCCGGCCGCACCGCCGGGATCCCGCCGTCCTGCATCCGCTGTTTCAGTACGGTCCGCGAATGTGCGACGCGACCTGCGCCTGGTAGAATTCCGCGAGGCGGGCCCGCAGCAGCGGCGGCAGCGGCGGCAGGTCCGATGCCTTCGCGTTCGCCCGGGCCTGCGACGGATTCCTGGCGCCGGGAATGATCGCGCTGACCGCATCGAAATCCAGGCACCACCGCAGCGCCATTTCGGCCAGCGTCATGCCTTCGGGCACGTAGGCCTTGAGCGCGTCCGCCAGCTCCACCCCTTTTTCGAACGGCAGTCCGGCGAACGTCTCCCCCACGTTGAAGAGCTGACCGTCGCGGTTGAAGTTCCGGTGGTCGTTGGACGCGAAGGTCGTCGCCTTGCTCATCTTGCCCGCGAGCAATCCGCTGGCGAGCGGCAGCCGCACGAGCAACGCGACCCGGCGGCGCTTCGCCTCGGCGAACAGGACCTGCGCCGGCTTCTGCCGAAACAGGTTGAAGATGATCTGGAGCGAGGCGACGCCCGGCTGGCGCACGCAGAACAGGGCTTCCTCCATCGACTCGACGCTCACGCCGAAGTCCCGGATCCTGCCCTCCTGCTTCAGCTCGCGGAGGTGCTCGAACACCTCGCCCTTCGCCAGCACGTCGTACGGAATGCAGTGCAGCTGGGTGAGGTCGAGCGCGTCCACGCCGAGCCGGCGAAGCGATGCCTCGGTGTGGGCGCGAATTGCCTCCCGCGTGAAATTGCCGGGCCAGCCGGGCGTGCCGGACCGGCCGAGCTTGGTCGCGACGTAAAGCGGCACCCGGGTTTCCTTCAGGAACCGGCCGATCAGCGCCTCGCTCCGGCCATCGCCGTAGACGTCCGCGGTGTCGAGCAGCGTGATGCCGGATTCGACCGCGGCGCGCAGGGTCTCGAGCGCCACCTCGTCGGCGACATCGCCCCAACCGCCGCCAATTTGCCATGTTCCCAGCCCGACTTCGCTCAATCTGCGGCCGGCGGCGCCAAATTCCCGGGTTTTCATCAGGTTGAAACCTGCGGGCAGCGTGCTTGCGCGCAAGTCCTTATGGCAGGTTGCACGGCCGGCACGGCCCGAAACAAGCGCCGGTGGCGGTTTCGTCGCCGTCCGGCGGAGCGGGCGCCAAGTCGCCCTCTGCGCAGGTTCCGGCGTCCCGAATGGCCTGTTCGTCCCGGCGCCCTGGCGACCTTTTCAGATTGCGCGCCCCGGGGCAGCGCCAACCGTGGAACGTTCATGTCCTCCGTCGCCCTCGAACGCCCCGCCCCGTGGCGTGCCGGTCTGCACAGCGCCCGCGTCAATCTCGCGCCGGGCCTGGTGCTCCAGGCGGGCGCGCTGGCGCTGGTGGTGGCCTACTATCACCACGCGCCCACCCAGGCGGTGCTGGCGCGGCTGACCGCGTGGCGCGCGCACGCCACGGTGGTGTTTCCCATCCTCTCGACGGGATTGTTCGGCGGACTGCTGCCGTTTCTGTACCTGCGCTCACGCGCCGAGACGCGGCACCGCTACACGTGGCCGCAGGGTCTCGCGATCACGGCGTTCTGGGCTTACAAGGGCTTCGAAATCGATCTGTTGTACCGGCTGCTCGCGCGGTTCGTCGGCCTCGGCCACGACGTCGCCACGATCGCGGCCAAGACCACCCTGGACCAGTTGATCTACTGCCCGATCTTCGCCGTCCCGGTGACGGTGCTCGCGTATGACTGGGTGGAAGCCCGCTTCGACCGGCACGCCATTGCCGCCGACCTGCGCGCCGGAGGCTGGTACCGTCGCCGGGTGCTGCCGATGCTGATCTCGAATTTGGGCGTGTGGGTGCCGGCGGTTTGTATCATCTATTCCTTTCCGACCCCGCTCCAACTTCCGCTGCAGAACGTCGTGCTGTGCTTCTTCACCCTGATGCTGGCCCACCTCTCGCGCCAACCCCGCTAGGCTGTTACGCAGAGCAGCTGGCGGAATTTCCCCGTCCGCATTTGGTTCTTACCCCGTGTTCATGCCCATCGGACCCATGAAGCTGCTTCGGTTCTGCCTGGTCGCCGGGTGGTGTCTTGCGTCGGCGATCGGCGTCGGCGCACGGGCCGCGATTTCGTCGGGCGACGGTCACGTCCAGGCGTCGCTCGTCGCGGCGGACGCATCGATCCAGCCCGGGCGGCCCTTCGTGGTCGCGCTGCGACTGGTGCATGCGCCGCACTGGCACACGTACTGGATCAATCCCGGGACGGGGCTGCCGACCAGCCTCAAATGGACGCTGCCACCCGGCTTCGAGGCCGGCCCGATCGAGTGGCCCGCGCCGGCCGTGCTGCGGGACCACACCGGCACGATCGTCGGCAACGGGTACGATGGCGACACCCTGTTGCCCGTCCGGATCACGCCGCCGGCGGCGCTCGCGCCGGGTTCACGGGTCGTGCTGGCGGCCCAGGCCGACTGGCTCATGTGCAGCGACGAATGCGTGCCCGGCAGCGCAAAGCTCTCGCTCACGCTTCCGGTTGCGACCGCGACGCCGACACCGGAGCCGGTTTGGGGGCCGCGGATCGCCGCCACGCTCGCGGCGCTTCCGCGCGAGCTGCCGGCGTGGAAGGTGATCGCCGCCCGCAAGGACAAGTCCGTCACGCTGATGATCCAGCCGGCGGCCGGCTCGCCATCGCACGTGCCGGCGGACCTGCATTTTTTCTCGCGGGACGGGTTGATCGCCTACGACCAGGCGCAAACCGCAAAGCCGGTTCCGGGCGGCGCGTTCGTGCTCGAGCTGCCGGTTTCGGACGAAGCGCCGGCGGGGGGCGAAGCCCGTCTCGACGGAGTGCTGACCGCGGACAACGGTTGGAACGCCGACGGTTCGATGCCCGGATTGAAAGTGGACGTGCCGTTCTCGCCGCCGGCCGCGCTGGCCGCGGCGGAGGCCTCGCGCCACGGAGCGGATCTATCAGCCACCACCGCCACGCCGCCGGGTTCCGGAACCGGTGGCGCGGCAGCCCGCGGCATCGGCGGCACGCTCGTGCTCGCCTTCCTCGGTGGGCTGATTCTCAACCTGATGCCCTGCGTGTTTCCGGTTCTCGGCATCAAGATTCTCGGTTTCGTCAACCAGGCGGGTCATGAGCGCGGCCGGGTGATCGCGCACGGATTGGTGTTCGCGCTGGGCGTGCTGCTTTCGTTCTGGGCGCTCGCCGGCGCGCTGGCGATTCTGCGGGCCGGAGGGCAGCAACTCGGGTGGGGTTTCCAGCTCCAGTCGGCGGCGTTCGTTTTCTCGCTGGCGGCGCTGATGCTGATCTTCGCGCTGAACCTCAGCGGCGTCTTCGAATTCGGGCTGCGGGCCACTGCCGTCGGCGGTGAGCTGCAGACGAAATCGGGGTTCGCCGGATCCTTCTTCACCGGCGTGCTCGCCACCGTGGTCGCCACACCGTGTTCCGCGCCGTTCCTGGCGCCCGCGCTCGGCGCGGCGCTGGCGCTTTCGACCGCGGCCGGTTTCGCGATCTTCACCGCAATTGCCCTCGGTCTTTCGACGCCGTATCTGCTGCTGTCGGTGTTCCCGTCCGCCATTCGCATCCTGCCGCGGCCGGGGGCGTGGATGGAGACGTTCAAGCAGTTCATGGCTTTTCCGCTCTACGCGACGGTCGGCTATCTGATCTGGGTGCTGGCTGGCCAGGTCACCGACGAGGGGCTCCAGAACGTGCTGTTCGGCCTCGTGCTCGTCGCGCTCGGGGTCTGGTTCTACGGCCGCTGGAACGCGCCCGGCGCTTCCCGCGGTCGCGCCGGCTTCGGGATGATCGCGCTGGTCGTCGCCGGCGGCGCCGGACTGTGGCTCGGCTGGCCACACGGCGGCGCGATCCGGGGCGCCGGCGGCGCGTCGACCGACGGCGTGACGTGGCAGCCGTGGAGCCCGGAGGCGGTGGCGAAACTACGCGCGGAAAACCGGATCGTGTACGTCGATTTCACCGCCCGCTGGTGCGCGACCTGCCAGGCAAACAAGAAACTCGTGTTCCACTCGGCCGACGTGCTGCGCGAACTGGCGGCAAAAAAGGTCGTCACGCTCCGGGCGGACTGGACGAACCAGGACCCGCGGATCACGGCCGAGCTCGCGCGCTATCACCGCAGCGCGGTGCCGTTCAACCTCATCTGGTTTCCGGGACGCGCCGAGCCGGTGATCCTGCCCGAGCTCCTCACCCCCTCGATCGTCCTGCGCGCGCTGAACGAAGGCTGAGCGCTCCCGCCGGTGGCTCAGGCCCTGAGTCGGAAGCCGAGCCGGCCCAGCGCTCCCGTCGCCTGCACGACCAGCATCGCCATAGCCGCGCTGCCGGCGACGTTCACGGCCAGCGGCCAGTCGGGATTGTGGTAGAAGTCGATCGGGACGCTCAGGAATCCGGCGGCGAGATAAAGAAACGGATGCAGCAGATACGCCAGCAGCGGATTTGCCCCCGCCGGCTGAAAGAGCCGTGGCCAGCGCTCGCGACCATCCATCGTGCCGTGCAGGAAGATCCACGCTGTCGCCGTGATGCCCGCACACAGCAGACACCACGCGGGCGTCGAGTGCGGTTTGTTCAGCCCGTAGAGCGGGTCCAGCAACACCGCGGCGGCGAACAGGCCGGCGGCGAACACGGTGGCCCAGCGCAGCCGCTCCGCGCGGCCGGCGATATCGGAACGCGGCACGAGGATCCTACCGAGACAGCAGCCCGCCATCATCACCGCCGCCAGCGACCCCAGACACTCCCCGACCGGGACGAGCGCGTTGATGAAGCCAAACGCGGATTCGACCCACCCGAGCACCGGCTGCGTCCAGACGAGCCACTCGCGCTGGGCCAGGCGGGCCGGATAATCCGAGGACGCCGCCACGTACACGAGCAGCAGGAGGCCCGTGGCGCCGACCAGCCATTCGCGCCTGCGTCCGAGCGCGAGATAGCCGACGGACGTGACGAGGTACGCCCAGCCGATCAGCCCGGGAATTCCCCACCAGGACAAATGCACCCACTCCGGGTCGGAGCCACCAAACCACGGGCCGAACAGCAGATGGTGAGCAATCGGGTCCGAGGCCGTGGGCTGGGTCCGGTACGCCAGGGCGAGCACGATCAGTCCGGCCCAGGCGGCCGCGCGCACCCCGCGCCAGGCGGAACGCCGGGGGCCCGGTCCCTCCGGCACGACGACGAACGCGAGCAGCAGGCACGAGAAGACCAGCATTCCCCAAGCGCCGCGCGGCCCGGGGTTGAACTCCTCGACACACACCAGCAGCGCGCCCATCACCAGCAGCCCCACGGTCCGGCCCGCGATCTTGCGGAGCAGCTGGAACCCGGTCGCGCCCGCGGCCCGCGCCCGCTCGAACGCCAGGGGAACCGACATGCCCGCCAGAAAAAGAAACGCCGGAAAGACGATGTCCGGCAGCGTCATCGCGTCGGCCTGCGGACTCGCATGCCTCAGCCAGTGCGGCGCGACGTCCACGTCCGCGATGTCGTTGACGAAGATCATCAACGTGACCACCAACCCGCGCAGTGCATCGATCGAAGCCACCCGGCCGGCCGTCGGGTCGCGCCAGGCCGGTCGCGGCGGCGCGACGGGGGCCGTCGCCTCCGGGCCCACCGCCGCGTTTGCCGGCCGCTCGGCCACGCCGGGCCACACAAGCCCACCGGCGGCGAGCGACGTATCCAGATTCGCCATCCGATCACCGGACGGCTCCGGAGCCGTCCGATGCGAGGCATCGGCGGAAGATCTCGACAGGAGGATGCGCCACATGGAGCGAGCGTTGGCGTCTGCCCGGGCGCTGCGGCAGCCCCCGAACTCGCGCAGCGAGCGTCCAGTTCAGGCGCTCTGCCGCGGCAGGCCAGCGCCGAAGCGGCGAATCCCTCGGAGGCAGGGATCAAGGATTCCCCGATTTGATCCCGCTCGTGGTCGGGATGCCAGGGTGGCCGGCGCGCGCCTTCCCTCCGTCGGCCACGGGCGATTTAATGTGCTCTAGTGTTCTTCGTCCCGCTTTTTCTGATCCGGAGGCTCCTCCTCCGTCTTCTGCCCGGGCTTGCCGTGCTGTTCCGGCGGCGGAACGCGCCGTGCCGGAGCCGTGGCGGGAGCCTTGGAGGATTCGGACCGGACCGCCGGGCGGGAGTTCGCCGCAGGAACGTTCCGCGGCGGCCCGGCCTCGGGCCGCCGGGTCTCCGGTTGGACTCGCGGAGCCGTGACCGCGGGCGCCGGTTTTGGCTGCCCAGTGACGCGATCTGCGCGCTGCCGTGGTTCGGCCGGTCGCGACGTGGCTGACGGCACCGCAGAGTGCAGCGTCGACTCGACGGGCCGCGCCTCGCGTGCCCTCGGCTCGTTGGCCCCGGGGGTTGTCGAAGTGCCGGCGTGGGGCTGGGGCGGGGCCGGTCGGGGCGATTCGATGACCTGCGGCGTGCGGGTCTCCGCCGGCCGACTCGTGGCCGGGTTGGTGGCGTAATGGGGCGTGGTCGGCGTGGTGGCCGGCGAGCGCGGCGGCACCGGAACCGCCCGGGGTTCCCGCGGGCGCGATTCGGCCGGCCGGGCGGTGGACGGCCGGGTCGCGTAACGGGACGCCGGATTCGTCGCCGCAGGCGTCGCCACGGTCGGTCGCGTCGGCTGCGGCACCGAGGCGGGACGGGCGGCGACGGGCGAACGGGCCGGCGAGCGCCGGAGCTCCGGCGCGATCTTTTGCTCCTCGCGCGCCCGCACCTGTCGCACCGGCACCGCGGTGATCCGACGCCCGCTCCGCTGCTCGATGGCCTCGGGGCGGGGTCCCTGGTTGAACACGGTCCGATTCACGACACGCGTATTCGTGATGTTGACGGTGCGGTTGAGGATGGTCGTGTTGTTCACGATCAGGCGGTCGGGCCGGATCGGGTCCTCGAAATGGCGCTCGTCGATGAAGACGAAGTTCCGCGGACGCACCTCCACATTCACCCTCGCGCCACCGCCCCGCGGTGGATCCGGCGCCCAGCCGACGTATCCGTCCCCTTCGCGCCAGACGACCCAGGCCGGCGCCCACTCGGTGCGCGGCACCCAGAACCACCGGCCGTCATCATCCTCGTCCCACCGCCCATAATGGCACGTGGCCCAACCCCAAGGATCATCGCTGGCCCAGTACCAACCCTCGTCGGTCCACTCCCAATGGCCATTCGTGTACGGTCGCCAGCCCGCCGCCACGCCACGCGGTCGCCAGCAGCGCCCGTAGCTTCCGACCGTCAGCCAGTCTCCGTACGGGCTGAGCGGTTCGTAAAAATCGGACGCGCTCGAGATCGTCACACCCACGTCGGCCGGCAGGGCGTCGCTGGCACTGACGATTGCGGGGGCGGGCTGGTCATACGACGCAGCCTCCGGCGCTCCCACATACGCGGTGCACCCGGACCACAGTGCGAGAGCGAGCACGCCCGGGAGCAGGGCGGCGCCGCACCGGAACCGCCGGAGGCGCGGGGAAAAAACAGATTCGTACGGGGTTTTCATGGCAACGGGGCACCGGCGATTCAACACGTGCCGGCAACGTGGTGCCCTTCGGGGCCCGCGTGCTAGTCCGGCCAGTCCGCCGCCGGTTCCCCCGTATCCAGCCGCGCCGCCGGTCGCGCGGCTGCCGATGGGCCTGAATGCCACCAAGGACGGTGTCGTTGCTTGCATCCGGCGGGTGTTCCCTCGGTAATCCGGCGGCATGACTGCGGCGCCCGCACCCCTCGGCTTCGGCATCGTCGGCCTCGGCATGATCGCCGAGTACCACGTACGGGCCATCCGCGGCTCCCGCGGGGGCAGGCTCGTCGGCGTCGTCAGCCGCTCGCTCGAAAAAGCGCGGAGCTTTGCGGAAAAACACGGCGCCCCGTATGCGACCGACCAGCTCGAGGCGCTGCTCGCCCGCGACGACGTGGATGTCGTCTGCATCACGACGCCGAACGGCGCGCACCTCGAGCCGGCGCTGGCGGTCGCCCGGGCCCGCCGGCATCTGGTGGTCGAAAAACCGATCGAGGTGACGCTGGAGCGGGTGGACGCGATCCTCGCCGCCGCCGCTGCCGCCGGCGTCAGGCTGGCGCCGATCTTCCAGAGCCGTTTCGGAGCGGGCGCCCAGGCCCTGAAGGCGGCGATCGAGGGCGGCCGTTTCGGCCGGATCGCTCTCGCCAGCGCCGCGGTGAAGTGGCTGCGGACCGCGGAATACTACCGCGGCGGGTGGCACGGCCGGATGGATCTGGACGGCGGTGGCGTGCTGATGAACCAGGCGATCCACGCGATCGATCTCCTGCAGTGGTTCGCCGGACCGGCGGCGGAGGTGTTCGCCACGACGACGCGCCGGGTGCACACCGGCATCGAGGGTGAGGATACGGCGGTGGCCGCGCTGCGGTTTCGGGACGGCGCGCTGGGCACGATCGAGGCGACCACGGCGGCCTATCCGGGGTGGGCGCAGTGCCTGGAGATCTGCGGCGAGCACGGCTCGGTGCGGCTCGAGGACGACCGGCCCGTCCGCTGGCAGTTCCGGGAGGCGCAGCCCGGGGACGCGGCGATCCTCGCCGCCGCGGCGGAGAATCCGATCCGCTCGGGCGCGGCGGCGCCGAATGCCATCGGCGACGAGGGCCATCGCCGCCAGATCCAGGACCTGATCGACGCGATCCGGGAGGGCCGTCCGCTGGCGCTCGATGGCGCGGCGGCGCGACCGGCGGTCGCGATCATCCGCGCGATCTACGAGTCGGCCGCGCACCACCGGCCCGTGAGCCTGTGAGCACGGAACGGCAGCCGGCGGGCGCATGGTGGCGGACGCTCGACCGCGGGCACTGGCACGTCTTCACCATCGCCTCGCTGGCCTGGCTGTTCGACTGCCTCGACTCGCAGTTCTTCAACCTGGCGCGCGACGGCGCGATGAATGGCCTGCTCGCGGACAAGGCGAAGGCCACCGAATTCGGACCCTACACCACGTCGGTCTTCCTCCTCGGCTGGGCGGTGGGAGGACTGATTTTCGGATCGCTTGGCGACCGCTTCGGCCGGGCGAGGATCCTGACGCTGACCGTGCTGCTGTACTCGCTGTGCACCGGGCTGAGCGCGTTTTCCACGAGCTATTTCGATTTCTGCGCGTACCGGTTTGCCACCGGCCTCGGCATCGGCGGCGTGTTCGGACTGTCGGTGGCGCTGGTGGCGGACTCCGTTCCCGACCACGCGCGGGCGCCGGCGCTCGGGCTGCTGCAGTCGCTCTCGACGTGGGGCAACGTGCTCGCCGGTCTGATCGGGATGGGCATTGGCGCGCTCGCGCTGCGGCACGCGCTGCCGTTCCGGCTCGCCGCGTGGCAGGCGATCTTCCTCGTGGGCGCGGTGCCGGCGTTTCTCTGCGTGTTCATCCTCGGCCGGCTGCCGGAACCGGCCAGATGGGTGCGGGCGAGGGCCGAGGGCGCGGCACGCGGCGTGAAGTTCGGCTCGTACCGCAGCCTGCTGCGTCACCCGACGTGGCGGAAGCACGCGTGGCTCGGGCTGGTGATGTGCAGCGCCGGCATCATCGGACTGTGGGGCATCGGCAATTTTCATCCGCGGATCGTGCGCTCCGTGCTCGAGGCGCACCTCGCGCATGCCGGGCTTTCGCCCGACCGGATGGAGAGCGAGAAGGCGTACTGGAGTTCGCTCGGGCTGCTGCTGCAAAACGTGGGGGGCTTCTGCGGGATGATGACGCTGTCCTGGGTGGCGCAGGCGAAGGGCCGGCGGCTGGCGTTCGTGCTCGCCCTCCTGGCCTCGTTCGCCTCGACCGTGCTGGTGTTCCGGTATCTCCGCACCCTGCCGCAGATGTACTGGATGCTTCCGCTGATGGGCTTCGGCCAGCTGTCGGTTTTCGCGGTGTACGCCATTTATCTGCCGGAGCTTTTTCCCACCAGCCTGCGGAGCACCGGCACGAGCTTCTGCTACAACTTCGGCCGGCTCGCCGCCGCCTCCGCGCCGTTCACCATCGGCCAGATCACGCGTCGGCTCGGCGGTGACGTCGAGGGATTCCGGACCGCGGGAATCTGGGTCAGTTTCGTGCTGCTGCTCGGGCTGGTGGTGGTGCCGTTCCTGCCCGAAACCAAAGACCGGCCGCTGCCGGAGGAGTGAGCCGCCGCGCGCCGCCGGTGCGACTGCAAAGGGTCGGCGTCTTTTCGCTCATCGCGGGGGAATATTTTTGCCTTCTGCCCTCCCGCGCCCGTAAATCCCGGACAACCCCGTGTTTTTTCCAGAAAACTCCTCCAACTATTCGACTCCCCAGCGGCTGGTTGCCGCGATGGGCCAGCTGCCGCCGATGGCGCAGGTTCTGGCCCGGCTCCAGCGTCTGCTTTCCGACACGAACTCCGGGCTCGACGACATCGCCGGGCTGATCCGGCTCGATCCGGCGATGACGACCCGCGTCATCCAAATCAGCAACAGCGCCTGGTTCGGCCGCGGCGGCGGTTGCCGCACGATCGAGGCAGCGGTCAACCGCGTCGGTTTTCGCGAGGTGTATCACGTCGTCGCGGTGGCCGCGTCCGGCGCGATCGTCGCGCAGCCGCTCGTGGCCTATGGCCGGCAGGCGGTCGACATGTGGCGGGAATCGGTGGCGTGCGCGTTCGCCGCGGAGGCGCTCGCCGAGCGGCTCGGCGAGGACACTGCCGTGGCGTACATGAGCGGGCTGCTGCACGGCATCGGCCGGCTGCCGATCAACAAATGTCTGATCGGGCCCACCGGCGATCCGGTGAAGACCCTCCCCGACGAGGGATTTCCCGCGGACCAAAGCGGGGCGGAGACGGCCCTGTTCGGCTTCACGCAGGCCGACGTCGGCGCGTGCATGCTCGAGCGCTGGGCGTTCTCGCCGGAAAACATCGAGCCCGTGCGCCATCAGTACGAGCCGCTCGAGGCCGATGAGCCGCACGACCGGATGTCCGCCGTTCTTTACGGCGCCCGCTTCCTGCGCAGCACCGTCTGCACCGGCACGCCCGTCGAGGAAACCACGGAGATGGACGATGTCTTCGGCTCGATCCGGCTGACGCGCGACGACGTGCTCGAATACCTGCCCGCACTGAACGAGCAGGTGACGCGCGCGCTGCAGATGATGAAGCTCTAGCGGCTTCGGCCAACGGCGTCCGTGGCGCTTCAGCCCCGTTCGGCAAGCCGGGCGGCATCGGACCGGCGACGATCCTTTCTTTCACCAGCCGAGATGCTCGCGGGCGCGCGGCGTCAGCCGGTCCGGCGTCCACCGCGGCTCCCACACGACCTCGACGTCGACCGCGCCGACACCCGGAACGGCGCGGATCGCGGCATGCACGCCATCGACGATCATCCCGCCGGCCGGACAGCCCTCCGAAGTGAGCGTCATCGTCACACCCACGTTGTTTCCCTCCACGCGCACGTCGTAAACGAGCCCGAGGTCGACGATACTCAGCCCGAATTCCGGATCCGGGATCGTTTCGAGCAACTGCTGGATCGCGACGGCGTTGATGGAGGGGTTCATGCGATTCCTTTCGCGACGCCGAGAGTCGAGGCGGCCCGGCCACGACCGGACGGCCTGAGATGTCGGACGGCGCGGCCGAAGCCGAGCAGCAGCATGGCCTGGCCGGAGGCAAACGTGATCGCCCCCACGACCAGCACCGCGGGTTCCGCCAGCATCACCCCCAGCGCGAGCAGCAGGGTGGCGCCGCCATGGAGCACGAGCCACGCGCGTTCGCAGCGGACGGAACCGAGTGACGCCGCCTGGGGCACCGGCTGCCGGCCGACGCGGGGACCGTACACGCGCATCCACACCAGAAACGGGATGATCTTCCCGAGCATGCCTTCGATCGTCGCCAGCAGGCCGCCGCAGATCGCTAGAAATCCGTAGGCCATCACGCGGTTGCCTTCACCGCCGGCGAAGACCAGCGCGGCCCCCGCGAGGGCGGCGAGCCCCAGCAGCGCGAGGCCAAGCAGGAAACCCTTCAGCGCCGGCTCGAGCGTGCGCTTGCGGCGCGTGGCGAGCAGCCGGCGCAATTCGAATGCCGTGATCGAAAACGAAACCAGGAGCAGCAGCGCACCGGCGGCCTCCGCCGTCTGGATGCTCCAGGCCAGCCCTGGCACGAGAACCAGCAGCCCGGCCTGCGAAAGGAACAGGATCCGCCCGACCCGCCGCAGATCCGGCGGATCGGTGAGCGTGAACATCGGCACCAATCGGAACAGCGCCCCCTGCAGCAGCGTGAGAAAGAAACCGACGACGCCGAGGTGCGCATGCGCCCGCAGCACCGCCAGCACGTCCATCGGCCACCAGCCGAATCGGAGATCGAGCGCCAGCAGCAGGCCCGCGAGCGCGGTGAGCAGCAGCCAACCCGCGGCGCAGCCGAAGGCGGCCAGCACGGAGTCCCGTCGCGGCGCGGTGCGCAGCACCCGGAGCACATTGAGCCCGAAAAGAATGGCGCCGGTGGTGACCAGTGCTCCGCCGAGCGCGACCCGACCCAAGTCGCCGCGCTGAAACGAATCGACCATCAACAGCACGCCCGCCGCGTGCACCGCCAGATGCGACCAGGCGAGCTTCGCGCCGGTGAACGCCGTGTTCGCCAGCACCGGCAGCAACTGGTAGACCGCCCCGAAGCAGATCGTGAGCAGCGCCCCGAGCAACCAGAGGTGCGCAAAGGCCACGACCTCCGGATGAAGATGCGGGAGCGTCAGGAGATCCGGATCGGCCGCCAGCCATGACGTGCCGGCGACCGCCGCCACGATGCCGGACGCGATGAACGCCAGCGGAATCGTGGCACCGGCGGCGAGGGGACTCGCGCTGCGCGCCACGTTATGGCCGGCCGAAGGTGTTGACCCAGCTGGCATCGGCCTGCTCGTGGGAGGTGTAGGTGATTCCGCGGCGATCCAGCTCCGCCAGCAGATGAACCGGCTTTCGATCCGTGAGCGCCTGCAGCTGGGCGCCCGGGGCCAGCGTTTCCACCGCCGCAAGGATCCGCAGCATCGGCTCGGGCGGCTCGAGTCCGCGCAGGTCCATCGCGGCGCCGGCGCATCCGCCCTCGCTGGCGGGGCCCGACGTCGATTGCGGGCCAGAGTGACATCCTCCGACCGGAGGCCGCGGCGCCAGGGTGTCGGGCGTGGCGGCGGTCCGCGTGATCTTCACCTGGAACTCGTCCGGCCCGGCGACGAGGTACTCCCAGGTGAACGCGTTCGGAAATTGCGCGGCGAACTGATAATAAAGCGGCACCGGATCGTGGTCGTTCACGAGGACGAAATGGGTGCCGACCGCGAGGTCGGTCCACCGGCGGAAAATCAGCGGGTGCTTTTCGCGACAGGAAATCTCGCGCACGTCGAGGCATGCGGGATCGTTGGCAGGGAGGGCGGAGGCATTCATGGTTGGGAAGGGGAGGAGGCGGGTGCGGCGCACAGGGTGAGCAGCATGGTGAAAGCTTCGGTCGCCCGCACGGCGTGCGGATGGTCCGGCGGCAGGTGCAGCCACGAGCCGGGCTCGAGCAGGTGCCACGCGTCGTTGAAAAAGAACTCGCCCGTGCCGGCGAGAACCTGGATCAGTGCCCGGCGCCGGTTCGTGTGCGTCGTCAGCTCCTGCCCCGCGGCGAAACTGAACAGGGTGACCCGGGCTTCCGGCGTCTGGAGCAGCGTCCGGCTCACGATGCTCGCGGGCGCCGCCGCCGGGTCGCGGAGCTGAACCGCTTCCGCGGCGCCGGACTCAATCAATGCCGTTTGACTCATGAGGCGACGATAGCCCATGGCGGACGCCGCGGCCTTGACGCGAATCAAGCTCCGATCAAATCGACTCCTCGTCCCGGACGGACACCGCACAAACCGCCCGGCTGCGCCCGGCTGCCGGCGGCGCATCGAAAAGCGGCCATCGTTTGACCCGGATCAAGGCGGCGCGCGTACGGATCGTCGATAGTGCGGCATGACCAGCACGATGGAACCGCCGGCCGCACTTCGACCGCGGGCAGAGTGGGTGCGAGTTTTGCTTCCGCGGGAACACGGGGGCTGGTCCCTCGCGCTCGAGCCGGTCGCGCTGGGAGTACTGGCAGTGCCGTCAGTGGCGGGCTCCCTGCTCGGACTCGCCACCGTGGCGGCCTTCCTCGCGCGCCGTCCGCTGAAGCTCGTCCTGGCCGTCGGCGACAATCGCGGGCTCGCGAAGGTGCTCCTCGGAATGTTGGCCGCGGTCGCCGCCGCCGGACTGGCGGGCGCGATCGCCTCCGGCGGGACCGCCTGCCTGGCGTGGCTGCTCGCGCCGGCGCTGCTGGGCGGGCTGTTTCTCGTGCTCGACCTCCGGCGCGACGGTCGCTCGCCGCTGGCGGAACTCTGCGGGGCGGCGGCCTTCTCCTGCGTCGCCGGTGCGATCGCCGCCGCCGCCGGAGCCCCGCGCGCGGCCGCCGCGCTGCTGTTCGCGATGGCGGCGCGCTCGATTCCGACGGTGCTTTTCGTCCGGGCCCGCGTGCGCGGCGCCAAAACCGGCGAGCGGCATCCCGCGCCCCCGCTGGCGGCGGCGACGATCGCCGTATTCGCGGCGGCACTTCTCGGTGCGGACGGCGCGGTGCCGCTCGTCGTGCCCGCGGCGCTGGCCGTGCTTTGGGCGCGCGCGGTCGTCCTGCTCGTGCTGCCGCTCCCCGGAATCCGCGCGCGGACCCTGGGGCTGCTGGAGCTGGGGCTCGGCGCGGGCTATGTGCTCGCGGTCGGCGCCGCGTGGCCGCGCTGAAACGCGATCAACCTTGATCCGACTCGAGCCACCGCCCGCCCAATCCGGCTATCGTCGTCCTTTCGCCAACATGCATCCCGTGAACACGCCCGTCCTGATTCCGCTTCGATCTCTCCTGGCGCTGGCCGCACTGGCCGCCGCGCTCGGCGCCCTGCCGGCCGCGCCGGTCCGCGCCCAGGAGGATGCCGGCACGCCCACGGGCAATCCCGTCGTGACCGACGACCTGCCGACGGAAAACGCGATCCTGACTGCGCCGCCCTTCGTGCCGCCGCCGATCACGCGGCACCATTCCGCGCACGTCGTCGTGCGGCTGGAGGTGCGGGAACTCGTCAAGCGGCTCGCCGATGGCGTCGAGTACACGTTCTGGACCTTTGGCGGATCCGTGCCCGGGTCGTTCATCCGCGTGCGGGAGGGGGACGTCGTCGAATTTCACCTCGGAAACCACCCGAGTTCGAAGATGCCGCACAACATCGACCTGCATGCCGTGACCGGCCCGGGCGGCGGCGCGGCCTCGACGTTCACCGCCCCGGGGCACGCGTCGGAGTTCACCTTCACGGCGGCGCACGCGGGACTGTACGTCTACCACTGCGCGACCGCGCCGGTGCCGATGCACATCGCGAACGGCATGTATGGGATGATCCTCGTCGAGCCGAAGGACGGCCTGCCGAAGGTGGACCGTGAATACTACGTCATGCAGGGCGAGGTTTACACGGCGGGGCGCAATGGCGAGGAGGGCCTGCAGGCGTTCGATCCGGTGAAGGCGGTGGACGAGCGCCCGCCGTATGTCGTGTTCAATGGCGCGGTCGGTTCGCTCGTCGGCGACCACGCGCTGACGGCGAACGTGGGCGAAACCGTCCGCATCTATTTCGGCGACGGCGGCCCGAACCTGACCTCCTCGTTCCACGTAATCGGGGAGATCTTCGATCGCGTGTACGCCGAGGGCGGAAGCAAGCTCGTGCAGGAAAACGTGCAAACCACGCTCGTGCCGAGCGGCGGGGCGACGATCGTCGAATTCAAGGCGGTCGTGCCCGGCACCTACACCCTCGTCGACCACTCGATCTCGCGCGCCTTCAACAAAGGCGCGCTCGGCATGCTCCGGGTTTCCGGTCCCGCCGTCGCCCGCCTCTACTCCGGCAAGGAGACCGACGAGATCTATCCCGGCCACTGGCCGGACGCGGAGGCCCTCGCGGCCGTTCGCGAGCCGGTCCCGGTGGCGCCGGCGCCCGACGCCGGCGCTGCGTTGCCGCTCGGCGGCGGCAAGGCGCTGCAAATCGCGCGCGGCCAGAAGGTGTTCCTCACCTCCTGCTTCGCCTGCCATCAGCCCGATGGCCGCGGGCTGCCCACGATTTTTCCGCCGCTCGCCGGCTCCGATTTCCTGAAGTCAAACCGCGCCCGGGCGATGCAGATCGTCACGCACGGACTCTCGGGCCCGATCACGGTGAACGGGAAGCCGTTCAACAACCTCATGCCGCCACAGGAATTCAGCGACCAGCAGCTCGCCGACGCGCTGACGTTCGTGATGAACAGCTGGGGAAACGATTTCGGCACCGTGTCGCCGCAGGAGGTGAAGCTGGCGCGGTCCCAGCCGAAGAGTGGGGCCGCGGTGGGCAATCTGGCCCGGGAGGAGGACGCGCGGTGACTCGGACGGCAGCCGGTTTGCTCACCTTCGCGGCTGCGCTGCTGGCATGCAGTCCGGCGTTGGCCGCAAACGGCCCGGAAGCCACGGGCCGAGGAGCGCCCATCGGCATGGCATTCATTCCGCCGGGACGTTACGCCCCGCTCCTCCGGAGCAAGGACGATCCGCCGGACGTGCCCGTGGCCGCTTTCTACCTCGATGTGAAGCCGGTCACGAATGCGGAATTTCTCGCGTTCGTGAGCGCGAATCCGGGCTGGCGCCGCTCGCGGGTGAGTCCGTTGTTCGCGGACCCCGGCTATCTCGGCGACTGGGTGGGCGACCTCGAACCCGGGCCGGCCGCCCCCGCCGGCGCGCCGGTGGTCGACGTTTCCTGGTTCGCCGCCCGCGCCTTTGCGCGCTGGCACGGCGGCCGACTGCCCAGCACGGCGGAATGGGAACGCGCGGCGAGTGTGGGTTTCACGAAGGAAAACGGCGCGAAAGACGCGGCTTACCGGGCGTTCGTGCTGGACTGGTTCGCACGTCCCTCGCCGTCACCGCTGCCCGCGGCGGGCGCGACGCGGCCGAACGTCTATGGCGTGCACGACCTGGCCGGACTGGTCTGGGAGTGGGTCTCCGATTTCAACACGGCGCTCGTGACCGGTGACTCGCGCTCCGAATCCGGCCTCGACCGGAATCTGTATTGCGGCGGCGGCTCCGTCGGGGCGCGCGATCTCACCGATTATCCCGCGTTCATGCGCGCCGCCTTCCGGAGTTCGCTGCGAGCGAGCTACGTCGTGCCGAACCTGGGTTTTCGCTGCGCGCGCGATGCCACGACACCGGTCAGCGCCACCCGTTTCGCCGCCATGCCCTCCCTTTCCCAATGAGAACCATCCGATTCGTCTCGCTGCTTGCGGCCACCGCGGCCGTCACCTGTTCCGTCGCACGACCCGCCACGACCGTGCCGGAACGTTCGAGCCCGACGCCCGCGCATCCGGCCGTCGCTCCGGTTCGCGCCTGCTGTGCCGCGGCGCCGGTCCGCGACGCCTGCGGTGCGACTGAGGCCAAGGCGGCGCCGCTTTCGAGCCGGTCGATTTACCAGGTGGAAGGCAACTGGACCGACGACGGCGGCGCCCCTTTCCGGCTGGCGCAGCTGCGAGGCGAACCGGTCGTGCTGGCCATGTTCTTCGCCCATTGCGAATACGCCTGCCCGCTGCTCGTGAACGATATGCGCCGACTCCGCACAACGCTGCCGCCGGCGGTGCGCGCCCGCACCCGTTTCGTGCTCGTGAGCTTTGATCCGGTCCGCGACACGGCGCCGGCGTTGCGGACTTACCGCGAACGAATGCAGCTCGATGCCGGCTGGACCCTGTTGACCGGCGACAGCGACGAGGTTCAGGAACTCGCGATGGTACTCGGCGTGAAATACCGCCAGGATGCGCGCGGCCAGTTCTCGCATTCGAATCTGATCACCGTGCTCGATTCGCAGGGCGTAGTTGCCCATCAGCGGACCGGGCTGCAAGGTGAGGTCCTCACGGCCGCCCAGGCGGTCGCGCTCGCCGCCCGATGAAACCGGCCGAATCCCGCAAATCGCGCACGCTCGACGTTCGGCCGCTGATCGCCCGCGGCGAGGAGCCGTATCGGAAGATCATGACGGGCGTGGCGGCGCTCCAGCCCGACGAGGAGCTGGTGATCATCGCGCCGTTCCTGCCCTCGCCGCTGATCGAGCGGCTCCAGGCGGCGGGGTACCACGCGCGGCCCGAACGCCAGCCGGATGGCGCCTGGCGCACGTTTTTTTGGCGCGACTGATCGCCGCACATGCCTTTGGGTCGCGCCGTGACGTCGGATCTCGCCGCATTCCGGACCACTGCGATCGCAGCCACGCTGCGATCCTGTCAGCTCTTTTCCGGACTCTCACCCGCGGACCTCGCGGCGATCGCGGCGTTCTCGACCCTCCGCATGCTGCCGAAAGGCGCCTACCTGTTTCGCGAAGGTGACCCGGCCGAGGGTTTCTACGTCGCGCAGAAAGGCGCGTTCAACGTCCATCGCGTCAGTCCCGCGGGCAAGGAACAGGTGATCTATGTTTTCCGCGCCGGCGAGTCGTTCGCCGAGGCCGCGATCGCGACGGAGCAGGGTTATCCGGCGAACGCCCGGGCGGTGGAGTCGTCCGGTGTCGTCGTGGTGCCGAAGGCGCCGTTTCTCGCGCTGCTGGCGCGCCGGCCAGATCTTTCGCTCCGGATGCTCGGCTCGATGAGCCAGCACCTGCGCGTGCTGGTCGGGCTGGTGGAGGACATGACGCAGAAGGACGTCGAGACGCGCCTGCTCAACTGGCGGTTGAAGCGCTGCCCCGATGGCGGCGGCGCCTGCACGGTTGAGCTCGGCACGACGAAACGGGTGGTCGCGGCCGAGTTGGGCACGAGCAGCGAAACGCTTTCGCGCACGTTCGCCCGGCTGCGCGACGGCGGCGTGCTCGATGTGCGGGGCAACGCGCTCCACGTTCCCGATCCGGCCAGCCTGCGTGCGCGTTTCCGCCGGCTGCTGGGCGAAGCCTGACCCCCGCGCCCGCCCAGGCGCCGCGCGGTCCACGCGCCACCAGGTCATGCCATGGACGACAACGGCCCCCGGGGAGCAGCCGGCGCGCAGCGACAAGCCAACAGCTTCCGGCGCCGACGCGGACGGAGGCGGGGGCAGGCTGGCGCTCGCCGGGTTTTGTGATTTGGTGAACCTTCATGCCCGAAGTCACCGATGCGTTCCGACGCCCGCTGCGCGACCTGCGCATCTCGGTGACCGACCGGTGCAACTTCCGGTGCCCGTACTGCATGCCGAAGGAGATCTTCGGTGCGGGGCACGCGTTTCTCAAAGATCCGCAGCTGATGGCGCTCGGCGAGGTCAGCCGGATCGTCCGGGCGTTCCGCTCGCTGGGCGTGGAAAAGGTGCGGCTGACCGGCGGCGAACCGCTGCTGCGCGCCGACACCGCCGAACTTGTCCGGGTGGTGAAACACGACCTCGGCCTTGCGGACGTGGCGCTCACGACCAACGGCTGGCTGCTCGAGAAATTCGCGGTGCCCCTGCGCGCCGCCGGGCTCGACCGCGTGAACGTCTCGCTCGATTCGCTGGACGAGGCTACCGCCGGCCGGATGAACGGCCTCGGCTTCAAGGTCGACCGCGTGCTCCGCGGGATCGATGCGGCGGGGGCCGCCGGGTTGCCGGTGAAGATCAACTGCGTGGTGCAGCGCGGCGTGAACGACCAGGAGATGCTCACGCTCTGCGACTACTTCCGCGAGCGGGGGCACACGCTCCGGTTCATCGAGTTCATGGACGTCGGCAACACGAACCACTGGTCGGCAGACCGCGTCGTCCCGGCGGCCGAGATCGTCGCCCGGGTGAACGCGCGCTGGCCGCTGGAACCCTGCGGCCCCGCCTACCGGGGCGAGGTGGCCGCGCGCTACCGTTATCGCGACGGCCGGGGTGAAATCGGGCTGATCAGCTCGGTCACCGAGCCATTCTGCCGGGATTGCCACCGCGCGCGGCTTTCGGCCGACGGCCGCCTCTACACCTGCCTGTTCGCGTCGCTCGGCTGGGACGTGCTGGGTTGCCTGCGTGCCGGAGCAACGGATACCGAACTGGAACGGTTCCTGGCGCGAATCTGGCAGGGCCGGCTCGACCGCTACAGCGACGAACGGGCGGAGATCATCGCCGCCGGCGAGGCGCGGGAGAAGGTGGAGATGAGCTACATCGGTGGCTGAGAGTTCGCTTCGCATCCGCCGCCAATCCTGATTGCCTGCGGTCGGGCGCGACAATCGCCGCGCCCCTTCACCGCATGAAAAAGAACCCATTGCCCCTCTCCGGCCAGGTGGCGCTGGTGACCGGAGCCGCGCGCGGCATCGGCGAAGCCTGCGCCCTCGCGCTGGCGGAGGCCGGCGCCGACATCGTGCTCGGGCTGCGCCGGCAGTCGTCGGGTGCGCGGCTGGCGGCCCGGATCCGCCGCCTCGGTCGCGACGTGCTCCCGGTGCAGATGGACGTGACACAGCCCCGCGAAATCACCGCGGCGGTGAAGGAGGCGGTGCGTCACTTCGGCCGGATCGACATCCTGGTCAACAACGCCGGCATCGGTGCGCCGAACCGCGCCGAACGCGTGACCGAGGCGGATTTCGACGCCACGATCGCGGTCAACCTGAAGGGCACGTTCTTCGTCTCGCAGGCGGTCGGCCGGATCATGCTCCGCCAGCGCCGCGGCTGCATCGTCAACATCGGCTCACAGGCGGGCGCGGTCGCCCTGGCCACCGAGTCGGTGTATTGCCTGACGAAGGCGGGGATCGCTCACCTGACGAAGTGCCTGGCACTCGAGTGGGCGCCGCGCGGGATTCGCGTGAATGCGGTCGCACCGACGTTCATCGCCACCCCCGGGACGAGAAAATGGCTGGACGACGCCGGTTTCCTGGAATCCGTCCGCCGCCGCATCCCGCTCGGGCGAATCGGCGAACCGCGCGACGTCGCCGCGCCGGTCGTATTCCTCGCCTCACCCGCCGCCTCGCTGATCACGGGTGCCACGCTGATGATCGACGGCGGCTGGACGCTGGCCTGAGCGGCCGCGAGCCTGCAGCGGCGGCCGACTTTCGCTCCCGCCGCGAAGCTTGCGGGCGAAACCACCGCGCATCCGCCAGCCCCGGAAAGTTGCGCCCCCGCGCCGGCGCGGATGCCGCCGGCGGCGTTACTCGTACCGCATCGCGCGGCCGAGATAGTTCAGCATCCAGATTTCCTTCCAGACGCGGTAGCGGCCCTCGTGCGTGATCTTGCCGAGATCGTCGCGCTCGGTGGCGTTGTGCAGGAAACCGAGCTCGGTGTTCACGCGGTCGAGTTCCTGCTGCGCGGTATTCAAATCCGCCAGCGGATCAATCGTGATCGGCTCGACGCGGGCCGCGGCTTTGGCGAGCCGGGCGCGGTGGCGCGCCAGCAGGCTGGAAATCGACCGCCGCCACGGTGTCCGCTCGACGAACCAGTGCTCCGGATAGAACCCGGCGAAGGGCACGTAGAGATTGTCGGTGACGTAGCGCGTGCCGCCGGCGGTCATCGATGTCAGCGCATAGCAGACGGTAATCGCGCCGCTGGCCTGGGGGATGAAGGTGACCTGCACGCGAATCAGCGCGTCGGCGCTCTGGTAAATCGAGACGCGGAGATAGATCCCGCCGCCGATCTCCGCCTTCAGCGGCTGCACGTGCTTGAATCCCCGCGACCGGAGCCATTCCCGCAGTTTCAGCAGGCGCGGCTGGATCGGCCATTCGTCGCCGTCGGAGTTCACCTCGTATTTCGGGAACAGGGGCAGCGGACTCACGCTCAGCGCGTGAATGCGCAGCCAGTTGAGCAAGGTCTCGCCGAGGAACCAGACGATGCCGAACACCGCCACGAGGACCCAGTACGGACGGTCGATCAGGCCCAGGTCGAGGGCGATTTGCGCGCCGCCGAACGCAAACACGATCCACCGCAGCCAGCGGTTGATGATCGAGAGCAGGGGCGAGGCCACCCGCTGGTTGATTTGCATCACTCCCAGCGAAAGGAGGATGGCGGCAATGATGAAATACGGGAACTGCATGGCTTTGCGGACTGCCGGGAGCGCGCTTTCCTCCCCGCCTGGCGCAAATGACGGTGCGCTCGAACGCGGGTTGCGATCAACTCAGCCGGACGGGCATGATCACGCAGAGGAAGCTGTCGAGTGTCTTGAACACGCCCGGGCTGACGTCGTCCTTCAGCTCGAAGAAGATTTCGTCCTTGGTGAGGGCCCGGAGCGGATCCATCACGAACACCGGGTTGAATGCGACCTGGAGGTCGGGGCCGCTGTAGCTGATCGCCATCGACTCGTGCGCCTCGCCGAAATCGGGGCTCTGGGCGGTGATTTCGAGGAGGTTGCTGCTCAGCTTGACCTTGACCGAGTTCGATTTCTCGGAGCAGACGAGCGCGGCGCGGTGCACGCACTGCAGGAACAATTCGCGCTCGAGCTTGATCCGTTGGTGCGTTTCCTTCGGCACCACCTGCTGATAATTCGGGTAGTTGCCTTCGACCACCTTCGAATAGAGGTAGACGCTGTCGATCAGGCCGCTGGCGTCCTTGTCGGTGGCAATCTGGAACGCCGCCCGCCGTTCGCTGAAGTTGATCTTCAGCTTCTCGCCCTTGTCGAGCAGCCGGGTCAATTCCGCAACGGTCTTGGCCGGCAGGATGATGGCGCCGGCGCTCGCCGCCGGAACATCGAGTTCCTTGGACACCAGCGCCAGCCGCCGCCCATCGGTGGCGACCAGGGACAGCTTCCCGTCGCGGAAGTTGAAATAGACGCCGTTGAGAATGTACCGCGTCTCGTCCGTCGACTGCGCGTAGGCGACGCTCCTCAGCATCGCCGTGAGTTCCGCCTGCTCGAGCGTGAACGCCTTTTCCTCACCGAACTCGGGCAGCGGCGGAAACTCCTCCTTGCCGATGCCCATGATGCGAAAATTCGAACCGCCGGAGGCCAGCTTCACCTGGTGATTGGGCGACCCGTCGAATGTCACATCCACGTTGGGCAACTCGCGCACGATCGTCGCCAGCCGCTTCACCGGCAGCGTCACTGCGCCAGTCTCCTTCACCTCCGCCTTGATCTTGCACCGGATTCCCAGGTCGAGATTCGTGGTCGTGAGCGAAATCTGATCCTTCTCGGCCTCGATGAGCACGTTGCTCAGAATCGGCATCGTGGCCTTGGAACCAACGACGTTGAGCACTTGGGCGAGACCGTTGGCGAAATGGTCGCGATTGATTTTGAATTTCATGAAGGGGTACCGCTGACGAGCGCTTGGAAGAAATTAACAAAGGCTAAATGAATAGAGGTTCAATAATGAATTAGAGCAGTATTATCAGAGGCGGCCAACAAGACCAGCAACCGGCGGATTCCCCTCGATGGACCGGCGTCGGCAGCCGGTGAAGAACCGAGCCGGGATGGGCGAACAACCACCCGGTTGTTCACCGCCCCGGAGTTGTTGGATGCGAACCGGCGGATTGTTCACACAGTTGTTGGCGGCCGAACCGGCGGCGGTGTCGATCGCGGCCGGCGCCAGTGGCGGATCAGTCCGAAGAACACGTACGCGAGACAGACGCAAAGCACGGCGATCTCCTTGAGCAACACGAAGAGGCTCAACACGACGAGGAAGAGGACGAAGTTGCGCAGCCGCGTCGTGGTCTGGAGGTCCACCTTCTTACCGCTGGGGTAGCGCACGGTGCTGACCATCAGCATCGCGACCAGCATCATCAGGAAGGGGAGCGCCAGCGCGCCGCTCTTCAGCGACTTGTCGGATTCGATCAGCTTCAGGAGGAAGAGCACCAGCGAGGCGACCGTGGCGGCGGCGGCGGGCACCGGCAGTCCGACGAAGTCCTTGCTCAGCTCCTTCGTTCCGCGATGCAGCAGCGGATTGGTGATGACGTTGAAGCGCGCGAGCCGGATCGCGGCGCAGAGCAGGTAGACGAATCCGATGAACCAGCCGATGTCGCGAAACCACGGGAAGCCCTGGGTTGGCGACAAGATGAAAAAGAACATCAACAAGGCGGGTGCGAAACCGAACGACACCACGTCGGCCAGCGAGTCGAACTCCGCGCCGAACAGCGATTCGCGGCCGCCCATCCGGGCCAGGCGACCGTCCAGCATGTCGAACGCGGCGGCCCCGAGAATGAACCACACGGCGTAGCGGTAATGATCGGCGGCCGAGACTTCGGCATACATGCCACTCGCCGAACTTTCGGCGAGCCGCGCGTGAATGCAGCTCACCACGGCCATGAAACCGCAGAAGAGATTTCCGGCCGTCATCGCGTTCGGCAGGAAGTAGATCCGGCTGGCCTGCGTCACATTGTACGGGTCCTCGCGGTGAGCCAGGTCATTTTCCGACGCGTTCATTTGGTCAGGCTCTCCAGGTACTTCCAGAACTTGGAATGCTGTTCGACCAGCTGCTGCTCCGTCACCGGCAGCTTGTTGCGCAGGAGAAAGTCTTCCAGCGAATTTCGGTGGAGGATGTAGTGCGTGTGCAGCGTGTCGTCACGAATCTCGAAATACAGCCGGTAGTCTCCCGCCCGCAGCCGGTAGTATTCGCGGGTGCCGCGGCGAAAGCGGCCCAGCGGCTCGCGCGGGTGTGCCAGTTCCGAGCGTTTGAGACTGCTCAGCGGTTCGATGATCGCCATCTGGGCGAGCTTATCGAGCCGGTTGAGCTCCTGCATGCTCTGCTCGGAAAATGTGACCTGATACATGGTTGTTCAGGATGAGACGAAGCTGGTTTAGTCCCGCGAATGCCAGCGTGGATCGACGGGTCAGGAGATTTGTGACCGCTCGCCCGGCGGAAATCCACGTTTTACGTGCGAGGAATCGCCGTCGTGTCGTCGTTCCAACGCGCCATTCGTGCCAGCCCGGGCCCCTCGCCGGCGTGCACGGTGCACGAAAATGCCGGGTCGCCTCGCAAATTGCAGGGATGGCAGATGCGGATGCCGCGCCAGGGCAGACGGCAACCGGATCATGTTCAACACTCTATCCGACGCGGCGGAGTTGGCGTGCGGCTAGCTGAACGGGGCGCGACGGCGCGACCCATCCCTGACCCGCCCAACCGCAAATCTCCAACGCTCCCACACATGTCCACCCTTCCCGTGTTCGCCGACGCCCTCTCCCGCCTGCAAGCCGACATTGCCCTGGTTCGGCTGGTCCGTGCCGGGTTCTCGCCGGATCGGATCTCGGCCGTGTTTCCGCGGAAGCAGGCCCCGAACGGCGTTTGCTGCTGGCTGAAGAACTTCAACCGGATTCCGCGGACGGCGTGGCCGATTGCGGCGGCCGGCCTGCTCGGCAAGCTGTTTCGGACTGGGGTGGATGCCACCGAGGTGGAGGAACAGCTCGACGACCTCGGCCTGAGCCCGGGCACGGCGAAGCGGCTGGTCGAGCGCA
This sequence comes from uncultured Verrucomicrobiae bacterium, assembly GCA_963705935.1. GTDB lineage: Bacteria > Verrucomicrobiota > Verrucomicrobiia > Opitutales > Opitutaceae > Opitutus. The sequence continues at coordinate 4,252,988 of OY970130.1, read as the reverse complement.
CGGAGGACGGCCGGATCGTGTTGTTCGCCCACGCCCGGACGGAAACCGAGGCTGCGATCGCCTGGCATGTGTTTCAGCACGTCGGCCTGGAGAACATCAGCCTGCCGGGTGCAAATCAGGAGTTCGTGCCGCAGAAGCTGCCGGCTGTCATGCCGCACCTGGCGGTGATTGCGGCGTAATGCCGCGCAGGCGGCGCCCACGCGACGGGTCGGTGGCGCCCCGCGGAGGCAGTCTTCCGGGGCCGCCCAAATGGCACGATTTCCCGTGCAGACGAGAGAGGCTTTCGCCGCGCGCCCCGCGAGCCCTGGTCCATGAACTCCCGCCGATCTGCCGATCGCGATGTCCCCGGGATCGTCGCGACATTGCTGGTCGTCGTCTGGCTTCTCGGTGTGGTGTCCGGGTACACGGGTGACGGGGCCATCCATGGACTGGTCGTGCTCGCCGCGGCGATGGTCGGTTTTCGAGTTGTGGCCACGCGAAGCCGAAAGGCGCGAGGCAGCCGCCGAACGAGGCGTGGCGCCGTCGAGCTGGAAAAGGTTCCACGCCATTGACATTTCCGGGATTAGCCGCCCGATCTAGCCGCGTGGGCCCCGGCGTTGAATCAGCTCCGCCCGTATCCCGACCCATGCGGTTGCTGAACCCGCGGATCTTCTCGTACCTCGTCACGGTCTGGATCGCACTTTCGCTGGGGAGCATCGCCCTCGGGATCCTGGTGTGGAGCAATCTCAGCCGCAGTTTCGAGGCGTCGATCGACTCGGCGCAGTTCCGGCACGCGTTGCGCGAGGTCTATTCCGCGCTGCAGGACGCGGAGACCGGCGAGCGGGGTTTCCTGCTCAGCGGCGATGCGGTCTACCTGGAGCCGTTCGAGCGCGCGCAGGCCGAGTTTCCCCAGCGCTTCGAGAAGCTGGCGCGGGACGTGAGAAACGAGCCGGACCAGCGCAAGGACGTCTTTGCCCTGAAGGAAATGTCCGACCGAAAGCTCACGCTGCTGCGCGAGGCGATCGCCGCCCGGCGCGAGTCGGGCGCGTCGACCGCATTCGACCGCCGGCGCGAACAGGAGGGAAAGGCGGTGATGGACCGGATCCGCGCAGTGATCGATCGGATGGACGAGCGGCCGCAGGATCTGGCGGCCGCGACCGGCGAGGCGACGCGCCGCCAGATCAAGCGGGCGATGCTCGCGACCCTGCTCGCCGGGGCGGTCGGTCTGGGCGCGGGGCTGATCGCCCTCCAACTCTCCCGCGTCGCGTGGAAGAAGGAGCAGAACGAGCGGCTCCTCGCCGAGCAGGCGATCCGGGCCGAGCGATCGTCGCGCCAGAAGAACGCGTTTCTCGCCAACATGAGCCACGAGATTCGCACGCCGATGAACGCGATCCTCGGGTTCAGCGACCTGCTCGCCTCCGAGCTGCCGGCCGGAGAACGGTCGCGGCAGCGCGTCCAGGCGATCCGGGAGAGCGCTTCGTCGCTCCTGCAGCTGATCAACGACATCCTCGACCTTTCGAAGATCGATGCGGGTGTGATCGAGCTGCGGCCGGAGCCGGCCGACCTGCGCGAACTCTGCGATTTCATGCGCGCCGTGTTCGCGCAGCAGGCGGCGCGAAAATCGCTCGCGCTCGAATTCGACATTGATCCGACGCTGCCCGCGGCGCTGATGCTCGACCGGTCGCGCACCCGTCAGGTGCTGGTCAATCTGATCGGCAACGCGATCAAGTTCACCGAGCGAGGCAGCGTTCGGGTCGGGCTGCGGTGGGAGCCGCGGACCGGCGAGCGCGCGGCGGGAACGCTCGCAATCGAGGTGGCGGACACGGGAGTCGGCATCCCGCCCGAAAAGCAGCAGGAGATCTTTCTGCCGTTCGTGCAGGTGAACCCGGCGCGCTCCGGCGAGCGGCAGGGCTCCGGACTCGGGCTGAGCATCGTGCACCGGATCGCCGAGCGCATGGGCGGGGGAATCACGGTCGAGAGCGAAGAGGGCCGTGGAACCTGTTTCCGGGTCGTGCTGCCGGACGTGGCGGTCTCGAGCCGGCCGGCGAACGACGACGGCCGGCCGGACGAAACCGATTTCAACGCCTTGGTGCCGGCCGAGCTGCTGGTCGTCGACGACAATGGCCCGAATCGCGAGCTGATCGCCGGCTATTTCGAGAAGAGCCACCACCGGCTGCGCTTTGCCGAAAACGGCCGCCGCGCGATCGCCCTGGTCCGCGAAAAGCGGCCGGACCTGATCCTGATGGACATCTGGATGCCAGAGATGGACGGGCACGCGACGCTGAACGAGCTGCGCAAGCTGCCCGGCTCCGAGCTGCTGCCCGTGATCGCGGTCACGGCCTCGAGCATGATGGACGACGAGCAGGTGCTGCGCGGGTATTTCGCGGGCTACGTCCGAAAACCGTTCACGAAGCAGGTGCTGTTCGACGAGCTGGCGGTCTTCCTGCCGCGAACGATGCGCCCCGCCGTCGCGGCGCGCGAGGAGCCGCCGGGTCGGACTGCGAGTGGCGCTGCCGGGGCCGCGAGCGTCGCGCCTTCCCTGCTCGTGGCTCTGCAGCAGCTGGAAAGGGGGCTGTGGCGCGAGGTGTCGGAAAGCGGCGCGATCGGCGAGGTGAAGGAGTTTGCGCATCGTGTCCACGAACTCGGACGGGCGGGCAGCTGCCCGCCGCTGCAGGAGTACGGTGCGGCCCTGCAGCGCGAGGCGGAGGAATTTGCGGTGCTGCGGGTCGAAAACCGGTTGAAAGAATTCCCGAAGCTTGTTCAGTCGCTCGCGAGCGCACCCGAGCCGCGCCCGATGCCTCCCTCCCTTTCGGCTGATACCCCCTCTTGAACGCACTCAACGCCGAAGCCCCCGCTGCCCGGATCCTAGTGGTCGACGACCAGGAAACGAATCTGCGCGTCCTGAGCGACATGATGGGCCATCTGGGCTTCGACATCGTGCCGGCGCTCGATGGCGAGCAGGCGCTCCGGCGACTCGCCTCGCGGCCCGTCGACCTGATCCTGCTCGACGTGCTGATGCCGGGAATTGACGGGTTCGAGGTCTGCCGCCGGATCCGCGCCAATGTCGCCTGGATCGACATTCCGATCATTTTTCTTTCCGCCGCCGACGACAAATCGCTCATCGTCCGGGCGCTGGAAAGCGGCGGCGTCGACTACATCACGAAACCCTTCAACGCGGCGGAGCTGCTGTCGCGGGTGCGCACCCACCTCGCGTTGAAGACGGCGCGGGACCGGCTGCGGCAGCTGGCGGAGGACAAGGACGAGCTGCTCGGCATCCTCGCGCATGACCTGAAGAACCACCTCGGCGGGATGCTGATGAGCGTCCAGCTGCTGAACGAAAAAACGCGGTCGATCAACGACCTCCGGGTGCAGCGGATGGGCGCGAACATCCTGCGCGCGACCGACCAGATGCTGTCGTTCGTGAAGGAGTTCCTGGCGAATTCGGAGGCGGAGCACGGCCGGCCGCTCAAGTTCCAGCCGGTCCTGCTCCAGGATGTTGCCGCCACGGTCGTGCAGCGGCATGCGGACCACGCCACGCGCAAGGACATCCGGCTGGTGGCGGAGCACAACGAGGAGGGCCCGCTGGTGGACGCGGATCGCGCGGCCGTCGAGCAGGTGCTGGACAACCTGGTTTCGAACGCGATCAAGTTTTCTCCTCCGGGGAAGGCCGTGCGCGTGATCGTGGGCCTGTCGGCGGACGGCCGCGGCGAGTGCCGGGTGGTGGACGAGGGCCCCGGTTTCACCGAGAACGACAAGGAGCAGATCTTCCGGCGATACCGGAGACTGAGTGCACGGCCGACCGGCGGGGAGCCGTCGACGGGGCTCGGACTCAGCATCGTGAAGAAACTGATGCAGGACATGCGCGCCGACCTGCGCCTCGAGAGCACACCCGGCGCGGGCGCCGTCTTCGTGCTCACCTTCACGCCGGCCGTGGTCGCGGCCTGAAACCATGGACTTTCTCGTTGTCGACGACGACCAGATCTTCCGGGAGGCGACCTGCCTCCTGATCGAGGAGGAGGGGCATTTCGCGACCAGCGCGTCCAACGGCGACGTGGCGCTCGAGCGGGTGCGGGAGGACAAGTTCGACGCCGTGTTGCTCGACCTGCATCTCGGACGACAGAACGGGCTCGCGCTCCTGCCGCTGCTGGTGAAGGCGCGGCCGAACCTGCCCGTGGTGATGTTCTCCGCGCAGGGGACGATCAAGACGGCGGTGCAGTCCTTGCAGCAGGGCGCGGTGGATTTCCTCGAGAAGCCGTTCACGCGGGACCAGTTCCACGCCGTGCTCGCGCGGCTGAAACGCCTGAGCGAAATGGGCCGGCAGATCGAGCGCCTCGAGCAGGAGGTGAAGGAAACGCAGGCGCAGAGCCCCGAGCCGCTGATCGACTTCGAAACTCCCGTGATGCGGGCGGTGATGGACGTACTGCTGCGGGCGGCGAAGAGCAACGCGTCGGTGCTGATCCTGGGCGAGAGCGGCACCGGGAAAAGCGTCGCCGCGCGGGCGCTGCACGCCCAGAGCAACTTCGCCGACCGGCCGTTCGTCACCGTGAGCTGCCCCGCGCTGTCGAAGGAACTGCTGGAGAGCCAGCTGTTCGGACACGTCCGCGGATCCTTCACCGGCGCCATGCGCGACCACTGGGGCAAGGTGAAGGCGGCCGAGGGCGGCACGCTCTTTCTCGATGAGATCGGTGACCTGCCGCTCGAAATCCAGCCCAAGCTGCTGCGGCTGCTGCAGGAAAAGGAATACGAGCGACTGGGCGAGACGCTCACCCGGCGTTCGGACGTGCGCATCGTGGCGGCGACGAACCGCGACCTGAAGAAGCGGGTGGCCGAGGGCGCATTTCGCGAGGACCTGTTTTACCGGCTGAACGTGATCAGCGTGGAGATGCCGCCGCTGCGCGCCCGGCCCCGCGACGTCCTGCGGTTCGCCGAGCACTACGTGAAGCACTGCGCGCGGCAATTCGGCCGCAACGCGACGGGACTGACGGCCGAGGCGGCGGAATGCATCCGGCGGTACAGCTGGCCGGGCAATCTCCGCGAGCTCCGCAACACCATCGAGCGCGCGGTGATCCTCGCGCCGGAAGGGATGATCACCGAGGCGGACCTGCCGCTGGAGATCCGGTTGAACAGCGCGGCGCCCGGCGCGGTCGCGGAAGCGCCGCTGCAAACGGGGGCGATGGTCTCGCTGCAGACCCTGGAGGAGCAGCACATCCGGCGCGTGCTCGAGGTCACGAGCAGCATGAACGAGGCGGCGGACATCCTCGGCATCGACCAGGCGACGCTTTATCGGAAGCGGAAGAAGATGGGGATCAAGTAGGCGGCGCTTTCACGTTCGCCGCTTTCCTCCCGGCGGGTATCGTGGCCGCATGCCAGTCACCCTGTCGGACATCCGCGCCGCCCAGCGGCGGATCGCGAGCGGTGTCATCGTTTCGCCCTGTCCGGACTCGATCCCGCTGTCGGAGATCACCGGCGCCTGCGTCGTGTGCAAGCTCGACAACTTTCAGCGCACCGGCTCGTTCAAGGAACGCGGCGCCCGGAACGCGCTCCTGCTGCTTCCGGCCGGCGCCCGGCGCCGCGGCGTCGTGGCGGCGAGCGCCGGCAATCACGCGCTCGGCCTCGCGTACCACGGCCGGCTGCTCGGCGTGCCGGTCACCGTCGTGATGCCGGACTATGCGCCGCTGATCAAGATCGCCACGTGCCAGCGCCTCGGGGCGCGGGTCCTGATTCGCGGCGCCGATTTTGCGGAGGCGCGGGCGGCGGCCAGCGCGCTCGTCGCGTCCGAGGGGCTGACGTACGTGCACGGATTCGACGCGCCGCCGATCATCGCCGGGCAGGGCACGCTCGGGCTCGAGATCCTGCGCCAGGTGCCGGACGTCGATGCGATCGTCTGCCCGGTCGGGGGCGCCGGTCTGCTCGCCGGCGTCGCCGTCGCGGTGAAGTCGCTGCGGCCGCGCGTGCAGCTCATCGGGGCGGAGAGCGTCTCGACCGGGAATCTTTCGGCGGCGCTGCAGGCGGGCCGGCCGGTGGTCGTGCCGCGCCGGCCCACGCTGGCGGACGGGCTCGCCACGCTGACGGTGGGCGCGACCGCCTTCGATCTCGTGCGCGACCGGGTCGACGGGGTGGTGAAGGTGGCGGAGAAATGGATCGCGCTCGCGATCCTGCGGATGCTCGAACTGGAGAAGACGGTCGTCGAAGGGGCGGGGGCAACGCCGCTTGCGGCGCTGTTGTCGGGACAGCTGGCGGGACTGCGCGGGCGGAAGGTCGTGCTCGTCGTCGGCGGCGGAAACATCGATCCATCGATCCTCAGCCGGGTGATCGAAAAGGGCCTGGTGCACGACGGCCGGCTGACCCGCTTCACCGCGACCATCAGCGACCGGCCCGGCGGCCTCGCCGAGCTGAGCCGCGTGATCGCGGCCGCGGGCGCCAGCATCAAGGATATCGCGCATGACCGGGCGTTCAGCGGGCCCGACGTGAGCGCGGTGCGGGTGGCTTGCACGGTTGAAACACGCAATCAGCCGCACATCGCGGCGCTGCGCCGGGCGTTGAAGAACGCGGGGTTCCGTCCGCAGGCACGTTGAAAGGGCCGCGAGGGCACCCTCCAGCGCCCGCTTTCACCGCCGGGCACCCGAAGACGAGGCGGCGAACGGGAGGGCCCGACAGTCGCGCGGGCCGCAGCCAGCCGGCGGGTGCGGTCCGGCAGAAGAATTCCTTCGACGACCCCGGGCGCTCCGGTGAAAGCTGGGAAAAAGCGGCGGAATCCAACCGAATGAAATCCAGCGCGGGCGCGACTGATGGGTGGAGGCGAACGTGGCGATGACTGATCGAGCCGCGAGTGCACACACGCGCCGGGCCACCCGGAAGCCGGGGCCTGCGCTCGTGTACCGCGAGGCATGGATACGACCGCCGACACGCGCGAGCCGCACCCGCACCTCGCGGTTGCCCGCGGGCGGCGGGGGCCGCGGGGTGGGGCCCGCCGGGCGATCGCGCGTCTTCGGATCCGGCCGCGCCGGTCGCGCGCCGGTGCTGGTCTGGGCGATGGCACTCGTCGCCCTGCTTTCGCCGTTACGACTGGCGGCCACCGAACTGGACATCCCGATCTTTGCGGGGGGCTACGGGACGGCGTTCTACGAGGAGACCGCGCGACAGTTCGAGGCGCTGCGTCCGGGCGTTCGCGTCCGGGTCTACGGCGACCCGCGAATCACGGACAAGCTTCGCGTCCGAATGATCGCCGGCAACCTGCCGGATGCGGCGCTCCCGCTGCACCTCCTGATTCCCGCGCTCGCCCGGGCGGGAAAGGTGCTCGACCTGACGCCATTTCTGGATGAGCCGAACTGGGAGGGGACGGCGCGCTGGCGCGACACGTTCCTCCCGGGCGCGCTCGACTCCTGGCTGGTCGACGGCCGGCCCTACGGACTGCCGCTGGGGTATGCGTGCTGGACGATCTACTACAACGCGGCGCTGTTCCGGGCGCACGGCTGGACGGTGCCGCGGACCTGGGACGAGTTTTTCGCGCTCTGCGAGCGGATCAAGCGGACCGGGCTGGCGCCGGTCAGCCTGACGGGCATCTACGGCAATTATCCGGACGCGCTGCTCCGGGCTGCCTACTACAGCCTGGCGGGCCGCGATGGCTGGCGGGCGCTGAACGATCTCGCGCCGGGCAGCCGGACAGACGGGCGGTACGAACGCGCGGCGGCGATCCTGCAGCGGATCACGGAGAACTACACCCTGCGCGGCTGGGAGGGAACGACGCACACCGGGGCGCAACTCGCCTTTTTCGAGGGCCGGGCGGCCATGACGGTTTCGGGCTCCTGGATGCAGCACGAGATGGCGGGAAAGATCCCCGCGGGCTTCGAACTCGGCGTGATGAACTTTCCGGTGTTTCGCGACGGGGCGGGCGATCCCCGCGCGATTCAGGTGAGCGCGGACAATTTCTTCGTGTTCGCGACGGGCGATCCGGTGCGCGAGCGGCTGACGATCGATTTCCTGAAGTTCCTGACCTCGCATGCCCGGGCCGAGGCGTTCGTGCGGCGGCTGGATGCGCCCGTCGCGGTGAAAGGCGTGCCGGTCGCGGCGTTCAGCCCGGCGATGCGCCCGACCGCGCGGATGATCGCGGAGGCTCCGGAGGCGTACAACATGCCGCAGCTCATGCTCGAGCCGCCGGCGATCCGGCAGGCGCTCGTCGACGGCCGGCTCGCACTGATGGGCGGCCGGATCTCGCCGCACGAATTCGCCGCGCGCGTCGAAGCGGCGGCGGCGAACGACCGGGCCCGGGCGGCAACCCCGGACCTCGTCGAATACCGTCACCCGCTCGCGGGCTCGGCGCTGCTCCTGCTGCTCGCGGTCATCGCGGTGTGGGTGATGCGGCGCCGCGGCGCCCGGCTCGTGCCGGTGGCGGCTGCCGCCGGCGGAGGAGCGCGCGGACCGGGCGGCGGCGATTCGTCGTATTTCGGACGGCTGCGGGGGCGGGTCGCGCTGGGCTTCGTGGGTCCGGCGCTGCTGCTCTACGCGGCGCTCGTGGTCGGGCCCGCGCTGGCCGCGGGAGTGTGGGCGTTCACGCGCTGGGACGGGCTGGGCGCCCGGACCTGGGCGGGGTGGTTCAACTTCAAATGGCTGCTGTTCGAAAGCGACCTGTTCTGGGCCGCGCTGCGCAACAATGTCTTCCTCATGATCGTGCCGGCGGCGTTCGTGCTGCCACTGGCGCTCGGCTTTGCCTACCTGCTGCACCGGGGCATCTGGGGGGCGAAGGCGTTCCGGGCGGTCTTCCTTTTTCCGAACCTGCTCGGCGGGATCGCGGCGACGCTGCTGTGGCTCGGGGCCTACGAGCCGCACGGCGGCCTGGTGAATGCGGGGCTGGTGGCGCTCGGGCAGCTGACCGGCTCCGCCTGGCTGCGCGGCTTCGACGGGTACCCGTGGCTGGCGCCGGAGCATCTTTATGCGGCGCTCGTGCCGATCTACATCTGGATGGCGTGCGGTTTCAACCTGGTGCTGTACCTCGCGGCGATGGAGGGCATCGATCCGCAGCTGTACGAAGCGGCCGAACTGGACGGTGCGCCCGCGTGGCGGCAGTTCTTCTTCATCACGCTGCCCCTGATCTGGGAGGTGGTGACGATCTCCGCGGTGTTTCTCGTGATCGCGGGACTGAACGCGTTCGAGATGATCTGGCTGCTCACGTCGCAGCAGCCCGACACCTCGACTCACACGCTCGGCACGCTGATGGTGACCTCGATGTTCAGCGAGTTCCAGATTGGCCGGGCGACGGCGATCGCGGTCACGCTCTTCATCCTTGTGCTGGCCGGGAGCGCCGCGCTGATGCGGGCCCTGAAGAGGGAGGCGGTCGAGTCATGAGCGCGACGGCCGCGGAGCCTGCGAACCGGGAGGCGACGGCGGTCCGGCGCCGCACGGCGGGGCGCGGTCCGGCGATTTCGCGCGGGCTGATGTTCGGCGTGCTTCTCGGCTACGCGGCCTGGGTCGTGTTTCCGATGATCTGGGTCGCGTATTCGTCGCTCAAGGCGGACGCGGCGATCTTTCGCGACACGTTCGCGCCGCCCGGATGGCACGAGCTTCATTTCGAGAACTATGCCCAGGCCTGGCACGAGGCGCGGTTCGGCGCGTATTTCCTCAACAGCGTGATGGTGACCACGGCCTCGGTCGCGCTGATCGTGCTACTCGGGGCGATGGCCGGCTATGCGCTCGCGCGGTTTTATCACCCGGCCGGCCGGATCGTCTTCTGGCTCTTCCTGGCGGGACTCATGATTCCCGCGCAGCTGGCGGTCGTGCCGCTCTTTTTCGAGCTGCGGGATCTCGGGCTGCTCAACTCCCGGACGGGGTTGGTGCTGGTGTACACGGCCAACGGGCTGCCGTTCGCGATCTTCATTCTGGCGGGATTTTTCCGCTCGCTGCCGCGGGCATTGTATGAAGCGGCCGTGATCGATGGGTGCGGCGAGTTTTCCGCCTTCTGGCGGGTGCTCCTGCCTCTGGCCCGCCCGGGTCTTGTCACCGTCGCTATCTTCCAGTTCATCGGCGTCTGGAAGGAGTACTTCCACGCTTTCATGCTGCTCGGCGGAGACGTCGGCGGCGGGGCGCGCACGCTGCCGCTCGGGCTCGCGAACCTCTCCATCACTGCGCAGTACCGAGGCGACTACGGCATGCTGTTCGCGGGCATCGTGTTGGTCACGGTGCCGATTCTTTGCACCTACTTGCTGCTCCAGCGCCACATCGTCAAAGGAGTGGCTGCCGGCGCCTTGAAAGGATGAAGCCGCCGCGGGGTCGCGCCAAAAAAGCCGAGCGCCTGGACCTGGCGGGGCTCGAGCGGAGCGTCAGTCTTCGCCGAAATGCCTGACGATCTCGTCGATCTCATCGGCACCGTCGGGGTCACCGGGTCGCGACTCGGGCGAGGTTGTCCGCGGGGACGTGTCAAACAGCACCGAATCGGTGTTCGAGAAATCCTCGAGATCGCGATCGAAGCTGTCGTACCCGGTGCCGGCAGAGCGCTGTGACTGTACGCGCCCGGTCTCCGACGAGAAGTGGCTTGGGTGCATGGGATGAGGTTTGATCCCATATCGACTCCGTTTCGGGTCGGGTTGATCCAAAGGATCCACGGTGTTCCATAATTGTCACCTCGCGGCGGTCGGAGGACGGAAGAGCGTGGCGCAAACGCGGGGCTCGCGGCCCCGGTCCGCGACCACCGCGCCGAAGTGCCGGTTGAAACATCCAAACATCGTTCGTGACGTGTCGCTGCAAATCCATCACATTGCGTTCCGTTCCGGCGCCGATCGTCGAATCAGTCCGTTGTCCCGCGCTGCCGCGCCTGAATGTTTTCCCCTAGCCCGGATATTTCACACGCGAGACGCGACTGAGCGGTGGGGGCTGGTTTTCTCAGCGGGCGAACGCGGCGGTGGCGTGTTTACGGCGGCGCGAGGCGGCAAGGCGCAGCTGAACGGCGCAGGCTGAGCGTTTTCTCGGATTTTTCCGGCCGCGCGCCGACGTTGCCCCCGCCGGCCGAGGGCATCGGGCCGCATGGCGTTGATCGAGGTGCCGTGCCGGAAGGGGCGGTTAGCCGGCCGGTGCGCCCCAGCGCATCAGCCGGGCGTGGCACTGGCGGAACAGCATCTGCAGCGGATGCGCGGCGCTGAAGCGCACAAGCACACGTCGTACGCTCACCGTCACTGCTGCGGCCACCTTCAGCAGCCGCAGCCGGATAGTGCCGACCGTCGCGCGAGCGAGCGCCGTGCCGCGGCAACCGATCGCGCGCACCCGCTCGAGCAACAGGTACGCGAAAGCCGCCAACCACAGGCGCAATTGGTTGCTCGCCAGGTGATGGGTGCTGAGCCGGTCCGCCTGCAAGTCGAGCACCTGCTGCTTGAGGACGTTCTCCATCTGCCCTCGCCCGCAATAGACTTCCTCATACAGCCGCGCCGGCTCGAACCGCGTCCGATCCGTTTCGCGCTGAAAACCGCCGGCCGGCAGATTGGTCACCACGAAGCGCGGGTTGTCCCCCGCCGCCATCACCTCGGCTTTGCCGACCACTCGCCGCGCGCGGCTCCAGCTGGACCGCGTGCGATAGTCGAACTCGGCGAACTCGCGCACCGCCACCCCGCCGCACAAACAATGCTTCATGCGCGCCGCCGCCAGCGTTGGCGCCAGTCGCTCCACCAAGACCGGATTCCTCTGCAGCCCCAGGCAGTAATATGCCGCGTGCGTCTCGCACCAGCCGAGGATGTCGTCACGACAGAAGCCGCTGTCGCCGCGCACGATGATCCGCGCCTTGGGACTGCGCTGCCGGACCGCCGCGACGACTTTCCCCAGCGCCGCCACCACGCCGTCGGCGTCGCCCTGATCACTGGTGCGCAGTTGCGCCCACAGCACCACATCGCCGGCCACGATATACAGGGGCCGGTAACAGTAATCGCCGTAGTACGCGTGGAAGTGCCGGCCTTCCTGCAACCCGTGCACGAGGTGGCCCATGCTGTCGAGGTCGAGCACGATCTCCTTCGCGTGCCGGGGCAGGCAGCGCACCGCCAGCGTCAGCAGGCACTGCTCCACCTTCGCCGGATCGTGCGGCAGCTTGTGGCTGCGGGTGTGCTTGTTGTTCGACAGTTCCAGCCGATTGAGCGTCGCCGCCGCGGCCAGCGCCACGCCCTCGTCGTGGAGCCGGTCGCGGCCCAGCGGGTCGGCTTTCTCACAGGCGACGGCCAGCAGCGGATCGTAACGCAGCTGCTCGTGGTCGTTGATATCTTCGTAGCCCAGCGCCAGCCCGAGGATGCGCTGTCGCAGCAACTCCTCGATCGAATGATCGACGAAGCGTCGATCGCGCCGGTCCTCAAAGCAGCGCGCCAGCGAACGCACGACCCCCATCCCATGATCGATCAGGCGCACCAGCAGCACCCCGCCATCGCTCGAGAGCCGACCGGCGGAAAACTCCGCCTGCACTTTGCGCTCACCGAGTTCTTGAAACAGGAACGCTTCGTGCTGACAGTCTGTCGAAGGCCGGGTGTTCGTCTGTGCTTCGGTCGCTTTGTTCACACCAACGACTTAGCAGGATTCGCACCCGGCCTTCCTTTCCGCGTGTGAAATATCCGGGCTAGAACGCCGTGAATTTTCGTGGATCGCAACCGATAGAAAACTCTGCGGTTTCCATTCGACATCACATGCAGGTGAAAGCCTTCGCGCGCGTGCTCGGCGAAGGCGTCACGCGCTTCCGGACGATTCTCTGCATCGCCGCGGTGGGTATGCTTTGCTGCGGCCCGAACGGCGCGTCGGCGCAGAGCTCCGGCAGCGAGCCGGCGACTCCTTTGTTGATCACGGATGCGGCGCAGATCTTCAGCCTGACCCCGGAACAGAAGGTGGCGCCGGTCCGGATTCGGCTCGAGGGGCGGGTCGACTACTACGATCCGGAGTTCCGGATGTTGTGGCTCGAGGCGAACGACGTCGGAACCTATCTCCTTTTGTCGCCCCTCCCGCCGGCCATGCGGACCGGCCAGCGCGTACGGCTCGAGGGTACGCTGATCCCGGATCGCGGTCTGGCCGCGCCGGACGTGAAGGTCACGGTGCTGAGCGAGTCCGACCCGGTCGTGCCGCTCTCCGCCAACGGGCGCATCGGCGACATGACAGCGCTCCAAAGCCGGATCGTCACGGTCGACGGCTATGTCGACAGCCAGCAGTACGTCGATGGGAGCCATATCCGGCTGACGCTGGTGATCGATGACCGGCCCGTCATCGGCTGGGTCGTCCCGCTTCACCCCGATGCGGTGCCAGACTGGACCGGCAAGTTCATCCGGCTGGAGGGACTGTATTCCGGTCGTTTCGATCCGACGAACACGGGCACCACGATCGAGATCTGGAGCGACGAGCCGCGGCTGAGCGTCCGGGGCTCGCTGGCCGACAGCCCCAGCTTTCGAACGGCGCCGACGCCGATCAACGAAATCTACTACCACCGGCCGGTTGGGAGCCAGATTCTGGTCCGGGGCCGCGTCGAGGCCCACACGATCGGCTCGCTGCTGACGCTGCGGGACGACACCGGCCAGGTAACCGTTTATTCGGTACAGCGGGAGCGGCTGCCGACCGGCGCCAGCGTCGAGGCGGTGGGGAAGGTCGCGGTCGAAGGCGCCCAACGCGTCCTGCGCCCCGCCCTTTACCGCCGGGCCGCGCCGGACTGGAGCAGCCCGAGCCCGCCGCCGGCCGGCACGCTGACCCACGTCGAGCAAATCCGGGAGCTGAGCCTGGCGGAGGCGGAGCGCCAGCGGCCGGTCAGGGTTCTCGCCATGGTCACGTGGTCGATGCCCGGCAGCGATTTCATGTTCGTGCAGGATCTGACGGGCGGGATTCGCGTCCGGTACGATCCGGCGAAATTCGAGACGCCCCGCCTCGGGAAGTATTTCGAGATCGACGGCGTCACGGGCAACGGAGGCTTCGTGCCGGCGGTCGTGCTGCAGCACCTCATCGACCGGGGCTCGATGAGCCCGCCGGACCCGCGTCCGGTCACGTTCGAGCAGGCGATCAGCGGCAAGGAGGAAGGCCAGTGGGTGGAGATGCGCGGCTTCGTCCAGCGCACCGAGTCCGACGGCAACTGGCGCTGGATTTACGTCACCACGCCCGGGGGGGAATTCGTGGGCCACCTCCAGTCGCCCGTGGATTTCGCCGTGAATCCCGGCTCCTTGATCCGGGTGCACGGCGTGTGCGAGAGCACGCTGAACGCCTTCGGCCAGCTCACCGGCGTCATGCTGCGCGTGCCGTTCATTCACGATCTGACGGTCGACGAGGACGCGCCGGTCGACTACTACGATCTGCCGCGGCACACGATCAAGGGCCTCCGGCAGCTCAGCAGCCTGCGGGACATGACCCGGGTGCGCGTGATCGGCACGGTCCTGCACGCGGCGCCCGGGCGGTACGTCTACCTCCAGGAAGACGACACCGGCCTGCAGGTGCTCACCCGCAGCTCCGAGCCGCTGCGTCCGGGCGACACGGTCGAGGCGGTGGGCATTCTCGGCTGGGAAGGCCCGCGGCTGATCCTGCGCGAGGGCGTGTACCGGAAGAAAGGGTCCGGGACGCCGCCGCCGCCCGTGTTCATCAGCGATCCGGCCCGCGCGGCACCACCGGTGGATGCGCGCCTCGCCACGGTTCGCGGCTACCTGATCGATGCCTCGCGGCAGAGCGATCACATCCGTCTCACCCTCCAGTCGGGCAGCACGCTGTTCGAGGCGACGCTGGATCGCACGCCAGGCCACGAGCCGGAGGAGCCGGCGATCGGCGCCGGCCTGGAGCTCACCGGGATCTACCAGATGATTTTCGACAGTGCGCGCCAGACGCGCGGGTTTGCCCTCCAGCTGCGCACGCCGGCGGACATCGTGGTGTTCCAGCAGCCCCGACTCTGGACGGTGCAACGAGCCCTGATCGCGTGCGGCGTGCTGGCTGGTTTCGTCCTGCTCGGAGTTGGCTGGATCACGGCCCTGCGACGCCGCGTCGGACGGCAGACGGAGCAGATCCGCACGCAGATGGAGCGGCAGGCCCAACTGGAGACGGAAGTGCAGCGGGCGGCCCGGCTCGAATCGTTGGGCGCGCTGGCCGGCGGCATCGCTCACGATTTCAACAACCTCCTGACGATCATCATCGGCAATCTCGGTCTGGCGATGCTCGACACCAAGATCTCCGACGCGACGGCGCATTGCCTGCGCGAGATCGAACGGGGAACCTCGCGGGCGCGGGCGCTGACCCGCCAGCTGTTGACGTTCGCCAAGGGGGGCGAGCCGGTGAGAACGCTGGTGGAACTCCCCGAGGTGGTCAAAGGCGCCGCCGACCGGGCGCTGCACGAGTCGAAGCTGCGCTGCCGGTACGAGATCGCTCCCGGGCTCTGGCATGCGAACGTGGACAAGGACCAGATCGCGCAGGTCGTCCACAACCTCGTGGTCAATGCCGTGCAGGCGATGCCGCCGGACGGCGAACTGTGCATTTCGCTGGAGAACGAGGAGGTCCCGGCGCCCGGCACCACCGCGCTGGCGCCCGGCCGCTATTTGAAGATTGCCGTGGTGGATACGGGCGAGGGCATTCCGGCGGAGGTGCTGCCGAGGGTGTTCGATCCGTATTTCACGACCCGCAAGTCGCGCAGCGGACTCGGGCTCGCCACGGTCTACTCGGTCGTCAAGCGGCACGAGGGCAACATCGAGGTCGCATCCACGCGGGGTCGCGGCACCACCGTGACCCTCTGGCTGCCCGCGGCAACCGTCCCCCGGCCCGCGGCCGCGGCGGTGCCGAAGCTCTTCCCCGTGGCGCGCGGCCGAAACGTCCGCGTGCTCCTGATGGACGACGAGGCGAGCATCCAGAAGATCGTGACCGAGGTCCTCGCGCGGGCCGGCATCGCCACGACGACGGTGTCGGACGGGGCCGCCGCGGTGAAGGAGTTCGAGCGGGCGGCCGCCAGCGGGTCGCGATTCGATCTGCTGATCCTCGACCTCACGGTGCCCGGCGGCATGGGCGGCCGCGAAGTGATGGAGCACATCCGCCGGCTCGACAGCCTGGTGCCGGCGATCGTCTCGAGCGGCTATTCGAATGATCCGGTGATGGCCAATTTCGAGCAGCACGGATTTCAGGCGACGGTGCAGAAGCCCTACGAGATCAACGAGCTTGTCGCCGTGGTCGAGCGGCTGCTGGCGCTCGGTCGGCCGGTCGCGACCTGACCGGGTCACCGGCCCGGGCTATTTCACCTTCGCGTAGAAGAGGCAGTCCCGCGGTTCGGCGCCCAGATTCGGGAACACCTGCCATTTCCCGAGCGTGCCCTCGCGGAGCAGGCCGGCTTTTTCCATCACGCGCGCGGACCGGATGTTCTCGGCGGCGCAATAGGCCCAGGCGCGCCGGATGCGCGGCTCCGCCGTCGCCCAGTCGACCAGCCACCGCAGCGCCTCGGCGGCGTAGCCATAGCCCCACGACGTCTGGCCGAGCACGTATCCGAACATCACCTTCGGCTCTTCCACGAACACGCCGATGGAACCGATCGGCTCGTCCTTGCCCCGGCGGCACAGCAGATAGGCGTAGTGGCCGTCGCCCTTGTCCCAGGCCTCGGCCCGGCCGCGGAGGAATTCGGCCAGCGGCTCGACGGCGGCGTAGGGCTTCCAGGCGAGGTAACGCGTCGCGACCGGATCGCCGGCGTAGGCTTCGAGCACCGCGGGCGCGTCCCCGGCGCGTGGCGGTCGGGCGACCAGCCGCGCGGTGGTGAAGCACCGCGGGGGCATGAGCGCCGGCGAGAAGGAGGTCAAAATCATGAGTGGCGGGACGCGGCGGAGGCTGCGGCTCAGCGCGGGGCCGCCAGGGCGTTCACCTGGGCGCGGGCAGCCCGCGCCCAGGCGGACACCGCCGCGATGTCCGCCGGCCCGAGCCGCGCGTCGCGGTGGATCAGCGTGTAGGACCACAGGGGCATCTCATGCCGCTCGGTCTCCTCCATCGTCTTGGTGAGCTTGCGGGCGGCGCGGGACGGCGGGTACTCGCCGAAATGCGAGAAATTCAGGTCCCGCTTGCCGTCGTTGACATGATGCGCGAGCAACCAGCCGACCGGCTGCACATTGGCGTACCACGGGTAACGGGTGTTGTCCGAGTGACAGTCGTAGCAGGCGCGGTCGAGCACCGCCTTGACTGCCGGCGGGGGCGGATGGACGACGGAAATGTCGTCCGGCCCCGGCGGGGCGGACGAGACATTGCGGGCAGGGCGTACCAATTGAATCGCCGCGAAGATGACGGCGAGACCGAGGAGAATCCGGCGAACGAGTGGCATGGTGAAAAGAGCGGTGGTCAGTCCGCCGACCGACCGGGTTCCGCCAGCGGATTTGTTTTCGGGGCGGAGACGGATTCGGCCGCCCGGACGGGGAAAAGGGAGGAGTCAGCGGACATCATGGGCGGCGAACGCGCGCGGCCGGCGAACGCGGCGGTCCGAACCTAGACCCTCGCGTGGCCCGGCGTAAAGCGCAGCCGAACATCCCGTTCAATGCCGGCGGAACCGTGATCAGCCTGCAGCCGCATCGCGGACGAGCGCGGCGACATCCTCGCGCAACGCCAGGGATCGGGCGAGTTCCTGGGCGCGGGAGCTCATCTTGCGCCACGTCTTCCGCACGATCGCGACGAATTTCTCGCGCGGGTAGGCGGCGTGCTGTGCGGCGAACGCGGCGATCTCCGACTCGAGGAACACGAGGCAGGCAGCGTCCTCCAGCGCCTGGGTGTTCGGGTTAGTCTTCAGCCCGGTTTTCGAGACCCAGGTGGCGACCTCGGCGGCTTCCGCCGGGGACACGCCGGCGGATTCGAGCAAATCGCGCGCCCGCGCCGCCTGGCTCGCGTACAGCGACTTTCGCCAGGCGAAGTAACCGGTCTTGCCCTCGGGGAAACTCGTTCGTGGCACCGTCCAGCGCTCGAGGTGCTGGCAGCGCGCGGCGAGCCCCAGCAGCGGCGCGGGGGCACTGACCTGTGCAACCCAGTGTTCCATCCGGTCGGCGTAGACCAACTCCGCCGGCCGGCCGTCGCCGCTCCGGTGCGGATCGGCCGAATGGGCGGCATCGATCAACTCGCGCGCTTTCTGATACGGCTCCACCGGCGCAGTGGAGCGCGGGTGGTCCGGCGGCGCAAGTGCCGGCGGCTTTTCCGCCCGGACGCCGATCGGTCCCGGCGCTTGCGTTGGCGGCCCGATTGGCTTCGGTGCGAAGAAGTCGTTCCCACCCGACCCATGCCCGCCCCCTCCGCCGAGCTTGCGCCGCACGCCCCCGCGGTCGCAATTCGTCCCATCAGGAAACTGCTGGCGGCCAATCGCAGCGAGATCGCCGTGCGTATCTTCCGCGCGGGCACGGAGCTCGGGCTGCGGACCGTGGCGATCTTCGCGCACGAGGACCGGCTGAGCATCCACCGCTACAAGGCCGACGAGGCGTACCAGATCGGCGCCGGGAAGGGGCCGGTCGCGGCGTATCTCGACATCGAGGGCATCGTCGGACTGGCGAAGGAAAAAGGGGTCGACGCCATTCACCCGGGATACGGTTTTCTCGCGGAGAACGCGGAGTTCGCGCGGGCCTGCGAGCGCGCCGGCCTGATCTTCGTCGGCCCGCGGCCCGAACTGCTCGAGATGATGGGCGACAAGACCGCCGCGCGGGCGCTGGCGAAGCGGATCGGCGTGCCGGTGCTGCCGGGCACCGAGGAAGCCGTGACGGACCGGCGGGAGGTGCTGAGGATCGCGAAGGGCATCGGGTTCCCGCTGATCATCAAGGCGGCGTTCGGCGGCGGCGGCCGCGGCATGCGGGTGGTGCACAAGGCGGCCGACCTGCCGGCCCTGCTCGACGAGGCGCAGGCCGAGGCCGGCCGGGCCTTCGGCAACCCGGCGGTCTTCCTCGAGAAATACATCGCCCGCGCCAAGCACCTCGAGGTCCAGGTGCTCGGCGACCGGCACGGGAACGTGATCCACCTGCACGAGCGCGACTGCTCGGTCCAGCGGCGGCACCAGAAGGTGATCGAGGTGGCCCCGAGCTTCGGGCTGCCGCCGCGAATCGTCGCCGAACTCTGCGAGGCGGCCGCGCGGATGGCGCGCGAGATCCGGTACGACAACGCCGGCACGATCGAATTCCTCTACGACCTCGACCGGCACGAGTGGTACTTCATCGAGATGAATCCGCGCATCCAGGTGGAGCATACCGTGACCGAGGTGATCACGGGGCTCGACCTGGTCCGGGCGCAGATCCTGATCGCGCAAGGCCACGCGCTGCACTCGCCGGAGGTTGGCATGCCGCCGCAGTCCGGCGTGGCCCGCAACGGCTTCGCCATCCAGTGCCGGATCACGACCGAGGACCCGGAGAACAAGTTCGTGCCCGACTACGGCCGGATCCTCGCCTACCGCTCGTCCGGCGGCTTCGGGCTGCGGCTCGACGGCGGCATGGGCTTCGCGGGGGCGGTGATCACGCCGTACTACGACTCGCTGCTGGTGAAGGCGATCACCAGCGGCCAGACCTACGAGATCGCGCTGAACCGCGCCCGGCGCGTGCTGAGCGAGTTTCGGATCCGGGGCGTGAAGACGAACATTCCGTTTCTGGAAAACGTCATCGCGCACCCGCTGTTCCGTTCGGGGCAGGCGACGACGATGCTGATCGACACCTCGCCGGAGCTGTTCGCCTTCCGGCCCCGGCGCGACCGGGCGACCAAGCTGCTGAATTTTCTCGGCGACGTGATCGTCAACGGCAATCCCCACGCGAAGGGCTACCGGCCCGACCGCCCGCTGGCGGTGGCGGTGCCGCCGGCCGCGGCGCACGGCGAGCCGCCGCCGGGCACGCGCCAGCTTCTGCTCGAGCTCGGCCCCCGGCGGTTCGCCGAGTGGACGCGGGCGCAGAAGCGGCTGCTGATCACCGACACGACGTTCCGCGACGCGCACCAGTCGCTGATGGCGACGCGGGTCCGCACGCACGACATGCTGGCGTGCGCCAGCGCGCTGGCGCAGCAGGTGCCGGGGTTGTTTTCGCTCGAACTGTGGGGCGGCGCGACGTTCGACACGGCGATGCGGTTCCTGAACGAGGACCCGTGGAACCGGCTGCGCGAGCTGCGGGCCTGCATCCCGAACATCTGCTTCCAGATGCTGTTTCGCGGCGCCAACGCCGTCGGGTACACCAGCTACCCTCCGGCGGTGGTGGCGGGCTTCGTGCGCCACGCGGCCGGCGCCGGCATGGACATCTTCCGCATTTTCGACTCGCTGAACTACCTGCCAAACCTGCGCGTGGCGATGGAGGCGGTGCAGGACACGCCGGCGGTGTGCGAGGCGGCGATCTGCTACACCGGCGACATCCTCGATCCACGGCGCGAGAAGTACGGGCTGACGTACTACGTGAAGCTCGCGAAGGAACTCGAACGCATGGGCGCGCATTTTCTCGCGATCAAGGACATGGCCGGGCTGTGCCGGCCCTACGCCGCGCAACGGCTGGTGAAGACCCTGCGCGAGGAAGTCGGGCTGCCGGTGCATTTTCACACCCACGACACGAGTGGAGTGGCCTCCGCCTCGGTCCTGCGCGCCGCGGACGCGGGGGTGAGCGTCGTCGACCTGGCGCTCGCGGCGATGAGCGGAAGCACCTCGCAGCCGAACCTGAACTCGATCGTGGCCGCGCTCCAGCACACCCCCCGGGACACGCGCCTGGACCTCGAGCGGCTGAACGCGTTTTCCGACTACTGGGAACAGGTGCGAGAGTATTACCGGCCCTTCGACACGGCGCCGAAAACCGGCTCCGCCGAGGTGTACCTGCACGAGATGCCCGGCGGGCAGTACACGAATCTCAAGGAGCAGGCGGCCGCGATGGGACTGGCGCAGCGCTGGCCGGAAATCGCACGGACGTATGCGGAAGTGAATCAGCTTTTCGGCGACATCGTGAAAGTGACCCCGTCGTCCAAGGTCGTGGGCGACCTGGCCCTCTTCCTGTTTTCGCGCGGGATCAAACCGGCGGACGTGGTCAATCTGGAGCCGGGGGCAACCGCTTTCCCGGAAAGCGTGGTCGACATGCTGAGGGGCGGACTCGGGTGGCCGGAAGGCGGATGGCCGGAGCCGATGTGGCGGGTCGTGTTGGGCGAGGAACGGTTCCGGGAGGCGAGGGCGAGGTACCGGGAGGCGGTCGCGCGGCGCGGCGCGGCCGGGACCAAGCCGGCGAAGTTGGCACCGGCGGTGAACAAGACGCTGCCGGCGCTGCGGGCGGAGCTGGCCGAAAAGCTGCGGCGCGAGCCGACCGACGATGAGCTCTATTCGCACCTGATGTACCCCGCCGTGTTCGCCGAGTTCGCGCGACACGAGCGGGAGTTCGGCGACGTCAGCGCGCTGCCGACGCCGGCGTTCTTCTACGGGCTGAAGCCCGGCGAGGAAATCTCGATCGAGATCGAGGAGGGGAAGGTGCTGATCGTGCGACTCGTCACCGTCGGGGCGCCGGACAAGGACGGCCGGCGCACGATCATTTTCGAGCTCAACGGCATGTCGCGGGACGCCGTGATCGTCGACCGGAGTGTTGCGCCGAAGTCGAAGGCGCGGCCGAAGGCGAACCTCGCGGATCCGCTCGAGTCGGCGGCGCCGATTCCGGGCCTGATCGTCCTGCTGGTGGCGTCGGTCGGCGCGCGGGTCGCGAAGGGCGACCGGCTTTTCATGATCGAGGCGATGAAGATGCAGACGACGGTGTACGCCCAGGCGGACGGGATCGTGGACGAGGTGCATGCCGGTGTGGGGGAGACCGTCGAGGCGAAGGACCTGATCGTGAAACTGCGGGCGGCGGGGGCGGAGAAGGCGTCCCGCTGACCGCGCGAACGTGGCGCGGGAACACCGCGGCTCGGGAACCAGCTCGTCGTCGGGTTTGCCGGGCGGAGGGCGGGATGTGCGGCGGGCCCGAAGCGGTGCGGCCGGCCGCGCCAGCGACGGATCGAATAGCGGCTATTTTGCAGGCTGCTGTCGCGGGCGCCGCCGGGTGCTCCGCTCGACACGCCGACGCTGCCGGTCTAGGCCTTGGCGCATCAGCGAACACGTTACATCGCGCCGGGTCCGGGCGATGAGCGCCGCGCCGGGGCGCTCACGGTGGCTGGCGCTGTCACTGCTCGCGTTCGCACTCGGAGTCTCCGGCTGCGCCTACGTGCGGCACGCCGCCGTGCAGGCGGGGTATGCGATGCACCAGCAGGCCGCGCCGGCCCAGCGGGTGTACAAGCACATGGTCGACCGGCCGACGTTCTATGTCTTCGGCACCCTGAAGCTCGGCGGCCGGCTGAATCCCGAGGCGATCGCGGTGATCGCCGTGTCGGACGAGTTCGAGCGCGGCGAAGTGGTCGACGTGAACCATGATTCGCGCCGCGATTCCTATTACGGGCTGAATCTGCCCGACGGGCGCTACCGCCTGCTGATCGCGTCGGATCTCGATCGCAACGGGTTCTACGACGAGACGGAAGTCATCGGCGCACGGGAGTTGACGCTGAGCACAGCCCAGACGCCCGAGCACGTGCGGGGCGGATTCGATCTCGAGGTGAACGGGGCCGGTCCGGGCCGGCCGGTGTCCTTCCACATCGCCGTGCGAAACTCGGAGCGGTTGTCGGAATCGTTCTTCTATCCCAAAGGCTCCATCCGGAGCCTCGACGACCCGATCTTCTCGCCCTCGATGGCGCATCTCGGCCTGTACGAGCCGGCGGCGTTCCTCGAGCGAGCGCCGATGATGTTCTACGCGCTGGAGGAGGACACCGGTCACAAGGTACCGGTGGTGTTCGTTCACGGAATCGACGGCTCGGCGCGCGATTTCGCGCCCATCGTGGCCCAGCTCGACCGGCAGCGGTACCGCGCGTGGTTTTTTCATTACGCGTCCGGCAGCGACCTGAACCAGCTCAGCGAAATGTTCTACTGGCTGTTCCTCTCCGGAAAGGTGATCCCGTTGGGCGAGATGCCGCTGGTGATCGTGGCGCACAGCATGGGTGGCCTGGTGGTGCGGGATGCGTTGAACCGCTGCACGGGGCAGGCCGGGGAGAATCACGCCGTCCGGCTCGTCACGGTCGCCAGTCCGCTCGGCGGCCATCCGGCGGCGCGGAACGGGGCGAAGGCTCCCTTCGCGATCGCGTCGTGGCGCGATCTCGATCCGGACAGTCGCTTCATCCGGCGGCTGCACCGGCGGCCGTTGCCGCCGGACCTGCGCTACCATCTCTTCTACACGTTTGGCGACCACCGCCCGGTGAAGCTCGGCGAGACCAGCGACGGCGTCGTGCCGCTCTCGAGCCAGCTCGACCCGGCGGCGCAGAGGGAGGCGACGGCGCAGTTCGGCTTCAACGACACGCATGCGGGTGTGCTGAGCGATCCGGCCCTGATCAGCCGCGTGCTCGGGGTGCTGAAGGAGGTGAAGTCGCCGTACCCGGAGGACCATCTGCGGGTGCTGGCGCAGCGTGGCTATGCCATCGATCCGGGACCCGGCTATTCGGCGAAGGAACGGTATCTTCTCGGCGAGTATGCCCGCTACATGGACGCGCTCGAGTCCGGCCAGCTGGCGCCGCTCGAGGCGTCGCAGACGCATTTTGTCGAGGCCTGCCGCGGGCAGAAGAAACCGGAGACCGAAATCGAGGAATTGTGGTTGAGGTTCAACCGCGATTTTCCGAACCGGGGTCGATCCGGCTAGCTAGCAGCGCGTCGGACTTCGTCCTCCGCGCTGCTAAAGTTCAATGGCTGACGCCATTGATGAAGGAATGGGAGCAGCCGGTTTTTGCGGCGCCGCGAGCGAACTTTGGCCCGGGAGCTGCGTCGAAGAAGCATGGCCACTCGTTTTATGCTGCTCTGGCTTCTCGCTTCGCAGTCTGAAGCCAGTCTCGCGCACCACGGCGCCTTCTCCCGAGAAAAATGGCGCCGCGCCATTTTTCCTTAGCAGCCCGGAGGACCCAAGGTCCGACGGGCTGCTAGCGCGCGACCAGCACCTTCGCCGCCCAGTCGTTGTCGATGGTGGATTCACGGGCGGGGATCTCCGGCGCGAGCAACCCACCGGCGGCGTCCGCCACCAGGTCGACCGGCGGCTTCCACTCGCCCGTCCGGGGATCGAACCACGTCCAGCGGTACCGCCCGTTCGCCTGGAATCCGGCGAGCGTGGGCCGCACCGCCTGGTTCTCGAAATAGACGAGGGCGAAATCGCGCGCGGCGGTGCGCAGCAGGTACGACCAGCCGTCGAGTCCGTCCTCCTTCGAACCCGCCCGGATGCGCGGGTGCAGGTCGGAGGACGCCGGCAGCAGATCCCGATAGCGCGCGCCTTCGCAGAGCATGAACTCGCGGAGATGCGACATCTGGGCGGCGGCGTGGTAGCGCAGCGCCGTCCAGATGTACGGGCGCCATCCCGGGCTTTCGCCGGTGCTCGTGACGTCGTACGCCGCCGTGCCGTAGACGTGGCCGGCCAGTCCGCCGGACAGCACCGAGCCGTACATCATCGTTCGGGCAAAGTAGATGTCCCGGGGGGAGTCGGCCTCGGGGCGTTCGCCGCCGGGCCGGTTGATCTCGTGGTCCCAGCCGCTGTAATAGGGCTCCAGATTCGCGGCGGGGCAGGCGGGCTGGACCCGGAAGATCGCCTCGAGTGAGGCGTAGATCGCGTGGTTGCGCGGCTTGTTGCCGACGGTGTGCATGGTCAGCCACGGACAACTCGCACCGTGCCCGAAGACCTCGAGCGTGGAACTGTCGATCAGCGTCGTGAACGGCTGGCCGAACGGCAGCGGTCCGTATTTCTTCCAGTGCTGGGTGAGGGCCGCGTTGAACTCGTCGCCGGTCAGGCTGTAGTTTTTCGGGATCCAGTCCAGGTGGATGCCGCTGAAGATGAGATTGTACGCGCCGTAGCGGGCGATCAGGTACTGCACGTACCGGCCGTAGGAGACGTTGAAATCGAAGTAGGCCTTCCACGCCGGGCCGTGATCGCGCCGCACCGTTTCCAGGAACGGCACGAACCCAGCGTCCGAGAGGTGGCGCATCTTCCGGTCGAGGCTGCGAAAATAGGCGGGGTTGAGGTGATCGAAATCCGCCAGGCCTTCGCGGTCGGGAAACACGGCGAAGGGCCGGTTGCCGGCTTCGTCGGCCATGTCCTTGGCCGTGGTGATCGCGCCATCCGCCGTGGTGATCTGCGCGCTGGCCGCCCAGCAGCCGAATTTTTCCCAGGCGTTGCGCAGGTAGATTCCATTTTTGTCGGCGTACGTGGCGCCATGCTCGTCGGCGTCCCAGTTGGGGAAGGCGGCGATGAAACTGACCGAGTTGAATCCCTGACGCTTGCGCCACGCGACGGCCTCCTCAAAGCCGATGCCGGGGGCCGGCCGGTAGTCCGCCGCCGGTGCGGTGCCTCGCCACGGCAGCCGCCAGGTGGACGCGGCGAGCCAGGTGTCGCCGAGAAGAAAGAACGGCGTGCCGTCCGCGTACTGGAGCGCGTGTCCGTTGGGGGTGGCGCGTACGAATCCGCGGCGGTTGGGATTTTCCGTTTTTTCGACGTCGGCCCACGCCACGGCCCGGAGCCGCCCGCCACCGGTGTTCAGCCCGGCGTCGTTCGGCTGGTTGGAGCCGGAATGCCAGGTCCACTCGCCGGGCGCCGGGCAGACGAACCGGACGCGAAACGTGCGGCCGCCATCCCAAAACCCATAGACCCGCCGGGTGAACGACGGCCCCTGGAGTTCGATCCAGCAATCCACGTCGGCATAGGGGTTCGGGTAGTCCACACTCGCGCGGAAAATCACCTCCTGCGTTTCCCAGACGTGCACCTCGCCGGATTGGAGCGGGGCCGCGCGGAGCAGGGCGAACGAGACGAGGCTGGCGATGCAGGCGAGCATGGAGCGAGGGGAGATCATGACGGGGAAGCGATCCGGGAACGAGGGGCGGCGGACCACGGAACCGGGATAGGGCACAAGCGGCCGCACCGCGATCCGATCCGGGCGCGAACATTCGAGCGCTGCAACTTCGCCGGCCCGGAACGGTCGGTGAACGGACCGCATGAAGCCTGGTCCGCTCACGCTGTTCCTCCTGCTCCCGCTCGTGGCGGGCGTTCCGGCTCGGGCCACGCCGCCTGAGGTGACGGTCGACGTGACCCCGCCGCAGATCGCGCGACGGACCTTCGATCCGGCCAATCCTCCGGCTCAAATGCCGAGGCTGACGCCGCCGGAGGTTGGAACCTGCGTGTTCAAGTTCGACTGCACCATGGAAACGCAGGCGTCCGGCAGCGAGCAGGGCACGGCGCGGGTCACCAAGGTCCAGGTCAGGACCGGGTTGACGATCACGATCTGGACGCCGGTGGGCGGGCCGGAACGGGTCGTGAACCACGAAGAGGGGCACCGTCGGATCTGCGAGATCTACTACAGCCCGGCCCGGGACATCGCGGAGCGGATCGGCTGGCAGGCGGTCGGCGCGCCGTTGAGCGGCGGAACGCAGCCGGAGTTGGAGCACGAACTCGACGTGCTGCAAAAACACTCGATCGTGGAGTTCCTGCGCGATACGGCGACGCGCTGCGAGTACGCCCAGCGGCGTTTCGACGCGATCACGAACCACAGCATGAACCCGATCCCGGAAAGCACGGCGATCGCGCAGGCGATCCTCGAGGAGCGGAACCATTTTGCCGGTGGCGGCGGGGCGGTTTATCCTGGCACGGCCGCGCGCGCGGCTCCGACGCGGCCGTCGCAGGTGCGGGCCGCGGAGTGAGCGGCGAATTCGCCCCGCTCGGGGAGCGGAAGTGCGGCCGACGGTGCGCCCGGGAGGTGCGCGGAGTCCGCGAGCCTCCAAGCCGCCGGCCGGGTGGGCGCGGTCAGCGGAGCAGCCGGACGGCGATCACTTCGGCGCGTCGAGCAGCGCGTTCGCCGCGTGGACGAGAAACACGTAGCTCGCGCCGACGTTCACGACGTACTCGTTTTCGCCCCAGAGAAACGGCCAGTCCTCCTTGTTCTCGGGAAAATCGGGCTGGAGGACCAGCACTCCGGGCACGACGCCGCCCGCGATGAATGTGAAGTCCGCGCGGTTGTTGCCGTAGGCGACCTGCTTCGAGCGTGTGCCCACGCCCGAAACGAACGAGAGGTCCGATCCCGGGTGACAGCCGAGCAGGTACTCGAGCCCGCGCAACGTCGGCCCGGTCCCGACCAGCTCGGGAAACGCCTGGTGGAACATGTACGCGGAAATCGCGAAATCGACGACGCGCCAGTTGCCGGCCCAAGCCTGCGTCGAGATGGGCACGCCGTACGGGTTCGCGCGGCGCACGGCCTCGATTTCTCCGCGCCAGGCTTCCACGCGGCGGCGGACCGTTTCGCGATAAGCCGCGCCGGCGAACGGCAGCAGGCGCACGATGTTCACGGCATTTTCGGCGAACCGCGGCTCGATGCCCTCCCACAGCGCCTCCGCGCGCCGGGCATATCCGGGTTCCTGCGTCGCGAGCAGCAGCTCCACCGCGCAGCCGAATTCCTCGTCCGGCAGGAAACCGCCGGTGGTGTTGCCGTGATGAAACAGGTCCGGCGCGTGCGAATGCTCCTCGACCCAGACGTGCCGGGCCGTGGCCAGGCACTCGCGGGCCAGCTCGTCGCGATAGCCGCGCAGCGCCCGGCTGGCGGCGGCGAGCCCGGCGGCCGAACCGTAGTTCAGCGCGGACGATTTCGACGTGAACGCCCAGCGATCGTCGAACGTGCCGCTGTGAATCCCGTCCGATTCGCCGGGTGACAGGCCGGCGCGGTAGACCAGCCCGTCGGTTTGCGCAGCCGCGTCGCCGAGATGCGTGTACCGGCTCAGGTCCGAATCGATGATCCCGTCGATGGCGTGGCCCACGGCGCGATGCTGCGCGAGCAGTTGCAGCGCACCGTGCTCGATCTGCTGGAGGATGTCCGGGACGCCGTCCGGCAGGTGCAGGTCGGTCCGGCGGTGCTGCTGGTCGACGCGGACCTGGTCCCGCCGCGGCGCGAACGCTTCCCACGTGTGCGCGAGGCTGGTCACGACCGCGTACTGCGTTTCCGTCCGGATGTCGAAGTCGCCGGCATCGAACCAGCCGCCGACATTGAGCCCGGGGATGTGTTCGCCCGGCTGGTACGGCGTGTCGGTGGTCGGTCCCTGCGCGTACAGATCGAAATGCACGTGGTTCACCGGCGCCTGCAACGCGTCGTCGCGGTGGGCTTCGCCATGCCAGACGCGGTACGCTTCCTTCACGGTCATGTGGTCCATCGCCACGGGCAGGTAGATGTCGTTGGTCGCGTGCCACGCGTCGGCGTACGCATCGGGCGCGATCCGGAACGGCGCCGTGCGCACGCCGCCGTACTCGATTTCGTAGATGCCTTCCGTCGTCACCGCGGAGAAGTCGAAGGTCAGATAATGGTAGCGCAGGTACCGGCCCCACTCCGCGGTCGGGGCGGACAGGCTCTCGACGACCCGGCCGTCCGGCAGCACCTGGAGCACACGGGCCGTCGGCTTCGGCGTGTCGTTCACGTCGAGTTCGATCACCGCGCGCTTGGGCTGCTGCGGACGATAACCCGCCTGGGAGTGGCCGATCACCGGCGGACGGGTCCAGCCGGGAATCGTGTTCGCGGTGAGCGTCCACTCGGCGACGCGCCCGGTCTTGCCGCCCGGCAGCAGCGTTTGCACCACGAACCAGCCGTTCTGGGCGACGTTGCGGCCGTCGAACAGCGCCAGTTCGCCAGCTGCGGAAGTCAGCGTGACCCGCCGGGCCGGGTCCTCCGGCGCGAGCACGAGTGTCCGGCCGTGCGCGAGCGGTTCGGGCTCGATGCGTCCGTCGGGCGTCCTGGCCATCGGCCCGGTCGGGTAAAGTGGAAAGATCCCGCTGCGGCCGTCGGCGAGGAACGAGGCGTGGAAATACGCGGCGGGCAGGAATTCGAGATGCAGCGCCGCGCGCCCCTCCAGCGCGGCGGGCAGCGGCCGGTCGAGCGTGACGCTGAGCACGACAGAGTCGCCGCGCGCCTCGGCCCGCAGCACGTACTCGAACGCGGGATTCGCGTAGCGCAGCCGCACCGCGACGCTGCCGTCGCGCGGATCGACGCGGCGGTCGACGACTTCGGGAGCGGGATCCCACTGGGCCGGGGTGGGGCTGAGCCGGACGTCGCCGTTCGTGGCCGTCCGCACCCCGTGATGAATCAGCTCGACGCCCGCGATCTTCGCATCGCTAAACATCCCGTCGTAGACGTTGTTGAACACGAGCACGTCCAGCCCGCGCATTGCGAAGGAGCCGTTTTGGTTCAGAGCCAGTCCGGTGCCGGCGGCGTCGAGCATGCTCATGGTCGTGAGGAGTCCGAGTGAGAGGACGAAGACTAGTCGAGCGAAAGCGGGTTGCGCACGAGGCGAACGCAGGAGCGGCATGATCGGGCGGGGGTGGGGCAGGTCGGAGGAGACTGCGGGAATTCCTCCGGCGCGCAATCGCCGCGCCCGCCACCGGACCGGCTAAATCATGCGAACATTGGAAGAACGAGCCCCACACCCCGCATGCCCGCGGGCGAGCCGGGAGCGAGCGCTTCTGCGCAGGCGATTGCGAATTCCTGGCCTGGCCTGCGGCGACGGATCGTCCCCCGGGCCGGCGCAGCACTCCGAGCGTCGGGCGGACCCGGGCGCGACTCCGGCGACAGGTCGCAATTGACCGGAGCGGGGCCGGCGTCCATCTCTGACGGGCTATGGCCGAACCCTCCGCACCCGCCGAAGTCTCGATGGACAACCTGGTCTCGCTGGCCAAACGCCGCGGCTTCGTGTTTCCGTCGTCCGAAATCTACGGCGGGCTGAACGGATTCTTCGACTACGGCCCGCTCGGCGTGGAGCTGAAGAAGAACATCCGCGACTGCTGGTGGAACGACATGGTCCGCCGCCGCGAGGACGTCGTCGGCATCGAGACCTCGATCATCATGCATCCCAAGGTCTGGGAGGCGTCGGGTCACGTCGCCGGCTTCACCGACCCGCTCGTCGACTGCAAGGCGAGCAAGCAGCGGTACCGCGCGGACCAGCTGTTCTTCTCGCAGATCGTCGTCGCGCTCGAACACGACGCGGCGGCCGACGAGATCGCCAGGGTGCGCGAGAAGGCGCTCGGCGTTGCGGTGGACACGAAGTTCGCGCCGCTCGTCGAGGGGGGCCGGCAGACGACGGTGCTGGTCGGCTACGTTTCCGCGCTGGAGAGCGAACGGACGGCGGAGGAACTCCAGGAAAAGGCGGACCTGTTCAAGCGGAAGAACGCGATCCGCGGAAAGCTCCTGCCGGTCCAGCCGCGGGACATGACCGAGGCGCAGCCGGAGGAGGTCGCGCTCATCCCGTCGCCGGCCACCGGCGAGCCCGGGAGCCTGACGCCGCCGCGGGCGTTCAACATGATGTTCGAGACCTACGTCGGCGCGCTGCGCGACGACTCCGCGGTCGCCTATCTGCGGCCGGAGACCGCCCAGGGCATGTTCGTCGATTTCAAGAACGTCGTGGACACCGGCCGCGTGAAGCTGCCGTTCGGCATCGCGCAGATCGGAAAGTCGTTCCGCAACGAAATCACGCCGCGCAACTTCATCTTCCGGTCGCGCGAGTTCGAGCAGATGGAGATGGAGTACTTCATCCACGAGGATGCGGACTGGGCGAAGAGCCACCAGGAGTGGATCGACTGGTGCCGGAACTGGCTGATCTCGATCGGGCTGCCGGAGTCGCACCTGTCGCTCTTCGCCCATCCGAAGGAGAAGCTCGCGTTCTATTCGAAGGGAACGGTGGACATCATGTTCAAGTTCCCGTTCGGCGTGCAGGAGCTCTGGGGCATCGCCGCGCGCGGCAACTACGACCTCGGCCAGCACGCGCAGGCGAGCGGGAAGCCGCAGGAGATCTTCGACGAGGCGAGCAAGAAGCGGTTCGTGCCCCACGTCATCGAGCCGGCGGTCGGCGTCGACCGGATCTTCCTCGCGGTGCTTTGCGCGGCGTACGTCGAGGACGAGGCGCCGGACGACAAGGGAAAGATGGAGAAGCGCATCGTCATGCGGCTGTCCCCGCGGATCGCGCCGATCAAGGTGGCGGTGCTGCCGCTGCTGAAGAACAAGGAGCTGCTGGTGGCCCGGGCGCGCGAACTGCACGCGAAGTTGAAACGCAAGTACGCGGTGTTCTACGACGAGGCTGGCGCCATCGGCCGCCGCTATCGCCGGCAGGACGAGATCGGCACGCCCTGGTGCGTGACGATCGACTTCGACACGATCGAGAAGGACGGCACGTTCACGCTGCGCGAACGCGACTCGATGACGCAGAAGCGCATCACCGAGGCCGATCTCTTCGCGTTGCTGGACGAGAAGGTCTACTAGGATCGCGCCAGGGCGCGATCCTCACTCGAAGCCGCGCTGGAGCAACGCCCGCAGATCCGCGATCAGGGCGTCGCATTCCTGCGCGACCGCCGAGAGCTCGCCCCGGGCTGCGAGGAGCCAACCGCGCTCCGCGAGCCCGAGTTCGAGACAGGAATCCGCGGCGCGCAGCGCGTCGTCGGCATAGCCGCGGGCGCGCTTCAGCCGCACGATGATGTTGGCGCAAAAGTCGACCGCCGGCGGCCAGTCGTCGCCGTTGAGGGCGCCGGCCAGCTTTGCCGCCGCCTTCGAACATGCCGCCGCGAGGTCGATCAGCGGATGCTCTTCCATCGCGTCCGGCGGGATCCAGCCCCGGGCCTCCGGCTCGCGCATCAACCGCAGCGTCAGCTCGTACGCCCGGACGGCGAGAGGGTGTTTCTGCTCCAGCTTCGCATCGAGGTCCGGGTTCATCGACCCCTCCGCCTCGCGCCTCGCCCGGTTCATCTCCTCGATCTGCTCGTCGCGTCCGGCCTCCTGCTCCGGCGTCAGCGGGGGCTCGCCCCGTTCGCGCCGCCGGCGCTCGAGTTCCTCCTGGAGGATCTGCTCGAAATTCGCACCGTCGCCCTCCCGTTCCATCCGCGCGTGAATCCGGTCGATCAGGCGTTCGCTCTCCTCGTGCATCCGCTCGGCCTCCTCCTCGGTCAGCGGCTCGACGCTCCATTCCGCGGGGTCTTCCGCCGAACCGCCGGCGGCGGACGAGTCCGGATTCGCGACGTCGTTGCCGGACTCCTCCGGCGGTGCCGTGCCGTCGTCCCCTGCGGGCCCGAGCCGCTCCATGAAGGCGGCCATGGCTCCGGCGTTCGCGCGCCGCTGCTCCTCCTCCTCGGCGACGGTCATGTCCCAGGCGGTTTCCGGCGAAACGGTGAGCTGAAAACCCGCGGATTCGATCACCACCCGCCCGTTGCCCTCGCTGAACCACTCGAGGCAAAGGCTGTTGCCCCAGTGCCACGTCCATTTTATCCCGGCGGCGTGGTATTCGCCGATCTGGCCGGGCGGAATGTCCGGCACCTTCACCTTGCGCGAAGCGGTGCAGTCGCCGATCACGCCACACTGGCGCGTGGCGAGACCTGCCAGCGCTCCGGACCGCGGCTCCGGGTTGACGAACCCGAGCTGGCGGCCGGCGAGATCCCGCCAGGCGTTGCCGGCGAGGTCGAGTTCCACCGGCTTGTCGCGGCCGGAAAACCAGATCCGGCCGGTGACGCGTCCGCGCGTCCGATTGTCGATCTCACCGCGAATGACGAATTCGTCGACCCGCCAGGCCATGCATGCAGTCAGGACCGATCCCGGCCGCGGCTCAACTGCCGAGTGATACCCCGGCGCCGCATCGGTGCGCTTGACCGGGCGGCATCGTGAGGGCTTCGTTGCGCGCGGATGTCGAATCCGGATTCATCGGCTGCACTGGCTGCCTTACGGCGTTTTCTCGGTCGCTTCGACGAGAGGACGGCGGCGAAGGGGCTGAGGTATTTCCAGCGGCAACAGGTGCTCGAAGTCTTCGCCGAGGGCCGGTCCGTCATGGGGATGGTGCGTGGGCAAAACATGTACGAGACCACGCTTCATTGGTTGGACCCGGCCTGGGACAGCGACTGCACGTGTCCGATGGGATCCGGCTGCAAGCATAGCTATGCGCTCGGCCTGGAGTGGCTGGAAGCGTGCGGGGCGGAATTGAGCTATCCGGCGCCAGGTCTCCAGAACGCCGCGGGGCTGTCGGCTTCCACCAAAAAACCCACTTTTCGCAACCGCTGGCAGCCCGTGATCGAGGGAAAACTCGGGCGGTTGCTCACCAGCGACGAAGGCGCGGTGCTGGGCCAGCTTTCGACCCTGTTCACGATGTTGCAGAACGGCTGGGGGCGGCTGGTTGGCACTCAGGTCGAACGCTGCGGATTTCATGTTTCGGCGCAGGCCGGCGGCGGGGCCCGTTCGGGACTCGCCTACGATGGCTGGTGGGATCCACAACATCCCCCCGCCGACCCGTGGGCCCTCTGGCAATTCATCGCCTACGATTACGAAACCTCGGGCCTCGCGATCCCGGCCGTGCTGGCACCCATGACCGATACGGCCGCCGTGCGCGCATCCGTCGGCCACCGGCTGGTTCAGCGGGAAGTCGAATTGTGGCATCAGGCGCTGCACCCCGCGGTTCCACCCGCGCGACGAAAACCTGCGAAGAACCGCGAGGTCGCCGATGTGCGGCTGCGGCTCCAGCCCGAAAAGGGCTTCTTCATCGAAACCCGGACTGGATCGGGCAGTGCCTGGAAACCGCCGGCGTACCGGTGGATTTCCGAATTGGCGGGATCGACCCCGGCCGATTTCGTCGCGTTCCCGCCCGCGGCCGCGGCGCTCGCCATCGCGCTCGCCGCCGAGGCGCACCGCGGATACGGCAGTGGGCTGCAGTCGGAAAGTCCCCTGTCGCGGGAGACCGCCGGGCGGGTGCTCGCGTTTCCCGCCGCCCGCGAAGCCATCGTGCTGCCGGATGGTTCGCCGTGGCGGGTCGAAGCAGCGCCTTTGACGGCGCGCGGCGTGGTCCTCGACGCCTCGTCCGACCGGCTGGGGTTCCGGCTGCACTTTCCAGACGGAAGGCCGGTGCCGACTTCGGATCTGGTCGTGGAACGGCCCGAAGCGCTGTACCTGGCCGAGGGCCGGATCCATCGCGGACCGCCGCCGCTGCCGGCGCCGACGATCGCAACGGCGGCGCTGGCCGATCCCGTGGTGATGGGACACCTGCGCAGCATCGGCGTGCAGCTTCCCGCCTCGCTCGAACTGCGCGTGCGCCGCGTCGAGATGGCTCCGCGGCTGCGATTGTCGCTCGAGGATTCCGATTACACGGGAGGCTATTCCCGCTTTCGCGCTGCACTCTTCGCGGAGTCCAGGGAGCCGGCGTGCGCGCAGGAATGGCGCGGCCCCGGTGGCTGGCTGTGGTGCGATGGCGCCGAGCCTCCCGACCGCGGACCCGACGATCCACTGCTCGAGTTCGATCGCAGCGCGGCGGTCGCGGTCGGCGCGCGATTCGGGGAATTCAAACTGAGTTGGAACGACTACCTTGGCTCATGGTCACGCACCGCCGGCCGCGCTTTTCCCGAGGAGTTCGTCGCCTGGCATGCCTCGCTGCCGCCGGGGATCACGATTGAAACCTCGCCCGAACTCGCGGGGCTGATCGCACCACCGTTGCGCGGCCGCGTCGAGTTTGCGGCCAAAGCGACCGGCGAATCGCGTGACTGGTTCGATCTCACGGTCGAGCTTCGTGTCGAGGACACCACGCTGACCCGCGAGGAGATCGCGCTGTTGCTCAAGGCCCGCGGCAAATGGGTCCGGCTGCCCCGGCATGGATGGCGCCGCCTCGAGGTCGGCTTGGATCCCTCCAATCCGGCGGCCGGGATGCTCGACCGGCTCGGTTTGCGGGCGGACGAGATGCTCGAGCACGGCAAGCCATCGACGCACCGCCTGCACGCGCTGCAACT
The DNA here is from genome assembly GCA_963705935.1 of uncultured Verrucomicrobiae bacterium. Lineage (GTDB taxonomy): Bacteria > Verrucomicrobiota > Verrucomicrobiia > Opitutales > Opitutaceae > Opitutus. The sequence goes on along the minus strand of OY970130.1, from coordinate 4,218,297 downwards.
CGCTTCCGAGGCGGAGGCATTCGAGTCGCGCGATGCGGGCTTCGCGGCCGCTTTGCGCAAACGGGCGGCCGCGCTCGCGGCGGTGCCGGCACCGCCGATTCCGCGCGGGCTCGAAGCGGTGCTCCGACCCTATCAGGCGGAGGGCTTTCATTTCCTGTCCTATCTTTCGGCGAACGGGTTCGGCGGCGTCCTTGCGGACGACATGGGGTTGGGCAAGACGGTTCAGGCGCTGGCGTGGCTGCTGCACCTCGCCGGCAGCCTTGGCCAGATGCCCGGTTCCGCTGGCGGCACCGCCCGGCGCGCTTCGTTTCGCGCGCTGGTGGTGTGTCCGAAAAGCGTCGTACACGGCTGGCTTGCCGAGGCGGCGCGCTTTGCGCCCGGCCTGGCGATGTGCGCGTTCGCCTCCGAAATGGTCGCGGAAGCGGCGCCGCCGGGGCCGGCCGACGGTCCCGCGGTGCTCGTCGCGAATTATGCGCAGCTTCGAATCAACTCGGACTGGCTGAGCGGGCGGGCGTGGGATGCCGTCATTCTCGACGAGGCGCAATTCATCAAGAATCCGTCCAGCCGAACCGCGGCGGCCGCGCGGGCGCTGCCCTCCGCCAACCGCGTCGTGCTCACCGGCACTCCGATCGAGAACCAGCTGCTGGACCTGTGGAGCCTTTTCGCCTTCGCCCAGCCGGGGCTGCTCGGCTCGCAGGCGGCTTTTCGGCGGCAGTACTCCGAACGCGATGCGGACACCACCGGCCGGCTGCGCCGGCGCGTGCGGCATTTCATGCTGCGGCGGACCAAGGCGCAGGTGGCGGCCGATCTGCCGAGCCGGACGGAAGACGAACTCGTCGTCGAGCTCGAGGGCGAGCAGCGCAAGCTGTACGATGCCGAACTCAAGCGCGCCCGGGCCCAGCTGCTTGGCGTCGAGACGGACCGCGCCCTCGACAAGGTCAGGTTCAACGTTCTTTCGAGCCTGTTGCGGCTGCGGCAGATCTGCTGTCATCCGGTGCTCGTCGATCCGGCGCACGCGGCGCTGCCGTCGGCGAAACTCGACGCCCTGCTCGAGCGGATCGAGGAACTTCGCGACGAGGGGCACCAGGTGCTCGTATTCAGCCAGTTCGTCGAGATGCTGAAGCTGGTTCGTGCCCAGCTGGTCAAGGCCGGCGTCGGGCACCTCATGCTGACCGGCGAGACGGAGAACCGGGCGGAGCTGGTGGAGAAGTTTCAGGCCGACCGTGGCTGCACTGTGTTCCTGCTGTCGCTGCGCGCCGCGGGGTTCGGGCTCAACCTCACGGCGGCGAGCTATGCGATCCTGTGCGATCCTTGGTGGAATCCGGCCGTCGAGGCGCAGGCGATCGATCGCACCCACCGGATCGGGCAGACGCGTCCTGTGACCGCGTACCGGCTGATCGCCGAAAACACGGTCGAACAGAAGATCCGGGAGCTGCAGCGCGAAAAGTCGGCGCTCGCCTCGGCGGTGGTGACGGAGGAGTCGCTGGCCAGCGTGCTCGACCTCGACAGCCTCCGGCGAATCCTGGCGTAGCTTCCGCGATGCGGGCGCGGCGCAACTCACGCGGGTCCGGCGGCGCAGCGTATCCGGGCTTCGCCGCCGCCCGCGCGAGATTGGGCTTCACCTGCGAAACTTTCCTCCAATGGTGAGGGCTCCGAAGGTCCTCGATGCAACTCCTCGCGATCGAACGGGAAGGGTTGGCGCGGATATCCGGATACGCGCCGGCATCCGGGCGCCACGTCACCGCCGAACGGGATCGGCGCACCGGCGGCGAAGTACGAGGATGTTGCCGGAGACACAGAGCGCGGCGCCGAGCACGGTCGACAGGTGCCACCGCAGGCCTTCGAACACACTCGAAAGCGCCAGGGCCACGATAGGAATCGCCGCCCCGGTGTAGCCGGCGCGGTCGGCGCCGATGCGGCCGACGAGGGTGAGATAGGCGCCAAACGCGAGCACCGAGCCGAACAGGGCGAGATAACCGATGGACAGCAGGTAGTGCATCGAGCCATCGAACCGGAAAGGCACGCCGGCCAGCGCGGCAAAGGCGGCGACGAGAAGCGCGCCGTACAGCATGCCGTAGGTGTTGAGCTGCACGACCGGCAGACCGTGGCGCTGGTTGCGCATCACGACCATGTTGCCGAGCGAGGCGGAGACGGTTCCGGCCACGGCGTAGGTGATCCCGGCCGCGACCCCGCCGGCGAGCGATGCCCGTCGGAACTCCGGCAGGAACACCAGCACCACGCCGGCGATTCCGAGCGCGGCGGCGAACAGCGTCGCCGGCTTCACCGGCGTGCCGAAGAACACGCGAGTGCCGAGGATGTTCAGGAACACGATCAGCGAAAAAGCGACCGCGACGAGTCCGGAGCTGATGCGGCTCTCCGCCAGGTACACGCACACGTAGTTGACGCCGAACAGCAGCGCGCCCTGGAGTGCGATCCAGCCGTGCTCGTGCGGGGAGAAGCGGAGCCGCAACCGGCGGACGCCGCACCAGAGGAACAACACCGCGCTCGCCAGCCCGAACCGGTAGCAGACCGAGACCTCGGGGCGCACGGGTCCGAACTGAAACGTGATCGCGAGCCAGGTGGAGCCCCAGATCAGGACCGAAACAAGGTAGAGTCCCAGGTTGTTCATGCGACCGCTCCAAACCAATCGACCGGCCGGCGGAATGCACGTCATCATTGGGCGCCCGCCGGATCAGTCCGGCGGAAAAATCGTGAGGTCACGCGCCGCCGGGGGGGATCGGGTTGGCAAGCGCTCCCGGATACAGGCGTGGTGCGGGTCCCGGACGACAAGCGGGCCGGGCGCCCGCCGCGACGCGTCAGGGCGGCGATGATGCGCGGCTACCGTTTGCCCCCGGTGGGGTGAGGGCTTGCCGCGGCGCGGGGCCCGGCGCTTGCTTTCGCTCGTGGCGAAGTCGTCCGGCTACGGTTCTGCTCTGCGCTGGCGCTGGCTCGCCGCGGTTGCCGCGGCGCTCGCGGTCTTTCACTTCAGTCCACTCGGCGGCACGCTGGACCGCGCATTCCTCGACGCGGCGAGCCGGCATCCGTTGCGGGCCGCGCGTCCGCCCGCCGGATCGGCGCTCGTGCTGATCGACCGCGCGACCATGGACGCGCTGAGCCAGCGGGGGTGGGGGACGTGGCCGCCGCCGCGCGGGGCGTTTGCCGGCCTGATCGCGGGGCTGGAGCGGGCGGGGGCCCGGCGGATCGTGATGGATTTCGTGTTTCTCGACCACTCGGCGGCGGCCGAGCAGGACACGCTGCTCGGCGCCGTCGCGGCCGGGCTGCCGCAGGTCGTCCTCGCCTGCACCGCGCACCCGCGCCAGATGCCGGTCTTCTGGGACGACTCGTTCGTCGCCGCGCATCGGCTGCTGTTCGAGTCGCCCCGCACCGGAGCGGTGGACGACCTGCCGGATCGCGACGGCGTGATCCGGCGATACGCGGTTCCCGGCTCGCTCGCCGAGGCGGCAGTGGGCCGGCCCGTCGCGGCCGGCGGCGGATTGCTGCGCTGGTACGGCGGGCTGGAGCAGTTGCGGGCCGCGAACGTGCCGGTGCTTTCCGCCGCGCGGTTCATCGTGGCGGGTCTGCCGATGGTGGCGCGGGCGGCGGAGGCGGCGCCGGACCTCGAGCCGGAGACCCTGGCCCGGGCGGTGGCGCGCGAACCTGCGTTGACCGGCCCCGGTTTCGACGACGTGCGCGGCCGAATCGTCTTCGTCGGTGGAAACACGGCGAGCACGTTCGACCAGAAGGCGTTCGCGATCGGCGGGCTCGAGCCCGGCGTGCTGCACCACTGGACCGCGTGGGCGGATCTCGCCGGCGGCGGATTCATCCGTGAGCTGCCCGGCTGGCCGGTCTGGCTGGTCGCGGCGGCCATCGTCGCGCTCGTGACCTGGGCGGGGGCCGGGCGGCGCAGCCTGCTCGGGGCGGCGTCGGCTGCGCTCGCCGCGGCGGCCGGGGTCGCCGCGGTGTCGTACGCCGGCCTGTCCGCCGGCTGGTTCTTCGGCCCGGCGACCCCGGTGGCCGCAGCCGGGCTCGCGCTGCTCGGCATCACCGCGGAGAATTTCTGGATCGAGCGCCGCCGTCGCCAGGAGGTGCAGTCGATGTTCGGCAGCTACGTGGATCCCGGCATCGTCGAGGAACTCGTGCGGAATCCGTCCGCGATCCGGCTCGGCGGCGAACGGCGCGAGGCGACGGTATTTTTCTGCGATCTCGCCGGCTTCACCGATCTGTCGGAACAGGTTTCGCCCGAGCAGCTGTTCGAGCTGGTCAACGGGTACCTGGACGAGACGAGCGAGTGCCTGCTGGCGCACGGCGCCTACATCGACAAGTACATCGGCGACGCGGTCATGGCGGTGTTCGGCGCCCCGAAGCTCCTGCCGAACCATGCGGTCGCGGCCTGCCGGGCCGCGCTGGCGGCGCAGCGGCTGCTCGCCGCGCGCAACGTGCGGCTCGCCGCGACGTTCGGCCGGCAGCTGGGCATGCGGATCGGGATCCACTCGGGCGAGATGATCGTCGGCAACCTCGGCTCCGAGCGAAAGCGGAACTACACGGCGATCGGCGACGGGGTGAACCTCGCCTCGCGCCTCGAGGGCGCCAACAAGGAGTTCGGCACGGCGATCCTCCTCAGCGAGTCCACCGTCCGGTTGCTCGACGGCCAGCTCGTCGTGCGTCCGCTGACGGCGCTGCGCGTCAAGGGCAAGCAGACCGCCGTGTCCGTGTACGAGCTCGTGGGCGACGCGGGCGAGCTCACGCCGGCGCAAAACGAGTTTCTCGAAGCCTATGGCGCGGGTCACGCGCTGTATGTGGCCCGGCGCTTCGACGAGGCGGCGGTCGCGCTGGCGCGGGCCGCGGCGCTCGTGCCCGGCGACCGAATGACGCAGACGCTGCTGGCTGACAGCCGGCAGCTGGCCGAGCTTCCCCCGTCCGCCGACTGGCAGCCTGTCCTTACCCTGAAGACCAAATGAATGCGAAACTCTGTGCCGCCGCCGCGGGCCTGCTGGCCGCCGCCGCGGTCGCGTCGGCCGCCTTCGCCCCCGGAGGCGCCGCCTTCACGAAACGCGTCGACACCGCGCTTCTGTCCGAACCGAAGATTCTCGCCACCCCCGTCGCGCACGTTTCGTACGCCAAGCAGCTGAAGATCGAGGACGTGCAGGGCGCGTGGCTGCGCGTCAGCGACGGCCGCCGGTCCGGCTGGGTGTTCAGCGGAAACGTCGCGGACGCAAAGCCCTCCGAGGTGCGCGGGCTCGACGGGCTTCCGATCGAGGCGAGCAGGACCACGGCCGCCACGGCCGCGCGCCCGCTGACGCCGGTCTCGGCGCATTATTCCGAGCGGCACGGGCTGAACTCCGCCGCGGACGATCTGAACTGGCTGGAACATGCGGCGAACGTCACGCCGGCAGAGCTGCAGGCGTTTCTCGCGGCGCAGAAAAAGGGGGAATACCGATGAACGCCCGCGCGATGCTGCTGCTTTCCGCCGGGCTCGGGCTGGCCGCGCTGCCGCTGCGGGGCGCGTTCGGGTTCGACAGCTTCGACCTGGACAAGGCGCTGAACACCGCCCGCAACGTGGGCAAGATGGCCCACGGCGCCGCGGGCATCGGACCCGAGGAGGAGCGCGCGATCGGTGAATCGGTCGCGCTCGAGATCATCGGAAAATACGGCGGGCTCGTGCGCGACGCGGCGATCACGCGGCGGGTGAACCTCGTCGGATGGAGCCTCGCGTACTATTCGTCGCGGCCGGCGCTGCCGTGGCATTTCGGCGTCCTGAATTCGCCCACCATCAACGCGTTTTCCGCGCCGGGCGGACTCGTGTTCATCACGCGGGGGCTGTACGACCTCGTGGGCAGCGACGATCAGGAGCTGGCCGGCGTGCTCGCTCACGAGATCTCACACATCACCGGCCGTCACGCCCTGAACATCGTGGCGCGGGGCGAATTCATCTCCGGCGCGTCCGACCTCCTCGCGGAGCGCAGCGGCGACGTCGCCAATCTGCAGGCGCAGCTCGGCCAGTTCGACGTCGGGATCGAAAAGATCGTGAATACCCTGCTCGACAAAGGCTTCGACCCGCAGACGGAGTTCTGGGCGGACCAGCACGGTCGTGAGCTTGCGGCGACCGTCGGCTACGCGCCGGGCGGGCTGCGCAGCGTGCTCGTGCGGTTGCAGCACGAGACTGCCGGGCACGAGGCCGTGTTCTCGACGCATCCGCCGTTGGCCCAGCGAATCCAGCGGCTGCCGGACGAGCCGACGTCCTAGCCGGCCACGAGTGCGGACGGCGATGCAGCCGGGACCGCTGATCCCGGACGATAGGTGTTCGCGCTTGCCGGGTCGACGCCCCCGGGGCTGCACCGCGGCGCGAAAAGGACGCGGCACGCGACGGGGCTTTTGCGGTCGAGGGCGGGATGAGACTCTCGCTTGCCCGCCCGTCCGTGTGCGCCGCGCTGCTGCTGCTGGCCGGCTGTTCCGGCGCATACTACGGTGCGATGGAAAAACTGGGCGTCGCCAAGCGCCAGATTCTCGTCGAGCGAATCGAGAAGACGCGCGACGCGCAAAACGCCGCGAAGGACCAGTTTGCCAGCGCGCTGGACCGGTTTCTGGCGGTGACCAGGGTGAACGGCGGCGAGCTGCAGCAGAAATACGACGAATTGAACCGCGAGTTCGAACGCTGCGAGAGTCGGGCCCGCGATGTGCGCGAGCGGATCGCCTCGGTCGAGGACGTCGCCGGGGCGCTGTTTCGCGAATGGAAGGGCGAGTTGGGGGAGTATTCGAATCCGACGCTGCGCCGGGAAAGCGAACGCGAGCTGGAGGCGACCCGGCGGCGCTACGACGAGCTGATCCGGGTCATGCACCGCGCCGCCGACCGGATGGACCCGGTGCTCGCGACGTTTCGCGACCAGGTGCTTTTCCTGAAGCACAACCTGAACGCGCGGGCGCTCGCCTCGCTCGGCACAACGAACCAGGAACTCCAGACGGACATCTCCCGACTGATCACCGACATGGAGGCGTCGATCCGGGACGCGGAACAGTTCATCCGCATGTACCGGCAGCAAACCGGCGGATGATTTTCCGCGCCGCGGCTGATTCTCCCGTGCGCGCGATGGTGCTGGATTCGGCGGGTGCTCCGCTTCGAAAACGCGAGTTGCCGCGACCTGAGCCCGGACCGGATCACGGGCTGCTGCGGGTGCGGGCCTGCGGCGCTCGACCCGTGGTTCGCAACGGCGGACGCACGCTCGCGGCGTCAGCGCAGGACGACGGCGAGCGTGAATCCGTCGTATCCCTTGCTGCCGACGGTCTGGATGGTCGTGGCGCTGACGCGTTTCTCGACCGCAAGCAGATCCGTGAATCGCCGCACGCCGAGGACGCTCTCGTCCGTGCTGTCCGCGTCGGCGACCGCGCCTTTGCGGACGACGTTGTCGACGAGGATCACCGTGCCGGGGCGCGAAAGCTTCAACGCCCAGCCGAAATATTCCGGAATTCCCGCCTTGTCGGCGTCGATGAAGATGAGGTCGAACGGGCCGGCTTTTTCCGCGGCGAGCAGGGGTAGCGTGTCGAGGGCGCGTCCGACGCGCAGGTCGACCGCCGGGGCCACGCCGGCCCGCTGGAAATTCGCGCGGGCGACCTCGGCATGCTTTGGCTCCAGCTCGAGCGTGATCACCTGACCGCCGGCCGGCTGCCCGCGCGCCAGCCAGATCGTGCTGTAGCCGCCGAGCGTGCCGATCTCCAGGATCGACCGGGCGGCGAGCATCTGCGCGAACACCTGGAGCATCTTGCCCTGCAGCGGCGAGACGGCGATCGGGGGCAGTCCGGCCTCGAGGCTGGCGGCCAGCGCCTGCTTGAGCGCCGCATCGGGCGGAGCCAGCTTGTCGCCGAAATAACGGTCCACCGCCGCCCATTGATCGGGATTCATGGCCCCACCATTTCGCGAACCTGCGCCGGGTCAACCGGCCGGCCGGTTCCGCGGGGTGGCGCTGGTCTCCGACCGGCGGCGCAGCACTCGGGAGATGCGTCCGCCGGTCACAGACCGGCGCCACGGGGACCGACGGCCAAAGTCCGACAGCGCTGAGCCCGGAGGAAGCTATCCAATCTCATTCGCGATCGGTTGTAGCCGGGCTCGCTGAGCCCGGGCCTGGAGTTGGCCAACGTGAGTCGGCGGAGAGGTGGCGCCGGTCTGCGACCGGCGGCGAAGCACTGGGGAGATGCGTCGCCGGTACCGGCGCTACGGGGACCAACCCCTGCCCGCGGGCTTGCCTCAGGCGATCTCGCCGCTGGCGAACGTCGTGCCGAGATCCTCGATTGAGAACAACGCCCGGCCGGCAGCCGGCGCGACCCGGACGGAAACGGATTCGGCGCCGGCGGGAATCGACTTGGCGAACCGGATCCGGACCGAACACGGCCGCGGGTTCGCGCCGGTGCGGGCGAGGGCCGTCTGCAGCAGATCGAGGTACGCGGTGTTGTTGACGTGCTCGTTGGCGTCGAAGTCGGAGAAGCGCAGCGTGACGGCCACGGTGTGGGCGTCCGCCGCCGGGTCGGGGGATTCGAGCCGGTCGATGTCATCGAGGAACGGACCCTCGCTGCATACCGGGAACCCCGCGGCGACGTCGGCCGGCACCCGCACGATCGCCTTGCTCCGCACGTTGACGTAGAGCCAGAGCGAGGAGCCGGCGAGAATCTGCTCGTTGGCGGCGTCGAACACCCGGAACTCGCGGTAGCCCTTGAAGCCCCGGATGCCGCGCGACCACGTGACGATGCGCAGGGCCTCCTCGAAGCGGGGATAGCGCGTCATCCCGACCGCCATCCGGTTAAGGACCCACGATTCCCCGCGCTCCGTCATCGCCTTTGTGCCGGTGTCGAACTGGTTCGCGTGCAGGATCGCCGCTTCCTGGAGCAGCTTGAACCAACCGGGCAGAAGCAGAACCTCCGTCCGGTCGACGTCGCCATATGAGACCGTGGCGGAAAGCGTGAATTTTTCAGTCATGATGCAAGCCGGGGACCGCCAGCGTTCCGAATGGACGGCCCGTGGTCAACTCGCTCCGTGCGCCTGCAGGGCGTCGGTCGTGCACCCGTTCCGGTCCGGAATGTCGGAGCACCTTCACGCTGCGATCCGACGACTAGCGATGATCGGATGCGACAATGGAGGGACCGGCTCCGTCCGGTCCGCAAAGGTCGCCCGATCCTCGCGGACGACGCCAAGGTCGCTCGGTGTTCGCGGACGACACGGAGGTCGTCCGATCATTCGTGCACGCTCGCACGTCGAGTCCGGCTGCACGGGTCGTCCCTCAACTCCGGCCCGCTCCGACAAAACGGAATTTGCCGTCGTCGCGCGATTCGGTTCCGTGGAGCCTCTCGCTCGCATGAAAATTCTCTTCCTCGGCGGAACCGGAATCATCAGCACCGCCTGCACCGAACTGGCGGTCGCGCGCGGGCTGGACGTGACCGTGCTCAACCGCTCGCGTCGCGCGGCGGTCGCCGGGGCGCGGCAGCTGACGGCCGATCTGGCCGCTCCCGGCGGCGTCGCGGCGTTGAGCGACGGGCGGTGGGACGCGGTCGTCGATTTCCTCGCGTTCGATCCCGCCGCGATCGAGCAGCGGCTGGCGCTCTTCCGCGGCCGGGTCGGCCAGTACGTCTTCATCAGTTCGGCGAGCGCGTACCAGAAACCGCCCGCGGACTGGCTGATCACCGAGTCGACGCCGCTGGCCAATCCGTTTTGGGAATACTCGCGGAACAAGATCGCCAGCGAGGAGCGGCTGAACCGCGCGTACCGGGACGAGGCGTTTCCAGTCACAATCGTGCGTCCGTCGCTCACCTATGGCGACACGGTCGTGCCGCTCGCGGTCAACAGCTGGACCAGGAGCTTCACCGCGATCGCCCGGCTGCGCGCCGGCCGGCCCCTGATCATTCCCGGCGACGGGCTCACGCCGTGGACGATCACGCACAACAGCGACTTCGCCCCCGGGCTGATCGGATTGCTCGGGCATCCTGCGGCGCTCGGGCACGCATTCCACATCACGTCCGACGAGGCGCTGACCTGGGATCAGATCTACGCCGCGACCGCGGAAGCGGCGGGGGAGCCGGCGCCGCGATTCGTCCATATCGCCTCGGATTTCATCACGGCCTGCCTCCCGGACATGACCGGCACCCTGCTCGGGGACAAATCGAACACGGCGGTATTCGACAACGCCAAGATCAGGCGACTGGTGCCCGGCCTTGCCGCCCGGACGCGATTCCGCGACGGCATCACGCGGACGGTTCGCTGGTTCGACGCCGACCCACGCCGCCAGGAAGTGGATGCGGAGATGGACGCGCGCTGGGACCGGCTGATCGCGGCGTACGAGCGCGGGCTCGACGCGGCCCGGCGCGAATTCGCCGGCTGATCCGCCGCCCAACCGGCCGGTCGCTCAGGATTTGGCCGGCGGCGCAGATCCTCGCCGGAAACGGTCGCTCCGGCGACTGGATACGAGCGTATCCGCTCCGCCAAGTTTCGCCGAGGCTGCAGTCCGGATCGCCGGCCGGCCGGGCGCGCGTGGACCGAACCCCGGCAATCACCACCGATCGCGAGCTGGCCCTTCGGCTGGTTCGCGGCGAGCTGGTGGCGTGATCGCACCGGCCCCCAGTCCGGCGGCGAATCCGGTCGCGTGGGCGAGCACGTCGATGTCGACGCCGCCGGCGCCGAACAGCCCGAGCACGGCCAGCCCGGAGCCGAGGGGCAGCAGCAGGGACTGCCAGCGCTGCGCCGGTGATCGCCAGACGACGCGGAGCGCGCGGCCGGTGAGCAGACCCAGCGCTGCGAACACGGCCGTCGACGCGCCGATCGAACGGTAATCCTGCGGATAACGGAGCGCGGCGGCGGCGAGATTTCCCACGACCGCCGCGGCGGTGATCGCCAGCCATCCCCGCGCGCGACCAAACGTCGACAACACGGCCGCGAAAACAAACCAGCCGCTGAGCGTGTTCGACAGCAGGTGTCCGAGGTCGGCGTGGAGAAACAGGCCGGTGAGCGCGCGCCACGCTTCGCCGTGCCGGAAAATCGCCGTGGCGTCGACCGCGCCGGCCTCGGTCCATTGCGGCCAGCGGGCCTGGGCCCAGTAGCTTGCCACGATGGCGACGCACCACCACGCGGGCGTGGTCAGATCCGTCTTCCGCGCACCGGCCGGCGCGAGCGGTGCCGGCGGCCAGCGCAGGCTTTCGCGGTCGAAGCAGGCGAGCTGCTCCCGCGCATGCTCCGCAACCTCGGGCTCGACCAGCAGCCGGATCGTGGAGTCGGCCGTCCCGAGCCAGTACGGCGCGCCCAGCGCGAGCACGACGAGTCCATGCTCGAACGCCTCCCGCGGCGTGCGATACGCGCCGGCCTCGACGAGGGTCGCCGGCTCGGAATCGGCGGCAGCCGTTTCAGCGGGAGAGTCGGGCGGCATCACGCGACACCAATATGCAGCGCAGGCGGTTCTTCCAATCTGGAATGGCCGGTGCGGGCCAGCCGCGGTGGAGCGGTTCCTCCACGCCACGCTGATACGGGAACGAGCAACCAGACGCGAACCAGGTGCAGGGGATCCGGCATGCCTTGACGGAGCGGCCCGCGGGTCAGGTCGCATCGCAAAGGTCCGGCGGCATGCAAAAGAGAAATGAATAGTGTGCCGGATGCGGCTGGCGTCCGGATGTTGCGGCCGCCCAGCCGGTTTCATGATGGCGCAGTATTTGCGCTCACCATAAGTTAGCAGGCGTCGGTCAGTCCGTGCGCTGCGGTGCTTCTAATCCGCCGCCCGATGCGCATGGGGCTTCCTCCCCGCCGACACCCCGGCATCCTGAAACCGCGTCGGGTCTCGAAAGCGCCTCGGCTCGCAGGCGCAATGGTGTACCCGCGGCCCGGCAGTTCCCGTTTTGCGGACGGCCGCGGAATCGGAGCCGGCTCCCGCGTCTGAAACTATGCAAGATCCGGTTATCATTCAGGGCGGGATGGGCGTCGCGGTCTCGAACTGGCGGCTGGCGCGGGCCGTATCGCGCTGGGGCGAGCTCGGCGTGGTGTCGGGCACCCTGCTGGCGGTCATTCTCGCGCGCCGGCTGGCGGAAGGCGACCCCCGCGGCGACATGCGGCGGGCGCTGGCGCATTTTCCGATCCGCGGCGTCGCCGAGCGCGTGGTCGGGCAATATTTCGTGCCCGGGGGCAAAGCGGCCGGGGCGGCGTTTGCGCATGTGCCGATGCCGCTGCTGCAATCGCCGGCCGCACTGACCGAACTCACGGTCGTCGGAAATTTCGTCGAGGTGTTTCTCGCGAAGGAGGGCCATGCCGGCCGCGTCGGCGTCAACCTGCTCGAGAAAATCCAGCTGGTGACGCTGCCCTCGCTTTACGGTGCGATGCTGGCCGACGTGGATTACGTGCTGATGGGCGCGGGCATTCCGCGCTCGATTCCCGGCGTGCTCGACCAGTTCGCCGCCGGCGCGCCGGCGGAACTCAAGGTCGACGTCCAGGGCGCCCTCCCGACGGAGTCGTTTTCCTCGACGTTCGATCCGCAGGCGTTCTGCGGCGGCACGGCGCCCACGCTCCGGCGTCCGCGATTCTTTGCCATCGTCTCGTCCGCCACCCTCGCGCTGACCCTGGCGCGCAAATCGAACGGACGGGTCGACGGTTTTGTCGTCGAGGGCGCGCTGGCCGGCGGCCACAACGCGCCTCCCCGTGGTCCGATGCAGCTGAGCGAAGCCGGTGAGCCGGTCTACGGCTCCCGCGACGTGCCGGACCTGGTGAAGATCCGGGAGCTGGGTCTCCCGTTCTGGCTCGCGGGTTCGTACGGTTCGCCGGCCAAGCTCCAGGAGGCGCGCGCGCTCGGCGCCGCCGGGATCCAGGTCGGAACGGCGTTCGCTTTCTGCGAGGAGTCGGGCATCGCGCCGGAGTTGAAACGGCAGGTGATCGAGCGCAGCCAGATTGGCGACGCCGGTGTGTTCACCGATCCCGCCGCTTCCCCGACCGGCTTTCCTTTCAAGGTCGCGGCGCTCGCCGGCACGCTTTCCGAGGCGGATACGTACGCCGGCCGCCGGAGGGTCTGCGATCTCGGGCACCTGCGCCAGCCGTACCGCCTCGAGGACGGATCATTGGGATACCGTTGCGCGGCTGAGCCGGTTCAGGACTACCTCCGCAAGGGAGGCCTGGCGGCTGACACGGTTGGACGAAAATGCCTCTGCAACGGCCTGGCGGCGACGGTTGGTCTCGGCCAGTCGCGCCATGGCGTGCGCGAGCCGGCCATCCTGACTGCGGGCAACGAAATCGCGGATCTCGCCCGTCTGATCCCGGCCGGCCGGCAGTCGTACGCCGCGGCGGACGTGATCCGCTACCTGCGCGGACAAAGCCTCCCGGTCCTGCCGGACGCCGTCGCGGCAGCGATCGTGGCGTAGGCCTCGTCCAATCTGCGGCGTAACGAACGCCGCCACGCGCGGAGCCCCGGCCGCGCCCCGCCGTCCGGAGCGCTGCGCCACCGCTCGTCCGGCGCCTGCGCCTTTTCTCCGGTCCGGCTGGCGTCGTTTTATTCGGCGCGCCATAACCGGAGCTGTCGTCATGTCGCCGGTTCCTTCAGTCCCCAACCCGGCCGCCGGGCCGTTTGTCGGCGCGGCAACAGACCGGCCGAGGAAAAGGAAACGCCGGTGGTTTCGGCAGGTTGTCCGCGTGGCCATTGCGGGCTTCGCGGGCGCCGTTGTCGTGGTGTTGCACTCGCTCTCGTGGGGAGCGGCTTTTGGCGGCACGCCCACGGGGGCGCGGTGGGAAAGAATCCGTCGTTCGCCAAACTTCGCGAACGGCCATTTCCACAACGACGGACCAGGACTCGTGCGGCGGGTCGGACACGCGGAGGACACGTTGCGGGAAATGTGGCGCAACGATCCGGCGCGACGGCCGCCCAAGCCGCTTCCGGCGGTGCCTCGCGACGTGATCCTCGCCATGCTCGCGCACGCTCCGGTGTCGGGGCTGCGCGTCACGTGGATCGGACATTCGACGCTGCTCGTCGAGATCGATGGCCGGCGGTTTCTCACCGACCCGATGTTCTCCGCCCGCGCCTCGCCCTCGACGCTGATCGGAATGAAGCGCTTCCAGCCGCCGGCGCTCTCGATCGACGACCTGCCGCCGCTCGATGGCGTGATCCTTTCCCACGATCACTATGACCACCTCGACCGGGCGTCGATTCGCACGCTGAACCGTCGCGGAGTGACGTTCTACGCGCCGCTCGGCGTCGGCGCGCACCTGGAGCGCTGGGGCGTGCCGGCCGGCCGGATCGTCGAGCACGACTGGTGGGAGGAGTCGAACCTCGGCGATCTGAAGCTCGTTGCGGTGCCCGCGCATCATTTCTCCGGCCGAACGGTGGGGGAAACATCGACCCGGACGCTTTGGACATCGTGGGTCATCGCCGGTCCGGCGCACCGTATCTTCTTCAGCGGCGACAGCGGTCTGACCCAGGTGCAACAGAGGATTGGCGAGCGGTTCGGACCATTCGATCTCGCGTGTCTCGACATCGGCGGCTGGAACGAGACCTGGGCGGACATTCACTTCGGGCCGCGGGCCGCACTCGACGCCGCCGTGATGCTTCGGACGCGACGCACCCTGCCGATCCACTGGGGCACGTTCGAACTCGCGCTCCACGCCTGGAACGAACCGATCGAGACGATCACGACGGAGGCGACGAGACGCCGCATCGAACTGCTCGCGCCCCGGCTCGGCCAGCCGGTCGAGCCAGCCACCGCGCCGCCGCTCGATCGTTGGTGGCGACTCTGATTGGTCACGCGCTGCCGGTTTCCGCGGCGTCAGTCTGCAGTTCAGCCGCCGAGTTCGAAGAACGCCCGGAGCTTGGCGCGCATGCCGTGGCGCACCTGCTCCGCGGTCGGGGCCGCCATGCCGGCGGACAGTTCGCGCGTGTTCGCCTCCTGCCGCTGCGCAAGCAACTCGCTCAGCCGGCCGATCATGTCGGGGTTGTCTTTGATCAGCGCGGCGAACGCCGGCTTCCCGATCTCCACCGCCTGCGTTTCCGTCAGCGTCACGACCGTCGCGCTACGCGGCTCGCCCGCGAGGAGCGACATCTCGCCGAAGCATTCCCCGGCTCCGAGCTTCGCCACGACCACCACCCGGTCGCCACGGCGGATCCGCACCTCGACCCGGCCGCGGACCAGCAGGAACAGCGACGCCCCCGGCTCGCCCTGCTCGATGATGCGCTCGTCGGGGGCGAACGAAACGATCGCGCTCTCCCGGACGAGCTGCGCGAGTTTTTCGACCGGCAGGAAACTCAGCACCGTGTGCATCCGCAGGGCGTCCACGGCGGCGGCCCGGGCGGGAGCCGCTCCGTCGACCTGCTTCGGCCGGTGCACCGTCATCTGCGGATAAGGGATCTCGATTCCGGCCCGGTTCACCGCGTACCAGCAATGCGACCGCACGTCGCTGAGCACCCGGTTGAACAGGGCGTGGTCCTCGATCCACACCTTCACATCGTAGAGAATCGCGGAGTCGGCGAATTCCTTGAGGTAGATCACCGGTGCCGGATCGGCGCAGACTCCCGGCACGCTCGCGACCGCCTGCGCCAGCACCTCCTGCACCCGGGCCGGGGGCGCGGTGTAGTGCAGGCCGATCGTCGCGTGCACGGCGTGCCGCCGCCGCGGTTCGTGAAAATTCGTGACCGGCTGCTTCAGCAACTCGCTGTTGCCGATCTCGATCACGACCTCGTCGAGCGTGAGCAGGCGCGTTGCCCGCCACGAGATGCCGAGCACCTGCGCGTGTTGTCCCTCGATCAGCAGCCAGTCCCCGGTCTTGAACGGCTTCGAGATGTGCAGCGAGACCCCGGCGAACAGGTTGTGCAGCTGGTCCTGCATCCCGAATCCCAGGACCAGCGCCGCCACTCCCGAGCCGGCCAGCAGCCCGGGGACCTGAACGCCATAGATGAACTGCAACGCCGCCAACAGGGCGAGCGTGACGACGATCACGCCGGTGAGATCCGCGAGCACACGGGGCGCCTCGACGATCCGGCGCTGGCTGTCCCGCGTCACCCAAAACGTCCGGTTCAGCAGCGTGGTCGCGGGAAACGCCGCCAGCACCAGCGTCGCTGCGGCGAGGTGCAGCAGCAATTCATGCTGCGCGGCGGCCCAGCGCGAAGCGTACACTCCGGCCAGCAAGCCGGCCGCCAGGGCGAACGCATGATAGATCCGTCCGAAATGTACGCCGCGAATCCGCCCCAGCAGGTGCGCGAACGCGATCAGGATCACATAGCCGGCGACAGCCACGCCGGCCAGCACGCCCACCTCGCGCCAGGGGATCGCGAACGGCGTCATGCGAAGCGGGATCCGGAATCACCGTGCCCGGTGGGGAGCGCCGGTGGCGGGGCGGGCGGCCACGCCTCCAGGCGGAGGCGCGGGCGGCGGGCCGGTTCAGAGCTTGGCGGCGACTTTGCCGTAGTCGATGGCCTCGGCAAAGGTGCGCAGGTCGGCATCGGTCACCCCGGTGCCCTCGATCGTGACCAGCAGCGTGCCGTTCACGACCACGTTCACGGACCCGTTGCCGTCCTTGTTCTTGAAGATCGCCTTCTGGCCCTTGATCCGCTCGAGCTTCCCGCCGTCGGAGTTCGCGAACATCGGGTTGCCCATCATCATGAGCACGCCCTGCATGACCGGGGAGTCCGTGATGAACCTCACGTTCATCGAGGCATTACCCTTGGTGTAGTGTCGTTCCGTGGTGAGGCCGCCGCCGAACATCGCGGCGCCGACCGACTGCGAACTCGCCTCGTCCGCCTTCCAGCCGGAGGGAGCGTCGGGCAGCAGCGTCTTGAACAGTTCGCCGCGCTTCTGCCGCACGAGCTGCGCCGCGGTGTCGAGCGATTGCGCGGCCGCGGCGAAGTCGTTGGATTGATAGGCCTTGACCGCCTCGTTGATCGAGTCGGTCACATCATCGGCGCGAACGGCGGCGGCGCTGCCGATCAGGCCGGCGACGCACAGCGACAACACGGAGCGTGGAATCGGGGAGTTCATGGGGGGAAAGGCAGGCCCTCGCCGGCTCAGGGGGTGGGCGGACCGGGTGGCGACGCAGGGGTGGCAGCGGGAAACACGGGCAATCCCGCGGACAGACGGCGGCGGGGAAAGTTCGCCGGCCAGGCTCGCGCTCAGGGTAAACCCGCAGCCGGAGCATCGGATTCACCGCCCGGCGGTCGGCTCCGATCGGACGGGGCGTCCGCCACGATCCGGAGCTGCGCCGTCGCCGCCGTTTCCATGCAAGCTGCACCACGCGCCGGCCCCGTTCTTGCATCGCGCATGAGGCGGGGCCTCCCGCCGTTTTTCCTAACGATTTGCCCGAGGCGAGTTAGTTGCCGGCGATGCCCGCTGGCACGTGTTAGGCGACGGCAGAGCGCGTCCGGCAGCTCTGCATCGTCAGCAAATCACCCGACCCGATACCCGGTGAAAACTTTCAACGAGAGAAACGTCAGCATGCTCAAGGACTTGGTCGAAACCTGCCAGGATGGGCAGCAGGGTTACGCGACCGCCGCGAAGGATGCCGAACTCGCCCGCGTGTGTTCGGAATACGCGGCGCAGCGCGGCACGTACCTCCACGAACTGCGGCAGGCCATCCGCTCGCTCGGCGGCGATCCCGATCAGGGCGGCTCGGTCAGCGGTTCGCTCCATCGCGGATGGATCAATCTGAAATCCGCGCTGTCGACCAACGAGCCGCATTCGGTCCTGAGCGAGTGCGAACGAGGGGAGGATGCCGCCATGCAAAACTATCGCGACGCTTTGAACAGCGCGGAACTCGACATGGACACGCGCGCCATCATCCAACGACAGGCGGCCGGCGTGAAGCAGGCGCACGACCGCATCAAGCAGCTTCGGGATAGCGTTGCCTATGCGCAAAAATAGTGCGCCGGTTTGAACGCGCGGAATCCCAGGTAAACACCAAGCCGCCGCTTCGGGTTCTCCGGAGCGGCGGTTTGCTTTTCGGGGAACAAAACGGGCCGTCGCCCGGTGCACCGCCCGTGTATTTTTCATCGTCAACCGGGCCGTCGCCAACCAACGTCACGCCTTCATGAAGATTTCGCGCCTGCTCTGCCTGCTCGCCGTCCTCACCCTCGCGCCCGCCGGCTGGTCGCTGCGCGCGGCCGATGCACCGGCGCAACCGAAGTACGGCTACACGGTCACCCTCAATGTGCCGGTGGATGAAAAGGGCAACCCCGAGCCGGCCGGGATCACGCTCTACAGTTCCGAGGACAAGAGCCCGAACGACGTGCTGACGAAGATGGCGATCGCGCTGGCGCTGAAAACCAAGTTTCCGCCGCACATCAAGGACGGGAAAGCGGTGAAATACATCGTCCGGGCGCCGTTCTTCTTCCCGATCGAGAACGACGAGGGGCCCGCGGCCGACAACGCGCCGAAACCGAAGGTGGTCTACGGCACCGCCCGGCAGCCCGTCTATCCGCTCGACCTTCGGACCCGGGGCGTCACCGGCGGCGTCATCCTCGAGCTGATCGTCGACGCCCAGGGCAACCTGGCGAGCGTCACGAGCCTGCGGTCGTCGAATCCCGAGTTCGAGAAGGCGGCGATCGACTGCATCAAGCAGTGGAAGTTCACCGCCGCCCAGAAGGACGGGCAGCCCGTCGCGTCGCGCACGCGTTTCGCCTTTGTCTTCGATACGGAGGAGTCGATGGCCGACCTCAAGTGGCGGATTCCTCCGCGGCCGCGGCTCGGCAGCCTGGTCGTGATCCGGCCGGATCACCCCATCAGCGACGAGGATATCAAAGCCGCGGCCGCGCCGGGTGCTCCCGCCCCCGCCGCGCCCGCTCCCGAGCCGACTCCGGCAGGGAAGTAGTTTGGGCGCGAGCAAGCTCGCCGCCCACGAATCCCCCCCGGCCCGCGAAGAACGTTCCGTCCCGTAGGCCGCCTGCTCGCAGGCGCGGTTTGCGCTGGACCCCGCAACCGCCATCACCGGCTCCGGCGTGACCGCCACCCGCCGATCGCGATCGTGCCGGCGAGGACCGCGAGCACCGTTCCGCGAAGCGTCTGTCCGTAAAGCAGGCTGCCGGTCGCGAACAGCGCCGACCAGATCGCCACCGCCCCCAGCGCGGCCGCCAGCAGGCCGGACGGGAGGTTGTCCGTCGAGGCGGGCAGTCCGCATTCGCGCCGGATCGCATTCCAGCCCGGACCCGCGGGACGGATACGCTCGTAGAAGGAGCGCAGCGTCTGCCGGTCCGTCGCCGGCGTGAGGAGCGCCACGGCGACCCAGACCAGCGTCGTTGCGGCGATCGACGCGAGCAGCGTCAGGTGACCCGGCCAGCCCAGCCCGGCCCGCCGGGCAAAGTGGAACCCCAGGGCAAAGCAGAACGAGGCGGCCATCGCGGCGATCTCCGCCCACGCGTTGATCCGCCACCAGAACCAGCGCAGCAGATAAAGCAGGCCGGTGCCCGCGCCAATCGAGAGGATCAGGTCGAAGGTGACCTTCGCGGAATCGAGATGCACCGTGAGCAGCCCGGCGAGCACCATCAGGACGACCGTCACGCCGCGGCCGATCCAGATGTAGTGGCGCTCGGTCCGGCCGGCGTTCAGGAAGCGCCGGTAGCAGTCGTGCACGAGATAGCTCGTGCCCCAGTTGAGGTGGGTGATGATCGTCGACAGATAGGCCGCGGCCAGCCCGCCGAGCATCAGCCCCGCGATCCCCGATGGCAGGAACCGCAGCATCGCCGGATAGGCCATGTCATGGTTCACCAGCGCCGGATCCACGTGCGGGAACGCCCGGCGGATGTCGTCGAGCTGCGGGTACACCAGCAGCGACGCCAGCGCCACGATGATCCACGGCCACGGCCGCAGCGCGTAATGCGCCGCGTTGAACAGCAGCGTGCCGTCCAGCGCGTCGCGCTCCGACTTCGCCGCGAGCATCCGCTGCGCGATGTAGCTTCCGCCGCCCGGCTCCGCCCCTGGGTACCAGACGGCCCACCACTGCACGGCCAGCGGCACGACGAGCAGAGTGACGACGAGTTCCGTGTTCGACAGATCCGGCAGGAAGCGAAGCTTGTCCGCCGGCAGTTTCGCCACGAGCCCGGCGAGCCCGCCGACCTGCGGCTGCTGCAAGGCATAGTACGCCGCCAGCACCGCCGCCGTCATCTTGATCGCGAACTGGACCAGGTCCACCCACAGCACGCCCCAGAGTCCGGATGGCAGCGCATAGACCAGGCTGAGCGCGCCGCAGATCATGAGCGTCTTCGGCGCGGGCCAGCCCAGGAGAATCTGCGCGATCTTCACCGCGGCGAGGTTCACCGACGCCATGATCACGCAGTTGAACAGCAGGCCGAGGTAAACCGCGCGGAATGCGCGCACCGCCCGGGCCGGTTTTCCGGCGTAGCGGAGCTCGTAGAACTCGAGGTCGGTCAGCACCCCGGACCGCCGCCACAGCCGGGCGTATACGAACACGGTCGTCATGCCGGTGAGCAGGAACGCCCACCACGCCCAGTTGCCGGCAACGCCGTTGCGCCGCACGATGTCCGCCACGAGGTTCGGCGTGTCGGCGCTGAAGGTCGTCGCGACCATCGAGATCCCGAGCAGCCACCACGGCGCGGCCCGACCCGAAGTGAAGAACTCCGCCGTGCTGCTGCTGCCGCGGCGCATGAACAGCAGCGCGGGGATCAGGCACAGCAGGAGCGACAGGGCGACGACGGACCAGTCGAGCGGGGTGAGATGCATGAAAGCGGAAGAGCGGGTGCGCCGGTTGCGCCGGCGAACGGGGAGGGAGCTGAAAGGGGAAAGCCGAGATTGAGCGAATCGGCCCGTGAAGGGCTGCGTGCGGGAGTTGCTAGCCTGCGACCGGACGACCGCTGGCGGCCTGCTCGATCAGCCGGCGGATCGCCGGCAGCATCGGCAGCTCGACGGCGCCGTGCACGCCGGCCGCGCGATCGACGTTCGCCAGTTCGGTCGCGCGCCACGCCGCGTCCTTCGGCTCGCCCCGGCGCAGCGCCTCGATCGCCTCGAGTCCGGCGGCACTCGCCTCGGCCAGCGCCCGTGCAACCGTCGCGCCGTCGCGTCCCGCCATCGACCGGGAGGAAAGCAGCCCGGTCGCCGCGACCCCCGCGGCCTGCCATTCGCGCAGCTGCGCCGTCACCGTGGCGCCGTCTGCGTCCCTCCGCGCCGGCGCGGCCCGGGGCGAGCGGAGGAAAACGTCGACCGCGTCGCCGAATCGCCGCGCGACGTCGCTCTCCGGCCGCGCGCAATCCGCCAGTCCGGTCAAGGGCGTGAATTGCGTGGCATCCGGCTGCTGCGCACCCCGGCGGTACTCCTTCACCGGTTCGATCGCGTCGACGAGCGTCGCGAGATTCGCCAGCTCGGCCGGGTTCGCGGCGTCGCCGGCGAGCCGGCGGATCATCGCGGGCCGGTTCCGGTCGTGGTTCAGTCCGGTTTCCTCCAGCCGGCGGCTGACGATCGCGAGCCGGCGGTACATGTCCCCGACGTCGTTCACGTCCCGCGGCGACCACAGCCGCTCGGCGATCGCGGCGGTGCGCGGCCAGATCCGCGAGTCGATCGTCTCGGGCGAGACCCATTCGGCCCACATCGTGGCTTCGCCGCCGAGGACGTGCTGCTGCTGCTCGACGGAGAGCGGCGTGTTCGCCGGCAGCGGATCGTTCGCGTAGAGCTGCGCGGCGGTCTGGCAATAATCGATGTAGTAGCCGTTCGACAGGATCGTCGCGAATCCGCGCGTCGCCGCATCGGCCAGCCCCTTCGGGCCGCGCCAGGACTGCACGAGGCTGTCGCGCGGCAGATTGGGATGCAGGATCTCGTCCCAGCCGGCCATCCGTTTGCCGCGCCGCGTGAGCAGCGCATGCACCCGCCGGTTGAAGTACGCGTGCAGGCCGGCGTTGTCCTTCAGCTGGTGCTCGCGAATGAATGCCTGGATCCGCGGATTCGCGTTCCACTGCACGCCGTTGTTCTCGTCGCCGCCGATGTGGAAATACGGATCCGGGAACAGCGCGGCCATCTCGCCGAACACGTCGTCGAGCAGCGCGTACGTCTGCTCGTTCGTCGGATCGAGGACGGGATTGAACACGCCCCAGCGCCGCTCCAGGACGTACGGTCCCGGCGCGCTCGCCAGTTCGGGATGCGCCACGCACCAGCTGGTGGCATGACCCGGGACATCGAACTCGGGCACCACGCGGATGCCGCGCTCGGCTGCGGCGGCGACGATCCGGCGGATTTCGGAATGGGTGAAGTAGTGCCCGTCCGATGCGAGCCGCTGCAGTTCGGGATGCGTTTTGCTTTCGACGCGGAACCCCTGGTCGTCGCTGAGGTGCAGGTGCAGGACGTTCAGCTTCACCAGCGCCATGCCGTCCAGGTTGCGCTCGATCACGGACAGCGGCTGCCAGTGCCGGCACACGTCGATCATCAGTCCGCGCCAGCGGAAGCGCGGCCGGTCCTCGATGCTCACGGCCGGCAGGAACGGTCCCCCGGCGTCCGCCTGCAGCAACTGCTCCAGCGTGGCGAGCCCGCGGAGCGCGCCCACCGAAGTCGCGGCCCGGAGCTCGGCGCGGGCCGGTGTGATCGCCAGTGCGTACGACTCATCCTCGTCCGGGGCGGGAAGCGCCGCGGTCGCGGCGCCGCACTCGACCAGCAGCGCCGCTTGGCCCGGATCGGCGGCGAAGGCCCGGGCGCCGTCCGCCGTTCGCGGGAAGGTGATCCCGGTGCGGTCCTCCCAGCGCCGGAGGAGCCGGACGACGGCGTCGCGGACGCGCGGATCGTCGGCGCCGCGGAACCCGGCGGCGAAACTCGCGGTGACGGGAAGGCGCCCGTCGGCGATGCGAAACACGGCCGGCGCAGGCATCATGTCCAGCGAAGTCGCGGCGGAGGCGGCGGTCGGGAGCAGGCTCATGAACGTGAACAACAGGGCAGGGAGGGCACCGGCGACGACGGCTGGCCGGCGCGCGGGGGTGGTCTCACGAAGCGGCATGTCTGAGACTTTCCGCGGCGCGGCGGGTTGGAAAGCTCCGATTCGAATCACTCCTCCCGGCAAACCCGAACCGCGAACGCGGGGCGGCGTGGCCGATCGCGGTCGCGGATGGCCCGCCGGCCACGCGATCGCCGACGCCGAACTTCCGTACGCTTCTCCCGAGCCTGCGGGCAGCTGCGCACTCGATTCTTGCGCGGCGGGGCTGGCGCGGGTCCAGTGCGGGAATGAAAGTCTCGTTCACCACCAGGGAATACACGCGTTTGCTCGAACTCGTGCATCTCGGACTGTCCGTTGCCGGAGCGCGCGCCGACGATCCGGCCACGATGCCGGAGCGGTATGCGGAGGTCGCGCAGAAGGTGTACGGGCTGGCCGAGCTGTTCGGTTGCGCCGACCTGGTCGAACGCGACGTGAACGGGGAGTTCTTCCCGAACGAGAAGCTGACCGAGGGAACGACGCGGGAGAAATTCGACGCTTTCGCCGAGGACCTCTTCTGGAGCGAGCTGGTGGCGCGGCTCGCGGAGCGCGACCTGCGGCAGGAGATCGGGCCGGAAGCGGCCGCGGCCCCCGAAATCGCACCGGAGCACGAACAGAAGCTGCGCGAGATCGAGGACGCCTACTGGCGCGAATTCGAGACCGATGGCGTCGACCATCTCGTCCTGCTCCGCGGCGCCCGCGGCTGAACCGCCTCCGCCCCTTCGAGTTCGCCTCGCCGAAGGACTAGCCAGCGCGCCGGCCCACCGTCTCTCCGTCCAACGTCTTCCCTTCCACCACCCATGTCCTCCCCCTCCCGCGTTCTCGTGCTTTTCGCGCACCCGGCGGTGCAGAAATCGCGGATCAACCGCCGGCTCGCCGACGCCGCCCGTTCGGTCGAGGGCGTGACCTTTCACGACCTGTACGAGGCGTACCCCGATTTCAACGTCGACGTGCCGCGCGAACAGGACCTGCTGCTGAAGCACGACGTCATCGTGGCGCAGCATCCGTTCTACTGGTACAGCTGCCCCGCGCTGCTGAAGGAGTGGCTGGACCTCGTGCTCGAGTACGGCTTCGCCTACGGCCACGCCGGGACGCGTCTGCATGGGAAGCGCTGGATGACCGCGATCACGACCGGCGGTCCGGAGCATGCCTACACCCGTGGCGGCCTCAACCGCTTCACGATCCGCGAACTCCTCCTGCCGTTCGAGCAGAGCGTGCATCTCTGCGGCATGACGTTCCTCCCGCCGTTCGTCGTCCATGGCACCGTCCGGCTGACCGACGGTGCGGCGATCGAGCGCCAGGCCGGCGAATACGCCCGCGTGCTCGCCGGCTTGCGCGACGGGCGGATCGGCGCCGCCGCGCTCGAGCAGCTTGCGCGGATCAACTCCGATCTCACCGCCCTCGGCCTCTGACCATGCACTCCGACTCCATGCTCATGCAGGCGTTCATCTACCTGCTCGCCGCCGTGGTCTCCGTACCGGTCGCGAAGCGGCTCGGCCTCGGGTCGGTGCTCGGCTACCTGCTGGCCGGGGTGATCATCGGCCCCGACTGCCTCGGACTGGTCGGCGTGCGTTCGGGCGATGTCATGCGGGTCGCGGAGTTCGGCGTCGTCATGATGCTGTTTCTCGTCGGGCTCGAGTTGCAGCCGGCCCGGCTCTGGCGGATGCGCAGCCAGCTGGCCGGGATGGGCGGGCTGCAGGTGGCAGGGACCGCAGCCGTGATCGCGGCGCTCGGCGCCGGATTTGGGCTGGGGTATCGCCTGCCGCTCGCCGCCGGCCTGATCCTCGCGATGTCGTCGACCGCGATCGTGCTGCAGTCGTTGCAGGAGCGCGGCCAGCTCGCCACGCCCGGTGGCGAGGCGGCGTTTTCCGTCCTGCTGTTTCAGGACCTCGCCGTCATTCCGATCCTCGCGCTGCTCCCGCTGCTGGCCACTGCGGGTCCGGCGGCCGCCGCCCGCGCCGGCGAGGGCTCCGGCGTGGCGGCGCTGCCCGGCTGGCTGCAGGCCGTGGTCGTCGTCGCCGCGGTCGCGGGCGTCGTCGCCGCCGGCCGGTACCTGCTCAATCCGATCTTCCGATTGATCGCGCGGACGGAGCTGCGCGAGCTGTTCACAGCCGCGTCGCTTCTCCTCGTCGTCGGCGTCTCGCTCGTGATGCAGTTCGTCGGGCTTTCCGCCGCGCTCGGGTCGTTCCTGGCGGGCGTGGTGCTGGCGAACAGCGAATACCGCCACGAGCTCGAGGCGGACATCGAGCCGTTCAAGGGCGTCCTGCTCGGGCTGTTCTTCATCACGGTGGGTGCCGGCATCGACTTCGGGCTGATGCGCGCGCAGCCCGGCTTGATCGCGGGGCTGGTGCTCGCGCTGCTGGTGACGAAGTTCGCCGTGCTGTTCGCGCTGTCGCGGGTCTTCCGGCTGTCGACGCCCGCGGGCCTGCTGTTCTCGTTCGCCCTGGCGCAGGGCGGCGAATTCGCCTTCGTGCTGCTCTCGTTCGCCGTCGACCACCGCGTGCTGACGACTGCCGAGGCCGGCCCGCTGGTCGCGACCGTCGCCCTCTCGATGGCGCTGACGCCGCTGCTGTTCGTCCTCAACCAGCGTTTCGTCCAGCCCTGGTTCGCGGTGGCGCACGGGTCGCAGCGGCCGCATGACACGATCACCCCGCAGGACAATCCGGTGATCATCGCCGGGTTCGGCCGGTTCGGCCACGTCGTCGGCCGGCTGCTGCGCGCCAACCGGATCGGCACGACCGTGCTCGATCTCGACGCGGAGCAGGTCGGGATTCTGCGCCGGCTCGGGATCAAGGTGTTTTACGGCGACGCGACGCGGCTCGACCTGCTGCACGCGGCCGGGGCCGCGAAGGCCAAGGTGTTCGTCATCGCGATCGACGACGAGACCAAGGCGATCCAGCTGCTCGAACTGGTGCAGCGGCATTTCCCGCATTTGAAGATCTACGCCCGGGCCTCGGGCCGCGTGCACGCCTACGAATACCAGCGGCGCGGGCTCCAGACCTTTTACCGGGAAACGCTCGGCAGCTCGCTCGATCTTGGCACGGACGTGCTCCGGGCGCTCGGGCTGCCCTCGCATCAGGCGCATCGGGCGGCGATGCTGTTCAAGCGGCACGATGAGCAGAGCGTGCGCGAACTCGCCCAGTTCTGGGAGGACGACGAGGCGTACTTCAAGAATGCGCGCCAGCACATCGAGGCCTTCGAGCAGATGTTCGCGAGCGACGCCACCGGAACGGATGGCGCGTCGGACCGCGGCTGGGATCCCATGCCCCCCGGCGACGCTTCGCGCGGCTGACGTCCGGGCCGGGCTGCCGACCGTCCACCGCCGGACCGCGTCAGTTCAACCGCTTCGCTCTTCGCTCTTACCGCTTTGCGCGTCGAACGGTCCACCGTCGACCGCGTCAGTTCAGCCTGACATTCTGCCAGACGGACCAGTCGAAGGCATTCCCGCTGGCGCCCGGTTCGGTGCGAAACAGTAACCGTCCGGCCCGATTCGGCGGCAGGTGCACGATCGCCGACTGCAGCCCGCGGTCAGCCTGAACGCTGACCGGATCGAGGCGTCGTTCGAACAGGCGGGAGATCCGGTTTTTCGAATCCACGAAATCGACGACGAACTTGACGCCGTCGGTCCGGTTGCCCCCCTGGTACGCGCCGTCCTTGATTCCGAAGTTGAACTCGAGCCGCTGCAGTTCTTTCGGCCGTGACATTGAGACGAGCCCCGGCGCATGCACCAGCGTGCCCGGATGGCCGTAGAATTCGGTTGGCTCGACCACCGGGGCGGACTCGACGTAGACCGGCATGTTGCCGAAATTGCGCAGCCGGGCGTCGGCCGGCTGGTTGGGCCGGTCCACCGGCACCGAGCCGGCGAGGTACACGTCGCCCATCGTGCAGTCGAAGTCCTTTTCCTTTCCGAAGCCGAGGGCGGCGAGCCGCGCCGGCACGAAGCCGCCGAGCTGGCGGGACGCGCCGACGAATACAACCGCGCTGAGCGGCCGGTCCAGCCGGTCGACGGCGCGCTGCAGCACGCGGTCGTCGGCGGCCGCGCCGCGCACCATGATCGCCGACCGGTGCGCGTAGTAGGCGAGCGAACTGTCCCAATCGAGGCCGTACACCAGGATCGCGCTTTTCGCCGGCGTGTGGCTCTTGATCCACCCGGCCAGTTCCGGCAACTCCCGCGAGTAGGTGATCTGCCCGGGAAGGGTGTTCTCGACGTAGCCCCAGAGCATGAGTCCGCCGAGGAGCGGAGCGGCGAGCAGCCCGGTCACCGCCCGCACGACCGCACCGCCGCGGTCCCACAACGCACCCAGCCCGATCCCGAACACCGCGAGCAGGAAAAGCCCGTTGGCGTAGTGGTAATACGCATGCACCATATACAGGTTCGTGAAGGCGACGAACCCGGCGGCGAACATGGCCGCGAAGATCAGCGAGGCGGCACGGCGCGCGCCGCTCGCGGCCAGCATGGCCGTCGCGACCAGCCAGACCAGCGGCATTCCCAGCACCATCCCGCTCACCTTTTCGAGCAGCGTGTTCCACGTCTTCAGGTCGATCCGCTGCGCCCAGGTCCCGAAATTCCAGGAACTCAGCTCGGCCGAGGTGAGAAACGCCGCGAGCTCGTTGCGCGACTTGACGACGTCGGTGTAGTGCGTCCATCCGCCACCCGCCACCACCGGCAGGACCAGGGCGGCGGCCAGTCCCGCGGCCAGGCGCCAGCCGTCCGGCCCGGAGCGGATCCGGCGCCACCAGGTGCCGGCGTGCAGCGCCAGCAGTCCCGCGACTCCCACGAGCCCGATCGCGAACGTGGTGATCTTCGTGACGGCGGCGATCGCGCCGAAGAGGGTGGCCCAGACCAGCGGAGCCCACCGCGGCCGGGTGGCGAATTCATGGACGGCCAGCAGGAGGCCGAGCGTGAAAAACAGCGCCGTCGACTCGATCATGAACGCGCGGGAGCCGTACAGGTAGATCGGGCTGACCAGGGCGAGCCCGGCGGAGTACAGCCCGGCCGCGCGGGACGCGGTCATCCGGGCGACCAGCACACCGAGCAGGGCGAACGTGCCGTAGGCAAAAAGCAGCGAGACCAGCCGCCCGGCGGGCTCCATCGCCATTCCGGTGGTTCGCGTCAGCAGCGCGACGCAGATCTGGTAGGTCGGGAACTCGAACGGGATGCTCCAGGGCGCGCCGAGCACCGGCGTCTCGTAATCCAGCCGGATCCCGTGCTCCACGAACGATCGCACGGTGATTGCAGTCTGGGTTTCGCGGAAACCCCACGAGTCGAGCAGGGGGTTGTCCCAGCCAACGCGGGAGAAATGCAGCGACACGGCCAGCGCGCCGACGAGGAACAGCCAGGGCAGCGCGCCGATGAGATCGAGCCGAAGGAATCGCCTCATCTGCCTGCGTTCCCGTTGCCTGACATCCGAAGAAATTCCGAGCCCATCATTCGAAGATGGCGGACTGAAAATTGCTTTCAAGACCGGACCTCGCCCGTCCTTCGATCGCCGTTTCCGGGGCCCGGGTCCAATGTAGCCGGGCTCGCTGAGCCCGGAGGATTGGGCTGTCGCCGCGCTCGCCGCACGTCGCCGGACTTTGTCTGTCGCTTCCTGTGGCGCCGGTCTGCAGACCGGCGACCCATCTCGCAAGTGCTTCGCCGCCGGTCGGAGACCGGCGCCACCCCGGCCGCTGACCTCCGTGTTCCCGGGGTTCGATTGTAGCCGGGCTCGCTGAGCCCGGAGATTTCGAACATCTCGCGCTGCCCCTGGGCCACGGCGCCGATCGCCTCGAGATCCGAGACATTCGCGAACGGCGGAAACGGCGCGACGCTGGCGGCGGCGGTGGAGGGAGACTGCATGTTCGGATTCGATGTCGCCACGAGCCGAAAGGTTACTGCCGGACCGGACTTTTGGCGACTCGGTGGCGCCGCGCCCGTGTGTTCCCACCGATCTCGATTTTCGCCGGATCTCGACCCAAAGCTTTGCGTCGTCTCGCGCCGCCGGTGCAGCAGCAACGTCCGCGGTACGTGTAACCGGCGGTCGGCGACCCCGGCAGAATCGGCCATGCGCGCGTGGCCCCACCCCACAACTCGGAGAGGCCCAGCTCCAGACGCCGAACTCTGAGCCCGGCCCGCAATTGACTTTACCGCCTCCGCTCGCTGGCAACACTCCGGCCAGCGTCATCCTCAGCGGCAAACGTACGGGCCGATAGCTCAACGGTCAGAGCAGAGGACTCATAATCCTTTGGTTCTGGGTTCGAATCCCAGTCGGCCCATTCCGCCCTGCTCGAGGCGACCTGCTGGTGTGTGCCGCGAACAAAACAATCGCGAGGTCGGGATGCTTGGATTTTCCGCCCTCTCCGAAGCAGCTTCGCCACGCATCACTCCGCGTCAGGAGATGGATGCGAGCCGTCCGCGCCGTACTGCACTTCAAAGTCGTTGCGCGAGAGGGATGGCATGTCATACCCGTTCGGTCCGCTCCTGCCTGCCGACGTTCTTCGGCGCGCTCGCCTTCTCTCCCTCCGACATGGCTCGCTCCCGCGCCTCCAACGGCTCCGCCCAGTCCACCGCCACCATCGGCTTCGAGGCCAAGCTCTGGCTCGCGGCCGACAAGCTGCGATCGAACATGGACGCCGCGGAATACAAGCACGTCGTCCTCGGGCTGATCTTCCTGAAGTACATCTCGGACACCTTTGCGGAACATCACGCCAAACTCCTCGCCGGCAAGGGCGACTACAGAGGCGCGGACCCGGAGGACCCGGACGAATACAAGGCCGAGAACGTCTTCTGGGTGCCGCCGGGAGCGCGCTGGACGTATCTCCAAAACAGCGCGAAGCAGCCCACCATCGGCAAGATCGTCGACGACGCCATGGTCGCGATCGAGCGCGACAACCCGCGGCTCAGGGGCGTTCTCCCGAAGGACTACGCCCGCCCAGGCCTCGACAAGCAGCGGCTGGGTGAACTGATCGATCTGATTGGGACGATCGAGCTGGCCGGTGGGGATGCCTCTCCGCCGGCGCCCGCAGAATCGAAGTCGCAGCCTACTCACCGCTCCGTCGATCTGCTCGGCCGCGTCTACGAGTATTTCCTCACGCGCTTCGCCAGCGCCGAGGGGAAGAACGGCGGCCAGTTCTACACCCCGTCGTGCGTGGTGCGCTGCCTGGTCGAGATGCTCGGGCCGTACAAGGGGCGCATCTACGATCCGTGCTGCGGGTCGGGGGGCATGTTCGTGCAGTCGGAAAAATTCGTCGAGTCCCGCGGCGGCAAGCTCGGCGACATCTCGATCTACGGGCAGGAGAGCAACGCGACCACCCGGCGGCTGGCGGTGATGAACCTCGCGCTGCGCGGGATCGAGGCCGACTTCGGCCCCGAGCACGCCGACACTTTCCGTCGCGACCTGCATCCCGACCTCCGCGCCGACTACGTCCTGGCGAATCCGCCGTTCAACGACTCCGACTGGTTCCGCAAGGACGACGACGTGCGCTGGCAGTTAGGCGTCCCGCCAAAGGGCAACGCGAACTTCGCCTGGGTGCAGCACTTCATCCACCATCTCGCGCCGCACGGCATGGCGGGGTTCGTCCTCGCCAACGGCAGCATGAGTTCAAATCAGTCGGGCGAAGGCGGGATCCGGCAAAAGCTCATCGAGGCCGATCTCGTCGACTGCATGGTCGCGCTCCCGGGCCAGCTTTTCTACAGCACGCAGATCCCCGTCTGCCTGTGGTTCCTCGCGAAGAACAAAGGCGCCCACATCAAGAAAGTCGGCGACCCGAAGGAAGTGCCCGATTGCCCGCGCGACCGACGGAGACAGACCCTCTTCATCGACGCCCGGAAAATGGGCACACTCATTGACCGAGTCCACCGTGAGCTGACCGACGCCGATCTCGACAAAATCACCTCGACCTATCGCGCCTGGCGCGGCGACAGGAAGAACGTAGGCAGCGAGCTTGCTCGCGCTCCGTACACCGACGTTCCCGGCTTCTGCAAATCCGCCGCCACCGCCGAAATCGCCGCGCACGGCTACGTGCTCACGCCCGGCCGCTATGTCGGAGCCGAAGAAATTGCTGACGACGGTGAGCCCTTCGAGGAGAAGATGCCGCGGCTCGTCGCCGAACTGCAGAGCCAGTTCGCCGAGTCGGCCAAACTCGAAGCCGCCATCCGCGCCAATCTGAAAGGGCTCGGCTACGAATGAACACCAATTTCAATACTGGCGAGGCGATCAGCCTGTCCGCCACAGCCTTGAAGGCGGAAGAAAACTTGAGGGGGCTGGTTTATGGCTGACGAGACCGTGAGAATGTGTCCGACCGTCGAAGAGCTGCCCAATAATTGGAAAGTTAAACGGCTTGGTTCGTTCTGCTCGAAGATCGGAACTGGTGCGACCCCACGCGGCGGCAGTGAAGTCTACCTGAATTCACGGTATAGCCACGCGCTTGTCCGGAGCCAGCACGTGTTCGACCGGCATTTTGATTCAACAGGTTTGGCATTCATCTCAGAAATTCACGCCAAAGAGCTTCGAAACGCAGAGGTTGAGCCTGGTGACGTGCTGCTCAACATCACCGGCGATGGCGTGACCTTTGGACGCGCGTGCATTGTTCCCGACCGGGTTCTTCCTGCCTGCGTTAATCAGCACGTCTCGATCATTCGGCCTGACCGCAGCGAGTGCGACCCCGGCTATCTTCTATCGGTACTCACGCATCCGGCGACGAAGGGTTATATCGAGTCTTTCAACTCGGGCGGTAGTCGGAGGGCGATAACGAAGGGTCACATTGAGTCGTTCGAGATTCCGCTCCCGCCCCTTGCCGAGCAAAAAGCCATCGCGGCGGTGCTTGGGGCGCTGGACGACAAGATCGAGTTGAACCGGCGGATGAACGCGACGCTGGAGGCGATGGCGCGGGCGCTGTTCCAGAGCTGGTTCGTGGATTTCGACCCCGTCCGCGCCAAGCTCGACGGCCGCCAACCAGTCGGACTCGACGAAGCCACCGCCGCGCTCTTCCCGAACTCGTTTCAAGACTCTGAACTCGGCCACATTCCGAAGGGATGGCAGGTCGGCAAGGTCGCCGAAGCTTCGGACTTCGGCCGCTCATCAACCAACCCAGGCGATTTCCCGGAAGAGACCTTCGACCACTACAGCCTTCCCGCCTTCGATGAAGGCCGGACGCCGAAACCCGAGCCCGGCGCCGCAATCATGAGCAATAAACTCGTCGTGACGCCGAACAGTGTGCTGCTCTCGAAGCTAAATCCGCACATCCCGCGCGTCTGGCTGGCCGACCTTCACGCGACACGTCGCTCTGTCTGCTCTACCGAGTTCATCGTCGCATCGACTCGCCGCGGTTATTCGCGCGAGTTCCTCTTCTCTCTTTTCACGAGCGCTCCATTCGCCGCGACCTACGGGACCCTGGTCACCGGCACCACCGGCAGCCATCAGCGAATCCGTCCCCAAAGCGTGCAAGAGATGAAGATCGTCGTTCCACCGTCGCCTTTGGTCGACGCATTCACAACGACGACCAAGCCGATATTGGCCCAAATCAACCGCAACATCGAACAATCCCGCACCCTCGCCATCCTGCGCGACACGCTGCTGCCGAAGCTGCTGAGCGGGGAGTTGAGCGCGGTTGAAAATGCCGCTTGAGTCTCTGGGCGATGGATCCGCGCGTCACGGAATTCCAGTGCATCATGCCGATCGCCAACATCGCGTCGGTGCTGGAGCATGGCATTCTTTCCTACGAGCAGACGGCAAAGCTCGAGCACAGGTCCGTGGCCATGCAGCCCGTGCAAGATCGGCGCGATCTGAAACGCGTGCCGGGAGGCCTGATGCTCCATCACTACGCCAATCTCTACTTCCACGCGCGAAATCCGATGATGTTCAGCCGGAAGGAAGAAGCGTTCCGACTTTGCGTGCTGCGCGTGGCACTTGGCGTCGCGAAGCTTCGTGGTGTGGTTTTCGCCGACCGAAATGCGTCGAGCGACTGGGTGCGGTTCCTGCATCCGTCGCAAGCGGACCTGCTCGATTTCGATGCGATCTTCGCGATGGATTGGCGCGATCCCGACCGCTTCACCTACTACGAGAAGAAGTCGAAAAAATGCGCCGAGGTGCTGGTGCCAGGCTGCGTCGAGCCGCGCTTTCTGGCCGGAGCCTACATTCTGGATACGGTCGCGGAAGCCCGGTTGCGCGCACAGGGCTTTGCGCTTCCTGTTCGGGTGGACCCAGTGCTATTCTTCCGTTGACCGAACGACGCCATGTTCAAAGCCCTCATTGGAGATTTGTTCGCCAGCCGGGCGCAGACGCTCGTCAACACCGTCAATTGCGTGGGCGTGATGGGCAAGGGGGTCGCCTTGGAGTTCAAGAACCGCTTCCCGGCGATGTTCGAGGACTACGTCGCGCGTTGCGAGCGGAAGCAGGTCAAGCTCGGCGAGCCGTATCTTTTTCGCGACCTCGCAGAAACGATGATCGTGAACTTTCCCACGAAAGATCATTGGCGCTCACCATCACGGCTGGCCGACATCGAGCGTGGATTGGACTATTTCGTCGATCACTACCTGGAATGGGGCGTCACCAGCATCGCTTTTCCCCCGCTCGGCTGCGGCAACGGAGGACTGGATTGGTCCGAGGTTGGACCGACGATTTTCGCCAAGCTGCGTCGGCTGCCCATCGCGATCGAGCTGTATGCGCCCTACGGCACGCCCAAGAACGAACTCACGGAGGAATATCTCGGCGGGCCGACGCAGATGACCCTCGAGGGCAAAGGGCGAAAGCCGGAGAAGTTCAATCCCGAGTGGGTCGTGCTGGTGGAAGTGCTACGAGAATTGGGTGAACAGCCTTACGCGGCACCGGTGGGCCGGGTGACTTTTCAGAAGATCTGTTATGTGCTCACCGAAATGGGCGTGAAGACGGGCTTCGAATTCGGCAAGGGCAGCTACGGTCCATTCTCCGATAAGGTGAAGCTCGCCCTGCACGACTTCGCCAACCGCAACTGGCTGCAGGAGCAACAGCTCGGACAGCTCATGGCTTTGCGCGTCGGCCCGCAATACGGTAGCGACCGCGCCAGGTTTTGCGATCTGCTGGAAAGCCACGCGGGCAAGATCGCCAAGACCGTCGATCTGTTCAGCCGGATCAAGAACACGGAACAGGCGGAGGAACTGGTGACCGTGCTCTACGCGAGTCGGGAATTGAAGGGCTCCAAGCCGCAGCAGGAAATCGCCGAGCAGGAGCTGCTCGACTACGTGCTGGCGTGGAAGAAAACCTGGCGCACCGACAAAAAGCAGCAGGCGGTGGCTGGTGCCATCCGAAGCCTGGCAATGCTCGGTTGGATGAAACTTCAGTTCAGCGAATCTCTCACGGAGGCGGTGTGAACGCGTGGCTTGGCGAGTCACCGACGGCGCAGGTGGTCGGGTCCGACGGGATTCCTCATCGCGGAAGGCAATGGGGCCAAACGCCGCTATCGGCTCAAGGAGGGTTCTTAGCGGTGAACTTAGCCGTTCGATCGGCTGGTCTAGAGGATTTCCGGAGGATGCTGGCATCGAGTAGCTTCCGCACCTTAACAGTGATCTTAGCAGTGGATTGGATGGACACGGTGAGCCTCACCGAATTCGAAGCGGCTGCGCTCGAATGGTTCGAGTCGTTGGGCTATTCGACCGGCCACGGGCCGAAAAAGGACTATCACCCAAATTTGAACTTGTTTGATTTTCTCAAACATCTCCTCCGATGAAAACCGCCTACAGTTACGTGACCCTGCGCTACGTCCATGACGTCGTCACGGGTGAGTTCGCCAACATCGGCGTCGTGGTTTATGCGCCCGATCAGCGCGCCGTGATCGCGCGCTTCACCACCTCGTACGAGCGCCTCAACCTGATCTTCCTCAAGATCGATCATGCCCATTTTCGCGCAATGGTGCGCTATCTCGGCAACCGGTTCGCGGAGATGGCGGAGGAGTTGCGCGACAGCCTCCAACTGGCGCCTGTCACGGGAATCGCCGACCTCGTGCGCAAGGTGCTCCCGCAGGATGACAGCTCGCTCCAGTGGTCCGAGCCGGGCGGCGGGCTGACGTCGAACCTGGAGCAGACTGCGCAGGAGCTCTTTGCCCGGATCGTCGAGCGCTACGAGCGGTCCACCGAGCAGCAGAGTCGCAGCGACGAGGATATCGCCCGCCCCTTCAAGGCGAAGCTCGACCAAAGAAAGGTCGGCCAGAAAGTGGGCGAAAAGGAAATCGCGGCGAGAGACTACGACTACCGCTTCCAGTTCGCCTGGAAGAACTCGGTCTGGCATCTCTACGAACCCGTGTCCTTCGATCTCGTCGATCCCACCAGCATCGTGGAGAAGGCGAACAAATGGCTCGGCCGGGGGGTCGCGCTGCGGGACGCCAGCGAACCGTTCAAGCTCTACTTTCTTCTCGGCGAGCCAAAGCAAGCCGCCACGCAAAAGGCGTTCCAGCACGCGCAGCATCTCCTCGAAAAGATTCCGGGACCAAAGAAGCTGGTGCGGGAAGCCGAGATCGAGGAATTCAGCGAGAAGGTCGCGGGAGACGTCGCACAGCACGACGGAATTTCCGGTTAACCGTGAGCCTCGACGAATCCACCGTCGAAGCGGCTGCGCTCGAATGGTTCGAGTCGTTGGGCTATGCGATAGGGCATGGGCCGCATCTCGCACCCGGGGAGCCGGCGGCGGAGCGGGATTCGTTTGGCGATGTCGTGCTCGCCGGCCGGTTGCGCGAGGCGATTGCCCGGTTGAACCCCGCGATTCCCGCCGATGCGCGGGAGGACGCGCTCAGGAAAATCCTGCACGTGGCATCGCCGTCGCTCGTCCAGACGAACCGCGCCTTTCATCAGATGCTCCGGGACGGGGTGCCGGTCGAGTACCGGCGGAAGGATGGCAGCATCGCCGGTGACAACGTGCGCCTGGTGGATTTCGGAAAGGCCGACGCAAACGACTGGTTCGCCGTGAACCAGTTCACCGTCATCGAGGGCCCGATCAACCGGCGGCCGGACATCGTGGTTTTCGTGAACGGCCTGCCGCTCGGCGTGCTCGAGCTGAAGAACGCCGCTGAAGAAGAAGCCACCACGTTCGACGCGTTCAAGGACCTGCAGATTTACAAGGAGCAGATCCCGTCGCTGTTTCACACCAACGCGGTCCTCGTCGCCTCGGACGGAACGGACGCCCGGATCGGCACGCTCAGCGCGGACTGGGAGCGGATGATGCCGTGGCGCACGATCGAGGGCGAGAAGCTCGCCCCGGCGGGGCTGCCGCAGCTGGAGGTTTTGCTGCGCGGCGTCTTCGATCGGCGGCGGTTTCTCGACCTCCTCCGGTATTTCATCGTCTTCGAGGAGGACGCGGAGAGCGGCGCTCTCGTCAAAAAGGTGGCGGGCTATCACCAGTTCCACGCCGTCAACACTGCGCTTGCGGAGACGATCCGCGCCTCGGTCGACCTGCGTCACCGGGCGGGTGAAGCGGAAGGCTACTTCGCCAGGCCGCAGGCGGAAGGCGTCGCCGGCGACAAACGCGTGGGCGTCGTCTGGCACACCCAGGGTTCGGGCAAGTCGCTCACGATGGTGTTCTACGCCGGGCGGCTGGTGCTGGAACCGGCGATGGAAAACCCGACGCTGGTCGTGCTCACCGACCGCAACGATCTCGACGGCCAGCTCTACGACACGTTCGTTCGCTGCCACGAACTCCTGCGACAAAAGCCGCAGCAGGCGGAAAGCCGCGAGCACCTGAAGAAGCTGCTGGCCGTGGCGTCGGGCGGCGTGGTGTTCACCACGATCCAGAAGTTCTTCCCGGAGGAGAAGGGAGGAAAGCACCCGCTGCTGTCCGACCGCCGGAACATCGTGGTCATCGCCGACGAGGCGCACCGCAGCCAGTACGATTTCGTCGACGGCTTCGCGAAGCACATGCGCGACGCGCTGCCGAATGCGTCGTTCATCGGTTTCACCGGCACTCCGATCGAGAAAGCCGACGCGAACACGCGGGCCGTGTTCGGCGACTACATTTCCATCTACGACATCCAGCGCGCCGTGGAGGACAAGGCCACGGTCCCGATCTACTACGAAAGCCGGCTCACGAAGCTGGCGCTGCAGCCGGCGGAGAAACCGAGGATCGACCCGGATTTCGAGGAGGCCACCGAGGGCGAAGAGGCGGCGCACAAGGAACGACTAAAGACGAGATGGGCGGCGCTGGAGGCCATCGTCGGCGCCGACAAGCGCATCAGCCTGATCGCCGCCGATCTCGTCCGGCACTGGGCGGCCCGCCTCGAAGTCATGGACGGCAAGGCGATGATCGTCTGCATGAGCCGGCGCATCTGCGTCGCGCTCTACGAAGCGCTCCGAAAGCAGCGGCCCGCCTGGCATGCCGACGATGACGACAAGGGCGCGATGAAGATCGTCATGACGGGCGACAAATCCGATCCGCTCGGCTGGCAGCCGCACATCCGCAGCAAGGCGCGCCGCGAGGCGCTGGCGAAGCGGTTCAAGAATCCGCAAGACCCGCTCGAGATCGTGATCGTGCGCGACATGTGGCTGACGGGTTTCGACGCGCCGTGCCTGCACACGATGTACGTCGACAAGCCGATGAAGAGCCACGGGCTCATGCAGGCCATCGCGCGGGTGAACCGGGTTTTCAAGGACAAGCCGGGTGGCCTCGTCGTCGATTACCTCGGCCTTGCGCACGAGCTGAAGCTGGCGCTCGCCACCTATACCGAGAGCGGAGGTCACGGCGACACTGCCATCGATCAGGACGAAGCCGTCGTGGCGATGCTGACCAGATATTCGGTCTGCAGAACCTTCTTTCATCGCTTCGACTGGTCGAAGTGGAGCACCGGCACGCCGGCGCAGAAGCTGTCGCTGCTGCCGGCGGGTCAGGAGCACATCCTCGCCGCCGCGGCCAACGACCCGAAACCGGTGGAGTATCGGCAACGGTTCCTGCAGGCGGTGACCGAACTCTCGAAGGCGTTCGCGCTCGCCGTGCCGCACGAGAAGGCGCTCGAAATCCGGGACGACGTCGGCTTCTTCCAGGCTGTCCGGGCCGCCATGAGCAAGGGCGGTGGCGAAAGTAAGAAGACCGCCGAGGAACGGGACCTGGCCATCCGGCAGATCATTTCGCGGGCGGTGGCGTCGGACGGGGTGGTCGACATCTTCGCCGCGGCCGGCCTGAAGAAGCCGGACATCTCCATTCTCTCTGAGCAGTTCCTCGCTGAGGTGCGCGGGATGCCGCAGAAAAACCTCGCGGTGGAACTCCTGCGCAAGCTGCTGAGCGGAGAAATCAAGCTCCGCTCGCGAAAGTTCCTCATCCAATCGAAGTCGTTCGCCGAAATGCTGGAGCAGGCGATTCGGAAATATCAGAACCGCGCGATCGAGGCCGCGGCAGTGATCGAAGAGCTGATCAAGATCGCGAAGGACATGCGCGAGGCCGACAAGCGCGGGGAGGACTCGGGCCTCACCGACGAGGAGCGGGCGTTCTACGATGCGCTCGCCGACAACGACAGCGCTGTGCAGGCGATGGGGAGCAAGGAACTTCGGGTGATCGCGACGGAGCTCGTCACGCAGGTCCGCCAGAGCGTAACCATCGATTGGACCCTGCGCGAAAGTGCCCGCGCGAAGATCAAGGTGATGGTCAAGCGGATCCTGCGGAAACACGGCTACCCGCCGGATCTGCAGGAGCAGGCCGTCAAGACCGTGCTCGCACAGGCGGAGTTGCTCTGCGCGGACTGGGCCGCGTAGGCCCGATCCTGAGTTCGTCCGCTCGGACTTGCGCGGGCGGAGCACCCGGGAACCTGCCGCGGTCAGCCCGGAAAGTTCCCGAGCGAGACTATTGCGGCGTCCGAATTTCCGTCTGCCTTCGGCGGAGCGACATCGTCGCGGTCTACCCCGACAACGTCGGCCCGGAGGGCGGATATTCCGCGGCGTTCGCGAAATATCCGGGTTACTGGTTCTTTGTCGGCGCTTCGGCGGCGATGGCGTCGAGTTCGGCCAGGGTTTGCGGTGACAGGGTCAGCCGGGCGGCGGCGAGGTTCTCGCGCAGGTGGGCGACCGACGAGGTGCCGGGGATCAGGAGGATGTTGGGCGACCGGTGCAGCAGCCACGCCAGCGCGACCTGCATCGGCTTGGCCCCGAGCCGGTCCGCGACGGCCGACAGGGTCGACGACTGCAGCGGCGTGAACCCGCCGAGCGGGAAGAACGGCACGTACGCGATGCCCTGCCGCAACAGGTCGGCGATCAGCGCGTCGTCGTGGCGGTGCGCCAGGTTGTAGTTGTTCTGCACACCGACGATCTCCGTGATCGCCTGCGCCTCGGCCACCTGGGCGGCCGTGACGTTGCTCAGGCCGATGTGGCGGATCAGCCCCTTGCGCCGGAGGTCGGCCAGCACACTCACCTGCTCGCCGATCGATCCCTCGGCGGGCCCGTGGACCGACCCCATCGTGCGGTAGTTGACGATGTCGAGCGCGTCCAGGCCGAGGTTCCGGAGGTTGTCGTGGACGCCGGCGGTCAGGTCCTGCGGCGAGATGGCCGGCTGCCACGATCCGTCGGCCGGCCGACGCGCCCCCAGCTTGGTCACGATCACCAGTCCGGCGGGATACGGGTGCAGGGCCTGCCGGATGATCTGGTTGGTGACATGCGGGCCGTAGAAATCGCTCGTGTCGATGTGGTTCACGCCGGCCGCCACCGCCTCGCGCAGGAGGGCGATGGCCGCGTCGGGATCCCGGGGCGGCCCCCACACGCCGGGCCCGGCCAGCTGCATCGCGCCGTAGCCGAGCCGGTGGACGGTGAGTGACGTGCCGGGAAACGTGAACCGGCCGCCGAGCGTGGAATCATTCGTGGAGGCATTCATCGGGTTGTTGCTTTCTCGCGCCGGAAAGAGCCAAACGACGCGCGGGGCTGCGGAACCCGTGCGCGAGCCGGGGAGCAAGATTGTTGTCGAAGAAAAGTCTCACGCCGCTTGGGCCAGGCGGGTCTCGAACTCGACGGCGTCGCGCACTTCTTCTGCGGATACCTCGTACCAACGGGCCACGACTTCGACCGATCCGGCGTTCGCCGTGACGCTCCGGGCCAGGATCCGCGTGGGGACTCCAGCGATCGGCGCGGACGGCTGCCCGAAGTTGCGCACGGGATCGAGGACCACCGCACGCTGCCGTCCCATCGGCCACCAGCGGACGAGCGTGGCCTCGTCGGCGAATTCCAGTTCCTGGATGAAGGGGTGAACGATTCGGTCGAACTCCTGCTGGTCGTTGGTCAGATCGACCAGCACCTTGTCGGCTTCGGCCGCGCCCTGTTCGAGCAGGATCTCCCGCCCGTCGGTCACGAAGCGATTCATGCAGAACGGATGAGCGGTCGCGAGTCGTTGCTGCGCGGCGGCGTGGGCGCGGCGCATGGTCTTCCAACTCACGCCCTTCGCGATGAACGCCGCCACGAATCGGATTTCGATCAGATCGCAGAAGCCGACCGCGATTCTGCCGTCAAGCGTTTCCAGCTGTCCCGACCAGACCGGAGCGGAATGGTGTCGCTCACGGGCTGCCTTGAAATCGTATCCCTTCAGCCACCGGCGAATGCGTGCGGCGCTCACCCGGGTGAGGCGGGCCGCCTCCGGGATGGCGTATATGCCGGCGCCAGCAAACTGGGTGAAAGTCACGACATCGGCAATGTAGCGGCTTCCACCGCCGGCGTCCAGCGTCGCGGCGCGCCCTGCCCGATTGCTCAGCGAAACGCGAAGATGGTGCGGGATGATCACCATTGCGGCGCGGCTGGCGAGGATCACCACGCTGCCTTGCTGCATGCTCGCGAGATGCCGCTGGACGATCTTTCGGGCGTTCTCGCTGGTGTTCGCGGCCAGGAGAAACACCACCCGGGCGCGGACGAAGCATTTATCGAGGGACGCCGAAACCACGTTCTGCTCACGGGGCACCGCCGGCTGCACGCGTGGAACGTGCACCAGAATCTTCCGGGTGAACGGCCGCAGCAGGGCGCGGCCGGATTGCCGAACCCGACCAGCAGAATGACGCCATCGGATGCGCACCCTTTGTTGGCTTGATGAATGAGTATTGCATGTACTCGGGCACGAGTGACACTCGGCGCGTCCAGTTACGCGGCGGCGACGGTGCTGCTGCATCGTTGCACCAGCGCTTCCATGTTCCGTTTCATCCATTCTGCCGATTGGCAGCTCGGCGCCCGATTCACCCAGTTTGGCGCGAGCGGCCGTAGTCTCCGTGAGGCCCGCCTCATCACGTTGGAGAAAGCTCTCGGACTGGCCCGAAAAGAGGCAGTCGACGCGTTCATCATCGCGGGCGATTTGTTCGAGGACAACCAGGTGGACGAGTCTCTGGTTGCCGCGGTGGAGGAACTCTTCCGCGGACACGCTTCCGTCCCGATCTTCGTCCTCCCGGGTAATCACGACCCGTTCGCCGGACCCGATTCCGTTTGGCATCGGAAGCCGTTTCTCTCGCTGCCGTCGCACATCCGGCTGTTGACGGATCCTGGCGCGACCGACTTGGGCGGCGTTTTTCTGCTCGCATCGCCGCTTCAGCAGAAGCTCTCCACCATCGATCCCAGTCTCCGCTTCGTCGAACTCGCCGCATCGCTCCCCGCGAACTCGATCAAGATCGGTGTGACGCATGGAGCACTCGCGATCGAGGGAAAGCATCAACCCAACGATTTTCCCATCGCGCTCGACGCTGCCTCTCGCGCAGGGCTGGATTATCTTGCGATCGGTCACTGGCACAGCTGGCTCGCCGATACGGATGGTGGTCGCATCGTCATGCCCGGCACACCCGAGCCGGATCGCTTCGGAAGCGACGGCGCCGGAAATGTCGCGCTCGTCGAGATTTCCGACCACGGC
This sequence comes from uncultured Verrucomicrobiae bacterium, assembly GCA_963705935.1. Lineage (GTDB taxonomy): Bacteria > Verrucomicrobiota > Verrucomicrobiia > Opitutales > Opitutaceae > Opitutus. The sequence goes on along the minus strand of OY970130.1, from coordinate 4,176,627 downwards.
CAACCGCCTCGTGTGCAGGCCATCCCCGTCGGTACACTTGCGTGGCATTCACTTCCCTTCGATTTCCTCTCCGCCGAGGCGTCCCGGTCCAGCCTCGACGCCGGCTTGGCGGAACTCGCCCACGGCGCTGGGCGCACTGTTCTTCGAGTCACGCTGACGGGCAACGCTTCGCCAGCTGAAATCGCCTCGATTCGCGCATGGCTCGAGCCTGCGCTCGCGCCCTTTCTTGTTGGTCAATTGGCGGACCAAACCCGGGTGAAGCTCAGCGCCCTGGAACTTGCGGACTTGCAGTCTCGCCATCCGATCCTCGCCCAGGTACTCGGCGACATCGACCGTCTCGAGGTTCTGGCGACGGGCAGTGCAGCCGACAGCATCCCGGCTGGCGCACTCACCCCCGCTCCGGCGCCGCTCACGCTCACGGAGGCCCAGGCGCTTCTCGGTCCGGCGAGGATCGAGCTGGCCCGGCTCTCGCCCGAGTTCTTCGCCCAGCTCCGCCAGACTTTGCTTCAGGCGCTCCAGGAGGTGACGCGATGATCCTCCACGCCATTGAGCTGACCTACGTCGGCCCGTTTCGGGAAACGGTGCGGCTCGGACCGTTCGCTTCCAGCCTGAACGTCTTGTGTGCTCCCAACGAATCGGGCAAGTCCATCGCCATCCGCGCCGCTGCTCGCGCGCTGTTCGACCGGCACACGACCAGGAGTGATGAGCTCAAGTCCCTCCAGCCCGCCGGCACCGATCTGGCTCCGCGGATCGCCGTGGAATTCGAGACACGCGCCGGCCGGTTTCGGATCGAGAAGACTTTTCTTCAGTCACCGCGCAGTTTCGTCAGGCAGTGGCAAGCCGGCGGCTGGCAGCCGATCGCGGAGGCCGACGCCGCCGATCAGCGCGTCCAGGCCCTGCTCAGCTCGTCGCTGCCGGGCAAAGGTGCGACCAAGCCGGAACACTGGGGTTTCTTCGGTTTCCTCTGGGCGCGCCAGGGCGAGCCCGCAGAATGGCCCGGGCTCGACGATGCCGTGGTGGGTCAGCGCATCCGCGCCCGCCTAGCTCGCATCGAACTCGACCCCGTGATCGAACAGCTTCGCCTCCGCCTCGCGACGGTCGCGGACGCCGTCTACACGACCAGAGGTCTCCCCAAGGCCAACGGATCGCTCGATATCGCCGAAAGGGACCTTGCCGCAATCGATGCCGAACTCGCGATCCTTCAACAGACGCGCACCGAACTCGACAGCGCCCACGAACGCCACGGCAACGCAGACGCCGCGGTTGCCCAGCTGGAAAAGGAATACGCGGAACGCGAGCGTGCCGCGGCAAATGCTCGCGAACAGGCGCTTGCCGTGGAACGCCTCCGCGGCGAACTCGAAGCGCGGCAGGTCGCGCTCGCGGCCGCTCAGGACAAACTCACGGCCGTGGCCGCCGATGCCGACGCGCTCACCAGGCGCCGGGAGGAAATCGACGGTGCCCGGGCCGCGCTCGCCCAAGCTGAAATCGCTGCGCGAACGGCCGACGCACGCGTCGTCCAGCTCCGTGCCCAGCTCAACGGACAGGAAGCCGCACGGCCCGGACAAGACAGCCAGCTCACCACGGCGCGCGCCGACTACCAGCGCCTGCAATCGCTGATCAAGCTTCGCCCGCTCACCACGGACGCGGTTGCGCTCGCGAGGCAGTCGGCAAAGGCCGAAACCGCCGCCGCCGAAGTTGCCGCCCTCGAGGCGAAAAGGGCCACGCTGCCGGCGTTGAGCGCAGCCAGACTTCGCACGCTGGAGAACCTCGCCGACTCCGTGCGCACGCTCCACGCCCAGATTCAGGCGCTCGGGTTGACCGTGGAACTCACTCCTGACGTCGCGACGCCGGCGGTGATCGACGACGGCTCGACGCCGCTCGAACAGACTCTGCCGGCCGGTCGGGTCACACGCCTGCAGAGTCCGCGATCGCTCGGTCTTCAACTTGCCGGCTGGGGTCGCATTCTCATCCGTTCCGGCGCTCAGGAGGCGCAGAACGCCGCCGCGCGGCTTGCGGAAAGCGAAGCGGCATTGCGGGACGAGCTTCAGAAAGCTGCGTTGGGTTCGATCGAAGCCGCTCGGGAGGCGGTAGCCGCGCGCAAGGATCTCGAGAGCCAGCTCAAGGGCGCTTCCTCCGTGCTCGTTACGCAGCTCGGAGACCACGGGACGCTCGCCGGCCTGCGGGAGGCGGCCGCCAGCGCGTCCCGCCGCGTGGAAACATTGACCGCTGCGGTCCAGCCAACGCCAGAGGAGCAGGGCCGCAGCCTCACCGATCTCGAATCCACCGACGCGCGACTCGCCGAATCGGTGTCCTCGAGCGAGAAGGCGCTCAAGGCTCTTGATCAACAACTCGATCGCCTGCGGACTGATGAGCGCGCGGCTGCACGATCCGTTCAGGACGCCACGCAGCAGGCCGGCGAGCACGGCCACCGTCTTCGGACCCTGGAGACGCAGGTCGCCGATCTCACGGGCCGTTATTTGGACGGGATTCAAACGGCAAAGACCGGCGCGCAACTCGCCTTCGCCCAGGCCGAGGCCCGCGTTGCGGCGACAAAAGCCGAGCTTCCGCCCGATTTCGAAAAAGTCCCCGAGCGCAACCGGCGCGCCGCCGCGGCGCTGCAACAGCTCGCCGACGAACTCCGGTCGCGACGCGCCGAGCGCGATCAAGCCAAAGGCATGCTGGAAACCCTGGGAGGTCGGGGGCTCTACTCGCGGGAAACGGAGCTCCAGGAGAAAAAGACCGAGGCCACGCTCCGCCGCGATGCCGCCTGCACGCAGGGTTGGTCCGCCCGCATCGCGCACGACCTCATCGAATACCGCAAGCAGGCCGCCACCAAGGCCGTGCTGGCGCCGCTCGAGCAGCGTCTCACCGCCGCGCTGGCTGAGCTCAGCGGCGACGCGACGCGCGAAGTCTTCCTCGACGAGCACCTTCAGATCGCCGGACTCGGCCGCACCCGCGACGCGGTCTACGCGTTCGACGACCTGTCGCAGGGCGCGAAGGAGCAACTCCTCCTTTGCCTCCGAATCGCCGTGGTGCAGGAGCTCGCGACCGACGAGCCGCAGGTTCTCCTCCTCGACGACGTATTGGTGAACACCGACTCGGTCCGGCAGGAACGGATACTGGACGTGCTCGGCGCACTCTCGGCCAAACTTCAGATCGTCATCCTCACGTGTCACGCCGATCGTTATCGCGGCGTGGGGCAGCCGATCCGGTTTTCGTCCCAATGAGGTCCGCCGCCTCCTGCTGGTGCGGCTAGCCAACCGAGCGATCACCCGTTTACCATGCCCACCGTCACGTCGGACAGCACCTCCACCGCCGCTGCGGTGCCAGCTTTGGTTGTCAGCTACGACCACGCGATCAACTACGCCTTCCAGCAAAACGCGATTCCAGTGATCAAGGAATTGCGCCTCGAAAACGACTCCACCCTGCGCCAAGACATAACCATCCGCATTACCACGGAGCCGGTGTTCGCCGAACCGGCGGTATTGCATCTCCAGGGACTGGACGCCGCGGGCGAGTTTCGCATCGCCCCTGTCGACCTCAAGCTCAGTCATGATTTTCTCGCCGAGCTGAACGAACGGATCGCTGGTTGGCTCAAGATCGACGTGATCGAACACGGGGCCGTCATCTGTTCACGCACGGAGCCGATTGCACTCCTGGCCCGCAACGAATGGTGCGGGCTGGTCGCGCTGCCGGAAATCCTCGCGGCGTTCGTGCTCCCGAACGATCCCGCTGTGATGACGGTGCTCGGGAGCGCCGCAGAGATCCTGCGCGAACACACCGGACGGGCCGCTTTCAACGGATATCAGGACAAGAATCGAAAGCGGGCCTGGGAGCAGATCGCCGCCATCTACAAGGCAATCGGCCAACTGGGGATTCGCTACATCAGCCCACCCGCCAGCTTCGAAAAGTCGGGTCAGAAGGTCCGCTTCCCGTCCGATATTTTGGCGCAGCGGTTTGGGACGTGCCTGGATCTGGCCCTTCTGTTCGCTGCGTCCTGTGAGCAAGCTGGCTTGCACCCGCTCGTCCTGATGCACGAGGGTCATGCCTACGCCGGCTGCTGGCTGGAGGAGCGCACCCAGCCGGAACCATGCGACGACAGCCTGCAGCAACTGCGCAAGCACGTCACCGACTCGCTCGCGACGGTTTTCGAAACGACCATCGTGGCCGGCGAGTCCCCTGGGACGCTCCGCGACGCCGAGCTGCTCGCCGCACCCCACCTGCAAACATCTGTTCCGTTCCGCCTCACGCTCGATGTGCGGCGGGCTCGCCAAGGTGGCATCCATCCCCTGCCGATCGCGGGCCAGGCGCGGCCGGCGGCGATCGCAAATGCGGGCGCCCATCCTTCCCCGGCGGCCGGCATCGGCGACCGGGAATTCGTCGCTCCCCTCGTCGTCGCTGCCGGTGCGCCGCCGAAACCAGCGAGCCGCATCGATCACTGGAAAAGCCGACTGCTCGATCTGAGCCTTCGAAACCGCCTGCTGAACTTCAGGGAGACGAAGTCCACCATCCGCATCCTTTCCGCAGCACCCGAGCACGTGGAAGACGAGTTGGCGGCCGAGCGTGAACTGGCGCTCCAGCCCAAACCCAGGCTCATGGGAGTGGATGATCCACGCAGTGCCGCCACCTATACTCTGCAGCAACGGACCGATGCGCTCACCGATCACCTGCGCGATGAACTGAAGCAGGGCCGGCTTCACACCGGGCTCGACGAGCCCGAGCACCCCCGCCGACTGACCGAACTTTTCCGCGCATCACGCGTCGCCCTGGACGAGAACGGAACGAACACCCTGTTCGCAGCGGTCGGCGTTCTCGAATGGCGAGAAACCGAATACAGCGATCGCGTCTTTCGCGCTCCGATTCTGCTGGTGCCCGTCGAACTCAAACGGAAATCGGTTCTCGAAGGCTTCTCACTCCGGCGACTCGACGAAGAAACGCGGCTGAACGTCACGCTGATGGAAATGCTGCGGCAGTCCTTCCAGAAGGAGATTCCCGGACTCGATCCGCTGCCCGAGGACCAAAGCGGCGTGGATGTCGGTCTGGTCTTCCGGTTGTTTCGCGACGCCGTGCGCGAACTGAAGGGCTGGGAGGTGAAGTCCGAGGTGTGGCTCGGCCAATTTTCCTTCACGAAGTTCCTCCTCTGGAAGGACCTGGCCGACCGTCTCGACGAGCTCACGACGAACCGGGTTGTCCGGCATCTCGTGCATGAGGCCGGCGCTCAGTATCCCAATCCGCCCGACGACGTTCGTCCGTCCCAGCTCGATGATCAGTTCCACCCGCGCGACATGTTTTGCCCGCGCAGCGCCGACTCCTCGCAATTGGCGGCGGTGATGGCGGCGGCGGCGGGTCATGATTTCGTGCTCGAAGGGCCGCCTGGCACAGGAAAATCACAGACGATCGCGAACATCATCGCGCACTGCCTTGCGTCCGGCAGACGGGTCCTGTTCGTCGCCGAAAAACGCGCGGCGCTCGATGTCGTTTACCGTCGTCTCCGGGAAGATGGCTTGGAGCCCTTCTGTCTGGAGCTGCATTCGAACAAGATCGGAAAGACCGATGTGCTCGCCCAGTTCGACCGCTGCCTGAAACTCAACGATGATGTGGTGGTGTCGGATTGGGAGCAGCGCGCGGTGGAGTTGGAACGGCTGCGAGCGTCACTGAACGGCTACGCTCGCGCGCTCCACCGCCGCTACCCTTGCGGTTTGAGCGCCTATCAGTGTTTCGATTATCTGCTTCCACGCCAGAGCGAGCCGGCAGTCCGTCTCGACGGGTGGGAGGGGATTCTCGAAACTACGACCGAACGGCTCGACCGGGCCCGGGACCTCGCTCGCCTCATGCAGGAGCGGTCGCGTTCGCTGGAGCCGCTGGCAAACCATCCTCTCGCACTGCTCGCGTGGGAAGAGTGGTCGCCGGTTTGGGCCGACCGCGCGCTCGACCGTATCCGTCGGCTCGGCGCGCTTACGCCGGGAGCCATCGAAAGCACGCGAGAACTTCGGGAGTGGCTGCAATGCACTCGCTCCTTCGCGTCACGCGAAGAACTGGTGAACCTTTCTGCGCTGGCCGGCAGCTTGCTCGCCCCGGAGCCGGTTGGGCCGGCGTTCGCCACGACTCCTTGGAATTCGTTATCCGAGGATCTCCGCCGCTGGGCGGCGCTGGTGCGCGAGCGGGCGGAGCTTCGGCAAACACTGGGGAGTGTGCACAAGCTCGCATCAAACGTCGCGGCGGCCGCGTGCGAAACGTGGTCGAACGACGCCGCCGGGAACCTGTTCGGGCGAGGTCGCGATCTGGTGGCTCTGGTCAGTCGCCTGATGGAGGCGACCCGCGAAATGGGCGGCTGGCTGCGCGGGTCGTGTCGGATGGGAACGAGCACCGAACTCGCGCATTTGGGCGCGTTGACAGAAAGCCTGCTTGCGCCGCAGCCGGTGGGGAGGTCTTTCGCGACAACGGCGTGGCACGAGTGGGCCGGCTCGTTCGACCGATGGATCGCGTTGTTACGGGAGCGCGACGAAATTCGCGGGCGTTTGCCGGATTACGATGAAGCGAAGCTTCTCGCTCTCGATCTCGATGCGCTGGATCAAAGATGGAAGTCGGTTTCCACAGCGTGGTTGCTCTTGCGGCTGATACGCACGGGGGCTGTTCGCCGGCGCCTCCGCACGGCGCGGACCGACGGAGTCAGCCCGGAGGTCGGAACGCTCGTCGACGTGCTCCGTGCCGCCCGGCGGCTTCGCGTGATCAACGAAGAACTCTCGCACGCAAAGCCAAACGCCGAGCGTCTGCTCGGCACGTCGTGGTCGGACGGCGAGGCTAAAGCGGAGCGGTTGACCGATGTTCGGTCCTGGGGTGTGACGCTGCACCAAAGAATGGCGGCCGCGACCGGAGACGATCCGGCCCGGCTGACGGCTCTCCGAGAGCTGATCGGAGAACTCTTCAAGGAGGGTCCCGCCAGCTACGGGATCGGCACCACGATCGGCGATCGGCTTGCTCGTTATCGCGACGCCCTCGCCGGATTCACGCGGGAATACGAGTCGCTGGCAAAAGCGGCGGCCTTGAACCGTGACCGACTCGACGCGGCGACGGATCACCTTGCAGCGATCGGGGTGGCGCTCGAGTTGTTTTTGCAGACTGCACCGCGGATCCGGGAAATCGACGTGGAGCTGAAGTCGTCGGCTCCCGCGGCGCAGGCCTGCCTAGGTGCGATCTGGTCCAACGGCGAGCCGTCCGGCGATGCGATCACGCGGGCGTTCGCATGGGGCGAGGCACTCCACGGGAGCTTGATCGCCTGCGCCGGGGACGATCTCGGGTGGCTCGCGCAGCTCCGCGAACGATTGGCGGCGCTTTTCCGCGAAGGTCCGCCGGCGTACGCGCCCAAGACGGCGATCGGCGGCCGACTCGGCCATTTTCGCGATACCCAGGTCGCGTTGAGCGAGGCGCTCGATGCGTTAGCCGCGGAGGTTCGCCTCCGTCGCGAGCAACTCGAAGCAACTCCTGACTTTCTTTCCGCAGTGCTGAACCTGACGGAGCGGGTCCCAATGGCATGGCCAAAAATCCGAAGCTGGTGCTCTTGGCAGAAGGTGCGGTCGGAAGGCGTCACCCTCGGTCTTGGGTCGGTGATCGCCAAGTTGGAGACAGATGACAGGGCGACCGGCGATGTCGCGGCTCTCTTCGAGCGCAGCTATCGTAAAGCGCTGCTGTTTGAGGTGATTGAAACCGAAGCCGTACTCCGGGGGTTTTTTGGACGCGAACACAATGAGCGGATAGCGCGGTTTCGCGACATCGACAAGCGGCTCGCGGCGCTCACTCGTGATTACATCCGCAGCCGTCTCGCCGGAGGTATCCCACGCGATCAGGTACGGGATGATATTCCAAAAGAGGAGATCAGCCTGTTGCGCCGCGAGATCGCCAAAAAGGCACGGCACATCCCGGTGCGCAGGCTTCTCGCCGGAATGCCGACGCTGCTTCCGCGCCTGAAGCCTTGTGTGCTCATGAGTCCGCTCTCGGTGGCGCAGTACCTCGAACCTTCACACGAGACTTTCGACCTTGTGATCTTCGACGAAGCTTCCCAAATCCCGGTTTGGGACGCCGTCGGGGCGATCGCTCGGGGCAAACAACTCGTCGTGGTCGGAGATCCAAAACAACTGCCTCCCACCAACTTCTTCAACGCGGCCACGGACGGCGAGGACGACCTGACGCCGGAGGAGCACAAGGACCTCGAGAGTATTCTGGATGAGCTCCTGACAAATGGCGTTCGGCACAAACGTCTGCAATGGCACTATCGCAGCCGCCACGAAGGGCTCATCGCGTTCAGCAACCGGCTGTATTACGAGAATGAGCTTTTGACGTTCCCATCGGCGGAGATGGCTCTGGGCGGAGTTCGTCTCGAGCACCTGCCTCGGGCACGCTACGATAAGGGAAAATCACGAACAAACCGGGTCGAAGCCGAAGCCTTGGTCGGCGAACTCGTCACCCGATTGCGCAGGGTTGGTGGACCGCCGGAATCGTTTGGGGTGGTGACATTCAGCCAGGCACAGCAGGACCTGGTGGAGGACTTGCTCGACCAGAAGCGGCGCGAGCATCCGGAAATCGAAGTTCATTTCGGCGACGAACCTCCGGTTGAGGGTGAACCCGTCATCGTGAAGAATCTGGAAAGTGTGCAGGGCGACGAACGGGATGTGATTCTGTTCTCCATCTGCTATGGCCCCGACGAAAATGGTCAGGTCTCTATGAACTTCGGTCCGCTGAATCGCGACGGGGGCGAGCGGCGCCTCAATGTGGCGATCACCCGGGCGAAGCGGGAGGTGCTGGTGTTCACCGGTCTCAAGGCGGATCAGATCGACTTGACCCGAACCCGTTCCCGTGGTGTGCGAGATCTGAAATACTTCTTGGATTACGCGGATCGCGGCCCGAGGGCACTTGCCGGCGCCGCGTCCGCTTCAGGCACAGCTCAACCCGATTCGGAATTCGAGCGCATGGTTGCTGACCGGATTCGGGCCAGCGGTTTCGATGTGCACCATCAGGTTGGCTGCTCCGGGTACCGCATCGACCTCGGCATCGTCGATCCGCAAGCAGCCGGGCGGTACCTCCTGGGCGTCGAGTGCGACGGTGCCACCTACCACCGGGCGGCGACTGCTCGCGATCGTGACAAGCTGCGGCAACTCGTTCTCGAGGGGCTGGGCTGGAAGCTGCACCGCATCTGGTCCACCGACTGGTGGCACGATCCCGAGTCGGAAATCGCCAAGTTGATCGCCGCAATCGCCGAGGCGAGGCACACCGAATCCGGGATGGTTTCCGAAAAACAACTCACTCCGCCCGGAGCGCTTCGACCGGGTTCAGGCGCATGGCGCGCCGGGCCGGGAGGAAGCACGCCAGGAGCGCAACCGCGGTGAGCCCGACCCCGGCCGCGCCGTAGACCAGCGGTTCGGTGGGCCGCGTCTGATACAGGAGCGAACCGAGAAACCGCGCCGCGAGGAATCCGGCGGCCAGTCCGATCGCCGCACCGATCAGTGCGAGCCGGAGCCCCGCACCGAGGATCAGGCGGAGGACGTCCGCACCCTGCGCACCCAGAGCCTTGCGCACGCCGATTTCTCCGGTCCGGCGGACGACGGAGCCCGCCATGACTCCGTAGATCCCGACTGCCGCCAGGGCCACGGCGATCGCGGCGAAGGCGGCCAGGAGGGCCGAATCGAAGCGCGGCGAGCGCAGCTGGCCGTCGATCAGCTCGTCGATGGTGTGAAAATTGAATACGGGCTGGTTGCGATCGAAACGCTGCACCGTGGACCGGATCGCGGCGGTGAGGCTCGCCGGTGCCACGCTCGTCTGGAGCGCGATCGTGGTCGTGTCCCAGCTCCACGACGCGGCCGAGAAGTACATCAGGGGCGCGGAATCGCCCGCGAGGTTCACCAGCGAGGCGTCGGCCACGACTCCGATGATCGTGTACGCCCGGTCCCACGGCGTCGGATAGACGCGTTTGCCCACCGCGCTTTGTCCGGGCCAGAGCTTCCGCGCGAGCTGCCGGCTGACGATGAGCACCGCTGGCGCCCCGTCCGTATCCGCGCGGGTGAACGTGCGGCCTTCCAGCAGCGGGATCCCGAGCGTCCGAAAATATTCCGGGCTCGCCGAGCGCCACGCCACCTGCAGGGCGGTTCCGGCCGGCACCGCCGCGGGGTCTGCCGGGCGCAGCGTGTTGCTCGTGTTTCCGCCGTCGAAGGGCGCCATGCTCGTCCGGCCGACGCGAACGACGCCCGGAATCTCCCTCAGCCGGTCGAGCAGATCGTCGAAGTACGCGTTCCGTGCCGCCTGCGTCCGGGCCTGTTCCGGGCGGGGAGCGATCTGGAACATCATCACGCCGCGGGTGCGGATCCCCGGGTCCGTGTGCTCCAATCGGTGAAAACTGCGGCCGAGGAGGCCGGCCACGACGAGGAGCAGCGAGGACAGGGCGAACTGGGCGATGACGAACAGCGAACGCAGCGAGCTGGACCGCCGGTTGCCACCGATCGTCCGGGTTCCGCCGGACAGCGCCGCGCCGGCGTTGCACCGGGCGCTCCGCCACGCGGGCGCGAGGCCTGATGCCAGGGTGACGGCGACACACGCGACCGCCGCGAAGGCCAGGCTCCCGCCGTCGACCCGCAGCGTCGCGGCACCCGCGATCGTGTCCGCCCAAGCCGACCGAAACAGGGCCACGCCCCAGAAGGACAGCACCATTCCCGCGCCGCCCCCGGCAGCTGCCAGCAGCCCGGACTCGGTCAACAGCTGGCGCACGATCTGCCCGCGGGAGGCGCCCAGTGCCAGCCGGATGGCGATCTCGCGATCGCGAGCCAGTGCGCGGGCGAGGAGCAGGCTGGCGATGTTCGAGCAGCAGATGAGCAGGACGCATCCGACGGCGGCGCAAAGCAGCACGAGACCCCGTTGCTGGTCGGGTGTGACCAGCACGTCGTAGAGTCGCTCGATCCGGAGGTTCCAACCCTCGTAGTCGGGATACGTGGCGCGGATCGAAGCCGAGAAGGCGTCCATCTCCGCCTGGGCGGCGGCCGGCGAAACTCCGGGTTTCAGGCGCGCGATCACCAACAGCATGCAATCGATCGTGCGCGGCCCATCCTTCGCCTCGAGGCCGAGCGGCCGCCAGATCTCGGCGGGCTGGAGTCGGCGCGAGTCCTCGATCACACCGACGATCTCGTGCGGCTCGCCATTGATCAGCAGCTTGCGTCCGAGCACCGCCGGGTCGGCGGCAAACCGGTCGCGCCAGCAGTTGCCGCTGAGAATGGCGACGCGGGGGGCGCCCGGGCGGTCGTCGGCGGCCGTGAAGCCGCGCCCGAGCGTCGGCCGAAGTCCGAGCAACTCGAGGAAGCTGGCGGAGACCTCGCCGCCTTCCAGACGCACGGCGGGGCCGTGGTCCGTCAGGTTCGCGCTGAAATCCCGCGCGGCGCCGACGCCGGTGAACGACGTGGCATGCTCCCGCAAATCGAAGTAGTTCGGCACGGACTGGCTGAAGCGGGGAATGCCGAGCCTGGCGTTCGTGCCCCAGATCGCGACGAGCCGATCCCGCTCCAGCGCGCGCATCGGCCGCAGCATTGCCGCCTCGATGACACTGAACATGGCGGTGCACGCACCGATGCCGAGAGCGAGGATCAGGACGGCGGTCGCAGTGACACCGCGGAATTTGATGAACTGTCGGAGGGCGAGTTTCAGATCGGCGATCATGGGGGCGGCGGGCGTCGCATTATGCGGCACCCGATGCTCGACAACCGGCGCTCGCCGCCGGCGGTTACACGCTTTGTCGCCCAATCACGATCCGGTTCACAGAAGGGAACGAAGATTCCGCGACGGGGGCGTCGCGGCTCCAGGGGAACGAGCGAGTTGAGGGGAGCTGTAACTTTTCGCCGGCGGCGGTGTTTTCCCGTCGTCACCGGAGCGCGGATTCACGCGACCCGGACTTCACCCTCACTTCATCCACCACTCGAAATCGCCATGAAACGTTCTCTCCTCCTCGGTGCAGCCCTTGCCGCTGCGCTCGTCTCGAATGCGGCCCTTGCTGCCACGCCCGCTCCGGCGGCACGCGATCAAGCCCCGGCTCTCCAGCTCGCGCACCCGGTTTACGTCGTGCATCCGACGGGGCTGCCCGCGAGTTTCAAGAACACCGTCGTCCGCGTCACCATGACGCTCGACGCGAACGGCATACCGCATGACGTCGCGGCCGACGGCTACCTGCCGCGGGACGTCGCGAAACGATTGCTGCCGGTCGTCGCGCAATGGCGTTTCAGCCCCGTGCGCGAGAATGGGCGGGCCGTCACCGCCCGGGTGATCCTGCCGATCGAGCTGAGCGAAAATTCCTGACCGCGGCCCGACGAATCACCCGCGGCGGCTCCGGCTTCCGCGGCTGACTAGTGATGCTCTTCATCACGGTCGCGGCGGTCGTCGCGATCGTGACCGCCGCGGGCGGGCTGCGGCGGCGGACGCCAGGTTTTCGGATACTGGCGAACCACTTCCGCGTGGTGCCGGTCTGGCGCATCGTGGAAATTCATCCGGACCGACGGCGAGCCCTGCACCCAGCCGTGCGGAGGCTCGGGGCGCGTGACCCAGCGGTCGTGGTCGCGATAGACGTAGCGGTGGTGACGCGTGCTGTAATAGGTTTCGTACCCGGGGTAGTAGAGATAGTCGTCCGGACCGACGAACACCGCGGGACCGGGGCCCGGGCCGTACGCCTCGCCCGTGGCGTAGCAACCCGTGAGCAGCAGCAGCGGGCCGAGCGTGAGCAGGGCGCACGAAAGCCGGAAGGGAGAATCGTGGGATAGCGAGGCTTTCATGCGGGTTTGGATAAGTCCCGGCGCGTCCTCGTTCGCCGGGCCCGGCGGATTCTTGAAAAGCCGGCAAAAGCAGGATGCCGGGCTGGGGCGGCCCCGGCACGGCCGCCGCTGGTGTTTCCCCGATGGGCGGAACGGACGGTCCGACGCCGACGCCAAAACCGCGGAGCGTCGCCGGACGGAGGCGCGTTCGTCGATCCGAGTTCGATTGCTGCGCCGACGGGAGCCGTCCATCTGTGGGGGCCTCGATCCATGAATGCCTCCAGTCCCCTCGTCTTCGATCCGGCGCTGATCACGCGGCGCGACATGCTCGGCAAACTCGGCGCGGGCACGCTCCTCGCGCTCGGCGTGTGGCCCGGCGCGGTGCGCGCTGGCGCCGCGCAGCCGGGAGGCGAATTCACGTTCGTCGTCGTCAACGACACCCACTACCGCGACGAGGAATGCGGGCGCTGGCTCGGAGTCGTCGCCGGGATGATTCGCGCCGAGCGGCCGGACTTTTGTCTCCACCTCGGCGATCTGGTGGACGTCGGCTCGCGCGAACACCACGCGGCCGTGCGGGCGGTGCTGGACGACCTGGGCGTGCCCGCCTACGTCGTGATCGGGAACCACGACTACACGACCCAAACCGACCGCACGGCGTTCGAGGCGGTGTACCCGGGCCGGATCAACTACCGCTTCGAGCACCGCGGATGGCAGTTCGTCGGCGTCGATTCGACGGATGGTCTCCGCTACCAGAATACGCCGATCCCCGCCGCCACGCTGGCGTGGGTCGATGCCGTGCGGCCGGAACTGGATCGCGACCGACCGCTCGTGCTGTTCACGCATTTTCCGCTCGCGGACGGCGTGAAGTACCAGCCCGTCAACGCCGGAGCGCTGCTCGAGCGGTTTCGCGACCACAACCTGCAGGCGGTCTTCGACGGCCATTTCCACGGGTTCACGGAAAAGCGCTGGCAGGCGGCCACGCTGACCACCAATCGGTGCTGTTCGCTCAAGGTGCACAATCACGACGGGACGCGCGAAAAAGGCTTTTTCGTCTGCACCACCCGCGGGGGGCGCGTCACCCGCCGGTTCGTCGAAGTGCCGCTGCCGCCCGCCGCCGCGACGAAGGGTTAGCGGTCGGCTTTTGGGTCGCGGCGTATCGCATCGACCGCGGCGCGACGGAGGCGCAGGTTGGGATCGAATCGAAATCCAATGCACCTCACACAGATTCCGTTTGGGATCACCGACTGGTCGGGCGTGAAGTCCGAGCGAAAACAAGGCGAGACCGGCTGGGCGGACTGGAAGGTCTGCCAGTTCGGCGGGATTCGGGTCCGAATGCTGGAGTATTCACCCGGGTACAAGGCCGATCATTGGTGCACGAAGGGACACATTCTGCTCTGCCTCGAGGGGGAGTTGGTGACCGAGTTGGAGGATGGACGGGAATTCGTACTGCGGCCGGGCATGAGCTACCAGGTCGCCGATGGCGCGGAGCCACATCGTTCGCACACGGCGGGCGGCGCGAAGCTCTTCGTCGTCGACTAGCTCCGGGCGGCGGTCGCGGCCGGCACGCGACCGATGCAAGGGCCGGAACGCGGGAGATCGTTTCACTCCGGTGAGGACGCGTGCCTCTGGTCGCTCGATCGCGGCGTAAAGCCGCGGTGGTAACCCGGCACGAGCGACGGCTCCGTCGTAGGAGCCTGCTTGCAGGCGATCCTTCATCCATCGCGAGCCAACCCGACGCGGAACGCGCCCGCGAAACGAAACGCCAGGGGGAATCGAATCGCGGCGTAAAGCCGCTCCTACAAGTCGGAGCTCCGCTTGGGGCGTGCAGCGAGGGTTGCTGTCGTGAAATGCGGCTTGTTCCCCGGCGCGTTAGCCATTCGCATGGGCGGATGTCCGATTCGAGCCGCGCTGACGATGCCCTGTCCCGCCGGCGGTTCGTCGCGCTGGCCGGTCTGGTGCCGATGGCGGCCGCCGCGCTCGGACCATCGCTGCTCGCCGGGGCCGAATCGTCTTCCGCTTTTCCCATGACCGCGAACCCCTCCGCCAAAAAAATCCCCATCGGTCTCGAGCTGTACGCCGTGCACACCGAGCTCGCGCGCGACCTGCCGAACACGCTCCAGCAAGTCGCGCGGATGGGTTACGATGCCGTCGAGTTCTATTCACCGTATTTCGATTGGACGCCGGCGTACGCCCGCGACGTGCGCCGTCAGATCGACGGCCTCGGGCTGCGCTGTCTCTCGACGCACAATCACCACGGTGCGTTCACGCCCGGGGCGGGGCTGGCGAAGGCCGTGGAGTTGAACCAGATCCTCGGTGCGCGTCAGGTCGTTCTCGGGAGCACGCCTCCCGGCATCGTCGGCGCCGAGGGATGGAAACGATTCGCCGCCCAGCTCACGGCGGCGGCCGGGCAGCTGGGGACCCACGGGCTGCTGGCGGGGTATCACAACCACGAGAAGGAGTGGGCGCGGCTGGACGGCGGCGAGCGGCCGATGGATCTGCTGGCGGCGAACACGCCGGAGGAATTCGTGCTGCAGCTGGATGTGGGCACCTGCGTCGAGGCGGGTGAGGATCCCGTGGCGTGGATCCGGGCGCATCCGGGACGGATTCGCAGCGTGCACCTGAAGGACTGGGCGCCGGGGACCGAGGCGGACGAAAAGCAGTTTCGGGTGCTGTTTGGCGAAGGAGTCTCCCCCTGGCGTGCGATCCTCGATGCGGCCGAGGCAGTGGGCGGAGTGGAGATTTATCTGATGGAACAGGAAGGCAGCCGGTTCTCGGAATTCGAGTCGGTCGACCGCTGTCTTGCGGCCTGGAGAAGACTCCGGGGCGTGTCGACCTGAACGCGCGGGGCGGCGGCCGACGGTTGAGGGACGGGAAGTTCGCGGGCTCGGCGAAGGCCGGGGCGCCGGGTGGTCGGCAAATCGGCGGTTGCGGCCGGGGGTGCGGGTGTGAGAAGCCTGCGTCGGTTCATGGAGACTCCCAAAGAAAAGAAGCGGCTTCCGCTGGTCGCCGCGCTGATGGAAACATTCGGGCTCAGCCCGGCGGTGGCTTCGGCGGTCGCGCTGTTCATCGGACTCGTCTGTCTGGCGGCGGTGGTGTGGGTCGTCCGCTCCGCGCCGCCGCGGACGATCGTCCTGACGAGTGGGCCCGACGGCAGTTCGTTTCAGCGCTGGGCCGTGGCGTATCAGAAGGCGCTCGCGGCCAACGGCGTGACGCTGGAGATCCATCCGTCGGCCGGCTCGGAGGATAACTTGCGCCGGCTGCAGGCGCCGGGCTCGCACGTCGACATCGGATTCATTTCGGGCGGCCCGGCGAAGGAGGGTGATTTGCGCGGGCTGGTTTCGCTTGGGAGCATCGCCTACCAGCCGCTGTGGGTGTTCTACCGGAACGCGGCGCCGATCACCCGGCTGTCGGAACTGGCGGGAAAACGGATCGCGGTGGGTGCGCCGGGCAGCGCGACGCGCCTGATCGCGCTGGCGCTGCTTCAGGCCAACGGCATCGGCGGCGCGCCCACGACGTTGGTGGACCTCGATGCCGGGGCGGCGGCGACGGCGCTGCTGGCCGGGCAAATCGACGCGGTCTTCCTGATGGGCGACTCGGCTCCGCTGCAGACGCTGCGTGCGCTCATCCGCGCGGCCGACGTCCGGCTGTTCAGTTTCACGCAGGCGGATGCGTACGTCCGCCGGCAGACCTATTTGAACAAGATGGTGCTGCCGCAGGGCTCGATCGACCTGGGCACGAATCTGCCGGCACAGGACGTCGCGCTGGTGGGCCCGACGGTGGAGCTCGTCGCGCGGCCCGGACTGAACTCCGCGGCGTCCGATCTGCTGCTCGAGGTGGCGAAGGGGGTGCATGGGAGACCCGGGCTGTTGCAGAAACAGGGCGAGTTTCCCGCGCCGCTCGAACACGAGATTCCGCTGAGCGACGATGCGCGGCGCTACTACAAATCCGGCCTGGGGCTGCTGCATCGGACGGTGCATTCGTTCTGGCTCGCCAGCCTGCTGAACCGGGTGCTCGTGGCGGTGGTCCCGCTGGTGCTGGTGCTGGTGCCGGCGCTGCGGATGCTACCCTGGGCGTACCGGTTCCGGATCCAGCTGCGGATCTACCGATGCTACCGTCCCTTGCTGCGCATCGAGCGGGACGCCTCCGGACCGCTCACGGCCGATCGGGTGAAGGAGCTGCTCGGGCGGCTGGACGAGATCGAAGGCAACGTCGGCCGCCTGAAGGTGCCGGCATCGTTCGCCAGCCAGTTCTACGAGTTGCGCAGTCACATCACGTTCGTGCGCGACCGCCTCGAGACAGCCGCCCCGGCCTGACGCCGGGCGACGCCTCCCGATCCGCGCGACCGCCCCTGGTCTTCCGCGAACGTCGCTGGTCTGCGCGGACCGGACGGAGCCGGTCCCTCCATGGCGTGGTGCGAGTATCGCATGTCGTCGGAGCGCGGCGTAAAGCCGTCACGGACGGCACCGGTGCAGGAGTGGAGGGACGACCTCCGTGTCGTCCGCGAGGGTCGGGCGACGTTCGCGGACCGGACGGAGCCGATCACCCGAAGCCGGCTGATCGCGCTCGCATCGAGGAACGACCTTTCGTGTCGTCCGCGAGGCCAGGACGGCCAGCCGGCGAACATCGCTGCGGCAGGGACCGCGAAGAGCAGCGGTCCGCCCGCGTGACGGAGGTCAGGTCGAAAAAATCCTAAGGCGCGGCGGGAAAATCCTGACGGTGTTCGTCGAGGCGGGTTATGGTGACCACGCGTTCCGAACGAGGCGGCGAACACCGTCCCGCCTGGCGCGCTCGCAGCAGATCTCAACCCAACCCACACCCACGCGGCCCCGCTTCCGAGTTTCGGACCGGTCGCCGCGAACCCCACGGGACGCGAGTCCCAACCACCGTACCATGAACCGCATTACATTGTGGACCGCCTTCGTCGTGACACTCGGGTTGTTCGCCGGAGAATCCACGTCGCTTGGTCAGAGTACCGCGGAGCCCGCCGTCCCGGGCACGAACTCCGCGCCGGACGAGGTCGTCTCGCTCTCGCCCTTCGTGGTGAAGGGAACTCAGGACCAGGGCTACGTGGCCAAGGACACCCTGGCCGGCACCCGCGTTCGCACCGATCTGAAGGACGTGGCCAGCGCGATTTCCGTCGTCACCCAGCAGTTTCTCCAGGACACCGGCGCGGTCAACGCCCAGGACCTGCTCGTCTACACGCCGAACACGGAAGTGGCCGGCCTCAACGGCAATTTCTCCGGACAGGCGGGCATCCCGCAATACAACGAAGCGCTCGTCAATCCCGGCAACACCACCCGGGTGCGCGGGTTGGACACGGCGGACAACACGCGCGACTACTTCCTGACCGACATCCCCTGGGACTCCTTCAACGTCGGTCGCATCGATCTGCAGCGGGGCCCGAACTCGATCCTGTTCGGCGTCGGGAGCCCGGCGGGAATCATCAACGCCAGCACCAACGACGCGTCTTTCCGGAACAGCTACAAGGTGGAGAACCGGGTGGATGGTTACGGCTCGCTCCGCACCTCGCTGGATCTCAACCAGGTCCTCATCCCGGGGGAGCTGGCCATCCGGGTGTCGGCGCTGGACGACCGGGAGCGGTACGAACAGAAGCCGGCGTTCAACAACCAGGACCGCATCTACGCCGCCGTGCGCTACGATCCCAACCTGTTCGGGGAAGGGAATCACACGTCGTTGCTGGCGAAATACGAGAAGGGGACGGTGAAGTCGAACAACCCCCGGGCCCTGCCCCCGGTGGATGAGATCACGCCCTGGTTCCAGTCGGGCACCAACGCCTACGGGAACGCGGGGTACAACAAACTGACCTTCAACGAATATACCCCGGGGCACGACAGTGCGTCCGCCCTGGCGCAGAGCACCTACAACCTCGGCAGCTGGTATCAGGGCCGCACCTACTATCCGGACGTGCTGACCTACTACAACGGCGGATCCGGGCCGCCGAGCGGGGCGCCGACGACCGTGATCTCCGGCCAGATTCCCAAGGGCTTTGGCATCGGTTCCAGCGGGGCGATCGACGGCGGGATCGACGGGCTGCCCAACTACCAGCCGCTGGGGATCCCGCCGTTCAGCCAGTACGCCGCGAACGCGCCGGTGGCCATTCCCGGCGGCGCCTACTATGCGGACAAGGTGCTGACGGATCCGTCGATCTTCGACTTCTACAAGCAGCTCCTCGACGGCGACAACAAACACGAGTGGCAGGGCTGGAGCGCGGGCAACGTGGCGCTGTCCCAGACCTTCTTCCACGACCGGCTCGGCTTCCAGCTGGCCTACGACCAGCAGGAGTACCACAACGGCCAGGTCAGCTTCCTCCAGGGGGCCAACTACGGGATCAGCGTGGACGTGAACCAGACGTTCGCGGACGGATCGCCCAATCCCAACGTGGGCCGCCCGTACGTGGCCAATTCGTACTGGTCGAGCAGCAACTCGATGAAGATCGAGCGCAACAGCCTCCGCTTCACCACCACGGGCGAAATCCGCGCGGAGGATTTTCTTGGCCACACGTGGCTGGCCCGGATCCTGGGCCGGCATGTGTTCACGGGCCTGCTCGACGAGGACAAGAAAAAGACGCTGGCGGAGCAGTGGAGCGAGTACGCCACCACGCCCGACTGGACGGCCCTGCTGAATTTCCCGGCGAATACGATCACCTCGTACCGCCAGTTCGACTGGGTCGACTACCTGGGCGGCAGTCTGTCGGCCGCGAGTTCGGCCGCGGGTGCGCACCTGTCCCGCGTGGTCAACCAGATCGCGCCCACGGCGACGTCGACGGTGCGCTATTTCAACTCGCACTGGAATGCGCCCGGCGTCGACCCGGCCGCGCCGTACAGCTTCACGAGCTACACGACGGGCGCCCCGGTGACTTCGACGCAGTCGGAAAATCCGGCCAATTACGTGGGCTGGACCAACGCCACCGTCCAGTGGCTCCATGCGAGCGACCCGCAGCAGTTTCCCGATCTGCTGACGGGAGCGCAGCGGTTTCGGTACCGGGACATCTCGAAGGGACTGACCTGGCAGGGCTACTTCCTGGATGGCGATCTGGTGCCGACGGTGGGCTGGCGAAAGGACACGGTCACCAGCTACGCCACCGGGGCGCCCAGCAACGCCGCCTCCGGCCAGGTCAGCCTGAGCTTCGGCGACGACCCCAAATCCCGGACCGTCGCTTCGGGCGAGAGCAAATCCTGGGGCGGCGTCTATCACCTGCCGAAAGCGCTGATGGCCAAGCTGCCGGGCAGAATGACGATCAGCCTGTTCTACGACCGGTCTTCCAATTTCAAGGCCGATACGCCCCGGCAGAACCTGCTCGGCGAGACGATCGCGAATGCCAATGGCAAGACCAAGGAATACGGTGTCACCATCACCGCGCTGGACGACAAGGTGTCGCTGAAGATCGATCGATTTGAAACCAAGGTGGCGAACGCCACCTTCGCCAACAGCAACGGCAACTCGATCGCGGGCCTCGGATCCAACGGGTACCTGGTCTGGGGCGCCCCCGATTGGGGGCTGGGATTCGCGGCGCAGTTGCAGGACTACCTGGAAGGGCGGAACCCAAGCCGAGGTGGCGAGTGGAATTACGCCGCGATCGACGGCGTTGCCGGGGCTTCCGCGGGACCGGGCAATCCCGCCTTCGACAACGCGCCCCAGACGGCGCTGTCGAAACAGATTGTGGATGCCTGGCTGCACGCGCCGGTCACCAACTCGTTCTTCAACTACTATGGCATTCATCCGCTCCCCATCGATGTCACCCAACTGGCGACCGGGGAGATCCGAAACGTTTTCGGGCCGGGGTACGATTCGCTCACGTTCCAGCCGGGCTCGGAAAACTGGTCCGGGTCCAGCAATGCGGTTTCCACCGTCGACATCCTGTCCAAGGGCACGGAATACGAGCTGAATATCCGGCCGGTCCGGAACTGGAATCTGACCGTCAACTACTCCAGAACCTTCGCGACGCATCAGAACATCGACGCCACCACCCGGGCGTACATGCAGACGATGCACGACTTCCTGTCCGGCCCCGCCGGTCAGCTGCGCCTCTGGGGCTCCAGTCCCAATTTCACGGTCGGGCCGACCTGGATCCAGGGCGTCTACGATCCCTATCTCGTGGAGGTGAACTCGGCCGGACAGTCGGCCCCGGAGGTGTCCCCCTGGCGGCTGAACGGCGTCACCACGTACGGGTTCGACAGCGGCAAACTGAAAGGGGCCTACCTCGGCGGAGCGCTCCGCATCGAGGCCGGCCGGATCGAAGGGTACCATTACAGCGCCACCCTCGGCACGCTGGACGTCACCGATCCCTGGCACGGGCCCAACGACACGCATGTCGACCTGTGGCTGGGCTACACCCGGCAGCTGCGCCATCACCTGGACTGGCGGATCCAGGTCAACGTGCGAAACGTCGGGGAGAAGACAAGGCTGGTACCGTCGTATTACGAACCGGACGGCTCGATCGCGCTGGCCCGCATCCAGGAAGGCATGACATGGCAGCTGACCAACACGATCAGCTTCTGAGTTCAACCCGGCGGCGCCCGGGTCCCGCCCGGGACCGGGGGCCGCGATCACCGCAATGAATCCATCGTCATCCCCCAGCTGGTGGTCGGTCAGCGGCCGGACCGCCGCGTGGCCTGGCCGAAAGCTTGCCGGCCGGCCGCGGTTCAATCAGCTCGAGAGCGGGCGGGAACGTCGATTCGACGGCGCCCGGCCCGCCTTGCCGATCCTCATGAAACTCCTCGTCGTCCCTGGTCTTGCCGCGATGGGTGTGTCCCGCGTGCTGGGCGCACCTCAATCCGTCGCCGAACGCTGGCTGGCGCATGCCGAGATTGCGCCCGCGTTCGAGATCCCCGCGTCCCGGGCGGAGTGGGAGGTCCGGCGGCAGCAGGTGCGCGCGCAGCTCTGGACGCTCCTCGGGCGGCTGCCACCGCGGCCCGCCGTTCCGAACGTGCAGACGCTCTGGCGCCAGGATCACGGCGATTACGTGGTGGAGAAGTTTCAGTTCGACAACGAGGCCGGCTCGATCGTGCCGGGGTACATTTTCCGGCCGGCGCATCCGGTGGGCAAACGGCCCGCGATCCTCTACTGCCACTGGCATGCGGGCGAATACGACCTGGGCAAGCAGGAGCTCTTCGAGGCGAAGCACACGCCGGAGGCGCCGGGACCGGCTTTCGCGAAACGCGGTTACGTCGTCCTCGCCATCGATGCGCCGGGCTTCGGCGAGCGCAACGGAGAAGGGCCGGACGGGCCGGCGGAGAAGAATTACACGGCCGAGGAGACGGCGAGCAAGTTCGACCTGTGGGTCGGCCGGACTTTCTGGGGCATGATGCTGCGCGACGACCTGATGGCGCTCGACTACCTGGCCTCCCGGCCCGAGGTCGACGCCACGCGGCTCGGCGTGACCGGAATGAGCATGGGGGCGACGCGCACCTGGTGGCTCATGGCGCTGGACGAGCGCCTCAAGGCGGGCGTGGCGATCGCGTGCATGACGCGGTACCAGAACCTGATTCTACACGGATCGATCTTCGAGCACGACATCGGCTACTTCGTTCCCGGCATGCTCAACCACTTCGACAGCGAAGCGGTGATCGCGCTGATCGCGCCCCGACCGATCCTGTTCCAGACGGGCGACCAGGACTCGGGCTCGCCGATCGATGGCGTGCACCGGATCGAGGCGACCGTCCGCGCGGCCTATCGCCTCGATGGCGCGGAGGAGAAATTCCAGAGCCTCGTTTACCCGGGGCTTGGTCACGTCTACACGCCGGAAATGTGGGCGAAGACTCTCGCGTGGCTGGACGCGAACCTCGGGACCCCGACCGCCTCGCGTTGATCCCGCGTCAGCGCCAGCAACTCCGGAGCCCCCGGCGACGGCGATGCACGTTTCCAGAGCCCATCCCCCCAACCTTGAAGCCCAACTTTGGAACCCTGGCCCAGCAGTACCGGAGCGCCTTGCTCGACGACGTGATTCCGTTCTGGGAGCGGCACTCGGTGGATCGGGAGGCGGGCGGTTATTTCACCTGCCTGGAGCGCGACGGAACGGTGTACGACACCGACAAGTTCGTGTGGCTGCAGGCGCGACAGGTCTGGACCTTTTCCATGCTGTCCAACCGGCTCGAGCAGCGCGAAGGCTGGCTCGACGTCGCGCGGCACGGGGCGGAATTTCTGCGGCGGCACGGCCGCGACGCGGGTGGAAACTGGTACTTCAGCCTGACGCGAGACGGCCGGCCGCTGGTCCAGCCGTACAACATTTTCTCGGACTGCTTCGCGGCGATGGCCTTCAGCCAATTCGCGCTGGCGACGAAGGACGCGGCGGCACGGCAGATCGCCGACGAGACGTACCGCAACATTCTGCGTCGGAAGGGAAATCCGAAGGGGATCTATAGCAAGGCCGTGCCCGGCACGCGGACGATGGCGTCGCTGGCACTCCCGATGATCATCGCCAACCTGACCCTGGAACTGGAGTGGCTGCTCGATGCCGACACGTTCAACCGCGCGATCGAGAGCTGCCTGACCGAAGTCTTTGGATTGTTTCTCGACGAGTCCACGCAGCTCCTGCGCGAGCAGGTTGGTCCCGATGGCGCCCAGCTCGACTGCTTCGAGGGGCGATTGATCAATCCCGGGCACGGCATCGAGGCGATGTGGTTCATCATGGACATCGCGGAGCGCCGTGGCGACCAGCGCCTGGCGGAAAAGGCGGTCGCCGTGGCGTTGCGCACGCTCGAATTCGGGTGGGACGACGAGTTTGGCGGCATCTTCTATTTCCGGGATGCCCACCGCCATCCGCCGCAACAGCTCGAATGGGATCAGAAGCTCTGGTGGGTCCACGTCGAGACGCTCGTGGCGCTGCTGAAGGGCTACCGGCTCACCGGCGCGGCCGCCTGCCTCGACTGGTTCGAGCGGGTGCACGCCTACACGTGGAGCCATTTTCCGGATCCGACGTTCGGCGAGTGGTTCGGCTATCTGAACCGGCGCGGCGAGGTGTTGTTGCCACTGAAGGGGGGAAAGTGGAAGGGGTGCTTTCACGTGCCGCGCGGTCTCCACCTCGGCATGCGAGAGTGCGAGAAGCTCGCGCAACGCCCGAGCACGGGGTCCCCGTAGGCGGCGAGCTTGCTCGCGCCTTGTTCGCCCTCAAACCGCGCCTGCAAGCTGGCGGCCTACGTGCTGCGGATCCCGGCACCCGATCCGTCAACCACGGATCTCACGGATGGCCACGGTTCCATCCGTGCCCATCCGCGTCATCCGTGGTCACTCGGGTAGCAGCCGGACCCGGCGCCCGTCCGATTCGCGCATCAGCACAACGAGCACACCGGTCGAGATTTCGATTGCGCCGCAACCCTTCGAGGGTTCGTTGCGAGCGCTTTCCATGAATGAACGAATCGGTTTCGTCGGCGTCGGGCGGATGGGCGCAAACATGGCGCGGCGGCTGCGCGAATGTGGCCACGCCGTGACCGCGGTGCAGGACACGAACGCGGCGGTCGCGCAGGCGGTGGCCGCCGAGCTGGGCGCGGTGGCGCCGGGCAGGCTCGCGGACGTCACCGCGGCCGCCGACATCATCTTCACGGTGGTGACGGATGATGCCGCGCAGCGGGCGCTGTTCGCGGAGTCCGGCGACAGTCTGCTCGCCGGCGCCACGGGCAAGGTGTTCGTGAACTGCGCCACGCTCTCACCGGGAACGCACGTCGAGGTGGAGCGGCGGGCCCGCGCGGCCGGTGCCGCCGCGCTCGAAGCCTGCATGGCCTCGTCGGTCCCGCAGGCACGCGGCGGCACGCTCTACCTGATGTGCGGGGGCGATCGCGCGTTGTTCGACCGGCTCCGTCCGCTGCTGGAGCAGCTCGGCCCGAACCCGCGCTACATCGGCGCGGCCGGGCGCGCCGCGCAGGTGAAGGCGCTCGTGAACATGGTGATGAACATCAACACCGCCGGACTCGCGGAAGGCCTCGGCCTCGGCGCGGCGCTGGGGCTGGACCTCGACGTGTTGCGCGAGGTGTTCGCGCAGACCGGAGCCAATTCGCAGGTGCTGAAAACGGACGGCGAGGACATGCAGCACCGTTCCCACGACTGCTTTTTTTCCGCGGCCCACGCCGCGAAAGACAGCACGATCGCCTGGACGCTCGGCTGCGAGGCGGGGCTGCACCTGCCGCTGGCGGCGGCGACCAAGCTGCAATACGACCGGCTCGTCGCCGTCGGCCTGGGGCAGCTGGACAAGAGCGCGGTGGCGGAGTTGACGTTCAAGGATCGGAAGGCGGGGGGATGACGCGGGGGCGGCGCCGCGGAAGTGAGCGTGTCGGGGGATGCAGGAGGGATGAGTCGGGAGGGACGGGGCGCGGGTCCCGGCAGGAATCAAGGCGGGCCGCGAGACCGGATCGTGCGCCTTCGATGGGAGCGGACAGGATCGGAACCGCCGCACCGCGGCGAAATCCATAGCTTCATGGCTGTGCGCGCGGCGATGCTCGAGAAGTGGTATGTGGCGTATGCCGTCCTGGGTGCGACGGTGGCCGGGCTGGTGCCGATCCTCGTGCCGCTCACGATCGCGCAGCGCGGCGAACCGGCGCAGATCGGGACCGTGATGGCGGCGTTCAACGGCGGATCGTTGATGGCCCCGGTCTGGAGTCTGGTGGCGGACCGGTTCCGGATTCACGGCCTGCTCCTGCGCGGGGGAATGATCGCGCTGGCCGCCGGGCTCGCCGCATTTCCGGAGCTCCGGCAGCCGGCCGCGTGGCCGCTGCTGGCGTTCGCGATGGGGACGTGCGCGGCGGCCGGCGCGACCGTCGCGAACCTGTTCGTGGTCGAGGTGCACCCCAGGGCGGAGTGGGACGGGCGCATTGGATGGCTCCAGACGTTTTACGGCGGGGGGCAGATGATCGGCCTGGTGCTCGCCGGTCTGCTGCAGGGCCGGGGCTGGCCGCCGCCGTTGTGGGTGGCGGCGGGAGTGACGGCGATCGGCAGCGTATTCGGGTTTTGGAGCCCCTCCGTGCCGGCGAAGCGCACCGCACCGGCGCACGCCGTCATCCGCGCCCCCCGGCACGGCGAATGGGCGATGATCAGCCCGCAGCGAATGTACAATCACCTCCGGTTCGAGACCTTCGCGCGCGTGGTGAAGCTGATCGACGCCCGTTTCGGCCTGTTCCTGTTCATCTGGGTGGTGACGACCGGCGGCTCGATCGCGGTATTCACGCTGTACCCGGTGCTGATGCAGCAGCTTTTCGCTGTCTCACCGGTGGTCTCGTCCACGGCATTCGCGGTTTCGGCCGGCCTCGGCATGCTGTTCTATTCGCTCGCGGGAACCTGGTCGAAATCCTGGGGGGCCCGCCGGGTGTTTGGGACTGGACTGGCCCTGCGGCTCCTGGCGTACGGATTCCTCCTGACGCTGGCGCTCCGGCAGGGGGCCGGCGCCGGGCATGGCTGGCTGGCGCTCCTGCCGTTCTGCCTCACCGTGGTGGCCTGGTCACTGCTCACCGTCAGCGGGACGGTGCTTGCGGCCGAACTCTGCGCGGCAGGTCCGGGTCCGGCGATGGGCATCTACAACGCCGCGTTCGGACTTGCCGGGGTCGGCGGCGCCGCGCTGGGAGGCTGGGCCGGCGGGTTGTGGGGCTACCGCTGGGTGCCACTGATCCCGGTGGTGTTCATCGGAGCGGGCCTGGCGTTGCTTCCGACGCTGCGGGCGCCCGGCAAGGCGGCCGCGACCAACCCCGGTGGCGCAGACGAGCCCGAGCGCGGAGCGAGCGTCGCGGGCTAGCCCGGCGAGGGGCAACCGGGATGGGCCGCCGATCAGGAGGTTCCGGGAACGTAGTCCCGGGCCCCAGGCTCACTTTGTCAGGCTCGCGGGTCGGTAGGGCGGAAGGGGCGCGGGCGGCGGTGCGCTGGACGACGGCACCGGCCGGCCATCGACCGTGTCTGGCTCCATGATCTCGATTCGCGTGCCGTCCGGGTCGAAGTAGTTGATCTGTCGCTTGCGATTGAGGCCGGTCTTCATCGGAGTCGGCGGCTTCACGCCTGCCGGCCGCACGCGTCCCTGCAGCACGGCGCCCGCCTGCGCGACATCGTCGACCTCGAGACACATGTGGTTGTCGATCAGGGCGTCGTCGCGCGTCGGCCGATGATTGTAGAGCATGAACTCGAGGTAGTCCGTGCCGTCCGGCACCTGCAGGTTGACCCAGTCGAGGGTCTGGCCGCGGCTGCCGCGCCAGGTTTCGGTGAAGCCGAGAATGTCGCGGTAGAATTTCATCGAGGCGTCGAATTGCCCCACCATCACGCCGACGTGGCGCATCCGGGTCGAGATGCGCGTCGCCGGCAGGTATTGGCCGCGATCCCGCGCGGTCCAGCCGTCCGCGAGGTACTCCACGATCTCGAGCGTGTTCCCGTTCGGGTCCTTGATGAAGAAGTTCTTGTTGCCGATCCGGCCGACGGGAGTCTGCGCCGGCACGGCGACGCCCCGCGACTGAAGGTAGAGCCGCATCGCCTCGGCGTCGTCCACCTCGAGCGCGACGTGGTTGAGCCGGTCGGCGTCCGTGGCGACTCCCGCGGCGGGGAAGAGCTCGATCGACTGGCGATCGTTGATCTTGATCCAGACCAGGTTGCCGCTGCTGCCGAGCGGGATCGAAAACGGCGAGGCGTATCCGAGAAAACCTTCGTAGAACGCGCGGGCTTTCGCCATGTCGGCGACGTAGAACGCGGCGTGCGAGATTCCCAGGATCCGCGGCCGCGCCAGTTCGGCGGCGGAGGAGGACAGGGCGGACGCGACGCCCGCGAGGACGACGAAGAGGCGGGGGAGCAGCTTCATGCCTGAAACTGACGCAAACCGCAGCCGAAAGGTCCAGATAGCGGTCGATCCCCCCGCTTGTGCGTCCGCGCATTGACGGGAGGAGAACGCGCGGCAACCTGTCCCGTCCCGTCGCCCCCCGATGCTGTCCACCAGCCCCGACGGTCGCGCCGCCGGAATGCGTCCCAACCTGC
Source organism: uncultured Verrucomicrobiae bacterium (assembly GCA_963705935.1). Taxonomy (GTDB): domain Bacteria; phylum Verrucomicrobiota; class Verrucomicrobiia; order Opitutales; family Opitutaceae; genus Opitutus. Next base: position 4,148,902 of record OY970130.1, on the reverse strand, counting down.
ATGTTTCACGTCCTGTTTCTCCACCCTGAGCCGCGCGAGCAGGAGCAGGGTGTGCGGGCGCTGCGCGCAGCGGGGTATCGGGTCACGGAGGCCCGCCCTGACGGGGCGGTGGCCGAAACCGTCACCTCCGGCGAGCCGGACGTGATCGTCATCGCTGCGAACGCGGACGCGAGTGGGGGCGGCGATGCCGCCCGCGGCATCGCCGCCCTCCGCGGGTCCGCGGAGTCGCCCATGCTTGGAATCACCCCGGACCCCGGGCAGCGCCTCCGGCTGCTCGAAGCCGGTTGCGACATCGTCCTGGCGGAGCCGCTGGCGGCGGCCGAGCTCGTCGCCCAGGTCGCGGGATTGCTGCGCGCCACCCGCCGGGGCGCGCGGACGAGCGAAGCGGAACGGATGCGCCGCCAGCTGGAGGCGGTGTTCCATGCCATGAGCGACGGCGTGATGGTGTTCGACCTGACGGGAAACGTGGTCCTGCTGAACCCGGCGCAGGCGCGGATCAACGGTTTTGCGAGCCCCGAGGAAATGATGCGCAACCTGGAGTTCTACGCCCGGGTGTACGAGCTCTCGACTCCGGACGGCACGATCCTCCCGGTGGACCAGTGGCCGGTGTCGCGCGTCCTGCGCGGCGAAGTGATCGAGCGGCTCGAGCTGCGCGGGCTGCGCCGCGACACGGGCCGGTCGTGGTCCTTTCAGTTCTCGGGCGAACCGGTGCGGGACGCGTCCGGGCGGCAGGTGCTGGCGATCATCATCACGCGCGACGTCACGAAGGAGAAGGTCGTCGAGGAGCGGCTGATCGAGGCCAAGGAGATCTCGGAGCGGCACCGGGTCGAGCAGGAGGCGATCCTCAACAGCATGACGGAGGGGTTGGTGCTGTTCGACCCGCACGGGAACCTGCTGCACATGAATCCCGCGGCGCTGGCGATCCACCGGTTCAAGAGCGTGGACGCCGTGCGGATGCACCTCGGGGAGCTCCCGCGGCGCAACGCCCTGCGGGACCTCGACGGCAATCTGCTGCCGGTCGAGCAATGGCCGATCTCGCGGGCGCTGCGCGGCGAGACGTTCAGCAACTACGAGATGCAGGTGTATCCGGCAGACGGTGGCGAGCCGTGGGTCGGCAGCTACGGCGGCACGCCGGTGATCGGGCCCGACGGCCGGATGGTGCTCGCGCTGGTGACGCTGCGCGATGTCACCACGCGGAAACGCGCGGAGGTGGCGCTGGCCCGCGAACAGGAGCTGCTGCAGCGGATCCTGGACACGATCCCGGTGATGATCACGATCATCGACCCGGCGCTGAAGAGGTTCCGGTTCAACCGCGCCTTCCAGCAGGTGCTCGGCTGGTCCGAGGAGGACGCGGCGGCGGGCGACTTCCTGGCCCGCGCGTATCCTGATCCTTCCTACCGGGCGGAGGTGATCGACTACCTGACCTGCCTGGCGCCCGGCTGGCGGGAGTTTGCGGTGACGGCGAAGAGCGGGCTGCGGGTGGACAGCTCCTGGGCGAACATCCGGCTGCCCGATGGCGTCCATGTCAGCGTGGGCATCGACATCCGGCAGCGCAAAAAGGCGGAGCAGGCGCTGCGGGACAGCGAGGAGCTTTTTCGGACCTTTGCCGAAACCATGCCGCAGCTCGCGTTCATCGCCGATGCCGCCGGCGGCATCCGGTACAGCAACCGGCGCTTCGCGGATTTTTTCGGGTTGGAGGCGGGGCGGAGCGCAAGCCGGGCGCTGGACGACCGGCGGATGATCTACCATCCCGACGACGGGGAGCGCGCGCGGGAGGCGTGGGCCGCCGCGCTGCACTCGGGCGAGCCGTTCGAACAGGAATACCGGCTGCGGCGCCGCGACGGCGCGTACCGCTGGCATCTCACCCGGGCGCTGCCGCTGCGGGACGCGAAAGGGCGGATCGAGCAGTGGGTGGGCACGAGCACGGACATCACCGAGCAGAAGGAGGCGGCGGAGGAGCTCACCCGGGCCCGCGACGCGCTGGCCGAGGCCAACGCGCAGCTCGAACGGAAAGTCGCGGAACGCACGGGCAGGCTGCGCGAGAGCGTGGCGGAACTGGAGCACTTCTCGTACACCCTGACGCACGACCTGCGCTCGCCGCTGCGGGCGATGCACGCGTTCGGCGACATCCTGAGCGAGCGCTACGCGGAGCAGCTCGACGACGCCGGCCGCGATTATCTGCAGCGCATCGTGCGGGCGGCGGCGCGGATGGACAGCCTGATCACCGACGCGCTGAACTACAGCAAGGTCGTGCAGTCGCAGTTTCCGCTCGAAGTGGTGGATCCGGCGCCGCTGCTGCGCGGCATGATCGACTCCTATCCCGAACTGCAGGCGCCGCAGGCGGAGATCGAGCTCGAGGGCCCGCTGCCGCCGGTGCAGGCGAACGCGGCCGGGCTGACGCAATGCTTTTCCAACCTGCTGACCAACGCGGTGAAGTTTGTCCGGCCCGGCACGCGGCCGCGCGTTCGCATCCGGGCGGAGGAGCGCGGCGAGCGCCTGCGGTTGTGGATCGAGGACAACGGCATCGGCATCGCGCCGGAGCAGCACCGGCGGATCTTCGGGATGTTCGAGCGGCTGAGCACGGAGTATCCCGGCACGGGTGTCGGGCTCGCGCTGGTGCGAAAAGTCGTCGAACGGATGCGGGGCGAAGTCGGCGTCGAGTCGGCGGAGGGGCAGGGAAGCCGTTTTTGGCTGGAGTTCTCGCGTCCGCCCAAGCTGGACTAGCGGTTTGTCCGCCCTGCCCGGTTCCTCCGCCCACCCATGCCCAACCCAAACCAGCCGCCGGTTCTCTACGTGGACGACGAGGAGAACGACGGCCTGCTGATGGAGCTCGCTTTTCGGCAGGCGGGAGTGCGGCACCCGTTGCGGCTGATGACCGACGGGCCGGCGGCGCTCGGGTACCTGCTGGGCACGCCGCCCTTCGACGACCGGGCCCTCCATCCGCTGCCCGCGCTCGTGCTGCTCGATTTCAAGCTGCCGCGGATGACGGGCCTGCAGGTGCTGGAGCGCGCGCGCCGGGAGCCGGCGCTGGCCCGGGTGCCGTTCGTGCTGTTCAGCTCCTCGGAGCAGGAGGTCGACCAGCAGCGGGCGCGCGCCGCCGGCGCCGACGAGTATCTGGTCAAGCCTCCGGGGATGGACGGCTTCGTCGCGATCGCCCGGATGCTCGACGAACGTTGGCTCGCGAAATGACGCGGAACGGTTCAAGGTCGACGCCCGCTCGAAGGAACGCACCATGGATAAAACGAATCCAGCCAGCTGCACGATCGAGGTACCCGCGGGGAAGAGCTACGTGCGGCTCACGTACCGGGGCCGGCTGACGCGGGAGCAGGCCATCCGGGAAAACGTCCGGGCGCACGCCTTCGGCCGCGAGCGCGGCCTCTCGCGCTACCTCGTCGACGTGCGTCTGTGCCCGAACAGCGACACGGTCAGCAACAACCTGAGCTTCGTGTACGAGGACATGCTGACCCCCGGCATCGATCGCGGCGCGCGCGTCGCCATTTTGACCGAGGCGGCGGACCACTCGCACGACCTGCCGGAAGCCGTCTCGCGGGTCGTCGGTTTGGATGTGACCCTCTTCAACGACCTGGCTTTGGCGGAGAAGCACTTGATGAGTGGCGGCGAGCGCCATCGGGAGAGCCCTGATCGTGCCGGCTGGATCGGCGGCGCTCCTTGACGGCGCCCGCGCCCCCGGACGAGGGTGTTTCCAAAATGAACCGAGACCTCAAACCGTGGATGCCGGTGGTTGCCTGGATGGGATTCATCTTTTTCATGTCGACCGACGTCGGTTCGGCATCCCACACGGGCCGGCTGATCGAGCCGCTGCTGCGCTGGGTCAGACCGGACATTTCGCTGGATGCGATCGGGCTCGTGCACCTGGTGGTGCGCAAGTGCGGCCACCTCTCGGAATATGCGGTTTTGGGCGTCCTCGTCCGCCGCGCGATCCTGCGTTCGAACCGCCTCCCGCTGGCGGTCTGGTCCTGGCGCGCGGCCGGCGCGGCCTGGCTGATCGCGACGAGCTATGCGGTGACGGACGAGTTCCACCAGACCTTCGTCGCCACGCGAACGGCGGCTCCGGGGGACGTGCTGATCGACTCCTGCGGTGCTCTCGCGGCACTCTGCGCGGTGTACCTGACGCACAGCCTCCGCGAGCCGGACGAACTCCGGCGGGAACGCTCCGGCACCGGCGGGAGTTGAGTGGCGGGCCGGGGAACCCACTCGTCGAGGCATCGGGGCGGCGCCGGATTGCCCGCGGGCGGCGCGGCCGCGGCCGACCCGGCCGATTGCGGCCGCAGCTTTACGGCGGCGGACAATCGCTTTCCTTGGGTCATGAAAACTGCTCGTGGACCCAGGAATACCGACCGGCCGCGCCCCGGTCCGCCGAAGTTCGGGCCGCCTTCGCGCGCCTTGATCGTGTATTTCGTCACGATGTTGGTGGTGTTGTGGCTGTGGCAGGACGTCGCCGGCCAGATGCTCGTGCGGACGCTGCCGTACAGCGAATTCAAGCAGCACCTTGCCCGGCACGAAGTGGTTCAGGCCACCGTGAAGCCGGATGAGGTGGTGGGCCGGATCGTGCTGAAGGCGCCGGCGCCGGCACACGAGGGCGCCGCACCGGCCGCCGCCGCCAAGCCCGCCGCCGGCGCGCCTGCTTCCTCGTCGGCGGCAGCCGCGAGCCCAGGCTCCCAGAGTTATCTGTTTCGCACCGTGCGCCTGAACGATCCGGATCTGGTGCGGCAGCTCGAGGCGGCCGGGGTCGAGTTCGCGGCGGTCCGGCCGGGCGTGCTCTCGCAGTTCCTGCTCTCGTGGCTGCTGCCGATCGCGGTCATGGCCGGTTTCTGGCTGCTCCTGACGCGCCGGATGCGAAGCGCCGGCGAGTCGATCCTCGGCTTTGGCCGGAACCGGGCGCAGGTGTCGGCGGACACGGACACCAAGGTGACCTTCAACGACGTGGCGGGCTGCGACGAGGCGAAGCTCGAGCTCACCGAGGTGGTCGACTTTCTGAAGAACCCGGCGCGCTACCAGGAGCTCGGGGCGCGGATTCCGCGCGGGGTGCTGCTGGTCGGTCCGCCCGGCACCGGCAAGACGCTGCTCGCACGGGCCGTCGCGGGAGAGGCCAAGGTGCCGTTCTTCAACCTGAGCGGCAGCGATTTCGTCGAGATGTTCGTCGGCATCGGGGCGGCCCGCGTGCGCGACCTGTTCAAGGAGGCGAAGCAAAAGGCGCCCTGCATCGTTTTCATCGATGAACTCGATGCCATCGGCCGGCAGCGCGGCGTGCACGTCGGGGCGGTGAACGACGAACGCGAGCAGACGCTCAACGCGCTGCTCGTCGAGATGGACGGTTTCACCCCCAACGCCGGCGTCATCATCCTGGCGGCGACCAACCGGCCCGAGGTCCTGGACCGGGCGCTGCTCCGTCCGGGCCGCTTCGACCGGCAGGTCGTGGTCGATGCCCCGGACCGCGCCGGGCGGGAGGCGGTCCTGCGCGTGCATGCCCGGGACAAGCGGCTGGCGACGGACGTCGACCTGGCCGTGATCGCCGCGGCGACGGCGGGGTTCTCCGGCGCCGACCTGGCGAACGTGCTCAACGAGGCGGCCCTGCTCGCGGCGCGGCGCCGCTCGGCGACGATCGCGCACCGCGACGTGGAGGAGGCGATCGAGAAGGTCGTCGCCGGGCCGGAGCGGCGGAGCCGGCGGCTCCGCGACGAGGAGAAGCGGCGCGTCGCGTACCACGAAGTCGGACACGCCCTCGTGGCGGCGTACAGCGCGCACGGCGAGCCCGTGCACCGCATCAGCATCGTGCCGCGGGGCCGCGCGGCGCTCGGCTACATGCTGCAGCTGCCGACCGAGGACCAGTTCATCGTCACCCGGTCGGAACTGCTGGAACGCATCGCCGGGCTGCTGGGCGGCCGGGCGGCGGAGGACCTGGTCCTGCACGAGTCGAGCACCGGAGCGCAGAACGACCTCGAGCGGGCGACGGCGCTGGCGCGCCAGATGGTGACCTGGTATGGGATGAGCGCGCGCATCGGGCTCGCGCACTGCGCGCAGCGGACACCGGAGTTTGCCGGCCCGGAGGACACCCCGCTCCAGCGCGACTGCAGCGAGCGCACGGCGTGGGAAATCGACGAGGAGGTGAAGGCGATCCTGGCCGCCGCGTACGAGGAGGCCCGGCAATGCCTGGTGGCGCACCGCGAGCAGCTGGACCGGATCGCCCGGGAACTGCTCACGCGCGAAACGCTGGACCGGCGGGAGTTCCATGAACTGCTCGGCGAGGCCCCACCCCACGAATCCGAACCGCCGCCGCTGCCGGCGGAACGCCCCGTCCTGGCCTGAGCGGCCCGCGTCAGTTCGCCACGCGCTCGAGCGACACGAACTTGTTCTGCCGGTCGAATTCCATCCAGAACCGGCCGTGAATGCCGTCGGTCGAAACGTGCCGGCGCAGCGCCGACGCGGGAAACTCGACGGTCGTTCCGTTCGTGGCGCGGGCGCGAACCGCCCGGATGTCTCCGCGGTAATACGCCAGGATTTGATCGGCCGAGATGTCCAGGTCGAAGATCAGGGCAGGCATCGCAATCGCTTATCGGCACTGGCGCGGCGGTCCTGAAGTCGAACCAGCCCCGTGGCGCCGTTGTGACAGGACAATTGCAGGACGCCTCGGGCGGCCGGCGATTCCCGCGCCGTTCCTACTCGCGCGTCACGGCCGAGAAAATGCCCGGTTGCACGCAGACCCGGCGCCACAACGAGCGCCAGGTGCGCCAGTCGTGCGCGCCGGCAATCTCGACGACGTGTCCGGGCGGAAGCAGGGGCGCGAGCAGGCGCTGGCCGGCGGCGAACCGGTCGCTGCGTCCGAAGAACAGCCAGGTGGGCGGAAGGGTTGCGGCGTCGCGACCGAGAAAAGTCCAGATCTGCTCATCGACCTCCCCCGACCGCAGCGGGCGGCCCGCGGCCCAGGCGGCGGGACCGCCGGCGGCCGCGATCGCGTGGAACAGCGCCGGGTTCTCGCCGAGATACGGCGAGAGGAGCACGAGGGCGTCCGCGGCCCCCGGCTCATCCCGCTGACACAGGAGCGCGCCCAGCCCGCCGAGCGAGATGCCGGCCAGCACGATTCGCCGGTAGCCGCGCTTCCGCGCCGGGTTGATCACGTCCGCCATCAGACAGGGGATGATCGTTCCGTTGTAGTAATATCCGAGGTGGGCGTCGACCGCGATCACGTCGGCGCGGACACCCGTCTCGCGCAGGATCCGCAGCAGGCCCTGGCGTTCGAAGTCGTGCTGCGAGCCGCCGCGGCCGGGGAGGAAGACCACGAGCGTATCCGTTCGGGTGCCGGCGGCGAAGGGCAGGAAGCGCGTGGGGATCGGCGCGACAGTGGCCGGCACCGCCATCCGGCAGCCGGACGCGAAGAGCGCCGTCGCGAGGATGCAGACGAGCATTGGCGGCCGACGGGGCATGCGAGCGGAGAAACTCGGTGGTCCGGCGCGTGGCGTCAAATCAGGCGCCCGGACCGGCTCCGGCCGTGCGGGGTGTTTCCTGCCGAGACGTCTTGCGGGATGGTGCGACCACGTTTTGGATTCGCCGTCGATCGCCGAACCCGCCGCGAACCGTTCGGGCGCGGCCGCCCCCTTCCCCTCATGACCTCACCCCGATCCTGTCTTTGCCGCGTGCTCCTGCTGGCCGGTCTGGCCGCGGCGGCGATCGCGCCGCTGAACGCCACCCCCGCCACCCTCGAGGTCAGAGGCACCCGGCTCGTGACGGCGGACGGTGGTCCGGTCCGACTCCGCGGGGTCAACTGCGCCAGTCTCGAATGGTCGAACGACGGCGATGGCCGGATCGCGAAAACCGTCGCCGTGGCCGTGCAGGAGTGGCACGCGAATCTCATCCGGCTTCCGCTGGCGCAGGACCGCTGGTTCGGCAAGGCGCCGGGGCAGGCCGACGAGGGCCTGGCCTATCGCGCGCTGGTGAAACAGCTGGTCGAATTCTGTTCGGAGCACGACGCGTACCTGTTGCTCGACCTGCACTGGTCGGACGCGGGGAGATGGGGAAAGTACATCGGCCAGCACAACCTGCCGGACCGGAACAGCGTCGTGTTCTGGCAGGACGTCGCGCGGACGTTTCCGAACCATCCGGCGGTACTCTTCGATCTCTACAACGAGCCGGCGCATTGCAGCTGGGACCAGTGGTACCGCGGGGGCCTGATCACGGAAACGGACGAAAAGACGAACGGGAAGATTTCGTACGATGCCGTCGGCATGCCGGTTATCGTCGAGGCCATCCGGGCGGCCGGGGCCAGGAACCTGATCGTCGCGGGCGGAATCAACTGGGCGTACGAACTCGAGGGAATCTGGCCGGACCGGCAGCTGCTCGATCCCAACGGCAATGGGGTCGTGTATGCGAATCACCCGTACCCGCACGCCTATCCCGGGCTTGGCCGCGAAACGATTCCGCAATGGGCGTCGCGGACGAAGCGGTTCGCGGAACACCTGCCGGTGATCGTCACCGAATTCGGCTCGATCGAGCGGATGTGGCCGTTCCCGCCGGAGGAGCACATGAACGACGAGAAGTGGAATCGGGAGATGCTCCGCACGCTCGAGGAGCACGGCTGGAACTGGGCGGCGTGGGATTTCCATCCGACCGCCTGGCCGTGCCTGATTGCGGACTGGAACTATACGCCGACGCCGGAATTCGGCGTGTGGGTCAAGGAAGCTCTCGCGAAGAACGAGAGCGCAGCGAAGAGCGAGCGCGGCGCGAAGAGCGATGGCGGAGCGAAAAACGACGGCGGCGCGCAAAGCGGGAACACGGCGACACCCGGCATGGGCGAAACGCCAAAGAGCTGAAGCGCGAAGTGGTGATCGAATCGCGGCGCAAGGCCGCTCGGACATCCCGCTGGATGAAGGATCGCCTGCAAGCACGCTCCCGCAAGACAAGGCCGTTCCCCGGGACGTTGCGGCTCGTCGTAGGAGCCTGCTTGCAGGCGATTCGCGGATCTCGGAGGTGGTGTTCGCGGCGGGCTTCGGCTCGATCCCTGGGCGCTACTGATCGACGTTGAGCCGCAGCACGGTCGCGGAATACGGATCGGTCGAGTAGTTGAAGGTCTTGCCCTTCAACCGGACGAGGGTCTGCTGCACGTCCGCCGAGCCGGTCCCGGTCTGGGCCGCGGTGTCCTGGGGAATTCCGTAATGATACGCCACTCCCGGTCCGTCGACACTGCCGCCGGTCAGCGTGACGCTGACATTGAGCGTGGCGGTCGGGTGTTTGTTGATCAGCAGCAGCCGCAGCGAGTCGTCCTCGCTCCGGACCGCGTAGGCGGCCAGCCCGATGTAGTTGCTGGTCACGGGAATCACCCGCTCGCCTCCCCGGGCGTAGTATTTCAGCAGCTTGTTGACGTAAAACGTCGGATACCGGTCCGCCGGGGCCGCCGGGGTGTTGGCATCCACGATCCCGTAGTCGCCGTACTGGCGCCAGCCATAGAGTGCCGGTGAGTTGTTGTTGCCGGTCTCCTGGCCGTTGCGGAGGTCCCACCAGATGAGCGAATTGAACTCGGTGTTCATCAGGTTCGCCAGGCTGTCGGCGTAGAACAGCCCGTTGACCAGGCTGGTCGTCTGCTTGCCGGGGTTGCTGTACACCGAGTTGTTCTCCGTGCACGTCAGCTCGACGTGGGCGGCGGTGGAGGTGCCGAGATAATCGTTGAGCATCTGGCGCAGATTGGCGGCGTCATCCGCCCAGGACCCCGACGAGGTCAGCAGATACGAGTCGCTCTCGCCGCCCGGAGGCTGCACGTAGCGGTGATAGACGACGAAGTCGGGGGTCACGCCGAGGCTCTTCAGCGTGGCGAGGAGGACGGGCGTCCAGCCGTTGTGCGTCTGGCCGGTGCGCGGATTCGTGGCGGGGTGGTCGGTGTAATTCGCGAAGCTGTCCTCGCCGGTGATGACCACGGCGCCGATGCGGATGAACGGATCGGCCGCCTTCATCAGCTGGTAGTACTGCACGAAGCGGTTGGCGTAGGTGTACGGGTCGTGCGGTCGCGTGTTCAGGTCCTCCTCCCACGATCCGTAGTTCTCGTTGCCGATCTCCCAATAGCGGAAGCCGTAGTGCTTGGTGCGGTTCGCGTAGGTCACCCAGTCGGCGGCTTCCTGCGGCGTTCCCGAACCGTAGTTCGCCGTGACGAACACCTGCGCGTGCGTGGCGGTCGAGATCTGCGCGAACGAATCCGTGTTCGTCCACCACTGGAACGTCTGGCCTTCGGACATGTTGGTCTTCCAGTGGTAGACATCCGACAGCGAGCCTCCCGGATAGCGCAGCGCCCGGTTGCTCAGCTCCTGCAGGAGTCCCTTGGTCGTCGGCGTGTCGAAGACGCTGTCCCAGATCGCCGCATTGATCCCGAACATCCGCGGGTCGACGCGCCGCACCGTCGATCTGAGGTTGACGGAGACGTTGATCACCGAAGGCGGCGGGACCGCGGTCAGGACAATGTCGTCGACATAGAAGGTGGGCAGGCCGCTGCCGGTGCCATCCTGCCACCAGAACCCGGTGAGGCTGGTCTGGTCGCCGACGCCGAGCGCCGAGAGCGGGACGACGATCTGCTGCCACGTGTTGGCCGCGAGCGGCCCAATCGTCATCGGGGACTGGGCGGTGTCGCTGAGCAGTCCGCTGAGGTGAATGATCTGGCCACCGGCGGAGCCGCCGTTGATCCAGAACGTCAGGTTCTGGTAACCGTGTGTGTCGATCGCGGTGTGGTGGAGATAAAGCGCCGCCCAGGCGCCCGGGGTCACCGCGATGGAGTCGGTGCCCGAGTGAACCGTGGTGGTGTTGGCCAGATCGACGGTGGCCCAACTCCAATTTTGCCAGCCGTTCTCGAGCGTGTCGTCGTAGAGCGTGAGATCGGATTGCGCGTTGGCAGCCGGGCGGAACAGACCGGCGAAAGCGACGACGCAGAGCAGCGCCATCGGGGTGCGAGGCAGTTTCATGGGGGGCGATTTGGGTTTGTTCAAGAGGAGGCGGCTGGATGCGCCGGGGGCGGCAACAAACCGCCACCCCTCCGCTGCCGCAAACGGAGCCGCATCCGGCTGGGGCACCAAGTTGCTCCCCGGCTGCTCCCCTAATCCCGACCCGACGCCGTTCCGGTCGAGCCGAGCCCGACGACCCTCGCAGTCCGAAGGGATGGGGCGGCTCGGCGCTCGGCGGAGGCGCGGTGGAATTCCTCGCGCCTTGCGGCCGGCCGTGACGCGCATTGACTGTTGCGCCGGCCGCAGCTGTCTCGTCGGTCTCCCCTCCGGGTCGCCCCAATGAAAACTTCCGCTCTCGCCTCCTTTCGCATCGCGCTGCCGCTGCTCGCCGGCCTCGCGGCCGCACCGGGCGCTTGGGCGGCTGTTTCGTACCTGCCGGAAAAACAGATCCCGATCGCCGGCGAAGGCGGCTGGGATTATCTGACGGTCGATCCCGCGCAACACCGGTTGTACGTGAGCCACGCCACCAAGGTCGTCGTGATCGACACGCGAACGGACGAGATCGTCGGCGAGATCGCCGATACGCCGGGCGTTCACGGCGTCGCGCTGGCCCCGGCGCTCAACCGCGGCTTCACCAGCAACGGCCGCGAGAACAAGGTGAGCGTTTTCGACCCGGCGACGCTGGCGACCGTGACGAAGGTCGCGACCGGCACGAATCCGGACGCCATTCTTTTCGCGACCGCGACGAAGGAGGTCTACGCGTTCAATGGCCGGAGCCACTCCGCGACCGTGATCGACGCCGCCGGCGCGAAGGTCGTCGCGACCGTGCCGCTCGACGGCAAGCCGGAGTTCGCGCAGGAGGAGCCGGCGTCGGGCCGGATCTTCGTGAATCTCGAGGACAAGAGCGAAGTCGCCGTGATCGACGCGAAGACGCGGACGGTGACGGCCCGCTGGCCGCTCGCGCCGGGCGAGGAGCCGAGCGGGATGGCGATCGACCTGGCGCACCACCGCCTGTTCGTCGGCTGTGCGAATTCGAAGCTCGTCGTGCTCGACACGACCGACGGCCGTGTCGTGGCCGTGCTCCCCGCGGGTGCGGGGATCGATGCCGCGGCGTTCGATCCCGGCCGGCAGCTGGCCTTCACCTCCAACGGCCGCGATGGCACGGTGACGATCGTGCACGAGGACGGACCCGATCGGTTCAGCGTCGTGGCCACGCTCCCGACCGAACGCAGCGCCCGCACGATGATCGTGGACCCGGTGACGCATCGTCTCTATCTCGTCGCGGCGCGGTTCGACCCGGCGGAGAATGGCGCCCGGCCGAAGATCGTGCCCGGCACCGTGCGCGTACTGGTGTTCGCTCCCGCCGAGTAGCGGCGCGTGCGGCCGGCGGCCGGAAACCGGCGCGCCGCCGGCGACGTTCGCGCGCATCGTTCCATTCGGGATTGTGGTCCGGTTCGTTCCCGCTCAGCTGGTGACCCATGCGCTCGGGCATCATCGCCGGCGGAAACTGGGTGATCGATCACGTCAAGATCATCGAGTCGTGGCCGCCGCAGGACGCGCTCGCGACGATTCTCCGGCAGTCCTGGGGCAATGGCGGCGGCCCGTACAATGTGCTGAAGGATCTCGCCCGCCTCGGCGCGACGTGCCCGCTCGAGGGGATCGGACTGATCGGCAGCGATGCCGGCGGGCAGCTGATTCGCGACGATTGCCAGGCGCACGGGATCGACACGACCCAGCTGCACACCACGAGCGACGCCCCGACCTCGTACACGGATGTGATGACCGTGGCGGCGACGGGTCGCCGGACGTTCTTCCATCAGCGCGGGACGAATGCCCGGTTGCGTCCGGAGCACTTCGATTTCAGCCGGACGCAGGCGAGTCATTTCCATTTCGCATACCTGCTGCTGCTCGACGCGCTCGACGAACTGCAGCCTGGCGGCGGCCCGCGGGCGGCAGACGTGTTCCGGCGGGCGCGCGCCGCGGGGCTGCACATTTCGTTGGACTGCGTGAGCGACCCGGGTGATCGCTTCGGCACCGTCGTCGCGCCGGTGCTGCCACTGGTCGACGTGCTTTTCGCCAACGATTTCGAGGCCGAGAAACTCACGGGAATTCCACTCGGGCCGGAGGCGGCGCGAACGCGCGAGCAGGCGGAGAAAGCCGGGCGGAGACTGCTGGCGATGGGCGTTCGCGAATGGGCGGTGGTGCACTTCCCCGAAGGCGTGGGCGCGATCGCGGCGGACGGATCCGCCGTGTGGCAGCCCTGCGTGGATCTGCCGGCCTCGTTGATCGCCGGAACCGTGGGCGCCGGCGACGCGCTGGCGGCGGGAGTGCTGTGGGGCCTCCATGCACGGTGGCCGATGGAGCGCGCGCTGCGGCTCGGCGTGTGCGCCGCCGCGGCTTCGCTGCGGGAGCCCACGGCGTCGGCCGGCGTCGAGCCGGTCGCGCGCTGCCTCGCGCTGGGCGACCGCTATGGGTTTCGGAGAGGAAAAGCGTAGCGCCGCGCCTTGGGTCCGTTCCGGTTCCGCCGGCTCGGTGCCCGGCTCCGAGCAGGAATGGTTAAGGACTCAGGGGCGCGGGGAGGGCTCCACTGAACGGATACGGGATCAGCCCGAGCGGCGGAATACGAACCTGGATCGCCGGGGCGGAGAAGGCATTGTCACCCATTATTTGACACTGTGGCGCGGGGCCGGCCGGGGTTCGAGCGACGGGCGCGTCTTCCGGGAGGGGCGGGCTACACCCGCGATTCCGTCAGCTCCACCAGCTGCAGCAGCGCCTGGTCGAGCGCGCGGATGCTGACCGGTTTCGTCAGATGCGTGATGAATCCGGCCGCCTGGCTGCGCATGACGTCGCCGTCCATGCCGTAGCCGGTCAGCGCCACGCCGCGAAGCCCGAAGCGGGTCCGCAGTTCGGCCATCAGGTCGCAGCCGTTGCCGTCCGGCAGCCCGACGTCGGAAATCACGAAATCGAAATGGTGCTTCCCGACCGCGGCGAACGCATCGGCGATCGTATTGGCGGCGACGACGTCGTAGCGGCGGCGGACGAGCAGTTCCGAGAGCGCCCGGCAGGTGGGCTGGTGATCCTCGACGAGCAGCACGCGCAGCGGTCGCGGCGCGGTCGCGGCCGGCGCCGTTGCCGACCGCAGCCGGTCGTCGGCGGGCGGGCTGGCCGTGTTCGCACCGGCGAGCGGCAGCTCGATCGCGAACGTCGAGCCCTGGTTGCGGCCGGCGCTGCTTGCGGTGATCGAGCCGGCGTGGAGCTGGACGAGCGTCCGTGAAATCACCAGGCCCAGCCCCAAACCGCCGAAGCGGCCGCTGCCGTTGGCCGCGTGATCGCCCTGGGTGAAGGCCGCGAAAATCCGCGCGCTCTCCTCCGGGGTGAGGCCGATGCCCGAATCGGCGACCGCGATCTTCAGTCTCGTTCGCTGCGGGTCGGCCGAGCTCGCGATCGTGATCCGGCCGCAGGGCGGGGTGAACTTCACCGCGTTCTTGATCACGTTGAGGAAAACCTGCTTCAGGCGCATGTCGTCGCCGAAGACGACATGCCGCGCCTCATCGAGCTGGAGCGCGACCTCGAGCTGCTTTTCGTCGATGTCCCGGCGGATCATCGCGAGGGCTTCGCGCAGCACCGGATGGATCTCGACGGGGCGCCGCTCGAGCGAGACCTTGCCGCGCGTGATGGCCGTCAGGTCGAGGAGATCGTCGATCAGCCGCGCCTCGAGCACGACGTTTTGCGCGATGAGCTCGAAGTCCTCCCGCACAGGCGGCGGCAGGTCGGGGTTCCGGGCCGCTTCGCTCGCGAGCAGCAGCACGGGATTGAGGGGGGTTCGCAGTTCGTGGGAGAGGCGCGCGAGGAAGTCGTCCTTCGTGCGGGACGCCGCCAGGGCCTGGTCGCGGGCGGCGGCGATCTCCCGCTCACCCGCGCGGAGCGCCGCCTCGATGCGTTTCTGCTCCATCAGCTCGCGCTCGACCTGCAGCTGGCTTTCGCGCAGGGCCCGCTCGCGCTCGAGCAGCTCCTGGTTGACCCGCACCAGCTCGGCGGTCCGCACCGCGACCCGCGCCTCCAGCTCGTTGTTGGTGCGCCGCAGCGACTCCTCGGCCCGCTGCCGCTGGCCGATCTCGTGCTCGAGCAGCGCATTCGCGCCAGCGATTGCCTGGGTCTTGCGGAAGAGCTCGACGAACACCGCGATCTTCGAACGCAGAATCTGCGGATTGACGGGTTTGGTCAGATAGTCGACCGCGCCCGTGCCGTACCCCTGGAGCACGTCCTTGTCCTCGTGGAAGTACGCGGTGAGAAAGATGATCGGGACGTGCTGCGTCCGGCGGCGCTGCTTGATCAGGCCGGCGAGCTCGATGCCACTCATGTTCGGCATCTGGATATCGAGCACGATCACCGCGAAGACGCCGTCGAGCAGCAGCATCAGCGCGCGCTCGGCGGTCGCGGCCCGGACCAGGGTGTACTCGGGCGACTCGAGGATGCTCTCGAGCACGTCGAGATTGCGCGGCTCGTCGTCGACAAGGAGAATCTTCACGGGCGCGGGCCCGGCGTGCAGGCTGACTGGAGCGGTCGTGCTCAAGTTCGGAGACTCACGGCGAATTCACATCCCCGCGGCGGTGTCCGGACGGAGGAGGGCGGTGCGTCCGGCCCGGGCGTGTGCCCGGAGGTCGAAGGGCGGGTGTGCCCGGATGCCGGAGGGCGGCGCGTCCGGATACAGGTAGGTTGTGCGTTCGGACGTCCGGAGGTAGGAGCCTGCTTGCAGGCGATGTTTGGCGAAGGCCCACCGATCAGCAGGCGCCTACCCGCGGTGCGTACGAAATCGCCTGCAAGCAGGCTCCTGCCCCCGGTGCGTGGGGAATCGCCTGAGAGGAGGGTCCCACCAGCGGCGTGACCGCCGAAGGAGCGATGTTTGGTGAGGCACGCGCACGCCCGTCGTGCGCACGGAATCGCCTGCAAGCAGGCTCCTACAGGTAGGTGGCGCGGCATCACGGGCGGGCGGACGCCCACCCGCCAGGCGCACGGAATCGCCTGCAAGCAGGCTCCTACAGGTAGGTGGCGCGGCATCACGGGCGGGCGGACGCCCACCCGCCAGGCGTACGGGATCGCCTGCAAGCAGGCTCCTGCGGTGCGAATGCCGGCGGCGATCATGGTCAGCGGTACAGCCAGACGCGCATCAGCGAGAGCAGTTGCTCGGTGTTGACGGGTTTGGCGATGTAGTCGGAGGCGCCGGCGTCCAGGCACTTCTCCCGATCGCCCTTCATCGCCTTGGCCGTCAGGGCCAGGATCGGCAGCGTGCGGAACTGCGGCTCCTTGCGGATCTCGCGCATCGTCTGGTAGCCGTCCATGTCGGGCATCATGATGTCCATGAGCACCATGCTCGATGTCGGGCTCGTTCTGGATGATCTCGATGGCCTGCCGGCCGTTGGTGGCGCTGATGACCTCCATCTCGTGGTTCTCGAGCAGGGTGGTGAGGGCGAAGATGTTGCGGGCGTCGTCGTCGACGACCAGCACCTTGCGTCCGCGCGAGGATCTCGTTGGACCCGTGGAGCCGGTCGAGCATCTTGCTGCTTCGCCTCCGGCAGGTCGGCGACGACGCGGTGGAGGAAAAGAGCGGTCTCGTCGAGGAGCCGTTCGGGCGACTGCACGTCCTTGAGCACGATGCTCTTGGCCATGGTCTTGAGCCGCGCTTCCTCGTCGGCGGAGAGGTCCTTGCCGGTGAAGACGACGACCGGCACGTCGCGCAGGGCCGGCTCCGCCTGCACCTTGTCCAGCAGCTCGAAGCCGCTCATGTCGGGCAGCCGCAGGTCGAGCACGCAGCAGTCGAACGGCCGGTCGAGCAGCGGCCTCAAGCGCCTCGGCGCCGGTGGCGACGGCCGTCGATCTCGATGTCGTCGTGCTCGAGCAGCTCGACGATGGTCTGCCGCTCGATCGTCGTTGTCCTCGACGACGAGCAGCCGCTTGGTGTGCGGCTCGACGAATCGCCGGATCCGGTCGAAGCACTGCTCGAGCCCCTCGGTCGTGGTCGGCTTCACCAGGTAGGCGAAGGCCCCGTGCGCCAGGGCGTGCTGAGCGCTCCTCCTCGACCGTGATGATCTGCACCGGGATGTGCCGCGTCGCCGGGTCTGAGCTTGAGGTTGTTCAGCACCGTCCAGCCGAGCATGTCGGGCAGGAAGATATCGAGCGTGATGGCCGTCGGGCTGGTACTGCCGGGCGAGCGAGAGCGCCCGTCGCGCCGCGGGTGGCGACGATGCCCTTGAAGCCCTGTCGCGCGCCAGGCCCGAGCAGGATGCGCGCGTAGTGCGGGTCGTCCTCGATCGACGAGCAGCACGGTGTCGCCCTCGCTGGATGCTGCTCGCGGTCGTCGGGGATCGTGCTCCTCGCGCGGCGACCGAGCAGCACGCGGATCGCGTCGGCCTGACGGATCGGCCGAGCCGCGGTGCGCCGGCGCTGTCGCTCGGCGCGTCGGGCCCGCGTAGGACAGCGGCAGGTAGAGCGTGAAGGTGCTGCCCTCGCCGTGGACGCTGGTGAGCCGGATCTCGCCGCCCGAGCAGCGCGGCCAGCTCGCGGCTGATCGCCAGGCCGAGCCCGGTGCCGCCGTACTTGCGGCTCGTGCCGGCGTCGGCCTGCTGGAACGCCTCGAAGATCAGCCTCTGCTTCTCCGGGGCGATGCCGATGCCCGTGTCCTCGACGGCGAAGGCGATCACCTGCGGCGGCCGGCTCAGCACCGGGTGATCCGGGCGTCCAGCCCGACGGTCGCCAAGCCGACCCGCACGTGCCACATGGCCCTGCGCCGTGAACTTGAAGGCGTTGGAGAGCAGGTTCTTGAGGATCTGCTGGAGGCGCTTCGGAGTCGGTCTGATCAGCGCGGCGGCAGCTCGGCGTCGAACTCGACCTGGAACGGCAGGTTCTTGTTTTCGGCGACGTGGCGGAAGTTGCGCTCGATCGTAGTCGCGCAGCGAGCTGAAGCAGATCTCCTCGGCCTCGACGGTGACCGTGCCGGACTCGATCTTCGAGAGGTCGAGGATGTCGTTGATGAGGTTGAGCAGGTCGGAGCCGGACGAGTGGATGTTGCGGGCGAAATCGACCTGCTTGGCGGTGAGGTTGCCGCCGGCTGTTGTCGGCCAGCTGCTGGCTGAGGATGAGGATCGAGTTGAGCGGCGTGCGCAGCTCGTGCGACATGTTGGCGAGGAACTCGGACTTGTACTTGGAGGTGAGGGCCAGCTCGGCGGCCTTCTCCTCCAGCGCGCGGCGGGCCTGCTCGACCTCGCGGTTCTTGCGCTCGACCTCGGCGTTCTGCTCGGCCAGCAGCCGCGCCTTCTGGGCCAGCTCCTCGTTGGTCTGCTGGAGCTCGTTCTGCCGGGACTGGAGCTCGACGGTCAGCTGCTGCGACTGCTTGAGCAGGCCCTCGGTGCGCATCGTCGCCTCGATCGTGTTGAGCACGACGCCGATGACTGTGGTGAGTTGATCGAGGAAGATGAGGTGCGTGACGTGAACGGCTGGAGCGAGGCCAGCTCGATGACCGCCTTGACCTGGCCTTCGAAGAGCACCGGCAGCACGACGATGCTCGCGGGCGCGGCCTCGCCGAGGCTGGAACTGACGCGGGTGTAGTCCGGCGGCACGTCGTTGAGGAGGATGCGCTGCTTCTCGACCGCGCACTGGCCGACGAGCCCCTCGCCGAGCGCGATGCGGTCGGGCAGCCCGGAGCGTCTGGGCATAGCCGGCGAGCAGCCGGAGCCGGGGCTCGCCGTCGTCCGCGACGTCCATCTGGTAGATGGTCCCCTGCTGCGCTCTGACCAGCGGCGCCAGCTCGGAGAGGAGCGTCTTGCCGACGGTGAACAGGTCGCGCTGGCCCTGGAGCATGCTGGTGAACTGGGCGATGTTGGTCTTCAGCCAGTCCTGCTCCTTGTTGCGTCTCGGTGGTCTCGCGCAGGTTGGCGATCATCGTGTTGATGTTGTCCTTCAGCTCGGCGACCTCGCCGCGTGGCATCGACCTGGATCGAACGCGTCAGGTCGCCCTTGGTCACCGCGGTGGCGACCTCGGCGATGGCGCGCACCTGCGTGGTGAGGTTGGCGGCCAGCAGGTTCACGTTGTCGGTGAGGTCCTTCCAGGTGCCGGCGGCGCCGGGGACGTTGGCCTGGCCGCCGAGCCGGCCTTCGACGCCGACCTCGCGCGCGACGCTGGTCACCTGCTCGGCGAAGGTCGCGAGCGTGTCGGTCATGTTGTTGATCGTTTCGGCGAGCGCGGCGACCTCGCCCTTGGCCTGCACGGTGAGCTTCTGGCGCAGGTTGCCGTTGGCGACGGCGGTCACGACCTTGACGATGCCGCGAGACCTGGTCGGTGAGGTTGGAGGCCATGAAGTTGACGTTGTCGGTCAGGTCCTTCCAGGTGCCGGCCACGCCGGGCACCTGAGCGCCTGGCCGCCGAGCTTGCCCTCGGTGCCGACCTCGCGGGCCACGCGCGTCACCTCGGAGGCGAAGGCGTTGAGCTGGTCGACCATCGTGTTGATCGTGTTCTTCAGCTCGAGGATCTCGCCCTTCACGTCGACGGTGATCTTGCGCGAGAGGTCGCCGCGGGCGACGGCGGTCGTCACTTCGGCGATGTTGCGCACCTGGGCGGTCAGGTTGGAGCCCATCGTGTTGACCGAGTCGGTCAGGTCCTTCCAGGTGCCGGCCACGCCGGGCACGACGGCCTGCACGCCGAGCCGGCCTTCGGTGCCGACCTCGCGCGCCACGCGCGTCACCTCCGACGCGAACGAGCGCAGCTGCTCGACCATCGTGTTGATGGTCTCCTTGAGCTGCAGGATCTCGCCGCGCACATCGACGGTGATCTTCTTGACAGGTCGCCGTTGGCGACGGCGATGGTCACCTCGGCGATGTTGCGCACCTGGCCCGTCAGGTTGGACGCCATCGAGTTCACGTTGTCGGTCAGGTCCTTCCAGGTGCCGGCCACGCCGGGCACCTGCGCCTGGCCGCCGAGCTTGCCCTCGGTGCCGACCTCGCGGGCGACGCGCGTCACTTCGGAGGCGAAGCCGTTGAGCTGCTCGACCATCGTGTTGATGGTGTTCTTCAGCTGGAGGATCTCGCCCTTCACGTCGACGGTGATCTTGCGCGAGAGGTCGCCGCGTGGCGACCGCGGTGGTCACGTCGGCGATGTTGCGGACCTGGCCGGTCAGGTTGGACGCCATCGAGTTCACGTTGTCGGTCAGGTCCTTCCAGGTGCCGGCGACGCCCGGCACCTGCGCCTGGCCGCCGAGCTTGCCCTCGGTGCCGACCTCGCGCGCCACGCGGCTGACCTCGGAGGCGAAGGAGTTGAGCTGGTCGACCATCGTGTTGATGGTGTTCTTCAGCTCGAGGATCTCGCCGCGCACGTCGACGGTGATCTTGCTGCGAAAGGTCGCCGTTGGCCACGGCGGTCGTCACCTCGGCGATGTTGCGGACCTGGCGAGGTCAGGTTCGACGCCATGGAGTTGACGTTGTCGGTCAGGTCCTTCCATGTGCCGGCGACGCCGGACCTGCGGCCTGGCCGCCGAGCTTGCCCTCGGTGCCGACCTCGCGCGCCACGCGGGTGACCTCGGAGGCGAAGCCGTTGAGCTGGTCGACCATCGTGTTGATCGTGTTCTTCAGCTCGAGGATCTCGCCGCTGCACGTCGACGGTGATCTTGCGCGAGAGGTCGCCGCGGGCGACGGCGGTGGTGACCTCGGCGATGTTGCGGACCTGGCCGGTCAGGTTCGACGCCATGAGAGTTCACGTTGTCGGTCAGGTCCTTCCAGGTGCCGGCCACGCCGCGGACCTGGGCCTGGCCGCCGAGCTTGCCCTCGGTGCCGACCTCGCGGGCCACGCGGCGTCACCTCGGAGGCGAAGCCGTTGAGCTGATCGACCATCGTGTTGATCGTGTTCTTCAGCTCGAGGATCTCGCCGCGGACGTCGACGGTGATCTTCGCGGACAGGTCGCCGTTGGCGACCGCGGTCGTGACCTCGGCGATGTTGCGGACCTGGGCCGGTCAGGTTGGTCGCCATCGAGTTGACGTTGTCGGTCAGGTCCTTCCAGGTGCCGGCCACGCCGGGCACCTGCGGCCTGGCCGCCGAGCTTGCCCTCGGTGCCGACCTCGCGGGCCACGCGCGTCACCTCGCGAGGCGAACGCCGTTGAGCTGGTCGACCATCGTGTTGATCGTGTTCTTCAGCTCGAGGATCTCGCCCTTCACGTCGACGGTGATCTTGCTGGAGAGGTCGCCGTTGGCCACGGCCGTGGTCACGTCGGCGATGTTGCGGACCTGGCGGTCAGGTTGGACGCCATCGAGTTGACGTTGTCGGTCAGGTCCTTCCAGGTGCCGGCCGACGCCGGGCACGTGGCCTGGCCGCCGAGCTTCGCCTTCGGTGCCGACCTCGCGGGCCACGCGCGTCACCTCGGCCGGCGAAGCCGTTGAGCTGGTCGACCATCGTGTTGATCGTGTTCTTCAGCTCGAGGATCTCGCCGCGCACGTCGACGGTGATCTTCTTGGAGAGGTCGCCGTTGGCCACGGCGGTCGTCACCTCGGCGATGTTGCGGACCTGGCGGTCAGGTTCGTTCGCCATCGAGTTGACGTTGTCGGTCAGGTCCTTCCAGGTGCCGGCCACGCCGGGCACCTGCGGCCTGGCCGCCGAGCTTGCCCTCGGTGCCGACCTCGCGCGCCACGCGGGTCACCTCGGAGGCGAAGGCGTTGAGCTGGTCGACCATCGTGTTGATCGTGTTCTTCAGCTCGAGGATCTCGCCCTTCACGTCGACGGTGATCTTCCGGGACAGGTCGCCGCTGGCGACCGCGGTGGTCACGCTCGGCGATGTTGCGGACCTGGCCGGTGAGGTTCGACGCCATCGCGTTGACGGAGTCGGTCAGGTCCTTCCAGGTGCCGGCGACGCCGGGCACCACGGCCTGGCCGCCGAGCTTGCCCTCGGTGCCGACCTCGCGCGCCACGCGCGTCACTTCCGACGGCGAAGGACCGTTGAGCTGGTCGACCATCGTGTTGATCGCCTCCTTCAGCTGCAGGATCTCGCCCGCGACGTCGACCGTGATCTTCTTCGAGAGGTCGCCGTTGGCGACCGCGATGGTGACGTCGGCGATGTTGCGGACCTGCGCGGTGAGGTTTGACGGCCATCGGGTTGACCGAGTCGGTGAGGTCCTTCCAGACGCCCGACGACGCCCGTGACCTGCGCCTGGCCGCCGAGCTTGCCCTCGGTGCCGACCTCGCGGGCCACGCGAGTCACCTCGACCGAGAATGCCTCGAGCTGGCCCACCATGCCGTTCACCAGCTTGGCCGTGCGGAGATATTCGCCCTGCAGCGGGCGGCCGTTGAGCTCGAGCGGCATCGCCTGCGACAGGTCGCCCTTCGCGACCGCGCCGATCACGCGGCCGACCTCGACCGTCGGCTGTGAGAGCTCGTCGAGCAGTGAATTGATCGCCTCGACCCGTTCCGCCCAGGCACCCACGGCGTCGCCCAGCGGCAGCCGCTCGCCGATCTTTCCTTCCTCGCCGACCTCCCGCCGCAGCCGGAAGATGCCTTCACTCGACCGCCACAGCCGCGTCGTGATCGCATTCATGTGATCCACGACCTTGCCTTCGAGCCCCGTCCATTCCGATGGCAGCTTGACGCTGAAGTCGCCATCGCGGATCGCGCCCAGCGCTTCGACGAGTTGTTTCATGAACTCGTCGTTCGAGGGTTCCGGGGAGCGTTTGCGCGCCACGAGCAACGGGGGCGCGCCATTCGAGGCGAACTTCGACTTCATAAGGGGAGCGGGCGCGGGCCTGCCGGCTTCGGCCGGGTGTCGCCGGCGGATGGTTCTCGCGCCACCGCGGCTGGGCAGGCGGAGCCACCCGTCGCCCGGCCGGGGCGAAAGTGATCAACCGCCACATCCCGCGATGGAGCCGGCAAACGCACCGATCGACTGGGGCAAGTCACACGCGACGCCACTGTCTGAGATTTCGCCCGGTTGGTTCCCGTCGTCCCCCGTCGTAAAACGACCGCGGACGTGCCGGGACCGCCCGGCGCGCGCCGGCTGCGGGTTGTACCCGCGCTAAGGTGACAGCGGGCAAGGAGCTGCAGCAGATGGCACGAGGCATCGGAATCGCCCCGGTAGCTCAGACAGGGCGCCCCCCCCGCCCGGCTGCGTGCGCGCGTCGGGGTGCGGCTGCGGATTTCTCCCGACACCGGCGGCGGCCCCTGGCGGACGCCTGGAAAAACCTCCGACCGGCCGCACGCCTCCTCGTCGTCCGATGACTCCGGTCACAACCGCGGCGGGGCGGGGACCGGCGGGTCCCCCCGGGGCGACGGTCGCCGCGGAACTTTCTCGTCCGCCGCCTGACCGGAAACGAGTTTGCGCGGATTCGGTCCGGCGGCGTGTGTTGGTTCCGAGGAGGAGCGGCGGCGCGGTGCCGCGCCGGCCGCCGCGCCCCCCGTTTCATGTCCCATCCGTTGTCCCCCGTTTCCGTCCCGCCCCGGCGTCGCGCCCGCCGCCGCGTGTCACCCTCGGTCCCCCACGGCGACGAAGCCGTCGCCACCGCGCGCGAGGCGGGGTTGCGCTACGTGACCGACGACACTCCCGGAATCACGCGCCTTGGCGCCGGCCGGCAGGCGCGCTATCGCGATCCGTCCGGCCACGCCGTCACCGACCCCGCCACGCTCGCCCGGATCCGACGGCTCGCGATCCCGCCGGCCTGGACGGATGTGTGGATTTGCCCGCTGCCCAACGGGCACATCCAGGCGACGGGTCGGGACGACCGGGGACGCAAACAGTACCGCTATCATCCCGACTGGTCCGCCGTGCGCGACGGGGCGAAGTTCGAGCGCATGGTCGCGTTCGGCCGGGCGTTGCCGCGCATCCGCCGCCGCGTGGCGCGCGATCTCCGGCGCCGCGGGCTCGACCGCGCAAAGGTCCTCGCTGCCATCATCCGGCTGCTCGAGACCACGCTGGTCCGGATCGGCAACGAGGAGTACGCGAGGCAGAACCACTCGTTCGGGCTCACCACGATGCGCGACCGGCACGCCCGGATCCGGCGCGGCACGCTGCACTTCGAGTTCCGGGGCAAGAGCGGCCGGTCCCACGAGATTGACCTCTACGATCCGAAGCTGGCCGCGATCGTGCGCCGGACGCAGGAGCTGCCGGGACAGGACCTGTTCCAGTATCTCGACGAGGACGGGAAGCCGCAGAAGGTCGGCTCGTCGGACGTCAACGAATACCTGCGCGAAATCGCCGGGGACGAGTTCTCGGCCAAGGATTTCCGGACGTGGGCCGGCACGGTGCTTGCGGCGGTGGCGCTGCGCGAGTTCGAGCGGTTCGACACGAAGGCGCAGGCCAGGAGGAATCTCGTCCAGGTGATCGAACGCGTCGCCGCGCGACTGGGAAACACGCCGGCGGTCTGCCGCAAGTGCTACATCCACCCCGTGGTGTTGCAGAGCTATCTCGCCGGCGTGACGCTCGAGCAGGTGCGGGCCACGGCGGCCCGGACCCTCCATCGCGCGGGCAGGCTGAACGCGGAGGAGGCGGCCGTGGTGGCGTTTCTCGAGCGCAAGCTCCCTTCAACCGCCGAACAGCTGGCGGCCTCGATCCGGGCCGAGGCGAAAAAACGCGGCCGGCCGCCGGAGGCTCCACTCAGAGCGTCGGCGTCAGCTCGAGCTGGTCGGCGACCCGCGCGACGATCCGGTGGGCGGCGAAAAGCCGGCCGTGCTCCTGGATCGTCGCGGTGACGCCGGCGTCGGCCGCCGCGGGCGGAAAGGCCACGATGTTCGGCGTTTCCGCCGGGTCCGCGCGTTGCGGTGACGTCGACCCGGCGCGTTGGAACGCTGCGGGGTGGGCGAGCGGAAACCGGATGATGTTGCTGGACGAGACCTGCATGGCCCGGGGGTAGTCGGGTGGGGGGCAGAGAAATGGTGCGTCGAACCGCACAAGTCAATCCCACGGCGGGGGCCGGTTTCGCGGCCGGCGCGGTCTCCTCAGGTCTCGAGGCGCCGCTCCGTCGCCGGGTCGAAAAGATGCGAGTGCCCGAGGTCGAAGGCGACCCGGAGCCGGTGTCCGGGGGCAAACCGGTCACCGGGCCGCAGCCGGGCGACGAAGCGCGTCGCTCCGGTGTCCAGGTGCACGAAGGTCTCCGGTCCGAGCGGTTCGGATACGTCCACCCTCGCCTCCGCCGTGCGCGCCGGATCCGGCGCGGGCAGAGCCGCCGCCTCCTGCACCGCCTCCGGCCGGAGGCCGAGGACCACCGGCCCCGCGCCGTGGGCGGCGGCCCGGCGCGCCAGCGGTTCCGGCAGCGCCAGTCGCAGTGGCGGCCCGGAGGGGTTGGTTTCGACGAACCAAAGCGCGCCGTCGGCCGCGGCGACCGTGCCGTGGAACAGGTTCATCGCCGGCGAGCCGATGAAGCCGGCGACGAACAGGTTGGCCGGCTGGTTGTAGAGCGTCGAGCGGCGCCGCCACCTGCATGATCTTGCCGTCCTTCATCACGCAGATCCGGTCGCCCATCGTCATCGCCTCGACCTGGTCGTGCGTCACGTAGATCATCGTCGCCCCGAGCCGCGCGTGGAGCTTGCGAGATTTCGGCGCGCGTCGCGACGCGCATCTTGGCGTCGAGATTCGAGAGCGGCTCGTCGAAGAGGAACACCTTCGGCTTGCGCACGATGGCCCGGCCGACCGCGACGCGCTGGCGCTGGCCGCCCGAGAGCGCCTTCGGCTTGCGGTCGAGGAGCGGCTCGAGCCCGAGCATCGCCGCGGCTTCGCGCACGCGGGCGTCGATCTCCGCCTTCGGGAACTTCCGCAGCTTCAGACCGAAGGCCATGTTCTCGTAGACCGTCATGTGCGGATACAGCGCGTAGTTCTGGAAGACCATCGCGATGTCGCGGTCCTTCGGCGGGACGTCGTTCACCACCTGGCCGTCGATCGCGATCGTGCCCGCCGTGATCTCCTCGAGCCCGGCGATCATCCGCAGCGTCGTCGATTTTCCGCAGCCGGACGGCCCGACCAGCACCATGAACTCCCGGTCCTCGATCGTCAGGCTGACGTCCCTGACGGCGGCCACGCCCGGGCCGCTCTTCTCCGGATAGATCTTGACGAGATTTTCGATCAGGACTCGGGCCATGGCGGAAGGCGCTGGGCGGCGATGGTGAAACGCGGGAGCGGGCGGGGCGGTTCGACGCGAACAGACGGCGCCGGTCGTGACGAGAACGGAATCGTGGGGTCGGGCCCCGGGACGCGCCGCTCAGTATTCGTAGAAGAGGCGCTGCAGCTCGCGGGGATCGCGTGTCTGCGTGAGACCCAGCATCAGCAGCACGCGGGCTTTCTGCGGGTTCAACTCCTCCGCCACGAGGAAACCCGCGCGGTCGTCGTCGATCTCGATGTTGCGTTCGACCACGCCGCCGCCGGTCCGGGAGCTGCGCACGACCGCCACGCCGGCGCGCGCGGCGGCCGTCGCCGCGGCGATCGCACCCGCGTTCATGTTGCCGTCGCCCACGCCGGCGATCACCAGGCCAGCCGCGCCCGCCCTGACCGCCGCGTCGATCAGGTCGGGCCGCATGCCGGCGTGAGCGTAGAGGATGTCCACCCGGGGCAGCGCCGTCAGTCCGTCCACCCGAAACGCGCTCGCCTGAGTGTGCCGGCGGACGGGTGGCGCGTAGAGGTGGACGCGGCCGGCGTTGACCACGCCGGCCAGCCCGCGGTGCGTCGCGCGAAACGTGCCGAGCTGCGTCGTGTTGGTTTTCGCGACTTCGCGCGCGAAATGGATCTCGTCGTTCGCCACGACCAGCACGCCCCGACCGCGCACCCCCGGCTCGATCGCCACGGCCACCGCGTTGTACAGGTTCATCGGTCCGTCCGCGCTGATCGCGGTGGCCGGCCGCATCGCGCCGACCAGCACGACGGGTTTGTCGCTGGGCACGACGAGGTTCAGGAAATACGCGGTCTCCTCCATCGTGTCCGTTCCGTGCGTGATCACGGCGGCGGCGACGTCCGCCTCGGCGAGTCCCGCCGCCGTGCGCGCGGCGAGCTTCAACCAGATCGCCTCGCCCATGTCCTGGCTTCCGATCGCGGCGACCTGCTCCACGTCCAGGCGCGCGAGCCGGGCGATGCGCGGCACGGCTGCGAGCAGGGCGTCGATCGAGAAGGCGGCGGACTGGTATCCGCGCCCCGAATCGTCGGTCTGCGCGCCGGCGATCGTCCCGCCCGTCGCGAGCAGGCGGACATGCGGCAGGGGCAGTTGGGCGGATTCGCTCATCCCGCGTCAGCGTGCCGCGTCCGCGCCCGAAGAGAACTCCAAACCACCCCTCCGCACTGGCGCGTCGTGGAAAGCGCCTGTCACCGGATCGCCTGCAAGCAGGCTCCGACCACGAGCCGGACCGCGCCCGGGCCCAGCCTGGTCGGTAACCGGATCGGTTTTGTAGGAGCCTGCTTGCAGGCGATTGCGCGCCGGCGATCCGCCGAACCAGACACGTGCGCGGGGTTGACCGGACCGGGCGTTCGCGGCTGGATCGCCGGGATGGAACCCACGCTCGTCGTTCTCGCCGCCGGTCTGGGCTCGCGCTACGGCGGGCTCAAGCAGATCGATCCGGTCGGGCCGTCCGGTGAGACGGTGCTCGATTACGCGGTTTTCGACGCGATGCGGGCGGGCTTTGGCCGCGTGGTCTTCGTCATCCGGCGCGAGTTCGACGCTCTTTTCCGAGCGCGGATCGGCGACCGCTATGCCGGGCGGATCGCCGTCGATTACGTGCATCAGTCACTGGACGCGCTGCCCGCGGGGCAGCCGGTTCCCGCTGGTCGCGAGAAGCCGTGGGGCACGGGGCACGCGCTCTGGTGCGCCCGGTCCGCGGTGCGGGAGCCGTTCGCCGTCATCAATGCCGATGACTTTTACGGCGCCGACGCTTTCCGGCAGCTGGGCTCGTTCCTGCGCCATCCGCCGGCGGAGCACTCCGGCCCGCCGGAGTTCGCCCTCGTCGGCTATCGCCTGGCGAACACGCTCTCGGAGCATGGCGCGGTGTCGCGGGGCCTGTGCGCGGTTGCCGCCGCCGGCCGGCTCGAATCCATTACGGAACGCACCGGCATTCTCGCGGCCGACGTCGGGCCGGGCCGCACGTTCGCCGGCTCCGAGATCGTGTCGATGAACTGCTGGGCGTTCTCGCCGGCGCTGTTCGACGGTCTGGACCGCCGGCTCCGCGAGTTCCTCTCCGCCCACAGCGGGGAGACGAAGGCGGAGTTCTACCTGCCGGCGGCCGTGTCCGGCCTGATCGGCGGCGGCGAGGCGACCGTGCGCATCCTGCCGACGAAGGACGCGTGGTTTGGCGTGACGTACCGCGAGGACAAGCCGCGCGTCGTCGCCGCGATTGCCGCGCTTGTGGCCGGCGGCGCGTATCCCGCGGAACTCTTTCCAACCGCAACCGCCCGCCCCTGATGCCATGAACCTCTCCCGCCAGGACGCCGACGTTTTCGTGCCGCCGAGTGCCGCCATCCCGGCCGCCGAGGCGCTGGCGCGGACGACGCACCTCTGCGTGGCGGCGCACCAGGACGACATCGAGATCATGGCCCACCACGGGATCGCCGAATGCCATGGGCGCACCGACCGGTTTTTCACCGGCGTAGTCGCCACGAACGGCGCCGGTTCGCCGCGCGCCGGTGCGTATGCGAATTTCACCGACGAACAGATGCGGGGTATCCGTCGGGCGGAGCAGCGGCGGGCCGCCGAGCTGGGTCGCTACAACCTGATGCTCCAGCTCGCCCATCCGAGCGCGGACGTGAAGCGCGGCACGCCCGGAGTCGCGGCCGATCTCGCGGCGGTCTTCGGCGCGTGCCGGCCGAAGGTCGTCTATCTGCACCAGCCTGCCGACAAGCACGACACCCACGTCGCCGTGCTGGCACGCTGCCTCGAAGCGCTGCGCCGGCTGCCGCGGGAGGCCCGGCCGGCGCGCGTGCTCGGCTGCGAAGTCTGGCGCGATCTCGACTGGCTCGCCGATGCCGACAAGATCGCGCTGGATGTCAGCGGGCTGCCCGAACTCGCGCCCGAGCTGCTCCGGGTGTTCGACTCCCAGATCGCCGGCGGCAAGCGCTACGATCTGGCCGCCCTCGGGCGCAGGCGGGCGAACGCCACGTTCCACACCTCGCACGCCACCGATCAGCTCACCGCCGTCTCGTGGGCCATGGATCTGACGCCGCTGGTCACGAACGATTCCCTGGCGCTGGCGGATTTCGTGCTCGCGCACATCGACCGGTTCCGCGCGGACGTCGCGGACCGGCTGGCGCGGGTGGGCTAGCGGCCGCGCGCCGTCGCGGCGCTCGGCGGAAGGCGGCGCGGCGGTCCGGTGGGCGTTGTGGGGCCCGCGTCTTCCGCCACGCGCTTGGGCGACCCGGACCAGGCGGCGATCCGCCGCTCAGCTCTTCTGCTGGGCCAGCACGCGCAGCACGTCGGCGGCCTGGCGATCGGTGGAGGCCTTGTAGTCCGCCCACACGACCTTGCCGTCCTTGATCAGGTAGGCCTGCCGCTGCGCCAGCGACGTGGCGGGAATGTGCGGCACGCCGAAGGCGTTGATCACCGTGTTGTGGTTGTCCGCGATCAGGGTGAAGGGGAAGTGGTATTTCGTCCGGAACGCCTTCTGCGCGGCGACGTCGTCATGGCTCACGCCGATCACCGCGACGCCTTTTTGCTGCAGCGGCTCGTACGCGTCACGGAGCGAACAACCCTGCTTGGTGCAGCCGGGCGTATCCGCCTTCGGGAAGAAGTACACCAGCGTGTAGGGCTGCTGCTTGTACACGTCGGCGAAGTTCAGCGGCGTGCCGTTTTCCGTCACGCCGGTGACGGCGGGGGCCTGGTCACCGACCGCGAGCGGGGTGGAGCGGGCGAAGGCCGAAAGCAGGGGGGAGAGGAAGAGCATGGCGAGCAGGGGGACGCGAAGGGAAGTTTTCATGAGCGGACAAACCGGTCGCCATTCCGGCAAATTTCGCAAATCCGGCGCAACAGCGCCGCGCGAAAAAGTTCCGCCGAAATCATCCGCCCACAAGCGATTTAGGTGGGGAACTTTCATTTCGCCCGCGGTCACACGCACCCCGCTCGCCACGGCCTGGGCCGGGCGGTGCGGCGACAGGACTACGACTAAAAAACATGAAACAGAAACTACACGTGAAAACACTCATTTTGGCCGCCGCGGCGACGCTCGGCCTCGCCCTCACGGCCGCCGCGCAGAGCGCGACGGTCGCGGAGCCGGCCCCGGCGACGCCGGTCGGCGGGCTGCTGGGGTCCGGCTACACGGGAGCCGCCTACCGGTATATCGACCTTACGGGGACGGGTCCGAACCACGCGGACGGCTTGAAGATCGACTTCAACCAGCCGCTGAACGCGAACTTCGATCTGAATGCCGGATACGACTGGGCGCGCTCGCGCGACGCCGGCGCCCGCTACACCCAGGAGGACGCCGAGATCGGCACGACCGCGTACACCCGCCTCGAATGGGGCCGACCGTTCGCCCTGGTGGCGGCCGGCTGGCGCTGGGAGAAGAACGCCGGGCTGACGCAGGACTCGTTCCGCTACAAGCTCGGCGTCGGCACGGAATTCCAGGTGACCCGCGCGTTCGTGCTCACGCCGTACGTGAACTTCGTCCGCGCGACCGGCCTGAACGAAAGCGAGGCCGATGTCGGGGTGAAGGCCGCGTATCGGGTGGCGAAGGACTGGAGCGTGACGGCGGGCGTGCAATATGACGCGATCCGCCACGCCCGCGACGCGACCGAGTACACGATCGGCGCGGCGTATCACTTCTGATCGACGCCAGGTCCGGCGACCCGGCTATACCAGCCCCGGCGACACGATCGGGTCTGAATTGTAGCCGGGCTCGCCGAGCCGGATGGTGCGACCGAACTCTCCCGGGGGCAGCGCAGGCTGTCGGACTTTGGCGGTTGGTTCCGTGGCGCCGGTCTGCGACCGGCGAGCGTATCTCCCAAGTGCTTCGCCGCCGGTCGGAGACCGGCGCCACCTGGCCACCGACTGACGTTGGCCAAACTCCAGGACGTTTCCGACTGGCGACGGCCGGGCTCGACTCCGGCGACACGATTCCGGCACCGCCTGGCCGGCGTCCTGCCCGCCCGGCGCCGGCGCGGAGAGTCGCGCAACCGCGGCTCCGGCGTTGCATCGGCGGCCGGGGGATGATTTTGCCGGAACTTCAGAATTGCACGCCGACACTAACTCCGCCCGTGACCTGCCTCCCCGTTCCGCACTCCCGCCAAGACGTGGCGGAAGCTTGCCATCCCGAACCCCGAGGCTTGTCATAGACCCCTTTTTCACGGAGAAAGCCCGCCCTTGGCTACTGCTGGACCTCTGGTTCCCGCCAACCTCACCAAAATCCGCCCTTTGCTATGTCCATTGCTTCCGCCTCCCGGTCCCTGTTGAGCCTGGTGGGACTCGCGTTCGCCACCGCGATTTGTCCGACGCTTTTTGCCCAGAGCAGCAGTTCGATGGTCGCGGACGGATTCGATCCGAACGTGGACGGCAACGTCTATGCGATCGCGCTTCAGCCCGATGGAAAGCTCGTGATCGGCGGAAGCTTCCAGACGCTCCTGCCCAACGGCAAGGCGCCGCCGCCGATCAGCCGCAACAGCATCGCGCGGGTGCTGCGGAACGGCGTGAACGACGATGGTTTCAATGCCTCGGTCGATGACGGGCAGGTCAACGCGATCGTGCTGCAGCCGGACGGCAAGATCCTCATTGGCGGCACATTCACGAAGGTGAACGGCCAGACGCGTCACCGCGTCGCCCGGCTCAACCCCGACGGCTCGCTCGATGCGTTCGATCCGGAAGTCCAGCCGGCCGGCGGCGATGCCTCCACCTCGCTGGTTCCCGATGTCACCGCGCTGGCGTTGCAGCCGGACGGCAAGGTTCTGGTCGTCGGCGGATTCGTCTACACGCCGGCGGGCGCGTCCGCGCCGGTGAAACGGGTCGTGCGGTTCAACGCCGACGGTTCGCTCGACACCGGGTTCACCTCGCCAAATCCGGACCAGATGGTGCTCGCGGTCGCGGTGCAGCCGGACGGTCACATCCTGATCGGCGGCGGGTTCGCAAACCTCCAGCCGGCGAGCTACGCCGCGCCGGAGGCCCACGGGCACATCGCCCAGCTGAATCCGAACGGCACGATCTCCAGCCCGCCGGATGACCCGGCGCCGGGAGTCGGGAGCACGGCGCCCTTCTATCTCTACGCCAACCAGGCGGTGAATGCGATCGCCATCATGCCGGACGGCGGCTTCGCGATTGGCGGACAGTTCACGACGTTCCGGCCAAACCGGGCGAGCACCGCGTATCCGTATTCCGGCATCGCGCGGTTCAACGCCGATGGCAGCTTCGCGAACTTCGTCGGCTCGACCGACGGTCCGGTCGACGTGATCCAGCCCGAGCCCGACGGCAGCATGATCATCGGCGGCCGGTTCAACACCGTCAGCAACATCTCGCGCCCCTACGTTGCCCGGATTCACGCCAACGGCTCGACCGACACGGCGTTCTACGCCGGCCCCAACTCGCCGGTGCGGGCCATCGCCCTGCAGTCGGACGGATCGGTGCTGCTGGGCGGAATCTTCACCACGCTGGCCGGCGCGGGCCCGAATTCCATCTCGCGCAACCACGTGGCGCGCGCCTCGGCCTACGGCATGGTCGACGCCGACTTTCGCCCGGACGCCACCGGCCGGGTGTCGGCGCTCGCCGCCCTGACGCACACGAGCAACAAGGGCATTCTCGTCGGCGGCAGCTTCAGCGCGATCGCCGGCGAAACGCACAGCGGCATCGCCCGGCTGAAGCCCGACGGCACGCTCGATCGGACCTTCGACACGAACATCAACGGTCCGGTCACGGCCGCCGTGGAGCAGAGCGACGGCAAGATCGTGATCGGCGGCAACTTCACGCGGGTGAACGGCGAGTTGCGCTACTATGCGGCCCGGCTGAATGCGGACGGCTCGCTCGACCCGACATTCGATCCCTCGCTCAACTCCCAGATCACCGCCATCGCGATCGACGGTTCGCAGATCTACCTGGCCGGCCTCTTCACCGCGCTCCGGCCGCTCGGCACGACGCAGGCGGTGTCGCAATCCTACATCGCTCGCGTCAACGCCGCCGACGGCACCCTCGACCTGAACTTCCGTCCCATCCTGGACAACATCGCCGACGCGATCGTCGTCCAGCCCGACCACCGGATCGTCCTGGGGGGCGTGTTCAACAACGTGATGGGCACGAAATCGACGGTGACCGAGCAGCGTTTCGGCATCGTGCGCCTGAATACCGACGGGACGGTCGACCCGAATTACCATCCGCAGACGAGTGGGTCGGTCTATGCCCTCGCGCTCCAGTCCGACGGCTCGCTGATCGCCGGCGGCTCGTTTCTCCAGGTCTCCGACGACCTGATCAATTTCAGCACCCGGTGGAACATCGCGCGGTTCAAGCCGGACGGCACGATCGACCCGACCTTCGATCCGCGACCCGACGGCGAGGTCGATGCGATCCTCGTGCTCGCGGACGGCTCGGTGGTGTTTTCCGGCCGCTTCGACACCGTGCGGCCGGGCGGGGGTACCTCGCTGTTCGCCCGCTCCTACGTCGCGCATGTCACCGCGGCGGGCGCCGTCGACCAGAACTTCGACCTGAGCTTGAACCAACTCGCGGGCAACGAGGTGGTCGCGCTGGCGCAGTCACCCACGAGCACCGACGTACTCGTCGCGGGCGCCTTCACCTCGGTGCAGGGGCAGCCGCGCAGCCGGCTCGTGGAGGTCACGGCGGCGGGCGCGCTCGAGACGTCGTTCAACACCGACATCAGCACGGCGGCCGGCGCTCCGGTCGATGTCCTGGTGCAGGAACCGAACGGCGCCGTGCTGATTGCCGGATCCTTCACGGGGCTCAACGGCGCCGGGACGGCGAATTTCGCGCGGTTCAACGGCGACAGCTCGCCGGATCTGAGCTTCGTGCCGAGCGTCAACGGCCCGGTGCATGCCGTCGCGCTGTTCCCGACGAAGGGTCAGCCCGAGGCGACGCAGGAACTTGGGTTTGCCTGGCTGCAAACCAACGGACAGCTGCGCACCACCTTCACGGTCGGACCGGAGCTGACCGGCATCGGCTCGGTCACCGCGATCGCGGTCGAGGCGAGCGGCACGGTGCTCGTCGGCGTGCCTGCCTCGGTCAACGGGGCGGTGGACGCTTTGATCCGGTTCCGGACGGATGGCAGCGTCGATACGAGTTTCCATCCCGCCATTGCGGGAACCGTATCTGCGATCAAGGTGCAGCGCGACGGCAAGATTCTCATCGGCGGCACGATCACCACGGTCGGCGGCACAGCGCGCAACAACATGGCCCGGTTGAACGCGGATGGCACGCTGGACACCGCCTTCGATCCGAACGTCGGCGGACCGGTCCTCGCGATCGAGCTCCAGACCGGCGCGCAGCCGGCGGACGACAAGATCCTGATCGGTGGCACGTTCTCCAGCGTGGCCCCGAACGGCGGCGCAGCTACGGTGCGCCAGAGCGTCGCCCGGCTGAACCTGGACGCCACGCTCGACACGGTGTTCGATCCCAGCGTGACGGCCGGCAGTTCGGTCGCGGCGATTCGCGTCCTGCCCAGCGGCAAGATCCTACTCGGCGGCGGATTTCTCGACCTGAAGCCGAACGGGGCGACGACCGCCATCACGCGCCAGTATTTCGCGCGGGTGAACTCGGATGGCACGCTCGACAGCAAGGACTTCGGCGTCAACGGCGCGGTGACCCAGATCATCCTGCAGCCCACGGACAACAAAGTCATTGTCACGGGTTATTTCACCAGCTTCGAAAACCAGCCGCAGAACTACATCGCGCGCCTCAATGCGGATGACGGCCTGACGCTCGACCCCTCCTTCAATCCGAATCCGAACGGGACGGTCCTCGCGGTCTCGATCGATTCCACGGGACGCATCCTGATCGGCGGCATGTTCACCGCGCTGCAGCCGAACAGCACGAGCTACGACCCGGCCATCGCCACGCCACGCCACCGGGCCGCGCGACTGAATCCGGACGGCACGGTCGACCCGACATTCAATCCCAATTTCGACGCGCAACTCGCGATCATCGTGCCGTATTCGGACAACTCCGTGCTCGCGGCGGGCGCGTTCACCAGCATTCAGCCGTTCGGGTCCGTCCTGGTCGGCGGCGAATTCAGTTCGATCAACGGCGTGACCGTTTCCAATCTCGCGCTGTTCGGCGACGACGGTTCCGTGAGCTCGAGTTTCCTGCCGAACCCCGATGGCGGTGTGTACGCGCTGCTCACCCTGCCGGACGGTGCCTCGATCGTCGGTGGCGCGTTCTCCAACATCGGCGGCCAGGGCAGAAACCGGCTGGCCCGGTTCACCAGCGACAACGCGCTGGACGCGAGCTTCAACCCGGGCGCGAACAACACCGTCTACACCGTGGCGCGCCAGCCTGACGGCAGGTTCATCGTCGGCGGTGCGTTCACGAACATCGCCGGAAGCGCGCGCAACTACCTCGCCCGGCTGAACGCCGACGGCTCGCTCGATCCCTCGTTCAGCGCCAGCGTGGCCGAGCCGGTGAGGGCCCTGGCCCTGCAGGCGGACGGGCGGATCCTCTACGCCACCGGATCGAACATCTTCGCCCGCCTGAACGCGGACGGCTCCGTGGACGGCGGCTTCTCCCCGCGCAACGACGGGCAGGTCAGCTCGATCGTCGTGCAGGCGGACGGGGAGATCGTGGTCGGCGGAAGCTTCCAGAACATCGGCGGCGGCGCGGCCAAGTACGTCGCCCGGCTGAAGGCCGACGGCACCCTCGATCCCAGCGTCAACGTCGGTCCGAGCGGGCCCGTCACCGCGGTGGCCGTGCAGCCCGACGGAAAGATTCTCTTCGGTGGCACGTTCACGACGGTCGACGGCCTGCCGAGATTCGGCCTCGCCCGGCTCGCCGCCACCACCTCACCGTCCGACTCGTTCTCCGCCAGCGCCGATCGCTCGACCGTCACGTGGACGCGGACGGGACCGACGCCGGAACTTTCCTCGGTGCTGTTCGAAAGCTCCCCGGACGAGACCACTTGGACCACGCTCGGGTCCGGCAGCCGGGTTTCGGGATCCAGCAACTGGTCCTTCTCGGGCCTGACGATCCCGGTCAGTGAGTCGCTGTACATCCGCGTCACCGGGATCGTTCCGGGTTCGCCGAACACCTCGACCGGCCTGCTGCAGGCCTACGGCATCATAGCGGCTTCGAACGTGCCCGTGATCAGCAGCGCGCTGGTCGTCAACACGCTATTGAACAGCGCCTTCACGTACAAGATCGCGACCACCGGCTCCACCTCGAGCTACTCCGCGACCGGATTGCCGCCGGGGTTGACGCTGAGCGGCGACACGATTTCCGGGACGCCGACCCAGGCAGGCACGTTCAACGTGGTCCTGACCGTGAGCAACGACTCCGGCTCGAGCTCGAAGACCCTGGTCCTGTTCGTCGGCACGCAGGGGCCGACCACGGACACGAGTCGCATCGTTAACCTTTCGGTGCGGGCCACCGCGACGACTTCGACGCCGGTGCTGGCCGGCTTTGTCATCCAGGGCGGCTCCGCGCTGCAGCTGCTGATTCGCGGCGTCGGACCGGGGCTGGCGACCGTCGGCGTCGACGCGAGCGCCGTGCTCACGGATCCGACCCTCACCGTGTTCGACAGCAAGGGCGAAATCATCCACGGACCGAGCGCGAGCTGGGGCGGTGACGCCACCGTCGCGGCGTTCGGGGCGCGGCTGGGCGCGTTTCCGCTGACGGCGACGAGCGCGGACACGGCGACCGTGATGACGCTTTCGCCGGGGGGCTACACGGTCCACGTGAGCGCGCCCAACGACACCACCGGCGAGGCCCTGGCCGAACTGTACGACGCCACGCCGCTGCCCGCGGCGGCGAACGCTCCCCGCCTCGTGAACATCTCCGCGCGCAGCAACATTTTCGTCGATGCCAACAACCAGACGCATCTGCTCACCGCCGGGTTTGTGATCACCGGCAGCACCTCGAAGCGGGTCCTGATCCGCGGGATCGGGCCAGGCCTGACGGCGCAGGGCGTGAGCGGCGTGATTCCCGATCCAGCCGTGACCCTGTACCGGCGGATCAACAGCACCACCACGTCCGTGATCGCACAGAACGACAACTGGCAGACCCCGACGACCGTGGACTCGAATTATCCGGCGGCGAGCGGCACCGACATTTCGTCGGCAGCTTCGTCCGCCGGAGCGTTTGCGCTGGGCAACGGCAGCCATGATGCCTCGATTCTCATGACGCTACCGCCGGGCATTTACACGGCGGAGGTGAGCGGGACCGGCGGTGCGACCGGCGCCGCGATGGTCGAGGTCTACGAGGTTCCGTAAGCGCGGGCGGCCGCGGGCAAAGATGCGGCCGGGGTTGCCGCGCCGTCGTGCGACTCCGCTTGCAGGAGCGGCTTTATGCCGCGATCCGAAACTCACCGGGGCTGCCCGAATCGCGGCGTAAAGCCGCTCCTACAACCCGAACGCGGTCTCCGGCCCGATCGATCTGCGACACATCGGATCGGTCTTTGTAGGAGCGGCTTCACGCCGCGATGGAATGTCGCTGGCTGTTCGGATCGCGGCGTAAAGCCGCTACAAAAACCCGCGTTCGCCAGCGCGAGCGGTACCTTGGGCGCGAGCGAGCTCGCGGCCTGCGGTTGACCGGTCGCGCCGGCGTGCGGCCATTGCGCGTCACCAGTCGTCCGATCGGAACGGCACCACCGGCAGCCCGGCTCCGTTGTACAAATTGGCCATCGGCGCGTTCGTCCAGGCGTAGCGAACCGCGACCGGCTCCTTCACGTCGCGCGAGGAAACGAGCAGCGTGTCGCGCTGGATCCTTGCGGTGGCCGGATGAAACACCTTGTCGGCTCCCGCCAGTTCGAGCGCCTGCGGGGGCCGGTCGCGGGCGATGAGGCCCGTGCCAGCGTGGCTGAAGCGGACACGCAGCGCCGGGCCTTCGCGCGTGGCGCCGGCAAAGGACGGCCCGAAGTAGTCGCCGGGAATGCCGTACACGTGCGTCTTCGCGATCAGCGCGAGCCGCCGCGCCAGTTCCAGCTTGCTCGTGGGGTGCAGGTTCTCCGGTTCCCCGAGATCGATGGCCACGGCCATGCCGGTTTCCGGCAGCTCCAGGGCGCGGGCCTGCGCTTCCCGCAGCCTGGCCCAGTCGCGGCCGCGCGGATTGTCGTCGGCGAAGTCTGGCAGCTGCACGAACAGGAACGGCAGCCGCTCGTCGCCCCAGTTCTCACGCCAGGCCCGGATCATCGCGGGAAACAACGCCGCGTACTCGTCGGCCCGGCCGACATTCGACTCCCCCTGGTACCAAATGATGCCGCGCATCGCGACCGGTTCCAGGGGCGCGATCATGGCGTTGAACAATCCGCCGGGGCGCATCGGCGAATCCGGCGTGGCGGGCGGCTGCGGCCACCGCAGTGGATTCTTCACTTTCCTGGCCTTGGCCTGCGCTTCCGCCCTCTCCCAGGCGGCCATCTCGGCCGGATACCGCGCGATGCGCTCCGGTGTCCATTCGCGCATCGCCTGTTCCCAACGGCTCGCGATCACGGCCGCGAACGGGGTCGACTGGCGCGAGCGGTCGCTCATCCACGACTCGATCGCCGTCCCGCCCCAGGAGCTGTGAATGATGCCGACGGGCACGCCCAGTTTCCGTTGCAGGTCCCGCGCGAAGAAATAGCCGACCGCGGTGAAGTCCCCCACCGTTTGCGGCGACGCCGGTTTCCAGCCCGAGGTCCGGGCGTTTCTTTCCGGAGTCGCGGCAACCGCGTGTTCGATGTTCAGATGCCGGACCAGGGGAAGATCGACCGCGGCGAGCTGCTTCTCGTCCGGGCGGAGGTAGGACACAGGCCACTGCATGTTCGACTGGCCGGAGGCGAGCCAGACCTCGCCCACGACGATGTCGTGCAACACCACCGTCTCTTTCGCCTCTTTTCCGGCGACAACCAGGTCGGCCGGCTCTCCGCTGCCGACCAACGGCGCGAGGTACACGATCCATGTCCCGTCCGCGGCGGCGGTCGCGTGCACCGTCTGGTCGCGGAAAGTCACGGCGATCTTCTCTCCGGGCGCGGCGCGTCCCCAGACCGGCAACGGTTTCTCCTGTTGCAGCACGGCGTGGTCCCCGAAGACCGGGGCGAGCGTGATCTCGGAACGCGCGGCGGGGTTCAGCGCCGCGATCAGGAGGGCGGCCATAAAGATCGCATGGTTTTTCATCCGGCAGCCGGACGATTGCCACATTCCGCCGGCATTTCTAGCCCGGATATTTCGCGAACGTCGCGCAAGATCCGGGTTGAAGCTGCTTCGGATCCGACCCCTCCGTCAATGGCTGACCCATTGATGAAGGAATGGGGGCAACTGGTTTTTGCGGCGCAACGCGCGAATTTTTGCGCGGGAGCTGCGTCGAAGAAGCATGGCCACTCGTTTTGTGACGGTTGATCGGGAGACGCCGATGCTCTTGCCGCCGGATCTTCGCGCGCACGCCGCCGCCTCCAGCCCGAGAAAAATGGCGCCGCGCCATTTTTCCTTAGCCGTATCCATGCAGTAGGAAACCGGTTTTGAGGTGATTTTGGCTGGGCGCGCTACCCGAGCACTGGGCGAGTGCCGACTGCATTGCAGTTGGCGTTCGGCGAAAGCAATTTCTCCCAAAGGCCTCGCCACCAAGCGCGTTCGTGCGTCGGGACGGCAAGTTTGATCGTGGTTTGACCCTGGGGGCGGCTGATGATCCCAGCGGTCACGAACAGCCAGTAGCGCAGGCTGCCCAGCGTGACGGCTTCGAGCCAGCCGAGCTTGCGCTCGAACAATACGACGAGGTTGTGGGCGAGCACCCCGAAGCTCAGCGCCGCCTCCGTCGCCCAAAAATCTTTGCACACTAAATCCGGCAGGCCGTAGCCCGCATCCAACTCCTTGATGACGTTCTCGCAGGCGGCCCGGCCGTTGTAGTCGCGCCAGACGGCCAGCGGCGGCACGCTGCGCGGCAGATTCGTCACCAGCACTTGATACAGGTAACCGGGACAGTCGATGAGCAGTTTGCCGCCCGCGCGACTGTGTTTGTCTTTTATCCGGTGGCGAATCGCGATGAACCGCGCGGTGGCGGGCACCTCCGCGTCGTGAGATTCGAGTTCGGCCACTTCCGTGCCGTCGAGGTCGGTGGCGAGCCAGCGGGTCTCACGCCGCAGGAGGCTTTGCACGGGGTGCGTCAGCCGCGCCACGACGATGAACTTCACCCGTAATTGCTCCCACAGCCGCAAGAGTTCGGCCACGTAGAAGCCGGAGTCGGCGCGCACCACGCGCAGCCGCAGGTGCGCGGGCAGGTTGTCCCATAGATCGAGGAAGAACCCGACGACGTTGTTCGCGCAACTGCAGTTGCCGGGGCGTAACCAAAACCCAGCGACCAGTCTCACTTCGCTGAAGATCGCGAGCAACGGGTGCAGGCAGGGCTTGGGGCCGACCCGAGTGTAGCCGACCGCGACGCCCTCCTGGTGTCCGTCCTCGTGGAGCAGGCGGGTCGAGTCCAAATCCAAGGCGTAGCCCTCGGGTTTACCGGGCAGTTTTTGCATCGCCCACGCGAAGAGCGGCCGGAAGCACGCGAGATTCTTCCCCGCGCTCGTGAAACCCTGGAAGAAACGCGTGAACGTCGACTGGCTGGGCACCCGCTTGATCCCGAGCAGGGCCGGCTGCATCGGATCGCGCCGCAGATAGGCCAGGTGGGTGAGTTTCTTCGCCCCGCAGAGCAGGCCTTGGACGAAACCGAGCACCTTGGTCAGAGGGCTCAGCGCGTTGTGGGAGGTCGGCTCAGGGTGCGGCAGACACCGGGCGACCAGTTCGCGCCAGCCGCTCTCCTGCACGAACGACCAGAACGTCGCAGTGCCCGCGTGCGGGCTGAGCTGTTGGTCGGTGAACTCGATTTGGATGGACTGGCCGGCGCTTTGGAACTGGATCTTTCCGGCCACCGTTTGGTGAACCGGGCTTCCGCCCTTCGATTGATTCGGTTTCATTCACCATCAGTCAGTTCCCAATCGGTGGCTCCTTTTCAACTGCATCGTTACGGCTTAGCAGCCCGGAGGACCCAAAGTCCGACGGGCTAGGGTGACGAACCGGTCCCGGCCGCCGGCTCGGGGCTCGCGACCTCGGGGCGCTGGAGAAAACGATGGAGTTCGTCGGCCAGGCGCGCGCCGAATCCGTCCACCTCCGCGATCTCCGCCGCGGAGGCGGCGCGGAGCCGGTCGATGCTGCCGAAGCGGGACAGCAGCGCCGCGCGTCGGACCGGGCCGAGCCCTGGAAAGTCGTCCAGCACGCTTTCGCGGATCTTCTTCGATCGGAGCACCGGCGTTGTACGTGTTCGCGAACCGGTGCGCCTCGTCCCGGAGCCGCTGCAGCAGGTTGAGTCCCGGATGGTCCAGCGGCAGGTTCAGCGGCGCGCGTTCGTCCGGAAAGAAAACCGTCTCGTGCTTCTTCGCCAGGCCGATGATCGCGGGCGGCGGCTCGCGCCGATCGCCACGAACGCCTTCAGCGCCGCTCCGATCTGCCCGCGTCCGCCGTCGATGACCACGAGGTCGGGAAACGGGCGCCCTTCCTCAGCCAGCCGCCGGTACCGGCGGCCGACCACTTCCTCCATCGCCCGGAAGTCGTCGTTGCCGATGAAGCTCTTGATCTGGAAGCGCCGGTAGTTGTCCTTGTCCGGCCGGCCGCCGGCGAAGCGGACCATCGAGGCGACGACGAACGTGCCGGAGATGTGCGAGATGTCGAAGCACTCGATCGTGCGCGGCGGCGCGGGCAGCGCCAGCGCGGCGCCCAGCTCGCGCAGCGCCTCCTCGTCGGCTGCGGGCCTTGTCGGATCGCGCCGCTCGAAGCGCCGGGTTTTCGCGAGCGTCTCCTCGAGCGCGAACACGACGTCGCGCAGTTCCGCCGCCTTCTCGAACGCCTGCCGCGCAGCCGCGGCCTGCATTTCCGCCCGAAGCGTCTCGAGCCACTCGCGCGACTTGCCCTCGAGGAACCCGCACGCGTCCTCCACCCGCTGGCGGTAACCCTCGGTCGTGACCGGCATTCGGCGCCGTAGATCTCCTGCGCGCACGTCGTCGTACAGCTGCCAGGAGCCGTCGGGCAGCTGCTGCGGCGTGCCGTCGCCGAGCAGGATGCCGAACTGGCGGCGCATCTGCGCGAGCGTCTTGCGCAGCAGCCCGCTGTGCGCGAACGGGCCGAAATACCGCGAGCGGTCGTCCTTCCGGATGCGCGTCAGCCGGAAACGCGGCAGGGGCTCGTGCGCATCGACCCGCACGAGCAGGAAGCGCTTGTCGTCGGTGAAGTCCGTGTTGTAGCGCGGCCGCCACTGCTTGATCAGCTTGCCCTCCAGCAGCAGCGCCTCCGGCTCCGACTTCACCTCGATGGTCGTCGAAGTCCGCGATCAGCTCGATGAGCGCGCGGATCTTCGGCTGCAGCGCGAGTCGCGCGCGGCCGCGCTGGAAGTACGACGAGACGCGGCGCTTCAGGCTCTTGGCCTTGCCGACGTAGATGATTCGCCCGAGCCGGTCCTTCATCAGGTAGACCCCGGGCGTATCCGGCAGATGCCGGACCTTTTCCTTCAGTTTTACCGGGTGTCGCCGGCTGGCATTTTCCTAGAATCAGCCTAATCTCGGACCTCGCAAGTATGGTTTCATCCGCCCACCCCGAACGCCGTCCGAAACCTGTCGCCCAGGTGCACTACGAGCTGCTCACGCTGGGCGACGAACTCCTGCTCGGGCTGGCGACGAACGACGCATCTGGCGTTCATCGGCCAGCAGTTGGGCCGGCGAGGGGTGACGCTGCAGCGCAACGTCACGATCACCGACGACGCCGACGCGATCGCGCGCCAGTTCCGCGAAAGCTGGCCGCGCTCCGACGTGCTGATCACGACCGGCGGGCTGGGTCCGACCTGCGATGATCGCACCCGCGAGGTGCTCGCGGCGGTGCTGGGCCAGAAGCTGATCTACGACCAGACGATCGAGCGCGTGATCGCCGGGCGGTTCGCCGCGTTCGGCCGGAAGATGACGCCCAACAATTTGAAGCAGGCCTACCGTTTCGAGCACGGCGACGTGCTGCCGAACCCGAACGGCACCGCCCCGGGGCTGTGGGTCGAGCAGGACGGCCGCGTGCTGTGCATGCTGCCCGGGCCGCCGAACGAGATGCAGCCGATGTTCGTCGATCAGGTGCTGCCGCGGCTCGCGGAGCGCGGGCTGTTGCTCGATCGCGAGGCGTACGTGCAGATTCGCACTGCCGGCGTCGGCGAATCGGCGCTCGAGCTGAAGCTGCAG
The DNA here is from genome assembly GCA_963705935.1 of uncultured Verrucomicrobiae bacterium. Classification (GTDB taxonomy): domain Bacteria; phylum Verrucomicrobiota; class Verrucomicrobiia; order Opitutales; family Opitutaceae; genus Opitutus. Next base: position 4,105,686 of record OY970130.1, on the reverse strand, counting down.
CCGGTCTTCGACGCAGTACGGCGAGGCGCTGAACGTCGCGTTCTGCGCCCATCAGGGGATGGTCGACTGCCGGGTGAGTTCGGCCAGCGGGACCCTTTCGCCCGCGCAGCTCGAAGTGGCGGCGCACGAGTGCGGCCGGCTGCTCGGCGAGGACTCTGACCTGCTACGGGCATGATTCGCTTGCGAAGGTCGTGAGCGATCTGCTTCGCGCGCAGGATCAGCGGCTGGCGGTGGCCGAAACCGGCACGGGCGGATTGCTGGCCAACGCGTTCAGCGAAATCTGCGGGGCCTGCAAGTTCTTCGCCGGCGGCGTCGTCTGCTGTTCGAACGACGCCACGCATGCAGCTGCTCGACGTGCCGGAGTGCCTGCTCCAGCAGCACGGCGCCGTGAGCGCCGAGACCGCCGTGGCCATGGCGACGGGTGCGGCCGAGACGCTCGGCACCGACTACGGGCTCGCGGTGACCGGGTTTGGTGGCGAGGCGACCGGCGCCGGCGGGAATCCGGTCGGGTACCATTTACATCGCGCTGCATGCGCCGCATGGCGTCTGGTCGAAGAAGCTGAGCTATCCAGGCCCGCGGTCGACGGTGAAGGTGCGCGCGGTGAATGCCGCGCTCGACTGGCTGCGCCGCGAATTGCTACGCGTGGCCAGTGGGGCCGTCACCCCGGTCCGCCGCACCGGCGTGATGCAGTAGCGCCAGCCCCTGCAGCCGACTGGAGTTTGATCCCGACAGGACGTCGGCGGCGAAGGAGTAGCGCCGGTGCGCCGGTCTCCGACCGGCGACTGGAGCACCTGGGACCTACGTTCGCCGGTCAGAGACCGCCACTGGGGACCAATCCCGCCCCGTTGTTCAACGGCGCTCGACAACTTTGCCGGCCGGGCTTCGTCAAGCCTCCTCGTCCGCTTCCCCCCATGCTTCATCGCTCCACCGTCGGTTTGATCCTCGCAATCCCGCTGCTGCTGACCGCGACCTCTCGCGCCGGCGAAGCCTGGCTGGCCGCCTACCAGGGCCGGCCGTTCACCGTGAACGGTGCCGCGCCAGCCGTCATCCCGGGTGTCGTGCAGTGCGAGCAGTACGACCTCGGCGGCGAGGGCGTCGCGTATCACGACAGCGACGCGATCAACAGCGGCAGCGGCCGGTTGAATCCACTCAACGGCAATCCTCTCAACGCTTATCGCGCGGACGAGGCGGTGGATGTTTCCTACACCAAATCCGGCGGCATCGACGACAATCCGTTCGACCGATACGCGCCGCCGCTGGGTTCGCTCTATGTCGGGTGGACCGTGCCGGGCGAGTGGCTCAACTACACCGTCGACGTGCGGGCGGCCGGCGCCTACGCGGTGTCGATTCCGTACACCTGCAACGGTGACGGCCGGATCAGCCTGACGCTCGATGGCGACCAGCCCCTGGCGACGATCGCGATCCCGTCGACGAACGATCCGCAGGAACCGGTGCCGTGGCGGCAATGGCACCACTGGGGTTTTCTCACCGACGCCGCCACGGTCACGCTGCCGGCGGGCCGGCATGTCCTGACTCTCCGGATCGAGGCGAACGGCAACATGAACCTGGACTCGCTGAACGTTCGCCCCGCGACGGAACCGGCTCCGGCGTTTGCGCGACCGGTGCCGGCGGCCGTCTGGTCGCCGGTGGATGGTGCGAACCACCCCTTCGGCACGCCGCGCGGCGCACGGCCGGGCCGCGTTGCCTGGTCCCACGACCCGAAGGCGGCGACGTGGGACGGCCACACCGGATTCTGGTGGGAGGACCGCTGGAACGACCAGGCGGCGGTGGACGGGCTCGTCTCCGCGGGACTGCAGCGGCTGACGGACACGACCGCGAACGCGCCGGCGTTCGACGCGCTGTTCCGGGCGTTCAACCGGCGGACCGGCCGGGGCGACGCCGGCTACCGGCCCGGTGAAAAGATCGCGATCAAGATCAACGAGAACAACGCCAACAGCCACGCCACCGGTGCGAACATCAATGCCTCGCCCCATCTCGTGCTCGCCCTGGTCCGCGCCCTCGTGCGGGACGCGGGTGTCGCGGAGGCGGACATCACGGTCTTCGACTCCAGCCGGTTCATCACTGACGACGTGTATCAGAAGACCCACGCCGTGTTTCCCGGCGTTCGTTTCGTCGATCATCCGGGCGGCGACGGCCGGATCGCGGCGACGTACGTCCCGAACGCCATTCCATTCTCGATCGACACGAAGCTCGAGCGGGGGCTGGCAACGTGCCTGGTCGAGGCCACCTACGTCGTCGACCTCGGGCTGCTCAAGGGCCACGTCAGCCAGGGCGTGACGCTCTGCGCGAAAAACTGGTTCGGGGCGACGAGCATCCATTCGGACTGGCGGAAGAACCTCCACGACGCGTTTTCGCAGCGGCGCGACGGCGCTGCGTCGTACTTCGCTTTCGTCGACTACATGGGGCACCGGCAGATGGGCGGGAAAACGTTCCTTTTCATGCTCGATGCGCTGTATGCGAACGACCTGGTGGGCGGACCGCCGCATCGGCTCTGGAAGATGGCGCCCTTCAACGGCGCGTGGCCGGGCAGCGTGTTGCTCTCGCAGGATGGCGTCGCGATCGATTCGGTGGGCATCGATTTCCTGCGCAGCGAATGGCCGGACCTGGCCGATATCGCCTACTGCGACAACTATCTCCACGAGGCGGCGCGCGCCGAGGCGCCGCCGTCCGGTACCTTCTACGACCCCGAGCGAACCGGCACGCGGCTGCAGAGTCTTGGGGTGCACGAGCACTGGAACGACGCCGTCCACAAGCAGTACTCGCGCAATCTCGGCACGGGCGAAGGCATCGAACTCGTCTACGTGCGCCGCTGAGGCGCGGCGCCGGACGCCTCAATTCGCCACCTTGCGGCGGGTCGCGAGATCGATCGTCACCAGATCGAACCGCGCGAGCTCGGGCCGGCTGCTCGCCGTGTTCTGAAACGCGATCCGGAGCTGCTGCGCATCGGCCTGGATCTTCAGGTATCCGAAGTTCTGGTCGTCGAACTTCTCGATCGTCAGCGCTCCGGCGGCCCCGGCTGCCGCCTGGTCCAGGTAGCTCACGTCGTCGCCGAACTTCGGGCGCCAGGCGGGATCCCGCGTGAGCGGCGCGACGTTGTGCCCGCCGCCGCCCAGACGACGAACGGCACCTCGATCGCCGCGGCGCCGAGGGTCAGCCGGCGCGTGTAGCGCTGGTAGTTGTGGGCGTGGCCGGACAGTACCGCGTGCGGGTACACCCCGACGCGCCGGCAGACCGCGTCGATTTGCCGCCAGCATCGCCGAGCTGCCGCCGTGCGCCGATCCTGTCGGCGCGGTGCCCTGTTTGTAGTACAGTGAATGGCGGGTGATGCATCGCGAGTAGCACCGCGCCTGAAAACTTCTCAGTCGCTTGATCCGCTGCAGCTGCGCCTCGAGGAATGCCAGTTGCACATCGGGAACTGCCGGGCCACTTGCCGTTCTCCGCTCGAGATCACTCCCGGATCCTCCAGCGCATTGCTGAACAGTCCGACGATGCGCACGAACGGGGCGTCCAGCGCGAAATACACCCCCGGCTGCGTCATTGCCGTGCGATGCAGCGAAGACCGCCTCCTGCGTCATGGCCGGCGTGGGGGCGCAGAAGTTTCTCTGGAAAGTGTCGAGCGGGGCCTGCCCCGCCGGGGTGGCCGGAAGCACGAACGAATCGTGGTTGCCCGGGATCGCGAAGATCGGGCGCGGATAGTTCGCGATACGGCTCGTAGAACTGGTCGTAGTAGTATTTCGACTCGCCGAAGTTGTAGACGACGTCGCCGAGGTGGAACAGGAACGCGGGCGAGTCCGGCGGATCCGCGCGACGAAGTCCAACATCAGCAGGTCCGTCACGGCGATTTCCTGCGCGTACTTGGCGGGATTGCTCGCTCCGGTGTCGCCCGCGCAGTGAAACACATCTTGCCCGCATCGGTGATCGCCTTGACGACGGCCGCGCCTTTCGCGCCGAACGCGTCCGCCAGCGGGTAGACGTCGCCTGCCGCCGCGCGCGAGACCGGCACCGGGACGACCTGCGTCTTCAGCAGTTTCGCGATTTCGGCGTAGGTCGCGGTGTCGGAGGGGTGAAGAATGTGAAAGCCCGTCGGATCGGGCAGGGGCTGGCCCTCCTGGAAGACCGGCTCGTCGAAGACAGGGTTGGAGATCGGGTTCATCGGCGGGGCGCGAGAATCGCGCACAATATGCACCCGCCGCGAAGTTTCACTGTGACATTCACGAAACGTCGGCGGTTTCGGCCGGGCGGAGCATTCGCGCGGTTTCGGGAGCGGACTGGCAGGAGGTCGCAGGCTGGAGGCGACGTATCCCCGCTGCGACGCCGCCGCCCGGGCCGGCGTGCCGGCCGCTCGTCAGTCGGCAGCGAGCTTGCTCGCGCCAAGCCGCGCCTGCGAGCAGGCCGGCCGACCCGAAGCCAGATCGCGGCTCGGTTCCACTGCGAGGGGCGCGGCGTCGACGGTCCAGCGCGCGGACCGCGAGCGGATCCGGATCCCGCGGCGCGCGTCAAAGATGCGACTGCGCACCGGATCCGCTCATTTCGCGGACCGGCGTGGGTCCTCCGAGTTCTGCCGCTCCCAGGTCTTCGCGATCCCGATGTCTTCGGCCGCTCCGGCGGTCAGCGCGGTGATGTCGATCCAGCCGATCCGGTTGTAGAATGCCGGCAGATACTGCGCGTCGCGCACGGCGGCGTAGTGTTTCCACGCGTCCAGCGCGTGTTCCAGGTGCGTGACCGCGGCCGCCTGATCGGCCGGGTCGCCACCGACATCGAACAGCGCCAGGGCGCAGGCCCCGCGGATCTTCGCCGCGTAGTATCGGCCGAGCTCGGCCATCGCCTCGTAGTCGCCCAGGGTCAGCCGCAGCTCGCGTCGGCGACGCTCGGAGGTGCCGCGCGCCGTCGCAGATTCCGCCGCGCTGGACACTTCTTTTCGCAGCTGCGACACCCGCCGCAGGGTTTCGTCCGCCGCGCCGGCAAGGGCGTCCGCCACGTCGAGCGGCGAAATCCCGTCGAGCGGTTTTCCTTCGAGCTGCCGCTGGCGCCAGGTGCGAATGTCGACGATGCCGGTGCCCGGCATGGTCGTGCCGTTGATGAAATCGCGGACGGTGTAGAATCGCGTCCGCCCGACCTTGTGCACGCAGGCCTCGGGGAACCACCGGAAATCGAGATCGCCCCAGAAGAACCGTGTGATCTGCGGAATGATCTGCGACGCCGCCCGCGAGGCGGCGAATAGCGTCGCCGCGTCCACTTCCGGGAAGTGGCCGCCGAGGATTTCCTCGAACCGCGAATCCGGCAGCGTCGGATCGAACGCCAGCCGTCCCCAGAGCAGGAACGCGTACCACTGCTTCTGCAGCACCAGCGGCCGGTCGGGCCCGAGCTGCTTTCCCGCCAGACTCCGATCAAGGAAGTCGCGACCCCAGGTGAACCCGTCCGGTCCCAGGTAGAACCCTGCGAGCTCACTCGCAGGCGGAAGGTTCAGCAGGTACTCCCGCGCATAGTCCGGGTCGCCCCAGCGGAACGAGTAGATGTCGTCGTTGCGGAGGGTCAGCCAGGTCTTCATCCCGTCCCGCAGAAAGGGGCGCACCTCCGCGATGAACGGCGGGCGCGTCGACGAGTACATGTGCGCCACCGAATACTTGTAGCTAAACGCGAACGTCGCGGGATATCCCGGATACTCCCGCCAGTTGCGGGCGATGTCCTCCGGCGTCGTCTGATGAAACCGGTGAATCAGCCGGACGGTGCGCGTCGGGTCGTCCTTCAACGCATCCCGCACCCCCTCTCCGTACGTCGCCCAGAGCCACTGCTCCTTCGTGAACTCCGGGTTCGGCGGCATTTGCTCGCCGGCCGTGATTCCGATTCCCGCCAGCAGCGGATACGTTTTCACCAGTTCGCGGACGCTGGCCCGGAAATACGCGATCGTCGTGCGGTTCGACAGGTCCGCGGTGATTCCGTATTTCCCCTCCGCGCCATAGGTGAACACGTTCCAGGTGAAAACATAGACCGCGATCCCCCGATCGGCCGCGCGCTGCATCACGCCGCGCCAGAACGCGATCTTCTGCGCGATCGTGATCTTCTTCACCACCTCGTGGTCGGCGAGGAACGCGGGGGTGACGTAGTTCCGGCCGGTTTCGTCGAGTGGATCCGGCCCGAGCCGCACGCGCGTCCGCCAGACGTCGTCGAGCGCCACGTCCGGGAATTCCGGCACGCGCACCATCGAAGGGAACGGGTGCAGGTTCCAAAGCGACAGCACGTTGTAGCGGTGCCGCGCCATCTCATCGAGCAACGCGTCCCAGAACTCCCGTGTCCAGATTTCGGGGATGTTGGCCTGCGCGCTGTCGCCGCCATCGGAGTAGCTGGGCGTGCGCAGGTCGAGCGGGAGGTTGAACTTGATGCCCCGCTGCGCGACGTACGGCCGGTGCAGCCGGCCGCCGGCAGTGACCTCGCGCACCACCGTGGCCCCGAGTCTGACGGCTTCGGCGACGTCGAGCCCGCCGTACATTTCACCTGCCGGATCGCCGGCCGTGACGCGGATGACGCCGTCCGGCAAGCGTTCGATCCGATAGCCTTGCGGTCCGAGGCCCGGATCGACCGCGAACGCGACGACCGGCTCGGCACCCCGGGCTTGCACGGCCGCGGCGGCGATTTCCGCGCGGGCGAATCCCACCGGGCCGGTTTCGGCGCGCAGTCCTCCCGCCATCAGCGAGGCGAGCAGGAGCGTGAGAATCCCGCGCGGCCGGGCCCTGAAGGAGAGGAGTGAACTTGCCGTCATGAACGTCGGTCGGGTCGGATGGGTCGGGGCGGGGCGACCGCGGGGCCGGCCTCACTCGAGGGGCGACAGGAAGGAGATGAGATTCGCGACGTGTTCGTCGAGCGGCACGCCCAGATGCTCGCAACCGAGAAGAATCGTCTTCCGGTCGACCTTGGCGGCGAAGGCGGGCTCCTTCACCTTTTTCATGAGCCCTCCAGCGCCGTCGCGACCATCAGCGCGTGATGCCGCTGGTAGGGGTCCTGGACGTGTTGCTCGAGCAGCTGCCGCGCAGCATCCTTGGTCGGGAGACTCATGGCGCCCACGCTGAGCGGAACCCGCGGGGGACCGCAAACCGCGAATGGGCGTAGGGGAAACCCTGAGGCGCGGCGGACAACGTCTCCAATCGCGGTTCCCGGTTTGCGAATTGGCCGGCGCCGCATCCGATGATTGGATCCAAGCTTCAAGGTCCACGTTTTCCGTTTTCCGGATACGCGCGGTTGTTTTCTGCGTCGACGGACGGGTCGTGGCCCGGCGCCGTCAGGCGTTGGCGGCTGCCGGGGGCTCGGTGCGGTTGGCATGAGCGTACTCGCCGAGCCAGTTCCACCGGCTGCCGAGCGTGCCGGCCAGGATGCCAGCGGCTCCGGCGCGACCGCGGATACCGGCGGCTCGTACCGGCACATCGTAAAATCATCCGTCCTGATCGGGGGCTCGACGGCGATGGCGATCGCCATCCGGCTCGTGCCAACCAAGGCGCTGGCGCTCATCCTCGGACCGTCCGGTGTCGGCTTGACCGGGTTGTTCACGTCGATCTCCGATGTCGTTCAAAACAGCGCGGCGCTGGGGATCAACGGGAGCGGCGTCCGGCAGATCGCCGAAGCGGTCGGGACCGGCGACCGCGCGCAACTCGGCCGGACGGTGGCGGTGCTTCGCCGGGTGGCGCTGCTGCTGGGAATGTTGGGGGCGCTGATTCTCGTCCTCTTCGCCCGCCCGATTGCCCGGGTGACGTTCGGAAACGAGCAGCACGCCGGGGCGCTCACGCTGCTCGCGGCGATGGTGTTTTTCGGCGTGATTTCGATGGGGCAGATCGCCGTGGTGCAGGGCATGCGGCGGGTGTTCGATCTGGCGCGGGCGCGGGTGTTCGGAGCGCTCTATGGAGTGCTGCTCGGGCTGCCGATCATCTATTTTCTCCGCGAGGATGGCATCATTCCCTCGCTGGTCGTCGGCGCGATCGCGCTGAGCGTCACGCTCTGGTGGTTCGGGCGCAAGATCGAGGTGGAGCACCCTGCGCTGACGTGGGCGCAGATGAGGGAGGAGACGGTGGCGCTGCTCAAGCTCGGCCTCGCGTTCATGGTGACCGACCCGATGACGATCGGCGTGATGTACCTGACGCGCGTGATCATCGTGCAGCACAACGGGACCGAGGCCGTCGGACACTACCAGGCCGCCTGGGTGCTGGCGGGCCTGTACGTCGGGTTCATCCTCGATGCGATGGCGATGGATTTCTTCCCGCGGCTCACCCCGGTGGTGCATGAGCGCGTGGGTTGCCGCAGGCTGGTAAACGAGCAGGTCGAGGTCGGGCTGCTGCTGGCCGGTCCCGGCGTGCTCGCGACGCTCACCTTCGCCGGGCTGGTGATCCAGGTCTGCTACTCCGCGAAGTTCGGCCCGGCCGTCGAGATCCTGCGCTGGATCAGCCTCGGGATGCTGCTGCGCGTCGCCTCGTGGCCGATGGGCTTCATCCTGCGGGCGAGCGGGGCCGCCGGCCCCGTCTTTTGGACGGAACTGGCCAAGCACTCGGTGCACGCCGCCCTGGTCTGGTACTGCGTACTTCGTTTCGGGCTGCGCGGCGCGGGCATCGGCTTCTTCGCGGGGTACGTGCTCTACGCGATCGGAATCTACGTCGTGGTGCGAATTCGGCACGGGTTCCGGTGGAGCGCCGCGAACGTGCGGCTCGGGCTGTTCTACTGCGCCCCAGTCACGGTGGTCTTTGCGTCGTGGTATCTGCTCGACCGGCCGATCGCGCTCGTGGGCGGGGCGATGCTGGCCGGATTGTCCGCGCTGCATTCGGCGAGGAGACTCTGGGAACTCGACCCCGCGGGCTGGCTGCCGCGGCGCGCCCGCCAGTTCTGGCCCGATTCAACTTCGACGCGCCGCGCGCCGCGTCGTAGCGACCGTCCGCCGGCGCAGCGCCCTGCTCCGGTGTCGTAGGCGGGGAACGGTGGCGCTCGAACCGGGCTCGGCGAGCCCGGCTACATCATTCCGATCGTAGGAGCGGCTTTACGCCGCGACCGATCGTCGCCCGTCGTTCGAATCGCGGCGTGAAGCCGCTCCTACACCCGATCCGGATCAGCCGATGCCGGCCGCTCCTACTGCCGACAGGTATGTTGTAGCCGGGGTCGCTGACCCCGGCGGGGAACGCGCTGGCGCTCGAGCCGGGCTCGGCGAGCCCGGCTACATCATTCCGATTGTAGGATGCGGCTTTACGCCGCGATCGATTGTTGCCGGTCGTTCGAATCGCGGCGTGAAGCCGCTCCTACACCCGATCCGGATCAGCCGATGTCGGCCGCTCCTACTGCCGACCGGTATGTTGTAGCCGGGGTCGCTGACCCCGGCGGGGAACGCGCTGGCGCTCGAACCGACCCCGGCGAGAACTCGCTCCGAGCCCAACGCCCCCGAGGCGCAAGCGGACGCCAGGACGCCAGCGCTACGCCTTCGTGGCTGCCCCCGCGGCGGCGAGCTCGGCGGCGAAAAGTTCGCGGACCCGGGCCCTGGCCTCGGCGAGCGGGATTTCGCCCCTGTCGATTTTCGCGAGCAACGCCTTCTGCGCGAGGTAGTCCCGGTTCGTGACGCCGGCCTTGCTCTGCAGCATCCGCCACGCTTTCCGGCGCTCGACGGCGAACAGCACCATCTGCCGCGACACGGTATGGTACCGCATCGCGCCGTGCTCCTCCGCCTTGATGTAGCAGCCGAAGTTCGGGACGAAGCTGCGGTGCTGCGGGTCGAAGACGCGGCGGTGGATGACGTCGTCCTGCGTGATGAACACGAGCTGGTCGTCCAGCAGCGTGAGCCTGGCGGCGTCCGCCTCCGCGATCGGCTTCACGTGCTTGCGGAAGCGGTTCTCCGTGATCGCCCAGTGCGCCACCGTGAAGCTGTACTCCTCGCCCGTGCTGGCGAACCTGGGGTGCCACCAGTCGCGCTCGGGGCTCGGGTTCCCCTTCAGGTCGAAGGCCTCCTGCCGAGGTTTCGCCGCGCCGCGGGTTGAAGACGAACTCCGGCATGCCCCGGGCGTCGCGCACCCGCTTCGCCTGGTCGGCGCTCATGTTGTCGGCGACGCCGTGCTCGGGCTGGCAGGTGGTGTAGGCCTGGAAGAAGGCCGTGCCGCGGTACTCGAGCCCGTCGAGCAGCGCCCTGTAGAGCTTGGCGGCGTTCGCCATCGAGACCTGGGCGACGAACGGCGAGCCGTGCCCGCTGGTGAACGCCTCGGCGACGTTCTTCTTCTCAGTCAGCTTGCCCTGCGATGCGACGCCGAACTGGTTCATGTCGTAGCCGCCGAGCATGGTGGAGGAGTCGGAATTCTGGCCGCCGGTGTTCGAGTAGACCTGCGTGTCGAGCATCAGCATCTTCACGTTCGGCCGGTTTTGCAGGATCGACCTTCGAGACGTTCTGGAACCCGATGTCGCCGAGCGCGCCGTCGCCCCCGACCACCCAGACTTTCGGCAGTTCGCGAATCTCCTGTTCGGTCATCAACGCGTCATCGAGGTGCGTCAGGGTGAAATACTCGCCGGCGCTCGCGACGTTCCCCGTCCGGTCGAGCAGCGCGTCGGCTGAGACGCTCGGGCACGACCGAGCGGCGCGGCATGGCCGAGGATGACCGACTCCGCCATCAGCCAGGAGATCGTCGCGCCGTCCTGGAAGAGCGAATTCATCCACGGGTACGGATGCGGATTCGACGGGCGGCGTCGAGCCGTACACCGTGTTGCAGCCCGTGCTCGCGCCCATCATCATCACCGACATCCCGTTGGCGCGGCGGCCGTCGACCGATTGCAGCTCCTGGTGGTTGAACGCGTCCTGCCGCAGCACGGCCGCCAGGCCGCCGATCACCTGCGCGTCGGTGATCACGCCGTGTCTCGCCTCGTAGCCGGCGATGCGCCGGGCGGTGTCTTCGTCGTTCTCGCCGCCGAGTCCGACGATCGCGTGGGCGAAGGTCTTCCGGAAGAGCTCGTATTCTTCGGGGCTGCGTTCCCGCAGCGCCGCCAGCCGGTCCGCGCCCTCTTTTTCCAGCCGGTCCGCCTTGGCGCGGAGTCGCGCGGCCTTCCGGTGGTAGATCGGCCGCATGTACGCCTCGGTCACGCTCGCCACCGAGCGCAGGATGCTCTTCTCGCCGCAACCGGCGCAGGCGCCGTCGCCCGAGACGAGCGCCTCGTAGTTGCGGCGGACCATCAGGTGATTGCGCAAGGCGGCCTCGCGGGAGGCGGCGGCATCGTCGTCGTTGTAGAGCCCGAGGAACTTCTGCGGGGTGTCGGGCAGCAGCCGGGAGAAAACCTGCGCGGTGGTGTGGGCCGCGTTGAGTTCCTCGGTTTCGCGCGTCATCCGCAGCGCATCGTGGTCGCCGCACACCTGCACGCACTCGCCGCAGCCCTTGCACAGGTCGGACACGAAGATGGAGAACAGCCCGCCGGCGCCCGGCGTCTTCGCCTCGAGCGAACGGAAGATCGCCGGCACGTTGCCGTAGGAGAGCGGGAGGAGGTCGATGATGGCGATGAACTCCGCCCGCGCCGCTGCCGCCACGCCGGCGAGCGCGCCCACCTCGTCGCGAACGATGTCCTTGAACGGGACTTTGGCGCGCGCTTTGACCGCAGCGTTCATCCTGGCCCGGGCGCGCTGCTCGAGTCCCGGCAGCTCGGCGCCGAATTTCAGCCGCTCCGCGCGATCCGAGACGTAGTTGTTCACCGCCGTCTTCAGGATGGTGCCGATGTCCTGCGCCATGTTGGGCAGGGCGGTGTCCGGGCAGGCGGTGATGCACTCCATGCACTGGGTGCAGTTCTCCGCGATGTAGACCGGCGTCTCGCGGCGGGCGCCGTACTTCGACTGCGTCGCGCCGGTGCCGGCACCCATCAGCCCGACCGACGCGAGCGCGCCGGACGGCTGGTGATAACCGAGCCCGCTGCGGTACTCGCGGTCGAACTTCGCCAGGCTCAGCAGCGGCGCGCGCGCCGGCTGGGCGGCGGGCGCCGGCACGCTGCCGCAGCCGATCGAGCCGCACCCGGCGGTGGGCGGGAACCGGTGGTCGCCCAGGGGCGCCAGCGGCGGATTGCGCATCGAGGACCGGTCGGCGTCGTCAGCCTGCCCGTACCGGATTTCCTGCACGCGCGAAAACCCCTCGGTCATCACCGTCATGTTCGATTCGACGACGGCGGCGCCGAACCGGCCGAACTTCTTTTCGTACTGCTTGCGGACGACCCGCTGGAATTGCCCCTCGTCGATCCCGAAGGTCCGCAGAAACGGGGAGACCCGAAAGAACGCGCCGAGGAACGAGTTTCCCTGCATCCGGAGCTGCAGCTCGGTCTGGTTCGTCGCCGCGCGGGCGATCTCGAATCCCGGAAGGATGAACACGCGGATCGCGTTTTCCTGGACGAACTGCCGGTGCTTCGCGGGAATTCGCTGCCACGCGGTCTCCGGCGTGTCGCTCGACTCCCAGACCAGCGAGCCGCCCTTCTTCAGGCCCTCGAGCGGGTTCGCGTGGGTGAACGCCTTCGGGTCGCAGCAGAGCACCACGTCGACGTGGTTCAGCTCGCAGTTCACCTTGATCGGCTCCGGCGCGACGGTGAGGTAATAGTTCGTCGGCGCGCCCTTCTTTTCGGAGCCGTACTTCGGGTTGGCCATGACGTTGATCTTCTCGACGAGATGGCCCTGCTCGTCGTACGCGGGGTCGCGCTCGGAGATGAACTTCCCGAATTCGCCGATGATCGACCCGAGATTCTTGCCGGTCGTGATCATTCCCCAGCCGCCGATCGAGTGGAAGCGGACCGCGATCGCATGGTCGGGCAGCAGCGACGGCGTGTCCCGGCTGATCACGGCGTACGGGTGCTGCACGCCGAGCACGAAGAACGTCTCGCCGTCGACGGCGCCGCGGCCGTCCTGCCGGCGCGTGGCGCCGGTGGCGAATTCATAGGCGCCGAGGGTGTGCTCAGGCCGGAAATCGCGCGAGCCGATCCCGTACGCTCCGCGGAAAAGTCTCGGCGTCTCGGCCGGCGCGAGCGCCGGCAACCCGCCGGCGCGGCCGGACTTCGTGCCATCGGCGACGCCGTTGCCCGACGGGTGATCGCCGTCGCGCCGGCCCTCGGAGCCCGGCGCTTCGGTCGCGGCGAACCGGGCCGCTTCGTTCGCCTTCCCCAGCGCGACCCGGATGTCGCGGGCCAGCGGATTGTCGCCCGCCAGCCCCTCGTCGGTGCGCTCGAGCACGATCACGTTCTTCCGGCCGCGCAGCGCCTCGATGACCGCGGCCTCGGGGAATGGGCGGAGGACGTTGAGGTGAATCGAGCCGACCTTCGCGTTGCGCTGCTCGCGCAGGTAGTCGCACGCCGCGTCGATGTTCTCGGCGGCGCAGCCGAGCGACACGAAGACGGTATCCGCGCCGTCGGTTCGGTACGACGTGAGGAATTCGTAGGTGCGGCCGGTGAGCCGACCGAACTCGGCATAGGCGTCGGCGAGCAGCCCGAGGATCGGTTCGTTGAAATTGTTCCGGCGTGCGACCACGCCGTTCATGTGATGCTCCTGGTTCTGCACCGGACCGAGCAGCACCGGATTCTTCAGGTCCATCATTTGCGGCACGCGCCGGCGGCGCGGCCCGAACAACTCGCGCTGCGCCGGGGTGGGGCAGTCGATCTGGTCGTCCGGCGCGCCGAGAAATTCGCGCAGGAGCTCCGCCTCCGGCGCGACGTACATCCGCTCGGAGTGGGTGGTGAGCATCCCGTCCTGGATGTTCATCGCGGGATTGAGCCCGAGCTCGGCGACCCGGCGCAGGATGACCGCCTGGTCGGCCGCCTGCTGGGCGTCCTTGGCCATCAGCATGATCCAGCCGGTGTCGAGCGCGGCGTAGAAGTCGTCGTGCCCGCAATGCACGTTCAAGGCGTGCTTGGTCAGCGCGCGGGCGCCGACCTCGAGCACCATCGTCGAGAGCTTTCCCGGCGCATGGTAGTACTGCTCCATCGCGTAGACGATCCCCTGGCCCGAGGTGAAATTCACCGTGCGGCGGCCGGTGACGGCGAAGGCCGTGGCCCCGCCCTGCGCGGCGTGCTCGCCCTCCGCTTCGGCAGCGATCTTCTGCGCGCCCCAGACGTTGAGCTCACCGGTGGCGTAGGACTGCTGGTAGATCTCGCCCCCCTCGGTCGAGGGAGTGATCGGATAGAACACGCCGCCCTCGGTGATGCGCGTCTCGACGTACTGCGTGACGAGCTGGTTGCCGTTGCAGGTCACGCGGATGCCCGGATACTTCGGCTTGGGCCGCGGGCCGGAAGTCGGTTGGGCAACGCTGGATTTGCCGATGGCGGAGGTGCTCATGGAAAGGGGTGAATGGTCCGAAACGCTGGGCTTCGGCGGGGGATTCACGAAACGGGAAAATGCGCGGCACACAGATGCGCGAAACCCCGGCGGACTCAAAGCGGAAACCCTCTTTAAGCCGCGGGGCCGTTCATCACCCCGCCTCTCCTCAGCGCAATTCGATCACGCCCCACACCTGCAGATCCGGCACCTCGAGCGTGACCGTGCCGTCGGGCGACGCGGTGACGCGCAATTCCTGCGCCGGAGCCTCGGGCCGAAAGTACCATGCGCTCCGCACCGACGCGGGACCGCCGAGGTTGGCAACATCCACTGTGATCCGCACCCGGGTCTTCTCGATATACGCGTCGCTGGCGGCAAGATAGTCGCGATTCAGCACCTGGAGGACCATCGTTGGTTCCTGCCCTGCGGCGCCGGTGCGAACGCGCGGCAACACCCACACCCGGCCTGCCGTCTGCACGCCAATCCGCCCCGGCAGGTCCGGGCTCGGGGATCCGTTCGGCTTCCATGCGACGATCCTCCCGCCGCGCGCTTCCCAGCCCGCCAGCATCCGGCTCGTCGCCTCCGTTCGGATCACGTCCGCCGGCACGACGATCGTCCGGTACCGGTTCAGGGCCTCCGCCGTGAGCGGTCGGTCGAGCAGCTCGTCTCCAGCCGCCACGATCCCGTACGGCACGCCCGCATCGAGCAGCGCCCGCGAGGCGTCGCGCACCTGCCAGTGCGACCGGTTGGCCGAGGCGTTGTCGTAGAGCAGCCCGACCGCCGCCGCGTTTTCGAACCCGTCGAACAGGTCGCGGTGCCCGCTCACGAATGCGCACATCGGCCGGAACACTTCCGGATCCACCTCCGTCCACTGCGTGCCGGTCGCCTCCGAGAAGCCCCATTTCTTCCACGAATACATGAAATATCCGCCGAAGGCGTAGGCTTCCGCCACCCAGCCGCGGACACGCACGGTCGCCTTGGCGCGGCGGTACGCGATCCAGTCCTCGCCGGTCCCGGTCGCGAACGCAGGCCGGCCGAGCGCCTCTGCGAGCCGGTACACCAGCGGCGGGACCAGGTCCTCGTGGTCGAAGTGCTCCACCTCGTTGGCAAAGTAGTCCGCTTCGCCGGCGTCGAAGAGCTGGTTCGGCAGCAGGTTGTAGGCGTTGACGCCGAACGCCACCGGCCGGCCGGCGATCGTTTCCGCCTCCGCCCGCATCCGCGCGATCACTTCCCGGGCCGCGGTGCGCTGGTACGCCAGAAACCACGGCCAGAGCGGCACCGAGCCCTGCGCTGCCGCCGTGATGAAGGCGGCGCGATCGGCGTAGCCGCGCCGCCGGAGGAAGGCGCGGTAGTCGAATTCCGCCGGATCGCCGATGGCCGCCGCCGCCAGCTCCTCCCGACTCACGTGGCGCGGCAGCCAGGCGCGGAATCCGCGCAGGCAATACTCGCAGAAACAGCCGCCGGCATGCGCTGCACACGCCGCCGTGCCGGCGTGATCGTCGAGGTGCACCATCGTCGCTCCGGCCGCGAGCCCCGCCCGCATCCGCGCCCGGAGGTGCTCGACAAAACGCGGGTTGTTCGTGCAACCCCACCACGGCTTGACTCCCCGATAGTCCGCGTCCGCCAGCCAGCGGGGCAGGATCCTGGCGCCCCAGAGATCGACGCAGCAGGCCGTGAGGTATTCCGGGTGACCGTACAGGTAGTGCTCCGTCGCGGTGAGCATCCAGACATTCGTGGCGAGCAGCCGGACGCCGAGTTCACGGTACGCCTCGTCCTTGCGCTTCCAGGCGTCCTGCGCCTGCGTGCCGCCGTCCAGCACCGGCAGCGCGTCCTCCCCCCAGGCGACCACCGTCGGATGCAGCGGAGCGAACAGCGCGAGGTCGTCCGGCGTGCCCTCGGGCATCAGCGCGATGTCGGAATGCCTCAGCCCGCCCACGACGAGTTGCGAGGTCCGCCATCCGCCGGGTGCTGGCGCCGGCTCTTCGGAGGCGACCGCGACGCCAGCCCACGCCATCGCCAGCAGGACGAGCATGCGTTTCATCTTCTCCGCCAGCGTAAGTGCTCCGGTGCGCCCTCCGCGAGCCCGTCCTGCATCGGGCGAACCGTCCGTGACAGTGGTCGCTTCGATCTGACGACCCCATGGCCGTTGGCACCATCGTCTTGGATCGCAATCCCCTCCCGCGGATCCCGGCGATCGGGCCTGAAGACTGGCGTTTGGGCGAACGGGAGTTTCCGTCGGCTGATCATGGAATCACGCCCGATGGCGCCGGCACGGCGGACAGGTCGGGCGAACAGCTCGGCCTGCAACTGCTTCACCGTTGTGTGTCCTGGGGCGAACCCGGTCTCATGCCTTCGCCTGTGAAAGCCGACAATGCCGCCGTCCGATTCCCGCCGCCGCTGCTTTTCGCGGGGGGCGTCGCATTCGGTGCCTGGCTGGATCATCTCTTTCCGCTCTTCACGTATCCGGCATGGCCGGCCCGGATCATCGCGCTCGCCTGCGCGGCGGTGTGGCTGGGGTTCGACCTGACCGCGTTCGGCCTTTTCCGGCGGTCGCGCACTTCGGTCCTGCCGATCCGACCGACGAGCGCGCTGGTGACCACCGGCGTCTATCGGATCACGCGAAACCCGATGTACCTCGGATTGGTGTTCGGATATCTCGCGGCCACGCTCTGGTTCGTAAGCGTCCGGCCGGGTGCCTTGGGCCGGATTCTTGATGGGGCCGATTGAGACGTCACGATGGGGCCATGCGAGCAGTCGCAATGGTGCCCATTAAGCTCAGCCGCGGAGCCCTATGCTGGCTTCCAGTTCGCCGGCGTGAGCGGATCCATTTTGTCCTGGTTGGTCATCTGAGGCAACCGGGAGAGGACGTCGCGCAGGTACGCGAACGGATCCTTCCCGTGCCGCTGGCAGGAGACGACGATCGAGTAGATGATCGCGGAGCGCTGCCCCGCGTTGGGGTGGCCGATAAACAACCAATTCTTTTTCCCGATCGCCGAAGGCCGGATCGCATTTTCGACGAGGTTGTTGTCCAGCCGTGTTTCCCCGTGCTCGAGGTGCGCCGTCAGGGGCGCCCAGTAGTGCAGCAGGTAGTCGCAGGCTTTGGCCAAGCCCGACTTCGGCGGCATGCGCTCGCGGATGCCCGTCGCCAGTTTCTTCAACCAGTAGAGTCGGCGGGGATAAAGCTTCAGCCGGTACCGCCGGCGGTCCGAGTCGCTCAGTTGCTGTTCATCCCAGTCGGCCTCGCATTTATACAGCCAGCCGATGATCAGCAGGATCAACCGTACGGCTTTCGGCGATTCGCGTTCAGCCTCAAAAAACTTTCGTCGCGCGTGCGCCCAACAGCCCACCCAGGTCACTTCGGGATGGTCGCGGGCGTAAGCCTCGTAGGCGCCGTAGCCATCGGACTGGAGGATGCCCCGGTAACCGTCGATCAGCGACGTCAGTTCGCCATGTCGGCGCGACAGCCGCCAGTCGAAGACCACGTCTTCGCCGGGCCGGCTGATCACCCACAGCCATCCCCTCCGTTGTGCCGCCGCGTTGCTCATCCGGGTCGTTGCAGCGGATCGGCGTTTCATCGGCCTGGAGATAGCGGCCGCTCAAGAGTCGCTTGAGCATCTGCCGGTACACCGGTTCGAGCCACTCGGCCGTGATCCGGATCCAGTCGGCCATCGTCTGCCGCGGGATTTTGGCGCCCCAGCGCGCCGACTGCTGCTCGAGTCGGTACAGCGGTTGGTGGTCGACGTATTTGTTCAGCGCGATCCACGCCAGCAATCCCGCCGAAGCGTAGCCGCCGGCAACCGCTCGCTCCAGCGCTGGCGCCACCAAGGGCGGTCGTTGCCGATCGGTCTTTTGCCGGTACTTCGGCCGCACGATCTCGCGCTTAAAAATCTGCGGTCCGATAATATCGATCTCGAAGGTGCGTTCCTCGCCGATGCGTTCGAACGCCGCCGGATCGGCCTTCACCTCGTCCGGCTCGATCACGATCGTCTCCTTCACCGGCACATCCTTGAACACCTCCGCCGGCACGGGCCGCTTCTCCTTCGGCGCCGCGACCCGCTGATAGGTGATTGTCTCGACCTTGGGCGTCACCGGCTGCGGCGCCGCTTCGCCCAGCGGCAAGCTCGTCTGCAACCGGTCGAGCTTCTCGCTTTTGCCCGGCCCAAACAGCTGCCGCTTCAGCCAGGCATTCTCCGCCTTCAATGCCGCCAGCTCTGCCATCACCTCGGGCAGGAGTTTGACGGCTTCTTCTGGCGGAATCACTTACCTATCAAGAAGTTGTAACTATTTGTTGTCCAGCTAATTATCGCGCATACCACGCTTTTTTGCACCCGTCTTTGAGGTCGATCCCGGACAGCAGCATCGTCAGCGCCGTCGGCTCCAGGTCGATCTTCGTCGGCCCGCTCGCCGCTGGCCAACTGAACCGGCCCTTCTCCAGTCGCTTCGCCAGCACCCACACGCCCGAACCATCCCAGAACAGGATTTTCAGTCGATCCCGATCCTTGTTGGTGAACACAAACAGCGCTCCGCTAAATGGATCTTCCCGCAGTTTTTCCGCGGCCAGCGCCCACAGCCCGTTAAACTGCTTGCGCATGTCCACCGGCTCGACCGCCAGATAGATCCGCTGTCCCGCGGCGAACGTCAGCATCGGTTGATCAGCTGCGCACCACGCTGAGCAACTGGGCCAGCGACGCGGCGTCCGCCGCCCGCACCATCCACCCGTTCGGCAGCGTCAGTTCAAACCCCCAGCGCGGCTCCGCGGGCAGTCCCGGCCGCACCTCCGCAAACCGCACCGGACTCGCCGAACGTTTCCGGCTCTCCAAATACGACCACTTCGCGAGCGTCAATCGGTTGATCCCTTCTCGCCGGGCGAACTGCTCCATCGTCAGGCCACTCGAGCGGTATCCCGCCACCAACTCCGCCCGCCGTGCTGCCGGCGTGATTCGCCGGCCCTGCCGATCGCGCTTCGTCTCCACCACCTCCGTCGTGATCGTCGTCATCACGACAGATTACTCGAACCTTCATCGTCCGACTACGAGGTCGCCCGCCGGACGCTTACTCTGGTTCGGACTCGCGTGGCCGTTCCTGCTGCTGCCGGTCGTGCTTCTCCTCCTGCACTTTTTCGCGATCCGCCGCGAGGAACGCTATCTCGAGCGCCGGTTCGGCGGGGCGTACCTCGACTACCGGGCCCGCGTGCGACGCTGGCTGTAGCCCCGAAGCGCGGGGCGCCGCTGCGTGACGAGTGGGACGCTGGGCGGTCGCGCTTCAACCGCGAAGGCGTTGGGCCCAGCCCGATTCTTTCCTCCGCTCCGTCGCCACGGGCGGCCGCCAGTGGTCGCCCGCCGCGATGACGATCTCGGCGTCGGCCCAGGATTCGCGCCAGCCGCCGGTTCGGCCCACCCGGGAGCTCGGTCGCAGCGACGGGCTCGTGGCGGAGGTCGGAAGCCTGGTGCAGGCGCACTCGGCGAAGCAGGATCCCCGGCTCGGCCTGGTCAGGGCCTGGGCTGGGTCTGCTGCTTGACGCTGTACGCGCCCTTGGCCGGAAAGAAGCCGGCGAGCTTCTCCACCACCGGCGTGGCCCACTTCGGTTCGTTGCGCTGGTAGATCCAGTTGAAACCGATGGTCGAGACGATGATCAGCACGATGACCGCGAGCACGACCTTGTTCATCTGCGCCAGCTTGCGGAGAGCCACCACCGCCAAAACGATCGCCAGGACCGCGATTCCGAGCTTCAGCCAGACTGCCGGGGGGATGCGTTCGAGTTTTTCGAGCACCGGCTGTGCCGCCGCGAGGGGAAGCAGAGACATGGCCCAACCGTGGCCGTCCGTCCGTGGGGTGGCCAGCCGGAACCGCGATCGGCCAGTGTTTAGCGCTTTTTTGCGGCGCGGACCGTCAAGTGGCGCCGGTCTGTGACCGGCGGCGGCGAGCTGCGCCGCGGGCGTTCAGGGAAGCGCGGCGGGGGCGATGGCGGCCAGCGAACGGGTGATCGCGTCGATCACGTGGGCCGGCGCGACGCCGAGCGCGGTGATGGCGACCACGAGCAGCACGCAGACGGCGGCAATCGACGGACTCAGCACGATCCGGCCGCTGACCGGCTCGTGCTCGCTGAAGAACGCCTCGCGGACGATCTTCAGGTAATAGTAGATGGCGACCGCGGAATTGATCACCGTGATCAGAACCAGGGTCGTGTGGCCGCGGGACCATGCGGCGGTGAGCACGTTGAGCTTGCCGATGAAGCCGACGAACGGCGGCACCCCGGCGAGCGCGAAAACGCCCACCAGCAGCGTGACCGCCAGCAGCGGCGAGCGCCGGTGCAGGCCGGCCAGCTCGCTCATCTCGACATTGGCGCCGTCGCGCGAGACCGCGCAGATCACGACGAAGCAGGCCAGGACCATGACCATGTAGCCGATGATGTAGTAAAGCGCGGCGGCGAAACCGAACGTGTCCAGGGCGACGAAACCGACCAGGGCGTAGCCGGCGTGCGCGATGCCCGAAAAGCCGAGCAGTCGCTTCAGGTCGGTCTGCACCATCGCGACCAGGTTGCCGTAGACCATCGAGCCGACGGCGAGGCAGGTGAGGAGGGTGGCAAGCGTGTCGTGCCCCGGCGAGGCGAGCGAAACGAAGCGCACCAGCACCGCGACCGCGCCGATCTTCGGCAGCGAGGCGACCAGGCTCGACGTTTCGTTGGCGGCGCCCTGATACACGTCGGGGGTCCAGAAATGGAACGGGAACACGGCCAGCTTGTAGAGGAAGCCGGACAGGGTGAGCGCGAGGCCCACGATCGCCAGGGGCGAACCGAGCACCGGCGGGAGCTTTTGCAGCATCACCGGCAGCGACGTCGACCCCGTGAGCCCGTAAAGATAGCCGAGGCCGAACAGCATCACGCCGTTGGCGGCGACCCCGAACATGATGTACTTGATCGCCGACTCCATCTGCGCCTTCTGGCCCTCGCGTTCGCGGCGCATCGCGACCAGCAGGTAGAGCGGGAACGAGGAGAGTTCGAGCGTCACGACCAGCGCGATCACGTCGAGGCAGCTCACGAGCATGATCAGCCCGGTCAGGCTGAGCGTGAGGAACAGGAAGTACTCGGGCCGGGCCTCCTCGCGGATGTCCCGCAGCCGGCCGCTGAGCACGGCGACGCAGACGAAGCCGAAGGCGATGACGGTCTTCAGCAGCTGCGAGAACGCGTCGACCCGGTAGGCGCCGTCGAAGAGCACGACGCTCTGATGCAGCGTGGCCAGGGCGGAGACGAACACGCCGGCGGCGGTCGCGATGCACACGGTGCGGGCCAGCGCGACGTTCGCGCGGCCGAGCGTCACGAAGAAGAGGACGAGCGCGCCGGCGAGGAGAACCAGCTCGGGCAGAAAGGCGGCGAAAGCGGTCATGAAAATTGCTCCTGCAGAGTTGCGGAGGGCGGCCGGCGGAGTGCGGCCCGGATGGAGACGCGACGCCCTCGTCGCGTGGAACGGGGAGCCGGGATGGAGACGCGACGCCCTCGTCGCGTGGATGGGGGAGTGCCGCGGTGACCACGCCGGGCCGGGCCGGCGGCAGTCTGAGGGAAGGACGGTTTCACGGCAGCGCGGCGAGTTGGCCGGCGGCGGGCGTCACCTGCTCCAGCAGATGCAGCACGCTCGCATGCATGATGTGAACGAAGGGGGCCGGGTGGAGGCCGATCCAGAAGACAAACACGACCAGCGGGGCGAACATCGCCACCTCGCGGAAATTCAGGTCGGTCAGCCCGGCGTGCGGCGGATTGTGCGTGCCGCCCCAGGCGAGTTTCTGGAGCATGCGCAGGTTGTACGCGGCCGCGGCGACGATGCCCGGGACCGCGCAGACGACCAGGAGCTTCGAGACGCTGAAGCCCCCCGCCAGCACGAGGAATTCGCCGATGAAGCTGTTCGTGCCGGGAAACGCCAGCGACGAGAGGCAGAAGAGGCCGTAGCAGAAGGCGAACACCGGCATCTTCCGGCCGATCCCGGCCGCGGCCGCCAGGTCGCGCGAGTGGAGCCGCTCGTAGATGACGCCGACGACCATGAAGAGACCGCCGGTCGTGATGCCGTGATTCACCATCACGAGGGTGGCGCCCTCGGCCCCGGCGGCGTTCAGCGCGAAGATCCCGAGCGTCGCAAAACCCATGTGGCTGACGCTCGAGTAGGCGACGAGTTTTTTCAGGTCCGTCTGCGCGAGTGCGGCGAAACCGCCGTACAGGATCGCCACGACCGACAGCCACATGATCGCGGGGGCGAAGGCGTGCACCGCCAGCGGAGTGATCGGCAGTGCGAACCGCAGGAAGCCGTACGCGCCCATCTTCAACAGCACGCTGGCGAGGAGCACGCTGCCGGCGGTCGGCGCCTCGACGTGCGCCGCGGGCAGCCACGTGTGAAACGGAAACATCGGCACCTTGATCGCGAAGGAAATGAAGAACGCGGCGAACACCCACATCTGAAACCCGGCCGAGAACGGGTGCCCCATGGTGTCCGGCAGGCTGAACGTGCCGGTCTGCAGCCGCAGCGCGATCAGCGCGACGAGCAGGAACACCGACCCGGCCATCGTGTAGATGAAGAACTTGAGCGAGGCGTACACCCGCCGCGGGCCGCCCCAGACGCCGATCATCAGCGCCATCGGGATCAGCATCGCCTCCCAGAAGACGAAGAACAGGATCGTATCGAGCGCGCAGAAGACTCCGATCATCGTCGTCTCCATCACCAGCAGCGCGATCATGAACTCCTGCACCCGGGTCTTGATGTAGGACCACGACGCCAGGACGCAAAGCGGCGCGATCAGCGTTGTCAGCCAGACCATCAGGATGCTGATGCCGTCGACGCCGAGGGTGTAGTCGATCTTCAGCGCCGGGATCCAGGCGGCATGCTCCACGAACTGGAACGCATGGGTGCCGGCGTTGAACCGCGGGTACAGCGCGAGCGAGAGCAGCGCGGCGCCGGTCGTGAAGACGAGCGTCCACCAGCGCTGCAGTCGCTCGCTGCGCAGCAGCAGAAGGACGGCGACCGCGGCCAGCGGGCTGAAGATCAGCACGCTGAGGAAGGGAAAACCGTTGGAGGCGGAAGCAGTCATTGGGCGAAGGCGCGCGGTGGCGCCGGTCTCCGACCGGCGTCTGGAGTTTCGCCATCTTTGACTTGCGGACGGCTCGGAGAGCGGTCCCGACCAGTTGGAGCGGACGGGCGCATCAGAAGACGTAGGCGACCAGCGCCACCACGACCACCGCGGCGGCGACGGTGAGCGCGAGATTTTCCTGCAGCGCGCCGCGCTGCGCCTTCCGCAGCCGGGCGCCGAGCGTGCGGACCGCAGCCGCCAGACCGTCGACCGCGCCATCGATCACCCGGTTGTCGAACCGGTTGACCAGATTCGCGGAGCGCATGAGCGGCACCAGTCCGCCGGTGCGGTAGACTTCGCCGACGGCGTTGTCCACGGTCTGGACGGGCTTGCGCGAAAACCAGAGGAACATGCGTCCGCCCATCCGATACGGCCAGTCGAGGTCGAGACTGATCTTCGCCTCGGGCTCGAGCTTCTTCAGCAGGAGGAAGAAGCCCAGCCCGGTGAAGAGCAGAATCTGCAGCGTCTCGGAAACGTGGTAGGCCGTGTAGGGCTGGAACTCGACCGGGTACGGGAGCATCCGATACAGGTACGGCGTGTAGCAGCCGATGAAGATGCAGAGCGCCGCCGTCACGGCCATGGCGGCCATCATGTTCCACGGCGGCTCGGCGGCCCGCTGCCAGGTTTCCGTCGAGCAGTGGTTCTTCCCAAACCAGATGAAATACGGCACCTTCAGGCCGGTGTGGAGGAACGTGCCGGCGGAGGCGAGCAGGAGGAGGAAACCGACCCAGAGCTTGTGGTCCTCGAAGCCCGCCTGGATGATCATCGACTTGCTGACGAATCCGCTGAACAGCGGGAAAGCCGAGATCGAAAGCCCGCCGATCAGCGTGAAGAGAAACGTCCACGGCATCTTCCGATACAGCCCGCCGAGCTCGGTGAACTTGCTCCGGCCGGTCATGTGCAGCACGGAACCGCAGCCCATGAAGAGCAGGCCCTTGTAGAGGATGTGGGCGAACGCGTGGGCGACCGCGCCGTTGATCGCGAGCTCGGTCCCGAGTCCGACGCCGGCGACCATGTACCCGACCTGGCTGATGATGTGGTACGCCAGCAGCCGGCGGCAGTCGTTCTCCAGCACCGCGTAGACCACGCCGTACAGCGCCATGATCACGCCGAGCGCGATCAGGATCTCGGTCCCGGCGAAGCCGCGGATGAGGGCGTAGACGGCCGTCTTGGTCGTGAACGCGCACAGGAACACGGAACCGTTGAACGTCGCCTCGCCGTAGGCGTCCGGCAGCCACGCATGCAACGGCGGCACCGCGGCGTTGAGCAGGAAGCCGGTCAGGATCAGCCCGCCCGCCAGGCCGAGGTGGTGCACGTCGAAGAGCGTGAACGCCAGGTTTCCACCGGTGGCATGATAGTGCAGGATGATGCCCGCGAGCAGCGCGACGCCACCCGCGACGTGTACGAGCAGGTAGCGGTAGCCGGTGGCGAGCGATTGCTCGCGTCCGCGGAACCAGATGAGGAACACCGACGAGAACGCCATCAGCTCCCAGAACAGAAACAGGGTGAGGAGGTCGCCCGCGAAGATGGCGCCGAGGGAACCGGCCACGTAGCTCCACGCGGCGATGTGCTCGACGTCGCGCTTCACGTGCAGTCCGAACAGCGAGCCGATGATCGCCATCAGGCCCATGATGTAGCCGAACACGTGGCTCAGCCGGTCGACCCGGCCGAAGACGAGCGAGAACTGGAGGAAGTGCACCTCGCCGAACGTGCCGGTCCCGAGCATCAGGATCCGGGCGAACGTCAGGGCGGGGACGAGCAGGATCCAGCCGCGCTTCAGCCGCGCGGGCACCAGCGGCAGCAGCAGGGCGCCGGCGATCAGGATCAGCGAAGGATGCACCCAGAGCTCACTCATCGTAGTAATCCTCGCGGGTCATGATCCCGGCGTGGCCGAAGGCCTTCGACAGGATGACGATCAGGACGCAGGCGACGAAGCCGAACGCGGACCAGAACGCCGGCAGGTGCTCGATTCGCGTGTGCGCGTGGTGCTTGTCGACGAACACGTCGATCAGCGCGATCAGCGCCAGGCCGGCCAGGCAGGCGTAGACGACCTTCTTCAGGCGCGCGCGCAGAAATTCAATCAGACCAAGGAGAGTCATGGAGCAAAGGCGTGACCGGCAAAAGCGGGCGCGGCATGGCGCCGGTTTCGGGCCGGTGCATTCATCGTGGGGGAGCGGGACCGGTGCGGGCTCATGGCAGAACCGCCTGGGCGAAGTGCATGAACACGTCGGGATACAGCCCGAGCAGCACCGAGATCACCGCCGTGAGGCACAGCGGAATCAGCATCGCCAGCGGCGCCTCTCCGGGAACGGGCGCCGCGGAGCCGGTGGGCCCGCCGTGGCTGTCGCCGGCGGTCGCGACGGCGACCGCGGCCGGCCGGCCGAAGAAGCCCTGGTAGACGACGGGCGCGAAATAGGCGACGTTCAGCAGCGTGCTGACGATCAGCACGACGAGGATGCCGATCGAACCGGCGTCGAGTGCTCCGACGAGCAGGTAAAGCTTCGAGGTGAACCCGCCGACCGGCGGGACGCCGATCATGCTGAGCGAGGCGAGCGCGAACGCGCCGAACGTCCACGGCATCGCGCGGCCCAGTCCGCTCATCTCGGAGATGTTCTTCTTGTGCGTGGTGACGTAGATCGCCCCGGCGCAGAAGAAGAGGGTGATCTTCGCGAACGCATGCGCGGCGATGTGGAACAGTCCGCCGGCGACGCCGGTGGGCGTGAGCAGCGCCACGCCGAGAATGATGTACGACAGCTGGCTGACCGTGGAGTAGGCGAGCCGGGCCTTGAGGTTGTCCTTGCTCAGCGCGATCACCGACGCCACGAGGATCGTGATCGAGACGAAGTAGGCCGTCGGCAACCCGAGGTGCAGCGCCTGCATCCGGTCGACGCCGAAGACGTAGAGCATGACGCGCACGGTGGCGAACACGCCGACCTTCACCACCGCGACGGCATGGAGCAGCGCGCTGACGGGCGTCGGCGCGACCATCGCTCCGGGCAGCCAGTGATGGAACGGCATCAGGCCGTTCTTCGCGAACCCGAGCAGGAAGCAGATGTAGAGTACCGTCACGACCGCGCTGTGCGCCGAAGCCGGCAGGATGCCGGTGTGGGCGTTGCTGGCGAAGTCGAGCGTGCCGGAGAGCACGAACGTCAGCACCATCGCCGGCAGCACGAGCGCCTTGGCCGTGGTCGTGAGATACGTCAGGTATTTCCGGCCTCCCTCGTAGCCTTCCTCGTCCTGGTGATGGGCGACGAGCGGATAGGTCGAGATGCTGACGATCTCGTAGAACAGGTAGAGCGTCAGCAGATTGTCGGCGAACGCGCAGCCGATCGCGCCGAAGATCGCGAGCGCGAAGCACGCGCTGAACCGCGTCTGCTCGTGTTCGTGCAGCGAGCGCATGTACCCTGCGGAATAGAAGACCGCGGCGATCCAGAGGAACGAGGCGACGAGGGCGAAGATGATCGAGAGCGGGTCGGCGCGCAGCGCGATCGTCAGGGCGGCGGCGTTCGGCGCAGCGGTGAAGTTCTGCGCGACCGAGGCCGGCAGCAGCTCGAACACCGTGTAATGGAACTGCCCGCCCGAGCGGATCGCGGGCACCAGCGAGGCGACGAGCCCGAAGGTCGTGATGGCCGCGATGAAGGAGATCGTCTCCCGGAGGTTGGGTTTCCTTCCCGTGGCCATGACCAGGCCGGCGCCGACGAGCGGCGCGAGGACGGCGAGGAGGAGTCGAAAATCGGAGATCGGTTCCACGGAAAGCTTCAGCCTTTCAGGTCGGAAAGCTCCGCGGTGGCGATGGAGCGGTAATTGCGGTACACGGCGATGATGATGCTCAGGGCGATCGCCACCTCCGCGGCGGCGAGCCCCATGATGAAGAGCACGAAGATCTGGCCGGCGGCCGGATTCGGGGCGAAGAACCGGTTCACCGTCATCAGATTCAATCCGGCGGCAGCGAAGATGATTTCGCCGGAGATCAGCATCCCGATCAGCGTCCGGCGCCGGAGCAGCCCGAACAGCCCGATGGCGAGCAGGAACGCGGCGACCACGAGGTAGACGGCGGGGGACTGGTGCAGAGAAAGAGGGTTCATGCGGCGATCGCGCGAATCATTTTCCGGCGCCGGCCTCCTGCACCACCGCGGCAGAAGCCGGCGGACCGGAGCCCGCCGGGGACTCGTCCCGGGCCGGCGAGGTGCCGGCGGGGCGGGTGCGGCCGGTGCGCGCGATCACCAGCGCGCCGAGGATGGCGACGAGGAGCACGAGGGAAATGACCTCGAACGGAAAACTGTAGGTCGTGAGCAGCGCGATGCCGATCGCCGCCACCGAGCCGTCGCCCCGCGGAACGGCGGCCGCCGCCGGCCAGGGGCCATGCAGAGCCACCTGCGCCAGGGCGAGACCGATCAGCGCGCTGACGATCCCGATGAGCGCGGACCAGAGCCGGGCACGGCCCGGGCTTGCGTCCGCGGGCTCGTCGGGTTCGGCGAGCATCACCGCGAACACGATCGTCACGCAGACCGCGCCGACGTAGATCAGGATCTCCATCAGCGCGAGGAACGGGCTGTTCAGGAAATAGTAGAGCCCGGCCAGCCCGACGCAGCAGAGCATCAGGCCAGAGACCGCGCGGATCAGCCGGGTGGTGAGCACGGCGATCAGCGCGCCGGCGAGCGTCACGCCGACGGCGAGCGCGAAAATCGCGACGACGAGACAGGACGCAAACGGGATCGACGGGCTCATGCGGCGGGGGGATTCGGCGGGACGGCCGCCGGCGTCGCCGGCGCTGGCATGGCCGGCGGCGCAGGTGGGGGAGTCGGATGCGTGGCCGCCCAGGCCTTCGCCTCGGCTTCGAGCCTCGCGTACAGGTCAATGTGCGCGAAGTCGCCACGGTCCCGGCTCACCACGTTGTAGTCCTTCGAAAAATCGATCGCGTCGCTCGGGCAGATTTCGATGCAGGAGCCGCACAGGCTGCAGGTCGTGAAATCGAGATCGTACTTCGAGACCGACTTCTTCTTGTCGCCTTCGCGCTTCAGGCCGTCGACCACGATGCAGCCGCTCGGGCACGCCTTGGCGCAGAGCGAACAGGCCGTGCAGCGCGGTTTGCCGGTTTCCGGGTCGAGCACGAGGCGGATGTGGCCGCGGAAGCGCGCGGGCATCTTCAGCGTTTCGTGCGGATACTGGACGGTGATGATCGGCTTGCCGGCCTCGCGGGCGGTGATGCGCATCCCGACGAGCAGGCTTTTGAAACCGGAAAGAACTTCGCGAATGGCGGTGGCGAGGCTCATGGGCGGCAGGCGGGAGTCCGGCGACGGAAAGAGGGCCGGCGGGACGCGGGAATCCGGTTGTAGGAGCCTGCTCGCAGGCGATGCCCGGCGGTCGCAGCCGTTGTCCCGATCGCGTGCAAGCAGGCTCCTACATCCCCGGATCGTGGGCCGGTGGTGACACGGCAGGTCGGGTGGTGTTGGCCGGGGGTGTTCACGATCCGGACAGATGGTGCCACAGCAGCGGCAGCTTCATCATCGCGCCGGTCAGCAGGAGCGTGCAGAGCGAGATGGGAATGAGGATTTTCCACGACAGGTTGAGCAGCCGGTAGAATTGCGTGCGGGGAAACGTCCAGCGCACCCAGATCACGGTGAAGATCAGCGCGTAGGTCTTGGCCAGGAACCACAGCGTGCCCCAGACACCACCGGACAGGACGCCGATCGGGCTCTGCCAGCCGCCAAAGAAGAGGACCGACGCCAGGCAGCACCCGACGACGATGTTGGCGTACTCGGCCATGAAGAACACGCCGAAGCCCATGCCGCCGTATTCGGTGAACGCGCCGGCGACGAGTTCGCTCTCCGCCTCGGCCATGTCGAACGGCGCGCGGTTCGTCTCCGCCAGCATGCAGATGAAAAAGATCACGAACGTCACCGGCATCAGCGGATTCACCGCGAGATGGAAGAAATTCCAGTGCCAGAATCCGCCCGCCTGCTGGCGGATGATTTCCTGCAGGTCCATCGTGCCGGTCGTCATCAGGAGCGTGATGACCACGAGCAGCATGGGAATTTCGTAGGCGACGTTCTGCGAGACGACGCGGGCGGAGGAGATGATCGCGTATTTGTTGCGCGAGGCCCAGCCGCCCAGCATGAGCGCCATCACGTTGATCGAGCCGAACGAGAATACGAGCAGGAGCCCGAGGTTGAAGTTGCGGGCCACCAGGTGTTCGCCGAACGGAATCGTGACCAGGCACATCAGCGGCGGGGCCATGACCATCAGCGGCGCGAGGCGGAAGAGCAGCGAATCCGTCCCGGGCGGGACCAGCACCTGCTTGGCCATCAGCTTCAGCCCGTCCGCCAGCGGCTGGAGAATGCCGGCCCAGCCGGCTTCGTTCGGACCGGGACGGCGCTGGATCCGGCCGGCGCCCTTGCGCTCGGCGAGGACGAGGTAGGCGGCGTTGGCCCCGACGAATGCGACGATGCCGACGACGTACAGCAGAATCCGGAGAGGCTCGAGCGAGAGGAAGGTCATCGGGGCGGGCGGTCAGCGGTCGATGTCGGGGATGACCAGGTCGAGGCTGCCCATCATCGCGAGGGCGTCCGGGAGGATCATGCCCCGGCTCGCCTCCTCGTAGAGGCTGAGGTTGGCGAAGGAAGGCGTGCGCAGCTTCACCCGGTAGGGCGTCTCCTTGCCGTCGCTGACGATCCGCACCATGAACCGGCCGCGCGCCGCCTCGACGGCGTAGCAGGTGTCGCCGGGCGGCAGCCGCAGCACGCGCGGAACCTTTGCCGCCATGAACGGGCCGGCCGGGATGAGGTCGAGCGCCTGCTCGATGATCCGCAGGCTCTGCTCCATCTCGTCCATCCGGACGAGATAGCGCGCCATGGAGTCGCACTCCGGATACGTCGGGATCTTGAAGTCCAGCTTCGGGTAAACGGAGTACGGCTCGGCGCGGCGGACGTCGTAGGCGACGCCGGCGCCGCGGATGACCGGTCCGGTGGCCCCGTACCGGCGGCACATCTCCGCGCTGATCGTCCCGATGTCGGTCAGCCGCTGCCGGAGGATGATGTTGTCGGTCACGAGATCGCGGTACATCTGCAGCCGGGGCCGCAGGTGTTTCACGAAGGCGCGCGAGCCCCGGAGAAAGTCGTCGTCGACGTCGTTGTAGAGGCCGCCGAACCGGTAGTAGCAGTACGTCAGCCGCGCGCCGCAGAGCGCCTCGAGCAGGTCGAGGATCTTCTCGCGGTCGTCGAACGCGTACAGGATCGGGGTGAACCCGCCGAGGTCGAGCAGCAGCGCGCCCCACCAGACCATGTGGCTGGAGATGCGGTTGAGTTCGGACGTGATCACCCGGGCGTATTCGGCCCGCTCCGGCACCTCGATCTTGGCGGCGCGCTCCACGGCCCCCACGAAGCCGTGGGTGTAGTGCATGGCCGAGAGGTAATCGATGCGGCTGGTGTTCGGCAGGAACTTCGCCCACGTCCGGTTCTCGCCCATCTTCTCGTGCATCCGGTGGATGTAGCCGATGACAGGCTCGGCGCGCTGGATCCACTCGCCGTCCATCGTCATGAGCACGCGCAGCACGCCGTGGGCGGCGGGATGCTGCGGCCCGAGATTGAGGACGAACGTCTCCTGCGGACCCTGCGCATCCGGCGCGGCGGAAATGGAATCCTGGGGTGCGATCACGGGACGTAGTCCTTTCGCAACGGATGGAACGTGGCGTCTTCCGGCAGCAGGAACGGCTTCAGGTTCGGGTGCCCGGTGAACCGGATGCCGAAGAAATCGTGGGTCTCCCGCTCGTGCCAGTTGGCACCGGGAAACACGGCGGAAATCGTCGGCAGCTCGGGGGTGGCGCGGGGCACGCGCGTCCGAACGACGACCCGCACCGGCTCCGTCGGGTGAAAGTAGTCGTAGACCAGCTCCATCTCGTTTTGGGCGATCCAGTCGACGCCGGTGACCGTATCCAACGCAAAGCCGGCGCGGTCGAGCAGCGCGGCGGCCTCGACGACCTGTCCCGGCGCGACGGTGGCGTCGAGGTCGTAGCCCTTCGCGGCATGGCTGGTGGCCTGCAGCGGGCTGGGCGGCAGCGGAGGGGCGGCGGGTGCCGGCGCCGGCTTGGGCGCGGCGGGCGGTGGGACGGGCGTTGCCGCGGTCGCTGGCGCGACCGGCGCCGCCGCCGGCTTGACGGCGACCGGTGCGGGAGGCTTCGCGGCGGCCTGCGCAGCCGCGGCGGCCGCGGCCCGGGCAAATGCTTCGGGACCGATGAGCTGGGTGAACTCCCGGATGAGCCGCTCGAGGGAAGGGGTCATTCTTTCAGTTTCGCCACCGGGAAACGGCGTTTGCCGGTGATCTTTTCCTCGAGCTTCAGGATGCCCTCGATCAGCGCCTCGGGCCGCGGCGGGCAGCCGGGAACGTAGACGTCGACGGGAAAGAGCTGATCGACGCCCTCGATCAGGGCGTACTGGCCCGGGTACTTGAACGGGCCGCCGGAAAGCGCGCAGTTGCCCATGGCAATGACCCACTTCGGCTCGAGCATCTGGTCGTAGAGGAGCTTCACGGCCGGAGCCATCTTCCGGTTCACCGTGCCGGCCACGATCATCACGTCGGCCTGCCGCGGCGAGGGGCGAAACACCTCGGCGCCGAACCGCGAGAGGTCGAACCGGGCCATGCCGGCCGCCATCATCTCGATCGCGCAGCACGCCAGCCCGAACGTCAGCGGCCAGAGCGAGTTGGCGCGACCGAGCGCGAGGAGGTCGTCCAGCATCGCGAACTTCGCGATCTGCGAGCATTCGGGCGTGACCTGCGCGGCGGGGCCGTTCAGCGGCGGTTCCATACGAAGACCCCTTTCTTCCAGGCGTACACGATCACCAGGGACAGAATCCCGACGAACATCGTGAGCTCGACGAAATCGCGGATCGCGAAATGCCGCCCGTAGACCAGCGCGACCGGAATGAGAAAGAGCACGTCCACGGCGAAGGCCACGAAGACGAGCGCATACAGGTAGTACACGGCGCTGTACCGGATCCACGCGTCACCGATCGGATCCATGCCGCATTCGATCGCCTGACCGGTCTTGTTGAGCGTGTTGCGGGTCCACCGCGGCGCGAGGAAGTACACGACCACGAACGGACCGAAGGCAAAAGCCAACCCGCTCGCACAGAAGGCGATAAGGTAAATCAGGTCGGTTGAGGCGGTATCGTTCATGAAAACACCACGGCAGGAGGACCCGACCGGGAAGGGGGTCGACGCCGTTGGGGAGACCACCTTAACAGCGCCGGAGAAGCGGTGCCGCGCAGGCGTTGGCATGCACTGCTCGTTTTTTGCCGCGCAGAATGACGACCGAGGGTCCGACAAAATTTGCGCGGCTGGCAGGGCGAGCTCCGGCCGCTGCCGAGGCGATGCAGTCGGGCGCAACCGGTGGGTTCCGATGCAGGGGTTTGTCCGGCCGGGTTGCGACGGAAAAGCGGCTCCGGGAGCCGGGTGGCGGCGTGGTTCAGCCCGCGTTCCGGACGACCGGAACGCCGCCGCGGGACCGGGCGGGAAACGCTGTGCACGGCAGCCCTATGCGCCGCAGGCGGTCGCTGCTGCCGCTGCGGGGACCTTGGGCGCCTGCAGCGATTGCTGCCGGGCGCGAATTTGACTGTCGTACGTCGGCGGCGGGTTCGGATTGCGATAGAACACCCCCGTGAAGAGCGACGTGCCGTATTCCTGCGCCAGTTCCATCGCGCGCAGCCGGTCCGAAGGATCGTGTCCCTCGTCGGACAGCCGGCGCATCTTCGCCTTCTGCAGCTTCAGCTGATCCTCCGCCTTGCCGAACGTGATGCAGGGCGACTGGACGTTGACGAACGCAAAACCCGGATACCGGATCGCCTCGTCGATGATCCGGGTCAGCCCATCCATGTCGGCTGGCACGCCCTGGGCGACGAATCCCGCACCATACGCGAGCACGTACAGGAGCGGATTCACCGGCTCCTCCAGGCTGCCGTGGCTGCTGCTGGGCGTGACGGAGCCGCGGGGCGTGGTCGGGGACAACTGGCCCTTGGTCAGGCCGTAGATGTGATTGTCCATCACGATGTACGTGAGGTCGAGATTGCGGCGGATGGCGTGCGGCACGTGGCCGCCGCCGATCGAGAAGCCGTCACCGTCGCCGCCGGCCACGAGGACCAGCAGGTCGGGATTGGCCATCTTGATTCCCTGGGCGACAGGCAGCGCGCGACCGTGCACGGTGTTGAACCCGTAGGCGGTCGTGTAGCCAGGAATCCGACTGGAGCAGCCGATGCCGGAGATGAACGCGATTTCGTCTGGCGACCGGCCGATGCCGGCAAGCGCGCGGTACAGCGCGGTGACCACGCCGAAGTCGCCACAACCGGGACACCAGATCGGTTTCAGTTCGCTGCGAAAGTCTTTCGCCGTCAGGGCTGGCGCGGGTGCGCAGCCACAATCGGTAGCGGAGGAGATCATGGGACGAGGCGGAGCGGGGCTAGACGGAAGGGTGGGTGGGAACGGCGTCGCGGGACGAAAGCCGGTCCGGCGGGCGGGCGGGGGCTGAGGCCATCGCGACGATCTTTTCGAGGATTTCCCGCGGGGCGAAGGGATTGGCGCCGCTCTTCGCCAGCGACGTGAATTTCGCCGGGACGTCCGCCCACATGCGGATGATCCGGTACAGCTGGCCCTGGTGCGATTGCTCGACCACGGCGCAGTGCCGGAGCGAGGCGAAAAAGTCCGAGTAGACCTCCTCCGCGACGGGATAGAGCAGCTTCGGCACGAGCAGTTTCACCGCCACGCCCTGGGCGCGAGCCAGCCGCACCGCCTCGAGGACGACTCCGGCCACGCTGCCCCAGCTGATCAATCCGATCGGCGCATCGAGATCCCCTTCGAGCAGAAACAGCTCACGCCGGTTCTTGAGCGGATTCAGCTTCATGAGCCGTTTCTCGTTCATCCGGTCGTGCATCTCGCCGCTGCTCGTCGGATCGCCGCGTTCGTTGTGCTCGATGCCGGCGGCGAGATAGCTGCCGCCCTTCATCCCGGGATGGCTGATCGGGCTGACGCCGGATTTCGTGAAGCGGAAGCGGGTGTAGTTTTCCAGCTCGGTCGCGGAGGGCCGCAGCCGCTCCACCAGCCTGAAATGCGAGGTATCGACCGGATCGATCACGTCCTTGCGCTGCGCGATCTCCTGATCGGAAAGGACGATCACCGGCGTCTGAAATTCCTCGGCGACGTTGAACGCCTCGACGGTCACGCCGAACACGTCCTCCACGCTGATCGGCGCCAGTATCGGCCGGACGGAGTCGCCGTGGGCCGAGAACGCCGCCGCAAAGAGGTCCGACTGCTCGGATTTGGTGGGCAATCCGGTGGACGGGCCGCCGCGCTGGACGTTCACGCAGACCAGCGGCAGCTCCACGCCGCTCGCCAGACCGAGGACCTCGGCTTTCAGCGAAAAGCCGGGCCCGGAGGTGGCCGTCATCGCCTTCCGCCCGGCGAACGATGCACCGACCGCGGCCGCCACGCCGGCAATCTCATCCTCCGCCTGCAACAGGGAACCGCCATGCTTCCAGATGTCCCGCTGCAGGTGCTGCATGATCTCGGTCGCGGGTGTGATCGGGTAGCCGCCGAAGAACTTGCAGCCGGCAAACAGGGCCGCCTCGGCACATTGCTCGTTGCCGTCGGTGACACGGCGCTTGCGGTCGCTCGGCCGCGGCGGGGCCAGCCGCCGGTCGCCGGCCAGGGGGTGCTCGTCCGCGTAGGCCAGCCCGGCGGCGAAGGCCCGCTCGTTTCCCTGCAGCACGTCGCCGCCCTTCTTGCCGAACTTCTGGCGAATGCCGGCCAGGATCGCCTCGCGCCCGAGCCCAAACCAGCCGGCCAGCAATCCGAGCACGACGTTGTTCTTCGCCTGCAGCGTGCCGGCGCTTTTACGCGCCAGGTCCTCGATCGGCACCGCGAGCGCCAGCGCCGGCTGCACCTGAAGCGGGATCGCCCCTGGCTCGACGCCGGTCTTCTGCTCGTAAATCACGAGAGTGCCCACATCGACCGGCAGCTCGCCGCCGAAGCGCAGAAAATCCTC
Organism: uncultured Verrucomicrobiae bacterium; assembly: GCA_963705935.1. Classification (GTDB taxonomy): domain Bacteria; phylum Verrucomicrobiota; class Verrucomicrobiia; order Opitutales; family Opitutaceae; genus Opitutus. The sequence goes on along the minus strand of OY970130.1, from coordinate 4,070,256 downwards.
CCAATTGAGTGCGACCGCGACGGTGAGCGCGCCGCCGTTGTTGAGCAGAGGCTCGGTCGCGATGCGCAGCCGGCACGACGACTCGCCACCGCGAATCTGGGAGCCGAAGCTTTTCGTCAGGATCGCGTAGTAACCCTCGCGCGCCGCTGCTCCCATCAGCGACTCGCCCGCGGAGATGATTCCATCCCCGCCCGATCCGGCCATTCCGACAATCAGGTCGTGCAACATAGAAAGCTCGAGACGATGGAGGCTTGGGTGTCCGCTTTTTCAGGCGCCGTCGTTGCCAATCGACTCGGTGGCGCACGCCGTCAGCGCCTCCTCGGCGAGATCGATTTCCTCCTGAGTCACCGGCTGGCGACGGACATAGCCGAGCCCGGTGTCGGCATTCCGCGCAAACAGCTCGGGCGCAAGCGCACGGCACTGGTCGCAGTCGATGCAGCTCGAATCGACATAGTACCGTCCTGGAACGTTATCCGGATTGCGGTCCGTCAGAGTAGCCATGGTTCGACATTACCGCTCGGAGGCGGTTTACGCCGCGCAGGTAATCCTTTTCGTTGCGCATATTTTGGCCAAAATTCGACTCATGGGGGGCTGGGGCCCGCAATTTCTGCGCGGGATGCCGTGCGTCAGAACACCCGCAGGATGACCGAGGGGAACAGTCCCAGCGCGACGAGCAGCCCGGCAGCCACCAGAAGCGTGAACGCAACGTCGAGGGGCACGTCGATCCGAGCTGCGCCGGCCGGAGGGGGCACCACGACCGCCTGCTTGATCGCGACCAGGTAGTAATAGAGCGCCACGGCGCTGAGCGCGATGCCCAGCAGGGCCAGCCAGCCGTACGGCGTCGCGACTCCGCCCACCTGCAACGCGGCGGCGAACACGGCGAATTTCCCGAAGAAACCAGCCAGTGGCGGAATTCCCGCCAGCGAAAGAATGAACACGAGCAGGCAGCCGGCGAGCACCGGCGAACGCCGGTACAGTCCTGCGAGATCGGTGATCTTCTGGCAGCCGCCGCCGAAACGCTCGATCACGCCGACGACGCCGAACGCGCCGACCGTCGCGATCCCGTAGGTCGCCGCATAATAGAAGACCGGTCCCACGCCCGCGTGGCCGGTCACCATCACGCCGAGCAGGATCACCCCGGCATGCGCGATGGCGGAGTACGCGAGCAGCCGCCGCAGGTTGGTTTGCGCCAGCGCCGCGATGTTGCCGAGCAGGAGCGATGCCGCCGAGACGATCGCGAGCGCCGTCAGCCAGCCCGGATGTTGCAGCGTTCCGTCCAGGGTTCCGGCCGCGGCGCCGAGCCCGGGCCAGAGCAGCCGGGTGAACACCGCGACCGCCGCCAGCTTCGACGCGGACGCGATGAGCGCCGCCGAAGTGGCCGGGGCGCCCTCGTACACGTCCGGCGCCCACAGATGAAACGGCGCCGCGGCCGACTTGAAGCCGAACGCGACGATCACCATCACCAGCGCGACGGACAGCAGCGGACCGCCGGCCCCGCCGTGCAGGGCGGCGGCAATCCGCGGCAGGTCGATCGTTCCCGTCACGCCATAGATCAGGCTGAACCCGAAGAGCAGAAATGCCGCCGACATCCCGCCGAACAGGAAATATTTCAGCGCGGCCTCGGCCGAGGCCGGACGCGATTTGTCGAACCCCGCCAGGAGGTAGAGCGAGAGGCTGGCGAGTTCGATCGCGAGAAACACGACCAGCAACTGCCGGGCGGCCGCCATCAGCGTGAATCCCGTCGTGGCGAAGAGCATCACAGCGACGTACTCGGCCGGATGCTTCTGGTTCGTCGTGCCCGGCGCCATCGTGATCGCCAGCAGCGCCAGCGTCAGCACGCCCAGGCGCGTCAACAGCGCCAGCGGGTCCAGCGCCAGCACGCCGCCGAACGCGCTGCCGGACACGCCGGATCCGACGGTCTGATACGCGGCCATGAGGATCGCGAGCGCGGCCAGCGAGACGGAGGCCCGCAGCCGGTCGGCCAGGGAGCGATGCCGCCCCGCGACCAGGTCGAACCCGAGCACGACGAGGGCGCCGAGCACCAGCGACAGCTCGGGCAGCAGCGCGCGGACAAGTCCGGCGTAATCGGCCATCATGGCGTGCCTCCCTTCAGCGCCGCCTGGAACAGCGGCGAGCGCAGCGCAGGTTCGATCCAGGCGAGCAGGACGTCCGGCCGCAGTCCCACGTAGACCGTTGCGGCCAGCAGCAGCAGCGCGCCGGATTTCTCCGCGAGCGTGATCGGGGCGTAGGCCGTCGCCGCCGGATGTCCGCCCGCCTCGGCGTGGACCACCGGCGGCGGCGCGGCATCAACCCGGCCGAAAAACGAGAGTTGTATGACGCGCAGGGTGAAGGCCGCCGCCACCAGTACGCCCGCCGCGGCGGCGAGCGCCCACACCGGCGAGACCTTCCACGTGCCGATCAGGATCGTCAGCTCGGCGGGGAACCCGCTGAACCCCGGCATGCCCATCGAGGCGAGTCCGGCGAAAACGAAAACGATCGCGGCGAAGGGCATCAGCCGGAACAGCGGCATTGCCCGCAGGTCCGCCAGCCGCCGCGTGTGCGTCCGCTCGTAGACCATCCGGCCGACGACGGCGAAGAGCAGCCCGGCGATGACGCCGTGGGAAAACATCTGCAGCACCGCGCCGCTGACCGCCCGCGCGTTCGCGACGGCGAGCCCCAGCAGCACGAATCCCATGTGGCTGACGCTCGAGTAGGCGATGACGAACTTGAAGTCCTCCTGTACCAGCGCCACCAGCCCGGCGTACAGGATCCCGGCGATCGCCAGCCACGCGATCACGGGCTGCCAGAACGCGAGCGCCTCCGGAAACAGCGGCAGGGCCACGCGCAGGCAGCCGTAGGCTCCGAGCTTCATCACGATTCCGGCCAGCAGCATCGACGCGGCGGTCGGCGCCGCCACGTGCCCGGTGGGCGCCCACGAATGGAGCGGGAACATGCCGGCGAGCGTCGCGAAACCCACGAAAATCAGCGCGAAGATCGCCAGCTGCTGGCCGTGCGGAATCGTCGCGGCGGCCCGGGCTAGCTCGCCCAGCCCGAAACCGTGCGCTTCGCCGGCGGCGTAGGTCCAGAGCAGGCCCGCCAGCACCAGCGCGCTGCCGGCGAACGAGTAGAGCACCAGCTTCATCGCGCCGTACTCGCGGTTGGTGGAGCCCCAGTTCGCGATCAGGAAATACTTCGGGACGATCGCGATCTCGTAGAACACGAAGAACACGAACGCGTCGGCGCTGAGAAAGACGCCGTAGACGCCGCCGACCAGCGCGAGATAGAGGGCGAAGAACTCGCCCGCCCGCTCCTCGATGTTCCACGAGAACAGCACGCCCGCCGTCGCCGCCAGCCCGGTCAGCACCACGAGCGTGAGGCTGATCCCGTCGGCAGCCAGATGGTAGCGGATGCCGAGTTGGGGAATCCACGCCACGTCGGTGAGCGTTTGCAGCCCGGCCGTCGGGAGGAACCCGCTCGCCGCGAAAAGCGTGACCGCCCAGCTCACGATCGCGGTGACGAGCGCCACCCGGCGGGCCGCCGCGGCGGAACGGGCGCCGGCGGCCAGCGCGAGCAGGGCGCCGGCGAAGCTGACGTAGATCGTGTAGGGCAGCAGGGTCATGATGAGTTCACCACGGCAGCGATCCGGCCCACCCGGTGACGAGCGGGTTGACGAGCCCCGCCATCAGTTGCGGCAGGACGCCGAGCACGAACATCAACGCCACTCCCGGCACGAGGGTGGCGATCTCCAGCCCGGTGACGTCGCGATAGCCGGCGACCGCCCCGCGCACCGGCCCGTGAAAGACCCGCTGCCAGAAGGTGAGCAGGAACAACGCGGTCGCGAGCAGTCCGATGCAGGCGATGCCCGCGGCCCACGGTGCGAGTCCGAACACGCCGCGGAAGATCAGGAATTCGCCGACGAATCCGTTCAAGCCCGGCAGCCCGAGCGAGGAGAACATCGCCACGCCACAAAGCCCGGCGAATACCGGCATGCTCGTGCGCACGCCGCCAAAGTCGCCGAGCCCGCGCCGGCCGCCGCCGCGTGTCTCCAGGATTCCGACACAGAAGAAGAGCGCGGACGCCGACAGTCCGTGATTGAACACCTGGAGCAGCACGCCGACGAGGGCGGAAGTCGCCGCCGCCGGATTCGGCGTCGCGGCCGCGGCCACCGCGAACAGCGCGAGCAGGCAGTAGCTCAGATGGTTGAGCGACGAATACGCGATCATCCGCTTCAGGTCCGTCTGGCGCATCGCCGCGAGCGCGCCGAACACCACGCCGCCGAGGGAGAGCCAGAGCAGCGGCAGCGCCGCCGCGTGCAGCTGCGCCGGGAACAGCGGCCACAGGATCCGCAGGAACCCGTACACGCCCATCTTCGACATCACGCCGGTCAGGAACATCGACGCCCCGGTCGGCGCCTCGGCATAGGCCGGAGGCAGCCAGGTGTGGAAGGGGAACAGCGGCACCTTCACCGCCAGCCCAAGGAGGACGCCGGAAAAAACGACCGTCGACCACGTCCCGTGGAGCCGCGCGGCCAGCGTGCCGTCGGCCCGCAGCGCGGCGAGTTGCGTGAAGTCGAGCGTTCCGACCGCGCCGTACAGCGCGGCAAAACCGGCCAGCATGAAGGCGCTGCCGCCAATCGTGTAGATCACGAACTGGTACGCCGCCCGCGACGAGCCGGGGCCTCCCCACAGCTTGATCAGGAAGAACGCGGGCACGAGGCTGAGCTCCCAGAACACAAACCACGGAAAGAAATCCAGGGCGACGAACACCCCGAGCGCCGCCCCCTGCACCAGCAGGAACAGCAGGGACATCAGGCGGGCGTCGCGCTGCTCGCGCCAGGACGCCAGCAGGGCCGCCGGCGAGACCAGCCCGGTCAGCAGCACGAGCAGCAGGCTCATGCCGTCGAGTCCGAGATGATAGGAGACGTGAAGCGACGGGATCCAGGGGTGCTGCTCGACGAACTGCATCCCGGCGTGCGGATCAAAGCGCCCCACCGCGACGGCACCGAGCAGCAGCGTCGAAAGGCTGAACGCGAGCGCGAGCCACCGGCTGGCTGCGGCGGTGATCTGCCGCCGCAGGATCGCGAGCAGCGCCGCGCCGGCCCAGGGCAGAAACACCAGCAGTGAGAGAAGCGGGAAGGAGGTCATCGGGCGGGCTTTCCCTTCGCGCGGCAGCGCGGATCGGACGCGCCGCTCGCGTCGCGCCGCAACGGCGGATCCCAGGGCTGATGCGGCGCTGCAGCAACTTCGCGCGCGAACTCCGGCAGCGTGGCGCCCCGGTTCATCGTGCGCCTCCGATCATGAGCACGAGCGCCAGGACCACGAACGCGACCGCGATCGTGAGCAGGTATCCGTGGGCGTCGCCGGTTTGCGCGCCGGAATAGGCCCGGGCGGCGCCGCGCAGCTTGTCGCTGGTGGCGTTGAAACCGCCGTTGATCACTTCCTCCTCCGCCTGCTGATCCATCACGCCGAACACCCGCGCGAACGCCGCTGCGGCGCGGATCGCGCCGTCCCACACATGGCGGTCCAGCGCATCGCTGAGCCAGGCCGCGAAACTCATCAGCCGGCCCACGGTGGCCGCGTAGAATTCATCGAAACCGAGCCGTCCGGCCAGCGCGGCGAAGACGCCGGGCGCGGCGGACTCGAGCGGATCCGGCGCGTCGGCGCGCTCGCGCAGACGCCGGCCGTAGAGCCACCAGCCGAGTCCCAGCCCGGCACCGACGAGCACGATCGAGAGCACCATCAGCCCGGAGGATTCGAAAAGCGGATGCCCGTGCACCGCCGTCTCGCCCAGCAGCTTCGCCTGCAGCCAGGGCCAGGCGGGCGTGCCGAGGAAACCGAGTCCGATCGCGCAGGCCGCCAGCAGGACCAGCGGCACGGTCATCGTTGCCGGACTTTCGTGCGCGTGCCCGGCCGCGGCCGACCGGGGCTGGCCGAAGAACACCTCGGCGACGAGCCGGGTCATGTAGAACGCGGTCAGCACCACGGCGGCGAGGCCCATCGCCAGCGGCAGGTGCGACACCGGCCAGGCGTGCGCGGCGTGCAGGATCGCCTCCTTGCTCCAGAAGCCGGAAAACAGGAACGGCACGCCGGCAAGCGCCATCATCCCGATCGCGAAGGTCGCGAACGTCACGCGCATCCGTTTCCTCAGCCCGCCGAGTTGGCGGATGTCCTGCTCGTGATGCGCCGCGTCGATGACGGAGCCGGCGCCGAGGAAGAGGAGCGCCTTGAAGAAGGCATGGGTGAGCAGGTGGAAGATCGCGGCGACCCACGATCCGACGCCCAGCGCCAGCATCATGTAGCCGAGCTGGGAGACGGTGGAAAACGCGAGCACGCGCTTCAGGTCGTTTTGCGCCACGGCGATGCAGGCGCCCATCAGCGCCGTGATGGCGCCGATCGCCGCCACGACCGTCAACGCATGCACGGGTGTGTTCGCCAGCACTTGGTCCGCACTCATCAGCGGGTACACCCGCGCGATCAGGAACACGCCGGCGGCGACCATCGTCGCCGCGTGAATCAGTGCGGACACCGGGGTCGGGCCTTCCATCGCGTCGGGCAGCCAGACGTGCAGCGGGAACTGGCCGGACTTGCCGACCGCGCCGCAGAAGATCAGCAGCCCGATGGCGGTCGAGGCGGCAAGCCCCCCGCCCACGAGATGGGTGGAGAGCGCCGTCAGGGCGGCAGGCTCCAGCACGCCCGCTCCGCCGTCGAAGAACAGGAGCGACCCGCGGGCATCGTAGAGCCAGAGCATTCCGAGGAAGAACCCGAGGTCGCCGATGCGGGTCGTGATGAACGCCTTCTTCGCCGCGGCCGCGGCGGCGGGCCGGTGGAACCAGAACCCGATCAGCAGATAGGAGGCGAGGCCCACCAGCTCCCAGCTGACGAACAGCAGCAGCAGGCTGTTGGCGACGACGAGCCCGAGCATCGCGGCGGCGAACAGGCTGAGGAAGCAGAAGAAGCGAGTGAAATTCGCGTCCTCCCTCATGTAGCCCAGGCTGAAGATGAAGATCAGCGCGCCGACGAACGTGACCATCACGCACATGAACGCGGTCAGCGGATCGAGCAGCCAGCCGAGCCGCAGCGCTCCCGGCCCGAGGTCGAACCAGGCGAAGTTCGCGACCTGGTGCGCCGCCGGGTCGGCCAGCGCGCCGGCCAGCGCGAGACACGAAAGCACGAAGGCGCCGGCCATTGCGGCAATCGCCGCGCCGGCCGCCAGGGCGCGGCCGCTCCGGGGCGTCAGCGCTCCGATCGCCGCCGCCACGAGCGGCAGCGCGGGAATGAGCCAAAGCTGCTGGACCGGAAGCGTCATGGGAAATTTCGAATTTCGAATTTCGAATTTCGATTTCCGCGCGGCCACCGGCCTGAAGGCAGCAGGCGGATTGCGGACTGCGGAATGGCGAATCGGTGGCGCCCGGTGGCCGGGCGATGGGGATGCGACGCCCCGCCGCCAGCGCGAGTGAAGCGTCCGCCCGACTTATGGCGGCCGATGGCCGGGTGATGGGGACGCGACGCTTCGATGCCAGCGCGATCGAATCTATGGTGACCGATGGCCGGGTGATGGGGACGCGACGCCCCCGTCGCGTCATGTGGCGTGGCGAACTGCCGGGGCGCGGAGTCGCGGGCGGGTCCCGCTCCGCGATGGCAGGTCCGCTGCGCCGGCATGGGCTGCGCAATCCGGAATCCGCCGTCCGCCGTCCGCCATTTCGTCGCCCCGACGCCGTCGCGGCCTCCGCGCCGCGGAGCAATCGAAAATCGAAAATCGAAAATCGAAAATTCCATCCTCAGCCCTTCAGCCGGTCGGCTTCCTGCAGCCGGATGTTTTTCTGGTGGCGGTAAATCGCGATCACCAGCGCCAGGCCCACCGCGGCCTCCGCCGCCGCCACCGCGATCGAGAACAGGACGAAGATCACGCCTGTGGCGGGGGCCGGACTCGGACCGAAGCGCCAGAACGCGATGAAATTGAGGTTCGCGGCGTTGAGCATCAGCTCGATGCCCAGCAGGACGAGGATGCTGTTGCTGCGCATGAGCGCCGCCGTGAGCCCGATCGCAAAAAGCAGGCTCGAGAGCACGAGACAAAGCTGCAGGGGCGTCATGGCGCGAGATCCTCCTGCCGGCCCGGCAACGGGGCGGGCCGCTCCGGAGCGCGCGGCGGGCGGGCGGCACCGGCCGGCTCGTCCGTCGACGCGAGCACCGTGGCCCCGATCAGCGCCACCGTGAGGATCACGCCCACGATCAGCAGCGAGGCGGCGTGCTGGTTCAGCAGCTGATAGCCGAGCTGGCGCACGCTGACGGACGGCGCGCGGCCGGTGGGGGCGGCGAACGAGGTGGTGACGACGGCGCCGACGAGCACCGCAGCCACTGCGGCGCCCGCCAGCACGGCGGCGACCACGCGGCCGGCCCGGACCGGCGGCTCGACCGGAACGACCGCGGCGTGGCGCGTCAGCAGCACCGCGAAAAGGACGATCATCGAAACGGCGCCGACGTAGATCAGCGCCTGCGCGAAGGCGACGAACTCGGCCCCCGCCCACAGGTACAGCCCCGCGATGCCCGCCCACGTGGCGACCAGCAGCAGGGCGCTGTGGATCAGATCGCGCCGCGTGAACGCCGCCACGGCGGCGGCGACGACCAGGGCGGCGAGAAGCAGGAAGGCGGCGGTCATCGAGGCGAATTTTCGATTTTCGATTTTCGAATCTCGATTTCAGAAAGCGCGTGCTGGGTCACGGCTTGCGGCGTGCGGACGGCGGCCCGCCCGCCCCGAAGCGGAAAACTCACATGGAGACGCGATCGATGGGGAGATGATCGATGGGGAGATGATCGATGGGGACGCGACGCCCTCGTCGCGTTTGTGAATGCCAATCGCCGCCCACGGACCGGCGACGCCACCCCCGCTGCCTGGCAGCAATCGAAAATCCCAAATCCAAAATCGAAAATCTCCCGGGGACCGGAAAACGCGACGAGGGCGTCGCTTCCCCAGGCGGAAGACGCCAATCGCCGACCGGCCCGGCGAACGGCCACAGCCCGGCGACGCCGCCGAGGTCGCCGGGCGGCAATTGAAAATCGAAAATCGAGAATCGGAAATTTCATGGCGCGTAGCGGTACGTCCGCGGGGCGAGGCCGCGGCTCAGCCGCGTGCCGATGAGGGTGAACGGAATCACGATGAACCCGATCGAGACGAACCAGCGCGCGATCTGCCACGGTCCCGGCAGCTCGGCCGTGGCGAACCAGAAGGCGGCGTTCGCCAGGTTGATCAGCGCCAGCGGAACCAGGAATTTCCACGAGAGACGCGTCAGCTGGTCGATCCGCAGCCGCAGCAGCGTTCCGCGGATCCAGATCAACAGCAGGATGATCGCGAAGAGTTTCAATCCGAACCAGACATACGACGGGACGATCTCCAGGAACTCGCAGGGCGCCTGCCAGCCGCCGAGGAACAGCGTGACGCCGAGCCCGCACAGCGCCGTCATCCCGAAATACTCGGCCATGAAAAACAGCGCGTATTTGAAGCCCGAGTATTCGGTCAGGTGGCCCGCGACCAGTTCGCTCTCGGCCTCCGGCAGATCGAACGGCGACCGGTTCGACTCGGCCAGCGCCGCCACGAGGAAGATCAGAAAACCGGCGGCCCCCCAGGGCGTCAGCACGAACCAGTGCGGGATCACGCCGAAGGTCCAGCCGCCCTGGGCCAGCACGATCTCGTTCGTCGACAGCGTGCCGGCCAGCATGATGACCGGGATGGTGCAGAGCAGCAGCGGCAGCTCGTAGCTGATGAGCTGCGCGAGGGCGCGCATCGCGGCGAGCAGCGAGTATTTGTTGTGGCTGGACCAGCCGGCCATGAAGATCGCCAGTTCCGTCGCCGCGCCCGCGGCGAAGAAGTAGAGGACGGCCGCGTCCAGCTCGACCGGGATCATGTTGCGGCCGAACGGCAGCACGGCGAAACCCATCAGGCCGAACGCCACCACCACGACCGGCGCGAGGAAATGGAGGAAGTGGTCGGCGGACGTGGGTACGATGTCCTCCTTCGTCAGCGCCTTGACCGCGTCGGCGAACGGCTGGGTGAGCCCAAAGAGTCTGACGTTCGTGAAGGGGAGCCCGGTGCGGTTCGGACCGAGCCGGTTCTGGATCCGCCCGAGCAGTTTCCGCTCGATGATCGTCAGGAACGCGAAGAACAGCCCGAAGACACCGAGCACGAGGGCGATGGTGATCAGATGCTGGACCAGCCACTGCAGGGCCGGTGGGAACAGCGCCACGATCGCGTCGCGAAGCTCGAGCGGCAGCCGTTCGAGCAGGCGCTCCGACGGCACCGCGGTGGCGAGCGCCGACGAAGACATCCCCCCGGCCAGCCGCGCGGCGGCGGTCGCGATTTCCGAAGCAAGCGCGAGTGCGCTCATGCGGTGGACTTCGGCGGCTTTGGTGCTTCCGCGCGCGGCGCGTCGGCAGGTTGGGGTGAAGTGGGAGTGGGGGCCCGGGACGGCGCCGGCTTGAGCGCGGCGGCTTTGGCGGCGGCGGCGGCCTTCGCCCGCTCCTCGGCGGCACGGCGCTCGGCGGCGATGCGGTCGTCCACCTCGACCGCCTCGGTCGGGCGCAGTTGGTGGAAATAGGCGTTCGATTTCGCGAGCTGTTCGCGCCGCAGCAGCAGAGTCTGGAACCGCTCGTTCACCGCCAGTTCGAACACCTGGTCCATCTTGATCGCGTCGAACGGGCACACCTCGACGCAGATCTGGCAGCTCATGCAGACGGACGTGTCGATGTCGAACACCCGCGGCTTCTTCGTCGGCCGGCCCTTCTCGTCCCGGTCCGCCACGATGTAGATGCACTGGGGCGGGCACTCGGCCTCGCAGATCTTGCAGGCGACGCAGCGCAGCCCGTCGATCGCCTGGTCGCCGTCGAACACCAGGAACGGGAAATTGCGGTAGGCCTCCGGGATCGGCACCCGCTCCTCCGGATACTGCACGGTGACCATCCGCGCCGGGTCATGATAGCTGCCGACGAAGTTCTTCGCCGTGACCGCCAGTCCCTTGAGTATGCCGGAGCCGAGCATGAGGTTCAGCGGTCCACTTCGCCGAGAACGATGTCGACGCTGCCGAGGATCACCACGGCATCGGCGACCGTGTGGCCGACGCACATGTCCTCGATCACCGTCAGGTTGATGAACGACGGTGGGCGCACGCGATACCGGTACGGGTTCGGCGAGCCGTCACTGATCAGATGGAAGCCGATCTCGCCCTTCGGCCCCTCGATCCGGCCGTAGGCCTCGCCGGGCTTCGGCCGGAAGCCGCGGACCTTCGCCTTCGGGTCCATGATCGGCCCGGCGGGCAGGTCCCGCAGCGCCTGCCGCAGGATCTGCAGCGACTCGCGCATTTCGAGCACGCGGATCATGTAGCGGTCGTAGGTGTCGCCGTGTTCGCCGAGCGGCACGCGGAAATCGAAGCGTGGATACACCCCGTAGCCGTCGACCTTGCGGAGGTCGTAGTCGACGCCGGAGGCGCGCAGCATCGGCCCCGTGATCCCGGCCGAAACGGCCAGCGCCGGCGGCAGCCGGCCGACGCCCTGCGTGCGGGCGAGCAGGATCTCGTTGCCGGTGAGCAGCTGCTCGTACTCGTCGAGAAACGCCGGAAAGCCGTCGACGATCCGCCGGACAGCCTGCAGCCACTCGGGCGTGGGGTCGACGCGGCAGCCGCCGAACCGCTGGTAGTTGCACATCATCCGGGAGCCGCTGAGCGACTCGAACAGGTCGAGGATCTTCTCGCGCTCGCGAAACGCGTAGAGCAGGGGCGTGAACGAGGTGCCGAGATCGTTGAACAGGAAGCCGACGAGGCAGATGTGATTCACGAGCCGCGTGAGCTCGCCCATGATCACGCGCAGGTATTCCGCCCGCTCGGGCACCGGCTGCCCCGCGAGCCGCTCGACCGCCAGCGCGTAGGCCCAGTTGTTCGTCATCGAACACAGGTAGTCCAGCCGGTCGGTGTACGGCATCGAGCCGAGATAGGTCGTGTTCTCGCCCAGCTTCTCGTGGTTGCGGTGCAGGTACCCGAAGACCGGCTTGAGCCTGACGATGGTCTCGCCGTCGAGCGTCACGACCATCCGGAACACGCCGTGCGTCGACGGGTGCTGCGGCCCCATCGAGACCTCGAGCAGATCGCCGTGAAACTCGTCATGCACCTCGCGCACGGTCGGACCCGAACCGGCGGGAAAGGCGGAAGGACTGAAGGCCGGAAAGGCGGAGCGTCCGGTGCCGGTGGCCCCGGCGTCTCGCGCAGCCGTCGCGGTTGGGTCGGCTTCCGCCAGCGCCGGGTTCGTGACCCCGGCCGAGGGAGAAGAGTTGGGTGCAGAGCGATCCATGGTGGGTTCAGCCCTTCAGCCTTTCACTCCTTCCGCCTTGGCGGCAGCCGGTGCGGCCGGCGCCGGATAATGCTCCTTCGCCCGTGCGAGCACCTGGTTGTGCGGCGTCGGTTCCCATTCGAAATCGTCCGGCGCGACGTAATCCTTGCGCATCGGGTGATCCTTGAACTCGTCCCACATCAGGATCCGACGCAGGTCGGGATGCCCGGCGAAGACGACGCCGAACAGGTCGAAGACTTCGCGCTCCTGGAACTCGCACGAGCGCCACACCGGGGTGAGCGACGGGACCGTCACGGCGTCCGTGCGGTTGGCCGTCCGCAGCCGCAGCACGACCGGCCCGTGCTTCAACTGCATCGAGTACAGGTGATAGACCACCTCCAGAAAACCCGGCTCCACGCGTTTCGTCTGCTGCTCGACCAGCCGGGGCGCGCCCCCCGCCGGGTCGGGGACGCTCACGCGGGTCGTTTCGACGATTTCCCGTTCCGGCCAGTCGACGCCGGACACGTTCGAGCAAAAGTCGAACCGGAGACCGGGCGCATCGCGCAGGAAACGCGCGATGTCGGGCGCGGATGCGGAATCGAGCAGCAGCGAATGCTGCGCCGCCGGACCGGGATTCGTGACCAGCGTCACCGTGGCGCCGGGAAAGGCGCTCACGAGGCGTTCGCGAATCTGTGCCAGCGATTCCATCGGGATCAGGTCTTGCGCGGGAGCGGCGCGGGCGCATGCCAGACGTCCGGGTTTTTCGGCGGCACCAGATCGTGTTCTCCGAACTCGGGGATGGGAAATTCGCTCGGGGCTTCGGGCCGCGTGTGCCGCGCGGCCTGCGGGCCGGAAAGGCGCTCACCGCGGATCTTCTTTTGCAGCTCGATCAGTCCGTTGAGCAGGGCCTCGGGGCGCGGCGGACAGCCGGGGATGTAGATGTCGACGGGGATGAAGCGGTCGATGCCCTTGAGCACGTTGTAGCCCTGCTTGAACGGGCCGCCGGAGATCGCGCAGGCGCCCATCGCGATGCAGTACTTGGGCTCGGGCATCTGGTTCCAGAGGCGGACCACCTGCGGCGCCATCTTCTTCGTCACCGTGCCGGAAACGATCATCAGGTCGGCCTGGCGCGGGGAGGGGCGGAAGATCTCGGCCCCGAACCGGGCGATGTCGAAACGCGCCGTGGCCGTCGCGATCATCTCGATCGCGCAGCAGGCGAGACCGAACTGCAGCGGCCAGATCGAGTTGCTGCGGCCCCAATTGTACAACTCCTCCAGGCTGGTGAGCAGAATTCCGTTCCGGCGAAGTTCCTCGCGTTCGGCGTCCGTCACGGCGGGTGCGGCATTCTCGGCCCCGGTGCTCATTTCCACTCCAGATACCCTCGATGCCAGGCCCAGACCAGACCCTCGGCCAGCAGCAGAACGAATACCGCCATCACGGCGATCGCAGCTCCCGACAGACCGGTGAAGGCCACCGCGAAGGGGAGGAGAAACAGGACCTCCACGTCGAAAATCAGGAAGAAGATCGCGTACAGATAATAGTGCGCCTTGAACTGAATCCACGAATCGCCCGTGGCCGGCAGTCCGCATTCGTAGGTGGAATTCTTGATCGGCCCGGGCTTCGGCGGCTGAAACGCGCGGACCCAAACCTGCGCGACCCCAAGCATTACCAGCGGGAAGGCGAGGGCCACTCCGAGGTACAGGGCAAGGAATGCATAAGGATGACCGGACATAATCTGCGCAGATTCGAAGCTGATCACGATGAAATTGCCGGATCAAAGCACAATGTTGAAGCGCGGCTTTTTTTTGCCCAACCCTGCGCGTCTGTTGGGGACGATGAGTTGCGTTCCCGTCACCCACCTCGCGCCCCCCCAATGCCGGCGTGGCACTTCGGCCATCTTCCGCGCCCATCTCCTCGTGGCGCATGAGCCGGAAGGAGACGGATTTCCGCATGCACGCAATCGAAGCTCCCAAAGTCGAGCCGTGGGTGGCGCGAGCCGGCGGCGCAGCGCGGTGCGCCACCGGCTGGTTGGAGCCGCTCGCCGACGTCGGTCGGCCGGGCCGGCCTCCGCTACGCCGGCCGGCGCGGCGGCGCCGAGGCGTGCTCGCCGCGGGTGGCGCAGTTGATCCAGTCGCTCGCACCGTCCGCGTAGTGTTCCTTCTTCCAGATCGGCAGCCGGGCCTTCGCTTCGTCGATCACGTAGCGGCACGCGTCGAATGCCGCGCCGCGGTGCGCGGCAATCACGCCCACCCAGACGGCGAGATCGCCGATTTGCAGTGCGCCGACCCGATGCACGCACCGGAGCGCGTAGACGTCGAATCGCTGCCGCGCCTCGTCGAGAATGCGCGCCGCCTCGCGGCCGGCGAGTTCATCGAAAGCCTCGTAGTCGAGCGCGCGCACCGCCCGGCCGTCGTTGTGGTCGCGGACCCAGCCCTCGAACACGACGCATGCGCCGGCCCGCCGGTCGTGCAGCTCGCGCTGCAACGCGGCGGGGTCGAGGGGCGATGGCGAAAGGGAAAAGCTCACGGGGGGCAGCGTATGCGACCGCCGGGTTTTGTCACGGCACCTCGGCCCCGCCGGCGAATCAGCCGCCGGCCACCGGTGGCACGAACACGATTTCGTCACCGTCGCGCAAAGGGGCGCCGGCCGCCACGAACTCGCCGTTGACCGCCGCGCGAATCTGCCCGGCGGTGAGCGTGAAGCCGTGCCGGGCCCGCAGCTCCTCGTACAGCGCGGCCGGCGTGGCGGCGTTCGTGCCGAGCGTTTCGCGGTCGAGTTTCCGTTGCTCGCGAAGAATCGCGAAATAGCGGATCGAGACGGTGATCATGCGCGGTCCGACCTCATCCGGCCGCGGCCTCGTCGGCGTGGTAGTCGCGCTTGCCGCCGGTCTTCTGCAGCAGCCGGACCTCACGGATCGTGATGCCGTGCGACACGGCCTTCGCCATGTCGTACAGGGTCAGCGCGGCCACGGTGGCGCCGGTCAGCGCCTCCATCTCGACGCCGGTTCGCGCGTGCGTCCGGACCCGGCAGTGGATCGCGATCTCGCGGTGCGAGGCGTTGGGCCGGATCTCGATCTGGCAATCGTCGAGCGGCAGCGGATGGCAGAGCGGGATCAGTTCGCCCGTGCGCTTCGCGCCCATGATCCCGGCGAGCACCGCCGCATGGAACACCGGGCCCTTCTTCGTCGTGATTTCCCCGTCCTTGAACAGCACCGCCACTTCCGGCGGCAGCATCACCACCGCGACGGCGTGCGCCGTGCGCGTCGTCGGCGGCTTGTCGCCGACATCGACCATCGCCGGCCGGCCCCTGGCATCAACATGGGAGAGCATGGGGCGAACGTGGAGCAGGCGCGGGCCGGCCGCAATCCTCCGCCCGCGTTCACTGCCGCCACGGGTGAAACGCCGCCACGTCACCGGCGGGCCGCTCCACGGCGGACGGGGGCAGCTCGACGAAGCCGTCGGTGCCGACGAGTCCGGCGAAATCGCCCGACGTGTTCGTCGGCGCCAGCGTGGCGATCAGTTCCGCGTGCTCGCCGCTCGCCAGCATCGCCGGGATAAACCGCGTGAGCGCCGGATTGGCCCCGATCGGACGGGCGAGCGCGACACGACGGACCGGCGCGGGGGACAGCCCGCTGGCCGCGTCGAGTGCGGGAATCACGTACCGGTAAAGGCAGGTTTGCGCGGATACCGGATTGCCCGGGAGGGCAAACACCGGCGTTCGGCGCTGACTCACGCCGAACCAAAGCGGCTTGCCCGGCCGCTGCGCCACGCCCTGAAACATCCGGCGCACGCCCTGGGCGTCGAGCTCGCCGGAAATGAAATCGAATTTTCCCTTCGAGACGCCGCCCGTGATGATCACCGCGTCGTGGCCGGCGATGATGCCGCGGAGCAGGCGTTCGATCTCCGAGCGCGCATCGCGGAGATGAAACCGCTCCACCCGCGCGTACCCCGCGGCGATCAGCGCGGCCCGCAGGCCGTAGTCGTTGCTCCGCCGGATCTGGTGCGGCGCCACCGCATGCTCGACCTCGACGAGCTCGTCGCCCGTCGCGACGATCGCGATGGTCGGCACCGCGGTCACGGTCAGGGTGGCCGCCCCCACCGCGGCGGCGGCCGCGATCGCGCCGCCGGTCAGCCGCGAACCCGCCCGGACGACGACCGCGCCGGCCCGATGATCGCTGCCCCGGCGATGCACCGCCGCGCCGGGGGCGATCCCCGCCGTCTGAATTATGGATACAACGCCATCGGAGGCGGTGGCGTTTTCGTACGGCACGACGCAGTCCGCACCGGCGGGCAGCACGGCGCCGGTCATCACCTCGACACAGGCATCGTCCGCCTCCGGCAGCGCGAGGGGACGCATTCCCGCCGCCTGCATGCCGCCGATGCGAAACTTCCCCACGCCCTTGGCCAGCGCGC
This sequence comes from uncultured Verrucomicrobiae bacterium, assembly GCA_963705935.1. Lineage (GTDB taxonomy): Bacteria > Verrucomicrobiota > Verrucomicrobiia > Opitutales > Opitutaceae > Opitutus. The sequence goes on along the minus strand of OY970130.1, from coordinate 4,053,536 downwards.
CGGCCCGCAGCGCATACCCGTCCATCGTCACCCGGTCGTAGGGCGGCAGGTCCCGGTCGGCGACGATGTCGTCGCGGAGCACCCGTCCGTGCGCCTGCAGGAGCGGACAGTGCTCGCGCAGCAACGGCGTCAGGTTCGCGAGAATGAGTGCGTCCGCTTCGGCCGGCGTGATCACAGGGGCACCGTATTTGCTCCCGGGTTCGCTGCCACTCCGAAAACGCGGACCGGTGCGGGGGCCGGGGCCGGCGGCGGGCGTTTTGGGCTTTCGCGGAGCGGCCGGTTTGGCCATCCCGGAGGGACGTGAAAGATCCCGCCCATACGCGCTCGCTCGGCCTGCTCGTGCTGGCCGCGCTCTGCTGGAGCCTGGGCGGGCTGCTGATCAAGTCGGTCGCGTGGCCGCCGCTGGCCGTCGCCGGTGGCCGCGGGCTGGTCGCGGCCCTCTTTCTGCTGGCGACCAATCGCCGGCTGCACTTCCGGTTTTCGCGGGCGCAGGTGGTCGGCGCCCTCGGCTACGCCGCGTGCACGGTGACGTTTTGCGTGGCGACCAAGCTGACCACCGCGGCCAACGCGATCCTGCTCCAGTACACCGCGCCGGTGTGGGTTGCGCTGCTCGGGGCGTGGGTGCTGGGCGAACGGACGACGAAGGCGGACTGGTGGACGATCGTCACGGTGCTGGCCGGCATGACGCTGTTTTTCGCGGAGGGGCTGGACGTGACGGCGGTCCTTGGCAACTCGATCGCGGTGCTGAGCGGGGTGTGTTTCGCCGCCATGACGATGGCATTGCGCAAGCAGAAGGACGGCTCGCCGGTCGAATCGATCATCCTCGGAAACCTGCTGGCGTTCGTCGTCGGACTGCCGTGGATCGTGGGCGCGCCGGCGCTGCCGCCGGCCGGCTGGGCCGCGCTGCTCACGCTGGGCGTGGTGCAGCTCGGGGTCTCCTACTGGCTGTATGCCCGTGCGATCCGGCACGTCACCGCGCTCGAGGCCGTGCTCATCCCGGTGATCGAGCCGATCCTGAACCCGGTCTGGGTCCTGCTCACGATCGGCGAGAAACCGTCGGCGCTGTCGCTCGCGGGCGGCGTGGTCGTGCTGTCCGCGGTCACCTGGCGCGCGCTGCGTTCGCTGCGCGGGTCGCAGCGGCTCACGCCGGTTCCGCTGGCGGCGCCAACGGTGCCGCCACCGGCTTCGGCAGCGGCCGCAGCTGGATCAGGACGTTCGCGGCGGTGATCAGTCCGCCGCCGACGACGAGGTTCGCCGTCGCGGTCTCGTTGGGGTAGTCGAATCCGCCCCACCGCGAAAGCCACCCGGGCAGGATCAACGCGAGCAGGGCGGCGAAGACCGATTCGGAACAGTAGACCAGGCCGGCCTCGGTCGCCGTGATCTTCGGCTGCCAGGTGTTCATGATCGTGAACGCCCCGACGGTGCAAAACGCGGTCAGCGCCAGCGTGCAGCCGATCCACGGCCACGAGCTCCACGGCACCAGCATCGCCGTGACGCTCGGCGCCGTCACGCCTGCGAACACCGCGGCGGCGGCGGCCTCGACCACGAACATGACGACGGTCACCGGGATGGCGCGGTTGCCGGCGTACTCCGGCCGGTCCAGCCACAGGATCTGGCCCATGAAAAACACCGAGCTGGCGAGCGTCTCCAGTTCTCCCCGACCGATCCGGAGATCCTGCCAGTCGAGGCGCGCCAGCACCGCCACGCCGCCCAGCACCAGGACCACGCTGATCCAAACCGTCCACGGCAGCCGCCGGCGCGTCCGCACCGCGACCCACACGGGAATCATGATGGCGTAAAACTGGGTCAGGAAGGCCGAGGTCGAGGCGGAGGTGTACTGCAGGCCGTCGATCTGCAGGATCATTCCGCCGATCGCGAACCCGCCGAGCACCGTGGCCTGGCGGACCTCCCGGCGCGTGAGCGTCCGGAGCGGGCGCAGCGCGAAGGCGCCGAGCACCGCCGCGCCGAGGAGAAAGCGCGGCAGCAGCGTGTCGGCGGTGATGAACCAGCTGCTGCTGCCCGGCAGCAGTCCGGTGTGGGCGGCGCCGATGGCCTTGATCAGCGGGAAACTCAGCCCCCAGAAGAAATTCGCCAGCACCAGCATGAACAGGGCACGGGCATGCTGGGGTGGTTTGGCGGCGCGCGGCATGGAGAATCCGCCAGCCTGCGGTTCCCGGCGACCGCGCCAAGCGAATTGGCATCACCGTCCGCGGCGCCCCGCCGGCCGCCTACGCCTTCTTGCGCGAGCTCACGTACCGCTGCAATGCGGCGGTGAGATCCGCCAGCCGCACCGGCTTCGTCAGGTAATCGTTCGCCCCGGCGGCCAGCGTCCGCTCCCGCTGCTCCTGCCGGGCGTCCGCGGTCAGCGCGATGATCCAGACGTCGCGCCGGCCCGCCCCCGCATCACCGGCGCGGATGCGCGCCGTGGCGGTCAGCCCGTCGATCTCCGGCATGTGCAGGTCCATCAGGACGACGTCCGGACTGGTCTGCTGCAGCTGTTCGACCGCGACGCGGCCGTTCGGCGCGGCCGTCCACTCGCATCCCAGGCGCGAGACGACCTGCTGGATCAGGCGCTGGTTGACGACATTGTCCTCGACGATCAGCACGCGCAGGCCGAACGGACCCGGCGCGGGCGCGGCGGCGTCGGCCGGCTCCGCCGCCGCCGGCGAGCCGAGCAGGGTGTAGAGCAGTCCGTGATGCAGCGGCTTGTTGAGCAGGAGCCGGAAGTGCCGGCGCAGCGCGATCCGGAGGTCGGCCGGCGTGTTCAGCGGCACCAGCCCGATCATCTTTTCCGGCGGCAGGCCGGCCCGCGGACGCGCGAGCCGGGCCAGGTCCATCGCCACCGCGCCGCCGACCTCGACGATCGCACCGTCCCAGCCGGGGGTGGCGGCGAGCTGCCCGGGCTCCGTCGCGAGCACCTCGGCGCCGAGCCAGCATCCGACGCGGGTCAGCTCCGCCCGCAGCCCGGCGCCGTCGACGGCGATCGCGAGGCGGCGGCCGCGGAGCGGCGGCGCCGCCGCCGGTGCCACCGCGTCCGCCGGCGCCGGCACCCGGATCGTGAATACAAAGGTCGATCCCCGGCCCGGCTCGCTGGTGAAGGAAATCCCGCCGCCCATCAGCTCGACGATGTTCTTGCAGATGGCCAGCCCGAGGCCGGTCCCTCCGTACCGGCGGGTCGTCGAGTCGTCGGCCTGGCTGAAGGCCCGGAACATCTTGGCGTGATGCTCGGGGGCGATGCCGATGCCCGTGTCGCGGACCGAATACTCGAGGACGCACGGGGCGCCGGGCGTCGGGCCGGCGGGCGTGACCAGGCGGGCGCGGACCTCGACCTCACCGTCGTGGGTGAACTTCACCGCGTTGTTCACGAGGTTGACGATCACCTGCCGCAGCCGCCCGGTGTCGGCGAGGATGGCCGGCGGCACGTCGGCCTCGACCCAATGCAACAGCTCGATGTTCTTCTGCGCGGCGGCCGAGGCGGCGAGGTCGAGAGCGTTTTCGATGCATTCGCGCGGGTCGCACGGCTGCGCCTCGAGCTTGAACCGGCCGGATTCGATGCGCGCGTACTCCAGGATGTCGCCGGTGAGCTGGATCAGGGTCTCGCTGCTCATCCGGATCGTCTCGACGAATTCCTGCTGTTCCGGCGTCAGCTCGGTTTCGAGGAGCAGGCTGGCGAACCCGACGATCCCGTTCAGCGGCGTGCGCACCTCGTGGCTCATCGTGGCGAGAAACTGGCCCTTCGCGCGATCGCCGGCCTCGGCGCGCTCCTTCGCCTCGCGCAGGATCGCCTCGGTCCGGCGCACCGCGGTCATGTCCTCGAACACCCCGACGAAGCTGCGGATCACCCCGCCGCGATCCTTCACCGGCGTCAACCCGCCGCGCACCGGGAAAACCGTCCCGTCCTTGCGGGGCATCCGCCACTCGCCCGTCCATGCGTGGCCCGAACGGATGGTCGCCACCATGTCCGTCAGGACCTCCACCGGCCCGTCCGGACCGTGAAACTCGCGCCATTCGCGGCCGATCAGCTCGCGGCGCGTGTAGCCGAGCTGCCGGCAAAACCGCGCGTTCGCGTACTCGATGCGCAGGCCGAGATCGACGATCATCACGGCCGAATGGCCCTGCTCCATCGCCTCGGTCAGGTTGCGGAGGGCGTCGCGCTGGACCAGCTGGCGCTGCATCGACACGAGCACCGCGAGGGGCAGCACGAGCAGCATCCAGACGTAGACCGCCGTTCCGGCCGACGCACGGAACAGCGTCCGGCGCCAGTGGCTCGCGTCCAGGTCGACGCCGAGGATTTCCTGCGGCTGGCCCGGGCCCGGCGTGCCGATCATGGCGTATCCAGTGACCCACGTCCCATGCTCGTCCGACAGCGGGCCTTCGGTCGACGGCTCGCCGGTCGCGATGAGGTGCTGCAACCCGGGCGATCGCGCCGCCTCGTGGTCCTTGTCGCCGGGAAGCGATTCGAGCCTGGACCCGGCGGGCTCCGAATCGGCCACGAATACGACCTGGCTGGTGCCCGGCCGGTGGCGGAAGATGTCGACGAAACGGATCGGAGAGTGCGCCTGCTGCAGCCGGGCCAGCCGGCCCTTGACGACGGCGTAGTCCCTGGTGCCGAGATCACTCCGGGTGGCGGTCAGCCGCTCGAGTTCGCCCGACTCGAACGCCACCGCCGAGCGCTGGGCCGTCGTCAGCAGGTCGGAGAGCAGGTCGGCGCGCGCCTGCCGCCAGCGCCAACCTCCCGCGGCGGCGCCCGCGATGAAGATGCCGATCGCGGCCAGCACCAGCGAGGACTTGCGTTCGAAAAGGAAGGGCATGACGCGGCGGCTCCGCGGACGGCCGACTGAACGCCGCCGCCTCCCCCGGCGCAATGCAGAAGGGAGCGGGGGGCGTCGAAACGCCCGGGGAGGCCGAATCGACAACCGCTGGCGCCAGTCTGCGGGCCGTCGCCCGTCACCCCGCACCGGCTGGATCGCCGTGCGGCGGATACAGCCGGGGCCCTGATCGGCGGGCCGGCCGCGTATCCGGGCCTCCGTGTCACGCGACGCGCCCGGCCGGCGGACGCGCGGACCGGGCGAAAAAAACTGCCGGGAGCGAACTCCCGGCAGCGGAAACAGGCGGAATGCGCCGTCGATCAGGAAACGTGACCGGAGACCAGCTTCGTCATCTCGAACATCGAGACGGACTTCTTGCCGCCGAAGACGGGCTTCAGCTTGTCGTCGGCATTGATCTGGGTCTTCACCTTCTTGTCCTGGAGGCCATTCTTCTTGATGTACGCCCAGAGCTTCTTGGTGAGCTCGGTGCGGGGCATCGGCGTCGAGCCGACCACCGCGGCGAGCGTGGCGTCGGGCGTGACGGGTTTCATGAAGGCAGCGTTCGGTTTGCGGGCTGATTTTTTAGCCATAATCTTGTTGGGTTGTGAGGTGCTTTCCCTGCGAAAGCAAAGCTCTTCTAGAGGGAAAACCGCCGGTTTGCATAGGAGAATCTGCAGGTTTTCAGAGGGAGATGGCCGCTATTTTCGCTCGCCGGAGCGCACGAATTGGCGGTAGAGGGCGGCGTAGTGGCCGTCGTGGCGGAGCAGTCCGGCGTGGGTCCCCTGTTCGATGATACGCCCCTGGTGGAGCACCAGCAGCAGGTCCGCCTGCCGGATCGTGCTCAGCCGGTGGGCGACGACGAAGCTCGTGCGGCCGCGCAGCAGCGCCACCAGCGCCGTCTGCAGGCGGGCCTCCGTCAGGGCGTCGATCGCGCTCGTCGCCTCGTCGAGCAGCACGAGCCGCGGCTCGGCCAGCAGCGCGCGCGCAAAGCAGACGAGCTGGCGCTGGCCGACCGACAGGGAGGAGCCGCGTTCGCCGACCTCGGTGTGCAGCCCGTCCGGCAGCGCGTCGAAGAGGTCAAGGCAGTCGAGCCGCCGCGCGGCGGCGCGCACCTCCGCCTCCGTCGCCTCCGGCCGCGCCAGCCGGATGTTGTCGAGCACGTTCCCGCTGAACAGGTGATTCTGCTGCTGCACCATGCCCATCTGCCGGTGCAGGGACCGGCTGGTCACGGTCCGGATTTCCCGGCCGTCGACGAACAGTTCTCCGCGGGTCGGCAGATGGAACTTCGCCAGCAGGCCGATGATCGAGCTCTTGCCGCTGCCCGTGTGGCCCACCAGCGCGACCGTGCGGCCCGGCTCCGCGGTGAAGCTGATGTCGTGGAGCACGAGCCGCGCCGGATCGTATCCAAAAGACACCGCCTGAAGCTCGACGCGGACGCCGGCCGCGACCGGCGGCGGCACGCGGGGACCTTCCCCTGATCCGGCGCGGTCGGTGGAGCCGGCCGCCGAACCGGACGGGGCGGCCCGCGCGGTCGGTGCGGCCGGCGTTGCTCCCGCTCCCGGCGGGGGTGCGGCCTGCCCGGGACCGGCTCGCGTCTCCGGGCCGGTGGTGCCCGTCACCGCCGGCTGGCCTCTCGGGTCCGGCAGGTCCGTCGCCGCCGGGTCGTCCTCCCAGTCGGGCGGCCAGTCGATCAGCCGGAAGATCCGCTCGGCGCCGGCCATGGCGATCAGCGCCTGGTTGTACTGCGTCCCGATCGAGGCGATGGGCGAGAAGAACTGGTTGGCGAGGAGGAAGAACGTGATCAGCCCGCCGGTCGTCATGTCGCCGTGGAACACCCGCCAGCCGCCGAGCAGCAGCAGGATCGCGATGAAGAACTGGCTGTTCAGCTCGAGCAGCGGCATCAGGATCGCCGAGGTGCGGGCGAGCGCGACGTTGTAGCGGGCGTGGTCGGCGAGCAGGCTGCGAAACAGGCCGAGGTTCGTCTCCTGCCGGACGAATCCCTGCGTCACGCGCATCCCCCCGACGGATTCAGCCAGCGTGGCGGTGACGCGGCTGAAGCTGTTGCTCGCGGAGCGCGAGAGCCGGCTGAGCTGCATCCGAAAGTGATTGTTGATCAGCCAGAGCACCGGCGCCATCGCCGCGACGACCAGGAACATCGGCCAGTCGCTCCAGGCCATGACGACGCCGGCGAACACCATGCTGCCGGCCTGGATGATGCTGACGAAGAGCACGTCCTGGATGCCGACCCGCACGGCCTCGACGTCGCTCGTCACCCGGCTGATGATCCGGCCGAGTTTCACGCGGTGGAAGAAGCTCATCGGCTGCCGCTGCACCCGCGCGAAGATCTCGGCGCGCAACCGGTTCACGACCGACTCGCCGATTTCGAGGGCGAACCGCTGCCGGAAATGGAACAGGCCGTCGGTGGTGATCGCCAGCAGGGCATATCCGCCGATGCCCAGCGCCAGCGCGGCGAGGTCCCGGTGGGTGATCGGGCCGTTGATCAGCCCGGCCATGAACCAGCTGAGCGCGGGAAGCTGCGCCGAGCGGATGAGGGTGAGAAGGATGAGCGCGTTGCGCTTGCGGGCGACCGGCCGGGTGTAGCCCAGCAGCCGCCGCATCAGGCCCCACTCCAGCGGGCGAAACTGCTCGTCGTCCTCGTCGTCGTCGCGCGGGCGGTGCACGAGCAGCAGGTCGGTCGCGGCGCCGGTTTTCATGCGGCGCCCTCCGCCCCGGCGAGCGCCGCCCACTCCCCGCCGTCAACCAGCTGCAGGCGCGCGACCCGCAGGTACGGGCCCGGCTCGCGCATGAGATCCGCATGCGTGCCCTGCTGCACGATCCGGCCGTTCTCCATCACGACGATGAAATCGGCGCGGCGCAGCGTGCTCAGCCGGTGGGCGACGATGAAGGTGGTCCGGCCGGCGATCGCGCGGTCGAGCGCGGCGAAGATCTCGTGCTCGGTCTCGCTGTCGATCGCGGCGGTGGGGTCGTCGAGCAGCAGGATCGGCGGCTCGAGCAGCACGGCGCGCGCGATCGCCAGCCGCTGGCGCTGGCCGCCGGACAGGCTGCTGCCGCTTTCGCCGAGGATGGTGTCGTAGCCCCGCGGCAGCGCCTGCACGAACTCGTGCGCGGCGGCGATCCGCGCGGCCCGCTCGATCTGCGCCCGCGTCGCCTCGGGATGGCCGAACGCGATGTTCGCCGCGACCGTGTTCGAAAACAGGAAGCTCTCCTGGAAGACGAGCCCGATGTTCCGACGCAGGTCGTCGAGGTGCAGCTGCCGCACGTCCATCCCGTCGATCAGGACGCGGCCCGCCGTCGGGTCGTAGAATCGCGGGATCAGGCTCATGAGCACGCTCTTGCCCGCGCCGGTCGCGCCGAGGATCGCCACGCAGCGGCCGGCCGGCACGTCGAGGCAGAGGTCATGCAGGACCGGCTGTGGCGGCGAGAGCTCGCGGACCGTGGCGGCGGGGGCGTAGACGAAGGAGACGTGGTCGAAGCGCACGGCGCCCTGCAGCCGGGGACGGCGGAGGGCGTCGGGCGCGTTCGCGACCTCCACCGGCGCGTCCAGGATCTCGAAGACCCGCCGCGCCCCGATGAGCGATTGCTGCACGCTGTTGACCACGGTCGCGAGGTTGTTGACCTGCCCGGAGAATTGTTCGAGCAGCCCGGCGAACACCACCAGCCCCGCGCCGAGCGGCAGGCGGTCGTGGACCACGAGGTAACCGCCGTAGCCGAGCAGCACCATCATGTTGACGCGGGTGAGAAAGCCCATCGCCGGCGAGAACAGGCTGATGCGCCAGAAGATTCCCCGCTGCTGGTCGTAGCACGCCTGGTTGGCGGCATCGAACCGCGCGCGATCCTCGGGCTCGCGGCCGAAGCCCTTGGTGACCGCGATGCCCTGGACGCTCTCCGTGAGCGTCTGCACCATGCGCTCGACGAGCGTGCGATTCTGCGCGTAGTCCGGCTGGATCCGCCGCGAGAACCGGGCCGACAGCACCCAGAGCAGCGGCGTCGTGGCCAGGCACGCGACGGTGAGCGTCGGGCTCAGGCTGACCATGTACACGATGTAGACGGTCAGGGAGATGGCCATGATCGCGCTCTGGATGAGCACCTGGTCGACGAACATCCGGACGGCCTGCACGTCGCTCGTGACCCGGGTGATGATGGAACCGGTGGTGTTCGCGTCGAAGAACCGGAAACTCAGACGCTGGAGCCGGTCGTAGACCAGGCTGCGCAGGTCGACCACGAGCTGCTGCTGGACCAGCCGGTTGACGGAGACGAAATAGGTGTAATTCAACAGGGCGCGCGTGAGTGCCAGGACGAGGATCAACCCGGCAAGCAGGGCCAGCACCTGCGACCAGGGCCACGTGTCGGGCAGGACCAGATGCAGCGGATTCGGCGACAGCGGAACGTGCGACACCTTGTGCCGGATGTAATCGATCCCGATGCCGGTGAAGCTGAGACCGGCGATGCCCATCGTGAGCAGCACGAGCTGGATCGCCAGGACCTTGAGGCAGCCGGCACGGTAATGCCAGGTCAGCGCAAACAGCCGCCGGATCACGTCGCGATTCGACATGGGGCGGGGAAAGTTCGGAGCGGCGGCGGACATGCGAGCCGCGATCTTACGATCCGTCCCCGCTCACGCGAAAACGTTTTGCCGGGGCACGGAATTTTTCCGCGCCGGGAAGGGGCGCCACGGGCGCTACCTCGACTGGTTCGGGGGACGCACGGGCGGCCCGTTCTGGCCGGCCGCCTCGCGGCTGGCCTGCAACGCCTGCTGACGAATCAACCGGCGGCGGTTCACCTCCGCCGCGATCGCCTCGAGCCGCCGCTGTTCGTCGGCCGGTGTCGGATTCAGGACCACGGGTCCGCCGATCGGCTGCAGGACCGGCTGAAAGCCGGGCCGGATCACCTGCGGAAAGCTCACCGGCGCCGAAACGACCTTCGCCGTGTGCAGCGCGAGCGTCAGGGTGCGCCCCTGATAGTCGACCGTCACCGTGTCCCGGTTCGCATCGTAGCTCCGCACCGTGAAGTCGTGCCCCGGCTCGTTCAGCCGCGTCCAGGCGCTGGTGTGATGCGCCGTGTCGTAGATGCTGAACATCACCGTGTCGCCTTCCGCCATGATGCCGCGCAGCTCCAGCTGCGCGTTGGGCGTCGCACCGGCGGAGCCCTGGCTGGCCGGCGGCAGGAACGGCGAGGCCCCCGGCAGCGGGTCGGCCGCAAACGCCACCGCGGTGCAGCTGAAAAGAAGGACCACGGGCAGCAGCAGCTGGCGGGAGCGACGGACCGGTGACATCGCGCCACTAAACGACCGGCCCGCGGCGTCGTCAAGCGGCCGGCCCGAACCGCGTCGGCCCGAACCGCTCGTGGCGCCGCGCCGCGGTTGGCCGAGCCCGGGATGCGCTCGGTGGGCGCGAACGGATTCGTCACGCACGCGTTCACTCGCGCCCGGCGACACCGCGCTTCCGGGCAGCGGGCGGATCCAGGACGCGAGGACGGGAGCGCGGCGGTGCGCTCTCCCAGCTCGGCGGACCGGAGGACCGTCGCGCGCGCCGGTTTCGTCGATGCGTCGGGTCGTCGGGCCCTCTTGTGACGGTCCGCCGCCGGGGTGCGCCGGGTTCGTCGCTCGGTTGTTGCCGATCCGTGTACCATTGCCCTTGAATGAGCTCCGGCGAGTTGAGAGTGTGCGGAACAATCGTGCCACTCGACCCCAGCCAGTTCTCCCTCCCCGAGGCCGAATTGTTTCAGCGTTTTGGAGGCTCCACCACCGGTCACACCGGCGCGAGCGCCGCCGCGCAGCTCCACGCCAGCGGGCCGAACACCGTGGCGGTGGGCGGGCGCACGTCGTGGGTCCGGGACCTGCTGCAGCGCTGCCGGAATCCGCTGGTGATCCAGCTGCTGATCATCGCGGTCGTGTCGTACGTGATGGGCGACATCCGCTCCACCGTGGTGGTGGGAGGCATGGTTTTCCTGAGCGTGTTTCTTTCGTACATCCAGGAAGCGCGTTCGTCGCGGGCGGTGGAGAAGCTCCAGCGCCTGGTGAAAACGACCGTGACGGTGATGCGTGATGGGAAGGAAACCGAAGTGCCGCTCGAGGAGATCGTGCCGGGCGACGTGGTGGTGCTGGCCGCCGGGAGCCTGATCCCGGCCGACCTGCGGATCATCGCGGCGAAAGATTTCTTCGTCACGCAATCGGCGCTGACAGGCGAGTCGATGCCGGTCGAGAAGAACGCCGACCCGAACCAGCCGGCCGGGCGCGCGCCGTTCGAGCTGACCAACGCCTGTTTCATGGGCAGCAACGTGCTCAGCGGCTCCGGGCGCGGGCTCGTCCTCGCCACCGGGCGCGGCACGTATTTCGGGGCGCTGGCCGAGAAGATGATGGCGAAACGCGAGGCGACCAGCTTCGACGTGGGGATCAGGAGCTTCACGTGGCTGATGATCCGGTTCATGGTCGTGATGGTGTCGGTCACGTTCCTGATCGTCGGGCTGACGAAGGGGAACTGGCCCGAGGCGCTGCTCTTCGCGTTGTCGGTCGCGGTCGGCCTCACGCCGGAGATGCTGCCGATGATCATCACCGTCTGCCTCTCGAAGGGCGCGCTGATGATGGCCCGCAAGAAGGTCATCGTGAAACACCTCCACGCGATCCAGAATTTCGGCGCGATGGACGTGCTCTGCACGGACAAGACCGGCACACTGACGCAGGACCACGTCGTGCTCGAGCGCTACGTCGACGTGACGAACCGGCAGAGCGAGGACGTGCTGCGGTACGCGTACATGAACAGCTTCTACCAGACGGGGCTGCGCAACCTGCTCGACCGCGCCATCCTCGCGCACACCGACCTCGACGTGGAGCGCAACTGCCGGAAGATCGACGAGATCCCCTTCGACTTCAAACGGCGGCGGATGTCGGTGGTGATCGATTACGAGGACCGGCACGTGCTCATCTGCAAGGGCGCGGTGGAGGAGGTCGCGGGCGTGTGCGAGAGCTACCAGGTCGACGAGGACATCAATCCGCTGATCCGGCTGATCCGCGACGACCTGATGGACGAGTACCGCAACCTCAGCGCGCAGGGCTACCGGGTGCTGGCGATCGCGTACCGCGAGTTCGAGCGCTCGAAGCTGACGTTCTCGGTCGCGGACGAATCCGATCTGATCCTGCTCGGCTACATCGCGTTCTTCGATCCGGCGAAGGACACGTCGGCCCGCGCGATCGACGCGCTCTCGCGCTCCGGCGTCACGGTGAAGATTCTCACCGGCGACAACGAACTCGTCACCCGCAAGGTCTGCCAGGACGTCGCGATGCCGATCACCCGGATCGCCACCGGTCCGCAGCTCGCGGCGATGGACGAAGCGGCGTTCGGGCGCGAGGTGGGCGAGGCCAACGTGCTGGCGCGGCTCACGCCGGACCAGAAGGAAAAGGTGATCAAGACGCTGCGGGCCCAGGGCCACGTCGTCGGGTTCATGGGCGACGGGATCAACGATGTGCTCGCGATGAAGGCGGCCGACGTCGGCATCTCCGTCGACACGGCGGTCGACGTCGCCAAGGAGTCCGCCGACATCATCCTGCTCGAGAAGAGCCTCCTCGTGCTGGAGGACGGGATCATCGAGGGGCGGAAGGTCTTCGGCAACATCGTCAAGTACATCAAGATGGGCGCGAGCTCGAACTTCGGGAACATGTTCAGCGTCCTCGGGGGCGCGTACTTCCTGCCGTTCCTGCCGATGGCGCCGATCCAGGTGCTCGTGAACAACCTGCTCTACGATGTTTCGCAGGTCGGCATCCCGCTCGACAACGTGGACGAGGAGTACCTGGCGAAACCGCGGCAGTGGAACATCAAGAGTATCCGCAATTTCATGATCTTCATCGGGCCGATCAGCTCGATCTTCGATTACGCGACGTTCTTCCTGATGCTCTACTTCTTCGGCTGCGCGGCGTTCAGCGCCGCGGGCACCGGCGCGGCGGACAAGGCGCACTTCGAGCAGCTGTTCCACACCGGCTGGTTCGTCGAGTCGCTCCTGACGCAGACCCTCATCGTGCACATCATCCGCACGCAGCGCATCCCGTTCCTGCAGAGCCGCGCCAGCCGCACGATGACGCTGACGACCCTGACGATCATGGGCGTGGGCTGCTGGCTGCCGTTCTCGCCGCTCGCCCACTGGCTCGGCTTCACTCCGCTGCCCGGTGTTTACTTCCTCTGGATGGCCGGTTTTCTGGTTACGTACAGCGTCCTCACCCACACGGTGAAGATGTGGTTCGCCCGCCGCTTCGGCACTGACTGATCATGCGCAGCATTCTCACCGCCCTCCAGGAGGGCCGCCTCTTCGAACTGCCTGATGCCGGCAAGGCACGGGCGCTGGAATTCCTGGCGCGCATCCTCGATGCGAACCCCGACATCGAGGTCGGCACCGACGCGATCGAGGAGATCCAGAAACGCGAGCTCGAGTGCAACACCGGGATCGGCATGGGCGTCGGGGTTCCCCACATCCGGGCGCGGCGCGAGGAGGGGGAGTTGTTTTGCGCCATCGGCTGGTCGGCGAAGGGAATCGAATACGGCGCCTCCGACGCGAAGCCCGTCCACCTCGTGGTGATGTACTACATCCCGGGCGCGCAGAAGAACGTCTACCTCAAGGAAATCTCGATCCTCGTCAAAGCGATCAAGAAGAGCGGCGGGATCGAGCCGTTCGCGCACGCGACCGAGCTCAGCGATGTTCGCAACCTGCTGCTCGACTGGGTGAGCACCGTCATGGGCGAGACCGGCCCGGAGGCGGTCGCGCGGATGATCAAGCTCGAGGTCAGGCAGACGCAGGCGCCCGTGGCCGAGGTTCCGGCCGCGGCCGCGGCAGCGCCCCGGCCGGGGACGAAGGCTTTTCTTTTTCAGGCGCTGGCCGCCGGCGCCGCCGGCGTGTTCGTGCTGGCGACCGACCCGGAGTTTGCCGCCGCCCTGGAAAAGGATGCAGCGCTGGCCCAGCGCCTCTCGGGCGGCGCGCCATTCCCCGTCAACGGACGCCAGGTCTTCGTCACCTCGGTGACTCCGTACCCCGGTGGACGCGTGCTGTACCAGTGCGTCGCGGTCGCCAACGGCGGCTGAGGTGCCCGCCGTCCTTCCGGCCCGCCTGCCCCTGCGTCGGCCCGGATTCAGTAGCGGCTTGCGCCGCGATCCGATCCCCTCGCGGCGCAACTCGGCCCGTAGGCCGCCAGCTTCCAGGCGCAGTCTCGGCGAATGGCCGGCGATGCGCGAGCAAGCTCGCGGCCTACGGTCGGGCAAAGACGGCGAATCGTAGGCTGCCTGCTTGCAGGCGCGGATTGGGGAGGGAACGGTGCGCTCACGCGCGAGCAAGCTCGTGGCCTACGTGAGCACGGTGTTCGTGTAGGCGGCGAGCTCGCGCGCGCGTTTTGGTCGGTCGTAGGCGGCGAGCTTGCTCGCGCATCAACGCGTCGTTCGCCCCGAACCGCACCTGCAAGCCGGCGGCCGACGGGCCAAACGCACCCGACGGCGGTCGTAGGCCGCGAGCTCGCTCGCGCCAGAGCCGCGCGCCCTCAAGCCGGCGGCCTGGGCAACCCGGTTCGCGCGAGCCCCTCGGCAGGTTTCGAGCTTCGCGTCCCGGGGCAAACCGGCGCTTGCCTTTTTCGGAAACCAAGGACACTGTTTGGGTTTCCACAGGATCCAGCATGCCAGCGCGCTCGCCGAAATCCGTCCGTTCCTCCGCCCCGTCGCCGGCATCGGCCGCCGCCGAACGGATCCTCGACACGGCCGGCCGCCACCTCTTCACCTACGGCTACAGCGCGGTCACGATGGACGACCTCGCCGCCGAGCTCGGGATGAGCAAGAAGACGCTTTACGTGCACTTCCCGTCCAAGGATGCGCTCGTCGCGACGCTGCTCGACCGGTTCGCGGAAGGCGTGCGCGCCGAGGCGGACGCGATCTTCGGCGATCGCGCGCTGACGTTCCCGGTGCGCATGGTCCGATTCGGCGGAGCCGTGCTCCAGCGACTCTCCCGGATCACGCCGCAGGCCTTGCGCGATCTCCAGCGCAATGCGCCGCACCTGTACCGGAAGCTGGAGGAGGTCCGGTCGAAGAACATCCCGCTCGTGTTCGGTCAGATCCTGCGCGAAGGGCAGGCGGCGGGCACGGTCCGCCAGGACATCGATCCCGCCTTCGCGATCGAATTCTGGCGGCCGGCCATCCAGGGGCTGCTTCATCCCGACAGCCTCGAACGACTGCGCCTCGCCCCCCATGAGGTGATGCGGCGCGCGATCGACCTTTTTTTCCGCGGAGTGCTCACCCCCACCGGACGCAAAGACCATGAAAAACACCTCGACCCGTGATCGCGCGGCGCCCGCTGCGCTCGTTTTCCTGCTGATTGCGCTGCCGCTCTGGTCCGGCTGCTCGCGTGACCGCGGCGCCGGTCGCGGCGAGCTGGTCCTTTCCGGCAACCTCGAGGTCACCGATGCGCAGCTTGGGTTCAAGTCCGCCGGACGCGTCCTGGCCCGTCCCGTGTCCGAAGGGGACCGCATCTCCGCCGGCCAGCTGATCGGCGTGCTCGACGACGCCGAGCAAAAGGACGGCGTCGCGCTGCGGCGCGCCGAGCTGGCGGGGGCCGAGGCCGCGCTGGCCGAGCTCGAGGCGGGCTCGCGGCCGGAGGACATCGCCGCGCTCGCGGCCGCCCTGCGCAGCGCGGAGGCCGAGCGCGACCGCGCCCGGCTCGAGTTCGCCCGCTCGGAGGCGCTGCGCGGCAAGGAAGTCATCGCGGACCGGGACTTCGAAGCCGCCGACGCGCAGGTCAAGGTGGCCGAGGCGCGCGTGGCGGAGGCGGGGGAGCGGCTGAAGCTCGCCCGCGCCGGCGCCCGCATCGAAACGATCCAGCAGGCCCGCGCCCGGGTGGAGCAGGCCCGCGCGGCGCTCGGGCTCGCCACGACGCTGCTGGAGAACACGCGGCTGGTCTCTCCGCTCACGGGCGTCGTCCTTTCGCACAACATCGAGCCGGGCGAATATGTCGCGCCCGGCACCCCCGTCGTGACCGTGGCCGACACGGCGCACATGTGGGTCCGCGCCTATCTCAACGAAACCGACCTCGGGCGTATCCGCCACGGCCAGCACGTGCCGATTCGCTCCGACGCGTTCCCGGGACGCACCTTCGACGGCGTCGTCAGCTTCATCTCCTCCGAGGCCGAATTCACGCCCAAGACGGTGCAGACGCCCAAGGAACGCGTGAAGCTCGTCTTCCGCATCAAGGTCGACGTCGCCAATCCGAAGGACGAACTGAAGCCCGGCATGCCGGCCGACGTGATCATCCCCGCCGCCCCGTAGGAGCCTGCTTGCAGGCGATCCGACGCACTGACCTCCCTCGGCCCAAACCATCGCGAGCCAGCTCGCTCCTACACCGGACCTCCCGCCAACAACACGTTTCTCCTGTAGGAGCCTGCTTGCAGGCGATCCGACGCACTGACCTCCCTCGGCCCAAACCATCGCGAGCCAGCTCGCTCCTACACCGGACCTCCCGCCAACAACACGTTTCTCCTGTAGGAGCCTGCTTGCAGGCGATCCGACGCGCCGACGTCCCTCTACCACGACCATCGCGAGCAAGCTCGCTCCTACTCGATCCTTCCGCGCGACGTTCCCCGAAATCCCGCCACGGATTCTGATTCTCCCGCCTTCCCTTCGATCCCATGCCCGCCATCCGCGCCCAAAACCTTCGCCGTACGTTCGGTGACCTCGTGGCGGTCGACCGGCTCGACCTCGAGATCGCCGAAGGCGAGATCTTCGGGCTGGTCGGTCCCGATGGCGCGGGCAAGTCGACCACGATGCGGATGCTCACCGGCATCCTGCGTCCGACCGCGGGCACCGCGCAGGTGGCCGGCTGCGACGTGGCGCGCGACGCAGACTGGCTGAAGGAGCACATCGGCTACATGAGCCAGCGGTTCGGGCTGTATCCGGATCTCACCGTCAGCGAGAACATCGATTTCTATGCCGACTTGTACGGCGTGGCCGGTCGCGAGCGCGAGGCGCGGATGGTGCAGCTGCTCGGGTTCAGCAATCTGACGCCCTTCCGTCATCGGCTGGCCGGCGACCTGTCGGGGGGCATGAAGCAGAAGCTCGGGCTCGCCTGCGCGCTCATCCACACGCCGAAGGTGCTGTTCCTCGACGAGCCGACCAACGGCGTCGACCCGGTGTCCCGGCGGGATTTCTGGCGGATCCTGTACCAGCTCGTGCGTGAGGGCGTGACGATCTTCGTCTCGACGGCGTACCTCGACGAGGCGGAGCGGTGCAACCGGCTGGCGCTGCTGCACGAGGGCCGGCTGCTCGGGCTCGGCACGCCCGACGAGGTGAAGGCGCTGATGCCGGGCACGCTGCTCGAGGTGCGAACTCCCGCCCCGCGGCGGACGGCGGCGCTGCTGCGCGAGCGGCTGACCGGCGCGACGGTCGGGCTGTTCGGCGACCGCGTGCACCTGGCGGCCCGGGATCCCGGCGTCGAGCAGCGGGCGCGCGAGCTCATCGCCGGCGCCGGGTTCGAACTCCAGTCGTTGCGCGCCATCGAGCCCTCGCTCGAGGACGTGTTCGTCGCGGTCGTGGCGAACGCGCGTCCGGCCACCAGTGCGACCACGGAGGGCACTTCATGAGCGGGAGCCCGCAGACGCCGGCCGGGGTCGGCGACCCCGGCTACAACCGGATCAGCGCCCCCGGCTACAACCGGGCCGGCGGGCAATGTGGCCGGGCTCGTGGCAGCGTGTCGGAACTCGTCCCTGGAGTCTGGGCACCGTCGGTCGGTGGCCGGGTAGCGCCGGACTGTGACCGGCGGCGAGGCGCCCGCGAGGTTCCATCGCCGGTCGGAGACCAGCGCCACTGGGACCAGCAGCCGAAGGCGGGCAGCCTGCGGCGAACACGGTCGAAACAACCGCCGGCCGGGGGCAGCGCCTTCGGCCACAACCGAGCTGCCGACCCCGGCGGCAACGACTGATCGCCGCTTCCCCCATGCGCAACGAACCCAGCCAGGCCGCGGAGACCGTCGTCGAGGTGCGAAACCTCGAGAAGCGCTTCGGCGCGTTCCGCGCCGTCGCGGGGGTCTCTTTCTCCGTCCGCCGCGGCGAGATCTTCGGCTTCCTCGGGCCAAACGGCGCCGGGAAATCGACGACGATCCGGATGCTTTGCGGCCTGCTTTCGCCCACGTCCGGCGCGGGCCGGGTGGCCGGCTTCGACATCATCCACGATGCCGGAGCGGATCAAGACGCACATCGGCTACATGAGCCAGAAGTTCTCGCTCTACGACGAGCTGACGGTCGAGGAGAACATCGACTTCTACAGCGGCATCTACCGCCTGCCGCGCGCGAAGAAGGGCCCGCGCAAGGACTGGGTCCTCGACGATGGCGGGCTTGACGGAGCACCGCCGCGCGCGCACCGCCGAGCTTTCCGGCGGGTGGAAGCAGCGGCTGGCGCTCGGCTGCGCCGTGCTGCACGAGCCGCCGATCCTCTTTCTCGACGAGCCGACCTCCGGCGTCGATCCGATCAGCCGCCGCCAGTTCTGGGATCTGATCTACGACCTCTCGGAGCAGGGCGTGACGGTGTTCGTGACGACGCACTACATGGAGGAGGCGGAGTACTGCGACCGGCTCGGGATCATCTACCGCGGCGAACTGATCGCGCTCGGGCACGCCCCGGGAGTTGAAAACGGAACACATGCCGGAAGCCGTGCTCGAACTCGACTGCGCCCGGCCGAGCGACGCGGCGCCGATGCTCGAGCGGTTGCCGGAGGTGAAGGAAGTCGCGCTCTTCGGCAAGGGGCTGCACGTGGTCGCCGCCGATCCCGCCGCGGCGGAGAGCGCGATTCGCGTGGCACTGGCGTCGGGCGGGTTCCGGCTGGACCGGATCGAGCGGATCACGCCCACGCTCGAGGACGTGTTCGTCTCGCTGATCGAGGCCCGCGACCGGGCCGCGGGGGCAGCAGGCGGAGGTGAGCCGATGAACGCCCGCCGCATCTGGGCCGTGGCCCGCAAGGAATCGATCCACATCCGGCGTGACCCGCGCAGCCTGCTCCTGGCGGTCGTGATCCCGATGCTCATGCTGCTGATGTTCGGCTACGCGCTGACGCTCGATGTCGACCGCGTGCCGTTCGTCGTGTGGGACCAGAGCGGAACGCCGCGAAGCCGCGAGTTCCTGGCGCGGTTCAATGGCACGCGCTATTTCCATTTCCAGGGCGCCGTGGCGGGGTATCCACAGCTCGAGCGCGAAATCGACACGCGGGCCGCGCTGCTCGCGCTCGTCATCCCGCCGGACTTTGCGGAACGCATCGACTCCGGGCGGCCCGCCGCGGTCCAGGCGATCGTCGACGGCTCCGACTCCAACACGGCCGGCATCGTCCTCGGCTACACCCAGGCGATCGCGCTCGCGTTCAACCAGCAGCTCGCGATCGACCAGGTCCGGCGCGCGACCGGGGTGGCGCCGGCGCCGGCGCTCGATCTGCGCACCCGCATCTGGTTCAACGAGGACCTCGAGAGCCGGAACTTCATCGTGCCGGGAATCATGGCCGTGATCATGGGGCTTATCGCCGCGCTGCTGACGTCGCTGACGATCGCGCGGGAATGGGAGCGCGGCACGATGGAACAGCTGATTTCGACCCCGATCCGGCCGGCCGAGCTGATCCTCGGCAAGCTGCTGCCCTACGTCGCGGTCGGGCTGGCGAACATGGTCATCGCCGTGCTCATGACGGTGTTTCTCTTTCACGTGCCGCTGCGGGGCAGCGTGGCGCTGCTGTTCGGCGTCGGCACCGTGTTCGTGATCGGCACGCTGGCGCAGGGCATCCTGATCAGCACGCTGGCGCGCCAGCAGCTGCTCGCCAGCCAGCTGGCGATGGTCTCGACATTCCTCCCGGCGTTTCTGCTGTCCGGTTTCGCGTTTGCCATCGCGAACATGCCGGTGCCGGTCCAGGCGATCAGCACGATCGTGCCGGCCCGGTATTTCATCGCCCTGGTGAAGGGCATCTTTCTCCGCGGCGTCGGGCTGAATCTGCTCTGGCGCGACGCGGTGTTCCTCGCGTTGTTCGCCGCGATCGTCCTCGCCGTGGCCATTCGGAAAACCCGCAAATCCCTCAGCTGACCATGTGGGAACGCATCCTGACGATGCTGGTGAAGGAGTTCCGCTCGGTCCTGCGCGACCCGCGGATGCGGATGGTGATCATCGGCGTGCCGATCATCCAGACGCTGATCTTCGGCTATGCGGTCACCCTCGACGTCCGGCACGTCCGGCTCGCCGTGGTCGACCACGATGGGACGCCCTCGAGCCGCGCGCTCGTGGCGCGGTTTACCGGCTCCGACTATTTCGACGCGATCGCGTTCACGCCCGACGAGGACGAGGCGCGCCGCCGGGTCGATGCCGGCGACGCGGCGGCGATCCTGCAGATCAACGCCGGCTACGAGGAAAACCTGCACGGGGGCCGGACCACGCCGGTGCAGCTGATCGTCGACGGCTCGGACTCGAACACGGCGCGTTTCGTCGTGAACTACGCCACCCAGATCGCGGCGGCGGAGAATTCCGCGCTCCTGCTCGAGCGGTCGGAGCGACACGGCGGCCCCGCCGCCGCCGCCGGCGGCATCGACCTCCAGCCGCGCGCCTGGTTCAACGCCGACCTGGAGAGCCGGAACTATTTCGTCCCCGGGGTGATCGCGCTGCTGGTGACGCTGATCGGGCTGATGCTGACGAGCATGGCGATCGTGCGCGAGAAGGAGGCGGGCACGATCGAGCAGATCATGGTCACGCCGATCCGGCCGGTGGAATTCGTGCTCGGCAAGTGCGCTCCCTTTGTCGCGATCGTCTTTCTGGATACCTGTCTCGTCTCCGCGGTGGGCCTGTACTGGTTCGAGATTCCGCTGCGGGGCAGTTTCGCGCTCCTGCTCCTCGGGACCGCCGTGTTCCTGCTCAGCACGCTGGGGATCGGGCTGTTCATCTCCACCATCAGCCAGACGCAGCAGCAGGCGATGATGACGACCTTCTTTTTCTTTTTCCCGGCGATGCTCTTCTCCGGATTCATTTTCCCGATCGCGAACATGCCGGTGGCGATCCAGTGGCTGAGCCTGCTCGATCCGCTGCGCTACATCCTCGTCATCATCCGGGGGGTGTTCCTGAAGGGCGTCGGGTTCGACGTGCTCTGGCTGCAGTTCCTCGCGCTCCTGGTGATCGGTCTGGTCGTGATGACCGTGGCCGTGAGCCGGTTCCGCAAAACCCTCGCGTGACCATGCGCCCGACGCTGTCTCCGCTCCCCCGCTTCATCGCCCCGTGCCACCCGCTCCCGGCGCCGCCCCGGTCTGGCCTTTGAACTTTCCGTCATGAAAAAGATGCTTGCCGCCGCCCTGCTTGTTTTCGCCCTGCCACCGGTTTTTTCGGCCGAACCCGCGACCGCGCTCACCCTCGACGAATGCCTGGCGCTCTCGTCCCGGCAGCACCCGGCCATCGCGGCGGCGCAGGCCGGTGTCGCCGCGGCGGCGGAGGCGGTCGGCGAGGCGCGCGCGCCGTACTATCCGCAGGTGGATCTCAGCGCCGGCTATCATCGCTGGCAAAGGCGCGCCTTCCTGCCGGCGGGTCTCGGCTTGCTCGTGCCGGGCGGCCGCTTGCCGTCGGTCATCGGGCCGCTGGACGATTGGAACGGCGGGCTGCAGTCGCGGCTGACCCTGTACGATTTTGGCGAGCGCAAGGCCGGGCTGGACGCCGCGGTGGCCCGGCGCGGCGGCGCCGCGGACGAGCTGGCGTCGACCCGCGCCGACGTGCGGTTGAACGTGCAGTCGGCGTTTTACGAGTTCGCGGCGGCGCAGGACCTGCGGGTCGTGGCCGAAAAAAGCCTGGCGCGCGCGGAAAGCCACGGCCAACTCGCGGCCGACCTGCGTGCGGCCGGCGCCGTGCCGCAGGCCGACGTGCTGCGCGCCCAGGCGGGGATCGCCGACGCGCGCCTCGATCTCATCGCCGCGGAGAGCCGGGTGCGCACCGCCGCGGGCCGGCTCAACACCTCGATCGGCCGGCCGGCCGAGACGCCGCTGCAGATCGTCGCGCCCTCGACGGCGGCGCCGCCGCCGGATCGCGCCGCCGTCCTCGCGGCTTCGCAGCGGGCGCTGGCGCAGCGCGCGGAAGTGGCCGCCGCCCGCAAGCGCGTCGCGGCGGCTCGCGCCAGCGTGACGGCGGCGCGCGCCGCCCGTGCGCCGAAGCTGCTCGCGGACGGTTCCTATGGCTGGCGCGACACGGTCTGGGTGCCGGAGACGCACGAGTGGCAGGCGGGCGTGACCGTGGAGGTGCCGATCTTCGACGGCCGCGCGCGCTCCAGCCGCGTGGCCCGGACCAAGGCGGAGGCGGCCCGCGAGGAGGCGGCCTTCGAGTCCGAGCAGCTCGAGGTGCGCCAGGAGGTGTGGGCCGCGGCGGCGGAGCTCGATCGCGCCTGGGCGGCGATCGGCGCCAGCGAGGCGAGCGTCCGCGCGAACGAGGAAGGCCTGCGGGTCGTGCAGGAGCGGTATCGCCACGGGGCGGCGCTGTTCACGGATCTTTTGGATACGCAGACCGCGTTGGCGCGCGGCGAGGCGGCGCTGGCGGATGCGCGGTGGAGCTATCTGCGGGCGCGGGCCGCCTTCGACCGTTCGGTCGGCGCCGGAGAATAGCCGCGCGGAGCCGGTCCCTCCGTGCAGTGCATCGCCTGTCACCGGTCATCGGATCGCGGGACAGGCCCGCTGCTGGAGGGACGACCTCCGTGTCGTCCGCGAACATCGAGCGACCTTCGCGGACCGGACGGAGCCAGTCCCTCCATGGCCGCGAATCGATCGTCGCTGGTGAGCGGATTGCGGCTCGGGTGTAGGAGCCTGCTTGCAGGCGATTCGTCCTGCACTGCGCGCCCTGCGGCGGGCCCTCGCGCCCGCCTTGCCGGCAACTGCTACTTTGCCGCGGGGGCGGCGGGCTGGGCGTTGCCGCGTTCGGCCAGCTTGCGCGCGACCTCGCCGTCGAACTGCACGGTCTGCGTCGGAAACGCGAACGACAGCCCCCTTGCCTGGGCGGCGCGAATGAATGCGAGATTCAGCCGCTGACGCAGCTGCATGTGCCGCACGTAGTCGGCGCTGGTCGAATTGTAGGCGATCGCCACGTCGAGCGAGGACGCGCTGAAATCGCGGAAGAACACGAGCACGGAAGAGGGATCGATCTCCTTCTCAGCCTGGAGCATCGACTGGAGGTCGTTGACGATCGCTTCGAGCTGGGACGGGGTCGCATCGTAGGTGAACGACAGGACCTGCTCGGCGCGGCGGCCGGTGAACCGCGACAGGTTCTGAATCACCTCGGAGGCGACGGTCTTGTTCGGCACGATCACGAGCGAACGGTCCAGCCGGCGCAGCTTCGTCGAGCGCAGGCCGATGTCCTCGACCGTGCCGGAATTGGCCCCGATCTGCACGAACTCGCCGATCTTGAACGGCTGGTCGATCGCCACGACGATCGAGCCGAAGACGTTCGCCAGCGTGTCCTGCGCGGCGAGCGCGAACGCCAGGCCGCCGAGGCCCAGGCCGGCTAGCAGCGCCTTCACGTCGAAGCCCAGGCTCTGCACCACGATCAGCACGCCGAGCACGATGAAAATCGTGACGAGCGTCTTCTTGATCCAGGGCATGAACGCCGCCACGCCCATCTGCCGTTCGATCGCGACTTCCTGCGCATGATCGAGCACGGCGCCGAACGCGCGCAGGAGGGCCCAGAAGATCACGAGCGAGAACGCGACCGTCGACGCATAGCCGAGGTAGAGGTCGGCCGTCTCCGACAGCTTCAGCACGCTCAAGGCGGCGAAGACGCCGAGCACGGTGATGAAGGCGGCCACCGGCTGCTCCAGCGCGGGAAACAGCTTGTCGTCGAGCGTCGTCGTGGTGCGCTCGGCGAATTTCTTCAGCACGCCGAAGATGATGTTCGTGACGATGTGCCGCAGGATGAACGCACCTGCCAGGAACAGCGCCGCGATCGTGTAGTGCGTCCAGGTGTTGCCGCTCGTGCGGACGTTGAACAACCCGAGCACCTGGTCGACGAGGGCCTCGAGAAAGTCGGGCCGGCGCGGCGCGATCCGGCCGGTCCGCGTCGCCACCACGGCCGCTGCCTCGTTCTTCAATTCCGCGGCCGCGGCGTCGGCGTTCGAGGCGGGGTGGGCGGGCTCCGCCGCAGGCGCGGCGGACGTGGCGGGCGCGGAGCCCGCCGGTTCGGCGCGCACCCCGATGGCGGCGCCAGCGAGCGCCAGGGCGAAGCAGAAGCAAAACGCGAGCACGGGTCGTTTCATCGCAGAAGAGGGGGCCGGATTACGGGGCGCAGTCGCGGTTGTCAAAGACTACGGCGGCCGGGTGGGACGGGTAAACCCCGGCCCGCCGAGCGGGTCCCGGCGACAACCTGCGATTTCGGGTTTCGTGTAGCCGCGGGTCGTTGACCCCGGCCAGAGCGCGCCAAACGCCTAAGCCGTAACGATGCAGTTGAAAAGGAGCCACCGATTGGGAACTGACTGATGGTGAATGAAACCGAATCAATCGAAGGGCGGAAGCCCGGTTCACCAAACGGTGGCCGGAAAGATCCAGTTCCAAAGCGCCGGCCAGTCCATCCAAATCGAGTTCACCGAACAACAGCTCAGCCCGCACGCGGGCACTGCGACGTTCTGGTCGTTCGTGCAGGAGAGCGGCTGGCGCGAACTGGTCGCCCGGTGTCTGCCGCACCCTGAGCCGACCTCCCACAACGCGCTGAGCCCTCTGACCAAGGTGCTCGGTTTCGTCCAAGGCCTGCTCTGCGGGGCGAAGAAACTCACCCACCTGGCCTATCTGCGGCGCGATCCGATGCAGCCGGCCCTGCTCGGGATCAAGCGGGTGCCCAGCCAGTCGACGTTCACGCGTTTCTTCCAGGGTTTCACGAGCGCGGGGAAGAATCTCGCGTGCTTCCGGCCGCTCTTCGCGTGGGCGATGCAAAAACTGCCCGGTAAACCCGAGGGCTACGCCTTGGATTTGGACTCGACCCGCCTGCTCCACGAGGACGGACACCAGGAGGGCGTCGCGGTCGGCTACACTCGGGTCGGCCCCAAGCCCTGCCTGCACCCGTTGCTCGCGATCTTCAGCGAAGTGAGACTGGTCGCTGGGTTTTGGTTACGCCCCGGCAACTGCAGTTGCGCGAACAACGTCGTCGGGTTCTTCCTCGATCTATGGGACAACCTGCCCGCGCACCTGCGGCTGCGCGTGGTGCGCGCCGACTCCGGCTTCTACGTGGCCGAACTCTTGCGGCTGTGGGAGCAATTACGGGTGAAGTTCATCGTCGTGGCGCGGCTGACGCACCCCGTGCAAAGCCTCCTGCGGCGTGAGACCCGCTGGCTCGCCACCGACCTCGACGGCACGGAAGTGGCCGAACTCGAATCTCACGACGCGGAGGTGCCCGCCACCGCGCGGTTCATCGCGATTCGCCACCGGATAAAAGACAAACACAGTCGCGCGGGCGGCAAACTGCTCATCGACTGTCCCGGTTACCTGTATCAAGTGCTGGTGACGAATCTGCCGCGCAGCGTGCCGCCGCTGGCCGTCTGGCGCGACTACAACGGCCGGGCCGCCTGCGAGAACGTCATCAAGGAGTTGGATGCGGGCTACGGCCTGCCGGATTTAGTGTGCAAAGATTTTTGGGCGACGGAGGCGGCGCTGAGCTTCGGGGTGCTCGCCCACAACCTCGTCGTATTGTTCGAGCGCAAGCTCGGCTGGCTCGAAGCCGTCACGCTGGGCAGCCTGCGCTACTGGCTGTTCGTGACCGCTGGGATCATCAGCCGCCCCCAGGGTCAAACCACGATCAAACTTGCCGTCCCGACGCACGAACGCGCTTGGTGGCGAGGCCTTTGGGAGAAATTGCTTTCGCCGAACGCCAACTGCAATGCAGTCGGCACTCGCCCAGTGCTCGGGTAGCGCGCCCAGCCAAAATCACCTCAAAACCGGTTTCCTACTGCATGGATACGGCTAAGTCCGACAGCCTGCGGCGAGCCCGGCTACCTCAAGCCCCACGCAGGAAGGGCGCAGTACTTGTTGTCGGGCGGTCATTGCAGCCGGGCGGGCGCCGATGTTCGTATTACGAACATCGAGCGATCGGCCCGGCGAACCCCGGCGACAACTTCCGGCGTGGCGCCGGTTTTGAAATCCCACCGCGCTTTTCCAACCCATCGTTCGCCGCTTGCGAGGCGGCGATTTTCACGGCCATGCTGGCACCTCATGTCCGTCGGTTTCCCCCTCGCCGTGATGCCCGCGCCCATGCCGCTCTGGGCCTGGGCGGCGTTCTTCGTGCTGGTCGGGGTGATGCTCGCGCTCGACCTCGGCGTGTTCCAGCGCGAATCGCACGTGGTCAGGATGAAGGAGGCGCTCGTCTGGTGCGGCGTGTGGATCGCGCTGGCGCTCGGCTTCAACGCCCTGGTGTGGTGGCTCCGCGGGGCGGAACTCGGCCAGCAGTTTCTCGCCGGCTATCTCGTCGAGCTCTGCCTCAGCGTCGACAACGTGTTCGTGTTCATCCTGGTGTTCGCGTATTTCAAGGTGCCGGCGCAGTGGCACCACCGCGTGCTGTTCTGGGGCATCATCGGGGCGGCGGTGATGCGCGCGGCGTTCATCCTGGCCGGCGTGGGGCTGATCCAGCGATTTCACTGGGTGCTCTATCTCTTCGGCGCCTTCCTCGTCTACACCGGCGTCAAGATGGCGTGGCCGGGCGGCGGGCAGCCGCACGGCGAGCCGGACCGGAAGGCGCCCGTCCGGCTGTTTCGACGGTTTTATCCGGTCGCGTCGCACGACAGCGGCGGCCGGTTCTTCGTTCACCAGGAGGGGCGGCGCATGGCGACGCCGCTGTTCATCGTGCTGCTCGTGATCGAAACGACCGACCTGGTGTTCGCGCTCGATTCGCTCCCGGCCGTGCTGGCGATCACGCGCGACGGCTTTGTGGCGCTCACCTCGAACATCTTCGCGATCCTCGGGCTGCGTTCGCTTTACTTCGCGCTGAGCGGAGTGATGAAGCTGTTCCGCTATCTCAAGTTCGGGCTCGCCGTCATCCTGTGCTTCGTCGGTGCCAAGATGCTCGCCGAACCCTGGGTGGCGGTTTCGACCTCGCTCTCGCTGCTGGTCATCGCCGGGGTGCTCACCGTCTCCATTCTGCTCTCGGTCTTGATCAAGCCGCCGCAGCCGTCATGAACGGGCGCTGCTTTCCCATGCTTCCCCGTCTCCTGCTTTCCGCTGGCCTCCTGGCGTTCCTGGCTTCGGGCGCGCGCGCCGTCGACATCGTCGTGAACCCCGACTCCGGCCGCACCCCGATCAGCCCGTACATCTATGGCACGAACGCCGACCTGGCCGGCGTCCAGACCCCCTTCCGCCGCCAGGGCGGCAACCGGTACACCGGGTACAACTGGGAAACCAACGCCTCGAACGCCGGTAACGACTACCTGTTCCAGAGCGACAACTACCTCCTGTATTCGACCGGGCTGACCGACGCGCAGGGCGCGACGCCGGCGATTGTCGTCACCCATTTCCACGACCAGTCGCTCGCCGCCGGCGGCGCGTACTCGCTCGTCACGGTGCCGATGGCCGGCTACGTGGCCGCGGACATGGGCGGGCCGGTCACCGCGGCCCAGGCCGCACCCTCGAGCCGGTGGGTGCCGGTCGTGAACACGAAGCCGATCGCGCTCAGCCTCACGCCCGACCTGACGGACGGCGCCGTGTACACCGACGAGTACCTCGCCTTCTTGCAGCACAAGTACGGCCCGGCGCAGGGCGCGACGGGAATCCGCGGCTACAGCCTCGACAACGAACCCGACCTCTGGTCCGCCGGACTGATGGTGAACGGCCAGGTCGTCACCGCCAAGGACCAGAACGGCACGCACCCGCTGATCCACCCCGCGCACATCCTCTGCACCGAGCTCATCGACCGCTCGGTCGACACGGCGAAGACGATAAAGCGGATCGATCCGGCCGCCGAGGTGTATGGATTCGTCAGCTACGGATTTACGGGTTACCTGTCGCTCCAGAACGCGCCGGACTGGGCGGCGGAGCGAACCCGGGGGAACTACCGCTGGTTCATCGACTATTTCCTCGATCGGATGCGGCAGGCCTCGGTGTCCGCCGGTCAGCGGCTGGTCGACGTCCTCGACCTGCACAACTACAGCGAGGCGACCGGCGGCGGCGTGCGGATCAACGACTATACTATCAGCAAGGCCGGCGACTGGACGAACGTCGCCTGCAACCAGGCGCGGATGCAGGCGCCGCGGACGTTCTGGGACGCGAGCTATCGCGAGACCAGCTGGATCGCCCAGTACAACGCCACCTTCCTGCCGTTCCTCCCGAACGTCCAGACTTCGATCGACACGTTCTATCCCGGCACCAAGTTTGCGCTCACCGAGTACGATTTCGGCGGCGGTGGCCATGTCAGCGGTGGCATCGCCGAGGCCGACATCCTCGGCATCTTCGGCCGGTACGGCGTGTACGCGGCGGCGCTTTGGCCGGCAGAGACCCCCGATCGCGCGTACTACGGCGCGGGATTCCAGCTTTATCTGAACTACGACAACGCCGGCGGCCGCTACGGCAGCACGAACGTTTCCGCAACCACGTCCGATGCGGCCACGTGTTCCGTCTACGCCTCGATCGAGGGCGGCTCCACCGGTCGGTTGCACGTCATCGTGCTGAACAAGAGCTACGACACGGCAACACCGGTGAATTTCCAGATCGACGGCCGCACTGCGTATGCCCGAGCCCGGGTGTTCGCGTTCGACGGCGCCGGCGCGACCATCACCGAGCGGACCGGCGTCACCGCGATCGCGAACCAGCGCTTCTCGTACTCTGTGCCGCCGTTGACCGCCGCGCACTTCGTGTTGGAGGCGGCGGCGGCGGCCCCGGCCGTTCCGGCGCGCGTCGCGGCGTACGCGTCGGGCGCGACCGAGGTGACGCTGACCTGGCAGCCACCTGCCGCCGGAGCGCCAGTCACCGGATACACCCTCGAGCGCGCCGCCGACCGGGCGTTCGTCAGCGGGCGGACCTCGGTCGATCTCCCGTCGGTGACATCGCACGTCGACCCCACGGCCGCCGCCGGGACCACCTATTACTACCGGCTTTCGGCGGTGAACGAAAACGGAGCCTCGGCTCCGTCCGACATCGTCCAGGTGCAGACGCCGGCGTCCGTGGGGTCGGGCGCGGCGACCTTCGCCAACATCGCGACGCGGGCCTACTGCACCACCGGGAACGGCGTTACCATCGGCGGCTTTGTCGTCGGCGCCGGCAACTCCCGACGGGTTCTTCTTCGCGCGGTCGGGCCCTCTCTCGCGAGTCAGGGGCTGGCGCCCGCGGAGCTTCTCGCCGATCCGAGCCTCGAGGTGCACCATGGCAATGCGGTGATCGCTTCCAACGACGATTGGGGAGACAACGCCAACGCCGCCGATATCACCTCGGTCGGCGCACTGATCGGGGCAAGCGCGCTCAGCAGCGGCGACACCCGCTCGGCGGCGCTCCTGCTCACGCTCGGCCCGGGAGTGTACAGTTTCGTCGTGAATGGGAAAAACGGCTCGTCCGGCATCGTCCTGCTCGAAGTGTACGATGCGGATCAGGGCGCCGGGACCTCGCGCTTCGTCAACATCGCGACCCGCGCCGGCTCCGGGACGGGGGACAGCGTCGCGATCGGCGGTTTTGTCGTCACTGGGGCGGGGCCGAAACAGATCCTGGTCCGGGCCGTCGGCCCGACGCTCGCGACCCAGGGCCTCGGGTCCGCCGAGGTGCTGGCGAACCCGACGATCGAGCTGTATCGCGCCGGCACGATGATCGCGACCAACGACGACTGGGGCGACAACGCGAACAGCGACTCGATCCGCACGACCGGTGCGCGCATCGGCGCCACGCCGTTCGCAGGGGGCGACACAACCTCCGCGGCGCTGCTGTTGAAGGTTCCTCCGGGCGTTTACAGCTTCATTGCGCGGGGGCGGAACGACAGCACGGGGATCGTGCTCGTCGAGGTGTACGACGCGGACTGAGCGGCCGGCGCGAACGCCATCGCCGCTGCCCGACCGGGCCGGGACCGCCGGACACGCCGGCCGCTTCATCCCGTCGGCCCAAAAAAAGCCGGACGCGGTCAGGCGTCCGGCACCCACCCGCCGCCCGCCCGGACGGCTGGCGTCCTGGGGGCGAACGGCGGCAAGGGTCGAGTGTTCAGCTGACGGTGATCTTTCGCGGCTTGACCGCCTCGGCTTTCGGCAGCGAGACGCGCAGCACGCCGTCGCGCAGCTCGGCGGCGATCTTTTCGGCGTCCAGCGCATTGTCGTGGCTCAGCACGAGCTCGAACGGGACGTCGGCGGATTCTCGATACAGGGAAGTCCAGCCTTCCGGTTGCTTCCAAACCCGGCGGCCGACGATGCGCAATTCGCCGGCCTCCGCCGTGATCTCCAGGCCGTCCTTCGCGACGCCGGGCAGGTACACGGCGAGGCCCCAGGCGTCATCGGTTTCCTTGACTTCATACAACGGTTTGACGGTCGGCCCGAGTTCGCCGTCGCCCGCTCGATTCTGGCGGGCCAGCGGACGGGATAGAGTGGGAATGAGAGAGTTCATCAGTGACATGGAAATAGTCTCCTTCGATTGAGCGTGGGGTGGAATTCCTGGCGGTTATTTGACGGTAACGGTGATCTTCTTCGGCTTCGCCTCCTCTCGCTTCGGGAGGCTGACGGTCAGCACACCGTTCTCGTAGGCGGCGCTGACCTTGTCGGCCTGCACCTCCTCGGGGATGTTGATCGAGCGGCTGAAGGAGAAGCTTTGCTCGTTGTCGCCTTCCTTCATTTTCCGGCTGCCGTTGATCGTCAGGTAGTCCTCGACCATCTCGACGTTGATGTCGTCGCGGTTCAGGCCGGGCAGCTCCGCGCGGACATACGTGTTGTCCTTGTCCTCATAGAGATCGATGGGGAAGTGGTTGGGCGAGAAGCCTTCGGTGAAGCCGGTCAGCGCCGACTCGAACAGGCGGTTGATTTCGTTTTCGAGCCCGGACCACGGCGAGCGGGATGGCTCGCTCAGCGCCGGGGAAAGGCTGCGGTAGGAGGGATAGGCGTAACGGACGATTCTCATGATGGTGCTCCTTTGAACTGGGTTTCGATTGCCCGCATGGCGGCGGGTTTTGTTGCATCGCATCGACTGCACAGGGAATGCCGGGCCGGCGCGGACCGCTACCGCTTGAGATTTCGGAATTTCCGCAGGAACGGTCCCGCTGCGCCGCGACGAATTGTCCGGTTGGGACAAAGCGGCCGCGAAATTTTGACCCCACGTTCTGCAGGATTGGCGATCCGTGGTTTGGAGGCCAGGTAGCGCCGGGCCATGACAGGCGACGAAGCACCTGGGACATACGTTCGCCGGTCACAGACCGGCGCCACTGGGACCAACCCGTCCCCGTGGGCGCAACGGGTGCGATCTTGTGTGCGTCCGGAGAAACTTCACCGTCGACCGCGGTATCGCACCGGCCGCTCGCGTCCCCTCGCTTCACACGCCACTGTACGAATCCACTTCGCGCTCCATGATCTTCGATTTCGATCGCCCTCCGGAACGGGCAAACACCGATTCCCAAAAATGGCAGAAATACGCCGGCCGTGACGTCCTGCCGATGTGGGTGGCCGACATGGATTTCTCTTCTCCTCCGCCCGTGATCGAAGCGCTCCAGCGCCGCGTGGCGCACGGGGTGTTCGGGTACGCGCGGCCGGTCCGCTCGACCACCGATGCGGTCGTCGAGATGTGCCAGCGGCAGCACGGGTGGGAGATTCAGCCGGACTGGATTGTCTGGCTCCCTGGCCTGGTGGTCGGATTGAACGTGGTCGCGCGGGCGTTTGCGGCCGACGGAGATGAGGTCCTGACGCTGACGCCGGTGTACCCGCCGTTCCTCACCGCGCCGAAAAACCGCGGGTGCGTCGCCGTTCGCGTTCCGTTCCGGCTGCAGCCGGGTGATCCCGCCCGGCCGGGCGGCGGAACGTGGGAGGTCGATTGGGCGGCGCTGGAGGCGGCGATCACGCCGCGCACGAAGGTGTTTTTCCTCTGCAACCCGCACAACCCGCTCTCGCGCGTCTGGCGGCGCGAGGAACTGGTTCGGCTCGCCGGGTTCTGCCTGCGGCACGATCTGGTCCTGTGTTCCGACGAGATTCATTGCGACCTGGTCCTCGACCCGGCGCTCGCGCACGTTCCGACGGTATCGCTGGGACCGGACATCGCCCGGCGGACGGTGACGCTGCTGGCGCCGAGCAAGACCTACAACGTTCCGGGGCTGGGCACGTCGATCGCGATCATCCCCGACGCGGCGCTGCGTTCCCGGTTCGTGCGGGCGTCGGCCGGCATCGTCGCCGAAGTGAACGCACTCGGGTACGCGGCGTGCGAAGCCGCCTACCGCGAAGGCGAACCCTGGCGCCAGGCATTGCTCGAGTATCTGCGCGGCAATCGGGACCTGCTCATCAAGACGCTGGCGGTGCACATGCCAGGCATCCGGCTGGAAGCGCCGATCGAGGCGACATACCTCGCGTGGCTGAACGTGTCGGCGTTGAACCTGCCGGACCCGATCGAGCATTTCGAGCGACACGGGATCGGGCTCAGCGAGGGAGTGTATTTCGGCGCGCGGCCTGGCACGTACGTCCGGCTGAATTTCGGCTGCAGTCGCGCGACGCTGGAGGAAGCGCTGCGCCGACTCGACCACGCCGCCCGGCACGACGCGAGCCCCTGACGAGTTTGGGAATCGCAGGTCGGATCGGCAAAGCCGCTGACCGGTTGGAGGGACGACCTCCGTGTCGTCCGCGAATGTCAATCGTCGTGCGCGAATCGGCCTCGTCAATCGCTGACCGGACAGAGCCGGTCCCTCCATTGTACCTGATCGGTGGAGGGACGACCTCCGCTCAGCTCGCGGCGGTCGCCGTTCTCAACGCGGATTGCACCGCCGTCACCAGCGCCTCGCGCGTGAGCGGCTTTGCCAGCAGCGGCACCCCGAGCGCCTGGGCACGCTCGTCGTACGAACCGGCGCCCGCCATCCCGCTCATGACCAGAATTGGGACCCGCGCTCCGGCATCCCGCAGCTTGTTCACGAGAGTGAAGCCGTCGCCGTCCGACATCATCACGTCGGTGAGGACAAGCACGACCCTCCCGGAATGCTCCGAAAATACCGCCAGTGCCTGCGCAGCCGACGAGGCCTTCAGCACCCGATAGCCGCTCGTGGTCAGGACCGTGCTGAGGATGTTGCGGACCGACTCGTCGTCATCCACCAGCAGGATCGTCTGTCCGGCGCCTTGTGCGCCCAGGCTTTCGACCGGCTTGTTCGTCGCGGGCGGCTGGTTGGTCACGGCCGGCAGGTAGATCTTGAATGTCGATCCGCGTCCCGGCCAGCTCTCCACCGCAATGGTGCCGTTGTGGCCTTTGACGATGCCGCGGACGGCCGCCAGCCCCAGGCCGGTGCCCTTGCCCACGTCCTTCGTCGTGAAGAACGGATCGAAGATCTTCTCGAGCACCGCCGGCGGCATGCCCGTACCGGTGTCCGACACGATGATCGTCACATGGGGGCCGGGCTTCACCTCCCGCAGCATCGAGGCTTCCCCCTCGGTCAACACGACGTTGCGCAACTCGATCGCGATCCGGCCGCCGTCGGGCATCGCGTCCCGCGCGTTGATGCACAGGTTCATCAGGACCTGCTTCAGCTGCGTCGCGTCACCGCGCACTTTCCACGGCGCCTTCTCGCACTCGAGCTCGACGCGGACCGAACGCGGAAACGCCTGGGTCACAAAGACGACGAAATCCGCCAGCAGCGGCTCGAGTTCGAGCTCCGTCTGCTGGCCGACGGCACCGCGCGCGAACGCCAGCAGCTGGCGGATCAGCGCGGCACCGTGTTGCGCGCTGGAGCGGATGGACGTGACGAACTGCCGCGACTCGGGATCGGTGAGCGCCGGCTCCAGCAGCTCGGTGGCGGCCATGATCGGGACGAGCACGTTGTTGATGTCGTGCGCGATGCCACCGGCGAGCAGCCCGATGCTTTCGGTCCGCTGCACGCGCAGGAACTGCGCCTCCAGGCGCTTCTTCTCGGCGATGTCGGTGTTGATCACCAGAAACCCGGCCGGCGAGCCGTCCTTGGCGTGTATGAGGCTCCAGCGACTTTGCATGATCAGGTCGACACCGTGGCGGGAGCGCTGGCGCATCTCGCCCATCCACTCGCCATAAAACAGCGTGGCGTGCCGGGCGATTTCCACCTGGGCCGGATCCTCATTCCACAGCCCGGAGACCTCGCGACCCTGCGCCTCCTCGGCCGACCACCCGTAAATCCGCGCGGCGCTGCGGTTCCAATAGGTGATGCGATCGTCCATGTCGCGCATCAGGATCGCATCCTGCGCGCGATCGAGCAGCTCCGCCTGCCGCAGGATCCGCTCCGTCGCGGCGCGTTCGGCGGTGACGTCCCGCGCCACCGCCAGCACCTGCGTGACGGTGCCGGACGAGTCGCGCACGACGGTGTATTGCGCCTCCACCAGCCGCTCGGTGCCGCGGCTGCCGACGAGCCGGTAGTCGGCCCGGCCCGGGTCGCCGTCGCTCAGCGCGCGCCGGAACACCTCCTGGACGGTCCGGCGATCGTCGCGGTGGACGTAGGCAAACGAATCGGCCCCGGTGAAGTCGCGCACCGCACCCACCGCCGTCGAGAATGCGGGGTTCGCATACAGGATCTGCCCGGACAGATCGAGCATCAGGATCAGGTCGGCGACGTTCTCGGCGATCTGGCGGAAGCGCTCGCGATTCTGGCGGAGCGCATCCTCGGTCCGGTGCAGCCGGTGCTCCTCCTCGGCGTGGGCGAGGGCCTGTCGCATCGCGGGAACCAGCCGGGAGGGCCGGTCCTTGATCACGTAGTCGGTTGCCCCGCGCTTCAGCGCCTCGATCGCCCGCTCCTCGCCGATCGTCCCGGAGAGAAAGATGAACGGCTTGTCCGGGCAGTGGGTCCGGGCCAGCTCGAGCGCCGTCAGGCCATCGAACCCGTGGAGGGTGTAGTCGGACAGGATCAGGTCGAAATCACCCGTCTCCAGCGCCGCCTCGTACTGCTGGCGTGAGGAAGCAAGCTGAACACGGCAATCGGGCCAGTCGTGCGAAAGCTTCTCCGCAACCAGTTCCGCATCCGGCCTGGAGTCCTCGAGGTGAAGTACCCGCATCATCGTCTCCTCGGCAGGCTCGTGCCTCCGCCCGCCGGAGCCGAGCGGGGGATCGGCTCGTTGAGCAGGATCCAGAAGGCCCCGAGATGCTTCACCGCCTCGATGAAGCTCTGAAATTCCACCGGTTTCACGACGTAGGCGTTGATGCCCAGTTCGTAGCTCTGCATGACGTCCTGTTCCTCGCGCGATGAGGTCAGCATCACCACCGGGATGGTGCGCAGCTGCTCGTCCGTCTTGATCGTGCGAAGCACTTCCAGTCCGTCGATTTTCGGCATTTTCAGGTCGAGCAGCACGAGTAGCGGATGGCCCGTGGTGCGCTGGGCAAATTCGCCGCGACACTGCAGAAAATCCAATGCTTTTTCACCGTCGTTCACCACGACGATTTCGTTCAGCAGGTTGTGGTCGGACAAAGCTGCAAGCGTCATTTCGACATCCTGCGGGCTGTCCTCGGCGAGTAGAATGAGTCTGGCTTCGGCCATGCGGTGGCGCCGAATTCCGCGGCGCGCAAAAACCGAGCTTGGAGCCCGCCGCGAACACCGGATCGTCGACCGTGGCTGAGTCACCGCTGCGGGCGGAATGATCGCTGGATCCGGACTTTTCGCGAAACTTTTACCGCGCACCGCCCGGACGTCGCTCCGGCGGCTTGAGCTTCGCCGCAATCGCTCCACCGTCGGCTCGTTTCATGCGGATCGGACCGTACACGCTCTCCTCCCCGTTGTGCCTCTCGCCGCTGGCAGGGTACACGAACCTGCCGTTCCGGCTGACCCTGCGCGAGCTCGGCGGCCTCGGCTGGGTCACGACCGACCTGGTGAACGCGCGCTCGCTGCTCGAGCGCAACCACACCGCCCTGAAGCTGGTCGCAAGCTGCCCAGACGACCGGCCGATGGCGGTCCAGCTCTTCGGCAGCGTCCCGGCGGAAATGCATGATGCCGCGATGGCTTGCGAACAGCTCGGCGTTCAGGCGGTGGACATCAACATGGGCTGCCCGGTCCGAAAAGTCGTCGGCGTCGGCGGCGGCTCGGCGATGATGACCGAGCTGCGGTCAACCGCCTCGCTCGTGCGCGGCATGGTCGCGGCGGTGAAGATCCCCGTGACGGCGAAGATGCGGCTCGGTTGGGACGATGAGAACCTCACGGCCCCGGAGCTCGCGCGGGCGCTCGAGGATGTCGGGGTCGCCGCGGTTTTCGTGCACGGGCGGACCCGCGCCCAGGGGTTCGGCGGCACGGTGAACCTGGCGGCGATCGGCCGGGTCGTGGCGGCGGTCAGCCGGATTCCAGTAATCGGGAACGGCGATGTGACGACGCCGGAGGCGGCGCGGCGCATGCAGGAGGAGACCGGCTGCGCCGGCATAAGCATCGGCCGGGGTGCATTCTACGATCCTTGGATTTTCCGGCGCACGCAGCATTATCTCGCCACGGGGGAGCTGCTGCCCGAGCCGGATTTCAACGAGCGGGTCCGGGTCATGCGCCGGCATTTCGAACGGTACTGCGAGTTTCACGGCGAGGAACAGGGCGCACGGCTCTTCCGCAAGGTCGCCCCGTGGTACGCGAAGCGGTTCGGACCGGCCAAGCCGTTCAAACGCCGGATCGTCACGATCCGCTCGCGGGCGGATTTCGAGGCCGCGCTCGCGGAATATCTAGAATGGCGCCAGGCGTTTTGCGATGCCCGCGGTGAGCTGCGCGCCCAGTACGCCCCCGCTCCGCTGGTGCCATCGTTTCTCGGTCCGGCCGCGGACGCCGGGGTGCCGGAACGATCGAACATTCCGGTGCCGAAGGGCCCGGTCGAGAACTGGTAGGCCGGCCGGCGGTTGTTCGAGGCGAGCGGGCACGCGCTGGTCCCAGTGGCGCCGGTCTGCTGCCGGCGAACGCATCTCCCAGGTCATTCGCCGACGGACCGGCGCTACGCGGCTGGTGACTTCGACTGCAGCACGAGACTGCTGATCGCATCGATGGAGGGACGACCTCCGTGTCGTCCGCGAACGTCGAGCGACCTTCGCGGACCGGACGGAGCCGGTTCCTCGTGTGCCCGGCGCATATCGCGGGTGCTTCGCCGCCCCGCCGGCCGGAGACCGGCGCCACCCGGCCGCACGAGCGGGCTTGCACGCCGTTCGCGCGTAGGTTCGCCTGCAGTCCGGCCTATCCATGCTCACGAACCATTTCTGGCAGCTCATTCTCGGGACGGTCGTCGCCCTGCTTCCGCTGATCAATCCGCTCGCGTCCGCTCCGACGTTCCTGGCGATCACGGAAGGCGATTCGCCCGCCCGCCGGCTGCATCAGCTCCGCATGGCCTGCCTCTACACAGTGGGCATCCTGGTGAGCTTTCTCGTCGGCGGGACGTTCATCATGGGGTTCTTTGGCATCTCGATTCCCGGATTGAGGATTGCCGGCGGAATGCTCGTCGCCGGGATCGGCTCGCAAATGATGATGGCGCCACCCCGCGAACCACGGCTCGATGATCCGGCCCACCTCGCCGCCCGCGCCAAGCCCGACATCTCGTTTTCGCCGCTCGCGATGCCGATGATGAGTGGCCCCGGATCGATCGCGGTGACCGTCGGGTTCACCTCCCTCGCACGCGGCTGGCTGGACTACATCGCGATCATCCTCGGGATCATCGTCGTCGCGATCATCACCTACGTGACCCTGCGCATTTCGGAGCGCGTGGTCCGCGTGATCGGGATCAACAGCATGAACGCGCTCTCGAAGGTCATGGGTTTCCTCATCCTCTGCATCGGAATCCAGTTCGTGGTGAACGGCGTGCTTGGATTCCTCACGGAGCCGGCCGTCGTGCGCGCCATTCACGACGCCTTGGGGAAGACCTGACGAACGGAGTCGTGGCGCCGAGAAGGCGCGACAACCCGCTCAGTATCTTCTCGCCACCTTGGCGCCCGAGCGGTCGCGGAAGACAATCGTCTTCGTGCCGGCATCGATGTGGTCGAACACGATGCCGAGGTCCTCGTCGACCACCTGCCCGGCCCGCACGGTGTGGCCGTTGATCAGCGCGCGGGCCGGCGAGCCCTGAAAAACGCCGTTGATCCGGGCGTTTGCCGCCCACTCCCGGAGAACCGGATTCGTCGAACCGGCCACCTCATCGTTCTCGTTCAGCGTCGCCGTGATTCCGGGAGCGACCTGCAAGGTGGACGTGGTTGTGACGGAGGTGGCGGCCGGCGCGCGGGTGAGGGTCGAAGGCGAAGGGGTGGCGGGCGGAGGACGACCGGGAGTCTCCTCGCCGGCGGCCGGCGCGTTCACGCGCACCGGTTCGTTTTCCCGCTGAGCCTTCACCACCGCCTGGGCCTGACCGACGAGATGCCCCGGCGTCTCCGCGATTCGGTTCAGCGTCGCGGACGGTGTGGGACCGGCTTTCGGCTTTTCCGTCGCGGCGATCGCCGGATGCGCCGCTGCGATGGATGCCGCGGGCCGGCTCGCGACGGCCGATGGGGGACTGGAAGCCGGAGTTCGCGTCTGCCGGTAAATCACGTACGCGAGAACGGCGGCGAGCACGAGAGCGGCGGCGAACTGCGCCCTTTGCCGGAACGCCGATGCGGCCCCCGGCGGTTTCGGCAGCAAGTCCTCCTCGCGCAGACCGGCCGGTGCGCGGACATGCGGGACCACCGGGGACGGCGACGGCGGCGGATCGGAGGTCGCCGCCGCGAGTCCGGCCACGACTGGGAACGGCGGCGGAGTCGTCCGCTTCGGCGCGAACAACGGGGCTGGCCTGGCCGCATCGCCCGGGGCCGCGCCGGCGGGCATCGTCGTGGTGGGCGACGCAGCGACCGCGGCGGAACCGGCAAGCGGCTCCGGCTGCTTCGGCTTGAGCCTGAACTTGGAAACCTCGACAGCCGGTGCCGGGGCGGACGGCGCGGCTGGGATGGAAGCGGGCAGCACGGCGGGCGCGGCGACCGGAGCCGGCGGCGGAGCAGGTTTCGGTGCGGCATCCGACGCGGCGGAATCCAACGGGGGGATCGGAGAAGGGCGCGGCAATGCGGCTGCGGCAGCCGATGGATCGTCGGCGGATGCGGAGTCGATGCCGAGCCTGGGTCTGAGCCGGATTCTGGGACCGGACGAATCCGGGAGCGGAGAAGCGGATGGGACCGGCGGCCCGCCGGGCTTCGGCGCCGATTCGGGCTCTCCTCGCGGCTTCAGCCGCAGCGGAGGAGGCGTCGACTCGTCGCTCATGGGCGCATGCAAGCACCTTCCGCCGACGCGCGAAACCAAAAAGATTCACTGG
Source organism: uncultured Verrucomicrobiae bacterium (assembly GCA_963705935.1). GTDB lineage: Bacteria > Verrucomicrobiota > Verrucomicrobiia > Opitutales > Opitutaceae > Opitutus. The sequence goes on along the minus strand of OY970130.1, from coordinate 4,014,363 downwards.
CGGTCCGAGGGCGTGGCCGCCAACTTTCGCTGTTCCCATGAAGTCCACGTTCACGCTCCTGCTCGCCGCGCTTTGCCTCGGGGCCACCGGTTGCCACGTTTTCAGCCGGTCGAAGAAGCCGAAGCCGGATCCGGCGATCGCGGCTGACGTGGAGGCGAGTTTCCACCAGCGCTGGATCGAGCGGCGCACGGCCGAGCTGGCCGCCAAGGGAGCCGCCGCCGAGGCGGCGCGCCAGCAGGCGGAGAAGGAGTTCAGGGAGAAATACCCGTTCCTCCTGCTGAAGACGGGGAAGTGATTCGCCGGACGAGGCCCGCCCGCGGATCCGCGGCGGCGGATGCCTCACTCGGGATTGATCGAGACCAGCTCCATCTCGAACACCAGGGTGGCGTCCCGCGGAATGCCCGGCGCGCGCCCCCGCGAGCCGTACGCCAGGTCGCTCGGCACGATCGCCAGCAGCTTCTCGTGCAGCTTCATCGTCGGGATCAGCTGGTCCCACCCGTCGATCACCTCGGAGCGGCCGACGCGAAAGACCAGCGGGTGCTGCGGGTCGAGCGTCTCATCGAATTTTTGCCCGTGCAGGAGCATGCCCACGTAGAGCATGCCGACGCGGTCTCCGTTTTTCGGTGACGCGCCGTCGCCCGGCTTCATCACCAGATACCGGATGCCGGTGCTGGTCTTCTTCGTGCCGGGCCACTTCTTCTCGACGTAGTCGATCTCGTCCGGCGTCAGTCGCTCGCGCTGGGCGCGCAGCGATGGGAGCAGGCAAAGGGCCAGCGCGAGCAGGGCGAGGCGCAGGAGCGGGAGCTTCATGGCAGAACGGATGTAGTGCGAACCGGCCGAATTACACGGATTTTCTTATGGCGGGATGCGCCGCCACGAGGCCCAGGGCCGTGCGGAGCAGGGTCTTCCCGGGTTCCATGCGATGCCAGGGCGACGCGCCGGACGGATGCGGCAGGGGGATGCAGTCGACCTGGTGGCCCCGATACGCGATCGAAAAACGCCGGCCGATCAAATCGGTCAAAGGGGCGATGGGCAGAAACTGGGCGATCGCCAGCTTGCCCACCGGCAGCACGAGCTGCGGGTGCAGGAGTTCGAATTCGCGGGCCAGCCACGCGGAGCAGTTCGCGATTTCCACCGGCGCCGGCACGCGGTCGCCGCCCTCGGCGCGCTTGCCGGGAAAACAGCGGCAGACCGCGGCGAAATAGATGCGGTCGCGGGTCTGGTCCTCGGTCCAGCCGAGCGCCTCGCCGAACCATTTGAAGAGCGTCTTGCCCGCAGTCCACGCGAACGGCCGGCCGAGTTTCGGCTCCTTGTCGCCCGGCGCCTGGCCGACGAGGATGACGCGACCGGCCACGGGACGGCCGACCACGACCGGCCCGTGCACGCCGGGGCACCGAACGCAGGCGCGCAGTTCGGCGAGATGCCGTTCGATCGTCGTGGCCGGATCCATCGCTCTCCCGTGCCAGACGTCCGCGCCCGGTTCGACAACAAAATCAACGCCGTCCGGGCCCGGTCGGACAACTCGACCGGATCACCGCCGGATCGCGGCATGAAGCCGCTCCGACATTCCCACCCGGTCGAACGCCCTTCCGGCCCGTCGAGCCGGCGGCTCCCGCGGATTTAGCGCCGGGAACGGTAGCGGTTGTAGCTGCCGTGATGGCGGATGGTGCCGGGCAGGCTGCCATGCGGCCGCGGCGCCGGAGCCGGCGTCGGGCGCGCGGAGGCCGCACGGTAGTTGAATCCCTCCAGCCGGAGCTCCGGAATCTTCTGCCCGATGAACCGCTCGATCGCGCGGACGTCCGCCGCGTTGTCCGGCGTCACCAGCGTGAGCGCGTCACCGACGGCCTGCGCCCGGCCGGTGCGGCCGATGCGATGGACGTAGTCCTCGGGCCGTTCGGGCACGTCGTAATTGATGACGTGTGACACGCCGGCCACGTCGATGCCGCGGGCGGCGATGTCGGTTGCGACCATCACTTCGTATTTGCCCGACTTGAAGCCGGCCAGCGCCTCGATCCGCTGGTTCTGCGAGCGGTTGGCATGCAGGACGGCGACGGAGTGGTTCGCGGTCTTCAGCCGGCGCGCGATCTTGTCGGCGCCATGTTTGGTGCGCGAAAAAACGAGCACGCTGTCGAACCCGGCCCGGGAGAGCAGCTCTTCGAGCAGGTCGAATTTCTGATCGGCCGCGACGGGATACAGCGCGTGGTTGACGGATTCGTTGACCGAGCGGCTGACGCCGACCTGGACGCGGGCGGGATTGCGCAGCGCGAAACCCGCGATCGCCTGGATCTCGGGGGGAACGGTGGCCGAGAAGAAAAGCGTCTGCCGTTCGCGCGGGCATCGGGCGATGATGTCCTTCACCACGGGCAGGAAGCCCATGTCGAGCATCCGGTCCACCTCGTCGAGCACGAGAATCGAAATGTCCTGGAGCGAGATCGTCCGCTCGCGGAGGTAGTCCATCAGCCGGCCGGGTGTGGCGACGATGATGTCGACGCCGCGCCGGAGTTCGCTGCGCTGGAGGCCGTAGCCGACGCCGCCGAAGATGGCGACCGGGCGCAGATCGGTGAACCGGGCGAGATCGCGAAAGGCGGTCTCGACCTGCGCGGCGAGCTCGCGGGTCGGCTCGAGCACGAGCACGCGGGTGCGGCCGTGACCGCCGAGGCGCGTCAGGATGGGCAGCGCGAAGGCCGCGGTTTTGCCGGTGCCGGTTTGCGCGGAACCGATGAGGTCGCCGCCGGCGAGGACGACGGGAATCGCGCGCAGCTGGATGGGGGTGGGGTCCGTGTAGCCGGCGGCCTGGACGCCGCGGAGAACCGGTTCGGAGAGATGCAGAGCTTTGAAAGGCATGACAAAAGGGGAGAGCCGGCGCAGTGGCCGGGTCGGGTCCGAAGCCGGCTCACGAACGGAGCGCCTCGGTGATGCCGGCGAATCGCGCCGGGTGCCGGGCGGAGGGCCGCGCTTCAGCGCGGGCCGACCGGAAGCAAAAAAAAGGAACGGAGCCCGAACGGGCCCCGTTCCTTGGGAAAATCAATTCGTGAGAACGATTGATCAGTAGCGACGCTCGCCGCGATCGCGGCCGCCACCACCGCCGCCGAAGCCGCGGCCACCGCCGCCGCCGCCGCCGCCGAAGCCACGGCCGCCACCGCCGAAGCCGCCTGGGCGCTCTTCCTTCGGGCGGGCCTCGTTGACCGTCAGCTGACGGCCACCAAGATCAACGCCGTTCATTTTTTCCGCCGCGACCTTGGCCTCTTCGGGCGTGCCCATGGTGACGAACGCGAAACCGCGCGGGCGGCCGGTCATCTTGTCCATGGCGACGTAAACATCGGTAACCGAGCCGAACTGACCGAAGGTCGAGCGGAGCTCGTCCTCGGTGGTCTTGAACGACAGGTTGCCAACGTATAGTTTGGAGTTACTCATTCTGTTCTCGTAGATCCACCGTCTGCTGCCAGTCCGTTCCCACCATGGGTTTCGAAATCATCACTTGAGCAACCGCTCAGCCTACGACTCACCGATACTGTCATCCAACGCTGTTCTCTAACGATGGGGCGACAGACGCACGGTAAAACAGTGAACGCAAGGCAATTCTGCCCCGGTGCGCCGCGGCGGCCCTAAACCGGGGCTAGGGCGGAGGATTAGGCGGGGCGCGAAGCAGCTCGTGCACCATGGTCAGCAGCGCCTCGGGCCGGAATGGTTTGAGCAGGAACGCCTGCGCGAACGCCGGGCCGGCCGGAGCCGTCGCGCCCGGGCCGCCCTGATGTCCGCTGACGGCGATGACTTTCACCGCCGGATTGATCCGTTGCACGACCCCGGCCAGTGCGGCGCCGTCCAGGTTCGGCATGCTGAGATCCGTGATGACAACGCGGATGTCCTTGCTGCGTGGCGCAAACAGCGCGATCGCCTCCGCGCCATCGGCCGCGGTGAGCACGCGGTAACCGTGGCGGGCCAGGATCGCCGCCGCCAGGTTGCGGACACCCGGTTCGTCGTCGACCACCAGCACGAGTTCACCGGCTCCCCGGGACACGGCCGAAACGGGCGCCGGGTCGCCGGTGCCGGTGGCCGAGATCTCGGCCGCCGGAAAGTGGACCCGGAAGGTCGTGCCGCGGCCGACCAGCGTGTGAACCGTGGCGAACCCGCCGTGACTCTCGACGATTCCGCGCACCGTTGACAGCCCGAGCCCCGTGCCCTTGCCGCTCGGCTTCGTGGTGTAGAACGGCTCCCAGATCCGCGCGAGGACGTCGGGGGCGATGCCCGAGCCCGTGTCCTGGACGTGAAAGACCACGAACGCACCCGGCCGGCCGTTTTCGATGTCCGCGGCCGCGGACTCGTCCAGCACCACATTCTCGCCCCGCAGCGTGAACGTCCCGCCGGCCGGCATGGCATCGCGGGCGTTGACCGAAAGGTTGAGCAGCACCTGGTGCAGCTGCGTCGGATTTCCCTTCACCGGCCACAGATCCGCCGCGATGTGATGCTCGAGGCTGATCGATTTGGGAAACGTTTCCTCGATGAACGCGGCGATGTCGCGCAGCAGGTGCTTCGGCTGCAGGACGCTGTGCTCACCGTCGGCGCCGTGCGCGAAACCGAGGATCTGCCGGACGAGTGCCGCGCCGCGCTCGGCGCTCTTCTCCAGGGTGCTGATGATCCGCAGGTCGCCGGGATCGCTCGCGCGATCGCGCAGCATCGGCGCACCGAGGAGGATCGGCGCGAGCACATTGTTGAGGTCGTGCGCGATGCCCGCCGCGAGCATGCCGATGCTTTCGAGTCGCTGCGCCCGGAAGAACTGCTCCTCGATGCTCCTCCGCGCAGTCACGTCGGTCGCGATCGAGAGCCGTCCCTGCGGCTGGCCCGCCGCGTCGCGCAGCATCGTTATGCGGGTCTCCATCATGTGGATCTTGCCGCCCCGGTCGGCGAGACGGAGTTCGCCGCGCCACTCCTGGCCCTGTTCGCCTGCGCGCCGGGCGGATTCCGACTCCGGCCGGGTCGCCGCGGCGAAGAGCTGTGCTTCGGTCCGCCCGAGCGCCTCGGCGGCGGACCAGCCGAAGGTGTGCTCGGCCCCATGATTCCACAGCGTGATCCGGCCGGCGGCATCGGTCGCGATGATCGCGTCGCCCGCCTTGTCGAGGATATCAGCCTGGTCGCGCAGCCGGCGCTCCGCCGCACTGCGGCTCAGGCAGATCGCCGCGATGTGCACCGCGACGGCCATGAGATGGCGGTGACGTTCGCCTGGCTCGCCCGGCTGCCGGCGATAGACCGCGAGCGTGCCGAGCAGCCGGTGCGTCTCGTCGAAGATCGGCGCCGACCAGCATGCGCGCAACCCGTGGGCGAGGGCGGCGGCACGGTAATCGGCCCAGCGCGGGTCGGTGGCGATGTCGGCGGTGACCACGACTGAGCGGAGGTGCGCGGCGGTGCCGCACGTGCCGACATCCGGCCCGACGCGCACCGGGCCGACCGTCGCCGTGTATTCGGCGGGTATCCGCGGAGCCGGCCCGGGCCGCAGCGTGCGCCCGTCCTCGTTCGCCAGCAGGATCGAGCAGTACAAGTCGTCGCTCTGCTGCTCGATGAAGCGAAGGAGCGACATCAGCGTGTCGTCGACCGGTTCGCCGCCTGCGATCATCTCGAGCACCTGGTTCTGGCCGTCCACCAGGGCCTGCGCACGTTTCCATTCGCTCAGGTCGCGCATCACGGTGGAGAGAAACCCGCTCGTGCCATCCGCCGGCGCATGCGCCACGATGACCTGCGACACCGGGATCACCCGTCCGTCACCTGCCTGCAGCAGGTTTTCGCCCGACCACGCGCCGTCGCGGATCGCCGCGGCGAAACTCTCGCGCCACTGCCGGTTGACCTCCGGCGGATGCAACGCCTCGACGGAGAGGTTGTCCAGCGACGCGCCGGACGGCAGGCCGAGGAGGTCGCGTCCGGCGCGGTTGAGATAGAGCATGCGACCCTCCGGCGTGCTCAGGCCGACGATGTCGGGCGAACTCTCGAGCGTGGCGGCGAGGCGGTGCCGCTCCGACTCGGTCGCCCGCATGCGCTGGCGTCCACGGCTGTCCTCCAGGGCGCGCGGAATGGCGGTGATCAGGCGTTTCGTGCGCTCCTTCAGCACGTAGTCCTGTGCGCCGGCACGCACCGCCTCGATCGCGCGATCCTCGCCGATGTTGCCGGAGAGAAAAATGAACGGAGTCTCCCCGGACTGGCGGCGCGCAATCTCCAGGGCTTCGAGCCCGTCGAACTGGGGCAGCGCGAAATCCGACAGGATCAGGTCGTACCCGCCGCGCGCGAGTTCGGCGACGAACGCGGGCTTGCTGGCGACCAGCGTGATCCGGCATTCCGGCCACTCGGCCGTGAGCAGGGCGCGCACCAGTTCCGCATCGGCACGGTCGTCCTCGAGGTGCAGGATTCTCATCGCCGCGAGCCGGGGACGTGCGTCTCGGCCCGACCCGTTCCGGGCGGCGGTTCGTTGACCAGGGCCCAGAAGACTCCCAGTTTCGTGACCGCCTGCACGAAGTCGTCGAAGCGGACCGGCTTCACCACGTACGCGTTCACGCCGAGGGCGTAGCTCTCGATGAGGTCGCGCTCCTCGCGCGAGGAGGTGAGGACGACGACCGGGATCGACCTCAGATCCGCGTCGCCACGGATCTGGCGCAGGACCTCGTTCCCGTCCACCTTCGGCATCTTCAGGTCGAGCAGAATCAGGGCGGGCTGCGGCCGCGGGCGGCTGGCGAAGGCGCCGCGTCCGTACAGGAAATCGAGCGCCTCCGCGCCGTCGTGGACGACGACGAGCTCGTTGGCCAGATGCACGTCGTCGAACGCGGAAAGGACGAGTTCGACGTCGTTGGCGTTATCCTCCGCGAGCAGGATCGGGCGAATCGTACTGGGCATATTGTGAGGTGGTGGAGACAGAGGTGGTCGGAAGTGAGAAGTAGAACGTCGAGCCTTCGCCGAGCCGGCTCTCCGCCCAAGTGCGGCCGCCGTGCCGGGTGATGATGCGCCGAACGTTGGCGAGGCCGATCCCGGTGCCCTCGAACTCCGCCTCCGAATGGAGCCGCTGGAACACGCCGAACAGCTTCGCGGCGTATTTCATGTCGAAACCGACCCCGTTGTCGCGGACAAAAAACACCCGCTCGGTCGGCAGGGCCGGATCTTCGCGGGAGCCGATCTCGATGCGGGGCGCGGCGGCGTGCGACGAATACTTCACCGCGTTGTCGAGCAGGTTGAACCACACCTGCCGCAGCATCGCCTCGTCGGCGCGCACCTCGGGCAGCGGCCCGATCACCCATTGGACGCGCGGGTCGCGATCGAAGCCGCTGTCGCGAACGACGCTCGCCACCAGTTGATTGTGATCGATCTCACCCGGCGTCATCTGCGTCCGGCCCATGCGCGAGAACATCAGCAGATCGTCGATCAGCCGCCCCATCCGGCGGGCGGAGTCGGAGATGACCGCCAGAAAACGCCGCCCCTTCTCGTCGAGCGTCGGCGCGGCGTGCTTCGCCAGCAGCCCGGCAAAGCCGTCGATGTGCCGCAGTGGCGCGCGCAAATCGTGCGAAACCGAGTAGGAAAAGGACTCCAGCTCCTTGTTCGCGATCTCCAGCCGCGTGTTCTGCAGCTGGAGATCCTGATTGAGCCGGAGGATCTTCTCGTCGTTCAGCTTGTGCTCGGTGACGTCGCGGATGACCGCGAGCGCCTGGACTCCGTCGTCCGTCTCGATCGGACTGAGCATGATGTCGACGGGGAATTCGGATCCGTCCTTGCGGAGTCCGAAGAGTTCCAGGCCGGCGCCCATCGCCCGGGTCCGCGGGGTGGCGAAATACGCTGCGAGGTGGCCGCTGTGGCGGAGCCGGAACCTCTCTGGCAGCAGGCACTCGAGTTTTCGCCCGGTCAGCTGGCCGCGCACCCAGCCGAACAGCGCCTCGGTCTGGTGGTTTGCCCGGACGATGCGGCTGTCGTTGTCGACCTGAATGATGGCATCCGGCGCGTCGTCGAACAGCCGTTCGAACATCCGCTGGCCCTGGCGCAGCGCCTCCTGCGCCCGGATCCGCTCCCGGAAATCGCGATGGACGCGAAACGCGGACACGAGCAGGAAGGCGAGCGCCACGATTTCGCCGATCAGGGTGGATCGGACCGTGGCGCGGGCGGCGGCCTGGGTTTGGCGCACGCGCTCCTCGAGGAGCCGGCGTTCCTCGGACTCCAGTTCCCGGATGGCCTGTCGAACCTTGTCGACCGCGGCCTGACTGCCGACGAATCCAGCCGGCTGCCGCGCCGCATCAGGACCGAAGGCCCGCCGAGTCGACACGCGTTCCTGCAGGGTATTGGTGGCAACGGCGACCAGCGGATCCAGCTGCTCGACGCGGTTGTGCTGCATCGGATTGTCGATCGTCAGCCGCCACAGCTGCTCGAGCGAGTCGCGCACCGCGGCGTCGCTGGCGTTGAACGGCCGGAGCAGGTCGTTGCTGCCGGTGAGGACGAAACCGAGGGTGCTCGATTGCATGGCCAGAACGCCGGTCTGCACCTGCTCGAGATGCCGCAGGACTTCGTGCGTGTGGGACACGCTTTCGAACGTCTGGTCGAAGCGCGCCGCGTTCCAGCGACCGGCGACCGCGATGCCGAGCATCACGGCGAGGGTCGCCCCGAATCCGATGGCCAGTTTTTTCTCGAGGACGATCAAGGGTGGGGGGAGCTGGCGGGACAGACACGCGCAGGTTGGGCGGGCCTGGCACGGGCGGCCGCCGGTTCGTGTCGGGTCCTGGGCGGTCGGTGAGCGCGGGATTCAGCAGGCGGGTCTCGGGGCGCGTGGATTTCGACGCACGGTGCCCAGCCTCCGTCAATTCGCAACGCGACGCACCTCGATTTCGAATGTCCGCCACCGTCGGATCCGGCATCGCTGGAAGTCCTGGCAGGCGTCCTTGCCCGCCAACCGGACCGGCCGGAGGGGGCGAGCCGCCCCGGGGGAGTTGGTTGCTGACAAGACTCGCGGTGGCGGTAGGGTCCCGGAGCCTGCTTCAAGCCTCATGCGAAACTCCCTGTCCACCCTGTTTGCCGTGGCCGTGTGCGCCGTGTTTGCCGGCTGTGGCCATCTCGACGTGACGCCGGCCGGCCCCACCGACCGCGTGGTGACCGGGGTCGTGACCGACAACTCGCGCAGCACGCTCCCCGCCGAGGCGGAGCTGACGGTGCGCGTGGTCGACGTGTCACAGGGCGAGAACAAGGCGGAGCAGCTCGGTGAGCAGACGGTGCTCAATCCCGGTACCATGCCCGTGCCCTTTCGCGTGGAGTTCCAGGCCGACGACGCGCTCCTGCGGCGCGGCGTGAATCTCGAGGCCCGTGTTTCCGTCGGCGGCCATCTCTGGTACACGACGCCCCTGGCTCATTCGGTCACTTTGGCCAGCGTGAAGGATCCGCAGGTCATCGAGGTCGAGCCGACCCGGAAACATTGAAGACCGCAGGCGGTCGGCCAGCGCACGATGTTCACGATCTGGTGCAACGCGAAGCTGTCCGCCCCGGCGACCCAGGCGCTCGTCGAGGGCACGGAGCGGCATCGGCTGATCTGGTCCGCGTTCGCGGACGAGTCGGTGCTCGCGGCCGGCCGGAGCGATCCCAGCCTCGCGCAGGCGGACATTGCGTTCGGGCAGCCGGCGGTCGAGGACTGCCTGCGCGGCGGCCGGCTGCGGTGGATCGAACTCACGACCGCCGGCTACACGCGCTATGACCGGGAGGATCTGAAGGAGCAGCTCCGGTCGCGCGGCGCCATCCTCACGAACTCCTCCGCCGTTTTCGCCGACGCGTGCGCCCAACATCTCCTGGCCATGATGCTGGCGGTGGCGCGCCGGCTGCCGGATTCGCTCCGGAATCAGGCGACCGATCGCGCGTGGCCTTTCGCCGAACTCCGGCGGGAGACGCGGCTGCTCACGGGCGAGTCCGTCCTGCTGCTCGGCTATGGCGCGATCGGCCGACGGCTGGTCGAATTGCTGGAGCCTTTTCGGATGTCGATCGCGGCCGTGCGCCGGCAGTCGCGGAGCGAACGTTCCGTGCGGGTGATTCCGGTCGACCGGCTGAGCAGCGCGCTGGCCGAGGCCGACCACGTCGTGAACATCCTTCCCGAGAACGATGCCACCCGCGGGTTCGTGAACGCGCGCCGGCTGGGCTGCATGAAGCCGGGCGCCCGGTTCTACAACGTGGGCCGCGGCCCGACGGTGGACCAGGCCGCGCTCGTCGCGGCGCTCGAGTCGGGGCGTCTCGGCGCCGCCTTTCTCGACGTGATGGAGCCGGAGCCGCTTCCGCCCGGGCATCCGTTGTGGACGGCGCCGAACTGTTACCTGACGCCGCACACCGCCGGCGGACGCCAGGATCAGGATGAGGCGCTCGCCGCGCACTTTCTCGCCAATCTCGCGGCGTTCGAACAGCGCGCGTCGATGACGGACCGCGTCGTCTGAACGCGCATCCGTGCTCCTCGCCGGGAGGAAGACGCGGCCAGGAGCGGCGGTCCGGGTCCGACTACCCGAAGTCCGATTGCCTGAAGGATGGCGGCCGGCGGCGTCATAAATTTCGCGGTTGTGGAATATTCCGCACGCCAGCTGCTCAGATACAAACACACGCGGCTGGGGCGGTTGCCCGCTCCGGCCGTGCCACCCCCACCAGAAAACGCACTCCCAGACCATGACCAGATCCACCCGATTGATTGTCACCGCGGCCGCCATGACCGGCCTTTATGCCGGCTCATTCGCCGCCAGGACGTTCGCCGTCGAAAAAGCCGGCACGCTCGTCGCCAGGGACGATTCGAAGGCCAAGCACGACTGCAAGGGCAAGAATTCCTGCAAAGGGCAGGGCGGCTGTTCGTCGAGCGACAACGGCTGCAAGGGCAAGAACTCGTGCAAGGGCAAGGGCGGCTGCAACACGATGGACGACGGCGACAAGAAGTAGGCCGGATTCGTCCAACCTCCACCGCGGCCCGGTCCGCCGTCGCCAGCCGGCGGCCGGGATCCGCGCCCGCCGGCTCCAACCCGTTTCCTTCATGCCTGCGAACGCCTTCAACGCCTTCACCGAATATGGCATCGGCATCGGCCTGCGCGTGCCGCACTACTCCCACATCCTCGAGAAGAAGCCGGTCGTCGACTGGTTCGAGATCATCTCGGAAAACTTCATGGTCGGCGGCGGCCGTCCGCTCGCGGTGCTCGACCAGATCCTCGAGCAGTACCGGGTGGTCCAGCACGGGGTCTCGATGTATTTTGGATCCGCGGACAAGCCGGATCGCGAGCACCTGCGAAAGCTCAAGGCGCTCGTCAGCCGGACGAAGACCCCCTGGCTGTCCGACCACCTGTGCTGGGGCAGCGTCGACGGCACCTACACCCACGACCTGCTGCCGATGCCGTACACCTTCGCCGCGGCGAAGCGCACCGCGGAGAAGATCCGGCATGGTGCGCGATTACCTGGAGATCCCCGTCTGCGTCGAGAACGTCAGCAGCTACGCCGAGTTTCACGCGAGCGAGATGACCGAGTGGGAGTTTCTCACCGAGGTCGTCGAACGGGCGGACTGCGGAATTCTGCTCGACGTGAACAACATCTACGTGTCCTCGAAAAACCACGAGTTCGACCCGTACGATTACGTCAACGGGATCCCGCACCACCGCGTGGGCCAGATGCACATCGCCGGGCACACGAAGTTCGAGAAGTACATTCTGGATACCCACGACCACCCCGTGCTCGATCCCGTCTGGAAGCTGTACGCGCATGCGACGAGGCTCTGCGGCGTCACCGCCACCCTGCTGGAATGGGACGACAAGATCCCGTCGTTCGACGAGGTGCACGCCGAGGCGCTCAAGGCGAACGAGTTCCTCGACGGCGCGGACGCGGCGCTGACCGGCGCGAAACCGCGATCCGGCGGAAACGGGAGGCTCTCCGCCGACCGGACCGCAGCGAGGCGGACGGCCGCCACGGTGGCCGCGGGCGCATGACCATGCCGCCCCAACCCTCCGCCTCGCGCGCGAGGACCGCGCAGCCCTCCGGTCGGCGCGCGTCTCATCCGCGTTCCGCCGCGACCAGACCGGCGGCCTCCGCGCGGCCGGCGCACCGGCCGACGAAGAGACGCCCGGCGGATGCCGAGCTGGCTGCCGCCGCCCGCGCGGACTCGCCCGCGGCGCTGCTCGCGTTCCAGCGCACGCTCAAGGACGCGCTGATCCGCCCCCTTGCGCCCGGGGATCGCACCCAGCGCACGTGGATCGACGGGCGCCCGATGGCCGAGTTCGCCGCCGGTTTCATCAAACCGAACGACCGGCTCACCGCACTGGAGCGGCTCCAGATCTACAACCGGATGTACTGGTACCGGGTCCTCGACTGCTTTCACGACGACAACCCCGGGCTGCGCGCGCTGCTGGGTCAGCACCGCTTCACCCGGCTCGCGGAGGCGTACCTGACGCGGCATCCCTCGGGCTCGTTCACGCTGCGCAACCTGTGCCGTCATCTGCCGGCGTTCATCCGGGCCGAGCCGCAGTGGACCGCGCCCCGGACCCGGCTGGCGTGGGACGTCGCCCGGTTCGAATGGGCGCAAACCGTGGCGTTCGACGAGATCGCGCAGCCGGTGCTCAACCCGGCCGAGCTCGCACCCGCCAGACCCTCGCGACTCCGGCTCGCGCTCCAACCCTACCTGATGCTGCTGGCGCTGGATCACCCCGTGGACGAGTACGTGAATGCGGTGAAGCAGCGCGAGACGCCGCGCGGTGCGGCGAGCAACGCGACCACCGGACGGCATGTGACGCGCGCCCGTCGCGTCCCGCTGCCGAAGCCGGCGCGGATCCACGTGGCGGTCCACCGGCTGGACGGTCGCCTCTATTACAAACGGCTGGATGCCCCCGCGTTTCGGATGCTCAGCGCACTGCAGCGGGGCGAGCCGCTGGCGCGCGCCATCGCCGCCGCCAGTCCGCGGGTACGTCCGGAGGACGTGCGTGACTGGTTCGCAACCTGGGCCGAACTCGGCTGGTTCTGTGCGCGAAAGCGGCCGCGCAAGACCTGACGACTCCAGGCGGGCGGTGAGGTCTTCGGCGTCCGTCCGCGAAGTCGACCCTTCGGCCGGCCCACCGGCTTGCGCCGCAAAGGCGCTGGCGGCCTCGACGAAATGACGCCGCTCCCGTTTCCCGTTCAAACCCCATGAAGATCGTCTCCGCCCTGAACTCACTCGAGGCCGCCCTCACCCAGATCGGCGGCTGGTTTCAACCCGTGCTGCTGCTGCTCATCCGCGTCTGGTGGGGCTGGTCGTTCGTCCTGACCGGATGGGGCAAGCTCACGCATCTCGAACGCACGGCGCACTTCTTCGCCTCGTTGAGCCTGCCGGCGCCGAAGCTGAGCGCGATGGCGGCCGGCACGACGGAACTCGTCGGCGGCTCCCTCCTGTTGCTCGGCCTGTTCACGCGGTTCGCGACCCCGCCGCTGATCATCGTGATGGCGGTGGCGTACTACACGTCCGATCACGAAGCCCTCGTGGCGATCTTCAGCGACACGGACAAGTTCACCAGCGCCACGCCGTTCCTGTTCCTGTACGCGGTGCTGATCGTGTTCGCGTTCGGCCCCGGCCGGCTGTCGCTCGACGCGTTGCGCAAGAAGGCCTGAGAAGCCGGGTTGAACTCCACGCGAGCGGGCCGCCAGGACCCGGCTCGAAATGAACCAACGCGGCTGGGTGCCGTGGAGGGACGACCTCCGTGTCGTCCGCGAGCATCGAGCGACCGTCGCGGACCGGACAGAGCGGTCCCTCCATTACGGGAAGCGAGTATGATATCGCGGCTCTGCGCCGCGAACGACCCCGGCACGATTGCTTAAGGGGCCTCGCACGTCGAAAAACCCCGGTCGGGTCGGGATGTAGGAGAGGCGGCGTTACGTCGCAATAAAACGGGGACGGGTCGGGATGCAGGAGCGGCTTTACGCCGCGATTCGCGCCCCCATGGCGTTCCCACCGCGGCATCAAGCCGCTCCTGCATTCCGGACCCGAACCGGAGAAAACCGTCGGAGAACCGAACCACCCGGGCTGCATTCAGCTCAACGCCGGCCGGCGCTGGCTACTCGGATGACACCTTCACGACGCGCGTTCCGGCGATGAAGTCGTGGATGCAACGGCGGTCGCGACGAAAGATGAAGCAGATGTCGAGCAGCGAGAAAGTCACCCCGAGCCCGAACGGAGCGAACCCGATGACCCCGGGCACGAAGCTGCGCAGGAACCAGCCATGCACGAAACCCGGCAGCGAATTGTCCGTGACGCGCACAATCCGGGCGCCAAACGCGTATTTTCCGATGGTCTGGCCGCGCGTGCTGATCAGCCAGATCTGCACGATCGACAGGGCGAATACGCCCAGGACCATCACGCCGAATCCGGCGAGGTTGTGGGCGTCCTCCATGCCGCCGAACGATCCGTTGCCGGCCGAACTCAGCATGTCGCGCAGCGTGGATAGACCGATCATCGCCATGCCCGGCAGCGCGCAGGCGAGCGAGCAGACTTCGTCGAGGAGCTTCGCGAGCAGGCGAATCCACCGGCCGGCGAGGTCCGAGTCCGCCACTGCCAGGACCGGCGTGATCTCGGGGGCGCTGAACTCGGGATAGTCGCCCAGCCGCCGCCACTCCTCGCTCCCGGCGGCTTTCGCCTGCGTGTCGAGGTTGGCGCGTCCGGCGGCGATCCACCCGCGGATCTGCTGCGCGGTCGCCGGACCGTACTCCTTCCCATCGGCCCCGAGGATCGTGAACATTCCGGGAAGGAATCAGGGGCCTTGGAAACGTCAACGGCGGGCACGGCGCACGTCGGCCGCCGCGAACGAATTCCGTCGGCGAAGTACTCCCGCCGCGGCGTGGCCGGGCGGCCGTCCCGGTTCACGCTTCGGGCAGGGCGATCCGGCGCTCGGCGGGTTCGGGGTGCTGACGGAAAAACAACGCGATGTGGCCGACGGCCCCGACGCAGACGCAACGGCCCTCGTCGGCGATTCGCACGCACAAGGCAGCGCGCTGCGCTCGATCTGCGCCGAGGTATCGCACCTTGACCAGTTCGCTGCGACGAAGATGAACCTGCAACTCGGCCAGGAAGGCGGCGGAAACGCCGCCGTGTCCGACCTTGAGCGCCGGCTCGAGCGATTGTCCGAGGCTGCGGAGGAAGGTCTTTTGCGCGCCGGTCAGCGGAAATTCGTACATCCCGACAGCCTCACCCGGCCGGCGTCCTGCGCCAAGCGCGAACGAGTGACCGGTGCGCGGCGCGGGGGATCGCGCCCATGCGTCCCTTGCCGGCCGCCCCATCAACTGGCTCGAGCCGCTCCGGCGGTCGGCGGCTCCGACTGCGGCTCCGGATGTTCGAAGTAGTCCAGTGGCAGTTCCCGCCAGCTTCCGGCTGTCAGGCCCGTGAGCGCCAACCGGCCGAAGTGGGTGCGGTGCAGCGTGAGCACGGTCAGGCCGCACGCGGCGAACATCCGCCGCACCTGGTGATACCGTCCCTCGGTCAGCGTGACCTCGGCTTCGCGCTCGCCGGTCACACGAACGTCGGCGGGGGCGCACGGGCGATCCTCGCCGGTGAGCATCAGCGTCCCGCTCGCGAACGCCGCCAGCACGTCGGGCCCCGGCGGCGCGTCGAGCCCGGCGCGGTAGACTTTCGGCACCTTGTGCCTCGGCGAGGTGAGCCGGTGGACCAATGCCGTCTGGTCGGTGAGCAGCAGCAGTCCGCTGGTCTCCTTGTCGAGCCGCCCGATGGTCGTGAGCGCCGGGTTTCTTCTTACCCACTGTGCCGGAAACAACGAGTAGACGTTCGGGCCCTCGCCGGGATCCCGCGTGCACACCAGCCCGGCTGGTTTGTGCAGCGCCACCAGAATTCCGCCGGGATGATCCAGCGGCTCGCCGTCGACCAGCACGTCGGCCGCGGCGGCTTTCTGCGCTCCGTCGACGGCTGGGGCACCGGCGATCGTCACCCGGTGTTCGGCGATCCACCCGGGCGCCTGACGGCGGCTGCAGTAGCCGAGATTGGAGATCCATTGATCGAGACGGCGCACTCCGCAAGCCGGCCGAACCCGGCCGAAATCGCAAAACCAAACTGCGCCGCCCGAGTCCAGTCGACCCGGGTCAGCACCGCGCATGGTTGAACCGGCCGACGCGCCCGCTGGCGCCGCCCACGTCGAAATCCAGGCAGCTTCCGGTTGGTCCGAACCCGCCGGACCGGGCATGGGGAAGAACGCATGTTCCGCGAGTTGCGCCACCCCGTCCGCAGATTAGGCTCGGCATCGGACCCGGCATTTGGGATTCGTGGGGTTCGCATACCTCTTATGGCACTTTGGGAATACAAGGTCATCACGAGCGGGAAGGGTGGATTCGCCACTCCCGCACTCCTGGAAAAGTTCCTCAACGACATCGGTCGCGACGAGTGGGAGATCGTGGAATTTCGCAGCAACCCGGACAATCCACTGGCATTCACCGGCCTCGCGCGTCGCTCGACGCAGCGCGACTGGACGCTGGAGGATGCGGCGGCCGCAGCCGCGCGGGCGGAAGCCGAGAAGCTGCGGGCGGAATTCTCCGCCAAGTTCCAGGCGGCGACCGGCAACGGCCCCGCCGCCGAGGAGAAGGCCCCGAGTTTTCTCGAGGAGAAAGTGGCGCCGGCAGACGATTTCCGGAAACCGATCGACACCTCGCGCGACAGCGATCCGGACGCGCCCGACGAGGAGACGACGGAGAAGGACGAGTGGGACGAACTCGGGAGCGAGGATGAGCTGCCGAGCTTCTTCGATGCGCTGAAGCCGCACATGCGGCGCAATCAACGCGGGCCGGGCATGTCGGTCGGCACGGATTACCTGGCGAAGAAATGGGGGCTGGACGAGGGCGACATCAAGGGCGCGCTGGTCGAGTGCGGACTGCAGATTCCCGCGGACGAAAACGCGAAGCCCGTGTACGTGGAGTACGATGGCGATCTTTACTGGGTGAACATCAACCGGCGTGGCGAGGTGTGGATCAACACCCGCGAGAAGCCGCGGCCGGTGTTCCGCGTGGTGCAGGCGACCCGGCTCGCTCCGGAAACGGCTGACGAGGCGAAGCCCGCGGCAGAGCCGACGGAGGGTGAGGCGCAAAAGCCGGAGACGAAGCCGCACCGGAGCGAGACCGTTCGGCACCGCGGCGCGCCCGGCGCCCGCCAGTCCGAGCTGCCCGGTGCGCCTGCGGGCGGCACCGCCGAACCAACGCCTGCGACGGAGCCTGCCGTTGCCGCTCCCCTGCCGCCGGGACCGGCGCTGCTCGAGCGAATCCGGCCCTTGATGCGCCGCAATCGCCGCGGACCGGGCGGATCCGGCAGCACAAGTTTTCTGGCGCGCGCATTGAAGTGTACCGAAGCGGACTTGGTTTCCGGCTTCGCGGCGCTGGGTCTCGTGCTTCCGCCGACGCCCACCGACGCGCCGATCAATGTCGAGTTGGGCAACGAGGTCTGGTGGCTGAATCAGGACTCGCGCGGGGGAATTTGGATCAATGGCCGCACCAAGCGGGAAGGTGATCAGGCGCCGTCCTCCGGCGGTTCCGCCGAACCCGGCGCGACCGTCCCGGCGCAAGGTGAACCCTCGGCCCCGGCCGAATCTGCAGCGCCAGCTGTCGAACCCGTGGTCGCGAGCCCGTCCGGCGCGCCTGGGGAAGCCGTCAACCCACCCACCGCCTCGATGCCGACGGCGGAGGGCGGTGCCGCCGCATCGGCAAACGTTCTCGCCGCGGTGCGGCTGCTGCTGAAGGAAACCCGGACCGGATCATTTGCCGGCAAGACCGATCGCCTGGCGGCCGAGCTGTCGAAGTCGCCCGACGACCTCGTCGCGGCTCTGGTCGGTGCCGGGCTGAAGGTGCCCGAGAAACCGCGCGAGAAGCCGGTGTTCGTCGAACACGCGGGAGAGATCTTCTGGTTCAACCGGAACCCCAAAGGCGAACTCTGGATCAACGCGAAAGCTTCGAAATTCGCCGGTCCTGAATCCGCCGAAACGGGCGAAGGTGAGAGCTCGTCGGCGCGCCGGGGCGGCCGAGCCCGAAAACCGGCAGAATAGCCGCCCGGCCGGCTCGGCGCCGCGTTCCGTCTTGCCCGCTGCTCGCTGCGGCGGCATGATCGATCGCGTTGAGCGTCCGCCGATTATTGGATCGCGGTTTCGTCCTGCTCGCAGCTGCGAGCATCGCCGCGGGCGTCGCTTTCGCCAACGAGGCGCCTCCCGGGCCGGTGCTGTCGCCGTACCAGCAGGCATGGCTCGCGGCGCATCGGACCATTCGCGTTGGCCTCGATCCGGCCTGGCCGCCGTTCAGTGCCGCCGATTCCGAGGGGAAATGCACCGGCATCGACGTGGACCTGCTGTCGCGGCTTGGTCGCGAACTGGGGGTCACGTTCAAACTCGGCGCGCAAGGGAACTGGTCCGAAACCTACGATGCCGCGAAACGCGGCGAATTCGACCTGCTGGCCGGCACCGCCGCGACCGGAGTGCGGCGCCGGGACTTCCTCTTCACCCGGCCGTATTTCTCGTTTCCGGTCGTGATCGTCACGCGCAGTGACGAGCCGCTGGTGTGGTCCATGATGGATCTGGTCGGGCACCGGATCGTGGGGGTGCGCGACTATGCCCCGACGGTCGAGCTCCAGCGGATCTATCCCGACCTGCACGTCGAGGTGGTGGACTCGGCCGCCGAGGCCATGGAGCGGGTCTCGCGGCGCGATGCCGACGCGTTCATCAGCAACCTGCCCAATGTCAGCTTCGTCGCGAAGACGCATGGGCTTTCCAACCTGAAGATCGCTGGTGTGCTCCCGGAAACGTTCGACCTGCGTTATGCGGTCCGGCCGGACTGGCCGGACCTCGTCGGCATCCTCGACGCGGCGATCGAGGCGATATCGGAGCAGGACCGGCAGGCGATCGTGCATCCGTGGATCCGCGTCGACTACGCGAAAGTGATCCGGTGGGACCTCGTCTGGAAAACGGGAGCGTCCGTGCTCGCGGTGCTGGGTGTGATCATCGGTGCCGTTGTTTATCACAACCGCTGCCTCGCGCGCGAGCTGGCGGCACGCATCCGGCTCCAGTGTCAGATCGAGGAGGCCCGGGATCAGCTGCTGCACATGAACGAGGAGAAGACCGAACTGCTCCAGATGGCCGCTCACGACCTGCGCGGCCCGCTGACCGGGATGCAGCTCGTGGTGGATGCCAGCCTGCGGCTCGGGGCGGTGCCGAAGGAAGACGCGCTGGCGCTGATCGAAAACAAGGTGCGCCAGATGGCCGGGCTGCTCAACGACCTGCTGGAGGTCGACGCCCTGGAGCACGGCCGGCGCGAGTTTCAGCTCGGTGCCGTCAGCCCGCTCGCCACGCTGCACGAATCGCTCGCGGCGCTGCAGATCGCCGCCGACCAGAAGCAGGTCCGGATCGACTTCACTGCCTCGGCGGCCGTGCCGCCGCTGGTGCGCTGCGACCCGACGGCGCTCCGGCAGATGCTCGACAACCTCCTTTCGAACGCGATCAAGTTCACGCCGCCGAAGACGACGGTCACCGTCCGCCTCGACCAGAGCGGCAGCATGATCCGCTACGAGTTCCGCGATCAGGGGCCGGGCGTGGCGCCAGATGAAACCGAGCGGATCTTCGTGAAATATGCGCGCGGCACGGCGCGGCCCACCGCCGGGGAGAAGTCGACCGGGCTCGGGCTCTCGATCGTGCGGCAGCTCGTGGCGGCGATGAACGGCCGCGTGTGGTGCGAAGCCGGCCGTGGCGGGGGCTTCTTCGTCCTGATGATGCCGGCCGCGGGCGCCGGCGATTCGTCGGAGTCGCGGTGCGGGTGAATCGCCGGCCGCGACTCGCGATTTTGCCTGCTGGCATTTAGCTGCGCCTTTCCGGCCGTCTCCATTTCCGTCCATGAATCCGACCCCAGTGACCCGCCGGGAATTTCTCACCCGGCTTTCGATCGCGGCCGCCGCGGCCGCCTGGCCCCGCCGCCTGCGCGCGGCGGCCCCCGCCCGGGAGAAGCTCGGCATCGCGCTGCTCGGGCTCGGCAGCTACGCGACGCACCAGGTGGCGCCGGCCTTTCGTGACACCCGGTTCTGCCGGCTCGCCGGCGTGGTCACCGGCACGCCAGGCAAGGGGGAGTACTGGCGCAGGAAATACGACCTGCCGGCGGCCAGCGTCTACAGCTACGAGACGATGGACCGGATCGCGGACAACCCCGACATCGACATCATTTATGTCATCACGCCGCCGGGCACCCATCGCGATTTCGTCGTGCGCGCGGCCCGGACCGGCAAGCACATCATCTGCGAGAAACCGATGGCGGTGAGCGTCGCCGAATGCGACGAGATGATCGCGGCCTGCCGGCGCGCGGGCCGGAAACTCTCGATCGGCTACCGGCTGCAGTTCGAACCGCACCATATTGCGATGGAGAAGTTCGCGCGCGATCCCGCAACCGGCCCGGCGCGGACGATGCGCGGGGCGCACGGCTTCTATCTCGGCGCCCGCGTCTGGCGCGTGGACAAGAAGCTCGCGGGCGGCGGTCCGCTGCCGGATGTCGGCATCTACGTGATCCAGGCGGCCTGCCGGGCCGCGGGGGCGGCGCCGCTCGCCGTGACGGCGCACGAGGAGCCGAAGACCCGCCCGGAGCTGTTCCGCGACGTCGAGGAGGCGATGCGCTGGACGATGGAATTTCCCGGCGGCGCGAGGGGCGAGGGGTTCACGAGCTACTCGGAGGGCGCAAACGAGTTCCGGGTCGACACGGACCATGGCTGGTTCGAGCTGTCGCCGGCATTTGCATACGGGGGCCTGCGCGCCCGCACCAACCGGGGTCCGGTCGACGTGCCCAACATCGACCAGCAGGCCGCGCAGATGGACGATTTCGCGCGCGCCATCCTCGACGACCGGCCTACGCCAGTGTCGGGCGAGATGGGCCGGCGGGACATCGCGATCATGGAGGCGATCTACGCCTCGGCGGCGAACGGCAGCCGCCGCGTCGAGGTGAAGATCTGACGGACGGGCGCGGCCGGGCAATCGGTGGTGGCCGTGGTCGGTGGTGGCGGCGGCGCGCCGGCAGCGCGGCGGCGTGCGGGGAACCGTCCCCGCCATGCCGTCGCGGACGGGACGGCGCTGTCCGGGTTGCGCCGGCCGCAGGCACCCGGCTCGTCCCGCGAGTATTTTCCGCTTGGACGCGAAACGTTTCCCACATTGAGTCGTTGTCCCCGATTGTCCGGCCGTTTCGCCGGAATGCTTCACCCCGCCAAAATCGTCATGAACCCCCAACGTCTTTTTCAGGCGAGCTGCATCGCCTTGATCGTCACCGCCATCAGCTTTGGCCTGCGCACCGCGGCTGTCGGTGACTGGGCCACCGAGTTTCACCTCTCGTACGAGCAGGTCGGGGTGATCAACGGCACGGCCTTCTGGGGCTTCACGCTCGCGATGATCTTCGGCGGGCCGCTCTGCGACGCGGTCGGGATGAAGCGGATCGTCGGATTCGCCGCGGTGGGCCACCTCGCCGGAATCATCCTGACGATCACGGCCTGGAACTACTGGAGCCTGTTCATCGGCACGCTCCTGTTCGGGATTGCGAACGGCTCGGTGGAGGCCGCGTGCAACCCGCTGATTGCTTCCCTTTTCACGAGCGACCGGACGACGAAGCTCAATCATTTTCACGCCTGGTTCCCCGGCGGCATCGTGATCGGCGGCCTGCTCGCCTTCGTCCTGGGGCACTTCGGGCTGGGCTGGAAGGTGCAGTTCGCGATCATGCTGCTGCCGCTGGCCATCTACGCGACGATGTTCTTCGGCCAGTCGTTCCCGGTGACGGAGCGCGTGCAGCAGGGCGTGTCGACCGGCTCGATGTTCGCCGCCTGCCTGCATCCGCTGTTCCTCCTGATGGTCGCATGCATGCTGATGACGGCGGCGACCGAGTTTGGAGCGGAAAACTGGATACCGACGATTTTGAGCAACGCGGGCGTCTCCGGCATCATCGTGCTGGTCTGGATCACCGGCCTGATGTGGGCGGGCCGCCAGATCGCGGGGCCGTTCGTGCACAAGCTCTCGCCTCCGGGCATGCTCCTGATGAGCGCGATCCTGAGCGCGCTGGGCCTGTATGCGATGAGCCACACCACCGGCGCCATGCTCTTCGCCGCCGCGACGGTGTTCGCCCTCGGCGTGTGCTTCTTCTGGCCGACGATGCTCGGCACGGTCAGCGAGCGGTTCCCGAAGACCGGGGCGCTGGGGCTGGCGATCATGGGCGGCGCCGGCATGCTCAGCGCGAGTTTCATCGTGCCGCTGGTCGGCCGCTTCTTCGACCGCGCGATTGCCGCGCGGCTCGCCGCCGGCCAGACCGTCGATGCGTTCAAGGCGGCGGCCCCGGGATCCGATCTCGCCACGCAATGGACGCAGATTCAGGCCTCGGCCGGGCTCGAGTCCCTCGGCAAGGTCGCCGCGATTCCCGCGACCCTCGCGATCATCTTCCTCGTGCTGTACATTGCCTGGCGGAAGAAGCCCGCGCCCGTCGCAGCGGCGACGGCCGCCGCGCAGTAGGCACACCTCCTCGCAGCCGGCGCGCCGGCGGGCGCCGGCCGAACCCGCACGGCCCTGCCGGCTCGGCCGCGCTACGGTGGAGAAGGCAGTCCGGCCGCGGTGATGCTCCGGCGGTGGCCGATGGCCGCCCCCTGATCCCGCGTAAAAACGGCGGAAGTAGGGAATTTGCCCAAGAACTGCGGGCGGGATCACGTGGTCACGCCGGTAGTTATGAAAAATACATTCCTTGCCCCACGCCGGAACCGCGCCGGCGCCTGCCTCGCGCCTCTCGTGGCCCTGACCGGCCTCGCGGCTTTCCTCGGAGGCTGCGCGTCGGAACCCGAATCGCGCCTCGTCTCGTCTCCCCCGCCGGGGCCGCCGGCGATCACCACCGCAACCGCCTCCTCCCCGGCGCCGGCCGTCACCGCCACGCCGGCGACCACGACCACGGGCCAACCCACGGTCGTGGTGACCCAGTCTCCGCCGGCACTGCAGTCCGAGGTCATTCCACCGCGTCCGTCGTCCGACTACGTTTGGGTCGCGGGGTACTGGGCCTGGCGCAACGATCGCTACGAGTGGGTGGCCGGCCACTGGTCGCTTCCGCCCCATGCGGGCGCGACGTGGGTCCCGCCGCGCTGGGAACCGGAGAGCGGATCGTACCGGTTCTACGACGGATATTGGGACTGACTTTTGCCGGCGCCGTTCGTCCGCTCCCCCCCGCGCGGAGATCGCCGCGTCGCGCTCGCCACCGAGCCGCGCGGCGTTCCGGCGGGAGTTTTGCGCCGCTCGGCTACGGGACGACGAAGAGATCGACGAGCGCGACGCCGGAGGTCGCATCGCGGCCGGTGACGTGCGCGGTGTAGACGCCGGCCGGCAAAGTCACGAGCAGGGCGGCGTCTTTCGAGGCGCCATCCAACCGGCCGGCGCCGACGGCGGCGAAGGCATCGCGCAGGGCGGGATCGTTCGCCCAGTCCTCGTTCTCGGCGATCACGCTCCCGCCGCGGAACAGGCGGAGGTGCGGATCGGCAAGCACGCCTGACACCCCGGACGCAGCCAGCGCCGGGCCGATGCCGCGCACGAGAATTCGCAACGTCCCCGGGCCCGCCACGACGAAGCCGGCGATCAGGGCGCCATCTCCGCCCGAAACGGTCGCGCGCGCCGAGAGGTTCACCAGGCGCGGGGTCCGGGCGGACGCCGCGCCGCAGGCGTCGTAGCATTCGAGGAGCGCGATGCCGGAACGGCCGGGGAGACTCGAGGCGACGTGCATCGTGTAACCCTGCCTCACGAGACAGAGCTGAAGCGCGGCGTCGCGGCCGCTGGCGTCGAGCGCAAATGCCCCGACGCGGACCGTCGCCGCGGCCAGCGCCGGTTCGCCAGCCCAGTCGGCGTTGCGGGCGAGCGGGTTGGCGCCGCGAAACACGACAACCGCCGGGTCCTCCATCGCGCCCGCGACTCCGATCGGCAGGAGGCCGGGCCCCACGCCGCGCAGCAGCACGGGGAGTCCGGTTGTGCGATCGGCGCCGCCGACCGTCAGTCCGAGGATGAGCGTTTGATCCCCGGATCCGGCCATGGCGCGCACCGAGAGGTTCACGAGCCGGGCGGCAGATTCCGCGCCGGCAACGTCCAGCCTGACGGGTTCCGAGGTGATGCTGCCGCGCGGGTTCGTCACCGTGACGGCGTAACGACCGGCGTCTGCTTCGGTGGCATCCGGAATTTCCAGGACCGCTCCGGTTGCGCCAGCGAGCTCCGCCCCATCGTGCCGCCACGCGTAGCGCAGTTCGCCTCCGGAGGCGCCGACGCGGAAGATCGCCGGGCTGTGGCGCGCGACCGCCGCTCCGACCGGCGGATCCAGGATGGCCGGCGCGGACTGCACCGTCAGCGGCACCGCCACGCTGGCGACGCTGCCGCGTGCGCTGCTGACCACGACCGAGTAGTCCCCCGCGTCCGCTGCTGTGACCGCCGGGAGCTCGAGCACGGACGTCGTGGCCGCCAGCAGGAAACCATCCTTGCGCCACCGGTAACTCAGTCCCGTGCCGGCCGCGGACACGGTGAAGCTGGCGTTCGCGCCAGCGGGAGCAACCGCCGGGGAGGGAGCGCGGACGATTTGGGGAAGGCGCGACCGGTTCTGGGCGAACATCCAGGCGTACGTGGCCGGATCGGCATACGCCCGCACCCACGAATCGTGACCGACGTCGGGATAGATCGTCAGCCGGGCGTCGCCGCCGGCGTCGAGCACCGCGTCGACCATTTGTTGGGACTGCGCCACGGCCACGGTGCCATCGAGCGCCCCGTGAAAGGCCCACACCGGCACGTCGCGCAGCCGGGCCGCGAGGTTCGGCGCGCCCCCGCCGCACACCGGCACGATGGCGGCGAACGTGTCGGGGTATGCAGTCGCCAGATTCCAGGTACCGAACCCGCCCATGCTCATGCCGGTGAGACAGACCCGGTCCGCATCGAGGCGGTACCGCGCGAGGAGATCCTCGATGAAGGCCTCGAGCTGCGCCGGGTCCCAGTAATAGACGGTGCTCTGCGGCGAGACGACGACCGCCGGGAAATCGCCGCCCTGTTCGATGCGCAGCCCGGGCCCGGCGAGCGACATCAGGGTGGTGTCGCTGCCGACCGCGCCGGAGCCGTGCAGCATGATCAGCAACGGCCAGCGCTCCCCGGACTGGCCGTCGTACCCCGGCGGCAGATACAGCAGGTAATGGTACGAGTAGCGCCCCGGCGAGCTCATCTGCTCCTCCGTCTGGCGCGCCGCCTGCGCCGGCAGCGGTGCGAGTCCGGCCGGGCCGGCCAGCGCCAGCGCGACGTGCAGGAGGACGGAACGGGACACCGGGGGCGGCAGGTGCATCGGCAGCGGGAGACGACCGGTAGGACACCGCCCGGCCTGCCAGCCCTTCACCCGGCGCGTCCGGGGAAGGCGGCGTGCCTACCGCGAGATGTCGCGCTGCGTCAGCACCCGGTATCCGCAGCGATTCAATCCGTGCGCGGCCACGTCGATGTCCTCGACGCTGAGGACCAGCGCGGCGCCGTCGCCCGGCCGCTTGATGAAGCTGTAGACGTAATGGACGTTGATCTCCGCCTCGAACAACGCGGCCAGGACGCCCCGCAGCTTCGATTCCTCGCCGATCTCCACGGCCAGCACCTCGCACTCGGTGTAGGGAAAATCATTGTTCACCATCAGCTCGCGCGCCTTGTCCGGGTCGTCGACGACGATGCGCACGATGGCGCAGTCGGTCGTGTCCAGCACCGTGATGGCCATGATGTGGACGTCGTGCTGCTTGAACAGGCCGGCGAGATCGTTGAGCCGGCCGATCCGGTTCTCCGCGAAAACCGCGAATTGTTTCACCGGATCGCGGGCGATGGAGGTGTTCATCTCGGCCATGGCGTAGGTTTTAGGCTGGGGGGTGGCGTGCTCCCGGTCAATTGCCGGCTGGTGATACCGCGGCCGGCGCGCGCCGGCCGCCGGTGGGTCACTCGAACCGCTGGGCGAGCTTCCACCCGAGGTACACCCCGACGATGCTGCCGAGGCCGCTGACGAAAAACGCGCCCATGAACCCGAACCCGCACGCATCGGCCAGGAACCAGCCGGCATAGCCCGCCAGCGTCGAGACCCCTCCGATGCACAGCCGTTTCATCGTCTCCAGTTGACGCACGACTGCAGTCCCGTCGCAATCCGGCAGTTCGCCCCGGGTTTCAATTTCTGCACACAGTTTCGCAGTTAATACGCAGCCCTCGTTTTCCTTTACCGATACGCTTACCCTTCAGGTTCCTCGACCCCCCCCTTTTTCTCATGAGCAAACGCAATCCCTCGAAGCCACTCAGCGCGAATCCCAACCTCATCAAGTGGGTTGAAAAAATGGCCGAGCTGACGAAGCCGGCCGCCATCCACTGGGTCGACGGTTCCCAGGAGGAGAACGACGCGCTGTGCGCGCAAATGGTGGCCAGCGGCACCTTCATCAAGCTGAACGAGAAACTCTGGCCCGGCTGCTACTACGCCCGGTCCGACGTGAGCGACGTCGCCCGCGTCGAGGAGCGCACGTTCATCTGCTCGCTGTCGAAGGACGGCGCCGGACCGACGAACAACTGGGTCGAGCCGTTCGCGATGCGGAAGAAGATCAAGGAGCTGTTCTCCGGGTGCATGGCGGGCCGGACGATGTACGTCATCCCGTTCAGCATGGGCCCGGTCGGATCGCCCATCTCGCAGCTCGGCGTGGAGATCACCGATTCGCCCTACGTCGTCGTCAACATGCGCATCATGGCCCGCATCGGCGGCCAGGTGATCAAGGAAATCGACAAGGACGAAAAACGCGTCGTGCCGTGCATGCACAGCGTCGGCGCGCCGCTCGCCCCGGGGCAGACCGACGTCGTCTGGCCGTGCAACAAGGAAAAGTACATCGTCCATTTCCCCGAGACCCGCGAGATCTGGAGCTACGGTTCCGGATACGGTGGCAACGCGCTGCTCGGCAAGAAGTGCTTCGCGCTCCGCATCGCGTCCAACATGGCCCGCGACGAGGGCTGGATGGCCGAGCACATGCTGATCCTCGGCGTCGAAAACCCGAAGGGCGAAAAGACCTATGTCGGCGCGGCCTTCCCGAGCGCCTGCGGCAAGACGAATTTCGCGATGCTGATTCCGCCGGTCCATTTCCAGAAGCAGGGCTGGAAGGTCTGGACCGTCGGTGACGACATCGCGTGGATCAAGCCCGACGCGACCGGGCGGCTCCGGGCGATCAATCCGGAAGCCGGCTTCTTCGGCGTCGCCCCGGGCACGTCCGACAAGACCAACCCGAACGCGATGAAGTCGCTCGCGAAGAACACGATCTTCACGAACGTCGCGCTCACCCCCGAGGGCGGCGTGTGGTGGGAGGGCATGACGGACCAGCCGCCGGCCGAGTGCATCGACTGGCAGGGCAACAAATGGACGCCCGCGATCGCGAAGGAAAAGGGCACGAAGGCCGCGCATCCGAATTCCCGGTTCACGGCGCCTGCGGCGCAGTGTCCGACGATCGATCCGGCCTGGGAGAGCCCCGAGGGCGTGCCGATCAGTGCCATCATCTTCGGTGGCCGCCGGGCGACGACCATGCCGCTCGTCTACCAGAGCTTCAACTGGAGCGGTGGCGTCTACACCGGCGCGACGATGGGCTCGGAGATGACCGCCGCCGCCGCCGGCACGGTCGGCAAGGTGCGCCGCGACCCGTTCGCGATGCTGCCGTTCTGCGGCTACCACATGGGCGATTATTTCCGCCACTGGCTCCGGATGCAGCGCAATCTCACCGAGACGCCCCGCATCTTCCACGTGAACTGGTTCCGCAAGGATGCGAACGGCAAGTTCATCTGGCCGGGCTTCGGCGACAACATGCGCGTGCTGAAATGGATCGTAGACCGCGCCCGCGGCCGGGCGCTCGGCAAGGAGACGCCCATCGGCTGGCAGCCGCGCTACGAGGATCTCGACTGGACCGGCCTCGACTTCACGAAGGAGCAGTTCGATGCGCTGCAGGCCGTCGATCGCGGCGCCTGGCGCGCCGAGGTGCTCGGGCACGAGGAGCTGTTCCTCGACCTGCACGACCACCTGCCGTCCGAGCTGGTCTACGAGCGTGAGCTCCTGATCTCCCGGCTGTAGTCCCGGTTCCGATCACAATTGGCCGGCGCATGGTTCCAACGGACCATGCGCCGTTTCGTTTCCGGAACCGGGGGCGGGGCGGCGAGTCGTTGGCAGCATGTCACGCTGGGTCATCCTCCTGCTCTTGATCGTGGTTTCGGGCCGCGGCCACGCCGCGCCCGCCGATGGCGCCACGCTGTTGCAGCAGGTGGCGAACAACTGGCTGGATGAACGCAACCGGTGGGCGTTCACGCAGCGCATTCGCGAATACCACGGCGATACGCTGAAGGAGGAGAGGGTCGAGCTCTACGATCCTTCGCAGAGCCATGCCAGCCGGTGGCGGCTGCTGTCGATCAACGGTCATCCGCCGACACCAACCGAGTGGCGGGAGTGGTACCACCGCAAGAACCGGAAGCACCACGCGGAGAAGACCTCGCTGGCGGACAGCTTCGATTTCGCCGACGCTCGCATCCTGGCCGAAACGCCGCAGATCGTCCGTTACGAACTGCCGCTGCGAAACAACATCGAGTGGTTGTTTCCGGTCAACAAGGTCGAGCTCATCGTCACGATCAACCGGCACGGGCCGGCGCTCGAGGAGGTGCAGGCCCGGATCAGCGAGCCATTCCGCGTCGCCCTCGGGCTCGAGCGGATCCTGGACATCGACCTCGATGTCCAGATCGAACCGCCGGCGCCCCAGAATCCCGCCGACGCCAAGCCGTCCGGGACGGCGCGGGCGGTGGTCGGCCGGCTGGGCTCGCGCATCGAATACGTGTGGAGCGGCTTCCGGCGCGTCACCCCACGGAGCGAGGGTCCGGCCCCCGCCGAATGAGCTCACGCGTGGCTTCGGAACCGGCGGCGCGCGGCGAACGGCTCCCGCAAACGATTCAGACTTCGGTTCTTCGCTGAATATTTACCTAATTTCGCAGTCGTCGCGTGCCGACTGAAGAACGTCGTTCATCCAATGGCCCTCCAACGCGCGTCGATTGTCAGCCTGGGTACAAGGCTCGCCCCCTCGGCCGCCGCCTGGTCCCGTCTGCAGGCTTTGCTTGGCGATCCGAACAGCGGCACGGACGAGGTCGTGCAAACGATCCGGCTCGATCCGGCGTTGTCGTTCCACGTCGTCCGGATGAGCAACAGCGTGATCTTCGGCCTGCGCGAACCGACGGACACGCTCGAGGACGCAGTGGGCCGTGTCGGCTTCCGCGAAATCTACCGGCTCGTGGGACTGGCGGCAATGCGTCAGGTCTGTCAGCGCGACCTGGCTTGCTACCGGCTGAAAGCGTCGCGGCTCTGGGAAAATGCGGTCGCCACCGCGGCCGCGGCCGAGGTGCTCGCTGGCGCGGCGCGGATCGAGCCTGGGCTGGCGTACACGGCAGGCCTGCTGCGCACGCTGGGCCGCGTGATCATCGACGGCGCCGCCGGGCAGCGCGTGTATCCGGGCGAGGCGGAATGGCCGCTGGTCGCGGAATGGGAGCAGACCACGTTTGGCGTCACCGCCACGGAGGCGACCGCGATTCTGCTCGAACACTGGCGTTTCCCGTCGGAGATCATCGGCGCGATCCGCGGACATTTCGATCCCTTTGGTCGCCCCGAGCCCGATCCCGCGGCTTGCGTGCTCAATCTCGCCTGCGGCGTCGTGGCGCGGTTCGGCCTGGATCTGCCCGGTGAGACGAGCCACTGGATCGGCAGCCCCAGCGAATTGCAGCTGGCGAACGTGCCGGAATCGGTGCTGGAGGAGTGTACCTCCCGGGCCCGCGAGCACTACAGCGCCCTCTGCGCGACGGTCGCGTAAGCGCGCCGGTCTGCCGCCGCGATCGAGGGGCTGGCACCAGCCCGTTCCTGGATTGGGTCCGGTCGGAGGAGCGGCTTGGTGCCGCGACCCGGACGACCAGCGACCATCGGATCGCGGCGGGGGGGACCGGCTCCGTCGGCCCGACCCGATGGGCGTGCCACCCGCGCGTCACTCACCCGCCTCCGGCGGGGTGAAACCGCGGCGCAGCACGTTTTCGGCGATGGCGCGCGGGAACAGGAAGTTCTCCAGGTAATCGCGGCCGCCCGCCTTCGTGCCGGCGCCGCTCATCCTGTAACCGCCGAACGGATGCCGCTCGACGATCGCGCCGGTGATGCCCCGGTTCAGGTACACGTTGCCGCAGTCGAGCTCGCGCTCGGCCCGCGCGAGCGCCGACGGGCTCCGGGAGAACAGGCCGCCGGTCAGGGCATACTCGCTGCCGTTCGCGATCGCGAACGCCTCGTCGAGGTCGCGCGCCCGCAGCACCGCGAGCACCGGTCCGAAGATTTCCTCCCGGGCGATCACATGGCCCGGCTCGACCGCGGTGAAGATCGTCGGCGGAACGTAGTACCCGCCGCTGCGCCCCAGCGCCGCCGGCAGTCCGGCCTGCCAGGCGAGCTTCGCCTCGCGCTTCCCCTGCTCGATCAGCCCGAGGATTTTCTGCCGCGCGTCGTCGTCGATTACCGGCCCGATCACTGTCCCGGGTTCGGCCGGATCGCCGACCGGCAGCGCCGCCGCCGCCGCCACCAGCCGCGCCACGAATCGGTCGTGGACGTCGGCATGGACAATCAACCGCGACAGCGCCGAGCATTTCTGGCCGGAAAAGCCGAAGGCGCTGGAGAGCGCCGCCGGGATCGCCTCGTCGAAATCGGCGTCCTCGTCGATGATCAGCGCGTTCTTTCCGCCCATTTCGCAGACGACCTTCTTCAGGTTCCGCTGGCCAGGTGCGGTGCGGCCGGCCGCCTCCCAGATCTTCAGTCCCACGGCGCGCGACCCGGTGAACCCGACGAAGTCGATGTCGCGATGGCCGGCGAGGTGCGCGCCGACGTCCTCGCCGTAACCGGTCACGAGATTCGCCACCCCGGCGGGCAGTCCGGCACCGACGAGCAGGTCCATGAACACGGCGCCGAGCACCGCGGTCTGCTCCGCCGGCTTGATGATCACCGCATTCCCGGCGACCAGCGGCGCAACGGTCAGGCCGGTGAGGATCGCGAGCGGAAAATTCCACGGCGCAATGACGACGCCGGTTCCGCGGGGAATCCAGCGCTGCACGCATCGCTCGCCCGGCACGAGCTGCGTCGCCGCCGGCCGGTCGAGCGCGCGCATCCCGGCGGCATAATAGCGGCAGAAGTCGATCGCTTCGCCGACATCCGCGTCGGCTTCGACCCACGGTTTCCCCGCCTCGAGGATTTCCATTGCACTCAGTTCGTGCCGGCGGGCCTCCATCGCCGCGGCCACCCGGTCGAGCAGGGCGGCGCGGTCGGTGACGGGCATGCGCGACCAGGCCGGCTGCGCCGCCCGCGCGGCGACGATGGCGGCATCGGCGTCGGCCGTCGTGGCCCGCGACCAGTGGCCGATCACCTGCTCAGGATGGGCCGGATTGACGGAGGCGACCGTCTCGCGGGAGGTGACATTCCGGCCGCCGATCACGAGCGGGTGCCGGCGGCCGAGACCCGCGGACACCTCCGCCAGGGCGGCGCGCAGCTGGTCGCGCTGCGGCGCGAGGACGAAGTCCGCGGAGGGACCATTGCGGAAGACCGGGTCCGGCGGACGAGGCGATGGGCGGGCGGCGGGAACCGCGGCGGCCGGACCGGGCGGATGCGGCATCCCCGGAACCCGGGCGCCCGTGGCGGGAGCCGCCGCCGCCAGCTCTTCCCGCGGATCGCGCAGCAGTTCCGCGCGGCTCGCCTCGCCGAGGGCGCTGATCCGCAGGAAGCCTTCGTTGCT
This sequence comes from uncultured Verrucomicrobiae bacterium, assembly GCA_963705935.1. Taxonomy (GTDB): domain Bacteria; phylum Verrucomicrobiota; class Verrucomicrobiia; order Opitutales; family Opitutaceae; genus Opitutus. The sequence continues at coordinate 3,982,580 of OY970130.1, read as the reverse complement.
GGTGTTCTCGAGCAGCCGCCGCACGAGGTAAGCCATCCCGGGAAGCAGCTCGCCGATGGCGCAGTATTCGCGCATCCGGTACCCGTTCGCCACCAGCGCGGCCTTGAGTTCGTCCGCCATGCCGTACAGCGCCTGGAACTCGTAGGCCCGGGGGTCGATGCCCCGCTGCTCGGCGCGGGCGATGGCCTGCGCGACCGAGCGGACGTTGTGGGTCGCGAAGTTGGGCGTGACCAGTCCGGCGTGGTCGAGGAGCCGGGTCGTGAGCCGCTCGAAATTCGCGTCGGTCTCCGCCTTCCGCCCCCAGACCGGCACCGGCCATCCGCGCTGGCGCGCCAGCACCGTCTCGTAATCCCAATACGCGCCCTTCACGAGGCGCACGCTGAACCTGCGTCCGGTCTCGCGGGCCCAGGCGAGCAGGCGGTCGAGATCGGCTTCGGCCTCGCGGAGATACGCCTGGAGCGCGATCCCGGCCGCCGGCTGCAAACGAAACTCCGGCTCGCCGAGGATCGACTGGAAGAGTTCCAGCGTGAGGTCCTTCAGCCGGTGGCTCTCCATGTCGAAGTTGACCAGCGCCCCGACCTCGGCCGCCCGGCGCAGGATCGGGCGGAGTCGCTCCTGCAGCGCGCGGATCGAAGTCGCGGGGTCGGCGGGCTGCACGTCGGGCGTGAGGGCGGAAATCTTCAGCGAGAGATTCAGGCGCGGCAGCGGACCGTCGGGACCGAGATCGCTGAATCCGGGCTCCGGGTGGGCGGCGAGAAACGACGAGACCGTATCGAGCACCTCGAGATTGCGGCGCAGGAACGCGTCGGCTTCCGCCTGGCTGAGAACCGTCTCGCCCAGCAGATCGATCGTCGTCGCGATGCCGGCGGCGGCATTGGCGCGGAGCCGCGCCGTCAGGTCGGCGGGGGTCACGCCGGCGACGAACCGGCCGGCGAGCGAGAGCACGTTGGCGCGGACCGGCCCGGCCACGAGCGACGGGGCGAACGAAGCCGCGGTGAGCCCCGCCTGCAGGGCCGGGTGCAGTTCGACCGCCCGGTCACCGAGGTATTCCTGGAGGTGGCGCACGACGTCGGCCGGCCGGTGCAGCGACGGCAGCACATCCACGAAGCGGAACAGCTGGGTCTTGAAGGCCGGATCCTTCATCGCCCATTCCATCATCCGGGCGTGAGCGCCCTTTTTCGAAAACAGCCCGGCGACCGGGTGCGCGTCGATGGCGCGGAACAGACTCTCGCCCAGTTCGCGGACGCGCTGTTGCACGCCGGCCTCGCTCATGGGAGAAGAAGGCATGACTCGGATTTCGCACACCCTCGACCGGCGGCGGGCGGGTTGCAAGGCGGGCAGCCGGACGCGGCTCGCGACCACGACCGGCCATGGTCCGATTCGGTGTGGTCTTGCGTTTTGTCCCCGCAGCGGGCAGTTGCGCTAGGAGCGTCAATGCCGATCACACGCGAGAAAATTCTCGAAATCGCGCGGTCCCTTCCGCCGGCACCCCAGGTGCTTTCCCGACTCGGCGTGCTGCTGGCGGACGCGAACAGCCGGGTCGACGAGATCGCGGAGTTGATCAAGCGCGATGCCGCCCTGGCGGCGCACGTGATCCGGATGAGCAACAGCGTGGGATACGGCGGCGAGCACCGGGTCGGCACGGTCGAGGAGGCGGTCGCGCGCGTCGGCCTGCATGAAATTTTCCGGTTGGTGAGCGAAGTCGCCATGGCGCAGTTGGTCGACCGGCCGCTGCGCAATTACGGACTCGAGGCGGACGAATTGCGCGAGCAGATGCTGCGGGCGGCGTTCGCCTGCGAGGAACTCGCCGGCGAGTGCGACCTCGACCCCCGCAGCGCGTACACCGCCGGCCTGATGCGCCCGCTGGGGCTGTTGATCGTCGACCGGCTGGCCGACGCCTACGACATGCCGCCCTACCACCCGGCGCAGGATCCCGACTATTTGACCTGGGAGGGGCGCGTTTTCGGCATCGCGAACTGCGAAGTGGCGGCGATGGTCCTGACGCACTGGGGATTTCCCACGGAGATCGTGGACGCGGTGCGGAACCAGTACCTCGTCCGCCCGGAGGAGTTCTCCAGCCGCATGGCGTGCCTGTTGAACCTGGCGGGCGGACTGGTGGCGGATTCCGGTCATGCGCTGCTGGGTGAAACCGACCACTGGGGCATCACGCAGCCGAAGCTGAACTGGGCTGGTTTGACGGAGGAGGCGGTGCGCGCCGCCGGCCGGCGGGCGGAGGCGGCGGTGGCCGCATTCCAGCGCCGGCTTGCACCGGCGCCGCGCGAGAGCCGGTCACGGTTGCGCGAGCGGGGTTCGGCGGCGACGGCCGCGGCGGACGGCGAGGGGTAGCGGCAGCGGTAAGTCCCTCGGTCCCAGCAGGATCACCCAAACCACCGGGGACGGCCGAGACGACCGGGGATTCCTGCAACTTTGCCGGCTCGGTGGGGGTTCTTCAGGCGAACGATGAACCGCCAGTGCAAACCTCACCCACGGGAGTAATCGCCCCGACCGACTTCACCACGTTCATGCGCAACTATCAGGACATGGTCTTTTCCACGGCGGTTCGCCTCGTCGGCAACGAGGCGCAGGCCGAGGACATTTCCCAGGAAGTCTTCCTGAAGGCCTACGAGCGTTTCGACACCCTCCAGGAAAGCCCGTCGGCCGGCGGATGGCTGAAGACGGTGGCCACGAATCTTTCGCTCAACCACCTGTCACGCTACCGGAACCGCTGGCGGTTCTTTTCCGAATTCCGCCGCGACGACTCCGACAGCGCAGAGTCGGAGCAGCCCGTCGTCGAGTTCGCCGCCCCCGACACCTTCTTTGCGGGCATGGATGCGACTGAGCGGCGCGAATGGATCGAGGAGGCGCTCGGCAAGCTGCCCGAGCACCAACGGGTGCCGCTCGTGTTGTACCATTTCGACGACATGTCCTACGAAGAGATCGCGAAACGCCTGCGCATTTCCCTGGCCAAGGTGAAGACGGACATCCTCCGCGCGCGCACCGCGCTGGCCCAGATCCTCCAACGCAGTGGCGCCACCCACGAAAGATTCAGCCCCGAAACGTCGTGATCGTCGACCGCCGCCACGGCCCCATCTCCCCATGAAACGCTCTCCCGAAGAACTCGAAAGTTTCATCCATCAGACCTTGCGATCGCTGCCCGATCGCCCCGCTCCGCGGTCGCTCGAGGCCCGCGTGCGGGCGGCGATCGAAACGCGCGTCACCTTGCCCTGGTGGCGGCAGTCGTTCGTCCACTGGCCGCTCGCCGCCCGCGGCGTGTTCCTGCTGCTATCAGCCGGCCTCGTGAAAGTGCTTCTCCTGGCGCTGGTGTGGGCGCTGGCCGGATTCAACGCAGTCGATTTCACGAATGCGTTTTCCGTCCAGCTCACCTGGCTCCAGGCGATCGATGCCGCCCTCCGCGGGATCGGCGATTTCTGCGTGATCGTGGTCCGCGGGATTCCGTCGCTGTGGCTGTACGCCGCCCTCGCCGGGCTGGCTGCGACCTACGCGACGCTGTTCGGCGTCGGCGCCGCGGCCTACCGGACGCTTTTCGCCGAATCCAGCCGGTGACCTTTGCCTTTCAATGAAAACTCCAGCACCCCATCTCATCTTCGCCGCGCTGGCGTCCGCCCTGACGCTGACGTGGGCGGCTTACGCGCAGGACCACTCGGCGCCCGCCGCAACTCCGCCCGATCAGCCGACGGCCGCGGTGACGTCCCCGGCCGCTCCGACCCCTCCGTCCGCTCCCGCCACCGCTCCGGCTTCGACCGATCAGCCAGCACCGGCCGCGCAGCCTTCCACCGCCGCGCAACCAGCCGTGCCGGCCGCTTCCGTTCCGCCGGACAAGGCGGCGCCCGCCACCCCATCCGCCGTCGCTCCGGCGACGCCGGAACTGCGGCGGATCGACCAGCCCGCCGGCACACCGCCGGAAGGTCCCGCGAAGGACGTCGCGCCGGCCAATGCCGGCCAGGAGCAGAAGGCCGTTCCCGCGCCGAAGAGCCCCGAGCGGCACTCCAAGCGGGAAGCCTTCAACCGCAACACCGGCGATCAGCGGGTTTCATTCTGGCGCAATTCCCAGCTGAGCGCCGGCGAACATTCGCAGGCGGTCGTCTCCATCTTCGGTTCCTCGACTTCCGCCGGCTCGGTGGCCGACGCCGTCGTGTCCGTGTTCGGTTCCTCGACCGCCTCGGGTCACGTCGGCAATGCCGTCGTGTCCGTGCTCGGTTCCTCGACGTCCTCCGCCGACGTCGGCGACGCCGTCGTGTCGGTGTGCGGCGACACCCGCGTGACCGGCGGCAGCGTCGGCGATTCCGCGGTTTCCGTGTTCGGAACCACCTACGTGAACGCCCGGGTCAACGGCGAGGTCGTCGCCGTGCTGGGCGATGTCGAGCTCGGGCCCAAGGCCGAGGTCGATGGCGATCTCGTCTGCGTGGGCGGAACCGTGAGACGCGATCCGGGAGCCGTGGTGCGGGGTCACGTCAACAACGTGGCCGTCGGGATGTACGCCGGCGGATTCGAATGGCTGCATGCCTGGATCCGAAACTGCCTCCTGTATGGGCGGCCGCTGGCCTTCGCGCCGCACCTGATGTGGGCCTGGTGGATCGCGCTCGGGTTGCTCGGCTTCTACGCGGTGCTGTCGCTGCTGTTCCCCGGTGCCGTCGTCAAATGCGCCGAGACTCTCGAACAGCGGCCCGGCTTCTCGATCCTGACCGCATTCCTGGTGGTGCTGTTGACGCCCGCGGCGGCAATTCTGCTCCTGATCACGATCATCGGAACGCCGGCGCTGATCCTGTCGCTTTTCGTTGCCGTGATCTTCGGCAAGGTCGTCATGCTGGCGTGGATCGGCCGGCGCATCACCCGGCATTTCGGTGAGAGCCCGATGGCGCATCCCGCCATCGCCGTGCTGCTCGGCGGCATCATCGTGCTGCTCCTCTACACGATCCCGGTCGTGGGCTTCGCGGTCTCGAAGATTCTCGCCTGGCTGGGGCTCGGCGTCGTCGTGTTCACGCTGATTCAGGCGATCAAGCGCAAGAAGCCGGCGCCCGTGACCCCGGCCGTTCCTCCGGGCGGCGCGGTGGCCGCTGGCGGTGCCGCGGCCGCGCCTACTCTGGCGATCGCCGGCGGGTCCGCTGCCGCCGCCGCCCCGGGAGACTCCGCCGCGGACGTGCCGCCGGTCATGCCGGCGGCGCCGGCCGCCGCCTCCGTGCCGCCCACCATCGTATCCGCGATGTCACTGCCGAGGGCCGGCTTCTGGATTCGCATCGCGGCGGCGCTGCTCGACGTGTTCGTCGTCGCGGTCGCCGTGCACCTGCTGCCGCTGCCGCACGTGCTGCGGCCGAACTTCCTCATCGCGCTCGCCGCGTACTGCGTCGTGTTCTGGGCGCTCCGCGGCACGACGCTCGGCGGGATCATCTGCGGCTTGAAGGTGGTGCGCCTCGACGATCGCCCAGTGGACTGGATGACGGCCTTTGTGCGGGCGCTCGGCGCGTTCCTTTCCCTGATCGTCGCGGGGCTCGGATTCATCTGGGTCGCGTTCGACGACCAGAAGCAATCCTGGCACGACAAGATCGCCGGCACGACGATCGTGCAGGTGCCGAAGGGCGTGTCGCTGCTCTGAGCTTCGCCGCGCCAAACACTCGAGTCTGCCCATCCCGGTCGCGGTGATATCGGACCGGGTACATGGCCATCCCGCCGGGGCCACCGAGCCCGGCTGCAAGCACCGCAAGCGCGGCCGCTTCGATATGATGTAGCCGGGCTCGCCGAGCCCGGCCGGGGACGCTTCTCCGAGGGGTTCTGCTTGTCGTTCCTGTTTGCCTCTCCCGCGGGCTGTCGCTTACCCGTTACCGGTATGGCCACACCGCTTGTTGGAGTCATCATGGGCAGCACCTCCGACTGGGAGGTGATGCAGCACTGCGTGCAGACCCTGGACCAGCTGGGGATCGGCTGTGAGAAGCGCGTCATCAGCGCTCATCGGACGCCGCAGCTCGCGTTCGAGTGGTGCGGCGGCGCCGAGGCGCGGGGACTCGAGCTCATCATCGCGGCGGCCGGCGGCGCGGCGCATCTGGCCGGCGTGGCGGCGGCGCTCACGCCGCTGCCCGTGCTCGGCGTGCCGATGGAATCCGCGGCGCTCAAGGGCCTCGATTCGCTGCTCTCGATGGTCCAGATGCCGGCGGGAATTCCCGTGGCGACGTTTGCGATCGGCAAACCGGGCGCGATCAACGCGGCCCTGTTCGCGGCGGCCATGCTTGCCCGGGCGAACCCGTCGGTGAAGAAGTCCCTCGACGACTATCGCGCCGCCCAGTCGCGCAAGGTCGCCGAGGCGAAGCTCCCGTGATTTCCCGGGCCGTGGACCGCGCGCCAGCCAACCCGGAAGTTTCCCGAACGAGAGGGTTGCAGCGTCCGGATTTCCGTCCGGCTTCCGCGGAGCGACTTCGTCGGGCCAACCAGAGCTTGTCCCAAGGGCGCGGGATCGAGCTGTAGCCGGGGTCGCCGACCCCGGACCGGCCTCGGCGAGGCCGGCTACCAGAGACACGAACCGCGCAAAATCAGCGTTTCTGGGACAAGCTCTAGCTAATCCGGCTTCTCCGCCGCGAAGTCCTCCGGCGTGTCCAGATCGACGGCGAGTTCGGGCACGTCGACGGTCGCAACCAGCTCCGGATGGCGATTGAGCAGGGTCCGTGCGCCCTGCTCGCCGGTCAGCGATGCCAGCGCCGCAAAATGCCCGCGGAGAAAGAGGGCGGGAGCCCCGTTGCGGCCCCCGTAGTGCGCGGCGACCATGCCGCGCCCGGAAGCGCGCTGCATCGCGATGAGCTGCCGGACGACTTCCGGCGAGAGCCCGGGTTGATCGCAAAGCGCGACGATCGCGCCGTCGATCGCGCGCGAGAACTGCTGGAGCGCCGCGATGCCGGCGCGAAGGGACGAGGCCATGCCTTCGGCCCAGGCCGGATTGTCCGTCACGAGCACCGGTAATCGCGCGAGCACCGGCCGGATCGCCCCGGCATTCGCGCCCAGGACGACCACCACCGGCCAGGTCTCCGTTGCGAGCAGGCACTCCGCCGCGCGCACGACGAGCGGCCGTCCATCCAGCAGCATCAACTGCTTCGGCTCGCCCATGCGGGTCGAGGCGCCGGCCGCAAGCAGGATCGCACCGACGCGGAACGAGGCGTCCGGCGCGATGCCCCGCTCACGGGGGCGTTTCATCAGCGAGGATCGGTCAGTCATGAATCGGCTTGGTGCGTTCGCGCAGCGGCCGCGCGTCGCGGCCGGCCAGCGCTGCGCGAATCTCGGCCACGATGCTGAGCGCCACTTCCTCCGGTGTTTCCGCGCCGAGGTCGAGACCGACCGGCGCATGCAGGCGGGCGAGAAACCCGCCGTCGGGCGTGACGCCGTCCCGGGCGAGGTCCGACAGGATCCGGGTGGCGCGCTGGCGCGGCCCGAGCAGGCCCACATACGCGGGACGGACCGCGGTCAGGGCGCGCAGCACCGGCACATCGTGCACGTAGCGGTGGGTCATCACCACGGCGAGCGCGTCCGCCGGCAGCTCGGCGCGACGCACCAGATCGGCGGCGGGCGCGACGACGAGGCGGTCCGCGTCGGGAAAGCGTTCCAGCGTTGTGTATTCAGCTCGCGGATCCGCCACCGTCACGTGCCACCCCAGCTCGCGGGCGAGCCGCACCAGCGGCCGGGCGTCGTCACCCGCGCCAAAAACGGTGAGGGCGGGCGGCGGCTCGATCGTCTGGTGGAAGATCTCCGGCGCCGGCGCGTCCGAAAGCTCGCCGGCCAGGCGCGTGCCGAGCCGTGACGGGTCGGCGTCGCGCCAGGTCACGGCCACCGCGGTCGGCCGGCGTGCGGCGAGGTTCTCCCCGAGTGCGACCGCCCAACGCGGGTGGGACGGCAGCTTCTCCAGGAACACCTGCACGACCCCGTGGCAGCCGAGGCCGACGCCCCAGACGAGGTCGTTTTCAGTCGTCGTGTCGTAAGTCACCACCTCGGGCTGGCCGCTCTCGGCGACCCGGTTCGCGCGGGCGAGCACGTCGTCCTCGAGACAGCCGCCGCTGATCGACCCGATCCGCTGCCCCGCTTCGGTCAAGAGCAGCCTGGCACCCGCTCGCCGGTACGAGGAGCCGGCGACGGACACAAGGGTGGCCAGCACGCCGCCGCTTTCGGCCGGCGAGGTGAGGTGTCGGACGATGGCGACGAGCTCCTTCACGCGGTCAATTTACGTACCTAGGACTCATCCAGCCGTTTGCGATGGCTCGCAACCGTTTATTTCCCGGTCGCGGGCTGCTCCGGGCGACGGCCACCGGGTGCGAATGCTAGATGTCTCGGATGCGTGTCGGCCGATCTAAGTGCATGTCGTCGTATAAAACGAGCCTTTTAACGTAAGTATTGCATTCGGCTGCTCGCGCGCCAGCCTCTCGCCCCAAGTCTGACTTAGTTTCCTGATAGTAACACACCGACACAACACAACGAACAAACTATGAACCCACTTCTGACGAAGAAGTATCTGGGGCGGCTTTCGCTTTGCGCGATCGCCGGTCTATTGGCCGTGGTTTCACTCCACGCGCAAGAGGCAGTCAGCACTGACACGACAAAGAACAAGGACGGTGACAAGCCCGTCGCGCTCGACAGCATCGAGGTCACGGGATCCCGGATCAAGCGGATCGACTCCGAAGGTCCGAACCCGGTGGTCGCCATCACCCAGAGCGATCTCGAGATCTCTGGCTATTCCAACATCGGCGACGCCCTCCGTGCGCTGCCGATGATCAGCGGCGGCTCGTTGATGCCGGCGGCTTCGAACAACAGCTTCACGCCCGGCGCTTCGACGGTGAACATCCGCGGGCTCGGCAACAACAACGTGCTGGTGCTCCTCAATGGCCGGCGCGCCGCTCCGTTGAGCAGCCCGGGCTGGGACGGCCTGCAGACCGTGTTTGATTTCAACAGCATTCCGGTGGCGGCGGTGGAGTCCGTCGAGTTCCTGAAGGACGGCGGTTCCGCCATCTACGGTTCGGACGCGGTCTCAGGCGTCATCAACATCAAGCTGCGGAAGACCTACAACGGATTCTCGACGAACTTCGAGATCGGCAATGCCGTCAAGGGGATCAACGCCCTGGAGAAGTCGTTCTCGGCCGTTTCGGGCATCACGTCGGGCAAGAACTCGATCATCACGACCGTCGACTGGAAGGAAACCAACTCGATCCAGGACCGGGAATACAGCTTCTCGAGGACTTCCGACCTCCGCGCCCGCGGCGGCCCGGACCGCCGGAGCTCCGCCACCTATCCGGCGATGACGTACGTCGATAGTCTCGGCGGCTATTACACGTTGAGCGCGCCGAAGGCGTTCCCGACGCTCGCTGATTTTCGCCCGCGTACTTCGGCCGACTTGTACGACTTCCAGGCCAACACCGACCAGACGCCGGACACGCGCAACTACGGCTTCTACACCCGCGCCACTCATGGGTTCACGGACAACCTCAGCGCCTTCACCGAAGTTTCCTTCCGGCGGGCGCAGTCCGTCATCAAGGCCGCGCCATCCCCGATTGTGCCGAACTACGTGGAGCATGGCGATGCGCCGGATGGTTCGCTCAACATCCCGGCCAGCAATCCGAACAATCCGTTCGGTGAGGACCTCTACTCCGACTGGCGCGCCCGCCTGATGAGCGCCGGCCCGCGGATCAACGACGTCACGTCCGATACCCCGCGCGTCCTGGTCGGCCTCGACGGCACGATTCCGGGCTCGTCGGACTGGACGTGGGAAACGGGTGCGCTCTACACGAGCAACGACACGACCAACCTGAATCGCGGCTCGGTGTTCGACAGCCTCTACCAGAACGCCTTGAACGGCGTCGTCATCGGCGGCCAGACGCTCTACGCGAATCCCTTCGGCCCCGAGGACCCGCGCATCACCGCCTATTACACCCACGACAACCCCAACAGCGCGAAATTCGAACTGTCCTCGTGGGACTTCAGCACCAACGGCACCGTGATGCAGCTGCCCGCGGGCGCGCTCGGCCTCGCCGTGGGTGGCGAAATGCGGCGGGAAAACTTCGAGAACACCAAGACCATCGCCAACATCACCGGTGACATCATCGGCGGCGCGGAGGGTTCCTCCGTCGCCGGCCAGCGCCGCGTGAATGCGGCCTATGTCGAGCTCAGCGTGCCGATCGTCGCCGGATTGCAGGCACAACTCGCCGGGCGCACGGAGCACTACAGCGATTTCGGCACCACGACGAAGCCGAAGATCGCGCTGTCCTACCAGCCGTTCAAATGGCTGCTTTTCCGCACCTCGTTCGGCCAGTCGTTCCTCGCGCCGAATCTGTCCTACCTGTACACGTCGCAGGTCACTCAGTTCTCGGATACGGGGCTGGAGGATCCGAAGCGTCCGCAGGACGGCCTGCGCCAGATTCAGACGCGCTCCGGCGGCAATCCGGACCTGCAGCCTGAGGAGACCGACACCCTTTACGCCGGCGTCACCGTTGAACCCGAGGGCGTGATGAAGGGCTTCTCGTTCGGCGTCGACTGGTTCCAGTTCAAGCAGAAGAACCTGATCTCCCAGCTCGGTGCCGACTACATCCTCCTGCACGAGGACCAGCTCCCGGGCCTGGTCGTCCGCGCCGCCCCGACGGGCGGCGACACGATCGGCTCGGTCAGCTACGTGATCGACACCTACCGCAACGCCGCTCACCAGACCTACCGCGGCTTCGACATGTCTTCGCGGTACGACCTGAAGACGGCCTCTCTCGGCTGGTTCCGGATCGAGGCGAACGCCACCTACATGCCCCAGTTCGTCTACGAAGGTTCGGAATGGGCCGGCACGTACAACCAGCCGAAATGGCGCGGCACGTTCGGCACCGACTGGCACAAGGGCAACTGGGGTGCCGCGGTGTTTGTCGAGTACATCGGACGGTTTGAGAACTACACCGGCGTGGGCTCGGTTTCGTCCCAGACCATGGTCAATCCGCAGATCACCTACTCGGGCCTGTGGCACAACACCCGGATCACCCTGGGCGCCCGCAACGTGTTCGACTGGGATCCGCCGTTCGACGCCCACTCCTCGACCGGTTGGAACGCCAACATTCACGACCCGCAGAAGGCGTTCGTGTACATGCGCGTCGCGAAGGACTTCTAACGTTCGCGCGATCTAGCTAGATCGCCGTTCGCTGCCACGCCCCGGAGATTCCTCCGGGGCGTGTTTGTTTTACGCTCTGGCGCCGGCCCCCGTAATCCTGCAATCTCATGCTCCCGCCATGAAAGTCCCGCTCCTCCCGCTCAGTCCGCTGCTCCTGGTCGCCGCGATGTCCGCTGCGACTCCGGCCGAGATTCCAGTCACGACACTGTTCAAGCAACCTGCTGTCGCGCAGGTGACCTACTCACCCGATGGGCGGCACATCGCCTGTCTCCAGCCGTACAAGCACCGGCTGAACCTGGTTGTCGCCGACACCGCTACGCTCAAACCCGTCCTCGTCACCGGCTGGGACCGGCAGGACGTCGCCGGTTATGCGTGGGTCAACAACGACCGGCTGGTGTTTATAATGGATAATGATGGCGACGAAGGCTACGGGCTGTTCGCCGTCAATCGCGATGGCGGCCAGCCGTCCGTGCTCATCCCGACCGTCGAGGATCAGCTCAAGGCCGGCGGTTTCAATCCGCGGGCGATCGGCATTCTCGGGCGCGTGCCGCGCGATCCGCGTCACATCGTCGCGACCTGCCGGGAAAGCGGATCGGGCTCGGAGAATCCACACTCCGAAGTCGTCCTCGTCGACCTGCTCACCGGCAGCCGGCGCACGGTCGCGGCGGGGCTCAACGACGTGGCCCAGTGGATGATCGATCGCTCCGCCGCTGTCCGGATCGCAGTGAGGAACAAGGCGGGCCGCACCACCGTGCTGTACCGTCCGAACGCCGACGCTCCCTGGGAGCCGCTCGTCGCCTTCGACGAAAACGAGCCCGGCTGGTGGCCAATCGGGTTCGACGGCGACGACCGGACGCTTTTCGTCAGGTCGACGCTCGGCCGGAAGACCGCGGCTGTCTGCCGGTACGACACTACGACGAAACAGATGCTGGACACCGTGGTTGCCGACGACGTGTACGATATCGACGCGAGCCTGATCTACAGCGAGGACCAGCACAAGGTGCTCGGCTTGACGTATCAGACGGACAAGCCGCACGTGCACTGGCTCGATCCGAAGTTCGCGCAGTACCAGCAGGCGGTCGACCGCGCGATGCCGCACACGTTCAACCGGCTCATCGAACTTTCGGGCGACGGCAGGAACCTGCTGATCCATGCGCAGAGCGATCGCGAACCGGGCGTGTACTACCTCCTCGACCTCCAGCAGAAGAAGATTCGCGAGTTCGCGGTCGTGCAGCCGGACATCGACCCAGCCGCGATGGCGCCGATGCGGGCGGTCGAGTTTCGAGCCCGCGATGGGATGCTGTTGCACGGCTATTTGACGCTGCCCGTGGGCTCCTCCGGCAAAACACTGCCGCTGATCATTTATCCGCACGGCGGCCCGTACGGCATTCGTGACGAGTGGGGCTTCGACCCGGAGGTGCAGCTGTACGCGAATCGTGGCTGTGCGGTGCTCCAAATCAATTACCGGGGCTCCGGCGGCTACGGCGCCGAGTTCGAGCGCGCTGGCTACCGGCAGTGGGGGTTGCGGATGCAGGACGACTTGAGCGACGGGGTGAAATGGGCGGTCGGGCAGGGGATCGCCGATCCCGCCCGGGTCGCGATCAGCGGCGCCAGTTACGGCGGTTATGCGACGATGGCCGGGCTGACCTTCACCCCCGAGCTTTACTGCGCCGGGGTGAACTACGTCGGTGTCACGGACATGATCGAGCTCGTCAGTCAGCCCATTAACAACGCCGATCATCGGCGCTGGCTCGCGACGCGCATCGGCACCGCGGAACACGATCGTCGGCGGCTGCTGGATATTTCGCCGGTCCGGTTTGCGGACCGGGTACGGGCGCCGGTGCTGATGGGCTACGGCTACAACGACCCGCGTGTCCCGATCGAGCAGGGCAGCTCGATGGCGGCGGCGCTGAAGAAGGCCGGCAAGCCGCACGAAATCATTTACGAGAAGAACGAGGGCCACGGCTTCCGCAAGGAGGAGAACCGGATCGCCTGGTACCGGGCGGTCGATGCGTTCCTGAAGGAAAACGTGGTCAACCCGCGTCACGCCGCCGCCCGGGAGGACGGAGCGAAGGGGAGCGAGATGCGCGAGAATGAGGGAGGAGGCAAATGACCTTCGCGTCTGCTCCATCCGCCGGGTGTCCTGCCGCCTCCCGGCATGTGCACCGGCGCCGGCTGCTCCTGGCGATCCTGGGTGCCCTGCTGCTCGGGCTGGCGCCGGCCGGAGGTTCGCAGGTGGTGGCGGTCGAACGCGTCGTGTCGCTGCGGGAAGTGCTGTCGCCGGACGAGTTTCGCCGCGCGGGGCTCGACAAGCTCACTCCGGAGGAGCTGGCGTTTCTCAGCGCCCGGCTGCTCGGCGGCCGGGCCGCGGTGGTTCCGTCGCGGACGACGGCGGTGCCATCGCGGGCCGACCAGGCCACCGCGCTGGTGCCGCGCGGAGAGAGCGCTTTCGGTCGCGAGGAGCAGGTGCAGGCGCAAGTGGAGAAAGTGCAGGCGGTTCCCCGCGAGATCCGGTCGCGGATCGCCGGCCGGTTCGACGGCTGGTCGGGACACACCGTGTTTCGGCTGACCAATGGCCAAGTCTGGAAACAGATCGAGCCGGCCGAGTTCGCCGTCAACCTCGCGTCGCCGGCGGTCTCGATCCGCAAAGGCCTTTTTGGGACGTTCTTTCTTTCCGTGGAAGGATACGGCCCGCAGGTGAAGGTGAAGCGCGTCAAGTAGATCCGCGGTCCCGTGCCTCGCTGGCGCGGGCCCTGGCCGGAGTCCCGGACGACCTCCGACGAAGCCCTGCGGCATCAATGCGGTTGCAGCAGGCCCGCGGCCTGTGTCAGGGTGCGATTTGGCGCGCCCACGCATGAAGTTCTCGCGACTCTCCACGATGGTGCGGCAGGAGTTCGATCCCGGGCGTCGGCTGTTCAGCCTGCGTTTGCAGATCGCTGTCCTTGTCGCGGGGGCCGCGTTGCTGGGGGTCGGCTATTTCCTCGAACAGAGCCTGCATCGCTGGGTTCATCGCGAGCAGTTGCAGTACATGCTCGTGGCGTGGGACCCCACGGCGTGGTTCGTCTGGCTGATCGCCGCGCCGGTCGTGCTCGCGCTGGTGCGCAAGTTTCCGCTCACCCGCGGCCAGTTTCCGCGCCACCTGCCGCGCATCCTCATCGGCAGCCTGCTGATCTACGTCGGCGTGGTCAACGTGCGGTTCCTGCTTCGGGTCGTCCCGAACCTCTGGTTGCCGGACGAGCGCGACCTCCCGGTCGACTGGAACACGTATTGGGCGAGCAGCATCGTCTCGCTGCCGATGGACTTTCTCACTTTCGGCGGGTTCTTCGCCGCCGCGCTGGCGATCGATTACTATTTCAAGCACCGGCAGCGCGCGGAGGAAACGCTGCAGCTCCGGCTGCGGACCGCCCAGCTCGAATCCGAGCTCGCGCAGGCGGAACTCACCGCGCTGCGCGGGCAGCTGCATCCGCACTTCCTTTTCAACAGTTTCAACGCGGTGAGCACGCTCGTGCGCCAGCAGCGCAACGCCGCGGCCGTCGAGACGATCGCGCAGCTCAGCGCGCTGCTGCGATCCGCGATCGAGCGCACCGGCAAGCACGACCTGGCGCTCGAGGACGAAATCGAATTCATCCACCGCTATTCTCGAGATCGAACGCATCCGGTTTGGCGAGAAGCTGCGGCTGGTGTTCGAGATCGACCCCGCCACGCTGCCGGCCCGCGTGCCCAACCTGCTGCTTCAGCCGCTGGTCGAGAATGCGATCAAGCACGGCATTTCGCGGCTGACGGCGCCGGGCACGCTGCGGCTGGCGTCGCGGCTCGTCGAGGGCCGGCTGGAACTGGTGATCGACAACGACGGACCGGACCCTGCCACGACCCGGGCTCCGACCTCCGAGCGGCCTGGTGGCATCGGGCTGACGAACACGCGCAGCCGGCTCGAGCGGGCATACGGCGCCAACTATCGATTCGACATGGTCCGCCGCAGCGACGGCGGCATGACAGTCCGGCTCAATCTTCCCTTCCAATCCGAGAGCGGACTCTGACCCCATGAAAAAAATTCGCACCTTGATTGTTGACGACGAGCCCCTCGCCCGCGAAGGACTCGAGATGATGGCACGCGCCGATCCGGAACTGGACGTGATCGGCCATTGCGCGGACGGCGAGGAGGCGCTGACGGCGATTCGCGCGCACCGTCCCGACCTGTTGTTTCTCGACGTGCAAATGCCCCGGCTCGACGGATTCCAGGTGCTGGCGGCGCTCGACGCCGCGGAACGGCCGGCCGTGATCTTCGTCACCGCGTACGAGCAGCACGCGATCCGCGCGTTCGAGGTTTCGGCCGTCGACTACCTGCTCAAGCCTTACAGCGACGCGCGGTTCGCCGCCGCCCTCAGGCGCGCCAAAGAGACGGTGCGACGTGGGCCGACGACGCACCTGGCGGATCAGCTGGAGCAGCTGCTCGGGTATGTGCGCCGCCTCGATCCCGAGGGCACGCTTGCGCTGCCTCCCAGCCTCGCACCGGTTTCTCCGGCCCATCCCGAATACGCCGAGCGCATTGTATTGAAGGCGGATGGCGCGCTGCACTTCATCAAAAGCCAGGACGTGGTGTGGATCGAGGCGCAGGGCGATTTCGTCAAAGTCCAGACCTCCGCGGCCAAAACGCAGATGGTGCGCGAGACCCTGCAGATGATGGAGCGGAAACTGGATGCGAATAAATTCCTGCGCATCCACCGCTCGTATCTCGTGAACCTCGACCATGTGCGCCGCGTGGAAACCGCGTTGTACGGCGACTATGCGGTCTTCATGAGCGACGGAACGAAGCTGCGGCTCAGCCGGAACTATCGGGCGAAGCTGAAGGCATTGGTGAAGCAGAACGCGGGAGCGTAGGGTCAGTGTTGCAAAGGTTAAGTTTTGGAAAAATCACGGGTCGCTCCCTTGTGTTGGTTGGTGCGGTCGGGCGCGTTTTTCGGGCGTTCTGTGGTCCGATGATCGCGTCTCGTCGATATCGCGTTGAGACAGCCGGCGTTGCGGGTAGCTAGCACGCAAACACGCAAAACGTGTTGAACCAACACATCGAGCCGGCTGCGCGCCGGCTCGTGCACACAACACAACTCAACAAACTATGAACCTGCTTCTTGCACGGAAGTTCGGGGCTGCGCTTACGCTGATCTCTGCCTCGTGCGTCTTGTCTCCCGCGGTGTTCGGTCAGGCCGCCACTCCGGAGAATCCCAACAGTACCTCGGACCAGCCGCAGGTGCTTGAAAAATTCGTGGTCACCGGGTCGTACATTCCGTCCGCTGGTGATGCTCCTGTCGCTCCCGTGAGCGTCGTGTCGCCACTGCAAATCGAAAACTCGGGCGACACGACGAATCTGATGGAAGTGATCCGCAAGACGAGCCCGCAGTTCATCGGCAATGGAAACCTCGGCGCGACCAACGCCAACATCGCCTCGAATTCGACCAACGGCGGTTCGCAACTGTCGCTGCTCAACACCCAGACGCTGGTGCTGATCGATGGACGACGCGTGGCGTTCTCGCCTGTCGCCGGCATCGGCGGCTTTCAGTTCGTCGATCTGAACCTGATCCCGGTCGGCGCGGTCGAGCGCATCGAGATCCTCAAGGACGGCGGCTCCGCGATCTACGGATCCGACGCGATCGCGGGCGTCGTCAACGTGATCCTCCGCAAGGATTATCAGGGCTTCGAGGCCAGCGGCCGGATCGCGTTCGGCACCCAGAAAGGCAACTACCGCGAGCGATCGTTCGACATGGTCGGGGGCGCCGCCAACGGCAAGACCAGCATCACCGTCTCGGCCGAATGGTTCAAGAGCGACCCGCTGTACCAGAAGGATCGCAGCTTCAGCTCGCCGATCTACGGCAGCCCGACATTTCCGGGTGTGGTGCAGGTGGGGTCGAACTACTATTTCCTGAAGTCCGGATTGAACGCGCCGCCCGCCGGGGCCCCGCAGAGCCTGGCGGCACTGCTGGCGAACGGAACGTATACCGGTCCCTATGGATACGGCAGCGTCGGGCCGGGCCAGGTCGGGGACATCCAGAAATTCTTCGATCTCTCGAGCAAGGTCACCTTGCTGCAGGGCAACCAGCGCAAGTCCGCGGTCGCGGAGATCCAGCACCATCTTTCGGACAAGCTGACGCTGTTCGGCAGCTTCATCGTTTCGAAGACCGACACGTTCAGCCAGTTGAACGCGCAGCCGGTCAACGCGAACATCGCGGCAGGCGTGAACGGCAATCCCTTCGACGAAACCGTGAAGGCCCGCAACCGCTTCGTCGATTACCCGCGGCAGTTCTTCACGGATTCGACCTCGAATCGCGGCACGTTCGGGCTGCATGCCGACCTGGTCGCCGACTGGACGCTGGATGCGGGGATCGTCTACAACGAGGTGACTCAGAACTACCGCAATCCGAATCTCGTCGACACGGCCGGCCGGATCGCCGCTGTCGCGGCGGGTAGCGTCAACCTCTTCGCGGTCCAGCAGGCGCCGGGCGCGATCCTGAACTCCGGGATCCTGGGCACCGCGTTCGGCGTGTTCGACAGCACGCTGTGGACGGTCGACGCGCACGTCACGGGGACGGTCGCCACGCTGCCGGCCGGGCCGGTCCAGCTGGCGGTCGGCGGCGAGTACCGGCACGAGGCGCTCGACGCCAACTCCGACCGCAACTCGCAGACCGCGTCGTTCGGCTGGGACTCCGGTGTGACGCTCGATCCGTTCAATCAGGCGCGACATGTGGACAGCGTGTTCGGAGAACTGCAGGTGCCGCTGACCGGACCGAAGCAGTCGATCGTCGGGCTCTACAACCTGTCACTCGATGGCGCCATCCGCTACGAGCGCTACAGCGATGCCGGCGCGACGACCGTGCCGAAGATTTCGATCCGTTATCAGCCGATGGACAACCAGCTGACGCTGCGCGCGACGTACTCGAAATCGTTCACCGCTCCCGCCTTGTTCTCGCTCTACGGACCCGGCGGCATCGGCTTCACGCCGGGAGTCAACCTCAACGCGGTTGGCGGCGGCACGGCGCAGAATGTGCAAGGCAACCTGCAGCTCTCGAACAACCCGGACCTGAAGCCGTCGAAGGCGGACAACTTCACCGCCGGATTCGTGTTCTCGCCCAAGGCGGTGGAGGGCCTCTCGCTGACCGCCGATTACTTCTACATCGAGCAGCGCGATCTCGTCGGCGGCGTCGACTACCAGATTCTCGCGCAGGACGTGGAAAACAAGGGCCCGGCTTCGCCGTACGCGAAATTCCTCGCCCTGAATGATTTCCCCGGAACGAGCGACGCCACGCCGATCACGGCCCCCGGGCAGGTGACGGCGAACTTCGACAACGTGTACATCAGCTCGTCGTCGCTCAATTCCTCGCAGGTCCTGCGGGGCATCAACCTCGAGGGCGACTACACGAGGAAGCTCGGCAACGCCTCCCGCCTGGACCTCACGCTCCAGGGCGTCTGGCTGCAGACGTTCAAGTACAAGTTCTCCACGGGCCTGCCGTGGGTCGAAACCGTCGGCCAGGCGACGAACATCAACGGCACGATCCCGCGGTTCCACAGCTACGCGACCGCGAGCTACACCTGGGAGAACGTCACCGGATTCATCGGCTGGACCTACTATCCGGGCGTCAAGGATCCCGCGTTCTTCAACGCGGACAAGACGGCGTTCGTCCCGACGACCACCGGCTCGTACAATTCGTTCGACGTTTCGCTGGCGTACAACTTCCCGCGATTGCTCACGATGAAGAACGTGAAGCTGACGCTCGGCGCGAACAACGTGCTGAATCGCCGGCCGCCGCTGTCGCCGAATTTCACCGAGTCGAACGTCGACATCGCCACCTACAACCCGATCGGACGGCTGTTGTATGTGACGCTTGGCGTGAAGTTCTGAGCAGAGTTCATTTGGGTTGATCCGCGGCCCGGCGCTTCGCCGGGCCGCGTTGCTTTCGGGCCGGGATATTCCGCGGGAGGGGAGACGTTCGTTTCGCGGCGCGAGTCGTCACGACCTCGGCCCCGACGCCTGCTGGGGAGGAAATCCTGGACGGCAGCTCACGCGAATTCCAGCACCGGCGTGCACTCGGACCGATCCGGATCCGGCAGGCCCTGCCGATCTGGTGGCGCGCCGAGCTTCAGCCAGCCGCCGGCTCGCCGGCCGCGCACGGCCAGCGACGTTGCCCCGTCGCTGAGGGTCACGCCGCCGATCTTCACCGCCCCGACGCCTCGCACGAACAGCCGCAGTCGCGGCGGTCTCTCGAGCCGGCCGTCCCACTCGACGGGCGCGGCATGCTCGCGGACGATGTCGCCGCGCGGTCGGGCGGCACGTGACTGGAACTCGATCGTGTGGCACGATTGCACCACGCGCCATGTTCCGTCCGGCTGCTGCTGTTCGACTCCGACGAGCTGGGCGGCGGGGGCGAAGTTCCAGACCCGATAGCACAGCTGCCAGGCGGGGCCGAACACCGGCCGGCCGGCTCTCCCGTGGCGCAGCCGGTCCTCGTCGCGGCGCAGCATCTGCTCGTTGGGACCGGTGACGCGCGGGTTTCTCGTCCGCCGCCAGAGCAGCCGCGCGAAGGTCACGCCGCGGCGCAGCGCGGCGGCGAGCCGGGTCTCCAGGTCCTCGGTGGACACAGACGGGCCGCGGCGGGAACCGGCCGGGGTCGGGGTCGGTGCCTGGAACCGACGATCGGGCCGTCCGCGATCGTCGTGAACCGGTCGCACCGCAGGCGTCCGCGCCCCCTCCCGCTGCTGACTCTCGCTGGTTGCCACCGCCGCTTCCGGCGCGGGAAGGCCGGCGCGGCCCAGTTCGCGGACGCAGACGTCGCGCTCCGCGAGCGCATGGCGGAGTGCGAGGCTGGCGCGCAGCGGCAACGGAACGTGGGCACGGGCGGCGGACGCCGCGAGTCGCGCGAAATGACGCTCTTCTGCCGCGTATTCGTCGAGCGGCTCGCGCCGTGAAACCGTGTCCCAGCGTTCGTTGATCTCCCAGCGCGGATAACCTGAAAACGGATACCTGTCGGCGGCGAGGGCAAGCGTGGCGGCGCGGCGCCACGCCGCGGCGGGGCGCCGCCGTCCCGGCCGCCGGGGGCCGAAGGCGCGCTCGAAACCGCGAGCCAGCATCTCACCGGGGTCCGTGACCTCCGGCTCGAGCCACAGCGACGCGGCGGCCGCGTCGATCGCGGTGGTGAGCTCGCTCGCCAGCCGGTTCGGTTCCCATGAGCTGACGAGGAAACCGGCGGCCCCGCTCCGCCTGGCGTGGCGCCACCAGGATCCGAGATTCGCCAGCCGGTCGCCGAAGTGGGGGAGCGGTTCATGCCGGAACGCTCCGTTCATCGGACAGCCGTACCGGGCGATGCCCCGGGCGCGCAGCGGCGTCGCCAGGTCCGCCTCGGCGAAGTTGAACAGCTCGACCCGCGGCCGGCGGCGAAACGAATGATAATACCACTCGTACGCCGTGATGTCCGGGGGCAGCAGCGGGATCGCGTCCGGCAGGAAATAAAGCATGTCGGCCCACATCCCGAGGCGCAGACCCATTCCGCGGGCGAGGGCATCCAGCCGTTGGACGTGATGCGCGAAATGCGCGGCGCGACCATCCCGCGCGATTTCCGCGCGGCAGCGGGGACAGCGGCCGAGCAGGAACGACTCGTCGAGTCCGGCATGCACCTTGCCGGTGGTGCAAAACGGAGCCATGTCGCGCAAAAGCGCCCCGGCGAGCTCGAGCGTGCGCGGATGGAGCGGACAGATTTGTCCCCGATCCAATGGCGAACCGTCGGCGGCGCGGAGTTCGTTCAGGTCCCGCAGCTCCGGGACCTTGATCAAGTACTGCGTGTGGCCGAGCAGATTGACGATCGGAACGACGCCGATGCCGGCCCGCGTCGCCGCCCGCACCAAACGCTCGAGCTGCCGGTACGAAAAGGCGTCACGGCGGGCGACGTGCGGCACGTGCGGATACTCGACCGCGTCTTCGAGATGGAGATGAACCTCGTTGTAACCCCAATCGGCATAGCGGGGAATCCGGCCGATCAGCCAGTCGAGCCGCTCCACCTGCCGGCCAAGGTCCCACTGAAACGATCGGATCATGCGCGCAAGTCATACCCGGCCGGTTCGCCCACGCGCAACGGCGCAATGGTGCCGCCGGCGGGGGGAAAGCGGCTGAAGGCGTACAAGGACGGGGGTAGGCCGCGAGCTTGCGCGCGCCTCGCACCGTAGGCCGCCTGCTCGCAGGCGCGGGATGGGCGCGGGGACCTCGACGCGTTCGCGGCGGTAGGGCGCGAGCAAGCTCGCAGCCGACGGCGGCATGGGTGCGGGCGGACCCATCACGCCAGGTCCCCGTCTTACCCGCGCTTCTTCCGAATCAAGTCTTCCAGCTTCCGCACGTCCGCCGCGAACACCCGGATGCCGTCGGAGGTTTTTTCGGTGGCCATCTGGTCTTCGTTCAGCGCGAAGCGGAATGTCTTTTCGTCGAAGGTTGCGCGCTCGATCGCCGCCGACGCGGCGGCGTGCGGATCGAGCTTGCGGACCACTGGCTCGGTCGACGAGGCGAGTTCCGCCATCAAGTCGGGCGAGATCGTCAGCAGGTCGCACCCAGCCAGCTCGAGGATCTCACCCCTGTTCCGGAAGCTCGCGCCCATGATCTCGGTCTGGTACCCGAACTTCTTGTAGTAGGTGTAGATCAGCCGTACCGACTGAACGCCCGGATCGTCCGCCGGCGCGAAATCCCGGCCGGCATTCTTCTTGTGCCAGTCGAGGATGCGGCCGACGAACGGCGACACCAGTTGGGCGCCCGCGTCCGCACACGCTGCCGCCTGCGGAAACGAGAACAGCAGCGTCATGTTGCAGTGGATGCCCTCGCGCTGGAGCTGCTCGGCGGCGCGGATTCCCTCCCAGGTTGAGGCGAGCTTGACCAGCACCCGCTCGCGCCCGACGCCGTGTTTCTGATACAGGGCGATGAATTCGCGCGCCTTCGCGATGCTCCCCGCGGTATCGAACGACAGCCGCGCGTCCACTTCGGTCGATACGCGGCCGGGGACGATCTTGAGAATCTCGACGCCGAACAGGATGAGGAGAAGGTCGATCGTGGCGGCGACCGAGGCGGTTTTGCCGGCATCCTGCACCGCCTGGTCGACGAGGTGCATGTAGCCGGGCAGGCCCGCCGCCTTGAGAATCAGGCTGGGATTCGTCGTCGCGTCCTGCGGCGCATACGTCCGGATGTGTTCGAAATCGCCGGTATCGGCGACGACCTTCGTGAACTGCTTGAGTTGGTCGAGTTGGTTCGCGGGCATTGCCTAGCGTAGTTCACGGCTGGTTTCCTGCAAATGGCGCTTCAACCAGTCGACTCCGCCCGACTCATCGGAGAACGCCCCGTCGAGCTGCGCCTCGAAGGCCGCATCGAGGACCGGTTTGAAGGCCGGCCCCGGTGACCAACCGAGCGCGATGAGGTGCCGGCCCTGCACGACGGGGCGCGGGGCGCCGCTCGCGAGTTCGAGCGCGTGGGCCTTCGACCGAAGCAGCGCGATCAGCTCGATCGTCTCCGGCGAGGACAGCGGCGGACGGCCGAGCGAATCCGCCGCCATCACCACGGCGAGGTCGTCGATCGTCGCCGGCGCCAGCTTGCGGGCCAGCCGGCGCACCTGGCTGTCGGTGAAGTTCCCATCCGCACCGTGGTGGTGCACGAGATGGTGCACGACGAGCGCCCCCACCGGCGTGTCCAATTCGAGCGGCGCGCCGATCCGGCGCAGGAACTCCTGCGCGATCGGGCCGCCCGCGGATTCGTGGCCGGGGCTCAGCCAGCGGATGGCGCCGCGCTTCTCCGCGCGAATCGTGGTCGGCGGCTTGCCGAAATCGTGCGCCAGCACGGCGAACGAGAGCAGCCGGCGCTGCGACGCCTCCGCGGCTCTCCAGGCCTCGAGTTCCGCGAGGGCGTCGAGACAGAGCTGGGTGTGCGTGAACACGTCGCCTTCCGGATGCCACTCCGGCTCTTGCGGCGTCCCCCGGAGCGCGGCGATTTCCGGAAAGTGTTGCAGCCAGCCGGACTCCTCGAGCACCGCCAGCCCCCGCGAGGGGCGCGTCGCCTTCGTCGCCCACTTGTCCCACTCCCCCCAGACGCGTTCGACCGGCAGCTCGCGAAACGTATCCGCGATCTGGCGGCAGAGCGCCGCGGTTTCGGGCGCGAGCGACAGGTCGAACCGCGCGGCGAACTGAAACGCGCGCAGGACGCGGAGCGGGTCCTCGACGAAGGCGGCGCTGGTGTGACGCAGCACGTGCGCGGCCAGATCCCGTTGCCCGCCGTGCGGATCGATCAGCTCGCCGGAAAAGGGATCATAGGCGATCGCGTTGATCGTGAAGTCGCGCCGCGCCGCGGCCTCCGCATCGCTCAACGCCGGGTCGGGGGCGACCGCGAATCCGCGGTGGCCCGCGCCTGTCTTCGACTCGCGCCGCGGCAGGCTGAAGTCGTATTCGGCGCCGGTGGCGCCGCTCCGGACCTTGACCACGCCGAAGCTGCGACCAACCACGTCGGTGGCGCCAAACGGCGCGAGCGTCCGCTGGAGCGCGGTGAAATCGATCTTGGCTACCTCGACATCGAAATCCTTCGCCTCGAGGCCGAGCAGGGCGTCGCGCACGCCGCCGCCGACGAGCCGGGGCCGGCCATGCGGGCGCAGTGCCTCGAGCATCGCGTGCAGGTCGGGCGGGATCCGGATCCGGACAGCATTCATGCTTGCGTATCCGAAGAAGCAGGTGCCTTCGCTTTCACGCCGGCAACAACCAGCAGAATCCAGCCCGCGGTGAGAAGCAGTCCGCCGAGTGGCGTCACCGGTCCAAGCCAGCGCGGCCCGCCCAGCGCGAGCGCGTAGAGGGAACCGGAAAAAAGAATCGTCCCGCCAACCCAGCAGCGCGCGACCCAGCTGCCGGCGCCCGGCGCAGCCCCCCGGGCCCACGCCGCGAGTCCGACGAGTGCGACGGCGTGCAGCAGGTGGTAGCGCACGGCGGTTTCCCAGGCGTTCGCCATCCCGCTTGCGAGCAGTTTTTCGTGCAACCCATGTGCGCCGAAAGCGCCCAGCATGACGCCGGCACCGCCGAGGACCCCAGCAGCGACAAGCATGCTCCGGTGGTTCATGCCAGCAGAGTTGCACAACCCGGCGCCGAAACAAGCCCGTGCCGCGGCGCCAGCGGCGCGGCACCGCGCACCGGGCCGAGAGCCGTGCGCGCGATCATTCCGGCCCGATGCGGACTCGTTGCGCCGGAGACAAGGACGTCGCACTTCGCCGCGGATCCCTCGGACCGTCGCGGACCGTTGCGTTGGACCGAGCCGACGAGCGCATCGCGTCCGCGGGGACATCGAGCTCCAACTCGCACCAAAACGGGGGTTGACACGCTTGTGCGAAACCCTAGCTCTTGGCCTCTTTTCTCATGAAGACCTTCCTCGCCAAACAGGAGACGGTGCAACCCAAGTGGTATCTGATCGATGCCGAGGGGGCTCCGCTGGGCCGTCTCGCGGTGAAAGCAGCGAACATCATCCGCGGAAGGAACAAGGCGAGCTACACGCCGTCGGTCGACACGGGGGACTACCTGGTCGTGATCAATGCGGAGAAGGTGGCCGTGACCGGCAAGAAAGAGGACCAGAACGAGTACATGTTTTTCTCCGGCTTCGTCGGCGGAGAGAGCCGCCGCAAGCTGTCGCTGATGCGCGAAAAGCACCCCGAGTTCATCATCGAGCACGCCGTGAAAGGCATGCTGCCGAAGAACCGGATCGCGGCCAGGATGCTCACCAAGCTGCGCGTTTTCCGCGGCCCGGCTCACACGCACGAGGCCAACAACCCTGTCAAAGTCACCGTCTGACCAGTCCATGAGCACTGTCGCCACCAACATTTTTGTCGGCACCGGCCGGCGCAAGACCTCCACCGCGCGGGTTCGCCTGACCGAGGGGACCGGCAAGCTGTCCTGCAACGGCCGCGAGTTCGAGGCCTATTTCTCGCACGAAAATTTCGCCAAGCAGGCGTATGCTCCCCTGCTCACGGTCGACTTGCGCGAGAAGATCGACGTCACGGTGAACGTGGCCGGCGGCGGCGTGGCCGGCCAGGCCGGCGCGGTGGCGCACGGGATTGCCCGGGCGCTGCAGAAAATGAACCCCGAGCTGCGCGCGGCATTGAAGAAAGCCGGACACATCAAGCGCGATCCGCGGGCCAAGGAGCGCAAGAAGCCGGGCCAGCCCGGCGCGCGCAAGCGGTTCCAGTTCTCGAAGCGCTAGGTTTTCGCGGAGGCGAAAACCTCATGAAAGTCGGCATCGTTGGCGCGTCCGGTTACTCCGGCGAAGTTCTGGTGAAGCTGCTGCTCGGCCATCCCGCCGTGACGCTGGCGGCGGTGACGTCGCGCTCGAACGCCGGCAAGCCGCTGGCCAAGGTGATCCCGTCCGTGCGGGGTGCGGATCGCGGGCTGACGTTCAGCGACTCCGACCCGGAGGCCCTGGCGCGCGGAGACATCGACTTGTTTTTCCTCGCGCTGCCGCATGGCGCGGCCGCGACCTACGCGAAGGCGCTGGTGCCGGCCGGCAAGCGCGTGATCGACCTGAGCGCCGATTTCCGGATCGCGGATCTCGCCACCTACGAGCGGTACTACGGCGCGCACCATGCGCCCGAACTGCTGGCCGGCGCGCGGTTCGTGCTGCCGGAGCTGACGCCCGTCGCGTGGAAGACGGAGGCGAAGCTGGTCGCGGCGCCGGGTTGTTATCCCACGAGCATCCTCATTCCGCTCGTGCCGCTGCTGCGGCAGGGCCTGATCACGCGCGAGCACATCGTGGCCAACTCCTGCAGCGGGGTGAGCGGCGCCGGGCGGAAGGTGGAGGAAATGTATCTTTTCGTGGAGCGTGCCGAGAGCCTGAAGGCGTATGGCCTGCTCAAGCACCGGCATCTCGCGGAGGTCGAGGAACAGCTCACGCTGTGCAGCGGCGCGAAGACCGTCATCCAGTTCAATCCGCATCTCGCGCCGATGCGCCGCGGGATCGCCACCACGATCACCGTTCCGGCGGCCGCGGACTCGAACATCGCGCGGGTTTACGAGGCCTGGCAGGCGGCCTATGCCGGCCGGCCGTTCGTGCAGCTCCTGCCGAGCGGCGAGACACCCGACACGGCGTCCACGATCGGCACCAACCGCATCGACGTTTCGGCGGTGTATGATCCGCGCACGGGAAATTTCGTGATCACGTCGGCCGAGGACAACTTGATGAAGGGCGCCAGCGGGCAGGCGGTGCAGATCATGAATCTCTGGTGCGGCTTCGCGGAGACGGCGGGTCTCGTGTAGGCGGAACCGGCGACATCGTTCGATCGCGGGATCCCCGTGGCGTGACTGCGGCTGCCGCGCCGCACGGCCGCGATCCGATCCCGATCCAGCGGCCGGCACGCAAGGCACTCGCACGACCGGTGCGTCCGCGGCGCGCTTTGGTCAGAAAACCCTTGTCACTCCGAGCGCAGGTTGGGCAATCTGCCGGCGCAAACCGTTGCTCGCGCGCGGCGAAAAATCCGCGGGGCCCCTCCCCGAACTGTCGCCGTGCGCTGCCGACTCGCAAGAACCCATCATGATCGAATTCCACCATAAAATCCTGTTCGTTGGCTACGGCGCCGTGGCCGAGTGCACCCTGCCGATCCTGTTCAAGCACCTCAAGGTGCCGGCAAAGAACGTCACGGTGATGGATTTCGAAAACCGGGCGGCGAAGCTGAAGCCGTGGACTTCGAAGGGCGTGCGCTTCGTCCGCGATCGCGTCACGCGGGAGAATCTCGGGACGATGCTGGGGAAGTACGTCGGAACCGGCGATCTGCTGATCGACCTGGCGTGGAACATCGACGCGTGCGAGATCCTGCAGTGGTGCCGCGATCACGGCGTGCTGTACATCAACACGTCGACCGAGCTCTGGGATCCGTACGCCAGCGGCGCGAACGCCCATCCGACGACCAAGACGCTTTACTGGCGGCACATGAAAGTCCGCCAGATGATCGCCGGGTGGAGCGGCAAGGGCGCTACCGCGGTGATCGAGCACGGGGCGAACCCCGGACTGATCTCCCATTTCACGAAACAGGGGCTGCTCGACATCGGCGACGCCGCCGTGACCGACCGGAAGTTCAAGCCGCGCGCGACCGAGCGGATCGAGCAGCTCATGGCGGAACTGAAGTTCAACGAGCTCGCGCAGGCGCTGGGCGTGAAGGTGATCCACTGCAGCGAGCGCGACACGCAGATCACGAACCTGCCGAAGCAGGTCGACGAGTTCGTGAACACCTGGAGCATCGAAGGTTTCCGCGAGGAGGGCACGACGACGTCGGAGATGGGCTGGGGCACGCACGAAAAGCAGCTCCCGGCGCTGGCCTACCAGCAGAAGGACGGTCCGCGGAACCAGATCTGTCTCGCGCGGATGGGCATCAACACCTGGGTGCGCTCGTGGGTGCCGGACTACCCGATCCAGGGAATGGTCGTGCGTCATGGCGAGGCGTTCACGATCTCCGACAAGCTCACGGTCTGGGAGGGCCGGAAGGCGGTGTACCGCCCGACGGTCCATTACGCCTACTGCCCGTGCGACGAGGCGATTTCTTCGCTCAACGAGATGCGCGGCTACAATTACCGCCTGGTCGAAAACCAGCGCATCATGAACGACGAGATCACCAGCGGGGCCGACATTCTCGGCGCGCTGCTGATGGGCCACCCGTACAACGCGTGGTGGATCGGCAGCGACCTGAGCATCGAGCAGTCGCGCAAGCTGGTGCCGCACCAGAACGCGACGACGATGCAGGTCGCCATTTCGGTGGTCGCCGCGTCGATGTGGATGATCGAGAACCCGGCCGAGGGCGTGCGCGTGCCGGACGAGCTTCCCCATGACTACGTGCTGAAGATCGCGCGGCCCTATCTCGGCCGCTGGATTTCGAAGCCGAAGGACTGGACGCCGCTGATGGACCGGGTGAATCCGTTCAAGGGTTTCAACCAGCCGGACCTGGACGTGAAGGATCCGTGGCAGTTCAAGAACTTCCTCGTGACGGATCACACCGGCTGATCCTCCCGCCCATGATCTCCCCGACGCGGCTCCAGCAACTGGCGAAGACTCACGGCACGCCCCTGTTCGTCATCGACCACGACGCGTTGCGGAAGGCGTACCGGCAGTTTCGCAAATACCTGCCGCGGATCCAGGCGTACTACGCCGTCAAGGCCAATCCCGACCCGGAAATCGTCCGTACGCTGTACCGGGAGGGCGCGAGCTTCGACGTCGCCTCGATGCCGGAATTCCGCATCGTCCACGAAAACATCAAGCACCTGCCGCCGAAGGAGCGGCAGGACTGGATCTGGGACAAGATCATCTACGCGAACCCGACCAAGGCGACGGAGACGCTGGAGGAGCTCAACCAGTACAAGCCGCTCGTCACCTTCGACAACTTCGAGGAGATCCAAAAGATCAAGCAGCATGCGCCCAACGCCGGGCTGGTGCTGCGGCTCAAGGTCCCGAACACCGGTGCGATGGTCGAGCTCTCCTCGAAGTTCGGCGCCTCCCCCGGCGAGGCGGTCGATCTGATTCTCGCGGCCGACCAGGTCGGGTTGACGGTCGAGGGCATCAGCTTCCACGTCGGCAGCCAGACGACGAATTTCGAGAACTACGTGCAGGCGTTGAATCTCTCCGCCGGCGTCTTCCAGGAGGCCCGGGCCCGCGGATACACCAAGATGAACCTGCTCGACATCGGCGGCGGGTTCCCCGCGCCGTACGACGAGTCGGTGAAACCGTTCCGGACGCTGGCCAAGGTCATCAACACCGAACTCGACCGGCTGTTTCCCAAGGACATCCAGGTCCTGGCGGAACCGGGCCGGTTCCTCGTGGCGGTGGCGGGCTCGTCGGTCGCGAAGGTGATCGGCAAGGCCGTGCGGGACGGCAAGACCTGCTACTACATCGACGACGGCGTGTACCACACCTACTCCGGGGTGATCTTCGACCACTGCAAGTACCCGGTGCGGACGTTCAAGAAGGGGGCGACGTCCATCTGCTCCGTCTTCGGCCCGACGTGCGACGCGCTCGACGTGGTCTCGATGGCGGAGAACCTGCCCGATCTCCAGCGGGGCGATTACGTCTACAGCGTGAACATCGGCGCGTACAGCCATGCCTCCGCGACCTACTTCAACGGCTTCCCGCCGGCGCAGGTCGTCCACGTGAACCAATAGGTCCTCGCGCGGCCGCCGCCCTCAGCTCCGGTAGTCCGCGTTTTCGCTCACGTACTCGTGGGTCAGATCGCCGCCCAGCACGGTCGCTGACGCCGTCCCGCTGCCGAGCCGGATGTCCAGCTCGACGCAGCGCTCGTGCGGCGGGTAGCTGATCGGGGCCGTGAACACGCCGTCTTTCGGCGGCGCGCTCGCATACAGCTCGGCCTCGCGCAGGTGCGCCAGCAGCGCGGACTCCTTTGCGGCATCGAGCTGGAAAACGCCGTGCGCGAAGATCTCCACGCCGCCGAGTGCGGCGCGCAATCCGGACAGGTCCGTGTCCGGCGCCTGGGCGCCGACGTGTTTGCCGATCGCCTGGATGAGCCGCCCGACGTTGGGGTCGTTGCCCGCGACCGCGCATTTGAAGAGGGGGGCGTTCACGATCGCCTTGCCCAGCGCCCGGGCGAGCGCCGGGCTCGCCGCCTCGCGGACCTGGACGCGGATCACGTGACGGACGCCCTCGCCGTTGCGCACGACGTCCTCGGCGAGATCGCGGCACACCGTCGCCAGGGCGCGCTCGAATTCGCCCGGATCGGTGCACGGCACCCGGCCCGACGATACGGCAAGCACGGTGTCCGATGTGCTGGTATCGCTGTCGATGCTGATCGAGTTGAAGCTCGGTTCGACGGCGCGGGCGAGCATCGCGCGCAGCTCCGCACGGGGCACGGCCACGTCGGTGAGGAGATAGACGAGCATCGTCGCGAGGTTCGGCTCGATCATGCCGGCGCCCTTCGCGATTCCGACGATGCTGCCGGCGCCGACCGGCGCGCGACGCACCTTCGGATACAGGTCGGTGGTGACGATGCCCTCGGCCGCGGGCAGCACGGAGCCGCCGCGAAGCGAGGAGACCGCCGGCGGAATGGCGGCGATCATGCCCTCGACCGGAAGCTTCCAGCCGATCACGCCGGTCGAGCACGGCAGCACGGCGCCGGGGGCGATGCCGAGCCGCCGGGCGGTTTCGGCGCAGATCCGTTCCGCGTCCTCGACGCCGCCGGGGGCACAGACGTTCGAAATCTTGTTGTTGACCACGATCGCGCCCAGCGCGGGTTCGGCGAGCCGGCGCCGGCCGACGATCACGGGTGCGCCGGGAAAGGCGTTGCGGGTGAACACGGCGGCAAAATCCGGCGACGGCTGGTCGAGCACGATCAGCGTCAGGGTCATTTTCGCCGGCTTCGGCGCCTCGCGCGGCGTGAACTCGAACCGGAAGGAACCGACGCGGAAACCGTGCGGCAGCGCGCCCTGGGTGGCGAGCCAGGCGCGGTGCGCTTCGCGGGACGGGAACGTGAGGTTCGTGCTGGGCACGCGCAACAAGTGGCAGGGGCGCCGGCAGAGGGAAGAATATTTTCGGCCGGCCGGCGCGAGCGAATTCGCGGCGCCATGGAAACGCGACGCCCCCGTCGCGTGGCTCCGGTGGTGGCGTGGGCCGCCAGCTCGCAGGCGCTGCAGTGGCGCGAGCAAGCTCGCAGCCTATCGCGGACTCGTATTCGGGCGTGGGCCGCCAGCTCGCTGGCGCGGCTCGGGCACGGGTGGACTCGCGGCTTCCCGACCGGATTCACGCTGCTCGTCGGCCGCGGGGCGGCACGCGATCGGGAAAACTTCCGGAGTTTTTTTGTGGAAATGCGGCGCGGGTGTCGCTTATTGGAATTCCCCCTGCACCACGTGAGCGCTTTCCTTCGCCTCTTTTTCTATCCAGCGGTCTCCGGCCGCGCGCTGTGAACGCGACCAACGTCGACGAGATCACCGCCAAGGCAGAGGTGCTGCTCGAGGCTCTGCCGTACATCCAGGACTTCCGCGGCTCGACCTTCGTGGTGAAGTACGGTGGCAGTTTCATGGATGATCCGGATCCGGTCGCCCGCACCCGCGTGGCGTACGACATCGCGTTCTTCGCTGCGGTCGGCATCAACGTCGTGGTGGTCCACGGAGGCGGCAAGGCGATCACCCGCGCGATGGAGACGTCCGGCCTGAAGGCGAATTTCGTCAACGGCCTGCGGGTCACCGACGAGGCGACGATCGCGGTCGTCAAGCGAACGCTGGACGAAATCGTCAACCGCGACGTCTGCGAAGCCATCAGCAGCGCGCGGGGCCGGCCGAAGGGAATGCCCGGCGACAGCGTGCTCGTCTGCCAGAAGCTCACGACCGACGATGACGGCAACACGGTCGACCTCGGCTTCGTCGGCGACGTCACCGAGGTGAAGGTGAAATTGATCAAGAAGGAGATCGCCGACGGATTCGTGCCGGTGATCTCGCCGGTGGCGGAGGGCTACGACGCCAAGCCGTACAATGTGAACGCCGACCTGGTGGCCGGTCGGGTGGCGAGCGCGCTGCGGGCGCGCCGGCTGGTGTACATGAGCGACGTGCCGGGACTGCTCGCCAACCCCCCCGATCCGGAAACGCTGATCTCGACGCTGAAGATCAGCCAGGTGGACGAGCTGAAGAAGCGGGGCGTGATCGACAAGGGCATGCGTCCGAAGGTGCAGAGCGCGATCCGC
Source organism: uncultured Verrucomicrobiae bacterium (assembly GCA_963705935.1). GTDB lineage: Bacteria > Verrucomicrobiota > Verrucomicrobiia > Opitutales > Opitutaceae > Opitutus. The sequence goes on along the minus strand of OY970130.1, from coordinate 3,950,759 downwards.
GCATTGCAGGAGGGCGTGCAGCGGGTGCATTTCATCGACGGCCGGCTGCCGCACTCGCTCCTGCTGGAGATCTTCACGGACCGCGGCATCGGGACGGAAATCGTGCAGTAGGGCCGCGCCTCGGCGCGTTCCAGGCTGTACACCCCGGCGGGCGAATCCGTTTCCACTGTGCCGTTCGCGCGCCAGATCGGACTTCAGTTTGCGTCCACTTCGTGTGACCTGATGATACTGCCATGACCGCTCCCGACACCGTTCGCACCAGCACGGCCGAACTCTACGACGCGCATGTTCTGAAAAACTATGCGCGGTCCGCCCTGACGCTCGTGCGCGGTCGTGGCACCCGGGTCTGGGATGACGCCGGCAAATCCTATCTCGACTTCACCTCCGGCATCGCGGTCAGCGCGCTGGGCCACTGCCACCCGCAGTGGGTCGCGGCCGTGCAGCGGCAGGCCGGCGAGCTGATCCACGTGAGCAATCTGTTTCGCAATCCGAACCAGGGCGAGCTGGCGCGTCGGCTGGTGCAGCGGCGCGGGTCCGGGCCGGGTGTTCTTCTGCAACAGCGGCGCCGAGGCCAACGAGGGGCTGCTCAAGCTGGCGCGGCTGCACGGAGCGCAGCGCACCGGCGAGGAGGGTCGCTGCTACAAGGTCGTCGCGGCGAAGAACGCGTTTCACGGACGGACGTTCGGTGCGATGAGCGCGACGCCGCAGGAAAAGATCCAGAAGGGCTTTCGTCCGCTGGTGCCGGGCTTCTCGTTCGGCGAGATCAACAACCTGCCCAGCTTCGAGGCGCTGGTGGACGACGACACGGCCGCGATCCTGCTCGAGGTGGTGCAGGGCGAGAGCGGCGTGAACGCCTGCACGCCGGAATTCCTGCGGGGCATCCGGGAGCTGTGCACGCGGCGCAACGTGCTGCTGCTGCTCGACGAGGTGCAATGCGGGGTCGGCCGGACGGGAACCTTTTTCGCGTTCGAGCGTGCCGGCATCAGTCCCGACGCCATCAGTCTGGCGAAGGGGCTGGGCGGCGGGTTTCCGATCGGGGCGATGTGGGTTCGGGACCAGTATGCGGACCTGTTTCACCCTGGCTCGCACGGCACGACCTTCGGCGGCACACCGCTGGCGTGCGCGGCGGCGCTGGCGGTGCTCGATGTGATCGAGCACGACCGGCTGCTCGAAAAGGTTCAGGCCAATTCGCAGCCGTGGATCGCCGCACTGCAGCAGCTGGGGCGCGAGTTCCCGTCGCAGGTCCTGCAGGTGCGCGGCCAGGGTTATCTGGTCGGCCTCCAACTCGGCTCCGATCCGGCGGCCTGGGTCGCGGCCTTGCGCGAGCGCGGCCTGCTGGCTCCCACGGCCGGGGGTGGGGTGGTGCGGCTGCTGCCGCCGCTCACCGTCACGCCCGACGAACTGGCGCAGTCGGTCGAAATCTTTCGCGGCGTGCTGCAGGCGAAAGCCTGACGCCCCTGCGCCCGAGGTTCGGCAACGCGGATTCGACCCGCCGCCGCACCAACCGCCGGGCGGGGCGCTGAACCGGACCCGGGATCGGCCCTGACGGCGGGCCGCACCGGGGCCGGATCCATGGGTGATTTTTCACTCGTGGCAGGCCGGCCGGTCGCTTAGAGCTTTTCGTTTTCATGAAACACTTCCTCAAAGAGACGGACTTCAAGGCACCCGAATTGCCGGAGCTGTTCGCTTTGGCGCGAAGCTTGAAGCGCGGCCGCGGCCACGCCCTGCCGGGCACGCTCGCCGGTCAGACGTGGGCGATGATTTTTTCCAAATCGAGCACGCGGACCCGGGTTTCCTTCGAGGTGGGAATCCACGAGCTCGGCGGCAATCCGCTCTTTCTGAACCGCAACGACATCCAGCTGGGCCGCGGGGAGAGCGTCGAGGACACGGCGCGCGTGCTGTCGCGCTTCGTCCACGGCCTGGTGGTCCGGACCTTCGACCACACCGAGGTCGAGCGGCTCGCCGCGGCGGGGACGGTGCCGGTGATCAACGCGCTGACCGACCTGCTGCATCCCTGCCAGAGCCTGGCTGACGCGTTCACGCTGGCGGAGCGCTGGAGCCCGGGCGACGACCTGGTGGGCGCGCTGCGCGGCCGGAAGATCGCGTTCGTGGGCGACCGGGGCTGCAACGTCGCCAATTCGTGGATTCTGGCGGCGAATCTCCTCGGGATGAAGATCTCGCTCGCCGGTCCCCCGGGATTCGACGCGGCGCCGGAGTTCGACGCGCTGCTGGCCCGCGAGGGTTTCGCCGGCGGCTATCACTTCACCACCGATCCATACGAGGCGGTGCGCGATGCCGACGTCGTGTACACGGACGTGTGGGTGAGCATGGGCAAGGAGCGCGAAACGGCGGAGCGCATCGCGGTGATGTCCCCGTTCGCGGTCACGGCGAAGCTTTTTGCCGCGGCGAAGCCCGACGCGCTGTTCATGCACTGCCTGCCGGCGCATGCGGGCCAGGAAGTGACCGCGGAGGTGCTCGACAGCCCGCGCTCGATCATCTTCGACCAGGCCGAAAACCGGCTGCACATGCAGAAGGCGATCCTGACCACGCTCGCGCAGTCAGCCCGCCGCTGAACCCACGAAGAATCACCAGCAGGCGCAAACGCGCCGGACCGGCGGGCGCCGGGCGGAAATCGCGCGGCCTTGCGGACCACTCTCGAAACTCACCATGAAAATCGTCCTCGCATATTCGGGCGGCCTCGACACGTCCGTCATCGTCAAGTGGCTGCGTGAAACCTACGACGCGGAGATTGTCACCTTCGCCGCGGACATCGGCCAGGAGGAGGAACTGAAGGGGCTGGCGCAGAAGGCGAAGAAGACCGGCGCCTCGAAGCACTACACGCTCGACCTCGTCGAGGAGTTCGCCCGCGACTTCATTTACCCGATGATCCGCGCGAACGCGGTCTACGAGGGCCAGTACCACCTCGGCACGTCCATCGCGCGGCCGCTGATCGCGAAGGCGCAGATCGAGATCGCACGCCGGGAAAAGGCCGACACGGTGGCGCACGGCGCGACGGGCAAGGGCAACGACCAGTGCCGGTTCGAACTCACCTACATGGCGCTGGCGCCGAAGCTCGGGATCATCGCGCCCTGGAAGATCGAGGAATTCCGGCGAGCAGTTTCCCGGCCGCGCGGAGATGATCGCGTACTGCCAGGACGCATCGGATCCCGGTCGAGGCGTCGCTGAAGAAGCCGTATTCGATGGACCGCAACCTCCTCCACATTTCCTACGAGGCCGGCATCCTCGAGGATCCGTGGTTCGATCCGACGACGCGCGAGAACCAGGGCATGTTCAAGCTCTCGGTCTCGCCGGAGGACGCGCCCAACCGGCCCGAATACGTCGAGCTCGAGTTTGTCCGGGGCAACTGCGTCGCCGTGAACGGGAAGAAGCTCACGCCGGCGGGCGTGCTGAAGACGCTGAACGCGCTTGGCGGCACGGCACGGCATCGGTCGCGTCGACCTGGTCGAGAACCGCTTCGTCGGCATGAAGTCCCGCGGCGTCTACGAGACTCCGGGCGGCACGATCCTGCATGCACGGCCACCGGCAGATCGAGTCGCTGACGATGGATCGCGAGGTCATGCACCTGCGGGACTCGCTCATCCCGAAATACGCCGAGCTGGTGTATTACGGATTCTGGTTCGCCCCGGAACGCGAGGTGCTCCAGGCGCTGGTCGACGAGAGCCAGGAGTGCGGTCACCGGGACAGTCCGGCTGAAGCTCTACAAGGGCAACGTGATCACCTGCGGCCGCAAGTCGAAGTACTCGCTCTACGACATGAAGATCGCCTCGATGGAAGGCGTGAAGAGCTGGTACAACCAGACCGACGCCGCCGGGTTCATCCGGCTGAACGGGCTGCGGCTCCGCGCCCGGTATTTCGCGCAGGGCGGTCCGAAGGTGTAGCCGCCCCCGCCGAGGACGCCTGGGAAAGGCGTCCTCACCGGGTCAGTCAAGCCGGGTCGAGCGACGGCTCAGCGCGTCTGCGTGTCGAAGGCGGCGGCCCCGAGATCCGGCCTGCCGGCTAGAACAGCGAGTTCGCGACGATGCCGACGGCGGTGATCGGTCCCGAGTCGCTCATGCTGTCCAGCGCCCGGTCGGCCTTCTTCAGCGTCGATTGCGCGGAGTCGAAGAGCTGATCGTCGTTGATGAACTTGCCGAGACTGCCCTGGCCTTTCGCGATCTTGTCCGAGACTGCGCGGAAGTTCGCCACCGTGGCCTTGAGGTTGTTCGCGGTCGCGTCGTCGTAGACCAGCGCGCCGAGCGTGCCCTTGCCGGACTTCACCTGGTCCAGGATGCCCTGGGCGTTCGCCATGAAATCCTTGGCGCCGCCGGCGGCACTGCGGAGTTCCTCGACGGCGGACAGGAGCTGGTCGTGCAGCGCCGGATCGTTCACCAGCTTGCCGATCGTGCCCTCGCCGCGGTTCACCTTGCCGGTGATTTCCTGGAGGTTGGTCATCGTCGCGGTGATCTTGTCCTGATTGTCGGTGATGAGCCGGTCGAGCTTCTGCATCAGCCCGGGCTCCTTGCCATTTCCGCCCATGGCATTGCCGAATGCGCCGAGCGCGCTCTCGAGCTTCTGGCCGAGGTTGCCGATCTCCGCCATGACCGTGTTGAAGTCGGGAGTCGTGGCCGTGCGGATCTCGTCGCCGTTCTTCAGCACCGGCACGTTCGGCGATCCCAGGTCGACGCCGATGTAGTTCGTGCCGATCAGGCCCGCCATCACGATGGTCGCCACCGCATCGTTCGGAATCTTCGCGTCGCTGTTGATGCGGAGGATGGCCTCGGCCCGGCGCTTCGTCGGATCGAGCAGGGTCTTCTCGACCACGCCGATCTTCACCCCGGCCATCCGTACCTCATCGCCGCTCTTGAGCTCCTTCAGCGACGGGAACCCGGCGATCACGTTGTAGGCCTCCTGCCGGAACAGCTTGCCGCCGCTCAACGTTTCGAACGTCACCCACGTGAGGGCCAGCCCCAGCAGAAAGAATAGCCCGACGCGGGCCGTTTGTTGTGCGTTGTTCATGGTTCAGGTCTCCAGCTTCTTGAAACGGGGATTCTTCAGATCGATCTTCGGATTCATGAAATCGACGATGCGCGGGTCCGCGGGGGCGCGCAGCGTGTCGGGCGGACCCACATGGATGAGTTCGCCGCCCATGAGGATGCCGACCCGGTTGCCGATGCTCAGCGCGAGCTCGCGGTCGTGCGAAACGACGATCGTCGTCACGTGGTACTGCTCCTTCAACGTGGCGATGATCTCGCTGATCGTGGCGCTCATCACCGGGTCGAGCTCGCTGGTCGGCTCGTCGTAGAGCATGAGCTGGGGCTCCATCACCAGGGCCCGGGCGATCGCCACGCGCTTGCGCATGCCGCCGGAAAGGTCCGAGGGGAATTTCTGCGCCGCGGCCTCGAGCGACAGGATCTGCAGGGAGCGCATGACCTTCTCGCGAATGCCGGCTTCATCGCCGATTCGCTGCTCGCGCGGATACAGCGCGAGATTGTCGTAAACGCTGAGCGAATTGAACAGCGCGCCGGCCTGGAACACGAGGGCCATGCGGACCTTTTCGCGCGTCTCCTCCGATGCGGCATCGTAGGCGTCGACCAGCACCCGTCCCGACGTCGGCCGCTCGAGCCCGACGATGTGCTTCAACAGGACGCTCTTGCCGGAGCCGCTCGGGCCCATCAGCACGAAGATCTCCGCCGGCTCGACCGTGAAGCTGACGTTCTTCAGGACGTGCAGGCTGCCAAAGTCCTTCGTCAGCTTGTCGACCGTCACCTTGACCGCCGCCGACTCGTGCTCGGTCGACGGATTCTGCGTGGTGTTGGGAGATTGGTCGGACATGGTCACATCAGAGCTTTGGTGGTGAAGTAATCGAGCACGAGAATGAGAATCAGCGAGGTCACGACGGCACGCGTGACCGAGGCGCCGATTTCGCGCGGGCCGCCGCGCGTGTTCAGCCCGATGTTGCAGCAGACCAGCACGATCACGAAGCCGAAGACCTCGGCCTTGATCAGCCCGTTGGCGACGTCCTTGAATTCCATGAACCGCCGCATGGCGGAAAAGTACGCGGGCGGGTCGATGCCGATGAACGCGACGTACTTCGACACGACCGCGCCGCCGAACCAGCCGACGATGTTGGCGATGATCGTCAGCACGGGCATCATGACGATCACCGCGGCCAGCCGGGGAAGCACGAGCATCCGGGCGGGCGGAATGTTCATCGTCACGAGCGCGTCGACCTCCTGATAGACTTTCATCGAAGCGAGCTCCGCCGCGATGGCAGACCCGACCCGGCCAGCGACCAGGATCGCGACCATCACCGGCCCCAACTCGCGCGTCATCGACAGCCCGACGAGGGTGCCGATGAACTGCTTCGCCCCGAAGTTCTGCATCGAGTAGCCCGCCTGCAACGCGAGCACGCTGCCGATGAAGAAGCTCAGGATCGCGACGATCGGCAGGGTCGTGTAGCCGATCATGTAACACTGCTCGATGAACCGGACCCATTGCCGCGGTAGCGTCCCGATGTAGGACGCGCTGCGCAGCAGAAGCTGCACCGTGCTGCCGATCTCTTCCAGGATGTTGGTAAGTTGTTTCATGTCAGCGCGCCGATGCGTTGAGCTTGTTCCCCTTCGCCCGAAAATCGAACCAGAACGAGTGCCAGCCGCCACCGGGTGTCCGGCGCTGCCAGCCGACCAGCCCGCCGGCAATCGTGACCCGCTTGGCGCCGTCGCGCTCCTTCAGTCCGTAAAGCGGCCCCAGGTGGAACTCGCGGCCATCCCGGTCGTGGCGCCAGGACACGAGTCCCCAGAACCACTCCTGCCGCACGTCGCCCGGCGCGCGCTGGTTGTAGCGATAGAAGGAGAGCAGCGGCGACCACGACGCGTGGATCCGCTCGTTGGCCGGGAAGAAGATTTCGAAGATGCTGGGGAACTGAACCTGCACCCGGCCGGCGCCGTTGTCCCAGTGCGAAAAGAGCGGCCACACGTCCGTATGCACGGCGGGCGCGGCGCGCGGATTCGAGACGCTGCGCTCCTCGATCGACCGGTAGAGGAAATAGCCGAACTGCCGCTGGGTTTCGATCACGCGGCCCTCGTTCAGCTCCTTCTTGCGATACAGCGGCCACATCACCCAGGTCTTGTCCATGCCGTTCTTCAACGAGTGGGTGTAGAATGGCGCCCACCGGGTGACGTTCCGCCCTGCGCCATCCCCCTGGACGAGAAACGGCCAGAAGTACCGGGTTTCGTGGTAGTGGGCGGGGCCGGTGCGTTCCGTGTAACCGAAAAACGGCCACAGGTAGCTGACGTTCTCGTAGCCGGCCGCCGATTCGCGCGTGAAGAGCGGCAGGAATCCGACCTGTCGCATCGGTGGCGTGCCTGCCGGCGCACCCGCCGGAGGATAGCGCAGATTGTCCCAGCCGAGCGGCCAGAGGAGGAACCGCTGCGTGGAGCCTCCGGCGTCGTCGCGCCAGCCAAACAGCGGCCAAAGCGCAAACCCGCGGGCGGCGCCCGACGTGACCCGCACGAACGGGAAGGGCGTCGCCGTCGTGGTCACGCCGCGTTTTTCGGCCCGGGTGAAGAGCGGAAAGAGAACGAACGAGAGCTGATCGTAGCCGAACCGGCTCTTGATCTTGCCGCCGAGGGGAAGCAGGGCGGAGTACGACGTGTCCGGCTCGCCCGTGCGGCGCGAGAACCAGAACGGCCACACGTCGAAGGTCTCGTCCCGCAGTGCCGCCGGGCGGCTGGCGCGGCGAGCCGCCAGCTCGCCGCCGCGGTTGATCAGCTGGAACACGCTCCAGCGGTAGGTCGCCCCGTCCGAGCGATAGATGAAAATTGGATACAGGAAGTCGGTCTCCCGCACCGTCCCGTCCGGCGCCGTCCATTGCGCATACCATGGGCGAAAACCCGTCACCGTGCCCGGCTCTTCCGCGGGCTGCCGGCCGACCAGCGGCCCCACCGCCTGCCAGGAGGTCGTGTGGCCCCGGGCGTTCGTTTCGGCGACCCAGGCCGGCCAGAAGTTCTCCTCCGCGCGCACTGCCAAGGCGGCCGGTCCGCAGCCGAGCAAAGCCCCGCCCAGGGCCACGCCCAGCAGACCGGTCAAGCGCAGTGAGTTCATGTAGTTTGAAGTGGACGTCCACCACCCAGTGACTGGGCGGGTGAAGTCGGCACCCGCCGCAGGTCGATACCAAACGTCCATAACTACGGTTTTTCCTGCTCGGTGCAAACGCTATGTTAAACCGCAGAAGGACAAGGGTGTTCCCTTCGTCGGTGCCGGGGGACAACCGTAGCCCCACCGTCACGGGCCGCCGCGAAGGCCGTCCTTTTCCATTGAACAGATCCGGGCGGAAAGCTGACATGCCGGAGCGCGTCCGTCTCGCGTTTTCGCGCTTCCAATTGATCGCGGCAACACACTCCTCCATCCGATCGCGTCGCGCGTGGCGGCACCCATCGGATGGCCGTTGTTTGGTCGCGTGGCTGGCGCCGGTCCTGGGCGGGACGGCGGGTGGCGGCCCGAAGCCGGCGCGGCGGGGGAGGGAACCGTGCGGATAAGCGGCGGCGCGGCCCGCGGGATCAACCTGCTCGTGCCCCGCGGCGACGCCGTCAGACCGGCGACCGACGGCATGAGGCAGGCGGTGTTTTCGAGCCTTGGCCCGCTCGTGGCCGACGCCCGGTTTCTCGACCTGTTCGCCGGCAGTGGCGCGTATGGTCTCGAGGCGCTGAGCCGCGGGGCTGCAGGCGGGGCGTTTGTGGAGAAGAACCACAAGGCGGCCGTCTGTCTTCGGCGCAACATCGAGTCGGTCTGCCGCAGTCTCGGGCGGAGTTCCGCCGGTCTTACGGTGCTCACGACCGATGTCCTCGCCTTTCCGGATACCGTCGTCGGTTCGCCGGATCTCGTGTTCGCCGATCCGCCCTACGAGCTGGTCACGAGCCTCGGACCGGCCGTCTTCGAGCGGCTGGCGCGGATGCCCGGGTGGAAACCCGGGGCTCTGGTGCTGCTCGAGCTCCCCGGCGAACTCGCGCTGGCTCCGCCCGGCTGGGCGTGCGTGAAGCGCCTGGGGAAAGGCGTGCGGCAGCCGACGGTGATGTTTTTCCAGCGTCTGGCCGGCGCGGCAGCGGCCCCGGGCTAGGCTCCCATCAGGCCCAGCCGGGCCCGCACCAGCGTGAGCGCGGCGATGCAGGCCGTCTCGATGCGCAACACCCTGGATCCGAGATGCACCAGGCGAAATCCGGCGGCCCGCAACAACTCGCGCTCGGCTCCCGACCAGCCGCGTTCGGAACCAAGGCAGAGCGTGACCGGCGCGACCAGCGGCGCCAGCCGGGCGAGCGGTTCGGAGGCCTCGTAGTTGTCGAGCGCGCAACGCCCGCCGGCAGCCCCGAGCCCCGCGATCGCCGCCGCGAGCGTGCCGCCGTGGCTCACCTCCGGCTCGCGCGTGCAGAAAGCCTGCTCGGCGCCGGCGCGGACGTGACGACGCCATTCCCCGCCGCGCCAGAGCGTGCTTTGCGCGTATCCGGGCTCACCGCGGTCGGTGACCACGAAATGCAGCGCCTCGATGCCGAGGGCGGTCGCTTCGCGGAGGATGTCGCGGGCCGTCTGGGGCCGAGGCAATCCGACGATCAGGACGATGGGAGCGGGCGGCGCGGGCGGCTGGTCCCACGCGAACGCGAGCGTGATCGCCGCGTCGTCGATCGTGACGATGCGCCCCTTGCCGCGCGGCCCGTTCACGATCCCCGCATCGAACGGCTCGCCCGGCTGACGGCGCAACACGGTGAGCAGGTGGATGGCGCGCGGATCGCGCCGCGGCAACGGCACCGTGATTTCGGCGGAGTCGAACAGGATGAGGTTCACGAGGAAGATGGCGCCGCCGGCGATCCGGCGGGCCGGCGCGGAACGGGAGATTCGACCGTCGCGCGCCGAGCGCGAACGAAATGCGGCCGGGTGACGGCGGCGCCTCGCCGTGCGTTCCAACGGCGCCGGTGCTGTAATAATCCCGTAAAAACGGATACAGCCGCTCGTCGTCCGAGCGGGGCAGAACGCGTTCCGAAACGGCGGCGAGGGGTGCGCCCGAAGCCGGTTTTTCGGCGTGGTGCGGGTGGACGGAATCGAACCGTCGATACCTCTTTGGAAGAGAGGAGTTTTGCCACTAAACTACACCCGCGACGGCCGGAAAGTCTCGCCCGCGCGGCGGGCCGGTCAAGCTTCGTTCGATCGCGCTTTCGCATAGGTGGTTTTACCGAATGTGAACGGAAAAGGGATTGCGAGTCCCGGGGGCGAACGCTTGGGTCATCACCATGGCTATCATCTCGTCCGCATCGTCGCGCCAGGGTACGATCGCGCGGGCGGATACGGCCCGGAAGCCCGCGATCAGCGTGCGCGCGGCGCAGGATTTGGCCAAGCTGAAAGCGGTCGAGAAGAAGGCGAAAAGATACAAACTTCCGCTGGGGGAACTGGCCATTTTCACCCAGCAGCTCGCGTCGCTGCTGGTGGCGGGGCTGCCGCTGGTGCAATGTCTGGAAGCGCTGCAGGACCAGACCGAGGACCCCTGCTTTCGGGTCATCATTCGCGACGTTCGAGCCGATATCTCCTCCGGCAATTCATTCTCGTCGGCGGTGAGGAAGTTCCCGAGAGCATTCAACAATCTGTTCGTCTCGATGGTCGAGGCCGGCGAGGCCAGCGGCGGCCTGGCGGAAATTCTCGGCAAGGTGGCGGGGTATTTCGAATCCACGGTCAGACTGACGAAGAAGGTGAAGTCGGCGATGACCTATCCGATCGCGGTGATCGGGCTGGCGATTGCGCTGGTGAACGTGCTGCTGATCTTCGTGATCCCGGTTTTCGCCGCCATGTTCGCCGATTTCGGGGCCAAGCTGCCGGCACCGACCCAGTTCCTGATCGACCTTTCGAATTTCCTGAAGTCACTGGTGGTGGGCGATCAGCATCGGGCTCGGCGGCGTGTACTGGCTGGCAGGGAAGTACGTGTCCACGCCCGAGGGGCGGAAACACAAGGACCAGTTTTTGGTGAAGGCGCCGATCTTCGGAAACCTGATCCACAAGATCGCGCTCTCCCGCTTCTGCCGCACGTACGCGACGCTGATCCGTTCGGGCGTGCCGATCCTGCGCACGCTCGAGATCGTCGCCGCCGCCAGCGGCAAGGTGCAGATCGAGGAGGCCTGCCAGGAGATCACCAGCACGTCAGCCAGGGCGGACAGGTTTCCGAAGTGCTGGCGACGAATCCGTTCTTCCCACCGATGATGAAGCACATGGTCAGGGCGGGTGAGGCCACCGGCAACGTCGACGGCATGATGACCAAGATCTCGGATTTCTACGACGTCGAGTGCGAGGCGACGATCGCCGCGCTCACTTCGCTGATCGAGCCGCTGCTGATCGTGGTTCTCGGCGTGATCATCGGCGGCATCGTCATGGCCATGTTCCTCCCGATCTTCCAACTCGGCGCCGTCGCCGGCGGGCTCTGAGACCAACCGCCCGACCCTAGCTCCGCCAATCCAGCTCTCGTCCCCCGACCTTCATGCCCTCCGTACTCATCGTCGACGATCTCCTCTCCATCCACGAGATGCTCGAGGCGGTCATTCAGCCGACGGGCTTTGCCACATCGTTCGCCACCGATGGCGAGAAGGCGCTGGCGCGCTACAAGGCGGAACGGTTCGACCTGGTGCTCGCCGACATCGACATGAAGCCGATGGACGGCATCACCCTCCTGAAGCAGCTCAAGCTCTACGAGCCGACCGCGATCGTGATCATCATGACCGCGTATGCCAGCACGGAGAGCGCGGTGCAGGCGCTGAAGTTCGGCGCCTTCGATTACCTGCAGAAACCGTTTCGGGTCGATGAGCTGATTTCCACTCTCCGGCGCGGGATCGAGTTCAAGCAGTTCCAGTCCGAGCGTGCGCTGGCGGGTCTCGCGCCCGGGGTGAAGGCCGGTGACGTCGAAACCCGCCTGATCGGGGAGAGCCCCGACATGCGCAAGCTGGTGCAGCAGGTGCGCAAGCTCGCCGCAGTCCGGACGCCGGTCCTGCTGGTCGGCGAGAACGGGACCGGCAAGATCGCCGTGGCCGAGATTCTCCACGCGGCCTCCGGCGCGCCGGACGCGCAGCTGGTGCGCATCGACTGCTCGCTCAGCTCGGAAGCCGGTTTTCACGAGGGGCTGCTGGGTCAGAATGGCGAGGGCGGCACCTGGGTGCGCCAGGCCAAGGGCGGCACGCTCCTGCTCCAGCATGTGCAGTGTCTCAGCGACGCGGTGCAGAAGGAGCTGGTCAGCGTGCTGCGCAATACCGCGCATGGGTTCCGGCTGATCTGCACGACCGCGGAGGATCTCGAGGCGCTCACCGAGGAGGGCAAGTTCCACGACGAGCTGTTCTACCGGGTCGCGTCGCTGCCAGTGAAGATGCCGCCGCTGCGGGAGCGGCCCGAGGACATCCCGCTGCTCGTCAAGAGCTACGCCGCCAAGGCGGCGAATCCGCTGTTCGACGGCAGCCTGGTCGAATTCACGGACGATGCCCTGGCGGTGCTCACCGCGTATCACTGGCCCGGCAATCTCACGGAGCTGTTTCAGGTCGTCTCGCGGATCGCCGCCACGACCGAAACGCGGATCGTCACGTCGCAACAGCTGCCGCTGCGCCTCAAGGAAGTGAAGCAGTGGCCTTCGCTCGCGGACTACCTGGCCGGCCAGGAGAAGCAGTACCGCGACATGGTGCTGCGCGCGTGTCACGGCGATCCGGTGTCGACGGCGAAGGTACTCGGCGCCGACGTGGTCGCATCCCGCTGAACGGCGGGCGCGCGGTTCGACTGGCCGGCCTCGTTTCCTTCTCGACCCCCCGGCGGGGGGGCGCGAGCTCATCGCGGCCTGGCGGGGTTCGTCTCGTTGCCGTTTCACCCCTCCGGCCCAGCGACTTGCGCGGTTCCAGCGGGAGCCGGTGGTTTGCCCTTGCCGCGGGTTGCGGCGCTCTCAACCCTCGCCGAAATCCACGTTCATGCCGAAACGCGCCGACCTCGAATCCATCCTGATCATCGGCGCCGGGCCCATCATCATCGGCCAGGCGTGCGAGTTCGATTATTCGGGCACGCAGGCCTGCAAGGCGCTGAAGGAGGAGGGCTACCGGGTGATCCTCGTGAACTCCAATCCGGCGACGATCATGACGGACCCGGAGTTCGCGGACGTCACCTACATCGAGCCGCTGACTGTCGAGTTCCTGGAGAAGATCATCGCCGTCGAGCGCCCCTCCGCCTTGCTGCCGACGCTCGGCGGGCAGACGGCGCTCAACCTGTCGATGGAGCTGCACCAGGCCGGCATCCTCGAGAAGTACGGTGTCGAGATGATCGGGGCGAAGCCGGCGGCGATCGCCAAGGGCGAGGATCGCGAGCTGTTCAAGCAGGCGATGTTGAAGATCGGGCTCGACGTGGCGAAATCGCGCACCGTCCGCTCCATGCAGGAGGCGCGCGATGCCGCCGCCGATGCTGGGGATCTATCCGCTGATCATCCGTCCGTCGTTCACGCTCGGAGGCACCGGCGGCGGCATCGCGTTACAACGTCGAGGAATTCGAACGCATCGTCGCGAACGGCCTCGAGCTCTCGCCCGTGCACGAGGTGCTGGTCGAGGAATGCCTCCTCGGCTGGAAGGAATTCGAGATGGAGGTCATGCGCGACCACAAGGACCAGTGCGTGGTCATCTGCTCGATCGAGAACTTCGATCCGATGGGCGTGCACACCGGCGACTCGATCACCGTCGCGCCGGCCATGACCCTGACCGACAAGGAATATCAGGTGATGCGTGACGCGTCCTTCGCGGTGATTCGCGAGATCGGCGTCGAGACCGGCGGCTCGAACATCCAGTTCGCGGTCGATCCGGAGACCGGCCGCATGGTGGTGATCGAGATGAACCCGCGGGTCTCACGGTCCTCGGCGCTGGCGTCGAAGGCCACGGGTTTCCCGATTGCGAAGATCGCGGCCAAGCTCGCCGTCGGCTACAGCCTCGACGAGCTGCGCAACGACATCACCCGGCTGACGCCGGCCAGCTTCGAGCCGACGATCGACTACGTGGTGACGAAGATCCCGCGGTTCACGTTCGAAAAGTTCCCCGACGCGGATTCGACGCTGACCTCCGCGATGAAGTCGGTCGGCGAGGCGATGGCGATCGGCCGGACCTTCAAGGAGTCCTTCCAGAAATGCCTCCGTTCGCTGGAAATCGGGGCGCGCGGTTTCGGCGGCGGCGGCAAGTACGCCAGCGACGATCCGGTGGAGGAGAAGGTGATCAATGCAAAGCTGGGCACGCCCAATGCCGAGCGCGTGCTTCTACATCCGCCACGCCTTCCGGGCCGGCTATACCGTCGAGCGCATCTTCGAGCTGACCAAGATCGACCCGTGGTTCCTGCACCAGCTGCGGGAGATCCACGAGATGGAGCAGGCGCTGCGCGGCTACGCGCTCACGGCCACCTCCGGCGATCCGCGCCCGGCGCTGCCCGTCGCGCTGCTGCGCCGCGCCAAGCAGTTCGGGTTCTCCGACGCCCAGCTCGCGTATTTCGTCCAGGCGGACCTGCCGGCGGTCCGGGCGCACCGGAAACAGGCGGGCGTCGCGACGACCTTCCGGCTGGTCGACACGTGCGCGGCCGAGTTCGAGGCCTTCACGCCGTATTACTACTCCAGCTACGGCGACGAGAACGAGATCATCCCCTCGCCGAAGAAGCAAGATCATGATCCTCGGCGGCGGGCCGAACCGGATCGGGCAGGGCATCGAGTTCGACTACTGCTGCGTCCACGCCAGCTTCGCGCTGCGCGAGGCCGGTTTCGAGACGGTGATGGTGAACTCGAATCCGGAAACGGTCTCGACCGATTACGACACCTCCGACCGGCTCTATTTCGAACCGCTCACGCTCGAGGACGTGCTGGAGGTGTACGAGCAGGAGAAATGCGACGGCGCGATCGTGCAGTTCGGCGGGCAGACGCCGCTCAACCTCGCCAGCGCCCTCAAGGCGAACGGCGTGAACATCATCGGCACCTCGCCCGAGAGCATCGAGATCGCGGAGGACCGGAAGCTCTTCGCCGCGCATCCTCGACAAGCTCGGGCTGCGCCAGCCCGCCAACCGCACCGCGCTGAGCGAGACCGAGGCGCTGCGGCTTCGCCCACGAGGTCGGCTTCCCGGTGCTGCTGCGCCCCTCCTTCGTGCTCGGCGGACGCGGCATGTTCATCGTCTACAGCGAGGACGAGTTCAAGGCCGTCATCCGCAAGGCGTTCGAGGTGATGCCGGGCAAGCCGGTGCTGATCGACAAGTTCCTCGAGGACGCGATCGAGCTCGACGTCGACTGTATCAGCGACGGTCGCACTGCGGTGATCGGCGGAATGCTCGAGCACATCGAATTCGCCGGCGTGCATTCGGGCGACGCGGCGATGGTCATGCCGCCGCACACGCTCTCGCCGGAAATCCTGGAGCGGGTGCGCCACTGCCACCCATGCGCTCGCGCGCGAGCTCAACGTGATCGGGTTGATGAACGTCCAGTTCGCCATCAAGGACGGCGAACTCTACGTGCTCGAGGTGAACCCGCGGGCCTCGCGCACCGTGCCGTTCGTGGCCAAGGCCATGGGGGTGCCGCTCGCCAAGCTCGCCGCCAAGGTGATGACCGGCGCGACGCTGGAGGAACTCGGATTCACGCGCGAACAGACGCCGCGGCACTGGTGCGTGAAGGAGTCGGTCTTCCCGTTCGTCCGCTTTCCCGGCGCGTCGATTCTGCTCGGGCCGGAAATGCGCTCGACCGGCGAGGTGATGGGGCTGGACGAGGATCTCGGCCTGGCCTTCGCCAAGGCCCAGGCGGCGGCCAAGCCGGGCCTGCCGGTGAAGGGAAACGTGTTTCTGTCGGTCAAAACCGCGGACAAGTCGCGGGCGCTCGATTTCGCCCGCCGGCTCGAGGCGCTCGGTTTCGTAATCTACTCCACCAGCGGCACGGCGAAGGTCCTGGCGGAAAACGGCATCGCGCGTGAAACGCCTCGCCAAGATCAACGAGGGTCGCCCGACCGCGATCGACATGATCAAGAACGGGCAGATCCAGCTCATCATCAACACGCCCAGCGGGATGATTCCACGGCGCGACGAGAACGCGATTCGCGCCGCCGCCTATGCCCACAACGTCTGCATCATGACGACGATCACAGGTGCGCAGGCGGCGGTCGGCGGGATCGAATCGCTCCGGCGGATGCCGCTCGGAGTGAAACCAATTCAGCAATACCGCGACAACGTGACGCGGCGCTGAAACCGGCTCGGTCCCGGCGTGCGCGTCTCGCGTACCGGCGGGCGGGCGGCGGCGCCGGTCGCTCACATCGGGCTTCGGCCCGATGGCGGCCGGGTGCTCCCCGCGGTAGTTTACCGCATGCCCCGCTTCCGCCTTCCCGCCTGGCTTGCGAGCGTGCTGCTTGTCGGCTTCGTGGCTCGCGCCCCCGCCCAGCTGGTCACCATCACCGCCCAGGGTTCGCCGGAAAATCTCCTGAATCCGTCGCAGGTGCCCGCGTTCATTTCGGGTGAACTCACCACGACATTCTCGCTCCGCCTCGACCAGCCGGCCGATCCGAATCCCGGTGATCCGGGCACGGTGACGTACTCGCCCGTGTCAGCGAGCTTCCACATCGCCGGCCAGGTGTTTCAGCTCTACGACTCCAGCTTTACCATCGAAAGGCACCTGGGAGCACCGTTTGGCCCCTCGTCGGGGTATCTGCTCCGCGGGTGGACGGCAGCGAGCTGGTTCGTCTCCGTCCACAATTCGAGCCACTCGCTCGACTATGCGCCGGACTTTTCGATCCCGCAGTTCACGCCACCGGTGGGCATGCTCGACATCGCGCATGATCTGACGCTCCTCGGTCCGGGCAGTCATTGGGCCGCGTACGGGGACGGAGTGATCACCTCGGTTCAGGTGACGCCGGTGCCCGAGTCCGCCATTCTCGGCCCAGCGGCCGCACTCGCCCTGGTGGCAGCGGCGGGCTGGCGGTGGCGGGTGGCGTCTCCTCGCGCGGCAACCTGACGGGCGGCGTGTTCGCTGTCGCGCAGGTCAGCCGCGCCGCCTCCGTGCGGCGCTGGCGAGGAACCGACGCGTCTCGTGGTTCGACGGAGCGGCGGCACCGCCTGTCTCAGCCCGGGCGTGACAACAGGGCGACCGGTCCGCTAGCTTCGGCCGTTCCATGCCCGCCGCTCCATCCACCCTCACCGCGCTCCTGCACGGGCCAGACCAGCCGGGACTGGTCGCGCGCGTGGCCGGCTGGATCTTCGAGCGCGGCGGCAACATTCTCCATGCGGATCAGCATCGCGACATGGAGGCGGGGATTTTCTTCCAGCGCATCGAGTGGGAGCCGGCGGGGTCCGATGTCTCGGCCGATGCCGAAGGCTTCCGGGCGTTCGCGGCTTCGTTGGGCATGGGGGCGCGGTTGCGCTCGTCGGCTGAACGCGGGCGCGTTGCGGTTTTCGTTTCGAAGGCGGATCACTGCTTCCACGATCTCGCCCTGCGCTGGCGGGCAGGTGAGTTCTCCGGCGATCTCGTGGCGGTCATTTCGAACCACACGGAGCTGGCCGCGGCGGCGCGGACCTACGGGCTGCCCTTCCATCACGTGCCGACGACCGGCGGCACCAAGGCTTCGGCGGAGGCCCGGCAGCTCGCGCTGATCCGTGAGCTGCGGGTCGACCTCGTCGTGCTCGCGCGCTACATGCAGGTGCTCTCGGCGGATTTTCTCGAGGCGCTCGGCCGGCCCGTGATCAACATCCATCACTCGTTCCTGCCGGCGTTCGCCGGCGGCCGGCCCTATCACCAGGCGCATGCCCGCGGCGTGAAGATCATCGGCGCGACCGCGCACTACGCCACCGCGGAACTGGATGAGGGCCCGATCATCCACCAGGACGTCACGCGCGTGACGCACCGCCACGGCGTCGAGGACCTGATCCGGCTCGGACGCGATCTCGAGAAGCGGGTGCTGGCGCAGGCGGTGCGATGGCATCTCGACGCGCGCGTCCTGGCCTACGGGAACAAGACGGTTGTGTTCGACTGACCGCCGGGGCCGGCCCGGTCGTCCCGGTTCAGCCGGGCCTGGCGCCGGCCCAACTCCCGCCTTTACGCCGCCGTCCCGATGTGTTTCGGTCGCCGGTTCACGAACTAGATCACATTTGTCATGGCCACCCCCGCTACTCCGTCCGCGTCGAAACCCACCGGCGACGCCCAGAATCCGAATCCTGTTCCCGCGACCGGGGCGGACGCGCATTTTGGCGACCACCTGCGGGTTTTTTGGGAGCGGAACAGCCGGACCGTGACCTTCGTTCTGGCTGTGGTCATGCTCGCGATCGTCGCGCGGGGAGGCTGGGAATACCTGCAGGCGCAGCGCGAACAGGAGATCGAGCACGCGTATGAGGCGGCCACGACGCCCGCGCAACTGCGCTCCTTCGCTTCGGAGCACTCCCATCACCCGCTGGCCGGCGCCGCCTGGTTGCGGATCGGCGATGAGGCGTACGCCGCCAACCGCTTCTCCGACGCGATTGCGCCGTACGAGGAAGCAGCGGCGATTCTCAAGGAAGGGCCGCTGGCGAGCCGGGCGCGGCTGGGGGCGGCGATTTCGAAGCTGCAGAGTGGTCGTTCGGCGGAGGGCGAAGCGGCGCTCAAGGCCTTTGCCGCGGACCCGAAGGAGACGAATTCTTTTCGCGCCGAGGCCGCGTACCATCTCGCCGCAAATGCGTTCGTGAACAACCGGCCCGATGACGTGAAGACCTATTCCGACATGATCCTTCAGATCGAGCCGGAGAGCCCCTGGGCGCAGCGGGCCATGGCGTTGCGCGCGCAAGCCTCGCCGTCGCCCGCGGCCCCCGCGTCCGGCCAGCCGGCGCAGCCCGGGATCACGCTCCCCGTACCGGGGAAATAAGCCGCGTGCGCGGCGTCGCCGCCGTCAAGATTCGGGGAGTCGGGGTCGATGCGGGAACACCCGGACGTTGACACCGCCACTTGACGTGCGTCCGATGAACGCCGGATTGGTCATCAGCGGGTTCTCCCGCGTCTCGGGGTGTAGCTTAGCCTGGTAGAGCGCCTGGTTTGGGACCAGGAGGTCGCAGGTTCGAATCCTGTCGCCCCGACCATCCTTCGCCCGTTGGGCTTCGGATGGCGCGGCCATCCTGGGTCTGCGCCACAGAATGGGGACGGGCGGCCATCCTTCCTGAAGCCGCGCAGGACGAGCGTCTCCCTGGCGGAGGCCCTGGGCCTCGGATCGAGGATTGTCTCGGTTCGCCTGCCGCGATCTGCTCGCGAACATCATGAAACCCGCCGTCTCCGGAATCTTCTTCCTCATCTGCTGCCTGCCAGCGCAGGCGGAGTCGAAAGCCGGCGAGCTGCCGGCGAGTCTGCAGCGCGTGCGGGTCGAGGGCCGCGCGGCCATCGGACCGGAAGGCCGGCTCGAACTCGGCTTCCCGGGCGTCACCCTGCATCTCCGCTGTCGCGGATCCGCGGTGCTGATGACTGCCGATGCCAGCAGCGACGAAGTGTTCTTCGACGTGATCGTCGACAACCAGCCCGCAGTCCGGCTGCACGCGAAACCCGGCCGCGGCACCTATCCGTTGCTCGCCGCGGACACACCGACGGGAGAGCATCGGATCCAGGTGGTGCGTCGAACCGAAAGCTGGCAGGGCACCGTGGACATCCTGGGATTTTCCGCCGGGCCCGGCACGGTGCTGCTCGATCCGCCGCCGCCCAGCCCCCGCCGGCTCCTGTTCATCGGCGACTCGGTCACGTCGGGAGAGATCGCCGCCTACCGCGCCGACGACCCGTTGAACGGCCGGACGGCGCACAATGCGAATGCCGCGGATGCACGGCTGAGCTACGGCTACGTCCTGGCCCGGCAGCTCGGGGCGGAATGCCACCTCGTCTCCTATGGCGGCCGCGGCGTGATCCGCGACTGGCAGGGGATGCGGGAGACGGCGAATGCGCCACAGTTTTACGAACTCGCACGGCCGGATGATCCCACGGTGCTGTGGAACCACGCCGCGTATGTGCCGGACGCGATCGGAATCGGCCTCGGCACGAATGATTTCAGCTCCGGCGTGCCGGACCAGACCGAATTCGTCACGGCCTACGTCGAGTTCCTGCGGAAGATCCGCCGCGACGCGCCACGGGCCTGGATCTTCCTGCTCGAGTCGCCGATCCTGCAGGACGCCCCCGGCCAGCCGCCGAAACGCACGGTGCTGCGGGCGGATCTCGAACTCGTGCTCGCTCGGATCAACGACCTGCGAATCGCCCTCGGGCCGGTCCGGCATTATCCCGGGCTGCCGGGCAACGGGCATCCGCTCGCGAGTGAACACGCGCAGATCGCCGACGAACTCCGCCCACTGTTTCAGAAGGCACTCGGCTGGTAACCGTGGCGCGGTGACGGCCGGCCTCCGCCGGCCGCTTTCCGCTCCGGCTCGGGATCGGCCCCGATGAGTCCGTCAGGAACCGCCGGTGCCCGCTCCGGCGGAACCGACGGGCGTGCGGCGCTACCATCGCGCCATCCAATAACGTCCCGGTGGCGGCCCACGAGCTGGCCGCCCGGGCGAGCCCTCGAACACCTCCAACCGGACGGAGCCAGTCATGAGAAATTCCGACCCCAGGACTTTTGCGTCGATGGGCCGGCCCGCCCAGCCGGAGGAGCTGGCGCCGGCCTACGTGTTTCTCGCGTCGGATGCGGACTCGTCGTACATCACTGGCATCGTCCTGCAGGTGATGGGGGCGAGACGACCGGCGGCTGAATCCTTTGGTCCTCCTGCTCTTCAGCGGCGGCACGCGGCGACGTGTGCCGCTCTTTTTTTGGCCCGGAGGACCGCCCGCGCCCGGAAGCCGCTCGAGGAAGAGGTAGTGTCAATGCTGTGACGCATGGAGCGGGCTTGACTGGAGCCGCGACACCCCGTCGCGGTGGGCGGCGGCAACGCGACGGGGGCGTCGCGTCCCCAGCGGGATCCGTGTTCACTCGGATCCGCGGGGTACGTTCCCACTGCGGCGGAACCTCCAGGCTGCTACGCGCGGGACTGTTCGATCCGCCGCCGGGCGCCCACTGGTGCACCATCCCATTGACTCACCTCGCCGGTTTGGTTCCACCGGCCATTTTCCATCGTGCGGCGACCGTTCGGTCCGGGTGGCGGAGCGTCGCTATTTGTTGGTAAAAGCCATAATTCCAGTCTCGCCAGCGCCCGGGCGGTGAATAATCTCTGCTTGCCTCGTGAGCTCGTTCGGCTAGTCCTGCCGCGACTCACCTCTCAAACCATGGATACCATTTCTCGCGAAAATAACAGCATCCTGCCCGTCGCCGGGGTGGTGCTTGGCGTGCTCTCGCTCTTGATCGGCGGCTACGCCGCGATCAAAACTTCGAGCCTCCAAAAGACTGTCGCTGCTCACGAGGAAAAGGTGGCGAAGATCGATGCGATCGAGTCCCAGGCGGGCTCGGCCTCCGCCGCGGCGGACAAGGCGGCTCGCGACATCACGTCGCTGAATCGCAGCACGCAGGACGCCTTCAACACGGTCGCGGCCAGCCTGGGCACGATCCAGGCGTCGCTCACCAAGCTGGAGGAATCGCAGAAATCCCGCGCGGTGGCCAAGGGCTCCAAGGGCGAGCCGGTGGTCGCCGGTCCGGGTGAATATGTGATCAAGGGTGGCGACACGGGTGCGAAGATCGCCCGCGCCAACGGCGTCTCGCTCTCCGATCTGATGGCGGTGAACCCGAACACCGACTGGACGAAGCTCAAGGTCGGCCAGAAGGTGAAGCTGCCGGCGAAGAAGTAACTGGCGCCCAACCCGATTTCCTTTGACCTCCCGGCCTTCGCGGCCGGGAGGTTTTTTATGATCCCGTCCTCCGCCAATCCGTCCCGTTGGGAGCTTCTCGGCAACACGCTCCAGACCCATACGCGGATCTTCGACGTCCGGAGCCTGCATTACCGCCATCCGGTGCGGCAGACGGAGCGCGATTTCGTCGTGCTGGACGCGCCCGACTGGGTGAACGTGATCGCGGTCACGCCGGACCAGCGGATCGTGCTCATTCGTCAGTTCCGCTTCGGCATCGACGGCTTGTCGCTCGAGATTCCGGGCGGGGTGATGGAGCGGGGCGAGGAACCGATGGCTGCGGGGGTGCGGGAACTGCAGGAGGAAACCGGCTACACCGGCGCGCCGGCGCGGCTGCTCGGCAGCGTCCACCCGAACCCGGCGATCCAGAACAACCGCTGCCATTTCATCGTGCTCGAGCAGGCGGTGATGACCCATCCGCACGCCTGGGATGCCGACGAGGAAATTCAGACCACGTTGCTTCCGGCCGAGGAGGCTTTCGCGCTCGCTCGCAATGGCGGCATCACGCACGGCCTCGTGCTGAACGCATTGCTGCTGTTCGAGCCGGTCTGGCGTGCGAGCCGGCACGGCTGATGGCGGGAGGCAGCCGCCTCCAGTCAGATGTGTGGCGTGGGCGTGCCGACGCGGCCGTCCGCGTCGCCGGAGACGCTGAACACGGGGGCGCCTGCGTTCGCGGTGGCCGGTGCGATCGCACCTGAAACCGATGGCTGGCGGCCGGGACCGTCGTTTGACTTCACGGTTGGCGCGGACTTACTGAACAACGCTGATAATGACTCCCCCGACTTTCGCGAACGCCTCCGAGGCGCTCGGTTTCGCCGCCGACGATTACGTGCCGGCCCCGCTCGAGCGGGAGATCCGGAAGATCTACGACCGCAGCCCGTTGTATGCCCAACGGTTTCCGTTGCACCCGGAGCCGCTGCGGTGGTCGTGCTATGGCGGCATTCCCGCGCTTTCCAAGAACGAGATCGTCCGCCGCGGCCACCAGGCATTCTTCGCCAACTACGGGGAGATCGAGCGGGGGCTGCGGACGAAGCGGTTCGAGTACGAAAGCACCGGCGGCACCACCCAGGCGCCGATGACGGTGATCATGGAGGAGGGGTGGTGGAACGCCCAGACGACGCGCGCCTACCTCGCCTCGCCGATCCTCCGCGAGTTCGTCGGGCGGCCGTACCGCAAATGCGTCCTGGCTCCGGTCGGGTGCTCCAGCAATCTCTGTCCCTACGAGGACCATCCGTTTCCCAACCGGTATTTCGAAGGGACGGTTTACCTGAACCTGTCGAGCGATCCGTTTGCCTTTCCGGAGGCGGAGTGGGACCGGATCGTGGTCGAGTTGCAGGCGACCAAGCCGGAAGTGCTGGAAGGTGAGCCGGTCTATCTCTCGCTACTCGCCCGGGCCGTGCGCAAACGCGGGGTGAAGGTGCCGAGCATTCGCGCGGTCATTCTCACCTACGGCAAGGCCAGCGCGCAGCACGGCGCCCGCATCGCCGAGGCGTTTCCGGCGCCGCAGGTGGATTTGTACGGATCCACCGAGGCGGGATACCTCTTCGTCGGGGAGGCGTTCAAGGACGACTCGCGCGTGATCGATGCGAACGCGTTCGTGGAACTCGTTCCGTGGCGTCCCGGCCTGTCGGATGTCTACCAGATCTACGTCACGACGAGGGATCGCGAGGCAATGCCGCTGTTGCGCTACCACACCGGCGACATCGTGCAGCAGCGGCCGACGGGGTACCGGCTGCTCGGTCGCGAGGGCAACCTGTACTTGCGACCCGACGGTTCGCTCGTTTCGCCGTGGGACATCGATGCGGCGCTGCCGCGGGAATTCGCCTGCTGGCACTACTCGCTCGTGCAGACGACCGAGACGCGCTGGGACTTTCACTACGTCGCGGAAGCCGTGGCGCCGGCGGATCTCGAGCCGGCGATCGCCGCGACGCTGGGCCGCGGAGTTCGGGTGAGCGCGTTTCGCCGCCGGGTGATCGCGCCGGCCGCGAGCGGGAAGTTCTCGCTGCTGAAACCGCTGCTGCCGGCGGGCGGGAAGTCGTAGCGGTTCCACGTCTCGGCGGTTTCGCCACTCCGTGTTTCAGGCCGGTCCCGCAAATCCGCGGCGGGAGGCTCGGGCGGGCCGCCGTGCGCTGCGCGCCGGGTCACGATTAGCGGGAATACTCAACCGCATTTTCGGCCGACGGTGAATTAGCCGGGGTGCGCTTCTCGAAAAGTTTAGGGTGACTAATAAGCTCCGGCTGCAGGCCGGACCCCTTTACATCACCTGCCGCGACGGCGAAGTTGTTCGGATCCGCCTCATGCGGACTATCAAAGGCGTTAATTGCGATGAACCTCTTCCGCTCCACCATTGGCCGCAAGTTCCTCATGGCCGTGACGGGCCTGATCCTGATCGGCTTCGTGATCGGCCACCTCGTCGGAAACCTGCAGGTGTTCTCCGCGCCCGACAAGCTCAACGGCTACGCCCATTTCCTCCAGTCGCTGGGGCCGCTGCTGTGGACCGTGCGCATCGTGCTCCTCGTGGCCGTCGGCATCCACATCTGGGCGGCCACCGTGCTCACGTTGGAGAACCACGAGGCCCGTGACGTGAAGTACAGCGTGAAGCATACGATCCGGGCCACGCTGGCGTCGCGGACGATGCGCTGGACCGGGTACGTGGTCGCGGCGTTCATCGTCTACCACATCGCGCATTTCACGATCGGCATCGCGCAGGCCAGCACGTTCAAGACCAACCTGCCGGAATACACGATGACGAGCGACTACCACCTCGCCGGCTTCCCCGTGGTCGCGGCGGGCACGAAGGTGCACGACGTGCAGTCGATGGTGATCCTCGGTTTTCAGAATCCGCTCGTGTCGCTGTTCTACATCGTCGCGGTCGGGCTGCTCAGCTTTCACCTCCTGCACGGGGCCGACAGCATGTTCCAGACGCTCGGCTGGCGGAACGGCCGCTGGTCCGGCGCGCTGCGCAAGGTCTGCCTCGTGTTCGCGACGCTCTACTTTCTCGGCAATCTGGCGATTCCCGGCGCCGTCCTGCTGGGCCGGCTGCAGCCGCGGGCCGGCGTCCAGTCCGTTGCCGTCGTTCAACGCTAATTTCACCGCGCCATGGCTAAACTCGAATCCCGCATTCCTTCCGGACCGCTCGCCGACAAGTGGCGCAAGCACAAAACGGAGATCAAGCTCGTCAATCCCGCGAACAAGCGGAAGTACGAGGTGATCGTGGTCGGCGCCGGGCTCGCCGGCTCCTCCGCCGCGGCCACGCTGGCCGAGCTGGGTTACCGGGTGAAGTGCTTCGTCTTCCACGACAGCCCGCGCCGCGCCCACTCGATCGCCGCGCAGGGCGGCATCAACGCCGCCAAGAACTACCAGAACGACGGCGACAGCGTGTACCGGCTGTTCTACGACACGATCAAGGGCGGCGACTACCGCTCGCGCGAGGCCAACGTCCACCGGCTCGCCGAGGTATCGGTCAACATCATCGACCAGTGCGTCGCGCAGGGCGTGCCGTTCGCGCGCGAGTACGGCGGCCTGCTCGCCAACCGCTCCTTCGGCGGCGCCCAGGTGTCGCGCACCTTCTACGCCCGCGGCCAGACCGGGCCAGCAGCTCCTGCTCGGCGCCTACTCGGCGCTGTCGCCGCATGATCGCCGACGGCGGCGTCGAGATGCACACCCACAGCGAGATGCTCGATCTCGTGGTCATCGGCGGCCAGGCCAAGGGCATCATCGTCCGCGACCTCATCACCGGCGAAATCTCGCGGCATGCGGCGGACGCGGTCATCCTCGCGACCGGCGGCTACGGCAACGTCTTCAACCTCTCGACCTACGCCCGGCAGCTCCAACGCCACGGCGATCTGGCGCGCCTACAAGCGCGGCGCCTGCTTCGCCAACCCGTGCTTCACGCAGATTCACCCGACCTGCATCCCGGTGACCGGCGACTACCAGTCGAAGCTGACGCTCATGTCGGAGTCGCTGCGCAACGACGGCCGGATCTGGGTCCCGAAGAAGGCCGAGGACCGCCTCAAGGCGCCGAACAGCATCCCGGAGGCGGACCGCGACTACTATCTCGAGCGGATGTATCCGAGTTTCGGGAACCTCGGCGCCGCGCGACATCGCCTCGCGGGCGGCCAAGCGGGTGTGCGACGAGGGTCGCGGGGTGGGCGAGAGCGGGCTGGGCGTGTACCTCGATTTCGCCGACGCGATCAAGCGGCTCGGCGAGTCCGGCGTGCGCGAACGCTACGGCAACCTCTTCGACATCTATCACGAGATCACGAACGAGAACGCCTACCAGGTCCCGATGCGGATCTACCCGGCCGTGCACTACACGATGGGCGGGCTGTGGGTGGACTACAACCTGATGTCGAACGTCCCCGGACTGTTCGTGCTCGGCGAGGCGAACTTCTCCGATCACGGCGCGAACCGCCTCGGCGCCTCGGCGCTGATGCAGGGGCTGGCCGACGGCTATTTCGTGGCGCCCTACACCGTCGGCGACTACCTCGCGACCCAGAAGCCCGGTTCCCGGCCGTCGCCGGACGCGCCGGAGTTCCGGGCCGCGGAGGCGAACGTCAACGGCCTCACGCAGCGGCTGCTGGGCATCAACGGCCGGCAGTCGGTGGCGCATTTCCACAAGCGGCTCGGCCGGATCATGTGGGACGGCTGCGGCATGGCCCGCACCGCCGCGACGCTGCAGAAGGCGCTGCGGGAGATCCCGGCGCTGCGCGAGGAGTTCTGGGCCAGCGTCAAGGTTCCGGGCTCGGCGGAGACGCTCAACCAGTCGCTGGAAATGGCCGGCCGCGTGGCCGACTTCTTCGAGCTGGGCGAGCTGCTGTGCCTCGACGCGCTCACCCGCGAGGAGAGCTGCGGCAGCCATTTCCGCGAGGAATACCAATATCCCGACGGCGAGTGCAAACGCGACGACGAGAAGTTCGCGCACGTGGCCGCGTGGGAGTACCAGGGCGACGGCCAAGGCCCCCCTGCGCAACACCGAACCGCTCAACTTCGAATTCGTGAAACCGAGCGTCCGCAGCTACAAATGATCCGCCCGCGGGCGGCGCCGGTGCGCCCCCAACCCGCGCAGCCGCCCCGAACCTTCAGCCCTTCAGTCCTTCCCATCATGGTCGCAGCAAACACCCAGAAAACCATCAGCGTGACGGTGCGCGTCTGGCGCCAGCCCAGTCGCAATGCGCCGGGCGGGTTCGTCGATTACCCGGCGAAGAACCTGAACCCGAACATGTCGTTCCTCGAGATGCTCGACGTGGTGAACGACGAGCTGACGCTGAAGGGCGAGGAGCCGATCGCGTTCGCCCACGACTGCCGCGAAGGCATCTGCGGCACATGCTCGCTGACGATCAACGGCAAGCCGCACGGTCCGGGCGAAGGCATCGCCACCTGCCAGACGTACATGCGCAGCTTCAAGGACGGCGACCTGATCGTGGTCGAGCCGTTTCGGGCGAAGGCGTTTCCGCTGATCAAGGACCTGGTGGTCGATCGCAGCGCGTTCGACCGGATCCAGGAGGCGGGCGGGTTCATCAGCATCCGCACGGGCGCGGCGCCGGACGCCAACGCGATTCCGATTCCGAAGGTCGACGCGGACCTGGCGATGGACGCCGCGTCGTGTATCCAGTGCGGCGCCTGCGTGGCGGCGTGCAAGAACGCCAGCGCGATGCTCTTCGTGGCCGCGAAGGTGTCGCACCTCGGGCTGCTGCCGCAGGGGCAGGCCGAACGTTCGAAACGGGTGCTGGCGATGGTGGCGAAGATGGACGAACTCGGTTTCGGGAGCTGCACCAACCAATACGAGTGCAGCGCGGCGTGTCCGAAGCTGATCTCGCACGATTTCATCGCGCGCATGAACCGCGACTACCTGACGGCGAGCCTGAAGGCCACGTTCAAGCCGGAGCCCGCGGTGTCCGGCGGCGGGGCGTAGCGCGCCAGTCGGTCGGTGGTGGGATGTAGCGGTCCGGTGAGCCGGCGTCTGCTGGCGCGCGATGGCTTCGACGTCGCGGGGCGCACCGATTGTTCCGACGTAGGAGCCTGCTCGCAGGCGATGATCGCGACGGTCGGCTGCGTGCAGGCTCCTGCAGTCTGGCTCTGAGGTCGCGCGGCGGCTTTTCTGTAACTTTCGCCGAGCATTCCGTGTTTTCGGGGCAACTTCCCCTTCCTCATGAAAACACTTCCTCTCGCCCTCCTCGCCGCGCTCGCCGCGTTCTTCGTGCTTCCCATCAGCTTCGAACTCGCGATGTCCATGCTCTCCGTCACTGGTCTCGCGACCGTGCTTCTGGCTGACTACACCCGCAAGGGCTCGCGGCTGCAGCTCGCGCCGGTGGTGGCAATCGCGCCCGCGCCCGCCTCCCGGCTTCGGCTGGCGGCCTGATTACCGCCGGCCGGCACTGGAAGCGGTCCCTGCATCGCCCGCCGGCACTTCGACCAACCGGAGCGGCAGCGGTCCCCGAGCGGGGGCCGCTTTCTTTCCAGGGGGATCGGCGGCGGGAGCGGCTTTACGCGGCGATGGAATGTCGCTGGCTGTTCGGATCGCGGCATAAAGCCGCTCCCACAATCCGATCGCGATCCCCGACATTCGATCGGTCTCGGACATTCGATCGATCCCCGACATTCGGATCGGCCTTATGCAGGAGCGAGCTTGCTCGCGAGAGTCGCGATCGCCTGCAAGCAGGCTCCTACGTCGATCGGATGCATCGCCTGCGAGCAGGTGCCCGCGTTTGGTCCCGCCGAACCTGGCTGCGCCCGAACGCGAGGCGGCAGGACTACGGCGCTTTTGCCGTGGCGGCGCCGCTCAGGTCCAGCACGCCCGACGCGACGACCTTGTTCTCGTAATGGTCCTCGTCGATGGTCTGAAACAGGACCGATTCGAGCCGGTAGGTGATGGGCTTCGTCGCGCGGGTGGCGAGTGCGTCCCGGACCGCCGCGACGTTCTCGAGCTTGACCGTGACGTCCTGGGTGGCGGCCTCCGTCGGCGGAATCCCGAGCGCCTGGGTGCTGGTCGCGGTGCCCACGTACTGGCCGTTCAGCGACAGCCGGTGCTGGGCGCGCGAAAATCCGTAGGCGATGACGTTCTCGTTGATGAACCGAAGCGTGAGCGTCAGGTGGTCGCCCAGCTGGGCCGGATCGGTGGGCTTCATACCGACGATGGAAATGCTCATGCCACCGATCGACGGGCCGGAGCATCCGGCGAGCACGGCGGAAAAAAGAGCGAGGCCAAGCAGGAAGCAGGAGGGCACTTTCATGGGGCGCCCCCACCGATGGCAGTTGATCGTGAAACTGCAAGGCTCGGCACGGGGCGCCGGCTGCTGCAGCCAGACACGCAACCGACCGGAGTCAAAGGCCACGATTGGGAAGACCGCGATCGAGTGCAGGAGCGCGTTTGTCCCGCGATTCGATCGGCCGGCGATAATCGATCGCGGCGTAAAGCCGCATCTACACGAGACCGCGCGATCGCGACCGCGGTCTGCCCTCGTGTCCCAGGAAACCGCGCCGCGGTTTCCTCAGAACACCGAGATGGCGCGGGCGCTTTCTACCAGCACCCAGGCGGCTCCGCCGGCGAGGAGCACGACGAGGGCCTGGCGGACGATCTTGCGGCCGCGCAGCATGGCGTCGTGCCGGTCGGGATCGCCGCGACGACCGTTGCTCTCGGCGAGGAAGCTCGCGAAGTGGCCGTTCCGAAACCGGCTGCTGGGATCCCGCGCGAGCCCGAAGCGGATCGCAGGACGGTGACAGATGTTTAGGAGCCAGCGCAGCACGGAAGGTAAGTGATCGGCACAACCTGCGTTTTTTGAAATCGTTCTTGCAAGGGCAAAGCGCCTAACCTCGATCTTTCACGGGTTTTTCCCGGCCCATCCCATGCATCAATTCCGCTATTCCGGCCACGATCTGCAGTGCGAGTCCGTCGACCTGGCCGCCGTGGCGCGGCTGTATGGCACTCCCACCTACGTCTACAGCGCCGGGACGATCACCGACAACTACGAGCGTCTGAAGCGCAGCCTGTCCGGGCTCGACGTCGGGATCTGCTACGCGATGAAGGCCAACTCGAATCTCGCGCTGCTGCGGCTGCTCTCGAATCTCGGCGCCGGTTTCGATCTGGTGAGCGGCGGGGAGATCCGGCGGGCGCTCGCCGCCGGGGCGAACGTGCGCCAGAGCGTGTTCGCCGGCGTCGGCAAGACGGAGGCGGAGATCCGGCTGGCGCTCGAGCAGGGCATTCACGCCCTGCACGTCGAGAGCGAGCCGGAGCTGGCCCGGATCAATCACGTGGCGGGCACGCTCGGCGTGAAGGCGCCGATCGCGGTGCGCGTGAATCCCGACGTCGACGCGCAGACGCACGCCAAGATCACCACCGGCAAGAGCGACAACAAGTTCGGCATTCCGCTGCGGCAGGCGACCGCGGCGTACGAGGCGGCCGCCAAGCTGAAGAACATCGAGATCCGCGGCGTGCAGATGCACATCGGTTCGCAGCTCACCTCGGTCGCACCGTTCGTCGAGGCGGTGCGGAAGCTGGCGCCGTTCGTCGCCGAGCTGAAGGCGAACTTCGGCATCTCCTATTTTTCCCTCGGCGGCGGCATGGGCGTGACGTATCGCGACGCACTGGCCAGCGGGCAGCAGGCGTGGTGGGACGCCCAGCCGGCGGAGCAGCGGCCGATCACCCCGGAGACGTACGGCGCGGCGCTGACGCCGCTGCTGGCACCGCTCGGGCTGCGCATCCTGCTCGAGCACGGCCGGTTCATGGTGGCCAACGCCGGCGTGCTGCTCGCGCGGGTCGAGCACCTGAAGCGCGGAGCGCAAAAGAATTTCCTGATCGTCGACGCGGCGATGAACGACCTCATCCGGCCGGCGATGTACGACAGCTATCACGAGATCGTGCCGGTGCATCGCGACAGCTCGCGCCGGGCGCTCGTGGCGGACGTGGTCGGTCCGATTTGCGAGAGCAGCGACTGCTTCGCGCACGACCGGCAGATCCAGGAGCTGGGCGAAGGCGAACTGGTCGCGTTCATGAGCGCTGGGGCCTACGGCTTCGCGATGGCCAACCGGTACAACGGGCGGCTCCTGCCGGCCGAGGTCATGGTGCGCGGCAGCAGCTTCGAGTTGGTGAACGCCCGCGAGACGTTCGATCACACGATCGCCGGCGAAAAAATCCCGGCGTTTCTGAAGTGAGCGATCTCGGCTCCGCCAGACCGGCGAGGTAGCCGGGCTCGCGGGGACCGGCCGCTTCGGCGCAGGTCCTGCCGGCATCGGCGGAGAGCCGCGTCTGCGCCCGGGAAGTCGGTCCCCGCCAGACCTGCGCCCTGCGGTGCGATCGAGCCCGGGTCTTCATCGGCCTCGGGTAACCACCGTCATTCCAGCCCGGCGGCGACGCCGGCTCGAACATCGGCCAGCTTGCTGCACCGCAAAAGCCCGCCCGCTTGCGGAATTCGCGGAGGCATATTCAGTGCCCGGCGCCACACCCCAATCCGGCCCCCGCCGGTTTCCCCTCCATGTCCGACTCCCCTGAATCGGCGGCTCTCGACCGCCGCCACAAGCTGGTGATTTTTGCGTCGTCGCTCGGCACCGTGTTCGAGTGGTACGATTTCTACATCTATGGCACGCTCGCGGCGTTTTTCGGCAAACTGTTTTTCCCGGCGGGCAACGACACTGCGGGCTTTCTCTCCAGCCTGGCGCTGTTCGGGGTTGGGTTTTCCGTGCGGCCGTTCGGGGCGCTGGTCTTTGGCCGGATCGGCGACCTGGTCGGCCGCAAGTACACCTTCCTCGTCACGATCATCGTGATGGGTCTCTCGACGGCGCTCGTCGGACTGCTGCCGACGTACGCGTCGATCGGGTTTCTCGCGCCGGTCCTGCTGGTGCTGTTGCGGCTGGCGCAGGGGCTCGCGCTCGGCGGTGAGTATGGCGGGGCGGCCACGTACGTCGCGGAGCACGCGCCGCCCGGCAAGCGCGGATACTACACGAGCTGGATCCAGACGACGGCGACGCTCGGGCTCTTCCTCTCGCTGCTGGTCATCGCGCCGCTGCGGATCTGGCTGAATCACCCGAACGATCCCGCACATCCCGCCGGCCCGACCGCGTTCGAGGTGTGGGGCTGGCGGATTCCTTTTCTCGTCTCGGTCATCCTGCTGGCGGTTTCGGTCTACATCCGGCTGAAGCTGCGCGAATCGCCGATCTTTGCCGAGATGAAGGCGCAGGGGAAAACCTCGAAGGCGCCGCTGACCGAAAGCTTCGCCCGCTGGGACAACAGCCATCTCGTGCTGCTGGCGCTGTTCGGCGCGACGGCCGGGCAGGGCGTGGTTTGGTACTGCGGGCAGTTTTACGCGCTCTACTTCCTGACGAGCACGCTGAAGGTCGACTTCATCAACGGCTATGTGCTGATCGCGGTCGCGCTCCTGATCGGGACGCCGTTCTTCATCGTGTTTGGCCGGCTCTCGGACCGGATCGGGCGCAAGCGGATCATGCTGCTTGGCTGCGCGCTCGCCGTGTTCACCTACATGCCGATCTTTCGCGGACTGACGCGGGCGGCGAACCCGGCGCTGGCCGAGGCGATGGAGCGCTCGCCGGTGATCCTGCATTCGA
Source organism: uncultured Verrucomicrobiae bacterium (assembly GCA_963705935.1). GTDB lineage: Bacteria > Verrucomicrobiota > Verrucomicrobiia > Opitutales > Opitutaceae > Opitutus. The sequence goes on along the minus strand of OY970130.1, from coordinate 3,918,388 downwards.
CCGAGTACCGCAACGGGGCCGAGCTGATGGTGGCGGCGATGGTCGATGCCGCGGGGAAGATCGTCGGCGTCGGCCGGCACGCGACGGATACGGACCGGGCGCGGGCCTGGCTCAACGCGCGGGCGATCCCGTTCACGCTCGCGCCGAGCCGGCCGGACGCGCCGCTGGTGCTCGACATCGGTGGTCGCGACATGGCGACCGGCTTCGACGCGAAGAAGTTCGAGCAGGCGCTCGCGCCCGCCGGGTACCCGAGTTCGGCGGACCCGGCCCGGATGAACCGGCCGGTGCTGATCGTGCTGCTGACGATCCTGGTGCTGTACGTGACGATGGTGTACGGGCCGATCGCGGCGTTTCTGGTCGAGCTCTTCCCCACCAGCATCCGGTACACCTCGATGTCGCTGCCCTATCACATCGGCAACGGCTGGTTCGGGGGCTTTCTCCCGCTGATCGCGGCGAGCATCGTCGTCTTCACCGGCGACATCTACGCGGGGCTCTGGTATCCGATCGCCGTGGCCGCGATGACGCTGATCGTCGGCTGGATCGCGCTGCCCGAGACGAAGGACAACGACCTCACCGTGGACGCGCGGGAGCGGCGCGGGCAAACCGCGGCTGCCGCGCTGGGCGCGACGGCGACAGCGCCGACCTCCATCTCAGCCACGACCACGAAACCCACGCGACCGGTCGCGCGGTAGTCCGGAAATTTCACGAACGAGCACGATGGGCGCGAGCGAGCTCGCAGCCTACGCGAACGTCGTGCGGGCGCAATTCGTCCCGTAGGCGCTTGCAGGCGGCGGGTCCGCGACGGGCAGACGATCCGGCGCGAGCGAGCTCGCAGCCTACGCGAGAGCGGTTTTGTGGTAGGCCGTCCGATGGAGCCGCGACGCCCTCGTCGCGGTGCTCCTCGGCCTCGTGTTGGGGAGTTGATCGCCACGTCTTTGAACGACGGGCGGTTTTGCATTCTGTTGACGACCGGCATCGCCAAGTTGGCGGAACTCGGCCATGGCTGGCGTGACGCATCAGAACATATGCGCCGCATCGCCTTCATCCCTATGAGCCTGGAAACCAATGCCCGCGCGTGGTTGCACGTCCCGTGCCTCCTGTTTGCACTCGCGATGGTGCCGGCCTTCGCCGCCGGAACACCCGCACCCGCGGGCGATGCTGCGACCGCGAAGCCCTCGGCGACCGCGGCGGCCGCCGACGCGAATACCATCATTTCGAAGACACCGATGCAGTTCGAAGCCGACGGCGGGGGGGTGCCGGGGCAGCTCGTCGTCGCGGATGAGATTCTCAGTCCCGATACGCGCAACGATCTGGTCTACACCATCACGGAGGAGCCGCGGCACGGCCGCGTGGGGCTCTCGGGAGGCGGCGACGAGGCGGATTTTTTCAAGAACAAGACGTCGCGCCTCGGCTATTTCGCGTACCGGGCGAAGTCGGATTACGAGGGCGAGGATTCCTTCAGCTACAGCGTGCGCAACGAAACGTCCGGGCTCGTGTTCGAGAACTCGGTCGTGATCACGGTGAAGCCGCCTCCGCCGGTCGTGCTGCAGAAACTCGAGGTCAGCGCCAGCCGCGAGCACTTCCTGAATGTTCAGGGAGTCTCGCTCACGACGCGACCAAACATGCCGGTCACGCAGAAGGTCCCGAGCCATGAAGACTTCATGTCGGCGGGCGACCGCGCCGCGATTGCCACCCCGAAGGTCGCCTACGTGCTGGACGAAAAGGCGAAACCGCAGAACGGCACGGCCAGGCTCGATCGCGCCACCGGGCTGCTCACCTATGCGCCCAACCCGGGATACATCGGCGACGACCAGTTCAAGTACTATACGGTCGACGAAGCCAACCCGCAGCTCGGCATGGAGAATGTCGTTTCGGTCAGCGTTGTGCCGATCCGGATCATGAAGCACGTGGCGGTTGACCGCTCCCGTAGCCGCGAGGTCGACCTCGTGTTCGTGATCAACAATTCGCCCTCCATGGCCGCGCATCAGAGCCGCATCGCGGCCAACCTGAGTCGCTTTCGGCAGCTCTTCCGCGCCCACGATCTCGACTACCGGATCGGAGTGCTCACGACCGATTTCGTGGATGCGGATCCGGACCGCCGCCCCGACGATCAACCCTTTTTCAAGGAGGTCCGCTCCGTGGAACTCGACCGCGCGGGCAATCCGGTGCTCGACCGCCATGGACGGCCGAGGCAGACGACCAAGCGCGTCGCCAGCAATGGCATGCTCGTGACGCTCCCGGAGATGGACCAGCCCTGGGTGACCCCCAGCACGCCGGACAGCATCTTCGCCGAACTGGTGAAGGTGGGCACGAACGGCGACAGCAACCGCACGGCGTTCACCTCCGTGTACAATTTCGTCGCGGGCTATTACAACAAGCAGCACGCGTTCCTGCGGCCCGACGCCACCACGATCGTGGTCTTCTTCATGGACGAGGAGGAGACGCGCATGGCCGTGTGGAAGGAGCAGCGGGACGGACCGCCCAAGGCCGAGTGGATCGAAAACGGAAAACTGCCCGACCTGCTGAAGGAATACAACGCGCGCAACCCCAGGAAACGGCAGACGCTCGACGGCTACATCAACTACTGGGTGCTGCGTCCCTTCATCATCGCCAAGGGCAACAAGCGCGGAAAGCTCGAGATCGACGCGGTGGTGTCGCCGAACAACGTGTCGCACCGGCGCGCGGCGGAGCTCACGGGCGGCACGGTGCTGAACATCGAAAGTGATTTCTCCAAGCCGCTGGCCGCGCTTGGCGACCGGATTGCGGACACGGTGGCGGTGGCGCTCGACCCGGTGACGCCCGGCGCGACCCTCTACAAAAAGAGCTTCCGCGTGCTGGTCGACGGGCACGCGGTGGCCCCCGATCCGCAGAACGGCTACGTCTACGACGAGCTCACGAACAGCATCCGCTTCCAGGGTGCCGCCAAGAAGAAGGCGTTCCTCGCCAAGATCGACATCACCTACGAGGAACACATGTGAGGCGGCCCGGCCCCGGCTCCGCCGGGGCCGCCGCGGGTTTAGGTGCACATCGAGGCCCGATCTCCGGGCGGGCCGGTTGGGATTGGTTTTCCTCCATGGCCGGGCTCACCGAGCCCGGCTACACCAAGCCGGGTTGGGATGTAGCCGGGGTCGCCGACCCCGGTCCGATTCGGACGCATGCATCGGGTTCACGGAGCCCGGCTACACCAAGCCGGGTTGGGATGTAGCCGGGGTCGCCGACCCCGGTCCGATTCGGACGCATGCATCGGGTTCACGGAGCCCGGCTACATCACAAGCGGGATGTGCCTCAAAAGGCGCAGAAGGCGCAAAAACCGATCCGGCCGGAAGGTGAGGATTCACTCGGGTATGAACCCCTGCGCTGCCACCGCAGCGCATGTGGTGGGGGCCCGATCTCGGAGAGAGCCGTCCGGGACCGGCCGCGCAGCTGGCCCTCCCGAATGTGTCCGAGGGCATTGAACCACAGAGACGCAGAGGCACGGAGAAGCCGGAGCAGATCTGCCACGCGTCCGGTGAGCCACGCACTCGCTCGCGCCTCGCATCGAGCTGACCGCCCGGTGTCGGGTTGCACCGGGGGCGCGAGTTGGCGTCGGCCCTTGATCGGCCGGGCGGACTCGATCGCGTTGCGGAATGTGTCCGTCAACGCGAAATGATACTCATAGTCCGTGGTGCTGGACTCCGCTGCGCTGTAGGATCGCAACCACCCGTTGGCGAGGTCGTCGACTCGTGGGCTGCGGTTACATGTACCACGCGAACACGAGATACCGGCCAGCGTTCGCCATCTTCTGCAATACGGTCGTTGAAGGTATGGTTCCGGCGTGGCGCGACGAAAGCGGACGGCCTGTGACCTACGAAACTGAAGCCGAAGCGCAGCGCGAGGTCGCGGAGTTGCTGATCGGGCAACTACGAGATTTTCTCGCTGGCGATCGTACGTTTGAGGATGCGATTACAACAGGGGATTTCATCCTTCCGGTGTTGGTCTGGCCCGATGGCAATATCTCGACGGAGAGCGGCCAATTGTTCGGGTCGAAAGAATAGCGGGTAGTGGTCGGCCGCGCGGCCGCGAGCGTTGATGGATTCACTTCGACATCACGCCGCAGCGCGTCCGCTGCGATTCGGCCATGCGTGCATTGCCGAGGGGAAGAAGGTCGGGGCTGCAGTGTGCCAGATTAGAACGCTGATCACTTCCTGACCTGGTAGGGTTGCCGGGTGGCTGTTCCAAAAAAGAACAACAACCTTGTTGGACCCAAGGTCAGGAGCGCGCGTTTTCGCTTCAAGCCCAAGCTTTCGCAGGACGCTTTGTCGGGCAGGCTGGCATCCAGGGGCGTCGCGATCGACCGTGCAGGAATCGCCAAGATAGAAAGTGGACGCCGCTACGTTTCGGACTTTGAAGTCCGGGCGCTGGCGCAAGCCCTGCGCGTTTCAGTCGGCTGGCTACTCGGGATCGAGGGGTAGCTGTGCCAGCGTACTACCGGACTTCTCTTGCGGAATTCGTGACCGGCGATCCCCAGCGGATCTTGGGCATCCTGACCGAGGCCAGCAGTTCGGACGGTTTCTATGAACTGAAGCACAGGCAGACCAAGGCATGGTTGAACGAACTGCAGGCTCTCCGCGCGACAGCGGCAGCAGTTATTGCCACGAGGCCTGCCAGTGCCGGATGGGCGCTGTTGTTGGAATTCCCGATCCCTCGCCGACACAAACGCGTCGATGCGGTGATCCTCGCTGGAGCGGTCGTCGTGGTGCTCGAGTTCAAGTCGGACCAAAGAGGCGCGATTCGCCAAGCGCAGCAACAGGCGGAAGACTACGCGCTCGATCTGCGCGACTTTCATGCTGGGAGTCTGCACAGGCAAATCATCGGAAGATCACTTGCTTTGTGACGGGTGTCCCCGGCGCCGGGAAGACGCTGGCGGGACTGAATCTGGTTCACTCGCCGGCGCTTCCGGCAGGATGGACGCGCCGCGCCCGTTTTTCTTTCGGGCAACTACCCACTCGTGAAGATCGTGACCGCCGCGATCTCGCGATACGCCTGCCGGAAGACCGGAGATCCTGGAATCGGGCGGACCTCGGGAGCACTCGTCCAAAACGTGAACGCGTTCTATCGGGAAGCCGCGGGACGGCCGAATTTGCCGGCGACGGAACACGTCGTGGTTTTCGATGAAGCTCAGCGAGCTTGGGATTCGGTCCAGAACGGGAAGAAAACGGGGAATTCGATTTCTCAACCAGAGAGCATGCTGGGAATCATGGACCGCCATCCCGATTGGGCCGTCGTTGTGGCACTCGTTGGTGGAGGCCAGGAGATACACAATGGAGAGGCGGGTCTGTCGGAATGGGGACGGGCGCTGCACGACAAGTTTCCGCACTGGGACGTGCTCTGCGTCGCCCCAGGCTCTCGATGGTGACTTGAGCCTCTCTGGTCAGAAGCTATTTGCCGACGACATCCCTGATTCGAACCGCGCCCAGCGTGAGCCGGCTCTACATCTTGCCGTGAATCTTCGCTCGTTCCGAGCGGTGCGCGTGGCTGAATGGGTGGAAGCCTTGCTGCGTGGTGATTCCGTTGCTGCCACGAAAGTCACGGCGCAGATCCAAGAGTTTCCGATCGCGTTCACCCGCTCGCTCGAACGAGCTCGGGGCTGGCTGCGCATTCACGCCCGAGGCCTGCGACGTTGTGGGTTGGTGGCGAGTTCGAGTGCGGTCCGTTTGCGGGCATTTGGATCGAAGTCTCAACAGGATTTCGCCAAGGGAACCGGGACATGTACGTCCACTGGTATTTGGCGCCGCCAACGGACGTGAGATCATCGAATCAACTCGAAATCGCAGCGTCGGAATTCGAGTGCCAGGGGCTGGAACTCGATTGGGTCGGTCTCTGTTGGGGCGGCGATCTAGGTATGTCCACCACTGGAGGGAGCTGGCGGTTTCAGAACTTCAGCGGAGCCCGATGGACTTCAGTGCGAACAGAGCGAAATCGTCGGTACTTGCTGAACACGTACCGGGTTCTGCTGACACGAGCACGTGAAGGGTTGATCATTTGGGTCCCCACTGCCGACGGAGCAGACGAGACTCAGCCATCGGAGCAATACGATGCGACGGCCGAGTATTTCCGACGATGCGGGCTCACGGAGATTTGAACCGGGCCGGCGTGGTTCGGATCTGGGAACATGCACTGACGAGGAAGCAGGAGGCGCGGACAGTCCGGCGGATTTTGCGGGCGCTGGGAAGGTGAATGAAGGGGTTGCGGGTTTTGGGCTGCCGCAGCGGATTGCGCGGATGTGCCCGGATCTCCGCGACGGGGGCGTCGCGGCTCCAGTGACGGGCGGCGACGTCCGCCGCCGGTTCGCGACGGGCTGCTCGAAAATCGGGGACCCCGTTGCGGCGGCGGCGCGAGTTCAGGATTCCTCGGCGCGGTGCAGATCGAACCAGGTCTGGATGTCGTCGCGGGCGCCGAAGCCGCGGTCGCGTTTTGCCTGCGCGAACTCTTCGCTGCCGGCGTCGCGCCAGCCGCGCTTCGTCATGAAGCCGTTCCAGACCTCGATCTCGTCGGGGTCCGGCCGGTGGCCGTTGGCGAAGCACCATTCCAGAATTTCCTCGTCCGATCCGCCCTGAAGCACCCGCGCGACCAGCCGGTCGTAGTCGATGCGCAGAAACCGGGTGCACCGCGCGTCGAAATGCGTGCGGCTCGCCGCGCCAGTGAAGTAGCCCGACGGCAACCGCCCCGCCGCCTGCAGCCTGATTTTGTCGAGCATCCGCCCGAAGAAGACGATGCCGCCCACCTGTTCGTAGTCGCTGCGCAGTCCGGGAATTTTCATGGGTCCGATGTTTGCGTCGGCGAGCGTGCAGGTTGGGGCTGGCGATCACAATCGCGACCAGAGGTCCGGACGGCACAGCGGAGCAGCGCGAATGCGGCGGGCTGTGGTGGCGGAGTGTGGGCGAAGAGCACCGGCGCGAGGTGAAGACCGCGACGAGGGCGTCGCGGCTCCAAGGAATGACGGACCGCGACGGGGGCGTCGCGGCTCCATCGGAATGACGGACGGCGACGGGGGCGTCGGGGGTCCATCGGAATGACGAACCGCGTCGGGGCGTCGCGGCCCGAACGCTGAATCGCGGTCAGACTGCCGGTGGCTCCTCGGGGATCTCGGGCTCGACGATCCGGGCGATGCCGAGGAGCTTGTCGCCCGGCTCGAGCGAAACGAGCCGGACGCCCTTGGCGCCGCGATCCGGTCTCGCGGATGTCCTTCACCGGGCAGCGGATGCTCTGGCCCTTCGCCGTCAGGAGCATGATCTCGTCGTTGTCGCGAACGCTCAGCGCGCCGGCGAGCGTCGATCGGACCGTCCTCCGGCAGGTCGATCGCCCATGACGCCGATGCCGCCGCGGTTGATCAGGCGGTAGTCCTCGAACGGGGTGCGCTTGCCGATGCCGGCCTCGCGGGCCACGAGCAGCTGCGCCTGGGGGTCGCACGACCTCGATCGCCTTCGACGATAGTCGCTCGTCGAGCTTGAAGCGCATGCCGGTGACGCCGCCGGTGGCGCGGCCCTGGTCGCGGAAGAGTCATCGCCGCTTTCCGGTCGCGTTCGCGGAACCGCACGGCCTGGCCCTTGTGGCGAGACGAGGATGATCTCGTTGCTGGCCGGTCGTGAGGACGCAGCCGACGAGCGCGTCGCCCTCGCTCGAGCTTGATCCCGATGCAGCCCGCCCTCGCGGGTGGCGTTGGTGTAGTCCGACAGGCTGGTCTTCTTCATGACGCCGCTCTTCGTCGCCATGACGAGGTAGCGGTCCTCCGCGAAATCCTTCACGCAGAGCATGGCCGCGATCTTCTCGCCCTCGGCCAGCCGCAGGAACGACGAGACCGACTTGCCCTTCGAGGCGCGGGTGCCCTCGGGCACGTCGTAGACCTTCTTCGCATGGCACTGGCCGGATGCTGGTGAAGAAAAGGATGTAGTCGTGGGTCGAGGCGGTGAAGAGGTGCTCGACGAAATCCTCCTCGTAGGTCTCGGCGCCGATGACGCCCTTGCCGCCGCGCTTCTGCGAGCGGTAGTCGGCGACGGGGGTGCGCTTGATGAAACCGTGGTGGGAGACGGTGATGACGCAGCCCTCGTTGGGGATGACGTCCTCCATCCGGAATTCGCCGGCGGCAGCGATGATCTCGGTGCGGCGCGGCGAGGTGTATTTCGCCTTCATCTCGAGCAGCTCGCTTCTTGATCAGGGCGAGCAGCTTCGCCTCCGACTCGAGGATCCCGCGCAGTTCCTCGATGAGCTTCATCAGCTCGAGGTATTCCGCCTCGATCTTGCCGCGCTCGAGGCCGGTGAGCTGGTACAGCCGCAGTTCGAGGATGGCGTCGGTCTGGCGCTCCGACAGCGGATACTTCGCCATCAACTTCACCTTGGCCTCCTCGCGGTTGGACGAGGCGCGGATGATCCGGACGAAGTCGTCGAGGTTATCGAGGGCGATGATGTAGCCCTCGAGGATGTGCGCGCGGTCCTCCGCCTGCGCGCAGGCGGAACTGCGTGCGGCGGGTGACGACGTCGCGGCGGTGCTCGATGTAGCACTCGATGAGTTCCTTGATGTTCATCTGCTTCGGCCGCTTCCGGTCGAGCGCGAGCAGGGTGACGCCGAAGGACGACTCGAGCGCCGTCTTCTGGAAAAGCTGGTTGATGACGACCTTCGCCTGCTCGCCGCGCTTGAGCTCGATGACGATGCGGGTGTTCTCGTCGGACTCGTCGCGGAGGTCGCGGATGCCGTCGATCAGCTTGTCGCTGACGAGCTCGGCGATCCGGGTGACGAGGTTGGCGCGGTTCACGTTGTACGGGATCTCGGTGATGACGATCTGCTCCATCCCGCCCTTCATCTCCTCGGTGTGGGCCTTGCCGCGGATGCGCACGATGCCCTTGCCGGTCTTCAGGTAGCTGAGGATGCCCTCGCGGCCGGAGATGACGCCGCCGGTGGGGAAATCCGGGCCCCTGGACGATCGTCGCAGAGCTCGTCGACCGAGATCGCGCGGGTTGTCGATGACGGCGCAGGCCGCGTCGATGATCTCGTCGAGATTGTGCGGCGGGATGTTCGTCGTCATGCCGACGGCGATGCCGGTCGAGCCGTTCATCAGCAGGTTCGGCAGGGCCGACGGGCAGGACGGTCGGCTCGGTCGTCGACTCCTTGTAGTTGGGGGCGAAGTCGACCGTCTCCTCCTCGATGTCCTTGCAGCAGTTCCTCGGCGACCTCGGCGAGGCGGCACTCGGTGTAGCGGTAGGCGGCGGGCGGGTCGCCGTCGACCGAGCCGAAGTTGCCCTGCGGGTCGATCAGCGGGTAGCGCATGACCCAGGTCTGCGCCAGGCGCACGAGCGTGTCGTAGACCGACGAGTCGCCGTGGGGGTGGTAGTTCTTCAGCACCTCGCCGACCACGCCCGCGCACTTGTCGTAGGAGCGGTTGTGCAGCAGCCCCTCGCGCAGCATGGCGTAGAGGATCCGGCGCTGGACGGGCTTGAGGCCGTCGCGGGCGTCCGGCAGGGCGCGCGAGATGATGACCGACATCGAGTAGTCGATGTAGGCCGTCTGCATGATGTCGGTGATGTTGGCCGAGGAGAGTTTTTCGGAGGCGGTATACACGGAAAGTGAGAGGAGAAAGTAGTGAGAGCGAGTAGGCGGAAGTGAGTGTTAAACGCGAAGGCGCGAAGACGCTAAGGTTGGATTCGAGAACAGCGCGTGGAGACGTCTCGCCAGAGGCACTTGAACTTGATCAGCAGTCCCTGCGCGCCTCGAGGAGTTTCAGGTGGTGGCGACTTGGACCGGTGGACCGGCAGGACGGTGTCGAGGCTTGCGTTTCAGTCAGGAGTTGGCGTTGACGATCAGACGCGTCGGTAGACTGCGTCGATGCGGATCAGCCCTGAGCGATATAGCACGAAACCGAGTTTTCGGAGGTCCTTCGCTTACGCATCCAATCGACGAAACCGGACAGAAACGCTAGTCCGATCAGCGACGACGACATTTCGTAGGCGCGTGCGAGCCGATCGTGGCTGGGAAGCGCCTGCGGTGAGCCGGTAAATCGCAAGCATTAACGCGTGCGCTTTCTGCCAGACGCCGGCGATCCCGGCGGGATTGGTGACTTTTCTCAGCCATGCTGCGCTACTCGCTACTCACTACTCGCGTACTTCGATCGTCAGACGTCGAGGTACTGCACGTTGAGGGCGTTGTCCTCGATGAACTGGCGGCGCGGAGGGACCTCGTCGCCCATCAGGAGGGTGAAGAGCGAATCGGCCTTGGCGGCGTCGTTGACCGACACCTTGAGCAGCCGGCGCTTCTCCGGGTCCATCGTCGTCTCGAAGAGCTGCTTCGGGTTCATTTCACCGAGGCCCTTGTAGCGCTGGATCGACAGGCCCTTGCGGCCGTTGGCGCGGATCTGGGTGACGATGTCCAGCGGCGAGCGGAGCTCGATCTTGGTCTCGCTCTTCTGCCCGGCGTTTTCAGTGACGAGATAGCGCGGCTCGTCGGTGGCGCTGAAGCGGTTGATTTCGAGGCCGATCGTCGGCGACCGCCTTGAGCAGCTTCGCCATCTCGGTGCTTTCGAAAATCTCGTGGAGGGTGATGCGCTTGGTCGGGCCGGCGGGCCGCCGCGGCTCTCCACGCCGACCGGCCGGGGTGGCGTTGTCCGGCTGTTCGAACAGGTCGGCGTCGAGCCCGTGCTCCTGGACGAAACGCGGCGCGGGCCGCCTCGTCGCGGAGGAACTCGTGGGTCTCCTTGTTGCCTTCGCGGATCCGCGCGACGTAGCGGGGCAGCGCGTGCGTCGCCGGGATCGTGGCTGGTCGAGGTACTCGGCGAGGCGCGGCGCCGTAGCGGGTGACGCCGGCGCCCAGCTTCTCGAGCGCGGCGAGCGCCTCGACGATCTTGTCGATCTGCGGGCGGATCGAACGACGTGCTGGTCGGCGATCCGGGTGAGCACGACGTCCTCCGAGCCGAGCTCGAGCAGGATCCGGTTCAGCTGCTCGTCGTTGTCGATGTACTGCTCGCGCTTCTTGCGCTTGATCCTGTAGAGCGGCGGCTGGGCGATGTAGACGTAGCCCGCGGTCGAGCAGCCCGCGCATCTGGCGGTAGAGGAACGTGAGCAGCAGCGTGCGGATGTGCGAGCCGTCGACGTCGGCGTCGGTCATGATGATGACCTTGTGGTAGCGGGCCTTGTCCGCGTTGAACGCGCCCTCGCCCTCGTCGGTCGCCGATGCCGGTGCCGATGGCGGTGATCAGGGTGCGGATTTCCTCGTTGGCGAGCACCTTGTCGAGCGGGCCTTCTCCGTGTTGATCAGCTTGCCGCGCAGCGGCAGGATCGCCTGGTAGCGACGGTCGCGGCCCTGCTTGGCCGAGCCGCCGGCGGAGTCGCCCTCGACGATGTAGAGCTCGCCCAGCGCCGGGTCGCGCTCCGAGCAGTCGGCCAGCTTGCCGGGCAGCCCGCCGCCGGAGAGGGCGCCCTTGCGCACGGTCTCGCGGGCCTTGCGGGCGGCCTCGCGGGCCCGGGCGGCGTTCAGCGTCTTGTCGATGATCCGCTTGGCGATGGCGGTGTTGGACTCGAAGAAGAACTTCAGTTTTTCGCCGACGATCCGCTGGACGATGCCGTCGACCTCGCCGTTGGAGAGCTTGGTCTTGGTCTGGCCCTCGAACCGCGGCTCGGGCACCTTGACCGAGATCACCGCCACCAGCCCCTCGCGCACGTCGTCGCCGGTGATCGACGGGTCCTTCTCCTTGATCAGGTTGTTGCCGCGTGGCGAAATTGTTGATGACGCGGGTCAGCGCCGTGCGGAAGCCGCTCAGGTGCGTGCCGCCCTCGAGGTTGTAGATCGAATTGGCGTAGGCGAAGACCTGGTCGTTGTAGCGGTCGTTGTACTGGATCGACACGTCGACGACGATGTTCGGCAGCGCCGCGTTCGGTCTCGTTCGGGACCGAGTCGGTGAACGTGATCGGCTTGTCGTGGACGACGTTCTTGTTCTGGTTGAGGATAGCGGACGAACTCGGTGATGCCGTCGCTTGAAGATAGAACTTGTCGCCCTTCTGCGAGCGCTCGTCCGCCAGCTCGATCCGGATGCCGGGATTGAGGAACGCCAGTTCGCGGAGCCGCTTGGACAGGATCTCGTACTGGAATTCCCGGGTGTTGCGGAAGATCTCCGGGTCGGGCTTGAAGGTGATCTTGGTGCCGGTCTTCTTCGTGTCGCCGATCACCTGCATCTTCTGCGTCGTCTTGCCCTGCGCGAAACGCATCTGGTAGACCTTGCCGCCGCGGCGCACCTCGGCCTCGAACCATTCGGAGACGGCGTTGACGCATTTCGCGCCGACGCCGTGGAGACCGCCGGAGACCTGGTAGGCACCCTTGCCGAATTTTCCGCCGGCGTGGAGGTTCGTCAGCACGAGTTCGAGCGCCGGAATCTTGTAGACCGGATGCAGGTCGACCGGAATGCCGCGGCCGTCATCCTCGACCGAGCAGGAGCCGTCGAGGTGGATGGTCACGCCGATCAGCGTCGCGAAACCGGCGAGCGCCTCGTCGACGGAATTGTCGACCACCTCGAACACGCAGTGGTGCAGGCCCGCGCTCGTTCGTGTCGCCGATGTACATGTCCGGGCGTTTTCGCACGCCCTCGAGCCCCTCGAGCTTCTGGATTTTGGAGGCATCGTAAGCTTCGGCGCCGGCCTTGTTTTTAGCGGATTGTGCTGCGTGAATATCGTCGGCCATGAAGGGTGTTTTCGGGTGGAAATAGGAAAGCGAAAACATGTCCAAAAACGCCGCGGCACGCGAGGGTTTTCTCGATAAAAAACACCATCCAAGCCGCGTGCAGCACGCGATTTAACGCGAGGGGCTACCGGGCGCGTATCCCCCCAGCGGGTCAGCCGGATCTCGACTTCCGCACCGCGCCGCGGATTCGGCCCGGCGGGGCCCTTTTTGCCTCGCCGATTCCGGGGCGTTCGCCGCCGGAGCGGCATGAAGACCGGCGGCCGACCGACGCGAAATCCAGCCTGGTCGCGACTCGGCTGAGCGGGGGCGTGCGGGGGGCAGGCTCCAGTCGGGCGAAAACGAAGCGGCAGCGCGGTTTGCGCGGCTCGGAATCCACGTGCGGCGGTGCGTTTCGCGGTCGCGTCTGCCTCCGGCCATCGCCGGGGCTTTCGGTCACGCGGTTTCGTTTGACCACGCCGGTGCGTGGCCGGCAGGCTTTCGGCATGCCAACGCCGGTCATTGAAAAGCTGCTGGTTTTGCAGGACCGCGACATGCGAAGGCTCGCGCTCGAGACGCAGCTCAAGGCCGTCCCGCGCGACATTGCCCAGGTCGAGCAGAGGATCGCGGCCGAGAAGACGGCGATCGACGCGGCGCGGATGGAATTGCGCGAGCTGGAGGCGAAGAAGAAGTCGATCGAGGTGGAGATCGGGACGGCCCAGGAAAGTCTCGCCCGTTACCGCACGCAGCAGTCGCTGGTCCGGAAGAACGACGAGTACCAGGCGCTGGGCCACGAGATCGAGCGCACCGAGGCGGCGATCGGCACGCTGGAGGAGCGCGAACTCGAGGTGATGTACGCAATCGACGAGGCGCGAAAGCGGTTTGCGGCCGCGGAGGCCGAGATGAAGGCCAACATCACCGGGCACGAGACACGGATCGCATCACTGCGCGAGCGCGAAACCAGCGTGGGGGCCGAGCTGAAGACCGCCATGGATGAGCTCGCAGCGGCCCGGGCGCCGCTCGCCGAACCGGCGCGGCGCCTGTATGAACGGATCGCCGCCCGCAACATGCCGGCGGTGGTCCCCATTCGCGACGCCAAGTGCGGCGGCTGCCATCTCAAGGTTTCGAGCGAGGTCGAGTCAGCCGCGCGCGGCAAAGTCACGGGACCCGCGGCCGAGCTTCCGACCTGCGACCAGTGCGGCCGGATCGTGTACTGGCAGTACTAGACTGCGCGCGCCGCAGACGCCCATCGTCCCGTCATTCGCCGCGGTGCTGCTGCTCGGTCCAGCGGACAGCCTCGCGCACCAACTCGGCGCCGTTCGCGAGCGCGAGCTTCTCCTTGATGCGGGCGCAGTACGCCTGGACCGTCTTGATGCTCACGTGCAGTTCCTGCGAAATCTGGCGCGTCGTCAGCCCGTCGCCGAGCCGGCCAAACACATCCCGCTCGCGGTCGCTCAGCATGTCGGGCGTGCCGGCGACACCGGATCCCGACCGCCCCACCATGCGCTCGGCCAGCCGCACCAGCAGGTCCGGCGTCGCGTAAACCCGGCCGGCGAGCACCTCGCGAATCGCCTCGACGATCCGCTCCGTCGATTCCCGTTTCGTGACGTAGCCCCGTGCCCCGGCCCGCAATGCCCGCTCGGCATACGAAAGCTCCTCGTGCATCGAAAGCACGATGATCGAGACGGTCGGCAGCTCGATTGTCAGCGCCTTGATCAGGTCCAGCCCGGAGGAGGCTTTCAGCGAGAGGTCGACGATCGCGATGTCCGGCGGGTCGTTGAGCATCGCGGTCAGTCCGCTCTCCGCGTCCGCGGCTTCTCCGACCACCTCGAAATCCGGTTGCTCGCGCAGCAGGGCTGCGAGCCACTCACGCACGAGCGGATGATCGTCGACAAGGAAGACACGTGATCGGCGTTGAGTCATGGAGAGGCAACGACTGCGGCGGCCCGGACCGGCACGCGGCAGCGCACGCACGTTCCGCCATCCGGTCCCGGACCAATCGCGAACCCGGCTCCGATCAGCTCGCTGCGGTGCTGCATGATCCGCAGCCCCATGCCGGGCCCGCTGCCGTCGGTCTCGCGCAGCCCCGTCCCGTCGTCGGTGACCATCAGGAGCAACGCTTCCTCGCCGCACGTGAGCTCGATCGCGACCTGCGTCGGGTGGCCATGACGGGCGGCATTGCGGGCTGCTTCCTGGGCGATGTAGAAAAGGTGGGAGGTGGTCGTGGCGTTCAGCTCCGGCAGGAGTCCGTGGAGCGTGAAGTCGCAGGCGATGCCGTGCTGCGCGCGAATCGAATCGGCGAGTTCGTCGAGTTCGGGCACGAGGTCGGCCGGCTCGACGGCGGAGAGAAGGAGACCGCGCGCCAGCTGCCGGGTCTGGGCGATGCCTTCCTGCAACAACCCCACCACGCGGTGCGCGTCGTCCGCCGCGGGATTTCCGGCGGTGGCGAGTCGATTCGCCAGCAGGTTGGCGGCCATCGTCGTGGCGGTGAGATGCTGCCCGAGGCCGTCGTGGAGGTCGTGGCCGATCTCGCCCCGCTCCCGGCGGCTGATCTCGAAGAGCTGTTTCTGCAGTTCGTCGCGGGCGGCGCTGGCCTGCTCGAGCGCCGCCGTCCGCTGCTGGACGCGCTCCTCGAGCTCGCGCTGGAGCGACACCCACGCATCGAGCGCCCACGCCACCGCACAGAAAACCACCAGCTCACCGACCCGGTTCCAGAAGACGTTCGCCGGTTCGAAATGCTCGAGGATGCCTCCCGCGACGTCCGTCAGCACCCGCACGAGCCCGCAGAGCACGGCGACGAGATAGGTGTCGCGCCGGCCGAGCCAGAGCGCGGCCAGCACGATCGGAATCAAGTAGAAAAGCTGCACCGACAGCCACAACCCCATCAGATAGTCGCCGGCCCCGATCAGCGCGAGCAACCCAAGGACCACCGCGGCGCTGCGGCCCCAGCCCATCCGAGTGCCGGCGGACATGATCTTCGATCCCCAACGACGTATCGGACCGGCCGGATTTGGCCGCTTGGCGGAAACCTTGGATTGCGGAGCGGTCATCCTCACGCTGCGACGGAACGCGTGCATAGTCGGCCGGAGTGGCGGTGCGTCAAGGACGGCGCGCAAGTCGTCCGGTGACAGCAGGGTCCACGGATCGTGGGTTAACCGGGTGGGACGCGGCGAACGGGGGTTCTCTCGAGACATCGGCGGAGGCGATTGCACGGACGTTGCGAAGCCCGCGTGGGACTGCCACCGGATTTCGGGTGGGAAACTCCGGAGCCCGTGATCAGGGCGGCGGTGCACGGGCGGCACTTTTGTAGGATGGTGCCTGACGGGTGGTTTCGAGTGGGTCTTGCAGTCCCGCCGCATCTCGCATTGCGTGGCCGTCCTTGGTTTTGGGGCCTGGTCGTCGCTCCGAGTTCTTTGATCCCAAGGCGCGGGTAACGCCGCGCCCGTTTTCGAGTTCGGAGAGGAAAGTCCGGACACCGCAGGGCAGGATGCCGCACGAGCCTTCGGGCAAGTGCGGGCGCCGCGCTTCAAAGCGCGGCGACGGACAGTGTCACAGAAAACATACCGCCCCTCCGATCCGCCGCGAGGCGGCTCGGTTGGAGCAAGGGTGAAAAGGTGGGGTAAGAGCCCACCGCGCCGGCAGCAATGACGGCGGCACGAAAAACCCCTTCCGGTGCAAGGCAAAATAGGTGACTGGGCGGCCCGCCCAACAGTCACGGGTATGCCGCGGCCTGAACCGGGACTGTGGCGTCCGGCGCAAGCCGGGCGAAACAGCCCGCGAAGGCCGGGCCGGCCGCGAGGCCGGCCCGAGAAAAATGACGACCGAACCCCGCGTTCGCGGGGGGAACAGAATCCGGCTTACCGGCCCCAAAACCAAGCCTTCAGGATTCCGCGGGACGCGGAATCCTAAGGCTAATGCGGCAGCGCCTCGATCACGGCCTTCTGGGTCGCGTAATCGGTGGCGGAAAGCTCGTGGAACCGGACGCGCTGCGCATTGAGCACGACCGGCTCGAGCGGCAGGTCGTGCGTGCCGTTCTGGGCGCGCAGCCGGTCATGGAGCCCCCAATACCGTCCGGCGCCCGTGTAGCAGCGGATGCTCCACGGTTCCGTCGCGACCTGGCTGGCGAACATCGCCACCATCGAGCCGCGGATGTACAGGCCGGTGCCGTCCCACTGCTCGAGCAACCGCGGGAAATTGTGCACGCCGCCGCTCGTCTGGCCACTCGACGTCTGCACGATGCCCGTGAGCAGGCAGGTGGAGATCTCGGTCACGGTCGGGGCCAGCTTGACGGTTGCGCTGCTGCCCGCGCCGGGGCTGTAGACGTAGTCGGTGAAATCCGGCATGCTGGGCGGAGTGATGGACGCGGAGGTGCCGTCGACCGAGTTGCTGCCGCTCGGGTTCGAGGTCTGCCAGGAACTGCTCCAGCCGGAGCTGCCGCGTCGTTCGGGGCTGAGCGAATCGGCCCAGCCCGTGGACTGGTAGTAGACCGAACCGGATTTCACGTACGCCGGCTGCGACAGGATGGTGACTGCGTCGCCCATCACCGCGCAGAGCATCTCGGCCGCCGATTCGGGATACCGGCCGCTGTAGCCGCCGACGCCGGTGGAAGTCTGGGTCGGGTTGATCACGCCGTCGGCGTTGTAGTGGCCGACGATGTAGACGGCGTCGTTGGTCACGAACGTGAACCCGGTCCGGCCCGGGTACGTGGTGCCGTCGAGCGAGATCAGCGAGCCGCGGCCGTTCCACAGCCGCACGCCGGAGTCGACGCGGTCCGGCACGCCGCCGGTGGCGGTCTTCACCTCGGCGTCCACGGAGTCGACGTAGACCGTGATGCCGTCGAACCAGGGGCACGGGGCGCCGGTGTTGACCAGGTCGCCCGGGCCCACCTTGAACGCGGCCGGGTTGGTGAGGATCCGGGGATCGGTCGGATCGGACGGCGCGAAGTAGATTTGGAACGGGTCCGGGGCGATGCCGCTGGAGATCGTCAGCCAGCGACCCGTCTGGGAAGGGGCGGCTCGGGCGGCGACGTAACCCTGCTTTTCCACCGTGAACACGCGATCGATGGTCGTGGTGCCTTTGGTTGCCCGCAGCGTGATGGTGCCGGTGTTCGTCGAGGGACTGTCCGTCGAGGACATGCCGGTTACCCAGTAGCGGTTGAAGCCTGCGCAATCGGCGGCGGTGCGACTCGCCGCCAGGTGGGTGCTGTCGTTCCCGAAGCCTCCGGCGAGGCCGGCGGTGGGCGTGCCGACGACCGAAAACGTCCAGTCCTCGCTGTCATCGAGTCCGCCCACGTACACGTGCATTTCGGTCACCGCGTTTGCGAAGAGAAACCCGCTCGTGTTGCTGGTCGCCGGGATCACGTGAAAATCGTTCGTCAGCGTGGCGATCACGACGGGGATCACCTGCTGCCGCAGCTGGCTGCTCGTGCCGCCGGGTTGGAACTGCGTCACGCGGAGGCCGGTCACGGCGGCGCTCGACGGCGTGTAGGTGTGCGTGGTCTCGTCGGCCGACGAGGTGTATTTGAGGGTCCAGGTGGAGGTCGTCATCGGCGACGTGCCGCCGCTGCTGCTCTGGGCCGTCGTCGTCTCCTCGATCGTGAACCGGCCGGTCGTGAAGGCGTAATCGCTCGAGCAGGCGACCACGACCGGCGCGACGGCGGTGTCGGTGGTGGGCAGGAGAATCTGTTCATCGAGCTTCGTCGTGATGCCGCCGGCCAGGTACAGCCGTACCCGGATTCCGGTGACCCCTGCGGCGGGAACGTAGGGCGTGGCCGGCGAGGCCTCGTCCGCGAGCGAGGTGTAGCGGTTGACCCAGATGGCGGTGCCGGACGTCGGAGAGGCGCTGTACGTGTCCTCGATCGTGAACCGGCCGGTGTACGCCGCCGGCGTGCCGGTGCCGGCCTGGGTCATCGCCCCGATGGCGAGCTTCGCCGGCGCGTAGATGCCGGCCTGCGACCATTCGAGGTTGTCGAGCACGTCCAGGCCACCGAGCGTCGAATACGCGGCGCCGAGCCCGAGCCCGACGGTCGCGGGCACGCCCGCCGGATTGAGCACGGACGAGGCCCAGTTGTCCCCATTCGGTCGGGCCGGCGAATAGACGGAACTCGTCGCGGCGGCCGCGAACGTGCGGCTCACCGCCATCTTGAACCGCGTCATGTCGAAATCGATTTTCGCGATTGGACGGGGCACCCAGTTGGACGCCGACCGGTTGAAGGGATAGCTGTTGCTGCCGTTGCCGCGCCGCAGGTCGTAAAAATACGAATCGGCGTAGGTGGGAAAGGACGTGAGGGCGGGAATCGCGGGGCCGCGGTAGCCGGTGTCGGCGAGGTCGGGCGCTCCGCCCTGCACGGTGCGCAGCACCTGGTTGCGGCCGGCCGCGGTGTCGATCCGGTACGCGTTGGGCAGCAGGTTGCGGTTCGCATTCAGGGCGCCGTAGCTCGGCTGGCCGGGCAGAATCACCTCCTGCAGCGTGTACGTGCCGTCGGTGTTCACGGTGTTCAGCCAGCAGCGGTACGATCGGGCGCGCATCGGCACCGTGCTCGCGTCGGGCAACGTGCCGTTGCGCGTCGTGTCGTCGGGATTCACGATGACGTACAGCCCGCAAAGCCGGGCGAGTTTCTCGGACTGGAGATCGGCCGAGTCCAACGTGCTCGCGACCTGGATCAGCTGACGGCCACTGGCGAGCGCGGCGGCGTTGTCCGCGGCGGACGCCGTGGGCGAGTAGGCCGTCACCGCCGGGGGGCTCACCGGGGTGACCCCATGAACGCTGGTGCGCAGGTTGCCGCCGTAGGTGCTGGTGGCGAACGTCCGGAACTGAGTGTCGGTCGTCGCCGACTCCGAGGCGGCACCATACAGGTGATCGCGCCAGACGTTCGAGGAACTCATGATGTTCGTCACGGTTCCGGCGGGATTCTGGAAATCGAGCGGGCCGGTGCCGCCCGGGCCCGCGTCGACCGTGCCGTCGCCCATGTAGGTCTTTCCCTTGTACGCGGTGTTGGCGTAGAAGCCGCCGGCGGCGGTGACGCGCTCCGTAAACTGGAGGGTGTTGGCGAACCCGGTCTGGATGCGGGCAATCAGGTTCCCGTTGGTGTGCACCGGACCGCTGATCACCATCGTCGGACCGGGGCCGTATTCCATGTCCATGTTGTAGAACACCGCGAACTGGAAGAGGGGGATGAGGGCGATCTGCAGATCCTGCTCGGCGTAGGCGGTGACGGCACCGAGCGCCGGGTGATGCATCGTCGCCTTGGAGATGATCGGGACCGAGCTGGTGTTCACGCTGAGCCCCGCGTTCGGGTTGCTCGCGTTGATCGCGAGGGTTGGGTCGATGTAGGCCAGACCCGTGCTCGAGGTCAGGCCGGCGCGTACCTCGACGTCGGTCGGCGTCGAATAGGCGGTGGTGAGGATGGGATCGGGAGGCAGGTAGATCTGGTTCTTCCCCGACATGAACGCCATCGGGGCCATGCTGCGCAGCCGGTAGAGCTTGGTCGTGACCTGCTCGGAGGCATACAGCGCCACGTTCTCGGCCATGTTGCGGGCGCGGAGCAGCAACCGGTTGCGCTCGTTCAGCCGGCGTTCGGTCCCGCTGTAGCTCAGGATCGCAACCGTCAGAATCGCCATGATCCCGATGAGCATCAGCACCGTCAGGAGGGCGAATCCGCGGTGGGGCCGGCGCAGGAAACGGAGGGTGTTCATGGGTTATTTGGTTCGGGGTGAGATCGTGTAGTTGAAACTGGAACTGGAGAGCTGGTTGTTCGCCGACGTGCCGTTCACGACCTCGATGTTGAGCGACACGCTGTGGTTCGTCGGCGCGGGCCCGGTCGACTCGGTGGAAAAGACCGGATAGTACGTTGCCGTCCCGGCCTCCTGCCGGCCCCGGGCGACCGGGGCGAGCACGGTGGATCCCGGATACGCCGGCGTGACCTTCAGGTTGATGGCGTTCAGGAGCGTGGTGAGATCGGTGGTCGTGCCGGCCACACCGTAATCCTGGCTCTCGTAAAACTGCAGCGGCCCCTGCTGTTCCGGGGAGGTGACGATCCGGTAGTAGATGTGGATCTGCCGGACGTTGGCCGTGGTGTCGTCGCTCGACCGCGTGACGAGCACGAGGCAATCGCCGTACGCGATCTGGGTGCCGTAGGCGTCGGTGACCAGCGGCGCGAGGTCCGTCGCGAGGTTCACGGTGCCATCGAGCGACTGGTAGGTGGGGAAGACGTAGAATTCCGACGAGTCGATGGTCTCCTTCGCGATCTGCAGGGTGAGCTTGCGGATCGTGGCATTGGTCGCGAGGCGCTGCATGTCCTTGTACATCGCCTTCAGCCCGGAGAGGTACAGGCCCAGCGCCCCGCCGATGACGAGCATCATGATCGTCAGGGTGACCATGACTTCGGCGATGGTGAATCCGGGGCGCCGCCGGCGGCGGAAAGTAGCGGCCTTCATTGGTCGAAGCGGGTGCGCAGGAAAACTTCCATGTCCCGCAGCGTCCGGACCTTCATGCCGTCGTTGTACGTGTAGGTGTAGACGAGCGTGATCCGCTTCACCGCCTGGACGTCGCGATTGACGTCGGGGAACTCGTCGATCCAGACCCAGAGATTGACCGCGAGCTGCTGCGACCTCGTGCCGGTCGCGGTGGACAGCGGCAGGGCCGGGATGACGTTGTCGATCGCGCCGAGGCTCGCGGCCGTGGCGGTGGGATTGGGCGTGACGGTGGGGGCGGCCGGCGCGCCCGGGGCGGGAGTGTAGACGGTGCGGAGCCAGACGGTGAGCGACTGGTTGATGCGCACCCGGATGTACGGCGGAGTGGACGAGGACGGCGCGTTCGGATCGACGGCCGTGCTGGGCATCAGCGTGTTGTAGTCGAAGCCCTTCATCTGCTCGACGAGACCGTAGATGAGGCTCGTCGCCGCCGCGTGCATCACGCTGGCCTCGGTGACGCGGCGGGATTGGACAAAGCTGGCGAGGAAACCCGCCAGGCCGGTCGCGAGCAGGATGCCCGCCACCATGACCTCGACGAGGGTGAAGCCGGCAAACCGGCCGCGCCTGCGCGGGGGGGCGGAGCGAGCCGGGGCGATGCGTCGATCGGCGATGCTGGCCGGGCGGAGGGTGGTGCGGGCTGAGATTCCGGACTCGTTCACGAGACCCGGAGGATACCGGCAATCACCCGATTGCCGGTAGAGCCCGACCGGCCGCTATTTCAGGTCTGGCGAATAGGTCCGTTGGTGCGTAGGACGGAATCCTACACCGAGGATTCCGTCTCCGCGGAAATCCTAATGCGGCAGAGACTCGATCAGGGCCTTCTCGGCGGCGTACTCGGTCGGCGACACCTCGCGATACCGGACCCGCTGGGCGTTCAACACGATCGGCTCGAGGGGCAGGTCATGGGCGCCGTTTTCCGCGCGGAGATTCTGATGCAGGCCCCAGTAGCGGCCCGCGCCCTGGTAGTAGCGGATGCTCCACGGTTCCGTGGCCACCTGGCTTTCGAACATCGCGACCATCGAGCCGCGGATGTACAGGCCGGTGGCCGGACTGGTGCCGCCCCAGTTTTCAAGCAGCCGGGGAAAGTTGTGCACGCCGCCGCTCGCCTGCGCGTTCGTGGTGTGGACGATGCCGGTCAGCAGGCAGGTCGAGATTTCCGTCTCCGCCGGGTCGGGCTTCTGCGTCATCGTGCTGCCGACGCCGGCATTGGCACTGGCGATGGAGGTGAGGTTGGGGGCGCGCGCCGGGGCGATGCTCGGAGAGCTGAGACCGTCCACGCTGTTGCTGCCGCTCGGATTCGTCGTTGCCCAGGAGGTGCTGTAGCCCGAACTGCTCCGGCGGTATTTGCTGAGCGAATCGCACCAGCCCTTGCTTTGGGCGTAGTTGTAGTTGGGCGAACTGCCGCTGCGGACGAATTCCGGCGCCGAGAGGATCGTGATCGCATCGCCCATGACCGCACAGAGCATTTCGTTCGCCGATTCCGGGTACCGGCCGCTGTAGCCGCCGACGCCGGTCGAGGTGGTCGTGGCGTTCACGTTCCCGTCGGCGTTGAAGTGCCCGACGATGTACACCGCGTCGTTCGAGGCGAAGCTGAACCCGGTCCGTCCAGGATAGCTGGCGGAGCTCAGCGAAACCAATGGCCCGCGGCCGTTCCACAGTCGGACCCCGGAGTCGACGCGGTTCAGCACCGTGCCGGTCCGCGTCTTGTCCTCGGCGTCGACCGAGTGGACGTACGCCGTGATGCCGTCGAACCACGGACAGGCACCACCGACGTCAACCAGCGATGCGGCCGACACGGCGAACGTGCTCGGGTTGGTCGTGATCAGCGGATCGGTGGGGTTGGGAGGCGCGTAGTAGATCCGGTAGGGATCCACGAAATAGGGCAGCGTCGTCGCTGAAGCCGGGAAGTCGCCGTAATCGGTATGCGTCCCGGTGTTGACGCCGAGCTTGTAGGTCGTGGTCGTCGCGGACGGGTTCAGGACCGAGTTGCTCCAGTTCGCGCCGGTCCAGGTGTTGCTGACGAAGGAGCCGCTGGAACTCCTCGGATCGTTCGGATTGAAAATCGAGCTGCTGGTGGTCGCGTCGTTGAGCGTGCGCTCGACTGCCAGCCGGAAACGGGTCATGTCGAAATCGATCTTGTAGATCGGGCGGGGGACGAAGTTGCTGCCGGGGCGGTTGAACGGATAGCTGTTGCTCCCGTCGCCCCGGCGCAGGTCGTAGAAGTAGTCGTCCCCGAGGGGATAGCCAGTCTTCGTCGTCAGACCGGCGGAGGTATAGGTTGTGGCGGTGATCGGAGTAGGGGTGGAAACGATCGATTCCCACGACCGATTTGAATTGGGGATGCGCAGCACCTGATTCGAGCCGATGGCGGTGAGGTCGGTGTAGCGGTTCGGCAGGTTGTTTTTGTACATCTTGTCGTCCGCCGGGTTGCTGGGCGTGCCGTTGTCGTCGAATCCGTACGCCGGCTGCCCCGGGAGCACGACCTCGACGATGCTGTACGAGCCGTCGGCGTTCACCGTGTTCAGGAAACAGCGGTACGACTGTGGCACCATCGGGACCTGCACCCCGTTGGGCAGGATGCCCTGGCGGTGGGAGCCGTCCGGCTTGTTGCCCGCGGGATTCACGATGACATACAGACCGCTGCGGCGGGACATCTTCGCCTGCACCAGATCGGCCGTGTCGCTGCCCGAAGGCGGTTCGATGATCTGCCGCCCGTTCTTGGTTTCGTCCTCGTCCGTGCTCGGATCGTCGACTTCCTTGTAACCGCCGATCGAGGGGAGTTCGAGCCGCGTCACCCCGTGGACACTGGTGCGCAGGTTGCCGCCGTAGGTGGAGGTCGCGAACGTGCGGAACTGGTTCCGCGTGTTCGCGGTTTCGGTCGTCGTGCCGTAGAGATAGTCCCGCCAGACACCGGACGAGTTCTTGATGTTGGCGACGGTCCCGGCCGGATTCTGAAAATTGAGCGGGCCGCTGCCGCCGGGGCCGTTGTCGGCGGATCCATCACCCATGTAGGTCTTTCCCTTGTACGCCGTGTTCGCGTAGAACCCGCCGGCGGCGGTGACGCGCTCGGTGAACTGCAGCGTGTTCGTCATGCCGGTCTGGATGCGGGCGATCAGATTGCCGTTGGTGTGCACCGGCCCGTTGATGATCATCGTCGGCCCCGGGCCGAACTCCATGTCCATGTTGTAGAACACGGCGAACTGGAAAAGCGGGATCATCGCGATCTGGAGATCCTGCTCGGCGTACGCGGTGATGTCGCCGACCACCGGATGGTGCATCGTCGCCTTGGCGATGATCGGCACCGTGCTCGTGCTGACGCTCAATCCGACGTTCGGGTTGTTGGCGTTGGCCGCGATCAACGGGTCGACGAACTGCAGCCCCGTGCTGGTCGTCAGCCCCGCCTTGACCTCCACGTCGGAGGGCGCCGAGTACGCGGTCGTGGTCACGTTGTCGGGCAGCGGGTAGATCCTGTTGCTGCCGGTCATGAACGCCATCCGCGACGTGCTGCGCAGCCGGTAGAGCTTGGTTGTGATCTGCTCGGAGGCGTACAGCGCCGCGTTTTCCGCCATGTTCCGGGCGCGCAGCACGAGCCGGTTGCGCTCGTTCAGCCGGCGTTCGCTGGCGCTGTAGCGGAGCATGCTCGCGGTGAGGATCGCCATCACGGCGATGAAGACCACGACGGTGATCAGGGCGAAACCGCGCCGGCGGCGCTGGAATGGGCGAAGGATATTCATGGGACGGTTACCTCCTCGGAGAGATGGTGTAGTTGAAACTGGAACTGGAGAGCTGGTTGAAGGCGGTGGTCCCGTTGATCACCTCGATGTTCAGCGACACGCTTTCGTTGGTCGGCGTGGCGACCGTCGCCTCGGTCGAGAAGACCGGGAAGTAGCCACCGTCCGGATTCGGCTTTCCACGGGTGACTTTCGCGAGCACGACGGAGCCCGGATAGACCGGCGTGGTTTTCAGGTTCACCGCATTCAGGAGCGTGGTCAGCGGCGTGGCGGTGCCCTGCGTCGGATCCGCGCCGAACGGGGCGCTCTCGTAATAGCGCAGCGGCGCCTGCACGCTCGGGTCCGTCACCGGCCGGTAGTAGACGCGGAACTGGTACACGTTGCTGGTGACATCGGCTCTCACGCGCGTGACCAGGACCAGGCAGTCGCCGGAGGCGAGTTGGGTTTCGCCGGGCGCCGGGTCGGTGGGATTCAGCGGGGCGATGTCGTTCGTCAGGTCGACGCTGCCGTCCAGCGCCTGATAATTCGGAAAGACATAGAACTCCGTCGAGTCGATCGTCTCCTTCGCGACGCTGAGCGTGAGCTTGCGCAGCGTCGCGTCCGTCGTGAGCCGCTGCGTGTCCTTGTACATCATCTTCAGTCCCACGACGACGACGCTGAGCGCGCCGGCGGTCACGAGCCCGAGGATCGTGATCGTGATCAGCACTTCCGTGAGGGTGAACCCGGCGGCGCGGGCCGGCTGGCAAGGGCGTGTTTTCACTGGTCGAAAAGGGTTCGGATGATGACTTCGCGGTCCCGGAAAACCCGGGTGCGCATTCCGTCGAGGTACGTGTACGTGTAGATGACGGTGACCTTCTTCACGTCCTTCACGTCGTTCTGGACGTCCGCGAGATTATCGATCCAGATCCACAGCGTCAGTTGCAGTTTCTGCGACTGCGTTCCGGAAGTGGACGAGAGCGTCAGAGGACCGATCACGTTGTCGACCGCTCCGAGATCGGCGGCCGTGGCCGTTGCCGAAGGGGTGGTGAGCGGACCCTGCGGGTGATCCTTGTCCTGCGTGTAGATTACGGTCAGCGGCACGGCCCGGCTGGCGGTGTCCTGCGCGATGCGCAGCGTGATCTGCCACGGCGAGGTCGGATCGGCGGGGTCGGCGACGCTGGGCAGCGACTGATAGTCGACGCCCTTGATCTGCTCGAGCAGGCCGTAGAGCAGGCTGGAGGCGGCGGCATGGAGCACGCTCGCTTCCGTGACGCGGCGCGACTGCACGAACGTGCTCAGAAAGCCGCCGAGGCCGACGGCGAGCAGGGACAACGCCACCATCGTCTCGACGAGCGTGAACCCGAACCGGCGGCGGCGCGGCGCGGCGGCTTCGGATCCGCCGAGATCGGACGGGATGGGAGAAGGCAGTCGGCGGACGGGGCAAGCAGGCGCGTTCACGATGCCGCCATCCTACCGCCAATCCCCGACAGCCGGTAGACTACAACGGGCCCTCTTTTCGGGCCTGGGGGTGTAGGCCTGAACGGACCTACTCCTGGCGGCCCTGCGCGTAGCGTGCCGCCGCCTGCGAGCGGCGTTTCACCTGCAGCTTCTCGAACACGCTCACGAGATAGTTCTTCACCGTGTTGTCGCTCAACCCGAGTTGATCCGCGACCTCCTTGTTCGTCAGCCCGTCGGCGACCAGCGCGAGGACGCGCCGCTCCTGCGCCGAGAGCGCCGCGAGCCCGCCGCCGGTCGGCGACCCTTCCCGCAGCAGCCGCAGCACGCGCGCGGTGACCTCCGGCGTCAGCACGGATTTTCCGGCGAACGCGTCCCCAATCGCCCGCACCAGCCCCGCCGGATCGATCTCCTTCATCAGATAACCCTGTGCCCCCGCCAGCACGGCCTGGTGGATCAACTCGTCGCTCGCCACGGACGTGAGGATCAGGACGCGCGTTTCGGGCAATGCCCGCTTGATCTCGCGGCAGGCGTCGAGTCCCGAGCCGTCGGGAAGCCGGATGTCGAGCAGCACCACGTCCGGTTTTGCGCGCTTCGCCTCCGTCAGCGCTGCGGCGACCGTGCCCGCTTCCGCCACGACCTCGAGGCGGGGATTCTTTCCATGCGTCCCCAGGACCGCCCGCAGGCCCTCGCGCACCAGTGCGCTGTCGTCCACGACGAGCACCCGGATGGTCGATGCCGCTGCTGCCATGGGCCGGGAGTAAACGGACGCCGCCGGCGAACACGAGCGATTATTGCCCGGCGGTTGCCCGGCGAATCGCATCAACACGATGAGGGTTCACCCGGCGGCTCCGCCGGCACCACCCGCTGCAGCCGCGTGAACACAACCCCACCGCGAACCTGCTCCGGCGGAATGCCGGTGAGCACCGCGGCGACGCGCCGGTACGACGCGAGTTGCGCCGCGTGCCGGCGGGCGAGCCGGGTGAGATCGGCGTCCGTCCGCGCGCGGTCCGTCTTGAAATCGAACACCGTGGCCCGAACCGGGCGTCCCGCGGCATCCCGCTCCACGATCACCCGGTCGAAGACGCCGGTGATCCAGGTCCCGTCGATCACGATTTCGAACGGCCGCTCGCGCCACACCTCCGCGGACGGCCGCCGCGCCCACACGCCGTCGAGCGCCGCGGCTCGCACGCAGGCGATCGCCTCCGCGATGGTGTCCGGCGCCAGGCCGCGGCGGCTCCACGCCGCGGCCAGCGCCGGCGCGGAGCCGGCCCCCGCCCACTCGACCTCCGCCAGCAGGCGATGAACGCCAGTTCCAAAATCGGCGGCGTCCCGGCGTTCGAGCGAGAACAACTGGTCACCCGACAACTCCACGGCCCCCGCCGCCGAGGGCAGCCGGGCGGCGAGCCGCGGCGCGCGCCGCGCCTGGGCCGTGTCGAGTCGTGGAACCGCCGGTGGCGCCTCGGGCGCGGGTGGTGGCCGCTCGAGGCGCGTGTGCCAGTCGGCATCGCCCTCCGCGAACGCGCCGGCAAATTCGCTCGCACCGATCCGGATCATCCGTGTTTCCGCCCCCAGCGTCTCGGCCAGCAGCCGGGGGTAGTTGCGGGAAGTCGACGCCCCCGGTGGCCGGGTCACGAGATATACCGCGCGTTTCGCCCGCGTCAGCGCCACGTAGAGCAGCGAGATCGCCTCGTAGCAGGCGTCCGCCTCGGCCGCGTGCACGTGCCGGGCGAGGACCTCGTCGTTGGCGTGGAAGAGCCGCGCCGGCAGGTCCAGCACCCATTCGATCGCGCGATCGGGTCCCCGGTGCACGGCGAGCCCGTCGCGCCGGCCATCGAGCTTCTGTCCTTCGAGATCGGGCAGAATCACCACGTCGAACCCAAGCCCCTTCGCCTTGTGCACGGTCATGACCCGGAGCACCGCAGAGTTGTCCACGTCGCGCACCGTGTGGCTTTCCATGAACGCGATGAACTCGGCCACGTCGCGGCTGCCCGTCGCGTCGAACCGCGCCGCCGCCGCGGTGAATTGCCGCAGCCGCTCGCGGCTGAAGGTGTCGTCGGGCGTGAGGGTCGGCTCGAGCCGCCGCGCCCACGACAGCGTTGTCCGCTCGAATCCGCCAGCGTGGATCTCCGCCAGCAGCCGGCGGGCGATGTCCTCCGGCGTCCGCAGCCCCTCGCCGGCGAGGACTCCGCGCAGCGGCGACATTTGAACGTGTTCCCAGGCCAGGGTGTCGCCGGGGTGGGCCGCCGCCTGGACGAGCGCCAGCAGCGCCGCGCCGGCGGGGTTGTCGGTGCAGACGTGCAGGTCCGACTCGGCCACCGCCGGCAGTCCGCCTTCGCGGCGGAGATAATCCGCCAGCGCCGCCGCGGTGTCGTTGCGCTGGACGAGCAGGGCGCAACTCAGCCCGCGCTCGAGCGGTTCGATCTCCCGCAGCAGCGCCAGGGCGGTCGCAAACCGGCCGGCCTCGTCGTCCGCGTGCAGTAGCGCCGCCTGGCCGTCCAGCTCCGGCTTCGCCGTTTTGTGCGCCAGCCATTCGCGGTTCCAGTCCCGCGACGCATCGCCGGGAAACAGCGCCGCGAGCACCGGCGCATTGCCGAAGACCCGGTTCACCGTCGCGACGATCGGCGGCCCGGAGCGCCACGAATCCACCAGGTGCTGCTCCACGATCGTGCCCGGCTGGGCGCGGTTGTAGTGCTCGAAGATCTCGCGGAACAGCCGCGGATCGCCCTCGCGCCAGGCGAAGATCGCCTGCTTGACGTCGCCCACGTAAAAGAAGCTCCGCGTGCCGGTCGGGTCCTGCACCACCTCGTCGATCAGGTTCCGCAGGATCGACCACTGGCCGTGGCTCGTGTCCTGGAATTCATCGAGCAGCCAGTGGTCGGTCCCGGCGTCGAGCCGGTAATCGATTGCGAGCCGATCGCGTCCGGCCGGCGGCCCCCCCGGTCCGGCCGGCGCGGCTTCCGCGATCGCGAGCGGCAGCTCGAGCTGGCCGGCCGCGCCGGGGCCGCCGCCTCCCGCCGGCCCGCCCGCTTTGTCACCAGAGTATGGCGACAAAGAATCGCCGCCGCCCAGCACCGGGGCGCCGTCGTCGGGCTGCAGCAGCCGCTGGATGTCGCCAAACGTGAGCCGCCCCATCCGGCGCACGGCGTCGTGGTACACGGCTTCGTACCCGGCGAGCACGCCGTGAATCCCGCAGGTCACCTCGAGTCGCCGGGCCAGCTCGCCGCCGACGATGTGCCGGGTCAGCACCGCGAGCGCCGCGCAGGCCTCCGCGTGGAGTTCCTGTTTCTTCCGGTCGAACTCCAGCACGGCGTTGCCCGCCTCGAGCGCACGCCAGGCGTCGAGCGCCTTTTCCAGCACGTAGGCCAGTGGCCGCGCCGGCGCGATTCCCGGCGACCAGCCGGTCCAGGCCTCGAGAAACGCCTGCCAGCGCGCCCGCTGCCGGTCGCCGATCGCCGCTGCGTCGACCCAGGCGCGCAGGGTCTTCACCGCCGCGCCCGGGTCCGCCGCCGGGCCGAGCCAGTGGCTGCCGGCGGGCCAGATTCGCGCCGGATTGCCCCAGAGGTCGGCCGCGGGCGCCGCCAGGAACACTTCCTGGTGCCGGTCGAGAAACTCGTCGAGCTGTGCCCCGAGCCGCTTCTCCTCCAGCCCGAACGTGGCCCGCTTGAACGCCTCGATGAACTCGCGCTGCGCCGGGCCGAGGGCGCCGGCGCGCTCGAACAGCCGCCGCAGCACCCGGGTCCGCTCCGCGCGCGCCGCATGTTCCTCCAGGATCTCGAACTCGCCGCTCAGCCCCAACTCCAGCGGGAAACTCGACGCGATGCGCGCAAAAAACCCGTCGAGCGTGCCGAGCCGCAGCTGGTGCATCGCGTCCGCCACGGTGCGCAGAAGGTGGAGATAGTCCGGCCCGGCCGCGGCGCCGGATTCCGGCCGGCGGTGGGCCGGGCCGGGCGCGGCGGGATCGCCTTCCGGGCCCAGCCCGATTTCCCCGGTGAGCTTGCAGGCAAAAACCGGATCGGTGGCGGCGCGCGCGAGCTTGTTGAGGATCTCGTCGAAGAACTCGCCGGCGGCCTTGCGGGTGAAGGTCAGCGCCACGATCCGCTCGGGCCGGGCGCCGAGCGCCAGCAGCCGCACGTACCGGTTCGTCAGCGCGTACGTCTTCCCCGAGCCCGCGGACGCTAGGATCATCACGTGCCCGATCTGCGTCATGGGGCCGCCTCCTCCGCCGCGACGGCGCCGCGCCAGTCGATGCTGTCGGCGGCGCCGTGGTGAAACAGCGCGCCGAACTCGTCCCGTTCCGGCGCGATCTGTTCGCCGGGCGGCCAGAACCCGCCGGCGCGAATGGCGGACGCGATCCCGCCGGCGCACCGCCACGCCGCCGCATCCAGTTCGGGCGTGTATCCGGTCCACGGAGCGAGACCCGTCTCGCCGGCGGCCTTCGGCAGGTTGAAGTACGCCAGCTCGACCTGCGCCCCCTTCGCCCCGGCGGCGACGGCGCGGAGGTAGAGCGGCAGCTGGAGGTCGCTCCAGACGTGCTCCCGGCCCGCGGCGACGAAGCGCGCGAATTCGGGCGTGGTCTCGTCCCGCCGGCGCCGGCGCACGTGCGCCTGCAGCGGCGTCACCGGCCGGTCGGAGGTCTTGTAGTCGATGACCCGCACGGCGCCGGTCTGCTCGTGGCGGTCGAGACGATCGATCTTGCCGGTGACGACCAGCCCGGCGACCTCGAGCTCGAACGGCCGCTCGACCGCCTCGATCACCCAGCCCTCGGTGCGCGTAACTGCCTGCACTTCCGCCGCCCGCGCGAGCCGCTGGCGCGCCGACTCGAGCTGCACCAGCAACGGGAGCGTCAGCTCGGCGCCAAACCGGCGCGCGGCCGCCGCCTCCAGCCGCCCGAGCAGGAATTCGCGGAGCACCGCTGGATTCGTCTCGTTGCGCATCGCCGGCTCGGAGCCCAGCCCCTCGAGTGCGGCGTGGCAGAGCGTGCCGAAATCGAAAACGTCGAGCTCGGTCTTGCCCGCATCGACCGACTCCAGCCGCAGCAGCCGCGCCAGGTAGAATCGGAAGGGACATTCCAGCCACGCGCGAAAACCGGTGACGGCCACGCG
The DNA here is from genome assembly GCA_963705935.1 of uncultured Verrucomicrobiae bacterium. GTDB lineage: Bacteria > Verrucomicrobiota > Verrucomicrobiia > Opitutales > Opitutaceae > Opitutus. The sequence goes on along the minus strand of OY970130.1, from coordinate 3,886,974 downwards.
CGCCGGCGGAGCCTCGACCCGCGGCACGAGGCGCCAGGCGCGGCGCCACGGCGGTGCGGCGCGACCGTCCGCTGCCGGATGAAAAAGAAACGCGATGCGGGCGGGAAGATCGCCGTCGGCGCAGCGCAGCAGCAGCCGGGATGGCCGCAGCGGATCGCCGGTCACCGACGCCTTCGCGAACAACAGGTCGAGCCGCGCCTCGCCGGTGCCGTCCCGCCCGGCCGCGACTGCCTGCAGCAGATAGGCGTCGCGGGCGAACCGCGCGGCGTTGGTTTTCAGCCCGAGCGCGACCCGCAGCGATTCCGGCAGGAACGGATCGCCCACGATCGCCTCCGGCACCCGGCCGTCGTTCAGCCCGGCGATCACGAGATGCGGTGCGTCTTCCCACAACAGCTCGAGCCAGCCGTGGAGTTCGACCGCGCCCTCCGGCTTGTCGGCGTAGCGCACGGATTCGGCGTAGAGCTGAAGCGCCACTTCCCACCACTCGGCGGCTTTGAGCCGCGTTCCCGCGGCCACCGCCCCCGCGATGTCCCGCAGGATGCCCGTCCACGTTTCGGCTGCCTCCACCGCGGCCGCGTCCTCCGGCCGGGCGAGGTCGTAGCGCCGCGCCCCGAAGATGTCGGTCAGAACCTCGACGACGTTCTGCGGGAATGTGCCCGACTGCAGTCGCGTCCGCAGCTCCGCGAACACCGCCAGTGCCGCGGGCAGGTGATCCCCTGGCGCTGTTTCATTGCGGCGGGAGGCCTGCCGTTCGGCCTCGGCCAGCGTCGGCGGAAGGTGGCGGAGCTTCAGCTGGTCCAGCGCGCGCAGGAACCGCGCGGCCGAAAACGACGCGCCGAGCCGCGTCTCCAGAAATGCCAGCACATCCGGGAAGCGGGCGAGCGCCTCGACGGTTCCGAACGAGCTTTCCTGCGCCAGCCGCGCCAGGCTTTCGAGCAGCGGATACAGGCTGTCGTCCCGCCGCGGTCGGCCCTCGGGATTGAACGCGGCGAGATCCGCCTGGGCGAGCGCATGTTCCAGCAGCGGCCGCACGTCGGGATCGGCGACCCCGACGCCCAGCAGCCCCTCGGGCCGGCCGTATCCGACAGCAAGTTCCGCGACCCGCGCGGCTTCGGCAGCCGGATCCGCACACCCGTGAACCATGCGCTCGAACTGCGGCAGCTCGAGTATCCGGGTATTCCACACCTCCGGCAGCGGCCGGCCCCAGTCGTCGAACACGGCGGCTTCGCCCTCCGGCGCGTGAATCACGATCTCGACCGGCACGCGGCGGCTGAGTTCGGCCAGCGCCGTCAGCGCGAGCGGCTGCGGATCCGGCGCCGCGAGCACCACGATCCGACGGATGCCCTCCGGCAGCACGGGAGCCCGGGCCTGGGCGATTCGCGCGGCCGGGGCATCGCGCCGCCGCACCGCCGAGAGCGCCTCGTCCAGCCGCTGCTCGAGCGCGCCGAGTTCGCGCCAGCGGTCGCGTTCGGGAAAATCGACGCCCACGCGCGAGATCACATCTCCGAGCCGCAGGCCCGACTCGGCCAGCGCGCGCTGGAGCCGGATGAACTGGCGGGCGAGTCGCAGCGCCCAGCCGAGGTTGCGCACCGGCGGATCGACGGGGAAGACGGCGCGGAAGGCGTTCAGGTCGATTGACCGGAACACCCGCGCCCAGGCGAGCAGCGACTCGAGCCGGGTCGCGACCCCCTCCGAATCCGCCGGTGAAAGCAGCGACTCGGGCAGCATCATTCGCGGCGGGAACACGGCGGCGCCGCGACTGGCGGCATGCGCGGCGAGCGCCTCGCGCAGCCGGCGGCCCGACTGGCGGGTCGGCACGATCGCGAGCACGGTCGAAACATCGAGCGGGCCCGTGCCGGACCAATCGTCCGCCAGGAGCGCGGCCGCCTGCGCGGGCAGCGGGCGGTCCCAGCTCAGAAACCGGCGGCGGAGATTGGCGGGCGGCGGGACCACGAGTTTCGGATCATGGCCGCGCCCGGTTGGCGCGCGCAAGCCGATCGGAAGCGCTCCGCCCCGCGGTGGTCGCACAAAAAACCCGCGGCCGGATGGCCGCGGGCGAAAACGGAGCGGGCGCGAAGCGGGCGCCGGACTACTTCGCGAAAATCACCTTGCCGGTGTGCACCTTCGCCCGGGAGGCGGCATTCTTGTGCACGACGCCGGACTTGACCGCCTTGTCCATGGCGGACGCATACGCCCGGGCCGCCGCCTTGCTCGCCGCCGCGTCGCCGCTCTTGACCGACTCGTCGAACTTCTTCTGCAACGTCTTCAGGCGGGTCTTCACCCCCTGATTGCGGTCGTGGAGGCGGATGGACTTACGCGCGGCTTTGATGGCGGACTTGGTATTGGCCATGATTGGAGCCGGCCAAAGACTCAAACCGGACCCGGGGAGTCAAGGGTATTGTCGGAAGCGGAGCGACCGGTTGGAAGCTCGCGGCGGGGTGGGGCGGCGGCGATTCGATCGGTCCGGCGATTCGCGTCGGAGCCATGCGCCCCGGTTCGAATCGCCGCGGGCGGGCGGGGTGTGTCTCGCCCGCGTGGCTAAATTCGGCTTTACACCTTGGGAACCGCCCCGCACGGTCCTGCACACTTTACTCCATTCCATGGGCAATCTGAAAAAGAAACGTCGGCTCAAGATGTCGAAGCACAAGCGCCGAAAACGGCTCAAGGCCAACCGGCACAAAAAGCGCACCTGGCAGAAATAGGCCGCGTCGTTTCGCGTATCCGTTGCAACCCGCCGAATCTCCGGCGGGTTTTTTTGCGGTTTTTTCCGGCCCGCTGATGACCCTTTCACGGCACTTTCGCGAGCCGATGAAGAAACGGTAAATAGGGGAATAGCTGATGGTTCCCTAGGGGATTAGTCTTGTCATGACCGATGTAGTGACGGAGCGTGCGCCCCCGGTTTTTCACCCCTCTTTCCGCTGATTTGTCGCCTGGACCCGGCGGAGGCGAGGAGTGGCGGCCGGTTCGCAACCTCTTCAACCGTCCCGCATTTACCCCAATGCGATTTGCCTCCAAATCCCGGAGCTATTTCGTCGAGCAGACCGGCTATTCCACCCGGCTGGCACGGGTTTCCGCGACCAAGGCGCCCCTCGTCATCGAGGCGATGATCGAGTGCCCCGCCGGCGAAGGGGGACCTTTGAGCGAGGCGCTGGCCAAAGTCCAGACCGGCAAGCCCGCCGCCGGATATCTCCGGGCCGTGTGTGGATTCTATCCTGCGAGCCGGTTGATCCGTCGCGCGACCCTGGAGCCGAAGCGGATGAAGGAGCCCGGCTATCTGCAGGAGGTGCTGTCGACCCAGTTTCGCGTCGAGCCGGACAAGTACATGGTGCACGTCATCAACGCTCCCGATGGCACCGACCTGGACGTGAACCAGCCCACCCAGAAGGAAGCGCTGTTCTGCGGGCTGCCGTCGGATGATATCCTGGCGGCGCAGAATGCCCTGCTGAAACAGGGCATCTACCCGGACCGGCTCGAACTCGCGTCGGTCGCGACGCTGGGTGCGATCGTGGACTACCTGGCGTTCAGCAAATCAAAGGCGCCCACGCTGGTGCTCGAGTTCGGCGACGATTCGACCCATTCGTTCATCCTGACCGCGGCCGGCGTCGAAGCCTCGCGGCCGATCGGCCAGGGGCTCGATGCGATGGTCCCGCTGGTGCAGAAGGAACTGGGATTGAAGGACGAGGAGTCGGCCCGAAAGCTGTTTTTTTCGAACACGTTCGATTTCACCGGCATGGGACCGTTGCTCGTGAAGAAGCTGCTGAAGGAGCTGCAGTCCTCGATCGGCTTCTACGAAGTGCAGACCGGGCAGTCGGTGGCCCAAGTGCTGTGCACGCTTCTTCCCCCGACGCTGGCCTGGCTGGATGGCGCGATCGCCACCGCGCTCGGCATCGGCTGCCTGCAGCCCGACCTGCGACCCTGGCTGCAATCCCATCAGATCACGCTGCCCGAAACGGTGGCGCCGGGCCGGTTGGACGCCCGCTGGCTGGGGCTGTTCGGCCTGATCCTGCCGCACGAAAATTCCGATGCGCCCGCTGCTGAAACGAAAGCCTGAAGCGGCAACCTCCGCGGAGCCGCCGTGGCATCCGAACTTCCGCAATTTCGAGGAATTGCCGGACACGAAGGTCGTGCGCACGGTGTTCTTCGTCAACGGCATCGCGATCGTCGTGGCGCTGGTGATGCTGCTTTGGTTCAGCTTTCAGGCCTACCAGCTGCACGACCTGCGCCGCCAGATCGACGCCGTGCAGCGGCAGATCGACGGCGACCGCGCGCTCAGCGGGAAGACGGTCGCGCAGTACAAGCAGTTCCAGACGGAGGTCGCGCGGGTGGGGGAGGTCGAGGCGTTTGTCGATTCGAAGCCGCGCGTATCCGAGTTGCTGCTGCGACTGGCGGCGACGCTGCCGGACAACATCGCGTTCGACGGTTTTGATTTCCACGACCTCGCGGTGACCCTGCGGGGCACGGTGCGCGGCGCGCCGGACCAGGCGAGCGGTTACGTCTCGACCTACCTCGAGCAGTTGAAAAGCGATCCCGTGCTCGGGCCGAAATTCGCGGACATCTCGCTCGCCAGCCTCGACCGGAACCCGTCGACGGGGCGCCTCGAGCTGCAGATCGCGTTCAAGTTGAAGGGCGCGAAGGAGACGAAGAAACGATGACTGCCGCCGAACTGATCCCCTTCGTCAGAAAGAACCCGATCAGCTTCGGCTGCGGCGTGCTCGCGCTCGCACTCGGAGCCGCCATCTACCTGCGCAGCTCCAGCGTTCCCGAAGCCGTCACCCTGCTGGACCAGAAATCCGCCGAAGGCGGGCGGCTGGCCGCGAATGCGCGCAACAGCGCCCAGCTCACGGAGCAGTTTGCCGCCATCACCGGAGCGACGAAGAGCATCAACAGCCGGCTGATCCACGCGTCCGACCTCGCGCAGAACCTGCAGTATTTCTACAAGCTCGAGGCGGAGACCGGAACGAAGCTGCTCGATCTGCGACAGGGCCCGCTCCCCGCCAAGGGCAAGCCGGCCGCCGGATCGCCCGTCGGGGTGCCGTTCTTCGTCAGCGTCCGCGGCGACTATTTTGCGCTGCTGGAGTTCCTGCGGCACCTCGAGAGCGGACCGCACTTCTGCCGTGTGATGTCGCTTGCGATCAGCACGACGGGGCCGGACCGCGCGGCGCCGATCACCTTCCAGCTCGGCGTGGAACTCCTCGGCCTGCCATGAACTCGCGCATCCACCGCGGCTGGCTCGCCGCCCTCCTCCTTGCCACGCTGCCCGTCGCGGGCCGCGCCGCCGCGCCCCGGGCTCCCGCGAGCGCCGACGTGCCGCCGCCGGAGCAACGAAGGCCGGCGGTCGAGCTGGCGCTGAAGCTGGCCGCCGCGGCCGAGCCGGCCCACCTCGCGTCCGATTTGGTGAACCCGTTCAATCCGGTGAAATTCGGCCAGCCCGATCCGGAGGAACTGAGGGCCATCGCCCTGGCCCACGCCGCCGTCTCGACGGCCGCGGCCCAGGCCAAGCCCACCACCGACCGCCAGCTGCTCGAGGTGATCGCCGGGCGCATCCTGCCCTCCGGCATTTTGGTCATGGGCGGAGAACCGCTGCTGATCTTCGGCCAGAAACGCCTGCATGTCGGCGACCGGCTGACCGTCACCTACGACGGCCACGACTACCCCCTCGAGCTCACCGGTATCGAGCGCACCAGCTTCACGCTCCGTCTGAACCGCGACGAGATCACGCGGCCCATCAAATCAGGAAAGAAACCATGACTACGCGCACGCCCCTGCTCTCCGTCCTGCTGCTTTTTGTCCTTGCGAGCACCCGTGCGCCCGCGGCCGACGCCGCTCCGGCCGCCGTTCCCGCTGCCACCCCTGCAGCCTCTGCTGCCGCCGCCACCGCCACCGCCACCGCCACGCCCGCGACCGTGGTGATCAAGGACGATGATCCCCATGCGAAAGTGGCCACGAAGGGCAAGGACGCCGCCGGCCGCGACACCCTGTCCGTGGATTTCCCCGACGAGGACGTCCGCAACATCCTGCGCAACGTCGCCGATCTGTTCGAACTCAACCTGGTGATTCCGGAGACGCTCCAGGGCAAGGCCTCGATCAAGCTGCGCGACGTCAGCTGGCGGCAGATCTTCCAGGTCGTCCTCGATCCCCTCAACTACTCGTACATCGAGGACGGCAACATCATCAAGATCGTGTCGAACGACTCCCTGACGAAGGAGCCCGTCTCGACCGAGGTCTTCCTCATCAACTATGCCCGCGCCGCCGACCTGCTGCCGACGGTGAAGTCGCTCATCAGCAGCCCGGGCTCGCGAATCGACCTCGACACGCGGACCAACAGCCTGGTCATCACCGAGGCGCCATCCCGGATGAACCGGATTCGCCCGATCATCGAGCAGCTCGACCGGGCGACCGACCAGGTGATGATCGAGTCGAAGTTCGTCGAGGTGACCGACGGCGACGTGCACAACATCGGAGTGAACTGGGCGTCGCTGAACGGCTACAAGGTCGGCGTCGGGCCCGATCCCGCGGCGAACGGCGTGGTCGGCGGCTATTCGAACTCCCAGACCCATCTCACCTCCAACGGCTCCAACGGTTCCAACGGCACGACCAACGGCACGACCAACGGGACCAACGGCGGGACGACGAATGGCACGACCGGCAACCAGACGAGCGGCTCGACGAGCTCGACCGGCATCACCACCACCAACGGCACGCCGACGACGACCATTTCCAGCTCGGTCAACACCGGCCTGACGAACACGACGCTGACGAGCACGACCGCGGGCACGACGGCGAACACGACTTCCACGGCCAGCGACACGCTCAACCTGCTGCATTCGCTGACCAACGGCGTCTCGGCCGAAAAGACGCTCAGCGCCGTCTTCACCGCCGATCAATTCGGCCTCATCATCAGCGCGCTGACCACGCTGACGAAGTCGAAGGTCGTTTCCAATCCGACGATCGTGACGCTGAACAACACCGAGGCGTTCATCAACATCGGCAAGGAGTACCCGATTCCGAGATACACGTACAACGAGCAGCGGGGCAGCTTCGAGGTCGCCGGGTTCGACTACAAGCCGATCGGCATCATCCTCAAGGTCACGCCGCAGGTGAATGCGCGCGGGTTCATCAAGCTCACGATCGAGCCGGAAGTGAGCAGCTTCAACGATGCGGACTCGGTGAACTTCGGCGGCGCCGGCAGCGCCCGCATTCCGGTGATCCAGACGAAGAAGGCGCGGACGCAGATTTCGCTGCGGGACGGCTACACGATGGGCATCGGCGGTCTGATCGACACCACCTCGGCGAACACCGACACGAAGGTGCCGGTGCTAGGCTCGATTCCGATCCTCGGCCGGCTGTTCAGCTCGAAGTCGCGGACCACCCAGTCGCAGAACCTGCTGATCTTCCTCACGGCCAAGACGCTGCCGGCGGAAGGCGCGCCCCCGGGGGTGATCTTCGATCCGCGCCAGATCCGGGACATGGGCCTGAAGGCGGACGAGATGCCGGGCTACCGCGACGGCTCCGACCCGTTCGCCCCCGCGGTCAACCCGAAGGCGAAGAAGGCCAAGAAATCGGACAGCAACTGACGGCCGGCCCGGCACCACAACCCCAGCCTCGGGAGAACCCATGAATTTACCGCTTCGACTTTGTGCGGGCGCCGGGATCGCGCTATTGACTGCAGCGATCGCCTTCAGCGCGCCGGTCCTAAACGTGACCGGGGTCAGTGTTTCGCCGAGTTCGGCCAAACCCGGTCAGAACGTGACGGTAACCGTTTCGCTCTCGAATTCCGGCGCGACGAGTCCCGGAGATGACTTTGTGCCGCCGGCCGCGGTTAATGTTTCAGTGACGTTCACCAGCATCGGCACCAATTACTCGTTTACCCAAACGGCGAATGGCCTAAGCCCGTCTGGTACCATCGCAAGCGGAGGCGCCGGAACGGTCTCGTTTCCGGTCACCATTCCAACGCAGACGACCGAGGCAGGATCGTATCGGTGCAGCGCAACGATCACGGCGCCGGCGGGGACACCGTTCACTGCCGGGACAGCGACGTCTGGTATTGATGGAACTGGCGCGGTGAATTCTATCACGGTAGGTGCCGGCGGCTCCGGCTATGTTTCTCCACCGACAGTCCAGTTCAATGGCGGCGGTGGAACCGGTGCGGCGGCGACCGCGACGGTCGTCACTGGCGTCGTCACGGGAGTGAGCGTAACTGCGGGTGGCACAGGATACACGAGCGCACCCGCGGTGACGCTTGTCGGCGGGGGTCCGGCACGGATCGGCACGGGCGCGTTCTCCGGCTCGGATCCGTTGCTCACCGTTATCGGCAAACCTGACCTGCAGATCACGAGCCTGAACTATTCGGCCAGCACCAGCTACGAGGGCGGCGACGTGATCCCGATGTCATTGACCTATCTGAACCGGGTGTCGACTAACGGCGTCAACAACGTGCCATACGTGCCGAGCGCGAATGGCGACGCATCTTTTTTCCGGATCGAGATCGTCCTGTCGAGCAATCCGACATTTGGTGATGCCGATGACTTCCTGCTGACCAGTTTCGACATCGGTGCGAAACGAAACGCCGATGGCGCGACCTGGACGCTGAATTGGAACCAGCTTCTACCGGGGAACTTCGCCGGAACGTATTATGTGATGGCGAAGATCGACACGCTCAGCGGCGTCAGTGAGACCGTCGACAACGATCTTTCGGTCAACGGCAACAACACCTGGTACAGTCCGGATATCAACGGGACTCGAATCACGCTGCTGCCGACGAATTTTCCCACCATCTATTGGGCGAGTCTGAATGGGAACGGCTACAGCGACAACCCGTCGATCAGTTCGGATGGGCGCTACACGGCATTTGCCTCCGATTCGACTAACTTGACGACTGGGGACACGAATGGCGTCCGCGACATCTTTCTTTACGACAACCAGACTGCGACAGTTCGGCGGATAAATCTGTCGCAGCAAGGCGCGCAAGCGAATGCCGCTTCGGCCACCCCGGCGATTAGTGCCAACGGGGCGTACGTGGCGTTTTCGTCCGATGCCACCAACTTGGCCCAGGGTGACGCAAATGGATTCAGCGACATTTTCGTCGTCAATACACTGACAGGCGCGATCACTTTAGATAGCGCGCCCACTGGCGGTGGTCAAAGTAACGGGTCCAGCTACAAACCGTCGCTGAGTTCGGACGGCCGGTATGTCGTCTTCGAGTCGAGCGCCACGAATCTTGCCCCGGGAGGAACGGCGGTCGGCACGCGGCACATTTACCTGCGCGACCGGACCACCGGCGCGACAACGCTCGTCAGCCAGTCCACGTCCGGGGTTGCCGGAAACGGCAACAGCCTCGAGGCGGCGATCAGCGCGGATGGGCGTTCGGTGGTTTTCGCGTCGGACGCGACCAACCTGGTTGCGGGCGACACGAACGGCGCACGGGACATCTTCCTGCGCGATCTGGTGGCGAACACGACTGTTCGCGTGAGCGTGTCCAGCGGTGGCGTCCAGGCGAACGGCGACAGCAACACACCGTCCATCAGCCAGGATGGGGCCTACGTCGCCTATGGTTCGCTGGCCAGCAATTTGGTCGCCAACGACACGAACGGCGTATCGGACATCTTTGTCTATAATCGTGCCGCCGGCACCACGGTGCGCGTGAGCGTGTCGAGCAGCGGCGCACAGGCGATCGATCCCTCCGCTGCCGGCAAACAGCTCGGCAGTATCAACCCGAACATCAGCGCCACGGGCAGGTATGTGACCTTCGCGTCGCTCGCCAACAACCTGACGGACGGTGACGCCTTGGGCCAGTATAGCGCCGCCGATGCGAACAACGCGGTCGACGTATTCGTGGTTGACCGAGACGTCAGTGCCAGCGGCACCTACGACACGTCGGGCAATATCGAAACGACGATGGCCAGCCGGAACCGGTTTGGATACCAGACGATGCAGCTGCTCGGAACTCCAAGCACCGCCGCTTCGGACATCTATCCGGTGATTAGCGGCGATGGCCGGTGGGTGGCACTGCCTTCCGACGCTGAGAACACGGCCGGCCTCGTCCACGGCCAGACCAACCGCACTTCGCCGGACACGAACGGGTTCCGGGACGTCTTCCTACACGACCGCCGCACTAACACGACTCCACCGCCGCCAACGCTGCCGGTCGTCAACATCACCAGCCCGGGGGCGAATCCGGTGCTCGTGAATACGGCGGTGGCGGTCACGGCCAGCGCGACCACCACCACGGGCGTCGTTTCCAAGGTCGAGTTCTTCGTCGACGGCACGAGCCTCGGGGTGAGCAGCACGTTCCCGTACACGCAGACCTGGACGCCGACGGCGGTAGGCACCTACACGTTGAGCGCCACCGTCACGGACAGTTTCGGCAATTTTGGCGCCTCGCCGAATGTCTCGGTGACGGTGCTTGCGGCACCTTCGGTTGCCATCACGACTCCAGCGCCCGGCGCCACCCTGGTCCTGGGCACGAGCCAGACGGTGATTGCGACCGCTTCGTCCACCACCCCCGGCGCCACAATCATCAGCGTCGACCTGAGGGCCAACGGCACTTCGATCGGGACGGTTTCGACCGCCCCTTATTCCGTGTCGTGGACCCCAGCGACGATCGGCAACTACACGCTGACGGCCGTAGCTACGGACAGCAACGGCACGGTCACCACTTCACCTGCGGTCTCGGTGACCGTGACTTCGACGTCCGGCCCGGGCGGCGGAGCCGGAGTCGTGCTGACTTCGCCCACGGCCGGAGCGGCGTACGCCGTTGGCGCCACCGTCCGTCTGGCCGCGTCCGCTTCCGTGTCGAACGGAATCGTAACCGGCGTGGAATTCTTCGCCAACGGGCAGTCCCTCGGCAGCGTGTCCAGTGCACCGTACGCAATCACTTTCGTGCCCAACGCGGCTGGAATGTACGCCTTCACCGCCGTCGCAACAGACAACACCGGTGCCAAGACGACGTCCGCCTCCGTGACCGTCAGCGTGGCGGCGGCCGCGGCGCCGACCGTCGCGATCGTCGATCCCCCGGACAGCACCACCTTCCAGGTGAATCTCACGCAGCCGATCCGCGCGGTGGTTTCCGCCAGCTCAGGTCAGACCTCGATCGTGTCCGTCGCATTCTTCGCGAACAACAAGGCGATTGGTTCCGCAACCGCGTATCCGTTCACGATCAACTGGACGCCCACCGCGATCGGCACGTATCAGGTCACCGCGCTGGCGACGGACAGCTTGGGCGTGGAGACCGTGTCCGCGCCGGTCACCTACATTGTTTCGGGCGGCGCACCTCCGACCGTGACGATCACAACGCCGACGAGCGGGCTGACCATTTCGAACGGCGTGCCGGTGACGTTCCGAGCGACCGCGACGGATTCCGACGGCACCGTCGCCTCCGTCCAGTACCTCGCGAACGGCATCCCCTTCGCCACCACCACCGCGGCGCCGTACTCGGCCACGTGGACGCCGACGGCCGGGGGCAGCTACTCGATCGTGGCCCGCGCCACGGATAATTCCGGTAACGTGACCGTTTCGATGCCGGTCCTCATCACGGTCGGCAGCAATGCGCTGCCGCTGGTGAGCATCACGGCACCGCGGGTCGGCACGACGGTGGGTGTCGCTTCGTCGATCACCATCACCGCGACCGCCACCGATACCGACGGCACGATCAAGAGCGTGGAGTTCTACGCCAACGGCGTGCTGATCAGTTCCGATGCCAGCGCGCCATACTCGGCGACGTGGGCTCCGAGCGCCGAGGGATTCTACAATCTTACCGCAGTCGCGACCGACAACGCCAACGCCTCGGTGTCGTCAGCGCCGGTGCTCGTGCAGACCGCTCTCGCGAGCTCCGGCACGGTCGACTCGTTTGCCAGCGGCGTGTATGTGAACCTCGGCACCGCGGAGAGCGGACAGTTCTCCATCGCGAACCTGCAGGGGCGCACGGCGACGCTGATCGGGTACGTGCCCGCTTCGCAGACGACCGCCGGGGCAAAGACCTACTACCTCACCGGCATGGCCGTCGACGGCCAGGGCAATTTCACCTCGACGGACAGCTCGGGGGCCGTCGTGGCCAGCGGCCAGTTCTCCACCGGCGGAGTCACCGGCTCGTTCTCCGATGGCGCGAACTCCATCTCGTTCGCCGGCCAGACTTCCGTGTCGCAGCCGAACGTCGGACCTCCGGGGTATTACCAGGGAAGCTTCACCGGCGATGCCGGCAGCCTGCTCGTCGCGATCGTCGGGCTGGACGGCAAGATCACGGTTTACGCCCAGGACGGCTCGTTCGTCGATGCGGGTTCGGGAGCGACCAGCGCGGACGGCAGCTTCACGTTCACCACGTTGTCGAAGAACCGGTTTTCCGGGAAGGTCGATCCGGTGTCCGGGTTCGTCACCGGCACGGTGACGAAGACGGGTGGCGCCGGCACGAGCTCCTTCAGCGGCGCCCAGACCTCCGGCGGCGCCTTCAGCGACGGCTCCCTGCGCAACATCTCGACGCGCGGGCTGGTCGGCTCGGGCGATGGCTTGCTGATCGCGGGCTTCGTCGTCACCGGCGCGTCCCCGAAACACGTGCTCATCCGGGCACTCGGACCGACGCTCGCCACCCAGGGTGTCGGCGGCACGCTCGCGAACCCGATGCTGTCCCTGTTCCACGGGTCGACGATGATCCTGTCGAACGACGACTGGAGCACCGGCGGGTCCGCCATTTCAGATGCCGCCGCACGCGTCGGCGCGCAGCCGGCGCTTCCGGCCGGCAGCCTCGATGCGGCGATGCTCGCCACGCTGAATCCGGGCGTGTACACGGCGCAGGTCAGCGGCGTCGCCGGAGGCACGGGCGTGGCGCTGGTCGAGATCTACGATGCCGACACCGTGCCCGCATTTTCGTCGGAGAAGATGGTCAACATCGCCACGCGCGGCCAGGTCGGCACGGGCGATCAGGTGCTGATCGCCGGGTTCGTCGTGAGCGGCGCGACGCCGAAAAAGGTTTTGATTCGCGGACTCGGGCCGGCGCTCGCCGGGCTGGGTGTGTCCGGCACGCTGGCCGACCCGATGCTGCGGCTCAACCGGCTGGTGAACCAGAGCTGGTCGCTGGTCCGGGAGAACGACAATTGGGAGGTGGGCAACGACGCGGCGCTGGTGCGCGCGGCGATCGTGAGCGTGGGCGCCTCGCCGCCTCTGGCGGCGGGGAGCAAGGACGCGGCGCTGCTGCTGCTCCTGCCTCCGGGCGTTTACACCACCCAGCTCAGTGGCGTGGGCAACGCGACCGGCGTCGGGCTGATCGAAGTCTACGAAGTGCGATAGACTGGCGGCGGGGCGCGGCACCATCGTCAGGTTTCCGGATCGCCGGGTACATTCGGGTTAGCCATTTTCCGAACCATGCCTACGATCTGGGAATCGATGAGCGCTGTTTCCCCCGACGTCGCCGCCGGAGCAGGTCCGAAGCACGCCTTTGCCGGCGTGTTTGCGCGGCTGTCGCCGCACATGGCGGCGCTCGATCTTTTCCTGCAAAAACAGATTGTCGCGTTCGAGCCCGAAATCCGGGCGATGGCCGATTACTGCATCGATACCTCAGGGAAGCGTATCCGGCCGGCGCTGGTGTTCGTGAGCGGCTGGCGCGGCCCGGGCGAAGTCAACCCCGACCTCGTCCGCGTCGCGGCCGTGGTCGAACTCGTCCATCTCGCCACGCTCGTCCACGACGACATCATGGACGGCGCCGAAGTCCGCCGCAACCGGCGCACGGCGGTGCGTGAATACGGATCGGCCGCGGCGGTCCTGCTGGGGGATGCGCTGTTCGCGCATGCCTTGCACCTGGCCACGCATTTTCCGACCAACGAGGTGTGCGCCGCCGTCTCCGAGTCGACCCGGCGCGTGGTTTCGGGCGAGATCGTGCAGACGCTGCACCGCGGGTCGACGGACGTGTCGCTGGCCGACTACCACCGGATCATCGATCTGAAGACGGCGGAGCTTTTCCGGGTTTCGTGTTTCCTCGGCGCGCGGCTGGCGGGCTCGCCGGCGGCGTACGTCGAGGCGGTGACGCTGTTCGGACGACATCTCGGCATCGCGTACCAGATCTACGACGACCTGGCGGACTATTTTGGCGAGGAGCAGCAGATTGGGAAGACGCTGGGGACCGATCTGGCGAGCGGGAAGCTGACGCTGCCGCTGATCGCGCTGATGGAACGGCTGGCGCCGGAATCACGCGGCGAGCTGAAGGACGAGATCCTGGGCCGCCGCCCGCCGCAACTCGCGCTTCGGCTGCGACAGATGGGCGAATTCGGTGTGTTCGCCACGGTGGCCGCCGCGGTCGAGCGGGAGATCGCCGCCGCAACCAGCGCGGTGAAGGGTTTTGCGACCGAGCCGCCAACCCCGCTGCTGCTCGGCCTAGGCAACGTGTTGCACGGCCAGGTCGCGGCGCTCGACCCGCAGGGCGAACGGCAAAACCTAAAAAAAGCATAAAGTCCTCCGCCGATCCGTATCGCGCTCTGCTCCGCGCACTTTCGATTTGCGCCGTCGGCTCCCGTGGGATTTTCTTTTAGTGCCATGGACGTGGCCAAGAGCATCGGGAAATCGCTCGTCGCGTCGCCGGACCGCCAGCATGAGGCGGACGCCGACCTCGCGGTCGTTCGTCGCGTCCAGGCGGGCGACGTCGCCGCGTTCGACGACCTGGTGCGCAAGTATCGGGCCCGCGTTTACAGCGTCGTCTACCACCTGACCTCAAACCGCGAGGACGCGGCGGATCTGACGCAGGACGCTTTCATCAGGGCATTTCAGTCGATCAACCGCTTCCAGGGCCAGTCGTCGTTCTTCACCTGGCTGTACCGGATCGCCGTCAACGCGACGCTGACGCATCTGCGCAAGAACCGGCTCCGCACGTTCTTCAGCTTCGAGAAGCTCGACCACGAGGACGCGGTTTCGGCGGAAGTGATTTCGGCGCTGACGGATGCCTCGGGCGCGGACCGGGAAACCTTCGCCCGCGAGCTTCAGGAAAAATTGAACGAGGCCATGCAGAAACTGTCTATCAAGCATAGAACTGTGATTACGTTGTTCGAAATCGATGGGCTCAGTCACCAGGAGATCGCCGAGGTCATGGATTGCTCGGTGGGCACAGTCCGGTCCAGGCTCCACTACGCGAAGCAGCTGTTGCAGTCGGAGTTGCAGCCCTACATCCGCCCATGAATTCAAAATCGAGACCGGTTTCGCTTGAAGACTTGCTGCGGGTCAAGCGGGCGGAACAGCCGCCGCCGGAGTTCTGGGCGGAGTTCGAGCGCGAGATGCGCGTCAAGCAACTGGCGGCAATCGTCGAGCCGCGTCCGTGGTGGGCTTCGTTCATCCGCGTCGGCGCGAAGGTCGCGCATTATCAGCTTCCGCTCGGCGCCGCGGCCATCCTGGCGCTTTCGTTCGTGACCATTCGAGAGTATCGGACCGGGACGTATCCGCCGCGGATTGAACCGCAGCTGCGTGCACCTGGCGCTGCCCTCGACGTGGCCACCGATGCGGCAATCAACGAACCGTCGGCCGAGATCGAGGGTCCCATCGCGGAGGTCAGTGACGCCGACGCTCAGGCTCCGGCCCCCGCTCCCGTGGTGGCCGACGAGCCCGAAGCGGTCGGCCGTGTCTCGCATGCAGTGCCGCTCACCGGAAACGTGCCGGCGCCGCGCGAGCCGAGCCCCTCGGAACTTTACATCGCGGCGAACCTGGCCGCAGCGCAGGCGGCGGATCCGCTGATCGTGGACGAGGCGTTTGGCGCCGCAATCCGGCCGGCGAATCGCGACCGGATACGTGATCCGCTGATCCAGGTCGCGTCCCTGACGGAGTCCCGCCGCTCGCGTCTGCTCACGACGGCGCTCCCGGCGCTGTCGGGCGCCGCCGACGTGTCCGTGGGCACGAGCGCCCGCGTCGCCCAGCGCCTCACCGAAGACCGTCTGTACGATTCGATCAGCCGGATCGGCGTGAAGGCCAACCGCGTGGCAATCAAGTTCTGAGCCGGCGCCCTTCGGCGCGATGACTTTCCCGGAGCCCCGCCTGCGCGGGGCTTCTTTGCTTTCGACGGAAACCGGCTAAGCTCCCGCGCCATGCGCACCGAAAAGGACTCGATGGGCCCCATGCTCGTGCCGGATACGGCGCTTTACGGCGCCTCGACCCAGCGGGCCGTCCTGAATTTCCCCGTGAGCGGCCGGCCGCTGCCCGAACCGTTCCTCCGCGGCCTGGGGCTCGTGAAGCTCGCCGGCGCCCGGGCCAACGAGGAGCTGGGCCTGCTCTCGGCGGACAAGAGCGCGCTGATCCAGCAGGCGGCGCGGGAGATCGCGAACGGGGATCTGACGGCGCATTTTCCGATCGACGTGTTCCAGACCGGGTCGGGCACCTCGACGAACATGAACGCCAACGAGGTGATCGCGAACCGCGCGAGCCAGCTGGCCGGCCTGCCGATCGGGGCGAAAAAGCCGCTGCACCCGAACGACGACGTGAACCTCGGGCAGTCATCCAACGACATCATTCCGACCACGCTGCACGTGAGCGTGGCGCTGGCGCTGCAGCGCAACCTCGCGCCGGCGCTCGACGAGCTGACGCGCGCCCTCGAGGACAAGGCGAAGGCGTTCGCCGGGATCGTGAAGATCGGGCGGACGCACCTGATGGACGCGACGCCGCTGACGCTCGGGCAGGAGTTCTCCGGCTACGCGATGCAGGTCCGCAAGGCCGGTGAACGGGTGCGCCGCGCGGTTCTCACGCTCGAGGAACTCGCGGTTGGCGGCACGGCGGTCGGCACGGGCATCAACTGCCATCCCGAGTTCGCGCGCCGCGTATGCCGGATTCTCGCGGAGGAGACCGGACTGGCGTTTCGTGAGGCGCGCAACCACTTCGAGGCGCAGGGCGCGCGGGACGATTGCGTGGAGGTGGCGGGCCAGCTCGTGGCCACCGCGGCCGGGCTGACGAAGGTGGCAAACGACATCCGGCTGCTGGGCTCGGGGCCGCGCGCCGGGCTGGCCGAGCTGCGGCTGCCGGCGACGCAGCCGGGCTCCTCGATCATGCCGGGCAAGGTGAATCCGGTGATGAGCGAAATGCTCGTGCAGGCCTGTCTCTACGTGCAGGGGCTGATGCAGACGGTGGCGCTGAGCGGCCGCGACGGGCATTTCGAGCTGAACGTGACGCTGCCGCTGATGGCGTACTGCCTGCACGACGCGATCCATTGCCTGGCCAACGCGGTGCGCGTCTTCGCGCAGAAATGCGTGGAGGGGCTGGAGGCGGACGCGGCCCGCTGCCGCGAGCTCGTCGACCGCTCGCTCATGCTGGTGACCGCGTTGAATCCGCATATCGGTTACGACCGGGCGGCGGCGGTGGCAAAGGAGGCGCTGGCCAGCGGCCGGACGCTGCGCGAGATCGTGCTCGCACAGAAGCTGATGGACGCCGCGACGCTCGACCGGGTGCTGGAACCGCTGGGCATGACGCAACCCGGGGCCGGTGGCGCCAAGGGATGAGGGCCGCGCCCCCCTGCATGGCGATTCATCAAACCACGTTGACGGTGCCGACCCGCGGCGCCGGCCTGTACGAGATCACCGAGCCGGTGGCCCGCGAGCTGGCGGCCGGCAAACTGTCGCGCGGCGTGGTCACCGTGTTCTGCCAGCATACCAGTTGCAGCCTGGTGATCATGGAGAACGCCGACCCGACGGCGCGGCGCGACCTGGAGGCGTGGCTGAACCGGCTCGTGCCGGAGGACGATCCGGCATTCGCCCATACGCTGGAAGGGGCCGACGACATGCCGAGCCACATCAAGATGGCGCTGACGCGCACGAGCGAGACGGTGCCGTTCGAAGGCGGACGGATGCTGCTCGGCTCGTGGCAGGGGATCTTCCTGTGGGAGCACCGGCACGCGGCGCATTCGCGACACGTGGTGGTGACCGTGATCGGCGAGTAGGCCGGGACGGTGCGCGGCATCGCGTAGGAGCCTGCTTGCAGGCGATTCCCACCCGGATCGCCTGCAAGCAGGAGCCGTGGGCGCGTGCAATACCACCCGGAGCGCCTGCGACGAAACGGCTGCCACCCGGATCGCCTGCGAGCAGGCTCCTACACCAATCGGACGGGCGATTCGTCGCCGGCTAGTGCTTCGCCGGCGGGCAGCCGGCGCAACCATTCACGAAGAAGTCGTTGCCCTTGTCGTCGACCAGGATGAACGCGGGAAAATCCTTCACCTCGATTTTGCACACCGAGGCTGTGACGCACGCGTCGCCGGTGCGAGCAACGCGCGGCGCCCACCACGAGTCGGTGAAGCGTCGGGCCGACTGGTGCGGACTGGATATCCATGGTCCTCTGGGCAATCCGCGTGAGCCCGTCAACAAAGCCCGATCTATCAAGACGAAGGAAATCCCAAATTCACTATGAGAAAGTTGTAATTATTTGGTTATTCGCGGATCTTCGTGGGCCGCAGAGTGAGCGGGTCAGGTGCGCCACTCGCCTCCGGACTCGCGGCGGCGGACGCGGCCGGATGGGCGGGCGCGCTGGATTGCTGTGAAGGGAGCCAAGCCAGTTGATCGTGGATTGAAGCGGCGGATGGAGCCGGCACGGTGGGCGCATGGCCCAATCCTCGAACAAAATCAGTGCCGCGGAAGCGGCCGTGGCTGCGCACTATGGTCTGTTGCTGGGCATACAGTCGCCATGGCAGGTGCAGCGGGCAGACCTCGATCTGGCAGCGCAGCAGGTGCAGATCGTGGTGGCGCATGGGTCGGCGGGAACGGTCAGGTGCCCGCAATGCCAACGGGCCTGCGCCCGCTATGATCATACCGCCGAGCGGCAATGGCGGCATCTCGATGTGATGCAGTTTACGACGATTATCCGGGCGCGGGTGCCGCGCTGCCAGTGCCCCGAGCATGGCGTGATGACGGTCGTGACGCCGTGGGCGGAGCCGCACGGGCGTTTCACGCTGTTCTTCGAGGCCTTTGCGGTGGCGGTGATCGAAGCGAGCCGTTCCTTCACGCAGGCGGTCGAGATCTTGCGGATCGACTGGCACACCGTGCAGGAGATCGTGCGCCGGGCGGTCGCCCGGGGCTTGCTGCGGCGCTCGACCGAGCAGGTGGACAAGGTCGGCCTCGACGAGAAGAGCTTCGGCCGCGGCCAAGACTACGTTGCGTTGATGACGGATCTGGGCGGCCGCCGCGTGTTGGACGTCGTACAAGGCCGTGACACTGCCAGCGCCACCCAACTGTGGAACACCCTGCCGGCGGCCCAACGCCAGAAGGTGACCGCCGTCGCCATCGATATGTCGGACGAGTTCGCCACCGCCACGCGGCAAGCTGCGCCGCAGGCGGCCATCGTCTATGACCGCTTCCACGTCTCGAAGCACCTGAATGAAGCGGTGGACAAGGTGCGCCGGGAGGAACACCGCAAGCTGCTGCAGCAAGGCGACGAGAGCCTCACTCGCACCAAATATCTCTGGCTGCAGGGCGCCTGTCCGGACGGCGAACGCGGCCTGAGTTTCGCCGACCTGTGTGAGCGAAATCTGAAGACGGCCCGCGCCTGGATGCACAAGGAAACTTTTGTCGAGTTCTGGGCCCAGCCGGATCTCGGTGCCGGACGGAAATTCTTCGCCCAGTGGTTCCCGGCCGCCCGGCGCTCCAAACTCGAACCAATCAAGAAAGTCGCGCTCACCCTGAAAAACCATCTCAGCGGCCTCCTCAACTACTTCCTGTATCCGATCACCAACGCCATGACCGAGGGCTTCAACTCGAAGATTCAGGCCATCAAAGCGGACGCCCGCGGCTTCCGTCGTTTCGAAAATTACCGCGCTCGGATTCTCTTTCACTGCGGCAAACTCAGCATGCTGCCCGATCTATCCCCCAAACTCGCCCACTGAAATCCGCGAAGAACCAATTATTTCCGAGGGGCGAGAATAACATTGGGGAGGCCCGGGGAAGGGATTCCGCTCTTGTTGTTTCAAGAGCCGATGTACACGTTGCCTCTCACGTAGCCGACTTTACCGATGGATGCCTCCACGCCCATGTCCGCCATCCTGTCGGCTTCTCCATATGAGGTCAGCCGCTGGTTTGACGATGAAGTGCGACCCCACGAACCGGCGCTCCGAGCCTATCTTCGCGGAAGGTTTCCCATGCTTACCGATCCGGATGACGTTGTACAAGAGACCTATATCCGCATTATACGCGCCCGCGAGTCCATCAATATCCGTTCGCCCAAGTCCCTGCTGTTTGTGACCGCTCGCAACGTGGCGATCGACATCTTCCGGCGCCGGAAAGCCTTCCCGACGGAGGGCCTAGCGAATATGGAGTGCATTCCCGTCGTAGTGGAGGAAGAGTCTTCCGCCACCGACAGTGTCTCCCATGAACAGAAGCTCCAACTGCTCGAGGAAGCGATCAAGTCGCTTCCGGAACGGTGCCGAACAGTGATCATGCTTCGAAAAATCGAAGGCCTGTCCTACGAGCAGATTTCGACGAAACTCGGAATCTCGCACAATACAATCAGCGCCCACATCACCGTCGGTGTGATGAAGTGCCGCGACTATCTTCAGGCGCATGGGGTGATGAAAGGCGGCCGGCCATGAGTGCGGGCGAACCCGATCTGGCACATCAAGAGATCGTCCGCCAGGCCGCCGAATGGTTCGGTCGGCGCGAAGTCGGGCTTAGCCCGGCGGAAGAGGAGGAATTCCAGCGCTGGATTTCCGCGGATCCTCGGCATGCCGAACAGTACAACCAGTTTGATGAGACATGGGTTTTGCTCGACGGCCTCGAGGAACTCGAGCACCGGCAGCCCGAGTCATTTGAAGGATCAGGCAAAGGGTCGGGGATCTCCCGCCGACTCTGGTTTCCCGTCACGCTGGCGGCGGCGGCGGCCATCGCCGTGGTTTTCATCCTGGGGTCCCGGCCGAACCCGGATCTCGTCAGCTATGCCGTTGCGACGGAAGTGGGCGGAATGAAGAAACTCGAATTGCCCGACGGATCGGTCATTCGGCTCAATTCCGACACCGCCGTGGCAGTGAACCTGACCAAGGAAGAGCGGCGAGTGGATCTCCAGCGCGGCGAGGCCTACTTCAACGTGGCGAAGAACCGTTCCCGTCCCTTTATTGTCAGCGCGGCCGGCGTTTCGGTTCGCGCGGTGGGCACCGCCTTCAACGTCGCCCTTCGGCCCACGAGTCTGGAAGTTCTCGTCACGGAGGGCAAAGTGCGGGTGGAAGGCCTCGCCCAGGGCCAGTCCGTGCTGCCGGTCCGACAAGGGGACCAGGAGCAGCCGGCGCTCGAGACCGGACAAAAGGTGGTGGTGGCCCTTCACCCCGGAGGCCTCCTGGCCCCGCGGGCGATCGTGACAGGTGTCCCGGCGGCGGAGGCCGAGCAGGCGCTGGCTTGGCAGACCAAGCTGTTGCAGTTCGACATGCAGCCCTTGAGCGAGGTGGTGGCGAAGTTCAACCGCTACAATCAACACCAGTTGGTGATCGCCGATCCCGAACTGGCGAAGCGGGTTTTTGGCGGCACTCTCCGGGCCGACAACTACGAGGCTCTCGTCGAGTTACTGGAAACCCGCTTCGGGGTCATCGCCGAGCGGAGCGGCGGGAAAACCATTCTGCGCGAGCGCAAGTAGGATCCAGGTGGCGAATCGCCCGGGCCGGCGAGGCGCTTTGATCCGACCCGGCGGGTGAGCGGAGAAGAAGTCTGGAAAAGCTTATAGCGAATCAGCGTGAGCTTTCGTCGTAGTACATGACCGGGCATGCGCCCACCCCCTGACGTGCGTCCGGTCATATGATGACACCCCAACCCCAAACCGTTTTCCGGTTCTTTACGCGGGCGGCCCTTGTCGCCCTGATATGCAGTCTGGTTTATCCGCTCGCGGCGGCTGCCTCGGTGGATGACTTGGCGAAAGAAGTGGCGTTTGACATTCCTGCGGACCAGGCGGTGAAAGCGCTCAAGCGTTTTTCGGCCCAGTCCGGGCAGCAACTGCTCTACTCCAACGCCGACCTCGCCGGTGTCACCACCAACGAGGTGAAGGGCAAATTCAGCATCAGCACCGCGCTGAATCGCCTGCTGGCCAACACTCCTCTCGTGGCGAGCCACGATTCGACAAACGGCGCGGTGGCGGTGGGTCGCAGTTCGCCGGAGAAATCCGACCCAAACGGACTGGCGGCGGCGCAAGGAAGCGACCGCCGGGAAAACGCGACCGGGACTGAGCGTCCCACGGGCGAAACGGCGGCCCAGGCCGCGAGCAAATCGGACGAGCCGATCCAAGTCTTGTCCCGATTCATCGTGAACGCGAGCCGGGACCAGGGCTATCGCGCGACGAACACGCTCGCCGGCACGCGTCTCCAGACAAATCTCGACGATGTGGGCTCGGCCATTTCCGTGGTCACCGCGGAATTCCTCCGGGACACGGGAGCCCGCAATTCCGAGGACCTCCTTGTCTTTACCACCGGGACGGAAGTTTCCGGAACGAACGGCAACTTCACCGCCGTTCCCGTGACCACGGACCGGGATGTCAACGAGACGCCCACCCTCATCCGCAGCAACACGAACACCCGGGTGCGGGGACTGGGGGCGGCGGACAACACCCGTGATTTCTTCCTGACGGACATCCCGTGGGATTCCTACAACACGGACCGGGTCGATCTGCAGCGCGGGCCCAACGCGATTCTCTTCGGGCTCGGAAACCCTTCCGGCATCATCAACGCCAACCTCAATCAGGCAACGTTCAACAACGGCAGCAAGGTCGAGACGCGCTTCGACAACTACGGCAGTTTTCGCGCTTCGCTCGATGTCGACCACGTCCTTCTGCCCAACGAACTGGCGATCCGCTTCGACACGCTTTACGACCACACTCTCTACCAGCAAGTGCCCGCCTTCAGCCGGGACCGGCGCTACTATGGTGCGCTCCGGTACGACCCGAAATTGCTGTCCCGGGGCCATGCCCACACGACGCTGCGGCTGAACTTTGAATCCGGGGCCATTGACCAAAGCAAACCGCGCACGACGCCTCCGATCGACCGCATCACGCCCTGGTTCGCCACGGGAACCTATACCGTGCCGGCCAATCCCACCACCGGCACCGCGGCCCGAACGTTCCCGAATCTGGATCATAGTGTCTATAACATGTGGGACGCCTATAATTACCGGGCGAGTGTTCCTGGATCCGGCATTACGAAAAGCACCATCCCGGGCACAAACACGCCGAACCCGGCGTTCCAGCCAGGGGCGAGCGAGCTGTTCACCAGCGGAGTCTTCATGTTCTTCCCGACGGTCGGCTCCCCCGACCAGACCGCTGCTCCCGGCATCGCCACGATGCCGGCCGAGAGCGGTCGAACGACGCTTTTCGGCATTGGCTCCAATGGCAACATCGACAAGAGCGTCCTGGGCATTCCCAGCGGCGCACGTTTCATGGGGCTGACGGAGCCGTGGAAGCTGGCGCAGCTCAAGGGCCTGCCCTTCTATGGCGCCTACACGAGCCCGTCGCTGACGGATCCATCGATCTTCGACTTCTACCACAAGCTGCTGGACGGTCCGACGAAACCGTCGACGCGTGATTTCCATTCGTTCAATGCCGACCTGATCCAGTCGTTCTTCGACGAGCGCGTGGGGATCAACGTGACTTTCGACCAGCAGCGTTACCACGACCGACAGGATGCGTTGTACAGTTCTCGCTGGCAGGCGATCACCATCGATCTCAACTCCACGCTCTTTGACGGTTCACCCAACCCCAACGCGGGTCGTCCGATGATGGTCGCAGACACGAGCGGCAACGGCAGCGGGATGTCCACCAAACGCGATTCGCTGCGCCTCCAGGCCTACGCCGAGCTGCGGGCGAATGATCTCGGCTTCATCAGGAGCCGGTCGCTGCTGGCCTCCCTGCTCGGGCGTCATGTCTTCACCGGATTCTACAGCGCCGATCGCGTCGATACGGAAAATCTCGGTTGGGCTCGGTTTCTGATGGATGACAGCTATGGCGCGCTCACCGGCCAGGGCGTGGGCACGAGTGTCCGCAGTATCCTGACCGCCCAGTACCTGGGGCCCGACCTGCGGAACGTGCCCAGCGCCTCGGGCCTGAACCTGTCCGCGCCTTCGGTGATGTTGGCACCCACCAGCACGGCGGTCACCTATTTCGATTCCCACTGGAACAAGCCGACCAACCCGACCCTGGCCGGTTATGTCAACCCGGCTGCAGTGTGGCTGGACCCTTTCAGCAACAGCAACAGGACGCAGTCGGAGAACCCGGCCAATTACGTTGGCTGGACCACCTACAATGCCACGGTGCTCAATTCTCTCACCGGCGACCTCAACCAGCTGATCAAAAGCGCCCGGACCGAGCGTACCGACCTCAAATCGGAGGGGCTCGTGTGGCAGGGCTACCTCTGGGACGACACCATCGTGCCCGTCTTCGGCTATCGCAAAGACACCAACAATATTTATACGGTCGACGCACCGCTCAAGGCGGACGGCATCAGGGACGTGGCTTCGCCTCTATATGTCCTCCCGGACACACCCCGCGCCACGCTGACGACGGAGATCAAGAGCTGGAGCGTGGTGATGCACACCCCCCGGTTCATCCGCGACAAGCTGCCCGGCGGAACCAACATCAGCCTGACCTACAACACCTCGAACAATTTCAATCCGACGGATGTCGGTCGCGTCGACATGCTGGGCCGCCCTCTCGCTCCCTCCGAGGGCAGCACCAAGGACTACGGATTCATCATCTCGACGCTGAACGACAAGCTGCACCTCCGGGTGACGCGGTACAAATCGGAGATCAAGAACTCGACCTACTCCTGGGGCGCCCCGCTCAACTGGGTATTCGACGTGGAATCCGAAGGGTGGGTGATGGCGAAGAAATTCCAGGCCGGCCTCACCGGCGATCCGCTCTACGCGGGTGGCAACTACAACTTTGGCGACACGGTTAACGGTGTCTTCGTGCAGACGGCCGCGGACAAGGCCGCGCAGCAGGCGGCGGTCACCGCGGCACTCGCCGGGTTTCCGGCGGCGATGTTTGCGGCGGCGGGGATCCCTGATCCGCCGGACGCGAAATGGCAGACCTCCAATTACAACATGTCGGCGCCCTACGGCAGCAAGCCGGCGGGTTACACGGCGACCCGCGACACCTCTTCGACGGGAACCGAGTTCGAGCTGGTCTACAACCCCTTCCAAAATTGGACCATCATGGCCAATGCGGCGAAGACGAATGCCGTCACGACCAACAATGTCGGCGATCTCGCCGCCTGGATCGAAGCGCGCAACGCTTTCTGGAATGGCCCGGCCGGCCAGCTTCGTCTGTTCGGCGGCTCAGCCAGCGCCAGAACGCTCCAGCAGGAATGGAACAACAACGTGGGTTATCCTTTCGCCACCGAACAGTACAAGAACGGAACTGCGGTTCAGGAAATGGCCCCTTGGCGTTTCAACCTGGCCACGAACTACACATTCACACACGCCCTGCTGAAGGGCGTGAGCGTGGGCGGATCGTATCGTTGGGAGGACAAGAAGGCCATCGGCTATCCCTGGGCGCACATCACCCCCCCAGGCGGAGCGCAGACCGACGTGCTCGACATCAACCACCCGGTTTTCGGCCCATCCGACACCACGGTGGACCTGTGGTGCGCATACGATCGCAAACTCACCAATCGGATCGGGTGGCGGATACAGCTCAATGTCCGCAACGCATTTGGCAAAAACATGCTGCTCCCGACCAGCGTGCAGCCAGACGGCACGATCAACACCTACCGGATCAAGGAAGGAACGAGTTGGACCGTCACGAACTCGTTCACGTTTTGAATACCACGCCAGCCAAGCGGGATGCGGCGATCAGAGGCAAGGTACACGATGCCGACACCAGTGTGCCACGCCCCTGCTGAGCTGGTCATCGCCCGGCTTCGGCGCCTGGTCCCGGGCATTTCTTTGGGGTTTCGGGGCACTCGCGCCTCTCGATCCCGGTTCGGGAGTCCCGGCCCGGGATCGTTTGGGCGGGAGTCTGGCGCAACCCTGCGCTCTGGCGGCGGCGCTTGGGGCAGGGTTGTTTTTCTTACACGGCCAGTCCCCCAGGGGCGGTCAAACAGGCAAGAAATCACGTGATTCCATTCCCACAAAACGCGGACAAACCCCCGCGGCCGGCATCTGCTGGTCGCGGTCCCGCGATCCGCGTCAGTCCGGTCATCGCCCCCTCACCATGAATCCTCCCACCAAGGCGTCGCTCATCTCCGGTGTCATCGTTTGTCTGTTCACGTTCGCCGGTGTGGGCCTTCAGGCTTCGGACAGGCAAACCAGGACCCATGATGTCCTCGATTACGGCGCCGTGCCCGACGGCCGGACGCTCAACACCGTTGCGCTCAACCGGCTGGTGGCCGACGTTTCCACGGGCGGCGGAGGCACGGTCCATTTTCCGGCCGGCACCTACCTCACCGGCACGATCCATCTCAAGAGCGGCGTCACGCTCGAGCTCGACAACGGTGCCACCATCCTCGGCAGCACCGAGCTCGCCGACTACCCCGAGAACACGCCGCCGCTCCCGGCGGCCCGGCTGGAGTGGGGCCGCTACGCGCTCATCAGCGCGATTGGCCAGCACGACATCGCCATCGTCGGCCAGGGCCGCATCAACGGCCAGGGGGGCAATCCGAACTTCACCAAGAAGGATCTGATCGCCCGCGGCTGGAGCAAGCGGGACGCCTATATCAAACGCCCCTATGGCCTGTCCTTCGTCGGATGCCGGCGCGTGACGGTCGAGGGGATCAAGTTGGAGGATCTCGCCTTCTGGTGCGAAGACTACCTCGACTGCGAGGACGTGGTGGTTCGTGGCGTCACCGTCGACAGCATGAAGCACGACTACAACAACGACGGCATCGACATCGATGGCTCGCGGCACGTGCGGGTGAGCGACTGCCACTTCAATGCCGGCGACGACTCCATCTGCTTCAAGGCCAGCTATCGCGACTGCGAGGACATCACGATCACCAACTGCACCGGGAGTTCGCTCGCCAATGGCCTCAAGTTCGGCACCGCGTCCCAAGGCGGATTCAAGAACATCTCCGTCTCCAATCTCACCTTCGATCGCATTGGCGCTGCCGGAATTGCGCTCGAGGTCGTGGACGGTGGCACCATGGACGGCATCGCGATCAGCAATGTCGTGATGCGCGACGTCGGCACCGCGATCTTCATCCGCCTGGGCAACCGCGGCTCACGCTGGACGGACGGCGCGGAAAAACCCGGCGTGGGCGCACTGCGCAACGTGACCATCGACAACGTCGTGGCCACCGTGCACGGCCGCGACACGCGTCCGCTTGCCAGTTCGATCAGCGGCCTCCCCGGCCATCCGGTTGAAAACATCTCGATCAGCAACGTCCGGATCATCACCCGGCGTTCGCACCCGCGGGCAGAGGCCGTGATCCCGCTTTCATCCATCCCGGAGGCCGAAAAAGAATATCCCGAAAACGGCATGTTTGGCGCGCTTCCCGCCTACGGTTTCTTCGTGCGCCATGTGAGCGGCCTCACGTTGGCCAATGTCGACCTGCGTTTCGCGGAGACCGACTACCGTTCGGCATTCGTGGCTCAGGATGTCGAAGATCTGGTGTTGACCGGCTTCGCCGCCCGGACGCTCGCGGAGAGCGAGCCGGTGATCCGGCTCGCCGACGTGCAGCGGGTCTCGATCTCGGGCGCCCTCGCCCGGGCCAACACCGGCACCTTCCTGCACGTGGAGGGCTCGAGCCACGGGATCACGGTGCAAGGCGAATTCACCGGCGCCCGTACCCCGGTCGAGCGCGGTGCGGGCGTGCCCGCCACGGCGGTTTCCTTGAACCGTGCCGGCGAATGAGGCATCCGGCCGTTTCCTCGTCGCCGGCGACGACCCGCGGAAAACCGGCCGTCGCGATGTCCGGCTTGCGGCCGAGGATGCGCTCGCGCCCGAGATGCGCGGGCGCGCTGGTTTTTGCGGACGACCCGATCCCATCTTCCGAGCGACGCTCGAGCATCATTCTGCGTATCGTAATATGAATCTCATCACCAATCTTGCGGTTGCTCTTGGCATGTCATGGCTGAGCGGAACCGCCGGCTGGGCGGGGGTTTCCCCCGCCCAGAACCTGCTTGTCCTGCCCCAAACAGCCACCGACTCGTCGATGACACTATTGTGGGACAAGCCCGAACCGAGCACCAGTGTCACTCGATACGAACTGTATCAAAACGACGCGTTGATCGGCACCACGGCACCGGACAAGACGTTCTTCAATGCCACCAAGCTCCGGCCAGCGACGGAGTACAGGTTTTTCGTCGTCGCCCGGGACGCGGATGGCAACAAGTCCGCCCCATCGACGGTGGTCACCGCCGCGACGCAGCGCACCGGCAGGATCCTCGATGTCAGTGCGGCGCCGTACGGCGCCAAGGGAGACGGGCACACCAAGAACACCGCGGCCATCCAGCGGGCGATCGACGATTGTCCGGAGGGGGGGACGGTGATGATCCCGGCGGGAGTGTTCGTGACCGGCGCGCTCGTGCTCAAAAGCAACCTGGCACTCCATGTCGCGGCCGGGGGAGTGTTGAAGGGTTCGATCGATCCGGCCGATTACAGCCCGATGATTCGAACCCGCTACATGGGCGTGGAGTGCGATTGCTATCAACCCCTGATTCGGGTGGGCACGATGGATCACGCAGCCGGTTACACGACGCGCAATGTGACGATCTCCGGTGAGGGGGAAATCCGCGGCGGCGGTGAGACGCTCGGCCTGAGGGAAGTCTACGACCAGCGAACCCAGTTGATCCTGATTCAAAACGCGCAGAATGTCGCCATCATGGGGTTGCATCTGACGTTCCCCGCCGGATGGGTGATTCACCCGCTGTATTCCGACAACGTCACGGCGGCCCGGCTTTGGATCGAGTCATGGGATGCGTTCCTGGGCAAAAGTGGGGACGGTTTCGACCCCGATTCGTCCACCAACTGCTATCTCGTCGATTGTATCGTGCATACGTGGGACAATTCGTTTTCGCCCAAGTCAGGCCGCGGGGTCGAGGGGCACGACATTGGCCGGCCGACCCGGCACATCCGCGTCGTCGGTTGCGTGCTCGAACATGGCGCGCCCAGCCTCGGCAGCGAAGTCTCCGGCGGAATCGAAGATGTCGTGGTGCGCGACTCGACGATCGTGGGCACCTATTTCTACGTCAAAACCAATGACGGCCGCGGTGGTTTTGTCCGGGATTTCACCCTGGAGAACATCGAGTTCAAGGGCGACAGCCCGAGGGCCATCTGGGTCGATACGAACTACGAGGTCAGAAACCGGCCGCCCAAGGCATCACCGTTCACGGACTGTGGGCGCTACGTTTTCAAAAACCTTCGCGGCTGCGGCAGCATCACGTTGGACGGCAGCTTCCAGCGGGGCGAGGGGCCGGAACGGAAGTATTATATTCACCAGGTGAAGTGCACGAATATCGCTCTGCGGCCCGGCGGCGTGATCGCACTCAAATATTGCGACGGGATCCAACTCGACCAGGTGAGCTGCACGGACGGCCAGCCCCCGGGCTATATCCTGGAAAACGTCAACTACGCCCTGTCGGTGGACGGCAAACCCCTCATTTCCCAGCCATGAAACGCCTGCTGCTGATCTATTTCTCGTTACTGTCTTTTTCCGCCGCCACGACGCGGATCACGATGGTCCGAAACGCCAAGGTGATCGCCTACGAGGAAATCGTGCATCCGGCCGAAATGGAGTCCGGGAGTGAAGGCTTCCCGAGCCTCACGGTGTTTCTCGACGATGCGGAGATGGTGCGAACTCCCGCGGCAGGCAAGCCGGTGGCGATGACCGTCAAACGCGGTGACGTACTCTACCGCGGACCCCGGGACGGGAAGATCTGCGCCACGGGCACGATGGAGGTTCGCTTCGTGCGGATCGAGTTCTGCGGTGCCCAATCCGGGCTCACCTGGGATCGGAGCGGACTCGCCCCCGAATACAAACTGCTCTTCGAAAATGGCTATGGCCGGGCGTACGACATTCACATCCCGGCGGGAACGAGCGAACCGCAACACACCCACCACGACCGCGTC
The DNA here is from genome assembly GCA_963705935.1 of uncultured Verrucomicrobiae bacterium. Classification (GTDB taxonomy): domain Bacteria; phylum Verrucomicrobiota; class Verrucomicrobiia; order Opitutales; family Opitutaceae; genus Opitutus. Next base: position 3,857,013 of record OY970130.1, on the reverse strand, counting down.
GTCGTGTGTTTGTCCGGGGCGCGATTGCGGCACATTCTGCCCGACGGGCACGAAGAAGACTCGACCCTCAAGACCGGGGAATGCCTTTGGCGGCGGAGGCAAACCCATATTGGCAGTAACATCGGCAAAACCGATCTGTGGGTGATTGCGGTGGAACCCAAGTAAGAGGCCGCCAGCCGACAAGGGTGATCGGGCGCGGAGCGATCGCGGGCCGGGAAAGCATCCCCGGTCAGTCGCGAGCGAGACCCCGGCGGCATTCGCCCGGCGCGAACGCCGACCGACGCCCGGAGCGGTCCTGGAGAAACTCGCCACTCTTCAGAAGCTCGACCTCGGATCGAGATCCTCGAGCAGGAGGGCGGCTTCGGTAGCGGGCGGGATCGGTGTGACGGGCTTCTGCGCGGAGGTGTCGATCCCGGGCTACGGGGCCTCGTAAATCTCGGCCAGGGCGATGCCGCTGCTGCCGTCGACGGACGTGACCTGAAACGTGTAGACGCCCGGATCGAGCGTGACCAGCATCGCCGCGTCGTTGCTGCCCTCGGCGAGCGGGAAGGCTCCGACCGTAGCGCTCACGGACCGAACGTCGGCGACGTTCGCTGCCAGGCCCCAGGTGTCATTGTTGCCGATCGCGATTCCGGTCGAATTGAACAACGTGAGCTTCGGATTGGCCAGCGGATGGGCGATCGCCTGATTGGCAAGACCCGGGCCGACGGCGCGCAGCAACACCCGGAGGGGCGCATGGCCCGAAATCACGAAACCGCCGATCAGGATGGCGTCGCCACTCCCCACGCGGGCCCGGGCCGAAAGGTTGACGAGTCGCTGCGCCGAGTCGGGTGCACCATAGATCTCGGTCAGCACGATCCCGGTGCCGCCATCGGCCGACGACGAGAGGGCGGTGTAGACCCCGGCGGGCGGATCGCGCAACGCCACCGCGCTGTCACGGCTGCCGTCGGCAAGGGGAAAGGCACCCACGGTTCGCATGTCCGCGGGAATCGCGGGCACGCCGATGCCGGTCGAGACCTGGGTTGACCAGTTGTCGTTTTCCGCGACGGTGTCCCCGGCCCGGTTGAGAATCCGGACGGATGGGTCGGCGAGGCTGCCGGTCACCCCCAGCCCGACGAGTCCCGGGCCGACGCTGCGGACCAGGAGGTAGGGCGGCGTGCTGGATGGTGTCCCGCTGAGGACGAACCCCTGGATCATCGTGTCCTCGCCGGTCCCGGCCAGCCCGCGCGCCGAAAGATTCACGAGGCGGGGATAGTCGACGATCAGCCTTGCCTCCCGGCTGAGAGTGCCTCCACCACGATTGGACACGAACACCTCGTACACGCCGGCATCGGCGGGTGAGACGTTGTCGAGCGTGAGACTCGGGCCGGAGGCGTAGAGGTACGGATGACTGGGCGACGCCACCAGTGGCTGGCCGTTCTTCCGCCATTCGTACGTGAACGGCCCAGCGCCCGTCGCATAGACGTAGAAACTGGCGGTCGCCCGCACCGGCACCGTGGTGTCCGCCGGCTGCGTGGTGATGACGGGGGCCTGCGGCGGAACGTCCGTGACGACGACCGTGCCGCTGGTGACGGATCCTCCGGCCCCCGTGACGACGACACGGTAGTCGTGCGCTTCCGCGGCAAATACCGGCGAAAGGGTGACCGCGTACGTCTGGTTCGTGGCTCCGGCGATTTCCACCCCGTCGCGATACCACTGGAACGTGAACGGTCCCGTGCCGGTGACCCCCACCAAGAGGATCGTTGGCGTCGCGCCGTCGCCGACGACGCTGCGGCCGAGCAGCGGCACGGCCAGCGTGGGGGGCAGGGCGGCGCCGGACGTCGTATCGGACTGGAGTATTGTGCTGGAGGTGCTCGCGGCGGCCACCCATTGCCCGTTGCCGAAGGCGAGCCCATCCAGCGTGGTCGAGGCGTGGGTGTCACGAGCGGTCCAGTTGATGCCGTCCGTCGAGGTGTAGAGCGCGCCGCCGGCCGCCGTCGCGACGAACGCGCCGTTGGCGAACGCCAGCGCGGCGGGGGACCAGGCGACAGTGGACCGGGCGGTCCAGCTGATGCCGTCGGCCGAGGTCAGCGATTCGCCGTCGGCCCGCAGCAGGAGAAAGTGCCCGTTGCCATACGCGATCCGCGCGCCGCTGCTCGCGCCGACGGCCGGGATCGTCTGCTGCGTCCAGTTGCTGCCATCGGGGGACGTCAGCACGGCGTTCGTGGCAGTCGCGGCGACGAACAGGTTTTGGGCGAAGACGAGATCGGTGACCGTGGAAAGGACGGCGCCCGCCACGCGCGTCCACGCCGTGCCATCGGACGAAAAGAAGATCACGCCATAGTCCCCGGCGAGCACGTACGTGCCTGCCCCGTAAGCGGCGGCATTCAGGTGGGTGCCGGAGAAAAGCGCGCGGCTCGTCGCTCCATCGGTCGAAGCATACACCCCCCACGGATAATCCCGCTGGAAAGCGAAGAACCGGTCGCGAGCGAACGCCACGCGATACGGATACAGCGAGGACCCGTAATAGCTCGGGGGCAGCGAACTGACGAACGACCCCGGCGACCAGGTGACGCCATCGCTCGATACGACGCTCCCGGCCACGAACAGCCCGAGACCATAGGCGGCCCCGGCGACCTGCTCGTACGCCTTGGAGCGGGCAGTCCACACCGCCGCGTCGGGCGAGGAATAAAGGGCGGTGTGGACGGCCGAGCCGGTGTACGTGGCATGGATCACATACGCGCCGTTGCCGAAGGAGATGGTGGCGGCCGCCGAACCCTCGAAGCCCTGCGCACCCGTGGCCGTCCAGTTCAGCCCATCCGCCGACTGATAGAGCGACGAGTCGGACGAACTGAAAAAGAGCCCGTTGGCGTAGCCGAGCCCATTCATCACCCTCGAGTCGGGAAGCATCTGCCACGTCACCGCGTCGGTCGAACTGGCCGTGAGACCGTTCGCGAGCAGGGCGACGAAGAGACCATGACCGAAGACGACCTGACGAACCGTGGCGCCGGAGGGAAAGCTTTGCGCCGTCCAGCTGATGCCATCCGGCGTGGTCAGATAGACATTGGTGTTGGTGGCGACGACGAACAGGCCATTGCCGAACGTCAGGGACGTGCCCGTCAGCGTCGTGCCGGTGGGTCGCTGGACCCACGTGATGCCGTCGGTCGACGAGGCGAACAGATTGCTCGCCGAAACCGTCAGGTACGTGGCGTTGCCGAAGGCCAGCGCCCAACCCGATCCGCCGCTCGAGACATGCGGCGCCCAGGTGACCGCATCGGGTGAGGTGTAGGAGACGCCGTGGTCGTCGAGGGCGACGAACTGGCTGCCGCCATAAACGATTTGGGTCAGCGTCGGCCGGCCATCGAGGCGCGGCTGCTCGGTCCAATTGGCACCATCGGGGGACGTGAGCACGGCGCCCGCGGTGCCGACGGCGACGAACGTACCCGCCTCGAAGATGATCTTCCTGATGATGCTGTCAGTGGGGACGGGATTCCGCACAGCCCACGTGGTCTGCGCCGGCAGGGAAAGCGTGGAGACGGCTCCCGCCAGCCCGAAAAGGGACACGATCTTGAAGGCACGGAAAGACATGGCAGCCGTTACGACAATCCGGCCGCCTGAATCCGCCATTGGCGTGCAGACATTCGGCGGGACAACGGTCCACCGCGTCGCGTGCGAACGGAAGCCGGCAGGCGGATCGCCTGCGGGCAGGAGCCGCCGGTCGAATCGCCTGCGAGCAGGCTCCTACAGGAAGCGAACGGCGATTCGTCGCGCGCTAGTGCTTCGCCGGCGCGCAGCCGGCGCAGCCATTCACGAAGAAGTCGTTGCCTTTGTCGTCGACCAGGATGAACGCGGGGAAATCCTTCACCTCGATTTTCCAGACGGCCTCCATCCCGAGCTCCGGGTACTCGAGCACCTCGACCTTCGTGATGTTCTCCTTGGCCAGGATGGCGGCCGGGCCGCCGATGCAGCCGAGGTAGAAGCCGCCGTGTTTGCTTGCAGGCGTCGTCACCTGCGTGCTGCGGTTGCCCTTGGCGATCATGACCAGCGAGCCGCCGAGCGACTGGAACAGATCCACGTAGCTGTCCATCCGTCCGGCGGTGGTCGGCCCGAAGGAGCCGGACGCATAGCCTTTCGGGGTCTTCGCCGGGCCGGCGTAGTAGACCGGGTGGTCCTTGAGGTACTCCGGCAGCCCCTGGCCGGCATCCACGCGCTCCTTGAGTTTGGCATGCGCGATGTCGCGGGCGACGATCATCGGCCCGTTCAGCGACAGCCGCGTCGTCACCGGGTGCTTGGACAGCTCGGCGCGGATCTGCGCCATCGGCTGGTTCAGGTCGATCCGAACGATGTTCTCCTCCTTGATCGTCCGCTGGCCGGCCGGGATGAAGCGGCCGGGATTCGTCTCCATCTGTTCGAGGAAGATTCCGTCCTTCGTGATCCGGGCCTTGATGTTGCGGTCGGCGGAGCAGGAGACGCCGAGGCCGACGGGACAGCTCGCGCCGTGGCGCGGCAGCCGGACAACCCGGACGTCGAGCGCGAAGTACTTGCCGCCGAACTGGGCGCCGAGCCCGCATTTCTGGGCGATCTCGAGGACCTTCGCCTCCATTGCCAGATCGCGGAACGCCCGGCCGTGCGCGTTGCCGGTGGTCGGCAGCGCGTCCAGATACTTGGCCGAGGCGAGCTTTACGGTCTTCAGGCACGCCTCCGCGCTGGTGCCGCCGACGACGAACGCGAGATGGTACGGCGGGCAGGCGGCGGTGCCGAGCGAGGCGAGCTTCTCGGCGACGAATTTCTCGAAGCTCTTCGGATTCAGGAGCGCCTTGGTCTCCTGGTAGAGATAGGTCTTGTTGGCGGATCCGCCGCCTTTGGCGACGAACAGGAATTCGTACTTCGCACCCTCCGTCGCGCCGATGTCGATCTGCGCCGGCAGGTTGGTGCCGGTGTTGGATTCCTGCCACATGTCGAGCGCCACCGTCTGCGAGTAGCGGAGGTTCTCCTTCGTGTAGCACTCGTACACCCCGCGGCTCAGCCATTCGGCGTCGTTCGCGCCGGTCCAGACCTGCTGGCCCTTCTTCGCGACGATGTTCGCGGTGCCCGTGTCCTGGCAAAAGGGAAGAATGCCCTGCGCGGAAATCTCCGCGTTCTTCAGCATCGTCAGCGCGACGTATCGGTCGTTCTCCGACGCTTCGGGATCGGAGAGGATCGCGGCGACCTGCTGGAGGTGCTTTGGTCGCAGCAGGAACGAGCAATCGTGGAAGGCCTGCTGCGCGAGAAACGCCAGCGCCTCCGGCGCGACCTTCAGGATCTCGCGCCCCTCGAAGGTCGTCGTGCTGATGCCCTCCTTCGACAGGAGGCGGTACTCGGTCTCGTCCGCGCCAAGCGGCAGCGGTTCCTGGTAGGTGAACGGAGGAGTGGGCATCCGGGCATCGTGGGTGGCGGAAATCCGCGACTCAAGCGCGCGTCGCCGCCGCGCCGTGGATTAACAGAACGATTGCAGCGGACATTACGCGGACTACCGGGCGCCGGGCGGCGACCACGGACCACGGATGACGGGGCGCGGACACAGCCCGATCGCGCCTGCGAGCAGGCGGCCTAGTGCGTCCATGAAACCATGAACTCAGGATGTGAAAGTCAGTCCCGCCCCGGGGGCAGAGACCGGGGTGCAGTCGACGGCAACTGCGTCGCAGCAATGCGGGGTGGGGAGCAGCCGGAGACGGAAGATCGGTCCCGAACGCAAGTGAACTCGATTCGGCATGTGCTCCGGGCGAGCCTGCTAGGCAAAGGCGAAGCCTGCCGCGCGAGCGGCGAGCCTGTCACGGTCCAGGAACTGCCAACACTGGAGACAGGACGGGGTGGGTGTGGTTGGAGCGGGAACGATCGGAAGGGATCATGGGATAAGTGGAGAGACCGGCCCGACGGACTGAGTCGAGCCGGAGTCAGAGCGTCCATAGTAGCCGTGAAGCCGGGTAACGCCGGGGGAGCGAAGGGACGCAGGAAGGCGAATGCGCGATGAACACGACGTTGGAAGCCACCCCTCCGCCAGTGCCCGCGAGGGCTACGCAAGGAGGAGACGTCCGCTCCCGCTGGGGGTGGGCGGAACCGGCGGTGTGGACCGAGCGCATGCTGACGGCCCTGGAAACAGGGGTGAAAGGAAACCAGTGGTTCAGCCTGATCGACAAAGTGTATGCGCAACGAACCCTGGGACTGGCTTGGGAAAAAGTGCGGTCCAACGCCGGCGGCAGTGGCGTGGACGGCATGACGATTGGTCGCTTCGCCAAAGACTGCCCCCGCGGGCTGCTCGCCCTGAATGAGCAACTGCGTCAGGCGACCTATCAGCCCAGTCCGGTCAAACGGTGCTGGATACCAAAGCCCGGCTCGTCCGAAAAGCGCCCCTTGGGCGTCCCCACGGTGCGGGATCGGATCGTGCAGACGGCGTTGCGAATGGTCGTGGAACCGATCTTCGAAGCGACGTTTGCCGAGCACAGCTACGGCTTCCGGCCCGGACGTGGTTGCAAAGACGCGTTACGCCGGGTGCAGCACCTCCTTGACGAGGGCGGCACCTGGATCGTCGACGCGGACTTGAAAGGCTACTTCGACACGATACCGCATGGGCGGTTGATGGAACGAGTCGGGGAACGTATTGCGGACGGTCGCGTGCTGGCCCTCATCCAAAGTTACCTCGAACAGGGGGTGATGGATGGGCTTAGCCACTACGAGGCTGGCGAGGAGGGTACGCCGCAAGGAGCGGTCATCAGTCCGCTGCTGGCGAATATCTACCTCAATCCGCTCGACCACCTCATGGCCGACGGTGGCCTCGAGATGGTGCGCTACGCCGACGACTTCGTCCTGCTGTGTCGGAGCCGGGAACAAGCACAGGCCGCCCTCGCTCGCGTGCAAACGTGGGTGGGGCAGCACGGTCTGACGCTGCACCCGGAAAAGACCCGGATCGTTGATGCGACCCAGCCGGGAGGCTTCGACTTCCTCGGCTATCACTTCGAACGCGGTTACCGCTGGCCGAGGAGGAAGTCCATGGATCGGTGTAAGGACCGCATCCGTGAGCTGACGCCGAGGACTTATGGTCACTCGCTCGAATGCTGCATCGATGACCTCAATCGGATGCTGCGCGGCTGGTTTGGCTACTTCCAACACAGCCATCGCACGACGTTTCCCCGGCTGGATGCGTATGTCCGCGGACGACTCCGCGCCATCCTGCGCAAACGACAGGGAAAGAGTGGTCGTGACCGCGGTTCCGATCATCGTCACTGGCCCAATCACTACTTCGCCGAGCGCGGCCTGTTCAGTCTGACACAGGCTTACGTCTTGGTCCGTCAGTCTCCTTGAGAGCCACTCGCTGACTGGAGAGCCGGATGCGGGAAATCCGCCTGTCCGGTTCGGAGGGAGGCGCGGCGCAACTCAATGCGCCGTGCCTACCCCTATCGGACGGCGGTCCTACGGACGGCGGGCTACGAGGTGGCGACCGACGGAGCCAGCCCGGTTGCGCCAGCAGGCTGGCAGCCTACGAGGGTGGCGGTTCAATTGCTGGCGCCATCCGGCGGACCACGTCGGCGAAACGCGACAGGTCGCTGAGCGTGACGACCTCGCCGGGCTCGCGGGCCCAGCCGGTGCTGCCCGGCCAGGCGCCGCGCAGCGTGAACGCTTCCTGCGCGGCGGTGAGGCCGGCGACGTCGAGATATTCCTTTTGCTCCTTTTCGTCGCGCACCGTGCTGATGCGGTCCGTGGAGATCGGCTGGATGCGCCCGCTCGAGACGTACGCGAGATCGTTCAGCGCGACGAACGGTCGCGTGTCGGCCAGCGTCGTGGCGGGGCGGGGCTCCTCGCCGCGCAGGTAGCGGGCGTAGTGAAGGTGGTTTTCCTCCAGGCCGTCGAACGGGCCCAGGGGGATCTGTTCGGTGCGGCCGTCGCACCACCGCACCTCCGCCTGCTGGCCGACGATGTAGCGCAGCGTCGCACGCTCGCAGATGACGACCTCGGACTGCGAGCTGGCGCCCGAGCAGGCGTGGGACACCGCGAAACGCATCGTCACGCCGGCGACGGTGTCCGCCTCGACGAAGAACGTGTCGGCGCCCTCAATGCGGTGCGCCCGGTAAAGCTCGGCCCGAACGGCGGCGAGCCGCGCCCAGCTGAACAGTTCCCCGCTGCCCGCCCAGAACAGCAGGTTGTGCACGAAATGGGCGAGCGCGTTGCCGAGGCACGAATCGAGCACGACATGGCCGTCGACGATCAGCCGGCCCGCCCAGGTGTTGCGCTGGAAATAGCTCGTCGGCCTCGGCCACAGCGCCGTCAACGTCGCGCCCTGGACGGCCCCGAACTCGCCCCGGAGGATCCGCTCCTTCAGCGCGAGCCGCGCGGGTTCGATGATGAAATTGAAGCCGACGAGCGAGGACCGCGACAGGGCCGCCTCCGCCGCGATCATCCGCTCCAGCTCCGCGTGATCCAGCGTGGCCGGCTTTTCCAGGTACGAGGGCAGTCCGTGGCGGGCGGCCGCGGCGTGCATTTCGGCGTGCAGCTGGATCGGCGTGGGGATCACCACCGCCTCCAGCTCCGCGTGGCACGCCTCGAGCATCGGGCGATAGTCGTCGAAGACCCGCACGCCGCGCGCCGCGAACTTCCACTGCTGCTGCTGGGCGGCGAAGTCCGCGGCCTGCGGATCGCACGTGCAGATCAGCTTGAGTTCGCCGCGTTCCTCCAGCCGGGCGACAGTGCCATGATGGGATCCGGCGAAGCCGCCCATCCCGATGAGACCGATGCGGACTGGCCTCTTCACACGATTTTCAACTTCGGGAGATCCTGACCGTCGACGAGCCCGACGGGCCGGTGCTGCGCGTTGATGACAATGAGGTCGTCGATCTTGTGCGCCTCGAACAGGCGCAACGCATCGACACCGAGCGCGTTCTCGGCGATCACCTTGGGGTGGCGTGTCATGAAAGTGGAAACGGGCTTCTGGAGGAAATCGGGGCCGGTCAGCGCGCTGCGCCGGAAATCCCCGTCCGTCAGGATGCCCGTCAGCCGGCCGGAGCGCGGATGGGTCAGGGCGATGCTGCCGGCGCGCGCCCGGGTCATCGCGAGAATCGCGTCCTGCGTGCTGACGGATTCGGAAGCGACCGGCAGCCGGTCGCCGGTCCGCATGATGTCGCGGACGCGGAGCAGCAGCGCACCGAGATTGCCCGCTGGATGGAACCTGGCGAAATCGTCGCGGGTGACGCCGCGGGCCTCGAGCAGCACCATCGCGAGGGCGTCGCCGAGCGCGAGCGCCGCCGTCGTGCTGGCCGTGGGCGCGAGCGAAAGCGGGCAGGCCTCGCGGCTGGCGCGGTACAGGAGCCGGTGATCGCAGTTCTGTGCCAGGTCGGAATCGGCGTGCCGGGTCAGCGCGATCAGGGTGACGCCCAGCCGCTTCAGGACCGGGATCAGCCGAAGGATTTCCTCCGTCTGCCCGCTGTTGCTGAGCAGGATCGCGAGGTCGCCCTTGGCGCAGAGCCCGAGATCACCGTGCAGGGCCTGGGTCGCGTCGAGGAAGGTCGACGAGATGCCGGTGCTGTTGAACGTGCCGGTGAGCTTCTGGGCGACGTGCGCGGATTTGCCGACGCCGGTGAAGATCAGCTTGTTGCCGGCGGCGACGGCGGTCTCGACGGCGCGGACGGTATCCACGAATTCCGAACCGAGCGCCTTGGCTGTTTCCGCCAGCGCTTCCCCCTCGATTCGAATGCAATGGCGCGCGCGGGCGAGAATCGATTTGGGTTGCAGCACCATTTAGGTTTGAGTCGCGGGTAGGAGAGTCCGGAATTTAATCCGAACGACTGCTCGTTCAATCCCTTTTCCCTGACCTGATGAGAATCCAGCCGGTTGTCCTGATCGTTCTTGCCGCGTGCGGGCTCCTGCTCGCCAGCAGCTGCGATCGTGCGGACACGCAGACGATGTCGTCGGAGGCGGACGAGCCGTATTACCGGCAGGGGCAGCAGCTCGTGAAGCAGGGCCGCAGCCAGGAGGCGCTGGCGGCCTACCTTAAGGTGATCGCCCGGCGCGGCGAATCGGCGCCGGAATCGCACCTCGAGGCGGGGCTGATCTATCTCCAGCAGATCAAGGATCCGCTCGCCGCGATCTACCACTTCCGCAAATACCTCGAACTGCAGCCGAACTCGCGGCAGGCCGTGTATGTGCGCGGTCTCGTCGACACCGCGAAGCTGGAATTCGCCCGGACGCTGCCGGCGCACCCGCTGGAGAGCCAGTCCGAGCGGCTCGAGATGCTGGACCAGATCGACCGGCTCCAGCGCGAAAACGAGCAGCTCAGGGCGGAGCTGACCGCGTTGCGCGGCGGCACGCCGACTCCGACAGTCCGAACACGGTCGGCCGCCGACGCCGGGGTGCCGGACAGCGACACGGCCGACGGCGCTCCGCGCCAGCAGCCGTTTTTCACGGCTCCCGTGGCGCCGGCGCCGGAAGCCGCGGAATCGCCGGTGAGCCTCGCCCGGGAACCCCCGACCGCCGGCGACGACGGTCAGCCGGTCGTGCAGCGTGCGCCGTATCCGCCTCCGCAGCGGCCCGTGCCCGCGCGTCCGTCGGTCACCTCCGTCCCGTCCCGTCCTGGTTCGGGATCCGCGGCCGCAGCGCCGGCGACGGCTGGCGGCCGGCGTCACCTCGTGGTCAAGGGCGACACCCTCTTCAGTCTGGCGCAGAAGTACTACGGCAATCGCTCACGCTGGCGTGACATCTACGCGGCGAACCGTGACCAGTTGCCCAGCGAGAACTCGCTGCGGCTCGGCATGCAGCTGCGGATTCCGTAGCGGCGCCCGTCCGCGTCCCGGGTTCGTGGGCGGCGGCTTGCACCGGATCCAGGGGGTGCCGTCGGGGATGGCCCGATGCCGCGCGCGGGCATGGAGCCCTGCGAACCGCCGGGTCGAACGTCGGTCTAGCGGGGAAAGCCTGCGGCTGGGAAATGAACGCCAACATCCATTCATCGCTTTCGGAAGAGGCCCGCGCCTGCGCCGGCGGCATCCTGAACCGGACGCTCGCGGATGAGTTCGCGCTTTCCTCGGCCACGCGCGATTACCACTGGAATGTCACCGGCCCGCAGCACCGCAGCCTGACGGAGCTTTTCGACCAGCAGCATCGCGAGCTGGACCGGTGGATCGAGAAGATCGCCGAACGGGCGCGGACGCTCGGCGTCACGGCGGCGACCGGATGGACGGAGCTCATCAGCGCGCCGCGTTTCACCCCGGCGCGCGGGGCGGACCTCACGGCCACGACGATGATGGCGAACCTGATCGACCTGCACGACCGGATGGTCCGGCAGCTTGGCGGCGACGCGGAAACCTGCGCCACGCAGTGTTCCGATCCGGTGAGCGCGGAGTTGCTTCGCACCCTGTTCGAGTACCACGAAACCACGGCGTGGATGCTGGGCGAGCTGCTGGAGGACCGGGAATTCGCCGAAGCCTGAACCCAACGATCTTGCGGTCATCCCGCGCCGATTTGCCAGCGTTCGTCTCCGGGATCCGCCCAATGCCCCAAAACCCACCCATACCATGCTAAGCTACGCTGTCTTGTTTCTCATCATCGCGCTGATCGCCGGTGTGCTCGGTTTCGGCGTGATCGCCGGCACCGCCGCGACGATCGCCAAGATCTGTTTTGTCGTGTTCTTGATCCTCTTCCTCGTCTCGCTGCTTCGCGGCGGCCGGCCGACATTGTAGGACGACACGGCTGCGGCATCGACCCGGGCGCACGTGGCGGCCGGGCAGGCGGTGCGGCATCAGGCGCTGCGCCGCGGCGGAGGCGGGCGGATCACGGGTCCGCCGAGCGGCGGTCCGCAGGCGGAATGCGGGCGCGGGTGGCGCGCACCAGGTGGGCGGCGTTTCGTTGCTGACAATCGTGTGCGTTCCACCAGCAATCCGGTTGGCTGGGTTCGCGCGATCATAGCGCGATCGTACCCGCCGAACGATGAAGATGATCATCTACCTGACAGCCTTCGGCGGACTGCGTGAGACATTCGGCCTCACGGCCATGGGAACGACGCTGATCGGAATCTGGCTGCAGTGGAAGCGGCCCTCGCACCTGTCCGAAGTCGAGGAGTCGGTGAAGAACGGCCGGATGGCCGCCGAGGAGGCGCGCCAGCGGATCCGGTTCATCGACTGGCGTGCGCCCGCGCTGGTGGTGACCGGCGTGGGGCTGCTCGTGTTCGCGGCGGTGGGCTGGGGCGACTGACGGCGGTTCCCCTTGCCTCCCGGTGACGAACGTGCGGTCTCGGCCCCGATGGCTGCCGCGCCGCCGAGTTTTGCCGAGGCGTTCCGGTTCTGGCTGAAGCTCGGCTTCATCAGTTTTGGCGGACCGGCGGGCCAGATCGCCGTGATGCACACCGAGCTGGTCGACCGCCGGCGTTGGATCGGCGAGCAGCGGTTCCTGCATGCGCTGAACTATTGCATGCTGCTGCCGGGACCGGAGGCGACCCAGCTGGCGATCTATTGCGGGTGGCTGCTGCACCGCGCGTGGGGCGGCATCGTCGCGGGGACCCTGTTCGTGCTCCCGGCGGTCGCGCTGCTCTGGGGATTGAGCGTCGTGTATGTGGAATTCGGGCACGTCGCCGCGATCGCCGCGGTCTTCCACGGGCTGAAGCCGGCCGTGGCGGCGATCGTCGCGGCGGCGGTGCTCCGGATTGGGCGCCGCGCCCTGAAGTCCCCGCCGCTGTGGCTGCTCGCGGCAGTCGCCTTCGCCGCGCTGTTCTTCCTCCACGCGCCGTTTCCGGCGATCATCGTGGCGGCCGCCGGCATCGGCTATGCGGGTGGCTGGCTCGGCTGGCCGGCGTTCGTCGCGCCGGTCGCCGCGGGCGGCGGAGTGCCGCCACCCGGTTTCGGCGCGGTGATCGGCGACGCGGTGGCGGCTCCCGCCCACGCCCGCCCGAGCTTGCGACGCGCCGTCAAGGTGCTCGCGATCTCGCTGGGACTCTGGTGGGCCCCTGTGGTCGCCGCGGGGCTGTGGCAGGGCTGGGACGGCACGCTGGTCCGCGAAGGGGTGTTCTTCAGCAAGGCGGCGATGGTGACGTTCGGCGGAGCCTACGCCGTGCTGCCGTATGTGGCGCAGCAGGCGGTCGGGCACTACGGCTGGCTCACCGGCGCGCAGATGCTCGACGGGCTGGGCCTCGCGGAAACCACGCCCGGTCCGTTGATCATGGTGGTGCAGTTCGTCGGGTTTCTCGGTGGCTGGCATCATCCGGGCGGGCTGAGCCCGATCGTCGCGGCGACGCTGGCCGCGCTGATCACGACGTGGACCACGTTCGTCCCGTGTTTCCTCTGGATTTTCCTCGGAGCGCCCCACATCGAGCAGCTGCGCGGCCAGGTGCGGTTCGGCGGCGCCCTGACCGCGGTGACCGCCGCCGTGGTCGGCGTCGTCCTGAATCTGGCGGTCTGGTTCGCGTGGCAGGTCTTCCTGCCGGCGGGGCACGAGGTGGACTGGTTCGGCGTGGCGGTGGCGCTCCTGGCGTTCGCCGCGATGCACCGGTACCGGGTGGGGGTGGTCACGATCGTGCTCGCCAGCGGACTCGCCGGGCTGGCGTGGCACACCCTGCGGGGCTGACGATTGCGTCCGCCGCCCGGAACGACTCCCCTCCCGTGCGACCGCGCGAGGTCCACAATGTAATGGATGACATTCTGCCGGCGCCCGACGTCGGCGTCGTCGCGCGGCGGGCTCGCCTCGCCGCCGGGAGGCGGCACAGTTGCCCGCCATTGAACGCTGAGCTTCCAGGGGTGTGGACGATCCGCGGAGTGATGGGCGTGTGCCATCTCCTGGTCGACGCCGAAGGCGACGCCGTGCTGCTCGACACGGGCTTGATCGGCGAGCAGGGGCAGATCCGGCGCCGGTTGCGACGGCTCGGCCTCGGGCCCGGCAACGTGAAGGCGATCCTGCTCACCCACGGGCATCTCGACCACGCCGGCAACCTCGCCTGGGCGCGGGCCTGGACCGGCGCGCCGGTGTATGCCCACCCGGCGGAGCAGGCGCACATCGACGGGCGGTATCCGTATGCTGGTGTCACCCGCTGGTGCGGACGGCTCGAGCGGGCGGGGCGGCGGGTGCTGCGGGTCGGGGCGCCCGCGCCGATCGACGTGGCGATCGCGGACGACGACGAGCTGCCGTTCTGGGGCGGGCTGCGGGTGGTGCACCTGCCGGGACACACGCTCGGGCACTGCGGCTTCCACAGCGCGCGGCACGACGTGCTGTTCAGCGGCGACCTGTTCGCCAGCTACTTCTTTCGGACGCACCTGCCGTACCGCATCCTGAACAGCGCGCCCGAGCTGATTCCCGCCAGCCTGGAAAAGGCGCGGCGGCTGAATCCGCGCCGGATGGTGCCGCAGCACTACGACATCCTCGACGGCGAACTGCACCGCCGCCGGTTCGACCGGATGATGGAGCGTCGCGCCCGCCGCCAGGCGGAGCGCAACCGACCGGTGGTTTGAGGATCGGGCGCGGAACCGGAGCGCGCCTCACTCACCGCGGTCCGGCGGCGCGTTCCCGTGCCAGTTCAGACCCGCCAGCTCTGCAGGATCCGCTGATAATTGGCCCGCTCGAGCGCGGCCGGGTCGGGGCAGCGGCTCAGGTTCAGCGCGCCGCGGAATTCCTGAACCGTGCCGTAGTCGTGGCCGGACATCCAGGTCTGCAGATCGTTGATCAGCGTGGAGAGGATCTTCGGCCCGTGCTTCAGGAGGACGGACACGACCTGCACGGCGTGGGCGCCGGAGAGAATCGCCTTCGCGACGTCCGTGGCGGAGTGCACACCGCCGCTGGCCGCGAGCGATCCGTGCTGCTGCGGTGAAAGGATCGCGAGCCAGCGGAGCCGCAGCAGCAGTTCGCTCGAATCGGACAGCCGCAGCGTCGGCTGCGTGTCGAGGGTCTCGATGTCGAAATCCGGCTGGTAAAACCGGTTGAACAGCACGACCCCCGCGGCCCCCGCCTGGGTCAGCGCCCGGGCGAAATGCGGCAGCGACGAGTGAAACGGCGACAGCTTGACCGCGACCGGGATGCGCACGGCGCTTGCGACCAGGCGCACGGTCTGGAGCAGCGCCTCCTCGACCTCCCCCGAGGCGAGTGCGATGTCGGTCACCAGCTGGTAGAGGTTGAGCTCGATCGCGTCGGCGCCGGCGGCCTCGAACTTCTGCGCGTAATTCAACCAAGTGCCGGGGCGGCGTCCGTTGAGCGAGGCGATCACCGGGATCGACAGCTCGGTCTTCAGGTTGGCGATCTGCTTCAGATAGCGCTCGGGCGTGAGCTGGTATTCCTCGAAGTTCGGGAAGTACGACGTCGCCTCGGCGTTGCTTTCGGCATTCGCCTCGACGTGGTGGGTGAGCGCGCGCTGCTCGAGATCGATCTGTTCCTCGAACAGCGAACGCATGACGATCGCGGCGGCGCCGGCGTCCTGCAGCTGGCGGGCGACGTGAGCGTCGTCGGAAAATGGCGACGCGCCGACGACGAGGGGATTGCGGAGCGGCAGACCGAGGTAAGTGGTGGCGAGATTCATGAGGGGTGGGGGCAGTCGTTCGAGTTCGCCCTTCGGCCCGCGGAGCCGGCGGCGGGAGCCGCCGGCTGGTGAAGCGGGTCGGGGAGCGGCTACGAGTTGGGCGTGGCGGGCTTGGGCGCCGCGGGTTTGGACGCGGCCGGCGCGACGCCGGTGGCGTCGGACTTCGGCGCGGCGAGATGCTGATACAAGGCGTAGTGCTGCCGGACCTGCATCTGCGCGAGGGCGCCGAGCTGTTCGGCCCGGGCGGGCGCGACATTCTTGAGGATGCCGAAGCGGGTCTCGTTCGCGGTGAACTTCGACAGCTCCGACTTCGGGGCGCCGGAATCGAGCTTGAGCGCGACCTCGCCCTTGGCGGCCAGCCGCGGGTCGTACCGGAAGAGCGGCCAGTATCCGGTTTCGATCGCGAGCTTCTGCTGTTCGAGCCCGAGATGCAGCGGGTAGCCGTGGGCAATGCAGTGCGAATAGGCGATGATCAGGGCCGGACCCTCGTACGCCTCGGCCTCGCGGAAGGCCTGCAGCGTCTGGCTGTCCTTGGCGCCGAAGGCGACGCGGGCGACGTAGACGTGCCCGTACTGCATCGCGATCAGCGCGAGATCCTTCTTCGCGATGGCCTTGCCGGCGGCGGCGAATTTCGCCACCGCGCCCATCGGCGTGGATTTCGAGGACTGGCCGCCGGTGTTCGAGTACACCTCGGTGTCGAGCACGAGGATCTTGACGTTGGCCCCGGAGGCGAGGACGTGGTCCAGCCCGCCGTAGCCGATGTCGTAGGCCCAGCCGTCGCCGCCGAGCACCCAGACGGACTTCCGCACGAGATCGTCGCTGAGGGCGGCGAGCTTGCGGGCGTCCGGGGCGTCGATCGAGCGCAGCGCCTCCCGCAGGGCGGCGGCGCGCGTGCGCTGGGCGGCGATGCCGGCCTCGGTGGTCTGGTCGGCGGTCACGAGGGAGCGCACGAGGTCGTCGCCCAGCTTCGGCGCGAGCCGCGAGAGGAGCTCGCGGGCGGAGCGGTTCCGCTGCTCGATCGCGAGCTGGAGGCCGAGTCCGCATTCCGCGTTGTCCTCGAAGAGTGAATTCACCCAGGCCGGGCCGCGGCCGTCCGCGTTCCCGCAGTAGGGGGTGGTCGGCAGATTGCCGCCGTAGATCGACGAGCAGCCGGTGGCGTTCGAGATCAGCAGCCGGTCGCCGAACAGCTGGGTGAGCAGCTTGACGTAGGGCGTCTCGCCGCAGCCGGCGCACGCACCGGAGAACTCGAAGAGCGGCGCCAGGAACTGCGAGCCCTTGATCGTGGACGCGTCGATCGTCGTCCGGTCCGGGTCCGGCAGCTTGGTGAAGAATTCCCAGTTCGCCCGTTCCTGCGCGAGCCGCGGCATCTGCGGCACCATGTCGATCGCCTTGTGCCGGGGATTGGTCTTGTCCTTGACCGGGCACACCTGGACGCAAAGGGAGCAGCCGGTGCAGTCCTCGGCGGCGACCTGCAGGGTGTAGCGCTTGCCCGGGAACTCGGTCGAACGGAACGGCACGGATTTGAACCCGGCCGGGGCGTCCGCCGCCGCGGCGGGATCGTAGAATTTCGGCCGGATGGCGGCGTGCGGGCAGACCATCGCGCACTTGTTGCACTGGATGCAGATGGCGGCGTCCCACTCGGGAATCTCGAGCGCGATGTTGCGCTTCTCGAACCGCGCCGTGCCGGTGGGCCAGCAGCCGTCGAGCGGGATTGCGCTGACGGGCATCAGATCGCCCTCGTTGGCCAGCAGGCGCGCGGTGACCTCGCGCACGAACGCCGGCGCGTCGCTGTAGGCCGGCGGCACCGTTGCGAGGGCGCCGGCCTCGGGGGCGGCGGGAATCGCGACCTCGGATAACCCGGCGAGGGCGGCGTCGACCGCGGCGTGGTTCATCTTGACGATTTCCTCACCCTTGCGGCCGTAGGTCTTGGTGATCGCCTTCTTGATGTGGGTGATGGCCTCCTCCTGCGGGAGCACGCCGGAGAGGGCGAAGAAGCAGGTCTGGAGCACCGTGTTCGTCCGGCGGCCCATGCCGCTGGCCTGTGCGACCTTCGTCGCGTCGATGACGTAGAGCCGGAGCTTCTTCCCGATGATCGTGGACTGCCACTCCCGCGGCAGGCTCTTCCAGGTTTCCTCGGGGCCGAGCGGGGAATTCAGCAGCACCGTCGCGCCGGGGGCCGCGTATCCGAGCACCTCGGTCCGCCCGATGAAGTTGAACTGGCTGCAGGCGACGAAACCCGCCTGGCGGATGAGATACGGCGCGTGGATCGGCCGCGGCCCGAACCGCAGGTGCGAAGTCGTGACGGACCCGGACTTCTTCGAGTCGTAGACGAAATACCCCTGGGCGAAGAACGACGTCTGCTCGCCGATGATCTTGATCGAGTTCTTGTTGGCACCGACGGTGCCGTCGGCGCCGAGTCCGACGAACACGCAGCGACGCACGTCCGGCTGTTCGAGGTCGAACTCCGAGTCGTAGGTCAGCGACAGCCCGGTGACATCGTCGTTGATGCCGACGGTGAAGTGGTGCCGCGGCTCCCAGCGTGAAAGATCGTCGAAGACGGCGCGCGCCATGCCCGGGGTGAATTCCTTCGAGCCCAGGCCGTAGCGGCCCCCGACGACCCGCGCGGACCCGGCCAGCGGCGAGCGGGCTTCCGCCAGCGAGGCGACGACGTTCAGGAAAAGCGGCTCGCCGATGCTTCCGGGCTCCTTCGTGCGGTCGAGCACGGAGATCGCCTTCACGGTTTTCGGGAGTGCGGCCAGGAACGATTTGACGTGGAACGGCAGGAACAGCCGGACGCTCAGCACGCCGACCTTCTCACCCTTGCGCGACCAGCCAGTCTGCGGTCTCGCAGAGCGTCTCGATCCCGCTGCCCATCGCCACGACGACGCGCTCGGCCTCGGGATGGCCGTGGTATTCGAAGAGATGATAGGCGCGCCCGGTGACCTGCTCGAACCGGTCCATCGTCTCCTGAACGATCACCGGCAGCGCGTCGTAGAAGCGGTTTACCGCTTCCCGACCCTGGAAATACACGTCCGGATTCTGGGCCGTACCGCGCAGGGTGGGCCGGTCCGGGGTCATCGCGCGGCTCCGGAACGCCGCGATGTCCTTCTCGTCGATCACGCCGCGGATCTCGTCGTCCGACAGGGAGACGATCTTCTGCACCTCATGCGAGGTGCGGAAACCGTCGAAGAAATGGATGAACGGCACGCGGGCCCGCAGGCTCGCGGCATGCGCCACCAGCGCCAGGTCGCTCGCCTCCTGCGGCGAGTTGCTGCACAGCAGCGCGCACCCGGTGGCGCGGCACGCCATGACGTCCGCCTGGTCACCGAAAATCGACAGCCCCTGCGCCGCGAGCGCGCGGGCGGTGACGTGCATCGTGAACGGCAGCAATTCCCCGGCGATCTTGTACAGGTCCGGGATCATCAGCAGCAGGCCCTGTGACGCCGTGAACGTCGTCGTCAGCGCCCCTCCGAGCAGCCCGCCGTGCACGGCCCCGGCCACGCCGGCTTCCGACTGCAGCTCGACGACCCGCGGAACCTCGCCCCAGAGATTCTTCTTCCCTGCAGCCATCCAGTCATCGCAGTACTCCGCCATCGGCGACGACGGCGTGATGGGGAAGATGGCTACGAGCTCGGTCAGCCGGTAGGCGACGGAGGCGACGGCCTCATTGGCATCGCAGATCGAGAAAGAATTTTTGCGACCGTTCGTGTTCATGCGGAGTGGCGTCGCCACTCCCCAATCAGGGGGTTTTCGCGACGGTCGGAAATAGTGGCAATAAATGCGGCATACGGCTGCGCATCGGTTGGCTTTGCCGACGCAGAAGTTGCGGGCAGGTTGCCCGCCGGGGTCGAGCCCGGTCGACATCGCGGCAGGGTGGAGGGACCGGCTCCGTCCGGTCCGCGAACGTCGCCCGCTGAGGCCGGCGCGGGGATCTCGTGGGGCCGGGGGGCTACGCTTTTTTGAACGAGACTATGCCGCGCCGAAGAACTTCAGGATCCGGCGGAGGCTGGCGACGAGCACGTCGATCTCCTCCGGGACGTTGTACACGTAAAAGCTCGCGCGCGTCGTGCTCGTCAGCCCCAGCTTCTTCATCAGCGGCTGGTTGCAGTGGTGGCCGCCCCGCATCGCCAGGCCGTCCTCGTCGGCGAAGGTCACGATGTCGTGCGCATGCACCCCCTCGAACGCAAAGCTCACCAGCCCGCTGCGGGCGCCGCGCGGTCCGAGAATTCGGATGCCGGGCAGCACCGAGAGCTGCTCGAAAGCGTGGCGGGCCAGCTGAGCGTCGTGGCGGGCGATCTCCTCCCGGCCCAGTCCGTCGAGGTAGTCGCACGCGGCGGCAAGCGCGATGGCGTCGGCGAAGTTCGGCGTGCCGGCCTCGAACCGCTCCGGCGTGGGTTTCCAGCGGGCCGACTCGTACTCGACCTGCGCGATCATCCCGCCGCCGCCCTGCCACGGCGGCATGGCGTCGAGCAGCGGCTGCCGTCCGTACAACGCGCCGATGCCCGTCGGCCCGGCCATCTTGTGACCGGAAAACGCATAGAAATCGCAGCCGATCGCGCGGACGTCGACCGGCATGTGGCCGATCGCCTGCGCACCGTCGATCACGGTCACGATGCCGCGGGCCCGGGCGCGGGCGCACAACTCGGCGGCCGGACTGATCACGCCGAGCGTGTTGGAAACATGGCTGAACGCGAACACCTTGACCTCGCGCGTGAGCAGGCCGTCCAGCTGGGCGAGGTCGAGTCCGCCCTCGGCGTCGCGTCCGGCGACTGGCAGGAACCGCAGCCGGGCGCCCGTGCGCTGCGCGATCAGCTGCCACGGCACGAGATTGGAGTGGTGCTCCATCTCGGTCAGCAGGATGACGTCACCCGGCTTCAGATTCGCGCCGCCCCAGCTCGCCGCCACCAGGTTGATCGACTCCGTCGTGCCGCGCGTGAACACGACCTCGGCGGAGTCCGCGGCATTGATGAATTTCGCCAGCCGGGTCCGGGCCCCCTCGTAGGCGTCGGTCGCCCGCATCGACAGCGCGTGCAAGCCACGATGCACGTTGCTGTTGTCGTGCTCATAAAATCGCGACAGCGCGTCGATCACCACCTGCGGCTTCTGCGCCGTGGCGGCGTTGTCGAGATAGACCAGCGGTTTCCCGTGCACCTGCTGGTGCAGGGTGGGAAAGTCCGCGCGGATTTCATTCCAGGAAGGCATGGTGTCGGTTCGTTCTGGTTCGTCGTTCCCCCGGCTCGTCCCGCTCCCGGCGGGGGGAGTCGTGAGCGATGGAGCGGGTGGAGCGACAGCCGCTCAGTCGGTGTGGCTCTCGGTCGTCGTCTGGGCGGGATCGTTGTGCAGCGCGTTGAGCGCCGCATGCCATCCGAGGGTCGCACATTTGATCCGGGCGGGGAAGGCGTGCACGCCGGCGAAGGCTGCCAGGTCGCTGATTTCCTCCGGCGCATTGCCGGTCGTCACGATCTCGTGGAATTCCTGGAAGAGCTTTTCCGCCTCGCCCGCGGTCTTCCCTTTCAACTTCGTGGTCATCAACGATGCGCTCGCCTGCGAGATCGCGCAGCCGGAGCCGTCGAACGTGATCTCGGCGATCCGGTCGCCGTCCAGCCGCAGGTAAACGCTGCACTGGTCACCGCAGGAGGGATTGTCGCCGTGCGCGACCCGGTTCGCGGTCGGGAGCGGGCCGCGATTGCGCGGCCGTTTGTTGTGGTCGAGGATGACCTGCTGGTAGAGTTCCGAGAGATCGCCGGACATTTGAACGGAATCTCGAACGGCCGCCGTCGATTGGCAACTCACGAGAGCGCGGCTGCCCGAAGCGGCGGCGCCGGGTCATTCCCAGTATTCCGCCCAGCTCGTGCCCGTTTCCGTCACCCGCACTCGCTCGAGCCGGACACCGGGGACGCCCAGCTGGCCGCGCACCGTCTGAAAGATTTCGCGCGCGAGAACCTCGGTCGTCGGATCCATGTCCGCGAACGCCACGACGTGCTCGCCGTAGGCGGCCTGGAGTTCCGCAAACCGCGGATCGGCGGAGTTCAGCGCGAAGGTGTGGTCGAAACGCTGCACGGCGGCGGTGGCCGCGGTCTTCAGCGCCTTGAAATCGCACACCATGTCGGCGGCATCGAGCCGGTCGCTGGTGACGACGATCTCGATCGTGCGGCTGTGACCGTGCGGAAACCGACAGCCCCCGGGGTGCTTCGTCAGCAGGTGCCCGCTTTCGACGGTGAAGGACTTGGCGATCCGAAATGGCATGGGAGGATGCTGAAGCGGCCCAGCCGCCGGGGCGAGCCTGCTTGCGACTGGTGAAGAAAGCCGGCGCGCCGGCACCCATCCCGCGGCGAGCGGACCCCGGCGGGCTAGATGGTTTTCGAGTGACGCTGCGGATCGTTCACGAGGTAGGCGTCGAAGCGCATCGCGATCACCCGCAGGAGAGGCGCGCCCACGGCGGTGACCTGCAAGGTGCGGTCGGTTCGCTCGATCAGTCCGTCCGCCTCGAGATCGCCCATCGACGCGAGCTGGGCGGCGTACGTCTCGGGAAAATTCAGCCCGAATGTGCGTGACAGCGCGGCGTAATCCAGCCGCCGGTCGCACATCAGCCGCATGATGATCGTGCGGCGGCGCCGGTCCTCGAGGGTCAGCCGCACCCCGCGCTCGATGGGCAGCCGGCCGGCCGCCAAGGCGTCGCGCCACGCCGGCAGCGTTTTGTGGTTCTGCCGGTAGGTGGTGGCGGTCGACGAGATCGACGACATCCCGAAGGCATAAAGCGACGCTCCGGCGTGCGTGCTGTACCCCTGGAAATTGCGATGCAGTGTTCCGGCGCGCTGGGCGATCGCGAGCTCGTCGTTGGGCCGCGCGAAGTGATCGAGGCCGATGTCGAGGTAGCCGGCGGCGGTCAGCTTCGCATGGGCCAGCGCGAACATCGCCAGCTTTTCCTCCGCCGACGGGAGCTGGCCGCGATCGTCGAAAATCCGCTGCGCCGGCTTGATCCACGGCACATGCGCATAGCTGAAGACCGACAGCCGGTCCGGCCCGAGCGCGAGCACGTCGTCGATCGTGCGACCAAAGCTGGCGGAGTTCTGCAGGGGCAGCCCGTAGATCAGGTCGATGTTGACCGAGGAGAAGCCCGCGTCGCGAAGCCACTCGAAGGCGCGCTGGTTCTGCGGATGCGGCTGGACGCGGTGGATCGCGAGCTGCACCTCCGGGTTCGTGTCCTGCACGCCGAGCGAAGCGCGCCTCGCGCCGATGTCGCGCAGGGCGGCCACGTGATCCGCCGTCAGCCGGCGGGGGTCGACCTCGACGCTGAACTCGGTGTCCGGCGTGACGAGAAACTGTTCGCGGATCATCCGTCCGAGCCGGCGGAGTTCCTCGGGCGGAAGGAAGGTCGGCGTGCCGCCACCGAGATGGACCTGGGCCGCCGGGCGGGAGAGATCCATGTGCGCGGCCGTGAGGCGCATTTCCTTCGCCAGTTCGTCGAGGTATTCCGCCGCCGACTCCCGGCGCCGGGTGACCACGGTCGTGCAGCCGCAGAACCAGCAGCGCGTCTCGCAAAACGGCAGGTGAAAATAGAGCGACACCGGACCCGCCCCGGGGGCGTTGTCCTCGGCAATCGCCACCTCGAGCGCGTGCGGCGCGATGTCCGTCGTGAACTGCGTGGCGGGCGGATACGACGTGTAACGCGGGCCCGCCACGGAGTACTTGCGGACAAGGTCGAGGTCGATCGAAGTGGAAACGGTGGGGACCGCCGAGGGTTCGTGTGGCGAGATCATGGGGTGTGCGGCAGGGATACTCTGCCACGGAGCATTGCGAGTCACTGCGCTCTCCTTGTCGAACGTTGTGCGCTTTTTGCCGCGCTATTAGCGGGAATACACGCGGTCGGTGCCGCATCCGCGGACGGATGGCGGATCGCCGGGACCCGCGAACGGGCATTCGTCCTCCCCGGGGCGGCCGCGCCAGTTCCGCGTTGACCCGGCTTGGGCCGCCGCGTTTGTTTGGCCGCTTCGACGAGCGACCGGACCCGCCAGCGGGGGCCGCAGGATATGGAGAGGTGGCAGAGTGGTCGATTGTGCGTGATTGGAAATCACGTGTACCCGCAAGGGTACCGAGGGTTCGAATCCCTCCCTCTCCGCCAGTTTTTCGCGATGCGAAAAACTGCCCTCCGAAGGCTCGGCGAAGGGGGGCCCCAGCCCGGAAATTCCGGGCTCGGTTTGCGGGATTGGATGTCGCGGCCTCAGCCGCCCGACCATGGCGCGTGGGCAGGCACTTGCCCGCGGGCCAACGATACCGAACGCACCACCGCCTCCAGCCATTTCTTCACCGTCGGCGCGATCATCGCCAGCACCGCCGTGATCACGCCCGCGGAAACGAGCCCAACCCAGGGATTGGCCCGGGTGTCCAGAGGCAGACCGAGGACGTAAACCAGGATTCCGGAGATCGCCGCATAACCCAGGGTATGCAGCGGGAAAATGACGATCGTGCTCTCGGAGAGCCGTTGCACGATGCGGTTGGCCGGCGCGCCGGCAGCCAGTCCCCGCAATCCGATGATCCAAAGCAGGGCTGTGACATAGAAGAGCAGGGGGTTGCCGATCTCCGAACTCATCATCACCGGCGCCCCGTTGGCGAAGGAGAGCGCGGCAGCGGCGACAACGATTCCGGCGCTCAGCAGGGGACTTCCGGGCCGGCTCGATCGCTGATGGAAACCGAGGAGTACGAAGGGAAGGCCCAGCGCGGCGCTTTCCACTTCGCCGGGGAAATTGACCGACCTGAGCGCATACGCGGATCCTAGCCCGAGCGCTCCCGCGGCGAACCACTGTCTCCGCACCGGCAGCCGCGCGATCGCCCATAGCATCAGCTTCGCCGAGAGCAGCGCCGGAAAAAACCAGAGGATGCGGGGCCGCAGAAAGGCCGCGGAGCCGTAGACCAGGCCAAGCAGAGGCACGGCGGGTGGAGTGGGGTCGATCTGCTCGCCGACGTGTCGGAGCACAAGGAACCACGCCAGGAAGTCGACCAACCCGAACACGAGATAGGCGGGAATCAGCGCGATGGCCGTCGTCCGCAGCCACGCGCGAAACGGCACGCGCATTTTCTCCGGCTTCGTTACCCAGCCGGCCAGAAAGAAGAAAAGCGGCATGTGGAACGCATAAATCAGGGTGCTGAGCTGGACCGGCAGGTCGTGACTGTGCCCATAAACCACCAGGGTGATGCCGATCGCGCGCAGCCAGTCGATCGAGGCGTCACGGCGGATCGGCACCGGCCCTGGGGGGAGCATGACGAGCGTATCCATGAATTGACTGCCAGCAGGACCGCAGCAACCGCCGGCCGTGACTTCAGCACGCATGATCCTGCGGCCACGGCGGCAGTAAAGCTTATTTCAAATGGGTGGCGGCTGTGCGGATCCGGCAGGCGCAGTGCCGGCGGTCCGGCGTCCGGCGGCGCCCGGAAGCGAATGCGTGAGACCGGGGTCGAGCAGGAACAGCCGGTGGCTGCGGCGCGGTCGGCAAGGTGCGCGGTGCCGGGAACTGCCGGTCCGGCGGGTTGCAGGAAGCGGGAGGCGAATGCGATCCAAAAGCTTCACAACTTTTTCCAAAACCGTCTTGCGGCGCTTGTGAGGGGGATCAACCCTCAGTAGGATTTTTGTTCAAACCGGCGCTGCATCAATGGTCTCCTCCAACACAGAGCTCGCGTTCAACAACCGGATCGAGGGGGACGTGGTCGTTTCGAAGGCGGACGCGGTGATCAACTGGATTCGCACCAACTCGATCTGGCCGATGCCGATGGGGCTCGCCTGCTGCGCGATCGAACTGATGGCGGTGGGCAACGGCCGGTTCGACATCGGCCGGTTCGGCGCCGAGGTCATGCGCTTTTCGCCCCGGCAGGCGGATTGCATGATCGTGGCGGGCACGGTCACGTACAAGATGGCGCCGCAGTTGCGCCGGATCTACGACCAGATGACGGCGCCGAAATGGGTGATCGCGATGGGCGCCTGCGCCAGTTCCGGCGGAATGTACCGCAGCTATGCGACGCTCCAGGGCGTCGACCGCATCGTGCCGGTGGACGTGTACATCAGCGGCTGCCCGCCGCGGCCCGAGGCGATCCTCGATGCGCTGATCAAGCTGCAGGCCAAGATCCGAAAGGAACGCTCGTTCGAAAACTGGCGCCGGCCCGTCGACCTCGCCGCCGCCCCGAGCCACTCGCCCAAAGGATGAGCGCCACCGCCGACGTCACGACCACGCTGAAAGGCCGGTTTCCGCAGGTGACGGATCGGCCAGCGCCGATCACCCGGCGCTCGACGTGCCGCTGGCCGACGTCGTTGCGGTGCTGCGAAGTCTGCGCGACGACCACGGATTCGACCTGTTGATGGATCTGACGGCGATCGACTGGGCCGAGGGGGCGTCGCCGCGGTTCACGATGGTGTATCACCTCTTTTCCACGAGCCGCCGCGAATACCTCCGCATCGCCGCGGCCTGCGCCGGCGACGAGGAGCCGTCGGCGCCGACGATCACCGGACTCTGGCCGGCCGCCAACTGGCACGAGCGCGAGTGCTACGACATGTTCGGGATCCGGTTCGAGGGCCATCCGGACCTGCGGCGCATCCTGATGTGGGACGGTTATCCGGACTTCCCGCTTGCGGAAGGAGTTTCCGCTGGCCGGCGTGGAAACGCCGCTGCCCGATGCGGAGGTGTCGGCGGAAACCAAGGCGCCGGTGATTCGCCGCGCCGATGATGGGCGGCCCGTTCGTGGCGTCGCCCGGCGAGATCAACCTCACCGAGGCCGAGCCGCGGGCGAAGGACGAGAGCTGGACCGAGGGCCGCGAGAAACCAACGGAATGAAACGCCTGCCCATGACCTCCCGGATCGTCCCCGCAGCCGGCCGGGTTTTCACGACCGCCGAAACCAGCCGGCTCCCGGCGCGTTCGCCCAACTGCGGGTGATGCGCGGCCAAATCTCAGCACCGATGGGCACCGAGTACTCAGTTCCCGACAGCGCCACCCGCATCGCCGACGCGGCCGGCTCGCCGCTGGCCGCGGAGCGCGGCGAGGAGTTTTCCGGCGACCGCATGTCGCTGTCGATGGGCCCGTCGCATCCGTCCACCCACGGCGTGCTGCGGCTGCAGATGGAGCTCGACGGCGAGGTGCTGACGAACGCTGCGACCCGGTGATCGGGTACCTGCATCGCGGCGACGAGAAGATCGCCGAGAACATGACCTACAACCAGTTCGTGCCGTACACGGACCGGCTGGATTACCTGGCCCCGCTCGCCAACAACATGGCGTACGCGATCGCGGTCGAGAAGCTCGCCAAGCCTCGGTCGTGCCGCCGCGCTGCCAGGCGATCCGCGTCATCACCGCGGAGATGGCGCGGATCTCGTCGCATCTGATGGGCCTCGGCGCGTTCGGACTCGACGTCGGGCGCGTGGACGGTGCTCGTGCTGTCGCTTCAACCAGCGCGAATACCTCTACCAGCTGTTCGAGGAGCTGACCGGCGCGCGGTTCACGACCAGCTACACGCGGATCGGCGGGGTCACGCGCGACGTGCCGCCCGGCTGGCTGGAGGACGTGGACAAGTTCTGCGACGCAGTTCCTGCCCGCGCTGGAGGAGATCCTCTCGCTGCTGACGCGCAACAAGATCTTCACCGACCGGACCGTCGGCGTCGGCGTGATCTCGAAGGAGGACGCGATCGCCTACGGGATCACCGGCCCCAACCTGCGCGGCTCCGGCGTGCCGCTCGACCTGCGCAAGGACCGGCCCTACTCGGGTTACGAGCAGTACGAGTTCGACGTGCCGGTCGGGACGAAGGGCGACTGCTACGACCGCTACCTGGTCCGCGGCGAGGAGATGCGCCAGTCGGTGCGCATCATCCGCCAGGTGATCGCGGAAATTTCCCGCGGGCGACTGGTACGCGAAGGACGCCCGGAAGATCTTCGCGCCGCCGAAGGACAAGATTCTCACCGTCGATGGAGGAGCTCATCCAGAATTTCATGCTCGTGACCGAGGGGCCGCAGATGCCGGCGGGCGAGGTCTACTTCGAGGCGGAGAACCCGAAGGGCATCCTCGGCTTTTTCGTCGTGAGCAAGGGCGGCGGCGTGCCGTGGCGGCTGAAGATCCGCGCGCCCTCGTTCTGCAACCTCTCGATCCTGCCCAAAGTCTGCGTCGGGCGATCCTGATCTCCGACGTCGTCGCGATCCTCGGATCGCTCGACTTCGTCATGGGCGAATGCGACCGGTGAAGAACCACCCCCGAATGTCCCGACTTTCCACCAGCCTCGTCGTCGACCATCCGCGGCCTGTTCGCGGCGGTGCGCGGGCGGCGGGTTGTTTTGTCCGATGAACCTGAAACCCGAGACCCTCCGGAAGATCGACGAGGCGATCACGCATTATCCGTCGAAGCGGAGCGCGACGCTGCCGCTGCTGCACCTGATCCAGGAGGACGTCGGGCTACATCTCCGCAGCGAGGCGATCGAGTGGATCGCGGCGAAGCTCGAGCTGCAGCCGATCAACGTCTACGAGGTGGTGACGTTCTACCCGATGTTCCGGCAGAAGCCGATCGGCCGCCGCCACATCAAGGTGTGCCGCACGCTGTCCTGCGCCCTGATGGGCGGATATCGCACGTGCGCCGAGTTCGAGAAGGAGTTCAACACCCGCGTCGGCGAGACGTCTCGCCGGACGGCGAGGTCACGATCGAATTCGTCGAATGCCTCGCGAGCTGCGGCACCGCGCCGGTGGTGCTGATCGACGACGACCTGCACGAGAACGTCGATCGCCGCCAAGGCCCGCGCAGCTCAGCGGCCAGATCAAGCAGGAGAAGTTCGCCAAAAAAGAAAGGGTGGAACGGCCGAAAGCCTGATCACGGCGGCCGTCCGCCGCCGACGTTCGCCCCCGCCGGGCGCCAGCCCTCGAGCCCCCGTTTCCCAATCCCGTCCTGCCCACGTTCCCCACCATGGCCGTTCCCGCACAACGCCGCATCGTGTTTCGGCACATCGACGAGCCCGGCTACACGAACGACCTCGCCTGCTACCTGCGCCATGGCGGCTACGAAGTGCTGAAGAAGCGCGGTCACGCGGCCGCCCGAGGAGCTGATCGACGAGGTGAAGAAATCGGGCCTGCGCGGACGCGGGCGGCGCGGGCTTCCCCTGCGGCGTCAAGTGGGCGCTGGTCGACCGGAAGAGCGGCAAGCCGATCTACCTCATCGTCAATGCCGACGAGTCGGAGCCGGGCACGTTCAAGGATCGCTACATCATCCACCAGGATCCGCACCAGCTGATCGAGGGGATCGATGATCACCTGCTTCGCCAACAACGTGAAGCAGGCGTACATCTACATCCGCGGCGAGTTCCCGCATGGCGCCCGCATCCTGGAGCGGGCGATCGCCGAGGCGCGGGCGGCACCATTTCGTCGGACCGAACATCCTCGGCACGGGCTACGGCGTGCGAGATCTACGTCCACCGCGGCGCCGGCGCCTACATCTGCGGCGAGGAAACCGGACTGATCGAGTCGCTCGAGGGCAAGCGGCCGTATCCGCGCATCAAGCCGCCGTTCTTTCCGGCCGTGCTGGGCCTCTACCAGTGCCCGACGATCGTGAACAACGTCGAGACGCTCTGCCACGTGAAGCACATCGCGGAGCACGGGCGGCGACGCGTTCGCGAAGATCGGCACTCCCGGACAACACCGGGACACGCGGTGCTCTGCGTCTCCGGTCAGGTGCAGCGCCCGGGCTACTACGAATTCGAGGTCGGGCGGATCACGATGGGCCAGTTGCTGAACGAAGTCTGCGGCGGTCCGCTGCCCGGGCGCAAATTCAAGGCCGTCATCCCCGGCGGCTCGTCGGCCAAGATCCTGCGCTTCGGCGAACGCTTCAAGGGCAAGCGCAAGGCCGGCGCGGCGATGGTCGACTACGACTGGGGCGTCGAGGACGTCCCGATGGACTTCGATTCCCTCGCGCTGATCGGCACGATGGGCGGCTCGGGCGGCGTCATCGTGATGGACGACTCGGTCAACATGGTCGAGGCCCTCGCGCAACATCAACGTGTTCTATGCCCACGAGAGCTGCGGCCAGTGCACGCCGTGCCGCGAGGGCTCGCTCTGGATGAAGCGATCACCGCCCGCATGGTCCACGGCATCGCCCGGGCGGAGGACGGCGCCGCTGCTCAAGAGCGTCGCCGACCAGATCGCCGGCCGCACGATCTGCGCGTTCGGCGAGGCCTGTTCCTGGCCCACCCAGAGCTTCCTCGCCGAAGTTCGGCGACGAATTCCAGAGCTACCCACGAAACCAAGCAGGCGCCGCGCCCGGCCGGCATGACCGATCTGGTGTGACCTTCCCCGCCGACTTCGCCCGATGACCAGCTCCGCCCCAAGCCCGACCTTGTCACCGTCAACATCGACGGCCAGGAGCATCGCCGTGCCGAAGGGCACGAACGTCATCGAGGCAGCGCGCCTGGTCGGCATCGATGTCCCGCATTATTGCTATCACCCGAAGCTCTCGGTGGTCGGCAACTGCCGGATGTGCCTGATCGAAATGGGCCTGCCGGCGGTCGATCCGGCGACGAAGGCGCCGGTCATCGACCCGGCGATCGGGACAAGCAGAAGATCAACTGGATGCCGCGGCCCGCAGATCGGGTGCGGCACCAACGCCATCGCCCGGCCTGCACATCCGCACGACGTCCCCGCTGGTCAAGGACTGCCGCGAGGGCGTGATGGAGTTTCTCCTCATCAACCACCCGCTCGACTGCCCGATCTGCGACCAGGCGGGCGAGTGCAAGCTGCAGGAGCAGTCGACCGGCTACGGCCGGGGCTACTCGCGGTACATCGAGGCAGAAGAACGTCAAGCCCAAGCGGACCCAGCTCGGCCCGCGTGTCACGCTCGACGACGAGCGCTGCATCCTCTGCTCGCGCTGCATCCGCTTCTGCAAGGAGATCGCCAAGGACGACGTGCTCGGCTTCATCGACCGCGGCAGCTACACGACGCTCACGTGCTTCCCCGGCACGCCAGCTCGCGAACAACTACTCCCTGAACACGGTCGACATCTGCCCGGTCGGCGCGCTGACAGCATCGGACTTCCGGTTCAAGATGCGCGTCTGGTTCCTGAAGCAGACCAACAGCATCGACACCGAATCCTCCGTCGGCGCCAACACGATCGTCTGGTCGCGCGAGGGTGTGATTTACCGGATCACGCCGCGGCGCAACGACGAGGTGAACGACACGTGGATGGCCGACAGCGGCCGGCTGCTCTACCGGCAGGTGCAGGCGGCGGACCGGCTGCGCAAACCACTCGTCAACGGGGCGGAGGCAACGCCGGCCGCGGCCCTGACGGCGGCCGCCGGGCTGCTTCCGGCGCGGCGGGGTGTACCCGCGGAACGGACACCATCCTCCGTCGCGGTGGTCGCGTCCGCCCGCAGCAGCGTGGAGGAGCAGTTTCTGGCCCGGAAGCTGGCGGCCGCGCTCGGCGCCACCACGCACGTCGTCGGCCAGGTCGGTGACGGCGACCGGCTGCTGATCTCGGCCGACCGCACGCCGAATCTCCGCGGTGCGCTCCTGACCGGGCTGATCACGAACCTGCCCTACGGCGCCGGAGGGTCGTCGCGCGGGTCGGCCGCCGCCATGGTTACCGCGCCCGTGAGCCGCAGCGGGCTGGCCGACCTCGCGAGGGCGATCGATGCCGGCGCGGTGAAGACCGTCGTGGCGATCGGCGAGGATCTGCTCGCGGGGGGGCTGACTCCGGCGCAGCTCGGCAACGTGGCCGTCGTTTACCTCGGCACCCATGCGAATCCGACGAGCGCCGTCGCGCGGGTCGTCCTGCCCACGGCCACGGTGTTCGAGAAGGACGGAACGTTCGTGAACCAGCAGTTCCGGATCCAGAAGTTCCACCAGGCGATTCCCCTCGCCGCGGGCGCGCTGGACGATCGCGCGGCGCTGGCCGCGCTGATTGCGGCGGTCGGCGGCGGCACCTTCCCCGCCGGAATCCAGGCCTTGTGGAAGCTGCTCGCGGCGGAGCTGCCGGCGCTGGGCGCACTCGGTTTTTCGAGCCTGCCGGAGACCGGGGTCCTGCTCGACGCATCGGCGTGGGCCGGCCTGCCGTTCATCGAGGGCGAAACGCTGCATTACAAGGGCCCGTCGCGAGCGGCGAACTCCGAGGCCAGCAAGCCGTCCACGCCGACCTGAGCCATGCATCCTGCCATTCGGAACGAAAAGAACCTTCCGCGGAGCCGAGACGCGTCGAGCGCGCGGCGCACCGGATCGTTCGCCGCACCCGGAGGGATGACCGACCGCCATGCTTGCTGATTTCTTTTTCAACCTGCCTCCGCTGCTCCGCGGGCTGATCGAGGGCCTCGCGGTCATCCTCGTGATCTTTCCGATCGCGGGCGTGTGCTCGATGGCCGAGCGCAAGGTCGCCGCCTGGATCCAGGACCGGCCCGGCCCGAACCGCGCGATCGTGCCGTGGATCGGCTGGATCCCGGTGATCGGCCGGTTCCTCCAGCGGCTGGGGCTGTTTCACGTCATGGCGGACGGCGGCAAGATGCTGTTCAAGGAGGACCCGACGCCGGGCCACGTGAACAAGTTCTACTTCATCGCTGGCGCCGATCCTCGCGATGATTCCGGCGCTGACCACGGTCACGGTGGTCCCGTTCGGGGCCTATCTCGCGGCGGACGGGCACGTGGTGCCGCTTGGGCTCGCGCACGGTCGACGTTGGAATCCTGGCGGTGTTCGCGGTCGCCTCGCTGGGCATCTATTCGCTGATCCTCGCGGGGTGGGCGTCGAACTCGAAGTACCCGTTTCTCGGCAGCGTGCGGGCGTCCGCCCAGCTGATCTCGTACGAGCTGTCGATGACGCTCGCCGTCCTCCCGGTGTTCCTGTGGGTCAACGCGCCGGGACAGGAGGCGACGCTCGGTTTCGCGCCGCGTGGTCGCGTTCCAAAGCGGCCGGCTTTCCCCATTGGGGCGGGATCTGGTTCGGGATCTACATGCCGGTGTCGGCGTTCATCTTCCTGGTGGCGCTGTTTGCGGAGACGAACCGCCAGCCGTTCGACACGATCGAGTCGGAGGCGGACCTGGTCGGCAGCTTCCACACGGAATACGGCGCCTTCAAGTGGGGCCTGTTCTTCGTCGCGGAGTATTCGCACATGATCGTGGGCTCGGCCGTCTTCATCCTTCTGTTCTTCGGCGGCTGGAATCCGCTGCCGTGGGTGTCGCTGGCGACGCTCGTCGGCTGGCTGCATCAGCTCACCGGCTGGGCCTTCACCGTGCATCCGCTGTTCGTCGGCGTGCTCTCGATCCTGATCTTCCTCGGCAAGGTGCTGGGGATGATTTTCTTCTTCATGTGGGTGCGCTGGACCGTGCCGCGCTTCCGCTACGACCAGGTGATGAAGCTCGGCTGGCGCACGCTGCTGCCGCTTTCGATCGGCAACCTGGTGTTCTACGCGATCGGGATCGCGCTCCTGCAACCGACGGCCTGAACCACCCTCCGATGGCGCGAATGCCCTCCGACCCAGAGATTGTCCATTGCCGCCGGCCGCGCGAGACGCTCCGGGTTTCGCGGCCCGTCCCCAACTTTTTTTCGTCATGGCTGTAGTCCCCGTCGCCCGCCAACCGCTCACCTTCGCCGAGCGGACCTACGTCCCGCAGATCCTCAAGGGACTGCGCACGACGTTCCGTCACCTCGTCGCGACGGAAGGAGACCCTCGAATATCCCGAGGAGCGGCCGGAAATTCCGCCGGGGTATCGGGGCGTCCCGACGCTGGTGAAGGATCCGAACGGCCGCGAAAAATGCGTCTCCTGCCAGCTGTGCGAGTTCGTGTGTCCGCCGAAGGCGATCCGGATCACCCCGGGGGAGATCGCCGCCGATGCGCCGACCGCGCACGTCGAGAAGCGCCCCCCGCGAGTTCGAAATCGACATGCTGCGCTGCATCTACTGCGGGCTGTGCCAGGAGGTCTGCCCGGAGGAGGCGATCTTTCTCCAGCACCAGTACACCATGACGGGCTACACCCGCGAGGAGATGGTGAACCGGAAGGAGCGGCTCTACGAGCTGGGCGGCACGCTGCCGGACAGGCATTTCAAATGGGACAAGAAGAAAGCCGCGGAGCTGGCGAACAAGGCGCATCACTGAGCAGCGGAGGACCGGAGCAACCGAAAGGCTGAGTCAACCAGGGCCGAAAAACCGCCGCCCGATCCGCGATCCGCCTCGCTCAAAACGTCTCGCAACCTGATCCAGATCACCAACGATACCGAACCGGTTTCGCGCCCGAGCCTCGCTGACCGACCACCGGCACTCCGACCTTCCCGCCCGTTCGAGCTTCCCCCCGATGTCCCAATTCCTGTTCACGCTTTTTGCGCTGCTCACCGTGATCTGCGCGCTGGGCACCGTGCTGAACAAGAACACGGTCAACGCCGCGATGTGCTTCATGCTGGGTCTGGTCGGCGTGTCGGGGCTGTTCGTGATGCTCGAGGCGTACCTGCTGGCCTTCGTGCTGCTGCTGGTTTACGCGGGCGCCGTCGCCGCGCTCTTCCTGTTCATCGTCATGCTGCTCGACACGCATTCCACGAAGCCGCATCCGCGCCGGCCGCTGCGCCTGGTCGCGGGCACGATCGCCGCCGCCCTGCTCGCGGTCGGGGTGCTGACGATCGCCCGGCAGCCGCAGCTCGCGGTCGCCGCGCCGGTCGCGGACGCCCCCGGCGCGTCGCTCAAGGCGTACGCGTACGAGCTGTTCACGACCTACCTGCTGCCGGTGCAGGTCATCGGGTTTCTCCTGCTCATCGCGATGCTCGGCGTGATCGTGCTGAGCCGGAAGCACGACCCGAAGGAGGCCGCATGATCGCCGCGACGCTCAACGCCTACGTGACGCTCAGCGCGCTGCTCTTCGCGATCGGCTTCTTCGGCGTGCTGTTCCGGCGGAACACGCTGGTCATCTTCATGGGGCTCGAGCTCATGCTCGTGGCCGCGACGCTGGGGTTCGTCGCGTTCTCGCGCTTCAACGGCACGATGGACGGCAACGTCTTCGTGTTCTTCATCCTGACGGTCGCGGCGGCCGAGGTCGCGGTCGGCCTCGCGATCATCGTCGCGCTGTTCCGAAAGCGGCAGACGATCGCAGGTCGACGAACTCGACGGCGTTGAAGAACTGACACATGACCCCCGTCCAGCTCGCCCTCGCCGTCCTGCTGCTGCCGCTCGCCTCGGCGGCCTTCATCGCGCTGTTCCTGCGTCGCGCCGGCGGGCTGGCCGCGGTGGTTTCCGTCACGGCGGCGGCGGGCGTCGCCGCCGGTGCGCTGGTGCTCGCGCTGGGCGGAGCCGCCTCGCGGTTCAACGCCTCGGCCGAGTGGCTCCGGTTCGGCGATTTTGCCGTGTCGTTCGGCATCAAGTTCGACGATCTCGCCGCGCTGATGCTCGCGATCGTGGGTGTCGTCGGGTTCTGCGTTCATGTCTTCTCGCTCGGCTACATGCACGAGGACGCGGCGAAGGGCGCGGTATTTCGGCGGGCTGTCGATCTTCATGTTCTCGATGATCGGCATCGTCCTGGCCGACAATCTTTTCATGATGTTCATCTTCTGGGAGCTGGTCGGCTTCAGCTCCTAGCTGCTGATCAACCACTGGTGCGAGCAGGCCGGCGGCGGCGGACGCTTCGAAGAAGGCCTTCATCGTCAATCGCGTCGGCGACTTCGGGTTCCTGCTCGGCATCATCGCGTGCTACTGGGTCAACGGCACGGTGAACCTGACCGATCTCGGCTGCCGGCCATCGCACGGTTTTCAGCCGGATGATTCCGCTGCTGCTCTTCTGCGGCGCGGTCGGCAAGTCGGCGCAGCTGCCGCTGCAGGTCTGGCTGCCGGACGCGATGGAGGGCCCGACGCCGGTCTCCGCGCTCATCCATGCCGCGACGATGGTCGCCGCCGGCATCTACATGCTTTGCCGGATCAGCGTGCTGATGGTGCCCGAGGCGCTCACGGTGATCGCTGTGGGTCGGCACCGCCACGGCGCTCTACGCCGCGCTGTGCGCGATCGTCCAGAGCGACATCAAGAAGGTGCTCGCCTACTCGACGCTCTCGCAGCTCGGCTACATGGTCGCGGCGTTCGGGCTCGGCTCGCTGGGTGGCGAACCCGCCGGCGCGGGGACGGCGGGTGCGGTGGTGCTCGCCGCCGGCGTCGGCGCCGCGATGTTCCACCTGACGACGCACGCCTTCTTCAAGGCGCTGCTCTTCCTCGGCTCGGGCTCGGTCATCCACGGCTGCCATCACGAGCAGGACATCTTCAAGATGGGCGGGCCTGGCGCGGAAGATGCCGCTGACGTTCTCGACCTTCACGATCGGCGTGGCCGCGATCATCGGGCTGCCGTTCTTCGCCGGGTTCTTCTCGAAGGACGCCATCCTCTACCTGGCGCTGGCGAACAACCACGCGGTCTTCGCCGTCCTCGCGTTCACCGCGATCCTCACCGCGTTCTACATGGTCCGGCTCTGGAAGCTCGTCTTCCTCGGCACGCCGCGGAGCGAACCTGCCGGGCACGCGCATGAAAGCGGCCTCGCGATCACGCTGCCGCTCGTCGTGCTGGCGGTGCTCGCGGTCGGTCGGCGGATACACCGGGATCTACCCGCGGGTCTTCGGCGGTGTGTTCTCATTTGATCCCCGAGGCGGAGGGCGGCGCGCACCGCGTCGTCCTGCTCGACCAGCCTCGCGGTCCTGCTGGTCGGCGCGGCCTCCGGTTCGCGCTGTACCAGCCGGCCGGGCACGACTCGCTGGAGCGTCGCGCGCCCGGGCTGTTCGACGCGCTCGTCGGCGCTGCGCAATCTCTTCGACGAAACGTACGACTACTACGTCGCGAAGGTGCAGCAGCGGTTCGCGATGCTGCTGAATTTCCTCGAGCAGATCTTTCTGGCCGGGGCGATTATCCAGCGGGCTCGCCGGCGTGGTGGGCTTCCTCGGATGCGGGCCCGGGCGCTCCACGTCGGCCGGCTTGAGCGCCTACGTCTACTGGTTCCTGGGTGGCGTCGTGGTGCTGTGGCTGTTCGCCGCTGGGAACGCTGCTGACATGAGCAATCTGCCCTTCGATCCCCTGCTCGTCTCGATCGCCACGCCGCTGGCGCTCGCGCTGGCTGATCGCCCTCGGGCTGCCGAAGCGCTGGTCCGTGCGGCTGGCCTATGTCGCCTTCGCCGTTCCGGCGCTCCTGGCGCTGCATGTGTGGTGGCACTTCAGCTCCATGCGTCGGGGCGTCACGGCTACGCCTTCCTCACCCGCTACTCCACCGGCCTCGACGCCTACGGCATCCGGCTGTCGCTCGGCGTGAACGGGATGTCGCATGCCGCTCTTCGTGCTCGCGGCGTTGGTGGGTTTCGCGGCCGGACTCTACGCCATCCAGTCGCAGGCCGAACGGCTGAAGACCTATCTGCTCCTGCTGCTCGTCATGCAGGGCGGCCTGCTGGGCGTGTTCGCGAGCGTGGACGTGTTCTTCTTCTACTTCTTCCACGAGCTGGCGCTGATTCCGACCTTCCTCATGGTCGGCATCTGGGGCGGGCGCGACCGCAGCTACGCGGCGATGAAGATCACGATCTATCTGACGGCCGGGGCGATGCTCTCGCTGGTCGGCCTCATCGCCATCTACGTCAAGAGCGGCGCGAACTCCTTCGACCTGATCGCGCTCCGCGGCGCCCTGGCGGCGCAGCCGCTGGGCCGGACGGTGCAGAGCCAACATCTTCGGCCTGCTGATGTTCGGGTTCGGGATTCTCGTCTCGCTCTGGCCGTTCCACACGT
Organism: uncultured Verrucomicrobiae bacterium; assembly: GCA_963705935.1. Classification (GTDB taxonomy): domain Bacteria; phylum Verrucomicrobiota; class Verrucomicrobiia; order Opitutales; family Opitutaceae; genus Opitutus. Next base: position 3,819,807 of record OY970130.1, on the reverse strand, counting down.
GGGCGCCGCTCGGATACGGAGCGGCGCCGAGCTCGACGGCGATGCTGCATGCGGGCGTGCTGAAGAAGTTCGGCCTCTACGGGCTGATCCAGATCGCGCTGCCGCTCCTGCCGGCGGGGCTGGTGCACTGGTCGCACCCGCTGGCCTGGCTGGCGGTGATCGGCAACGTGCTCATCGTCGGGCTCATCACCATGGCGCAGCGCGACCTGAAACAGATGGTCGGCTACAGCTCGGTCATGCACATGGGCTATGCGTTCCTCGGCATCGCCGCGGGTTCGGTGCTCGGGGTGGGCGGCGTGGTCCTGCTGATGGTCGCCCACGGCCTGTCGGTCGCGCTTCTCTTCCTGCTGTCGACCTCGATCCACCACCGGACGCACACGTTCGCCCTCGATGAGATGGGGGGGCTCGCGCAGAAGACCCCGGTGCTGGCGGCCTATTTCGTCGCCGCGATCTTCGCGAGCATCGGCCTGCCGGGATTCGCGAACTTCTGGGGTGAACTCGCGATCTTCGTCGCGCTGTGGCAGTTCTCGCCCTGGATCACGGCGCTGGCCGTGCTGGCGGGTGATTCTTTCGGCGGTTTACGGCCTGCGCGCCGCGGCCAGCATCTTCTTCGGGCAGCCGACGGAGGCGCTGACGAACGTGACCACACGCAACCCGCCGGCTGACCTCGTCTGGTCCGAGCGGGTGCCGGCGCTCGTTCTGCTCGCGATGCTTTTCTTCATCGGCTTCTGGCCGAAATCGATCTCCACCGCGATCAACGGCGCGCTCGTGGCCACCCGGCCGGCGGTGGTGCGCGTCGCGCCGGCGCTGGTGGATCCCTCCGGACGGCTCCCGGCCTCGGTCGCGGCAACCTTCCGCTCCGTCCCGGCGGAGCCCGGTGCCCTTGCGCGATGAATCTCGACGCCGTCAAACATGCCGCCGCGCTGAACGACTGGGCCGCTATCGGTCCCGAGCTGGCGCTGGGCTGCCTGGCGCTGCTGCTGATCGTCGCCGATCTGCTGCTGCCGCGCCGCCGCCAGAATGCGCTGAGCGGCATCGCGCTCGTTGGTCAGCTGGCGGTGCTCGGTTGGACGCTCGTCGGTTTCCGTAACGGCCTGACGGACCGGGACAGTTTCAGCGGGCTGTTGCATCACAGCAGCGTGACGCAGGCGTTGCGGGTGTTCTTCCTCGTCGCCTCGCTGCTGGTGACGCTGCTCGGCCGGATCGCGCTGCACCGGCAGCGGCTGCCGCGGATGGAGTTCTATCATGTCGTGCTGGTCGTCACGGCGGCGATGATGCTGCTCGCGCAGGCGGCCCATTTCGTCCTGCTCTTCGTCACGCTCGAAACGCTGACGATCGGGTTGTACATCCTCGTCAGCTACTTCCGGACGAACCCGCTCACGCTCGAGGCCGGCCTGAAGTATCTGGTGATGGGCGCGCTCAGCTCCTCCCTGCTGCTCTTCGGCATCGTGCTGCTTTACGGCGTGGCCGGCAACCCGGCGCTGCCGGGCCATGCGGCCGACCCGATGCAGTTCCGCGCGCTGGCCGGGTTCCTCGAGCAGAACCCGCATGACTTGCTCGCGTCGATCGGCATCGTCCTCGTGCTTTCCGGGATCGCGTTCAAGATCGGGGCGTTTCCGTTCCAGATCTGGATTCCCGACGTGTATCAGGGTGCGCCCACTCCGGTGACCGCGTTCCTGGCGGTTTCATCGAAGGCGGCGGGCTTCGCCATCCTGCTGGTGCTCGCGAACACGGTCTTCATTTCGTATGGCTGGCTGGTGAAGCCGGTGCTCACCGCGTTCGCCGGTGCCACGATCATCTTCGGCAACATCGCCGCGCTCACCCAGGGCAACGTCAAGCGGCTGATCGGACTGTCCGGCGTCTCGCATGCCGGTTTCATGCTGCTCGGTGTGATCGCGGCGCCGACGGTGCCCGGTGCGGTCGGCGCCGTGCTGTTTTATCTTTTCGCCTACCTGCTGGCGACGTTCGCCGTGTTCGGCGTGATGATTCATCTCGCCGGAACGGACGACACGGATCAGCAGCTCGATCATTACACGGGGCTGGCGCGGGAGAATCCGTTCCTCGCGGCGGTGCTCGTGGTCGCGCTTGGTTCCCTGGCCGGAATCCCGCCGCTGGCCGGCTTCATGGGCAAGCTCTTCGTGTTCGTCGCCGCGTTCAAGGCCGGGCTGTACGGCCTGCTGGGCATCGCCATCGCCGGCGTGGTGGTCTCGATCTATTACTATTTCGGTTGGATCCGGGCGGCCTTCTTCGAGACGCCCGCACCGGCGTCCGGAGCGGTGAACCCGCGGCCCGAGCGCACGCCGGTAGCGCCCCTCGCGCGCTTCACCCTGGCGGCGCTGGCCCTGTGCTCGATCCTGTTTGGCATTTATCAGGGACCGCTGGGCGCCTGGCTGCTGGCGCGGTAGACGCCGACCGGCCTGGGGTCACGCTGCGGTCGCGCCCGAAGTCTGGCGTGGCTGGGCGGGTCCGGCCGGTGAGGGCGGTCGACCCCGCGCAGTCCGGCAGCACCCGCCTCGGCGAGGCCGTCGACTGCGGTGCAAGCGGCTGGCTCGACCGTGGCCGGGAGCCGACAAAAAAGCCGCGACGGCGGGCGTCGCGGCTTGAAATGCGAAGGGGGACGGCAGCGGTCAGTCCCAGTGGCCCTGGATCAGGACGTAAGAGCCCCCGCGGCGCTGCCAGCGGGACTCGACCCAGCCGTGGCGCCCGTGCGGCGGGCGTTCCCACCGCCCCGGCACCCAATAGTGGCGCCCGTGTTCGAAACCCCAATACCCGCTGATCCAGACATACTCGCGGCCGGGACGCCGGCCCCGGATCTCGTGCCGGGGCGGTGGCGGGGCCGTGTTGATGATGATCGCCCCGGCCGGACCGGGCGTCGCCACGGTGGCGATCTCCCAGTGTCCCTCGGTCCAGGCCTGCGCGGCCTGGTCCCAGCGACCGTCCACCCAGGCGGCACCGGGTTGCGGCGGCATGACCCAGGCGCCCGGCACCCAGACCCACTGGTTGTTGGCCCAGGTGTAGTGACCGGCGACCCACGCAAATCCGGCACCGGGTGAAACCACCACGGTTTCAGCGACGCGCGGCGGCGGGGCGCGGTGAATGATCACGGGAGGCGGCACGCCGATCTGCAACCCGACGCTGACGTGGGTCGACGCCATCGCGGGAAGCGAAGCCGCACAGGCAAATGCAATGCTGGAAAGCAACTTGAGGTTCATGGTGAAATGGTTCGCGCGCATCTGACGGAAGCGGTCGCGCGCGGTTACGGGGCCCGCGGCCGGTCGTTTGCCAAGTCGCGTCTGACCCGGCGAAAGACCGATTGTTTCGTCTCCGCGGCTCGACGGCCACCGCTTTCGCGCTTTCCCTTTCGGCCCGTTTTGTGCCTTTTTTGCAGACGCCCCATGCGCATCACCGCCCTCGCCCTCGTTCCGCCACCCTCGGCCGCCGACCTGCCCAAAGTCACCCCCGAATTGCTGGCGTCGGTCCTGGCGCGCTATTCGCGCAGCAACGAGGGCCTCGCGTCGATCCTGGCGAAGGTCGACCTCGCCAACCCAGACGCCTCGATCGACCGGATCCTCAAGTTCGTCGACTACGGTCACGCCTCGATCGGCGGGCTGACGGGCGGACTCGCGGTGGCGATCGACGGCGTCTCGATGTGGCTGGCCTACAAACTTTTTGAAATTGCGCACGATGGCGGACGGACAGGAGTCGAGCACCCGGTACATCGCGATCGATGCCGCCAACCTTCCGCTCCCGGCCGAGCTCGGCCTGCCGGACGATCTCGCCGAGCGCTGGCTCGCGGCGATGTCGTCGGCGTTTGCCGCCTACCACGCGGAGTACGCGCGGCTCGACGCGGCGGCGCAGGCCAACCCGGCGCTCGTGCGCATCCCGGCGGGGGCGAAGCCCGCCGTCGTGACCCGCCTGCGGAAGAACTACGCGCTCGACCGCGCCCGTTACCTCATCCCGCTCGCGACGCGGACGAACCTCGGCCTCGTCCAGTCCTCGCGGATGTGGGCCGCGACGGTGAAGCAGCTCGATTCGCTGCCGCATCCGGAGGCGCGCCACGCCGCGCAGCTGATCCGCGAAGAGCTGGTGAAGCACTCGCCGCGCCTGATGCGGCACAGCTACGCGGACCGCTCGTACGCGGTGCAGGCCGCGCAGGAACTCGCCGCCAGCCTGAAGCTCGGGCTGCGAGCGGCTGTCCGCGGCGCCGCTGGCGGACGACGTCTGGGTGCACGTCGACCGCGCCGCGCCGCCGTGGCTGCCCCAGGTCCAGCCGGTGGCGGAGTCCCTCCGGCACCGGGAGAACCGATACGGCCAGCAGGGCGTGGCGACGCGGCGCATGCGGGTGACGTTCGCCTGGAACAATCTGGCGCTGGCCGAACTCCGCGATCTCAACCGCCACCGCACCGGCCACCGCTACACGCCCTTCATCCAGGCCGGCTTCTATCTGCCGCCGGAGATCGATCCCGCGCGGCACGCCGCGCTGCTCCAGACCCAGCTCGGGTTGACGCGCGAGCTGCTGGACCAGGGGTCGCCGGCCTACGTCTACTCGCTCCTGCTCGGCGCGCAGACGCCGTTCGAGCACAGCACGCACGCGGACAAATTCATCTACGAGGCCGAGCTGCGCACGGGGATGGGCGCCCATTTCCGCTACGCCGAGCATCTCAGCGCGGCGTTGCGCGCCTTTTTCAAGCAGGTGCCGGACGCGCGGGACTGGGTGGTCGAGGGCACGGCCGAGCCGGAGTGAACCGCGTCGTCGCGCGCGCTCCGGCCGCCGCGGCGGAGGCAGCCCGGCGGCACCGCCCGCCGCACAATTGGTTTGCGGGTCCGTCACCGTGCGGCAACGAATCCGGGACGGCGCTCACGCCGCCGCCCGGCTCACACTGCCCCGGTTCGGGCGGTCGACCTGGTTCCCGCCCATGAAACGTTTCCGTGTTCTCCAGTTCAACATCCAGTTCGGGCAGATGTGGGACGAGGCGCGGCCCGACACTGCGCCGGTCCAGATCGAGATGACCCTGGCGGAAATCCGGCGGCACGGGGCCGACATCATCCTGCTGCAGGAGGTCGAGCGGGCGCTGCCGGGCGGCGGGCAGCTCGATCCGCCGCGCAACTACACCAGGCTCCGGCAGGCCTTGTCCGGCTACGACAGCTGGTTTGCCTATCCGGCGGCCGACCCGCGCGAACTGCCGTTCGGGATCGGACTGGCGATCTTTTCGCGCACGCCGCTGTGGGAGCGGACCCGCGTCGCGGTGCCGTCTCCGGCGGTTGAATTCGAGTTCGCGGGCCGGAAGACCACGCCGACGGACCGGGTGATGATCGGGGCGAAGACGACGATGGAGGGCCGGGAGCTCCGCATCTTGAATACGCACCTGCTGGCGCTGTTCATGCTCGGCTCGTCCACGGTCGACCATCCGGAGCAGCGCGACCTGGTGGCGCGGGAACTCGCGGCCGCGGCCGGTCCGACGCTGCTGGCCGGCGATTTCAACATCCGGCACCACGAGGTGCTCGTGAGCCAGTTCGGGAAGCTCGGTTTTCGGACGGTGCAGCAGACGGAACCGACCTGGCGCCGGCAGCCGCATGTGCTCGATCACATCTTCTACAACGCCCCGCTGCGGCCGGTGCGGCACCACGTCGTGCCGACGTTCGTCTCCGACCACCACCTGCTCGTCGCCGATTTCGAGATCGACTGACCGGCGCGGCCAGCGGGCCGCAATCTGGTTCGGGTTCCAGGTTCCGGCCGAAAGGCCCGGCCTTCAGCCGCGGGCGGCCCGGCGAACGCGCTCCTTCTCCTCTTCGCGCTCCTCCTCGAGCCGCGCACGCTCGTTGACGAGCTGTTGCTGGATCTTCTGCACTTCCTCGGCCTTCTGCGCCGCCAGCGCCTCGTTGAGCTGCTTCTGCAGGAAGATCTCACGCTCGGCGAGCTTGCCCTGATAAACGCGATCGATCTCCGCCAGCCGGTTCTTCTGTTCCACCGTCAGCGGCCGGGAGGTGTCGGGGTCGGACTTGGCCAGACGCTCCATCGCGAGTTCGTAAGCGCTTTTCATGGCGTGAAGGTTGAAGGACGAAACGCATGAAAGACAGGAAAGAAAATCCCTCCGGCACTTTCCCCAGGGCAGCGTCGAGCGGGGCGGATTCGGCGCCGCGTCAGGTGTAGCTGACGCCAGCCGCCAGCGTGAGCGCGACGATGGCAAACGGAGTCCAGAATCCCCGGTTCCAGCCCCGCCAGCCGGTCGCGTAGCCGGCGATCAGCGCGGCCAGCAGCGCGGCCAGCGCGGCGGCGCCGAGCCACGGCAGCCGGAAGCTGGCGTTGAACCAGACGCCTGGCAGCCCAACCGCCCACTCCACGCTTCGTTCCAGGACCCACAGCACGAGCACGGCGGCGTGGTTCGCGAGGATGCTTCCCGCCATGAAGCCGCCAAGTCCGCACACCAGCGAGACGAACCCAAAGAAGATCACGAACGTCGAGACCGGGATCAGCCAGAGGTTGACGACGAAGGAGCCGGGCGTGAACAGCTCGAAGAACGTGATGCCGGTGATGGCGCTCACCAGTGACGCCGCGATTCCGATGGCCGCGACGCCCAGCGAGGCGCGCCAGACGAAGCTGCGGAACCGGTGGTGCCAGGCCCAGGTGGCCGCCGGCAGGTCCCGGAACAACGGCAGTCGTTCGTCCCAGGCGGCCGCCAGCGGAAGCCCGAGCAGCAGGAGCGCGGCGACGATCCCGTAGCTCATCTGAAAGCTGGCGCTGAACAATTGCAGCGGCGCGAACACCAGGACGACTAGCGCGGAGGCGACGAGCGCGGAGATGGGATTGCGCGGCGTGCGCAGGACGAGCGATGCCTGCACGAGCGCGACCATGACGAAGGCGCGCACCGCCGAAGGCGCCGCCCCGCTGATGTCCACGTACAGCCACAACGCGATCAGTCCGAGGGGAAACTCGACCGGACGGGGCAGCCGGAGCGCGCTCAGCAGCGCGTGCAGGCCTGCCGCGATCGCCGCGATATGCAGCCCGCTGATCGAGAACACGTGCATCGTACCCGTTTCGCGGTACAGCGTCTTCTGATCCGCCGTGAGCTCATGCTGCTGACCCAGCAACATGGCACGATACACGCCCACCAGCTTCTGCTGCCGGGCTTCGACGCCCGCGCCAAGGATCCGCGAGAGCAGCGCCAGCCCACGGTCACAGAAGCGACGATACGCGGACGGCGGCCGGGTGGTCCCGAGCACATACGCGCGCGCCAGCCGGAAATTCACGCCGGCATTGACGAGATAACCGTCGAAGGTGCCCGCTCCCGGGGCTGGCGGCAGCGGCGAAATGAGGCCGCGCAGTCGAACGATGGCGGAAGGGATCGGCGCGACCTCGCCCCGGCGGAGCGAGAGCGAAAAGTAGATCCGCTGCCCGGCCAGCTCCCGCAGCGGCTCGGCGGCCTCGACGATCCGCCCCATCCCCGCGGTGCGCGTTTCGACGGACGACGCGAAGACGCGGTCGATGCGCGCCGTCACCTCCGCTTCGCGCACCGGCAGACGGTCCCACTCCTCGAGATGCGGACGGTTGAGCGCGAAGCTGGCAACGCCGGCACAAAACATCGCCGGGACGACGAGCATTTCGAACCGACGCGGTGCGCGCCAGCTGACGGCGAGCGCGCCGGCGCCGAATGCGAGCGCCGCGACGAGCCACGCCACGGACGCAGAAACGTCGGCTGCTTTCCCCGCCGACAGTCCCGCCATCATCGGCAGTGCCAGCCACAGCAAAGGCGCCCGGTGTCCGAGGCTTCGACTGATCATGCCCGGGGTCTACTCCCTCGATCGCTGGGATCAAACGCCAATTTCTGGCACCAGTCCGCTTCGCGCTGCTGGATTGGTCAGGAAAGGAGCCGCGAACTGTGAAGCTGCGCAGAGGCCAGATCGCGGCGAACCGGCGCTCCCGGGGTAGCAGACGGTTCCTGGCTTGGGGGATATGCGGTCGGCGCGTTCGAAGGCACGCGAAAGCGGCGGTCGTTTGCAGAAGCTTTGATAACGGCGGATTCCTGCGCTTGAGTGATTCCCGATGCCCTCCGCGGAACAACCGGACCTCTTCGCCGCCGAGCCGGCCGTCTCCGCCCCGGCGCCCGCGGTCCGGGCCAACCAGCCGCTGGCGGCGCGCATGCGGCCTCGCCGGCTGAGCGAGGTGGTCGGCCAGGATCACATCCTCAAAGCCGGCAGCCTGCTCCCGAGGCTCGTCGCGCAGAACCGGTTCGGTTCGCTGATTTTCTACGGTCCGCCGGGTTCGGGAAAGACCAGCATCGCGGAGGCGATCGCGCGCGAAACCAACAGCCGGTTCGTCCGCGTGAACGCGGTCATGTCCAACGTCGCCGAGTTGCGCGAAATCCTCGGCGTCGCGCGCCGGCTGCCGGACGCGGCGACGATCCTTTTCATCGACGAGCTTCACCGGTTCAACAAATCGCAGCAGGACCTGCTCCTGCCCGACGTGGAGGAGGGAAGCATCCGGCTGATCGGCGCGACCACGCACAATCCGGGTTTCTACGTCAATCCGCCGCTGCTCTCGCGCAGTCACCTGTTCCGGCTCGAGCCGCTGTCGCCGGCGGCGGTCACCGGAGTGCTGCGCCAGGCGCTGACCGATTCCGAACGCGGGCTCGGTGCGCGCCGCGTCGCGGCCGATGACCGAATTCTGGGGGATCTCGCCGTGCTGTGCGACGGCGACCTGCGGCGTGCCCTCAACGCGCTGGAAGTGCTCGTGCTGGGACTGCCGGAAGGCGCCACGGTGACGACAGCGGAGCTCGAGGTGTTCGCGCGCGAGCGGCGAATCCGCTACGACGCCGACGAGGACGAGCACTACGACACGATCTCGGCGTTCATCAAGAGCTGCCGCGGGAGCGACCCGGATGCGGCGATGTACTGGCTCGCCAAGATGCTGGCGGGTGGCGAGGACCCGCGCTTCATTGCGCGCCGGCTGGTGATTCTGGCGAGCGAGGACGTTGGGCTGGCGGATCCGCAGGCGCTGCCGCTCGCGGTCGCCGCGCATCACGCCTGCGATTTCATCGGACTGCCGGAGGCGGAACTGACACTCGCCCACGCGACCCTGTACATCGCCACGGCACCGAAGAGCAATTCGGCGACGCTCGCGCTGGGGGAGGCGCACCGCGTGCTGAAGGAGGAGCCGGTGCAGACGATCCCGGCCGCGTTGCGCAGCAAGAGCGGTCAGGCGAACAAACGCATCGGGCAGGGCGTCGGCTACGCCTACTCGCACGAATTTCCCGAGAACATCTCGGGACAGGATTACCTCGAGAAGCCGCTCGCGCTTTACACGCCGAAGACGGCCGGCTGGGAGGCCAAGATCGCCGAACGGCTCGCCCGCTGGAAGTCGCTGAAAGCCAGTCGGCGCGACCCGAAGCAGCAGTAGAACTCGGGCTCGGGGGGCAACCGGACCGCCGTTCAACTCTGGATTGTTTGTAGGAGCCTGCTTGCAGGCGATCGTCGCTCGAATCGCGGCGTAAAGCCGCTCCTGCACGAACGCACGGAATCGTTGTAGCCGGGATCGCTGATCCCGGCGGGCCGGCCCTCATCGCCGTCACTCGTCGGTGATGCGGAGCGCCAGGAAGATCACGGCGAGCTTTCGCGGGTCGGCCGCAGAGGCGTGATGTTGCGCGTAGCGGAGTGCCACGAGGTTGTCGCCTGCGGTCAACTCCAGCACGACGGCCGTCCGCTCCCGCTGATTCACCCGCGGGAAATCGAACCGGCGCACAGCCGCGCCATTGAGTTCAACGGTGACCGACTGGTTTTCCCAGTACGTCAGGGCATCGATTTCCAGCCGGGCGCTCCGCACCCGCTCGCTGGTGACGCGCAGGACGGTCTGCGGTGCGGTGCCCCAACGGAACGGCGGAAGAAACGCCCCGGGAAACGGACCTTCAAACGGCGAAAGGCCCTCGACGACCTCGTAGCCGTCGAAGGAAGGGCGCGCCGCGCCGGCTGGCGCGAGGAATGGCGGCGCGAGCGTTAAGTCTGTGAGCGGTTGGATGTCGACTGACCCGCTTTCGAACTGCGCCGCGCCGCCGCAACGGTCGAGCAGTTCGCCGTGGCTGCGGGCGAGTTTTTCCAAAAACGGCAGCAGCGCCCGCGTGGCCCGCTGCCAGCCGCCACCGCCGGAAGTGTGACGCAAGTCTCCGCCGAGATAGGGAGCCGGCTCGAAGACCATGCTTTTCGCCGGAGAGTAGATGGTCTGCCGGAACAGGTCCGGATCCTCCGCGAGCAGCTGAAACCCGAGCCGGTAATGGACATCGAGCCCGTCATGCGCGCGTCCGCGGCTGAGTTTCTGCAGTTCCGCGGTCACCACCCGAAGCATCTGCTGCGCAACCGACCGGAGCGCGAAATGGGCCAGGTGAAAGCCGGGCGGGGCGGGGCGGTCGGCAATCCGAGCGCCGTCCCGATGCAACTCGTGGCTGCCTTTCCCCGCGACCACGGCGGGCTCGGTCGCGAGGCGCGACGGGATGATCAGCTTGCGGCTGGCGTTGGCCAGCGACGCCCGGTGGCTGATCCGCGACACGGGATTCGCGACCTCCGGATCGTCCGCTTCGGTCGGGTAATAGTTCGCCAGCGGGAGGCTCACTGGTTCGCCCGCGGTGCCGGGGCCGAGCACGTCTTCGAGCACCGCGCGTCCGGGGGCGACGAGGAACTCGTCCGCGTCGAGCGGCAGGACCCAGTCCGCCCCGAATTCGGTGACCGCCAGTCGCGTGAGGTGATTGCTGCGCATTTGCTGGAGATTGCCCAGCGTCTGGTCGGTGAACACCGCCAGCGGCAGCCCCTCGCGCGCGAGTTCGCCGAGGATCTCGCGCGTTCCATCGGTGCTGTCGTGGTCGAACACCAGATGCTGGTCCACCCAGGTGCGGGTGTGCCGGATGAATGCCTCGACCACGTCGGCCTCATTTTTCACGATCGATACGGCGACGAGCTTCATGTTTGCCCAGGGGCAACCCGTTTGTCGGTGACCCGCCCGCCCGGTGCAAGTCCCGCCAGCGCGCAGATGCGCTTGCGACACCGGAGCGACGCGGGCATGGTGCCGCGCATGAGACCGAAATTGCTGCTTCTCGCCGCGGCTCTGGTTCTGGCGGGCGGCGCCGGCCGGGCGGCCCTGCCGGCGGCGGGCGCGGTCGAGCGCACGCCGGCCGCAATGGCGCCGAGCTCCGACGAGCGAACCGTGAATCCGATCGGACACGTAGACGGGCTGGTGATTCCGCGGCCGAACGGCGGGTACCTCGGGCTCCAGATCGTCAGCAACAACTTCGTCCTTTCGTTCTACAACGCGAAGAAGCGCAAGGTCGCGCCGGATGTCACGCGGGCGACGGTTCGCTGGCCGGTGAAATACCAGCCGATGGACGAACGTGCGGTGCTGAACCCCGGCAGCGACGGCACCTCCCTGACCTCCGGAAGAACGGTGCGTCCGCCCCACAATTTCAAGGTGGCCCTCAACCTGTTCGTCGAGGGAAACGACACGGCGGTGGAGACGTACAACGTCGAATACAACTCTGGCGACGACGCGCCGTAGGGCGCGGCCGGCGAGCACCAGGACGCACCGGGGGCGGTGGCTGGCCGGTCAAGCTGGCAAACCCCTGGCAGGAGGAGCCCCGGTCGTTGCCGGTCGCGAACGCGCTCGCTCGATCGCATCCGCACCCGGCGCCGGAGCGGCCATCGCGCTCGAGCCGGCGGCGAAAGGCCCGGATGCCGCGGCCGGACCGGCGATTGACAGGCCGGGACGCCGACGCGATTTTCGGCCAATGCCCGCTTCCGGCAACACTCCCTTCGACACGGTCGAGTCGGCGGTCGCCGACGTTGCCGCCGGCCGGCTGGTCATCGTCACCGACGACGAACAGCGCGAGAACGAGGGGGATCTGATCATGTCGGCGTCGAAGGCCACGCCGGAGACGGTCAACATGATGATTCGCTACTGCAGCGGGATCGTGTGCGTGCCGACGCTCGAGCCGCAGCTGCGGCGGCTTGGGCTCGGGCCAATGGTCCAGCAGAACCGGGAGGTGCAGCGGACCGATTTCACCGTCACGGTGGATGCGGCCGAGGGCATCACGACCGGAATCAGCGCGCACGACCGGACCCGCACGATCCGGATCCTGGCGGATCCGGACTCGCGGCCGGAGGATCTGGTCCAGCCCGGTCACGTGTTTCCGCTGCGGGCGCGGCCCGGCGGGGTGCTCGAGCGTGCCGGCCACACCGAGGCGGCGGTCGACCTGGCGCTGCTGGCGGGCCAGCACCCGAGCGGCGTCCTGTGCGAACTGGTCAACGACGACGGTTCGGTGCAGCGCCTGCCGCAGCTGCTCGAGTTCAAGCAGCGGTTCGGGTTGCGGATGATCTCGATCGCGCAGCTGATCGAGCACCGCGCCCAGCGCGACCATCTCGTCCAACTGGTGTGCACGCGGCCGTTTGCGTCCGCGTTCGGCGAATTCACGCTGCACGTTTTCCGGAGCAAGATCGACAACCGGCATCACCTCGCGCTGGCGAAGGGCCGGATCGGTCCGGAGCCGACCCTGGTGCGCGTGCACAGCGAGAATCTGCTCGGTGACGTGTTCCGGATGAGCGGCCTCGACACGCACCAGACGTTGACCGCGGCGCTCGAGGCGGTGGCGCGCGAGGGCCGTGGCATCGTGCTTTACATGGAGCACGCGAACGGCGGCGCCGAGTTGATCAAGCGGCTGGAGGCGAAGCCCGGCGAGCTTCCGCCGCCGATGAGCCTGCGCGACTACGGGATCGGCGCGCAGATCCTGGCCGCGCTCGGCGTGCGCCAGATCCGGCTGCTGTCGAAGAGCCTCCGGCGTCCGGTGGGGCTCGACGGCTACGGATTGGAAATTGTCGAGCAAGTTCCGCTCTGATTTGCCGGCGGAAGCCGGAGTTTCGATTTGCGCTCGGTACCGGCGCTGTCCGGAATGGCCAGCCCGCGCCAGTCGCGGGTAAACCAATGAGTCTTGCCGCACCCACTCCCAGCGTCGTCGACGGGTCCGCCCTCCGGGTGGGCATCGCCGCCGCCCGGTTCAATGCCGGGCTGGTCGACGCGCTGCTCGAACGGGTGGTCCGGCGACTGCGGGCCGCCGGAGTGCCGGACCGGGCCCTCACGATCGTCCGGGTGCCGGGCTCGCACGAGGTGCCGTGGGCGGTGCAGGAGCTCGCGCGAGGCAACCGGCGCCACGTGGTGATCGGCCTCGGCGTGCTGATCGGCGGTGACACCTCGCACCACGAGATGGTCGGCCGCAGCGTCTCGCAGGCGTTCCAGCAGATCGCGATCGCGACGCGCACGCCGGTGATCAACGGCGTGATCGTGGCCGACAACCGGGCCCAGGCGGAGGCGCGATGCCGGGGAAAAATCGACCGCGGAGCCGAATTTGCAGCCGCCGCACTGGAAATGGCCGCGCTGAAGGGGAAGATTGCCCGATGAGCAAGGCGCAATTCGCCCAACGCCGCGAGGGCCGCGTCGCGGCCCTGCAGTACCTGTTCGCGTGGAGCATGAACACGCCCCAGAACCTGGCCGAGGACCTCCGCGTGTTTTTCGAAAACATGGAGAAGCCCCGCGACCAGTACGCCTTCGGCGAGGAGCTGATCCAGGGGGTGATCGAGCACTCGACGGAAATCGACGCCCGCATCAAGGCGCTCGCGCACAACTGGGAGTTCGACCGGATCGCGAAGATCGACCTGGCGATCCTGCGCCTGGCGATGTTCGAGATGCTGTTCCGCAAGGACATCCCGCCGGTGGTGTCGATCAACGAGGCGATCGACCTCTCGAAACAGTTTTCGAACGCCGACGCGAAACGGTTCATCAACGGCATTCTGGACCGGCTGAAGGACCAGATCGGGCGCGACGCGCGCAAGGCGGAGTAGCTCCCGCCTCCCCTGCACGAATGGACCCGGAGAATTTGCGATCCGGCCCGCGTCGAGTCGGGTGATCCGCGGCAGGCCTGGCGATGTTCGGCGTTTTCAAAAAGTTCAAGGACGGGTTCTCCCGGACCGTCTCGGCCCTCGCCGCGAAGACCGCCGCGATCTTCGGCCAGACGCCGATCGACGCGTCGTCGCTGGAGACGCTCGAGGAGGCGCTGTACACGGCCGACTTCGGCGTGGAGACGACCGAGGAAATCCTCGCCGAGATCAGGGCGGCCTGCCAGCGGGACAAGTCGCTGCGCGGACGGCAGGCGGCCGAGGTCGGAGCCGCGGTGCTGAAACGCGTGCTGGCGGGCAGCGAAGGGGTGCTGGAGTCCGGGGCCGGCCTGCCCGGAACCGCACCCGTCGCCGGTGGCACCGCCCCGCGATTGCCGCTCGTGATCGTCCTGATCGGGGTGAACGGTTCGGGCAAGACCACCACTTCGGCCAAGCTGGCGTGGCGGCTGCGGGAAGACGGCCGCACGGTCACGCTCGCCGCCTGCGACACGTTTCGCGCCGCCGCGGTCGAGCAGCTCCGGAGCTGGGCGACGAAGCTGGATCTCGAGCTCGTGGCCAGTCACACGGGGGCGGATGCGGCGGCGGTGGCGTTCGATGCCTGGCAGGCGGCGAAGGCGCGGGGCCGGGATTACCTCATCGTGGATACGGCCGGCCGGCTACACACCAAGGGCAACCTGATGGAGGAACTCGCGAAGATCCGCCGCGTGCTGCAGAAGAACGATCCGACCGCGCCGCAGCACCGCTGGCTCGTGGTCGACGGCTCCCTCGGTTCGAACTCGATCGAGCAGGCACGGGTCTTTCATCGGGAATTCGGTCTGACCGGGCTCGTGGTGACGAAACTGGACGGCACCAGCCGCGGCGGGGCGCTCGTCGGCATTTTCCGCCAGCTCAAGCTCCCGATTTACTTCCTCGGGCTGGGCGAGCAGGCCGAGGATCTCCAGCCGTTCAGCATCGACAACTACGTCGACGCGATCTTCGGGCTGAAGTCCTGAGCGGGGCGCGGGCCGGCCGCGCGATCGCGCGCCGGCGCACCGGGGACGAGGCGGATACCGGCCGCGGGTTTCCCCTGCGGGTGGAGTGGATGGATCGAATGCACCGCGCGGGGCGCCGATGCGGCCGACGCCGCCGGGGCGGTCGCATGTGTACCCAGTAACTGGATTCCAGATCCGTCCGGCAGACGAAAAAAACGTGAATTGCGACTGCGGGCTTCCCCTGCGCGGAGAAACCCGGCAACTTCGCCGGCTTCGTTGCATCCGGCGCCCAGCCTTCGCGCCCGATCTGCCCGGCGGTCGTTTCCGCCAACGAACCTCAGCATGACAGAAGGACCCGACATTTACGTGAAACCTTGCCAACCCGAGGGCGTCGAACGCGCCGTGATATCCAGCGAACCTCGAAAGCCGCGGCGCGCCGCGCGCGGCTTGCTCTGGCTGCTCGTCATCGCGGCCGGCGGCATGACGAACCTGGCTCGCGGAGCGGGCGCGGTCGTCGATCTTCCGCCGCCGATGTTCGCCGAGACGAGCGGGCCGGCGAAA
This sequence comes from uncultured Verrucomicrobiae bacterium, assembly GCA_963705935.1. Classification (GTDB taxonomy): domain Bacteria; phylum Verrucomicrobiota; class Verrucomicrobiia; order Opitutales; family Opitutaceae; genus Opitutus. The sequence goes on along the minus strand of OY970130.1, from coordinate 3,804,355 downwards.
AAGGCGGCTCCGGCGGCGAAGCCGAAGAAACCGTACGATGAGCTCGTGTATCACGACGGCGACCATGTGCACGGCCGTTTCATCAAGCGTGACGGCGATACGCTCGTGTTCCAGTCCGACCGGTTCGGCTTGCTGCGGGTGCCGGCCGCGGACGCCGATCTGGTCCTCGCCAAGCCGTCGCCCGCGGCGATCGCCGCCGCGCCCGCGAACGAAAAACCCGACGTCGAGCGCGCACCGTTTTCGCCGCTTGCGCTGGCCCGGGGGCTCAAGGACTTCTTTGGGTCCTGGCACGGCAAATTCGCCCTCGCCGCAGAAATGATGCAGGACGGGAGCAAGAACGACAGCGGCACCGTCGAGGCCCATCTGCAGCGCAAGTGGACGCGGGACGAAGTGCAGCTCAATAGCCGCTACGACTACAGTTCGGTGAACGACACCACATCGACCGACATGATCAAGGCTGACGGGATGTGGCGGCACGATTTGCCGCACCAGCTTTTCGGGATCTACCGGCCGACGCTGGAATGGAACCGCTCGTTTTTTCGCGACGGCGTGCCGGCCGACTACGTGTTGCTCCAGCAGGAAATCGGCGCGGGCGTGAACGTCTTTTCCAGCGACACCCGCCAGGTCCGCGCCGGCTTGTCGGAGAACGTGTTCGACACCTGGGTGCTGCCCACGAACACGCGGCTGTCGCAGAACGTCGAGTCGGTGTTCGTCGAGGTCGAGGCGAAGCTGCCGTGGCGCATCGTCGTGAGCGATCGCGGCGTTTACTACTACTCGTTCGTCAAGCAGACCGAAGGCTGGGAGAACCGTTTTGAGATCAACAAGAAGTTGACGGAGACGCTGACGATCGGCGTCCGGCACGAGATCCGGCACAACAATCCGGATGTCCGGTCGGCCGACTATCGCCGCTTGCGCGTGCTGTTCGGTTTCGATTTCTGAGCCCCGCCGCCGACGGAGCCGGGCGTTGGGGATCGTGACGGCGTGGCGCGGTCACGGCTCGCACTTCAGGACGTAGACGATTCCCTGCCCGGTGCCGATGGCGAGCAGGGTGTCGTCGGGCGACCAGGCGAGCTTCGACGCGGCGGCAGGCATCCGGACCGTGGCGCGCAGCGGCTGCCGGCGCTCGGGGCTCCAGAGCTGCACGACGCCATCCGTGCTGGCGGAAGCGAGGAGGCTGTGCGTGTGCTGAAACGCCACCCCGCAGACCGGGGCGTCGTGGGGAAACATCGAAGGCTCCCGCCCCTCTGGTCCGGCGCCGCTGCAATCCCAGATGCAGGCGTCGCGTCCTCCGCCCGTCGCCAGCCAGCGCGACGTGTGGTCGAATGAAAGGTGCTGCACCTTCCCCTCGTAGCCGCTCATGTGCAGCTCGAGGTCCTGCTCCGGTATCCACAAATGCACGGACGGGTCCTGGTTGCCGGAGACGAGCCAGCGGCTGTCGGGCGACCAGACGAGGGCGTGAATGCCGTTGCCGTAGGGCAGCTCCTTTTGCGCGACGAAATCGTCGCCGTCCCAAAGGCACACGCCGCCGAAATACGCCACCGCGGCGCAGCCGCCGGCAGGCTGCCAGGCCAGCGCGGAGATCGTTTTCGGCGCCGGCTTGAACGCATGCACCACCGAGGCGTCGGCCCGCAGCGCGGTGAGCGTTTTTCCCGCCGCGGCGAAGAGGACGCCCGGGGCGGCGCCGGCGCCCGGTGCCGGCCGCCAGGCGAGGTGTTCAACCCAATCCGCGCCGAGCGGGGCGGTGGCGGTGTGCTGGCCGGCAACGGCATCCCAGAACTTCACGGCGCCGTCCTGACCGCCGGTCGCGAGCAGAAGGGGTGGCACGTCGGAGCCACCGGCGGCCGGGGACGCCGCGTTCGCAGCGGTCAGGGCGGGCGGCCACGCGAGCGCGTTCGTCCCGCCGGGGTGCCCCGGGAGTTCGTGTTGCCTGGCGCCATCCGGCGCGGCGAAAATCGAGACCGGGCCGCTGGCGCTCGCCGCCGCGAGGCGGGCACCATCCGCCGACCAGGCGAGGTCGATCACGTAATCGTCCAGTTGTGCGACCCAGTGCTTGGTAAGGTTCATCGGCGATGAGGCTGGTCCGCCCAATCTTGCGCGGGTTCGCCGCGATTCAAGCGGGCAGTCGGGCCCGTTCGGAATTCGTGCGCGGGAACAGCGCCGGTACGGCGGGTCGATGGAGGCGCATGCGGGAGCATAAGTGGGGACGGAAGAGGCGGTGGTTTGTGGTCGCGTTCGGGTTCACGGCGCTGGGGCTCGGCCTGCTCAAATGGTTCGTGGAGGGGCTGCACTGGTCCTATGCATTCAGCACTTTCGTCCAGTCCGAGACCTGCAACCTGCTGCGTTTCGTGGTCAACGACCGCTGGGTGTTCGGATACCCGCGGCCGACCTGGAAGCGGCTCGGGCAACATCACGTCGCCAACGCGCTAAGCTTCCTGATCTGGTGGGCGGGAGCCAACGGGCTGAAGGCGGCGGGAATGAATTACCTGCTGGCGTCGCTGGTGGCGATCCTGGGCTCGTTCGGCGTAAGCTGGCTGACGAATTTCTACTGGATCTGGCGGAAGCGCCGTCGGCAGCCGGCGAAGCCGGAGCCGCGGCGCCACGCAGCAGGGCGGGCGCGATGAAGAACGGAACGGCTTACCGGCCGCGGAGCAGATTGCCCGATGAGTCCCCGACTTCCCTGCTGGAGGAGAGAACGAGCTGGCGATCCCGGTGCGCCTGAAACCGGGCGAGCGACCACGAGAAAGTGCCTCACCGCCGGTCACAGACCACAGCCGTCCTGTGGGACGGCTGTGGTCTCCGACCGGCGAACGAGAATGAAGGGACGCCGCGCCGGATCGAGATCGACGGCGGCGACAAGCTGTCACGGCGGAAACAACGCGGCGGCCCGCCGGCCTATGTCAGGCAGGCCTTGAACCCCTCGGTCAGCGCGGTCCGTTCGAGATTGCGGCCGATGAACACGAGCGTGTTTTGCCGCGGGCTGTCCGCCCATTCGCGATCGAACTTCGCGTCGAAAAACATGTGCACGCCCTGGAACACGAGCCGCTTGTTGGATCCCTTCACCGACAGCACGCCCTTCATGCGGTAGATGTCCCCGCCTTTCACCCGCAGCAGCGTGCCGATCCAGCTGTTGAGCTTCTGGCCATCGAGCTCTCCCGGCTGGCTGATGCCGATGGACGTGACGGCTTCGTTGTGGGAATGCGCGGCATGGTAATCGCACTGCCACACGGGCTTCGACACCTCGCCGCCGACCAGGACGTGCAGAGGGTCTTCACCGCATCCCTCGAACACGAGATACTGACCGGTCTCGGCGATCTTCAACAGGAAGTGACCGTGCCCGTGATCGAGCAGCAGCCGGTGCAACGTGGCACCCGGCAAGATCGATTCACCGGCCCGAACCCGGTTCTCCCAATCCGAAAACACCAGGGCCGCGGCATCGCGCGCCGTGGCGAGATCGGCGTCGGCCAGCGACTTCACCGGCATCACGACCACGTCGAGCTCGTCCTCGTTGCCGTGATGATGGTGCGCGTGGCCGCCGGCGTGCGCATCGTCGCCATCACCGTGCTCATGCGCATGACCGTGCTCGTGCCCCGGCTCGTCGTCGTCGTGGCCGATCACCAGCTCATGGGTGCCGGCGGGCAGCGCGTACGCCCCCGCCCATTCGAACGGATATTCCGTTTCCAGGAACTGCGGATCCAACTCGGTGGCGCGGCCGAGATTGAAACCGCCGACGTTCAGGACGCGGTCGAGCGGGAGATCGCAGTCGTGGGTCCGGTGGATGCTGGCCACGGCATTGATCCGGTGGATCCGGTATTCGAGCTCATCCAGTTCCGCGGGGCCGACCAGGTCCGTCTTGTTCAGCAGGATCACGTCGGCGAAGGCGATCTGCTTCTGCGCCTCGTCCTCGGTGTCGAGGTGCTGGAGGATGTGTTTCGCGTCGACGACGGTCACGATCGCGTCGAGCCGGAAGTTTGCCCGCATCTCGTCGTCGGTGAAGAAGGTCTGTGCGACCGGCGCCGGATTGGCCATGCCGGTGGTCTCGATCAGGATGCCGTCGAGCTGGTCCTTGCGTTTCAGCAGCCGGCCCGAGGATCCGGATCAGGTCGCCGCGCACCGTGCAGCAGATGCACCCGTTGTTCATCTCGAACAGCTCCTCGTCGCTCTGGATCACCAGCTGGTTGTCGACGCCGACCTCGCCAAACTCGTTCTCGATCACCGCGAGTTTCCGGCCGTGCTGTTCGGTCAGGATGCGATTCAGCAGCGTGGTCTTGCCGGCGCCAAGGAAGCCGGTGAGGACGGTGACGGGGATGCTCATGGTAGGTGAGTGTAGACGGTGGACGACCGGGTGGGGCAAGCGTGCGAGCGCGGCACGCAAATGCAAACGAAGGACCGGCGCGCTGCCCACCGGGGCGACGGCTGATCCGCGCCGCCCGGGCGCGGAATGGCTTTCCCCTCGATCCCGCGGCGGCCCCCGCGGTGCCAGCGGGCTAGATCTCGTTCGCCATGGCTGCGTCCGGCTCGATCCGTTCGATCCGGATCCGCCGCGGACGCTCCGGACCCGCCTCGACGGCGGTGAGCCGGTATTCGCCGAGCGCGACCGCCTCGTCCCGTCGCGGCGGGCGGCCGAACCCGCGGAGGAACCAGCCGGCCACGGTCTCGCGCGGCTGCCACTCGAGCGGCCACCCGGTCTCCGCCTGGAGTTCGCGCAGGGTCAGCGAGCCGCTGACCACGATGGCGCGCTCGGAACGTTCGAACACCGGGCCACTGCCGAGATCGAGCTCGTCGCGGATGTCGCCGACGATCTCCTCGATCACGTCCTCGAACGTGACGACTCCGGCCAGTTTCTTCTCCGCATCGCCGACGATGGCGAGATGACTGCGGGCGAAACGAAAGCGCTCCAGCATCTGCGGCAGCGGCGTGCGCAGCTCGAAGGCGAGCACCGGGCGCACGAGCGGCTCGAAGGACGCCTCGGGGCCGAGAACCTGGATTTGCCAGAGCCACTCGCGCACGAGCAGCAGCCCCTCGACGTTGTCCAGCGTGCCGCGGCACACGGGAAAGCGGCTGAACCCGCTGGTCTGCGCGATGCGCAGGTTCTCGTTCAGCGGACGGTCGAGCCAGAGCACGGTCACCTGGTCGCGCGGCAGCATGATCTGCTGCGCGGAGGTCTGCCGCACGCGCAGCGACTGGACCATGAGCTTGTTGACCAGCGCGTCCGCCGGATGCGTGTGCCGGGCATGGGAGAACACGTATTCGAGCTCGTCGGGGGTGAAGGAAAACTCGCTGGCGCTGCCGGGACCGAATCCGGCCCAGCGCAGCAGCCCGTTCGCCGCGTGGTTCAGCAACCAGATGAACGGATAGAACACGTAGTGGAACACCAAGAGTGGCGCCGCCACCCAGACCGCCACCCCCGTCGCCCGCTGGATCGCGAACATCTTCGGCGCCTGCTCGCCAAACACGATGTGCAGGAACGTGATCACGACGAAGGCGACGACGAACGAGATCGAGTGCACCAGGGTCGCGTCCGTGATGTGCCAGTACGCGAACAGGGGTTCGAGCCGCCGGGCGACGAACGGCTCGCCGACCCACCCGAGCCCGAGGCTGGCCAGCGTGATGCCGAGCTGGGTGGCCGAGAGCGCCGCGTCCAGATTCGCCGTGGCACGGAGGGCGAACTTGACGCGCACGCCGCCTTTCTTCGCCAGCGGGCGCAGCTGGCTAGCGCGCACCTTCACCAGGGCGAATTCCGCCGCGACGAAGAAACCGTTCAGCGCGATCAGCAGGAGAATGACGAGAGCTTCGAGGACGATGCCAAGGACGGACGTCATGTGTGCGACGATTACGATGAAGGGATTCCCTCCCGAGGCGAGTGCGAGATTGGATCGCTGCCCCCCGAATCGCGCACGCGAGTCCGCTCTCACCCTTCAAAACTGTAAGGATGCAGCAATCGAGGGGAAGGCACGGCATGCGACTGTCGGCGCGCACAGCAAAGAACTCGGTCCTCTAACTTCTCATGCCCATGACACCCACGTATAATTCCCTTCGGCGGCGGATGACACTCGCCGTCATCGCAGTCGCCGGCGTCGGCGGCCTCGCCTGGTCGGCCAACGCCTTGAAGGCGGGCGGCACCGTCTCGGTGAAGGTCGACGAAACGCCGATCGCCACCGCCAGTGCCGGTTCGCATTTCTACAGCTACGCGCCGGTCGTGAAGCGGGTCGCGCCGAGCGTGGTGAAGGTCCTGGTGACCGAGCGCGCCAAGAACGTGCCCGCCGAAAACCTGCCGCCGTTCTTCGACAGCCCGGGTTTCCGGGAGTTTTTCGGCGACCAATTCGGCCATCGCGGGATGGTGCGTCAGCCGCCGCAGGAAGGCCTCGGCTCGGGAGTGATCGTCAGCAGCGACGGCTACATCCTGACCAACAGCCACGTCGTGCACGGAGCCGACACGATCAAGGTGACGCTGGGTGACGGCCGCGAACTCACCGCCAAGGTCGTCGGTTCCGATCCGCCGAGCGACCTGGCCGTGATCAAGGTCGACGCCAAGAACCTGCCGGCGATCACCTTCGCGGACAGCGACCGGCTCGAGGTGGGCGATCTGGTGCTGGCGATCGGCAATCCGTTCGGCATCGGGCAAACGGTGACCAGCGGCATGGTGAGCGGGCTGGGCCGGGCGACGCTCGGCCTCGACTACGAGGACTTCATTCAGACCGACGCCGCGATCAATCCGGGCAATTCCGGCGGCGCGCTGGTCGACACGGAAGGGCGTCTCGTCGGCATCAATACCGCCATCCTGAGCCGGACCGGCGGGTTTCAGGGCATCGGGTTCGCAATTCCCTCGGACCTCGCCCGCAACGTGATGGAGCAGCTCGTGAGCAAGGGCAAGGTCGTGCGCGGCTACATCGGGGTCACGATGCAGGACATCAATTCCGAGCTGGCTGGCGAGTTCAAGCTGCCGACGAACAATGGCGCGCTGGTGGCTGACGTGATGCCGAACAGCCCCGCGGCCAAGGCGGGCCTGAAGCCGGGCGACGTCGTGACGAAGTTCGAGGGCAAGCCGGTGATGGACTCCCGTCACCTGAAGCTCGCGGTCGGCGGCATTCCTCCGGGAAGCAAGGTCTCCGCCGAGGTGCTGCGTGACGGCAAGCCGCTCGAGGTCACCATGACCATCGCGACGCGCCCGAGCGACCGGTCGCTCGCACGGGGCGAGAACGGGAACAACAACGACGAGAACGCGTCACCGTCCGACCAGGACGCGGGCACGCTGAACGGCGTGGGCGTGGCGGATCTCGACGCGCAGGCCCGGCAGGAATTCGATGTCCCGTCGAAGGTTCACGGCGCGCTGGTCACGAGCGTCGACCCCGATTCGGCGTCCGCCGCGGCGGGGCTGCAGCCGGGTGACGTCATCCAGGAGATCAATCGCCATCCCGTGCGCACCGCCGACGACGCCGTCAAGCTGACCGAGAAGACGGAAAGCAAGAAGACGCTGCTGAAGGTCTGGAATTCGCACGGCACGCGATTCGTGGTCGTGGACGAGAGCCAGGCCAGCACCCCGGCGAACGCTCCGTAAGCCGCCGAATCCCCAGTTTCCGCCGCGGGTGTCGGCGGTTCAGGTTGGTGTTGGTTGTCAGCGGCTCCGGGCGATGGCGCCCGGAGCTTCTGTTTCGGTCCCGAGCGGATGCCTCAGCAAAAGTTTCGCCTTTCCGCCATTCCTGGCCCAATTCCCATGGAATTCATGCGCGTGCTGGTCGTTGAAGACGACGCCAAGATCTCCTCCTTCGTGGTCAAGGGCCTGAAGCAGGAGGGCTATGCCGTCGACCAGGCCTCCGACGGCGACACCGGGCTCGCGCTCGCCAGCTCGACCGCCTACGACGCGGCGGTGGTCGACATCATGCTGCCGGGGCTCGACGGCCTGAGCCTCGTCCGGCGGCTGCGCGCGGAGCGGACCCAGCTGCCGGTGCTGTTTCTCAGCGCACGCGCCAGCGTCGAGGATCGCGTGAAGGGCCTGCAGGCGGGAGGCGACGACTACCTGACAAAACCGTTTGCGTTCGCCGAGCTTTCCGCCCGGCTGCAGGCGCTGATCCGGCGCGCCACGCGAATGCCCGAGGCGACGCGGCTCTCGGCTGGCGACGTCACCCTGGACCTGGTGTCCCGCACGGTCACGGTCGGCGATCGCGGCGTGGAGCTGCAACCGCGCGAGTTCGCGCTGCTCGAATACCTGCTGCGGCACGCCGGCCGTCCCGTGACCAAGGTGATGATCCTCGAGCACGTGTGGGACTACAGCTTCGATCCGCAGACGAACGTCGTCGACGTCCTGATGTCGCGGTTGCGGGGCAAGATCGACCCGGAGAAGCTGCGCATCGAGACGCTGCGCGGCGTCGGGTACGTCTTCAAGTCGGCGCCGTCGCCGGCGCGGGCGGCCACGCCGGAGGTGCGGTCATGATTCCGACCGAGGCGCGCCCGATCGCGGCGCCAGCCGCCGCCGCGACCACGCCGCCTCCGCGGCTCCCGCCGAAACCGGCGGCGGCCGCGGGCCGCCGGCGATGGAACCTGCTGGAGCGTTCGGTCGCGGTGCGGCTCAGCGTGTGGTTCGCCCTCGTGTTCACGATCGGGTTCTCCGCCATTTTCGGCCTGCTTTACTGGACCCTCGCGCGGCAGCTCGAGGCGCGCGACCTGGAGGCGCTCGAGCTGCGACTTCAGCAGTACACCGACATCTACGCCGCCTCGGGGCTGACCGGACTGCGCGAGCGGGTGGCCGAGGACAGCCAGGCGCCCCATGTTCGATCGCTGTTCATCCGGCTGGTGGGGCGGGACGGCGACGCGATCTGGGGCAAGATTCCCCCGGACTGGATCGCCACCGATACGCAGCTGGTGGCCGTGCCGGACGGCTGGGGCGGCTGGACGCGCCGCCACACCTACACCGTGCGCGTCCCGCGCGACGAGGCGCAGGATCTCACGATTGTCGGCCGGGTGCTGCCGGACGGGCGGCTGCTCCAGGTCGGCCGCAGCACGGACAATCGCGCCGTGCTGCTCGCGCCGCTGCAGCGGACGTTCCTGTGGATCGGCGGCGCGGTGGTGGTGATCGGGTTCGCGGCCGGCGTGGTCACCGCCCGGCGGGCGACCAGCCCGTTGCGCGACGTCGTCGAGACCGCGCAACGGATCGTGGCCACGGGCGCGCTCGATGCGCGGGTGCCGGCGCCAAAACGAAACGACGACATCGCCGAGCTCGTCCGGGCGTTCAACACCGTGCTCGACAAGAATGCCGCCCTGCTCCGGACGATGCGCGAGGCGCTCGACAACGTGGCGCACGACCTCCGGACGCCGTTGACGCGGCTGCGTGGCACGGCCGAGCTGGCGCTGCAGAACGAGCAGGGCACCCCGGCGCAGAACGAGGCGCTGGCCGATTGCGTCGAGCAGGCGGACGATGTCCTGCGGCTGCTGCGCGCGCTGATGGAAATATCCGAAGCGGAGGCGGGCATGCTGCGGCTGGAGAAGACGCAGTGCGACCTGGGCGCGGTGGCGCGAGGCGCCGTGGATCTGTACCGCGAGGTGGCGGAGGCGAAATCGGTGGCGCTGCACGTCGAACTGGCGCCGGACGTGTTCGTCGTCGCCGACCCGACGCGGTTGCGGCAGGCCGTCGCGAACCTCATCGACAACGCCGTGAAGTACACGCCGCCCGGCGGCAGCGCGGTCGTGCGCGTCGCGCCCGACGGCACCGAGGCGGTCGTGAGCGTGAGCGACACCGGCCCCGGTGTGCCGACCGCGGAGCAGCCCCGGGTCTGGGAGCGGCTCTATCGCGGCGATGCCAGCCGCTCGGAGCACGGGCTCGGGCTGGGCCTCTCGCTGGTGCGGGCGATCGTCGAGGCGCACGGCGGGCGCGTGACCCTGCGCAACGCGCCTGAAGGCGGTGCCGTATTCGAATTCCGGTTGCCGGCGGCGGCGGCAGCGGCGGGCGAACGCAGCCGGGCAAACGTGTAGCCGTCCGGGGGGCGGAGGCCGGCGCGGTGGGGGCGCCGGGTCTCGACGCCCGATGGCGGCCGCCTGGAGCCTCCGGATGGAACTATTTGTGCATCCCGCAGGCGCAGCCACGCATCAGGCACGCGGGTAGGTCGGCGGCGCCGGCTTTTGCTACGGCCGGCCGATCAGTGGATTTCTTCTGCCATTGAGGCGACGGTCCGGCGAAAACGGCCGACGTACCGGCGAGGATGATCGGATGTAGGAGCGGGTTTACCCCGCGATTCGAACAACGGGTGTCGATCCATCGCGGCGTAAAGCCGCTCCTGCTATGATGCCGAAGGAGACAAGCGCAAAAGAGAGTCCGTGTTACATGGGATGGGTTGGGTTTGCTTTCTTAGGGTTAGCCCGACTTCCGCTACTGGGGGATGAGAACAATGCAACCCGTTGATCCATCGCCCGAGAGTTCCAAAGGTCGGGACTACACGGACGGTTTGGCCGCCGGGTAACGGATCTTGGGTGGAGGCTGAGGAGGCAGCGTGAGCTCGAGCTGTTCGAGCAGGAGGGCGGCGTCGACGCTGGGCTCGGTGTGCCGGACCAAGAGCAATTCGCGGCCATCGGTGGTGGGCACGCACACATCGAGCATCTGGATCGTGGCGAGTTTCTCCAGGACCGCTCTGGGCATCAGACCGAGGGCGTGGCCGCGGAGTTGCTGCCGCAGGGTCGTCAGCAGGCAATAGGCGAGGAAGGCGACGAACAGGTGCGCTTCGATGCGCTCGGGCGTTTGATGAAAGATCGGGCGCAGGCCGAGGTCCCCCTTGAGCGTGCGGAAGGCCTCTTCGACGTGGCACAGTTGCATGTAGCAGCGCCAGACCAGAGCGGGATCGTCGGCGGTCATGTTCGTGCGCAGCAGATAGCGGCCCTCGCGTCGGCGCACGGCGCGCAGTTTTTCGCGGTCGAGGTGGTGACGAAGCGCCCCGGCATCACTCACCTCAACGTGGACCAGGCCCACGGCGATGCGGCCGGCCCGGTCTTGCGCCGCGCCGAGTTTTTTCAAGAGCGTGTCCCGGGGCGGTGCCTGCCGCTGCAGTTCGTCCAAACGTCTCCAATACGTTTTGAGCCGGCGCTGGCGCATGCCGCGTTCCTTGCTGGCGCGGGCCCCGCTTTCGGCCAGCACGTACAGTTCGCCTTCGCTGGGCAGCAACTTGACTCGCAGTTCGGGCCGCACCTGCTGCCACGGGAGTTCCGCCAGCGCGGCTTCGTAGCGCGTGAGCCGCCCCTTGGACGTGCCGACCAGATAGCGCACCGGTGCGTTGGCGTGGCGCAACTCCGCCAAAATCTCGTCGGTGGGCACGCCGCGGTCCATGACCCAGATGCGCTCCGCTTCGCCGTAGCGTCGGGCGATGGTGGCGAGCATCTCGCGCAGCGTCGTCTTGTCGGCGGTGTTGCCCGGCAGCATCTCGTAAGCGAGCGGCAGCCCCTCCGGCGTCACCACCAAGGCGAGGACCACCTGCACGCAGTCGCCGCGTTTGTCGCGGCTGTAGCCGAACCGCCGCGGATCGGTTTCGTCCGCCGGCACATCGCATTCAAAATACGTCGAGGTCAGATCGTAGAGCAGCACCTCGTAACGCGCCCCGAACAGATCGCGCCACCGCTCGTGCAGGTGAGCGAACAGCGCCTCCTTGTGCGCGAGCAGCAGATCCAGCGCCCGATACAGCGTGTCGTCCTGCACGGCGCGCGCGTCCACCCCGAGCAGATCCCCCAACGCCGTCGTGCCAAACCAATGCCGGTGCAGCCGCCACTCGCTCCCCGGACTGAGCAGCCGGTAAATCGCCAGGATGCGAACCACCTTCTCCCAGTCCGTCCCCTCACGGCTCGCGGGCAGCCGCGCTCCGAAAAACCTGTCCAGCCCCAGTTGCTGCCAGAGCCGGTCGCCCAGCCAGCACGCACCCCATTGGCGCGGATTTTCCAGACTCAGTTCGCTCAATCGCACCTGCAGCGTGTCCACTTCGCCCGGCGGAGGCGTGCGGTCCGCCGGAAACAACGCCAGTTGCCGCGCCTCCCCGTCGCGCTCGTCGATCACCGCGATCGTCCGCTCCCAGGCCACCCGCTGACTGTCGTTGATTTCTCCCAGATACAGCACGTGCCGATGCGCCACCTTGTGGCCCGCATAGCGCCGGCTCTCCACGATCGACCAGCTCCGATGCGTCTTCCCGTCTTTGCGCCGCTCCCGGCATTTCAGGAACATGAATGCAGTGTATCCGATCTGCCCCGCTCCCGGAAGGGACTAGGTCGGGACTACACGCCCTTCGGAAAATCCGACCACGGCACCCCAATCACTTACGTCTCCGCCGACCCCGAAAATAGTCGTTTTCAGCCCCCAGTAGCGGAAGTCGGGTTAGTTACCCCGCCGGGGGTGCGGGGGCGGCGAGCGCCCCGCTCAGAGTGTCTCACGTCCCTGTACCTGAACGTTTGATCGTCCAAGTTAACCTGCTATCCGTGCGCGTTGGCGGCACAACATGCTGTATGCAAAGTGGAGGAGCAAAAAAGGGACGGAGTGAAGGGGCACCATCTACAGAACGGTCATTGATGACCAAGGAGCGGAACGTGCGCCGCAACACTCCGAAGATCGCTTCCGGCGGGAAGGAAAACGGGGCGTGAGGGTTAGCCGAGCGTGGGCGCGAGCAGTTTGAGTTTCTCGGGCGTGGTCTGGGCGGTCGCCAGCCGCCACAGGTCCACGGCCAGCCTGCGGGCCGCAGCGACGGCGCATTTTCTGCGGGCGGCGCCGCGTGCGATCCCCGCGACCAGTGCGCGCACCGGCGGATAGTCCGGCTGCCAGCGGGCGAGCCGCCAGACCAGTTCAATCAGCAACGCTCGAACGCGCGGATTGCCATAGCGGTTGATGGCGCCGTCGCGCCGGCGCCCGCCGCTTTGGTGCACGCCGGGACAAAGCCCGGTGAAGCTCGAGACCTGGCGGCGGTTCTTGAACCGTTTCCAGTCGCAGATCTCCCGGGCAAGCAGCACCCAGGTCAGGGCGCCGATCGCTTTGGGCAGCGGCTTGGGCGCCTGCGCCACCAGCTTCGCCCGCGCGGCCGCCTCCTGCTGATCGACCTGCACGATCGTGGTGCGGATCGCCGTGAGCTGCTCGATCAGCCACGCATCGAGCGTCGGTTCCAGTTCCGCCCACCGCCGCGTCGTCCACCACTTTCCCACCACGTGGTATCCGTAGAACAGCAGCAAACTGCGTCCCCTGGCCTCCCATTGATGGCGGCTGCGCTTTTGCTGCTCGCGCAGTCGGCACTCGCTGCGCGCGTGCTGCTCCGCCACCGTGGGCACACGCACCGGCGTCATCGCCTTGGTGTTGCCGCGCACGTACCGGTCCAGTTTGTCGCACAACGCCGCCGCATCGAGTTTGTCGGTCTTTTGCTTGCGGCCATCCCCGAGCACTTCCGCCACGATCACGTACGCCTTCGCCCCCGCCGCCTGGAGTGCAAAGTACAGCCCATAGCCGCAGGGCCCCGTCTCGTAGCACACGTGCACCTTGCGCCCGGCTTTGACCAGCCCTGGCACCAGCACCAGCAACTGCGGGCGCGTCATCATCTGCGGCCGCAAGGGCCGGGCGTCGTCCACCTGGATCGACACCGCAAGATCCCGGGCGTGGATGTCACACCCGATCTTGATCGTTTCGGAGTTGGACGCGAGCAGCCGCTCGAGCAGTTTGGCAATGTTTGTGTTTATCATGGGCCGACAAGTTGGAGCCTCTTGCTCCGCTTGTCGGCCTCATGGCATCTACAAAGATTGTTCCGCGCGCGAAATCGCGGTTTGCGCAGACGCCGCCGGCGCAAGGCGTAATCCGGTTCGTCGTCGCCGCCGGTATCTAGTGCCCGCTGTCGTCCGCCGGCTGCTCGCGCCGCGCCTGCTCGAGTTCCGCCGCGGGCGGATCGCCATGGCGCAATTCGCGGTGCCGGATCCGGCCTCCGGCGTAGGCGACGTGCGCGGCGGCGGCGGACGCAACCAGCGCGGCGGCCAGTGCCAGCCACGCGAGGGTCGCATGCGAACGCGGCCAGCGCAGCGGTGCGGCCAGACCCGCGAGCGCGATGGCCCCGGCCGCGTAGAACACCCACTGGTCGTGCTGCGCGCGGGCCCGGTGCACGTCCAGCCATTCGCCGCCAGTCGTGTCCGCGATGCTCTGCACCCGGTCGTAACCGGCGTCACCGTAGTGCACTGCGGGCCAGACCGCGGCCGCGGTCGCGGCCACCAGCCCCAGCGCGAGCCGCGTCGCGCTGCGACTCCGCGAAAGCAGCGCGACCAGCAGCGCCAGCGCCGCCACCGGCAGCGCGTGCGTCAGCACCGGATTCACCAGCAGATGCAGGTACTCCGGCTGGTCGAAGAGTTCTTTCAAGGACGCTGGATTCGGGCCGGTCGCGGGCGGCTCAGGACTTCACGATGTCGATGTTCTCGAGCATGTTGATGCCGTCCCGCTGCACGAGCTTGCCGCGGACCGTGATCGTCTTCGCCGCGTAGGGTGCGAGGTCCTTGTTGGCCGGCATGTGTTCGCCGATCAGGAGGTACGTCTTGCCGTCCGTGCCTTTCAGCCCGACGGGCAATCCGCTGCTGATGCATTTCTCCGCGCAGGCGGCGTGCTTGGCGCCGGACGCGCCGTGGTCGACGTAGCAGGCCATGTCGAGCACTTCACCGGTCACGGTGACGTCACCGCCCTGGCCGTGCGACATGGCGTCTTTCATGTCGGCCCGGGCCAGCAGCGGAAACATCGTCAGGGCCGCACCGGCGGACACGTACGTGAGGAAGCGGGAAAACGACAGGAGGTGATTTGGATTCATGATGCAGTGGATTCGGGTTCGAGTGTGGGAGGAGTGTGTGGCGCGTCATCGCCGGCGTCCCAAGGCGCCGGGCCGCGGGAAGATCCTGAGATCCGGCGAGTTTGCAAACGGCGGAAGCAGCGATTGCCGCGGAACCCCGCCCCCGACCGGCACGGCGACCGACGTCGGCGGCGCGCCGCACGTGACGAGATCGTTCACGATCGCCCGGCCGGCGCCGGGTCTGCCGTGCTCGAGTCCCAGCCGCCGCCCCGCGATCCCGGCCATGGGCGCAAGGTGGCGCCGCGGGACGGGGTCTACAGCCGGGCGTGTCGCAGCCGGAGCGCGTTGCTTACGACCGTGATCGAGCTGAGGCTCATCGCGGCGCTGGCGATCATCGGGCTGAGCAGCCAACCGGTAAACGGATACAGGACACCGGCCGCGATGGGGAGTCCGGCCAGGTTGTAGGCGAACGCCCAGAACAGGTTTTGCTTGATGTTGCGCAGCGTCGCGCGGCTGAGATGCACTGCGCGCACCAGCGCGGCGAGATCTCCCTGCACCAGCACCAAACCGGCGCTGTGCATCGCCACATCCGTGCCGGTTCCCAGGGCGATGCCGACGTCCGCCGCGGCCAGCGCCGGCGCGTCGTTCAGCCCGTCGCCGGCGAACACCACCCGCTCGCCGCGAGCCTGGTAATCGCGGACGATTTCCTGTTTCTGCGCGGGTGTGACCCGCGCATGGTGCCCGTCGAGTCCGAGCTCCCGCGCGACCGTTTCCGCGGCTTCCGCCCGGTCGCCGGTGATCATCACGACCCGCAGCCCGAGCCGTCGCAGCTCGCGGATCGCGGCCGGGGTGGTCGGCTTGATCGTGTCCGCGAGCGCGATGATGCCGGCCGGCCGGCCGTCGATCGAGACCTGCACGAGCGTCGCGCCCGGCGGCACGGCCGGGCCGGCGCCCTGCGGTGCACCGTCCGTATCCAGACGCCCGATCTCGACGCGGTGGCCGCCGGCGGCCGCGCGCACGCCGATCCCGGGCGTGGCGGCAAATTCCGCCGCGCGGGGCACGGCGATTCCGCGTTCCTTCGCGGCCGCGATGATCGCGCGGGCGAGCGGATGCTCGCTGGCCGATTCCGCGGCGGCCGCGAGCGCCAGCAAGCCGTCCTCCGTGGCGGCCGGCTGGCCGGCGGAGGATTCGGCGCGGGCCGGCAGGACCGCGACGACCCGCGGCTTTCCCTCCGTCAGCGTCCCGGTCTTGTCGATCAGGATCGTCGTCACGGCGGCGAGCCGCTCGAGGGCCGCCGCATCCTTGACCAGCACCCCCGCCTGCGCCCCGCGGCCGATGCCGGTCACCAGCGAGACGGGGGTGGCGAGCCCGAGGGCGCAGGGGCACGCGATGATGAGCACGGCGACACCGTTCAGCAAGGCGTGGAGGAACTGCGGCGGCGGCCCGATGAAGAACCAGACGAGAAACGTCGCGAGGGCCAGCGCGAGCACGGCGGGCGTGAACCAGGCCGCCACGCGATCGGCGAGGCGCGCGATCGGCGCCTCGCTTTCCTGGGCGGCCTCGACGAGCTGGATGATCCGGGCGAGCAGCGTGTCGCGGCCGACCCGCTCCGCCCGAAAGACGAACGAGCCCGTCGTGTTGAGCGTGCCGGCGCTGACCTGCTCGCCGGCGCGCTTGGGCACCGGAATGGGTTCGCCGGTGAGCATCGACTCGTTCACTTCGCTGGCGCCGTCGGACACCTGGCCGTCGACGGGAATGTTTTCGCCCGGTCGCACGCGCAGCAGATCGCCCGGCCGGACGTCTTCGACGGCGACATCGACCTCGTGTCCGCCGGCATCGACGCGGTGCGCGGTGCGCGGGGCGAGGCTCATCAATGCGCGGATCGCCGCGTCGGTCCGGGCGTGCGCCCGCTGCTCGAGAATCTGGCCCAGCAGGACGATGGTGGTGATGAACGCGGTGGCTTCGAAATAGAGCGGCGCGCCGTGGGCGGTGCGGAAGGCGGACGGGAAGTGGCCTCCCCACAGCACGGCGAAGACGCTGAAGGCGTAGGCGGCGCCCGTGCCGGTGACGACCAGCGTGAACATGTTCGTGTCCCAGGTGCGGATCGAACGCCACCAGCGGCGGTTGAGCGGCGCGCCGGCCCAGAAGAACACCGGGGTCGTGAGCAGGAGTTGCGCCCAGGCGAGCAAGCCGGAATCGAGCCGGTGAAACCAGCCGGGCGCGAGCATGCCGCCCATCGCGAGGACGAGCACCGGGACCGAAAGCGCCAGCGCGACGAAGAACCGGGGCCGCAGGTATTTCTCGTGCGGCAGCCCCATGTAGACCGGCTGATCCGGCGGCGGCAGCGACCCGGGGGCGGCGTTCACGTGCTGGTGGTGATGGCCCGTCGCGCCGTGGCCGGGCGATTCCGGAGCCGCGGCGGCGGCGTGTTCGTGTGCATGGTTCATCATGGCAGGACAGTGGCCCGGATCGGGAAAAGGGTCCCTTTCGCCCGGGGGGAAAGCTGTGTTAGCGCTCGCCCGACGAGCACGCCAGAACCCTTTTCCGCCGCCGGCGGCTGGGCGTGACCGGCGTGCGGGACACACACGACAACGGAGGCAGGCCGCGAGCTTGCCCGCGCGATGGGATGCGCGCGCCGAACCAAACCGCGCCTGCAAGCAGGCGGCCTATCGCGACCAACGCGATCGACGTAGGCCGCGAGCTCGCTCGCGCCTCGCGCGGCGTTCGCCCAAGCCGCGCCTGCGGTCTCGACGGGCTCGCTGCTAGGCGGCGTGCAGCAGGCGCGGCCCGGTGGGCGTCAGCGCGGTGCCGCTGCCGTGCAGTCGCTCGCGGTAGGACGTCGGCGCCTCGCCGGCGATCCGGCGGAACACGCGGTTGAACTGCGACAGCGACTGGAAGCCGCATGCGTAGGCCGCCTCGCTCACCCGCACGTGCGGGTTGAGCAGCATGTCCTTCACGCTTTCGATGCGGGTGCGCGCGAGGTAATCGGTGAAGGTTAGCCCGGTGGCGCGCTTGAACACCTTGCAGAAATAGAACCCGCTCATGTTGACCGCGCGGGCGACGTCGTTGAGCGAAAACTCCTCGTGCTTGTGCGCGGTGATGAAGGCGCGGGCCCGGGTGATCGGCGGCGGTTCGGCCGCGGCGACCTTCACCATGACCTGGTTGCTCAACGTGCCCAGATGCTGGGCGAAAACCGCGATCAGCCGGACGATCGACTCGTATTGCTTCTTCGGGACGGTGCGCGTGGCGAAGTACGCCGCCTCGAGCTTGGGCAGATCGACCGCCACGTTCCACGCCTCCAGCTGGCGCACGACGCGCCGGAAGCCGGTCTTTGTCGGAGCGTGCGCCAGCACCTGGCCGGTCTGCAGGTGACCGAGGACCAGTGTGCCGACCCGCACCGGGATGGCCGATTCGATCAGCCCCGCGAAGCACTCCGCCGTCTCCGGTTCCGTCACCGCCGTCGTCTCCATGTGCTGCTGCTGGCGCAGGCAGGCGGCGCACGACTGGTTCTTCGCGCCCATCAGCACGCAGAATGGGTTCACCTGTTTCGACTGATGCAGGGGCGAGTGAAACGATCCCGTCTGCCGCAGTGCGAGCGGCAGCCCCGTCGTGGTCTCGAACGCCTTCACGTATTCGCGAAAGATCTCGGACCGTTGCAGATGGGGGACGATGTTGCGGTCGTTCTCGGGCGGGGCGCCGGGGGCGCCCGCCGCGCCATCCGGGGGGAGGAGCGTGTGTGGCATGACCCGAGAATACGGCACGAACGGCTGCGCAGAAATTGGTATTGGAGCCATATCCGGCTAGGGATTTTACCTAGCGTGCCGAACCACTTTTCCCGCAGGCGCTTCGGGTGTCGCCTCTCATCGCAGCCCGCCGGAATCACCTACGCATTTCGTGTCCTCGGGACCGGCTCGAACGTGCCGCCGGAGCGATGGGTCACGCATTCTTCTGCCCGGGCCACTTGCGCAAGCTGCCGCATGGGAGTTCGTTCAACGGTGGGATCGGGCGGTGCCGGCATCGTGGTTCCACCGGTTGCGCCACCGTGCGGCGCTCCCCACCCATCTGACCGTGTCTCCCGTCGACTTCGCCTCCCTTTCCCCCGCCGAGCTGATCGAGCGGCTGCGCTCGTTCGAGCGCGAGCGGGCCGATTTCGAGCAGGAGCTGTTCGCCGCGGTGAAGGAGTTGCGTGACGTGAAGGCGGCGATCGACGAGCATTCGATCGTGGCGATCACCGACGCCGCCGGCAGGATCACCTACGTCAACGACAAGTTCTGCGCCATTTCGAAATATCCGCGGGACGAGCTGATCGGCCGCGATCACCGGATCATCAATTCGCGCCACCACCCGCGCGAGTTCTTCCAGCACCTGTGGGGCACGATCAGCCACGGCCGGGTCTGGCATGGCGAGATCCGCAACCGGGCGAAGGACGGCACGATCTACTGGGTCGACACGACGATCTATCCGTTTCTCAACGCGGCGGGCAAACCGGTGCAGTACGTCGCGATCCGCACCGACATCACGCGGCGGCGCCAGGACGAGGAGGACCTCCAGCGGTTCGCATCCGACCTGGCGGAGAAGAACAAGGAGCTCGAAACGATCGTTTATACCGTCTCGCACGACCTGCGCTCGCCGCTGGTGAACGTGCAGGGTTTCAGCAAACAACTCGTTCGCGCCTGCGACCGGATCCAGTTGGCAGTCGCGAACGCCCGCGACGGGCAGGTGCCGGCGGACGAGCTGAAGCAGCCGGTCGCGGAGGCGATCCCGCAGGCATTGCGCTTCATCAGTGCCGGCGTGAACAAGATGGAGATGCTGCTCGCCGGTCTGCTGCGCTACTCGCGCCTCGGCCGCGTCGCCTTGAACATCGCGCCGATCGGGATGGACCCGCTCCTCGCGACGATTCTCGCGGCGATCCGATTCCAGCTCGACGAGGCCGGGGCCGCGATCGAGGTCGATCGGCTCCCGGACTGTCTCGGCGACAGCGGACAGATCAGCCAGGTGTTCACCAACCTGATCGACAACGCGTTGAAGTACCGCGAGCCCTCGCGGCCGCTGCGCGTGCGAATCACCGGCCGGATCGAGGCGGGAACCGCTTTCTACGACGTCGCGGACAACGGCATTGGGATCCCGGAGGCCCATCAGCCGAAGATCTTCGAGATCTTCCATCGCCTGAATCCCGAGGCCAGCCCCGGCGAAGGGCTCGGGCTCACGATCGCGCAGCGGGTGCTCGAGCGGCAGCACGGCCGGATCTGGGTCGAGAGTGCAGAAGGCGTCGGTTCGACTTTTCACGTTTCCCTGCCGGCCAGTCCGGCGTCCGTTCCCCCCCACCATGAAGACCGATCCCGTCATCCTGATCGTCGAGGACGATGAAGGCCACGCCATCCTCATCCGCCAGAATCTCGAAGCCGCGGGACTCAGCAATCAGATGAGGCATTTCCGCGACGGTCAGGCGGTGCTGGATTTCTTCTTCAAGCCCGAGCCCGGTCAAAAACACGCGGCACACATGTATCTCGTGCTGCTCGACATTCGCATGCCGAAGGTCGACGGGATCGAGGTCCTGCGCCGGCTGAAATCCGATCCCGAGCTCCGGAAGCTGCCGGTGATCATGCTGACCACGACCGACGACCTGCACGAGGTCGAGCGGTGTCACGAGCTCGGCTGCAACGTGTACATCCAGAAACCGGTGGATTACGACCGGTTCGCCGAGGCGATCCGCCGGCTCGGACTGTTCGTGACGCTGCTGCTGATCCCGCAGGTCAAAAGCGCGTGACCGGAGCGCCGCACCCTCCGGCGTCCCTTCGGGGTGGGCGGCCTGTCGCCTCCCGCGGAGCGAGCCTGCACCCGACGATTTGTCATTCGGCGCGAAGCGACGAACGTGTGCGACCGCGAATCCGGTCCAGAGCCTGCGATACCTGCACGATCGAATCGACCACGTCTGCGACCGCCTCCGTTCCGCCGCGCCGCGCCCATTCCCGTTTCAAGCCGCCATGCCCGACTCCGCCTCTTCGCCGCTGCTGCTCGTGGTCGACGACGACGAGGGCATGCTGTTCCTGATGGCCGGGGTCCTGCGTACTGCGGGCTACGAGGTCCTGACGGCGGATTCGGGAGCGACCGCGCGCGCCCGGCTGGACGAGCGGACGCCGGACCTGATGCTGCTCGATTTCAAGCTGCGGGACGTCGCCGGACCCGAGCTGCTCCGGCGGCTGCGCCAGCAACACCGGGCGGTCCCGTTCATCATGGTCACCGGACAGGGCGATGAGCGGCTTGCCGTCGAGGTGATGAAGCAGGGTGCGCTCGACTACGTCATGAAGGACGCGGCGCTGCTCGAGCTGCTGCCGGCCGTGGTGCAGCGGGGCCTGATGGCGATCGAGCGTGATCGGGCCCTCGCGGCCGCGGGGCGCGAACGGCACCGCCTCGAAAAGGAGATCCTCCAGGCGGGTGAGCGCGAACAGCATCGGATCGGGGAGGACCTGCACGACGGACTCGGCCAGCAGCTGACGGCGATCGAGATGATGTGCGCTTCCTTGAAGAGCGATGTCGTCGCCCGGCAGCCGGATCTCGTGCCGCAGGTGGATCGGATCGGCGGCATGCTGCGGGAGGCGATTGCGCAGACGCGGTCGATGGCGCGGGGCCTCGTGCCGGTGAAGGACGAACCGGACGCTCTCTGGGCGAGCCTGATCGAGCTGGCGGATCGGATGAACGCGCTCGGTCGCGTGCGCTGCCGGTTCGAATGCGCCGGCCTGGTGCTGATCCGGGACAACGCGGTCGCGGGCCACCTGTATCGGATCGTGCAGGAGGCGGTGAACAACGCGCTGCGGCACAGCGGAGCCGACGAAGTGGTGATCCGGCTCGGCGCGCGCAAGGGAGCCGTCGAACTCGAGATCAGCGACGACGGTCAGGGCCTCCAGAAATCCGCCGATGCCGGAATGGGCCTCAGGGTGATGAAACACCGGGCCGACGTCATCGGCGCGAGGCTGGTCGTGGATTCGAAACCCGGCCGCGGCGTCACGGTCACATGCACGCTGCCGATCGGCGAATGAACACGGGGTTTCATCGATCGGAGCCGGCGATGAGCACCACGCAATCCACGTTCCCTGCCCGGGGCGAGCCACCCGCGTCCGCGCGGCGGCGGATCCTGATCGTCGACGATCATCCATTCATGCGCGCGGGGCTCGCGCAGCTCATCGATCGCCAGCCGGGGTTGATGGTCGGCGGCGAGGCCGGGAATCCGGCGGCGGCAATGGCCGAGATCGCCCGGGCTCCGGTGGACCTGGTGCTGACCGACATCACCATGCCGGGGCGGAGCGGGATCGAGTTCATCAAGGACTTGCAGGCGAGTCACCCGGCGCTGCCCATTCTCGTCGTCTCGATGCACGACGAGCTGATCTATGCCGAGCGCGTGCTTCGGGCGGGCGCCCGCGGCTACATCATGAAGGAGGCCGGCGGGGAAAACCTGCTCACCGCCATTCGCCAGGTGTTGGACGGCCAGGTCTACGTCAGCCCGAAGATGTCGGCCCGGATCCTCGACGGCCTGTCGGGGCGGAAGCCGCGGGGCTCGCAATCGCCGATCGAGAAGCTGACGGACCGCGAGTTCGAGGTCTTCCAGCTGATCGGGCAGGGCAAGAGCACGCGCGACATCGCCAAGCAACTCCACCTCAGCTCGAAGACCGTCGATGTGCACCGTGGCCACATCAAGCACAAGCTGGAGCTGAAGGACACGACCGCGCTGGTCCGGCACGCGGTGCGCTGGGTCGAGACCCAGGCGCTCGGGCCGTGAGGGCGCCGGCCGGTTTTTTTCGCGGGTCTTTCCCGCCGCCGGGTTATACCCTGCAGAGGCTTGTCATGAACCCATCCGAGATGAACGACCCACTTTCCCGCACGCTCGCCGACTGGCGCGTCGTGCCCCGGCGCGATCCCGGATTCCGGGCCGCGGTTTCGCGGCGGATCGCGCCGGCGACGGCCGGGTCCTCGTGGCGCGGCTATGCGCGGGCCCACGCCTCCGCGCTCGCCGGTGCGCTGGCGGTGGCCGTCGTGCTGGGCGCGTGGGTCGGCCGCCAGCAGGCGCGGTCGCGGGTCGATGCCGACCGGGCGCAAATCGTGCGCGCCTATGTCCGGGCGCTGGACGCGCGCGCCATGGCGACGCCATGAGGAATTTCTGGCTCGCCGTGCTGGTGGTGGTCGCCGCGGGCGCGGTTTCGTTCGGCGCGTTCTACGCCCTGAACGATGATCCGGCGATCCGCCGGGCCGCCCGCGACCGCGATGCGATGGCCTGGCTGCGGGCCGAGTTCCATCCCACCGACGCCGAGTTCGCCGCCATCGAGCGGCTGCATGCCGCCTACGGGGCCGAGTGCGCGCGGCACTGTTCGATGATCTTGGACGCACGGCGCCGGCACGCCGCCCCGGCCGAGATCGCCGCGCTGGAGAAAACCTGCACCGACTCGATGGTGGCGCACTTCCATCGAGTGGCGGCGCTGATGCCTGCGGGGGAGGGCGCCCGTTATCTCGCGCTCGTGCTGCCGCGGATATCCGGATACACGCACGAGGGCGCACCGAACGTGCAGGTGCGGCCTTGAGCGTGACGGCCGCCAGCGAGGACACACAGTTGATGCGCCGGGTGCAGGCGGGCGAGGAGCCGGCGCTGGCCGCGCTCATGACCCGCTGGGAGCTGCCGGTCAAGGCGCTGGTCGGACGCATCGTCCTCAACACGCGGGAGGCGGAGGAACTCGCGCAGGAAACGTTCGTGCGCGTGTGGCAGCAGCGGGCGAGATTTCACCCGGAGGCGGAATTCCGTCCCTGGCTGTTCGCGATCGCGGTGAACCTCGCGCGCAACCGGCTGCGCTGGTGGCGGCGCCGTCCGGAGGTCGCGCTCGAGGAATGGACGCCGGCGGATGAAGGCGTCGCGGGCGGCGGGCCGGTGGAGATCCCGTCTCCGGCCGAGCTGGCGGAACGGCGCGAGCGCGCGGGGGCGGTCCGGGACGCGATCGCCGCGCTGCCGGCGGAGCTGCGGGAGGCGGTGGTCCTGGCGGAATACGAGCGGCTTTCGCACGGCGAAATCGGGGCCGTGCTGCACTGCAGCGCGAAGGCGGTGGAATCGCGGCTGTACCGGGCCCGGGAAAAGCTGCGGCTGGCGCTGAAACAGGCGCGGGGCGCGACGGCGGTTTGCTGACCGGGCGTGCGCGAGGTGGTCACGCAGATCGCGGAAATACGGCGGGTCGCGCAATCGGTTACGCCGTGGCGAGCAGCCGGTCTTCGGCGGCGCCGAGCACGCGGACGAATTCCTCCGGCGTGGCGGCGGTAAGGAACGCGGTGCGGTTGGACGGCTCCTTCAGCAGCCGGCACAGCGTGCTCAGGACCCTGAGGTAGTCGCCCGGCCGCGCCTTCGGCGTGCCGAGCATGAACATCATCCGCACGATGTCGCCGTCGTCGAACGCGACCCCGCGCTCGCTCCGTCCAACCGCGAGCACGATTTCGCGCACGTGGTCGGTGCGCGCGTGCGGCACCGCGAAGCCGTGGCCGAGGCTGGTGGTGTCCAGCCGGTCCCGCGAGACGAGTTCCGCGTAGAAGCCGTCGAAGTTCGTGACGTCGGGGTGTCCCACGAGCAGGTCGGCCAGCTCGCGCAGCGCGTCGGTCCGTTTCGTGCTCTTCAGCTGAAGCCGCACGCGGGCGGGATTGAGGAGTTGGGACAACCGGGTGGGCATGCGTCCAGTCGGAATCGGGCGGAAAGTGACGCGCACGGCCCCGGCAGTGGCAAGCGCGGACTCGGTCGCGGCGAAAGGAAGTGTGGCGGCCCGCGTCCGGGACTGGTTCCCGGCGATGCAGGGCGGCGGCCCGCATGGGGGCCGGGTGCGGGCCGCCGGGCAGGTTCCTGCTTCGATTCGAGGGACGGAGGCCGGACCAGGGAGAAGCTCGTCCCGCCGGAGCCGGCGCGGCGGCGCCACGCGCAGCCTGTCGTCGCCAGCGGTCGATCCGGGAGCCGGGTCCGGGCGTACGAGAACGATGAGTCGAGCGCTCGGAGTTCTGCGACGAGGGCGTCGCGGCCCCAATACGACCCGCCGCGTCGGCGCATCGACGCTTCGACGTGGCCGTGAGGTCGGCCCGCAGAGACGTCCAAATCGACCCGGCGCGCCGGCACCTCAACGTTTCGGCAGCCGGATGCGGACGACCTTCCCGTCGAGGAGTTCGATCCGGATCCGGGCCCGCGAATGAGCCCGGTACGTGTCGACGTACACGGGATCGAAATACAGCAGATAGCGGCGCGCGCCCGGCTGCGCGACGAGCACGCGCCGGTAGGCCATCGGCACCGTGCCGACGAAATCCTCGTGATATTCGTGGTAGACCCAGGTCATCTCGCGACCGCGTGGCGTCGTCTTCTCGTGCTGCTCGTCGGGGTGCCCGAGTGCGATGTAGACGAGGTCCGACGAGCTTCCCAGCTCGATCGTGCCCCGCTGCAGCTTCCTGCGCTCCGCGGGCGTGAGCGCGGCGAATGCGTCGGCGTTCTCGTCGGAGCGGTCCCGAAACGTGTCGCATCCGGCCAGCGCGCACACGGCCAGGAGGAGACAAAGGAGACGGGTCGAGCTCATGGCGGCCGGGGCCGGCAACTTGCCGCCGGTTCGCCGTGGCGCAAGCGGCCGGCCGCGCGGGTGCGACCGGCGCCGGCGGCGACTCAGCCGGCCCGGACCGATGCCTTCGCCTTCTGCACGGTGATGATCGCGACGGCGGCGATGATCACGACCGAGGCGGCGACCGTCCGGCCGGTCACCGGTTCGCCGAGAATCAGCCAGCCCAGGAAGACGGCCACGATCGGGTTCACGTACGCGTAGGTCGAAACCCGGGCGGGAGTGCTGTGCTTCATCAGCCACACGAAGGTGGAGAAGCCCACGAGCGAGCCGAAGGCGATGAGGTACGAAAACGCCCACCAGGACCGCGCGGTGATCCCGCCGAACTGCACGTGGCCGAAGTCGCCGTGCAGCAGCGCGACGAGCGTCAGCGCGGCACCGCCACCGAGCATCTGCAGCGCGGACGCCACGAACGGCTCGGCGCCGTGGCGGGCGTGCCGCGAATAGATCGAACCGATGGCCCAGGCGACGCAGGCGACCAGCACGGCGAACACGCCGGCGCGATCGACGCCGCCGGCCGCCGCGGATTCCCAGGGCGCGGCCAGCCAGGCTACGCCGGCGAAACCGAGCAGCAGCGCCGCGCTCGTGACCGCCGTCGGCCGGCTGCCGCCGGGCCACGCCCACTCGGTCAGGACGAAGAACAAGGGCTGGACGCCGATCAAAAGGGCGGTGATGCCGGACGGCACGAACTGTTCGGCCCAGGCGATGCAGCCGTTGCCGCCGAGCAGCAGGAACGTGCCGATCACCGCGTTGATGCGCCACTGCCGCGCGGTCGGCCAGCGCGCGCCGCGGACGAAGGTGAAGGCCAGCAGGATTCCGCCGGCGATCAGGAACCGCGCGCCCGCCATGAGGAACGGCGGCATGGTCTCGACCGCGACCCGCATGCCGAGATAGGTGCTGCCCCAGACGAGGTAGATCGCGGCGAACCCCAGCGTCAGCGCGAGCCGCGTCGGCGCCGCCGGCGCGTGGCCGGCGACGATCGCCAACGCCGCCGGCGCGGCGGGCGCCAGCCGCGAAGCGGGTTCGTCGGGCGAGAGCGCGCTCATGATGGCGACGTTTTTCCTCATCGGGGACTGGGTCGGGTGCGGGGGCGTGTCGCGCTGCCCGGCTAGGCGAGCTGGCGGCTGGCGAGTTCGCCGAGCGTGCGCACGGCCTGTTCGATCGCGTCGGTCCACGGCAGGCCGCAGTTCATCCGCAGGCAGTTCCGGTACCGGTCCTTGACCGAGAACAGCACGCCCGGCGCCGTGCTGATGTGGTGGCGCACGGCGTCCTCATGCAGGCGCAGGGTGTCGACACCGGGCGGCAGCTCGAGCCAGAGCACGAAGCCGCCCTGCGGCCGGCTGAGCCGCGTGCCTTCGGGGAAGCTCCGGCGCACCGCCTGCGAAAACACCAGCAGCTGGTTCTGGTAGGCGCGGCGGATCGAGCGCAGGTGGTGGTCGTAGCCGCCGTTGCGCAGGAAATCGGAGACGGTCTTCTGCAGGATCACCGGCGTGCCGAGCGTGTTGGTGAACTTCAGCCGCCGCACGCGTTCCAGGTAGCGGCCGGGGGCGCACCACCCGACCCGCAGCGAGGGCGCGAGCGTCTTGCCGAACGAACTGCACAGGAGCACGCGACCGTCGGTGTCCCAGGCCTTCAGCGGCTTTGGCCGGCGCTCGCCGAAATGCAGATCGCCGTAGATGTCGTCCTCGATCGCCGCGACATCGAACTCCGCCAGCAGCTGGTAGAGCTTCGCCTTCTTCTCGTCCGGCATGCACGAGCCGAGCGGGTTCTGGAAGCTCGGCATCACGATCACCGCCTTCACCTGATTGTGGGCGAACGCCTCCCGCGTCGCGTCGAGGCACAGCCCGGTGCGCGAGTCCGTGGGGATTTCCAGCACGCGCAGGTTGAGGCTCTGGATCGTCTCGAGGAAACCGAAGTACGCGGGCGTCTCCACCGCGACGGTGTCGCCGGGCTTGGTGATCGCGCGGAGCGAGAGGTTGATCGCCTCGGAGCAGCCGATCGTGATCACCAGCTCGTCGTGCGCCAGCGGCGCGCCGCACTGCAGGTAGCGCCGCGCGATCTCGCGCGCCAGCGGATCGTACGCCCAGTTCATCGCGTACCGGCCGATCAGCGCCGGATCGTTGCGGCAGACCGCGCCGATCAGCCGCGCGAGCTTCCGCGTGGGAAACAGCAGATGGCTCGGGCAGGCGGCGCCGAACGGGACGTATTCCGGATCCACCGACAAGGCGAGCATCGCGGTCGTCAGGTCGTTCACCCCGACGTAGCTCGGCTTCGCCATCGGCCGCGCGATCCGGGGCTCCGGCGCCTGCAGGATCGTCTGCGGCCGGACGTAGAATCCCGACTGCGGGCGTGCCTCGAGCAGACTGCGGTTCTCCAGCACCGTGTAGGCCTGGATGACGGTCGAGATGCTGACGTCGCGCTGGAGGGCCATGCGCCGGACCGAGGGCAGGCGATGCCCCGGACGGAGCGTGCCCTGTTCGACGAGCTCCTGAATCTCGCGCGCCAGCTCGAGGTAGAGCGGCGAGCGTTCCGGGTGGGCTTGGGTCTGAATCATGGCGGGCGGCACGGTACGGCAATCCGGCGGCCGGCGGCAGGGTTAGCGCCGGCCGTTTGCCACCGATACAGTTTCGCAATGCCGTCGCTGTGACGATGACAATTTCGGTCCGCCACCGGCGCCCGCGCGGCGGGCTCAGAGGCCGATCTCGCCACGCAGGTAGCGCACGGCGCGGCCGGCGATCCGGGTGCGGTCGCCCTGGGATTCGCACCACAACTCGCCGCCCCGCGCCGAGATCTGCCGGGCGTGCAGCCGGGTCCGGCCCAGCCGCTCCGCCCAGTACGGGGTGAACCAGCGCAGCCGGTACGCGCGTTCCCCGGTGCGCACGAAGAACGCGGTTTCGGACACCCCGTTCTCGAACGCGATTCGCTGGAGCCGCGCGTCCTCGATCCAGTGCTCGAGCGGCACGACGGCGGCGGGATTGCCGGTGAACAGGCGATCGGTGAAGGCATCGATCCAGTAGAGGGGAAGGGTGGTCATGGGCTCGGGACAGGGAGGGTTGCAGCCGCAGGAAACACCAGTCTGGCCGCGATGCCCAACAGATCCGCGGTGTGCTACGCGTATTGGCGCAGAGCTGGACCGGTGAGCCGGCAGATCTGCCACTCCCGCATCCGCCGGGCGCCCACCGACTCGTAGAACTCGATCGCCGGCTGGTTCCAGTCGAGCACCGACCACTCCATCCGGCCGCAGCCGCGGGCGTTCGCGAGCCGGGCGAGATGAAGCAGCAGCGACTTGCCGATGCCGCGACCGCGCCATTCCGGTTTCACGTAGAGGTCCTCGAGATAAAGCCCCGGCCGGCCGAGGAACGTCGAGTAGTTGGCGAAGAACAGGGCGAACCCCGCCGGGGCGCCCGAGTCGGCGAACGCGAGCACGCATTCGGCGGCCGGCCGGGGGCCGAAGAGCGTCGCCGCCAGCTTTTCCTCCGTCGCCTCGACTTCATGCGTCAGCTTCTCGTACGCCGCCAGTTCGCGGATGAAGCCGAGAATCAGCGGAACGTCGGAAACGAGGGCGGGGCGCAGGGTCGGAGTCATCGCTCACGAGCCCGCCCGGTGCGTTGGGTTTGTCAAGCGACGGCGAATCGCGGCGGCCATGCCGGCCGCCCCGGCGTCGCGACGGACGCCGTCCCAGGCGCCGCCTCCCTGAACCGCGCTCCTGCGGAGAACGGCCCGCTGTCGACCTGTCGCCGCGCGAGGGCGGCGGGATCGGCCGGAAGATTCCGGAATGTCCCGGCCCGTGTCGGGTGCCGGCACCGGGACACCGCCGTGGGCAGATGACCTAACTGCTGGATTATGAAACCGATCCCCAGTTGACGGGTCTATCTCCGCGATGCCCATGAAATCCACCTTCTCCCGAAGATTCGCCACGCTGCTGGGCGCCGCCACGGCCTGTATTGCACTCTCGGTGACTTCCGGCTGTCTCGCCATCGCAGCGGGTGCGGGGGCCGGCGCCGCCGTCGCCTATGTCCGCGGTCAGCTCGAGGCGAATGTCGCCGGGAGTTTCGAGAACACGATCAACGCGACCAACCGGGCGCTGCAGCAGCTCTCGATCGCCAAGATCAACGAGGAGCGCGGAAACCTCATCGACGTGATCACGGCACGAAACGCCGCCGACAAGAAGATCCAGATCCGGCTGGAAAACGCCGCCAGCAACATCACCAAGGTGCGGATCCGCATCGGGCTGATGGGCGACGAGCCGCTGTCGATCTCGATCCTGGAAAAGATCAGGTCGAATCTTTGATGCGGCCGGCAGCGGGGTCGGCCGCCGGTGAATGCGGGTCCGCCGCAGCCAGCGGGACGAGTTCGAGGCGCAGCCGGTCCGGATCGTGCACCACGCGCGGTCGGTCCACGCCGGCGACGGCGAAAGTTGCGCTCGCCAGGCCCAGCGCCCCTTCCGGTTGCGGTTCGTCGACCCCGCCCCAGACGTTCAGTCCGACGTGATGATGGTAACCATCCCGGCTGAGGAACCGGGCGCCGGCGCCGAATCGCTGCATGAGCGCGAGCCCGAGTTCCTGCCGATAGAACGACTCGCTGCGATCCAGATCCGTCACTCGGAAATGCATGTGTCCCCAGGTTGCTCCCGCGAGCGGCGACGGGGTGACGCCGCGGGCGCGGCGGCCGCCGGCTTCGCCTTCGTCCGCCAGGGACAGCAGCGAAGTGACATCCAGCGGTTCCGTGCCCATGGCCAGCGATCCGTCGTGTAACGGCCACGCTTCCCGGGGCCGGTCGGCGTAGAACTCGAGCCCGTTTCCATCCGGGTCGTCGAGATACAGCGCTTCGCTGACCCCGTGGTCCGAGAACCCGGCGAAGGCCACCTCGTGCGTCACGGCGTGCCGGAGCCATTGACCGAGGCTCTCCCGCGATGGCAGCAGCACCGCGGCATGAAACAGCCCGGCCGCCTGCGGTGGAGCGCGCAGTGCGGCGGGGTCGTCCGTGAGGACGAGCTGCGCGGCGCGGATCCCGGCCGGCGCACCGGCATCGTGCCCGGTCGCCAGTTCGATGTGCGCCGGCGTCTCGTGTGTGATCAAGAACCCCAGCCGACCGGCATAGAAGTCGCGGCTCAGCGGCAGGTTTCGAACGCGCAGGTGGACGCGATGGATCTCGAGCGAAGGCGTCACGGGCCACTCCGTTCGCGGCGATGGCTGCCCGGGCAGACCGGCTGGAGCTGTTCGTGCAGGTCGCCGAGGGTGGCGCGCGCCAGTTCGGCCTCCATCGTGGCCTGGGCCCGAGAGAAGACTCCGTGCAGCACCCCGGCGATCTTCGCTCCCACCGGACACTGGCCATTCGGGGCGAAGTGACGCAACCCGGTGTCCGGATCCGGCTCCGCCGCGCGGTACACGTCCACGAGCGAGATGTCCCGCGGCGGCCGGGCGAGGGCGAATCCGCCCGCCGCGCCTTTGCGCGCGTGCACGAGGCCGGCCCGGGCGAGCGTCGACAGCAGCCGGCGGATCACCACCGGGTTGGTATCGACGCTCGACGCGATCTCCGCCGACGGCACCGCCCGTCCCCCGCGATACGCGAGGTACGCGAGAATGTGCAGACTGACGGCGAATCGGGAGTTGCCGGTCATCGGTTAATGTAACCACCGAAGTTGCTTTTGCGGGCGTGTCAAACCGCGCATCCGGTCCGGATCCGGATGCCGGAGCGGCTGCCGATCGGCGGGGCGGGATAGGGCGCCTGGCCCTCGCGCAACGCGATGTGCCGACATCGGTGATTGCAAACCCGGTTGATTCGACGAGCGTACGAGGTTTCACCGATATCATGTTAAAGAGAATTTTTGCGAAGCTCCGCGAATCGATTTCTCCGACGCGCGCTTCCAGGCCCGCGGCTCAGACCAGCGGGAAAACGCACCCGAGCCCGCGTCCCCAAGGTCCCGCACCGCGGAGCGAACAACATCCGAGCCGGGCGGCCGACCGCGGCCCGCGGCCGCAGGGGCACGGCAAAGCTGGAGGTCACGCGTCCGGGCAGGGCAGCCGGCATGAGCGTGGCACCGGGGGCGGCGGCGGCACCGGTGGCGGAACCGGCGGCGGCGGGCGCGGGCGGCGCGGCCGCGACCGCGACCGCGGCGAGTCAGCCCGTCCGGCCGCGCAACCGGCGCGGCGGCACGACACTTTCGAGCATCCACGGCGCGAACCGGTCAAGCCGGTGGTCCCGGTGGAGGTGCCGAAGATGGACACGGCGTTCTCGAAGCTCGGCCTGGCCGACCCGCTCGCCTACGCGGTCGAGCAGATGGGTTACGTCGAGCCGACGCCCATCCAGTCCCGGGCGATTCCGGTCGTGCTCAAGGGCGGCGATCTCATCGGTTCGGCCCAGACCGGCACCGGCAAGACCGCGGCGTTCGCGCTGCCGATCATCCAGCGGCTGGGTGCGCACGGCCGGCTGCGGTGCCTGATCCTCGAGCCGACGCGCGAGCTGGCCCTGCAGGTCGAGGACGCGTTCCAGAAGTTCGCCCGCTTCACGGACCTGCGCGTGACCATCGTGTACGGTGGCGTGGGATACGGAAAGCAGACCGACGACCTGCGCCGCGGCATGGACATTCTGGCGGCGACGCCGGGGCGGCTGCTCGACCACCTCGAGCAGGGCAACTGTTCGCTGGACGAAATCGAGATCCTCGTGCTCGACGAGGTCGACCGGATGCTCGACATGGGCTTCCTGCCCGACGTCCGGCGGATCGTGCAAAAGTGCCCGAAGAACCGGCAGACGCTGTTCTTCACCGCCACCCTCCCGCCGGAGCTCGAGCAGCTCGCCGGCTGGGCACTGAACCAGCCGGTGAAGATCGAGGTCGACCGCGTGCACTCGCCGGCGGAGACGGTTTCGCACGCCTTCTATCCGGTGGTTGCCTCGCAGAAGTTTGACTTGCTGCAACTGCTGCTCGAACGCACCGAGTTCCGCAGCGTCCTGATCTTCACCCGCACGCGGATGGGCGCCGACCGGATCGCCCACCGGCTGAAGACGAACGGCCATACCGTCGGAGTGATGCACTCGGACCGCAGCCAGCGTGAGCGCATCGAGGCGCTCGAGGGATTCAAGACGGGCCGCTTCGAGGTGCTGGTCGCGACGGACATCGCCGCCCGCGGCCTCGACATCGCGGGCATCTCGCACGTCGTCAATTACGACGTGCCGGAGAACCCCGAAGACTACGTGCACCGCATCGGCCGGACCGGCCGCGCGCACAACACCGGCGACGCGTTCACGCTCGTGACGGAGGACGACGTGCGCGATGCGCGCTCGATCGAGCGTTACATGGGCATGACCGTGGAGCGGAAGAAGGAAGAAGGCTTCCCGTACATCTATTCGGCGCTGTTCGACGACAAGGTGCTGGCGGAGGCGGCTGAGGCTTCCGCCAAGCCGACCGGACGGCTGCATCGCGGGATGCGCCGCTAGCCGCCGGCCTCCCCGACGAACGGGCGCCGGCGGCGGCGCCTGTCCCTCATTCCAGCCCGTTGACCGCGCGGTACGCGGCTGCCGCGACGGCGGCACCCGCGAACTCGGAGACGAGGTAGACGACGAACTGCTTCCCCGACTCGAGCCCGGAGACGAACACGCCCAGCCCGACGGCGGGGTTGAAGGCGCCGCCGGAAATGCCGCCGACCGTCGTCGCTCCGACGAACACGGTGAACCCGATCGCGAGTCCGTAAAACGAGTTGCCCATCGTGGCCTTGGCGGTGGCGACGTTGAGCACGACCCAGGCGAGCGCGAAGGTGAAGAGGAATTCCACGATGAACGAGCCGAGCGTCGGATGCAGGGCGGCGGCGCCGGGCACGCGGCCGTTCAGGACGACGTTGACCAGCAGCGCGGCGACGACTGCGGCGACGAATTGCGCGATCCAGTACGGCAGCACGTCCCGCCGCTCGCAACGACCGCGGAGAAAGGCGGCGAGCGTGACGGCGGGATTGAAGTGGCCGCCGGAAACGTGGCCGCCGGCGAAGATCATGACCATGAGGATGGATCCGATCGCGAGCGGGGCGAGCGGGGCCGACTGCCGGACGGCGAGCGCGACCGTGAACACGAGGAAGAAGGTGCCGATGAACTCGACCAGGTATTTTTTCATGGGAGGTGGAAGCGATCCGAGGCTAGTCGCATCCGGGCCTCGAACACGAGAGCGGGCTTCACCGAAAACCCTCTCCGTGTTCGGCGGCTCCGCGGCCTGCGGGCGCCCCTGACGGACGCGCGCCGCGGGACAAAAGTCCGGCGGCGCGCCCGGGGCGGCTCCGCGGCGAGGCGCCGTCCGGAGCCGGGTGGCGGCGTGGCGGATCAATCCGCGTCGTAGACCTCCACCAGCACGACGCCGGTGGTGTTGCCCTTGCCGCTGGCGATGAAGCTGTAGACCCCCGGCTCGAGCCGGATGAGCATTGCCGCGGAACCCGTATCCGCACTGTCGATCGGGGTCGCCCCGATCCGGGCGCCCGTGGTGACGATGTCCCCCGCGTTGGCGTTGTCGCTCCAGTTGTCGTTGATCGCGATCATCGAGGAGCCGTGATGCAGCTCGATCACCGGATCGGCCAGCACCTCGGAGGCGCCGAGCCCCTCCTTGACGAGGGTGGGGCCGAGAGCGCGCACGAGCACCTGCTTCGGCGCGCTGCCGGTGATCACGAACCCGCCGATCGTGACGCCGTTGCCGGTGGTGGCGTCCGCGCGGGTGGCAATGTTGACGAACGGGGCAGTGCCGGCGCCGGCGCCGGCGTCGGCATCGTAGACCTCGAGCAACACGACTCCGGAACTGCCGCCCTTGCCGCTGACGATGAAGCTGTAGACGCCCGGGTTGAGCGTCAGCAGAAGCGCGGCCGACTGCGTGTCGCCGCTGGCCAGCGGACTGGCGCCAATCTTGGCGGCGACGGAGGTGATGTCGGCCGCGTTGGCGTTGTCGCCCCAGTTGTCGTTGGAGGCGATCACGGGCGAACCGTGGTGGACCTCGAGCATCGGATCGGCGAGCACCTCGGAGGCGCCCAGCCCCTGGGTGGTGAGCGTCGGACCGACGGCGCGGACCAGGACCCGCTTCGGGCCGCTGCCGCCGATGACGAACCCGCCGATCGTGACGTTGTCGCCCGTGCTGCAAAATGCGCGGGTCGCGATGTTGACGAAGGTCGCGTGGCCGCCGCCGTCGGAGGCGGGCGTCGTCACCTGCATCGAGGCGGTCGGGGCCGAGGTCCCGCTGGAGTTGACCGCGGAGACGCGATAGAAATAGGTGGTGCCGGCGGCGGCCGTCGCATCGACGTACGAGGTTGCGGCCGTCGTCGTGTCGATCGTCGCGAGCCCGGCGGTGAACCCGCTGTCGGTCGCCCGTTCGATCCGGTAGGTGCTGGCCGCGCCGCCGCCGGAGCCGGCGAGCCAGGAAAGCGTCACTTGCGTGGCCCCGGAGCCGTAGGCGCCGGATTTGTCGGGTGTGGCCGGCGCTCCCGCCCCCCCGCCACCGCCCGTCGCCGCATTGACGGTCAGCATCGCCGCCTGGCTCGTGACCGACCCGGCGCTGTTCGTCACGACGACGGTGTAGCTGCCGGCCGCGGACGTCTGCACGTTGGTCAGCGAAAGCGATGCGCCGGTTTCGCCCGCGAGGTCGTTGCCGTCCTTGCGCCACTGGTACGTGGGGGCGGGGCTGCCGGTGGCGCTGACCGCGAACATGACGTTGCTGCCGGAGGTGACGGTCTGGCTCTGCGGCTGCGTGCTGATCGCCGGCATGGTCGCACCTCCGCCGCTGCTGCCGGTGACGGTGACCGTGTACGTGTAGACGGCCGAGGCGAAGCCGGCGTCGGACGGGCTCGAGAAGGCCTGGAGCGACGCGGCATAGGTGCCGGCGGTCGTTGGCGTGCCCCCGAGCATGAGATTTTGGAGGTTCACCGATCCGGCCGCCGTCAGGCCGGAGTAGTTCATCCCGGGGGGAATCTGCCCGCCGACCTTCCACGACATGATCGGCGTCAGCGTCGGGGTGACGGTGAAGCTGATCGAGACGGAGGTCCCGACGTTCGCGTTCGTGCCGGTGCCGGTGCCGGTGGTGGGCACGAGCGGCGTGGCGCCGGCGAGCGAGTTCAGCGCGCCGAGCGAGGACCCGACCGCGGCCAGCGACTTCAGGACGGTGCCGACGGGCGAAGTGACGACGAACGCCTCCACGGCCGTGGCGGCCGGCACGACGGGCGTGCGCTGGAGGAGGGTGATCAGGGAAAGAGTCGGAACGTGACTCCGGCGGAAAAGGCGGTGGAGGGAGGTCGAGAGCTTCATGGGCGGGACATCGTTCGCCGGTGCGCCCGGCGTGGCGGAACGATTTCCGGGCGCCGGATGTGCGCAAGCGGGTCTCGGTAACGAAGCTGTTACCACGCCTCTCGCGGTAGTCAGAATCGCAGCACGAACTGCAGCCCGAGGAGGTGCGCGGTTGCCGGCGACGCGGGCCAGGTGTGCTGAAAGCTGTACTGCAGCTTCAACTCGGTGTGCGGTGTGAACCGGTAGCCCAA
This sequence comes from uncultured Verrucomicrobiae bacterium, assembly GCA_963705935.1. GTDB lineage: Bacteria > Verrucomicrobiota > Verrucomicrobiia > Opitutales > Opitutaceae > Opitutus. Next base: position 3,768,490 of record OY970130.1, on the reverse strand, counting down.
TGCGGCGTCGGCTCGCCACGTGTCGGCGCCCCAGCGGACGCTGCCGCCGGCCGGATCGGGCAGCCGGCCGAAGAACTGCTCGTTCCACCGCAGGGCGCCGAAGAACTGCGGCGTGAACTTGTACCGCGTCTCGACGTAATACGAGTACGTGTCCGCATCGCCGACGCGCGGGATCGCAAAGCGCGCCTCGTAGGCCTCGGCCCAGACCTGCACATGATGCCAGGCGAAGCTGACGTCCTGCCCCAGCACCGTCTCCCGGTACTCGCCGAGGCCGCGGCCCGGGGGGAGCAGCGACGCGGCTTCGGGTTTGAGATACACGCCCGTGCTCGCGGAAAAGCCCCATTCCCACGCCATATTCGGCCGGTACGCGATCCGGGCGCTCACGGTTGGATGACGCGACGGCAGCACGTTGGTGGGCCACGTGTCGGGCCGCGACGAGAGCGACGTCGCCTTGATTTCCCCGGCGTACGTGAAGCGGCCGAATTCTCCGGACACGGCCGCACCGGTCGCGTAACTCGGTCCCCAGATCACCGGGATGCGCAGATACTTGTCCGATTCGACGTCGAGGTGCGGCGGCGGCCCGCGGAGGTGCGCCCAGCTCAGCACCGTCCCGACCGATGACGCCGGGACCGCGTCCCAGATCCCGGTCAGGTTTTCGTACACCAGCGGCGCGTTGATCAACGGGTTGTCCCAGGCGAGGTGCCGCGGCACCCAGTTGCCGACCACCGTGGCGAACTTGCCGATCTGCACGTTCACCCGGTCGTCCGGCCCGGGCGTGAGCCGCAGGGCGTATTCGTCGAGCCGGGCCTGGAGCGGTTCGTTCGCGGGATCGAAGCCGCGATCGACGCGCGCCTGGGCAAACATGTACACGGTCGAACCGATCTGGCCGTCGAAAAACGTCGTGAGCTGTGGATTGAACAGCGCGCTGCCGCGCGAATCGATCAGGGCGGGCGGCGGCGTCGTGAACTGATACGCCTCCAGGTCGAGCGAACCGCTGATCCGGCCCCGGACAACGCCATCCGCCGAGCTGAAGGTCAGCGCGTCATCGACGCGATCGACGAGATCCGCGCGGGCGGATAATCCGCCCCAAGCCACGGCGAGCAACGCCAGCACGGTCGTCTTCATGACGGCGGCTCCGGTCCCGGCGCCGATCGCACCGGCGGAAAAACGACCTCGAATTCCGTCCACTCCTTGTCGGAGCCAACCAGGCGGAGTTCCCCGCGGTGGAGCCGGACGAGCTCCCGCGCGAGATTCAGCCCGAGACCGTAGCCGGGAACGTTCTCGCCGATCAGCCCGCGGTGAAAACGTTCGAAGATGTGCGCCTGCGCCGCGGCGGGAATCGGCCGGCCGGTGTTGCCGACGCTGAACCGGATCAGCCCGTCCTGGTCGCGCGCAGCGATCCGGATCCGGCCGCCCGGCCGGTTGTACTTGCGCGCGTTTTCCAGCAGATTCTGGAGAATGATCGAGAGATAGCGTTTTTCCCCTTCGATCTGCAGGCCGGCGGGGACGTCGGTTTCGATCGTCAGGTCCAGCCCGTCCGATTCCGCCCCGAGGTCGTCGAGCGCCGCCTCGATCAGGAAGGTGAGGTCCACCGGCTGGAACTCGATCTTCAGCCGGCCGGCATCCATCCGCGACAGCAGCAGCAGGTCCTCGATGACTCCGGAAAGCCGGTACGTCTGGTGAATCAGCGCCGAGATTTCGTGGTACTCGTCGGGCGTGAGGTTTTCGCGCGCCAGCAGTTCCTCCAGCCCGGCGCGCAGGACGGTCACGGGGGTCTTCAGCTGGTGGGAGGCATCCGCGGAGAAGCGCGCGGCGCGCTGCAGTTCCTCGCTCGTCAGCTCGAGCGCGGCCTCGGCGCGCTCGCGCTGGGCGCGATTCTCGGCCGAGTCGACCGCCAGCTTCTCGACCGGCCGGGCGAGCCGGGCGGCCAGGACATGGCTGGCGCCGAACCCGCCGAGCAGCAGCAGCAGCGCGACGCCGGCGACCTGCCAGCGAAGCTCGCGCTGGCGCGTGCGGAGTTCGGCCAGCGGGTAGACGCACACCTCGTAGGCCGGTGGGAAGAGCGAACCGGGGTTGACCCGCTTGTAGAACAGCAGCTGCGGCGTGCCGCCCAGGTCGCGGGCAAAGCTGCTTTCGGGGCTCCGGCTGGCCGCAATCGCCCGGCCAACCGCCTGCTCCAGGGCCGCTGCCTCCGGGCCCGCGATCTCGTCCATGTGCAGCCGGCCGTGCACCCAGACGCCCCGTCGAATGGCCGCTCCCCCGCGGCCGATGGCATACGAGGCCGGCTGGAACCCGAGCACGAGCGCGGCGATGATCTCTCCGGTTTCGCTGGAGACGATCGGCATCGCAAACACCTCGTGCAGTCCGGTGGCGCCGCTGCCGGTCCTCGAGGTCACATAACCAAGTTGCAGCCGGTCCGGCACCGACGGCAGCGCCAGCTGCTTTTCCTCGCCGGGGTCGAGCGCGCCCACCTCGTGCGCATTCACCGGCGGAATGACGGCGCCGGATCGGTCGAGAAAACGGTAGAACTCCGCGTGCAGCGCGTAGGCGGCGTCTTCCTTCGTCGAGCCGACCGGGTTCGCCATGATGTCCCGCAATTCGTCCTCCGCGCTCGGGTAGAGCAGATCGAGCGCACCGTCTTCCAACGCCGCGTGGATCCGCGGCCGCCGCAGGAGCGCGCGGCAGCGTTCCACCAGCGCCGCGTGCCGGAGCTGCTGGACGTTTTGCAGCGCCGCGAGGTCGCCCTCGAAATCGCGGTGCAGCTCCTGCTCGACCGCACGCGCGGCCCGCCGCTGGCCGAGGTAGAGCGCGAGCGCCGTGATCGTGGAGATGACCAGCATCATCGCCACCAGCAGTTTCGCCCGAAACCGCGCGACGTCCGTCGAGGAGGCCTCCGCCTTGGCGATCACGGAAAGTCGACGCGCAAATGCGAACCGGCCGCGAGTCCCACCGGCTGCTCCAGCGTGGTCCGGCTGCTCAGCCAGGCTTTCAACACGTACCTGCCGGCCGGAAGGTTCGGCAGCCGGAAATCGCCGTGCTCGTCGGTGACGACGAAATACGGCGTGTCCAGGACGAGCAGGATCCCGCGCATGTGCTCGTGAATCTCGCACCGCAGCGTGACCAGCCCGGGAACGTCGAACACCTCCGACGGGATCGGCCGCTCGTCCGAGCGGTAGCGGCCGAGGTCGAAGCGCTTCGGCGCCGAATACGAAAAGATGTTGTGGTACGTGTCGTCGTAATTCGGAAATGCGACGCGGGTGCCGGTCTGGATCGGCAGCAGCGACGGCACGAACGCGAGGTCCTTCTGCGGCATCTGCACCGTGCGCGGAACGGCGGGTCGCGGGAAATTGCCGGCGAGGTACACGACCGCGAGCGGCGGGTTCGTCGACAGCTCGCCCGCCTTTGAGACGATTTCGTACCGCTTGTTGATCACCGGGGCGAAGTGCGACGGCGGCAGCTGGACGTGACCTTCGATGACGGCCTGCGCCGGGCTCCGCGTGGGCAGGAGAACCAGCAGGAGCACGGCCAGCACCGGCCGAAGTGGAACGGGCACCATGGGATCGTGAGGTTAGCGGAGGTTCGCCAAAAAGTCAGGCGGCCGCGCGCCGGGATGGCATTGAGCCGCGGCGGGCGCCCCCCGTCGCGAACCGGTTGGCGCGCGCCCGCTCACACCGGGGTGCGGGCCGTGTAGCCGACGGACCGGACGGTGTGCAGCAGCGCGACCGGGAATCCGGCATCCACCTTCTTGCGCAGGCGGGCGATGAAGATCTCCACCGTCCGCGTGTCGTACTCGTGATCGCGCTGCCAGACGCGTTCGCAGAGCTCGGTCCGGGAAAAGATCCGCCCCGGCTCCTGCATCAGCACCTGCAGCACGTCGAATTCACGCGGGGAAAGCGCGATCGGGCGGCCATCGCGCACCACGCGCCGGTGCTGCACGTCCATCTGGAGATCGGCCACCTTCAGGAAATCCGCGGCCGTCGGCGTCGCGCCGCGGCGGCCCAGCGCCTCGACCCGCGCCACGAGTTCGTCGAGCGAGAAAGGCTTGGCCAGGTAGTCGTCCGCCCCGGCTTTCAGCCCCTTGACGCGATGCTCGACCTCGCCGCGGGCCGTGAGGATCAGCACCCGCGCGGGGCTGTTGGCGGCCCGCAGGCTCGAGAGCACCGACAGCCCGTCGAGCGACGGCAGGTTGAGATCGAGCACGATCAGGTCCGGCGGGTCCGCCAGCGCGAGCCGCAGGCCCTCGGCGCCGTCGAGCGCCGTGCCGGCGAGATGCCCGTGCCGGATCAGCGCGCGACTCACGTGTCGCGCGAGTTGCGCCTCGTCTTCAATCACCAGGATTCGCATGGGGGCGGGGCGCGATCGTCGCCGGAGCGGGGAACGGTCGGCTGGATCGGGCCATAGTTGCTGCCGGACGGAAGTTGTTCCAAGTGCGCTCGCTCCCGGCGGTTGCGAACCCCGGATCAATTGCAGCCGCAGCCGCTGCCGCCGACGCCGCGGCCGCCGCTGGCCGCCTCGCGCGAATAGTACGTGTGCTCGTCGGCTGCGGTCGCGAGCGGGTCCCGGTCGGGTCGCATCGGATAGCTGGCCAGCGTGCCGCGCTGCCACGGCTGGACGCGCACGGAGCTGCAGGCCGCGCCGCCGGTCGCCAGCGCGGCGAGCAGGGAAAGAACCAGGATTCGGGGGATCGTTTTCATGAAGCCGATTCCGGTTTTCCCCCCAGCAGCGCCTCGATGTGCGCCCGCCACTCGGCCTCGGTCGCGCCGCCGTGGAAGCCGCGGTGCACAAACCGCACACGGCCGTCGGGGCCCACGAGGTACGAGGTCGGCATGGCGGGCACTTGGACCGTGCGCACCAGGTTCTGCCCGCGGTCGAGCAGGGCGGCGAACGGGGGCTGCCATTTCTGCACGAAGGCGCGGTAGGCCGCGGGTTTTTCGTCGACGCTGATCGCCACGATCACGAGCCCGCGCGAAGCGAACTCGGCATTGAGCCGCCCGAGCGCGGCGAACGACGCCTTGCACGGCGCGCACCAGGAGGCCCAGAAGTCGACCAGCAGGATCTTGCCGGCCACCGGCGGCAGAGTGCCGCCGGCGAGGTTCGCCGCGGCAAGCGACGGGAACAGATCGCCCGTCTCGATCGCGGCACGGCTGGAGTTCGAGACGAGCGCAGCCAGGCCGGCGAGCAGGAGGAATTTAGCCCGGATATTTCGCGAACGTTGCGAAATATCCGCCCGGTGGGCCGACTTTGTCGGGGCTAACCGCGACGAAGTCGCTCCGCCGAAGGCGGACGTAAATTCGGATGCTTCAGCGCACTTGTTCATGAGATTCGCGGGTTAGGGAGTGACGACATGATTGAAAAATCCTCGGGATTGCGCCCGGGACCGCTCGGCGATCAGCAGCCCTTCGGCGCCCGGGAAAGCCTGGATGAACTCGATGCCTTTCGGCACGCCGAGAACGAAGGCGGTCGTGGACAGCACGCCGGCTTGCAGACACGTCCCGGCGACAACCGTGGCCTGGAGACAGCCGTTCGCCACCGGCCGGCCCGTGCGCGGATCGAGAATGTGGCCGTAGCGGCGACCGCCCAGCAGGAACCGCCGCAGATAGTCGCCCGAGGACGCGACGCCCCGTCCGCTGGCGAACGCGATGCTGCCGTCCATCGTGCCCGGCCGGTGCGGGTCCTCGAGACCGATGTGCCAGGCCGGACGGCCGGATGGCCGGCCGAGCACGCGCAGGTCGTGACCGAAATCCACCAGCACGTCCGCGATGCCGTGATCGAGGGCGATCTGGGCGACGACGTCGACCGCGTACTCCTTGCCGAAGCCGCCGAAATCGAGCGCCATGCCGCGGACCGGAAGCAGGATTTTCCCAGGCTCGCGCCGGACCTTCGGCCAGCCGACGAGCCTCTGGGCGGCCGCGATCTCCGCGTCGGTCGGGAGCACGGGGTGCTCCGCCTGGTAGTTCCAGAGCCGCAGCAGCGGCAGCATCGTCGGATCGAGAATCCCCTGCGTCGTGAAGTGAAGCGTCGCACACAGGTCCAGCAGCGCGTCCGTTTCCCGGTCGACTTCGATCCAGGCTTCGCCAGCGGCCGAGTTGATCCGGCTGACGAGACTGTCCGGCCGGTAGCGGGAGTACTTCGCCTCGAAAGCGCCGACCCAGCCGATCGCGGCGCGCTCGAAGCGGTCCGCCCGCACCGGATCGTTGCAGGCGTACTGGATTTCGCAGGGCGTGCCCATGGCGTGAAACGCCACGCGCCGTAGCGGCGCCGCCCCGCCGGCGGACGAGGACGGGGTGGAACGGAATACGGTCGGGGTGGCTGAGAGGGTCATGGGACGGTTCGCGGCGTCACCAGGCGAAGCGGATTCCTCCGGTGAGCGTGGTGGCGTTCGGATAGGCGCTGGGCGACGTGATCCGGTCCTTGCCGCGCATCAGGTAGCGCTCGACCGTGGCGTCGACCGACCAGGCCGAGGAGGTCTTCCAGATCGCTTTCAGCCCGTACGTGTAGGTGCGGAGCGCGGAAAGCCGGTAGTCGGCCGAATAGAACGGCCCCTGCGGCATGGGCTTGCCGGTGGGCGTGAAGTTCGCGCCGGTGACATCGATGCGATAGAAGTCGGCCGCGGTCTGGTCGTAGAAACGAACCGCGGGCCGGAGGATGAAGTGGTCCCCGAGGTTCTGGAACCACGAGACCTCGACCGTGTTGGCGGTCGTTCCGAACGAGTCGTGGAACAGCCGGTAGCTCGCCTCGATCGCGCCGTGGACCTGCGGAAAGGCGCGATTCCACCCGCCAAACAAGGTCCACTTGTCGCGGAAATCCGGCCGGTTTTCGCCGTAGGTCAGCGGGAGGAACGCGCCTGGCGAAACCTCGGTGAGCTGTTCGACCACGCGGTACGGGTCGGCGAGATATCCCGTGCTCCGCCCATAGCCGAGGTTGAGCGTGACCGTGGTGAGCGGATCCAGCAGCTGGGTGAGGCCGGTGATGAAGTCGAACGAGCGCTTCTTCGCCCAGTTCGGCTGGTAGAACACCTTGACGTCGTCGTCGGTGCCGGCGGCGCCCAGCAGCAAGGTCGTGTTCTTCTCGTTGAAATCGGTGAGGGTGTTGAGCGACCAGCCGTTCGAGACGTAGTCGCTTTCACGGCTGTTCGCGTAGCCGAGGTCGATGCTCACGCGCGGAAACTGCCGCGAAAAATCGAGGCTCCACGCCTTGCGCCGGTCGTGCAGTTCGGTCAGCGGCACCTGGCCGTTCGGTGTTGCCGGCGGCTGGCCGGTGGGCGTCGCGCCGGCGATCGCGTCGATGACTCCCTGCAGCCGGAGGTGCATGTCCGTGCCGAGGTCCTGATCGACCAGGCCGTACTGCGAATGGACCGTCATCCGGTCGCTGTCCTCGCGATAGTCGACGTATTTGTAACTGATCGCGTTGTCGGCCCGCGTCGGCCGGAGCTGCAGGAAAAACCACGAGCCGACGAGCAGTCCGGCCCGGAGTGTGGCGCCTGGGAGGGAAGGATGCGTCGGCACGCGGAGAGGCGGCGCTGGCAGGGCAGCCTGCTCGCCGGCGCTTCCGGACGCGGTCGGTTCAAGGGTCGCGGGACACATGGTGTTCGGCGCGGACGTCGTCGCCCGCACGCGGGGAACCTCCACCCGCATCGTCCGCGCTCAAGCGGCCAACCGTAACCGTTTGGATAGATTGGCCGTGGTTTCGGGAAAAATGGCCCCGGCCATTTTTCTCGGCAGCCCGGAGGACCTCGAGGTCCGACGGGCGGCTAGCGGATGATCTCCACCGACGAGACGCGCAACGAGGCGTTGAGCTGGTTCGGGTTCACCCGGTCGGCCGCCAGCGAAAACTGTTCGATTCCGAGGTAGGGCGACCGCGCCGCCAGGTTGACGTAGAAACGCTTCAGCGCCTCCCAGTCCGCGCGGGGAAGCGTGATCTGCACGGTGTGAACGGCGAACTGGCCGCTGCGCTCCGTCTGCGGGGTGTCGTTCGTGAATTTCAGGTCCTGCTCCCGGGCAAGGGCGCTGAGTTCGCCGACGAGCTGCGTGTCGTCGAGCGTGCGCGCCGGGTCGAAGCTCTTCACCGCCTGCATCGCCCCCGCCTCGATCGCCTGCCGGTTCGCGATCCACTGTTTCTGATCGGCGAGTTCGACCGACGCCGCGTGCTCGGCGCGCCACCACCGGCTGGCGCGGGTCGAGAAGCTCGACAGCCAGGTTGCGGTGCCGAGCGCGACGAACAACACGAGCAGCACCTTCTCGCGCAACAGCCGGCTCAGAAAAAAGGCCTTGATCGCTCTCATGGGGTCCCGGGCGCGGGTTTCAGGGCGTCGGGTCGGAACGTGACCACGACGGTGAACGACATCTGGTTGTCGCGCGTGCGCTGGTCGCGCACCTCGACGTTTTCGATCGCGGGCGACGCCTTCAGGGCCGCCTGGTAGGCGGAAACCGCGTCCGGCGCGCTCGCGTACGCCTCGATGGTCAGACCGTACAGCCCGTTCGTCGAGGTGCGCACGAACGTCACCGCTTCCGGCTTCTTCTCCGTGACCACCGCGATCATCGCGAAGGGCAGCAGCCGCTTGCTCGACAATTCGTTGATCCGCGTCGTCAGATTTTGCGCGGTCATGATCTTCTCGACGACGGGACGCTGGGCGTCGACCCGGACGACGCGGGCCTTCAGCCAGAGCTTGCCGCCCGCCAGCGCCACCTCGCCGATGGCGAGCAGCAGCAGCAGGACGAGCAACCCGATGAATCCGCGCCACAGCGCGAGATCGCGGGCATGGCCGCGGCGCAACGTGGCGAGCGCCTCCTTGTCGCGCACGTCGAGCGAGCCGGCTTCGGCGGCCGGCAGCCGCGAGGCGAAGCCGTCCGTTGCGAACGCGAATTCGCGCTCGCTCGCGCCCGCCTCGATCACCGGCGGCGCGGGCAGCGCGACGACCTGGTTCGACGGCGTGCCTTGGGCCAGTTCTTCGCGGATACGTTCGCGATCGGCGTCCGACGCGCCGGGCGGCAACGGAAGAAATTTCACCTTTTCCGGCACCGGCGAGCGGTTCCAAGCGATGGCCGTGATGCCGTCCGCCGAGGGCACCAGCAGGGTCGTGCCGGGACTGAAACCGCCCGGGACGACCGCGGCGAACGTGGGGATCACCAGTTCGGCCTGATCCCACTCCGCCACCTGCTCGGTGGTGAACCGGCGCCGGTAGGCGGCGAAAACCAGCACGCGATCCGCTCCGGCCGGCCAGTAATACCCATGATACAGCTGGGCGGGCGGGAACGGCGACAGCGTTTCGAGCGCCAGTTCCACCTGGCCGGCCACGTCGGTCGCGGACGCGCCGGCGGGAAGCGCGATCGACCGGGTGAAAAACATCGCATCGGGCAGCAGGACCACGCGCGGCGCCGGCGGGCCGGACTTCAGGAGATTCATCAGCGAGGTACTCATGCCTTGGGCGTTTCGACCGGCACCGTTGAGATCACAGCATTCTCCTCAATTTCCAACAGTGTAAAGGGATAGTTCAGCTTTTTCGGCGCCGCCGCGGCGGTCTGGCTGGTCGTGCTCGCAGTCTGGGAATTGCCGCCCGCGCCCACCTTGCTGCTGCTCGTTTCGGGTGCGACGGGCAGCACGACGGTGGCCCCGCCGGACGGCGCCACGACGGCCGACAGGCGAAACGAGGTGCCTCCCTGATGTATGACCACGTTGACGCGCAGCGCCTTGATTTCCGTTCCGTATCCCGGAGGCAGGCTCTGCACGCCCAGGATGTTGGCGGCCTGGTTCGCATTCTGAAAATAGCCATGCCCCTCCTGGGCCCTCGTGCCGGTGCCGTTCAGATAATCGCCGAGTTGCCGCTGCTGGGATTTGTCGAGCCAGTCCAGATTGCCGACCAGCTCCGACGATGCCCCGTTCATGTTCGTCTGCTTGAAATCGAACAGCGAGAACGTCGCGACGAATTTTCGCCAGAGATCGTTCGGCTGGTGGTTCTCGTCGTAGAACAGGGTGCGGGTGTAGTCGATCGCCGCCAGCTCGTCGTAGGTTCGGAGCGAACGCAGCGGCGGGTCGTAGGGAATCGCCGCGTGCTCGTAATCGGAGAGGGATGCGGTCGTTGGCACGTAATCACGGCGCATCCAGCCCATCAGCGCGTCGCGCACCTGCTCGGCGTCGTGCTGCGCGAGGCCCCAGGACTCCAGCAGGCTCAGCAGGGTCGCAGGTTGGACGTTCGGCAGCGAAATCTTGCCGCTCTCGTCCGCGAACGACACCTCGGCCGTGCATCCTTCGCGCGGACTCCAGCCGGCGAAACCCAGCGGGTCGCTCCAGCCCTCGGCCGGACTGTGCAGCGCGCCGTTCGTGAGCCGGAAATCCTCGAGCACGGCGAGGGTCACCTCGAGGGCCGAGTAGGCCTCCTGCCGGAGCCGGTGGGCGATCGCCTCCCGCGCGTCGACCGTCAGGTTGTCCCCGGCTTTCTCGATGAACGCGACGAGGGCGGCCGAGGCGAAGAGCAGCGTCACCAGCACGATGATCAGCACGGATCCGCGCCGGAACGGCCGGCGCGGCTGCGGGCCGGGGGAGGCCGGCGTGGAATTTCGTGGCAGGACCCGGCTCATCAGAAATTCGGCAGCGCCTCCGGCGGTGTGGGCAGGTTGATCACGGTCTCCCGCGTCATCTTGCCGTAGGTGAATTTCAGCCTGATTCGCTGCGGGGTCTCGACCTGGTTCTGCGCGTTGTGCCGAAGCTGGGTCTCGTTCTTCCAGTTGCGAAAGCTGCTGTCGTAGTAGTCGTAGCTCAGTGCCGTGACGAGGGGCGTTACGAGCGTTTCGCGCGGCGGATCCTGGTCGAATCGCTTCTCCAGCCGCGAGTGCCACAGCAACAGGAGCCCTTCGCCGTCGCGCACCTCGAGCGAGCACACGACCTCGGGCAATGGGCGATCCGGCCAGGCGAACAGCCGGCATCCGTCCAGCAGCTCGAACGTCAGGAGCGTTTCCGTCGAGCCGTTCTGGGTGCGGATATCCTGCGGCGCGATGGCGGTCGCGTTCGCGACCGCCGCCGGCGGCAGCGAAGCCGCGCGCAATTCCGCGCTGAGAAACCGGGTGACGGCGCGCACGTGCTGCTCGAACAGCCGCAGGTCTGCATTCTGCCCCCACAGTTCACCCATCGAAAAGACGAAGGTGTTGAGCGACACGAGCACGAGTGCGACCAGCGCGAGGGCGACCACCATTTCCAGCAGCGTGAATCCGCGATCGCGTATCCGGCCGGTGCCGCGGCGCGGGCCGCGAATTCCGGCGGGCGGGCGTGGCGTGGTCACGGTGCGGTTCACGGCGAGACCTTCGATTGCAGGGCCAGAATCCGCTCCTTCGCGTCCTGCCGGAGCTTGGTGGTGTCGAGCCCCTGCGACCAGGTCGGACGCAGCACCATGAACGTCTCGGTCACGGACCGGGAGTTGCCGGTGGCGTGCGGATCGCTGAGCTCGCAGACGAAGGTGACGCGATACAGGTCCGCCGTCCCGGTCTGTTCGATCTTCGCGTGCCACTTCACCCGCGCGCCATCGGACGCTTCGAAGTCGTCGCCGCGCTCCGCGGTCTCGCGGTCCGGCTCGGCGAGCAGGAGCGAGCGCGCGAAGCGGACGTTTTCGTCGCCCTGGGTGCCGCGGCCCGCGAGATCGTAGACGTTCAGCACGTTGAGGTACGCCGAGCCGAGCACGACGGCGGCGAGCCCGAACACCACGAGCGAAACTAGCACTTCCAGGAGAGTGAAGCCGCGGCGCATCACGGTTTTTCACCCGGCTTCTCGAGCATCGGTGCGCAGGTCCACGGGTCGATCGCGACAATCCGCGCCGGGCCGTTGGCGCGGAACTGGACGCGGAACGGAGCGCACGTGCCGTCGGGATAATAGGTGACGTTCGGCAGGGTGCCGGTCGCGACGAGTTCGCCGCCGATCAGGACCGATCCGGCGCCTCCCGTGGTCGCCTGGCCCTGCAGCAGGTCGACGGTCAGGTCCTTCGCATTCGGAATCGGGAAGTCCTGCGTGTCGGAGTCGTCGGTGACCACGAACTGCTTTTCCTTGGTGTCGTAGCTGAGTACGACGTCCCGCTCGTGCTGGAGCGCCGCGCGGCGGGCCGCGGTGTTCGCCGCCCAGAACACGGCTTCGGGCGTCCGCGGCTGATTGTCGACGACGTGAATCGCCGCGGAGACGAGGCCGGCGCTCAGCATCGCGATCAGCGCGATCACCAGCAGGATCTCGAGCAGCGTGAATCCGCGCTGCGCGGCCGGGTCAGGGCGGTGGGCGCCGGCGGCACTCGACATTCGCTACTTCTCCTCCGGCCAGTTTCCGATGTCGTCCTTCGTGCCCTCGGTCCGGTCCGGCCCTTTCGAAAACACGTCGTAGCTGTTCTTGTTCTTGGTTCCCGGATAGCGATAAACGTACGGTTCGCCCCAGGGATCCAGCGGCAGCTTGCCGTCCGCGAGATAGGGCCCGTGCCACTGATCCGCGCGGTTCGCCGGCGGCGTGATCAGCGCCTGCAGGCCTTCCGCCGTGGTCGGGTAGTCGCCCATCTGGATGCGGTACGTCGTGAGCGGGAGCTTGATCGCGTCGTTCACGAACATCCTGGCCGTTTGCGTCTGCGCGTGGCCGAAGATCGACTCGGTGTTCGTCACCGCGAGGCCGACGAGCAGGCCCAGGATCGCCAAGGCGATCATGATCTCGAGCAGGGTGAACGCGCGCCGGCCGGCCCGGCGTCGCGGAGCGAGGAAACGTTGCGGGGACATTTGCCAGAACATTGCTTGCACGAGGCGGAGTTGTCGAGACGCGCCCGAGCCGCCCGGGTTTCGTCACCGCCGGCCGGCAAAAGGTCCATTTACCTCCGGCCATCCCCGTCGCTTCCGCGGAGGCTCGCTGTCCCTGACGTCCGTTCGCGGTCGATCAGATGCGGTCTGTTGCCATTCCTGTTCCGCGCCTGCCCGCCGCGGCTTCGTGGCCCGCTTCACGCGGCGATCGCGCTGGTGCCCCCGCCCGGACTTGAACCGGGATCGACGGTTTAGGAAACCGCTGCTCTATCCAGTTGAGCTACGGGGACCCGGCCTGGCCGGTCGGATCGGATCTCGTCCCTAGCTTTTGAGCGATTGGAAACAGGTCAACCCTTGCGCTCAGGCGATTGAAGCCGGCGCCCGAGGGTTCCCGCCGGCCGGGGGGAACAAGTGGTGCACGAGCCGTTCAGAGGCCGCGCGGAGCATGTCTGAGTCGAAAATTCACTCGCCTTTTTCCGCGCCGCGACCGGCGCCGGCAGACTCGTTTGTGGCCAAGGCGCCCTCGACCCGACCGGAGAGGTCCGACGATCGCGAGGCCCCGCCGTCCCTCACGGTTGCGATTTGCACCGACGGCCGGTGCGTCGCCAATCTGAACGAAACGCTGGCGGCGTTGCGGACGCAGACCCTCGCCGCGTCGCGATGGAATCTCCTGATCGTCGACAACGCGTCGGCCCCGCCGCTCGCCGGCCGCGTCGACCTCGCCTGGCATCCGGCGGCGCGAATCGTCGTCGAGCCGCGGCCGGGCATCGGCCATGCCCGGCAGCTCGCGCTGCGCGAATTCCTCGCCGGTCCGACCGACGTGCTGGCGTTCCTGGACGACGACAACGTCCCGACGCGGAGCTTCCTGCAATTGGGTCTGGCCGTCGCCGAGGCCGAGCCGTCGCTGGGTTGCTGGGGCGGGCAGCTGATCGGCCGGTTCGATGCGACGCCGCCGGCCTGGATCGACCCTTTCCTGAAATCTCTGGCGGTCTTCCCGCTGGAGCAGGAATACCGGATCACCACGTTCGACGGCGACTACGATGCGGTCCCGCCCACGGCGGGCATGTGGCTGCGGCGGCCCGTGGCCGCACACCATGTGGATCTCGTGCGCAACGACCCGGTGCGCGCCATGCTGGGCGGCGAAGGCGGAATCCGGATCGGCGCCGAGGACATGGATCTCGCGCTCGGTGCGCTCGATCTCGGCTACGCGGTCGCCCGGCTGCCGCAACTCGCCATCACCCACATCATTCCCGCGGAGCGGCTGACGGAGGCGTACATTGCCCGGCTGCTGCGCGGGATTCGCGCAGGCATCGTGATGCTCGAGGCGCTGCGGTTCGGGCGCCGCGCGAGCCGGCCGTGGCGGGTCGTGCTGGTGGACCGGCTGCGCGCCGCGCGCCTGCCGCCGCGCCAGCGACGCCTCTTCAACGCCGAACTCGACGGCGAGGCGATCGCCCGCCGGCTCCTGCGCCAGCGCCGGGCCCTCGCCCTCGCACCCGCGCCCCGCGAGTGATTGCCGCACCGGCACCGGCACCGGCACGCAGCCCCGATGTTCGTATTACGAACAACAGGTTCGTCGACCGGGCGATCGAGCCGGTTCTGCGCCACACGGCCTTCGGCGGCAGCGCTTGAATGCGACGGCGAGGCTGCACCGGGGATTCACCGGGGTAGCGCAGGGGCGTTGGCCCGGTGCCGGCCGGACTGATTCCACGGGATGATCCAACGGGTCCGCACGAAACCGTTCCGGCACGGTCTGAGCGTCACCCGCCGACACGTCATCGCACCGAACATGGCTCCACCGACGATTTCCATCCGCAACATCTCGAAGAAATACCGACTCGGGCAGGTCGGGATGACCACGCTGCGCGACGAGCTGCAGCGGCGGTGGGCGCGGCTCTGGCGCAACGAGCTGGCGCTGGGCGCGCACGCCCGGCGCGAGGACGACGGCACCGATTTCTGGGCCTTGCGCGATGTGAGTTTCGACGTGCAGCAGGGCGAGGTGGTGGGGCTGATCGGGCGCAACGGCGCCGGCAAGAGCACGCTGCTGAAAATTCTCAGCCGCATCACCGAGCCGACCCTCGGCGAGATCCGAATCCGGGGGCGGGTCGCGAGCCTGCTGGAAGTCGGGACTGGGTTTCACCCGGAGCTGAGCGGTCGGGAAAACGTGTTCCTGAACGGCGCCGTGCTCGGCATGTCGCGGGCCGAGGTGCGGCGGAAGTTCGACGAGATCGTGGAGTTTTCCGAGATCGGGAAGTTCATCGACACGCCGGTGAAGCGCTACTCGAGCGGAATGTATGTCCGGCTGGCGTTCGCCGTCGCCGCCCACCTCGAGCCCGAGATCCTGATCGTCGACGAGGTGCTGGCGGTCGGCGACGTGGCGTTTCAGCGCAAGTGCCTGGGCAAGGTAAAGGAAATCTCGCGCGGGCAGCACCGCACCGTGCTGTTCGTCAGCCACAACATGAATGCGGTGGAAAACATCTGCACCCGCGGCGTGCTGCTGCGCAACGGACGGCTCGTCCGGGAGGACGCCGACGTGCGCGGGATCATCCGGCAGTATCTGACGGAGCACCACCAGGGCGCGACCGCCCCCGCCTGGCAGAACGACGACCGCCAGTACGCCAACGACTGGTTCCGGATCGACCGCTTCTTCCTCGCCGACGTCGCGGGCGACGTGATCGGACATCCCGTGCCGAACGACACGGCCGCGACCGTCGTGATCGAGGGAGAGGTGTTGAAGCCGGATTCGAACCTGCAGGTGGGCTACGCGCTGTTCACCGAGGAGATGGAGCTCCTGTACTGGAGCACGAATCTCGACCAGCCGGAGGAAGCCTGGGTCGAGGTGCCGCGAGGCCCGTGCCGCTTCGCCTCGCGAATTCCGGCGCGGCTGCTGAACGAGGGCAAGTACCGCGTCAGTCTCTTTCTCAGCATGTACAATCGCGTCTGGATCTGCGAGCCCGGCAACACCGGCCCGGTGCTGGCCTTCGAGATCCATGGCGGGTTGAGCGACTCTCCGTGCCTGGTCACCCGCCGGCCCGGTCTCCTCAGCCCGATCCTGGAGTGGGAGGTCCGGAGCGGCGTCGAACTGATGGCGTGACCACAGCGGCGCATGTCTGGCCCGGACGCTGAGGCGCGGGATTGAACTCCAGATGGCATCCGCTTCAGTGGAGCCGCATTCCACGAGTGCCTGACATGCAACGCCTCACCCGTGCGTTCCTTCGCTCCGGACCACCCGTTCTTGCGGCCATGACCGCGATCCTCGCCGGTATCGCCGCACGGGGCGCCAGTCCGCCCGCATTGGACGCCGCAGCGGAGCCGGACTGGGCCTGGCATGTTCAGACCACCGGCATTGCCCAGGGCCATCCGGCCTTCGATGCGGCGTACACGGGGCCCAACAGCCTGCTGCCATCGAGCGAACTGAAGGAGACGCTGTCGTTCGACCTCTACACCGGCGTGCGCCTCTGGCCCGGTGCGGAGGCGCAGGTCGATGGCTTGGCTTGGCAAGGGTTCGGCGTCAGCGACGCGGTGGGAGCCGAGGCATTTCCAAACGGCGAGGCGTTTCGTCTCGGCACGAACCGTCCCAGCGCGATCGTGGCCCGTGGCTTCCTGCGGCAGACGTTTGCGCTCGGCACGGAGGAGGAGCCCGTGACGGGCGACGCGCTACACCTGCGCGGCCGCCTGCCGGTGTCGCGGCTCACCCTCACCCTCGGTAAATTCAGCGTGAAGGACATCTTCGACAACAACGCCTACGCCAACGATCCGCGGACGCAGTTCCTGAACTGGGCCTTCATGGCGAACGAAGCGTGGGACTATCCCGCCGACAGCCTCGGGTTCACGACCGGTCTCGCGGCCGAGCTGAACCAGAGATCGTGGGCCGCGCGCTACGGCGTGTTTCAGGTGCCGCGGGTGTCCAACGGCCTGCCTTCCGACTCCCACCTGCTGCGAGCCTGGGGGATGGTCGTCGAACTGGAGCGGCGGTATCGGTTGGGCGGACACGACGGCCGGGTGCGCGTGCTCGGCTACCACAACCGGGCACACATGGGCAGCTATCAGGCGGCGCTCGACGCGACGGTGCGGCCGGCCGACATCGCCGCCACCCGCGCGTACCGGGGCAAGACCGGATTCGGGCTCAACCTGGAACAGGAGATTGCGCCGCACGCCGGCCTGTTCTCGCGGCTGGGATGGAGCGACGGACGGAACGAGGCCTGGAGTTTCGCGGACGTCGATCGGACCGCCACACTTGGCGTCTCGGTCGATGGAGCAGGCTGGGGGAGGGCCGGCGACACGGTGGGCCTCGCGAACGTGTGGAACGAAATCTCAGCCGCGCACCGCCGGTTTCTGGCGGCGGGCGGGACGGGAATTCTCGCTGGCGACGGCACCCTGCGCTACGGGCCGGAGCGGCTGCTCGAGACCTACTACGACGCGCAACTGGACCGGTTCGTGCGAGTCGCGTTCGACTTCCAATATCTGTCGCATCCCGCCTACAACCGCGATCGCGGTCCCGTGCCGGTGTTCGCCGTTCGCGTGCACGCCGAGTACTAGCCGGTCCGGCGGCGGGACCTTTTCCGCGCTCCGGGCACCGAAGTCGGCGGCGTTCCCCATCACGCCCGGCAGCCTTCCCGGGATCGGGCACAACTCGCACGGCAGCGTCGCCAGACGCCGGATCGAGCCGGTGATGTTCGCGCAACGCATGGCCGGCGAGCCGGTTGCGCCGCGGAAAAATGCCGGTTGACAACCCCCCCGGTGAAAACACGCTCTCCCCTCCCATTTCCGACATGAGCACCACCGCCACTGAACAACCGCAGCGCAGCCTCACCCCTGACGAGCTTCCGTTTACGAATCCGCAGGCGATGAGGGGCTACGTGACCGACACGGGCAAGATTCTGCCGCGGAAATACACCCATCTTTCGGCCAAGCACCAGCGCGCCATCACGAAGACGATCAAGCATGCGCGCAACATGCTGCTGACCCAGTAACAGTTGCGGTTGCCAATTCCTTTCGAGGCCGGAGTCTGTGGCTCCGGCCTTTTTCGTGATGACGACGGCGAATTCGCATCCTGAAACCCGCAGCGGCCGGCCGTCCGTTGCGGCGCCGGTCCTCCGTCGTTGAAACCGCTGGCGCGAGTCCATCGCGGTACGCCGCGCAATCTCGCCCGGCTCGCCCGGCTACTGCGCGACGGTGACCTCGTGGCGGTGCCGACGGAGACGGTGTATGGGCTCGCCGCCAACGCGCTCGACCCGGCGGCGTGCCGGCGGATCTTCCGCGCCAAGGGCCGGCCGGCGAACGATCCGCTGATCGTCCACATCCACGCGCTGCGCCAGCTCGACGCCATTGCCCAGCCCAACGAGGCGGCGCGCCGGCTCGCCCGCGCCTTCTGGCCGGGGCCGCTCACGCTGGTCCTCCCAAAACGCGAGGTGATTCCGCCGGTCGTGTCCTCGGGACTCCCGAGCGTCGCCGTGAGAATGCCGCGTCACCCGCTCCTGCGCCGGCTGCTCCGGCTGGTCGACCGGCCGCTCGCCGCGCCGAGCGCGAATCCTTTCGGTTACATCAGCCCGACCTCGGCCGAGCATGTCCTGGCCGGGCTGGGAACGCGCATCGGTCACATCCTGGACGGCGGCCCGTGCGCGGTCGGGCTGGAATCGACCATCATCGACGTGCGCGACCCGAACGCTCCACGCCTGCTGCGGCCCGGGGCGATCACGCGGGCGGAGCTCGAGCGCGTGCTGGGCCGGCGCGTGGCGGTGGCCCGCCGCGTCGCGCCGAAACCAGGCGCGCAGCTCGCGCCGGGCCTGCTCTCGCGCCACTACAGTCCGCGGACGCCCTCCGTCCTGCACGACCGCGTTTCGGCGCGCGACGTCGCGCGGTCCGCGCCGGATGAAGCCTGGTTGCTGATCGCGCCAGCCGCCGGCGTGCGCGGCGCCAACGTCTTCGTGCTCGACCGTCGCGGTGATCTGCGGAAGGCCGCGGGGCGGCTGTTTCAGCTGCTGCGTCAACTCGACGCCGCCGGGTTCCGGCGGATTCACCTGGAACGCGCCCAGGGCGGCGGGCTGGCCGATGCCATCAACGACCGGCTCGACCGTGCCGCCGGACACCGGTCGTAGCCAGGGTCGCGTAATCGGAGTTCGGTATCCGAATGCACGAGCGGCTTTGCGCCGCGATGGATCGATGATCGCCTGCAAGCAGGCTCCTACATCCGACCAGATTGGCGTAGGAGGCGGCTTTACGCCGCGATGGATCGACGCTGGTGGTTCGAGTCGCGGATAGACCCGCTCTGCACAATCCGGACGCGTGGGCATCCGGGCTTCGGATGCCCGGAGAACGACGATCGCCTGCAAGCAGGCATCTACCCAAACCGGTCGCGGGCCCCCGGGCGCTACCTCTTCATCGCCGGCGGCAGCTCGCGCAGCAGCCGTTCGTTCTGCTCGCGCGTGCCGACGGTCACCCGGACCCATGCCGGCAGGCCGTACGACTTGACCGGGCGCACGATCACGCCGCGCCGCTGCAACGCGTCGAACACCGCATGGCCGTCGCCGACGCGGACGAGGATGAAATTCGCGACGCTGGGCACGCATTCGAGCCCCAGCCGGCGAAAACCGGCCTCGAGCTGGACGAGCCCGGCGCGATTGTCCCGCGCACAACGGGAGGTGAACTCCGTGTCCTCCAGCGCCGCCACCGCCGCGGCCTGCGCGATCGCGTTGACGTTGAACGGCTGACGCACGCGGTTCAGCGCCGCGATGATTTCCGGTGCCGCGTACCCGTACCCGACGCGCAGCGACGCCAGCCCGTGAATCTTGGAAAAGGTCCGGAGACAGATGACGTTCCGGCCCTCGCGGACGAGCGGACGCAGGTCGGGCGCGTTCTCCACGTAATCCGCATACGCCTCGTCGAACACGGCGACGACGTGCTCCGGCAGGGCGCGCGCGAAGCCGAGCAGCTCGGCCTCGGTGTTCGCCGTGCCGGTCGGATTGTTCGGGCTGCACACGAACACGAGCTTCGTCCGCGGGGTGATCGCGGCGGCGATCGCCGGCAGGTCGTGGCGGTGCTGGCGGAGCGGAACCTCCACCGGCCGCGCCCCGAACAGCAGCGTCACCAGCTTGTACACGACGAACGCCGGGTCGCCCATGACGACCTCGTCGCCGGCCCCGAGCAGCGCGTGCCCGATGAGTTCGATGATTTCGTTCGAGCCGTTGCCGACGACGAAGTGGTGCGGATCGAGCCCGCGGTCCCGCGCGAGCTTCTGGCGGAGCTCGAAGCAACCACCGTCCGGATACAGCTCGGCCTGTGCCAGCGCGCGCCGCGCCGCCGCGACGGCGCGCGGCGAGGGTCCGAACGGGTTCTCGTTCGACGCCAGCTTGATGATCGTGGCCGGATCGAGCCCGAGTTCGCGGGCGACGTACTCGATCGGCTTGCCCGGCTCGTACACCGGCTGGGTCACCACCGCCGGCTTGACCAATGCCTCGAATTTCATGGCTGCAGAAATGACGCCGATCGGCGGCGAATGAAAGTGCGTTCCAGCCCGCCGGCGCCGTGCCTCAGGATTTCGCGCCGGCTGTGCCGGTCGATTTCCGGCTGGGCACGCGAACCACCTGCATTCCGGCGGCGTGCGCCGCCTGGATCCCCGGCTCGGCATCCTCGAAGACGAGGCATCGCGCCGGCTCGACCCCGAGCAGCCTGGCTGCGAGCAGGAACATGTCGGGCGCGGGCTTGCCGTGCACCACGTCCTCCGGCGTCACGACGACCTTGAACAGCGGCGCGAGTCCCGCCAGCTCGAGCGAGCGCTTCACGATCGGGCGCGGTCCGCCCGAGGCCACCGCCATCGGATGGGTCTTCACCGCCCGCCGCGCGAATTCGACCGTCGGCGCGATCAGCTGGGCATCCTTCTGGATCTCCATGAAGAGCGCCTCCTTCTCGTGGAAGACGCGGTCCGCGTCGATCGTCAGGCCGTAGTGCTTCGCAATCAGCTCGGCCACGCGGCGCGTCGGCACGCCGCCGAGCGAGTAGAAGAGTTCCTCGTCGAGCTTCACCTTCAGGCCGACCCGACGCATCGCCGCGTCCCAGGCGCGATAGTGCAACGGCATCGTGTCGATCAGCGTGCCATCGAGGTCGAAGATGTACCCGGCGAAATCGCCCTGCGGAATGTCGAGCTTCATGGAAACCGCGCACGCCACGCTGATTCGGCCGGCAACGCAAATTCAATCTCCGCCCGCCCGGCCGCACCGCGGCGGGAAGATCGCGGCGCGGGGCGCGACGGCGCGGTCCGTCAGGCGGGCAGCCGCCGCTTCCACCGCAGCGCGACGCTCACGAGCCCGATCAGCGCCGGCACCTCGACGAGCGGCCCGATGACCGCGGCGAACGCCGCTCCGGAAGCGAGGCCGAACACGCCCACCGCCACGGCGATCGCGAGCTCGAAATTGTTGCCCGCCGCCGTGAACGCCAGCGTCGCGGAGCGTTCGTAATCGGTGCCGGCGCGGACGCTCATCCAGAACGTCGCGAAGAACATGATCGCGAAGTACACCACCAGCGGCAGCGCGATCCGCAGCACGTCGAGCGGTATCCGCAGCACGGTGTCGCCGCGCAGGCTGAACATCACGACGATCGTGAACAGGAGCGCGATGAGCGTGACGGGGCCAATCGCCGGCAGGAATTTGCGGTCGTACCACTCGGTGCGCGCTCCGCGCCGGAGCACGATCCGCGAAAGCAGCCCGCCGAGGAACGGGATGCCCAGATAAATGAACACGCTTTTCGCGATCGCCCCGATCGTCACCGACGACAGGTCGAGGTTGCCGGTGGTCACGCCGACCAGCGGCGGCAGCACCTTGAGAAAGAGCCACGCCATCGGGGCGAAGCAGAACACCTGGAAGAGCGCGTTGAACGCCACCAGCCCCGCGCAGTACTCGCGGCTGCCCCCGGCGAGCTCGTTCCACACGATCACCATCGCGATGCAGCGCGCGAGCCCGATAAGCACGAGGCCGGCGAAGTACTCCGGCCGGTCGCGCAGAAACACGACCGCGAGCGCGAACATCAGCACCGGACCGATGATCCAGTTCTGGAGCAGCGAGAGGCCCAGCACCTTCTTGTCGCGAAACACGTCGGGCAGTTCCTCGTAGCGCACCTTCGCCAACGGCGGATACATCATCAGAATCAGGCCCACCGCGATCGGCACCGACGTTGTGCCCACGCTCCAGGCGGTGAGCGCCCGCGGCAGCGCGGGCAGGAAGCGTCCGGCCAGCACCCCGGCCACCATCGCGAGAAAGATCCATCCGGTCAGGTACCGGTCGAGGAACGACAACCGTCGGGTGAGTGAGTTCATGAGCGTCGGGCGAGCGCATCCCGCCGTCCGTCCGCGTACGCTCCGAACGTCCGCTGGATCTCGTCCCGAACCCGGCGGAAAACCACCATCTTCTCCTCGTCCGTGCCGGTCGCCTCCGCCGGATCATCGAAGGGCCAGTGGTGCCGGTTCACCTGGCCGGGAAAAATGGGGCACGCCTGGTCGGCCGCCGCGCAGACCGTGATCACCGTCTCCACCCGGCGGGTGAGGAACTCCGTCAGCGGCTTCGACCGGTGACCGCTGATGTCGATCCGCACCTCGGCCATCGCCCGGATGGCGAGCGGATGCACCCGGCCGGCCGGCTTCGAACCGGCACTGGCGACCTCGAACAGGTCGCCGGCGGTCGCGCGCAGCAGGCCCTCGGCCAGCTGGCTCCGGCAGGAATTGCCGGTGCAGAGGATGAGAATGAGCGGTTTCGCGAGATCGTTCATGGAGGAGGAAATCGGATGGCCGGGCAATCAGACGGGAACGCGGCGGCCGCGCCGTGGGCCGGCGCCAGCGTCCGCCCGACAGGCGGCGATCTCCGGCTCCAGTTGCCGCAGGCGGACGAGATCGCGCTGGAACAGCTCGTTTTCGCGCGCGCAATCCTGCAGGCAGGCCAGGTTGGCGGCGAGCTCGGGTGAGGGATGCGCCGGCAGCCGGTACATCCGCCGCTGTCCGCGCCGCTCGCATTCGACCAGCCCGCGCGAGCGCAGGTAGGCGAGGTGCTTCGAGATCCTCACCTGCGGGGCGCGCAGGACCGCCTGGAAATGGCAGACGCAGAGCGGACCCGGCGCGAGCACGTGCAGCAGCCGCAGTCGCGTCCGCTCGCAGAGGCACTCGTAGATTCGCACCAGGTCCATGCCGGAGACATATTCCCCGTGAGGAATATGAGGCAAGCGGCAAACGCCGTCGTCACGCAGACGTCACCGGCCGGCTCACCCCATCTTGAAGCTGCCGCTGACCTTGAACACCGCGCTGACGATCGCGAAGGCGATGAAGCCGACGAGCACGAACACCAGCAGCAGCACCCCGCTCGCGATCACCTTCGTGAACAGGTTCAGCTGGTTCGAGACGATCTTCTGGTAGCTCCGCGCGATGTCGCGCAGGCTCGGCACGACGTTGCCGGTGTTCTCGCCGACGGCGAGCCGGTCGAGCACGAGGTCGGGGAAGCAGCCGGTGCGGCCGAGCGCGAGCGACAGCGCCTCGCCCTCCAGCACGCGACCGGTCGCCTCGTCGAACGCGCGGCGGTGGACGCGATTTGCGATCTGCCGCTCCGTCATGCGCAGCGCTTCGGCGGCGGTGATGCCGTTCGCCAGCAGCACGCTCAGCGTCTGGCTGAAGGCGAGCACCGTCTGCGCGACGACGAACGGGCCGACCAGCGGCAGCCGTAGCAGCCAGGCGTCGGTCGCATTGCGGCCGGGCTCCGTTTGCCGCCACCGCCAGAACGCCACCCCGCCGAAGATTGCCGCGATCGCGACGAAGATGCCGTAGTGCAGCGCGAACCCGGCGAGCCCGACCAGCAGCTTGGTCGAGAGCGGGAGCTCGCCACCGAGCGACGTGAGCAGGGTCTGCAGGCGCGGCAGCAGGAAAAAGAGGAAGAACAGGATGACGCCGCTCGCGACGAACACCATGAACACGGGGTAGGCGAGCGCGCCGGCAAGCTGTCGCCGCAGTTCGCGCTGCTCGTTCAGGTGCTGGATCAGCCGGGAGAGCGTTTCGTTGAGCGAGCCGGTCGCCTCGCCGGCCTGGATCAGGTTCACCGTCGCCGAGTCGAACACTGCGGGAAAATCCGCCATCGCGCGGGACAGCGGGGAACCCTCGCTCAACTTTTCCCAGAGGCCGACGCAGAGGGCGCGCAGCGCCGGATCCTTGATCCGCAACGACAGCAACCGCACCGCCTCGCCGGCCGACATCCCGCTGCTCGTCAGATCGTGCAGCGCCTCGAGAAACGGCAGCCGCTGGGTGCGATCGAGTCTCGCGCGCCGGGAAGCAGCCGGCGCGGCGGCCGCGGCTGCGGGGCGGCTTTTCCCGTTCGGCCCGGCGGTTTCGGTCGCCGTGACCACCTGCAGTCCCCGGGCCGCCAGCAACCGCAGCGCCTCCCGGCGGCTCGAGGCCTCGAGCACATCGGACAGGTTCTTTCCGGAGCGGTCTCGCGCGGTGTAGCTGAAACGGGGCATCCTACTTGTCCGCCACCGTAATGACGCGCAGCACCTCGTCGAGCGTGGTGTAGCCGGCCTTCACCTTGTCCCACCCGCTCTGGCCGAGCGTGCGCATGCCGTTGCGGCGCGCGCAATCCGCCAGCGTCCGGGTGCTCTCGCGCTTCAGGACCAGCTCGTGCATCTCGTCGTTCAGCCGGAAAATCTCGAACACCCCGATGCGACCGCGGTATCCGGTGCCGCGGCACCGGTCGCATCCCACCGGCCCCTTCAGCGCGTCGACCACGTCGGCTTCCGTCGCGCTGCAGCCGAGGATCGCCAGCGTCTCGCGCAGCTTGATCCGGTTCACCGGCACGTCGCGCGAACACGCCGGGCACAGCCGCCGGACGAGCCGCTGCGCGATGACCAGCTCGATCGCCGAGGCGACGAGGAACGGCTCGATCCCCATGTCGACCAGCCGGGTGATCGCGCCGGGCGCGTCGTTGGTGTGCAGCGTCGAAAACACGAGATGTCCCGTCAGTGAGGCGCGGATCGCGATCTCGGCGGTGTCCCGGTCGCGGATCTCGCCGACCATGATCACGTCGGGATCCTGGCGCAGGACGTGCCGCAGCGCGTCGGCAAACGTCAGCCCGATCTCCGGCCGCACCTGCATCTGGTTCACGCCGGGCACCTCGTACTCGATCGGGTCCTCGATCGTGATGATGCGCAGGTCGGTGGAGTTGATCTTGCGGAGGAAGGCGTTCAGCGAAGTGCTCTTGCCCGAGCCGGTCGGGCCGGTGACCAGGATGATGCCGTGCGGATAATCGAGCACCTTGCCGATCTGTTCCTGTTCGTCGGCGCTCATCCCGAGGCGGTCCATCGTGAACGCCTCCTTCTTCTGGTTCAGCAGGCGCAGCGAGATCGACTCGGCGTAGATCGTGGGGATCGTCGACACGCGGATGTCGAGCACGGTGTTCTCCGCCCGGAAGTTGATCCGGCCGTCCTGCGGGAGCCGCCGCTCCGAGATGTTCAGCCGCGCCATGATCTTCAGCCGCGAGATGATCGCGTCCTGGAAACGCAGCAGGTTCTCCGGCACGGGGACGGGCACGAGCAGTCCGTCGACCCGGTAGCGGATCCGCAGCTGGCCTTCCTGAGGCTCGAAATGGATGTCGGTCGCCTGGTCCTCGACCGCTTGCGAGATGACGTCGCTGACGAACCGGACCACCGCCGCCTCCTCGTCGACCACTTCCTCGACGTGCTGCAACGCCTCGGGTGCGACGTACGCGTCGTCGCCGTCCTCGAGCGAGCCCGAGCCGACGCCGAAGTTCTCGATGATCAGCTGGTGGACTCGCTCCGGCACGGCGAGGTGCCAGACCGGCGGCCGCGGGGTGAACGTCCGCAGCCAGTCGACCATCACGTCGTCGGGCAGCCAGGCGGTCGCCAGGTGCAGCGGGGTGGACGGCGTGGGCGGCGCCTCGGGTTCCGGCTCCTTGCCGGCGACGGCGGGCGGACGGTAGTGGATCGGAATGATCTGGTAATCGTGGGCGAGCCGGGCGGGCAGCAGCCCGCGGGCGCCGGGGTCCGCCTCGAGGTTGGCCGCGATGTCCAGCCCGGCGGCGGCCGCCAGCAGCGGGAGCGCCGCCGCCTCCGAGAGGCCGAGCGCGGCGGCGAGCGCGCCGAGTCGTTTGTCGCGGGTCGCTTCGATCACCGACTGCAGTTGAGTCTCCGTCAGCCGGGCGCCGAGCGCCGCCGGCAAACCTTCCGTGGTCGCGGTGGGCATGATGAAAAACGCGGACTCCGCCGCCTATTTGACGAACCGATCGTAGAGATTCGGCTTCTGCGCCTTGCCCGGATTGTCGAGGTACTGGTTGACCTGGTCCTTGCTGTCGAGGCTGTTGATGCTCTTGCGCGCGTCAGCTGTTCCCGCGTCGGGCGGAATCACGTGCGGACGGACGAACAGGAGCAGCTCGCTGCGCGTGGCCGAATTGTTCCGCCCGCCGAGCAGGTTGCTCAGGATCGGGATCTCGTAGAGGAAGCCGAACTTGCTTCGGCTCAGGCTGTTCTTCTGCTGCTGCAACCCGCCGAGCACGACCATCTGGCCGTCGTTCACGTTGATGAAGGAAGTGGCCTGCCGGTGGCCGATGATCGGCTGGTCGTTGCCGTCGACCGAGACGTTGCCGACGATGTCGTCGACCTTCTGGTCGATCTTCAACTGGATGCTTCCGTCCTCGCCGATCAGCGGCGTGACCTTCACGTCGATGCCAATGTCCTTGTAGGTGACGGTCGAACTCGTGGCGAAACCGCTGTTCGTGGTGGTGGAGACCGAGGAGATCGGAGTGGAGACCGAGCCGGTGATGATCGGCTGCTGCTGGCTGACGACGAACTCGGCCTCCTTGTTGTGCGTAGTGACGATGGTGTTCGCCGACAGCACCTTCACGTTGCTCTTGCTGCCGAGGTTCGACATCGCCGCAGTGAACGCGAGCGGGTTGACAGTGCCTCCTGTGATGGCCCACCCGCCGATCGCGCCGCCGACGGTATCGAACTTGGTGATCTGCGTCTTGTTTCCGGTGTTCGGGTTCTGCGCGACGGTCAGATTGAGCGCCGAGATCCCGTTCACGTCGGTGTCGCTCAAAGTCACTTCGGCGATCACGACCTGGATGCTGACCTGCGCCAGCAGGACGTCGAGGTGCTCGATCAGGCCCTTCAGCAGGCGGATGTCATCCTGCGTGCCGGAAACGACGACGGAGTTGCTCCGCTCGTCCGGCAGGATGGTGACCAGCGAACTGAACTGAGTCGATTCCGGCAGTTCGAGCCCGGCGGCGCCGGCCACGGGCGCCGGGGTGGGTTGAAGCGGCGCCTGCGAGGTGCGCGGGGTGGCCGTGCCGCCGGCGGCCTTCTGCGCGGCGTTGTTCTGGCCGGACACCAGCTGGCTGAGCAGCGGCGCGACGTCCTTGGCCGAGGCATGCTTCAGGTAGATGACTTCGTTGCGCGTGTTCGTTTCGGCCGTGATGTCGAGCTTGCTGATCAACTCGTCGAACAGCGGGTACTGCCGCTTGTCCGCGAGCACGATCACCTGATTCGTGCGGTCGTCGGCGCTGAACGAGGTCGCGCTGCCGAGCTGGCCCTGCAACGGGCCCTGGAACATGGCGCGCATCTTCGTCACGACGTCGCTCGCCCTGGCGCCGTTCTGGAGCGGGTAGAACTTCGGCGTGAGTCCGGCCAGCAGCGGCTTGTCGAGCTGCTTCAGCAGCGTCTCGACCCGCTGGAGGTTGCTGACCGTGTCGGTGATCAGGGCGGCGTTGGCCTTCTCGAGCGGCACGATGCCGCTGGCGATGCCCGGCGTCATCATCGGCGTGATCTGCGGAATGAATTCGTTGACCCGCAGGAAGTGCAGCTGGAAGAGCTTCGTCGCCACCCGGCCGCTCGCCGGCTGGTCGAGTGTCGAGCCCATGATCATCTCCGGCGCCTCGGTCTTCACCTGCGAGAGTGCGACGACCTTCAGAAACCTGTCCCCGAGCGGGGCGACGCCGACCTGGTTGAGCGAGAGCACCGTTTCCAGCGCGAGCACCGCCTCGGATTTCGGAATCTTCTTGTCGATGACCAGCCGGTAGGTGGCGGTCGGCAGCTGTTGGGGCCGCAGGATGCTGCGCCCGGTGTAGATCTCGAGCAGCCCGAGCACCGTGTCGATGTCCGCGTCGGGAAGCTTGATCGGCCCGACCAGCTCATCGGTGGGAGCCGCGGCGATCGGATTCGGGGGAGGGGTCTGTGCGACGAGTGCCGCGGCACCGAGACAAAGAGCGAGGCTGATGCGGAGGGGACGCAGGATCATGCAAAGAAATGGGCGAGTGGGCGAAAGATGCGCGACGGACCCGGGAATACAAATCAGAGGCGAAACCACCCGCGTTGTAAACCGAGATGTGCTGTGACGCTTTTTTGCGCGGAATGTTGCCTCTGGTTTTGGCAAGGCGGGAGTCTTTTTGCGATCACGAGGGTCATATCCGCGAGCGCGCGGCGAAACTCCTGCCCGGTGGCCCGCCGGGCGGGAGGTTCCGCTTCGGCCGCGTGCGATCTTTTTGGGTTTCCGCCAGGCCCGAATCCTAGCTAAGGTTTTTGCGCAGCAAAAACCTACCCATGCCGAACAGCTTTGGTAAACTATTCACGGTGTCCACCTGGGGCGAGAGCCACGGGCCGGCCGTGGGCGTCGTGATCGACGGCTGTCCGCCGAACCTGCCGCTCGGCGCGGAGGAGATTCAGGTCGAGCTGGACCGGCGCCGCCCGGGGCAGAGCGAGATCGTGACGCCGCGCAAGGAGGAGGATCGGGTCGAGATCCTGTCCGGCGTGTTCGAGGGTCGCACCACCGGCACGCCGATTTCGCTGCTGGTGAGAAATGCCGACCAGCGTCCCGCCGCATACGATGAAATGCGCGAGAAGTTCCGGCCGTCGCACGCCGACTTCACCTACCAGGCGAAGTTCGGCGTTCGCGATCACCGCGGCGGCGGTCGAAGCTCGGCGCGCGAGACGGTCGGCCGCGTCGCCGCCGGAGCGGTGGCGAAAAAAATCCTGGCGCTCGGCGCCCGGGTCGAGCTGCGCGCCTTCGTGACGCAAATCCACGACATCGCCGCGCCGGCCGCGGCGCTGGATGTTTTCCCGGAGCTGTCGGCGGTCGAGGCCAGCCCGGTGCGCTGTCCGCATCCACCGACCGCCGCCGCGATGGTCGAGCGAATCAAGGCGGTGCGCAGTGCGGGCGATTCGGTGGGCGGCGTGATCGAGTGCCGCGTGCGCGGCGTCCCGGCCGGGTGGGGCGAGCCCGTGTTCGACCGGCTCGAGGCGGACCTCGCGAAGGCGATGCTGTCGCTGCCGGCCACGAAAGGTTTCGAGATCGGCAGCGGTTTCGCGGGCACGCGGCTGAAAGGCTCCGAGCACAACGATCCGTTCCGGATGCGCGCGGGACAGGTGCACACCACGTCCAACCGTTCCGGCGGCGTGCAGGGCGGGATCAGCAACGGCGAGGAGATCGTGTTTCGCGTCGCCTTCAAACCGACCGCGACGATCCTCCTGCCGCAGCAGACCGTGGACGTGCACGGCGCCGAGACGGATCTGGCGGCGCGCGGTCGTCACGATCCGTGCGTCGTCCCGCGGGCGGTGCCGATCGTCGAAGCCATGGCGGCGCTGGTTCTGGTCGACCACTGGCTGCGGCACGCCGCGCAGACGCAGGTGGCGAAATTCTGAGGGTCGGTGCCGCATCGGCTGACGGAATAAGACCACGGCGCGCGGCGATTCCGCCATCGCTCCGGGGTTTTTGCCTGCGGGCCGACCGGCGCCGTCCGCCGGCGGCGGCTGGAGCGTCCCCGCCCCGCGTCCGAACCGCCGCCCATTGCAGGCGCGACGCCGCGAAATTCACCTCAGGCTGGAAACCCGGCCGGACTTGGCGTTTTCTCGGCCAGCCATGAGTTCTGAAAAGCCCCTCGTTTACTTGATCCTCGGTTCGGCCGGCGCCGGGCGCCGGGCGATCGTCGCCGACCTCATCGAGGGCGGGCTGTCGGAAACGGACCGCGCCGCGGTCATGCTCTCGGACGCCGAGGCGCCGAACGGGTTCGACGCGAGCCTCCCCCTCGTCACCCGGTGGAACTGGGCCGACAAGACGGTGAGCGGGACCGTGCCGGGCGGGGTCACGCACGTGTTCTTCGTCACGGACGGCCGGGCGAACCCGGTGGACCAGGTCGAGGCGTTCAAGCCATGGCTGGAGGCGCAGGGCGCGGAGCTCGCCCGGGTGCTGTGCGTTGTCGACTGCCAGCTCGCCGAAAAGAATCCGCCGCTGGTCGCGTGGTACGAGGCGTGCGTCCACTTCGCCGATGTCGTGCTGCTCGCGCGACGCGAAGGGGTCGGCAACAAATGGATCAGCGATTTCCAGACGCATTTCAAAAAGCAGTTCATGCCGGCGCTGTTCGAGATGCTGAAGCAGGACCACGTGAAGAATCCCGTGCTGGTGCTCGAACCGCAGGCCCGCCGAATTTCGCAGGTGTTCGACGAGGAACAGGATTGGGTGCTGACCAATGCGGAGGGCGAGGAGGTCGACGAGGACGACGAGACCAAGGAGGACGAGGAGATCGAGGCGAAGGTCGTCGAGGATCCTTACTTCGCCCGTCACAGCGGTGGCCGCCGGGTCCGCGAGATTCCCGACATCGTTCGTTACCTCGGTCCGGCGGCGCCGTAGGCCGCGGGCATTTCTCCGCCGGACTGGAGCAGGGAGGAGCAGGGGGAGGCCCGCCGGCACGCCGGCATTCCTGCGAATGGCGCGGAGCTGGTTCGCCGCCGGCGCAAGAACGCGGGCGGAGGGCTGGGCGAAAGCCGGCGCAGGTGGGGGCGGCAAACCGCGCGTTGCGTCGCCCCCGGCGGCGTGTTGGATGGCGGCATGAGCGGAATGCTTTTCCCCCAGCATGTCATCGCCCGGAAGCGGGACGGCCACGCCTTGAGCCGCGACGAGATCGCCGCGTTCGTGCGCGGCGCCACGGACGGGAGTTGGGCGGATTACCAGCTGTCCGCGCTGCTGATGGCGCTGTTTCTCCGCGGCATGTCGGACGAGGAGACCGCGTGGTACACCGAGGCGATGATGAACTCGGGGGTCGTGGCGGACCTCTCGAACGTGCGCCTCCCGAAGGCGGACAAGCATTCGACGGGCGGCGTGGGCGACAAGGTCTCGCTGCACCTCGCGCCGATGGTGGCGGCGTGCGGCGTCGCGGTCCCGATGATCAGTGGTCGCGGGCTGGGCCACACCGGGGGAACACTCGACAAGCTCGAGGCGATCCCGGGGTTTCGCGTCGACCTCTCGATGTCCGCGTACCGCGCCCAGCTCGAGAGGATCGGGCTGTGCCTGATCGGCCAGACGGCGGAACTCGCGCCGTCCGACAAGAAGCTGTACGCGCTTCGCGACGTGACCGGCACGGTCGAAAGCATTCCCCTGATTTGCGGGAGCATCCTCGCGAAAAAGCTCGCGGAGGGCATCGACGTGCTGGTGCTCGACGTGAAGTTCGGCCGCGGCGCGTTCATGAAGCAGAAGGGGGATGCGCGGCGGCTGGCGGAAGCGCTGGTCAAGGTCGCCACGGTGATGGGCAAGCCGACGCGGGCGGTGATGACCGCGATGGACCAGCCGCTCGGCCGCACCGTCGGCAACGCGCTGGAAGTGCGCGAGTCGATCGAGTGTCTCCGCGGACATGGCCCGGCGGATACGATGGAGGTCACGTATGCGCTCGGGGAGCAGATGCTGGTCCTCGCGAAAGCCGCGCGCTCGACCGGCGAAGCCCGCGCGCGGCTGGAAGCGGCGGTCGCGAGTGGCGCTGCGTTGGAGAAATTCCGCGCGATGGTATCGGCACAGGGTGGGGACGCCGCCGTCATCGACCGCCCGCAGCGGCTGCCCGCAGCGCGCCTGGAAGAGTGCCTCGTCGCAGCGAAAGCAGGCCACGTGCAGGACGTGGATGCGATGGGCGTCGCGCTGGCCGCGCTCCGACTCGGCGCCGGCCGTGCGAAGGCGGAGGACAAAGTCGATCCGGCGGTCGGGATCAGTCAGCTGGTGAAGATCGGCGAGACCGTCGAGCGCGGCGGCCCGCTCTGCGTCGTGCACGCGAACGACGAACGCGCCGCCGCCGAGGCGAAGGCGATGCTGGCGCAGGCCATCGTCGTCGGCGACGAGCGACGGTTACCGGGCAACCTGATCGACGAGATTCTGTAGAGGCGGATTCATGCCGGGGCCGCGCTCGCGGGAGCGCGGGTGGAACGGGGCTTCGCGAGGCAAGCGTGCCGGGCGCGGAGAATGCACGGACGGTCTTGGAGTGGAGGACCGGCTCCGTCCGGTCCGCGAACGATGAGCGACCTGCGCGGACGACACGGAGGTCGTCCTTCCACCGGTCGGATCACGCGGGTCGCACCGTCGGTTCGGAAATGGAGGGACCGGCTCCGTCCGGTCCGCGAGAATTCGGGCGCAGGAGCAATCTCTCGCTCTGCGTTCGAAATTGCGGCAGGCAATGGAGGGACGGCCTCCGTGCCGTCCGGAAATTGGCCATGGCTGCCGACAGTCCGATTCCGATCCGAGCCCGACCGGCTCACTTTCCCGCGACCGAAACGCACAATCGCGCCACCATCTATTTCGTCACCGTCTGCACAGATCGCCGGCGACCGGTGCTGGCGAGCGATGCCGGTCACGGGGTGCTCATTTCCGCCTGGCGCAAAGCAACCTGGTTTTCGGTTGGCCGGTACGTGATCATGCCGAACCACGTGCACCTGTTCTGTTCGCCAGCACAGTTTCCGCCGGAGTCCTTGGCTCGGTGGGTGAGCTTTTGGAAATCAGATGCCGCCAGGCGTTGGCCCGCGATCTCGGAAGGGAAACTTTGGCAGCGGGATTTCTGGGACACGCAGCTGCGCGAGTCGGACAGCTACCATGGGAAGTGGCTGTATGTTGAGAACAACCCTGTGCGTGCCGGTTTGGTTGCCTCGGCCGCGGACTGGAAATATCAGGGAGAGTTGAACGTGCTCCGTTGGCATGATCGCTGAAGCTCTGAAGCAACACGCAGGTCGCGGTCTGCGAACGACAGGCCCGATCTGCGAACGGTGAATTCGGTCAGCGAAGGTCGCTGGATTTGCGCGGACGACACGGAGGTCGTCCCTCCACCGGTCGGATCACGCGATCGCGCCGCCGGTTCGGAAATGGAGGGACCGGCTCCGGCCGGTCCGCGAACGACGAGCGACCTGCGCGGACGACACGGAGGTCGTCCCTCCACCGGTCGGATCACGCGGGTCGCACCGTCGGTTCGGAAATGGAGGGACCGGCTCCGGCCGGTCCGCGAACGACGAGCGACATGCGCGGACGACACGGAGGTCGTCCCTCCACCCTTTGGTCGGCGAACGACGAACGATATTCGCGGACGACACGGAGGTCGTCCCTCCACGGGGCGGATCACGACACTGTCCGCCACCCCGGCGCTACTTTTCCATCTCGAGCAGCTTGGTCGCGGCTTCTTCCCACTCCGCGGTGGCCGTCGCGATCTGGTCGACGATCACGGTCAGTTCGCGGTTGAGATGATGAAATTTTCCCTTGTCGGCGTAGGTGTCCGGCGATTCCAGCGCCGCGGTGATGTCGGCCTGCCGTGACTCGAGGTCCACGACGGCCTTCTCCAGCTGGCCGACCTTTTCGCGAAATTTCCGAATCTCGTTGGGCGAGTGTTTCTTCGTGCGCGACGGCGCGGCGCCGGCGGCGCGTTCGGTCCCCGACGCCGGGGCGAGGTTCCGCGCGGAGCTCTGCGGGGGGCGGGCGTCGGTGAAGCTCGCGGTCAGCGCGGCTCGCGCGTCGGTCGCCCGCGACTTTTCCAGGTAGTAGTCGTAGTTGCCGGCGTAGGGCGTCAGCCGGCCGCTGTGCACGTGCAGGACGTTTTGGGCGAGCTGCCGGATGAAGTGCACGTCGTGGCTGATGAAGATCAGCGTGCCGTCGTAGTTCTTCAGGGCGCCGATCAGCGCGTCGATCGACGCGATGTCGAGATGCGTCGTGGGTTCGTCCATCAGCAGCAGATTGGGCGGCTTGACGAGCAGCCGGGCGAGCGCGAGCCGGGACTTTTCACCGCCCGAGAGCACGCCGATCGGTTTGTGCACGTCGTCCTTGCGGAAGAGGAAAGCGCCCAGGATCGCGCGGGCCTGTTGTTCCGTCAGCTGGTTCTCGTTCGTCCGGAGCTCCATCACGTTCTCGAACACCGTCAGCTCCGGCCGGAGATTATCGAGGCGGTTCTGGGCGAAATAGCCGGTGACGACGTTGCTGCCGGGCTCGCGGCTGCCGCCCTGGATCGGAATCACGTCCGCGAGAATCTTGAGCAGCGTCGATTTCCCCGCGCCGTTCGGACCGACGAGCACGATGCGCTGGCCGCGTTCGGCGAGGAAATTCAGGTCGCGGTAGACGACGTGGTCGCCGTATGCCTGCTGGACGCGTTTCAGCTCGATGACTTTGAGGCCGGAGCGTGGCGGCTGGGGAAACTTGAAATGGATCCGCTTCAGCTCCTCCTGCGGCTCCTCGACCGCCGCATCCTGCAGGCGTTCGATCTGCTTCTCCTTGGACTTGGCGCGGCTGGCCAGCGAAGCCTTGGCGCCGAACCGGTCGACGAACTTTTGCAAGTGCGCGATCTCACGCTGCTGATTCTTGAAGAGTGCCGCCTGCTGCGCCTTCCGCTGCTCCTTCTCGAGCACGAAGGAATCGTAGTTGCCGTGGTAGTAGTGCAGCGTTCCGGCGCGCAGCTCGAGCATCCCCGTGCAGAGTGCGTTGAGGAAGGCACGGTCGTGCGAGATCACCACGAGTCCGCCGGGGTAGCGGGTGAGGTAGTCCTGAAACCAGAGCAGGGCCTCGAGATCGAGGTGGTTGGTCGGCTCGTCGAGCAACAGCAGGGAGGGCTCGGCGACCAGCAGCCGGGCGAGATGCGCCCGCATCACCCACCCGCCGGAAAACGTTTTCGCGAGCTTGTCGGCGTCGCCTTCCTTGAAGCCCAGGCCGGCGAGAATCTTGCGGGCGCGCGGTTCGAGGGTGTAGTCGATGTCGTCGTCGTGCTCGTCGGGCTCGAGTTTCCGGCCGCCGGTGGCCATTTCCAGGATGGTCTCGTCCCCGGCCGGGGCGCTTTCCTGCGGAAGAAAGCCGAAGTCCGCGCCGCGCTCCCACTCGATCGTGCCGGCATCCGGTTTCTCCGCGCCGAGGATCAGGTTGAACAGCGTGGTCTTGCCGGCGCCGTTCGGGCCGACGAGTCCGAGCCGGTCGGTGCGCGCGATGAACAGCGACACCTCGCTGAACAGCGTGCGGGTGCCGTAGGACTTCGAAATATCGGCGATCGTCAGCATCGAAACCGCCCAACACACCGGAGCCGGTGCGGCACGTCAATGCCGCGAGTGGGAATGCCCGCGTTTTCCACTCCGTCGCTCGTCCGGCGCGGCCCGCCAGACGTCGCCCCGCGCCCGATCCCGCGACGAGGGCGTCGCGGCTCCAGCGGAACGCCCGCTTCCGGGGCCTGCCCGCCAACAAGTGACACGGGGCCCCCCCGCAGACAACTGACACGGGGCTGCCCGCCGACGAGTGATGATAGGGGGCGACGTCCGGGAGGCCGGACGTCGACTGCGTTCTGGCGAAAGCGGTTCTGTCTTTGTTTGTTCGTATTACGAACAAACCCTGAAGTTTGGCCCGTGACTAGATTTCGGCTGTGTGAGCTGAACGGAGCAGTTTTCGAGGGGTCATTTTCAGCTGGACTGTAATCTAGTTATATGGCTAGATGTCAAGCATGGGTTATCCGACCAAGGTTCAGCTCATCGAGCGCAAGGACAGCGAGCAGTTTTACATCAACTTCCCCGCGCCGATCGCTCAGGCGATGCAGTTCACCAAGGGCGAAGTCGTCGAGTGGACCATCGCCGACAAAAAGCACCTGATTCTCGCCCGCACGGTCGTGCCGCCCGATGCGGTGGACGTGAAAAAAAAACTCCGCAGCGATTGATGCCATGGCTGCATGAACTGCTGGCCACCGCGACGAGCGAGGCGTGTGCGGCCCCCGAGTGCGCCCACCGGCTCTACGAGCACATGCTCGCCATGCTGGTGTCTCCGTGCCGCGGTACCCTCACCAACCTCATCTGCCTGTGCGGACGCGCTCATCGGGACTGGACCGCCGATTACCGGTTGTACTCGCGGGAGCGCGTCGATCCGACGCTGCTGTTCCGGCACGCGCTGAGCGAAGTCCACTCGCACCTGCCGCCGGACGCCGCGCTGGTGACCGCGATCGACGACACCCTCGTGCGCAAAACCGGCACGAAGATCGACGGGGTCGGGTGGAAACGCGATCCGCTCGGCCCGGCTTTCCAGACCAACCTGGTGCGTGGCCAGCGCTTCGTGCAGCTGACCGCCGCCTGGCCCGGCCCTGACGGCCAGGCGCGCATGAATCCCAGTGGACTTCACCCATGCGCCCACTCCACCCAAACCCTCGCAGCGTGCTTCCGCCGCCGAGCACCAGCAGTATAAAGAAAAACAAAAACAACAGCGCCTCAATACCGTGGCGCTGGCCCGCATCGAACACTTGCGCCAGAGCTTGCCCCCCGCGCGCAAGCTCGTGGTGGCCGGCGATGGCAGCTACACCAACGCCGACATCCTCAAGGGCCTGCCCCAAAACACCGTCTATATCGGACGAATCCGCAAAGACGCCGTGTTGCACGCGTTGCCTGGTCCGCCCCCGGCCACCGGCCGGCCGGCCTCCTACGGCGGGCCGCTCCCCGCCCCCGAGGAATTGCGCATCGATGAGACCGTGCCCTGGCAAATCATCGAGGCGTTTGCCGCCGGGCAGCGCCACGGTTTTAGAGTCAAGAGCCTCTCGCCGGCTTTATGGCGCAAAAGCGGCCCGGATTGCCCCCTGCGCGTCGTGGTCATCGCCCCGCTTGGTTACCGATTACGCCAAGGTTCACGACTGCTCTATCGGCGGCCCGCCTTCCTCATCTGCACCGATCCGGACAAGCCCCTGGAAGAACTCATTCAGCAGTATCTGTGGCGCTGGGGCATCGAAGTGAACTTCCGCGACGAGAAGACACTGCTCGGCACCGGTGAAGCGCAGGTGCGCGATCCGGCATCCAACCGCCTTCAACCGGCCGTGACCGTCGCCACCTATGCCCTGCTGTGGATCGCGGCGCTGACGCTGAGCGACCGCGGCGAAACGCCCCCGCACTTGCAGCCTCCGAAATGGCGCCACGCCCCGCGCAACCCCGGCACCTTCCCGCTCTCGACGGGCGATCTCCTGCGGGCGCTGCGCTGCGAACTGTGGGCCCCGCAGCTCGCCGCGTCGAGTTTCTCCCACTTCACGTCTCCGCTGCCCCGGGACCTCACCACCCAGAAACCCGTCCCCAGTCTTCCCCACGCGATGCTCTCCGCTGCGTGAGCCCACCCGCTCCGCCTTCCACGAACTAAACCTTCGGGCCAAACTCCAGTGTTTGTTCGTATTACGAACAAACCGCGGGCGCCACCGCCTCGACGGCCGTAACGCGCGGCGGCGGCTTTTGTTCGCATTACGAACAAACGGCGTGCGCCACGGCTGCCTGGGTCTGGCGTTCGATCCGTTTCACAGAAGGGAACAAGGGAAACGAAGAGACACCGCGACGAGGGCGTCGCGGCCCCAGCGAAACGAGACGGCGTCGACGACCAAGAAAGCCCATGTCGGAGGTTTCTGGTTGGGTTTGCCGAAGCGCCCGCAGGTCAGCGCGAGAGCGTGAGGGCGATGCAGCCGGCGACGGCCACGAGCCCGCCGGCGATCGACCGGCGGGTCGGGCGGTCACCTTCCAGCCAATAGGCGATCGGAATCGAAAGCAGCGGCGTGGTGGCCGCGATCGGCAGCACGATTCCGCTCGGGGTGGTGGCGAGCGCCCATTGATAGCACCCGACGCCGGCGACCGGTCCCGCGAGTCCGTTGGCCAGCATCCAGAATCGGCCGCGCCGACGATCGGCGGCCGAACCCGGCGGAGGCGCGGGCGGAATGCGTCCGAGCCGGCGAAGCACGACGAACCAGAGGACGATGAACACGAGCCCGGCGAGGATCCGGTAGTACGCGGCTGTCATGCCGAACGCGGGATGGTGCGTGGCCTCCCCGGCGGCGGCGGCGACCTCCACGCCTTTGCGGCTGACCAGCGCGCCGAGCCCCTGGCCCGCGGCGGCGACGAGGCCGAGGAGAAAACCGGCCGGCTTCACCCGCACGCGCGGCGGCGATTTCCGGGTCGGCATGAGGGCGAGCGCGACGCCGGCCAGGATCAGCGCGCCCCAGCCGATCTGCGCAAACGTCAGCCGGGTGCCGAGCCAGAGCCACTCGCCGAACGCGGCGATGGGAGCCGCCAGGCACTGCGTCATCAGCACGGTCAATCGCGAGCCCAGCAGCGGCAGCGCGCCGTAGCCGCCGAGATCGCCGAATCCCATGCCGATCACGCCGCTCAACAGAAACCAGCCCACGCTCGCGCTGGCGAATCCTTGCCCGACCGTGTGCGCGAACAAGCCCAGCACGACGACCGCAATGCAGAGCCGCCCGAGGTTCGCGCGAAGCGGACCGGCGGTGCGGATGCTGTGATTTGCGCATGTCGCGTTGAGCGCGAAGAACAGCGCGGCAAGGAAGGACGCGAGCATGGCGGGCAGTCATTGCCCGTAAATTGAACCGGCGGCGCAAGCTGCATCGGTCGCTCGCGCTGCATTCAAGATGGCGGCAGAGAATGGGCGGACCGGCCCTCCAGCGGTTGCGAAAACCATTGCTCCACCGAATCCGGGAATGATCGCGTACGACGAGGGTAGAGAATGGAGGGACCGGCTCCGTCCGGTCCGCGAAACGCGCCCGATGGTCGCGGACGACACGGAGGTCGTCCCTCCACCGATCCACAAGATGGCGGGACGCCTCTCCCGGGGTGCGCGGTTGCCGCCTGGAAACCGGCGCCACTCGCGGCGGCATTTTGCGAACCGCGGAATATCGATCATGGTCTGCGGCTCCGGTCGTCCACGGGACGCGACAACCATCGACGAAATCAGCCTCATGAAATTCGCACGGATCGGCGCCACGGGAAATGTCGGCTCCAGACTGCTCGCCGAAGCGCAACGCCGGGGGCACGCCGTCACGATCGCGTACTGAACATGCCGAACGCGCTGGCCGGAGAAACTTCACCGTACCTGCGGCAGCATGCGGACAATCCG
This sequence comes from uncultured Verrucomicrobiae bacterium, assembly GCA_963705935.1. Taxonomy (GTDB): domain Bacteria; phylum Verrucomicrobiota; class Verrucomicrobiia; order Opitutales; family Opitutaceae; genus Opitutus. Next base: position 3,729,592 of record OY970130.1, on the reverse strand, counting down.
GTCGACTGGATGCCGTGGGGCGAGGCGGCGTTCGCGCGGGCCCGCGAGGAGAACAAACCGATCTTCCTGAGCATCGGCTACGCGACCTGCCATTGGTGTCACGTGATGGCGCGCGAGTCGTTCGAGAGCGCGGCCATCGCCGCCTTGCTGAACCGGTCCTTCGTCGCAATCAAGGTCGACCGCGAGGAGCGACCGGACGTCGACAAGATCTACATGACCTACGTCCAGGCGATGACCGGCCGCGGCGGCTGGCCGTTGAGCGTCTGGCTCACGCCGGCGTTGAAACCGTTCTATGGCGGGACGTACTTTCCGCCCGACGATCACGGCGGGCGCGCCGGGCTGGATTCAATCCTGCGGGCAATTGCGCAGGGTTGGGCCAACGACCGCGAAAAACTCGTCGCCGAAGCGGAGCGAGTGATCGCGGCGTTGCGCGAACACTACGGCCACGAGCCGGCGGAGACGAACACCGCGTCGACGCAGACGAGCGACAGCAGCGGGCAAGTCAGCGGCGGCGCTCCCGGAAAACCGGCGGTGGCGGCCGGTGGCGAACAGACTCCGCCGCTGCTCCAGGTGGGAGCGGCGGCGCTGCAGAAATGCTTCGCGCACCTCGAGGAGACGTTCGACCCGGAGCACGGGGGATTCGGCGGCGCGCCGAAGTTTCCGCGCGCGAGCAACCTGAATCTTCTGTTTCGCATCGCAGCGTGGCAGGGCATTTCCAGCGCGGCCGGTGCGACCGCGGTCAACCTCGCGACCGCCACCTGCCGCGGGATGGTGCAGGGTGGCATTCATGATCACGTGGGTGGCGGGTTTCACCGCTACTCGGTCGACGATGCCTGGTTCGTTCCACACTTCGAAAAGATGCTGTACGATCAGGCGCAGATCGCGACGAACCTGCTCGAGGCGAGGCAGGCGACGGGCGACGAGCGTTATGCGTGGGCGGCACGGGATGTGATCGCGTACGTGCTGCGGGATCTCGTCGCGCCCGAAGGCGGGTTCCATTCGGCCGAGGACGCGGACAGCGCCATCGCCGAGCCCGCGGGCGCCGCCGGCCACGCGCCGTCAGCGACCGGCGGCCACCCGCCGCATGCGGAGGGGGCGTTTTATGTGTGGAGGCACGCGGAAATCACGGCCGCGCTGGGAGCGGACGCGCGGATGTTCGAGGCGCATTTCGGAGTTGCCGAAAACGGCAACGTCCCGGAAGCGCTGGACCCGCATCACGAAATGGCGGCCCGGAACATTCTCGTTCAGCGACAGCCGCTGACGGAGACCGCGCGTGCCTTCGGCCTCGATGTCGAGGCGGCGGGCCGGCGACTCCAGTCATCGTTGGAACGGCTTCGGGAAATCCGGGCGCGGCGGCCACGGCCGTTGCGCGACGACAAGATCATCACCGCCTGGAACGGGCTGATGATCTCGGCGCTCGCCAAAGCGCATCAGGTCCTGGGCCGCGGCGACCCGGACCGTCACGCCGCGGAGCCGGGTGGCGAAGACGCGACGGGCACGAATCCGCCGGCGAACTCCGGCGCGCAGCCGGTCGGATCCTATCTCGCGGCGGCGGTGCGGGCGGCGGAGTTTGTCCGCCGCGAGTTGTACGACGAGCAGCGGGGAATCCTCTTTCGCAGCTGGCGCGGGAAGCGGAGCGCCGTCGAGGGATTCGCCGAAGACTACGCCTGCCTGATCCAGGCGCTGCTCGATCTCTACGAGGCGGGCTTCGACGTGCGTTGGTTGGAGTGGGCGGTCGGTTTGCAGCGCACGATGGACGAGCGCTTCTGGGACCAGGCGGCCGGAGGGTATTTCAGCGCGCCGGCCGGAGACCCGACACTCGTTCTCCGACTGAAGGAAGATTACGACGGAGCCGAGCCGGCCGCGAGTTCGGTCGCGGCGCTGAACCTGCTCCGGCTGGGCGCCCTGTTCGGCCACGGTGGGGAAACGGATTTTCACGCCCGCGGGCTCCGCTGTCTGGAGGCTTTCCGGCGACAGTGGAGTGAATCACCGCACGCCTTGCCGCAGATGCTGTGCGCCCTGGAACTTGCGCTCGAGGAGCCGACGCAGGTGGTGCTGGCTGGCACTCCCGGCAGCGAGAGCTTCGAAGCGCTCACGGCGGTGCTCCACGAACGGCTTCGCCGGCGCGCCACGATCCTTGCCGTCGATGGCGGCGCAGCGCAGCAGTGGCTCGCGGCGCGGGCGCCCTGGCTTGCCGGCATGCGCTGCCGCGAAGGCCGGACGCTGGCCTACGTGTGCGACAACTTCGCCTGTCACGCTCCCGTGGAGACGCCGGAGGAGCTCCGGGAAGTCCTCGCCCGCTGACGTCGCGCCACCGAGCGCGTCACTTCTTTCCGTAGGGTGACTTCGGCTCGGCCGCGCGCAGGTCCGACCCGGGGCGTTCCTGGCCGAGTTCCGCGGCCAGGTCGCGGACCGTCGCCAGAATCGACAGGAATCCGGGCCGGCGCGCCGCCTGGATCAGCAAATCGATCTGCTCGGGCGAAAGGTTCGCATCGGCAATCGCCTGCTGCAGGGCGCTGGCGCGTTCGCGCGAGGCGGTGCGAAGCGCCGAGATCGTCTTCACGGCGGCAGCGGCGGTCTCCGGCCGGGAGAACGACACTCCGCTCACCGCCTCGAGCCAGAGCAGGGCGACACCGCGGAGTTCAGGAGAATCCGCCTCGTATCCCATCTTGCGCATCAGCGTCGCGATCGTCTTGAAGCGCACCGGCCGGCCCGACTCGATGTTGACGACGGTGTTGCGGTGCACCCGGGCGAGACGGGCGAGGTCTTCCAGTTTCAGGCCCCGCGCCTCGCGCAGCTTCCGGAATAGCTGGGTGTAATCCACAGGCTGCCAGTAGCTGAAGCGGTGGGAAAAATGTCAACGCGCCGTGCCGATTCCGGCCAACGGTTGACAATACGTAGGCGACTACAAAACATGTGCACATGGGCTCCAGCCGGGCGATCGACCGAAAGCACTCCGCCGAAACCCGCCGGCAGCGGAAACGGATCCTGGCGGGTTTGATCTCGATTTGCGGCGAGCTCGAGCGGATGGAGGCTTCAGGCGCGGGACGGAAAGCGTGCCGGGAAGTGCGGCGCGAGCTGCGCGACCTCCTGCGGCGTCGCCGGCGAAAAAACCGCGCGGGAGGCGGATGACGGTGGCCTGCGTGCTCGTCGTGGACGAATACCCGCCATTCCGGGAGGCGATGGAATACTGCCTGCCGAAATTCGGGCACGACGCGGTGACGGCGGAGGACCTGCCCGCAGCGCAGGCGCTGGCCGGGGCGGTTCATGTCGACGTGATTCTGCTCGATGTCGGACTGCCGCAACTCACGGGAATCCACGCCTGCGAGGAACTGCGCCGCGATCCCCGGCTGGCCGGCGTGAAGATCGTAATGATGACGCTGGACCTGAGCGACGACATCGTGCGGCGCAGCCGGGCGGCCGGTGCCGCCGAGGTCGTGGAAAAACCGTTTCTGTGGCCCGATCTGCTGTCGGTTCTCGCCCGGGTCACTCGCGGCGCGTCCTGACGGCCGGGCGGGGACGGGACGCCGCTGGACTGTTTTCCCGGTTGCGTGGCCGGGCAATTGATCGCAAAAACGAGTCACCCCGTGAAGATTCTGGCCGTTGAAGACGATCCTGTGGCGCGAGCCGTTCTCCGGCAGGGGCTGCGCCGGCTCGGGCATGAGGTCGTCGAGGCAGCGGACGGACGCGAAGCCTGGGAACTGCTCGAGAAGGAGCCGGTGCGCGTGGTTGTGAGCGACTGGGTGATGCCGGAATCGGACGGGCTCGACCTTTGCCAGCACGTTCGCGGGCGGGTGGGCGGCGAATACGTCTATTTCATCCTGCTCACGAGCAGCGATGCGACGGAGGAGAACCGGCGCGCGGCGGCGGAGGCGGGGGTCGATGATTTCCTGACCAAGCCGCTCGACCTGCTCGAACTCTGGACCCGCCTGCGGGTGGCCGAGCGGATCCTGCGCTACACGCGGCAGGTTCGCCAGCTCGAGCAGCTCCTTCCAATTTGCAGCTACTGCAAGAAGATCCGCGACGACCACAATTACTGGCAGCAGATCGAAGGTTATATCAACGAGCGGACGGGGAGTGAATTCAGCCACTCCGTGTGCCCGGATTGCTACAACCGGATCGTGATTCCCGAGCTGGATCGGCTGCGCAGCGCCGCGAAGCCGACGGCGTCCGCGAACCGCAGGTCATCGTGAACGAGGCAATCCGGCGGCTGGAGGAGAAGATCGCGTTTCTCGAGCACCACGTGACCGAGCAGGACAAGGTCATGCTCGAGTTGACGGAGACCCTGGCCCGGCTGCGCCGGGAGGTAAAGCTGCTGGTCGGCCGGCTCGAGGGCGGCGGGACTGGTGGCGCGTCCGGCGGTTCCGAACCTTCCGACGAGCGGCCGCCGCACTACTGACCGACGCGAACAGCGTCGCGCGACCGGCAGCGGCGCGGCAAGCCGGCGGCGAACGTTCACCACCAGGCAATCCACGCCTCGCAGCGTGAATTACCCTGGATCCAAGGAGACGCCGGCCGGCTGATCTGTCCGAAGGTCAGGCGGGTGCGGACCCGATTCGCGACCGAACCGGAGTCACTCCGCGGCGTTGTGGTACGCGGATTCTGCCTCCTGCCAGGCGTGAGCGACGCGCTCCTTCGTGGCGTTCCAATTGTCGGCGGTGGAGTTGTTGATTTCCGCGGCCGCGTTCCGGAGGTCGTCACGGGCCTGCGCGAGCTGCTTCGAGGCGTCGCCCTTCACGTGCGAGGTGTCCCGGTCGAGCTGGGCGGCGAAGTTGTCCGCCTTGGTGGCGAGTTCGCTCCGCTGCGCGTACGAGTAGTCCTTGAGCTGGTCCCAAGAGACGGTCTGGGGCGTGTTGGCGGGCGTCGTGGTGCTTGCCGTGGAGCTGGTATTGCTGCTCGGGCTGGCGGGAGTCGAGGCGGAGGAACCCGTGCGCGAATTGTTCGCTTTCGAACAGGCGGCCAGCAGCGCGAGTGCGCTCGCAAAAACGATACCGCTGGTCTTCAGGATGGGCGTAGTGGTGGTTTTCATAGGCAAAGCTTCAGGTTGACGGCGGCAACGCGAACGGTGGCGCGAAAATGGCGCCGATGGGACCGTGCGCGGCTGCGCCGTCGTTCAGGGTGCGGGCGGCGATCCCCGGAACAGGCCGGCGATGATCGCGACCAGGAGGAGCACCAGGAAGATGTAGAACAGAATCCGGGCGATGTCGGTGGCAGCGCCGGCGACGCCCGTGAAACCAAAGATGCCGGCGATCAGGGCGATGATGAGAAACGTGATGATCCAGCGGAGCATGGCGTGACCTGGTTGAGGTTGTTTGTGGGGTCGGTGACGATGCGAACTGACTCGATTGACCTTGCTTGGCGGATGCCAGCGACACCGCGCGTCCGGCAACAAACTGGCGCGACGCCGCTTAAAATTGCGGGGCCCGAATCGGCCGGTTTGCGAAGGTGCAGCGGTCATGCAATTTGCCCCGGGAACGGCCGCCACCATCGTGCGCTGTGCAAGACACAGGCGGATCAGCGGGATGGAATTCCGTGACCGTCGGGCGTCAGGTCCGGCGCGCGGCGCGCCCGGCGGAGCCCGGATCGCTCAGGTCGCGACCGGCGTCGGTGCGATGGGGGTCGAGTCCGCCGCGGTGCGGAACGACGCGGCGCGCGCGGTCAGACCGTCCCAGTCCTGCCGTGCGATCAGAACCGGATCGAGCAGCGCATCGCCCGCCATCACCGCCAGCGCGCCGGCCCGCAGGAATTCCACGATGGTGTGCGGCGTGACGCCGCCGATCGGGATCATCGGCACGTCCGGCAAGGCGGCCTTCAGCGAACGGACGTGGGCGGGTCCGAAGAGCTCGCCCGGGAAAACCTTCGCTGCGTCGGCCCCGGCGCGCCGGCCGGTCGCGACGGCGTCGACGGTGGATGCGCCGCTGAGCACCAGAACGTTGAACCGGCGGCACAGCGTGATGACGTCCGGGCGCAGCGTGGGAGTGACGATGAAGCTGGCGCCGGCGAGGATCGCCTGCCGGGCCGTTTCGACGTCGAGCACGGTGCCGAGGCCGAAGCGAAATTCCGGCAGCTCCGCCGCCGCGCGCCGGATGATTTCGACGGCGGCGGGCGTGGTCATGGCGATCTCCATGCTGTTCACGCCGCCGGCGGCGAGGGCGCGGGCGCAACCGATCAGCGTCACCGCGGGCAGCGCCGGCCCGAGGGCGATGACACGCTCCGTGCGAAACTGGGCGAGGACGGCGTCTTTCTTCACAGGCGGTGGGAGTCTGCTTCGGCGGTCCGGCGAGGGGAATCTATTTTCTTGCCCCGGGCGCGCGGGGCGTATCTTTTGCCCCTCCCGCTACGCCCAGGTGGTGGAACTGGTAGACACGCAGGTCTCAGAAGCCTGTGCTTAACCGCATGGGGGTTCGAGTCCCCCCTTGGGCACCAATTTCTCTAGTCGCTGGATCGCAGCGGCTAGAGATGCGACATCTTTCGGCAAGCGGTTCAAGTTACACACGGGGTTACACAAAGTGCTGCGTTGTTCGCCAATGTTCGGGGCTGTCGGACAATGGCACCAAGCGCTCAGCGAGTACGTTTGCTTGTTCGAATCAATGCGTCCGAAATCGGGTACCATGGCTGCTGCCGCTGCGGTTTATCAGAAACGGGAGCGGCGCGACGGGTCGCTGCGTGCCTCTGGAAGGGCTTGTGCCGCACGGGCCTGAACGGTAGTCGATATGCGCCAACTCTAGCTGATCTTCATGAAAACTCGCATCTCACTAATCCTTGCGGTTCTGTTTCTCTCTGGGTGCGGCGTCTCGCAAGCCGACTACGACAAATTGCAGTCGGAGAATGCGACGCTAAAAAAAGCAACTGGATGAGCTGAGGTACGGCGCTGATAGAGTCACCGCACAAGTTACGGCGGCGTATGCCAAAAAGGATTTCGCCGCTGCAAAATTGGGAATTCAGAACCTCCGGGACAAGCACCCAGAGTCACCGATACTGCCACCGCCACCATCAAGTCCTGGTCGTCTCACGACGCACGGAGCGCCAATGGCCAGGAATCCACCGCCACCGCCACCGCGGCCACAGAAATAACGGGGAGCGGCGCGAACCGCTGCATTGGGGGTGGACTAGTACGCTGTCACTTGAACGTCGTTCACCTCGATGCGCCACTTCCCTGCCCACCCTCGGCTAGGGACATTCGGATAGATCATGCTTTCGAATGTCGCCGTTTCGCCCGGCTGAAGCGGCTTCTCAAGCACTTCCATTGAGGTCGGCTGCCCTTCATCGGTCAAATGGAGGTAGTCGTCTTCGGCGATCGTGCGCCCGATATCATCCAACAACACGAAATGAAATCCCAGTTTAGTTAGGCGACGCGGGCCGTCGTTCCTAATCGTGCCGGTGCAGAACAGCGACATGTACTTTGGGTCGAGCAATCCTGCGGGGTAGACCAAATTTAGCTTCGCGCAATTCCGGCGAAGTCGCTCCTCGTACTTTGAGTCGAACCCCCATGCCATCTTCGCTTCGATTTTGACGTGTTCTGAGAAGTAAACCCGAGCATCCCCGGTCGAAAGCTGACCGCCGTTGTGGGCAATATAGAGCCATGCGGCCCCCGCCACTGCGGCGAGAGCGACAAGCAAGGTGCGCTTGCTCGGCGACCTGCGAGGCGATGGAACGGAGTAAACTGGGAGCGGCTCCTTCGACATGGGGGTTGAGCCGTTCCTACGGCTTCTTGTTTTCAGCCTCCATGGCTTCCATCAGTCGCCGGGCCTTTTCTCTCACGGAAAGGTGACTCAACGGCGAGGCATGCCGCTTGAGGTCCTGGCACTCCTCCATCAGCCCCTTGTTCCTGTTGGTCAGTGAGGTGAGTTCTACCTCAAGCTTGATATTGGTTTTGTGGAGCTTCGCATTCTCGGCATTGAGTCCCGCGAGGTACTGCCTGACATCGGGGTGGCTGGCATCGATGAGCTTTTGAAGCTCCGGCGACGGTGTTTTCTTGTCACTCGGTTCCATGGAGTACTTGGACAGCGGTTACTTAGCCTTGCTGGTGTCGGGCGGGTCAAATTCCTCTGAGAGGTTTGCCTTGCCCGTTGGCGGTCGTTCAAGCCGGGGAAGCTTCATGAAGCCTTCGCTCTCGATGGCTCCGTTCCGACTTGTTCCGAAAGTAACGCCACACCTGCCCGGTCTGGGTATCGTAGAGGAATGCCAGTTCGCTCCCACCGACCCCGCCGTTAAACATTTTGTAGCGGTCTTCGACTGCGGCGGTTTTGACCGCCTTATGGTCGGTGCAACCGCACACAGAAAGGCACAGGACGAAGACAACGAGGGGGATTCTCATAGTTGAGGCTGGGGCCCCTGTTTCTGCCACTGAGTCGCAGGGCACGCCACGTAATTCCGAACTGTGTGACACCAGGTTTAGGGTTAGACTATGCCTAGAATCCCAAAAACTTCCCTCGAGCGGCTCCTCCTGTGGTTTCTCATCGCTGCATCGTCGCCAGTCTCGGTAAAGTGGGCGATCGACTGTGGATGTCAGCAAAAGGGGTCATGCTTTACCTTTTACCTTTCTAAGCAGTCCGTCCAGTCGCCGGGTTGCCGCAGTCGGTTGCCTGTGTGCGCCCCCGTCCTGTTTGCTGAACTGGGCGCGTCCGGATGCCGGGACCTGTGCGTCAGGGTAAAGGTACAGCATGGGCTTTTACCCTGAACGGCCGCGAAACCGAGTGCGCGAAGGATAACGCACGATGAAACGAGAATCAGCGGGTCACCGAAGGCTTCAACTCGAAGATCCAGATGATCAATGGAAACCTTCGCGCGTCAGCTCTTTCGTTTGATCGACGCCAACCTTGACGTGGTTCAAAAATGGACCACGGTGGCGATGATGGCGACAAAGGCGAAGTCGGGCGACTTGTTGGTGATCAAGCGGCAACTCGCGAAGTCGCTGCGCACCAAAATTGAGCGCGACCACGTTAACATCAGTGCCCTCGCTCGTGAGATCGGCACCGGTCGCACGGCCATTCGCCGGGTCCTGGACGACAAAAACACCTCGATTACGCTGCGCACGATGCACAAGACGGCGCACGCGCTTGGGCTTCGCCTCGTGCTTGAGGCTCGCCCGATGACGCCGCAAGAACTCGGCACCACCGCCGCCAAAATGGTCGCAGCCAAAACCGACAAGGAGGCGGCGCGTCTCAAGGATCAGCTTATCCGCGGTTTCTACGGCGATGCCCCAAGTCCAGCGTAAGGACATACTGCGAGCGTTGCTGGAGCACTTGGCTCAGCGAATACGGGAGCGCGAAGTTGAAATCGCTGACCTCCAAAATCTCGCCCGATGGTTGGACCGGAAACCGGAAGTGCCAGAACGCGATTGGTACATTCGGTTTCGACGAGGACAGTTTGTGGTCGCGGCCGATTGGTGAAAACCTTCCTTACCTCGGCGCAGACGCCCATCGGCGACGAACAGAAGGCGTAACAGGGATCGCGGGATCACGACTGAACTTCAGCTACCGGAGCGTCTTGAGGACGGAGCGGCGAGGAGGTCCGGCAGTTTGTCCAGCGCCGCGCGTTTTGCCTCCTCATCGACGTGCGTTTGGCGTGAAATCTCCGCGCTTTCGCCGGCTCGCGGCGTCCTCCCACTGCATTGCCAGCTTCATCGCTTTACGACAAAGAGCCCAGCCGCTGCGCGAATTCGACAAGGCTGCTCACCGTAAGCGTGGGTTCCATTTCCCACGGATCGAAAACCGCGTCGGGTGTGCGCTTGATCCAGGCGGCGCGCAGGCCGGAGGAGAGCGCGCCAATGACATCAAAGGGATTGCTCGAAACGAGCCAGGTCTCACCCGCGACCGCTGTGGATCTCTTCAGGAAGTGCTGATAGACCTCCGGGTCCGGCTTGAAGGACTTGATCTCGTCGACGCTCACAATATCTCGGAAAAAACCACGGATGCCGGCGTTCGCCAGCAGGGCGTCCACTGAAGCTGCAGGACCATTCGAGAAGGCAAACAGCCGAACCTCCGACGCGCTCAGGCGGCGCAAACCTTCCGGCACATCGGGGAAAGCCGGGAGGGTCGTGTATGCTGCCAGAACGTTCTGTTCGGCGACCGGCGTAAACGAGACCCGCATGGACGAGCAGGTGAAATGAAAAGCGTCCCTCGTGCAGCGGGGAAAGTCCTCATAACGCCGCATGAGACCGCGTCGAAACGAATACTCCAGCTGTTTTGATCGCCAGGTTCCCGAGAACTCGGACGCCGCTTCGCCGATATGCTTCGAGAGTTCTTCGACTATGCCGTGTGTATCGATGAGCGTTCCGTAGACATCGAATGCAATCGTGCGTGACATAGAGGCTCTGTGTTTGCGTGCCCGGTGTTCAGAACAGCCACGCGGGCCAAGCGAGGAAGTGGTTTTGAATGCGGATGAACCGCCCCGAGACCGACAGCTGCCCGCGTCGTGCGGTGGCGGCCCGATTGGGCAGGATCTTCATTCGATGAATTCGTGCTTCTTCGCCGATTGCTCAGCAAGGCCGAACTGGTGACATACACGCCGCGGCCACCCTCGCGTCCGCAGGGGTTCGCGCCATGTTCGCGCGCAAACCGCGCCTGCAAGCTGGCGGCCTAGTGCGTCCATGAAACCATGAACTCAGGATGTGAAAGTCAGTCCCGCCCCGGGGGCAGAGACCGGGGTGCAGTCGACCCCCCGCGTTGCCTCACGGTGAATCTTACCTGCGGACCTCGTTGCCTCGGCTGAAATCTTACCAAAGAGCGTTGGTTGCCGCACCGGGCATCTTACCGTGCGGCAATGGAACCCAAAATCACCAAGGCGGCACGAGATGAGTTGGCGCGAGCAGTCCGGGAGCGTTATCGGTCGGCGACGGGCAAGGACAGAAAGCGAATGTTGGGCGAGTTTATCGCGGTGAGCGGATACCACCCGAAATACGCGATTGATATATTGAACCGGGATGAATCGGGGCCGAAGCCGCCGCAGAGACGCAATCGACCACGGCTCTACGACGAGGCGGCTCGGCAGACATTGATCGTGTTGTGGGAGGCGTCCGATCGGGTCTGCGGAAAGCGGCTGAAGCCGTTGTTGAGAATCCTGCTGCCGTCGTTGGAGCGGCATGGACATCTTCGCCTCGACGAGACGATTCGAACGAAGGTCCTCGCGATGAGCGCCGCAACGATCGACCGTTTTCTGCGGGTGCCTAAAGCGGCGATGGGAGCAAAGAAGCCACGTCGTGTGGTGCCAGAGATCCGTAGACGCATTCCGATTCGAACTTTCGCCGATTGGCATGAGCCGCCGCCCGGCAGCATGGAGATGGATTTGGTCGCCCACTGCGGTGACGTTAATCGCGGCAGTTATGTTCACAGTCTGGTGCTAACCGACATCGCCAGCGCTTGGACGGAATGCACGCCGCTGGTGGTGCGAGAAAAGACGTTGCTGACCGAAACCTTGGAACGAGTGCGCGTCAGTCTTCCATTTCCGTTGCGAGCGCTGGACGTCGACAACGGGAGCGAGTTTGTGAACGAGACCCTGATCGAATATTGCATTAGCCACGGAATCGAACTGACCCGGTCTCGCCCGTATCGGAAAAATGACCAGGCGTGGATCGAACAGAAGAACGGCGCCGTCGTGCGCCGGATGATTGGCTACCGGCGATTCGAAGGCATTGCCGCGGCACAGGCGCTCGCGCGTCTTTACGCGGCGTCGCGGTTCTTCGTAAACTTTTTCCAACCATCCTTCAAACTGGCGGAGAAGACACGGTCCGGAGCACAGGTGACGAAACGGTATCATGCGCCACAAACACCCTGTGAGCGATTGCTCGGCTGTGAAATAATCTCCGAGGCGATGAAAGCGCGACTGCGAGAAGTTTGCGAGGCATTAGACCCGCTCCAACTGCTCGAAGAGATCAGGGCGATGCAGAGCCACTTGGTGGTGCTTGCCAGCGGCGGACAACCTTATGAGCCCAGCACGAACGAGGTGAACCTGGCCAACTTCCTCGCCGGCTTGTCGAGCGCCTGGCGCGCCGGCGAGATCAGGCCGACGCACTCCCGAGAGTCGGGACCTCCGCATTATCTGCGACGCATCCAGATTGTCGCGCCACCGCCGGCGGTCACGATCGACAACCAATCACCACCAGTCGTGACGATCGTTCAGCCAGATCCACCTGTTCCAATGGCTCCGACGCAAAAGCCCAGCCACTCCATCCAACCGGTCGTCACGGCCGACAGCGTTTCGCCATCAGCGGTGCCTATAGCTCGCCGCATTAATCGCCCGCACGCGTTTAGGTCCATTTGGCCCGACATTGCCCGACGGCTCGAAGTCCGCCCAAATCTCAACGGATCCGAGTTGCTGGATCAGCTGCGAACGGAATATCCGGGCCGCTACGCGCTCGGCCAACGCAACGCCTTGCTCCGCCTCCTCAAGATCTGGCGCACGGGAGCCGCGGCGCGGGGAATCGTCATCGGGCCGTTGCAATATCGTCGCTCCGGCCGCTCGCGCACCTACCGCACCCGCCTCGATCCCTTCGAAGCGAACTGGCCAGAAATGTGCCTGCATCTCGACACCGACCCCGATCAAACCGGGCGCGAACTCTTCACCGAGTTCCAATCGCGATATCCTGACCGATACCGGCCCGGCCAAATCCGCACGCTACAGCGGCGTCTTCAAGCATGGCGCAAACAGGCAGCCCGACGACTTGTCTTCGGTGTGCAGGATCGCTCTCTGTCGATCGACTCGTCCACCACGCCACCATCCTCGAGTTCACCGGCGAAAGTGTCCGCGCCGGCGCCGCGAAGCTCCGGCAACAGTAGCTCGTAAGTTACGAGGTGGGGGGAGGAGGGGCTGCGCCCCTCGCTCCCCCCACACCCCCCTCCTCCCCGATTCTTTGGAATCTTCTTCGGACCCGGACTGGTGGGGAGCTTCGCTCCCTGCCTCGGTAAGATCTGACGTGAGGCATCCGGTAAGATAATTACGTGAGGCAATACGAGCCGGAAGTGAGTTTGTCGTTGTCGGGTCGACGGCAACTGCGTCGCAGCAATGCGGGGTGGGGAGCAGCCGGAGACGGAAGATCGGTCCCGAACGCAAGTGAACTCGATTCGGCATGTGCTCCGGGCGAGCCTGCTAGGCAAAGGCGAAGCCTGCCGCGCGAGCGGCGAGCCTGTCACGGTCCAGGAACTGCCAACACTGGAGACAGGACGGGGTGGGTGTGGTTGGAGCGGGAACGATCGGAAGGGATCATGGGATAAGTGGAGAGACCGGCCCGACGGACTGAGTCGAGCCGGAGTCAGAGCGTCCATAGTAGCCGTGAAGCCGGGTAACGCCGGGGGAGCGAAGGGACGCAGGAAGGCGAATGCGCGATGAACACGACGTTGGAAGCCACCCCTCCGCCAGTGCCCGCGAGGGCTACGCAAGGAGGAGACGTCCGCTCCCGCTGGGGGTGGGCGGAACCGGCGGTGTGGACCGAGCGCATGCTGACGGCCCTGGAAACAGGGGTGAAAGGAAACCAGTGGTTCAGCCTGATCGACAAAGTGTATGCGCAACGAACCCTGGGACTGGCTTGGGAAAAAGTGCGGTCCAACGCCGGCGGCAGTGGCGTGGACGGCATGACGATTGGTCGCTTCGCCAAAGACTGCCCCCGCGGGCTGCTCGCCCTGAATGAGCAACTGCGTCAGGCGACCTATCAGCCCAGTCCGGTCAAACGGTGCTGGATACCAAAGCCCGGCTCGTCCGAAAAGCGCCCCTTGCCCGGATATTTCACACGCGAGACGCGACTGAGCGGTGGGGGCTGGTTTTCTCAGCGGGCGAACGCGGCGGTGGCGTGTTTACGGCGGCGCGAGGCGGCAAGGCGCAGCTGAACGGCGCAGGCTGAGCGTTTTCTCGGATTTTTCCGGCCGCGCGCCGACGTTGCCCCCGCCGGCCGAGGGCATCGGGCCGCATGGCGTTGATCGAGGTGCCGTGCCGGAAGGGGCGGTTAGCCGGCCGGTGCGCCCCAGCGCATCAGCCGGGCGTGGCACTGGCGGAACAGCATCTGCAGCGGATGCGCGGCGCTGAAGCGCACAAGCACACGTCGTACGCTCACCGTCACTGCTGCGGCCACCTTCAGCAGCCGCAGCCGGATAGTGCCGACCGTCGCGCGAGCGAGCGCCGTGCCGCGGCAACCGATCGCGCGCACCCGCTCGAGCAACAGGTACGCGAAAGCCGCCAACCACAGGCGCAATTGGTTGCTCGCCAGGTGATGGGTGCTGAGCCGGTCCGCCTGCAAGTCGAGCACCTGCTGCTTGAGGACGTTCTCCATCTGCCCTCGCCCGCAATAGACTTCCTCATACAGCCGCGCCGGCTCGAACCGCGTCCGATCCGTTTCGCGCTGAAAACCGCCGGCCGGCAGATTGGTCACCACGAAGCGCGGGTTGTCCCCCGCCGCCATCACCTCGGCTTTGCCGACCACTCGCCGCGCGCGGCTCCAGCTGGACCGCGTGCGATAGTCGAACTCGGCGAACTCGCGCACCGCCACCCCGCCGCACAAACAATGCTTCATGCGCGCCGCCGCCAGCGTTGGCGCCAGTCGCTCCACCAAGACCGGATTCCTCTGCAGCCCCAGGCAGTAATATGCCGCGTGCGTCTCGCACCAGCCGAGGATGTCGTCACGACAGAAGCCGCTGTCGCCGCGCACGATGATCCGCGCCTTGGGACTGCGCTGCCGGACCGCCGCGACGACTTTCCCCAGCGCCGCCACCACGCCGTCGGCGTCGCCCTGATCACTGGTGCGCAGTTGCGCCCACAGCACCACATCGCCGGCCACGATATACAGGGGCCGGTAACAGTAATCGCCGTAGTACGCGTGGAAGTGCCGGCCTTCCTGCAACCCGTGCACGAGGTGGCCCATGCTGTCGAGGTCGAGCACGATCTCCTTCGCGTGCCGGGGCAGGCAGCGCACCGCCAGCGTCAGCAGGCACTGCTCCACCTTCGCCGGATCGTGCGGCAGCTTGTGGCTGCGGGTGTGCTTGTTGTTCGACAGTTCCAGCCGATTGAGCGTCGCCGCCGCGGCCAGCGCCACGCCCTCGTCGTGGAGCCGGTCGCGGCCCAGCGGGTCGGCTTTCTCACAGGCGACGGCCAGCAGCGGATCGTAACGCAGCTGCTCGTGGTCGTTGATATCTTCGTAGCCCAGCGCCAGCCCGAGGATGCGCTGTCGCAGCAACTCCTCGATCGAATGATCGACGAAGCGTCGATCGCGCCGGTCCTCAAAGCAGCGCGCCAGCGAACGCACGACCCCCATCCCATGATCGATCTGGCGCACCAGCAGCACCCCGCCATCGCTCGAGAGCCGACCGGCGGAAAACTCCGCCTGCACTTTGCGCTCACCGAGTTCTTGAAACAGGAACGCTTCGTGCTGACAGTCTGTCGAAGGCCGGGTGTTCGTCTGTGCTTCGGTCGCTTTGTTCACACCAACGACTTAGCAGGATTCGCACCCGGCCTTCCTTTCCGCGTGTGAAATATCCGGGCTTGGGCGTCCCCACGGTGCGGGATCGGATCGTGCAGACGGCGTTGCGAATGGTCGTGGAACCGATCTTCGAAGCGACGTTTGCCGAGCACAGCTACGGCTTCCGGCCCGGACGTGGTTGCAAAGACGCGTTACGCCGGGTGCAGCACCTCCTTGACGAGGGCGGCACCTGGATCGTCGACGCGGACTTGAAAGGCTACTTCGACACGATACCGCATGGGCGGTTGATGGAACGAGTCGGGGAACGTATTGCGGACGGTCGCGTGCTGGCCCTCATCCAAAGTTACCTCGAACAGGGGGTGATGGATGGGCTTAGCCACTACGAGGCTGGCGAGGAGGGTACGCCGCAAGGAGCGGTCATCAGTCCGCTGCTGGCGAATATCTACCTCAATCCGCTCGACCACCTCATGGCCGACGGTGGCCTCGAGATGGTGCGCTACGCCGACGACTTCGTCCTGCTGTGTCGGAGCCGGGAACAAGCACAGGCCGCCCTCGCTCGCGTGCAAACGTGGGTGGGGCAGCACGGTCTGACGCTGCACCCGGAAAAGACCCGGATCGTTGATGCGACCCAGCCGGGAGGCTTCGACTTCCTCGGCTATCACTTCGAACGCGGTTACCGCTGGCCGAGGAGGAAGTCCATGGATCGGTGTAAGGACCGCATCCGTGAGCTGACGCCGAGGACTTATGGTCACTCGCTCGAATGCTGCATCGATGACCTCAATCGGATGCTGCGCGGCTGGTTTGGCTACTTCCAACACAGCCATCGCACGACGTTTCCCCGGCTGGATGCGTATGTCCGCGGACGACTCCGCGCCATCCTGCGCAAACGACAGGGAAAGAGTGGTCGTGACCGCGGTTCCGATCATCGTCACTGGCCCAATCACTACTTCGCCGAGCGCGGCCTGTTCAGTCTGACACAGGCTTACGTCTTGGTCCGTCAGTCTCCTTGAGAGCCACTCGCTGACTGGAGAGCCGGATGCGGGAAATCCGCCTGTCCGGTTCGGAGGGAGGCGCGGCGCAACTCAATGCGCCGTGCCTACCCCTATCGCCCGGAGCGTCAGCGACGTCGGGCGATCGGCGGTCGGCGGAGGTCGTCGGACTTGCCGTTCGCTGCGGCGGCCAGGTGCAGGCGCCGTTTGTCGCACCGGGGCGGCGCGGATCAGGAATGCTCCGACACCGCCGACGGCCGCGGCGATCGCCAGGATATCCAGTCGGCGGCTGGCGAACGCAGTTGTGACGGGCCGGACCCGTCCCCCCGCACCGACGGCGGGGCAGGCGAATGGGTTCACGGTGGTTGGTCGTTGCGACGGATCGGCATTGGCGGCGTAGTGAGCGGTGAACCCTCACGCCATGCTCCTGCCCCGCTGCTTCGTTCTCGCCATCGCCACCGGCGCGGCGAGTCTCGCCGCCCCGCCTTCCGCCGGGTGGCGGCCGTTCTCCGACGACAGCCCGTGGAATCAGCCGATTCCGGCGAACGTCGCGGTCGATCCTGATTCGCCCGGGTTGATCCGGGACCTGGCCTCGCGGGGCCCCCTGCACATCAACATCAAGGAGTGGTCGATTTCGGTCTATTACGTCGACGCCGCCACGACACCGAAGCACGAGGTCGCTGACTCGCGCCCCGGAATTTATGGCGCTGGTTTCGAATTTCCCCGGAGCATCCCGATCCCGGACGGAGCCATGCCGTCTCCCCCGTATCGGGAAGGGAGCGACAACCACCTGTGCATCGTCGATCGGGCGCGGGCGGTGTCCTGGGACATGTGGCTGGCGCGGCGGGACGACTCCGGCCATTGGTCCACGGGGCTCGGCGCCAGGGTGGACCTGAGCGGCACGGGCGTGGCGCCGCCGTGGTTTGCGGCGAAGCGGGAGCTCGATTCCCACCGCGCCCGCGCCAGCGGTTTCCCGTTGATCGCCGGGCTGATCCGCCTGGAGGAAATCAGGGCCGGCCGGATCGAGCACGCCCTCGCTTTTGCCTACGATCATTGCCGGGCCGAATTTTTCGTGCCTCCGGCCAGCACCGCCCAGGCAACGCAGGGCCCGGCGATCAACTCGCGCGGCATCCCGATGGGCGGACGGATCCAGCTCGACCCGGGCTGGGACGTGGAGACTTCAGGCTTGTCGCCGGCCGTCAAGGTCATCGCCCGGGCGCTGCAGAAGTATGGCGCGTACTGCTCCGACTACGCGGACGGCAATGTAATCTACGGCGAGAATTCGCCGGAAGCGATTCGGGCCTGGCACGGGCTGCTGAGCGAGCGGGAGCTGGAGGCCGTATTCACATCCCGGATGATGCGCACGCATTTCCGGGTGATCGCGATGGGGAACCTGCTTCCGGGGCAGAACCTGACACCGCCTCCGCCCTACGTCCTCAGCTTCGTTGTCGCCGGCGGAACCCAGCCGGCGCGCATCGACCAGCTCACGCGTTCGATCACCGTGCCGGCCGCCGGCACGGCGGCTTCCGGGCCACGGACCGCGAACTGGACAGTGTATCCGGCTGCGACCTCCGCGTCGGTCGACGGCCGGCCGGTCGCGAGCGGGACGCTGCGACTCGACCTGGTTCGTCCGCTGGAACTGAAGCTCACCGCGCCGGATGGCGCGTCGAGCATCTGGCACGTGGCGGGCGAACGGTGACCGATGACCGATGCCGCCGGCCGGGCTCAGCGCAGGCTGTCGGACTTTGGCGGTTGGTCCCCGTGGCGGTCTGCGACCGGCGAACGCATCTCCCAAGTGCTACGCCGCTTTGGCCGCGGTCGCCGACCCGGGGCGAGTTGCCTCGGGTTCGAATTGCAGGAGCGGCTTGATGCCGCGATTCGAATCCCATCAGACGTTCGCACCGCGATTCGCTCGCCACCAGATGTCCCCATCGCGGCGCAAAGCCGGGCCGCCGGTCGGAGACCGGCGCCACTGGGATCAACCGCCAAAGTCCAACATCCTGCTCCGACCGGCGGCGAAGCACTGGGGAGATGCGTTCGCCGGTTCAGCGAGTTGTGCCTGGGGCGCTGGCTTGGGAGTGAAGGTGTTCGGGCGCGCGTTCGCCGTGCTTCGTTCCGTTTGAAGGATTGCCAGTCGGGGTGGCGGAGCGTGCTGGTGAACGCGATGCGGGAGACGTGTTTGCATCCCTTGACGATTTGCGAATCGTGGGGCCGCTGAGCCAGGCCGCGCCAACGCGCCATGAGGCAGGAACATAAAACAGAACCCGACGTCGCGAAGATCCCCACGACTTTCCTGCAGGCTGGAGCCGCGCGCTTCTGGCTGGCGGTCGTGGGCATTGGAATTGGTGCTGGCGTCAGCGCGATTCTGCTGACCCGGCTGCTGGAGATCGTCCAGCACCTCGTCTGGGCCGGTTCGGGCACCGATATTCTCGGTGCCGCAGTGCACGCTGGAGCTTGGCGTCATCTGCTGGTGCTGTTGGGCGCAGGCGCCGTTGTCGGAATCGGACAACTCGTTCTCGTTCGGCTGACCAGTGGCAACGGCATCGATATCACGTCGGCCATCTGGTTCTCGGCTGGCCGGCTGCCCCTCGTGCGCACCTTGGGAAGCGCCGTGCTTTCCGTGGTGGTCGTTGGAATGGGCGCCTCCCTTGGCCGTGAAGGCGCACCCAAACAGGCGGGCGCCGTGGTCGCTGATTTCATCTCGGACCGGGCGCGCTTTTCCGATGAGCAGCGGCGGTTGCTGGTCGCCTGCGGGGCGGGAGCAGGGATGGGGGCGGCCTATGGTGTGCCGCTCGGTGGAGCACTCTTTTCGCTCGAAGTGCTGCGCGGAATGCTGGCTCTCCGGCTGGTGCTGCCGGCATTGCTGGCCTCGCTGGTCGCGACCACAATTTCCTGGCTCGTCCTGCCGAACGCGCCCACGTACCAGATTCCGGTTTTCCCCGTTTCCGCGGCCACGATTGCCTGGGCACTCGCCATTGGCCCCATCGCCGGAGTCGTTGCGGTCGGTTACGTCAGAGCCATCGCCTGGGCCGATCGCAACGTGCCGACGGGATGGCAGCGATGGGCGGCGCCGGTCCTGGTGCTCGGTCTGCTCGGGTGGATTTCCATCCGGTTCCCGCAACTGCTGGGCAATGGCCGGGACCTCTCCGAGTTGCTCTTCACGGGCGGGATCACCTCATCCGCGCTGCTGTTGGCGCTGTTCTTTCTCAAGCCCGCGGCGACCGTCATGTGCCTGCGAAGCGGCGCCCCGGGCGGCTTGTTCACCCCCTCGCTGACGCTGGGAGCCCTGCTCGGAGGTTTGCTTGGATGCGCCTGCTCGCATTTCTGGCCGGGCGTTCCTCTGGGACTGTCGGCCGTGCTTGGCGCCGGCGCGGTGCTGGCCGCCACAACGCAGGGACCGATCTCCGCGATCGTGCTCATGATGGAGCTTACCGGACGGGATAGATCGTTCGTTGCACCTCTGCTGCTTGCCGTGATCACAGCGACTTTGGTTTCGCGCACCATCGAGCCGCGCTCCATCTACGAAGCGCGGTTGTCCGACGCGGAGGTCGCCTCCAGGCTGGCAGCGCGCGAGCCATCGCCAAACTGAGGGAGCAAGTGGTCGCCGGGCCGCCGGTCGGAGACCGACGCCACCTGGCCGCTGACTCACGTTGGCCAAACTCAAGGACCGGGCTCGGCGAGCCCGGCTACAGCGAAACCGGTCACCGTCCACCGTCGACCGGCTCACGCGCGGGGGAAGAGCGACTTGTCCCCAAGGCGCCGGCTTGGGTGCAGAAGTGGCTTTGCGCGGTGATCCGGGCGACCGCGCGTCATTCCATCACATAATCCGCCGCAGCCGCCGGCTCGTCCTTTTCCTCCGGCCGAACGTGGTGGGCCGACGGCTTCAGCAGCAGGCACAGCGGAATGCCGGCGAGCAGAACGAGACCGGCGAGCACGAACCCGTTTTCGAATCCCATCACCTGGGCGCGATGCGCGATTCCCTGGCTGGCGGCGAACGCGGTCTTGATTTGCGGGGTGGCGAGTATCCCGTGCGCCTGCCGGAATTGCAGCGGCAGCACGTCCAGCGCCAGCCGGAAGAACCGGGCGGACTGCACCGGGAAGACCTCGCCGAGGCGCACGGCGTGGACGTGAATGGACGTGGTCACGTACCAGTTGAGCCACGCGATCCCGAGCGAGCCGCCGACGTTCTGGGAAACGTTCAGGAAGCTGCTCGCCATCGGCAGCTCCGCCCTCGGCACCGCGTTGAGCGCCGCCGCCATCAGGGGCGCCATCATCAACGCCAGCCCCGCGCCCCGGGCGAGCTGCGGCACGATCAACACCGGCCAGCCCGACAGCGGGTCGAGCCGGCCGAACCACACCAGCGAAATTCCGACCAGGGCACAGCCCAGGCCCGTGAGCAGGGCGGGGCTGTAGCGATCCGCCAGCCGGCCCGCGAAGGGCATGGTGACGCCCACCGCGATCGCGTTCGGGATCATCCAGAATCCCGCCTGCACGGAGGTGTAGCCGACGAGGGTCTGGAGAAAGATCGGGAAAAGAAAGACGCTGCCGAACAGCCCGATCGCCCGGAAGACCGCCAGCACGATGCTCAGGGTGTAGTTGCGGATCAGCAACAGTCGCAGGTCGAGCAGCGGGTGCGGCGTCGTCGATTCGATGGTGATGAACATCACGGCTCCCACGACCGTCAGCGCCTCGCAGACGTGAACATAGTTCGAGTGCCAGCCCTTGTCCTGGCCGTTCGACAGGCCGGTGAGACCGGCGATCAGCGCCATCGCGAGAAACGCGTAGCCGAGGAAATCGAAGGGCCGCCGCGGAGTCCGGGCCCGCAGCGGGCGCATGATCATCATCCCCGCGAGCAGCGTGAAAATCCCGAACGGCAGGTTGACCGAGAAGATCGTGCGCCAGCTGAAGGCATCCGTGAGGTAGCCGCCGAGAGTCGGACCGAGCGCCGGCCCGAGCATGATGCCGGTGCCCCAGATGCCGAGCGCGCGGCCGCGTTCGTGCGGTTCGAACAGCTCGGCGACGATCGCCATGCCGATCGGCTGGATCGCGCCGCCGCCCAGCGCCTGCAGGATGCGCGCGAAGATCAGCGACTCGAAGCTCCACGCCATCGCGCAGAGGCCGCTCGCCACGGTGAAGATCGCGAGGCAGCCCAGGTAGAGCGCCTTGTAGCTCATCCGGCTGGTCAGCCAGCCGACGAGCGGCATCACCACTGCCGACGTCAGCAGAAACCCGGTGGAGACCCATTCGATCCTGTCCCGCGTGACGCCGAACGAGCTCATCATGTGCGGCAGCGCGACGTTGACGATGCTGGTATCCAGAATCGCCATGAACGTGCCCAGCATGATGATGCCGAGGACGCCCCAGCGGTTCGCCTTCAGGTCGCTGTTGTCGCCGGCCGGCATTGCTAGCGCGCCGGCGCGGCCGCCGCCGAGCCGATGTGAATCCGGACCTCGACGGAGAGGCCCGGCCCGAGCGCGAGGTTCGCCGGCGCCGTGATCGCGAGGCGCAGCGGCACACGCTGGGTCACCTTGATGAACGTGCCGGAGACGCCCTCGGACGGCACGAGGCTGAATTCGGAATTGGTCGCGCGCAGAATCTCCGTCACGCGGCCCTGCAGCCGCAGGCCCGGATACGCATCGACCTCGATGTCCGCGGTGTCGCCGACCGCGACGTCATGCAGGTACTTCTCCTCGATGTTGGCGTCGACCCGCAGCGTCGCCGGATCGAACAGGCTGACGACCGGCTGCGCGACCAGCGGCATCGCGCCGGGGTCGAGCCACCGCCGCACGACCCACCCGTCGAAGGGGGCCTTGACGAAACAGCGCGCCAGATCGCTGCGGGCGGCCGCGATCGCCGCGCGGGCCTCCCCGATTCGGCTCTGGGCCAGCACCAGGTCCGCGCGGGCGGCGGCAATGTCCTCGGGACGGGAGCCCTGCTGGAGGAGCGCGAGATTCTGGGCGGCATTGTTGCTGTTCTGCATCGCGGAGGCATGTGCGGTGCGAGCCCGGTCGAGTTCGTCGGCCGCGGCGCTGCCCTCCGTGAACAGCCGTTGCACGCGCTCCAGGTTCAGCCGCGTCAGTTCCTCCTCGTTCTTCAATCGCTTCAGGGTCGCCTCCGCCGCGAGGATCTCCTCCGGCCGGCTGCCGTTCACGGTCTTGTCGAGCCTGGCCTGGCTGGACGCGAGGCCGGCCTGCGCCGAAACGAGCGCGGCCTCGGCCTGGTGCAGCGCCGCCTCCGGCATCGCGGGATCGAGCCGGAAGACGTCCTCGCCGCGGCGGACGAACTGTCCCTCGTGCACGAGGACGTCCGTCACCCGATCGTTGATTTCGGGCGCCAGGTCGACGAGATGGCCGCTCAGGCGCGCGTCGTCCGTCGAGACGATGCCGCGCATGAAGAAGAACCAGTAGGCCGCGACTCCGGCCACCATCAGGGCCAGCAGGCCGACGCCCCACAGCACCTTGAGATTGGGGCGCCGCGGGGGCGGGGCCTCCCACGCCGGCGGGGTCGGCGGCGGGAGTCGACTGGCCGGAATCCCGGCGGGAGGTTCTACCAGCTTGCTCATAAATTCAGAAGCTCGACGGGCGCCGCCCGGCCGTCCCGGGGGCGGCAGCCGCCGGCGCCGTGCAGGAACAGTTCGACGACAGAGGCCTGCGTGCGCCGGGCCTCCGGCTGATTCTCCAGTTCCCAGGAGCGGGTGCGCAGCATGCCGAGCAGGTATTCCGCCAGCACCTCCGCCGGCAGCTCCGAACGGAGATCTCCCGATGCGACGCCCGCCGCGAGGATCTCCGTCACGATCGCCGTCATCTGCTTGCGACGCTTCAGCCAGCGCTGGCGCAGGGTGGCGCCGCGGCTGCGCGTGCGTTCGCCCTCGAACAGGATCATGCGAAAGAGCGGCCGGCGCTCGCGAAAGAAATCGCCGATCGTCTGGCAGGTCCGGACCAGCCGGTCGTCGAAGGTCGCGGCCCCCTCGGCCGCGCTCGCCCGCAGCCGCTCGCACATTTCGTCGAAGCCGGAGATCGCGCTCTGGAAGAAGAGGTCGTCCTTGTCCGAGAAGTAGAGGTAGAGCGTGCCCTTGGCCACGGCAGCCTCCTTCGCCACCGCCTCGAGCGTGATCTCGCCGAACTCCCGGACACCGAAAAGCCGCACCGCCGCGGCGATGATGCGCTGTGCTTTGTTCGGGTCCGTCGTCATGCTGACTGACCAGTCAGTCAGTCGCATCCGCCGAGTCAAATCGATTGGCGGGGAGTTCGCCAGCCATCGGCACGCGACCCTGCCGGGAAACGCGGTGCCGCTGCCGGGACCCGGCGGCGGGCCGGCCGACCACGCGGATGCCTCGGAGCTGTCGCACCGCGGATGCCCGACCTGGGGTCGCCGGCGGGTCGCTCCGCCGCCGGCGTGAATGGCGGCTCGCCACCCGTCGCTCGACCAACGAGAGTCCGGGCCATCGCCGCATGCGTTTGTTGATCATCGAAGATGACGAAAAGACCGCCGATGCCCTGGCGACAGGGTTCACGCAGGCGGGGTTCTTCTCTGCGATTGCCCGAACCGGCGAGGACGGGTTCTTCCTGGTCAGCACCGAGGAGTTCAACCTCGTCCTCCTCGACTGGATGCTGCCGGGGCGCAGCGGGATCGAGATTCTGAAGACCCTGCGGGCCCGCGGCACCAGGACCCCCGTCCTATTGTTGACGGCCCGCGATGCCGTCGACGACCGCGTGCTCGGGCTGGAGAGCGGCGCGGACGACTATCTGGTCAAGCCATTCGCGTTTCCGGAACTGCTGGCGCGTGTCCGTTCCCTGCTTCGCCGTGCGGCACCCGCCGCGGAGCCGCTCAAAAGAACCCTGGCGGACCTGACCGTCGATCTGGAGGCGCGCCGGGTGTCGCGCGCGGGCCGGCCGATCGAACTGACGCCACGGGAATTCGATCTCCTGGCGTATCTGCTCCGTCAGCCGGGGCTGGTGGTGAGCCGGGAGATGCTGGCGCAGGATGTCTGGCGCGAGACCAACCGCCTCACCCCGCTGGACAACGTGATCGATGTGCACGTGGCGCATTTGCGGCGGAAGGTGGACGGAGACCATCCGCTGAAGCTCATCCAGACGGTGCGCGGGATGGGTTTCATGCTGCGGGAAGGGAGTGCCGGGTGAAGGCTTGGTGGCTGCGGCGGTCCATCCGGGTGCGCCTGGCAGTCTGGAACGGCGCCGCGGCGGGTGGGATCGCCGCCCTCACGCTTGCGGGCCTGTGGCGGTCGGGAGCCGCGGCCGATGGCCGGCTCACGTGGCTCGTCGCGGGGGCGGGGCTGGTCGCGCTGGTGACGTTCGTGATCACCAGCTACTTCATCGCCAACCGTCTGCTGGCGCCGGTTCGCGACCTGGCCGAGCGCAGCCGGCGGTTGACCGTGCAAACCCTCGGTGAGCGGCTGCCGGTCGCGAATCCGCACGACGATCTTGGCCGGCTCGCGACGGGGTTCAACGAGGCGATCGGGAGATTCGAGAACGCCTACCGGGAACTCGATCGGCTGACGGCGGATGTATCCCACGAACTCCGCACGCCGCTCACCGCGATGCGCTCCGTCGGGGAAGTGGCATTGCGCGGGCGCGACCCGGCGCAACTGCAGGATGCGCTTGGCAGCATGCTGGAGGAGGTCGGGCGGATGAACCAGCTCATCAACCGGCTGCTGCTGCTCGCCCGCGCAGACAACAACGAGATCCCCGTGCAGCTGGAGGCCGGGCTGGTGAGCCGCGTGTTGGGCGAAGTGATCGACGTTCTCGGCCGGGTCGCCGAGGAGAAACAACAGCGGCTCGAGGTGGAGTGCGCCGAGCACGTGCTCGCCGTTTTCGATCCGGCGCTGCTTCGGCTGGCCTTGATGAATCTCGTCCAGAACGCGATCCACTACAGTCCGCCGTCCACGCCGATCATCGTGCGCGGCTTGGTCCGCGAACAGTCGGTTGAAATCGAAGTCATCGACGTAGGACCGGGAATCGCCGAGGAGCACCGGCGGCGGGTATTCGAACGGTTCTATCGGGTCGACCGCGCACGCTCTCGGTCCGAGGGGGGTGTCGGCCTGGGGTTGGCGATCGTCAAGTGGTCGGTGGAGCGCATGGGGGGCTCGGTGGAACTGGAGAGCGCACCGGGGCGCGGCAGCACATTCCGGCTGAAGCTGAATCGGATCGTCGGGTGAACGCACCGCGCTGGTGGCGGCGCGTCGGCTGTGCCGCCGAATCCTGAAGGATTCTTCAGAATCACTTAAGTCACACTGTCGTGCGGCCTGCTGGTAGGATGCGGCCGTCGCCCCGCCACCCCCAGCTCTTCACTCCCGGGGGAATCCCATCATGTATTGGATCAGCAAAGTCGATTCACCAGGTCCGCCGGCTCAACCGGCGGACGCTGCTGTTTCTGGCGGCTCTGGGGCCCGGGATCATCACGATGATCGCCGACAACGACGCCGGGCGGCATCTCCACCTACGCCCAGACCGGCGCCAAGACGGGATTCAACCTGCTCTGGGCGATGGTGATCCTGGTGCCGATGGCGTATTACGTGCAGGAGATGACGGTGCGCCTCGGCGCCGTCACCAAGCGCGGCCATGCCGAGGCGATCTTCGATGGTTTCGGCAAGTTCTGGGGCTGGTTCTCCATCTTCGATCTGGCGGTGATCAACTGGCTCACCCTCGTCACCGAGTACATCGGCATGACCCAGGCGATGAGCCTCTTCAACATCCCGCCCTGGATCACGTTCTTCGGCGTCACCTTTCCTGATGCTCGGGATCGTGATCAGCGGCCGGTACTGGACCTTCGAGAAGATCACGCTCTTCTTTTGCCTGTTCAACCTGGTCTATATCCCGGCGGCGATCTGGGCCATGAAGACCGGCAACGTCACGGAGGGCTGGGGCGCAGTCGGGCAAGGCTTTTACCATCCCAACTTCGACTTCGGCATGTCCGGCGTGGCCCTGCTGACGCTGGTCATGGCCAACATCGGCACCACGATCACCCCCTGGCAGATCTTCTTCCAGCAGTCGGCCGTCGTGGACAAGGGAATGGACATCAAGGACATCAAGTATGGGAAGTTCGACACCTTCTTCGGCGTCGTTCATGACCTGCGTGGTCGCGGCCTTCATCATCATCGCCACGGCGGGCGTGTTCCATTTCAACCCGGACCAGAGCCAGGGGCTGCCAGGAGATCGATTCCGCCGCCAAGACGGCGGCCGCCATGCCCCAGGTCCTGCACGGCCAATGGGGGCAGTGGGCCCGGCTGCTGTTCGCCATCGGCCTGTTCGACGCCGGGCTGCTGGGCGCGCTTTGCATCTCGCTGGCCACCAGCTGGGCGCTGGGCGAGGTGTTCGGCTGGGCTCATTCGCTCAACAAGACCGTGCGCGAGGCCCCCTGGTTCTATGTGGCCTATGTGCGTGATGCTCATGTCGGCGGGCGTCGTCTCGCTCGTCGCCTCCGTCGATGTGCAGAACATCATCACGATCTTCGTCCAGGTGGTCGCGGTCACGCTGCTGCCGGCGGCCCTGTGTTCCTGATCCTCCTGCTCAACGACAAGCCGCTGATGGGCGAGCACGTGAACACGCGCTGGCAGAATATCGCCAACTGGAGCATCACGGCGTTTGTCATCGCCATCTCGACCGCCTACGGTGTCTCGGTCCTGTTCCCGGAATGGTTCGGTTCCGGACACTGATCGCCGGGAGGAAACGGAGAGCCCCATGAAGAACGCCACGGAGAACAGTCCCGCCGGAGCCAGACCCGCTGCCGGCTCCCAACTCCCCGAAGAGTATCAGCTGCTGTATTTCGCCCAGCTGCTCGACCGCCGGATCCTGCTCGAGCCGTCGAACAAAACGAACGGGCGCCTGACGGATCTGGTCTTCCGCCTGGCCGAGCCGTATCCGGAGGCGGTCGGCATCTACATCGAGCACGGGCGGGGTTATCCGTCGGAGCTGGTCCCCTGGGAGCGGGTGGTGCGCATCGAGCCGAAGGCCATCTTCATCAAGCCCAGCGAGGCCGGCGGACCGTATCCGAAGTTCGCCGACCAGAAGGGCTGGATCCTGCTCAACGAGCATCTGATGGGCCAGACGATCCTCGACATCGACGGCCGGCGCACGGAAATCGTCAACGACGTCCAGCTGTTGTTCTCCAAGGGCCGGATGATCGTGGTGCACGTGGACATCTCGTTCAACGGCTTCCTCCGGCGGTGGGGGCTCGAGCGCTTTTCCTCGACCAGGAACCGGATGATCTCCTGGCGCTTTGTCCAGCCGCTGTCGGTCGAGGATCACACCAAGGACGTGGTGACCCTTTCCATCGCACGCGAGCAGGCCCTCGATCTTCCCGGCGAGGATCTGGCCGACGCCCTCGAGGTGCTTTCCGGAGACGAACAGCAGGCGATGTTCTCCGCCCTCGACCCGGACAAGGCCGCGGAGGTCCTGGTCGAAGCGGAGCCGCGCGCCAAGCGGCAGCTGATCGCTTTCCTGGCGGGCGAAAAGGCGCGCCTGGTTCTGGGCAAGATGTCCGTGCCGCAGCTCGCGGATCTCTTCTCCAGCCTCTCGCACGAGCGGGTCACGGAACTGACGGGGCTGCTGCCGGCGGCCCGGGCGTCGCGCGTCCATGCCGTGATGACCAATCCCGAAGTGCTGGCGTCGACCCTGATGAGCGACCGGTTCCTCGCCTTCGGCCGGGAGACCAAGGTGTCCGAGGTCCTGGCGACACTGCGGTCGACGCCGTGCGATCGCCGCAACATCTCCTACATTTATCTCGTCGCCGACCGGGAGAAGTCGCTCGTCGGGCTGGTGGATCTCCGCGATCTGGTGACTGCCAGGCCGGAAGCCAGCCTGGGGGAGCTCATGATCGCGCCGGTCGTGACGGCGGACCGCGACGCCCTGCGGGAGGATCTGGTGGAATCGTTCACCAAATACCAGTTCCGGATGCTGCCGGTGGTCGACGCTCACGACCACCTCCTCGGCGTCGTCCGCTACAAGGATCTGATGAAGGACGCCAAGATCGAGGTCCCCGGCTAGTCTCCGCTCATGCCACTCATCAAAACCACCCGATCCGCCCGGGTCGCCCTCTGGGCGTTGCGCATCTACCTGCTCGTCCTGCTGGGATTGATCGGACTGAAGTTCGTCCGCATGTCCCATGGCTCGGCCGACAAGGCCGGGGCGGCCACCGGTCCGGCGGCGGTCGTCGCCCCGAAGTCGGATCCGTAGCGGCGATCCGAGCGTCGCGTCATGCCCCCGACCTGTTTTCCGCTGCGCGCCACCGGCACACCGGCCTGCGGCGTCGCGAGCGCCGGGCGCGGCGGTGGGACTGATTCTGGATCACGACCATGACCACGAAACGGCACACCCTCGTAAAGCTCTCACCGGAACAGCGAACGACGCTGAACGGCGCCACCCTGCACAAGCGCCTGCCCCGGCAGGGCACGGAAGAGTGCTTCGTGCAGCTCCAACTGCGGGTCGAGGAGCAGGCGCCGGGAATCTTCGCGGTGATCGCGGCCTCCGGCTCGGCCGAACTCTACCTGACGCAGCGCGAGATCGACCGGATCCGGTCGGACGCCAGCGGCCTGATCCTGCCGCTCGGCTGACCTTCGGTGGTCGCTCCAGCGTCCGGCGATCGGCGCCGGGGACGGGGCGACCCGTAATTTAAGGCTAAATCACTTTGCCTTTCGCTCCGAATTCTGGTTACGGGAGTTCGGTTGATGAATACCCCCATGACCATTTCGCCCGATTCCGCCCTCCTGGCCCCGGCGCCCGGAGCCGCCTTTCCCCTCGTCTCGCGCCGCGGCCGGGGCTGGATGGCGGCCGCCGCCGCGCTGCTGTTCTGCGTGGTGGCACGCGGCCAGAACCCGGCGACGACCGAGCGCCTGGCCCTGGCGGGCGACTGGCGTTTCGCTCCCGGCACCCCGGCGCCCTGCTTCCCCCAGGCGGCCCTCCCGCCAATCGCGTTCACCGACACGATCCCGCTGCCGGGCACGACCGAGACCGCCGGCAAGGGTCCGGAGAATCGCGCCCGTGAGACCGGCGGGCTCACCCGCGTGCATTTCTTCGAGGGCCCGGCGTGGTATCAGCGCGACGTGGATCTGCCGGCTTCCTGGGCGGGCCGGCACGTCGAGCTGCGGATCGAGCGAACGAAGTACGCGCAGGTCTGGGTGGACGATCGCGCCATGGGGGAGCAGGGACTCTACACGGCGGCGCAGCGCTACGATCTTTCGGCCGCGGCGACGCCCGGCCGGCACCGGCTGACCGTCATGGTCGACAACCGGCCCGACCGCCGTCCGGTGCGCGGGCAAGCCCACCAGTTCGACGACAGCGCGCAGACCAACTGGAACGGGCTGCTGGGCATGATCGAGCTTGTCGCCACGCCGGCCGTCTGGCTCGAGGACGTGCAGGCGTACCCCGACCTCGCGCGGCGCTCCTTCCGAATCCGCGTTGCGACCCGGCACCTCGCCGGTGCGTCCGGGCAGGGCTCGGTTCGCGTGCAGGCGGAAAGCTTCAATCATCCCGGCGCGGTCCACCGTCCGCCGGCGGTCGAGGCGCCGCTGGCCGGCGGCGTGGCAGAAATCGAGCTGCCGCTCGGTCCGGAGGCGCGGACCTGGGACGAGTTCTCGCCCGCGCTCTACCGGCTGACGGTTTCGCTCGACGGACCGGCGGGACACGACGAGCGCACGATCGAGACCGGGCTGCGCGAGTTTCGCGCCCGCGACCGCCAGTTCACGATCAACGGCCGTCCGACCTTCCTGCGCGGCAAGCACGAGGCCGGCGTCTTCCCGAACGCCGGCCATCCGCCGATGGACCGCGCCGGCTGGGAAGCGTACCTGCGGATCGTGAAGGACTGGGGATTCAATCATCTCCGCTGCCACACCTGGGTCCCGCCCGAAGCGGCGTTTGCCGCGGCGGACCGGCTGGGCCTGTACCTGCAGCCCGAACTGCCATTCTGGGGCACGTTCGACGGCAAAGTCCGCGACTTTCTCACGCCGCAGGCCGACGCCGCGCTGCGGGCCTACGGCAATCATCCGTCGTTCGTCATGCTGACCCTGGCCAACGAGGCGGGCGGCGACCGCGCCGTGATGAATGCGATGGTCGAGCGGCTGCGGGCGCTCGATCCGCGCCATCTCTACGCCGACGGCTCGAACAACGTGTTCTGGGATCCGCAGTTTCAGCCGACGAACGACTTCATGGTCTCCGCCAAGGTCAAGCCCCCCGCCGCCCCGGCGCACGCGCTGGTCACCCGCGGCAGCTTCTGCGTGCTCGACGGCACCGAAGGCCACACGCAATGGGGACCGGCCGACACGCAGTACGACTACGCCGCCGCGCTCGCAGGACTGCCGGTGCCCTTCGTCGCGCACGAGACCGGGCAGTGGACGATCTATCCGGATTTCGCGGAGATCGCGAAATACACCGGCGTGACGCGGGCCTACGATCTCGAGCGGTTCCGCGCGAGCCTGGCGCGCCACGGCCTGCTCGAGCAGGCGCGGGATTTCCGGCGGGCGTCGGGCGCGCTGGCCGCCGAGCTCTACCGGGAGGAAAACGAACTTCACCTGCGCACGCCGGGCTGCGCCGGATTCCAGATGCTGGATCTGCAGGATTACCCGGGCCAGGGAGCGGCGCTCGTCGGGCTGCTCGACGCGTTCATGGATTCGAAGCAGATCGTGACGCCCGCGGAATTCCGGCGAGCCTGCGGCCCGGTGGTGCTGCTGGCCCGCTTCGACCGATATGTTTGGAAGAAGGGCGAGACCTACTCGGCGGACCTGCAGGTGGCCCACTATGGGCCGGTCGACCTGCGCGGCGCGGTGACGGCGTGGACGATTGCCGATGAGGATGGCCGCATCGTGGCGCGGGGGAAATTTCCGGCGGGCGACGTGGTGCAGGGAGGACTGCGGAATCTCGGCCGCGTGACGGCGGCGCTCGGCGGCGCCCACGCGCCGGCGCGGTGCAATCTGGAGGTGACACTGACCAGCGGCAACCAGCGGTTCTCGCAACACTGGCCGATCTGGATCTATCCGGACGACACCGCCACCGCCGTTCCGGCCAACGTCGTGCTCGTGCGCGCCTTCGACGCGACGACCAGGCGGCTCCTGTCCGAGGGCCGGCGGGTCGTGCTCATTCCGGACGGGAAGAACTGGGCGGACACGCTGCCCGGCGGATACGCGACCGACTACTGGTGCTGGCCGATGTTCAACAACACGCCCGGCACGATGGGCTGCCTGATCGACGCGCGGCATCCGGCGCTGGCGAAGTTTCCGACGACCGATCACAGCGAGCGGCAGTGGACGGAAATCGCCAGGGCGGCGACGCCGGTGGTCCTGTTGGACGCCCCCGCCGGCTGGCGGCCGATCGTGCAGGTGATCGACAACTACGAGCGCAACGAGCGGCTCGGGCTGATTTTCGAGACGCGCGTCGGCGCAGGGCGGCTGCTGGTGTGCGCGGTCGACCTGCTGGCGGAGCCGCTGCGCGGACGCCCCGAGGCGCGGCAGCTGGAGTCGAGCCTGCTCGCGTATGCGGGCAGCGCAGCGTTCGCCCCGCGGTTGTCCGTCGATCCGGCGGCGCTGGATCTGGCGCTGCGCCCCTCGCTGGCGCAGGGCAGGTCCGCGACCGCATCGAGCTCCCTCACGCCGCCCTGGGGTTTCGTGCCGGAACCGCGGCACGCGGTCGACGGCGATCCGAACACGCGCTGGTACCCGGCGGAGGCCGACGCGGCCCCGTGGGTCGCGGTCGATCTCGGCTCCGCCCGGGCGATCGACACCGTGGAGGTGGTCTGGGGGTCCGACGAGCCGGGAAGCCGGGGAACCATCGAGCGGTCGTCCGATGGCCGGACCTGGACGGAGCTGCGCGGGCGGCGGGCGCCGGCCTCGGGCGAAGGGCGCACGGTGCTGCTCGTGGCGGAGCGGGACGTGCGATTTCTGCGGGTGAGGCCGCTCGGGTCCACGCCGGCAGCGCGAGCGGTGCGGGAGCTTCGCGTGCTGGGTGATCCTCCCAGCGCGAACAATGGCCTTGCCCCCACTCGGAGCTGATCGCGTTGAATCCAGTGCCTGTTTCAATTCAGCTTCAGCTCTCCTCATGAAATTCACTGACGGCCAATGGTTGCTGCGCACCGGAGTAACGGCTCATTACGCGGCCGAGGCGCACACGATCACCGCCCTGCCTGACCGGCTGCTG
Source organism: uncultured Verrucomicrobiae bacterium (assembly GCA_963705935.1). Lineage (GTDB taxonomy): Bacteria > Verrucomicrobiota > Verrucomicrobiia > Opitutales > Opitutaceae > Opitutus. The sequence goes on along the minus strand of OY970130.1, from coordinate 3,697,061 downwards.
GTTCATGCGCCGGTGCGACCGATCCGGCACCGGTTCGACACGCTGCAAGGACCATTGCTGACGATCACGCTCGATTCCCCGCTGAGCGGAGTCGTGCGGGTGCGCATCGAGCATTTCGTGGGACGGGCGAATCAGGGGCCGGTCATTCCGCTCGTCGAGGGGCCGGCGCCGAAAGTGGAGCTGCACGAGGACGCGGAGGCGGCGACGCTGACCAGCGGCGGGTTGACCGCGCGGGTGAAGAAGCCGGGCTGGCAGCTGCAGTTCGAGAGCGACGGCCAGCTGCTGACGCAGGGCGGCTGGCGCAGCATCGGTTACATCCAGCTCGCGGGGGGCGCGACGCACGTCCACGCGCAGCTGTCGCTCGGAGTCGGCGAGAGCGTGTACGGGCTGGGCGAGCGCTTCACCGCCTTCGTGAAGAACGGCCAGGTGGTCGAGTGCACGAACCTGGACGGCGGCACGGGGAGCGAGCAGGCGTACAAGTCGGTGCCATTCTATCTGACCAACCGGGGCTACGGCGTCCTGGTCAACGAAACCGGCCCGGTGTCGTTCGAAGTCGCCTCCGAAAAGGTCGCGGCCGTCCAGTTCTCGGTGCCGGGCGAGAGCCTCGAGTTCTTCGTCATCCACGGGCCGACGCCGAAGGAAATCCTGCGCCGGCTGACGGCGCTCACGGGCCGGCCGGCGCTTCCGCCGGCGTGGTCGTTTGGGCTGTGGCTGTCGACCTCGTTCACCACGGACTACGACGAGGCGACGGTCATGGCGCTGGTCGACGGCATGAAGCAGCGGGACCTGCCGCTGCACGTGTTCCACTTCGACTGTTTCTGGATGCGCGAATTCGACTGGTGCAACTTCGAGTGGGACGCGCGGGTGTTTCCGGACCCCCGGGGCATGCTGCGGCGGATCCGCGGGCGCGGGCTCAGGATCTGCGTCTGGATCAACCCGTACATCGGCCAGCGCTCCCGGCTGTTCCCGGAGGCCGCCGCGAAGGGGTATTTCATTCGGACGACCGACGGCTCCGTCTGGCAGACCGACCAGTGGCAGCCCGGGATGGCGATCGTCGATTTCACCAATCCCGCGGCGCGCGAATGGTTCGCCGGGCACATCGGGCGGCTGCTCGACCTGGGCGTCGACGCGATCAAGGCCGACTTCGGCGAGCGGATACCGACGGAGGGGGTGGTGTACCACGACGGCTCCGATCCGGTGAAGATGCACAACTTCTACGCGATCGTTTACAACGAGACGGTGTTCCGGGCGATCGAGGCGAAGCGGGGCCGGGGCGAGGCCGTGCTGTTCGCCCGCTCGGCGTACGCCTCGTCGCAGCGGTTCCCGGCGCACTGGGGCGGCGACTGCTGGTCGAGCTTCGAATCGATGGCCGAGTCGCTGCGCGGCGGGCTGTCGCTCAGCCTCTGCGGATTCGGTTTCTGGAGTCACGACATCGGCGGATTCGAGGGCACCGCGCCGGAGTACATCTACAATCGCTGGGCGGCGTTCGGGCTGCTCTCGTCGCACAGCCGGCTGCACGGCAGCTCGACGAGCCGCGTGCCGTGGAGCTACGGCGAAACCGCCTGCGACGTCGTCCGCCGGTTCACCAAGCTGAAATGCCGCCTGATGCCGTATCTCTGGGCGGCCGCGGTCGAGGCGCACACGACGGGGATTCCGGTGATGCGCGCGATGCTGCTCGAGTTCCCCGGGGACCCGGCGTGCGAGGCGCTGGACCGCCAGTACATGCTCGGCGGGGCGCTGCTGGTCGCGCCGGTGTTCACCGAGGCCGGCGTGGTGGACTACTATCTTCCCGCGGGCCGCTGGACGCACCTGCTGACGGACGAGGTGCGCGAGGGCGGCCGGTGGTGGCGGGAGCGCCATGATTTCATGAGTCTGCCGCTGTTCGCGCGGGAGGGCAGCGTGGTCGCCCTCGGCGCGACCGACGACCGGCCCGACTACGAGTATGCGGCGGACGTGACCTTCCGCGTCCACGAACTGGCGGACGGCGGGGAGGCCGGGTGCTCGGTCTGCGGGGCGGACGGGAGCGAAGTGCTCCGGGCGACGGTCCGGCGCGAGGGTGGGCGGGTGCGGGCGACGGTCGACGGCTCGTATGCGGGCCCGTGGCGGCTGCAACTCGCCGGGGGCACGGCGCCGGAGGCGCTCCGGCGCGCGGATGCCGGCGTCCGGCGGCTCGAGGCGGACTGCACCGGCTGGCGCTGAGGCGGAGGGGCGCCGGGCGGCGGGCCGGGCGCTGACGGCCGGCGCGGGGCGCCCCGCGGAGGGACCGAGGCGACGTTCGAGAAAAAAGATTGCCCCCGGCGATTTAGCGATAAAGCTATTTAACGCTAAACCCAAGCACGCCGCTCGCGGGCGCCCGATTCCACCCCTCTCCGTATAGGCCAAAGCAAGATTGTCGTCCTCCCGGCGGCGTGGGCATCATGCCGCCGCTCGACCGGCGTGCGGTCGTGAAGTCCTCCGGGCTGCAATGCCGCACCCGGAACTCCAGACACCCGCCGCCCACCGGATGACCATCGTGCGCATGAAAAACCCCCTCAAACGTCCTGCCCACCAGCCCCAACGGGCGAAATCGACGCGCCGCGCGGTCTCGCGGCCGGTCCGCGCGGCCACCCTGGCCGATGTCGGCCGCGCGGCCGGCGTATCCGCCATGGCCGCTTCGGCCGTGCTGAACGGCGCGAGGACGTCGTCCCGGATCGGCCCGGAGACGCGCACGCGGATCATGGCGGCGGCCGTGAAGCTGCAGTACCGGCCGAACGCGGCGGCCCGGGCGCTGGTGAACCGGCGGATGAACACGATCGGTGTCGCCGCGGTCATGGACAACGGCGAGCTGAACAGCTACGCGCTGGAGGTCTTCACGGGCATCGTCGCCGCGGCCGCGCATGCCGAGCAGAACACGACGATGTTCACGCTCCACGACTGGGCCCGCGACCCGGCGCGGCTGCATGGGTGGTGCGACGGCCGGATCGACGGGATGATCCTGCTCGCGCCGATCCTGACGCGCGAGGCAGCCAAGGTGCTCCCGGCGCACACGCCGTTCGTCTCCCTCCATTCGAACTGCCCGCTTCCGAACATCGTGAACATCGAGAGCGACGAGGAGCGCGGGGCGTACGAGATGGTGCGGCATCTGATCGGTCTCGGCCACCGGCGCATCATGCACGTGAGCGGCCCGCGGGGAATGCTGGGCGCCGAGCGCCGCATCGTCGGGTACAAGCGCGCGCTGGCTGCGGCGAGAATCCCGTTCTCCGACTCGCTCCTGCTGGACGCGGGCTTCACGATCGAAGCCGGCCGGGACGCGATCCGGACCTGGCTCGCGCGGCACGCCGGCGAGCGGCTGCCCGACGCGGTGTTCGGCGCGAACGACTCGATCGCGTTCGGCTGCCTGGAGGCCTTCGCCGAGGTCGGCGTGCGGGTGCCCGGCGACGTGTCGATCGGCGGCTTCGACGACACCCTCGCGGCGCGGACCGCGGTACCGCAGCTCACCACGATCCGCCAGCCGTTGCGGGAGATGGGCAGCCGGGCGGTCGAAGTGCTGCTCCAGGTCATCGACCGGCCCGATCACCACCCGGCCCCGAACCTGCCCAACCCGATCGTGTTTCCCGTCGAGCTGGTGGTGCGGGCGTCCGTCGCCGCGCCGGCGGCCGGCGCGCGCACCGTCCCGGCGAGGCGGTAGTCGAGCCGATCCGGTCCCCTTCCATGGCATCCCCAACCCCCGCATCCACGCCATCGCCCGCGCGCCAGGCCGCGCCGGCGACCAGGCCGTCGGACAAGGTCCCGGTCGGTCAGAAACTCGCCTACGGGCTCGGCACGTTCCACGACATGTGGGGCCACTGGCTGTATCCGAATCTCGGGTTCCAGGTGTTCAACATCTTCCTCGGCGTGCCTCCGTGGCTGATCGGCGTCGCGCTGTTCTTCAACCGCGTGTGCGACGCGGTCACCGACCCGTTGTTCGGCTGGCTGTCCGACAACACCCGGACCCGCTGGGGCCGGCGGCGGCCCTACATCCTGATCGCCGGCGTCCTCGCCGGCGTCGTGATGCCGCTGCTGGTGGCGGTGACGCCGGGATGGGGATCGACCCGCGTGTTCGGCACGGAGGTCTCGAACTACGTCTGGTTCATGATCGGCACCTCGGCGCTGTTCCTGCCGGTGATGAGCGCGTTCAAGGTGCCGTTCGACTGCATGGGCGCGGAGATGACGCCGGACTACAACGAGCGGACCAGCGTGTGGTCGTTTCGCAACGGGGTGCAGAAGTTCGCGGAACTCGGGCTGTTCTTCGCCGCGCAGTTCATGACCATGGCGGTGTGGGTCGGCGCGAGCGGCGGCAATGTGCTGAGCCGGATCAGGCGGCTGGCCACCTCGGCCTCGGCCTGGGCCGCGGCGCCGGAGGGGAGCAAGCCGAACATCCTGCTCGGCGCGCAGGTCTACTGCACGGTGCTCGGAGCGCTGATGGCGATCGCGGCCGTCGTGATGTTCTTCGTGCTGCGCGAGCGCTACTACGGCAACGTGCTGGCGCGGAAGCAGGAGAAGATCGCCCTGCGCGAGACGCTGTGGCAGACGCTGAAGTGCCGGCCGTTTCGCATGCAGCTCCTGATGAAGCTGCCGTATGCGATGGGCACGAGCATGGTCGGCGCGCTCGGCTACTACAACACGATCTACTACGTCTGCCACGGCAACCTCGGGCTCGGCGCGGTGTGGAATTTCCGGATGGGCATCGCGGGGATGGTGTTCGGTTTTCTCGGCATCCCGGTCTTCGCCTACACCGCCCGGCGGCTGGGGAAGCGGCGGGCGGTGATGTTCATCCTCGGCACCGCCATCGCGGTGTTCATCGGCAGCTGGTGGCTCTACAATCCGCGGATCCAGTGGCTCCAGATTCTGGCGACAGGGCTGATCGCCTTCACCGGTGCCGGGTTCTGGATGATGGACGGCTCGATCCGGGCGGACGTGATCGACTACGATGAACTCGAGACGGGGAAACGGCGTGAAGGCGCCTTCACCGCCTGCGATTCCTGGATCTCCAAGGTCGGCATGGCCCTCGGCGCCGGCGCCTCGGGCATCATCCTGTCGGCGACCGGCTTCGACGCCACCCTCGGCGGCAACCAGACCGAGCACGCGCTGTTCATGATCCGCCTCCTGTTCGCGGCCGTCCCGGTGGCCGGCATCTGCCTCGGGCTGGTCATGATCTATTTCTTTCCGCTGACGCCGAGGCGGATGGCGGAGATCCGGGTTCAGCTCGAGGCCCGTCGCGGGACGGTCTGAGCGGCTTGTTTCGGCCGGCGCGACCGTCACGGTCGCGCCTCGCGCACCCCGGCCCGGAGGATGCCGCCGGAAGAAATCGGCCGATTGGCCGCGCGAAGGTGGTAGGTGAGCGCCCCATACCGACCCGACCGGGGACGGAGTAGGGTGCCCCTCAACCCACATGAAGTCTTCCCACCTGACAGCCCTGCTCCTCCTCAGCGCCAGCCCCCTCGCGGTGTTCGCTTCGTCCGCCACGGATCGCAAGATCGAAGATGCAGCCACGGCGTCCTACAACTACCGCACGGTGCTCCAGGACAACGTCAAGGTGAAGGCGCATGACGGCGTGGTGACCCTCACCGGCACGGTGCAGGACAAGGACGACAAAGCCCTGGCTGTCGACACGGTGGAAAATCTGCCCGGCGTTTCCGGGGTGAACAACGAGATCGACGTGAAATCGAGTTATCCGGAGCACTCGGACTCGTGGATCGCCCTGAAAGTGCGCGGCCGGCTGCTCGTGAAGGCGAATGTCAGCGCCGCCACGACCAACGTGGCCGTCAACGAGGGCAACGCCACCTTGACCGGCACCGCGGACAGCACCGCCCAGAAGGAACTGACGGAGGCGTACACGAAGGACGTCGACGGCGTGAAGACCGTGAACAATCAGATTGTCGTGAAGGAGCCCGCGGCGACGAGCAGCCCGACAATCGGCGAGACGATCGATGATGCCTCCATCACCAGCCAGGTGAAGTTCGCCCTGCTCAATCACAAGTCCACCAGCGCGCTCAAGACCAAGGTGGTCACCACCGACGGTATCGTCCGTCTGACCGGCGACGCCAGTTCCGACGCGGAGAAATCCCTCGTGACCAAGCTCGCGTCCGACGTTCGCGGCACCAAGTCGGTGACCAACGACATGACGGTCAAGGACTGAACGACGCCTTTTTCTCCCTTCCCGGTGCGACCGCCCTTCCCGGCGGTGGCGCCCATTTACCGCAGTTCAACTCTTCCGGTGCGCGGGAAACGAGCGGCCCTCCGCCCTTCCTCCGCCCGCGAACCCTCACCCGACGTCCGACTCTTTCTTCGATGAACAAGCTTTTCTCTCTCGTCTTTCTCGCCGGCGGCGTCCTCCTCCTCGTCGCGGGCATCAATGCCTCGAACTCGATCGGCTCGGATTTCACCCGGCTCTTCACGGGCGCACCCACGGACAAGTCGGTCTGGCTGATGATCGGAGGCCTGGTCACGGCTGCCGTCGGCATCGGCGGATTGGCCCGCCGGAGCAGAGTCCTCTAGCTCGCACCGCTGCCCTCGACCTCACTCTCAACCTCCACCTCCCATGCTCAGTTACGCTGTAATTTTCCTCATCATCGCGCTGATCGCCGGCGTCCTCGGTTTCGGGGTCGTTGCCGGCACGGCCGCCTCCATCGCGAAGATCCTGTTCGTGGTGTTCCTCGTCCTGTTTGTCGTCTCGCTCCTTCGCGGGCGAACGCCGAAGCTCTGATCGATTCATGCTCACCTCGCACCTCCTTTCCCTTTTCCCATGAGAGACGACTATCTGCAAAGCGCACTGAAGGTCATCGATGATCCCAACATCCTGATCAACGTCATCTCCCGACGCGTGAAACAGCTCAGGCGCGGCAATCGTCCGCTGGTCGAGTCGCTGGAGAAGCTCTCGGCCGAGGATACCGCGCTGCGCGAGGTCGCCGAAGGCAAGATCAGCTACGAACTCCCGACGGCGGAGGAAATGGCGCTGCTCTGACCCGGGTCGTTCGCCGCCTCGCTCCGGCGCCGCCGCGGGCGTCCAGCCTCCGCTCGCCCCGCGCGCGGCAAACTTCGTCCCGCCCCCATTCCATCATGAAACCACTCAAAATCCGGCCCGTCGGCGACCACATCCTCATTCGTTTCCGCGAAGAGAAGGAACAGATCCGGGGCGGCGTCATCATTCCCGACTCCGCCGCGGAAAAGCCGCAGCAGGCGGAAGTGATCGCCCTCGGCAGCGGCCACCGGGACGAGGATGGCGTCGTCACACCGTTCGCCGTGAAAGTCGGCGAGACCGTGCTCATCGCCAAATTCGGCGGCGCCGAGGTCAGCCTCGACGGTCAGCGCTACACGTTCGTCCGCGAGGACGACATCCTCGGCGTCCTCGCCTGACGCCCCCACCTTCCGACCCCTCCGCTCATGCCTGCCAAACAACTCATCTTCGACGAGGCCGCTCGTCACAAAATCCTTCGCGGCGTCGAACTGCTGGCGCGAGCCGTCAAGGTCACGCTCGGTCCCAGGGGACGCAATGTCGTCATCGACAAGAAATACGGCGCACCGACGGTGACGAAGGATGGCGTGACCGTCGCCAAGGAAATCGAGTTGTCCGATCCCTACGAAAACATGGGCGCGCAGATGGTGAAGGAAGTGGCGTCGCACACGTCCGACGACGCCGGTGACGGCACGACGACCGCCACCGTGCTGGCGGAAGCGATCTACCGCGAGGGGCTCAGGAGCGTCACGGCGGGATCGAATCCGATCTACCTCAAGCGCGGGATCGACCGGGCGGTCGAGGCGGTGGTGGCCGAGCTCGCGCGGATTTCGCGGAAGGTGGGCGATCGCGCGGAGATCCGCCAGGTAGCCACCGTGTCGGCCAATTGGGATGAGGGCATCGGCGGCATCATCGCCGACGCGATGGACAAGGTCGGAAAGGACGGGACGATCACGGTCGACGAAGCCAAGTCGATCGACACCACGCTCGAGGTGGTCGAGGGGATGCAGTTCGACCGGGGCTATCTTTCCGCCTATTTCGTCTCCGACGCCGACACGCTGGAAGTCCTGCTCGAGGACGCCTACGTGCTGATCCACGAGAAGAAGATCTCCCAGCTCCACGACCTGCTGCCGTTGTTGCAGGCGGTGGCGAAGGCGGGCAAGCCGCTGCTGATCATCGCCGAGGAAGTGGAGGGCGAGGCGCTGGCCGGGCTCGTGGTGAACAAGCTGCGCGAAACACTCAACGCCTGCGCCGTCAAGGCGCCCGGGTTTGGCGATCGGCGGAAGGCTTTGCTCGAGGACATCGCGATCCTGACCGGGGGGCGGTGCATCACCGAGGATCTCGGGCTCAAGCTGGAGAACCTCACGCTCGACGATCTCGGCCGGGCCAAGCGCATCACCGTCAGCAAGGACGACACGACGATCATCCGGGGCGCCGGGAAACCCGCGGACATTCAGGTCCGGCTGAAACAAATCCGGCGGGAGATCGAGGAAACCACGTCCGAGTACGACCGGGAGAAGCTCCAGGAGCGGCTCGCCAAGCTCGCCGGTGGCATCGCGATCGTGCAGGTCGGCGCGTCGACCGAGGTGGAGATGAAGGAGAAGAAAGCCCGGGTGGAGGATGCGCTGCACGCCACGCGCGCCGCCGTCCAGGAGGGCATCGTCGCCGGCGGCGGCGTGGCCCTGCTGCGCTGCGCCCGGGTGATCGAAGCGCTCGAGCTCACCGGCGACGAGGCGGTCGGTGCGCAAATCATCCGCCATGCGGTCGAGGCGCCCATTCGCATGTTGTGCGCCAACGCGGGCGTGGAAGGCGCCGTGGTGGTCGCCCGGGTGGCGGCGGGCAAGGGCAATTTCGGCTACAACGTCAGCACCGGCGAATACGAGGACCTGATGAAGAGCGGAGTCGTCGATCCGACGAAGGTCACCCGCGCCGCGTTGCAGAACGCCGCGTCGATCGCGGGTTTGCTGCTCACCACCGAGTGCATGATCACCGAACTGGCGGGATGATTCCCGCCCGCACCTCCCGCACCAGTATCCGTTTTTCGCTTGTTGCGCCGGTGCGCAGCGGCGTCCCGTGAGGGAGCGGCGCGGCGCCGGCCGAATGTCGGTCTGCGACGCCGCCCGCCGAGGTGGTGGCCAGCGGAAACCAACGGCGCGTTCGGCGTCGCCCGCTCCCACCTCGCGCTGCTCTGCCATTCACAGGAGACGACCTGAGAGAAGACCGAGGCCGGAAAAAGTCCGTTCTCGGTTCGCCCTCGGTATTCCTCCTGTTAAAAACGGATTGGGATCGATCCAATTTTAACAGGAGTCGACCCGAGGACAAACCGAGATCGGACCTCGGAAAGTCTGTCCTCGGTTCGCCCTCGGTATTCCTCCTGTTAAAAACGGATTAGGATCGATCCTGTTTTCACAGGAGTCGACCCGAGGACAAACCGAGGTCGGCCTACTGATCCGCTCCCGGTAAGGTGAGGCGAGCAACACCATCGACCAATCTCGTCACATTGAAATTGATCAACAGACCGACGGGGACGTTGAGCAGCTTCATGTAGCTTAGGAGTTGCGCCTTGTGTAGGGGGAGCACGGATTCGACCGCTTTGGTTTCAATCAGAACGCACCCTTCCACCAGTACGTCGAACCGGAGCGGTTCCTTCCGGGCGAATCCTTTGTACGTGACCTCGACCAGCCGTTGATTTTCGGCCGACAACCGGCGCAGCTGCAGCTCGCACAACAGGGCCCACTCGTAGATCGATTCGATCAGACCCGGCCCCTTCTCCTTGTGCACTTCGATCGCGGCCCCGATAATCTGTTCGGTCAGCGCGTTGGCCTTTCTGAACAACGGATGCATCAGCGAATGATACTTCCGGTACATTCAGTGCACCAGCATGATCTGCGCGACCTATCGCGGCTCGCCCTCGGTATTCCTCCTGTAAAAAGGGGATTGGGGATCGATCCAATTTTCACAGGAGTCGAACCGAGAGAAGACCGAGACCGGAAAAGTCCGTTCTCGGTTCGCCCTCGGTATTCCTCCTGTTAAAAATGGCTTGGGGATCGATCCTGTTTTCACAGGAGTCGACCGAGAGAAGACCGAGACCGGAAAAAGTCCGTTCTCGGTTCGCCCTCGGTATTCCTCCTGTTAAAAATGGCTTGGGGATCGATCCTGTTTTCACAGGAGTCGAACCGGCCGAGCTTACAGCCCGAACGGCAGGCAGCGAATCAACGCGGCGGCCTGGCCGGGCGCCACGAGTTTGTCGCGGGTGGCGCGCCGCTTGGCGCTGGTGCTCTTGGAGCGAAGCAGATGGCGGTGGCCGGGCGAGCGGCGCACGAGCTTGCCGCGGCCGGTCAGTTTGAAACGCTTGGCGACGGATTTTTTGGTTTTTTGCATGGGAAATCTGCTGGTGGTACCGGGACAGGATCAGGCCGGGCGGCACGGCCCTGCGGTCCACGCCGGACGCCAGACGGTGTGCCCGGCGGAAGGGGGGAGGCACAGCGACGGGATGGCGGCGGTCTGCACCCGATACCCTCACCCCGTTTGCCGGTGACTGCGACTCGCAACGCCGACGTGCGGGATCGGGACGGCCAACCCGCTGCCCGAACAGTCACGTGCGATGCGATTCGTTGCCGGTCCGGGCACTCCCGGGAGGGTTGGGGCGCCGGCTGGTGGCCAGACACGACGGCCGGGCCGGGCCGCGGCTCACGCCAGGTCGGCGAGCACGGCATCGAGCGATACCGTGGCGAAGCGGGTGGCGAAATCGGACACGGCATACGGGATGACCAGTTCGCGGCCGTGAAGCAGGGCGCCGCACGAATACACGACATTCGGCACGTAGCCTTCGCGTTCGTCCTCCGTCGGGGTGATGAGCGGCTCGCGCAGCCGGCCGAGCACCTTCGTGGGATCGTCGCGGTCGAGCAGAAAGGCCCCGATCGAGTACTTGCGCATCGCGCCGACGCCATGGCTGAGGACGAGCCAGCCGCGTTCGGTCTCGATGGGGGAACCGCAGTTGCCGAGTTGCACGAACTCCCAGGCAAAGGTCGGTTTCACGATCATGGTGGCGGAGCGCCAGAAGTGACGGTCCTCGGAAAACATGAGGAAGATGTTCTCGTTGTCCTGGCGCGAGAGCATGGCGTACTGGCCGCCGATCTTCCGCGGGAAAAGCGCCATGCCCTTGTTCTGCACCGCCGCGCCCGTCAGCGTGACGAACGTGAAGTCGAGAAAATCGCTCGTCTCGAGCAGCTGGGGATGCGTGAGGCGGCCGTCGTAGGCGGTGTACGTCGCGAAATAGGTCCGCGTGCCGTCGTCCTGGTGGAATTCGACGAAGCGCGCGTCCTCGATGCCGTTGCTCTGGCTCGGCGACCGGGGGAAGATCACCCGCTCCGACATCCGCTGGTCGGCCGGGAAACGGACCTGATAGTTCGAGGCGGCCAGGTTGAGGATCGCGCTCGCCGACTTCTCGGTTCCGAGCGGCTCGTGGGGGGCCATCTGGTTGTGCACGAGCGCCACCGCCGCCCGCAGCTGCGCGGCCGAAAACGGGTTGTCGAGCGCGGCCAGCGTCCGGCGCGTGAACTCGCCGGCGAACCCCAGTTCGGCGAGCTGCTGTGCAAACCGCGGCCGGTCGAAGAGGGCGTCGGACACCGGCTTCGGCTCGGTGACGAAGCGGGTGGGCGTGTTGATGCTGATCTCGTTGTTCGCATCCACCACGCCGGTACGGAAGGTGATGGACGACACGTGGCCTTCGCCGGTCGCGCGGAGGCTGAGGACGAAGCGCAGGGCGCCCGGCGGCAGATCGGTCTGGTCGGGATGCGCCACGATCGAGGGGTTGAACAACGCGGCGGCTTCCAGCGAATACTCGTGGGTGAAATACGCGCCGATCACGAGTCGCCGCGCCTCCGACAGCTCGAGGTCCGTCACGAGGTAGGGCCGGACGAACTCGAACCGCTCGAGGAAGAGCTCCCTCGTTTTCTGATGGCGCCCCGAAAACTCGGTCAACACCTGGACCAGCAGCGCCTCGATTTCCCCTTCCGCCAGTGCGAGCAGCCGCGCGATGATGCGTACGATGCGCTGTTCACTCGCGGGGGTGAACGGCCGGATCAGCACCCGGGCGCGATCTGGGTTGATGAAGATGGCGGTGCGCTTCACCGCGGCGGTGTTCATGCGTCGCGGCCCGCGGTGAGCGGTGCCCCCTCCGCGGGTTCCGTGGGATGAAAATCGGTCAGGTCGTTGTGCACGATGCGCAGTTCGGCCAGTGCCAGCTGAAAGGCGAGGGTCGATTCCGCTCCCTGGTTCTCGTTCACCCGGTCGGCGTGCAGCGCATCGCGACAGCCGCCGGTCCGGGCGTCGTACACCATCAGGCCGAGGTCGTTCCGCCCGAGAAACCACTCGAAGACGAGGTGCGCCCGGCGGAGCCAGGAATGGTCGGACGTCGCGCGAAACGCCTCGAGGCACGCCGCCACCGTGGCCTGCACCTCGACCGGCTGCTGGTCGAAATACGCCCGCCGGCCATCGCGGTGACAGAAACCGTTCGAGCCGATCGGCTGGAAGCACCCGTTCGAGGAGGTCTGGACCCGCAGGAGCCAGCGGAGCGCCGCCAGTCCGGTTTCGACCGTCTCCGGCTGGTGCATCGCGCGGCCGCTGAGGATCAACGCATGTGGCAGTCGTGCGTTGTCGTAGGTCGCGTCGTCCGCGAACCAGTGCCACGTGTCCCGCGCGTGCTCGGCGAACCGCTGCATCAACCGTCCGGCGAGCACGTCGCGGACGTAGGCCGCCCGCGTGTCGCCGGGCCGGTGCCGCAGGTAGGCGTCCAGCCCGAGCAGCGCGAACGCCCAGGTGCGCGGATGCCCGAGCGAGGTGACCACGGGAAGCGCATCGGTGAACAGCTGGCCGGCGAGCAGCGCGTGGCCCGGGTCGCGCGCCTGTCCGGCGCAGAGACCGAGCGCCCAGAGCGCGCGACCATGGGAATCCTCCGAGCCGTGTTCCTCGAGCCAGCGGCGGTCGTACCCCATGAAATTGCGGAAACGTTTTGTGCCGGGGTGGAGCGCGTGCGCCAGAAACGCCACGTAGATGGTGGCCAGCCGGTCGACGGCCGGCGAGCTCTCGCCGAGTTGCTGCCACAACAGGGCGAGGATCAGGGCCCGGGCGTTGTCGTCGGTGCAGTAGCCATGTGCCAGATCGGGCACGGAGAAGAGCGCGTGCTGCAGGAGGCCCGCGGAGTCGGTCATGCGCAGCACGTGGTCCGGCCTGAATTCCGGCAGCCCCATCGGTTCCTCCGCCAGCGTGCGGACCAGCAGCAGCCGGCGGCGGGTGGCCGCGTGCTGCCGGCGGGCGGCGACGAAACTCGCCTGGTAGTGTTTCGCCGCCTGCTGCCAGATCATGTCGCGGCCGACCGCGTAGGCCTGTTCGCGCAAGGCGCGCCGCCGGGGCTCGTCGCGCAGCAGCGTCCGGACTTCGCGCCCGATGGCGGCGCTGTCGGCAAAGGGCACGAGCACGCCGCGCCCGTCGGCGAGCAGCTCGGCCGCGTGCCAGTACGGCGTCGAGATCACCGCCTTGCCGGCGCCAAACGCGTACGCGAGGGTACCGGAGACGATCTGCTGCTCGTTCAGGTACGGGGTGAGGTAGACGTCCGCCGCGCCGATGAAGTCCTTCAGCTCCGGCAGGTCGACAAACCGGTTGTAGAAGATGACGTGCTTTTCCACCCCGTTCTTCTTCGCGAGCCGCTCGAGTCCGAGGCGATAGGCCTCGCCCTGGTCGCGCAGCAGATTCGGATGCGTGGCGCCGAGCACGAGGTAGACGGCCTGGGGAAACTCGGCGACAATGCCGGGCAGCGCGTTCAGCACGTGTTCGATCCCCTTGTTGGGTGACAACAGCCCGAACGTCAGCAGCACGAGCCGGCCTTCGACGGCAAACAGGTCCTTGTAGCGCTCGGGCTCCTCGAACGGCACGTCGTGAATGCCGTGGGCGATCAGGTCGATCTTGTCCACGGGCGCCTGGTAGATTTCGCGGAGGAACATCCGTCCGCGTTCGGTCATCACCACCAGCCGGCTGGACACCTTGATCAGGCCCTCCATCACCCGGCGCTGCTCCGGACTCGGATCGCGCAGCACCGTGTGCAGGGTTGTGACGATCGGCATCTTCAATGCGCGCAGCATCGTCAGGACGTGCCCGCCGGCGCTGCCGCCGAAGATCCCGAATTCATGCTGCAGGCAGACCACGTCGACTCCGCTGCGGTTGAGGAATTCCGCGGCCCGCTCGTAGCTCGCGAGATCGGGGGCGGTGATCTCAAACACCACCTCGACCGGGTAGGGGTAGGCCTCCGCCCCGTCGTTGACCGCGATGACGGGGCAGGTGAGGGGCTCGTTCGTTCCGACCACGCCTGCGCGCAGATCGTGGGTGAAGGTGGCGATCCCGCACTTGCGGGGAAGATAGGTGCTGACGAAGGCGACTCTCAGGTCGGCGGTCGAACGGGCGGATGGATGGCTGAGGCTTGGGTCGGAGGTCATGCAGTGGCCCAACCTTGGGCTCGGCCGGTCCCATCAACTTATGCCGAAGTCTCCCTCGGCGCGACCCAATTAGCGGATTACCGCGGAGCGTCCGGCAGCCGAACGATCAGCAGCGCTCCCGGTTCCGCATAGTCCCGGTTGATGCGACCGGCGAGCGCGCCCACCCGCTGCCGGATCTGATCGGTGGATACGAGGACATGGGGAATGTCCGGCGCCGGGGGGCGGCCGATCGGCGGTGGTCTTCATGCGGGGGACGATTTGCAGCGAAAGGCCTCGCGTCGCTGGCGCTGGAAACTCGCGTAGGCCCGGCGGTCCACCTGGATGTTGCTCCGGTAGGAAAGATTGCCCACCAGGCTGATCAACGGCTGGCGGCGATGCCACAGATTGCGCCACACCCGGCGGAAAACGCGCAGCCGGGAATAGAAGATCTGCCCGCAGGAGATCATCTCCTCGATGACCTGCTCCAGCGAGAGGTGTTTGTACCGGGCCACGGGAAACGTCAGGGTGTAGTATTTCCAGTCGCCGGGAAACGCGTCGAGGGCGATGCGGCCCTCCGCCTGCATCTGGTGCCAGAGCCGCGTCCCAGGCAGCGGCGTGAGGAAGAGCGTGTTGAGGTTGTCCAGGCCGAAGCGATCGGCCACTTCGGCAATCTGCCGGCCGATGCCTGGCTCGTCGACGTCGAGGCCGATGATGAACGAACCCACGACCAGGATGTTGTGGCGCTGGATGCGGCGCACGGAGCGGCGAAAATCGCGGCCCTTCACCAGATTGAACTTCTTGCCCAGTTCCCGCAGGCCCTCCGGCTTGGGGGACTCGAAGCCGATGAAGACGCCGCGACATCCGGCCCGGGCGGCCAGGGTCAGGAGTTCCTCGTCGTCGGCGAAATTGATGGTGGCCTGCGCCACCCATTCCTTGCCCAGCCCGGCCCCGGCGAGGGCGCGAAACAGCTCCTTCGCCCGGCCTCGCCGGTGACGACGGCGTCGACGTGCGTGAGGACTTCGTCCCGACACATCGTGGCGTGGATTCCGCCCATCACGACGGGCACTCCGCGGCGCCGGAAGAAGGCCGCGATCTCGTAGGCGCGGGGCGACTGGGAGGTGAAGGCGGTGATCCCCACCAGATCGGGCAGCGGCAGGGCCGGGTAGTCCCGGGCCCCGAGATTTTCGTCGACGATCACGACGTCCCAGTCCGGCGGCGTCAGCCCTGCGAGCACCATCAGGCTGAGGGGTTTCCAGACGCGGTAGCGGTTCCAGCGGCTTTCGCCGACATTGACGATGCTGACCAGCGGATTGGAAGGATTGATCAGGCAGAGACGCATCGATGTGGGTCCCGGAGCCGCGGTCCCGGGATCGCCTGGGCCAGATCTAGTGCGGGGGCGGAGCGTCCGCGAGTGGCTTCCGGCTTCCCCACGTCCAGTTTCGGATCTCCGGCAGGTCCTGGCCGTTCTGGTCGATGTACCGTTTGTGCTCGATGAGCTTGTCCTCGAGCTGCCGCTTGAGGAAGAGGCCTTTTTCGCCGGTCTGCGGCAGCCGGTCGATCACGTCCATCACGAGGTGGAACCGGTCCAGGTCGTTGAGCACGGTCATGTCGAACGGCGTCGTGATCGTCCCTTCCTCCTTGTAGCCGCGCACGTGGATGTTGTCGTGGTTCGTGCGGCGGTAGGTCAGCCGGTGGATCAGCCACGGGTAGGCGTGGAACGCGAAGATGACCGGCTTGTCGCGGGTGAAGAGTTCGTCGAACTCGGGGTCGCTCAACCCGTGCGGATGCTCCGTCGGCGGCTCGAGCTTCATCAGGTCGACGACGTTCACGACGCGGATCTTCAGCTCGGGCAGGTGCTCGCGCATGATGGATACGGCGGCGAGCGTCTCCAGCGTGGGCACGTCGCCGCAGCAGGCCATCACCACGTCCGGTGCGGTCTCCCCATCGTTGCTGGCCCACGGCCAGATGCCGATCCCCTTCGTGCAGTGCGTGACGGCGGCGTCCATCGTCAGCCACTGCGGGGCCGGGTGCTTGCCGGCGATCACGACGTTGACGTAGTGGCGGCTGCGCAGGCAGTGGTCGATCACCGACAGGAGGCAGTTGGCGTCCGGCGGCAGGTACACCCGCACGACGGACGCCTTCTTGTTCACGACGTGATCGATGAATCCGGGATCCTGATGCGTGAACCCGTTGTGATCCTGGCGCCAGACATGCGAGGCCAGCAGGTAGTTGAGCGAGGCGATCGGCCGGCGCCACGGCAGGTGCGAGGTGACCTTCAGCCACTTGGCGTGCTGGTTGAACATCGAGTCGACGATGTGGATGAACGCCTCGTAGCAATTGAAGAGCCCATGCCGGCCCGTGAGCAGGTAGCCCTCGAGCCAGCCCTCGCACTGGTGTTCGCTGAGCATCTCCATCACCCGCCCCTCGGGCGCGAGAAACTCGTCGTGCGCCACGGTCGCCGCGTCCCACTGGCGGCTGGTCGTTCCGAAAAGCGCCTCCAGCCCGTTCGACAGGGTCTCGTCCGGCCCGAAGACCCGGAAGTTTCGCCCTGCCTGATTGAGCTTGGCCACGTCGCGCAGGAACGGCCCGAGCACATGGGTGTCGCCGATCCCGGGCGCGCCCGGCGTCGCCACGGTCGCCGCGTAGTCGCGGAAGTCCGGCATGCGCAGGTCGTGGAGGAGCCGGCCGCCGTTGGCGTGGGGATTGGCGCCCATCCGCCGCTCGCCGCGCGGCGCCAGTTCGGCCAGTTCCGGTTTCAGCCGCCCCTGTTGGTCGAAGAGTTCGTCCGGCCGGTAGCTCCGCAGCCATGCCTCCAGGAGCGCGAGGTGGGCGGGATGGGTCGCCGGGTCGGACAGCGGCACCTGGTGCGCGCGAAACGTGCCTTCGATCTGGACCCCGTCGATCGTCCGCGGCCCCGTCCAGCCCTTGAGTGAATTGAGGACGATCATCGGCCAGCGCGGGCGGGTGGTGCTGCCGGAGGTGCGCGCTTCGTGCTGGATCCTTTTGATCTCCTCGACGACCGCATCGAGCGTGGCGGCCATGGCCTGATGCATCCGCCCGGACTCCTCCTCCTCGACGAACCAGGGCGTCCACCCGCAGCCGCGGAAAAACTGCTCCAGCTCCTCGCGGGTGATGCGGGCGAGGACGGTGGGATTGGAGATCTTGTAGCCGTTGAGGTGCAGGATCGGCAGGACCGCGCCATCGGTGACCGGGTCGAGGAACTTGTTGGAATGCCAGGCGGTGGCCAGGGGGCCGGTTTCCGCCTCGCCGTCGCCGACGACGCAGGCGACGACCAGCTCGGGGTTGTCGAACACCGCGCCGAAGGAGTGGCTGAGCGAGTAGCCCAGCTCGCCGCCCTCGTGGATCGAGCCGGGCGTCTCCGGCGACGCATGGCTGGGGATGCCGCCGGGGAACGAGAACTGCTGGAACAGCCGCCGCAGTCCGGCCTCGTCCTGGCTGACGTCGGGATAGATCTCGCTGTAGGTGCCCTCGAGGTACGTGTTGCCGACGACCGCCGGGCCGCCGTGCCCGGGGCCGGACACGTAGATCATGTCGAGGTCGTATTTCCGGATCACCCGGTTCAGGTGCGCGTAGATGAAATTCTGCCCGGGGGTCGTACCCCAGTGGCCGAGCAGCATGTGCTTCACGTCGGCCAGCGTGAGCGGCCGCCGCAGCAGCGGATTGTCGAAGAGATAGATCTGGCCGACGGCGAGATAGTTCGCGGCGCGCCAGTAGGCATCGATGCGGCGGAGCAGGTCGGGCGTGAGGGTGTTGGTTTTCACGATGGGCAGGTCGATTCAGGTCTTGCTCGCGGCCGGGCCGCGTCCCCGGTGTGAGGACGGCGCCCGGCGTGAAGGCCGGCATCTTAGGCCCGGACCGTTTTCCCCCGATATGGGGTATATCACCACCGCAGGTTAAGCGGAACGCTGCGCGCCGGACACGGGCCGACCCGACCGGAACCGGTCAGGTCGCCGCCACCCGGCTTCGGCCGGGTTCGCCGGCGCCGAGCCGCAGCACGCGGCAGACCGAGCGGGCGATCATCAGCTCCTCGTCGGTGCGGATGACCCGCACCCGGACGCGACTGGCGGTGGTCGAGATCAGCGGTGCGCTCCGCGCATTTCTCCGGGCATCGATCTCGATGCCGAGAAAGCCGAGTCCGGCGCAGATCCGCCGGCGGATCACCGGCGAGTTCTCGCCGATGCCGCCGGCGAAGACGAGCGTATCCAAGCCGCCCAGTACCGCGGCATAGGCGGCGATCCATTTCTTCGCCTGCTGGCAGAACAGGGCGATCGCCTCCGCCGCCCGCCGGTCGCGGTGCTCCCGCGCGAGGAGGTCGCGCACATCCGCACTCGTCCCGGACACGCCGAGCAGCCCCGATTCGTGGTTCACCATCCGCTCGAACTGCGACGGCGTCATCTGTTCGCGCCGGGCCAGGAAGGACAGGAGCCCCGGATCGAGGTCGCCGGCCCGCGTGCTCATGACCAGACCGGCCGCGGGCGTGAAGCCCATGCTGGTGTCGATGCTCCGGCCGTGGAGCACCGCCGCCAGGCTGGCGCCATTGCCGAGATGGGCGAGAACCACGCGGCCCGGCACCGCCGCGCGATCCACGCGACCGAGTTCCTCCAGCAGATAGGCGTAGGACAGCCCGTGAAAACCGTACCGCTCCACGCCCTTCGCCGCGTAGCGCCGCGGAATCGGCAGCAGCCGGGCGACCGGCGGCAGGGTGCGGTGAAACGCGGTGTCGAAGCAGGCCACCTGGGGCAGCCGGGGATGACGCCGGCGGATCGCCTGGATCAGCTCGATCTCGCGCGGAAGGTGATCGGGGTCGTAGGGCGTGATCCGGTGCAGTTCGTCCAGCAGCTTCGCGGTCACCCGTTCCGGTGCGGAATGCTTCATCCCGTGCACCACCCGATGCCCGACGGCCACGATCGACGCGAAGACCGGCTGCGCCTCGAGCCAGCCGAGCAGGAATTCGACTGCGGTCGGATGGTCGGCAGCGACGAGCCTGCGGGAGAGCTGTGGATTCCCGGCGGAATCCGTGACCACCAGGTTCGTGCCGCCCGAACCGATGCGATCGATCTTGCCGGCGAGCTGCCGCTGCGGCGCTTTGCCGGTCGCATAGACCGCGAACCGGATGCTCGACGAGCCGCCGTTGATCGTGAGGACGGTGGGGAGGGCGGATTTCACGAAGCAGCTTCCGCAGGGTGGCCGCCACGCCGCGGCCCCGGTTCGAAATCGATCAACACCGGCCCACTGTCGACCGCAACCTGCACCCGCACAATGGGGTGTTCCACCCTGCCGGCGCCAGCGGTGCCTCCCGCAGCCTGCCGGAGCCGGGTCGACCGACGAACGTGCTGCGATCAAGGACGTAGTCGGGCGGGAAACCGCCGCGATTTCATCCGACCGCCTTCGCGACGAGTAGGAGTACGCCCCATGGAATCCGCCCGTGTTCCGGCGTAGGATCACGTCATGAACGAAGATCTTCCCCACGACAGGCCTGCGACCGACCAGCCTCAGCCGGGCGGCGTGACCCGCGAAATGGTGCACGCCCGCACCCGCGAACTGGCCCGCCTCGCCGGCCGCGATCCGGCGCACGTGTCGCACGCCGACTACGAACAAGCCCGGCGCGACCTGACGGGTGAGTCGGACACGGAGCGGCAGGACGCGGTGCTGGAACCGGTCCCCCAAGAATCGGGCTGGAGTCCGGCGCCGGGCTCGTCCACCCAGCAGGCGGCCGAGACTCCGAACGAAGACGAGGACGACGAAGGCCGGAGCGACACGGTGCAACTCGTCAACTCGGGTGTCGTCCACGCCGAACGCGAACAGGCGCAGGAGGCCAGTCGCGACGCCGGGAAGAAGGACGAGGAACGTCCCTGAAGATTCGCCCGCATGCCGGCAACTCCGCCTTGCGGGACCTCCGAGCCGATGGGCCGCGCCGGATCGGCGCCGGCGCCGATCCGGCGCGTGAAGTCCGGCACTGCTTCGAAGCGCCGGGCGCGGTCGCGGGTCAACGCGTGGGAGAACGAAGGCCGCCCCGTTTGAACGTCGACGACGCGGACCAGCCCAGATCATGAGCCCAACCACGCCCGGCGATCCCGTCCCAGCCAACCCTCCGCAGCGCCTCGCGGCCCTGACCGAACTGGCCATGAACCTGCGCTGGACGTGGAAGCACACCACGGACGAATTGTGGCGCCGGCTCGATCCGGTGCTGTGGGAAAGCACGCGCCACCCGAGTGTCGTGCTCCAGACCGTTTCGCGCGAAAAACTGAACCGGGCGCTCGCCGACGCGGAGTTTTGCCAATTGCTCGACCGGCTCCTGCAGGAGCAGCGGCGGGCGGCGGCGGCACCGGCCTGGTTTCAACAGGAACATGCCCAGCCCCACCTGACCTGTGTCGCCTATTTCTGCATGGAGTTCATGCTGACGGAGGCGCTGCCGGTCTATTCGGGCGGGCTCGGCAACGTCGCCGGCGATCAGCTCAAGGCGGCCAGCAACCTGGGGGTCCCGGTGGTTGGCGTCGGCCTGCTTTATCAACACGGCTATTTCCGCCAGATGATCGATCGCGACGGGGCGCAGCAGGCGCTGTATCCGTCCAACGATCCCGGCCAGTTGCCCATCACTCCGGTGCGCCGACCCGACGGCGATGTCCTGCGGCTGGAAATCGCACTGCCCGGCTACTCGGTTTGGCTGCGGGCGTGGGAGGTTCAGGTCGGCCGGCGCAAACTCTACCTGCTCGACAGCAACGACGCGGCGAACGTGCCCGTGCACCGCGGCATCACCAGCGAGCTTTACGGTGGGGACGCGGAACTGCGCTTGAAACAGGAGATCGCGCTCGGAATCGGCGGCTGGCGGCTGCTCGAGGCGCTCGGCATCAAACCGGAGGTCTGCCATCTCAACGAGGGTCACGCGGCGTTCGCGCTGCTGGAGCGGGCGCGGAGTTTCAAGCGCGACACCGGCCAGCCGTTCGCGGTCGCCCTCGCCGCCACGCGAGCCGGCAATCTCTTCACGACCCATACGGCGGTTGCGGCCGGATTCGATCTCTTTTCGCCGGCGTCGATCGAGCACTGCCTCGGCCGCTACGCCCGGGAGGAGCTGGGCATTCCGCTGCACGACCTGCTCGCGCTCGGCCGCCGGAACCCCGATGACGCGGGCGAACCGTTCAACATGGCCTATCTCGCCGTGCGCGGCAGCGGTGCGGTCAATGGCGTCAGCCGGTTGCACGGCCAGGTGAGTCGGCGGATTTTCGCGCCGCTGTTTCCGCGCTGGCCGGTCGACGAGGTGCCGGTCGGCCATGTGACCAACGGCGTGCACATGCCAACCTGGGACTCGCCTGCGGCGGACCGGCTTTGGACCGACGCCTGCGGCAAGCAGCGCTGGCACGGCACCTGTCCCACGCTCGAGGCCGACCTCCGCCGGGTTCCCGACGAGGCGCTTTGGGCCCTGCGCGCGAGCAGCCGGAAATCGCTCGTGGACTATGTCCGTGAATCCGTCGGCCGCCAGATGCTCGCGGTGGGAGCGGACCACGACGCGGTCAGCCGGACGCAGGCGCGGCTGGACCCCGCCGTGCTGACCCTCGGTTTCGCCCGGCGTTTCGCGACCTACAAGCGGCCCAATCTTCTGCTGCACGATCCGGATCGCCTGCTGCGCATCCTCACGAATCCGCAGCGTCCGGTGCAGCTCATCCTCGCCGGCAAGGCGCATCCGGCCGACCAGGCGGGACAGGCGCTGATCCAGGAGTGGACGCGCTTCATCCGCCGCGACACGAACCCGCCGGTGGTCTTCCTCGGCGACTACGACATGCTCATGGCCGAACACCTCGTGCAAGGGGTGGACGTCTGGATCAACACTCCCCGGCGTCCATGGGAAGCCAGTGGCACGAGCGGAATGAAGGTGCTCGTCAACGGCGGCCTCAACCTGTCCGAACTGGACGGGTGGTGGGTCGAAGCCTATGCGCCCGAAGTCGGCTGGGCGTTGGGAGACGGCCGGGAGCACGGCGACGATCCCGGCTGGGACGCGTCCGAGGCCGAGGCGCTGTACCAGCGGCTGGAGCAGGAGGTGATTCCGGAATTCTACACGCGGGACGCCAACGGCATCCCGACCGGCTGGGTCGCGCGAATGCGGGAAAGCATGGCGCGTCTGACGCCCCGGTTTTCCGCCAGCCGGGCCGTGCGCGAGTACACCGAGCAGCACTATCTTCCCATGGCGGCCGAGTTCCGGAAACGCGCCGCCGACCGGGGCGCCGCCACCGGGAAACTGGTGGAGGGGCGGAGTGCGCTGGCGGCGGGGTGGGGCGCCCTCCGGTTTGGAAAGGAGACGGTGGATACGCGGGATGGGCACCACACGATCACGGTCGAGGTCGCGTTGGGGGACGTTCCTCCGGACGCGGTCCGCGTGGAGATTTTCGCGGACGGGGTGAACGGCGACGGCCCCGTGCGCCAGCCGATGACTCGCCTGGCACCGCCGCCGGGCGGCGGGCGGAACCGAGTCTACTCCACCACTGTCTCGTCCGCCCGCGCGGCCCGCGATTTCACGGCGCGAATCGTGCCGGACGGCGGCAGCCTGTCCGTGCCTTTGGAGGCGGGCGGCATCCTCTGGCAAAAATGAACGCGTACAAATCACCGCGGAACCCCGGGCCGGCCCCGGGATCAGTCGATCGGCGCCGGATCCGCCCCCGGCGAAGATCGGCGGCCCGTTCGTGCGACGCGACCAAACACCAATGACCAACGCGCACCTGCCATCCGCCGGGCTGGTGGAGGCGTGATCCCGATTTTCTCATGAAAAACAAGCGGTCGATGAAGCGGAAAACAACCCCCCGGCTCGGCATGATCGGACTGGGTCGGATGGGCGGCAACATGGTGCGCCGGCTGTTGCGGGCCGGCCACGGGTGCGTGGTCTTCGACCGTTCGGCGAAAGCCGTCCGGGAGCTGGGCAAGGCCGGGGCGGTCGGCGCCACGTCGCTGGCCGACCTGACCCAGAAGCTGCCGGCCCCGCGCGCCATCTGGCTGATGGTGCCCGCCGCCGCCGTGGATCAGGCGATCGCGGACCTGCGGCCGCTGCTCGAGCGCGGCGATATCCTGATCGATGGCGGCAACTCCTACTACGTCGACGACCTGCGCCGCGCCCAGCAGCTCGCGCCGCAGGGAATCCATTATGTCGATATCGGCACCAGCGGCGGCGTCTGGGGCCTGGAGCGCGGTTATTGCATGATGATCGGCGGCGAGGTCTCTGCGGTGAAGCGTCTCGACCCGCTGCTGGCTGCGCTGGCTCCGGGGCCGGGCAACATCGCGCGGACGGCGGGCCGGGCGAAAACCACCGGCACGGCGGAGCGGGGCTACCTGCATTGCGGGCCGAACGGCGCGGGCCATTTCGTCAAGATGGTCCACAACGGCATCGAGTACGGCCTGATGGCGGCCTATGCCGAGGGATTCAACGTGCTGCGGGCGGCGAACATTGGCCGGAAGACCGATCGGGTGGATGCCGAGACGACTCCGTTGCGGCATCCCGCGAATTACGAATATGACCTGCCGCTCGGCGACATCGCCGAAGTCTGGCGGCGCGGCAGCGTGATTTCCTCCTGGCTGCTGGATCTCACCGCCAACGCTCTGGCCCGCGATCCCGGGCTCGCGAAATTCGCGGGCCGGGTGTCGGATTCGGGCGAAGGGCGCTGGACGATCAAGGCGGCCATCGACGAGGGCGTGCCCGTGCCGGTCCTGACCACGGCGCTGTACGAGCGGTTCAGCTCGCGGGGCGAAGCCGACTTCCAGGACAAGCTGCTTTCGGCGCTCCGCTTCCAGTTCGGCGGCCATGTCGAGGAGCCCATCCATTGAGAGCGGTCGCGCCACCACCCTTGATTTCCCTCCGATGAACTCCCTTCCTCCGACCGACCAGCTCGAGCCCACCGTCTTCATCATCTTCGGCGGAGGCGGCGACCTGACCTGGCGCAAACTCGCCCCGGCCCTGTTCGATCTTTCGCAGGACCGCAGTCTGCCCGAGCGGTTTGCGATCCTCGCCGTGGACCGCGTCGCGCTGGGCGACGAGGCGCTGCGCCGCCGGCTGCACGACGGCGTCAACCGGTTTTCCCGGTTCGGGAAAGCGAATGCCGCGGCCTGGAATCGGTTCGGGCAGCACGTCTGGTATCAGCAGGGCGACTTCAAGAAGCTGTCGACCTACGCCGCGCTGGGTGCCCGTTGCACGAAGCTGGAAAAGGAGTGGGGGACCAAGGCGCATCGGATTTTCTACATGGCGACGCCGCCGAGCATGTTCGGCGAGATCCCGAAATATCTCGGCCGGGCCGGCCTCGCGCGCGACCGCCAGTGGACGCGGATCGTGATCGAGAAGCCGATCGGCTACGATCTGGCCTCGGCCCGCGCGCTGAACGCCGTCCTCGCTGCCACGTTCGAGGAGTCCCAGATCTTTCGCATCGACCACTATCTCGGCAAGGAGACGGTGCAGAACATCCTCGCCTTCCGGTTCGCCAATCCGGTGTTCGAGCCGATCTGGAACCGGCGCTACATCGATTACGTGACCATCACCGTCGCGGAGACGGTCGGCGTCGAGCACCGCGGCGGCTACTACGACCACGCGGGCGCCCTGCGGGACATGGTGCAGAATCATCTGATGCAGCTGCTCTGTCTCGTGGCGATGGAGCCGATGGTCTCGTTCGACGCCGACGAGATCCGCAACAAGAAGGTCGACGTGCTGCATGCGGCTCGCCCGATTCTCCGCGAGGCGGTGTCGCAATGCGCCGTGCGCGGTCAGTACGGCCCCGGCCACACGGACGCAGGGAAAGTGCCCGGCTACCGGGAGGAAACCGGCGTGGGGGCCGATTCCCAGACCGAGACGTTCGTGGCGTTGAAGCTGTTCATCGACAACTGGCGCTGGCAGGACGTCCCGTTCTACCTGCGCACGGGCAAGCGGCTGCCCCGCCAGGCATCGGAAGTCTCTATCCAGTTTCGGGCCGTGCCGCACCAGTCCTTTCCACCGGAGGCGTCCCTCGGCTGGCAGCCCTCGCGGCTCATCCTGTCGATCCAGCCGGAGGAAGGCATCGTGCTGGGTTTCCAGGCCAAATACCCGGGGCCGAAGGTGCAGTTGCGGCCGGTGGACATGCGATTCGGCTATCGCGAAAGCTTCGCCGCCCCCTCGCCGGACGCCTACGAAACGCTGCTTTGGGACGTGATGAAGAACGACGCCACCCTCTTCATGCGCGACGATCAGGTGGAGGCGGCGTGGCAGCTCCTGATGCCGATCGTCGACGCCTGGGCCAAGATCCAGCCGAGCGATTTCCCCAACTATCCCGCCGGCAGCTGGGGGCCGGAGAACACCCAGGGGTTGCTGGCTCCGGGTCACCGCTGGCCGCTGCCGACCGTGCTGGCGGCACCCGGCAGGAAGAAGAGACGAGCCTCATGACGCCCCCAACCGAACATCACCCGCGAGTCCTGGCGATCGACGTCGGTGGCACGCACGTCAAGGTGCTGGCGACCGGCCACCGGCAGCGGGTGGAAATTCCGTCGGGGCCGAAGATGACGCCCGCGAAGATGGTGGCCGCAGTGCAGGCGGCGACCGCCGACTGGAAGTACGACGTCCTCTCGATCGGCTTTCCGGGGCCGGTGGTCCACGGACGGGTCTTCAGCGAACCCTGGCATCTCGCGCCGGGCTGGATCGGATTTGATTTCACCAAGGCGTTCGGCCGGCCGGTGAAGCTGGTCAACGACGCCGCCATGCAGGCGCTGGGAAGCTACGAGGGCGGCCGGATGCTCTTTCTCGGGCTGGGCACGGGGCTGGGCTCGGCGCTCGTCGCGGACGACGTGCTGGAGCCGATGGAACTGGCCCACCTTCCGTACAAGAAGGGCCGGAGCTACGAGGACTATCTGGGACTCGCCGGGCTCGAGCGCATGGGAAGGAAGAAATGGCGCCATCACGTGAACCGGGTCGTCCAACAACTCCGGCAGGCCGTGCAGGCTGACGAGGTCGTGCTCGGCGGAGGCAACGCCCGGTTGCTGAAGAAGCTCCCGCCCGAAACGCGACTGGGCGACAACGCCAACGCCTTCCGCGGCGGATACCGCCTGTGGACGAAGCGCTTCAGCGGCGCAACGGACGCGCGGTTCGTCCATCAGCCCGGCCGGCCTTCGCCCACTTCGACGTGATCACGCGGATCTTCCTGATTCGTCACGGGGAAACCGCGTGGTCGCTGACCGGCCGGCACACCGGCCGCACGGACCTGCCGCTCACGGA
Source organism: uncultured Verrucomicrobiae bacterium (assembly GCA_963705935.1). Classification (GTDB taxonomy): domain Bacteria; phylum Verrucomicrobiota; class Verrucomicrobiia; order Opitutales; family Opitutaceae; genus Opitutus. Next base: position 3,670,390 of record OY970130.1, on the reverse strand, counting down.
AAACGGGGAGCGGCGCGCGTCGACCCTGCGCGGGCGGCTGCAGGGGATCGAGTTCACCCGCGTGTTGTCCAGTCCGCTGCAGCGCGCCCGCCGCACCGGTGAGCTGGCCGGACTCGGGCCGGCGGCGCAGATGGAGTCCGATCTGCAGGAGTGGGATTACGGCGACTACGAAGGCCGGACCTCCGCCGCGATTCGGGCCGGCCGGCCGGGGTGGAACCTGTTCCAGGACGGCTGTCCCGGAGGCGAATCGGTGGAGCAGATTTCCCAGCGCGCGGACCGGATGGTGGCCCGCCTGCGCGGAATGGAAGGAAATGTCGCGGTGTTTTCCCACGGGCATTTCCTGCGCGCGCTGGCCGTACGCTGGATCGGGCTGCCGCTCGGCGCGGGCCAGCACCTTCTTTTGGATACCGCTTCCGTGAGCATCCTCGGTGACGAGCAGGCGGCCCCGGAGAACCCCGTCGTTTCCCTCTGGAACGCCGGGGCGCTGCCCGGGTGACACCCCGCCGTGCCGGGCCCGGCGTCGCGCCCCGGACGCGGTCCGAACCGCCGGCCGGGCTGAACGCGGGCCGCACGTTTTTCCCGGGACTCGGGTTAGACCCCATACCGCCCCGCGACCACGGGGAGTAGGCTCGACTCGGAATCAGGCGGACCGATGTCCGCGCCCTCGCCACCTTTCACGTATGCAAAACCAAACCGATCGTTCGCCCGTCTCCGGCCATCCCAGCGAGGATGACATCCGCAATTACGCCTACCACCTCTACCAGCAGAGCAACTGCCTGCCCGGCCAGGATCTCGGCAACTGGTTCGAGGCGACCGCCTGCCTGAAGGCGAACATCCCCTCGCACCAGTCGGGCACCCGGCTGCACCACCATCTCAGCGGCCGGGAGACGGGGGCGCTTGCCGTGGCCAGCACCGACACGCGCAATCTCACCACCGCCCGCGTGCTCCCGCACAATCAGGTCCGGTCGAAGCACTAGACCCGGAATCCCCATGTCACACTGGTACTCGGGCAAGGAGATCCTGATCTCCCCCGGCAAGGTGGACCGCATCAGCTACGAGGAATCGAAGGTGTTCGTGACCCTCCACCGGTCGGATCTCCAGCACACCGCGGCGAACAACCTGGTGAAGGCCGGCGCGTGAAGATCCGCCGTGGGGACGGATCAGCCAATCCGGGGCCATGACTGCCGACGCCCAAATTGCCGCCTCCGAGCTGCGCTACCGCCGGCTCTTCGAGGCGGCGCACGATGGTATCCTCATCCTGGATCCGGAGACGCGTCGCATCATCGACGTGAATCCCTTCCTGGAGCGGTTCCTCGGCTACACCCATGCCGAGTTTCTCGGCAAGGAGTTGTTCGAAATCGGCCTGCTGGCCGACGAGGCGGCCAGTCAAACCGCTTTTCGGGAACTGCAGAGTTCCGGATACATCCGCTACGAGGACCTGCCGCTGGAGACCAAGGACGGCCGGCGGGTCGACGTGGAGTTCGTCAGCAACGTGTATCGGGAGGGCGACCAGCGGGTGATCCAGTGCAACATTCGCGACATCACGGCGCGCAAGCAGGCCGAGGACGCCCTCCGCGCCGCCGATCTCAAGCTGGCCAAATACGCGGGCGAACTGGAGGACCTCGTCGACCGGCGGACGGCCGAACTGCGGCACAGCAACGCCCAGCTGGAAACCTTCGTCTATTCCATCGCCCACGATCTTCGCGCCCCGCTGCGGGCGATGCAGGGATTCTCCCAGCTCCTGGTCGAGGACCACACGGCGGATCTCGACGCGGAGGGCCGGGGCTATGCGAACGCGATCAGCGGCGCCGCGCAGGCGATGGATCGCATGCTCTCCGACCTGCTGGTCATCAGTCGCATCAGCCAGCAGAAGATCGAGCTCGTGCCGGTCGAACTGGGGCCCGTGGTGCAGAGCGCGCTGGCGGCGTGCGCAGCGGAGATTCGTGCCAGCCACGCCGACGTCGAGGTGACGGGCTCCTGGCCCACGGCCCTCGCCGACGCGGGCACGCTGCGCCAGGCGCTGGTCAACCTGATCGGAAACGCGGTGAAATTCGTCGCCGGCAAGCCGCCGCACGTGCGGCTCCGGGCGGAGGAGCGTCCGGAGGGAGTCGTGCGAATCCGGGTGGAGGACAACGGCATTGGGATTCCGCCGGAACTGCAGGACAAGATTTTCCAGATCTTTCAGCGGCTGCACACCACGGAGTACCCGGGCACGGGCATCGGCCTGGCGATCGTGCAGAAAGGCGTCGAGCGCATGGGCGGAAAGGTCGGGGTGGAATCCGTTCTCGGAGAGGGCAGTTGCTTCTGGATCGAGCTGGCGCGAGTTCCAAACCCAACCGCCGCGACGGGCGGAGCGACCACGGCGGCATGACAACGGAAGATCCGATCATCCTCGTGGCGGACGACTGCGAGAACGACATGCTGCTGATGCGGACGGTCTTCAAGCGCGTCGGATTCCTGCAGCCGCTGCGCTTTGTTCCGAACGGCGAGCAGGCCATCGCCTACCTGAGCGGCGAGGGGGTGTACAGCGACCGCCAACAGTTTCCGCTGCCCACGGCGCTGCTGCTCGATTTGAACATGCCGCGGAAAAGCGGGTTCGACGTCCTGCGGTGGATCCGGGAACAGCCGCCGCTCGAGTGTCTGCGCGTGTATGTGCTGAGCGCTTCGAACCGGGCGGAGGACATTCGGCAGGCGTACGATCTCGGCGCCAATTCCTACCTGGTCAAACCCCGCAATCTGGACGGCTTGATGCATCTGGCGCGAACCCTCCTGGGCTGGCTCCGACTCAGTCACTTCGCGCCGCTGCCGTGAGCCGCGGCCGGCGAGGCCCGGACTCCTGCCGACTCCGCGTCATCCCCGGCGGGTTAAACCCCATACCCGCGGCTCCCGCCGCCGGCTATGGTCGTCGCGAACCAAACCGGCGGCGGAACGGCGGCCTCATCCCTTCCCCGCCGCGCCTCGAATCATGCAAACCATCTCCCTCCACCGGCCGGCCGCGATCGTCGCGGTGAGGTTCGGGACGCAGCAGCCGAACCCGTGAACACCGCCGACCTCTCCGCCTCCGAACTCCGCTACCGCCGCCTGTTCGAGGCGGCGTACGACGGTATTCTGATTGTGGATCCGGAGACGCGCGCGATCATCGACGTGAATCCGTATTTGAGCCGGCTGCTGGGCTACCCCCGGGAGGAACTCATCGGCAAGGAACTGTTCCAGATCGGCCTGCTGAAGGATGAAGCCGCCAGCCAGGCGGCCTTCCGGGAGCTGCAGCGGAGCGGCTACATCCGCTACGACGATCTGCCGCTCGAGGCGAAGGATGGCCGGCGGGCCGATGTGGAGTTCGTGAGCAACGTCTACCTGGAAGGCAACCGGTCGGTCATCCAGTGCAACGTGCGCGACGTCACCACGCGAAAGCGGGCGGACGACCAGCGGACGGCCCTCAGCCTCGAGCGGGCCCGCGTGACCCACGAGGTCTTCAAGGCCCGCGCCGCCTCGGAACACGAGAAGACCTCGACGGACCATTTCCTCGCGGCCCTCTCCCATGAGTTGCGGACGCCGCTGAATCCCGTCCTGCTGCTCGCCACCGCCGCCGCCGAGGACCCGACGATACCCGGAACGGCGCGCGCGATCTTCGCGGAGATCGTCAAGAACGTGGAAGTGGAGGTGCGGCTGATCGACGATCTGCAGGACATTTCCCGCATCACGCACGGAAAAATGCCGCTGGCCCGCGAGAGCGTCGACGTCCACGGCTCCCTGCGCGACGCGATCAAGACGGTGGCAGGCGACCTCGAGAGCAAACGGATCGCCCTGCGACTGAACTTCCGGGCCCGGGGCCGGTTTGTCCTGGCCGATCGAGTGCGCCTGCAGCAGATCTTCTGGAACGTCCTGCGCAACGCGGCGAAATTCAGCCAGCCGGGGGGAGAGATCGAGGTGGAGACGACCGACCTGCCGACCGGCATGATCAGGATCAAGGTCGCCGACGGCGGCATCGGCATGACGGAGTCGGAACTGCACCACCTTTTTGTCGCGTTTTCGCAGGGCGATCACGCGAGTGCCTCCGGCTCCTTCCGGTTCGGCGGCATGGGTCTGGGCCTCGCGATCGCCCGGATGCTCGTGGAGCTGCATGCCGGCACGATCCGCGCGGAAAGCGCCGGCCCGAATCGCGGCTCGACCTTCTGGATCGAGCTACCGGTGTATCCGCCGACGTTGCCCGAGGAGCGGTCCGGCCCGGCGCCGGGCTGACCCGCCGTCCACCCCGGCGCCCTCGGGAGGGACTGGCGGGTCGCCGGCCTCCGCGCCCGGCGGGGCGCTCAGCGCACGAACGAAAGGCCGGCCCGGACCGTCGCCGATTTCTGCCGGTAATTCAGCAGGCTCTCGCCATAGCCGTTGAAATATTGGACAAGGAAATAACTCCCGAAATCGAGCAGGTGGGTCCGGATCGGCACGGTCAGGTCGAACTGCAGCGTGGGGTGATCGAAGTTTTTCCCCATCAGGCCGGTGAACATCAGCGACGGCCCCGTGTTGGTGCCCAGCACGAGGCGAAGCTGCCCATAGCCGCGATAGTTTCGCAGGTCGGGATTGTCGCTCAGCGAGCTGACGTAGGTGAAGACTTCCGGGATGACGAGGAGGTGCCAGCGGTCGAGCGGGCCGAAGGCGAAGGCCGGGCGCAGGTAGAGGGTGTTCAGGCTGCGGGAACTCGGCCCGTCCCGACCGTTCGACTCGTGCTTGTAGCCCGCTTGGTAACCGATCCAGGTGAACCACGAGTCCCGATTCCGCGGGGCGGGCGCGAGCGATTCGAAGATCAGTTCCGGCATGTAGCTCGTATCGTAGAACGGGCTGGACGCGGCGGCGATGTCCCAGAGCGAGCGCTGGGTGTATCCAAACTGCAGCGTCTTCGGCACGCTCGCGGCCGTCCCGGCGCTGAAGTTCAGCAGCCGGTACTTGAAGCTGAACTGGAATTTCGCGGCCGGGGCGTCGGGTCCGTAGATGAAATAGATCGGTTCATGGAAACCCAGGCGGTCGGTGAAGCTGCGCTGGATCGCCGCGCCTGCGGGTTTCGCCAGGGTGAGGGTGGTGAGCGGCGCGGCAGCGACGTTGCCGCGAACCGGTCCGCCGGGTTGAACTGCGATGACCGCGCGCGACACTTCGGCTCCCCGGACCGAAACCTCGAGGATCGCCCGCCCACTGATCCCATCCGGCAGAGCGAGACGGTACGCACAAACGGTGAAGCCGTGCGCCGCGATCGTGACCGGGGCCCCGGCGACGATTCGAAGCTCCACCGGCCGGGAGTCGCCGCCGGTGAAAAGCATCCCCGCCAGGACCCGCGGTGGCTCGAACATCGCCGCGGTCGCCGCCGGATTGAGCGCCACAAGATCGATCGACACTTCGGCGCCGGCGGCGGCGGCCCGGTCGGGCGACTCGAGGTGCAGGACCAGATCCTGCCCGAACGCGGCACCGGCTAGGGTCAGCGCGAGCAGCAGTCGACCGGGTGTTTTCATCGTCGGGAAACCTGGGGACCGGTCGCTGTCCGAACCCGCGTCGGAGGGCCGATGCGATTCCTTCGTCAGGCACGGTGGAGCAAGACTACCCGGAGCCCCGTCCCGGGTCCATGGGGTGTAACCCGACGTGGAGACGCGCAAACCTGTCCTCGCCATCGATCGGTCCCACACGCAGTGTGTCGCGAGTGTCGAAATCTGCCGGCACCAGGATCGCATGAAACGCCAATCGGGAGTGAAGCGGGGTGACCGGAATGGACGGGCCTGTTCGCGTGGACGATCTCTCCCCGGCGCGAACGTTTCGTTTCCCATCGTTGGGATCGGCGCCTCCGCCGGCGGGCTCGAGGCGCTGGAACAGTTCCTGACGCACATTCCCTCCGGCAGCGGCCTGGCGGTGGTCATCGTCCAGCACCTGGACCCGACCCGGAAGGGCATCATGCCGGAACTGCTGCAGCGCGCCACCGGCATGCGGGTCCTGCAGGTGCGGGACCGCACGAAGGTCCGGCCGGAGTGCGTCTATGTGATTCCCCCGAACAAGAGCCTCTCGATCCTGCATGGCGTGCTGCATCTGCTGGCGCCGGTGGCGCCGCGCGGCCTGCGACTGCCCATCGATCTCTTTCTCCGCTCCCTGGCCCAGGACCGGCAGGAACGGAGCATTGGGGTGATTCTGTCCGGGATGGGTTCGGATGGGACGCTCGGAATCCGGGCGATCAAGGAGGCGGGCGGCGTGGTGCTGGTGCAGGACCCGGCGACGGCCAAGTTCGACGGCATGCCGCGCAGCGCAATCGACGCGGGTCTGGCGGACATCGTCGCCCCGGTGGAGGAACTGCCCGGGAAGATTGTCGCCTATCTCCGCCGCACGCCCCTGGTGCCGCGGGTCGAGCAGGAGGTGCCCGAGAAGGCACAGGGCGCCCTGGCCAAGGCGGTGATCCTGTTGCGCGCCCGCACCGGCCATGACTTTTCGCTGTACAAGAAGAACACGCTCTACCGGCGGATCGAGCGCCGGATGGGCCTTCACCAGATTTCCCGCATGACCGACTATGTGCGGTATCTGCAGGAGAACGCGCAGGAGCTGGATTTGCTCTTCAAGGAACTGCTGATCGGGGTCACGAATTTCTTCCGCGATCCGGCGGCGTGGGAGCAGCTGCGCCACCAGGCATTGCCCGAACTCCTGGCCCAGCGTCCTCCGGGCCACACCCTGCGCGCCTGGGTGCCCGGCTGCTCCACCGGCGAGGAGGCCTATTCCCTGGCCATGGTTTTCCAGGAGGCGCTGGACGAGGTCGGCCCCAAGGCGAACCACACGCTGCAGGTCTTCGCCACCGACCTGGACCGGGATGCCATCGACCAGGCGCGCCACGGCTTCTTTTCCGAAAACATCGCCGCGGACGTCCCGCCCGAGCGCCTGGCCAGGTTCTTCGTGAAGGAGGCCCACGGCTACCGGGTCCGCAAGGCCATCCGCGAGATGATCATCTTTGCCCCGCAGAACCTGATCATGGATCCGCCGTTCACCCGGCTGGACATCCTGAGCTGTCGAAACCTGATGATCTATCTCGCCGCGGAGATGCAGCAGAAGCTGATTCCACTTTTTCACTACAACCTGAATCCCGGCGGCATCCTCTTCCTGGGCAGCGCGGAAACCGTGGGCAACGCCACGGACCTGTTCGCCCCCCTCGAGGGCAAGGCCAGGCTTTACCGGCGGCGGGATTCCGCCCTGCGGCCGGCGCCGGTCGAGTTTCCCACCGCCTTCGCCGCTCCCTCCACCGGGGGGCCGGCGCCGGGATCGGCGTCGAAGCCGGCGCAAAATCTGCAGGCGCTGGCCGACCAGCTCGTGCTGCAGCGCCATGCCCCGCCCGCCGCGCTGGTCAACGACGCGGGCGACATCCTCTACATCAGCGGCCGCACCGGCCGTTATCTCGAGCCCGCGGCGGGCAAGGCAAACTGGAACATCCTCGCCATGGCCCGCGAGGGGCTGCGGTTCGAACTGGTCTCAGCCTTCCGGAAAGTCCTGCGGCAGAAGGGCGGCGTCACGCTGCGCGGGCTGCGGGTCAGGGACGACCGCGGCGAACAGGCCGTGAACGTCAGCCTCCAGCGGCTCGAGGAGTCCGGTCCGCTGCAGGGGCTCGTGATGATCGTGTTCACCGACGTCGCCGCGCCCGTCCCCGCCAGGGCGGCGGGCGATGGCGGCCGGCCGCCGCTCCGCTCCCCGCGGCTGGCGACCCTGGAGCGGGAACTGCAGGCGGCGCGCCACGAGGCGCGCACCGTGCGCGAGGAGATGCAGAGTTCGCAGGAGGAACTCCGCTCCGCCAACGAGGAGATGCAGTCGACCAACGAGGAATTGCAGTCGACCAACGAGGAGCTCACGACGTCGAAGGAGGAGATGCAGTCGCTCAACGAGGAGCTCCAGACCGTGAATACGGAGCTGCAGGTCAAGGTGGACGAGCTGTCCCGGTCGGCGAACGACATGAAGAATCTCCTGAACAGCACGGATATTGCCACGCTGTTTTTGGACAACGACCTCAACGTGCGTCGGTTCACCACCCAGGCGGCGAAGATCATCAAGCTCATTCCGGGCGACGTCGGCCGGCCCATCACGGATCTCGCCTCGGAGCTCCGCTACCCGGAACTGGCAACCGATGCGCGCGGGGTGCTGCAGACCCTGGTCCCGGCCGAGAAGTCGATCAGCGCCCGGGACGGCCGCTGGTTTGCCGTCCGGATCATGCCTTACCGCACCCTGGACGACCGCATCGACGGCGTGGTGATCACGTTTGCGGACAGCACGGCGGCGAAGACGATGGAGGCGAGGCTCGGGCACCAGCACGCCAGCCTGACGAAACGCCTGGCTGATCAGACGTCGCGCCTGGCGGGTGCGCGACCGGCTTCGCCGGGGCGGAGACCGGTGCGCCGCGACGGCGAGCCGCGAGGCGGCAAGCCGGGGCGGGGCGGCCAGAGGTAGGAATCGGTTTTCATGCCACGAAAAGTCACGCTCCCCGCGAAAGCCGCCGCGTTGCGTCGCGGTGCGGAGCTGCGCCTGAAACAGGGCCGCCGGCGGCCGCTCCCCGTGCGGACAATCCCCAATCCCCAGCGTCTGCTGCAGGAACTGCAGGTCCACCAGATCGAACTGGAGATGCAGAACTCGGAACTCCAGGAGGCCCGGGACCGGCTGGAGCGACTGCTGGACAAATACACCGACCTCTACGATTTCGCTCCCATCGCCTATTTCTCCCTCGATGAACGGGGGATGATTCGGGAGACGAACCTGACCGGAGCCGTCCTGCTGGGCATGGATCGGTCCCGCCTGCTCGGCCGCGGCCTGGACCGGTTCGTGGCGCCCGCGAGCCGGCCGGATTTCACCGCCTTCCTGAGAAAGGTGTTCGCCGGATCCGGGAGACAGGTCGCGGAGATGGCGTTGCGGACGGAGGAAGGGACGACCTTTTGGGCCAACCTGCAGGCCATGCCGACGGTGGCGCTGAGCCAGCCGGGGCCGCGGTGCCGGCTGGCCGTCCTGGACATCACTGCGCTCAAACGGGCCGATGAGGCGCAGCGCCGCGCCGAGGCGCTCGCCGCCTCGAACGCGGAACTCACCCGGGAGATTGCGCGGCGTCACGTGGTCGAGGCATCCCTCCGCCAGAGCCAGCGCCACCAGGCGATGCTGCTGGTCCAGTCCCAGCAGCTGCAAACGCAGCTGCGGAGCCTGTCCCACCGGATCCTGCAGGCCCAGGAGGACGAGAGGAAGCGCATCAGCCGCGAGCTGCATGACGACGTCGTGCAGGCCCTGGTGGGGATCAATGTTCATCTGGGGACGCTGGCCCATGCGGGGCGCACCGGCGCCCGGATGCTCGAACGGAAGGTCGCGCGCGCGCAGCGGCTGATTCGGGATTCCATCGACACCGTCCACCGCTGCGCGCGAGACCTGCGGCCGTCCGTATTGGACGATCTGGGACTGATTCCGGCGCTCCATTCGTATCTGCGGGAATTCACGCAGCGAACCGGCGCCCCCGTTGGTTTCACGGCGGCGGCGGCGGTGGAGGAGCTGAGCATGGCCCGCCGGACCGTGCTCTATCGCGTCGCCCAGTCGGCCCTGTCGAACGTCGCCCGGCATGCGCATGCCACGCGGGTGCGGGTCACGCTCACGGTTCACCAGGGCACCGTTTGCCTCGAGGTGCAGGATGACGGGGCGGCCTTCGATGTGGCGAAGGTACTGCTGGCGAAGCGCCACAAACGGCTGGGCGTGGTCGGCATGAGGGAGCGGGTGCAGATGGTGGGAGGCCGCTTCACCATCACGTCCACTCCCGGCCAGGGAACGACGGTGCGGGCGGAGATTCCCTGCGGGCGCCGCGACCGGACGCGCCGCTGACGCGGCCGGGTGGCCGCGCCGGGTGCCTGCCGGCGCCGCGACACGTAGGGCAACACCCCATGGAGCGGGCGGTGCCTTCAGCGTACGTTGGGTTCCACAACCCCACCCCGCGTCGCGTGTTGGGCGGAATGGCCGCCCGTCTTCCGCACCTCCCCTCCCTCAGGATTCCCCCCATGAAACATTTCCTCCTTCCCGCCTCGGTTCTCGCCGGCACCGCCCTGGTCGCCAGCTGCAAACCGGCTCCGGACAAGATCAGCGGGCAGGCCGACTCCGCCCCGTCGCCGACCAGCCAGGCTGCCGCGCCCGCTCGTGACGCCGAACCGCGGATACAGGACTACACCTACGCCCAGAAGACCGACTTCGTCGCGAGCATGCAGGCGAAGCAGGAGGAGTTGAATCGCGGCATCGACGAGCTCGCGGCCAAACTCGAGAGCTCCAGCGCGACGGTCAAGGCCGAGGCCGCGCCGAAGCTGGCCGCCATGCGGGAACAGGCGGCGAACCTGAAGGTGCAGATCGCGGCCGCCCAGGAGGCCACCGAGGCCACCTGGAACGACCTGAAGTCCGGCGCCCAGAAGCTGTACGCCGCGGCGAAAAGCGAATTCGCCCAGGTGCGGCAGTGGGCCAGCGCGAAGATCGCCCCGTGAGCCCGCGCCGGCCCGCCACTTTGCTCCGCTTCGGCGGAATCCACTGAAAACCATCAAACCCCAATCCCCGTCGATCCGCGGGCATCGCCCCGGTGAGCGCAGCGTCAGCCGTGCTTCCGACGGTCCCAGTCCCGCGGCCGACCGCATCATCACCATGAAAACCCGCCATCTTCCCTCTCTCCTCGCCGCCGCCGGCGCCCTGGCCCTCTGGGCCGGATGCGCCTCGGAGCCCGAGTCCCATCTCGTGACCGCACCACCGCCGGCCGCACCGACGGTCGCACCCGGCATGGCCGCCGCTCCGCAGCCCGTGATGGTCACGCAACCGCAGCAGGTGGTGGTGACGCCGCCCCAGCAGCTCGTCGCCGTCTCCACCGTTCCGAACACGGCCGTAAGCTACATCGTGACCCAGGTGCCGCCGTCGCCTCAGCCCGAGGCAGTGCCGCCGCGGCCCTCGAACCAGGATGTCTGGGTCGCCGGATACTGGACCTGGCAGAACAACCGTTACGCCTGGATGGCCGGCCACTGGGAGCAGCCACCGTCCGCGTCGTCCCGCTGGGTCAACCCGCGCTGGGAGCCCGAGGGCGGCGCCTTCCGGTTCTACGAGGGATACTGGAACTGAGATTTGACCGACTGGCGGGTCCCGGACCCGCCAGTTGCGTTTATGGCGATTGGGTCTGGCCTGACCGGGTGCGGGCTCATCCCGCGATGGCGCATCGACCCGGTCACGCGATCGTACAAAAACGTGTCTGGCGACCGCGGATCGACCTGTAGGAGCGGCTTCACGCCGCGAAACAAAACATTCGGGGGGACGTCCGAATCGCGGCATAAAGCCGCTCCTACATCGGCGATCGATCGCCGCCCGTTCAGGACGGCAGCACGGGCCGGTCGTGCAGGAGCTGGTCGACCGCGTTGAGCAGCGCGTCCCCCGAGAAAGGCTTGGCGATGAACCCGTCCGCCAGGTGGCCGGGGAGTTCCCCCGCTCCGTGGCTCGAACTGCCCAGCCCGCTGATCGAGAGAATTTTCGTCGCGGGACGGCGGTCGCGGATCGTGCGGGCGAACGCCGCGCCATCGACCACCGGCATGTCGTGATCCGTGATGACCAGGGCGATCTCGGCGGCCCGCTGCTCGAAGAGCGCCACGGCCGCCGCGCCGTCCGCCGCCGTGAGCACGCGATAACCCGCTTGAACCAGCAGCGAACCGGCGGCGCTGCGGATGGCGTCCTCGTCGTCGACGAGCAGGAGCAATTCATTGTGGCCGCGGACCGCGGCGGAGGGGCCGGCCGGCAGCTCGGTCACGAAGGTCGACGTCGCGGCGGGCAGGTGGACCCGGAAGGTGGTGCCGCGGGCCAGGTCGGTCGTGAGCGTGATGAACCCGTGGTGTTTTTCGACGATGCCGCGCACCGTCGGCAGTCCCAGGCCCGTTCCCTTCTCCGCGGACTTGGTGGTGAAAAACGGCTCCCAGATCCGCGCGAGCACGTCCGGCGGGATGCCGCTGCCGGTATCCTGCACCTCGAGCATGAGCCAGGCGCCGGGCGTGGCGCCCTCGATCGCGGCCGCGGCCGCCACGTCGAGCCGGAGGTTCTCCGCGCGCAGCCACAGGGTGCCGCCCAGCGGCATGGCGTCCCGCGCGTTGACGCACAGGTTCAGGAGCACCTGGTGAATCTGCGTGACGTTGACCAGGACGGGCCAGAGGTCGTTCGGCACCTCCTGGCGGACCACGATCGATTTCGGGAAGGTTTCCGTCGCGACCGCGATGATGTCGAGCATCAGGTGCCTGACCTGCACCAGCGCCGGTTCGCCGCCGATGCCGTTGACGAAACCGAGGATCTGCCGCACGAGGCCGGTCCCGCGTCCCGCGCATCGCTCCAGCGTGTCGAGCAGGCGCAGGTCGTCCGGATCGGAGACGTTGGCCCGCAGCATCGGCGCCACCATGGCGATCGGCGCGAGGATGTTGTTCAGGTCGTGGGCAATCCCGGACGCCAGCATGCCCACGCTTTCCAGCCGCTGGGCGCGCAGGAACTGCTCCTCGAGCTTCTTCCGTTCCGTGATGTCCTCCGCCACGCCCACGACGCGCGAGACGATTTCCGAACTGTCCCTGACGGGGAAAGCCCGGTCGCGGATCCAGCGCACGCCGCCGTCGGGACGGACGATCCGATAGCACTCGTCGTATATGCCCGTGGTCCGCCGGGCCGCGACCGCCGCCATCACCCGGTCGCGATCGAGCTCGTGGATGTTTTCGGTCCACGAATGCGGGGAGGCGTAGCGGCTCTCGCACGTGCGCCCCCAGATGGCTTCGTAGCCCGGACTGACGTAGAGGGTCGCGTCCTGCTTCACGTCCGTCATCCAGAAGACCTCGTGGATGTTCTCCACGACCTGGCGGAAGCGCTCTTCGCTCGTGCGCAGCGCATGCTCCGCTTCGCATCGTTCGGTCACGTCGTGCATGATCGCCACGAAGTGCGTGACCACGCCGTCCTTGGACCGCACCGGCGTGATGGCATGCTCGGCGGAGTAGAGTCTGCCATCCTTGCGACGATTGATGAAACCGCTCCGCCAGGTGTTTCCGGCGAGGAGGGTGGTCCAAAGGCTCTGGTAGAAGGTGTGCTCGTGTTTCCCCGACTTCAGCAGCCGCGGGCTCCGCCCGACCGCCTCCTCGGCGGTGTAGCCGCTCTGCGCGGTGAAGGCCGGGTTCACCCACAGGATGATGCCCGTGGCATCGGTGATCAGGACGGCATCGGCGACAGTTTCCAGCGCCGTGCCCTGCAGCAGCAGCCGCTGCTCCGACCGGCGGCGCTCCGCCCGCAGCCGGCTCGACTCGAGGGCCTGGGCGACGGACTGCCCGAGCCGTTCCAGCCGGCTCTTGATCAGGTAGTCCGTCGCCCCCTGCTTCATCGCGGTCACGGCGGTGTCTTCCCCGGTCGTGCCCGACACGAGGATGAACGGAATGTCCATGCCGCCCTGGCGCAGCAACTCCAGCGCGCGCAGCCCGCTGAACTGAGGCATCTCGTACGCCGACAACACCAGGTTCACGCCGGTTTGCAGTCGCTCGAGGTATTCGGCTTCCGTCTGCACCTGCTGCCACTCGGGTTCAAAGCCGGCCCGGCGCAATTCGCTCACCAGCCGTTCGACATCTTCACGGCTGGGCTCGACGATCAGAACCTTGAGCGGCTGGGTCATGTTGATTCCCGAATCGGCCGCCGCGGCAACGCGGCGGTCGGGCGCGGGTCGAGCAGACGCAATAAGCTGGAAATTAGCCAGCGGCGCCTGATGGGGTGATGACCTACCATCGTCGGCGCCGTTCGGGGGGAGCCGCGGTCGACCGGGTGATCGCGAAGCCCTTTCCGGTTCACGCTCTTTTTCCGGCGGGGTGATGGGCTGGGGATCACCGCGCATGCGCCCGGCGGTCCTCGCGAAGAAGGACGGCGCCGGGGCGACAAGCCCTCGGCGACAGCATCGCCACCGTGGCGACCGCCCGCACCGCACGAGCGAGTAGGGTTACGCCCCATCGCGGACCGGCGGCGCCAGGCGCTTAATGGAGCACCCGGTACCGATCGTCCCCCGACGAGCCCTCCGGGTCGTATCCGCCCATCCCCACACGCCCATGTCCACCTGCATCCTTCCCTCCACCTCCACCCGAACAGTCCGCCCGCTCCTCCCGGGGCAGCCGGCTGAACCGCAGCCGGCCGCCGCCATCGATCGCGCGCTGGTCGACCGATTCAATCACGGCGACGAGCAGGCGTTCGTGGAGATCATGCATCGTCATCACGACAAGATCCTCCATACGACGTTCGCCCTGCTGCGCAACCATGCCGATGCCGAGGAGATCACGCAGGACACCTTCCTTCGCGCGCATCGCGGGCTGGCCACGTTCCGCGGCGACTCGTCGGTGGGGACCTGGCTGTACCGCATCGCGGTCAACCTTTCGCGCAACCGCTACTGGTATTTCTTCCGCCGCCGTCGGCAGGATTCCCTCTCGCTGGACGGCGCGCTCGGCGCCGGCACCGCGATGACGTTCTCCGATCTGATCGCCGACCCGGCGCTGGATCCGGCGCAGGAGGCGGTGGTGGGCGAATTCGCCATCTCGGTCGCGGGGAGCATGAAATCCCTTCCCCGGCATCAGCGCGAGGTTCTGAGGCTGCGGAACGTGCTCGATCGGTCCTACGACGAGATCAGCCAGACGCTGGACATCAGCATGGGGACCGTGAAGAGCCGAATCGCCCGGGCGCGGGAAAATCTTCGCCAGGGCGTCGAGCAGCACGGCACGCCGGCCGATCACGGCACGGGGCCGGCGGAGTGGTTCCTGGCTGCACAGGCGACGTACCGGCGCCCCGGCATCGCCCGCGCCTGAGCCACCTGTGCGGCGATCCGCGGAAGGTAGGGTTACACCCTATCGATCGATGAGGCGACCGCGCCTAGAGTGCGCTGGTCAGGGCTTTGTCGGCGCGGCTCTGCCCACAGCATTCGGGCCGATGGAGCCGCTCGACGGGTTCCGCTGATTGCACTAATCTAGACCCATCTCGATGACCCATGCCCGCCCGGGATTTCCCGCCCGCTACCTGACGGCACTTCGCGCCCATCTTCGGCGCCGCGGTGCCGGCAACGGCGATGTCGCGCAGGGCCTCGGCCGCGCGGCGCTGGCGGGTGGCATCGCGACGATGGATCTGGCGCTCCTGCATGAACGGGCTCTCGTCACTCTGGCCGCCGATGCGAAGCCCGGCGATGCGGCCGACCGTTCGATCGAACGAGCCGGGTACTTCTTCACCCAGGCGCTCATTCCGGTGGAGGCAGCGCAGGGCCTGACGCGGGAGAGCAACCGGCTTCTGCAGCAGCGCAACGAAACCCTGCGCCGGCATGCGGCGGCGCTGGCGAAGGGAACCCGCCGGCTCGAGGGCGAAGTCACCCGGCGGCGGGCCGGTGAAAGAGTCATTCGCAAGGGCCGGAAACAATATCAGAAACTCTTTCTGGAGTCGCAGGCCATGCAGCGGAAGCTGCGACAGCTGACGCGGCAGATCATTTCGGCGCAGGAGAACGAGCGGAAGGCGATCAGTCGCGAGTTGCATGACGAAGTCGTGCAGACCCTGGTCGGCATCAACGTCCAGCTGTCCGCCTTGGGACGCGGCGCCTCGAATGGAGTTCACGCCTTGAAGGCGAGCATCGCCCACACGCAGCGCCTCGTGGAGAATTCCGTCAACGCGGTCCACCGGTTCGCGCGGGAATTGCGCCCGGCGGTGCTGGATGACCTCGGCCTGATTCCGGCGCTGCACGCCTACTGTCGCGAGCTGGCGGCGCGGCGACGGCTGAAGATCGAGCTCACGGCATCCGGCGGCGTCGAGAAGCTGAGCCAGGCCCGGCGAACCGTATTGTACCGGGTGGCGCAGGAGGCCCTCACCAACATCGCCCGCCATGCCCAGGCGACCCACGTCACGATGACCATCGCGGCCACGCCCGGCGCGTTCCAGATGGTCGTTCGCGACAATGGGAAATCGTTTTCCGTCGAGCAGACGCTGCGGGCGAAAAACCGCCATCGCCTCGGTTTGGTGGGCATGAAGGAACGGGTTGAAATGGTCGGCGGAACCCTGTCGATCGAATCCGCGCCGGGCCAGGGCACCACGGTGCAGGCGGAGATGCCACTCAACCGGACGGGAAGGAGCCGGTGATTTCCGCGACAAAGATCACGGTGTTGCTGGCCGAGGACCATGCGGTCGTGCGGCAGGGGCTCTGCGCGCTCCTGAATGCCGATGGAAACTTCTCGGTCGTGGGGGAAGCGCGCAACGGGCGCGAAGCCGTCCAGATGGCGCAGGCGCTCCGACCCGATGTCATCCTCATGGACATCGCCATGCCGGTGCTCAACGGGCTCGAGGCCATGAGGCAGATCCTCAGTGCCCTCCCCGCCGCGAGGATCGTGATCCTGTCCGCGCACAGCGACGACGAGTACATCGAGCGCACGATGGCGGCCGGTGCCGCCGGCTTTCTCGAGAAGCAGACCTCGGCCGAAATCCTGACCAAGGCGATCCGCGAAGTCGCGCAGGGGAAGAGCTTCTTCAGCCCGACGATTGCGCGTCGCCTGCTCGATGAGCGCAACAAACCCCGCGATCGGAGCGGGCTGCTCAAGGTCAACAGCGGCCGGCTGACGTCCCGCGAATCCGAGGTGCTCCAACTCGTGGCCGAAGGCTCCGCCAACAAGCAGGTCGCGGCGAAACTCGGGATCAGCATCAAGACGGTCGAGAAGCACCGTCAAAACCTGATGGACAAACTCAAGATCCACGACACCGCCGGTCTCACCCGCTACGCGATTTCCGCGGGCATCATCGAAAGCACCGTCCGGCTGACAATCGTTTAGCGGGATGATGGCGCCGGACTCTGCCGGAGCCCGTGATCGCGGTCGGGATCGTCCTGGCCAGCGTGTCGATGATCGCGTTCATCCTCGCGCAGGCGCCGTTCTGATCCGCGCCGAAGATCGAGCGGTCCGGGGGTGAGCGCGTTCCCGTGGGCTCAGGCCACCTGCGGCGTCACCGCTTGGCGGACGGGTCGCCGGTCGGCGGCGGAGCGTGATCGGTGGAGGCCGGCGGACCGAGCAGCTCGGTCAAAATCGGTCGGAGCCCGTCTGCCCAGATCTGGTAGCCCTTGAGCGTCGGGTGCAGTCCGTCGACGGTCATGCCGTCGAGCAGGCGGCCTTCCGGATTCGTCAACGGGTCGTTCACGTCGAGGAAGCGCACCTTCTTGCCGTCGGCGAACCGGGCGATGTTCGCATTGATCTGCCGGATCGCCGGATTGGCGTAGCGGCTGTCGTTGCGCGGGAAAATCGCCGTGAGGATGATGGTGGCTCCCGGCGCCTTTTGCTGGCAAACCTCGATCAGTGTCTTGATGCCTGCGGTGACGTCCGCGATTTTTGCCGCGTCGACCGGCTCCCGACCAAGGTTGTTCGTTCCGGCGAGAAGGACGATCACTTTGGGATTCACCCCATCGAGCTCGCCGTTTTCCAGCCGCCAGAGAATGTTCTGAATCGTGTCGCCGCCCCACCCGAAGTCGGCGGCGTTCCACCCGAAGAAGTTCTTTCGCCAGTTGGCGAGAAACTGGGGATAATCCGTGCCGCCCCAGCGGCGGGTGATCGAGTCCCCCTCGAAATAGAGATCGATCCCGCCCTGGTGGGCCTTTTCCAGCAGTTGCTGGTGCGCCAGCTGGGAATTCGGGTCGGTCCGCGGCGCGGGGATGCTGGCGGAGGAGGGCTGTCCGGCCCGGGCGGGGACCGTGAGAACGAGCGCTGTCGCGACGGCGAGAAGTTGCGCGATGAGTTTCATGAGTGGGGAGTGATGCGCCGGCAAAAATCGAAGACCG
Organism: uncultured Verrucomicrobiae bacterium; assembly: GCA_963705935.1. GTDB lineage: Bacteria > Verrucomicrobiota > Verrucomicrobiia > Opitutales > Opitutaceae > Opitutus. The sequence goes on along the minus strand of OY970130.1, from coordinate 3,652,569 downwards.
GCCGGGGCGCGAAAGTCAAATTGGGGACGAGATTGTCCGCGGATGGTGGATCCGCGCCCGTTTGGCGCGAGGGGAATCAGGCTCACACATCAGAGTTGGCCCGAGCCGGGGATTCGAGACCACGGCCGGGTATTGTCAGGCCGGTCGAGCCGGTTGCCGGATCGAATCTCAGCCGATCCGAGCCACCACGGATTGCGCAGATGGGCACGGATCGATCCGTGGCAATCCGCGAGATCCGCGGTTGAGGGATCGGACTCCGGGATCCGCAGCACGTAGGCCGCCTGCTTGCAGGCGCGGTTTGGACGAACGAGGCGTGGGGCGCGAGCAAGCTCGCCGCCTACGCCCGAACTGGGCGGGATCGGCACGCAGGCCGCCTGCTTGCAGGCGCGGTTTGAGGGCCTGAAGTCCCGGACGTTCCCGCCGGCGAGGAAATTTCAGATGTCTGAATGCCAGCTCGGTTGAGCTCGGCGCAGAGCCGCACTCTCTAGCTGATTGCGACCAGTCCAACGATAGACCGCTACCCCTAGCGGCGCGCCGACGCGGCCCCTTGGCGCTGCATCCGCCGCCCGACCCAACACCAACGATGAACACAAAGTCGAAGTTAGCGCTAGCACTGCTCGTGGCGTCCGCCACAGCACGAGGCCTCCTCGGCCAGACCAGCCCCGCGACGCCTCCCGCCCAAACGAACGAGGACGAAGTCATCCAGCTCTCCCCGTTCGAGGTGACCGGATCGAAGGACGTCGGTTATCAGGCGACCGAGACCCTCGCCGGCACCCGCATCCGCACGAACCTGGCGGATGTCGGCTCGGCAATCCAGGTGATCACGAAGGAATTCATGCAGGACGTCGGCGCGACGGACAGCGGCAACCTGCTGCAATACACGACCAACGCCGAGGTCGCCGGCACGCTCGGCACCTATGCCGGCCTGGGTAATGGCACCGCCATCGACGAAACGGCCCTGCTGCGAAATCCCTCGCTCGGCTCGCGCGTGCGTGGCCTGGACACCCCGGACAACACCCGCGACTTCTTCGTGACCGACATTCCGTGGGACGGCTACATTGTCGACCGCATCGACATCCAGCGCGGCCCGAACGCGATCCTCTTCGGCCTCGGCAGCCCGGCCGGCATCGTGAACGCCTCGCTGCACAACGCCGAGTTCCGCAATTTCGGGTCGGTCGAGGCCCGGACCGGTTCCTACGGCACCTTCCGCAGCAGCGTGGACCTGAATCAGGAGCTCATCCCGCACCAGCTGGCCATCCGCGTCGACGGCATGTGGGACGACCACAAATACGAGCAGAGGCAGGCCTGGCAGAACGACAAACGCTTCTACGGCGCGCTCCGGTTCGAACCGCAGCTCTTCCGGCGCGATTTCCACACCAGTATCAAGGTGAAGTTCGAGAACGGCGACATCAAAGCCGATCGCCCGCGCATCATCCCTCCGAACGACAGCATCTCTCCCTGGTTCCGCCCGGTCGATATCACCAGCTTGAACGGCGGAATGGGCAAGCTGGCGGTCAACTACGGCTACGGCCAGACGGCGCAGCCGCAGAACATCAACCCGTGGCTGACGGCCGGAATCGCCAACCAGCAGCAGCCGCTCTGGCTGATCGACGGGACGACCAACGAGACCTATCGCGTCACCGCCGGATACATCAACAACGGCTTCATCGACAACAACGGCAACTTCCGTGGTGTGGGCAACAGCGCCCTTGGCCAGACCTATTCGGACCAGTTCTACGGCCTGACGAGCCTGCAGCAGTATGCGATCAACGCCAAGCTCCCCGGCTATCAATATGGTCAGTTCCGGCAGCAGTCGCTGACCGATGCGTCGGTCTTCGATTTCTACCACAATCTGATCGACGGTCCGACGGCGTCGCAATTCGAGAAGTGGAATGCCTATAACGTCGACTTGTCGCAGACGGCGTTCGACGACCGCTATGGCATCGAGCTCACCTACGATCGCCAGAAATACAAACGGGGGGGCCAGGCGCTCCTCGGCAATGCCATCCTCGGCACCCCCACGATCAGCATCGACCTGCTCCAGCATTATCAGGATCTGAGCACCAACCAGAATTTCGGCCGCCCCTATGTCGCGGCGGGTCCGGGTGGCGGCACGTCCTACCAGAGCGATCGCAAATACCTCCGCGGCTCGGTCTTCGCCGAGCTACGGTCCAGCGACTTCTTCAAGAACGATTTCCTGGTGAAGCTGTTCGGCAAGCAACGCTTCAACGGCGTCTACAGCGACGAGAAATACTACACCGAGAACCTCGGGTGGCAGGAATATGCCAACAGCACGGCGTGGGATGGCTTCTGGAACCACAACGATGGCACGACGAATGCCTTCACGAATCGTCCGCCGGTCTCGGCCATTTACCTCGGTTCGGCGATCAACTCACGCAGCTCGGCTGCGGGCGCGAACATCCCGGGCGTCACGGTTCCGGTGACGTTCCAAAGCGGAAACGTGTATCATTTCAACAGCACCTGGCTGAACCTGCCCGGTGTCACGCCTTCCGCCGCATGGACCCCTCCGGCCAGCCTGGATCCCATCTTCCCCGCAGCCACTCCGCCGACCGGAGGCTACACGCAGGCTTCGAATCCGGCCAACTACGTCGGCTGGACCTACAACTTCGCGGACAACCTGACGGTGGACAATTACAACTCGAACCCGAGCCTGACCACGCTCGCCCAGAAGTCGCTGCGTGAAACGAGGTCGTGGGCCGGTTCGTGGCAGGGCTTCTTCTGGAACGACTCCATCGTCCCCACCCTCGGCTGGCGCTATGATGAAGTCCTGGGCAAATCCGTCACGGCCTCGGCGGTCACCGCCAACCGCGCGGAGCTCAATCTCCAGCCCAACGTCTACAAGCTGCCGGATTCGTTCCCGGCCAACCAGATCTTCAAGAATCACTCCACCAGCGGCGGCGTGGTGGTGCACCTGAACAAGCTGCTCGGCAAGCACGACGTCCTGCCGATCAACATCAGCCTCTCGTACGAGAAATCGAACAACTTCCAGGTCACGGATGTGCGGCATGACGTCTACGGCCGGCCGATCGCCAATCCGACCGGCGCGACCAAGGAATACGGGCTGCTGCTCTCCACCAAGGACAGCAAGTATTCCCTCCACGTCGTCAAATATCAGACGAGCGTCGCCAACGCCACCGCCCCGCTCGACCTGAAGGGACTGGCCGACACCGTCGTGCAGGGCCTGAAGTTCCGGAATGTGTTCCTCTATCAAATGTCGAACTACACCTGGGGTTCGCGCGAGGCGAGCTACGGGGTGACCCCGACCGCCGGCCAGCGGTTCTTCTGGACCCCCGCCTACCTGGATGCGAACGGCCGGCCGGTCGCAGACCTGAATGGCGCTCCGGCACCGGTTCCCGCTGGCGCCACCCTGGAAACCCAGGCGCAGGCCGATTCCCACCGCGACGCCTCGATCCGCGCCTGGAACGACATCCAGAAGTTTCTCGACGCGAAGGGCTTTTTCCCGGCGTGGAACTTCACTCCGACGACGCTCTCGGCCCTCACCGATCGCGCGACCTACGAGTCCACGCTGACGCTGGCCGGCTCGACCGATGGCCTGCCGATCCCGGCTGCGCAATACATGCCGGTTACTTCGACGCTTTCTTCGTACTCCAGCACCAGGCCGTCCGGTCTCGCGGTCACGTCCGACACCAAGTCGGAAGGCTATGAGTTCGAGTTCACGGCCAATCCGATGCCGAACTGGCGCCTCACGTTCAACGCCGCCAAAACTACGGCGGTTCGAAGCAACGTCGGTGGACCGGATCTCGCCGCGCTCGTCGCCTACCTGGACACCCAGATGGCTGGCTTCGCCGGCGACATGCGCCAGTTCAACGGCAATTATGTCGCCGGCAACGAGGTGCGGCAGAACTGGGCGAACTGGCGTGGACAATACACGCTGTTGAAGCTCCAGGAGGGCGCGGCCGCGTCCGAGCTCCGCAAATGGCGCTACAACGTCATCACGAACTACACGTTCGACCACAGCTTCCTCAAGGGCGTCGGCGTCGGCGCCGGCTATCGCTGGCAGGACAAGGTCGTCATTGGCTATCCCACGATTCCGAATCCGAGCAACCCGGCCGTGGCCAGCTTCGACCTCACGAAGCCCTACTACGGCCCGTCGGAAGACGCGCTCGACCTCTGGGTCAGCTACGAGCGGAAGCTCACGAAGAAGATCGACTGGAGAATTCAGCTCAACGTCTACAACGTCGGGAAGAACGACGGGCTGATTCCGATCTCTGTCCAGCCCGACGGCCACACGTGGGCCGCCGCGCGCATCGCGCCGGTTCAGGAATGGATGCTCACGAACACGTTGTCGTTCTGACGAACCAGCAGCCGAAATGACATTCCCGCCGGCCCTCGTCCGTCGAGGGCCGGCGTTGTCGTTTACCGGACCGACGCGAACCGCCTGCGCCCGGACCGGCAGCTCCGCCGAGGCGCGACGGTCAGGGAGGGAACCGAGGGCCCGGCGCGGCCACGAAGGCACCGGGCTCGTTGGGCCGGACTAAACGGCAACCGGCACCCCGCCGTTGACGCACCCCCGCCGCGCGCCGCCTTCGGTCGCTGGCGTCGCGGGCAGCGACTCGCCGTCGACCCAGGTCCCGCCCACCGACGTGGTGGTCGCGACCGGCGGGATCCCGCGCAGGTTCTGCTGCAGCTGCGCCACCAGCAGGGTGGCCGCGACCTCACCGACCGTTCCCCAATTCGCCTGCACGCCGGCGACGGCGAAATCGGGGCGTTCGAGGCCAAGTTCGATGTACCCGACGTCGCGCGGCGCGGACAGTCCGAGACGCCGGAGCTGAGACAACACCACGGGCGCAAAGCCGACAATCACCTCCGGACTGAACTCGCGATACCACGCGGCCAGGCCGCCCAGCCCGGAGGAATCATCCGGCACCACCGGGCGGGAATCCCAGTCCTCCCGGCTGCTGCCGTGATGCAGAACCGGGATGCGGTCCGCCGGCGCCAGTTGGCTTTGCGCGGCGAGAAAACCGGCCGACCAGGCACGATCCGACAGCTCGTCCCACCGGTCCGAGACGACCAGGCCAATCCGCTTGAAACCGGCGCTGACGATCCGGCGCACCGCCAGCTGGGCCATGCCGCCGCAGTCCGCGGTGACCCGGTGCAGCATCGGCGCCGACGGATGGCAGCCAAGCTTGATGGCGCTCAGACGCGACCAGTCGATATCCGACAAGTCATCGTCCGTGGCGCGGGAAAAACCGATCAGCGCTCCGGTGATCCCGCGATGATACAGCACGTTGCTCAGGCGGAGCGGCGTCAGCCCCGGCTCGCCGAGCCAGAAATGCTCGAGCTGGTAACCCATTTCGTCGATCTTGCGGCGGGCGCCGGCGTAGGTGTTCTCGTGCGCGATGCTCGCCCGCCAGTCACAGCGGGTCTCGCCGTTGGTGAGGAACGCAATCGTCTCCCTTGCCCGGTTCGTCATCCGGTCGCGCCGATAAGCGATCAAGGCGCGCAACGCCGGGTCCGGATAGTAGCCCATTTCGGCCGCCAGCGACTGGATCCGTTTGCGCGTCGCCTCGGCGATCGACGCCGAGTTGCTCAGCGCCAGCGACACCGTCGTGTTGTGCACACCGGCCGCTCGGGCGACGTCACCTTGGGTCACGCGCGGTTTCATCAGTAGCGATGAAGTCGGACTCGCCAACCGGCGCGACGGCACGGAGCCAACGAGGGTGAACCGGCGCAGGACATGACGGATTCGCGGTCGGGTGAGCGGGGTGACTCAGTGATCGCCGCGTCCGCAATCGGGACGGTTGGTCAAAACAGCGTGCGGCGATCGGACGCGGGGATCAGCGGCAGTGGCCGGCCGATGAGCAACCGCGCAATGGTCATAACCCCACTATGACTTGGGTTATAAGGGTGCGATACGCCCTCCCGCCGCGGCGTTTTCGGGAAACGCCTTTACGTGCGCAGGGTCGCGGCGCACGCTGCGCTTCCGACTTTGAAAACGCGCTGGGAAGCTATCCGTGGCCCGGTTCGAGCGGTGTTTCGGGCCGCAGGCCTGCGCCAGGCGGGGGCCGTCGCTCACCGAGGCTGCCCGCAGCGGGGAGGCGCGCGAGGGAGGTTCGCGCTCATGGCTTCGCTGTTCGCGAGCGCCAGCATGCCCGCATCGCCTTTGTCGTTTCGCGGGCTGCCGTTCACCCGCTTCTATCCGCTCGAGGAAATCGGCAACGTCTGGCGCGGTGAGCGGCTGAGCTTCGATGCCTTCGGGCGCGTCGCGGTGGTGCACGAAGGTTTCTATGGCGTGCTGAACGATTCCACGTGGCTGGACCTCGCGGACAAGGAGCGCGGTACGGTCAGCATGGGGACCATCGTCCGGGGCGGCGATGGACAGGCCTACTATGGTGCCTTCGGCTCATGGGGGAGTGTCGGGTCGACGGCGGGCGGCAAGTTGCGCGCGCGGCCGCTGCTGCCGCCCAATCCTCCGAAGTGGGCGCTGACCACCACCTTCGTCGACGTGATCGTCACCCCGCGGGGCGTTTTTTTCGGCGGCTGGAACGGCGTCGTGTTCTGGGATGCGCGGACGCGGGAGAGTCGTTTCTTCGAGCTGTCGAGAGTCACCAAGATCTTCACGGTCGGGGCGAACGTCTACCTCGCCTCGCATCAGCGGGACCTGATGCGGATCGATCTCGACCATTCGGTCCTCCGGCCGGTCGAGGGAACCATGTTTCCGGATACGGCGATCGAACTCGCCACGGCGCTGGACGAGACGCGGTCGCTCGTCGCCACGATCGACGGTCGCGTCTTCGTGTTCGACGGCACCAGCCTGACGCCGTGGCTGATCCTGGCGCGTGAGGGCCTGACGGGCCGGATGACGAGCCTGCTCCGGATGGCGGATGGCGGACTGGCGATCGCCATCGTCGGGAAAGGCCTGTTCCTGATTTCCCCGCAGGACAAGGTGTTCTGCGCGCTCACCACTTCCGAGTATCATCGGATCTCCGATCTGGCGGCGCGGGAGCCGGGCGTGCTCTGGATCGCGACCGAGGACGGGGTCGAGAAGGTGCTGTACGGCAACCCGCTGACGGTCTTTGGCCAGAGATTGGGGATTCCGCTCAGCTGGCCGATGATCACGCGCTGGAACGACAAGGTCGTGGTCGCTTCCGGCGGACGGTTGTACGAGGCGAAACCGGCGGGCACGTTTTCGGGCACCCGTTTCGAACTCGTCGCCAACCAGCCCGCAGCGGGAGCGTGGGCGCTCGCCGCCCGCGGCAGTCAACTGCTGGTCGGCAACTCCGATGGGCTGTTCGAGGCTCGGGCGGACGGCAGCTTTTTCAACGTGCTCTCGGGGATCGACGTGAGCCGGCTCGTCTTGATCGGGCCTGAACTTTGCTACGTCATCGGCCGGGAGCAGATCGCGGTGGTTCGCTGGACCGGCGGCCGGTGGGAGGAATGTGCTGCGCGCATTCCCGGCGTCGGGTTTCCATCGATCGTGCACGCGGCGAGGGAATCCGTCTGGATCGAACTCGGCGCCAACGGGGTCGCGCGTCTCTCGCTGCGCGGCGGCCGCCTCTGCTCGCGCGTGATCGACGAGTTCCCCTGGAAGGAGTCGCGGTGGGTGAACATCGGCATCGTCGATGACACGGTCGCCATCACGGGTCCGCCCGGAGGCCGGATCTATTTCGACGAGAAGACGGAAAGCATCGTCCGCGCCCCGCCACTTGCGCGCGTGCTCGACCAATCGCCGAAGTGGATCACGCGCATCCTCGAGGACAGCACCGGAACGCTCTGGGCCACCCATGACGAGGGCGTGGTGACCTTCGTTCCGCGAGGAGGAGGGTACCAGATCGACACCACGACCTTCGATCTGATGAACGACCATTATCCGATGGTCGATGAACTGCCGGGCAACGACATCTGGTTTTCGACGGGGCACTCCCTCTATCACGTCGAACGCCGGCGGACGACGGAAGCGGCGCACCTTTCCCGGCCGATGCTGGTCTCGATCGTGGACGGACGCACGGGCGCGGAGCTGCTTCACCGGCGGGCTCCGGGCGAAACGCCCCTCCGGCTCCGCTACGCGGAAAACAGCCTGAGCTTCCGTTTCTTTTCCGGCGGCTATGCGTGGCGGCGCTCGCCGGTCTACGAGTTCACCCTGCACAACGGGCAGGATCAGTGGCGAAACGTCGGCGCCGGCTCGCTGCTGAACTTTCCGGGGCTGCGCGAGGGCAATTACCGGCTCGAGGTGAAGCGCGCCGACGTGCGGCCGGCGGAACGTTCGTCCGCGGTGTTGGAATTCGAGATCCTGCCGCCCTGGCACCGCACCTGGCCGGCGTTCGCGCTTTACGGCCTGCTGGGGGCGTTCGGGGTCTTTGGCATCGTGCGCTGGACGGGCCAGCGGACGCATCGGCGGAATCTCCAGCTGGAAAAGCTGGTGCAGGAGCGGACGGATCAGCTCAAGGCGACCATGGACCGGTTGCGGGAGGAGACGCGCAACGCCGCCACCCTCGCGGAACGCGATCGGCTCGCCGGCGAGATCCACGACAGCGTCCAGCAGGGGCTGAGCGGCATGATCCTGCAGCTGGACGCGACGCTGAAGCTTCCGGCGCTCACCAGCGACGTCCGCTCGCGGCTCAACGTGGCGCGAAACATGGTGTCGTTCACCCGCAACGAAGTGCAGCACGCCGTGTGGAACCTGGAGTCGCCGCTGCTCGAACACACGGAATTCGGCGATGCGCTGCGCAAGCTCACGACCTTCATCAGCCCGGGAACGGCGCGCATCGACGTGACGGTTACCGGAACGCCGGTTTCCCTGCCTCCGTCCACCAAGCACCACCTGCTCCGGATCGCGCAGGAAGCCCTCACCAATGCGGTCCGGCATGCCTCGCCGTCGACGATCGGGATCCATCTGGGGTACCGGCCCGACGCGGTGTCGCTCGAGGTGACCGACGATGGCGTGGGGTTTGATCCCGGCGAGGCGATGGCGCCGGGCATCGGACATTTCGGCCTGCGCGGGCTGCGCAGCCGCGCCCGGGAAACCGGCGGAGAACTCACGATCCGGAGTTCGCCCGGAAAAGGTGCCTCGATCGCCATCGTCGTGCCGCTGCCCGGCCAGCCGGGTTCCTCCAGCAATGCCATCGCCCCCCAAGCCTGAAAAGATCCGGATTCTGCTCGTCGACGATCACATCGTCATGCGCATGGGCCTGATCACCGCGACCAACGGAGAACCGGACATGGTCGTGGTGGCGGACGCGGAGAATGGGCTGGAGGCGATCAAAGCCTACCGGGTTCACCACCCGGACGTCGTGGTGCTCGATCTGCGCATGCCGGGACTCGGCGGGATCGAGACCATCGGCCTGCTGCGTCAGGAGTTCGCCGGGGCGCGGGTGCTGGTCTTCAGCAACTACGCCAGCGGCGACGAAGCATACGCGGCGCTCAAGGCCGGGGCCTGCGGATTTGTCGTCAAGGAGATGCCGCTCGACCGCCTGTTGGAAGCGATCCGGCGCGTCCACCAGGGCGAGATCTATGTGCCGCCGGAAATCGCGACGCGGATGAATGGCCGCGTCCTCTCCCAGCTTTCGCCGCGCGAGATCGAGGTGCTCCGCGTCCTGGCCCGGGGCCACAGCAACAAGGAAATCGGCGTGGCGTTGGGCGTGGTCGAGGGCACGGTGAAGATTCACGTCACCAACATCCTCTCCAAGCTCGGGGTGTCCGACCGCACGCAGGCCATCCTCGTCGCGGTCAAGCGCGGGATCATCCAGCTCGAGTAGACGTCACGCCGCCGGGGGCGCCGGCGTCGAGGTGCGCCGCCTGAGCCGGACGAGCGTGTAGTACATGGTCGGCGTGGCGATCAGCGACAGCAGCACGGACGTGCACAGCGCCCCGATCACCGCGATCGCCAGCGGCCGCAGCATGTCCGCGCCCGCTCCGATCCCATACGCCAGCGGCAACATCCCGAGCGCGGCCGCGAGCGACGTCATCAACACCGGCCGCAGCCGGCGATGACCGGCGCGGACGAGCGCGTCCTCCAGGCTCGCGCCTTCCGCCCGGATGTGGTCCACGAAGTCGAGCATCAGTATCCCGTTCTTGGCGACGATGCCGACGCCGATGATCGCGCCGAGGAACGAGACCACGTTCAGCGTCACGCCCGTGATCCACAGCGCGACCAGCGTGCCGAAGAGCGCGAGGACCGCGCCGAAGACGATCGCAACCGGCTGGGACAGCGAGCGGAACTCGAGCAGGAGCACGATGAACACCAGCAGGATGGCGGCGAGCAGCACGCCGAGCAGGTTGTAGAACGCGAGCTGCTGCTGCTCGTACAGCCCGCCGAATTGCACCGTTCCCGGCGGCAGCCACGCGTCGTGCGCGAGCGTCGCCCGGATTTCCTTCATCGCGCTGCCGAGATCGCGCCCTTCCAGCCGCGCCGTCACGTTGATGTTCTGCCGCAGGTCGTCGCGGTCCCGTTCGACCTCGCTCGGCATCTGCTGCACGTCGGCCACCTGGTCGAGCCGCACGACCACCCCCGTCGGCGTACGGATCGGCCATGCGCCCAGTGCGGTGCTGCTGGCGATGCGCTGCCGGTCCGCCTCGACCCGCAGGTTGATCACCCGGTCGCCGCTCAGCAGGTGCGACGACACCTGGCCGAGCAGCGCAGCGTTCAGCGCGCTGGCAACGTCCTGCGTCGTCAGACCGAAGCGCTCGGCGTCCGCCGGACGGACGCGGACATTGATCGACGGCCCCGTCTCCGTCAGTCCGCTGAACGTGTCGACGACCCCGGAAATCTTCTGGATCTGCGCTTCCACGCGCGGCGCGATCCGCTCCAGCCAGGCGAGGTCGGGCGAGAACAGTTTGATCTCGATCGGATCGGGGGTCATCTGCAGATCGCCGATCAGGTCGGTGAGGATTCCGGGAAAGTCCCAGCGGATCGCCGGAAAACGCTCGTTGAAGTCGTGGCGGAACGACGCGATCACGGCGGCCGTGGAACGCTTCCGGTTCGGCCTGAGCTTGACCAGGAAATCGCCGCGATAGGGCTCGGTGATGAAGAGTCCGAGCTGGGTGCCCAGCCGGCGCGAATAGCTCTCGACGTCGGGATCCGCGCGGATGATCGCCTCCGCCTGGTCCAGTTGCCGCGAGGTTTCCGTCAGGCTCGTTCCCGGCGGCGCATTGTAGTCGATGACGAATCCGCCCTCGTCGAACGCCGGCAGGAAATCGGTCTCCAGCTGCCGGTACACGAATATCGCCGCGACGAGGATGCCGCCGCAGGCGAGCAGGGTGAGCCAGCGATGACGCAGCGCCGCCCGGACCCCGGATTCGTAGACGCGGAGCACGCGTTTGAGCAGTGCGCCGCCCCCGGAATCGACGGCGCTCGCCGGAGCGCGAATCAGCCAGCCGGCCAGCGACGGGGTCAGCGTGAGCGCGAGCGCCAGGGAAGTGAGCAGCGAGACCATCATCGTCAGCGCCAGCGCGCGAAAGAACACGCCGGTCACGCCGGTGAGGAAGGCCAGCGGCAGGAACACGACGACGGGGGTGAGCGTCGACCCGATCAGGGCGTGCTGGATTTCGCCCAGCGCCTCCGGAATGGCGGCGAGTCGCGGCCGGCCGGAGGCGATGTGAAAGCACATCGCCTCCACGACCACGATGGCATCGTCGATGATCAGGCCGATCGCCGCGGCGATGCCGCCCAGCGTCATCATGTTGAAGCTCATGTGCGCGAGCTTCATCGCGACGAAGGTGATCAGGACCGAAATCGGGATCGTGAAGATGGCGGTCCAGACGCTGCCCCAGTTCTTCAGGAAGAAGAACAGGATCACCACCGAAAGCAGGAGGCCGAAAATGATCGCATCCCAGACGCTGCCGACCGAGTCCCGGACGAACAGAGACTGGTCGTAGAAGAAGGCCAGGTGCATGTCGGGCGGCAGCTGCTTTCTCAGCTCCGCGAGTTGCGCCTTCAGGGCGTTGGCGATGTCCAGCGTGCTGCCGTCCGGCTGGCTTTCCACATTCAGCAGCACGGCGTTGCGGCCCTGCGCGGTGACGACGGTGTAGGCGGGTTCGGGACCGCGCTCCACCCGGGCGAGGTCCCTGACCAGAACGGGATGGCCGCCGGTCGCCGCCACCGGCAGCGCGCCGATCTCCGCGGCCGAATGCACGCGCCCGTCCACCGTGGTGAGGTAGAGGTGGTAGTTCTCCTCGATCGTTCCGGCGGGGGCGACGAGGTTGCTTTTGGTCAGGGCATCGCTGACGTCCTGGAGCGTGAGGTGCGCCGCCTGCAGCTTCAGCGGATCGACGATGATGTGGTATTCCGGGGTCTGGCCGCCGGTGAGGTCGACCTTCGCCACGCCCGGGATCTGGAGGAATCGCGGCTTGATCGTGTAATTGGCCGTCTCCCACAGATCCATCAGGTCGCGCGTCGCGCTCGTCAGGCTGATTCCGACGATGGGAAATGCCGCGAACGTGAGCCGCGAAACCTGGGTCGTCGCCGAAGCGGGCAGATCGTTCCGGATCTCCGACAGCCGGCCGAGCACGTACAACTCGGACTGCACCATGTCCACGCGCCAGTTGAAGAACACGTTGACCTCCGCCGAGCCGCGCTGCGTCGCCGAGCGGACCGAGACGGCGCCGGGAATCTCCTTCATCGCCTCCTCGATCGGACGGGTGATCGTCGCCATCATTTCGTCCGCGGGCATGATGCCGTTGTCGACGAGGATCACGATCCGCGGGAAATCCGTCTGCGGAAACACCGACGACGGCGTCCGGCTGGCCGAGAAGATGCCGGCGAGGCAGAGCACCACCGCGATGAAAGCGATCGCGAGCGACTGCTGGGTCGCGAAGCGTCCGATCGCCGAGGTCGGACGAGCGGAAGTCGGAGGTTGGGCTGGCCGCGGCGGCATCACGGCTTGGTGACCTGGATCCTGGTTTTCTCCGGCAGACCGTAGGCTCCGACGGTCACGACGGTGTTCCCCGGTTCGAGCCCGGCTCCCTTGATTTCGACGAGGTCGCCCTCGTGCAACCCGGTCACCACGGGCACCTGGGTGGCCTCATCGCCGTTGACCACCGCCACCACGTTCTTCCCGTCCTGGTCGGTCACCACGCTCTCCGCCGGCGCGGCGAGGCAGTCGACGTGCTCGGCGGTGACGATGCGCACCCGGACGGCCGCGCCCGGGCGGAGGCCGCTATCCGGCGGGACGAGGGCGCGCACCAGCACGGTGTCGTTGGCCGGATCAACCGCGGGACTGACATACGCGACTGCGGTGGGGATGGGCTTCGGACCGTCGATTTCCAGACGTTGTCCAACCTGCACGTCAGCCGCCTCGCTCGAAGGAATCTCCACTGCCACCACCAGCCGGTCCAGATCGGTGATCTCGGCGACCACCGTGGCCAGGTCGACGGACTCGCCCGGCCGGACATTCACGCGGGTCACGGTCCCGGACAGCGGGGCGGTGATGTGAAGCAGCGCGAGCTGCGCCCGGGCCGTGGCCAGCTGCGCCTCGGCATCCTGCAGGCTTTTCAACGACGTGTTGTTCTGCGCGTACAACGCATGCTGCCGGTCCGCGGAGGCCTGCGCGTATTTGACGGCAATCTCCGCCGCCCGCGCATCGAGGTCGGCGACCGGTGCCCCCCGGGCGACCTTCGCTCCCTCCGTCACCAGCACCCGGCTGACGACCCCGGCGACCGGCGACGCAAGGCGGGCGGTCGCCGCGGGCTCGTCGCCGGCTGCGGGCGCGGGCTGGACCGTGCCATAGCCGCTGACAAACCCGTGCAGGGTGGCGCGGGTCAGGTGTCCCACCTGCACGCTGACGACCGTCGGAGTTTCCTCCTCGGACGCGCCGGCCGCCCGGTGCGTGTGCCGGAGAAACAGATACAGCGCGACGCCGAGCACCAACACCACGAACGCGGTGATGACTTGTTTACGGTTCATGAGATTCGTCCGCGCGCGGCGTGGATTCGGCCTGGTGCAGCACCTCTTCCGGGAGGATCCGCGGACTCTGCACCGCCGCTTCGAGCCGGCCCAGCGCCTGCTGCGCCTTGATCAGCGCCGCGAGCTGAAGCTGCGCACCGTTGGCATATTCCACCTCGGCGGAAGCGACCGCCAGGGGATCGACCTCGCCCGCGCGCTGCATGGCCCGCACCGAATCGAGCCGCTGCCGCAGGTTTTGCCGCAGCGCGGCCGCCGTCGCGGACTGCGCCTCCGCGGCCCGATAAGCCGACAGCGCCAGATCCGCTTCCGCGATGGCCCGGGCCTGGACCTCGATGAACCGCGCCGCCGCCAGCCGGCGCCGGGCCTTCGCCTCCGCGATCGGGCCCTCGTTTCGATTCAGGACAGGCAGGGGCACCGTCAGGCCGAGCGTCCATTTGTTGTCCGTCTGGTCGAGTTCGTAACCGGGCCCAAGGTGAATGTCGGGATACTGGTTCGCGATCTCGAGCTGCAGGGCCGACTGGCTGGCGGCGTAATTGGCGAGCGCACTGCGCACGTCGGCCCGATGGAGCACCGCCTCGCCGCGAACTTCCGGGGCGGTCACCGCGGGAGGAAATTCATCCAGGCTGGCGAACGAAATCTCGACCTTCCGGAGGGCGGCGGCCGGCACGCCGATCGCGTCGGCCAGCGCGGCTTGCGCCTCGATCTCGCTCTGCCGCGCCTGCTGCAGGCTGAGTCTCGTGGATTCGAGCGCGATCCGTGCCTGGGTGGTTTCGACCGCCGCCACCGAGCCCGCGCGCAGCTGCCCCTCGAGCAGGCGCACGACCTCCGCCTGCGCGGTCTCCTGATTCGCCAGGAGCTTCGTCGTCTCGCGGGCGCTGTAGACTCCGAGCAGCGCGGAGCGGACGCCCGCCCGCACCTGCCACGCCTTGTCGACCCAATCCCACCGCGCCGCGGCGGCGAGTTCCCGCGCCTGGGACAACCGCCGGCTCCGCTTGCCCGCGGTTTCGATCGGCAGATCGAACGTCACCGCCGGGATCCACGGTGGCGGAGTCGTCGTGTCGTACGTCGCACTGGCGCTGACCGACGGGTTCGGCCGCTGACCCGCGGTGATGGTGCCTGCCGTCGCGACATCCCACTGCGCCCGGGCGACGGCCAGGCCCGGTTGAAAGTAATACGCCGCGAGCGTCAAATGCGCGAGATCCCACCGTGGCGCGGGCCACGGCAGCGGAGCACCCGGGTCCGCTCGCGCGATGAAGCGATGAAGCCCTTCGTCCGCGAGCGAGCGCGCCGACAGTTCCGTCGCGGTCCGGGCCGGCTCGATGGGTCGCGACACGTAGTGGGCGCACCCCCCGAATCCGAGGCAGCCCAGGGCGGCGAGCGTGACGGCAAGACTGCGGCGTCCACCATCCGTGCCGGAGAGCGCCCCGTGCAAGTCGCGCCGGACGCCGCTGCTGAAACATGCCATGGGGACGAAATTGCGTAACAGGGCGCCGAGCGCAAGAAGCACGATGGCGGGACGTTGAGCGCGCGGACTCGGCGCCCGGACTGCAATACTTTCGCGTCGGGTCTTCGCTTCCTTCGCCATTCTTGTGCGCCGTTCGCGCTCGGCTGCCCGTTTCGTGCACGGCAACGACGCGACGGAGAGCGCGCAAAAAAAGGCGGCCGGGAGGCCGCCTGGGGAAACCGTCGCGGGTCTGCGCCCGATGGTCGGGTTACGGAGCCGTGAGCTTCAGCGGTTCAAAACCCTCGGCCGTGACGGTGACCGTGTCCTGCGCCGCCAGGTTCTCGATCATGATCATCTTGCCCGGCTCGACAACCTGTGCGGGCACTTCGCGCGTCTTCGGCCGGTTGTGCACGGGCACGCTGGTATTCACGGTCGCACTCACGGTCAGCGGCTGCTTCGACGTGTTCTTCAGGTGGAGAACGTAGGGCGCCTCGGCGGTCGCGGACTTGCTCTTGACGAACTTGGCCTTCATCGGCAGCGCGGCCGCCTGGTTCGCGAGCCGCTCGAGCGTCGCGGTGTCGGTGGCCCGGGCGGTGGTGGCGACAACGGGGAGCATCAGCGCTCCGGCAACCGCGAACAGGACGAGACCGCGGGCGAACGACAGGGGTAGGGTGGTGTGATGAGTTTTCATGATTTGAGGGTCGGTTCTGGATGCTTCATCCCGCGTGAAACCGCGAGTGCAAAACTCCGGCTTTCCGGGGCCAAACGAGCGGCTGCTCCGGAGGCCCGCCTCGCGCGCGGCTTGGGTTGCGTCAGCCGGCCGGCGCGGGTCAATTCACGGAATGCCGCCCGCACTTTCCGACCTGACCACCACGGAACTCGAGCACTGGCTCGGGAGCCGCGGGTTCAAGCCGGTTCATGCCGCCTGGATCCTGCGGGAATTCTACGCCGGCGGCGAACCGGGCGTCGGCGGTCGTCCCCTGCCCGCAGGATTGCTCGAAAAGCTGCGCACGGATTTTCCGGTGCGCGCCACCAGCGTCGCGGCACGACAGGTCGCGGAGGACGGCACCACCAAGCTGCTGCTTCGGCTGGCGGACGACCGGACGATCGAGTCGGTCCTCATGCCGGACCACCGCACGGATCGGGCGGCGGGGTGCGTTTCGTCGCAGGTCGGCTGCGCCATGGGTTGTGATTTTTGTGCGACGACGAAATCCGGGTTCGAACGCAACCTGACCGCCGGCGAGATCGTCGAGCAGGCTCTCGCGCTCCGGCGCGAAGCAGCCGTCGCGGGCCGGCGGCTCCAGACGGTCGTGTTCATGGGCATGGGCGAGCCGCTGCTCAACCTGGACGCTGTCCAGGCGGCGGTGCGACGCCTGGCCGACAACGCCATCGGCGGACTCGGCTGGCGCCAGATCACGATCTCGACCGTCGGGATCGTCCCGGGGATCGATGCGCTCACGGCGGCGGATCTTCCGATCAGCCTGGCGGTGTCGCTTCATGCGCCGGATGACGAAACGCGCGCCCGGCTGCTGCCGGCCGGCCGGCGGTTCGCGATCGCGGAGATCCTCGCGGCTGCGGACCGTTTCCAGGCGCGGCGCGGCCGGCCGGTCACGATCCAGTATTGCCTGCTGCGGGGAGTGAACGACTCGGTGGCGCAGGCGGGGCAGCTGGCGGCGCTGCTCGGAACGCGGCGGATGCATGTGAATCTGCTGCGCTACAATCCGACGGGCGTGAGCCTGCGCGGCGTGGCGTATGCGCCGCCCGACGACGACGCGATCGCGGCGTTCCTGGCGGAACTGCGGGCACGCAACGTGGTGACCCACCTGCGGCAGTCGCGCGGTCCCGACATCGATGCCGCGTGCGGGCAGCTCCGGCACCGCGCCGCCGCCGGCCGAGGCGGCGTCGCGTAGGCCGCGAGCTCGCTCGCGCGCTGGGGGCTTCGCACGACCGGCTGCTCGCGCGCTCGGAGGCAACGCGCCGAACCGAACCGCGCCTGCAAGCCGGCGGCCTTCACGACCAACGCGGATCGACGTAGGCCGCGAGCTCGCGCGGTTGGATGCTCGCGCGATTGGGAGGCACGCGCCGAACCGGGGATCCTTCGCCGCAGGAACGGATCCTGCTGAACCCGGCTCGCCGGCCTGAGACGAATTCGGACCGGAAGATCATGACCTGCGATGGCATTCACATCCGGCGGCTGGAAAAGTTCGGGGATCGCGAGATCCGCGACCTCGGCGATGTGCTCATCGAGTGTGTCGAGGGCGGCGCGTCCGTCAGCTTCATGCTGCCGATCACGCGCGCGAAGGCGGCCGCGTTCTGGGAGGGCGTCGCGGCGGCGGCGGCCTGCGGCGAGCGCATCGTGCTGGTCGCGGAGGACGCCGGCGGCGCGATCGTCGGCACGGTGCAGGTGATCCTGAACCTGCCGGAAAACCAACCTCATCGCGGCGATGTCGCGAAAATGCTGGTACGTCGGAGCGCCCGCCGGTGCGGCACCGGCGCGGCATTGCTCGCGGCCGCCGAGCGCAGCGCGCTCGCGGCGGGGCGGACGCTGCTGGTGCTCGACACGGTGACCGGCGGGGACGCCGAGCGGTTGTACGCGCGAAGCGGGTGGCAGCGCTGTGGGGTGATTCCGAATTACGCGCTCTGGCCCGACGGCCGGTTCTGCTCGACGACGGTTTTCTACAAGCTGCTCGGCGGCTGAACCGCGGGCGTATCCCGAACCGCGCCTGCAAGCCGGCCGCCTACGCGACGAACGCGATCGACGTAGGCCGCGAGCTTGCTCGCGCTCAAACGCGCGCCTGCAAGCAGGAGCGGCACGGCCTATTGGCGGCTGCCAGCGAATCCCTCGAATCCCTCGAATCCCTCGAATCCCCGATCCGTCGTTACGCGTGCGCCGGTCCGGGTGCGTCCGGCCGGCCAGCGCGATAAAACACCGGCACCTGCCAGTCGGCATAGGCGGAATCGAAGGCCTTCATCGCGCTCACCATCTGCTGCCGGAACGTCGTTTCGACCAGCGCGCCCTGTCCGGGCCAGATCCGGAACTGAATCCGGACGAATGCCCACCCGCCGTCGATGGAGTTCTGCGCCGGTTCGATCACCGGTTCGCTCAGGATCAGTGCGCCAAACTGCCGCCACATCCCGTGCGCCACGGTCGTGACTGTCGCGACGGTCCGGGATTCGTCGACCGTACGGGGGATCTGCACGTCGGCGTACGCGAAGATGCCGCCGTTCGGAAACCGGCTCACGTTGGCAATCGTGCGGTTGGGGACAAACACCACCTGATCGTAGAGGTTGACGATCTTCGTGAATCGCAGGCCGATTTCCTGGACGCGGCCCACCACGGTCGCGGCGCCGGCGACCTCCACCATGTCGCCGACGTCCATCGCGTCGGAGAAGATCAAGGTCACGCCGATGACCATGTCCTGCACGAGTCCCTGCGATCCGAAACTGATCGCGAGCCCGATGACCGACGCGCTGGCGAGATAGGTCGTGAGGTTGACGCCGGACTCCTCGAGCACGAGTCCGACGGCCACGAAATAGACCGTCCAGGTGAACGTGTTCGCGATGAGCCGCAGCAAGGTGGCGAACTTGGGCTGCTCCGCGACGAATCGCAGCCGGTCGCGATGCTGCTGGATGGTCGTGATCAGCCACTCGCTGAAGTACCCGCTCAGCTTGATCAACAGGTGCGCCAGGACCGCGAGCGCGATCACGAGCAGGATCCGGGTGGCGGTCGAAGAGTCGTGGAGGTGCAGTTGATCCGACAGCCGCGCCGCGAGCGTCTCGCCGTGCGCCTGGATTGCCTTCGCCGCTGTCGCTGCGTTCGCTGCCATGCCGCATCTGTAAACGGATTGGCCGGATGTTCAACCCGTTGGTGCAGCCCGGCCGGGGCGCGTTGGTGTAGCCGGGCGCGGCGAGCCCGGCCCTGGAGTTTGGCCAACGTCAGTTGGCGGCCAGGTGGCGCCTGTGGTCTCCGCCCGGCTGTCGGACTTGGGCCCTCGAAGACGTTTATCGCAGCGTATACGACTTCAGGATATGAGACTATGGACCTACAGACCGCCCTTTATTGAGACCAACGCCTAAGTCCGAAAGCCTGCGCCGCCCGGCGGCCCGGCTGTAGATGCCATGAGGCCGACAAGCGGAGCAAGAGGCTCCAACTTGTCGGCCCATGATAAACACAAACATTGCCAAACTGCTCGAGCGGCTGCTCGCGTCCAACTCCGAAACGATCAAGATCGGGTGTGACATCCACGCCCGGGATCTTGCGGTGTCGATCCAGGTGGACGACGCCCGGCCCTTGCGGCCGCAGATGATGACGCGCCCGCAGTTGCTGGTGCTGGTGCCAGGGCTGGTCAAAGCCGGGCGCAAGGTGCACGTGTGCTACGAGACGGGGCCCTGCGGCTATGGGCTGTACTTTGCACTCCAGGCGGCGGGGGCGAAGGCGTACGTGATCGTGGCGGAAGTGCTCGGGGATGGCCGCAAGCAAAAGACCGACAAACTCGATGCGGCGGCGTTGTGCGACAAACTGGACCGGTACGTGCGCGGCAACACCAAGGCGATGACGCCGGTGCGTGTGCCCACGGTGGCGGAGCAGCACGCGCGCAGCGAGTGCCGACTGCGCGAGCAGCAAAAGCGCAGCCGCCATCAATGGGAGGCCAGGGGACGCAGTTTGCTGCTGTTCTACGGATACCACGTGGTGGGAAAGTGGTGGACGACGCGGCGGTGGGCGGAACTGGAACCGACGCTCGATGCGTGGCTGATCGAGCAGCTCACGGCGATCCGCACCACGATCGTGCAGGTCGATCAGCAGGAGGCGGCCGCGCGGGCGAAGCTGGTGGCGCAGGCGCCCAAGCCGCTGCCCAAAGCGATCGGCGCCCTGACCTGGGTGCTGCTTGCCCGGGAGATCTGCGACTGGAAACGGTTCAAGAACCGCCGCCAGGTCTCGAGCTTCACCGGGCTTTGTCCCGGCGTGCACCAAAGCGGCGGGCGCCGGCGCGACGGCGCCATCAACCGCTATGGCAATCCGCGCGTTCGAGCGTTGCTGATTGAACTGGTCTGGCGGCTCGCCCGCTGGCAGCCGGACTATCCGCCGGTGCGCGCACTGGTCGCGGGGATCGCACGCGGCGCCGCCCGCAGAAAATGCGCCGTCGCTGCGGCCCGCAGGCTGGCCGTGGACCTGTGGCGGCTGGCGACCGCCCAGACCACGCCCGAGAAACTCAAACTGCTCGCGCCCACGCTCGGCTAACCCTCACGCCCCGTTTTCCTTCCCGCCGGAAGCGATCTTCGGAGTGTTGCGGCGCACGTTCCGCTCCTTGGTCATCAATGACCGTTCTGTAGATGGTGCCCCTTCACTCCGTCCCTTTTTTGCTCCTCCACTTTGCATACAGCATGTTGTGCCGCCAACGCGCACGGATAGCAGGTTAACTTGGACGATCAAACGTTCAGGTACAGGGACGTGAGACACTCTGAGCGGGGCGCTCGCCGCCCCCGCACCCCCGGCGGGGTAACTAACCCTAAGAAAGCAAACCCAACCCATCCCATGTAACACGGACTCTCTTTTGCGCTTGTCTCCTTCGGCATCATAGCAGGAGCGGCTTTACGCCGCGATTCGAATGCCCCCGACGTTCTGTTTTCGCGGCATAAAGCCGCTCCTACCACCGGTCCGTGGTACAACTCTCGACTGCTTTGCATGAGCCTGCTTATAGGCGATCGTCGGTTGAATCGCGGCATAAAGCCGCTCTACAATCGGACCTCGACCCCGATCCAACCCGAACCGGCGCCGGCCACGGAGAATAACCGCGTGGTCGGGCCCGACTACGAGCAGGCGACGCTCAACAAATCGTCGGCGTGCGTGGTTCCGTGTTCGGTCTGAAGGTATTTCTGCCCGTTGTGGGTCGCCACGACCAGCTTCACCCGGCGCTCGCCGGTGTTGACGAAGAACTCGTCGGTCCCGGATTCGATGGCGACGATCGCCGCGGCCTGGGACAGCTTCCACCGCGTGAAATCAGAATTCACTCCGCCGATCGATTCGATCCGCTCGAGCGGGTCATGGCTGTAGGCGCGGAGAATGGATGAGACGGTGCGGCGGCGATACGGTTGGGTCATGGAGGGTCGGTGTCGATTCGCCGGCGTCGGACGCGGCAGTCGAGCAACCGGAAAGTCTAGGCTGCTTTCCCGCAGACGCGACCGCCTTTTTCCGTTTTCCCGCAGCACGACGGCGCCCGAACGTGTTACAGGAGTGTACCCGGGCTCGGTGCAGGTTGTCGGACTTTGCTGTTGGTCTCCGTGGCGCCGGTCCGGATGGCCTGGTCGATCGCGCGCCGGATCGGCGATCGCCCGATGTTCGTAATACGAACATCGGTCCCCATCCGGCTTCAAGAGCCATCGCCGCGACAGGTACCACGGCGTCGCGGGCGCGAGGCCGGGTCGCCGGCATTCGACGTTGACATCGATGTCAGGTTGCAGTGAAGTCCGCGCCACCGGGCTGGCCGCGCCGTCGCGCGACCGCCGGACCTCAATCCCCGCTTCCGCCCACACCGATGAAACGCAGCGGCCTCTTTCGCACTGCCAGTGGCAAGGACTACACGGTCACGTTCGCCCTGATCAGCTCGCTCTTCCTGCTCTGGGGGTGCTGCGCCGGTCTGGTCGACGTCCTGAACAAGCACTTCCAGAACTCGCTGCACGTCACGAAAGCGCAGTCGGCGTTCGTCCAGTTCGCCTACTACATGGGCTATTTCCTCATGGCGCTTCCGGCCGGCTGGGTCGCGCGCCGCTTCGGCTACAAGGCCGGCGTCATCACCGGGCTCCTCGTCGTGGCCGCCGGGGCGTTCGGCTTCATTCCGGCGACGAGCATCGGCTCCTATGGCGCCTTTCTCCTCTCGCTTTTCATCCTCGCCAGCGGACTCGCCTGCCTCGAGACGATCGCCAATCCGTACACGACCGTGCTGGGACCGCCCGAGGGCGCGGCGTCGCGCATCAATCTCGCGCAGTTCTGCGGTGGCATCGGCTGGATGCTCGGGCCGCTGATCGGCGGGCTGTTCGTTTTTACCGGCACCGGCGAAATCAACCGGAGCAACGAAGCCGTCCACCTCCCGTACCTGATCATCGGTGCGGTCGTGACGGTGCTGACGATCGTCTTCGCGTTCGTCGACGTCCCCGACCTGGACGCGGAGGACCATTATCGTGCCGACGGAGACGGCCGCCGGAGTTCCATCTGGTCGCATCCGCATCTGGTCGGCGGGCTGGTCGCGCAGTTCTGCTATGTCGCGGCGCAGACCGGCATCTTCAGCTTCTTCATCAACTACGTGGTGGCGGACATGCCGCGGCTCTCTCCCGGGATGGCCGGGTTCCTGCCCGCCGCCTGGTCCTTTCACCAGGCCGGTGCGATCCACGTCACCGAGCGCGGCGCGTCACAGCTGCTGGCCTTCGGCGGTTTCGGGCTCCTGCTGTCCGGCCGGCTGCTCGGTGGGCTGCTGATGCGGAAGACCTCGCCGACGGGCATGCTGACGGGATTCGGGGTGATGGGCGTCGTCAGCATGGTGCTGGTGATCGCGCCATGGGGCTGGGTCTCCATCGCCGCCCTGCTGGTCAGCTTTTTCGCGATGTCGCTGATGTTTCCGACCATCTTCGCGCTCGGCGTGCGCGGTCTGGGCGGCCTGACCAAGCTCGCCTCGGCGCTGATGATCATGTCGATTGTCGGGGGCGCCATCATGCCGATGCTGATGGGCTGGATCGCCGACCACCATTCGATGCGGCTCGGCTTCATCATGCCGCTCGGCTGCTTCCTCGTCATCGTCGCGTACTCGCTGGCCTGGCCGCGGCTGAGCCGGACGACGGCGCCTGCGCCCGCCGCCGCCGCCACTCCGGCGCCGGCCACCTCTGTTTCCTCCTGATTCACCATGGACGCTTTTCAATACTCCGTCATCCTCGGCAATCTCGGCAACACGTGCGACCGCTTCATGCCCGGCGGCTACAAGGCGCCGGTCACGAAGGCCGATCTGGTCAAGCTCGCCGCCTCCATTGAGGGCATCACCGGCCTCGAACTGCTCGGCGGGGCGGACGTGACTCCGGCGAACGCGCAGGAAATGGGGAGCGTGCTGCGCGATCACGGCCTCGCCTGCGTGTCGATCCTGCCGGACCTCTTCTCGCGGCGCGAATGGGGGCTCGGCAGCTTCTGCGCCCGCGACGCGAAGGTGCGGCAGCTCGCGGTCGACGAGACGCGCCGCGCGGCGGCGATCGCGCAGGAACTGGGCTGCGGCCTCGTCAACCTGTGGCTCGGCCAGGATGGATACGACTACCCGCTCCAGGGCGATTTCGAACGCCAGCGCGGCTGGATGGTGGAGGGGATCCGGTCCGTCGCGGCCGAGTGGCCGGGCCTGCGGTTTGCGCTGGAGTACAAGCCGAAGGAGCCGCGGATCCGGTCGTTCCAGGCCCGGGCCGCGGACACGCTGCTCATGGCCCAGGAGACCGGCCTGCCGAACGTCGGCGTCTGCCTCGATGTCGGCCACGCCTTCGTCGCCCAGGAGAACGCCGCCGAATCCGTCTGGCTGCTCCAGCATTACGGCCGGCGGCTGTTCCACATGCACTACAACGACAACTATGGTCACTGGGACGACGACATGATCGTCGGCAGCGTGCATCTGACCTGCTACCTCGAACTATTCTACTGGCTGAAGCAGACCGGCTTCGCCGGCTGGCATTCGATGGACCTGTACCCGTATCGTGAAGACGGACGCGGCGCGGTGGCGGAAAGCGTCGCGTTCCTGCGCAATGTCGAGGCGGCGCTGACCGACGCGCGGCGCGACGAGATCGGCCGGCTGATCGCGACGGGCGACGCAACCGCGTCCGCCCGCTGGGTGCGCGAGTTCATTTTCAACCGCTCCGAGCGCGCGACGCCGGGCAAGGCGCCGGCGGGAGCGTGAGCCGGGCCGCGACCGCCGCGGCGCCGTGGGACCGGCGCCCTTTTCCGGGCAGTTGCGGCGCCTTCGGAGTTTCGCCTCGCCGACCGGTCCAAAACCCCGATTAGTCCCTCCAGTTCCACTGCGCCATGCCAACCATTTACGAGGTCGCGGACTCGGCGGGGGTGTCCCCGAAAACCGCCGCCCGGATTCTGGCGGGCGGGAGCCCGAAGTCGAAAAGCCGCGAGCGGGTCCTCCGCTGCGCGCTCGAGCTGGGCTACGTGCGCAACCAGCAGGCCGCCAACCTGCGCACGGGCCGATCGCGGCTCGTCGGCGTGCTGGTGCCGTACATCAACAATCCATTTTACACCAAATATCTCCAGGAGCTGCACAACGTCCTCCACGCGAATGCGTATGAGCCGCTCATCGCCTGTTCCTTCGGCGAGGCCGACGGCGCCCTGACCGCACTGCGCTCGTTCGCCACCTACAACGTCGACGGGCTCGTCCTCGACATCAGTGAGGGTGCGCTGACGCCGGCCATCCACGACGAGCTGCGGCAGTTCCGGCAGCGCGGACACCCGATCGTCGTCACCGGCGGCCAGGGCGATGCCATCGCCTACGATCATCTGGGTCTCAACAACCGCAGCGCCATCACCAAGGTCGTCCGGCATCTGGTTTCGCGCGGGCACCGGCGGATCGGCTTTCTCGGCGGCGGACCGGGAAACCGGCTGCTGAAGGGCCTGCCCGTCAACCTCAACATTCAGAACCGGCTCGAGGGCTTCAAGAAGGCGCTGCGCGAAAACCGCCTCACGCTGACGCCGGCGTGGGTCTCGCTCGGCGACCCCGGGCTCACGAGCGTCACCGAGCGCGCGTATCAGCTGATCCACCGCACGGACCGGCCGTCGGCCGTCGTCTGCACCAGCGACATGATCGCGATGGTGGCGGTCAAGGCGGCGATCGAGGCCGGGCTGCGCGTCCCGGCGGATGTGGCGGTCACCGGCTTCGACGACATCGACCAGGCGGCGCTGCTGAACCCGAGCCTCACGACCGTGCGGCAGCCGCTGGAAACCATGGCGGCGGATGCGGTCGAACTTCTGCTTCAGCGGCTCGAGGCGCCGGGGCGGCCCGTGCAGGAGAAGCACTACGAGGCGCAGCTGATCGTGCGCGAGTCGACCTGAGCCGGGGCAGGGTCGAGCCGGCGCGAACCGGGCACCTTGGGGCCGTGACACCCTCGTCGCGGTGCGAAGCCAATGCACCGCGACGGGGGCGTCGCGGCTCCAACCGGAACCGCGGCTCCATGCGGAACGCCGAACGTGTCACTGCCGTTGTGGCCCGTGCGCCGGACCGCTCAACCGCCGGAACGCGCCAGGAAGCGATCGATCTCCCGCCGGGTCGGCGCGGAAGGCTGGGCACCGGGTCGGGTGACCGAAAGCGCGGCCGCGGCGTTGGCGAAACGGATGGCGGAATCGAGCGGCCGGCCCTCCGCCAGCGCCACCGCGAGCACCCCGTTGAACACGTCGCCCGCCGCCGTCGTATCCACCGCCTTCACCGCAAAACCGGGAATCCTCTGCCGGAACCCGCCGCCGGCGACGAATGCGCCGCGCGCCCCCAGCGTGACGATCACGATCGGCACGCCGCGCGATCGCAGCCGGTCGGCGGCCCGCGCCGCAGTGGCGTCGCTCGTGACCTTGATGCCGGTGAGCAGCCCGGCCTCGCTCTCGTTCGGCGTCAGGATCGAGACGCGCGCCAGCAGCCGGTCGGGCAGGGGGCGCGCCGGCGCCGGATTGAGAATCACCCGCGTCCCCGTCTGGGTGGCGAGCGCGACCGCCGCTTCCACCGTTTCGAGCGGCGTTTCGAGCTGGAGGATCAGGACGGCGGCATCTTCGAAGGTGCCGCGGGCCCGGCGCACGTCGGCGGCCGAGAGCCGGCCGTTCGCCCCGGCGGCGACGGCGATCATGTTTCCTCCGCCCCGCGCCACGAAGATGAGCGCCGCGCCCGATGCCGCGCGACCGTCACGGGCGACGTACTCCACGTCGATGCCGTCGCGCGCCAGTGCCGCCACCGCCTGATCACCGAAACTGTCGCGCCCCATGCGCCCGACGAACGCCACCTCGCCGCCAGCGCGGGCCGCGCCCACCGCCTGATTCGCGCCCTTGCCGCCGGCGGCGGTCATGAACTCGCCGCCGAGCAGTGTCTCCCCCGGTCGCGGCAGCCGGTCGAGCCTGATGACCAGGTCCGTGTTCGAGCTGCCGACGACGACGATGCGTTTCGTGTTCATGGGTGGGCGATCCGGCGCGCTGAATCCCTGGTGAGCCGTCGGGCCGGAGGGCCTAGAGCGGGACGGTGTACTCGTGCCTTCCCGCAGTCACTTCCCGCGGGCCCAGCTTCGGCAGATCGACCGTCGCCGTGCAGTTCCAGGGCACGCGCACGACCACGTGCATCTGCTCGCCGGTCGCCTCCCATTCGATCGCCGCGGTTCCCCACAGCGTGGGCAGCGAGGCGCGGGCGTGGGAAATGGCCGCCAGCACCGGCGGCCGGAAAACGAAGTGCGGGCTGGCGCCACGGAAGGCGCCGAGCTGGAGCCCGGCCACCCAGCGATACAGCCAGGAGTCGACCGAGCCGAGCATCGGATGATTCTGGGAGTGCATGCCCGGCGTCGTGACGAACTCCCAGCGTTCGAACAGTGTCGTGGCGCCCTTTTCCAGCATGTACCCCCAGCCCGGGTACGTCTTTTGCGTGGCGATCCGGACCGCGGCGTCGCCCTGGCCGGCGGCCGAGAGCACCTCGAGGAGGTGTTTCGTCGCGAGATTGCCCGTCGTGACATGGTAGTTCGCCTGTTCGACGGCGCGCAGCAGCGCGGCCAGCGCCCGTTCGCGCCGGGCGTCCGGCACCAGCCCGAGGTACAGCGGAATGGCGTTGCAGGCCTGGTTGCCGGACCCATAGCAGCCGGCGGCTTCGTTCCAGAACTCCCGGTTGAACGCCGTGGCGATATCGCTGGCGAGGACGGCGTAGCGCTGGTGCATGCCTTCGTCGCCGAGCGTCTGCGCCAGCTCGGACAAAAGCCGCGCCGAATGGAAATAGAACGCGGTCGAGACCAGCTCGCCGGGCGTCTTCGCCGAGATCGCCTCCTGCTGGCTGCCGGGAACAGCCTCGGAAATCGGCGGCGCCCAGTCCCCCCAATGGCTGTAACGGACGATGCCGGCTTTCGAAATGCCGGTCAGGAAGTCCACCCATTTCCTCAGTCCGTCGATGTGCCGCTGGAGCACGCGGACGTCGCCATAGTGCTGCTGAAGCAGTGCGGGGATCAGGAGGTAGCTGACGCTGACCGGATCCGCCGGCCGGTGCCCGCCCTTGAACGGCGCCGTGTCCGTGATCGATCCGGCGTCGTCCTGCGTGTCGCTGATGTCGCGGACGAACTTTTCCAGCAGGCGCACGGCTTCGTAGTTGTACACGAGCTCCTCCGAACGGGCGCCGAGATCGTTCAGCCAGCCGAGACGTTCGTTGCGATTCGGACAGTCGGTCGGCATTCCGAACAGATTGCTCTCCTCGGTCGCGCGCACCAGGGCATGGATCCGGTTCAGCGTCTCGTCGCTGCAGGCAAACTCTCCGCGTTCCCGCACCGCCGAGCGGACGACCAGCGAGACCAGCGCGTCGGGCGCCGGTGTGCCGGGCCAGCCTTCGACCTGAACGTAACGGTGTCCGTGGTACGTAAATCGCGGGGCCCAGGTCTCGTCGCCGCTTCCGGCCAGCGTGTAGCGGTCGGTCGCCGCCGTGGCCGTGAGATTGTCCTGGTTCACCGTACCGTCCGCGGCGAGCACCTCGGCGTAGCGGAGCGTGACGGTCGTGCCTTTCGGACCGCGCACCGTGAGCCGGCACCAGCCCGCATGATTCAATCCGAAATCGAACACGTACACGCCGGGGCGCGGCTGCGTGACTTTCCGGGCCGGAAGCTCCCGGAGGACTTCGATCGGCTCCAGCGGTTCAGCCTTCATCCGGCCGCTGGGTCCGTCCGCAATGAAGGGTCCGCTCCATTGTTCGCCGCGATCCGCCACGTTGCGTCCGTCGTAGTCCGGGCGCGCCCAGCCGCGTTTCTCGAGCAGCGCGTTGTAGTGTTCGCCGCCGTAAATGCTGTCGCTGACGATCCCGCCCGGCGCGGCGTCCCACCAATAGGGAGCCCCGAACTGCCGACCCGTGCCCACGACGACCCGGGTGCCGTCCTGGCAGGTGACTTCGAGCTGGGCGCGCAGGATGTGGCGGCCGTCCCAGCCGGACCCGACCGTCGCGCCAACCGTGTTCGACCCCTGCCGGAGCAGGGACGTCACGTCGAAGGTCTGGTAGTAGACTCGCTTGCTCGTCGCGCTGATCGACGGGGCGAGCACGGCGCGGCCGAGCCGGGCGCCGTTGACGTAGGCTTCGTAGTATCCGAGCCCGGTGATGTAGAGTCGGGCCTGCCGGACCGCCGCGGGCAAACGGAACGGGCAGCGGTAATGAATTGCCCGGCCGGGCCACGATGGCAGCGGCTCCATCCACACCGCCGACCAGTCGGAGTCCGCCAGCAGGGCGACTTCGAACGATGCGGGGCGGCTGAACTCGCCGGCGCGGTCCTGCTCATCCCAGACGCGCACCTTCCACCAGCACCGTTCGCGGCTTGCGAGCGGCCGGCCGGCATAGACGACGTTGGCCGACTGCGCCGACGCGATCCGTCCGGTGTCCCACAGGTCTCCCTCGTCGTGGGCCAGCTGCTCGGGCGAGGAGGCGACGAGTACGCGGTAGGCGGATTGCGCGGCGCCCGACACGTCCGTGTCCACGCGCCACGAAAGTCGCGGCGCGGTCTCGTCGATGCCGACCGGGTCGCTCGCATACTCGCAGCGCAGGTCGACCGGCGCCGGGGAGGAGGGGGGGACGTCAGCCCGCCCGGCGGAGGCGGAAGCGGCGCAGCCGATCGCCGCCACGAAGAGCAGCGGTCCGAGCAGGGCGGGGAGGCGGAGGCGGAGCGGCATGGTTCGGGGCGGCACCGTGGGGTTTGCGGGGGTATCGGAAGACCGATGCGGCGGTGCCGGACGGGGCGAAGGCAACCGCAACATGACATCGATGTCAACCGCTTTGACCCGGGCCTGGTCGCAGGTGGTCGTAGCGGACTCGCTCACGATGGTTCGGGATCGCCTGCGAGCAGGCTCCTACGTGATCTCAGGCACCACGAAGGGCTCGCGATAGCCGGCCCGGAGCAACGCGTTCGCGGCGGCGGCGGTTTCACCGGTGAAGCGCTCGGCCGCGGGGTCCACCGCAAGGGGCACTCCGAGCGTCAGGGGAGTCTGCGTGAGGTTCACCCGGTTGACGGCCAGGTGCTCGAGCATCCGGCCGCAGGCTTCGGCGAGGGGGGCGTTCCCCGTGATCCGCTCGCGCAGCTCACCCGGCGGCGTGGCGCGGCCGAGTTGATGCGAGATGTTGCCCAGATGGCAGAGGGAGCTGGAAACATGCCCCGCCTCGATCGGACCGTACAGATAGGAAGTTCGGCGGCTGCGCACGATCCCGATGAAATTGGCCATGTGCCGGTCCCGGCCCTCGAACTTTCGCAGGACTTTGCCGTCGCGGTCGAACGCGGTCGCGGAGAAGTAGTCCCGGACGACGACCGCCCCGCCTTCGCAATCGATGATGTTGCCCACCCGCACGCCGCGATACTCGTCCATCGTCGCGCTCGCCGCGCTGGCGGCGTCCGCGCCGCCCAGCCCCGCCGGGGCGGCCGCATCGGGCGCGTCGGGTTTCGCAGGCAGCCCGCGCACCTCGAACACCAGTGGCGCCGTCGCGAAGTCGTGCACGATCACCTGCGTGTTGGGCGTGTCGCCGTCGTCGATGTAGCCCAGCCGGCCGCCGACGCTGAGGGTGTGGCGCGGCAGCCCGGACTCGCCGAGGAACCAGCGGGCCACGTCCATTTGGTGGATCCCCTGGTTGCCGACGTCGCCGTTGCCGGTGACGTACTGCCAGTGCCAGTCGTAATGGAACTGCGTGCGGCGCAGCGGAGCCTTCGGCACCGGGCCGCACCAGAGGTCGTAGTCGACGGACGCGGGCACCGGCTGCGGTCCCTGGGTGAGGCCGATGCTCCGGCGGCGTTTGTAGCAGAAGCCGCGCGCGGCCGTGATCCGGCCGAGATGGCCGGCCTGCACCCAGGCAACGGCTTCCTGCAATCCTTCGCCGGAGCGGATCTGCATGCCGGCCTGCACGACCCGGCGGTACCGGCTCGCGGCGGCCACGAGCTGGCGCCCTTCCCACACGTTGTGCGAAACGGGCTTTTCGACGTACACGTCCTTGCCGGCCTGGCACGCCCAGATGCCCGCGAGGGAGTGCCAGTGGTTCGGGGTGGCGATCGTGATCGCGTCGACTTCGGGCGAGGCGAGCAGCTCGCGGACATCGGCAAAGGTCTTCACTTCCGCGCCGAGAGCCTGCCGCGCCCGGGCGAGCACGGCGGCGTCGGGATCGCAGAGCGCGACGATGCGCACGCCGCGAATGCCGGCCAGCGTGGCGAGGTGGTTCCGGCCGCGGCCGTTGACGCCGACGACGGCGATGCGGATGTCGTCGTTCGCTCCCGCGACCTGTCCCCAGGCGCGGGCGGAAAGCGCACCGGCGGCGCCGAGCAGTGAAGCCTGCTTGAGAAACGTGCGTCGGGTGAGAAGCGGACTTGGGGCCGGGGTCGGGTGGGTCATGAGATTTGTCGAAGAGCATTGAGCACGACGCGGCCGCCACCGCGAGCCTGCCGGCGCCGGTGGAGGCAGGTGGAGCGACTTGTCCCAAGGCGCTGGGTTGAGATTTGGCACTCCCGACCGGAAGCGCATTTGGGACAGCGCGCTCCACCTCGAACCGGGTCCGATGTAGCCGGGCCCGCTGAGCCCGGAAATGCGTGGGTCCGCGCCCCCGGGCTACACCGAACGCCGGCCGAGGCCCGCCCGGACGTCGGGCCCCACCGCCGTCCATCCGTGTTCATCTGTGGTTCCGGTCCGGCGTAAGGATCGTCCTGCCGGGATCGGCGACCCGCGGCGACAACGAACCCGGGCTACATCGATCCCGACCACATCGGCTACTCGGATTCCGCGTGCTTCTTCCAGTATTCCAGCTTCGGGCCGGTGAGCCCGCCGGGGCCGGCCGTCGCCGCCACCTTGCGGATCGCATCCATCTCGTCCGCGGTGTACGGGACGAACCGCTGGGCGAATCTCACGTCGTCGTCCAGCTGCCCGTTGGTGCTGCATCCCAGCGCGGCGCAATGGATCGGGAGGCTGAGCACATAGCGCACGCACTCCTCGGCGTTGAGCACCCGCAGGAGAAACGCGTTGCCGAAAACCTTCATCGCCTGAATCCCAAGACCGTATTCGACCGCCGCCGGCAGCGTGATCTTTTCAAAACTCAGATAGGCCGGGTCGGCGGCATGCAGGGGCATCAGGATCGAATCCCACTTGTCGTAGGCCCGGAGCATGCCGTTCATCGCCTCGGGATCGAAATGCCCGGTGAATCCGATGAACCGGCATTTCCCGCTCTTCTTCGCGGCGGCAAACGCCTCCATCGCTCCCCCCGGCCCAAAGATGGTGTCGATGTCCTTCTGCGTCTCGATCCCGTGCATCTGCCACAGGTCGACGTACGCCGTCTTCAGGCTCTTCAACGACTCGGTCAGCTCCGCCTCGGCCGCCGCGCGGGTTCGCTGGGTGCTTTTCGTGGTGATGAAGACCTGATCGCGCACGGCCGGCAGCACGTCGCCGTACACCTCTTCCGAATGCCCGTTCCAGTAACTGTGCGCGCAATCGAAATAGTTGATTCCGAGGTCCACCGCGTGCTGCACCTGCGCCCGGGCTTTTTCCTTGTCGCGCAGCAGCGCCAGGCGCGCGCCGCCCTGACCGACCACCGTCAGCTTCACTCCGGTTTTTCCAAACACGCGCATGGGGATCGAGCCCGGCGCCGGCTTGGGCGGCTCGATCGAAAGTCCTCTGAGGCTGAGCGAGGCAAAGGCCGCTCCGATGAAAGTCCTGCGGTTCATGGTAGGTTGGGCGATGGGGTTGGCGAATCAGCGGCTGCGTTCATGCCTTGTCGATCAGACCGACGAGAAGCCGGGTGACATAATCGCGATAGCTTCCGAGCTTCGCGTCGCCCCCCTCGGCCAGGTACGTGCGCATGATCTTGCGGTGCGTCTCCTCGGGCAGGTCCACGCCTTTCTTGACGAAGAGCCAGACCGGCGCATCGGTCTTCCAGTCGGTCCGCGACCATTTGGGGTCGATCAGCTTCGCCGGGCGGCGCTGCGCGAAAAGGTGACGCTGCGCGTTGGCGTAGAAAAACCGGTCCCGCTCCTCCGCGGTGGGGGTGAGTCCGACCGCATCGATCCATCCCCGGGTCGAGCGCATGGTCTCGTCCCGCCACAGCGCCACCGGAAACTCGCTTCCGTACATGATTCGGTCCCAGCCGGTGATGGCCACCACGGCGCGCGTCCAGGGCTTCAGCATCTCCGGATCCATGTAGCCCTGACGGGAGAAGATCACCAGAAAACGCGGATGGCGGAAGAGCCGCGCGACGTCCGCATCCTGGGTCAGGATCGCCGGATCGGTGGGTCCGGCAAAATGGGTCGCCGCCACCACCCGGTCCGGATGGCGGTCCAGAAACTCGACCAGCACGGCGGCCGCGGCCTGGTAGCCCTGGCTGCCCTCGAGATACGGCACCCCGCCGGCCTGCCCCACGATTTCCAGCAGTCCGGGTTCGCGGGCGATCAGGGTATCCTGGAGCCGGATGCCGGTGAAGCCGCACGCCATCTGGGCGGTGATGCATTCGACCCGCTCCTCCGGCGATCGTCCCATCGGCATGCCGATCGACCGCAACCGGTCGCCGAACTGCACGGCCGCCCGCGACAATTCGCGCAGGTCCGGACAGGTGGCCGCCGTGCCGACGACGGCGGCGGCCACGCCGTTGGCGTCCATGAGCGCGAGGTATTCCTCCGCGCTCATGAAACGCGGCAGCGACACGTGCCCCCAGGCATCGATGATTCGGCGAGCATCGCCGCCGGCGGGAGTGACGGGAGCCGCGCTCGGCGCGGGGGCGCTCGGCGTGGAAGCGCCGCGCAGGACGGCGGCCGACGCGGCCAGGGCCGCGGCCGAGACGACAAAATCCCGGCGGGTGAGGTGGGGAGATTTCATGGGTGACGTCGTGATTCGATTGCCGAACTACCTGACGAAGGGAACGCCGTGCGCCGGTCGCGCGAGTTGGGAGGGAGTTGCCCGCCTCCGTTCAGCCAGCGGGCCCCGCCCGACTGCGCCCACACGATCCGACCGCCGGTGAGGAGCACCCTCGACCGGTGACGGGCGCGTGTCGGCTCGGACATGCCGCAAGCCGATGACGGGAACCGCTCATCAGCAACCCGTTTCGGGCCGCTTGAGCCGCGCGTGTCGATTGCCGGCAGGCTCGTACCTGGCGTGGTTCAGCCACAGGCATGCGCGATCCGCTGGACCGAGGAGCGAGCTTGCTCGCGAGAGCGACGATCGAAAATGTCGAGTCTCCCGCCCCGTCGTGCGCCCGGATCGCCTGCAAGCAGGCTCCTACACGGATTGCGAGGATTGACGTAGGAGCGAGCTCGCTCGCGAAAGCGACGATCGAGGATCTCGAGCCATCCGCCTGCCGGGCGGCCGGATCGCCTGCGAGCAGGCTCCTACTACTGACGGGCTGCGGGCAGGCTCCTACACGGCGGAGGCGTGAGCGGTTCGTGGGCCGGCGAATCGCTCAGCACGGCGGCGGGCGCCGGCTGAACGAAATGCCTTTGTCACTACTTGCCGGCGAGCAACGGGAGCATGGCTTCCGCGTAGCGCTTGCCCAATTCCCGGTAGCCTTCGGGAGTGAAATGCAGGTTATCCGGCGGCCGGGCCGTGCAGCCCGCTGCCGAAACGACATGGGCGGTGGGAATGGTCTTGGGCAGCGCGTCGATGATGTAGTTCATGCGCGCCGCTGCGCCCTTTTGATCCGCCGCCACGACTTCTCCCGCGAGCAGCGGCACCTCCGCGGCATTCAGGTTCAGGTCCTTCAGCAGATGCTCGTAGACCTCTTTGACCTTGTTGGGCCATTGCTTGTCGTCGGTGTTGGATTCGCCCTGATGCAGCAGGATGCCTTTGATCACGCCGGATTTCTGCGCCTCCCGGCCCATGTCGACGAGATACTGGTATGGATTCCCGCCGTAGCTCGCGATGATCCCCTTCATCCACGCGGGCGCTGCTGCCGCGTAGGCCTGGTAAGTCTCCTCCTGGTACAACTCGATCTTGCAGCCGTTCACCGAGACGTTGACGACGCCGACCTTGATGTTCGCCGGGAGCTTGGCGACGAGGGTTCGGCCGAAATAGTCCGCGGGGCAGATCCCGTTGCCCGGGCGGGCCAGCGGCGGAACCGCGGTGTACCAGCTCCCTTTCTTCCGGCCCAACTCGGGATTGTCGACCACGGCCAGAACCTGGAAGCGCTCGTCCACGGGACCCTTGTCCTCGGGGCGCAGCCCGGGGAAACCGTCCATGTTCGACTGCCCAAAGCACAGGAAGACGTAGAAATTCTTGTCTTGGGAATAGGCGTTGGCACTGAGCGAGAGCAGTCCGACGACGACGAGGACTTTGACGAATTTGTTCATGGTTGTGCTTCCATCTGCGATTTTCACACGAGCGTTGAGCCTGAGGTATCGGCTCAAAGCGCGTTTGACTGGAAACCTTTCCATTTCGCACCGCGGCTGGAGTTCGCCAATTGCTCGCAGATTCCCGAGCCCAAAGTAAGGGCCGCAGGGGCGAGCTCCATGTCCTCCGCGAGCCTCGAAGCGCGCGGGGTGGGGGCGAGCTTGCCCGCGAGAGCGACGATCGAGGATCCCGAGTCTCTCGCCCTGCCGTTGCGAGGATTGATGCAGGAGCGAGCTTGCTCGCGAGAGCGACGATCGCAGTGATCGAATCTTCCGCACGATGTCGTGCAGCCGGATCGCCTGCGAGCAGGCTCCTACTACTGACGGGCTGCAGGCACGCTCGTGTGACAGGATCGGGACGTAGGAGCGGCTTTACGCCGCGATTCGAATCTCTCCACGTGCTCGAATCGCGGCATAAAGCCGCTCCTGCTATGATGCCGAAGGAGACAAGCGCAAAAGAGAGTCCGTGTTACATGGGATGGGTTGGGTTTGCTTTCTTAGGGTTAGTTACCCCGCCGGGGGTGCGGGGGCGGCGAGCGCCCCGCTCAGAGTGTCTCACGTCCCTGTACCTGAACGTTTGATCGTCCAAGTTAACCTGCTATCCGTGCGCGTTGGCGGCACAACATGCTGTATGCAAAGTGGAGGAGCAAAAAAGGGACGGAGTGAAGGGGCACCATCTACAGAACGGTCATTGATGACCAAGGAGCGGAACGTGCGCCGCAACACTCCGAAGATCGCTTCCGGCGGGAAGGAAAACGGGGCGTGAGGGTTAGCCGAGCGTGGGCGCGAGCAGTTTGAGTTTCTCGGGCGTGGTCTGGGCGGTCGCCAGCCGCCACAGGTCCACGGCCAGCCTGCGGGCCGCAGCGACGGCGCATTTTCTGCGGGCGGCGCCGCGTGCGATCCCCGCGACCAGTGCGCGCACCGGCGGATAGTCCGGCTGCCAGCGGGCGAGCCGCCAGACCAGTTCAATCAGCAACGCTCGAACGCGCGGATTGCCATAGCGGTTGATGGCGCCGTCGCGCCGGCGCCCGCCGCTTTGGTGCACGCCGGGACAAAGCCCGGTGAAGCTCGAGACCTGGCGGCGGTTCTTGAACCGTTTCCAGTCGCAGATCTCCCGGGCAAGCAGCACCCAGGTCAGGGCGCCGATCGCTTTGGGCAGCGGCTTGGGCGCCTGCGCCACCAGCTTCGCCCGCGCGGCCGCCTCCTGCTGATCGACCTGCACGATCGTGGTGCGGATCGCCGTGAGCTGCTCGATCAGCCACGCATCGAGCGTCGGTTCCAGTTCCGCCCACCGCCGCGTCGTCCACCACTTTCCCACCACGTGGTATCCGTAGAACAGCAGCAAACTGCGTCCCCTGGCCTCCCATTGATGGCGGCTGCGCTTTTGCTGCTCGCGCAGTCGGCACTCGCTGCGCGCGTGCTGCTCCGCCACCGTGGGCACACGCACCGGCGTCATCGCCTTGGTGTTGCCGCGCACGTACCGGTCCAGTTTGTCGCACAACGCCGCCGCATCGAGTTTGTCGGTCTTTTGCTTGCGGCCATCCCCGAGCACTTCCGCCACGATCACGTACGCCTTCGCCCCCGCCGCCTGGAGTGCAAAGTACAGCCCATAGCCGCAGGGCCCCGTCTCGTAGCACACGTGCACCTTGCGCCCGGCTTTGACCAGCCCTGGCACCAGCACCAGCAACTGCGGGCGCGTCATCATCTGCGGCCGCAAGGGCCGGGCGGCGTCCACCTGGATCGACACCGCAAGATCCCGGGCGTGGATGTCACACCCGATCTTGATCGTTTCGGAGTTGGACTCGAGCAGCCGCTCGAGCAGTTTGGCAATGTTTGTGTTTATCATGGGCCGACAAGTTGGAGCCTCTTGCTCCGCTTGTCGGCCTCATGGCATCTACAGCCGGACCATTCATTCGCCCGCAACCGGACCGGGATTAGGGCCCCGCACCCTGCGTTCGTCTGCGGACCTACGGCCCGCGCGAAACGGGAATATGCGCGGCCTGTCGCAGGGTTTCGCCCGGCGAGAGCTTGAGCTGGCGTGCGAGCTGCGCGAGTCGGGCGGCGTCGGCGGGATTGAGCGCCGTCAGCCGTTTTGTCCCGTCGCGATCGGTCCACGTCACATGCTGGCTCCTTTGGCGTGACGCTTTGACGAGGTCGCGGAGGAAGGCTTGTTGGTCGTCGCTGAGATCCATCGCGCAGGTTTAGGATTCAAATCACCGCTGAAAGTGTCGATGAAACTCCATTGGCCACTCTGAGAGTCAAGCCAGGCGCCCAACAGCGTTTTCATCAGCATTCCCCGGTTGGGAGGGACGTAAGACCATCGTAGTGGAACTCGCTCGAGAATACATTCGTCGGCAATTTGGGCGACGGAAGCGCGGCTCGCGCACTTCATCGTCGTCACCGTGGCTTTGGATCGGGGTGTTTTTGTGGATGGCTGCCTGCATCCCCGAAGTCCAGGCGGGGGCGCCGGTGCGCTTTGTGCGGATTTCGATCGAGCAGGGTCTTTCCCAGGGGACCGTGCAGGCGATCTTGCAGGATCACGTGGGCTATCTCTGGTTCGGCACGGAAGAAGGCCTGAATTGCTACGATGGCTACAGTTTCGTGGTCTTCAGGCACGATGCCAAGGATCCGGGCAGTCTGTCGGACAACGTGGTCAATGCCCTTTGCGAAGATCGCCAGCACCGGCTGTGGGTCGGGACCGAGCATGGCCTGTGTCGTTTTGATCCCAGAACCGAAACCTTCACGACCATCCCGGTGATTCGCGATCGGGTGGCGGGGATCGTCGAATCCTCCGATGGCACCCTGTGGTTTGCCTGTGCGGGAGGCGGGCTTTTCTTGCTGAAGCCAGGCTCGGATAATTTTGTCTCGTACCAGCCGGTTGCAGAGGATCCGGGCAGCCTGTCGAGTTACCTCGTTTCAGCCGTATTGGAGGATCGCAGCGGGCATCTCTGGGTCGGCACCAGCAACGCCGGTCTCGAACGGTTCGACCGGAAGACAGGAGAATTCGGCAGCTTTGTGCATTTTCGGCATGATCCGAGCGATCCCAACAGCATATCGGACAACAGAGTCTGGGCTTTCGCCGAGGACAAACGGGGCAGTCTCTGGGTGGCCACGTACGGCGGGGGCTTGAACCTGCTGGATCCCAAGACCGGGCATTTTCGCCATTACCGCCACCAGGCCGGCGACGAAAACGGGCTGCCCACGGATCTTATCACCAGTGTGACCGTCGATCGGGCCGGCATCGTGTGGGTCGGCACCGACGGCTTCGGATTGCTGCGTCTGGATCCGGCGACGGATCGATTCACCGCGTACGAACATGCGGACAGCATGCCGATGTCGCTCAGCAACAATGTCGTTCGTAGCCTGTATAAGGATACGCAAGGGGGACTTTGGGTCGGCACCTTCCAGGGAGGCGTCAACCAGTTGAAAAAAGCGCGGAACGAGATCGCGTATTACACCCACGCCGATGGCGAGGTGGCGGGGTTGAGTGATTCGAATGTGAGCGCCTTCCTGCAGGACGCGGCGGGCGGCATCTGGTTGGGGACCGAGGGGGGCTGGCTCAACCGGTTCGACCGGGAAAGCGGACAATTCACCCGCTATCGCTACCCTCCATCCTCTTCCGGAAATACCGCCATCCTGTCGTTGCTCCAGGACCGTCGAGGGTGGCTCTGGGTTGGTTCCTACCTTGGCGGACTCGCGCAGTTCGATCCGAATTCCGGGAAGTTTCGCGTTTTCCGCCACGATCCCCACGACCCCCATAGCCTGGTCGACGACAGTGTGTGGGCCATGGCCGAGGCCGGGAACGGCATGCTTTGGCTTGCGACCAGCGGCGGACTGGTCGGCTTCGATCCGGACCGGGGAGAAATCGTCGGGAGCAGCACGGCACCGCAGAGAAACACCGACCTGCGCACGGTGCTGGTGGATCGGGAGGGCAGTACCTGGGTGGGCGGCTTCGGCGGGCTCAGCGTCCTCGATCGCGGGGCGAAGGCGTTTGTCGATTTCCGGCACGACGAGCACGATCCGAAAAGTCTCAGCAGCGACGCCGTCGTGTCGTTGCGGGAAGATCACCTGGGCCGGATCTGGATCGGCTCGATCGGCGGAGGGCTCAGTCTGCTGGATCGTGCGACCGGCACCTTCACTTGTTTCCGGAATTTTCCGAGCAAAGTGATCAATTCGATCCAGGAAGATTCCTCCGGTCGCATTTGGGTCAGCACCAACCACGGTCTCTCCCGTCTGGCTCCGGACACCGGCACGATCGAGAACTACGATCAGACGAACGGACTGCAAAGTCTGCAGTTCCACCTGGGCGCCAGCCTGAAGACGAGCGATGGGCGGCTGCTTTTCGGCAGCACGGAAGGGTTCTACGACTTCGATCCCGCCGCGCTCACCCTGAGCAGTCAGGCGCCGCCGGTGGTGCTCACCTCCCTCCGGATCTTCAACCAGCCGGTCAAGCTTCCCGTCGCGCTCCCGATGCTCGACAACCTGAAGCTGACGCCGAACGACAATGTCTTTTCGCTCGAATACGCCGCGCTCGAATACACCAGCCCCCGGCGCAACCGCTACGCCTATCGCATGGATGGATTCGATGATCGTTGGATCGAAATGGGCGAAAAACGGGAGATCACCTTCACGAACCTTGATCCCGGGAGGTACGTTTTCCGGGTCAAGGCCTCCAATAGCGATGGCGTCTGGTACGACTCCTCCACGACCTCTCTCCAGATCACCGTGACTCCGCCGCTGTGGCGCACGTGGTGGTTCCGCGGGGGCGCGGCCGCGCTGCTGATCCTCGGGATTGTCACCGCGCATCGCGTGCGCGTGCACCGACTCACCCGGCTGATTTCCGAGCGCCAGCGAGCGGCGGACGCCCTGCGCGCGAGTGATGATCGGTACCGGGCGCTGATCGCGGGAGCGCAAGACGCCATCTTCACCCTGACGGAGGATGGCCGGATCGAGGCCGTGAACGAGGCGGCCAGCCGCATCACCGGTTGGGCCCATGACAAATGGATCGGCCAGAGTTTTCAGCAGCTGATCGTCGAGGAGGATCAGCCTTTGGCGAAGGCCCGGTTCGCCGAGGCGAGGACCGGCAAACACCCCCAGTCGTTCGAACTGCGGCTGCGGACGCACACCGGCGAAGTCGTCGTGCTGGAGTTCGCCTTGTCGCCCCTGATCGAGGCGGGCGTCGTCGTGGGGCTGCTCGGCATCGGCCGCAATGTCACGGAGCGCCTGCGCGCGGCCGAGGCGCACGCGAAGCTGGAGATGCAGTTTTTTCAGGCCCAGAAGATGGAGGCGGTCGGCACCCTGGCGGGCGGCATCGCCCACGATTTCAACAACATTCTGACCGGTATTTTCGGCAACACCCAGCTCGCGGTGATGGATTTGCCGTCGAGCCACCCGGTGCAGGAAAACCTGCGGCGGGTCATGCAAGCGTCGCACCGGGCACGGGATTTGGTCAGGCAGATCCTGACCTTCAGCCGTCAGCAGGCGCACCAGCGGGTGCCCGTGCAACTGCACACGATCGTGGAGGAAGCGGTGAAGCTCCTCCGGCCCTCGCTGCCGGCCACGATCGAAATCCGCCTGCAGTTGCCAGCCACGAGTCCCTTCGTCCTGGCCGACCCCACGCAACTGCACCAGGTGCTGATGAATCTCGCCACCAATGCGGCGCATGCCATGGAAAGAACCGGGGGGCGGCTCGAGTTCCGGCAGGAGGTGACGGTGCTGGACGAAGCGGCGGTGCGGCAGCGACCGCAGTTGCGCTGCGGGCGGTTCGTGCACCTGACCGTGAGTGACACCGGGTGCGGCATGGACGCGGCGACGCTCAACCGGATCTTCGAACCCTTCTTCACCACGAAAGCCCCAGGGCAAGGCACCGGCCTCGGCCTTTCGGTCGTGCACGGCATCGTCCAGCAGCACGACGGGTTCCTGATCGTCGACAGCGCACCGGGTCAGGGAACCACTTTTCAAATCTTCCTCCCGATTTGCGCGACGACGGCAGGTCCCTCGGCGAGTGTCGCCCCCGAGTTGCCGCGGGGACACGGCGAGCACATCATCGTGGTCGACGACGAAGAGCAGGTGATCCGGGTCGCCACCGGGATGCTGCAGCGACTGGGCTATCGATGCTCAGGATTTGTCGAAGCGGCCCAAGCGCTGGCGGCGATCCAACAGAATCTGTCCGACTGCGCGCTGGTGATCTCCGATCTCACCATGCCGAGGATGACCGGGACGGCGCTGGCGGAAAATATCCGCCGGCTTGCCCCCCACCTGCCGATCCTTCTCTGCACGGGGTTTGATCGCTCGGGGGAGCGGGAGGAACTTGCCCGGCTCGAGTTGCTGGGCCCATTGCTCAAGCCATTTTCGATCGAAGCACTCGCAGCGATCGTCTCCGAGGCACTGCATCCGCCGAAGCCGGCGCGGTGAGTTTTCTTCCCTCGGACCGAGTCTCGATCTGCAACGATACCGCTCGAGCCGCCATCGGGAGGTCATCCAACCGTCGTGGCACCTAGGTCAGCCGTCCCGCTTCTTCCGTGAGCCCGTGCTCGAAGGCAGTGGAGTAGGCGACTCCGAGAGATTGCAGTGCGAAGGCACGCGAATCAGGAAAACCACCGAGGTAGGATTTCGGCCGGCTTGCGGCCGGAATCCTCAGGTCAGTTGGCCGTGCCGGCGCTGGCATCCGGGGCGCTCGCGGCGGGCGCGTCGTCGGCCACGAAGATCGCCTGGCCTTCCGCTCGCACGTCGGAGGCGTCACCGTACGGAGTACCGTTGAAACTGCTTCTTGGGCCACCCCAGTTCCCGATCACCATCCGGGGCATGAGCACGCCATTGGCGCCGATCTTGGCCGCCCGTTCCTTCAGTTCGCCGATAGCCGCTGCCAGTTGCTCCTCCGAGTTGATGGTGCCGGCTGCTTCCACGGTGCCGATCACTTCGAATCTTGCCGGCGGTTGCCCATACAAGACCCCGTTGACCAACGTCCCGCTCACCGGGGTTTGCTTGACGTCCAATTTTGCCGACGGCTGCACATACACCTTCACCATCGAAACGGGCAGCGGCGCTCGCACCTTGCCGGTGATGGCGGTCGATCCAGTCTGGCAGCCGGTGAACGCGCTGGAA
Organism: uncultured Verrucomicrobiae bacterium; assembly: GCA_963705935.1. Lineage (GTDB taxonomy): Bacteria > Verrucomicrobiota > Verrucomicrobiia > Opitutales > Opitutaceae > Opitutus. The sequence goes on along the minus strand of OY970130.1, from coordinate 3,610,582 downwards.
AGCGCGGCGAGGGTGCAAAGGGCGAACAGGCGACTGATTTTCATGGTGGAAGAAGAAGGAACGATGCTGAACTTCATGCCGATAATCGTTTGCGACAGCAAGATATAACACCGGAAGGCGCCGCAATCCCGCGGAGAAACGGCGCACGGCAAGGCGATTCGGTGCCGACCGGGAGGATCGCTGCTACCTTAGGATCTCGGCCGGAGCATCGGCCGAAATCCTCATGTTCAATGAACAAATCCGTGCGACACGGCTTGGAGGCGAGCTGACACCAATTCCGCGGGTCGTCGTGAACCGGAATCCGTCGCATGCTAAGGTTCTATATGAAGAACCTTAATTGACTTAGCGTTGCGCATAGGAAACGCTAACCACGTGCCTTCTCCTGCTCCGCTGCCCGTGCCCGCCGCATCCGCCCTGCGCAAACTCGGGCGCGAGCTCGCCATTGCCCGGCGCAAGCGGAGGATTTCCACCGCGGACATGGCGTCGCGGCTCTTTGCCAGTCGGGTCACGCTCTGGCGGCTCGAGCGCGGCGACCCCACGGTTGCGATCGGGACCCTCGCGACCGCCTGCTTTGTTCTGCAGCTCCATGACCGGCTGGCGAATCTGGCCGCGCCGGCCAGCGACGCTCTCGCCCTCAGCCTGGATGAGAAGAACCTCCCCCAGCGCATTCGGCGCCCGCGACCATGAGCGTGGAGGTTCACGTTGAATGGGCCGGGGCGACCCACTTGGCCGGCCATCTCCACGAGTCGGCGCACAGCGCCGCCATGTCGTTCGTCTACGCGCCCGCGTGGCTCGAACGTGCCGATGCCTTCGCCATCGACCCCACTTCGCTGCCGCTCGTCGCAGGCCCGCTGCACAGCCCGGCGCTTTTTGGCGGAATCCAGGACTGCGGACCGGACCGCTGGGGACGCGTGCTGATCGAGCGCGCAGTTCGCAAAGGCGTGGTGGCGCGGAAGCCCTATCAGGAGATCGACTACCTGCTTGCTTTGGCCGACACATCCCGACTCGGAGCGCTGCGCTTCCGCCGCAACCCGGACGGGCCTTTTCTTGCGGCTGGGCCGGCAGCCGTTCCGCCCCTGGTGCGGCTGGCGGCGTTGCTTCGCGCGACCGATGCGATCCACGGTGAAACGGAGACGGCCGCGGACCTGCGGTTTCTCCTGGGAGAAGGATCGCCTCTCGGCGGCGCCCGGCCCAAAGCCTCGGTCAGCCTGCCGGACGGCCGGCTGGCCCTCGCCAAATTCCCGAAGGGGGACGACATCCGGGACATTGCTGCCGGAGAGATACTCGCTCTCGCACTGGCTCGCGAAGCAGGCCTCAACGTCGCCGACCACAAACTCGTAAAGGTAGCGCGCCGGAGCGTGTCGGTGATCACGCGGTTTGACCGGGAGGGCCATCGCCGGATTCCCTTTGTCTCCGGCGCCAGCCTCGTCGGCCTCGCGCCGGGCGCCGTCGGCGCCTACACCCTTTTGGCTGACGGTATTCGTCAGCATGGTCACGACGTCACCAGGGACCTCCGCGAGCTGTGGGGACGCCTGATTTTTTCCCTGCTCGCCAGCAACTACGACGATCATCTGCGCAATCATGGATTCCTCATGCGGGCTCCGGGCCGCTGGTCGCTCTCGCCCGCCTACGACTTGAACCCCGTCCCGGAGATTGAACGCGCCCAGACGCCGCAGACGGCGATCACCGAAGATCAAGCGGAACCGACCATCGCTGCCGCGCTGGATGCGGCAGCACGCTTCGGAATCAAGCTGGCCGACGCCCGAAAAGACCTGCGGAGAATACACCGCGCCGTTTCAAACTGGCGCCAGGCAGGTCAGCGGCTCCGCATCACTGCCAGGCTTCTCGCCCCCTACGCCACCGCCTTCGAGCACGCGCTCGCGGATGAAGCGGGACGGCTGTCGGCTCCTTGAGCGGATGGTCCTCTGTTTCCGCCAAGAAAAAGCCCGCCGGGCGTCTGGGCGCGCGGCAGGCTGAAGGACTTTGCTGACACACAATTGCTGTCAGCTTCGTATCGAATTCAAGTAACCATCACGGGATTCGTGTCACCGCGCACTTCAGCGGTATTCCTCCCCGGTGAGGGCGTTGATGATCTTGAAGTTCTCGACGTGGTAGTTGAGGTCGGCGCGGAAGGCCAGTTTCACCCCGTAGAGCTTCTCCATCCGCACCAGCAGCTCGGCGTCCTCGCTGCGCAGCCGCTCGAGGATGCTCGGGTGCACCATCACCCGCAGCGAGTACTCCTTGCCGTCGTTGCGCAGCTGCAGCCGGCGGACGATCGAGGACAGCTTGCGCTGCAGCTCGACCGACATCGTCGTCGCGCTCTTCACGATGCCGCGGCCGCGGCAGTACGGGCAGTCGGTGTAGAGATTGCTCGAAAGCGACTCCTGCTGGCGCTGGCGCGTCATCTGGAGGATGCCGAGCGTCGAGATCGGGAGGATGTGGTTCTTCGCCTTGTCCTGCGACATCTCCTCGAACCATCTTCTCGTACACGGCGTTGCGGTGCCGCCGCTCCTTCATGTCGATGAAGTCGATGATCACCAGGCCGCCGAGGTTGCGGAGCCGGATCTGGCGCGCGATCTCGGTTGCGGCCTCGAGGTTGACGGCGTAGATCACGTTCTTCTCGTCGCCGCCGCGGCTCTTGTGCGAGCCGGTGTTCACGTCGATCGAGATCAGCGCCTCGGTCTCGTCGATCACGATCTCGCCGCCGGACGGCAGCGGCACCTTGCGCTGGCCGGTCTGCTCGATCTGGCGCTCGATGTTGAACCGCTCGAAGATCGGGATGCTGTCCTTGTAGAATCGCGATCTTGTTTGAGGAGCGCTTCGAGATCTGCGCGACCAGGCTCTGCGTGCGCGTGAAGTCCTCCTTGTCGTCGATCAGCACGCGGTCGACCTCCTCGGTGAGGAAGTCGCGCACGGTGCGCTCGACGAGGTCGGGCTCCTGGTAAAGGCAGGCCGGGGCGCGCTCGTTCTGCAGCTTGGTCGTGATTTCCTGCCAGGTCTTCAGGAGAATGTGCAGGTCGCGGACGAAGTACCGGGCCTTCTTGCCCTCGCCGGCGGTGCGCACGATGACGCCCATGCCCTCGGGAATCGTGAGCTCGTTGATCAGCTGCTTGAGCCGCTTGCGCTCGTTCGGCTCCTCGATCTTGCGGGAAATGCCGCAGCCGTCGGAGAACGGCGTCAGGATCAGGTAGCGGTCCGGGAATGGAGAGATTGGTAGTGGTGCGCGGACCCTTGGTGCCGATCGGCCCCTTGGTCACCTGGATCACGATGTCGGTCCCGGGCGGGTACAGGTTCGGGATGTCCTTGACGGTGGGATCGGCGGGCCGCGGCGGCGCGTTCTTCCTCTTGTTCACGCGGACGACCTCGACGGAGGAGTCGGCGGCGGCCGGGAGCATGTCCCAGTAGTGCAGGAACGCGTTCTTCGTGTAGCCGATGTCGACGAACGCGGCCTTCAGCCCGGCGTCGAGATTCTTGATGCGGCCCTTGTAGATGCCGCCGACCATCCGGTTGTCGGACTCGCGCTCGATCTCGAACTTCTCGAGCCGGCCGTCGACGAGGAGCGCGACGCGCTTCTCGAGCGGTTCCGAGTTGATGATCAGTTCGCGGAAGGAGCCTTTTTCCTTCTGGAAGACCGACAGGATCTTCTGGAGCAGGGGGCGCTGCCGGGCGCGCTCGGCCGCGCCGGCCTTCAGCTCCGCGGCGGTGATGGGGGCCGACTGCATTGGACGTCGGCGGGTTGACCAGTTCCTCCTCATACCTGCGGGTGAGGTCCTGCGGGCAGCGGTGGATTGGAGGGCGAGTGGCGATTGATCGCTCATGGTGGGTATCGTCGTGTTTGGAGAACGGGGCACCCGGGTGCGGCGGTTGCGGCGCAGGAAATTCCGGCAAAGCGGTCGATAACGCGAAGAAGGGATCTCATGTGAAATCCTTCCGGAAGCGATAGACGCTCTGGACCAGTCCTTGCAGCAAACAGCAACTGAGCACGAAGGAGCCACCGTAGCTGATAAAGGGAAGCGGTATGCCCGTGATGGGCACCAGCCCGATGGTCATTGCGATGTTCACGAACACGTGCACCGCGAACAGCACCGTCACGCCAATGGCGAGAAGGGTGCCGAAGCGGTCCCGAGCGAGACCGGCGATGCGAATGCCGTTGAACAACACTATCCCAAAGAGGCCGAGAACCGTGATGCTTCCCAGAAAACCTTGTTCCTCGGCGATGACCGAGAAGATGAAATCGTTGTGCGCGACCGAGCGCGGCAGGTAGCCGAGCTGGGCCTGCGTGCCCTCGCGTCCAGCCCTTGCCGGACAGCCCGCCGGAGCCGACCGAGATCAGCGACTGCCGCTGGTTCCAGCCGATGCCCATCGGGTCGATCTTGTCGGGCGAAACGAAGGAAATGATGCGGTTGCGCTGGTAGTCGTGCAGGGGGACCCAGGTCTGCGGCTCGTATTTGCCGCGGTCGTTCATGTACGAGTAGCCATGCGACTCCATGAAGTCCTCGTACCGCCAGGTGTCCCACGAAACGATGCCCAGGATGAGCAGAAACGCCCCGAGCGCCGCGGCGAAAAACCGCGACGAAAGCTTCGAGACATAGAGCATCGAGAACACCATCGGAGGTAGGACGATAGCCGATTTGAGATCGGGCTGTAACAAGATCAAGAACATGGGTGTACCCACCGCAAGGGCCAATTTCCCCAGCACGCCCAGCGACTGGCGCACCGTGCCGATCTCGCTCCGGATGAGCACACTGGCGGTGATGAGCAGCACGGCCACCTTCGCCGTCTCCGACGGCTGGAAGGAGAAGAACCCAAAATCGATCCAGCGTTGCGAGCCGTACCTCTCCGAGCCGATGCCGGGCAGCAGCACGAGGAGCAGCGGCAACAGGCAGGCAGCGTAGAACCAGTGGGCGACGCTCAGCCAGAAGCGGTAATCGATGAGCGACACCGCGAGGTACAGCCCCAGGCCGCCGGTCAACCAGACGATCTGCGTGATCCAGCTGTTGCCATGCACCGGCAGTTGCGCGCTATAGATGAAGAGCACCCCGAACGTGCTGAGCCCGGCGAGCGCGATCGGGTTGAGCAGATCCCACCGGCCACGGGTCGTCGTCTTGAAGACGCTGATGTAGTCGGTCGGGGAGGGCAGGTTCACGGGGACACACGAAGATAGACCGCCACCGTGTCGGTTGGCAATGTCTGTGCGTGTCGTTAGTGGCTGTGGCGTCCTGCCGCAGCCAGAAAGCCACGCTGAAACCCGCAGATGGATCGAGGCATCCCGGTATGGTGTAGCCGGGGGTCGGTGACCCCGGCGGGACGAGCCATACGCCGCCTGTAGCCACGGATGGACACGGATGGAACGGATGGAACGGATGAGCATGGATCCGATCCCAGAACGAAACCTTAGGAACGCACGGCTGCCGTGCGTTCCTCCGCGTTCGCCACCCGGGTTGGAGATGCGACGCCCCCGTCGCGTTCCGATGCACGGCGACGGGGGCGTCGCCGCCCCAGCCGAACAGGAAGGCAACTCCCGATGCGCGCTGTCGGGTTCGGCTCCGGAAGAAGAACTTGAGGTTTCCTTGCGCCGTCATACCGTTCCGGTCCCTTGACGTCAGTGAGCGCCGCCGACTTCGCGTTTCTGATTGCCGAGAGCGACCCGTTCGACTGGTCGCTCACGGTTTCGCTGATCATCGGTGGCTCGCTGGGTTTTCTGGTGATCTGGGCGATCACCCGCCACACCCGCCGGGTGGCGCATGAACAGGCGTCGGAGCTGATGGAGGTGGCGCGAAGGGAGGCGGCGGTGGCCGCCGAGGAGATCCGGCAGAAAGCCGAGGCCGAAATGCAGGAGAAACGGGCGGAGCTGAACCGCGAGTTCGATCGCCGGGAAATCGAGAGCGAAGTGCGGCTGCGCGAGATCCGGGCGCACGAGGAATCGCTCGCGCTGCTCGACTACCAGCTCGAGCAGCGACAGGAACGGCTGAATCGCGAGAGCGCGGCGATGAAACAGGCGCGCGATGCGATCCGCGCCCTCTCCAAAACCGTCCGCCAGCGGCTGGAAGGCGTTTCGCAGATGGATGCCGAGGAGATCCGGCGCCAGTTGCGCGACGAGGTCCTGCTCGAGTGTCAGGACGAGTTGCGGGCGCTGCGCCGCGAAACGCTCGAGAAATCCGAGCAGGATCTGCAGACGGAGGCGCGCCGGATCATCGTCGCGACGATGCAGCGGCTCGCGACCAAGCCGAACAACGACCTCACCTCCACGATGGTCTCGCTGCCGAGCGAGGACATGAAGGGCCGCATCATCGGGCGCGAGGGGCGCAACATCAAGGCGTTCGAGGCGGCGACCGGGGTGACGGTGCTGATCGACGAATCGCCGCAGACCGTGCTCATCTCCTCGTTCGACCCGGTGCGGCGCGAAGTTGCGCGGGCCGCGCTGGAGGCGCTGGTCAAGGACGGCCGCATCCATCCGGCGACGATCGAGGAGTTCGTGAAGCGGGCGCAGGAGGAGATCGAGCTGTCCGCGCTCCAGGCCGGCGAGGACGCGGTCACCCGGCTGAACATCAACGGGCTGCACCCCGAGATCATCAAGCTGCTCGGCAAGCTGAAGTTCCGTTTTTCCTACAATCAGAACGTGCTCGACCACTCGATCGAGACGGCGTCGCTCGCCTCGATGATCGCGAGCGAGGTCGGGCTCGACCCGAACGTGGCGAAGCGCGCCGGGCTGCTGCACGACGTCGGCAAGGCGGTGAGCGGCGACTACGAGGGCAGCCATGCCCATATCGGCGCCGAGTACATCCAGCGCTACGGCGAGACGCCGATCGTGGTCAACGCCGTCGCCGCGCACCACGAGGAAGTGAAGCCGGAAACCGTCTACGCGGGGCTGGTGATTCTGGCGGACACGATTTCCGCCACCCGGCCGGGGGCGCGGGCGGAGTCGATGGAGGGCTACATCCAGCGGCTCGGGCGGCTCGAGAAGCTCGCACTTGCGATCGAAGGCGTGCAGCAGGCGTTCGCGATCCAGGCCGGCCGGGAGATTCGCGTGGTGGTGTCGCCGCAGATCGTGACCGACGACCGGGCGCGGGAGATCGCCAAGGAGATCCGGAAACGGATCGAGTCGGAGCTGCAGTACCCGAGCACGATCAAGATCACCGTGATCCGCGAGCAGCGCTTCACCGAGACCGCGACGTGACAGGAACGCACGGCAGCGTGCGTTCCTAAGGTGGAGGGACGATTGGATCCGGGGCCCATCCGTGTCCGTCGGTGGTCTCCTTCTCGGCCCGCGATCTCGAATCCAATCGGGTCACAGAAGGTAACGAAGAAAACGATGGGATCGGGGGCTGACTTCCTTCGTTTCCTTCCGTGCGATTCGGGCGCTGGAGTTCACCTGTTGCTGGCGTCGGTTCCTGAATCCGGAATTTGACCACGGAGGGCCACGGATGGACCAAATCGGGCCGATTTTCTCCGATCGGTTTACAGAGGAGAACGCATGCCGCAGGAGAAACGCTGCCGGGCGAGTGAGGGCGAAGGCGACCTCTTCGTTCCCTTCGTTGGCTTCTGTGAACTCCGGTTCGCTGGCGCCCCTGCGATTCGGCGACTGGATCCGTGTTCATCCAGGTCCATCGGTGGTTTCAGCCCGGCTTCGGACGGGCGCCGGTTCGCCGATTCCCGAGTTGCTCGCATTCGAGCATTGCTCAGCTTTTCAGTCCGACGTTCATTCAGCCATTCCCGTCATGTCCGACCCGAAGATCCTCCAGACCTTTCCCAATCCCGCGCCGGAACGCGATTACCTGATCGAGCACACCCACCACGAATTCACGTCGGTGTGCCCGATGACCGGGCATCCGGATTTCGGTGACGTCACGATCCGGTACGTCGCGGACCGGACCTGCGTGGAACTCAAGTCGCTGAAGCTGTATTTTCACGCCTACCGGAACGACGGGATCTTTTTCGAGGCGGTGACGAACAAGATCTGCGACGACCTGGGGGCGGTGCTGCAGCCACGGCAGCTGACGGTGATCACCGACTGGAAAGCCCGCGGCGGGTTCACGTCGCGCATCAGCGCCGAATGGGCGCCACCGCGTGCCGGTTGATTTCGGAGCGAGTTGGCCCGCGATGGCGGGTGGGTCGCCCCGCGCCAAGCGGCTTCCTGCCGCGATCGTGACGGATCGCCTGCGAGCAGGCTCCTACAACGGACCGCTCGCGGGTTGTGTGATCGCCGGCCGGAGCGAGCTTGCTCGCGATGGTTTGTGGATCGCCGGAGGAGCGGCTTTACGCCGCGATCCTGCGGCCCATCGCCTGCGAGCAGGCTCCTACGGCTGGACGGTTTCCGCCCGATCCCGCTCCTGGGCCGCGGCGCCGTTCAGCGCCGCGATCACCTGCGCGTGCAGCTCGGGCGTGGCGGCCGCGACCGTGGACTCGGCCGGGTACGGCGCAGCGCCCTTCCAGTCCGAGATCACGCCGCCGGCTCCGCGGATCACCGGCACGAGCGCCGCGATGTCCCACGGGTTCATGACCGGGTCGAGGCAGATGTCGGCCCAGCCCGAGGCGACCAGCAGGTAGCCGTAGGCGTCGCCCCAGCCGCGCACGAGTTTCGCGCGGCGGGTCAGCGCGTCGTAACGCGCGCCATCCTGGTAACGCGCCGGGTTGAGCGGATCGCTGGTGAGCAGCGTGGCCTCCTCGAGGCGCGTCGTCGCCCGGCACCGGGTGGGACGGCCGTTCAGCGTCGTGGTGGCGCCGTCGCCGATCAGCAGCTGCTGCAGCACCGGCTGGTGGATGACGCCGAGCACGGGCCGGCCTTCGTGCAGCAGCGCGATCAGCGTGCCGAACAGCGGTACGCCGGAGATGAACGATTTCGTGCCGTCGATCGGGTCGAGCACCCAGACGAACTCCGCATCGGGCCGGTCCGAGCCCAGCTCCTCGCCGATGATGCCGTGCGCCGGAAACGCCTGGCCGATCCGGCGGCGCAGCAGCTCCTCGGCGCCGCGGTCGGCCGCCGTCACCGGCGACTCGTCCGCCTTGGTTTCCACCGCGAGGTCGTGCCGGCCGAAAAACGGGCGGATGAAATCGCCGCTTTCGCGGGCGAGTTCGGCGATGAGTTTCCGGTACGGCGCGAGGTCCACGCGAGGTAGCGTTGGCAGGGATCCGCTGGTTGGACACGACAAAAAATCGGGCGTGCGTTCCGCCGGGCCGATCGCGCATAACACCGGCGTGTTCTGGACGGAGCAGCCGATCTTCTTCATCGATTTCGAGGGCAATCAGGGTTCGGGCATCCTCGAGTATGGCGTGGCGGAGGTGTCCGCCGGCCGGGTTCAGTCCGCCCGGACGCGACTGTGCCGCCCGACGGGCCCGATCCGCGAGGAAGACGCGGCGTTGCACGGGTTGCAGGCGCCGGCGCTGGCGGACTGCGCGCCGTTCGCCGGCGAGTGGGAGACCTTTGCCGGGCTGCGGGACCGCGGCCCGCTCGCGGCGCACTATGCCGGGACCGAGAACGCGCTGCTCAAGGCGGTGTGGGCCTACCCCCGCAACTCGCCGGACTTCGCGCGACCGGGCGAGCGGCTGATCGACTGGGGCCCGTGGATCGACACGGCCCGGCTGTATGCGCAGTTCTATCCCGAGCTCGGGACGGGCCAGCTCGAGGCGCTGGTGGTCGCCTGCGGATTGCAGGGCGATCTGGACGCGCTCGCGTCGCAGCACTGCCCGCCCGGCCGCCGGCGGTACCACGCCGCGCTTTACGACGCGCTGGCGGGGGCGCTGCTGCTGGGGTCGCTCGCCCGCGATGCCCGGCTGGCGGAGCTCACGGTGATGCAGCTGCTCGCGCTGAGCACGCTCGACGCGGCGAAGCGCGACGCGCTGCAGCAGCGCGAATTGTTCTGACCGCCGATGCGTCAGCGGTCCAGTGTAGCGATCCGCCGCCTGCGGTCCGGTGTAGGAGCCTGCTCGCAGGCGATCGCGCCCGCTGCGGGCGCTCCGACGTAGGAGCCTGCTTGCAGGCGATCGCGCAGTCCTCGCGAGCCCCTCGACGTGCTCGGGGCCGAGACGGCAAGTTTGCTCCTGCAGGCGATAAGCCACCCGATCGCGGCGCAAAGCGGCTCCTGCAGGGGATACGTGCCGCGGCGCCGAGGGCATCGAACCGGGGGGGGGGGCAAGTCGGAAGACATCTCGTTGCGCGAAGCGGAAGCTCTCGCGACCAGCAAGCCACACCGGCGGCCGCCCACAATCGCCATGTCGCGCCGGGGCAGCATCATCGCGGCAATTCCGCGCCGCAGACGCCGGCTGATTGTCGCGCCGCGAGGCTTTGTCGCACGAGAGCCTTGCGCGCTGGCGAGGGGCCGCGCACGGTGGGCGGTTTCGCATGGCCCTTATCAGTCTCCAGGACGTCAGCTTGAGCTTCGGTGGTCCGCCGCTTCTCGATCGCGTGAACCTGCAGATCGACCGCGGCGAGCGCGTCTGCCTGATCGGGCGCAACGGCGCCGGGAAATCCACCCTGATGCGGCTGATCGCGGGCGAATACGCGCCCGACGACGGCCAGATCCTCCGGGCGGCCGGGGCCGCGATCCGGATGCTGCCGCAGGACGTGCCCACGGGGCTGCACGGCACGGTTCAGGCGGTGGTCGAAACCGAGGGCGGCGGGTTCGAGCACCACAACGATTGGGAGCGTCACGACCGGATGGAGCGGCTGCTGGACGACATGGGCCTGCCCGCCGGGGCGGAGTTCGCCGAGCTGTCGGCGGGCCAGAAACGCCGGGTGTTGCTGGCGCGCGGACTGGTGGCGCAGCCGGAGCTGTTGCTGCTGGACGAGCCGACCAATCACCTCGACCTCGCCTCGATCGAATGGCTCGAGCAGTACCTGCTCGCCTGGGGCGGAGCGCTGCTGTTCGTGACGCACGACCGGGCGTTTCTGCGCCGGCTCGCGACCCGCATCGTCGAGGTCGACCGCGGCCGGCTGGCCGGCTGGGCGTGCGACTACGACACGTTTCTCGTCCGCAAGCAGGCGGTGCTCGAGGCCGAGGAGGTGCAGCGCGCGCAATTCGACAAGAAGCTGGCACAGGAGGAGGCCTGGATCCGCCGCGGCGTGCGGGCGCAGCGGTCGCGCGCCCAGAACCGGATCCACGCGCTCGAGCAGATGCGGACCGAGCGGGCGGCCCGGCGCGAGCGGACCGGAACGGCCCGGCTGACGGCGCAGGAGGCGGACCGCAGCGGGTTCAAGGTGATCGAATGCGCGGATGCGGGTTTTCGTTACAACGAGTCCCGCTGGATCGTGCGCGGCCTCACCACCCGGATCGAACGCGGCGACAAGATCGGCATCGTGGGCCCGAACGGTGCGGGCAAGACCACGCTGCTCCGGCTGCTGCTGGGGGAACTCACGCCGACCGCCGGGACGATCGAGCAGGGAACGCGCCTCGAGGTCGTCTACTACGACCAGCTGCGGGCGCAGCTCGACGACACCATGCGCGTGCAGGACGCGGTGGCGGACGGCAATGCGACGGTGACGATCAACGGCCGGACGCGGCACGTCATCTCGTACCTCGAGGATTTTCTGTTTGAACCGGCCCGGGCCCGGACGCCCATCCGCGCGCTCTCGGGGGGCGAGCGGAACCGGCTGCTCCTGGCCCGGCTCTTCACGAAACCGTGCAACGTGCTCGTGCTGGACGAGCCGACCAACGACCTCGATGCGGAGACCCTGGAACTGTTGGAGGATCTGCTGGTGGAATTCGGCGGGACGCTGCTGCTGGTCAGCCACGACCGGGCCTTTCTCAACGAGGTGTGCACGAGCCTGCTCGTCTTCGAGGGAGACGGGCAGGTGGCGGAGTACCTTGGCGGATACGACGACTGGCAGCGGGAGCGGGCCGCGCGGTCGGCGCAGGCGGCGGCGGCCAGCACGGCGGCGGTCCGGGAAAAAGCCCGCGCGCGGGAATCCGGGGGCGCGGCGGCGCCGGCGCCCGTGCCGGCACGAAGGCTGACCAACCGGGAACGCGCCGAACTTGCGGCGTTGCCGGGCCGGATCGAGACACTGGAGGCGGAGCAGCGCGCGCTGACGGTGAAGCTGGGCGACCCCGGTTTTTTCAAGCGGGCGGGGCCGGACGTCGGCAAGGCGACGCGGCGGCTGGAGGAGCTGGAGCAGGAACTCGCCGCCGCCTACGCGCGCTGGGCGGAATTGGACGCGTAGCCCGGCTGGGCGATCCGGTCGGTCTCGGGTGCAGGAGCGGGCTTGCGCCGCGCTGGGAGCACCGGGAACATTCGATCGCGTAGTAAGACCGGATTCGTCGGGCGATTCGGTCACCGCCGGCAATTTGATCGCGGCGTAAAGCCGCTCCTACAAATCGATCCGGCGCGTGCGAATGGCGAGCGGGTGTCAGTGGGGTTTTCTCTCCCGTGCGCCGGGCGGGCGGCGGGCGGAAGGTGTTTTGACTGGTCGGCGGCGGCGAAGCCTGAAGACTCGACGGCGTGGCGCCTCCGATCCCATCCCGCGCGTTGCCTTCGCTGGTGCGCTTCCGCTCGGTGTGGGCCACACGGGTGGGACTGCTGGTGCTCGTGGCGGCGCTCCTGGTCGCGCTGGCCGACTGGACCCGGTTCGGACTGGCATTCTATGCGCGCGTCATTCCGTTCTACGACTCGATGTCGTATCAGGACGGTTACTGGAGCGTGGCGCAGCAGGCGGCGCAGGACGGCACGCTCCGGACGCTGATATCGGTCTGGAAGCAGCCGAACATGGTGGTGCTCTACAAGTTTTTCGCGGCGGTGTTCAGCGGCGTCTTGCCGCCGGGCTACGCGGGGCTGTACGTGTACCTGTACGGGATTCACGTGGCCGGAGTACTGGTCCTGGTGGCCGTCACGCGCCGCGCGACCGGATCGTTTCACCTCGGCCTGCTGGCGGCCGCCGCGTGGCTCGCGGCGGGGCCGTTCAGCGAATTGCGGAATGGCGTGGTGGACCAGCGAATGGACCTGGCGGGCGCGTCGTTCTATCTGCTGGTCGTCGCGCTCGCACTCGCGTGGTCGCGGACTCCGTCGCCGGGGCGGGCGCTCGCGCTGGGAACGGTCGCGGCCCTCGCGGTGCTGCACCGGCCGGTGCTGGCGGCAGCAATTGTCCTGGTCACGATGCTGTTTGCCGGTCGGGCGCTCCTCCGCCACCGGCGCGCGGCCCGGGCGTGGGGTCTCGACGCGCTGGCGATGGCGGCCCCGGGCGTGATCCTCGCCGCACCCTGGCTGCTCGCACATGTCGCCGATCTGCGGCAGTATTACTTCGGCTCGAACGTCGACGTCGGCAGCGCGACGTCGGTCGCGGCTGCGGCCGACTACAACTGGCAGCAGTTCCAGGTCGCATTCGGGCCCGCCTACGCCGCAGTCCTGCTCGCCGGGATCGGCTGGATCGCCGCCACCCGCCGGATCGACTGGCTCGACTTCGGTGCCCTGCTGGTCGCGACGCTCGTGCCGCTGGCGCTCCTGGCCGCCTCCCGCTCGAGCGGCAACAGGCTGGTGCCGGAGATTCCGCTCGCGATCCCGGCCCTGCTGCTTTCGTGCGCGCGGCGAACCGGGGATGCGTCGCGCTCGGAGCCGGCGCTGCCGATGGCGGTGTCGTGCCTGGCGCTCGGGCTGGTCGTCGTATCCGCCCGGTCCGCCTTCGCGCGTGATTTGCAGAGCGAGCGAGCGACGTCCCGGCCGGAGGCCGAACAGGTGATCCGGGAGATCGCGGCGATCCATCCCCACGCCCGCGTGGCGGCCTACCAGGCGTGGCCGGTCGACGTCGTCGGTCTGGTCAACATCTCGCGCTCGATCGGCTGCGAGCTGTCGGTCGGCGTGTATGGCTTCCACCCGCAGCATTTCGGGGTGGCGAACGACGCGGCTGAACGGCTTTCCCCGGCGGAGCGGACGGCGGTCGCCGGGCAGGCCCTCGCGCAGGTGAAGGCGAAGGCGGACGTGTTGCTGCTGCCCACGACCGACACCGAGGGGCGGCTGCTGCCGCTGCCGTTCTCGCATTCGCTCATCCCCGAGATGCATCGGCTGGCGGTCCACGATCCGGCGTTCGTGCACGCGCTGCGTACCAGTGCGATCGACGGCATGTGTTTCGACGTCTTCGAGGTCGTGCGGCCGGACAGGAAGGACAAGGAGCAACTGCAAGAACCTGCGCCGCGGTGGCACGCGCCAGGTGTTCATTCCCTTAGGAACGCCCGGCGGCCGGGCGTTCCTTTCGTGATCAGCGCGCCGACGGGTCGCGTTCGAAGCGCGGGATCAGGTTGGCCAGGGTGACGTCCGTGAGCGAGCCGGCGCGCAGATCTGCGGCCGAGAGGTCGTGATGCGCGGTCGATGGGCCGGGCACGGCGACGGCCCACAGGCTGGCGCGCTTCGCCGCCAGCAGGCCGGTGTGGGAGTCCTCGAACGCGATCGCCTCGAATCCCCGCAGTCCGAAATGGTTCAGCACGCACCGGTACACGTCGGGCTCGGGCTTGGGCGAGGTCACATCCTCGCGACAGGCGAGAAACTCGAACCGCTCCGCGAGCCCGAGGCGCGTCAGATGAGGCTCGACCCAGCTGTGCTCGGAGTTGCTCGCGATGCCGATGCGAAGCCCCCGTCGGCGCCCCTCGTCCAGCAGCGCCACGACGCCGGGGAGGACGGGCTGCCGGAGCAGCAGCTGGTCGCGCAGCGCCCGTCGCTCGATTTCGAGCGTCGCCCGATCCGCATGCGGGCTGAACCCGTGCCACGGATCAAAGACGTAGTCGGCGTCGCCCACGCTGCGGACAAACGCGGCGCGATCGAACGGGACGCGGTGCGCGGCGTGGACCGCCGCGTACGAGTCGATCAGCGGCGTTTCGGTGTCGACGATGAGTCCGTCGAAGTCGAATACGAGCGCCCGGATCATCGTGCAGAGCGGACCCCGGCCGTGCGGTGGTGTGCCCGCGGGCGGCCCCCGCGGTGGCGGGGTGGCGTCACGCCGCGGGTGCGTCCGGCGAGTTCAGCAGCCGCCGCACCTCGGCCTGCGCGTCCTCGAGGTCGGTGCCCGACTCGAGCAGCAGCGCCACGAGCGCATTGAAGCGGCTGCGGCGGTGCTGCCCGACTTCGGAGCGGTCGCGGCGATCCGCGCAGCGGAGCGCGACGGTGGCGCTGCAGAGGCAGTTCCGGAGCAGCAGGACCAGCGGCTCGCCGTCCGCATTCTCGCGCTCCATCAGTCCCGACGAGTGAAACATCGGCGTGGTGCGCGCGACGTAGTCCTTGAAGTCGGTGAACCGCCGCTGGCAGTGCGTGCAGGTGAGGGGAAACAGGTCCGCCGATTTCACCTTCAAGCCCTCGTACGGCGTGGGGATCGAGCCGGAGCTGTCGTCCATGGGTTGAGCCAAGCGGAGGAAGCGCGCGGGCGTTTGGCAAGAACGAAACCGCCCGCCGGGCGAGGCGGCGATCGGAGGGCAAGGCGCTTGCGTCCCGCCACCGCGCGAGCCGGTCCGGCGGATACCTCAGCGAACCGTGCGCAGCTGCACGGCGTCGACCAGCCGGTCCTGGGCGAGAATGTCGGTCGCCACGATCAGCTTGTCGCCGGTGGCGATCCGGCCGGCGCGGTACAGGAGGGTGATGGCGTTCTCGATCGTGGCGTTCGGCTCGCTGGCGAACGGCATCAGGAACGGCTCCACCGCGCGGAGCAGCCGCATCTGGCGCAGCAGGCCGAGCGACGGCGTGAACGCGAAGATCGGCGCACTGGCCGGCCGTAGCGCCGCGAGCCCGCGCGCCATGAATCCGTGGCGGGTGAACGTCACGATCTTCGCCTGCGGAAACTCGTTCGCCAGCACGACCGCCGAGTGCAGCAGCTTCATCTTCTCGCCTGTGACGAACGCGGGTTCCTCGTGATGGGGATCGTTCTCCGCCTCGATCCGCCGGGCGATCTTGTCGAGCATCTGCACGCATTCGAACGGGTATTTGCCGACCGTGGTTTCGCCCGAGAGCATGACGCAGTCCGCCCGCTCGTAGACGGCGTTGGCGACGTCGGTGATCTCCGCGCGCGTCGGCACCGGCTGGGCGATCATCGACTCCAGCATGTGCGTGGCCATGATCACCGGCCGGCCGTGCGCGACGCAGCAGTCGCACCGCCCGCCGCTGGATGACCGGGAGGTCCTCGAAGGGGCACTCGATGCCGAGGTCGCCGCGTGCGACCATCAGCCCGTCGGTCGCCTGCACGATCTCCTCGAGATTCGCGATCGCGGACTGGTCCTCGATCTTCGCGATGATCCGCGCGGTCGAGCCGCGCTCGTGGAGGAAACGCCGCAGCAGCTCGACGTCGTTCGCCTCGCGCACGAACGACAGGGCGACGAAATCGATCCCCTCCTCGATGCCGACGAGCGTGTCGCCGCGGTCCTTTTCGGTGAACGAGGGCAGGTTGACGCGCACTCCCGGCAGATTGATGTGCCGCCGCGAGCTCAGCTGCCCGGGGATCAGCACCCGGCAGCGGATGTGGGCGGCGTCCTTCGCCAACACCTCCAGCCGGATCAGCCCGTTGTCGACGAGGACGGTGTCGCCGATCTGGATGTCGTTGACCAGGTCTCGGTAGTTGACGTCGACCGAACGCACCTCGTGCGCCGATTCGGTCGAGGTCGCCGGCTGCACGGTGAAGTCGAAGATCTCACCCGGCTTCAAGTCGATCGGGCTCACCACGTCGCCGGTGCGGATCTCCGGTCCCTTGATGTCCATCATCACGGCGACCTCCCGGCCGAGCCGGGCGCTGACCGTGCGGATGCGGCGGACGAGGGTGCGCGTCCAGTCGTGGGTCGCGTGGGCCATGTTCAGGCGCACGACGTCGGCGCCGCCGCCGATGAGCTTTTCGAGCATCGCCTCGCTCTCCGTTGCCGGACCCAGCGTGAAGATGATTTTCGTGCGACGGAAGGAGCCGGTGTGGTCACTCATGGCGGCGCGGTATGTTCCGGGAACAAGGCACTTCCGCAAGCCTGCACGCGTCTTTGCCCAATCGTCACCGGCGGGCGGCCCTTTTGCCGTGCACCCGGTTGCGATTCCGCTAGACCCACCGCCGTTTTCGGCCGCAGATCGTCAGCCCTCTTTCACCGGCTTTCTTCATGTCCCTCAGCATCGTCGCCCTCTGCCTCGCGATCGTCATCGGTGTCTACTTCTACAACAACCCGCTCCGGCATGGCCCGTGGTTTCTGAGCCGGCGGTTCATCAACTGGTTTCCGCTGGGGATGACCTACTCGTTCCTCTACATGGGGCGGTACAACCTGACGGTGGCGAAGAACGCGTTCGGGGCGCTGATGTCGAACGAGGACTTCGGGCTGATCTTCGCCGCCGGCACCGGCGTGTACGCGTTCTCCTTCCTCGTGAACGGGCCGCTGGTCGATCGGATCGGCGGGAAGAAGGGGATCATGATCGCGGCGTTCGGCGCGGCGGCCGCCAATATCGCGATGGGCGTGGTCACCTGGCTCGTGCTTACCGGCCGGATGCACATGAAACTCGTCGGCATCTTTTCCGCCCTCTACGCGCTGAACATGTATTTCCAGAGCTACGGCGCCGTTTCGATCATCAAGGTGAAGGCGAACTGGTTCCATGTCCGCGAGCGCGGGGTGTTCGGCGCGATCTTCGGCACGCTGATCTCGTTCGGCGTCTACTTCGCCTTCGAATGGGGCCAGGCGATCGTCGACCTGACGAAGGCGGGAGGGGCCGGCGAAACCGCGAACCCGCTGCACGCGATCTTCCAGGCGGTCTTCGTCCCGCCGGGCGCGGTGACGGACGCGACGTGGGCGGTGTTCTTCGTGCCGGCGGCGATCCTGCTGGGCTGGCTGCTGCTCGACGCCTGGCTGATCCGCGAGACGCCGGAGGACGCCGGCTTCGCGCACCTCGACACGCACGACGCGTCCTCGGGCCACATGCACGAGCATTACACGGCCACCGACCTGCTGAAGAAGGTGTTTTGCAGCCCGCTGATGCTGATGCTCGGTGGAGTGGAGCTGACCGCCGGCGTCCTGCGCAACGGGATCATGCAATGGTACACGATCTTCGCGCGCCAGGTGCCGCAACCCGGCGCCGAGTTCTTCGCCCACAACTGGGGCCTGCTCCTCTGCATGTTCGGCATCGTCGGCGGCTTCGCCGGCGGGCTGATCTCGGACAAGTTCTTCCAGTCGCGGCGCGGACCGCCGGCAGCGATCTTCTCGGCGTTCATGCTGATGGCCGCGGGAGTGATGGCGATGACGCTCTTCACCGTGCCGGTCGTGGTCGGGATCGTGGCGCTGCTGATCGTCGCGGCCGTGACCGGCGTGCATTCGCTGATGTCGGGGACCGCCGCGGCCGACTTCGGCGGGCGCAAGGCCACCGCGACCTGCTCCGGCATCGTCGACGGCTGCGTGTACCTCGGCAGCAGCGTGCAGTCGGTGGCGGTCGGATACGTGACGCAGCACCACAGCTGGCAGTGGTGGCCGGTGCTGCTCATGCCCGCCGCGTTCGTCGGCGGGATTATTGCCTGGCGGATCTGGGACGAGTTGCCGGCGGCCACCCGACGGTATATCCGCGACGTGGAGCACCGCGAGCCGCCGAAGCTGCCGGCCGGGGTGTAGATCGGGCCGGCGGCGCCTTTCGGCGTGCACCGGGGGCGCGGATCGGCAGGGTGGTGCGCACATGCCCGACCTCGCCCCGCCCCCCGCCGTCGTTGACCGCGCCGCGTTGCCCCGGGGATTCCGCGCCCGCCGCGGGCTGAACTGGGCGACCGTCGGTCTGCTCTACACCAGCTTCTATTTCTGCCGCTACAACTTCGCCTACGCGAACAAGGCGATCTCGGACGAGTTCGGCTTCTCGAAGTCCGACATGGCGACGATCCTGTCGATGCAGTTCGTCGCGTACGGCTGCGGCCAGATCATCAACGGACTGCTCACCGATCGGTTGGGCGGCAAGCGGGCGATGTTGATCGGCGCCGCGGGCACAATCGTCGCCAATCTCCTGTTCGGGCTGGTTTCGTTCTGGGGGCTGCTCTCGCTCTTCACGCTCCTGTGGGGGCTCAACGGCTACATGCAGTCGTTCGGCGCGCCGGGCTTCATCAAGATCAACTCGGCCTGGTTCAGCGAAAAGCAACGGGGCACGTTCGCCGGCATTTTCGGTTTCATGATCAACCTCGGCCGGCTCGCGGCGAACAAGCTGCTGCCGCTGCTGCTCGCGGGCTTCGCCATCTTCGGGCTGCTGCACGTGCCGGCGCAGCACTGGCGCTGGCTGTTCTGGGTGCCGGCCGGCATCACGGTCCTCGTCGCGCTCGGCTTCGTCTTCGTGGTGAAGGATACGCCCGAGCAAGCGGGCTACCGCGGGGTGTTCCGCGGCGAGGCCGATCACGCCGACACGGAGGTGCGGACGCAGCTGCGGGTCGTGTTCCGCCAGGTCGCGACGAACCCGGTCGTCTGGGTCATCGCCCTGGCGTACGCCTGCACCGGCGCGGTGCGCCAGGCGATCGACCAGTGGTTCCCGGTCTATTTCCAGGAGGTGCACCATCTGGCGATGACCGGGTCGAGGTTCCAGTGGCTGGGCTACCTGATTCCGTTCGTCGCGTCCTGCGGCTCGTTCCTCTCCGGCTGGATCTCCGACCGGTTCTTCGAATCGCGCCGCGCGCCGGTGGCGTGCGGGATCTACCTCATCGAGCTGTGCGTGATCATCGCGGCGATCCAGGTGACGACGGTGAACTGGGCGATCGCGTTCTTCGTGATGATCTCGTTCACCGTGAACTCGACCCACTCGCTGCTCGGGCCGGCGGCGGCGATGGACATCGGCGGCCGGAAGATGGCGGCGTTCGCGTCGGGCTGCATCGATTCCTTCCAGTACTTCGGCGCCGCGCTCGGGATGAAGGTGCTCGGGTGGGTGCTGGATAACAAGGGCTGGCACTACTACTTCTACTACATGATCCCGTTCGGGATCTGCGGCTCGATCCTGATGTACTCGATTTCCCACCGCCACTCGTTGAAGAAGGGCGCGCAATAGGCGACCGGACGGAGCCGGTCCCTCCATTTAGAACCGGCTGGACCCCCGATGCGGCGGAGGTCGTCGCCGATGCGGCTCCGACCCCGCACCTACGCGAACTCGTACCACGGCGTGCTTTCGCCGGGGCCGACGATCGAGAACTCACAGGTGCTCAGCCGCGCCCGCACGTCGGCCAGCGCCAGCTCGACGGCGGCCCGCGTGTTGCACTCGCGGGAGAGGTGCGTGAGGTACACGCGTTGCCACTCGGGGCACGCCATCTCCGTCAACAGCGCCCGCACGGCCTCGTTCGACAGGTGCCCATGCCGGCCGCTGATGCGCTGCTTGGTCGGCCAGGGCCGGCGCGGGTCAGCCTGGAGCAGGTGCGGGCAGTGATTGGCCTCGACCACCAGCACGTCGCAGCCGCGGATCTGCTCGCGCACGTTTTGCGGCGCGTGGCCCATGTCGGACAGGAACGTCAGCGTCCGCCGCCGCGCAAAAAGATCGCCCTCGTGGCCGGTCGCGAACCGGAATCCGACGGGTTCCTGGGCGTCGTGCGGCACGGCGAAGGTCTGGATCTCCAGGTCGCGAAAGGCGAAGCGCGCCCCGGTTTCGAAGCACTGCCAGTCGGGCCGATAGTCGAGACCGGATTGGACGGCGCGGGCGGTCGGCGCATTCGCGAACACCCGGAGATGCGGGAACTTTTTCAGGCCCTCGATTCCGCCGGAATGATCGCCGTGCTCGTGCGTGAGGAACACGGCGTCGATCCGCTCGAGCGATTCGCCGACTGCGGCGAGCAGCGTGCCCAGTTTTCGCGCGGAGAACCCGGCATCGACGAGCACGCGGGTCTCGTCGGTGGTCAGCAAGGCGGCATTGCCGGAACTGCCGCTGCCGAGAATGCAAAACCGCATGGCCATTTTCTGCGCCGGTTCAAGACCCACCCCGCCCGCCCGCCAACACAAAACCGTGTTTGCAGCCGGTAAAGCGGTTCGGGCCGAGGAGGGCATGAGAGCGGGCGTGCCGTCCCGGCATGGCGGACCCAGCCGGTTGTTGTAGATGCCTGCTTGCAGGCGATGGGTTGTGATCGGTGGTTCGCGATCACCTGCACAGGGGTGCGCGCCTGCACCCGCCGGTCCGTTGTAGGAGCCTGCTTGCAGGCGATGGGTCGTGATCGGGGGTTCGCGATCGCCTGCAAGCAGGCTCCTACAACGGACGATCGAACCATCGCCTACCAGCAGGCCCCTACGTCGGAATCGCCGCGCGACGCGCGGATCGTCGGACGATGGCGTCGCGCGCCTACTCCCAGTCGCCCATCGCTTCGGCGTGGGCGGCGGAGCCGTCCCGGGCCCAGCCATCGAGCTGCGCCTGGTCCTTCAATTGCTGGCCGCGGAGGCGTGACACCACCGCGAAGGCGTTCGCGCATTCCGGCAGCGCCGTCATGTCGCCCCACAGTTTCTCGAACTGCGCCACGGGATACACGTCCTCCTGTCCGTGCCCCCAGCGTTTCTTCACGTCCTTGAGCGTGACATACGTGGGCAGCCGGGCGGCCAGCGCGCGGACGGCCGAGGCGGTGAGCTCCGCGTCGTTCAGGTCGGCGCGCGTCAGCCCGAACACCGCGAGCAGCCGGTCGATGTCGATCCAGCAGGTGTTCGTGTTGTAGTACGTGAGCGCGAACTCGTCCTCCTCGCGCGGGAGCGCCAGCCCCTCGACCAGCCGCAGCCGGCCGTCGACCCGCGCCAGCCCGCCGCCGTGGTCCTCGATCCGCTTCGGAATCACCTCCCAGCCCAGCGCGGCGCCGCTCGCCTGAAACCACCCGAGCAGGACCGGATCGGGCGACGCGCCGAGCGTGTCGATGTTGTGCGCGACGAGTGTGCGCAGCCGCGGGTTCGCCGCCAGCAGCCGCGCGAGCGTGCCGTTCTTGAGCAGATTGGGGATTTCGAACCAGTGCCCGACAGGATGCAGGCACTGTTCCGGCACATTGTCGGTGTAGTCCGAGCCCTCGCCGACGGTCCGGGCCCACCCGGTCAGCGCGGCGCGGACGCTGTCGCGCATCTTCTGCTTCTGCTCGTCGAGTTTCTGCTGTGCCGTCTCCTCCCAGGCGAAATGCAGGTCGCGCGCCGTGGGCACGAGGCGCAGCCCGATCGAGCGTCCGGGCGACAGCCGGACGTCGCGCTCCCACGCTTCGCCCGCCGCGCCCCGCAGCCAGCGCTCGATCGCGGCGTGGGTGAGATGGCTCGTGGTGAAAACGTGCGGGATTGCGACGCCATATTCGCAGGCGGCGCGCCGCGTCCGGGCGAGATGGGTCTCGATGAAATTGCGGTGGCGGCCCGCCAGCTTCGCGAACGGATGCAGCCCCTTCACCACGCCGGCACCCTGCGTCCACCGGCTCCCGACGCCCGCGGCGTAGGTGACGACCGCGAGCTCTCCGCGCCGCAGCGCCGCCTCGCCGGCGTCGTGGTACTGCGCCGGCGCGGCCGCGGTGTCGAACAGCGCGGCCGCGGGCACGTCTTCGATCAGCGTGTTGGCGGGCAGCCGGTTCATCGCGAGTCCGATCCGGCCGCTGCGCAGGTCCGCGCGAATCTGTTCGTGCTGCGCCCGGTCGAATCCGTTTTGCGCGAGCAGCTCCGCCAGCCGGGCGCCGCCCCGGCCCGCCGGGTCGGCCGACGGCAACAGCTGGTCGAGCAGCGTCGGGAGCGCCGCGCCATACTCGGGCAGCGCGCGGGCGGCCCGCGTGAACTGCTGCAGGTCCGTCCGTTCGCGCGCGCTCAGCTCGCGGGCCGCCCGGCGCAGCCATTCCGGCACGGCGTGGCGGTAGAAGTCGACCGGCAGCAGGGCGTCCGCCCCGGTGAGAACCGACGCGACCGAGCCCTGCTCGTTGATCGCAAAATCGTACACCACCGGGTCCATCGCGAACGGCAGCGCGGACTCCAGCTCCCGCTTGGTGGCGAGCATGATCTCGCGCAGCCGCTCCTGGCCCTCGCGGCGCCGCTCGGGCGCGAAGATGAAGCCCATGCCGCCGCCCGCCATTCCGCCCAGCATCCAGAAGCCCCAGAAGTCGGCGCCGAACGCCTCCCGGGTCCGGGCGATGAGCTGCTCGGTGTAGAGATTGCTCACCCAGGGAATGATCGTCTGCAGCGGGCCGAAGAAATTGCGGGTCAGCGCCGCGCCCAGTTCGCGGATCCGGCCCGCGGCAAGGTGGCCGAGAATTTCGTCGAGCGTCGCCACCGCGTTGAGCCGGGCGGTGAACTCGGCCTCGCTGCGCAGCAGGTACTTCTCCGTCACCATCTCGAGGATGGGGCCGACGTTTTGCGCCATCCCGCCGTGCACGAGCACCAGCGAATCCTGGAGCGCCGCCCGCGCGGCGGGGGGAATGCGCCCGGACCCCAGCAGGGTGTGCCGCGGCAGCAGGCAGCCGCGACTGACGCCATGCTCGGGATCGCCAGGCCGGGCGGGGGCGCCCTCGATCAGCTTGATGCCCGGCCAGAGTCCGCCGGAGTCCTGCCAGCCGCCACCGGAGCCGCCGAGCCATTCGCCGAGGATCGCCCGCGCCGCGACCAGCCGCCGCTCCGATTCCTCCAGCGGACCCGCCAGCGAACCAATCTGGCTCGTCGCGCGCATGCAGACTCCGATCAGGGCGCCGAGCAGGTTGGTCGACACCGCCAGCCGCGAGCCCTTCGGAATCCGGTTCACGTTGCTGACCAGCTCGAATCCGCGACCCGGGCCGAAGATCGCCGCGAGCAATCCGGCGAGGCTGGCGCCGGAGCGCTCGATGCCCGGCGGCACGATGCCGGCCGCGATGATCGCCGCCTTGAGCAGGCCGAGATAGTCGCGGCCGAAATCGAACACCTCGTCGAGGGTCGTCAGGCAGGCGGTCGCCTCGAGGTCGACGCTGGTCAGACGGATCACCGGCTCCTCGATCACCCGGAAGAACGCCTCGACCGGCGGCCGCGGCGCCGCATCGCGGCCGTGCAGCCCGAGGTCGATCGAAATGTTCAGGACCCGGGCGCCCTCCGGGAAATCCATCCCGAGGAAAAAGATGTCGCTCCAGCCGCAGTGGGTGAGATCCATGCGGACGGGCGTGCGTTCACGCAGCAGCGGAAACGGCGCGTCGGCGGCGTCGCGCGCCAGCAACTCGGGGCGCACGCGCAGCGGCTGGTCGAGCGGATGCCCCAGGCGGAACATCCAGGCATTCCCGCGCGTCGAGCGCACCGTGCGGCGGACCTGGTCGGCGAGGGTCTGGAACGCCAGCGCGTGATGGGCCGCGGCCAGGGCGCTGGACAGCGTTTCACTCGCGCCCTGCTCGCGCTGGGCCTGCGTGAACGCCGCGATCGCCTCCTCGAACCGCCGCTCCAGGAGGTGACGGAAACCCGAATACGGCACGCGGCCGCAGCGCGCCAGCTCCGGCCGGGCGGGGAGGTGATAGCGGTGGATCGCCGCGATGAAGAACAGTGCCCGGACGCGCTGGTAGAGATTGGCCTCGCGCCGCCGGTAGGCGTCGAGCTCGGCGCAGGCCGCGAGCAGGCTCGCGACGGATCGCCCCTCGCACCAGCGGTCGAGCGCGAGGTCGCGCCGGGCGTCGTCGCCGGCCTCGATGATTCCGGTCACGCCCAGCGCGGCGATCGCGTCGGGATCGAGCGCCGGGCGGCGGGAGCGGCCCGCCACCGCCGAAGGCGTTGGGCCGCCGCTCATGAGCCGGTGGGCCGGACGGCGAGCAGTTCCACGAGCTGCGTCAGCACCTGGTCGCGCTCGCCGCCGGAGAGCGAGAGCGCGAGCTGCGCGAACAGCAGCCCGTAGCGCGCGCCGATGTCGTAGCGCCGGCCGGCGACCGAAAACGCCAGGTAACGCTGCCGGGAGGCGAGGGTGTGCAGCGCGGGCGACAACGCTAGCGGACGGTCGGGCGCGGCGGCAGCCTGCTCGTCGAGCAGCGAGAAGATCTCGGCTCCGAGGACGTGCAGGCCGAAGAAGCAGAGATAGAAACCGGCCCGAAGCCCCGGCACGATCAGGTGCTGCTCCGCCACCGAGGGCGTGGGTTTTTCCAGCACGGTCTCGATCTGATAAAGCGGCTGCTCACCCCCGACCAGCCGGCCGCCGATCGCCCCGAACGAGGTGATCTGGCTCTCGCGCGTCGGCTGCACGGCCGAGACGGGAGCATTCTCCTCCACCGCGATATCCAGGAGCTGGCGGGCGCAGCTCTTCTCCCCCTGCGAGACGTGCAGATGGTCGCCGACCAGGTGCAGGAACGGTTCGCCGCCGATGAATTCACGGCCGCAAAGGACGGCCTGCCCGTATCCGCGCGGCTCGGGCTGCGGGATGAACCGCACGCGGGAGCGCAGCTCGCCGGAAGCGTCGGCGTAGGCGGATTCATCGCCGGGGCAGACGATGACGCAGAACTCCTCGATCCCGGCGCCGGCCGCCTCCTCGAGCACGATTTGCAGCGCGGTCTTGGGCTCGCCGTTGCGATCCACCAGCGTTTGCAGCGGCAGGGTGCGCTGCCGCGGGTTGGCGGCCGTGACGAGAGCTTTGCGGATTCTCATGAGCGGGGGCGGGACGAACCAGCGACACGTCAGCCGCGCTCGTGCCGCGACTCAATCCGAAACGGCGGCGGCAATGAGCGACGCGCCGGCGATTCCGTGCCGCCGCGCAAAACGCGCGGCCCGTTGCGCTGGAGAATCATCCGGGTGCAGGGATCGGCCCGGAGGAAACGGGGACGGCCGCCCGGGCGTCCGCGGGCCGGGCCAATTGACCCGCGGGCTTTTTCTGCTACGTCTGCTCCTTCATGCCCGCGCCGAACCGCCGCCGCCCTTCCGCCGTTGTGCCTGCCCCGCGCGTTCTTCGGGGGACCGTGTACATCACGCGGCAGGTGCACTTCAACGCGGCGCACCGGCTCCACAATCCCACCCGCAGTCGCGCCTGGAACGAGCGGCACTACGGCGTCTGCGCGAATCCGCACTGGCACGGCCACAACTACGTCCTCGAGGTCACGATTCGCGGCGAACCGGATCCGGAAACCGGGTACCTCATCGATCTCGCCGAGCTGAAGCGGGTCCTTTGCCGGGTGATCGTCGACCGCTGCGATCACCGCAACCTCAACGAGGAGGTGCCGTTCCTGCGCCGGATCATCCCGTCGACCGAGAACCTCGCGATCGCGTTCTGGCAGCAGATCGAACCGGCGCTCCCCGCCGGCAGGCTCCACCGGGTCCGGCTGTACGAGACGCCGCGGAACTTCGCGGACTACCTCGGGCCGGAAGGGGACCGTTGAATGCCGGGAGCCGCCGGCGCCCCGGTACCGGCGCCAGGTGTTTGCAGCCCGGAAGATCCGCCTTACCCTCCGTTGAGCGGGGGACCGTCTGACCAACCTGTCACGAACCGGGAGTTGCCGGGAAGCGTCCGACGGGCTTTCCAGTTGGCGGCGGCCCAACTGGCCCCGGCTCCCGACACGAGACCTCCCGATTCCGACCGCCAAACTCCGAACTCGAAATTCACCTTCCGGCCAGCTAACCCCGCTCTCCCCCGGGGCTACGGTTATCGTAACCAACCGCCTGGCCGTTGCATCAAAAACGAACATGACAAAATCCAAGCCGATGTACCTGCACCACTCCGCGAACGGGGCGGCACCGCGAATCAAACGGTCCTACGACCGCAAATTCGCGGTGGACGAGGCGTACCGGTCGTCGTTGCCGGATATGATGGAGGCGGCCCATGACGCCATCCAGGGCGCGCACGTGCCGATCCAGCAGGTCGGGGTGTCGAATTTCAAGCTGCCGCTGAAATTCCGCTGCAAGCGCGGCGAGGAACTCACGCTCGAGGCGAGCATCACCGGGACGGTTTCCCTCGAGGCGGATCTCAAGGGCATCAACATGAGCCGGATCGTCCGGTCCTTCTACGATCACAAGGACGCGGTCTTCACCGGCGAATGGATGGGCCGGATCCTGCGGGCGTACCTGCGCAACGTGAAGAGCAAGGACGCGCGGCTGAAGGTGAATTTCTCGTACCCGATGATGCAGTCGAGCCTGCGCAGCGGGCTGGAGGGATACCAATTCTACAGGGTCGCCTTCGAGGGCGTCATGACCCAGCGCGGCGACTACCGCCGGTTCATCCATTTCGATTTCGTGTACTCGTCGGCGTGCCCCTGCTCGGCCGAACTCGCCGAGCACGCCCGCGACACCCGCGGCGTGTACAGCGTGCCCCACTCCCAGCGCAGCAAGGCGAGGATCGTGCTGGAGGAGGCGCCCGGGAAAAGGATCTGGCTCGAGGACGTGCACGCCCACTGCCTCGACGCGCTGCAGACCGAGACCCAGGTGATGGTCAAGCGCGAGGACGAGCAGGCCTTCGCCGAGTTGAACGGCGCGCACCTGAAGTTCGTCGAGGATGCCGCCCGGCTGCTGTATCGGGAATTCGACGGCGACAAGCGGATCAAGGATTTCCGCATCGCCTGCTCCCACCTCGAATCGCTGCATTCGCACGACGCCGTGAGCGTGATCTGCAAGGGCGTCGAGGGCGGGTTCAGCGCGGACTACATGGATTTCGAGCAGCTGGTGTGCTGAGGCATGAGCCCGGGCACGACGAGAAGGGCGGGCAGGCCGGTGGTCCTCGTCACCGGCGCTTCGCAGGGAATCGGCGCCGCGATCGCGCAGGTTTTCGCCACGGAGCTCCGCGGCGTGCGGCTCGCGCTCGTGGCGCGCAACGAAACAAAACTGGCAGCGGTCGCGCGGCGTTGCCGCCAGGCCGGCGCGGAGGCGCTGGTCTGCGGGTGCGACGTCACGGACGAGGCGGCGGTGGACACGATGGCACGCGCGGTGACGAAACAATTCGGCGTGCCGGACGTGGTGATCAACAACGCCGGCGCTTTCGTGCCGAAGCGATTTGCGGATACGACCGCCGCGGATTTCGACGAGATGATTTCCGTCAACCTGCGGAGCGCGTTTTTGGTGGCGCACGCGTTCGTGCCGGCGATGGTGCAGCGACGAAGCGGCGACGTGTTTTTCATGAGCTCGATCGCCGGCTTGCAGGCCTATCCCGGCAGTGCCGCGTACTGCGCGGCGAAATTCGGCGTCCGGGGACTGGCAACCGTCCTGCGCGCCGAGACCAAGGGCTCGGGCCTGCGCGTCTGCTGCGTGTATCCCGGCGCGACCTGGACGCCGTCGTGGGCCGGCAGCGGCGTGAAACCGGGCCGGATCATGCCGCCGGAGGATGTCGCCCGGGCGTTCCTCGACATTTACCGGCTTTCGCGGCGGACGGTGGTGGAGGAGATCGTGCTGCGGCCCGGGCAGGGCGACGTCTAGCGGCGGTTGTGGCCGGTCGGCGTGTCGCGACAGGTGCGGGTCATCCGGCCGTTCGATCCCAACGCCGACGGGAAGCGCCCACGGACGAGCCGCTTGCAGTTCGTGTCGCGGGTCAGTGGCTGCCGGATGGTCGCGACGGAAAGATCCGCCGGGCGGATCGGGAAAAGTGCGGGGAACGGCCCATCCGCCGTTTTGTCGCGGAACCATGCTGTCCCAACCACAGTTTCCCGCTGTTTGCACGAGTGCGGAACCGTTTCTCGTGCGGTTTGCGGCCGGCCCGGCGAACACCAGTGCGGCCGAATTCGGCAGTCGGCTGAACCGGCGCGGTTTGCGCCGGACACCGGGCCGTTGGCACACCGGGCGCTGAACCCACACCATGAATTTCCGACACGCGATTGGTTTCCTGCTCGTCGGTGTGCTGCTCAACCGGCTGCCGCACCTCGCGCCCGCTTGGTGCGCCGCCAACGGAGTCGACGGGCCGAGCACGCGTGAGATCTGGCTGCAGGTCATGAGCGCGGTGCAATTCGGGCTCGGCGGATGGTACCTCCTGCGTCGTCTCGCGACCGGCGTGGCCGGGCTGCTGGCGTACACTCCGCCCGTGCCGCCCGAGCTGGTCGCCGACGCGATGCCGGTGCGCATGCTTGGCGCCGCCGCGAAGCCGCGGCCGGTGCGGGTGCGTCCGGCGATTGCCCGGCTCCGTTCCCGTCCGACGCTGCCGCTGCCCGAAGCGCTGGATGCCGTGCTGCTGGAGCGACCGGCCGCCTGAGTGGTTTGCTCCTGCGGGCGGCCCTACAGCAGCGTCGCTTGGCCGCCGGGCGCAAAGGGCTTCAGCCCGATCGCACCGTAGCCCTTGGGCGTCAGAACTCGTCCCTCGCGCGTTCGCTGCAAATAACCTTCCTGGATCAGGAACGGCTCGTGCACTTCCTCGAGCGTCTCGGCCTCCTCGCCGACTGCCACCGCGATCGTGCTCATCCCGACCGGACGACCGCCATAGTTCTCCGCCATCACGCGAAGCATGCGCTTGTCCATCTCGTCCAGCCCGGCGGCGTCGATCTCCAGCAGCTCCAGCGCCGCGGCGGCCACGGCCTGCGTGATCCGGCCATCCGCGCGCTGCTGGGCAAAGTCGCGGACGAAGTTGATCAGGTTGTTGGCGACGCGCGGCGTCCCGCGCGAGCGGGTCGCGATCTCCTGCGCGCCGTCGTCGTCGATCGTCACCTGCAGCAGCCCGCAGCTCCGGCGGACGATCTTCTCCAGCGTGGCGTGGTCGTAGTAGTCCAGCCGCGTCTGGAGCGTGAAGCGGGACCGGAGCGGTGCGGTCAGCAACCCGGCACGGGTTGTGGCGCCGACGAGGGTGAACCGCGGGATCGACAGCCGCACGCTGCGCGCGTTCGGCCCCTGGTCGATCATGATGTCGAGCCGGAAGTCCTCCATCGCCGAGTAGAGGTATTCCTCGACCGTCTTCGGAATCCGGTGAATCTCGTCGATGAAGAGGATGTCGCCCTCCTCGAGATTGGTGAGCAGGCCGGCGAGATCGCCCGCTTTCTCGATCACCGGGCCCGAAGTGACGCGCACGTTCTTGCCCAGCTCGTGGCCCAGGATGAACGCGAGCGTCGTCTTGCCGAGGCCGGGCGGACCCGAAAGCAGGATGTGGTTCAGCGGATCGCCGCGCTGCCGGGCGGCCCCGACCATCACCTGCAGCCGCTCGATGGTCTTCGGCTGCCCGGTGAAATCCGCGAACGACAGCGGGCGCAATGCCGCTTCCGCCGGTGTGACGGGCGTCTCCAGCGCCCCGGTGATATAGCCAACGCCGGTCGCCGGGGCGGGAGACGGTTTCGGTTTCTGGTTCTCGCTTTTCGATTCGCGCACGGGAGGGTCGTCAGTCGCGCATTCCGCGACCGGCCCGGCGAGCGAAGCGAAGAAGTTCGGCGTTCGCCAGATTCAATTCGACCCGCGCCGGTCGAAACGGGCGGGATCGCGAATGACCAAAGAGACCGTGGACGAAAGGAGATGAACGCGGATGAAATCGGATAGCCACGATGGCACCGATGAATACGGAGCAAGCTGGAGTGGCCGGCATGAAGTAGGAGCCTGCTCGCAGGCGATGCCGGCGCGCCGGAGCGGGAAAAAATCTGCGACGAAACGCCGAGGCCGATTCGAATCGCCTGCAAGCAGGCTCCTACGTCCGCCCACCCGCTACTACAGCTACCCGCTACTCACTACTCACTACTCACTACCCACTACCCCCAAAAAACTCACGCCTGCCACTCCGCGTCGGCGCCGAGGCTGTGCAGGTTCTCGACGAAATTGGGGTGCGCTCGCCGGATCGTGTCGGCGTTCTTGACCACCGAGCGCCCGGGGATGCTCGCGGCAACCATGTACAATCCGACCGCGGCCCGGATGATGTAGGGAGCGTCGACCGCGGTCGGCCGCAGTGGGCGGTCGCCGAACACGATGATCCGGTGGGGATCGCTGACGACGACGTGCGCGCCGAACTTCGAAAGCTCGGGAATCCAGGTGAATCCGCCCTCGTACACCTTGTTCCAAAACTGCATCGCCCCCTTGGCGCGGACCGCGAGCGCGATCATGCAGGGCAGCAGATCGACGGGGAAATACGGCCACGGCGCCGCTTCGATCTTCGGCAGCAGATTGCGCGTGTACGGCGCCTCGATCGCGAGCGACTGGTTTCGGCGCACCACGGCAACGTCGCCCTCGTGCGTGACCTCGACGCCGAGCTTCTGAAACGCGCGGGCGATGAGGTCGAAATGATGCGGCAGGGACTGGCGGACCCTGACCTCGCCGCCGGTGATCGCGCCGAGCGCGAGGAAGGTCACGATCTCGTGGTAATCGCTGTTGATCGCGAACGTGCCGCCGCCGAGCCGGGAGACGCCCCGGACGGTGAGCCGGCTCGTGCCGATTCCCGAGATGTCCGCCCCCATGCCGACCAGCACGTGACAGAGATCCTGCACGTGCGGTTCGCTCGCGGCGTTGATCAGCACCGACTCGCCGTCGGCCAGTGCCGCCGCCATGACGAAATTTTCCGTTGCGGTCACGGACATGTAGTCCGGCCAGTGCCGCGCGCCCGTGAACTGGCCGGGCAGCGAGAGGGTCACGGCGCCAGCGGTGGACAGCTGCACACCGAGCTTCTGGAAAATGTCGAGGTGCGGATCGAGTTCGCGGATGCCGAGTGAACAGCCTTCCGCATTCACCGGGAGCACGAACTTCTTCATCCGCTGCAGGAGCGGCGCGAAGAGCAGCACGGATGACCGCATGCCGGACGGCAGCTCGCCGCGGAGCCGGTCGGGATCGAACGTGGAATGATCGATCAGCATCGTGCCGGCCTTGCGGTCCCACGTGATGCGCGACCCCTGCTCGGTGAAGAAGGTGACGAGTTTCTCCACGTCCGTGATCGCCGGAACGTTGGCCAGCCGGACGGGCGCGTCGCCCAGGAGCGTGGCGCACAGGATGGGGAGCGCGGAATTCTTGTTCCCCGACGGGGTGAGGGTGCCGGAGAGCGGCTTGCCGCCTTGGACGACGAGATCGGACATCGGAAAAAAAAAGGCGCCCGCGAATGCGGACGCCTTTTCAACTGCGCGCCTGACGGCGCCCGTTCAAGGTTTTTGCGGCGAACGACTCAGATCGCGCCGCCGCCTTGCTGCCCCTCGGGGCGCGGACCACCGCGGTCATCGCGATACCGGCCACGGCCGCCGCGCCGGCGACGCCGGCCGCCGCCTTCGAAATTGCGTTCGCCCTGCGGCTGGTCGGAACCCTGGTAGCCGGAGCCGCCCTGGTTGCCGCCGCCCTGATATTGATCGCGGGGCTGGCCGTCGCGGGGACCGCGATTGTCGCCCTGATAGCCGCCACGGCCGCGACCGCCGCGGTGGCGGCGGCGCTGGAAATCTCCGCCCTCGCGGTTGTCGCGGAAGTTGCGGTCCTCGACCGGGGTCGGGGCGCCGGTGCCGGATTTGCCGCCGAAGAGGCCCTTGAGCCAGGCGAAGAAACCGCCGCTCTTCTTTGGCGCCGGCTGGGCGCGTTCCGCGGGGCGGTCATTGCGCTGTCCGCGTGCTTCGGAGCTGTCCCGCGGCTGACCGCGGGGTTCGAACGGGCGCGGCTCGCGGGGTTCGCGAGGCTCGAACGAATGGGGCTCGCGCGCCTCGCGAGGCTCGAACGAGCGGGGCTCGCGCGGTTCGCGGGGTTCGAACGGGCGCGGCTCGCGCGGTTCGAACTTTCTCTCCCGGCGCTCGGGCTGGAAGCTGGCGCGCGGCTCGGGCTGCGGACGCGTGTCCGTCTCGTGCGTCGCCTCACCCCAGCTCACGGCGGGGCGCTTCGCCTCGGCAGGGGGAAGAATCTTGATCTCGGCCTTCTCGACCGATGGCTGGATCACCTCGGGCGGAGCGCCGACCGGCTCTCCAGCGGCGGGCGCGGTCACGGCGGGCGGTTCGCTCGCACTGGTGACGGGACCGTTGACTTCGAGGGATGTGGGGGCGGCCTGCGGGGCAGGCTCGTTGGCAGGAGCCGCTGCGGGCGCTTCGCTCGCAAACGGGTTGGTGTACTCGCGCTGGGGCTTGATCACCTCGATGGCGGTCGGCTTGTAACTGCCGGCCGGTGCGGTGGCGGTGGCTGCGGGCGGGGTGGCGCGCTTGCCGCGGGCGAGGCCTGAGCCCCGCGCGGTGCCGAATGCGCCGATCGGCCTGTCGTCGCCGGGCGTCACAGCCACGGGGGCTGCGCCGGCGGGAGTCGCGGGAGCAGGAACCTGCTCACCGGACGTTGGTTGATCTGACATGTGGTATCTGTTTTTTTTCAGGGGCTCATCCCGCGATCGCGGGAGAGCAGCCGGTTATGGAAGGCGGACGGAGCGCAGAAACTGCGGCTCAACGCCCGCGTTAAGGCCGGCACTGTCGTCCAGCTGCCGTGGCGGAGCAACTGCAAACTGGGTTCGCCCACTGCGATGCGATCGTAAAACGCCGGGCGATGCGGCGGCGCGGGCCGCGGCGGACGTTGCTGGACCGGCACTTGTCACTTGCCAGTCGCGCCGGCATTCTGGAGCCTGCGGCTCATGGACAAGCTCGAGGACATCTTCCGGATGCAGGACGCGCTTAACCGCCGGATCGGCGTCAACCTCCCGCCGGCGACCGACGAGGAGAAGGCCAAGTGGATCCTGAATTATACCCGAGCCCTGCAGCAGGAGACAGCCGAGCTGATCGACTCCGTGCCGTGGAAATGGTGGGCGAAGTACCAGAAGTTCGACGAGCAGAACGCGCGCGTCGAGGTCGTCGACCTGTTCCATTTCCTCGTCTCGCTGGCCCAGGCGCTCGGGATGAGCGCGGAAGACGTCTATCAGGCGTACCTGAAGAAAAACGCGGTCAACCTCCAGCGCCAGGAAAGCGGCTACGTGAAGAAAGACGAGGCGGACTCGCGTCACATCTAGGGACTCGCGGGCTGGCTCCGGCGTATCCGCACCCGCCAGCGCTGCGACCGTCGCCCCGCCGAGCACGAGCAGTCCGCGGACGGGATTCATCGTCTGCTCCTAACGCGAGACCACGAACGCCGCCGTCACGTCGACGGCGACATTGCCGTTTTCGATCACCGCCGCCTTGAGCTTCAGCTTCGCCTGGCCGTAGCGGGCGAGCGCGTCCTTGAATTCCGCGATGGCCGCCTGCGCCGGCCGCTCGCAGATGGCGCGCAGGTCGCCGAGCACCGGCCGACGATACGCGGCGCGGCTTTCCTTGACGACGATCCGCCACTCGGTCTTCGCCGGCGCGATTTCCTGCTTCATCAGCTCCCAGACCACGCCGTATCCGGCCAGCGTCGCGAGCGAGACGAGACTGCCGCCGAACGCCGTGTTCAGCGAGTTCTTGTTCTGCTCTTTCGGCGCGGTCAGCACGAGCGCCTTCTCGTCGCTGACCTCCACGCCGACGCCCATGGCCTTCGCGAGCGGAATCATCTCGTGAAGGAACAGCTCCAGCGCGGGGACCTTGACCGATTTCATCGAACGGGCACACTGGACAAAATTTCCGCGCTCGTCAAAGCCGGCGCGGCCGGTGTTCGCCCTGCCGGATAGGCAATGTCGCAACCGGCTGGTGCTGTGACACTAATCTGATGCATTGCGATCATGTATTTCGGCGGCATCCGCTGAAAACGCGCTGCGAGGTTGCACCTGCCGCTGGAATGCCGCTACGTCCGCGCGATGAACTGCCGGCCCGGCTGCGGAGCGTGCTGTATCGCTCCTTCCATTTCGTCGGCGATTCCCGGCATGCCGCACGGCAAACCGGCCGGGGTCCCGTGCGTGCAGCTGCTGCCCGATCTGCGCTGTGCGTTGTTTGGGCGGCCGGAGCGCCCCGCGGTCTGCGTGAGTCTCCGTCCGATGGAGGAGATGTGCGGCGCCAGCCGCGCGGAGGCGCTGGATTTTCTGGCCGCGCTCGAACTCGCCACCGCGCCCGCCGTCAGCCCGGGGC
The DNA here is from genome assembly GCA_963705935.1 of uncultured Verrucomicrobiae bacterium. Taxonomy (GTDB): domain Bacteria; phylum Verrucomicrobiota; class Verrucomicrobiia; order Opitutales; family Opitutaceae; genus Opitutus. The sequence goes on along the minus strand of OY970130.1, from coordinate 3,575,946 downwards.
GCGGAAGGTGAGCGCGTAGCCGCGTCCGTCACAGACTTCCTCATACGTGCAGGCCGCGATGCCGGAAGCCCTCGAGACGGTCCCGACCTTGCCCGCGCGGTTCGTTGTTTGAGTAGGCTGCGAGCTTGCTCGCGCGTCTTGGGCGCATTCCCTTCCGAGCCGCGCCTGCAAGCAGGCGGCCTACGGAGCTGGTTCGCGGCCGTCCGGCCCGCTGGCGGTGTGCACCTCCCGGGCTCGGCACGCGGCCTCCGACCGTGTCACGGTGCGACGAGGGTGACCTTGCCTTCGAGAGCGATCTGGTCCGAGGCGCCGCCGACGAGCAGCGTGTACTCGTGCGGCTCCGTCTTCCAGCGGTGGCTCGTCGCATCCCAGTACGCAAAATCCTTCGCGGTGAGCCGGAGCCGCACGGTCCGGCTTTGGCCGGGCTGGATCATGACCTTGCTGAAACCCTTCAGCTCCTTCTCCGGGCGCGGCACCGCGGCGTGCGTGTCTCGCACGTAGAGCTGCGCCACCTCGGAGCCGGCAACCGTGCCCGTGTTCGTGACCGTGAACTCGACCGTCACCCGACCATCGAGAGGAAGCGTGGCGGGGGAAACCTGCAGGTTGGAATACGTGAAGGTGGTGTACGAAAGGCCGTGGCCGAATGCGTACAGCGGCGCGATCTTCTCGTGCTCGTACCACCGGTACCCGACGAAGACTCCCTCCTTGTAGACCACCGGCGTGACCCGGTGGGACATGTTGTTGTCCTCCTCCCAGCCGGTGTAGAGCGCCTCACCGGCGGGAATGTAGCCGTACGCCGGCGAATCCTCGAAGCGCCGCTCGATCGTGATCGGCAGCCTGCCCGACGGATTCGTGTCGCCGCACAGGATTTCCGCGAGCGCCCGGTTGCCGATCTGCCCCGGATACCAGGCGTACACGATCGCGCCCGCCCGTTCGTTCCAGCCGGTCATCCGAATTCCGCCGCCGGTGTTCACGATCACGACGGTGCGGGGGTTCAGCGTCACGGTGCGCTCGATCTCCTGCTCCTGCTTCGACGGCAGGGCGAACGGCCGGTCGAAGCCTTCGCTGTCGATCGTGCCGGTGCTGAGAAAAACGACGTCCGCCGACTTCAGCTCATCGTCGGTCGGCGCCGGCACATGCCGGACCTGCTCGCCATAGGTGTCCTTCAGCGCCTGGAGCAGGGGCACGTTGTGGTAGCCTTCCACCTCGGCCGCGCCGAGGCCCCGCGGCAGGGTTTCGACATAGAGCCCGGTGAGCAGAATCTTCCTCTTCCCGTCGCGCCGGACCGGGAGGAGACTCCCGTTTTTCAGCAGCACGATTCCTTCCCGGGCGGTTTGCAGCGCGACCTGCTCGTGCTCGCCGAATTTCCCGAGGAAGTAGGGCTCCCGCACGGGGCGGTCGTGGAGGCTCATCGCGATGCAGGTGCGCAGGATGCTGCGCGCCATCCGGTCGATGTCGGCCACAGCCACCCGGCCCGTTTTCAAAAGCCGGTCCGCATCGGACTTGATGAACTTCTCGCCGGGCATCTCGAGGTCCTGGCCGGACTTGATGATTTTTTCCGCGTCCCACACGGACCACCAGTCGGTCATCACCATCCAGCGGTAGCCGAGCTGGCCCCGGAGCAGATCGGTGATGACGGCCCGGCTCTGCCCGCACCATTCGCCGTTGAGCTGGTTGTACGAGGTCATGACCGCCATCGCCCCGGCATCGATGCCGGCCTGGAACGCGGGCAGGTAGATCTCGTGCAGCGTGCGCTCGTCGATGACCGAGTTCGAGGTGCGCCGGTAATGGTCCGTCTCGTTCCCGACAAAATGCTTCAGCGTCGGGATCGTGCCGGTGTCGAGCACGCCCGTGACGTAGCGGTCGATCATCCGGCCGGCGAGGTGGGGATCCTCACCGAAGTATTCGAAGTTCCGTCCGCCCTGCGACTGGCGGTAAAGGTTCATCCCCGGGCCGAGCAAGACCGCGATCCCCCCCGCCCGGCATTCCTCGCCGATGCTGTGGGCGTACTTGTATGCCAGCCCCGGATTCCAGGTGGCACTGAGCGCGAGCGGGCTCGGAAACGCGGTCGATTTTTCGAGTGCGTTGCTCAGGTTCCGGCGGATGTTCACCCCGCCGGTTGCATCGGACAGGTACAGCTCGGGGATGCCGAGCTCGGGGTAGCCTTTGATGAAAAAGGAATTCGAGCCCGTGATCAGCTGCAGCTTCTGCTCGATCGACATGCGGTCGAGCAACGCGCCGGCACGCTGGTCCGCATCCTCGAAGCTGACGGGCGTCTTGAACGAGGGCTCGGCGAGGGAAGTGGCGCTGGCGAAGAGCATGACGGAAGCGGCGACGATGAACGGGGCGATGACGGGCTGGCGAGAAATCATCGGCCGCATAGACGGCCCGCCGCGGAATTGGATGCGCGTCCGGCGCGGCCGGCGGGCGGAGACAAATGCGCCGGCAGGCTTGATCCGCGGCAAAATCCCTGAACTGTCCCCGCCCATGCCGAAGTCCGACGAGGCGCCCCGGGTCATCTTCTCGATGATCGGCGTGTCGAAAAAAATCGAGCGCAAGGAGATCCTGCGCGACATCTCGCTCTCGTTCTTCTACGGCGCGAAGATCGGCGTGCTCGGCCTGAACGGTTCGGGCAAGTCCTCGCTGCATGCGGATCCTGGCCGGGCGCGACACCGAGATCGACGGCAGCGTCCATTTCGAGCCGGGATATCGCCGTCGGCCTGCTCGAGCAGGAGCCGCAGCTCACGCCGGGGAGCGACGGTCCGCGCCTGCGTCGAGGAGGGCGTCCGGAGCGCTCACCGAGCTCGCCGCGGCGTACGATGCGACGTGGGACGAACTCGCCGCCGCCGACGACGAGGCGGCGAAGGAGCGCGATCCTGGCGCGCCAGGGCGAGCTCCAGGAGAAGATCGACGACGCTCGGCGCGTGGGACGTGGCGCCGCAGGTCGAGATGGCGATGGACGCGCTGCGCTGCCCGCCGCCCGACCAGATCGTGGACACGCTTTCCGGCGGCGAGCGCCGGCGGGTGGCGCTGGCCCGGCTGCTCCTGCAGAAACCCGCCGATCCTGCTGCTCGACGAGCCGACGAACCATCTCGACGCCGAGAGCGTGCAGTGGCTCGAGCAGCACCTGGCGCGCTACGAGGGCACGGTCATCGCCGTGACGCACGACCGGTACTTCCTCGACAACGTGGCCGAGTGGATCCTCGAGCTCGACCGTCGGCCACGGCATCCCGTGGAAGGGGAACTATTCGTCCTGGCTCGAGCAGAAGCAGCGGCGCGCAGGCGGTGGAGCAGCGCACCGAGGACCGGCGGCAGAAGGCGATGGCGCGCGAGCTCGAATGGATCCGCAAGTCGGCGCGGGCGCGGCAGGCGAAGTCGCAGGCGCGCATCAACGCCTACGAATCGATGCTGAAGGAGAATCGTCGCCGAGAAGGAGCGGGAATTCGAGATCCTGATCCCGCCGGGTCCGCGGCTGGGCACGCTGGTGGTCGAGGCGAAGGACCTGACCAAGGCCTACGGCGAAAACCTGCTGTTCGAGAACCTGACATTCGCGCTGCCGCCGGGCGGCATCGTGGGGGTGATCGGCCCGAACGGCGCGGGCAAGACGACGCTCTTCCGGATGATCATCGGCGCCGAACAGCCCGACGCCGGCACCCTGCGCGTCGGCGACACGGTGAAGATTGCGCACGTCGACCAGTCGCGCGATTCGCTCCCGGACGAGCCAGACGATCTGGCAGGCGATCAGCGGCGGCGAGGACATCATGAAGCTGGCGAACCGGGAGGTGAACAGCCGCGCGTACTGCGCCCAATTCGGTTTCACCGGCGCCGACCAGCAGAAGAAGGTGGGGGTGCTTTCGGGCGGCGAGCGCAACCGGGTCCACCTCGCCCGCCTGCTGAAGGTCGGGGCGAACCTGATCCTGCTCGACGAGCCGACGAACGATCTCGACGTGAATTCGATCCGCGCGTTCGAGGAGGCGCTGGAAAATTTCGCCGGCTGCGCCGTGGTCGTGTCGCACGACCGCTGGTTCCTCGACCGCGTGGCGACCCACATCCTCGCCTTCGAGGGCGACAGCTACGTCCACTGGTTCAACGGCAATTTCTCGAGCTACCAGGAGGACCTGCACCGGCGGAAGGGCCGCGACGCCGACCAGCCGCACCGCATCAAGTACCGCAAGCTGAGCCACGGGTGACGGGCGGTGGGCTTGCGGCGGGAATAGTTTGGCGCACGGTGGGTCTCACCCACATGAAATCCTTGTTGGTGCTCCTGCTGGTGGGGGCGACTTTCATTCCCATGACCCGTGCTGCTGAAAACAAAACCGAATCCATCGTGCTGGGCGGAGGCTGCTTCTGGTGCACCGAAGCCGCCTACAAGCTGCTGCCCGGCGTGACGGCCATCACCTGCGGCTACGCCGGCGGCGACAAGGCGAACCCGACGTACGAGGAGGTGTGTTCGCATACCACCGGCCATGCCGAGGTGATCAAGATCGACTACGATCCCGCCAAGGTTTCGCTCCCGGCATTGCTCGACTACTTCTGGGCCGTGCACAACCCGACGCAGGTTGGCGGCCAGGGCGAGGACCAGGGGCCGCAGTACCGCTCGATCATCCTCTACGCGAACGAGGCGCAGAAGGAGGCGGCGGAAAAATCGCGCGCGAAGGCGCAGGAAACCTTCCGCGATCCGATCACGACCGAGATCGTCCCGCTGCGGAAGTTCTGGCCGGCCGAGGACTATCATCAGGACTACTTCGCGAAGCATCCGGACCAGGGTTACTGCCACTACGTCATCGCGCCCAAGATCAGGAAGCTGGAGAAGAAGCTGAGCCACGACCAGCCCACCGGCAGCTGATTCCGCTGGTGCTGCCTCTGCGTAAGAGCCTGCTCGCAGGCGATCCGATTCCCACCCTGACGGCAAGGGGCCGGCGGTTGTCGCCAGGCCCGGACCTCATGATTCGACAGCAGTGGCGAGCTTGAGCTCGAACGGAAATGGGACTCGCTTGCCCAGGCGCATCCCATGGGCACGTCCGAGACCACCAATCACGGCCGGCTGAAGACGCTGGCGCTGGCCTGGGCGCAGTCCAATGGGCTGCCAATCGCCGCGACGGAAGTCCGGATGCCCCGCAGCCGGTTTCGCGTCGACGTCGCGGCGTGCGCGCGGGGTCCCGCGGGCCGGGCCGTCGTCTTCGAATGCAAGCAGGCCCGCGCCGACCTGCTCAAGGACGCGCACGCGGAGACGATCACGCAGCGCCGGCTGGCGGAACTGCTCGAGCGACGCACCCGGCTGGAGGCGTTGATGGCGGTGCATCGACCGGACCTGCGGCGCAGCGAGACGCTCTTTCCCGAGTTCGACGCGTGGGATTTCTCCGGGATCGAGCACCGCGCGTACCGGACCGTGCTGGCCGAGATCGGGATGCTGCAAAGCCGTGTGATTCGCGGCACGAAGTTTTCGCGCATGGTCCGCTACCGTTGCGCCGACCTGTTGTACCTGGTCGTCGAGGATGGAATTTTCGCTCCGGCGGAAATTCCGGCGGGCTGGGGGCTGCTGCGGCGTTGCGGTGAAACCCTCGAGCTGGCGCGGGCTCCCGCCGCGCTCGACGCCTCCACCGAACAGCGGCTCGCGCTGCTCGAGTCGATCGCACTCGCCGGCACGCGGGCGGTGAATCGCTCGGTGGGAATCTCGATCACCGCCATCGAGGAGCCGGGCGGCTGGTCGCGACAAGTCACGATCCGGTGAACGCCCTCTGCGGCGCCACCACACGAGTGCAGAGTCTCGAATTCTCGCGCTCCAAGTGACCACGGATTGCGCGGATGGGCACGGATCGATCCGTGTCCATCCGCGCAACCCGTGTTTGACCGATCGGGTGGCTGATCCGCTGGCGGGGCATTCTGCCGGCCGCCGGCTCGCGCTGGACTTCTGCGCAAACGCACGAAAGGTGCGGCCATGCCGGAGATCACGCCGCCCAACCTTGCCGATGCCGGACTCGGCGTGGAGACGGTGTTCGTCCGCACCCGGAACGTGCTGCTGGCCCGCGCCGAGTTCGGCGACCTCTTCGTCGACTACTACCTGCATCTCGGAGCTCACCAGATCCGTCCCTCTCCCGCTGCCGACGCCTTGTTCAAGCGCGCGCTCGCCGCGTTCGTGCTCCACTGCGCCTCCCGGCCGCGCAACGAGCTCATCGCCTGGACGATCAACTTCCAGCAGCCGCTGCTGAACGTGTTTCTGATCGGCGACAACGAGACGGGTGCGGTCGCCGGCCGCGTCTTCGAGGAGGACGTGAAGGAGCTGCCGGAGAACCTGTTTTACGCCGACGTCGTGCGCCCCGGGTATCCGAAGCGCCGGAGCACCGTGAGCTTCGCCGGTGCGGATCCGGTCGCGGGGGCGGAAAGGTTCTATGCGCAGAGCGAGCAGCGGCTCGCCCGATATTTTCAACTGGCAGAGGAAGGCTGGGCGATGGTGACCGAGCACCCCGACTGCGATCTGCGCTGGCTTCGCGACCTCACGCTCGACGAGATGCGGCGGCTCGATCGCGACGAGACCCTGGTGCCGGTCGAGCAGCGGGTGTACCGGTGGCATTGCGGATGCAACCAGGAGCGCATGCTCGAGGTGCTGGCGCCAACGATGCGGCACGATCCGGCGGAACTTTTCGGCGGCGACGAGAAGATCGAGATCCGGTGCCCGCGCTGCGGCGCGCGCTACACCATCACCCGGGAAGCGCTGGAGGCGTTCGTTGCCCGGTCGAAATGAGCGCCGTTGATTTCGTCTGGGCTCCGCGTCTGCGCGAATGGGCGACGGCCTTGCGGGCGCGTGCCGTCCAAATTGCAGGTCGACCGCCAGCGCGCCGCCGCCCCGGGGTTGCCGCACGTATCACTGCACTACCTGACGGGCGATCCATGGTCACAACAAGTTGAGTTGCCTGGTCGCGCGGCTGCCCGCAATCAGGGGTGATGTCGCCACTCGAAATTCTGGGCACCGTTCTCGGCATCGCCGGGGTGTGGCTCATGATCCGCCAGAACGTGTGGGGATGGCCGGTCGGACTGGTGCAGGTGGCCCTCTACGCCGTGGTCTTTTTCCAGGCGAAACTCTATTCGGACACGCTGCTTCAGGTCGTCTTCTTCGCGATCCAGGCCTACGGGTGGTATCACTGGCTGCGCGGCGCCGGCCGGGCGGCAACCGACTTGGGGCGGGGCGATGCGCCTGTATTGCCGGTCACGCGCATGTCGGCGCGGGCCGTGTTCTGCTGGGTCGCGTCCGGCGCGGTCGGAACGGCCATCTGGGGCGAGCTGATGCGCCGCGAAACCGATGCCGCGCTGCCGCATTGGGACGCGTTCATCCTCGTGTTCAGCCTGCTCGCGCAGTGGCTGCAGGCTCGGAAGCGGCTCGAATGCTGGGCGGGCTGGATGATCGTGAACATCGTGGCGATCGGCGTCTACTGGGCCAAGGACCTCCGGCTCACGTCCGGACTCTACGCGATCTTTTTTGCCCTGGCGGTCGCCGGCCACATTGCCTGGAAACGCTCGATGCCCGCGCCGGACGCGGCCCGCTCGTGAGTGCCGTGAAACGAATCGTGGTGTTCGGGCCGGAATCGACCGGCAAGACGACGCTCACCCAGCGGCTCGCGGCCCACTTCGGGGAGCCCTGGTCCGCCGAATTCGTGCGCGAGTTCTGGGACCTCCGGCACGGGGAGATCGGCGAAAACGACCTGGATCGAATCGCGCGCGGGCAGATCGCGAACGAGGATGCGGCGTCCGCCCGCGCCGCGCGAATCGTGTTCTGCGATACGGACCTGCTGACGTGCGTGCTGTGGGACGACCTGCTTTTCCCCGGTCACTGTCCGCCCTGGGTGCGGGCCGAGGCCGAGCGTCGGGCCCGACTTGTTTCCCTCTACCTGCTGTGCGATACGGACGTGCCGTTCGCCTTCGATCCGCAGCGCACCTATTCGGATCCGACGGGGCGGGAAATGTGCCGGCGTCTGTGGCGCGAGACCCTGGAATCCCGCGGACTGCCGCACGTGCTCGTTCATGGAAGCTGGTCCGAGCGCGACGCAACCGCGATTGCCGCCGTCGACCGGGTGCTCGCGGCCGGCCGGCGTCCGGATGGCTCGGGATAGAGGTTGGGATCGCCTGCAAGCAGGCTCCTACATCCGGCGACCGGTAGGAGCCTGCTCGCAGCGGGGATTGGGTAGGAGCCTGCTCGCAGGCGATCTTGCGCGTGCAGCCAGGTACTTTCGCGCGAGGAGCCGGTTTTCGCAGGAGCCTGCTCGCAGTCGATTCCGAAACCGCTCGCCCCACCTGCACCTACAGCGCCTGGCGAAGCACGTCGCCGAGTTCGGCAGCGGTCAGCGCCACCGGGTTGGCCTTCATGCTGCTGGCGTTGGCTGCCGCGGCGACAATTGCTGGCACATCGGCATCCGCGATGCCATACGTGCCTAGCCGCGGGATTTGAAGAGCGGATACCAGATCGGCGGTCCAGCGGACGGCGTCGTCCGCCCCGGCTTGCGGGCGACCGGTGAGCAGCCGGCCGATCTCGTCGTACCGCCGAAGTGCATCGTGCCCCGGCGCGCGGGAACGGAACGCCGCCAGGTTGGCCGCCATCACGTGCGGCAGCAGCACGGCGCAGACCGCGCCGTGGGGGGCCGGAAACATGCCGCCGATCGGCGAGGCGAACCCGTGCACGGCTCCGAGTCCGGCGTTCGCCAGTGCCAGTCCGCCCAAGAGGCTCGCGACCGCCATGTCTTCCCGCGCCGCCGGATCGCGACCGTGTTCCACCGCGCGGCGCAGCGAGCGGGCGGCGCGGCGGAGCCCTTCGATGCACAGACCGTCGGTCATCGGATTGCCGCGCGACGAGACGTACGGCTCGATCAGCTGGGTGAGGGCGTCGAGGCCGGTGGCGGCAGTCACGTCCGGTGGCAGGCCTGCCGTCAGCTCGGGATCGACGAGCGCGAGCCGCGGAAGCAGGTGCGGACTGCGCAGGCTCACTTTCAGCCGGTGCGGCGGAGACGCGAGCACGGCGTTACGCGTGACTTCGGAGCCGGTGCCGGCCGTCGTCGGAATCGCGATGCACGGCGCGCCCGGGTTCGCGAGCGGCCGCGCCCGCCCGATCACCTCGAGGTAGTCGAGGAGGTCGCCGGGATTTGCCAGCAGGGCGGCGATCGCCTTCGCCGCGTCGAGCGCGCTTCCGCCGCCAAACCCGATCACGCAATCACACCCGGCGTTGCGCGCGCGTTCGGTGCCGGTCGACACGACATCGGTCGACGGTTCGCCTGCGACCGAAAACAGCGTGGCCGCCATTCCGGCGGCGGAGAGCGACTCGAGCAGCGGCTGTGCGCGTGCCGGATCGCGGCCGGTCACGACCAGGGGCCGCTTTCCGAGTTCGCGCACCAGACTGGCCGCCTGCGCCAGCGTGCCGGCGCCGAACACAATCCGCGCAGCGGTCGCAAACTCGAAGCGCATGAGCGAAGCGGGTCGGTCGCACCCTACCACGCTGACTCGGCGGGAAACACGCTGGCGAAGTTTCGTCCCGTCCGCGGCTCGGCCATCATCGGCCCGACGGTCTCGCGCCAGGCCGCGTAGTGCGCGGTCTTTTTGTGGGCGGCGGGGGCATCCGCCGTCCGGTACGCCTCGACCAGCACGAACCGCGTGGGGTCATCCGCCTGCTGGACGAAATCGAAGCGCGCGATTCCCGGTTCGCGCAGGCTCGCGCTGGCATTGGCGATGGTGGCGGTCTTGAACGCCTCGACGCACTCCGGTTTGACGTGGATCTGAATGTGGACGACGAGCATGGGAAATTCGGCTTTGGTATCGCGCGGGACGTGACAGGACGAACGGGCCGGGCCGCGGATTGGCGAACGATGGAGGTTGTGCGCCGGGCGTGCAACGAACTGTTTTGGGCCAGGGGGCTTCGGGACGCATCAATTCGCCGATCAAAGATCACTGATGAGCGGCGAGGCGCATCGAGATGCGAATCTGGCGAAATGCGGGCTTAAATCCAAAGGAAGATGGCCGTTAATAGAAAGAAAGCGGACCAGACATGCTCGATAACGTCATCATTCCTCTGCCTGGGTTCACCCTTCCGGTGGATTTCCCATGGCGAGTCCGCTTCATTGCGGCGGTGAACGAGCATCTGCAGCGCCTGCGGGCGACCGGGCACTACGTTCCGCCTCGCTTCTTCGGGTATTACTTTCGCGGCAACGTGCCGATGTCGGTGAGCGGAAACTGGACGGTGACGCTCGATTTGTATCCGCCCATTTCGCAGCTGCCGGAGGTGCTGGAGTACGTCACGCAAGGCCGTTACAGCATCGCGAGCAACGCGCGCGACCGGGTCCCCGAGTACATGTTGATCCACGATCGGCGTGACGGAACCTGCTGGCTGTGGGGCTTCGAGCACGGGCTCAAGTTCGTGGAGGCAACCGATCCGGTGCTCGAGGTGGAGGACAGCGGTTTCGACGGAGCGCAGAATCCGAAATTTTTGGGGCCGTAGGATGCAGTCGTGATTTAACAAATTTTTCGCCGGCGGGCGATCCGATGGGTGTGGCACCGTGCCGCCGGCGCGGTTGATGGGTAGGGGCGCAATGGTATTGCGGGGCGCAGCTGACGTCCGTGCGGTCCCACCTGCTTTGCGCTCGGGACGTTGCGGTGGCGGGTGCGATGCAGTCGCGCCGAATCGGCTCGCGCGCATCCGGCGTGGAATTTGCGCCGGGACGACTGGCTTGCGTGACCGTTTGGATCCGGGTTGCGTCGCGCCATGCACAAATGCGCGCGAGTCAACGTCCGCGCCGGGTCCGAATCGACCGCCGCCGGTTGCTGAGGCATGTCCCGCGTTCTCGAGCGAATCGAAGGCTGGCTGCGCGTCCGCGGTGCGGGCTGGGTGCTGCTGCTGCTCGTCGCCGCCGGCTATGCCGTGGCCTATCGAACGCATGAGCTTTATCCGGGTCGCGGCGCGGCGGCGCTGACGCGCGGTTGGCTGACCTGGGCGGACCAGAGTCGGTACCTGGATGAGGCCGCGGCGATGGCGCAGGGCCGGTTCGGTGCGCAAAGCTACCATTATCCGGTCGGCTACCCGGCGCTCGGGGCGGTGCTCTGGCGCTGGATGCCGGCAAACGCTTTCTTCCTGCCCGACCTGTTGCTGTTTCTGATGACGGCGGCGGCGTGGTGGCGGATTGCGCGACGGTGGTTCACGCGGACGGGCGCCCTGGTCGTCGGCATCGGATTCGTCGCCGCGCACCGCTGGCTGATCGAGTACACGATGGTCGTGCCGTGGAACACCCTGCCGACGCAGGCGGCGCTGCTCGTGGCAGTCTGGCTGCTGCTGGAAAAGAACGGTGGTCGCGTGGTCTGGTGGATTTCTCTGCTGGCCGCCGCGGCGTATGTCGTCAGGCCCGTCGATGTCGTTCCCTTCATCCCGCTGCTGGTCTGGGCGGTCCTGCGACTGCGGGCGTGGCGCGAGCGACTGTGGTGCGGGCTCGGGGGTGCCGCGTTCGTCGGGGCAGCCGTTGCCGCTGTAGCGCTGCTCAACCTGGCGGTCGTCGGAAACTGGCGCTCCACGTACGAGGCCGCCTCCACCCGCATGGTCGGTTTCTTCTCGTATCCGGTCAGCTACAAATGTTTCTGGCTGCTGATCGACGGGCGGCCGCTGTTCCGTGAAACGGATCCGGCGCTCCTCTTCCGCTATCCCTGGTTGTTTCTCGTCGTGCCGGCGGCGGTGTGGTGGATCCGGCGCGACGGGAAGTCGGCCATGGCAGGGCTCGCCGCCGTTGGATTGAGCTGGTTCGCGTATCTGAATTACAACGATTTTCTGCCGTCGGACGTCTACCGCTTCACCCTGATTCACTACCTCGCGTGGAGTTTCCCGCTGCTGTTCATCGTGGCTGCCGCGGCGTGCCGGCACGGGTGGAACGACCGGGTGGTCCGCTGGTCCTTCGCGCTGCCGGTCGCGCTTTTCGTGCTCGCCGCGGGGCTGCGCATGGACGAGGCGCCGCTGCGCTCCGGACCGCTGACCGGCCGTGGCTGGGCTCTCCCGGAACATCGCCCGTTGCTCATCCGGTACGCCGGCGCGCCGCCCCAGGCGATTCACCGTCTGCGCGTCGATGGCAGAGCGCCGACCGCGTACGTCGAATACCTCACGCCCTACGTGCACTCGGAGCTGCAACTCCTGCTCAGCTCGCGGGCGGGCGGGGCCTGGCTGGACTCGTCGGAAGGTTCGCCGCCGCTGCCACCACCGAGTTTCGCCGCCTACGTCTGGCGGTGGCGCATCAATCCGGGCCGGCTGAGCCGGCTGGCTCATTAGCCCGGATATTTCGCGAACATCGCGAAAACATCCGCCCTCCGGGCCGACTTTGTCGGGGCTAACCGCGACGAAGTCGCTCCGCGGAAGGCGGACGGAAATTCGGACGCTGCCACACTCTCGTTCGTGAAATTTCCGGGTTAGCGCCGCTCGCGCGGAGGGCGACCGGCCCGCGGCGGTTCGGGTGCGTGCCGGGGTCGGCGACCGCTTCCGTGTGCGCGGTGACTCCCTGGCGACGAGCGCGGTCGGTCCGTGCAGGCGTTCGCCGGGTCACGGGCAAAGCCTTTGACCAGCGGGAGCCGGACGGTTCTATTCCGGCGATGAACCCCGCGCCGGATGCGGTCGCTGCGCCGCCGAAGCGAAGCACGCTCTATTTGCAGGTGCTTGCGGGCATCGGGCTCGGGATCCTCGTTGGTTATCTGTGGCCGAATCTTGGCGCGACGCTGAAGCCGCTGGGTGATGCGTTCATCAAGCTCGTCCGGATGCTGATCGCGCCGATCATCTTCTCGACGGTTGTGGTCGGGCTCGCCGGCATGGGTGATTTGCGGAAGGTCGGTCGCGTCGGGTTCAAGGCGATCCTCTATTTCGAGGCGGTCACGACGCTGGCGCTGGTCATCGGTCTGGTGGTGGTCAACGTGATCCGGCCGGGGGAGGGGATTCACGCCAGCGCCGCAACGCTCGATGCGAAAGCGGTCGCGGCGTACGCGACCGCCGCGCATTCGCTGAGCACGGTGGAGTACCTGCTCCGGATCATCCCGGACACGTTCGTCGGCGCCTTCGTGGGCGGCGAAATCCTGCAGGTGCTGCTGCTCGCGCTGCTGTTTGGATTCGCGCTTGGACAGCTCGGCGAACGCGGGCGTCCCGTGATCGAGCTGATCAACCAGGTCAGCCGGGTGCTGTTCGGAATCGTCGGGATCGTGGTGCGCGCGGCGCCGGTCGCCGCGTTTGGCGCGATGGCGTTCACGATCGGCGCGTACGGTCTGCACACGCTGGCGTCGCTCGCTTCGCTCATGGCCTGCGTGTACCTGACCTGTGGGTTGTTCGTGTTCGTGGGGCTGGGCATCGTGGCGCGGCTGGCCGGATTCAGCCTCTGGAAAATTCTGCGGTTCACGCGGGAGGAGCTGTTCATCGTGCTCGGCACGTCGTCGTCCGAGTCGGCGCTGCCGGGGCTGATGGAAAAGATGGAACGGGTCGGCTGCGCGCGGCCGGTGGTGGGCATCGTCGTGCCGGCGGGGTACTCGTTCAACCTCGACGGCACGTGCATCTACCTGACCATGGCCGCGCTCTTCATCGCCCAGGCGACGGACACGCCGCTGCCGCTGGGCCAGCAACTCGGACTCCTCTTCGTGCTTTTGCTCACTTCGAAGGGCGCGGCGGCGGTGACCGGCGGCGGGTTCATCACCCTCGCGGCCACCTTGAGCGCGGTCGGTCACGTGCCGGTGGCGGGGCTGGCGCTGATCATCGGGGTCGACCGCTTCATGTCGGAGGTCCGGGCGATCACGAATTTCATCGGCAACACCGTCGCGACGCTGGTCGTGTCCAAATGGGACGGCGAGTTCGACGCGACGAAGGCGGGCGAGATCCTGGTGCGTTCACGCAGCACCGCAGAGCTGAAGCTGGCGTTGGAAAAATGAAACGCTGATTGCGGGACAGCAGGTGGAACTGGTCCCAAGGGCCCGGGATCGAGCTGTAGCCTGCGCCGACCCCGGACCGGCCTCAGCGAGGCCGGCTACAAGAGACACGAACCGCGCAAAACCAGCGATCGGAACGCCTTTCGCACCGGTTCCCCGCGTGAACCCGCTCGGGTCGATCCAGCACCTCGGTATGCGTCTACGTGCCGAGCGCTGGCATGGGAACATCCAACGCGGCGGCAATGGCGCGCAGCAACTCGGTCTCGTGCACCGTGACCTGGCCGTCCGCGCTGACGACGTGCGCTGCCGCAACCAGCGTCCGCTGCTTGATTGGCCCGCTGGCGGATGCGAGCTTGTCGAGCGCCGAGTCGAGCGCCGGGAAGTCACAGGCCTCCGGCGGGACGTACGCCAGCCGGTCGGCAATGAGCTTCAGCTGAGCCGCGCCGGCGGCGAAGGCGGCCGCGGCGGCCTTGGCATCCTCGCTCGACACGTGCGCCAGCGCGGACAGCACGACCCCGATCTCCGCGACGAGCGCGTTGAACGAATAGATCTGGGCGACGCCGGCCCGCGGATCGCGTCCGAGTTCAAGGCTGCGCGTGAGCAACTTCTGGAGCGCGAACTCGAACGTGGAGATGCGACCGTCCGCGCGCACCAGTTCGTCGAGCGTCCGCAGGAACGCGTCGACCGCGGCGGACGGCATGTTGCGCAGCGCCGGCAGCGCCAGCTGGAGGAGTGGCAGCTTGTGCCCGGTCTGGACGAGACGGAGGGCGGGGTCGAGCGCGTCGACGGCCGCCAGCCGGTCGGCGCCGTCGCGGCTGCGCACGATGCCCCGCTGCTTCTCGCGGACCGCGGGTTCGTCGTTGAGCGCCAGTCCGTAGACCAGCGCCGGGGCCGCGGTCGGAGACCGGGCCGCCTCGCGCAGCCCGTCGGGCAGTGCGGCGAGCAGGGCACCCGCGGCGGCGATGTTCTCCGGGTTGACGGTGCCGGCCGCGCCGATGGCCGCCACCGCTTCGAACGCGGGCGGCACGACCAGGGGCGGCGGAGGCGGTGGTGGCGGGGGAGCAAGCCCGGCGGAGGCGAACGACTGGTGCGCGACGTCGACGGTTTCCGGCGCCGCGAACATGCGCCCGTCGAACTGCGGATCGATCGCGCGGATCCGGGCGTCGAGCGGCGGATGCGTCGACCACAGGCCGGTGATGCCCGAGCGGAAACTCTGGGCGAAGAAGAAGTGGCCGATGGCCGCGGCCTTGCTCGTCTGCAGCGACGACCCGAGCGCGTAGCCGCCGATCTTCTTCAGCGCGCCGACCAGCCCGAGCGGGTTCCGGGTGAATTGCACCGACGACGCGTCCGCGAGGTATTCGCGTTGCCGTGACACGGCCGCCTGGATCATCCGGCCGAAGAAATAGCCGGCGTACCCGATGACGAGCAGGGCGAGGCCGACGAAGAGGATCGCGACGACCACGCCGCCGGAGTTCTTGCGGCGACCGAACGAGGCACCGCGCAGGCTCCAGAGGACGCCCCGCCCGGCGAGCCCGAGGACGAGGATGCCGAAGAGGAGCGCCGTGATCCGCAGGTTCAGCCGCATGTCGCCGTTCAGAATGTGGCTGAACTCGTGGCCGACCACCCCCTGCAGCTCGTCGCGGTTCAGCTTCTCGATCGTGCCGCGGGTGACCGCGACCACGGCGTCGCCCGTCGTCAGCCCCGCGGCGAACGCATTGATCGCCGGCTCGTCGTCGAGCACATAGACGGCGGGCACCGGCGTGCCGGAGGCGATCGCCATCTCCTCGACGACGTTGAGCAGCCGCCGCTCGTTCAGGTCGGTCGTGTGCGGATCCACCTTCCGGCCGCCGACGCTCGCGGCGACGGCGCTGCCGCCGGCCGAGAACTCGCCCCACTTCACCGCGGACGCGAGGGCGACCACGGCGAGGACCGCGGCGGAAACACCCAGAAACAGCTGCGGCTGCCAGAGCGCGAGTTCGGGCGCGCCTTCATCGTAGCCGGGGTACCGGGCTTGCTGCCGCCCCTGGGCGAAACCCAGGCCGACGACCGCCGCGAAGTAGCTCGCCGCGATCGTCCCGATCACCGCGAGGACGAACAGCACGACGAGACGGGTGGTCCTTTTTTTCGCACGAGCCTGGGCCTCGAAGAAGTCCATGGGAAAAATGGGCTGAGAGACTGGAAGCTGGATGCCGGGACGGGTATTCTGGCGGGAGCGAACAGGCGCCGCCGGGCGCCCACCGCCAGCCGACTCTGCCGGAACCGCCGACCGACGGGAAGACCGATCGCAACGCGGGAAGCCGGCCCCGGGCCGGCCGTGCGGCCGGCCTCAGCCGTTCAGCGCTCCCAGCTTCACGTGAACTGGACCTTCGGCGCGTTGCGTTCCGTCGGGTCCTCGACCTTGAACAATTCGGCGGGCAGGAAGCCGAACATCCCGGCGAGCGCCACGTTCGGGAACGTTTCCCGCGACGTGTTGTAGGTCATGACGCTGTCGTTGTAAGCCTGCCGGGCGAAGGCGATCTTGTTCTCGGTCGACGTCAGTTCCTCGGTAAGCTGCATCATGTTCTGGTTCGCCTTGAGATCCGGATACTGTTCCGAGACGACCATCAGCCGCGAGAGGGCGCCGGCCAGTCCCGCCTCGGCGGCGCCGAGGCTCTTGACCGCGTTGCCGTCGGCGGGGTTCGCGGCCGCCGACGGCAACGCCGCGGCGGCGATGTTGCGCGCCTTGATCACGGCCTCGAGCGTTTCGCGCTCGTGCTTCAGATAACCCTTGGCGGTTTCGACCAGATTGGGGATCAGATCGTACCGCCGCTTGAGCTGAACGTCGATCTGGGCAAAGGCATTCTTGAAGCGATTGCGCAACGCGACCAGCGAGTTGTAGATGCCGGTCAGCCAGAGACCAAGCACGAGGACGATGAGAACAAGGACGCCGAGGACGATGAGTGCACTCATGGTGATGAACGAATTCGGGATGTGTGGACTGTGTCCGAGCAGGCAGGGATCGCCAGATCGAACTGCTTACAACACGGTTGATTGTTTCCAGCGGGCGCCGCAAGTTGGGCCGGAGTGATGCGTGCTCGACTCATTTTCGTCCTGGGGCTGGCGGCAGGCGCGGCATCGACGGCGAATTCCGAGCCGCTGCATCCGCCAACCCCGCTGGTGGATGACCGCAGCACAGCTCCATCGGCCGGCGAGAACGTCCTCACGCTGCTGGCGGCCCAGCGCGCACAGGACATGGGTTTTCCCTCGGCCGCCGCCGTGCTTTACCGGCAGCTGCTGCGACCGGCCGCGGGCCCGGAACCGGCCGACCGGGCCACGTTGACGCTCGGGCTGGCAACCGCGCTGCTCGACGAGGGCGACGCCGCAGGAGCCCAGCAGGTGCTGAATGCGCTCGCGACTCCGCGCAACGCCGGGTGGCACCTCCGGGCCGGTCTGGCCGCAGCCCAGCTGAAACAGTTCGGACCCGCGAAGAATGAACTGGCTGCGGTGCGGCCGAACGAGCTTCCCGGCCCGGACCGCGGCTGGCTGCTGTTCCTGCAGGGCCTCGTGGCGCAGTCCGAGGGTGAGCACGACAAGTCCAAGGAGTATTTCAGCCAGGCGATCGACGCCGCCAGCTCGGTCCAGGCGCGGGCCCGGTTCCTCTTGAAGCGCGAACAGGCGCGGCTCCGCGGCGGTCCCGCCGTGACCGAAGCCGACGCCGAACGGGTCCGGCGCAACCTGGAGCAGTTCCAGGGCCGCGCCGTGGGATACGGCTTCGCCCAGACGTACGCCGTAATGCTGGATGCACTCGGGCGCAAAGGGGAGGCCACGGCGGTGCTGCGCCGCCAACTCGTCTCCCTCCCGGCGGAGGAACACGCGGAACTGGACCAGATCCGTCTGTTGCTCGGGATCATCGCCGGTGCCGCGGACGGGGAGGGGCGCAATGCCCTCGAGCGGCTGGTGGAACACGGCAGCGACCGCGACAAGCAGCGGATCGCGCTGCAGCTGCTGGCCCGGGCATCGTTGCGCCCGCCCCAGCTCACGAGCTTTCGCCGGCTGCTCGACGAGCTGATCGCGTGGCGCAATCCGCATCCAATTCTCGAGGACCTCCTGCTGTTCCGGGCCCAGGTGGCGCTCGCTTCGGCGCGCGGCGAAAAGGCGTCGGAATCCTACGCCCAGGCCGAGGACGATGCGCGCACCCTGCTGCAGAAATTTCCCGGCTCCCCGCTCAAGGCGCAGGCGTATGGAGTTCTGACCGAGTCGGCGTGGGAGCAGCGCCGCTTCCGCACCGCCGCCGACAACGCGGTGAAGGCGCGCGCCGAGCTGCCCGCGGGACCGGAACGCGCGACGCTCGGCGTGCTCGTGGCCGAAGCCTGGTTCCGGGCGCGCGACTTTCGCGCCGCTGCCGACGCCTACGCCGCCGCGCTGCGCGAGCCGCCCGCCGGGGTGCCGCCGGGCGAGCTGATGTTTCAGCGCGTGCTCGCCGAGATCGACGCCGGCACCCCCGAGACCGCCGCCAGCGTCCTCGACGAGCTGGCGCGCAATCCCGCCTTCGACATCGTGAACCGCTGGCAGGCCGAATGGAACCTCGCCCGCGCGCTGGAGGCACGCGGCCGGACAGCGGACGCGTTTGCCCGCGTCAGCCGGCTCCTCGCGCAACCCCGCAGCGGCCCGGAGCCGCTGTCGCCCGACCTGCGGGCGCGCATGGCCTGGCTGCAGGCGCGGCTGTCGTCGGAATCGCAGCAGCCCGAGCAGACGTTGAAGTTGCTCGAGGGACTGGGCGCCTCGGTGGCCGGAGCGTCCGCCGCACTGCGGAACGAGATCACCAGCTCGAGCGAGCTGCTCCGCGCTCAGGCCGAGTTTGCGCGCGGGCAGGACGCGACGGCGCTCGACATCCTGAAGAAACTGCGGGCGGGGTTTCCGCGATCCGACGCGGCCGTGTACTCGTATTTCGCCGAGGCGGAGCACTACGCCAAACAGGACAAGGCGGTCGAGGCGCAGCAGTTGCTGATCAAGCTGGCGGACGAGTTTCCGGAGCACCCGTATGCCCCGCTGGCCCTTTTCCAGGCGGCCCTCCAGGCGGAGCGCCGGGGGCAGGAGGACAACCTGAAGGAGGCGAACCGGCTGATCGAGGACCTCGTGCGAAAATATCCCCAGAGCGAGCTGATCTTCGCGGCGCGCCTGAAGCAGGGCGATCTGATGCGCAAGCTGAACGATTTCGCCGCCGCCCAGCGCGCCTACGAGGACCTGGTGAACAAATATCCGCAGCGCCGGGACGTCGTCCTCGCCCAACTTGCGCTGGCCGAGACCCACAACGCCCAGTCGGCGAACGAACCCGCCCACGCCGAGAGCGCGCTCGTCCTGTTCGAGCATGTGCGCGACCGGGTCGACGCGCCGATCGATGCCCGGGTGGAGGCCGGCTTCAATATTGGATACATGCGGGTCCGGCGGGGCGAGTTGGACAAGGCGCAGGAGGTTTGGTGGCGCGACGTGGTCGACGCCTTTCTTCTCCAGCCCGGGCAGGCGGCCCAGCTGGGCGAAAAAGGCCGGTACTGGATGGCCCGGACCTTGATCGAGCTGGGGTCGCTGTACGAGCAGCAGGCGAAACTCGAGCAGGCCAAGCAGGCCTGGCTGCTGGTGATCGACGCCAAGCTCGGGTATGGCGAGGCGCTGGCGAAGGCGCGGCTGGCGCGTTTCAACCTGGCGGAGGCAAAACCGTGAGGCGCACCGGATCAGGGCCGGCCGGCGCCGTGCGCCGCGTGTCTTCTCATGGCACGATCGAATCCCGTCCGCCGGCGGTCTGCGCCGGCCGGCGCACCTGCGCAACGATCGCGGCCGCCGCCGGCACACGCGTTTCGGATTTACGCGGGGCGACCGAGACGGTCTAAGTTTCCCGACGATGTCCGCGTTTGATTTCAGTCTCTTCGCCGACGGCGGCCCGATGATCGCCGTCCTGGCGCTCATGGCGCTGATCGGGCTGGTGATCTTCATCGAGCGCACCCTCTTCCTGCACCGGGGCCAGATCCGCTCCACCGCGTTCATCAACGGCATCAAGAACATCCTCGCCAAGCGCCGGATTGTCGAGGCGCTCACGGTCTGCGAGGAAACGCCGGGCCCGGTCGCGGCGGTGGTCAAGGCGGCGCTGCTGCACGCGGACGACGACGCCGACAAGATGCGCTTCCATGTCCAGGAGGCCGCGGTCGTGGAACTACCGGCCCTCGAGCGGCGGCTGGGCGCAATCGCCGCCATCGCGCAGGTCGCGCCGCTCGTCGGCCTGCTCGGAACCGTGCTCGGGATGGTCACGACCTTCGTCGGCTTCCAGAAGGACTATGCCACGGCCAGCGTGCTGGCAAAAGGCATGTGGCAGGCCCTGCTGGCCACCGCCGGCAGCCTGATGCTGGCGATTCCGGCACATCTCGCGCACCACTTCCTGAGCGGCCGGGTTCGTGCGATCGTGCGCGACGTGGAATGGTCCGCCAACGAGATGATGAAATACCTGCTCACCGAATACCGCACCGCGCGGCCGGGCGAGAATTCGCCGGTTCAGGGCGAATCGCTGGCGCCGACCAAGTGAGCAGCGGCGAACCGGCTGGCCCATGATCACCCGTCCGCTCGATCTCGCGTCGCACCTGCGTCCGGAGCCCCGCAGCTTCGACTACCTGTTTTACGTCAATGTGGGGCTGATCGCGCTGTTCTTCTCGCTCGCCGGATCGCGCTTCGTGCTCGCCCCGGGGCTGGGCGTCGACTTCAAGATCCCGGCGATGCCCGGGGCGCTGGCTGGAGCCGCCACGACGGAACGGGTGATCAGCGTGCTGCCTTCCGGACAGATCTTCGCCGACGGGCTGCTGAACATGCCCCAACTCGAAGCGTGGCTGAAGGCCGAGGCGAAGAAGCTGAAGCACCCGTCGCTCCTCGTGCGGGCGAGCGCCGGCGTGCCGCTGTCCGAACTCGCCGACATCACCAGTGCCGCCCGCGCCGCCGGATTTGACCGGGTGGTGTTCGCGGCGGAAGAGCCGTCGACGGATACCGGTGCGGCGGGCGCGCCATGACGCCGGGGGGCATCGGCTGGCGTGGCTGGGCGGTCGCCGGGCTCGGAGCCTTGGGCGTGCTCGCGGCCGTCCTCGCGCTGTTCCGGAGACCGGCCGCGCCGCGCGGCCTGGTGCCGGAGCGCGCGATCGCCGCGCAGCTGGACACGGGCCTGGTGCGGCTCCGGGACAACGAGGACGGGCTGTTGAAGGAGGACGCCAACCTGCGCGATCCCACCCCGCTTTTTTTGCCCACGCGCTGGAACGCGGCCGAGAACGCGCTCCCGCCGGGGGCGCGACGGCTGCCCGGCGCTTCAATCGAAGGTGTGGACGATCGCGCCAAGCTGACCTTTCCGGACGCGGAGTTGAACCTGCACCTGCCCGCGGCGGTCCTCACGCCCCGGCGGCCGGCTGACGCATTCGCCACGGACAAGCCGTCGGCGCCTTTTGGTGGTTTTGGTGAGACCGACGCGAGGATTGCTCCGCTGGCCGGACGCGCCGCGTTTGTCGAGGTGGTGTCCGCTGCGACCGGACAACTGATGATGGCCGAGCCGCTGACCGATGCCCGTGTGCCGCCGGGCGGCTCCTGGCAGCCTTTGGAATTTCTCGTCGCCATCGACGCGGCCGGAATCGTGCGGCCTCCGGTGTTGACCGAAAGTTCTCGTGTACCGGCGGTGGATGCCTACTTTCAGCAATACCTTGGCGGCGAGCTACATGTCGGAGCACGTCTGTCGCCGGGCCTCTATCGAGTGTGCTTCGGACCGTAGCCCCCGGAAAAAACCGGAAGTTTGCTGTTGACGGAAAATTTTGCGGCCTGCACTTTCTACCCTCTTTCGTTATTTGACCCCTCCCTAGGTCTGCCCAGATAGCTCAGTTGGCAGAGCACGTCCTTGGTAAGGACGAGGTCGCCGGTTCAAATCCGGTTCTGGGCTCCATGCCAGACGTCGCGCGACTTCCGCGACACAAAATACTCGAGGTCAAAACTTCCTTCCAACCTCCCATTAACGTCCGCACACTCGCCATGGCTAAAGGCACATTCGAACGCAAGAAACCGCACGTGAACGTCGGCACGATCGGCCACGTCGACCACGGCAAGACGACGCTGACGACGGCGATTCTCGCGGTCCAGGCCCGCAAGGGTCTGGCCGAGATCAAGTCGTACGCGGACATCGCGAAGGGCGGCACCGTGCGTGACGCCACCAAGATCGTCACCATTCCGTCGCCCACGTGGAGTACGAGTCGGACAAGCGCCACTACGCGCACGTCGACTGCCCCGGACACGCCGACTTCGTGAAGAACATGATCACGGGCGCCGCGCAGATGGACGGCGCGATCCTCGTCGTCTCGGCGGCCGACGGCCCGATGCCGCAGACGCGCGAGCACATCCTGCTCGCCCGCCAAGTCGGCGTGCCGAAGATCGTCGTGTTCCTGAACAAGGTCGACCTGATCGACGACAAGGAGCTGCTCGACCTCGTCGAGGATGGAGATCCGCGACCTGCTGACCAAGTACCAGTTTGACGGCAAGGACGACCAAGATCATCCGCGGCTCCGCCACGGCGGCGCTCGAGGGCAAGCCCGAGGGCGAGAAGGCGATCGCCGACCTGATGGACGCGATCGACACCGAGATCCCGGAGCCCGATCCGCGAGATCGACAAGCCCTTCCTGATGTCGGTCGAGGACGTGTTCTCGATCACCGGCCGCGGCACGGTCGCCACGGGTCGTATCGAGCGCGGCGTCGTCAAGCTGAACGACACCGTCGAGATCGTCGGCCTGCGCGACACCGTCACGACGGTCGTCACCGGCATCGAGATGTTCCGCAAGCTCCTCGACCAGCGGTCAGGCCGGCGACAACGTCGGCGTCCTGCTGCGCGGCATTGAAAAGGACGGCATCGAGCGCGGCCAGGTGATCGCCGCCCCGAAGTCGATCACGCCGCACAAGAAGGCCAAGGCCGAGATCTACGTCCTCTCGAAGGACGAGGGCGGCCGCCACACGCCGTTCTTCAACGGCTACCGTCCGCAGTTCTATTTCCGCACGACGGACGTGACGGGCGTCGTCAACCTTCCGAAGGGCGTCGAGATGATCATGCCGGGCGACAACATCATCGTCGACATCGAGCTGATCGCGCCGATCGCGATGGAGAAGACGCAGCGATTCGCCATCCGCGAGGGCGGCCGGACCATCGGGGCCGGTCGGATCACGGAGATCATCGAATAACTCCTTGCCCGCTTGTCAATTTCCGACTTCGCCGAGGCTCTCGCTCCGGGGCCTCGGCTGCGTC
The DNA here is from genome assembly GCA_963705935.1 of uncultured Verrucomicrobiae bacterium. Taxonomy (GTDB): domain Bacteria; phylum Verrucomicrobiota; class Verrucomicrobiia; order Opitutales; family Opitutaceae; genus Opitutus. Next base: position 3,552,758 of record OY970130.1, on the reverse strand, counting down.
GTCTAAGAAATCCATCACCACAGGCGTGTAGCTCAATTGGTAGAGTAGCGGTCTCCAAAACCGTTGGTTGGGGGTTCGATTCCCTCCGCCCCTGCCACTTAAACATCAGCTCATGAAAAATCCGTTCCAGCGCATCCGCATCTTCATCATCGAGATGGTCGATGAGCTCAAGAAGGCGAGCTGGCCCACCATGACCGAGCTGCGCGACTCCACGATCGTGGTGATCGCGGCCGGCCGCCATCCTCGGAATCTTCACCAGCATCAGCGACTTCTCGCTCTACCAGTTCGTGGACCTGTTCACGAAGATGGTCAGCTAATCCGCTCGTCTCATGTCCGCCCAAACGACCGCGCCCGCCGGCGCCCAGTGGTTCGCCCTGCACACGCTCTCCGGCCAGGAGAACAAGGTGAAGACCTACATCGAGAAATTCAAGAAGGCCGAGGAGCTCGACGACAGCATCTTCGAGGTGCTGCTCCCGACCGAGGTCGTTTCCGAGGTCAAGGAACGGCAAGAAATCGACCAAGGTCCGGAAGCTCTACCCGGGCTACGTCTTCATCCAGATGCGCCTCTACGGCGAGGACAAGAAGGTCATCAACAAGCCTTGGTATTTCGTGAAGGAGGTCGCGGGCGTGATCGGATTCGTCGGCGGCGACCGCCCGGCGGCGCTGCGCCAGACGGAGATCGACGAGATCCGCGCCCGCATCGAGGCGGCCAACGGCAAGGAAGTGCCGAAGGTCCAGTACACCGTCGGCGAGGAGGTCAAGATCACCGACGGAGCGTTCGCCAACCTCACCGGCCGGATCGACGAGATCGACCCCGAACGCGGCAAGCTCAAGATTTCCGTTTCCATCTTCGGCCGCTTCACCCCGGTCGAGCTCGAATACTGGCAGGTCCAGCGCAACAACGAGTGAACGAATTTCAGCATCGGGATTTTGGATTTTCGACCGCGGCCTGCCTCTAGCCTGCGCGAAGTCCGCCAAATCCAAGAGCGAAAATCCAAAAACGAACATCCTCTAGCATGGCCAAGAAAATCCAAGGCTACATCCGCCTCCAACTTCCTGCCGGTGCCGCGAATCCCGCGCCGCCGGTCGGGCCCCGCGCTCGGCGCGCCAGGGCGTCAACATCATGGCGTTCTGCAAGGACTTCAACGCCAGGACCAAGGATCAGAACGGCATGATCCTGCCGGTCGTGATCACGGTCTACTCCGACAAGAGCTTCACGTTCATCCTCAAGTCTCCTCCGGCGTCCGTCCTCCTCAAGAAGGCGGCGAACATCGCCACGGGCTCGGCCAAGCCGAACCAGGACAAGGTCGGCAAGGTCACGAAGAAGCAGCTCGCCGAGATCTGGAAGCTGAAGAAGGCCGACCTGAACGCGAAGGACGAGGCGGCGGGGATCAAGATCATCGCCGGCACCGCCCGCAACATGGGCATCGAGGTCGTCGACTGAATTCAGGAGGAGCGGCTTCACGCCGCGATCGCGCCGCCGCCGGCCGCGGTCGCGGCGTGAAGCCGCTCCGACACCAAACCGAAACTCATCTCGCGGGAGTTCCACCCGGAACGTTCGCACCGCAAGGAGCCGTCAATGGCAAAAAAACACAGCAAACGTTACAACAGCGGCCTCAAAGCCGCCGACCTGACCAAGGAGTATCCACTCGCCGAAGCCGTCGAGATCCTGGCGAAATTCCCGAAGACGAAGTTCGACGAAACCATCGAGCTGTCGTTCCACCTCGGCGTGGACGCCACGGCCGGCGAGCAGAACGTCCGCGGCACGACCCCGCTGCCCAACGGCTCCGGCAAGAAGGTCCGCGTGCTGGTGTTCACGGACAACCCGAAGGCCGCGCTCGAAGCCGGGGCCGATTACGCCGGGCTCGAGGATCTGATGAAGCAGATCAACGACGGCTGGCTCGACTTCGACGTCGCCATCGCCACGACCGAGGCGATGAAGCAGGTGCGCACCGTTGCCCGCGTGCTCGGCCCGAAGGGGCTGATGCCGAACCCGAAGTGCAGGCACCGTCACCGATGACATCCCCGCCGGCATCAAGGCGGTGAAGGCGGGCCGGGTCGAATTCAAGATGGACAAGACCGCCAACATCGGCGTCGGCAGTCGGCAAGCGCTCCTTCACGCCGGCGCAGATTCTCGAAAACGCCCTGTCGGTGGTCGACGCGGTCGGCAAGGCCAAGCCCGCGACCTTCAAGGGTGGCCAGCTACATCAAGAGCATCACGATATCTTCCAGCATGAGCCCGGCCGTGCGCGTTGCCGCCACCGAGTTCTCCAAATACTGACCGGAGTCCCGACCATGAGAGCTGAAAAACAATACCTGATCGCCGAGGTCGAGACCCACCTCAAGAAGTCCGACTACGTCATCCTTGCCAATTTCGACAAGGTGACCGTCGCCGACGTGGCCGAACTTCGGGGCAAGCTGGCCGCCGAGAACGCCGAGTTCCACGTCGTCAAGAACAGTTCGCTGCGCGTGGCGGCGAAGGCCCTCGGCCTGCCCGAATTCGAACATGCGCTGACCGGCCCGACGGCCGTCGTCGTCGGCGGCCGGAACTCGCCGGGCGTCGCGAAGATCCTGCGCGATTTCTTCAAGACCCGCCAGAAGGTCGAAGTGAAGGCCGGCATCCTCAGCCACAAGCTCATCACGTCGCAAGACGTCCAGCAGCTGGCGGATCTGCCCTCGCTCGAGGCGCTTCGCGCCCAGCTGCTCGGACTGATCAACCAGCCGGCCGGCCTGTTCGTTCGCGTCCTCAACGCGGTCCCGAGCGGCGTCGTCAACGTCCTGCAGGCCAAGGTCCGCGCCGCCGAAACGGCCAAGTGATTCCCCCCCGCCAAACCCTCTCGATCCAACCCATTTCAAAGGCGCCTCGGCGTCGGAGAAAAACCAACCGTCCATCGCTTCGCGCTAGGGGATACGTCTCTTAAACGCACGGCCCATTGCCGTCGCTAGCCGGGGCAGGAGATCAGCCATGAGCAATACCACCATCACCAAAGAACAAGTCATCGAGTGGCTTTCGGGCCAGTCGGTTCTCGAAATCGCCGGTCTCGTCAAGGACCTCGAGTCCAAGTGGGGCGTGTCCGCCGCCGCGCCCGTCGCGGCCGCCGCGGCCCCCGCTGCTGCCGCCGCGGCTCCCGCCGCGATCGAGCAGACCGAGTTCACCGTCGTGCTGAAAGAAGCCGGCGCGAACAAGATCGGCGTGATCAAGGAAGTGCGTGCGATCACGGGCCTTGGCCTCAAGGAAGCCAAGGACCTGGTCGAGAGCGCTCCGAAATCCGTCAAGGAGAACGTCGCGAAGGCCGAGGCCGAAGAGCTCAAGAAGAAGCTCGAGGCTGCTGGCGCGAAGGTCGAACTCAAGTAACACTGTCGGTCAGCGCGAGGGGCGCCGGCACCGCGCCCGTCTGGCTCGAAGCCTCCTGCGGCGTGTTCCGCCCTCCGCCTCTCGCGACGACCGTCTGATCTATTTGGCGCTTTTTCTCGCACATCTTCCGATTTCATCGGGACAGGCCGGGCTTTGCCGCGGCCTGTCCTTTGCCTTTTCTCTCAATCGTTCTTTCGTCTGTTTTTCGCGCCGTTTCGCCCCCGCCGTCAACGCGCGCACTGTCTGATTCTTAACCACGGGAAACTCCATGGCCGACCGCACCACTTCTGAACGCATCAATTTCGGCAAACTCCGCGAAGTCCTCCAGCCGCCGAATCTCATCGAGATCCAGATCACGTCGTATCTCGACTTTCTGCAAAAGGGCGTGCCCGAGAAGCAGCGCAAGCCGCAGGGCCTCGAGGCCGTGTTCCGGGAGGTGTTCCCGATCCAGTCCTACGACGAGCGGCTCACGCTCGAGTACGTCTCCTACACGCTCGGCGATCCGAAGAACAGCGAGATCGAGTGCCTGCGCGAAGGCATCACCTATTCGGTGCCGCTCTACGTGAAGCTCCGCCTCCGCGAGGAGGACTTCATCAAGGACGAGGAGATCTACATGGGCGAGATCCCGATGGTGACCGAGCGCGGCTCGTTCATCATCAACGGCGCCGAGCGCGTCGTCGTCTCGCAGCTCCACCGCTCGCCCGGCATCGCCTTCGAGGTGACGCCGCACCCGAACGGCAAGCCGCTGCACTCGCTTCCGCATCATTCCGGACCGCGGCACCTGGCTCGAGGTCCAGTTCGACAACAACGACCTGCTCTACGTCTATCTCGACCGCCGCCGCCGCCGCCGCAAGTTCCTCATCACGACCCTGCTCCGCGCGATCGGCTACGCTCGCGACATCGACATCCTCAACCTCTTCTACGAGATCAAGGACCTGAAGGTCTCGAAGGCGCTGGACATGGAGAATGTCTCCACGCTCGTGCTGGTCGAGGACGCGATCGACGCCCAGAAGGGCGTCGTCCTCGCGCGGGCCTTCGAGCCGCTGACCAAGGCGATCGTCCGCACGTTCGAAAAGCACGACATCAGCTCGCATGCGGGTCATCGACACCGCGGCCGACGAGGGCGCACTCATCCGTGCGCTGAAGAAGGACCCGACCCGCAACGAGGAGGAGGCGCTGAAGGAAATCTACAAGCGGCTCCGGCCCGGGCGAACCGCCCACCACGGCGAACGCCAAGGCCCTCCTGAAGCGGCTGTTCTTCGATCCGAAGCGCTACGACCTCGGCCGCGTCGGCCGCTACAAGGTCAACCAGAAGCTCGGGCCTGAAGGTCGATCTCGAGCAGCGCATCCTCGAGTCAGGCCGACATCGTCGCCGCGACCAAGTACCTCGTCCGCCTGAAGAAGGGCGAGGGCGTGGTCGACGACATCGATCACCTGGGCAGCCGCCGCGTCCGTACCGTCGGCGAACTGCTCGCCAACCAGTGCCGCGTCGGTCTCAGCCCGCACCGAGCGGCTCGTCCGCGAGCGCATGACGATGTACGACCAGAGCGTCGACTCGATCACGCCGCAGAAGCTGATCAACCCGAAGGCGCTGACCACCGTCATCCGCGATTTCTTCGCGCGGTCAGCCAGCTGTCGCAGTTCATGGACCAGATCAACCCGCTCGCGGAGGTGACGCACAAGCGCCGCCTCTCCGCGCTCGGGCCGGGCGGTCTCAACCGCGAACGCGCCGGCTTCGAAGTCCGCGACGTGCATCCGTCGCACTACGGCCGCATCTGCCCGATCGAGACGCCGGAAGGCCCGAACATCGGCCTGATCAACTCGCTCTCCACCTACGCGCGGGTCAACGAATTCGGGTTCATCGAGACGCCCTACCGCGTGGTCAAGGACGGCCGCGCCACGGACAAGATCGAGTACCTCACCGCCGACCAGGAGGAGGGCAAGGTCATCGCCCAGGCCAACGCCGAGATCGACGACAAGCGGCCATTTCGTCGGCAAGGTCACGGTGCGCCAGGACGGCGACTTCCTCGAAGTCATCGCCAGGCGAGGTCGACTACATGGACGTCTCGCCGAAGCAGGTCATCTCGATCGCGGCCGGCATGATTCCGTTCCTCGAGCACGACGACGCCAATCGCGCGCTCATGGGCTCGAACATGCAGCGCCAGGGCGTGCCGCTCCTCCAGGCTGAGGCGCCGTTCGTCGGCACCGGCATCGAGGAGCGCGTCGCGCGCGACTCGAAGATCGTCGTCGTCGCCGAGGAGGCGGGTGTTGTCGCCTCGGTCGACGCGAAGCGCATCGTCATCACGCAAGCGACGGCGAGCTGCCCGCGCGCCTCGAAGCACGGACCCGAAGAACGGCGTGCTACGTCTACGAGCTGCGCAAGTTCATGCGCTCGAACGCCGGCACCTGCTTCAACCAGAAGCCGATCGTCAAGCGGGCCAGAAGGTGAAGGCCGGCCAGATCATCGCCGACGGCCCCTCGACCGACCAGGGCGAGATGGCCCTCGGCCGCAACGTGCTCGTCGCGTTCATGCCGTGGAACGGCTACAACTTCGAGGACGCCATCCTCATCTCCGAGAAGGTCCTCAAGCGAGGACATCTTCACCTCGATCCACATCCAGGAATTCGAGGTCACCGCCCGCGACACGAAGCTCGGGCCCGAGGAAATCACGCGGGACATCCCGAACGTCGGCGAGGAGGCGCTGAAGAACCTCGACCACAACGGCGTCATCCGCATCGGCGCCGAGGTCAAGCCCGGCGACATCCTCGTCGGCAAGATCACGCCCGAAGTCCGAGACCGAACTCGCGCCCGAGGAGAAGCTCCTGCGCGCGATCTTCGGCGAAAAGGCCGCGGACGTGAAGGACACCTCGCTCGTCGTCCCGTCCGGCGTCACCGGCATCGTCATGGACGTGAAGGTTTCGTCGCGCATCGACAACGAGCAGGAGAAGCTCTCTCCCTCGGATCGCCGCCGCCAGGTCAAGCAGATCCAGGAGGAGTACAAGACGCAGATGGACAAGCTCCGCGAGGGGCTGACCGAGGCGCTCTCCAACATCCTCCTCGGCGAGAAGATCCCCCTCGACGTCATCAACGGCGAGTCGAGCGAGATCATCATCCCGGCCAACCGCAAGATCACGAAGACGCTCCTGCGCAAGCTCGCGGCCGTCTCCAAGCACGTCCAGATCGACCCGTCCCCGGTCCGGATCAAGATCATGGAGATCATCGGCTCGTACCAGACGAAGTTCGACGAGCTCGAGAGCGACCGCGAGCGCAAGATCGGCGCGCATCGAGTCCGGAGACGACGCCGGCGACGGCGCGATCAAGCAGGTCAAGGTCTACATCGCGACCAAGCAGAAGCTCGAGGTCGGCGACAAGATGGCCGGCCGCCACGGCAACAAGGGCGTCGTCGCGAAGATCGTGCCCGAGGAAGACATGCCGTTCCTGCCCGGACGGCACCCCGGTCGAGATCTGCCTGAACCCGCTGGGCGTGCCTTCGCGCATGAACGTGGGACAGGTGCTCGAAACCCACCTCGGCTGGGCCTGCAAGAAGCTCGGCATCAAGGTCGCGACCCCGGTGTTCGACGGGATTCCGGAAAAGCAGCGTCCGCGAATACCTGAAGGAGGCCAAGCTGCCGTCCTCGGGCAAGAGCCCGCTGCTGCGACGGGCGCACCGGCGAGAAACTCGATCAGGAGGTCGTCGTCGGCTACATCTACATGATGAAGCTGAATCACCTCGTGTCGCACAAGATCCACGCCCGCGCGGTCGGCCCTTACTCGCTCGTCACCCAGCAGCCGCTGGGCGGCAAGGCGCAGTACGGCGGCCAGCGCTTCGGCGAAATGGAAGTCTGGGCGCTCGAGGCCTACGGCGCGGCGCACACCCTCCAGGAACTCCTCACCGTCAAGTCCGACGACGTGCAGGGGCGCACCAAGATCTACGAGTCGCTCGTCAAGGGCGACAACACGCTGCAGGCCGGCACGCCGGAATCCTTCAACGTCCTGATCAAGGAAATCCAGTCCCTCGGCCTCGACATCAAGCTCAACAAGCGCGACGCGCTCGGCTTCGGCACCTGAGTGCCGGCCCGCGCCCCTTCCTTTCACAAAAACAACGGACCAACGAAATGAGCATTCAACCCACAGAAGTCGCCGCGTCTTCCGCCCGCGAGGACACTCGCAACGCCCTTGGCGTCGAGGAGAGCGCGTTCGACTGCGTCTCGATCACCGTCGCCTCCCCCGAGACGATCCGCAAGTGGTCGAAGGGCGAGGTCAAGAATCCCGAGACGATCAACTACCGCACCTTCAAGCCCGAGCCGGGCGGCCTCTTCTGCCAGAAGATCTTCGGCCCGGTGCGCGACTACGAGTGCGCCTGCGGGAAATACAAGCGCATCAAGTACAAGGACGTCGTCTGCGACCGCTGCGGCGTCGAGGTGACGATCGCGCGCGTCCGCCGCGAGCGGATGGGCCACATCGAGCTGGCCGTGCCGGTGGCGCACATCTGGTTCCTCAAGAGCATGCCGAGCCGCCTCGGCCTGCTTCTCGACATGACCGCCCGCTCGCTCGAGCGCGTGATCTACTACGAGAACTACATGGTGGTCGATCCGGGCAAGACCCCGCTCGAGCCGCACCAGCTCCTGACCGACACCGAATACCGCCAGGCGCTCGACGAGTACGGTGACGACTCCTTCGTCGCCAAGATGGGCGCGGAAGCCGTCCGCGATGCGCTGGTGCAAGATCGACCTCGAGGCGACCGTCGCCGAGCTGCACGAGCAGATGCGCGCGACCAAGTCGAAGCAGATCAAGAAAAAGCTCTCGAAGCGCCTGAAGGTCATCCAGGGCTTCATCCATTCGAGGTCCCGTCCGGAGTGGATGGTGCTCGAGGTGCTGCCCGTCATCCCGCCGGACCTGCGCCCGCTGGTTCCGCTGGAAGGCGGCCGCTTCGCGACCTCCGATCTCAACGACCTCTACCGCCGCGTCATCAACCGCAACAACCGTCTGCGGAACCTGATGCAGTTGAAGACGCCCGACGTCATCATCCACAACGAAAAGCGGATGCTGCAGGAGGCGGTGGACGCGCTCTTCGACAACGGTCGCCACGGCCGTCCTGTCACCGGTGCCGGCAACCGCCCGCTGAAATCGCTTTCCGACATGCTGAAGGGCAAGCAGGGCCGCTTCCGCCAGAACCTGCTCGGCAAGCGCGTCGACTACTCCGGCCGTTCCGTCATCGTCATCGGTCCGGAGCTGAAGCTGCACCAGTGCGGCCTGCCGAAGAAGATGGCGCTCGTGCTCTTCGAGCCGTTCATCATCCGCCGACTGAAGGAACTCGGCTTCGTGCACACCGTGCGCGGCGCCCGCAAGATGATCGAGAAGAAGTCGCCGGAGGTCTGGGACATCCTCGAGGAGGTCACCAAGGGCCATCCGGTGCTGCTCAACCGCGCGCCGACGCTCCACCGCCTGTCCATCCAGGCGTTCGAGCCGGTCCTGATCGAGGGCGAGGCCATCCGCGTCCACCCGCTCGTCTGCACCGCGTACAACGCGGACTTCGACGGCGACCAGATGGCCGTGCACGTGCCGCTGTCGCTCGAGGCGATCATGGAGTGCAAGCTCCTCATGATGGCGACGTCGAACATCTTCTCGCCCTCGTCGGGCAAGCCGATCCTCACGCCGTCGCAGGACATCGTGCTGGGCGCGTATTACCTGACGATCGAGCCGCGCAAGAAGCCCGCCAAGGGCGAGCGCGTGCCCGCTCATGGCGGGCCTGCAGGAGGTCCTGTACGCCAAGTGCTCGACGGCGCGATCCGCAAGATGCACGACTGGGTCGACATTCCGAATCCGGACTTCAACCGGGACACCGTTTACGGCAACAAGGACAAGAAGGTCCTCCGCACGACCGTCGGCCGCGTGATCTTCAACCAGATCTGGCCCGCGCGGTCTCGGCTTCGTGAACTTCCCGGTGCCCGAAGCCAAGCTCGGCGACCTGATCCTGAACACGTACAAGATTGTCGGCAACCTGGTCACCGTCGAGACGCTCGACCGCCTGAAGGAACTCGGGTTCACGACCGCCATCCAGGCCGGCATCTCGATCGGGATCGACGACATGATCATTCCCGAATCGAAGAAGGATATCGTCGCCGAAACCCGGCAAAAAGATCGCCGAGGTCGAGGCCCAGTTCAACAAGGGCATCATCACGGAGGGCGAGCGGAAGAACAAGGTCATCGATCTCTGGACCGGCACGACCGACCGCATCGCCAAGGAGGTCTTCGCCAAGCTGGAAAGCAACGAGGGCAGCCCCGAGGTGAACCCGGTCTACATCATGATGGACTCGGGCGCCCGCGGCAACAAACAGCAGGTCCGCCAGCTCTGCGGCACGCGCGGCCTGATGGCCAAGCCGTCCGGCGAAATCATCGAGCGTCCAATCCTGTCCTCGTTCCGCGAAGGCCTGACGGTGCTGGAATACTTCATCTCGACCCACGGCGCCCGCAAGGGTCTCGCCGACACCGCGCTGAAGACCGCCGACGCCGGCTACCTGACCCGCAAGCTCTGCGACGTGGCCATGGACGTCATCATTGCCGAGGACGACTGCGGCGCACGCGACGGCGTGTGGAAGAAGGCGATCTTCGAAGGTGACGACGAGATCGTCGAGCCTCCGTGAGCGCATCGTCGGCCGCTTCTCGACCGACGACGTCTTCAACCCGCTGAATCCGGCGGAAAAGCTGATCGGGTCGGGCGAGTTGATCACCGAGGAGACGCGCCTCGAAGATCGACGAGGTCGGCATCGAGCGCGTCAAGGTCATGTCTCCGCTCACGTCGACCGCCCAGCACGGCATCGACGCCAAGAGCTACGGCATCAATCCGGCCACCAACCGGGTGGCGAAGATCGGCGACTCGGTCGGCATCATCGCCGCCCAGTCGATCGGCGAGCCCGGCACGCAGCTGACGATGCGGACGTTCCACATCGGCGGCGTGGCCTCCAGCGGCTTCAAGACCCCGGAAATCCGCGTCCGCGCCAGCGGCAAGGTCCGCTACCGCGGGCTGCGTCTCGTGGCGACGGCCGATGGCGCCGCGATCGTGCTCAACAAAACCGGCACGATCCAGATCATCGACGCCGAGGAGCACGAGCTCGAGACGTACAACATCGTGGTCGGCTCCTTCCTGCATGTCGGCGACGGCGAAAACATCGAGAAGGGCGCGGTGCTCGCGCAGTGGGATCCCTACAACATCCCGGTGCTGTCCGAAAAGGGCGGCAATCTGGTGTTCAAGGACATGATCCCCGGCGTCACCGTGAAGCGCGAACTCGACGAATCGTCGGGCCGCATCGCGACCGTCGTGATCGAGCACAAGGAGGACCTGAATCCGCAGATCGAGGTGCGCGACGCGAAGAACAAACCGCTCGCGGCGTACTCGATCCCGGTCGGGGCGCAGATCGCGGTCAACGAGGCCGACATCATCCAGCCAGGCGCGTTGCTCGCCAAGACGCCGCGCCAGGCTTCGAAGACCAAGGACATCACGGGCGGTCTCCCGCGCGTCGCCGAGCTGTTCGAGGCCCGCCGGCCGAAGGACGCTGCAGAGATGTCCCGGATCGACGGCATCGTCTCGTTCGAGGGCACCGTGCGCGGCAAGCGCAAGCTGGTCGTCAAGAACGAGGAGACCTCGCAGGAGGAGGAGCATCTGATTCCCACCGGCAAGCACATCATCGTGCAGCCGGGCGACGTGGTCCACAAGGGCCAGCACCTCACCGAGGGCGCCGCCGACCCGCACGAAATCCTGGAGATCCTCGGGCCGAGCGCGCTCTACGACTTCCTGATTTCGCCAGGTGCAGGAGGTCTACCGCCTGCAGGGTGTCGACATCAACGACAAGCACATTGAGATCATCATCCGCCAGATGCTCCGCAAGGTCCGGATCACCGATCCGGGCGACACGGAAAACTTCTGGGGCGAGCAGGTCGATCGCGCGCAGTTCCTCGCGGAAAACAAGCGCATCGAGGAGGCGGGCGGCAAGCCCGCTGAGGCCGAGCCGATCCTGCTCGGCATCACCAAGGCCTCGCTCGAGACCGAGAGCTTCATCTCGGCGGCGAGCTTCCAGGAGACCACGCGCGTCCTCACCGACGCGTCGACGCTCGGGAAGGTCGACATGCTGAAGGGCTTCAAGGAAAACGTGATCATGGGCCATTTGATTCCGGCGGGCACCGGCCTGCCGCGCTACAAGCAGCTCAAGATCACGCTGCCGTTCGGTGCCGAGCTGCCGTCCGAGGCGGAGCAGTCCCAGCCGCAGCCCGCCTCCGAGGCGAGCTGAGCGTCGCGTTCCCTCCCGTAACTTCAAAGCCGCGGACGAATTCGTCCGCGGCTTTTTCCTGTCTCCGATCGGCGCGCTCCAGCGGGTGCGTGCGCCCGCCGCCCCTCCCCGGGGGGCTTCACCGCTCCGCCGCGGGCGTTCCGGTCACGGCGCCGCGGACGCGACGCTCAGGCGCGACCAGTATGTCCAGTCGAAGGCGTTGCTGCCCGCCGGCCCCGGGGTGATCAGAAGTTCAGTGCTGCCGGCGCGGTCGTGGGGCAGCTCGACCGTCAGCGGCGGACAAGCCCCGGTTCGCCGGGACGTCGCGCGGCCGGAACAGCGGGCGGACGACTCCGCCCTCCCGCCAGTTCACGATGAACTCCGCGCCGTCGATGGCGCGAGTGCGGTCGGCGTACGCGCCGGCGCGAAAGCCAAACCCGCCCGTCAGTCGCCGGGCGCCTGCGCCCACCTCGAGCACCAGCCGTGACGGGGCGTGGCAGAACAGCTCCGACTGTTCGTCGTAGGGACGTCCCGCATACGACTCCCGAACCCGAAAATCCTCGGCGAGGAGCCGGCGTTCGACCGTATCGTGCTCCCCGCCGCGCACGCGGTGATACACCTCGAAATAGGCATCGTAGAGCAGATAGCCGCGGCCCTCGAGGTGCGGCACCGCCGCCACCTGACTCCTCACGTCGAATACGCGGGCCAGCCGGTATGGCCGGTCGAGCAGTTCCGGTGCGCTTTGCCGGATGGCCGCCACCTCGTGACTCCGTAGTACCAGCCAGGTCGGCCCGAGATAGCGGATCAAATCCGCCCAACAAGCCGGGAAACCGGTGGGCGGCATCCGGCGGCGGGCCGCCACCACCTCGGCCGAGCTCAGGCCCGGATAGGCGAGCATCTTCAGGTTGGAGGTGTAACCAATGTAGCCGAGCGGTTCGCCGGCGCCCGCGTACGCCGCGATGCTCATGGCTCGGAAGATCCAGCGCGCAGCGACGCCGGACCGATTGCCGGTCATCAGACTGGCGAGGGCCGGCCAAAGCACGCCCAGCGGGGAGGTGAACGAGTGGATGCGCTCGCCGACGGTGAAAGTCAGTCCGTTTCCGGTCGCGAGGTTCCGGGCCGCGCGGCAGGTGATGTAGTAATCCTCCCACGCGTGGCGCGTATGCACCGCCCAACCGAGAGCGGAACGCTGCCAGAAGAACGAACCAGAGCGCCGCGGGGCGGCGCGCCAGCTTCCGGCCAACCGTGCCGGGCCCGGAGCCTCGCGCAATGTTCGAGCTGCCGGGGGTGCGGCGGCCAGCAAAGGTCGCGCGCTCGATGTCGCGGCTGACCGAGGCGGGCATTCCCCTTGGGAGGAACGAAAAAATCTCGTCAAAAAACGCTTGTCAGCCCACGGGCTTTCTCCAACGCTCGCAATTCCTCCCGCCAAAATCACATGTAGAGCCTAGCTCCGTGTGGTTTATCGCCCGGCCCAAAGCCGGGCGATTTTTTTTTGGCGAAGCCGGACCGGCCGGGCGAATTCGCTTGTGTTCAACCGGCGCCACACAACTTTCTAACCTTCCTCTTCTTCTCGCGCGTTTTCAGGGCCGTCTGAAGAACGCTTTCTCTTCGCAAACCGGGGCTCGAATCCCGTGTTTTTGCGACGGAGCTCATTTTCGCCAAAAAGTTCTTGCCGAGGTTTTCTGTCCCGGTAGGGTTTTCCTCTTTTCTTCAATTCTCACTCTCAACACTCGTATGCCGACCATCAATCAACTCGTGCGCAAGGGCCGCCGGAAGATGCGCACCAAGTCGAAGTCGCCCGGCGTTGGACGGCAATCCGTTCCGCCGTGGCGTCTGCGTCCAGGTCATGACCCGCACCCCGAAGAAGCCGAACTCGGCGATCCGCAAGGTGGCGAAAGTGCGGCTGACGAACGGCAACGAGGTGATTTCCTACATCCCGGACGAGGGCCACAACCTGCAGGAGCACTCGATCGTGCTCGTGCGCGGTGGCCGCGTGAAGGATCTTCCCGGCGTCCGCTACCACATCGTTCGCGGCACCCTCGACGCGACCGGCGTCGAGAAGCGCCGCCGCACCCGCTCGAAGTACGGCGTCAAGCGCCCGAAGGCCGCCAAGTAACCGCCTCTCTCCACCAAGAATTTCGTCATGTCACGCCGTCACCGAGCTGAAAAACGCAACGCCGCGCCGGATATCCGCTACAAGAGCCCGCTGGTCGCGCACCTGGTCAATGTCATCATGAAGAGCGGCAAGAAGAACCTTGCCCAGCGCATCGTGTACGGCGCGTTCGAGAAGGTGTCCGAGAAGCTCGAAAAGGGCGACCCGGTGGACCTCCTGCTGGGCGCGCTCGAAAACGCCCGTCCCCGCCTGGAAGTGAAGAGCCGCCGCGTCGGCGGCGCCACCTACCAGGTGCCCGATTGAAATTTCCTTCGAACGCCAGGAGAGCCTTGCCCTCCGCTGGATCGTCGACGCCGCCGGCAGCCGCAAGGGCATGCCGATGCGCGACGCCCTCGCGGCCGAGATCATCGACGCCTACAACAACACGGGCATCGGTCGTGAAGAAGAAGGAAGACACCCACAAGATGGCCCAGGCCAACCGCGCCTTTGCCCACCTCCGCTGGTAACCAGTCCGGCGTCCGTTGCTCATGTCCGCCATTGCCGCACCTGCCATAACTGTCGTCACCGACAAGGCGAAGATTTCCCCGGCCAACGCCAAGGACCGTCCGTTCCCGCTCGAATGGACGCGTAACATCGGTATCGCCGCGCATATCGATGCCGGCAAGACCACCACGACCGAGCGCATCCTGTTCTACTCGGGCGCCGTGCACAAGATGGGCGAGGTCCATGAAGGCACGACCGTGACCGACTGGATGGAGCAGGAGCGCGAGCGCGGGATCACGATCACCGCCGCCGCCATCTCCTGCGCCTGGAACGCCTCGTGCGGCCCGTGGAAGGGAATCAAGCAGCGCATCAACATCATCGACACTCCCGGGCACGTGGACTTCACGGCCGAGGTGGAGCGCTCGCTGCGCGTGCTCGACGGCGCCGTCGCCGTGTTCTGCGCCGTCGCCGGGGTGCAGCCGCAGTCCGAGACCGTCTGGCGCCAGGCCAACAAGTACCACGTGCCGCGGATCGCGTTCATCAACAAGATGGACCGCGACGGGAGCCGATTTCTACCGCGCGGTCGAGCGAGATGCGCGAGAAGCTCAAGGCCAACGCCCATGCCGCTCTTCCTGCCGATCGGCAAGCGAGGAGAACTTCAGCGGGCTGATCGATCTCGTGCAGATGATCGCCTACATTTTCGACGAGACGCAGGACCCGCTCGGGCTGAATCCCGTCACGTCGCCGATCCCGGCGGAGCATGCCGCCCAGGCGAAGGAGTACCGCGACAAGCTGATCGAGGCGGTCTCCGATTTCGACGACGTCATCGCCGAGAAGTACCTCGGTGGCGAGGAGATCTCGGTCGACGAGCTGATGCTCGGCATCCGCAAGGCGACCATCTCGCTGCAGTTCACGGGCGTGATCCCCGGCTCGGCCTTCAAGAAGAAGGGCGTCCAGCGCCTGCTCGACTGCGTCGTCAATTACCTGCCGAGCCCCGATCGACGTCCCGCCGATGCAGGGCCAGGACAGCGACGGCAAGCCGATCGAGGCCGACGGTCGACGACAAGCGGCAAGCTGGCCGGGTCTCGCGTTCAAGCTCTGGACCGACCCGTTTGTCGGCAAGCTCGTGTTCTACCGCGTCTACACCGGGACAGCTGAAGAAGGGCATGTCGCTCTACAATCCGCGGACGCGCCGCACCGAGCGCGTCTCCCGCCTCGTGCTGATGCGGGCGATCGACCGCGAGGAGATCGACGTCGCCTACTCGGGCGACATCTGCGCCGCTGGTCGGCATCAAGGATGTCATCACCGGCGACACGCTTTGCGACGAGGATTTCGACATCCGCCTCGAGCCGCCGTCATTCCCCGAGCCCGTCATCTCGATGTCGATCGAGCCGAATTCCAAGGCCGACCAGGAGAAGATGGGCATGGCGCCTCCAGCGTCTCGTGGCCGAGGATCCGACCCTTCGCGTCAAGACCGACGTCGACACCGGCCAGATCATCCTCGCCGGCATGGGCGAGCTCCACCTCGACATCATCCGCGACCGGATGAAGCGCGAGTTCAAGGTCGAGGCCACCGCCGGCAAGCCGCAGATCGCCTACCGCGAGACGGTCACCACGGCCGGCCGATGGCGAGGGCAAGTTCATCCGCCAGTCCGGCGGCAAGGGCCAGTACGGCCACGTCGTGGTCAAGCTCGAGCCCAACGAGAAGGGCAAGGGCATCGAGGTCATCAACGAGATCGTCGGCGGCACGATTCCGAAGGAATTCATCAAGCCGTCCATCGAAGGCATCCTGGAGGGCGCGAACAATGGCGTGGTCGCCGGCTATCCGGTGGTGGACGTCATCGTTCGCATCGTCGACGGTTCGCTTCCACGAGGTCGACTCCTCCGAGCTCGCGTTCAAGATGGCCGGCATCTTCGCGTTCAAGGACGCGATGAAGAAGGCCGAACCCGATCCTGCTCGAGCCGATCATGGGCGTCGAAGTCACCACGCCCGAGGAATACCAGGGCGACCTGATGGGCGACATCAACCGCCGCCGCGGCACGATCCGCGGCATGGAGAACAAGACCGGCGCCTGCATCATCGCGGCCCACGTCCCGCTCGAGACTCTGTTCGGCTACGTCACCGACATCCGCTCGCTGTCGAAGGGCCGCGCCAGCGCTTCCATCACGCCGTCGCACTTCGAGCAGGTGCCAAACTCCTCGCTCACGAAGATCGTCGAGACCTCCTCGAAAGCTCCGGCCCGCACCTAACCCCGTTCTTTGCCTCCATGAAAGGCCAACGCATTCGCATCAAACTCCAGGGCTTCGACTATCGCGTCATCGATCAGTCGGCACTGGAGATCGTCGAGACCGCCAAGCGCTCCGGCGCGCGCGTCTCCGGCCCGATTCCGCTGCCGACCCGCATCGAGAAGCTTTCGGTCAACCGTTCGCCGCACGTCGACAAGAAGTCGATGGAGCAGTTCGAGACGCGCACGCACAAGCGCCTCATCGACATCATCGAGCCCACCGCGCAGACGGTGGACGAACTCAAGAAGCTCAACCTGCCCTCGGGCGTCGACATCACCATCAACGTTTAACCGCGCCCGGGACTCCTCTACAGTTAGCCAGTTGCCTGTGTCCCGCCCCGCGGGACCGCCGGGCCCCTCGCTAATGTAGGTCCTGAAAACGGAACCCTCCACCTACCGCTTAGCCTATGATCTCATCGCTTTTCGGTAAGAAGATCGGCATGACGCAGGTCTACGACGCCCAAAACGTCCTGGTCCCCGTCACCGTGGTCGAAGCCGGCCCCTGCGCGGTCGTGCAAGTGAAGACCGTGGAAACCGACGGCTACAACGCCGTCCAGATCGGCTTCTCGCAGAAGAAGGCCAAGAACACCGCCGCGGGCGAAATCGGCCACGCGAAGAAAGCCGGCCTTGAGGCCGCTCCGCGTGTCCTCGGCGAGGTTCGCCTGACCGATGCGCCGACGCTGAAGGTGGGCGACGTCGTGAACGTCACCGCCTTCGCCGAAGGCCAGCTCGTCGACGTGATCGGGATCACGAAGGGCAAGGGCTTTCAGGGCGTGGTGAAGCGCTTCCGCGTCGGCGGCGGTCCCGCGGCCCACGGCTCGATGTTCCACCGCCGCATCGGTTCGATCGGCATGCGCCAGACGCCCGGCCGCTCCTGGAAGAACCAGTCGATGCCCGGGCACATGGGCAGCGAGCAGCGCACGGTGCAGAACCTGCGCGTCGTGAAAATCATCGCCGACAAGAACCTGATCCTCGTGAAGGGCGCGATCCCCGGCGCGAATGGCGACGACGTGATCGTCCGCTCTGCGATCAAGGGCCAGCCGAAGGCCGTCCAGGCCTGAGCCGGAAGCAACCCAGACCATGAAACTCACCGTTTTCAATTCCGACGGCGACGCAGAGCAGCGAACAGGACTTCGCGGCCTGCCGACCTTCGAGGGCGACAAGGGCCTGCAGGCGGTCAAGGAAGTGATCGTCGCGATCAACGCCAACAACCGCCAGGGCACGCATTCGACCAAGACCCGCGGCGAGGTCCGCGGCGGCGGCAAGAAGCCGTGGCGCCAGAAGGGCACCGGCCGCGCCCGCGCCGGCTCGTCCCGCTCACCGCTGTGGGGCGGGGGCGGCGTCGTCTTCGGCCCGAAGCCCCGCGACTACTCGAAGAAGATCAACGCGAAGGTGCGGCAGCTCGCCTTCAGCCGCGCCCTGTTCGACCGCGCGACCGCCGGCGAAGTCGCCGTGATCGAGGCGTTCGACGTGAACGCGAAAAAGACCAAGCAGATCAGCACGCTCGTCGGCCGCATCGCGCCGAAGGGCCGCGTGCTGCTCGTCGACGCGCCGTTCTCGATGGAGACCGCGCGGGCCTCGCGCAACATCGAGCGGGTCGCCCTGCAGGAGGCTGCCAGGCTCAACACCCTCGATCTCGCCCAGTACAGCAAGATCATCGTCAGCACGAAGGCGCTCGAGGCGATCATCGCCCGCGTCAACGGAGGAAAGAACTGATGCAACCCGACAAGGTGCTCAAACTCGTCCGCCTCTCGGAGAAGTCGAACAAGCTCTCGTCCGAGCTGGGCCAATACACCTTCGAGGTGTTCAAGGGCACGACCAAGCACGCGATCGCCGCCGCGGTCGAGCAGGCGTTCAAGGTCACCGTGCGGCGCGTGAACGTCCAGAATTACCGCGGCAAGAACAAGAAGAGCCGCACGGGCCGCCCCAGTGTCGGCTCCGACTACAAGAAGGCGATCGTGACGCTGAAAGCCGGCGACAAGATCGAGCTCGTCTGAGCGCGTTCGCCCAACCGGAGAATCAACCATGGCCATCCATTCCTTTCGTCCGCTCACGCCGTCCGGCCGCTTCACCTCGCTGAACAAGCCCGAGGGCCTGACGAAGAAGCGTCCCGAGCGCGGTCTCACCGAGTCCAAGAACAAGAGCGGCGGCCGCAACGTCTACGGTCGCATCACCTCGCGCCATCGCGGCGGCGGCCACAAGCAGCTGTACCGGATCGTCGATTTCAAGCGCGACCTGCTCGACCATGCCGGCGCAAGGTCCAGGCGATCGAATACGATCCGAACCGCTCCGCGAACCTGGCGCTGGTGGCCTACGCCAACGGTGAGAAACGCTACATCCTCGCGCCGAAGGGCCTGAAGGTCGGCGACACGATCGTCGCCTCGGACAAGGCGACGACGAACGACTTCAACGTCGGCAACAATTTCCCGCTGGCGATCATCCCGCCGGCCACGCGGCTGCACGCCGTCGAGCTGGTGCCCGGCCGCGGCGCGCAGATGGCGCGCTCCGCCGGCGCCGGCCTCGAGCTCGTGGCGCTCGAAAACGGACAGGCGCACGCTGAAGATGCCCTCCGGCGAGCTGCGGCTCGTCAACCCGAAATGCCGCGCCACCATCGGCGAGGTCGGCAACGGCGATCACAACCAGCAGTCGCTCGGCAAGGCCGGCCGCAAGCGCTGGCTCGGCGTCCGGCCCACCGTGCGCGGCATGGCGATGAACCCGGTCGACCACCCCAACGGCGGCGGCCAGGGCAAATCCAAGGGCGGCGGCGGCCGCCAGCAGCTCGTTTCCCCGTGGGGCCAGCTCGCCAAGGGCTTCCCGACCCGGCGGCGTTCGAAGCTGTCGAACAGCGCAGATCATCGTCCACCACAACGGTCGCAAGCCGCGCGGCCAGAAGTAACCCCCTCCTTCCCGCACCACCATGGCACGTTCCATCAAAAAAGGCTTCTTCGTCGACTATCACCTGCTCGAGAAAATCGAGAAGGCGACCAAGTCGGGCGCGTCAAGAAGCCGATCCAGACCTGGTCCCGCCGCTCGACCATCACCCCCGATTTCGTCGGGCACACGTTCAGCGTGCACAACGGCAAGGCGTTCATCGCCGTGTACGTCACCGAGAACATGGTCGGGCACAAGCTCGGCGAGTTCGCGCTGACGCGCATCTTCAAGGCGCACGGCGGCATGACCCGCAAGGAGATCTGACGCCGGCCCGCGCGGACCGCCTCGCGAACCCAACGCCATCCAACCACCAAACTGATCCAACAAAAGGGCAGGGCGAATCGTCCCGACGAACCGCTGCCGCCGACGTCTCCCCGCCGCCGGAGTCCCCCTCAAATCCATGGAAGTTCAAGCCCTCACCCGCTACGCGCGCATGTCACCGAAAAAGATGCGCGAAGTCGCGCGGATCATCCAAGGCCGCAAGGCCGCGGAAGCCGTCGACTATCTGACACTCATCCCGCGCAAGTCCGCGCGCCTGATCGCCAAGACGCTGAAGAGCGCGATCGCGAACGCCGAGAACAACAACAACCTTTCGGCCGACAGCCTGACGGTGAAGCTCGCGCTGATCGAAAACGGTCCGGTGCTGAAGCGTTTCAAGGCCGGCGCGCGGGGCACCGCGATGCCGCGCCGCAAGAAGATGTCGCACATCCGCATCGTCCTTTCCGACGGCAACTCCAACTGATCCTACCACCATGGGCCAAAAAACCAATCCCATCGGCTTCCGCCTCGCCGTCCGCCGCAACTGGCAGTCCCGCTGGTACGCGACCAAGAAGGACTTTCCGAAGCTGCTCGAGGAAGACCAGATCATCCGCGCCAAGCTGATGGAAAAATTGAAGCAGGCCTCGGTGCCGCGCATCTTCATCGAGCGCGCGTCCAACCGCGTCCGCGTGAAGATCTACACCGCCCGCCCCGGCATCGTCATCGGCCGCAAGGGGCAGGAAATCGAGAAGATCAAGGAGGAGCTGGCGAAGCTCACCGGCAAGGAAATCCTGCTCGACATCCAGGAGGTGAAGAAGCCCGAGATCGAGGCCCAGCTCGTGGCCGAGAACGTCGCCCTGCAGCTCGAGCGCCGGATCGCGTTCCGCCGCGCGATGAAGAAGGCGGTCGAGATGGCGATGACGCTCGGGGCCGAGGGCATCCGCATCCAGTGCTCCGGCCGCCTCGGCGGCGCCGACATCGCCCGCCGCGAGTGGCAGCGCAAGGGCCGCGTGCCGCTGCACACCCTGCGTGAGAACATCGACTACGGCTTCTCCGAAGCCCTGACCGTGTACGGCAAGATCGGCGTCAAATGCTGGATCTGCAAAAAGGAGTCCGACAACAACTGACGCCGCGATTTTTAGAATTTCGATTTTCGATTTTCGACTGAGCGCCCACGGGGCCGCCGGGACGAAGATCGGCCGAATCGAAAATCCAAAATCCTCAATCGAACATCTCCATGGCTCTCGCTCCCGCCCGCACCAAGTATCGCAAATCCCAGAAGGGCTCCCGCGCCGGCAACGCCAAGCGCGGCAACACGCTCGCGTTCGGCGAATTACGGCCTGCAGTCGCTGACCCGCGGACCGATGACCGGCCAGCAGATCGAGGCGGCTCGCGTCACGATCTCCCGGCACCTCAAGCGCAAGGGCAAGCTCTGGATCCGCATCTTCCCGCACAAGCCGATCACGAAGAAGCCGGCCGAGGTCCGCATGGGCCAGGGCAAGGGCCCGGTCGAGTACTACGTCGCCGTGATCAAGCCCGGCGCCGTGCTCTTCGAACTGGCCGGCGTGCCCGTCACGCATCGCCAAGGAGGCGTTCCGCCTCGCCGACGCCAAGCTGCCGTTCCGCTGCCGGTTCATCGTGCGCGAAGGCGCCGCCGCCTAACCGCTCAATCACCGACTGTCATGACTTCGAAAGAAATCCGCGACCTCGCCCCCGCCGAGATCCCCACGAAAGCGCGCGAGACTCCGCGAACAGCTGCTGCAGCTGCAAGCTGCGCAAGCAGACCGGCCAGGTCGAGAAGACCCACGAACTGCGCACGCTCCGCAAGGACATCGCGCGTCTGGAAACCGTCCTGTCGGCTTCGAAGAAGAAAACCGCCGCCTGAACCATCCTCGTTTTTCGGTTTTCGATTTTCGCTCGCGCGGCGGCTGAGGCCGCCGCCCCGAAAGTCGGAGCGAATCGAAGATCCAAAATCAAAAATCGAAAATTCCGATGTCCTCCCCCGCACCCGGCCAGCGCAACCAGCGCAAAACCCTGCATCGGCTTCGTCACGCAGCCGCTCCGGCGACAAGTCCGTGAAGGTCACTGTCCCCTACAAGACGCCGCACCCGCTTTACCACAAGGTCGTCAACCGCAAGACCGTGCTGCACGTGCACGACGAGAAGAACGAGACCAAGGTCGGCGACAAGGTCGAGGTCATGGAGACCCGCCCGATCAGCCGGCTGAAGCGCTGGCGCGTGGTCTCGGTCGTCGAGCACGCGGTCACCACCGATGCCGTGGCGATCACCGAGACCGACGTGGCCGCGCAGGTGCCGACCAAGACCACCCTGCCCACCGGGACGCGCGGCGACGCCGGCTCCCCAGCTCTGAACCTTCAACCACGCCCAACCACAGGAGGCCGTCATGATCCAACTGCGCTCCATTCTCGACGTCGCCGACAACACCGGCGCCCGCAAGGCGGCCATGATTTCCCGCAAGGGCCAGAACACCGACACCGCCGGCGTCGGCGACATCATCACCGTTCACATCAAGCAAAGCACCACCGAGGCCACCGTGAAGAAAGGCGAGGTCCACAAGGCCGTCGTCGTGCGCACGAAGTCGCCGGTGCGGCGGGCGGACGGCAGTTACCTGCGGTTCGACAGCAACGCCATCGTGATCATCGACGCCGACCAACAATCCGCGCGGGACCCGCATCTTCGGGCCCGTCGCGCGCGAGCTGCGGGCGAAGAACTTCATGAAGATCATCTCGCTTGCCCCGGAGGTTCTCTGAACATGTCAAAAATTCCACGTCAAACGCGGCGACCTGGTGGTCGTCATCGCCGGCTCCCAGAAGGGCAAGTCGGGCAAGGTGCTCGAGATCCTGGCGGAGAAGGGCCGCGCGCGGGTCGAGGGCGTTGCCATGATCAAGCGCCACCTCAAGAAATCCCAGGAGCATCCCCAGGGCACGATCGCCGAGCGGGAGGGCTCGGTCCACGTCAGCAACCTGATGCTCAAGGCGACCTTCGACGCCAGCAAGCGCAAGAAGGACACCGTGGCGGCGACGCCGGCGGCCTGAGCGAATCCGGGCCAACCTTCCTCCGATCCTCCCGGACCCAATCTTCCCCGACATCCCACTCCATCGCGCCCGGTTCGATAACCCGGCCGCCCCGAACATGAGCTACGTTCCCTCTCTCAAGAAACTCTACCTCGAGCATGTCGTGCCCGAGCTCGTCAAGACCCGCGGCTACAAGAACAGGCACGAGGTGCCGAAGCTGACGAAGATCAACATCAACACCGGCATCGACGCGGAGGCCGACAAGAACCAGATCGCCGACGCGGCCCGCGCGACATCGGCCATGATCGCCGGCCAGAAGCCGGTGCTCGCGAAGTCCAAGAAGGCGATCGCGAATTTCAAGCTGAAGCCGGACAGGTCGTCGGCTGCCATGTGACGCTGCGCGGGCCACGCGATGTGGGAATTCCTGCACCGGCTGCTCGCCGTCGCGCTGCCGACGATCCGCGACTTTCGCGGCGTCTCGATCAAGCTCGACGGCCAAGGCAACTACAACCTCGGCATCACCGACCACACGATCTTCCCGGAGATCACGGTGGAGAACGTGAAGAAGCACATGGGGCTGGACATCACGATCGTGACGACAGCCGAGACCGACGACGAAGGTCGCGAGCTGCTCCGGCTGCTCGGCATGCCCTTCCGCCGCACGGAAACCGCGACGCCGAAACCCCACGCCGCCTGACCACACCTGGAATTTCGAATTTCGATTGCGCCGGGATTGAATCCGCCGCCCCGAAAGTCCCGACCGCTCGAAAATCCAAAATCAAAAATCGAACATGCCCAAGACCTCCGCCATCCAACGCAACAAGAAGCGTACCCGGCTCGTGCAGAAGTTCGCGAAGCAGCGCGCCGAGCTGAAGGCGACCCTCGCGAACGCCGCCACGACCGACGAGGAATTCTTCGCCGCGCAGAAGAAGCTGCAGAAGCTGCCGAAGAACTCGTCGGCCGTCCGCATGCGCAACCGCTGCTCGCTGAGCGGCCGCCCGCGCGGCTACATCGCGCAAGTTCGGCGTTTCGCGCATCACCTTCCGCGAGCTCGCGCTCGCCGGCAAGATCCCCGGCGTGACCAAATCCTCCTGGTAAACCCTTTGGCCCGCTGGCGTCGGATATGACCCGCGCCGCCTCCACCGACACCAACATCCATCATGACCGATCCGATCAGTGATTTTCTCACCCGCATTCGCAACGCGTCGCAAGGCCCGGCTCGCCGAGTGCGGCCTCGCCGCACTCGAATCTCAGCGAGAGCGATCGCCGCGATTCTGAAAACCGAGGGCTACATCGCCGACTACCAGCAGGCGGCCGACGCCAGCGGCCACAAGACGCTCGTCGTGAAGCTCAAGTACGTCGACGGCGCCCCGGCGATCACCGGGCTGACGCGTGTTTCGACGCCCGGCCGCCGGCTTTACTACGGGTACACGGAGATCCCCCGCGTCCTCAACGGCCTCGGCATCAGCATCGTTTCGACCTCGAAGGGGTTGATGAAAGACGCCGACTGCCGCCGCCAGCGGGCCGGTGGCGAACTGATCTGCAACGTCTGGTAACCCGCCATTCTCATGAGCCGCATCGGCAAACAACCCGTTCCCATTCCCGACAAGGTCAAGGTCGACCATCACCGACCACACGGTCCTCGTCGAGGGCCCGAAGGGCAAGGTCCAAAAGACCTTCGCTCCGGCGGTGAAATCGCGACCCTGGCCGACAAGAAGTGTCACGTTCGCTCCGACCGAGGACACCCGCTTCGCCCGGCGCGATGTTCGGCACCGCGCGTTCCATCATCGCCAGCATGGTCCGACGGGCGTCACGCAGGGATTTTCGAAGGACCTCGAAATCCAGGGCGTCGGCTTCAAGGCCACGCTCAAGGGCAAGCAGCTCGACCTTGCGCTCGGCTACTCGCACCCGCTCGCTCATGGACATTCCCGACGGCATCAAGATCACCGTCACCGAGCAGACCAAGCTTCAAGGTCGAGGGCGCGGACAAGCAGCTCGTGGGCGCCGTGACCGCCGAAATCCGCAGCTACTACCCGCCGGAGCCCTACAAGGGCAAGGGCGTCCGCATCGTCGGCGAGCGCGTCCGCCGCAAGGAAGGCAAGACCGTCGCCTAAGCGATGTCCGTTCCCGCACTCGCAACCATTTTTCCGGGTATCATCCGATGAATACGATTCGCAAAGCCAATCTCCTGCAGAAACGCCGCTGGAGGATCCGCAAGAAGGTCAACGGCACGGCCGCGCGCCCGCGTCTGTCGCGTGCGCTTCAGCGCCAAGCACATCTACGCCCAGGCGATCAACGACGACGCCGGCAAGACGCTCGTGTTTCTCTGCAGCCTCGATCGCCGAGCTGCGCAAGCAGAAGCTCGCCGCCAACCTCGCCGGGGCGAAGGCCCTGGGCGACGCCTTCGCCGCCAAGGCGAAGGCCGCCGGGATCGCCTCGGTCGTGTTCGACCGCGGCGGCGCCCGTTATCACGGCAAGGTCAAGGCATTCGCCGACGCCGCCCGCGAAGGTGGCCTCCATTCTAAGAAACGCATGAGCAACGAACCCACGTCCGCCCCCACCGAAGCCGCCGCTCCCCAAGTGGCGGTCGCCCCCGCGGCGGCACCCGCGGCCACCCCCGCAGCCGCTCCCACGCGGCAGCCCCGTCAATTCAACCGCGGCCCGCGTCGCGATGGCGGCGGTCCCCGCCGCGACAACCGCCGCGACAATCGCGACAAGCCGATCAGGGCGACGGCCCGGCGATGATCGAGAAGGTCGTCTTCATCAACCGCTGCGCCAAGGTGGTGAAGGGCGGCCGCCGGTTCAGCTTCTCCGCGCTGGCGGTCGTCGGCGACGGCAAGGGCAACATCGGCATCGGCTACGGCAAGGCCAACGAGGTGCCGGAGGCGATCAAGAAGAGCACCGCCCACGCGCACAAGCACATGGTGCTGGTGAAGCTCAAGGGCGACACGATTCCCCACGACGTGCTCGGCGCAGTTCGACGGCGGCAAGGTGCTGCTGAAGCCCGCTTCGCCCGGCACCGGCCTGATCGCCGGCGGCGGCGTCCGCGCGGTGCTCGAGGCGGCGGGCGTCAAGAACGTGCTCACCAAGTCGATGGGCTCGAACAATCACATCGCCGTCGTGCAATGCGACGCTCAACGGCTGCTGCAGCTGCGGCTGTCGGAGGACATCACGGCGCTCCGCTCCAGAAACGCGACCAGCTGAGATTCACGGCATGCGGCCGGGTTCGCGCCCGTCCGCCGCCGAAATCGCCCCTGCCTTCCGATCCGAGTCGAACTCCGGCGAAATGACGTCGGCCGCCAGGCGCGAGCGGCGTCCCGGCGGACTTCCGCCACCTTCACTTCTCAACCAAATCCGAGTCCCTTTTCGCGCGTCGCGGATCGGGGCGCCCTCCCGAGGACACCATGAAACTCCATGAAATGAAAAACGTCGCCGGTGCCGTGCACCGGAAGAAGCGCGTCGGCTGCGGCGAAGGCAGCGGCCACGGCAAGACCAGCGGCCGCGGCGGCAAGGGCCAGACCGCCCGCTCCGGCGGCAGCATCCGCCCCGGGTTTCGAAGGCGGCCAGATGCCGCTCTACCGCAAGCTTGCCGCACCGCGGCTTCAACAACTACAATTTCCGGACGGAGATCGCCGTGCTCAACCTGCGCGATCTGGCGAACCTCGACGCAGCGGTGACGGAGATCGATGCCGAGGTGCTGGCGGCCCGGCCGGGCTGATCCGCGGCGGCGAGACGAGCGTCAAGGTCCTCGGGGACGGTGAAATCACCCGCGCCCTCAAGGTGACGGCGGCGAAATTCTCCGGCTTCCGCGAAGGCGAAGATCGAAAAGGCCGGCGGCCAGGCGCTGACCGCGTGACGGCAGATCGTCGATTTTCGATTTGGGATCCTCGGTTCGGGTGCCGCCTGAATCGGGTTTGACGAATCGAGGATCGGGAATCGAAATCCGAAAATCCCCATGTTCTCCGCCTTCACGAATTCCCTGAAGATTCCCGAGCTGCGCTCGCGCATCTTCTACACACTGGCGCTGCTGTTCATTGCGCGCGTCGGTGCGCACATTCCGCTTCCGGGCGTCGATCCGCACCCGCTGCAGCGGTTCTTCGCCGACCAGACGGCGACCGGTGGCGGCGCGCTCGTCGGCCTGTACAACATGTTCACCGGCGGTGCGCTCGTGAAGGGCGCCGTCTGCGCGCTCGGCATCATGCCGTACATCAGCGCCCAGATCATCTTCCAGCTCATGACGGCGGTCGTGCCCGGCGCTCAGCCGCCTCCAGCAGGAAGGCGACGTCGGCCGCCAGAAGCTCACGCAGTACACGCGCTACGCGACCGTGCTGATCTGCCT
This sequence comes from uncultured Verrucomicrobiae bacterium, assembly GCA_963705935.1. Classification (GTDB taxonomy): domain Bacteria; phylum Verrucomicrobiota; class Verrucomicrobiia; order Opitutales; family Opitutaceae; genus Opitutus. The sequence goes on along the minus strand of OY970130.1, from coordinate 3,525,695 downwards.
CGTGCAGGGCACGCTGCTGATCCTCGCGCTCGAGAATCCCGGGCAGCTTTTCCCCGGTTACGACATCGGCACCTACGGCAGCATCGTGATCGTCAGCAAGCTGAGCTTCCTCGTCACCTCGGTCATCTACATGACCGCGGGCACGCATGCTGTTGATGTGGCTGGGCGAGCAAATCACGGCAGCGCGGCATCGGCAACGGCGTGTCGCTGCTGATCACCGTCGGCATTCTCGCCGACATCCCGGGCGCCGCGGCGCAGACCTACCAGCTCTTCTTCCGCCCGGTCGGCACCGGCCCGAACCTCGGCTTGCCGCAGGCGGTGATCATGATCGCGCTGTTCTTCGCTGTCGACCATGGGCATCGTCATGGTCGTGCAGGGGCAGCGGAAGATCCCCGTCCAGTACGCGAAGCGGGTGGTCGGCAACAAGGTGATGGGCGGCCAGAGCTCGTTCCTGCCGCTGAAGGTCAACTATTCCGGCGTCATGCCGGTCATCTTCGCCAGCGCCATCCTCCTGTTCCCGCAACAGATCTTCGCCCAGCTCGGCGCCGCCTTCAACATCAAGTTCCTGAGTCGAATTCGCGCAGAACCTGCTTGCGCGGCCACTGGAGCTACTACCTGATCTACACGGTCCTGATCCTGTTCTTCAGCTATTTCTGGGTTTCGGTCATGTTCAAGCCGATCCAGATCGCCGACGACCTCAAGAAATACGGCGGCTACGTCCCCGGGCGTCCGGCCGGGCGAGCCGACGGCGCAGTTCCTCGATTTCATCATGACCCGGCTGACCCTGGCCGGCGCGATCTTCCTGACGATCATCGCGGTCATGCCGGACGTGCTGCTCTTCGAGCTGAATGTGCCGCAGCGCATCGCCGTATTTCTTCGGCGGCACGGGCATGCTGATCACCGTCGGCGTCATCCTCGACACGATGCGCCAGGTCGAGACCTTCCTGCTGCAGCGCCACTACGACGGTTTCCTGAAGAAGGGCCGCATCCGTGCGCGCAGCGCCAACGCGCAGGCCGGCGCCACCGGCGAGGCCCTCGAGCTCCGAAGCCGCTGCTGCCGGCTGGGCATTCCGGTGACCGCCATTTTCCTCGTCGGCATCGTGGCCTGGGCCATTCAGAAGTTCGCACTTTAGTTCTTTACTCCGGTCGCGATGACCGCCATCAACGACCCCTTTTCTCGTTGCGGCGCTCGCGCCAAGACCAAGCTCTTACTCCTCGGTTCGGATGATTTTCGTCCTGAAGGCCTGATGAACCGGGTTCGTTCTTTGAATCTCGAGCACGTCTCTCCCGCCAAACTCACGCGGTCGGAGATTTCGCGCCGCCCGGCTACGGCCGCGGCCCAGGAGGCAACCACACTCGCGCTGCTGCGCCAGTGGTTCTTCGCGCGCAAACCTGATGCGGGATTTGTCCTCACGGACTTCCCGGCTACGCTGCTCCAAGCAAGAGTGTTCGACGAATGGCTCGATGCCCGCGAACGAATGCCTCGACGGCGTTTTCGCCGGCGCCGGCTCCGACGGGTTGCTCGTCGATCACTATCGCACGCTTGGCCTCCTCCGGGGACCGGGCGAACTCGCGGCATGACGATCCCGATCAAGAACCAGGAGGGAGTCGCCCGCATGCGCGAGGTCTGCGCCATCGCCGCCACGGTTCTTGGATAAGCTGAAGCCGCTGGTCCGGCCAGGCATCACGACGCAAGACTTGGAAGAGGCTGGACGCGACTGGATCGCTCGCCTCGGAGCCCGCAGCGCCTGTTACGGCTACCAGCACGGGTCGCGGCGCTATCCCGGCCCACACCTGCATCTCGGTCAACGACGAAGTGGTGCATGGCATCCCGTCGTTCCGCCGCGTCCTGCGCGACGGCGACATCGTCTCCCTCGACATCGTTGTCTGGACACAACGGCTACGTCGGCGACAATGCGTTCACCGTGCCGGTCGGCACGATCAGCCCCGCCCGTCGAGAAGCTCCTTCGCGTGACCCGCGAGGCGCTCGAACATCGGCGTCGCGTCAGGCGCAGGTCGGCAACCGGATCGGCGACATCTCCGCACACGATCCAGACCTACGTCGAAGCGCACGGCTTCAGCGTCGTGCGCGACATGGTCGGCCACGGGGTCGGGGTGGCGATGCACGAGCCGCCGGAAATCCCGAACTTCGGCCGCCGGGGCACCGGCGACCAGGATCAAGCCCGGGATGACCCTGGCGATCGAGCCGATGGTCAACCTGGGCGGCGTCAGGACCAAGGTGCTCTCGCGATGGGTGGACGGTCGTCGACCGCCGACGGAACGCCCTCGGCCCATTTCGAGCACACCGTGCTCACCACCGAACACGGTCCGGAGGTCCTCACGGTGCCGCGCCCGGCCGCCGGATCGAAGCCGGCCTGAATCCAATTTCCCTTTCACGAATCAACTCTCAACCAACCTAAACACATGCCTCGTCTCCTCGGCGTAGAAATCCCCGCGAAAAAGAAAGTCGCGTACTCCCTCCGTTACATCAACGGCATCGGTCCCGCGCGGGCCGACCTTCTCGTCAAGGAGGCCGGCCTGAATCCGGACATGCGCGCCCAGGACCTCACCGAGGAGCAGCTGAACAAGATTCTCCACGTCATCACCGAGCACAAATGGGTGGTGGAAGGCGACCTGCGCCGCGAGATCGCGGCGAATCTGAAGCGCCTGCAGGCGATCAATTGCTATCGTGGCGTCCGCCACCGCCGCGGCCTGCCGGTTCGCGGCCAGCGCACCAGCACCAACGCCCGCACCCGCAAGGGACCGCGCAAGACCGTGGGCGTCACCAAAGCAAAGGAAGTGTAACCCTTACCCGTCATGGCCGAAGAAAAACCTGCTCCGAAGAAAGAGAAGCCTGCCAAGGCCGCGACTGTCGCGGTCGAAGGCGCGGCTCGCCCCGACTCTGCCGACAAGGCTGTGCCCGCCCCCGAGAAGAAGGGCAAAGGCGGCAAGGGTGGCGCTCCCGTCGACGGCTGCGGCCCCGGCCGCCCCGGCCAAAAACCCGTCGAGCTCGTCGGCGGCGTCGCCAAGCAGCCGACGGCCGAGGACCTGCTCAAGGAGGAGCTGGGTACGATCAAGGTGCGCAAGGCCAAGGGCTCGAAGAACGTCACGTCGGGCGTCGCCAACGTGCTCGCCTCGTTCAACAACACGATCGTGTCGATCACCGACCAGAAGGGCCAGGTCATCGCCTGGTCCAGCGCCGGCAAATGCAATTTCCGCGGTTCGCGCAAGTCGACCGCCTACGCCGCCCAGATCGTCGCCCAGGACGCCGCCCGCAACGCCATGTCGCATGGCCTGAAGGACGTCGTCATCCGCGTTTCCGGCCCCGGCCTCGGGCGCGACTCCGCCATCCGCGCCCTCCAGGCGATCGGCCTGGAGATCACCTCGATCGTTGACGTGACGCCGATCCCGCACAACGGCTGCCGTCCGCGCAAGCGCCGGCGCGTCTAACGCCCACTCACCGTCAACCCAATTCTCCACTTTCCACCATGGCTCGTTATACCGGACCCACCACCCGCATCAGCCGCCGCTTCGGCCAGCAACTCCTGGGCTCAGCGCAAGGCACTCGAACGCCGCAACTATCCGCCCGGCCAGCACGGCCCGAAGATGCGGCGCAAAGTTTCCGAATACGCCGTCGGCCTGAACGAAAAACAGAAGCTCCGCTACATCTACGGCCTGCTGGAGCGCCAGTTCCGGCGGGTGTTCGAGATCGCCAAGAAGGAGCGCGGCGTCACCGGCGAGCGCTTCCTCCAGCTGCTGGAGACGCGGCTCGACAGCGTCATCTACCTGCTCGGCCTCGCCAAGAGCCGGGCGGCCGCCCGCCAGTTCGTCAACCACGGGCATATCCGCGTCAACGGCCACAAGGTCGACATCGCCAGCTACAACGTGCAGGCCGGGCGACGAGATCGAGGTGAAGAACTCGCCTCGCCTCCCGCCAGCTGGCCACGCGCAACCTGGAGGAAAACCGGATCCGCAACGTGCCCGGCTGGCTGACGCTGAACGCCGAGACGTTCAAAGCCGTCGTCAACCGCCTCCCCACCCGCGACGAGATGGAGCAGGGTGTCAACGAGCAGCTCATCGTCGAGTTCTACTCGCGGTTCTGAGCTCACGTCCTCCGCCCACCCGGAGCGACCCACCGCCCGCCTCCTGCTCCGGATTCATCTTCCCAATCTCACAATCTTCTCCATCCGCCATGCCCAAACGTCTCGGAAAGTTCGAACTCCCGTCCAAACTCACCAAGGTCGAGGAAGGCGCCACGCCGACCTACGCCAAATTCATCGCCGAGCCTTTCGAGGCCGGCTACGGCCACACGGTCGGCAACTCCCTCCGCCGCGTGCTCCTCAGCTCGATCGAGGGTGCCGCCATCTCCTCGATCAAGATCGATGGCGTCAACCACGAGTTCCAGTCCATTGACGGCGTCGTCGAGGACGTCACCGACATCGTGCTCAACCTGAAGAAGGTCCTGATCGTATCCACGAAGCGCGAACCGATCACCCTCGCGATCAAGGCGAACAAGCAGGGCGCCGGTCACCGCCGCCGACATCCAGCCCGACGCGAACATCACGATCGTCAACCCGGACCAGGTCATCTGCACGCTCGACTCGAAGCGGACGTTCGAGGCCGAGATCGAGATCAAGACCGGTCGTGGCTACTGCCCGGGCGAGGCAGAACAAGAAGGAGGAACAGGCGATCGGCGTCATTCCGATCGACTCGCTCTTCTCCCCGGTGCGCCTGGTGAAATACTCGGTCGAAACACCCGCGTCGGCCAGATCACCGATTACGACAAGCTCGTCCTCGAGGTCTGGACCGACGGGCGGATCACGCCGGACGACGCCCTGAAGCAGTCGGCTTCGATCCTGAAGCATCACCTCGACGTTTTCGATCGCGTCAGCGAGGAGACGTACGAGTTCGAGAGTCAGCAGTCGCGAGGTCAGCGAGGAGCAGAACAAGCTGCGCAAGCTGCTCAACATGTCGGTGAACGAGATCGAACTGTCGGTCCGCGCCGCCAACTGCCTCAACAACGCGAACATCACCACCGTCGGCGAGCTCGCGATGAAGACCGAGCAGGAGATGCTCAAATACCGCAACTTCGGCAAGAAGTCCCTGAACGAGATCAAGGAGAAGCTCGAGGCCCTCGGCCTGTCGCTCGGCATGAAGTTCGACGAGCGGCTGCTCGACACCAAGAAGGAAGCCTGACCGGATTCACGCCGGCCGGCGGCGGAAGGCGGATCCCGATCCGCGCCGCCGGCGCTGCGCCCCGTCGGGAAGCATCGATCAACCACCTCCATTTTTACGGCTCTCGCGCCGTCCGCCGCCGCGCCACGCTGCGACCGGATTGCCGATCGGGAGCCGCCTGAAACCAAAACCCCATGCGTCACAACAAACATCACGCCTCGCTGGGCGTCACGCGTCGAGCATCGCCGGGCGATGCTGTCCAATCTCGCGGCCGCGCTGATCACGCACGGCCGCATCGAGACCACGCTGACGAAGGCGAAGGCCCTTCGCCCGTTCATCGAGACGGATCATCACCAAGGCGAAGAAGGCCGCGGCGAAGATCCGAGAAGAAGGACGCCCTGCACCTGCGCCGCCTCGCGCTCAGCGACCTGCGCGACGAGACCGCGGTCACGCTGCTCTTCAACGAGAACTACAAGGAGTTCGCGAACCGCAGCGGCGGATACACCCGGATCTACAAGCTGGGTCAGCAGCGGCTCGGCGACGCGGCCGAGATGGCGCTGATCGAGTTCGTCAAGGCGGAGGACGTCGGCTACTCGAAGTCCAAGGGACGGAAGTCGGGCAAGGGCCGGAAGGCCAAGGCGACTCCGGCCGCGGCCGCGACGACGGAGGCGCCGGCCCAGCCGGCGGCCGTTCCCGAAGAGGCTCCGAAACCCGAGCAGAAGTAGTTGGCGGAAGTGTTTCGACCGGAGTGGCGCCAGTCTCCGGCTGGCGCGCTTTCGGCGGGGTGCCGAATTCTTTCCCGAGCGGCGAGCTTGCCTCCCCGGCAGGCTCGTCGCTTCGAGCCTGTCGAGGAGCCCGTGGATCGGCTGTGGGAGCGGGCTGGCTCGCGATGTGTTGGCGGATCGCCTGCAAGCAGGCTCCTACCTACACCGGACTGCACGCGGCAGGCGCGAGTCGCCGGCCAGCAGGCTCCTGCCTCGAACCGCACGCGCTGTCGAGGGGCTCGCGATTGGCTGGCGATCGCCTGCCAGCGGGCTCCTGCACCGGGCCGCACACCCGCCTGACTTGGACCGCGGCTGTTTCTTTCGCTTCGCACTGCGTGCTCCGCGTGTCATCGTCCGGGCAGCGCCATGTTCGATCTGACCACTGCCGCCGTGATTTTCTGCACGCTCGTCGCGATCGTGTTCCTCGGGCTGTGGCTCTGGTACGATCGGCGGGACCACCGGACTTTCGAGCGGGAGCGTCGGAAAACGACGTTTCACTGCATCCGCTGCGACGAGCTGTACACCGCCACGGTCGGGGTGGAACTTGCGAAGTGCCCCCGCTGCGGTCACGAAAACACCCGGCTGAAGTTCTGAGGCCGCGCGCGGTGGCTGCGGCGGCCCGGGGGAAGAGCGGGTGCGGAACGGCCGCAGCCGGCCAGCTACCGGCGGTTGGTCCGGCCGGCGCGCCCGTCTCCCAGAACGAGGCCGGCCACGATGGCGCACTCGAGTCCGAACGCGGGATACCCCAGGTAACCGAGAAACGGCATTTCGAATACGTGCCAGCGATCGGCGTACGGAATGGTGTAGCTCCACCTCGCCGCGCTCGGCAGATTCCACATTTCCCAGAAACCTCCGCAGATCAGGGCAGCCAGCGACCAGCTGGCGGCGCCGCGCCAGTCACCCGCGCCGAGTTCGCTCCAGAAGCCGGCGCGGCCGCCGTGGATGGAGGCCGCGACTCCGAGCGCGAGCGGCGCGACCCAGAGCGCGGGATAGAATTGTTCCGGAAACGCGCCAGTGAGCAGCAACGCCCCAGCTGCCGTGAGGGAAAGACTCCCGGCCGGCCGCCGGCTGGAGAGCCACCGGACGCGAGGACCGACCGCGAGCGCTGATGGTCCGCGTTCCAGCGTTCCGAGCCACGCGCGCACCACGGTCACGGCCGGCAGGACGGTGGAAAAGCAGAGGCTCGCGTTCGCCGCGTAGGCGATCGGGCCGAAGTCTGCCACGCCCAGATAGTGCCAGTTTCGCACGAACCTGTTCAGCCATTCGAATACCCACCAGAACGCGGCACTCGTGGCGAACAAGGCGGCAAATCTTCCCGGCTCACGGGCCATCAGGCACGAGCCGTCACGGCGCCAGGTCTGCGCGCTGACGGCGACGATGAAGCCCAGCCAGAGCGGGAAGAACGTGAAACGCTGCAGTGGCTCGAACCAGCCGAAGCGCGTCCACGCGAGCAGCCACCAGCCGCCGGTCCACGCCAGGGCCGCCCATCCCCAAATTGGATACGCGGCGGCCGGAGGGGGCAGCCTGCCCGGGGCTCGAATGTCTCGCGACCGCCGGCGCGTGCCCCAGAAGAGCACCAACGCGAGGTACGGCAAGACGACCCCGGCGCACCACCACCAGGACCAGCGCGGATACGCCGACGGAATTTCGAGCGGCGGCGGGAACCGGAAGAATTGCGCGGCTCCCCGGCCTGCCAGGACTGCGCCCGCCAGGGGAAAAAGCACGATCGCCCCGAACGCACCGCAGTAGGCCAGCCAGGCGCGCGGATTTCCACTCATCGCTCCCAAGGTGCGGCACAGCCGCCCCAGTGGCAACCGGCCGATCGCGCCGCGGCAACGGAACGGACCTCGCCGCCGCAGCAGTCTGCGATCGCGAGGATGAAACGGCGGGGGCTTCGGCCAGCACGTTTCGGCGTGCACCCGCGGCCAAACCGCCGTTCGCCGTGCGCGCGAACGGCGGTGATCGCCGGCAGCTCCCGCCTCAGCTCGCTGCTTCGTCGGCGCGGTTGGCCCGCTCGTTGATCTGACTGACGAGGACGTTCAGCTTCTCGTCGGTCATCGATTCCTCCTTGAGGGTTTTCTCGAGCAGCTTCTCCGCGTCCGAGTAGCCGAGCACGCGGGCGAAGGATTTCACACTTCCGTACCCGGCGATTTCGTAATGCTCGACCTTTTGGGCGGCGACGATGAGGGCCGAGTCCATGACATTGGGATCCGCGTCCTCATCGAGCATCTCCTTCGCCTCGGCGACGAGGCCGGCCATGGCCTTGCAGGATTTGCCCGACACGGATTCGCCCAAACCGTGGAAGATCTGCTCGATCCGTTGGGCGTGCTCCCGGGTCTGCTCGAGGTGGCGGCTGAACCGGCCAGCCGACGATTGTCATACATTGCATGACATCGTGACGAGCGGCGCCGGCAGTTTGGGCGCGGCCGCGGCGCCTTACGCCGGGACGTTGGCGGGTACGCGGGCCGGCGGCGCGGGACGACGGTAGAACGTGAGGATCGCGAGGGTGACCAGGCCGAGCAGGGCGCTGATCAGGAACACGCCACGGTGGCCGAAGGCCTGCACCGACACGCCGAAGATGAAGTAGCCGACGAGATTTCCGCTGCTGAACGAGTTCGAGTAGATGCTCGTCGCCAGACCGGACTGGCCGGGCAGCATGTCCTGAAAATACGTGATCGTCACGTTGGTCGTGATCCCGATGAACACGGCGCTGAGCAGCTGCATCGGATAGATGTGCCAGGGGGCCTCGGCGAAATACAGCGCGACAAAATACACCAGTCCGGCCGCGACGCCGATCCGCAGCAGACTCATCTGGTGCCCGCGGGCGGCCAGGCGGGCGGACCAGATCATGATCGGGATCTCGAGGAACGGGGCGATGCTGTAGATGATGCCGACGTTCCGGGCGGTCCCGCCGAGTTCCTGGGTCACGCGCAGCGGGACGTCCATGATGCACATGCTGAAGGCGGCGAACATCAGCATGAATCCCGTGAAGTTGGCGAGGATGTCCCCGCGGGTGAGCACCTTCACCATCGCGGGCCGCGAGTAGGCGTGCGGCGTGGGCGGGTGTGCCCGGGCGGGGACGAAGACCGCCATCATGACCAGAAAGATTCCGAAGAGGGTGGCCGCCCCGAGAAAGATGCCGCGGTAGCTGTAGTGCACCATCGTCCAGGCGCCCACGGCCGGACCAAAGGTCCACGCGAGCGAGAACGACACCCGCACCATGCTGATCAGGAGCGGGGCGTCGGCGCCCGCATTTTCCGGCCGGTCGAGCTCGTCGCGCATGTGGGCATACACCTGCGACATGTTCACCGAGGCCACGCCGAGGAGGAGCGAGCCGATGACCGCGAGCGCAACGATCTGATGGACGAAGGCGTAGCCGACATATCCCAGCATCCCGCACACGCCCCCGCACAGCAGCATCGTTCGCCGGGTGATGTGGGTGTCGGACCAGCGCGCCAGAACGATGCTGATCACGATGCCGCTCACGGACGTCAGCGTCATGAAAGCTCCGAACACGACGGGGGACATCCCGATGTGCTGCGTGCCCCAAAGCGACATGAACGGGACCACGAACGAGTAGGCCATGCCGAGCGCGACGTTGCCGGCCAGCAGCCCGACAAAGCCGGGTTGATGGGCGATCTTCTGGAAGCCGGAGACGAGCCGCGACATGGCGAAAAGGACCGATTCCACGCACCCCGCAGGCCGACGCGAGCCGATTCGCGGCCGGTGCGCCGCGGATCCCCGCGTCGGAGAGGTGCAACCGTGCCCGTGGTGCGGCCGGATGCGGTGCTTCGTTCGCGACCGCGGCCGCCTTGCAGACTGCCGGACGGAGCGGTGGCTCCGGTAGCATGTTGCCCTCTGCGGTTCGTGCGCGTTCACGGCGAGTCCGCCGGGTCGCGTCGCATGCCGGTGAGCCGCGGCTTGCGAACAGCGCCAGGGAAGCGTGAGCCGGGGTCCGGGCGCCGTCGTGACCGGTGCCGGAGAGCGGGTTTCACCGGCCTCGCCGGGCGCGCACGATCGCGCTTGCGCCCTCTGGTCCGACTCGATTCTGCTGTCCGTTTCCCACCCAGCACATGTCCCAAACCATCGCCGTACTCGACTTCGGATCCCAGCTTACCCAAGTCATCGCGCGGCGGATCCGCGAGTGTCAGGTGTACTCGAAGATCTACCATTACGCGACCCCGGCGGAGCGGCTGCGGGAGGACGGCGTGATCGGCATCATCCTGTCGGGCGGACCGCAGAGTGTGTATGCCCGGACCGCGCCGCATCCGGACAAGGGCATCTTCGAGCTCGGCGTGCCGATCCTCGGCATCTGCTACGGCGTGCAGCTGCTGGGCTTCCATCTCGGCGGGGAGGTGGAGCACAGCCGGGCGCGCGAGTATGGTCATGGTCACCTGACGATCAAGCGGCCGGGCCTGCTCTTCGCCGGCATCCCGCGGAAGCTGCGGATCTGGAACTCGCATGGCGACAAGGTGGTCCGGCTCCCGCCGGGCTTCGTCGCGACCGCTGTATCCGAAAACTCCCCCTTCGCGGGCATCGAGGACCGGAAGCGCCGGTTCTACGGCATCCAGTTCCACCCCGAGGTCTTCCACACCGAGCACGGCGGGGACATGATCCGCAATTTCCTGGTCAACGTCTGCGGGGCGAAGCAGGACTGGACGACGCAGGACTTCATCGCGCATGCCGTTCAGGAGATCCGGACGAAGGTCGGCCGGTCGCACGTGATCCTCGGGCTGTCGGGCGGAGTCGACTCCTCGGTGGCGGCCGCCCTGCTGCACAAGGCCATCGGCCGGCAGCTCACCTGCGTGTTCGTCGACAACGGGCTGATCCGGAAGGGCGAGCGCAGCTACGTCGAGGAACTGTACAAACGCCATTTCCAGATCGACCTGCGCATCGTCGATGCGTCGAGGCTTTTCCTGCGCCGGCTGAAGGGCGTGACCGAGCCGGAGGTGAAGCGAAAGATCATCGGCCGCACCTTCGTCGAGGTCTTTGAAAAGACCCTGAAGACGATCGGCCATGCGGAATTCCTGGGCCAGGGCACGCTCTATCCCGACGTGATCGAGAGCGTATCCATCGGCAACAATCCGGCCTCGGTGATCAAGTCGCACCACAACGTGGGGGGGCTGCCCGCCCGGATGAAGTTGAAGCTGGTGGAGCCGCTGCGCGAATTGTTCAAGGACGAGGTGCGCAAGGTCGGTGCCGCGCTCGGCCTGCCGAAGGAGGTCGTCTGGCGGCAGCCGTTCCCCGGCCCGGGCCTGGGCGTTCGGGTCATGGGCGAGATCACGGCCGAGCGGCTGGAGATTCTCCGCAACGCCGATGCCGTGCTCCAGGAGGAGATGCTGGCGTCGGGCTATTATTACCGGGTGTGGCAGTCGTTCTGCGTCTTCCTGCCGGTCCGGACCGTCGGGGTGTTCGGCGACGAGCGGACGTACGACTACGTGATCGCGCTGCGGATCGTGGAAAGCACCGATGCGATGACGGCGGACTGGGCGAAGCTGCCGTACGAGGTGCTGCAGCGGGTCTCCAGCCGGATCACCAACGAGGTGAGGGGTGTCAGCCGCGTGGTGCTGGACATCAGTTCGAAACCGCCGGCGACGATCGAGTGGGAGTAGCCGGCCGAGCGGGGCGGGGGGACCGCGCCGCGGCGGCGGGACCGGGGCCGGACAGGTTGGGCCGCGTTTTTTCCCGATTCGTCCGCTCCTCCGCGGACAACCGACTTCCCTCCGGAAGGAATTTCATCCAAGGTCTGGCCATGACCCGATCCGTCCTGCGACCCGCTGCGGCACTTTGTCTGCTGCTTCTGGCGTTCACCGGTTTTGCGTCAGCGGCCGAGCCTGCGATCCTCGCCAAGGCGCGTGCGCGCCTGGCACCGGAGGCCGTGCTCGATGCCGTCACCTCGATTCACTACTCCGGCACCCTCGTCGGACCCGACGGCTCCGACCTGACGAAACCGGTCACGCACTCGATCGAGATCTATCTCCAAAAACCGGCGCAGCAGCGGATCGTGGTCACGTCGCCGACGGTGATCGAGGTGAGCGCGCTGGATGGCTACGATGCCTGGCGGCGGACGATCGAAGCGAAGCACGTGACGCGCTGGCAGCAAAGCCAGCTCGGCGCGGATCAGGTCAAGCAACTGCGCGCCGACGTCTGGCAGAACCTCTGGTTTTACCGCGGAATCGGGAAGATCGGCGGCCGGGTCGAGGATCAGGGACCGGCGACGATCGATGGAATCGCCTGCGACAAGGTCGCCTTTTTTCACTCGCCGACCCTGGTCTACTTCCGGTTTTTCAACCAGGCCACGGGTGATCTCGTCTTCACCGGCACGCCCGAGAACAACACCCGCGAATCGGGTGAGCTGATCGCGGGCGGAATCCGATTTCCCAAGACGATCGTCATCACCCAGAACGTGGGCGGGCAGTCGGTGAAACGGACGATCACGTTCGACCGGATTGTGGTGAACGAAAAAATGCCGGCGACGCTGTTTGCGGTGCCGCTGCCGAGCGAGGTCATCAAGTAGGCCATCCGCGAGGTTGGGGAGGCCGGCCGGGTCGGACGGCCCCCGCGTCCCCCGCCGCCCCGAAATTTCCATGCGCACGCTACACCACGCTTCCAAGACATTTGGCGTCGACCTGGCGGAGTTCTGCCGCGCGACCGCGGTTCCCGCCGAGATCACGCAATCCGTGGCCGCAATTCTCGCCGACGTCCGGCAGCGGGGCGACGAGGCAGTGGTTTATTATGCGGCCAAGTTCGACGGAGCGAAGCTGCGGGCGCGCGACCTGCGGGTGACTCCGGCGGAGCTCGCGGCGGCTTCCCGCCGGCTTTCGCATCCGGACCGGCGCGCCCTCGTCGCCGCGCGGGACGCGATTGTCGCTTTCAACCGGCGCACGCTGCCGAAGGACTGGAGCGCGCGCAACCCGCACGGCGCGACCGTCGGTGAAAAGTTCGATCCCATCCGTCGCGTGGGGCTTTACGTCCCCGGCGGGCAGGTGCCGCTCGTCTCGACCGTGCTGATGACGGCGACGCTCGCGCGCATTGCCGGGTGCCGCGAGATTGCCGTGTTCACCCCGCCGAATGCGGAGGGCCGGGTCGCGGATGGATTGCTCGCCGCGCTGCACCTGCTCGCCATCGAGGAAGTCTACCGTGTCGGCGGCGTCCAGGCGATTGGCGCGATGGCGTTCGGCACCACGACGATTCACGCGGTCGACAAGATTTTCGGGCCGGGAAACGCCTACACCTGCGAGGCCATGCGCCAGGTGTTCGGCATGGTCGGGGTCAACGGGCTGCCGGGGCCCAGCGAGGTGATGGTCATCGCCGACGATTCGGCCCGGCCCGGATACGCGGCGGCGGACCTCCTGGCGCAGGCGGAGCACGGGTCCGGCCGCGAGAAGATCTATCTCGTGGGGACGTCCGCACGGATCATCTCCGCGATCGGCGCGGAACTGAACACGCAGCTGCAGTCGATCAGCCGTTCGCAGAAGACGCAGCGCGTGCTCGACGAGGGTTTTCTCATCGTCGAGGTCCGGACGCTGGCCCAGGCGGCGGCGGTGGCGAACTACGTCGCCCCCGAGCACGTCGAACTGCTCGTGGGGCCGGCCGCGGCGGCGAGGCTGACCAAGGCGATCACCACCGCGGGCGCGATCATGGTCGGCAACGACACGCCGACGGCGCTCGGCGATTTCGCCGCCGGCCCCAGCCACGTGCTGCCCACGGGCCGCGCCGGCCGGTTCTTCAGCGGGCTGCGGGTCGCGGATTTCATCCGCCGCACGAGTGTGATCGAGTACGATCGCAAGAGCGTGCGGCACGCGGAGCCGATCGTCGCCGCCTTCGCGGCGATGGAGCGCCTCGACGCGCACGGCCGTTCGGTGAAGATCCGCACCGAGTGAGCCGGCGGCCGGCGTCCGCATCGGGGATTTGCCGCAGGCCGGCCGCCGAGGGCGAGATTGCATTTGCGACGGACGGTGGAATTTGCGGCGATGGCGGCATGTCTGGACCGTCATCCCTGGCTCTTCCGCACATCGCCCGTCTCCACGCCTACACGCCCGGGCTGCAGCCGACGGAGACCGGCTGGGTGAAGCTCAACACCAACGAGTGCCCGTACGCGCCGAGCCCGCGGGTCGCGGAGGCGCTGCACCTGGCGATCGGCGAGGACGGCGCCGCGCTCCGGCTCTATCCCAATCCGAAGAGCGCGCCGGTGCGTGAAATCGTGGCGCGGATGCACGGCCTCGCGCCGGAGAACGTCGTGGTCGGGAACGGGTCCGACGACCTCCTCAACCTGCTCTTCCGGGTCTACTGCGGGCCCACGGCGGCGGCCGGGTTCAGCTGGCCGAGCTACTCGCTCTATCCCGTGCTGGTCGCGATTCAGGACGGACGAAGCGAGACGATCGAATTCGACCGGTCGATGCGCCTGCCGGTCGACCGGATCGCCGCGTCCCAGGCGCGGGCCTTTTTCCTGACCTCGCCGAATGCGCCGACGGGCGTCGGATTCACCAACGCGGAACTCGCGGAGGTGCTGCGCCGGTTCGAGGGCATGCTGGTGGTGGACGAGGCCTACGCCCAGTTCGCCCGGGAGGACGCGCTGCCGCTGCTCGCGCGCCATCCGCGGCTGGTCATCGTGCGCACGCTCTCGAAAACCTACGCCCTGGCCGGGATCCGGGTCGGTTACGCCCTGGCGCATCCCGAGGTGATCGAGCTGCTGGATCGCGTTCGCGACAGCTACAACGTCGGCCGGCTGGCGCAGGCCGCCGCCTGCGCGGCGTTGGGGGACGCCGGCTACTACGGCGCGGTGATCGCGAAGATCAAGGCGACGCGGCACGCGTGCCTCCAGCGCTTCACGCAGGAACGCGGCTGGTTCACGTATCCGTCCCAGACCAACTTCGTTTTCACCGAGCCACGGAATGCGCGCGGCGAATCCGGCGCGGCCGTCGCAAAGTCGGCGTACGATCACCTCTATGCGCACAAGGTGCTCGTCCGGTACTTCCCGAGCCACGCCTTGACCGCCTCGTTCCTGCGGATCAGCGTCGGCACCGACGAGGAGATGTCCATTCTCCAGCAAACCCTAGACGCATGGCTAAAGGTTCCAATTCACGGGTAGCGACGGTTTCCCGCCAGACGGCGGAGACCGAGATCGTGCTGACGCTGGCGCTCGACGGGCGCGGCGAGGCGAAGATCGGCACCGGCGTGCCGTTCTTCGATCACATGCTGACGCTGTTCGCGCGTCACGGACTGTTCGACCTTTCCGTGCAGGCCCGGGGCGACACCGAAGTGGACTACCACCACACGGTCGAGGACGTCGGGCTGGTGCTCGGGCAGGCGTTCAAGGAGGCGCTCGGCGACAAGGTGGGCATCCGGCGGTATGGCTTCTTCCTGCTGCCGATGGACGAGTCGCTGGCCCGGATCGCGGTCGATCTCGGGGGCCGGCCGCACCTCGTGTATCAGGCCGAGGCGCCGACGATGTTCGTGCGCGATTTCAACATCGTCCTGGTGAAGGAATTTTGCCGGGCATTCAGCAACGCGCTCGGAGCCAACCTCCACGTGCAGCTGGTCTATGGGGAGGAGCCGCACCATGTCGCGGAGGCGATCTTCAAGTGCCTCGCCCGCGCGCTGGACGCCGCCACCCAGATCGACCCGCGCGCCGCGGACGTGCTGCCGAGCACGAAGGGTCAACTGTAACGCGCGCTTGCCGGCCCGGTCTGGCGCCGCGAACTTTCGCTCGCGTGCAATCTGCTGAGCGCTTCCCGATGCGCCCGTCCGGAGAATGGCCCGACTTCCCGGTCGCTCGCCCGCAAAGCCGACGGCGGCCGGGCACGCCGTCCCCATGCTCCCATCGCAGGATCCATTGATGAGATGAAACTCACGCCCATCGCCGTCATCGACACCGGCATCTGCAACCTCCGCAGCGTCACCAAGGCGCTCGAGGCGGTTGGGGCGGAGCCGCGCGTCGTGCGCCGTCCGGACGCGGTCGAGGCGGCGCAGGCGGCGGGGTTGGTGCTGCCGGGAGTCGGCGCGCTGCGGGACTGCGTGGCGGCGCTCCGGTCGACCGGACTCGACGCGACGGTGCGGGACTGGATTGCGGCGGACCGGCCGTTCCTCGGAATCTGTCTCGGCATGCAGGCGCTGTTCGACCGCTCGGAGGAGGGAGGCGTCACGGGACTGGGCGTGTTTCACGGCCGGGTCGTGCGCTTTCAACTCCCGCCCGGGTTCAAGATCCCGCACATGGGGTGGAACACCGTGCGCTTCGCCCAGCCGGAATCGCCGCTCGCCGAATCGCTCGCCCGCGAAGGCGAGGCGTTCTACTTCGTGCACAGCTTTCACTGTGTGCCGGAGGATCGCGGGCTGGTGCTGGCGGAGTGCGACTACGGCGGCGCGTTCACCGCGGCGATCGGTCGCGGACGCTGTTTCGCCACGCAGTTTCATCCGGAGAAAAGTCAGGCGAAGGGCGTTCAGATCTATCGCAATTTTGTCCGGCTGGCGGCGCGCGGCGCCTGAAGCGCGCGCCGGACGTCGGCAAGTTCCGCCACGGCGCCTCCGATTGGAACCCGGCGCGCAAGATTGCTTTGCAAGCAGCCCGGTTTTGGCTTCGTTACGGCGATGGCAACCCCCGCTCCTGCTCCCGCCCTCCTCCACCTCGACGGAAAAGACTACAAACTGCCGGTGACCGTCGGCTCGGAGGGCGAACGCGGAATCGACATCTCCAAGCTGCGAAACGAAACGGGCGCCATCACGTTCGACGAAGGGTTCGGCAACACCGGCGCCTGCGCGAGTGCCGTCACGTTCATCGACGGCGAAGCCGGCATCCTGCGGTACCGCGGCTATCCCATCGAGCAGCTCGCGGAAAAGTCCAGTTTCGTCGAGACCGCGTACCTGGTGATTCACGGCGAGCTGCCGGATCCGGTGCAGCGCGGCGATTTCTCGCGGCTGCTGACGCAGGCGGCCCCGTTGCGCGAAGGCCTGCTGCGCTTCATCCAGAGTTTTCCGCGCGACTCGCATCCGATGGCGGTGCTCTCGGCGACGATGAACGCGCTCGCCGCGTATTACCCGCACCTCGCCAGCAACAACCACCAGCGCGACCTCGAGCACTTCAACGAGGCGGCGACGATCGCGATTTCGAAGGTGCGCACGATCGCCGCGCACACCTACCGGGTTTCGAACGGCCAGCCGTTCAATTATCCCCGTCCGAACATCGGGTACTGCGAGAACTTCCTGCACCTGATGTTCTCGGAGCCGTACAACGAATACATTGCGACGGCGGAGGTGGCATCGGCGTTGAACCTGTTCCTGCTGCTGCACGCGGACCACGAGCAGAACTGCTCGACCTCGACCGTTCGCATGGTGGCGTCGGCGGGGGCGAACCTCTTCGCCTCGATCTCGGCGGGCGTCAATGCGCTGTGGGGCCCGCTACACGGCGGCGCGAACATGGCCGTGATCCAGATGCTGCAGAGCATCCATGACGAGGGGGACGACGGCACGAAGTTCCTCGAGGCCGCGAAACAGGGGAAGGGCGAGCGGCTGATGGGGTTCGGACACCGCGTGTACAAGAACTACGACCCGCGGGCGAAGATCATCAAGGACAGCTTCGAGAAGGCGCTGAGCTCGCTCGGCATCCGGAACGATCCGTTGCTGGACATCGCCCGCCGGCTCGAGGCCGCCGCGCTCAGCGACGAATACTTCCTCTCCCGGAAGCTGTACCCGAACGTCGACTTCTACTCCGGGCTGATCATGCGCGCCATCGGGATTCCGCTCAACATGTTCACGGTGATGTTCGCGATCGGCCGGATGCCAGGATGGATCGCGCAGTGGCGCGAGGTGGCGGAAAATTCGAAGCTCAAGATTTACCGGCCCCGCCAAATCTACGTCGGCCCGACGCGGCGCGATTACGTGCCGGCGGAAAAGCGCTAGCCCAGATATTTCGCAAGCAGCGCTAGACATCCCGGTGGTGCGGTCTCCGCTGACCGGCGCTACCTGGCTGGCGACTACGGCTGCACCACGAGACCGCGGACCGCGCATCGATGGAGGGACGACCTCCGTGTCGTCCGAGAACGTCGGGCGACCTTCGCGGACCGGACGGAGCCGGTCCCTCGTCACCCCGCCGCGCATGTCGCGGGTGCTTCGCCGCCCGCCGGCCGCAGGCCGGCGCCACTGGGGACGAACGCCAAAGTCCGGCAGCTGCGGAGACCGGCGCCACCGGACACAGGCGCCCGGCGTGCGCCTACTTCTTCGCGTCCGCCCGAAACACCTCGTCGGTGGTGAGGCCGGTCAGCTCGCGCAACCCGCCGACCAGCCGCCAAAGCGCGATCATCAGCATGATCATGCTCGGCACGACGATCACGGGCCAGCTCAGCCAGTGCATCTTGGCGAGCTCCGCGTTGAACTCCGCCGTTCCTCCCGGGCTCTTCAGCAGCCACCGGGCGAGCACGTAGGCGAGGCCGCCGCTGATGAAGAACGCCGCCGCGACCAGCACGGTGCACCGGCGCAGCAGCGCGGCGAACGGGGCCTCGGCATCCCGCGCGCGCAGCGCCGCCTCGACCCGCGGCACGTCCAGCACGGCGTCGTTGAAGAACAGCGTCTTCACGAGCGGTTCGCGGGTGCGCATCGAAGCCAGCAGGATGATGCCGATCAGTCCGGGAATCGCCGCGTCCTTGACCGCAAACCAGCGCCCGTCGAGCTTGAGCAGCCCGAGCACGCCGCTCAGGAGCACGCCGGTGAAGCCGAGGACGGAGATCAGGTTCGTCTTCCGGCGGACCACGAAATCGTAGAGTCCGTACGAGAGCGGAAACAGCAGCGCCAGCACCAGCCCCCAGGCGGGGCCAAGCCGGTTTTCCTTGCTCAGCTGCGCCATGATCACCGCGGGGATCGCGACGTTGAACAGCAGATTCAGCACGACGTTTTCCGGTTTGGCCCGGGTCGTGGGCCGCGGCGGAGATGCAGGAGGAGGCTGGCTCATTTCGATTTTGCGTTGCACAATCTCAGACCGATTGATCGCGTCAAAGACTGTTTCCGACCGCCCGGCCCGTGACCGTTCGCCCGGCGCAACTGACTCCACCGCCCCATGATCCTCCTCGGTGTCAACATCGACCACTGCGCCACGCTCCGCCAGGCGCGTTACCGTCAGGAGGCGACCACGGGCGGCGCGGTCGAGCCCGATCCGGTCGCGCTCGCACTCGCGGCCGAGCGGGCCGGAGCGGATGGCATCACGGTGCACCTGCGCGAGGATCGGCGGCATATCCAGGAGCGCGACGTGTGGCGGCTGCGCGAGGCGATCGCGACCCGGCTCAACCTCGAGATGGCCTGCCTGCCCGCGATGACGGAGTTTGCGCTGAAGCTGAAGCCGGACTCGGTCTGCCTCGTGCCCGAAAACCGGCAGGAAATCACGACCGAAGGCGGACTGGACGTGCGAGCCAATCGCGAACGCGTCCGGGTGTGCGTCGAGGCGATGAACGCCGCGGGCATCTTCACCAGCCTGTTCATCGATCCCGACGAGGCCCAGATCGAGCTGGCCGCCGGTCTGCGGGCGCCCTGGGTCGAGCTTCACACGGGCGCCTACGCCTCCTCCCGCGGTTCTCCGGCCGGACCGGCGCGCGAACTGCAGCGCCTGCGACTCGGAGCGGCCCGCGCGCACGAGCTGGGTCTCACGGTCAATGCGGGCCATGGCATCAACTACGTCAACATCGCCGAGGTGCGGACGGTGCCGCATCTGCACGAGCTCAACATCGGCCACAGCATCGTCAGTCGCGCGCTCTTCACCGGGATCGAGGAGGCGGTCCGCGAAATGAAGGTGCGCATGAACGGCTGACCGGTCGGCCGGCGCCGCGATGCCCGAGTCCTCCCCCGTTCGACCGGCTGCGTCCGCGGCCGAAGTGCCCATGAATATCACTCTCCCTCCCGGTGGCGTGCTGCTCGGCATCGGCGCCGACATCATCGAAATCGCGCGCATTCGCAGCGTGCTGCTGCGTCACGGCGACCGGTTCATGGATCGCATCCTGACGGAGGAGGAGCGCGCGTATTGCGCCGGCATGGCCCATCCGCACAAGCACATCGCCGCGCGTTTCGCGGCGAAGGAGGCGGTCTCGAAATGCTTCACCACCGGCATCGGGGCCGAGCTCGGCTGGAAGTCGGTGTCCGTTTACCATGGCTCGCGGCACGAGCCGCTGGTCCGGCTCGACGAGCAGGGCGTCGCGCTGCTCCAGCACGTCGGCGCCACCCGTGTCATCCTCACCCTTTCGCACACGGAAAACTATGCGATGGCGGTCGCGGCGATCGTGCGCACCTAGGGCGAAGTCATGGACGAAACTCCCCCCGAACGGCCGGTGCCGATTTCCCGGCTTTCGAAAACCCCCTCGTGGATCACGCTGGGATTCGTCCTTGGAGCGATATTCGTCCTGCTTCTTCCCTCGCCGGAGAAGCAGGCCCCGCCGCCCGGTCCTCCGCCGCAGACCGTGCGGCTCGAGCGGCCGAAACTCACCGATATCGAGGCCGTGTTCGCACAGTGGCATCAGTACGCGGTCTGGAAGAACGACCTGACGGAGGTCGCCCTGTGGGACACGGAAACGCACAGCTACTCGATTTTCTACGAGGTGTTGCGGAACGGGGACGTGTATTACTTCCGCTCGATTCCGCGGCTCACGCGCCCCGTGCTGACCCGGGGCATCGACCCGCGGTCCCCGCTGGAATTCACCGAGACCGAGGAGTCGCGGCGCGAGTGGCTGGAACACGGCCAGTTCGAACCGGCGTCGCGCGGCAACTGACGCGGTCTCCCGACCATCACCGCCCATGAACGAAACCGGCAAGGCAGGAGGAACGGCCATGACGGGACTGCGCGAGGGCTCGGTTCCGGTCGTGTCGTGCGAACAGGCGGGCGAACTCGAGCGCCGGCTGTTGGGCGGCGACGAGGCCGCCGAGTGGCTCGCAATGCAGCAGGCCGGCAGGGCGATCGCCCGGGAGGTCCTGCGCGATTTCGCGGAGATCGGCGGATTTCCACCCGACGGGCGCGTGCTCGTGCTCGCCGGCAAGGGACACAACGCCGGCGATGCGCTGATCGCGGCCGCGGAAATTTTGCGGCAGCATCCGGCGGCGACCGCCGACGTGCGGTTCGTGTTCGGCGAGCGCGGCCTGCGACCGCTGACCGCGCGGGCCTGGCGCGATGCCTCGGCGGCCGGAATGGCCGGCCGTTTCCGCGCGATTGGAAACCTGCCGGAAGCACCCTGCGACTTGTGCCTGGACGGACTGTTTGGGTTCCAATTCCGCCCGCCCGCCGATCCGGCGGTGACGGCGCTCCTCGCGCGGATCAATGCGCTGCCGGTGCGATTGCGCGCCGCCGTCGACCTGCCGAGTGCCGGACTGTTTCGCGCGGATTTCACCTATGCGACCGGATCGGTGAAAACGCCGTTGCTGGACGATCCGCACACCGGCCGCGTGCGGTACCTCGATCTCGGGTTTTTCCGCCGGCCGGAGGACTCGGTCGGCGGCGAAATGCGCGTGCTCACGCCGGCCCTGCTCCGGCCCCTCGCCGGTTTGCGCCCGGCGGTGTGTGACAAGCGCAGCTACGGCCACCTCCTTGTCGTGGGCGGGTCCCGCAGCTATCCCGGAGCGGTCCTGATGGCGACGCTCGCCGCGGTCCGCAGCGGCACCGGACTGGTCACCGCGTTCGTGCCGGAGTCGCTCGTTCCGGCGTACGCGGCGCGGCTGCCCGAGGCCATGTGGGTCGGATGCCCGCAGACGGCGGCCGGCGGGCTTGGATCCGCGGCGATGCCTCTGCTGCGCGACCGGTTGTCGCGCGCCACGGCGCTGCTCGCCGGCCCCGGGCTGGCTCGCGAGCCGGAGACGCTCGCGCTGGTCCGCGAGATCGTGGCCACGGTCGAGGTCCCGGTGCTGCTGGACGCGGATGCGCTTCAGCCGGAAAACGTGCGGGCGGCGCGCTCGCCGCTGGTGGTGACGCCGCACGCGGGCGAGTTCAAGCGGATCGCGGGCGATGCCGCGCTCGGGGAATTCGCCGCGAGCACCGGCGCCGTCGTCGTCCTGAAGGGATCCATCACCCGCGTCGCGGCCCGATCGGAGTCGGCCGGGCGCGAAACGGGACGGGTGGCGGGACCGACGTATTGCTCGTTCTTTGGGGGGCCGGTGCTGGCGCGGGGGGGCAGCGGCGACCTGCTCGGCGGCGTGATCGGCGGATTGCTCGCGCAGGAGCCGGGCGACCCGGAGCTCGCCGCGGCCCGCGGCGTCGTGTGGCACGGGCTGGCGGCCGACCTGCTGGCGCGAGCGCGCGGCCAGGTGGCGGTCGAAACGACGCAACTTCTCGAATTCCTCGGGCCCGCGCTGCGCACGGCCTGACCCCACCGGCGGTCGTGATTGCCGGCCCGACCGGCGGCGAGCCGGACCCGGGAGCGCAGGAGCGAAAAGGGAGCGCCGAATTTGTTCGCGGGGCGGATTCCCGGCGGCATGTTCGGCGGCGATGAGCACCGAGCTCACAGAGCGGCAGGCCTTCCTGATCCTCAACGCGCTGCCGAACGTCGGGCCGGTCACGCTCAACCGCCTGCTCGAGCAGCTCGGCGGGGATCCGCGGGCGGTGTTCACCGCAGGAACGAAACGAATGGAGGCGGTGAAGGGCGTGGGACCGGTCATCAGCCGGACGATCAGCGACTGGCGCGAGCACTTCGATCTTGCCCGCGAGGAGGAGCGAATGGCGCGCAGCGGCGCCGATTTCATCACCGCGCGCGACGAGGGCTACCCGCCGCTCCTGAAGGAGATTCACGATCCGCCGATCGGGCTGTACCGGAAAGGCCATTACCTTTTCGACCGTCCGTGCATCGCGATTGTCGGCTCGCGCCGCACGACGTTGTATGGCATGGCGACCGCCCGGAAGCTCGCCACCGAGCTGGCCCGGCTCGGCTTCTGCATCGTGAGCGGCCTGGCTCGCGGCATCGACACCGCCGCGCATGAGGGCGCGCTGGCGGCCGGCGGCAAGACCGCCGGCGTGGTCGGCGCCGGCATCGACATCATCTATCCGCCGGAGAACCTCGACCTGTACCGGAGGATCGAGGCCGAGGGCGCCGTCCTCTCGGAATTCCCCTTTGGCCGCCGGGCCGACCGGCAAAGCTTCCCGATGCGAAATCGCGTGGTCGCCGGGATGTGCGACGCCACCATCGTCGTCGAAACGGACGTCAACGGCGGGGCGATGATCACGGCGCGGTTTGCCGGCGAATACGGACGGCTGATCTTCGCCGTCCCCGGCCGGATCGATCAGCCGACCAGCGCGGGCTGTCACCAGCTCATCCGCGTCGGGGCCACGCTGCTCACGAGCGTGGACGACGTGCTGTCGGAATTGAACTATCTCGACGGACTTCGTCCCCAGCCGATTCCGGCCAAGCCGGGCGCGGTCGGAACCTCCGCGCGCCCGGACCTCACGGCGGAGGAGGCGGCGGTGTGGGGCTGCCTCGGCGGCGGGGCGATCCTGTCGCCGGACGCGATCGGAGCCCAGACCGGGTTCACGGCCGCGCAGGTATCCGCGGCGCTGATGATGCTCGAGATCAAGCGGCTGGTCGCGAAGCGCAGCGATGGGACCTTCGAGGCGCGGAGCTAGGTCTGGGCTGGATCCGGGCTAGCTAGAGCTTGTCCCAGAAACGCTGATTTTGCGCGGTTCGTGTCTCTTGTAGCCGGCCTCGCCGAGGCCGGTCCGGGGTCGGCGCCCCCGGCTACATCAACAGCGCGCAGGGGAACACGACGATCGAGCGCGCGGCCATCTGACTGAAGTGCAGCTGCGTGATGGGCACGCCGAGGCCGAGCAGATCATTGAACCAGCTGTAGATCGAAGACATGGCCGCGGGCTGGACGGCTTGGATCCGTGCCGCCGCCGTCCCGAGGGAGCACGACTCGCCGCGGCTTCGTGCTGCAAAACGAAACCGCCCGGCGCCTGGATCGCGGCGCAAAGCCGCTTCTGCACCCGATCGGTGCCCCGCTGGTCGTCGATTCCTCCGACAAGAACCGTTCGGTTCCGGAATTCCCGGCTATCCCGGGGGCCACGTCATCTGACGACCGGCGAGCAGATGGACGTGCAGATGGGGCACCGATTCGCAGGCGTGGGGGCCGTTGTTGATGACGAGCCGGAAGCCGTCGGCAAGCGCGAGTCTCTTCGCAACGACCGCCCCGACGCGGAGGAGATGTCCGAGGACCGGCTCATCGGCATCGGTGGCGACCGCGACGCGCGCGATGGCCTGCTTCGGAACGATCAGCAGGTGCACGGGCGCCTGGGGCTGAATGTCGTGCAGAACGATGCAGTGCTCGTCCTCGTATTCGATCCGGGCCGGGATTTCCCGGTCGATGATTCGTTGGAAGAGGGTCTTTGCCATGGTGAGCTCGCCGCCAATTACGGCGAAAATTGCGAATAGATCAAAACCCGATTCGCGCGGCTCCGAGTGCGAGCGTCTGGTGAAATGCGAATCGCGGCGTCAAGCCGACCCACAACCGACCGTCGGAACCCGGGCAGCACGACAGCCGGCAAACCGGAGCAGCACAACGCGTTCGCCGCCGTGCGCCCTGCTGCCGCAACCAGGAGGCCGATGTCCGGCTAGAGGAACAGCAGCTGGAGCGTCGCGGTGCGCGCGGTGCGGGCGGTGGCGAGATCCCGGATCAGGGCGAGTGCCTCCTCGTACTCACGCTGCCGCCGCGGCGTCGCGCGGCGTCCCGCCGGCAGCAGGGCGGGCCGAAGGTTCGTCACGAGCAGCGTCGACTCGCGAAACGGCGCCAGTTGTTTCAGGCCCTGCATGATCTCGGCGCGCGTGAACAGCGGCGTGGCGGCGGCGAGGGTGAGGGCGGCGTCCCAATGATAGAATCCGTGGCGCGTCATGCCGGCGAAATGTTTCGCGAGCAGGTCGGCGGCGGCGGCGTTGAACGCCGCGTCGAACCTGGCGGTGAATTCCGGGTGCTGCGCCGTTTGCTCCTGCAGTTCCGCGAGGCTGAACGTGATCGCCTCCGCGATCTGCCGGGCAAGGTACAAGTCGTGACCCGTGACGTGCGTGAAAAGCGCGTTGATGAAGTGCAGTCTTCGCAGGTCATCGCGGGAAGGGGCGGGCATCGGTTTCACTCACCACAACCGCCGCCTGAAATCGAGAACGGATCGAAGCATCCGGCGGCCAACGAACGTGGATCCGATCTGGTGGTTCAGGGATGAACCTGAACCCCGGCGGCCCCTCAGTCCGCCGCGTGGGGCCGGGGCTTCGCTTTGCCGAGCGCGGTGATCTCGTGCATGAACTCCGAGACGTCGCGGAATTCCTTGTAGACGCTCGCGAACCGCACGTACGCCACCTGGTCGATCGCCGCGGAGCCGCTGCATCACGCCGTCGCCGATGGCCGAGGATGGAATCTCGCTGTCGAACTGCGCCTCGACGACGTCGATCACGTCCTCGACCAGCATGGCGATCTGCTCGGCATCGATCGGCCGCTTGTGGCAGGCGGCGCGGACCGCGTGCGTCCAGCTTCTCCCGGTCGAACTCCTCGCGCCGGCCGTCGCGCTTGATCACGACGATGCCGTCGTGGACGAGGTTCTCGATCGTGCTGTACCGGTGGCCGCATTCGAGGCACTCGCGGCGGCGGCGGATGGTGGAGCCCTCCTTGCTGATCCGGGAGTCGATCACCTTGTCCTCGATCGAGGTGCATTTGGGGCAGCGCATGGTGAACCAGGTCAGGTGCGACACTGGAGCGGACCGGCGGTGCCGCGCTTGGCGGCGGCCCGCGGCCGGCGATCGACTCGCTCAGTTGAGTTCAAGGAAGTTTTTCAGGATGGTCATGCCGTCGTCCGTGGCGATGGACTCCGGGTGAAACTGCACGCCCCAGATCGGCAGCGTCCGGTGGCGCAGGCCCATCACCTCGCCCTCGGCGGTTTCCGCCGTGATCTCAAGCTCGGCCGGGAAACGTGGCGCGCTCGACCAGCAGGGAGTGGTACCGGGTGGCGGCGAACCCCTGGGGCATCCCGCGAAAGACGTCGGTGTTGCGGTGCAGGATCGGGGAGGTCTTGCCGTGCATCAGCCGTGACGGCACGCACGACGTGACCGCCGAAGTAGTGACCGATCGACTGGTGCCCGAGGCAGACGCCGAAGATGGGCTTCACGCCGGCAAAGGCCTTGATGATGTCCAGCGTCACCCCGGCCTCGCGCGGCGAACACGGGCCGGGCGACAGCAGCACCCGGTCGGGATCGGAGCGCGAGCGCCTCGGCGGGCGTGATCTCGTTGTTTCGGAAAACGCGCTGCGGCACCCCGAGCTGGCCGAAGTACTGGACCAGGTTGAAGGTGAACGAATCGTAGTTGTCGATGACCAGCAGCACGCCGCCATAGCTACCCATGGCAGCGGAGGAGGGTCAAGCGTACGGCCCGCGATTCTGGCGTTGCGGCCGGCACAGCGCCCCGCAATTCATGGGGCAACCCGATGGGTCCGCCCGCAGCCTTCCAACTCCTCGACACCGACAGCGCCACGGCGGCGCGCCGCGGCCGCCTGCAGACGCGCCACGGCGTGATCGAGACGCCAGTGTTCATGCCGGTTGGCACGCAGGGAACAGTGAAATCGCTCACGCCCCGGCAATTGCACGAAATCGGTGCGCAGATCATCCTGGGCAACACGTACCATCTGAATCTCCGGCCGGGCAGCGGGCTGATCCGCGAACTGGGCGGGCTGCATCGGTTCATGGGCTGGGACGGACCGATCCTGACCGACAGCGGCGGTTTCCAGGTGTTCTCCCTCGCGAAGCTGCGCGACATCCGGGAGGACGGTGTCGCCTTCCAGTCGCATGTGGATGGAGCGAAACTGTTTTCTGGGTCCCCGCGAAGTGATGGGGATCCAGCGGGATCTCGGCAGCGATATCGCGATGGTGCTCGACGAGTGCCCGCCCTGGCCATGCGAGCGGTCGGCGTGCGAGCAGGCGGTCGCCCGCAGCCAGCGGTGGGCGGCGCAGTGCCGGCAGATCGCGGAGGAAAGCGGATTTCTCGCGGCGGGCCACCTGGTCTTCGGGATCGCGCAGGGCTCGACGTTCGACGATCTGCGGCGCGAGGCGGCGGAGGGGCTGGCCGCGCTCGACTTTTCCGGATACGCGGTCGGCGGCGTGAGCGTGGGCGAACCGGAGCCGGAGATGCTGCAGCAGGTGGCGGCGACCACGCCGTTTCTCCCGGCGCACCAGCCGCGCTACACGATGGGCCTCGGGACCCCGCCGCAACTCCTGAAGATGATCGCGCTGGGGGTCGACATGTTCGACTGCGTGCTGCCGACCCGGGTCGCACGCAACGGGCTGGTGTTCACGCCGGACGGTCCGATGAACCTGCGCAACGAGCAATACCGCACGGACGCCCGCCCGATCGTGGAGGGGCTGGACAACTACACCTGCCGCACGTTTTCCCGCGCCTATCTGCGGCACGTGACGATCGCCGGAGAAATCGCTCAGCTGCACCCTGCTCACGCTGCACAACCTGCATTTCTACCTCGACCTGATGGCGCAGGCGCGAGCGCATCTCGAGGCGGGCGACTACGCGCCGTGGCACCGGGGCTGGATCGAGCGGTACGAAGCGGGCGCCGCGGCGCGGATCGCCTGAGGGCGCGCGGCCCTTCGCGCCTTCGTGCGCGCCGGTCACCGTCCTGCGACCGTGCGCAGGCGGAACGGCGCGTCGCCGCCGACCCGGATTGGCGGAAACAACCGCGGGGCGGATGGGTCCATGCGGCCCCGATGTTTTGCTGGCGGAGGCGGTTCAACTTTCCAAGTCTCTCATCTGCATGCGAATTCTTGTCACCGGTGGCGCCGGCTTCCTCGGCTCCCATCTTTGCGATCGGCTGCTCGCCGACGGCCATGAGGTCATCTGCGATCGACAACCTGTTCACCGGCCGGAAACAGAACATCGAGCACCTTTTCGGGAACACGCGGTTCGAGTTCGTGCGGCACGACGTGATCGATCCGTTCAAGTTCGAGGTCGACCAGATCTACAACCTCGCCTGCCCGGCCTCGCCGCCGCACTACCAGTACAACCCGATCAAGACGATCAAGACCTCCGTCATGGGCGCGATCAACTGTCTCGGACTCGCCAAGCGGCTGAAGGCGCGCGTGCTGCAGGCGAGCACGAGCGAGGTCTACGGCGATCCCTCGGTGCATCCGCAGCCCGAGAGCTACTGGGGCAACGTGAACCCGATCGGCCGGCGCTCGTGCTACGACGAGGGCAAGCGCTGCGCCGAGACGCTCTTCTTCGACTACCACCGGGAGAACAAGGTCGATATCCGCGTGGTCCGGATCTTCAACACGTACGGCCCGCGCATGCACGAGGACGACGGCCGGGTCGTTTCGAACTTCATCGTCCAGGCGCTCCGGGGCGAGGATCTGACGATTTACGGCGACGGCTCGCAGACGCGGTCGTTCTGCTACGTGGACGATCTGATCGAGGGTTTCGTCCGCTGCATGGCGCAGACCGAGACCGTCGGGTCCGATGAACCTCGGCAATCCGGGCGAATTCACCATGCGCGAGCTCGCCGAGCTCACGCTGAAGCTGGTCGGCGGCCCCTCGCGGATCGTGCACAAGCCGCTGCCGCCGGACGACCCGAAGCAGCGGCAGCCGGACATCGCGCTGGCGCAGGCGGGTCCTGAATTGGGAGCCGAAGGTTCCGCTGGAGGAGGGGCTGGAGCGGACGATCGCCTACTTTCGCACGCGGGTGTAGCAACCGTCGCGAGTGCCGTGTGGCGTGGACCGCTCGCCGGGCGCGCGTCCGGGTCGTCCGCCGCCCCTTTGCGGCTTGCGGATTGGGGAGGCGCAGGCCGCGAGCTCGCTCGCGCCACATTGCGGGCGCTCGCCGGCCTGCAGGGGTGGCGCCGGTCTGTGACCGGCGGCGACACACTTTGGACATTCTTTCGCCGGTCGCAGACCGGTGCCACTCGCTCGCAGTCGATGCCTTCGATTGCCGCGTCATAGGTCCGTAGGCCGGACGCCCGCGGGCGCCGGGTGGCGTTCGATCGCGGACGGCGTGAGCGGGGCTCGCGGCCTGCGAAATTCCGGCCTCACCGACCGATCTGACGCGCGAATCCCTCGGCTGGAGCAGACTGCGTGACGTTCGCCGGCCGCTGGTATTTGTCATTTGCCAAGCCGGGGGCCGCAGCTAGCTTCAGACCCCTTCATGCTGTCGTTTCTGCTCAAACGTTTTTCCGGCCGGCATTATCGGAAGTTCCTGGAGTCGTGCCGCCCGATCGTCGCGCGGATCAACGAGCTGGAAATTTCCTATCAATCTTTGACCGACGAGCAGCTGCGGGCCAAGACCGACGAGTTTCGCGCCCGGATCGCCGCCGCCCCCGACGGCAAGGCGGACGCTCGAACAGACTCTGCCGGAGGCGTTCGCGACGGTCAAGAACGCCGCCCGCCGGCTGGTGGGCCGGACCATCATGGTCTGCGAGCACGAGCTGACCTGGGACATGGTGCATTTCGACGTGCAGCTCATCGGCGGCATCGCGCTGCACCAGGGCCGGATCGCGGAAATGGCGACGGGCGAGGGCAAGACCCTGGTCGCCACGCTGCCGCTCTACCTCAACTCGCCTCACCGGCCGAAACACCCAGCTCGTCACGGTCAACGACTACCTCGCCCGTCGCGACTCGGAGTGGATGGGCCACCTCTACAGTTTCCTCGGGGTGACCGTCGGCTGCATCCAGCAGCAGATGGCGCCCGACGCTGCGGCGCGAGATGTACGGCCGCGACATCACCTACGGCACCGCGAGCGAGTTCGGCTTCGACTACCTGCGCGACAACGGCATGGCCACGCGCAAGGAGGACCAGGTGCAGCGCGACCACTGGTACTGCATCGTCGACGAGATCGACTCGATCCTCGTCGACGAGGCGCGGACGCCGCTGATCATCTCCGGCCCGGCGCCGATCGAGCGCGAGCAGCCGTTCACCCGGCTGCTGCCCGGCGGTGAACCAGCTCGTCAACGACCAGACCCGGCTGTGCAACCGGATCGTCACCGAGGCCCGGGAACTGCTCGAAAAGCAGGAGCTCACGCCGGATGACCGGCGGCCTGGCCGCCCGAAAGCTGCTGCAGGTCAAGATGGGGCATCCGAAGAACAAGCAGCTGCTGCGGCTGATGGAGACGCCCGAGTGGCGCAAGCTGCTCGACAAGGTCGAGACGGAGATGAATTCCGACCTGAACAAGGACGAGCTCTACCAGTCTGAAGGAGGAGCTGTTCTTCGTCATCGACGAACGCCAGCACCAGGCCGATCTGACCGAGATCGGCCGCAACACGCTCCGCCCGGACAATCCCGACGCGTTCGTGCTGCCCGACCTCGCGACCGAGTTCTCGCGACCTGGACAAGGACGCCGCGATCACCCCCGAGCAGCGCGAGGCGCAGAAGCTCGCCGTCGCAGCAGCGCTACGCCGACATCTCCGAGGAGATCCACGCGATCTCCCAGCTCCTCCGCGCCTATTCGCTCTACGAGCGCGACGTCGAGTACGTGGTCGCAGGAGGGCAAGGTGATGATCGTCGACGAGAACACCGGCCGCGTCATGCCGGGCCGCCGCTGGTCCGACGGCCTGCACCAGGCGGTCGAGGCGAAGGAGGGCGTCACGATCGAGCGCGAGACCCGCACCTACGCGACGATCACGATCCAGAACTACTTCCGGATGTACGAGAAGCTCGCCGGCATGACGGGCACGGCGGAGACGGAGGCGACGGAGTTCAACGACATCTACCGGCTGTCGGTGCAGGTGATCCCGACGAACAAGCCCTGCATCCGGCATCGACCGGAACGACTCCATCTTCAAGACGCGCCGCGACAAGTACAACGCCGTCGTGCGCGAGATCGAGAGCGCGAACAAGCGCGGCCAGCCGGTCCTCGTCGGCACGACGAGCGTCGAGTCCTCCGAGGTGCTCTCGCGCATGCTGAAGCGCGCCGGCGTCATCCACACCGTGCTCAACGCCAAGTTCCACCAGCAGGAGGCCGAGATCGTGGCCCGGGCCGGCCAGCGCGGCGCCGTCACCATCGCCACCAACATGGCCGGCCGCGGCACCGACATCA
Source organism: uncultured Verrucomicrobiae bacterium (assembly GCA_963705935.1). Lineage (GTDB taxonomy): Bacteria > Verrucomicrobiota > Verrucomicrobiia > Opitutales > Opitutaceae > Opitutus. The sequence goes on along the minus strand of OY970130.1, from coordinate 3,494,742 downwards.
AACTCGGCGAGGGCGTGCGCGAGCTGGGCGGCCTTTACGTCATCGGCACCGAGCGGCACGAGTCCCGCCGCATCGACCGCCAGCTGCGCGGGCGCTGCTCGCGCCAGGGCGACCCCGGCCTGACGAAGTTCTTCCTCTCGCTCGAGGACGACCTCATGCGGCTGTTCCTGCAGGGCAACCTCGCCTCGCGCCTGATGGAGGGCTCGATGCAGGAGGGCGAGGAGCTCGAGCACCCGCTGGCTCAACCGCTCGATCGAGAGCGCGCAGAAGAAGGTCGAGCAGCAGAACTACTCGATCCGCAAGCGCCTCCTGCAGTACGACGACGTGCTGAACCAGCAGCGCGAGGTCGTCTATGGGATCCGCAACGCGGCGATCCACGCCGAGCGGCTCGAAGGACATCATCTTCGAGCAGATCGAGGAGGAGGTCATCAACCGCCTCGAGGTCGCCGGTTTCGGCGAGAAGGGCGGCTCGAACCAGACGGCGGTCGAGAGCCTGGTCGGCTGGTCCAACACCCATTTCCCGATCAGCCTGCAGCGTCGAGGAGCTGGCGGGCGGCGACCGTCGAGCTCGCTGGCGGCGATGCTCGATGCAGCGGATCCAGGCAGGCCTACGCGGTCAAGGAGTCGGTCGAAGTCCCGGAGGCGCTGGGCTCGCTCGAGCGCTACGTCGTCATCAACGCGATCGACCATCACTGGCAGGAGCACCTGACCGAGATGGAGGAGCTGCGGCGAGCATCGGCCTGCGCAGCTACGGCCAGAAGGATCCGCTCGTCGAATACAAGAGCGAGGCCTACCGGTTCTTCGAGGAGCTGATGAACAACGTGCGGCTGCAGATCTGCACCGGCTTGTTCCGCAGCGCCTCGAACCTGGAGTCGTTCGAGAACATGCTGACGCTGCTGAGCCGGACCGCCCGCGCGGTCGGGCCGGCGGATCTGCCCGCGCCGGCTCCCGGGCGGCTGCCGCGCGCGGCGGTTCCGCCCGCGCCGCGCTGCCCGCGGGCGGCGGAGTGGCGACGGCGATCGCGCCGGAGTCCGAGCCGGAGATCCAGCTGCCCAAGGTCACCATCCGTCGCGAAATGCCGAAGGTGGGCCGGAACGACCCGTGTCCGTGCGGCAGCGGCAAGAAGTTCAAGCAGTGCCATGGGCGGTGAGGGAGTCGATTTTCGATCGGCGAATTTCGATTTTCGATTTCCGGCGGCGGTGTCGTCCGCCGGCGAAGGGTTGCTTGTAGGAGCCTGCTTGCAGGCGATCCCGATCTGCGAAAAGCCGCGCTCGATAAATTATCCCATCGCCTGCAAGCAGGCTCCTACAGGGCGACCAGCGCCGCGATCGATTGCGGGCACACAGGTTTCTGCGATAAGGCCACCGGTGAGATCGATCGCCTGCAAGCAGGCTCCTACAAAGAGACCGATCCGTTCATCGCCGGGGTTGGGCGCACGCGATCGGGTGATTGCCCATTGGCCGTGGCAGGGATCCAGTTCCTGTAGGAGCCTGCTTGCAGGCGATCCCGGCGCCATGGTAGTCCGTCGCAGTACGAACCGCGCCGACGTTGGAGGCGCTTACACCGATGGCCTTCGATCGCACGAAAGGACACGCGGCACTCCGCCGGGGACGCGTCTCGATCCCCGGCTCCAACTACTTTCTCACCATCTGCTCCGATGATCGGCGGCCGGGATTATCCGCGCCCGATGTCGCCGCCGCGATTTTCGACGAGATCCACGCGATGGAGGCAGATGGGACGTGGACGTGCCGCTGTGCCGTCGTCATGCCCGACCACGTGCATGCCTTGGTGACGCTCGGTGAGAGGCTTTCGGTTGGAAAAGCCGTCGGGAGACTGAAGGCCAGGACGGCGGCAGCGCTTCAATTGTCGGACGCATGTCTGCTTTGGGAGCGTGGGTTCTTCGATCACCATGTGCGGCCGGATGAGGACCGGATTCCGGTTTTTCTCTACGTGTTCCTGAATCCGTATCGCGCGGGTTTGTGCCGCCACACCGAGCATTGGGCGTGGTACGAGTGTCGACCGCTCGATTGGTCGTGGTTCAGGGAGTTCCTCGATGCCGACCGGCCGGTTCCCGAGTGGCTCGGGCAATGACACGAACCGGATGACCGACTGGCTGCTCGATCGCAGCCCCGGGGGTGAGTCATCGCCTGCGGGCGGGTGCCAGAACACGACCAATCCATCGCCTGCAAGCAGGCATCTACAACGGGCCGGCAGACCCAAGCCATCGCCTGCAAGCAGGCCTCCTACAACCAGACCGGCGGATCGAGCCATCGCCTGCAAGCAGGCTCCTACATAAAACCGATTGGGTCACGCCCAGGTGCCAGGGAATCCGGTTCTTGGTAGGAGCCTGCTTGCAGGCGATACGTTCGCGTCGAGCAGCTGCTCGCAGACGAAGCGGTTCCTGTAGGAGCCTGCTTGCAGGCGATAGGAATGTCCTGAAAACTCGTCGGTCGCCTCTGGAGGGGCGCCGACGACAAAACCAATCCATCGCCTGCGAGCAGGCTCCTACGACGAACCGATCCGTTGCCAGCAGGCGACGACGACGAACCGCGCATCGCCTTCAAACCAAAGGCCCACATCTTGAGCACCGAACCGAAACCCACCCGCAGCGATCCCTATGATCCGGTCCCGTCGTTTTGGGATCGGCAATCCGAATACGTCGTCGCCGGGGCGGTGTTCGTCGTGACCGTGGTGCTGGCGATCGTCTCGTTTCCGCCTTACCACGCGCCGGAGTTTGCCTACGCGATGCTGGTGCCGGGCATCTTCTGGGCGTATCGCGCGCCGCGGCTGAAGCTGTACCTTTGGACGATGTTCGCCGCCCAGGCGGTCGCGTGGACGACCATCCTCGGCTGGCTGCACCATGTCACGTGGATCGGGTTGTTCCTGATCGGACCGCTCGTCGGGGCGTGGATCGGCGTGTGGTATCTGGCGGCGCGCTGGGCGCTCCCTCGGGTCATCGGCCGTCCGGCGGCGACGCGACTGGTGGTGGTGCTTGCGCTGGCCGGTGCGTGGGTGGTCGTCGAATGGACCCGCACCTGGCTGCTCGGCGGGTTCCCGTGGCTGCCGCTCGCCGCCAGTCAGTGGGAACGGGCCAGCATCCTGCAGATCGCCGCCTACACGGGCGATGGCGGGATCTCGTTCGTCCTCGTGGCGATGAATCTCGGCTTCGCCGCGATGGCGCACAGCCTCTTCATGGAGGGGCAGGGCGGATGGAACTTCCGGCGGCCGGAGTTCCTGCTCGCGCTGTTCCTGTTGATGGCCTGCCTGAGCGTGCACGTGCGGGAAACGTTCGGGCGCGGTCAGTTCACTGTCCCGCTTGGCCGGGTGGCCTTCGTTCAGCCCTACATTCCGCAGGACGTGAAATGGGATCCGGCGAAGGGGCCGGGCATTCTCGACGTCCTGCAGCGAACCACGCTGGCGGCCGCGGCGACGAATCCGGACCTGATCCTGTGGCCGGAGGCGAGCACGCCCTGGGCGGTCAAAGGCGATCCGAATGCCCGGGCGTTCGTGGAAGCGCTGGCCCGGCGGGCCCACGCCTCGATGTTGATTGGATCGATCGCGGTGGAGAACCGCGGCCGGCCGGACGAGCGCTGGTACAACGCGGCGTTCGTCGTCGATCCGGTCGCGGGTGTGCAGACCGCGTACTACGCGAAGCGGCACCTCGTGCCGTTCGGCGAATACATTCCGCTTCGTCCGCTGCTCGGCTGGCTGACCAAGTTCGTCCCGATCGGCGACGACTTCACGCCGGGCCTGGATCCCTCGCCGCTGGTCGTGTCGCTGGGCGGCACGGCCGTGAACGTGGGGCCGCTCATCTGCTACGAGGACATCTTTCCCAATCTGGCGCGCGAGAGCGTGCAGGCCGGCAGCGAGTTTCTCGCCGTGCTGACGAACGACGCCTGGTATGGCGAGGGTGGGGCGGCGGCGCAGCATGCGGCGCATTCCGTGCTCCGCGCCGTCGAAACCCGGCGGCCGGTGCTGCGCTGCGGCAACGGCGGATGGAGCGGATGGATCGACGAGTTCGGCAACGTCCGCGCGACGCTGCGGAACGCCGCCGGCAGCATTTACTTCCGGGGCACGAAAACGATCGATGTGACGCGCGACTCGCGCTGGGAGACTCGGCAAAGCTTCTACGTCCGGCACGGCGACTGGTTCGTGCTCGCATGCGCGGTGGCGGTGCTGCTCGGGTTTGGCACGCTCAAGGCGGGCGAGCCGCGCCGGAAGGAGCCGAAAGGCGAGGCTTGAACGGCGGATTTTCGATTTTCGAATTGGGATTTCGGAATTGCGGATTGCGGGATGCGGATTGGCCGGCGCGGAAATTTTCGAATTTCGATTTGGGATTTTGGATTTCAGTCGGGCGTAGCCGGACTCGCGGGGAAGAGACGACGAACCGGGAAGGCCGGACCGGCGTCTGAAATCGAAAATCGAAATTCCAGAATGGCACGCGGCGGGAGTCGCCCGGAGAAAACACGGAGCCGGCAACGCCAGCCGGTGCCTGAAATCGAAATTCGAAAATCGAGATTCGAAAATCCAGAGTTGGCGTCAGCTTTTCGCGCCATCGAGCCGCGCCAGGGCTTCCTTCGCGCCGGTGCGCCCCGGCTCGAGGGCGAGCGCCTGCCGATAATGGAGGCGAGCCTCGTCGGTGCGCTGAAGCTGTTCGCTCACCCGGCCGAGCGCCTCCTGGATCCAGGCCGCCTGGGGCTCTCCGGCGGCCGCCTTCGCGTACAGCTCGTGCGCCTGGGCCGGATCCTCGAAGTGCTCGGCGATATTGGCGAGTTCGAGGGTGCCGAGCTGGGCGTTCCGCTTTTCCAACTCGTGCGCGTAGCGTTCCGCGGGCTCACGGCCACCGCCGGCGATGCTCGGCGCGTTCGTGTAGTAACGCGCCAGCCCGATGTATCCCGGGATGTGGTTGGGGTCGAGTTCCACCGATTTCTCGAACTCCGACAGCATCCGGATCGCAAGTACCGCCTGATGCACGAAGCTCACCTCGCCCGTCCGCTGGCCGAGGATCGCGCCGAGGTTCGAATGATACTCCGCCACCTCCGGCGCGGCATCGACGGCCTTCGCCGCGATCTCGATCGCCTCCTTGGTCCGGTGCTGTCGCGCGCGCAGCTGGCTCTGGTACAGCCAGGCGCGCGGATCGGGTTTGTCGGTCGTGACCAGCGGCGCGAGCGCCGTCTCGGCGTCAGCGAGTCGAGTGCCCGCGATCGCGGCGCGAATCGCAGTGTAGGGGTCGTCGGTGGCGAGGAGCGAACCGGCGACGAGGAACAGGGCGGCTAACAGGGCGGTTTTGGTTTTCATGACGAGGAAGGCGGGTTCCCGGGGGGCGGCGGCGGACCGCCGCGCGGCCGGTGAGTTCATTCGTGCTGCAGCGCCCTGGTGGGCGGAAGAGCCGCCGCGCGCATCGCCGTCGGCGCGGCCGCGGCGAGCGCGACCAGCGGCATCAGCACGGCGAGGCCGGCGTACACCCACGGATCGAGCGGCTGCACGCCGTACAGCAGACCCCGCAGCAGCGCGGAGAGGAGAAGCGCCAAGCCTGCGCCGAGGGCGACTCCACTCAACGCGAGCCGGGCGGCCTCCGACAGCACCAGCGCCATCACGTCCGACGGCGCGGAACCCAGGGCCATCCGAATCCCGATCTCCCGGGTGCGGCGCTGCGTGGTGAAGCTCAGGCTGGCGTAGATCCCGAACACCGCCAGGCCGAGCGCGACCGCGGCGAACCAGCCGAACAGCGCCGCATACAGCCGCGGCTGGGTCGCGGTCAGGTCGATGTTGTGCTGCAGCGTGGCCGGGACGAACGGCAGCGTCGGGTCGGCGCGCCGCAACGCCGCCTGCACCGCCCGCGCGGCGTCCGACCGGTCGAGCCGGACGAGCAGGGTGGAGAAGAACCACGGCATCTGCCGCTGCGGAACGTAGATCTGTGCCGGGGGCGGCGACGCGAGGTCCGACTGCCGGGTGTCGGCGACCACCCCGACGATTTCACGAAAATCGGGCGACAGCCACGGGAGCAGCTGCACGCGACGGCCAAGCGGATTTTCGCCGCCGAAGATCCGGCGCGCCAGCGTTTCGTTGATGATCGCGACCGGAGCGGCGGTTTCGATGTCCCGCCGGTCGAACGTCCGGCCCTGGCGCAGGGGAATGCGCAGCGTGCGAAAGAACTGTTCGCTGACGGGGGCGAAGACCGCCTCGTCGGCGCCGATTTCGGCCTGCGGCCGCCCCTGCACCCAGAACGGGTACTGCAGCGTGATGCCGCAGAGAGGGGCGCTGGCGTTGACGGCGGCGGAGCCGACGCCGGGGACGGTCTCGAGCTCCGCGAGGAGGCGCTCGTAATATTGCGCGAGTTCGAGGTTGGTCTCATAGCGACTGACCGGCGGCGAAAGGCGCAGGATCAGCACGTTGTTCGCGGCGAATCCCGGATTCACGTTCTCCAGCGCGAGCAGGCTTTTCATCAGCAGGAGCGAGGCGGCGAGCACCACGAACGAAAGGGCGACCTGGGCGGCGACGAGTGCGCGCTGCAGCCGGCCGGAAAACATTCCCGTCGAGCCGCGCGCCCCGCCGTCCTTGAGCACGGCGTTGACGTCGGCCCGGACCACCTGCAGCGCCGGGAGCAATCCGAACAGCACACCGGTGCCGAGCGACAGGAGCAGCCCGAATACGACGACCGGCGGGTGCAGCGCGAGTTCGTGCGATCGGGGAACGAGACCCGCGGGGAGCCGGGCGACCGCGATGCGAAGCGCCGCTGAGGCCAGCCCGCACCCCGCCACTCCGCCGATCGCGGCGAGCAGGGTGCTTTCCAGCAACACGCGGCGCGCCAGCCGCCACGGTGTCGCACCGAGCGCGAGGCGGACCGCGAGCTCCGGCAGCCGCGTCAGCCCGCGTGCCAGCAGGAGATTGGCGAGATTGAGGCACGCGATCAGCAGCACCAGCCCCACGGCGCCCGTCAGCAGCACGAGGGCACGCCGCAGACCCTGCGTGCGCTGCTCGTGCAGGGGCGCCAGGCGGCTCGACCAGTCGCGGTTCGTCACGGGAAACTGCCGCGCGAGATCCGAGGTGATTCCGGTCAGCTCGGCCTGGGCCCCTCCCACCGTCGTTCCCGGCCGCAGCCGGCCGATGATCGTCCAGAACCGCGAGTCGCGGGCGAAGTATTCGGGCGCCTCGCGCGGGAACGGCAACCACAGGTCGACGAATTCCGGCTCCCGGAAATCCGGCGGCATGATGCCGACGATCGTGTGCGGCTGGTCGTTGAGCAGCATCGTGCGCCCGACGACGCCGGCCTCTCCGCCAAACAGCCGCTGCCAGGCGGCGTGTCCCAGCACGACGGCGCGCGGCGCCGTGACGCTGAACTCGTCCCGCCGAAACGTGCGGCCGGCGACCGGCGCGACGCCCAGCACTGGAAAGAAATCCTCGGTCACGAGAGCGCTCGCGAGCTGCAGGGCAGGTTCTCCGGGGCGGACGTACGCGGCGAAATCGGGCCGGTACGCGAGCAGTCCGTCGAAGCTGCGGGAGCGGTCGGCGAGATCGCGAAAGTCGGACGCGGAGTGGCCATCCTGCGAGATCGCCTTGGCGGTGTTGGTCGCGCGGAACCCGACGAGCCGGTCCGGATCGCGATAGGGCAGCGGACGGAGCACGATGCCGTACGCGAGCGAGAAGATCGCGATGGTTCCACCCAGCCCCACTGCGAGCAGCGCGATGGCGAGGAGCGAAAAGCCCGGAGTGCGGCGGAGCTGGCGCAGGGCATCGTGAAGCTCGGAAAGCACGGCAGTCATCGCCGCCAGCATAGGCGGTCGCAGGGTGCACCGGATGTGCCGGAGGTCATGGCCGAAGGTCACGGCGTGGCGCGGCCGTGTGCCGTGCGCAGCGCACGATGGATCGGACCCGCCGGACAAGTCCCGTCGCGCGAGCGGGTCCGTAGGCCGCCTGCTTGCAGGCGCGGGTCGGGCGAGAGGCGAAACGATCCAAACGCGCGAGCGAGTTCGCGGCCCGCAGCCTACGGCCTACGGGCGGACCGGAGACGGTACGCGCAACGGAACACGGGGGCCTAAATCAGCCCGTACTCGCGGGCACGGAGGGCGGCCTGCGTGCGGTCGAGCGCGCCGAGTTTTCCGAGCACGTTCGTCATGTGATTCTTCACCGTGCCTTCGGCGATATCCAGCGCGGCGCCAATCTCCTTGTTGCTGCGTCCGTCAGCGAGAAAACGCAGGACGGCAAGTTCGCGCGGCGACAGCGGGTCAGCCAGCGGCGGCGCCGGCAGCGCAGCGCGCGGCGTGCTGTTCGCCATCCGGGAAAAATGAGCGAGCACCCTCGGCGTGACCGATGGATCGACGAACGACTCGCCGCGTGCCGTCAGCCGGATCGCGTGCACCAGCGTCTCCGACGGAGCCGCCTTGAGCAGATAGCCGGCGGCGCCGGCCGCCAGCGCGGCGAACACCTCCTCGTCCTCGTCGAAGGTGGTGAGCACGATGATGCGCGCCGGTGATCGTTCGGCCACCAGCCGCCGGGTCGCCTCGATCCCGTTCATCACCGGCATCCGCAGGTCCATCAGGATGACGTCGGGCCGGCGTGCGTGCGCCGCGGCGATCGCGAGTTCGCCGTTCGCCGCTTCCGCCACGATCTCGATATCCGGCTGCTGGGAGAGCAGCAGGTTCAGTCCTTCGCGGAACAGCGACTGGTCGTCGACGAGCAACAGGCGGATCGGCTTCATTGCGCGGGTGACTCAGGCGGGCACCTGAACGGTCAGGACGAAGCCGCGCACCGGCTGGTTGGCGACGGCCATCGTGCCGCCGAGAAGCTCGATCCGTTCGCGCAGTCCCGCAATGCCGTAGCCGGGCCATGGCGCATCGCCACGCGAACCGCGACCGTCGTCGGCGATCGTGAGCGTCACGTGGTCCGGCGCACTGAAATCCAGCCGCAGCTCCGTCCGCGTTGCCTGGGCGTGTTTGCACACGTTCGTCAGACCTTCCTGAGCCGAACGGTAAAGCGCCAGCTCGACCGGCGCGGGCAGCGGCCGCACGGCGCCCACCAGCTGGATCCCGACCTCGAGCCCGAGATCCCGCGCCAGCGACTGGAGCGTCTGTGGGAGCGGCGGCCGAGGAACGTCGGCGCGCAGCGTGCCGACCGAGCGGCGGACCTCGTCCAGTGCCTCGCGGGAGAGCCGGGCGGCGTTCTCGAGCGCCGCGCTTGCCTGCGCCGGCTGGCGGGCGCAGACCGCCCGCGCGGCTTCGAGCTGCACGTTGATCGTCGTCAGGTAGTGCCCGATGCCGTCGTGAATCTCCCGCGCGAGCCGGTTCCGCTCGCCCGTCGTCGCGACGGCGGCGGCCTGCGCGGCGTAGGTCTTCAGCTGTTCGTTGGCGCCCGCGAGCTCGGCCGAAAGTCGTTCCGCCTTCTCGCGGGCCGCCACCGCGTCCCGGGTGACGACCGAGAAGACGACGGTGAACACGAACGCGGTCAGATAGCTGGGCGCCGACTGCAGCGCGATCGTCGAGCCATACGCGAGCCACAGCGCCGCAACACAGACGGCGAAGAGTCCGGCGACGATCACCGAGGTCCAGCGCCACCCGAGCGACAGGACCGCCTGGCTGGCGAGCGGCATGGTGACGATGGCGAAGAACCCGCGGACCGGGCTGATCAGGACCATGGCAGCCACCAGGCTGAACTGGACCAGGAAGTAGACCGCCACCGGACGCCCTCGGCACGCGGTGCCCGAAGCCACGTCGAAGACGCCGAGCACCGCGTAAAGCGCACCACAGACAAACACGACCGGGACCGTCCAAACGGGCCCCTCGATCGTCGAATAGCGCAGAAAATCGCCGAACGAAGCGACCACCACGATCGCAAACGCGAGCTTGCCCCAGCGGTCGAATTTGTCGGCGGAGGCCGTCGTGGTCACGGGTGCACCTTACCAGCCGGACCGCCGCGGCGATATAGGAAAGAAGTCATGGCCCGGGCCGGTTGATTTTCGATTTCCGGTGGATCGGGCGGAACGCCCGCGGCCGCCGGCGCGCAGGCGCGGTTCCGGAATGGATCGCGTGGGCCGCCTGCTTGCAGGCGCGGCTTGGACGAAAGGCGTGTGCGGAACCGCGCGAGCGAGCTCGCCTACCCCTATCGCAAACCCGAACTGCGCGAGCGAGCTCGCGGCCTAGTGCGTCCATGAAACCATGAACTCAGGATGTGAAAGTCAGTCCCGCCCCGGGGGCAGAGACCGGGGTGCAGTCGACGGCAACTGCGTCGCAGCAATGCGGGGTGGGGAGCAGCCGGAGACGGAAGATCGGTCCCGAACGCAAGTGAACTCGATTCGGCATGTGCTCCGGGCGAGCCTGCTAGGCAAAGGCGAAGCCTGCCGCGCGAGCGGCGAGCCTGTCACGGTCCAGGAACTGCCAACACTGGAGACAGGACGGGGTGGGTGTGGTTGGAGCGGGAACGATCGGAAGGGATCATGGGATAAGTGGAGAGACCGGCCCGACGGACTGAGTCGAGCCGGAGTCAGAGCGTCCATAGTAGCCGTGAAGCCGGGTAACGCCGGGGGAGCGAAGGGACGCAGGAAGGCGAATGCGCGATGAACACGACGTTGGAAGCCACCCCTCCGCCAGTGCCCGCGAGGGCTACGCAAGGAGGAGACGTCCGCTCCCGCTGGGGGTGGGCGGAACCGGCGGTGTGGACCGAGCGCATGCTGACGGCCCTGGAAACAGGGGTGAAAGGAAACCAGTGGTTCAGCCTGATCGACAAAGTGTATGCGCAACGAACCCTGGGACTGGCTTGGGAAAAAGTGCGGTCCAACGCCGGCGGCAGTGGCGTGGACGGCATGACGATTGGTCGCTTCGCCAAAGACTGCCCCCGCGGGCTGCTCGCCCTGAATGAGCAACTGCGTCAGGCGACCTATCAGCCCAGTCCGGTCAAACGGTGCTGGATACCAAAGCCCGGCTCGTCCGAAAAGCGCCCCTTGGGCGTCCCCACGGTGCGGGATCGGATCGTGCAGACGGCGTTGCGAATGGTCGTGGAACCGATCTTCGAAGCGACGTTTGCCGAGCACAGCTACGGCTTCCGGCCCGGACGTGGTTGCAAAGACGCGTTACGCCGGGTGCAGCACCTCCTTGACGAGGGCGGCACCTGGATCGTCGACGCGGACTTGAAAGGCTACTTCGACACGATACCGCATGGGCGGTTGATGGAACGAGTCGGGGAACGTATTGCGGACGGTCGCGTGCTGGCCCTCATCCAAAGTTACCTCGAACAGGGGGTGATGGATGGGCTTAGCCACTACGAGGCTGGCGAGGAGGGTACGCCGCAAGGAGCGGTCATCAGTCCGCTGCTGGCGAATATCTACCTCAATCCGCTCGACCACCTCATGGCCGACGGTGGCCTCGAGATGGTGCGCTACGCCGACGACTTCGTCCTGCTGTGTCGGAGCCGGGAACAAGCACAGGCCGCCCTCGCTCGCGTGCAAACGTGGGTGGGGCAGCACGGTCTGACGCTGCACCCGGAAAAGACCCGGATCGTTGATGCGACCCAGCCGGGAGGCTTCGACTTCCTCGGCTATCACTTCGAACGCGGTTACCGCTGGCCGAGGAGGAAGTCCATGGATCGGTGTAAGGACCGCATCCGTGAGCTGACGCCGAGGACTTATGGTCACTCGCTCGAATGCTGCATCGATGACCTCAATCGGATGCTGCGCGGCTGGTTTGGCTACTTCCAACACAGCCATCGCACGACGTTTCCCCGGCTGGATGCGTATGTCCGCGGACGACTCCGCGCCATCCTGCGCAAACGACAGGGAAAGAGTGGTCGTGACCGCGGTTCCGATCATCGTCACTGGCCCAATCACTACTTCGCCGAGCGCGGCCTGTTCAGTCTGACACAGGCTTACGTCTTGGTCCGTCAGTCTCCTTGAGAGCCACTCGCTGACTGGAGAGCCGGATGCGGGAAATCCGCCTGTCCGGTTCGGAGGGAGGCGCGGCGCAACTCAATGCGCCGTGCCTACCCCTATCGGGTGAACCGAAGAGTGCCCGGTCGCGTGCCGCAGCACCGCGTGGGCGGCCACGATCCGTGGCGGCAGCGGCTCGGGGACGATCCATCCGCGGTCCGGATACGTGGCGAGCCGGTCGAGTTCGCCGGTGAGGTGCGGAAGGAAGGGAATCTTCCTGGCGTCGTGGATCGCCCGCTCGCGTTCGAAGTCGGCCGCCGGCCGGCAGCGGGTGATCGCCAGCGCCGGCACCAACAGCTCGAGCGTGAGCCTGGCCCGGCGCAGGCGCGACGGCGAGGCGACGATCAGCACGCGGCGGATGCCGCGACCGAACGCGAGCGCGGGAGCCTCCCGCGCGAGCAGCGCCGCCGTGAAACGGATGTTGTCGGCCGTGTTCGTCGAGCGGTTCTCGACGACGACATCGGCCGCAGGAGTTCGCGGGTACGCCTGCAGCAGCGCGTCGCGCCAGGCATCGGCCTCGGGCCGGCCGAGATCCGCCGTGCCCGCCCCGAAGCCGCCGGTGAGGAGGATCCGGCGGGCGCGGCGCCGATGATACAGCTCACCGCAAAATACCGCCAGCGCCAGGTCGAACGTGCCGAACCCGATCACCGCGTCTGCCGCGACATCGGGCAGCGGGTCGGTGGCGGCCAGGTACACGAACGCCTCGCGCGCGGCCGACTCGACCAGCGGGGAGGGCGAGCCGGCCCGATCGCGACGGATCACGCGAGGCGGAAACATGGGCGCCTCACATCCGCCGCACGATCCGTGACAGCAGCCCGCCGTTGTTCACCAGCACATCGATCTGGGCCGTGCGGGCGAGCACCTCCGCGACGAGCGGTGGAAACGTCTCGCTGCGCGCCAGGTCGAGCGGCACGCAGAAATAGCCCCGGCGTTGCGGCAGCTCGAACCAGAGTTCGTGGCGGTACGATTTCACGGCGCGCAATCCCAGCGGATCGGCCGGCCGAACGCCATCACAGAGACCTTTCCGCCGGAACGAGAGCGCGACTGAACCAGCTGACGTCCTTCGCGGAAAAAACCCGAACGGATCCAAATCCTCGGAACGGTTTTGCCTCCGGTTGGCGGCGCTGCGATGGTCGTGGGATCATGAAGACAGCCGAAGCCTCCGCGTATACTCCCGGCGAAGAGCTGGCGAATGTCGCCACGCATGCGGCGGGCGTGGCGCTGAGCGTCGTGGCGCTCGTGCTGCTGGTCACGTTCGCGGCGCTGCGCGGAGATGCCTGGCAGGTCGTGAGTGCGGCGGTCTTTGGCACTTCACTCGTGCTGTTGTACACGGCGTCGACGCTTTACCACAGCTGCCGGCGGCCGCGGGCCCGACAGATTCTCCGGGTGTGCGATCACTCGGCGATCTTCCTGCTCATCGCCGGCACATACACGCCGATCGTGCTGGTCAGCCTGCGGGGCCCGTGGGGCTGGAGCCTCTTCAGCGTGGTCTGGGGGATCGCGCTGCTCGGCGTCGTGCTGAAGGTCCGGTGGACCGGCCGGTTTCGGCTGCTGTCGACGCTGATGTACGTCGCGATGGGCTGGCTCGTGGTGATCGCGGTCCGACCGATGCTCGCGGTCGTGCCGGCGCCGGGGCTTTGGCTGCTGCTCGCGGGCGGGTTGTGCTACACGGGCGGCGCGGTGTTCTACCTCGCCAAGCGGCTGCCCTATCATCACGCCGTCTGGCACCTGTTCGTGCTTGGCGGCAGCATCTGCCATTTCTTCGCCATCTTCGGCTCGATCATCGGCCATGCCACGCGCGGCGCAGTGTGATGCTCTTCGTAGATGCCATGAGGCCGACAAGCGGAGCAAGAGGCTCCAACTTGTCGGCCCATGATAAACACAAACATTGCCAAACTGCTCGAGCGGCTGCTCGAGTCCAACTCCGAAACGATCAAGATCGGGTGTGACATCCACGCCCGGGATCTTGCGGTGTCGATCCAGGTGGACGACGCCCGGCCCTTGCGGCCGCAGATGATGACGCGCCCGCAGTTGCTGGTGCTGGTGCCAGGGCTGGTCAAAGCCGGGCGCAAGGTGCACGTGTGCTACGAGACGGGGCCCTGCGGCTATGGGCTGTACTTTGCACTCCAGGCGGCGGGGGCGAAGGCGTACGTGATCGTGGCGGAAGTGCTCGGGGATGGCCGCAAGCAAAAGACCGACAAACTCGATGCGGCGGCGTTGTGCGACAAACTGGACCGGTACGTGCGCGGCAACACCAAGGCGATGACGCCGGTGCGTGTGCCCACGGTGGCGGAGCAGCACGCGCGCAGCGAGTGCCGACTGCGCGAGCAGCAAAAGCGCAGCCGCCATCAATGGGAGGCCAGGGGACGCAGTTTGCTGCTGTTCTACGGATACCACGTGGTGGGAAAGTGGTGGACGACGCGGCGGTGGGCGGAACTGGAACCGACGCTCGATGCGTGGCTGATCGAGCAGCTCACGGCGATCCGCACCACGATCGTGCAGGTCGATCAGCAGGAGGCGGCCGCGCGGGCGAAGCTGGTGGCGCAGGCGCCCAAGCCGCTGCCCAAAGCGATCGGCGCCCTGACCTGGGTGCTGCTTGCCCGGGAGATCTGCGACTGGAAACGGTTCAAGAACCGCCGCCAGGTCTCGAGCTTCACCGGGCTTTGTCCCGGCGTGCACCAAAGCGGCGGGCGCCGGCGCGACGGCGCCATCAACCGCTATGGCAATCCGCGCGTTCGAGCGTTGCTGATTGAACTGGTCTGGCGGCTCGCCCGCTGGCAGCCGGACTATCCGCCGGTGCGCGCACTGGTCGCGGGGATCGCACGCGGCGCCGCCCGCAGAAAATGCGCCGTCGCTGCGGCCCGCAGGCTGGCCGTGGACCTGTGGCGGCTGGCGACCGCCCAGACCACGCCCGAGAAACTCAAACTGCTCGCGCCCACGCTCGGCTAACCCTCACGCCCCGTTTTCCTTCCCGCCGGAAGCGATCTTCGGAGTGTTGCGGCGCACGTTTCGCTCCTTGGTCATCAATGACCGTTCTGTAGATGGTGCCCCTTCACTCCGTCCCTTTTTTGCTCCTCCACTTTGCATACAGCATGTTGTGCCGCCAACGCGCACGGATAGCAGGTTAACTTGGACGATCAAACGTTCAGGTACAGGGACGTGAGACACTCTGAGCGGGGCGCTCGCCGCCCCCGCACCCCCGGCGGGGTAACTAACCCTAAGAAAGCAAACCCAACCCATCCCATGTAACACGGACTCTCTTTTGCGCTTGTCTCCTTCGGCATCATAGCAGGAGCGGCTTTATGCCGCGACTCGCGCGACCTGCGACGATTCATCGCGGCGTAAAGCCGCTCCTACAACCGGACCGTCTGGCCGGGATCGGTGAGCCCGGCCGGTCGGCGTCCGATTCGGTCCGGGGTCGGCGACGCCAGCTACACGGGATGCGGGTGACCGGCTGAGACGAATCAGCGGTTCAGCTCCCAGATCGACGCGTTGAGCACCGCGGCAAAGGTCACCCAGGCGAAGTACACCGCCCAGAGGATTCCGGCGACCTGGTCGATCATCCGGAACGGCACGAGCATCCGCACGAGCACCAGCCACAGCACCAGCACGTCGATCAGCGCGAGCCCGGGATGGCGCAGGCCGAAAAACAGGATCGACCACAACGCGTTCAGCGTGAGCTGGGCGGCGAACAGCCGGACGATGCGACGCGCGTCATCCGCCGAACCCATGCGCCAGACGCGCCACGCGGCGACCGACATCGCCACGTAGAGCAGCGTCCACACGGGAGCAAAGACCCAGGCGGGCGGCGTCCAGCCGGGCTTCCGCAGCATCGGATACCAAGTGTGGACGCTGGTGGCGGTGGCGATGGCGGCGAGCACCGCGGCCATGAACGCGAGCAGCAAGAATATGCCGAGCGGGACCCAGCGTGACCTCATCGGACGATCCAACGGTGCGGGTGCGGCCGGCGCAACTCCGCGCTTGCGGTGGACGTGACGAAACCGCGGTCGCAGCGCGGCTACATCGGACCCCGGGAACAGCGAGACCGGTGGGGTGGCGCCGGTTCTTCGACCGGCGGCGAGGCAGGTGGAAGATGCGTTTTCGCCGGCTGCAGACTGGCGCCACGGGACCAACAGCCAGAGTCCGACAGCCTGCGCAGAGCGGCGGGGGTCGCGTTGTCGGCCGGAGGACGACGCGGCGCGGTCGCGTCGCCGCTGCGGCGGACGACCCGGTGGAGAAATGGTGGTGCGACACGCGAGCGAAGAGCGCAACACCTCGTGCCGGGCGGCCGTGGACGGGCCGGAGAGTTAGTCCGGCGTGTTGGTGGCGATGACGGCGGCCTGCGTGGTCTTCGAAATCGCCTCTGCCACCATCAGGGCTCGCGCATAGGCCTCGTACGCCTGGGCAACCATCGCCTGGGCCGCGCGGGCCTGATCCCGCGGACCGCTGGAGGCAGCCGATGCGGCGGCGATGCTGGCGCGCAGCGCCACCTCGCAGGCGCGAACTTCGGCGTACGCCGCATCGAAGCGCGAACGGTCCTGCAACGGGCGGCGCTGCATCACGCGCTGAAGATGTGCGACGGAGGCACTGCTGTGATCGAGCCCCGCCCGCAGCTGCGCGAGAATCGCGTTGAGACGTGCGAGTTCGATCGCGCGAACCTCCTGGGGCGAGGGCGCGCCCGGCAGTGGGCTCGAGGCGTTGCTGCTCGAGGTCGACGGATGGAGACCGGAAGAACTGCTGGATGAGGCGAGCGGCGAGTTGCCGGCTGGAGCGGTCGAGGCGGTCGGAGATGCGGATTTCGGCGTCGCGGCGTTCGCCGACAACGGGGTGATGGTGGCAGTGGAGGCGCTCGTCGGCGTCGAGGTCGCGGCCGAAGAGGGAGTCGTGTTCGCCGCCGGCATCGGGGCCGCCGCGGCGACTTCCGGCGCGGATGCCGCAACCGGACTTGGAGTCGACGGCGCAGCCGGTGTGGTTGTGGCCGGCGGGGTGACGGCCATCGGGACCGGCACGCTGGTGCCCGAGTTCGTCAGGGCGCCGGAGGTGGACGAGGCGTTGACCGGTGCGGGCGCATTGGCGGCAACGACCGGGGCCGGCGCCGCGGGCGTGCTCGCCGGCGCCACCGGCGGCGGCGCGACGAGGGCATTTGCGACGGAGCCGCCGGTGTTGGACGCGGTCGTGGCGACATTCGACGCCCCGGCCGCGGCCGAGGCGGGCGCAGGGTCCGGCACCGCTGCCGGGGGCGCGGAAATGACCGGTGGTGCGGCGACCGTTGCCACCGGGCTGCTGATCGTGGTGCTGGCGACAGGCGCGGCAGGCGCGGCGGCAGTGGGGGCGATCCCGGCGGCTGGCGTCATGCTCGCGGCGGCGCCGCCGGAATGAACGGCAGCGGTGGAGGCGATGCCGGCTCCGGCAGCCGCATTGGACGCATTGCCGACAGCGCTCGACGCGTTCTTTGCCGCGGTGCTCGCGGTATCGGCGGCAGCGCTGGCAGACTTCGCGGCATTCGCGGCGGTGTCGGCAGCGGCGGATGCGACATTGTCCGCGGACGTCGCCGCATTCGTTGCGTTCGAAGCAGTGCTGCCTGCGGTCGTGGCCGCGGTGGTGGCGTTGGTGGCGGCGGTGGGTGCCGCGTTCGAAGCAACGTCCACCGCGGTGGTCGCGGCGCGAGAGGCGTTGGTGGCGGCATTCGCGACGTCACCGGAGGTCGCGGCTGCGGTCGTCGCGTTGCCAGCGGCGCCGTTCGCGGCGGTGGCGGCGTTGTTTGCCGCGGCGTTGGCGGACCTGGCTGCCGTCGAGGCGGTGTTTGCCGCAGTGGTCGCGGCGTTCGCGGCGTTGTTGGCGGCGGCCGTGACGTTGGAAACCGTGGTGGCGGCGTTGCCGGCGTTGCCCGCCGAAGCGGCGGCATCCGATGCGATCGTGGCGGCGTTCGAGGCGGTGTTACCCACGCCGCTGGCCGAGTTCGCGGCGCTGCCGGCCGAATTCGCGGCGGTGGATGCGGTGGCGGCCGCGGTCGCGGCGTTGGCGGCCGAGGCGGCTGCATTCGACGCCTTCGTGGCGGCGTTGCCAGCGGACGCAGCCGCGTTGACGGCGGCATTCGAAGCTGACGTGGCGGCGCCGCTCGCGGCGTTCGCCGCATCTGCAGCATTGGCGACGGCGGTGCTCGCGTTCTTGGCGGCGTTCGATGCCGTCGTCGCCGCATTCGCGGCGTTGGTTGCCGACGACGCGGCGTTCGAGGCGGTGTTCGCTGCATTAGCCGCGCTGGTGGCCACGTTGCTGGCGGATTTGGCGGCATTCGCCGCCGTGTTCACCGCGTTGACGGCGTTGATGGCCGAAGTGGCGGCGTTCGATGCAGTGTCGGCGGCGCTGGCTGCATTGGCTGCGGAGGTCGCAGCGTTGCTTGCGGTCGTGGCAGCGTTCGCTGCATTGCTGGCCGACGTGGCGGCGTTGGAGGCGGTGCTTGCTGCATTCGCCGCGTTGCTCGCCGATGTGGCGGCGTTCGATGCTGTGGTCGCAGCGTTCGCTGCACTCGAAGCGGATGTGGCCGCGTTGGACGCAGTGGTGGCGGCATCGGCTGCGTTGCTGGCGGACACGGCGGCGTTCGAGGCGGTGTTGGCCGCATTTGCCGCGGTGGTGGCCGCATTGCTGGCGGACTTTGCGGCATTTGCCGCCGTGTTCACCGCATTGACGGCATTGACGGCTGAAGTGGCGGCGTTCGAGGCAGCGTTGGCCGCATTGGCTGCAGAGGTAGCGGCGTTGCCTGCGGTCGTGGCGACGTTGGCTGCGTTGCCGGCCGCGGCGACGGCGTTGGACGCCGATGTGGCAGCGTTGGACGCCGTGTTCGCTGCGTTAGCGGCGTTTGTCGCCGACGTGGCGGCGTTCGATGCCGTGGTTGCGGCGTTACTCGCCGTTGTGACGGCATTCGCGGCATTGGTTGCCGACGTGGCAGCATTTGACGCCGTGGTCGCCGCATTTGCCGCGTTGCTGGCGGACGTGGCGGCGTTCGAGGCGGAATTGGCAGCATTGCCTGCCGATGTTACCGCGTTGGAAGCGGTGGTTGCAGCATTTGCGGCGTTGGTCGCGGCACTCGCCGCGGTGTTCGCCGCCGTTGTTGCGGATTTCGCCGCATCCGACGCTGCGTTCACTGCATTGACCGCGTTGGTCGCGGAGACAGCTGCGTTCGATGCTGTGTTTGCGGCGTTGCTGGCTGTGGTGGCGGCACTGGCGGCGTTGCCGGCCGACGTTGCGGCATTGCTTGCGGTGGCGGCGGCGTTGGCTGCGTTGCTCGCAGTGTTTGCAGCGGTCGCCGCATTGTTCGCAGACGTTGCGGCGTTCGATGCCGTCGTTGCGGCATTGGAGGCCGTGGTGGCGGCATTCGCCGCATTGCCGGCGGAGGTCGCGGCGTTGCTCGCCGTCGTGGCAGCGTTGGCGGCGTTCGTGGCTCCGGTGGCTGCGGAGTTGGCCGCGCTCGTGGCCGCAGTGCCGGCGGTGGTGGCGGCATTCGAAGCGGTGGTGGCGGCGTTGCTCGCGGTGGTTGCAGCGGTCGCCGCATTGTTCGCAGACGTTGCGGCGTTTGATGCCGTCGTTGCGGCATTGGAGGCCGTGGTGGCGGCATTTGCCGCAGTGCCGGCGGAGGTCGCGGCGTTACTCGCGGTCGTGGCAGCGTTGGCGGCGTTCGTCGCCGCAGTGCCGGCGGACTTCGCAGCGTTGGTCGCGGCATTGATCACGTTCGCGACCGTGTTCGCCGCGGCGTGGGACCCGGCCGCGCCGGCATCCGCGGCGGCGTGCGCCGCTGCCCGGGCCGCTTCGGCGGCGGCGGCGGCGTTCCGAGCCGCGGCGGCGGCGGTTGCTGCGGCATTCGCGCCCGGTGCGGCCTGTCCCCGGGCGTTCGCAGCGAGCATGGAAATCAGAGCGACGACCAAATAGCGGGGCGGGGGGGCTTTCATCGGAGCAAGTCGGTGCGCGGTGAGACCCGCCACAACCGTGATGTTCGCCCGAACAGAGGCACCGGAGTTTTTCCCCAGTCGTCCTTTTTTTGTGCGCCACGTTCAGGTGGCAATTTCGCGGTTCGGCCGCGCGGCCGAAGTCCCCGCCCGGTCAGTCACATGTGCCCGCCGCAGCCGGCGCTGGAACGGGCCTGCGCCTCAGGGTCGCGCCACCACGTGCGGCTCACGGGAGTCCCGTGGATGCTTCTTTGGGGGACGGCCCCATGAACCTAAAACTTGTACGTGATCTGGCCGCCGACCCCGATGTCCGGACTCGCCGAATTGAAGCCGACCAGAAGGTACCCGAGAAGATTCCACACCGAAGTCGGGTTGGCGGAAATGAACGCGAGCGCATCGCTGCCGTTTTGCGCGCCGTTCACGATCCGGCTTCGCCAATCGTACGCGGCGCCAACCACGGTCTTGGAGGAAACCCGGAATGCCGCGCCGGCGGTGACGTACGCGCCATCCTTCAGCTCGAACGTCGCATTGCGCCCGAGAAAGCGGTAGCCGATGGTCGCGAAAGGGGTGATCGTGCCGAAGTTCTGGTAGAGATCGACCTGCGTGTAGTAATCGGTCTCGCCGGTCCCGAGGCCCTTGTTCACCGGCGCGGTGCCGAATTTGACCCGGCCCGTGAAATCGATGTTCAAAGCCCCGGGGACCGGCCTGGCGTGATACGTCCCCGAAAGCGTCACATCTCCGATGTCGGCTTCCGTGTTCGTGGTGGGTCGGGCCGGAATCCCCTCGGTGCCGGCGGTTCCGGCGACGACGCTCGCCGGCCCCTTGATCGTGAGATAGGGGATGGTCGCCTTGAAGGCCCAGTGCTGCACGTCGTAGGAGAGGTTGAGCGGGATCGACCAGACCTCCGTCGACTGGGTGAAGCCGTACTTTCCGGTGCTGTAATCGAACCCCGTCCCGACCTTCAACACGCCGGAGGTCGTCTTGACCGCTGCGGGAGTGGCGGTGCTCGACTGAGCCAGCGCGGTCGCGGCGAGCAGTGGCAGCAATACCGGGGCCAGGTAACGTGTCTTGTTGCTTCGCATGAGGATTGCCCGTGCGGGCATGCGATAGACACGATTTGGCGAATCGGTTCGATTATTGGATCAAACTCCGGACGAGGAATTTCAGAAACCTCCCGAAGAAACCGCCACAGCCGGCAATAGCGGCTAAAATCCAGCGGGTTACGGATACGCCAACGGAAACGCGACGAGATCGCCGTTCAGCCCCGCCCCCACGACGGTGTGTCCGACGGTCGCGAGCGATCCCGCGAACCCTGTGAATGCGGCGCCGTCGCGCTCCGCCGCCACATGCCACCACTTGACCGCTCCCGTGTGCCGCTCCAGCGCCATCACTCCGCCGGTGTGCACGATCACGGTGCCCGGTACCGACTGGCCTGCGGTGGCGGCGTAGACGGTATCGCCTGCGATCAGCGGCGTCCCCCAGCTCAACCCGCGCACATCGGTCGCCCATTGCACGCGGCCGGTTGCGGAGTCGACGGCGCTGACGCGCCGGAAGTCGGAACCGCCGACGTAAAGCACGCCGTCGGCGACTGACGGCGTCGACTCGACCCACGAAAACCAATACGTGTCGCGCCAGACGGCCGCGCCGTTCTTGATGTCGAGTCCATAGAGCAGGCAGTCGCGGCTGCCGAGCACCACACGATCCCCGGCGATCACGGGAGCGGACACCAGCGGTCCGCCGAGCTTCACGCGCAGCTGTTCGAGCTGCGTCCGGCGGTTGAGCTGGAGCACGCTGCCGTCGAACCCCGCGACCCACAGGCCATCACCCGCCAGCGTGACCGGGGCGTAGATCGGGGTTTTCGCGTCGTGACGCCAGATCACCTTCCCATTCCGCGCTCGAACGGCGTACACCCCGCCATCCGTCGAGCCGACGTAGAGCACGCCCTTCGCGTCGGCTACCGGCGCGGGCGTGCGATGGTTGAACGTGACATCGGACGCCGTCGCCGGCCGTGCCGCACCTTCACCGTGCAGCGCCAGCCGCCACCGCAGCGTCCCATCGGCGCGGGAAAGCGCGACCAACCCTTCAGCGTCATCGACAAAATAAACGCGGTCCTCGGTGACGGCGGCTGCGCCATAGAGCGGATGCGTTCCCGCCCAGCTCCACAATTCGCGTCCGTCGGGGCCGATCGCGTGCATCCTGCCGTCGGTGGTGCCGACGTAGATCGTTTCGTCGCGCACGGTCGGGCTCGCCCACGCCGGAGCGCCGAGCCGCACGGTCCACGCGGGCGGCGGTCCCGGGGGAAGCTCGGCGGCGCGCGGTTCCGCGGCGAACCCTTCCCCGCGGCGCAGTTCGATGGGAAACCCGCCGCCGAACGTGCCCGCCAGCACTTCGCCTTCGTGGTGGAGCGTGAGGTGCAGCGAAGGCAGCCGGAAGACGCCGTCCCGGATGTCCGCCGCCCCGAAGTTCTCGCCGTAGAGAAACATCGCGGGAAACGAGACGCTCACGAGGAGGCCGCGCTCGGTCGAAGTGAACGCCAGGCCAAACTCGCCGCGGGTGTCTGGCGCCAGGATTTTGCCGCGCCAGATCCCGTCCCAGTCTCCTCCATCGCGGACGCCCGCCGCCGCCGTCGTCGCGGCCGGCAGTCCGCGGGCAAGCAGGACTGCGACGAGCACGAGCAATCGGAGGCGCATTCCATCCGTCTCCCGGATTCATTCGACGAATGCAACCGGTTTGAGTCGACTGGCGGCCAACGTCCATTCGATGGTCGTCCATTCCGCGCATGCCTTCACCTCCGCCCGCTCCCGCCGCACGGCACCCGGATGGATTTTCCCCTGCATCCGCGGGCGCGGCGTGGCGCGTCGCGGCGGCGGGCGGTCTGTCGGCGCTGCTGCTGCTCGCGTTGCTGCTGCCGTGGTGGCGCAACCATTCGCTGCTGCGGGATTTTTGTGACTACGGGCTGGTGATCGCAGGCGCTGGGCGCATGCAGCTCGGCGAACATCCCTACGTCGATTTCCAGACGCCGATCCAGACGCTGCAGTTCTTCCTCGCCGCCTTCGCCGAACGGCTGTGGGGCGCACGTTA
The DNA here is from genome assembly GCA_963705935.1 of uncultured Verrucomicrobiae bacterium. Classification (GTDB taxonomy): domain Bacteria; phylum Verrucomicrobiota; class Verrucomicrobiia; order Opitutales; family Opitutaceae; genus Opitutus. Next base: position 3,471,807 of record OY970130.1, on the reverse strand, counting down.
CCTGAGCCTCACCTATGCGAATGCGGTCTTCATCACCGCGAGCTTTGGCGGAATGACGCTGCTCCTGGCGCGGCGGGCCGGACTGGTGCTCGCGTTGTTCCTCTCGGCCGCGGTGGTCGCCGCCTCGTTTGCGCAGCACACGATCGTCTGGTACAACGCGATGGGCGTGGGCTGGCTGGCGCTGGTGGTGTGGGCGGCCGCGGAACCCGCTGCGTTGACGCGCCGCGGCGCGTGGCGGCCGGTGCTGATTTGCGCCGCGCTGTGGGCGGGAGGGATGACGAAGCTGACGTTTCAAGTGGCGTCGCTGGCATTCGCGATCGCCTTCGCGCTGCGTGCCGGGTGGCTGAAACAAATCCGGTGGCGGACGGCCGCCGCTCTCGTCGCCGCCTATGCGCTGGCGGGCGTCGTCGCGCCGGTGGTGACCGAACTGGCCGCGACCGGGGCGACGTTCGGCCAGTGGATCGACAACGTCATCCTGCTGGCCGGACGCAGCCGCATCGCGATGCTGGCGAACATCGCGACGCCGGGGTTCTATCTGCACACCCCGCACGACTACTACCGGCCGATGCACTTCGCGTTTGCCGGCGCGTGGGGCGCCGCGGTGCTGGCGGCGGTCACGTTCGCCGTGGCTACGAGGCGGTGCCGCCTCGCTTCCGGCCGGGTGCCCGCGCTGGTTTCGCTGCTCGTGCTGTTCGCCGGCGGTTGGGTGTGCAGCGGCGTCCTGCTCGCGACGAACATGGACATCGCGTACGTCAGCGCGGCGGTCTGGCTGGTGATCGCCACCGGGATCGCGCTGACGGACCTCGCCGCCGACGGCCGGATCGCGCGGCCCGCGCGGATTCTGCTCGGGTGCGGAGCGGCGACCTTGCTGATCCCCGCCTGGGTCGATGGCTGGAATGGAACCCGCGCGCTGTGGGGGCACTCGCCGCTGGTCCGTTCGGAACTCGTCCCGACGGACGATCTGCCGCCCGAATTCGCCTACCTCAGGGGGATGCGCATCCCGCCGGAGATGCAGCGCACCCTGGAGGCCTTCGCGAAAACGCATGCCGCGTTGTGCGCCGACCGCGTGCCGCCGGCCGCGTTCTATTTCGTCAACGCGACCGACTGGCTGGTCCGCGCCTATCCCGAGGCCCGTCACCCCGGCCTGCCGCTTTGGCTGGCGGACGGCACCACGATTTCGGCGGCGACCGAAGGCCGCCTGGCGCAACGCCTCGACGAGGGCGGCGACATTCGCGTCGTGGTCTCGGAGCTGGCCTGGGATTACTGGCTGCCGCAGTGCACGCGCGTGCTGCACGACCGGTATCGCGTCCTTCCGGCGGGCGAGCGGTTTCGCGTCTATCGCGTGCGCCACGATCTGTGGCCGCCGCTGGATTTCGCTGCGAGTCTCAACTGGAATCTCTATCCGAACCAGATGGAGGAGCATGGGGGGCAGCTCGCGGTGCTGCCGTGGGGCGGCTCGAGCCACTTTCTCGGCGGCTGGGAGTCGTACTGGCTCCAGTTCCGGTTCGGCCTTTACCGGCTGGAGGGCGAAATGGTCGCGCAGCTCCGGCCGGGGGCGGTGCCCCCGCAGGAAGCCGTCATGCACGTGTATGCATGCGACGGCGACAAGCTCAGCCCGATCTGGGAGGAGCGGATTGAGCTCACCGGACAGGCGCCGGCCGTGGCGCGAAAGTTTTCCGTCAGCCCGGGCGGCCGCCCGGTCCGGCTCGCCGTGCAGCTCCCGGATGGCGCGACGGTCAACGCGGGCTGGTACCGGCTTCGCACGGTGCAGGCGGCCGCGTTGAGCCCGACGGGCCCGTGGCCGATGGACCGGCGTCTCGCGCCGCAGTCGCTCGACGCGGGCCAGCGCGCCGCCCTGCTCGGCCCGGATGCAGCGGTCGGCGCGCTCGATGGATTCGGTGCGGCGGGATTCGGGCTTGCGCATCCCGCAGGCGGTCCGGCCTGCGCGACGACCGGGCCGGCGGAAATCTGGTTGCGCCTCGATCGCGCAGCGGGCCACGTGACGGGCGAGTATGGATTCGACGCGCGTGCGCCGGTGTCTTCCGGCGAACCGGCGCAGACGAGGTTTTGTGTGATCTACTACAAGTCCGGACGCTTCGAGGTGCTGCACTGGAAGGAACTGCGGCCACATCCTGCCGGTGACCGCGAAGCGCACCAATTTTCGATCCCGGTCCCGGAGGGTGTCGGCTGGATCGGACTGGTCACGATGCCGCTCGGTTCTCCACCACCCGCGCCGAATCGCGTCTGGTGGCGCAACGTACGGTTCGAGTGAGGTTGCGAAACGACGGCTCCTGCTCGGGCCGGTCCATCCAGCCCGACGAGGATCGCTCGAACCGGACACGAGCGAGGCATCGCGCTCCGCCACAGCAGAGGCTTCAAGGTTGGGCCCGGCATCCTCGTCGCGCGCCGGTCGCGGACCTCATTCGAGGCCGGTGCAGCCTCGATCCGCTCCGCCATCCGGCGCCGGTCCGATGGAGCGAACAGCAGATGGCCCGGGGAGGGCGGTCGGAACAAAACCACACCGCCCGCTCACCATCACTGCGTCTGGAATCGGTATGAAACACGGAATCATTCGCCGCATCTTTGCTGCCGGCTGCGTGCTCGCGCTCGGCGTGGCGGCGTCGCCCGCCATCGCCGACGACGCCGGGGCGACGCTGGTGCCTGTGATCACCAGCAACGAATTCGTGCTTTCCGGCGAGGTCGTGTCGCGCAGCGACGTCGGGTTCACGTTGCTCGGTACGGGGGCGCAGCTCACGACCGTGCTGGTGAACCCCGACACCACGATCACGAAAGGCGCGGTAACGATCCGCCTCTCCGATGTGATGGTCGGCGACAAGATCAGCGTGACGGTGATGCGCGTCGCCGACGGCAGCCTGCAGGCGGTCAGCGTGCTGGTGCGAACCGGCTACGGCGGTTGAGTCGCAGAACGGGTGCAGGCGCAGCACCGACGCAGGCGTGGAACCGGCGCAGGCGCAATGTTCGTATTACGAACTTTGGCTCCGCCGATGGCCGGTGGTGCAAGCGCGGCCGGAGGAGGAATTGGCGGGGCGGCGTCCCTCTCGCCGGCGGGCCCGGATCGTCCGCACGCTCGCGCCGCCGGGCCACAACACGATGTTCGTATTGCGAACTTTGGCTACGCCACGGCCTGCGCGTCGCGGCGGCGGAGGCGGCGTGTCACCGGATATCGGATGCCGAAGTGGTACAGCCCGAGCAGCACCAGCATGCCGAGCCCGGCGTAGAAGAACCCCTCCGCCGTCGTCGGCACGGCAGGCTGGAAGATGTTCCAGGTCGCGTGCGCAATGCCGCGGTCCATGTGCTGCAGGAACACGAACGGGCGGCTCCAGAGCGATGCGCCGCTGATCGCGGCCTGCGCCTGCTCGAGCTCGCGAACCCGGGTCGCGGTTTCCGTCATGACTCCGCTCAGCTTCGCCACGGCGGGATCGGCGTTCGTGCGCGTTTGATCGATCAGCCGCTCGAGCGTGAGCCCGGACTCGGCGGCGACGTGCCGGAAATGCGCCAGCTGGCGCCGGGCTTCGTCGAGGTGCCCGCCCAGCCGCTGCAGGTACTGCTGGATGAACTCGGGGATCTGCGAGAAGATCACCGCGCCGGCCACGCACAAAACGCGGTCGAGGAAGCCGTCACCGACTCCAGCCAGGGTCCGGCCGAGTTTCATCCCGCGATGGTGGTTTGCGCCGCGATCAACGCAAGCAGCGGCTGCCCGCGATCAGGCGCACCCGTCGGAGGCGCGAAGTTCCTCGCCGCCGCCGGTGGTTGCCGCGTCGCGTTCGTGCTCAGTCGATGCGGATTCGACGAACGAGCGCCAGGGCTGGAGTGCAGCTTGTCAGCCCTGGCCGGTCCGCGAAGCCGACGTGCCCGGCAGACCGAGTTCGTGTCCGAGGGCGAACAGCGTTGGGAACACCTGGTCGGCGCCCGCGGCATGGAGGGCCGCGGCGTCGTGCGTCCCGGTGGTGACGCACCATGCGGGGAACCCGCCGTTCCGGCCCGTGGCGACATCGTACGGTGAATCTCCGACCATCACCGCGCCCTCGGCCGTGGCGCCGAGGGCGTGGAGGGCGTGCCGGGTGAACTCGGGCTGCGGCTTGAGCCACGGGGTGTCGGTCGCGCCGAAGACGCCACGCAACAGCGGCGTGATGCCGAGGTGGTCGCAAACGAGCCGCGAAGACGGCCCGTGCTTGTTCGTCAGGACAGCGAGCGTCGCCCCGCGGCCATGCAGCCCTTCCAGCAGCTCGCGCGCGCCGGGCAGCAGGTCGACGTTTTCCAGCATGGTGGCCGCCCAGAACGGCCGGTAGATCGCGAGCGCCTCCGCGGCGCGTTCGGCGCCGACGAGACGTTCGACCGCGAGATCGACGCCTCCGCCGACGGCCGCGCGCACCTGCGCCATCGTCGGCGCCGGCAGCCCCAGCTGTCGCATGGTGTGTGAATGGGCGCGGTGGATCGCCGCGAAGTGATCGACGAGGGTGCCGTCGAGGTCGAAGAAGAAGGTCTGAAACGAGTACATGGTCGGCGCCGCCAGGATCGAGCGGGCCGAACGCAGGCGGGCCGCCCGTGTCCATGCAACCTCTCGTATCATGATGGAAACCGCCGAGATTTGGTTTGGCGAACGGCCTTGTCACGAGTGAAGTGACCCCATGGTTGCCAAGGCGGACACCCGACACCCCCACGTCGCCGAGCGGCTCGAGGGCGACGTGCTGGTCCTGGAACTGTCCGGCATCTGGCGGATCACCGCCCCCCGGCCAGCCTGGCGTGGTTTCAACCGGGAGCATCGCCCGGCGCAGGTCCGGCTGATCGCGCACGAGGTCGAGCGCTGGGACAGCTCGCTGCTGCTGTTCGTTTTTGCGGTGCAGCAGCGCTGTGCGGACGCGGGCATCCCGTGCGACATCGGCGCGCTGCCCGAGCGGGTTTGCACGCTGCTGGCCCAGCTCTCGATGTCGCATGAGACGAGCATCCCGTCCGAGCGTTCGCGCAACGTGCTCGCGCTGATCGGCGAGGCCACGACCGCGCTGCTGGGCAAATCGCGCGGCCTTTTCCAGTTCGTCGGCGAAAACGTCATCGGCGCGATCCGGGTGTTCAAGAATCCGCGCAAGTTCCGCTGGCACGACTGCCTCGAGGAAATGCAGGAATGCGGCGCGATGGCGCTGCCGATCGTCAGCCTGGTGAGCTTTCTCGTCGGGGTGACGCTGGCGTACACCGGCGCCCTCGTGTTGCGGCAGTACGGCGGCGACATCTACGTGGCGGATCTGATCGGCCTCGCGACCGTGCGCGAGATGGGGGCGATGATGACCGCGGTCGTGCTCGCGGGCCGCACCGGCGCCGCGTTCGCCGCGACGCTCGGCAACATGAAGGCGAACGAGGAGATCGACGCGCTGGAAACCCTCGGCATCTCGCCGGTGGATTTCCTCGTCCTGCCGCGGCTGCTCGCGCTCTTTTTCATGCTGCCGCTCCTGGCGCTCTACGCCAACGCCCTCGGGATTCTCGGCGGCATGGCCGTGTCGTACGGCGTGCTCTCGATTCCGCCTACCGCCTACTGGATCGAGCTGGGCACGGCGGTCGGCGTCAGTGACGTTGCCGCCGGCGTGATCAAGGCGATGTGCTTCGGCCTGATCGTCGGCCTGGCCGGCTGCCTGCGCGGACTGCAGGCCGAGCGCAGCGCGGCGGGGGTCGGCCGGGCGGCGACCTCGGCCGTCGTCACGGGGATCCTGCTCGTCATCGTGGCGGACGCGGTCTTCGCGGTCCTCTTCCACGTCGTGGGACTCTGAGAAGATGAGCACCGGTCCCGTCACTTCCGCCCCGGCCATCGACGTCGAGAACCTGCAGTGCGGCTACGACGGGCTCACCGTGCTGAAGGGAGTCACGTTCCAGGTTCCCGACGGCGAGATCTTCTTCGTCATCGGTTCGTCGGGTTGCGGCAAGAGCACGCTGCTGCGGAACATGATCGGCATCCAGACGCCGATGGACGGCGCGGTGCGGTTCCACGGCGAATCGTTCACCGACGCGCGCACCCGGCGGCGCCGTGAACTCCTGAAGTCGTTCGGCGTGCTGTACCAGGGTGGGGCCCTGTGGAGCTCGCTGACGCTACGCCAGAATGTCGAGCTGCCGCTCGAGGAATACACCACGCTTTCCCGCCGCGAACGCGAGGAGATCGCCACCTTGAAACTCGCGCAGGTGGGGCTGCGCGGATCGGAGGATTACTACCCCGCGGAAATCAGCGGGGGAATGAAGAAGCGGGCCGGCCTGGCGCGCGCACTGGCGCTCGACCCCGCGATCCTCTTCCTCGACGAGCCGTCCGCCGGGCTCGATCCCATCACCTCGCGCAAGCTCGACGAGCTTATCCTGCAGATCCGCGAGATGCTGGGGACCACCATGCTGGTCGTCTCGCACGAGCTGGCGTCGATCTTCAGCGTCGCCGACCGGGTGATCATGCTGGATCGTGAACACCAGGGCATCATTGCGGAGGGCGACCCCCGTGACCTCGCCGCGGCCAGCCCCGACCCCCGGGTACGGGAATTCCTGCAACGACGCGACACTCCGCGGCCCCGCCGGCCCCATTGAGGGCGCGGAACCCAGAAGGATTGCCACCAAGGCCGCTCATGATTGTCATGCTGCAAATGGCGAATGGTCCGAAGCGACGGTTCCACCGCGACCGGCGGCGCAGTCGAAGCCGACCCTCGTCGCATCGGATGATCACGCGCCGCTCCATGATTTCCGCCGGCCCGCTCCGGCGAGGCTCCGTGCCCACGCCGCGGCCTCTCCGCGATCCAGCATGAAAACCAAGCTCGGTCCCACCATCGTCGGCGCGTTCGTGCTGGGCGCGTTCCTGCTTGGGCTCGTCGCGCTGCTCGCGTTCGGCGGCATCAGCTTCTTTTCCAAACCCGAGCGCGTCGTGATCTTTTTCGACGAGTCGGTCCACGGCCTGGACCTCGGCTCGCCGGTGAAGCTGCGCGGCGTGCGGATCGGCCGCGTCGTTGCGCTGAACGTCCGGTACGAGGGGGAGACGAACCACTCGATGGTCGCCGTGACCTGCGAGCTGAATCGCAACACGATCACCGACCAGCAGGGCGCGCAGGTCGACATTTCGAAACGGGCGGAGCTGCAGAAACTGGTCGACCGCGGGCTGCGGGCGCAGCTCGGCGTGCTCGGTCTCGCGACCGGGCTGCTGTTCGTGGAGCTCGATTTCGTCGACCCCGTCCAGTACCCCGCGCCGACGCCGGAGTTTCAGCCCAAGTACCTCGTGATTCCGTCGATCCCGTCGGCCATCTCCGAGTTTCAGGCGAACCTGACCGACATCCTCAACGACGTCCGGCAGGTCGATTTCGCGGGGATCTCGGTGGAGCTGAAAGGGCTGCTCGTGGACACGCGGAAGCAGCTCAACGGGCTCGACCTGAAAGGCGCGGTCGCGCAGTGGCAGAAGACCGGCGCGGAATTCCAGGCGCTGGCCGCCTCCCCGGAGATCAAGCAGGCGCTGACCAGCCTGAACGCCGCGACGGCCGACCTGCGGACGGTCCTCGCGCATGTCGATGCCCAGGTCGGCCCGGCGGGACAGGAACTCACGCAGACGCTGGTCCAGGCCAAGGCGTCGCTGGAGTCGTTCAATGCCGCCGCCATTGCCGCGCGCCGGTTCATCACCGCGCAGAGCGGGCTCGGCGACAATGCGGCGGAAATGATGGTGCGGCTGAGCGCGGCGGCCGAGTCGGTTCAGCGGCTGGCCGACTACCTCGAGCGCAATCCACAGGCGCTCCTCACCGGCCGCCCGCGGCCCTGATCGCGGCGCGCCCCGAATTTCATGAACGCGAGCTCTCCGTCCCGTTGGAACAACGACCTCCGCCGCGTCCTTGGAGGGACAACCCCCGCGTCGTCCGCGAAGCCCGGGCGCTCCGTCCTGTGGCGGCTCCTGTGCGGCCTCGCCGCCGCGGCTGCCGTCGCTTCCTGCACCCTGCCGCAACCGCAGCCCGATCTGACGCGGTACTATGTCCTCACCCCCGTCCCGTCGCACCCGGAATCGAAAGTCGCCGGGACGGCCGAGGGTCCCCGCGTGTACCTGCGGCCCGTCGGCGTGCCCGAGTTCCTCCGCGGTCGGGTCATGGCCGTGACGCTCGGTCGCAACGAGATCCGGTACGTCGACGCGGCGCGCTGGGCGGAACCGATCGATGCGGGTCTGACCCGCGTGCTGCGGGAGGATCTGGCCCGGCGCTCCGGGGTGCAGGCGGTCCTGCGTCCGACCGACGACCACGAATACGAAATCGTCCTCCAGGTCCGCCAGTGCGATGGCGTGCTGGCGGCGCATGCGGCGCGGTTGGCCGCCCGGATCGAGATCCTGTCCGCCGGACTGGAGCCGAAGCCGGTCGCGGAGGACGAATTTCAGGTCGATATCGCCGGTTGGGACGGGCGCGATTTCGATCAGCTCGCGGGCAAACTCAGCGAGGCGGTGGCCCGGCTGAGTGATCGTTTGGCCGCGTTGCTGCCTCGGAAAAACCCGTAGCGGCTGGCGCCGTGGTTTCCCTGATCCGTGCGGGAAAAGGAAACCGGGGAGCCGCGAAGGGGTCCTGCGGTACGTGTACTGCTATCCGGATCTCCGCACATGAATACGCCGCAATCAGGCATGTTCGCCGTGATGAACTTCTGCTTCGTGCGTGAGGCGGACGGGCGGCTGACGCAGCGCACCTCCTCGGTCGGCAACTTCATCGAGGTCGAGCGGGCGTTCGCCGTCGCGCGTGAGGAGGCGGAGCGCGATCTGGCGCGCCGTTGCGTGCAGGTGCAGGCCAGCGCCGGGGTGGTCGAGCTGATCGACACCGAGTGGGGCTACGACGTGCGGCAGGACCGGCTCGTCGTATCCCGGTATTGGGTGCACGACCGCTCGCCGATGGTGCTGACGCTGTAGGCGCGAACCGGGGCGGCGGCATCGGAGCCGGTTCGCAGGCGACGTTTTGGTCGATCGCGTCTCCGTCGTAGGAGCCTGCTTGCAGGCGATGGTTTGGTCTTCCGTGTAGGAGCCTGCTTGCAGGCGATGGTTTGGTCTTCCGTCGTAGGAGCCTGCTTGCAGGCGATGGTTCGTCCGCCGGCGAGGATCGCTCTCGCGATCGGGCTCGGCTCCTACATCCGGACCGTTGCTCAACCCTTGCCGAGGGCGGCGGCGATCCGGGCGAGCGCCTGCACCACGTTTTCGCGGGAATTGAAGGCGCTGATCCGGATATGGCCCTCGCCGCACCGGCCGAACCCCGCGCCCGGCGTGCACACCACCTGCGCCCGATTCAGCAGCACGTCGAAGAATTCCCACGAATCGCGTCCGACGTTCACCCAGATGTACGGCGCGTTATCGCCGCCGATGCAGGGGAACCCGAGCTTCGCCATCGCGGCGCGGATCAGGGCGGCGTTTCCCAGATAGAAATCGGTCAGCGCCCGCGTCTGCTCCCGCCCTTCCGGCGTGTACACCGCCGCGGCCGCCCGCTGGATCGGGTATGCCACGCCGTTGAACTTCGTCGTGTGCCGGCGGTTCCAGAGCGCGTGCACCGAATGGGCGTTGCCGGCCGCGTCCCACGCCTGCAACGACTTTGGGATGACGGTGAACGCGCACCGCGTCCCGGTGAATCCGGCCATCTTCGAGTAGCTGCGAAACTCGATCGCCACCTCCCGCGCGCCCTCGACCTCGTAGATGCTGTGCGGAATCGCCGGGTCGCGGATGTACGCTTCGTAGGCCGCATCGAAGAGGATGACTGCGCGGTTGCGCCGCGCATACTCCACCCAGGCGGCGAGCTGCGCCTTCGTCGCGACCGCGCCGGTCGGATTGTTTGGGAAACAGAGGTAGATGAGATCCGCCGGTCCGGACGGAATCGCGGGCACGTACCCGTTGGCGGGCGTGCATTCGAGGTACAGGATGCCGTCGTACCGGCCGTTCACGTTCGGCCCGGTCCGGCCGGCCATCACGTTCGTGTCGACGTAAACCGGATAGACCGGATCGGGAATCGCCAGCCGGAGCTCGTGCGCGAAGATTTCCTGGATGTTGCCGCAGTCGCACTTGGCCCCGTCCGACACGAACACCTCGTCGGCCGCGATGTCGCACCCGCGGGCCGCATACTCGTGCTCCGCCACCGCCTCGCGCAGGAACGGATAGCCCTGCTCGGGCCCGTAGCCCTTGAACGTCGCCCGGTCCGCCATCTCGTCGGCCGCCGCGTGCAGCGCCGCGACGCAGGCGCGCGGCAGCGGTTCGGTGACGTCGCCGATCCCGAGCCGGATGACCGGCTTCGCGGGATTGGCCGCGACGAAGGCGTTCACCCGCTTCGCGATGTCACTGAAAAGGTAGGACGCCTTCAGCTTCGTGTAGTTCTCGTTGATCCGGATCATGGGAGGAGGCGCGGGTGTCGGGCGGGACGCGGGACGGCGCAAAGACTTGAAGAAACCGGCGGCGGGGAGTTTGTTCAAGTTCGCGTTGGATTCACCCCCACCTGCGTCTTATGCAAAAACTCGAGACTGTGCCGGAAATGCGTGCGTGGGCGGCGGAGCAAAAGGCGGCGGGCCGGACGATTGCGCTGGTGGCGACGCAGGGCGCACTGCATTCCGGGCAGGAGGCACTGATCCGGTCGGCCGCCGAGCGGGCGGACATGGTGGTGGTCTCGATCTTCGTCAACCCGCTCCAGTTCGGGCCGAGCGAGCCGACGGAGCATTATCCCCGCAGCCTCGACGCCGATCTCGTGTTGTGTGAACGGTCGGGCGCGGAGGTCGTGTTCGTGCCGGCGGTCGGGGAGATGTACCCGAAGGGATTCTCGACCTGCGTCACCGAGGAGGTGACGAGCCGGCTGCTCTGCGGGCCGTCGCGGCCGACGCATTTTCGCGGGGTCACGACCGTGATGGCCAAGCTGCTGAACCTCATCCGGCCGGATCTCGTGCTCTTCGGGCAGAAGACGGTGCAGCGCGCCATCGTCGTGCGGAAAATGGCCGCGGACCTGCAGTTCCCGGTCGAGATCGTCGTGGTGCCGACCGTGCGCGAACCCGATGGGCTGGCCGCCGGCGTCCGCAACCGCGAGTTCACGGCCAGCCAGCGGCAGGAGGCGCTCGCGATTCACACGGCCCTGCTGCGCGCGAGGGAGATGGTCGAGTCCGGCGTTCGTAGCGCCGACCGGTTGATCGCCGAGGCCACCCACATCCTGGGACAGCACCGGCGCGTTCGCGTGATCTACATCGCGGCGGTGGACGCGAAAACCCTGGAGCCGGTGCGTGAAGTCGCGCCGGGCGAGGTGATGCTGGCGATCGCCGCGTGGGTCGACGAGATCCGGCTGATCGACAACATCGTCCTGTAGCCGGGATGCCCGCCGTTCATTCGATCGCGATCCTTGGTGCCGGCGCCATCGGCACCTACTACGGCGTCCTGCTCGGACGGGCGGGCGCGGACGTGCGCTTCCTGCTGCGGAGCGATCTCGACGCCGTCCGTCAACGGGGATCGATGCGCATCCGGGAACACGATCGCGTGTCCGAACTCCGGCCGGCCGCCGTCTTCGGCTCCGCGGCCGAGATCGGGCCGGTCGATCTGGCGCTGGTGACGCTCAAAACCACGGCCAATGCGGAACTCGCCCGGATGCTTCCGCCCTTGCTGGGCGAACGCACGCTTGTCCTCACGCTCCAGAACGGGCTGGGCTCGGATGAACTCATCGCGTCGCTCGTCGGCGCGGAGCGGGTGCTCGGCGGGCTTGCCTTCATCGCCTCCACGCGCACCGCGCCCGGGGAGGTGACGTGTTACCATCCAGGATCGATCACGCTGGGCGAATTTGGCCGGCCGGCGGGTGAACGCACGCGGGCGCTGGCGGCGCAGTTCACGGCCGCCGGCGTGAAGATGCGGGTGGTCGACGACCTGGTGGGCGCGCGCTGGCACAAGCTGGTGTGGAACATCCCGTTCAACGGGCTGGCCGTGGCCGCGGGCGGGATCACCACCGACCGGATTTGCGGCGACGCGGCGCTGGCCGCGCGAGCGCGGCGGCTGATGCGCGAGGTGCAGCAGGCGGCGGCAGCGTTCGGCTACGCGATTTCCGACACGTTCGTGAGCCAGCAATTCGATGTCACGCCACCGATGGGCGCGTACCGGCCATCGAGTCTCGTCGACTTTCTCGCCGGCCGCGAGGTGGAGATTGAAGCGATTTGGGGCGAACCGCTCCGCCGCGCGGAAGCGGCGGGCGCGAAACTGCCCGAACTTGCCCGGCTGTACGGCGAGCTTCGCGCCGCCACCCGCCGCTAGCGCTGTCTTGGTTTGGCAGCGGTGACTCGTGCCGGGATTCGACCGACGTCCGTCCATTCCGCCTGAGGGTATGATGTAGCCGGTCTCGTCGCAGGCTGTCGGACTTTGGCGGTTGGTCCCCATGGCGCCGGTCTGCGCAGGCAGTCGGACTCTGGCGGTTCGTTCCCGTGGCGCCGGCCTGCGACCGGCGGGGCGGCGAATCACCCGCGACCTGCGCGGCGGGGTGGAGGGACCGGCTCCGTTCGGTCCGCGAATGTCGCCCGACGTTCTCGGACGACACGGAGGTCGTCCCTCCATCGATGCGATCCGCGGCCGCGTGATGCAGCCGAAGTCGCCAGCCAAGCAGCACCGATCGTCGAACCCGGACCTGGAGTTTGGCCAGCCCCAGTCGCGCGTTCGCCCGACCGCCCTCCGTTCATCCCCCCAGCGCCACGGACCGACCACTCGTCGATGTTCGTAATACGAACATCGACCCGGAGTCGGACGCCTCGAAGAGCGATGCCGACGCGAAAATGGCTGCGACACTTTTGACCCGGACCAAAGACCGAACCGCCTGCCCGCGGAGGAACGGGCGGGGCACAGACGCGGCCAAACGCCGTTAGCGTGCAACCGGCTTGTGCCGGTCGGCCGATGTTCGTAATACGAACATCGACCCGGTCGGCCGCGAAGGCTTGCCGGGACCGCGCCGGTCACGAAGGCTGGACCGATGCGTTTTCGTTTTTGCGCGGCGCTGGCCGCGGTCTGTCTTGCAACTGCCGCTTCCGCCGGCATCGACCCGAAGAACTTCGATCCGGCCATCAAGCCGCAGGACGACTTTGACGGGTTCGCCAACGGCGGCTGGAAAAAGGAGCATCCCGTTCCGCCCGAATTCAGCCGGTGGGGCTCGTTCGACGAGCTCGCCGAACGCAACCGCGACGCGATCCATGCAATTCTCGACCGGGCGATGGCCGCCCGCGCTCCGGGCCCGGTGGAACGGCGGGTCGGCGACTTCTACGCCAGCGCGATGGACGCCGCCGCCATCGAGTCCGCGGGCATCTCCCCCTTGATGCCCGAGCTGGATCGGATCGGCGCGATCCAGAACGTGCCGGAGGTGCAGGCGGAACTCGCACGTCTTCACCGCTACGAGGTTTGGGCCGGGTTCAGGTTCTCCTCCCAGCAGGATCCGAAGAACACCGCGATGATGATCGCGGGCAGCCGCCAGGGCGGCCTCGGGCTGCCGGACCGCGACTACTACCTCCGGGACGACGCCAAGTCGCAGGCGCTCCGCGAGGCGTATGTCGCGCACATCGGACGGACCCTCGTGCTGGCGGGCGACCAGCCGGCCGACGCGCAGACCGCCGCGGCGGCGATCCTGAAGCTCGAGACCGCGCTGGCGCGGGGATCGAAGGAGCGCGTCGCACTCCGCGACCCGGTGGCCAACTACCACAAGATGCCGGTCGCCGCGCTCCAGCAGCTCTCGCCGCATTTCGACTGGACCGGCTACTTCGCGGTCCTCGGCCTGACTTCGCCGGCCGAGGTCGACGTCGGCCAGCCGGAGTTCATCCGGACGTTCGACACCGCGCTCGCCACGTTTCCCGTGGCCGACTGGAAGAACTACCTCCGCTGGCATCTGCTCCGCGCCACGTCGCCGTACCTCAACTCGGCGTTCGTCGACGAGCACTTCGACTTTTTCGAACGCCGGCTGAACGGCACGCCGAAGCTGATCGAACGCTGGAAACGCGCGTCCGCGACGATCGACGACTCGATCGGTGAAGATTTGGGCCAGCTGTACGTCGCGGATGATTTTCCTCCCGAGTCGAAGCAGCGGATGCTGGTCCTGGTGGAAAACCTGCGCTCGGCGCTCGCGGACCGGTTGCGCGCGCTCGAGTGGATGGACGAGCCGACGAAGACGAAGGCGCTGGAGAAGCTCGCGGCGTTTGGCGTCAAGATCGGTTATCCGGACAAGTGGATCGATTACGGTGCGCTGCAGATCGACCGTGGACCGTACGTCCTGAACGTGCTCCGGGCGCGGCAATTCGACAGCGGCCGCGAGCTTCGCAAGATCGGACAGCCCGTCGACCGGACCGAGTGGCACATGACGCCGCCGACCGTGAACGCGTATTACAATCCGACGATGAACGAGATCGTTTTTCCGGCCGGCATCCTGCAGCCGCCGTTCTTCGATCCGAAGGCCGACGACGCGGTGAACTACGGCGGAATCGGCGCCGTGATCGGTCACGAGATGACGCACGGGTTCGATGACAAGGGCCGCCAATACGCGGCTGATGGAAGCCTGACCGACTGGTGGTCGCCGGAAAGCGCCCGGCGCTTCACCGAGCGCGCCGCCGGAATCGTCCGGCAGTTCGACGCCTACGTCGTGCTGGGCGACGTGCACCTCAACGGCGCCCTGACCGAAGGCGAAAACATCGCGGACCTCGGTGGACTCCGCGTGGCCTACGCCGCCCTGCAGAAGGCGCTCGCCGGCACAACGCCGGCGAAGATCGACGGTTTCACCCCTGCGCAGCGGTTCTTCCTGAGCTACGCCAATCTCTGGCGGCAGAACATCCGGCCCGAGGCGCTGCGCTTGCGCGTCGTGACCGATCCGCATTCACCCGCGCATTTCCGGGTCGACGGCCCGTTGTCGAACCTGGACGAGTTCGCCCGCGCTTTCGCGGTGCCGGAGGGTGCACCGATGCGCCGGTCTCCCGCCGACCGCGTCCAGATCTGGTAAACCGCACGGCAGCCGGAGCGGAGCAAAACCGCCTGCGTCAGCTGGGTCCGATGTAGCCGGGTTCGCCGAGCCCGGCCATGGAGTTCGACCGACGAGAGGTCGGCGGCCGGGGTGGCGCCGGTCGCCGACCGGGGGCTGGACTTTGGCGGTTGGTCCCCGTGGAGCCGGTCCCTCCAACCCCTCCAACCCGCCGGGGTCAGCGACGCCCGGCTACAATCTCCGTTCCGGTGTAGCCGGGCTCGCCGAGCCCGGCCATGGAGTTCGACCGACGAGAGGTCGGCGGCCGGGGTGGCGCCGGTCTCCGACCGGCGGCTGGACTTTGGCGGTTGGTCCCCGTGGAGCCGGTCCCTCCAACCCGCCGGGGTCAGCGACCCCCGGCTACAATCTCCGTTCTGATGTAGCCGGGCTCGCCGAGCCCGGCCAAACCGTCCGCCCGCCACACACGTCCGGGGTCGGCGACCCCCGGCTACAATCTCCGTTCTGATGTAGCCGGGCTCGCCCGTTGTTTGAAGGAGACGCGATCTGAGGCGGTCGCCTGCGAGCAGGCTCCTACCGGAGCCGCCGAGCCCCGGCCGCGCGAATTTTCGGTCCGTTAACGGTGCGCAGTATCCGCGCTACTGTTGCGCTCCGTTTGCCTTTGCCCGCTTGCGTGCGGTGAACCGTCTGCAATACAGGGCCGCGTCCCAGCTTCCCCATGTTGCTTCTGCATTCCCATTTGCCTGCGGCCAGCAAACGAGCCGCGGCGCGCCGACAACCCGGCCCGGCGCTCGCATCGATCCGGTCCGCGCGTCACGGCCTTTGCGGACGCGACGCCCGTCACCGCCGGTCGCGCGGGGCGATGATTCGCCCCGCCCTCGCCGCCGCCGCGGCGCTGCTGCTCGGCCTGTGTGCGCGGGCGACGACGCTCGTGCCGCCGCAGTTTTCCGAGCTGGTCAACGGCTCCGACTTCATCGTGCACGCGGTCGTTCGCCGCGTGCACTGCGAGAAGGTGCCGGTGGCGCAGGGGGTGAAGATCGTCACGCTGGTCGACCTGGACATCGCCGGGGTCGTGGCGGGACAGCCGGCAGCCGCCGTGACGCTCCAGCTGCTCGGCGGCCGCGTCGGCGACGAGGCCATCAGGGTCGACGGCATGCCGCGGTTCGAGCCGGGCGACGAGGACATCCTGTTCATCCGGGCCAACGGCCGCAGCCTGTGCCCGGTGGCGTGGATGGAACATGGCCGGTATCCTGTTTCCACCGACGCCAGCACCGGTCGGAAGTACGTGTGCCGCGCCGACGGCAGCGCGCTCCTCGCCGTGACCGACGTTGCGGCACCGTTGCGCGGACGAGTCACCGGGGGTCGCCAGGCCGCCGCGGTCCGCGGCCTCGAGGTGGCCGAGTTCGTCAGCCAGATCCGCTCCACCATCATCCCGGGATCCCGTCTCACCCGTGAAAACTGATTTCCTCCGCCGGGTTGCCGTTCTCCTGGCCGCCACGGCCGGCGCCGCAACGGTGGCGCAGGCCTACGTCGTCTACACCGACGACAGCGGCGTCTACACCGTGAAGTGGTACACGACACCGGTCGCGATGCAGGTGAAGCTGAACGCGCTCACCACGCTGTCCGACGGCACGACGCCCGCCGCCAGCGTCGTCGCGGCCACGCGGGCCTGGAACCAGCAGCTCGGCACCGTGCAATTCTCCACGCAGACGGTGGCCACCGGCACGAACACCACGGGCAACGGCGTGAACGAGATCGTCATGAGCGATACGGTCGACGGCGACGCGTTCCCGACCGGCGCGCTCGCCATCACCCTCACGCACTCGATCAGCAACAGCATCGTCGAGGCGGACCTGGTGTTCAACAATGCCTACACTTGGGATTCCTACCGCGGCGCCCTCCAGCGCACGAGTGAGGATATTCGCCGGGTGGCGACCCACGAGCTCGGCCACGTGCTTGGACTCGATCACCCCGACGAGAACGGCCAGACGGTCACGGCGCTCATGAACAGCCACGTCAGCAACCTCGATGCGCTGCAGGCCGACGACATCGAGGGCGGGCAGAAGCTCTACGGTGCGCCGGGCGTGCATCCGGTGAACGATGCATTCGCCGATGCGACGGCGGTGACGACCACGGACGGCTCCGGCCAGTGGACCGGATCCAACATCGGAGGGTCGGCCGAAGACCACGAGCCGTTGCACGGCGGCAGCACCGGTGCGCACTCCGTCTGGTGGAAGTGGACGCCGTCCACCGCCGGTACGGCCACCGCGACCACGTTCGGCAGCGACTTCGACACCGTGCTCGGCGTGTACACGGGCTCCTCCGTCGGCGCGCTGACGACCATCGCCTCGAACGACGACGAGGAAAGCAGCGCCGACAATCCGACGACGACGCGCAAGCGAACCAGCAAGGTCGTATTCAGCGCCGAAGCGGGCACGACGTACTATTTCGCCGTGGACGGTTGGGGCGACGCGGAGGGCGTGCCCGCCGGGTTCACCGGCTCGGTCGTGCTGAACATCGCCGTAACAGCGCAGACCGCGCCCGTATTCACGACGCAGCCATTCGGGCAATCCATCGCCGACGGCCAGTCGGCATCGTTCACCGTCGCCGCAGTTGGCACTCCCGGGCCCACGCTGCAGTGGCAGGTGAGCAGCGATTTCGGCGCCCACTGGTCGAACCTGTCCAATGGCGGCGCGTACGCCGGCGTGACGACGGCGACCTTGAGCGTCGCCGGAGCGACCGCGGGAATGAACGGCACTCAATACCGCTGTGTGGCCACGAACAGCTTTGGCAGCGTCAACTCGAACGCAGCATCACTGTACATCACCGGTGCCTCGACGACCCGACTGGTGAACATCGCGACCCGGGCGTATTGCGGCACGGGCGACAACCTGCCGATCGGCGGCTTCGTCATCGCCGGCAGTGGGTCGAAACGGGTGCTGATCAGGGCCGTGGGTCCAACCCTGGCGACGCAGGGGCTCAGCGCGTCGGAGGTGCTCGCCGATCCGACGATCGAGCTGCATCACGGTGCGGATCCGGTCGTGACCAACGACAACTGGGGCGACAACGCCAATGCGGCCGAGATCACCTCGGTGGGCGCGCAGATCGGCGCCAATCCGCTGGCGAGTGGCGACACGCGATCCGCCGCGCTGCTCGTGACGCTTCAGACCGGCGTGTACACGTTCATCGTGCATGGTAAGAATGATACTTCCGGGATCGTGCTGCTGGAGGTGTACGACGCGGATACCGGCACCCCGACGGCGAAGTTCGTCAACATCGCGACCCGGGCTTACGCGACGACGGGCAACGGCGTGGCGATCGGCGGATTCGTGATCACCGGTGGCACTCCGAAGTGGGTGCTGATGCGCGCGGTCGGACCGACCCTCAGCTCGATGGGGCTGGGCGGGTCCGGGCTGCTGACCGATCCGCTGATCGAGCTGCACCACGGCTCCCTCACGATCGCCAACAACGACAACTGGCGCGACAACGGCAACGTGGGCGACTTCGCGCCGACCGGGGCGCGGATTGGAGCATTCCCAATCGACGCGACGGACACGACCACCTCGGCGATACTCGCGCCGCTCCAGCCCGGCGTCTACAGCTTCATCGCCCAAGGCAAGAACGCCACCTCCGGCATCGTCCTCGTCGAAGTCTACGACGCGGATTGAGCGCAGCCACGTGTAGGAGCCTGCTCGCAGGCGATGGGTTCGATCGTTCCGTCGTAGGCGGCTTTACGCCGCGATCTGTTCGTTCGAGGGACGGTCCTCGCCCGATTGCGACCGGAAGTGGTGCGCGCCGGCCAAACGCGCGACTGGTTCGAGTTTTGGCCGCCGATTGCACCGCGATCGCCGGCGCACCCTTGGACATTTCCCGGCGTTCGCTGCTGCTCAAGGCACTCTCGGAGTGGCGGCAGTCATAAGCCGGCGAGATTGTGCATGGCAAAATCCGGTGAGTTGACCGGTATGCCGGGATGCACCGGCGCGCTATCGCGTTTGTGCACCGGTGCTACCGATTGCGACCGTCGCACCCGGAATCGACGACCTGGCGGCACACTCGGGTGTTTACCTGATATTTTGTTGCCGATGCACGCCTGTTGCAGCTGAACTGGGAAGGCCCCCAGCTCCAACCCGATGGCTCTCCCGCAACCATCCTGTCCGTCTGTTCCATGCCGCGTCGATGCCGTCGCCGCTGCTGCGCGATGACCGCGGCGCATTCAGATAGCTGGTTCGAGAGGACGTCTGCGCGGATGCGGGCCGAGGACGGCCTCAGCCCGATCAATCGCCCGACCGCCGCGGGCGGATTTCCAGAATTCCAGCTCCAACCATGACCCGATCCTTCAGCCACCTTGTTCGCGTGTGCGGGCTGCTGGCGTTCTGCGCGCTCACCGCGGTCGTTCGGGCGCAGACCCCGGCACTCACCGCCGAGCGGCCGACCTACAACCCAGCCGGCGGGTACATGACGCTGACGTCGTCGCTGGCGTACCCGGGGCGGACGCCGTCCGTCTATGCGTTCGGCGTCCAGTTGCCGCCGGGGTGGACGTTCGTCAGCCAGTCGCTCGGCTGGGGGCTGACCGCCTCGGTGTCACCGACAACCGGTGACACCCTGCTCGAGTGGGCTTTCTCCGGCTTTCCAGCCGACCAGCTGAGCTGGACGTTCACCGTCGCGTATCCGCCGGGCCTGACCGGTGACCAGACGATCACCGTGACCGCCGCCCAATACCGCTCGCCGACGGCGGATTTGAGCGTGCCAGCCGTGACATTAAAGGAGGTCCTTTCGACGAGAGGATCAGGCCGATGATTGTCATCCTTGTGTTTCGCACGTCCGGCTTCGCGCGTGCCGCCCTTCGCGCCTGGTTAATCCAACTGAGTCTTCTGTTCGGGTGTTTCGGCCCAGCGCTCGCCGCCGCTCCTGCGCCCGTGTTTGTGTTCAGCCATCTGGCCGGGCCGATCGAACTGGATTTGCCCCGCGTGCTCGACGGGACCGGACGCGCAGCGCGATTCCAGACCGTGTCGAGTGTGGCGGTCGATCCGGCGGGCAACATTTACACTGCGGATCCGACGGCCAATGTGATTCGGAAGATCACGCCTGATGGAGTGGTCACGACCTTCGCCGGATCGCCTGGGCAGCGCGGGAGCACCGATGGCACGGGCAGCGCGGTCCGCTTCGACTCTCCTTCAGGCGTGGCCGTCGATGTAGCGGGGAACGTCTATGTGGCTGACGTGCAAAACTGCACGATCCGCAAGATCACGCCGGCTGGTGTCGTTTCTACCATTGCCGGCACGGTCGGAAGCTGGGGTATCATTGATGGTCCCAGAGAGACGGCACGCGTCTCGTGCACTGGGCCGATTGCGGTGGATCACGATGGCAACATCTACACTGGCGGGGCCGGAAGGATTCGGAGGGTCAGCCCCGACGATGGGTCGATCACAACGCTCGCAGGCTCGAGTTCCTCCAGTGAAGACGTGGACGGAACGGGTGCGACCGCTGGATTCCGGGCAATCAACGGTCTCGCTGTGGATACCGCCGGCTGCATCTACGTGACAAGTGGGCTGAGGGTCCGGAAGGTCACTCAGGCAGGGGAGGTTACAACACTTGCGGGTAATCAAACAGGTGTCGCCGACGGAGCAGGAACGGCGGCTCAGTTTTTCGACGCGCGAGGCATCGTCGCCGACGCGACGGGTGCGCTGTATGTGAGCGATGCCACCGCCCATACGATCCGCAAGGTCACCGCTGACGGGCACGTCACGACGATCGCAGGCAAAGCGCTGTATTCCGGGAAGCTGGACGGCGCTGCCGCAGAAGCGCTATTTGACACTCCATGGGCGGTCGGGATCGGTGTGCACGGTGAACTGATCGTTGCCGACAGAGGCAATACTGAGCTGCGCGCGATCGCGACGGACGGTACAGTATCCACGATCGCCGGCGATAACGGCAGCTTCGGGGATGATGATGGCATCGGAAGCGCTGCCCGGTTTCGGGCCCCGTCGGCGATTACGGTGGATTCCGCAGGAAACGTCTACGTCACCGATCTCCGCGCCAACGTCGTGCGCAAGATTTCACCCGCTGGAGGAGTCACGACGCTCGCCGGCTTCCCCGGCGCGTACGGAAGCCTGCATGTGGACGGCCAAGGTGCGGCCGCGCGTTTGATCTACCCCAACGGCATTGTGGTCGATGACCAGAATGTCCTTTGGCTCCTCGATTGCTCGATCAAGAGGATTTCAGCGGACGGTACCGTGACAACGGTCTCGCCACAATCAGGAACACTGGGTGCGGGGCAGGCGCTGGCGAGAGCGGCCGACGGCACCACGTTTCTGGCCTCCATTTTTCCGTTCGGCGTTCTCCGGCTGGGTGTGGATTGGGCGCCAACGCTGGTCGCTGGCTCGGACTCCCAGTGGGGACACGTCGATGGGACCGGAACAGGCGCAGCTTTTGGCACCATCTTCGGACTTGCGGTCGGCAAGGACAATTGCGTGTACGCTGCGGAGGTCACCGATATCCGGAAGATCACAGCCGACGGTGTCGTCACCACGCTGGCGGGAGAATTCGCGAACAGCCGTATCCTGGACGGCGTCGGTCCAGCAGCCAGGTTTGGGGTACCCGTGGCGATCGCCACCGATCCCGTCAGCGGGGACTTTTACGTCTCGGATGGTCCAACGCTTCGGCGCGTGACGCCCGCGGGTGCCGTGACGACGATCGCGGGTGCGGTCGGCCAAATCGGCAACACAGATGGTCCCGGACTCGCGGCGCGTTTCGCCTTCGTTGGTCGGCTCGCTTTCGACCGGTCCGGAAATGTCTACATTGCCGACAGCGCCTGCATTCGTAAAGGGACGCGGGTGGAGCCCACGGTCACCTGGGCGCAACCGGACCCAATCGCTTCCGGCACGGCGCTCTCGGCCACTCAGCTCAATGCGACTGCGAACCTGGCGGGCACATTCACCTACACGCCGGCAGCCGACACTGTCCTCGCGCCTGGCAGTCACACACTGGCTGTAAGTTTCGCCCCTGACGGCGCTCCCTCCGGCGAGTCGATCGCGACGGCCGAGGTCGATCTCACTGTCACGGCGCCGGCGGGGATCACGACCTCGCCGCGCGCGCAGACCACGGTCACCGGCGGCGATGCGACCTTCACCGTTGTGGTCAGCGGCACGCCGGCACCGACGCTGCAGTGGCAGGTGAGCACCGATGGTGGGCAGCACTGGAACGATCTAGCAAACGGCAGCGGCTACAGTGGCGCGGCGACAGCGACGCTGACGATCACCGGCGCAACGGCGTCGATGCAGAGTTACCAGTACCGCTGCGTCGCAACCAACATCGCCGGCACGGCGATCTCCGATCCGGCGACGCTGACCGTGAACGTGCCACCTTCGATCGGCACCGACCCGGTCAGCCAGACGATCATCGCGAATGGCAGCGCCAGCTTTACCGTCACCGCTGCCGGCACACCCGCGCCAAACCTGCAATGGCAGGTGAGCACCGACGGCATTGCCTGGTCGGGTCTCGCCGACGGAGGCGTGTATTCCGGAGCGAGGACGGGCACGCTCACGATCACCGGAGCGACGGTGGAGATGAGCGGGTATGCCTACCGCTGCCTCGCGAGCAGCGTCGCGGGTCCCAACACGTCGCTCTCCGCAAGGCTGACCGTGGTCTCGCTGGCCGGCTCCTACTTCGGCACGTTCGCGGACGGTGGCGGCGAGTGGGCGCTGTTTGTGAATCCGGACGGATCCGGGACATATATCGCCTACCTGAGCGGACGGAAGAGCGCGGTGGTGGCGCACGTCACGGTGGCCGCGGACGGCACGTTCACCATCGATGGCACCGAGATCATCGGCCAGAGCACGTCGCGCACCATCCGGGCAATGAGCCTCGGCGGGTCATCCGGGCAACGCAGCGTCGCGACCGTGGCGGGACACTACACGCTGACCGGACGCATCGATGGCATTTCGGTTTCGGGCCAGCTTTCCGGCCTCGGCGCGGCGGTTACTGTCGCCGGTTCGGCGGACACGACTGCCGGCTCGGCCCCGACGGGCTACTTCGCCAGTGACGAGGTCGGCAGCAGCGGCGCGACGTACGCGATCGTGGCGCCCAGCGGGCGCGCGCTGGTGGTGGCGACGAGCCCGACCGTCATCGAGGCGGCGACCGGCACGGTGTCGGCAACGGGCCAGCTGACCGCGACGACCGAAACCGGAGGACAGATCGTTGCCAGTGTGGCTTCGTCCACGCAGGCGGTGGCGGCGATCGTGACGCCAGCCGGATCGTCGACTCCGATCACCTTCGGCTATCCGGCGGCGGTGCCGGTGAGTGGCACCGCGACGCACACCCTTTCGGTCGCGGGCTTCACGGCGGGCTCGACGTTCACGGTCAGCAATACGATCGGTTTTCTCGGTACGCCGACGAACCTCAGCTGGCAGGTGCTGCTGCCGGCGGGCTGGAGCTTCGTGTCGAGCACGGGCAGCGGCGCGACCACGGTTCCGGCGGCGGGCGAGACCGACACGCTCGAATGGGCGTGGAACGCGGCGCCGGCGAACCCGCTGATCTTCACGTACACCGTGGCCGTCCCCGCGACGGCGACCGAGCCGGAGCAACTAGCCGCGGTCGTGAACCTGCAGGGGGCGACCGCTGCGCAGGTGCTCGTCCGGCCCGATCCGCTGATCGTGACCGCCTCGATCGTTTTCCACTCGGCGGATACGAATCACGACTGGAAGCTCAGCCTGCTCGAGCTCGCACGGATGATCGAACTGTACAACACGCGCAACGGTTCGACCCGGACCGGCAGTTACGCCGTGGCGGCTGGCACGGAGGACGGTTTTGCGCCGGATGCCTCGCGCACTGCGAGCGGCCCGGCGACGCTGACCCGC
Source organism: uncultured Verrucomicrobiae bacterium (assembly GCA_963705935.1). Lineage (GTDB taxonomy): Bacteria > Verrucomicrobiota > Verrucomicrobiia > Opitutales > Opitutaceae > Opitutus. The sequence continues at coordinate 3,448,028 of OY970130.1, read as the reverse complement.
TACCACACCGCGGACACGAACCGCGACGGCCGCCTCAGCCTCCTCGAACTGGCGCGGGTGATCGAACTCTACAACCAACGCACCGGCGGCACGCGGACCGGCCAGTACCACAATCAAAGCGGGACCGAGGACGGCTTCAGCTCCGGCCAGTGAACGCAGTCCCGCGTCAATTTTTCCAGAGTCACTCATGAAACACCTGTTCAACATCAGACGAGCGCTTGGCCTGGTCGGGTTTATCGCGGCGGTTTCCGCCGCGAGCGCTCAGACCGCGAGCTTCACGGCGAACCAAACGACCTATGACCCGGCCGGAGGAAACGTGACGTTCACGTCTTCGCTGAGCTATTCGGCCACGCCCACGGCGTACGCGTTCTCGGTTCAGTTGCCGGCGGGCTGGAGCTTCGTGAGCCAGTCGCTGGGATCCGGGCTGTCGGCGGCCGCTTCGCCGTCGTCAGGTGACAGCCTCCTCGAATGGGCTTTCTCCGGTTTTCCTGCCACGCAGCTGAGCTGGACCTTCACCGTGTCCTATCCGGCTGGGCTCACGGGTGACCAGACGACCACGGTCACCACCGCCCAATACCGCTCACCGACGACGAACCTGACCGTGTCCGCGATCACACTGACGCGCGCGGTGCCGGTGGCGCCGAGCATCACCTCGCAGCCGCAGAGCCAGACAGTCACGACCGGCGACAGCGTGAGCTTCAGCGTCGGCGCCTCCGGCACGAGCCCGTTGAGTTACCAGTGGCAGAAGAACGGGGCCAGCATCGGCGGGGCGACGAACTCCACCTACACGATCGGCTCCGCGCAGTCCGGCGACGCCGGCAGCTACACCGTCGTCGTGACCAACAGCGTGAACTCCGCCACCTCGAACGCGGCCACGCTGACGGTCAACGCGCCTTCGCCGACGCCGCGCTTCACCTCGCAACCGCAATCGCAGACCGTCGATGCGGGCGCGTCGGTCACCTTTCGCGCCGGCGCCGCCGGGGCCACCCCGCTGAGCTACCAGTGGTACAGGAACAACGTGGCGATCGTCGGGGCGACCGGCGACACGCTCACGATATCGTCGGCGCGCTCGGGCGACGCCGGCACGTACACGGTCGCGGTGTGGAACGGCTCCGGAAGCGTCACCTCGAATGGCGCCACGCTTTCCGTCAACACGGGTCCGGTGTCGACGCGGTTCGTGAACATCGCCACCCGCGCCTATGCCACCACCGGCAATGGCGTGGCGATCGGCGGGTTTGTCATCACGGGAAACGATGCGAAACAGGTGCTGATGCGGGCCGTCGGCCCGACACTCACAACCCAGGGGCTCGGTCAGGCGGAAGTCCTGACGGACCCGATGATCGAGCTGCACAAGGGATCCGCCACGCTGGCGACGAACGACAACTGGGGCGACAACGCGAACCGCGCCGACATCGTCTCCACCGGCGCGCGGATCGGCGCGACGCCATTCGCATCCGGCGACACCACCTCGGCCGCATTGCTGATGACCCTCCAGCCGGGCGTTTACAGTTTCATCGCCCAAGGCAAGAACGCCACCTCCGGCATCGTCCTGGTCGAAGTCTACGACGCGGATTGAGCGCAGCCACGTGTAGGAGCCTGCTCGCAGGCGATGGTTCGATCGTTCCGACGTAGATGCCATGAGGCCGACAAGCGGAGCAAGAGGCTCCAACTTGTCGGCCCATGATAAACACAAACATTGCCAAACTGCTCGAGCGGCTGCTCGAGTCCAACTCCGAAACGATCAAGATCGGGTGTGACATCCACGCCCGGGATCTTGCGGTGTCGATCCAGGTGGACGACGCCCGGCCCTTGCGGCCGCAGATGATGACGCGCCCGCAGTTGCTGGTGCTGGTGCCAGGGCTGGTCAAAGCCGGGCGCAAGGTGCACGTGTGCTACGAGACGGGGCCCTGCGGCTATGGGCTGTACTTTGCACTCCAGGCGGCGGGGGCGAAGGCGTACGTGATCGTGGCGGAAGTGCTCGGGGATGGCCGCAAGCAAAAGACCGACAAACTCGATGCGGCGGCGTTGTGCGACAAACTGGACCGGTACGTGCGCGGCAACACCAAGGCGATGACGCCGGTGCGTGTGCCCACGGTGGCGGAGCAGCACGCGCGCAGCGAGTGCCGACTGCGCGAGCAGCAAAAGCGCAGCCGCCATCAATGGGAGGCCAGGGGACGCAGTTTGCTGCTGTTCTACGGATACCACGTGGTGGGAAAGTGGTGGACGACGCGGCGGTGGGCGGAACTGGAACCGACGCTCGATGCGTGGCTGATCGAGCAGCTCACGGCGATCCGCACCACGATCGTGCAGGTCGATCAGCAGGAGGCGGCCGCGCGGGCGAAGCTGGTGGCGCAGGCGCCCAAGCCGCTGCCCAAAGCGATCGGCGCCCTGACCTGGGTGCTGCTTGCCCGTGAGATCTGCGACTGGAAACGGTTCAAGAACCGCCGCCAGGTCTCGAGCTTCACCGGGCTTTGTCCCGGCGTGCACCAAAGCGGCGGGCGCCGGCGCGACGGCGCCATCAACCGCTATGGCAATCCGCGCGTTCGAGCGTTGCTGATTGAACTGGTCTGGCGGCTCGCCCGCTGGCAGCCGGACTATCCGCCGGTGCGCGCACTGGTCGCGGGGATCGCACGCGGCGCCGCCCGCAGAAAATGCGCCGTCGCTGCGGCCCGCAGGCTGGCCGTGGACCTGTGGCGGCTGGCGACCGCCCAGACCACGCCCGAGAAACTCAAACTGCTCGCGCCCACGCTCGGCTAACCCTCACGCCCCGTTTTCCTTCCCGCCGGAAGCGATCTTCGGAGTGTTGCGGCGCACGTTCCGCTCCTTGGTCATCAATGACCGTTCTGTAGATGGTGCCCCTTCACTCCGTCCCTTTTTTGCTCCTCCACTTTGCATACAGCATGTTGTGCCGCCAACGCGCACGGATAGCAGGTTAACTTGGACGATCAAACGTTCAGGTACAGGGACGTGAGACACTCTGAGCGGGGCGCTCGCCGCCCCCGCACCCCCGGCGGGGTAACTAACCCTAAGAAAGCAAACCCAACCCATCCCATGTAACACGGACTCTCTTTTGCGCTTGTCTCCTTCGGCATCATAGCAGGAGCGGCTTTACGCCGCGATCCGGTTCGTTCGCGGGGCGGCCTTCCGCCCGACAGCGACTGGAAGTCGAGCGGCCCAGCGTGCGGGCCGGTGTGAATTCCCGGCGCCGATCCTGCAGGGAGTCGGGCCGCCGCAATCGGTGGTGTACCCTCCTACATTTCGCGGTGACCGAGGCCACTCGAGTCATGCTCGCAGGCGGCAGTCATAAGCCGGCGAGATTGTGCATGGCAAAATCCGGTGAGTTGACCGGTATGCCGGAATGCACCGGCGCGCTATCACGTTTGTGCACCGGTGCTACCGATCGCGACGGTCGGATCCGAAATCGGCGACCGAACTGCACAGTCGGGTGTTTACCTGATATCTTGTTGCCGATGCACGCCTGTTGCAGCTGAACTGGAAAGATCCCCAGCTCCAACCCGATGGCTCTCCCGCAACCATCCTGTCCGTCTGTCCCATGCCGCGTCGATGCCGTGGCCGCTGTCACGCGATGACCGCGGCGCATTCAGATCGCTGGTTCGAGAGGACGTCTGCGCGGATGCGGGCCGAGGACGGCCTCAGCCCAGATCAATTGCCCGACCGCCGCCGGCGGATTTCCGGAAGTCCCGCTGCAACCATGATCCGATCGTTCAGCCACCTTGCTTGCGTTTGCGGGCTGCTGGCGTTCTGCGCGCTCACCGCGGTCGTTCGGGCGCAGACCCCGGCACTCACCGCCGAGCGGCCGACCTACAACCCGGCCGGCGGGTACATGACGCTGACGTCGTCGCTGACGTACCCGGGGCGGGCGCCGTCCGTCTACGCGTTCGGCGTCCAGTTGCCGCCGGGGTGGACATTCGTCAGCCAGTCGCTCGGCTGGGGGCTGACTGCTTCGGTGTCGCCGACGACCGGTGACACCGTGCTCGAATGGGCGTTCTCCGGTTTCCCGGCCGACCAGCTCAGTTGGACGTTCACACTGGCGTATCCGCCCGGGCTTGCCGGTGACCAGACGATCACCGTGATCGCGGCCCAGTACCGCTCGCCGACAACGAACCTGACCGTGCCGGCGATCACGCTGACGCGCGCGCAAGCAGACTTCAAAGATGAAGTCCATTCCCAGGTCAGCTTGATCGCTTTTGGTCAACGAATTTTCCGACTTGAACATGACTCGGCGGTATCGTGCCGCCAGCGTGCATGGCGGAACCCCGTTACATGAAGAGCGGGCGACTGAAAGCTTGGATGCGCTGGATTGCCGTGGCGTTGATTATGCCGAGTGCGCTCTCGCGAGGCAATCCGGCGATCACCAGCCCAACGGTTGCGTTGGCGCGGTGCGGTCAATCGTTCCGGTACACAATCACCGCCAGCAATTCACCGACATCATTCGCTGCGACCAACCTGCCGCCTGGGCTCGGGGTCGATTCTGCGACCGGCGTGATCTCCGGTACTCCGAGCGGGCCGGCCGTAGACTCAGCGCTTACCATTTCGGCTTCGACCGAAAATGGTACCGGCTCCGCGACGGTCACATTGATCGTGCTGCCAACGCGAGCCGGGATCGCAGCCGGTACAGCACACAGTCTTGTTGTCGACTCGAACGGTATGCTATGGGCTATGGGTTCGAACCAGAGCGGGCAACTCGGCGACGGCACGTGCGTCGACTCCGCCTCGCCCCGCAAGGTGGCGGAGGGCGTCGTTGCTGCAGGCGCGGAAACCGAACAAAGCTTGTATCTCATGGGAGACGGATCGCTCTGGAGCGCCGGCTTGGTTGGGGCAAACCTCAGTTCCACGGTGCCGAGGCGGTTGGCAACACGGGTCCGGGCTTTCGCTGCGGGGGGGGATCATGTACTTTTCGTCGATTGGGACGGGGTCTTGTGGGCTGTTGGAGGCAATGACTGTGGGCAACTGGGTGACGGCAGCACCGTCGGTCGCTCGTCGGCGGTGGAGATCGCTTCGGGAGTCCGGGCCGTCAGCGCGGGATTCAAGTTCAGTCTATTTCTGAGGGAAGACGGAACGCTTTGGGGGATGGGCGACAACAGCGACGGCGAACTCGGCGACGGTACGACGACCGCCCGATCGGTTCCCCTCCCAATTGCGGACAACGTGCGCGCCATCGAGGCCGGTTACAACTCGACGTACTACATCCGCAGCGACGGGGGCGCGTGGGCCACCGGTAACAACTGGGCCGGCAAGCTCGGCGACGGCACGACCAGATCGCGATCCACCCCGGCTCTGGTGCGCTCGGACGTGAGCGAAATCTTCGGTGGGGCCCGCGGGGCGCTATTCCTCATGCCGGGGGGTGACTTGTGGACGGCAGGTGATTCCGGCGCAACCGGGACAAGCACGTTGTCACCGCAGAAGGTGCTCTCGGGAATTGTGGCTGCCGCGACGAGTTCGAATCACGCCTTGCTGATCGATTCAAGCGGACGCGTGCTCGCGATCGGGTCGAACCTCTGTGGCGCGCTCGGCCAGCCTACGGGGGCGAGGATCACGCCCTCCAAGGTCGCTGACGACGTGGTTCGCGTCAGCGCCAATGACAACCACACGATGCTGGTTAAGCAGGATGGATCGCTGTGGGGGATGGGAGACACCTATGCCGGGAAACGAGGTGCCTTCACCGGTTCGGATCCGATCGCGCGAGTAAGCGGTGCGACCGTGGTGGCCGAGGTCGCCACGGGCACACAACACACTTTGTATCTCGAAACAGATGGCACGCTTTGGGGCATGGGATCGAACGCGTCCGGCCAGATCGGCGGTTCCGACGACTACTCGGTCTACACTCCATTCCAAGTCGCGCCGGGCGTTTCCGCCATGGCGGCCAATGACCTCCAAAGCCTGTTCGTGAAGTCGGATCGAACGCTTTGGGCGTCCGGCTATAACTACTTCGGAGAACTTGGCGATGGAACGACGACATTACGTGCCGCCCCGGTGAAAGTCGCCGACGAGGTGCGGATGGCCGCAACCCGCTATTCGAATACACTATTCGTCAAAACCGACGGTACCTTGTGGGGCGTTGGATCCAACGGCTACCATCAATTAGGCCCTGGATCGGACGTAAACGTCCTCACCCCAATACAGCTTGCGACCAATGTGAGCACAGCGGCCACGGGGACCTGTAGCACGTTTTTCATTTCAGACGAGGCGACGCTGTGGGCCATGGGAGAAAACACGTCGGGAGAATTGGGCGACGGCACCACGATTTCACGGAGCGTGCCGGTCCGGATCGCCAGTGGTGTCGCGGGTGTCAGCTCCTGCAGTGGCGCCACTTCGTTCGTCAAGATCGATGGCACGCTCTGGGCGATGGGGGAAAATGCGGTTGGGCAGTTGGGCGACGGAAGCCGCACCGATCGCGTATCCCCGGTACTAGTGGCAACCGGAGTCGAATCCGTAAGTGTCGCGCAGCAGGCGTTGTTTTTCATCAAGAAGGACCGGACATTGTGGAGCGTGGGTTCAAACCCGTACGGGCGGCTTGGCGTGCAAACCGTCCTGACCGTCAGCACGCCGACCGAAATCGTGCTCGGCGCACCGGTCGTGAACGCCCTGTCCGTTCCCGTGACTGCAAACCTTGGCGGCGCCGTGAAACTCTCGGTCGAGGCCTCGGGCGAGGGAGGGCTCCGCTATCAATGGCGTCTGAATGGCGCTGCGATTGCGGGCGCGACAGACGCGAGCTATCTGATCGGGATTGTGCAGTCGCAGGATGGGGGTGTCTACGATGTCGTGGTCACGAGCGACCGCGGCAGCACGACCTCGTCTTCTGGCCAGCTGACCATTCTGAACGCTCCGCCTGTAGTCACCTCGTCACTGTCCGCGACCGCGCGCGTAGGCTTTTCGTTCGAGTACCGCATCGTTGCCAATAACGATGCGAGCCAGTTCAGCGCCGACGGCCTGCCTACCGGACTGAGTATCGATGGGGCGACAGGTCGGATCTCGGGCATGCCAGATGACTCGGCCGGGAACTATTCGGTGATTCTGCGCGCCGGCAACGGAGCCGGCTCGGCGCAGGCTGTCCTTCAACTTGCGTTGGAGACACCGGCGAAGATCGTCACCCGGCCTGCGGACTGCTCGGTCAGCATTGGAGGGACGGCAAGCTTCACTGTGACCAGCAGCGGTTCACCGCCCCCTGCGCTCGTGTGGCAGGTGAGCACGGATGGCGGGCAGCACTGGAGCGATCTCACAAACGGCAGCGGCTACAGCGGCGTCACGACTGCCACCCTGACGATCACCGGTGCACCGGTGTCGATGCGGGGTTACCAGTACCGCTGCGTCGCAACCAACATCGCCGGCACGGCGATCTCCGATCCGGCGACGTTGACGGTGAACGTGCCACCTTCGATCGGCACCGACCCGGTCAGCCAGACGATCACCGCGAATGGCAGCGCCAGCTTTACCGCCACCGCTGCCGGCACACCCGCGCCAAACCTGCAATGGCAGGTGAGCGCGGACGGATCGACGTGGACCGATATTGTCGACGGCGGCGACTATTCAGGAGCGACCACCACGACGCTCACGATCACGGCGGCGACGGTCGCGGTGCACGGGTTCCAGTACCGTTGTGTTGCGGCGAATCCTGCCGGCGCGGCGAGCTCGAATCCGGCCACTCTCAACGTCAATGGTCCGCCGCTCGTATCTGTCGGCCCGGTCGGGTTGACCGATCTGGAGGGAATTCCGGTGACGCTCACCGTGGCCGCCTGTGGGCCGAGCCTCAGCTATCAGTGGCGGCTGAACGGCGTCGCCCTTGCGGGTGCCACGTCCGCGTCGTTCAGAGTCGGCGGACTCAGGGCAGGGGACAATTACGACGTGGTCGTCACGAACGCGTTTGGCTCGACGACGAGTGTTCCTGCAGTCTTTTCCGCCGGGGGCGGGTACGCCTTTCAAACGCTGGCGGGCCAGGAGGGGACGACGGGCTACGGAGATGGACTCGGCGCCGCGGCGTTGTTCAACTTTCCTACGGCCATTTGCATCGATCCCAACGGAGACGCGCTTGTGGCCGATATAAACAATCACGTTGTCCGCAAGGTCACGCTGGGAGGGAGGGTTTCAACCTATGCTGGCATTCCCGGCCAATCGGGCGCAACCGATGGTCCGTTGGACCGGGCGAAGCTCTCCTTCCCGGTGGCAATTGCCGTCGCTGCGGACGGAACGCGCTACGTAGCGACGTTTGATTCGCTCCGAAAGATTTCTGCGGCCGGGGTGGTTTCCACGATTCCTTGCGGAAGCGGCGAGCACGCTGCAGGCGTCGCAGTCGACCTGGCCGGGAATGTCTATTTGTCGTTCGAGACGGACGCCGTGATCCTGAAGGTTACGCCGGTCGGCGCGGTCAGCACCTTCGCCGGTGAGAAAGGGCAGCCGGGATATCAGGACGGTGTCGGCGCTGCGGCCCGATTTGCCCGCCCTTGCGGAATCGCAGTTGATGCCGGGGGCAACGTCTTTGTCGTGGATTCCGGTAATTCGGTCATCCGCAAGATTACGCCTGCCGGCTTTGTGACAACTGTTGCCGGCACACCCGGCCAGACCGGCTCGGCGGACGGAGTGGCACGCGGGGCCACCTTCGCCAATCCTCAAGGCATCGCCGTCGATTCCAGTGGCACCCTGTTCGTTGCGGACAGCTCGTCAGGCATCCGGAAGATCACGCCGGACGGGATCGTCACCACGGTTGCCGACGTTTTCCCAAGCTTCGGAACTGGGACCGGCGACAGCACGCGCCTGGCATCGAAGTTCATCTATCCTGAGGCGGTCGCGATCGATGCGGCGGGACGACTCTGGGTGGTCGACGAGATCGACCAGGTCGTGCGAATCGGGGTGCCGGTCCTCGCTCCGGAAATCACGAGCGCGCCTGTCGGTCAGGTCGTGGCGGAAGGTGCGAGTGTCACGATGACGGTCCGCGCATCCGTGGCGAGTGGCAGTCTCTCGTACCAGTGGTGCCTTAACGGCAAGCCACTTCGGGACGAAGCCGGCATCACTGGGGCAAATACCGACACGATCTCTTTGATGAACGTGGGTGCCATGCACGGCGGTTCCTACACCGCGGTCGTCACCCGATCGATCGACGGCATTGCCAACGCCGGCGTCACCACCAGCCCTGGGGCGACGCTGACGGTCACGGTGCCACCGCAAATCACCCGTCAGCCGCTGGGACAGACGGTCATGTCCGGCCAGCCCGTCGCGCTCGTCGTCGAGGCCATAGGCTCGGGCCTCCGATTTCAATGGCGACGCAACGGCCAGGCCATTTCCGGAGCGAACCTGTCCGTCTACAGCGTCTATAATCCGGCCGAGGCGGGAAGCTACGATGTCGTCGTCTCGAACGACTATGGCACGGTCACCAGCGCGGCTGCCGAGCTCTCCCCTGACAGCGGATTCGAATTCCGAGTCCTGGCTGGAGTGACGGGCGCGAACGGTTATCTGGACGGACCGGCACTCTCGGCCAGGTTCAACCGACCTGGTCCGGTGGCGATCGATCCGGATGGGAACCTCTATGTTGTCGACGCGAGCAGCGTCGTCATCCGAAAGATCGCGAGGGACCACACGGTTTCCACACTCGCGGGCACTCCGGGAACGGCAACCCAGGTCGATGGCATCGGGGCGGCGGCCAGCTTTTACCACATCGCGGCGATCGCGTGCGATGGCAGCGGAGCAATTTACGTCGGTGACAGCGCGACGATTCGAAAAGTGATGCCGGACGGTCACGCGACGACGCTCGCGACCATTGGGGAATTCATCGAGGGCGTTGCCGTCGACGGCGCCGGAAACGTGTTTTTCACGGTCAGGCATATGGTGAAGAAACTGAGCCCCGAAGGGGTCGTCAGTTTTGTCGCCGGGAGTTCGCATCCCGGGCACGTGGATGGGGTCGGACCGGCAGCGCGCTTCAATGAACCGCGCGGACTTGCCGTGGATGCCTCCGGAACGATCTACGTGGCCGAGGAGGGGAGTGGAACAATTCGCAAGATTGACGCGGCTGGCGTGGTGACGACTTTTGCCGGGTGGCCTGGTATGGGCGATCTGGATGGCGTAGCTGATTACGCACGGTTCTGGTATCCGTCCTGCGTGGCTGTTGATGCCGGTGGTATGGTCTATGCCGGTGGCGGCACAGGCCGGATCAAGAAGATCAGCCCCGATGGTATCGTCTCAACCGTTTTGGCTCCGTTGACGTATGCAGGCGGGTTGACGGTCGACGGGGCGGGAAATCTCTACGTTTCCGATGCTTCGGAACACTCGATCGGCATTGGCTTCGCGCCGCTGATCACCGCTGGGCCAGCCGATATTGCGGTCACGACGGGGGGAGTTGTCAGCCTGACAGTCGGCGCGAGCAGCGCGGCGACGCTCCGGTGGCAGGTGAGCACGGATTCCGGCAGCAGTTGGAATGACGTCACGGACGACGCCATGTACTCGGGAGCCACGACCGCGACGCTGACGATCACAGGCGCGACGGTGTCGATGCGCGGCTACCAGTACCGTTGCGTGGCGACGAACGTCGCCGGCGCAGTGACCACGGATCCGGCGACGCTGACGGTCAACGTGCCGAGTTCGATCGCCACCGGTCCGCAGAACCAGACGGTCACAGCCGGCAGCAGCGCCAGCTTCACCGCGAGCGTAGGCGGTACGCCGGCGCCGACATTGCAGTGGCAGGTGAGTACCGATGGATCGGCGTGGACGGACATCAGCGATGACGCGACCTACTCAGGAGCAACGAAGGGCACGCTGACGATTACGGCCGCCACGGCCGCGATGCGCGGTTACCAGTACCGCTGCGTGGCGGCCAACGTGGCGGGTGCCGCGACAACCGCCCCCGCAACGCTCGCCGTCAATGTTCCCCCCGCCATCGCCGCCAGCCCGGTCCTTCAGACCGTAACGGCCGGCAGGGACGCCAGCTTTAGCGCAGGTGTGAGCGGAACGCCCGCGCCGACACTCCAATGGCAGGTGAGCACGGATGACGGGCTGCACTGGAGCGATCTCGCCAACGGCAATGGCTACAGCGGCGTGGCGACGGCCACGCTCTCCATCACCAGCGCGACGGCTTCAATGCGAGGTTACCAGTACCGCTGCGTCGCGACCAACATCGCCGGCTCAGCCACTACGGATCCCGCGACGTTGACCGTCGATGTACCGCCTGTCGTATCCGTGAATCCAGTTGACGCATCGGTGGTGGTCGGCGGCTCGGTGAGCTTTACCACCGCCTTCACCGGCACGCCCACCCCGACCTACCGGTGGCAGGTGAGCGTGGACTCGGCGCAAACGTGGTCCAATCTATCCGATGCGGGCATCTATAATGGATCCGAAACAGCTTCGCTGACGATTACAGATGTGCCCGTTTCGGTGAGTGGTTATCGGTACCGATGTGTGGCGACGAACAGTGCAGGGGCGGCCGAATCATATTCTGCTCCGCTGATCGTCCAGTACTCGTACACAAGCATCGATGAGCAGGCGACCAGTCAGGCGACGTACATCGGCGGCCACGCGACGTTCACGGTCCGATTCTCCGGCTTGCCCGCGCCGACTTACCAGTGGGAGGTGAGCACCGACTTTACGCAAACCTGGTCGGACCTCACGGACGGCGGCGTTTACAGCGGAACGCGCACCGCGACGCTGACGATCACCGGAGCGACGAGTGCGATGAACGGGTACTACTACCGCTGTGTGGCGACGAACATGTTCAACAGCAGCGACTCGGCGGCGCGTATGTTGACGGTGACTCCTCCTGATGCTGCGGCCGCGATCGCAACCCAGCCTGCTGACACCGTAGTTTCAGCGGGCGCGAGAACCACCTTCGTCGTTGCGGTCACCGGCTATCCTGCGCCGTCGCTGCAGTGGCAGGTCAGCACGGATGGAGGACAGCACTGGACGAATGTCCCGGATGGTGCCGTCTACAGCGGCGCCCACCTGCCGACGCTCACGCTCATCAGCGCCGTCGCATCGATGCGCGGATATCAGTATCGTTGTTTTGCGAGCAACAACGTCGGGTCGGACACCTCGCACGCCGCAACACTGACAGTGAACTCCGCGCCCGAGTTCTCCCTGTCTCCTGCGGGCGCATCGGTCGTGGTCGGCGGAGATGCGAGTTTCGCCGTGGAGGCCACGGGCGATCCCGCTCCGACATTGCAATGGCAGGTGAGTGCCGATTCCGCAAAAACCTGGTCCGACCTGTCCGATGGCGGCGCGTTTTCCGGAACGCGTTCTGCCACGCTCACGTTGACGGGCGTGACCGTCTCGATGAGCGGAGATCGGTACCGGTGTGTGGCAACAAACAGTGCCGGCATAACCAATTCGGATTCTGCCCCGCTGACGGTCCAGTACTCGTACACGAGCATCGTCGATCAGCCCACGGACCAGGCTGTCGTGGTGGGCGCAAACGCGACGTTCACGGTCCGATTCTCCGGCTTGCCCGCGCCGACTTACCAGTGGCAGGTGAGCACCGACTTTACGCAAACCTGGTCGGACCTCACGGACGGCGGCGTTTACAGCGGAACGCGCACCGCGACGCTGATGATCACCGGAGCGACCAGTGCGATGAACGGGCATTACTACCGCTGCGTTGCGACGAACATGTTCAACAGCAGCGACTCGGCGGGCCGGATGTTGACGGTAAGCCCGAGCGGCTTCGCGGGATCGTACTTCGGCACGTTCGCGGACGGTGGCGGCGAGTGGGCGCTGTTTGTGAATCCGGACGGATCCGGGACATATATCGCCTACCTGAGCGGACGGAAGAGCGCGGTGGTGGCGCACGTCACGGTGGCCGCGGATGGCACGTTCACCATCGATGGCACCGAAATCATCGGCCAGAGCACGTCGCGCACCATTCGGGCAATGAGCCTCGGCGGATCATCCGGGCAACGCAGCGTCGCGACGGTGCCGGGACACTACACGCTGACCGGACGGATCGATGGCGGCTCGGTCTCGGGCCAGCTCTCCGGCCTGGGCGCGGCGGTTACTGTCGCCGGTTCGGCGGACACGACTGCCGGCTCGGCGCCGAGCGGCTACTTCGCCAGTGACGAGGTCGGCAGCAGCGGTGCGACGTACGCGATCGTGGCGCCGAGCGGGCGCGCACTGGTGGTCGCGACGAGCCCGACAGTCATCGAGGCGGCGACGGGCACGGTGTCGGCAACGGGCCAGCTCACCGCGACGACGGAAGCTGGAGGGCAGATCGTCGCCAGTTTGGCTTCGTCCACGCAGTCGGTGGCGGCGATCGTGACGCCGGCAGGATCCTCGACTCCTATAACTTTCGGCCTTCCGGCGGCGGTGCCGGTGAGTGGCACCGCCACGCACACGCTTTCCGCTGCGGGCTTCACGGCGGGGTCGACATTCACGGTCAGCAACACGATCAGTTTTCTCGGTACGCCGACGAGCCTCAGCTGGCAGGTGCTGCTGCCCGCGGGCTGGAGCTTCGTGTCGAGCACGGGCAGCGGCGCGACCACGGTTCCGGCGGCGGGCGAGACCGACACGATCGAATGGGCGTGGAGCGCGGCGCCGGCGAACCCGCTGACCTTCACGTACACGGTGGCCGTCCCCGCGACGGCGACCGAGGCGGAACAGCTCGCGGCGATCGTGAACCTGCAGGGCGCCACGACCGCGGAGGTACTCGTCCGACCCGATCCGCTGATCGTGAACGCCTCGATAGTCTTTCACTCGGCGGATACGAATCACGACTGGAAACTCAGCCTGCTCGAGCTCGCGCGGGTGATCGAGTTGTACAACACCCGCAACGGCGGGAGCCGGACCGGCGGCTACGCCGTGCAGGACGGCACCGAGGACGGGTTTGCGCCGGACGCCTCGCGCAGTGCGAGCGGCACGGCGACGCTGACCCGCTACCACAGTGCGGATACGAACCGCGACGGCCGGCTCAGCCTGCTGGAGCTGGCGCGGGTGATCGAACTCTACAACCAACGCACCGGCAGCACTCGGACGGGCTTGTACCACCATCAAAGCGGCACCGAGGACGGCTTCAGCCCCGGCCAATGAGCAAAGACGGCACCTCCCGCTTACGCGCTTTTTGATCATCCAACATGAAACCGTTTTTCAGCAATTTCGCCCGAAGTTTGGGAATGATGACGTTTTTTTTCGCGGCGATCGCCGCGGCGAGCGCGCAGACGGCGAGCTTCACGGCGAACCAAACGACCTATGACCCGGCGGGCGGAAACGTGACGTTCACGTCTTCGCTGAGCTATTCGGCCACGCCCACGGCGTACGCGTTCTCGGTTCAGTTGCCGGCGGGCTGGAGCTTCGTGAGCCAGTCACTGGGATCCGGGCTGGCGGCGGCCGCCGCGCCGTCGGCGGGTGACAGCCTGCTCGAATGGGCATTCTCCGGGTTTCCTTCCACGCAGCTCAGCTGGACCTTCACCGTGTCCTATCCAGCGGGACTCACGGGAAACCAGACCACTACGGTCACCGCCGCCCAATACCGCACACCGACGACGAACCTGACCGTGTCCGCGATCACGCTGACGCGCGCGGTGCCGGTGGCGCCGAGCATCACCTCGCAGCCGCAGAGCCAGACGGTCACGGCCGGCGACAGCGTGACCTTCAGCGTTGGCGCCTCCGGCACGAGCCCGTTGAGTTATCAGTGGCAGAAGAACGGGGCCAGCATCGGCGGGGCGACGAACTCCACCTACACGATCGGCTCCGCGCAGTCCGGCGACGCCGGCAGCTACACCGTCGTCGTGACCAACAGCGTCAATTCGGCCACCTCGAACGCTGCCACGTTGACGGTCAACGCGCCATCGCCGACCCCTCGCTTCACGTCGCAGCCGCAGTCGCAGACCGTCGATTCCGGCGCGTCGGTCACGTTTCGCGCCGGCGCCGCCGGTGCCGCCCCGCTGAGCTACCAGTGGTACAGGAACAATGTGGCGATCGTCGGGGCGACCAGCGACACGCTCACGATTTCGTCGGCGCACTCGGGCGACGCCGGAACGTACACGGTCACGGTGTGGAACGGCTCCGGAAGCGTCACGTCGAACGGCGCCACGCTTTCGGTCAACACGGGTCCGGTGTCGACTCGGTTCGTGAACATCGCCACGCGGGCGTATGCTTCCACCGGCAACGGCGTGGCGATCGGCGGATTCGTCGTCACGGGCAACAGCGCGA
Organism: uncultured Verrucomicrobiae bacterium; assembly: GCA_963705935.1. GTDB lineage: Bacteria > Verrucomicrobiota > Verrucomicrobiia > Opitutales > Opitutaceae > Opitutus. The sequence continues at coordinate 3,432,890 of OY970130.1, read as the reverse complement.
AGCAGGTGCTGATGCGGGCCGTCGGCCCAACGCTCACGACCCAGGGGCTCGGTCAGGCGGAGGTCCTGACCGATCCCATCATCGAGCTGCACAAGGGATCCGCCACGCTGGCGACGAATGACAACTGGGGCGACAACACGAACCGGGCCGACATCGTCTCCACCGGCGCGCGGATCGGCGCGACGCCATTCGCATCCGGCGACACCACTTCGGCCGCGTTGCTGATGACCCTCCAGCCGGGCGTCTACAGTTTCATCGCCAAGGGGAAGAACAACACCTCCGGCATCGTGCTGGTCGAGGTCTACGACGCGGACTGAGGACGCGTCGCGACGTTCGCCTACGACGGCAACGGCAACCTGATGGAGGACGGCGTCCGGAAATACACGTACGACGGCGAGAACCGGCTGATTTCGGTGACGCAGGGCGGCTCGAGCTGGGCCTACAGGTACGATTACCTCGGCCGCCGATTCGAGAAGAGTGGGACGGGGATTGCCACGACCCGGTTCGTCTACGACGGTTGGAATGTGATCGCGGAACTCGACGGCGACGGGTCCGTCACCCGGACGTTCGTCTGGGGCCTCGACGTTTCCGGCACGCTGCAGGGCGCCGGCGGCGTGGGCGGCTTGCTGCAGATCCGGGCGGGTTCGGCGAGCTATTACCCGATCTACGACGCCTCGCACAACGTGGCCGGTCTGTACGACGGCAGCGGCACTCTGGCTGCCGCGTACGACTACGATCCTTTCGGGCGGCTGCTCGATCCTTTCGGGCGGCCGCAGACCAGCGCCGGGTCCTACGCCGCCGCCAATCCGTTCCGCTCTGCCACCAAGTACACCGACGACGAGACGGGCCTCGTCTCCTACGGCCTTAGATATTACAATCCATCCCTCGGAAGATTCATCAATAGAGATCCGATCGAGGAAGCGGGCGGACTTAATCTCTATGCGTTCTGCGGCAACGACGGGGTGAATCGATTTGATCTGCTCGGGATGACGGGCGAAGATGATGATCCGCCCATCACCCTTCCGCCTTTCGTGGTGGAAACAACCCGTGACCGCTCACAGGAGACACTTGACCGCGAGCAGTTGAATCAAAGCATCCAAGACGTTAACGCCCCAAACAGTCTAGCGGGTGCAATCAATGGCGGGCTACAGCTAGCGTCCATCGGCGATGGAAGGTATAGCGATGGCACAACACCGTGGTTATCGCCTGGTGGCGAGGCCGGTGCTGCTGGGAAGGGGCTCCAACATCTCGCGGTTCCAGATGGCGTGACGCGTAATGATTACACATTCCCTAGAATGGGGACAGGCGACATCCGTTCCCCGGATTTCGTGGCGCTAAACATCAATGTCGGACCTTTGGTCGCGTGGTCGGGAACGTTGAGCAGAGACCGATACGGCGATTGGTTTTGGAGTCCGCTGGGGGCGTCAGTTGGAAAGTCACCGACTATGGTGTCGGGCAGCCTCACGATGAACTGGCTTAACCAGTCCTCAACTCCGAGTCCGTCTCAATTGGACCAGTTCCTCTCTGGGCACGGAACCAATTTTACGGGAGGCGCGGGATTGGGCTTTTCCGAATCCTACACACCAGGAAGTGGGACCGCTACGGGCGTTGGATTCGTTACTCCGCAACTGGGTGGAGGGTACAATTATTCGTTTCCAATTAAGTGATACGCATGAAAACCAGCGACTATATTTGGCTTGGAATATTAATGATATTTGGACTGTGGTGGCTGTTGTTTCCCCAATCCGTCCTCACCTTTTATGCTTCGATATTTAAGGACCATGCGAAGTTTCCAAAGCCATTGGTTATCAGGCTGGGGGGGCTCCTCTGGGTCACGCTGATTGCGGTTTCGTTCTGGACCACATTCCACAAAAAGTAGGAAACCGCTGACCAAGCGCGTCGCCTAGCTCACCGCGCCGCCAGACTTATCAACTCGTGCGATCACGATACGCGCGACCCACGGCTGTTTGCCGAGCGTGCCCGCGTAACGTGCATCCAGTGGCATGACGGCTGAGAGTGCGTGTTCATGCATCGCCTCGACGAGCTTCCCGAGCCGCACGCCGAAAACGACGACATCGGCCGTGGGGAAAGCGAGCGTCAGCCGCTCCGGTGGTGCGTCGCTGCCCTCGGCGTTCGTTTCGAGGGTGTAGTGGCAGAGCTGCCCGAGCGGGAACCCGGCGCGCGAATGCGCTGTGACGTGAAACTCGACAAAGGAGGCGCTGCCGCGCGTCCCGCTGGTGTAGCACGAGGGCACGACTTCGGCCGCGTGCCGGGCTTCGAGTGATGATTGCAGCGACATAAGCTCACACCCGCATGCCGCGGGATTGCCTGACCTGTTCCGTCACCGACTGGCGCGCGGTGACGCGGCGCGTCTCCTCGACGCCCAGCCGTTCGCGGAGCCACTGGCGCAGCGATTGCGTCCAGCCTTGCGCGAGACGCTCAACGCGGAGTTGCCGCATCTGGCGCACGACGCGCCCGATCGTCTGCTCGACGGTGACACGGGCACGTGGTGCCGTCGACTCCGGCCGCACCGTCTGCGTCACCGGCGGCGTTTGCGTGCGGGTGTAACCGGCGCGCTTGAGCGCCTCATGCAATCCTTCCAACTCGACCGCGGCCTTGCGCGTGTGCGTGTCCTCGACACGGCGGCGCAACAGCTCGGCGTCATCGGTGTAAATCCGAGCGCGTTCCCGTGCCCGCGAAATCCCCACGTAGAACTGCTCCTGACTGACGGCCGCGAACGACTGCGACGACGCGACCACCAGCACCTCGTCCACGGTCTTGCCTTGGGCGGCGTGCGACGTGATCGCGTAGCCGTGAGAAAACGTCCGGTAATCGCGCGGCAGCTCACGGCCGTCCACCAGCGAAATCTTCCGGCCCTGCATCGCCTTCACCACGACACGCTCGCCGTTGACGAAACCCGGCGCGTTGGCGCGGAGCAAAAGCACGTCGCCGGCAGCGACGCCAATCTCGCGACGCTGGCCCACTTCAAACGACGACGGCGCGCGACCAGGAGCGAACGTGACGGCGCGACCGTCGGCACGCTGGACGCGCAGTTGCTTGCCGGCATGACCGACCACCTCGACAGACTCACCAGCGCGAAACTGCGTCGTGTTTTTGACGAACCGCAGTAGCGCGCCCGGCTCGTAATGTGCGACCAGGCGTTTTTGCGCGTCGGTCCAGCCGAGCGGATCGAAGACGCGCACCTTTTCCTCTTTAGCGGCGAGCTGCTTTTGCTCCCGCAGGTTTTGCCGAATCGCCTCCGTGACAGCCGCAATCTCCGCCCACGTCGGCGACACGACGAGCGCCGCTTTGCCGGCTCGCGTGGCCTGCAAATAATCCTCCGCCGCTTTTTGGTGCAGAGCCGCGGTGTCGCCCTGCTCGACGACCTCACCGGCCTTGAGCAGCCGGGAAAACGCCTCGCCGGTGCGCTGCTTCGCGGCCAGGGAAACGGTCTCCTTCAACTGCTCCGAGCGCTGCCGCCGAATCTCCGTGAGTTGCCCGAACCGATAGCCCGAATGCGCTTCGAGAATCCGCAGCGCGTCGCCTTGGGCGACCGGCGCGTGTTGCCCGGTGTCGCCGACCAGGACGACGCGCGCCTCCTTCGCCGCCACAAAAACCCGCAGCATGTCGGACGTGCCGAGCGTGCCCGCCTCATCGACGACCAGGACGGAACGCGGCGACAACGGCGCGTCGTTGTTAAGCAGCTTTGCGACAGTAACGGCCTCGGCGAAACCTTCCTTGCGGAGCACATCGGTTGCTGCCGCGCTCGGCGCGCACACGACCAACTCGCGGCCGGACTGCTTCACCGCTTCGTGCAGCTCACGCAGCGCCGTCGTCTTGCCGGCACCGGCGAGGCCCTGCATCCCGGTGATCCGGTCGCACGACGACAGGACGAGTTTTAACGCGGCGCGTTGATCCGCGCCCAAGGTCTCCGTGACGCGATGCCGCGGCGCGATCGGTTCGGCCGCGTTCAGGCCGCGATTGACGGCGCGAATCATGGCCAGCTCCGTGCCCAAAATCTCCCGCGTCGAATACTCCGCGCCGACCCGGACGAGCCGCTGATCCTGCCGAAATGCCCGCTTGAGCTCCGGCAGCTCGAGCTGGCCGCAGCCCTTGACGAGCGCGGCCTCGAGGAACTCGTGTTCGGGGACGACGGAAGCCCTTGAAAACGCGTGTTCGATCGCATGATCCATCGCGGAACCGAGATGCACGGTCTCCTGGAACTCCCGCCGCTGCCCCTGGGCTTCTGCCACCACCGCACGAAGTGCCCGCTTCTCAAAAAACCCGATCTGGTCCCACTGCGCGTCGCGCACGTCATGCTCGGATGCGTCCTTGAGCTTCCGCGGCCGGGACTGGTGAACGACGTGACTGACTTCATTGTTGGTCAGCTTGCGGCCGAGCCGTTTTTCCTCCCGGGCGACCGCCGCGTTGCGCTGCTGCGAACGTTTGGAAAACCGTTGGATCAGCTTTTGGTCCACGCCCTCGATCTCGAACCCGTGCGCGGTCTGCCGCGTCTGGTAACCGAGCCGGTGCAGCCGGGCAGCCAGCTCGTTCCGATAGACGGCCGTCCCGTAGTGGATCGCGCCGAACATCCCGGACGTTTGCAGCGCCTTCCATCGCTTCTCCACCGGATCGAACGTCGCATTGAACAGCGTGAAATGCGTGTGTAGCTGCGGGTCCAGCGCTCGGGAGAGCGTGTGCTGAAACGCGGCTCCGACCAGATTGCCCGTCGTCCGATCGTCCATCGCGCCCTCCCTCCGCACCCGCGTTTTGGCGAACGCTTCCAGCTCGGCGAGGGCGATGCCGGCAGCCTCCCGGTGCGCCTCGACAATGCGGGTGTCGCCCATCGTCACGGCGAGAATCGAAACCGACTTTGGAGCCGAACACGTGAAGTCGAAAAATATCCGCCGGTCCTGCAAATGCACCTGAGTCAGCTTCGTTCCGTCCTCTGGATGCAGGTTATCGCAGAGCCGCAAAAACTCATCGCGGCCGACTGTCTCGCCCTCCCGCAATCCCAGCCGTTCCGCTCCTTGGCCGATCCAGTAACCGGCCTGCGTTTCCTTCTGGGTATAGTAGTCGTCGAGCGACAGGTGCTCGTCGAAATAGAGTGTCGCCGCGGCGCGGTTCTTCTGTGGCTTGGCCGTGAACATGACGCGTCCCTCTTACGCCGTGGCGACCGTCAACCGCGTCCTGTCGTGCCCGTTCTTCATCTGCCCAATATACGGTAGACGGGCGCGGAAAGCCCGGCCTGGTCCGTTCAAAAATCATTCAAAACCGGGTGCGTCCAAACCCGTTTTCCTGCGCGCGTCCCCAGCCCCGATCCCCAGCAGAAATGCCCATGACACCAACCCCGCTCGTTCTGAGCGGCGAAACCGTCGGACGATCAGCGGGACGCGCGGCCAGTCGCTATGCAGAGTGGCAGCGCCACGCGCGCCGGACTGGTGGCTGAACCGAGAGCGGCTTGCCGCGCAGAACAAAACTGGACGCGCTGCGGTCTATACTGCGATGGCCGTGCCCCGAGTGAGCGCGGCTCGAAACACGCAATGAACGACGGAGGGAAACCCGATGAGCGAGCGAACCGATTACGGCACGGTAGCCGAAAAGATCGACTACACGAAGTTGGAGAAAAAGCTGGAGCAACTGCGGGAGCAGGAGCCGCCGAAGAAACGCAAGAGTGCCGGTGACGTGCTGGCACCCGTGCGCGACAAGCTGACCGAGCTGCACGCGAAAGGCTGGACGTATGCGCAGCTCGCCGCGGAACTGGCCAGCGCCGGAGTCCCGGTGAAAGTCGGCACTCTGCGGCAGTATCTCGGCAATGGTCACGGCGTGAAACCAAGTGCCTCGCGGCAGCGGCGCAAGCGCCGGACGGCGAGCGCAGCGAACGCGGACCGCTGACCGGAAAGAAAGCGCGCGGCGGCTCGCTTCGCTCGGGGGTGCCGCCGCGGACCGGGAGAGGAAACGCGGGGCGCTCGCCGCCGCCCCCGCGGTCCCCCGGCTCGGGGCAACTAAAAAAGAAAGCAAACCCGGCCGGTCGTTGCCCGCCTCAACTCGCCTTCGCGATCAGCGCATCGACGACGTTTTGAATCTCCCGCTGCTTCTCGCGCGGTAGCTCCTTGATGACGTTGATGCGTTTTTCCCATTCGGATGGTGGGCCGCGTTTGACCTTCGGCTGCGGTGTGCCCAGCAGGTCCGCTTCCGAGCACTCCAGGACCTCAACGAGCTTCGGCAGTAGGTTGACCGGGAAGCGGCGAAAGCCGCGCTCGTAATGGCCGTAACGGCCTTCCGTGATGCCCAGCCGCTCGGCGATGACCGCTTGCGTCAGGCTTTTGGCCTGACGGAGCGCGGCGACGCGTTGGGCGAGTTGGCGGGTTTGATCTTGGCTCACGGGAAACGAAGTTAACGCGTCCATTATACGGCTGAGTTGTCCCGGAGGGGTGTTTTGGGCTTGCATGGCTTACGAAACGTAGGCTTACGAAGTGTAGTTTGTTTTTCAACTTCCGACTTGACCCACCGCCGAACGAATCGCCTTCCGATGCCTCGAATCCCGCCCGACAACCCGACGCCCCGCAGCCCGAAGCCGCCGCGACAGGTCGCGTTGCAGATGACGGTGCCGGTCGAAACGAAACGCGCGGCGGCGCAGATCGCGCGCGAGCACGCCGGGCGCAAGTTGGAGACGGTGCTTGCGGCCCTGGTCAGCGACATGGCGGTTGCCCTGGAGCGGCCCGGCTCGTGGGAACACGAGCGGGTAACGGCGTGGCTCACGAGTCACGTGTGGGAAGTCGAGCCGGTGGACGAAGTGCCGCGGCTGCGCGACGACGAGGTGATGGGCTGCGTTTACGGCGATTATCCATGGGACGGCTGGCAACGGTGGGCGTTTGCCCACGGCGTGCCGTTGGAACTCGCGACGCTCGGCCGCGGCGTGATCCGCGAAGCGTGGCAGCACGGATGGTCCGAAGCCCTGCGCGCCGAATGCGGTTGGCGCGACGACGGCCGCGAAATGCTCCGGCTCGCGCTCACCAATGCGAAGCGCGCGGAGGCGCGCTGGTCCGAACTGCTCGACACGGACGGCGGCCGTTACGACCCGACAACCGATCGCACGCTTTAACGCCATGGCCATGATCCCGGAAGAGGAGATTGAGCGCATCAAACGCGAGACCGACCTTGCGGCCGTCGTGCGCACGCGCGGCATCGAACTAAAACCTCAGGGGCACGACCTGGTTGGGCTGTGCCCGTTCCACGAGGACCACGACCCGAGCATGCGGGTGACGCCGGGCAAGGGGCTGTGGCGGTGCATGTCGTGCGGTGCGACGGGCAACGTGATCCAGTTCGTCCAGCGCTTCGACGGCGTATCCTTCCGCCACGCCTACGAGCTTTTGAAGACCGGCAAACTCTCGGCCTTGTCGGCACCGACCACGGGGGCGCCGCTCAAAAAGTCCACAGTGCCGCGGCTGGAATCGCCGCTGACGCCGGACGCCGACGACCAGGCCGCGCTGCGCCAGGTGCTCGATTACTATCATGCGCGGTTGAAGGAAAATCCGGTGGCGCTCGCCTACCTGAAAAAGCGCGGCATCGGCGCGGAAGCCGTCGCCGCGTTCCGGCTCGGCTTCGTCGATCGCACGCTCGGGCTGCGGCTCCCGCAGGCCAACCGTAAAGAAGGTGCCGCGATCCGCGAACGGCTGACGCGGCTCGGCATACTCCGCGACACGGGGCACGAGCACCTGCGGGGCCGGGTCATCTTTCCCGTCGTGGCCGAGTCCGGCGAGATCGGGACCGTTTACGGCCGCGCGATCGACGACGGGGGCAAGCACGACCGGCACCTGTTTTTGCCGGGGCCACAGCGCGGCATCTGGAATCCGGCGGCGCTGCGCTCGTCCGAGGTGATCGTGACCGAGGGCATCATTGATGCGTTGACGTTCTGGTGTGCCGGGTTCCGCAACGTCACGACCGGCTACAGCGCGAAGGCGCTGCCGGAGGAACTGCTCGATGCGATCCTTGCGGCGAAAGTCTCGCGGCTGGTCATTGCCTACGACCGCGACAAACCCGGGGACGACGGCGCGACCGAAGTCACGGCGCAGCTCGCCGCCTACGGTGTCGAGTGTGCCCGGGTTCTCTTTCCGCCGGGCCAGGACGCCAATGCCTACGCCTTGGCCGTGCAGCCCGCCGACAAGGCGCTCGGCATCCTGCTCCGGGCGGCGCAGCCGATCGGTGACGACAAGGGGAAGGGCAAAGTGTCTTCACACGTCGCACACGCGCCCTCTTCTTTATTAGCTGCTAAAGCGGCTTCTGTAGCTGCTCCCGCCTTCGCTGAAGCTACGGCGGGCAAGCCCGTTGCGCCCACGCCCGTGGCAACGCTGAAACCTGTCACGCCCACGGCTGAGCCGGCAATGGCGGCTAAAGAAGAAAACTTGCCCGCCGTGGCGGCACCGATCGCGGCCGTCAACGTGGTGGACGTGCTGAAAAACGACGTGGACGAGATCGAACTCGGCATCGGGGACCGGCGTTACCGGGTGCGCGGTCTCGGGAAGAATACCGGGTTTGAATCACTCCGCGTGTCGCTGCGTGCCGCATGTGGCGAACGCTGGCACCTGGACACCCTCGACCTGTGCAGCGCCCGGCAGCGCGAGGGGTTTATCGCCGCGGCGGCCGTGGAAACGGGGCTCAAATCCGAGCTGATCAAGCGCGACTTGGGCAAGGTGCTCGGTGCCCTGGAGGAAATGCAGGAGGCGCGGTTGAAGGCCGAGGCGGCGCCGAAGAAGGACGAGCCGGGCATGAGCGCGCAGGAGCGCGAGGCCGCCCTCGACCTTCTGCGCGATCCGAAGTTGCTCGACCGCATCCTGACCGATTTTGCCGCGTGCGGTATCGTTGGCGAGGAGACGAACAAACTCGTCGGCTACCTTGCGGCCGTCTCGCGCAAGTTGGACCAGCCACTTGCCGTCATCGTGCAGTCCACGAGTGCGGCGGGAAAAACGGCGCTCATGGAGGCCGTGCTGTCGTTCGTGCCGCCGGAGGAGCGCGTGAAATACTCCGCGCTCACGGGCCAGGCGCTTTATTACCTCAGCGACGCGGATCTCAAACATAAGATCCTCGCGATCGTCGAGGAGGAGGGAGCCGAGAAAGCGAGCTATGCCCTAAAGCTCCTGCAGTCGGAAGGAGAACTGACGATCGCGAGCACGGGCAAGGACCCGCACACGGGCCGGATGGTGACGCAGGAATACCGGGTCGAAGGCCCGGTGATGATCTTTTTGACGACGACGGCCGTGGACATCGACGAGGAGCTTTTGAACCGCTGTCTCGTCCTGACGGTCGATGAAGGCCGGGAGCAAACGGCGGCGATCCACCGCTTGCAGCGTGAACGGGAAACGCTCGCCGGGCTCCTGCGGAAGGAAGCGCGCAGCCAGGTCTTGGCAGCCCACCGGACGGCGCAGCGGCTCCTGCGGCCGTTGCACGTCGTCAATCCGTTCGCCGAGCAACTGACGTTTTTGGACGATCGCACCCGGGCGCGGCGCGATCACACGAAGTATCTGGCGCTGATCCGCACGATCACGCTCCTGCACCAGTACCAGCGGCCGGTGAAAACCATCGTGACGGCCGACGGCAAGAGCCTGGCCTACGTGGAGGCGACACTCGCGGACATCGCCGCCGCAAACCAGCTCGCGCATCACGTCCTTGGCCGCTGCCTGGACGAGATGCCGCCGCAGACGCGGCACTTGCTGGAGCTGATCGAGCGCATGGTGTCCGAGAAATGCCTCGCCGCGAAAATGGAGCGCAGCGACGTGCTGTTCCGGGCGCGCCAGGTGCGCGAATTTAGCGGCTGGGGCAGCTCGCAGTTGCACGTGCATCTGCAACGCCTGGTTGAACTGGAATATCTGATCGCGCACCGCGCCGACCACGGCCAGGGCTTCGTTTACGAGCTGGTTTACGACGGTGCCGGCAAGGACGGCGGCCGGTTCCTGTCGGGCCTCCTGGATGTGGAAAAACTCCGCACTGTCCACGGCTATGACGAAAAACGTCCGGGGTTGACGACCGAGCTTCCGGGGCAAAACGGCGAGCATCCGGCCCCCATCCGGCCCGTTTCCGGCCCGGTTCCGGGGCCTGTCCGGCCCGATAAAAACGGCGCTTCTCCCTCTGAAAAGTCCGGGCCGGACGGGCAATCTCGTCAAAACGCACATCTGGACAGCCCGGATAAAAACGCGGCAGCGTAGGCGCAGCTCCGCTTTTTTGCCGCCATACCCATGCCGAAAAAAGGACAGCGCGGCGCGCATCGGCCGCTTGGGGCCGAGGGTGACAGCCAGGGCTTCGCCGCCTTGGCCACCGCCTACCTGGAGGCGCTGCGCGTCCGCAATTACTCCGGGGCGACGATCGAGAGCCGCGAGCACCACCTCCGGGAATTTATCCGCTGGGCCGAGGAGCGGGGGCTCACGCGGCCGACCGAGGTGACCAAGCCGACCCTGGAGCGTTACCAGCGCTGGCTTTACCACTACCGGAAAAAGAACGGGCAGCCGCTGTCCTTCCGCTCGCAGCACGGGTGCCTCGTCCCGGTGCGCGCCCTCTTCAAGTGGCTGTGCCGCCAGAATCTTTTGCTCGCCAATCCGGCGGCCGACCTCGACTTGCCACGAGCGGAAAAACGCTTGCCGCGCCACGTCCTGACGGCGGCCGAGGCCGAGCGCGTGCTCGGGCTCCCCGACGTCGCGGAGCCGTTGGGGTTGCGGGACCGTGCGATCCTGGAGGCGTTTTACTCGACCGGGATGCGGCGGATGGAGTTGCTTGGGCTCAAACTTTACGACCTCGACCAGGAGCGCGGCACGGTGTTCATCCGCCAGGGCAAAGGGAAAAAGGATCGGATGATCCCGATGGGTGAACGCGCGTTCTCCTGGGTCCGGAAATACCTGGAGGCCGCGCGACCCACGCTCGCGCTCTCACCGGACGACGGCACGGTGTTTTTGACCAACGTGGGGCTCGTGTTCGAGCCGAACCGATTGACGCAGCTCGTGCGCGACTACGTGGACCGGGCCGAGATCGGCAAGGTCGGTTCGTGCCACCTGTTCCGCCACACCTGCGCGACCCTGATGTTGGAAGGCGGCGCGGACATCCGCTTTATCCAGCAAATGCTCGGGCACGCGAAACTGGAAACGACGCAGATTTACACGCAGGTCTCGATTCGGCAGTTGAAGGAAGTCCACACGCGCACGCATCCGGCGCGGCTTGCGCTCGACCCGGAACTTGCGGCCGAACTCGCCGAGGAGGAAGCCGAGCTTGCGGATGAGGAGCACGGCGCCTAATTTATGGACACAATGACCGCCACCGAAGTGATCAATCAGCTCCTGACCTTGCCGCCGGCTGAGGTGGCGAAGGTGCGCGACTGGTTGACCGAGAACGACGAAGAGTCCCCTGAATTACTGGCCGCCATCGACATGGGCTTGCGCTCGCTCGATGAAAAAGGCGCCCGGGTCACGACTCGCGACGAACTCGAAAACAAGGTGCGGCAATGGGCTGGCAAGTCGCGCTGACCGAACAGGCGGAGACCGACTTGGGGGACGTGGTCGCGTTCCTCGCGAAGAAAAGCCCGGCGGCGGCCGAGCGGATCGGCCTGGAGTTGGTGGATCTGATCTTCTCGCTCGACCAGTTGCCCAACCGCGGCGCACCGGTCAAAAAGCGGCCATCCTTACGCAAGCTCGCGCACCGGCATTACCTCGTGATCTACCGCGTCAACGAAGGTGCGTCCCTCGTGGGAGTGAACCCCACGAGCCAACCATAGCCTCGCGGATGCCGCGTGCCATCAAACCAGAAACGCATGGAGCGGCTTCTCGGCGCTGAACCCTCCGCTTGCCGGAGCAAAGATCGCCTACGTCAGACTGAACACCCCAATGGCTTGCCCGCCTCGTGCCACTTTCCTCGGTCAACGGCGGGAGCGCCCACGGCCTCTTTCATCCGTGATGCGCCCGGGCCAAACTGGAGTAGAGGTGCGACCGCCCAAGCTATGTCGAACTCCTTATCGTGTTCGGCGTGGCCGGCCGGCAAGCCTCAATCCGGACTCTGCCGGCAAGCGGCCATCAGTAGCGGAGGGCGCACGAGGTGCGAGCGACGCCACAACTCGATTGGGTCCGGCGCTCTCGAACGGGAGTCCGCCGCTCCGGACGATATTGGGAGATACTGAACTTGTGTTTGCGCGGCGGGCATGACGCGATGGCGGTGATGATCCGGTGCGGAACGGTTTCGTTGATTATTGCGCTGCTCGGGACGCGCGGGTTCGCACTCGAGTGGAAAACCACGACAGTGGACCTGGATGCCCAGGAGGGAAACGGGACCGTCCAGGCGCGATTTCCCTACACCAACCCGGGCCATCGCGCGGTCACAATATTGAAGGCGGAGTCCTCCTGTACGTGCACCACGGCGGAGGTCGCCAATCCGCGAGTCGAGCCCGGCCAATCCGGAGAGATTCGCGCAGTGCTCGACCTGACGGATCGGATCGGGCTGCAGGTGAAGACCGTCACAGTGACGACCGATGAGCCGGGGGTGAAGTCCGTCGTGCTGAGGCTGAACGTGAACATCGCACCCTCGGTGAGCATCGAGCCGTCCGTCTTGGATTGGAAGATCGGCGGCCTGCTCGAGCGCCGGACGGCGGAGGTTCGGTTATCCGCAGGCGTGCCCGGCGCAATCATCGGCGTGGAGTCGCGCGACCCGAGAGCGGTTGCCGCGCTGGAACGCGCGGCCGACGGCCGCAGCGCCCAAGTGCGCGTGGCTCTGCTCGACGTATCACGGGCCATGCATGCGCCGATCGTCGTCACGGTGCGAGTTGGCGACGCCCAACGCCGCTACTCGATCTATGCTCGGGTGCAGTAGCAAAATTACCCGTCAATGGAGGCGACGGCGTGACGTTCAGCTGTGATCAACTCGGCACGGGTCCGTTGCGTCAACCTCTCCAGCTGTGCGCTGGTTTTCCGTAGGCCGCGAGCTCGCTCGCGCGGTTCGTACGTCGTTCTCCCCAATCCGCGCCTGCGAGCAGGCAGCCTACGCCTCACAGTTTTATAGCCAAGGGGAAGAACGGCACCTCCGGCATCGTGCTGGTCGAGGTTTACGACGCCGACTGAAGATGCCGAAGGGCGGTGGCGCCGGAAGGATCGCCGCCAATAAGCTCGGCACCACGGGGCGACTCGCTCAGATCTGTCCCGGTGCCACTCGGTCCTGCTTCATCCATGCGGGGAGCGTGCGCCGTCGCGGCGCGGCGGCGCGCAAGCTGGGTTGCAGCCTTCGTCATTGGCGTCTCGTCCGCGCTGCACGCCGGGGCGGCACCGGTGGACCGTGATCGCGCGCTCGACGCGGTTACCGGCTGGCTCGATCTCTCGCCCCGCCCGATGGACCGCAAGGCGGGGGCGGTTGGCACGGTCAGCACCGTCGCCGGTCCGACCGGCGAGCCGGTCTTCCACGTCGTCCATCTCACCCCGACGGGTTTTGCGATCATCGCGGCCGACGACGACCTCGAGACGGTCGTGGCGTTTTCGCACGAGGACACGTTCGTGGCGCGGGCCGGGCAGCCGCTGTTCGACATGTTGCGGAGTGACGTCGGAGCGCGGGTGCTCGCGGCGCGCGCCGCCGCGGCCACGGGCCGTCCGCCCTCCGCCGCCCGTCTCCGCGCGAACGCGAAATGGCGGGCGCTGCTGGCCCGCGGCACCCGCACCGCCGCGGCGCTGGCGCCAGGCGACCGCGCGGTCGCGCTGCAGCTGATGGGGTTGAGCGACGTGCGGGTCGAGCCGCTCGTGCAAACCCGCTGGGACCAGTCCTGGATCGATGTCGGCTTGTCCGCGCTGGCGGTGTACAACTACTACACGCCGCCGTTCGGGCCCGGGAACCTGCAGAATTATCCGGCCGGCTGCACGGCCACCGGATGGGCCCAGATCATGCGTTATCACCAATGGCCGAAGGAGGGCGTCGGCCCGCAGGCCTTTTCGATCACGGTCGATGGGCTGGCGCAGAACCGGCCGCTTCGCGGCGGCAATGGCAGCGGCGGTCCGTACGACTGGGCCAACATGGTGCTGGCGCCGGGGCCGTCGATCACGGACGTGCAGCGCCAGGCGATCGGCGCGCTGCTGCACGACGCCGGGGTGGTCAACCACATGCAGTACAGCTACAGCGATTCGGCCGCCTCGCTCCACAGCGACACGGTCCGGAGCGCGCTGCACTATGCGAACATCGCGTACAAGGACGGGTTCTCGGACGACCTGCTGCTCGCCCTCCGGACCAACCTCGATGCCGGGCTGCCGACCGCGATCGTCATCTGGAATTATCCGATCGGTCACATGCCCGTGTGCGATGGATACGGGTACAACACCGGCACGCTCTACCACCACCTGAACATGGGCTGGTCCGGGTCGAACGACGCCTGGTACAACCTGCCGAACGTCGACGACAGCTACTACGGCTTCAATCTGGTGTCGGGCTGTTCGTACAACATCTGCCCGGACGCCGCGGGCGAGATCATCAGCGGCCGGATCGTCGGGCCCGACGGCGCCGGGATGGAGGGGGTGACGGTCACCGCGCGCGGACCGTCAGTGCGCGGCGCCGTGACAAACCGGCACGGGATCTTTGCGTTCAAGGGCGTGGATTCGAACACCACCTGGACGCTTTCGGCCCGCGCCGCGGGGTACATTTTCGCTCCGGCAAGCGTGGCGCTGGCGACCGGTCTCTCGCAGGATTTCTCCCCGGTCGGCGACCGCACCGCGGATTTCACCGGCACGGTGCGGACCAGCGCAAATCCGGAGACGCCGGTCCTCAACTGGCCCGCTCCCGCCGCGATCGCCGAAGGGGTGGCGCTGTCCGCCATCCAGCTCAACGCGGCCACCGACGTTCCCGGCACGTTTTCCTACTCGCCGGCAGCGGGCACCGTGCTCGCGGTCGGCAGTCACGTGGTGAGCGTCACCTTCACGCCCGAAGACACCAACCTGTACACCAGCGCAACCGCGCAGGTGACGCTCGTCGTGGCCAGCGGCCGGAGCCGGCTGGTCAACATCGCGACGCGCGCCTATTGCGCGACCGGCAACCGCGTGACGATCGGCGGTTTCGTCGTGAGCGGCGGCGGGTCGAAGCGGGTGCTCGTGCGCGCCGTCGGCCCCACGCTCACGTCACAGGGACTGACGGCAGCGGAGGTGCTGGCGGATCCGCTCGTCGAGGTGCACAAGGGGTCGGCGGTGATCGCGCAGAACGACAACTGGGGCGACAACGCGAATGCGGCCGAGATCACCACGGTCGGCGCGCGGATCGGCGCGAATCCGTTCTCGAGCGGAGACACCGGTTCCGCGGCGTTGCTGCTGACGCTCGATCCGGGGGTGTACAGCTTCATCGTCAAGGGGCACAGCGACGCCTCGGGGATCGTGCTGCTGGAGGTGTACGATGCCGAAGATGCCGGCAGCGGCGCCAACTTCGTCAACATCGCGACGCGGGCCCAGGCGACCACCGGGGACGGTGTGGCCATCGGCGGATTCGTGATCCAGGGCGGCGCCCCGAAGCAAGTGCTGCTGCGCGCGGTCGGTCCGACGCTCGCCACCCAGGGGTTGGGCCAATCCGAGGTTCTGTCCGACCCCACCATCGAATTGCACCACGGCGCAATCACGATCGCGTCGAACGACAACTGGCCCGACACGGGCAACGCGGCGGCGATCGCGCCGACGGCCGCGCGGATCGGGGCAACGCCGTTCGCGGCGGGCGACCGGACGTCCTCGGCGCTGCTGCTGACGCTCGATCCCGGCGTGTACACCTTCATCGCCAAGGGCCGGAACGACACGTCCGGCATCGTGCTGGTGGAAGTGTACGACGCGGATTGAGGCGGAGCCTCCCGTAGCGCGAGCGAGCTCGCGGCCTACGCCCGACCTCTCTCGAGCGCGAGCGAGCAGGCGGCCTGCGCGGACACGAGGCCGGCGCGACGATCAGGACAGGCCGAACCTACGTTCCGTCCCGTAGGCCGCCTGCTCGCAGGCGCGGTTTGGGCCCTTCGAGCGCCGAAGCGCGAGCGAGCTCGCGGCCTACGCGGACATGGGGCAGGCGCGAGCCGATCCCATTCTACAGTTAGCGGGGTCGGCGGACTGCGGGGCCGAACCGCGCCGCGTGTGATCGTCGAGTGCCAGCCCCGACACGTGGATTGCCCCGTTCCCGTTCGGCCGGTCGCGTCGAACCCGGACGCGCCGCCGCGGCCCAACCCCGTCGTTTCATCGCTCCATGAACTTCCGTCTTCCCCGCGTTCGCCCGCTTCTCCTTCAGCTCGCCTGCGCTGCCGCCGTCGCCACCACCGCTTTCGGCTACACCCCGACCGGCCCGGCGCTCGCCAGCGGCCAGGCGAAGTTTCTCGGCGGCGTCTACAGCCCGACGCAGGCGCCGAATCTCACCGCCTACTTCAACCAGATCACGCCGGAAAACGCCGGCAAGTGGGGCAGCGTCGAGGCGACCCGCGGGGTGATGAACTGGGCCGAGCTCGACGCCGCCTACGCGCTGGCGAAGAGCAACGGCATGCCTTTCCGGATGCACGTGCTCGTCTGGGGCAACCAGCAGCCGGCCTGGATCGAAACGCTGTCCGCCGCCGACCAGCTCGCCGAGATCGAAGCGTGGTTCACCGCGGTCGCCACCCGGTACCCGGGCATCGACTACATCGACGTCGTCAACGAGCCGCTGAACCAGCCGCCGAACAGCGTCGGCCACGGCAACTACCTCAACGCCCTCGGTGGAACCGGCAGCACCGGCTGGGACTGGGTGCTGACGGCGTTCCGGATGGCCCGCCGGATTTTCCCGGCCACCACGCGGCTGATGCTCAACGAGTACAACATCGAGAACAACACGGCCGCCATGCAGCGGTACGTCGGCCTCGTCCGGCTGGTGCAGGCCGAGGGCCTGATCGACGCCGTCGGCGTGCAGGCGCATGCGTTTTCCACCACCGCGCCCACGGCGACGATCAAGGCCAACCTCGACCTGCTCGCGGCGACCGGACTGCCGATCATCGCCACCGAGATGGAGATCGACGGTCCGACGGATGCGGTCCAGCTCGCCGATTACCAGCGCATCTTCCCGATCTTCTGGGAACACCCGTCCGTGATCGGAATCACGCTCTGGGGCTACCTGCCGGGATTGTGGCGCGACGCGCAGCACGCGAACCTGGCGCTGGCGGACGGCACCGAGCGCCCGGCGCTGGTCTGGCTGCGCAGCTACCTCGCGAATCATCCCCCGGTCGTCAAACCCGGCCAGACCGTGTACGTGGGCGACGGCGCGACGGACGGCGCTCACGTCGGCTCGCTGGAGGCGACGGACGCGGACGGCTTCGGCACGCTGCGTCAGTGGCAGATCGTGGGCGGAACCGGCGCCGGCGTGTTTGCCGTCAACGCCTCCACCGGTCAGGTCACGGTTGCGAACGCCTCGGCGCTGAACGCGGCAGCGGTCCCGTCGTACACCTTGAACGTCAACGTGAGCGATGGCCGGGACGTGAGCGCGACCGAGTCCGTCTCCGTGCAGGTGCACGCGGCCAGCGCCGCGCCGACCCGGCTCGTCAACATCGCCACGCGGGCGTACTGCGCAACGGGCGACAGCGTGACCATCGGCGGGTTTGTCGTCACCGGCGGGACCTCCAAGCAGGTGCTGGTCCGTGCGGTCGGCCCCACGCTCACGTCCCAGGGGCTGGGCGCCTCCGAGGTCCTGACCGACCCGATGGTCGAGGTGCACAAGGGCTCGGCCGTGATCGCGCAGAACGACAACTGGGGCGACAACGCCAACGCCGCGGACATCGTGTCCGTCGGCGCCCGCATCGGCGCAAATCCGCTGCAGGCCGGCGACTCGACGTCGTCCGCCCTGTTGCTGACGCTTTCCTCCGGGGTGTACAGCTTCGTGGTCAAAGGTCGCAACGACGCCTCCGGCATCGTGCTGCTGGAAGTCTACGACGCGGATGCCGGCAGCCCGGGCGCGAAGTTCGTCAACATTGCCACCCGCGCGTACGCGACCACCGGCAATGGCGTGGCCATCGGTGGTTTCGTGATTGTCGGCACCACGCCGAAGCAGGTGCTGATGCGCGCCGTCGGACCGACGCTGACCACGCAAGGCATCGGGACGTCCGAGGTGCTGGTCGACCCCGTGATCGAGCTGCACAAGGGTTCGGCCACGCTCGCCACCAACGACAACTGGGCCGCCAATGCCAACGCGGCCGCGATCGTCGCGTCCGGTGCGCGTATCGGCGCGACGCCGTTCTACGCTCCGGATCGGACCTCGGCCGCGCTGCTGATGACGCTGCAGCCCGGCGTCTACAGCTTCATCGCGCAGGGGAAAAACGCTTCCTCCGGCATCGTCCTCGTCGAGGTGTACGACGCGGATTGAGGCGGCCGGCCTGCGAAGCGTTCGAGCCGGCGAAGGCACGGGGTCGAACGCCCGCGCTCGGAGGTGCGCGGTCTCGCGTGTGTGGTAATCGGACGTACGCCTCTCGAAGGTTCCGGATCGGAGGTTCTAGTTCGGGCGTAGGAGCGGCTTTACGCCGCGAATGAATGTCATCGGTGCTCAGATCGCGGCGTAAAGCCGCTCCTACCACCGGACCGTGTGGCCGAATCCGACGTAGTGGTTCTCGAACGCCGCGCAGCCGGACTCGGATCGCGGGCGAGGCGCCCCCAAACCGCGCGAGCGAGCTCGCGGCCTACGCGGACATGATGTTCGCGGCGTAAAGCCGCTCCTGCAAACGGACCGACCAGGCGAGCCGCGGGGCGAGCGCCAAAGCGCTTCAGGTCGGGCGAACGATGATACGCCGCTTGGTTGATTTCGCGTATTGAGTTGCCGAAGGCCGCTCGGATAGTCGTGCGCACACCCGCAAACCGCCATGGCTTCCAACCCCACGCCTCAGGTCGAACCGTTCATCGCCCCGGAAACGACGATGCGCGAGTTCACCTTCCGCGCAGTGCTGACCGGCGCCGTGCTCGGCCTCATCTTCGGCGCCTCGTCCCTGTACCTCGTGCTCAAGGTGGGACTGACCGTCAGCGCCTCGATCCCGGTCGCCGTCATTTCCCTGGCGCTGTTCCGCGGCCTCTCGAAACTCGGCGTGCGGGACTCGACGATCCTGGAAAACAACATCACCCAGACCGCCGGATCCGCGGGCGAATCGATCGCGTTCGGCGTCGGCGTCACGATGCCCGCGATCCTCATCCTCGGCTTCGATCTCGAGCTGACGCACGTCACCGTGGTCGCGCTGATGGGCGGGCTGCTCGGCATCCTGATGATGATTCCGCTCCGGCGCGCGCTGATCGTGAAGGAGCACGGCGTGCTGAAATATCCGGAAGGCACGGCGTGCGCCGCCGTCCTCAAGGCCGGCGCGAACGCGGACGACCGCGCCGCCGCCTCGCCGGCGGCCCGGGCGGAGATTCGTGCGGCGGAGGCGGCCGGGCTGGGCACCTCTCCGGGAGCGCGGGCGATCTTCACCGGGTTCGGCATCGGCCTCCTCTACACCACGTTCAACCTCGCGCTCAAAGGCTGGAAGGATGTCTCCGAAAAGGTCTTTGGCCCTCCCTTGAATTCGGGCTCGGTCAGCGTCGAGGTCTCGCCGGCGCTGCTGGGCGTCGGCTACATCATCGGCACGCGGATCTCCTCGATCATGTGCGCGGGCGGCGTGCTGAGCTATCTCGTGCTGATCCCGATGATCAAGTTCTTCGGCGAGCACATCGTCGGACCGCTGTCGCCCGGGACGATGCCGATCAGCGCCATGGGCCCGAACGACATTCGCGGGGCCTACGTGCTCTATATCGGCGCCGGCGCCGTCGCTGCGGGCGGGGTGTTCAGCCTCGTCCAGTCGCTGCCGACGATCTGGCATGGATTGAAGGAAGGGCTCCGTGACCTCGGCGCCTCGCGGGGCGACCGCCGGGCGACGGGACTCCGGACCGAGCGGGACCTGTCGATGCGCTTCGTTGGGGTCGGCATCGTGGTGCTGATCACCGCGGTCACCCTCGCGCCCTGGCTGCACATGAACATACTCGGCGCGATCCTGATCGTGCTGTTCGGCTTCCTCTTCGTGACCGTTTCGTCGCGGCTCACCGGCGAGATCGGTTCCTCGTCCAACCCGATTTCCGGGATGACCGTCGCGACGCTGCTCTTCACCTGCCTGATCTTCCTGCTCGTGGGCTGGACCGGCGGCCCGTACTACGTCACGGCGTTGTCGGTCGGGGCGATCGTCTGCATCGCGGCATCGCAGGGCGGCACGACCTCGCAGGACCTCAAGACCGGGCACCTTCTCGGCGCGACGCCGCGGTACCAGCAGATGGCGATTCTCGTTGGGTCGCTTCTGTCGGCGATGCTGCTGGGCTCGATCCTGCTCGTGCTGAACGAGGCCAAGACGGTCTACGTGCCGGTCGCCCAGGTGGCGCCGGCGGGATTGCACACGGATGCCAGCGTGCTGCCGAAGCAGGAAAAGCTCGTGGGCCCGCAGGCGCGCGGCGACACGAACACGTATCGCGTGTGGCAGAAGACCGACGCGAAAGGCGGGCCGGTGGGCCGTTATCTCGTGCGGAACGACGGCACGGCCGTGTGGCTGGTCGACCCCGGCATCAACGGCGCCTACGACACCCGGCCGGACGGCACCACGGTGCGCAAATTCGACGCGCCGAAAGCCACGCTGATGTCGTACATCATCAAGGGCATTCTCGACCGGAAGCTTCCGTGGGCGCTCGTCCTCCTCGGGGTGACGATCGCCGTCACGCTCGAGCTTTCCTTCGTGCCCGCGCTCGCCTTCGCGGTCGGAGTCTACCTGCCGCTGTCGTCATCGTCGCCGATCTTTGTCGGCGGACTGATCCGCTGGCTCGTGGATCGGAAAACCCGGCAGCGGGCCAGCCACGCGGCGATGACCGAGGCGCAATTCTCGGAGGAGAGCGACAAGAGTCCGGGCGTGCTGCTCGCGTCCGGCTACATCGCGGGCGGGGCGATCGCCGGGATCGTCATTGCGATCATGCAGATGTTCTTCGACCGGGCGGATGCGGCGGTCACGAAATGGTCGCTGGCGCACAATCCGTTTTTCGACGGGCCCTATTCGGACGCGCTCACGCTGCTGCCGTTCCTCGCGCTCTGTGTGTGCCTGTATCTCGTCGGGCGGGAAAAGTGGCTGGCCCCGCCACCGGTGCGCGGCCGTTAGCCCGGAAATTTCACGAACGAGAGTGTTGCAGCGTCCGAATTTCCGTCCGCCTGCGGGGGAGCGACTTTGTCGCGGCTAGCCCCGACAAAGTCGGCCCGGAGGGCGGATCTTTCGCGGCGCTCGCGAAATATCCGGGTTAGTTGTCCCGGAGAGCAGACGGGGTGGAAACCGGCGCGGCGGCCGCGCAGACGGCCGGGTCCGGCGTTGGCGAAACGCTGGCTGGGCCGGTTCGGGAGCAGCGCCTTTTCCCGGCGCTGTACCGTCAGGATTGGAGGGAACGTGCATCCACCCGGGTCGACGGGTTTCGGCTCCTGGTCGTCGCGCGGAATCAAGATGGGTTCCGGCGGCCGGGATCTACCCCTAGTTCACCGGCTCACCGGAACCGACACAAACCTACAACACGAGAGGTACAACACCGCCGGGGGCGAATCCCTTCACCGGCCGGCCTCACGAGCCGGCTCAGCCGGCAGCGGGAACGGCTGCGACGAGCGCCGCCTCGAGCGCCTGGATGCTCACCGGCTTCGTCAGGTGCGCGATGAAACCCGCGCTGCGGGCAAGCTCCAGGTCCTGCTCCGAGCCATACCCGGTGAGTGCGATTCCCGTCAGCGCGAATTCCCGCCGCAGGTCGGTCATCAGCTCGTAACCGCTGCCGTCCGGCAGACCGATGTCGGAAATCACGAGATCGAAGCGTTTGCGCGTCGCGATCGCGCGGGCCTCCGCGGTGCCGGCAGCCGCGATCACCTCGTAATGGCGGTGGATCAGCAGCTGGAGCAGGGCCTGGCGCGTCGGTTGATGGTCCTCCACCAGCAGGATCCGCACTCCCGGACGGCTGGCGCGATGCGGCAGCACGTGCGGCGTGCGCGACTCCGGCGACTGGTCGCCCATCGCGATCTCGCCGGAGGCGAGCGGCAACTCCACGATGAAGCACGCCCCCTGGTCGCGCCCCGCGCTCACCACTTCGATGCGGCCGGCGTGCAGCGCGACCATGTCGCGGGTGATCGCGAGCCCCAGTCCCAGTCCGCCGAATTGGGACGGGCCGCCGTTCGCGTGCTCGCCCTGCCCGAACAGCTCGAACGCGCGGGTGAGCTCGTCCGGCGTCAACCCAATGCCCGTATCCGCGAACTCGATCCGCACCAGGTCCGGGGCCGGAACCGTCAGCCCCACGGCGATGCGCCCGCCCTGCGGGGTGAATTTCACCGCGTTCTTCAGGATGTTCCAGAAGACCTGCTGCAGCCGCACGCCGTCGCCGCGCACCGGCGCGGGGCGGTCGGCAAAGTTGAGCGAGAGCTGGATCGCCTTGTCGTCGATCTCGGTCCGGACCGTGGCGATCGCCTCCCGGACGAGGCTGGCCGCGTCCAGCACCTGCTTCACGAGCGAAAGCTTGCCGTGCGTGATCCGCGTGAGATCGAGCAGATCGTCGATCAGCCGCGTTTCCAGCGCGATGTGCCGGGCGATCGTCTCGAAATCGCCGCGCACCGCCGGCGAAAGCGAATCGTTGGCGGCCGCGTTGCTGGCCAGCAGCAGGATCGGATTGAGCGGGGTGCGCAGTTCATGCGACAGGGCCGCGAGGAAGTTGTCCTTCGCCCGGCTGGTCTGCTCCGCGGCATCGCGCGCGGCCCGCAACTCCGCGATCAGGCGCTTACGATCGATGCTGGCCGCCACCATGTCCACGGCCGTCTCGATGAACCGGGCCTCGGCCCGGCCGAATCGGTCGCGGGAGGTCGATCCGAATCCAACCGCGCCGAAGATCCGCCCGCCCGCCTGCAGCGGCAGGCATGCGCAGGCGCGGACGCCGATCGACCGCAGCACGGCTAGGTCGGGATCACGCGAGTCCTGCACCCGGTCGAAGAATCGTGCCGCGCCGTCCGTCACCACGGTTTGCGGCAGTCCGGCGCCGAAAGCGGCGGCGGCCAGCAGCGCCGTCTCTTCCGGCGGCACACCGCTGGCGCTTTCGAGGCGCAGCGGGCCGCCCTCGGGCGTGCGCTCGTGTTGGAAATGGATTCCCGCGTCCACCACCTGCGCGATCCGCCGGAGGACGTTGCCGAAGGATTTCGTCGGCTCTTCGGCGACGAACAGATCCGCCGCGATCCCGCAGAGCAAATCCGCGCGCGCCGTGGCGTTGGTGCGGTACTCCGCCCCGGTCGGCGCGTCCGCGGCGGACGGATGCCAGTCGACATCCGGCCCGCGCCGGCGCCACTCGGAGACGGACAAATCGTCGACGGCGACGGGACTGGCCGGCGCGACTTTTTCCGCCCCCGGAGGGCAGGTGTGGAGAACCTGTGCCTCTGAATGTCTCACGTGCTGGATACGCTCATTCGACGGCGACAAGCATGGCCGTGAGGTAACGCCTCTCCATTTCAAAGTGTGCAAGAACTCCCTGACCTTGTGATCGGAGGAAGCCCGATGACGGCAACCGGCTCCGGCACGGCCGCAGGTGCACCGCCGGCCCACGCTCTCGCTGGGAGGTTTCCTTGCCAGGCTGGTAGGAGAAACTCCCGGAGAGGCGTGGCGAGGATCGGAGCCCGTTCGAAACGGGACCGGGCGCGGTCGCGCCCGAAGCCGCTTGGTCCGTCACCCCGGGGAAAACGCACCCGAGCCGCATTCGAGTGTCGTTGGAGACCGCCTATGGACGAAAAAAAGGCGGCCTCGCAGGGCACGGAATTCGGGAGCCGTCGCGACCGGCGCGGGCGACGTGCCGCGCTCGGCGCCGCCGGCACGATTGCCGTCGCGGTCGCGGTCTGGATCGGGCTTGCGCGGGTTCGGCCGGCCGGACCGGCCGCCGGACGAGCACCGCGGAATCTTGCATCCGCAGGGGACGCAGGCCGGGACCGCGGTGCGGGGCCGGCTGCTCTGCCGGATCAGGTTCCGACGAGCTCCGCCGCGAGTGGCGAGGCGTATCTCGACCATGCTTTTCGCTCCGTGATTCAGTCCCGCCTGCCGGCGCTCGGACTCACTGCAGCCCAGGTCGACCGTCTCGTTTCCGACCTGCTGGAATTCGAGGAGATACACGCCGACGTGGTGGGCCGATTCATCCAGGAGACGGACGTGCAGCCGGACGCCGTCACGCTGCAGGTGCCGCCGTTTCCGGTGGAAGGGCACGGGGTGCGCGACCTGCTTTATCAGCGGCTCGCCACCGATTTTCCGGACAAGCATCAGGTGATCGCCGCCGAACTGGGCGCGTACGTCGAGGATGCGTTCCGCGGCTTCGGGGCGACCGAGCTGACGTTCGTCATCCGGAGGACGGCCTCGCCGGATGTTTTCGAGGTGGAGTCGCAGGGCAGGGTGACGGAGGGGGCGGCGACGTCGGTGGATCCGGTAGGCACGACGTACGCGGGCAACTCCGGGGTGACGTTGTTTTCGCGGGAGCAGGTGCGTTCGGGCGAATACCGGTTCCTCGCTCCGATCCTCGACCGGCGCTTTCCCGAAAAACCGGGAGAGACGCAGTAGCGGCTTGGCCGGCGCGCGTGCTGGACCGCGGGTCCGCCTGACGGCCATTGAACTCGAGCGGCATACGTCGCCCGAGGCTCTCGCGTCGTTCGAGCCCGATGAGAACATCGGCCTCGGGCCGGGCGCAGCGAGCCCGGACCTGGAGTTGGCCAACGTGAGTCGGCGGCCAGGTGGCGCCGGTCTGCGACCACAGCCGTCCCATAGCGGGGAAGGAAAAGGCGGCTCGGCTGGACCGATTAGTCCTGCCAAAGGCAGGGTGTGAAAAAAAGCAACCTGCCCAACCGAGCCGAAGCGCAACGTACGGTTCTGCGTCAATTGGTCGAACTGATTCCCGCCTATCTGGTGCCGAAGCTGGCGCGGGAGTACGGGGTGGACGAGCAGGCGCGCAGCTTCAGTCCGTGGAGTCACGTGGTGAGCCTGCTGTATGCGCAGTTAAGCCATGCCTTGAGCCTGAACGACGTGTGCGACGGGCTGCAGTTGTTCAAAACGCCGCTGCGAGGGCTGCGCGGGGCGACACCGCCATCGCGCAATGCCCTCAGTCACGCCAACAAGATTCGCGACTGCGAGATGGCCGAAGCGTTGTTTTGGCAGGTGCTCAAACACTTGGCAGCGACGTATCCGGGCTTTGCTCGCGGTCGCACGCGGGGCTTGGCGTGGCGCTTCCGTCGCGCGATCCATGTGGTGGATGCCACGGTGATCCAATTGGTGGCCTCGTGTCTGGATTGGGCCGAGCACAATCACCAGAAGGCCGCGGCCAAGTGCCATGTGCGGCTGTCGCTGCGCAGCCTGTTGCCGGGGTTCGTCGTCGTGGGATCGGCGCGGGAGGGGGAACTGGCGAAGGTGCGAGCGCTGTGTGCAGAGCTGCGCACCGGAGAGATCGTGCTCTTCGACAAGGGCTACCACCGGCTCACGTTCTTTTGGGAACTGACCCAACGCGGGGTGTTTTT
Source organism: uncultured Verrucomicrobiae bacterium (assembly GCA_963705935.1). Lineage (GTDB taxonomy): Bacteria > Verrucomicrobiota > Verrucomicrobiia > Opitutales > Opitutaceae > Opitutus. Next base: position 3,407,372 of record OY970130.1, on the reverse strand, counting down.
CGTCACCCGCCCCAAGGAGGATCTGTTGCTGCGGGTGGTGCGGCGACGGCCGCCATGCGCGGACCCGCGCGTGCTTGCCGACGTGGAGGTCCGCACGGCCGGGCCGTGCAGTCGGGCGGACTACCCCGGCCGTTTGCGCCGGGTCACGGCGCGGGTGTGCGTCGACGGCCAGGAGCGCGAGATGGATTTTGTCACCAACAACTTTACCTGGAGCGCAGCCAGTATCGCCGAACTGTACCGCTGCCGCTGGCAGATCGAAGCGTTCTTCAAGCAGATCAAGCAGACCCTGCAACTGGGAGACTTCCTTGGGCACAATGCCAACGCGGTGCAGTGGCAGGTTTGGATGGCGCTGCTGGTGTATGTGCTGCTGCGCTTCCAGGCCTGGGGCAGCGCATGGGCGCACAGCTTCGCCAGACTGTTCACCGTGTTGCGGGCGGCCCTGTGGCTACGTCGGGATCTGGCCCAGTTGCTGCGTCGCTATGGGACAGCCGAGGGGCACTTCGCCTTACTCGAATCGTCCCTTCAGAGCTATCTGCCCGGTTTTGCCTCCTAGTCTGTGGGACAGCCTCCGAGCGTCTCCCCGACCTAAAGCCTCTCGACCTGCCAAAAATCCTGCATCGGCTTCGTCCCATCCCCGCCTCTGTCTCCCTCGACAGAACGCCAGCCGACTCGCTTTGTCCCCGTCCTGTGGGACGGCTGTGGTCTCCGACCGGCGGCGAAGCATTTGGGAGATGCGTTCGCCGGTCGACCCCGGACCGGCCTCGGCGAGGCCGGCTACAAGAGACACGAAACGCACAAAATCAGCGTTTCTGGGACAAGCTCTAACAAAGTCCGACAGGCTGCGCAGACCGGCGCCACGGGGACCGACCGCCTGAGTCCGACAGCCTGCGGTGACCCCGGCAGGTTGGGCATACGCTGGTCCAGCGTCGGTGGAGCCCGGCGTACCCGCCGGGCTGAATCGGATTCGACGCCGCGAATTGCGGGCGCGCGGCGCGCCATCAGACGGTGAGCACGATTTTGCCGATGTGCCGGCTGGTCTCCATCAGCTCGTGCGCCTGCGGCGCCGCGGAAAGCGGAAAGATCCGAAACACGTTCGCCTGGAACCTTCCCTCGGCCAGCAGGGGCCAGACCCGTTGCTCGAGCTCGCGGGCGAGAGCGGTTTTGAACTCCGTCTCCCGGCTGCGCAGCGTGCTGCCGGTGATCGTCAGCCGGCGCGACATCACGTGCAGCAGGTTCACCTCCGCCTTCGCTCCCTTCATCGCGTTGATGGAGACGAGGCGGCCCTCCGGACGGAGCAGGCGGAGATTTTTCGCGAAGTACTCGGCCCCGATCATGTCGAGGATCACGTCGACGCCGGGTTTCTGCAACGCCGCCTCGAAATCCTCCTCCCGGTAGTTGATCGCGCGCTCGGCACCGGCGGCTTCGCAGGCCCGGCATTTCTCGTTGCTGCCGGCGGTGGCGAAAATCCGTGCCCCGAAGATCCGCGCCAGCTGAATCGCCGCCATCCCGATGCCGCTGGTGCCGCCGTGCACGAGGAAGACCTCGCCCGCCTTCAGCCGGCCGCGATCGAAAACATTCGACCAGACGGTGAACAACGCCTCCGGCAGCGCGGCCGCGTCGGTGAAGCTCCAGCCTGACGGCACCGGCAGGCAGTGGCCGGCGTCGACCGCGACGAATTCCGCGTAGCCGCCGCCGGCGAGGAGCGCGCAAACGGAATCGCCCGCCTGCCAGCGGGAGACGCCGGGCCCGACGGCCTCGACGGCGCCCGCGACCTCGAGCCCCGGAACGTCCGGCGCGACGCCGGCCGGGGCGGGGTAGTGTCCCTTGCGTTGCGAGACGTCGGCGCGATTGACGCCGGCGGCCCTGACGCGAATCAGCACCTGGCCGCGAGCGGCCACGGGCGGTTCACGATCCGCCAGCTGCAACGCCTCTGGTCCTCCGGGCTGCGCGATGTGCATGACCTTCATGGCGCAACATCGAACGCCGAATCCCGGCGGCATAAAGCCGAAACGTCCCCGCGGTGGTCCCGGCGGGTGCGATTCCGCTCACCTCGCAGGAGCCGTGACCGCGGGCGGCCGCTAGATCTTGAATCCGTTGTTGGTGATGAAAAACACGTCGGCGGGGCTGACGCTGTATTTCTCGCCATTCTTCACCGTGATCTCCAGCACCGCGCCCACGGCGCGGATTTCGACGACGCCGTAAATCGTGAACTGCTTGTCGCCTTTTTGCAGCACGACGGCGACGTGGTCGGTTCCGAGCGACTTGAATACCCGTTCGTGGCCGCGGGCGAGGTCGGCGAGGGCGGCGGCATCGCTGCCGGCTGACGCCGCGTGCAGCGGTCGGTACGCCGCCAATACAACACAGAGGATGATCAGCAGGGAGAGCGGTTTTTTCATGAGGTGGGGGGCTCAGAACGGCCACAGACCGGCAACCCGCGGTCAGGATCGAAGAAATCCGCACTCGAGCAGAACCGGCCCGGGTGCCGATCCGGAGATGGAAGCCGCCGCGCTGGCTCGAGACGGGCACCCCGGCCTGAGCCCGGGTTGCGATGGGTAGGATGAAACCTGCGGGTTTTCCGTGCTGCCGGGGGCGGCCTCGGCCCAGCCCGCCCGACGCGGGCTGCGGGGCCTTTGCAGGCGCGGAGGTGCGGTTGGCCGGGCAGGATCCGCGCCCGTTTGATCTGCGAACCTTCCCGGCAAGGCACATTCTAAAGCTAGCACGGGGCGCATCCTTGCGCTGTTGCGCCTTTCCCGTCGTAACGCTCGGCATCTTTCACGCGCGCCCTGCGTCGAACCCCACAACCCCGCTTCCCCCATGACTGCCACCTCCCCGGCCTTGTTTGATCGCCCCTCTACCGCCTCGTTCGGCACCCTCCGACGGCACTGGACCGCAGTCGCTTGCGGCGCGGCCCTCGCTCTTCTCGCGTTCGCGCCGGCGGTCCGCGCTGCGCCGTCGGGCGGGCCGTACGGCCCCGTGCAGCTGCGCTACGAGCTGCCCGCCGCGAAGCACCTCATCTTCGTGGCCCCCGACGGGAAGCCCGGTCAGCCGGGGACGCTCGCAGCGCCGACCACGCTCGACGCGGCCATCGACCGGGTGGAGACCGGTGACGCGATCATCATGCGCGGAGGCGTGTACCGAACCGGCAACCTTTTGCTGAACCAGGGTGTCACCATCCAGCCGTACGGCGACGAGCAGCCCGTGGTGAAGGGGACCGCGATCGCCACGAAATGGGAGGAGCAGCCCAATGGGTTGTGGCGCGCAACTTGGACGACGCTCTTCCCCGCCAAGCCGGCCGACTGGTGGCGCCGGCAGCGTCACGGCCGCGACACGCCGCTCTGCCTCTTCAACAACGACATGGTTTTTGTCGACGGCGAGATGCTGCAGGCCGTCGACGGCGAGCCGCAGGTCAACGAGCACACCTACTCGATCGATTACGACCACAACGCGGTCTACATCGGTTTCAACCCGGCGAATCACGTCATCGAAATCACGACGCACGACGGCGCGCTGGTGCGAACGACGCGGGACGTGCACGGCCGGAAATCGGACGGACGCGGGCCGGTCATCCGCGGCATCGTGTTCACGCAGTTCGCGTATCGGGCGCTCGAAGTCGAAGGCAAGGAGCCCGAACGCCTGGCGGATCCCGCCACCTTCGGCAAGGAAGTCACCGGCACCACCCTCGAGAATGTCACGATCTCGTACTGCTCGCGGGCCGGCGCGTACCTCCGCGGCGACCGGCTCACGGTCCGCCATTGCCTCGTGAGCGACACCAGCACCGAGGGGCTCTACGTGATCGATTCGGCCGACGTACTGCTGGAGGGAAATATTTTCCGGCACAACAACATCGAGAAGATCGAAGGCTACTTCCCGGCCGCGGTGAAGATCTTCAACCAGTCCTACCGCGTCACCTGCCGCAACAACCTGATCATCGACAACCCGAATTCGAGCGGCGTCTGGTACGACGTCGGCAACGTCGACGCGGTGTTCGTGGACAACTGGGTCGAGAACGCGGACCAGGGCTTCTTCTTCGAGATCTCGAAGGGCGCGATTTGCGCCGGCAACGTTTTCATCAACTGCGGGAATGGCATCCGGATCCTCAACAGCTCGAACGTGCAGGTCTGCCAGAACACGTTCGTGGACAGCGTGGCCTGGTTCGAGCGGACCGAGCGCAGCGCGGTCGGTGACCACTTCGGCTGGCACCCGAGCACCGGGCCTGACGTCACCGAGCGGCACGGCCACGTGTTCGTGAACAATCTGCTGGTCGCCGACGAGCGGTACCGCGGGCCGCTGCTCGCGCTCGAGCAGTCGCCGGCGGTCCGCGACCGACTGAAGGACTCGCAGCTGAAGGAGCTCGACGGCAACGTGTACGTGCGGCGCTTCGATCCGGCGGGCCATCCGCTGATCGTCTGGAGCCCGGCGCCGAACGAGGCCTCGCGCCTGGAGTTCGCTTCCCTCGAAGACCTGCGCAAGCAGTATCCGCAGTTTGGGGCCAGCAGCCGCTACCTGCCGGACTATCACGGCCCGCTGTTCCAGGGGCTGGAACTGCGGCGGCTCGAGCTGATGCCCGGCTTCCCCGCGGCGTCCACGGCGGTGCCGTTGCCGGAGAAAGTCGCGGCGGTCCTCGGCGTGAAAGCCGCGCCGGCGTATCCGGGCGCCTACGCGCCGGTTCGCGAGTAGGGCCGGCCTCGGCGCAGGCTGTCGGACTTTGGCGGTTCGTTCCCGTGGCGCCGGTCTGCGACCAGGCGGGCGGCGGAGCACCCGCGACCTGCGCGGCAGGATGGAGGGACCGGCTACGTCCGGTCCGCGAAGGTCGCTCGATGTTCTCGGACGACACGGAGGTCGTTTCTCCATCGATGCGCGGTCCGCGGTCTCGTGATGCTGGCGAAGTCGCCAGCCAGGTGGCGCCGGTCTGCGACCAGGCGGGCGGCGGAGCACCCGCGACCTGCGCGGCAGGATGGAGGGACCGGCTCCGTCCGGTCCGCGAAGGTCGCTCGACGTTCGCGGACGACACGGAGGTCGTTTCTCCATCGATGCGCGGTCCGCGGTCTCGTGATGCTGGCGAAGTCGCCAGCCAGGTGGCGCCGGTCTGCGACCAGGCGGGCGGCGGAGCACCCGCGACCTGCGCGGCAGGATGGAGGGACCGGCTCCGTCCGGTCCGCGAAGGTCGCTCGACGTTCGCGGACGACACGGAGGTCGTCCGTCCATCGATGCGGTCCGCGGTCTCGTGATGCTGGCGAAGTCGCCAGCGAGGTGGCGCCGGTGACCCCGGCAGGATCGGGACACACGCCGGTCGAATACCCGATGGAGCCGGCGTGCCTGCGGGGCTGAAAGATCGTTGGCCAATCGAGCCCGGGGGCATCGGGCTCCGCCCGCCGCGCACTGCGTGGTTGACAAACCCGGCCGGCCTCAGCCTTCTTCCCGCACTTTCATGATCCTCCCCGGCTCGAGCGCCCGTCCGATTTCCGCCGTCGTCCTCGCGGTCGTCGTCGTCGCGCCTGCCGGCACGCGAGGGTCCTGATCGTCAACGACGACTTTGCCCCTCCGGTGCCGAACCGGAGGGGCTTTTTTTTTGGCTCCACGGCGCGGCGGCGGGGCGGGCGATCCACCCGACAACCTCCCACACCATGCACCTCACTGGAGCCCAACTGCTGCGCACGCTGCTCGAACGGCAGGGCATCGACACGGTCGCAGGAATTCCCGGCGGAGCGATCCTGCCGTTCTACGACGCCTTGTACTCGGCCGGTTCACCCGGCGAACCGCCGGCCGCGATCCGACACATCCTCGCGCGCCACGAGCAGGGCGCGGGGTTCATCGCCCAGGGCATGGCCCGCGTCACGGGCCGCGCCGCGGTCTGCCTCGCCACCTCCGGTCCCGGCGCGACCAACCTGCTCACCGCGATCGCCGACGCGCGGCTGGATTCCATCCCGCTCGTCGCGATCACCGCCCAGGTGTCGCAATCGCTGATCGGCACCGACGCGTTCCAGGAGGTCGACACGTACGGTCTCACGCTGCCGATCACCAAGCACAATTTCCTCGTGCGCTCGGTTGGTGAGCTGGTGGACGTGATTCCGCTGGCGTTCACGCTGGCCGAGTCCGGCCGCCCGGGGCCGGTGGCAGTCGACATTCCCAAGGATGTGCTCAACGCGACGATTCGCCTCGGCCGCTGGCCCGCGCCCGGCGGACGCCGGGCGGCGCCGGCCGCGCCCGCCGCGGACCTCGAGGCGCTGGCGCGCCGGCTCGAGGCGGCGCAGCGGCCGGTGCTGTATCTGGGCGGCGGGGTCATCGCGGCGAACGCCGGTCCGCTGGCACGACAGCTGGCCCACCGGCTTTCGGCCCCGGTCGTGTCCTCGCTGATGGCGCTCGGGGCGGTGCCGTCCGACGATCCGCTGTTCATGGGCATGCTGGGGATGCACGCGACGAAGGGGACGAACTTCCTGCTCGAGGAGGCCGACCTGCTGGTGGCGATCGGTGCCCGGTTCGACGATCGCGCGACCGGCAAGGTGGCCGAGTTCTGCCCGCGCGCCGCCATCGCCCACGTCGACATCGATCCGGCGGAGATCGGCAAGATCAAGCAGCCGTTTCTCGGCGTCGTCGGCGACGCCGGCGAGGTCCTGCGCCGGCTTCTCGCCCGGCTGCCGCAGCAGGCTCGCGCCAGCTGGGTTTCGCGTGCCGGTGAGCTCCGCAACGAGTATCCGCTCGACCACCCGCCGGTCGAGGCGGAGCCCCTCCACCCGATCAACCTCTGCCGCTTCCTCGGCGCCACTCTCCCCGGCGACACCGTGGTGACGACCGACGTGGGCCAGCACCAGATGTGGGTGGCGCAGGCGTATCCGTTCCGGCGACCGCGCACGCTCCTGACCTCGGGCGGTCTGGGCACGATGGGCTTCGGACTGCCCGCTGCGATCGGGGCGGCGCTGGCGGCGCCGGGGCGCCGCGTCCTCTGCATCAGCGGCGATGGCTCGATCCTCATGAACCTGCAGGAACTCGCGACCCTCGCCGAATTGGACCTGCCGGCGGCGGTGCTCATCCTCAACAACGGCCATCTCGGGCTCGTGCGGCAGCAGCAGCAGCTGTTTTACGGCGAACGCTATTCCGCCTCCCGCTTCGGCGTGGCGCCGGATTTCGCCGCGGTGGCCCGCGCGTTTGGCCTGCGCGGAATCCGGCTCGATCCGGCGGGCGATCCGCTCGGCGCGCTCGCCGACGCCCTGGAGCAGCCGGGCCCCTGCGTCGTCGACGTTCCGATTCACGAGACCGCGAACGTTTACCCGATGGTGCCTCCCGGCGCCGCCAACCGCCACATGATCGCCGAACCCGCGCTCCACCATGCCTGAGTCCCTTCGCTTTCCCCAGCCGGAGATCCCCGCGGCCTCCGGAATCTTCGCCCGCGACGCCGCCGCTCCGGACCATCCTCGCGGCGCGGAGCCGCCTTCTGCTCGACGTGAGGTCGTGCTCGAACTCGAGGTGCGAAACCACCCCGGCACGATGTCGCACGTCACGGGGCTTTTCGCCCGGCGCGGGTTCAACCTCGACGCGATCGTCTGCTTCCCGACCGGCGATGGCGGCACCAGCCGCATGCTCCTGCTCGTGGGGGACGAACCCCGGCTCGAGCAGGTCGAGCGGCAGCTCGCGAAGCTCTACGACGTTCTGACCGTCCGGCACCGTCCCGATCTTGGCGCCGCCAGTTTCGCCCGCCTGGGAACGTGGTGAGTCGGCCAGGGCCGGCGCCAGCCGGCCTCGTCGCGGCGGCGGGCGGGACGCCTCGCACCGGTTGCGGGCGGGCGTGAGGCGTTCGTGGATGCAGGCGACCCGATCGAGGTCATGCCGGTGTTTCGACGGCCGGCCGCTGCACCATTGTGCCGTCCGGGATCACCCCTCCGCCTTCCGGTGCGTGGTCGCACGAGCGGTTTCCGTCACGCACCGGTTGCATCGCGGTCCGGCGGGTGCATAACACCGGAGCGATGAGATCGAAGGTCCTGCTCGTGTTTCTGATGCGGTTCGAGGAGGCGACGCGCATCCTGCAGGGGATCGTGCAGTACGAGCGCTCGCATCGGCAGTGGGCGACCTTTCTCGACGACGAGGCACAGGCGGAGCGCGATCCGAGTTTCGTTCGTGGCGAGCACTGGCAGGGCGTCATTAGCCGGCACACGAGTGCGCGGCTGGTCGAGCGCTGCCGGCAGCTGGCGATTCCGCTCGTGGACCTGAATGACGTCGCGCCTTTTCCGGGGGTGCCAAAAATCCGGCCGGACAATGTCGCGATCGGGCACCTGGGTGCGGAGCATTTTCTCGAGCGCGGCTTTCGGCATTTCGCCTACTGCGGGTTCGCGCGTGAACTCTGGTCGTGCGAACGTCGCGACGGCTTCGTCGAGGCGCTGCAGCTGGCGGGTTATCGGTGCGACGTGCTCGATGTCGACTACCCTGGCGTCATCACCCCGGAGTGGAACGCCGAGCAGACGAATCGCCTCGCCGCCTGGCTCAGCCAGCTGCCGAAGCCGGTCGGCATCATGGCCTGCGTGGATGTTCGGGCGTTCCAGATCCTCACCGCCGCGCAGTACGCGGGGCTCGTCGTGCCCGAGCAGATCGCACTGCTCGGAGTGAACAACGACACGATGCGTTGCGAACTTTCCTATCCGCCACTCTCCAGCGTCGCGCTGAATTCGTACCAGGCGGGCTACTGCGCCGCCGGACTGCTCGATCGCATGATTCGCGGCGACGATCCCGGACCGGTGGACCAGCGCATCGATCCGGTCGGCGTCGTCACCCGGCTCTCCACCGACGTGCTGGCGGTGGCCGACAAGAATGTCGCGGCGGCGCTGAGCGTGATTCGCGAGCGGGCGTGCGGCGGCATCACCGTCGAGGAGGTGATGAAGTGCGTCGCCGCCTCCCGCAGCCAGATGGAGAAGAAATTCCGGCGCCATCTCGGCCGCTCACCCCAGGCGGAAATCCGCCGGATCCAGCTCGCCCGGGTGAAGGAACTGCTGATCGAGACGGATTTTCCCCTGAAGCGAATCGCGAGCATGACCGGATTCGAGCACGTGGAGTACCTGTCGGTCGTCTTCAAACGGCTCACGTCCGAGTCGCCCGGCCAGTTTCGGAAACGGGCGCAGAACACCCGCCGGTAGCGCTGGTGCAAAAAACAGCCGCACCGCAAGGACCGGCTGGAGCGGCCCTCGCGGTGCGGAGATCGGGAGGCGGGCTGGAAACGCTCCGATCAGGCCGGCTGGAGCGAGGCGGCGAGCGCCGTTTGTCGCCCCATCGCTCGCGAGCCGGCGAAAGCTGGATACAAAAGGAATGCCGTCCGGCCGCGTCCTGCCGCGACAGCCGCCCGGTGGCAAAACGGCGCGACTGGCGTCGGTGGGCGCCGTGCACCGCACAGGGCATCGCCGGAGAAACTGAGGCTGGAAGCGAGCATTCGGTTGAAGGACTGGACCGACGACGCAGGGACCCCCGATTCGGGGCGGTGGTTCGCGGAACAGCGTCAATCGGGTTTCGCCTGACGGTCGCCGTGCGGGAAGCGCCTAGTCGGGCACGTTCCTCGCACCAGCCGCCGGGCGGTCGCCGCGGCCGCGGAGGCGCCGCCCAGCCGGGGCGGGATCGCTGGAAAAACGGAGGGGGATGCGCAGCTTCGCTGATGACTCCGTTCTCCATCCTCGACCTCGCGCCGGTGGTGCAGGGCGGCACGGTCGCCGCGGCGCTCGCCAACGTTCGCGATCTCGCACAACACGCGGAACGCTGGGGGTACCGGCGGTATTGGCTGGCGGAACACCACAACATGCCGGGCATCGCCAGCGCGGCGACCGCCGTCGTCGTCGCGCACGCGGCTGCCGGCACCTCGCGGATTCGGGTGGGCTCCGGTGGAATCATGCTGCCCAATCACGCTCCGCTCGTGATCGCGGAGCAGTTCGGCACGCTGGACGCGCTTTTCCCCGGCCGGATCGATCTCGGGTTGGGCCGGGCGCCCGGCACCGATCGGCTCACCGCGGGTGCGCTGCGCCGCGGCCGGGGCGATGCGGCCGATCAGTTCCCGCAGGACGTGCTCGAACTGCAGGCGTATTTTCGCCCGGCCGAGCCGCTGCAGGCGGTGCGGGCCGTGCCCGGCGCCGGCGCGCACATTCCGATCTGGCTGCTCGGATCGAGCCTGTTCAGCGCGCAACTCGCCGCCGTGCTCGGGCTGCCATTTGCGTTCGCCTCGCATTTCGCCCCCGAACACCTCGACGAGGCGCTCCGTCTTTACCGGGCGGAGTTCAAGCCGTCGGCGGAGCTGTCGCGGCCGCAGACGATGGCGTGCCTCGCCGTGTACGCCGCCGGCACCGATGCCGAAGCCGCGCGCCTGTTCACCTCGATGCAGCAGAGCTTCGTCAATCTCCGGCGCGGCACGCCCGGGCCGCTGCCGCCGCCGATCGAGCCGGGAAGCCGGGTCTGGTCGGTGCCGGAACAGGCGGTGCTCGATCACGCGTTCGCCGAGGCGGTGGTGGGGGCGCCGGCCACCGTCGCGGACCGGATCGGTCGCTTCCTCGACCGCACGGGCGTCGACGAACTGATGGTGACCGCCGCGATCCACGATCACGCGGCCCGCCTCCGTTCGTTCGAGCTGGTCGCCCAGGTCCGGGATGCGCTCGCCGCGATGCCGCGGACGGATAAGGCGTGACAGCTGCGTCGCCGCTCGCACGGTTGCGCTCGTGGAATACCGCAAACTTGGACGAACGGGGCTGAAGGTTTCCGAGCTGTGCCTCGGCACGATGCAGTTCGGCTGGACGACCGACGAGGCCCACGCGGCCGCGGTCATGGATGCCTTCACCGGGGCGGGCGGAAACTTCATCGACACGGCCGACATCTACACCAACTGGGGGGCGCGCGGACTCGCCGCCGGCGGCGAGTCGGAGGAGATCATCGGCCGCTGGCTCGCGGCCCGGCGCAGCCGCGCGCAGGTCGTGCTGGCGACGAAGGTGCGCGGTCGCATGGAGGAGGGGCCGAACGGCGAGGGGCTTTCGCGCCGGCGCGTGATCGCGTGCTGCGAGGCGTCGCTGCGCCGGCTGCAGACCGACTACCTCGACCTTTACCAGTGCCACTGGGCGGATCTGGATACGCCGATCGACGAAACGCTCTCCGCGCTCGACGACCTCGTGCGCGCCGGAAAGGTTCGCTACCTCGGCGCCTCCAATTACCCCGCCTGGCGCCTGATGGAGGCGCTGTGGCAGAGCGAACGTCAGGGCGGCGCCGGGTTCGTCACCTACCAGCCGCAATATTCGCTGATGGAGCGGGCCGGCTTCGAGATCGAGGCGATGCCGCTGTGCCGCCATCACGGATTCGGCGTCATGCCGTACTCTCCGCTGGCGTGCGGATTCCTTTCCGGAAAATACCGCCGCGGGGTGAAGGTCGAAAGCATTCGCGCGGAGGAAGTGCGCGAAAATTACGCCAACGAACGCGGGTTCGCCGTCATCGACGCGCTCGAAATGATCGGCCGGTCCCACGGGAAAACGGTCGCGCAGACCGCATTGGCGTGGCTGCTGACCAACCCCGTGGTGACGTCGCCGATCGTGGGCGCCAACACCGTCGCGCAGCTGGAGGATGCGCTCGGCGCCGCCGGCTACCGCCTCCTCCCGTCGGAGATGGAAACGCTGAACGCGCTCACGGCGTATCCGAAAAACTGGCGCCCGATCTGGGACTGAAACGAAAGCGGGCGGCGCGGCCGGATCCGCGGCGATCCGCCGGCAGCAAGGGGAGTCGGACCCGCGTTGCGTGACATTCGGGCTTTGGCCCCGGAGCGCAGCCGCGGGTGTCCGCCGTGTCGGTCACAGCCCTGGCAGACCCCGACGCGGGCCCCGACAGACGCGCCGCGAATCGGAGCGCGCAGGGGCCAGGCGAGTCAGCTCGCGGGCGGCTTGCCGTGGTGCGCTTCGTGCGCCGCATAGGCGGCGGTGTCGGCGAGCATGGCTTCGATCGTCGCGACCAGCGGCTCGATCCGGACCAGCCCGGAGAACACCGCCTTGTCGCCGATCCGGTCCTCGAGGACGAAGGCCGGTCGCTGGTTGATCTGATGCGCGAAGAACCGCTTCGTGCTCGCCTCGATGCGCGCCCGGACCTCCGGGGATTCGGCGCGCGCCCGAAGTTCCGTGGGGTTCAATCCGCCCGCGGCCGCGGCGACCGCCACCGCCTCCGCGAGGTCGCCGATCTTCCGGCCCTGGCGGACAGCCGCGTGGTTCAGCGCGAGCCGGATCTCGTCGCCCGCAAACCCGAAATCCCGCGCCGCTTCAGCCACGAGATTCGGCGCCTCGTAGCGGCCCTTCCGTTCGGGCTCGAGCCAGCCCGGATCCAGCATGAACGGCGAGCGCATGACGGTGCCGCCGCTGCGGCGATAAAACCACTCGCACTGCGCCCGCGAGACAGGAAAGTCCTCCGGGTTCATCAGCGCGATCTGCCACTCGAACTCGGCGCGGCCGGCGTACTGCTTCTTCACCGCGGCCCAGACCGGCTCCACCCAGGCGCACCAGGAGGAAATGACTTCGAGATAATAGGTGATCTTCACCCGGCCAGCGGAGCGCGCACGGGGCGGCGCGTCAACCGGTGTCCCGGTCGGCGCCGATACAGCGGCCGGGGCGAGGGAGCGGCACACTCCGGGCCGGGCGGACCTATTTCTTGCCGCCGATCCATTTTTGCAGGCTGTCGCCGGCGCGTTTGACGGCGTCGCTGGCGGCGGCCCCCATCGTGCCGCCGATCGTCGTCGCGGCGCCGGTGGTGGCGGAGATGATGTTCGGCACGACCTGCTGGAACACGGCGAACGCCAGCTGGCTCGAAGTCAACCCGCCCTCGGCGACGCCGAGATCGGTCAGATCGATCGCCGGGATCGGAAGCGCGACGGCTGCCGGGCCGACGCCAACCGTCACCTTGCCGTGATCCAGCCGGAAATGCTTCACGATGAATTTCCGGGGCGGCTCCTTCCGGCCCGGCGTGGCTTCGGCATTCGAGCCGACCGCCTGTTCGATGTTCTTCATCAGATCGCCGATGTTGCTCGAAATGATCCGGGTCTCGTAGACGAATTCCGGCTGCTCGATGGTGAGCTCGTCGATGACGACCGTCGGATGAAAGAGCGAACGTGGCTCGATGCCGAAACGGACGCGCCCGACGTAGAGCGCATTGCCGCCGCTCCAACCGGCCGGATTCCCGACCGCGAGGCCGATGAGGCTGCCGCTGCCGGAAAGCGGCGACACGGACGCGCCGGCCAGCTCCACCTTCGATTTGGTGATGCGCGGCCCGACCGAGTTCACGGTCGCGCGCAGGGCCGATCCCAGGAAGAACATTCCTCCGAAGTAGGTGGCAAGGACGAGCACCAGGACGGCGACGCCGATGATGAGCAGGGTTTTTTTCATGATGCGGAACGCGAGCGTGATACCGGCGGCCATCGACCCCGCGCCGCCGCGATGGTTCGCCGGCCGGCGCGAGTGGGGCGCGTCAGCGAGCCTTGAAGATCAAGAAGTCGCTGTCGACCAGGAGGTATTCGCGCCCCTGGACATCCGCATGCAACACCTGGTTGCGCACGTTGAACTCGCGGACGAGCTCGTACCGCGCCGGCAGCAGATTGGGATAGCCGGCCGCAATCGCGTCGGCCTCGAATGGACGGAGCACCAGCCAGGCCGGGCGCAGGTCGAGCACGACAGCGCCCCAGCTCGGGCCGACCCGGCGAATGGCGCCGACCACCTCGCGTGACGTCAGCCCCGGGAAGTCGTACATCCGCAGTCCGGAGAAGTAGCCGATGTAGCCGACCGGCTCGAGAAAGACGGTGTCGCCGGGTGCGGCGTGTTGCCGCAACCAGATGCCGATCTGCCGCCGCGTACCGTTCTCGATCAGCTGCTGCTGCAGCTTCATCTGCCGCGCGGAGGCGACGGTGCACCAGCTCGCGAACGCGAAGAACGCCGCGACCGCCAGCGCTCCCGCGGTCAGGCCGGCCCATCGGACGAGAGCGACCGGCGCGCGCCGAAGCCCGGACCAGGCCTGAGCCAGCGCGGTGCCGAGCGCGACGAGTCCGATCGTCGCCGGAAGGCAAAGATACCAGGGAAACGGCGCCGGCGGGAAATACGAGAGATAGAAGCTCGCGCAGAAGTACGTGAACGAGGCCGCCCGCGTCTCGACATGCAGCCGCCGGACCGGCCAGAGCAGTGCCGCGGCCGCGCTCAGCAGCATCCCCGCGATCCGGACGCCGGCCGGCCAGCCGCCGAAGACCGCGTAGGTCGGGAGGTACATCTGGTGCAGCGGACCGTAGGGCGACTTGATGCTCAGGGGAAAACCAAGCAGCGCATCGAGAAAACCGGAGAGCGTCTTCGGCCCGGCCTGCAGCGCCTTCGCGACGACCGGCTGCGGCACCGGCGTGCCGTAGTAGGCCCAGGCGAAGAGCAGCCACGGGAGGTACACGGCGGTGGCGACCACACCCGCGTGGAGACAAAGACGCAGCCACGCGAGCCGCGAGCCGCCCGTGCGGGCGGGTTCATTGAACAGCCACAGACCGATCGCGAACGCGGCGATGTAGACGAAGCCGTCGGGTCGCGTCCACATCAGCCCGCCCCAGGCTACGCCGAGATGCCAGGCGCGGCGGTCGCGCGCCACGAACACGGCCCAGAATCCGTACGCGAAGAACAGCAGCAGGAACGCGGACTCCATGCCGTTGATCGCGAAGTCCACGTTCTTCGCGTCGATCGCGATGGCCGCCGCGATCAGCACGCCGGCGGCCGGCGCATACCCGAGTGTACGCAGGCTGGCGAAGAACAGTGTCACGCCTCCCGCCAAAGCGCCGATGCAGCACAGCCGAAACCCCCACAGCGCCGCCTCGTCGGACGCGTTCAGCGTGAGCACGCTGGTGAGCGCCGGCAGCAGCACGCCGAGCGGCGAGGTGAACGTGTGCAGCCGGTCGCCGGGGTTGAACACCAGCCCGTGGCCGGTCGCGAGATTCCGGCTGCTGCGAAACGTGATGTAGTAGTCCTCCCACACGTGCCGGGTGTAGAACGCAAACACCAGGGCGACGGCGGCGGTGCCGAGAAAGATCCAGACGGGCGCGCGACGAAAAAGGGAAGGGCGTTCGGACAGCGACACGGGGGGCGCATCAGACCGGCGATCCGCCGTGCTTTCCAGCCAAAACGCCGGGCCCGGCCCCGCCGCCGACGGTCGTTTGTTTTGATCGCCCAACTTGCAGGCCGCCAGCTCGCTGGCGCTCGTTTGGCGCGAGCTCCTCGACGGCTTCGGGGCCTCGAGCCTGCCGGAGACGACAAGCGGGCCACCTGCGGGACCGCTATTTCCGGGAGCAAAACGAAAGACCATCCCCCGCCGCCGCGGCGCGCCGGAATCCGCTTGTCAGCGATGCGCGCGCCCCCTCTGTGTTTGCCCACGCATCCATGGCCCAAGCCTACACTGAAGCCAGCATCAAGACCCTCTCGTCCACCGAGCATATTCGCCTTCGCCCCGGCATGTACATCGGCCGACTCGGCAACGGCGCCCATGCCGAGGACGGCATCTACGTCCTGCTCAAGGAGACGATCGACAACTCGGTCGACGAATTCACGATGGGCTTCGGCCGCAAGATCGAGGTTGAACTCGCCGACCGCACGCTCCGGGTGCGCGACTACGGCCGCGGGATTCCGCTCGGCAAGCTGCTGGACTGCGTCTCGATCATCAACACCGGCGCCAAATACGACAGCGAGACGTTCAAGAAGGCGGTCGGGCTCAATGGCGTCGGCCAGAAGGCCGTCAACGCCCTGGCGAGCGCCTACCGCGCGCAGGCCTTCCGCGACGGGCAGACGAAGGTGGTCGAGTTCGCGCAGGGCAAGCTGAAGAAGGACGGGCGGGTCGCCCGGGCCGACGAGCGCAACGGCACCCTGATCGAGTTCACGCCGGACGAGGCGCTCTTCGGGAAGGATTTCCGGTTCCGCGCCGAGTTCATCGAGGACATGCTGTGGAACTACGCGTTTCTCAACCGCGGGCTCACGCTGACGTTCAACGGCAAGCCGTTCCGCTCCGAGAACGGGCTCAAGGACCTGCTGCAGAAAAACCTCGGCGGCGAGCCCCTCTACCCGATCATCCACCTCGAGGGCGAGGACATCGAGGTGGCGTTCACGCACGGCGCGCACTACGGCGAGGAGTACTACTCGTTCGTCAACGGACAGCACACGACGATGGGCGGCACCCACCTCGCCGCCTTCCGCGAGGCGCTGGTCGAAACCGTGCGCAACTTCTACAAGAAGGAGTACGACGCGGCGGATGTCCGCCAGTCGATCGACGCGGCGATCGTCGTCCGCGTGATGGAGCCGGTGTTCGAGTCGCAGACGAAAACCAAGCTCGGCTCGACCGAGATGGCGCCCGGCGGAGCCGTCGATCAGCGAATTCGTCGGCAAGTTCATGCAGCAGTCGCTCGACGTCTACCTGCACAAGAACCGCGAGACCGCCGAGGCGCTGAAGCAGAAGATCGAGGACAGCGAAATGGAGCGGAAGGAACTCGCCGGCATCCGCGGCCTGGCGCGCGAGCGGGCGAAGAAGGCCTCGCTGCACAACCGCAAGCTGCGGGATTGCCGGCTGCACCTGGGGGACCGCGACGAGCGCTCGGAGGAGAGCACGCTCTTCATCGTCGAGGGCGACTCCGCCGCCGGTTCGCTCACGGCGACGCGCAACGTCCAGACGCAGGCCGTGTTCGCGTTGAAGGGCAAGCCGCTGAACACGTTCGGCCTGTCGAAAAAGGTGATCTACGAGAACGAGGAGTTTCACCTCCTGCAGTCCGCGCTGAACGTCGAGGAGGGCATGGACGGACTGCGCTACAACCGGATCGTGATCGCCACCGACGCCGACGTCGACGGCATGCACATCCGGCTGCTGCTGATCTCGTTCTTCCTCCAGTTCTTCCCGGACCTGATCCGGAACGGTCATCTCTTCATCCTCGACACCCCGCTGTTCCGGGTGCGCAACAAGAAGCGGACGATCTACTGCTACACGGAGGAGGAAAAGCAGGCGGCGATCCGCGAACTCGGCGCCGGGCACGAGATCACGCGGTTCAAGGGCCTGGGCGAGATCTCCGCCGGCGAGTTCAAGGATTTCATCGGCGAGGACATCCGCCTGGAGCCGATCACGCTCGCGCACCTGCAGAACACCGGTGATCTGCTCGGGTTCTTCATGGGCAAGAACACGCCCGAGCGGCAGGACTTCATCATCGACCATCTGCGGGTCGAAAAGGATCTGGTGGAGGCGTGAGCTGGAGGCGCGCAATCCGGCGCCTGCTTTGGCCCCTGCTCGCGCTCGGGCTGGGCCTGGCCGGCTGCGTCACAGCGCCGCCGACCGAATATCACGAGCCGCCTCCGCTCGCCGTGGCCAGCCGGCGGGACCTGAACCGCCGGGTGTTCGAGCGGGCCTGGCAGCTGGTGAACGAACGGTACTTCGACGCGCGGTTTCGCGGCGTCAACTGGCGCGCGGCCCGCGACCGCTACCGCGACGAGGCCCGGCGGGCCGCGGACACGGACGCGCTGTACGCCGTGCTCAACCGGATGTGCGGCGAACTCAAGGAGTCGCACCTGGCGGCGATGTCGCCCCGGCGCGTGCACGAGATCGACACCGAGCGGCGCGTCGCCGTCGGCATCCGCTGGGAACTCCTGGACGGCCGCCGCGTGATCACCGACGTCGTGCCGGGCAGCCCCGCGGAGGGTGCCGGCATCCGCCGCGGCTGGATCCTGCTGACGCGCAACGGCGCGCCGATCCGCGATGGCGAGATCTTCGTCGCCCGACTCGGGCAGCCGATCCGGCTGGAACTGCTGGACCTCGACGGGCGGACGCGCGCTCTCGCGCTTCAGCCCCAGTTGCTCGATTTCGAGCGCACCGAGATGCGCGAACTGCCCGGCGGGATCCTGTACCTGCGTTTCGACGAGTTCGGCGTCGGGCCGCTGCGCTGGCTGAGCGGCCAGTTGAAACGACATGCCGACGCACCGGCGGTGATCATCGACCTGCGCCAGAACGGCGGCGGCAATACGCTGGCGCTCAACATCGCCGTGGCCGAGTTCTTCCAGGAACGCGTGAACGAGGGGACGCTGATCCAGCGCGACGGCCGGTCCGAGGATGCACGCAGCCTGCCCTGGCTGTCCGCGCATTATCGCGGCCGGGTCGCCATCCTGACGGGACCGTACACCGCCAGCGCCGCCGAAATCTTCACGCATGTGCTCCAGCATCATCATCGCGCGATCGTCGTCGGCCGGCGCACCGCCGGCGCCGTGATCTATGCGCGGTCCTTCCGGCTGCCGGACGGCGGCCGGATCCAGGTGCCGGTGATCGATTACATCGACCTCGACGGCAAGCGACTCGAAGGGCACGGCGTCACGCCCGACGTGCCGGTGCCGCCGCCGAGCTTCGTCGATCTCCGCGCCGCCCGCGACCCGGACCTGGAGGCGGCGATCGCCGCACTGGCGCCCGCGCCGGTCGTCGCGCGCTGAACGCGCCGCGAACGGACTGCGCGGCGGGCATCACGCCATGCCCCCGCTTGACGGCGGCATGACCGCTCCCAAGCCTGCCGCCCTCCATCTCCGATGGCTAAAAAGAAACCCGCGAAGAACAACGACCAACCCGAGTTGCCGCTCGATGGCACGCCGGCATCGGACCTGCCTGCGCCGGCATCCGGCCGGGCCGCGCCGCCTGTTCCCCCGCCGCCGGCCAGCGCGCCGCAGACAGCGCCGGACCCGGCCGCCGCCGCGCCCGCCGCACCCGCGATTCCGCGCCGGGGCAAGGTGCAGGACGAGGAATCCCCCCTCGCGGTCAGCTACCGGAACTGGTTTCTCGACTACGCGAGCTATGTCATTCTCGACCGGGCTGTGCCGCACATCGACGACGGCCTGAAGCCGGTGCAGCGCCGGATTCTGCACACGCTCTGGGAGATGGAGGATGGCCGGTTCCACAAGGTGGCCAACATCGTCGGCGCGACGATGCGTTTTCATCCGCACGGCGACGCCTCGATCGGCGCGGCGCTGGTCGGCATGGGCCAGCGCGGCTACATCGTCGAGCCACAGGGGAACTTCGGGAACACGCTGACCGGCGACGAGGCTGCGGCGCCCCGCTACATCGAGGCGCGGCTGACGCCGTTTGCCCGGGACGTGCTGTTCAACCCGAAAACGACGACGTGGCAGCTGAGCTACGACGGCCGGGCGCGGGAACCCGTCACGCTGCCGGCGAAGTTTCCGATCGTGCTGCTCGAGGGCGCCGAGGGCATCGCGGTCGGCCTGGCCACCAAGATCCTGCCCCACAATTTCAACGATCTCTGCCGGGCGGCGGTGAACCATCTGCAGGGGCGGACGTTTCGGATCTATCCCGATTTTCCCACCGGCGGCATCGCGGATTTTTCCGAGTACAACGACGGCGAGCGCGGCGGGAAGGTGAAGATCCGCGCGCGGATCGAGGTGCGCAGCAAATACCTCCTCGCCATCACCGAGCTGCCGTTCGGATCGACGACGGAATCGCTGATCGACTCGATCCTGGCGGCGAACGCCAAGGGGAAGATCAAGATCCGGCACGTCGACGACAACACCGCCGACGCGGTCGAGATCCTCGTGCACCTGCCGCCGGGATCGGATCCGGAGCAGGTGATCCAGCAGCTCTACGTCTTCACCGGCTGCCAGGTGAACCTTTCGCCCGCGGCGTGCGTGATCGAGAACGACAGGCCGCAGTTCCTCGGCGTGCGCGAGATGCTCAAGCGCAGCGTCGACCGGACCCGTGCGCTGCTGAAGCGCGAACTGGAGATCAAGATCGAGACGAACTCGAGCAGCAATGGCACTGGGACTCGCTCGAGCGGATCTTCATCGAGGAGCGGATCTATCGCCGGATCGAGAAATCGAAGACCTGGGAAAGCGTGCTGGCGGAAATCCGCGAGGGGCTGCAGCCGTTCCTGCGCACGCTGCGCCGTCCGGTGACCGACGAGGACCTCACCCGGCTGACGGAGATCCGGATCAAGCGGATCTCGGCCTACAACCGGTTCCAGGCCGACGAGGCGATCCGCCGGATCGAGGAGGAGCTGCGCGAGACGAAGGCGAGCCTGCGGAACCTCACGGCGCACGCGGTGGCCTGGTTCGAGATGCTGCAGGAGAAATACGGCAAGGGCCGCAAGCGGCGCACCAGCTACGACGAGATCGAGCAGATCAACGCCGCCGAGGTCGTGTCGGCCAACCAGCGTCTGTATGTGAATCGCGAAGACGGCTTCATCGGCCTGAACTGGCGCCAGCACGAGTACGTGCAGGACTGTTCCATCCTCGACAGCGTGCTGTGCCTCATGCGCGACGGCTCGCTGAAGGTGTCGAAGGTCGGGGAAAAGGTCTTCATGGGCCGCGAGATTCTGCACTGCGCGGTGTTCCCGCCGGAGGGTGACCCGAACTTCTACACCATGGTGTACCAGGACAAGGAGACCGGCAAGGCGTTCGCCAAGCGGTTTCAGATCGGCGGCCTCTCGCGCGACAAGCTGTATCCACTGGTGAAATCCGAGGGTTCGCGGGTCGTGTATCTGGAGGTGAGCCGGACGGAGGCGGAGATGCCGAAAAAGCTGCAGGTCTTTCTCGACGGCCGCAGCGGTGCGCGGGTGCGCGAACTCGAGTTCGACCTGACGCGCGTGCCGGTGAGCGGCCGCGGGGCCAAGGGCCTGACGGTCACCCGCTGGCCGGTCAAGGACGTGAAGCGCACGGACCTGGCGCTCGGCTGACACGCGGATCGACGTGCACGCGCGGCCCCTCCCGGTTCTGCTGTTCGCGCTCGGCCTCGCTCTCGGGCCGCCGGGGACGGCCGCGCCGGAACCGGTCAACCTTTCGACGGCGAAGGACGCCGTCCGCGCCTACGTTGCGTCCGGCGCCTACGACCGGGCCGTCGCCGAAGTGGCGGCGGCGGCGCAGGACTGGATTGTCCGGAGGGCCCGAGTTGCACCGCGGCCCGGCGAGCCGGCGCGCCTCGCGGTCGTGTTTGACCTCGACGACACCCTGTTGCGCAACCTTCCCACCCTGCTGGCGCACGATTTCGCCTACGATCCGCCCGCCTGGTCGAAGTGGGTCCAGGCGGGCGACGCGCCGGCGATGGCGCCGGTGCGCGAGGTCTACCGGACGGCCTGCCGACTCGGGCTGGCGGTGGTGTTCCTCACCGCCCGCCGCGAATCCGAACGCGCCGCGACGCAGCGGAACCTGCGGGCGATCGGCTGCGACCGGTACGAGGAGCTGATCTGCGAGCCCGACGATTCCCCGCTCGAAAGCGGGCCCTTCAAACTCGGCGAACGCCGCCGGCTCCGCCGCGCGGGCTATGTGATCATCGCCAATCTCGGCGACCAGCCGAGCGACTTCCTCGGCGGGGAGGCGGAGCGGGATTTCAAGCTGCCCAATCCGTTTTACCTCACGCCATAGCAGGCGGGCGCGGATGACCGCAGGCCGGGTGCGCCGACGCACCGGGACTCTCGGCGCGGCCGGCCAGGTCGGAGGAAGGGGACCACCTCCATTTCGTCCGTGAACGCGGGCCGACCTTCGCGGACCGGACGGAAGCCGGTCCCTCTGGGTCGCGAGCTTTACGCCGCGGTCCGAACCAATGGCGACGATCGATCGCGGGCCGATGAACTGGCGGAGGCAGGGCGGGCAACAGGTTTCCCGTTACCATCCGCTCCGCGCTCGAGCGGCACCGGGAGACTCGCACACCGGAGGGCCCCTCCGGAACCGCGCAAGAAAAAGCCACGCGTTGCCGCGTGGCTGGAAGGACAAATCGTGCCAGCCGCCGGTTACTTCTGGGGCGCCTGGGCGGCCAGCTGGTTCAGCCGGCGGTCGATGTCGTTCATCTTCGCGACCAGCTGCTCCTCGACCTTCTTGCGGTCGCTGCTCGAGACGATGCTGAGCGACGCGGCGTCGCGGACGACGTTCGCCGGCAGCGTGAGGAGCCGCGTGATCAGGCCCTGGTCCTTGAATGTGCTCAGATAAAGCGCGGTGATCTCATGGGAGAGCTTGAGCGAGTCCTGCGCCACGGCCTGCGTCGCCTGGAGATTGTTGTTCAACTGTTGGTTCTTCGCCAGTTCGCTGGTCAGCACGTTGCCCACCTGGTCGGAGATTCGCTGGCTGTATTGTTGGATGGATTCGCGCGTGAGGTTCTGATCCTTGGACATCTCCGAGAGAATCGGCTGGATCCGCTCGGCCATCCGCGCCGAGACCTTGTCGACCTGCTCGTTCTGCATCTTCTCGGCTTCTTCGGGACTCTTCGGCAGCGGGTTGTACGGTTGAACCTTTTTGGCGATCGCCTCGGCCAGCGCATCCATCCGCTCGCCGTTCAGCTTCTGGATTTCCTCGTCCGTCCGGAACATGTCGGCTTCGCGCCGCGCGATGGCGTCCCGCAGCAGCTTGTTCGTGGCCTCGATCTGCTGGCGGTTCTCATCCGACGCCGCCTTCAGCGCATCGTTCTGCTCCCGCAGCGGCGCGAGTTCCGCCTGCTGTCGGAGAGTCATGTCGACAACCGTCTTGTGGTGGAGCCAGTAGGCGGCTGCGGTGATGAGAATCGCCGTGAGGAGGATCGCGGGAAACTGCTGTCGGAGGGATTGCCACATGAGAGGATGGGGTACGGTTCGGATGCTAGTAGTTGATCATTAAAAAGCAATGACCGGCTTGGCGCGGTTTGCGGTTGTTTTTCACGGGCGGCGCCGCACGTTGCCGCGATGAGCCTGAATCCGAACGAGCAACTGGTTTTCGACTACGTCCAGTCTCATCCCGAGGAGAGACAATTCTGGGTGGAGAAGGTTCAGAAAACTTCCCGATCCTCGGAATCGGAGGCTGTCGCAAGCGCCAGCCTGGCGGTCGAACTCTGGCACTACTTCGAGGAGCGCAGCGCGGTGGCATCGCCGTTTCGCGAACTGGCGCAACGCCATGGCATTCGCCGAACGAGCATGAAAAACCTGGCCGAGCACCTCCTGCGATCATGGGCCGCGCCGCGCCCGCGAAAGAACGCCGCCCGAATCGACTGATCCGATTCGTGGAACTTTCGCCGCGCCGCGCCGTCACTAAGCGCGATTACAACATTGTCCCGCCTAGCGGGAATTGGGGTAACTAAGAAAGCAACATGGCGGGCCGTCTAGGGGTAGGCGGCCCGCTTGATTTTCCGGGGAAAGGAAAGGGCGGGAATCCGACGTATTGGAGCGGCGCCAGCCGTCTCTCGCCCGGCTGGCCCGGAAATTTTTTGGTGCAAAAGCTGGCGACGCCCCCAAGCATTTCGCAATGTTCTCGGATCGTCGTGGTTCGTGCGGAACGGTGCCCGTCGCGCTCGCATTGCTGGCCGGACTGGTGCTGGGTGCGGGCTGCTGGCGCCAACCACACCGCCACCTGCGCCGCGGCGCCGCGGCCACCTCGCCCGCGGCGGCTGGGACGGCCGCGTCGCCCGGTGCCCCCCGCCTGGCCGGCGGCCCGATCTACGATCTGGGCTACTACAAACCGCAGGCGATCGGCGCGCCAATCACTCAGCCGCCGTGGGTCGCGAACGTCTGCGCCGTGGACCTCGACCAGGACGGGCTGCTGGACGTGCTCGTCTGCGAGTGTCGCGAAAACAAGGTGTCCTGGATCCGTCAGTATCCGCGCGGCGTATTCACCGAGCACGTGATCGCGGAAAACATGCGTGCGCCGGTTCACGTCGAGGCGGCCGACATGAACGGCGACGGCCATCTCGACGTGCTCGTGGCGAGCATGTCCGAGGTGTTCCCGAACAATGACCGGATCGGGGCGGTGTTCGTGCTGGAGAACGATGGTCACCAGAATTTCAAGCCCCACCTGGTGATCGACAACACGGCCCGCGTCTGCGACGTCCGCGCCGCTGACATCAACGGCGACGGGAAGATGGACCTCGTGCTGTCCCAGTTTGGCTACGACCAGGGCGAGATCAGCTGGCTCGAGTGTGTCGGCCCCTGGGAGTTCAAGCGCCACGTCCTGCTCGAACTCTCGGGCGGCATCAACGCGGTGGTCGATGACTTCAATGGCGACGGCAAGAAAGACATCGTCGCGCTCCTGTCCCAGCAATGGGAGGAGATCTACTTTTTCGAGAACGACGGGAAGGGCAACTTCACGTCCAAGCGCATCTGGGGCTCGACCAACGAGGACTACGGCAGCAGCGGCATCAGCGTCTGCGACCTGAACCGCGACGGCAAACCGGACATCGTCTACTCCAACGGCGACGGCTTCGGCCCTGCCGCCCTGCCCGGCCCACGGCCCTGGCACGGGCTCCAGTGGCTGGAGAACAAAGGCAACGGTGAATTCAAATACCACCGGATCGGCAATCTCCCCGGGGCGTACAGCCCCGTTGGCGTCGACGTCGATGGCGACGGCGCCATGGACGTGGTCGCCGTCGCCGCCTACTCGGACTGGACCAACAAGAATCGGAACCTGATTTCGCTGATGTGGTTCAAGAACGACGGCCGGATGAACTTCGAGCCACATGTGCTCGCACGGGAGCCAAAGGACCAGATCACCCTTGCCGTTGGAGATTTCGACGGCAACGGCAAACCTGTGTTCGTCACCGGCGGCTTTTACGTGTACCCCCCGTATGATTCGATGGGGCGCGTGACGCTGTGGCGGCGCGCTACCAACCCATGACATCCAGAACCAAGAAGCTCCTGGCGGCGTCCGCGGCAGTGTTGGTACTCGCGACTGTCGGCGTCTCGTGGTGGCGGTGGCTGGCGGTGGACCAGGAGATGGTGGAGGAGGCGCGTCCGCCGATCCCCGACCTCAGCTCGGCACGCGAACCGGCGCGGGCCGCGATCGCCGCCGCGGACGCCCGGGCACGCTCGTTTTTCACGGCGCGGAAAGGATTGGTCGAACTCAGCCGGCTCTACCACGCCAACGGATTCTTCGAAGAGGCGGCCCGCTGCTACGAAGGACTCGAGGAACTCGAGCCCACCGAACCGCGCTGGATGCACCGGCACGCGATCATCCTCGCCGGCTACGGCGAAATCGAACCGGCGATCGCGTTGTGGCGGCGCGTCATCGTCCTGGCGCCCGACTACGAGCCCGCCCGGCTGCGGCTCGGCGACTCGCTGCTGAAGCAGAACCGTCTCGCCGAGGCGGCGGAGGTCTACGCCGAGGTGCAGCGGCGGAATCCGTCCAGCGATTACGCGCTGCTCGGCCTTGCGCGGATCGACCTCGAGGAAAAACGCTGGGATCAGGCCCGCGCGAGGCTCGAGACACTGGTCGCGCGGACCAACTACGCCCTGGGCTACGACCTCATCGTCTCGCTCTACGAACAGATCGGCGAGCAGCAGCGCGCTGCGGCGATTCGCGGCGCGCAGAAGGCGTCCGGGGCGTACCGCGATCCGGCCGATCCATGGGTCGACGGGTTGCTGGACTGGTGCTACGATCCCTACCGGCTGTCGCTCGCGGCCGGGCTGATGCCTCCCATGGCTTACGAGCAGGCGGCGCGAATGCTGGAGCGCGCGATCAGCCTTGCGCCCGACGACGTCGGCTGCCGGTTCCAGCTCGGCATGCTGCGGCTCCAGCAGAAGAAGTTCGACGCCGCGCGGCAGCAGTTCGAGAGCTGCACCACGATCTCACCCGGGTTCCCGGACGGCTGGTTTCAGCTCAGCCTGCTCGAGGCGAAGCTCGGCGAGTCGGTCGCCTCGGACCAGACGCTCGCGCAAGGGTTGCGGCAATGCCCGCAATCGCCCGGGCTGCACCTGCTGCGCGCCCGCAACCTGAAGCAGGCCGGCCGCAATGCCGAAGCGATCACGGAATACCGGACCTCGATCGCGCTGCGGCCGAACGAGGCCGACGCCTACATCGAGCTCGGCAGCCTGCTGATCGGAATCGGCCGGCCGGAGGAGGGCATCGAACAGGTGCAGGCGGCGCTGCACGCCGAACCGGGCAATCCGATCGCCCTGAGCACGCTCGCGTTCAACGCCATCATGCAGGGCGACGAGCCGGAGGCGCGGCAGTGGCTGGCCCGGGCGAAAGCCCAGCCGCGCGTCGCAGCCGACCAGCTGGCCCAGCTGAACGAGGCGTTTCGCCGGCAGTTCGGCCGGCTTCCCTGAAGCCGGCGAGCGGGTGCCATGGACGGGCGGATACGCCGGGCCACGTCACGTTGCGGCGACAAAACCGCGCACGGCTTGCTTTTTCGTGCGGCCTTCCGAATTTTGGCCGATAGATGCCTTGTGGATCGCGAGCACCATCCTGTTCGGGAGAGCGATTTCTCCGCCATCGCGCTGGTCCACGCCATCACTCCGACCGGGGTCATCCGCGCCCCGGGTTCGCGGGCCGGCATTTTCGAGCCGGCTCCGCCACCCGTGGCCGCCTTCCATGAACCTGCGGCGCTTCCGACATTTCCGTAAAACCACGGGATGACGCCGCGCGCGGCGAACTCTTTCGTGGACACGTGGTCCAGTTCCTGCACAGAGTTACTCACAGGATATCCACACGATGGAACAAATCCGAGGGGCGACAGCCCCCAACTCGCGGATCAAGGTCTCGGGTAAGATAAAGACCTTCGTGCTCGACACGAACGTCCTGCTCCACGATCCGCAATCGATCTACAAGTTCGAGGAAAACAACCTCGCGATTCCGGTCGAGGTGCTGGAGGAGCTGGACGCGATCAAGGCGGAGCAGTCGACCGAGCGCGGGCGCAACGCCCGGCGCGTCCACCGCATCCTCCAGGAACTGCTGCCCGATTCCCGGGCGATGCACGAAGGCGTGGAACTGCCCAACGGCGGCACGCTCTCGATCATCATCAACCCGTATCTGATGGAGGGCGGGCGGACTTCGCCCGCGATGCAGCGGCTGCGCGCGATCCTGCCGGATCTTTCGAAGAAGGACAACCGGATCATCGCGGCCGCGCTGTTCGTGCAGGAGCAGTTTCCGCCCCCGACCATTCTCGTCACCAAGGACGTGAACGTGCAGCTCAAGGCCCGCGCCGTCGGCCTCGAGTCCGAGGATTATCTCAACGACAAGGTGCCGGAGCCGGTCGACGAGGCGAGCTATCGTGAGATGGCGCTGAGCATCTACGAGCTGCAGCGCTTTTGTTCGGAGGGCCAGTTCGAGCTTTCGACCCGAGGTGGCAAAGACGCTCTACCTGAACGAATACGTCCTGCTGCGCAGCGACGAGGGGAAGACGATGCCGGCGCGTTACCAGGAGGATGGCCTCGTGCGCCGGCTGAAGCTCCCGGAGTACGTCAAGGCGCCCGGCGGCATTCCGATCCGGCCGCGCAACCTGGAGCAGCAGTTCTTCCTCGACGCCCTGCTGGACGACAGCATCCACGTGGTGACCTGCTTCGGCAAGGCGGGCACCGGCAAGACGCTGTTGTCGATCGCGAGCGCGCTGCACCAGACGACCGAGGACCACTCGCGCTACGACGGGGTGTCGATTTCGCGTCCGGTGATCGCGCTCGGCAAGGACATCGGGTTTCTGCCCGGCACGCTCGAGGAGAAGATGAAGCCGTGGCTGCAGCCGTACTACGACGCGCTGGAGGTCCTGCTGCCGTCGAAGCCGCCCAAGGACCCGCAGTTCGCGGCCAAGAAAGTTTCGTCGAAGCGGCTGAAGAAGAAGGAGGAGCGGCTGCTGGCCGGCCTGGTTTCGTCACAGCCGGTCCACGCGAGCCATTCCGGCGGCTACGGTTCCGGCCTGCCGGTCAAGCCATACGAGCGGCTCCTGCGCAGCGGCATCGTGGAAATCGAGGCGCTCGCGTTCATTCGTGGCCGGTCGATCGCGCGCCGGTTCTTCATCCTGGACGAGGCCCAGCAGCTGACGCCCCATGAGGTCAAGACCGTGATCACGCGCATCTCGGAGGGATCGAAGATCGTGCTGATCGGCGATCCCGCGCAGATCGACAATCCGTACGTGGATTCCCGCAGCAACGGGCTGGTCTACTGCCACAATCGAATGAAGGGCCAGTCGATCGCCGCCCACGTGAAGCTGATCAAGGGCGAGCGGTCGCGGCTCGCCGAACTTGCGGCGGACCTCCTTTAGCCGGAGCAGGGCAACAGCCGGCCCGGGGTGCCGGTTCGAACCGGCTGTCGGCCATTTCGTAGCGGCTGGCAGCTTCGCGGTCGCGTTGGCGCCGACTTGCGGTCAGGGAGGCCGAAGTCGGCCCACAAAAAGGGCGGGGAGCAACGCCCCGCCCTCGAAAGAAAGATCGTCAGGTCCGGCTCAGGCGTGGACCCGGCGGAGCAGACTCGGCTGCTCGGCGCGCAACGCGCGGTATTCCATCACCAGGGCGAAGAGCCCGGTGAAGAAGAGATCGCTCGCCAGCGAATTCCGGAAGAACAGCAGCGTCGGCGGATACTGCGGATGCCCCACGGTCATCGCCTGCCACCAGCCGGCCGCCGTCTTGGCGTAGCTCAGGTCGTACCACCACGCATGCGAGTTGGTCACCAGATAGAACGCGAGCGCGCCGCCCAGCGTGCCGGCGAAGAGGTTGCCCCAGCTCTTGCGCTGCGAGACCATCCAGCCGAGGCCCAGCGCCAGCACGAAGCACAGCGCGCGAATGCCGGCCGCCCCGAACGTCCAATGGTAGCTGAACTGCGTCGCGTAGTAGTGATCGAGGTACAGATCCGAGAGCAGCAGGGCCGCGAAGGGCACCAGCCACATCCGGCGATCGCGGAAGTACACGCCTCCGCAAAACGCCAGCGCCATCAGCGGCGCAAAATTCGCGAGCGACGGCTCCCACGCGGCGGCGATACGCCAGCCGGCCGCAGCCAGGATCAGAACGACGGGTAGGATCATGCGGCGCATATGAAGGGGAAAAACGCGGGCTGACAAGCCCGCGCGAAACTCATTCGTGAGCGGGCGCGGCGCGAAACCCCTTCGCCGTCAAGGCGGAGCCGCGCCGTTTTTCTTCTCCGCCTGGCGCGCCATCAGCCACAGCAGGTCGGCGAGCCGGTTGACGTATTGCCGCACGACGGGACGCACCGAACGTCCGTGCGCTGCGAGCGCGACCAGCCGGCGCTCGGCGCGGCGGGCGATCGTGCGCGCCTGTTCGAGCGCCGCCGCGTGGACGCTGGCCCCCGGCGTGGCCCAGCCGTCGAAGCGCAGCGAGAGCGCCTCGAGCGCCGCCACCCCGGCGTCGATCCGGGCCAGCTCGGCATCGCCGAGCTTCGCAAACTTTGCCGCCGCGTGTCGCGCCGCGTCGGATTCGGCGCACGCGAGCTCCCCCATCAGCGCCACCAGGTCGCGCTGCATGGACTCGAGCGTCGAACGCACCGGCGCGTCGTCGCAGGTCGCCTTGGCCATGCCGAGCGCCGCGTTGAGCTCGTCGAACGCCCCGACCGCCTCGATCTGCGGATGGTCCTTCGGCACGCGCTGGCCGAACAGCAGGCTGGTGGTGCCGTCGTCACCGGTTCGGGTCGAGATGGAAGGGGGCATGATGGTCAGTCGAGCCGGCGGGCGGCCTGCTGGGCGCGCAGGCAGAGCTCGGCGGCCTTGAAAGCGTGCGCCTGGGTCATGGCCTTTTCCGTGCGGTTCAGGCAATCCAAAATCAGCTCGCCGAAAAAACGAAAACCGACGCGGCCCGCGACGTCGAAGCGGTGTTCGCCCTGTTCGTCGACGAGGTACACGTGGTCCCCCGCCGGGTCACGCGCGACGTCGATGTATTTGCGGAGCTCGATGTATCCGCGGGTGCCGAGGATCACGGTGCGCCCGTCGCCCCAGGTGCCGAGCCCCGGCGGGGTGAACCAGTCGACGCGCACGTAATTCATCGCGCCGTTGTCCGCGCGCAGCGAGGCCTCGCCGAAATCCTCGAACCCGGGGTGATCGGGGTTGGCGAAGTTTCCCACCGCGGCGTGGAGCACCGTCGCGTCGGCGGCACCCGCGTAATGCAGGAACTGCTCGAACTGGTGGCTGCCGATGTCGCAGAGGATCCCGCCGTAGCGGGCGCGCTCGAAGAACCACGCGGGGCGCGAGGCCTTGTTCAGCCGGTGAGGCCCCAGGCCGAGCACCTGGACGACCCGGCCGATGGCGCCGCCGGCGATCAGATCTCCCGCGTGCATCGCCGCCTCCACGTGCAGCCTCTCGCTGTAGTAGACCATGTACTTGCGGCCCGTGGCCGCGACCGCGTGCCGCGCCCGCTCGAGCTGCTCGAGCGTGGTGAACGGGGCCTTGTCGGTGAAATAGTCCTTGCCCGCCGCGAGCACCCGCAGCCCGATCGCACACCGCTCGTCGGGCACGGCCGCGGCCGCGACGAGGCGCACGGCGGGGTCGGCGAGAATCTCGTCGAACGAACGCGCGCCGGCCGCCTGCGGAAATCGGGCGCGGAACGCCTCGAGCCGGGAGGGATCCGGATCGTAGACCCATCGAAGCTGCGCGCCGGCCTCGATCAACCCGTTGCACTGCCCGTGGATGTGCCCGTGGTCCAGGTAGGCGGCGGCAAACCCGAACTCGCCCGGCGCCACGACCGGGCGCGGCACGCCCTGTGGAGCGTAGTTCATTCCGTCCGACTTCGGCGACTGCACGGGCATCGGAGCAGAAGGATGTGGGAGTCCCCGGGGGGAGGGCGGCGGGGAGATGGCGGTTCCGCCCGTCTCAGGACCGGGCCTTGGCGGCGGCGCGGGTGGCCTTCGCCAGCGCCTTGATCTCCGGATCGACCTTCAGTCGGTCGGCTTTCTCCATTCGGTCGATGAACAGAATTCCGTTCAGATGATCGACTTCGTGCTGCACGCACCGGGCGAAAAGTCCGTCGCAGCGCAGGATGTGCGGGACGCCATGCTCGTCCTGGTACTTCACCTCGATCGCGTCCGGCCGCGCCACGTCACCCCGGATCCCGGGAAACGAAAGACAGCCCTCGTCCGCCACATAGTCGTCCGTGCCGCGCACTTTCGTGACCGTCGGATTGGCGATGGCCATGGGCATGAAGAGTTCGAGGGGCGGGCTGGCGCCGTCGAGCTTCCACGCGAAATCCCGTTCGGCGGCCCGCAGATCCACCACGCAAAACTGAATCGCCCGGCCGATCTGCTGTGCCGCCAGACCGACGCCGCCGGCCAGCCGCATCGCGGCGTGCATCTCGGACGCAAGACGCGCCAGCGAATCGTCGAAGCTGGTGATTTTCTCACCCTTACGTCGCAAGACGGGATCGTTGTATTGAACAATTGGCAGGGACATCGGTCGTTAGGAAGAGCGTGGGTTTGCGAATTGCCTCCCGCAAACCAATACTAGAATTCCATGAGCGCCTCAACCGTTCGCGTCAGAAGCCCGGCCCTCGGGCCCGCGCTCGTGCTTGGCGGGTTGGTGCTGGCGGCGGTTGCGTGGACGCTGCCGGTGAACATCAAGTCCGTGAGCCCGGCGCTCTTGCGCGAGGCGGGCGTTGACACGCCCTCGCTCTCCCTTTTCGGGCGCCAGTTGGTCGAGTCCGAGAAGATCGGTCCGGCGTCGCTGGTGCTGGATGCGGCCCGGGCAGTACACGACCCGGGCACGCCGAAGCTCGAGCAGGCCTGGAAGGAACTGGCGGCGCACCAGCCGGAGATGGTCGCCTGGGGCGGCTGGGATCCGTTCCTGGATCCGCTGTTCAACCTGCGGGAGAACAAGGGGCGGACCAGCAGCACTCCCGTGCTCACGTTCTTCCTGCCGGAAAAGGCGCGCACGTCGCTCTACGCCTATCTGTCCAACTCGCGCTCGCTCGGCGTCCAGTCGCTGCTGCGAACGCGCGATCTGACCGCGACGGGGCGGTTCATCCCCGTGTCGCAACCCGGAGGGCAGCCGCTCGATGCGATGATCCTGCTGACCGCTCTGCTCTATCAGGGCGAGCACTTGTCGCCGGCGCTGCAGCGCGAGGTCCGCGGTCTGGCCGACGTTGCCGTGGCCCGACGGGATCTGGGCGATCTCGAGGGCTTTTACCTCGACCTGCTTTCGCTCGCCCGGCGGCTCGACTGGGCCCAGCTGGCGGAACTGCTGCACCACACGGAGGACCGCAAGACCGTGGGCGAGTACGCGCACCTGGCGCGCGTCGCCCCGCAACAGTTTCCGCTGATCTACGTCGCCGCGCTCTTCTCGGGTTCGGCCGATCGGGTCGCCGGGTACCTCCTGCAATATGGGAAAACCGGGCTCGATGACCTGCGGCTGGCGCTCTCCGACGGTCAGGGAGCGGTCAGCCTCCTGATGCTGCGCCAGGTCCCGGTGAACCGTTCGATGAGCTCGAGCATCGGCACGGCGGCGTCGCTCGTGCTGCTCCACCCGAGAATCATGCTCGCGGTCAAATACCTCGGCTATCTTTTCGGCGCGTTTCTCGTCTTTCGCGGACTCGACTGGTGGATCGTCGCCCCGGCCCCGGTCGGCGTCGGCGCACCGCGGATCCGCAGCGGAGCGCTGGCGGTCCTCTTCGCCGGCCTCCTGATTCTCGCCACCGAGCCCTTCCTGCTGAGGGCCGCCCCCCTTTCCGAGTACCGCGTCCGGCTGGTCCTGCCGGCGCTGGTCACGAACTCCGCCCAACCCGCTCAATCCTCCGACAGAACCATTCGCACCATGGATGCCTCTACGCTGCTCTCGATCGGCTTCTTTGCCGCCCTGCAAGTCGCCATGTATTTCACCTGTCTGCTCAAGATCCGCGAGATCGCGCGCTCCTCGGCGTCTCCGATGCTGAAGCTCCGGCTGATGGAGAACGAGGAGAACCTCTTCGACGGCGGCCTGTACGTCGGTATCGGAGGCACGGCGACAGCTCTCGTGCTGCAGGTGCTTGGGGTGATCGAGCCGAACCTGCTCGCCGCCTATTCGTCGAACCTGTTCGGCATCACCTGCGTCGCGATCGTCAAGATCCGGAATGTCCGGCCGTACAAGCGGCAGCTGATCCTGGACAGCCAGGTCGTGACGCCGGCGTTCGCTGGCGGCAATCCCGGCACGGCAACGATCGCCCCATGAACAAGACCCTTCTGCTCATTCTCTGCGATTTTCTGCTGCTGAACCTCCTCGCCTTGACGCGGTGGGAGAAGGCGGTGCCGTCGCCGGTGAAACGGCCGCCGGTGCCGGAGATGGGCGCCAACGCGGTGACCAAGGACCAGGATCTGGTCGCGGCGATGAGGGCGTCGCTGCAGGACGAACAGGCGACGCGCCAGCAGCTCGCGCAGAAGCTGTCGACGCTCCAGTCCTCGCTCAGCACGCGCGAAAAGAGCGTCAGCGAGCTGGAGGCGGAGCGGGCGAAGCTGGCGTCGGCCCTCGCGAACACGCGGCAAACCGCGGGCGAGCTGAACGCGAAGGTCGTCGCCGCCACCCAGGATGCCTCGGTGACGCGCGAGGAGGTGGCACGGCTCCAGCGGGAGCTGGACCAGCGTCGTGCCGAGGCCGAGCGGCAGAAGGAGCAGCTGGCCGGCTACGAGAAGTCGCAGGCGGAGGCGCGGCAGCGGATCGAGGGCCTCACCGTCGCGGTGAAGGTGGCCGAGCAGGAGAACAAGCTGCTCCAGGACACGGCCGAAACGCTGAAGGGCCAGGTCGTGGCCGAGCGGCAGGAGCGGCTCAAGGTCCAGGAGGCGACGACGCAGCTGGCGCATGGCGTCGGCGAACTGGCGCAGAATTCCGGGCAGCTCACGAAAGAGATCCGGGAAAATCGTCCCATCAATGCGAACGTGCTCTTCAACACCTTTCTCGAGAACCGCGTCGAGACGAGGTTCACCGGCGTGCGCCCGGGCTTGTTCGGCCAGGCGACGCGGGAGACCACGGCGCAGACCATTCTGGTGACCGACGGCCAGCGGGTCTACGCGCTGCTGCATCTGTCGGACACACCCTTCCCGCTGACCGAGACGAGCGCCGACTGGAACAGGATTTCCGTCGATCTCTCGCACGGGAGCTACCACACGCGCGCCGGCCAGCTCGAGTTTCTCTCCGTCGACCCGCGGGTGGTCGTGCTGCCGCTCGACGCCGACCAGGCCAGCGGGCTGGGCGTGAAGGTGTACCAGACGGCGCTGGATCCGTTCAAATTCCCCGAGGCCGTGCTCGTCAGCGGCAACGGCAAGGGCTACGGCGAGGTCGGCTTCAAGCTCGACGCGTCGCAGCCCGGCTACGTGCGTGTCGACAACCGGTTTTTCAAGCGGCTGTTCGGCGACTTTGCGCCATCCCGGGGTGACCTGGTGCTGAGCAAGACGGGCGAACTGCTCGGGATCATGGTGAACAGCGACTACTGCGCGGTGGTGAACAATTTCGTCGTGTCGCGCACGCTGCCGGCCGGCGACAATCTCGGGCCGCGGCACACCAGCACGGTGCTGAACGAGCTGTACGCGCGGGTGTTTTCGCTGCCGCTGAAACTGCAGTGACCCGCGCCGCGGCCGCGGCTCAGCGCCGGAACAGGACGGAGCGCAACAGCCCGGCCTGGCGCGTGCGGGTCGCCACCGGCGAAAACCCGGCGCGGCCGATCAGTCCCTCCGCGGGCGGCAGCCGCCGCGCCCGGACGCCGGTGGTGGCGCCAAAAAACGCATACAGGAGCCGCAGCCAGGCGCGGGCGCGCCAGCCGGCCAGCCGGCCGGCCGGCACCGCGAAGTCGGCGTGGAGCCAGAGCGCGGACTCGCGCAGCGCCCGGCTGAAGCGGCGGACGACCGCTGCGGCCCCGGGCTCGTCGAAGCAGTCGAGGAAGAACAGCGTCACGACCGCGTCGTAGGAACGCCGCCCGAGCGGCACCGTCGCCGCGTCCGCCTGGATGAACCGGACGCCCGGTCGCGCGGAAGCGGCGGCGATCCGGGCGCGGGCCCGGGCGAGCATGGCACCGCTGGCATCGAGGCAGTCGATCCGCGCGGCCGGCGCGATCCGCGCCAGCCGCGCGAGACAGCGGCCATCGCCTTCGCCGGCCACCAGGATCGAGCGGCAGCCGCCCAGCCGGTCCAGCAGGGCGAAGCGGGCCCGCTCGAGGTCGAGCCCGAACGCCAGCAGCTCCAGGAGCCGGTACCACCGCGCCAGCCGGTCGAAGCTCCCCGCCGCCGGCGTCATGGGCGCAGGCCGCGCCCGAGCAGCGGCAGCAGCGGGGTCAGCAGCGCGATGTCGGCCAGGACGCGCGCCAGCTGGCGGCCGGCGCGGGGCTCCAGCGCGTCGACGCCGGCGAGCAGCCCGCTGGCGGCCAGCGCGCACCAAGCCGCGGTTCCCGCGTGCCCCGATTCGACCGCCGCCACCGCCGCGGACACCAGCGCCAGCATCCCCGGCAGCGTCCGCCCGATCGAGCCGCCACGGCGAAACTGCCGGGCGAGGGAGGACTGTCCCTGGATCGCGTCGACCTCCTGCTCCCAGGTCGAAATCAGCGCGCAGTTCGCCAGACAGAGGAAGGCAAACAGCGCGAGCGGAAGGGCGAGACGGCCGAGCGCCGCCCCCGGCTGGGCGACGATGAACACGGCCACGCCACCACCGAGCAGCGCGGCCACGCAGAGTTCCTTCGGCACGCGCCAGCTTCGATCCCGATGCAGCAGCTGGTGGGACAGCAGGTAGGCGACCACGGGGCCGAGCAGCAGCAGCCCGGCGGTCACTTCCGCGGGCCGGAGCCGGGTGGCCGCGATCGCGAGGTCGCCGAAAAAGACGAGCGTCCACACGATCGCGACCGGCAGCCGGTGGCGCTGATAGAACCGATGGCGCACAGTCACCGTCTCCGCCGGCGGGAGCCGGCAGCCTTCGATCCAGCGGTCGGCGGCATAGGCCAGCCAGACGGAGGCCCCGAGGACGGCCGCCGCGGGCCAGGCCAGGCGCACCTGCGCCGCCTGCGCCAGCATCCACTGCCAGGCCAGCGAGACGGCGGGCGCGTCCAGCGACAGGATCGTGGGCCACTGCCACCAGCGGGCCTGCAGCGGAGCGGTTGCTTTCACCGGCGCCAAGATGAGCGGCGTCGGGCCCGGGGCAAATCGCCCGGCGTGGTCGAAAAAACGATCGAGGCCGCCCCGGCCGCCGGTAGGCTGCCCCGGATGCCGCGAAAGCCCGACCTTCTCTGGATCGTGACGACGCAGTGGCGGGGCCAGGCCCTGGGCTGCGCCGGGGATCCGAACGCCCGGACGCCCCGGATCGATGCGCTGGCCGGCCGGGGTATCCATCACGTGGCGGCGGTGACTCCGCACCCGTTCGGCCCGTTCGCGCGCGCCGCGTTGCTGACCGGTCAGACGTCACCGGAAAACGGAGTCGCGGAATATTTCGACCCGCTGCCGGCCGGCCGGCGCACGCTGGCGGACGCCCTGAACGATCGCGGGTACCGGACCGCGTGGTTCGGCAAGTGGCACCTGTCCGTGCGCGACCGGTCGGCGCCCCTGGTCGGCGAGGTCCATGCGCGCATGGTCGTGCCCGCCGGGCGGCGCGGGGGATTCGCGCACTGGGAGGGGTTCGAGAGCGGGTTCCTGCTCAACGATCCGTGGCTGCACGGCACGGAACTCCCCGAGCCGCGTCAGTTTCGCGGATACCAGAGCGACGTGGTGGCCGGGCGGGCGGCGGCGTGGTGCCGGGCCGCCGGACCGGCGGGCGAACGGCCGCCCTGGTTCTGCGTGGTCAGCCTCGAGCCGCCCCATCCGCCCTACGCGGCGCCGAGCGCCGACGTGCCGCGGCGCGATCCGGCGGACATCGTGCTCGCGCCCAACGTTCCCCGGGGCGGCGACATCGAGGCCCGCGCCCGGGCCGAACTCGCCGGCTATCACGCCCATCTCGAGGCGACCGACCGGGCGATCGGCCGGCTGCTCGACGGGCTGGACGGAGCCGACCCGGTGGTCGTGTTCACGTCGGTTCACGGGGACATGCACGGGGCGCACGGATTGTTCCGCAAGGGCTGGCCGTACGAGGAAAGCATTCGCGTGCCGCTGATCGTGGCGCTGCCCGCCGGGGTTGCCTCCGCGGCGGCCGGGCGCGCAGCGGAGGTGGTTTCGCTGCTGGACCTGCCGGCGTGGACGCTGGCCTGGGCCGATGGCCGCCCGGTCGCCGCCGACGGGAGCGGGCGCGAGATTTCCATGCCCTCGGTCGTTCCCCTGCCGCATCAGTGCGATCGCGCCTGGCGGGGAATCCGCACGCGCACCCGCAAGCTCGTCTGCCGGTCCGACGGATCACCCTGGCTGTTCTTCGACCTGGCCGAGGACCCGTTCGAGGAACACGACCGGAGCGCGGATCCGGCGCGCCGGGGGGAAATCGCGGAGTTGAGGTCGCGGCTGCGGCCCGGGAACTGATGCCCGCGGGTGGCCAGCCCCCGCCGGCGTTCCTCAACTCTCCAGCGGATCGGGCTTCCCCCGCCGGTCGACGGAGCCAAAGAGCCGCCGCACGACCGCCTCGATCTCGTGCAGTTTCACGGGCTTCGAAATGTAGTCGTCCATCCCGGCCGCGAGGCAGCGCTCGCGGTCGCCCTGCATCGCGTTGGCGGTCAGGGCGACGATCTTCGGCTGCCGCTCCGACGGGATGCGGGCGCGGATCTGCCGGCTGGCCTCGAGCCCGTCCATCTCCGGCATCTGGAGATCCATCAGGACCAGATCGAAGCGGCGCGACTGGAGCGTGGCCACGGCCTCGATGCCGTTGCTGACCGCATCGGCGCGGTACCCGAGTCGTTCGAGGAAACGCAGGGCGACCTTCTGGTTGACGGTGTTGTCCTCGGCGAGGAGCACCTCGAGCGGAAATTCCTCGGCGAGCCGGCGGCCGGGGGCCGTCACCAGGTCCGCGGTGCCGGCGGCGCGGACCGCCGGGTTGAGCAGTGCGCCGACGGTGTGCAGGAACGAGGCCGTCTTGAACGGCTTGAAAATGCTGGCCACCGGCTGCCGGTCGGCCGCGACGCCGGACGGAGCGGTCTGTCCGAACGGCAGCATCAGCAACCGCGGCGCGTTCACCTGCAGCAGCGCCTCGGGTGAGCCGATGCCGTCCGTTTCATCCGCGTCGATCACGACCAGCCGGGGCGGACTCTCGAGCGAAGAGACGAGGGCGGCCGCGGCGAAAGCGTTGGGCGCGGTGCGGCAGACGGCGCCCAGCGACTCGAACAGCGTGGCGAGGCGGCGCTGGGTGACCGGGTGATCCTCGACGCACAGCACCACGCCGCCCTTCAACGAGCCCAGACCCTGCGGCGGAGTGCTGTCGGACGAGACGACGGCGGCCTCCGTCGCGATCGTGAAGATGAAGGCCGACCCGGCGCCGACCTTGCTTTCCACGCGGATGCTTCCGCCCAGGAGCTGGCAAAGCCGCTGGGAAATCGCGAGGCCGAGGCCGGTGCCGCCGTATTTCCGGGTCGTGGACGAATCCACCTGGCTGAAGGCCTTGAACAGCCGGTCCAGCCGCTCGGGCGGGAATGCCGATGCCGGTGTCGCGGATCGTGATCTCGAGCAGGCGCCGCGGCCCGTCGCCCGGAGGTCCGCGGCCAGTCCGCGGATCTCGATCGCGATGCTGCCGGCCGAGGTGAACTTGATCGCGTTGTTGACGAGGTTGACGATCATCTGGCGCAGGCGGGTGATGTCGCCGATGATCCACGGCGGCACGCCGCGCTCGATGTGATAGCTGATTTCCAGGCCCTTGGCGGCGGCCTGCAGGGCGAAGAGATCCAGGGCCTCCTCGACGCAGAGCGCCAGGTCGAAGGGCATGTGTTCCAGCTCCATCTTGCCGGACTCGATCTTCGAAAAGTCGAGGATGTCGTTGATGATCGTCAGCAGCGCCTCGCCGGAGGTGCGGATCGTGTTGACGAAGTCGCGCTGCTCGCCGGTCAGCGATGTCTCCATCAGGAGGCTGGTCATGCCGATGACGCCGTTCATCGGCGTGCGGATCTCGTGCGACATCGAGGCCAGGAATTCGCTCTTGGCGCGCGAGGCGGCGTCGGCCTCGGACTTGGCCCGGCGCAGCTGGCTGCTCGGTTTCGACCCGCGCGGTGATGTCGTTCTCGATCGCGATGAAGTTCTCGCAGCTGTCCGGCCTCGTTGCGGATCGGCCTGAAGCTCCAGGTGGAGGTGATATTTGCGGCCGGACTTGGAGAACGTGACGACGTCGGTCGAGACGCCGTGGCCGTCCCGCATCGCGGCGCGGATTTGTCCGAGGACGGCCAGATCGGTTCCGGGTCCCTGCATGAAGTCGGCCGGGCTGCGTGCCGACCACCTCGTCGAGCGCGTATTCCATCACCCGGCGTGAAAGCGCTGTTCACCCACTCGATCTGGCCGGCGGGGGAGGCGATGATGCACGGGATTGTCGGTCTTCGCGGCGACGAGCGAAAGCTTGCGCGCCTCGGCCTGGCTCTCGCGCAGGGCCTGTTCGGATTCGCGCCGCGCGGTGATGTCCTGCACCGTGCCGATGATCCGCGTCGGCCGGCCCTTCGTGCTCGACGCGACCGTCTTCGACCGGATGTAGACCCAGCGCCACTCACCGGTGTGGGCGCGGACGCGGTATTCGGGTTCGATGAACGAGGCGATGCCGTTGAGCTGCGACTCGACGCGCCGCCGGTACAACGGCAGATCCTCGGGATGGATCAGCGTCTGCCAGGAGTCGAGGGTGGCGGCCATGCGGCCGTGCTCGTATCCGAGCATCGCCCCACAGTCCGGGGCTGTAGTAGACGTGCCCGGTCGGCACGCTCCACTCGAAAATGCCGATCTGGGTCGAGTCGAGGGCGAGCCGCAACCGCTCGTCCGAGATCTTCAGCCGGGCCTCGATCCGCCGGCGCTCCTCGTTCTCGGCGTGCAGCTTCCTGTTCGACTGCTCGGCCGCGCGCTGGCCGGCGCGGGCGCTCCGCGCGAGGTGCACGCTCAGCCCGAGCAGCAGGGTGATGCCGAAGCCGGCGCCAAGCGCAAGCTCCGGCAGGAACCGGCGTTCGTGTTCGAGGGATTCGGCCGAGGGGGTCAGGGACAGCCGCACGCGACGGTTGAAGATGTTCGGATACGTGCGTTCGATCGTGAGCTGGGCATCGGCGACGTCGGGCGCCCCGGCCGACGAGTCGTACACCAGGTCGCCCCCGATCGTGATCTGGATCCGGTAATCGGCGGCGAGCTTCCGATCGAGAATGACGTTGTTGAAGAACTGGCGGTAGAGAAACTCCCCCGCGACAAAGCCAGGCGG
This sequence comes from uncultured Verrucomicrobiae bacterium, assembly GCA_963705935.1. Classification (GTDB taxonomy): domain Bacteria; phylum Verrucomicrobiota; class Verrucomicrobiia; order Opitutales; family Opitutaceae; genus Opitutus. The sequence continues at coordinate 3,367,466 of OY970130.1, read as the reverse complement.
CCGGCCGCTGCCCGGAGAGTAGATGACCACGCCCTTGCCGCGGCCATCCAGTTCCAGCGTGCCGGAAATCGCGGGGCCGAGCGCCATGCCGGCGGCATTGATCGCGGCGCGGCGGACGCGCCGCCCCTGGGTTTCGGGGTCGGTCGGCGCGGCGGCGTCCATCCGGGTGACGTCGATCCCGGCGCCATGATCGTAGTCGAGCAGGCCCTCGTTCCCCGCGGCGGGGTAGACCCAGACCGTGCGCAGCGCGGGGCTGACCACCGCGATCGAAACGCAGCCGGCGGCCCGGGCATCCTCCCAGAGCGCGCGGACGTCGGCGTCCCACACCGGGGCGGATCCCGGCGCGAGGGTTCCCCATTTTCGCGCCAGCCGCTCGATCATCGCCGCCTGACGGTCGAAATCGGAGCTGATCGTCGTCGCCAGCGTGTCCATCGACGTCTGCGTCTTCGCGCTCAGGTACGCGACCTCGCGTTCGCGCAGGCCGATCCACAGGATGATCGTCAGCGTGAGGCATCCGACCACGGCCGGCATGGGCGACCACGCGGGCGGCCCGCCCTCCGATTTCAGGGATTCGCGCCAGGCCACGACCAGCAGTCCGAGGCCGAGCAGGAAGAGCGCGAAGGCGGTGAAGGGCGCGGTCGCACTGTGCGTTCCCCAGTGATAGACCGCGGGCAGACTGACCGCGTAGCCCATCAGCGTCGAGAAGCCGGCGGAGGCGATGATCGAAGCGATCGAGGCCTCGGAGAGGAGCCGCAGCCGGGAGCGGCCGTTCAGCGCGCGCGAGGCGAGCACGATCGACGCCAATGCGAGGGCGCACGCCGACATCGCCGACATCCGCCCGGGGTGCGCGGTCTCGATCGGGTTGTGTTCGAGCACGAGCAACTCGTCGATGTGGAGATCGAGGTGCAGCACCGTTTCGAGCAGCGAGAGGACGGCGACCGTTGCGGGAACGACCGCGAGCCACGTCATGGCGGCCCATTCGCGGTTGACGCCGATCATCACGAAGCCGAGCAGAAGGACGCACGCCGCCTCGTTCGCCTTCATCGTGGCGAGCGACGCGAAGGGTTGCAGGAACACCTCGGCGTGGAGCCACCAGCCGGCCAGCACGGCCACTCCGATCGCAATCAGCGAAATCGCAATCGCGTCGGAAGCGCGCTCCAACCAGGAACGCCGCGGCAATGTGGGTAACGGCGGCATTGAGGGGTTTACCCTACATAAGCGAGCGGGCGATCCGGCTTCAATTTGTTTTCGCTGGCACAGGCCGGGTTTCGGGTTCGGGTGTGGGCGCGGTCTCAGCCATTCGATAGGGCACCCGGCTCGGCGCCGGCTGCGAGAGTGAGTTCAGCAGGTTCGTGGGTCCGATCACGAATGCCCATTTCGGCTGGTCGAGCGCGCCGGTCAGCTTCACCTCGAGGACCGCGGAAACCGGCGTGAGCACCGCCCCCATGATACTTTGGAAGAACGATTTGCTTTCCTCGAACGGGTAGACACGGGCGTTGAAATCGAGCGCGTGGCGCTGGAGCGAGTAGTCGCCGTGGGCGTGAATTGCCGAGTTTGCGCCGGTGACGTTCACCGACGGAAACACGATGCGATCGCCTTGCAGCTTGAAATCGGCGCGGGCGCCCGTGAAGCGCAGCGCGGTGAAATTCAGCAGTTCCGAGAGCAACCCCAGCAGGCGTACCTCGCCAAGCTCGGTGCCGGCGAGCGATGCATTGCCGGACCCCTGGAAGGTGTAGGGGTCCGCCAGCAATCCCTCCGCGGAGAGGGCGACATCGAGTTTCGCGTTGTTCCGACCGGTGAGGAATTCCTCGGCGGCGGCGCGCTTTGCGCCATGCCGCCGCGCAACGTAATCCGCCGCCACGGTGATCGCGTCGGCGAGACTGGCGCCCTTGACGTAAGCGTCGAAGCCGAGCCGGCGCGCGGCCGGTGGTCCCCAGACCCGCGCCTGCCCGGAGACCGCTCCCCCGGCGATGCCCGCCTTGAAATGGGGGACGGCGACATCGTCGTCGGTCAGTTTCGCCTCGAACTTCAGCCCGGTACCCGAAAGACCGTAGGCCGTGAACGCTCCGGCGGAGTGTGCTTCGATCCGGATCGAACGATGCCCCGGTCCGGCGCCCGGCTCCGCGTCTGCCGCGGCGGCGTCACCCTGCAGCCGCCCGGTGACGTCGACCCGGGGCGGGTGCTCGAAGGCGAACGGCTGCAGCTGGGCCGCCACCGCGGGCCCGAGCAGTTTCTCCCCGGTCGCGAGGTCGATCGATGAAACGAACGCGAACGACAGGTTCGACGAGGCGAGCATCGGTGACCCGAGCTCGTGCACGAGGGTGAACGTGCCCCGCACCTCCCCGCCATCCCGCGTGCCGTAGAGCTCGAGCGCGTCGATGAAGTTCGGACGGATGAACATCAGCGTCCGGGCGTAGTCGAGCTTGGCCCCGCGAATCACGGGCGCGCCGCTTTGGGCGTAAAGGAAAACCGTCGTCTCCTCTCCCGCCTTCCACCGGCCGGCGACGTCGACGCTCGCGTCGGGGGGGGCGGAGGGAAATTCGAAATGCTCGAAGAACTCCGGCCACCAGCTGTGGAACCATCCGCCGATGTCGAGCGGGCGGAGCCGTCCTTCGAGCAGAAACCGGAACTCCTGGGTCTGGAGATCCTGCTCGAAGCTGCCGCGCGCCAGGTTCGGGCCGATCGTCGCGTAGGCGTGGCGGGCGGTGAAATGCCGGCCATCGAACGTGATTTCGCCGCTCACGGCATCCATCTCCACGTGGTATGCGTGTATCTTCGTGGCGGCGACGTGGCCGGCGAGACCGGTGAATTTCCAGCCGGCGCCGAACGTGGCGTCCACGTCGACGTCGACCGGTTCGCCGAAATCGACGAACCGCCGCACGTCGCGGTGCAGCATGGCGCCGAGCGGCGTGAGCAGGACGGGCGAAACCCGGCCCTCGACGTGCGCGGCGGCGGTGCCGGCGGTCACGTCCGCGCCACCCTGGGCGAAAAGCGGGGCACCCTCGTACTCGGCCATCAGCCGCCCCACGACGCGCGGGAACGCGCCGAGTTCGAAATGGCCCGCGACCGGGCCCGCGCCGAAACCGCGGGCGGCGGCGCGCTCGACGGCGACGTCGACCTGCTGCGGCTGGAAATGCAGCCGGCCGGGGGAAAACCGACCCGCGCCGCGAAGCTGGATGCCGTGCGCCTCCGCGCCGGCCACGGCGGCGTCGGCGGCGGTGAGCGTGAACGGAACCGTCGCGGCGGCGGCACCGGTCAGCGGCACCTGCGTTTCGAGCCGGAGTTCGCGGGCGTGCAGGCCGCGAGCGCCCGGCAGATCGACGCTGCGGGCGACGAGCGTCACCGCCGCAACCGCGGACCGGGCGGCCGATGGCGCCAGCGAAACCTCCAGCTGCGGCCCGCCGACGGCCTGCAGCAGCTGCGCGACCTGCAGGAGCTGGCGCGTGAAGGCGACGTAGTGCCGCGCGATGTTTTCCAGCAGGGGAACGGGTGAAATCGGCCCCGTCGGCTCCCGCCGGGGCAGCTGCAACCCGCCGTGGGCCGCAATCGACACGCCGGCGAGCCGCGCAGTCAGGTAGTGCAGGTCCAGCCGCTGGTCGCCCGTGTCCACGTCGAATTCGAGGTCGCTCAGCTGCTCCTCGCTGCGGCCGGAGGGCGAGAGCATGGCCGGCGTGAAGAGCTTCACGCCGGTGGCGTGCACCCGCCGCGCTTCGACCCGGCCGAGCAGCAGCGGCCAGGGTTCGAGCTCGACGTATACGGCCCGGATGACGATGACCGGCTCGGTGAACTGCGGGAGGGAAAGCCGCACATCCTGCAACAGCACTCCGCCGGTCGGATCCAGCAGCGTGCGGCCAAAGCGGGCCTCGACCTGGGACGCGGCGAAGCGCTCCTCGATCGCCTGCAGCAGCGGCCGGGGGACCTGAAACTCGCGGTTGACCGTGACGACGATCTGCAGCACGAGCAGCAGCCCCAGGGCGAGCCACACGAACCAGCAGCCCAGGGTGAGCACGGCGTCGCCGCAAAAGCGCGCCACGTTCCACAGAGGCGTGGACCGGAAGGGCATGTCAGCGCGATTCTCCGGGCGCCTTCATTGCGGCGGCCCCGGCCGGGCCGTGGCGTCCGCGGTTTTCACCGCCGGGGGCGGAACGGCGGGCGGACCCGGATCGCGCGGCCCCTCGGTCAGTGTCCAGAGCGCGTCCAGCAGCGGCTGTTCGATCGCGAAGACCGCGTTGAATTCGTTGCCGGGCGAGCCGGCGAGCTGGAGATCGCCGCCGGTGCGGGGAGCCAGCAGCAGCACGCTCGTGCTGGTCTGCTGGCCCGCGCCGCCGGTGAGAGTCATCGTGGTCTCGAGCCGGTACCGCCACGGCCGTTCCTCGCCGGCCACGGTCACGCGGTCGACGAACTGATCCAGCACGAACTCCTTCGCCCGGAGCGTACGCAGCTGGTCGAGCAGGGTTTTGACGGCGGGCCCGTTGCGAACGGACTCGGCGGGCCGGCCGTTCGCGTCGATCGGGGTGTCGAACAGCACCTGGTTGCCCACGAGGTCGGTGAGCTTGACCGCGGTGATCCGGGCGCCGGCGGGCAGCTCGCGGAGCAGGCGCTCGCGCCAGGCGCGGGGCACGACCGGAGTTTCCCGCAGGATCGCCGGGTCGACCGCGTAGACCGACGCGGCGCTGTTGACGAGGCGGGCGTAGGCGAGGGCATCGTGCTGGGGCCCCAGTCCGATCTGCAGATCGACGGGCTGCCCCCCGGAAATGCTCAGGACGACCTCGCGCTCCGGACGGTTGAAACCCCAGCTTTCCAGATCCGCGTCGCGCGGGGCATCGCTCTGGAATTTTCGCGCGGACAGCAGGGCCAGCTGGTCGAGCAGCCGCGCGACGGCCGCACGGTCGGCGGGCAGCGTTTGCGGCCCCTGCGCGCCATCGCCGCGCAGCACGATCTGCCACGCGGCGGTGGCGTCGGACTGGTCGCCGGTTTCGAGCCGCTGCAGCGTCAGGGGCGGCTGGTTCGGCGCGGTGAGGGTGATGGCGGTCACGGCCCGCGCGCTGAAGTCGAGCAGCCGCGTTTCCCGCAGCGTCTCCTGCGCGCCATCCAGCTGCTCGGTCAGCTTGTCCGGCATCAGCACGGTGAACAGCGCGCCGCGGCCTTCGAGCTGCGCGTAGTATTCGCGATCGACGCCCGGCGTGCCGGACCCATGCGGGACCTCGTCGCCCCGGATCAGCGTTTCCCGGCGGTTGTTCCCCTCGAGGCTGATGCGCAGCGGCTTCTCGGCCGGCAGCGTGGACGGGCCGTTTGGCCCGACGAAATTCTTCACCCGCAGGGCGTTGAGCGCATTGATCGCCAGTTCGGTCGCGTTCTTGCTCGCGCGGGCGATGATCGGCGTCTCGAAGGTCCACTGGCTGCCGTCCCGGCGCAGCCGGATCCGCAGGCTGGCCGGCGCCGCCGTCTGCAGGTTGAGCGAGCGCGCCTCGAAGACCGGGATGGTGAAGATCGTGTTCGCGTGCAGTTCGTCGAAACTCAGCGCGAGACTGCGCGCCAGACTCTGCCCGATGACGTGGATCCGCTCTCCGCTCGGGGAGAGCATGTACTGCCGGACACCATCGGGCGTGGCCGAACCCAGTCGCAGGACGGTGACGGGGCCGGTCGCATCGGTGCCGTTCAGGCCCGAACTGAAGGAGACGGTGAGCTTGGGCTGGTCGAGTCCGTAATCGGCGATCGACTGGCCGTTCCTGGCCAGGTCCCGCACGTAGAAGCTGGTCTCGTGCTCGAGGAACTGGAGTTCGTTGACGATCCGGCTGACGGCGTTCGGATTGGCGGGCCACTCCAGCGGCTTGGTGATGAACCAGGTGTCGCCGCGCTTGGCGAGCGTCAGGGTGGGGCGGCCGGCCCCGGCGATCTCCAGCGTGCGGATGTCCGCCGCCTCCGCGCCGAGCACGCGGCGTCGCGCCTCCTTCCAGCTGTCCTCGGTGCGCCAGCGCCGTTCGAAACGAAAGATGAAGAAGAACAGCGCGACGTTCAGGAACAGGAGGACAAGCGTGACTTTGGTGCGCATGGGAACGCCGCTAGGGCAGCAGGCAGGAGGAACGATGCAGGAGGAACGCGGCCGACTGAAGGAAGAAGCGCCGGAGGCGAAGGAGCGGTCCGCGGGCTGCTGGCTTCATGCTGGATTCGGCGCGGCCGCGGAACGCGTCACGTCCGCCGGGCCCAGTAGACGAGCAGCCCGAGCACCGCGGCCACTCCGGGAAGCGCCAGCAGCAGGCTGTAGCGCAGCCGGGTGAGCTCGCTGGCGCTGAGCGACAGCTGGAACCGCTCGACCGGTCGGGCGGGAATGTTGAATTGCGAGTCGCGGTCGACGGTCCACTTCACCGCCCCGAGGAAGAAGTTCTGGTTTTCCGCCAGGGTGATCCGGTTGTTCGCGATCAGGTCGCCGGTGCCGAAGACGACCACGCGGCCGCCGCGGACGCTGAAGGGCAGGTTGTCGCGAACCGAGACCCGCTCCGACGCGACGACGACGCCCAGCCGGTCGGGCGGCTCCATGCCGGGTATCGGCCGGATGTCGACGCCCGGCGTGTATTCGGGGGCGGTGTGCAGCCGGTAGCTCACCTCGCCCCACGCGGTGGTCGAGGTCGCGGCCAGCGTCGTCACCGTCAGGCCGTTCGCGATCGAGCGCGTCGGGTCCGGACGGATGCTCCGGGCCGGGCCGATCCGCGGCTGGAGCCGGTAATCGATCAGCGTCTGCGTGATCGGGTGCGGGGTCAGGAACCGGAGCAGCAGGTCGCCCTCCTCGGTCATGTTCTCGTTGCTCGTGTCGTAGATCACGTCGTCGTCGACCAGAATGCCCCAGTCGAGCAGCAGGTCCTCGAGGCCCGTGCGGCTCGCCCGGGGCGAGCAGCAGGATCAGCCGGCCGGCGCCCGCGGCCAGGTACTGGCGCAGCAGCTCCTGCTCGAGCGGTTCGAACCGGCCGCGCGGCCAGACGGCGACGAGCAGCGAGGCATCGGCCGGCACCTGGTGCGTGTAGCTGAGCTTGACCGAGTCCACGTCGAAATTTCGCTGCTCCAGCACGTTCTTCAGCTCGGAAAGTCCGCGCACCGGGTCGACGTCGTCCGGGCTCAGCTCGCCATGGCCGGAGATGAAATAGATCTTCTTCTTCTCGGGATTCGACACGTCCAGGATCGCGGACGTGATCGCCTGCTCGCCCTGGAAAGCACTGGTCTGGCGGTTCCGGACGCGGTACAGGTCCGCCGGCATGACCATGCGGCGGCGGTCACCGCAGATCAGCACGACCCGGTTCGGGTCGGAAATCCCGAGCTGGTCGGCGTCACGGCGGCGCTGGTACACGTCGAGGTACTCCACCGTGATCCGGCGGTTTTCGTCCCCTTCCGTCGCATAGACGTATTCCCGCAGCAGCCCGCGGACGTCGCGGAACGCCTGCGCGATGTCCGCATTGTCCGAATCCTCCGTCAGCGTGACGACGATCCGCACCGGTCGCTGGAGGTTGTGGAGGTACGCCAGGGTCTCGGGCGAAAGCGAGTACCGCCGCTAGTGGGTGAGATCGAAGCGCCAGGCGTGGTTGCGCGCGAGGTAGTTCAGGCCGGCGAACAGCGTCAGAAACAGCACCGCCTGCAGCACGAGGTTCAGCGTGCGGACCCAGCGGGCGGCGCGAAAGCTGTCGAAGGGAGGCATGGCGGCAGGGAGGAGCGGGAGCCGGAATCGTCGGTCGGGGAAGCGTGCGGGTGAAGGCTCCCGGGGCCGCTCAGGAGTGCAGCAGCTTGGCCTCGACGCCGAGGATGCTGAAGATCAGGGCCAGGACCGTGCCGCTGAAGTAGAACAGCAGCTGGCGGGTGTCGATGACCCCGCGGGTGAAATCGTCGAAATGGGTGAACACCTGCGCATAGTCGACGGCGGCCTTCACTGGATACAGCACCTCGCGGTCGAGCCAGGCGGTCTCGGCGAGAAACCGCACGCCGACGATGAGCCCGAAGAGCATGATCGAGGTGAGGATGCCGGCGACGGCCTGGTTGCGCGAGAGCGAGCTGGCGAACACGCCGATCGCGATGAAGAACAGCCCGGAGACGGCGATGAAGAGATAGCCCCCGAGCAGCGGTCCCGAGTCGATGAAGCGCGCGTCGCCGGAAAAGCGATGCAGGATGTAGAAAAATCCCGCCGTCGAGCCCCACAGCGCCAGATACAGGAAATAGGCGGCGCCGTACTTGCCGAGCACGACCTCCGTGGTCGTGACGGGCGTGGTCAGCAGGGTTTCGATCGTGCCCAGCCGCCGCTCCTCCGCCAGGCACTTCATCGTGAGCAGCGGGAAGATGAGGCAGACCGGCAGCCAGAAAAGCTGGAAGAAGACGTGGGCCGGCGAAAGGTCCTGCGGCGCCTTGCTGTAGCTTTCGAGGATGCCGGTGAAGATGAACCCCATGAAGAGCAGGAACAGCGTGGCCGCGAGATACGTGCTCGGGCTCACCAGCAGCATCCGGATCTCGTGGCTCAGGAGCGTGAAGAAGTGTTTCATCCGTTTTTCTTGTGCAAATCCTCGGAGCGAACGTCCCAGCTTCGCCGGGTTGCGGCGAGGAAAACGTCCTCGAGCGTCGAATGCGCCCGGCTGAGGCTGCGCAGCCGGTAGCCGTTCGCCAGCAGCGCCCGCAGCAGCGCCTCGCCGACCTCGTCGTCCCCCTCGGTCGTGAGCGTGATCCGCCGGAACCCGTCGTCCCCCGGTGCGCCCTCGGCGGTGACGCGCATCGTCGGATCGAACTTCGAGAGCAGCGGCCGCAGTCCGGCCGGGTCCCCGGCCAGCTCGAGCTCGTACGTCGAATGGCCGAGGATCTCGCGCCGCAACGCCGCCGGCGTGCCCTGCGCGACGACGCGGCCCTGGTTGATGATCAGCACGCGGTCGCAGGTCATCTCGATCTCGGGAAGAATGTGCGACGAGATGATCACGGTCATCCGGCCGCGCAGGCTGGCGATCAGGTCGCGGACGATGAGAATCTGATGCGGGTCGAGGCCGATCGTCGGCTCGTCCATGATGATGACGGGCGGCTCGGCCAGGATGGCCTCGGCGATGCCCACGCGCTGGCGGAAGCCCTTCGAGAGCTTGCCGATGATCCGGTGGCGCATGCGCTTGAGGTCGCAGAGCTCGAGCACCTCGTCGATCCGCGGGCCGAGCTTGCGGCGCGGCACCTCCTTCAGCCGGCCCCGGAAGTAAAGATATTCGGATACGCGCATGTCCTCCGGCAGCGGGTTGTTCTCGGGCATGTAGCCGACCCGGCGCTTGACCTCGCTCGGGTGCGAGGCGGCCGGCACGCCGCAGACGCGGACCGTCCCCGAGGTGGCCGGCAGATACCCGGTGAGGATGCGCATGGTCGTCGACTTGCCGGCTCCGTTCGGGCCGAGAAAGCCCAGGATCTCGCCCTTCGCCACGCTGAAGGTGATGTCGCTGACCGCCGCCACGCCCGCATAGGTCTTCACGAGGTGGACAACTTCGATGGCGGGCGTGTCGGACATTTGGGAGAGGGCGCTTTGCAGCGACGCGAATGTTGGCGGGCCGGCTACGGCGGAACGATCCAAAAAGAGGCTGGCGCCGGACAAACGCTCCGGTCCGGGGCGGCCGGACCGGGAGCGGAGGGCCCGCGGCCGGCTCAGCGCGACCACTTGTCCAGCGTCACGTCGCCGGCGCAGAAGCGCTGGAGCTGTCCGCTCTCGCTGCGGATCAGCAGCGATCCCTCGTTGTCGATGCCGGCGGCGATTCCCGTGATGCGCTCGGTGCCTTCGAGCAGCGTGACGGAGTGGCCGCGCAGCAGGTCGTATTTCTGCCAGAGATCGGCGAGCAGCGCGGTGTGCTCGCCGTCGGCGAACTGGTCGTAGGCCAGCATCACCCGTCCGATCAGCGCGGCGGTGAGGTGGTTCAGGTCGATCGGGGCGGCGCTCTCCTGGGCCAGTGTCACCGCGCGGCGGGCGAGGTCGGCCGGCCAGCGCTCGGCCCGGCTGTTGACGTTCAGTCCGAGCCCGAACACGAGATCGCGGATCTGGTCGGCGTCGATGCGCGCCTCGGTGAGCATGCCGCCGGCCTTGCGCCCGCCGAACTGGAGGTCGTTCGGCCACTTGATGCCCGGGCTGAGCCGGGTGAAGTTCGCGATCAGCTCGCACAGATTCACCCCCATCCACAGGGTGAAGATCGCCATGCGCGCCGGGGGCACGCGCGGCCGGAAGGCGAAGCTCGCGTAGAGGTTGCCCGATTCGCCGCTGTGCCACGTCCGCCCGCGCCGGCCGCGTCCGCGGGTCTGTTTGCGCGCGAGGATGACGAACGGGGTGGTGCGGCCGGCGGCCAGCTGCCGGGCCGCCTCGTCGTTCGTGCTGTCCACCTCGTCGAGCAGCGACACGGACAGGAAGCGCCGCCGGCCTTTCAGGAAGGCGAGGATGAGCCCGAGGTGGAGTTCCGACGGTCGCCGCGCGATGCGGTAGCCGCGCGACCGCGCGGCCTCGAACCGGAAACCCTGGGACTGCAATTTCTTGATGTGCAGCCAGACGGAAACCCGGCTGACGCCGAGTTTCGTCGCCAGTGTCGCGCCCGACGTGTAGGCCGGCTCGTGGGCGAGCAACTCCCGCAAGATGACGAGGTCGGAATCAGGCACGGAGGACGGGGTGCACCGCTGGGCCGTGCTCGCGCCGTCGGGACTCACGGACCGATGGGATGAACCCAGTCTGGCGCCACGCTCTGGCGGTATCCGTCGAATCCGCTCGAACGCATGTAGGTCTCGTCGGTGACCCTTTTCAGGTAGCGCGCCGCCTCGGGGTCCGCGCGACCCACGTCCTTTGCGCTGTCGGTCAGGTCCGAAATGTTGTTCAGGCGCTCGTCCTCCGCGTACATCGCCATGGCGCGCTGCTCCGGGGAGGAGGAGAAGAACGGGATGTAGACATTGTTGAGCAGCCGGTAGGTCGGCGTCAGGTAGCGGCTCTTGGCGAGATCGGCCAGGCCGCCACCGGTGTAGATGTCGCGCTCCCGGAAGACCGGCGGCTTCTTCTCGTGCACCACGTATCTGGGCAGGCGGATGATTCCGTTCCGCGGCTTGTCGACATCGCGCAAATCCACGTCGGCATCCTCCGGCTTGGGTTTCGGCGGCGGGTTGTACTTCGGCATGCTGGCCGCGAGCGCCGACGCGAGACTGTCGGAGATCGGCCGTTCGTGCTTCAGCCGCAGCGGCGCGGGCGCCGGCTCCGCCGTCGCGGCGGTGGTGGCGCCCGCTGTCTGGGCGCGCGCCGCCGCGATCAGCGGCGCGGCGATCAGGACCAGGAGGAGCAGGCGGGCCGGGCGAACCATGGCGGGTGAGTCAAGTGTTTGGGACGAAGGGTTCCGCGGAACCGACGCTCACCCGCCAGTGGTCGGCGGCGGCGTCCGGCGGACGGTCAAACACGAATCTGTCCGTCGCCGATGACGAGCCACTTGTAGGTGCAGAGCTCCCGCAGGCCCATCGGACCGCGGGCGTGCAGCCGGTCGGTGCTGATCCCGATTTCCGCGCCGAGTCCGAACTCGTAACCGTCGTTGAACCGGGTGCTGGCGTTGCACATCACCACCGCGCTGTCGACCTCGGTCAGGAACTTCTTCGCGGAGGTCTCGTCGCGGGTCACGATCGTGTCGGTGTGGCCCGAACCGTCGCGGTTGATCACCGTGATGGCGTCCTCGAGCGAGTCGACGAGGCGGACGGCCAGGATCTGGTCGAGAAACTCGGCGGTGTAATCGGCCTCCGATGCCGCCCGGTGCGGCACACCGGCGCGCGCCAGGATCGCGGCGGAAGCGGCGTCGCAACGCAGCTCGACCTGGCCGGCCTCGATCAGCGCGCGGGCCGCCGGCGGCAGAAACCGCTCCGCCACCGCATGGTTGACGAGGAGCTGTTCGGCGGCGTTGCAAACCCCCGGCCGCGAGGTCTTCGCGTTGACGAGGATCTGCTGGGCCATCGGCAGCTCGGCGGCGCGATCGACGTAGACGAAACACACGCCCTTGAAATGCTTGATCACCGGGATGGTGCTGTGCTCCGTCACGAAGCGGATCAGGCTCTCGCCGCCGCGCGGGATGATGCAGTGCACGAGCGAGTCGAGCTTGAGCAGGATGCCGAGCGCGGCGCGGTCCGTCGTCGGGATCAGCTGCACGGCGTCGCCGGGCAAGCCGGCGGAGTGCAGGGCGTCCGCCACGAGCGTCGCGAGCGCCGTGTTCGTGTGGAAGCTTTCCTTGCCACCGCGCAGGATCGCCGCGTTGCCGCTCTTCAGGCACAGGACCGCGCAGTCGATGGTCACGTTCGGCCGGGCCTCGTAGACGATGCCGATGACCCCGATCGGCACGCGCACCTTGCGCAGCACCAATCCGTTCGGCCGGGTGCCCTGCTCGACGAGCTCGCCCACCGGGTCGGGCAGCGTCGCAACTTGGCGCACGCTGTCGGCGAGCTGCGCCAGCCGCACGGGCGTCAGCGTCAGCCGGTCGAGCTGCGCCGCCGTCAGTGCGTGGGTCCGGCCGGCCGCGATGTCGCGCTGATTGGCCTCGAGGAGCGGAAGCGTCGAGGAGGTCAGGAGGTCAGCCAGCCGCTGCAGCGCGGCGTTCTTCGCCGCGGTCGGCGCCACGGCGAGGGCGAACGAGGCGGCGCGGGCGCGCCGGGCGATCGACGTGACGAGTTGAACGAGATCGGCGGACATGCCGGTACACTGCCTCGGGAATCCCTGGAACTCACGAAAAATGTTCGCCTCGCGCCGGCCCCCGCCATGGTCTTTTCATTTGATCGCGCAACTTGTAGGCCGCCAGCTTGCTGGCGCTCGTTTGGCGCGAGCAAGCTCGCCGCCTACAGGACCGCAATTTACGGCAGCAAAACAAAAGACCGTGCGGCCCCCGCGGCGGGAAACAAACCGCCCCGGCGCTCACGCGAGCGTCCGGGGCCCCGGGATGACGGAAGGCGGGAATTACCAGCGGCTCTTCTTCTTCGGCGGCTGTTGCAGCGTGGTGATCTGCTCCTGCGCCTGTTTCAGCTGCGTCTGGAGGCTGGCGACCTGCGCCTTGGCGTCGTCCGCCTGCTTCTGCACGTCCGCGGTCGACGCCTTCGCGCTGTCCAGCTCCTTCTGTAGCCGATCCGCGGATGCCTTGGCCTCGTCCGCCTGGCTCTGCATTTGCGCGAGGTTCGTGTTCGCCTGGTCCAGCTGCGAGCGCAGCTGACCGGTTCCAGTCTGTGCGGTCTGATACTGCTTTTGCAGACTGGTGACCCGGGTCTGCAGGTCATCCGCCTGCGACTTGAGCTGCGCGGCGGCGGACTTGGCGTCGGCGAGCTGCTTCTGCAGGTCGGCGGAAGCCGTCTTCGCCTGATCGAGCTGGGTTTGCAGATTGGTGCTGTCGGCTTTCGCCTGGTCCAGCTGCGTGCTGGTCTGGCTCAGGCGCACGGTGGCTTCACGGCTGCGGTTCCAAAACACGAAGGCGGCGATCAGGAAGACGATGGCGAGCAGGGTGAGAACGACGGTCGAGGCGGACGATTTTTTGGACTGGGGGGTCACAGGTACATTCATGGCGGGGGAAGGTACGCCGTTATTGTAATCCCGGTATGGGGCCGATGTCCATGGGGAACCTAAGCAGAAGCAGGACTGCGGTATGCGCCAGCGGCGGAATTCGGCGACAACCGGGCCCCGGCGCCGCGGCGCTCAACCGAAGAACCGGCTGCGGTTGAACCTCCAGACCGAGAAGCTCATCACGACGACTGCGATGCCGCTCAGCACTCCGATCTTCGGCAGGACTTCCAGCAGCGACCGCCCGGCCCACAGCACGTCGGTGAATCCCTCCACCGACCAGTAGACCAGGGTGAATTTGCTCAACGTCTGGATGTAGCCGGGCATGAACGAAACCGGGAACCAGGCCCCGCCGATCGCGCTCATCGAGAGAACCATCAGCGTGGCGATCCCGTTCGCCGCCTCGTGGCTCGGCGAGACGGCGCCGACGAACATCCCGAAGGCGGAGCAGGCGGCGGCGGAGGCGAGCGCGACCCCGAAGAGCGCGCCGAAATGGCTGAAGATTTCCAGGCCGAAAAACAGCCGGCCGGCGAGAAACAGGACGCCGATTTGCGCGAGCCCCAGCAGCACGCCGAAGAGGAACCGTGCCCAGAGGATGTGCCCCGGCCTCACGGGCGCGGAAAGCAGCCGGTGGTAAATGCCGGATCTTCGCTCCTCGAACATCGTGGCGATGGAGCCGCTCACGGCGAACAGGAGAAACATCACCGCGTAGCCGCCGACCAGCCGGGCGGCCATCGGGTTCTTGACCTCCTTGCCGGCGACCTGCTCGGTGTCGAACCGGACCAGCCGCGAGAGCAGATCCGAGCCGTTCGCCGGCTCCGGCGCGGCGGCCGCCGTGGTTGGCGTGCCGCTCGCCTTCGCGGCCGGCGCTCCGGTGTCGAGCCGGCGCAGCGACGGGTCCGTCGTTTTTGTCGGGGCGCCGGCCGCCAGGCCAAAATAGTTCCCGGACTCGATCCGGCGCCGGATCACCGCCTCGTCGCCGCCGAAGTTGCGGCTGATCGCTTCCGCCAGCGTCTGGTTGAACTGATTCAGTCGGTCCGGCCCGATGTACCTTCGCGCGCCGGCCTGAAGCGACTGTTCGAGCAGCTGCGGCACGCGCGAAAAGATGGTCTTCTGCAGCAACCCGTTCACCATCTGCGCCTCGATTTCGTTGCGCGGGTTCGTCAGGAAGCGAAGGTGGATGCCAAACCGGGTGTCGGAAACGAGATCGACCGGCAGGATCAGGGCGAACCGGTACCAATTCTCGCGCAGGCCCTGGCGCACGTCGGCCTCCGTCAGCGGCCGGCTCGTGCCGTCCGCGTTCTTCGCCTCGGTGAGGATCGAGAGCGCCGGCTCGGCCTTCAGCGCTTCGACGAGGTCCCGTGCCGCCGGTGCGGAGCTGGCATTCACGACGGCGACGGGAATGCCCGACGGCCCGGAATCGTGGCTATATAGCCCGAACACGTGGCCGAACAGGTAGACCAGCGCGATCGGCACGACGAAGGTGACCATGATCGCGGCGCGGGCGCGCGAAAACGAGAGGATGCTTTTGCGCAGGAGAATGAGGACGGGGCGCATGGCGATGCGGCTGGGCCGCTAGGAGCGAGAGCGGATTGCGGAATGCAGGCGGCCGGAGGAATGATGTGCGGCCGGGTGGGGCGGGCGGAATACCGCGTTCATCGGTTCGCGGTTTTCACTCGCGCAGCGTCCGGCCGGTGAGGTGAAGAAACAGCGCCTCCAGCGTCGGCCGCTGGCTGACGAAAAGCCGCGCGGGCAGCGCGAGCTTCTCGGTCAGGGCGAAGAACGCGGACAGCGGGTATCCGGGACGCGGGCGAAACCGGCAGGTCCCGTCCAGCCGGGCGACCTCGCCGTGGGCCGCGAGCTCTTCCACCAGCGGTGCGGTCGCCGGGGTCGCCGGGAACGTGATCTCATCCTCGAAGGGCAGCCGGGTGAGCAGTTCCTCCAGCGAGCCGAGCGCGAGGATGCGCCCGTGGTCGATGATGCCGATGCGCGAACACAGCCGTTCCGCCTCCTCCATGTAGTGCGTCGAGTAGATGATCGTGACGCCGGAGCGGTTGAGCTGCTGGAGAATCTCGAAAATCGCGTTCCGCGACTGCGGGTCGACGCCGACCGTCGGCTCGTCGCACAGCAGCAGCCTTGGCCGGTGCAGCAGCGCCGCCACGAGATTGAGTCGCCGCTGCATGCCGCCGGAGAAGGTCTTGACGAGCGACCGGCGCCGGTCGGCCAGCTGCACGGCGGCGAAGGCCTCGTCGACCCGCGTCCGCAGCTCCCCGCCGCGCAGGCCTTGGAGTCCGCCGAAGATCTGCAGGTTCTCCTCCGCCGTGAGCTCCGGAAAAAGCGCGATCGACTGGGGGACGAGCCCGAGACTCTTCCGGCCGCCGGCGTGCCCGCGCGCCTCCGCCCGGCCGTCGACGCTCACCGTTCCCTGATCGGCGGCCAGGAGCCCGGCGAGGAGCGACATCAGGGTCGACTTGCCGGCGCCGTTGGGACCCAGGAGACCGAAGAATTCGCCCGCCGCGATGTCGAGCGAGACGTCATCGAGCGCGACGGTCGAACCGTAGCGTTTCGTAATTGAGCGGAGGGTGAGCATGGGGAACCCGACGGGACAACCGACCCTGCCGGGAAAGGTTACGGGGAAATGTCCGTCGGGCGATGGGCCGGACTGATTGGTGCTGCGAACTCCTGCTTTCCCCTCTCTCAGATCCGCGGTTGGGGGGCGAGGGCCAGGGCGCGACGACGCACCTCGCGCCAGGGCTTGTCTGGAATGATGGGCCCGAGGTGCCGGACGGTTTCGGCGCCCATCAACGAGGCGAGTGCGCCGCAGTCCGGGAGCGGCCAGCCGCGGAGATGCCCGAAGAGAAAGCCCGCGGCCCAGGCGTCGCCGGCACCGTTGGTGTCGATCACGTCCGAGACTGGGAACGGCTGCACACGGTGCAGCGCGCCGCCCTCGGCGAGCCACGCTCCCGCACCGCCGAGTTTCACCGCCGCGACCACGCCGTGACCGGCCAGCCGGCGGGCGAGCGCGGCGAAATCGCCCTGATCGTCCGGGAAGAACGCGCGGATCTCGTCCTCGTTCGCGAAGACGACGTCGATGCCCTTGTGCAGCTGCGCGTGGAGCCAGTCGCGTGACGCGCTCACGACTTCGAACGAGGACAGGTCGAGGCTGACCGTGCACCCGGCCGCGCGGGCGGCGGCGAGCACCGCGTCGGCCAGCGCCTGGTTGAACACGAGATAACCCTCGATGTGCGCATGCCGGCAGCCGGCGAAATCGGCCGGCGAGATTTCGTCGGGCCGGAGCGTCATCGCGGCGCCAAGACAGGTGCGCAGCGTGCGCTGGGCATCGGGCGTGACGAGCGCGAGACAGCGGGCGTTCGGCAGCGGGCCCTGCTTGAACCGGCTGCCGTCCACGCCCGCCTGGGCGAAGCTGCGGCGGTAGCTGGCGGCGAGTTCGTCGTTGCCGAGCTTACCGAGAAAGGAGGTGCGCAGCCCGAGTCGGGCGGCGTTGTAGGTCGCGTTTGCGGCCGAACCGCCGGTCGAATAGGCCGGAGCCAGCTCCAGCAGCGAAAGGATGCGATGCATCTCGTCCTGCTCGACGAGGACCATGCCGCCTTTCTCGCCGGCGACGTTGCGCAGGAACGCCTCCGGCACCGGGGCGAGCAGATCCATGATCGGCGAGCCGACGCCGATGAGTTCGATGGTGGGGGAAGTCATGAGGGCGAAGAGACCAAGGAGGCGGGCCGCCGGACCGCGGGAGGCTCAGGCGGCGGTGACGGTCAGGTTGGTGACGAGCAGCGGCTCGTCGTCGATCTCGATCACGATGGAGTAATCGCCGGGCTGGGGAAACCCGAGGTTGCGAATCTCGTTGATCAGGTTGATGCGGTGCAGGGGGCTGTGGGACTCGAAGGTTCGCTCGATCAGCGGGCGCGGGGCGGCGGTGTCGAGTCCGATCGAAATCCGCATCCGATGCACCCCGGGGGCGCAATCGGTGATGGTGAGAAACCACATCATCAGCGGGTGCAGCACCGGGAATTGCCGCGCCGAGATGTTCGAAAATACGCCGAGCAGCGTGTGTTTGCCCGAGCCCGGATCGATGTGCACGCCGTCGCAGGTCACCCACGCGAGCAACTGTGGCTTCGATTGCATCGACCGCAGTGGGCCAACGCAAGGGGGCCGGCGCAAACCATTTTGGTTCGACGCCGGCGGCCTGGACGGCTTAACGAGCGGTGATGACGCTTTCGCCGCCGCCCGACACGTTGCTCGATTCGCTCGCCGCCTACCCGCGGTGGCTCGTGGCGGCGGGCGCGACGGTTGCCCTCGTTCTCGTCCTCTGGATCCTGGCCAAACTGCTCAAGGTGGCCCTGTACGTCGTCATGGTGCTGGTGCTGGTCGGAGGCGTGGCGGCGACGCTGTGGTATTTGTTTCACTGAGCGGGCGCCGGAACACGCCGGTGGCGTATCCGCCGGCCGGGGCGGCCGCGGCGGCGGGTCGCGAGCGTCCATGGCGGGCCGCCGGCCGGACATTAGGCCGCCGGGCGGACCGCCTGCCACCGCTACTGGTTTGCCCGCCGGCCGGAGCTTTTTCTTGTCTCTGGTCGCCGCCGCTCGTTTAACCCCAGCCGATGAAATACATCTTCGTGACGGGCGGAGTGGTTTCGTCGCTGGGCAAGGGTCTGACGGCGGCGTCGCTGGGCGCGCTGCTGGAGCTGCGCGGCCTGACCGTCCGCATCCAGAAGTTCGATCCGTACCTGAACGTGGATCCGGGCACGATGAGCCCGTTCCAGCACGGCGAAGTCTACGTGCTCGAGGACGGGGCCGAGACCGATCTCGACCTCGGCCATTACGAGCGCTTCACCAGCGGCAAGCTGTCGCGTCTGAACAGCCTGAGCTCGGGCCAGGTCTACGAGAGCGTGATCCAGAAGGAGCGGCGCGGCGATTACCTCGGCAAGACGGTCCAGGTGATTCCGCACGTGACGAACGAGATCAAGGAGCGGATCTACGCAGGCGGCGAAGGACGTCGACGTGCTGATCACCGAGATCGGCGGGACCACGGGTGACATCGAGGGGCTGCCGTTCCTCGAGGCGATGCGCCAGTTCGCCCTCGAGGTCGGGCCGAACGACGTGATCTTCATCCATGTGACGCTGGTCCCGTTCCTCCAGGCGGCGGGCGAACTGAAGACGAAGCCCACGCAGCAGTCGGTCGCGAAGCTGCGCGAGATCGGCATCCAGCCGGACATCGTCGTGTGCCGCACGCGACCACCCGCTGGACGCGGGGCTCCGCGACAAGATCTCGATGTTCTGCAACGTGCCGGTGAAGGCGGTGATCGAGTGCCGCGGACGTGGACGAACTCGATCTACGAGCTGCCGCTGGCGCTGCAGAAGGAGGGCATGGACCAGCTCGTGCTCGACCTTCTCGGGATGAACCATCCGCTGCCGGAGAAAAACATCTGGGAGGAGATCGTGCAGCGGCTCCTCAACCCGGCGCACGAGGTGACGATCGGCGTCGTCGGCAAATACATCGAGCTTCAGGACGCCTACAAGTCGGTCTACGAATCGATCACGCACGCCGGCATCGCGAACAACTGCCGCGTCAACGTGCGTGCGCATCGACGCGGAGGATCTGGAAAAGAAGGGCGGCCTGGCGCGGCTGAAGGGGCTGGATGGGATCCTCGTCCCGGGCGGGTTCGGCGATCGCGGGACCGAGGGCAAGATCGCGGCGGCCCGCTACGCGCGGGAGAACCGGATTCCCTACTACGGCCTTTGCCTCGGGCTCCAGATCGCGGTGATCGAGTTCGCGCGCAACGTGCTGAAGCTCGAGGGCGCCAACAGCACCGAATTCGACCCGAGCCCGCGCCATCCCGTCATCAACATGATGCAGGAGCAGAAGAAGATCATCGACAAGGGCGCGACGATGCGGCTCGGCAGCTACGAATGCGCGCTGACCGCCGGCACCCGCGCCGCCCGGGCCTACGGTGCGGAGAACATCCGCGAGCGCCACCGCCACCGCTACGAGGTGAACAATGCCTACGTCGACCAGCTCAAGCGCGGCGGCATGGTGATCAGCGGCCTCAATCCGCGGCGAAATCTCGTCGAAATCATCGAGCTGCGCGATCATCCCTGGTTTGTGGGCGTGCAGTTTCATCCCGAGTTCCAGTCGAAGCCGAACCGCGCGCACCCGTTGTTCGCGTCGTTCATCGCGGCCACGCTCAAGCACCACAAGGCCGCGGCCGCCGGCTCCCCGCCGGCCCGGACCACGAAGCGGCCGGCGAAGACGGCCCGATAGGAATCGGCCCAACCCCATGCTGTTCGAGCCGACCAAGCTGCTGGTCATCGCCGGTCCCTGCTCCCTCGAGAACGAGGCGGTGTGCCGCATCGTCGCCGAGGCGCTGGCCACCCTGGCCGGCAAACACCCGGAACTGAACTTCGTGTTCAAGGGTTCGTTCGACAAGGCCAACCGCACCTCGGGATCGGGCCCGCGCGGCCCGGGTCTCGACGAGGGACTCGCGCTGCTGCGGCTGATCCGCCGCGAGTACGGGCTGCCGGTGCTGACGGACGTGCACGAGCGGACCCAGGTGGCGCGCGTCGCCGAGGTCTGCGACGTGCTGCAGATTCCGGCCTTTCTCTGCCGCCAGACCGACCTGCTGCTGGCGGCCGCCGCCACCGGCCGGGTGGTCAACGTCAAGAAGGGCCAGTTCCTCTCGCCGCCGGAGATGGAGTTCGTCACCGCCAAGCTGCGCGAGGGCGGCGCCCGGGAGATCTGGCAGACCGAGCGGGGCACCACGTTCGGCTATCAAAACCTCGTCGTCGACATGCGCTCCTTTCCGATCATGCGGCGCCATGGCCATCCGACCGTGTTCGACGCGACCCACAGCGTCCAGCTGCCCGGCGCCGCCGGGGGCAAGAGCGGCGGGCAGCGCGAGTTCGTGCCACCGCTGGCGCGCGCCGCGCTCGCGGCCGGCGCCGACGGCCTCTTCGTCGAGACGCATCCCGATCCCGCCGTCGCGATCAGCGACGGCCCCAACATGCTCCCGCTCGCGGAGCTCCCCGCCCTGCTCGGGTCGTGCCTCGCCGTTTGGAAAGCGGTTCGCGGCGCCTGAGATTCGCGCGGCCCGGCGCGACGAGACCGAACTCGCCGTTCCCTTGACCAACGCCGGTCCGGGCCCAGACTTCCGCCCACACGATTTGCATGGAAACATTCATCATCGACGTACCGGTGCCCTCGATGGGAGCGACGGTCAGCGAACTCAACGTCATCCTGGTCCGGGTCCAGCCCGGCGAGCGTGTGGTGCGGGGCCAGCGGCTCGCGGAACTGGAAAGCGACAAGTCCGCCTTTGAATTCGAGAGCCCCTGCGACGGGGTGATCCGCGACGTATCCGCCCAAGCCGGGCAAACGCTCGCGTCGGGTCAGGTGTTCTGCCGGATCGAGACCGCCGACGAGACGCAGCGGCACCTGCAGTCGCGGGCCGCCGCCGCGCCCGCGGCGGCCGCGCCGGTCGCGGCGGCGGCCGCCGGACCCCTCGTGTGGACGCCGCGCGCGATCAAGCTGGCGCAGGAGGCCG
Organism: uncultured Verrucomicrobiae bacterium; assembly: GCA_963705935.1. Lineage (GTDB taxonomy): Bacteria > Verrucomicrobiota > Verrucomicrobiia > Opitutales > Opitutaceae > Opitutus. Next base: position 3,346,377 of record OY970130.1, on the reverse strand, counting down.
GACTCGATCCGGCCACCGTCACGGACATCGAGGCGACGGGACCGGGCCACCGCGTCTCGGGCGACGACGTCGTGCAGTACCTGAAGCAACGCCGCGGGTGAGCGGAACGCGAACCAATCTGGACATGAGCACCCCATCTGCAGCAACCGTGTGCATCGCGGGCGTCGGCTACGCCGTCCCTGCGGGCATCCGGGCGAACAGTGAAATCCTGAAGGCCTTTCCGCACCGCACCGAGGCGGAGATGGTCCGTCTCACCGGCATCAAGGAGCGCCGGTACGCCGCCGAGGACGAGAGCGCCACGGATCTCGCCGCCAGCGCCGTCCAGCATGCGCTCGAGCAGGCCGGGATGAACGTGTCGCAGATCGACGGGATCATCATGGCGACGCTGCTTCCCGACCAGCCGGTGCCCTCGGCGGCGAGCTCGCTGGCGCGCCGGCTCGGGATGCCGCGCGCGCTGGCCTTCGACCTCAACGCCGCGTGCTCGGGCTGGCTCTATGCGCTCGAGGTTGGCCGGTCGTTCATCTGCAGCGGAACCGCCCGCAACCTGATCGTGGTCACGGCGGAACTGCTGTCGCGCATCACGAATCCACAGGACCATCACACCGCGTTCCTTTTCGGCGACGGTGCGGGCGCGGCGATCCTGACCGACGGCCCGGGCGGCCACCGGCTGCACCGGATGGGGCTGGGCGGCGACGCCGACCAGTTCGAGGCGATCCAGCGGCCCGGCGGCGGGGCGCGGATGCCGTGGCCCGCCGCCAAGGGCGACGACATGGAGCACTTTTATCTGCAGATGGACGGTGCGGCGGTGTTCAAGCACGCCGTCGTCGGGTTCGCGGAGCAGATCCAGGAGACGCTCGTGCGCGAGGGGCTGAAATGCGACGATGTCGCGTGGATCGTCCCGCATCAGGCCAACGAGCGGATCCTCAAGGCGGTGAGCCGCCGGGTGGGCATTCCCTACGAGAAGTTCGTGATGACGATCGCGAAGTACGGCAACACCAGCGCGGCCAGCGTATCCATGGCGCTGGGGTGGGCCGCCGAGGAGGGAATCTTCGCCGACGGCGACCGGATCATCTTCTGCAGCGTCGGCGCCGGCCTGACGTTTGCCGGCGGGCTGCTGGTGTGGTGAGTTCCCGCCGGCGGGGCCGCGTCAGGGCGTGAGCAGCGCGGCGACGCGCGGCTCCTTCAGGTTCTGCTTCGTGACGACGAGAAACTCGCACGCGACGTCGCGCGGTGTGGGCTCGCCTTTCACCAGCTTCACCGCGGTTTCCACGGCCCGCGCGCCGACCTCGCGCGGAAGCTGTGCGACCCAGCCCTGGAGCGCGTCATGCTCGATGGCGGACGCGACCTCGGCATTCAGATTGAAGCCGAACCCGACCAGCTTCACGGCGCCGGCCAGTTTCCGGTCCTGGAGCACCTGGAGCATGGCCATCGTCCCGGGCGTGCCCGACGCGAGCACCGCCTTGGTGTTCGGGTGCCGGGCCAGCAGCAGGCCGGCTTTTTCGACCTCGGCGCCCGCCTCCGAACCGCTGAAGATGTCGCGGTTGACCGTGATCGCCGGGTAAACCGCGCGCAGCGCGGCGAGCGCGCTCGTTTCACGCAGGTTGGTGGCCCCGCTGGTCTGGGAATGCCGCAGGAAGCTGACCTCGTCGTTGGCGCCGACGAGCGTCGCCAGCAGCTTCCCGGCCGCAGTGCCCGCCTCGGTCTGATTGGTCCCGACGAAAACGAAGTCGCCGGCCAGCGCCGAATCCGCGACGACGATTTTGATGCCGCGCGCAGCCGCGGCCGCGGCCGGGGCGGCGAGCGCCTCGCGGCTGTTCGGCGCGATCACGATGGCCTGCACCCCCTGCGCGGCCAGGGCATTCATGAGCTGGACCTGCACCGCGATGTCCGATTCGGAGAGCGGCGCCTTGACGACGACCTCCACGCCGAGCTTCTTCCCGGCGTCGATCGCGCCTTTTTCCACTTCATTCCAGAAGTCGGAGCGGCCTTTCAAGAGCACGCCGACGGTCGTGGCGTGAAGCGGGGCGAGCAAGGCAAGGCCCAGGGCGAGGACCCTGGCCGGGCGGAGAAGCAGGAGAGACGTGTTCATGGATACGCTGGGGTGGGGGTGGATCTTCCGGGAGGCGGCCGGCGGCCGGCTAGCCGCCCTGGAGTTCGTAACTGAGAATGCTGAGGGCATACACGGCGGCCGTCTCGCAGCGCAGCACCAGCGGCCCGAGCGTGACCGGCTCGAACCCGGCAGTGCGGGAGACGCTCATTTCCGCGGGGGTGAAGTCGCCCTCCGGGCCGATCAGCCACAGCACGCGGCGGGGCGGCCGGCCCTGCGCGGCGTGATGCGCCGCCAGCACCGACTTGAGTGACTTCGCGCCGGGCTGAAGGCTGGCGATCAGCCTCAGGTCATAGCCGCGGGCGCCCTCCATGAACGCCGCGGCCTTCTGGATCGGCTCGATCTCCGGCAGAAAGGGGTTGCCGCACTGCTTGGCCGCTTCCAGCGCGGCGACCTGCCACTTCTCGATCTTCCGCTCGGTTCGGTCGGAGTCGAGGTGCACCTGGGTGCGCTCGCTTTCGAGCGGCACGATCCGGGCGACGCCGATCTCGGTTGCCTTGCGGACGATGGCGTCCATCGACGCGCCCTTCGGCAGCGCCTGCCCGAGGGTGATGTCGTACGGCAGCGGCTTCGCCTTCTGCCGAAAGCGGACCTTCAGCCTCGCCGCGTTCTTGCGCGGTTCCAGCAGCTCGCTGATCCATTCGGTGCCCCGACCATCGAAGGCCACCACGGTGTCGCCGGCGGCGGCGCGATTGACGGTCACCAGGTGATGCGACTCGTCCGGGGACAGGACGATTTCGCCGGGTTCGGCCGTGGGTGGAGTGCAGAACGCGCGGAAATCCGACATCCCGGAATTCAAGGGGCGTGCCGGCGCGCTGACAAGCACCGCGAAGCGCGGGGTCCGGGGTCGGAAAACAGTAAGGGCGCTGGGGTTACCAGCGCCCTTGCCGACTTTAACTACAAACTATGAACTACACTAAAAAGAACGTAACACCTAACACACGTGAAGTAAGACGTGGCAGCGGGCGGGGCGTTCAAAAAAAACCGGACCGGACCGGGATGCTCCGCATGTTGCGTGTTCTCCGGTTTTTGCGGGCGCCGAGGCAGGCGGGGACGGCAGCGTGACGGCGAGGGCCTACGACTCGCCGCTCTTGTCCAGCTTCCGCTCGCGCCGGCGGGCGGCCAGCATCTGCTCGTGCTGGGCTTCCTCGACGCCCTCCAGCGTCATGCGCTCGATTGCCTTCTCCTCGTCCGGACCCTCGCGCGACGGCGCTTCCTCGCCTGGGACCGAGGCAGGCTCGCTCGGGTCACGGCTGATCCCGCCGCGCGCCTGATCGTCGTCGAGGTTCGTCGCCGGCAGGCTCAGCCCGAGCAACTCGGCGCGCGCCCGTTCGAGGTCCTGGTCCGTGATCTCGGCGCCCGCCCGGCGATCGATGTCGGCCAATTCGCGGGCGCGCCGCTCGATGTCGGCGGGGCTGACGTCGCCGGCGCCCCGCCCGTGGACGAAGATTCTTCCTGAGGTCGGATCGTTGAGGTTCATGATTCGGATTCGTTCGAAACGTAGGGACGGCCGTACTGCTCGCGGAAAGCGATTTCGCTCACCGCCAGCCGGCCGGGATGGGGCGGGTCGTTCTCGCTCGCGCGTCCGACGGCCAGCAGCGCGACCACTTCGGTGTCGTCCGGCAGCGCAAACGCCTTCCTCACCGCTTCGGCGTCGAAGCCCTCCATCGGAGCGGTGTCCCAGCCCTGGAATTCGAAGGCGAGCAGGAGATAGGTGAACGCGATCATCACCTGCCGGTTCACCCAGACGCCCGGAGGCAGCGTGTCGAGAAAGGCGATCGCGGCCTGCTTCGATTGCTCGATCTGAGCCCAGTCGAGACTGCCGGTCCGGCTGGCGCGCGTGCGGAAGATCTCGTCGGCCTCCTCCTTCCACCCCTCGCGGCGGCCCATCGCGATGATGACCAGCGGCGCCTCCCCGATTTTGCGCTGCCCGTGCGCCGCTTCGCGCAGCTTCAGGCGCTGCGCGCGGTCCGTGAGGACGACGAAGCGCCACGGTTGAAAATTGTATCCGGACGGGGCTTGGCTCGCGATCGACAGCGCCGTGTCGATCACTTCGTCCGGAACGGGCTCGGCGCTGAAATGCTGGGTTGCGCGGCGCTGGATCACGATGTCTTCCAAGGCGGAAAGTGCCTGACTCGGTTCGATGCGGGGCAGTGGCTCCATGGTGCGCTGAGTTTAGCCCGCCCGTGGGGCGGCACCATCCAGCCCGCCGCCGTGCGCTTCATGGGAGCCGCAGCCCAGTGAGCCCCGGGGTGCGGCCCGACGGGGAAACGCCACGCCGCGGCCCCGGGGCCGAAGTGGGAACGGCGCGCCGTCCGTGGAAAGGGGCGAACCGGACGCGATTTGCCCGGTCTGTGGGCGCGCAACCGTGAATTTCCCGAATGCCTTCTCGGGGCGAAACCGGATAATCGCCCCTTCAATTGCCAACCGTTGAATTTTCATCATCGGGTAACGATATGAGTGCAGCTTCGGGCATTCTCTTTGATGGGCATCGGCGGCAGCACATGGCGGCCGGCCGCCAGCCATTCCGGCAAGTGCCCGTTCGACAGCCCGACCTCTCCATGCGATGCTTCTGAACACCGAATTGCCGCGGGCCCTCACTCCCTCCAGCTTGAATCCCCTCCCACCCGCTTCGCCGTCGAAGACCATCCATGTGCTCGTGGTCGAGGACCACGAGGATGATTTCCGGTACCTCTCGTTCCTCCTCGGGCGGAGCGGCTCGGGCCGCTACGAATTGACGTGGGCGTCGAGCTATGCCGCGGGGCAGGCGATCGTGCGGCAGGTTGGTTTCGACGTGGGGCTGTTCGACTACCGGCTCGGGGGAGGCACGGGGATCGACCTGCTGCGCGAAGCGCGGGAGTCCGGCTGCGAGTTGCCGATCATCCTGCTCACGGGGCACGACAGCGCCGAGGTCGACCAGGAGGCGTCGCTGGCCGGCGCCGCGGACTACCTCTGCAAGACGGGGCTGAACGGCACCGAGCTCGAGCGGGCGATCCGCTACGCCATGCAGCAGGCGGCGATGACGGCGGCGCTGCGGCAAAGCCAGCAGCAGCTCGAGCTGTTCATGCGCAGCGTGCCCTGCGCGGTGTGCATGCGCGAGGAGGACGGCCGGCTGCTTTTCCAGAACGAGCTTTTCAGCCGGTATTTTCGGAGCGAGGACCTGCAGCCTCCGGCGGGTCCGTCATCGGCGGTCGAGGCGTGGCCGTATGCGAACGAGGGACGGCACTGGCTGGTGAACTCGTTCGCGATGACGAGCGCGCAGGGCCGCAAGCTGCAGGGGTTCGCGGCGGTCGACATCACGGAGCGCGTGCTGGCCGAGGCGGAGCGAAACCGGCAGGCGCGGCTGCTCGGCAGCATCATCCGCACGCTGCCCGCGGTCGTGGGCCGGCTCGACGAGCACGGGCGCATCATCGACGCGCAGGGCACCGGGCTCGAGCGGGCGGGGTTGCAGCCTCCGGCCATGATCGGGACGAATTTCCTGGAGCTGTTTCCCCTGGCGCGCACCGCCGTGATGCAGGCCTTGCGGGGCGAGTCCTCGAATTTCTCGCTCTCGGGGACGGCGAACGAGCAGGACTGGCACGTGGAGTTCTTCATCATGGCGGACACGGAGAACGGTGCCGGCGCCACCTTTTTCGGCCGTGACGTCACCGAGCGGCGGTGGCTGGAGCACCGGCTGTTGACCGTGAGCGACGCCGAGCAGCAGCGGATCGGGGCGGATCTGCACGATGGACTGGGCCAGCAGCTCACCGGCATGGCGTGCCTGGCCACGGCATTGCGCGACCGGCTGAAGAAGACCGCCCCGGCGGAAACCGAGAACGCCGATCTGATCGCGCGGCTGGCGAGCGAGTCGGTGGCGCAGACGCGGGCGCTGGCCCGGGGGCTCTGTCCGGTGCAGATCGAAAAGGCCAGCCTCGGCAGCGCGCTGGAGGACCTGACGTACCAGGCGCAACTGTTGCACGGGATCGAGTGCCGCTGCCGGACGGAAGGGCCGGCCCCGGACTGCGATCACCTGACCGCCACGCATCTTTATCGCATCACGCAGGAGGCGATCCACAACGCCACGCGGCACGGTCATGCGCGCCACGTGTGGGTGACGCTGGCGGCGCGCGGTCCCCAGCATAGCCTGACGATCCGGGACGACGGCTGCGGGTTCGACATGGGTTCCGTCCAGACCGGCGCCGGCGCGGGGCTGCGGCTGATGAGCTACCGGGCGAACATGATTGGCGGAACATTTTCCGCCGAATCTCACCGGGAACGCGGAACACAGATCATGGTTCTGTTTACGAGTGCATCTGCGAAATGAAAACGAATTCCGACCCCGACACCTCGCCGAGTGCGGCCACCGCTCCCACGAAGAGTCGCGTGTTCCTCGTCGATGATCACCCCATCACCCGTCAGGGCGTGGCGGTGCTGATCAACCAGGAGCGCGATCTGGTCGTATGCGGCGAGGCGGACAGCGCGCCCGTGGCGATCGACATGATTCAGAAGCTCACGCCCGACGTTGCGCTGGTGGATATTACGCTCAAGACGACCAGCGGCATCGAACTGATGAAGCACCTGAAGGCGCTGCGTCCGGAAATGCCGGTGCTGATCATGAGCATGCATGACGAGAGCCTCTTCGCCGAGCGCGCGCTGCGCGCCGGGGCGAAAGGCTACATCATGAAACACGAGGCCAGCGCGAAAATCCTCACCGCGATCCGCCGGGTGCTTTCCGGCGAGTTGTACCTGAGCGACAAGATGAAGGAGAAGATGCTGCACCGCCTGGTGAACAACCGGAAGGAGGAGGTCGTCTTCTCGATCGACACGCTGAGCGACCGCGAGATGGAGGTTTTCCAGCTGATCGGCAACGGCTACGGCACGCGGCAAATCGCGTCCAAGCTCAACCTCAGCGTGAAGACCATCGATTCCTATCGCGAGCACCTGAAGTTGAAACTGCGACTGGAAAGCGGGACCGAACTGGTCCGCCATGCGATCCAGTGGGTGAAAAGCGAGGGGATTGTGTGAGCGTCTGGTGATCCCGGCGTTTTTGGGGGAATACCGGGCGGGGGCGGGAGAAGCGAGCCCGATGGTGGCACGCCGCCCGATTTGATTTACTTCGGCCGCTGAATTTCCGGTAGCCGGACTACATCTCCTCCCCCACGGCGAACCCCGCGCCCGGATGCAGTCCGGCTGCCGCTTTTTTTCGCGGGTCCGCGCCGGTCGCGCGGCGCACAGGGAATCGCCGGGCAGCCCGTTCGGACTTCCGCCCGATTTCTGGATCCGCCGCACCCGGCATACTGAGGCTGAGCCACATGAATCTTCGGCCCCCGCAGACGCAGCCCCATCAGCCAGGTACCGAAGCAGCGATGGCGCCGCGGCCGGTGAGTGAGAACCATGCACTCCGGGGTTGCGGACGAATGACGGGCAAGACCGCACTGGTGACGGGTGGCGACAGCGGCATCGGACGGGCGGTCGCACTCGCGTTCGCCAAGGAGGGCGCCAGCGTCGCGATCGCGTATCGGGAGGAGCACGGCGACGCCGTGGCAACCCGCAAGCAGATCGAGGACCTCGGGCGTTCCTGCCTGCTCCTGCCCGGCGACGTCGGGGACGCGAAGGAATGCGAGAGGTTCGTCGCCGCGACGCTCACCAAGTACGACTCGATCGACGTGCTGGTGAACAACGCCGGCGAGCAGCATCCGCAGGAGTCGCTCGAGCAGATCACCGACGAGCAGCTCGAGCGGACGTTTCGGACCAACATCTTCGCGTATTTCTACCTCACGCGGGCCACGCTGCCGTACCTCAAGAAGGGTTCTTCCATCATCAACACGACTTCCGTGACGGCCTACCGCGGCAGTCCGAAGCTGATCGACGACAGCGCAACCAGGGGCGCGATCGTCTCCTTCACCCGTTCGCTTGCGCTGTCGGTCGCGGATCGCGGCATCCGCGTCAACGGCGTCGCGCCCGGGCCGGTCTGGACTCCGCTGATCCCGGCCACCTTCCCGAAGGAGCGGGTCGCGAGCTTCGGTTCCGACGTGCCGCTGAAGCGCGCGGGCGAACCCGGCGAAGTGGCGCCCTGCTACGTGTTTCTCGCCTCCGACGAATCCTCGTACATTTCCGGACAGGTGCTGCATCCGAACGGCGGCGAAATCATCAACGGCTGAATCCGGCGCGCCGTGAAACTCCTGCTCGTCGGTCCCCAGGCCAGGATGCGCCGGCTGGGCGCACTCGGACCAGCCGCGGGCGCGGATCGGTCCGTGTGCGTCGGGCGGATTCGCGAACTCGCCGGGCTCGCGGCGCTGCCGGAGTTCCAGGCCGCGGTGCTCGACTGGGACCTGCGCGGCGAGCACGCCGCCGCCATGCTGGCGAGCCTCCGGGACCTCGCGCCCGACCTGCCCGTGCTGGTGCTGGCGGCGGACGGGCGCGCCGCCGCCGAGGCGCGGGCCGCCGGAGCGGCGGCGACGCTCGTGAAACCGGTGAACCTCGCCGGTTGCCGGAGCGTGCTGGAGCGGATCGCCCAGCCGCCGCAGCAGTCCGCGGCGACCGGCGACGATGGCGAGGAAATCCGGTTCATCACCCAGAGTCCGGTGATGGAGGACGCGCTGTCGATCGCGTGGCGGGTGGCGCCGACCGGGGCGTCGGTGCTGATCCTGGGCGAGAACGGCACCGGCAAGACCCTGCTCGCCCGCGCGATTCATGCGCGGAGCACCCGCCGCGCCCGGCCGCTCGTGAGCGTCAGCTGCCCGTGCCTGCAGCCGGCCCTGCTGGAGAGTGAACTGTTCGGGCACGTGCGCGGAAGCTTCACCGGCGCGGTGGCGGACACGATGGGCAAGGTGGCGGCGGCGGACGGCGGCACGCTGTTTCTCGACGAGGTGGGGGAACTGCCGCCGGAAATCCAGGCCAAGCTGCTGCGGCTGCTGCAGGAGCGCTGTTACGAGCGGGTGGGCGAGGCGCGTACCCGGAGAGCTGATATCCGCGTGCTGGCCGCGACCAACCGGGACCTGCGCCAGCTCGTGGCCGCCGGCTCCTTTCGCGAGGATCTCTTTTACCGGCTCAACGTCATCACCCTCGAGATGCCGCCGCTGCGGCGGCGGCCGGAGGACATCATACCGACGGCGCAGTATTTCCTCGACCAGATCAGCCGCACCGGCGGGGTGCCGCGGCGCGATCTGACGCTGCCCGCCCGGGAGGCGCTGGTGGCGCATTCCTGGCCGGGGAATCTGCGGGAACTGCGCAACGTCATCGAGCGCGCCGCCATCCTGGCCGAGCGCGAACTGCTCGATCCGGCCGATTTCCCGGAGCTGGCCGGGCGCGCCGGCCCGGTGATGCCGCAGGTCGGTGAGTTCGTCACGCTCACCGCGATCGTCGAGGCGCACATCCGCCAGGTGACGGCGCGGGCGGAGAGCTACGAGCAGGCCGCGCGAATCCTCGGCATCGACAAGTCGACCCTGTATCGCTGGCGCAAGCGGCTCGACAACTTCGAGCCGGCGGCGGTCGAGGCCGCCTGGGCCGGCTAGCAGCCCGGAGGCACACCGCCCCCGTCGCGGTGCGTTGACCTCGCTCCCGCGACGGGGGCGTCGCGGCTCCATCTCCGCCGACGCCCGGGCGGCTCACGCGGGGCCCGCTGCCGGCCGGGGCGGCGGCTCGTTGTGCACCAGCCAATACTCGCGCAAAGCGCGGGCGAGATCGATCAGCCCGGCGAGCGAGGAGGGTTTCACGAGGTAGGAATTCGCCCCGGCAGCGTAGGCCCGCTCCAGGTCGGCGCGTTCGCGCGAGGACGTCATCACGACGACCGGCACGAGGCGGAGCGACGGCTGGCGCCGGATCCAGGCGAGGACTTCGAGTCCCGGGCAGCGTGGCAGTTTCAGATCCAGCAGGACCAGCTGCGGAAAAGGGTGCACCGCCCGATCCGAATACGCCCCCTCGCCGCGAAAATAGGCGATCGCCTGTTCCCCGTCGTGCACGGTGCGCACCGGGTTGGCGATGCCCACCCGCGCGAACGCGAATTCGAGCAGCGTGACGGCGTCGGGCTCGTCCTCGACCAGCAGGATGGCGTCATGCAGGGGCATGGGCGGACGGCGCTCGGGCCGGGACGGGAGGAAATTCGAGCCAGAAACGGCTGCCTGCTCCCGGCGCCGAGTCGACGCCGCACGCCCCGCCCATCCGCTGTGCCGCCTTGCGCACCAGCGAGAGTCCGATCCCGGTGCCGGGATATTCAGCGGGGCTGTGCAGCCGTTCGAACAGCTGGAAGATCCTTTCGTGGTGGCGCGGCTCGATGCCGATGCCGTGGTCCTCGACCCAGAGCCGGATTCGCCCGTCCCGCCGTTCCGCGCGGATCCGCAGCGCCGGCGGGCAGTTCGGCCGGCTGAACTTCAGCGCGTTCGAGACGAGGTTCGAGAGCGCCTGGTACAGGCCGGTCTTGTCCGCGCACACGGTGGGGAGCGGTTTCTCGACCGCCACCGTCGCCCCGCTTTGCCGGATCATCGCGAGATGGTTCGACAGCACGTCCGCGATCACGTCCTCGAGCGGCAGGGCGAGCAGCTGCACGTCGCTGCGCGACAGGCGGCTGTACGCGAGCAGGTCCTGGATGATCGCGTCCATCCGCGCCGCCGCGCGGATGATGCGCGCCAGGTGATCGCGGTGTTCGGCCGAAAGCGCGTTGCCGGCGTCGTCCTCGATCGCCTCGGCGAAGCCGCGGACGAACTGCAGCGGCGTGCGCAGGTCGTGGGAAACGGAATACGTGAACGCCTCGAGTTCCGCGTTCGCCTCCCGCAGGGTCGCGGTGCGCGCCCGGACGCGCGCCTCCAGTTCCTCGGCATGGGACTTGAGCCGCTCGCGCGCCTCGGCGAGTTCGGCATAGGCGCGCCGCTGTTCGTCGATGTCGGTCGCGCTTCCGACCCACTGCACGAGCGTGCCCGCGTCGTCGTGCCGCGGCAGCGTCCGGACGAGATGCCAGCGCCACGAGAACTCCGGCCGGCAGCGCAGCCGGCATTCGTGCGCGAACGGCGCGCGGGCGGCGACGGCTGCCCGCCAGCCTTCGCCCACCGCCTTGCGGTCCTCGACGTGAATCGCCTCGAGCCAGCCGCCGGACGCGAGGGAGGCGGCCTCGGTCAGGCCGGTCGTCTCGAGCCAGCGGCGGTTCACGTAGTCGAGCCGGCCGTCGGGGAGGGCCGTCCAGACCATCTGGGGCATGGCGTCCGCGAGAAACCGATACCGCGTCAGCGCGTCGGCCAGAGCCTGCTCGGTTTCCTTCCGTTCGGTGATGTCGTAGGCGTGGACGACGACCCCGCAGACCCGGCCATCCGCGTCGCGATCGGGCCGGTAGCTGGCGATCAGGTGCCGCGCGCGGCCGCCCAGCTCGATCCGGGTTTCCTGGCGCATGGTGCGGCCGCGGAAGGCCGCGTTGAGGTACGGGGCCACGCGCTCGTAACCCGCCGGTCCCAGCAGCTCGCGCGCGGTGCGGCCTTCGAATTCGAGCTCGGCGCAGCCGAGCCATTCCCGGCAGCGGTCGTTGTGCAGCCGGACACGCTCATCCGCCCCGATGTAGCCGACCGCGGCGGGGATGGCGTCGATCAGCGTGTGCAGCAGCATCCGCTGGCGGTCGAGGGCGCGTTCGGCGTGTCTGCGCTCCGTCAGGTCGACCACGAATGCCATGCACTCGTCGCTGTCTGGCAACAGGCTGCCGCCGACAAGCGCCTGGATGCGCGCGCCGTCGGGTCGGAGGTATTCCTTCTCGAAGGGCGAGCAGCGGCCGGTGTGCTCGAGTTCGTCGTTCGCGCGCTGGTCGGCGGCCTGCCAGGCCGGATCCGTCCGGGCATGGAACGTGGCGCGGCCGGCGGCGACGTCGTCCGCGCTGTAGCCGAGGAGATCGGCGAACGCCTGGTTGGCGCTGAGGATCCGTCCCGAGCGTGCGACCGTGCACATCCCGAATAGGTTCGCGTCCCAGATGAAGCGGAAGCGCCGCTCGCTCCGCTCCATCTCGCGCCGCGCGTTCTCGCCGGCTTCGAGGGCCTGGCGGGCGCTGCGATAAAGCAGCGCGTTGTCGAGCGCGAGGCTGGCCATCCCGGAGATCTTCTCCACCAACCCGCGCTCCGGCGGACCGAGGGGCCGGCCCGATTCCGCCGTCGCCACCGCGAGCACGCCGATGACGTGGCCACGCACGCGGAGGGGGACACCGACGTAGGCCATGGCCGGGAGCGCCCGCAGCCGTTCCCGATGGGCCTCGTCGCGGCCAACGAGTGCCGGGAGCACTGGGTTCTTGCCGGTGAGCACGCGCGTTTCGCCGGTCGCGACAACGCCGGCGGCGAGCGGATCCTCGGCCCCCGCCGCCGATTCGTTCACCGGCGCCCCGTCCGCGGCCCCCGGCCCGCCGTGACGGACGCGCAGCCGCTCGAGCCTGCCGGCACGATCGACGAGCTGGATCGAGCACCAGTCGGCCAGCCGCGGCACGAACGACTGCACGAGCGCGTCGGCGCACCGGTCGAGGTCGAGCGATTCCGCCAGCGCCGTCTGCACCCGGGCGATGAACGCCAGTTCCTCGCGTTCGTGGCGGGCGTCGGTCACATCGCTGCACGATCCGATGTAACCCTCGAACTCGTTTTCGCGGCCAAAGCGCGGAACCGCGTGCTCGTTCAGCCAGCGATACGCGCCGTCGGCGCGGCGGAGCCGGTACTCGAGCTGGTAGGGCTTGCGGGCGTCGGTCGCTTCGGCGGCACCCCGCTGGTACTCGGCAACGTCCGCGGGATGCACCTCCCCGGACCGGATTCCGGCCGGACCGAGCGGCCGGCCGGTGAACGTGCCCCACGTCCGATTCACGAAGACGCAGCGGCCGCCGGCATCCGTCATCCAGATGAGCACCGGGACGTTGTTGGCCATGATCTCGAAATTGCGCGCCGCCTCGGCCCGCGCCGCGCGCGTCCGGCCGGCGAGCCGCCGCAGGATGGCGCAAAGTCCCGTCATGATCGCGCCGTTCGCGATGAACAGCAGCAGGTGCGCCGCGTCGGCCGGCTGGCGGAAGGTGAGCGGGGGGTCGGAGTCGACCGCGCCGACGACCGCGCCCAAGCCGACGGCGAACAATCCGCCGCGCGCCCCGCCGAACCACGCGGCGAGAAAGGTCGCGGGCAGCAGAAACGCGAAATAGGTCTGCGGCCCGACCCCCGGTGCCACGAGCGCGCGCAAAACCGCGGCGCTCAGGATCGCGATGGCCGCGATCCCATAACGCACCAGTGCGCCCCGTTCCTGCAGGGGCGGAAGAAGCTGAACGCCGGACCCCACATCGGGAAACTTGGTCGGGGAGGTGACCTTTGTCACCTACGCGCTGCGTACGGCATTCCCCTACCGGCGCATCGGTGATTCACCGGGGCACGCCCCGCCCACTCCGGCGCGCGGCGACCCGCGGACGCGCCGGTCGGGCGGGTATCGGAACGGCGCATACCTGACGGCCGGCATCGGCCAACCCGCGACCGCCGGACCCAGGCGCCGCGTTTCGACTGCCGCCGGAGGCCGGGTGGCCGGCGGCGCGCCGGACGCCGGCCGTGTCGCGAGCGCGCTATTTCGCGGCGGATCGCGAGTTGCGGTTGCCTGGCATGCGCGGGGTCGCGGTCGCCCGGGACGACCGCGCCTCCGGACGTGCCGTGGTGCCGGCGGGGGGAGGCGGAGGAGTGGAGCTCTGGCGCGGCGACGGCACCGGCGAGGTGGGTGCGGGCGCGGCGGATGGGTTCGTGACCGCCGGCTGCTGCAGGTCGCGTTCTGCCTCGAGCCAGATATCCTCGTCGCGGCCGGCCGGCCGGCCGTACCTTTCCCAGATCTCCTGGGCGCGCCGGGAAATTTCTTCGTGCGAGGGCTGCCGTCCGGTCTGCCGGGCGGTCGAAATATTCGAATTCATGTCGTTCATGACGCAGCGACTATAGAGTAGCGGATCCGGCGGTCTATCGGGTTGATTCGGGGGGCGGTGCTGGGGGAAAAGCGGCGCGCCGCCATCGCCCGTCCCACACTTCAGCGCGGGGCCGCCACGATGGCCGCGCATCCCCGTCGAGCCGGCGCGATGCGCCGGGCGCGGGCCGCTATTTCTCGTCCTCGCCGCTCTCGTCTTCGGGCTCGTCTTCGGGCTCGTCTTCGGTCTCGGCCCGGAGGTTGAGCGACGAGGCGAGCTGGGTGAGCTTGCGGTCGGTTTCCGCCTCTTCGTCGAGCGTTTCCTGGAGCAGCGAAGCGACTTCGTCCTCGCCCAGCAGCTCGGCAAACGTGCGCACGGTGCCGTAGCCGGCGATTTCATAGTGCTCGACCTTTTGCGCGGCGGCGATCAGCGCCGCGTCGCGGATGGCAGGGGCGGCGTCCTCCTTGATCTTTTCCTCTCCCTCGGCGACGAGGCCCTTCATCGCCATGCACGTCTTCCCCTTCGGGGTTGCCTCGAGCAGTTCCATCACGCGGTTCAGCCGCTCGATGTGCTCGTGCGTTTGGTCGAGGTGGGTCTCGAAGCCTTCCTTCAGTTTTTCGTCCGAAGCCGCGCTGGCCATCTTCGGCAGGGCCTTCGTCAGCTGGTTCTCCGCGCTGTAAAGGTCCTTCAGCTCTTCGATCAGGAGTTCCTGGAGGGTGTCCGTTTTGGGCATGGCAATGGTGGGTTTGAGTTTGTGGTTGGCGCGGCCAGGGCGGCTTCGCGCTTTTCCGCGGATCGGTCCGCGGCTGTTGCGAGGTTGGTGTGTCGCCGGCGCCGCGCGTTCCGCCGCCGCGCCGCCGTTTTCCCCGGAAGGACGCACCGGGAACGACGGGGGTGGGATCAGAGCGGCGGATGACGCCAGAGCCACAGGACGACGGCCCCCATCAACCCGAGAAAGATCAGGATGGTGAGGCTCATCCAGAGGTTCACCCTGGTGGCGGGACGCCGGGGGTGAATGATCGGGCGGGTGTCGTCTTTGTCGAAGCCCATCGAGGTGAGGTGGAACCGAACCGCGACGCTGGTCCGCCGTCCGGGTCCTGCTCCACGCGGCAGACCGACGCGGTCGGGGCTCGGTTCCCCAACGCCGCCGGTCCGGGGGTGCGGCAGGATCCTTTTCGCGTAACAGCCCGGTTGCATATTTCCCACCGCACGACGTCCGACGCCGCCCGCCATGGTTTCACCCATGGCGGCGCCGGCGCCGGTGGCTAGCTTGGCGGATGGTGGCAATTCGGATCGGCATCTCCGGCTGGACCTACGCGCCCTGGCGGGGAACGTTTTTCCCACGCGGACTCGCGCGGCGGCGCGAGCTCGCCTACGCGGCGGCGACGGTGTCGACGATTGAGATCAACTGCACATTCTACTGCCTCCAGCGGCCGTCGAGCTACGCCGCCTGGTGCCGCCAGACGCCGCCCGGATTCCTCTTCGCGGTCAAGGGTCCCCGGTTCATCACGCACCTGAAGCGGCTGAAGGACGTCGTCGCGCCGACGGCGAACTTCTTCGCCTCGGGCGTGCTGCGCCTCGGGGAAAAAATGGGACCGATCCTGTGGCAGCTGCCGCCGGCCACGGCATTCGACGCCGCCCGGCTCGAGGCATTTTTCCAACTCCTGCCGCGGACGACGCGGGAGGCTGCGATCCTGGCGCGGCTCCACGACCACCGGCTGAAGGCGAGGGCGTGGCTGCGGCCGGGGCCCGACCGGCCGGTGCGGCACGCGCTCGAGGTGCGCCATCCTTCGTTCGAAAACGAGGAATTCGTGCAGCTGCTGCGCCGGCACGACATCGGTCTCGTCGTGGCCGACACGGCGGGACGCTGGCCGTTGCTGCACGACGTGACGGCGGATTTCGTCTACGTCCGGCTTCACGGCGACACGGAGCTTTACGCCAGCGGCTACCCGCCCGAGGCGCTGCGACGGTGGGCCGATCGGATTCGCGCCTGGGCCGCGGGGACGGATGCGCCGAACGTCCGGCTGCACGGGCCGCCGGTCGCGCCGCGCACGGCTGGTCGCGACGTTTATGTCTACTTCGACAACGACGTGAAGACGCATGCGCCGTTCGACGCCATGAACCTCGCGCATGCGCTCGGGCTCGGCCCTCCGGCAGGGGCGCGCCCGGCGTCGGCGTCCGATCGGGCCGAGCCCGTTCGCACCGCCTGGGCCGGATGGGGCCGCGGCTCGCGCGGCGCCGTTCGGGTCGAGCATCCACGCCGGCGGAAACGCTCCGGTCGGCTGCCCGCGGGTGAGTCGTGAGGGCGGCGTCCGCGCCGGGCCGGAGTCCCACGAGAATGTGCAGGGAAACGATTCGGAAGAACATCAACGAAAGGAATCCAAATGAAACAGAGCCTGAATGGGAAGAAGGTGGCGATCCTCGTCACCGACGGATTTGAGCAAAGCGAACTCGAGGAACCGCGAAAGGCGCTGGACGCCGCCGGTGCTCGCACCGAGATCGTCTCACCCAAGGACGACACCGTCCGCGCGTGGGATGAAGACGACTTCGGCGACACGCTGGACGTCGACGTTCCCTTGATGGACGCCTCGCCCGAGGAGTACGACGCACTGCTGCTTCCCGGCGGAGTCATGAATCCGGACAAACTCCGGACGGTGCCGGAGGCGGTGCAGTTCGTCTCGCACTTTTTCGAGGCCGGCAAGCCGGTGGCGGCGATCTGCCACGGGCCGCAAATGCTGATCGAGGCCGGCGTGGTGCGGGGGCGCAGGTTGACCTCGTACCCGTCGCTGAAAACGGATCTGCACAACGCGGGCGCGGAGTGGGTCGACGAGGAGGTCGTGACGGATCGGGGGCTGGTGACCAGCCGTCGGCCGGCCGACATTCCCCGGTTCAACGAAAAGATGATCGAGGAGTTCGGCGAAGGCTACCATGTCGCCCAGCGACAGGCGGCCGGCGCGGCGCATTCGTCGTCCCGAGCGAATCCGTGATCTGATCGCGCCGGCGGCGATGGGGCGGGTCGCCGGCGCGGTCCCGCGGGGTTGTCCTCGAATGCGGCCGCCCTGGAGCGGGAGGGTGTCCCTGGAGCCGCCGTCGCGGTGCATGCCGGAAACGAGGATACCCGGCATGACGGCGCATGCCCTGGAGCGGGAGGGTGTCCATGGGTCCGCGACGCCCCCGTCGCGGCTCCAGGCGCTGGCGGCCCGTCGGACTTTGGGTCCTCCGGGCTGCCAAGGAAAAATGGCGCGGCGCCATTTTTGTCGGGCCGAAGGCGCCGGTGTGCGCGCGACTGGCTTCGCGCTGCGGAGGGAGAGGCGAGAGCGGACGAGCCGCTGCTAGTCGGCGTCGTACACTTCCACGAGCACGATGCCCGACGAGTTGTTCTTGCCGCGGGCGATGAAGCTGTAGGGGCCCGGCTGCAAGTACATCAGCAGAGCCGCGGAGGACCGATCATCCGTGGCGAAAGGCGTTGCGCCGATCCGCGCTCCGGTGGTGCGGATCTCCGTCGCGTTCGCGTTGGCGGTCCAGTCGTCGTTGGTGGCGATCGTCGCCGAGCCGTGATGCAGCTCGATCGTCGGGTCGGCCAGGATCTCGGACGCTCCGAGGCCTTGCGTGGTCAGCGTCGGGCCCACTGCCCGCATGAGCACGCGCTTCGGTGCCGTGCCCCCGATCACGAATCCGCCGATGGTCACGCCATTGCCTTCGGTGCTGTAAGCGCGGGTGGCGATGTTGACGAAGGTCGCGCTGCGATTGCCCGGATCCGCATCGTACACCTCGAGCAGGACGATCCCCGAGCTGCCGTTCTTGCCCTGCGTGATGAAGCTGTAGACGCCGGCCTGGAGCGTCACCAGCATGGCCGACGACGTCGTGTCGGATGCGGCCAGCGGATTCGCGCCGATCGCCGCGCCGACCGTGACGATCTGGTCCCGGTTCGCGTTGGTGCCCCAGTCGTCGTTCGAGGCGACGACGGCGTTCCCATGGTGCACCTCGATCGTCGGATCCTGCAAAACCTCGGAGGCGCCCAGCCCCTGGGTGGTGAGCGACGGGCCGACGGCCCGGACAAGCACCTGCTTGCCGCCCGATCCGGTCACGACGAACCCACCGATCGCCACCTGGTTGTTGGAGGCGCAGTACGCCCGGGTCGCGATGTTGATCAGCGTCGGCGGGCTCGCGCCGGCGGGCGCAACGGCGACTTCCGCGGGCGCGCTGGTCTGGGACGCCGCGCTGCTGGCAACCGTCACGGTGTAATTGCCGGCAGCCGCGGCAGTCGCGCCGGCGACAGTGTAGGTCTTGCCCGTGGCGCCGGGAATCGTCGTGCCGTCCTTCGCCCACTGGTACGTCAGCGTGTCGCCGCCGTTGGTGCCGACCGTGAGCGTCAGCGTGTCGCCGGCCGTGACGCGCTGGGACGCCGGAGGCGTGACGATCGCGAGCGAGTTGGCGGCATAGAGGGCCGGCAGCCGGTCGAGCGAGACGACGTTCGGATGGGCGTAAACGGACTGGAGGAACGCGACGGAGTTCTGGCTGGTGTCGTTCTCGAATCCATTCCAGGTGCAAAAATATCCCCAGCCTGCGGCCTGGTTCGTGGTGCCGAACATCTGGCTGACGTCGGGGATCGGGCCATTTTCACTCATCGCGAGGGTCTTCCGGCCCGACTTGAAGTCGCGCATGATGCGGAAGTCGTCCGCCTGGGTCGGGTGCGTGCCGGCGCTCGGATAGCTGTCGAGCGTGATCATGTCGACGACATCGTCCCCCGGATACCACGCCGCGAGATTGGCGGAAAGGGCCGCGCCGTCACCGGTCGGATTGAAACACCAGACCAGGTTGTTGAGGCCATGCAGGGTGGTGAACCGGTCGAACATCATCCGGTAGGCCTGCTTCAGAGGATCGGGGCCGTGCGCGCCCCACCAGAACCAGCCGCCGCTGCACTCGTGGAACGGCCGCCAGATCACCGTCACCCCCGCGTCGCGCAGCTTCTTCAGCTCGGTCGCGATGATGTCGAACTTGGCCAGCATCTCCTGGTTCTCCGGCGTGCCGCTGATGACCGCCTGCCGGATGTCGAACGTCGTACCGTCCGGCCCATTGGCGCCCGGCACGTAGAACTGCGGGTTGCCGTTGGTGGATCCGATGTCCATGAACATATGGCAGCAGAATGCGACGATCCCGCCCTGCTGTGCCCAGGCGATTGCGCGTTCCGTCGCGTTCTGCTGCGCCCGCAGCCCCGGGCTGTAGGCGTACTGGAGAAAATCGAACCCGCGCACGCCCGGCGTCTTGCCGGTCGTTGTCTGGATGAAGTTCACATCCTCGTCCGCGCGGGTGAGACTCCACGCGATTTCCTGCTGGCCCGACACGATGTAGCGGCCCGAGATGTTGTTGAAGAACGCCAGCGTCGAATAGACGCCCGGAGTGGCGTGGGGCGAGACGGGCGCATCGATGACCGCGGCGGCGCGCCCGGCGGACGAAAGCGACAGCAGCAGGGCGCAGCACAGCGAACGCGCGCCCGGGCGAAATCCGTGAGAGTGAAGCATGGGGGGAGGAATCGGCGGGGAAACTCAGCGTGATGTGATCTCGTAGTGGATCGTGCGATCGTTGGGCCCGACGGAAAACGTGAGCGCGCCGGACTGGTCCGCCGACGGCACCGGAGCCGCGCGGGTGCCGTCCGGCGCGAGCGGGTAGACCTTCCGGCCGGCGAGACCGTCCAGGGTGATCGTCGCGGGCACCCGCTCGGCGATGGTCGGCCCATGGCCCCACGCCGCGCCGACCGACGTGCGCGATTCGTTCCACACCA
The DNA here is from genome assembly GCA_963705935.1 of uncultured Verrucomicrobiae bacterium. Classification (GTDB taxonomy): domain Bacteria; phylum Verrucomicrobiota; class Verrucomicrobiia; order Opitutales; family Opitutaceae; genus Opitutus. Next base: position 3,326,640 of record OY970130.1, on the reverse strand, counting down.
GACCCTGGTTTCCCGCGCGGGCCACCACGGTCACCAGCACGCGCGCGGAAGTGCGCAGCGGCTTCGCGTCGAGCGCGACGGCGGTCACGCTGGCGAAATCGCGGCCGAACCGGGCGACGCAGACGTGCAGGGCGCCGGCGTCGACGGAGCCGCCGCCCAGAAATCCCACCGCCGCCGCCGCCCGCTCCGCCGCGATCACGTACACCCGGCCCTGCGGCGCGGTGATCAGCGTCACCGGCGCGGCGGTTCCGGCTTCCCCCGCGGAACGCGTGACCCGCGCCCGGGATCCTGCCGCCCCGGGCCGGTCGCTCACGGCGTAACGGGTGTTGAGAAAATCCAGCGCGCGATCCGGAATGAGCTGCCGCCAGAGGACGTCGGCGTGGGGCTGCTCCGCCCACAGCGGCGAACCGAGGTGCAGTTCCGCTTCGGCAGCCGCCGGCGCGACCAATCCCTGCCGGAAGACGAGGGCGGCGAACGGCGACTGGCCCCACTTCGCCGGGTGGTGCAGCTGGTCGAAGAAATCCTTGATCGCCCCGTCCGCATTCGTCGCATCGTACGCGCCGATGCAGAACGGATAGACGATGTCCCAGTTCTGGCGGCACGCGAACGAGGCGAGCGTCGGGTACATTTCGCAGACGAACTCGCTGGGCGCGGGGTGGTCGTATTCGCTGACCGTGAAGGGCTTTCCGGCCACGCGCACCATAGCCAGATTGCCGAATTCGCCGAACGCGCGGTCGCCGAATTCCGCCAGCTGCGGGCTGTTGATGATCGTCCAGTGTTCCGGGTCCCACGACGCCGTGCCGGTGAACACGGGGTGCTGCCAGTACGAGTGGCCGTCCGCGAAATCCATCGCCTGTTCGCGGTTCATCCCGGCAATCCCGCCGTAGTCGATCTGCGAACACACGATCGGTGCGCGAACGTGCAGCTCGTTCTTCAGGAAGGCGCGCATCTCGTCGGCGAAGGCGCGATCGGTGTCCGCGAGGAAGTGGATCCAGTCCGCCCACTGCGCCGTGCTCGGGGCAACGGGGATCGGCACGGATTTCGCCGCAAGCGATTGCCCGGGCTGCAGGCCGGCACCCGGCGCGTCGGCGACGAGACGCAGGTCCTTGATCGAAACCAGCCCGACCGCCTGGCCGGCGTTGAAGTTGAGCGAGGCGGGAGTGCCGGCGACCGAGTGCGCCGGAAACGAGAACCGGACAGGCTGCCAGTCGGGGCCGATCTCGGCCGAGTCCAGCAGCCCAAAGCTGCGCCAGGGATCGTTCGGCCGCGCCAGCGCGTCGATTCCGACGCCGACGCCGAGCCGCCGCGGGTGGTCCGCCCGGGCGAGAAACTCGACGGTGTAGACGCAGCCGTCGGCGAGCGCGAGATCGTGGAGCGAGGCCTGGACGTGCCAGTCGAGACCGGCGGTCTTCGTCTCGATCGCGAGCATGCTCGCGTCCGGGCCGGGCCGCAGGTCGCCCGCGGCACCGCCCGCCAAAACGAGTTTCCACCCGGCGTTTGCCGGAAGCAGCGACGCGCCCGCGGTGGTCGCAGCGGGGGCCCAGGCGCGGGCCAGCGTGGCGTCGTCCGGATACCGGCGGGACAGCCATTCGTTCCACTGGGCCTGGAGTTCCTGCCGGAACGGCCCGGCCATCTTGTCGAGACCGCGGCCGAGATCGCGGGTCCAGAATCCGAACACCGAATTCTCGTTGTTCAGCTCGATCACGGCGATCGCCGGGTCCTCCGCTGGCGCCAGCCCGGTGTAGGGATTCTTCGTCGTGAGCAACCGGCGCGCATAATCCTTCTGCAGGTCGATCATCCGCCGGTCGAACATGTCGACCCGCTTCTGGAAGCTCCATACCTGCGTGACCGACGCGGGAAAGCCGTCCGCCTCGACGAGCGACTTCGAAACCTTCAGGTTCAGGTTCGAATAGATGCCGTGGGCCTGCAGCGTCGCGATCAGCCGGTGCAGCTTGTCCAGCTGCCGGGCGTCCAGTTCGCGGTGGGTCGGCCGGTCGGCGGGCCAGATGCTTTCTCCGGAGCCGACGCCCCACGGATTGTCGAGATGGTGCAGCCGCGCGATGTTGATGCCTGCCTTCGCGAGCTGGCGGGCGATCGCGTCCGCGTCCGCCGCCGTGGCGGGAAACGCCTGCCCGGCGGAAAGGTTGCAGCCCCAGAACCGGATCCGCTGGCCGTCGGGAGTGACGAACCGGCCGTCCCGCACGGTGATCCGCGGCAGCCTCCCGGCTGGCGTCGCGTTCAGCCCGCTGATGTCGACCGCGCTGCCGGCGGCGGGCTCGACCGAGGGCCAGACGAACCAGCCGTCCGGCACGGAGTCAGAGGCGTGAAGACCGGCGACGGCGAGGCAGCCGACGACGCAGGCGAGGGGAAGTGAAGCCAGACGAGCGAGGAACATGGGGTGAAGCAGCGGGCGCCGCACGACGAGGCTCCCCTGGCACCATTCGCGCGCGAACCGGCATGTCCCGCAAGGCCGAAACATGCGGAGTCATCGAGCCCGGGCGACAGCGCGGCAGGGTGGAGGGACCGGCTCCGTCCGGTCCGCGAACGTCGCCCGACGTTCTCGGACGACACGGAGGTCGTCCCTCCATCGGTGCGTGGGCCGCGGTCGCGTGATGCAGCCGCAGTCGCCAGCCAGGTGGCGCCGGTCTCCGACCAGCGGCGAAGCATTTGGGAGATGCGCTCGCCGGTCGCAGACCGGCGCCACGGGGACCAACCGCCAAAGTCCGACAGGCTGCTCCGACCGGCGGCGAAGCACCCGCGACATGCGCTCGCCGGTCGCAGCAGGCGCTCTCGGTCTGATGTAGCCGGGCTCGCTGAGCCCGGACTTTGCCGGTTCCGACAGCCTGCGCTGACCCCGGCCGGCGCCGGTTGCCCCTGGCCAAACCGCAGGGCCCGGCTTCGACCGGCGACGGGCCGCCGCGGCGGCCCTGCCTGCTACCGCTCGGTTTCGGCCCCGGTCAACTCGCCGCGCGGCGACGGATCGGCCGGTGCGGGAACGACCGGCGCCTTTTCCAGCCGGTCGTACCACGCGAACTTCAGATAGACGGACGTCGCGATCAGCACGACGAGGATCAATCCCGACCACATCCACTGCTGGAGCACGATGTAGATCGGCAGCGTGACGAGGCAGAGCTGCCACACGATGCCGACGGCCACGTTGGAGAGATCCCGCGTCGCATTGTGGTTCGGCACGAACGCGGGATCGTCGCGCATCACCTTTTCGCGGATCGGCCCCCACCAGCCCCAGGGGTTCACGGTCTTGTAGAACCGTTTCAGCACCTCGTCGTCCTCCGGCCGGGCTCAGCAGCGTGCCGGCGAAGCAGCCGATCAGCGAGACGACGAAGAGCACCGGGAAGGTGTAGAGCATGTTGAACGAGTGGCCGACGATCGCCTCGCCGAGCGGCGGCACGATCATCGCCCCGCCGATCCCGGCGACCATGCCCCAGAAATACCCGTAGCCGTTGAAGCGCCACCAGTACCACTTGAGCACGTTGGCGACGACGAAGCCGCTGTAGAGGGCGCCGACCAGCCACATCATGACGTCGGTGATGCGGTTCGTCAGCAGGCCGAAGACGATGCCGATGACGAGGAACACGACCGAGACGATCCGGCTCAGCGCCACTTCCTTGCGCCGCCGGCGTTGCGGATTGATGAAGCGCTTGTAGATGTCGTTGACCACGTAGGCCGGCGCGGCGTTGAGCGTGGCGGCGAAGTTCGACATGAACGCGGCCGCCAGCCCGGCGAGCAGGAAGCCGAGGACGCCGGTCGGCACCTGCTGGCTCAGGACGAGCGGGCAGGATCTTCTCGAAATCCGGTTTCGCCTGCGATTGCAGTTCCGGCATGCAGAAGCCGAGCGCCAGCACGGTGATGCCGGCGATCATCATGTAGCGGGGAAACATCAGGACGACGGTGACCATGCCGTTCATCAGCGAGGCCTCGCGGGGATTGCGCGTGGCGAGGATGCGCTGCATGTCGTAGTTCGGCGCCGGGCCGGCCAGGCTGGCGAGGACGCCCTTGAAGAACATCAGCCCGAAGATGATCGTGAAGAAGTCGTTGCCGTCCTGCCTGCAGCGCCGCGTTGGCCGTGTTCAGGATCCCGTTCCAGTCCAGGCCGAGCGGTCCAGCCGAAGAAGGGGTTCATCCAGCCGGCCGGGATGTTGTGGGCGATCATCTCCGGGCGAAACCTTCACGATCGCGATGAGCGCCGATCGTGATCGCGGTCAGCGTCAGGATGGTGAACTGGGTCACCTCGGTGATGACGACGCTCACCATGCCGCCCTTGATCGCGTAGAGCGAGGTGAGCCCGAGGAGGATGATGGCGTAGATGTTCTCGTCGGTGAAGAGGCCGCGTCGTCGCCCCGGTGAAATGCCACGGCAGCATGACGACCGCGAACTTGCCGATGCCCTTGAACGCGTAGGCCAGCAGGCCGACGACGTTGACGAGCGCGAACGACGACCACGCTCAGGTGCGCGAGGGTGCCGCCCCGGTCGTTGCCGAAGCGGGTCTGCATCCACTGCGCGCCGGTGAGCACGTTCGAGCGCCGCAGCCAGGCGCTCATGAACATCATCAGGAAGATCTGGTTGAACGTCGGCCAGACCCACGGCAGCCAGATGCTCTTCAGCCCGTAGAGGAACAGCACGTAGACCAGCCACATCGTCCCGCTGATGTCGAACATGCCGGACGCATCGGAGACGCCGAGCATGTACCAGGGCAGCGATCTTGCCCCCGAGGAAGTAGCCGTCCAGATCCTTCGACCCGCGCCGCGAGACCCACAGGCCGACGGTGACGACGAGCACGAAGTAGCCGACGATGATCGCGATATCGAGGGCGTGAAGATGCATGGGGGGCCGGTGCGGTCTCCCCGCACGAAGGCGGGGACCCTGACCACGGCGCCGGTCCGAGACAAATCGAAAGCGCGGAAACCTTTCCGGCGCGACCCCGTCAGGCCCGCAGCGAATGGCGGCGACTCCGGACGGAGCGCGCCGGGCGTTCCGCCAACGTCACCCTCCCCATGAAAATGCTGTTGCTTGCCTCGCTCGCCCTCTGCGCGGGCTCCGCCGTCCCCGCCACGTTCGCGGCCGTCGTTCCGCTTCCGCGGAGCTCGCCCGAATCCGAGGGCGTTTCCTCCGCCGCCCTCCTGCGGTTCGTCGACCAGGCGGGCTCGCGCGTCGATGCGATCCACAGCTTCATGCTCGTGCGCCACGGCCGGGTGGTGGCGGAGGGCTGGTGGTCGCCGTATGCCGCCGGGGAGCCGCACACCCTGTTTTCCCTGAGCAAGAGCTTCACCTCGACCGCGGTCGGGCTCGCCGTCTCCGAGGGGCGGCTGAGCATCGACGATCCGGTGCTGAAATTCTTTCCCGCGCTCGCGCCGGCGAATCCCGGCAAGAATCTCTCGGCGATGCGCGTGCGCGATCTCCTCACGATGACGACCGGACACCACGAGGACGTCATCGAGGGTTTCTTCGATTCGCCGGACGACCTCGTGCGCAAATTCCTCGCCCTGCCGGTGGCGCACAAGCCCGGGACCTTTTTCATGTACAACACGCCGGCGACCTACGTGCAGTCGGCGATCGTGCAGCAGCTGACCGGCCAGACGGTCCTCGACTACCTGCGGCCGCGGCTGTTCGAACCGCTCGGCATCGAGCACCCGCGCTGGGAAACCAGTGCGCAGGGCATCTCGCTCGGCGGCTACGGTCTTCATATCCGGACGGAGGATATCGCGCGGTTCGGGCTGCTCTACCTGCACCGCGGCGAGTGGAACGGCCGGCAGCTCATCCCCGCCTCGTGGGTCGATCAGGCCACCGCGAAGCAGGTGTCGAACGGCAGCGACCCGGCCGGCGACTGGGACCAGGGATACGGCTTTCAGTTCTGGCGTTGCCGCCACGGCTTCTTCCGCGCCGACGGCGCGTTCGGCCAGTTCTGCATCGTCATGCCGCAGCTCGACGCCGTGCTCGCGATCACGAGCGGCACGCGGGACATGCCGCTGGTGATGAATCTCGCGTGGGACCTTCTGCTGCCCGGTATCAAACCCGACGCGCTGCCCGCCGATCCCGCCGCCGAGGCGAAACTGCGCGAAACGCTGGCGCATCTCACGCTGCCGCCGGTCATGGCCGCGTCCGTGCCGGCGGCGCCGGTGGCGGGCAGGCGCTATGCGTTTGCGGACGGCGGCGAGTTCAAGGCGGTCGCATTCGGTGAGGCGACGGGTGAAGGCCAGACCGTGACGCTGAACCTGGGCGGAGCGGACCGCACCGTCACCGTTCCCGCGGGATCCTGGCAGCGCGTTTCGCCGGATGTCCTTGGCTCGGTGGATGACCCGGTGGCGTTGAGTGGCGCGTGGACCGCGCCGGACACCTACACCCTGGAGTTCTGCCATTATCGCACGCCGTTTCTGATCACGAAGCGGCTGCACTTTTCCGCCGACCAGGTGGTGGTCGAGTCGGAGCGCAACGTGGCGTTCGCCGATCGCCACGACCCGCAGCAGATCGGCCACGCCGGGAAATAGGCCGCGGCGCACACGGCGTCGGTTCGGAGAGCCGGTTCCGTGGCCGCGCGCCGTCGGCGTGGCGTGCGCGAGCGTGTCGCCCCAGGGCGGCACGGCTGCTGGCGCACCGCGCCTGGTCGGAGCGACGCCGCAGAAGCGGTGCCGCAGCGCTTTCCCGAGTTGGCTGCAGACCCTTAACCGAAACCGGTTCCGGTGACGCGAGGTGGACGGACCGGATCGCCGGGCTGCATCAGGGGCCGGGCGCGGCAACTCCGACCCGGCGAATCGAGGATGCGTTCGCGCCGCCCCGAGCGCGCTTCAACCGCCGTCGTACTCCTCCGGATTGCAGCCGCAGGTTGGTTCGATGGCCTGACGTTCGCGCACGCCGCGGCCACTTGCGGCCGCCGCCCGGGCGAGTGCTTCGGTCAGCCGCCGCCACCAACTCGGGTGCTCTCCAAGCTCGTCGACGTCATGGGTCAGGGTGAACGCGTGATTGCAGACGAACTCGAGGAACTCCTTTCGGTCCACGAGTGCGAGATCGGCCCCGTCCTGCGCGAACGCCTCGGTGAGGAAACGCTGGAGGTCGATTTCCAACACCAGCTTTCCATCGCGAACACAGGCGGTGTGAGGCTCCATGTCGCAGAATATCCGCCGTCAACCCCGCCCGCAACCGCCATGGGCGCTTCCGCCCGACAGCTGACAGCTGCGTCTCCAACGTAGATGCCTGCTTGCAGGCGATCCGATTTCGGAAAGATCGGCCATGCCTCGGAGCGGCGGGCGGTGAGATACACCGGGCGCGCACGGATGCGACGGGAGCAGTCCCGTAGCAGCGGCACGCAGCACGCCCGATGGTCGCGGAAAGTCGCATGAGTATGGTCCACCGACGCCGCCGACAACGAAGGAAGCGCGCCATGAATCTGTCCGGGAAGAACAAGAACCCGCCGGGTGTGTCCGGCGCGACGGAGCCGACGGAGCCGGCCGGTCCGACCGTCACGCGGCGGCAGTTTCTGCTGCAAACCGGGGCCGTGGCGGCAGCCTGGATGATGTGTCCCCGGCTGGAAGCGGCGGGCGGAGTTCCGGAGGGTACGGCGCTGCCATACCCGGGGGAGGACCAGCTCGTGTCCGTGCACCTCCGAGTCAACGGGATCGACGAGCACGTGAGGCTGGATCCGCGGGTCACCTTGCTCGATCTGTTTCGCGAACGCCTGCAGCTCACCGGAACGAAGAAGGGCTGCGATCACGGCCAGTGCGGGGCGTGCACCGTGCTCGTCAACGGTCGCCGGCTGAATTCGTGCCTGGCGTTGGCGGTCATGCACGATGGGGCCGAGATCACCACGATCGAGGGGCTCGCGCCGGCGGGCGGGCTTCACCCGCTTCAATCCGCGTTCATCCGGCACGACGCGTTCCAGTGCGGGTATTGCACCCCGGGCCAGATCTGCTCGGTGGCCGGCCTGCTTTCCGAACTGAGGGCGAACACGGTGAGCGCCGCGACGCCGGACGTTCGCTCCGCCGGGGCGCCGGCGCTGACCGACGACGAGATTCGGGAGCGGATGAGCGGCAACCTTTGTCGTTGCGGCGCGTATCGCGGCATCGTTGCGGCCGTGCGGGAGGCGCACGGCGGGGCGACCTCATGAAACCGTTTGCGTACGTTCGCGCGAACGACCTGCCGGGAGCCGTCCAGGCGGTCGCCGCGCAGCCCCGCGCCAGGTTCATCGCCGGCGGAACGAACCTGGTCGATCTGATGAAGGACAACGTCGAGCAGCCGGACCGGCTGGTCGACATCACGCGGCTCGAGCTCGCGACGATCGCCCCGGCCGGCGACGATCTCCGCCTCGGCGCGCTGGCGAAGAACGCCGACACGGCGAACCACGCGCTGGTGCGCCGCGATTTCCCCCTGCTGGCGCAGGCGATCCTGGCCGGCGCCAGCCCGCAGCTGCGCAACGCCGCGACCAACGGCGGCAACCTGCTCCAGCGGACGCGCTGCTACTATTTTTACCAGACCTCGATGCCGTGCAACAAACGCGATCCCGGCTCCGGCTGCGGCGCGCTTCAGGGGTACAACCGGATGCATGCCATCCTCGGAACGAGCGAGCACTGCATCGCCACGCATCCGTCGGACATGTGCGTCGCGCTCGCCGCGCTCGAGGCGGTGGTGGAGGTCGAGGGACCGGACGGCGCGCGGCGGATACCGTTCGCGGATTTCCACCGGCTCCCCGGCGACACGCCCCAGATCGACACGACGCTGCGCCATGGCGAGCTCGTCACCGCGATCGTGTTGCCGGCGTCCGCGCGGCGCTTCGCGGAGCACTCGCACTATGTGAAGATCCGGGACCGGGCGAGCTACGCCTTCGCGCTGGTCTCGGTCGCGGCGGCGCTCGAGCTGGACGGCCCGACAATCCGCTGCGCGCGGCTGGCGCTCGGCGGCGTGGCGCACAAACCCTGGCGCGTGCCGGAGGCCGAGGCGCTGCTCGCCGGGCGCCGGCCGGACGCGGCGGCGGCCGCGGCGGCGGCGGCCGCGCTGCTGCAGGGAGCCCGGCCCCGGGAGCTCAACGGCTTCAAGGTGGCGCTGACCCGGCGGGCGATCGCGCGCGCACTGGCCACCGCCGCGGGGACGCAGGCATGACCCCGACGGCCTTCGAGGAATCGGTCAAGCTGGTCGGCGATCCGCTCGATCGCGTGGACGGTGACGCGAAGGTGACCGGCACCGCGCGGTACGCCGCGGAGTTCGCCTTCGACCGGATGAGCCACGGGTGTATCGTCCAGAGCACGGTCGCGCGCGGACGGATCGTCCGGATGGATACCGCGGAAGCGGAGCGCGCGCCCGGCGTGCTGGTGGTGTTGACGCCCCGCAACGCGCCGCGGCTCGTGCGGGCCGGGGCGCCGGACGGGCCATCCCGCGGCGGGGGAGCGGAAGCCCACGGTGCGGGCGGCGGCGCCGGCAACAGCCCGGATCCGTTCGCCAAACCCTATGTGTTGCAGGACGACCGGGTGCGCAACTTCGGCCAGTGCATCGCCGTGGTGGTCGCGGAGTCGTTCGAGCAGGCGCGGGACGCCGCCCAGCTCGTGCGGGCGACGTACGAGACCGAGACGCCGGCGGTCGTGATGGAGCCATTGCTCGATCAGGCGTACGTCCCCGAAAAGCTGCTGAATCCCGATTTGAAACCGGAGACGCGGCGGGGCGATTTCGAGCGGGATTGGGAGCGGGGCGAGGTGCGGATGGATGCGACCTACACGACCCCGCACGAGCACCACAACCCGATGGAGCCCCACGCTGCGATCGCGCTCTGGCCGGCGCCGCAGCACCTGATGGTCTGCGACGCGACGCAGAACGTGAACGGCACGCAGCGCAACCTCGCGGCGCTGTTCGGATTGAAGCCGGCTCAGGTGCGGGTGGTGGCACCATTCATTGGCGGCGGTTTCGGCTGCAAGGGCCCGACCTGGGAGCACACGATCGCCGCCGCGATGGCCGCGCGGGTCGTGGGCCGGCCGGTCCGGCTGGTGCTTTCGCGCCGCGAGATGTTCGAGGCCGTCGGCTACCGGCCGCACACGCGCCAGCGGCTGCGGCTCGCTGCGGGTCGCGATGGACGCTTGACCGCCGTCGGGCAGGCGATCTTCACGCCCACGAACCGGACCGAGCAGTACGTCGAGCCATCGGGGCGCGGCACGCCGATGCTTTACGCCAGCCCGAGCCTGCTCGTCACCCACCGCGCGGTCCGGCTGGACCTGCCGCGCGGCACGATCATGCGGGCGCCCGGCGAATGCTCCGGGAGCTTTCCGCTCGAGTGTGCGATGGACGAGCTGGCCGCGGCGCTGAAGCTCGACCCGATCGAATTGCGGCGGCGCAACGAGCCGCCCCGCGATCCGCAGGAGGACCTGCCGTGGTCGAGCCGGTCGCTGCTCGAATGCTTCCGGCAAGGAGCGGCCCGATTCGGCTGGGAGCACCGGCCGCCCGGAGCTCGCGCGACCCGCGACGGCCGGCACTGGATCGGCTCGGGCGTCGCCACGGCGACCTATCCGGCCACGCGCCGGCCGTGCTCGGCCCATGTCCGGCTGACGCCGGACAATCGGGTGGTGGTGCAGCTGGCCGCAACCGACCTCGGCACGGGGACGTACACCGCGCTGACCCAGATCGCGGCGGAGGTGCTCGGTCTCCGGCCGGAGTTGATCAAGGTCGACATCGGGGACACGGATTACCCGCCGACGCCGGGATCGGGCGGCTCGTTCGGATTGTCGTCCTACGGCACGGCCGTCCGGAACGCCTGCCGGGCGGTGCAGGCGAAGGTGCTCGAGATGGCGCGCGGAGATGCCGGCTGGCCGCTGGCGGGGCTCGGCCCCGACGAGGTGGTCGGACGCAACGCCGGACTGGCCGCCGGCGCCGATGCGTCGCGACGCGCGACCTATGCCGAGGTGATTCGCCGCCATGCCCCGAAGGAGGGAGTGGCGGCGGCGGCGGACGCGAAGCCGCCGGAGAAGAAGGAGTACTCGACGCACGCGTTTGGCGCGCAGTTCGCGGAGGTGCGGGTCGACGGCGACAGCGGCGAAACGCGGGTGACGCGTTATGTCGGCGCCTTCGCCTGCGGCCGCATCATCAACGCCAAAACCGCGCGCTCGCAGCTGGCGGGCGGGATCGTGATGGGAATCGGCATGGCGCTGATGGAGGAGAGCGTCGTGGACGCGCGGTATGGCAACTTCATCAATTCGGATCTCGCCGAGTACCACGTGCCCGTGAACCGGGACATCCCGGAGATCGACGTGCTGCTGGTCGAAGAGCGCGACGACCGGGTGAATCCACTTGGCATCAAAGGCCTCGGGGAAATCGGCATTGTCGGCGCGGCGGCGGCGGTCGCGAATGCCGTGTACCATGCGACGGGCATTCGGGTGCGCGACCTCCCGATCACGCCCGACAAGCTGCTGGTGTAGGTGCAGTTTCACGCCGCGATCCCAACGCGTTCGTGACTGTTTCGCGGCAGAGCGGGATGGAGCCGCTCGCGCACCCCGGCTTGGGCCACGCGTCCCTCACTGGAGAAATCCGGCGTCATGAGTGCGATGATGGGGGCCCTGGGGCGACGTCGCAGTCGATCCACTTCGCCGGAGCAATCCGGCACTCGTCACGAGTGCGATGATGGGGACGCGACGCCCCCGTCGCGTTCTTCGTCCTCGCAGGTGTCCCCACCATCGCGCGGAGGGCTGGGAGCCTCGGCGCATCTGCGATCCCACGGCGGGCCTCCCGACGGAGCGTTCTCGCACCCCCGGTCGGCTCCCGCCCCCATGTCGCGCGCCGCCGGCCCGCGGTAGAATGGACTCCCATGAAAGCTGTACGCATACATTCGTTTGGTGGTCCGGAGGTGCTCACGATGGAGGAAGTTCCGCGTCCGCAACCGGGGGAGGGTGAGGTGCTGATCCGGGTCCGCGCCGCGAGCGTGAACCCGGTGGATTCGAAGATCCGATCGGGCAAATACCGGAAAGGAAACGCCGAGTTCCCGCTGACGCTGGGTCGCGACGTGTCCGGCACCGTCGAGAGCCTCGGTCCGGGCGTCGGCGGAATCAGCCAGGGTGACCAGGTCTACGCGTTTCTCGGTTCGCACAGCGGCGGCTACGCCGAATACGCCATTGCCCGGACGAGCGAGTTGGCCCGGAAACCGGCGCGCCTCGACAACGCGCATGCGGCGGCCGTGCCGCTGGCCGCGACGACGGCGTGGCAGGCGCTGTTCGATCACGGCGGGCTGCAGGCCGGCGAACGGGTGCTGATCCACGGCGGCGCCGGCGGCGTCGGCCATTTCGCCGTTCAGTTTGCCAAGACCCGCGGCGCGCACGTGATCGCCACCGGCCGGCGGGACGACTTCCCCCTGTTGCGCGAACTCGGCGCGGACGAGGTGATCGACTACACCGCGCAGGAGTTCGCCACGCAGGTTCGCGACATCGACCTGGTGATCGACCTGATCGGGGGCGAGACGCAGCGGCAATCGTGGAAGGTGCTGAAGCCGGGCGGCCGCCTCGTCTCGACGATCGACCAGCCCTCCGCCGAGCAAGCGCGCGCCCATCATGCGCAAGGCAAGGTCTTCATGGCCGAGCCCAAGGCGGAGGAGCTGAGGGAGATCGGGAGCCTGATCGACGAAGGCAAGGTGAAGGTCGAGATCAAGGAGGTGCTGCCCCTGAGCGACGCGCGCCAGGCGCACGACGACCTCGAACACCAGCACACCCGCGGCAAGATCGTGCTCACTGTCGCCAAGGAACGGTGACGCGAGATCGCGCGCTGGCTCGCGGGTGGCCGGCCCCGGGGCGGGTCCGCCGCCCGCCCGCCAGCCTGCGCGGTACCTGAGCGGCGGATTCGCACGCCTCCGGGACCGCGGACCGCGCAAACCGCCCCGGGCGCCGGTGGCAGGCGCAGCCCGGCTGCGCGGATCGGCGTGACGCGCACTCGTGCGATCGCCGTCTGCCGCCGCCGGTCGATGCGGCGCGAGCGGGTGCTGCCGATGCGTTGTTGGGGGCGATCTCCGGTGGCGTTTGCGCGGGGCGCTCCGATGGATGGAACGGCGGACGGTCACTAGGATCGTTTCCGTCAGGGATGGAGAAATCCGCCCGCCATCAGGTCACCCCGATCGGTGGCGATTACCGTTACCAATGCTCAGGAAACTGTTGTTCGCATGAAAAACACGCTCTCGAAGTTGCTTCTCGCCGCGGTCCTCGCGCTTTCGGCCACCGTCTTGTCGGCGAAGGACGACCTGCCGTACACGGAAGGCCCGGTCACCGAACTCGCCTACATCAAGATCAAGCCCGGAATGTTCGATGCCTATATGAAGTGGCTCGCCACGGATTGGCAGCAGCTCAACGACGAGCTGAAAAAGGCCGGCGTCATCGTCGATGCCAAGGTGTACTCCTGCACGGCGCGCAATCCGCAGGAGCCGGATCTGGTTCTCGCCGTGACCTTCAAGAACATGGCGGCGTTGGACAACCTCGACGAACGCACCTCGGCGATCGCAGACAAGGTTTTCGGTTCCCGGAAGAAGGCGAACGAGGGAGAGATCAGCCGTGGCAGCATGCGGGATGTCCTGGGAAGCGAACTGGTCCGCGAACTGGTGCTCAAGGGCTCCGCTCCGGTCAGCGGATAGGTGCTTTCGAACTTGCCGGCTGCCGCCGGACCGCCGGTTTCGGCGCTTCGTGCCGGCCTCGTTTCGTGCCGGCCTCGGGCGATCGCTGTAGGATTTGCGGTTGTGACGCGAGCCGTTCCGGTCGGATCCGGAACGGCTTTTTTCGTGGTGCGCCCGGCAGGGCGCACCTGCTGGACAGTGAACATGAGTAAACACACATGTAAGTCTGTTGACCGCCCTGCAGAGGGAAGGTCTAGCCGAAGGGCAACTGCGGCGTCGCAAGGCGACCGTGGGAAGGAAGCCCAGGGCAAAACGCTGGCCTGACGAACAGGAATCGCATGAGGCACACGCGTGGGATAAGGAGGCCACTATCTCCGAAGTCCAAATTCTGCACGAAACGTGCGTACGTAGATGCGGCAGGCATAAGCGTGAAGGCAGGTGCGCATTACCCGGGGAGATCTGCGGAGCCGCTCGCAAGGGCTACCGACGCCGGAAGGCGTTGGGACAACTTCGCAGAAGTCAGCCGAGGTCATAGTAGCCCGAGATCAGGGGTGAAGGACCGAACCGAAAGAGGACGGTGCAAACCGAATCCATGATTCGACGTGAAGCAGCAGAAGAGTCCGCCGTGTATCGGACTACCTTGGGTGAAGTAGCTGGCCGGAACGCCAGCGGGAACATCGAAGGCGCAGCAAGCGCGACATCGGATGAAAGTCACTGCATCGGGCAAGAGACTGGATTGATTGAGCAGATGATCGAACGCGGCAACCTGAACGCCGCGTGGAAACGGGTCAGTCGGAACCAAGGAGCGGCGGGAGTCGATGGGCTCGACCTCGAGCGCACGGCGACGCTGATCCGAAAGGAATGGGATAAAATCAAGGCGCTGCTGCTGGCGGGCCGGTATCGGCCAGAGCCGGTAAGACGCGTCGAGATCCCCAAGGCCAACGGTGGAATCCGTTTGTTGGGAGTCCCAACGGTACTGGATCGGTTCTTACAGCAGGCGGCGCTTCAGGTGCTCAGTCCGTTGTTCGAACCCGACTTCTCGGAACACAGCTATGGGTTTAGGCCCGGACGCAGCGCGCACCAAGCGGTGCTCGCCGCGCGGGAGTATCAGAGAGCCGGGAGGCGCTGGGTGGTGGACATCGACCTCGCGAGTTTCTTCGACGAGGTGAACCACGACCTGCTGATGGCCAGAGTCAGACGCCGAGTGAAGGACGTGCGGATGCTCAAACTCATCCGAGCGTTCCTGAAAAGCGGCGTGCTGATCGGCGGGAGGAGTCAGCCAAGCGAGAAAGGCACGCCGCAAGGCGGGCCGCTCTCGCCGTTGCTGTCGAATATCCTGCTCGATGAACTGGATAAGGAACTGGAAACGCTAAACCCGCTGCTTCGGGGATGGATGAACTACTTCCGCCTCAGCGAGACCAAGGGGTTCGCAGCGGAACTGGACGGCTGGATCAGGCGGCGGCTGCGCGGCGTGATCTGGCGACAGTGGAAACGCCCGGCCACGCGATACCGGCGCCTCCGGGCGCTTGGTCTCGACGAGGCCCGGGTGCTCGCCAGCGGACACAACGGCCGCGGGGCATGGTTCAACAGCGGCGCTTCGCACATGCATGCCGCCTTTCCGACAAAGGCGCTTGCCGACATGGGCCTTATAAACCTGCTCGAAACATTAACGGTCTATGCCAAATCCTCCTCTTAAGGAACCGCCGCGATACGTGAACCGTACGTCCGGTGGTGTGGGAGCCAGGGGAGGGCAACCTCCCCGGCTACCCGATCCGCTTTGGGCGGGACGAACGGGATGCGCGCCGGCGGGTGAAACCAATCGGAAACGAACCGGCCGGCGCCGGTGGATCCGGTGGGCGTGTCGCCCGGCGCGCGGAGGAAATTCAGGTTTACACTCGACCCGTCTCGCCTAGGTTGGCCGCTCGCGCTGGCCCGGATGGCGGAATTGGCAGACGCAACGGACTCAAAATCCGTCGCCGCAAGGCGTGTGGGTTCGACCCCCACTCTGGGCACCAGCCTTCGCCCGCTGGGCTTCGGATGGCACGCCTGCGGGGTCAGGACGGCGGCCGTCAGGACCCGGCGGTCGCGGTTCGGGTCGGCGGACGTCAGCGTGACAGCAGCCGGCGGGTCAGGTGGGACTCGAAGGCCGGGCGATCTTTCCAGCGGAGGGCCACGCGGGCGGCGGCGCCGGCCGGATCGCGAATCGTGCGTCCGTCATCGGTGACCCTGAACCGCAGGTCTTCGATTTCGACGAGCGACTCGGAGTGGGCGAGATAAACCGCCACGCAGTCGAACAGCGTCGTCGACCGCTGCGTGAAGAAATCGCATTTCATCCACGTGACCCGCGGCGCAAAGATGCAGTAGCTTTCGATCACGGCGCGCAGCAGCGGATCGTCCATCGCCGCCCAGATGGAGTGATAATTTGCCCCGTCCAGACTGGCGCTGCCGCAGGTATCGAGCGGGGTGAGCAGAATGTCCCGCCAGGGCGCGGCGAGCACGGTGCGCAGCGCGGCGGGGGCGACCTTCACGTTCCACTCGGCCACGGCCGGAGGCCTGTCGCCGTAGCCGAGGTCGAAGCTTCCATCCATGCCCACGAAGCGGGCATGGCGCGCCAGCAACGGGGCCTGTTTCAACGCGGCGGCCAGCGCGGGCGCCGGGCCGATGGAGATGACCGTCACCGGCTCCGGCGAATTCAACACGAGATTGGTCAGGGCGCTGGTGCCATCCTCGATGACCCGTCCGCGCTGCGTCGTCAGATCGTAGTCGGCGACCCAGGGCGCGAGGTTCAGCGGCTGGTCGGCGGTATCGCTGGCGATGCCCAGTCCGATGGGAATGTCGCCGCGGCCTCCCGCGGCGAGAAGCTTCGCTGCCACCTTCGCGCGGTAGCGGGTGTCGCCCGTATCCGTCAGCACCAGCTTCAGGTCGAGTTCGGGGCAGCGCAGCAGGTAGGCGAGGGCCCAGCTGTCATCGATGTCCGTGCCGATGTCGGTGTGCAGCACCACCGGGCGACGGCGGAGCGGCGGAACCGCAGCCGCGGCGGACGGCAATGGCGTGCCGGCACGAAGGACGCGACCGCCCGCGGCCGCGAGGGCGGCGAGCGAGGCGGTCTGGAGAAAACGGCGGCGGCTGACGAACATGGTCGAGACGCCGGCAGCGTGGAGTCATACCAGGCGAACGCCGAGGAGAATCCCCGGGGCCGACCTGGATCTCCAATCTCCCGCCGCGCGGGCGGTCGGCGACTGTCATCCAGGCGGCGCCGGGACAACCGGTCACCAGAAACCGACTACGGCTTGCCCAGCTCGATGTGATTGACGGCGAGGGTGCGGCCGAGCTGGCGGTCGTATTCCGCCTGGGCGCGCCGCTCGTCGGCGATCGACCGGTACAGGCCCGCTTCAACCGCGGCGAGTTCACCCTGCAGCTGCAGGACGAACAACGTGTTGCTCGTGCCGGCGCGCAGCTTCTTCAGCTCGGCGTCGAGCGCCTGCTTCGAGTATTCATAAGCCTTGTGATTCGCGGCCACGCGGCGTCGCGTGGTGTCGAGCTGGCCGGCGGCGCTGGCGATGGCGACGGCAATGTCCTGCTCCAGCCGCGAGAGGTCGGCCTCCGCCTGCCGAAGCTGCAGCCGCGCCGAGCGCGACCGGCCGCGGCCCTCGGCGAACGTCAGGGGCACGCTCACGACCAGGCCGGCGGAGTAGGAGCGGTTGTCGTAGTTCGCCACCATCCGGCGGCTCTCGGCGAAATTGCGATCGACGCCGTTGTAGCCGTAACTACCGACGAAATCGACCTGCGGCAGCAGCTGGTTGCGGGCGGCGGAATCGTTCGCGCGGCGCTTCACCAGGCCGAGGCGCGCCGCCTGGTAGTCGGGTCGGTCGTTGTAGGCCCGGCGCAGGTCCTCCGGCAGGTTCACGGTCATCTCGGCGGGCGGACCCAGCGGCTCGGTCGCAAGCGTGCCGGGATCGACGGGAAACCTGGTCTCGCCGATCAACTGCCGGAGCCGGTTGACGCTGTCGCGGACGCCCTGCTGGGCGAACAACACGCCCTCGTCGCGCTCGGCGGTTCGGGCGCGGGCCTGGGTGACGTCGTTCTCCGACATGCTCCCGACCTGGAACCGGCGCTGGTTCTCGGCGAGCAGGCCGGCGGCCAGTTCGCGCGAACGCTGGGCGATCCGCAGTCCCTGCTGGGCGTAGATCAGCTCGCTGTACGAGTCGATCACGGCCGTCACGATGTCGATCGCGGTCTGGCGAAACTGCCAGTCGGCGATCCCCCGGTCGGCTTTCGCGATGCGAACGTTGAGCAGGTTCGGCCCGAAGCCGAAGCCGCGCAGCAGCGGCTGGGTGATGCTCACGCCGCCGAACGTGACGAAGTTCGGGTCATAGCTCAGCGGATACCGCTGGTTCTGCGAGCTGCCGCCGATGCTGTAATTCATGCCCCACGGCGTCGTGCCCTCGAACGCGAGGCTGTAGTCGTCGGTCTTGATCAGGCTCTCGACGAGCGATCCGGTGGTGAGCTGGCCAAAGCTTTCGGAGTAGCTCCGGCGGAACGTGAGCGCCGGGTCGAACTGGCCGACTGCGGTGAGCCAGTCGGCGCGGGCGATCGAGCGGCCGTAGGCCTGCACCTTGATCTGGGGATTGTTCTGCAGCGCGAGCCGGATCGCCTGGTCGAGCGTGAGCGTGTCGGCGGCCAGCGGCGCCGCGGGGACGGCCGTCGGGGCCGGTTCGTTCGCGGCGGAGCCGGCGGACACGGGGGCTCCCGGCGTTTCGGCCCATCCGAGCGCGGCGGCGGCGAGAATCAGCGCCCCGCCGACCGCCCCTCGCACGACCGGGTGCCGCCGGACGCGCGCCGTGGGGTTGGACGATGCGAGGCGCGAAGCGGACGGGAGGCGGAGATTCATGCGGAGGTCGGCTGGAGAAAGTCGGCGATTCATTTCACGATCATCCCATCGGCGAGCCGGACGATCCGGCTGCCGTAGCTCGCGTTTTCCTCGGAATGCGTGACCTGGACGATCGTGACGCCGTCGTCCTGGTTCAGCCGCCTGAAGAGCTCCATGATTTCGCGGCCCTGATCCGAATGGAGGTTGCCGGTGGGCTCGTCGGCGAGAATCAGCACGGGCTTGGCGACGAGGGCGCGCGCCACGCCCACGAGCTGCTGCTGGCCACCCGACAGCTGATTCGGGTAAAGGTCCTTTTTGCCGACGATGTGAAAACGGTCGAGCGTGTCGCAGACGATGCTGTCGCGGTCCTTCTTCGGCGTGTCGCGATACGACAGCGGGATTTCGAGGTTCTCGTAGACCGTGAGGTCGTCGAGCAGGTGATAACTTTGGAAGACGAACCCAATGTTCTTCTTCTGGAGATCGAAGCGTTTCTTTTTCTCGAGCTTGTGCACCGGCTCGCCGGCGAGCCAGTACTCGCCGTCCCACCCGCTGTCGTGCAGGCCGAGGATGTGCAGCAGGGTCGACTTGCCGGAGCCCGAGGGACCCATGATCGACAGGAATTCGCCCTCGCCGATCTCCAGGTTGATGTCGCGCAGGGCGTAGAACGGACCGCCTTTGAGCGGGTAGACGCGATTGACGTTGCGGAGGGTGATCATGGGGAAAGCGGGGTCATTTGCCGCGGCCGGCGCGGTCGGGTGGCGTGGAGCGCGAATCGGGTTCGGTGTCCTTCGCCGGCTTGCTCCCGTCCGAATCGCGGGCCCGCTGCGCCGAAGAGGGCGTTGAACCTGCCGGCTTCGGCTCGCCCGCTGGGGCTTGTGGAGCCGGCGGAGAAGCTGCCTGGCGGTCAGCCGACAGCACCCTCGCCAGCAAGGGTGCGGCAAGTAAAACGAGGAGCAGGAGCTGAAGCTTCATGGAAGGCGGCGGCTGGGGAGCCGGCTGATTTTAGCAACGGTTGTGCCACCGCTTGGGAGTGTTCGCAACTCGCGGCCCACCAGCGACAAGAATTTATCGGGTGCAATCGCGGGATGGCGCCATGCCCCGGTTGTGGAATCCGGTCATCCCGAAATCGGGAAAAGGGTGTGGTCGTCGGCCTCGCTCCGCCGAACCGCCGGAAACCGGCGCCGCCCCGCATGGCTCGGCGTCCGTCCTCGTGATCTCGTGGACGTGAGCAGGGGTGAATTGCCGGTAAAAGAATGCAAACGGACGACGTGACGCACTTTTGGTGCCGATCCAAAGGAGATCCGGCCTTAACGAAAATCCCCTAGTTATCCTTAGGAAACATCTCCTATATCCCTACAGCAGCAATGAAGCTCGAATCCGCGCGCAGCGCCCTGACCATGTTGCTGTGTCTTGGATTGGCATCGTCGGTCGCCCGCGCCGACCCGGCAACGTCACGGCTGGTGAATCTCTCCTCGCGGGGTGTCGTCGGCACGGGTTCGGACGTGTTGATCGCCGGGTATGTGCTGGGAGGGACTGCACCGAAGGACGTGCTCATCCGCGCGCTTGGCCCGACGCTGGCGAAACAGGGAGTCGGCGGAACGCTTGCCCGACCGCAGTTGCAGATCTTCAGCTCGAAGGGCGCGCTGCTCGCCACCCAGCAGGGCTGGGATCCGGCGCTCAAGCCGGCGTTTGCCCAGGTGGGGGCGTGTGCGCTGGCGGACAACAGCAGCGATGCGGCCCTCCGGCTCACGCTTTCGCCGGGATGCTACACCGCGCAGGTCTCGGGCGCGGGTTCGCCGAGCGGCGTGGCGCTGGTCGAGGTGTACGAGATGGACGGCACCTCCCGGCTCGTGAACCTCTCGACCCGGGCGCGCGTCGAAACCGGCGACAGCATCCTGATTTCCGGGCTCGTGATCTCCGGCAGCGGCCCGCGCCGGCTGCTGATCCGGGCCGGCGGTCCGGCGCTCACCCAGTACGGCCTGGACGGCGTGCTGACCGACCCGATTCTGACGCTGTTTGACCGCAACGGCACGGCGGTCGCGGCGAACGACAACTGGTCGGATTCCGCGGGCCCGGCGATTTCCGCGGCCGCGGCCAGCTGCGGTGCGGGGGCGTTCGCCGCCGGCAGCAAGGACGCCGCGCTCCTCCTCGATGTCGCCCCGGGCCTCTATTCGATTCAGGTCAAGGGCGCCGGCGACAGCTCCGGGCTCGCCCTGCTCGAAGTGTACGACGTGACGGCGCTCTCGAGCGGCGCCGCCGATTCCACTGCGGCGGCCGGCGCCGGCAAGAGCGACTCACTCCCGATCGTGGGGGCGTACTCCGCGAGCTCGCTCAGCTGGGCCAGCGACGATTTGTCCGCGCGTCTCGGACCCACGTTCGCGCAGCTCAATGCCGGTGCGGCCGACGATCGTCCGATGCTGCAGGGCCCCGCGTCGAAGATGCCGCCGGACAGCTACTACATCCGGATCAAGCCCTATGAACTCGGCGATGCGCCCGCCGCCGATTCCGATTTCTGGAGCGACAGCGGGCAGGTGGCCTACATCCCCGATGCGCCGGCGACCGACCCGGGACTCGACCGGATCCAGACGTACGCCTACTACAACAAGGTGTTCGCGATCAGTCCGCGGCTCGACTGGGCCAGCGGGCAGCCGCACTCGGATCCGCAGACCCGCGAGCCGGCGTACACCACGCTGGACGGCGGACCGGTGATGCAGCCGGTGGCGATGGTGCGGAACTACGCCATGCAGCAGAACGAGGAAATCGTGATCTATCGCGACGGGCTGTTCGCGGTCGCCGGCACCCAGACCAGCCGCGCCGGCACCGAGCGCCCGTATCCGGGTTTCAAGTTTCCCCCGAACAAGGTGCCGCGGGCCGTCGCGGTGACCACGAGCAACGAGTTCGCGCTCGTCGTCGTCTGGGACACCGACCGCCACGTGGGCCAGCTCGCGGTGGTGGCGCTCGAGGCGAAGTTCCTCGCGTTCCACACCTGGCCGTACATGGCGCTGCCGAATCAGGGAAGCTGGTCCGACTTCAAGCTGCTCGGGTACATCGACCTGCCGATGGCGTCGCCGGACGCGGTCGCCGCGGCCAGCAACGGGCTCTGGAACGGGCCCTCCTCGACAAACGGCCTCGTGCTGAGCCAGATCCCGCTGACCGACGACGGTTATCGCGCGCTGGTCTACGACGGCGCGTGGCAGGCGGCGGTGGCGAAGAACGGCTACGCGATCGTGAGCTCGAAGGCGGACAACTGCGCGGTCATCCTCGATCTGACGCCGTTGTTCGCCTACGTGCGCGAGAGCTGGCTGTCGTCCGCGGCGAGTTTCAGCGCCACCCTGGCGGCGCGCGGGCCGGCCCCGACGCAGTTCCCGCAGACCTTCGACGCCAATCCGGCGATCAAGCCGTCGATCGTGTGGCAGGCCGCGATCGCGAGTCCCACGACGGTGCTGGCCGGACAGAAGCTCGACCGGTGGTCGCCCGATCGTTTCAAGGCCTACGTCGCCGCGCAGGACGGCACGATCCACATCCTCGACACCTCGCCGCTGATGCAGCGCAACTCCTGGGAGGTTCGCGGCACGCTGCAGGAAATCGGCACCGTCAAAGTCGGTCGCAATCCGGTCAGCCTGGCGTTCGCGCGCAGCGGCAGCATCGCGAACCTGCCCTTGCTGCCGAAGGACAGCACCGGCGCGCAGAAGGCGCCCGACGCGCTGAACAACCTCTTTTGGGTCGCGTGCCGTGGCGATCGCGAGCTCGACGCGGTGGTGACGCTGCAGGGTGCTGGCGCGGTCTGCGACCGGATCCGTGATTCGCGTCTGGGCGATCCGGTCGCGGTGAGCGTCGCCTGTCGTGGCCCGATCGTGTCGGTGGCCGATTTCGCCGGGAAGAAGGTCCTCAGCTATCGGATCGGCACCCTGACCGACAGCCGCAACAACGTGAGCTATCCGGTGACCGACCCGGCGTACGATTACGATTTCGCGGGCGAACTGCCGCTGCTGGGCGCGCCGTTCCTGCTGAATTCGACGAACGTGAACTGAGGGCAGGGCGGCCCGCACGAGAAAGGCTCGCGCGCCGGCTGAGGCCCGCTCTGTCGCCGATGACGCGGCCCGGCGAGATGGAGAGCGGTCCCCAACGCGCTGGTTCGGCAGAGTGAAAGTCACCAACCGCGTGGCCGGATGCGAGTGCGCGGCTTCGGGCCGCAATCGAGCGATGATCGCCCGGAAGCCATTGCAGGGGCGAGCTGGCTCGCGCTGGTTGCGTGATCGCCTGCAAGCAGGCTCCTGCCACAAGCGCCGGATGTGCTCCGGCGGTTGCAGCTTGCCCATGAATATGCCGGGTCCGACGGGTCGATTGAACCACGGGCGTTCCGCGCAGTCTATGCGACCATGGCCCGCAGGCCCACGCCTGCTGCCGAAAATCCGGGAAAACCTTCGTCGCGCCCCTCCATGAAAACCTCCGCTGCTCGATTGCTCACCGCGAACCTTATGTTAGCGCTCGGTTTCGTCTCCTTGCTTGCCGGTTGCTCGCGGCACGACCGCGCCGAGGCGGAGACCAAGACGAAGGAGGCGTACGAGCAGACGAAGGCCGCGGTCGCGAACGCCTGGGATCGCGTGAAATCGTATTCGTTCAAGGACCGGGACAAGTTCGCGGCGCACGCAAAGGAACTCGCCGCGCGGGCCGACGCCCAGATGACCGAACTGCGCACCAAGGCCGCCGACGCGAATGCGAGCGAGCGCCGGCGTGCGGCGATGGCCGAACTGAAGGATGCGAACGCGGACTACCAGCAGAAGGTTGGTGCGCTGGGAAACGCGAGCGCGGCGACGTGGAACAGCGCGAAGGAAAACGTGATTCTCGCGTGGGATCGGCTCGAGTTGGCGTACTACGAGGCGCGCGCCGGGAAATGAGCGCCGCGGGGGACTCCCGGGCGCTCCCGCGGGGCGAAGAGCGGATTGCGTGAGAGCAGGGCCGAGACATCGCCTGCAAGCAGGCTCCTACGCAAAGCCGAATACATCGCCTGCAAGCAGGCTCCTACGTAAAGCCGAACGCGTCGCCTGCGAGCAGGCTCCTGCTATTGGGTCGGGGCGCAGGAGCGGTTTTGCGCCGAGATCCGACGACCGGCGTCCGAAGTGCGTACCGTTCGCGCGCGGAAAGGATCGAATGTAGGAGCGAGCTTGCTCGCGATAATGAGGCGTCGCCTGCAGGCAAACCCCTGCGCAAAGCCGAATGCATCGCCTGCAAGCAGGCTCCTACGGGGGAGACGCATGGACTCCGAACGGAACGCCCGTAACCGAGCCCATGCGCAAACCCGAACACATCGCCTGCGAGCAGGCTCCTACGTAAGGCCGAACACGTCGCCTGCGAGCAGGCTCCTACGCGGCGGGGCGGGCGGACAACTCCGCCACGCTGGCGCGGCGAAACTGCACGCGATTCGGCCCGGCGTGACCGAGGTTGAACTCGAACCGGGCGTTGGGTTCGGAGGCCGCCGCTCCCATCGCCAGCGTCGTGGTGAATTCCTGCCACGATTCGGTGATCTGAAACGTGACCCGCGGCGAGTAGGAGTACCACGTCCCGATCTGCGCGATATCGAGCACCATCGGCTGTGCATGATCGGCGCGCGCCTCGAACCGAACCGAGTAGTTGCGGCCGGCCTCGAGCGGCAGCGGCAGGCACGAGAGCTGGACCGCATACCAGATCGTGCCGCCATCGTGGATGTGCACCAGCAGCCCTTCCCCGTGGGTCGTTGCCTCCGCGCGGCCGCCTTCGCCGAGCACGAGATGCCAGCCGCCGGCCTGCCGGAGTTGGGCGAGCAATTCCTCGGTCAGGCGCTCGTAGATCGGAAACACCGGTACCGGGTTCGAGGCGGCTGGGAAGGGAAGCAGGAGACTGCGCGGTGGCACCACGTCATCCGAGGGCAGGCTGGTCATGGCGGCGATCATGGACCTTGCGAGTGACAACGCCATGTCAGCAGGCCGGCCGTTTTTCGAATCCGATTTGGTTTTGAACCGGAGACACGGCGAGATCTGGCTCCGGCAAGATCGGGTCCCGTTCGAGCCTCATCCGAAGTGAAGCCCGGCGTTCGCGTCGGGCCGGATCGGCTCCATCGACAAATCGCCTCCGCTCCCGGGACGAGAGGCCGCGAGTGTCACGCGTCACTCGCTCCGCAGCGCGACGATCGGATCGACGCGCGACGCCCGCCAGGCCGGGAGGCAGCATGCGATCGCGGTGGCGCCGGCGATCGCGACGCAGGCGAGCAGCAGCGACGCGGCATCGACGCCCGTCAGTCCGTACACCAGCGAGCGCAGGCCGAGCGTCGCGCCGATCGCCCCGGCGACGCCGAGGACCGCGCCGGCCAGCACCCAGTGCGAGCCCTGCCGCAGGACGAGCGAAATGATTCGCCGGCGGGTGGCGCCGATCGCCATCCGCACGCCGATTTCGCGGGTGCGCTGCAGCACGTGGTAGGAGAGCGTCCCATAAAGCCCGATCGCGACGAGCGCGAGCGCCACGGCCATGAAGAAGTCGACGAGCTGCATGACGGCCCGCTGGCCCTGCGTGGCGTCGTCGACTACGGTCGCGAGGGTCCGCAGGTTCGACGCCGGCAGATCGGGATCGAGCGCCAGCATTTCGCGCCGAATGGCGGTGCCGAGCGCCGCCGCCGGCTGCGATGAACGCACGAGCAGGTACACTCGGGTGCCCCAGGCGTGGTCTGGCGTCCAGAACATCTCGGGCCGGGGCTCCGACTCCGCACCCCACTGGCGGACGTTTTCGACGACGCCGACGACCCGGGCGTGGAACCAGGCGTTCGCCATCGATGGACGGATGACCTGGCCGAGCGGGTCCTTTCCCGGCCAGCACTTCTCGGCGAGGGCGCGGTTGACGACTACGCCGATCTGGTCGGAGCCGGCGTCGCGCGGCTCGAGCGTCCGGCCGCGGAGAAGCGGAATGCCCGCCGCGGCGAAATAGCCCGGCGTGATGGCGGACACCTCGGACAGCACCCGCTCGGCGAGCGGATCGAACTGCTGGTCGTCGACCAGGATGTTCATGTTGCTGCCGCCCTCGAGCGGAAGCTTGCTGATCAGCCCGGCGGCGGTGACGCCCGGCAGCGCCGCGGCGCGGGCGGCGATCTGCGACCACAGCTCGGTTCGCGCGCGGTCCGACTCGTAGCGGGAACTGCGCACGCTGAACTCGGCCGAGAGCACGCGGTCGGTGGACAGCGACTGGTTCGCCGCGCGCAACCGCAGGTAACCGTTCGAAAAGAGCGCGGCGCCGTTCGCGAGCATCAGCGCGATGGCGACCTGCGCGACGATCAGCGTCCGGAGCAGCCGGTGCCGCGTACGGGAGCCGGTCGCGCCGCGGCTGTCGGAGCGCAGCAGGTCGGTCACGGCGATCCGCCCCGCCGCGAGGGCGGGCGGCAGCCCGGCCAGCAGCGCGGTCAGCCCGGACGCGCCGAGCGCGAACCCGAGCACGACGGGGTCGAGCGCGATCGCGGCGCGACGCGCCTCACCGACGGGCGAGGTCGCCGCGAGCCAGTGACAGCCGGCGTACGCGATCAGGACGCCCGCCAGGCCGCCGCCGGCGGCGAGCAGCACGCTCTCCGCGAGCGCAAGCCGGACGATCCGGCCGCGCCCGGCGCCGAGCGCGATGCGCACGCCGAACTCCGACTGCCGGCGGGCGCTGCGGGCCAGCAGCATGCTTGCGACGTTGGCGCACGCCACGAGCAGCAACAGCGACACGGCGCCGAAGAGCATCCAGGTCCGCGAGCGGCCCCACCGCGTCATCTCCTCCTTGAGCGAGCGGACGAGAAACGGCTTGTGCGTGTTGGTGTTCGGATACGCGGCGGCGAGCTGGGTGCCGATCGCCTTGATCTCCGCGTTGGCGGCGGCGCCGGTGACCCCGGCCTTCAGCCGGCCAACGGCGCACATCCAGTGGCTGCCCCGGTCGCCCTCACCGCGACGGGCTCCCAGCGGCATCCACACATCGCAGCTCTCGGTTCGAAGCCACGGCGAAACGAACTCGAACGACGCCGGCATGATCCCGACCACCGTCGCGGGAGCGGCGTTGACGCGGATTGTCCGGCCGACCAGTGCCGGATCACCGCCGAAGGCCGTCAGCCACAGCCGGTGGCTGATCACGACCACCGCGGGCGCGCCCGGCTTCTCGTCGTCCGCCTCGAGCCAGCGGCCGAGCTGCGGGCGGACGCCGAAGGTGCGCAGCACGCCGGGCGTGGCGGACAGGCTGGTGACGGTCTGCGGGTGGTCGCCGCCGAGGTTCGAGGACCGCGGCGTGTAGGCGCCGAACTCGGCGAACGACGTCGCGCGATCCCGGAGGTCGATGTAGTCCGGCGTCGAGAGCGGCTGGCCCTCGTTGGACCAGACGTGGACGATCCGGTCCGACTGCGGATACTGGAACGGCTCGAGCACGAGGGCCCGGAGCACGCTGAACATCGCGGTCGACGCGCCGATCCCTATCGCGAGCGTCACCACGGCGATGGCGGTGAATCCGGGAGTCTTCGCGAGCTGGCGGCAGGCGTAGCGGAGTTCCGAGAGCATGCCGGGATAACCCCGCAGGGGGCGAAAAGGTTACAGCGCAGACGCGATCGCGAAAGTCACCGCCGCCCGGCGATTTTCGCCCCGCGACAATCGTTTCGCCCCGTAGGCCGCGAGCTCGCTCGCGCCAAATTTGAGTTGGTGTAGGCTGCGAGCTTGCTCGCGCCAGATTGAGGTGATGGGGCTGCGAGCTTGCTCGCGCCCAAGCCGCGGCAGCGAGCTGGCGGCCTACCTACGGCGGACCGGCCCACCCGTAGGCTGCGAGCTTGCTCGCGCCCGAACCGCACCGGCTCGCGCCCGCTACTCGGTCCGCAGCACTTCGACCGGATCGACCTCGGTGGCGCGGCGGGCGGGAAGATGGCAGGCGAGCGCGGCGATCGCGGCCAACGCGGCGATCACCGAACCGAGCAGCAGCGGATCGGCGGGGTCCGTTGCGTAGAGCAGACTGCGAAGCACGCGACCCGCGGCGAGCGCGGCCGCGGTACCGGCGAACAGGCCGAACCACACGGGACGCATCCCCTGCCGCACGACGAGACGGCGAACCGCGGCGGGCGCCGCACCCAACGCGAGGCGGATGCCAAGTTCCTTCCGGCGCCGGCTGACCGAGTGGGACACGACGCCGGATATGCCCAGCGCGGTGAGCAGAAGGGCGCTGCCCGCGAACACCGATGCCAGCAGCAGCAGAAATCGCTGTCGCTGGATAGAGCCGACGAGAATGTCGTCCATCGTCCGCAGCACCGGGACGGGGACGTCGGGGTCGACCTCGCGCACCGCGGCGCGCAGGCTGGAGCCGGCGGCGCGCGGGTCGCCGGCGGTGCGGATCGCGACGATCATCCGGCGGGGCGGCCACTCCCAGTATGGCCGGTACACGGTCGGCACGGGCGCGCGATCGGCGGCCACGCGGGCGTCGGCAGCGACGCCGACCACCTCGGCGTCGTCGTTCGTCCAGCGCTCGAGCCGGCGGCCGATCGCATCCCGGTCCGGCCAGAGCTGGCGGGCGAGGCCGGCCGAGACGATCACGACCTTCCGGTTGCGGTCGGCCGGGGTGAACGTGCGACCGCGGAGTCCGATGCCGAGCGTCTGGAAATACGCCGCGTCGATGAACCGGGCGTTGACGTTGACTTTCTCCTCCAGCGGCCGCGGATCGCCGGCAACGGCCGCCTTCTCGATCCACGTCTCGCCCTGGAGCGGGAGCGCGTTGATCATGGTGGCGGAGGAGACGCCGGGCAGCGCGGAGAGGCGTTCGACCACGCGTTCGAAAAACGCCAGGCGCTGCCCGGGCCGGGCATACTTCGTGAGCGGAATCGTGAGCTCGGCGCTGAGCACGGTCGGGGCGGAGAAACCCTGGTCGCTGCGCAGCAGCCGGGCGAAGCTCGTGCCGAGCAGCGCGGCGGTGGCGAGCAGCAGGATGCCGAGCGTGACCTCCGCCGCGACGAGCGCGCCGGCGAGCCTGCGGGCGCCGGCGGTGGCGACAGTGCGACCGGAACCAAGCGACTGCTGCGGGTTGGCGCGCGCCAGCCGCCAGGCCGGCACGGCGCCAAAGAGCAGGCCCGTGCACACGCTGGCACCAACAGCGAACAGGAGCACGCGGCCGTCGATCCCGATTTCGGCCGCCCGGGGAAGATCGGCGGGCACATGACGGAGCAGCGCCGCCAGCCCGAGCCACGCGAACACCGTGCCGAGCGCGCCGCCCGCGAGCGAGACGAGCAGGCTCTCGAGCAGCGCCTGCGCCAGCAGCCGGCGCGGACTCGCGCCGAGCGCCTGGCGCACGGCGGACTCGGCTTTTCGCTGCTCGGCCTGGGCGAGCAGGAAATTCACCAGATTCACGCACCCGATCAGCAGGACGGACGTGACGGCGCCGAACAGGACGAGCAGTCCCCGGCGCGCGGAGCCGACCATCGCTTCCTGCAGCGGGGTGGCGTGCGCCCGCAAGATGAGCTGCGGCTCGCCGATCTCGGCGACGATCTGGGCGCCGATCCGGTCGAGTTCGGCCGTCGCCTGGTCGACGCTGACGCCAGGTTTGAGCCGGCCGATCGCGCCGTAGTTGTGGCGGCCGAACTTCTCCTGCAGTTCGGCCGGATCGAACGCCTTCGGGCGGAAGACGTCGGGTTCGGCCGGGACGGCGGAACCGATCCCGCCTCCGTCCACGGACGGGAACCGGAACGCGGCGGGCAGCACGCCGACGACGACGTGCGGCTCGTGGTCGAGCAGGATCCGACGTCCGACGATCTGCGGATCCGCGGCGAATTCGCGACGCCAGAGCGCGTCGCTGATCACGACGACGCGGTTGCGGCCGTTGACTTCCTCCTCCGGCCGGAACCCGCGGCCAAGCACGGGGCCGCTGCCCAGCAGCTCGAAGAAGTTCGCCGACACGCCCGCGAGCGCAAGCTGCGCCGGTCGCTCGCGGCCGGTCAGGGTGATTGCGCCGGGATCGACGATCGAGAGTCCGGCGAACGTGGTGGCGCGCTCGCGCCAGACGAGGAAGTGCGCGGCGTTGACCGGCAGTAGCCCCGGTCCGAACGACGGGGTCGACTCACGAAGCCAGACCAGTTCCCCGGGCTGGCGGTACGCGAGCGGCCGGAGCAGCACGCCGTCGACGATCGAGAAGAGCGCCGTGCCGGCGCCGATGCCGAGCGCGAGCGTGAGCACGGCGACGGCGGCGAATCCCGGCGAACGGCGGAGGCGGCGCAGCGCATCGGCGACGGAAGGCACGAGGATTTGCGATCGAAGAACTTTGATTTGGAGACCGGTGGGTGACGGCGTGAGTCCCAATCGAGCCGACCGGGACCGGCGGGAGACATCGGACCGTTCGCCGGAAATATTCGGCGTGACCGACATTCCACGGCCCGTAGTGCTCAGCCCGACTTCACGCGGATGCCACCGTTCACCGTCTCGGCCTCGAGCGAGGCGCGGCCGTCGCCGATCGTGCCGGAAAGTTTGTGCCCCCAGTACCGGCGGGCGGCCAGTGTCAGCGGCAGGTCGCAGTCGATGCTGCCGTTCACGGATGCGCCGCTGAACCTGGCGCCGGCGTCCTTCGGCAGATGTACGGTCACGCTTCCGTTGACGGTCTTGAACACCAGCGCCTGGCCGGCGGCGAGCCGGCCGAACTCGGCCTCGATCGGACCGTTGACGGTGCTGAAATGCGCATCACCGGCCAGGCCTCGGGCGAGTATCCGGCCGTTGACCGAGGTTGCCGTGGCCGCGCCGCGCAGGTCGGTGATCGTGATCGTGGAGTTGACGCACTGGATCTGCCGCAAGGTCGCCGTCGCTGGCAAATGGACCTCGAGCCGCACGGCAGCGCGAATCGTGTCACCGTGAAGCCAGCTGTCGGACCGCTTGGGGAGATGCCCCTTGATGGCCGCATGGTCGCGTGAAACGTCGATCGTGAGCCCGATCCGTTTCAGCTCCTCCTCGGTTCGGGCGTTCTTTTCACCCTCGATCCGAATCTCGTTCTTGTTCCAGCCGACGATCGTCACCTCGCCGTTGACGTTTTCGATCGTGAGATCGCCTTCGGGATCGAAGTCGGCGGACCGGGTGAACGGTTCGCGGAAGGGATATTCGTGGGCACAGGCAGTGCCGGCGCCGAGCAAACCCAGGAGAGACCAGAGGAGGAGCCGTGAGTACATGAGGAGATGAGGAACGATTCCGGGACGCCTCCAGAACCCGACACGATCGCGAAAGTTACAGCCGGCGGCCGATTTTCGTTCCCGCGCCAGATTGTTCCCGCCCCATTTGGCCCGTGGGCCGCGAGCTCGCTCGCGCCAAGCCGCAACGTTCCCAAAGCGCGCCTGCGAGCTGGCGGCCTATCGCCCGAACGCGGATTCGTGCGCCCGAACACGGGTTCCCGTAGGCCGCGAGCGGCCGCGAGCTTGCTCGCGCCAGAGCGTTTCGCCCGCAGCCCGTGCGCCGGCTCGCGCCCGCTACTCGGTCCGCAGCGCCTCGACGGGATTGATCCGGGCGGCTCGGCGGGCGGGGACGTAGCACGCCAGCAGCGTGGTCAGGGCGATCACGAGCAGGTTGGTCGCGAGCAGCCAGACGCCCGGCAGCTTCATCTCCGGCATTGCCCGATGCAGCAGGAACGTGAGCGCGTAGTACCCGGGGGCTCCGAGGATCGCCGCGAACAGCAGGAGCCGCGCGCCCTGGCCGATCACCATCCACATGATGTTGCCGTAGCCGGCGCCGAGCGCGATGCGCACGCCGATGTCGCGGGTGCGCTGCGCCGTGAGCTGCGCGATCACGCCGAACAGCCCCACGGCCGCGATCAGCAGCCCCATGCCGGCGGAGATCCCCAGGTTGACGATCACCATGTTGAGGTTGGCGAGATTGCGCTCGAACGAGCTGCGGAGCGATCCGGGCTGCGCCACCGGGAGGTCCGCATCGACGATGGCGACCGCCTGCCGCACGGACTTCGTCAGCATCTCCGGAGCGACGCTGGAGCGCAGCGCGATCGTCAGATAGCGCGCCGGGCTTTGAATCAGGGGACGGTACATCTGCAACCGCGTCTCCGGCGAGGTGAGGCGAACCAGCATCCGGATGTCGGCCACGACCCCGATCACCTGGATCCATCGGTCGCTGTCGCCGAGCCGGACGCGGCGTCCGATCGGATTCTCGCCGGGCCAGAAGCGCCGGGCGAAGGTCTCGTTGATCACGGCCACGTCCGGATCCTTCTCGGTCAGACCGGGCGCAAAAAGCGAACCCTGTTTCACCGGGATGCCGAGGGCGGTGAAGTACTCCGTCGACACCAGGCCGACCTCGGTGAGCGGACGCCGGGTCGGCTCCTCGACCGGCTGGCCCTCGACGACGAGGCGCTGCGTGCCCCCGACCGCATACAGCGGCAGGCCGGCGCAGAGGACGGCGTGCTCCACGCCGGGGATCGCCTGGAGGCGGTCGATCAGTGCGCGCTGGAACGTGCGGTTGCGCGTATCGTCGCTGTACGGGGTGTACGGGAGGACGACGCTCCCGGTGAACAGGCCATCCATGTTCCAGCCCACGTCACGGTGGAAGAACGAGCGGGCGCCGAACCCGAACGCCGCGGCGACCCCGACCAGCACGACGGCGAGCGCGAGCTCGCACACGATCAGGCCGCTCTTGAGCCGCTGGTGCGACGGACTCGAGGTGGACCGCGCGCCTTCCTTCAGCGCCTCCGCGGCCGTGGAGCGCGAAGAGAGCCAGGCGGGCGCGAGCCCGAACGCGAGCCCGCTCAGGACCGAGGTGAAGGCGGTGAAAGCCAGCACCCGGCCATCGAGGGAAATCGCGAAACCCGGTTCGCCGTTGATCAGCAGCATGCTGCCGATGATCCGGTTCGACCAGTTGGCGATGAACACGCCGCCGATGCCGCCGATGATGGCGAGCACGAGACTCTCGAGCAGCAGCGGGGCCATGAGCTGTCGGCGGGTGCCGCCGAGCGCGGCCCGGATCGCGAATTCGCGATTGCGGCCGAATGCCCGGGCGACCTGCAGGCTCGCGAGGTTGGCGCAGGCGATGAGCAGCATCGCGAGCGAGATGCCGGTCATGAGCCAGAGCAGGCTGCGGCTCACACTGTCCATGTTCGAATCGTGCAGCGCGACGACGCGCATGCCGACGCCGGTGAGTTCCTTGGCATGCGCCTGCGAGAACCGGGCCGCGATCGTCGAGAGCTCGGCCTGCGCCTGCCGGATGGGCACGCCGGGTTTCAGCCGGCCGACGATCTGCAGCCAGGAATCCTTCCAGTTCTGCCGCCAGCCCGGGTACACGGTGCGAGCGAGGACGTAATCGATCGGTCCCCACACGATCGGCGCGTCGAAGCTGGCGGGCAGCACGCCGATGACGGTGTAGTTCTGCATGTTCAGCCGGACGGTGCGACCGATGACGTGGGGATCGCTGGCGTATCGGCGAACCCACGACCGGTAGGTCAGCACGGCGACCGCGGGCTTGGCCGGCTCGTCCTCGCCGGGGGTGAAGCCGCGGCCCAGGAACGGCTGCACGCCGAGCACGTCCAGGAAATTGGCCGAGACGCTCAGACCGAGGACCTGCTCGGCCGGCTGTCCTGGTTCGCCCAGCGCGTAGAGATCGGCGTTGTACGGGCACACGCTGCTGAACGACCGCGCGATGTCGGCCAGTTCCAGCCCGTAGCCGGGACTGAAGGACAGGAACTGGCTTTGGGGCGAAGTGCCGAAGACCCGGACAAGCCGGTCCGGCGCAGGATAGGGGACGTCGCGCAGCAGAAACGTGTTCGCGATGCTGAACGAGGAGGCGCTCAGTCCGATGCCGAGCGCCAGCGTGAGGGCGGCGGTGAGCGTGAAGCCGGGAGACTTCGCGAGCTGCCGGAAAGCGAATTTCAGGTCGGCATTCATGGAGTGGGGGAACGCAAACAGCAGAGGCTGCCAGCCGGGCCGAACGCAACCCGAGGGTGCGACGCACGATGGACATCCTTGGCCGGCGCCGGAGGCGAGGCAATCGGGGATTCGGCCGGCGTCCGCGTTTTCAATCCGCGCGCAGGGCGGCCATCGGGTCGATGCGGGTCGCCCGTCGTGCCGGCAGATAGCACGCGAGCAGGCCCGTCGCGCCCAACACGAGCGCCGCGATGCCGATCCCCGAGGCGCCGCCCGCGTCCAGACCCGGCATCGCGGAACGCAGGTACGCGAGCAGCGCGATCGCGCCGAGAACGCCGGCGAAGATGCCGGCCGCGGCGAGCCTCAGTCCGGCACCGACGATCAGCCGCTCGACCTGGCCGATCTGCGCCCCCAGTGCCATCCGGATGCCGATCTCGTGCGTGTGCTGCGTCACCAGCCGCGCCGTCACACCGTAGATGCCGAGCGCGGCGAGGAAAAGCCCCAGGCTGGCGAAGGCGATCAGCAGCTGGTTGATCGATTCGAACGTCTGCATGCCGCTGCGAATGAACGCGGTGACCGGCATCAGCTCCTTCACCGCCATGTCGGGATCGATCTCGCCGACCGCCCGGCGCACGGAATCCATCATCGTCGCCGGCGGCACGGACGTGCGCACGCTCAGGGCGACATAGCTCCACGTCGCCTGGGCGAGCGGGATGTACGCCTGAACCGGAGGGAAGCTGGGGCCGACGTTGAGGAACCGCACGTCCGGCACGACGCCGACGACCTCCATCCACACCGGCACGTTCTCGTCGTAGTAGGCGAGCCGGCGTCCGACCGCCTCCTGCCCGGGGAAGAAGGTGCGGGCCATGGTCTCGCTGAGAATGATGACCCGGGGCGCGTCGCTCCGGTCCTGCCGCGTGAAGTCGCGTCCCCGCAGCACGCGGGTCCCGAGGGCGGCGAAATACCCCGGCGTGATGCCGTTGATCGGGGCGCCGGGCACCTGGTCCGGCTTGGGCGGCGGCTGGCCCTCGATGAGGAATCCCCGGCCGGTGGGAAAGCCGAAGGCCGGGAGCTCGTAGCTGATGGCGGCCGCGGTGACGCCGGGCAGCGTGGCCACCCGCTCCTGCACCCGTTCGAAAAACCGCATCATGTGTGCGGTATCAGGATACCGACTGCCGGGCAGCGAGAGGATGCCGCGAAGCACGGGCGCCGGATCCCAGCCTGCCTGGCGGCGCGTGAGCTGGCCGATGCCGCGCACGAAGAACACGGCGCCGGAGACCAGCACGAGGGCGAGCGCGAATTGCGCCGCGATGAGGATCCGCCGCCACCGCTGGTGGGACCGGTCCCCGGTGGCCGAGCGGCCGGCGCTTTGCAGCGTCTCGTTGATCCGGAGGCGTGACACCAGCAGCGCCGGGGCGACGCCAAACACGAACGGCGTCAGCATCGCGGCGGCGAAGGCGAAAAACAGGAGCCGCCAGTCGACGAAGAACACGAGGCTGCTTCCGCCGGAGCTGAACTCACGCGCCATCCAGTCGTTGGCCCAGACGCAGACGAGCACGCCGAGGCTTCCGCCCGCAACGGCGAGCACGCCGCATTCCGCGACGACCGGCCGGATCAGTTGGAACCGCGAGGCACCCAGGGCGCCGCGAATGGCAAACTCGCGCATCTGGCCGACGGCCCGCGCGAGCAGCAGATTCCCCAGGTTGGCACACGCGATCAGCAGCACGAACCCGGAGAGTGCGATCAGCAGCAGGATGATGTCCGCACTGGTCCCCTGCAAATTCGGCAGGAGCGAAAGCCGGTGCAGCGTGCGGCCGGCGTACTCCTTCGGATCACTGGCCGCGAGCGAGCGGGACAGCGCTGCGAGCCGGGCCGCGGCCTGCGCCGGCGTGATGCCGGGCGCGCAGCGGCCGAAGACGTCGTAGCCGTGATCCACGCGATCGGCGATCTCCTCGGAGGTCAGCGCCAGCGGCCGATAGATCTGGGCGCCCGCAAACACCCGGAGATCGCCGGCAGTGGCAGGAGCGACGCCGATGATCTCGTTGACCTCGCCGTCGACCCGCAGCTTGCGTCCGATGACCTGCGGGTCGGCTCCGAACCGCGTCCGCCAAAACTGGTCGCTCAGGATGACGACGCGGTTGCGGCCGGGAGCATCCTCCTCCGGGAGAAACTCGCGACCGAGTTCGAGCGGAGCCCCGAGCACCTGGAAGAACCCGGCCGACGCCCGCAGGCCGGCGATGACCTCGGCCGGCTGCCCTGGCGCCGCGAGCGTGAAGCTCCATGGGCGATCGCATGCGAACCGGGCGAAATCCGCCCCCTCGCGCCTCAGTTGGAGGAAGTGCGCGGGCCGGTGACCGAAAAACTGCTGCCCGGGATCCGCATTGGTCAGACGGAACAGTTGGTCGGCATCCGGGAAACCCACCGGGTGCAGGACCAGCGAGTTGACGATGTTGAACATCGCCGCATTCAAACCGAGCCCGAGCGCAAGCGTGAGGACGGCCACGGCGGTGAAGCCGGGCGATCGGGCGAGCTGACGTATGGCGTGGCGAACCGAGCGCATGGGTGAGACGTGTTTGGGGGTCGAAGTTTCCCGGTCCCGGGGCGGCAGGACGGTGGCGGGGCTGAAAGCTTTGGGCCAGTCGGGCCGTTGTCGTCGTCGGTGAGCGCCTCACTCGCTGCGCAGCGCCTCGACCGGGTTCACCCGCGTCGCCCGGAACGCGGGCACGGCGCAGGCGAGCAGCGAGACGGCGGCGAGCACGAGCACGACGGCGCCAAAGGTCACGGGATCGGACGGGCTGATGCCCAGGAGGAACCCGGCGAGCAGCCGCGTGACGGCGAACGCCCCGACCAGGCCAAGCACGATTCCGGCGGCCGCCAGGCGCATGCCCTGCATCAGGACCAGCCGGAGCACGTCCCGCGTGTCCGCGCCGAGGGCGATCCGGACGCCGAACTCCTGCGTCCGCTGTGTCACCACGTACGCGACGACGCCGTAGACGCCCATGGCCGCCAGCGCGAGCGCGACCACTCCCATCCAGAGCAGCAGTCGCGACGCGAGCACCGGCGCGACGTAGGCAGCCTTGACGTAGCCGGACATCGGCAGCATCGCCCAGATCTCGACGCGGGGGTCGATCTGGTGCACCGCGCGCTGCACCGCCTCGCCGTAGGTGGACGGATCGCCGGCGGTCCGGACGCAGAGGCCGAGGTTCAGGTCCCAGACGCCCTGCTGGTACGGCGTGTAGAAGAAGCAGCGGGGGGCTTCGTTGAGCGAATAGTATTTCCCGGTTGCGGCCACGCCCACCACGGTGAGATCGCGCCAGGCGGCATGGAATTTTCGGCCGAGCGGGTTCAGCCCGGGCCAGAACCGGCGGGCCATGGCCTCGTTGATGATGGCGACACCCGGCGTCCGCTCGTCGTCAAGCGCGGTGAAATCCCGGCCGTCGACCAGCCGGATCTGCATCGTGGAGAAATAACCGGGGGACACGATGCTGAAGGGAATCGAATAGTCCTCGCCCGGTTTGGGGGAGTAGCCCGCGACGGAAACCGTGTGTTGCGGGCCGCGCTCGAATCCCAGGGGGAACCAGCTGCTCAGCGCGACGGACTCGACGCCGGGCAGCGCCGCCAGCCGTTGCTCCAGCCGCCGGTAGAGGATCTTGCCGGTCTGCTCGGTGTAGCCGTTCATCCCGACGCGGAGCCCGGCGAGCAGGACGTGCCGCGGATCGAAGCCCAGCTCCGTGCGGCTGGCGCGATCCGCACTCTTGATACACAGCCCGGCACCCACGAGCAACATGACCGCCAGCGCGATCTCGGCGACGACCAGCATGGCGCGGAGCCGGTGATGCGCCGCGCCGCCGCCCGACGAGCGGCCACCCTCCTTCAGCGCCGAGTTCAGGTCGGGCCGCGACGCGCGAAACGCCGGCAGCAGTCCGAAGACGATTCCGGTCGCCACGCTGGCGAACACGGTGAAGGCGAGCGTCGCGCCATCGACGTGCGCCTCGAGCCTGACCGGCAGCGGCGTCGGCGGCTGCCAGGCGCTCAGCAGGTCGACGGCCCAATAGGCGACCAGCACGCCGAGCGAGCCGCCGAGGGCGGCGAGCAGCAGGCTTTCCGTCAGCAGCTGGCGGATCAGCCGCGCGCGACCGGCGCCCAGCGCGAGCCGGACGGCGATTTCCTTCTGCCGGCCCGTCGCGCGGGCAAGCAGCAGGTTGGCGATGTTGGCGGCCACGAGCAGCAGCACGCCGGCGCTGACCGCGAGCAGAATGCCGAAAACCCGCCGGAAGATGGGTTGCGTGCCGTACGGGGCGTGGAGGAAATCCAGGACGTTGACCCGGTTCTGGCGGTTGGACGCGGGATAGGCCTGTTCGAGCCGTGCGCCCACCGCATCGACCACCGCCTGGGCGTGCGGAATGCTCACGCCGGGCTGCAGCCGGGCCTGGCTGTGCAGCCAGTGATCGTCGCGGTTGTCGAGCGAGCCGAAGTTCGCGACCTCCTGGTGCATCGACAGCGGCGCCCAGAAATCGCAGGCCAGTCCGCTCATCGTTCCCTTGAACGCCGCCGGCACCACGCCGATGATCGTGAACGGATGCTGGTTGAGCTCGATCGAGCGGCCGATCACGGACGGGCTCGCGCCGAACACGCGGCGCCAGCACAGTTCGCTCAGCACCATCACGGGATTCCCGCCGGGCTTCTGGTCCTCGTCGGGCAGGAACGTGCGGCCGAGGATCGGCCGGACCCCGAGCACCTCGAAGAAATTCGCCGTGGCGATCTGGCCGTAGATCCACACGGAACGGCGGTCGAGTGTCAGGCACGCCGGCGTGACCTGCGAACCGATGATCCCGGCAAAGACCTGCTTTTCCCGCGCGTAGTCCTTCAGGTCTGGGAGCGAAACCGTGTCCCACATCTGGTCCGCGTGCGAAGTCGTGAGCACGACCATCTCCCCCGGCCGCTCGACCCCGGGCAGCGGGTTGAGCAGGATACCCTGGATCCAGCAGAAGACCGTGGTGGTGGCCCCGATCCCCAATGCCAGCGACAGCACGGCGATCGCGGTGAACCCGGGTGATTTGAGCAGCTGGCGGACGGCGAAGCGCAGGTCGTGCATGTGGAAAACCTCACTCTGCGCGCAGCGCCTCGACCGGGTTGACCCGCGTGGCCCGCCGCGCCGGCAGCCAGCAGGCGAGCGCCGCGGTGGTGGCGAGCGCCGCGCCCACGAGCAGAAGGGCGACCGGGTCGGCCGGCTGCACGCCGACGAGCACGTGCGGCAGCGCGAGGGAAAGCAGCAGGGCCATCGCGAGGCCGGCGAGCAGCCCCACCAGCGTCAAGCGCAGACCAGCCCGCGAGACGAACCGCAGAATATCGCGGTGGCCGGCGCCGAGCGCCATGCGGATGCCAATCTCGCGGGTGCGGCTGCCAATGTCGTAGGAAACCACGGAATACAGGCCGAGAATTGCGAGCAGCAGCCCGACTCCCCCCTGGATGCCCGCGAGCATCGAACCGACCCGGAGCGGCATGAAAGCTAGCGAACTCGAATTCAGATGCTCATCGAGCGTGACCACGCCATAGACGGGCAGGTCGGGATCGATCGAGTGCACGACCGCCCGCAGCGGGTTGGCCAGCGTGTGTGGATCCACGAGCGTACGGACGACGAGCGTCGCCGGCATCTCGTAGGCCTGCGCGAACGGCACGTAGTAATACGGCCGCGGTTCCTCGCTCAAGAGGATGTATTTGCCCGTCCGGACGAGTCCGACGACCTCGATGGCCGGCCCGCCCTGCCAGTCGCGATGGAAGCGCTGGCCGATCGGATCGACGCCGGGCCAGAACGCCGCCGCCATCGCCTCGTTGATCACGGCCACATGCGGAGATTTTTCGTCGTCGGTCGGACCGAGATTCCGTCCGCGCAGAAGCCGGACGCCGAAATCCTTCACGAACCAGGGCGTGACGGCGGACAAGGCCACCGCGACGTGCCCGCCCGGCACGCGACCTGTGGGATGGTCGGGATAGCAGTCGCGCAGCACCATGCTTTCGGCGAAGGGCACGTGTTCGGCGAAGTTCACGGAGTCCACGCCTGGCAGCGCGCGGACCCGGTCGATCACCTGCTGCTGGAAACGAAGCCCGCGGGCCTGATCATAGCCCTGGAGGCTGAGGTCGAGCGAGAGCATCACGATGTGATCCGGTCGAAAGCCGAAATCGAGATGGCGCACCCTCGTGAGGGCGCGCAGAAACAGCGCCGCCGAAATCAGGACGACGCACGACAGCGCCACCTGACCCACCACCAGCAGGTCCCGCAGCCGGTGCCGTCCGGCGCCGGTGTGGCGGGTTCCGCCCTGCTTGAGTCCCTCGTTCAGGTCGACGCGCGAGGACCGGAGGGCGGGCACCAGTCCGGCCGCCAGCCCCGCCAGCAACGAAATCATCGCCGTGAACAGGCACACCCGCCACGCGGGCGT
Source organism: uncultured Verrucomicrobiae bacterium (assembly GCA_963705935.1). Classification (GTDB taxonomy): domain Bacteria; phylum Verrucomicrobiota; class Verrucomicrobiia; order Opitutales; family Opitutaceae; genus Opitutus. The sequence goes on along the minus strand of OY970130.1, from coordinate 3,286,915 downwards.
GGCCAGTTCCCGGAAAGGAATGGCTTCATTGAACTGAAACTGCCGCAGGATGTCGCCGGCCCAGCTCGCGATCCCAAAACCGACCGCGCCCGCCAGCAGGGCGAGCATGACGCTTTCAACGAGCAACTGGCGCATCAGGCACCACCGTGAGGCGCCCAGCGCCGCCCGCACGACCAGCTCCTTTTCGCGGTCCAGGGCCCGGGCGCTCATCAAATTCGTGACGTTGGCGCAGGCGATGAGGAGCACCAGCACCACGAGCCCGATGAACAAACCGGCGAACACCGGGGTGAAATCGATGAGCGACGGATCCGGGCGCGCCCGCGATTCCGGCACCGCCTGGAACCGCACGTTGCGATGTTCGTCCGGGAACTCCTTCGCGAACCGGTTGGCGAACACGGCCAGCTCGGAGTTCGCCTCCGCCATCGACGAGCCCGGTCGCAGGTAGGCCAGCACGCGCCACGTCGCGTACCCGCGGTATTTGAAGATACTGTCGCCGTCGGGCCGCAGCAAGGGCGCGGCGCCGGACGGCAGGAACAGTCCGGCCGAAAACAGATACGTGAAGCTTTCAAACCCGCGCGGGGCCACGCCGACGATCGTGAACGGTTTGCCGTCGACCAGGACGGTGCGGCCCACGGCGGCGGGGTCGGCGCCGAATCGACTTTGCCAGAAGCGAAACGTGAGCACCGCCACCGGCGCGGTCAGCGCCGTTTCGCCATCCCCAGGTTGCAGCGGCCGGCCCAACGCGGCGCCCACGCCGAGCTTGGCGAAGGCGTCGGGGGTCACCAGCTCGACGGCGATGCGCTCCGGCGGATGTGCCGGAACGCCGACGTGCGCCGGTGTCGTCAGGAATGCGATGTGATCCATCAGCGCTTTCGAGCCGGCGCGAATATCCTGAAAATCGGGAAACGACAGCTGCTGCGGAACGTTGATGATGTCGTTCCGCTGGACGATCGCCGTGAGCCGTCCAGGATCTCTCACCAGCATCGGCTGCAGGAAGAGCCCGCTGACCAGCGTGAAGACCTGCGAATTGACCGCGATGCCGAAGGCCAGCGTCAGCACCACGACCGCCGTGTAGCCGGGAAATTTCCAGATCTGCCGGAGGGCTTGTTTGCAGTCGGCCAGCATGGGCGGCGGTGCTCGATTCGTTCGGCTATTCTGCGCGCAGCGCCTCGACCGGGTTGACCCGCGTGGCGCGCCGCGCCGGCAGCCAGCAGGCGAGCGCCGCGGTGGCGAACAGCAGGCCGAGGATCGAGGGAAACGCCACCGGATCGAACGCCTTCACGCCGAACAGAAGGCGCGACAATCCGAGCGACAGGAGCACGGACATCGCGAACCCGGCGGTCATGCCGATGAAGGTCAGCCTGAGGCCGTCCCGCGACACCAGCCGCACGACCTGTGACTCCGTCGCCCCGAGGGCGATGCGGACGCCGATTTCCCGCGTGCGGCTGCTCACGTCGTACGACACGACGGCGTAAAGCCCCATGATCGCGAGCAGCAGCGCGATGAGTCCCTGGGCGGCTGCGACGATCGCTCCGGCCCGCAGCGGCATGAGCGCGAACCAGCTCGTGGCCAGGTGCTGGTCGAGCGTGACGACGCTATAGATCGGCAGGTCCGGATCGAGCGCCCGCACGGCATCCCGCACACTGTGGGTGAGCGCCTCCGCGTCAGTGCGGGCGCGGACCACGAGCGTGCCCGGCATGCCGTAGGCCTGTGACAGCGGCATGTAGTAGTAGGGTTTCGGGTCCTCCATCAGCATCATGTACTTGCCGGTGCTGGTCACCCCAACGACCTCGATCGGCGGACCTCCCGCCCAGTCGCGGCGGAAATGCTGGCCGATCGCGTCCTTGCCGGGCCAGAACGCCCGGGCCATCGCCTCGTTGATCACGGCGACCAGCGGCGCCTTCTCGTTGTCGCTGGGCCGAAGGTCGCGACCCCGCAGCAGCGGCACGCCGAACATCGTCACGAACCCGGGCTCGACGCCGGAAAGAGCCACGGTGGTGTGCCCGTCCGGAATATGCGCGGACGGATTCTCCGGCCACACTTGGCGCATGACGAGATTATAGCTGAACGGAATGTGCTGCGCGAAACTCGCGTCCTCCACGCCGGGCAGCGCCCGGACACGGTCGAGCAGCTGCTGTTCGAAATGCAGCCCGCGCGTCTGGTCGTAGCCCTGCAGCGTCAGGTCGAACGAGAGCATCAGCAGCCGGTCGGGACGGAACCCCAGGTTTAGGCTGCGGGCGGTCTGCAGCTCGCGCATGAACAGCGCCGACGCGATGAGCACGACGCAGGACAGCGCGACCTGGCCGATCACGAGCAGGTTGCGCATCCGGTGGCGCCGGCCGCCGACCGCCTGCCGGCTGCCCTGCTTCAGTCCTTCGTTCAAGTCGACCCGCGACGCGCGCAGGGCCGGGAACAGGCCGGCGCCCAGCCCCGCGATCAGCGACACCACCGCGGTGAACGCGATGATCTGCCACTGCGGATTGGGCTCCATCCGAATGGGAACGTCGTTCGTCTGCATCAGCCGGCGCAGGGCGTCACCGCCGAACTGCGAGAGGAAGCCGCCGACCACGCCGGCGATCGCGGCGAGCAGCAGGCTTTCCACGAGCATCTGCCGCACGAGCCGCCAGCGGTTCGCGCCCAGGGCGGCGCGCACGACCAGCTCGCCTTCGCGGGCCAGCGCCCGGGCGGTCATCAGGTTGGCGACATTGGCGCAGGCGATGAACAGGACGAGCGTGACCAGCCCGCCGAAGAGGATGCTGAACACGGGCGCCAGGTCGGTCATCGCCGGATCGGGCCGCGCGCGCTGCTCCAGCACCGCCTGGAGCCGCACATTCCGGTGCTCCTCGGGGAAATCCTTCGCGAAGCGCTTCGCGAAGACCGCGAGTTCGGCGTTGGCCGCCTGCATGGTTTCGCCGGGAGGGAGGTAGGCGAGCACGCGCCAAAGCACGGCGCTGCGGTACTTGAACATGCCTTCTCCGTCCGGCCGGAGCTGGCCGAGCACGCCGGAGGGGACGAACATGCCGACCGACAGCGACCAGGAAAAGCTGTCGAAACCCGGCTTCGCCACTCCGACGATGGTGAACGGCTTCGCATCGATCAGGATGGTGCGGCCCACGACCCCCGGATCGGCGCCGAAGTGGTTTTGCCAATACCGGTGCGTGAGGACGGTGACCGGAGTGCCGGGCGGGCGCTCGCCATCGGCCGCCTGCAGCGGGCGGCCGAGCAGGGTGGTGACGCCGAGCTTCGCGAAGGCATCCGGCGTGACCGCGTCGACCCACACTCGCTCGGGCGTCCGGCCGGGCATGCTGACGTGGGCGGCCAGCGAGGTGAAGGCCACGTAATCGGTCAGTGCCTTCGAGCCCGCGCGGATGTCGCTGAAATCAAGGTACGACAGCTGGTGCGGCAGCGGGATGATGTCGCTGCGCTCGACCACCACGACCAGCCGGCCGGGGTCGCGCACGGGCATCGCCTGCAGGAAGATCCCGCCCACCATCGTGAAAATCTGCGTGTTGACCGCGATGCCGAAGGCAAGCGTCAGCACGACGGTGGCCGTGTAGCCGGGGAACCGGCCCATTTGCCTCAGCGCGTATTTCAGGTCGTTGAACATTGTGGGGAAATTTATGGATTGGGGTGAAAAACGGGGTTCTCCGACCGAGCCGGGAGAAGTCTGGCGGCACTCCTATGCAGCCGGCATGCCGGGTCTTGCCGGTCCGCATTCGTTCATTGCAGGACAAACACTTACATATTGATGCGGGTGCCTGCCCCGTGGACGCGTCTCCGGAATCGAAACGGCGCCTTCCCATCCGTGGGACGGGACAAGCGCTGTACCCGATCCGGTCCGTTCAGGAGGAGCGAGCTTTACGCCGAGATCCGATGGCCGGCGATGATCGGACGCCGCCATGGAGGGACCGGCTCTGTCCGGTCCGCGAAGGTCGCTCGACACTCGCGAACGACACGGAGGTCCCCCGATGCTCGCGGACGGCACCGATGCTCGCGGACGACACGGAGGTCGTCCCTCCACTCCTGCACGCTCCCACATTGGGTCAGGTCGCAGGCGAGCTCGCTCGCGATGAGTGGGGTGATCGACCTGTAGGAGACGAGTGGGTGATCGACCTGTAGGAGCCTGCTTGCAGGCGATATTACAGGGCATCGCCTGCAAGCAGGCTCCTGCAAGGGAGCGTCGGGCATCGCCTGCAAGCAGGCTCCTACCTCGCGTGCCCCGGGCGCCAGGGGCCCGGGCGCCGGTCGTTCACTCGGCGCGGAGCGCCTCGAGCGGGTCGACCCGGGTGGCGCGCAGCGCCGGGATGAAGCAGGCGATCACGGCGACGACGAGCAGGACGATCGCGGTGGCGCTGAGCACGACCGGATCGGCGCCGGCCATGCGTGGCAGCATCGAGCCGAGCATGCGGCTCAGCCCGTAGGCGCCGGCCAGCCCGATCACCAGCCCGATCAAGGTGAGCATCAGCCCATGGCGCAGGACCAGGCCGAGCACGTTCCCGGGCGTGGCGCCGAGCGCGAACCGGATGCCGAACTCGCTGGTGCGCTGGGCCACGACGTACGAGATCACCCCGTACAATCCGATCGCGGCGAGGACCAGCCCGAGCGCCGCGAAGCCGGCCAGGGTGTCGTTGATCACGACGAGGTTGTGCTGGAACCGGTCGGCCGCCTCGGGAACGGTGTACATCTCCTGCACCGCCACGTCGGGATCGATGTCGTGCACCACCCGCTGGATTGCGGTCTTGAACGTCGCCGGCGCGGGGCCGCGGACGAGCAGGAACATATAGCCCCAGGGCTCGTTGACCATCGGCTTGTAGATCTGGAACATCGTGCGCGGGTCGACGATGTTGAGCGCGAACTGGATGTCGCCGACCACGCCGATGACCTCGCGCCAGACCAGCTTGCCGCCCTGCCGGTCGCCGACGCGCTGACCGAGCGCGCTGCGCCCCGGCCAGAAATGGCGGGCCATCGTCTCGTTGATGATGATCAGGGGCGGGTGGTCCGCCTTCAGGTCCGCGGGAAAGAAACGCCCCTCGCGCAGCGGAATGCCGAGCGTCTGGAAATAGTCGGACGCCACCATGGTGCAGCCGGCGCTCGGCTGCTTGTTCGGATCGTCCGAGGTCTGGCCGTCGATCTGAATGGGATACTGTTTCGAATAATCGAACAGCGGCGCCGTCGAACAGATGCCCGTGTGTTCCGCGCCGGGAATCTGCGCGAGGCGGCGGCCGAGCTTCTCGATCGCGAGCCGGCGGCTGTCCTCGCTGCTGTACCGGTTCTGTTCGGGCAGGTGGATGTTGGCGAGCAGCACCCGGTTCGTGTCCCAGCCCTTGTCCCGCCGCAGCAGCGCGTCCAACCCGCGGATCATCACGCCGGCGACGCCGAGCAGCGCCAGCGCCACCGCAACCTCGCCGACGATGAGCGCATGCCGCATCAGCCGCGGGCCGCGCCCGCTGGTCGAGCCGCGCGACTGCTGCTTCAGCGTGCCGACCAGGTCGCCGCGCGACGCAAACCACGCGGGCAGCAGCCCGAAGAGCAGGCCGGTGAGGAGAGACACCAGGAACGCCGCGCAGAGGACACGGCCGTTCATCGGGAGCGAAAGCGTGTCGGTGTCGCCCAGCCGGATCGCGCTGCCGAGGAGCTGATTCAGCCAGACGGCCAGCAGCACGCCGAACCCGCCGCCGGCCACCGCCAGCACCATCGACTCCGTGAGCTGATGCAAGACGAGCCGGCCGCGGGAGGCCCCCATCGCCGAGCGGATGGCCAGCTCCTTCATCCTCGTTGTGGCCCGCGCCAGCTGCAGGTTGGCGATGTTGGCGCACGCCACCAGCAGCACCGCGCCGCCGAGCGCGAACAGCAGCCAGATGATGAACCGGCTGGTGTTGTCCATCGCCGCCTCGTGCGGCGGCAGCAGGAGGAATCCGCGGTCCGTGCTGGTTTGCGGATAATCCCGGGCCCACCGCGCGGCAACGGGGGTTAGCTGGGCCAGCGCCTGCGCGCGGCTGACCCCGGGGCTCAGCCGGCCGATGCACTGGAAGAACCGGTTGGTGCGGTCCTCGACGATGTGCCGGGGAATCGTGATCGGACGCCAGAGGTCGACCGGACCGAAGAACAGGGGCGCTACGAACGACGGCGGCATCACGCCGATCACCGTGACCTGCTCGGCGTTGAGCCGGATGGAGCGCCCGATGACCTTCGGGTCGCCGCCGAACCGCGACTGCCAGATCCGGTGGCTGAGTATGGCGACGCGGTTGCGGCCCGGGACCTCCTCGTCGGCGGTGTAGGCGCGGCCCAGCATCGGCTGGACCCGGAACGTGGTGAAGAAATCAGCCGTGGCGTCGATCGAGAGCAGCCGCTCCGCCGGCCGGTCCGCCTCGGCGAGCGTGTTGTTCCAATAGGTGTACGCGGTCACCGTCTCGAACGCCTTGCCGGGGCCGGCCGCCTGCGCCCGGACTTCGTCGAGCTCGGCGAACGAGAAGCCGTCGCGCGGATTTTCGCGGGTCGTGCCGATCACGCTCAGCAGCCGGTCCGCCTCGGCGAACGGCACGGTCTGAAAAAACAGGGTGTCGACCAGCGTGAACATCGACGTGTTCGCGCCGATGCCGAGCGCCAGCGTGACGAGCGCGACGACCGTGTAGCCGGGCGACTTCAGGAGGGTCCGGAAGGCGTGGTGGAGCGAGTGCATCGGATTTTCGATTTGCGATTGCGGATTGCGGATTTCAGGCGAGCCCCCGCGAGAACGGCGGCTTGCGGTGGGTGCCGGGGGGAGAATCGAAAATCCAGGAGGCTGCCGGGATCCGGGATGGGTGGTTCCGGATTCGCCGCGGTGCCGCGGGTGACGCGTCCCGGGGCCGCGACGGACTGCCGGCGCGATGGGTCGGGGCGGCTGAAATCGAAAACTCGAAAATCGAGATTCGAAATTTCAGGCGGCCAGGATTCCGCCACCCGCAATCTGAAATTCGCGATCATGTCATTCGGCCCGCAGCGCGATCACCGCGACGCTGTTACCCTGCGCGTTCGGATTGTTGCGGGCGGATGGCGGGTACTCGCAATAGAGCGGAAGCCACAGTTGCTCGTTCACCGGGAAGGCGAAACCCGGCGGCATCACGCCGACGATCGTCGCCGGCTTGCCGTTGACGCGAATATTCTTGCCGACGACGTCCTTCCGGCCGCCGAAGTCGCGCTGCCAGAGCTGGTATCCGATCACCGCGATCTTGGCCGCGCCCGGGCGGTCATCGGGCGCGGTGAAGTCGCGCCCGAGGATCGGCTGCGTGCCGAGCAGCCGGAAGAAATCGTACGAGACGTACGCCCCCGTGTACCGCTGGGGGTTGCCATCGATCGTGACGTTGACGGTGGCGCCGTTGATGAACGCGGCCAGGAGCTCGAACGAGGTCTGCTGCTCGCGCATCGCCTCGTAGTCGAGGGCGAAGATCTGGCTGCCGAAGCCGTTCGCGTTCGCATTGCGCTGGGTGACTTCGATCACCTGGATGCCGGCGAGGCGCGAGGCGGTGGGAAACGAGAAGCCGCGCAGCATCGTGCCGTTGACGACGCTGAACATCGTCGTGACGCCGCAGATACCGAGCGCAAGCACGGTCACGGCGAGGGCGCAGAAGCCCTTTCCCTTGACGAGAACGCGGAGTCCGATCCGCAGGTCCTGGAGAAATGTTTCGAACAGCATGGTGGGTGTGTGTGGCCGAGCCCGAGCGAGGTTTAGCGGTTGGAACAATTCCGCGCCTGCTCGTCATGCGGGGGCATGGCGGTCGGGCGCCGGGGGGGAAGGGGTTCACAGCGGCCGTTTTGCACGGGCCGTGCCACCAGCGAAGTAGGCGCTCTAGTCCCTCGTCGCAAGCCGCTTGGGTAATGTCATATTTGTCCGAGATCCGGCGGCGTGTTGAATCCGGAACATCGGTGTCCCGCGAATGGGACCGGTGGAAACGGACCGTGCGCGCTCGAGGAGGAGTCTGGCGGACGTGGATTTCAGCTTCGGAACCGCCGATCGTCGCGAACACGCGAGGGGCGCCGCCCGCGGCGTGCGGTTCGGGCCCGGACGCGCCGGCACCCGATCGCAAGGCACGAGACTCCAGCATCGAAAGCGGGCCCGGTTCGGCCGCGAGGGGAACGGCGCAGGCGCCGGCGTATGCGGCCAAGCATCTCCATTTTTTGACGCGCAAACACAATGCGCCGCCGCCCGACGGGACTAGGTTTCCGCGGTCGCAACCGGGTTTTTCTCCCGGCCGGCCCAACCCCCATCGACCATGACCCCCACAAACTGTGGAGGCGCAATGGCGTCTCCCGCTGACGTGTCCCTGGTCCAGCACCCCCGCGTGCGTTTTTCCGGTATCGGAAAACTCGCGCTTTTGTTCGCGCTCACGACGGCATCGCTTTCGGCCGCGATCATCGAGGCCGAATCCGCCACGCTCACCGGATCGCCCGCCCCGAGTGTCGTCACCGACGGCACGGCCACGCCTCCGATCGGAAATCCCGGCGGCGGCGTTTCGGGCGGCTATCTTTTCTTCAACACCTCCGACTCGACGGCGGCGGCGACCTTCAACGTTTCCGCGGCCAGCGACGGGTTGTACAGCGTCTCGCTGCGGTTCTACGTGCCGAACAGCTTCGGCGACAAGTACGCCCGCATCCTTGTCGACGGCACGACGCAGGGCGAGATCAAGCTCTGGGCGGCGGACGCGACGACGCCCGTCTGGGCCACGACGCTGGTCGGCAACCTGAACCTCGCCGCCGGACCGCATACGATCGCGGTGCAATCCGACTGGGGGTACTACTATCTCGATTACCTCACCTTCGACGCCCTGCCGACGCCCGCCGTGGGCCTGAAGTTCGAGGCGGAGAACGGAGCACTGAGCGGCGGCACGACGATCGACACGACGCTCGCCGGCTACTCCGGCACGGGTTACGTGACGAATTTCACCGACGCGGGCGGCAACGGGAAGCTGCTCCTGCCGGTGAATCTCGCCCAGACGGGGCAGTACCGCGTCTACGTCGGCTACTCCACGATCGGCGGCCCGAAGAACACGCACGTGTTCCTCAACGGGCTCGACCTCGGTGAATGGGCGCTGCCGGATTCGGCCACGTGGGCGGAGGCCGGGCCTTTCACCATCGCGGCGAACGCCGGCATCTCCGTGCTCGAGTTCGACCAGGATTGGGGTTGGTACAACATCGACTACGTGCGGTTCGAGTATGTCGTCCCGCCGGTGGGCACGGATTTCGAGGCGGAGAGCGGATTTCTGTTCCGCGCCACCGTGGCCAACAGCCGGCCGGGTTACTCCGGCACCGGGTACGTGACGAATTTCGTCCAGAGCCCCGATGCCTATGACACCATCCCCGTCAACGTGGCGAGCGGCGGTGCCTACAGCCTCGTCATCCGCGCGGCAACGCCGAACGGCCCGAAGATGGCGCGGATCCTCGTGAACGGCGCAAATTTCGGCGAAGCGTCGCTCAACACGACCACCGACACGTTCCTCGACTTCACCGGCCCGACGATCTTCCTGCGCGCCGGCGTGAACATGATCACGATCTCGGCGGACTGGGGCTACTACGACGTCGACAAGATCCACCTCCAGCCGGTCGTCATTCCGCCATTCAACCTCAAGCCGGCGCTGGTCGATCCGGCGGCGGCGCCGGAAGCCGTGGCCTTGTACAAGTACCTCCGGTCGCAGTTCCAGAAAGTCACACTGGCCGGGCAGACCGAGGAGGCAACGACCACGCCGAACAACCCCTTCGACTACATTCTCTCCCTCACCGGCAAGCAGCCCGCGATCCGCGATCAGGACATGATCTTCCAGTCGTCGAAGGGCGGCTGGAACGACGGCACGCCCACCCGCGGCATCGCCTGGAACCGGACCAGCAAAGGCATCATCGCGATGCAGTGGCACTGGTTCGCGCCTCTCGGTCCGGTGGCGTTCTACACGGTCGACTCGACCTTCGACGTCAGCCAGGCGGTAATCCCCGGCACGCCGGAGAACGTCGCGGCGCTGGCCGACATCGACCTGATCGCGACGAAGCTCGGTCAGTATGCGGCGAACCGCGTTCCGATCCTCTGGCGTCCGCTCCACGAGGCCGAGGGCGGCTGGTTCTGGTGGGGCGCGAAAGGCCCCGGGCCGGCCAAGGCATTGTACCGGATGATGTATGACCGGCTCGTGAATTACAACGGGCTCCACAACCTCATCTGGGTCTGGAATTCGGTGAACCCGGACTGGTATCCCGGCGACGACGTCGTCGATATCGTCAGTGCGGACGTCTACAACCAGCCGCACGACTACTCGCCCGCGCCGAGCACGTTCCTGTCGCTCAGCCAACTCGGCAGCTACAGCCGGCTCGTCACGATGGCCGAGAATGGCCCGATCCCGAACCCCGACGACATGGCGGCGTACCACACCGTCTGGTCGTGGTTCAACACGTGGAACGGCCCCTACATCATGGATGACAGCTACAATCAGGGCTCCTATGTGAACAGCATCTACCATGATCCGCGGGTGATCACCCTCGACGAGCTGCCGGATCTCCGCGCCAAGCCGGCGGTCACCGCCTACACGGATGTGAGATTCGGCGGCACGGCCATTGGGCTCCCGCCGGGCGACTATCTCCATCAGCATTTGGTCGCGCGCGGTGCCACGGCGGGAACGATCAAGTCGCTGAAGATGCCGCTGGGGTACATCGTGGTGATCTACAGTGGCGACAACTTCACGGGGTCGTTCCGGGTCTTCCTCACTGACTTCCCGAACGTCAGCCTGCTCGGAGTGCGCGAGCCGGTCGGTTCGATCCGCATCCGCAAGCTGTAGCCCGGACCCAGCTGCCGAATCCGCCCCGCCGGGCCCGTTGTCGGGTCCGGGCGGGGCTTTTGGGATTTGGGGTTCGAATTTCACGTGCGGATCCGCGGGCGGGGCCCGCGGAGGAATCTTGGTGCCGGGGAATTTTGGGGCGCGAAGAACCAGCGCGAAAACACGGCACCTGGCGAAAAGTTGCAGCCCCCCGGCGGGCCCTGCACGAGGGCCGCCGAGGTGGAGACCGATATCCTCATCGGGCTGGCGAACGTCTCGGAGAAGTCCCCAAGGTCTGCATCCAGCCGGCTACATCACGCGGATCGCGACGCGCGGCTGGCGATGGTCAGGATGAAGAATCCAGCATCGAAACGGACCGGACGGCCCCGCCGATCACGCGAATCACCGCCGGCCCGAATCGCGGCAGGCGTGTGCATCCGGGGAACTCGCGGCTCGAATTCGAGATTCGAAAATCCAAGATCGAAATTCCCGGTTGCCGCCGGTCGTCGCCGCCAATCCCCAACCCGCAATCCGAGTACCACATTCATTCATTCGCTCCTTAGCGCCACCATCGGGTCCACTTTCGTGGCGCGGCGGGCGGGAAGCCAGCAGGCGAGTAGTCCGATCGCGAGCAGCAGCAGGGTCACGCCGGCGATCACGGCGGGGTCCTGGACCGGCATTTCCGGCAGGAACGACAGGACCACGCGCACGAGAACCACGGCGCCGAGCAGCCCCAGCGCCGTCCCGGCGAGCGTGAGCTTCAGACCGGAACGGAGAATCAGCCAGACCACGTCCTGCGGTCGGGCGCCGAGTGCGACGCGCACGCCGATCTCGCTGGTGCGCTGCAGCACGAGCCGGGCGATCACCCCGTAGAGCCCGAGCGCGGCGAGGAACAGCCCCAAAAGCGCGAAGCAGGCGAGGACGGTGTTGACCATGGCGAAACCGCCGGTGCCGAGCTTGATCACGTCGTCCACGGTTCCGAATTGCTGCACCGCCAGATCCGGATCGAGCTCCGTCACCACGTGGCGCATCGGCTCGGCGAGCGTCTCGACCGCCCGGCCGCGGATCGCAACCGTGACGTAGTTCCACGTTTCCTGCGCGAGAGGACGGAACACCTGGAACCGGGTCGCGGGCGTCGCGATGCTCACCGCAAAACGCAGGTCGGGCATGACGCCAACGATCTCGGCCCAGCCGCGATTGGCCGGATCCGTGGTTCCGAGGCGATGACCGAGCGGACTTTCCCCCGGAAACAGCGCCCGGGCCATCGACTCGTTGATGATCACGACCGGCGGAGCCGTCAGGCTGTCGCGCTCGGAAAAATCACGCCCCGAGAGCAGCTTCACCTTCAGCGTCGCGAGATACGAGGGGGTGACGGCGTTCACGCTCGCCAGCGGTTCCCGTCCAGCCGGCGGCGGCGGGCGCCCTTCCACGACGTAACTGCGGCTGGTGAGGAACTGGAACACCGGGATCGTCCAGCCGATCGCCACGTGCTCGACTCCCGGCAGCGCGGCGAGCCGTTCCTGCAGCTGGGTGTAGAAGGCATACGCCTGTTGCGGCGTCGCGTATCTCGACTGGGGCAGGTTGATCACGCCCTGCAGCACCGAGTGCCGGTCCCAGCCGGCATCGCGGGCGAGCATCCGGTCGAGCCCGCGGATGAAGACGCCGGCCCCGGCGAGCAGCACGAGCGCCAGCGCGAACTGGGCGACGATCAGGCTGTGCCGCAGGCGATGCTGGGTCCGGTCGCCCGTGTTGCCGCGCGTGCCGGACCTCAGGGTGTCACACACGCGGATCCGCGAGAGCAGGCTGGCCGGCAGGATGGCGGACGCGACGCCGGTCACGATCGAGAGCGCGACCGCGAAGACCAGCACACGCCAGTCGAGCTCGAGCGTGAAGGTCACCACGCCGTTCGCGGACATGCGCGAGGAGAGCCAGCTGTTCGACCAGTCGGCGACGAGGATGCCGAGCGTGCCGCCGGCGAGCGAGAGGAGCAGGCCTTCCGCGAGAACCGGCCGGAGCAGATGCGACCGGGAGGCGCCGAGCGCGGCGCGGATCGCGTACTCGTGACCGCGCGCCATCGCCCGGGCGAGCTGCAGGTTCGCCAGATTCGCGCAGGCGATCAGCAGGACGAAGCCCGCGAGCCCGAGCAGCAGCGAAGTGATGCCGACAGACGCCGGATTGCGGGTTGTCGACTGGAGGGTGACCGCGCGCAGCCCGTCCTGGCTGTGCTCGCGCGGGCGGTTCCGGGCGAGCTGCTCCGCGACCGTGGCGAGGCGCGCGTTGAACTGTGCGAGCGAGACGCCGGACCGGCGCCGCGCGAGGAGCTGCCAGGAGGCGTCGTTGCGATCGAGCTTCTCCGTGTCGCTCAGCGCCAGGGGCCGGAAGGCGTCCCCGGGCCCCCACAGGAAAACCGAGGAGAACGCGAGCGGCATGACGCCAATGATCGTGGCCGGCTGGCCGTCGAGGCGGACCGTCCGTCCGATCACGGAAGGATCGCCGCCGAACTGGGCCTGCCAGGTTTCGTAGCTCAGAACGACGACCTGGTTGCCCGGTCGATCCTCGTCGGCGTTGAACACCCGGCCCAGCGCCGGCTGCAAGCCGATCGCGGTGAAGAAGTTTCCGGATACGCGCAGCGCATTCAGATTCACCGGCGGGCGATCCGCCTGGACGAGCGTGAAACCCCACAACCGGTACGCCGCGATCTCCGCCGTGTCCCGCATCGCGTGCGAAAGATCGAGGTAGTCCGCCGCCGTATGATCGGCGTTCTGCGACTGCGGCGTCGTGCGGTAGATTCGAACCAGGCGCTCCCGGTCCGGATAGGGCAGGGGTCGCAACAGCAGCAGGTCCATCAGGCTGAACATCGAGGTGTTCAGTCCGATGCCGAGCGCGAGCGTGAGCAGCGCGATGCTGGTGAAGCCGGGGGACTTCAAGAGCGAACGGAAGGCATAGTGCAGGGAAGACATGTGAGGACTGCGGGTTGCGGTTCGTGGACGGGGGAGCCCGGGAGCCGCGCGGCGCGGCGGCGGGCGAGGGATGCGGAATCGGGGCTACTTCGTCGCGGTGGCAACCGTCGTCGCGGTTGTCGCCGGCATCGGCGCGGCGTTGACAATGGCGGCGACGATCGAGGACAGCACCGCCGGGTCGAGTTCACGGACCGCCGCCCGGAACCGGAGCTGCCCGTCCGGGGCGAAGACGAGGATGTTGCAGTGGTCTGCGGGCAGCGCGTACGTGCTCGCGAAATAGCCGTGCCAGTCGAGCAGCGTGTGGTTCACGGTATCCTTCTGGAACATCTTCCTGACCCAGCCGCGCATGAACGAAGGCACCGCCGTGAGCGTGGCGACGCTGACCCATTGCTCGGGCGGATGCGGCGTCTGCCGCAGTTCGCGTCCCAGTGCCGGACCCCATTGTCGGCTGAAGTCGCCGCCTTTGCGGTCCGAGATCATCAACAGCGCGGTTTTGCCGCTGCAGGTCGCTTCCGTGCACTCCGTGTCGAACTGGTCCTTGAGGCTGAACGACAACGGCGGCGCGGGTCGGGCCACCGGCTCGGCGGCGTGGCCGGACGGAGCCGGGGCGAAAGCGAAGAACAGGCCGCAGCAGAGTGCGAGCAGCGCGCGGCGCCGGACCGACACTAGCGCGGTGGAGTGGGCCGCAGCCGGCAGACGAGCGAGCGAGCAGCGTGGGACGAAGAGTGGCGAAAGCATGGGCAGCATGGGAGTGAGGGCAGGGTTTCGGAAAGAGATTCTGTTCACGTGCGTCGGGCCGTGCATCGTGGTCCGCCCGTGAAGCCGGGGGACTTCACGAGCTGGCGAAGGGCGAAGCGGAAATCGGAGAACATGGGGGGGAGTCGCTCGGTCGGCACACCGTACCGGCCGCCCGCGAAATGCAGAGCGCGTGCCTGACCTTGACGAAATCCGCAAGTCCCTCCGCCGGAGCGGCTAAAAATTCACATCCATCGCTGCATCGATGCGGGCTGTTCGCCCGTGGTACGGCGGCTTCCCGAATCCGGGACACAACGGATTTTCGATTTTCGATCGCGGACCGGCTCGCACACCGCGGATCGGTGCCGACGCCGACGTAGGCCGCCAGCTCACTGGCGCGGCTCGGACTTCTACTCGCTGCGGAGCGCGGTCATCGGTTCGATCCGGGCGGCGCGCCTTGCCGGGAAGAAACAGGCCGCGAGCGCGGCGCCGCACAGGAGGCCGGCCGCCACCCCGAGCACGAGCGGATCGCGCGGACTCACCTGATAGAGCAGGTGCGAAAGCAGCTGTCCCACCCCCAGCGCCAGCAGGCTGCCCAGCACCACCGCCAGCGCGGTCTGGAGCACGCCCTGCTTCATCACCAGCGCGAAGACGTTCCGGGCATCCGCGCCGAGGGCCATGCGGATGCCGATTTCCCGCGTGCGCCGCGCCACGGCGTAGGCCTTGACCCCGTACACTCCGACGACGGCGAGCACCAGCGCGATGGCGCCAAACAGGCCGAACAGCACGGCTCCGAGCCGCACCAGCCACAGCCCGATGTTCTTCTCCACGAGCCGGGGGTACGGCGTGATCTGGAGGATCGGAAGGTCGGAGTCGGCCGCGAGCAGCGCCGACCGCAGCGGCGCGATCGCCGCCCGCGATGCGGCGGGGGTGGAATTCGCCAGCCGGGCGTGAAGGAAGACGTTGGCGTTGTACGACTGCGCCAGCGGCACGAAGAGCCGGGGCGGAGCCTCCCGCTCCAGCACGCCATTACGATGGGATCCGCAAACTCCGACGATCTCCATTTCCGCGGGCGACCCGTCGGCCGGCGGCTGGGTGTAGCGGATGCGCTGGCCAACCGCGTTCCCCCGGGGGAACAGCTTCCGCGCGAGCGCCTCGTCGATGATCGCCACCCGCGGCGCGGCCTTGTCGCGGACTTCATTGACGGTGAAATCCCGCCCTTGCAGCAGCTTTACTTCGATCGCCCTGAAATAGTCCGTCGTGATGGAAGTCAGAAGCGGATCGGCGCCGGCCTTCTGGATCGTTTCGGCCGGGGCGCCTAACCGGATCGCCGCCGGCACCACGCGGGCCGTGTTGGAAACCGGACCGTACGGCAGCAGTGTCCCGACCGACACGGCGCTCACGCCGGGCAGCTGGCGGACGCGATCGACCGCGGCGGCGATGGCCGCCCGCGCGTTCGACTCGGTCGTGCTGCCGAGCGAGAAATCCATTTCCGCGACCAGATCGCCCTGCGGTTTGAATCCGAGATCGACCCCGCCGGCTCGAAGCGCGCCCCGCAGGAAAAGCCCGGCGCTGAACAGCAGCATCAGCGAAAGCGCGATCTGCGCCATGACGAGGCAATGGCGCGGCGCGAAGAAACGGCTGAACCGGCCGGTCAGCGCCGAGGTCCCGGCCGCCTGCTTCAGATCGGTCGCCAGATCGACGCGCGAACTCTTCAGCGCCGGCCCGAGCGAGAAGATCAGAGTGGCGGCAATGCTGAGGCCCAGCGTGACGCCGAGCACCAGGAGGTCGGGGCGTGATCGCATCACGAGCGAAAAGTTCATCGAGGTGAACAGCGACCCGAGCGAGTCGAGAAACAGGTCGTTGGCCCAGACGCTCAGCAGCACTCCGGCCGCGCCGCCCGCCAGCGACAGCAACAGCCCCTCCGCCACGAGTTGCCGGATCACGCGCCAGCGGGTGGCGCCGAGCGCGAGCCGGATCGCAATCTCGTGGGAGCGATCGGTGCCGCGGGCCAGGAGCATGTTCGCAAGGTTGAGGCTCGCGACCAGCAGGACGCAGCCAGCCATGCCCAGCATGATGGCGCTGAGGGCGGTCAGCGAGGAGTCGTTCGTGGGCGAGGTGGTCAGGCTGTAACGCGACGGATGCTGGATCTGGAGTTCACGGGCCCCGGTCGCATCCGGCGGCTGCATCGCGGTGAGCCGCTGCGCCAGGACCGGCAGCAGCGGCTGGGCGGTGGCGAGCGTCAGGCCCGGACGGAGTCGCGCCGTCAGATTCAGCGTGTAGTTCCGAGGACTGGCGAGATCGAGGACGGCGGTGGCTTCGCTCACCACCCGCGCAAATTCGGAGAACATGCCCAGCGGCAGCCACAGATCGGGGGCGATGAGCGCGTTCAGCCCGCTGAATCCCTCCGGCGTGACGCCGACGACGGTGTAGGGCCGGCCGTTCACGCGCAGCGTGCTGCCGACGAACGCCGGTTTGCCGCCCATCCGCCGCCACAGGCTGTAGCTGGCGATCACCACGGGCTGCATGCTGTTCGGACGCGACTCGTCGGCGGTGAAGAACCGCCCGGCGATCGGGGTGACGCCCATCAGAGCGAAGAAATTGTCCGAGACGAAAAACGCGAAGCTCCGCCGGATCCCCGTGTCGGAGCCGATGCCGGCGAGCGCGAAATTGACTGCCGCCACGTCGGCGAAGACGTCCTTGTTGGCGCGAAGCGCCTGGAACTCCGCATGCGAAAACTGGCGGTAGTCCCGGGCCCCGTCCTTGCGGGCGGTGAAGATGTTGACCACCTCATCGGGACGAAGCGGCACCACCGGGCGCAGCACGATGCTGTCGATCAAGGAGAACACCGCCGAGTTGACGCCGATCGCGAGGGCGAGCGTCAGGATCGCGATCGCGCAGAAACCGGGAGACTTGCTCAGCGAACGGAACGCGTGACGGAAATCGGAAAGCATCGGCGGATCTTCGAATTTTGACCTTCGATATTTCAGACCACGCCAGGGTCGTTGGCGGCGTGGCGCAGCAGGGAAGCGGGGGAAAGGCAGCCGGGCGGCATTGCGCCGCGGATTACGGCTGATTTCGGCCGGCTGGCCAGCCGCGCCCGGTGGGCGGCGAATCTTTTCCGGAATCGAAAATCAAAATTCGAAATTCGGAAATGCGGCCAATCCGCCGGCCGGGATCCGCTGCCGGTCAGGCCTGGGTCGGGTCGGACTCGACCTGCTCCTGGACGACGCGGCCGTCGAAGATGTGGATCGTCCGGTCGGCATGACGCGCGAAGCGGACGTCGTGCGTGACCATGACGATGGTGGCGCCGCCCTTGTGGAGATCCTCGAGGAGCAGCATCACCGAGTCACCGTTCTTGGAATCGAGGTTGCCGGTCGGCTCGTCCGCCAGCAGCACCGCCGGTTTGCCGGCGAGGGCGCGGGCGACGGCGACGCGCTGCTGCTGGCCGCCCGAGAGCTGCGACGGCAGATGCTTCGCGCGGTGTCCCATTCCGACTTTCTCCAGCGCCTCCATCGCGGCGGCCTTCCGTTCGGCGGCCGGCATACCGCGATAGGTCAGCGGCAGCTCGACGTTCTCGTAGACGGTGAGGTCGCCGATGAGGTTGAACGATTGGAAGATGAAGCCGATCTCGCGATTGCGGATCCGGGCGCGCTCGGGGAGCGACAACCCCTGCACCGGCCGGCCGTTCAGCACGTAGGAACCTTCGGTGGGAGAATCGAGCAGCCCGAGGATCGAGAGCAACGTCGACTTGCCGCAACCGGACGGACCGGCGATCGAGACGTACTCTCCCTTGAGGATTTCCATATGGATGCCGGACAGCGCGTGCGTTTCGACCTCGTCGGTGAGGAAGACTTTCGTGACACCTTCGAGCTTGATGAGGGATTCAGACATGGGAGGCGGGGGATGGCAGGGTTGGTATTGGGATGGAGAAAATGGGCGGCGCGCAAACGCCGGAATCAGCTGGACGAGTGGCTGCCGTCTGTCGCCACGAGGGCAACGAGGAGCACGAGGATGATGAGCACCGGAATCACGGACGAAGAATATTGGTTCACGAACACGGCAGGCGGGCGAAAGGTTACAGGTATTTCAGGAGCAGGCAGGCGAACTCAGTCCAGCTTGACCCGGTCGTTGGAATCCCACTGGGACATGTCGGAGAGAATCACGCGATCGCCCGGCTGGAGGCCCTTGAGGATCTCGATCGTGTTCACGGAGCTGCGGCCCAGCTGAACCTGCGTGCGGGTGGCGTAGGTGCCGGCCGGATCCAGCTTGAAGATACCGACGGTGCTGCGCTCCTGGCCGAAGGCGGGCCGACCGACGTAAATCACGTTGTCCAGCCGTTCGAGCTCGACCGTGCCGTCGACCGACAAATCGGGCCGCGCGCCGCGCGGCAGCGGATCGGTGATCATCACGTCGACGGTCACCGTGCCGTTCTGTACCGAGGGATCGATGCGCGAAACCTTGCCGGCGACCACGCCGTTGCGGGTGTCGACCTGCGCCAGCTGGCCGATCTGGACGTCGCGCGCCTGCGTTTCCGGAATCCGGATTTCCGCCTTCAGCTTCAACGGATCGGCGACCCGCGCGAGATTGCTGCCGGGCTGGACCTGTGCGCCGACCTCGACGGGCAGAATCTGCAGCACGCCGTTCATGCCCGCGCGGACGGTCAGCGCATCGAGTTCCTCGTGTCGCTGCTTCGCCTGGTCGCGCAGCCGATCCACCTCGGCGGATTTGACCGCGAGCTGGGGGGCGACCGAGTCCTTCGCGAAGGCGTAGCGCTTTTGCTCGATCATGTTGCGCGTCTCCGCCGTTTCGGCCGTGACCTTGGAGAGCTTGACGTCGAGCGGGGAGACGAGCCCGTCCTTGAACAGCTCGTCGTTGACCTCTGCCTGGAGCCGGTCGCGTTCGAATTCGGCTTTGGCGCTGGCGGCGGTCGATTCGGCTGCAAGCACGTTGCTCTCGATCTGCACCTTCAGGTTCGCATACTCCGCCTCGGCCGCTTTCAGCTGCGAGTCGGCGTCGGTCGCGGCGCGCACCACGTCGGGATTGGTGAGAACGAGAATGACGCTTTCGGGCGTGACCGCGGCGCCCGGTCGCAGGACGATCTTGTCGACCCGCCCCTGGGTGCGCGCGGCGATCCAGCTGATGTCGTACGGCACGAGCGTGCCGAGTCCGCGGACCTGCCGGAGCATCTCCCCGCGTTTCACGGTATCGATCCACACCAGGTTGCGATCGAGCGTCGGAGCCGCCGGCTTCAAACGCGCGAGGACGACGGTGATGCCGACCAGCACGAGGGCAGCGATGCTGCCAAGCAGGATTCGTTTCTTCAGCTTGGCCTTCGCTTGGGATGGGCGCGGAATGTCCATGTGCCCGCCCCTGTTGCACGCCCCGTGCCACCCCTGACGACGCCGACATAACCTGCTTTCTTACAGGCGATAACGGCTGATGACCATCGGCGATGTGGAGGCGTTCGCGTCAAAGCCGGGACGATGCCGTCCCGAATTCGGGAATCACCGGCGGCTTCGTCGCCTCCGCGTCCGGTCACATCGCCAGAGCAGGGTTGCCGTGATCTCGACCGGTATAGCCGTCGGTGACTCCGACGTCGCATCGGGTGCGCCGCTCGCGTCGCGTGCGTTCCACGATGAGGTCGTTGGCGGCCGTCACGTAACGCACGACGCGCGGATGATCGAGGTGATAGACGACGAGCTGGCCGATGACCTTCTTGCACTTGATTCCAGCATTCGAAAGCCGGTCCGCGAGCTCGGTGTCGGCCTGCGCGGGGCCGGCGACAGTCTCGTCGAATCCGTTCACGCGAAAGAAGTCATCGCGCCAGATCGCGAGGTTCGACCCGAGGATGTAGCAACGCGGACCGACCTGGACCGTCGGCCACGGCCGGCGCAGACCGCGCCGGAGGGCGTAGAGATGTCCGCGAAGGAAGAGCCGGACCGGGCGGATCTGCCGGGGCGAGAACCGCTTTACGAAACGGGCGCGAATTCCGCCCCGACGCCCCTGTACGAACGCGCCGCGTTCCGCGTGGCGGAGGTGGTCGGCGATGAACTTGCGGTGCGGGACACAGTCGCCGTCGAGAAACACGAGATAATCGCCGGTCGAGGCCCGCACGAGCGCGTTAAGCGCCACACTTCGGCGGAAGGTCTCATGCGGATACCAGCGCCGCACGATCCGGCACGGGAGCCGGCGCTTCCATCTTTCGATGACCTCCACGGTCTGGTCGTCCGATCCGTCGTCGGCGATCAGGATCTCCGCCGGGACGCGGGTCTGGAGGCTGATTCCCTCCATCACCAGATCGAGTGCGGTCGGATTGTCCGCCACGCTGACGATGAGCGAGACTCGTGACGACGTTTTCGGATCCATAAACGAGCAAACCGCCCATGGGGCGGTCGACCGCAACGGAAAGCCGGTCCGCCGCCCGGCGCAACGTCGCCCGCGTGAATTCGGTCGCAACGACCTCTCGGGTCGATTCCCACGGGAAGGATCACAGCCGGCAGCCGATCAAATGGAAGTGGATCCCGGCGCCACTCCGCGGCCCCGCGTTCAGGCTGGAAGCCGGAGGCGCGCCACCGAGCCGGTCGCCGTTTCGCGATTTTCCAACGTCAGGCTTCCGCGGTGGTTCTCGGCAATCTGCCGGCACAGCACCAGCCCGATGCCCGAGCCTTCCGGCTTCGTCGTGAAGAACGGCACGAAAAGATTCCCGGGATTCGCGATGCCGGGACCATTGTCTTCGATTGCCAGCTCGATTTCTCCGGGAAGTTTCTTCCAGGAAATCGTCACACCGGTTCCCGTGGCGCCGGCGGTCGAAACCTCGAGGGTCGCGTCGACCGCGTTCTTCAGCAGGTTGATCAGCAGCTGCTCGATCTGCGCGGCATCGCACGCGACGGTCGCGTCAGGCCCGGCTGCTACCTTGACCGGCAGCCGGGTCTCGAGCGCGGCGACCCGGCTCACGAGCGCCGCGACCGGGCAGGGCGAGAGAATGGGCGCCGGCAGCCGGGCGAGACGCGCATAGGCCTGCATGAACCGGCTCAGCCCCTCCGCGCGCGTCTCGATGATCTCGAGGCCCGACCGCATGTCGTCCTCCCAGTCCGGCGCGCGCTTTTCGCGCTTGAGCAGGGTGCCGAGGCTGCCGGCGATCGATTTGATCGGCGCGAGCGAGTTGTTGAGCTCGTGGCCAAGCACGCGGACCAGCCGCTGCCACGCGCGCAATTCCTCCTCGCGGAGCGTGCGGCTCAGGTTCGCGATCACGACGAGATGGTGGGGGCGGCCGCCTTCGCGAAACATGCTCCGACGCAGACCCCACCGGCCGACGCCTCCGGGGAACGAGGTGTTGAGCAGCCGTGTCGCGTCGCCGACCAGGCACTCGGACATCCCGAGCTCCGCCGCATCGCGGCCCAGGATCCGTTCCGCCGGTTTCCCGAGCAGGATCTGGCCGGCGTGGTTGGCGAGCCGCAGCTTGCCGTCGCTGTCGAACGCGAAAATCGCCACCTCGATCTCCTCCATCACGGTGCGGAGCAGCGCGGTGGCCTCGAGCGCGCTCAACCGCTGCTCCTGCAGCGTCCGGCTCAGCGTGTTGATCTCGGCGAGTACGTCGCCGAGCGGCTGGTCCCGGCGGGCGCCGCGCGCCCGGACGGAAAAGTCGCCCTCGCGGAGCGCCGAAAGCAGATTGGCCATCGTCTGCAGCGGCCGGACGACCCGGGCCTGAACCGCGAGGGCGAAGCCAAGCCAGCAACCGAGGATGAGCAGCCCGAAGGTCAGGAGATCCCGCAGGCGGTAGTCGCCTGCCCAGAGCAGCAGCATGGCGGCGACGACCCCGGGAAGCCCGGACGCAAGTGTCTGCAGGAACACGATCTGCTCGTGCGCGAGACGCGGGCGGTTGGACTTAGGCATCGTTGAATCCGCCGTCAGCGGAGCGGTCGCCGGGTTGCGGGGGTGGGGAGGCCGCCGGTTTCATCCGCCCCTCTTGTTGAGCCATTTTGGAGGATTTGCGGCAAAAAAGCAGTCCGCCGCCGATGCGCGAAAGTTGGGTCGGGAAAACACGTCGTGAAACCGGGCGAAGCGGGCCATCCCTCCGCGCCCGCTTTGTTGCGCAGCCGGCGGATGAGCGGACAGGCGCCCCGTCACAATCCGTATTTTTCCAGGCGGCGGTAGAAGGCGCTGCGACTGAGCCCGAGCTCCTCCGCCGCGCGCCGCGCGTTGCCGTCGCACCGGGCGAGGGTCTTCTTGATCAGGAACGCCTCGACCTCCTCGATGCTCATTTCCTCGAGGCGTGGCGTGGCCTCGCGCGCGACGTTCAGCCCGAGATCGGCGGCCCGGATCACCTTGCCCTGGCCCATCAGCACGCCGCGCTCGACCGCGTGATCGAGCTCGCGCACGTTGCCGGGCCACCCGTAGTCGCGCATCGCCTGGACCGCCGCCTCGTCGAACCCCGTGACCGGTTTGCGGTAGCGCTCGACGTGCTGTTTGAGGAAGTGCTGCGCGAGCAGCTCGATGTCCTCGCGGCGCTCGCGGAGCGGCGGCAGGTGGAGATGAATCGTGTTCAGCCGGAACAGCAGGTCCTGGCGGAATTTTCCCGCTGCGACTTCGGCGCCGAGATCGGAATTGGTCGCGGAAATCAGCCGGACGCTCGCATGGTAGGTGCGCGAGGAACCGACGCGCTCGAACTCCCCGGTCTCGATCGTGCGCAGCAGCTTCGCCTGCTGGCTCATCGGGATGTTGCCAATCTCGTCCATGAACAGCGTGCCGCCGTCCGCCAGCTCGAAACGGCCCGCCCGGTCGTTCTTCGCGTCGGTGAATGCGCCGCGCACGTGACCGAACAGCTCGCTCTCGAACACGCCTTCGGGCAGCCCGCCCATGTTCA
Organism: uncultured Verrucomicrobiae bacterium; assembly: GCA_963705935.1. Lineage (GTDB taxonomy): Bacteria > Verrucomicrobiota > Verrucomicrobiia > Opitutales > Opitutaceae > Opitutus. The sequence goes on along the minus strand of OY970130.1, from coordinate 3,263,585 downwards.
CCGAGATGAAGGGCTTGGCGGCGCGCGCCGACACGGCGTGCAGCGCCTGGGCGATGACGCCCTTGCCGGTACCGTTTTCGCCGGTGATCAGGACGTTGGCGTCGGAGGGTCCGACGCGGGCAATGACATCGAGCACCGGACGCATCACCGCCGACTGCGCGATCAGTGTCGGGCCGCCCTTGCCGCGCAGCAGCTGATTCTCCTCCTGCAACCGCTGGTACGCCCGGACCGCGCTGCCGAGCGCGATCTGGTTCTTGACGATGGCCAGCAGTCGCGGGTTGTCCCACGGCTTGGTGATGAAATCGCGGGCCCCGCGCCGCATCGCCTCGACGGCGACGTCGACGCTGGCCCACGCGGTCATGACGACGACGGGCAGCGAGGAGTCGATCGACTGGAGCTTGTTCAGGAGATCGAGCCCCTCCTGTCCGGACGTGGTGTCGCGAGTGTAGTTCAGGTCCATCAGGACCAGGGCGAAATCGCGCGCCTCAACGGCCTTGACCACCGCGGCCGGCGATTTGACCGCCTCGGTTTGATACCCTTCGGATTTGAGCAGGAGGCGCAACGCCTCGAGCACATCGAGTTGATCGTCGGCGATCAGAATGCGGGACGCTGGAGAGTCCGGGGCAACCATGGCGGAGATGACGGGGCTGGTGCGGTTGGAGGTCAAGCGGCGAGGCGATGCGACTCACGCCGCACCTGCGCAGAGGAGGCGGGGGCGAGGCTCACGGACCGCCGGCGCTGGCCCCGCGTGTAGTCGAGACCGACGATCACCGCGATCGAGACGATCGAGAACACGCTGATCAGGTTTTCGGCAGTGATGACGACCGGGATGCGGCCGCCCGCGAGTTCGGCGAAAGCCACACAGGGGAAACTGGCGGCGACAAGGAGCAGGGAGATGGTCTTCAGGGAGGTCTTCATGGAGGGGAGGGAAGTTGCGCCCTGTATCGCAGCCGCCGTGCCAAGCATTTGTTGAGTTCGCAACGTACTCGTAAGAAGCGACAAACGAATTTCTTCACGTCGCCGGTCCCATTGTTCTCCCGCATTTCCTTCCGCGTCCGGGAGCGCCGCATCCCGGAAATGGGAAAGAAATCGGATGGCTCCGCGCAGTCGAATGCCGCCGGTGCGCCGGGGCGACTCGCTTGCCGAATCGAGGGGGCTGGCTCCGCCCGGGAGCACGAACGCGCCCGATTACGGAACGAGTGGCCTCCGAATGGGAGAGGCCGCCTCCGTCCGGTCCGCGAACGTCACCCGACCAGCGAATGGATGACTGCCGGAATGGAGGGACCGGCTCGGTCCGGTCCGCGAACGTCGCCCGATATTCGCGGACGACACGGGAAGGTCATCCCTCCAACGGGCCACAGGCTGGTTGCGACAAAAAACCGGCGAAACGCGAAAGGGTCATCCCTCCACCGATGCGACGGAAGTCCGTTCACCTTGCCGAACGGGGAAAAACACTTGCCTCGAACGCGTGGCTGCCGCTTTGTGACGCTCCTTCTTTGTTCGGGCTGTAGCGTAGCCTGGTAGCGCGCTTGCATGGGGTGCAAGAGGTCGTGAGTTCGAATCTCACCAGCCCGACCATTAAATTACCAGTCAGTCAGTTAGCGGACCGTTTTGCCTGGCCGGGTATGGTTCATTCCGTGGAAAGTCCCCCCACCTATTTGTAAGATGGTTACGGGACCTCGTAGATTTCAATGAGAGCGTTGCCGGGGACGTTGGTGCTACTGTCGAGCAGGACGGTGTAGATGCCGGGGTTGAGCGTCACGATCAAGGCGGCGTCCTTGCTGGCCGCGTCAAGAGGGAAGGCTCCAGTTGTGGTTGCAGCGACCGCAAGGTCGGCTGCGGTCGCGCTAGTCTGACCGGGCGTGACCACGACAGGGGTGCCCCAGTCGTCGTTGCGGGCGACAAGTGTGCCTGTACTATCGAGCAAGCGGATCTGCGGGTCGGCCAGGACGAGGGAAACGCCCAGTTGGGCGAGTGTGGGGCCGGCACCGCGAATCAGGAGTCGTTTGGGGGAGTTACCGGCAACGACGAAGCCACCGATCAGGATATTGTCTCCTGCACCAACCATGGCACGACTGGAAATATTGACGAGGCGCTCGTATTCGGTGGTGGGCGTATTGCTCGCATCGTACACCTCCGCCAACGCCACGCCGGAGGAGCCGTCGTTGGACACGACATGCATCGTGTAGATACCGGGCGGCAAGGTGACGATGATGGCTGCGTCCTTGCTTTGCGCGGCAAGGGCGAAGGCGCCGACCTGCTGCGAGGTCTGGACGATATCGACACCGGCCCAGTTGTCGTTTTCGAGGATGACCTGACGCTGTTGATTGAAGAGCCGCAGCTTTGGGTCGGAGAGGGCTCCGGTAACGCCGAAGCCGGTGAGGCCAGGGCCGACGGCGCGCAAGAGCACGCGTTTGGGCGCCGGACCGCTGATGACGAAGCCGCCGATCAGCGGTTGTGCCGGTGAAACAGCACCGCGGGTGGAGAGATTGATCAGCCGATCCGTGCGAGGCGTCGTCGTCTTGGCCCCGTTGAAGTCGACGGTAACCCCGCCGACATCGAGCGTGCTCGAGATGGCGGTGGTGGACGGATTGACCTGCCCGGAGATGATGGTCGTGCCCGAAGTGACCACGACGAAACTGCCGCCTGAATCCGTGTTTCCGATACCGGCGGTCACGACGTCGGGCGTTACCGCCAGGGTGTAGACACGGCCCGTGGTGCCGATGACAGAGTAAGTCGAGCCAGTGGCGGTGTCGGTCGCTGGCGCGGTGTAGTAGCCAGCGATCGCCGCGGTGGGGCCGTTCTGCGGCTGCACCTCCGCGGTGAAGGCGAGGCCGGTCTCCTCGATCATGCCGGAGAGGGCCCCGTTTACCACCGAGCCGGTGAAGGTGAGCGTGACCGAGCGAGCCTTCGGGTTATGCGACGTAGTCGACTGGACTGAGGACTGCCGGCCGGTGAAGACCGAGGCGAGTCCTTGGAAAGTGCGGTCGCTTTGGAGGGTGAATTCGACCACGAAGCCTTGGTTCGAGCCGTTGAGATAACCGATGATCGCACCGTGGCTGTTATCGGTGGCGATGTTGGCCGCGATCGTGTCTTGATGGTCGGTTTCGCCAAAGAACACCTGCGGAGCGATCGGGGTGACGGTGAACGATTGAATGACATCGTCGGCCGCGGCATAGATGGCGTTCCCGGCTTGCGAGGCGCGGATTGTGACGCTGCCCGGCGCGCTGGTCAGTGTAACAAGGGAGCCGGACAACATCGCTGGGCCGTTATCGACCACAAGTGTAACCGGGAGCCCAGAACTCGCGGTGGCGCTCAGCGCGAACGCGGCATCGCTCGCAGCGTGATCGGCCAGGGGAGCGAAGGTGATGGTCTGGCTCAATTGGCCAACCGTGAGGGTGCGATCGAGGCTTGCGGCATTGTGATTGCTGTCGCCGGCTTGGGCGGCGCGAAGGACTAGATTGCCGACCGCGGTTGGAGTGAGTGTCGAAACGGAAAGCGTGGCCGAGCCGCTGACAACGGAGAAGGTCACTGGCAGTCCGGAGGAAGCGGTCGCGGTTAATGTCACCGGCGCGTTCATCGTGAGCGTCGCCGGTGGATTGAAGGCTACCGACTGGTCGGCCTTGGCGATCATAAGCGCACCGGAAGCGCTGCCGGTATAGTTGGCATCAGCGATTGTTGCGCCAACGTCATAGGTGCCGGCATTCGTCGGCGCAGTCGCGCTGCCGTTGTAGGTGAGGCCGACGGTCAGGCCCAATGGTGTGGTCGTTGCCGTGGCGGCGATCGAAGAACCGGAATAAGTCAGCGATAGACCGTTGAGCGTGATGGTTGCTGTTGCTTTCGCGACGCTGAAGCTGCGATCCACGTTCGCCGCTGTGTTCACGTTGGTGGTGCCCGCTTGTGAGGCGCGGATTGTCACCGCACCTGCGCCGGTGGGGGTCACGGTGTTGCCGTTGAGTGAAGCTGGGCCGGACACGATGCTGAAGGTGACAGCAAGGCCCGAGTCGGCACTGGCGGAGACATCAAAAGCCGCGTCGCCGAAAGTTTTCGCGCCGAGTGCGGCGAAGGTGATCGTTTGGTCGATCTTGTTGACCTTGAGGATCGCTGCAGCGCTGGTCACCGCGGAGATCGAGTTGGTCGCCACGCAACGGAATTGGTCGGTGTTCATGGCGCTTGTGGTGGCGACGGTCAGACTGGTTGTCGTCACGCCACCATAGGTCGCGCCAATGACAAGATCAGACCAAGAGCCAGAGCCAAGCGGGTTGCGCTGCCATTGGTACGTCGGTGCCGGGCTGCCGGAGGCGGATACCGTGAAAGTGGCAGTCGCGCCGGTGGTGACCGTCTGTGGGGTTGGATCAGTGGCGATGCCTGGGGCGGTGCCGACGTCGATGCCGGCGGTGGAACCAACACCGGAGAGGGTGAGTCCGATAGAATTGCCGCCGGAGGTGGTTAGGATCGTGCCACCGTGGAGATCGACGCTGCCGCCGAAAGCGATACCATCGTTGTCGGTGTCACTCGGTTGTACGATGTAGCGGAAGACGAGCGAGGTGGTGCCGCTACCGGAGAAATAGTCGGCGTAGCGGGTGATGCCGCCGATGTCCAAGGCGATGCGCGGCGTGCCGCTGGTGACATCAACCGTGACGGCGCTGCCGAAATGGACGGTAAAGTCGAGTGCCTGTCCGCTAGAGTAGGTGCCACCGCTCGGTACGTCGACAGAGGTGACGCCGACAACGATCTCATACGCGCCGATGTCGCTGCGTCCGTCCTGCGGACGAGCGATGCCACGCTGGTCGGTAGTGATGAGATCGGCAGGATCGGCGGCGTTGACCGCTGGCGAGCCAATCGACAACGCGCAGGTTTGGGTCTTGCCACCGTTGTCGGTTAGGGTGCCGAGCAGCGGATTGGCGGTGAGATCACCGATGGACGGCGGCAGGCTGTTCCAGTCATTCGACAAATTGTAACCTTGAGAAATGAAATAATTGCTGAGGGTGACCGAGAAGTTGTCCGTGCCACCCGCGCCGTTGTTGGCGACGATGCTGTTCTTCAGCGTCAGCGTGCCGTCGAGTATCCAAAGACCGCTGCTGGCCTCGTGCGGACTGGCAGCGGTGTTGCCGACGATGGTGCAGTGGTCGAGGACGGTGTCGCCGCTGATCTGATAGATGGCCCCACCACCCATGTCGGGATCGCCGCTGGTGGCCTGGTTGCCGCTGAGGGTGCAGTTCTGCAGTGTCAGTGAACCGCCATCGTTCATGAAGCCACCGCCGGCGGCCGCCGTGTTTCGGGCGAGGGTGCAGTTTTGCAGCAGCATCGTGCCGCCCCAATTCCAGAAGGCACCCCCACCGCCGCCGCTGGTCACGGTATTGTCGGCGAGGGTGCAGTTTCGCAGGGTCAGCGTGCTGCCGAGGTTCATGATACCGCCACCACAGCCGCCACCATCGATGAACGCTTTGCCGTGGACGATGTCCAGATCGATCAGCGTTGCGGTCACGCCTGGCTCGACGATCACAACCGGAAACCGGTCAAAGCCGCTGAGCTTGACGTGCTGGGCCAGCGTGCTGCCGTCGATAATGACGTCCTTGGTGAGGGCCAATATGCACGGTAAGTAAAAGTCATCCGGGGTGTAGGTCTCCCCGGAAAATGAGGGAGCAAAGGTGATGGTGCCTCCGCTGACGGTGAGGTTGAGCGCATCGTTCAAGCCGCCCGGGCCGTATATCTTGTTGCTGGTGACGGTGTAGGCGGACACCGATTGCGCCAACTTCATGACGGTAGCCCTTTGACCGAGACGCTGGAAGGCGACGTACGGCACGCCATCGGGCGCCATGGCAAGATTCGTGGCATAGACAGCATCTGCGGAGAAACCTGTCACGCCCACCGTTTCCCAATCTGTGCCGCCGCTCGGGAACTTTCTCACGGTCGCTTTGTTGTGGTTCACTCCGTCCTGATAAGACACATACAGCGCACCATCCGGCGCGAACGCCATTGCCGGGTACTTGGAATCCTCGACGGAGATATTCCCCGAACCGATTTTCTCCCAATCGCTGCCGTTGAACTTCATTACCCTCGCGTTATCGTCGGTATAACAGACGTACGGTGTGCCGTTCGGTGCGAAGGCGAGACTCAGGTCGGTGGCCTCCACGATGGAGAACCCCGGGGTGCCCACGAGCACCCAGTTCGAGCCGTTGAACTTCATCGCCGTCGCCGCGCCGAACTCCGCCCCGTCTGAAAATACCACGTAGGGCGCGCCATCCGGCCCGAAGGCCAGATTCGTGGAAATCGCACCTGCGAACCCCGCGGTGCCCACCAGCACCCAGTTCGAGCCGTTGAATTTCATCACTGTTTCCGCACCGCCAGACCCCATGAAGGGCCCTACGAAGGCGACATAGGGAGATCCATCTGGCGCGAAGGCCAGGCTCGTGGAGGAGGCTTGGTCGGGGGAGAAACCGGCCGGACCGACCGGTACCCAAGCGGTGCCGTTGAATTTCATCACCGTCGTCTTGAAGTCGTTGGCCACGTCTTGATAGGCGACGTAAGGCGTGCCATCCGGGGCAAACGCCATGCTCAGATCGTAAATCATGCCGGCGGAGAAAGGCGCTGGACCCACAATCACCCAAGCCGTGCCGTTGAACCTCAACACCGTCGCCTTCTCCGTAGCGAAGTCGTCGTAACCAACATAAGGCGTACCGTCCGGTGCCAGCGCCATATGGAAGTATCCACTCACCGAACTGGAGGTGTCAGGCATACCCACCAGGTTCCATACGGGACCGGTCAGATTTGTGGACGCCGTGGTCGTGAAGGAGACCGAGGCGTCGACGTCGGCAGCGAGCGTGCTGCCGTTGTCTGCGGTGAAGCAGACGGTGTAGTGCGTGTTCTCCGTGAGGTTGTGCACCGTGTAGGTGCCGTCGATCGTGGCGGTCAGCGGCAGCGAGCCGTGGCGGAAGGCGGTGGCGGAGACACTGTTCTGTCCGGCGGCGGTCTGCGCGGCGCTGCCGGCAGTTTCGCCGTCGGTGAGCAGCGTGAAATAGCCTGTGCCCGTCGCGCTGGACTGAAGCGTGAGTGTCACCTGATTTGCGCCGAGGTTGCTGGTAATCGGCGATGAGAGGCCCTGGGCCGCAGCGGATAAGCCGCCGCATACGAACGCGACGACCAGCGTCATGGCCTTTGTAGGGCAACAACAGTGCAAAACGTTCCGGAAAGTGAGAGGCAGGAATTTCATGAAAATATTAGGGGAGTACCCGGAGTCCGCTCGCGCCACGAATGGGCGACGAAACGCGCAACAACCGACCGAACTGCCCGATGCACAACCATGCAAGGAAGCGGGGGACCGGTAGTCTTCGACGCGATGTGGATAGTACGAAGCAATCGACCAAACGACCGTACTCTGAATCGTTAACTATTTATTATGAATCATTTATAAGTACAGCAGCAACCACGGGAAGCTGTTGATCTGCACGTCTATCAGAGACACGAACCCTTGCGTTGGCCGATCCGTCGAGAGCTACGGGCACTCAGCCGAACGCTTAGCGACGCTGACCGCGCCGGGGAAACGCGATCCGTTTTTCGGACCCTCACGGGGCTGGTACTACAAGGCGCACGCCGCCGGTGAAATCAGGATGATCGCCGTCCGGCAACGCGGGGCTCTGCGCGGCGTCCGCCTCGTCGTCTACGATTCGGTCGCGGACTCCTGCGGCGCTCAGCTCAAATCATTCCGGAACTCAGCAAGCCGGCGCTCACTCTGTCCCAGCTTCCGATCCACTTTGACGAGTTGGGCGCGCGTTAACGCCTATGATCTTCATAGCCTTCGCCCAGCCGGTCAAACGCTCTCGGGTCGTGTCCGACAATGATCGCATCCATGCATTCGGCGAGGGCAACCTGCCAGGCATCATTCTCGCCCATCCGCTGCGTGGCACGACTCTGGCGTAGAGCGACTCGTTCGGCGTGTTGATGGCCGATGGTTTGCCAGCGGAAGGCGCGAAAAGCTTCGCGCACCGCAGCCGCATCCGATGTGCCTTCGAGCACTTCGGCGACGGTCACCGGCGAAATCCAAAGTTCTGCTCCGGGATTGCGCCCGGCCCACGCTCGCGCGGGTCCACGTTGGTTCGCCGCAATCTCGTTGAGCAGGTCGATGACGAACGACGAATCGAGGAGGAATCGGCTCATTTGCGGGGAGTGATGCGGAGCCGCTCATCGCCGGCGTGGCGATCGGCCCATGCCGCCAGATCGGCGCCGGTGACGATCTCCTCGTCACGGATCAGCTTGCGCACGAAAGTTGCCTTTTTCATCCCGGCGCGCTTGGAACGCTTAGCCAGAATGCCTTGCTCTTCCTTGGTGAGACGAACGGTAAGAATGGCTGACATAGTATGACATTTGTATGTCATCACAGTCGGTCGTCAAGCCCTGCAACAGGTCGGACCTGTCCGTGTTCTTCAGGGCGATTCGTCAGTTTCGGCTCTCGATTGCTTGGCAGGGTCAGCGTGCTTGGCCAAGGCATTGCGGTTCGCGAGCGAGGGGATCGCATCGATCGCTCGCCGCTTGGTGGCGTCCGCCAGGTGCGTGTACCGGTCATTCATCGCCAGAATCGAATGGCCGGTAAGCTTTGCGCGCAGTTCGATGGACACGCCGGCATCGGCCATCATGGAATTGAACGTGTGAACCGCTGAAGCTGTGTCCTCCTCGGGAGAAAGACCCGCTTCGTGGGTGACCGCCGCCGCGCCGAACTAGCGCTCCGATGCCGGACGGGCGGTGCGGCTCAGCACCTGGCTGTTCGTCGGAAGATCGGCCGTCGACCAGCCGCCGCCCAGCGCCTCGATCAGTGCGACCGTGGACACGAGCCGGTTTTGCAGCACGGTCAGCGCGGACTGCCGGTTGTTCAGCTCCGTCACCTGCGCGGTGGCGACCGTGGTGAAGTCGACGGTGCCCGCGTTGTATTCGTTCAGCGCAATCCGCGCCGCCTCGGCCGCCTCGCGGACCGCGGCGTCCAGGACCTGCGCCTCCGCATCGTACAGGCGAAGCGCCGCGAGATTGTCCTCCACCTGGGCGAAGGCGGAAAGCGTGGTCTGCCGGTAGTTCGCCACCGTGCCGTCGTACGCGGCGCGCGCTGAAATCATCTCGGCGCGACGCCGGCCGAAATCGAACAGCGTTTCGCCGAGGTCCGCGCCCAGCGACCAGAACCGGTTGGGCGCCTCGAACAGCGAGGGCAGTCGCGAGTGCTGATAGCCTCCGTCCGCCGACAGCGTAAACGTGGGAAAATACGCCGCGGTCTGGATTCCGACGCGCGCGTTCGCGGCTGCCACATTCCGCTCGGCCGCCGCGATGTCGGGCCGGCGTTCGAGCAGTTCGGAGGGCAGCTGCGCCGGCACCACCGGCACGCCCATCGTCAGATTCGGCTGGCGCGCGATCGAGAATTCGGCTGGCGTCCTGCCCAGCAGCACGGCGATCGCGTGCTCGAGCTGAGCGCGCAGCACCCCGGCGTCGATCACCTGCGCCCGCGCCGCGTCGAGCTCGGTCTGCGCCGAAATCACGTCGTAACGCGCGACGATGCCGACCTTGTACTTGTTCTGCGCGATGGTGAGGGTCCGCTGGTAAGCCGCGACCGCGTTTTCGCGCAGCCGGATCCGTTCGTCGGCCGCTCGAAGCTGGATGTAATCCTGGGCCAGCGCGGACTGGGTCGCCAGACGCGCCAGCGCGAGGTCGGCGGCGCTGGCCTGTGCGGCCGCGACGTCCGATTCGGTCAGCCGCCGGATGCGGCCGAAGAAATCGAGCGTCCAGGTGGCGCCGACGGAGGCCGAGAACGTGTTGGCGACGCTGCTCGATCCGGTGGTCGTGGTGACTGCGCCGGTGCTCACCGTCGTGCCGGTCGTGGAGCTGGAGCCGGCCGGAGTCGAAATTCCGCGACCCGAGCCAAGCCGTGCGCGCTGGCCCGAGCCGGCGGCGGAAATGGTTGGAAAGAGGGTGGCGCGGTCGGCGCGCGCGAGCTGTCGCGCCACCTCGTAGTTCGCGGCCGACTGGACGAGCGACTGGTTCGAAACGAGGACCTGCGTTTCGAACTCGTTCAGGATCGGATCCTGCAGCACCTCCCACCAGCGGCCGCGTTCCGCCGCGTCGCCCGGGCTGGCCGGCTTCCAGCCCGCGGGCGCCTCCTTGAAGGCGGTCGCGACCGGCGTCGCCGGCCGGCGATAGTTCGGGCCGACCGCGCAGCCCGTGACCGAGACCAGCGCGCCGGCGGCGAGCAGGCGGAGCCCGAGGGCGGTGGCGGAGAGGGGAGGTGAAGCGGTCATGAGGAAGAGGCGGTCAGGCGGGCGCACGCGCGGAGGATCCGGCATCCGTCGCCGGCCGTCCAATACGCGGCCGGTGTCCGAGCATCCAGAGCCGGGCCCGGTCGATGTAGAGATAAACGACTGGCGTGGTGTAGAGCGTAAGCAGCTGGCTCACGATCAATCCGCCGACGATCGCGATGCCAAGCGGCTGGCGGAGTTCGGAGCCGGTGCCGAGTCCGGTCGCCAGCGGGACCGCGCCGAGCAGCGCCGCCATGGTGGTCATCAGGATGGGCCGGAAACGCAGCAGGCTCGCCCGGTAGATCGCATCCCGCGGCGACAAGTGCTGCTCCCGTTCGGCCGCGATCGCGAAGTCGATCATCATGATCGCGTTTTTCTTCACAATGCCGATCAGGAGGAACACGCCGATCAGCGCGATCAGGCTGAACTCGGTGTTGAACAGCATCAGCGCCAGCACCGCGCCGAGGCCGGCGGACGGCAGCGTCGAAAGGATCGTCAGCGGGTGCGTGTAGCTCTCGTAGAGGATCCCGAGCACGATGTAGATCGCGACCAGGGCGGCCACGATCAGCACCGGCTCGTTGCCGATCGATTGCTGGTACGTCTGCGCCGTCCCCTGAAAACTTCCATGCACGGAGGCCGGCATGTGAATGCGCGCGATCTCTCCGTCGATTGCCCGCACCGCGTCGCTGAGCGAGTGGCCCTCGGCCAGGTTGAACGAGATTGTGGCGGCGGCGAACTGGCCCTGGTGATTGACGGCGAGGGGCGTGGTTCCGGTCTCGTAGTGGGCGAAGGCGGACAGCGGGATCATCGTCTCCTGGCGGGTGCTTACGGCCTGGCCCGCCGAAGCGACGCCTTTGCCGGTGGCGGCGATCGAGTTCAACCGGGCATTGCGCGCGCTGTCGCTGGCGACGGCGGCGGCATTGGCCGAACTCGTGGTCCGCGTGTTCGAGCGCACCACGGCCACGGTGCCCGCGACCGCATTCGTCGACTGCGTGCCGGTCACCGCGCCGCCGGAGGTGCTGACGTAGATGTGCTCCAGCGCCGTGGGATCCTGCCAGTACTGCGGCGACAGCACCATCACGACGTGGTATTGATTCAGCGACCGATAGATGGTGGAAACCTGCCGCTGGCCGAACGCATCGTAGAGCGTGTTGTCGACCTGGCTCGCCGTCAGCCCGAGTCGCGAGGCGGTGTCGCGGTCGATCACGAGGTCCGTCTCGAGCCCCTTGTCCTGCTGATCGCTGTTCAGGTCCGTCAGAATCGGCTCGTTCTTCAGCGCCTCGAGCAGCCGGGGCGTCCAGGCGCGAAGGTCCTCGAGATTGTCCGATTGCAGCGTGTATTGGTACAGCGAGTTGCTCTGGCGGCCGCCGACCCGGATCTCCTGTGCCGGGACGAGAAACGCCGAGGCCCCAGCCACGCGCGCGAGCTGCGGCCGAAGCCGCGCGATCACCTGCTGCGAGGTCGCCTTCCGGACATTGGGCGGCTTCAGGCTGACGAAGATCCGACCGACATTGGTCGAGCCGCCGCGGCCGCCCGCGCCGGTGAACCCCACCACGTTCTCCACCGCCGGATCGTGCTGCACGATGTCGAGGAACGTCCGGAACTTCTGCGACATGAGCTGGAATGAGATGCTCTGGTCCGCCTGGATCGCGCCGAACAGCCGCCCGGTGTCCTGTTCGGGGAAGAAGCCCTTCGGCACCAGCATGAACAGCCAGAAGTTCAGCCCGATCGTGATGGCCAGCACGAACAGCATCAGCACGCCATGCCGGAGCACCCAGGCCAGGCTGCGCTCGTAGGTGGAGAGCAGGTCCTGAAAAATCCCCTCGCTCCACCGGTAGAGCCGGCCGTGCGTCACGGCGCCGCGGTGCCCGAGCATCCGGGCGCACATCATCGGGGTCGTGGTCAACGACACCACCATCGAGACCAGGATCGCGACCGACAGCGTCACCGCAAATTCACGAAACAATCGTCCGACGATTCCGCCCATCATCAGAATCGGAATGAACACCGCCACGAGCGAGAGGCTCATCGACAGGATCGTGAACCCAACCTCGCGCACGCCGAGCAGCGTTGCCTGGAACCGCGACATGCCCGCCTCCATGTGCCGGACGATGTTCTCCATCACGACGATCGCATCGTCGACGACGAAGCCGGTTGCGATCGTGAGGGCCATGAGCGAGAGGTTGTCGAGGCTGTAGCCGAGCAGGTACATGCCCCCGAACGTGCCGAGAATCGAGATCGGCACTGCCACGCTCGGGATCGCCGTCGCGCGTGGATCCCGCAGGAACGCGAAGACGACCAGGATCACGAGCACGATGGCGATGAGCAGGGACACCTCGACGTCGTGCAGCGACGCGCGAATCGTCGTGCTCCGGTCGATGGCGACGACGAGATGGGCGTCGCCGGGGATGGAGGCCTGGAGATGCGGCAGCTCCGCGCGAATCCGGTCGACGGTGTCGATGATGTTGGCCCCGGGCTGCCGCTGTATGACGACGATCACCGACGGATGGCCGTTGGATAGTCCAAGGTTGCGGATGTCCTCGACCGAGTCGGTCACGCTGGCGACATCTTTCAGCCTGACCGGCGCTGCGTTGCGGTAAGCGATCACCAGCGACTGATACTCGGCCGCGCTGCGAGCCTGGTCGTTGCTGTAGATCTGCCACCGCAGCTGCTGGTTCTCGATCGCGCCCTTCGGACTGTGGGCATTCGCGGCCGCCAGGGCGGCTCTCACGTCCTCGAGCCCGATGCCGTATTTGAACAATGCGGTCGGGTTCAGCTCGACCCGGACCGCAGGAAGCGAACTGCCACCGACGCTGACATCGCCGACTCCGGCGATCTGTGAGAGCTTCTGCTCCAGCACCGTCGCCGCCGCATCGTAGAGCTGGCCCCGGGGCAAGGTGTCGGAGGTCAGCGCCAGGATCATGATCGGCTGGTCGGCCAGGTTCACCTTCCGGTAGGTCGGGTTGCTGCGCAGCGCCGTCGGCAGGTCGGCTCGCGCGGCGTTGATCGCCGCCTGCACATCCCGCGCCGCGCCGTCGATGTCGCGGCTCAACCCGAACTGCAGCGTGATGTTCGTGTTCCCGACGGAGCTCGAGGAGGTCATCTCGGTGACGTCCGCGATCGTGCCGAGGCGCCGCTCGAGCGGCGTCGCCACGCTGCTGGCCATCGTCTCCGGGCTGGCTCCGGCCATGTTCGCGGAAACCGTGATGGTCGGGAAATCGACCTGCGGCAGCGGGGAGACCGGCAGCTGCACGTAGGCCGCGATGCCCGCCAGCGCGACGCCGATGGTGAGCAGCGTCGTGGCGACCGGCCGCCGGATGAACGGTTCGGAGAGGTTCATGTCGCGGGCTCCGCGGCCGGCGCCGGCCCGTTGGCGGCACGGGCGCGGCGCGAGCGGAACCGGACCGCGATGCGGTCGAAGGCCAGGTAGATGACCGGCGTCGTGAACAGCGTCAGCACCTGGCTGACGATGAGCCCGCCGACGATCGTGATCCCGAGCGGGTGGCGCAGTTCGGAGCCGGTGCCGGTGCCCAGCATGAGCGGCAGCGCGCCGAGCAGTGCGGCCATGGTCGTCATCAGGATCGGTCGGAACCGCAGCAGGCACGCCTGGTAGATCGCCTCCCGCGCGGGGCGCCCCTCGTTGCGCTCGGCGTCGAGCGCAAAGTCGATCATCATGATCGCGTTCTTCTTCACGATCCCGATCAGCAGGATGATGCCGATGATCCCGATCACCCCGAGGTCATCGCCCACCAGCATCAGTGCCAGCAGCGCCCCGACGCCCGCCGACGGCAGCGTCGACAGGATGGTGATCGGATGGATGAAGCTCTCGTACAGGACCCCGAGGATGATGTACATCGTCACGATCGCGGCGATGATCAGGAAGAGCTCGTTCGAGAGCGACGATTCGAACGCGGAAGCCGCGCCCTGGAAGCTCGTGATGATGCTGGCCGGCAACCCGAGTTCGGTCTCGACCTGCCGGACCGCGCTGACGGCGCGGCCGAGCGAGCCGCCGGGCGGGAGGTCGAACGAGATGGTGTAGGCGGGAAACTGGCTGACGTGATTGATCAGCAGCGGTTCGTTGCGGATCACGATGCGGGCGATGGCCGAGAGCGGCACCTGCCCGCCGGCGGCGGACGGCACGTAGATCTGGCGGAGGGAATCCGGCGAGCGCTGCAATGCGGGATCCGCCTCCATGATCACCCGGTACTGGTTGGATTGGGTGAAGATCGTGGAGATGATCCGCTGGCCGAACGCATCGTAGAGCGCGTTGTCGACGGTCGCCGCGGTGATGCCGAAGCGCGCGGCGGTGTCGCGGTCGACCACGACCTCGGCGGACAGGCCGCCCTGCGCCATGTCGGTGGCGATGTCGGTGAGCTCCGGGCGCTGCTCGAGCCCGCTCACCAGCCGCGGCACCCACTGGGCGAGCGTGTCGGGATCCGCGCTTTGCAGGATGAACTGGTACTGCGTGCGGCTGACTCGCGCCTCGATCGTGAGATCCTGGACCGGCTGAAAATAGGTGTTGAACCCGACGACACCGGCGGTGGCGCGCTGCAGCCGGGCGACGATCGGGGCGACCGTGTCCTTCCGCTGGTCGCGCGGTTTCAGGTTCACGAGCATGCGGCCGGTGTTCAGGGTCGCGTTCGTGCCGTCGACGCCGACGAACGACGAGAGGCTCTCGACGGCGGGATCCTGGAGGATGATCCGGGCGAGCTGCAGCTGGCGCTCGCACATCGCCGCGTACGAGGCGGCCTGGGGACCTTCCGTGATCACCTGCACGAGACCGGTATCCTGCAGCGGAAAGAAGCCTTTCGGAATCACCGCGTAGAGCACGATCGTCAGCACCAGCGTGCCGATGGCCACGAGCAGCGTCGGTCCCTGCCGGTCGAGCACCCAGTTGAGGATGCGTCCGTACAGCGCGATCAGCCGGTCGAACTGCGCCCCGGCCCACCGGCTCCACCGCGGCTCCTCGGCGCGTTCGTGGTGGCGGATGAGTTTCGCGCACATCATCGGCACCAGCGTCAGCGAGACGACGGCCGAAAGCAGGATCGTGACCGCGAGCGTGATCGCGAATTCCCGGAACAGCCGGCCGACGACGTCGCCCATGAACAGCAGCGGAATCAGCACGGCAATCAGCGAAACCGTGAGCGAAATGATGGTGAAGCCGATTTGCTCGGACCCCTTCAGCGCCGCCTCCTGCGGCGGGTCGCCGGCCTCGACGTAGCGCGCGATGTTCTCGATCATGACAATGGCGTCGTCGACGACGAAGCCCGCCGCGATCGTCAGCGACATCAGCGAAAGGTTGTTCAGGCTGAACCCGAGCAGATACATGGCGCCGAACGTGCCGATGAGCGAGAGCGGGACCGACAGGCTCGGTATCACCGTCGCCGGTACGTTGCGGAGGAAAACGAAGATCACCGCGACCACGAGGATGACGGCGAGGGTCAGCTCGATTTCGACGTCGTGGATCGATGCGCGGATCGTGTTGGTCCGGTCGGTGAGCACGCCGACGTCGATCGCGGCCGGGAGGGACGCCTGCAGCGCGGGAAGCAACGCCCGCACGCTCTCGACGACCTTGATCACGTTGGCGCCGGGTTGGCGCTGGATGTTCACGATGACGCCCGGCGTCGTGTTCACCCATGCCTGGAGCTTCGTGTTTTCCGGCGCGTTCTCGACCGTCGCGACGTCCGAGAGCCGCACGGGCGCGCCGTTGCGGTACGCGAGCACGAGCTTCCGGTATTCGTCCGCGGACCGGAGCTGGTCGTTGGCGTTGATCGAGTAGGACCGGCTGGGCCCGTCGAAATTGCCCTTGGCGGTGTTGACGTTTCCGTTGGTCACCGTGCTGCGCAGGTCGTCGATGTTCAGGCCGTAGGCCGCGAGCGCGCGGGGGTTCACGCGGATGCGCATCGACTGCCGCTGCCCGCCGCCGATGCTCACGAGGCCGACGCCCGGCAGCTGCGAGAGCTTCTGCGCGAGCCGGGTGTCGGCGAGATCCTCGACCTCGATGAGCGGGAGCGTTTTCGAGGTGAGCGCAAGCGACAGGACGGGGGCGTCCGCCGGGTTGACCTTCGCATAGACGGGCGGCGCCGGCAGGTCGGACGGCAGGAGGTTGCCGGCCGCGTTGATCGCGGCCTGGACCTCCTGCTCGGCGACGTCGAGCGCCAGCCCGAGGTCGAACTGCAAGGTGATGACCGAGGCGCCGGCGGAACTCTGCGAGGACATCTGCTTCAGCCCGGGCATCTCACCCAGCTGACGCTCGAGCGGCGCGGTCACGGACGACGTCATCACGTCCGGGCTCGCCCCGGGATAGAACGTCTGCACCTGAATCGTCGGGTAGGCGACCTCCGGCAGGGCGGACAGCGGCAGGAACCGGAACGCCACGAGCCCGACGATCAAGATCGCCGCCATCAGCAGGGTGGTGGCGACGGGCCGCAAAATGAAGATGCGAGACGGACTCATGGCGCCGGCGGAGGCGGATTGCCGCCGTTGGACGGACGCCGTCCCGGCCGGCCCTGTCCCTGCGCCCCGGCGCCGCCGCCGTGCTGCCAGTGGCCTCGCGCGCCTTCACCGGCGGGTGCCGCGGCCGCGCCCGCGGTGGGCGCAGTACCGGCGCCATCTGCCGCCCCGGCCACGTGCACGATCACCTTCATGCCCTCCCGGAGGCGGTCGGCACCGTCGACGACGACCTGTTCGCCGACCGTCAGGCCGGAGGTCACCGCGACGCGCTCCCCCTCCGTCGCGCCGAGCGTCACGTTGCGCGTCGTCGCGGTCGAGTCCGGGTTGATCATGTAGACGAACGTCGACTCGGGACCGCGTTCGACGGCGGAGGTGGGAATCACGATCGCATCGTGCACCGTGTCGACGAGCAGCCGGACGTTGACGAATTGATTCGGGAAGAGGGATTCGTCCTCGTTGGTGAACTCACCTCGCAACTTGAACGTCCCGGTGGTCGGGTCGATCTGGTTGTCGACGGTCGCGAGGATGCCGGTGGCGAGAACGTGCGTCTGGTTGCGATCGAATGCGTCGATCGGAAGTTTTGCCCCCGAGCGCAGCCGCGTCACGACCTTCGCCATGTTGTCCTCGGGCAACGTGAAGATCACGGTGATGGGCTTCGTCTGCGCGAGCACGACGATGCCGTTCGCGTCGCCCGGGGTCACGTAGTTGCCGGGGTCGACCTGGCGCAAGCCAACGCGACCGTCGATCGGCGCGACGATGTGGCAATACGCCAGGTTGAGCTTCGCCGCATCGATCGCTGCCTGGCTCGACTGGATCAGTCCCTCGTACTGGCGCACCTGCGACTGCGTGGTGTCGACCTGCTGCCGCGCGATCGAGTCCTCCCGGGCCAGGGTCTGGTAGCGCTCGAGATCGAGCTGGGACGTGTGCAGCTGGGCGAGCGCCTGGTCGTGCTGGCCCTGAGCCTGCTCCAGCGCGACCTGGTAGGGCCGCGGATCGATCTGGGCGATCAGATCTCCGCGGTGCACGAATTGCCCCTCCTCGAAGCCCAGGCTCATGAGCGCGCCGCTGATCTGCGTCCGGATCGTGACGATGTGGGCGGGCGTCACGGTCCCGAGTGCGTCGAGGTACTGGTGCAGATCACCTTTCTGCGCCGCGACGACGCCGACGGGGAGCGGACCGAAATTCGCGCCGAATCCGCCCGCCGGCCGGCCACCGCGGGCCGGTGCACCGGGCGGACCATATTGCGGACCCGGACGATGGTTCACCCACCAGATCGCTCCGATTGCGACGAGAGCGAGGACCGCCAGCACGATCGCGGTTCGCGTCCGCCGCGGCGGACGAACGACCGGAGCCGCGATGGGCCGCACCGGCGGCATCGGTTCGGTCTCGTCGCCAGGCAGAAGATCGGGCTTGGGCGCGTTTTTCATGGAGTGAGAAAATGGATGAGGTCTGGAAAGAACTCGAACCGCTTCAAAGTTCCGGTGGGAGCAGTCCCGATGCGGGTTGCGATCCCGCCAGAGACCGTGATTTTGGACCAAGTTCCCGATTGGATGCCGCGCGAGACGTTGCGACAGGCGCGGTAGTTTCGGGGAAATTGCCGGAGAACCTCTTCCGCGAACCAACCCGGCGGTGCCGGTCGGCCATCCGGCGCTTCTGCTACCGACCGGCGATTCCGGGGCGCCGGTTGGCGCCGGGCCGCTCCGCGAATGACACCGGCCGCACTCCCCGATTGAAAACGCGACCACGACTGCGAAACTGTCGTCCCGATGACTCCCGCCGAGGCCCAGGCACGGATCGATGAGCTGCGCGGACGCGTCGCGCACCACGATGCGCTTTACTACCGGCGCGCCGTTCCGGAAATCGGCGATTTCGAGTACGACGCGCTGAAGCGGGAACTGGCGGAGCTCGAAACCGCCTGGCCGCAATTTGCCGCGATCACTTCGCCGACCGGACAGGTCGGCGATGATCGCACCGAGGGGTTCCAGACCTACCGGCACCGTGAGCGGATGATGAGCCTCGAGAACACCTACTCCGAGGCGGAACTCCGCGAATTTCACGCGCGGCTGGTCCGGGATCTGGAGCGAAGCGAGCTGGCTTTCGTCGTGGAGCCGAAGATCGACGGCCTCGCGGTCAGCGTCACCTATGAAAACGGACGGCTCGTGCGCGCGGTCACCCGGGGCAACGGCATCGAGGGCGACGACATCACGACGAATGCGCTCACGATCAAGTCGCTGCCCCGCCAGCTGAAGCCCGCGGCGGGGGGGGCGGTTCCGGCGGTGATCGAGATCCGCGGCGAAATCTACCTGGGGACCGAGGAGTTTTTGCGCATCAACCGGCAGCGCGAGGAGGCCGGCGAACCGCTCTATGCCAATCCCCGCAACCTCGCCGCCGGCACGATCAAGCAGCTCGATCCGCGGGAGGTCGCGCAGCGGCGGCTCGAGATCGTGCTGTACGGCCGCGGACACATCGATCCTCCGTCGGCGCTCCCCGAAACTCAGGCGCAGTTTCACTCGTGGGTCCGCGCCTGGGGATTGCCGGGGGTCGAGCGCATCTGGACGGTGACCGGGGTCGACGCGATCGTCGGCGCGATCGCCGAGCTGGACCGGATTCGTGGCGGCTTTGCATACGCGACCGATGGCGCCGTGGTGAAACTCGATTCCGTGCCCCTGCAGCGGCGCGCCGGGTCGACCAGCAAGTCGCCCCGCTGGGCCATGGCGTACAAATTCACGCCCGAGCGGGCGGAAACGAAGTTGCGGGCGATCACCGTCCAGGTCGGCCGGACCGGAGTGCTGACGCCGGTCGCGGAGCTGGACCCCGTCCAGCTGGCGGGCACGACCGTCAGCCGGGCGACGCTGCACAATCGCGACGAAATCGCGCGCAAGGACATTCGCGTCGGCGATTTCGTCTCCGTCGAGAAGGCCGGCGAGATCATCCCGGCGGTCGTCGGTGTGAACGTCGCCAGACGGAGCCCCGAGTGTGTCCCCTATGCGTTCCCGACGGTGTGCCCCGAGTGCGGCACGGCCGTGGTTCAGCTCGCCGAGGAGGTCGCGGTGCGCTGCCCGAACTTCGAATGCCCGGTGCAGGTTCGCCGGCGCGTGCAGCACTTTGCGTCGAAGGCGTGCGTCGACATCGAGGGCCTGGGCGAGGCGATGGTGGACGCCTTGGTGGAAAAGGGCTGGGTGCGCCGGGTCCCCGACATCTACCAGCTGAAAGCGAAGCGCGACGACTTGCTGACGCTCGGCAAGAACGTCGAGCGCTCGACGGACAAGCTGCTGGCGGCCGTCGAGGAGAGCAAACGCGCCGAGCTCTGGCGCTTCATCCACGGCCTGGGCATTCCCCATGTCGGGGCGGCCGCGGCGAAGGATCTCGCGCGGCATTTTCGCGGTCTCGGCCCGCTCGCCGCGGCATGCCGCGAGGATTTCATCCGCAACCGCGAGTCGGTCATCGGGGGAATCGGCGAGACGATGGCGCTCGCGATCCTGGCCTATTTCGCGGAGCCGCGAAACCGACGAATGATCGACGAGCTGGCAGCGGTCGGAGTCGATCCCGCCGTGCCGGCCGCCGGCAGTTCACTTGCCGGGAAGACCTTCGTGCTGACCGGGACGCTGCCGACGCTGACGCGCGATGACGCCACGGCGCGAATCGAAGCGGCGGGCGGCAAGGTCAGCGGCAGCGTGAGCAAGAAGACGAGCTACGTCGTTGCCGGTGCGGATGCCGGATCCAAGCTCGAGAAGGCAAAGTCGCTGGGCGTGCCGGTGATCGATGAACCGGCTTTTCTCGAAATGTTCTCCTGAGCCTGGCGGCGCGGCGCCACCGAGCCGGCGGCTGGGCCGATCCCACGGGACGCAACTGGCCGAGGGAGTCCGATGCGGACTTCGGACCTCGCCGGGCTCACCGCCTCTCGCCACGAGTTGCCGCCAGGCGCTGCGGCCTGACGCTACCCGGCTCCGTGAGCGCTGCCCGGCCTGATACGTGCGTGTCGCGGATCCTGCGATCCTAGTAACCGCGTTTCTGCAGCGCCTGCGTCAATTCCTGCATGAACGCCTGGGCGTCGTCCGCCGACGGCCGGTAACCGGGCTTGCTGATCTCGGTGAAGCCCGGCCGTCCATACTGGTCGATCACCCACTTGCCGGTGACGCCGTCGCTGAACGTGACGCTGCCGCTCGCGACTGCGCCGGGAATCAACGTCACCTTGTCGACGGAAAGGCGGACGTTCGTCGGTCCGGCGGGGACATCCTCCGCCGGTTCATCGGCCTCGTCCTCCACCTCGACGGTTTCGGCATCCTCGCTCCGGCCCAGGCCAAGCTTCTCCTTGGCCTTGTCCAGAAAACCTTTCTTTTCCGATCGCTCGGCCGGTTCCGGCCGGGCTCCGGTGGCGGCCGCCTTGGAGACATCGGAGGCATCGACCTTCGGGGCCGGGTCCTTCAGCGACAGGTTCAGGTCGTCGACCAGAAAACGGACATCCCGGTAGGTCATCGAAAGCCCAAACTGGTCCGAGAGTTTCTTTTGGATGGCCGAAAGGTTGTCGCCGGCGGCAACCCAGGCGGAGACGGCTTGTTGCTGTTCAGGCGTGAGAGTCATGGTCGGTTACGTTGAGCGTTGTGGTGCGGGAGTAAAGCCGGAGCAGCGGGCCGGCGGTGTTCCTCCGGTCGCTCGGAGGGCGCCTGCAGGCGATCAGGCCGGAACATTGCCGCGGATGGGGGCCGCCTGCACGCGATCACGCGAGCTGCTCGCCGCGCGCAGGAACGAGCTCGCTCGCGAGAGCGGCGAACGAAGATCTCCAGTCTCTCACCTTGGCGGGCGGACCGATCGCCTGCAAACAACCTTCTCCTGCCGGATCGCCTGCGAGCAGGCTCCTGCAGCCGCCCCGACCCGACTACTTCGAGAGCTGCGTCTTCAGGAACTCGACGCTGCCGCGCGTCGTCGAATCCTGCTCCATCATGTTGTCCACGGCCTTGCAGGCGTGGATGACGGTACCGTGGTCGCGGCCGCCGAAGGCGTCGCCGATTTCCTGGAGCGAATGCTTGGTCAGCGTGCGGGCGAGGTACATCGCGATCTGCCGTGGAATCGCGATGTTGTTCGGCCGCCGCTTGCTGGTCATGTCGCTGTGCCGGATCTGGAAATGGTCGGCCACGCGCTTCTGGATCGTCTCGATCGTGAGGAGGTTCTGCGCCTGCTCCATCAGCATGTCGTGGAGCAGCATCTCGGTCGTCGCGAGATCGAGCGGCTTGCTGGTGAGCGCGCGAATAGCTGGCCACCTTGATCAGCGCGCCCTCGAGCCGGCGGATGTTCTTCGATGATGTTCTGGGCGATGAAGTTCAGCACCGGCGCCGGGATGTCGACATTTCAGGTCCGGCCGCCTTGGTGCGCAGGATGGCGAGGCGCGTCTCGAAATCCGGCGCCTGGATGTCGGCGGGCAGGCCCCATTCGAAGCGGGAAACGAGGCGCGACTCGAGTTTCTGGATCTCGCTGGCGCGCCGGTCGCTCGAGAGGACGATCTGCTTTCCCGACTCGAAGAGGTCGTTGAAGGTGTGGAAGAACTCCTCCTGGATGCGCTCCTTGCCGGCCAGGAACTGCACGTCGTCGAGCAGCAGCACGTCGACGTGGCGGTAGCGCTGGCGGAACTTGGCGAGGCTGTTTTCCTGCAGCGCCTGGATGAACTCGTTGGTGAACTTCTCGGTCGAGAGGTAGGCGACGCGCGCCTCCGGGTTGTTGCGCAGGATGGCGTGCCCGATCGCGTGCATCAGGTGGGTCTTGCCCAGCCCTGTGTCGCCGTAGATGAACAGCGGGTTGTAGGCCTGGGCGGGCGCCTGGGCCACGGCCAGGGCGGCGGCGTGCGCCATCTGGTTGTTCGAGCCGACGACGAAGGTCTCGAACGTGTTACGGGCATTCAGCGTTCCGCCGGTGCCGTTCCGCTCGTCGTAGCGCACGCCGCGCTTCACCGGGGTGCGTCCGCGCAGCGCCGGCTCGGGCGCGGTCGCGGTGGTGGGCCGGGGCCGCGAACGCGATTCGCATCCGCCTTCTTCAGGGTCACGTTGACGAGCCGGCCGGCCGTCAGCCGCAGGCGCTGCGTGATCAGGTCGAGATAGTTGTCGTGGATCCAGATCGCCGCAAAGTCGTTCGGCACGCCCAGGGCCATCGAGTCCTCCGTCGTCTCGAGGCACACCACGGGCTCGAACCACATCTGAAAGACGTCCTCCGGAAACAGCGATTTGAAGTCGCATTTGACGGTTTCCCAGAGGCTGGGCGACAGGGACACAGAGGGCATGGGCTGGGCGAAAACTCGGGTTTATTCACACTGCGCGTCGGCACGCCGTTTCCGTATCGTCACAGGCTCTGCCTCGGACTACTCCGCGGTAACCAAATTCAAGACGGACGATCAATCGATATGGGGCTGCGAATTATGAAGTAATAAACTGCTGATCGCCAGTGGGTAAGCTGGTGCAATTACCGGGCGGCCCAAGGAACGGCGCTGAGAGGACATGGAAAAGAACGGGAGAACGCCTCAACAACAGAAGGGATGCGGAGTAACTGTGAACCGAAAAGCCATTTCAAGGTCGAACTTTCTCCCAACTTGTTCACATCGGCACGGAGCATAACTTCCGGAGTTTTTTTGTTGCATCGCCGCGGCCGATTCAGGTGTGGCAGGCCATCAGGGATTTCGCCGTAATCCACCGCCGATTACGTCGCCGGCGCAGACCGGCTTCCAAAGCCGGCCCGGGGTTACGGCGAGGTTACGGGCCGGTGACGATGCGTTTGGATTTCTGAATACACGTTCCGGCCGGTCAGCCGCCGGCCGCAGCCGGTTCGGCCCACTTCCCGTGCTTTTTTATCAGCGCGATCAGACGCGCATCTGCCTCGGTTTGCGGAATGTTGTACTGCACGCACTGCTTGCCGACGTAGAGGTTGATCTTCCCCGGCGCGCCGCCGACGTAGCCGAAGTCGGCGTCGGCCATTTCGCCCGGACCATTCACGATGCACCCCATGATCGCCATTTCACGCCCTTGAGATGGCCGGTCTGCGCGCGGATCCGCTGGGTCGTGCGTCTGGAGATCGAACAGCGTGCGCCCGCAGCTGGGACAGGCGACGAACTCGGTCTTGGACGTGCGGGCGCCCGCCCCCTGGAGCACGTTGTAGGTCAGGCGGGTAGCCCGGACCGGATCGGCCTCCGTCTCGATGCTGACGAGATCGCCGAGACCGTCGCAAAGCAGCGCCCCCGTCAGCACGCTGGCTTCGAGCAGCTTCCCGAGGAAGCTGTTGTCCCGACTGATCGCGGAGCCGGCGGTGTTGCGGATCCAGATGAGAGCGGGCGAGGCGATGGCGCGCAGCGCCTCGGCAAGGGCACGGTATTGCCCGACCGCGTGCCCGCCGGGCGCGAGTGCCGCGGCGAGGGTGAAGATCAAGCGGCTGTCGTCGCCGCGCAGCGCCGCCGCGTGCTCCCTGATCGTCGCCGGAGCGGCGTCGATCGCGAGCGCCAGCCGCTGCGATCGCACCCACGCGAGCCACTCCGCCATCTCGCCGCCCTCCGCCGGCCCGAAATGGCGGACGAGCAGCGTGCCGGCCGCGATCCGGCTGGCACGGGCGCGCAGGGCGGACAGCGGAACTTCCCGGGCGATTTCCAGCACGTAAAACCATGGCCCGGCCGCCGGCAGCCGATCGAGAGTCTCCGCGTCTTCGATCGTCACGAGCCGCCCTTCCGCAGGGGTGTCCGGCAATCCGCTCGCCCAGCCGGCCCGTCGCAGCCGCAATGTCGTCGGTCGCCAACCGGGTGATGACGAGCGGCGGTTGCTCCCGTCCGGCGGCGAGGTCGCGGCCCAGGATCACCGGTTCGGTCGCCCGGCGGACAAAATGAAACGGATCGATCGAGTCCACCGCCGGAGCGGCTGCGTCCGGGGAGGGCTGCCAGAGCGACATCGCCTTGTCGGCGATGGCCCGGGCGACGGGAATTTCGTACACGCTGTCCTCGGTCAGTGAAACGCGGATCGTGTCGCCCAGTCCGTCGAGGAGGAGCGAGCCGATGCCGATCGCGCTTTTGATCCGGCCGTCCTCGCCGTCGCCGGCCTCGGTCACGCCGAGATGCAGCGGATAGTCATTTCCTCCTGCTGCATGCGTTCCACCAGCAGCCGATACGCCTGGATCATCACCTTTGGATTCGAGGCCTTCATCGACAGGATGAGCTGGTCGAATCCGTGGGACTCGGCGATGCGGAGGAATTCGAGCGCGCTCTCGACCATTCCGAGCGGCGTGTCGCCGTAGCGATTCATGATCCGATCGCTGAGCGAGCCGTGGTTGGTTCCGATCCGCAGCGCGCGGCCGAGGGCCTTCGCCCGGAGCACGAGCGGGGAGAAGGCGTCGTGGAGCCGCTGCAGCTCCCGGTCGTAGTCGGCGTCCGAGTATTCGCGGACGGCGAATTTCTTCTTGTCGGCGTAGTTGCCCGGGTTGACCCGCACCTTTTCGACGTGCTCCACCGCTTCCATCGCCGCCGCCGGCAGGAAATGGATGTCCGCCACCAAGGGGACTTCCGCGAACCCCGCGGCGTCGACCTGGGCCCGGATTTCCCGCAGGCAGCGCGCGGCCGCGACATTGGGCGCGGTGATCCGGACGATCTCACAGCCCGTCTCGGCGAGCGCAATCGTCTGCCGGACCGTGGCGGCGACGTCCTGCGTGTCGCTCGTGGTCATCGACTGCAGCCGGATCGGGTTCGTGCCCCCGACGCCGACCGGGCCGACCCGGACCTCGTGGGTGAGCCGGCGGACCGTGCGGAAACGCGAAATGGCGTAGGACATCGACCTATTTCCCGGTCCCCGGCACGGCATCGGCAGCCGCTTCCGCCCGATCGCTCTGCACGTCGCGCGCCCAGCGCCGCACGTCGAAGAACGCTCACGTACAGCACCATCGTGAGCAGCAGCACGCCGAACGCGCTTTGCGCCGCGATGACGAAATTCGCCGGCAGGGCGCGGCCCCGGAGTTTGCCGATCGTGGCAAAGAGCATCTGGCCGCCGTCGAGGATCGGCAGCGGCAGCAGATTGAAGATCGCCAGGTTCACGTTCACCAGAATCGCGAAGATCACGGAAACGCGCAGCCCCGCCTCGGCGGCGCTGTGGAAGATGCGAACGATGCCGACCGGTCCCGCGACCTTCGACAATCCGACATCGGAATGCGGATTGAGCAGGCTCCACAGCGTCCGGAAGGTCATCGTCACCTGCTCCGAAATCTGCCCGAACGGAGAGGGATGGGTGAGCCGAAATCCGGTCGTCAGCGTCAGCCCGATGCTCATTCCGGGTTTGCCGCCCGGGCGCGCGGGCAGCACGAGGTCCCGCTCGGTGCCGCCGCGGCGAATCCGCACGGTCACCGGTTTCGCCACCGTCCGGTCGAGCTGCTCGAAGTACGTCGTGGCGCTGAGCGTCCGCACCCCTCCGACACTCAGGATCTCGTCGCCCGCCTTGATCCCGGCCCGGGCGGCGATCGAGCCCGGGGTCACCTGCTGCACCATCAACTCATAGCCGGGCCCGATGCCGACGAAACGATCGCGGTCCTCGCCGGCGAGCAGCGGATGCACGATCAGGTCGATGATCCGGCCGTCCCGCTCGACCTTGAACCGCGCCTGTCGCTGACCGTCGGCGCTCAGCCCGGTCCCGAGGCCGATCAGGTACAGCATGTCCTGCCAGTTGTTCACCGAGCTGCCGTCGATCGATCGGACGATGTCGCCCACCTGCAGGCCGGCTTTGACCGCGGGACTGGTGACCTTGAGTCCGTCCGGCAGCTCGACCGTTGGCTGGACATAGCCAACCTCGGTGCTGGCCGTGATGCTGCTCTCCGGCTGGCCCACGATCCAGATGACCGTCGCCAGTGCGAACGCGAACAGCACGTTGAAAAACGCGCCCGCTGCAAACACCAGCATGCGGGTCGTATAGCTCAGCTGGGGAAGCTGCGTGACGTCGACTTCGCTCCGCCCCTCGATCGCGCCGAGATCCGCGAGCTGGGGCAGCAGCACGTATCCGCCCAGGGGGATCCACGAAAGCCGGTATTCGACCCCGTCCTTGCCGCGCCAGGAGGTGATGGCCGGGCCGAACCCGATCGAAAACCGCTCGACGTGCACCCCGCGGAGGCGTGCGACCAGGAAATGGCCCAGCTCGTGGACCAAGATCGAGCCGACGAAGAACAGGACGACGAGAAAAATCGACCAGACGTTCGAGAACAGGGTGGTCAGCAGATCGTTGGGCATCGCTTACGCGTATTTCTTCAAGGCGCCCGACGCGGCGCGCCGCGCTTCGGCGTCGGCGTGGAGAACAGCGGGGAGGGCGGAGGGTTCAAAGTTCTCGATTTCGTTCAAACTGTGGCGGATCACCTCTGGAATCGCAAGAAACGGGAGCTTTTCCGAGAGAAACGCCGCGACCGCGACCTCGTTC
Source organism: uncultured Verrucomicrobiae bacterium (assembly GCA_963705935.1). Taxonomy (GTDB): domain Bacteria; phylum Verrucomicrobiota; class Verrucomicrobiia; order Opitutales; family Opitutaceae; genus Opitutus. Next base: position 3,236,452 of record OY970130.1, on the reverse strand, counting down.
GCAGCATTGAACACCGCCGGCGCGATGCCTCCCGCGACCATGGCCTCGCGCGCCAGCTGCAGACAGGGGAAGCGCGACTCGTCGACGGGGCGGAACTCCAGCCCGAGCAGCCGCGTGAAATCCAGCGTCGACTCGACCCCGGGCGCACGGTCGGGGTGCAGCAGGGCGTGCTGGATGGGGAATGTCATCGAGGGCGGGCAAAGCTGCGCCAGCATCGCGCCGTCGGTGAATTCCACCAGGCAGTGCACGATGCTCTGCGGGTGCAGGACGGCGGTGCACTGTTCCGGGCGGAGGCCGAAGAGCCACTGCGCCTCGATCAGCTCGAGGCCCTTGTTGGCCAGGGTCGCGGAGTCGACCGTGATCTTGGGCCCCATCGACCAGTTGGGGTGTTTCAGCGCATCGGCCGGCGTGGCGTGCGCGAGACGCTCGGCGGGCCAGTCGCGAAAAGCGCCTCCGCTGGCCGTGAGGACGACCCGGCGGACTCCAGCCTGCGGATGTCCCTCGAGACACTGGAAAACGGCGTTGTGCTCGCTGTCGACCGGCAGCAGTCGTGCCCCGTGGCGGCGGGCGGCGGCCATCACGAACTTGCCGGCGACGACGAGAACCTCCTTCGACGCCAGTGCCAGATCCTTCCCGGCTTCGAGCGCGGCCAGCGCCGGCTCGAGGCCGGTCGTGCCGACCACCGCAACGAGCACCAGGTCGGCTTCAGGCAGACAGGCGAGATGCATCAGGCCGGCCAGTCCGCCGTGCAGCTCGGTGCCGGCGGGGAATTCGCCGTTCTTCCGGGCCTCCGCGAATGCCCGATCGTCGAACACCGCCACCTGCCGAACATGAAAATCCCGGGCGATCTCGGCGAGGCGCCGATGGTTTTGCCGGGCCGCGATGCCGACGAGTTCGAGCTTGTCGGCGTGCGCGGCCACCACCCGCAGCGTGTTTTCGCCAATGGAGCCGGTCGCGCCCAGGAGGACGACGCGTTTGCGGGAGGATGAAGACGGTGCGGCCACGAAAGCCGGCGAGTATGCGGTGGGGCCGGCGATCTTCGCAAGCGCGGGATGACGGTCGGCTCCCGGTCTTCCCTCGGTCTTCGGGCGCAGGTCTTGGGCCCGCCGCCCCGGCCTGCGTCTCGCCTCCCCTCCGCCAATCGCGCCGGCCGGGCGGCAAATCTACCGCGCCAATCCGAACAGGAAATAACCGAGGGGCGCGGTCAGGATCAGGCTGTCGCTCACGTCGAAAACCCCGCCGATCCCGGGAATGATCCCCCCCGAGTCCTTGATCGTGGCGCGGCGTTTGATCACCGATTCGATCAGATCCGACACGATGGCGGCCATCGCGACCGGCGCCGCCATCAGCGCGGCGATCAGCGGCGTCATGTGCACGGGAAAATGTCCGGCCGCCAGCCAGGCCACGAAAGCGCCGATCCCCATCGAGATCAGCACCCCGCCGACGGCGCCTTCCCAGGTTTTCTTCGGGCTGATGCGCGGCGACATCTTGTGGCGGCCGATCGCGAGTCCGGTGACCAGCGCCCCGACGTCGCAGAATTTCGACACGGCCACGAGCCAGACGAACAGGAGCAGCCGCCCGGCGCGGTCGATGTGGTCGGCCGGCAGCGGCGTGACGATCCGCACGAGATACTGCAGCATGAACGCGACGTAAACGAGGCCGAACAGGGTGGCGGCCAGCGCCTCGACGCGATTCTCCGGCTCCCGTTCGCCCAGCACTCGTACCGAGAAAACGACTACCGCGAGCGCAAGCGCATTGCTCGCCGGAAAACCCCAGCGGGCCTCGATCCAGGGCGCGACCGTGATCAGGCCGCCGAAGGTCATGCCGAGCTTGTCGAACGGCGCCAGGCCCGCGCCCTGCATCAGCCGGTAGAACTCGCGCAGCGTCAGCACCGAGATCGCGGTGATCAGGGCCACGCCGCCCTCCGTCCGGAAATACGCCAGTGAGCCGATCACGACCGCCCAGAGGAAGACGGTGCTCAGGATGCGTTTCGCCATGGAACGGAATCGCGTCCCGCCACCGTCATTTCGTGACCGCCGGCGCCGGGCGCACCTGTTCGCTGGTCCGGCCGAACCGGCGTTCCCGACGGGTGTATTCCGCGATCGCGCCCACGAGATCGTCCTTGCTGAAATCGGGCCAGAGCACCGGCGAGAAGACGAATTCCGCGTACGCCCCCTGCAGGAGGAGGAAATTGCTCACGCGCATTTCCCCCGAGGTGCGGATGATCAGGTCGGGATCCGGGAGGTCCGCGGTGTAGAGATAACGGCGAAACGACTCCCATGAGGCCCCGTTGAGTTTCTCCGCGCCGGACGCCGCGGCGGCGGCATAGGCGCGGGCCGCATCCACCACTTCGGTGCGGGCGCTGTAATTGAGCGCGAGGACCAGCGTGTAGTCGGTGAAATGCTTCGTTTCCTCGACCGTGGTCCGCAGGAGTTTCTGGATCGACGAGGGCAGGTCCTGCGTCCGGCCGATCGTCCGCAGTCGCACCCGGTCCCGCACGAACGTGTCCAACTCCCGCTTGAGATAGATTTCCAGCAGGCTCATCAGCGCGCCGACCTCGGCCTCGGGCCGCTTCCAGTTCTCGACCGAGAACGCGTACAGCGTGAGGATCTTGATCCCGAGGTCACGGGCGGCGAACGTGGCGGTTCGGACGGTTTCCACGCCCCGGCGATGGCCTTCGATCCGGGGCAGCCCGCGTTGCTTCGCCCAGCGGCCGTTGCCGTCCATGATGATGGCGACGTGAGTCGGGACGGGGGCGTCGGAACGATCGGCGGAAGAAAGCATGCTCAGCGCGCCGAGTTAGGTCCTGCCTCTGTCGTTTGACAAGGGGGAAGGGCGGAGGAGTTTGCGCCGATGAGCATTCCCCTTTCCCCGGCCGAGATCCACAACGCGCTGCAGGAACTCGCGGGCTGGTCGCTCGCCGGCGAGGCGCTCGAGAAGACCTTCGAATTCGGCAGTTTTCGCGAGGCGATGAGCTTCATGGTCCGCGCGGCCTTCGAGGCCGAGGCGATGAATCACCATCCGGATTGGACGAACGTGTACAACCGGGTGGTCATCCGGCTGAACACGCACGACGCCGGAGGCAAGGTGACGGCGAAAGACGTGGAACTCGCGAAAAGTCTGCAGAAGATCTCCTGGGTGCGTTGAGGAAGAGATCGGGACGGCCCGCGATCTCGTCTCAGCCGCCATTCTGGTCGCGCCAGGTCGCCCGCGCAAATCGAAGAGGGCCTGCCCGCAGCCGGGAGCGAGCCGCCCGCGGCTTACGCCCTCCCCGTGCTGGCGCGAGCCGCTCGGCTCGCCCGCTGCGTCCAGCAACGTTTCGCCCGGCGGAGGACTCCGGCGGGGGCGGGCCAGGTTTCCCGCGCACCGAAACGCAGCCGCTGCAGGTCCGCGATCACCTCAGGACGGAAGGGCACCGGGTTCGCCGGCTCCTGGCGTTGGAACTTCGCGAGCCAGCGCCCCGCCTCCCGTCGGACCGCGTCGCCGCTCCGTCGCCCGGAACCGAAGCCAGCGAAGAGAATGAACCGGTGGCGGCGGGCCAGCCAGGCCAGCACGATCAGGGCCGCGGTGGCCGCGGCCCAGCCGGACAGGTGCGGCGCCCGCCACGGGGCGATGCTCCACGCCTTCAGCCGCGACCCGGCGCGGTCCAGCAGTTCGCGCAGCCGACGGCCCGCCTGGGCCGCCGCGTCCTTGACCGCGTTCATCGCGTCGAGCTGCGTGCGCTGGTCGAGGTTGACGATCCGCCGGTACCAGAACACGCGCAGGCTTTCCCACCGGGCATTCCAACTCCGATCGATGCGCCGCGCCAGCGCCGTCTCGCCCTGCGCCGCGCCGGCCGCGGCCGCCGCTGATCCGGGCGTTGGGTCGGCGCGCAGCCATGACGCGGTCGCGGCATCGAAGACCTCGCACCAGGCGTGCGCGTTGGAGTTTCGCAGCGTGAAGCTGTTCGAGTAGCCGTTCCATGAGCCGCCGCGAAACCCGGTCACCACGCGCGCCGGAATCCCGGCGGCGCGCGCGAGCAGCACCAGCGAACCCGCGAACAGCTCGCAATGGCCGCTCTCGCCGGACGCGAGCCAGCGGATGAGCGGGTCGCCGCTGCCGGCGGGGATTCGCGGCTGCAGCGAATACCGGTGATGCTGCGCCAGCCAGTTCGTCGCCCGCCGCGCAAACTCTCCGGCGCCCGGCGCGGCTCCGCCCGTGATCTCCCGGTCGATCCGGCGCAGCACCGCCCGATCCGGTTCACCCAGCCCAACGCGCAGCATCAGCGCGCCGGCGGCATGGGGATCGCCGTGGTATTCGCGCCAGCGCAGCGCGAACTCCGGGTCGGGAATGTTCGCACCCGGCTGCATCGCGTCGACGCGATACGCCAGCATCGTCACCGGATCCGCGCGCAGCTCCAGGACTCCCAGCCGCCGCGCAAAGCGGAAATTCTGCGGCTCGCGAAACCGCAGCGCGGTGAAGGGACCGAGCAGCGGCAGATACCGGCTGACCCCCGACTCGAGGTAGAACGTCCAGGTGACGTCCGCGACCTGCGGGTTCCAGGCTCCGCCGCGCACGGCGACTCCGCTCTGCTCGCCGCCGAAGGAGCGGCGCAGCCCGGCCGAGACCTGGAAGGTGCCGTCGCGATAGTCGTCGAGCACCAGCATGCGCCAGTAGGGCGCGGCGGGAATCTGGTCGCGATCCGACACGTCCACGCTCAGGGCCACGGAATTGTCCTCGGTGATCCGGGTCACTTCGCCGAACCGGATGGTGTCGCTGAACCCGGTCCGGGCCTTGCGGGTCACGAAACGATCGAGGAACAGTCCGTTCTCCAGCTGGAACCGCGGGATCGCGAGAAACAGCACCGCCGACAGCGCCACGAGCCCCGCGAACAGCACGACGCCGAACGCGACCACCCGCCAGCGCGTCACCGCGCGGACCCGGCGCAGAAGCTTCGGCCAGTCGACGTGCCGCGCCCACCCCGGCGCCGTGCCCGGGGGCGCGGAGCCGCTGCCGCCGGCCTCGCTGCCGGCCGCCTGGGCCAGGGTGATGGTCAGCAGAAACGCGAGCGCGCCGGCGGCGAACGCCAGCAGCTGCACGGCGAACGTCAGTGACACGGTCAGCACCCCCGCCAGCACGATGAGGAACAGCCCGAGGACGATCACCTGCAGGTCATCCCGCCGCCGGCGGTAGGTTATTGTCCGATACAGCAGGAGGAGCAGGTCCAGCCGCACGGTCGCGGGCAGCAGTTCGCCGGTCAGCCACAGGTCGCCGGCGAAGAAAGCGACCACGAACGGAAACACCAGCCGATGGGTCCAGCCGGGGATGCGCGCCAGCCAGTCCGGGCGCCACCATCCCGCGATCACCGCCGCCGTGAGCGCCAACACGAGCGTCCAGGCGTTGATCTCCAGATAGAACACGGTCGAGGCGGAGAGCAGCGTGAGCACGCCGCCGAGCAGCCACTCGAGCTGCTGGAGCTCGGTGAGCGTCAGTGGGGGGACGGACCCTTCGGCTGGCGGCATGCCGTTCATCGCGTCCGTCAGGCGGCGGCAAACCGCTGGCCGTCGATCCGGGCGGCCACTCCCCGGCTGCCATCGGCCACGAAGGTGATGAGGCTGCGTCCGCGCGCCGCGCTGCCGATCGCTTCGCGCGCCGCCGCAGCCGCGGCTCCGGCTCGGCTGTCGTCCGGCGCGCCCGGTGACAGCACCGCCAGCTGGTCGAGCCAGGCCTCGAGGTCCTGGAGTCGGCGCGCCGGCCGGGGCGGCTCCGCGTTCAGCGCCAGTCGCGTGAGCTTTCCAGCCCGGAACAGGTCCTCGGCCAGCGTCGCCGCGAACCCGAGCAGCAGCTCGAACTGCGCGGAGCCGCTCCCGTACGGCTCGTCCGCGCGCAGCCAGAGCGAAAAGGCCTCCGCCGTCTCGGCGCCGAATTGGCGGACGAGCAACTGCCGGGTGCGCGCACTCGCCTTCCAGTGGATCAGCCGGTGCGAGTCGCCCAATTGATATCGCCGCAATGCAAACAGGTCCTCACCCGAGCCGGAGCGCGGAATCCGTTCGCCGCCCGTCGTCCGGCGGGCCCCCGCCGCGGCAAACCGCCGGTAGTCGACGGGCGCGGGCCAGACGACCACGTCCCGGCTGAGCGTCACGGTGAATTCCTTGCGCAGAAATCCGAAGGGGAACAGCGATCCGACGCTCCGCAGCTCGATGCGCGTCCTCCCGCGGCGGGCCGGCGGGAAGCTCCAGTCCAGCCGGATCTCCGCGCCGGGATCCAGTCGGGTGCGGAGAAAAAGCCGGCCTCGCGTCTCGTCCCGGTCGGCCTGCGCCAGCGCCGCCCGCACGTCCGCCCCGCGGGCGGTGAACGTGGTTTCCGCCCGGGCGGCCGGCCCGGTCTCGAGCGCGCGGGCGGAAAGATCGAACCACAGCCCGTAGGTCGGCAGCAGCCGCTTCCCGTTCCGAATCCGCAGCGTCACCGCCGCATCGAACCCCACCCGCATCGGCGGCTCGACGTCCAGCCGCCAGGACAGGTGCCGGAAATTCAGCCACGACAGCACGCCGCTCGCAATCAGGCACGCCAGCAGCAGCGACAGCGTGATGAACAGGATGTTGTTCGCCGCGTTGTACGCCGCCGTTCCGATCCCGAACGAGATGCCCACGAGCAGCACGCCGGAAACGGTCGGCCCGACCCGCTGCCGGCGCCGCGGGTAAACCAGCGACCACAGGACCGCGTTCCAGGTGAACCGCGGACCGGGCGGTCGTTCGCCCGCCGTGTGCCAGCCGGATTCGGGGCGACTCCTCATCCGGCGACCCTCCCGGGCCTTCTGGCCGGATGCGGACCCCGGCCCGGAGTCGCGCGGGCCGGCCGGTCCTGCCGCCGCCGGGCGATCGGCTGGGCGCCGCGCATCATGCCGGTGGTGGGATGGAGGATACGATGCGCCGCAGGGCGGCGGCCACCGTGCGCCGCTCCTCGAGTGCGTCGCTCGTCTGCCGCGCCAGCCCCAGCCGGTGGGCGAGGATCGGCCCGACCAGTTCCGTCACGTCCTCCGGCAGGACAAAGTCGCGGCCGCTGGCCAGGGCGCGTGCCTGGGCGGCGGTGCGCAGCGCCAGTCCCCCGCGCACGCTGACGCCGGCCCGAAACTCCGCCTCGGTGCGCGTGGCGGCCACGATCTGCAGCAGGTATTCCAGCACGCTGTCCTCGACGTAGACCTCGCCGGCCAGCGCCTGCAGCCGGACGACGTCCGCCCGCGTGAGCACCGGCTGGTGCGCGATCGCGTCGTAGCTCGTGCGGGCCGTGCGCAGGATCTCCAACTCGTGCTCGGCGCGCGGATAACCCATCTGCAGCCGCATCAGGAAGCGGTCCATCTGGCTTTCCGGGAGCGGGAAGGTCCCCTCGTAATCCACCGGGTTCTGGGTCGCGAAGACCATGAACGGGCTCCCGACCGCGTGCGGTTCACCATCGATCGTGACCCGCGCCCGATCCATCACCTCGAGGAGCGCCGACTGCGTCTTGGGCGTGGCGCGGTTGATCTCGTCGGCCAGCACGATGTTGGCGAAGACCGGCCCCTTCTTGAACACGAACTCCTTCACGGCGTCGTCGTAGATCGCGACCCCCGTGACGTCGCTCGGCAGCAGGTCGCTCGTGAACTGAATCCGGGAAAACGCGCAGTCGAGCGAGCGGGCGAGGGTGTAGGCGAGCGTCGTCTTGCCGACTCCCGGCAGGTCCTCGATCAGCAGATGCCCGCCGGCGAGGAGGCAGATGACCACCTGCTCGATGACCTCGTCCTTTCCCCGGATCGTCTGCCGCATCGTGGCGCGCAGCCGCTCCAGACTTTGTCGCGCATCCTTCATCTCGGCCGCGGCCACGAAATCGCTCATGCCCCGAGTCTGCCAGAACCGACCCGAGGGTCAAACGCCGCGGGCCGCGGCCTCGGCGCTGCCCGTCCTCGGATCGGGCGGTTCCGCCGAACCGCCCGTGTCCTGACCGCTACGACGCGATTGCGGGAAAGCGCGGGTCGGAGCCGGCCCGCGGCGACTCCACGGAGGCGCTCGCGCCGTGGCCGGCCGGCTCAATCCTCCTGCAGCAGCCGGATCACGGCCGAGAAATCGAGATCGCCCATCCCGCGTGCCTCCGCGGTTTTCAACGCCTCGCGCACCGCCTCGAGCACGGGAAAGTCCTCGCAGGCCGCCGTTTTCGAGGCGAGCCGCAGATCCTTGTGCAGGTGTTTGACGGAGAACTGCGGCGCGAAATCCGCCGCGCGGAGTTTTGGCTCCTTCAGCTTGGCCAGTCCGGAGTAGCTGACGTTCTGGCTGAGCGCCTCGAAAAACACGTCGTCGCTCACGCCCGACCGGCGCACGAGCGTCAGCGCCTCGCACAGCCCCTCGATCTGCGCGGCGATATTGAGGTTCATCGCCAGCTTCAGCGTGCACGCCTGCTCGTTTGTCCCGATGACGAAGCGCTTGCTCGAGATCAGCGCGAGCAGCGGCTCGATCTCGGTGATGAGCCCGCGGTCGCCCCCGAGATAGAAGACGGTCTGGCGCTGCTCGGCCGCCGGCTTGCTGCCGGTGAACAGGGCCGCGAGGTAGCGTGCGCCCGTGGCGGTCACCATCTTTTCGAACCGCGCGCTGCTCTCGCCATCGATCGTGCTCGACTGCACGACCACCTTGCCCGCGGTGAGCGCCGGGACGATCCGGGTGATCACCTGTTCGACCGCCGTCGGGTCGGCGACGACGATCTGGGTGACGTCCGCGGCCGCGGTCACCGCGGCGGGCGATTCCTTCCACGCCGGGGCCGCGGGCTTCGCCGTGCGGTTCCAGGCGCCGGCGAGGACGCCGGCGGCGTGATAGTTGCGGGCCCAGGCCTCGCCGATGATGCCCAATCCGATGATGCCGACGGTGTTCATATGCCGCACGATCAAACGCGGGCCGCCGCCGGATGCAAATGCGCCGTGCGGCCCGGCCTAGGCCAGGATTTCCAGCAGCCGGGCGAAGAGCCGGTTCACCTTCGCCTGATTTTCCTTCACGAGTTCCTGGAACTTCGCGAAATCGATTTCGGTCCCCTGCAGTCCGTTCGCGTAATTGTCGATCAGCGCCAGGCTGTTGTAGCGCAGCCCGAGCTCGGCGCACAGGTCCGCCTCGTGCGCCGCCGTCATGCCGACGACGTCCCCCCAGCCCTGGACGATCCGGATCTCCGCCTTGGTCTCGAAACGCGGCCCGCGGAACTGCACGTACACCTTGCCGGGATGGATCGTGAATTCGGGCGCCAGCTGCTCGATCAGCATGGGAACCAGGTTGTTCGCGATCCCCGGCGCACCGCCCTTCAGTTCGCGGTCGAAAAAGGTCATCGGCCCCTGCTGCAACCCGACGTAATCGGAGCACGAGACGAGCGTGCCAGGAGGGAGTTCGCGCTTGAGCGAGCCGACGGAGTTCAGCGACACGATGTCCTCGTATCCAAGATCCGCGAGCGCCCGGATGTTGGCCCGGTGGTTGATCGAATGCGGCGGCAGGGGAAATCCGTACCCGTGACGGTTGATCAGGACGAAGCCGGCGTGCGTCTTGTAGGTCACCTCGCCATGGGGCGTCGCGATGGTTTTCACCTCCCACGAGGCGAAGAGGCGGGAGTTGACGATGCTCGTGCCGCTGAGGAACGCGACTTTCATGCCCTGCAGTCACGCGGCGCGGCGCGGCGACGGCAACGCGAAAGGACGCTCTGCGCCGTGCGGGCGCGAGCGGCTCGTGCGACCGGATCCAGGGTTCCGCCCGCGGCGCCGTCGGTCGCGCGTTGCGGCGGTGGCGAATTCCCGATCACCCGCCGTTGCCCGCCGCTTCACCGCGGGGTGGCGGCAAGCCCGTCGACGACTGCCGGGGCGCGGGAACGGACGGGAGCAGTAGCGTGCCGGGATGGGCTTTTTTCTCGAAGTATTTCAGGAGAATGGCGTCCGCGATCGGCGCGGCGTACATCCCGCCGCCGAAGCTTTCCCCCGGGGTATCGCCCTCCACCATCACCGCGATGGCGATCTCCGGCCGGTCGAGGGGCGCGAAGCAGATGAACCAGGCCGCGTTCTTCCGCCCCGGGATTTGTGCCGTGCCGGTCTTGCCGGCGATCCGGACACCCGGAACCCGCAGGCTCGGCATCGTCGTGAGGATCTTGGCGGTGCCATGCGTCGTGCAGCCTTCCATCCCCGCGAGCAGCGCCGAGCGCTGGGCCGCGGTCAGCCCGATCCGCTCGCTGTGCTGCGGAGCGGCGTCCGGCCGATGGACCAGCGTCGGCTTCGTGCTCACCTCGTCGCGCGCGACCGAGGCGGCGAAGCACGCCATCTCGAGCGGGTTCTCCAGCACGTAGCCCTGGCCGATCGACATGTTCGCGGTGTCGCCGGGATACCACTTGGCGTCCTGGGTACGCTGCTTCCATGCGCCGTCGGGAATCGTCATGCGGCCGGGCTCGTTCGGCAGCTCGATGCCGGTGCGGTGATCGAGGCCGAAACGGCGCGCCTCGGCGGCGATGACCTCGGCCGTGGTCTTCAACCCGAGCGTGTAGAAGTAGACATCGCAACTCTGGGCGATCGCCTCGCTCAGCTTGAGTTCGCCGTGGTGCACCAGCCCGTTCTCGCAGGTGAACGTGCGGCCACCCACGCGCATCGACCCCTGGCAATCCGCGATGATCTCGTCCGGCGTGACCGCGCCGGAGCGCAGCGCCGCGATCGTGCTCACGATCTTGAACGTCGAGCCCGGCGGATGAAACGCCCCGACCGCGCGGTTGATCCAGGCGCCGCGGGCCTCGATGTCGGCGGCCGCCGCCTTCGTGAGGTAGGGCGAAAAGTTCGCGAGGTTGTAGTCCGGCTTGCTGGCGAGCACGAGGACCTCTCCGGTCCGCACATCGAGTGCGACCGCGCCGCCGGTGAGATCGCCGAGCGCCTGCTCGGCGGCGAGCTGCAGGTCGACATCGAGCGAGGTGACCAGGTCGTTGCCGGGGACGGGCTGCCGCCGCTCGATCGGCGGGTTGACGCGATAGCCCGCCGGATCCACCCGGAAGATCGTTCCGCCGGCCGTGCCCTGCAGCGCGCTGTCGAACGTCTTCTCCAGTCCGTCGCGACCGATGCTGCCCTTCATCTTGAAGGTGGTGAGGTCGTCGCCGGGAAAGTCCTCCGCATCGAGATCGGGGTCGACGCCGACGTAGCCGAGGGTGTGCGCGGCCGCCGATCCGTACGGGTAATAGCGCACACTCGACGTGTAGACCTGGAGCGGCGACCGGACCGGCAGCTCCTCGATCAGCCGGGCGTATTCCCCGGCCGAGAGATCGTCGACCAGCCGGTAGGGCAGCAGCAGCTGGCGCGTGAAGTGGCGGTTGAGGTCGGTGCTGTCGACGCGATCGTTCCGCTTCAGGATGGCGTTGATCTGGTCGAGATAGCGCTGGACGACGGAAGCGCGGGCGATCTGCTCCAGCTGTCCGGCGGTCGGCAGGTCCTTGTCGCCGGTCTCGCGGTAGTTCCGGCGCACGCGGATGAACTCGCGGCGGAACTCCTGACGCAGTTCGTCGAGATAGAGCACGACCGCGAAACGCGGGCGGTTGCCGACCAGCAGCCGGTGCTGGCGGTCGTAGATGTTGCCGCGCGGACCAGGAATGAGCACGCGGCGCTGGTTCTGCACCCGCTCGCGGTCGTGGTATTCGTCGGTCTTGATGAGCTGACGGTACGCGAGCCCGCCGACGAGCGTGAGCAGCAGCGCCGCGATCAGGAAATGGAACAGGGCGATGCGCGGATCGAAGCCCGTGCGCGCGTCGACGAGGCTGCCGGAGCGTTCGGCCAGGTTGGTCTCGAGCCGCGACATCAGCAGGGGGGCGGACGGCGCCGCCGGTTCACTCGAACCTCCGTCCGTAGCTTTCGGTCAGCGGGCGCGCCAGTTCGAGAGACCGCTCCTGCAACGCGAAGAACCAGGGGGCCACGAGCGTGATCAGGACCTGCGAGCAGAGCAGGTCGAAGATGATCCGCGGCCACACCGCCGCGGGCTCGGGCAGCCGCGACACCTCTCCGAACGCGAACGCGAGAAACAGCGCGAGGTTGGTCAGCAGTGCGATCACGACCCGCGCCGCCGTCTCGTCGCGTGGCACGCGATCCCGGAGGTTGAACAACACGACGTGCACCGCCGCGAACAGGAGCGCCTGGGTGCCGAATCCGACCGGCGTGGTCGCATCGCAAAGCAGCCCCGCCGCCAGCGAGGCGGCCAGCCCGCCGCGAAACGGGAGCGTCAGCGCGCCATAGACTACGAACAGCCCGCCTGCCCAGAGGTAGACATGCGCCGGCGCGAGGGCGTCGTTCAGTTGCGACAGCACCGCCCAGAGCAGGGCGAGCGTGGCGAAGTGAACGAGCGTGCGGCGCATGTTGAATCGGCCTGAAGTTGAAATCCCGAAGCGGGGCGCTGGAAAGACTGAAGAACGGTCGAGCGGAGAAATCGCGAAGGCGGAGGGTGGAGGGAGGAAGATTCGAGGGACCGGGGTGGCTGCGATCTCACCGGGTGGCCGCGAAGTGGAAGAGCGCCCGGTTCGCGCGTCCCGCTCCGTCAGCGGCCGCGAGCTCGCTTCACTCTGGATTCAGCGGCACCAGCACCGTCACCTCCGTCAACGACGCCAGATTCGGATTCAGTTCGACCTCGCCGCTCTTGAACAGCCCGTCGGTGCTCGCTTCGACCTTCGTCACCATGCCGATCGTGAGCCCGCCGGGGAACACGCCGCCGAGGCCCGAGGTGACGAGGCGCTTCGGCGCGCTGGCGCTCGCGAAAATATCGAGCGGTACGAACTCGATCGTTCCCCGCGCCGGCCCGAACGTGGGATTGATCCCGCCCTGGAAACTGATGGGCCGGTCATCGCCCTCGACGATGGCGGCGATCCGCACGCTCGGGCTGCTGATGAGCTCGACGACGGAGGTGTAGGCGTGGACTTCCGTCACGCGGCCGACCACGCCGCCCGTGAACACGACCGGAGCACCGACCGTGATGCCGTAGTTGCGGCCCTTCCGGATGAGCAGGCGCTGCCACCAGCCGGAGAAATCCCGCCGCGCCACCCGGGCGGGCTCGGAGCGGTAGTTCGCGTAGGCCGGCAGCTTGAGCAGGCTTTCGAGCCGCTGCACCTCGGCCTGCAACTCCGTGTTCTGCTGGACGGAAAGCGAGTAGGAGGCGTTGAGCCGCGCCAGATCCCGGCCCGCCTCGATCAGCTCGCTGTTCGAGTGCAGCCGCAGCGACCAGTACTCCTGCAGGTCGCTCACGTAGGAGGCGGCCACGGTCAGCGGGGCGGTGAATTCGAAGAAGCTGGCGCGGGTGAACGTCTTGACCGCGACCGGAATCACCAGCCAGGCGCCGATCACGAGGCCGAGCGTGAAGAACGGGCGGGCTTGATCGAGGCGTTTGGAAGGCACAGGGCGAAAACGGAAGTAACCCGCATCCGGCGCCCGGGATCAAGACTGCCGTTCGGCGCGTCTCGCCACCGGCGCCCGCTCGCGGGAAATTTCCGGCGGCGGTTCGCGGTGCCGGCTAGACGTTCTGCATCAGCCAGGAAAGGTCGTTGAGCACCGCCCCGGTGCCGTTCGCGACCGCCGACAGGGGATCGTCGGAGATCGTCACCGGCAGCCCGGTCTTCTCGCTCAGCAGCTTGTCGATCCCGCGAATCAGCGCGCCGCCGCCAGCCATCACGAAACCGCGGTCGACGAGGTCCGCCGAAAGCTCGGGCGGGCAGCGCTCGAGGGTCACCCGGACGGCGTCGACGATCGCCGCAATCGTGTCGGCCAGCGCCTCGCGGATTTCCTGCGACGTGACATGGATCGTCTTCGGCAACCCGGCCACCGAATCGCGGCCCTTGACCTCCATCGTGAGTTCCTCCTCGAGCGGATAGGCGGAACCGACGCGCATCTTGATCTCCTCCGCGGTGCGCTCACCGATCAGGAGGTTGTAGGCGCGCTTCATGTAATTCATGATCGCGAGGTCCAGCTCGTCGCCGGCGACGCGGATCGATTTCGAAAACACGATGCCGTTCAGCGAAATCACCGCGATCTCCGTCGTGCCGCCGCCGATGTCGACGATCATGTTCGCCGCCGGCTCGTCGATCGGCAGGCCCACGCCGATCGCCGCGGCCATCGGCTCGGGGATCGTGATCACCTTGCGGGCGCCGGCATGCGTCGCCGAGTCCATCACGGCGCGCTTCTCGACCGCGGTGATGCCCGATGGGATCGCGATCACGACGCGCGGCGGGGCGCGAAACGAGGTGCTCACCTTGCCGATGAAGTAGCGGAGCATCGCCTCGGTGACATCGAAGTCGGCGATCACGCCATCCTTCATCGGGCGGATCGCGGTGATGTTCCCCGGGGTTCGGCCGAGCATTCGCTTGGCCTCGTCGCCGACGGCGCGGACTTTGCGCGTGACCGTGTCGAGGGCGACCACCGATGGCTCGCGCAGGACGATTCCCTTGTCTTTGACGTATACGAGTGTGTTGGCGGTGCCGAGATCGATGCCGATGTCGTTCGAAAAATAACCGAGGAAGTTGGCCATGATATCGTGAGGGGCTGGCGTATCCGCCGACGGAAACGAATCGTCGCGCGCAGGGAGTGTCAACGCGGGAATGCCCCGTCCTCAGAGCGGAAATCGCTGATTTGCGCCCTTGGCCCGAGCGAGGCGCGGGGAGACCGGGGTCGTGCGATTCGGCGCGACCGCGGGACCCTGGTCGTGGCGCTGGTCCGCGGCCAACGGGCGTTGTCCCCAGATCGCGGCGACGCGCGAGAAGCGGACGCGAGCCCCGGCGCGGCATCGGAGCGCGGCTCGGCGCGCCACGTTTTGGCGAGCCGCCTTTCCTCCGCCATGCCGCCGGCCAACCCGGTTCACCGCAGAATGATAGGGTTGACGAGGCAACGCACGTGACGCCTGTTGGTCGAAGCGGCAGCCATGCACGGAATCCACTTTATCCAGGATTTGGCGGTGATCCTGATCGTGGCGGGGATCGTCGGGTGGATGTGCCAGCGGATCGGGCTGTCGGTCATCGTCGGATTTCTCGTGGCCGGCATGGTCGTCGGCCCGTACACGCCCCCGTTCTCGCTCGTCTACGACACGAACACGATCGAGACGCTGGCGCAGCTGGGACTCGTGTTCCTGATGTTTTCGATCGGCATGCGGCTGAGCCTGCGCCGGCTGCGGCGCCTCGGGCTCTCGCTGCTGCTCGCGACGTTTGGCAGCGCGGTGGTCGTGTATTTTCTGGCGCGGCTGCTCGGCGCCGCGATGGGGTGGGGCAACACCCAAAGCATGTTCCTCGCCGGCATGCTGATGGTCTCCTCGTCGGCGATCATCAGCAAGATCCTGCAGGAAACGGGCGTCACCCACGAGCGCGCCGGCCAGCTGGCGATGGGAGTCTCGGTGCTGGAGGACGTCGTCGCCGTGGTCATGCTGACCGTGCTCAACTCGATCGTGCAGTTCGGCGGCGTGCGCGGGGCGACCGCCGCGCCGCTGGGCGAGACGCTGGGCCTGCTCGCGGCGTTCGTGGCGCTCGCGAGCGTCGGCGGCCTGCTGCTCGTCCCCTGGCTGCTGCGCCGGATGAGCATTTCGGCCGACGAGGAATTGCAGACCATCGGAATCGCGGCGCTGCTGTTCGGACTGGCGTTTGTCGCCCAGCGCGCCGGCTATTCGCTGGCGCTGGGTGCATTCCTGCTCGGCACGATCGTCGCGGAAACCGCGCATCGGAGCCAGGTGGAGCGCACGTTCGAGGGCATGCGCGACGTGTTCAGCGCCGTGTTCTTCGTCGCGATCGGATTGCAGATCGACCCACGCGCGATGCTGCGGGAGGGCTGGCTGATCGCCGGCATCACGCTGTTCACGCTGGCGGCGCGGCCGCTGGCCTGCTCCGCCGCCCTGACGCTGATGGGCACCCCGCTGCGCGAGGCGATCCGGACCGGGCTGGCGGTCACTCCGATCGGAGAATTCTCGTTCATCATCGCGCAGCTGGGGGTCGCCTCCGCCGTCGTGCCCACCCGCTTCTATCCACTTGCCGTCGGCGTCTCGCTGCTCACGACGCTCGTTGCGCCGACGCTGGTGCGGAAATCGGAGGCGATCGCCGACTTCACGGTCGCGCGCCAGCCGCGCTGGGTGATGGTCTGGCTGCGGTACTATCACGGGCGGATCGAGCGGCTGCAGGCCCGGCAGCGGCGGAACCGGCTGTGGCAGCTGAGTCGCAAGCGGTTCCTCCAGGTCGGGCTGGAGGTGCTGCTGGTGAGCGGTCTGCTCGTGTTTTCGGGCGAAATGCTCGTGGCGCTGCAGCAGTGGGTGGGGCCCGACTGGCTGTTTCCCAACGGCCCGGAAGTGATCTTCTGGGCGGGGCTCTGTCTCGTGCTGCTGGCGCCGCTCGTGGCGATCTGGCGAAACATCTCGGCGCTGGCGCTGCTGTACGCGCAGGCGTCGATGGCCGGCATCGCGCGGGCGGCGAAGCTGGCGCCCGCCGTCGAGCTGGCGATCAAGGCCGTGGCCGGCGCGGCGCTCTTCATCTGGCTCGCGATGCTGCTGCCGACCGAGGGCACCGCGCGCTGGCTGCTGCTCGCCAGCACGGTCGGCGCGCTCATCGCGGCGCTGCTGCTGCGGCGCCGGCTGATCTACTGGCACAGCCACCTCGAGGTGGAATTGCAGACGGTGATGACCTCGGCCGAACACAAGATGACCGGGACGTCCGCGCCCTGGCTGCGGCCGCACTCCGATTGGAATCTGCACATCATGGACTGCGTGCTCCCGGACCTGGCCGACGTGCAGGGCCGCCGCATTTCGGAGCTCGATCTGCGCGCCCGGTTCGGCTGTTCGGTGGTCGGGATCGAGCGGCAGGGCTTCATGATTCCCCTGCCGACGCCCGACGCCGTGATGTACCCGCGCGATCGCGTCCTGCTGATGGGCACGATGGAGCAGGTGCAGGCGGGGCAGCGGTTCCTCTCCTCGGTCTCGGGGAGCGTGGAGCTGGATTCGATCTTCGGCGAGGTCCAGATGGAGGCGTTCGATTTGCCGCCGTGGAGCCGGGCCAGCGGGCACTCGCTCGGTGAACTCGCGCTGGCGCGGACCTTCGGCGTGCAGATCGCCGGTGTGAACCGGGGTGGCGTCCGCATTCTCAATCCGAGCGCCGACGAGCGGCTCTGCGCCGGTGACGAGGTGCTGGCGCTCGGCGCGACCGATCAGCTGAAGGAGTTCAAGATCTGGCTGCGGGACCGGCCGGAGGAGGAGACGATCCTGCCCGGCGAAACGCCGGCGTGACGTCCGTCCGATCTCGCAAAAAAAGCGCGCCGGAAACGGCGCGCTGGGAAAGGAAGACGACGGCGGCTCAGTTGGCGCCGGGAGTTTTCGTCACTTCGGTTTTCACCACGTCGGGCTTCTTGACCTCGACGTCGGTCGTCTTCGTCTCGTCCTCGTCGCGGCTGGCCTTCTTGAACTCCTTGATCGACTGGCCGAGACCCTTCGCCAGCGAAGGCAGTTTCGAGCCGCCGAAAAGCACCAGCAGGATCAAAAGTATGACGAGAAGCTCGCCACCACCGAAGCCAAACGCGGCGAAAATCACGGGAGACGTTGCCATGGGAGCAAGCTAGGCCGGCCTCGGGGACTGTAAAGCGGGAAAGCGGATTTGCCGGCTCGCTGGCAACCCGGAAATCCGGCCGGTTGCCGCTCGCCGGGTGCCGCGGGCGTGCCGCCAGCCGCCGCCTCAGAGTTTTGGCGGAGGGAGGGGCAGCGAAAATCCCGTCGATGCCATCCCGGCGGCGGGGGCGCCCGCGGACCGGTTGGGCAGGCCGCTGGTCGCGGCCACCTTCATCAGGTTCTGGGCGTTGTCGATCTGCTCGGCGTCGAAGAAGCCGTGCAGCTGGCGGATGCGCGTCGGGTGGCGCATCTTGCGGAGCGCCTTGGCCTCGATCTGGCGGATGCGCTCGCGGGTCACCTTGAACTGCTTGCCGACCTCCTCGAGCGTGCGGCTGTAGCCGTCGATCGAGCCCGAAGCGCAGCGACAGCACGCGGCGCTCGCGCTCGGTCAGCGTGTCGAGGACGTCGATGATCTTCTCGCGCAGCAGCGAGTACGCCGTCATGTCGTAGGGGTTCTCGGCGGACTTGTCCTCGATGAAGTCGCCAAAGCTAGGTGTCGTCCCCGTCGCCGACCGGCGACTGGAGCGAGATCGGCTGCTGCGCCATCTTCATGATCTGCTGCACGCGCTCGACCGGCAGGTTCATCTCGTCGGCGACCTCCTCGGGAGTCGGCTCGTGGCCGAATTCCTGCAGGAGCTGCTTCTGCACCTGCATCACCTTGTTCAGCGTCTCGATCATGTGCACCGGGATGCGGATGGTGCGCGCCTGGTCGGCGATGGAGCGGGTGATGGCCTGGCGGATCCACCACGTGGCGTAGGTGGAGAACTTGTAGCCGCGGCGGTACTCGAACTTCTCGACGGCCTTCATCAGGCCCATGTTGCCCTCCTGGATGAGGTCGAGGAAGGAGAGGCCGCGGTTGGTGTACTTCTTCGCGATCGAGATGACGAGGCGCAGGTTGGCCTCGACCATCTCGGTCTTGGCCTTGTGCGCCTCGCGCACGTGGGTCATCGGGTCTGCGCGACGACCTCGAGCAGCTGCGGCGGGCGCGATGCGCTGCTCCAGCTTCGATCTGCTTGCAGGCGGTGCGTGGATGGAGCGCGTGTCGATCGCGGCGTCCTTCTTCGTCTTCGGGTGCTTGGCGCGCTCGAGCTGGGCGTGGAAGCGCCTCGATTTCCTCGAGGACGGGGCGCAGCTGCTCGAGGTACTCCTCGTAGACCTTCAGCTTGAAGTAGAACTTCGAGAAGTTGGCCCGGAGCACCGTTTCGCGCCTGCGGAACTTCGCGAGGGCCTTCTTGCGCTCGGGCTCGCGTCTTCGCCTTCGACATACTCGTGCCCACGCCTCGGCGACGGCCGCCTCGGCCTTCTGGGTGGACTCGACGAGCTTGGGCAGCGCCTTGAAGTAGACGTCGCGGCTCTCGATCTTCTTGTCGATGACGATCGCGGTCGAAGCGCTCCTCGCGGTTGAGCAGCTTGGCGCCGAGCGTCGCGATGTAGCCGCCGACAGCCGATGCCTGGAAGAGCGCCTCCTGGGCCTTCAGCTCGGCGTTCTCGATCCGCTTGGAGATCTCGACCTCCTGCTCGCGGGTCAGCAGCGGGACCTGGCCCATCTGCTTGAGGTACATCCGGACCGGGTCGTCCAGGATGTCGTTCTGCGAAGAGCGCGACTCCTCCTCCTCGGCCTCCTCCTGCCGCTGCTTGTAGTCCTCGACCTGGTCGGGCTCGAGGATCTCGATCTCGAGGTTCTGCAGGATGGAGAGGACGTTATCGATCTCCTCCTGGTTCTCGACCGACTCGGGCAGCGCCTCGTTGATGTCGTCGAAGGTCAGGTACCCCTGCTCCTTCGAGAGGCGGATCAGCTGGCGGATCTTCTCGTTGATGCCGCCAGCGGGGATCTCGGCCTCGCCGCCGGCTCGGCGGCGTGAGCTGGGTGCGGCTTGGCGAGGGCGGCTTCGACGGCCTCGGAGTGGTGTCGGGGATCGCCGGTCTTGGCTTTTCGCGGCATGTGATAGGATGTTGGAAATCGCGAATGCCTCAACCGCCGCGGTCAGGTCGACCGGCTGGCGGAGCTGGCGTTGCAGATCGGAACTCTCTTTAAGAGTGACGATTGAGTCATCGTTAACTGTCCGCATGGCGCCGTGGCTAATGCAAGTTCTATTTGCCGAATCCGGGGCTCGAGCGCCCGGGCGCGGAGTTGGCGGATCCCTCTCCGGGCGACCTTGACCGGATCGTCGACGTGCGGGGCGTCGAAAAGGAGGGAGGCGACAAGCGCTTTCTCATCATCGCGTTTCCAGCAGAGCGCTCGAGATGGTCGCGGCCCGGGCCAGGTATCATGCTCGAACTCCGCCGAGGAAACGGTTGAGGAGACGCCGGCCGGCTGGCCCGGTCGATCCAGTCGTGGGGCAGCGCGGCGCTGAGCGGCTTGCCCAGAGACTCGAAATGCAGGCAGAGGAGCAGGAGGTCGTGCTCGGGCGTGTGCACGGCGCGCGGCGGCCCGGCGGGGGCGGAGCCGGCGCCGCGGCCGCGGCGGCCGGCCGGCCGCTGGCGATCCGCCGCTGCCGCGCGCGAAGGCTCGCATCCTTGCTGAGCGCCGACGGCGCAGGCCGCAGGTGCGGCGGCCGCCTCCGCCAGGAACGCGGACGCGGGAGACCTCGCTCTCGGCCGCGGCCAGCATGACTCGAAGACGGCCTGCGCCGCCCGCGAGCCTTCTGCTCGGCCGAGGCTCCGGCCGGGTCGCGGGCAGGACCGCCCGGCAGGCGAAGGCCATCGCGCTGAGGGCGCCGCGTCGCACCTCGTCGTAGGCCGGCGAGCCCGCGCTCGAGGAAGAGCAGGTCGGGGTCGATCTTGCCGTCGCCCGCCGAGCGCGAGGAAGCGCACCTCGAGCCCCGCCCTGCAGCGCCATCGGCAGCATCCGCAGCGCCGCCTTCTGGCCCGGCGCCGTCGCTGTCGAAGAAGCACTCGACCTCGGGTGGTAGCGGCGCAGGAGGGCGAGCTGGCCTTCGGTGATCGACGTGCCCTGCGGCGCCACGGCGCGTCTTCAGCCCGACCGACCAGCAGCGCAGCGCGTCGAGCTGGCCCTCGACCATGACGAAGGGCCTGCCCTCGCCGACGGCGGTGCGGGCGCGGTCCAGGTTGAAGAGCAGGTTGCCCTTGGTGAAGATCGGCGTCTCCGGCGAATTGACGTACTTGGCCTCGCGCGCCGGATCGTCCGTCGGGCGTGAGCTCGGTCTGCCGGGCGGTGAACGCGACGACGCGGCCCTGGTGGTCGCGGATCGGGATCATCAGCCGCCCGCGGAACCGCGGCCGCAGCGCGCCGAGCGTGATCATGGCGTCCTCGCGGATGAAGAACAGCCCGCACTGGCGCAGCGCCTCCTCCGAGAAGCTGCGCTTCAGCAGCGCCGCGCCGAGCCCGCCGCCGTCGGCCGCGTCGGCCGCCCCGATCTTGAATTCGTCGGCGAGTTCGAGCGGGAAGCGGCGCTCGCTCCGTCCAGTACGTCGCGCATGAACTCGCCCGCCGCGCCGGCCGCCTTGAACGCCTCGTGGAAATGCTCCGCCGCCAGGTCGTGCAGGTCGAAGAGCTCCTGGCGCAGCGAGCGCTCCTCCCGCGTCGGGCCGCCCGAGCCCTCCTCGTACTCGATCGACGATGCCGAAGCGCTGGCCGAGCGCCTCGACGGCCTCGGTGAAGGAGAGCTGCTCGGTCTCCCGCACGAACGTGATCGCGTCCCCCGCCTTGCCGCAGCCGAAGCACTTGTAGAACCCCTTGTCGGCATCGACGTGGAACGAGGGCGTCTTCTCCTTGTGAAACGGGCACAGGCCCTTCAGCCGCGTGCCGCCGGCCTTGCGCAGCGTGACGACGCGCGAGACCGACATCCGCAAGGTTGACCCGCAGCTTCAGGTCGCGGACGCAGGTGGGTTTGATGACGGGCATGGACGAACGATGCGGGACCGGGAACAGGGCTCGACGCGGCAAAGAATGCACTTTCAACCGGCGGGGGGGCTGTCAAGTTTCGCGCCTTGCGCGAGGAAACTTTGCTATTACTGCCGGCTACTCACATCGTTCATGCGCCTGATTCGTCGCCGCCCGTTCGTCCTCGTTCTGCTCCTTGCCGCTGCTGCAATCGCGCGGGCGCAACCGGTGCCGGAACCGCCGCCGAAGGCCCCCTCCGCGCCCGTCTGGCAGGCGCACCTGCCGGCCTTCGACGAGCCGAGCTACGACAAGGCGGTCGAGGCGCTGATCGCGGCATTCGAGGCGGCGACCGGGCGCCGGCTCGCGCCGGGACGCGAAGAAGAAGGTCGGGTCTGAAGATCTACACCGATTCGGGCCCGGGCATGGCCACCCCCGTGCCGCTGGTGAAAGCGGTGATCGCAGCGCTCGAGCGCCGCGGCTTCGCGACCGGGCAACATCTTCCTGGTCGGCCTCAACCAGCTCCGGCTGCGCATGACGGGCTACCTGCCGTCGCTCGTCACCGGCCAGACCCCCTTCGAGGGCCATCCGGTCTACGTGCTCGAGTCCGGCCGCTACTACGACCCGGTCTGGTTCTACGATCAGCCGCTGCCCGCAGCGCTTCGACCCGATCTTCGCCGCGCACCAGACGCGAGGACTTCCGCAACACGTCCACGAAGGACGAGGACCGCAAGAGCTTCCTGGCGACGCCGCTGTTTCTCGACGCCGATTTCTGGATCAACCTGCCGGTCTTCACCGACCACCGATGCTCGGCGTCAACGGCGCGCTGGTGAACGCGACCCTCTGGAACGCGTCGAACACCGCGCGCTTCTTCCGCTCCCCGGCCAACGCGCCCGCGGCCGTCGCCGAGATGAGCGCGATCCCCGAGCTGCGCCAGACGTGGGTCTTCACCATCGCGAGTCTCGAGCACTACCAGTTCATCGGCGGCCCGTACTTCAATTCGCTCTACATCGGCCTCCGAGCCGCTGGTCTGGCTGAGCACCGACCCGGTGATGCTCGATGCGCTGATGCGCGACCGCATCGACCGCCTCCGGCGGCGCAGACGGTTTCGAGCCCATCTCGGACGAGATCCGCACGCTGGAATTCGCCGAGACACTCGGTGTCGGTTCCACGAATACGAAACGCGCGAAGATCATCGACGTCGACTGAGGCCGGCCGGTCGCGGCGGCGGCGCGCCGATCCGTTCGCCCGTTCCGCAAATTCCCGCTTGTCACCGGCGCTTCGCTCGACCCAATTCTGTCCCCATGGGTGCCGCCGCCTATCTTCCGTTCCTGATCCAGGCCTGCTGGCGGCAGCCATCACCGGCACGGTCGTCGGCGGCCAGCCATCTTTTCGGCCAGCGTCGCGGCATTCCCGCATCAAGGATTCGGCCTACGAGTGCGGCATCCCGGCCGAAGGGGTCGTCCACACGCGGTTCTCGGTCAAGTTCTACATCGACGGCGCTGCTCTTCATGCTCTTCGACCTGGAGATCGTGATCCTCGTGCCCTGGACCTTCATCTACCGCGAGTTTCTGGCGAACCACATCGCGATCCTCGGCCCGATCCTGTTCTTCATCGGCGTGCTGGTGCTCGGGCTGTCTACGAAATCAGCAAAGGCGCCCTGGAGTGGGAGCGGTGAGGACGGCGGGACGCGGAGCGAGCAACGGCCCCTGACGCCCCATGCGGCTCGAGAAAATCATCGCCCGGAGCCGGATCATCGACCTGCACAGCCTCGATCTCGAGGGCGCGCTGCAGGAGCTGCTCGCGGTCTGCGTCGAAGCAGTTTCCGGATCTGAAGCCGGACGCGCTGCTGAAGGGGCTGCTCGCCCGCGAGAGCACGATGACGACCTATCTCGGCCTCGGAGTCGCCCTGCCGCACGTCCGGGTGAAGATGAGCCGCCGCTACATCCTCGCCATCGGCCGCAGCCGCGCAGGCATCCGCACGACGGCGCAATCGGCGACGAGCGGGTCCGCCTGATCGTGATGCTGATCGCGGGCGAGAAGGCGCGCGACTACCTCCAGGTGCTGGCGACGATCGCGCGGCAGGTGAAGGAGCCCGCGCTGGTCGAGGGCCTCGATCCACGCGCCGGACCTCGACGTGCTGCTACGAGCGGCTGGTCGGCGGCTTCGGCGGCATCCGCCCGGTCCAGGCGCAGCAGAACCGGATCAACCGGCTGATGTTCCGCGAGGCCGAACGCGTCGCGCAGGGCGCCGGGTGCTGCGCGCTGCATCGTGTTCGGCGACACGTTCATCGGCGGCATCGAGGCCGGGGCGCTGCCGTCGAAGCTCAAGACCATCCTCGTCACCCGCAATCCGATCGAGACGAGCGAGGATCGGAAGCGAGTTCGCGGAGACGATCCAGGTCCGGTCCTTCTCGAACCAGCGGATGGCGCAGCTCCGCAGCGCGATCCTGGTCGCGCTGACGCGCGGCGTGATCGCCTTCAACGACCGGGTCTGCTGCGTCGGCGGCATCACCGGCAGCAACCAGTTCGACACCCTCGTGGTGGTGGACATCGAGCGGGAATTCCAGACGCTGCTGACCGGGCGCCGAACGACCTGCTGCCGGAGGACGTGAAGCCGGAAGTGCTCGAGCGGGTGATCGCCGTCGCCACGGAGCTGGCGGTCGAGGGCCGCGAAGGCCGGCCCGGTCGGCTGCCTGTTCGTCGATCGGCGACAACGACCGGGTGGCGACCCTGACCAAGCCGCTCGTGCTGAACCCATTCTACGGGTACAAGGAGGAGGACCGGAACATCCTGAATCCGTTCATGGACGAGACGGTGAAGGAATTCTCCTCGATCGACGGCGCCTTCGTCATCCGCGGCGACGGGGTGGTGGAGTCGGCGGGCAGCCTCATCCAGGCGACCGGACAGCGATCACGCGCTGCCGAGCGGACTCGGCAGCCGCCATGCCGCGGCGGCCGCGATCAGCGTCGCCGCCAACTGCATCTCGATCGTGGTTTCGTCCAGCACCGGCCAGGTCACGCTGTTCCGCCGGGGCGTGATGCTGCCGCTGACGGAAAAGCGGCGATAGGCGGCGTCACTTTGAAGTTGCGCCGCGCCGGGCGGGCGCCTTTGCTCTGACCCTTCAACCCATTTACATCCATGCAAGAACTTGTCACCCTGGAGTGCACCGAGGCCCGCAAAGAGGGCAAACCCGTCTCCCGCTACCTCACCTACCGCAACAAGAAGACCGTGACGGAGCGCATCGAGAAGAAGAAATACAATCCCTTCTGAAGCGGCACACGCTCCACAAGGAGATCAAGTAAGCGGCCGACGGCCGCCGGGAACGACGAAGCCGGGCTGCACGCCCGGCTTTTTTGTCGGGCGGCGCGGCCGCCCGGGCGCCGTTCAGCCCTTGCGTTTTTCGGGTGTCGGAAACGGCACCGTCGAACCGCCGCCCTGCGCGCCCTGTTGCTGGCGCCGCGCGGCCCGCCAGCCTTCGCGGTGCTTGCGGATCCAGTCGAGCAGCGCGCGCTCGAAACCGATGTCGTACCCCAGCCGCTCCGACTCCAGCCACTTGTGCTTCAGGATCTCTTCACGCTCGGCGAGGAATTCCTGATAAAGGCTCGACTGCTTGACGAAATCCCGGGACTCGTCGCGGGTTCTGGTGCGGAGGAACTCATTCGGCGATTCTGCGGGAACGAAGAATGAGACTGACGGGGTGGCACGTGTCAATGCCTGCAATTTCTCCGTAATTGTTCAGTGCGCCGGTGCGGGCATACGGCTGAGCTGCGCCAGGAGGGCCTTGCGCGATTTCGCGGAAGACTGCGGGCGGCCTCGCTCGCGGGCTCGCCCACCACGATCGGCCGGCCGCGGTCACCGCCTTCCCGAATCTTCGAGATCAAGGGCACGCTGCCCGAGCAGGATCGTGCCGAGCCGCTCGGCGGTGGCGGCACCGCCGCCGCTGCCGAACAGCGCGTGGCGCTGCCCGGTCGGGTCGACGAAGTAACTCATGTT
This sequence comes from uncultured Verrucomicrobiae bacterium, assembly GCA_963705935.1. Classification (GTDB taxonomy): domain Bacteria; phylum Verrucomicrobiota; class Verrucomicrobiia; order Opitutales; family Opitutaceae; genus Opitutus. Next base: position 3,211,016 of record OY970130.1, on the reverse strand, counting down.
CTCGGCCACGCCGAGCAGCGGCACGTTGACCTTCTGGAACATCAACCCGCCTTTCCGGGCGACGTTCGTGGCCGCCGGCTGGGGAGTGGTGACGATGATCGCGCCGTCCAGCGGGAGCGTCTGCACGAGCGAGAGTTGGGCGTCGCCGGTGCCGGGCGGCAGGTCGACGAGCAGGACGTCGAGGTCGCCCCACTTCACGTTTTGCACGAACTGCTGCACGGTCTTCATGATCATCGGGCCGCGCCAGACGACCGGCGTGTTCTCGTCGACCAGGAAACCCATGCTCATGACCTTGACCCCGTGACGCTCGATGCGGCAGCAGCATCGCGTCGGCGCCATCGCCCTCGATGCTCGGGGCGTCCGTCGATCCCCATCATCAGCGGAACGCTCGGACCGTAGATGTCGCAGTCCATCAGCCCGACGCGTCCGGGCCGGCCCCGCCGCCTCGAACTCCTGGGCGAGCGCGCAGGCGAGGTTGACGGCGAACGTGCTCTTGCCGACGCCGCCCTTGCCCGAGGCGATGGCGACGGAATGGCGGATCGATTTCGGCGCGCTGGCGCCGCCGGCACTGCGACCGGCGCCGCCGGCGGCCGCCGGGGCGCTCACCGCGATGTCGATGATCGTCTCCTTCACGCCGGAAATCGTCCGGAGGCACTGGTCCACCTCGCGCTTGAGCTGGAGGGGGATCTTCGGATCGCTGGTGGTCAGGGCGAGCGACACCTTCGCCGTGCCGTCCACGACGGCCGCGCTGCGCACCAGCCCGAACGAAACGATGTCACGGCTGAAGCCGGGATACCTGACCTGTTTGAGGTGATGTTTGATGTCGTCGTCGGTCACGGTGCAGAAAAAACGTTTCGGCGGGAAAATAAGGTGGTATGCCGGGATGGGCTGTAAATAGAAATGCCAGCCCGCTTCCAAGCCTAAGGCGACACTTCCTTTCATGCAAAAAATTCTCCGACTCCTTGCGCTGCTGATCGCAACGGTCGCTCCTGCGGTGGCGCAGCGCGACATTGGCTATGTGGACGTCATCGCCGAAAAAAACACGGTGCCCGTCCGCGTGTCCGCGAACACGCCCGAGCTGAATTCGCTGGCGCTGCAGGCGTTCGGCTCGCACGGACGGTACCGGGTGACGGCCAGCGGCTACGCCTACGACATCCGGTTTTCGCTCGTCACGGCCAACCAGGTGCGGGTCGACATCACCAAGGGCTCCGCCGGCACGCCGTACGCCACCGAGGTGGTGTCCGGCACGAACGCCCGCAACGCGCTGCTCCGGGCGGCGGACGTCGCCGTCGTGAAGACGAACGGACTCGGCCTGAAGGGCTACTTCACGGCGCAGCTCGCGTTCATCGGGGAGCGCACGGGCCACAAGGAGATCTACACGTCCGACCTGTTTTTTGGCGGGGCGAAGCAGATCACGCGGGACAACGCCCAGGCGCTGATGCCGCGATGGTCACCCGATGGCAGCCGGCTGCTCTACACCAGTTTCTACAAGTCGGGCTTTCCCGACATCTTCCAGATCGACCTCGGCACGTACCAGCGGACGACCTTCGTCAGCTTCCGCGGGACGAACAGCGGCGCGCGGTTCAGCCCGACCGGCCAGCAGGTCGCGATGGTGCTGAGCGGCGAGGGCACGCCCGAGATCTACGTCAGCACGGCCCAGGGCCGGCAGGTTGCCCGCAGGACCCACTCCGATGCGGTGAAGTCCTCGCCCTGCTTTTCGCCCGACGGTTCCCGGCTGGTGTTCGCGATGGAGCCCGGTCCGCAGCTCTACATCATGCCGGCATCCGGCGGCACCCCGGTGCGCGTGACTTCCGGGATCAGCGGCTATTGCGCCGAGCCCGACTGGAGCCGGGCCGATCCGAACAAGATCGCGTTCACCGCCAAGCTCGGCAGCCGGTTCCAGATCGCCGTCCTCGATCTGGCGACGCGGACGAGCGAGCCGGTCTCCAAGGCGCCGTTCGACGGCATCTCCCCCTCCTGGCTCGCCGACGGCCGGCACCTCGTCTACACGGCCCGCGACCGGAACTCCAGTGTGCTGTGCATTCTGGATACGGTGACGGGCAAGAGCGTCCGGATCAGCCCGACCTCCTTTGGCGCGGTGATGGAAGGCAACGTCTGGACGCCCTGATTCCGGGCGGGCCCGTCGGAGGCTCGCCGGGGCGGGCGGTCCTCCCGCTCGCTGCGTTCGCGGCCGGAACGGCGACGGGCTGGATCAAAAAAAAAGGGGCCGGTCCGATGACCGGCCCCCGGATGACACTACTTGCCGCCCCCAGGAGTCACCTGGCAGCGGTAAAGTTGGCCTCGGCCGCGTCCCAATCGACCACGTTCCAGAACGCGGCGATGTAGTCGGAACGGCGGTTTTGGTACAGGAGGTAGTAGGCGTGTTCCCACACATCGAGACCGAGGACCGGCTTGCCCTCGAATCCCGCGACGGCCTTGCCCATGATCGGGCTGTCCTGGTTGGCGGTTGAACCCACCGCGAGCCGGCCGTCGGCGCCGACCACCAGCCAGGCCCAGCCGGACCCGAACCGGGTGCTCGCGGCCTTGGTGAAGCTCTCCTTGAACTTCGCGAATCCCCCGAGCTGGGACTCGATCGCGGCGGCGAGCGATCCCTTCGGCGCGCCGCCCTTTCCGGGTCCCAGGATCTTCCAGAAGAACGAGTGATTCGAATGGCCGCCGGCGTTGTTGCGCACCGTTGTGCGCACGGCCTCGGGCACCCGGCCAAGCTCCTTCAGGAGGGCGTTCACTTCGAGTGCAGCGAGATCCGGCAGGTCCTTCAGGGCGTTGTTCGCGTTGGTGATGTACGCCTGGTGATGCTTCGTGTAATGGATTTCCATCGTGCGAGCGTCGATGTGCGGCTCCAGGGCGTTGTAGGCGTAGGGCAGTTTCGGGAGTTCGTAAGCCATGGCAGTGATTTGGTTGCTCGTTTCGAAGGTGCGCAAACGTGGCCCGGACGCGCGGATCGTCAAACTCCGGCACGGATTTCCGGCGGGGGCGGGCGAATCCGCCCCGGGCCGGGGGACGGCGCTCGAACCGGTGCGCTGCGGCGTCAGGGCGGCGGTTCGTCCAGCCGGCGTTTCAGCCGGAAGAATGCCTGGAGCACCTCGCGGCATTCGGATTCGAGCACGCCGCCGGGAGTGAGCTCGAGGTGATGATTGACGCGGGGCAGTTCGTTCAGGTTCGTCGCGCCGCCGAGACAGCCCATCTTCGGATCGGGCACCGCGTAGCACACCCGCTTGACGCGAGACATCAGCATCGCGCCCGAGCACATCGGGCAGGGCTCCTTGGTCACGTACACCGTTGCGCCATCGAGCCGCCAGGCACCGAGCCGGCCCGCCGCCTGCGTCAGCGCGAGGATCTCGGCATGCGCCGTGGGGTCGCGGGCGCTTTCCACGGTGTTGTGGGCGGAGCCGACCACCTCGCCGCCGATTTCGATGACGGCGCCAATCGGCACCTCATCGGCCCGCCAGGCGTCGATCGCCTGGTTGTATGCCAGGGACATGTAGTACGCATCGTCGCGCACGAGTTGCGAGGGGAAGCGTTTCTCGAACGGGCAGGGGAGCGGCGGCGAGTCAGCCATGCGGTGGGTCCGGCCAAGTCATTGCCGCTGCGCGCGCGGTTGCCGAGCACGAATTGCGGGCGCCACCGCCCCGGCGGCGGCGATGAAGGTGGCGGCCTCGGCCCGGTCTTCGAACGCAATCGCCGATGATGGTCTGAGCCGCGAACCGCTCGCGCGGTTTGGCGCCTGCAGGCAGCCGGCCTGCACGGAACCGATCGAGTACACTTTCCCCTTAACGGCCCAAAAGGTCATTTGCAGGCGCTGCGCCCGCGACGACAAAAAAAGCAAAAACCTTGCCTCGGCTGGCGCTTTCCTCCTTACAAGGACTTTTATCTCCATTGCACCCTCGTATGACCCAAACTCCCTGCGCGCACATTCACCATGGCTGACGGCAATTCGATCGAGGTAGAAGGTCGTGTGGTCGCGGTGCTGCCGGGCACGATGTTCAAGGTGCAGCTCTCGAACGGGCACGTCGTGCTCGCTCACATTTCGGGAAAACTCCGGAAGAATTTCATCAAGATCGCGGCGGGCGACGCGGTGAAGATGGAGATGAGCCCGTACGACCTGGAAAAGGCCCGGATCACCTTTCGGATCAAGGAGACGAACTCGACGTACAAGCCGCCGCCCCGGCGCCGGCAGTATTGAGCGCCCGGTTTCGCGGCGCGGTGTGATTCTGCGCTTCGCCGCCGCACGGGAAGTGCTAGCGTCCGGGCGTGAAACGGGTCCGTCCCTCCGCCTCCGACAGCAGCCGCGCGCCGGAGGCGTTTGCCGGCGAGATCGATGGCTTCCTCGGATTCATCGGACTCGAGCGCGGCTTGTCGAAGAACACGATCCTCGGCTACCGCCGCGACCTCGACCAAGCGGCTGCATTCCTGCAGCGGCGCGGAATTCAGGGCTGGCGCGCGACCACGGCGGCCGATGCGACCGCGTGGGTCGAGTCGCTGAGTGACGGCGCGTTCTCCGTCGCCAGCGTCGCCCGGAAGATCAGCGCGCTGCGCGGGCTGGCGCGGCACCTGGTCCGCGAACGGTTGCGGGACGATGATTTCACCGCGCTCCTGTCCGGTCCGAAGCTGGAGCGCCGGATTCCCGGCGCGCTCAGCGCGGGCGAAGTCGGCCGGCTGCTGGCGGCGGTGACCGGGGGCGATGCGCCGGCGCTGCGCGACCGCGCCCTGCTCGAGCTGTTCTACTCGAGCGGCCTCCGCGTTTCCGAACTCGCCGGGCTGACATTGCAGCAGGTCGATCTCGAAAACGGTTTCCTGCGGGTGTTCGGCAAGGGCTCGAAGGAGCGCGTCGTGCCGGTCGGCGGCCGGGCGGCCGACGCGCTGTCGGTCTACCTGGCGGCGGGGCGGCCGCGCTTTGTCCGGCCGCGCACCGGCAGCCAGTTTTTTCTCAACCGCTACGGCACCGCGCTCTCTCGCGTGATGCTGTGGATGATCGTGAAGAAATACGCGCGGCGCGCCGGCCTCAGCACGAACGTGAAGCCGCACGCGCTGCGACACTCCTTCGCCACGCATCTGCTCACGGGCGGGGCCGACCTGCGGTCGATTCAGGAGATGCTGGGACACGCGAGCATCTCCACGACGCAGATCTACACGTCCGTCGAGTCGCAGCGGCTACTCGATCAGCACGCGAAATATCATCCGCGCAACCGCGGCGGCGTCTGACGCCGGGTTCACCCGCAGATCGCCGCCCCCGGTGTGGAGGGGACTCGGCCGCCGGCCAGCCGGCTCTGGCGCGGGCGGCACGAGGAAAATCGGGTGCGGGCAAAAAAAGCACTTGACGGTAGGCACCGACCAGCTACCTTGGACAATAAAGGTAGCTTCGATGACAACTTTGCCCCAGCGTCCGAAAGGCGATCCCGCCACGTGAGCATCAACGACAAATTCATTCCCATCCGGAAGGGGCTGCTCGAGTTCCTGCTGCTGAAGATCATCGCCGCCGAGAAGGTCTATGCCGCGGACATCCTCCGCCAGCTCAGCGCCACGGACTTCGCGACCCAGGAGGGCACGCTGTATCCGCTGCTCAGCAAGATGCGCCGCGAGGGGCTGGTCGACTACGAGTGGAAGGAGTCCGACGCCGGGCCGCCGCGGAAATATTACGAGCTTACCGCCAAGGGTAGGGAACAGCTCCGCGAGACCTCGGAGTACTGGCAGCGGATCAGCGGCACCGTGAAGGGTCTCGGCAACAAGTAACGTTTCGAGTCATGAACAAAGTCACCACCGTCAACCTCAACGGCAACGCCTTCCAGCTCGAGGACACCGGATACGAGGCGCTGCGCGATTACCTCGCCGCCGCGGCCGCCCAGCTCACCGCCAACCCTGACCGCGACGAGATCCTCTCCGATATCGAGCAGTCCATCGCCGACAAATTCCGCGCCCTGCTCGGCGCGTACAAAACCGTCGTCACCGCCGCGCAGGTCGGGACCGTGATTGCGGAAATGGGTCCGGTCGACGGCGGCGCGCAGCCGTCGGGCGCGGCGGCCGCCGGCGCCGGCGGAGCCGCGGCCCGGCCGGCGTCGGAGGCAGGCGGCACGCCCGCGGGCGTGAAGCATCTGTACCGGCTCTACGACGGCGCGATTTTCAGCGGGGTGTGCAACGGGCTCGCGGCCTTCTTCAACATCGATCCGACGATCGTCCGGCTGATTTTCATCGTGCTGACGATCCTGACCACGGGCGCGTGGGCGCTGGTCTACCTGGTGATGATGTTCGTGGTCCCCGCGGCCGACACGCCGGCGCAGAAAACCGCCGCCCACGGCGCCACCGCGACCGCGCAGGAATTCATCCGCCGCGCGCGGCAGGGCTATTACGAAGGGCTGAAATCGTTTCCCGATCGCGCGGCCCGGCGCGAATGGAAGCGGCGGTTTCGGCAGCAGATGCGCGGATGGCGGCATTCGTTCCAGTGGGAGATGCAGGCCGGGGCGCAGCAATGGCAGCAGCACTGGCAGCAGCGTTGCGCGCCGCACCCCGGCTTCGGCCCCGGGCTAAGCCTCGTCGCGCCGTTCCTCACCGTGATCCACGCGGCGCTCGCGCTGGCCTGCGTGACGTCGCTCGTCTCACTGCTGACCACCGGCGCGGTGTTCGGCCTGGCGCCGCCGGTCGGCGTTCCGGTCTGGATCGCGGTGATCGTCCTGCTCGTGGCCTACTCGATCGTCGTCCTGCCGCTGAAGCTCGCCCGGCACGTCTACCGCTACCAGGTCGGCACCGGTCCGTACGCGGGCGTCGGCGCGCTGGTTCACCTTTGGGACGCGCTCGTGTGGGTCGTGTTTGTCGTGGTCCTCATCTGGCTCGGGCATCGTCATTTTCCCCAGGTGATCGATGCCATTCACCGCATTCCGTCGCTGTTCCACGAGGCGGTCGGCGCGATCCGCCACTGGTGGTCGAGCTGACGGCCGTCGCGCGTCATCTCCGATCAAACACCATGAGCTGGCGCTGTTCTCCCACGACCGACGAGGACACCCGCTCGATCGAGAGTTGGCGATTTCCGCCGAGCAGCTTCCAGGTCTCGCGCACCGTCAGGATCGTTCCGGGTGGACCCCACGTGACGTGAATGTGCGACGTCAGCCAGATCTCGTCTCCGTGGGGTGACAGCTGCGCGGTGTTGGTTCGGGCGGCCGCCGCCGGATCCGGTTTTGCGTCGGCGGGCTCGAGCACGTGGGTCTGTTCCGTGACCTGATCGTCGGCGTACTCGAGGATGCGGGTGGACCGGACGGTGAGGACGTTGCCGCGTTGCACGACGTCCATCCGCGCCGGAACCCAGGTGTTGCCGCCGCGGCCGAGATCGCTCTGGTCCTCGTTCAGCACCCAGGTGCCGGAAAAGTCCGCGGGCGGCGTCGCGACGTGCACGGGTGGAAGGCCGCACACGGCGCGGTAGGACGACGTGATTTCCGCGTACGCCGGGTCGTCGAGGTTCAGGATGCGCGGCCCGCGCATCAGCGCGTCGTACTGTTTGCGGGTCGTGTTTCGTACCATGCCCGCCCAGGTGACGTAGTAGGTCCAGCGCGGCTGCTGCTCCAGGATTTCCGGCGTCGGCGGGCTGCCGACTTCGGCCAGCGCCAGGGGTTTCCCCTGCGAGAGCTTCACCAGGCTGTCGTAGTACGACTGCGCGAAATCGCCCTGGTAGACGTCGAGACCAAGCACGTCCACGTAGTCGATTCCGGGGAAGAACTTCTCGTGTTCGGTGCCGGGGCGGGTGGACCGGTCCACGCTCCAGACCCAGATCAGGTTCCGGAGGTGATGATGGTTCACCAACCGGTCGAAAAGCTGGCGAAACAGGGCAGCCGAGCCGTACTCGCCGGTCCGCCCCCCCCACCAGAACCAACCCCCGTTCATTTCGTGGTAGGGGCGCCACAGCACGGGCACATGGGCGTCCTCGAGCTGTTTCAGATCCCCGGCGATGGTGTCGACCTGGTCGCACCAGTGCCGGTACAGCGGGGTGCCCGGAGTGAGCACATCCCGGAACTGCTCGTCGAGCAGCCGGCCCTGCACGCTTTTCAGCGCCTGCGGGTCGCTGCCCGGGGCCGGCGCGAAGGTCACCGGTTCATCGGCCGTCGGCGGCACGGCGTGCCAGCAGATCGTGATGATGGCACCGAGTTGGTGCTCGCGGATGCACTCCCGCACGACCTCCGGACGGGCGAGATAGGAATCCGTGTCTCCGGCGCCAGCGTAGCCCCAGTCCGTGCTGAAAACGGCGGGCGCATGGCCGATGTACCGCGCGGCGAACTGGGAATTGCGGTCCTTCGTCGCCGGGTAGTTGTGCTGTCCCGACAGCGTGTGCTGGCCCGAAATGTCGCGGAGAACCTGCAGCAGCGCGACGGCCTCCGGCATGGCGTCGGGCGTGACCGGCCTGACCGTCGGAGCTGCTCCGCGCACGGGAAGAGAGACCAGGGCGCCGACGACGGCGAGACCGGCCGCCCGGAGGAACGGATTCATCGGATCATCAGCAGCAGTGCTCCCCATCGCCGTCAACGGAAAGAGCGCCGCCCGGGCCCGCGCCGGTATCCTGGTCCGCGTGACGCGGCACGGTGACGCCCGCCGGTCCGCTATGCATCGGTGGACGGATCGTCGACGTCGGCATCCGGCCCCGCGCGACCATGAACGCGGAGGCGCTTGGTGAAGACCCGCAGGTCCTCCTCGTCCAGTTTCTCCCGGCTCTGCTGGATCCCAGCCGGCGCGGTGCCGCCGCTGGCCTCCACCACGGCGCGGACGACCGACCGCCAGTCGCGGTGCTGCAGGAGCGTTCCGACGGTATGCATCGCCACCCAGTCGAGCACGGTCGCGGGTTGCGCCGTCACCTCGACGACGAACCGGATGCCCGGCGTTTCGCGCTCGGCCGCAAACGCGACCAGGCCGGCAGGCGAATGGGTCGCGGCGGCGGCGAACGTCGCGGACAAATCCGCGCGATCGACCAGTTGGAGCGACAGCGGCCCGCGGGCCGGCCCGAAACCGGCCGGCGGTCGCTCCGCGCGGAACGATGCCTCCGGCGCAGTCCCCGGTCCGGCGGCGATCTCTCCGCCGAGGAAATCGTTCGGATGTTCGCAGACCCATTCGATCAACCCGGCCGGTGAGTACGCGCTGCCGACGATCTCGGCGGAATACACCGTGCGCTCCACCGCCCCGACGCCGTCGCCGGGAGCCGGCCGGCTGACACCGGATCCTCCGGTCACGAGGCTGTTCATGCCACAGCCTACGCGAGTCCGCCGCGAGTCAATGCCTGGCTCGACATTGTTGCCGAACCAGTTGCAACCCCGGCGGCTGCGCGAACCGTGCGGGCATGCGAGAAGCGTCCGGGAGCAGGACCTACGATGCGGTGGTGGTCGGGGCTGGGCCGAACGGGCTCACCGCGGCCGTGCTGCTCGCCCGGGCGGGGCTGGGCGTGCTGCTGGTCGAGGGGGCGGCCGAACCAGGAGGTGGGTGCCGCTCCGCGGCGCTCACGTTGCCGGGCTACCTGCACGACATCTGCTCGGCGGTGCATCCGCTGGGATTGTTGTCACCAGTTTTCCGTGACATCGGGCTCGGGCGGTGCGGCGTCCACTGGGCGGGGGCGGAATTCCCGCTGGCCCATCCGCTGCCGGACGGGAGCGCGGCGGTGCTGCGGCGGTCGTGGGCGGAAACTGCCGGGGGATTGGGTGCGGATGCGGCCGCCTGGGCTCGGCTCTTCCGCCCCTTCGCGGACGAGAGATTCGTGCAGTCGCTGCTGCATCCTTTCTGGAACCTTCGCGCGGGCTCGCTCTGGCGAAAGGCGCGGTTCGGGCCGGTGGCGCTGCGATCCTGCGCGGCCATCGCGCGGTCGCGATTCTCGACCGGGGCGGCCCGGGCGCTGTTTGCGGGTTGCGGAGCGCACGCGGTCATGCCGCTGGACGCCCCCGGCACCGCCGCTTTTGCCGTCATGCTTGCGCTGACGGCGCAGATCGCCGACTGGCCCTGCGTCCGTGGCGGCTCGCGCGAGATCTCGGAGGCATTGCTGCGGGCGTTCGCCGGGCACGGCGGCACGCTGGAGACGGGGGCGCCCGTCTCTGATCTGGCGCAGCTTCCACCCTCGCGCGCCGTGCTGTTCGACCTGAGCCCGCGGCAGGTCGCCCGGATTTGCGGCGAGAGTCTGCCCGCGGGCTACCGGCGGCGGCTGGAGGCGTTCCGGCCTGGGCCGGGGGTGTTCAAGCTCGACTGGGCGCTCGACGGGCCGATCCCGTGGCGAAACCCGGAGTGTGCCCGCGCGATGACCGTGCACGTGGGTGGTTCGTATGAGGAGGTGCTGGCTTCCGAAGCCGCCGCGGCCGGCGGGCGCGTCGCCGACCGGCCCTTCGTGCTGGTGGCGCAACAGTCCCTGGCCGATCCGACGCGCGCACCGGCGGGCGGCCACATCGGCTGGGCCTACTGCCATGTGCCGAACGGATGCACGGTCGACATGACCGACCGCATCGAGCAGGCGGTCGAGCGCTTCGCCCCGGGTTTTCGCGACCGGATTCGGGCGCGTCATCGCATTGGCCCGGCGGAGCTCGAGGCGCACGATGCCGCCATGATCGGCGGCGACATGGCCGGGGGGGCGAACGATCTCCGTCAGTTCCTGTTTCGTCCGGTGCTGCGCTGGAACCCGTACGCTACGCCAAACCCGCGGCTTTTCCTCTGTTCGAGCTCGACGCCGCCGGGGGGCGGCGTGCACGGCATGTGCGGTTTCCACGCCGCCCGCACCGCCCTCGCCCGGGTGTTCGACCGCCCGCTCCACCTGCACACCTGAGCCGGACGGTAATGTTCGTATTGCGAACATCCGCTGAATGTCACGGGCGCGGGAGAGCGCGTTTCGGCGCGTCGGTCTCGGCGGGCGGGGCGCGAGGGATGGCGAAGGGCGGTTCGTGAACCGGCCGGATTGCGGCGATCAGCCGCCGTTCAAGTCGATGAGGAGCGCTCCGGGCACCGAGTTCGTGATGATCTCGCGTGCGATGTCACACCAGGACGCGCAGCGGTCGAGCACGACGCTGTCGGAACTCGCCACCACGTGTTCGGTCCGCGCCAGGATCCGATCGGGGCTGAAGGCGAGTTCCGCCGTCCAGTTCCAGCCTGCCTCCGCCGCCAGCCCGAGCAGCAACACCTTCAGTCGGCCACTGTTCCCGACCGGTTGGTCCAGGTACCACCGGCAGCAGCTGATGCCGAGGCGGGCCGCCGTCTCGCCGACCAGCTGAAGCGCGCGGGAGGTTTCCGCGACCTCGCGGTACGTGCCATGAACGCTCGCCAGATCGCGGTAACAGCCGTCGCGGCCAACGAAGACCATTCCGCCGGCGAGCGCGGCTTCGACCGTGATCAGGAGATTGTAGCCGTCGATCCACAGTTCCCGCCCGGCGAGTTCGCCGGGCGAAAGCCGGTGCGCGTCGCGACGTGCGAGTTGTTCCTGCGAGCAGGCGCAGCGGGCAACGGCAAGTCGCTGCCGCTGCGTCAGTCCACGGCGGTCGCCGGTGAGCACGAGCGAGGAGCGCAGGGCGTAACCGCGGTCGAGCAACCAGGAAAGATCGGCGAGCGCGGCGCGTAGGGCCGGCCATTGCGCTGATGCGAAGACCTCCGGATCCGCCGGGTGCGGCCCGCGGTGCGTGCGCGTGTCGGGCATGCCGGCAGCATGGCCGTTCCCACCGCGCGCACAACCGCGGCCGGAATCGGGCGGCGCGCCGGGCCGTCGCCGTGTACCGTCATGCTTCGCAGGCTCGAGCGGCCGGAACGGCGCGGCGGGAATCGCAGGAAGTCCTCGCGTACTTGGAACGTGCTGACCCGGGCGCCGGACGTGGCGGTCCCCGGCTCGTCGCTGCTGCCGCTGCCGTATCCGTACGTGGTCCCGGGCGGCCGTTTCCGCGAGGTCTACTACTGGGACTCGTACTTCACGATGCTGGGTCTGTGCGTGAGCGGCCGGGAGGACCTGAGCGAGTCGATGGTGCAGAACTTCGCGTTTCTCCTGCGCACGTACGGGCTGATCCCGAACGGCAACCGGACGTACTACCTTAGCCGCTCGCAGCCGCCGTTCTTCGCGCTGATGGTCGAACTGCTGGCCAGGAAGCTGGTTGCGACCGGCGAGCAGTGGGATGCGCCGAACGGATGGGCGCCGCTGCAGTGGATGGCGGTGCAAGGACTGGAGCGGTACGGCCAGCACGCGCTCGCCGTGGAGGTTGCGCGCCGGTGGATCGGGTTGAACCGCGGCGTTTACGCCCGCACGGGAAAGCTGATGGAGAAATACGACGTCGAGAACCTCGCCCTCCCCGGCGGCGGCGGAGAGTATCCGACCCAGGACGGCTTTGGCTGGACGAACGGCGTGCTCCTCGCGTTGCTGCGGGAGTATCCCACGCCGGCGCCGACCGAATGAACGGTCAGCGGGGCGGCAGCTCGATCACGGTGCCGTTCGCCCGCCCCTCGAGCGCCTGCACGTAGAGCGTGGCGATCTCGTTCGCGGAGCGGCCGCCCGGCAGGTTCAGCTTGTAGGCCTGCAAGGTCTCGGTGGCCCACGGCGGGCTGACGGCGTTCAGCCGGATTCCGCGGGGGGCTTCGAGCGCGGCGGCGCGGATGAAGCCCTCGAGCCCGGCGTTGACCAGGCTGATCGCCGCGCTGCCGACCATGGGAGTGTGGGAGAGCACGCCACTCGTGACCGTGATGGATCCGCCGTCACGAACGTGCGGCAGCCCGAGCCGGACGACGTTCACCTGGCCCATGAGCTTGTTGGCCAGGCTGAACTCGAAATCGCCGTCACCCAGCTGGTCGAGCGGCTGCATCCGCGCCTGACCGGCGACGCTGAGGATCGCGTCGACCTCGCCGACCGCCTGAAACATCGCGCGGAGGGAGGCCGGCTGGGAGATGTCGACCTTGACGCCTGACCTCGAGTGGCTGGCGGATATGACTTCGTGCCGCGGCCCGAGCAGTCGAACGACCGGCTGGCCGAGGGTGCCGGTGGCCCCGATGATGAGGATGCGCATGGGAAGTGGTGGTTTCTTCGGGTGAGCGAACTGCAGGTGTGTGGCTCGACGGTACGCGGGACCGGCGCAGAAGCAAAACTGCCGGGCGTTGGTGCGCTCGCCGCCGACATGCGGTTTCGGCGTGCGAACCGGCCTGAGGCGGCGGTCGGCGGTTGACTCGATGAAATTGTCCCCCGGTCATGTTCGGTTCCCATGCCGAAGCGCGATTTTCCCGGATGCGCGGCTCTGCTCGCGCTGCTCCTTCTGGTGACGCTCGATGGCGCCGCCTCCCGCGGCCGCGCCGCGACGCTCGCATGTGGCGACGGCGTCAACCTGCAGCCCTCGTACTACCACGACGGCGACGTGAACTTCGGCTGGGACCTGATGGCCCGGCAGACCCGGATCCGCGCGTTGCGCATCGAGATCGAACCGACGATCCCCGTCGCCACCGCGAAACGCTGGGTGATGGCAGCGCAGGCGCACGGCTATCGGGTGATCGCCACGTACCACCGGTCCGCCGCGAATGGCTCGGACCGGATGGAGGAGTTGATCAACGCGGCGAAGTGGTGGCGCGCGCACTATGCCGAGCTGAGCGCCGGCGGACCGCTGACGGTCAACCTGATGAACGAATGGGGCAGCCACGCGCAGACGCCGGAAAGCTATGCCGCCGCCTACAACGCGGCACTGCCGATCGTGCGCGAGGCGTATCGCGGGCCGGTCATCGTGGATCTTCCCGGCTGGGGCCAGGAGGTGCATGTCGCCCGCGCCGCCGGTGGGCTCATCCGTGACGACAACATCGTCTTTTCCGTGCACATCTACGCCAGCGCCTGGGTGCAGCACGGCGCGAAGCACTGGATGAACCAGGCGGATCTGGACGCGCTGGGCGGCTGCGGCCGGCCGGTGATCGTCGGCGAATTCAGCGGACAGCGAAAGGGCGGCGCCGACTGGTCGGCGCTCGTGGACCACTCCCGGGAGAAGGGGTGGACCCTCTTCGCGTGGGCATGGAATGGCGACGGTGAGGGGATGAACATGACCGCCCCGTTCTGGGGGACGCAGCCCTTGCCGCCGGCGCTGACGACATCGCGATATTTCGACAAGCTGTACCAGAAACTGCGGGCGGGAAAATCGACTGCCGAAGGCCCCGCCGGCGCGCCTGGACGCGGAGCTGACGGGCCGCGGCCTTGACCTGTCCTCCACGGCCGGCTGAGAGTTTCCGCGTGAACAAATTACCCCCACTCAGGATCTTTCTCGGGCTCTGCCTGTTTGCCGCGATTCCGGGGCTCTTGCGCGCATCGGTGGCGAAGTTCGCGGAGCTGGGTGACAACACGTACTCGTGCACGCGGGAGGCCCCCAGCACCTTTTATCGCGACGTCGAAAAACTCACCGAAGAGGCGAAGCAGGACGCGGCGAAATACTGCGCGAGCAAAGGCCGCCAGCTCAAGCTCGTGTCGGTGAACACGGAGAAGCCTTGGTACACGCTGGGTTTCCCGAAGGCGACGGTGGTGTTCAAGGCGCTCGAGTCCGGCGACCCGGAGCTGGCGCGAGACGAGCCGGTCCTGGTCTCGACCGGGCGGACGAAGAAGACCGCCACCACCGTGATGGTGGCTGCACCGGCGACGCCGACGACCAATCTCTACAACGACCTGCTGAAGCTGGATGAACTGCGGAAGCGGGGAATCCTGACGGACGAGGAGTTCCAGTCGGAAAAGAAGAAAGTGCTGGAGCGCTCGAAATAACGCGCGGCGGGGCCGCGTCGATGGAAAGATGTAGCCGGGATCGCCGCAGGCTGTCGGACTTATTACGAGACCGCGGATCGCATCGATGGAGGGACGACCTCCGTGTCGTCCGAGAACGTCGAGCGGCCTTCGCGGACCGGACGGAGCCGGTCCCTCCACCCCGCCGCGCATGTCGCGGGGGCTTCGCCGCCGGTCTGAGCAGGCGCCACCTGGCCGCCGACCGCCGATCCCGGACCGCGAAGGGCGAACAAGATCGTGCGGTCCCGCCGACCCCGGGCTCCGCCGCTATTTTGGGTCGTAGTCGAGATAGGGGCCGAGCCAGCGTTCGGTTTCGGCCAGGCTGAAGCCCTTGCGCTTCGCATACTCCTCGACCTGGTCCCGCCCGATCTTTCCCACGCCAAAATACTTCGAGTCCGGGTGATTGAAATACCATCCACTCACGCTGCTCGCCGGCGCCATCGCACAGCTCTCCGTCAGGCTGATGCCGGTCGTGACCGTGGCCCCGAGCAGTTCGAACAGGATCGGTTTTTCGGTGTGATCCGGACAGGCCGGATACCCGGGGGCGGGACGGATGCCGCGGTACTTCTCGCGAATGATCTCGGCCATCGAGAGCGTTTCGCCGCGCCCGTACCCGCTGAATTCGCGGGCGCGTTTGTGCATCAGCTCCGCCAGCGCCTCGGCCAGTCGGTCGCCCAGCGCCTGCGCCATGATCGCGGAATAGTCGTCGTGCGCCCGCCGGAACGAGCCGGCGAGTTGCTCGACGCGGTGACCCGCCGTGACGGCAAAGCCGCCGAGGTAGTCGATGCGTCCGCTGTCCCGCGGCGCGATGAAATCGGCCAGCGCGTGATTGAACTGCCCCGCGGGTTTCTCAAGCTGCTGGCGAAGGCTGTGAAACACGGTGAGGACCCGGTCGCGCGACTCGTCCGCGTAGACTTCGATGTCGTCGCCGACCGCGTTGGCCGGCCAGAAGCCGATCACCGCCTTGGCGGTGTACTGTTTCTCGGCGACGATGCGCGCGAGCAGCTGTTGGGCGTCGTCGTAGAGCTTCGAGGCCTCGGCCCCGACCACCGCGTCGGTGAGAATCTCCGGAAAGCGGCCGCGCAGTTCCCAGGCGGAGAAGAACGGACCCCAGTCGATGAACGGCACGATTTCGTCCAGCGGCACGGGTGCGAACGTGCGCGATCCGAGGAACTCCGGCCGCGGAATGTCGACCTGCGCCCAGTCGAACACCTGCCGGCGCGCCCGGGCCTCGGCCAGCCCCAGGAGCGGCTTGCGCGAGCGCCGCGCGGCGAACTCGTCGCGCTGCCGGTTCTGCCGAGCCGTGTTTGCGGCGAGAAACTCCGGCTTCTGCTCCTTCGCGAGAAGCGCGCTGACGACGTTGACGACGCGCGAGGCGTCGAGCACGTGCACCACGCCGGGGGCATACTCCGGGGCGATCTTCACCGCCGTGTGCGCCGGGCTGGTCGTGGCGCCGCCGATCAGCAGCGGCACCGTGAAGCCCTGCCGGGTCATCTCCTTTGCGACGTGCACCATCTCGTCGAGCGAGGGAGTGATCAGGCCCGAGAGTCCGACCACGTCCGCCCCGCGTTCCTTGGCCGCGGCCAGAAGCTTTTCCGCCGGCACCATGACGCCGAGATCGATCACGTCGTAGTTGTTGCAGGCCAGCACCACGCCCACGATGTTCTTGCCGATGTCGTGCACGTCGCCCTTGACCGTGCCGATCACGACCCGGCCGTTGGGGCGCGCTTCGCCGCCCGCTGCGACATGGCGCCGCTTTTCCTCCTCCATGTACGGCGTGAGGTACGCGACGGACTTCTTCATCACCCGCGCCGACTTCACCACCTGCGGCAGAAACATCTTACCCGCGCCGAACAGATCGCCGACGATCCGCATCGCATCCATCAGCGGGCCTTCGATGATCGAGAGGGGCCGGGGATATTTGGCGGAATTCGCGCGCGCCTCCTCCGTGTCCTGCTCGACAAACGCGTCGATGCCCTTGACGAGGGCGTGCTTCAGCCGCTCCTCGACCGGCGCGCTGCGCCAGGCGTTCGCGGCGGTTTCGAACTCCGGAGCCGGCGCCCCGGCCGGCCCGGCCGACCGGGACTTCAGCTCGTCGGCGAACTTCACCAGCCGCTCGGTCGCGTCGGGGCGGCGGTTGAGGAGCACATCCTCGACGAGATCGCGGAGGTCACGGGGAATCTCCTCGTAGACGCCGAGCATGCCGGCGTTGACGATCGCCATGTCCAGCCCCGCGGCGATGGCGTGGTAGAGGAAGACCGTGTGAATCGCCTCGCGCACCGGATTGTTGCCGCGAAACGAGAACGAGACATTGGATACGCCGCCGGAGACCCTCGTGTGCGGCAGGGTCTGCTTCAGCACCCGCGTGGCCTCGAAGAAATCGACCGCGTAGTTGTTGTGCTCCTCGATCCCGGTCGCGACCGTGAGGATGTTCGGGTCGAAGATGATGTCCTCGGCGGGAAAACCGGCCTGTTCGGTCAGCAGCCGGTAGGCGCGGGTGCAGATCCGGACCTTCTCGTCGCGCGTGGAGGCCTGTCCCTGCTCGTCGAACGCCATTACGACCGCGGCGGCGCCATACCGCCGCACCAGCCGGGCGCGCCGCAGGAACTCGGCCTCGCCGTCCTTGAGCGAGATCGAGTTCACGATGCCCTTGCCCTGAAGGCATTTCAGCCCCGCCTCGAGCACCGACCATTTCGACGAGTCGACCATCACCGGAACCCGGGCGATGTCGGGTTCGGCGGCGATCAGGTTCAGGAACTTCGTCATCGTCGCCTCGCCGTCGATCAGCGCCTCGTCGACGTTGATGTCGATCACGTTCGCGCCGTTCTCGATCTGCTGCTTCGCGATGGCGAGACAGGCGTCCCAATCCCCGGCCTTGAGCGCCTTCGCGAACTTCGGCGAGCCGGTGATGTTGGTGCGTTCTCCGATGACCAGAAAGCTGGAGCCGGAGCGGGCGGGGGGAGTGGAGGAGGTCGACATGCGGTCGGATCGTTCGGGTGATCATGCGCGTTCCCCGGCTCCCGCGTGACCCGCGCCCGCGGTGGCGGGGACGGGCACGGAAAGCGGGGGCGACGGCTCAGTCGACGCTCAAGGCCTCGAGTCCACTGAGCCGGAGTTCGTGCAGCCTTTCCGGCAGCGGTCGCGGGGGCGCGCCGCGCACCGCCTCGGCGATCGCGGCGATGTGGTCGGGCGTGGAGCCACAGCAGCCCCCGACAATGTTCAGCCAGCCGTTCGCGGCGAATTCGCCGAGCACGTGCGCCATGTCGCACGGATGCTCGTCGTAGCCGCCGAAGGCGTTCGGCAATCCGGCATTCGGGTAGCAGCTCACGTAGCACTCGGCGACGCGCGCGAGCTCCTCGATGTACGGACGCATCTGCGCGCCACCGAGCGCGCAGTTGATGCCCACCGAGAAGGGGTTGGCGTGGCGGATGGTGTGATAGAAGGCGCCCACGGTCTGGCCGGAGAGCGTGCGGCCGGAGGCGTCCGTGATCGTGACGGAAATCGACAGCGGCAGGGTCGCGCCGAGCTCGTCGAACAACTGCTGGATCGCGAAGATCGCCGCCTTGGCGTTGAGCGTGTCGAAAATCGTTTCGACCAGCAGCAACTCGGCCCCGCCCTCGACGAGGCCGCGGGCCTGCTCGTAATACGCGGCGACGACTTCATCGAAGGTGACCGCCCGGTAGTCCGGCCGGTTGACGTCCGGCGAGAGCGACAGCGTGCGGTTGGTCGGCCCGATCGCGCCCGCCACGAAGATGCGGCGCCCGAACTCCGCCTCGCCCCATTGCGCCGCCCGCCCGCAGATTTCGGCGGCCGTGCGGTTGATCTCCGGCACGGCCGGCTCCTGCGCGTAGTCGGACTGGGAGATCCGCGTGCCGTTGAAGGTGTTCGTGGCGACGATGTCGGCTCCGGCGCGGACATACGCCCGGTGCACCTCCTCCACGAGATCCGGCCGCGTCAGGTTGAGAATGTCGTTGTCGCCCCTCAGGTCGCGCGGATGCGCCGCAAACCGCCCGCCGCGGAAATCGGCCTCGGACAGTCCGTGCGCCTGGATCATCGTACCCTTCGGCCCCTCGAGAATGGCGACGCGCGAAGCGAGCAAGGCGCGAAGATCCCCCTCGGCGGAGCGCTGGCGCGGGGAAAGGGAGAGTGGGCTCATGCCCGCACCGTAGCGGCGGTCCGCGGCAAAGCAAGAAACATATTAACGCATCCGGATCCGTTGATACATTGTTTGGCCATCCGGTTTCCCCCGGGGTGGAGATTCTGGCGGGCTGCCCGGCGGGGACGATCCGTCGAGCGGCCGATCTGCCATTTTCAGCCCGACGCGCGTGGAGTCCGCGGCGGTGGCGGCAGTGCCGGCGCGCAAATCGGGCTTGCGCCGCGTGCCGGCACCGCATCGATTCGGCGCCGTTCTTTCGATTCCATTCCGGGCAACGGGAAAGGCCGTGAAATCCGGCCACAGTTGCGCTGCGGTAACGCATCAAACCAAACCTCTGTCGTGCGGCGACGCACGAAACGCCAGTCTCCGGTTTTTTCCGGAGGTGAAGGCGAGGGGGGAGGTGGCTGGCTCACGCCGGCGGGAAATGCGGAGTCCGAACATCCGACCCGGGGTGCTCACGCGTTCGACGTGATTCTTTTGCGCACGTCGCTCGCGAAAACTTCATCGCAAATATGAAGCGTGAGAGTGGCCGCACTTCCCGAATCCGGGCGGGGTGTCTGCTCTTGCCCAGTCCAGCAGCAGACCTCCATGAAGATCCCATCGCTGCCGCGTTCCCCGCGGCGGATTCTCGTTCTCATCAGCGGCGCCGCGGCTTTCGCCGCGGGCCGCGCGCAGGATGCCGCGCCCGAGGTGCTCGAGCCGCTCGTCACGACTGCGACCCGGACACCGGTCGCCCCGCAGACGCTGGGCACCGCGGTCGACTTCCTCAGCGCCGACGAACTGGCGCGCCGGCAGATCGGCTCGCTCTCCGGTGCGCTCGACGGGGTGGCGGGTGCGCCGCAGTTCGCGTCCGGCGCGCCCGGCGCCGGCACCTCGCTGTTTCTGCGCGGGGCCAATTCCAACCAGACGCTGTTCCTCGTCGACGGCATGCGGCTGAACGATCCGAACGCGGACTACCAGCTGTTCCTCGGTGGCGCGTCGCTCGGCGCCTTCGACCGCCTCGAAATCGCGCACGGTCCGCAGAGCACCCTGTACGGCAGCGAAGCCATGGGCGGGGTGATTTCGGTGCGCGCCGGACGCGGCCGGGGAGAGCCCAGCGAAAGCGTGATGCTGGAAGCCGGCTCGTTCGGCACGGTGGACGGAGTCGTCAGCGCGCAGGGGGCGCGGGGGCCGTATGCCTACTCGATTTCGGCCGAGGGCGGACGGACCGACAACGAACGGCCGAACAACTCCTTCGCGAGCGCGAACCTGGCGCTGCGCCTCGACCAGCAGGTGAATGAACGCGTGGCGGTGGGCGAAACGGTGCGCTGGTTCCACGGCCGGTACGCGGACCCGGGCGACCGTTTCACCAACGATCCGAACAACACCGAGACCGAGGACAACCTGCTGGCGACGGCGTTCGCCGATGTGAAACTGGCGGACGCGTGGAGCACCCATCTGCTGCTCGGCGGCCAGAACCGCCGGCTGGTGTCGAACAATCCCGCGCCGAACCCGCCGTACTTCTCGCCGGACCAGGAGACCGTGGTGACCAACCGCCGGGCGGTGCTGGACGGGCAGAGCACGTTCACGGGGCTGGAGCGGCACCGGATCACCGCCGGCCTGACGGCGGAGGCGAGCCAGACGCGCAACACCGGTTTCGGGAACATCAACCGGAAGGAAAGCCTCTGGGCGGTGTTCGCGGAGGACGAGTATTCGCCCGTCGACGACGTCTTTCTCACCGCCGGGCTGCGCAACGACGACTTCGACACCTTCGGGCGGGCGACCACCGGTCGGGTGACGGCGGCATGGCTGCCGGTGCCGAAGACGCTCAAGCTGCGGACCAGCTACGGCACCGGGTTCCGCGCGCCGAGCTTCCTGGACCTGTACGGCCAGAGCGCCTATTATCATGGCAATCCCACGCTGGATCCCGAGCGCAACCATGCGTGGGACGCCGGCGTGGACTACTACCTCCCGGCCAACCGGGGCACCCTGAGTGCCACGTGGTTCGACACCCGCTACTCGGATCTGATCACCAGCACGCCGGACTTCAGCAGTGTCGAAAATATCCAGCGCGCGGAGACGCGGGGGGTCGAACTCTCGGCCCGCACGACCCTGCCGGCGGGGATCGAGGCCAGTGTGGCCTACACGTACCTGGACGCGCGGAACCTGACGGATGGGACGCGGCTCCTTCGGCGGCCGCGGCACCTGTTCAACGCGGACGTCTGGCACGACTTCGGCCACGGCGTGAGTGCCGGCTCCGGCGTCGGGTTCGTCGCCGACCGGCGCGACGTGGATGCGGCCACGTTCCTGCCGATCGCGGGCGAGGATTACACGGTGGTGCGGCTGTACGCGGCGTGGAAAGCGACCGCACGGCTGGAGTTGAAGCTCCGGTTCGAGAATCTCCTGAACGAGCATTACGAGGAGGTGAACGGGTATCCGGCACTGGGATCCCGGGCGTTCGCCAGCGCCACCTGGAAATTCTGAGCGAATTCCGAATCGGGCGAACCCGCTCCTGCGTCGAAAGGATTGCGGCGGGAGCCCTGACCGTCTGCATTCGCATCGCCGTCGCCGGCACCTCGTGAGTTCCACGCCACTTCCCGATCCTCAACCGCTGGACATAGCGCCGCTCTGCGCGGAAACCGCGCTGCGTCTGCTCCAGCACGGCGCGGAAAGCGCGCTCGTCGAATCGCTCGCCCGCCGCGTCGGGCTGGCGCTCGGGGCCGAGCGGGTCGAGGTGGCGCTGATGGCGAGCGCGGTCACGGTCGCCGTCCGGATTCGCGGACGCAGCAAGACGACGGTGCGGCGCAACGAGGACCGGGGCATCAACATGCACGTCGTGATGGAGGTGCAGCGGCTCGTGCTGGAGACCGAGGCCGGCCGGCTGGATCGCGTGGCCTACCGGGAGCGGCTGTTCGCGATCCAGCCGCTGCACTATCCGCGCTGGCTCGTGGCGGTGATCGTCGGGCTCTCCTGCGCCAGTTTCGCCCGGCTGAATCACGCGGACTGGGCGGCGTGCGGGCTGGTCGCGGTGGCCAGCAGCGTCGCGATGGCGGCGCGCCAGCAATTGGCTCACCGCCACTTCAGCCCGCTGATCGTCTTTGCCGCCACCGCCTTCGTGGCCACCTCGATCACGGTGATCGGATTCATCTACGACATCAGCGCGACGCCGAAGGCCGCGATGGCGGCGAGCGTCCTGCTGCTGGTTCCCGGCTATCCGCTCATCAACTCGGTCTCGGACATGGTCAAGGGCTACATCAACACGGGCATTTCCCGCGGCATGTTTGCGCTCCTGCTCTCGGCGGCGACCTGTGCCGGGATCGTCGCGGCGATGAGCCTGTGGAAAGTCTGGGGGTGGTTGTCGTGATCGCGCTCGATCTCGTCGTCGACATGGTGCTGGCGGCGATTCCCGCCGTCGGGTTCGGGATGCTGTTCAACGTCCCGGCGCCCGTGCTGCGCAACTGCGCGGCGCTGGGAGCGATCGCGCATGGACTGCGTTTTCTGCTGCTGCGCGCCGGTGTCCCGATCGAACTGGCGACGTTGATCGCGGCATCGGTGATCAGCTTCATCGGGGTCTGGTGGGCCCAGCGGCTGCGGGCGCATCCGAAGGTTTTCACCGTCGCGGCCGTCATTCCGATGATCCCGGGCGTGCCGCTGTTCACCGCGCTGATCACGATCCAGCAAATCTTCGAGCGCGGCGCCAGCCAGGAGCTGTTGACCCTGGCGATCAACTCGGGGCTCCGCGCCTCGTTCATCATCGCCGCACTCGCGCTCGGCCTCGCGATGCCGGGACTCGTATATTATCGGCGGCGACCGGTGGTGTGATGGCGGGTACGCCGAGCAGCCTTCACGCCGAGCGGGCGGAGCGGTTGGGCGCGAGCAAGCTCGCGGCCCTATCGGGCCGGCGTCGCGCCGGCGGGCAGGTGTAGGCCGCCTGCTTGCAGGCGCGGTTTGGGTGAAGGGCGGATGAAGGTGAGCCGTCAGTCGAATGCCTGACGCGAATGACTCGCGAGGTATCCGGCGATCTCTGACGCAAAGAGCGCGCCGAACGCGGCGCGTTTCTTTTCTCCCATTCCCGGAATGCCCTCCATCGCGTCCTCGGTGGCGGGATAATGCCGCGCCATCGCGCGCAACGTGGCATCGCCGAACACGACGTACGCGGGCACCTTGCGCTCATCGGCCAGCCGCTTCCGCAAGGCGCGCAATTGTGCAAACAGGATTTCGTCGCAGGCGATCTCGCCCTCGCGTCGCACCACGCGCTTCGCCCGCGGCAGCTCCATCGGCTTCGTCAGCGTCACCGGCGTCCGGTTCACGAGGACCGCGAGACCGGCGCGCGTCAGTTCCAGCGTGGCGTATTCGCCCTCCGCGACCGCGACGTGACCGAGCCGCATGAGTTCGCGGCCCACCGCCGCCCACTGGGGGCGCGACAGCTCCCGGCCGATGCCGTAGGTCGTCAGCCGGTCATGGTTCCAGCGGCGGATCTTCTCCGTCTCCGCGCCGGTGAGGATTTCCGCAATGTGGTTCATGCCCACGCCAAACCGGCTGTTTTGGACGACGCGATAGACGCAGGAGAGAAACTTCTGGGCGAGCACCGTGCCGTCGTAGGTTTCGCGGGGCTCGAGGCAGTTGTCGCAGGCGGCGCAGCGATCGACCGGGAAGACTTCGCCGAAATAGCCGAGCAGCTCGACCCGCCGGCAGCCGGCGCTTTCGGCATAATGGACGATCTGCCGCAGCTGCGCCCGCGCCACCTGTTGTTCGCGTTCGTCCGTGATCTCGTCGAGGAAGTGGGTCTGCTTGGCGATATCGCCGGGACTGAACAGGAGCAGGCACTCGGCCGGGAGTCCGTCGCGCCCGGCCCGCCCCGTCTCCTGGTAGTATCCCTCGATGTTTTTTGGCAGGTCGTGGTGAATCACCCAGCGCACGTTGGGCTTGTTGATGCCCATCCCGAAGGCGATCGTGGCGCAGATGATCCGCACGTCGTCGCGCAGGAACTCGTCCTGATGCCGCGATCGCTCCTCCGCCGAGAGGCCCGCGTGGTAGGGGCGCGCGGAAAAGCCGCGGCCGGCCAGGGCTTCCGCGACCCGCTCGGCGGCGGCCCGGCTGGCGCAGTAGACGATCCCGCTTTCGTCTTCGCGCCGGCGGATGAAATCGACGATCTGCTTCAGCGGCTGGTCCTTTGCGACCACGCGGTAGGTCAGGTTGGGGCGGTTGAAACTGGCAACAAACACCGCCGGCTCCCGGAGCCGCAGATGGGTGACGATGTCCTGGCGCACGCGATCGGTCGCCGTGGCCGTGAGCGCCATCACCGGCACGCCGGGCAAATGCGCGCGCAGCTTGGCGAGCTGGCGGTATTCGGGACGAAAGTCGTGACCCCATTCCGAGATGCAATGGGCCTCGTCGATCGCGAGGCAGGCGACGTTCCAGTTCTGCAGGTTGTCCTTCCAGCCGTCGAGCATCAGGCGCTCGGGCGCAGCGTACAGCAGCTTGTACTCCCCGCGGTGCAGTCCGCGCAGGCGGGTCCGCGCCTCGTCTCCATCGAGCGACGAGTTCAAGAACGTGGCCGCGACGCCGCTGGCCTGGAGCTGGTCCACCTGGTCCTTCATCAGCGCGATCAGCGGCGAGACAACGACCGTCAGTCCCGGTCTGACCAGGGCAGGCAGCTGGAAGCAAAGCGACTTGCCCCCGCCGGTGGGCAGCAGCGCAAAGACGTCCCGTCCGCCGAGCGTGGCTGCGATGATTTCGCGCTGGAGCGGACGGAAACTGGCGTAGCCGAACGTGCGTTTCAGCTGTGCGGCAAGTTCATCGGAGGCCATCGGCATGAGCGCGCAGAGTTAGTCCTCCGCCGGGCGGGAACACACGCCAAAACCAGCCGGCGGATTCGTTTCGCCAGGGCAGTGGAGCAGGTGGGCAGGTTCGCGGTCGTCGTGCTCGCACTCATCATCGTTTTCGCCGGCGCGAGGCGAGGGCGGAAGGTGCGGTTTTGGCGACGGGACTTCGCGCGTGGCCGAACCGCGGGTCAAACCGCCAACCTGCCTCCGGCATTCCGACGGCGCGGGTTCCCGGGGACGTGGCCGTGCCGATCCGGGCGTCGGTCCGGCCTTTGTGGGCTGGCGCCGCATGGCAGGACGCGCAGTGTCGAAGGGCATGTCGTCCGCCGTTCGTGAACTCCTGCCCGTGGCGGCACGCCGGTTTGCGCGCCGCGCGCTCCTCCTGGATGAGCCGGCCAGTGACGTCGATGCGGCGCTGGAGCACCTCGGCTACGTGCAGATCGATCCGGTGAACGTTTGCGGGCGGATGCACGATCTGATTCTCCGCAACCGCGTGGCCGGGTACCGCGAAGGCGGCCTGATGCGGCATTTGCATGGCGAGGCCGAGCCGGTGCCGCCGGAGCAGCGCCGGGCCTTCGAGCACCACCTGCCGGGCGCGTCGATCCTGGTCGCGTTTCCGGTGGCGGCATGGCCGCACCTGCTGACCGCGATGAAGGCGCGGGCCCGCCGCAGCGGCGCATGGTCGGGACGATTGACGGCGCGCGAACGCGAGCTGGCCGGGCACATCCTCGGGGAACTCCAGGAACGCGGACCGCTGTCGTCCGAGGATATCGCCGACGAGCGAAAAGGCCGGAGCATCTGGGGCGCCGCCAGCCTGGCGAAAAGCACGATGCAGAAGCTGTTCTTTCACGGGCGCGTCCTGATTTCACGGCGCGAGAACCATCGCCGGCAGTACGACCTGCCATCGCGGGTGCTGCCGGCCGCCTTGCTCGCGGTGTCGGAGCCCGACGCAGCCGAGACGGCGCGCTGGCTCGTTTTGACGAAACTCCGCCAGCGCCGGCTGACGACGTTGAAGCGGGACGAACTGCCTCTCGTCGAGGATCTGGTCCGTGCCGTGCGCGTCGAGGGCTGTCCGCCCCTGTACGTTCTCCGGTCGGACGAACCGCTGCTCGAGCGGGCGGAGGAGGTTGCCGGTCCCGAGCCCGTCCGGCTGCTCGCGCCGCTGGATCCGCTGATCTACGAGCGAAGGGTGACGCGCACGTTGTGGAATTTCGACTACGTGTGGGAGGCGTACACGCCGGCGCACAAGCGCGTCCGCGGCCACTATGCGCTGCCGATCCTGGCCGGCACGGAGATCGTCGGGCATGTCGATCCGAAGGCGGACCGCGCCACCCGCCGGCTCGCGATCGTCTCCCGCCGGGTGCGCCGCGGGCACCGGGTCGCGCCGGCGGTCGGGGAACTCGCGGCGTTTCTCGGCCTGCGCCGGTAGCCGGTCCCGGTACGCAAACGCGCCGCGGTCGAGGCCGCGGCGCGGGTTTCGCTCCGGATGAAATGGGCCGGAGCGTGATTCAGGAAACTTCAGGCGCAGGCGATCGCGGGGCGTCCGTACGTCGCGCGAGAGGGGAGGAACCACTCGCCGGGGGCGGCGCCGGGAGCGAACTCCGGGCAGGCCTCGGCCAGCAGCGTCCGCAGATTTTCGCGGGCGCGGGCGATCCGGCTCTTCACCGTGCCCACGTTGATGCCGAGCGTGGCGGCGATTTCCTCGTACGACCGGTTGAGCACATTGCGCAGCGTCAGGATCTCGCGATGCCGCGAGTCGAGCTTTTCCATGCACAGGTCCACGAGCGTCGAGAACTCGCCCGCCACGGTCTCCTGCGCGGGGTCCTGCACGACGTCGGCGACGAGGTCCGCGAAGGTCGCGGCGCTGTCCTCGCTCAATGCACAGTCGAGCGAGAGCGAGTCCTGCCGGCGGCGACGGAAGAAGTACCAGTACCGGTTGCGCGCCAGATTGACCGCGATCCGGTACAGCCAGGTCGCCAGGGAAGAGTCGCCGCGGAAATTCGCCAGGCCGCGATGAGCCCGGATGAAGGTGTCCTGGGTGATCTCCTCGGCGTCCGCATGATTGCGGAGCAAACCGAGCGTGACGGTGAAGATCTTGCCGCGATAGCGCTCCATGATCTCGACGAACGCAGACTCGTCGCCGTCGGCAAAACGGCGGACGAGAGCGTCGTCGATGGCGGCATCGGGCGTGGCGCGGCGGAGGTTCTCCGTGGCGGGGGCACGGACGGCTGCTTTGACGGGAGTGTGGGTGTGGGAGGCTGGCATGGAAGGAAGGGAGGTGTGTTGCAAAGCGGTACCCCCTTACCTCGGATCGTGCCACGGCCGACCCCGATTCGGTAACGGGCTTCAACTCCAGGATTTAAACTTTTAGGCCGGTTCGGCGGGGGCCGTCCGCGGGGGTGATTTGTCGTGCAAATTGCGGGCGGCGTGCATTCCGTTCGAGCAATCCGCCCGGAGCCGGGGTTCAGGGGAACCCTCGTGGTGCAAAACACGGGCGGGAGACGGGCGACGGCGCTCGCGCGACCGTGGTGAGCGCGGGGGCGAGGGAAGTTTCGCCAACCGCGGCGGGGCTCTGCTTGGCTGGTCGGATGACGACCGCGCAACTCGACCGCGCCCGCGGGCTGATTTGCCTTCTCCACCGCACGATTCGGGACCTTCTGGCCGCGGCCCGAACGTCGGGGCTTGCCGGATTTGCCCAGCCCGTCGCCGTGACGCGAGCGGATACGATTTACCGCGTCGACAGGGTCAGCGAAGCCGTGGTCGTCGCCTGGTTCGCCGCGCACTGGCCGAAAACCTGGCCGGTTGGTTCTCCGGGCGCGGCGGTTCATGCAGGTTTTCGCCACGCCTCAGCTGGCCTGGCGTCCGCGTGATGAGGTCGACGCCATGCGGCGACTCGATTCTGCGGTGTACTCAGCAGAGTCGCCGGAATGGAGCCGGACGCGGCGCCGGCAGCGCGCGACCTTCGCTTCGTATCACGGTGCTTTGAGCAACAGGATCGGGACCGAGATGTCGTGACGGACCCGCCGCGAGGTCGATCCCAGGATCAGGTCGCCGATGAAGCGGTGCCCATGCGTGCTCATCGCGACGAGATCGCACCCTTCGCGGTCGATCCATTTGAGGATTTCCCGCGCCGGCTCTCCAAATGCCAGTTCGGCCTCACTCTCGATGCCCGCGGCCCGGAACTCGGCCCGGACCGCCTCCAGGTAGCGGCGATCTTCGACGATTTCAGGACTGACCGCGTCGGAGCCAAACGTGCGTGCCGCCCAGCCGTCGGCCACGTGCAGGAACACGATCCGGCTGTGCATGGTCGTCGCCAGGCTCTTCACGTGATCGAGGATCGCGCGGTCGGTCGGAGTCGCATCCAGGGTCACGAGGATCTTGTCGTACATCGTACCGTGTGCCTCAGCGGCCCGCAATGACCGCCCATGCTTCTCTGAGCGCATCGGGAAGACTGTAGATGTCCATGACGGTAATGAGGATTGCGCTGCCCCAGCCGGTGAGCAACAGAAACCAGCCGTTTCGCCACCGACCCATCCGCTTGCGCGAACTGGTGAAGTGCAACAGCGGAAACATGGCGAATGGCAATTCCAGGCAAAGGACGACCTGGCTGAGATTGACCAGGTCGGTCACGCTGCCGTTGCCGCGCACGCTGATGATCCAGATCGCCGGCACGATCGCGAAGATGCGGGTGATCAGCCGCCGCACCCAGGGGCGGATTCGCCAGTGCATGAAACCTTCCATCACCACCTGGCCGGCGATCGTGCCGGTGATCGTGCTGCTCTGGCCGCTGGCGAGCAAAGCAACCGCGAAAAGGGTGCTGGCCAGTGTCGTCCCCAGCAAGGGAGCCAAGGTCAGGTGAGCGATTCTAATCCAATCGCTATCCGGATTGAAGCTGACTACTTCGCCGCCGGCGACGGTAACGCTGGTTTTTCCGTAGAACACGATCGCCGCCAGCACCAGGATCGCCGCATTCACGAAAAACGCGATGGTCAGCGCCGCGGTGGTGTCGATCGTGTTGAAGCGGACCGCCCGGCGAATGGACGGCTCGTCGCGCTGCAACTGGCGGGTCTGAACCAGGGCCGTGTGAAGGAACAGGTTGTGGGGCATGACGGTTGCGCCGATCATGCCGATCGCCACTACGAGCATTCCGGCCTGGGCGAAGTCGGGACGGACCATGGCGCTTCCCATTTCCAGAAAGTCAGGCCTGGTCTGTGCGAATCCGAAGATTTCAACCGTATAACAGACCGCAATGGTCAGCACGAACACGGCGACCACCGCCTCGATCAGCCGCATCCCAAATCCCTGCAGCGCCAGGAGGAGCAATACGTCGAACGCCGTGATGATGATCGCCCATTGCATGGGGATGTGAAAGAGCAGATTCAGCGCGACGGCGCTCCCTAGGGACTCGGCCAAATCGGTCATGCCGATCGCGATCTCCATCGCGATCCAGTTTGGCCAGCGGGTCCAGGCCGGGTACCAGTCGCGGCAGCATTGGGCGAGGTCCTTGCCCGTCGCCACGCCGAGCCGGGCCGAAATCACCTGCAGGAAGATCGCCATCAGGCTCGCGAGGCCGACGACCCAGAGCAGTCCGTACTTGAATTGCGCGCCGCCCTGAAGATCCGTGCCCCAGTTGCCCGGGTCCATGTAGCCCACGCTGACGAGAACCGCCGGCCCGACATACGCCCGCCACTGGGCCCAAAACCCCGCCCGCATCGGCGGAATCGCCACGCTGCCATGCAGCCCCTCGAGCGAAAGGCTGCCCGCCGGCGGGCGTTCGGCGGCCGCGCCGGCCACCGGGTCAGGCCCTCCCGAGGCCTTGCCGGCTTCGCTCATGGCGTGCTTTCCGGGAGAAAACGGTCGGGCGACTCGCGCCTGAATGGAAGGACCGGCGGCATGGCTAGCCGCTTATTCAAAGCGGCCGTTTTGACCTGTCAAATTGATTCCATGGTTGCTTCAAAGAACCCCGTTCCCATGCTTTTCCCCGCAATGGCGAGCAGCACGGCCGAAGACTATCTCAAGCAGATCCTCCTTCTGTCCGAAGGCGCGGAGGACCTGGTCTCGATGGGCGATCTCGCCGCGGCCCTGGCGGTCGTGCCCGGCACGGTCACCACCATGGTCAAGACGCTGGCCGACGAGGGGCTGGTGGAACATCAGCTCCGGCAGGGCGTGCGCCTGACCGCCGAAGGCCGGCGGCTGGCGCTGAACGTCGTCCGCAAGCACCGGCTCGTCGAGACGTTCCTCGTCAACGTGCTGAAGATGGACTGGGCGGCGGTGGATACCGAGGCGGAGCGGCTCGAGCATGCCATCTCGGACGCGGTGCTGGACCGGCTCGACGCCTTGCTCGGCCATCCCGCAGCCGACCCGCACGGCGATCCGATCCCGAGCGCCCGTGGCCGGCTGGCCACCCAGGTCTACGCGACGATCGCCACCTGCGCGGTCGCAACGCCACTGCGCGTGGCCCGTGTCACCGATCAGTCGAGCGAGTTTTTGCGCTTCGCGGAGCAGAGCGGCCTCACGCCGGGCGCGGAGGTCCGCGTGATCGACCGCAATCTGGCCGGAGGCCTCGTGACGCTGAAGCTGGCGGGCGGTCGCACGGTTCCGCTTGGTCTCGCCGCCGCCGGTTGCGTCCTCGTCGCCCCGGCGAAGTGAGGAGGAGGGCGGACGGCGTGCCGTCTCGGTTCGGCAGTGAGACCGTCAGCCGGTGGAGGGACGCCCTCGAAGTCGTGCGGGCGTTGCCATCAGTGGAGGGACGACCTCCGTGTCGTCCGCGAGTGTCGAGCGACGTTCGCGGACCGGACGGAGCCGGTCCCTCCACCCTGCGACTCGCGGCGTTTTCTTCAGGTGGCGGGAACATGCCGCGGCGGCGGCACCAAGCGGGTCCGGCGGTCGCGGGTCAGTTTTTCCCGGGTCATGGCCTACGCACGCTCGACGGGGATGGGATCGGGTCGAAGGGAGCGCGCAGGGCTCCTCCAAAAGATGGCGCGGGGCGACCGCACGAGTGACGCCACCCGGTCGTCGACAGCCCCGCGCGGGGTGCGGAAAGTCGCGCCGTGCCGGCGCGCGCGGCGGTTGATTTCCGCGGTTGTGCCCGCGGGAGTGGTACAAGCCGCATTGTTTTTTCCACCCCATTTGCAGAGAGGCGCACGTCATGCTTTGATGGCGCGTGGCACGATCGGAAAAGAAACAACCACCGGGAGGGGAGAGAAAATCGGAGCGGCCCGAGACACCGATCGGGACGCCCTTCGGCTTCGAACATCTGTCGGCGCTGCAGCTGTGCGACGCGCTGATCCTGCGGCTGCGGCACATCGGCGTCGAGAACGGGGACGCGTGCCTCCTGCGCAATCGCGTGAAGGAACTCGAGGAGGTGCAGGAAGAGGCGCGCACCGCCGTGGAACAGCTCACGGTCGCGGTCGAAAAACTGCGCTCACCGGCCCTGCGGCTCGGGACACTGGTGCAGCGGATCGGGGAGGAGCGCGCGCTGGTCTGCGCCGGCGGAACGGATTACGTGTGCAACGTCGATCCGCGGCTGCCGGACGTGGCGCTCGAGACCGGCACGCGCGTGCTGCTGAACGAGGCGTTCGCCGTCACCGACGCGTTCGGTCTGGATAAGAACGGACCGGTGGTGAAGATCGCCGAGCTGCTTCCGGACGGTCGGCTGCGCGTCGGCCAGGACGCGGGCATCACCGATGCGGTCGTGGTGCGTTCGACCGCGATCGCGAAGGAGGTGCTGAAGCCCGGCACCGAGGTCCGCCTCGACGCCAACCAGCGGGTCGCGGTCGAGATCATCGGCACGGGCAAGCGGCTGGACCGCACCCTGACGACGGTCGAGGCGCTGCCGTGGAGCGCGATCGGCGGGCAGATCGAGGCGGTGCGCGCGATTCGCGAGTCGATCGAGTGGCCGCTGCTGCACCCGGATCTGTTCCGCCGGTTCAAGCACAGCGTGCCGAAGGGCTTTCTCCTTTACGGCCCGCCGGGCTGCGGCAAGACGCTGCTCGGCAAGGCGACGGCGCACAACCTGCGCGTGCAGCTGCGCGAGGCGACGGGCATCGACCGGCCGGAGTTTTTCCTGAGCATCAAGGGCCCGGAAATTCTCAACATGTGGCTGGGCGAGTCGGAGCGGCAGGTCCGCGATCTGTTCGTCCAGTGCCGCGAGAAAGCCGCCGAGGGGCACCTGGCCTTCCTCTTCATCGACGAGGCCGAGTCGATCCTCGGCACGCGCCGGGTGATGCGCGGCGGCACGAACATCCTTTCGACGGTGGTGCCGATGTTCTGCGCCGAGATGGACGGGCTCGAGGCGCTGCAGAACGTGGTGGTGATCCTGGCGTCGAATCGCGCGGATCTCATCGACCCGGCGATCCTCCGGCCCGGCCGCATCGACCGCAAGATTCGCGTCCGGCGGCCGGACGCCGACGCGGCCCGCGAAATCTACGGCATCTACCTGACCGACGATCTGCCGCTGGCGGAGCCGCGGGCGGCGTTGATCGAGGCGATCAGCGCGGCCCATTACTCGAAGTCGGAGGAAAATCGTTTTCTCGAAGTCACGTATCGCAGCGGCCGTCGCGAGCAGCTCTACCGGGGCGACCTCGCGAGCGGCGCGATCGTCGCCGGCATCGTCGAGCGGGCGAAGGAACTCGCGATCGGGCGGTCCATCGTCGCGCAGGAGGAGTCGCCGATCACGCGGGCCGACCTGCTGGAGGCGCTGGAGAAGGAGTACCGGGAGAACGACCTGTTCCCGCCCACGGACATTACCGAGGACTGGCTCAAGCTGACGGATTTCGACCCCGACAACGTCGTTCGCCTCGCTCCGTACCGGCCCCCGCGCATCGAACTACGATCCGCCGCGGGGGTCGTTTAGTCCGGCAGCAACCGCCACCGCCCGCCGCGCCTCAACCATGGAAATCCAATTCGGCCTCGAAACGGAATTCGGCATCTCCCGGGAGCGACCTGAGGACATCGACGTGGTGGCGGAGGCGATCGCGGTCGTGCGCAGCACGCGGGCGCCGGGAGTCCGGGATCGCTGGGATTATCGCCGCGAGGACCCGCACCAGGATGCCCGCGGCTTCCGGGTGAAGGAACTTCAGCAGGACGCGGACGAGGCGAACTATTTCGCCCAGGACGCCACCCGCGCGCTCAGCTTCACCGAGTTGAAGAGCGATCTCGTCCTGCGGAACGGCGCCCGGTTCTACAACGATCACTCCCATCCGGAGTACTGCACGCCGGAATGCAGCACCCCGCGCGAGATTCTCCAGCAGGACTGGGCGGGCGACGCGCTGCTGATGGACTGCGCGGAGGCGGCGACGGGCGCCTCGGACAACCCGGTGCGGCTGTACAAGAACAACACCGATTTTCTCGGACACACCTACGGGTGCCATGAAAACTACCTGCTGCCGCGGGTGCTGCCCTGGCTGCGGCTGGCCGAGGGCATGCAGTCGTTCCTGGCCACGCGCCAGATCTACTGCGGCGCGGGCAAGTACGGCTGGGAATCGGAGGACCAGTTTCTCCAGCCGGGGTTTCAGATTTCGCAGCGGAGCGATTTCTTCCGGGCGCTGCAGGGGGTGGAGACGATGCGGGGGCGGCCGCTGATCAACACGCGCGACGAGCCGCATGCGAACCCGGAGAAATACCGCCGGTTCCACGTCATCGTCGGTGACGCCAACCTGTCGCTCTTCGCGACCTACCTGAAGATCGGCACGACGGCGCTCGTCCTGCAGGCGTTCGCCAGCGGCGCCTCGCCCGACCGGATCCCGCGGCTCGCGGATCCGATCGGCGCGCTGACGGCGATCTCGCGCGACACGGAATGGAAGTGGCGCGTGCCGCTGGCCCGGGGCGGCTGGATCAGCGCGGTCGACGTGCAGCGGGTGTATGTCGAGCTCGTGCGGGAGCACGCCATGCCGCTGGAGCCGGAGTGGCTGGCGGTGCTGAATGCCTGGAGCGAGGTGCTGGACGATCTCGACCGCGACCCGCTGAGCACCGCGGACCGCCTCGACTGGGCCGCGAAGTACCGGCTGATCGAGCGTTTTCGGCAGGACGAGAAACTGTCGCCGGAGGATCCGTGGCTGCGGAGCCTCGACCTGTCCTATCATCTGCTCGACCGGACGCAGGGCCTGTACCACGGGCTGCTCGACGGCGGCGGCCTGCGGCTGCCGTATGCGCTGAAGGACATCACGGGCCACGGGTTGCGCCCGCCGCCGACGACGCGCGCGGCGCTGCGCGGCGGCTGCATCGAAAAATTCGGCAACCTCGTGGAGTCGACGCAATGGGACGGCGTGCTCCTGCGCGACAAGAGCGGCCGCGTCGAGATCGATCTCAGCGACGTGTTTTCGCCGGAGCTGATCGCGAAGGGCTGCGCGGCGCTCGCGTCCGCCCGCAGTCCCGCGGATTTGCTCGCCCTGCCGTTTGCAAAACCAGTCTAGCCGACGCATGCTCGCACCACCAACGCCCGCGACAACGAGGAGGAATCAAGATGCCAGACACGATCCAGAAACCACGCCCCGTCATGCCTGCGCCCGGTCCGGGCGGGGGCGGCGACGGGCCCAAGGAACCGCGAATCGAGAAGCCGAATACCGATGATCTGCTGAAACGCATGCGGAAAGTCGATCCCGAGCAGGCGCGTCGCTACCGTCAGCGCACGGGGGAATGAACGGCGACTTTCTCGCGCTGCTGCCGAAAAGCCCGTTTGCCGCGGCGACGGCCGGTCCGGCCGGCGCGCCGCGGCTCGAGGCGACCACCGTTTTCGCGTTTCACTGCGCGGTCGGCGTGATCGTGGCGGGGGACCACCGCGCGACCGCGGGCAACACCGTCTTCTCGGACCGCACGGAGAAGATCCTGGAGCTCGACCGGCATTCGCTGATGGGGATCGCCGGCAGCCCCGCGATCGCGATGGAGATGGCGCGGACGCTCCAGACCTCGTTCGACTTCTTCCGCCGCAGCCAGCTCCAGCCGATGAGCCTGCCGGCGAAGATGCGCGCGCTCGCCCGGCTGCTGCACAACAACGTGCCCGCGGCGCTGCAGGGTTTCGGGATGGTGGCGCCGATCTTCGCGGGGGTGGACGGCACCGCCGGCGGCCAGCCCTCGATCTATTTCTATGACCCGCTGGGCGCGCAGTTCGAGGCTGCGCAGTTCGCCGGCTCGGGCTCCGGCTCCGGCAGCATCAAGAGCGTGCTGCATTATCTGGAGCAGTGGGGCGACCCGAAGCCGGGACGGATGCCGCTGGAGCGGGCGGTGGCGCTCGCGAACCAGCTCCTCATGACCGCCGCCGAATACGACACCGCGACGGGCGGGGTGGACCCGGGCCGCGGCGAGTTCGCCACGGTGAAACTCCTGGATGCGACGGGCGTGCGCACGATCACCGCCGCCGAGCAGGAGCAATTCTGGGGGGAGCTGGCGCGATGATGACCGACGAACCCTATCGCTGGCTCGAGGCGGTGGCGAACCGCCGGGAATACATCCGTGACCAGCTCAAGGGCGCCACGCCCGTGTTCGCCTTTTCCCGGCCCGAGGGCATCCTGCTCGTCGGCGTCGGCAGCGGCAACTCGAAGGTGTTCGAGATTTACGACCGGCTGGCGCTCGCGGCGCTGGGGCATCCGGTCGACATCGAGCGGATCCGGCAGACGGTGATCGAGGCTGCGCACGTCGAGGGCTTCACCCGCTCGCCGGAGGACGTGACGCTGCGGCGGCTGCTGAGCTTCTCGCTCGGGCCCGCGCTCAAGACCAGTTTCGAGCAGATCCTGTCCGCGCCGATCATGGTCGAGTGCGTGTTTGCCGAGGTGGGGGCGACTCCCGCGGCCGACGTGATGGCGCGGGTGAGCTTCGACGGCACGTACCGGTTCGAGGACCGCGGCGTGGTGGTCGTGCACACCAGCCCGGCCGACGAGACGGCCGCGGCCGAGTGGCTGCGTGGCCAGCTGAACGACGGCCTGCCGCTCGCCACCGTGCGCCGGCGAGCGATCGCCGCGTGGCGCGCGCTGACGGCGGACAAGCCGTTCGCCGCGCCCGCGGACGAGGCCGGGGACGCGCCGCCGCCGACGGCGGAGGGCCGCGTGATCGAGTGTGCGTTGCTCGAACACCGATCTCCGGGGCAGGCCCATTACCGTTTGCTGGCGCCGTCGGAGCTGTCGTGAATGAAAAGGCGCCCCGCGCTTCCCGTATTCTCGGTTTGGAAACGGAATACGGCTGTCTGCTCGAGGACGTCGGTCCGCGCGTAATCACGCAGATCCGCGACTGGGTGTTCGAACAACAGCGGTACGGGCTCGTCGACCGGCACAAGCGGGCATGGGACGAGCCGCCGGGCAACGGCGGCTTCCTCTTCAACGGCGGCCGGCTGTACATCGACATGGGCCACCTGGAGTACTGCACGCCGGAATGCGCGACGGTCGCGGACGTCGTGCGCTACGACCGGGCGGGCGACCGGCTGCTGCGGGACGCGGTCGCGGCGCTCGGGCTCGGGTCGCGGGTGAACTTCATCCGGAACAACATCGATCACTATTCCGGCGCAACCTTCGGGTGCCACGAAAACTACTCGCTGCCGCGGACGGCACCGCTTTCGCAGTCCAATGTGCTGAGCCTGATCGTGTTTCTCTCGCTGCGCATCCTGCTGGCCGGCAGCGGGCGGGTGGGGGAGGAACGCATCCCTGGCGAGCCGTCGCGGAAAGGGGCGGATTTTCAGATCAGCCAGCGCGCCGATTTCATCCAGAACGAGTTCTACGAGTGGGTGCAGCACAACCGGGCGATCATCAACACACGCGATGAACCGCTCGCCGACCCGCGACATTACCGGCGGCTGCATCTGCTGCACGGCGACGCGAATGTCCTGCCGGCCGCGCTTTACCTGAAGATCGGCACGACCCGGCTCGTGCTTGATCTGCTCGAAGCGGACGATCTGCCGCCGGTGGCCCTGGCGGACGCGGTGGAGTCGCTGCGCCGGCTTTCGCGCCGGCTCCGGCCGCCCTGGCGCGTGACGATGCAGCGCGGCGGCGAGGTCGATGCGCTCGAGCTGCTCGGGCGGTTTCGGAAACGGGCGCAGGCACGCTTCGCCGGCCGCGATGCCGAGACGGATGCCGTGCTGGCCCTTTGGTCCCACGTCGAGAAGACGCTGGCGATCGACCCCGCGCGGCTCGTCGGAGTCCTCGATTGGGTGACCAAGCTCCACATCCTCGAAGCGTTCCGGCAGCGGGAGAAACTCCGCTGGCACGATCCGTGGATGCAGGCGCAGGACCTCGAGTATCATCACATCGACCCGGCGCGCGGCCTCGGACTGGCGCTGGCGGACCTGAGCGGGCCCTGGGCGTGCGGACTCGACGACGACGACATCCTGATGCGGCCGCCGGAGGGCACGCGCGCCGTGTTGCGCAGCACGCTGATGCGGCGGATCGCCGACAGCGGCGAGCCGTACGAGATCGACTGGCACCGGATCGAGTGGGGCACCGGTGCGCCCGTGGCGCTCTTCGACCCGTTCCAGACACGGGTGGGGTGACCGGCGCCGCCCGCGCCAAGTCCCCGCGCTGCCCTGAGATCGATGTAAGCCGCCTGCTTGCAGGCGCGGATTGGGGGGCGAAGGAGGCATGAGGCGCGAGCGAGCTCGCGGCCGGACCCGGCGAGATCGGCCCGTAGGCCGCCTGCTTGCAGGCGCGGTTTGGGTGGCGCGTGCGTCCGATCGCGCGAGTCCCATCGCGGCGCGAGCAAGCTCGCCGCCTACGGAACACGTTCTCACGCGACCCTCGCCTCACACCCCCGGGAGCGCCGGTTGCTGGCGGCGCTCACCCGCCACGGACCGGCCGGCGAGCTCCGCGACCACGCGGATCAACTCCGACGGCTCGACCGGCTTTGGCAGATGGGTGTTGAACCCCGCCTCGAGCGCACGATCTCGATCCTCGCCGCGCGCCAGCGCGGTGAGTGCCGCGGAGGGCACCACCTGACCGTCCGGTCGCTCGCGAATCCGGCGGATCAGCTCGTAGCCATCGTGGTGCGGCATGCCGATGTCGCTGAGCAACACCTGCGGTCCGAAGCGGCCGAACTCGGCCAGGGCCTCGTCCATCGACTGCGCGATGTGCACCTCGCCGTGCTGGGCCTCGAGCACGCGTTTCACCAGCCGGCTGGAGTCCGGCTGGTCATCGACCACGAGCACCCGCACGCCGGTCAGGTCGAAGGCGGCTGCCGGAGGAATCACCGCTCGGGCGGCGGGTGCCGCCGGCTCCAGCGGCGTCTCCACTTCCGGCGCCGCGACCAGCGGCAGTGTGAAGGTACAGATCGTGCCGCGTCCCTCGCCCGGGCTGTCCACACGGATCTCGCCGCCATGCAACTCCACCAGTTGCTTGACGATCGAGAGGCCGAGCCCAAGCCCGCCGTGCTGCCGGGTCGTCGAGGCGTCGGCCTGGCGGAAACGCTCGAACACGTGCGGCAGGAATTCGGGGCGAATGCCCGCGCCGTCGTCGGACACCGTGACGCTCACGCACGATTCCTCCCGGGTGACGGCCACCCCCACGTGGCCGCCGCGGGGGGTGAACTTGATGCTGTTGGACAGGAGGTTCCAGACCACCTGTTGCAGACGGCTGCCGTCGCCGACGACCGTCGCGTCCGGTGACTCGCACTCGGTGCCGACGTGGATTCCCTTCGCCTCCGCCGCGGCGCGAATCGAGTCGATCGCGGCGCCCACGACATCCGTGATTGGCACCGGTCGCACCTCGAGCCGCACCTTGCCCGAGATGATGCGGCTCATTTCGAGCAGGTCCTCGATCAGCTTCGCCTGCATGCGGGTGTTGCGGTCGATCACCTCGAGCGCCTGCTGGAAATCAGCC
Organism: uncultured Verrucomicrobiae bacterium; assembly: GCA_963705935.1. Lineage (GTDB taxonomy): Bacteria > Verrucomicrobiota > Verrucomicrobiia > Opitutales > Opitutaceae > Opitutus. The sequence continues at coordinate 3,172,532 of OY970130.1, read as the reverse complement.
GGTTCGAGACCGGGAGTCTTGAGCACCTCGGTCCAGCCGAGAATGGCGTTCAACGGCGTGCGCAATTCGTGCGAGAGGGTGGCGAGAAACTCGTCCTTCAGCCGGCCGGTGCGCTCCGCTTCGGCCCGGGCGACGCGCTCGCCCTGCAGCAGCCGGTCGCGTTCGGCCGCCGCCGCCTGCCGGTCCGTCACGTCGCGCATGATCTTCGCAAATCCGATCCGGCGGCCGCGCCGGCTGTGCAGCGCGCACATCAGGCCCGAGACGAAGAAGCGCGTTCCGTCTCTGCGCACATGCCACCGGTCGCAGGCGGCGGACCCGGTCGTTTTCGCGGCGAGAAGTTCCCGTTCCGGTTCGCCGCGCGCCCGATCCTCGTCGGTGAAGAGGATCGCCGCGGGCTGCCCAAGGATTTCGGTCTCGGTGTATCCGAGCAGACGCTCGGCTCCGCGGTTCCAGTGCGCGATCCGGGCCGCCTCGTCCAGCAGGAAGACGGCGTGGTCGGGCATGCTGTCGACCACCAGCCGGTAACGCGTCTCGCTTTCCGCCAGGGCGACCGCGATGCGGCGCCGCGTCTGCTCCAGCCGCACCAGCGGGGTGAGGTCCTCGATCCGCTGCAACACGCGGTCGACCTCGCCGCCCGGGCCGGCCACCGGAATGTGGCGGATGCGCCAGTAGCGGAACGGCTCGCCTCCCGGCAGCCGGTAGCGGCGCGAGGGAATCGTCTGCGGCGTGCGGGAAGCAACCGTCTCCTCGAGCGAGCGCTGGAGTTCCCGGGTGCCTTGCTCGCGCGCCGCCGGCGGAAACACGGCGGCGAGCGGCCGGCCCACCAGCTGGTCGCGCGAGGTGCTGGTGGTGCTCAGGTAGGCATCGTTCGCCTCCGCCACCGTGAAGCCGGGATCCGCCCGGAGCATCAGGTAGGCATCGGGCGCCACGGCGAAAAGGGATTGGAATTCAGACGTGCCCATGCGCTTTGGACCCGCGTGGCCGATCCATTGCTGCATCGTCGCGTGCGCTTGCGTCGGGTTCCCTGATTCGACGCCGGCCGGCGACGGGCGCGAAACAGCCCGGTTGATGCCCAGCACCTTGCCGCCGCCGGGGGCACGCGGCCCGATGAAAATGCCGGGGACTTTCCTGATCGCGGGCCGCAGTCGCGGAAATCCGGATGCGCGGTGCAGGGGCCGCCATTCCGCTCAACGCTCCTCCGGCGCGGGCCGGTGGCGAAAGGCCCGCCAGAGCAGCAGGTCGTACGCCGCCTTGATCCCGCCACAGAGATAGAACGGCAGGCCGGTGAGCGCGGCCGCGCCCAGCAGCGGTCCCGCGACCAGCGGCCCGAGCGCGGTGCCGAGCTGCTTCGCGGTCGTCGCGATCCCGTTGGCCGCGGAGCGCTCCGCGGGTGGGACAATCGCGTTGACGTAGGATTGCCGGGTCGGGACGTCCATTTGGGAAAGCAGGTGCCGTCCGAGCAGCATCGCGATCGCCAGCGGGAAGGTGGGCATCAGCGGCACGAGCGCGAGCAGCACGTTCGAGGGGAGATGGGTCCACACCATCGTGTTCACCAGGCCGAAGCGGCGGGCGATCGGCACCGCGGCGAGCGCCGAGACGCCGGACAGCAGATTCGTCGCGAAAAACACGCTGCCCAGCAGCGCATCGCCGGCGCCGAACCGCTGGTGCAGCCACCAGGCCACGAAACTCTGGAGAATGAATCCGCCGCCGAACGAATCCACCGCGAAGAGCCCGCTGATCCGCAGCACGAAACTGCGCGACTCGTGAAGCCCGAGCCAAGAGGGGGCCGCGTGGGCCTGACCGGCTGCGGGCGCCTCGACCTGCGGCGACAGCGCGGCCGCGAGCAGGGCAAGCAGCGCGCCGATCGCCGCATAGGCCCAGAAGAGCGCGCGATAGGCTGCCTCCGCCGTCCACCCGGTGCGCTGAAGCCCGCCGGAGATCGTGCCCGCGGCGAGCGCACCGGCGGCGGTGGCGAGATATCCGGCCAGATTATACCAGGCAAACCAGCGCGTCCGCTGGTCCGGTGGCGTGATTTGCGCGAGTCCGGCCTGTTCGACGGCGAGGAACGGGCCCGCCTCACTGCCGCTCGGACTGATCACGCCGATCGTGGCGGCGAGGACCAGCAACCCGAAATCGCGCGTCGCCGCCATCCCCGCCCCGCCCAGCACCATCAGCGCGGCTCCCGCCGCCAGCGTCCGGCGGCGGCCCCAGCGGTCGGCGCGGGTGGTCAGCCAGAGCGAGATGCAGACGTCGCCGAGCAGCGTCAGCGAAAGCAGCCAGCCGATCCGGGACGCGTTCAGTCCGATGGCCGAGAGGTGCAGCACGAGCACGACGCCGAGCAGGCCGTAACCGAACATGCGCAGCAGTCGCGAGGCGAACAGCACGCGCAGGTCGGGGGCGAGGGCGGGCATGCGGCCAGCGTGTTTGGGCCGCCCAAGTGCCGGCAAGTCGGAACTTGCCTCCCCGGAGCCCGTGGCGCGAGGCTCGGCGCCATGCTCGTCCACTCCGTCTATTTCTGGGTCAAGCCCACGCTCACCGCCACGCAGCGCGCGGAGTTCCGGCGCGGCGTCGAAACGCTCGCGACCATCAAGTCGGTCGAGCAGGTGTACGTCGGTGCGCCGGCGGCCACGCCGAAGCGGCCGGTGATCGACGATTCGTACGCGGTTGCGCTCACGGTGCTCTGCCGGGACGTTGCGGCCCAGGACGCATACCAGACGGACCCGATCCACCTCGAATTCGTCCGGAAGTTCAGCGGGTACTGGGATCGCGTGCAGATCTACGACGCCGAATAGGCCGACGCGGGTCGAGAGAACGAGTTGGTTCGTGATGTAGGAGCGGCTTTATGCCGCGATGGAATGACCAGCGACCCCAATTCAGGACCGTGCCGGAGTGGGGGGACGACCTCCGTGTCGTCCGCGAGTGTCGAGCGACCTTCGCGGACCGGACAAAGCCGGTCCCTCCATGCTGCGGTTCGAACATCGCCGGTCGCGGATCGCGGCGTAAAGCCGCTTCGACAACCGGACCTCGAACCCCGATCACGAGGAGACCCGGACCGACGTGCCCGGCTCCCGCAGCCCGCGCGACCCGACAAAACCTCCGGCTCGCGTCCGTTGACGTTCGCGTCGTCCGGGTGTTGGGTCTCTCTTCATCTTCATGGCCGTATTCCCGACTGAAAAACCCACCCGGCTCGAGCGCGCCTTCCTGATCGGCGTCCAGACCAGCGACCTGCCACCGGGCGAAGCGGCGGAACTGCTGGGTGAGTTGCGGGAACTGGTGGAGAACCTGCGTCTCACCGTCGCGGGCTCCACGCTGGTGAATCTGCGTTCCCCGACGCCCGCCCTCCTGCTGGGCCGGGGCAAATCGGCGGAGCTCGCTGAGGCCGCCAAGGCGGCGGGCGCCGACGTGATCGTGTTCGACGAGGAGCTCTCGCCCGCCCAGCAGCGCAACTGGGAGGAACTGTCCGGACTGGCCGTGATCGACCGTGAGGAGGTCATCCTCGAGGTGTTCGCGGACCGGGCGCACACCCGGGCGGCGGTGCTCCAGGTCGGACTTGCGCGGATGGAGTATTCACTGCCGCGGCTGACGCGGGCCTGGACCCACCTTTCGCGCCAGCGCGGCCGCGGCTCGCTGGGCGGCGAAGGCGAGACGCAACTCGAACAGGACCGCCGGATCGTGCGCGACCGGATCGCCCGGCTGAAGGCCGAACTCGCCGACGTCGTGCAGCAGCGCGGCGTCCAGCGCCGCCGGCGGCTGCGCGTGCCCGTCCCGACCGCCGCGATCGTGGGTTACACCAACGCCGGCAAGTCCTCGCTCCTCAACGCCCTCACCGGCGCGCACGTGCTCGCCGAGGACAAGCTGTTCGCCACCCTCGATCCGACGACGCGCCAGCTCGTGCTCGGCGGCAACCAGAAGCTGCTGGTCACCGACACGGTTGGTTTCATCCGGCGGCTGCCGCACCGGCTGGTCGAGGCGTTCAAGGCGACGCTGGAGGAAGTGGTTGTCGCCGATTTCCTGATTCACGTGCTCGACCTCACGAGTCCGAATTTCGAGAAACACCACGCCACGACGCTCGGGGTGCTCGCGGAGCTGGGCGCCGCGGACAAGACGATCCTCACCGTGTTCAACAAGCTCGACGCCGCCGACGCGTCCATGGTCCAGCGCGCCCGCCACCTGGTGCCCGACGCGCTGTTGCTCAGCGCCCGCACGCGGGCCGGGCTGGAGCAGCTCGAGACCCGGTGCCTCGAACTCGTTGCCGATGCGTTCGGCTCCACCGAACTGCTGGTGCCGCATGCCCGCTACGACGTCATCGCGCGGCTGCACGAACTCGGCGACATCCAGGAGCAGGAGCAGGTCGACGGCGCGGTGCGGATCAAGGGCCGCTTCCCCGCGACCCAGGCGGGCTTTTTCGCCCCGTTCGTGGTGCCGGCAAAGTAGCGGGAGATACGGGCGCGGGGCAGAGCCGGAGGCAGAGCCCCGACTCGCGACGGTCCTGAGGCGGCCCCTCCCGGCTCGCGTACCCATGATGGAAGTCCTGAGGCGGGCTCCCCGACTCGCGGATTCGCGTTCGAGGTTCGCAGGCAGGAGCGGCTTTACGCCGCGAATCGAGCGCGTGGAGACATCCGATCGCGGCGTGAAGCCGCTCCTACAACCGATCCGACGGCGGTCCGCGATCGGCATCGGGCGCCGGCGCGTGGAGACGTTCAAACGTGGCGTTGACGCTTCTACAACCGATCCCGCGATCGCTGCCGCCCGAGACGGCCCGCGGGCCGCGAACCGGACAGGACTTGCCTGAAGTGCCGCGAAATAATACGTTTTCGAGCAATGACGAACGCCTCGATCCTGATCGTCGACGACGATGCGGAATTGCGCGACGTGATGCAACGTGTGCTCGCGATGCGCGGTTACCGGGTCACGGCCGCGGCCAATGGAGTCGAGGCGAGCCGTGCTGTTGCCAACACGGCTTTCGATTTGGTGATCACCGATTTGATCATGCCGGAGCGCGATGGCGTGGAGGTGATCAACGATCTCCGGGCCCGGCATCCCGAAATGCGGATCCTGGCGATGTCGGGCGGCGGCCACATTTCGCGCAACCAGTACCTGCGGATTGCGAAGGGCCTCGGGGCGCACTCGTTGCTCGAGAAGCCGTTCACGAACGACGAGTTGCTGGGAGCGATCAAGACCGCGCTCGAGGCGAAGTAAGTGACCGTGGCGCGGTCTCCGCGCCGCGCACCGCCGGGCGGGCATGGAGGGACGGGCTCGATGGGCGAGAGTGCAGCGCGGCCGCCGAATGGAGCGACCGGCTCCGTCCGGTCCGCGAAAGTCGCTCGACCCTCGCGGACGACACGGAGGTCGTCCGTCCACCGATGGATTGCGAGAACGCCCCCGGACCGGCGAATCTGCGGTCGGGGGTGTCCCTGGTCGCGGAGATCTCCATCCGGGTCAGGCGGGGGCCAGCGCCGGTGCGGCGGGCTTGGCCGCCGTGGGCACGAACGACGCCTGCCACTTCACTTTGCGCATGTCGCCCTGCTCGAGGTAGGCGAGGTGCATCTTGAACGCGTTTTGCAGCGTTTGCGGCACGTGGCCCTTGCTCGAGATTTCGAGGTAGGCGCGCAGCGCGTCACGATAATCCGGATGCACGCAGCGATCGATCATCAGCCGGGCGCGGTCGAGCGGGGCCTTCCCGCGCAGATCCGCGATGCCGTGCTCGGTCACCACCACCTGCACGGAATGCTCGCTGTGATCGAGATGCGTGACCAGCGGAACGATCGTGGAGATGGCGCCGTGCTTCGCCACCGACGGGCAGGTGTAGATCGAGACATGCGCGTTGCGGGTGAAATCGCCCGAGCCGCCAATGCCATTCATCAGGTCCCGGCCCATGACGTGGGTGCTGTTCACGTTGCCGAACAGGTCCACCTCGATCGCGGTGTTCATCGTGATCAGCCCGAGCCGCCGGACGATCTCCGGACTGTTGCTGATCTCCTGCGGGCGGAGAACGAGCCGCGGCCGGAAGAATTCCAGCTCCCGGTAAACCTCGGCGAGCTTGTCCGCACTGACGGTCAACGAGCAGCCGCTGGCAAACCGGCACTTGCCGGTCTTCATCAAGTCGATCACCGCGTCCTGGATCACCTCGGTGTACATCATGAACGGCGGGATGCCGCTGTGCGCGCCGAGCGCGCCGATGACCGCGTTGGCGATGTTGCCGACGCCCGACTGCAGCGGAAGGAATTTCGAGGGCAGCCGGCCGGCGCGCAATTCGCCGGCGAGGAATTCCGCGACGTTATGGCCGATGCTGTTCGTCACGTCGTCCGACTCGCTGAATGCTCCGACCTCGTCGGGCGTGCGGGTCATGACGACGCCGGCGATCTTCCTCGGATCCAGTTTCATCGCCGGCGAACCGATCCGGTCGGTCGGTGAATAGAGGGGGATTTCGCGCCGGTTCGGCGGATCCGCGGGTTCGTACAGGTCGTGGAAACCGGCGAGCGCAGCGGGATGGTACGAGTTGAGTTCGATCAGCACCCGGTCGGCCACGCGCAGGAACGTGTTCGCGGCGCCGACGGACGTGGACAGCGTGACCGTGCCATCCGGCTGGATGTCGGACGCTTCGACAATCGCCCAGTGCATCGGGCCGAGCACGCCGCTGCGCACCGTCGGCTGCAACGCGGACAGATGCAGGTCGAAGAAACGCGTTTTCCCTTCGTTGATCGATTTGCGCAGCGTCGGGTCCGATTGATAGGGCGTCCGCCAGGCGATGGCGTCGGCGGCGGCGAGGGCGCCATCGAGCGATTTCCCCGTCGAGGCGCCGGTGATCACGCCGAGCTTAAAGGGCCGGCCGGCGGCGTGTTCCGCCTTGGCGCGGGCCGCGATGGCGAGCGGGATGACCTTGCACGCACCGGCGGCGGTAAACCCGCCGAAGCCGATGGTTTCCTGGTCGTGGATCAGCGCGGCGGCCTCCTCGGCCGTGAGAACGGGAAATGGCAGACTCATGGATTTTATTAGGTCCGGAACGATTGTCTCACAGGGCGCGGGGAGCGACTGCGCAGGAGTTGGCGCATGTCCCGCGAATATTGCTGAGCTACTGATCGAAACCAATTTCTGCGCATGCTTGCGTGCCGGTGGCTCACCCACTCATTGATCGAATTCTTCGCTCATTGCGACATCGTTGCCTCGTCACCCGCGCCATGAACCCCTGTCATCATCTCTTCATCGGCCCGTACACCCGCGACGGCAGCAAGGGTGTCTACTCGCTGCAACTCGACGCCGGCTCCGGCCAGCTCACCGAGCCGGTGCTCGCCGCCGGCGCCGTCAATCCCTCGTATCTCACGCTGTCGCCGGACGGGCGGCACCTTTATGCGGTGAGCGAATCGGAGGCGATGGCGGCGGCCTTCGAAGTCGCAGCGGACCGCGCCCGTCTCGTTCCGCTGCAGAACGCGCAGCCCGCCGGCGGCAGGGCGCCATGCCATCTCGCGGTCGATCGTTCGGATCGAGTGCTGCTGGTCGCGAACTATCACACCGGGATCGTGGCTTCGCTGCCGTTGAACTCCGATGGCACGTTGCGGCCGGCCGCGAGCGTGATTCAACACACCGGCCACAGTGTGAATCCCGAGCGGCAGTCCTCGCCGCACGTGCACTGCGTCACCGTCTCGCCCGACAACTGTTTCGTGCTCGTTTGTGATCTGGGACTCGATCGGATCTACACGTACCGGATGGACCTCGCGGCGGGAACCCTCGCGCCGGCGGACGCGCCTTTCACGACCACGCCGGCGGGAACGGGGCCCCGGCACCTCGCGTTTGCGCACGGGGGGCGCTGCGTGTTCTGCATCTCCGAGATGGGCGGAACACTCACGAGCTATCGCTACGATCCGGATCGGGGTGCGCTCGCACCGGTCGAAATCCATCCGACTGCGCCGGCCGATTTTCGGGGCGAAAACGCCGGCGCGGCGGTGCGCCTGCACCCGAACGGCCGGTTTGTCTACGCCTCGAACCGCGGACCGAACGTCATCGCCGTGTTCGCGTTGGACGAAGCGACCGGCCGGCTGGCGCCGGTGGAGACGGTGGACGCCGGCGGCAAGGGCCCGCGCGATTTCGCGCTCACCCCCGACGGCCGCTGGCTCGTCGTGGCGCACCAGTATTCGGGGAACCTGGCGGTGTTCAAAGTCGACGAGGCGACGGGCCGGCTCTCGCCAACGCCGCACACGGCGCGAATCTCCACGCCCGTTTGCGTGCTGTTCGCCGACTGAGCGTCTCCGCGCCCGGCGAGGCGGCCCCGGAGAGGCCGGCAATGTCATCCATTATATGACATTCTAAAGGGAACGGAGGAGGCACGGGTGGCGGCCGGACGCGCGCGGCGAACGTGCGCCCGCTGGACATGCGGGCGGGCGGGGCTGGCAGGACGGGCGTTGGATGGCGGAGCGCGGCTCGCTGTTTCGGGCCGCGAGTTCCAATTGGCTTGAGCGCTCGACGGGCGGGTGACGCACTGCCGGGATGCGCTCCAGCACGACCGCGACCACGCCGCCCGCCGAGGTCATCCGCCTGCGCGACATCCGCGGTCCGCAGTGGAAGGCGGGCATTGCGGCGTGGCTGGGCTGGCTGTTCGACGGGCTCGAACTGCACCTCTACACGCTCGTCGCCGCTCCGCTGGTCGTTCATTTGCTGGGCGCCGCCAGCGCGAGCGATCCGGCGGTGACGGAGAAAAGCGCGTACATCCAGGCTGCGTTCCTGGTGGGCTGGGCGCTGGGCGGTGCGATTTTCGGCCGGCTCGGTGACCGCCTGGGCCGCAGCCGCGCGCTGGCGCTGACGGTGCTGACGTACGCGTTGTGCACGGGGCTCTGCGCGCTGGCCCAGACCTGGTGGCAGCTGATGGGCTTCCGTTTCATCGCCGCGCTGGGCATTGGCGGCGAGTGGGCGGTGGGCGCGTCGCTGCTTTCCGAGACCTGGCCGAAAGCGTGGCGGCCGTGGATCGCGGCCGTGCTGCAGAGCGCCGTGAACATCGGGATCCTGCTGGCCGCCGGCATCGTGGCGCTCCTGTCGCTGCTGCCGCATCCTCCGGCGGAACGCTACGTATTCCTGATCGGCGTGGTGCCGGCCCTGGTCGTGTACTGGATCCGCCGGCAGGTGCCGGAGCCCGAAACCTGGGAGCGTGCGCGCCGGATGGCGGACCGGCCACCGGGGCTGCGCGAGCTGTTCCGCGGGCCGGTCGCACGAACGACGGTGAACACGATGGCGGTCTGCGCGCTGAGTCTTTCGGCCTGGTGGCTGTTCCTCTTCTGGAACACGCAGCACCTGCGGCAGCTGCTGGCGAACGCCGGCACGCCCGCGGCAGAGGCGACGCGCAAGGTCTCCGCCGCATTCTTCCTGATGATCTTCGTCTCGATCGGCGGCAACTACGTCGCGGGCTGGTTCGCGCAGCGGCTCGGCAATCGCCGTGCGATCATCCTGCTCTTCCTCGGCCTGTTCGCCAGCATGGCCGGCGCGTTCGCCCAGCCGCGCGGGTTCGCGGAGCTGGCCTGGTTCTGGGTGCCGCTGGTCGGTTTGTTTTCCGGCGTGTTCGGGCTGTTCACGATGTACCTGCCGCCGCTGTTTCCGACCCTCCTGCGCACTTCGGGCGCGGGCTTTTGCTTCAACATCGGCCGGCTGGCGGCCGCGTTCGCCTCGGTGGTGTTCGGCTGGCTCGCGCCGGTGGGCGATTTCCGCACGGCGCTGCTTGTTTCGAGCACCCTCGCGCTCGCCGCCGCCATCTGGGCCTGGTGGCTGCCGGAGCAGGGGACGGAGTGACCGGCGCCAACCGCAGTCTCAAGCCTTCCGGTCGCGCCGATGTTTGTAATACGAACATGCCGCCGATCGAGGAGGGAACGGGGTGGCAACCGTTGTTCCGCCGCGGCGGGCCGATGTTCGTAATACGAACATGTCCCGATGGGCCCCCCGCGCGGTTCGAAGCCAAACGCCGGTTCGCTTGATCCCGGTCAATGCGCGGCGGCGACATCCGATTAAGATGCTGTTCCGCCGATGAGCTTTTCCTGTCCCCATTTTCGTCCCGATGACGAGGCGTGCCTGCGGCTCAAGACCGACTGCGTGCCGGGCCGCAAAGGCTGCGTGGTGCCTTCCAGCACGGTGTTTGCCGTGCCGGCCGAGGTGCGCGTCCGCGAACGCGAGGAGGAAAACCGTCGTCGCGAGATCGAGCGGCAGTGGGGTCCGTTGCCGAAGAAAAAATCGGAGCGGCCGAAGAGCTGAAGCAGCTGAAGAGCTGGCGCCTTCCGACCTGCGCGGCGCGAGCGAGCTGTCCGAGCCACGGCCGAACTCGACCGACAGCCGCGCCAATCCGGCATCGCCCGGCACCCCGGCGCCCGATCCGCGAGCCGCTCGAAAGCGCGAGCTGCGCGACCGTGTGAGGCGCGAGCGAGCTCGCGGCCTAGTGCGTCCATGAAACCATGAACTCAGGATGTGAAAGTCAGTCCCGCCCCGGGGGCAGAGACCGGGGTGCAGTCGACGGCAACTGCGTCGCAGCAATGCGGGGTGGGGAGCAGCCGGAGACGGAAGATCGGTCCCGAACGCAAGTGAACTCGATTCGGCATGTGCTCCGGGCGAGCCTGCTAGGCAAAGGCGAAGCCTGCCGCGCGAGCGGCGAGCCTGTCACGGTCCAGGAACTGCCAACACTGGAGACAGGACGGGGTGGGTGTGGTTGGAGCGGGAACGATCGGAAGGGATCATGGGATAAGTGGAGAGACCGGCCCGACGGACTGAGTCGAGCCGGAGTCAGAGCGTCCATAGTAGCCGTGAAGCCGGGTAACGCCGGGGGAGCGAAGGGACGCAGGAAGGCGAATGCGCGATGAACACGACGTTGGAAGCCACCCCTCCGCCAGTGCCCGCGAGGGCTACGCAAGGAGGAGACGTCCGCTCCCGCTGGGGGTGGGCGGAACCGGCGGTGTGGACCGAGCGCATGCTGACGGCCCTGGAAACAGGGGTGAAAGGAAACCAGTGGTTCAGCCTGATCGACAAAGTGTATGCGCAACGAACCCTGGGACTGGCTTGGGAAAAAGTGCGGTCCAACGCCGGCGGCAGTGGCGTGGACGGCATGACGATTGGTCGCTTCGCCAAAGACTGCCCCCGCGGGCTGCTCGCCCTGAATGAGCAACTGCGTCAGGCGACCTATCAGCCCAGTCCGGTCAAACGGTGCTGGATACCAAAGCCCGGCTCGTCCGAAAAGCGCCCCTTGGGCGTCCCCACGGTGCGGGATCGGATCGTGCAGACGGCGTTGCGAATGGTCGTGGAACCGATCTTCGAAGCGACGTTTGCCGAGCACAGCTACGGCTTCCGGCCCGGACGTGGTTGCAAAGACGCGTTACGCCGGGTGCAGCACCTCCTTGACGAGGGCGGCACCTGGATCGTCGACGCGGACTTGAAAGGCTACTTCGACACGATACCGCATGGGCGGTTGATGGAACGAGTCGGGGAACGTATTGCGGACGGTCGCGTGCTGGCCCTCATCCAAAGTTACCTCGAACAGGGGGTGATGGATGGGCTTAGCCGTAACGATGCAGTTGAAAAGGAGCCACCGATTGGGAACTGACTGATGGTGAATGAAACCGAATCAATCGAAGGGCGGAAGCCCGGTTCACCAAACGGTGGCCGGAAAGATCCAGTTCCAAAGCGCCGGCCAGTCCATCCAAATCGAGTTCACCGACCAACAGCTCAGCCCGCACGCGGGCACTGCGACGTTCTGGTCGTTCGTGCAGGAGAGCGGCTGGCGCGAACTGGTCGCCCGGTGTCTGCCGCACCCTGAGCCGACCTCCCACAACGCGCTGAGCCCTCTGACCAAGGTGCTCGGTTTCGTCCAAGGCCTGCTCTGCGGGGCGAAGAAACTCACCCACCTGGCCTATCTGCGGCGCGATCCGATGCAGCCGGCCCTGCTCGGGATCAAGCGGGTGCCCAGCCAGTCGACGTTCACGCGTTTCTTCCAGGGTTTCACGAGCGCGGGGAAGAATCTCGCGTGCTTCCGGCCGCTCTTCGCGTGGGCGATGCAAAAACTGCCCGGTAAACCCGAGGGCTACGCCTTGGATTTGGACTCGACCCGCCTGCTCCACGAGGACGGACACCAGGAGGGCGTCGCGGTCGGCTACACTCGGGTCGGCCCCAAGCCCTGCCTGCACCCGTTGCTCGCGATCTTCAGCGAAGTGAGACTGGTCGCTGGGTTTTGGTTACGCCCCGGCAACTGCAGTTGCGCGAACAACGTCGTCGGGTTCTTCCTCGATCTATGGGACAACCTGCCCGCGCACCTGCGGCTGCGCGTGGTGCGCGCCGACTCCGGCTTCTACGTGGCCGAACTCTTGCGGCTGTGGGAGCAATTACGGGTGAAGTTCATCGTCGTGGCGCGGCTGACGCACCCCGTGCAAAGCCTCCTGCGGCGTGAGACCCGCTGGCTCGCCACCGACCTCGACGGCACGGAAGTGGCCGAACTCGAATCTCACGACGCGGAGGTGCCCGCCACCGCGCGGTTCATCGCGATTCGCCACCGGATAAAAGACAAACACAGTCGCGCGGGCGGCAAACTGCTCATCGACTGTCCCGGTTACCTGTATCAAGTGCTGGTGACGAATCTGCCGCGCAGCGTGCCGCCGCTGGCCGTCTGGCGCGACTACAACGGCCGGGCCGCCTGCGAGAACGTCATCAAGGAGTTGGATGCGGGCTACGGCCTGCCGGATTTAGTGTGCAAAGATTTTTGGGCGACGGAGGCGGCGCTGAGCTTCGGGGTGCTCGCCCACAACCTCGTCGTATTGTTCGAGCGCAAGCTCGGCTGGCTCGAAGCCGTCACGCTGGGCAGCCTGCGCTACTGGCTGTTCGTGACCGCTGGGATCATCAGCCGCCCCCAGGGTCAAACCACGATCAAACTTGCCGTCCCGACGCACGAACGCGCTTGGTGGCGAGGCCTTTGGGAGAAATTGCTTTCGCCGAACGCCAACTGCAATGCAGTCGGCACTCGCCCAGTGCTCGGGTAGCGCGCCCAGCCAAAATCACCTCAAAACCGGTTTCCTACTGCATGGATACGGCTTAGCCACTACGAGGCTGGCGAGGAGGGTACGCCGCAAGGAGCGGTCATCAGTCCGCTGCTGGCGAATATCTACCTCAATCCGCTCGACCACCTCATGGCCGACGGTGGCCTCGAGATGGTGCGCTACGCCGACGACTTCGTCCTGCTGTGTCGGAGCCGGGAACAAGCACAGGCCGCCCTCGCTCGCGTGCAAACGTGGGTGGGGCAGCACGGTCTGACGCTGCACCCGGAAAAGACCCGGATCGTTGATGCGACCCAGCCGGGAGGCTTCGACTTCCTCGGCTATCACTTCGAACGCGGTTACCGCTGGCCGAGGAGGAAGTCCATGGATCGGTGTAAGGACCGCATCCGTGAGCTGACGCCGAGGACTTATGGTCACTCGCTCGAATGCTGCATCGATGACCTCAATCGGATGCTGCGCGGCTGGTTTGGCTACTTCCAACACAGCCATCGCACGACGTTTCCCCGGCTGGATGCGTATGTCCGCGGACGACTCCGCGCCATCCTGCGCAAACGACAGGGAAAGAGTGGTCGTGACCGCGGTTCCGATCATCGTCACTGGCCCAATCACTACTTCGCCGAGCGCGGCCTGTTCAGTCTGACACAGGCTTACGTCTTGGTCCGTCAGTCTCCTTGAGAGCCACTCGCTGACTGGAGAGCCGGATGCGGGAAATCCGCCTGTCCGGTTCGGAGGGAGGCGCGGCGCAACTCAATGCGCCGTGCCTACCCCTACGGCTGCCGTGCGACGCCGCGATGGATCGGCGTAGGCCGCCTGCTTGCAGGCGCCGTTTGGCCGCGAGCAGGCCGAACGGCGGCGGCCCCCGTTTTTTCTGTCTGATAGTCGGCGGGATGGCCATGCTGTGCGCGTGAATCGGACCGACCGGCTTGTCGCGATGGTGATGTTCCTGCAGGGCCGCCGCCTCGTGACGGCCGGAGGGCTGGCGCATCATTTCGAGGTCACGGTCCGGACAATCTACCGCGACGTCGCGGCACTGGGCGAAGCGGGGGTGCCGGTCGTCGGCGAGGCGGGCGTCGGCTACAGCCTGCTGAAAGGTTACCACCTGCCGCCGGTCATGTTCACCGCCGGGGAGGCGATGGCGCTTTTCACCGGCGCCGAAATGGTGAAGCAGTTCTCCGACGCCTCGATGGCGCCGCCGATGGCCTCGGCCCTGCTCAAGATCCGCTCGGTGTTGCCGCGCGAGAGGCAGGACGAGCTGGACCGGTTGGGGGAGGCCACCGCGATCCAGCCGACCCCCGGGCTGTCGTCCGCCGTCGACCAGCGCACGCTCCTGCCCATCCAGCAGGCGATCGTGTCGCGCCGGGTGCTGCGGATGAGTTACCGGGCCCGGGCGCGGACCGAGGACACGGAGCGCGAGGTGGAGCCACTGGGGATCACCTTTCACGACGGCGCGTGGTATCTGGTGGCCTGGTGCCGGATGCGAACGGACTTCCGTTATTTCAAACTCGCGCGAATGCGGGGGCTGCAGGTCCTGGCGGAACGGTTCGAGCGCCGGCCGGACTTTTCGCTGCGGGACCATCTGCGGCGCGGCTCGGGGGCCGAAGAGCGGATCGCGGCGCGGGTCTGGTTTTCCGAGTCCGCGCTGGAGCGAGTCCGCCGCGAAAACGGCGCGAGCGTCGAAAGCGTGCAGCCGGACGGCACGGGGTTCGAGGCGCGGCTGAGAACCTTCTCGCTCGACTGGCTGGCGCGCTGGCTCCTCTCGTTCGGGCCGGAAGCGGAAGCCCGCTCCCCGGCGCGGCTGCGGCGGCTGGTGCGGACCGAGGCCGAGGCGATAGCCCGGCGGCACCAGTGACCGGCGACCGTGAGCGTCGGGCGTGCGTCGCCCGAAAGCGGACTCGCGCACCCGCATCGGGTTGATCCGCGGGACGTGCGGTCATCCGGCGGCGCGCGTCGAGGTGATTGTACATTCCTGACATAGGGGTGTCAGTGCCCGGTGGTACGCTCGCCACATGGACGCTCCCATTCACACGCCCGACGATGAACGCATTGCGAACGAGGTGCTCGCGCTCGAGCGTGGGGCCTTCGAGTTCTGGTCTCGTGGCGATCCGTCGGGATTCCTCGACCTCTCCGCGATGGAGGTCACCTACTTCGACCACAAGACTCCGCGGCGCCTCGATGGGCACGCTGCATTGACGAAGCTGTACGAGCCGTTTCGCCGCACGTTCACGGTGCCCAGGTACGAGATGGCGAACCCGAAGGTCCAGCTCTGCGGCGATGCCGCGGTGCTCACGTTCAACTTCAACTCCGAGAGCAGCGCGGGGAAAAAGCGCTGGAACTGCACCGAGGTTTACGCGCGACGCGAGGGCCGGTGGCGGATCATCCACACCCACTGGGCGCTGACCGGCCACGGGGAGCGCGAGGGCGCGGCGGATTGAGCGTGCGGATCCGGCGACTGCGGCGCCCGGATCAGCCGGCCCGCGGCCGGAGCCCATGGAGCCTGTTTCACCTCCGGGATCCGGCGGAGGCGGGACCCGGCGGCGCATCCGACCGAACCGGATCGCGCGGGCTGAAGGGGTGTTTTTCGCGATGGTGTTTAGCTGCGTGATACCGTTTCCCCCATGAAAGCTCCCATCACATTCGCATTGTTTCTTTCCCTCGCCGCGCTCGCCGCCGTCCCGCTGTCCGCCCAGGTCGAGTCGCTGAAAATCGAACCCACCTTCGTGCCTCCACTCAGTCCCAGCATGCGGCTGGACGGCGTGACCGAGGGCAAGCTGATCGTCGCCATCTCCGTCAGCAGCGAAGGCCGGCTCAACGACTGGCTGGTGCTCGGCTACACGCATCGGGGGCTGGTCGACCCCTGCATCGAAGCGATGAAGGAATGGCGCTTCACGCCTGCCCGGCTCAACGGCGTGCCGGTGCCGACGCAGACCGAGGTGACGATCCACTACACCGCGGTCGGTGTCGTGATCAGCCACTCGACCGTCGGGGAGGTGCTCAACGCGAGGCTCGATGCGATCACCGGTCTCCGGATGATCGAGCATCCGTGCAGCGCCCGTGAACTCGACGGGCTGCCGGCCCGGATCAACACGGTGCAGCCGCTGTATGCGAAAGCCGCCGAGGACCAGGGCGTCCGCGGCAAGGTGCAGGTTCATTTCTACATCGACCAGACCGGCGCCGTGCGCATGCCGGCCGTGAACGCGGATGCGAACCCGTACCTCTCCGACATCGCGGTTTCGGCCGTGCGCGCCTGGCGCTTCCAGCCGCCGATGTCGCATGGATCGCCGGTGCTGGTTGCCGCCGTCCAGGCCTTCAATTTCGGTCGCTGACCCGGGCCGGATCCGTGCCCCGGGCTCCCCCGGCCCGATGATGCCCGCGAGTGCTTCTCGCGGGCATCTGCGTTTCGGCGGGCCGGCGCGGCCGCCCCCCGGCACCGGCCGCACGCGGCCGGTTCGCGACTGGCGCCCGGCGATTTCCGGCATACGCTCCGCGCATGACGAAAACCCGCAGCGCCGGGATCGATGCCTACGTCAGCAGCGCGGCTCCGTTTGCCCGCCCGATCCTGAAGCATCTGCGGGAACTCGTCCATGCGGGCTGCCCCGAAGTCGCCGAGACGATGAAGTGGCGCATGCCGTTCTTCGTTCATGGCGGAAGAAACCTGTGCCACATGGCGGCGTTCAAGGCCCACTGCGCCTTCGGCTTCTGGCATGCGGACATGCGGCAGTTCGTTGACCGCGAGACGGGGAAGTCCGGCGAGGCGATGGGCAGCCTTGGTCGCATCGCGGCGCTCGCGGATCTTCCGCCCGACCGCACGCTGGTCGGATACGTCCAGCGGGCCGCAGCCTTGAACGCCTCAGGCCTGCCCGCCCACGCGGTGCCGAAGCGGCGCACGCGCCCCGCGCTGCCGGTGCCCCGCGAATTGTGCGCGGCGCTCGCGGGTCATCCCGAGGCGGCGGCGACGTTCAGCCGGATGAGCCGGAGCCACCGCCGGGAATACATCGAGTGGATCACTGGCGCGAAGCGCGACGAAACGCGGCGGCGACGGCTCGAGACCGCCGTGGCGTGGCTGGCCGAGGGGCGGTCGCTCAACTGGCGGTACGCGAACCGCTGAAGCCATTCCATGAACCCTGACTCGACCCAGCCGCCGGCCCGCTTCCGCGCCGCGCAGCTCCTGCTGGCGGACTCGGAACCCGGTTCAGGGAAACCCTGATCGGGGAGCCGCGGCGCCACCGGCTCTTTTCACTCGACCCGGAACCCGGGGCGCCCAAAGCAACTCTGAAGCCCGCTTCAACGGCATGAAAAAAGCACTTGATCACCGGCATCACCGGCCAGGACGGCTCCTACCTCGCCGAGTTGCTGCTCGCCAAGGGCTACGAGGTGCATGGGGTCATCCGCCGCGCCTCGACGTTCAACACCAGCCGCATCGACCACCTCTATCGCGATCCCCACGTCAACGGCGTCCGGCTGTTCCTGCACTACGGCGACCTGGCCGATTCGGTCCAGATGGTGAAGCTGCTCTACGAGTTGCAGCCGGACGAGGTCTACAACCTCGGCGCGCAGTCCCATGTCCGGGTGTCGTTCGACATCCCCGAGTACACCGGCGACGTCGACGGACTGGGCGCGCAGCGCATCCTCGAGGCGATCCGCGAGGCCGGGCCTGGTGAAGAAGGTGCGTTACTACCAGGCCTCCTCGTCCGAGATGTTCGGCAAGGTGCAGCAGGTGCCGCAGACCGAGACGACGCCCGTTCTGGCCGCGCTCGCCCTACGGCTGCGCCAAGGTCTACGCGTACTGGCTGACGGTGAACTACCGCGAGAGCTACGCGCTGCACGCCAGCAACGGGATCCTCTTCAACCACGAGTCGCCGCGGCGGGGCGAGACCTTCGTCACCCGCAAGATCACGCGGGCCGCGGCGCCGGATCAAGACTGGGGCTCCAGGAGTCGCTCTACCTCGGCAACCTCGACGCGCAGCCGCGATTGGGGTTACGCGAAGGAGTACGTCGAGATGATGTGGCTCATGCTGCAGCAGGACAAGCCCGACGATTACGTCGTCGCGACGAACGAGACGCACAGCGTGCGCGATTTCTGTGCCGGGACGCCTTCGGGCTGCCTCGGGCTCGACTGGGAGAAATACGTCCAGCACGACGCGCGCTACGAGCGGCCCGCCGAGGTCGAGCTGCTGATCGGCGACCCGGCCAAGGCCGCCGGCAGCTCGGCTGGGAACCCAAGGTCCGCTTCAAGGAGCTGGTACGATCATGGTCGAGGCACGACCTCGAGCTGGCCGAACGCGAGCTGCGGGTCAGCCAGCTGCCGGCCGGCTGAGCGGTTCACGAAGAAGGTTTTGCCTCCGTCCCCGGGATCTGTTCCGTCCTCATCGCATGAAGCTCTACATCGCCGGACATCAGGGCATGGTCGGGTCGGCGCTCGTGCGCCGGCTGGCAGCGCGAGCCGGGCCTGTCGACTGGTCCTGACGCGATCGCGCGCGCGAGCTCGACCTCAGCGACCAGGCGGCGGTCGAGGCGTTTCTCGCGACGGAGAAG
This sequence comes from uncultured Verrucomicrobiae bacterium, assembly GCA_963705935.1. Classification (GTDB taxonomy): domain Bacteria; phylum Verrucomicrobiota; class Verrucomicrobiia; order Opitutales; family Opitutaceae; genus Opitutus. The sequence goes on along the minus strand of OY970130.1, from coordinate 3,153,996 downwards.
CCCGACGCCGGCGATCATCGCGGCCGCGAAGGTCGGGCGGCATCCACGCGAACAACACGTACCCCGCGGAATTCCTCCACGACAACCTGATGGTCGCGGCGAACGCGGTCCATTCGGCGTACCGCCACGGCGTGAGGCGGCTGCTGTTTCTCGGCAGCTCGTGCATCTATCCGAAGTTCGCCGCCGCAGCCGATGCCGGAGGACTGCCTGCTGACGAGCGCGCTCGAGCCGACGAACGAGGCGTACGCCATCGCCAAGATCGCGGGGCTGAAGCTCTGCCAATACTACCGGCGGCAGTACGGCGTGCTGTTCCACTCGGCGATGCCGACGAACCTCTACGGCCCGGGCGACAATTATCACCTCCAGAACTCGCATGTCCTGCCGGCGCTGATCCGGAAGTTCCACGAGGCGAAGGAAACCCGCCGGCCGGATGTCGTCGCATGGGGCACGGGTTCGCCGCGCCGCGAGTTCCTGCACGTCGACGATCTCGCCGACGCCTGCGCGTTTCTCCTGCGGCTCGACAATCCGCCCGACTGGATCAACGTCGGCTGCGGCAACGACGTGACGATCAAGGAACTCACCGAGACCGTCGCGGCCGTGACCGGCTTCACCGGCCGCATTGTATGGGACACCTCGAAACCTGATGGCACTCCGCGCAAACTCATGGACAGCTCGCGTCTCGCGAAGCTCGGCTGGAGCGCGAAGATCGACCTGCGCGACGGGGTGGCCCGGACCTACGCCTCGTTTCTCGCCGAGAGTGCCGCCGGCACGCTGCGACAGTAGCCGCGAAGGCCGGGTCGTCGCCGCCGCGTTCGCGCCGGCCGTGAGCTCGGACCGGAGCGCCCGGCGCCCCGCGGCCAGCGGCAACGCCGCAGCAACCGTCCTCCCCACGCTTCTTCATGAGTGACGCGGAATATGTGCCGGACGAGACGGACGCGGGTCCGAGAAAATCGTTCTGGGATCACCTGAGCGACCTGCGCACCGCGCTGCTGCGGTCGGCGACGGCGATCGGTCTGGCGCTGATCCTGTGCCTGCTGGTCGCCGACAAGATCGTCGCCGTGCTCGAGTACCCGCTGCAGCGGATCGACGCCTTCCAGAAGCCCGTGCCGACGGTGGCGTTCAAGCTCGGCACGATGCAGATCGGACCCTACCCGGTGACCCGCGAGCAGTTTCCCGGACTGCCGGAGGGCGCCGCGCCGCACGTCGTCTATCAGCTCGGGTCCATGCAGGTCGGCGGCCGGCAGGTGGCGACGCTGAATCCGATTCCCGCGACCAGCAGCGACAACGGGACGCTGCGGGTCCGGCTCCACAACCTCAGTCCGGCCGAGTCATTTTCCGTGGCGTTTCGCGTCGCGCTGTACGGCGCGATCGTCGTCTCGGCGCCGTTTTGGATCTTCTTCCTCGGCCAGTTCTTCCTGCCGGCGCTGAACGTGAAGGAGCGCAAGGTCCTGTTCCAGTGGTTCGGCTGGGGCGTTTTGCTGTTTTTCCTCGGCGTGCTGCTGACGTATTTCGTCCTGCTGCCGATCGCGCTGCGCGCTTCGATCGAATATTCGAATCTCATGGGCTTCGAGGCGAGCGACTGGCGGGCCGACGCCTACATCGGGTTCGTCACGAAGTTCATCGTCGGGATGGGCATCGGCTTCCAGTTTCCGATCGTGGTGCTGGTGATGGTGAAGCTCGGGCTGATCACGCCGCAGCAGCTCGCGCACTATCGCCGGCACGTGATCGTGCTGTCGCTTATCCTCGGTGCGTTGCTCACGACCCCCGAGGTGGTGACCCAGGTGGCGATGGCCGTGCCGCTCTACGTGCTGTACGAGTCCAGCATCTGGATTGCAAAGTACTGGGAGTGGAAGAAGCGCCGCGCCGAGGCGGCCAGCGGCGGTGCGGCCTGAGCGCGGCCGGGCGCCGGCTTAAGTTTGCGGGCCGCCGTGCCGCTAGACGGAGAGGAAACCTTTCCGCACCCGCATGTCCGAAACCGCCCATGGGACGGTCCCTCCTGATCGTCCGCCCGAGCCCGCCGCGCTGTCCGTCGCCGCGGTGCCGTTCGGCGCGGCCGCAGCGGGCGACGTCAAGCCGGGCCTGATCTGGCACGACCTGGAGATCGAGTCCGCGTTTGCCGGCGTGGCGAACGCGTATGTCGCGCGTGATGCCGCCCAAAACCGGAAGGTGATCGTGCAGGCGCGGTTGATCGACGACACGACGCCTCCGCGGCGGGCCGCCTGGACGCAGCTGTGCGCGCTGGACGAGCCGCGCATCCTGCGCTGTCTGGATGCCACGGAGGAGGCGGGCTGGCGCTACGAGCAGACGGCACTGCCGTCCTCGACGACCTTGCGCGAGTGGATCGCCTGCCATCAGTCGGGTTTCCAGGAAGTCGAGGCATTTGTGCGGCAGCTGGCGCCGGCCATTGCGGCGCTCCACGCGAAGGGGGTTGGGCATTTCGCGATCAGCCCGGATTTCATCTACATCGAGGAGTCCGATTCCGAAAACGCCTTCGTGCTCGGCGGACTGCACGCGGCCACGATCGTCGATCAGCCCGGATTGATCCCGATCGGGGTGGATCCGTTCTATGCGCCGCCGGAGGCCGCCGGGCTGACGCAGCACCAGGCGGGCGTCCGGCTCTACGCCTGGGACTGGTGGTCGCTTGGCCGGGTGGTGCAGGAATTCCTGATCGGCCGCCACGTCCTCGGGCTGCTGCTCGACCGCGAGGTCACCCGCCCCACGCCGGAGCTGCGGGCGGCCGCGGAGCAGCTGCTGCTCGAACGCGAACCGCCGGGGGTGCGCGCCGGCGGCGTCGAGCACATGTCGGCCGAGCCCGCCAGCCTGGTGCTGCTGCGCGGACTGCTGACCGGTTCATGCGATGCACGTTGGGGGCTGCACGCGATCCAGCGCTGGCTGCGACGCGAGCAGGTCCGCGAATATTACGACCTGCCGCGCACGGCGCGGCTGTGGATCTGGAAGGAACGCGCGCTGACGCTGGTCGATGCCGCCGAGATTTTCACCCAATCCTCCTACTGGGCCGAAGGCATCGAGATGCTGTTCGAGGCGGACCGTCCGGATACGCTCGCGCATTTCCTGCGCGAGACCCCGGCCCACCGCACGGACTGGGAATGTCTCGACTCGATCCGGCAGATGACGGCGAGCGGCGGGTGGCAGCAGATTCCTGCCGGCCCGCGCCAGTCGATCGCGGCGGCGATCGGCTGGCTGGCGCTGACGAACGGCAGCGGCACCCGGGGAACGTTCCGGATCTGCGGGCAGACGATCGACTCGCCGGGCCTCGCCGAACTGCTCCGGCATCCGGGAGGTCCCGAGGGCGTGGCGCTGTTCAACGCGCTGCTCCTGCCGGCGGTGATCGAGTTTCTCGAGACCATGGACTCGACGGCGGGCCGGGTGCTGAAGGGGCTTGCGGTCAAGGCGGGCGGTGCGGCGCGGCTGGCGGTCGACCATGCCTGGCTCCAGCCGGACAACGACCGCGAGTTCGCGCGACTGCTCAACATTGCGCTCGAGCGCTCGGTCGTCCTCCAGGACCGGCACGCGCTGCTCCAGTCCGCCTATGCCACCAGCCGGAATCCCGACCTGGCGCGCATCCTCGCGGAGAAAACGCCGGCGCCGGCCGAACTGGTGATATCCGCCTTCACCGGCGAGCAGCCCGACCAGTACGGGTACATCACGCACCGGGAGTGGCGCCACGAGCGCTACGTCGAGTTTCGCTCCCGGGCCGAGGCGGTCACCGCGGCCCTGCTGTGGATCCGTCTGCAGCGGCTGCTGAACGTGGCGCGGCTGTGGAGCGCGCCGTGGCCTGTCTTCGTCGGGGTGAGCCTCGGGCTGTCCGCGCTCGCCGGCTGGCTGAACCGCAGCTTTTCATCCGGCGCGATGGTGGCGGTGGTGGTGCTGCTCGGTCGCGTGTGGCTGGTGGTGCGCGTGAGAAACGCGTTCCGCCGCGTCGGTGACCGGACCCCGGCCTGGGGCTGGCGCGACGGTATTGCGCGCGCCCGGCGGGAGGCCGCGCGGGTGAAGGCCGGGACCCATGCGACGATCGGCAGCCTGACGGCGCAGCTCGAAGCGGCCCGTGGCTCGATGAGCGGTTTCGTCTGGGAAAACCGCGGCCGTGGCGTCGTCCAGCCCTACTGGTGGGACCTGACGGGCATGTTTTCGCTCGCCACCTGCGTGATCGTGGCCGTTTTGCTGCGCGGACTCACCTTCGTGCCGGTGCCGCTGCGGTCCGCCATCACCCTCGCGATCGAGGCGGTCACTCCCGCGGCGGCGCCGCAGAAGGTCCACGTCGAAACGAATGGGACGACCGTGGGCGAGGTGGTGGCCGATCCGGCCCACCTGCTCGCCACCGGTCGCTACGACGTCGTGGACGACGGCTTCGGGCGGCGCTTGCGCGGTCCGCTGCGGCGGTGGGATCACTTTGCGCCGCGCGAGGTTGCGCGGCTGGTCGTCAACGCCCGGGCGCCGGCGCTCCCCGAGCAGGCGGCGTATGCGGTGGTCAGCGCCTCGCTGCTCCTGCAGCCGTACGTGCGCGACTCCGTCGTGGGCCTGCTCGCCGTGCGCGTGCCGACGACCCGCGGCTTCGGCATCGTCGTGTTCAACACCCGCGACCGCCAGCTGATCGATCACGACGTGCTGCTGCTCGAGCGCCCGGTCCCGCTCGTGGAGCGGACCTGGTACGCGCTCGACCACCGCCGCGTGCTCTATCTCGGCACGCCGCTGCCGCTGAACTCGGAGATTTCCCTTGCCCCGTGGTGACGTCTTTGCGGCCATGGACCCTCAGCCATGATCGCCCCCGAGACCTTCAACCACATCGAGAACATCAAGAAGCGCGCCGGCCATCTCTGGAGGTTTCTTTGACGTCGATCAAAAGCAGCGGGAGATCGAGGCGCTGGAGGCGCAGATGGGCGCGCCGACGTTCTGGAACAACAACGAGCGGGCGCAGAAGCACATCGCCGAAGCTGAACGGCCTGAAGCGCGCGGTCCTGCCGGTCGTCGCCTTCCAGAAGAAAGTCGACGATCTCGCGCGTCATGGTGGAGCTGGTGGAGGGCGCCTCCGCCGGGCGAGCAGGAGCCTATGCCCGCGAACTCGAGACCCAGGTCGCACGGCGATGGTCGGCCGAGCTCGACCAGCTCGAGATCGCGTCGTTCCTCACCGGCCAGTTCGACCACAACAACGCCATTCTTTCGATCCAGTCGGGCGCGGGCGGCACCGAGTCCAACGACTGGGCGGACATGCTTTTCCGCATGTACAACCGCTGGGCGGAACGGCGCGGCTTCGTCGTCGAGGTCCAGGACGTGCAGGTCGGCGACCAGGCCGGCATCAGCAAGGCGACGCTGCTGATCAAGGGCGAGAACGCCTACGGCTACGCCAAGGCCGAGCGCGGCGTCCACCGGCTGGTGCGCATCAGCCCGTTCGACGCGAACAAGCGCCGGCACACCTCGTTCTGCGCGGTCGACGTGATCGCCGAGATCACTGAGGACATCGACATCGAGATCCCGGAAAGCGACATCCGCGTCGACGTCTACCGCTCCTCCGGCAAGGGCGGCCAGGGCGTCAACACCACCGACTCGGCGGTGCGCATCACGCACCTGCCGACGGGCATCGTCGTCGTCTGCCAGAACGAGCGCTCGCAGATCAAGAACCGCGCCAGCGCCATGAGCGTGCTGAAGGCGCGGCTGTACGAAAAGCGGCTCGACGAGCAGCGCAGCGAGATGGAGCGGTTCTACGGCGAAAAGGGCGAGATTGGCTGGGGCAGCCAGATTCGCAGCTACGTGCTGCAGCCCTACCAGATGGTGAAGGACCTGCGCACCGGCATCAGCACCAGCGACACGCAGGGCGTGCTCGACGGCGACCTCGACCGCTTCGTCAACGCCTGGCTGCGCGCCGGCTGCCCGCGCCACCGCAACAAGGACATCCAGATGGAGGAGTGAGTGCCGGGCGGCCGGCGCGCGCCGCCGGAAGTTTTTCCGTCCCGGCTTTCCGGACGTTTGCGTCGCGCGCGGGGAGCGGTTAGGGATCATGGTTTTATGCCGGATCTGACCTACGACCACCTGCACGCCGCGCTCGCAGGCCCAGCCGCTGTTCGAGGCGAAGACCTGGCTGCTCTCGCCCGCAGGCCTGGCCGGTGACCCCGGAACAGCGGGCCCAGCTCGAGGCGATCGGCGCCGCCAGCCTGGAGTTCCACCAGCGCGCTCGAGACGCTCTACCTGCGCTCGGTGGCCGGCAAGAACCTGCTGCGCAACAAGCCGCTGCTCGCGCCGTGGGTCGCCGACTACCTGGACCGCGGCAAGCCGCCGGAGCTGGTCGCACACGGCCGCGACCCGCCGCAACCGCGGGGCGCTGCCGGTGGTGCTGCGGCCCGACCTGCTGCTGACGCGCGACGGGCTTCGCCCTGACCGAACTGGATTCGGTGCCGGGCGGCATCGGACTCACCGCCTTCCTCAACCGGCTCTACGCCGGCGCCGACGGTGACAGCGCGATCCTCGGCGGCGGCGACGCGATGATCCGCAATTTTCACGCGGCGCTCGCTGCCACCTCGGCCGGAGCTCGACAACCCGTTGATCGCGCTGGCGGTGAGCGACGAGGCGGCCACCTACCGGCCCGAGATGGAGTGGCTGGCGCACGAGCTCCAGCTGCTGGGACGCCGCGTTTTCTGCGTCCGCCCGGAGGCGGTGTTCCCTCTCGGTTCCGCGCTCTGCTTCGACATCGACGGCAACCCGGAAAAGATCGACGTGCTGTATCGGTTTTTCGAGCTCTTCGATCTGCCGAACATCCGGACGGCGCGGTTCATCTTCGACGCGTGGGCGGCGGGCGAGCTGGCGATCGCGCCATCGATGCGGGCCTTCCAGGAGGAGAAGCTGGCGCTCGCGCTGTTTCACCATCACCTGCTCCAGGACTACTGGGCCGAGGCCCTGAGTGGCGGCGCGCGGCAGCTGCTGCACGCGCTTATTCCGCCCTCGTGGGTGATCGATCCCTCGCCGCTCCCGCCGGGCGCGGTGCTCGACGGGCCGCGCGTCGGCGGCCGGGCGCTCAGCGACTGGCGCGAGCTGGCCGGCGCGTCGCAGAAGCGAGCGCGACCTCATCCTCAAGATCAGCGGCTACCACGAGACGGCGTGGGGCGCCCGCGGCGTCCTGCTCGGGAGCGACTGTTCCCGCGAGGAATGGCAGCAGGGGATCGAACGGGCGGTGGAACTCGCGGCGTCGAACCTTCACGTTTTACAAACTTATCAGAAGCCGCGCCGGCTCGAGCATCCCGTCTACGCCGGCGCCCGCGCGGCGGACGGCGCACCCGCGGCGGCGACGTCGGCGGGGCGGCTGCGACTATGCCCGTACTATTTCGTAATTGACGGCGAGGCTCGCCTTTCCGGCGCGCTGGCGACGTTCTGCCCGCCGGACAAGAAGATCATTCACGGCATGCAGGACGCGGCGTTGCTGCCGGTGCGGATCTCCGGCTGAGCCCGGCGGGGGCGCGGGTCGGACAAGGGGGCGCGCCGGGCGGCGATTTTTTCATCCGTGCCTTGCTGAGACCCGGGGTTTTCTCCTTAAATCGCGTGTGCGCAGTCCCGCCGCTTCGACCGCCCGCTACTTCCTCTCGCCCCAGCAGCGCTCGCTCCTTCTCGCGGCGCTCATCGCGATCGGCCCGGCAGGCGGCAGCGCGCAGCAGGAGCCGCCGCTGGCGGACATTCAGGCGCGGGCGGGGCAGGGTGACAGCGAGGCCCTGAACGCACTGGGCAACGCGTATGCGAATGGCCGCGGCGTGCCGCAGGATTTCGCCGCGGCGATCCGATGCTACACGCAGGCCGCAGCGCGGGGATTCGCGCCGGCGCAGTTCAATCTCGGCATGATGGCGGAGCTGGGGCGCGGCGGTCCCGTCGACGTCGCTGCGGCGTTCAAGTTCTACCTCAAGGCGGCGGAACTCGGATTCCCGACGGCGCAGTTCAACGTCGGCAACATGTACGCGAACGGCATCGGCACGGCGCGCGATTTTTTCGAGTCGGCGTTGTGGTTCCGGCAGGCGGCCGATCACGGCGTCATCGAGGCGCAGTACAATCTCGGCCTGGCGTACGAACTGGGGCGCGGAGTCACCAAGGATGAAGCGCAGGCCCAGAAATGGTATCGCGAGGCCGCGGGTCGGGGGTATGCACGCGCCCGTTACAACCTGGCGCTGATGCTCGAGGAGGGCCGCGGGTCGCCGCCCGACGCCGCCGCGGCGGCGGAGCTGTACCGGGCGGCCGCCGAGCAGGGCTTTGCGCCCGCGCAGAACAACTACGGCATCCTGCTCGCCGAGAACCGCGGCAACAGCGCGGCGAACCTCGTCGACGCCTACGCCTGGCTCTCGCTGGCGGTGGAAAACGGCGCGAAACCCACCGGTCGGGACATCGTCGGCCGGAAGCTGGACGCCACGCAACTGGCGGCCGCCAACGAGCGGGCCGCCGCGCTCCGCGCCCGGATCGCCGGCAATGCGGCGCCGGCGGCGCTCGCCGCCTCTGCGTCTCCGGGCGCGGACGCGGACGCCGCAGCGCTCGCCGCCCGGCTCAAGGCGGCGGAGTCGGACCTCGCGGCGTTGCGCGGAGAATATGCGCGGCTCGTCGAATCGGCGCGGGCTTTGACGGCGGACAAGGCCGCGCTCGAACGGCGGGTCGCGACCGCGGCGCCGACCGCCCGGGCGGATCAGCTCGCGCAGGAAAACGCGGCGCTCGCCGCGCGGGTCGACGCCGCCCAGCGGCAGATCGCCGAACTGCAGGCGACCCTGGCGCAGACGCGCCGGAGCGCGGAAAAGCCGGCCGGAAACGCCGGGTCGGACGCGACGACCGCGCAGATCGCTTCCCTGCGCGCCGACAACGAGCGGCTCGCGCGTGAGAACGCCGCATTGAATGATCGCGTCAAGACGGCGGCGGAGAGCGCCGTCCGCCAGACGGCGGACAGCCGCAAGCTTTTCGAGGCGACGACGGCGGTGTCCGGCGACAACGTGGACAGTTCCCGCATCCGGACGCTGATGGAGGACAACCGCCGGCTGAACGGCGAGGTCAAGCGGTCGACGGCGGAACTCAGCAGCCTTTTCCGGCAGTTGCGGAACGCGCAAAAGCGGCTGACCGAGATGGGCGACAAGTCCGTCCCAGCGAACGTGGCGGAGCCCGAGCACCCCACGAATGCGGCGCTCGCGGATGAATTGCGGGATCAGCGCGCCGCCAACGAGCAGCTCGCCGCCGAGAACCGCCGGCTGACCCGGCAGGTGGAAGCGCGGCCGGCAGCGGCGCCGGCCCCGCCGGAACTGGACCGCCTGCAGGCGCAGCTGGCGAATGCGACCCGCGAACTCGCCAGCCTGAAGTCGGAAAACGAACGGCTGCAGACGGCGTCGGCCGAAACGGCGCAGTTGCGCGACGCACTCGCGGCCGCCCGGAAGCAGTCGCGCGAAGCCTCCGCCGCGGCGGACGCGCAAAAGGACGCGGCCAGCCAGCTCGCGGCGGCCCGCCGCCAGCAGGCCGATACCCAGCAGGCGCTCGTGTCCGCGCAGCGCGACGCGGGGGAGCTGCGGGCGCGGGCCGAAGGGGCGGAAGCCAATTTGAAGTCCGAGGGCGCCCGCCTCGTCGCGGAGCTCGCACAGGCGAAGCAGGACGCGGCGGCCCCGGCAGCGGAACTCACGACGACGCGCCAGCGCGTCGCGGCGCTGGAAAAAACCAATCGGGACCTCTCGGCCGACATGAAGAAATTGTCGACCGAACTGGCGCAGGCCTGGAAGGCGTCGGACGATTCCAAGGCCCTGGCGGCAAATCTGGCGGCCGTGCAGCGGGAACTGGCGGAGACGAAGCAAGCGGCGGCGGACGCCGGAGCGCGCGCCGGCGAGGCGGCGGCAGCGAAGGACGCGGTTTCACAACAGCTCGCGGATGCCCGGACCGCCGTCACGGGAGCCGAGGCCCGCGTGGCGGAGCTGCAAAAGTCGCTCGACGAGGCGAAGCGCACCGGGGCGGCGGCGGCTGACCTCCAGGTGTCGCTGCAGACGGCCCAACGGGAGCGCGACGCCGCGCAGGGCGCGGCCCAGAATCTGACGCAGCAGCTCGCACAGGCGAACCGCACGGTCGGGGAACAGAAGGAGCGGCTCGCTGAAATCGACCGGCTGGCGAAGCAACTCGCGGACACGCGGGCGGCGCTGGCCGCGACCGACCAGTCGGCGAAGACGGCGGCGCGGGAAAATGAAGCCGCCGCCCGACAGCTGGCGGACGCGAGCGCGAAAGTCGACGCCCTCCAGCGCGAACTGGCCGGCGCGACCACGGCGGCCGACGCCGCCCGGAAGCAGGCCGCCGCCGTCGAGACGCTGACGGCGCAACTGGCCGAAGCGCGCGCCGCCCTGGCGCGCTCCGACGCGAAGACCGCGGAGCTGCAGGCGGCGCTGGATCAGGCGAAGCGGGCGGGCGATGCGCTGGCTGATGCCCAGGCGGCGCTCAAGACCGCGCAGCGGGAGCGCGATGCCGCGCAGGGAGCGGCGCAGGACCTGTCGCAGCGACTCGCCGACGCCAGCCGCACGGTGGCGGAGCAGAACAAGCAACTCGGCGAGGCCGACCGGCTGGCGAAAGAGCTGGCGGACGCCCAGGCGGCGCTGACGGCCGCGAAGGAGAATTCGCAGCGGGTGGCGGCCGAGAACGAGTCCGCGACGCGCGAACTCGCCACGGCGAACGGGCAGATCGCGACGCTGCGCCAGAACCTGGCGGGGGCGAGCGCGGACGCGGATGCCGCCCGAAAGAAGGCGGCGCTGGTGGACGACTTGTCGGCCCAGCTGGTCGATGCCCGCGCCGCCGTCGCGGGCGCGGAGGCGAACGCGACGGTCCTGCAGAAGGCCCTCGACGAGGCGAAACGCACCGGAGCGGCGGTGGCCGACCTGCAAGCGGCCCTCCAGACCGCGCAACACGAGCGCGATGCCGCGCAGTCCGCGGCGCAGAATCTCACCGCACAGCTGGCGCAGGCCAGCCGCACGGTGGCGGAGCAGAACAAACGACTCGGCGAGGTCGACCGGCTGACGAAGGAGCTGGCGGACGCGCAGGCGGCGGTCGCGGCCGCGGAGCGGAACGCGAGCACCGCCGCCGGACAGAAGGAAGCCGTGGCGCGCGAGCTGGCCTCCGCCAAGTCGGAGGGAGACGCGCTGCGCCGCGAGCTCGCGGACGCGAACGGGAAAGCCGACGCCGTCCGCAAGCAGGCGGGAGCCGCCGACGCACTCGCCGCGCAGCTGAAGGAGGCGCGGGCGGCCGCGGCGCGTTCCGACGCGAAGGTGACGGAGCTGCAAGGCGCGCTCGACGAGGCGAAGCGCTCCGGCGCGGCGGTGGCGGACCAGCAGACGGCCCTCGAGACGGCCCGGCGGGAGCGCGATGAAGCGCGCGCCGCAGCCGACCAGGCCCAGCGCCAGCTCGACCGGGCCACGCAGACGATTGCGGACCAGACGAAACGACTGGGCGAATTCGAGCGGGTGACCCGCGATCTGGCGGCGGCCGACACCGCGATCGCGAGCGCGCAGACCGAGACCCAGGCGGCGGTGGCGGACGCGAAGAAGAAGGCAGCCGATCTCGCCGCCGCCACCGCGCACGTGGACGCGCTCGGTCGCGAGCTGGCGGCCGCGAAGGCGGCGACGCAGGAGATCGAGACCCGCACCCGCGGCAGCACGGCAGCGATGCAGGCGCTCACGACGCAGCTCGCCGATGCGCGAGCCGTGGCGACGCGCTACGAAGCGCGGATCGCGGAGCTCCAGGCATCGCTCGAGGATGCGAAGCAGAGCGGCTCGTCGCGGGCCGAGCAGGAGGCGACGCTGGACGCCGTTCGCCGCGACCGCGATGCCGCGAAGTACACCGCCCGGCAATTTGCGCAGCAGCTCGACGATGCGAAGCAGGCCCTGGCCGACCAGGCGCGGCGGCTGACCGACGTCGACCGGCTGACGAAGGAGCTGGCCACCGCGCAGGGCGCGCTCACCGCGATCCAGGGCGAGGCGAAGAACACCGCCGCACAAATCGAGGCGAAGGGCACCCAACTCGCGGCTGCGAACGAGCAGATCGAGACGCTGCGCCACGATCTGGCCGCGGCCCGGAGCGCGACGGAGGAGGCGCAGAAAGCCGCGCAGGGGACGACGGCTGCCAGCGAGTCGCTGACGGCCGAGCGCAACGAGGCCCGCGCCGCGGCGGCCCGTTTCGAGGCGCGAATTTCCGAGTTGCAGACCGCGCTCGACACGGCGCGGCGCACCGGCGCGGCCACCGCGGACCAAACCGCGGCCCTGGAGGAGGCGCGGCGCGATCGCGATGCGGCCAGGTACGCCGCCGCGCAACTGACGCAGCAACTCGACGCGGCGAAACGCGACCTCGCCGGCCGGGCGCAGCAGGCCGGCGACGTGGAGGCGCTGACGACCCAGCTCGCGACCGTGCAGAAACGCGCCGCCGATCTGGCCACGGCGCGCACCGCGGCGGAAAGCCAGCTGGCCGACCTCAAATCGCAACTCGCCGATGCCCGGAAACACCTCGACACGGCCAGCACCGATCAGCAGTCGGCCCAGGCTGCCCGCCAGCAGGTGACGGCGGTGCAGAAGCTGCTCGCCGACCAGAAGGCCTCCTTCCTGCAGCTGCAGCAGACGAATGCGCGGCTCGCCACAGACAACCAGCGATTGACCGCCGAGCTGACGAAATTGCAGGAGGGGGGCGGCCCGGCCGCGGCGCTGCGGGCGCAGCTCGCGGATGCGCAGGCCGCCGCCGCCCGGCTGGAGCAGACGAACGCGGGCCTCGCGGCCGATGTCGAGCGGCTGACCGCCGAGAACAAACGCGTCGCATCCCTTCCCTCCGCCGGCGCGACGGAGGCGGCGGAACTTGCCCGGCTCCGGACCGACCTCGAGACCACGCGGAAGGCGCAGGCATCCGACCGTGACGAGATCGCGAAGCTCAACGATCAGCTCGACGGCGCAGGGAAGAAGATCGCCGATCTGTCGGACAAGAACGACGACCTGCTGAAGGACCTGGAAGTGTCCAAGCAGAGCGCGGCCGCGGCGCTGGCCGCCCAGGCCACGATGGCGAAGGCAACCCCGGACGTCGACGCGCTCCGCCTCGAATTGCAGACGCTGCGCAACCAGGTGCGCTCGCTCGAGACGCAGGCGGAGGAGGACCGGAAGAACTCGGCGCAGGAACTCACGACCGTCGCGGGGCAGCTGCAGCGGGCCCGCGAGGCCAACCGTGCGCTGGCGGAGGCCAATCGCGCGCTGCTCGGCTCGAACGACGCCGCGGATGCCACCACGAAAGCCGATCTCGATCAGCTCAATTCACGCGTGCAGGCGCTCACCGCCGAAAACGAGCGCTTCCGGCAGGAGCAGGACCGGCTGCAGAAAGAGAATGCGCAGCTGGCGCTCGACAAGCGCGCGGCCGACGACGCGGCGGCCGCGGCGAAAAAGGTTGCCGCGGCTCCCGCCGGCTGGGCGCAGGAGCGCGACAACCTGCGCGCGCAGGTCGAGGACATGTTCAACAAGCTCTCGGACGCGGAGCGCCGTTCGACGCAGCTGAAGCAGGCGGGCGACGCGACGGCGGCCGACGCGGACAAGGCGCACGCCGAACTCGCCTCGCTCCAGAGCCGGATCAGCGAGACGCAGAAGGAAGCCGACCAGCACGGCGCGACCGTCGCCGAGCTCACCGGGCTGAACGTGAAGCTCACGGGCGAGAAGACGACGCTGCAGGGACAGCTGGCGCAGTCCACGCAGGCGGCGGAGAAGGCGCGGGCGGAACTCGCCGAGCTGAAGAGCCGGCTGGCGGCGACCGACGAGCGCGCCCAGCGCGGCGCCAACGCCGTCGACGAGCTGACGAACGCCAACGAGAAACTCCAGGCGCAGATGAAGGACTTCGAGGGCCAGCTGGCCGCCCTGCGCACGGAGAACGAGCGGCTCAGCCGGTCCGGCGCCGACGCGGCGTCGCTCCGGACGGAGCTGGCGGCGACCGCCGACCGGGCGAACGGCGATCGGGCGAACCTGCAACGCCAGCTCGACGCGGCGCTCGCCGAAGCGGCCGCCATCCGGTCCGACAGCGCCAGACTGGGCCAGGCGCAGCGCGAGCTCGCGGCCCTGCGTGCGGACAACGCCCGGCTCAACGAGAATGTCCAGGCGATCGACCGGGATCGCAGCGTTCGCATCTCGCAGCTGCAGCAGGAGAATGCGGCGATCGCCGCCCGCCTGCGCCAGGCGCAGGGCACGCTCGATCAGATCGCCGCGGCCGCGCGCATCGTCAACGGCGGCCCCGTGTCGCCATCCGCGCCCGCGCCGGTCAGGCCCGTTATCGTCGCCGACACCGGGACCGCCGCTGGCTCGGCGGCGGCCGCGACCGCGGGGCGCGTGCACGTGGTGGCCGAAGGCGATTCGCTGACACGGATCAGTGTGCGCTATTACGGCACGGCCAGCCGGTGGCAGGACATTTACGACGCGAACCGCGACCTGCTGCGGGGCGAGAATTCACTCCGGCCCGGACAGCGGCTGCGGATCCCGTGAGGACGCGGGACGCCGGGGCGGGCCGCGGGCCGGGGGATCAGGCGGCGAATTCCTTCTGGGCCGCGACCGGCTTGGGACCGACGTTCGTCGCCAGCGTCGCGAAGAAATGATCCCGCCGCTCGCGTGCCACCCGGATGTCCTTCGTCCCGAGCGAGCGGCGGATGCGCTCCTTGGTGAACGGGGTGGGGTGGATGGTGTAATGCAGGAACCAGGTGCCGTGGTTGTCCCACAGGTGATGGTTGGGGTTGTCCGTGTCGACGCGGATGCCGGGGAGGTTGGCTAGGGAGCTCATGGTGCGTGAATGGCGGTTGGTTGCTCTGACGCATCAGGAGGAAAACAAAAAACCGACCCAAGGCATCAGGTCGGCTTCGTGTTCGGGAGCGTTCTTGGTTCGCCACTCTTGCGAGAGGCGCACATCCGAGGTTTCCCTCGATCCACCGTGGCCGCTCCCGGCCCGGTTGGCGGAGCCAGCGGGTTTTAGAACGCTGGCTCGTTCCTGATGCAGGCGCGAGACGATGCAACCGGACCCCGACCTGTCCAGCATTTTTTTCAGGTTCTTTTTTTGGCCTGCCCAAACTGCGGTTCCGGGGGGAACGGGAGTGCCCTTGGCTGGTCTGGCAGAATCTCACGCGCCCGTCGGAGCATCCGGTCCACCCCCGTTCCTCATGCCGAAACGCCAGGCGGCCCCATCGCCGCAACTCGAGAAATGTCCGACCGGCATCGTCGGGTTCGATGACATCGCCGGCGGAGGTGTGCCGAAGGGCCGCCCCACGCTGATTTGCGGCGCGGCCGGCTGCGGCAAGTCGCTTTTCGCGACCGAGTTTCTGGTCCGCGGCATGACGCAGTTTGGCGATCCGGGGGTCCTGATGACGTTCGAGGAGCCGGCCGAGGACATCAAAAAGAACGTCGCGTCGCTGGGCTTCGACCTGGACCGGCTGATCGCCGCGCGCCGGCTGGTGATCGACCATGTGCGCGTCGAGCGCTCCGAGATCGAGGAGAACGGCGACTACGATCTGGAGGGCATTTTCATCCGGCTGGACCTCGCGGTGAAAACGGTCGGCGCCCGGCGCGTTGTGCTCGATACGATCGAGGCGCTGTTTTCGGGCCTGGCGAACCAGGCCATCCTCCGCGCCGAGCTGCGCCGGCTGTTCGGCTGGCTGAAGGACCGCGGCCTGACGACCGTCATCACCGGCGAGCGGGGGGATGGGCGGCTCACCCGGCAGGGCCTGGAGGAATACGTTTCCGACTGCGTCGTGCTGCTCGACCACCGGGTCGAAGGCCAGGTCTCGACGCGCCGGCTGCGCATCGTGAAGTACCGGGGGTCGACGCACGGGACGAACGAGTATCCGTTCCTCATCGACGAACACGGGATCACGGTCCTGCCGCTGACCTCCTCGGGTCTCGACTACGCCGTCTCGAACCAGCGGATTTCCAGCGGCATCCCGGGGCTGGATGAAATGCTGGGTGGCGCGGGTTACTTTCGGGGGAGCACCGTCCTGCTGAGCGGCACCTCGGGGACCGGAAAGACGAGCGTGGCGGCGCTGCTGGCCGATGCGACGTGCCGGCGGGGCGAACGCTGCCTGTTCTTCTCGTTCGAGGAGTCGCCGGCGCAGATCCTGCGCAACATGCGCTCGATCGGCCTCGAGCTCGCGCCGCATGTCCGCCGCGGGCTGCTCCGGTTTCACTCCACGCGCCCCACGGTCTACGGACTCGAGATGCACCTCGTCCGCATGCACAAGCAGATCGGCGAGTTCTCGCCGCAGGTGGTGATCGTCGACCCGATCTCGAACCTGCGGTCCGCGGGCACGCTCGACGATTCGACGAACATGCTGATCCGGCTGGTGGATCACCTGCGGCAGCGGGGCACGCTGGGTTTCCTGATCACGTTGAGCAGCGCGGGGGAAAGCCTGGAATCCACCGATGAAGGCATGAGTTCGCTGGTCGACACCTGGCTGCTCCTGCGGGACATCGAACTCGCCGGCGAGCGGAACCGGGCGCTGTACGTCCTCAAATCACGGGGCATGGCGCATTCGAACCAGGTGCGGGAGTTCCTGATCACCAGCCGCGGCCTGAAGCTTGTGGAGGCCTATCTCGGACCGGCGGGTGTGCTGACCGGTTCGGCCCGGCTCGCGCAGGAGGCCAGGGAGCGGGCCGAGGAGGAGTTTGCGCGGGAGGAAGGCGAACGCCGGAAGCTCGGGTTCGAGCACCGTCGCCGGGCCATCGAGGCGCAGATCGCGGTGCTCCAGGCGGAATTGCATGGGGCGGAGGAGGAACTGCGCAACACGGGCGCGGCGCTTCATGCGCGCCAGCTCCGGCAGGTGACCGAGCGCCAGGCGATGGCGGCCCGGCGCCTTGCGGCCAGGAAAGGACGGAGGATCCACGAATGAAACACCCCGACAGGCGGGCAGCCAAATCCGGCCGCCGTCCGGCGACCACTCCCGCGAAACGTGCCGTCGGTTCCGACCGGTGGCGGCTTCGGCTTTACGTCGCCGGCCAGACGCCGCGCTCACTGACTGCCTTCGCGAATCTTCGGCAGATCTGCGAACAACATCTCCCGGGACGTTACGAGATAGAGGTGATCGATCTCGCCCGACAGCCGCAGCTCGCCCAGTCCGACCAGATCGTGGCGCTGCCCACGCTGGTCCGGCGGCTCCCGGTGCCGATTCGCCGGGTGATCGGCGACCTCTCCAACACCGAGCGGGTGCTGGTGGGCATGGATTTGCTGCCCACGGCGGCGTACCCGTCCCATGTCCGCACGTAAAGCATCCGCGATGGTCCGCCCGATTCCCCCGGTGTCCGACCGCACGGCGGAATTCGAACGGCTTCTCGAACATTCTCCGGCTGCGGAACAGTATGTTCTGCGACTCTACGTGACCGGAAACACCCCGCGCTCCACCCAGGCGATCGCGAACATCCGCGCCGTCTGCGAGGAACGGCTGGCCGGACGCTTCCAGCTCGAGGTGGTCGACATCTATCAGCAGCCGGGTGTGGCGGTCGACCGGCAGATCATCGCCGCCCCGACCCTGGTGAAGGAACTGCCGGAGCCCGTGCGGCGGCTCGTCGGCGACCTCTCGAACCGCCAGAAGGTTCTCGTCGCGCTCAATCTCCAGTCCCTCGACGGCGGGTCCCAGTCCCAATGGCTGCAGCTGTGAAGAAACCGGCGGACCGCACCCGGCGATCCGGACCGAAGCCCTCCGGAGGGCCTGCCGCCGGCGCTGCGCGACGGACACACGCCCATCTCGTCAGCCGCGCCGAATTGCGCAAGCTGGAGGAGGCGTTGCGGGAGGCGCAGGACACGCTCGATGCGATCCGCAGCGGAGAGGTCGACGCGGTCGTGGTGGCGGGGGCGAACGGCAACCAGGTCTACAGCCTGGCCGGAGCCGAGCAGCCTTATCGAATCTACGTCGAGCGCATGCAGGAGGGCGCCGCCACGGCGTCGGCGACCGCCGTGATCCTGTACTGCAATCAACGCTTCGCCGGCATGGTCGGGTTGCCGCTCGAGCGCGTGATCGGATCCAGCCTGCGCGACTACTTGTCGGAACGCACCTGGCAGGAGCTGTCAGCGGTGTTCACGAGCGAGGCCGACACGGCGAAACACGAATCCGAACTCGGCCGGCGGGGTGGCGAGCCGCGGCCGGTCAACTTCACCGCCAGCCGGCTGCCGCTGCAGGGGCAGGAGGTGATGTGCCTGGTCGTCACCGATCTGACGCAGCAGAAGCAGCAGCAGGAACTGCGGGTGGCGAAGGAGCTGGCGGAAAAGGCGAGCCACGCGAAGGACTCGTTTCTCGCGGCGCTCAGCCACGAATTGCGCACGCCGCTCAATCCGGCGCTCATCGCCGCCGTCGCGCTGGAGCAGGACCCGACGCTGCCGGTGGCCGCCCGTCAGCAGCTGGCGATGATCCGGCGGAACGTCGAGATCGAGGCCCGGCTGATCGACGACCTGCTCGACCTGACGCGGATCGAGAAGGGCAAACTCGAGTTGCACGTCGCGGCGCTCGAGTTCCATTCCGTCGTCCAGCGGACGCTGGAAATCTGCCGGCCGGATTTCGAGTCGCGGCGGCACCGGCTCGAGGTCGCGCTGGAAGCGGCGGCCACGTGGACGATGGGCGACCTGGTGCGGTTGCAGCAGGTCGTATGGAACCTGTTGCGGAACGCCGCGAAGTTCACGCCGGCCGGCGGCCGGATTTCGATTCACACGGCCAACTGCGCGGCCGGCCGGGTCAGCCTCGAGATCCGCGACACGGGAATTGGATTCACCCCCGAGCTGGCCTCCCGGATTTTCCAGCCGTTCGAGCAGGGTGGCCGGCAGATCACGCGCCAGTTCGGCGGTCTCGGCCTCGGTCTGGCGATCAGCCGCTCGATCGTCGAGGCGCACGGCGGCGCCCTGCACGCCGCCAGCGACGGCGAAGGGCTCGGGTCGGTTTTCATCCTCGAATTGCCGACCTGCGCGTCGCCCGCGGAACACGCGCCGGCTGGTGCGACGGCGGCGGAACTCCAGACGCCGGCGGGCCTCCGCATCCTGCTGGTCGAGGATCACGAGGACACGCGGCTCGGCATGGAACACCTGCTGGTTCGCGCCGGGCACAAGGTTTGGGCGGTCGGGACCGCCGGCGAGGCGCTGGACGTGGCGCGCGACGTGCCCTTCGACGTGGTCGTGACCGACCTCGGGCTGCCCGACCGGAGCGGGATCGACCTGATGAAGGAGCTGCGCGAACTTCACGGCCTGCCCGGCATCGCCACCTCGGGATACGGCATGGACGCCGATATTGCCGAATGCCGCGACGCGGGATTCATGCAGCATTTGACGAAGCCGATCAGCATGGACCAGCTGCGTCGCGTGCTCGCGCAGATTTGCCGCGCCCGGCGGCGGGCGGTGGGGAACGCCGGAAGCGCCCCGGCCCAGCCCGTCAGGTCAGCGTAATGCCGCGGGCGGCGGCAGCGCGCACGAGCGCATCCGCCATGTCGCTCGGGGTCGTGGCGACTTCGACGCCGCACTCCCGGAACACGGCGATCTTCGCGGCCGCGGTGTCCTCGACGCCGCCGACGATCGCGCCGGCGTGCCCCATCCTCCGGCCGGCGGGGGCGGTGGCTCCGGCGATGAAGCCGGCGACGGGCTTGCGGCAGTTCGCCTTGACCCAGCGGGCGGCCTCGACCTCGGCGGTGCCGCCGATCTCGCCGATCATGATGATGCCGTGGGTTTCCGGGTCGTCGTTGAACAGCTTGATCACGTCCAGATGCGACGTGCCGTTCACCGGGTCGCCGCCAATGCCGACGCAGGTTGTCTGGCCGATTCCGCGCTGCGTCAGCTGGTAGACGGCCTCGTAGGTGAGCGTGCCCGAGCGCGAGACGACGCCGACATGACCGGCGCGATGAATGTAGCCCGGCGAGATTCCGATCCGGCACCCGCCCTTGGAATTCTGGCCGGGACCGGGCGTGACGATTCCGGGGCAGTTCGGACCGACGAGCCGCGTGCGCCGGCCCTGCATCACGCGTTTCACGCGGACCATGTCGCGCACCGGGATGCCCTCGGTGATCGCGACGGCGAGATCGAGATCGGCGTCGACGCATTCGAGAATCGCGTCGGCGGCGAAGGGCGGCGGCACGAAGATGGCCGAGACCGTGGCGCCGGTGGCGGCCTTCGCCTCCGCGACGGAGTTGAAGATCGGCACCTTGAACGTGTGATACTCGAAGATCTGGCCGCCCTTGCCGGGCGTGACGCCAGCGACGACGCCGGAGCCGTAGTCGAGCGAGAGCTTGGCGTGGCGGCCGCCGAAATCGCCGGTGATGCCTTGAACGAGAATCTTCGTGGCGGGAGTAACGAGAATGGCCATGGGAGTGAGGAGAGTTTTGAGCTCGGAGCAGGAGGTGGAACGTCAGCGGTGGTGAGCGGACCGGCCCCGGAGCGGCGGCGCCGGGCGCGTCGCCCGGTACCCCGTCTCCGGGCGGGAAGTCAGCCGGCCACGAGCTTCACGATCTTTTGCGCGGCATCGGCCATCGTCTGGCCGCTGACGATGGTCAGGTGCGAGTCGGCGAGCGTCTGGCGCCCGATCGCCGAGTTGTTGCCCTCGAGCCGCACGACCAGCGGCAGCCGAAGTTCGACCTCCCGGACGGCATCGACGATGCCGGTGGCGATCACGTTGCAGTCCATGATGCCGCCGAAGATGTTCACGAAAATCCCCTTCACGTTCGGGTCGCCGAGGATGATCTTGAAGGCTGCGACGACCTGGTCCTTCGAGGCGCCGCCGCCGACATCGAGGAAGTTGGCGGGTTCGCCGCCGTAGTGCTTGATGATGTCCATCGTCGCCATCGCCAGGCCGGCGCCGTTGACGAGGCAGGCGATGTTGCCGCCGAGCGCGATGTAGTTGAGCGAGGATTTGGAGGCCTCGATTTCCTTCGGGTCCTCCTCGTTCAGGTCGCGCAACGCGAGGATGTCGGGGTGCCGGAACAGCGCATTGTCGTCGAACGAGACCTTGGCGTCGAGGGCCAGAACCTCGCCGGCCGGCGTGGTGACGAGCGGGTTGACTTCGACCATCGAGGCGTCGGTGTCCCAGTAAAGCTGGTACAGGGTCCGGAGCAGCTTCGCGCCGTTCTTCACCTCGGCGCCGGTGAAGCCGAGCTTGAACACGACCTCGCGGATCTGGAAGTCGGCCAGGCCGTAGGCCGGGTCGATGAACACCTTGGCGATCTTGTCCGGGGTTTCCCGCGCGACCTTCTCGATTTCCACGCCGCCCTCCGTCGAGGCGACGATCACGGGGCGCGACGTCGCGCGATCGAGCAGGATCGCGAGGTAATACTCCTTCTTGATCGGGCTCGCGACGGTGAAATAGATCGTCTGCACCTTCCGCCCGGCGGGGCCGGTCTGCAGCGTCACCAGCGTGTTGCCGAGCATCCGGCCGGCGATCATCTTCGCCTCGGCCTTGGTCTTGCAGAACTTCACGCCCCCCTTGAAGCCGTCGACAAACGTTCCCTTGCCGCGGCCGCCCGCGTGGATCTGGGATTTCACCATCGTGGGACCCTCCGGCAGGGTCGCCAGCGCGGTCTCGATCTCGGGGGTGGACCGCGCCGGCGCACCGGGCGGAATCGCGACGCCGTACTTCTCGAACAGCGCCTTGGCCTGAAATTCGTGGATGTTCATTGCAGAACATTCAGTCAGCCCCAGCACCGCCAAATTGGCACGCGAAAAAGGTGGCGAATTTCCCGGTTCCCGCGGCGCAGCGGACGCGAAGTTGCGTTTCGCCGGGGCGCTGACACCCTTCGCGCCATGGATGCTCACGACGTGATGCGCGACGTGCTCAAGCGCACCAGCGCCAAGCAGATCGCAGCCGAGATGGGGCTGTCCCTCTCGCTGATCTACAAATGGGCCGAGCCGGCGGAAGTGGAAAGCGGCAGCGGCGCGAGCAGCCCGATCGAGCGGGTGGGCCAGTTGGTGCGCATCACCCGCGACGTGCGCATCGCGCAGTGGGTCTGCGAGCAGGCGGGCGGCTTCTACATTCGCAACCCGCAGAACCTGCCGCCTCGCGGACCGCTCATCCCGATGACGAACGACATCGTGAAGGAGTTCGCCGACATGCTGGCGACGATCGCCACCTCGGCGGCGGACGACACGATCACGAGCGACGAGGCGAAGGGAATCCGCGCGCGGTGGGAGGAGCTGAAGAGCGTGACCGAGGGGTTCGTGCACGCGGCGGAAGCCGGCGCGTTCCGCGCGGACAAGACGCCAAAACCTGCCGTGGATTCCGCGCCGGCGAACGCCCGACGCGAACCTCCGCGCAAACCGGCGGGCGGAGGCTCGTCGTGAGCGGATCGTTCCAGCTCAGAACGTCCAGCCGTAGCTGACCGTGACCACCCCGCGGCCGACCGCGGCGGTGTTGAGCACCCTCGGATCGGTCCCCTGCTTCAGGTAGTTGTCGGACCCCTTGGTGTAGGCGAAGCCGACCGTCAGCTTGGATGCTTTCGTGACCTGAAACGGAAGCGAGACGCCGACCAGCCAGTAATTGCCCCAGTTCTTGATCGAGGGCGAGACCTGGTCGATGGAGTCATCCCATTTGAACGTCCCGACCGTGGCGGCGAAATCGAGTTCGGTGCCGGCTTCCTTGAGCGGAACCGCCACCGCGGCATTCAATTCGTACGTCGGCCCCCGGAGCACGACGTCGTAGTAGAACTTGGGCGTGATCTTCAGGATTCCGATCGTGTAGTTGACCGCGAGGTTGGGCTCGAACGTGTCCTTGTAGAAACCGTTGGACCGGTCCGCCCGCGGATACGTGTACCAGGTGAACCCGGGCACGATCGAAAGCTTGTCGTTGATCGTGAAGGTGTAGGAGCCGTACGGATCGATCTCGGGATTCGACTGTCCGGGCACCCGGTCCGCGATCGGGTCGCTGTTCCAGACGCCGATCGCGAATGCGCCGTAATCGTACTCGAGGGATGGCTGGAAGGACGGCCCGCCGAGGCGGACGCCGCGGAACATGTACTGCGACACGACTGAAGGAGTCAGGACCCAGGAGCCCGTGGTCGCTTCCGCCGGCGCGGCGGCGGGAGCGGCTGCCGGCTGGGCTGGCGTCGGAGCTGAGGTCGTCGCCGGCGTCTGGGCGGACACGAGAGTGGCGCCGAAGGCGAGCAGGCTGGTGATCAGGATGGCTAGTCGATTGGTTTTCACGTGGTTGGCTTGGGTCATAAAGATACGGAACACCGCTTGGTGTCGAGACCTAGCAAGACCCGGGCCAACGTGACGGGGTTGTGCGGTCGATCCTGAAATCTCGCTGTCATCCTCGCCGGAAGCAGCCTTTTTGCCGGCCGGGCGGCGCCGGCTGCGGCGACCGATGCGATGATGCGGCCCCGCCGCCGGGCTTCCGGCTCTTCAGTGCGCCGCCCGCAGCCGGGTGCGCTCGGCGGAAAACGGGCGGCCCAGAAGTCTTTCGCCACGCGCGGCAAACCAGGCCGGATCATCGGTCGTGACGAACCGCCGGCCGCCTCCCCGCGACAGCCGCGCCTCCTGATCCGGATGGCGCCCCAGCCAGTCGGCCAGCCTCGCGGCCACGATCGCCGCCTGATCGAGCACCTCGACGTCCGCCGGGATCAGCCGGCGGAGCGCCGGCAGGAGAAGGGGATAGTGCGTGCATCCGAGCAGGAGCCGCTGCGGCTTCCGCGCCGCGTTCAGCACCGGCTCGAGCGACTGGCGCAGGAACCACTCGGCGCCCGGACCCTCGAGCTCGCCGGCTTCCACGAGGGGCACCCACAACGGACATGACTGCTGGATCAGCCGCAGTTTCGGCGCGAGTTTGTGCAGCTCGATCCTGTACGAGTTGGAGGCCACCGTGCTCTCGGTCGCCAGCACGGCGACGATTCCCTCCGCCGGCGACGGCGCGGTCTCGCCGGGGATCGCGCCCGGCGGCAGGCCGGCGAGCGCCTCGACGGAGGGACGCACGACGCCGAGCACCCGGCGATCCGGCCGGTGCACCGGAAGATGGAGCTGCTGGATGTTGCGCAGCGCGCGGGCCGAGGCCGTGTTGCAGGCGAGCACCACGAGCGTGCAGCCCTCGTCGAAGAGCCACTCCACCGCTTCGAGCGTGAAGTCGTTGATCACGTCCGGGCTGCGCGCGCCGTACGGCGCCCGGGCGCTGTCGGCGAGGAACAGGTAGTCGTAGGCCGGCAGCGTGCCCAACATGCTCGCGAGCACCGTCAGCCCGCCGAAGCCGGAATCGAATACACCGATCATCGTCTCGGCGGCCGGCCTAGCGCGCCAGCAGCTGCTGCCCGAGAAACGCCGTCTGGAGCGAGGCGAGCTCCTTCAGCCCCTTCTGCGCCAGGCCGACGAGGCTCTGCAGCTGCTCGTGCGTGAAGGTCGCCTCCTCGCCCGAACTCTGCAGTTCGACGAACTGTCCCCGGCCGGTCATGACGATGTTGGCGTCCACCTCCGCGTCCTTGTCCTCGAGGTAGTTCAGGTCGAGCAGGTCGACCCCGCCGAATACGCCGGCCGAGACGGCGGCGACCGAATCGAGGAGCGGATTGTCGGGGATCGCCCGGCGATCCAGCAGCCGCTGGACGGCCAGCCGGGTGGCGAGGTAGGCGCCGGTGATCGACGCCGTGCGCGTGCCGCCGTCCGCCTGCAGCACGTCGCAGTCGATCCACAAGGTGTTGTCGCCGAGCTTCTGGAGGTCGAGCACGGCGCGCAGCGACCGGCCGATCAGGCGCTGGATCTCGACGGTGCGGCCGTCGATCTTGCCACGGGAGATGTCCCGCTGCTTCCGCTCGAGCGTGGAGTAGGGGAGCATCGAATACTCGGCGGTCAGCCAGCCGCCTTTCACGCCCTGCTGGCGCATCCACGCGGGCACCTTCGGCTCGATCATCGCCGCGCAGATCACGCGCGTGTGGCCGAACGAGACCAGCACGGAGCCGGTGGCGTTCGGCGCGACGTTGGCCTCGAAGGTGATCGGGCGAAGCTGGTCGGGGCGGCGCCCGTCGGCGCGAACGGCGGAGGAAGACATGCGGGGGACGGTAGCGTGCCGCCCTCGCGGAGAGCCATCCCGAAAACGGCCGGCGCTGGCCGCCCGGCGGACGGCGGGTCTTCCGGAGCAGCGCGGACGACGAAGCTCGGCGCCTGCTAACCCTCGCGGCTGCTCTTGCGTTCCGACGGCTGGATCGTCTTGCGCTCGAACCGCCCGCCCTGCGTCGTCATGAACGCGATCAGCCGGTCGTTGAAATCGCGCGCGGGATCGTGGCCCATCTTCTTCAGCGCCTGCGTCAGCGCGGCGACCTCGACCAGCCGCGCCATGTCCCGCCCCGGGCGGACGTACAGCTCCACGTGGGGCAGCCGCTGGCCGAGGATCTCGTAGTAGTTCTCCTCGAGCCCGGTGCGCTCCTCGACCGCATCGGGCGTCCACTCCTGGAGCGAGACGACCAGGTCGATGCGCTTGTCGAGCCGGATGGACTTCACGCCGAACATCTCGGCGATGTTGATGATGCCGATGCCGCGGCACTCCATGTATCCGCGGTTCAAGGGACGCGACGAGGCGATCAGCTCCCGCTCGTCGAGCAGCTTGATGACGGTGAGATCGTCGGCGACGAGCGAGTGGCCGCGCTCGATCAGCGCCAGCGCGCACTCGCTTTTGCCCACGCCGCTCGTGCCCCGCAGCATCACCCCGATGCCGCGCACGTCGAGCGTGGTCGCGTGTTCGGTGACGCCGGGCGCGAACTCGTTGTCGATGCACAGCGTCGCCAGGTTCACGAAGTTCATCGTGATCATCGGCGTGCGGATGAGCGGCAGCCGCATCTCCGCGGCGACCTTCAGCATCGCGGGGCTGGGGTGAAAGTTGCGGGTCAGGACCAGGCAGGGGATGTGCTGCTGCACCATGCCGCGGAAGATCTCGACCTGTTTTTCCTCCGGCACGGTCTTGAGGAATGTCATCTCGGCGGCACCGAGCACCTGGATCCGCTTGTTGGCGAAATAGCGGAAGAAGCCGGTCAGCGCCAGCGACGGCCGGTTGATGCTGCCCTCGCGAATCAGCCGGTGCAGGCCGTGCTCGCCCGTGACCAGTTCCATCTTCAGCTTGGCGCGATAGGTGTCGAGAAAGTGCGCGACGGTGATGCCGTGGATCGCTTTTTGCATGGACGGGGAGGAGGCGGGAAGCGGGGGGCGCGAGGCGCGGGAAACCGGGGAGGATCGCGTCGGCCGACGCCCGGCACCCGCGGTCATGTCACAGATTGAAGTCCTCGCCGAGGTAGAATTTGCGCGCCTGGTCGTCCTGAATCAGGAACTCGCCGGTGCCCTCCGCCAGCACGCGACCCTTGTGGATCAGGTACGCGCGGTCGACGACGCGCAGCGTTTCCCGCACGTTGTGATCGGTGATGACGATGCCGATGCCCCGGGCCTTCAGCTGCAGGACGATGCGCTGCACCTCGGCGACGGAGATCGGATCGATCGCGGCGAAGGGTTCGTCCATGAGCAGGAAATTCGGCCGGGTGACCAGGGCCCGCGCGATTTCCAGCCGGCGGCGTTCGCCCCCGGAAAGGGTGTACGCCTTCTGGTTCTCGAGGTGCTGCAGGTTCAGTTCGGCGAGATGGGAGCGAACGCGGGCGTCGCGTTCGCGCCGCGGCACGCCGATCGCCTCGACGATGGCGAGGATGTTCTCGCGCACGGTCAGCTTGCGAAAGACCGAGGGCTCCTGCGGCAGGTAACCGATGCCGTGGCGCGCCCGCTGATGCATCCGCAGGTGGGTGATGTCGCGGCCGTCCAGCAGAACGCGGCCGGCGGAGGCGGCGATCAGGCCGACGATCATGTAGAAGGTCGTCGTCTTCCCGGCGCCGTTCGGCCCGAGCAGCCCGACGACCTCGCCGCCGCCGAACCGGATGTTGATGCCGTCGACGACGCGGCGGTCGCCGTAGATCCGGACCAGACCCTCGGTGCGGATCTCCGGGTGCGCTTCGGTGGTGGCGGTGGGACGGTCCGCGGCGGAGGAAGTCAGGTTCATTTCGCGGGCGGCGTGGTGGTGGGCTGGACCGGCGCGGTGGCCGGCGGGACGGGTTTGTTGCGATCGAACCCGAGGTCCTTGATCGGCGGTCCGGTGAGGTGCGGCTTCTCGACCACCACCCGCTCCTGGCCGCGGAGCATCGTGATCTTCTCGCCCGCGCTGACGAAATCCGTGGCGTGATCGATCACCACCGGATTTTCCGTCAGGACGACCTTCTCCTCCCGGGGCAGCACTTCGGCCCGGCCGCAGGTCGCGGTGCGGGTGCCCTGGGTGATGGACACATGCCCGGTGGCGAGGAGGTAACGAAACTTCTCGAGTGTCGGCACCGAGCCGGTCTGGGTGCCGAGTCGGCTGGCGGTCAGTTCCAGGCGGTCGCAGGCGACGCGCAGGTCCGTGCCCGTGAGGGTCACCTTGCCGGTGCAGATCGCCTTCGTTTCGTCGCCCTCGCTCCACATGTCCATGTGCGTGCATTCCAGCGTGGTGGGCTGGGGCTCCACGGCGGATCGGGCGAACGGGCTGGCGGCCGCGAGGACCGTTCCGGCGATGAGGGCGGGCGACAATTTCATTTCAGCAGGTCCTTGAGCTCGGCGTTGAACGTTACCCGCACGGCGCCATCGAGCGAAATCTTTTTCTCCGCGTGGAAATACACCCAGCGGACGCCGGTCGCCTCGACGCCCTCGCCGATGAACCGGACGGTCTTTTCCCCATGCGCCGTCTTCGCTTCCGGGTCGAACACGGCGTCGGGGCTCAGGATCACGTTCTCCACCCGCGCCGCGGCGTCGCCGCTGAACATCGTCAGGTTCAAGTCGATGACCTCGAAGCGGTGGTTGCCGAGAGCCTGCGCCTGGGTGCCGCGCGCGATCATCGAGCGGTAGCCCTCGTTCGTGAAGACCGGCAGCTGCCAGTTGTACGCCGGGGCGGTGATCTGCCCCGGGGTGATGGCCGCGGCGAGGAGGGCCGTGCCCGCGAACAACCACGGCCGGAAGCGACGGAAGGTGGAACCCGGAAGTGACCGTGCGGAGGCGTTCATTCAGGACCCGGACGTTTCACCCGCGGGAGAGGAGCAGACGCTCGCAGATTTCGCGGACCGCCCCGTGTCCTGCCGCCCGACGGGTGACATGGCTGGCGGCGGCGACGGCGGCCGGCATTGCGCCCGGCACGGTCGCTCCGATCCCCGCCCAGCGGATCGCCGGAGCGTCGATGTCGTCGTCGCCCATGTAAAGGCACTGGTCTGCGGAAAACCCGAGGGCGGTGGCGAGTTCCTGCAGGGCCGTGATCTTGTCGATGCGCCCCTGGATCAGGTGCGGGATCTTCAGTTCGGCGGCCCGCGCCGACGTCGCCCCCGAGGCGCGGCCGCTGATCCAGGCGACGGCGATGCCGGCCTGTTCCAACCGCTTCAATCCGAGCCCGTCGAGAATCGAAAACCGCTTCGACTCCGTCCCGTCGGATGAAATCTCCACGGTGCCGTCCGTGAGAATGCCGTCGACGTCCATCGCAAACAGCCGGATGCGGGCCCAGGCCGTGCGGGTCGCGGGCCGGCGGGCGCCGCGCGGCGGTCGAGGGGTGGTCACCGGCTTGGAGGCAGGCATGGAGGAAGAGGGCGGAGACGTCAGCCGATCCAGCCGGTGACAAGCTCGACGACCTTGTCGCGAGTGGGGCGATAAGCCTGCTCGAGTTCGGGCGCGAACGGCACGGGCAGGTCGAGCGAGCCGATCCGCAGCGGGGCGGATTTCAGCGAGGCGAAGTTGCGTTCCATCAGCCGGCTCACCAGCTCGGCGCCGAAACCGTGCGTGCGGCGGCCCTCGTGCAGCACGACCAGCCGGCCCGTCTTGGCGACGGACGCGTGGATCGCATCCAGCTGCAGCGGCGACAGGCAACGCAGGTCGAAGAGGTCGAACGTGTGTTCGTATTCCGCCGCCACGTAGTCGCAAACCTCGCCGGCGACGTGGACCATCTCGCCGTAGGTAACCCAGGTCGCGTAGTCGCCCGTGCGGAGCTGCTTGGGCGTCCATACGTCACGGTAGGCCGGATTCCAGACCACCGGCTGCTTCAGCCGCCGGTAGAGTCCCTTGTGCTCGAAAAGGATCACCGGGTTGTTGTCCTCGTACGCGGCCAGCATCGCGTCGAACGCATCCTGGGGATTGCCGGGGTACAGCGCCTTCAGGCCGGGCATGGACAGAAAGAGCGACTCCAGCTCCTGCGAATGGAACGACCCCAGGGTCACGCCGCCGCCGCAGGGCAGCCGCAGCACGAGCGGGCACGCCGCACCGGAGCGAAAATGCAGCGTGGCCGCGTTCAGCGTGATCTGGGTGGCGGCCTCGGTGGCGAAATCCGCAAACTGGAATTCCTCGATCGGCCGGTGGCCGTTGGCCGCGAGTCCGATCGCGTAGCCGGTGCACGCGCTTTCCGCGAGCGGGGTGTTGAGCACCCGCGAGCGGCCGAATTCCTTCCACAGGCCCTCGGTCACCTTGAACGCGCCGCCGTACGCCGCGATGTCCTGCCCGAGCACGAGCGACTCGGGGCGCTCCAGCAGGATCTTCCGCAGCGCGGCCGTGATGGCCTGCGCGAAGGTGAGCGTGGCGCCCGGCTCGCCCGGGCGGGCGGACGCATGCCCGGGCGCGAGGACGGGCACTTCCGGCTTCCAGGCGAACGGCGGTGACGGCGGCGCGAACAGGTCGGCCTCCATCGCCGCCACGTCCGCGTCCGGCCGCGGCACCGCCATGGAAACGCGAATACAGGCCTCGACGAAGGCGGCGAGTTCCTGGTCCACGGCGTCGAGGGCCTTGGCGAGCCCGGCGGCGGCGAGCTGGGCGCGGAACTTCGGCAGCGGGTCCCGGGCGAAGAAAGCCTCGCTTTCTCCGGGCCGCAGGTAGTCGCACGTGTCGTAGGCGGCGTGACCGCGGAGCCGCAACGTGTGCACCTCGACGAGCAGCGGCCGCGACGATGCGCGCACCCGGTCGATCGCCGCGGCGAGCGCCCGGCCGGTCGCGACGACGTCGGTGGTGCAATCGAGTGCGAAGCCTTCGATGCCGTAGCCGGCGGCGCGGCGCCAGAGCTCGGTGCCCTCCGCGTACTGCTCGCATTGCGGCGTCGAATACGCGTAGCCGTTGTTCTCGATCACGAACAGGATCGGCAGCGACAGCAGCGAGGCGAGGTTCATCGCCTCGTGGACGTCGCCGGTGCTCGAGGAGCCGTCGCCGAAGAACGCCAACCCGACCGCCTTCCGGCCGAGCCGGCGCTGCGAGTCGGTCATGCCCAGAACCGGCCCGAGCATCGCGCCCAGGTGGCTGATCATCGGCAGCGACCGCCGGGCGGGGTCGCCGCGATGGATGTTGCCCTCGCGCGCTTTCGTGGGGCTGTCCTGATTCGCGAAATATTGGTTGAGGTGGCGGCAGAAGTGTCCGCTCCAGATCAGGTGTCCGCCGAGATCGCGGTGCGTGAAGGCGACGACGTCGTTCGCCTTGTCCGCCAGCAGCGCGAGCGGCACGATCAGGCCTTCGTTGCCCTGTCCGCCGGTGACGGTGCCCTTGATCAGCCCCTGCCGGAAGAGGTCCAAGATCCGGTTGTCGCCGGTGCGCGCCAGCTGCATCCACGCATAGAGCCGAAGCAGGGTGTCCGGGCGGGGATTCTCGAGGTCCGACGCGCACAGGTCGCGCGACGCGAGGATCGCGGGAGGAGTGGGAAATGCCATGTCCGGGCCGAAGCTGAGCGTCCGGCGTGGCGCGGGCAAGCGAGAGATTTACAGATCCAGCGTTTCGCCGGCCGCCATGACGCGGACGGGATGTCCGGTCCGCCGGGCCTCGGTTGCGAACACGTTCGGATCCACCCGGATCCGGTCGTTGCTGTTGTAATGCATCGGGATCGCAAGCCGCGGCCGGAGCAGGTGCAGCGCCTCGACCGCGTCCGCCGGCCCCATCGTGTAGAAGTCCCCGATCGGCAGCAGCGCCACGTCGAGTCCGTGCCGCCCGATCAGTCGCATGTCCGAGAAGAGCGCCGTGTCGCCGGCGTGGTACAGCGACCGGTTCGCCACCCGGACGACGTATCCGGCCGGCACGCCCATCGACTCGTTGCGACCGCCGCCGAGCTCGAGCGCCGAGCTGTGCACGGCGGGAGTCATCGCTATCCGGCCCCATGGCAGGTCGATCCCGCCGCCCGGCATCAGGTCGATCGTGCGCGCACCCTTCGCGGCGAAGTGCTCCGCCAGCTCGTAGGGAGCAACGATCGTCGCCTGGTGCAGCCGCGCCAGCTCCAGGGCGTCGCCGATGTGATCCTCGTGCGCGTGGCTGCACAGGACGAAGTCGCAGGGCACCGCAGCCGGATCGACCGCGCCGTGCGGATTCTGCCGCAGGTACGGATCGAACACTAGTCGTGCCCCGGTGAATTCGAGGCGAAACGCGGAATGGCCGAAATAGGTGAGGCGCATCAGCGCGGTCATAAGCGAATCCGCGCAACGTTTAAGCCAATAATGTGCACCTCGTCGCGCCAGGCTCGGAACTGATGCCATGCGGATGCCGTTCCAGCCCGCGGCGAACGACGGCTGCAGAGTGCTTCGCCGCCGGTCGGAGACCGGCCCCACTTGGCGTACGCCGAAGGCTCGAACGTGCTGCGTCGGTCGGAGACCGGCGCCACTTGGGGCACCCGGAATGCTCTACGGGACGCCCGCGAAATGGTGCGCGAACCAGGCCTGCGCCGCATGCAAGTCCGAGACGACGAGCCCGTGGCCCGCGGCACTCGTGTGCAGCGTCACCTCGGCGCCGCCGGCGCGGAGGTGGGCGGCCAGCCGGCGCGGATGGTCGCCCGTCACCATCGGATCCTCGCTCCCGCTGGCGATCAGCACGCGCTTGCCGCCGAGCGATCCGGGCACCGCCGGCACGTCGAGCACGACCATCGGCCGGAACAAGATGGCGTGCGCCAGCACGACGGGGCGCAGCAGCAGCAGCGTGGCGGCGATGTTCGCGCCGTTGGAGAAACCGACCGCGACGAGCCGCGACAGGTCGAGTTCGTATTCCGTCGCGGCGGCCGCGAGGAAGTCGGCCAGCTCGTGGGTGCGGCCCGTCACCTCGTCGGGGTCGAACACGCCCGGCGCCAGCCGCGCGAAAAACCGCGGAGCGCCCCGCTCGCTCACCCGGCCGCGTGGCGCCAGCAGGGCGGAGCGCGGCGCCAGCCGTCGGCCGAGCGGCACCAGCTCGGTTTCATCGCCTCCGGTCGAGTGCAGCAGGACCAGCGGCGGCGCCGCCGGATCGGTGCCCGGCTCGAAGAGGTGGTGGAACGACAGCGGCATGGCCACACCGTTGGCGAAACCGCCCGTCGCGCAAGGGGCCGCGGCCGTCTAGCCGTCGATCTTGGCGATTCGCTTCGCGTGGCGGCCGCCCTCGAATTCCGTCTGCAGCCAGACGCGCACGATCGCCAGGGCCTGCTCCAGCGTGATCGTCCGCTGTCCGAGCGAGAGGCAGTTGGCGTCGTTGTGCGCGCGGTTCCAGACCGCCACCTGCTCGGTCCAGCAGACACCGCAGCGCACGCCGCGGACGCGGTTGGCGACGATCGCCTCGCCGTTGCCGGAGCCGCCGAGCACGATGCCGCGCTGGTATTCGCCGCGGGCGACCGACTCCGCCACCGGGCGGATGAAATCGGGATAGTCGCAGGGCGCGTCCGAGAACGTGCCGAGGTCGCGAACGGTGTGTCCGTCCAGCAGGAGCGCGGCTTTGATGGCTTCCTTGTAGGCGAAGCCGGCGTGATCGGAACCGATGGCGATCGTAAACGTTTTCATGCGAGATGGCGGATCGAACCCGCGATGCGGGGCGTTGTCTTATTCCGGGCGGCGCGGTGCCGCGCAAAACAAAAACCTCTCATGAAGTCCGCCGCGCTGGTGCTCACGATGTCGCTGCTGATGCTGGTCGCAAGCTGTGCCAGCCCCGAGTCGCGGATCGAGCGGCACCGGGCGGCGTTCGATGCCTGGTCGCCGGAGGTCAGGGAGAAGGTCCGCGCCGGGCACATCGACCTCGGCTTCACTCCGGAGATGGTGCGGGTCGCGCTGGGTGACCCGGAACGGGTCTTCACGCGCACGACGGCGCAGGGGGTGGCCGAAGGCTGGGTTTACGCGCGACGCGGCCCCGCATTTTCGTTCGGCCTCGGCTTCGGCGGCGGGCACGGCGCCACCGCGATGGGCGGTGGCGTCGAATTCGGGGATACGTTCCACGGCGACGAGGCGCTGCGCGTGATCTTCGAGAACGGCCGGGTCGCGGCGATCGAGACGCGGCGGCATTAGCCGCGGCACCGCCTGCCCGAACCGCGGCGGGCGGCCGCGTTCCGCCAGGCCGCCAGGCGTACCGCGCCCAAAATCGCGGCCGGGTGGCGCACACCGGATCCGGCGCCGCGCGAGACTCCGGCGGCGGGGGCGGCCCTGCTACGAGGTTCCGGCAGGGGTTCCGGGCCCGCGATGCTCCGGAGGCGCCAGCACGGCGAGCAACGCGTGCGTGTCGGACAGGTCGGCGAACACCGCCGTGGGTTGGTGTGCCCGCAGCTGCTCCACGCGGTACGTGCCGGTGGCGACGGCGATCGTGCGGGCGCCGATTGCCTTCCCGCAGGCGATGTCATGCGGCGTGTCCCCGATCACGAACACACGGTCGATCGCGAATTCGATGTCGTGGTGCTTCGCGGCGCGGCGGAGCGCGTGCGCCCCGAGATCGTTTCGCTGCTCGCCGTCGTCGCCGAACGCGCCAAATGCGAAATGCGCCCAAAGCTGGTGCCGGCCCAGCTTGATCTCGGCCCCGCGCCGGAGATTCCCCGTGAGCAGTCCCTGGGTGAAAGCCGGGTCCCGGGCGATCTCCGCCAGCAGTTCGGGGACCCCGGGGAGCGTCCGGGCCGCCGGGTTGTTCACGTGCCCGGCCAGGAGTTTCACGTAACGGTCCAGATAGCGTCCGATATTCTCGGACGTGTCCGGGACGGCGAACTTCGCGAGCACGCGCCGGGCGATCCACCGGTCCGTCCGTCCGCCGAGTTCAATGTCCTCCAGCGTACCGCGGATCCCAAACTCCTCGTGCAACGCGTCCACCAGCGCGCGTTCGCCGGCGCCCCCGGAGCTGATCAGCGTGCCGTCGATGTCCCAGAGGAGGAGCGTTTTCGTCACCGCTCTGGTCAACCGGCACGGGAGGCGGCGGGCAAGGCAGTTCGGTCGCCGGGGTTGCGCTGGAACCCGCTCTGCGATTTCCTGTTCCCATCCCGGGCGCCCTCATTCCATGAAAACTTTCTTCAGCGTTCTCTGCCTGCTCAGCGGTCTCGTGTGCCTGACCGGTTGCTCGACGCCGGCGTCCCGCATCGCGAAACAGCCGGAAGTATTCAGCCGGCTGACTCCGGAACAGCAGCAGATGATCCGCGAGGGCCGCGTTGGCATCGGATTCGACAAGGAGATGGTCCGGCTCGCGCTCGGGGACCCCGACCGCGTGCGGGAGCGCATCGACGCCTCGGGTCGCAGCGAGATCTGGTACTACATCACCTACGAGGGCACCGATGGCGTGCTGCTGTACCGCGGCTGGTATCACCGCGGCTGGGGCGGCGGCTTCTATCCCTACTATCTCGACGTGCCCACCCGGCGGGAACGCTCGCACGACGAGGTGGTGTTCCGCAACGACCGCGTCGTCTCGGTCGAACAGGACAAACCATAGCGCACCTCAGAGTGCCCGATCGCCCGGTTCCGGAGGGATCGCCTGGAGGCCGGCTCCTGCCAGGGAATCGGCGCCGGCGAAAAGCCGCGTTCGACGGATCGCCCCGTCCCGGGGCCAGGCGGTTTTGAGGCCGGGGGGGCCTCGTGCGGCGTGCTTCACCCGGCGGGCCGGACGCCGCTCGCATCGCGCACGGTCACGTCCACGCGCATCTCCCGGGTGGGTGCCCCGCGATAGGTTCCGCTGATGGGCCGGATGTCGCCGTAATCGCGTCCGGCGGCGATCTGCACGTAGCGCTCGTCGATCCGCCGGTCGTGCGTCGGGTCGTAGCCGGCCCAGCCGTGGTCCGGCACGTACACCTCGACCCAGGCGTGCGATGCTTCGCTCTCGCCGGGCCGGCGCGCGCGATTGAGGAAGTAGCCGCTGACGTAGCGCGCCGGGATCCCCGCTCTTCGGCAAAGTCCGAGCATCACGTGGGCGAAGTCCTGGCACACGCCCGCGCGGAGCGCCAGAACGTCGGTCGCCAGCGTGTGCACTCCCGTCGTGTCGGGCTGGTAGCGCACGCTCCGGAACACGTGCCGGCCGATCTGCATCGCATCGGCCCAGTTGCCGGACCGACCCGCCGGTCCGAACACGACGTCGGTTCCGGGCCAGGCGCCGTCGTCGAGCGGCACGTACTGGCTGGACGCCAGGTACTCGGCCTGGAGTTCGAACCGCGGCCCGGATTCGGAGCCGGGCAGCTCGGTGGAAACCTCGGGTGGGGGCGCGTCTGCGATCGTCTCCACCTCCGACTCGGCTTCGATCACGAGTTCGTGGTGCGCCGCGGAGACATCGAGGTAGTGCACGCGATTGCCGTAATAATCCACGTACTCCCGCACGCGGTTCGCCTTCGGCTCGACGCGCAGTTCGAAACGCCGGCACCGCTGGCGCCCATCCTCGGCGGGCCGCAGCCTCACCTCGTTGAAGCTGTCGTGCACCGGTCCGGCGTAGACGTAGCGGGTGCGATGGAGGAGGTGGAGCAGCATGACGGCGCCAGTGGCCGCCGCGGCGAAACGGGTGCGGCGGAGCGGCGGAAAACGAGTTACTGTTGTTGTTGCTGCTGCTGCTGCAATTGGTCGTCGGGATTTGCCTCCGCTGGATAGAACATCGTGGTCTGGACGACCTCGTCGCCGATCCGGTCGAGCGATTTTTGCGCCTCGAGCAGGCACTCGTGCAGGCCTTTGTCGAGCACCTCCGCGATCGTGCCGGACTCCAGCTCGCCGAGCAGCCGGCGCGAGGTCCGCGCGGCGTCGGTGCGCGCCCGCGGCCCGGTCTCGGCGAGGATGCGGCGCAACAGGCCGTCCACCTGCGCGACAGCGTAATGGAGCGAGCGCGGGAACGACTCGGAGAAGATCAGGAACTCCGCCACCTTCCACGAGAGGATCTCGCGAACATAGAAACGCCGGTAGGCCTCGAGCGCGCTGGCGGAGCGAAGGACGGCGCGCCACTGCGCGGTGTCGACCGCGCCGCCGACGTCCGTCGCGCTGGGAAGCAGGATGTGATACTTGACGTCCAGGATGCGCGTGGTCGCCTCGCCGCGTTCGATGAACTTGCCGAACTGGATGAACTCCCAGCCCTCACTCCGCGGATACGTCGAGTCGGTGAGTCCCTGGAACAGGTGGGAGTGGCGCTTGATCTGGTCGAAGAACTCCTGCGGCCCGGCGGCCCACACCCCGGCGGAATCCCGCGTCTTCACGTACAGGTACAGCTCGTTGACCGTCTCCCACATTTCGGCCGAGATCTGGTCGCGGATCATGCGCGCGTTCTCCCGGGCGGCGAAGACGCAGGAGAGGATCGAACTCGGATTGCGGAGGTCGAAGGCGAAGTACGCTGTCACCGCCTCGTTGTCGGCCGCGGCGTACAGCGACCGGAACTGTTCCTCACTGCCGGAGCTGGCGATGATCGAACTCCAGTGGTCCTTCAGCGCGTCGTCCTCGATCGCCTGGAAATCGAGGAGAAACTGGAGGTTCACCTCGAGCAGCCGCGCGATGTTTTCCGCGCGCTCGATGTAGCGGCTCATCCAGTAGAGCGAATGCGCCACGCGCGAGAGCATGACGTTCGCCTGCGGCCGGGAGGCGGGTAGGGCGGGAGGCATCAGCGAAATACCTTCCCCCGGCGAGTTGTCCGGCGGTCCGGCCGGCGCCCTGCCCGGAGGCGGGCGCACGCGACGGCCCTGCCAATCGACCGGGCGGATCCGGCCAGCAAAACGCCGCGGTCCGCCGCGGCATCGGATTCTGGAGGTTCGCGGGTCTTCATTCGTCGCGCTGGAGCACCCAGGTGTCCTTCGAGCCGCCGCCCTGGGACGAGTTGACGACGAGCGAACCCTTGCGGAGGGCGACCCGCGTCAGCCCGCCGGGCGTGACGGTGACCTTTTCGCCATAAAGGATGTAGGGCCGCAGGTCGATGTGGCGGCCCTCGAGGTGGTCGCCGCACCAGGTGGGGGAGCGCGAGAGCCGGATGGGGTCCTGCGCGATGAAGTTGCGCGGGTTCGCCGCCACCTTGGCGCGGAACTCGTCGCATTCGGATTTCGTCGCGGCGGGCCCGATCAGCATCCCGTACCCACCCGCCTCGTTGGCCGACTTGATCACGAGGCTGGGGACGTTCTCGAGGATGAATTTCCGGTCGCCGGGATCCGACGCGAGATACGTGTTCACGTTCGGCAGGATCGGCTCCTCGCCGAGGTAGTACCGGATGATCTTCGGCACGTAGGCGTAGATCACCTTGTCGTCGGCGACGCCGGTCCCGATGGCGTTGGCCAGGGCGACGTTGCCGGCGCGATACGCATGCACCAGTCCGGGCACGCCGAGGACGGATTCCGGGCGAAACACGGACGGGTCGAGAAAATCGTCGTCGATCCGGCGGTAGATCACGTCCACCGCGACCAGCCCCGCGGTCGTGCGCATGAACACCCGCGAATCCCGGACGACCAGATCGCGACCCTCGACGATCGGAATGCCCATCTGCCGGGCGAGAAACGTGTGCTCGAAATACGCGCTGTTGTAGACCCCCGGCGTGAGCAGGACCACGTTGCGCTTCTCGCGGTGCGTCGGCGCGACGTGGAGCAGCGACTGGAGCAGCACCTCGGCATAGCCTTCGACCGGACGGACGCGGTAGCTTTGGAACAGCTGGGGGAAGCCGCGGCGCATCGCCGCCCGGTTCTCGACCATGTACGAAGCTCCCGACGGGCACCGGAGATTGTCCTCGAGCACGAGGTAATTGCCGTCCGCATCGCGGATCAGGTCGGTGCCGCAGATGTGGACGTAGATGCCCTTCGGCACGCTGAAGTTCATGAACTCCCGCCGAAAATGCCGCGCGCCCAGCACGAGCGCGGCCGGCACGATGCCATCCCGAAGGATCTTCTGCTCGTGATAGACGTCGTGGAGAAAGAGGTTCAGCGCCGTGAGCCGCTGGATCAGCCCGCGTTCGATCTTCGCCCATTCGGCGGCGGGGATGATCCGCGGGATCAGGTCGAAGGGGAAGATCCGCTCGGTGCCGGCCTCGTCCCCGTAAACCGTGAACGTCACTCCGCGGCTGAGGAACGCCAGATCGACCGCGGTGCGGCGTTGGTTGAAGTCGGCTTCCTCGAAAACGCCGAGCCGGTCGAAAAGCCGGCGGTAGTGCGGCCTGACGTCCCCCGCCTGAGTGACCATCTCATCGAAGAAACTGCCGGTTTCGTAGGTTGAGCTGAGAATCGACACGGGGAACTCCCTGCCAGTCAGCAGAAGTCTTGCCATCGTTCCACGGCATCGACGTCAGCGCGAGTCGGGCTCCCGCCGGAGAATCGGCCCGAGCGCCGGCGCGACGCGCTCACGAGGTCGAAACCGCCGTCTGGCCGAAGCCTGGCGGAATGGCAGCGAACGTCGCCGCGCGGAATCGAAGGACCCGCCGGATGCCGTCCCTTCCGGCCCGCGGGTCGTGTCCGCCCGGTTTCGGGCGATCAACCGTTGCTGTTGGTCGCCTTGAAGATGAGCGGGATCGAAATCCGGGCGTTGACCGGCTTGCCCTTCACCAGGGCCGGCTTGAACCGCCACTTGCCCAAGGCCTCGATGCAGTATTTCGCGTAGTCGGGGTTGCTCGAGCTGACGACGCGAAGGTCCTTGGTCGTTCCGTCGCGGGTGACGACAAGCTCGATCTCGATGCGGCCTTTCTCGAGCGTCAGGTAATAGGGGAGCGACGGCGGCTTGGAGCTGGTGGGCTCCGGCTTCGTGTCGAATTCGCCGGTCCGATAGATCCGGTCCTTCGCCGGAAACGGGGCGGAGAGCTCCAGGGCCTTCCCCGGCTCGACGTCACCCTTGACGACAACCGGCTGGTCGAAGTCGGGCTGGGTCAGCTCGAGCTCCACCGCACCGGGGGGCTGTTCGCCGAGATCGAGCGGCGTGACGCCAATCTGGACACCGTTCCGGCGGACGTTCGCCCCGCTCGGGTCGCTCACGATTCGGATCAGGCCGGTGGGAAGTTCCCAGGCGACACGGGCGGGCGCGGTGCGTGCGACGGTGACGGTTTGCACGTGCGGCTTCCAGCCTTCGCGGGCCAGCGTCACCGTGTAGCTGCCCGGAGGAAGATCTCCGATCGTCGCGGGGGTCTGGCCCGAACGGTTGAACTGCGGCCCCACGACGAGGGAATTGGCGGGGTGCACTTCGTACGCCACTCCGGTCGGAACGCTGGCGATCTCGAGCGTGCCCATGGCCCGCACCAGCTTGATCGTGCCGGCGTCGGTCGTCGCGTTTTCGTTCACCTCCAGGTTCAGCCGGACCTCGTCGTATCCGGCGAGCGTGACGACCACCGGGTACTTGCCGGTCTTGATCCCGGCGAAGCTGGCCGGCGATGTTTGCGGCGGCAGGGCTCCGACGGTGACCGTTGCTCCGGCGGGGTCGGTCTTCAGGACCAGGGTTCCGCGAGCGTTCGCCAGCCGGGCGGCGGCCTGCGCCTGTGCCTCCTTCTCCGCCTGCTGCCGCGCCGATTCCGCGGCGTTCAGTTTCAGCGACAGCTCGCGCGCGGTCTTCTCGCGGGCTTCCGCTTCGTCGCGCGCCTTCTGCTCGGCGAGCCGGGCGCGTTCCTGCTCGGCCTGAAGCCGCTGCTCGGCTTTTTGTTTGTCCGCCAGCAACCGCGCGGCCTCGTTGTGCTGCATCCAGAAAAAGACGACGATCAGCAGGACCACCACGGCGGCGGCCGCGGCCGCCATGACGAGCGGCTTGCGTTGCCGGACTGCCGGCCGGCCGGCGGCATCGGGAGCGGCTGGCGCCGGCGGGGTTCCGCCGTTCGCGGGTTTGGCGGGAGCCGCGTCGGCCTTCGGGCGTGCACCCGGCTGCTCACGGGCAGCCGAAGCGGGTTTCGGCGGATAGCTGACCGAGGACGCCGCCGGCGGGCCGGCCTGCGGTGTCGCGGCAGCCGGGCGGGTGACCGGCAGCGGCTCGGGCCCGTTCTTCTTCGCCGGGACACCCGGTTTTGCCGCGGGCGGAGGGACGGCGGACTTCGCCGACTTCGGCGCGCTTTCAGCGGTGACTGCTGGCGGTTTGGGCGCGGGCGCTGGTGCCGGCGCCGCCGGCTTGCCCGGAGTGGGCGTCGTCGGCGGCACCACGGCGGGCGGCGCCGGCCGGGGGACAACGGCGGCGGCCGCGGCCGGCTGGGGCGGAGAAACGCCTGCCGGGCGTGACGCTGTGCCGGCCGGCGCCGCCGCGGCTGGCAAGGCCGCGTTCTCGACGACGCGCCATTCGGGCTGCCACGGCGTGACGGAACCGGCACGCGCCTGCGCGGCCAGCGAGTGAAGAAACCCAAACCAGGCCGGACCGGCGGTCGCTTCCACCGCCGGCGTGGCAAAGGTCACCTCCGCCGTTCCACACCAGCCTTTCAGATCGGGGGCGAACAGTGGCAGGTGGAGCGCGGAGGAAAGTTGGGCGCCGAGCCACTGCTGGCTCGATCCCAGCGACCCGACGTGGAGCGCGACCGGCTTGAATTGAGCCAGCAGCGGTCCGAGATCCGCCTGCAACCCGGCGATCAGCCTTCCGGCAATGCCGGCCGCGACATCGCTGAAGTCGTAGTCGGGATTGAAGAAGAGCTTGTCGGCGGATCCGCGGAACTTGAGTCCAAGTTCGACCTGAATCGCCTCGCTGATGGTTGCGCGATTGAGCGTGAGGCTGGCCGCCCCGCGCACCCGGCCGCGATCGATCAGCAGTGCGCTGGATCGCTCGCCGCCGATTTCGAGCAGCAGCGTCGGCCCGGCGACCGCGCCGGCGAGCGCGCCAGCCAGGGCAAGCGTGCCGGAGGTGCAGCGGAGCGGTTTCAGCGGCAGCGTCGCGAGCGCTTCCTGGAGCGAGGAGGCGGGGCTGCTCGCCGCCAGCCAGGGGGCCGACCCCGGCTCGTTGCCGGACGCCGCGTCCACCGCCGCCGCCCAGCCCGGATCTGCGGCCGCATTCTCGGGCAGTCGAAGGAACTGGCGCACCCCCGCGGGACCCGCGTTCCGCCGGGCTTCCTCCGTCGTGGCAAGATGGATGCGCTGCGCCTTGGGTCGAACCAAACAGAGGAGCGTGCCGGCCGGTTCGGTGATCGCGCCACGCAGCGCCTGCGCCAGGGCGGCGGAGTCGCTGGCCGTGAACTCCTGCAGCGACTCGACGCGCAGCACCCGCTGCCGGCTATCGCAGCGGGCAAGGCGCAGGACGTATTCACCTTGATCGAGAAACCACAACGGCTGGACGTGCATGGGGAGGCGGGGCTGAACGGGGCCGACCACAACAGACAATCGGGTGCAGCGCAAACCTGGGAATCGGAACCCTGTTTTTCACCAATTA
The DNA here is from genome assembly GCA_963705935.1 of uncultured Verrucomicrobiae bacterium. GTDB lineage: Bacteria > Verrucomicrobiota > Verrucomicrobiia > Opitutales > Opitutaceae > Opitutus. Next base: position 3,112,564 of record OY970130.1, on the reverse strand, counting down.
TTTGTGAACGGGAGCTAGCGTTTCGGACTGGATTTTTCCAGCATTGGGCCGACGTCTGCGGTAGTCCCTCCTGCTTCCCCTCCGATGTCCTCGAAGATTCTTTTGGTGAAACGGTTCAGTGTGGAAACGCGCGCCTGCTCCGTCGTGGTCGGGGAGACCGGCTTCTATTGGCGGTCTTTCGGCAACGGCCAGGAGGTGAGCACCGCCATCCTGAAGGAGGATTTTTCGCTGCTGGTGTTCGACTGCCGGGGGGTGACGGGTGCTCCGCTGGCCTTCATCGACTCCGTCCGCGGGTCGAAAAAGACCACGCCGGTCATCCTCATCAGCGATCCACTCGCGCTCGAGACCGTGATTCAGGCGATCCGGGCGGGCGTGAAGGATCTGTTTCACCCGCCGCTCGACCTCCACGCGATCATTTCCCGGGTGCAGGCGGTCCTCGAGCAGGAGGGCCGGCCGCGAACCGAACTGCGCCTCGACGAATGGAACGAGTTCGTGATGTTCCTGGCCGACGGCACGCCGGCGAGGACCCACGGCGAGCCAGCGACGGCCACCGGATTCACCGAACAGGTTGCGCCCGCCGCCGAGGTGGCGGCGGTCGTCGCGGAGCGGGATCGGCTTGCGGCCGAGCTCGCGGCGGCGCGCGAAGCGCTCGCCGCCGCGCAGGCGGACCGGAAGCGGCTGCAGGACGAGCAGGCCAGATCCGCCGCCGGGCAGCAGCAGCGGAACGAGGAACTGGCACAGCAGGCGGAACGGCACGCGGCCGGCGAGCGGGGGCAGCAGGAGCTGCACGACGCCCGCGAAAAGCTCGAGGCCGACCAGCAGCAATTCGCGCAGGCGAGGGGCCGGTTCGAGGCGGCTCGCGCCGCAGCGGACGCGGACGGCGCCAGACGCGAGGCGGAACTGGGCCGGCGCGAGCAAACCCTCGCCGCCGACCGGAAGGCGTTCGACGAAAAGAAGCAGCAGCTGACGGCGGGGCAGGAGGCTCTCGAGGGCGAGATGCTCCTGCTCGTGCAGGCGAAGGCGAAACTCGAGAAGGACCGTGCCGAGATCGAGCAGGCCCGTGCGGCCCAGGCCGCGGCCGGCGCGCAGCGGAAATCCTGGGAGGCCGAAAAGGCCGCGTTCGCGGAGACCCGGGCACGCTTTGAAAAGGAACGGGCGGCCTGGCAGTCGGAAAAAGCCAGGGCCGAGGCCGAGCTGGCGCGGCGCGAACAGGGCGCCGCGACGGCGCAGAAGGATCTCCAAAAGCTGGCGGCCGATCGCCACCAGCTCGAGGCGGAGCAGGAGAAACTCGAGGCCGCGCAGAATGTGCTCAAGCAGGGCATGGCCCGGCTGGAGAAGGAGCGGGCGGAACTCGCGCGGACCCATGAATCGCTCCAGAAGGACGCCTCGCGCGCCGGCGCAAGCGCCGCCGAGGCGGAGCGCAAGGTGGCGCAGGCGCGGACCGAACTGGAGCAGCGCGCGACGGCGCTGGCCGCCCGCGAGGCGGCGCAGACCGCGGCCGAGCAGCAGCTCATGTCCGGCCACGAACAGCTCGAGGCCGGGGAACTGGCGTTGAAGCAGGCGCAGGCGCGGCTGGCCCAGGAGCACGCCGCCATCGACCAGGCCGCGCTCGCACTGAAGACCGGCCAGGCGGCCCTGGCGACCGATCGCGAAAAGCTGGGCGCCGAACGCCGCCGGATCGCGGAGGATCTGGCCGGGCGCGAGGAGCAGCTCGCGAAACAGCAGGCGGGGATTGCCGGGCGCGAGGCGCAGGCGAACGCGGCCGCGGCGAAACTCGAGGCGGAGCAGATGCTGGCGAAACAAGCGGCGGCCAAATTGGCCGCGGAGAAATCCGAGCTCGTCGCCGCGCGCACGAAATTGCAGGAGGAGCAGCAGGCGCTGGCCGGACACGCCGCCGCGCTCGAGTCGACCGAGGTCGAAACCCGGACCCGGCAGGCGGCGCTGAAGAAGCAGCAGACGCAGCTGGCGAACGAACGCGCGATCGTGGACGCGGAGAAGACCGCGCTGGAGCACGAAACGGCCGCGCTGGCCGATCGCGTCCGGCAGTTCGAGGCGCGGCAGCAGCAGTTCCGCGACCAGATGAAGCAACTGCTCGGGACCAGCTAGCCAGAGCTTGTCCCAGGAACGCTGATTTCGCGCGGTTCGTGTCTCCTTGTAGCCGGCCTCGCCGAGGCCGGTCCGCTCGGCGACCCCGGCTACAGCTCGATTCCGCGCCCTTGGGACAAGCTCTAGCTAGCGCGGGACCGAGGCGAAGCCCGTTCCGACCAGGATGAGGGCGGCGCCGGCGAGCTCGCGGACGGAGAAACCTTCGCCGAAGAACGCGAAGCCGCCGAGCGAGACTCCGATCGGCACGAGCATCTGCACCATCGATCCCTCCGCGACGGGCAGCTCGCGGAACGCCCGCGTCATCGCGAGCTGCCCGCCGCCGGCCGCGAAGCTCGCCAGCAACATCACCATCCAGGCGCTGAACCCGAGCGGCTGATACGTGATGGCGGCCGGCACGCTGCACAGGGCCAGCCCGTACACGCACTGCGCGCCAAAGATCGTGGACGTGTGTTCGGTCGCGTGCAGCTGGCGGATCGTGACGACGACGTACGCCGAAAACCAGGCCCCGACGATGGCCGCGAGATCGTAAACGCCCGGATGATGCGCGACCGAAAACACGTTGGTGATCAGCGCGAGGCCGGCGAGCGTGACCAGTCCGCCGGTGACGAGCGCGGGGCGCAGCCGCTCCTGCAGCATCCAGATCGCCAGCACGGGACCCCAGATCATGTACGTGTTGCCGATGAACGTCGCCCGGCCGGCGCCGATCTTCACGACCGTGAGATAGGTCAGGTACACGCCGATCCCGCCGACCAGACCGCGCTCCACCAGCTTGCGGCTGTGCCACAGGTGGGCGGGTTCGAAGTGCGCGCGAAACAGCGTGAGGATGAGCCCAATGCCGACGATGAACCGGGCGCACGACACTAGCCAGATGTTCGCCGCGTGCATCTCTCCCAGGGCGCGCACGAGCAGCACATTCATCGTGAAGCACACGACGGAGATGAGCATCAGCACCAGCCCGCGGCGATGGTGGGGAGCAACCGGCACCGCGCCATGCCGCCCGATTGCCGTCATCCCGTCAACGCGATGAGGACTCGCGGGGTGCGATGGCTCATTTCACGCGGGGCCCGCCGAGGACCTCGCGCTTCAGTGTGCCCGGCACGGGGGCGGTCACGATGCTGCTGAAACCACTCGTTCCCCAGCCGGACGTTCGTGGGAGCAGGCGGGCGCCATCCGAGCCCGCCGCTACCAGCCGTAGCTGCGCTTGATCCGCAGCGGCTCGTACAAGTTTGTCGGGAGCTCCAGCAGGAAACGGCTCGGCGTCAGGAGCATTCCTCCCGGGCCGCCGCGTGTCGCGACTTTCGGATACATCAGGTAGAGCTCGTTGCGGGCCCGCGTCACACTGACATAGAACAGGCGCCGCTCCTCCTCCACGTCGCCGCTCTCGATCGCGCGCCGGCCGGGAAACTGCCCGTCGGCCAGGCCGATGACGAAGACGACGTCGAACTCGAGCCCCTTCGCCTGGTGCACCGTCGTCAACCGGATGGCCTCCGCGGCGGGATCGACGTGGCGATCGCTCGTTTCGCTGTTCAGCAGGACGATCTGCGCGAGGAAGTCCTGCGTCTCCTCGAACCGCTGCGCGAACCCGACGAGCGCCTTGAGCTCGTCGAGCCGGTCGAGGTAGTCGGCGTACGCGCCCTTCAGATAGTCGCCGTACCAGCCGTCGATCGCCTTCGCGACGGCGTCGGCCGGCCGCGCCTGCTGCATCGTCTCGGCGACCTGCGAGAGCGAGGCGCAGAACGAGCCCCAGTCCTCGCGGGCGTCCTTGGCCACCTTGCTCTTCACATCGTCGGACGGCAGGACGTCGAGGAAGTTCTTCTGCAGCAGCCGGGCGTGTTCGAGCGCCGCGGCATGGATCTTTTGCGCGCCCTTTTCGCCGACCTTCGGCAGCAGCACCGCGATCCGCTGCCACGCCTGCACGTCCGACGGATTGTAGACGAAGCGCAGGAGCGCGACCAGGTCCCGGATATGCTGGCGCTCGAAGAACTTCACCCCGCTGGTGATCTGGTACGGCAGCCCGGCGCGGGAGAGCGCGAGCTGCACCTCGAGCGCGAGGAAATGCGAGCGGTAGAGAATCGCGATCCCGTTGAGCGAGACCCCCTCGTCCTCCACCAGCGCGCGGATGCGCTTCAGCACGAAATCGGCCTGCTCGCGGTCGTCCATCGCCTGCACGACGAACGGCTTCTCGGCGTGGCCGCGCGCGGCCCGCAGCTCCTTCTCGAAGTGCCGGCCCTTCGGCTGCGCCAGCAGGACGCCGTTGGCGAAATTCAGGATCTCGGGCGTCGACCGGTAGTTCGTCTCGATCCGGTGGATGACGGTGCCGGGATGACGGTCCGGGAAGGTGATGATGTTTTCGAAGTTCGCGCCGCGCCACGAGTAGATGCACTGCGCGTCGTCGCCCACCGCCATGACCTGGTGGTGCGAGGCGATCCGGTCGACGATCTGCGCCTGCAGGGTGTTGGTGTCCTGATACTCGTCGACCAGCACGTGCCGGAAACGGTGGGAAAAATAGGTGGCCACGTCGGGCGCCTTGACGAGCAGTGCCAGCCAGAATTCCAGGAGATCGTCGTAGTCGACGACGTTCTGCTCGCGCTTTCTCGCGGCATACGCGGTGGCGAACGGCGCGAACCGGCTGGCGATCTCCTCGTAATGCGGAAAATTCCGGTGGACCGTCTCCGCGATCGAGAGCTGCGTGTTGCGCGCCAGCGAGAGCACGTCGAACAGCGGACCGGGTCGCGGGTTCGTCTTGTCCTTGAAGAAGCCCTTGTCCTCGTGCTCGACCACCTGCTTCAACAGCGACTCGGACTCGTCGGCGTCGAGAATCGTGAAGTCGCGCGGCAGCCCGATCGCCTCGCCGTAGATGCGCAGCGCGCGGTGACCGAGCGAGTGAAAGGTTCCGCCCCAGAAGCGCGCCGGTTCGATGCCGGTGAGGTCCTGCACCCGGTGCAGCATCTCCCGCGAGGCCTTGTTGGTGAACGTCAGCAGGAGGATCTCGCCCGGCCGGACGCCCTTCGACAGCAGATACGCGACGCGATAGGTCAGCGTGCGCGTCTTGCCCGAGCCGGCGCCGGCCAGCACCAGCAGCGGACCGGGCTCCGCGGTCACGGCGTTGAACTGTTCGTCGTTGAGCTGCGCCCGGAAATCAACGGGAGGAATGGCCTCGGGCGGGCGTGGATCGGGCGAAAATTCCATTCGGGGCGGCAATGGCCGCAAAGAAGCCGTCGCGGCGCAAAGAAAAACCGGCGGCGGCGGCTCCCGTGCCGGGGAGAATACTTCCGGCGGGACGCGCATCCGCCACCCGGAGTTTCAGGTCGCCGCCTCGCCGTGGAAGATCGTCCCGGTGCGACGCAGCTGCCGCCGGATGAAATCGGGCAGCAACGCCCCGGCGAGCTGCCGGCGCAGGCGACGGTTCCGCCGCAGCGAGATGCGGGAGGCCGCGAAGCGCGGCGCGTTGGCGTTGAACGTCCGCACCCGGCGCAGCGTCTGCTGCGCCTGAAACCAGCGCGACCGCGCGAGCGCCGAGATGTAGCTGCCGGAATGCCGCCGCCACGAGGCCAGCGGCTCGTCGATCACCAGCACGTCGCCGAGCAGCGGCATCAGCATCCCGATGCGCGTGTCGCAGGCCAGCGCCGGGCACACGCTCATGTCGAGCGGCAGCACGCGGGCCAGGGCGCTCCGATGCACGACCAGAGAGGACGTGGGATAAAAGAAATCCACGTCGTTCTGCTCGTACATGGCCGAGCGGATGTCGGCCTGGTGGAAACGCGCGTCGCGATAGCATCCGATCTCGGCGCCATCCCCGTCGATCAGCCGCATCGGCGACTGCACGAGCGAGACCCCGGACCGGCCTGTCACGGCCGCGAGCACGCGCTCGACCTTCTGCGGGGCGAACAGGTCGTCGCCGTCGAGCAGGAACAGCCAGTCGCCCTGCGAAGCCTGAAACGCGCGGTGCACCGCGTTCGCCTGGCTCTCGCGGCTCGAGCGGCCCGCGTCGTGCCCGCCCTCGATCAGCCGGATGGCGTCGCCATACGCATGCAGCCGGTCGAGGCTGTCGTCGGTGCTGCCGTCGTCGTACACGATGACCTCGTCCGCGGACCTGGTTTGCGCGAATGCGGAATCGACGCACGCGGTGAGATAGCGCCCGTTGTTGAAGTTGTTGATCAGGATGCTCGTGGTCATCCGTGAAGCGGCTCGCCGTTCCGCGCGTCGCGCCGGTTCCCTGCCGCAAGCCAGCCGAAGCGAATGTGTCCGGCAGACGGTTTGTCGCCGGAGGCGCGGCGACGGCGCCGGGGCGGAGAAAGACGCGGGTGATAGCTCATCGGACGTGATTGGAGACCCGCGCGCATGGGCTGGGCAGGCGGGTGGACCTGATCCCGGCGCCGAAGGTTACGAGGTCTTTCCGCCGCGTTTCCCGTAACGGCCCATAGGTGACCGGCGCGCCCCCCTCCCGGAAGAATCCGGGAGGAAGGCCGCGATCACGGAGCGAAGCGCGATCTGCCTGGCAACGGATCCTGCAGGGGCGCTACCGCGCCGGGCCGGCAGGAGGTTCCGGCCGCCAGCGCATCAGCGTGTGGGTCGGAGTGTGATCGTAGGTGGCAAACCCGATCCGCTCGTAAAGCTGCCGCGCCCGGGCGTTCACGATGAGCACCTGCAACCGGACCGGCAGCCGGAGCAGGCGGCACGTTTCCAGCACGTTCTCGATCACCGCGGTGCCGAGCCCGCGGTTCTGGAAATCCGGGTGAATCTGGATGTTCGCCAGGAACATCTCGCGCGGTTCCCGAGCGATCTCGAGCAGACCCGCCTTCCGCCCGGCGACCATGATGAGCTGCACCGTATCCGAACGGAAATTCCGCTGGAAGAACGCCTCCTGCGCGACGTCGTCCCACAGGCCCCAGGTCTGTTCCACGTACGCCTGCATCGTCACCCGCTTCAACTCCCAGAGCCACTGGTACTCCGCCTGGGTCGCCGGGATGAGAGTGAACTCCATGCGCCCCATGACCTTCGCCCAAACCCCCTCCAGCGCAAAGCGAAAAAACGCCCGCCGCGGTATCCGCGGCCTACAGCAGCACGAGGTCGTTCCGGTGGACGATTTCCAGGCGGCGGCGGCCGGGATGGAGCGCTGCCACGTCGTCCCCGTGCTTCCCGGCGAGCTGCGCCACCTCGGCGGAGGAAAACGCCGCTTTCCCCCGGGCAAACACCACCGCGTCCGGCCCGGCGATGTCGACGATCTCCCCGGCGTCGAACCCGCCGGCGACATGCGTGACCCCGACGGCGAGCAGGCTGCGGCCCTGCTCCCGCAGCACGGGGCCGGCGCAGGCGTTGACGAAAATCGTGCCGGCGGGCCGCTGAAAATACGCGAGCCACCGTTTCCGCGCCTCGAGCGGAAGTCCGCTCGGCACGAAAAACGTGCCCGGCCCGCCGCCTTCGAGCAGCCGCGGAAGCACGTTCGGCTCGGCGCCACTGGCGATGAACACGCCGCAGCCCGATCGCGTCGCCAGGCGGGCCGCCGCGATCTTCGAGACCATCCCGCCCACCGCGGTCTCACTCGTCGTTCCCCGCGCCATCGCTTCGATCTCCGGCGTGATCCGCTCCACGACGGGTACAACCTTCTTCGTCCCGTCCAGGTCGATCAGCCCCGGGGCCGTCGAAAGAATGACGAGATACTGGGCGTCCATCAGGCTCGCCACCATCGCGGAGAGCGTGTCGTTGTCGCCGAACCGGATCTCGGCGGCGCTGACCGTGTCGTTTTCGTTGATGACCGGGATCGTGCCGTAACCGATCAGCTGCAGCAGGGTTTCGCGAACGCCGAGGTACCGTGCGCGGCCCCGCAGGTCCTCGTGCGTCAGCAGCACCTGCGCCACGGTCAGCCGGTGCGGCGTGAAGCCCGCCTGCCAGGTCTGCATCAGCAGGCTCTGGCCAATCGCGGCGCAGGCCTGCTTTTTCGACACCTCCGTCGGACGCCGGGCGAGTTCGAGCACGCCCATGCCCAGCCCGACCGCGCCCGAACTGACGATGATGATCTCCACGCCGCGCGAGCGCAGTGCGGCGACGTCTGCGCACACGGCGTCGATCCGCTTGCGATCGAGCTGGCCGATGCCGGTCGTGAGCACGCCGGTGCCGAGCTTGATGACCACGCGGCGCGGGGTGGTGAGGGCAGGAAGTCCGGACATGAGATCGGTGAAGCAGCGGGAACGCGGGATGCGGCTGGAACAGCAGGGCGGGGAAGGCCGCCGGCTCGCAGGCCGTTCGTGCGGCACGCAACGCTGGTCGTGCCGGATCTCAGACCGTCATCAGGTCTTTTTCCTTCGCGGCGAGATGCGCGTTGATGTCGGCGATCGACTTGTCCGTCGCCGTCTGGATGTCCTTCTCCAGCCGCTTCGACTCGTCTTCCGGCAGCTTCGCCTTCTTCAACCCCTCGAGCACGTCGCGCCGGATGTTTCGGACGTGGACGCGGCCTTCCTCGGCGAGCCGGTGGGCGGTCTTGACGAATTCCTGGCGCCGTTCGCGGCTCATTTCCGGCAGCGGAACGCGCACGACCTTGCCGTCCGGAATCGGATTGAACCCGATGTTCGCCTCCTGGATGCCCTTGACGACCGATTTCACCAGACCGGCGTCCCAGGGCTGGATCTGGATGAGGCGGGCGTCCGGCGTCGAGATGGCGGCGCAGTCCTTGAGCCGCATGCTGGTGCCGTAGGCCTCTACCATCACGCCCTCGACCATCGAGGGATTGGCCTTGCCGGTGTGAATGGCACTGAATTCGTGCAGCGTGTGATCGATCGCCTTTTTCATCTTGGCCTGGGCGTCGGTGAGAATCGGATGCGACATGGCGGGAATGGGTTGAGGGTTGCGAGCGGGTTGGGAGTTTGGGACCGAAGTTGGGAGAGGGAACGCTGAAAATACGTGAGCGGAGCGCCGGCGAGCGATCGCGTGGCTGATTGGACCACGGAACCGGCGCCAGGTTGGGAGTAATGCACCCCATTTACCACTCCCGCCGCCCAAGTCTCAACCCAGAACTCGGTTCGGCGCGCAACGTCGGCCGCCGCCGCGGAGCGGAGGCCGGGCTCAACTCTGCACGAGCGTCCCGATCTTCTCGCCGAGCACCGCCTTGCGGATCGCGTGTTCGTCGCCGAGGTCGAAAACCAGGATCGGCACGTTGTTGTCGAGGCAGAGCGAGAACGCCGTCGAGTCCATGACGTTGAGCCGCTGCTGCAGGGCATCGATGAACGTGATCCGCTCGTAGCGCACCGCGTCCGGGTACTTCTTCGGATCCTTGTCGTAGATGCCGTCGACCTTCGTCGCCTTCATGATGATGTCGGCGTGCATCTCCGAGGCGCGCAGCGCGGCGGTGGTGTCGGTCGTGAAATAGGGGTTGCCGGTGCCGGCGACGAAAATGACCACGCGCCCCTTCTCGAGATGGCGCATCGCGCGGCGCAGGATGAAGGGCTCGGCGATCTGGTTCATCGGGATCGCGCTCTGCACCCGGGTGCGCACGTCCATCTTCTCCAGGCAGTCCATCAGCGCGCAGCCGTTGATCACGGTCGCCAGCATGCCCATGTAATCGCCGGTCGTCCGGTCGACGCCGCGTTTCGCGCCGTTGAGCCCGCGGAAGATGTTGCCGCCGCCGATCACGACGCAAATTTCCACCCCGAGTTCGTGGATCTCCTTCACCTGTCCGCAGACCTTCTCGAGCGTGGCCGCGTCGATCGGGTCGCCGCCCTTGCCGCCGCGCAGCACTTCCCCGCTGAGCTTCAAAACGATGCGTTTGTATTTCACTCCCGGATCGAGAGGCCACTGGTCGTTCATGGACGGCAGGAAACGGCACGGTATTAACCGCGTCAATCCGGATGGATCCGGCGGGGAGGCCCGGCCGTCGTCTCGTGCGCGTCGACGTGTTTGCTCCCGCGCTCCGCCGGCTCGGGGTCGGACATTGGCGCTGCCGCTCCGCCGTGCGCCCTCCGTCGGGTTGTTCGGGACATCGCCCCCGTGACGCCATGATCGCAGGCGGGTAGACTTCCCCCGACTCCGATGCCTGATTCGCCCGCCAATTCCGGTGAAAGCTCCGCCCGGCCCAGCCGTGTCCTGCTCGTGGAGGACCATGCCGACACGGCGGCGGCGCTGGCGTGGCTCCTTTCGCGGTCCGGCTGTCAGGTGCGGATCGCGGGCACGGCAGCCGAGGCGGTCGCGACGGCATCGCGGGAGCGCTTCGACGCCGTGATCTGCGATCTCGGACTCCCCGACGGGAATGGCCACGACGTGATGACGGAGATCCGCCGTGTTCAGCGGATTCCGGGCATCGCACTCACCGGTTCCAGCGACGAACTGGGCGAGCGCGGGCGCGCCGCCGGATTCGTGGACCGCCTCGTGAAGCCGGTGGCTTTCGCCAATCTTCGCAACGCGCTCGGGCGGGTGCTGATGATCCGTTCCGGCGAAGTCGGGTGAACGTGGATCCGACGCACGCCTCCGGACCGGACCGCGAGGCACACGGCCCCGGCGACGTTGGACCGTGTTCCCCGCTGCTCACGAACGGCTTTCCGTTCGCGCCGAGCGGGCTTCGGTCATGAATCGACGTTCGAGGGGCAGGGCGGCGCGGCCGGCTCGAGCGCTGCCATCAGCTGGTCGGCCAGCGCCTGCAGCTTCTGCCGGTCGGCCGCCGGAAATTCGCGCGGATGCGTGTCGAGCACGCAGAGATTGCCGACCCGCTGCCCGGCGCGGGTGCGGATCGGCAGGGTCGCGAAAAAGCGCACGCCGCGCTTCCGCAGCATCGGGTCTTCGGCGTACCGCTCGTCGGCGTTCACATCCTCGACGACGATGAAATTGTCCGTCTCGAGCACTTCGGCGACCTCGCTCGCATTGGCCGACCGGCCGGCGGCGCCCGCCGGGGAATGCCAGAACGCGCCGTCCGTCTCGATGATGGAGACGAGCGAGGAGGGAACGTCGAAGGCGCGCGCCACGTCGCGCACGACGGCGTCGGTTGCCTCCTCGGCCGCGGAGGCGCTCGGCCGGTGTTCGACCGGCGCCGTGTCAGCACCCGCCTCGGGACCGGGCGTCGTCGGCTGGTGCGTGGCCGCGAGCAGGTTCTTCAGCTGCTCGACCGCATCCGACAGGCGCAGCGCCACGCCATCCGCGCCCGCGGCCCGCAGCCGCAGGCGCACACTCCCCCCGACACTGTCGGCGCCCCAGATTCCAACCAGCACGCGGGCGGAGGGGTTCGCCTCCTTCAGCCGGCGACAGATCCGGCCGGCGGCACTCAGGGTCGATGGCGGCAGCCCGGACACGAACACGGTCACGCCCTCGCCCCGCACCCGGGCGGCCTGGCTCTCCGGGGCGGCAGTCACCGGAACCAACTCCACCCTCGAGCCGTTGGACCGAAGAAGCTGCGCGAGCATCATCGCGACGAGTTCGTCCGCTTCATCGCGGGCGGGAATGCCGATGATCACGGGCGTCCGGGCCGCGGGCGACACTTCTCCGGGCGGGACGCGCTCGCGTTCGCGCTGCTCGAGGTCCTCGATCAAATCCGCGCCGGATTCGAAAATGAACTTCTGACGAACCTCGGCCAGCGACCCGCGGTGCCGGTCGGTCTCGGCCATGAACAGCGCGGGCACGAACACGTCGTCGTAGAACGCATTGATCGAGTGCTGCTCGAGGTACGCATCCGCGGCGTTGAACAGCTCCTCCTGGTGCATCGAGAGCATCCGCTGGTAGAACTGCGTCGCCGGATCCAGCGGCGGCTCGCTGCCCAGCAACACCCCGAGGAACTTCAGTCCCGGCACGTACTGGCCCATCACGAGCAGGCAGACGGTGAGCGGCGTGGACAGGAACAGCCCGGGCAGCCCCCAGAGCCACGACCAGAAGACCGCGGCCGTCAGCAGCGCGAGCGTGGAGATGCCGGTGCTCGCGCCGTAGAACCAGGGCTCGACGAGATTGTTCGTGATCAGCTCGGTCACGACGAACAGTCCGGCCGTCCACACCAGCATCGACCAGCCGGGGTCGACGGCGATCGCGAGCAGCAGCGGAAAAACCGCGGCGATCGCCGGACCGAGGAAGGGGATGAACCGCAGCGTCGTCGCCAGGAGGCCCCAGAGCGCGGCGTGCGGCACGCCGATGAACGCGAGGCCGGCGCCGATGCAGATGCCGAAGCAGGTGTTCACCAGCAACTGGGCGAACAGGTAGCGCGACACGCGCTTCGCCGCGTCGTCCACCGCCTGCGTCGCCAGGTTCAGCTGCCCACCGCTGATCACGCGGATGAAGCGACTGCGGAGGTCCTCGCGCTGAAACAGGATCGCGATCACGAATACGACGACGATGCCCGCGGTCGCGACCGGCCGGAGCAGCCCGCTGACGACCGTGCGTGCCAGTTCCAGCGGGCTGTGATTCGCCGGCCGGACCTCGACCGGCACGGGCGCGTGCTGGCCGTCGCCCGCCGGCGTCGGACGCTCGGCAAACGGCTGGAACAGATCCGCCTCCATCCTTTCGGCCGCGGCGAGCGTGTGCGTCAGCGAACCCTGGGCATCCGGTTTTTGCAGCGCGGTGACTTTCTGACGGAGGTTCTTTTCGTAGGTCGGCAGCTCCCGCAGCAGCGCCACGGCCTGGTTGCTGATCTGCCAGCCCGCCGTCGCCACCACGCCGAACGCCACCGCCACGGTCAGGATGATCGCGATCCCCTTCGGCACCCAGCGGGCGAGCCCGACGACGAGCGGCGAGAGCAGGAACGCGAGCAGCAGCGCGAGCGCCAGCGGAATCGTGACGTCCTCCGCCACCCGCAGAATCGCGACGACGACCACGATCGTGACCAGCGTGATGAACCGCGAGGAGGGGGTGCTCGTTTTCTCGGTCGACATGGGTGAAGCGGCGCGAGGGCCCGCACGAGCCGGACACCGGCGCCACGCCCAGACCGAGGCACGGCGCCGCAGTTCCGGCCGCCATCCTCTGGCCCGAAGCAAAGCGATCCGGACCCGTTTCCGGCGCGCGCCGTTTCCGGTGGAGGCCGCCCGCTCGCAGGCGCGGATCGGCGAGAAGGACGCACGATGCGCGAGCAAGCTCGCAGCTGCTCGCAGCCTACGGGAACGGGAGCACGAACACCCGCGAACACGGGCCGCGGTTCGGGCGTAGGCCGCCTGCTTGCAGGCGCGGATCGGTGAGAACGACGCACGCGGCGCGAGCAAGCTCGCAGCCACGCGTCACCGGACCAGTTCGAGCGCGCGGGAGGACTTCTGGTGGAGCTGGCTCATCGTGCACTGCCGCGGCGCCTTGTCCGGACGCCAGCGCAGAAGGCTGGTGCCATGCCGGAAGCGGCCCGCCGTCACGTGGTCGAAGGACACCTCGACCACCAGCTTCGGCTCGAGCGGCTGCCATTCCGTCGATCGCACGGTGCTCCAGCGGCTGGGTCCTCCGGGCGCGCGGCCGGTGAACCCGGAGCCGCCCGCGAGCGCCTCGAGTTTCTTCGTCAACGCGGGACGCTCCGCCGTCTTCAGCCCCGAGCAGAACCCAACGTGGTGCAGGAGCCCCGCGTCATCGTACAGCCCGAGCAGCAGCGACCCGACCACCCGCTTCGTCCCCGCATAGCGAAAACCACCGACGACACAATCCGCGGTCCGGGCGGGCTTGATCTTGACCATGGCGGTGCGCTCGCCGGCCGCGTACGCGTCCTCGAGCCTTTTCGCGATCAGCCCGTCGAGGCTGCCGCCCACCGAGCCGTACCATTTCCTTGCGGTCTTCAACTCCGTGGTTGCCGGTGACAGCCGCACCGTTCCCGCGCGGGGAAACCAGCGTGCGGCGAACTCGTCCAGCCGCCGCCGCCGCTCGCGCAGGGGCTCGGCCAGGAGGGACTCGCCGTTGGCGTCCGCCAGCAGATCGAACACCAGCAACCACGCGGGCGTGGCGGCTGCGAGCTTTCGCACCCGGCTCTCGGCTGGATGGATTCGCTGGAGCAAGTCGTCGAACGACAGCGTGTCGCCGACCGGCACGACGATCTCACCGTCGAGCGCGAACCGCCGCGCCCGGACCGCGCGCAGGGCCGCGACGACATCGGGGAAATAGCGCGCGAGCGGCTGGCCGGATTTCGAGCGCAGTTCCACCTTGTCGCCGTCCCGGAATGCGAGGCAGCGAAAGCCGTCCCATTTCGGTTCGTACTGCCAGTCCCCACCCGTCGGGATCGCCGCGGCGGAGGCCGCCTCCATCGGCGCGAGATCCAGCGGAACGTGCAAGCGCATGCGGCGGATCGACCGCCGCGGCCGCCGCCGGTTGCAGGCCCGTCGCCCGGCTTTTTTCCACTTCCCGCGCTGGACAAATCGGGTTGGCGGGTATCTTTGGACGCAGCTTAAGCCAGTCGAGTCAGTGTCGATCAGGGTGGGTACGGATCGTGATTCGGGTTTCGGCGGAGACAGCAGGTTCGGGTTGCGTTTGCGTTCGGTTCCCAAGCTTCAGCGAGGACCAGCAGCAGCCGGCCGCAGTCGCATCAGCTTCGAGTTGTTTTCCATCTTCGGTGGACGGTCGGGTCCGACGACAGCGCCCGGCGCAGGCCGGCTGACGGCGGCTCCCTCCTCGGTCGGGTCATCGTTCGTGTTTGCACGCCGCGGCTCAGCGCGCGGTCAACCTTCAAAAAACAAAGGAGATGCTCATGCACGGGAAGACGCCCATCAAGCTCAGCCAGCTTTTCAAGGAACGGCAGTGGCTGCTCAGCCGCGCCAGTCTGGCCAATTCCGCGTATGCCTACGCGTTGCTCAGCGAGTTTGCCGCCCGCATCGCTCGCGCCGATCTGCGCGGCGCCGTCGCGCTGCGCTCGCCCAGTCCGGAAAGCGATGTGTTCTGGGCGACGCTGGTCGCGCTCGAGGGGCACCAGTCGCAGATCGAGGAGCATTTCACGGACGAGGACCTGATGGATCTGGCGGACGCGATCGGATACGTCACCGGAGAGAAGGAAGTCACGATCACGTTCCGGATCGAGGATTTCGCCGAGACGTTCCTCGCTCCGCTGCGGGCCGCCCTCGAACAGGCGGGCGTGGTCATGGATGCGGAGCCGATCGCCCCGCCGCAGCATTCCGCGAGCGACACCGGGTAGAGACACCAGCCGGCCGATCCAAAGGCCGTTCGAGATTCGAAACTCCAGTAATCAGACTCCAATGCAGTTCCCCCTGCTTGGAGTCTCGAGCACTGGCGCTTGGGCTTTCGCATCGACGGATCCGGGGCGCGCCCGCGTCGGAGGTTTTTGCACCCGCGGACCCGCCAGGCGGGTCGCGCTGCGTCGTTGCGCGAATCCGGTTGTGGAGCCGCGGCAGACGCGGTAGCCCCCGAGACCACCGGTAAGTCCCGAAGCCATGATCAAATCCTACTCCGACTCCGACCTGCCCGCGATCGACGCGGTGATCAACGATGCCGCGGTCGCGTACCGGGGCGTGATTCCGGCGGACCGCTGGCACGAGCCCTACATGCCGCGGCAGGAACTGGAGCACGAGATCGCCGATGGCGTCCGCTTCTGGGGGTTCGAGCGCGCCGGGGAACTCATCGGGGTGATGGGAATGCAGGACGTGCAGGACGTAACGCTGATCCGACATGCCTACGTGCGGACCGTCGACCAGGGCAAAGGCATCGGCCGCCAGCTGCTCCATCATCTGCTCGCGCTGACGCCGCGGCCCGTGCTGATCGGCACGTGGTCGGCGGCGGTGTGGGCAATCTCGTTCTACACGCGGAACGGTTTCGCGCTCGTGACGGAGTCGGAGAAGAATACGCTGCTGAAGCGCTACTGGACCGTGCCGGACCGGCAGATCGCGACGTCGGTCGTGCTGGCCGACGGCAAATGGCGGACACAGCGCGACGAGTTGCGGCTGGCCGATGCGGCGCACAGCAGCGCGATGAACCGGCGGCCGAGGTGACCCCGTCGCGAAGCCGCCGGCCCGGCGCGCCCGCGGCGATGCCGGAGCACGCGCCGATCCGCGCCTGCGAGCAGGCGGCCTAGTGCGTCCATGAAACCATGAACTCAGGATGTGAAAGTCAGTCCCGCCCCGGGGGCAGAGACCGGGGTGCAGTCGACGGCAACTGCGTCGCAGCAATGCGGGGTGGGGAGCAGCCGGAGACGGAAGATCGGTCCCGAACGCAAGTGAACTCGATTCGGCATGTGCTCCGGGCGAGCCTGCTAGGCAAAGGCGAAGCCTGCCGCGCGAGCGGCGAGCCTGTCACGGTCCAGGAACTGCCAACACTGGAGACAGGACGGGGTGGGTGTGGTTGGAGCGGGAACGATCGGAAGGGATCATGGGATAAGTGGAGAGACCGGCCCGACGGACTGAGTCGAGCCGGAGTCAGAGCGTCCATAGTAGCCGTGAAGCCGGGTAACGCCGGGGGAGCGAAGGGACGCAGGAAGGCGAATGCGCGATGAACACGACGTTGGAAGCCACCCCTCCGCCAGTGCCCGCGAGGGCTACGCAAGGAGGAGACGTCCGCTCCCGCTGGGGGTGGGCGGAACCGGCGGTGTGGACCGAGCGCATGCTGACGGCCCTGGAAACAGGGGTGAAAGGAAACCAGTGGTTCAGCCTGATCGACAAAGTGTATGCGCAACGAACCCTGGGACTGGCTTGGGAAAAAGTGCGGTCCAACGCCGGCGGCAGTGGCGTGGACGGCATGACGATTGGTCGCTTCGCCAAAGACTGCCCCCGCGGGCTGCTCGCCCTGAATGAGCAACTGCGTCAGGCGACCTATCAGCCCAGTCCGGTCAAACGGTGCTGGATACCAAAGCCCGGCTCGTCCGAAAAGCGCCCCTTGGGCGTCCCCACGGTGCGGGATCGGATCGTGCAGACGGCGTTGCGAATGGTCGTGGAACCGATCTTCGAAGCGACGTTTGCCGAGCACAGCTACGGCTTCCGGCCCGGACGTGGTTGCAAAGACGCGTTACGCCGGGTGCAGCACCTCCTTGACGAGGGCGGCACCTGGATCGTCGACGCGGACTTGAAAGGCTACTTCGACACGATACCGCATGGGCGGTTGATGGAACGAGTCGGGGAACGTATTGCGGACGGTCGCGTGCTGGCCCTCATCCAAAGTTACCTCGAACAGGGGGTGATGGATGGGCTTAGCCACTACGAGGCTGGCGAGGAGGGTACGCCGCAAGGAGCGGTCATCAGTCCGCTGCTGGCGAATATCTACCTCAATCCGCTCGACCACCTCATGGCCGACGGTGGCCTCGAGATGGTGCGCTACGCCGACGACTTCGTCCTGCTGTGTCGGAGCCGGGAACAAGCACAGGCCGCCCTCGCTCGCGTGCAAACGTGGGTGGGGCAGCACGGTCTGACGCTGCACCCGGAAAAGACCCGGATCGTTGATGCGACCCAGCCGGGAGGCTTCGACTTCCTCGGCTATCACTTCGAACGCGGTTACCGCTGGCCGAGGAGGAAGTCCATGGATCGGTGTAAGGACCGCATCCGTGAGCTGACGCCGAGGACTTATGGTCACTCGCTCGAATGCTGCATCGATGACCTCAATCGGATGCTGCGCGGCTGGTTTGGCTACTTCCAACACAGCCATCGCACGACGTTTCCCCGGCTGGATGCGTATGTCCGCGGACGACTCCGCGCCATCCTGCGCAAACGACAGGGAAAGAGTGGTCGTGACCGCGGTTCCGATCATCGTCACTGGCCCAATCACTACTTCGCCGAGCGCGGCCTGTTCAGTCTGACACAGGCTTACGTCTTGGTCCGTCAGTCTCCTTGAGAGCCACTCGCTGACTGGAGAGCCGGATGCGGGAAATCCGCCTGTCCGGTTCGGAGGGAGGCGCGGCGCAACTCAATGCGCCGTGCCTACCCCTATCGCCCCGATCCGCGCCCGTGTTCGTGTTTGTGTTCCCGTAGGCCGCGAGTTCGCTCGCGCCTCGTGCGTCCGGCACATCGCTCGCGTGTTTCAGCGAGCAGAGCCGGACGACGTTTCGTGGCACGACCGGGCGGCTTTCGATCATCATGACACCCGCGGACCAGACGGTCGAACGCCTGCTGCAGATCGCCCACGAGGATGCGGGCTGGCTCGGCCTGCCGGTGCGCGATCGCGTGGATCCCGGGACATCGGTTGCACCGGAGACATCGGCTGCGGCGGCGAGGTGCAACGGCACCGGAGTGGGTGGCTGCGCCGGCAGCATCGGTGCACCTGAGATGTCGGTTGCGCCGCAGTGAGGCGGCGCCCCGATCTTCCGCTGGAGCCTGGCGCAACCTCCGCGGCTCGGGGGGCCGGTTCCACCCGCGCGGATCGCTGCTATTGCACCTGCGGCAATTGATCCGCGGATACGGCGTAGATTTCCAGCAAGCCCACGCCCTCGCCGGTGTCCGAGGCGTCGGCGAGAATCGCGGTATATGCCCCGGGCGCGAGGGTCACCAGGACCGCCGCCTCCCGGCCCGCGGAGATGTGGAACGCGCCGACCCGGGCGCTCACCTGCTGGATCATCGCCGAATTCCCGTCGGCCCACCACTCGTCGTTTTCCGCCACGATCGCCTGCTTGGAGTCGACGATGCGGATGGCGGGATCGCGCAGCGGATCCGCGATTCCAAATCTCGCCAGGCTCGGCCCGATGCCGCGCACCAGCACGGTTTCGCTGCTCCCGTCCGGCACGACGAAGCCGCCGATCAGGGGACTGCCCACGATCGCCCGGCCCCGCAGCGAGACATTGATCGCCGCCCCATCCGCCCAGTTCGACGCGCTGTTGTCCTGATACACCTCGATCAGGCCGATGCCGCCGCTGCCGTTCGCCGTCGAGAGATGAACGGTGTAGGCGCCCGCTTCGAGATCCCGCATGACCGCCACGTCGGCACCGCCCGGCGCAAGTGGGAACGCCCCGTTGCGCACAAAATCCGCGGCCGTCGCGTAGGTGCGGGACCCGATCGTGTCGGAGTCGATCACTGCACTCCGGTGAAAAAGGGTGAGCAACGGATTGGGGACGGGATTGGTGATGCCAAAGCCGGCGAGCGAGGGACCGACGGCGCGCAGAAGAAAGCGCGGGGAGCCGGGGGACTTGACGACAAACCCGACGATGCCCGTGGCATCACCGGACCCGATCGTCATCCGGGCGGAAATATTCACGAGCTGGTTGTCCACGCCGCCTGCCGTGACGACGTGATCGCAGCTGACCGGAGTTCCTTGTTTGACCCAACTTGCCACGTAGTGCCCGTAGCTCTGCGGGTTGTCCGCGCTGAGCCTCAGGACGGGCCCCGTGCCGATCACCGCGGAATCAGCGGCGCGGCGCCATTGCACCCGGTGGGCGACATGACCGGAAGCCGCGGTCTCCAGCACCGCCGAGCTGCCGGGCCGAACGACCGCGTGGATCGGAGGCTGGACCTGATCGGTGCCCAGCGACGATGAAAACACCGGCGTTGTCGCCAAATCCGCCGAGCGGTTGGTGATGATCCCGTCGACGCCCAGATCGCTCAGCGCCGCGATCGTGCCCGGATCGTCGACCGTCCAGCCAAACACCAGCCCGCCCGCCTGATGAACCGCGTTCACGGTTGCCGCGTCGATGTTCGGGTTGGCCCAGACGAAATGACTCACGCCGTCGGCGATCGCCTGGGTGATCTGCGAACTGCTCAAAGGCTCGGCGCCGATCCATCCAATCTGCAGCGCGGGCTTCGCCTGCTTCAGCGCCACGACGAAGGCGTAGTCGGTGCTCATCACGATGCCCTCCGGCCGGAGCGGCTGTCGGTTCAGCAGCGCCACGAACTGTTCGACGGTGCCGGACTTGCGCTCCATGAACGGCGCCGCATCAGTCTGGATGGCGGCGATCGTTTCATCGGCCGTCGGAATCTTTTCTCCCGCGCAGGCCGCGTTGAACCAGCTTCCGGCGTCGAGTTGCTGAATTTCGGCCAGCGTGTGATCCGACACCGCGCCCGTGCCGTTCGTCGTCCGCTCGAGCGTGCTGTCATGAATGACCACCAGCTGCCCGTCCTTCGTCGGCCACACGTCGTACTCGACGAAATCGGCGACGGTCTTCGCCCGGTTGAAGGCGGCCAGCGTGTTTTCGGGCGCCTCCGGCGACGCCCCACGGTGCGCGATCAGAATCAGCTTGGCTGGCGCGTTGTCCGTCGCGAGCGCGAGTCCCAGCGTCCACAGCGCTGCGCCGGCGCAGCGACCTCGGAAACCGAACATGAGTCAGCTCAGTTCCCGACGTGACCCGCGAAGCTGGCGACGAAGGTGGAAGCCACCCGCCATCGCCTGGCTCGTTCGCTCCTTGTTTTTCGATGGTTCCGACTCGGTTCGCTGACGCGGAAACTTTCGGGGGGCATGGGGTATTTCCCGCGGACCAATCGTGAGTTCCCGCCGCGGCTGAATGGAAATCCGCCACTCGGAACGCCGGGTCGGACAACCCGTGTCAGCAGAACGGCAACCGGCAGTAATTCCGTCCTCCTCCCGGCGTACGTCCCTCGCTCCGCCCAGCCCTCGTCATCGGCCCCGGCCGTCCCGTTTCAAACCCAGTGCGAATGCCCGTTCGCCAGGTGCCACGCCAATGCGCTCCGCGCCGCCGCCCGGTTGTTCCCAACGCGATCGCGCAGTCTGTACACGCCGGCCGCAGGCCGTGAGCAAGCCGTGCTCGGACGGCGCGTCGATTGGCTGCCCGGCCTGGATTCGAACCAGGACTAGGCGAGTCAAAGTCGCCTGTGCTACCATTACACCACCAGGCAGTGCGGGGAGGGACCAAACTGCGTCCGGGCCTGCCGCGGTCAAGGATGGAAAGGGCGGCGAATCGGCGAAGGGGTCCCGCGCCGCCGGGGGTTATGCGTTCCAACCCCACGACCGGCGACAACGTGAGCTGGGCGATTCCTGCGAGGCTGCCGGCCGGATTCTTCTTCGACCCATGCGGGCCAATCTTCCCCGTGTTCTCCGACGGCTCGGAGTGCCTCTTGTCTGCTGGGTCGCGGCCCTCCCGGCCTCCGGCGCCGTCTATGACTTTTCCCTCGGCGACCCGGGCAACCGGAAGGTCAACGCGGGCGCAGGCTGGCAGAGCCTGACGGACGGCGCGCCAGGCGTGCTGGCCGGAGGAAGTTGCACCGGAGCCCGCACCGGGATGCTGACGCTCTCCGCCATCCCCTCCGGTCTCGATGGTGCGCAGTTCCGGTACGTTTCGGCCGGCTACCTGTACTCTGCAACCGCGACGCTGACGGTCGCCGCCGCACCCGCGCTGACTGTGCGTCCACGTTTTCGCGCGTTGGCGCGTTTGCCCTCGGCAACGGCAGCGACGATGCGGCCCTGTCGAGTTCGGTCGCGCCCGGCGTGCACAGCGCGAGCCTGGCTCCCGCGAGCGGCGGGCCGGGAGTGGGGCTGGTGGAAATCTACGATGCCGACGGCGGCGCGCCGGCGAACCGCCTCGTCAACATTTCCGCCCGGGCAAACGTCGGCACCGGTGACAACATCCTGATCGGCGGCAACACCAGCTGGCTCGAGCCGGTGACGCGCGGTGGTTCACCCGTGTCTGCGGGGGTGGAACCCGCCACTGCGCGCGTGATGTCGAGAGTCGGAGCTTTTCTGCTGCCCGAGCCGCAGATGACCGGATACCAGGCCGGCTGGGGCTCGGCCGTGATCCTCACGCTGCCGCCCGGGGCGTACACCGCCTGCGTGTCCAGCGCGGATGGCGCCGGTGGCATCGCGCTGGTCGAGATCTACGAGGTGCGCTGACTCCGCCGGTCGGGCCGGAGCGGAGCGGCTGGACGCGCGGGCCGCCGCCGCACGCCTCCCGGCGATCTCGCCGAGGTTCCGACGGTGCCGGCGGTTGTCGGCCGGCAGGCGAGAGAGGCGGCGGCACCGGCGCAACGTCACCGCGGGGCCGGCGGCCGGAGATCTGGCGCGGCGGGCGCCGCTGCGCCATTCGACAATTCGGCCTCGCCGCGTACATCACGCGATGTCCTCGTGTCTCCGTTTGAACCGCTCCATCGCTTCCTGATGCCCTCGTTGCTTGCGCCCAACCGCGCGGACCTTGCCGCGCGAACCGTCCGCCCGGGCCCATGAACCCCGGAATGTGGCGGGGCGTGCACGCGCTCCAGAAAGACGACACGGTGCTGAAGCACCCGGTGGCTCCGGGCACCATCCCGCGGATCGTGCGTTTCGGCCGGCCGTATCTCGGCATCCTCTCGTTTTTTCTGGTGCTCGTCGTCCTCGATGCGGCGACCGGCGTGGTGAATCCGCTGATCTATCGCGAGCTGATCAACCGCGGCATCCTCGCCGGGAACGCGGCGCTCGTCGTCAACCTGGCGCTGCTCGCGGCCGGGGTCTCGGTCGTCGATTCGGCGCTGACGTTCTGGCAGCGGCAGATCGCCGCGCGCGTTGGCCTGGACGTCGTCTTCGACCTGCGCGGCCGGGTGTTCGCGCACATCCAGCAGATGTCGCTGGCGTTCTTCACGCGGGCGCGGACCGGGGCGCTCGTGAGCCGGCTGAACAACGACGTTTCCGGCGTGCGCGATGCCTTCACCGACATCCTTTCCACCGCCGTCGGCAATCTCGTGACCGTGACGCTCGTGCTCGCCGCGATGTTCGCCCTGTCGTGGCGGCTCACGCTGGCGACGTTGATCCTCATCCCTGTTTTCCTGCTGCCGGCGCGCTATGTGGGACGACGGCTGCGCGCGTTGATGCGCGAAAGCTACGATCGCAGCGCGGACATGAACAACGTGATGATCGAGCGCTTCAACGTCGCCGGCGCGATGGTCTCGAAGATCTTCGGCCGGCCCGCCGACGAGCAGGCCGTGTTCGTCCACCACGCACGGCGCGTTCGCGACATCGGGTTCAAGGTGTCGACGTACTCCCGGCTCTTGTTCATCGGCCTCGGGCTCGTGGCGGCGCTGGCGGTGTCCGTCGTTTACGGCTGGGGTGGCGTCGAGGCGGTGCGGCACACGCTGGACGTCGGCACGGTCGTGGCGCTGATTTCGTACCTGCTGCGGCTGTACGCGCCGCTGACGGCGCTCTCGAACCTGCAGGTCGACGTGATGACGACGATCGTTTCGTTCGAGCGGGTGTTCGAAGTGCTGGACCTCCAGCCGATGGTGACCGAGAAGCCGCACGCGAAGCCGGTCCCGCCCGGACCCGTGCGGCTGGAGTTCGACCACGTCGGATTCCGGTATCCGACCGCGGAGGAGGTGTCGCTCGCCTCGCTCGAGTCGGTCGCGGTGCTGGCCAAACATCCGGAAACCGAGGTGCTCCACGAGGTGACGTTCGTGGCCGAACCGGGCCAGCAGATCGCGCTGGTCGGGCCGTCCGGGGCCGGCAAGACCACGCTGGCCCAGCTGGCGGCGCGCCTCTACGACGTCCGCTCCGGAGCCGTCCGGATGAACGGCGTGGATGTTCGCGACGCGACGCTGGAGTCGGTCCGGAGCACCGTCGGGATGGTGATGCAGGACGCGCATCTCTTTCACGACACGATCCGGGCGAACCTGCTGTTCGCGAAGCCCGGCGCCACGGAGGCCGAGCTGGCGGCGGCGCTGCGCGATGCGCAAATCGCGGAGGTGGTGGCGGCGTTGCCGAAGGGGCTCGACACCGTGATCGGCGACCGCGGTCACCGCCTCTCCGGGGGCGAGAGACAGCGGCTCGCGATCGCCCGGCTGCTGCTCAAGGCGCCGGCGCTGGTCATTCTCGACGAGGCCACGGCCCATCTCGACTCGGAGTCGGAGCGCGCGATCCAGGAGGCTTTCGCGACCGCGCTCCGGGGCCGCACCTCGCTGGTGATCGCGCACCGGCTTTCGACGATTCACCACGCGGACCAGATTCTCGTGCTGGACCACGGGCGCATCGTCGAACGCGGCCGGCACGAGGAGCTGCTCCAGCTGGGACGCGTCTACGCGCAACTGCACCGCACGCAATTCGCCGCGAAGCCGCCCGGCCATGCCGCCGGGACGGCCCGTGGCGTCGGCCAGATTCCGGACGCCGGCTCGCCCGAGCCACCCCCGGAGTTCGCCGCCCCTCCCATCCGCCCCGGTCCGAACTGAGGTAAGCGTCCGGCCGGGTGCCTTGGGCCGGATTCTTGATGGGGCCGATTGAGACGTCACGATGGGGCCATGCGAGCAGTCGCAATGGTGCCCATTAAGCTCAGCCGCGGAGCCCTATGCTGGCTTCCAGTTCGCCGGCGTGAGCGGATCCATTTTGTCCTGGTTGGTCATCTGAGGCAACCGGGAGAGGACGTCGCGCAGGTACGCGAACGGATCCTTCCCGTGCCGCTGGCAGGAGACGACGATCGAGTAGATGATCGCGGAGCGCTGCCCCGCGTTGGGGTGGCCGATAAACAACCAATTCTTTTTCCCGATCGCCGAAGGCCGGATCGCATTTTCGACGAGGTTGTTGTCCAGCCGTGTTTCCCCGTGCTCGAGGTGCGCCGTCAGGGGCGCCCAGTAGTGCAGCAGGTAGTCGCAGGCTTTGGCCAAGCCCGACTTCGGCGGCATGCGCTCGCGGATGCCCGTCGCCAGTTTCTTCAACCAGTAGAGTCGGCGGGGATAAAGCTTCAGCCGGTACCGCCGGCGGTCCGAGTCGCTCAGTTGCTGTTCATCCCAGTCGGCCTCGCATTTATACAGCCAGCCGATGATCAGCAGGATCAACCGTACGGCTTTCGGCGATTCGCGTTCAGCCTCAAAAAACTTTCGTCGCGCGTGCGCCCAACAGCCCACCCAGGTCACTTCGGGATGGTCGCGGGCGTAAGCCTCGTAGGCGCCGTAGCCATCGGACTGGAGGATGCCCCGGTAACCGTCGATCAGCGACGTCAGTTCGCCATGTCGGCGCGACAGCCGCCAGTCGAAGACCACGTCTTCGCCGGGCCGGCTGATCACCCACAGCCATCCCCTCCGTTGTGCCGCCGCGTTGCTCATCCGGGTCGTTGCAGCGGATCGGCGTTTCATCGGCCTGGAGATAGCGGCCGCTCAAGAGTCGCTTGAGCATCTGCCGGTACACCGGTTCGAGCCACTCGGCCGTGATCCGGATCCAGTCGGCCATCGTCTGCCGCGGGATTTTGGCGCCCCAGCGCGCCGACTGCTGCTCGAGTCGGTACAGCGGTTGGTGGTCGACGTATTTGTTCAGCGCGATCCACGCCAGCAATCCCGCCGAAGCGTAGCCGCCGGCAACCGCTCGCTCCAGCGCTGGCGCCACCAAGGGCGGTCGTTGCCGATCGGTCTTTTGCCGGTACTTCGGCCGCACGATCTCGCGCTTAAAAATCTGCGGTCCGATAATATCGATCTCGAAGGTGCGTTCCTCGCCGATGCGTTCGAACGCCGCCGGATCGGCCTTCACCTCGTCCGGCTCGATCACGATCGTCTCCTTCACCGGCACATCCTTGAACACCTCCGCCGGCACGGGCCGCTTCTCCTTCGGCGCCGCGACCCGCTGATAGGTGATTGTCTCGACCTTGGGCGTCACCGGCTGCGGCGCCGCTTCGCCCAGCGGCAAGCTCGTCTGCAACCGGTCGAGCTTCTCGCTTTTGCCCGGCCCAAACAGCTGCCGCTTCAGCCAGGCATTCTCCGCCTTCAATGCCGCCAGCTCTGCCATCACCTCGGGCAGGAGTTTGACGGCTTCTTCTGGCGGAATCACTTACCTATCAAGAAGTTGTAACTATTTGTTGTCCAGCTAATTATCGCGCATACCACGCTTTTTTGCACCCGTCTTTGAGGTCGATCCCGGACAGCAGCATCGTCAGCGCCGTCGGCTCCAGGTCGATCTTCGTCGGCCCGCTCGCCGCTGGCCAACTGAACCGGCCCTTCTCCAGTCGCTTCGCCAGCACCCACACGCCCGAACCATCCCAGAACAGGATTTTCAGTCGATCCCGATCCTTGTTGGTGAACACAAACAGCGCTCCGCTAAATGGATCTTCCCGCAGTTTTTCCGCGGCCAGCGCCCACAGCCCGTTAAACTGCTTGCGCATGTCCACCGGCTCGACCGCCAGATAGATCCGCTGTCCCGCGGCGAACGTCAGCATCGGTTGATCAGCTGCGCACCACGCTGAGCAACTGGGCCAGCGACGCGGCGTCCGCCGCCCGCACCATCCACCCGTTCGGCAGCGTCAGTTCAAACCCCCAGCGCGGCTCCGCGGGCAGTCCCGGCCGCACCTCCGCAAACCGCACCGGACTCGCCGAACGTTTCCGGCTCTCCAAATACGACCACTTCGCGAGCGTCAATCGGTTGATCCCTTCTCGCCGGGCGAACTGCTCCATCGTCAGGCCACTCGAGCGGTATCCCGCCACCAACTCCGCCCGCCGTGCTGCCGGCGTGATTCGCCGGCCCTGCCGATCGCGCTTCGTCTCCACCACCTCCGTCGTGATCGTCGTCATCACGACAGATTACTCGAACCTTCATCGTCCGACTACGAGGTCGCCCGCCGGACGCTTACGAACTGAGCAGCGCGCCGTTGGGACAAATCCGAATCAGCCGGGGACGGAGCGGCGCGCGAGTGTCGGAATTCTGCCCCCCTTCGCCGCCACGCAGGGCAGCTTTCGATTTCCGAAAGCTGGCGGCGATGGTGCACCGTTCCAGTGGCACTTTGAGACAAAGCGGGCCACGGGGAAGGGCTAGTCGGATGCCACCAGTCGGAATCCGATTCCTGTGCCCCTGATCTTGAAGGCATGAAGAGTCACGCGATGCCGGAGTTCGTCGCCTCTTCTTCCCGGTTCCGTGCCCGGACTTCCCATCAGAAACTCGCCGGCAGGGATCGAGACAAATTCGATCAGCAGTTTCTTGACCGGAGCCTCAGCTGTCCCGGTGCCGGCCGTGCCGGTGGGCTCGAGCTTGTGCGATCTCGTGATGCCGACCTCCGCGTCCCGCTTCGCGTTTAGGTCTTAGCTTCGCGAAATCTCCATTTTCGCGGAGCGAAAATGGCGGAGAGGGTGGGATTCGAACCCACGGTGCCCTTGCGGACACTCCTGATTTCGAGTCAGGCACGATAGACCACTCTGCCACCTCTCCGGCGCAGGGAGGCGAAACGTAGGCCAGCCCACCCAAAACGGAAGTCGAAAGTTACAGATGCAAGCGCCGCAACCGCTCCATCGATGAATCTTCCCCGAACGATCCTAGTCCGGATCGATTTCGACGAGGATGATGTCCTTCGCGAAGACGTCCCCGACCTTGACGTGAATCTTCCGCACCAGGCCGGCACACGGCATCGTGAAGGTGTTCTCCATCTTCATCGCCTCGAAGGTCAGGATCGAGGCGCCACCTTTGAGGCGCTGGCCCTCCTGGGCGAACACGCGAACGACCAGGCCGGGAATATAGGAATAGATCTCGCGCCGGTCGGGCGGCTCCCACACGGGGCGGTTCCGAAATTTGTTCGTCAGGCGGGTCGTGTACGTGCCCTCCTCCACCTGGAGGGCGCTCAACTTGCCGTGCATGTCGGTATCCATGGGTTTGGCCACGCGGTTCAAAACGGGGGGACGCCGTGTTTCTTCGGTGGCCGGCTGTCGACCTTGTTGGCGCTCAGATCCAGCGCGTGGATCAGCTGGTGACGCGTCTCGGAGGGCTCGATGACCGAATCGATGTAGCCCTTGGACGCGGCAACGTACGGGTTCGCGAACTTCTCCTTGTACTCCGCCACCTTCTTCCGGCGCATCTCCGCCGGATCCTCCGCTTCATCGATCTCTTTTTTGAAGATGATGTTCGCGGCTCCCTCGGGCCCCATGACGGCAATCTCGGCCGACGGCCAGGCGAAGTTGAAGTCGGAGCCGAGATGGCGTGAATTCATCGCGATATAGCCGCCGCCGTAGGCCTTTCGCAGGATGACCGTGATCTTCGGCACCGTGGCCTCGGAATACGCATACAGCATTTTCGCCCCGTGGCGGATGACGCCCGCATGCTCCTGGTCGACGCCCGGCAGATACCCCGGCATGTCCTCGAGCGTGACGATCGGAATGTTGAAGGCGTCGCAGAACCGGACAAAGCGGCCGGCCTTGTCGGAACTGTCGCAGTCCAGCACCCCGGCGAGCACGAGCGGCTGGTTCGCCACGAATCCGACGGGCTGGGCGTTGATGCGCCCGAATCCGATGACGATATTGGCCGCCCACATCTCCTGCACCTCGAGGAAGTCGGAATCGTCGACCAGCGCCTTGATGACGTCGCGGACATCGTAAGGCGTTCTCGGATCTGCGGGGAGGATATCCTCGATGCGGCCCGGGAATTTGGGCTCCCGGGGCGTCCGTTGCGGCGGGCGGGCGGTGTTGCTCTGGGGCAGGAACGAGAGCAGTCGCTTGATCTGGGTGAAGCACTGGGCCTCGCTGGTGGCGAAGAAATGCGCGTTGCCGGTGATCTCCGCGTGGACCCGGGCGCCGCCGAGCTCCTCCATGCCGATCTTTTCGCCGAGCACGGTCTCGATGACGCTGGGGCCGGTGATGAACATCTTGGAGATGTTTTCCACCATGAAGACGAAGTCGGTCAGCGCGGGCGAGTAGACGGCGCCACCGGCGCAGGGGCCGAGAATGATCGACAGCTGCGGGATGACGCCGGATGCGAGGGTGTTCCGGTAGAAGATCTCGCCGTAGCCGGCGAGCGAGTTGACGCCCTCCTGGATGCGGGCGCCGCCCGAGTCGTTGATGCCGATGAGGGGGACGCGCATCTTCAGCGCGTGGTCCATGATCTTCGCGATCTTGCGCGCATGCATCAGACCGAGCGACCCGCCGGCGACGGTGAAGTCCTGCGCGTAGATGCAGACCGGTGATCCGTTGATCACGCCGGTGCCGGTGACCACGCCGTCGCCATGGAGCACTTTCTTGTCCATGTCGAAGTCGCGCGCCTGATGCTCGACGAAGAGGTCGTATTCGGAGAACGAGCCCTTGTCCAGGACCGCCATGATGCGTTCCCTCGCCGTGAGCTTGCCCAGCGCGAGCTGCTTTTCGATGGCCGCGTCGCCGCCGCCCTTTTGAACCAGGGCGCGTCGTTTGCGCAGCTCGGTGATACTCTTGATCAGACTCATCTTGTTGGGGTGACTCGGGTGCCCTGGAAAAATCACCTCGGGGGGAGGGCAGCCGGGTGGGATGCCGACGACAACTTCGATCGCGGAATTGGCAATGCTAACCGCGTGTCCAAGCGCAAACGGAAGGCTTCACGATCGAGGCCCCGATGCTGTCGTCGGAGCAGAAGGCTCTGGCGAAGAGCGACATTAGCCTCCACCCGCCCCAACTCCGGGTTGCTGCAGGTTCGGGGCAGATGGCTCGAACTTTAGACCGCCGCTTCGGGACCTGTCCGAAGTGCGCTCGGTCGTTCGTCAAAAGAGTGAAAACGCACATGCTGAAAGGAACGGAAAGCCATGAAGCCACACGCCACCTCATCGTCCGATCGTGATCGCGCGCCCGGTCAGCTGGCCGCCTCCGGGGGTGATCCCAGCGCGGCCGTCGCGCGGCCCGGCGGAAGCCGGAGCGCGCGAATCGCTCCCACCGTCGGCCGGATTCTGCTCGGACTGCCGCTGCTCGTCTTCGGCGCGAACGCGTTCCTCAACTTCATCCCGCCGCCGAGCACGCCGCTGCCGGCGCCGGCCGCCGCGTTTGCCGGTGCGCTCTTCGCCACCGGGTACATGATGAAGCTCATCGGGGTGACGCAGCTGCTGGTCGGCGCCTTTCTCGTGGCGAACCGGTTCGTGCCGCTCGCGCTCGTTCTGCTTGCGCCGTTTCTGGTGAACAGCCTGGCGTTCCACATTTTCCTCGAGCACTCCGGGCTGCCGATGGCGGCCGTCTTCGCCGCGCTGGAGCTTTACCTCGCCTGGATCTACCGCGATTCCTATCGGACCCTGCTGACGGCGCGCACGACCATCCGCTAGATGTTGTCGTCCTCGCCGGGCCGGCCCTTGCCTCCATTCGCGGGCAGGTGCTGCGGAAAGAAGAGGTAGTAGTTCATCAGCCACCAGCTCCGCGACGAACGGTAGAACGCGATGGGAAAAAGGATGGCGCCGGCACCGGCCAGCACCGCCGCGGTCGTCGTGCCGAGCACTCCCTTGTAGGCGAGCACGAGCACGGGGAGGAGAAAGCACATCAGCGTGACCCCGTAATTGAGGGACAGCGCTCCGAGATAAAACCCCTCGTCGTGGTCGCGCTCGATTTGAAATTCGCAGGCGGGGCAGCGCTTGTTCACGCGGAACATGGCGCCGGGTTGGAAGAGCGTGCGGCGGCCGCAATTCGGACAACGGTTGGTCAGTCCTCGGAAAACAATCTCGACGCGCGTGACTTTCATCAGGTTTTCGCGCCGCGAAAACCTCTCAGGCGCCGAGCTGGTAGCGGATGAACCGGCGGACCTGGATGTTTTCGCCGATCTTCGCGACCTTGTCCGTGAGGATGTCCTTCACGGTCTTTTCCGGCAGCTTGACGAACGGCTGATCGAGCAGGCAGACGGTCGAGAAGAACTTGTCGAGCTTGCCCTCGACGATCTTTTGGATCGCGGCTGGCGGCTTGCCCTGGACCTGCGCCGCAGCGATTTCACGCTCCTTGGCCACATCGGCCTCCGGCACCTGGTCGCGCGAAACGTACAGTGGATTGGCGGCCGCGATCTGCAGGCACACGTCGCGGCAGAACGACTTGAAGTCGTCGGTGCGCGCGACGAAGTCCGTCTCGCAGTTCACCTCGAGCAGCACGCCGACCTTTCCGCCGACGTGGATGTAGCTTTCGATCAGGCCTTCCTTGGTGGCGCGGTCCGCCTTCTTGGCGGCGGACGCGGCGCCTTTCTTGCGCAGGATCGTGGTGGCTTCGTCGGCGTTGCCGTTGGATTCGGTCAGCGCCTTCTTGCAGTCGAGGAGCCCGGCACCGGTGGCGATGCGCAGGTCGTTGACCATTTGGGCAGTAATCGGAACACTCATTGATTGAAGGTGGGGGAGGGTTGCTCGGCTCCGGGTCACTCGGCCTTGACGATGGCGCGCTTCGGGCGGACCGGCTTCTTCTTGGCTTCGACCACTTCGGTTTCGCCCTCGACCACGGCCACGACGTCGGCGGGCAGTTCCACCTTCGAAAGATCTATCTCTCCCGTCGGGCTCACGGCCGGCGCCTCGGCCGGGACACCGGCAGCCACGGCGGCGGCCTTCAGGTCGGCTGCACCGCGCGCGGCGCGGCGGGCATCGCGCTGCGAAAGCCCGTTCTGCACGGCGGCGACGATCGTCTCGACGATGATGCGGATGGATTTCACCGCGTCGTCGTTGCCGGGGATCGGGTGGGAGAGGGTGGTGGGATCGGAGTTGGTGTCGGTGATGCCGATGCACGGGATGCCGCACCGGGCGGCCTCGGCGACGGCGATCTTTTCATGGTTCACGTCGACCACGAACATGGCGGTGGGCAAGCCGGGCATGTCGACGATGCCGCTGAAATTCTTCTGCATGCGCACCATCTCGCGCTTGGTGGCGGCGAGTTCCTTCGAGCCGAGCTTGGCGAGCTCGCCGCTGGTCTCCTGCTGCTGGTACTTCTTGAACTTGGCGATGGAGCGCTTGACGGTCTCGTAATTGGTGAGCGTGCCGCCGAGCCAGCGGTCGACGCAGAACGGCATGTTGGTCGAGGTGGCCGCTTCGCGGACGATTTCCTTCGCCTGGCGCTTGGTGCCGACGAACAGGAGATTGCCGCCGTTGCCGACGACGTCCTCGACGAACGCGCAGGCCTTTTCAAGGGCCGCGTGGGTCTTGCCGAGGTCGATGATGCTGATGCCCTGGCGGTGGTCGAAGACGAACGGCTTCGAACGGGGATTCCAGCGTTTCGTTTGGTGCCCGAAATGCACGCCGGCATCGAGCAGGTCTTTGGGAGTGACGTTCATGTGATCTATGTTTTCTCGAAACACAGGTCGGCCGATGGGCCGCCTTGCGATCTTGAGTGAGGATTGAGGATGACGGTACTGAGGTTCTGCCGGCGGCGGTTGCGATTGCCTCCGTCGCCTGCAGAGCGGTCGAAAACACAGGCCGGCCGGCCGGCTGGCAAGCGCTAATTCCGGTCCTCGGCGATCGAGCTGTCTGAAGGCGCGCGACCACTTCCACGCCGCCGCCTCGCCTAAGTCACGGGCCCGGCGTCTCCGGGCGCGGCTGCGCGAGATACGGGGTGTTGCTGGCGAAAAGGGGTTGACAGAGAAAAACGTGCGGCGCACGTTCCGCCTCCCATTTGTTGCAGGGTGGAGCAGCCTGGTAGCTCGTCAGGCTCATAACCTGAAGGTCGTTGGTTCAAATCCAACCCCTGCACCCAATTTAAACGCCTCCCACTGCTCGGGAGGCGTTTTGCTTTAGATACTTACGAATGCGTTGCTCTGGAGGACGCGATTGGGGCCGCTTTGCGAACTAAAGCGAACTGGGGTGGTTTTCAGCGAACGTTTGCCACAAAAATGCCACAGTTTCGGCAAATTGGGGCACCCTGGGAAAAATCTGCTGAGGCACTATTTTCTATTCCTGATTCTGCAAATCGAGCCGAAATATCCTGCGTCGGCCCTCCATGTGAATGGTCTCAGGGCTCCGCTGCCATCGAGAGGTGGCAGGGTGTGGAACGCCTTGAGCGAACCCAGGCATGCCGGCTTATGCCTGGCGCGAATGCGAAGTCCCCGGCTTGGGTTCTGGGCAAGCAGTTTTGAATCGCGGCCCCGCGCATGGCCGCACCGAGCTGTCCGGCGTGGCTCGGTCTTTGCCTTCCGACCTGTGAACTTGGGCCAAAGCCGGACCACGGTCCACCAATCCCTATGCCTTCCGCACTCAAACAATTCTTTCACCTCCACCTCGGAGGCCAATCCGATTCCAACACTTTGGTCGGACGCCAAATTCTGATGGTTGGTCCCTGGCACAGCCGGGCCGCCATTTCCGCCATGAAAGGAGAAGTTCTGTCATGCCGCTAGTTCTACAAAAATCCAGTTTTGGACTCCGGTCCTTTCGCGGCGATGTTCAGTTCAATGGAAAATGGTTCCTGATCGAACTACAAGTTCACGTCCACGGGCAGCCGCCGGCGCTCGATGAAAAAGGTTGTGAGCGGCGGTGCGAACGTCGACGTAATGTGGCGGATAAAAAGTCGACACCCGGGCGAAGCGGCGCCGATGGCGGTGTTCGCCACCGGCGGTTTGGGGTCGATCAGGTGGGGTTTTCTTCGGTGAGGCGGTCCTTCATGCGGTAGGATTTGCCCTCGACGACGACGGTCTGGGCGCGGTGGAGCAGGCGGTCGAGGATGGCGGAGGTGATGCCGGCGTCGTTGTTGAAGATCGTCGGCCAGTGTTTGTAGGCTTTGTTGGTGGTGACAATGATCGAGCCGCGCTCGTAGCGCTGGCTGACGATCTGGAAGAGCAGGTCCGCTCCGGCCTTGTCGAGGGGCAGGTAGCCGACCTCGTCCAGGACCAGGAGTGATGGCGCCACGTACTTCTTCAGTTCGGAGTTCAAACGGTGCAGCGCTTGCGCGGCCAGCAGAGTGTTGATGGCGTCAACGGCGGTGGTGAAGAGGACGGGGTGTCCGGCCTGGCAGGCCGCGTAGCCGAGGGCCGTGGCCAGGTGTGTTTTCCCCAGGCCGACGCCGCCGCAGAAGACGGCATTGGTGTGTTCCTCGACGAAACGCAGTTCGAACAGGTGGCGCACCTGGGCCTCGTTGATCTGCTTGGGCCAGTCCCAGTGGAACTGGTCCAAGGTTTTCTGCACGGGAAAACGGGCGGCCTTGATCCGGCGCTGCAGGGCGTGCTGCTGGCGGTCCTGCGCCTCCGCTTCGATGATGCGGCGCAGGAACTGGGCGTGGGACCAGCGCTGCTTCGCGGCTTCCGCCGTGATCTCCTCGTGGTGGCGGCTGGTGTGCGCGAGCTTCAGATACCGAAGCTGGGCTTCAAAGGTCGTGGCGTTGCTCATGGGTGTAGGGCGTGAGGTCGGGGGCGGGCAGTTCCAGTTCGAGTGCTTCGGGAGCGCGGGGCAGGTGCAGGGGGCCGGGTTCCGGCAGCCGGCGGGCCCGCTGTTCGAGCAGGTTGACGATGTAATCGCTCGAGTAGGCGCCCAGTTCGTGCGCGCTTTCGATCGCGGCGCCGACTGCCCCGGCGCCATAGGCGGGAAGCAGTTCGACGATGCGGCTGAGGTGGTGGCCGGCGTTCATCCGGCGTTCCGCCAGGGCCCGGTGATACGGCCCGGCGGCCGGGGTCAGTTCGAGGAAGCGCAACAGGAGCCGCTGGCGGGCGCCGGTTTTCTTCTGCGCTTCGAGTTCGCGCACGTGATCGGGGTTTTCCAGGTCGAGGCGGCGGCCGAACCGGCGGACGTGTTCGGCCACGAGCGTCGTGTCGGCGTACAACCACACCCGCTCGCTCGACAACTGCGCGGTCAGCAGCGCCCCGGCGTACCTCGCCGGCACCGAGTACCGGTTGGTGTCGATCGTGACCCGGCAGCGCCGCGACGCGCGCACCGGGCGCGTTTGCACCGCGGCGTACGGCCGGGGATTGAGTGCGAGCAGTTGCGGGCGCTCCCCGGCCAGCCGGTCGAGCGGCCGGGTCTTCGTTTCACCGTGCTCGCGCACGTTGGCGATTGTCTCCAGCCACAGCTTCACCGCCGGGTTCAGTTCCTCGAAGCGCGTGAGCTGTCGGCCGCCGAGGAAGCTCTTCTTCACGTACGAAACGGCGTTCTCGACGATCCCCTTCGACTGGGGATGGCCCGGACCACAGGCCTTGATCCGGAACCCGTAGTGGCGGGCAAAATCGAGGTACTGCGCATTGTAGACCGGCTCTGCTCCGGCGACATGCGAGAGCACCGCGGTCTTGCAGTTGTCGACCATCACCTCCTGCGGCACGCCGCCGAGCTGCTCGAACGCCCGCTGGTGGCACCCGAGGAACCATTCCTGGCTTTGGCCGAGCGTAAACTCCACGTAGAGCCACCGGCTGTAACCGAGCACCAGCACGAAGAAGCTGAGCGCTCGCCGCGTGCCGTCGACTTCCACCGCCCCGAAGCTGCCCCAGTCGACCTGCGCACACTGGCCTGGGGCAAACTTCAAGGTCAGGAACGCCTCCGTCCGGTTCGGTCGGATCCGCCGCACGTAGTCCTTCACGATCGAGTAGCCACCATCGTAGCCCTGCTCCTTCAGCTTGTGCCACACCTGCATGGCCGAAAGCGGATACGCTTCCACGAAGCGTACGATCGCCGCACGGTACGCATCGAGCTTGGAGCGGCGTGGCCGTTGCGCGCCGCGACTGCGCTCGTAACGCTCGCGCTCCAGCCAGGCACTCACCGTCTGCCGGTGCAGGCCCAGCTCCGTGGCGATCTGCGTCGCGTTTTTTCCGGCCCCCGCGGCGGCCTTGATCTGGCAGTAACGTTCGTAGCCGATCACGACGCCACCTCCAATCCGAGCACCTGATACAGCGGCGGCTCGTACGCGATCACGCCGATGGCGACGAGCTGCCGCCGGGCCTCGGCGACCGACTCCTCGTGCAGCGACAATAGCCGTGCGAGCGTTCGATCCGCATAGTAGCTCACCCCGTGTTCGTCCCCGACGGTGACCAGCACCAGGTACAGCGCCCACGCCGGCGCCGAGGCCTTCATCAGGTAGTTTCCGCGGATGAGGCGGTGGTCCACCCAGCTAAACTGGCGCGGCACGCGCCGCACCCGATCTGTTGCGATTAAGTGTTTTTCCATAGGCGGGCCGCGGCACGTCGGTGCCCAATACGGCCCGCCCCCGGGAGTGCAGCCGGCGGGTCATCTCGGCGATGTCCTCTTGTAAGACACTTCCGGCGAGATGGGCGATAAGCCCCACCACCACCGGCGATTGCGACCCCAAGACATCTTGTAAGACAGGCGCGTCGTCTTGGTTTGCACTCCCCTGATCCGCTGGCACTTGCACCTTTGAGGTCTCTTGTAAGACAACGCGCACCTTCCGCTGGCGCTTTTTCCAATAGCCTGGGTGCGCCGCCTGCCACGCCCGTACCCGAGCCGCGTTGTCCGACCCGCGGAAGTAATCCGCGTTGCCGGGCTGCTTCAGCCATCGACTCTGGCTGTCAACCTTGCTCGCCTTGCGGCACGGTGTCTTGCGGCAATACCGCTGCCGCCCGCGATTGCGCGCGTCGACCGGGAACAACTCTCCGCAGTGCTGGCACTTGCACGACCCCTTTGGATGCATCGCCTCACAGCTTCGCCAGCTTTGGCGCTCCCGACCACGCCTTCAGCACTCGTACTCAGCTTTCGCTTACCGGGGGAAGAAAAACCACCCACGGAAGAAGACTTCTACGGTTCGTTACCGGAAGAAAAGCGACCGAAGAAAAGACGGATTCTTACCCGCCAGAATACGATGACTTCCTACTCGCCGCTGACAAAAGGTGACGCATCGTTCGAGCGTGCTCGGCGCGAAGCTCAGATAAAGCTCACGCGGATTGAAAAAACGCTCCGCAAGCACGCGACGGAACCCCACGCCGAAGTACGCGAACAAGTGCTCAAAGTCACGGACGGCAAAGGAACGCCGTTCCGCGTCAAATTCGTTTTTTGCGGGCAGCCGTATGGTCTCGAAGACTGCTTCATCCATTATAACGAGGAGCCTCTCATCGAGTTCTACGATCACCGGTATTTCGTTAGTGAGGCGAACCCTGACGGACAATTTGTCGCCCGCTGCGACGCAACTGCTGTCTTGGAACTGGAGGATGGCTACGGCCTGTGTCTCCACGATGGATCACCGAGCTGGTCGATCGACGCAGCCACGATGAAACAGGTCAAAGATTGGATTGGGCGTGTGTGGCAACCGGCGTGAACTTCGATTCCAAGCCCACTGGACCC
The DNA here is from genome assembly GCA_963705935.1 of uncultured Verrucomicrobiae bacterium. Classification (GTDB taxonomy): domain Bacteria; phylum Verrucomicrobiota; class Verrucomicrobiia; order Opitutales; family Opitutaceae; genus Opitutus. The sequence continues at coordinate 3,075,846 of OY970130.1, read as the reverse complement.
AAATCGAACACCGCCGACCACGGGGGATTTTTTTACGGCGCTGAAAGTATTCAGGGGCCGGCGCTGTCGGTGTTTCCGCGGCCCAACTACGAAAAGTTCTGCGGCGGAGCTTTTTTCATTTAAAAAATTCCGCAGCGGTCCGATATAGTTCGCGTCGGCCCTCCATGTGAATGGTTTTAGGGCTCCGCTGTCACCGAGAGGTGGCAGGGTGTGGAACGCCTTGAGCGGTCCCAGACGCGCCAGCTGATGCCTGGCAACAGTGCGAAGTCCCCAGCCGTAAGTCTTGGGCACGCAGTCTTTAATCGCGGCTCGCGCATGGCCGCACACTAAGCCGTCCGGCGGTGGCTTGGTGTGCAAATCGCCCCGTCAACGGGTCGAGAGCCGGACCTCGGCCCATAAAGTCCATGCAACCAGCATCAAAACAAATCCTTTCAGTCGTCCTCGATACCGATTCCTCGCTCAGTTACAACGAACGCCAACTCGCGAAGCACCTTCTCGACGGAACGCCGCTCCCTGCGTTGCCAGAAAACAAGCGGCTCATCTCCGCCACCGAGGTCTGTGTCCTCCTTGGCTGTGGTAAGACGCACTTCTATGAAATCCGCAGCCAGCACGCCGAACTAACTCCGACCAGCGAATTCGGTAACGTCGCATACCGTCTTGATTGGGTTCTAGCTTTGCTCGACCGGGTCGGGCAAGAGGCTCTGTCGGGCCGTCCGGTGAAAGGAGGTGTGCCGTGCCTCTAGACATGAGACCCAACGTCGGTAAATTTTACGGGCGGCTCCAAGTAAACAACAAGCGGGTTTTCATCGACCTGGAATTGCCGATCAAAGGGCGCCGTCCTCAGTCGCTTCGCGAAGAAGGCGATCCACCATTCGAGCGTTCGCGCGCCGTTGCCCAAGCCAAGCTTGACGAAATCGAGAAGCAGATCCGGGAGCGCGGCAACGAGGTGCTGCTTACCGAGAAACTTCTTTTCCTTAAACAAGGCGTGAGTTTTGAGCGCGTCGCACTGAGCGGAATGTTCGATGCGTGGGTTGCTCTCTCCCCAGGCAAAGTGCGCTCTGCGCGCTATCTCGCCCAGATCAAATCGCTGTGCGAGAAGTTCGCCCAATTCGCAGCTAATCGTAAGTCGCCAGCCCTCGAAATGGCTCAGGTTTCATCCGCGCTCGCTGCGGATTTCGTCCGGTCGATCGAGAACACTGGGGTCACGGAAAAAACGCGCAACGAGCAGGCGAACAGGCTGAAGACAGTCTTTAAGGACTTGGCGGATAAATCGGGTGTGTCGCGAAATCCGTTTGGCCAGATAAAGAAGCTCAAGGTCGTAACTGCACATCGTCAGCCCCTCACGATCGAGCAGATCGCCACGCTCCTTGATGCCGTAAAACGCCACCCATTCGCTCGGGTACTGATCGTGACTGCACTCTCGACCGCCATGCGTCGGTGCGATTGCTGTCTCCTTCAGTTCCGCCGCATCAAATGGGCGGAACGGGTGATCGCCGTTAAGCCTGCGAAGGACGGGAGCTGGGTTTACATTCCTATTTTCGGTCTGCTAGAGGCGGAGCTTGCCCCCTTGTATGCAGGGAAAGTTCCGGCTCCGAACGACTATGTCTTTGCCGAACAAGCCCAGATGTTCCTGGTAAATCCGGACGGTGTCACCTTGCGGGTAAAGCAGGCTCTGGAATCCGCCGGTTTTGCGTGGAACGATGATGAACCGGACAGCCATGAGAAGGCGATGTCGGTGAAACGTGCACGCGGAGTCCGACGCGCTTCGTTGATCGGGTTTCATTCACTTCGGACCACGTGGATCACCTTGGCCATCATGGGTGGCGTCCCCGTCGAATTGGTGAAAAAGGTAACCGGTCAGCACTCCACCGAGGTAATTTTGACTCACTACTTCCGTCCGTTGCAGTCGCAGGTTCGCGATGCGCTGAAGGCCAAGATGCATCCCCTGCTTACCGGGAACACCTGCCCTATCGAAGTTGACGTGAAACCAGTGTCCGCGAGCGGGACGCGCATTCGGGAACTAATTGTCACGATGACCGATTCCAACTGGCGGCAGGTCCGAGAAGAAGTGCTCTCGCTTCTTGACTCGTGAGTATGATGCGAAACCCGTGAATTTCCGAAACAGTGTTTCTGATCCGGCGTGATTCACGGGGTTTTTGTACCACGTCGGATTTTATACGTCCGTAAAAAACTATCAACTATCCGTGTTATGGAGACAAAACCATTGAATAACGTTCAACCGGACGAAACAAAGGATCCGCAGGACGAGCGGCCTTCGGACCTGGATCTGGAAGAAATAGAAATCAGGCTGCGTACAGCGGTGCGGCAATACGTTCTCGGGGGAAAGCACCAATTTTGCTTTCTTCGACGCCTCTGTTCATGGGTCAGCATAATGAAGTCAACCTACATGGCCCGCCCACCGAGCAAACGTTCGATTAAAACCTGGGCAGAATATGCGCCAACGATGTTGTCAAAATGCGACCTTGAATGCTCTGACGAACGCATGGCGGATTACTATATTGCCCTCCATCGCGATATGACTGCCGTTGGCGTAGGTGAGGTCGCGAAACGCATCACCGAAGGCGGATACCGTGAAGCACGACGGGTGACCGATCTCCTAATGAAGAAGGTCACGCCCAAGAAAGCGAAGCTGAGTCAGTCGTCGTTCACGCAGGCTGCTCGCCTTGTCCGCAAAGGGATCAAGGAAATGAGTGCGTTCCAGCAAATGGAGGAGGTCTCGAATCGATTGGAACTCTCGGACCGCGCTTACAGGGAAAGGGACATCGATGTCGTTCCGGAATTGTCGGGGCTGAATCTGCCAGAAAGCGTCCGGCGTGAGATAAATATGGCCGTTCGAAGCAATCCTCTGGACCCAATGCGCAGTGGTCTCAAATGCTTTGATCACTCGTCCATAGCGATCGGCGCGGGAGGCGTGACGCAGATTCAGGCATGGGTCGTTTCGGCAAATGGTAAGCATGCCGATTTCGATATCGCGTTCACCAACTGGTCGGCCAAGCGAAACGCGCTTTCTGAGGCGCTTCGCCGCCTCGAAAGCGCACGGACCACCTTGATTCGCAGCGGCGGATCGCCCGGACTTGTTAGCTGGGACATCAGGGAACCTAAAAGCGACCGAGGTCGTTGCTGAGATCACGCGCACGCTCCGCTAAAATCTCGTTTGCACGGCGTATGGTTTCAGCAAGCTCTCGGCCCTGATCGTCGGTGGTTCGCTTTAGTTGTTCGCCAAGCAGATCTGTGGCTTCGATGCCGCCCGAAGTGAATCGCAACCACGCACTCGCCCACGGCTTTACCGCCTCTCCCTGAACATAGCGGTGGATTTGCATTGTGAGTGCCTCGAATGGGGGCGTTTTCTTTGCAGCAAGTACGGGATCCTTCTTCCGGCTTCTCCACGTTTTTGTCGCTTTGCGCATAAAGAGATCGAACTCAAACAGCGCTGGCGGACGACTCGATGTGAACGAAATTGCCACCGTGTCCGGACGAGGAACCCCTTTGCGACTCACTTTATAGCGGACCTTTCCAACCCAGCCGCACGCATGTATCGCTTGCAAAATATTCTCTATTGTTAGTTCGTTCACGCTGCTATATGGCGGCAGATGTTTCGCGATCTCGTCGTGCATCGGCAGCCGACCGTTAGCTTTTTGCCTCGCGGCACGAACCTTCTTCATGGTCCGCAATAGAACCTCTCCCTGTTCTTTTCGCGCCGCGATAAGTTGTTTCTCAACGCGGTCCACTACGGCAACCAAAACTCGACGGGGGTTCGAGCGATTTGGAAGGTAGGCCTTCAAGGCCAATCCCGTCGGGCCCCAGTTCAAAGCAAAGACGTGGAGATCACGCAGACCGTGGAATCCGATCAGCGCATAACGTATATGAAATTCGTTAACTATCTCCTCGGCCACCTTCTCCATTTCCACTCGGTTGCGGAATGAGTCCTTGCGTTTGTTTTCATCTGACGGGTGCACGGAAAGCTCTTGTGCGACATATTTCCGTCGGCGCCCCGCCCCCTTGTATTTCTTCTTCATCAGGCGACGGCCCAGCCCGACGATTTCGTCGGGCTGGCCGAAGCCGATACACTTCCAGGTTACCTCAAGTTTTGTCGCCTTATGTTCTCCATTCTTATCCACTATGTAGTCATGACGTCGGCGAATAAACTGAAGCGGTACGTTGGAAATCTCAGTTCGCATTCTGGGGTCCCTCGGGGCTGAAACCGAGGCGGGTCAGCATCTCAACCACCGCTTGGTATTTTTCGAGGCGTGCCCGGTAGCCTTCGATCACCTTAGAGTCAGCCTTTTCCTTTTTTGCGACTTCGTCGGTCTCCTGTTTTTTCGCTGACTCCATCGCACGAACCATTTCGGCATACACAGCACGGCCGATCTGAATCTGCTCGAACGAGTAGAAGGTCGTTTCAGCAAGGCTCTGGGCGTGGCTCCAAAGCTCCAACGATTTGATGACCACCTCCGAAATGATCTTGTGCTGAGCATCAGAACCGCCGCGAGCAATCACCCCCTTGGCATCACGAAGCATGAAGAAAATCTTCTCCAAGGCCTCGTTCACTTGTTGGAGCGACACGCCGGCGCCCTCACCGCAGCGAGGTTGCACGGTCACCCAGTGAATTTTTCCGCCGGCGGCCTGAACAAGGAGATCATCGAGGACCTCCGACGGTGAACGGTTCGTTACAAGCGCGATCTTGAGAATGAGCGCCCTGAGTGCATTCGACGGGGAGAACGTGATGCTGCGCATCGGCAACCGGCGTTTGGCGGGGTAGGCCATGGGATCTGCGGCCTGGGAATTGTTGTTATTCATGGGATGCTGACTTTCTATTCAACTTAACAAACTGCCCTGGGATCCCGTTCGGCGTTGTGCCGCCCGGTTGGGCAGATCAGCACATCGATTTCTCTGTCGCACGGACGTGGAATCAGAGGACAAATGCGTTGATACTTGTCCCGTGCGAAATCTGGGAGCACCCGACAAGGGTCGCTTGCTCTTTTTCTCTAATTTTTGGGTGTGCAGCGGATCGTCGCAGCCGATGAGCGCTACCCTTCGAAGGCCACGCGACGCTGCCGTGGCAGCTTCCCATGCGTTGATAGTCCCTATTCGAACCGGCTCAGCTTAAGCTTGAATGCTTCGTCCGACGCCAAGGCGGCCGGTGTTAGCTGAACACGCTCGACTTACAGGTATTCAAGCCGCCGATTCAGTCGAGCTGCCCTAATTGCTAAACAGATGGCATTCGATTTGGGGCAGAAGTCATCTTAATCGGCACAACAATTTCGCTGCTGCGGCCTGCTTGGGAGCAATAAATCTCGCTCGTGTGAGCGAACCCGCCATCAATTTGCCCGCCATGTCTCCAGCGGCGGCCCCAATCCTTTCGTCTGGCCAGCTTGTTCGCGTTCGCACGCGACACTGGCTCGTTACCGATGAACCCTCTGTTTCACCTTCAGGGACATGGGTCCGATTGGCGTGTGTTGAAGATGATGCTCAGGGCGACATTTTGGAGGTCATTTGGGAAGCAGAACTCGACGGTGAAGTCATCAACGCCGAGGCCTGGTCTAAGATCGGCCAAAAAGGCTTTGATGATCCCCGCCAGTTCGCCGCCTATTTCAACTCCCTTCGGTGGCATTGCGTTACCTCGACGAATCCCCGTCTTTTCCAAGCTCCTTTCCGCGCCGGCATCCGCATCGACGCCTATCAGTTGGAGCCGCTGCGCAAGGCGCTTCAGATGCCCCGCGTGAACCTGTTCATCGCCGATGACGTCGGCTTGGGTAAAACCATTGAGGCAGGCCTAATCGCCAGTGAGCTTCTCCTCCGACGCCGCGTGAAGGACATTGTCGTTGCCTGCCCGCCTTCCATGTTGCGCCAGTGGCAGGAGGAACTCGACGCCCGCTTCGGTCTTCGCTTCGAGATCTTCGACCGCGCCTACGTCGACCATGTGCGCCGCCAGCGCGGCTACGCTGTTAACCCTTGGGACACTTATCCGCGCTTCCTAGTTTCTCATCGGCTCCTGATTGACGAAACTTACGCCTCACCGATGCGCGTCTGGCTCGATAACCTCCGTCCGGGAAGTCTCCTTATTCTCGACGAAGCGCATCATGCCGCGCCCTCCACTGGCGCTAAGTACGCGATTGATTCAAAGATTACCAGTGCCATTCGCGACCTTGCTCCTCGTTTCGAACACAGGTTGTTCCTCTCCGCGACACCGCATAATGGCCACTCCAACAGCTTTAGCGCGTTGCTGGAGATCCTCGACGACAAGCGCTTCATGCGCGGCGTCGCGGTTCGCAAGAGTGACCGCGATGCCGTCATGGTTCGCCGTCTGAAAGAAGATGTTCGTGCCATTGCCGGCGGATTCCCTGTTCGCAAAGTAGTCGAGGAAAAGATCGGCGGACTCGCACTGGATGCACCCGAGCTAAAACTCGCCGAACTCCTCGATGCCTACGACACGGTGCGCCGGACGCGTTTCAGTTCAGCCTCGAAGCGTGAGCAAGCCCAGGGCGCCCTGATCCTTTCCACGCTCCAGCAGCGTCTCTTCTCCTCAGTCGATGCGTTCCACCGCACCTTGGGGGCTCATCGTCGCGCCATGGAGAAGGTTTGGAACGGCGAGATCGCTGTCCTTCGCGCCGCTGGAGTCGAGAGCGATGCCGCCCGTCTCACCGCCGGTTTCGATGCTGACGACGAGCGTGGTGAACTCGATTCCGAGCAGCAGGAATCGGAAGCCGCGTCCGCCTTCGCCCAGATATCGCAGGCCGCTGTGGGCTCCACGACCTCCGCTCAGGTCCAACAGGAGCGGACGCTCATCGGCGAAATGTCCCGCCTGGCCGAGCAGCATCGCTCGAAGCCCGACGCCCGCGTCCGCTGGTTGTTTTCCTGGCTGCGGGACAATTGCTGCCCAGCCATCCACAGCCCGGGCGAAACACAACCATCTACCAGCACAAAGAACTGGAGCGATCTCCGCCTCATCATCTTCACCGAGTACGAGGACACCGCCCGTTACCTCCGCAACCAGCTCGAAGCTGCTATCTCCGGCACCGATCACGCGGAGGAGCGCGTGCAGGTTTATCACGGCCCCACGCCTCCCGATCAACGCGAAGCATTGAAACGCGCCTTCAATGCTCCGCCGCGCCGGCACCCGCTGCGTATCCTCATCGCCACCGATGCCGCCCGCGAGGGTTTGAATCTTCAGGCGCACTGCTGGCATCTTTTCCACTTCGATCTTCCATGGAATCCCTCACGCCTGGAACAGCGCAACGGTCGTATCGACCGCAAACTCCAGCCGAGCCCCGACGTTTTCTGCCATTACTTCGTCTACACGCAGCGCCCCGAGGACCGCGTCCTGTCAGCCTTGGTCCGGAAAACCGAAACCATCCACCTCGAACTCGGTAGTTTGTCGGAGGTCATCGACAAGCGTCTTCGGTTAGGCATCAGGCGCTCCGAAATCGAGGCCACTGCCGCCGACATTGAGGCGGTTGTCGAGGACAAGGAGAAACGCGCTACCCGCGAGGCCGAGTTGGAGGATGAGGCCGCCGAGCGCCAAGCCCGGCTCCGCGGTGAAATCGACACCCTGCGCAACCGCATCGGCGAATCGAAGACATGGATCGGCCTGGACGAGGCGCAACTGCGGGACGCCTTGGGGTGTTCCTTGAGTCTCCTCGGTGCCGAGCCGCTCAGCGAGGTCCCCGCGCCCGCGGGAGAACCCGCACGCTACACTTTCCCCAATCTCCAAGTCCGCAAGGGCAGCGATCCGTCGTGGAGCGAGACCTTGGATACTCTCCGTCCGCCTGCCGAACCAGGACAGCCGCTCTTCGAATGGCGTCGGCAAACCCAGTTGCGGCCAGTCGTGTTCACCCCTGCCTCCGGGCTCGATGCTGACTCGGTGCAACTCCACCTTTCGCATCGTATCGTGCAGCGTCTGCTCGGGCGTTTTCTGGCGCAGGGTTTTGTTTACCACGATCTCTCACGCGCCTGCCTCGCCCAGTCCGACGATGCCATCCCGCGCATCGTGCTGCTCGGTCGCCTCGCTCTCTACGGCACAGGTGCGGCCCGTCTGCACGAGGAGATCATCACCGTCACCGCTCGCTGGCACGATCCGGCAGATCGGAAGGGCTCGCTCGCGCCTTACAGCCGCGATGCGGAGAGCCGAACCATCTCAATCCTCCAAAATTCTCTCAACCCGGGAGCCGCCGGACGAGTGGTGCCGCCGGCGACAGCCGCCCGACTCCAAGCGAGTCTTGCCCAGGATATCCGGGAGTTGCTACCCCACCTTGCATCCCGAGGCGAGGCCGCCCGCGCCGATGCCGAGAAGCAGCTCGGCGAACGCGCCCGCATCGAGGCCGAGGGACTCCGAACGATTTTGGAGGACCAACGCCGCCGAATCCTCAAAAAGGTGCAAGAGACCGAGGGCGATCAGATGTACCTCGCGCTCGCCGGCAATGACGAAGATGCCCGCGCTCGCCGACAGCGCGCCGCCGACCGTCGCCACTGGCAGTCGTGGCTGAACAACGTCGACGGCGATCTCCAGCGCGAACCGAAACGCGTTTCTGATTTTTACCACGTGAAATCCTTCCGGCTTGAGCCTGTTGGACTCGCCTACCTCTGGCCTGTAACGGGTTGACCATGTCCGCCGCTTCTAAAAACCCCGCTCTCATCGACCATCTGGCCTGGTTGGGCTACACTCAGAAAGAATCTGAGGGTTTGGTCGTCTCCGCGCCGGCCTTGGTCGCCTCCCAAGTCGTCATCGACAAGGCCACGCTTGCCGGTTTGCAGGATCGGCTCGCTGGCCATGTAAGCAACCTCGCGCTCGACGATCGGGACACTGGTGAATCCGCCGCAGGGATTTCGGATCTACCACGCTTCTTCACCGAATTTCTCGGCTGGCCGCTCGATCTCTTGGTCGGATGGGACGCAGCAAACCCAGTTCCTCCCGAACTATCAGTCGCTCTGCCCGAATTTGCCGAAACACTTGCTCCCACTTACGCACTCGCCAACAACCAGCCCAAGGAAGGCGAATCCCGCTGGCTGCTGCTGGTCCAGAAACATCCGGCCACCACCGATCTCACCAAACCTGCCGCCGCCGGGGAGCGTGGGTGGCTGGCCTCGCCCGCGAAAAAGTTCGAGCGCCTCCTTCGTGAAACCCAGGTGCCCGTCGGCATTCTGACCAACGGTGTTTCCTTCCAACTCGTCTACGCCCCGCCGAAGGAGAATTCTGGCACGTTGACCTTCCCGGTCGGAGCCATGACCGAAATCTCCGGTCGGCTTATTCTCGGGGCCTTCCATCTTCTCCTCTCGTCGCACTCGCTGTTCACGGCGCCCACGCCACAGCGTCTGCCCTCGCTGCTCCAGACCAGCCGTAGTTATCAGGCCTCGGTCTCGGAAAAACTCGCCGAGCAGGTGCTGCACGCCCTTTACGAATTGCTCCGTGGATTTGTCGCCGCCGAACAGCAGGCCAAGACCCAACACCTCCACGACCTCGCGGCCAAGCATCCGGAGAATATCTACGGCGGAGTCGTCACGGTACTGCTGCGGCTGGTTTTCATTCTCTTTGCCGAGGACCGTGGCCTGCTGCCCATGAGCGGGCTTTTCGTGCGGCACTATTCCGTGCGCGGACTCTTCGAGCGCCTTCGGGTCGATGCCGAGCATTACCCTGATACAATGGACCATCGGTTCGGCGGGTGGGCTCAGCTGCTCGCTCTTTTCCGCTTAATACACGGTGGTTGCCAACACCCGGAGATGCGCATGCCCGCCCGGGAGGGCCACCTCTTCGATTCCGAACGCTATCCCTTCCTGGAAGGTCGGCAGAAGGCGCAGGATCCGATTGGCGCGCTCCCGTTGGTGAGCGATGGAGTCATCCACGGCATCCTCGAAAAACTCTGCGTGCTCGATGGTGAGCGCGTCAGCTACCGCACACTCGACGTCGAAGAAATTGGATCAGTTTACCAGACCATCATGGGCTTCGGTGTCGAGGTCGTTTCCGGCACCGCCATTGCCCTCAAAGGCAAGCGCAAGAAGGGCGCTGTGCCCGCCGCCCCGGTCGTCGATTTGGAAATCCTTCTGGAGCTGAAGGCGGCCGACCGCATCAAACACCTCGACGAGCAGGCCGACACCAAGCTTCCGCCTGCCGCCGAGAAGGCCGTGAAGGAAGCCAGCTCGCTCGATGACCTGCTCGCCGCGATGGAGAAGCGCATCGATCGCGAATCCACGCCATCGCCGGTCGCCAAGGGCGGTCTCGTGCTTCAGCCGAATGATGAACGCCGCCGCTCCGGATCGCACTACACGCCTCGCTCCTTCACCGAGCCCATCGTGCGGAAGACCCTGGAGCCTGTTCTGGCTCGGCTTGTTTCGCCGGACCTCACTTCTGTCCCGGTCGACAGGTCACCCAAGCCCGAGCAGATCCTCGATCTCAAGATCGCGGACATTGCGGTTGGATCGGCTGCGTTCTTGGTCGAAGCCTGCCGTCAGCTCGGCGACGCCCTGGTCAAGGCTTGGCGCATTCATGGCGGCCGCCCATACCTGCCGCCCGATGAAACCGAAGAGCTGCTGGCGATGCGCACCATCGCCCAGCGTTGTCTCTACGGAGTAGATCGGAACCCGATGGCGGTGGACCTCGCCAAGCTTTCCCTCTGGCTCGCCACCCTCGCCAAAGATCACCCCTTCACCTTTCTCGACCACAATATCCGCTGCGGTGATTCCGTGGTCGGCCTCACCCAAAAGCAGATCGAGGCCTTCACGTGGGAAGAAAAGACGGCCGGCAAACAACGCATCCTTGGTCAGGACTTTTTGGAGAAGCGCATTAAGAGTGCCACCTCCTATCGCAGGGAGATTCTCGAAGGCGGCGACTTTGTGCTGCCGGCGCTCAAAGCCGCGAAACTCAAACTCGCCGACGAAGCCCTCGACGAGGTCCGCTTTGCCGGCGACCTGATCCTCTCCGCCTTTTTCACCGCAGAGAAGGACAGGGTTCGTCTCCTGAAGCTGGAAGCTCTGCGCGAGCGCTACGTTGCTTGCCATGCTGGCAGGACTTTCGATCCGACGTTCAAACCTCGCGACGCCGTTCAAGAACTACGCACCGGCGACAAAGCGGTTTGGCCGTTTCACTGGCAGATCGAGTTCCCCGAGGTCTTTGGGCGAGAGAACGGCGGGTTTGACGCCATCGTTGGCAACCCTCCCTTCGCGGGAAAAAACACCATTCTCGCAGGTAATCGTGACGCATATGTGGATTGGCTGAAGACGCTCCACGAAGAAACCCATGGGAATGCCGACCTTGTGGCTCACTTTTTCCGTCGGGCCTTCAATGTACTGCGACGCGACGGCACCTTCGGTCTCATCGCCACCAACACCATCCGTCAGGGTGACACCCGCTATAGTGGCTTGCGGTGGATATGCGTGCGAGGGGGAGGCACGATCTACACTGCACGCCGTCGTCAAAAATGGCCTGGTGCTGCTGCCGTAGTTGTAAGTGTCGTTTGGGTGGTAAAAGGCTCGCTACCCGCTCCGTTCGATCTCGACGGGAAACCTGTCTCTATAATTACCGCCTATCTTTTTCACGATGGCGGGCATGAGACCCCAACGATGCTCGTAGCGAACACAGGCCGGAGTTTTCAGGGTAGCATCGTGCTTGGGATGGGTTTCACATTTGACGATGGCGACAAAAAGGGGATCGCAAACCCATTGGCAGAGATGGAGCGGGTCATCGCGAAAGATCAGCGAAATGCTGAACGAATTTTTCCGTTTCTCGGGGGAGACGAGGTAAATGAAAACCCCGTGCATGCCCACAACCGCTTCGTCATTAACTTTGCCGACTTTCCACTACGTCGGGAGCGAATCGAAGGTAAGTTATGGACCAATGGGAACGAGAAAGAGCGCGAAGATTGGTTGCACACCGGGATCGTGCCAGAAGACTATCCAAATTCCGTTGCAGCAGACTGGCCGGACCTGCTGGATATAGTGGAACGCAAAGTTAGAAAAGACCGGCAAAGCGACAATCGTGAGGCCTACCGCCGCTTGTGGTGGCAGTTCGCGGAAAAACGCGGGGGACTAATTCGAGCTGCACAGGAAATGGATACGGTCCTTTTCCAGTCGTTTCCCGGCCAATACCTCGCGCTAGCCCGATTGCCCGCGACCTCAGTCGTTGCTGCCCCTCACTGTGTTTTCACCCTTCCTCAATTTTCAGCATTTTGTATTCTTCAAAGCCGGATTCACGAAGTGTGGACACTGTTCTTCAGTTCAAGCCATGAAGAGCGGCTTCGGTATCTTATCACCGATTGCTTTCAGACGTTTCCGTTTCCCGTTAAGTGGGAAGCGACCTCCTCGTTGGAGGCGGCGGGTCGCGAGTATTACGAGTATAGAGCGGCCCTGATGGTACGTCACGGCAACGGACTTACAGAAACCTACAATCGCTTCCACGATCCCGCCGAACAAGACCCGGGCATCCTTCGTTTGCGAGACCTACACGCGCAAATCGACCGCTCCGTTCTCGCTGCATACGATTGGGCTGATCTCCCAGTCGCTTGCGAATTCATCCCCGACTTCTTTGAGGAAGACTCCGAAGGCGAATCTCACGCAAAGAGCCTTCGCTATCGCTTGCCCGATGCCGTTCGCGATGAAGTCCTCGCCCGCCTGATCAAACTCAATGCCAAGAACGCTGAGCAAGAACGTCTCTCCGGCCAAGCCGACCAACCAGCCAGGGCCACCAAGAAAACGTCCACTGGCGGCAAACGTGCTCGCAAACCGAAGGTCGTCGAAGTCGAGATCGTCGAACCGGTGCGCCAACCGCCGACCGATCTCCGCTTGCCAGAAACTGACCCTGCGGTTTACGCCGCGGGTCTGGTGGTCGCTTTGCTTTCGAAGGCCGGCGGCAGCCTGCTGGCACCGAAGCTAATCGACGGCTTCGCACTCGCAACTCAGCCCCAATTGCTGACACGACTTGCGCCGCCGGAGTGCGAAGCCGTCGCGAAGGAATGGGCCACGATTTGGAACGAGCTGGCTACACCGCACGACCTGCTGTCCGCGCTCGACAATCTCACCAGTGCCAACATCGCCGTCGAGCGCACAACCCTAGGTATTGAATTCGCCCTGCAAGATGGCCCGCGCAAGCTCCCGGCCCATCTCGACTACGATGCATGGCTGGCCCTTCGGGTCGCGGAAACCCTCGAGCCAAACACGGCGCTCTTCTCCGGCGAAGACAGTGCGGCATTCACCGCCAAACTCGAAGCACTCGTCGCCTGACCCCCCGTAATCATGGAAGCTACCCCTGAATTTCCCGAAGTCACCGCTGCCTTGGAAACTCCACCTCCCGACCTGAAGCCGATTTCAGGTCGCGAATCACCGGCGGTCTGGGTCGAGCGACTGACTGTTTACAAAAGCTGGCCACCATCACAGGTCACACTCCTGCGGCAAACTGAGCTGCGCCGCGGGTTGAATATCGTATGGGCCCGGCCAGTCGGACAAAACGCCGCCGCGAGTCGCCTCGCAGGCCATGGCGCCGGAAAGTCCACTTTCTGCCGGCTGCTTCGTTACGTGCTTGATGATACCACCGCGGGTACCGACGAATTTCGGAAACGCTTTGAGGGCACTTTTAACAGCATTGGCTGGGTCCTGGCCGAGGTTCACGTCGGCGCCCAGCGCTGGCTCGTCGGCCGTCCTATCGCCGAAAACGCCGCCGGTCATCACTCCTTTGCGTTCCTCGGAGGTTCGCTCGCCCAGGAGTTCCCGGAGCGGCCTCCTCGTGTTGGCTACAAAACAGACTATCTCCCCGCACTTGACGCAGCCGTCTTCGGGGAGATGCAGATTCGCACGCTCCCTGGTTCACAAAAAACGCTCGAATGGTCACAGCTGATCCAATGGCTTTCGCGGGATCAAGAGGCTCACTTCCGCGGCCTTCTTGAATGGCGCGACAACGACAGCGAGGCCGCCAGCATACCGATCTCATCCGATGACCGAGCCAACCTCGTTCGCCTGGTCTTGGGACTGGTGCAGCAACGTGAGCAAACCCTGCTCAAGGAATACGCGGAGAAAGCTTCCGAGCATGAGTTCAAGCTCCGCGAACGCGTGAAGCTAGAGTTCGCCATCGACCGCGACCGCACCGCCCTTTCCGAAGCCCTCGCAATGCCGATTGGCGACCCGAAGGATTCGGTGCTCCAACTGGAAATCTCCAACCGCGTCGCCAACCTCCGCAACGAATCCGACGCTGCGGTGAAAGCGGCCCAGCAGGACGACGCCACCAACGTGCTGCTGAGCGAAGTCGCCCAATCACAAGCGCAGTATGAAATCGCGCAGGCCATTGCCGATGAAGCCAGGTCTCGTCTGGAGATCGAGGACATGCGGCTTAAGGGAATCACTCCGCCAGTGAGGCCAGTCAGTGAGACTCAAAAGATGCTGCAAAGCATGCCACCGTCCCGCGGCTACTGTTCCCAGAAACTCACGGCGGCCTGGGCAGCAAGATGCACGTTGGCATCCCAGCGCCCACCCGACGAAGTCTCCGACGCCACGAAGGACATTGCGGCTGCCGCGCCGGCTGTTCGCGAGGAATTGGAGCGATTGAAGACAGAGTACAAAGCTCAGGAATCTTTTGTGGAGGAAAAGAAGCGCGCCTGGAGTTCTGCGCAGGCATTGCTCACCGCTGCAAGGCAACGCCAGCGACAAGAATTCGAAGCGCTTCGCGAACCCGACCGCCACGCTTCAATGATCGAGGCGCTGCATCGTAGTTATCACAAGGGCTGTGACGACCTCGACACCATCAACTCCCGGATCAAGGACCTGAGCACTGACAAGGATGCGCTCAACGATACGCTCAAGCAGTTGACGAAGCAGCACAGGGACCTGTTGGAAAAGTTCAGCAGGCTGTTCGATCACATCGCCAGGCACATGCTCGATAAAGCCGTAACCGGCCGTGTGGAGTTTGCCGGCAAGAGCATCGAACCGCGCCTCGAATATCACGGCCCCCGAGACAGCGCCGCGCTCAAAGTCACCAAGTGGCTGGCCTTCGATCTCGCCGCGGTGGCGCTAGGCATAACGACGAAAGAGACATTTCATCCTCGTTTTCTGATGCACGACAGCCCTCGCGAATCAGACCTCGCCCCAGAGATCTACGGCGGCCTGTTCCTCGCGGCCAAAGAATTGGAAGGCCAACTCGGCGAAAGCGCTCCGTTTCAGTATATCATCACCACGACCGAGCCGCCGCCGGCCGACGTTCGCCAATCGCCGTGGCTTCGTTTGGAACTGGATGCGTCTGTAGATAGGGAGAGGTTCCTCAGAGTAAATATATAGCACTCGAATAGATGTTGCCATGAAAGTCGCTCTCGCCGGTCGCGTTAAAAACCTCGATCTTCCGAAATCCAAGCCCCTCTTGCCGCTGCTCGAAGCTGTTTCTAACAGCATCGATTCGATCGAAGATGAAAAGGGCTTAGAAGGTAAAATCCTTATCCGGATTCTGCGAGAGGACACGACCATCGCCGAGGATAAGGAGGGCCGCGCAATGGCTCCTATCATCGGCTTTGACATCACCGACAATGGGCAGGGCTTTACGAACCAGAACTTCGAGTCGTTCGATACCTGCGATAGCATCCTGAAACAAAGCAAAGGCGCAAAGGGCATCGGACGCTTGCTTTGGCTGAAGGCGTTCGCCGACATCCGGGTTTCGAGCACGTACAACGAAATAGACGGCAAGTTCTATTCCCGCAGTTTTCGTTTTGAACTGCCAGACGGTGTCGTGGACGCAACCAAACCGGAGCTGGCTACCGGTCCAGCTCGCACGGTTATTTCGCTGCGAGGATTCCGCGCCGAATACGAGAAGGCATGCCCCAAACGAACGGCGACCATCGTCGAGCGTTTACTCGCGCATCTGGCTTCGAGCTTCCTTAACCCATCCCTACCGGCAATCGAACTCATCGACGAGGCGGAACCAGCGGTCGTCAACCTCAACGCCCGATTCAAGGAATACTTCACTGAATACGGATCGACCGACTCCTTCACCATTAAGGGCCACACGTTCGACATCCACCACCTGCGTCTGGTTACACCGGACCCAATTCCCCACACGATCCAGTTGACGGCAGCATTTCGAGAAGTCCGCGACGTGCATTTGAAAAATCGGGCGGCCGGTCTGGCTAGCAAGTTACAGGATTCAGATGGCAACGCCTTCGTCTATATTGGAATCGTCTCCGGCGCTTTGCTCACCGAGAAGGTGAATCCAAACCGAACCGACTTCGATCTACCACATGACGCCGACTTGGTGGATAACGACCTGCCGAGCACCGATCAGATCATCACCGGGGCCACGGAGCAGGCGCTCAAGGCGCTTGCTCCATTCTTGGAGCAGGTCCGAAAATCGACTCGCCAAGAAATTCGTCGAGTGATCGAGAACGAATACCCCGAATACCGCAGCATGATGCCGGAGATCGAGAAGCATCTCGATGATTTCGCTCCGGGATGCTCGCACGCAGAGATCGCCCGAAAGATAAATGAAATCCAATTCGAAGCGGAGCAGGAGAGTCGGCAGGACGCCGCCGAAATTCTGAAGAAGCCGCAAGCCGAGGACTCCGGCGAATATCACGCCAGATACCGAGCCTATCTCGCCAAGGTCACGCAGGAGGCCCAAACCCGTTTGGCCCAATACGTCGTTCACCGGAAATCGATTTTGGATGTCCTGCAAGAGCGTCTCAAACTCAAGGCTGACGAAAAATACCCACTCGAAGAAGACATCCATGAGCTGATATTTCCGATGAAAACGACATCGGATGACCCTGGCGTATGGGGCCACCAAAACCTCTGGCTCATTGATGAACGCCTCGCCTACCACACCTGGTTAGCCTCGGATGTTCCCCTCAAGAGCCAGGAAGCGGTCGCTTCAGACATCAGTGACCGACCGGATCTACTGATTATGAATCGTCCAGGCGCATTTACGGCCGACGATCCGGAGTCGCCGCCGCTGCAATCCGTTACTATAGTGGAATTGAAGCGCCCCGGGAAAACTAACTTCAGGGCCGACAAAAAAGATCCCATCGAACAGGTGCTTGGCTATATTGATGAGATCAGGAATGGCACAGTGAAACCCAACGGACGTGCTCTAAAGGTGACGCCAACGACTTCGTTTTTCGCATATGTCATTTGCGACGTAGACAAAGGCACACACGCGGAAACGCTCGCCAAGAACTACCTAAGCCACCCAACCCCCGACGGGATGGGGTGGTACGGCTACAGGCCCATGCACAACGCGTACGTCGAAATGATCTCCTTCGATAAGCTCGTGCGTGACGCCCGCCAGCGAAATCTGGTCTTCTTCAAGAGACTCGGGATTCAAGCCAAGCTCAGCGATGCGGAAATCGCAGCCATGACGCCACCGGCCGAAGACGAAAAGAAATCAAACGAGGCCCCTCAGTCCGGAGACATGGAGAATTCATGATGCCACAGGAAGAACCAGACGAGATACCTGTTGACGAGAAACGCATCTGCTCGTGCTGCGTCGCTGAGGCATTTCTAAAGAATTTGATCCAAAAGACAGGAACGGAGACCGCTTGCTCCTACTGTGACGAGGACGATGGCAAAACGATCTCGATCGAAGAGCTGGCGGATCGGATCGAGAAAGCGTTTGAGGCGCACTACGACCGTACGTCAGATCAACCCGACGGCTTCGAGTCTGCAATGCTCTCTGACCGAGAAAGCAACTATGACTGGGAGCGCCACGGCGAAGAGGTTCTTTGGGCTATTGCTGGTGCGGCGGAAGTCGATGAGGAACCCGCACGAGACGTGCTTGAGATATTAGAAGACCGGCACTCCGATTTCGAGGCGGCAACAATGGGGGAGGAATGCGAGTTCGCCTCCCCTTCTTATTATGAGCGAAAAAAACTCCGTTGCGACGCTCACTACGAAAAATGGAATAGATTCGAACAAAGCATAAAGGCAGAAGGACGCTTTTTCAATCGAGAGGCTGCCACAATATTGGAGCAACTCTTCCGAGACCTTTCGTCACTTCAAACCGATACCGGGAAACCTGTTGTTGTGACGATCGGACCCGAGACTTCTCTCCATAAGCTATACCGAGCCCGAGTTTTCGCTGGAGAAGATAAGAAACTCGAAAGCGCTCTGGAAGGACCTTGGAAAGAGTTGGGTCCACCGCCTATGTCGGCGGCAACCGCCGGTCGGATGAATGCCCGCGGGATCTCTGTTTTCTACGGAGCTGACGCCGCAGTCACCGCTATTGCTGAGGTTAGACCGCCGGTTGGTAGCAAAGTGGCGGTAGCGAGCTTCGATCTAATCCGCCAGCTCCGTGTTCTCGACGTCGAGGCATTGAAATCGGTTCAAGCGGTAGGTAGCATTTTCGACGCAGAGTATCTTCCCAAGGCTGAGCTAGCATTGTTCATGGAAGTGCTGAGTGCTCGGATTGTGCGCCCCGTCATGCCTCACGAGGAAGCGTTCGAATACCTCGCGACCCAAGCGGTCGCAGACTATTTAGCCAACATATCCAGACTCGATGGGATCGTATTCCCTTCGGTGCAGACGGGCCTGACTGGCGCCAATGTCGTTCTTTTTTATCACGCGGCTCGTGTTGAAGAAGTCGCGTTGGCAAAAGGAACGCGCCTCAGCGCGCATCTTGAGGAATACGACGAGGATGGCTCTCACCCGGATTATTGGGTCTTCGAGGAAACTCCTCCGGAACCTGCACCAACACCACAAATTGGCGGGCTCCATCTATCCGCCGATTTTGACCAGCCGGTCGATTATCGAGCATATGATGCGCGCTCACCCTCGTTGAGGATCGATCGAGACAATATCAAAGTTCATCACGTCGAGGCAGTCAGCTTCACCACCCACGAGCACTCGGTTCGTTGGAGTCGATCTGTGCAGAGTTACCCTCCATCATTCTAGCCATTCTATGACCTCTGCGGACGCCCGTGCCAAACTAGTTGAAGCCCTGCAACTCGACGTTGTCGGCCCATGGCCCGGCCACGCTTTTGCGCACGAGCTTTTGCCGGAGAATCCGAATCGATGGTATCTCACAGGCTATCTTGTACCAGAGGACGCCTCGATTGAGCAAAAAACAGTCGCAGGTGAAAACGAAGAACCTGATGCTATTCCCAAGAGCGGTGGCGTCGACGACAACGGCGAGCCAGACAAGCCCGCCGTGCCGCCCAGCCTGCTGCCGAGTTCGATGGGCCTGAGCGTCCTCGTTGGCGCAGGCACCAAGGCGCTTTTCGTCGAAATCACATGGGGCGATTATACGTGGGAGGATCCCACGAAGGAGGAAGTGGAGCCCGAGGACAACGGCCTCGGAGTGAAGGACGACGCCATCGAAAAATTTCCAGAGACGGGCGACAGCAGTAAAACAGTCGAGGAGACCGAATCTGCTGCGACAGCCAAACCCTTAAAGGGATTCCGTCGGATTCCCCGCGGCGAGACGCTTCAGTTGCCATTACCTCCGTCCGACGGCAAACTCGTCACTCACCCCGTCCCTAACAGCGGCGGCCTGGTGGTGGCTTTGTCGTTGCGGCCAGTCGGCACCGATCCCGCCAGCCGCATCCCAGCCGGGACGTACGCGCTCTGCGCCTTTGTTGTGAATAAGCGCAAGAAAGCGGAGCGGGCTTACCAAGGAAACGCCTTTCAAGCACGCCTGCGGCTGACCAGCACGGTGGCTTTTGTTCCGCGCCCCGACCTTCGCGGCTGCATCGACGATAACTCCTCGCAGGACTGGGACAGCGACATCGCCAATCTGCAATACCGCAGGGTGTTCGACTACGTTTCAGGCATCGGATGCTCGGCCGAACCTGTCGACGTAGCCGAAGGTGCAGCATGCTTCTGCGTGCAAACCTGCTGGATTCCTTCCGCCGAGGTCGAATTCGTTGGGCACCTCGACAACGCAGCGCTACCCGGTGTCGAGCTGGGCATGGAAAACCTGTCCGCCATCACGGGCGTGGAGGATGCCCGTGCGAAATTGGGGAAGCTGGTTGAGCACTATCGCGCTTGGATCGCCGCCCAAGCTTCAACTATCTCGAAGGAAAAAGGACTCGAACATTCCCGACAGGAGACCGCCGACGAACTACTCCGCCTCGCTCGCACGGCAGCGGACCGCATCACGGCGGGCATCGAGTCCCTCGCCAAGAATGATGTGCTCGATGCCTTCTGCACGGCCAACCGGGCGATGGCCCGCCAGGCCCGCCAGCGCGAAGCGCAGCGCAACAACACCACGCCGGACAAGGTCGCGCCGCCGACATGGCGCGCCTTTCAATTGGGATTCATTCTCCTCAATCTTCGCGGCCTGCACGACCCTAGCCACGCCGATCGAACGCTGGTGGACCTTCTTTTCTTCCCGACCGGCGGCGGTAAAACCGAAGCCTACCTCGGACTCGCGGCGTTTTCCCTTGTCCTGCGACGCCTGCGAAATCCGGGCCCTCGCGGCGGTGGCGTCAACGTGCTGATGCGCTACACCCTTCGCCTGCTCACGCTTGATCAACTCGGCCGCGCCGCGGCGCTCATTTGTGCGATGGAGTTGGAGCGACAGGAGCGCGTTACCAAGGGTGACACTCGGCTCGGTGAATGGCCGTTCGAAATCGGACTGTGGGTGGGATCGACCGCCACACCCAACCGGATGGGCGGACCAAACGATCAAGGTCCCGCCAAAGACAAGACGGCCTACACGCGCACCAACCGGTTCAAGTCGAACTCGGACCGGAACCCTTCGCCCATCCCCTTGGAAAACTGTCCTTGGTGCGGCCAGAAGTTTACTTCCCAATCTTTCAATCTGATTCCCTTCGGCAAGGGCAAGGAACCGAAGGATCTCCGAATCACCTGTGTGAACGTGAAGTGCTCCTTCACTGGCGACCGGCACCTTCCCATTGTGGCTGTAGATGAGGCAATCTACCGCCGCCTACCGTGCTTCCTCATCGCCACGGTCGACAAATTTGCCTCACTCCCTTGGATCGGCCCAGCGGGGAAACTCTTCGGCCAGGTCGAACGCTACCACATCGCCAATCCGGACCTCGGCGACAACGGCTACTTCAGCAGCATGGAGCCCGGACGGGGGAAGCCGCTCGGCGGTACCCTTCTGCCACCGGAGCTGATCATCCAGGACGAACTGCATCTTATCTCGGGACCGCTCGGCACCATCGCCGGGATCTTTGAGACAGCTATCAGCCAACTTTCTGAACGCGATCTTGGCGATGGCCGTACGTTGCGACCCAAGATCATCGCCAGTACGGCTACCGTGCGGCAGGCTGATGCACAGATCCGGAGCCTGTTCGGTCGTGAACATTCGCGTGTCTTCCCGCCGCCCGGACCGGATCGTCGAGACACGTTCTTTTCAAAAACGCACCCGCCGGCACAAACCCCGGCGCGACTTTACCTCGGCGTGGCGGCGCAAGGGCGAAGCTTGAAGGTCGTGCTTCTCCGTACCGGGCTGGCTCTCCTTTCGGCCGGCCAGCAATTGTACAAACAAGCCGGTGGGAAGTCCGCGTCGAACCCGTTGGACCCGTACATGACTTTGCTCGGCTACTTCAACAGCCTGCGCGAGCTGGGTGGGTCTCGACGCATCATCGAGGATGAAGTGACCAGTCAATTGGAGCGATACGGCTCGCGCAAACGCCGCGACCCAGTTGACACACTGTTTATTAAGCGACGGATGAGCATACCGCTCGAACTGACCTCACGTGTCTCCACCGACGTAGTGGCTGACGTGAAGCGTCGCCTCGCCCAAGGCTTCGAGCAGGAGGATCACGTGGATGTAGCCCTCGCGACCAACATGATCTCCGTGGGTCTTGATATAACCCGCCTCGGGCTAATGGTCGTTTTGGGACAACCCAAGATGTCGGCCGAATACATCCAGGCTACCAGTCGCGTCGGCCGCAATCCGAACAAGCCTGGCTTGGTCGTCACCTTGCTCAACGTCCATAAGCCGCGAGACCGCTCCCACTACGAGCACTTTGGCTATTACCACGCCACTTTCTATCGCACCGTCGAGGCGACGAGCGTGACGCCGTTCTCGCCACGCGCTCTGGATCGGGCACTGGCGCCCGCGCTTGTGGCCCTCGCCCGCCACTTCATGCCGGCGTTGGTAGGCCCGACCGGAGCCATGGATGTTACAACCCACCGGCATCAGCTCAATGCGGTCGCCGACGCTTTCGCTGATCGCGCTGCACACCATCGCGAGGGTCTGACTCCTCCAGAACAGGCCGAACTTCGAGCCAAAGTCCGCGACCGTTGCATCGATCTGCTCGATTCGTGGTGCAAGGTGGCGGACGCGGAGAAAGCGAAGAATGCGAAACTCCAATATGGCACTGAAGAACCAGGCCAGCCGGCCCTCCTCAGGGACTTCCTCGACGAACGTTTGCCCAGCTTGAGCGATGACCACCGGAAATTCCGGGCGAATCGGTCCATGCGGGATGTTGAACCCAGCGTCGATCTGTTCCCGCAAGAATTGAAAGGTTGATCACCATGCAAAAAGGCGAAGTCCGCTCCAGCCAGCTCCTCACCACCTTCGGCCCCGGCGCCATGATCGATCTGCCCGACGGCTCGGTGATCGTTGGCGGTCTAGAAAACTGGCGATACCCACCAAATGAGGCTCCACCCTACGTGGACGAACCTCGGCTCATCGCCAAGTTGAGAGCCCGGTTGAGCAAACCCACGCTCAAGCTCAAGCTGCCACCGGCCTCTAACGACAACGACCCGAAGTTCAAACCAGGCATCACAGTGTGGGGCTTCCCTCGGTGGTTTCTGGTGCAAAAGCCGGAAGCCGTCGTTGGGGCGGACGGCCAGCCTCTGCCTGGATACAAGGGCACGCGGCGTCTCCTAGTTAACCAAACCAAACTTACCAAAGGACGATTCAAGGATCGCAGCGATACCTATGACGTGGTTCCCGTCCGCTTCGTGCGCGCCTGCGCCCACGGCCATGTCGACGACATCGATTGGCCAGCGTTCGTGCATGGCTACGGCAACCACTGCGGTGGGGATCTCTTTTTGGACGAGAAGAGCACCACGGGCGCGCTCGTTGACATCGAGGTCGCCTGCTCTTGTGGCCAACGCCGCTCACTCGCGAACGCCGCTGTGAAGAACAGCAAAGCCCTCGGACTGTGCAGTGCTGCACGTCCTTGGATCGGTTCTTACAGTCGCGATCCGAAAGGTTGCAAAGAGTACAGCCGCCTTCTCGTCCGAAGCGCCAGCAACGCCTACTTCTCGCAAACGCTCTCGGTCATTTCAATCCCCGACAAAAAGTCGCCGGTCGATGAAATTATCAGGCAGCTGTGGGATCAGGGCATGTCGACTGTCGCAGACGATGCTTCCTCACTGGGCGTGATCCGGAAGATCCCGAACATCGCCAGCCGCCTGGTTGGTATTCCTGACGGTGAAGTGCTCGCCAGCGTCAAGCGCATCGCAGCTGGCGAGGCGGCGTTCGTCGATCGTCCGGTGAAGGAAGTCGAGTTCGAGGCCTTCGCGGATTGCGCTGAAGAAGTTGGCAGTGATACGCCCGACGGCGATTTCTACGCCCGTCGACTTCCGCCGAACCTTTGGCAGGCGCCATGGATGAACAGCATCAAGTCGGTCGTCCTCGTCCATCGCCTGCGTGAAGTCATCTCGCAACTCGGATTTACCCGTTTCGAATCGGCGCCGACACAGATCAACGGTGAACTTCCAGACGAACTCTCGCTCGACATCCAGGTCGCGCCCTTGGCAGACAACGTCGAATGGCTGCCAGCCGTGGAAAATAGAGGGGAGGGCGTTTTTCTGGTCTGCGATGAAACGCAAATCGGGGAATGGCTGAAATCGGATGCGGTGGTTCGTCGGCTCCGCCAGCTCGACAAAGGATTCGCCGAGTGGCAGCGAACCCATACGTCCAGCAAACGTATCTTTCCGGGTGGCGCGTACTACATGCTGCACACCTTTGCCCATCTACTCATGACTGCGATCTCCCTCGATTGCGGTTATCCGGCTTCCTCCCTGCGAGAACGCATCTACTGCCTGCCGGCTGACACGACTTCGCCCAGTCGTTACGGTATTCTGATCTACACGGGATCTTCGGATGCTGAAGGAACCCTCGGTGGCCTCGTTGAGGCCGCCCGACGGATCAAATACTTCGTCAGGAAGGCGCTCGAACTTGGCACGCTCTGCTCCAACGATCCCATCTGCGCTCATCATCATCCCGGTGAACACGACCATGCGCCACTGAACGGTGCCGCTTGCCACGGATGCCTACTGGTGCCGGAAACATCCTGCGAACAGCGAAACGAGTTTCTTGATCGAGCTTTGGTGGTTTCCACAGTGGAGAAAGTTGGGGCTGAGTTTTTCCCGTTACCGTGAGCCACCCCGATCAAGTTCTTGCAGAACTCTCCGCACCGAACCTCGCGGCATTCGCCACAGCGCTGGAAGCAGATTGGATCTCAGCGTCATCTCCCGAGAAACTATTCCGGAGTTATGCCGGCGACCAGGCCGGCCGACTGAAGCAATGGTTGCAAGGAATCAACGAGGCCGGATTCGCTTCGCCGCAAGCCGCGCGCCTGATCCAGGCCGTCATCTCAGGCCGAGCGAGGGAACAGATCCTCGCCCCCGATCTCGTTGTTTCCGGCCCCGATGTTCCCGGGGTGCCGACGGCCGACACCTACGCTGTGGTACAGTCGCTCTTCCAGGAAGCCACTAGCGAAGTAATCCTCGCCGGCTACGCTTTCTACAACGGGAAAGCTCTTTTTGAACGCCTCGCCGAGAAGCGAGCCAACAATCCCAATCTCAGGATACTCTTCCACGTCGATGTGCCTCGGAAATACGGAGACCACACGCCTTCGGATCAGTTGATCCAGAAGTACGCGGATGAATTTCGCTCGAAGCATTGGCCCTGGACGCCGGCGCCGGAACTTTACTTCGATCCACGCGCACTCGAAACCGACTCCAAGTCGCGTGCCAGCCTTCACGCCAAGGTCGTGGTCATAGATCGGCGCAAGCTGCTGGTGACCTCCGCGAACTTCACGGAGGCCGCCCAGCAACGAAACATCGAACTGGGCGTGCTGTGCTCCCTGCCATATTTGGCGGAGCGTATCTGCTCGTACCTCGAAGGACTCCGGAAAACCGGCCAACTCCGGCGCTTTCCCCTGTTCGGCACACTCGCATGAGCGTCCAATGAGGCTCAAGATCCAGTCGAGCTGCCCTAATTCGATTCTCCAACCCTGCGGATGACTCCTGATGTTCAGTTCTCCACCCGGGAAGAACCTCCAGTTCACTCTGGCGCATCGGCAGCATCGGGGACCATGCGGGGTCTATTTATCGACATAGAGTCAGTGCCTGGCGGAGAGGTCTTCGGACTCGGCGCCGTCTGCGGAGATTCGTTTAGGCGTGAGGCTGCGGGACAACGGGCGGTCGGTGAGTTGGTGCGAGAACTTCGAGGCGTGGCTGGATCAGCCCGATACATTGCCGGCCACAATATCATTTCTCACGATCTGCCGACACTGGATGCGGCATTTGCCATCCCGGAACTGCGGCGGCTACCCGCGATAGACACACTCTACCTTTCGCCGTTGGCGTTTCCGCGCAATCCCTACCACCGCCTGACCAAGAACGACCGATTGGTCCGTTCTTCGAAAAACCATCCGACTCGCGACTGCGATTCGAGTAAAGTGATCTTGGAGGACTCGGTCGCGGCATTCTGGTCAATGCTTGCCGACCACCGAGGTAGTGAGCGCCTCGCACTCATTCGTTGGCTGCTCGTGCGTGCGGAGCTCCCCTGGAATGGCTCGACAGGACTCGATCTGCTCTTCTCTGAAATTGGCATTCCGGCTTTGGGAGAGTCTGCCGCAGATCAGGCGTGGAAGAACCAAACTCAAGGATTCGCTTGTCCCAACGCCGCCCAGGAAGAATGGGCGCACGCGCTGACCACGCCAGCCCACCGTGCCACACTCGCGTATGTTCTGGCATGGTTGCCGGTGGCGGGATCGGATTCAGTTTTGCCGGGTTGGGTTCGGCACCGGTTTCCGCAGACGTCGGCTGTCATCCGCCATCTGCGCGGCACTCCTTGCACCGATTCAAATTGCCCGTGGTGTACCCAGACGCTGAGTCCCACGAAACAACTCCGTCGGTTCTTTGGCTACGATGCGTTCCGGCCCGAGCCTGCGCTCGTCGACCGGCCCAGCGTCAGCTTGCAGGAAGAAATTGTTCGGCAGGCCATGTCAGGCGCATCGGTCCTCGGCATTCTACCAACCGGCGGCGGCAAGTCACTTTGTTTTCAAGTTCCGGCGCTCCATCGATTCTTCACCACGGGCTCGTTGACGATTGTGCTCACCCCGCTGCAAGCGTTGATGAAGGATCAAGTCGACGGCTTGATCGAAAAGACCTCGACCTCGTGTGTCGCTGCTCTCAACGGGATGCAGACACCGCCAGAAAAGGCCGAAGTAAGGGAGGCGGTGAGGTTGGGCAGCATCGGCATCCTGTATGTTTCGCCGGAGCAGGTTAGAAACAGTTCTTTCAAGCGGACTATCTTGCAGCGGGAAATCGGCTGTTGGGTTTTTGATGAAGCCCATTGTCTATCCCAATGGGGTCACGATTTTAGGCCGGACTACGTTTACGTTGCACGCTTCATTCGCGAACTGGCGGAAGAACAGCACGTGCCGGTTCCTCCGGTCATGTGTGTCACCGCAACCGCGAAGGATGACGTTAAGGGAGAGATTGTTCAGCACTTCAAAGATCAACTTGGGCAAAGCCTCATTCTCCTCGATGGCGGCACCGCACGGCAGAATCTCAGCTACCGCATCGAAAAGGTCACCGAGCACGAAAAACCTGCGCGACTCCACGCACTGCTCACGGAGAAAATTGGCGATGGACTCGGTGCGGCGGTCATTTTCGCGGCAACACGGAAACGCGTACAGGATTTTGCGACTCGGTTGGCTTCGCCTCCGCATGGCTGGTCATGCGCGGCTTTTCACGCAGGCCTATCGGCAGAAGAAAAAAAGACCATCCTCGACGATTACCTCGCGGGACGCTTGCAGGTCGTCGTTGCCACCAATGCCTTCGGGATGGGAATCGACAAGCCGAACATCCGGCTCGTGGTCCATGTAGATACTCCCGGCTCGCTTGAGAGCTATATCCAGGAAGCAGGAAGAGCTGGACGAGACCAGCATCCCGCCGAATGCGTTCTGCTCTACAATCCGGAGGATCTTGAAACTCAATTCGGACTCCAATCGCTCGCTCGAATCGAAAAACGAGACATCGATCAAATCTGGCGAGCAATTCTCCGGGCTGATCGCGATGACGGTAAGCCAGTCACATTGACCGTGAGTGAAATACTGGATGACTCCGTGGAATCGGCGAGCTTTGTCGAAGAAGGCGAAGACCAGCGCGGATCAAAGGTTCGCACGGCGATCGCGGTACTCGAGAAGCAGGGATTTTTGGAGCGAGACGAAAATCAAACCAAGGTGTTTCAAGCACGAGCGCTCGTGGCTGATGAAGAGGCAGCGCGCTTACGCATCGACAAACTGGATCTTCCGGAAAGCAAACGAGCGCTCTGGCTACAGGTCATACTTTTGTTGCTCGGTCAGGATCACGATACGCAGTTGAGTCTGGACGACTTCGCCGAGCTTTCACGGATGAAGGACCTCTACGCGCAAATGCGCGCCTCCTCGTACAACCGTCTCAGCCCCTACGCGCCGGTGTTTCAAGTGCTCAACGAGATGGCTCGTCCTGAGGCGGGCCTGATCAGCAAAGATCTCCTCTACAGCGCTCGCCTTCACGTTGGCCGGTCCGGCCACGCGGGCCAGGCATTGAAAACCGTCGCTTCACGAGAGCAGGATCTGATTCAAATCCTCCGGGACGAAGATCCGAATCCGGACGGCTGGGTGCCGCTCGCGCTTCGCGGTGTGAATCAGCACCTAGTTTCTCAAGGCCACAAAAGTTTGCCGGACGACGTAATCAGAACGTTGAAAACCTTGGCTACGGATGGTCGCAAAATGGGCCGGCCCGCTGCTCTTCTTGAGGTCGGCTATACGGGGCGCGATCACACGCCGGTGCGGGTCTCGGGATCGTGGACGGAAATTCTGGAGTTGTCGGCGGTGCGCAACGCGGCTGCGGCCGTGCTGGTGGATCTTCTCATGACGAAGGCCAAAGCGAAGCCGGACACGGAGGCGACGTTGGCGCTCGTCGATTTCGGCGAAGCTGAAGTCATGGAAGCCTTTCGCTGCGACATGACGCTAAACCTATCTGTCGTTCATGACATTCCCGCGTTCATCCAGTATCTTTTGGTCTTCCTCCACGACAATTCGATCATCGAGCTGAAAAACGGGAAGGCGCTGATTTCACAGGCGATGAATTTGCGGGTGCTGGAAAAACAAAAGGGTAAGCAACGGCGTCGATTCACAAAAGGAGACTACGCTGCACTGCTGGTCCATTACTCGGAGAAGATTTTCCAGATTCACGTGATGGGCGAATATGCGCGGATGGGCGTTGAACGTCTGGGAGCGCACCTGCGGTTGATTTCGGCCTACTTCGAAATGGGCAAGGCTGCATTTGCGGCGCGGTTTCTCCGCGAAACTCCGGAAGTCTACGAACGCGCCACCGGGCTCGACTCCTTCCGCAAGATCGTCGACGACCTGCACAACCCGGTGCAGCAGGCGATCGTCGCCGAGCCCGCAAACTCAAACATGCTCGTCCTGGCAGGACCTGGCTCGGGCAAAACTCGCGTTGTGGCCCATCGGTGCGCCTATCTCCTGCGAGTAGAGCGTGTCCGTTCAGACCGCATCTTGGTCGCATGCTTCAATCGGCATGCGGCGCTGCAACTGCGTCGGCACATCTTCCGACTTGTGGGTAAAGACGCCTACGGAGTGATGATTCAAACCTACCATGGTCTCGCGCTACGTTTGCTTGGACGCAGTTTCGCCGGAGCCGCCAACGGCGAGGAGTTGCCCGACTTCAGCCGCATTCTTGAAGAGGCGACGGAAATGCTTACGGGAAAACAAGAGGGTGGGATTCTCCGCGGCGAGGAAACGCGTGATCGAATACTCGCCGGATTTTCTCACATCCTTGTCGACGAATACCAGGACGTCGATGAGCGTGAATACGCGTTTATTTCTGCCATCGCTGGCCGAAGAGAATCCGACGAAGACAGAAAACTCGCGATCATGGCGGTCGGCGATGACGACCAGTCTATCTACGGCTTCAAGGGGGCCAACGTCCGGTTCATTCGCCGTTTCCAGGAGGACTATCAGGCAAGGGAGCATTACCTCACGGAAAACTACCGATCGACGAGGGCGATCATCGGTGCGGCGAACCGCCTGATCGCGAAAAACAGCGACCGGATGAAAATCGCCCACGAGATCCGTGTGAATCGAACACGTGACTCCGATCCAGCCGGCGGACGTTGGGAATCAATCGACCAGGTGGTCCACGGGAAAGTCCAACGGGTCGTGGTCTCAGATGAATTCCATCAGGCCCAATTCATCGCGGCGGAAATACAACGCCTGCTCGCGCTCGATTCCAAGCAGGGTTGCGGTTCGTTTGCCGTCGTGGCGCGTACCCGCGAAGTTCTGGCCCCGATTCGCTCCGCACTGGACGATGAGGGCATCCCCATTGATTGGAGAGCTGACGACGAAATGCCGGTTTCGCTATTCAGGGTGCGAGAGGTTCATGCTTGGCTCGCGCGCCTTGAAAATGTGAGGCACGAGTCTTGGACCGCTGCCGTCACCCGCACCCAGCTATCCGAATTACGTGGGGGAACAGCCACGAACCGGTGGTGGAGATTCCTCGATGAAATCTGGTCGGAGTGGGCCGGCGAGGCGGGGGAGGCCGATGTTCCGGTTGCGCACGTTCGAGAATTTTTCGTGGAAGCAATTGCCGAAAGAAAGCGCCATCATCGCACCGGCGATGGCGTCATCCTCGTCACCGCCCACAAAGCGAAAGGGCTCGAATTCCCTCACGTCATCGTTGCTGACGGCGGATGGTGCGCTTCCGCGGACCGAACACAAATGGAGGAGGAACGGCGAGTTTACTACGTGGCGATTACACGGGCCAGGGAGACGTTGACCGTGATGGTGCAAAAAGATCGGCGAACACCGTTCGCAGAAGAGATCGCCGGTGCCGAGGTGATCGATCGAACGCCACGTGAGGTCGATCGAAACCGTCCCCAGGCTGTTCGCCGGTATGCCATCATAGACCCGACGGAACTGTTCCTCAGCTACGCAGCGAGCATGACAGATTCGAGCGCCGTTCACGTTGCACTTCGCGCTACGTCGGTGGGGGATTCAGTTCGATTAGTGAACCAAGGTAAATGGATACACGTTGAGACGCAGGGAGGTATTCCCATCGCGGCACTTTCGGAAATGGGACGCAATAAATGGGGGCCTCGGCTCGCGGCCATACTGAACGCGACGGTGACCGCGATGGTCCGACGCACCAGCGAACAAGAGGGCGAGGATTATCGCTCCAAAGCACGGGTTACGGCCTGGGAATATCCCGTGGTGGAGGTCTGCTGGACTGAAGGGCCATCCGAGTAAACAGGACGCTCACGGTTCGACGTCGCCTGGATCGCCTTCGAACGGGTCCACCGTGTCCTCATCAACATTGAATGAAGCGACACAGTGTCGTCTATTATTTAGTGACACGATGTCGTAGCCGAATTCGGTGTCTAAAAGTAAAACCCAACTGACAGGATGAATATAGCCGCAAGTTGCTTCAGGGCAAAAAAGCCCCGGGACGTGTCCATCTGAATGGCATGCAGGACACCGGTCGGTCGGCAATTTGTCATTAAATTTGTCGATGAATTTGAGGGCCTTTTTCTTGGCCGTGCGAAATTCACTTTCTAGGTAATCGAGATTAGCCATGGGGAAATTGAGTTGGTTTACCCCCTCGAAACGTGGACAGAGAATCCGGCGGCACTGGC
The DNA here is from genome assembly GCA_963705935.1 of uncultured Verrucomicrobiae bacterium. GTDB lineage: Bacteria > Verrucomicrobiota > Verrucomicrobiia > Opitutales > Opitutaceae > Opitutus. The sequence goes on along the minus strand of OY970130.1, from coordinate 3,045,014 downwards.
TTCGGCAACGTCCGACAGGAATGCTTTCATTAGCTTGAGAGCCCAGCTCTTGGGAACCACCGCGACAATCCGTCCGATATGCTCGGGTGTGGCGGGACGTTCGCCGTTTACCAGTCGCGATATCGCGGCGATGTCCAACTTGGATTCCTTGGCGAGCGCGACTTGAGATCCGTCGAAGCAGTTGCTGACGATTTGCTCAATGGCTTTACGGGCGAGAGGAGTTGGCGTTCGGAGGCGTCGTGGCATGGCCTAGCAGGCTTAATGGAATTGCCAGAATGTCAACTTGACAGATTGGCAAGTTTCAGATTTCGACATGTCCAGCTCGTGATCCCTATCACGCAAAAAAAACTACTCATCACCATGAACGTCACCGAGCTTCTCACTCGTAACACTACAACCACCGTCTCGGCCGCACCCGACCGAGAGGGCTCATTCAACTTCCCGTCGGGAATTGGGATTGGCGACCCTTTCCTCGATGGTGTCCAGCTTCACGCGGGACTTAGATTGCTGCACCTCAACCGTCCTCATCTTTCGCCACGATACCAGCGCCTCTGGCCGGTGCTCGCCTCGATTCGCAACGCGGCAGCCACACTTGGGGCGGAGCGCCTAATCCCCGAAGTGGTCGTCAACCGCTCTGGCATCACAGGACGTGTGGATTTGCGCGCTAATGGCCCTCGCGGCGTCGGGCACATTGAGATTAAGGTTGTCGCGGATTTGCCTGACGTCCCACGGCAGCGCGACCTGCGCCAGATGTCTCTCTACCTGTCGCTCGTTAACGGCCGTTCGCCAGCGTGGACTGCGCTCATCTACCTGAACATGGCCGACGGTGAAGCTCGCTACTTCGTTTTTTCCGAGGCGATCCCGTCGCTGGTGAAGTCGGCGGCAGCATTGAGCTGCAACTAACCCGCCATGAGCTGCAACCCGGGAAAAACCGAAGCTCAGCCCAGCGACTTCGCGAGGTCCGTAGGCAGAGGGCTGCGGAAGGCCGCGAAGGCCGCTCGCGACGAAGCTCGCCGCCACGGCACGATGCTTTACGGATCGGAGAACGGTCGCGTAGTCGCCCGTTCTCCGTGGGAGGGCGCGATCGTCGGATGGGTTGTATTCAACCCACAGACTCGCGCGTATTCCGGCGGACTGATTGACGCTTCAAAAGCTACCTGTCGCTCCAGCCGCATTGGTGACGTGAAGAAAAGCATCCGCGATGCGGCGCGGCGCCTACGCTCCAAGAGCCCGAACATCGATCAATTCGTTCAGCTGGTGCCCATTGACCTGCGTTCCTAACTAGCCCGCAAATTCATGGACTATTTGACGCGCCGGTTTGTTGCGCAGCAATACGGCGTTCGTGGAGTGCTCCTCCGCGGCCGATCTCAATATCCGCGCATTGCGGCACTCGGGGTTCGGGTCAACCGCGACGACACCGTGGCTCGCAATGAGATCTGCCAAGCCTGCATCGATGTCGGAATCACAGTCCAGCTGGCCGACACGGCGATCGTCAGCGCCGACGCTATCGAGCACATGTTCGCAGCGTATGGCCCCGAGCATCTGAAGCAGCGTATCGAGTCATTCCTCGACCAACTCGCACGTGCCACGGATTCGCCTCACTAAAATCGCAATTCCAGATTCGCCCGTCATATCCTCCGGCCTTTGGTCTTCATATCAACAAGGCCAGGCAAACTCGGCATCATTGCCGCTTGGATATTGGCTCGAAGGCGACCTCATGCTTCCTATTCGAATCGGTCAGCACGTTCTCGTTCGGCGTTTCAATCGGAACGGGAATCAGGTCGAAGGCCTTTTCGAAAGTTCGCCTGTGATCGCGCTCAATGGGGAGCGCTTGGAAACGGCGAATTCGATCTACCGAATCGAGAAACTCCGGGGCCTTCGCATCCGGGACTTGCCTAAAGAGGAGCGCCACCCGTGAGCCGTTTTTCTTGCAGAACGTAGGTGCACCAGCCCTGTGGTGACCGGTGAACCGACAGAAGGGCAGGATGGCTACTGACGTCGGAGACTATGCCGCCTGGCGAGCCGGGCAACCGGCTCCAGACGAACTGGACATGTCGTGACAATGTCACGCACACCGCACTGTTGATAGTGGGTTTGTGGTCGAGTGGGCGCGTGATGTGCTCCGCTGAAAACAGGAGCGCGACGGCCCTTCGGCCCGCCGCACTCCTCTTTCCTCGGGGTTCGGCGCTTGCAGCGCTTTTGCTGCACTCAAACCACCAAACCAATGGATAGTTCCGCCTCAAAACCTCGCGCCGTCGTTTCAACAAACGGCGACGTTCTTCTCATTTCAGATCCAGGATCGGCCAGTCCGATCCTGTTCGTCCCCCGGACTCATGTCCCGGACTTGTTACAAGCTCGACCACATTTGTCAGCGATTCTAATCGCTGACATCGGGGCCGCGGCAGTTGCGACGTTCCTTGCAACCGGCGCTGCGTTCGACGCCACGACCAAATTCACTGAATCGGGAGCGATTGAATCCGTCATGATCCGCTTCGCACTGCCGAATGACGTCGTTTGCGTCTGGACCAGCGACGACGTCTTCGCAGCAGATCGACCACGACTGCGATCGTTGAGCATCGATCTCGCCGTCACGAATTCGGCAATCAATTGGGAACGGCGTCACGCCAGCCTCATCGGCGAAATGATCTCCGACGTGCCGAGTGTCCCACCACAGTTTGTGTCACTCCAGCATCTCGACCCCGAGCAGCTGGCACGACTGGTGCGCGAGGCCGGTTCAAACAACGACAAGGTCTCAACAAATGAATAGTTTTCCCATGCCCTCGCTTACCATCGAGCCCGGATCGGCCGATCCGAACGAGTCCTGGGACCTCAACGATGCACCCCGATTTCCTACGACCGTTGAGGAATGGGACAGGGTGGTCCAACTGCCAACACGGCCGCCCTTGAAAATCGTCGGCGGCCACGCTTACGATCTCGCTGTAAATCGCAAGGCGCGGCGCCCCGTCACATCGACGATGCGCCGCGTCATACGGGATTTCCGGACCGACTTCGAGGTGGCGGCGGCATTTTATCAACCGTCTCAGTGGAAGCTGCTATACTATCTCGGCGATTACCCGCTTCCGGCGCTTGCGGACCCATCATTCGATGCAGTCCGAGTGTTCCATTTTATCTACGAGCTAAAGACCTCTGTGGTCACCGTCCCAAGTGAATGGATCGGCTCCCCGGAGTCTTCAGCGGACATGTTATGGGATCTTCAGGCATTCCGCTATGAAATTGGATCCGACATCGCGAAAGCGGCGTGGAGTATTTTGGCCTTTGCACAGTCTCTGGGACTAGAGAGAACTGAGGTGCTTCACGTCCCGTGGTGGCAGGTCTGGTGGATCGAGCGTTGCCTCGCTGCCCATCGTTGAAATCGCCTTGGTGATTTTCGCCACAGCGCCGACGGTCGGCGCTGTGGCTTTGTTTCCTGTTCGGATTGTTGCCTCGACCGAGCGCTTCTTTTCGGACTTCTTTCGCCCACGCCCCTTCACCCCTCCCGTCCGGGATGGGAACAAACCCTGGTGAGCGTGTTTTGCCACTATCGAAAAGTCCTTGAAACAGGGCATTATTTCGGACGCGACGCTTTCAGGTAACAAGCCTCCGTTCGAAGATGCTTCCAGCACGTTTCTTGTTTCAAGACGCTGGTTGTAAGACTGTTACGGTTGTCGATCAGATTCTGCTAATTTTTGAGCCTGGCACGCCGATAACTGATTTGTCGCTTGAGTAGTCCTTTGGACCTAGGCGACTCAGTCCGCGTTAAGTGCGGATGAACCGGGGCCACCGCCCGGGAGCGAGCATTAGTCCCGCGCCGAGGTGGAAGACCTGCCAGCCACCCGGCTGGGCAAACAGGTGACATGGCCCGCGCTCAGCGATGTGCCTACCGAGTCCTTGTCGGCGGGGATCACCGGCAACTCAACTAACTCGAAATGCCATTCCAATCTAACACACATCAACGTCCGCTCTCCGGTATATGGACCACGGGGAAACAGCCTTCGTGCGCGATCACTCCGAACAATTTCGTCTATAAAAGCCTCTCTCAATGGGCGCTAAATGTCACCGTGGGCTGCGGCCACGGTTGCCTGTTTTGCTACGTGCCCAGCACCAGCACGAACAAGCTTGGCCCGAAGCTGGCGACCTTTGGCGTTCAAGATCCTGACTCTGAATGGGGGGACTACGTTTTCGTCCGCCCGTGGGATGAGAACGTGTTTCTCCGCTCTCTTCACGCCGCGGAAAATACACCCGCCAATCGACTGAAGCCCGACGGCAACCGCGCCGTTTTACTCTGCTCCACCACCGATGCATTCCAAATTATTCGCCACCCTGATCCCCAAGAGCGGGCGAAACTTCAAGAGCACCTCCGTTTCGTCGTTCGCCGCTCGCTCGAACTCATCCGCGATCATTCGAGCCTCAATGTGCGTATCCTGACACGTTCGCCTCTGGTCCGTGAGGACTTCGATCTACTCACGTCGTTCGGCAATCGCGTACTACTTGGCATGTCCATTCCGACGCTTCGCAACGACCTTGCCAAAATCTACGAGCCCAAGGCGCCGGCCCCCTCGGTTCGTCTTGAGACGCTGCGGGCGGCCGCAAAAGTAGGCATTCCGGTGTTTGCTGCTGTTGCCCCGACGTATGCGGAATGCGACGAAGACGATCTCCGGACCACACTCAGCGCGATCGCGGCTCTTCGCCCCACGACTGTTTTTCACGAACCGATCAACGTCCGCGCCGAGAACATCACGCGGATCCAGACGCACGCCCGCGAACTCGGAGTCGAACTTCGCACCGATGTTTTCGACTCAAAGGAGAGTTGGCAGTCATACGCTCTTCTGTCGCTCCACACGGTTGAGCGCATTGCCGGCGAACTTGGTCTTGAAAAACAGCTTCACCTCTGGCCGGACAAATCTTTGGGAACGCAGGCGGCTTTTGCCCGCCTGTCGTCGAGCGAACGCGATGCACATCGTCGCTGGCTCAATCACTGGTGGAGTCGCGTCAGCGCCTGGCCGACGAACGCACTTTCCTGAGATTAAAATTCGCCGAAACAATGATCAAAAACCCGCTTCTTATAAACCGTATTCGTATAATTATCGCTCAGATGGCCGAGACAGGTGCTGACTTCAGCACCTATAACATTCACGATATTTACCAACAGCGTTACAAAAGTCCGATCCCGAAGCCTCGCTGCGTCGGGGGTGCAATCCGAGGAATGATGGATAAGGTCGAGTTTGTCCGCTACGAAAAGAGCCCACTGCGGCGAGGCCCAATTGCGATTTACCGACGCAAACCCCAACAGGATTCGTCAAGAGACACCTAAAAATGACGCGCATCTATATGCCGCGCCACCTAACGATAACATTTCCAACGGTCATTTTAATATGTCATATCCTAAGACTGACGATGCCACTACTATAGCAGCAATGCTCTGGGAACTCAGGCAGAATATAGCAGAAAACAAATACAACGTTCCATGGGATGAAGTGGCCCATGCCCGCGCCAAATTCTTAATTGATGAGCTAGTCCGTCGTGGCCGGCCCGATTCGCAAATCGATGAACTGATCGATCAGGCCAATTTGGATGCGATCAAAGTATCAACCGACGAACAGCTGCTTGGTGAAGTAGAGGCATCGTGCTGTTTTGCACGATACGGTGGCGCAAGTATGCGCGACCTAAACTTCCGCCAGTTGGTCGTCGATGAGTTGGTCTTGCGGGGCGTAGCCAAGGAAAGGATTTATGCCGCCGCCGAGACAGGCGCGCAGGAGGGGCTTGAGATTGCTGCCTCAATGAGTCCGCGGGCCAGCGCTGAGAATGAAGTTCAGCTCGGCATAGAGCCGCCACCCTGACCGGGATGCAACTGCTACTATAGTTCCTAAAGACCAAGTCTTCGACGCAATTGCTCTTCGGCTTGCTGACGTTTCGCCACATTCATTTTCCGCAGGTTGTAGAGCTTCCACTGCGGTCCCGGGAGTCGTTCGAGCCCCGCTATTGGGAGCAGAGCCCAGTTCGGCTCCATTCGTTTCATTGAAAGGAGAAACTCGCGTTCTTCAGCGGTGAGGTCTGCGTTGATGCGGGTGATGAGTTGCTCGCGGGTTTCCTCCAATTGGTCCAGCGGCACCGGGTCTATGGTCATTCCTACGAATTGGTCGGCATAGACTCGTTTCAAATCCTTCCGGTTTGGCTTCAGGAGTTCGCTCATCGGTCGGTCGTGGCTTGCAAGGAAAACGACGAATGCACGCCGGATTTCATCCGTGATGCCTTCATTGCGTATCAGCCAGTGCACATCGAAAAGATCACGTGGATGCTGTCGATCGAGAGCGGCACATAATTTTCCGCCGTAGAGGTCTCCCAGCGAGACCACTCTCATTACAGCAGATCGGCCGAACTCGGCAGAAGCTTTCGGCACCAAAGTCCGATCCGCTGTCGGGTAAAGGACTCCTCGGAGCACCGTGTTGGGTTCGATCTTCACCTCGGCACCCCCGCGGCTGCGAACGACGAGTTTCACGACCAGTTGATCGCTCGCAGACTTTTGCTCGCGAACTTGTGCTCCTGGAACTGCTCGCCGAATTTTGGTGGCAATGCGCTGAAGTGCGTCGGCAATTCCGGCAAGCGTGGTCGGACGGTCCTGCACCGGCAGATAGACGAGGTCGATGTCGACAGAAAGCCGCGGGAAATCGCGAACGAAGAAGTTGATCGCGGTTCCGCCTTTCAATGCGAAGCACGGCTCCGCGTGCACGAAGGGAATCACCTGCACGAGCAGGTCTGCTTGGCGATAAAACGAGGTATCTTTCATGGAGCGTCCGGGGGTACGTCGCGGTTTGCCGGCACGGTGATGAGGTATTTCGGGTCGAGACGGCCGCCGCGGATGAACAGCCGTTTACCTGTACCGAGGTCAACTTGAGAAGCGTCGAGGCCTTGAAACCAAGGATGGCCATGCTTCTCCGCAAAGTGGAGGAAGAGCCGCTTTACTTTGACACTCGAACACGCCGTGAGGAGTGGCTGCACCAGATCGGCCCGCAAAGTCCCTAGGTTCTCAAATAGCAAATCGGCATGCCGATAGGCGTCTTCATCGGGTGGCAGTTGGAGGAGGAGTTCGAGAATCGCTCGTTCCGGCGCCGAGATCCTCACGAGGAAACCGCCCGCTTCGTGGTCACGGAGGCCGAGATCGGCCGGCAAGAAGGTGGTGGGCACATGATGCACCCGCGATGCCCAAGGAAGGTCGCGAAACCACTTGGGCAGGCGTTTTCCAGTTGGTCCGTAGAGGTAGATTGGCGCTTCCGGCCCGAAGGTGAGGAAGTGCGCAAGGCCGGCTAGTTCCAGGGCCGTTCTTCCGCCCGGATGGAGGTTCGGATGCTGCTGCTGTAGGCCGAAGACGGCACCTTGCCAATCGGGTGGCTGAGCCGAAATCGAATACGCGCCTTCTCCGATCCGGCGGAGCCAACCGGATTTGACGTAGTAGTTGGCGAGCTTCGTGGAGGCACCCCGTGTTCTCAACCATCGGAGCGTAAGCACCGCACCACGAGGCGCATCAAGTAGGGCTTGGTTTATTTTGGCGCACATAAGACTAGTTTCCTTGGTGTAGGACGCAAAGGCATAAACCAGTCGGTTTATCAATTCTCCTTATCGACTAGAGATACTAGCCTAAAAGACAACTAAATAAACCAGAAATTCAGACTAAACTTTCCGCGAAAGCGTGCCGATGCCAAAAGCGTTGTTTTACCACAACTAGTGCGCCGTAAGCGCGTACGAACCGGTACCACCAGCCGGGAGTCGGCATTAAGTCTGACGTTGGGTGGAGGCCTCGATGGCTTGCCAAGCCACCCGAGGGACGGGCCTGTGCATCCGCACTGTTCGCCCTGGCCGGCGCTCCGGCGCCGCAACTCAACCTCCTCCAGATATGTCATTTCAGACTACAGCCGAACTCATCGCGATGGCCGACACACACGTGCCGTCCATCAGCCATGCCCATAGCATCCCAGCGGAAGGCAACCGTGCCGATTCCGCCGTCAACTTGCTCCCTAAAGAGCCGCAAAACCTCACGCAAAACGAAGCTGATCCAGACAGCGGTTATCTCGCACATATCGCCTGGCAGCCAGACATCCGCGATCTGACCGACCCGGATCTCCTTGATTGCCTGCGCGGCAGTGTGTGCGCCTCTCGCCTGACGTCACCCAGTTCAGAAGCGCGGGCAGAGCGACTCGCACTAATCGCCGAATTGAAAGCGCGCAACTTCCCAGCGGACGTCATCGAAGCGGTGATCACGATCGGCGGTTGCGAGGGACAACGACTGGCAGAACGTCGGGTCGCGGACCACGCCGCCGCAGTTTCGCCGCGGCCGGCCGAGGCTCATCGTTTCGAAACCAACCAGTACGCGACCTAACACGGAATCCAAATCACTCGACCCTTCTACCAGCTCCGAACTCCAAAAATGAAAAAAAGCACCAAAGCAGGTGAGTTCTTCAACTCCCGCGACTACAGAATCCATAGTGGTTTCGACGTGATCCGTCACGAGAACCTTGTCGTCCTCCTCATGGACAACAACCCCTACGTTGTGACTGAGACGCAGTGGGAAAAAGCCTGCGCAAAGCGCGTCACATGGAACGATGAGGACGTGAGCGATCCGGACGAGGATCTTAATGCCATTTGGTATAAGCTCCTGGAGCACGATATCGCATCCAGGCCACGCGGAAAGAAGGCGATCACGGCAGTCACTGCTGAGTAGCCTTACAGCCCAGAGCCATTCCCGCGACGAATGGCTTGGTCAATTCGAGGATGTCACCGTGATCGGATGACATCCTCATTCGTATTCGAAACGATCACTCCTTCAGTGGAGTGGCAGCATCAAACCCTCCGCGAATTCCACGCGGCGCCTACACCCGCAGCGCGCGACGCCGCACTCGCTGAGATCGTGACCGCATTTGGAGCCTACGTCGGCGTCATTGCCCGATCGTGGTGGAAACGGTTCGGACGCATTCGGGGGGCTGACGGTCTGCAAGACATCGAGTCGGCCGGCCGCCACGCGCTGCTAATTGCGGTCCAGCGGTGGCGGCCAACTTTCGGAAAACCGTTTGCTCACTTCGCGGGCAAATGGGTTTCGGAGTCGTGCAAGACTGAGGTCGCGCGACTCCAGGGAGGCACGGTGCAGGTGCCACTCAGGGTTCGGTTAATCTGTCGCGAATTCAGATCCCTCGACCCGAATGGTGGTGGCCGCGACGAGTTCCTTCGTCGCCACCGGCTTCGCGATTCCACAAAAAAGGCGGTGCGGTTTCTCGCGCAGGCTGGTCCGCGCCCGTGCGTCAGCGTGGACGCCGGCGTAACAGAGGACGAATTGCCGTTCCAACTTCCGTGCAACGAACGTTCGATTCCCGCTGCGGCAGAAATGTCGGAGCAAATTGAGACGATCCGCCATGTGCTGCTGACGCGATGCACCTCGCGGCAACGGCTGATCTTCCACAGCCTCTTTCCTGAGATTCAGCTAACGGCTTGTGAGATCGACGACGTTTACGGGAAAGACGGTTTACCTGTCGACTTCAGCAGCAGCAGTAGCGGCACTCGCGCTGGGAAAGGCAAAACGACTCTCGCGACCGTGGCGGCATTGCTCGGAATCACGCGGGAGCGCGTGCGCCAGCTTCAGAACGAGACGATCCTGAAGATCCGGTTAGTACTACGTGCAAAGAATCAGCTGTCTCCTACAATAGGGACGGGCCGTTTTTCGGCGAAACTTCCTTTTTCAACGTAGCGATGGCGGCGGAGTATTTGGGATTCCGTAAAAAATCTGGCCCCGCGATCTCAATCCTTTTCCAAATGTCCAAATCTTGTGAGGTGCGGATGTCGTGGGCCACGTTGTTGAAGAAGTAATCTTCCGCTCCTCGCTCTATCCAAGCGTCCGCGATTTCGACTGCCGATGGTGTTGCGTTGCCTGTATTGTTGGAGGTCGCGAGGATCACGTCGGTCGCAATCGGATCGAAATTCTGTCGCGTTGGCCAAGAAATCGTCAACGCGCCATGTTCGTTACAGCCCGCGATGTCGGGTTTCTTCTGTTGGCGAAAGACTTTTTCCCAATCGCTCCTGAAACCTTCCGCCTTTCCGCCCGATCGGAACACAGCGCCGACACACCCCCATTTCGCAGAAATTGCGTTTGGTGGCGAAACGCCGTTGGATTCCGCAACCCACAGTGCCCGGGCCTGATTCGTCAGCTCACCAAAGTCTGATATCCCTTTGATGAACGGAACGAAAATGGCCCACCCGTCAGGGCTGTTGCCGCTGAATACCATCGTATACGTGTTTTTCCTGGTCGATGACATCCGTGAATACCGAATCGGTGCACGTACGGCCGTAGCTCCCGGCAGATCCAAACATTCCTGGCGCCACTTGGCCCTCGCGACATGCGGATCCCAGAAAAGAGATCCAATAATCAGAACGCCGCCCGCAATGCTCCCTTGATTTGTGGATCCAGCCGAATTCTCGCTCATCGCTAGATAATCAGGAATTTCAGCGTACCACGCGATCAAAAAGCAGTTGCACGTTTCCGTGAGCGGTTGACGCCACCGTGCCATACGTGATAGCCGTAGGTTCATCGTCCATGCCACGTCAACTATCCTTCGCAGCGATTGAAGGATCTCCAGAGATCCAAACGTGGCTTACCCAATTTCCACCAGGTAACCAGCCCACAGCGCTTTCAATGCTCGCGAAGTTGAAATTTGTGTCACGGGACGAGTATTCAGAATGGTTGAAAGGAACGTTGCTGGACTTAAAAATACCTGCCTTGGGAGTCTACGCCGCACGTAAGTTCGATGAAACTGAATCGTTAAACGCACCGGAACCGAATTTACCAGCAACGCAATCCGAGCCGAAAAAAAGTGCCGCAGATCGAGAAAAGGAACCCCCGAAGTCGCTCTGGGATGACAAAGGCATTGTTGAAGCTCGCCCCGCCACTTCTCTAGGAAGTGAGGATTTGGTGCAGTCAGTCATTGCCCAGCTCGTCAAAGCCGACAACGGACGGTATCTAGACCACCCGTCTATTCATACCATAAAAAAGGCCAGGCTGTTTCATGCGGTCATCCTTGATGATTCAATCGGGAGTGGTGACCGCGTTCGCTCGTTTATCGAGCGGATGATGGCAAACAAAACATTCCTTAGTCGATGGAGTCTCGGCTGCATTCGGCTGCACATTGTCGCGTACGCCCGCAGTACCGAAGCGGAAGCATCAATATTAGAGTCGATCCCGGGTTCGGACCATGGGCTAAGGAAGTACCCGAAGTCTTCCAAAGTTTTTTTTCGCGGGGAGATTGTCTACAATGCTGGATCGCGGCATGCCCGCTGGGGCGAACACGCCCCGCAGATTCTAGACCTTTGCGACTCGATCAAGATCCCCAAGTTTGCGCGGCGCGGCTATGGTGGCACAATGTCGAATTTTGTTTTTTACCACAGCGTCCCTAACAACATACCCGGCATGTTTTGGTTTAGCGGGCCAAAGTGGTCGCCGCTATTCCCTTTCCGTTCCGTCCCACAATGGTTGCCCCGATTGCTCGATAATGGAGCATCGGAACCCGTCGGCGGCATGTTTACGCTAGATAGTCCGATGCTTCAGATTCTCTCCGCAATCAATGGAGGGCGACGCAAGGAATACTCGCTTTCGCAGGCGATCGGACTCGACCACGCGATTGTTACCGAACTGCTTGAACGTTGCAAAGCGCTCGGGTTTCTCACGAGCGGCAATCACCTCACACTAGTAGGGAGAAATTTCTTGTTTAAGGCCAATCGCGGTAACAAGCGACAAGCATATGACCGCTCACTCTATATTCCAAAGTTTTGGTGTGCTGGCCGGGCAACCGTTCAGCCGCCTGGGCCGACCGGCTATGCCGGTAGGATTCGGGCAGAACCTCCTGATGCATCTGTGTCGGGAGGTGGGGGCATCGGAGAGATGCCTCTGGTAAGAACTGACGCTAAGACGGCTTCGCCGTCCTTAACTGTACCCCCCCAATGTCCGTCGATTGCTCGGGAGGGGGGGCACAGCTATGGCCCCTCTGGGGCCAAGGTTGAGTGAATGGAAACCTGGTCAGCACACCTCTTATTTTCGCAAGCGTCTCAGAAGCTCGGTCCTGACGCCGCCAGGTCCCTGCGCGATTATGCGGTCGGTTTGGAGGAGCATGATTTGCCCGTCATCTTTAACCTCGGGCACCTAAGCCAAATTACCGGCATTGATCCGCAGCTTCTACGGGAAACTGTGCGGCGTAAGAGAGAGGCCGCTAATTACCGGATGTACGCGGTGAAAAAAAGGAGTGGGGGCCGACGGTTTATCCATTCCGTCACGGGAGGACTCAGTCGCATTCAAAAGTTCCTGAATGAGGAAGTTTTACAAAAGATGGCACCGCACCCGTGCTCCTACGCGTTTCACCCCAGGGGAGGCATCCGTGCCTGTGCGGCAAAGCACTGCAATGCCCGTTGGCTATTTCAGTATGATTTAAAAGACTTCTTCTACGATGTCACCGAAATCGACGTATATCGTGTCTTTCGTGCCGCCGGTTATAGAGAATTACTATCATTTGAGCTGGCGCGGCTGTGTACGACCACCCATCTCCCGCGGCATTTGAAGCGACTTTTGTGGCGAGAACTGCGCCACCGTCGCAAGTTTAACGATGAAGGAGACTTAACACGATTGCCGTACGCGTTCGAAGGAGGAATTGTCGGAGTATTGCCACAGGGAGCCCCGACGAGTCCGATGTTGGCGAATTTGGCCGCTTCCCGGCTCGATACAAATTTAGCCGCATTAGCCCGGAACAACGGGCTCTTGTACACGCGATATGCTGACGACCTTTCGTTCTCCGCTCCGGAGGATCCAGCAGGAACGATTGGGAGCATTCACCGGGAAATCGTAGGACAAATCCGAAGATCGGGGTTCATCGAAAACACCGAAAAGAGCCGCATCGCGGGGCCTGGTTCAAGGAAGGTCGTCCTCGGACTCCTGGTAGACGGCCCCGAGCCACGGCTGTCGAAAGCGATGTACAGGCGAATTGATCGGCATCTTCATGCGGCGGCGAAATTCGGAATTGAAGCCGTTGCGAGCCATGAGTGCTTTGATTCCGCTTACGGGTTCTGCAATCACCTCCGCGGGCTAGTAGCCTTTGTGAAGGACGTGGACGTGCCGAGATGGGAAGACTTCTCCGCCAGACTGGCCAGCATCTCACTTCCTTGGTCCGGCTGACGCGGCCCGCTGGTAATATGTCCGAGGATGAATTGACCTTAATCGATCTTGCGATGGGAAGTGGCACTCTCGCTTCGGCAACGTGCCGGTGGCCTCTCAAGTTGCTGTGTGCCCGTCGTCCAATCAGCGAATTCGAATCGTTAGCGTCCACGGAGATGGCGACCATGCCCGAACTGAGGCGGATCGATGTGAACCCAACCTCGGCACCTGCCACAGTTCTGCCACAACAGGGCGTTCGGCGGGCGTAAATTGTTGATGGACCCATGCAGGTCTTCACTCTCATAACCTGAAGGTTGTTGGTTCAAATCCAACCCCTGCACCCAATTTAAAGCCCTCCCACTGCTCGGGAGGGCTTTTTGTTGAGCAACTTGCGTGAGTTTAGCGGCTGCCGGTCGAAAACTGCAACATTGTGCAACAATGCCCAACTACGGGCAACCAAACCCGTAGTTTCCCACGTAGTTTTCAGAGCGGAGGCTCAAAAAAGGTAAAGGGTGAGCCACGCGCGCCTCTTTGCGGGCTGCTCACGGTTTACGTCGACGAAAGGCTAGCCGCGAGTCGCGCTCCGCAACCGAACTACGTCTCCTTCGCCGGCAAGGGCATTTCGGGTCGCACTTCCGCGACCAAGGTCGACCACGATGTGGTTGGGACATGCAGCTCCAGACGCAAAGCCCGGATTGAGACTCCATGTGGCGCCGCTCCTCGCGTGCCAGGACACCGGATCGTGAACGTGGCCGGACAAGGCCAAAGCCGGCCCGCTCCCAAAACGACAGCATTCGGCCAGATAGAGATCGCCAAAACCGGCGCCTCCCCGGGCGATCGCCGTACCAATCCCGTCAGGCGGGGCATGAATCAACCAAATGCTGTTCGCCTTCGCCTTGGGCAGGGGCGCATTCCAACCAATGCACTCGAAGGTGGCATCTCCACACTCCAGTCTGTCGCCATCGACGAGGATATTGGGACTTCGAATTTCTTTGAGCCACCGCGCCTGATGTAGCCTTTGGGTGTCTCCGGGCAGGCTATCGTGATTGCCGCTACAAACTGCGACCAGACTTGAGCGGATTGCACGCAGGTGAGCGATGACAGTGTCGACTTGATTGCCGACGGCTCGCTGCGAGTTCAGGTCCAGCAGATCCCCGGTCATGCAAACGAGGTCAAATCGTGGACTGACCGACACGACCCACTGAAACCACCGCTCGTTGGCGTGTAGATCGGAAACGTGAAGAATTTTCATGACCCAAGCTGGCGCACGATTGTTGGAGCTTCTTCGGCTGGAATGCTCACGGGACGCGGGACGACCTGCGACTTCCGCCGATAGTCCTCCACAGTCAGTCGCGTTAGTAGCGACTCAAGCACTCGGACGCCGCCATGAGACCAGTTGACGTCTTTTGTGGATACGCGCATGCCGAGTTTTCGCGCCAAACCGCTTATCCCCATTTCCTCTAGCAATCGCTCGGTCTCGATCTGGTCCGGGTAGCGCAGAAATAGCACGTCACTGTTGAAGCGATGCAGCAGCTCAGGCGAAATCAGTTTGGCGTTGGCCAGGGCTTCGATGTCGACGGACTCACCGGGGCTTGTATCGAAGCCCATTCGCATCTTGCGAGCGCCATCGAAAACGGCCTGCCAGGTTCCGGACCCAACGACCCACAGGGACTTTCGAACACGCCTCGCCAATTTGGCGGGCGTCGTCTTCAACTTCGCGTCCGGCTCCAGCTGAGCCCAATACTCATGGAATGGTAGCTGGAGGTCCAGCACCGACCAGAGATCCGCGGCCATGGTCGCCGACCACTCTTGGGCGCGGAAATCGATTTGGAACTTGTCCAGTTCGTCGATGTGCAAGAGCACCATGTCGCGTCGGAGCGCTCGGTCGATGATCTGCCAGGTTGTCGGTCGCCCGGCACGGGATCCAACGACGATCCAATCTCCGCGGGTCAGCCGAAAGTAGTCCGCGTAGAGCGCCTTCGCGGCCTGGTGGACCAGGAAGCTCTTGCCGACCCCTGTCGGGCCCGCGAGCAACGGGAACAGCCTTAGCTGAAGCGGACGATCCGCCTGATCTTTCGGAGATCCGCCGAAGAAGAGACGGCCGAGCAGCACCAGTGTTTCAAGGGCCGCGGTCTGACTTTGGCTTAGCGTATTCGGCATGCCCTCAAGATGGCGGCCGGAGTGAACTCCGAACCATGGGCGGGCAGTTTGTCGCGTACCCGACGTAAGCCGCGTGAAGACGCTAGTCCCACTTCTCCAGTTCGAGGTAACGATCAGGATCAGGCACGAGTTGGATCCCCTGACTCTCGATCCGCTTCACCGCTGCCTCACATCGTCGCAACACTTCCAGAGCGGCTGACCAGGCGACCTGCAGCAGCAACCGCCACTCCTCGTCCAAGAGTTTGTGAGCGTCGGACTCGAGGAACCCACAAAGCCACGGGAATTGGCGGGGCATGAGGCCGGGGGCATGAAAATGCCGTTCGGGCGGCGCGTCCGGCATGTGCCCGAGGTACTGGTTCATGATGCAGCGCCACGCCAGAGGTGCCGTGGCTTCCTTGCACGCGAAAGTGGCGGAGTAGAGCTGGCTGTTTTGCGGCAGCTTGCCGTCCGGAGTAATACCTCGGACAAGCATGTCCGACTTGGCGCGTATGCTCATGGAGTGAACAATACCAACCCTGAACACTCCCGGCCGCCGCTCGACTACGGTCACTGCCTTGATTCCGCATCTGGGCGACTCGATATAGGCGCACGGGATCTGGCGCGCTGGCCATTTGCCACCCCTCCGCCGACGAGCCTGACGTCTATCGACGGGACTATGAATCGCTTCACGCAGATTCCCGCAGAAATCACCCGGCTGCATGAGCTCCGTCATCTTAACCTGCTCGGGAACCGGATCGTGAAGGTTCCAGACGCGATAGACGGTCTCGCACAATTGGAGTCATTGGACCTGGGTGAAAACCCAGTCCGCCATATTTCCGACAGATTGTGCGAACTGAAGCATCTGCGCAGCCTGAGTATCTATGGCGGGTGCTTGGAGGCGGTGACGGTCCGCATTGGCCGGCTCCCATGCCTGCGCCGGCTCATACTCGGCAACGAACTTACCCTCCTCCCGCCCAGCATCGGCATGTGCCGGCAATTGCTCCGGCTAACACTTTCACGTAACCGCCTGCGTTCATTGCCTCCCTACCTCGGCAAATTGGAGAACCTGATCGATCTCCGCGTAGACAACAATCTGCTGACGGACTGGCCGTCCACCTTTCGACACCTGAGATCTCTACGCTGGCTGCACGCCGAAGGTAACCCGCTCTCGTCGTATTGCCTCACGTAATTATCTTACCGGATGCCTCACGTCAGATCTTACCGAGGCAGGGAGCGAAGCTCCCCACCAGTCCGGGTCCGAAGAAGATTCCAAAGAATCGGGGAGGAGGGGGGTGTGGGGGGAGCGAGGGGCGCAGCCCCTCCTCCCCCCACCTCGTAACTTACGAGCTACTGTTGCCGGAGCTTCGCGGCGCCGGCGCGGACACTTTCGCCGGTGAACTCGAGGATGGTGGCGTGGTGGACGAGTCGATCGACAGAGAGCGATCCTGCACACCGAAGACAAGTCGTCGGGCTGCCTGTTTGCGCCATGCTTGAAGACGCCGCTGTAGCGTGCGGATTTGGCCGGGCCGGTATCGGTCAGGATATCGCGATTGGAACTCGGTGAAGAGTTCGCGCCCGGTTTGATCGGGGTCGGTGTCGAGATGCAGGCACATTTCTGGCCAGTTCGCTTCGAAGGGATCGAGGCGGGTGCGGTAGGTGCGCGAGCGGCCGGAGCGACGATATTGCAACGGCCCGATGACGATTCCCCGCGCCGCGGCTCCCGTGCGCCAGATCTTGAGGAGGCGGAGCAAGGCGTTGCGTTGGCCGAGCGCGTAGCGGCCCGGATATTCCGTTCGCAGCTGATCCAGCAACTCGGATCCGTTGAGATTTGGGCGGACTTCGAGCCGTCGGGCAATGTCGGGCCAAATGGACCTAAACGCGTGCGGGCGATTAATGCGGCGAGCTATAGGCACCGCTGATGGCGAAACGCTGTCGGCCGTGACGACCGGTTGGATGGAGTGGCTGGGCTTTTGCGTCGGAGCCATTGGAACAGGTGGATCTGGCTGAACGATCGTCACGACTGGTGGTGATTGGTTGTCGATCGTGACCGCCGGCGGTGGCGCGACAATCTGGATGCGTCGCAGATAATGCGGAGGTCCCGACTCTCGGGAGTGCGTCGGCCTGATCTCGCCGGCGCGCCAGGCGCTCGACAAGCCGGCGAGGAAGTTGGCCAGGTTCACCTCGTTCGTGCTGGGCTCATAAGGTTGTCCGCCGCTGGCAAGCACCACCAAGTGGCTCTGCATCGCCCTGATCTCTTCGAGCAGTTGGAGCGGGTCTAATGCCTCGCAAACTTCTCGCAGTCGCGCTTTCATCGCCTCGGAGATTATTTCACAGCCGAGCAATCGCTCACAGGGTGTTTGTGGCGCATGATACCGTTTCGTCACCTGTGCTCCGGACCGTGTCTTCTCCGCCAGTTTGAAGGATGGTTGGAAAAAGTTTACGAAGAACCGCGACGCCGCGTAAAGACGCGCGAGCGCCTGTGCCGCGGCAATGCCTTCGAATCGCCGGTAGCCAATCATCCGGCGCACGACGGCGCCGTTCTTCTGTTCGATCCACGCCTGGTCATTTTTCCGATACGGGCGAGACCGGGTCAGTTCGATTCCGTGGCTAATGCAATATTCGATCAGGGTCTCGTTCACAAACTCGCTCCCGTTGTCGACGTCCAGCGCTCGCAACGGAAATGGAAGACTGACGCGCACTCGTTCCAAGGTTTCGGTCAGCAACGTCTTTTCTCGCACCACCAGCGGCGTGCATTCCGTCCAAGCGCTGGCGATGTCGGTTAGCACCAGACTGTGAACATAACTGCCGCGATTAACGTCACCGCAGTGGGCGACCAAATCCATCTCCATGCTGCCGGGCGGCGGCTCATGCCAATCGGCGAAAGTTCGAATCGGAATGCGTCTACGGATCTCTGGCACCACACGACGTGGCTTCTTTGCTCCCATCGCCGCTTTAGGCACCCGCAGAAAACGGTCGATCGTTGCGACGCTCATCGCGAGGACCTTCGTTCGAATCGTCTCGTCGAGGCGAAGATGTCCATGCCGCTCCAACGACGGCAGCAGGATTCTCAACAACGGCTTCAGCCGCTTTCCGCAGACCCGATCGGACGCCTCCCACAACACGATCAATGTCTGCCGAGCCGCCTCGTCGTAGAGCCGTGGTCGATTGCGTCTCTGCGGCGGCTTCGGCCCCGATTCATCCCGGTTCAATATATCAATCGCGTATTTCGGGTGGTATCCGCTCACCGCGATAAACTCGCCCAACATTCGCTTTCTGTCCTTGCCCGTCGCCGACCGATAACGCTCCCGGACTGCTCGCGCCAACTCATCTCGTGCCGCCTTGGTGATTTTGGGTTCCATTGCCGCACGGTAAGATGCCCGGTGCGGCAACCAACGCTCTTTGGTAAGATTTCAGCCGAGGCAACGAGGTCCGCAGGTAAGATTCACCGTGAGGCAACGCGGGGGCCCGCTCCGCCAGCTCCCCTGGTTTGCGCTGGAATTGCCAGCCCTACGAGGCATCTCCTGCTGTGACTTTCTGGTTTCACCCTCCGAGGTTGCCCGCTTCACGTGGTCCTGTGTCGAACGTGGCATTCTGCTCTTGTGGAACCGCAGCCTGTGTCAGTCGGAGTGCTATGAGCCCGACTTGGGGGATGACGATCCTCGTGAGACTGACTGAACGGGCAGCTCCACGTGAAACTGGCGATCATCTCTGACATTCATGCCAATCTGCCCGCGCTGGAGGCGGTGGTCAGCGACGCGCGCCGACATGGTGCACGGCATTTTCTCTGCCTCGGCGACATAGTCGGCTATGGTCCGCGACCGGCGGAGTGTGTGCGAACCATCCGGCAACTGGCGGCCACCGCTGTCTTGGGAAATCACGACGCCTGGGCCGTGCGACCGGTGGCATGGTCGCGATTGGCGGTCTCACCCACGGTGATCCCCGGATTGAAGCATGCGCGTGCGGCGTTGTCCGTCGAAGAACGGGTTTGGTTGCGACAACTTCCTCTCGTCGCGGGCGCCCACGGCGTGGCTCTGGTCCACAGCTCCTTTAGTCGGCCAGCGTTATGGCCGTATCTTGGCGACAGTTCATCCGCGTCCGACTCCTTCTCACGGCAACCGAGTCCGGTTTCCTTCTTTGGCCACACGCATCAAGCCGGATACTGGGAGGAACGTCGCGACCAGTTCATCGTGACTGCGCTTAACCAAGAGATCCGGCTCAACCGCCATCGCCGTTACGCGCTCAATCCAGGAAGCGTCGGCAATCCCCGCACGCCGTCCCATCAAGCCGATCAGCGGGCACAATACCTGTTGTTCGATACCGTCACGCTCGGTGCGGTCTTCCATCGCGTGCTTTACGATCTGAGCGCCTGTGTCGAGGCGTTCCGAGCAACCGACTTGCCCGAGGAAATGGTAAGCCGAATCGAACTCGGCTACTGAAACGCTCCGTTGATATGAATCGCAGTCGCGTTTCACCCTTCCCCTGCGATTGTCGGTTGTCCGGTCTGCAGCTTCGCTGCACCACCTTACGGGGAAGGCCCTGTGCGGCGCATCGTGCCTCGCTTCCGGTGGGAACTTTCATCATGCCCTAAGTCTAGATGTTGGAAGCTAACGTGACGTTCACTCTATTCTCCAGAAAGAATATATAAATCACGAAACCATGCCCCGTTACGACGTAGGAGTTCTCTCCCGTGAGGTGCGAATCAGCAAACCCGGTGAACTGGCCGCCGGCGGCAACGAACTAAAGTTGCGAGAAACTTGCGTGCGCGATCTGCAAGCGCTGGCGGGCAATGCCACTGCTTGGTCGGAGCCAAACGCTTCCCTGTCTTTGCTGGTGAAGTAAACCTACTGCGAAGCCCAAACCTGAATATTTTATTCACGCCATTTGAACAGTGCTATCTCTACTTTGTCTGGTGTCCACGGCTGTTTCAAAGCGTTCGCGAGTTCCTCTATGTATGCACAGTATTGTTCGTAGACTTCGGCGCTGGGCTTCGATGGATACTTTCTCGGGTCGTTTGCCGGAAACCTAATGCCTATGTTGGGGTTGAGTCTATATACAGATTTAGCAGTCCACTGGTCGAAAATATATCCCCGCTTATCCGCCGGCATAAAGAAATAAAGAAGTTTGGTGAAATACGCGAACTCCAAGCCGTCGATCTTACCTAGTTTTGGTTTGGAAAAGTTTAGAAAGGCATTCTGGCGCGACTCGGTTCCATCTCTTAGACTCTGTAGCTCAAGGGATAATCTTTCACTATTCCGCAATGCCCTATGGAAGCTATCGAAACCACTTGCCGACCATTGAAGTCCCCACGCCATGCAACAACAGAAGGCCACAAGAGGATCAACTTGGGTATCTCGGCAGATACGCGAGACATCATCTCGACCGAGAGTTTTGCGCCAAGCGTGCTTGGGATCAGCTAGGATTTGCTCCGCGCTCTCTTTGAGCGGCCCGGACTCACAAAGCGCCGCCGCAGCACAAATGTAGGCTGCCGGGATGTGGCCAATCTCGTCCTGCCCAGGCGGCTGAGGATAAATAGCGTTGAGCTTTTGAAGTACCGTCATAGAGAAACAATGTGGTAATATTTGAGCATCTGGCTAACGATCGCGTGGACCCGATGAGCGAGTTGCCCCGGCTCCAATACAACGGCGTGCGCGCCCCAACTCAGAACCCAGCGTTCAACTTCATCCAGCGTGGCGAGGCGGAGCGACAACTCCACACCTCCATTGGGCAACTTCGTCAGCTCCTGTGTTGGATGCCAGCGGCGCTCGCGGATATAGAATGCGGCCGAGGCATCGAAGCGGATACGAATCTGATAGTCGCCGGTGCCCCCCTGTGCCCCGAACGCGCTCTTGAAGTGTTCCTCCGGCGAAAAATCAGCCGGCACAAGAAATCTCTCCTTCCGCACTGCGATTTTGCTCATTCGCGGTAGCGCAAACTGCCGCAACGCTTTCTTGGCAACATCGCGACCGATCACGTAGCAAAGATTGTCACGGTAGGCCAAGTGATAGGGTTGGATGTGACGACGGGATGGACGGACCGAGCCTGGCTTGCGGTAATCGAATTCGATTTCCCGGCGATTGGCCACGGCCCGGCTCAGCGGATCAAAGACTGCGAGATCTGCTTCCGCTTGCCCAATGCCGCCAAACGACATAGTCGCCAAGCCAACTCCTGGTGTAAAACTGATGGTGCCATCGAGCCCGGCAGCGAGTTTCGCGAACGCGGCCTTAAGCTGCTGCTGGTAGGGTGTGCCCCGGTATTGCGCCAGCGCCTTCCCCGCCACCAGCAAGGCCATCAGTTCGCCCTCACTCACCCGCACCGTTGGGAAGCCGGCGACTTTCTCGGTGTAACCGTAGCCCTTGCGACTGGAGTCATACTCTATGGGCAACCCGAGTTGGTCGCGCATGAATTCAATGTCGCGCTGGATCGTTTTGACGGTGACTTCAATCTCGCGGGCCAGTGTCGAACAGTTTGGGAAACTGTTTTGTTGCAGGCCGTCGTGTATCCGCATCATCCGCGCTAGGGGTGGACGGGAAAGTTTGGCGATCATGCCGGGATGAAAGGAATAGATATGGGTAAGATTGTTGAGCATACCAATAATGCCCGATGCGGACAAGGGCCGATTGCCTCGCCGCGTTTTCAACGGGTATAACGCAGGACGGGATTCTGGTTCGGCAGGAGAGAGAACACCCGCACACGGCCGTCAGAGAGGTACACGGTCAACGCGTCACCATTTACGACAGCCGAGGTCGCCCGGTAGGGACTGACGTGGGCGCGATAGAGGTAGTTTGTCAGCGGCGAGTAGGAAGTCATCGTATTCTGGCGGGTAAGAATCCGTCTTTTCTTCGGTCGCTTTTCTTCCGGTAACGAACCGTAGAAGTCTTCTTCCGTGGGTGGTTTTTCTTCCCCCGGTAAGCGAAAGCTGAGTACGAGTGCTGAAGGCGTGGTCGGGAGCGCCAAAGCTGGCGAAGCTGTGAGGCGATGCATCCAAAGGGGTCGTGCAAGTGCCAGCACTGCGGAGAGTTGTTCCCGGTCGACGCGCGCAATCGCGGGCGGCAGCGGTATTGCCGCAAGACACCGTGCCGCAAGGCGAGCAAGGTTGACAGCCAGAGTCGATGGCTGAAGCAGCCCGGCAACGCGGATTACTTCCGCGGGTCGGACAACGCGGCTCGGGTACGGGCGTGGCAGGCGGCGCACCCAGGCTATTGGAAAAAGCGCCAGCGGAAGGTGCGCGTTGTCTTACAAGAGACCTCAAAGGTGCAAGTGCCAGCGGATCAGGGGAGTGCAAACCAAGACGACGCGCCTGTCTTACAAGATGTCTTGGGGTCGCAATCGCCGGTGGTGGTGGGGCTTATCGCCCATCTCGCCGGAAGTGTCTTACAAGAGGACATCGCCGAGATGACCCGCCGGCTGCACTCCCGGGGGCGGGCCGTATTGGGCACCGACGTGCCGCGGCCCGCCTATGGAAAAACACTTAATCGCAACAGATCGGGTGCGGCGCGTGCCGCGCCAGTTTAGCTGGGTGGACCACCGCCTCATCCGCGGAAACTACCTGATGAAGGCCTCGGCGCCGGCGTGGGCGCTGTACCTGGTGCTGGTCACCGTCGGGGACGAACACGGGGTGAGCTACTATGCGGATCGAACGCTCGCACGGCTATTGTCGCTGCACGAGGAGTCGGTCGCCGAGGCCCGGCGGCAGCTCGTCGCCATCGGCGTGATCGCGTACGAGCCGCCGCTGTATCAGGTGCTCGGATTGGAGGTGGCGTCGTGATCGGCTACGAACGTTACTGCCAGATCAAGGCCGCCGCGGGGGCCGGAAAAAACGCGACGCAGATCGCCACGGAGCTGGGCCTGCACCGGCAGACG
Source organism: uncultured Verrucomicrobiae bacterium (assembly GCA_963705935.1). Lineage (GTDB taxonomy): Bacteria > Verrucomicrobiota > Verrucomicrobiia > Opitutales > Opitutaceae > Opitutus. Next base: position 3,021,841 of record OY970130.1, on the reverse strand, counting down.
GTGAGTGCCTGGCTGGAGCGCGAGCGTTACGAGCGCAGTCGCGGCGCGCAACGGCCACGCCGCTCCAAGCTCGATGCGTACCGTGCGGCGATCGTACGCTTCGTGGAAGCGTATCCGCTTTCGGCCATGCAGGTGTGGCACAAGCTGAAGGAGCAGGGCTACGATGGTGGCTACTCGATCGTGAAGGACTACGTGCGGCGGATCCGACCGAACCGGACGGAGGCGTTCCTGACCTTGAAGTTTGCCCCAGGCCAGTGTGCGCAGGTCGACTGGGGCAGCTTCGGGGCGGTGGAAGTCGACGGCACGCGGCGAGCGCTCAGCTTCTTCGTGCTGGTGCTCGGTTACAGCCGGTGGCTCTACGTGGAGTTTACGCTCGGCCAAAGCCAGGAATGGTTCCTCGGGTGCCACCAGCGGGCGTTCGAGCAGCTCGGCGGCGTGCCGCAGGAGGTGATGGTCGACAACTGCAAGACCGCGGTGCTCTCGCATGTCGCCGGAGCAGAGCCGGTCTACAATGCGCAGTACCTCGATTTTGCCCGCCACTACGGGTTCCGGATCAAGGCCTGTGGTCCGGGCCATCCCCAGTCGAAGGGGATCGTCGAGAACGCCGTTTCGTACGTGAAGAAGAGCTTCCTCGGCGGCCGACAGCTCACGCGCTTCGAGGAACTGAACCCGGCGGTGAAGCTGTGGCTGGAGACAATCGCCAACGTGCGCGAGCACGGTGAAACGAAGACCCGGCCGCTCGACCGGCTGGCCGGGGAGCGCCCGCAACTGCTCGCACTCAATCCCCGGCCGTACGCCGCGGTGCAAACGCGCCCGGTGCGCGCGTCGCGGCGCTGCCGGGTCACGATCGACACCAACCGGTACTCGGTGCCGGCGAGGTACGCCGGGGCGCTGCTGACCGCGCAGTTGTCGAGCGAGCGGGTGTGGTTGTACGCCGACACGACGCTCGTGGCCGAACACGTCCGCCGGTTCGGCCGCCGCCTCGACCTGGAAAACCCCGATCACGTGCGCGAACTCGAAGCGCAGAAGAAAACCGGCGCCCGCCAGCGGCTCCTGTTGCGCTTCCTCGAACTGACCCCGGCCGCCGGGCCGTATCACCGGGCCCTGGCGGAACGCCGGATGAACGCCGGCCACCACCTCAGCCGCATCGTCGAACTGCTTCCCGCCTATGGCGCCGGGGCAGTCGGCGCCGCGATCGAAAGCGCGCACGAACTGGGCGCCTACTCGAGCGATTACATCGTCAACCTGCTCGAACAGCGGGCCCGCCGGCTGCCGGAACCCGGCCCCCTGCACCTGCCCCGCGCTCCCGAAGCACTCGAACTGGAACTGCCCGCCCCCGACCTCACGCCCTACACCCATGAGCAACGCCACGACCTTTGAAGCCCAGCTTCGGTATCTGAAGCTCGCGCACACCAGCCGCCACCACGAGGAGATCACGGCGGAAGCCGCGAAGCAGCGCTGGTCCCACGCCCAGTTCCTGCGCCGCATCATCGAAGCGGAGGCGCAGGACCGCCAGCAGCACGCCCTGCAGCGCCGGATCAAGGCCGCCCGTTTTCCCGTGCAGAAAACCTTGGACCAGTTCCACTGGGACTGGCCCAAGCAGATCAACGAGGCCCAGGTGCGCCACCTGTTCGAACTGCGTTTCGTCGAGGAACACACCAATGCCGTCTTCTGCGGCGGCGTCGGCCTGGGGAAAACACACCTGGCCACGGCCCTCGGCTACGCGGCCTGCCAGGCCGGACACCCCGTCCTCTTCACCACCGCCGTTGACGCCATCAACACTCTGCTGGCCGCGCAAGCGCTGCACCGTTTGAACTCCGAACTGAAGAAGTACGTGGCGCCATCACTCCTGGTCCTGGACGAGGTCGGCTACCTGCCCCTCGACAAGGCCGGAGCGGACCTGCTCTTCCAGATCGTCAGCCAGCGCTACGAGCGCGGCTCGATCATTGTCACCACCAACAAAGCCTACAAACACTGGCCGACGATCTTCAACAACGACGCCGGCATCACCTCCGCCATCCTCGACCGCCTGCTCCACCGCGCCCAGACCGTCGTCGTCGAGGGCAAATCCTACCGCATGAAGGACCGCCTCACCGAAGAAAACCCCACCTGATCGACCCCAAACCGCCGGTGGCGAACACCGCCATCGGCGCCGCTTCGCCCGGGTGTCGACTTTTTATCCGCCACATTACGTCGACGTTCGCACCGCCGCTCACATCTTGGGATCGGCGTCGCCGAAGGCGCTGTGGGGACGACGCTCGTTGTAGAACCGGAAGAAGGTGTCCAGGTTGGTATAGGCGTCGATTTGGGAGCGATAACTCTTCAGGTAGACCTCGTCGTATTTGACCGTGCGCCAGAGCCGCTCGACGAAGACGTTGTCCAAGGCGCGACCGCGACCATCCATCGAGAGCTTCACGCCACGCGCCAGCAGCGGCTGGGTAAACTCGGCCGACGTGAACTGACAGCCTTGATCGGTGTTGAAGATTTCCGGGACGCCGTGCTGGGCCATCGCGCGCTCGACGGCCTGCACGCAAAATGTCGCATCGATCGTGTTCGACAGTTCCCAAGCCAGGACCGCCCGGCTATACCAGTCGATCACCGCGCACAGGTAGATGAAGCCGCCTTGGATCGGGATGTAGGTGATGTCCATCGCCCAGACCTGATTGGGGCGATCGATGACGAGCCGCCGCAGCAGATATCGGAAGACGGGGTTCTGCGGATGCTTCCGGGACAGGTTCGGCTTCCGATAGATCGCCTCCAGTCCCATCTGCTGCATCAGCCGGCGCACCCGCTTGCGATTCACCCGATACCCCTGCCGCCGCAGCCACCGCGTCATCTGCCGTGAGCCAAAGACCGGATACGCCAGATACGTCTCATCGATCACCCGCATCAGTTGCAGGTTCTCATCGGTCTCCGGCTCCCGCTGGTGGTAGTAGCTGGCCCGCGCCAGCCCGAGCAGTTCGCACTGCCGAATGATCGGCAGGGCGGGATGTTTCGGTTCAATCATGCGGCGGCGTTCCTCAACGCTCGAGCTCGCCAGCTTTTTTTTTGAGCCATTCCAGCTCCATCTTCAGCCGCCCGATCTCCTCGAACAGCTCCTTCTCCCGCTCCTGGGCTGCCCCGGCGTCATGATCATGGCTGCCCTTCCGGGCGAACACCTCGGGCAGCCGTTCGGCCACCTCTTTCTTCCACTGGCTCACCTGCACCGGGTGAACCTGATACTTCGCTGCGATGGCGTGGACCGGCTCGATGCCCTTCAGGGCTTCAAGACCAACCCGGGCTTTCAGATCAGGACTGTGCTGACGTCGTTTCTTGGACATGGGGATCGTTGTTCTGAGTTTGGGTTAACGATCCGTCCTGTCCAACTTTCGGGGTCCACCTCACTGTGTGAGCGAAATCTGAAGACGGCCCGCGCCTGGATGCACAAGGAAACTTTTGTCGAGTTCTGGGCCCAGCCGGATCTCGGTGCCGGACGGAAATTCTTCGCCCAGTGGTTCCCGGCCGCCCGGCGCTCCAAACTCGAACCAATCAAGAAAGTCGCGCTCACCCTGAAAAACCATCTCAGCGGCCTCCTCAACTACTTCCTGTATCCGATCACCAACGCCATGACCGAGGGCTTCAACTCGAAGATTCAGGCCATCAAAGCGGACGCCCGCGGCTTCCGTCGTTTCGAAAATTACCGCGCTCGGATTCTCTTTCACTGCGGCAAACTCAGCATGCTGCCCGATCTATCCCCCAAACTCGCCCACTGAAATCCGCGAAGAACCAAAAAAGGGACAGAGTGAAGGGGCACCATCTACAGAACGGTCATTGATGACCAAGGAGCGGAACGTGCGCCGCAACACTCCGAAGATCGCTTCCGGCGGGAAGGAAAACGGGGCGTGAGGGTTAGCCGAGCGTGGGCGCGAGCAGTTTGAGTTTCTCGGGCGTGGTCTGGGCGGTCGCCAGCCGCCACAGGTCCACGGCCAGCCTGCGGGCCGCAGCGACGGCGCATTTTCTGCGGGCGGCGCCGCGTGCGATCCCCGCGACCAGTGCGCGCACCGGCGGATAGTCCGGCTGCCAGCGGGCGAGCCGCCAGACCAGTTCAATCAGCAACGCTCGAACGCGCGGATTGCCATAGCGGTTGATGGCGCCGTCGCGCCGGCGCCCGCCGCTTTGGTGCACGCCGGGACAAAGCCCGGTGAAGCTCGAGACCTGGCGGCGGTTCTTGAACCGTTTCCAGTCGCAGATCTCACGGGCAAGCAGCACCCAGGTCAGGGCGCCGATCGCTTTGGGCAGCGGCTTGGGCGCCTGCGCCACCAGCTTCGCCCGCGCGGCCGCCTCCTGCTGATCGACCTGCACGATCGTGGTGCGGATCGCCGTGAGCTGCTCGATCAGCCACGCATCGAGCGTCGGTTCCAGTTCCGCCCACCGCCGCGTCGTCCACCACTTTCCCACCACGTGGTATCCGTAGAACAGCAGCAAACTGCGTCCCCTGGCCTCCCATTGATGGCGGCTGCGCTTTTGCTGCTCGCGCAGTCGGCACTCGCTGCGCGCGTGCTGCTCCGCCACCGTGGGCACACGCACCGGCGTCATCGCCTTGGTGTTGCCGCGCACGTACCGGTCCAGTTTGTCGCACAACGCCGCCGCATCGAGTTTGTCGGTCTTTTGCTTGCGGCCATCCCCGAGCACTTCCGCCACGATCACGTACGCCTTCGCCCCCGCCGCCTGGAGTGCAAAGTACAGCCCATAGCCGCAGGGCCCCGTCTCGTAGCACACGTGCACCTTGCGCCCGGCTTTGACCAGCCCTGGCACCAGCACCAGCAACTGCGGGCGCGTCATCATCTGCGGCCGCAAGGGCCGGGCGTCGTCCACCTGGATCGACACCGCAAGATCCCGGGCGTGGATGTCACACCCGATCTTGATCGTTTCGGAGTTGGACTCGAGCAGCCGCTCGAGCAGTTTGGCAATGTTTGTGTTTATCATGGGCCGACAAGTTGGAGCCTCTTGCTCCGCTTGTCGGCCTCATGGCATCTACAATCGATCCGCCGACCGTGCGGATTCGTTTACCCGCATGCAAACAGCGCCTGCGTCCTCGGTCCTGCAGGAATGGGGGGACGACCTCCGTGTCGTCCGCGAATATCGAGCGACGTTCGCGGACCGGAATATCGAGCGACGTTCACGGACCGGACAGAGCCGGTCCCTCCACGCCGCGATCTGCTTTGCCGCTGGTTCTCGAATCGCCGGAACGTAGGAGCGGCTTTATGCCGCGATTCGGATGACGGGCGACAACCGATCGCCGGAACGTAGGAGCGGCTTTATGCCGCGATACGAATGGCCGGCGGCGATCGAATCGCGGCGTAAAGCCGCTCCTACAAATACCACTGGCTGCGGCCGGTTACGCGCGAAAGGCGGGGTCCAGTTCGAGCCGGAAGTACTCGCGGGCGTTGGCGAAACAGATGTTGCGCACCATCCCGCCCACGAGGGCGCGGTCCGCCGGCAGTTCGCCGCGCTCCATCTCCGCCCCGAGCAGATTGCAGAGCACCCGGCGGAAATACTCGTGCCGCGTGTAGCTCAGGAAGCTGCGCGAATCGGTCAGCATGCCGATGAACCGGCTCAGCAGCCCGTTGTTCGAGAGCGCATTCAGCTGCCGTTCCATGCCTTCCTTCTGGTCGAGGAACCACCAGCCGCTGCCGAACTGGATCTTGCCCGGCACCGTGCCGTCCTGGAAGTTTCCGATCATGGCCGCGAACGCGTAGTCGTCCGCCGGGTTCACGTTGTACAAGACCGTCCGCGGCAGTTCCCCGGTCACATCGAGGGCGTCGAGGTAGCGCGCCAGCGAACGAGTCTGCGGCAGGTCGCCGATCGAGTCGAATCCCGTGTCGGGCCCGAGTTTCTGCAGGAGCCGCGTGTTGGCGCTGCGCAGCGCGCCGAGGTGCAGTTGCTTGGTCCACGCTTTGCGCGCATCCCAGCGGCCGAACTCGAGCATCAGGAACGAGGCGAATGCGAGTCGCTGCGCTTCTCCGGCCGCGGTGCCGGCCCGCGCCGCGTCGAAGATCGCCCGCGCCTGCTCCGCGGTGCAGGGCTCGGCGGGACATTGCTCCAGCCCGTGGTCCGACAGCCGCCCCCCCGCGGCATGGAAGTCGTCGTGCCGCCGCTGGAGCGCCGACAGGAAATCGTCGAACGAACGGATGTTCGCGTGCGCGACGCCGCCGAGCTTCTCCAGCCAGGCGTTGAAGCGGGCCGGGTGGCCGACGGCGAGCGCCTTGTCGGGCCGGAACGCCGGATAGACGCGTGTCTTCAGGCCGAGATTCCGGATCTGCTCGTGTGCGGTCAGGGAGTCGGCCGGATCGTCGGTCGTGCAGATGACCGCGACCCGGTTCGCGGCGAGGATGTCGTGGACGCGCATCGTCGCGAGGCGGGCGTTCGCCTCGTGCCAGATCCGGTCCGCGTTTGCCGGATTGATCGTCAGGTCGAGCCCGAAGTAGCGCTTCAGTTCGAGATGCGACCAGTGGTAGAGCGGATTGCGCAGCGTGTGCGGCACCGTGGCGACCCAGGCGTCGAACTTCTCCCGCGGCGACGCGTCCCCGGTGATGTACCGTTCGTCCACGCCGTTGGCCCGCATCGCCCGCCACTTGTAATGATCTCCGCCGAGCCAGATCTCGGCGAGATCCGCGAACGCGTGATTGGCCAGAATCTGCCCGGGGGGCAGATGGCAATGGTAGTCGTAGATCGGCTCTTGCTCCGCGAAATGGTGATACAGGTCGCGCGCGGCGTCGGATTGGAGCAGAAATTCGTCGTGAATGAACGAGGGCATGATGGCTGGTGAGATTGCGGATTGGGGATTGCGGATTCGCCGGAAGCGCGAGTTGCGGATTGGCGTTTGCGGAATGGCCGGACGAAGAAAGCGGACCCCGGCGGTGCCGTTGCGTGGTTTCGGCTCCGACGCGCGGCTGGGGTTGAGACGGCAGGTTCGGTTCTTGTTACTTCGCCGGCTGCGACCTGTCACTTGCCACCGGTTGCTTGCCCGTTGGTGCCGGTTGTTTCGTCGCTCGCGGTCCCGATGTCGTCGAGCATCTGGTTCAGCCCGGTGTAGCGGGCGAGCCGCTCGCGGGCGGCGGCGCAGCGGCCGGTCGTGGCCAGTCCGGTGTGTTCGGCCAGAAATACCAGGTACTCCGCGACGTTTTTCGCGTAGCGCAGCCGGCCCTCGTCGCTGATCGCGTAGAACCGTGCGCGTTGCCGGTACCCGGCGGGGGAATGATCGCCGAGCGCCGCTTTCTCCGGCCGGCCAGCGGCGGCGAGCACGTAAAGGAAGTTGTACTCGAACCAGAACATGTGCTCGGGGCTCGGAGCCAGCTCGGCCAGCGCGGCGCGGCAGGTTGCGCGGGAGGAAAACGCGCCGGCGGCCCCGGTTGGGGACGCGACGTCCTCGTCGCGGGATTCGCGGGCCGCCTCTTTCTCCGGAACGACTACGGACCGCGACGGGGGCGTCGCGGCTCCACGTGCCGTCCGGGCCTGGGGGTTGTGCGGATCCGCGCAGGCCGGCGTCGCGGCTCCACGATCCGCGTGGGCCTGGAGTGCGCTGGTGATGAAGCCGCGCGCCATCTGCTGTTCGGTGTCGTTGGGGCTGAAGGCGCCCTTCAGCGCCAGTTCGACCGTGAACGCGTGCCAGTCGCGCCAAAGCGCCTGGTCGGCCGGATCGGACGAGGTGTGCAGTGCCCGGCCCATCTCGTAGGTGTACCGCCCGCTCGTCTTGATTTCGAGCCGGCCGCCGGTGACCTCGCCGAGGACGCGATAGTTTTCAGCGGACTTGCCGGAGCCCGAGTGAAATCCGATTCCGGCACCGAATTTTTCCACGACCCGCCACTGCCGCTCCACCAGTCCACGCAGCGCCGCGTTGTCGGGGTAGGGCGTGTTTTTCTGGAACCCGAATGCCGGGGCAATGAAATCGATCCGCATCCCGAGCGCCTCGCAGAGCGCGAGCATCACCGCCGTGGTTTCCGGCGTGGTGATGCCCGGCAGCTCGTCAATCGAGAGTTCGCGGAGGTAGGCCCGACCGGTCGCCGTCGTGAAGCGCGCCGCGCGGGCGGCGGCATATTTCCGGTCGCGCCGGCGCATCTTCTCGAGCGCCGGCCAGACTCGCGCGATGAGGGCGGCGAATGCCGCGTCGTCGAGTGCGATCCCGGCTGCGGCCACCCGCGCACGGACTTGCGCGACGATTTCCGCCGGCACGGCGGCAATGGCGGCGGGGGCGTTCAGCGCGAGCTCGGGCGAAAGGTCGAACGTGATGTAGCTCGCGAGCACGCTGCCCTCCACGAGGCGGTCCTCCCGCGCGTCGAATTTTCCGCCGACCGGCTGATGGTCGGCGTTGAAGCTCCACGGCAGCCGCCGCTGATGGAATCCGGATTTCAGTTTCGAGAGCACCGCGCCGTGGCTCATGCCCTCGACGCTCTGTCCCTGGTGCCCCTCCGGCACGTCAGCGCCGATGAAGGGAAACGGAACGGTGTCGAGCCGGCCGGAGAGCATGGCGTCGACGTCGTAGACGAGTTCGCGCGGGATCGAGTTCTGGTTGGCGGTCAGGCTCAGGTCCAGGGCGCTCATCGCCCATTCGACGGCGGGCCAGTGCAGGGTGGTGAACCGTGCGCCCACGCCGATCGTGCCGCGCCCGAGCGTGCCGCCGGCGGTGGGAAAGATCGTCGAGTCCGGATCGGCTTCCTGGATGAGGTTCTTCAGCCGGAGCAGATTTTCCCAGGTGGCGGGAAACACCACGAGCGATCCGTCGAGCGCCAGGCCGCGGCCGAGCGTGCCGGCGGCGGCACCGGTCATGCGCGCTTCCAGCCGCCAGGCGCAGTCTCCGGTGGCGTCGTCCTCCAGCAGTGTCCACGCGCCGGCGGCGGTGGAGAACCGGCTCTTCGGCCAGACGCGCAACGGCTGGCCGGAGACGATTTTTCCGCCGAGGGCACTCCAATCCAGGCAGAAATCAGGGCTGATGCACGGGTTCCCTGCAATGCGCAGCGCGTGCTGCAGGAGGAAGCTGTTGATCCGGGTCATGAGCAGGGACGGCGGAGAAGCCGGTCGAGCGGGAGGTTTACGTCGAGCGTCTGAGACGATCCTTTTGACCACGGATGGCACGGATCGACACGGATCGGACGAACGCTGCCGCCGCACCACCCGGAAGGTCGCAGCAGTGATTCGGAATAGATCGAGTGATCCGTGTTCATCCGTGAAATCCGTGGTCGTGGCTCAGATCGTCATCGCGTGGTAGCCGCCGTCGACGATCAGCTCCTCGCCGGTGATGAACGAGCCGGCCGCGTCAGAGGCGAGCAGGAGCGTGGCGCCGACCAGTTCCCGCGACTCCCCGAAGCGCCGCATCGGCGTGTGGGCCATGATGGAAGTGACGCGGTCCGGCGTGAGCACGCGCCGGTTCTGCTCGGCGGGGAAGAAGCCCGGCACGAGGACGTTCACGCGCACCCGGTGCGGCGCCCATTCGCGGGCGAGGTTCAGCGAGAGGTTGTGCACCGCGGCCTTCGTCGCCGAATAGGTGAAGACCCGCGAAAGGGGGACGACGCCCGACATCGAGCCAACATTGATGATCGAGCCGCCTTCGCCGCGGCCGACGAGGTACTGACCGAACACCTGGCATCCGAGGTGGACGCCCTTCAGGTTGACGCTGACGATGCGGTCGAACTCGTCGTCCTTGATCTCGAGGAACGGGGTGGGGGAATTCGTCCCGGCGCCGTTGACCACCACGTCGACGCGGCCAGTGCGCTTGAGCACGGCTGCGAGCAGACCGTCGAGTTCCGCCCGGCTCGACGCCTCGGCGGCATGAAACCACGCGCGGCCCCCGGCCGCGGCGATCCGGTCGATCCGCGACTGGGCTTTCGCGGCGTTGCGGCCGACGAGGACGACCTCGGCGCCGGCGCCGGCCAGCCCCTCGGCCATCGCCCCGCAGAGTTCACCGGTGCCGCCGATGACCACGGCCACGCGGCCGGAAAGTCCAAACAGCGATTGCAGATAATCGGATGAGTTCATGGAGAAGCGGGGCGGATCACGAGGGCGCGGCGCCGGCGCGGCACGTCAAGCCGATTGCACCTTCACCGTCACCGGATCAAACCGCGGCAGCAGCAGGTGGTGGATCGCGAACGTCAGCACGTAGGCGAAGGCGCAAATCGAGAACAGGATCGCGTACCCCGCGGTGACGTTCCCCTGGGCCGTGAACCGGTCGAGCAGCTTGCCGCAATAGATGGGGAAATACATCCCGCCCGCGGCGCCGGCCAGCCCTCCGATGCCGGTCACGGAGGCGACGGCGAACTTCGGGAAGACGTCGGAAACGGTCGTAAACAAGGTGGCGGACCACGCCTGATGCGCGGAGCCGGCAAGCGCGATCAGCAGCACCGCGCTCCAATCGCCGACCTGCGTCACGAAAAAGATCGGCAGGACGCAGAGCGCAAACAGCAACATGCCGGTCTTGCGGGCGCGGGTGACGCTCCAGCCGAGCCGGGCCAGATGCCCGGTGAACCATCCGCCAACGATGCTGAGCACGGTGATGATCGAGTAGATCGTGACGAGGTGCACCCAGCTCACCCGGATGTCGAGGCCGCGGGTCTTTTTGAAGTAGTCGGGCAGCCAGATCAGGAAAAACCACCAGACGGGGTCGGTCAGGAACTTGGCGACGATAAAGGCCCAGGTCGCGCGCATGCCGAGCAGCGAGAGCCAGGAAACCTTCGGCGCCTCGCCGCGAAAATCGCCGGAGTCGGCATCGCTCTCGATGTGCGCGAGTTCCGCGGCACCAAGCCGCGCCGACTTTTCCGGAATGTTGTACAGCGGCAGCCACAGCGCCAGCCAGAGAAACCCCGCCAGCGAGGCGGCGACGAACGCGTAGTGCCAGCCCCACGTGTATGCGATCCAGGGCACGATCGCCGGCGCCGCGATCGCGCCGACATTGGCGCCGGAATTGAAGATGCTGGTCGCGAGCGCCCGCTCACGCCGCGGGAACCACAACGCCGTCGCCTTGATGGCCGAGGGAAAATTGCCGCCCTCGCCCAAACCGAGCGCGACCCGCGCATTCAGGAATCCGCCGACGCTGCCCACCAGTGCGTGGGACAGGGCGGCGACGCTCCAGGCGGCGATCGACACGGCGTAGCCGATCTTCGTGCCGAAACGGTCGATGAACCAGCCGAAGGCGATCAGCCCGAACCCGTACGCCCCCTGAAAGGCGGCGTTGACCTCGCCGAATTGCTCGTTGGACCAGCCGAGTTCGCGATCGAGGATCGGCTTGATCAGCGAAAGAATCTGCCGGTCGATGTAGTTGACCGTCGTGGCGAAGAACAGCAGCCCACAGATGAGCCACCGGTAGTTGCCGATCGACGGGGAGTTGCGGGCTTGGGGCATGAGCGGTGGGATCGAATCGTTGCCCAGGGCGGTGGCGCCGCGGACGGAAACAAAGCTGGGGCGGTCCAGCGTGAAGTCCGACGGAGCGCGAACCACCTTGGTTTCGGTCACACTGTTGACCGGGCCACCACTACCGATGATTTGCCCGGTCAGCGCACGCCCAAAACGGCGGCGCAGCGCAATCGGACGCAGGCCGCCTGCTTGCAGGCGCGGGATTGGCGCATCGCGTTCAAACCGCGCGAGCGAGCTCGCGGCCCACACCACCCCGTCCGACCGTAGGCCGCCTGCTTGCAGGCGCCCGCTCACGAACTTGTCGAGGGGGCTAACATGCGACCAAAAAAGTTCGCGGCACGACGCGCCACGTGTTGGTTTCCTCGTTTTCTTGTCCCTGCTTACGCTCCTCCATCCCACTCCTCTCGTCGCATGCCGCAAAATCACGCTCCATCCATGAACAAATCCGACGTCCTCGCCCGGATCAAAGCCCAGAAAGTGGTCGCGCTGATTCGTGCGGACAGCGCCGAGAGCCTGCTCGATTGCGCCCGGGCGCTTCAGGCCGGTGGTCTCGGTGCGATCGAGCTGACGATGACGACGCCGGGTGCGATCGAGCTGGTCGCACGGGTTTCGCAGTCGCTGCCGGACGCGCTGATCGGCCTTGGCACGGTGCTCGATCCGGAGACCGCCCGCGCCGGCATCCGGGCGGGCGCGAAGTTCATCGTCACGCCGGCGGTCCGCCCGGCCGTGATCGCCGCCTGCCGCGAGCTGGACGTCCCCATCCTGTCGGGCGCCCTCACCCCCACCGAGGTCTGTACCGCGTGGGATGCGGGAGCCGATGTGATCAAGATCTTTCCGGCGGAGTTCTTCGGCCCCGCCTACATCAAGTCGCTCAAGGCGCCATTCCCCAAAATCGAGTTCCTGCCAACGGGCGGCGTGACGCCGAAAACGGTCGGCGACTTCCTCAAGGCCGGCGCCTTTGCCACCGCCGCCGGCAGCGCGCTGGTCGCGCCCGCCGCGCTCCGGGCGCGGGACTGGCCGGCGATCACCACGCGGGCGAAGGAGTTCGTGGACGCGGCGGCGCAGGCCTGACGAATTTCACCCATGACTCGCATACTTCTCACCACCACCTCGTTTCAGGACACGCCCGGGGCGCACCAGGATCTGCTGGCGCAAACCGGCTGGGAAATCATCCGCGCCCGCGGGCCGCTGAGCGAAGCCGACACGCTCGCCCAGGTCGGCGAGATCGACGGCTACATCTGCGGCGACGACGCCATCACCCGCCAGGTGCTCGAACGGGCCCGGCCCCGGCTCAAGGTGCTGAGCAAGTATGGAATCGGCGTCGACAAGATCGACGTGAAGGCCTGCACCGAGTTCGGCATTCCGGTGCTCTTCACGCCGGGCGTGAATCACACGACGGTGGCGGAGCACACGTTCCTCCTCCTGCTGGCGCTGGAAAAGAATCTGCTGTTCCACACGGACTCGACGCGGTCGGGCGGGTGGAAACGCCGGACCGGCCACGAACTGCTCGACAAGACCATCGGCATCGTCGGGCTGGGCCGGATCGGCAAGGAGGTGGCGATCCGCGCCCGGGCCTTCGGCATGACGCCGATCGGCTTCGACGTGTACTGGGACGAAAAGTTCGCCGCGGAACACGGCGTCAAACGGGCGGGCTCGCTAGATGAGATCTTCGCCGCCTCCGACTACATTTCGCTCCACACGAACCTGACGCCGGAAACGCGCGGAATGATCAACGCGGCGGCGATCGCGAAGATGAAGAAAGGCGTGCTGCTGCTGAACTGCGCCCGGGGCGAGATCGTGCACACCTCCGACCTGGTCGCGGCGCTGAGGTCGGGGCAGGTGGGCGGCTATGGTGCGGACGTTCTCGATACCGAGCCTCCGGCCGCCGATCATCCGTTGCTGAGACTGCCGAACTGCGTGATCACTCCGCACGTCGCGTCGCGCACCTATGAAAGCGTCGTGCGCCAGGCCACGGCGGCGGTGAAGAACCTGATCCTGGCGATGAAGGGCGAAAAGCCGCTCGCGCAGGTGAACCCCGAGGTGCCGGTGAAGAAAGTCGTGTAGCGACTGCTTGAACGAGTGGGACATCTCGCCGCACCGCCGGGTCTGTCATGGCGGCCCTGCCGTGACGCCGGGTCTGCCGTGACGCCGGCCCATTCTTTACGCCGCGATTCGAGAACCGGCGACCATCGGATCGCGACGTGGACGGACCGGCTTTGTCCGGTCCGCGAAGATCGCTCGACGCTCGCGGACGACACGGAGGTCGTCCCTCCATACCGGCAGGACTGAGGACGCAGGCGCTGTTTGCATGCGGGTGAACGAATCCAAACGGGCGGCGGATCGATTCCAGGAGCCTGCTTGCAGGCGAGAGCGATTCATCGCATTCATCGCGTGCCCCAGCGCCAACCTGAGACGGATCGCCTGCAAGCAGGCTCCTACGTCGAAACCATCGGATCCCACCTCGAAAACCATCGCCTGCGAGCAGGCTCCTGCCTTGAAACCATCGCCTGCAAGCAGGCTCCTACCTCGTCGCTCCCAGCTCCCAACCCCTTTTCTCCCATGACCGAAATCTACCACGTCGTTCCTGAATCGCAGCACAACGCGCTCGTGAAGGCCGCGTACCGCGCCCGAGGTTACACGCCGGGCGAGGCCGCGGCGGCGGCCCGGTTCTGTGCCAGCGCGGCCCGCCACGGCATTCGCACGCACAACGCGCTCAAGGCGCTGCACCTCGACCACCTCTTCGGGACGGGCGTGAAGGGCTGGGTCCCCGGCGCAAAGATCGAGGTCAAAAAAACTCCGTTCCGCGCGGTCAAGGTCTGGGACGCCCATCGGAAGCTCGGACAGCCCACGGCCTACGCCGCCCTCGAGGTCGCCATCGAACTCGCCGACCGCTACGGCGTCGGCACCGTCTGCGTCGACAACGCCACGCACTATCTCTGGGGCGGCGGATACATGCTCGAGGCGGCCAAGCGCGGATATCTCGCCTACACCAACTGCACGGCCGCGATCGCCGAGGTGGTGCCGTTCGGTGGAACCCATCCGACGCTCGGCACGAATCCGCACTCGTGGGGCTTTCCCACGACGAAGGCGATCGGCTATCCGATCGTGATCGACTGGGCGACGTCGGTCGTGGCGATGGGCCGGGTGCAACAGCTCGCGCGTGAGGGCAAGCCGCTGCCGGCCGGCGCGGCCGTGGATGCCGATGGCCGTCCGACCACCGATGCGAAAGCGGCGAAATACCTGCTGCCGTTCGGTGCGCACAAAGGATACGGGCTTGCGCTCGTGGACGAGCTCGTCGCGGCCTACGTCGGCGGCTCGCTGCCAACGCTCCGTAATCGCTGGGGCGAGCAGCCCGACGAGAAGCACGGCTGCACGTTCTTTTTCCAGGTCTGGCATCCGGGCGCGCTCAGCGGCGGCGCATTCGCCCGGGGCCGCAGCCAGGCGGAGAACGTCAAGGCGGTGATCCGCGACATTCTCGGGCATGGCAACGAAGCCTGCCTCCTGCCGGGCCAGCCCGAGGCGGAAGCGGCGGCCCGCAGCAAGCGCAACGGCGGCCTGCTTTTCACCGTGGCCGAGATCGCCGCCTTCAACGAAATCGCCCGCGAACTCCACAAGCCCGAGTGGAAGGAACTCGCGGTCGCGAGTTCCTAACCCGGAAATTTCCCGAACGAGAGTGTTGAAGCGTCCGAATATCCGTCCGCCTTTGGGGCGCCTTCGTCGCGGTTAGTTCCGAGCCCGCCGGGAGTCTCTTCCACGGCCCAGCGAATGCGTTGGGCCGTGGTTTCGCCGATCCCTTCGACGCCGGCCAGCAACTCGGCCGGGGCGCTGGCGACGGCTGCAACCGAGCCGAAGGTGTCGAGCAGTCGGGCGGCGCGGCCGGGTCCGACGCCCGGCAAACCCTGCAGGATGAACAACTGGCGCGCCCGCTTCCCCTTCGGGCGGTAGCCGGGTCTCGGCAGGCCCCCGTGCGCGAACCGCCGGGCCTGACGCCCGAGATACAGGAGCAGGCGTGCGGTTTCGGACGGGTCGCGCGATCGCAGGATCGCGAGACCGTAGAACACTCCGATGGTGATGAGCGCACCCTGCAGCGCCTCGCGCGAAACCCCGAGTTCGCGTGACGTTCGCGCCTCGCCTTCCAAAACGACCACCGCCCTCGCGCCGGTCGCGACCATGGCGGCGGCCTGGCGGAAAACCCGGCCGTCGATCACCGAGGCCGCCAGATCCGCCAGTGTCTTGCGCTCGACGATGACGCTTCCTTCCACGAGGAAATCTCCGGCACGCAACCGGCGTACTTCCAGTTGCGCATCCGGGCGACGCCTCAGCTCTGCGATGACCCCGCCGGAGTTCTCCCGATCGTCAGCCACGATCGAGACAGGCCGATCTCGATCGTGCGCCACTGCCGGACTGTCGCCGACGCCCACGGCTCTCGAGCAGAGTCTCCGCCGGCCGGCCTGACGAGCAACAAAACACGACTCGACGCCCACGAGGAAAATTCCGATAGCTTAGGTTTTCGCGACGCGAAAACCTTTATGAGCCTTCAAATCAAGCCGGCGAACACCTGCACCTTCGACCAGATTTCCCTCGGCGAAGTCATGCTTCGACTCGACCCCGGCGAGGGTCGGATCCGCACCGCCCGCGAGTTCCGCGTGTGGGAGGGCGGCGGCGAGTACAACACCTCGCGCGGTCTCCGGAAATGTTTCGGACTGAAGACCGCCGTGTGCACCGCGTTCGTCGACAACGAGGTCGGCCACCTCGTCGAGGACTGCATCCTCCAGGGCGGCGTGGCGACGGATTTCGTCAAGTGGCGGGAGGATGACGGCATCGGACGCAATGTTCGCAACGGCCTCAATTTCACCGAACGCGGCTTTGGCGTCCGCGGCGCCGTCGGCGTGCCGGACCGCGGCAACACGGCCGCCTCGCAACTCAAGCCCGGCGATTTCGACTGGGACCACATTTTCGGCCGGCTGGGGGCGCGCTGGTTTCACACCGGCGGGATCTTCGCGGCGCTTTCCGCCTCGACGGCGGAGCTGACGGTGGAGGCGGTCAAGGCTGCGCACCGGCACGGCACGATCGTCTCCTACGACCTGAATTACCGGCCGTCGCTCTGGAAGAGCATCGGCGGGCTGAAGAAGGCGCAGGAGGTCAACCGTGAGATCGCGCAGCACGTCGACGTCATGATCGGGAACGAGGAGGATTTCACCGCGTCTCTGGGCTTCGAGGTGAATGGCGTCGATCACAACCTCAGCCGGATCGAGACCGACGCGTTCAAGGCGATGATCGAGACCGCGGTGAAAGCCTATCCGAACTTCAAGGTCGCGGCCACGACGCTGCGGCGCGTGATCACCGCCACGAAGAACGATTGGAGCGCGATCCTCTGGCACGACGGCGCGTTTCACGAAAGCCGGAAATACCCGGAGCTGGAGATCCTCGACCGCGTCGGCGGCGGCGACAGTTTCGCGTCCGGCGTGCAATTCGGTTTCATGCAGTTCAACGACCCGCAGAAAGCGGTCGAGTACGGCGCGGCCCACGGGGCGCTGGCGTCGACCACGCCGGGAGACACCTCGATGGCGACGCGGCGGGAAGTCGAGAAGCTGATCGGCGGAGGCGGCGCCCGCGTCGTGCGGTGAGCCGAACCGCGCGAGCGAGCTCGCGGCCTACGGCGGGGCAAAGAATGCGAACGTAGGCCGCCTGCTCGCAGGCGCGGTTCGATGCGTCCGGCGGCGATAATCCACCGGCGGACTTGAGGCGGTGCGGAGCCGGAATATCAATGTACCCGGTGCGCATCGTCATCGTTGAAGACCATCTGATGTTCCGGGATGTGATCCGGAAGACCTGCGTCTCCCAGTTCGGCCACACGGTCGTCGGCGAGACCGGCTCCGGCGTGGAGGCCGTCGAGTTGATCCTGCGGCTTAACCCCGACGCGGTGATTCTGGATCTCTCCCTGCCGGACATGGACGGCTTCAATGTCGTCGACCGCGTACTGGCCGCCATGCCGGCACTTCGCATCCTCGTCGTGTCCTCGCACTGCGACGAGTACACGCTGTTCCGCGTCGAGAAGTCCGGCGTGCACGGGTTCATCGACAAGAACTCGAACACGATGGAAACACTGCAGGAGGCGCTGGCGGCGATCGACGCGGGCCGGGTCTATTATTCGGCGGCGTTCCAGGCCGCGCGACTCGTCCGACGCAACGATCCGCGGTCCTTCACCAAGGTCCTTTCCGAGTGGGAGCGGGCGATCCTGTCGCTGATCGGGCAGGGCCTGAGCGACGACGAGATCGGCGCGCGGCTAAACCTCTCGCCGCGGACCGTGCAGACGCATCGCAGCCACCTCCTGCGCAAGCTCGACCTCAAGGGCACCCCGAAGCTGATCGCATTCGCGATCGAGCACGGGTTCACGCAGGTCCTGCCGGGGAGCGGAACGAATCCAGTTTACTCCTGAACCGCGCGAACTCCGCCGCGAACGCGGCGAACAGGTCAGCCAGCCTTCCGCGATCCGCCGTCGCCGCATGGGCCTGCAGCTCCTTCGCGAGCCGCACCAGCGGCTCATAGCCCACGGCGCTCGCATGCGAGACGAGACGGTGCGCGATCCGGTGGAGGTCGGCCGGAGTGCCGACCGCCAGCAGTTGGCGCGCCTGGCCGCGGTCGGTCTCGAATTCCTCCAGAAACCGGTCGATCTGCGCCGTCAGGCCGCCGGGCGCCTCGCCGGCGAGGAATCGCAGCAGTTTCAGGTCGATCTCAGGCGCCTCCCCCGAAGGAAAGTACGGCTCCTCGACCACGACCGAGGCCGCGGCGCGCAGCGAGCCGCGCAGGTCGCGCAGCGCGGCGGCGACCTTTTCGGGCGTGAACGGCTTGGCGACGAACGCATCCATGCCCGCGGCGAGGCACGCCTCACGGTTGAGGTCCGCGGAGTACGCCGTCGTGGCGACGATGATCGTGCGCCGCTCGGGCGGCTCGATCGCGCGGTACCTGCGCACGACTTCCGTGCCGATCATCCCCGGCAGGTTCCAGTCCATGAAGGCGACGTCGTAGGCGCCGGACTCGAGCCGCTGCAGCGCGCCCGGCCCGTCGGCGGCGACGTCCGACATGATTCCCAGCTTCCGCAGCACGGCTTGCATCGCCGTCGCGTTGTAGCCGATGTCCTCGGCGATCAGCGCGCGCAACGGAGCGTGCGGCGCTTCGGCCACCGATGGCACCGGCCCGGCCGCCGCGGGCGCCAGCGGCAGCTCCAGCCAGAAGCACGAGCCTTCGCCGGGCTGCGACGTCACGCCGACGGCACCTCCCATCTTCTCCGCCAGCAGCCGGCAGACGGCGAGACCGAGGCCCGTGCCCTGAATCCCGCTGCCCAGCGCCTGCTCCAGGCGCGTGAACTTCGTGAACAGCGTTGCGGCTTCCGCTGCAGTCATTCCCGCTCCGTGATCACGAACGGACAGACGCACCCGGTGATCGACCCCGGCGACCGCCTCGACCGCGATGGGCTGGCCGCGACCGAACTTCACCGCGTTCGTCAGATAATTCAGCACGATCTGCTGGATCCGGGCAGAGTCGCCGACGAGCTGGTGCGGCACGGCATCCGCCACGCTGATGGCGACGGTGCTCCCGGCGCGCCGGGCATCTTCCGCCACCATCGCAACGCACTCGCGCAGGATCGCCCGCAGGTCGAACGCCGCCGGTCGCAGCTCGATCCGGCCCGCCTCGATCTTCGTGAAATCCAACACGTCGTCGACCAGCGTCCCGAGCAGTGAGGCACAGCTGCGGATCGACTCCGCCAGCTCCCGCTGCCGGACGTTGAGCGACGTCTCCTCCATCGCCACCGAAAGTCCGACGATGCCGGAGATCGGGTTCCGGATCTCGTGACTCATGTTGGCCAGGAACTCCGATTTCGCCGCGTTCGCCTGCTCGAGCTGGCCGGTCTTTTGCCGCACGAGCTCCTCGAGCCGCGCGTTGCGTCGCCGCAGGTAGGCCGAGCGCCATTGCACGCTGCCGATGTAGCCCAGCACGGCGAGCAACACCCACCCGGCATAGGCCAGCTTCGTTCGGTACCACGGCGGCAGCACGGTGAATTGCCAGCTCACCGGCAGGCTGCTCAGGCCCGCATCGTTGATCGTGCGGACAGAAAACTCGTACGCCCCATCGCGCAGTCCCGCCAGCGTGAGGTGGCTGGCGTCGCTCGGAAAGGACCAGCCGGAGCTTCCGTCGGACAGCTTCGTTTCGAACCGCACCGACTCCGGCCGGCTGTACTCGACCGCGGCGTAATCGAATCCCACGGCGGTCTCGCCGTACCGGATCCGGCTGCCAGGGGCGATCGTCGCGCGCAACACCGGCCGGTGAGGTCCATGCACCGGATGGAGGCCGCTTGGATCCACCCGCAGCACGCCGTCGACTCCACCGACCCACAGCACGCCGCGGTCGTCCACGTGCAGGGCATCGATCCCGGAGAGCTGATCGAGCCCAGGCAGCGCAACCGACTCCCACCGCGGAGCCGAGCCACGCGCGCACCACAGTCGGCCGATCACGGGCACGCGGTTCCCGTCGGCGAACGGGCTGGCGAATGCGATCCAGACGCTCCCTCCGTCCATGGCATTCGAGATGGCGAGCGGAGGCGTCTCCGGTGCACCGGATACGGCCGTGACGAGTCCGCTGCGCGGATCGACGATCTCGAGTCCATCGCTGGTGCAGACCACGACCGAGGTTCCGACCCGCCGCACGAGTCCGCGGCCGGTCGACGGCGTGCCATCGCGCAACCGGTAGGGCAGGGGCGTCGCACCCGGCCGGTCCGGAATCTGAAAAACGCCGCGCGATCGCGTCCCCACCCACACCCCGCGCCCGGCCACGTCCGCAATCTCGAGCGCGCCGTCGGGCAGGTGGGCGACGACCGAAGAACTGAATCGTCCGCCCGGCTCCGGCGACACGCGCACGAGATCATTGTCGTCGCTCAGCAGGAGCCCGTCGGACCGGTCGGCGCCGCGGACCACGATCACGTCGCGGTTCGTCGAGAACACCGTTTCCGGAGCACCGCCGCGCCAGCGCAACACGCCCTTGTACCCGGCAGCGTAGAGACCGTCCGGCCGGCCGAGCACGTCGAAGCAGGTTCCGCGCAGCTCCGGCACGGGGGTGAAACTCATGGCACCGGGGCTGCCGATGGAGGCCTGAAACACGCCCTCGTCGGTGCCGACCACGATCGAGCCGCCCAGTTGCGAAATGCTGCGGCTCGGTTTGCCGACGAGCCCGGCCCGCGCATCGGCCACCGAGACGCCGTCGTCGATCTCGGCGCGCGCCAGCTCGACGCTGGAGCCGATCCACACGGCGCCGTCGCGATCGGTGAAGAGGAACATCACGCCTGGCGAATGGAGCCCGCCGCGGGTGTCGATCGCCTGCCGCATCTCGCCGTCGGCCGACACCGTCGCCACGCCGTGCCGCAGCGTTCCGATGCACAACGTGCCGTGCGGCGTGCGGTACGCGGCACTCAGGACGTTGTTGCGGATGAAGCGCGAGGCATCGGGCGCGACTTCCGTTGTCTTGCCGTCGCGCCACCGGCGCAGGCCGTCGCTCGTCACGAGCAGCCATCCGTCCGGACCGTGATCGATCCACAGTGGGGCGGACTGTTCGAGCGCGGCGGCGGAAATGAATTTCGTCAGACGCGTGCCGTCCACCCGCCAGATTCCGCTGGCGAGATGGATGACGTAGGTCTTTCCGTCCACCTGCACGGACGGCAGACGTCTCGTGCCGGGCAGCCGGTGGACGGTGAATCGCGTTCCGTCCCAGATGAAGACGGCCTCGGAGCCGACGAAGATGGCCCCGTTCCCCTGGGCAAATACGTGCCACATCTCTCCGACGGGCGGCGTGCCCGCGGGCAGAAGGGGGATGAGCGAACGGTACGCGCCGAGCGTGCCGCCGGGCGTCCGGTCGAAGTATCCCATTTCGTTCATCGCGCACACCCAGAGGCGGCCGGCCGGACCGACGGCCAGCCCGCGGACGCCGTACGAGCCGGGAACGGGATGCTGGTTCCAGTGCTCGCCATCGTAGCTCAGCACCACTTCGCAGCCGAAGTAGAGCACGCCGCGTTCGTCCTGCGCGGCGGACCAGTACGGCCCCGCGCCGCCGGTTTGCCGGCTGCCGAAAAAACTCAGCACGGGGCGGCCTTCCTCCGCGCGGATCCCCGAGAGCGCCAGCACGATACCGCAAAACCGGGACACGAGGCGAAGGAGTTTCACGATGGCGGGGCGAACCCGTGCGCCAGCCAACCAGCAACTGAGCCGCCGGACTACAGAAAAATACGTAGCGGGTACCGTGAAAACAGGTGTTCTGCGCAGTGGCGCCACGCGCGGCGAAACCAACGGTCAATCGCGTCATGAACTCCTTTCATCGCGCCATCATCGGCCTGCTCTCCAGTCTGCTGGCCGCCCTCGGGTTGTGGCGGGCTGCGGAACGACTCGACCCGCTGTCTCACCGCCTCGCCCCGCCAACCGCGCTCGCGCTGGCGTTTGAACGGGCCGCCGATAACTGCACGCTGCCGTGCAACTATCGGGTGGAGAACGTCGCGCCGCTGCTGCCGGCACCGACGGACCCCGCCGCATGATCAGTCTGGCCGCCTTCCGGTATCGCAACGCCCTCCAGGCGGATGGCGGGCCGATCGCCCGTGTTTCCTCCCGGGAATTCAACGTTTTCGGCCGGCGCATGTTCCAGGCCAATGCCTGGCTGGCCGACGGTATGATCCCGCACCGGCGGCGGATCACGCTGTACAGCGATGCCGACGGGACGGGCACGGCCGTTTCGCCGATGATCGCCCGCCACATGGCCATTTCGGAGGCGCTCGAGCGCTGGGCGTTTCACGCAAAGGTGAAGGCGCCGGACCGGGACCTCTACGGCTTCGAACTCGACGCGTCCTCCAACGGGATGGCTGCGTTCCCCGGGGTGTTTCAGTCGCAGGCGAGAAAGCACGCGATGCTCGAGGCGGTGGAGCGGGCAAGCATTCTCGCCTGGTGGGAGGGAATGCTCGACGGCGAACTGCGGCCCACCGAATGGCCGGGCATCAGCGCGCTCGTGCTGCCGAGCCCGGCCGATCACGGCGTGACGGTGCTCGCGTTCCGGCAGTCGCGCCCCGAGAGCTTCGCGTACGGGCATGGCGCTGCGATGAATTTCTTCGGCGCCTGCGAGCGGGCGGTGATGGAACTCGCGCGGCACGAGTACGTCGTCGGGCTCCACCGGATTTCAAAGGAGGTTTCGCCGGACGAACAGCCGACCGATTTGTTCGAGCGGCGCGCGCTCTATTTCTCCACGCCGGACGGCCACGAGCTGTTCCAGCAGCGGCTCCAGCGCTCGAACCGGGGCCGGCGGTACGTCGCGGGGTTCTCGCACGATTCCGAGATTCCCGGGCCGTGGAGCCTGTACGCAACAGTCTGGCGCGCGCTGATCCGGCCGCCGTCCACCGGTTTTCTCGCCGACACGGAAAAGTATTTCTTCTGGTAGGCGGCGCAGCCGGGCCGAGCGAACCGGCTCGGGGCCGGGCTCTCATCTGACCGACGAACGGCATCGCGCCGGGACCGGCGCCCCCCGTTGCAAGTACCCGTCATGCGGCTACGCCCGTGGCCGGGCGCGTCGAAACCGGCCGACCGGCTGCCGCTGCTCGCGCGCCGGCTGGCGCCCGTCCACCGGCTGCGTGCGCGCCACTCCCGGTCGCGCGTCCACCCGACCGCAGACGGTTCCTCCCACTGGGGTCGCCGACCGATCGCCCGATGTTCGTAATACGAACATCGGTGCCCCCGACCGGCAACGACGTGGCCGACGGCCTGCGCCGCGCCCGGCTGGCGCGTACGTTTGGATTGCGGATCGTGAGCGCGCCGCGTTGGCTTCCCGCCTCAAAAACCTCGCATGCCCCTCATGATCATCCCGCGATTCACCGCGCTCTGTGCGGTCACCTGTCTCGTCGCCCCGGTTCTGCTCGCGGAACTGGCGCCGCTCTCCTCCTACCAAAGCCTCGCCGACCAGCACCACGTCGTGCTCGCGCTGCCGGTATATCCGAAAACCGCGGACGAGGTCCGCACGATGACGGAGCAGACGCTGCGGGACGCCGATGCGGCGTTGAGCCGCGTGGCCGCCCTCGGGGTCGCGGACCGCACGTTCGCCAACACCTTCGCCGCATGCGACACGATCACCGGGAACGTCGGCGCGTTCGCGGGAGAGGTGGAGCTGGTCGCCGAGACGAGCCCGGACAAGGGCGCGCGGGACATGGCCCGCGAAATGGCGGTCAAGATCGAGGACTGGGGCATCGCGCTCGATTACCGCGAGGACATCTATCGCGTGCTGCAGGGATTCGCCGGGACGGCGCCCAAGCTCGATCCGCAGCAGCAGCGGCTGCTCGACTTCACGCTGCGCAGCTACCGGCGCGCAGGCCTGGCGCTGCCCGCCGACCAGCGCAGCGAGGTGGAGAAGCGGCGCAAGGAGCTGTCCGCCACCGAGCAGCAGTTCTCGGTGAACATCAACCAGGCGCGTGCGGCGGTCGATTTCACGGCGGCGGAGCTGGCGGGTGTCCCCGATGCGCTGCTGAAGAGCCCCGGCGTGCTGCAGCCGGACGGACGCTACCGCGTGATGGCGAACGTCACCTGGCATGTCGTCGCCGTGATGGACAACGCGACCAGTCCCGCGACGCGCCAGCGGATGTACCTGGCGCGGAACACGCTCGCGATGGACACCAATGTCACAGTCCTGAAGAAGATGGTGGTGCTCCGCGCGGACATCGCCCACCGGCTGGGCTACGCGACGTGGGCGGATTACCGCACCGAAACGCGCATGGCGAAGACCGGCGCGACCGCGGTGAAGTTCGAGAACGACCTGGTCGCCGGTCTGGAGCCGAAGTTCGCCGCCGAAATGGAAACGCTGCGTCAGCTGAAGGCGAAGGAGACGGGCCTCGCCGCGGCGAAACTCGATCCCTGGGACGTCAGCTACTACATGAACCAGCTGAAGAAGCAGCGGTATGCCGTGGATGCCGAGCAGCTGCGCGTCTACTTTCCCTATCAGGCGACGCTCGAGGGCATGTTCCGGATCTATCAGCACATCTTCGGGCTGAAATTCACGCAGATCGATCCGCCGTATGTCTGGACGCCGGGAGTGCAGCTTTACCTCGTGACCGACGCGACCAGCGGCGCGCCGATGGGCTGCTTCTACCTCGACATGTTTCCACGCGACGGAAAGTTCAACCATTTCGCGTGCTTCCCGCAGAACCCCGGCCGCCTGCTGCCGGACGGGCGCTACGAAGTGCCGGTCGCGTCGCTCGTGTGCAATTTCCCGCCGCCCTCTCCGGGCAAGCCCTCGCTCCTGGCGCATGCCGAGGTCGAGACGCTGTTTCATGAGTTCGGCCATGTCATGCACGCGATGCTGAGCCGGGCGCGCTATCAGGGGCAGACCTCGGACGCGGTTCCCCGCGACTTCGTCGAGGCGCCCTCCCAGATGCTGGAGAACTGGGTGTGGGACAAGGCGGTCCTCGACACGTTTGCCGCGGACTATCGCGATCCGACGAAGAAGATTCCGGCGGAAACCATCGCGGCGCTGACGGAGGCCCGCCGGGCGACCGACGGCTATTTCAACCGCCGGCAGCTTTCGATCGGTCTGGTGGACCTGGCGCTGCACACGTGCTCGCCGGAGCAGGCGGAGAAGATGGACGTCGTGGCCGTGACCAATTCGGTTCTGGCGCGAGTCACGATGGCGCCGGCGCCGGGGACGGCGTTCGTGACCTATTTCGGTCACATCGGCGGGGGATACGACGCGGGGTACTACGGCTATCTCTGGGCGAAGGTGATGGCGATCGACATGGCGAGCGAGTTCCGGCGCGCCCCCGGCGGCTTCCTGGACGCCGGCGTCGGGCGGCGTCTGCGCGATGAGGTCTACGGCGTCGGCGACACGCGTGACGTCGGGGTCTCGGTCGAGAAATTCCTCGGTCGCCCGCGCTCGATGAAACCGTTCCTCGAGTACGTGGGAATCAAGCAATAGCCGTTTCGGATCCCGCGGCGCGCAGCCCCGCTGAGGCGCCGCGGTCTGGTCGCCGCCCGTGTAGCCCCGGATGGTGGAGCCCGATGCTCGATCGGGCTCCTGGAGTTTGGCCAAACGTCAGTAGGCTGCCAGGTGGCGCCGGTCTCCGACCGGCAGTGCGCTCGATCCCCCCGATCGGGCTCGAACGGCGCCTGCAGGTCAGCCACGCAGGGGGGGCCGGGTTTCACCGGCGCGGCACCGGCCCGGTCGTTCTCCCGAAACGCCGAGCCCGCTTGCATGCCCTCCAGCATGGTGAAACCTTTCGGGAGCGGCTGCGTTATGCCTTGCTGCGGGGCTCTGACGGATCGCTGACCGATCGGAAGTTCGCGCGTGAAGACCACGATCATTCATTTGACTCCCATTCATTCCGCCATGCGTTCTTCGATGCTCATTCCGTTGGTGTGCTGTGGTCTGCTCCTGCCTGGATTGGCGTGGGGCACCGACGCGGCCAGCAAGCCCGCGCCGGCGCCCGCTGCGCAGAAGGCGGGGCAAAAGCCGGCCCGGCAGCCGCTGGAAAAGGGGATGACCGCGGAGCAGATCCTCGCGCTGATCGGCAAGCCGGCCGAGGTGAAGCCGATCGAGGCGCCGAAAGGCTTGCAGGGTCCCGCCGAGATCTGGGTGTACCGTCGCACCATGGGCACGCAGACCGTGCAGTATCCCACCGGTGAACGGGATGTGCCGGTCTACGGCGGAATCGGTGCCGACCAGACGATGAAAACGAGGAAGGAACTCATCTACACGCTCAAGCACGTGACGGTCTACCGTGTGACATCGCTGTTGATGGTCGACGGCCGGCTCGTGCTGGCACGGCAGTCGCAGGAGCAGAGCGACGTCTACGACTGAGGCGGCCGGATCGCACGCCTCGACACGGCTGGATCGCGCCGCGGGTAGCTGCCCGAGCGGCAAGACGGATTCGGCGGTAGCAGGAGCCTGCTTGCAGGCGATGGTTCGGTGGCAGGCGATGATCGCTCTCGCGAGCGAGCTCGCTCCTACGACCGGACCGCCTGAACCGCGTCTCGCTCCGTCGTAGGAGCCTGCTTGCAGGCGATAGTTCGGTGGCAGGCGATGATCGCTCTCGCGAGCGAGCTCGCTCCTGCGACCGGATCGCCTGAACCACGTCTCGTCTCCGTCGTAGGAGCCTGCGTGCAGGCGATCCGGTTACCAGCGGCCCTCGGATCGCGGCGTAAAGCCGCTCCTACATTCCGATCACGCGCCGGCGGGATCGTGACGCGCGTCGAGAGATGTCCGCGCGGTGGAGTGGCTCGGTCGTCCGAGCCTGCTCGCCGCGCGAGCACCGTCCCTCACACCGGCGGGTGCTTCCGGAGCTCCGCCGCGAGCGATGGTGCGGCGCCGAGCGCTTCGGCATTTTCGGTTGCGCGGACGCGGTCGGAGCCACTCTCTCGTTTCCTTCGCATGAGCCAGCCGGATACTCTCTTCCATGTGGAAACCCCCATTGAAGTGCCGTTGCTTCAACCCTTTTTCCTGAGCGGCTGGATCGCGGGCGTGGAGCCGGTGCGCTCGATCCGCGCGGGCACGACGGCGAGTGGCTCACGCTGGCGGAGCGACCGGACGTGCGCGCGGCGTATCCGCATCTTTCGCATGTCGCCGGATTCAGCGGCAGGGTCAGCCTGGGCGCGATCGACCACGGGTGCGTCCGGGTGAGTTGCCGGATCGGCGAGCGGACGGTTGCGTTCCGCGCACCGCTGCGGTCCGTGCCGCTGCCGCCCGACCACCTACAGCAGCGCCAGGTCGGGTCCGTGTGGGGCGAGGCGTTCTTCACCGCCGGCCGGACGATGTTCGATCAGCTCGTGGCGGCTTTTGCCGAGGCGGGCCAGCCGCTCGACCGGTCGGCCCGGGTGCTCGACTTCGGTTGCGGCTGCGGTCGCGTGCTTTGGATGTTCCGGCAGCTGCCGCACGCCGGCGAAATCTGGGGCTGCGACGTGGACCCCGAGGCGATCGAATGGAATCTGAAAAATCTCGGCGACGTGGGCCGGTTTCGCTGCAACTCCGCCATGCCGCCCGCGCCGTTTTCGGACGGCTTCTTCGACGCGATCTACTCGGTCTCGGTGTTCACGCATCTGCCCGAGAGGGTCCAGTTCGCGTGGCTGGCCGAACTGCGGCGGCTGCTCCGGCCCGGTGGGGTGGCGGTAGTGTCGGTGCACGGCGAACGGTATTGGTCCGCGGACACGGAGGTGCGAACCGAGGTCGAAGCGCGCGGATTCGCGTACCGGACGGGCGTGCCGACCGAGGGGCTGCCGGGCTACTACATGGTGGCGTTTCACTCCGAGGCGTACGTGCGCCGCGAGTGGGCCCAGCTTTTCGAAGTCGTGGACGTGAAAAGGCAATACCTCTACGGCGCGCACGATGCCATCCTGTTGCGGCGGCCGCTGTCGGAGGGTCTAGCCCGGATATTTCACACGCGAGACGCGACTGAGCGGTGGGGGCTGGTTTTCTCAGCGGGCGAACGCGGCGGTGGCGTGTTTACGGCGGCGCGAGGCGGCAAGGCGCAGCTGAACGGCGCAGGCTGAGCGTTTTCTCGGATTTTTCCGGCCGCGCGCCGACGTTGCCCCCGCCGGCCGAGGGCATCGGGCCGCATGGCGTTGATCGAGGTGCCGTGCCGGAAGGGGCGGTTAGCCGGCCGGTGCGCCCCAGCGCATCAGCCGGGCGTGGCACTGGCGGAACAGCATCTGCAGCGGATGCGCGGCGCTGAAGCGCACAAGCACACGTCGTACGCTCACCGTCACTGCTGCGGCCACCTTCAGCAGCCGCAGCCGGATAGTGCCGACCGTCGCGCGAGCGAGCGCCGTGCCGCGGCAACCGATCGCGCGCACCCGCTCGAGCAACAGGTACGCGAAAGCCGCCAACCACAGGCGCAATTGGTTGCTCGCCAGGTGATGGGTGCTGAGCCGGTCCGCCTGCAAGTCGAGCACCTGCTGCTTGAGGACGTTCTCCATCTGCCCTCGCCCGCAATAGACTTCCTCATACAGCCGCGCCGGCTCGAACCGCGTCCGATCCGTTTCGCGCTGAAAACCGCCGGCCGGCAGATTGGTCACCACGAAGCGCGGGTTGTCCCCCGCCGCCATCACCTCGGCTTTGCCGACCACTCGCCGCGCGCGGCTCCAGCTGGACCGCGTGCGATAGTCGAACTCGGCGAACTCGCGCACCGCCACCCCGCCGCACAAACAATGCTTCATGCGCGCCGCCGCCAGCGTTGGCGCCAGTCGCTCCACCAAGACCGGATTCCTCTGCAGCCCCAGGCAGTAATATGCCGCGTGCGTCTCGCACCAGCCGAGGATGTCGTCACGACAGAAGCCGCTGTCGCCGCGCACGATGATCCGCGCCTTGGGACTGCGCTGCCGGACCGCCGCGACGACTTTCCCCAGCGCCGCCACCACGCCGTCGGCGTCGCCCTGATCACTGGTGCGCAGTTGCGCCCACAGCACCACATCGCCGGCCACGATATACAGGGGCCGGTAACAGTAATCGCCGTAGTACGCGTGGAAGTGCCGGCCTTCCTGCAACCCGTGCACGAGGTGGCCCATGCTGTCGAGGTCGAGCACGATCTCCTTCGCGTGCCGGGGCAGGCAGCGCACCGCCAGCGTCAGCAGGCACTGCTCCACCTTCGCCGGATCGTGCGGCAGCTTGTGGCTGCGGGTGTGCTTGTTGTTCGACAGTTCCAGCCGATTGAGCGTCGCCGCCGCGGCCAGCGCCACGCCCTCGTCGTGGAGCCGGTCGCGGCCCAGCGGGTCGGCTTTCTCACAGGCGACGGCCAGCAGCGGATCGTAACGCAGCTGCTCGTGGTCGTTGATATCTTCGTAGCCCAGCGCCAGCCCGAGGATGCGCTGTCGCAGCAACTCCTCGATCGAATGATCGACGAAGCGTCGATCGCGCCGGTCCTCAAAGCAGCGTGCCAGCGAACGCACGACCCCCATCCCATGATCGATCTGGCGCACCAGCAGCACCCCGCCATCGCTCGAGAGCCGACCGGCGGAAAACTCCGCCTGCACTTTGCGCTCACCGAGTTCTTGAAACAGGAACGCTTCGTGCTGACAGTCTGTCGAAGGCCGGGTGTTCGTCTGTGCTTCGGTCGCTTTGTTCACACCAACGACTTAGCAGGATTCGCACCCGGCCTTCCTTTCCGCGTGTGAAATATCCGGGCTAGGCGCCGCGACTCGCACGGCCGGAGACGTTCGCGTCGCGGTGTGAACCTGCGCGCGGCGGCTGGGTCGCTGCCCAGGGAACGAAATGGGCGCGCCGCATCTGGGGCCGCCCAACCGCACGATCCGTCTGTAGGCGCCTGCTCGCAGGCGATGGTTCGGTGGCGAGCGATGATCGCTCTCGCGAGCGAGCTCGCTCCTGCGACCGGACCGCCTGAACCGCGTCTCGCTCCGTCGTAGGAGCCTGCTCGCAGGCGACCCGACAACCGGGACCTTCGAATCGCTCGCTGTAGGAGCCTGCTTGCAGGCGATGCGGTGGCCACCCGCATTTCTCATCGCGGCGTAAAGCCGCTCCTGCTATGATGCCGAAGGAGACAAGCGCAAAAGAGAGTCCGTGTTACATGGGATGGGTTGGGTTTGCTTTCTTAGCCGTAACGATGCAGTTGAAAAGGAGCCACCGATTGGGAACTGACTGATGGTGAATGAAACCGAATCAATCGAAGGGCGGAAGCCCGGTTCACCAAACGGTGGCCGGAAAGATCCAGTTCCAAAGCGCCGGCCAGTCCATCCAAATCGAGTTCACCGACCAACAGCTCAGCCCGCACGCGGGCACTGCGACGTTCTGGTCGTTCGTGCAGGAGAGCGGCTGGCGCGAACTGGTCGCCCGGTGTCTGCCGCACCCTGAGCCGACCTCCCACAACGCGCTGAGCCCTCTGACCAAGGTGCTCGGTTTCGTCCAAGGCCTGCTCTGCGGGGCGAAGAAACTCACCCACCTGGCCTATCTGCGGCGCGATCCGATGCAGCCGGCCCTGCTCGGGATCAAGCGGGTGCCCAGCCAGTCGACGTTCACGCGTTTCTTCCAGGGTTTCACGAGCGCGGGGAAGAATCTCGCGTGCTTCCGGCCGCTCTTCGCGTGGGCGATGCAAAAACTGCCCGGTAAACCCGAGGGCTACGCCTTGGATTTGGACTCGACCCGCCTGCTCCACGAGGACGGACACCAGGAGGGCGTCGCGGTCGGCTACACTCGGGTCGGCCCCAAGCCCTGCCTGCACCCGTTGCTCGCGATCTTCAGCGAAGTGAGACTGGTCGCTGGGTTTTGGTTACGCCCCGGCAACTGCAGTTGCGCGAACAACGTCGTCGGGTTCTTCCTCGATCTATGGGACAACCTGCCCGCGCACCTGCGGCTGCGCGTGGTGCGCGCCGACTCCGGCTTCTACGTGGCCGAACTCTTGCGGCTGTGGGAGCAATTACGGGTGAAGTTCATCGTCGTGGCGCGGCTGACGCACCCCGTGCAAAGCCTCCTGCGGCGTGAGACCCGCTGGCTCGCCACCGACCTCGACGGCACGGAAGTGGCCGAACTCGAATCTCACGACGCGGAGGTGCCCGCCACCGCGCGGTTCATCGCGATTCGCCACCGGATAAAAGACAAACACAGTCGCGCGGGCGGCAAACTGCTCATCGACTGTCCCGGTTACCTGTATCAAGTGCTGGTGACGAATCTGCCGCGCAGCGTGCCGCCGCTGGCCGTCTGGCGCGACTACAACGGCCGGGCCGCCTGCGAGAACGTCATCAAGGAGTTGGATGCGGGCTACGGCCTGCCGGATTTAGTGTGCAAAGATTTTTGGGCGACGGAGGCGGCGCTGAGCTTCGGGGTGCTCGCCCACAACCTCGTCGTATTGTTCGAGCGCAAGCTCGGCTGGCTCGAAGCCGTCACGCTGGGCAGCCTGCGCTACTGGCTGTTCGTGACCGCTGGGATCATCAGCCGCCCCCAGGGTCAAACCACGATCAAACTTGCCGTCCCGACGCACGAACGCGCTTGGTGGCGAGGCCTTTGGGAGAAATTGCTTTCGCCGAACGCCAACTGCAATGCAGTCGGCACTCGCCCAGTGCTCGGGTAGCGCGCCCAGCCAAAATCACCTCAAAACCGGTTTCCTACTGCATGGATACGGCTTAGGGTTAGTTACCCCGCCGGGGGTGCGGGGGCGGCGAGCGCCCCGCTCAGAGTGTCTCACGTCCCTGTACCTGAACGTTTGATCGTCCAAGTTAACCTGCTATCCGTGCGCGTTGGCGGCACAACATGCTGTATGCAAAGTGGAGGAGCAAAAAAGGGACGGAGTGAAGGGGCACCATCTACAGAACGGTCATTGATGACCAAGGAGCGAAACGTGCGCCGCAACACTCCGAAGATCGCTTCCGGCGGGAAGGAAAACGGGGCGTGAGGGTTAGCCGAGCGTGGGCGCGAGCAGTTTGAGTTTCTCGGGCGTGGTCTGGGCGGTCGCCAGCCGCCACAGGTCCACGGCCAGCCTGCGGGCCGCAGCGACGGCGCATTTTCTGCGGGCGGCGCCGCGTGCGATCCCCGCGACCAGTGCGCGCACCGGCGGATAGTCCGGCTGCCAGCGGGCGAGCCGCCAGACCAGTTCAATCAGCAACGCTCGAACGCGCGGATTGCCATAGCGGTTGATGGCGCCGTCGCGCCGGCGCCCGCCGCTTTGGTGCACGCCGGGACAAAGCCCGGTGAAGCTCGAGACCTGGCGGCGGTTCTTGAACCGTTTCCAGTCGCAGATCTCCCGGGCAAGCAGCACCCAGGTCAGGGCGCCGATCGCTTTGGGCAGCGGCTTGGGCGCCTGCGCCACCAGCTTCGCCCGCGCGGCCGCCTCCTGCTGATCGACCTGCACGATCGTGGTGCGGATCGCCGTGAGCTGCTCGATCAGCCACGCATCGAGCGTCGGTTCCAGTTCCGCCCACCGCCGCGTCGTCCACCACTTTCCCACCACGTGGTATCCGTAGAACAGCAGCAAACTGCGTCCCCTGGCCTCCCATTGATGGCGGCTGCGCTTTTGCTGCTCGCGCAGTCGGCACTCGCTGCGCGCGTGCTGCTCCGCCACCGTGGGCACACGCACCGGCGTCATCGCCTTGGTGTTGCCGCGCACGTACCGGTCCAGTTTGTCGCACAACGCCGCCGCATCGAGTTTGTCGGTCTTTTGCTTGCGGCCATCCCCGAGCACTTCCGCCACGATCACGTACGCCTTCGCCCCCGCCGCCTGGAGTGCAAAGTACAGCCCATAGCCGCAGGGCCCCGTCTCGTAGCACACGTGCACCTTGCGCCCGGCTTTGACCAGCCCTGGCACCAGCACCAGCAACTGCGGGCGCGTCATCATCTGCGGCCGCAAGGGCCGGGCGTCGTCCACCTGGATCGACACCGCAAGATCCCGGGCGTGGATGTCACACCCGATCTTGATCGTTTCGGAGTTGGACTCGAGCAGCCGCTCGAGCAGTTTGGCAATGTTTGTGTTTATCATGGGCCGACAAGTTGGAGCCTCTTGCTCCGCTTGTCGGCCTCATGGCATCTACATTCCGATCCGACGACCAGCGGCGTTCGGATTGCGGCGTAAAACCGTTCCCACCGAACGACTCCGATCACGGTGTGCCCCGATCCGCGCGGGCTCGCCGCGCGGACACAGTGTCTCACACCGGCGGATGTTTCCGCAGCTCCGCCGCGATCGATGGCGCGGCGCCGAGCGTACCCACAAGACTGTCGAGATAACCCGCGTCGGCGGTGGCGCGAGCCGCGGCCAGGATCCGGTTCAGCCGCTCGCGGCTTTCGAGCTTCGCGGCGACGTCCGCGTAGCTCTGGCGCCGCAGGAATTGCTCGAGATACCGGGCGTTCCGGTCCAGTCGCGTCTGGTCGATCGTCCGCTGCGCCTCGAGCCGTTCCCGGTACCAGTTGCTGGCGAGCGCCGCCTCCCGGCGGAACAGCGCGCGGAATGCCGGATCGTCGGCCGTGCGCCCCTCCCAGCAGCCGTCGCGCATGAGGTGCAGCAGGGCACGCAAGGGGGGACACGCCTGCTCGATCGAGCCGTCGTTGAAATAGTGTTCCGCCGCGTCATGCATCGCCTCCACGATGTTCGCGATACCCTCCGCGAAGACCTCCACGTCCTGGTGCTCCGGTCGCAGAAACTCGTCCGCGAACACCATGCTGGGATTGCTGAACATCCGCCCGCAGAACGTCTGGACGAATCGCGCCGTGACGCGCCAGCCCAGCCGGCTGGCCAGCACCCGCCGGCCGCGGTGGTCGAAATCGGTGCAACGCTCGAGGTGGCCGTGCGCGATCAGATACTGTGGGTCACGCTCCTCTGGCGTCATGCGCGCCCAGATCTCGGGCACGAGCAGGCTGATGTCGTGATCGACGCGCAGCCGGGGGCCCACCCAGCCGGCGGCCGTCGAAAACACCGGCAGCCCCGTGAGCGTCAGCGAGACGAACGCCGCGTTGAGATCGTAGATCGGCGGCAGGGCGTTGAAGGGGCCCTTCGTCAGAGCCCCCTCCGAGCCGGCGCCGGTCGTCGACGGCGACTTCCCGGTGAGGCTGGCGATGAGGTCCATGAACGCCTCGGGCAATTCCTGGTAGTGGATCGGCCCGTACACGCACAGTGGCCGCACCCCTGGTTCCGGCGGATTCAACCGCCGGCCCATCAACACCGCCCCCACCGGAAACACGACCGGCGCCGTCGCCGGTATCCGCCGGTACAGCCGCGCGCCGGTATGCGCGAGGTACGTGGCGCGGGGATCCTCCAGGTCGGGACGGTATTGCAGGTAGCGCGGATTCTTCGACGGCTTGCCGCCAACGAGCCGGGGATGCGCCGGCGAGACGAGGTACGCCGGCCGCTCGCTGGCGAGAAAGTCGCGGAAGATGCGGCGGATCGGTTCGGTGAAGGCATCGAAGCCGAGCGTATCCTCCACGATCGCCTGGGCGGCCGCGCGGTCGAGCGGTTCGTAATTGGAGAAGAAATTCCCCGTCCGGGCGAAATCGCGCTCCGTGCGCTTGTCGTAGCCGCGGATGATCGCGTCGTCGGGCCGCTGGAACAGGCGCGTCTCGCAGTTGTGGACGATCTTGACCGAGAACGGCGTGGACGCAGCCGGGCCGCCCTGCACCGCGGCCCGCGGGGCGACGGTGGAGGCGGTGATGTCGTCCTCGACCTGGATCTTTTCCGCGGGGAAGAAATCCTTGCGGAGCGTGAACGTGCGCCAGCCGCCGTCGCGCGTGTAGCCGACCCGCAGGTAGTGCGTGAGCAGCCGCTCGCCCTGGTACTTCAGCTCGTTGCCCGGCCGCGCATTGATCGTGTCGACGCTGTAGCGGCTCCGCCAGTCGCCGGCCCACGCGGGCTTGTACGCCCGTTTCACGATCAGCACCAGGTCCCGGATCGTGCCGGGGATCGTCTCGAGCCAGGCATTGTACTCGTCCGTGTAATCCGGGCTCACCGACAGCAGCTTCACGACCGAGCCGAGCGAACGCTGGGGCCCGAGGATCGGCCGGCCCTCGGGGCGGTTCTTCGCCGGATCCCGGAAGCGCTTCGAATAGTCGTAACCGAGGATTTCCTCCACCCGGTCCAGATCCTTCGCCAGATCGGTGACGAACACCGGGCCGTTGAAGGTGGCATCCGCGATCGACTTGGAAATCTCGGATTTGCCTCCGCCCGACACGGTGCAGGGCTTGTGACAGAGCAGTCCCTCGGCGGTCGTGCCGCGAAGTCGCCAGGCCCGGCCCGGATCCGGCTTGGCCATCTCCACCTTGTAGCCGGAGGGCAGCACGTAGGTGATGCCCGGCAGCAGCTTCACCGCTTGTGTCGTCCCCGAGGCATCCCCCCAGGTGATGCTTTGGGTGCGGAGATCGAACCGCGCGGCCTGCGGGACGTAGTGGATGTTCGGCCAGGAGCGATCGCGCGCCCAGCCGCCCGGCTGCGGGTCGGCCCGGTCGCCCAGCAGCGCCAGCGTCTCGGCGAACGTATGGTCGACCACCGGGACGTACGTGCTGAGTTGGAAGTCCTCGCCCAAATCGTAGCTGGGGAAAACGATCGCTCCGCCCGCGTGCTCCTCCTCGGCGCTCCCGAGCAGATTGGCCGCAAAGCTGATCTGGGTCTTCACCTCCTTCTTGCAGTACCCGAAATAGTTGTCGGAGATGATCGTGACGATCACACCGGCCGCGCTGCGCGCCGTGAGCTTGAACGCCCCGCCGTCGTTGTAGGCTTCGTCGGGCGACTTCCAGCACATCCCGTCCCGCCGCTGCCGCTCGCTCGCGCGGTCCCACGCCGGCAATCCGAGATCGCGCTTCTTCAGTCCGTTCAGGTGCGGCGCGAGGATGATGCACCCGGTGTGTCCGGTCCAGTGCTCCGGATCGAGCGCGGCATCGTTTTCCGCCAGGTGCGGATCGCCGGCATTGCCGAACACGCTTTCGACGAAATCCAGGTTGGAAACCAGACTGCCCGGGACGAAGAACCGCGTCTCCATCGCGCGCTGCGGCGTCACTCCCGGCACGGTGGGCACGACCACGGGCCGAAGGTAGAGTGAAACGAAACACGCGGCCACCTCCGGTTCGGCCGCCGTGAACGGCAGCGCGAGGTACTCGGCGGGCGGCTGGAGGGCGGCGCGCAACAGCCGGCCGAACACGGGCGCCGGCACGGCCTTCTTGTCGTCCGGGATCGGCAGGCCCCCCTCGGTGACGTGAAAGATTCCCTGCGTCGTCCGCCGGTCCGACCGCGGATTGTGCAGCACGCCCTGGCGCACGCGACGCGAGGTCACGATCGGGCTCTCGTGCCGGTCCCGGCTGGGCGGGAGCGACAGCAGCCGCGCCAGTCCCGGACGGTCGAGCACCAGGGTCGAAGCCGGCAGCCGCGGCGTGTCCGCGACGCTCTCGAGGCTGTCGAAGAGGAAATTCTGGATACGCTGGTCGACGGGGCAAAGGTGCCGCGCGAGCGCCCGGTCCTTCTCGCGGTTCAGGGCGACAAAGCTGTCCACCAGTTCGCCCAGCCCGTCATCGCGGACCGGGACGCCGGGCTGGGAAAGTTCGCGCAGCTTGAGGTTCAGGTAGGCCAGCAGCCGGTCGTCGGAAGTGGTGGAGAGGGAGGAGATTGGCATGGGCTCGAATCGGACGATCCAGCGGAAGCAATGAACGGAAATCGCAGCCGGACAACCCAATCCGCCAGATTGTGCACGGTGAAAAGGCGCGGCCTGCGCCGGTCTGCATCGAAGGCCGGAGGCAGCCGCGCCCTTACGCCTGTGCCGGGCGGCTCCGGCCGAACGGGCCGCGTTCGCGGACAAGTTCCTCCTCGTGATGGCGTGCCCGCGCCCGGAGGATGTCCGCCCGGCCGAGATATCCCACGGGGCGGTGCGGGTCCGAGCGCTCGACGACCGGCAGCCGTCCGATGTCGGCCTGCAGCATGCGGGCCAGCGCGAAATGCAGCGTCTCATCCGGAAAACACGTGATCACCTCCGGACCGGCAATGTCGCCGAGGCGCGCCGTGCCGTTCGGATCGTGCTGCATCGCCTTCATCAGATCGCCGCGCGTGACGACGCCGGTCAGCCGGCCGTCGCCGTCGACCAGGAAGGTGCCCTGGCGGCGTGCGACTTCCGGATCGCCCTGCGCGATCCGCCGCGCCAGTCCCGCCACCGAGGTGTCGCGCGGCACCACCGGCGGCCGGCGGTCCATCACGTCGCCGACGCGCATCAGTTCGAAGACGTCCACGGCGTACTCGCGGGCGATGTGCTGGCCGCGGCGCGCGAGTTTTTCCGTGAGGATCGACCGGCGAAGCAGCAGCACCGTGACACAGAGAGCGGCGACGCTGCCGATCAGGAGCGCGGGCAGGGCGCTGAGGTCCCGCGTCAGCTCGAGCACGAAGACCATGCCGGTCAGCGGCGCGCGCATCGTTCCGCCCATGATCGCCGCCATGCCGACCATGGCCCAGAGGCCGGGGTCGCCCGCACCGGAGGCGACGCCGAGCAGCGAGCCGACTGCGCCGCCGATCATCAGCAACGGCGCCAGCACGCCGCCGGACGTGCCGGATCCGAGGGCGATCGACCACACGAGGGCTTTCGCGATCAGCAGCCCGGCCAGCGCCGAGGCGGGCACCTGCCCGCGGATCAGTTCGTGAATTGTTTCGTACCCGACGCCGAGCACGCGGGGATCGATCCAGCCGCCGATGCCCACCACGACTCCGCCGAGCGCAGGCCACCACATCCAGTGCACGGGCAGCTTCTGAAACATGTCCTCACACCCGTAAACGAGCCCGGTCAGAACAACGGATGCGAGGCCGGCGCAGACGCCGACGAGCAGCGCCACCGCGAGCGCGGAGGGTGGCATGGTCGCGTGCGCCACGGCGGGAAAGAGCGGGCCCGCGCCGAGCAGCGGCAGCCGGACGAGCGATGCGATCATGGCCGCGACCACCACCGGGATGAAGCTGCGCGGCTTCCATTCGAACAGCAGCAGCTCCACCGCGAGCAGGATCGCGGCGACCGGCGTGGCGAACACGGCGGACATGCCGGCCGCCGCGCCGGCGACCAGCAGGGTCTTGCGCTCGGCGGCCGAAAGATGAAACAGCTGCGCGAAAAGCGAGCCGAACGCGCCTCCGGTCATGATGATCGGCCCTTCCGCACCGAAGGGACCGCCGGTTCCGATCGCGACCGCCGAGGAAACGGGCTTCAGCACGGCGACCTTTGGATCGATCAGGCTGCGCCCGAGCAGGATCGCCTCAAGCGCCTCGGGAATCCCGTGGCCGCGGATCTTTTCCGAGCCATACCGCGCCATCAGTCCGACGACGAGCCCGCCGAGGATCGGCACGACGATGCCCCACCAGCCGGGCGGATGATCCGACAGCGACCCGATGGTGCTGGAGAACCGAAAGAAAAAGGCGGCGTTCGTGAACACCGCGATGAGCCAGAGGAGCAGCTTCGCCACCACGGCCCCAATCGCCCCGATCGGCACGGCCAGCAGGCTGAGCAGGAGCACGCGGTGGTCCGTGCTGAAGTCGCCCAGCTTGGCTCGGGAGGGCGGAATGGGCGGGAGGGAGGGAACCGGGAGCGAAGGCGGCGGAGGGTTCATGCGAGCGCAAGCGCGGCGCAAAACTTGTCCGAACGTCGAATTACGCAAAAGCACGGGCCGAATCGCCCCCACCTCGACTCAGCCACCGTCGGATCCCCCGGCAGGAACCCGGCTCCGCCACGGTCACTCGATCTTGATCTGGATGTCCGCGATCAGACGCTGGCCGGCGGAATCGAAGTGAAACACGTTCCGCGTCGCCGGCTTGATCGCCGCGATCGACAGGTTGTTGCCGCGAACGATGGCCGGCACCGTCAGCTTGCACGGGAAGCCCATGTCGCAAAGCGTGTTCTTGAAGCCGCCGACGGTCATGTTGGTGATCTCGCCGATGGCGTCGTTCACCACGTCCTGCCCGGCGGCGTCGATTTCGGCCGCCGACATTCCGAGCATCTGACCGCTCAGCGTCCGGCCGAATTCCTCCGACACGCAAAGGTAGATCAGCCCGTCGATTGCGCCCAGAAAGCCGACGCTCGCGAGGATGTGCGGCGCGGCGAACGTGCCGGTCATCGCCTCCGCGCCGAGCGTGGAGACGAGCGCCGCGTCGCGACGCATCATTGTCCGGAAAACGCTGAGCACGGACTTCGAGATGCAATCCTGCACCACTTGGTCGGTTATTTGGGTTCTTACGGCCGGCATGGGGGCATCTATAGTTCGGGACGGGGCGGGGTTTCCTAAAGCCGATCGGAGCGAGAATTTCGGCTGCAACGCGATTCGCAACAGGAAACAAGCTCGGCGCCGCCCGGGTGCGCGAGCGGATCCGCGGCGTTTTTCACGTTTTATTGCCCGAACCGTGACCGATTAGTCACGTGTCGCGCCGAACCATGTTTGCCTTTGATCCCGCTCTCTCGTCCCAGCTTCCGGTGATCCGCCAGATCATCGCGGACGAGACGTGGCTGGAGGGCGAACGCCGCGGTTGCCGCGTTTCGGCGGACGATCCCGTGGTCCGCGAAAACGTTTGCCGCGTGATTTTGCGCGTGGGTCAGGAATTGCGCGACGCGGCGAACCGGCAGGCAGCGGGGGCCCGTCCCGCGGGTGTCGTGGTGAGCCTGCCCGACCAGAGCCGCGCCGCCTGAAGCAAAAAAACCCCGCGCCGGTTGGCGCGGGGCTGAATGAGCGGAAGGAGCGGCCGGTTGGCGGCTACTTCTTCGCGGCCTTGGCCTCCGCGACCGCCGCCTGCGCCGCGGCCAGCCGCGCCACCGGCACGCGATAGGGCGAGCAGGAGACGTAGCTCAGGCCGAGCTTGTGGCAGAACTTGACCGAGTCCGGATCGCCGCCGTGTTCGCCGCAGATGCCGAGCTTGATGTCGGGACGGGTCTGGCGGCCCTTCTCGATCGCGATCTTCATCAGCTGGCCGACGCCCGTCTGGTCGATCGAGGCGAACGGGTTCTTCTTCATGATCTCGGCTTCCTGATACGCGCCGAGGAACGAGCCCGAGTCGTCGCGCGACATGCCGAGGCCGGTCTGCGTGAGGTCGTTCGTGCCGAAGCTGAAGAACTGCGCGGTCTGCGCGATCTCGTCGGCGGTGAGGGCGCCGCGCGGGAACCTCGATCATGGTGCCGACGGAATAGGTGAGCTTCACCTTCTTCTCCGCCTGGACGGCTTTCGCGACCTCGTGGACGATCGCCACCTGGAGATCGAGCTCCTTCTTGAAGCCGACGAGCGGGATCATGATCTCCGGCTTCGGCCTTGAAGCCGGCCTTCTGCGCCTCGGCGGCGGCCTCGAAGCACGGCGCGGGCCTGCATCGCGGTGATCTCGGGATACTTGATGCCGAGGCGGCAGCCGCGGAAGCCCGAGCATCGGGTTGAACTCGTGGAGCTCGTGCACGCGGTGCATGATCTTCTCGACCGGGATGCCCAGCTTCTGCGCGAGGTCCATCTGCTGCTCCTTCGTGTTCGGGAGGAACTCGTGGAGCGGCGGGTCGAGGAAGCGGATGGTCGCCGGGAAGCCCTTCAGCGCCTTGAAGATGCCGAGGAAGTCGCTCGCGCTGGTACGGCAGCAGCTTGGCGAGCGCGGCCTGGCGGTCCGTCGAGCGGTGTCGGCGAGGATCATCTCGCGCATCGCGTCGATGCGGTCGCCCTCGAAGAACATGTGCTCGGTGCGGGTGAGGCCGATGCCGGTCGCGCCGAAGGCCACGGCGATGCGGGCCTGCTTCGGGCGTGTCGGCGTTGGTGCGGACCTGGAGCTTCGAGGCCTGCGCGCACCACTTCATCAGCTGGCTGAAGCTCTTGAACTTCTCGGTCGCCTTCGCGGCCTCGTCGTTCCGTGGACCAGGCCCGGCGATGATCTCGGAGGGCGCCGTCTTCAGCTGGCCGGCGTAAACCGCGCCGATGGTGCCGTCGATCGACAGGTAGTCGCCCTCGTTGAAGCGTCTGGCCGGCGACGGTGATCGTCTTGTGCTCGTAGTCGATGTCGAGCGCCGCGGCGCCGCAGACGCAGACCTTGCCCATCTGGCGGGCGACGAGCGCGGCGTGCGAGGACACGCCACCGCGCGCGGTGAGAATGCCTTCCGCCGCGATCATCCCGCGGAGATCTTCCGGCGAGGTCTCGACGCGGACGAGGAGGACCTTCTCGCCCTTTTCGGCGGCGGCGACGGCGCGCTCGGCGTTGAAGTAGATCGCGGCCGGAGGCGGCGCCGGGGCCGGCGGGCAGGCCGGTGGCGATGACCGCGGCTTTCTTCGCCTCGGCGACGGTCGAACACCGGCGCGAGGAGCTGGTCGAGCTGGTCGGCCGGGTTGCGCATGATCGCCGTCTGCCAGTCGATCAGCTTCTCCTTCACCATATCGATCGAGAACTTCAGCGCGGCCATCGCGGTGCGTTTGCCGTTCCGCGTCTGGAGCATGTAGACCTTGTGGTCCTGGATGGTGAACTCGAAGTCCTGCACGTCCTTGAAGTGCTTCTCGAGCGTGGCGCGGATCCGCTCGAGTTCGTGATAGGCGTCCGGCAGGTGGTTCTTCAGCTGCGCCACCGGCTCGGGCGTGCGGACGCCGGCGACGACGTCCTCGCCCTGCGCGTTGATCAGGAACTCGCCGTAGAACTCCTTGTTGCCGTTGGCCGGGTTGCGCGTGAACGCGACGCCGGAGCCGGATTTCTCGCCGGTGTTGCCGTAGACCATGGCCTGCACGTTGACGGCGGTGCCCCACTCGGTGGGGATGTTGTACTTGCGGCGGTAGACGATGGCGCGGTCGTTCATCCACGAGCCGAACACCGCGCCCGCGGCCCCGACCAGCTGGTCCCACGGATTCGAGGGGAATTCCTTGCCCACCCGGTCGTGCACGAGCTTCTTGAAGCGGACGACGAGTTCCTTGAGATCGTCGACCGACAGCTTGGTGTCGTCGATCTCGTGGTTGCCGTGGCGCTCGTCCTTCAGCCCGCCGATCACGGTTTCGAACGGCTCGTGATCCTCGCCCGGCAGCTTCTGCACGCCGAGGACGACGTCGCCGTACATCTGGACGAACCGGCGGTAGCAGTCCCACGCGAAGCGCGGGTTGTTCGTCTTGCGCGCCAGCGCCTCGACCGTCTGGTCGTTCAAGCCGAGGTTCAGAATCGTATCCATCATGCCCGGGCATCGAGTCGCGCGCGCCGGAGCGGACGGACACGAGCAGCGGATTCACCAGGTCGCCGAACTTCATCGCGGTCTGCGCCTCGATCGAGGCGATGCCCGTCGCCATCTGGGCGCGGAGCGCGGCCGGATAGGTGCGCTTGTTCGCGTAGTAGTAGGTGCAAACCTCCGTCGTGATGGTGAAGCCGGGAGGCACGGGCAGCCCGATGCGGCACATTTCCGCGAGGTTGGCGCCCTTGCCGCCGAGCAGCGGCTTCATCGAGCCATCGCCGTCCGTCTTCTTGCCGAACAGGTAGACGTATTTTGGCGCCTTGGCGGCGGGTTTCTTCGTGGCGGACGCGGAGACCTTCGATCTCTTCGCGCCGGACTGCTTCGCTTTGGATTTGACGGCCATTGTGGGAGATTAACTGGGTTAAATGAACGGCGCGCTACGCCGGGGAGAGCAAGCGGCTAGGGCATACCTTGGCGAGGGGGCCTGTCAACCGCTCAGCACGGCGGGAAAGGGACGAAATCGCCGGCGCATCGGGCCGCCGGGCGCCCGGCTAAAACCTGCGCTAATCGGCTACTGCGGCCGCGCTTATCCGTACCGCGGCCGGCGACGTGGGCCGCCTGCCTGCAGGCATGGTTTCGCGAGACCGCGCCCAATCGCACGAGCGAGCTCGCGACGGACGAACTGGACGGACCGCCTAGCCGTCGGTGTGCTTCCGGGCGGCGAGCTGCGCCCGCAGAACGACCCGGACCATCTGCAGCGCGAGCCAGAACACTCCGGTCAGGCACGACGTGCCGATCGCCGCCCACAGCGTGATCATCGTCGGATCGTTCGAGGGGACGTGCGACCGGAGAAGCAAAAAGATGATCGCGAAGAAGACGACCAGCAGAACCGCGTCGACCGCGAGCGTCACCGGCGTGACCAGCTTTTGTTCGGACTCAGCCATGGGGGAGAAACAGAGTCGGAATCGCACGGTTGTCCAACGATTTGTGGTCGGGCCGGCGCCGCCGGAGAGCAGGCTCGCCCGGAATCCGGGAGGCGGCGCCAGGCCGATTCTAGGTCACGATCGCCGCGTCGAGCGACTTCGGGATCGCGGCAGTGAGCACCTCGGGCTCGCCGGCGGTGACGAGCACGTTGTCCTCGATCCGCACGCCGCCGAGCGCGAGGTGCCGCTCGACGAGGCTCCAGTTCACCGCGTCGCGATAGCGCTCCCGGCGCCGTGGATCGTTCAACAGAGCCGGGATGAAATACAGCCCGGGCTCGGTGGTGACGAGATAGCCGGGCTCCAGCGGCAGGTCCATGCGGAGCGTGCTCAGCGACGGCCGCGGATCCTTGCGGCGGCCGGGCGCCAGCCCGCTGGCGTCGCGCACGCCGAGGCCGACCATGTGGCCGAGCCCGTGCGGGAAAAACAGCGTGTGGGCCTCCTGCTCGACGAGTGATTCCGGAACTCCGCGCATCACGCCCATGGTGACGAGTCCGGCAACCAGCTGGACGGCGACGGCGAGGTGCAGTTCGCGCCATTCGATGCCGGGCCGGCAGCCGGCGATCGCGCGCTCCTCCGCCGCGAGCACCAGCTGATACAGATCGCGCTGGAACGACGTCGGCGGGCCGGCGGTGTACGTCCGGGTGACGTCGGTCACATACCGCTCCACCTCGGCCCCGGCGTCGACCAGCACGAACTCACCCGGTCCCGCCGGACGCGTGGTCGGCTCGAAATGGAGCACCGCCGCGTTGGGGCCGGTGCCGACGATCGTGCCGTATCCGGTCCGCGATGCGCCGTGCCGCAGGAACGCGGCCTCGAGTTCGATCTGGAGCTGCCGTTCGGTGACCCCGGGCCGCAGGCACTCGCGCAAGCGCGCATAGCCGGCGGCGGTGGCGACGGCGCCGCGCCGCAGCAGCGCGAGCTCGGCGGCATCCTTCGGGCGGCGGGCGTGCGTGAACCGCTCGCGAATCCGCGTCGTGACCTCCGCGTCGCCGGTCACGCCCGGCATCGGCGCGCCGAGCAGCGCGATCGGGCGGTGCCCGCGCGCCTCCAGCCAGCGGGGCAACTCCGTGATCGGCCTACCGGGCGGCTGCGTGCGGCCCT
Organism: uncultured Verrucomicrobiae bacterium; assembly: GCA_963705935.1. Taxonomy (GTDB): domain Bacteria; phylum Verrucomicrobiota; class Verrucomicrobiia; order Opitutales; family Opitutaceae; genus Opitutus. The sequence continues at coordinate 2,977,779 of OY970130.1, read as the reverse complement.
CCCAGACGCGCTCCGCCTCCGTGACCTCCGGCACGAACGAAACCCAGCTGGTGACCTCGCCGTCGCGCGGGTCGAACGCGACCACGCCGCCCGGGCACTCCAGGGCACTGACATAGAAATACTCCGCATGGGCGCGGAAAGGATAAGTCTGGTCCGTGCCCTCGGGGAGCGGCACCGGTTCGCCCGCGCCGATCAGCAGCACCGCGTCGCCGGGATCGAGCACCCGCGCCAGCCGGCCGCGTCGGGGGGAAAGAAAGGAGTTCATGAAAGAAGGGCAGGTCGGGACAATCCGTTCACCGCAACCGTTTGCGTGGCTCGCGTTTGGTCAAGACACGCGTGAGCCGATGCGCCCGGGACGTGGATCGCCGCCCGCGCATTTGTCACTGCCAAAATCTGACCAAGTTCCGCCAATCTCCGCGTAGTCACTCCTGGGGCTTTGTGGCACATTACGACCGTGAAGACGATCGTTGCCCCCGTCGACTTCTCCGGAGTTTCCGACTCCGTGGTGCAGCAGGCGGCAACCCTCGCGCACGCGCTCGGGGCGAAAGTGGTTCTTCTGAATGTGCTGCAGCCTCCCGTGATCACGAGTGAATACGGGCCGTTCCTTGAAAACATCGGCGAGATCGTGACGGTCGGGGAAAAGGCGGCGGCGAAACAGCTGGCCGTGCTGCAGGAGAAGCTGCAGGCCCTGGGCGTCGAGACGGAAACGCTGCAGTTCACGGGTGCGCCGGTCCCGAACATTCTGCAGCAGGCTGAGAAGATCGGCGCGGACTACATCGTGATGGGTTCGCACGGTCACACCGCCTTCTACGATCTGCTGGTGGGCAGCACGACGCACGGCGTCCTGCTGCGGTCGCCCTGTCCGGTGGTCATCATCCCCGCGGACAAGAAGGCGAAAAAACAATTTGGTTAGTGGAAAGGGAAATGTGTGTGGGAGCGCCGGCGGGGGCCGGCGCTCTTTTTTTGGTGCGCCCGGCAGGGCGCACCTGCTGGACAGTGAACATGAGTAAACACACATGTAAGTCTGTTGACCGCCCTGCAGAGGGAAGGTCTAGCCGAAGGGCAACTGCGGCGTCGCGAGGCGACCGTGGGAAGGAAGCCCATGGCAAAGCGCTGGCCTGACGAACAGGAATCGCATGAGGCGTACGCGTTGGGCGAGGAGGCCAATATCTCTAAAGCCCGAAGTCTGCACGGAAAGCGCGTACGTAGATGCGGCAGGCATAAGCGTGAAGGCAGGTGCGCATTACCCGGGGAGATCTGTGGAGCCGCTCGCGAGGGCTACCAGCGTCGGAAGGCGCCGGGACAAGTCCGCAGAAGTCAGCCGAGGTCATAGTAGCCCACGATCAGGGGTGAAGGATCGAACCGAAAGAGGACGGTGCAAACCGAATCCATGAACCTGCGTGAAGCAGCAGAAGAGTCCGCCGCGTATCGGACTGCCGTGGGCGAAGTCGCTGGCCGGAATGCCAGTGGGAACGCGCAAGGTGCGGCAAGCGCAGCATTGGAGGAAAGTCACTGCATCGGGCAAGGGACGGGACTGATCGAGCAGATGATCGAACGCGGCAACCTGAACGCCGCGTGGAAACGCCCCCAGCGTCAGCTAGCGCTCCCGAGCCGGAAGTGAGTTTGTCGTTGTCGGGAAACGGGTCAGTCGGAACCAAGGAGCGGCTGGAGTCGATGGGCTCGACCTCGAGCGCACGGCGACGCTGATCCGAAAAGAGTGGGACCAGATCGAGGCGCTGCTGCGGGCGGGCCGATATCGGCCAGAGCCAGTCAGACGCGTCGAGATCCCAAAACCCAACGGCGGAATCCGCCTGTTGGGAGTCCCGACGGTAATGGATCGGTTCTTACAGCAGGCTGCGCTGCAGGTGCTCAGTCCGTTGTTCGAGCCGCACTTCTCGGAGCACAGCTATGGGTTTAGGCCCGGACGCAGTGCGCACCAAGCAGTGCTCGCCGCGCGCGGGTACCAGCGTGCCGGGAAGCGATAGGTGGTGGACATCGACCTCGCGAGTTTCTTCGACGAGGTGAACCACGACCTGCTGATGGCCAGAGTCAGACGCCGGGTGAAGGACGTACGGATGCTCAAACTCATCCGGGCGTTCCTGCAAAGCGGCGTGATGATCGGCGGGGTGAACCAGCCGAGCGAGAAAGGCACGCCGCAAGGCGGGCCGCTCTCGCCGTTGCTGTCGAATATCCTGCTCGATGATCTGGACAAGGAACTGGAAACGCTAAACCCGCTGCTTCGGGGATGGATGAACTACTTCCGCCTCAGCGAGACCAAGGGGTTCGCAGCGGAACTGGACGGCTGGATCAGGCGGCGGCTGCGCGGCGTGATCTGGCGACAGTGGAAACGCCCGGCCACGCGATACCGGCGCCTCCGGGCGCTTGGTCTCGACGAGGCCCGGGTGCTCGCCAGCGGACACAACGGCCGCGGGGCATGGTTCAACAGCGGCGCTTCGCACATGCATGCCGCCTTTCCGACAAAGGCGTTTGCCGACATGGGCCTTATAAACCTGCTCGAAACATTAACGGTCTATGCCAAATCCTCCTCTTAAGGAACCGCCGCGATACGTGAACCGTACGTCCGGTGGTGTGGGAGCCAGGGGAGGGCAACCTCCCCGGCTACCCGATCCCACGCGGGCCGCCTCGGGCGGCGCCGGCGCGCTCCGGCGGCCGTCGGCCGCCATCGCGCCAGACACCGACGATGCTCCGGCGGACCCGCTCCCGGATGCCCGATCGCCGGCGCGCCACCGCCGGCGGCCGGCTACGGGCGAAAGGCGGGGCGCATTCCGCCGCCGACGAGGACCAGAGTGAAAAGCGAGTTCGCCGGCATCAAAATCGCCGCAACGAGCGGATTCATGCGACCCGCGACCGCGAGCCCGACGGCGAGCGCGTTGTAGAGAACCGAAAAGACCAGGATCACGAACTGGGTCCGCCGCCTGGTCCCATTCGTCGCGAACAGCACGCGCAGCCCGCCGATGCCGCGGCCGAGATAGTAGAAATCGGCCTTCCGCTCGAGGATCCCGCGATGGATCACGGGCGTGCCGCGGCAGAAAGCGCGGTCGAACGCGAGACTGTCGTTGGCGCCGTCGCCGAGCATCAGCGCATCCCGGCGGTCGTGCGCCTCGATCCAGATCGCCTTCTGTTGCGGCGTCAGCCCACCGTGGGCCTGAGCGGGGGAGAGGCCGAGATCGGCCGCCAGCGCGGCGACCTTCTCCGGCCGATCCCCGCTGAGCACATGGACGGAGAATCCGAGGCCCTGCAGGGCGGCGATTTCCGCCCGCGCATCCGGTCGGGCCGTATCCGCCATTCGGAAACACGCGAGCACCGTGCCGCCGCGCGCGAACTCCACGTCGGCGCGTGCGGGGGAGGGCTCGTCCCGCGTCGGCACCACGTCCGCCGCGGCGCACCAGCCGGCGCGACCGAGCGTCCAGCGGACGCCGGCCCAGTCGCACTCGACTCCGTGGCCCACGGTTTCGCGCACCTCGGCGGGAAGCGCGTCCGGCTCGGAGGAGCGTCCGGCGGGAGCGGTCGCCAGGAGGTTCTCCAGCAAACACTGGCTGAGCGGATGCGGATTGTCCCGGACGAGCGCGAACAGGACGGCGCGGGCCGCCGGCTCCAGCGTTTCCAGGACCTCCGGGTTTTGCAGGACGGGCATTTCCAGCGTGAGGGTGCCGGTCTTGTCGAAGACGATGGTGCGGACGCGGCCCAGCCGCGCCCAGAGGTCGTCGTCGCGGACGAACACGCCGCGACGGCGCAGGGCGATGGTGGCCATCTCGTCGGCCAGCGGGAATGCCAGCCCGATCGCGCACGGGCAGGAAACGACGAGCACGGCCGTCACCACCGACCAGGTGTGCTGGGCATCGCGGGTGGCGATCCACCAGCCCACGCCCGCGAGCGTGGCGACACCGATGATGCCGGCGAGGTAGCCCTGGATGATCCGTTCGAGCAGCGCATGCCGCGTCCCGGCACGGGGTGCCGGTCGAAGCAATTGGGCGAGCAGCGACTCGTCCCAGCGTTGCAGCGCGACCAGCCGGATGTCGCCGCGCGTGACGTTGACGGCGCCGGCCGGGATGCGCCGGCCCGCGCGAAACGTTCGCGGTTCCGCCTCGCCGCTGATCGAGGCGAGGGAGAATGCCGCCACCGCCGACTCGAGCCGGGAATCGACCGGCACCGTCTGGCCGGCGGCGGCAAGGAATTCCTGGTCCGGCTGGAGCTGTTCGGGGAGGACGGTGCCGCCGGCAGCGAGCCGTAGCCGCGGCGGCTTCGGTTGCTGGCTCAGCAGCCGCCGCTGGTTGCGTTCGACGGCGGCGATCTGGGCCCAGCGGCCGACGAGCATGAGCAGGATGAACGTCGAGACGAAATCGAAGTAGACGAACCGATCCGCGCCCGCGAGCCACCCGTACACGGAGCCGGCATAGGCCCCGACGATGCCGATCGCGATCGGCAGATCGAGATGCAGCGCGCCCTCCCGCAGGGCACGCACCGCCCGGCCGATGAAATACGTTCCGCCGACGAGGAAACTCAGCGTGCCGAAACCCAGGGTCAGGACGCCGAACAGCCGGGCGTAGTCGGATGCGCGGTCGAGACCGAAATAGCCGGGCAGCGCGTAGAGCATCACGTTCATCGCGAACGCGGCGCAAAGCCCGACGCGCTTCAGCACGGCCCGGCTTTCGGGTGGGCCGGTGTCGTCGCCCGCGGGTCCGACCACATACCCGAGCGTCTGGATGTGGCGGGCGAACCCGGCTGCCGAAAACTTGCCCGGCACCCACCGGAACCGCATTTGCCCAAGCTGCGCGTTCACCTCGATGTCGCGCGCGCCGGCCTGCTGGTGAAACACGCGCTCGATCAGCCACACGCATCCGGCGCACGAGATTCCCTGCACGCCAAGCGTGAGTTCCGGGATGCGCGGAGGCGGCGACGGCGCCGCCGCGGTTTCCGCCGGTGCGGCCTCGGCCTCCTGCTGCGCGGCGTCGAGCCACGAAAAATCGCGCACCTCGAAAACCGCCAGGTCCGCGGGCACCGTCACCGGATCCTTGATGCGATAATAGCCGTCCAGCCCCTGGTCCTGGATCAGCCGGTGAACGTAGCTGCAACCGGAGCAGCAGAAGCCGGTTTGCCGCATGCGGTCGTCGATCAGCGGCGAACCGCAATGCCGGCAGAGCGGCGCGCGCTCGCGGCGCGCCGCCTGCTTCGGGCCGCCGCCGGGTTCGGTGACGGCGCTCATCTCAGTGACAGGCGAACGACTCCGGGCCAGGTCCTTCGAATCCGAGCGTGGCGCGCAACCGCCAGGCCAGCAGCAGGGCGGTCGCGAGCGCGAGCGTCAGCCGCGTGCGATCGAGCCACCGCGGCGAGAACCGGCGGCGCAACCAGTGGAACTGCGACTGCGCGAACCAGAGCAGCGGGACCGTGCCGAGGCCGAAGGCGAGCATGAACCCGACGCCGCGCAGGGCGGAACCGGACACCAGCGCGAGCGCGAGCACGAAATAGAGCGGGCCGCAGGGCAGCAGCGGAGTGGCGAGGCCCAGCGCCGCGGCGGCGCGGACGCGCGACTGGCGCCGCATCCAGGCGTGCAGCCCGAGCGAGAGGCGCGCGAGCAACGCCGGCCGGGGGATGAAGCGGTCCCAGCGAAACGCCATCGCGACGAAGAACAGCACCAGCACCCAGGGCAGCCAGCGCAGCGCCGAGTCGCTGATCCACGACAGGGGGGAGGCGCCGAGTCCGCCGGCGAGCGCGCCGAGGGCGGCATAACTCGCCACGCGCGTGACCTGGTAGGTCGTGCTCACCGTCTGCGCGTCCGTGCGATCGCCCGGGGCCGGCATCAGCACGCACGCCAGCGGTCCACACATTCCGGCGCAGTGCAGGCTCGTGATGAGTCCGGCGATGAAGGCGGTTCCAGGCGAGTTGATCGCGGCGAGGTCCATGTCAGTCGGGGGGCAGAGGTTGGAGAGCAGACCAGCCCGATGAGGACGGCGCGCGCCGCCGCGCGGGGCATGGTCGAACGAGCCGAAACCTGTCGGCGGGAGTCGGATACGGAAGGTCAGCGGCCATGTGGGGTCTCCAGCGGAACCTCGGCGACCGGGTGGTGCGACGCGATCACCATCCAAACGGTCCACGCGGCGAGCTGGAGCCCGAACGCGGCGAGCACGAACCACCAGAGCGGATTCGTTTTCCGGTGACGGGGCGACCCGCCGGCCGGCACTCCGGCAGCGGCTCCGTCAGCGCGGTTCAGCGTGCTCACGGGCTTTCTCCTGGTGGCGTTCCTCGTCCTCCTCGCGGAGCAACCGCGCCTCGGGGCCTTGGAACTCGGCCTCGCGAGTCAGCGTGAATTCGCCGCCGGCGGCGGACACCTTGATGTCGAACACGAACGGGCCGGTATAGCGGGTCCGGTCCTGCTGGACGATCAGCGGCCGCATGGTTTCCGCGAGGGGGCCGACGGTGACGGGCGCGTCGAAGCCGATCTGGTGGACGCCGGGTCCCACGCGGTCGAGGTGCACGACGAACTGCGCGGTCGCGTTGCGCTTGTTGACGATGCGAACGAAGAACTGGTTCCGCACCGAGCTGGCGTCGACGATGTAGGGCGCGCCGGTGATGCGCAGGACGCCGACGCTCGCCGGCCGGACGGTCGAGAATGCCCACGTCGCGACTGTGGCGCCGGCGAGCAGCAGCACGGCGTAAAGAACAGTGCGCGGGCGGACCCAGCGCGTCGCGTATCCCGCCAGCGCGTTTTGCGACGCGTACCGGATCAAGCCCCGCGGCCGGTGCAAACGCGTCATGACGTCGTCGCAGGCGTCGATGCAGGCGGTGCAGCCGATGCATTCGAGCTGGAGCCCCTGGCGGATGTCGATGCCGGTCGGGCAGACATGCACGCAGCGCAGGCAGTCGACGCAGTCTCCCTCCTTAGCCAAGGCTACGGCGGGCGGGCGCTCTTTCGCCAGGACCACGGCGGGCGGGCCCCCTTTCGCCGAGCCGGCGGCAAGCAGACCGGCAGTCGCACCGGTGGGGACGCCGGCGCCGCGGACGCGCGAGTGGCGCGGTTCGCCGCGGGCCGCGTCGTAGCCGATGACGATCGAATGCTCGTCGATCAGCACGGACTGCAGCCGTCCGTACGGACAAAGCACGATGCAGAGCTGCTCCCGGAACCAGGCGAAATTGAAGTAAAGGACGCCGGTGAAGATCGCGATGAACGCGAACGCGCTCCAGTTCTCGACCGGAGCGGAACGCATCATCGACCACAGCTCCGGGACGGAAACGAAGTAGGCGAGGAAAAGGTGCGCGATCGTCGCGGACACGAGGAGGAAGAGCGCGTGCTTCAGCGTCTTCCGGGCGGCGCGGGCGACGGACCAGGAGGCGGCGGCAAGCCGGCGGCGCGCGACGGAATCACCCTCGATCCATCGTTCGATCCGGCGATACACATGATCGAGAAAGACCGTCTGGGGGCAGGCCCATCCGCACCAGACGCGGCCGAGCAGCGCGGTGAGCAGGAAGAGCGAGAAGCCGGCGCCGGTGATGAGGAAGAAGAGCAGCCAGAGATCCTGGGCCGCCAGCGTGAGGCCGAAGAGGTGAAAACGCTGGCGGGCCACGTCGAGAAACACGGCGGGATAGCCGTTAAGCCGGATCCACGGCAGCGACAAATAGAGCGCGATCAGGAACCAGCCCGAAATCCGGCGCGCGGCCGTGAAGCGTCCGTGCGTGTCGGCGGGGTACAGATACGGCCGCGATCCGTCGGCGCGGATCGTGGTGACCGATTCGAGCGAGGGGAGGAGCGAAGGCGGCAGCGGCGCGGGCATGGGAGCGAATCAGCCGCGCCCGCGCGGCAGCCGCCGAGCCGGCCGCCCGCGTCCGGCCGGAGCCGGGCCGGCGAAACCGGATCGGGTCCGAACGTCGGAGTCCGCCGTGGGCTGCGGTTTCATCCCTGTGGCGCCCGGGGAATCCAGGCGTCCTGCTTCAGCACCGGCTCGCCCTCGTGGTGATAGCTCAGTACGTAGGCGACGGCCTCGGAGATCTTGCGTGCGCCCAGCACGGGTCCCCAGGTCGGCATCCCCTTGATCGGAACTCCGTTGGTGACCGTGTGGTAGATCTCGGTCGGACGGCCGCCATGGATCCAGAGCTGGTCGACCAGGTTGGGGCCGATCGCGCCGGTGAGTTTCTCGGTGTGGCAGCTGGCGCACGTGCTGTTGAACGTGGCGCGGCCGGCGTCGACGAAGACGGGGTTGCGGCTCATCTTCCACAGGCTCGCGTCGTCGAGCACCGGGGTGGCCGCGAGCTTCCGGGCCTCGATCAGCGCCATTTCGTGCTCCACGCGTTGCGCATTGGTCGGGCCGAGATGGGCGCGCTCGTAGTAGAACCAGAATCCGATCCAGAAAACGATCGCCCCGAAGAACGTCGCGAGCCACCAGTTCGGCAGGCGCTTGTCGTATTCCTGGATGCCGTCGAACGAGTGGGCCCGGACCGGCTCCTCGGAGGTGGAAAGATCAGGCGGTGTCGTCATGGCGCGGGAGATCGGCGTCGGAGTCGAAGGGCAGGTGCGCGAAATGGTCGACTTGCGAGCGGGGCATGCGCACGGCCCGCCAGACGACGAAGGCGAAAATGGCGGCCGCGGTCGCGAACGCCACGATCAGGAAGAGCTGCGCGTGATCATCGAGGACGAGTCGGCGGAACATGGGGGAAACGGGCGGCGAACCGAAGGGAGGGAAGGGCGGGAACGACCGCGCCGCTCACGGCCCGCCGGCGGAGGCGGTGCGGGGTGCGACGGGTTGCGATTTTCCGAGGGTTTGGAGGTAGGCGGTGAGCGCGATGATCTCTTTTTCGGGTGCGACGTACGCGCCGGCGGCGCGGAGGTCGCGGGCGATCCCGCGCGATTGTTCGTCGACCGAGTCGTAGATCTCCTGCGCGCTTTGCGGCGGGAACGGCACGCCGAGCAGCTGCTGGACCTGGATCCTGGCCGGCAGCGCGGCAACGTCGGTGTTGCTGGTCAGCAGCCACGGATAGTTGGGCATGAGGGAGCCGGCGGAAATCGAACGGGGATTCTCCAGATGCCGGACGTGCCAGATGTTGGGATACTTGCCGCCCTCGCGGGCCAGATCAGGCCCGTTGCGCTTGGAGCCCCACTGGAACGGATGATCGTAGATCGACTCGCCCAGACGCGAGTAGGCGCCGTAGCGCAGCACGTCGGGCACGAGGGTGCGGATCATCTGCGAGTGACAGTTGTAGCAGCCCTCGCGCACATAGATGTCGCGGCCCGCCAGCTCGAGCGGCGTGTACACCACCTGGATGCGGTCCTCGACGTTCTCCGCCTTCTCGGCCATCACCGTCGGGATGATCTGGATGAGGCCGCCGGCGGCGACGGCGACGAAGGTCAGGACGGTGAAAGGCAGGGCGTTGAGCAGGAGCCGCTCGTACCAGTCGTTCCAGGCGTGGCCGCGCGAGATGACGAGCGCGTAGCCGGCGACGAGGCAGACCAGCGCGCCGATCAGACCGACGACGCTGACCAGGTCCGTGCCGAGCATCCACATCGTGGCGAAGCCGACGCCGAGCAGGAAGAACAGCGTGGGCGCGTTGAGGAGCGTGCCGCGGAAACCGAGCCGCTCCGCGGGCGAGGCGGCCTCGACGAAGACCTCGACCGTGCCGTTGACCGCCTGCGCGCCGCGGACGGTCTGCCAGCAGTTGTAGACGAGCAGGAGCCAACCGGTGAGATAGAGCCCGCCGCCGATGAGGCGGATCAACATCATCGGCCGGATCGCGTTCACCGTGTCGAGGAAGTTGGGGTAGGTGAGGACGGTGCCGGCCTCGCTGGTGGCGTTGAGCATCACGCCCTGGGTGATGCCGCTGGTCCACATCGCGCCGACGTAGAGCAGGATGCCGACAAGCCCGATCCAGAAATGGAGGTTGGCGAGCGCGACCGAGTGGAGCGGCTTGCTCCACAACCGGGGGACCAGCCAGTAGACCATGCCGGCGGCCATGAAGCCGTTCCAGCCGAGCGTGCCGCCGTGGACGTGGCCGATGATCCAGTCGGTGTAGTGACCGAGCGCGTTGACGGACTTGATCGCGAGCAGCGGGCCCTCGAAGCGTGGCCATGCCGTAGAACGTGACTCCCGCGGCGAAGAACTTCAGCACGGGGTCGGTGCGGACGCTTGTCCCACGCGCCGCGCAGCGTGAGCAGGCCGTTGAGCATGCCGCCCCAGGACGGCGCCCAGAGCATGATCGAGAAGGTCATGCCCAGATTCTGGAGCCAGCCGGGCAGGGAGGTGTTGAGCAGGTGGTGCGGGCCGGCCCAGATGTACACGAACACCAGCGACCAGAAGTGGACGACCGAAAGCCGGTAGCTGTAGACGGGACGATCCGGCGGCCTTCGGCAGGAAGTAGTACATGATGCCGAGGATCGGGGTGGTGAGGAAGAAAGCCACGGCGTTGTGGCCGTACCACCACTGCACGAGCGCGTCCTGGACGCCCCCGAACACCGGATAGCTGTGCAGTCAGCCCCGTCGGGATCGACAGGTGGTTGACGATGTAGAGCATCGCCACCGTGACGATCGTCGCGATGTAGAACCAGATCGCGACGTACAGCGCGGGCTCGTTCCGCCGCGCGAGCGTCCAGAAAAAATTGACCGCAAAGACGATCCAGATCAGCGCGACGGCGATGTTGATCGGCCAGATGAGTTCGGCGTATTCCTTGCCGCGGGTGAACCCGAGCGGAAGCGTGATGGCGGCGGCGACGATGATCGACTGCCAGCCCCAGAAATGGAGCGAGGAGAGGAAATCGCTCGCGAGCCGGGCCTTCACGAGCCGCTGGGTCGAGTAGTAGATGCCCGCGAACATCATGTTGCCGACGAACGCGAAGATCACGGCGTTCGTGTGGAGCGGGCGCAGCCGCCCGAACGTCAGCCACGGCAGGTTGAAGTTCAGCCGCCAGAAGCTGAGCTGCGACGCGATCAGCACGCCCACCAGCATTCCCACCGCCCCCCAGACGAGCGTGGCGATGAGGAACTGGCGGACGACCCGGTCGTTGTACTCGATCGTGACTTTTTGGTCGGGCATGGAAGGGACGCGGGGGTTACGGGCCCGGGACGCCGCGGGGGCGGTCGTCGGCGCGCCCGGTGCGGACCGGCGCGAGCCGCGGTTTTTCCTCCTCGAGCGGAAGGAGCGAGTCGCGCTCGCTGCTGCTGAAGCGGCGGGCGTTTTCGCGCAGGAAGAACACCACAAACGTGAACACGAGGCAGAGGCTGATCGTCAGCGTCAGAGGCACGATGGACATGGTTCGGAGACTTCAGGATTGATCCGCGCCGGCCGAAGCCGGACGCGGCGGATGGGACGTGCTGGAAAACGGGAGGCGGAACGTCCGGGTGGCGGCGGCGGCCCCCGGCGAACGCGAGGCGGATTTCGCCGCGGCGAAAGCGCCGCGAAGGAAACGGGGGGCGGGGCGTGTGTGGGTCATTCCCGGCGTTGAACGCCGGGATCAATTTATGTGACCGAACCGCTCGTCGCTCCGCAGGCATTGCCCAGCGTTGAGCATTTCTTGTTGTCTCCACTTATTACCCACCAAAAGACGCGCATCGTTCGACAAGTGATGCGAAGCAGCATCCAGGCGCTGGCGGTAATCTCCACCGCAATGCAGGAGAGTCTTTTGAACTGTCTCTGCGCTCAACGGCAAGCAATTCATGCGCGTTGGGATGCGCTTCTGAGAACCGAACGGGTGACAAGCCCGCTCGCGTATCCGGATGCGCTGGTTCATTTGATCGAGTGGGCGCTGGATCAGATCTTCACCTCATTGCGGGATCCGGCGACCCGGCGCAAGGCCGAGCATGGCGGCGGGCGGGCGGCGGCGCGGCCGGACTGCCCGTGCGGCCGCAATCCGTTGCTGGCCTTTTTCCTGGCGGGCGAACAGGCGCTGCTCGAGGCGCTGGTGCTCGAGCAGGCGGCCCATCTGCCGATCGATCCGCGGGAGCGCGACACCGCGCTGAACGAGCTTTACTACGTGCTGCGGGCGATGGCGCGACGCGAAGTGGACGCGTTTTGTTCGGTTTGCCAGCATCGCCTTGCCCCGGCGACCGCGGAGCTGCCGAAGCCTGTGGTCGAAGCGCCCGCGCCGGAACACGCCGAGGCGGCCACGTCCTCGCCCGCGAACTGAAGTCCGGGCCGGCGGAGGGGTTCGCGCGATCGCGACCCGGCCAACGCACCCGTCCCGCGGCCGCCGCCCGTCAGTTGCGCTCCGCGCCGTGCAACCGCTCGCGGTAACGGCTCGGCGACTCGCCGGCGATCTTCCGGAAGACCCGATTGAACTGCGAAAGCGACTGGAACCCCGCCTCGTACGCGGCCTCGCTGACCCGTTTGTGCGGATTCAGCAGCAGATTCTTCACCTTCTCGACGCGGACCCGCGCCAGGTAGTCGGTGAAGGTCATGCCCGTCGACTTCTTGAAGGTCTTGCAGAAATAGAAGGCGCTCATGTTGACTGCCTGCGCGACCTGGCCGAGCGAAAGATCCTCGCTCTGGTGGTCGTTGATGTAGGTCCGGGCGCGGGAGATCACCGGCGACTCCGCGGTTTCCTGCTTCACCAGCAGCTGGTTGCTGAGCGTCGACAGGTGCTGGGCGAAGATCGTCAGCAGTCGCACGATCGACTCGTATTGCTTCTTCGTGACGACACGCGTCTGGAAATACCGCTCCTCGAGCTGGGTCAGGTCGACCTCCGCGCCCCATTTGAGCAGTATCTGGGTGGTGCGCTTGAATTGCGACTGCGTTGGCCGGTGGAGCATGATTTGCCCCGTCTGGAGGAACGCGATCAGGTTTTCGCCGACGCGCACTGGAACCGCCGAGTCACACAAACCGGCAAAGCACTTCAGCGTCTTCGGCTCGATCTTCGCCTCCTCCTCCACGCGCCGCTGGAGTTGCAGGCACGCGGCGCAGGAGCGGTTACTCGTCGCCATCAGCGAACAAAACGGGTTTTCCTTCGGATCGCCGTGATGCGGAAGATCGAACGCCTCCACGGCCCGCAAATTGATCGGCAGGCCGGTCGTTTCGCGGAAAGCCTGCTCGTAGTCGCGGTAGATCCGCGACTGACGGAGCTGGTCAACCATTGCCCTTAATTCGGGGGCGCCGTTCACTTCCATGAAGACAAAATATGCGCGGGATTAGGCCACGCAATGCGGAAGCATCCCGGGCCCCCGTCAGAAGCGGATGCGCGGGTCCCAAGTAGGACGGGTTTTCGGTGCGCCACCCAGGCGGCAGGACAACCTACCTGACTGGCAATTGGATAAGCTGCGCACTCGGCGTCATTCCGGGCCCTCGGGCCAGCCCTGACGCAAGTCGCGGGAGCCACGCCGACGCTGCCGGCCGCATGCCGGACATCCCGGCGGCTTCGCGCGCGCTCCCCGGGCTACAGCTGGGAGCGGAACAGTCCGCAGAATTTGTCCACCAGCTTGATGTAGAGCGGCCGGGACTCGTATTCCGCCAGGGTGTAGGGCGTCGACTGGTCGAGGTCGCGATCGAACATCCGGAGGTGATCCTCCGCGAAATCGCGGTCGATCGCGTTCAGCGCCACCTCGTCGTTGATGCTGAAGGACCGGTTGTCGAAGTTCACCGAGCCGATCGTCACGAACGTATCGTCGACGCTCATTGTCTTCGCGTGGAGCATGGCGGGCTCGTAACGGTAGAACTCGACGCCGGCGGCCAGCAGTTCCCCCCAGCGGGAGCGGGACGCGGCGCGGCCGAAACGCGAGTCGTTGCGCGCTGGAACGATCACCCGGATCCGCACGCCGCGCCGGCGCGCCTCGAGCAGCGTCCGGATCGCCAGGTCGTCGGGCACGAAATACGCATGCTCGATGTCGATCGTCCGCCGCGCGGAGGCGATCGCCACCAGGTACGAGGTGCGGGCGGCCTGCGCGCCATCGCCCGGTCCGCTCTTGAAACACTGCGCAACCGTGTCGCCCGGGTGCCCGTATTCCGGAAAGTAGCCCGGACCGAACAGCAGCTTGCCGGTCGTCTGAAGCCAGTTGGACGCGAACACGGCCTGGAGTTGGCGCACGGCCGGGCCCTGCAGACGCACCTCCGTGTCGCGCCAGCGGTCGTGGGCAGTCGCGTTGCCCCGCCAGTGATCGTCGACGCACATCCCGCCGGTGAAACCGATCCGGCCGTCGACCACGAGAATCTTGCGGTGGGTTCGATGGTTCAGGTTCGGCTTGATCTGCCACCAGTGCTCGCGGCCAAAGGTGACGAGCTCGACGCCCCCGCGGGCCAGTCGCTCGCGGTCCTCGCGCTTGAAGTGCAGCGCGCCCAGGCCGTCGACGAGCACGTCGACCTTCACGCCGTGGTGCGCGCGTTCCGTCAGTGCGGCGATGAACCGGTCGCTGACGACCCCGGAAGACCAGATGTACGTCTCGAGCGTGATCGTGCGGCGGGCGTCGTGAATCGCCCGCAGCATCTCCGGGAAGAACGCGTCGCCGTTCTGCAACAGCTCGAGCTCGTTGCCGCCGGTGAAATCGGCGCCGAGCAGCGGACCGAGAGCGGCGGAAAACGCCGGGTCCGACGGACCGATGTTCAGCTGCACCGGCTCCAGGATCAGGCGCGCCGAGACGTACCAGAAGTACGCGGCGAGCACCATGACGAGCCCGAAGGTTACAAACACCCAGTGCCAGCCGAGGTCGCGACGGTTCGCCGGGCGCGGCCCACGCCGGATCCGGAGGTGCGGGCGGCGAACGATCTTCTGCAGCAGGGGCGACATGAGAGCAGGTCGGCGCGGGCCGGTCTGGACAGAATCGGGCCCCGCCGGTTCCGGCGGTCACGGCGTCACTTCGTCCGGTCGGCCCTGTCTGGAGCGTTCTCGCCACCCCATGGTCTCCTTCGCGTCAAAGCACTTCGGCCGGTGGGTCGCGGGTCTGCTCATCGCGGCGGGGGCGGTCACGGCCGGCTGCGCGTTTGCGTCCGGCCGGCTGCGGCTGGACGAGATCGCCGGCGCGATTGCCGGGTACAACCCGCTGGTCGTCTTCGGCTTGATGGCCGCGCTGCCGCTGGCCGGCTTCTCGATCTCGATCGTCGACCTGGTCGCCGGCGTGCGTTTCGGCCCTTACCTCGGCCTCGCGGCGGTCACGGGAGCGACGGTCATTCATCTGGTGGCGAGCTACTGGATTGGCCGGAGCTACGTGCGCGAGCCGCTCCAGCGCTGGCTGGCGCGACGGCACCACCACCTGCCCCATGTTCCGCCGGGCGAGAACGGCGCGATCGCGGCGATGGTGGCGCTGGTGCCCGGGTTGCCGTATTTTGCCCGCAACTATCTCCTCGCGCTCACCGATGTTCCGCTGCGGCTGTACTTCTCGGTCTGCCTCCCGCTCTACGTGGTCCGGTCGGGCGCCGCGATCCTGCTGGGTAATCTGGGCACCGGCGTCGGCCGCCACGCGCTCGTGATCCTGGCCCTGGTCTACGCCCTCAAGCTGTCGATCTGCGCGGCGCTGATCTGGCGGATCCGCCGCCGCCTGCGCCTGCGGCACGAGGCCGCACAGGCGCTGGAGCAAAACGCGGCCGACCCGCGCCGGCCTGAAGCGTGACGGGCGCCGGCACCGGCGGCAAAGATGTAGCCGGGCCCCGGTGAGCCCGGGCGGCAGCGCGGCAGGGTGGAGGGACCGGCTCCGTCCGGTCCGCGAATGACGAGCGACGTTCGCGGACGACACGGAGGTCGTCCCTCCATCGATGCGGTCCGCGGTCTCGTGATGCAGCCGAAGCCGCCAGCCGGGTGGCGCCGGTCTCCGACCGGCGGCGAAGCACTGGGGGGATGCGCTCGCCGGTCACAGACCGGCGCCACGGGGACCAACCGCCAAAGCCCGACCGCCTGCGCCGAGCCCGGCCGCCCCGCTATTCGCCGCGGATGAGCGTGGTCAGGCTGCGCGCGGCCAGGTGCATCCGTCCGTCCGGTCCGGGACCGCCGGCGGAGGCCTGCAGACCGGCGAGCTCCGTCGTGACGACGGTGTGCCACGGGCCGGCGGGCAGCCCGCCGATCACGGCCTCCCGCGCCGCGCCGGTATTCAGAATGTGGAGGACAAGCGCTTGGTCGTGGACGAAGGCGCTCACGAGCACGTCCGCCTCGTCGGAGGTGCTGCGCACGACGCTGGCGGGACGAGGCGTCAGGGTGGCGAGCTGCTTCATCAGCCAGTACCGTCCCGTCGGCTCGATCGTTCCGTCGGCCTTCACGTGCACGAGGCCGTAATCCTCGGTGTACTGCCAGTAGATCAGCGCCTGGGGCCGGCTGTCGCGGAGCAGCTCCTGGAACTGCCGGATCTCCCCGAGGCCGTAGGTGTAGCTGTCGTAGGCGTGGTTGCGCCACGAGCCGGGGTCCGTTCCCGCCTCCGCGACGATGAGCGGCAATCCGCCGATCCAGTCCGCGACCTCGCCCCAGGCGCCGTACTGCTGCGGGGTGCCGCCGCCCCAGCTGTGAAACGAGATCGCCCCGACGTACTTCATCGCCTCGGGATCCGCCGCGGTCGGCAGCACGTACTTGTGCGAGTCGCGCGGATTGGCGGTGTCGCCGAGGAGCATCTTCGTCTTCAGCCCGAGGGACGCGAGGTAGGCGCCGACGCGCTTGATCATCTCGCGGTGCGTCTCGGGCGTGAAGCCGATGTCGACGCCGAGGTCGGGCTCGTTGAACGAGAAGTAGTCCGGCTCGGCGCCGTAGTTCTTCTTCAAATGGACGAGATAGCTGCCGATGAGATCGAGGAACTCGGGCCAGCGGTCCGGGGCGATCTGCCGGTTGAACGAGCCGGCGGGCCGCTGGTTGGGATCGGTGTAGTACCGCTCCGGCAGGCGCCACAGGCTGATGATCCACGGGCGGTGCAGGGCCTGGAACCGCTGCATCAATTCGAAATCGCGCCGCAACTCGGGCCCGGGGGACGAGCGCTGGAAATCCCAGTACGACGCCTTCAGCTCGAAGCGGGCCCACGCGGGCTGCAGCGTGTCCATCAGGTAGTCGGCCGCCGGCGTGCGGGTGGCGAAGCAGAAGTTTCCTCCGAAACCATCGAATGGATACCGGCGGATCTCCGGGGCGACCACGAGGTGCACGGGAGCGGCGTGCGCGACGCCGGTCAGCGTGAGGGTGAACCCGAGCGGGAGCGTGTCGCCGGCCGGCCAGAACCCGGACCCGAGCGGAATGCGCACGCGGTAGGAGCGGCCGTCGGCGGTCCAGCGGTCCGTCACCGTCAGCGCCCGCGGATGATCCAGCACGAGCGAGAGCTTCCAGTTTCGCTGGGCGTCCACCATTTCGAGCTTCGCCGTCGACTGCTGCACGAAGACCGGATTGGCCGGCCGGACGACCGGCAATTCCGCGCCGCCGGGCTCGAGGTGCCCGCCCTCGAATGCCGGCCGGGGAATGTCGAGGACGTATTCCACCGAGTCGACGAGCAGCGGCCAGCGCGCCGGCGGGGCCCCGAGCGTGGGCGGGCCGCCCGAGATCACGTGGCCGGTGAAGGCCACGCCGTCGCCGGCGTCGGCCCAGGCGGCTTCGAACTGCGCCTGCCCGCCATTCGGGAACGTGGACAGGCCCGTCCAGCGCGCCTCGGCCCCGGCGCGCTCGATCGGCGAGCGCTGGTCGTGCGGCTGCAGCGACTGCCGGACGCCGCCGAGGAAGGAAACCACGAATTCACCGTGCACCGGCAGGGTGGAGCCGTCCGTGATGAGTGCCGTCAGGCCGCCGGCGCTGTTGTAGGTCGCGCGTTCCGCGGCGGCGGCGGAAGACGCGAGCGCGAGGGCGAACGCGAGCGGGGCAAGCTTGTTCATGTGTCCCGGCCTGACGGTATCGGGAGATGATCGATGCGGATTTTTTCTCCGCAGCCGCGGGACGGCGGGTGTTGCCCCGCGCTGGCGAGACGATCCCGACGCCGCCGGCTCAGCGCGTGCCGCCGCGGAGCAGGGCCACCGCCACACGAACGAGCGGCCGGGGATCGGCGGGTTGCGCGAAAGCCGTCTGGAATCCCGCGCCGAGCGCCAGTTCGAGCAGCGCGTTGTCGGGCGAACGGGTCAGCGCGATCGCCGGCGTGGCCGGCGTTCCCGCCGCCTCCTCGGACTGGCGAAGCCGGTCGAGGAGGGCGCAGCCGCCGGCGGCGGGCGCCTCGACCGTCGCGACGATGAGGTCCGGCGCCCCGGCGGAAACCGCCGCCCAGCCGGACTCGGCCGAATCCGCGGTGCCGACCCGGGCACCGGCATCGGCGAAGGCGGCGGCGAGCCGGTGCTCTTCGTCCGCTGGCAGGCTGACCAGCAGGACGAATCGGCCGGCGAGCGGGCACTCGGCTTCCGGCGCGGCGATCGCGGCCGCACCCGTCGGGCCGGCGAGGGGCAGCCGGACGGTGAAGGTGGCGCCGCGGCCCGAGCCCTCGCTTTCCGCGGCGATCGAACCGCCGTGGAGTTCCGCGATGCGGCGCGCGAGCAGCAATCCGATGCCGAGCCCGATGCCGCTCCGGGCGCATTTGCCCTCGATGCCGGAAGGTGCGGCGAACAGTCGCTCGCGCGCTCCGGGCGCGAGCCCCTCGCCGGTGTCGCGCACGACGATCAAGGCGTCGGCTCCCTCCCGTTGCAGGTCGACTTCCACCCGGCCCTGCGCGGGCGTGAACTTCACGGCGTTGTGCAGTAGGTGACTGACGAGCTGCCGCAGGCGACGCGGATCGCCCTGCACCTGCCCGGCGGCGGGCGCGAGTTGTTCCGCCAGCGCCACGTGTTTCGCCCGCGCCGCACCGGCCGCGTCCTGCACGGCCTCGTGCACGACGGCCGCGAGGTCGGTGTCCACGGGCTCGAGCCGGAGCTTCCCCGAGAGCAGCCGGGACGTGTCGACGATGTCGTCGATCAGTGCGCTCTCCTCCTCCGCGCTCCGTTTGATCGCGCCCAACGCCTCGGCGAGTTCGGGGTCGGCGACCTTCTGCTCGTCGATCAAGCTCGCCCAGAGGAGGATGGCGGAAAGCGGCGTGCGCAGCTCATGGGAAACGTTCGAGATGAAGCGCTCGCGCGCCTCCGCGGTGGCTTCAGCGGCGTGGGTGGCTCGTTCGAGGGCTTCCTTCAGATCGGCCACCGTCGCGCGAAGCTGCGCCAGCTCCCGCGCCTGCTCGTCGAGCCGCCGGCGCAGCTGCGGATCCTGCGCGCCGGCATCCGCGGTATCCGGCCGCGCCTGGTTCGACGGCGGCACCGCGCGCGGTTCGCGCGGCGGAACATTGGAGCCGGGGGGAACGGGGCGGGCCATGGAAGATTCGAGCACGGCCGTGAGACAGCAAAACTGCAAGCGGTTCTGCGCGGATCGCGGCATAAGCGGGACATTGGCGCACGTCGCCGGACGCGCGGTTTCGCTGGCGGCGACGCGTCAGGCAGGAACCTGTTCGCAGGCGATCCGGGCTGCGCATTTTCGATTTCGGATTTTCGAATTTGGATTCCAGCCGCGCCTGGGCGACTCGCCATGTAGGAGCCTGCTCGCAGGCGATCCGGGCTGGTCTCGCGAACCGCATGTAGGAGCCTGCTCGCAGGCGATCCGGGCTGGTAATCGAAATTCGAAATTCGAAATTCGAAAATCCGCCAGCGCCAGCCGCCGCGGATCGCCTGCCAGCAGGCTCCTACAACGGAGCGCCGGGCGTGGGACCGGGGTGGGCGGAGCGCCGGGCGTGCGAACGGGGACGGGCGGAGCGCCGGCGGGTGATCGGATCGCCTGCGAGCAGGCTCCTACGCACGGAGCGCCGCGGCAGGTGGCGACCGGAGAGCGAGAGGCGGGGGGGCGGTCATTGGAGCTGGACGGTGCCGAGGCCGTAGCGTTCGTCGCGGCGCTGGAAGAAGCGCCAGTTCAGCTTGAGCGACGGCTGCCACTCGTTCGGGGCGTCGGTCGCCACCGCCGTGGTGAGTCCGATCGTCAGGCCCGGACGCGGCGTGAGCCCCAGCAGGGACCACGGGATGTCGGACTCGACCGTGTAGCCCCGGTCCGTGCGCTGGATCGTCGCCTGTGCCGGGCGGTTGTGGTTCAGCTCGATCGCCTCGCCGGTCGGCCGGTACAGGAAATCGAAATCGTCGGGGCCGCGCCAGACGAGCCCGTCGTTCTTCGGGTTGATCAGCAACTCGACGCTCTCGCGGCGATCCGGGGGCAGCGGCGTGTTCGGCGGCTGGTCGATCGCCACGGCGTGGAAGTGCAGCGCCTCGTTGTCCCAGGTGAGCGCGAACCGCAGCTCGAGCATGGGATCGTCCGGCCGCACGTCGGCGGGCGAGTCCTTGAACTCGAGTCCGGCGATGCGCGTCCACTTCCACTGGTCCCGTGGCGTGCTCGAGGAGACGGCGATCGCGCGGCGTTCGGGCGGCTCAACGGCGGGTCCGGCGAGCTCGAAGCGCCAGAAGGTCGAGGTGCGGATGCCGAAGGCGTGCTGGCCGAACTCGGGGATGGTGGCGCGCGCGGCCCGGATGAGCGGGTCCTGCTGGAACCATTCGCGCACGCAATCCGGCACGAGCAGGTTGGCGAGGCTGATCAGGAGCGCGGCGGAATCCGCCGGCCGGGCGGCCTGGAACCACGCAGGCGACGGGGCGTTGCCGAAGCGCGCGACCCACTCCGCGGGGAAATGGTCGATCAGCAGCGCGCTGGTGATCACGTCCGGCGGCGGTGGCGCGGGCACCGGCTCCGGCGGCGCGACGGCGAGCGAATACGCGAGCTGATCGGCGGACGCGCCGGAGATGATCGAGCGCTCGTCGAGCCACAGGCTGGGCAGGAGCTGGTCGCGCACGTCCGTCGGCGAGAGCACCCACACGGCGCCCCGCTGGTCGGGGGTGCGCAGCAGGCGGGCCCAGGCGGCGGGCTCGGTCTTGCCGCTGGCGATCTTGAAGAAGGTGGCGAGGCGGCTCGCCGCGCCGAGCTTGGTCGACGAAGTCGTGACGTTCTCCCATTTCAGCAGCTCGAGCCAGTGGGTCGCCTCGGGCGCCAGGCTGGGCAGGGCCTGCCGCAGCGTGACGAGGCCCGCGGCGTACTCCGCCAGCGCCACGTCGGAGTCGGGCGGCCGGCTGGCGGCGGCCAGCGCGGCCCGCGCCCGCTGGCCGGCGACGCCTCCGTCGATCAGTCCGAGCACGTACGCGGCGGGGATGGCCGTGAGGCGCAGCCCGAGGGTGTCGGGGGTGAGCGGCTGGGCGTCGATCAGTTTCCAGGCGGCGGCGGCGACGGCCCGGAGCCGTTCGCGCTCGGCCCAGGAAAAACTCTGGCGGGTGGACACGAAACCGGCGCGGGCGAGTGCCAGCTGCACCTCCGGCGCGTGCATGAACAGCGCCCAGATCATGCCGCTGCGCGCGTTTTCCGCCTGCAGGATCGTGATGCCGAGATCGATGCCGATCACGTCCGTGTCGAACCAGCCGGTCTCCGGATTGAAGGCGTCGATGAACCCGTACCGCGACCACGCGCGGTCGCCGTACACGGTGCGGATGTGATGCAGCACCATGAGGGTTTCGTACGGGGCGAACGGCACCGACCCGGCCGCGGCGCATGGGGCGATGGTGCCGTCGAGCGCGTTGCCCTCGGTCGTGCGCGGGGGGCCGCCCCAGGCCTTGTAGCCGTTCGCCGAATCCGAGGAGGTCAGTCCCCACAACCGCTCGCTCCAGCTCGGAAACTCGGCGCGGAGATCGATGCAGAACTGCCGCTGGGCGAGCGTGGCGAGCACGGAGTTGTGATAATAGTCGGCATAGGCGTCGCGGCGGTCGCGGAAATCCACGAATGCGTGGGCGTACTGGTGGATGAACAGCGGCGGGCCCTGGATGAAGTGATAGCCGGCGTAGGTTCCGGCCGGCTCGCGCTTCCAGGCACTCCAGTACGAACGGTCGAGGCCGTTCACGGGGGCGCCGAGGCCGAGGATGCTCATCGTGGTGTGTTCGGAGTAATCCTGCCACCGATACCGCGAGAAGCCCGTCTCGTCGTGCCAGCCCATCGACAGGGTGTTGCCGCCGTTGAGGAACCACCGCCAGTCCATCCCGCGGTAGATCTGGTTGACGTAGTTGGTGATTTCCGGGTCCTGGAAATACTCGCGGGCAACGATGGCACCGGCGAGGAGCAGGCTGGTGTCGATCGAGGAGACCTCGCACTGCCAGGCGCGCGCGCCGGTGGACATCTCCATGAAATGATAGAAGAACCCGTGGTGCCGCGGCGCCTTGGTGGCGAGAAAACGCAGCAGCTGCCGCACGCGCTGGAGCGCCTGCGGCCGGTCGACCCAGCCGCGCTGGGTGGCCACCGCCCACGAGGCGAGCGCGAAACCGCAGGCGGCCACGCTCGCCTTGCCCTCGCTCGGCGAGCCGTCCGCGCGGGCGCGGTCCCGCACGAGACCCGTCACCGGATCGGCCTGCTCGACGAAGAAACGGAAGGAGGCGCGCTGGAGGTCGTCGAGCAGCGCGTCGTCCTCCTCCGTCAGGATCGCGCCCGGCCGGCCCGCCGGGACCGGGATCTCCGGCTGTTCCGCGCGCATCCCGTGGATCGACAGGAGCGCGGCGAGCGCGCCAGCGAGCCGGCGGAAGCGGCGGAAGAGCGGGCGGACGGGCATGACGAGGGTAGGGCCCGCCGCGCGGGCGGCGGGGTGATCGTCGCTCCGCGACACCAAAATGCCGGGCGGGTTCGCCCGTAACCCGCGAATTACCGCACGTTCACATTCGCGGCCGAGTAGCGACCCATCAGCGAGGCCTGCGCCAGCACGTGGCCTTCCCTGACCGCCTCGATTTCGTGCCGGCGGGAACTCCGGCAATCGTGAGCGGTGGGCTGAGATTGCCCGCGTCGCGGCCGAACCGTTCGGGAAGGTCGGCGCCGGGGAGAAAGGCCGAACTGGAGAGATTCATGGGAGGAAGGCGGGATCGTGCCGGCCCGCCGGCGGGGGCGCGGTTGGTTCCCGCCACAACCTAGCCCGGATATTTCGCGAACATCGCGAAATATCCGCCCTCCGGGCCGACTTTGTCGGGGCTAACCGCGACGAAGTCGCTCCGCGGAAGGCGGACGGAAATTCGGACGCTGCAACACTCTCGTTCGTGAAATTTCCGGGCTAGCGCCGGCGGAGAGGCGGCGCCATGGTGCCATCCCGTAAGCCGGTCCCCGGGAAAGACCGACGGCGCAGGCCCAGGGCGCCTTTCCGATTGCAGCGAACCGATGGAATTCGGTAACAAATTGCCGCCGCGGGCCCCGGTGCCTGCGGCCGAGCATGCCTTACGAACGCACCCAGAGCGACCGGATCGTACACTATCGCTGGTACGGCGAGATCACGCCGGACGATCTGCGAACGATTGGGCGTGAGTTGCCCGATCTGGCGTCGCGGCTGGGATACGCGCCGGACGTGCTGCACACGTTCGCGGATTCGGTGACGGGGCATGTCGACGCGTGGACCATGTTCGAGGAGTCGATTCGCCGGCGGAACACGCGGCTCCGCAATCCGGTGAAAGCGGCCTGGGTGGCCGGAAAGGGCCCGGTGCTCACCGCCGCGCGCATGTTCCAGGAACTGAATCGCAACCCGGACATGAAAATTGAGATTTTCCGCAGCGAGAAAGCCGCCCGAAAATGGCTGGGTGAAGCATCCCCGAAGACCGGCGCGGCCGGAACGGTCGCGGAAGCGGCGCCCGAAACCCGCTGAGACGGGGCCGCCGCTCCGGTGGCGCAGGGTGTCTGCGATCCGGTGCCTGAGTCATCGCGCCATTCGCGAAAAAACGGAATCGCATTCGCGCCGCGGCGTTCGCAACGTTATTCGCATGATTCGTTCCGGATGGTACTCCCTCCTGTTTGCAGCCTGTGTGGCGCCCATGGCCGCCGGTGGATTCGCCGCAGAACCGGCGCCAGTGAGCCTGAAGGACGCGGCCCGCGGCACGTTCCGGATCGGCGCGGCGCTCGACGCCGCCCTGATCCGCGGCGAAGACGCCCCCGGGATGGTGGTGGTCGAGCGGCAGTTCGACACGATCACCGCGGAAAACGCGATGAAGTGGGAGGTGATCCATCCGCAGCCCGGCAAGTACGATTTCGAGCTGGCGGACCGTTTCGTCGACCTCGGCGTGCGCCGGCGACTGTTCGTCGTGGGGCACACGCTCATGTGGCACAGCCAGGTCCCGGACTGGGTGTTCAAGGACGCTGCGGGCAACGACCTTTCCCGTGACGCGCTGCTGGCCCGGTTGCGCCAACACATCCAGACCGTCGTCGGCCGTTATCGCGGCCGGGTGCAGGGTTGGGACGTGGTCAACGAAGCCATGGGCGACGACGGCAAGCTGCGGACGGACAAGCCCTGGTACCGGATTCTCGGCGAGGAGGGCATCTACGCCGCGTTCGAGGCCGCGCACCAGGCGGACCCCGAGGCGGAGCTGTACTACAACGACTATTCGCTGGAAAACCCCGTGAAGAGCGCGGCGGTGCTGCGACTCGCACTCGCGATCCGGGCACGCGGGCTGCGCATCGACGCGATCGGCACGCAGGAACATGCGACGCGCGACTGGCCGGTTGCAGCCCAGGTCAGGAGCATGATCGATCTCTTCGACCAGGCGGGTTTCAAGATGATGGTGACGGAACTCGACGTCTCGATTCTCCCGCGTCCCGAATCGTACGGCGGTGCTGACATCTCCGTCGTGCACGAGAGCGATCCCAGTCTCGACCCGTATCGGAAGGGGCTGCCGAAAGACCAGCAGGCGCTGCTCGCCCGCCGGTACGGCGAATTGATGGCGGCGTTCTGCGCGCGGCGCGGCGCCGTCACGCGGGTGACGTTCTGGGGAGTGGGCGATGCGCGTTCCTGGCTGAACGACTGGCCAATCAAGGGTCGGAGCGACTATCCGCTGCTGTTCGACCGGAAGTACCGGCCGAAGCCGGCGTTTGCCGCGGCGATCCGGGCGATCCGCGAACACGCGGCGACCGAGTGACCGGAAACCCTCCGGGATCCGGTGGGACCGTGCCGGCCGTCGGCCAGTCCCGATGAAGTTCAGCGCACGCCGGTCGCAGCGGGCGGAAGGGAACGCAGGTAGGTCCAGAGCGCATTGATTTCGAGGTTGCTCAGGTGGCCGAATGTTCCCGGCATCACCGGGTCCAAAGGGGTCCCGTCGGGCCGCCGTCGGGTCCGCAGCACCTGCGCGAACTGCGCCTCGGTCCACCGGCTGACGCGGACGGACGCCGGCGTCAGGTTGGCGGCGGCGGGCCAGCTGGGCGGCGCGCCGGGAATCCGGCCGCCCGAAAGATTCGGCCCGTGGCAGCCGATGCAGGACGCGGCGAGATATTGTCCGTAAGCGACGGAAACGCTTGGGGAGATCGACGCGGGCCGCGGCGCCGCATGATCGATGTCGTCCGCCGCGATCCTGATCTGACCGGCGACGAGCAGCACGCGCGCGAGCGGCCCGGGAGAGACCGGGCCGCTGGGCCGGTCGACGGGCGGGCGGGACATCACGTACGCGATCGCGGCGGCCAGATCCTCGTCGGTCCACGAGGTGTAGTCCGCGGAGGGCATGAGCACGAGGCCGCGACCGTCACGCGCCACACCGTGCCGGATCGCCCGGACAAAATCGACGCTGCCGTAGTCCGGCGGCAGTCCGCCCGCGCCGCGCGTCAGGTTCGGCGCGGCGATGACGCCCATGGCGGGATCGTCGATCACCGTGTGGCCGCCGAAATCGGCGCCGTGGCATTCGGCGCAGCCACGCGTTTCGACGATGTGCCGCCCGCGCGCCAGCGCGGCGGCGTCGGACGGGATAGGCAGGCCGGCCACCTGGATCGGGTGGCGCCGCCGCAGCTTGTGGTTGGAAATCACGTACACGGTGACGATCGCGAGAAGGAGCAACACCGCGAGCGAGGCGGCGGCATAGCCGGCAATTTTCAGCAGTTTCGAGGCTGACATGGCTGGGGGAGAACGCTGCCCGCCGGTGTGGACGGCGGACTCGCGCGGGGGGTGTGGGTTGACGGAGCAACGGGTGAGCCGCGGACAGGGCCGGCATCACCTGGAGGCGGTGATTGGCGAAAAACGGCCGATCCAACAACGCCAAAGCCGGCGTGCGAACAGGGAGCGGCCCATCGGGGCAAACCCGAGCGGGTCATGCTCCGGCAGCCGGAAGGCCCGAACCCGCGGACGTTCCGAGGGTCAGCGCGACGGGGGCGGTTGGCGCTCCGTCAAGACTCCTTCCCGCCATGCCCGACTCTCCAGCGACAGCCCATCCTCCCGGGCACGAAGCCCCGCGGACGGAAACGGAAGACCGGCCGGGCGGGCGAGCGCCGAAACGCGACTGGTTCCGGCGTCCGGGACTGATGGCTTTGGTGTTCGCGGGGACGATCGTGGTGACCGTCGCAGCGGTGCTCTGGTGGCGCGATGCACGCCATTACGAGGCCACCGACGACGCCTACGTCGACGTCGCCTCGGAGCAGGTCAGCCCGCAGGTCGCCGGCCGCGTGGTCCGGGTGCTGGTGAACGACAACCAGGACGTCGCGGCGGGCCAGGTGCTGGTCGAACTCGATCCCGCCACGTACGAGAACCGGCAGAAACAGGCCCAGGCGGCCGTGGCACAGGCCCGGGCGCAGGTCGCGCAGACTCGGGCGCAACGGCAGATCGGGACCGTCGAAGTGGAACGCGCGCGCGCCAGCCTCGGCGTCGCCGAGGCCACGCTGGCCAACGCGCGCAGCGACCTCCAGCGATTCCGGCAGGAGGACAACGCGAACCACGACACGGTCACGGCCCAGCAGATGCAGCATGCGGTGCAGGACGAGAGGAGCGCGACGGCACAGCTCGACGTGGCCCGGCAGGCGGTGGCCGTCGCGAGCGCGCAGCTCGAGGCCAGCGATACCGCGATCGCCGCGGCGCAGGCGGGCGTCCGCAGCGCCGAGGTGCAGGCCGGACAGGCCGCGCTCGAACTGGCCTACACCCGCGTGCACGCCACGATGGCGGGCCGGGTCGCGCACAAGACCGTCGCGCCGGGCGACTACGTCGAGCCGGGCACGGCGATGATGGCGATCGTGCCAGGCGACGTGTACGTGACGGCGAATTTCAAGGAAACCCAACTCGCGTTGATGCGACCCGGACAACCGGCACAGATCCGGGTCGATGCGTATCCCAACCTGAAACTGACCGGCCACGTCGACAGCGTGCAGCCGGCGAGCGGGCAGCAATTCAGCGAGATCCCGGCGCAGAATGCCACCGGCAACTGGGTGAAGGTCGTGCAGCGCGTGCCGGTGAAAATCGTGCTGGACCGGGTGCCGGCGGATCCCGAACGCCTTGGGCCGGGGATTTCGGTCACGGTGCAGGTCACGGTGCGTTGAGGGGCGCCGTCCTCCGATGGCCGACCGACCCGCCGCTACTCTGGAGCGCTCCGCCGCGGGCACGCACAACCCGTGGATGGTCGCGGTCATCGTCTCGATGGCGACGTTCATGGAGGTGCTCGACACGAGCGTGGCGAACGTGTCGCTGCCGCACATCGCCGGCAACCTGTCCGCCAGCCAGGACGAAAGCACGTGGGTGCTGACGAGCTATCTCGTGAGCAACGCGGTCGTGCTGCCGATCAGCGGCTGGCTGAGCACGGTCGTCGGCCGCAAGCGGTTCTATCTGATCTGCGTGGCACTGTTCGGGGCGAGTTCGCTGCTTTGCGGTCTGGCGCCCTCCCTGGGCTGGCTCGTCTTCTTCCGGGTGCTGCAGGGGCTGGGCGGCGGGGGCCTGGCGCCGAGCGAGCAGGCCATCCTCGCGGACTCGTTTGCCCCGGCCGAGCGCGGACAGGCGTTCGCGCTGTACGGGATTGCGGTAGTGGTCGCGCCGACGCTGGGACCGACGCTGGGGGGCTGGATCACCGACAGCTATACGTGGCGGTGGATCTTCTTCATCAACGTGCCGGTGTGCCTGCTGTCGCTGCTCCTCTCCGGCCGGGTGCTGGTGGACCCGCCGGCCGTGCGGAACGACCGCGCCCAGGCGCTGCGGCACGGGCTGCGAATCGATTTCCTCGGGTTCGGCCTCGCCGCCGTCGGGCTCGGCACGCTTCAGGTGGTGCTCGACAAGGGCCAGGAGGACGACTGGTTCAGCTCGTCGTTCATCCTGTCGTTCGCGATCGTCGCGGTGCTCGCCCTGACTTTCCTGATGCTGTGGGAACTCGTGCACGACGAGCCGATCATCGACCTGCCGCTGATGAAGAACCGCAATTTCGCGGCGGCGATGGCGGTGATGTTCGCCACCGGCTTCATCCTGATCGCGACGACGCAACTGCTGCCGCGGTTCCTGCAGACGATGCTGGGCTACACCGCGGAGGACGCAGGCCTCGCGCTGACGGCCGGTGGCGGCGCGACGCTCCTGCTCATGCCCGTGGTGGGCGCACTGCTGAAGCACGTGCCAGCGAAGTACCTGATTCTTTTCGGGCTCGTGGTGGAATGTGCGGCGGCGTTCCATCTGAGCGGGTTCAACGGTGACATCAGTTTCGGCCATGCCGCGCTCGCCCGGGTGTTCCAGGCCATCGGGCTGCCCTTTCTCTTCGTGCCGATCTCCACGATCGCGTACGCGGGACTGCCGCCGGGCAAGAACAACAACGCCTCGGCCCTGATCAACACCATGCGCAATCTCGGCGGCAGCTTCGGAATCTCGGTGGCGACGACCGTCCTCGCGCGCCGCGGACAGTTTCACCACAGCCGGCTCGCCGAGATGATCAATCCCTACAACCCGGCGTTTCAGCCGCACCTGCACGAGCCGCTCGCACGCTGGGACAATCTCGTGACCCAGCAGGCCACGCTCATGAGCTACGTCGACGTGTTCTGGCTCGTGGGCGTGCTGGCGATTGTCGCGATTCCGATCGCGCTGGTGCTCCGCGGGGGCAAGGCGGGGGCCGGGGGCGGCCATTAGCAGCGGGTCGGACTTCGTCCTCCGCGCGGCCGAGTTCGATGGCTGGCGCGATGGGATGACGATTTTATCCTGGCCGCCCGGGAGGACCTCGAAATGCGACGGGCTGCTGCCGGCGGCACGGCGATGATCGGGCGGCCGCACCGGCCAGGGCGCGACCCCCGGAAATCGGCCCGATGCGCGACTCGGCTGATTCCGGGTGAACCACGGGACCGGCGGAGGGTCGCGATCGTTCATCCCTCCAAACGCCTCATGCGCACGACTCACCCGACCGAATCCAACCGCGCCTATCACGACGCGATCTCCCAGCGCGCCCGACAGATCTGGCACGACCGGGGATGCCCGGAGGGGCAGGACGTGGAAATCTGGCTGGAGGCGGAACGCGATCTCGTCGGCCGCGGCGTCGTCCGCCCGGCCCCGCCGGAACCCGCCACGCCGAGGCGGGCGCAGCGGCGTGGCCAGGTGGCGGCGGACGAGATCGACGAGCGTGAG
Organism: uncultured Verrucomicrobiae bacterium; assembly: GCA_963705935.1. GTDB lineage: Bacteria > Verrucomicrobiota > Verrucomicrobiia > Opitutales > Opitutaceae > Opitutus. Next base: position 2,948,527 of record OY970130.1, on the reverse strand, counting down.
CTGGCCGACCGGCTCGCCGATTTCGGGCCGGGTGCCGATCGGAGCGCGACCTCGCTCGACCCGACGCGTCCGTAACCTCGAGACGGATGCGGGTGCCGAGCCGGGCGGGCGCCGAGCGATGCCGGCCCGGCGGTTATTCTCCGGGATTCGTGCGCTGGAGAATCTCGCCGGGTTGGCGCGGATTGCGATAACCGCCGGCAGCCCCGTCCCAGCTCTCGAGCGGCATGTTGTAATAGTTCCCGGCCGAGTCCTTCGTCCGCTCGTAGCCCATCATCCCTTCGCGCGTGGCCTTGGAAATCCGGTCCTGGGAGAGCCCCTTCTGCCGCCAGCTTTCGAGCAACCCGGAGTTGTCCAGCGGATGATTCCGCGGCGGGATGAGCCGGTCGTTGCCGGCGACGGCGCGCGGATTCGTCACCACGACACTCCGCGCGATCGGATCCAGCCAGAGATGGACGGCGTCGAACGTGCCGGCCGGCGCCTGATAGCCGAGCATGAACGCGTCGAACCGGCCGAAGGCGCTGGCGATGCCGACCGTCCAGGTGGCGCGGACCGGCACCCCCTGGCTGGTGTACCGGAAATCGATCTCCTGGACGTTCCAGGGCGCGCCGATGCCCGAGGGCTGGTCGGGCAGGTTCCGGACCTGGAGCGCGGACAGGTCGCGCACGTTCGGATCGAGGCTCAGCATGCGCGCGGCGAAATCTGCCGGCGCGGTCGAGCCGACCGATCGCATCAGGAGCACCGAGCTGACCGAGGTCGCGCCATCGGGCGAGGTCAGCGTCACGCCATTGGTGGACTCGCTTTCGCGCCAGCCGATGGGGACGGACCACTGGAAGTAGCGGCCCTGGTGAACGACCAGCGGCGGGCGCGCCGGCAGGCCGTCGGCGTTCACGTGGTCGGCCCGCCCGGCAGCCCTCGGGGGCGCGGGCGCGGCGCGGCTGGCAGCCGGGGCCGGCGCCGCCGGGCGGGCGCCCGGGCTCTCGATTGCGACGATCGCTTCACGCGCCAGTTCGCGGATCTCGGCGCTTTCATCCAAACGGGCGGTGTTGCGCAGCGCGGGGAGCGCGGGCCGGGCCGCCGGCCCGATCCGCTTCAGGGTCGAAATCGCGAAATCCCGCAGGAGCACCTCCCGGGCGCCGAGCAGACGGATCAGCGCTCCGGTCGCCGGAGCTGCCGCCGGCCCCAGCTCCATCAGCTGGACGCAGGCATCGCCCTTCGCGTCGCTGTTCTTCGCCGGATCCAGCAGGACCCGCGCGAGCGCTCCGGCATCCGCCGCCGTCGCGCGGGATCCGAGCACGAGCAGCCCGAGCAGGATCCAGCAGCGTCCACGCATTCCCGGAGCATGCGGTCGCGGACCGGAGGGGCAACCCCGCAGTGAGCCGGCCGGATTCGCGGCGGGCGGACGCTCATTCCGGATCCGTCGCCGGCAGCAGCCGGTCGAACGCGGCCGCATCCATGTCGCCCCGGACCTCGAGACGGGGAAGTGCGAGCAGCCGGTCGCACAATTCCGCCGGCCGCTCCTCGCAGGTCAGTCCATACACGTAGCCGCACGCCCCGACCAGCGCCTCGACCACCCGGTCGACTTCGCCGTAAGGATACGCGAAGGCGGCCACAGGCGACTCGAGCTGCTCCTCCAGGGCGATGCGGGAGCGGAGCGCCTCCCGCGCAATCTCCGTCGGCGACAGGCTGGTGAGCGCCGCATGGGTGGCGGAGTGCGATCCAAACTCGACGCCCTCGTCGCGCAGCGCCCGGATGTCCTTCCAGTCCAGCAGGGGCGCGACGTCGCCGACCGCGGCATCCCACCGGCTGGCGTCGCCGACGCGGTCGGTCGGCAGAAACACGGTCGCCGCAAAGCCGTGACGCTGGAGCAACGGCCAGGCGTGATCGCGGAAATCGACGAAGCCGTCGTCGAACGTCAGCGTCACGCCGCGGCCGGCGAGCGGTCGCCGCGCGTCCATCGCCCGCCGCCACTCCGCGAGGGAAACGCTCCGATAGCCGCGGTCCGCCAGGCGGCGCAGCTGATCCTCGAACTGCGCGGGTGGGACGCAGTACCGCACGCGGCCGGTCGCACCGGCGGATGCGACGTGGTGGTACATGAGAACCGGCAGCCGGATCGTCACGGCGTCGTCCGCCTGCGGTCGGGCCGCCGGCGCCGTGCCGGGCCAGCGGACGCGCGCGGCGGCATGGGGCGACACCTCGGTCGGCTGCTGTGCCAGCACGATCCGTTCGGGACGCGAGCCGGTGAACCAGAAACGCGGCCGCGGCCGTTTCTCGTAGAGCTGCACGCGATAGAGCGGGGTGCGCAGCTCCCGGACGAGGCGGAGCTCACGGATCCGGCCGAGCACGTCGGAGATGCGCTTCGCGCCGAACGGCAGGTCCCAGTCGAAGCCGGCGTGCCGGGGTTCGTCGGCGAGGATGTGCGCGTGCGCCGTGACGAACAGACCGCCGGGCTCGAGGGCGGCGGCGATCTTCTCGGCCACGACCCGGAGCTTTTCCATGGTGCCGGCGTAGTACAGCACCTCGCTGCACACGATCAGGTCGAACGTTCCGGGCAGCGGATCGGCCAGAAGGTCCAGTTCGGCAAACTCCACGTGGGGCTGATCCCGGCAGCGCCCCGCGGCGCGCCGCAATGCCGTCGCCGACACATCGGTCGCGAGCAACCGGTCGACACGGGGCGCCAGCATCGCGGTGAAATGTCCCTCCGCGCAGGCGAGCTCCAGCGCCCGCCGGAACCGGGGCCGGGTCAGCAGATCGAGGGTCTGCCGGTACTTCGTCGTTTCGTACGGCGTGCGGTAGTTCCACGGGTTGGGCCGGTCCTGGAACAGTTGCTCGAAGAATTCCGGTCCGAACGCCTGGCTGGCGCCCGCCGCGCGCACGGCTCCCCCGAGCCGGCCGGCGATCGGGCGAAAGCACTCCGGCGCGTACAGGATCCGGTCCGGCGCCGGCGTGCCGGCGGCCGCGGCCAGCAGCGGCTGTCCGCAGCGGACCCCCGCCGCGGCGATTTCCGGCAGCAGCGCCCGCGGCAGCAGCGCCCGGCGCGACACGCTGCTCCCGCACGGCCCGAAGCGTCGGGGCAGCACGAGCGTGTGTCCGTCCGCCGTCGCGCCGGCGGCGCCGGTGGACGACTCCGCCCGCCGGCGCGCGGCCTGTTCCGCGAGCCGGGCGCGCAGCGACGGGTGTTCGTCGAACGGGCGGCCGAGCAGCCCCTCGCGAACGCAGGCGCGGCAAAGTTCGAACGCCGACTCGGTCGTCAGCGCCCCCCGGAGCGCCGCGGCGGAAAGCGTGGTCTCGTCCCGGAACGCGACCGGCGCGACGGCGACGCCGCCGACCGTCAGCACGGCGACCGTGCCGCCTGGCACGCGCTGGCCGGCCGGCAGGGGTTCGCTGAGCTCGACGTCCAGCCGGCCGGCCGCGGTCAGGGTCGCGTCGCGGACCGCCGCCGCCGGCGCCGCGGACCGCGCGGCGTAGAACTCCTCGGCGGCCAGGTCCGGCGCGCCCCAGGCTTCCTGCAGGAAAACGGTCCACCCAACCACATCGTGCGCGGTCATCCAGGGCATCGCGCCATCGCCCTCGATTCCCGCCGCGAGCACCCGGCCCGCCCGGCGAACGGACCACCCGCTGCTCTCGCGGGATGTTTGAAGCGATGGGTACACCGTACGCAGGAAGAAGCGCCCCAGGATCGGCCAGGCGAATTCCGCGGCCACCGCGTCGGCGAGCACGCCGGCGGGAACCGCGCTGTCGATCACCGGCAGCTCGAGCGTGCCCAGCAGTTCGCCCTCGGCGCAGACCTGGCAGTCCAGCCGCTCGACTGCTTCGGGCAGCGCGAGATCCTGGATCGGCTCCGTCACCTCGAGGCGCGTCGCGTGCACCTGGCCGACCGTGTACGGGCGGGGTCGGGTCGCCTCGGCGAGCGCCATCCGGCACACGTGCTGATAGCTGCTGCGCGCGAGCCCGGCCTGGCGGACACGCGACTCGAGTGCCTCGAGGAACGTGCGCAGCCGCGCGTCGACCTCGCCGAAGCGGTCCGCCCAGGCGGAGGCGGGCAGCGCGGCCGGAAGCATGGCGCAGCAGAAGATGCAGCCGGCCACGCCGTAGGCGTCGAGCAGCACGCCCGGCGAATCGTCGAGCAGATCGAGCAACGGCGCCGCGTCGCGACCGCCGCCGATCGCGAGGCCGGCGGCCCACGCCGCCGTGTACAGCAGTGTTTCCCGCCGGTCGTCGCCGGGTGCGCCGGCGGCATACTCCGGCCGCGGAGCCGCGACCCGCGGATCGGCGGAAAAACCACGCTCGATCACGCGGCGGCTGTCCCGGACGAGCTGCGCGGCGTCCATCGATGCCGAGCCCGGCCGCGTCCGGTAGTACGCGAGCGCCTCGGGCACGGCGCCGAACTGGCAGCCCCGGCGCGAGATTCGCTGCCAGAAATCCCAATCCTCGCAGGTCCGAAGCGTCGGATCGAACCCGCCGGCCGCCTCCACCACCGAGCGCCGGGTGAGGCAGGAGTGCATGGTCAGCGCGCAGGTCCGGGCGAAGCGCGGAAACAGGTCCCGGTCGCCCGGGCCGTAGCCCTGGGTCAGCACCGTGCCCTGGGGGCCGACGCGCACCCAGCCGCAATGCGCCGCGTCGAGCGTCGGGTCGGCTTCGAGCCGGAGCAGCAGATGCGCGAGCTGCGTCGGCTGGATCCAGTCGTCGGCGTCGAGGAACAGGATCCAGGGATCGCGGGCGACGGCGAGGCCGGCGTTTCGGGCCACGCTCACGCCTGGCGCACTGTGGATCACGCGAATCCGGTCGTCGCGCGCGGCCCAGCCGGCGGCCACGCTGGTCGTCGCGTCGGTGGATCCGTTTTCCACGATGATCGCCTCCCAGTGGGGATGGGTCTGGGCCCGCAGCGATTCCACGGTTTCCCCCAGTGTGTCCGCCGCGTTGTGCGCGGGGATGATGATGGATACGCGGGCAGTCATCGTCGGATGGAGTCGCAGATTCAGTGGATCGAAAACCAGGGCAGAAGCAGGTTCCACCCGGCGAGCACGGGCAGGAGGAGGAGTGCCGCCGCGGCGCTGGTGGCGGCGGCAGCGGTCTCCGTCCGGCCGCGGCCGGCGGTGCGAAAACCGGCGGCGCAAACGGCGAGTAGCAGCACGGCGACGACCGCGAAGACGGCCGGCACGTACCGCAGCAGCACGAGCGCCCGTGGTTCGCCGAACGGGGCCGTGAGCAGGTTGATGTGCCAGCCGGCGAGCGCGACGCCCGCCGCATATGTCCACACGAGCCCCAGCAGGGAGACGGCCAGCCACCGCCGGAGCTTGGTGTCGCGGGACGCGACTCCGTCTCCGCGGGACTGCGAGCGCCGGGCGCCGAGCAGCGCCGCCACCCCGCCGGCTCCCGCCACCAGCACGAGCAGACCGGCCGCGGACGCCTGCACGCCGACGCGGTCCAGCAGGCCGAGCCGGTCGTAGGACATGAACTCCGCCGATCCGACGATGCGGAACGCGTGGCCATGCGCATCGGTGCGGAACGCGATCCGCTCGCCGGTGCGTTCGTTTTGGTAGAGTTCGCGCCCGGCGGGGCGCCACCGGTCGTTGTCCGGGCGGAGACGCAGCGAGCCGTCGGGCTGCGACTCCACGCGGATTTCGTTCACGAAACCGGCGAGCACGGCCAGCCGGTCGATCGAAAAGCGGGAATACTGGTTGCAGCGATAGAGCCCATCGGGCGCGGCTGGGGTCGTCACCGGCGGCGGTGACGGCGGGTCGGCCGGCGCGATCGCGCCCGCCGGGTGGGCAAACCGGTCGATCGTCTCGGTCACCAGCCGGCCCTCGAATGCCTCGACCAGGTCGAACAGATTGGCGGCGACGCCCAACCCGACGTTTTCCCCGGGCAGCAGGATCATCACGCTCGTGTATCCGGGAACCAGGCCGCCGTGGATCATCGCGCGGTGCCCGTGGCGATAGCACTCGTACACCGCGTACCCCGTGCCGGGAATGCGCGGATCCTGCGTGTACTGCAGGCGGGTCATCTCACGCAGCCAGTGCGGGTCGAGCACCTGGCGGGAGCGCGGCTGATCCGGACGCAGCAGCGCGATCATCAGCGGGGCCAGGTCGGCAACGGGTCCGGTCAGTCCCGAGGCCGGCGTGGCCTTGGGGTACAGCACGGGCACCGGCACGAGTTTTCCGGAGTCGTCGTAGTCGTAGCCCGTGGCCCGGTCGCGCGCAAAGTCGAGCCGGTCCGGCCGGAACGACGAATGCCGCATTCCGAGCGGGGCGAACACGTGCCGGTCCATGTAGTCCGCGAACGGTTCGCGCGAGACCTGCTGGACGACGTAGCCGGCGAGCGTCATTCCGACGTCGCCATAATGATAAAGCTCGCCCGGCGGATAAACCCGGCGCGGCGTCCGCGCCAGCAGCTGCGCGAGCGGGGGCACGTCCTGCGGCGTGTGGCCCGCGGCGCCGAACAGCCAGCGCACGTCGAAACCGTCGCTGTGCGTGAGCAGGTGATGCAGCGTGATGGGCGCGGCGAAGCTCCGATCGATCGCCACCGGACCGGCGTAGCGGGCGACGTCGGCGTGCAGGTCCACCGCGCCGGCTTCGGCCAGCTGCAGCACGGCGACGCTGGTCAGCACCTTCGACAGCGAGCCGAGCGGAAAGAGCGTGCGCGCGGGATCGATCGGCGTCCGGTGCGCGAGGTCGGCCCAGCCGTAGCCGGACTGGAATACCACCCGGCCATCCCGCACCAGCACGGCGGCGAGCCCCGGTACGCCCTCGTCATCCATCAGCTTCGCGAACAAGCCGTCGAAATACGCCTGGTCGGAACCAGCCGGGGCCGCCGCCGCGACGATTTTCGCCGCCCCCAGAAGCAGCGCCGCGGCCAGCGCCGGCCGGAGCCGGCGACGGAGCGTGGAGCAGGAGGGGCGGAAGAAGGGGTCAGTGAACGTTGAAGCGCGAGATGGATGCATCCGAAGCCGGAGAGATGGGCGTGGCGGCGTTCCCGGCCGGTCCGGCCTCCCAGCGGCAGACCGGCGCCAGGATGCCCTTGTGCTCGGCCGCTCCCTCCACCGAGAGCGGGTGGATGTGCCACTGGTAATCGTACGCGTGGCTCCATCCGGCATCGAACACGCCGACGTTGACGAAATAGCGGCCGGCTCCGAGTTCGAGGCGCGGGACCGAAAAACGAATTCGCCCCGTGGCCGGCAGGCGTTCGGTCGAAATGCGCGCGCTTTCGGTGTTGGTGTCGAGGCACACGGTGCCGTCCTCGCGCGTGATCGACACGCCGAAGATCGGCGCCCGCACGGGGCGCGCACACCGGTACGCCAGGTCGACGACAAACGATCCGCCGGAGGGCAGCACCGGCCCCGAGACGTACTCGACGCCAGTGATCTCGACCTCGAGCGAGCCGATCCGGTTTCCTCCGCCGGCCGGTCCGCCATTCGCCGCGGGCGCCAGGCGGGCGGGAGTGCGCCGGAGTGTGCGCTCGTGCATTTCGGCCTGGTACTGCTCGGTCACGATCTCCGGACGATCGAGCGCGGCCACGCGGCCCTCGCGCAGCCAGAGCACCCGGTCGCAGGTGTCGCGCACCTCGCCCAGCCCGTGGGAAACGACCACGACCGCGCAGCCGCCGGCCTGGAGTTCGGCGATGCGCGAACGGCACTTGGCCTGGAAGGCGAGATCGCCCACCGCGAGGTATTCATCGACCAGCAGCACCTCGGGGTCGGTGTGGACGGCGACGGAAAACGCGAGGCGCATGCGCATGCCGGTGCTGTAGGTCCGCACCGGCGCGTCGAAGAAGTCGGCGATCTCGGCGAAGCCGACGATCTGATCGAGCCGGGCCGCGAGTTCCGCGCGGGTCAGGCCGGCGACGACTCCGGAAAGCACGGCGTTCTCGCGGCCGGTCAGGTCGTCGACGAACCCGCCGCCGAGCTCGAGCAGCCCGCCGATCCGGCCGCGGGCGCTGGTGCGGCCGGTGGTGGGATCGGTAAGGCCGCCGAGCAGCGCGAGCAGGGTGGATTTTCCGGCGCCATTCGGGCCGATGACCCCCAGCGTCTCGCCGGCGCGAACGGTGAAGGAGACGTCGCGCAGCGCCCAAAACGGCTCCGACCGCGACCACCCGCCGCTCAGCAGCCGGCGCCAGCTGCCGGTGGCGCGGGCCGGCCGGCGCGAGTAGCGCTTGCCCAGATTCTCGGCGGTGATGCGGACGTCGTTCACAGCTCCTCCACGAACCGGCGGCTTTGCACGATGAAGATGCGGCGGCCAATGACGAGCACGACGGCGGCGACGAGCGCCAGGCCGGCGAGCTGGCCGGCACTGGGCCAGACGCCGCCGAGCAGCGCGTCGCGCCACGCCTCCAGCAGCGGGACCATCGGATTCAGCCGCAGCCAGGGCCGCACGACGGCGGGCACCGCGTCCAGCCGGTAGAACACCGGCGTGAGATACATCAGCAGGTTCAGCGTCACCGCGACGACGTGCTGCGTGTCGCGCAGCCGGACGTTCAGCGCCGCGAGCGGATAGGCCAGGCCCGTCGTCAGCGCGAACTGGATCGCGAGCAGCAGCGGCACGACCAGCCAGGAGGCGGCGGGATGGATGCCCTGGAACCAGAGCAGCCCGACGAGAAACGGCAGCGCGAGCGAAAAGTGGAACAGCCGCACGGCGACGGTCACGATCGGCAGCAGGGCCAGCGGGAAACCCGGCTGCCGGACCAGCGCGCGGCTGCTGCTCACGAGCGAGGTGCTTTGCTGAAGCGAAGCGTAGAACCAGCCCCAGACCAGCACGCCGGTGAAGACGTACGAGGCGTAGTGTTCATCCATTCCGCCAAGGGCGCGATGGAAGATCAGCACGAAGATGAGCACCTGGAGCAGCGGGCTGACGAGCGCCCAGCCGAACCCGAGCGTGGAGCGCTTGTAGAGGATCTTGAGGTCGCGGCCGACCAGCACTGCGACGACGTCCCACGCATGCTGCAGCCGCCGCGGGGGCGTGAGAGAAAAGGCCGGGGCGCCGGTGCTCACGGGTGGGCCTCCAGCACGGCGCGCCGGCGCGCGGAACCGCTCGAGTCACGGCGGGGCGCGGGCGTCTGCCGCGTCTGCCGGGCGACGCGGCGGGCGAGGCGGTGCGCGCGCCAGAGGGCCCACGGCCCGGCGAGCGTCCCGGCGAACTCGACCAGCAGAAGGCTCCACGCGTAGGCGGAACGATGCCGCAGCCGGTCGCGGGCGCGCTGGGCGAACGCCACGGGCAGCTCCACGAAGATCCGCACGAGGGCGCGCAGGTCGCCGTGCTCGAACAGCGTCAGCAGGTGGTAGGCGACGTGGCCCTTGCTGTACCCGAACAATTGCGACCGCAGCGCGGCCATGGTCACGCGGTGGTGATGCCAGGCGACCGCCCCCGGCTCGTAGACGATCGTGAAGTCCGCGGCGAGAAGGTCGTAGAACAGCTTGGTGTCCTCGCCCACGCCGGTGGGCACGCCGGCGCCGAGCGTGACGGCAAACCCGCCGATTTCACGCCAGGAGAAGATATCGCGCCGGAACGCGGCGTTGCCCGACCCGCCGATCTGCCACGTCGGCACGGCCCGCCAGCGGCGGCGGTGAAACCAGTGCCGGTCGAAATCGCGGGCCTGGCAGCCGCGGCTGAATCCGCCGTACAGATCGAGCATCTGTTCGGCGCGCGTCTCGAGCCGCGCGGCCAGTGTGTTGCCGGTGACGGCCATCACGTCCGCGCGGGCGAACGGCGCGAGCAGCCGCTCGAGCCAGTCCGGCGCCACCCGCATGTCATCGTCCACCATGGCGATGAATTCGCCGCGGGCCGCCGCGATCCCGGCGTTCCGCGCGTAGGACGAGCCGGCGCGGGGTTCGCGGACGAGTTCGACGCCGGGAAACTCGCGCACGACCTCCGCCGCCGCGGCGGTGTCGGGCCGGTTGTCGACCACCACGATCTGGACGGGGCGGGAGGTGCACAGGAGGGCGAGCGACTGCAGGCACCGGCGCAGCTCGACGGGCCGCCGGCAGGTCGTGACGACGATGGTGGCCGGAAGCGTGGCGGGCTCGGCCGGAATTCCATCCGGCACCGGCATGGACCGGGCGAACCCGGCGGCGAACCGCGCGATCGCGGCCGGTTCCGGTGACGCCGGATCCAGCAGCCGCGGCCAGAGCGCCTGCGCGATCTCGTCGGCCAGGCGCTGCGCGGAGACGGGCTGCCCGGCGTTCGCCAGGTGCAGCGAACCCAGGGGACAGCCGTGCCAGAGGACCGTCACCCGCACGGAGGCATACCCGGCCGTCTCCTCCAGCGCGCGGAGGGGTTCGGACACTTCGACGCTCGCGAGGCTGATGGCGCCGGGGGCGCGCGGCGCCGGCCGCGGGGCGAGACTGCGGGCCGCATCGGGGCGGGCGGATTCGTCCGCGACGATCGCGGCCCGCGCCCGGCGGTAGGCGCCGCGAGCCGCGAGGTAGCCCTTGATCTCGGCGACGACGAGGGGGAGCGGAATCCAGGCCGGCCGGTACCAGGCGCGCCACCAGCGGGCGAGCGCCCAATGGCGCCACCACCAGCGGCGCAGCCGGCGCACCGCCGGCCGGTCCGCGGGGAAATTCCTTTCCTCGCGGTCGAGAAAGCAGCGGGTGGCGTGGCCGTAGCTGAAGAGCAGCCAGCGCAGCTCCGCCATCGTCCGGCGGTGCCGGTGGCGCACGACTGCCGCCGGTTCGTACACGCAAAGCCAGCCCGCGTGCAGCACCCGGAAAAACATGTCGTGATCGCCGCCGCCGAGCGTCGGCGTGCCCACGTCGAGCGCGGGGTCGAATGCTCCCACGGACCCGAACACCTCGCGCCGGAAGGCCATGTTCGCCCCGGCCCCGAGCTGGCCCGCCCCGACGAGATTCCACGGAATCCGGCCGGGCTGCGGCACCTGCGAACAGGTCCGGCGGCAGCCGCGACCGAAGCCGCCGTACCGCTCGAAGAGAAGCTGGGCGCGCGTCTCCAGGGCGGCGGGCTCGGCCAGGCCGGTCACCAGCCCGACCGCGGGATCGGCGGCGAAGGCGCGGGCGAGCGCCCCGACCCAGCCGGGATCGACGATCACGTCGTCGTCGGTGAAGGCGAGCACGTCGCCGGCCGCCTCGGCCAGCCCGCGGTTGCGCGCGTGATCCAGCCCGGGCCGCTCCTCGAACACGTATCGGAACTCGGGGTACCGGTCGTGGACGAGCTGGAGCGTGGCATCGGACGACGGGGCGTTGTCGACGACGATCACCTCCAGCGGGCGGGGCGTCAGGTCGGTCAGCGCCGCGAGGCAGGCGGCCAGCTCCTCCGGCCGGTCGCGGGTGCAGACGATCACGGACACCCGCGGCAGGGCGGCGGGCGGCGGCGCCTCGGCGCGCAGCCCGGCGGCGGCCAGGTCGCCGCCCGGGCGGACGCCGGTCTGGAGCAGCGCGCGACGCACGGCCTCGCGCGGCAGGGCGGCGGGATCCTGGGCCTGCAGCGCCTGCAGCACATCGTCGCGGCGGACGCGGCCGGAGCGCACCGACACCTCCACGACGCCGACCGGAACGCCGGCCCACCGGGCGAGCACGCGGGCGCGGCGGAACCTGGGCGGCACCGCCCCGGCCAGTCCGACGGGACGGGCGAAATCGAAATCGAGAACTGCGGTTGGGATAGTCACGCCGGGCGGCGACGGTGCCATCGTCGGGCGCAGTTTAGAGGGCGGACCGGGGCCAAAGTTCGCGGCGACATGTCAGTGGGCCACGGAGGCACTGGGCGAACCGCGCAGCAAAAGGGTCCGGACTTGTTTGCCGAGCCAGGTGCTCGGCTCCTCGAGCAGGCGGCGCAGGCCGAGCCCGAGCACGGCGATCGGCACGAACAGCGCGATCAGCCAGGCGAGATCGAGCCGGCGGTCGATCCCGTCGATCGATGCCGCCAGCAGCAGCGGCTGATGAACGAGGAACAGGCTGTAGCTGCTCACGCCGACGAGCGTCAGAATCCGCGCTGGTGCGGTCTTCATCGGAGCGGACCAGTCGCGGCCCAATGCCCAGGACATCCAGCTGACGACCGTGAGCGCGCCGATGGGGAACAGGAAAACCGCGCCGAGCGGCGTGAACCACGGGGGGATGACGAAAAGCGTCGTCCAGACGATCCGGTGCCACACGCTGGAGAAGGGCAGCGCCGCGTCGTGCCGGTGCAGCCAGGCGTGTCCCAGCGCCGCTCCCACCGTCCACGAGAACCCGAATCCCAGCACGTTGAAACGGAGCAGCGTCGGCAGGCCGCCCTGGAGATGATCCGCGACGAGAATGGCGCCTTCGAACAGCGCGAGGATCGCAAGGGTCCAGCGCCAGCGCCACCGGGCCGCGACGAACACCACGAGAGGGTACAGGACGTAAAGCTGCGATTCGACGGCGAGCGACCAGAACGAGGCATTGATGCCGAACAGCCAGCGAAAGCGGAAATTATGCAGCAGCGCCAGATGGCTGAGAATCTGGGGCGCCGAGTAGTCGTGGCCGACTGCGTAAATCCCCAGAATCAGGAGATAAGGCGGGTAAATCCGGAAGAACCGCCGCAGCGCGTAGCCGACGTAGCCGGTCTCCCCCGACTGGACATGCGCGACGTGGATGCAAAATCCCGAGATCACGAAGAACGCGGGCACCGACAGGCTGATGAGGTGAAACAGCCGCATCCATCCGACGCTGGCGGCCACCACCGGGGGCGTGTAGCTCGCTTCCACGGCGTGCTGCAGCATCACCGCAAGGATCGCGGCACCGCGTAGAGGATTGAGAAATGCTATGCGTCGAAGAGGCTGCACAAATGCGCTGGAAGGCTTTGTGGCCGAAGGGAAACGCTCGATTCCGAAAGCGAGGGACGCTCAGACTCTGGAATTGCCCGGCGGTTCGGGCCGAACCCCTTGCGCAGCGGCGGATCGGGGAGACGCCGATCAGCAGATCAGGGCGTTGCTGGCTTGCAGCCGCCGCCCGGCGCGCGAGCGGGGGCCGGTGCGCAATGCCGTGTCCAGCCGCCAGCCCTGCACGAGCGAATAGAAACCGCTCGATGGCGGGACGGCGGGGGGAGGCAGCTGGAAGGCGGGATCGGCCCCGGCGGTGATCGCGTGCGGGGTCCGGTGCCGCCGCAGGCGGCCGCGCGTGAGCAGGTGCACGAACGAGAAGAGCGCGAAGCGGTGGTTTCGCCAGTTGAGGAGGGAGAGCCAGTCGGCCTGCAGCACCTTGCCGAAGCAGTACAGGACGCCGGCGTAGTCGCTCCACGTGTAGCACTTGCTGACGAGGTAGGTGTAGAACCGGCTCGCCGACCAGGCGGCGAAGGCGCGCGGCACGGCCGGGCGCCGCACGTAGACCCGCCCGATGGTCGTTTCGTACGACCGGGACATGCCCCGGGCGTCGACGCTCATCCCGGTCGGGGACTGCCGGTAGCTGACCAGGTATTCGGGAACGACGCAGACCTCGAACGCCTCGCCGACCCGGATGTTGAGATCCCAGTCTTCGCAGCCCTGGGCGCCGCCCTGGTCCGTCCGCGTCAGGTACAGCCCGACACTGCGGAGCGCCGAGGCGCGAAAGAGCGGGACACTCGCATTGCCGACGAAATTGCCGAGCATCATCGCCGGTCCGACCTGGCCTTCGATCGCATAGGGGTGTCCCCAGGAAAGCACGCGATCCTCTTCGTCGATGTTGCGCGACCAGCAGTAGACGAGGCCGGCGTCGGGGCCCGCGCGTTCGATGCGCTCAAGCTGCCGTTCGAGCTTGGTTGGCGCCCAAAGGTCATCCGCATCCAGCGGCGCGATGAACTCGCCGCGGGCCAGTTCGATGCCGCGGTTGCGCGCGGCGCCCACCCCGGCGTTGTCCTGGCGAACCACCCGGATGCGCGGGTCCTGCCGCTGCGCCGCCCACGCGATCTCCGCGGTGTCGTCGGTCGAGCCGTCGTCCACCACGATGATCTCGAGGGACGTGCAGGTCTGGGCGGAGGCCGAATCGATCGTCTCCCGCAGGTGTTTCGCGGCGTTGCAGGCCGGAATGATGACCGAAACAAGCAGAGGCGGATTCATGGCGGATCAACGCGAGGGTTGCGTTTCGGCACGGAAGCGCGCCCGGGGCGGTTCCTGCCGACGAGGACGCTTTTAGTTGGCTGCGAAAAACAAAGGTTCAGTTCAACTGCGCCAGATCGCCGCGGGAAGCTCCCACGCCGCCATCGGCGGACCCCCGAGATCCGGTCAATAGTGATAGGACACCGTGAATCCAAACTGGCTGCCGCCAAAACCGAAGTCGGCCTGACTCGAGCGGTTCCGCCGGTATTCGTAGAATGCGGCGATGCTGCCCCGCTCCCGGAAGCTGGTCCCGAGATTCAACCGTATCCCATCGCCATCGTCGTGGCGCGTGGTGATGACGCTGGCCACATCGGCGCTGTAGCTGGCGGTGCGGTGGATGTAACTCAAGTCCATCATCACCCGGCCGAGGAGGCGCTGTGACAGCTGGACCTGCCAGCTGCTCGAACGGTCGATCTGCCCCGGAAAGTACGACGGCGAAACGACGCGGTCGCCCAGAAGCGAGATCGAGGTGGTCTCGAAGGGTCGATACATCACGGTGGCGCCGTAGATCGGCGTCCGCGCATTCGGCGAGGTGGAATGGAGGAACTCACGCCACTCGAGCCCGCCGCGCAGGTCCGCGCGAATCTTGTCCGTCGGCTGCCAGCGCACCCGTCCGTTCAACTGCTCGTACTGCATGTCGGGGCTGTTCGTCACACTGACGCGACCGTACGCGCCACCCAGCGAAACGCTGGTGACGGGAGTGAGGGCGTGGTGCAGCCAGTCCTCGGTCGACCAGTCCCGGTAGGTCGAGAAGCCCTTGGCCGAGCGGAGATACTGCTCGAGTCCGAGTTCGAGCGTAGTGTCCGGAGTGAGCGCCCGCTGCGTCTGCACCATTGCGGTGTTCGTCTCCTGGTTGGTCTGCTGGCCGGTTTCGACCAGCGGGGTCGCCTCCTTCAGGTACTGATAGCTTCCGCGCACGTTCCACTGGTCGAGCGCTCCCTCCGCCACGACGCCGGCATCGTGGCCGACGATGTTCCGAAACGCGCGGTTCGAGTAGAACGTCCACGTCGGCGTGTAGTGGAACGTGAGGTCGGAGCCGAGGTTCCAGTGCAGGCCCACCGAGGCGGTCTGGATGGACGTGTTCTGCGACTGGCCGGGGGAGGAGAGGACGCCCTCGGCGTAGGTGTACTGATATTGAAACAGCGGATGCGTGGCGAGGAACGCGCGCTCGACCGGCTGGGTCACCGAGGAGGTGTCCATCGCCGGCTCCGCCGGCGTGGCCGGCGCGATGATTGGCGTGGGATCGAGTTCGCTACCGCGGACGACAAAGGGCAGGGCCAGCGCGAACACGGCCGCGCCACGGTTGAGATGAAGCATGGGACTCACAATGGGGTGTCAATGCAGTGCAGGACATGGACAAGCGGCGCCGGTTTGGTTCCCCGGCGTGACGCGATTAGGGACCGGCGGCGAGGCAGGCCCGGTAGGTGGCGGCGGTCTGCCGGGCGGCGTCGCTCCATCCCCACCGCAGGGCGTGCTCGCGATTGTAGGCGCCCATGCGGGGAAGCTCGGCGCGCGCCGCGATCGCCGCGGCAATCGCGGTCGCGAGGCCATCCGGGGCGTCGGGCGCGAAAAGGAAGCCGCCCTGTTCGTCCAGCGTGTCGCCGAGCGCACCCATCCGCGGTGCGATGCAGGCCCGGCCAAAGGACATGGCGAGAATCAGCGCGCCGGAGGTCAGCGCCTTCGTGTACGGGAACACCACCACGTCCGCCGCCGCCATGTAGAACCGAACCTCGTCGTCGGGGACGAACTGCGGGCGGAAGCTGATCAGTTCGCTCGCTCCGATCTGCCGTTCGATTTCGCATTGGAGTTCGTCCGTGAGCGGTTCCCCGGCAATGACCAGTCGCATGGAGGGCGTGGCGAGCGCCTTGAAGACCCGCACCAGATTCGCAACGCCCTTGTATCTCCGAATATTGCCGAGGAAAAGAAAAACCAGCGACTCCGGCGGGAGATGCAGCTTCGCGCGCGACTCCGCCGCGTCCGCATCGACCCGGTAGCAGTCGGCGAAATGCGCGTGCGGCACCACGTAGACGTCGTGCCGGCGCCGAACCCGCCACTGCTGCTCGATGAACTCCTTCGCCCCGAGCGAGTGGACGATCACCGCGTCCGCCGCCCGGTAGCACCACCGGGACCACATGCGGTCGATCAGCGGATGCATGGCGTCCGGGTTGGCGATGTCGTGAACCGTCCAAACGATCTTGACGCCGGCGCGACGCAGCCGGTGGAGTCGAAACCAGAAGAGCGCGATCCGCGCGAGGGTGACGAAATGCCAGCGGAACGCCGGCAGCGCGTGCAGGTGAACGATCTCCGGACGGGTGCCGCTGCGCCGGCTATCGAGCAGGATCTGCTTCAGCCGCGACTCGTCCCCGACGTCGACGCTGAGCGTGGCCAGGTGGCGGGCGAGCTGGTCGTGGTACGGATTCTTGCGCCACCGCGGGACGAAGTGGACGTGAATGGGCGTGGTCATCGCATGGCCGGAACCGCATCGGCGGCGAGCGCGTGCACCCGGGCCGGCTCGAGCTTCACCAATCCGTGCCGGGCGTAATTGCGGGGCCGGTGCCGTTCCCGGAGGTGCGCCCGCAGCAGGGCACACCGGAACGTCAACTCCAGTTCGGTCACCGAGCAGCCCTCGGCTGGCTGCTGCCCGCCGTTTCGGAGCCGCCAGGCCGTGAGCGCCGACAGCGCCTGCACGTACCGGGGCAGGGCGAAACGGCTGTCCCAATGCTCCCAGTGATGGCCGCGGTAGGCGTGCGAATGTCCGCGGCGGATCGCGGCGTCGAGCCACGACTGCCGGAGCAGCCGGTCGGGATCGAAATGATGCTCGACCGAACTTTGCAGCACGGCGTGGATCCGAAATCCGGCCTCGAGCAGTTGCGATGCAAACAGCTCCTCGCAACCGAAGCCGAGGGCGCCCGGCCCGAGTTCGAGATCGAACCCCGCCACGTGCCGCAGCACGTCCCGGGAGAATCCCATGTTTGCGCCGACCATGCTGCGCGGGTTCACCGGGTCGAGCCACTCGGTGGTCGATAGCCAGGAGCGATGCAGCGGCGTCATCCACGGTCGCTCGAGATGCGGCGCCATCGTCACGCTGCCCGCGACGGCGCAGGGCGCGTTTCGCCGCAGGGCGTCGCACAGGGCGACCAGCCAGTCGGCGTTCGGCCGCACGTCGTTGTCGACGAAAAGAATCATCTCACCGGTCGAGGCTTCCAGCCCGCGGTTCCGCGCCCACGACAGCCCCGGATGTTCCTCCCAGACGTGCCTGACCAGGATGCCGGGAATGCGGGCCGCCCGCACGACCTCGTCTGTGCCGTCGGTCGAACCATTGTCCACCACGAGCAGCTCGACGGTGATCCCGTCCGGGACGACAGCCGCGTGCATCGAATCCAGCGTCTCCTTCAGGGAAACCGCCTTGTTGCGGGTGGGTACGATGATCGAGAGATTCATGCAGCAACAACAGGTTGGGTGGCGGACGGTTTGTGCCCGAACCGCTCGGGGCCGGGACGGGGAACGGGGCCGTCGCTCATGAAGGGGGGGATTCCGCGGGTTGCGCGGTCTGGAGCGAGGCGGATTGCGCCACCGGCCGTGAGTTTTCGCGCTCAACCGCCGGCTCGTGCCCGGCGCGGCGACGCTGCGCGAGGTCCAGCAGTTTCCCGGCGAAGACGCCGACGGGGTCCTCGGGCATGGCCGCGAGCATGTCTTCGCGACCGCGGCGCCCCATGGCCGGCCATTCGTCCCGGCGCTGCCAGGCACGCTCCATCGCCTCGTCCAGCAGCGGCGGCGTCGCCGCCCCGGCGAGAAAGCCGTTGACGTTGTCGTCGACGATTTCCGGCGCGCCGGCCACGCGGGTCGTGATCACCGGGCGGCCGCAGAGCATCGCCTCCTGAATCGTGAGCGGAAGACCTTCGAAGCGCGACGGCAGGACGAGCACATGGTTCGCCATCCAGGTATCCCGGATGTTCGCAGTGTGCCCGTGAAAGAAAACGTTGGTGAGTCCCAGGAACGGCGGGATGGCGCGGAGCGACTGCTCGCAGGGCCCGGTGCCATACAGGTGAAGCTCGACCGGGCGATGGCGCCACTTTGGCTGCGCCAGCACGCCGAACAGCACGTCCTGCCCCTTCGCCTCCGGCGACATCCGGGCGACGCAGGCGAAACGGACCGGTGTCGTGGCCGCGGGCCAGGCCACGGTGCCGTCGCGACTGACTTTGCACGGATTGGCGATCACCTCCGCGTTCGGCACGGACCGGCCGCACTGGAGCTCCATCAGGCGCCGGTTCGCGTCCGAAACGAAGAAGATCCGCTCGGCGTCGGCGACGGCGTCGTGGATTCGGTCGAGCCAGTCGTCGAGCGGCCACCAGAGTTCGCTGTTCGCCTGGATGACGCTGCAGTACGGCCGCCCGAGCGTTCGGCTGGCGAGCATCCATGACAGGCCGTCCCAGGGACCGCCCTGGGAAATCACGACCAGATCGGCCTCGGTGCGACGCAGCCACCAGCGCTGATTCACCTCGATGGGTCCGGGCCAGATTCGAAAGAGGCCCTTCTGGACGAACCGGCCAAAAAGGTGGCGGCGACGCGGGCGAAACGCCACCCGGACGTCGCGCCGTCGCAGTTCCGCCACCGCCTCGGGGCGGACGGGCCACTGCAGGACGGAGGCGTGGACTTCGTGGCCGAGTTGGCGCAGGCGCAGTGCGGTCTCGCTCCACAGCTGCTCGCTTCCGCCCCACGGCGCGCCGTTCATGGTCGAGACGAACGCGAACCGGAGCGGACGGGTGGGTGACATGATCAAGGGCGGAGCGGAGCCGGGTCGGCCGGCCGGCGATGGGTTCAGGGCGCGAACGCCGTCACCGCGTCGATCACGCGGGCCTGCTCGTCGACGGTGAGGGAGTTGTGGAACGGCAGCCGGACCAGCCGGTCGCTGACCGACGAGGTGATCGGGCACTCCGCGGGCGCGGCGCTGGCCCGGACTCCGCAGGGCGACGAATGCAGCGGCAGGTAGTGAAAGGCGGCGGTGATGTCCTGCTGGCGCAGGTGCGAGATGAACCGCTGGCGCGTCTCGAGATCCGGCAGCAGCAGGTAGTACATGTGATACGCCTGCTCACGGTCGGAGGGCACGAACGGCGTCTGGATGCCGTGGCGCCGCGCCCAGTTCCGGAGGTGCGTGTCATAGGTGTTCCAGATCGTCGCGCGCCGGCGCTGGATCGACTCCGCGGCCTCGAGCTGGCCGAGCAGCATGGCCGCGAGAATGTCGGACGGCAGGTAGCTCGACCCGAGGTCGACCCAGGTGTACTTGTCGACCTGCCCCCGGATGTAGCGGCTGCGGTTGGTGCCCTTCTCGCGGGCGATCTCGGCGTGCTCGTTGAACACCGGGTCGTTGATCAGCAGCGCCCCGCCTTCGCCGCAGGAGAGGTTCTTGGTCTCGTGGAAGCTGAGGGTGGCCATCGCGCCGAGCGTGCCGAGCCAGCGTCCCCGGTATTTTCCGAACAGCCCGTGGGCGTTGTCCTCGATGACGAACAGCCCGTGGCGGCGCGCGATCGCGTTGATCGCGTCCATTTCGCAGCCGACGCCGGCGTAGTGCACCACCACGATCGCGCGGGTCCGCGGCGTGATCAGCGACTCCAGCTGCGCCTCGTCGAGGTTCAGCGTGTCCGGCCGAATATCCGCAAAGCGGATGCGAGCGCCGCGCAGCGCGAAGGCGTTCGCGCTGGAGACGAAGGTGAACGACGGGACGATGACCTCGTCCGCGGCCGAGAGTCCGAGCAGCAGGGCGGACATCTCCAGGGCGTCCGTGCACGAGGTGGTGAGTAGGACCTTCGGGCTGCCGAGCACCTGCCGGAGATGGGCGTGGCACCGGTCGGTGAACGGGCCGTCGCCGCACTGTTTGGCCGAGCGCGCGGCCTGGAGCATGTACTCGACGGAGGCTTCCGGCACGAAGGGCCGGTTGAACGGAATGGGCGTCGCCGGCGAACTCGCGAGGAGCGTGCTCGTTCCGGCTCCGGCCTGGACGGGAGAGGGCTCAATCGACATGGGAGGAGGTGGGCGCAATGGGGAGCGCGGGCGAAGAGCCGCCGGAGCCGGATGCGGGCGCGACCTCGCCTTCGCGCCCGGCCCGGTCATTCGGGGCAGGGGTGCGGCTGGACTCCGTTCGGCGCAGGCTCGAACGGGAAGCGTGGCGGCGATGCGTGCTCGTGCCGTGATGCATTGGACCCGGCGGTGCCGACCCCCGTTGCCGCGATGGGTTCGATCACTTGCTCCCGACTCAGCCATTCCCTGATGACGGTGACCGCCAATCCTCCCGACGCGCGGGCGAGCCGGGCCCGGACATAAGCGCGGGCCGGGGCGGAGCCGCCCAGGAGCTCGCGGATGATTAAGATCTTGCGTGCCAGCGGCCCGGACGAGTCCCGGTGCGCCGCGATGAACCGGCGCAGTTCGGCGGCGGCCCGCAGCCGCGCATCACTCACGAGCGGCTGCCACTCCGGGGGCATCAGCGGACGCGAAGCGCGGGCGGCGTGCTCGACCATCTCGTCCACTTTGCGGGCAAACTCGGCGGAGCGCAGGCCGACCCGGGCCGTTGCCTGGCCGGGATGCATCCGCCAGCTCGCCCAGGTGTCCGGCACGTGAACGGTGCTCGCCACCAGGGTTGCGCGCATCTGCCAGTTGATGTCGCCAACCGAGCCCCACCGGGATTCGAACAGCCCGACCCGGGCGAACAGCGACCGACGGATCAGCAGCTCGGTCAGCGAAAGGTAGACGGTTTCGCCGCCGAGGATGAAGAGGCCGTCGGCCGGCGCGCGACGCACGTGCGGCAGATCGCGCAAGGTGCCGCTGCTCTGGGCGAAAAACGACTGGCCGGACCACCACGCCTGCGTGTCGGGAAGTCCCGCGCCATCCGGACCGATGACGCGTAGCGGGCAGTGCGCGAGGTCGCAGTCCGGATGGGCGCCGAGCGCGCGGGCCAGCTTCTCCAGGCAGTCCGGCGCCATGGTGTCATCGCTGGTGGCGATGTACACGAACTCTCCGGTGGCGCGCTCGATGCAGCGATTGAGATTCGGATAGATCCCGTCCCGCGGCGCCTGGTGCAGCCGGAATCGCGGGTCGTGCGCCGCCAGCTCGTGCAGGTACTCGCAGGTGCCGTCCGTCGAGCCGCTGTCCACCGCGACCACTTCCCAGTCGGTCAGCGTTTGCTGGCGGATGCTGTCCAGACGCTCGACGAGAAACTTCCGGCTGTCGCGGGTCGGCAGGCAGATGCTGACGCGCGGGCGGCGTGGCGCCGCCGGATTCGGGCGGGGCGTGGCATGCGTGGCGGAGCTGGTTTTCATCACGGAAGAAGGAGGAGTGGGCGGGGCGGGGCGCAGACAACGCCGCGGCCCGTTCGTTCGGCCGGCGGCCCGCATTTTCCGTCCGAGCTGCGCCGCGGACGCGAAGCACATTCGTCGCCGGCATTTCTCCGGGCGGCGGCGCCCTGACGGCAGTCAGGCGCCGGAGGACAGCTCACCCCGGGCTTCCGCAGGCGACGAGCGCGAGGTCTTTCACCAGCCCGTGGCGCTGATACTTTCGCGGGTGCCCTTGGTGTTCAGACTGGGCGCGCAGCATCGCGATGCGGCGGAGGAGTCGCAACTCGCGCTCGTCGCATCCCTCCGAGGCTTCCGAGACCGGGAGGGACACCCCGGCCGGGATCGGCGGATGACTGTTGGAGACCACGGCAAGGCAGACATGGGAGCGGAGAGTTTCGCTGAGGGGCGGGTTCCGGATTTCCCGATGGGGGACGGCGCGCGTACTGCCGTGGTGGAGACCCCGGATGCGCCGGAACCACCGGGGAACCCAATCTGGCGCTAGCGGGAGCCGGCGGCGCGACCGGCCGCCGACCCGGCTGGCGCCGCGCCCTTTCCGTCGAGCAGGAACGGCTCCCAGAACGCGCGATCGTACCGCGCCCAGGCATGGCAGCCGAACGGCATCACGCCGCCGTTCAGCTCGAAGCAGGCGCGCGGGCACGCCTCGAACGCGAACCGCAGCCCCTGCTCGAGCGAGGCGACCCGGAAGGCGGGATGGTAGTAGGCCGCCTTGTCCGACCAGAATACGTCGTTGTTGCGATTGTGCGGCGACGGATGGCGCATTTGCTCCCACTCCTCCAGCGGCCGGCTGATCACCCGGGAGCGCGGAAACCGGCGCTGCAGGCGGCGCAGAAGATTCAGGACCGGTTCGACCCGCGGGCCGTTGCGCGTGAACCGGTGCAGCCAGTAGGCGAAGGGATCGCGCAGGTACATCGCCCGCAGCACGGCGAGGGCGGACGCGACGTTCAGCAGCGTGAATCCGCCGTTGCCGACCCGTGGCCGCGTGATCCATGGGGTATCCGCACAGCGGATCCAGGGCGGCCCGATGTAGTCGACGCCGGCGGCGCACCACTGCTCGAGCTGGTCCGAGAAGACCAGGCTGTCGAGATGGTAGAAGAAAACGTGGCGGTACTCGCCGAACGCGCGATAGAACTCCGGCGCGTACGTGAGGTGGTTGTGGGCGGCGGCGGAGCCGAAGAACTTCGCCGGAAAGTCCATCCGGCGGAGCCCGGGAATCCGCAGCGGCGAGGACGGCGGGGCGAGCAGAAAGATGTCGTACCGGCCGAGAAAGCGCCGGAGATGGCGCAGCGATACCTCCTCCTCCGGCAGCAGCGCGGGCCGGGCGGACAGCGGCACGACGATGGCCACGAGCTTTGTCGGCCGGGGCGCCCGGGTGGCCCGGCGAATGACGATCCGGCTCAGATAGCGGAACATGGGTGGGAGCCTCGCAACCGCGTCAGTCGGGCAGGATGCCGGGAGCCGGGCTCACCGGCGCGAACACCGCCGGCAGGGCCGGTCGCGCCGCCACGCCCGCCGGCCGCGACGATCGCAGGGTGAACCGCTTGCCGAGGCGCATGAACGGAGCCTCGACCGCGCGGTGCAGCAGCCAGGCGGCGCCGAGCACCACGGGCAGGCCGGCGGCGAGCAGCCAGGCGAGGGCTTCGCCGTAGTGCACGCCGGGCCGGGACCGCAGCAGGATCGTCAGCGCGACGATGATCAGCGGCCAGTGTACCAGATAGAGCGGATACGAAATTCGCCCGAGCCACTGCGTCGCCGGATGGGCCAGCAGCCGCCGGACGGCGGACAGCGACTTTCCCAGCCAGCCCACCGGGGGGAGGAACAGCGAACCGAAGGCGACGGCCCAGATCGTGAGCGATCCGGTATAGGCCGGCAGCAGGATCGCGAGGGCGATCACGGCTCCCACGAGCAAGCCGTGGGATTCGGCCGGGGCGTGCCCGCTCGCCGCAAACCGGGCGTAGAGGTGGTAGCTTCCGATGCCGATCAGGAAGGCCGGCAGATCCAGCGGCAGGAACGCCGGCAGGGGGTTCATCCAGGGCTGCGCATGCCGCAGCGCGAACCACACGGCTCCGGCCAGCGCGATCAGCCCCGTCGCCGAGCGGGCGCACCAGACGATCGGAATCGCGAGCAGGTAGAACTGCCACTCGACCGAGATGCTCCACGCCGGCACGTCCAGTGTCCCGGCGCTCCCGGGCAGCCACGCCTTCGGCACGACGCCGTGCAGCAGGCTGAGATGCGCGCCGAGATGCTGCCAGGGCGCCGCCAGCTCGCTCGCGGACAGCGCGCCGACGCCGCTGAAGTACTCGGTGGCGCGCCACGATGCCGTGCGCAGCACGAAGGGCGTCAGCGACATGGTCGCGAGCCCGAGCATCAGGCAGACGAAGTAGACCGGATAGATCCGGAAGAAACGGCCGAGCATGAAGCCGCCCCACGACGGCCGGCGCGAGCTGAGGAGGAACGTGATCGCGAACCCGCTCAGGATGTAGAACGTCTCCACGGCGGACGACGAATACAGGAAAGCCGTCACCGCGCGCGCCAGCCGGGCGGGAAACGGCGGCTCGGCGAAGCGGCACCAGAGGAGCATGTGGCCGAGCACGACCCACAGGGCCAGCAGGCCCCGCAGTCCGTCCAGCTCGATCACATGGTTGACGGTGTGGGTTCCGGAGCTCGGTTTCATCATCGATCGGTCACAGGCGCGGCCCCGCAGACGGCAACGGGCGTCAACGGTTCCCGGCGGCCGGCGCGCCCGGGCGGCTATTTCCGCAGCGGGCGCAGCGTCAGGTCCGTCACTTCCGCGCTGGCGGGGAGCTGCAACATGGGCAGCAGCACGGCGGCGACGTCCTCGGGCCGGAGGAAGCGGCTGCCGTCGTACGGCACCCCTTGAACGCGGGAGAGCTCCTGCTGCATCGGCGTGTCCGTGCGCCCGAGATAGAGGCTGAGGACCCTCACGCCGTCCGCATTGACCTCGTCGCGAAGGCTGTCGGCCAGGCCCTTGAGCGCATGCTTGCTCGCGGAATACGCCGCAACCCCGGCCTTCCCGCGCAGGCCGGTGGTCGAGTTGAGGAAAACGACCTGGCCACGGGCGGCGCGCAGGTGCGGCAGCAGCGACTGCGTCAGCAGGTAGGGCGCCCGGACGTTGCAGGCGAACTGCGCGTCGAAGGCCGCGGTCGATCCGGTCTCGACCGGTCCCTCCGCAATCGTGCCAGCCGCATGCACCAGCAGATCCAGCCGGCCCGGACGCTCGTTCACCGCGGCGGCGACCCGGGCGAGGTCCGACGCGACCGCCAGATCGGCCTCCACGACCTGAACGTCGATATTGCGCGGCAGCCGGCCGGCGAGCGCCGACAGCCGGTCCTTGCGGCGTCCAACGATGCAGAGCCCGCACCCCGCGTCCGCCAGCGCGACGCTGATGGCCTCGCCGATTCCGCTGCTGGCACCGGTCACGACCGCAAACCTGCCGGTGAAACTCGCGTTCATGCCGGGCCTTCCTTCAGCAGGCCGGCGTGCTCCAGCGCGTCCGCCGCGCTTGCGAGCTGCGCGAACCGGACGCCGGAACGTTCCGCGATGTCGATGAGGCTGTGGCGGCCATCGGAAAGGTTGAGCACCCACAGCAGCGCCATTTCCCAGTCCTTGCGGCCGATGTCGCCGCCGATGGAATCGTACAGCCCGCGCGCGCCGAGCCGCGGTTCGCCCTTCGGATTCTGGTTCACGAACGTGCGGTTGCGGTCGAGGACCGTGAGAACCTGCGCGAGCTTTGCGTGGGAGTCGGCGAGCAGCTCCGGCCGGATATACTCCAGGTTGTCGGCCGAAGTGTGGTATTCCGGAAACTCGCCGTGCGGCGTGCGCATGAAGCAGCCCACCAGCAGGTCGAAACCGGGCGAGCAGAACTGGCGCTCGGCGTAGCCATACGGGCTGAAGTCGCGGAGCTCGTGCGCGTCGCCCGACTCGTGGAGCACGAGCCCGACCGCCCGGTCGACCTCGGCCCCGCCCTGACGGCTGCGCTTGTAGTGGACGTCGCCGGGCCCGCCGACGCACGCGAGCACCAACCCGTGACGGATCAAAGGGACGCGCGACTCGTTCCGGGCGAGCCAGGCGATCGCCCCGACGCTGCCGGGCGCGAGCACGAAACGGTGCGACAGCCGCGGCTGACGGCCGCCGATCTCCTGGGCGAGCGCGGTGAGCACCGCGATACCGGAAAGATTGTCGTTCGCCAGCGACGGATGGCAGACGTGCGCCCAGACGATCACCTCGCCGGGCTCGCGGCCGCGCACGAGGTACTCGCCATACGTGAGGCTGCCCGGCCGGAGCGAGGAATCGATCCGCACCTCGTATTCGCCATCCTCCAGCGCGAGCAGCTGGTCGTGGGCCAGGCAGAACCCCCAGTTCTTTTGGAAGAACGAAGTCCGGTACGGGATGAGCGACGGCTGGTCCGGCAGCGAGAAGAGATGCGGCCGGAGTTCGGCGAGCGTCATCCGGCGCGAGACCGGCTCGCTGTACTGGAGCACGTGCAGGTTGTTGCGCCGGAAATCGACGACCTTCTCGCCGCGCGGATTCCTGATCCAGGCGTCGGCGATGTTCCACTCGTCCGGCACCGTCCAGTCGAACACCGGCGTGCCGGTGGGGACCTCGTGAATCTCGAACGGGACGTGCTCCTGCAGGATCCGCAGCGTCTGGCGGAGGCCGTCGCCGGTCAGGCTGCGGCAGATCGGGAACAGCCGGGTCGCCAGCCCGTGCAGCCGGGCGCCGAGGGCGGGTCCCGCGAGCAGGCCGGCCGCGGCCGGCGCCGGGGTGGCGCGGACCGCGGCGGGAGGGGAGGGGACGGCCGGTGTATCCGAAGTCTTCATCCGTGGAAATCCGGCCAGCTCCGGTCGCGGTCGTTGAGGATCGGGTCGGCGATCGGCCACGCGAGGCCGAACGCGGGGTCGTTCCAGCGCGCGCCGCGGGCGAACTCCGGCGCGAAGGATTCCGACATCTGGTAGAACACCTCCGTCTCGCCGGCCAGCGTCTGGAAGCCGTGCGCGACGCCTTCGGGCAAATAGAGCATCCGGCCGTCCCCGGCGCTGAGCTCGAAGGCGAGGTGCTGGAGCCGGGTGGGCGAGCCGGGACGCAGGTCGACGACCACGTCGTGGATCGCGCCGCGGTTGCAGCGCACCAGCTTGGTTTCGGCCCGCGGCGCCGCCTGCCAGTGCATCCCGCGCAGCGTGCCGGCGCGCCGGTTGAAGCTCACGCTCGACTGCACCACGTGCGGATCGAGCCCGTGTGCCTTGAACTCGTCGACGCAGAACAGCCGTGCGAAATACCCGCGGTCGTCCTCGCGCCGCTCGAGCCCGACCAGGATCACCCCCGGGAGTTTGGTTTCAGTGAAGGTCATGCGCCGCGGGCTGATGGACCGCTGATCCGAACTATGCCGTGGAAACTGCAATGCAACTCGAAGAAGCGCAGGGCCCGGGCATCCGATCCAGCAACCACGGATCTCACGGATGAACACGGATGGATCCGTGCCCATCCGCGTGATCCGTGGTCACTCGGGTCGCAGGTTTCCGATTCGCTCACCCGAGGACCTGGACCTCGGGGATGGGGACGACGAACTGGCCGCCCCAGTCGGCGACCTTCGCCATCTGCTTCACGATTTCGTCCTTCAGGTTCCACGGCAGGATGAGCACGTAATCGGGCCGGGTCTCCATGATCTTTTCCGGTCCGTGGATCGGCAGCCGGACGCCCGGCATGAAATGGTTCTGCTTGTACGGGCTGCGGTCGACGACGTAGGCGACGAGGTCGTCGCGCACCCCGCAGTAGTTCACCAGCGTGACGCCCTTCGCCGCGGCGCCGTACGCGACCACGGTCTTCCCGGCGTCCTTCGCCTCGATCAGGAACTTCAGCAGCTTGCGCTTCGTCTGGCGCAGCTTCTCGCCGAACCCGGTGTACGTCGCCATGCGCGCGAGGCCGAACGCCGTCTCCTGGCTCTGCATTGCGGCGACGCGCGGGGTCACCGCGGTGAGCGGCGACACCGCCTCCGTGTGCCGGGCGAAGATCCGCAGCGAACCGCCGTGCGTCGGCAGCTCCTCGACGTCGAACAAGGTCAGCCCGTGGTGGGCGAAGATCTTTTCGACGGCGAGGAACGACAGATACGAGAAGTGCTCGTGGTAGATCGTGTCGAACTGGTTCTGCTCGATCAGCCGGAGCAGGTGCGGGAACTCGAACGTGATCACGCCGCCAGGCTTCAGCGCGAGCTTCAGCCCGCCGACGAAATCGTTGATGTCGGGCACGTGCGCCAGGACGTTGTTGCCCAGCAGCAGGTCGGCGGTCCGGCCCTCCGCCACGAGCTCGCGGGCGGTCTGGACGCCGAAGAACTTCACCACGGTCGGGATCTGCTTCTGCTCGCGGGCGACCTGGGCGACGTTCGCCGCCGGCTCGATGCCGAGCACGGGAACGCCGCGCGCCTGGAAGTGCTGGAGGAGATAGCCGTCGTTGCTGGCGATCTCGACGACGCGGCTCTGCGCGTTGAACCCGAACCGCTCGATCATCATCTCGCAGTAGCGGCGGGCGTGCTCGACCCAGGTCGTCGAGTAGCTCGAAAAATACGCGTAGTCGCTGAAGATCGCGTCCGGCGTCTCGAACTGCTCGAGCTGGGCGAGCAGGCATTGCTCGCAGACCCAGACCTTCAGCGGGAAGAATTTCTCGCCCTGGTTTTCGTCCTCGAACTTCACATACGAGTTGGCGAGGGGGGACAGCCCCAGGTCGCACATCACGTGCGTCAGCGGGGCCGAGCAGAAGCGGCAGGTTGGCTTGGACATGAGGGAGAGTGGTGGCGAGGGAAGGGTTCGGGTCGGACGGCACGCGCCCCGGCCGCGGCGGCGGGCCCCGGCGCGGCGATTGCCGGCGCGGGAGGCAAGCCGCGGGTCGGGGAGTTTCGTCTCCGCCGTCCGGATTCGGAGCTAGGCGGAGGCGAGCGTGGAGGCGGCGGGTTGCGGATACGCCGGCTTCCAGAAGAAGCTGCGGTCGATCTGCCCCGTGCGGATGAGGTGCTGCAGCTGCTTCAGCCGGGTGAAGGCGGGCAGCTCGAACAGTTCCTTCGTGAACTGGATGCGCTGGAAGAGGGCATGGAACTGCTCGACGCCGCGGTCCGCGTCCCATTCGCATTCGAAATCGGGCAGGTGCTTGCGGACCTTGTCGAAGTTCACGCGGTAGCTGCGGTTGTCGGCGCCGTTCGTGCCGAAGGTCAGCGTGCAGCCGGCGAACACCCGCGCGACCTTTTCGGCGATGTCGCGCACCCGGTAGTTCTGTTCGTTGCTGCCGATGTTGAAGACCTCGTTCTCGATCGCCTCGACCGGCGCGTCGAGGGCGCAGGCGATCGCCCGGCCGATGTCGAGGCCGTGCACCAGCGGCCGCCACGGCGTGCCGTCGCTGGTCATCCGGATTTCCTTGGTGGTCCAGGCCAGGCCGCAGAGATTGTTGAGCACGAGGTCGAACCGCTGGCGGGGCGAGGCGCCGAAGGCGGTGGCGTTGCGCAGGAAGCACACGGCGAAGTCGCGGCTGGCGAGCAGCCGGAGATCCCGCTCGCACAGGGTCTTGCAGATGGCGTACGCCGTCTGCGGATTCGGCGCCGTCTCCTCGGTCACCTCGCCGTCGGTCGCGACGCCGTAGACCGAACAGGAGGACATGTAGATGAAGCGCCGCACGCCGGCCGCCTTCGCGATCCGGGCGAGGTGCAGCGTGCCCTTGTGATTGATCTCGTAGGTGATGTCGGGCGAAAGCTCGCCGAGCGGATCGTTCGACAATTCGGCCATGTGCACCACCGCGTCGTGGCCGCGCACGTCGTCGGGCGTGAGCTGGCGAATGTCGCGGTTGAGCGTGCGGGGCGAATCGCCCTCCGGATGGTAGAGCGTGCCGGACCGATAGAAGCCGGTGTCCACGCCGGTGACTTGATGACCACGCTCGAGGAGCAGTGGTGCGAGCAGGGCGCCGAGGTAGCCCTCGGTGCCGGTGACCAGGATGTTCATAGGTGAGAAGGAGGAAAGGGTTGAGGCTGGCGGAGCGCGGCAGACCGGGACCGGGGCAGGAAGGGCCGGTCAGCCGGCCTTGAGCGAGGGAAGGTCGGCGTAGTCCGGATGCGGGGTGGGCCGGCGGTGGTTGTCTTCCCAGCTCTTCCACGGCGCCCCCTTCGCCCACAGTTCCTCGAGGTACATCTTGTCCCGCAGCGTATCCATCGACTGCCAGAAGCCCGGGTGCTTGAAGGCGTGCAGCTCGCCGTCGCGGGCGAGATTCTGCATCGGTTCCTTTTCCCAGGTGGTGAGATCGTCGGCGATGTAATCGATCGCGCGCGGTTCGAGGACGAAGAATCCGCCGTTGATCCACGCGCCATCGCCGGACGGTTTTTCGCGGAAGTGTTCGATCCGGCTCTCGTCCTGATGCAGCGTGAACGCGCCGTACCGGCCGGGAGGCTGGACCGCGGTGACGGTGGCGAGGCGCTTGTGCTGCCGGTGAAAATCGATCAGTCCGGTCAGGTTGAGATCCGTGACGCCGTCGCCGTAGGTCATGCAGAAGGTTTCATCGTCCAGGTAGTCGCGCACGCGGCGGAGGCGCCCGCCGGTCATGCTTTTGTCGCCGGTATCGACCAGCGTGACGGACCACGGTTCGACGCCATTGCTCAGATAATCGATCTTGTTTTGCCGCAGGTCGAAGCGGACGTCGCAACGGTTGAGATAGTAGTTCGCGAAGAATTCCTTCACGACGTAGCCCTTGTATCCGAGGCAGACCACGAAATCGTTCAGCCCGTAGCGGCTGTAGATCTTCATGATGTGCCAGAGAATCGGATGACCGCCGATTTCGATCATGGGCTTGGGTTTGGTGGCGCTCTCCTCGCTGATGCGCGTGCCGAATCCTCCGGCGAGAATGACGACTTTCATGGGAATGGGTGAATGTGTGTGGGCTGGGTGGTCGAGTGGTGGACAGGCAAATTGGTGGTGCGTCCCATCGCCGGACGCGCCGGCTGGCGGCGGAGCCGCGATCAGGTGCGAAACCGGAGCACGCGAGCGGGGTTGCCGGCCGCGATCGCGTTGTCCGGCACGTCGCGGGTGACGACCGATCCGGCCCCGATCACCGCGCCGGCGCCGATCGTCACGCCGGCGAGGACGGTCGCGCCGTGGCCGATCCAGCATCCGTCGCCGACGGTGATGCCGCCCTTGCTCTCGATGCGCTGGTCCATCACGTACTGGCCCGGCGCGGTGCCGTGGTTGTACGAGTAAAACGAGCAGCCGGCCGCGACTTCGACGCTCCGTCCAATGCGGATGGGCGTGAGGTGGGCGTGGAAGTGGCAGCCCGGCTGGACGTGCGTTCCCGCCCCGATCGAGAGCCGCCCTCCGGCTCCCGTCTCCAGAAAAGTGTCGCCGTAGAGCTGCACGCCGTCCTGGAGTTCGACCGGGCCGCCGGCCGGGCACGACGAGGCGATGACGTTGTCGCCGATGTAGACGTGGGTGCCGACCCGCAGGTCGGGATGGGACAGCCGGGCAGTCGGCGCGACGTATCCGCGGGGCTCGCATTCGGCGAGAAACGCGCGGCCATGATACGGTCCGGTGCGCCAGGCGGCGCACCACGCCGCGAACCGGCCCAGGCCGTCCGGGCCCGCCCGCCGCAACCAGAATCGCCTCCATCGGCGGATGAGCCGCCCGTGATCCTGGAGGGATGTCGTCATGCGTGACACAGCGAGACATCGAAGAGGCGAAGCAGTGGCAGGCTTCGACTCCGACGCGCCCGGAAGCTCGGGCGTGAATTCCGACTGCGGGCCAGGTGCTGCGATCGGCAGCGAGACGGAAGGTTGCGGGTTCATGGGAACTTCTCGGGAGAGCGGACGCGTTACGTCTTTTGAAACTCGAGCCAGTTCAGCTCGAACCCGCCGCGCTCGATCCCGATCCGCAGTCCCTGCCGGCCGGCGCGGAGATGAACCTCGCCGAGATCGACGCTCTCCCACGCCTGCGGGTCTCCGGAAGAGGGGATGGCGTGGTCGATCATCCTGGTCCCGTCGAAATCAACCCGGATGGCGCCGCCAGGTTGCGCCGCGGCGACTCGCGCCACCACCCGGTAGGTCCCGGGCGCACTGACGTCCACGGTGTACGCCATCCACTCGCCCGGTTCCGTTCGCGTCACGCAATAGCGTGTTCCGGTGTCCGCATCGCGGGCGAAGTCCACGTGTTCGAGCACCCGGAACGAGGTGATCGGGTGCTGGAGGTTTTCGGAGAAGTGCTTCAGGTCGGTGTCGAAGTACGCGACCCCGGGGCCGCCTTCGTCGAATTTCACCGCCTCGATGCGGCCGGGAATCGACCCCGGCCGGCCGGCGAACGGTTCGGCGACGGCTCGCGGTTCGGCGCCCCAGGCCCGTGGATCGGTCATGGCCTGCCACCAGGCGCGAGTGGCCACCCGACGGGAGGCACGCTCGACGCACCAGATCGGGCCGGTCAGATCCGGAACCAGCACCGCCCGGCCGGCACCATCGCTTCCCGACCAGCGGTAACGGCGCACCTCCTGCACATAATGGTCGGCGATCAGCGGAATCACCGGCGGCGAATCGTAGTCGTGGCGATTGGGCAGGTCCACGTGCGGGAGGGCCTTGTCGATCATGAACTGGCGCAGCTCCGTGTCGGGCAGCCGCGTCAGCGCCTTCTTCTCGACGAGCGGCGCGCTTCGTTCGACCGTCGCCTCGCAGAACAGCACGCAACGGAAATGGCGCAGCACGATTTCGGTCGCCCACCGAAACGGTGCGGCCTGGCCGTTCCAACCGTCGCCGGCCGACCAGGCCACCACGACGCGATCGGCGATGGTCGGGTCGATCAGGAAGGCGTCCGCCACCGTCGAGACCGGGCCGCCGGCCAGGATGACCAGCGGGTGATCCGGCGAGGCCCGGTGCGCCTCCGCGACGATCAGCCTTGCGCCCGGCGTGCGCAGCGGCGTCGTGTCCGCGATCCGGCCGGAGGCAGGCCGGACCAGCTCCGTCATCACGCCGTCGACGGGCACCGGCACGGCCGGCATCCCGCTGCGCCGGGCCTTGGCGGCGAGTTCGCGACGGGCGGAAATGGCGTGACGCACGATCACCTCGTTCGGCGACCAGGGTTCTTCTTTCCATCCGCCGATCGTCGTCACCAGGCCGCGCAAATCGATCCGGTGCGCCGTCTGCAGCGCCATCACCAACTCATCGGTGTAGACATCCTCCGCGCTGTCGTTGTCGTAGATCACCGGATCGGCGGCGCGGTACGGCAGCGCGACCGGACCGGCGCGGCAGCCGGATGCAGACGCCGCCAGCGCGCCGAGGGCGACACCGAGCACCACTCCCGAAAGCCGGAACATGGGAAGTCTCCGCCAGCCGTTGTCAGGCCGAGGTGAATCCGGACCGCCGGCGGCGGGCGCGGTGCGGACTCGAAGGCGCGGGCTCAGAAGGTCACTTCAGCCCACGAGGCGACTCGGCCGTCGACGTCGCTCATCAGCTCCGTGTTCGGGCCGCCGAAATGCAGGAAAAACGCGAGCTGGAAGGCGGCGTTGACGCTCCAGCGCAGCGCGCGATGCCGGACGGGCGTTTCGAGAAGCCGCCGCATGCGGCTGAACACCGTCGGCGTGCGCGGCGACTGGGCCCCGGGGTAATACATCATCTCGAGATAGGGCCACATCAGGTTGAAGCGCGGGTCGATCCAGTGGACGAGCTTCCGGGTGACGAGTTCGTACGAAAGTGGCCGCATCTCCATGTGCCATTCTCGGCCGCCCTTTTCCTCGTAGTGATGGTAGACGTATTCGAGCAGGTCGCGGTGGTGGCGCGGTGACAGCGCAAGCACCCCCGTATTCACCACGGAATCGCAGCCGTCGGGCAGTCCGAACTTCGTGTAGTATTCGTTCGCCGTCCGGTTGACCACCCCGTCGGGCCAGCGCTCGTGCACCCGCTCCATGAAACGGGCCGACTCCAGCGGCTCGGTGTGGGAATAACCGATGTCTTCGACCCCGCCGACCCGGTCGGGCGGCACTCCTTCGAGAATGTCCGGGGCGTGGTGCGTGTTGATCAGGATGTCGGAATCGATCCACACGACCCGGTCGTAGTCGCGCACCTGCGGGTGCCCGAGCACGAGGCATTTTTGCCAGGCGGGAGACCGTTTCCGGGCCCGCTCGGACGTGTCGAGCGGTTGATCGAGACAGATCAGATCGTAGCCGAATCGGTCGGCATATTCGCGCCAGTTGGCGGCGCAAATGCGTTTCCATTCGGAACTGTACCCCCGGCCGATGGCGAGAGTGACAAGCGCCCGGTCTTTCATAGCTGGAGAAGAAGATTGGTGCAGACCATGCGGAGCGCGACTGCGCCAGCCATGGTCATGCTCGGGGACGCACGGTTCATCCCCGGCGGCCCCGGCATCGGCTTCAGGGTCAACCATGTCTGCCCCCCGGCAGCGCCTGACACGAGCATCGGTGCCGGTCTGCTGGTCCGGAGTTCAAACTTGCCTGTCCGGCCGCGTCAGGGCCCTGCCGCTCAGTGGGTAAGCACCTGCGACCAGAGTTGGGCCATGCTTTGATAGCCGATGCCGTTCGGGTGCAGGGTGTCGTAGTACTGCTCCGGGTGATTGGAGAAGTACGTGTACAGGTCGACGACCGCGGGGATCTTGTTCGCCGGGTCGGCCGCGAGTTCCTGGATCACCTGGTTGTACTGCTGCACGATGTTGTTGCCCGTCGTGTTGAGCCGGTACATCGGGAGCGTGGCGAGGTACACGGTCTTTCCGGCGCTGTTGATGTCGTTGATGATCCGCTGCAGATAATCCTTGTAGCTACCCGCGTACCCCGCGTCGCCCGGATGCAGCCCGTAACCGGTCGCGATCCCGGTGGTCACGTCGTTGGTCCCGTACATCACGAGGAAGTAGCTCGCGTACGGGTTCTGCTGGAGCACGCGCATGATCTGGCTCGCGCCGTCGACCGACCGGTCGCCCGGGATGCCCTGATTCACGATCAGGTGGGGGGCGCCCGGATACGCCGTGTCGAGCAGATTGGCCAGCACCGGCTCGAACCCGCCGCCCGTGACCCGGCCGTTGTTCGACGTGTTGTCGGACGGGACGTCGTCGCCGTAGCCGTAGGTGATGCTGTCGCCCATCGCGACGTAGTAGACGCCGACGCCGACGTTGGTCGCCTGGTCGTGCGTGCCCGGGCCGCCCACGATCGCCCCGCCGGCATCGATCACGAAGACGTCGATGGTGTGCAGCGAGTTGTTCAGGCTGGCGAACGAGCCGCTGTACGGCGCGGTGTAGTCGTCGAACTGGGCCCCGCCACCCGCCGTGCCGCCGTCGAGCATGAACCGGACGCCCTGGCCGGAGGCGAGGACGGCGTCGGCCAGGACCGACAGAGTCGTGCCGCTGGTCTGCAGGTAATTGGATTTCGGAGTCACGAGCCGGACCGACGGCACGACCGACTGTGCGTCGAGCACGCCGAGATCCGCCACGGCGGTGGCGCTGCCGCCGTTGACCTCCGAGGTCGACTGCAGCCGGATGTACCGGCCGAGCGCGGACGGGAACTGCACCTGCTGGGACGTCGACGTATTCGGGAAGGTGCCGGAGGCGACCGGGCTGCCCCAGTTCACGCCGTCGGCGCTGACGTAGAAGCGGTAGAGGCCGATCCCGCCGGTGGTGGTGCCGTCCTGACGCGGCAGGTACTGGAACGCGCCGATGTCGTGGCCGGAGCCGAGATCGATCTGGATTTCGTGCGGCGGCTGCACGCCGGCGGCGGTGAGCCAGAAGGTGCTGGTGCTGCCGTCGAACGCGTTGGTGGCGGGGTGGCCGCCGGCCGTGTCCTGGCTGTCGGCGAACTGCAGCGCCCAGTTGGTGCGCGCGTCGGTGATGTTGGCGGGCAGGACGGTGACCGTCCGCGTGGCCTGGGCGACGGCCCCCTGGGAATTGGCGACGGTGAGTGTGACCGTCCACGTGCCCGGCACGTTGAAGTGCACCGCGCTCGGATTCTGGACGAGCTGGTCCTCGACTCCGGAACCCGGGGTCACGCTCCACCGGTAGGTCAGCGGCGTGCGACCGTTGGGATCGCTGGCGGTGGCGGCGAAGTCGATCGCGCCGCCGGCGGCGACGGTGGCATTGGCCGCGGGCGCGGTGATGGCGACGGTCGGCACCTGCGTGGCGGTGCCGCCGGCCAGGTACAGGTTCAGCTCGGCGATCGAGGTGTAGATCTCCCCGTTCACCTCGGTGATCGCATGCACCCAGATGTACTGGGCGGTCTGCGGCGGGAACATCACCTGCTGCACATTGGCGGTGTTGCTGAACTGGCCGGACGCGACCGGCGTGCCCCAGTTGGCGGCATCGGTGCTGAGCGAGAATTGATACTGCCCGATCCGGCCGTGGGTGCCCACCTGCCGGGGCAGGTAGCTGAAGCCGGTCACGGTCACGGGGGCGCCGAGGTTGATGACCAGATCGTGCGGGGGCGGCGGCTGGGCCCCGATGTACTGGGTGACCCACTGGGTCGTGGGATCACCGTCGAAGGCGTTGGTCGCGACGCCGTTCTCGGCGACGGTGCCCGGCTGGCTCTGGCTGTCGACCCAGCCGACGGTCCAGCCGCTCCGGCTCATGAAGTACGCGCTCGCCGGGGCCTGCACCGTGACGACGCGCGTCGGCGGCGTCGCGTCAGCCATGCCGAGCGAGTCCTTGGTGGTGAACGTGACCGTGAACGTGCCCGGGGAGTTGAAGGTCACGCTGCCGGGCGAGAGCACGGTGGCATCGGCGAGGCCGGAACCCGCGCCGAAGTTCCAGTCGTAGGTCAACGGCGTGTTCGTCGTCGAGGTCGTGGCCGTGGCGGTGAAGTTCACGCTGCCGCCGGTCGGGATGGTGACGTTGCCGGCGGGGCTGGTGATCGTGCCCTTCGGCGCCTGATCCGGCGTGAGGACGCCGAGTTCAGCCAGCGTGGTGTTCCAGGTCGCGGGCCCGTAGCTCAGGAGCGAGCGGAACCGGACATAGCGGGCGGTCACCGGCGTGAAGAGCACCTGGGTCATCGACGCGGTGTTGGGGAGCGTGCCGGAGGCGACTGTGGTGCCCCAGTTCACGCCGTCGGCGCTGACGTAGAACTCGTACTGGGCGATCCGGCCGTTGATCACGCCGTCCTGCCGGGGCAGGTGCGTGAAACCGGAGATCGAATACGTGGCGCCGAGGTCGACCTGGATCTCATGCGGCTGTGGCGGCTGCGCGGCGTTCCACTGCGTGCTCCAGAAGGTGTTCGGGTTGCCGTCGATCGCGTTCGTGCCGGGCGTTGCCGGGCCCCAGGAACCCGAGGTCAGCTCCTGGCTGTCGACGTATTTCAGGACCCAGTTCGTCTGCAGGATCGGAGTGACGGTGGCGGGCGGCTGGACGGTGACGGTCACGGTCGGCGGGGCCGAGTCCGTCTGGCCGAGCGAATCCTTGACCGTGAAGGTGACGGTGAACGTGCCGGTGTTGTTGAACTGCACGCTGCCGGGGCTGAGCACGGTGGCGTCGGCGATGCCGGACCCGGTGCCGAAGTTCCAGTCGTAGGTCAACGGCGTGTTGGTGCCGGTGGCCGAGCCGGTGAAGTTGACGGTGCCGCCCGCGGTGATGGTGACGTTCGCCGCGGGCGCGGTGATCGTGCCCTTCGGCGGCTGGGCGGGCGTGCCGGAGCTGTAGACGTTCAGTTCGGCGAGCGAGGTGGCGAATGCGGCGGGGCCGTAGCTGGCCAGTGCCCGGAGCCGGACGTAACGGGCCGTCACGGGCGGGAAGTAGATCGACGTGGCGGAGAGCGTGTTGGGCAGCCAGCCACCGGCGACCGGGCTGCCCCAATTGACGCCGTCCGTGCTGACATAGAATTCAAACTGGGCGATGCGACCGTTGGCTCCCCCCTGATACGGCAGATGCTGGAATCCGCTCACCAGATACGTGGCGCCGAGGTTGACCTGGATCTCATGCGGCAGCGGCGGCTGGGCGCCATTCCACTGCGTGATCCAGAACGTCGACGCGTTGCCGTCGATGGCGTTGGTCGCCGGCGTGGCCGGGCCCCAGTAGCCGGACGTCAGTTCCTGGCTGTCGACGTAGGCGATGGAAAAACCGGACTGCGGAATCAGCACGGGCGCGGCGCCCGTGCCGGGCTGCACCGTCACCGTCACGGTGGGCGGAGCGGTGTCCGACAATCCCAGCGAGTCCGAGGCGGTGAACGTGACGACGAAAGTGCCGGGAGTGTTGAACGCGACACTGCCGGGGCTTTGGGCCGGGCTATCCGGCACGCCGGACCCCGCGCCAAAATTCCACAGATAGGAAAGTGCGGCCCCGTTCGGGTCCGTGGCGCTGCCCGTGAAGTTCACGGTCGCGCCGGCGGTGATGGTGACGTTGGTGGTGGGGGAGGTGATCGTGCCCTTCGGTGGCTGCGGCGCGGCGCTCGATGTCAGCACGTTGAGTTCGGCCATCGAAGTGGCGAAGGTCGCAACGCCATAGGTTCCGAGGGCCCGCAGGCGGACATAGTGCGCCGGCACCGGCGGGAACAGGATCTGCGTTTGTGCGAGGGTGTTCGGGAGCGTGCCGGTCGAGACCGGCGTGCCCCAGTTGACGCCGTCCGTGCTGACATAGAATTCGTACTGCGAAATCCGGCCGTCGGTTCCGCCTTGGTAGGGAAGGTGCTGGAATCCGTCGATGGTATACGAGGCGCCGAGATTGACCTGGATCTCGTGCGGCAGCGGCGGCTGGGCCTTGTTCCATTGCGTGATCCAGAACGTGCTCGGGTTGCCGTCGATGGCGTTGGTGGCCGGAGTCGCCGGTCCCCAGTAACCGCTCGTCAGCTCCTGGCTGTCGACGTACAGGATCGACCAGCTGGCTTGGGAGATCGGAGTCGGCGCTGCGACCACAGTGATCGTCCGGGTCGGCGGTGCCGGATCGGCGACCCCGGCCGAATTGGTGGCGGTGAACGTCACCGTGAACGTGCCCGTGGTGCTGAAGGTCACATTCCCGGGATTCTGCGCGGTCGAATCGGCGATCCCCGAACCGGTGCCGAAATTCCAGCGGTAGGTCAGCGGGGTCAGGTTGTTCGGATCGCTGGCGGTCCCGGTGAAATTGACGCTGCCGCCGGTGACGATGGTCACGTTGCCGGCCGGACTCGTGATCGTGCCGCTTGGCCCCTGGCTCGAACCGGAGGCGGTAAGGACGTTGAGCTCGGCCACGGAGGTGGCGAAGTTCACCGGTCCGAAACTGACCAGTGCCCGGAGCCGCACGTATTGCGCGACCACCGGCGCGAACAGGATCTGGGTTGGCGACACCGTGTTGGCGAGCCAGCCCCCGGCCACCGGGCTGCCCCAATTCACGCCGTCCGAGCTGACGTAGAATTCGAACTCGGCGATTCGTCCGTCCGATCCACCCTGGTACGGCAGGTGATTGAACCCATCGATTCGGTACGCCGCGCCGAGATTGATCTGGATTTCATGGGGCGGTGGCGGGTGGGCCCCATTCCACTGTGTGATCCAGAACGTGTTCGGGTTTCCATCGATCGCGTTGGTCGCCGGCGTGGCCGGCCCCCAGCTGCCGCTCGTGAGTTCCTGGCTATCGACGTAGGCCACCGTCCAGTTCGTCTCGGTCAGCGCAGTCTGCGTGACCCCCGCGGTGGGCTGCACCGTGATCGTGCGGGTCGGCGGATTGGCATCCGTCAGGCCGATCGAGTCGCTGGTGGTGAACGTGACCACGAAAGTTCCCGGGGTGTTGAACTGGACCGTGCCCGGGTTTTGGGCCGCGGAATCGGGAACCCCGGAGCCGGCGCCGAAGTTCCAGCGGTACGTCAGCGGAGCGGTCCCGCCAGTGGCGGCGCCGGAGAAGCTGACCGTGCCGCCGGCGGTGATGGTGACGTTCGCCGCCGGGGAGCTGATCGTGCCGGCCGGAGGCGTGCTCCCAGTGAGGACGTTGAGCTCGGCCATGGACGTGGCGAAGGTCGCCGCGCCGTAGCTCGAAAGTGCCCGGAGCCGGACGTACTGGCCGACCACGGGCGTGAAGAGAATCTGGGTCTGCGCCGTCGTGTTCGGCAGGGTCCCGGTCGAAACGGCCGTGCCCCAGTTGATGCCGTCCGTGCTGACATAGAATTCGTACTGCGCAATCCGGCCGTCCGACGAGGTCTGGATCGGCAGGTGCTGGAACCCGACGATGGAATACGAAGCGCCGAGGTTCACCTGGATTTCGTGCGGCAGGGGCGGCTGGGCGCCGTTCCACTGCGTGATCCAGAATGTGTTCGGATTGCCGTCGATCGCGTTGGTCGCGGGCGAGGCCGGCCCCCAGTAGCCGCTCGTCAGTTCCTGGCTGTCGACATACTTGATCGTCCAGTTCGTCTGGGGAATCCGGGATTGGGCGTGGACCGCGGCCACCATCAGCGGGATGAGAATCGCCAGCAGCGCGCCGGCGCGGAACGCCCGGCGTGCGGGGCAGGATGAAAAGCGATCAGCTGGCTGGGAGTTCATGGAAGCGAGGAGGGGGCACTGGCTTGGGGCGGGGAACGAAGCGGAAGCGGGACGAGGGACGGTAAATAGATGGACCCGCGCGTGGGGCCATGGGTCACGAGCG
This sequence comes from uncultured Verrucomicrobiae bacterium, assembly GCA_963705935.1. Classification (GTDB taxonomy): domain Bacteria; phylum Verrucomicrobiota; class Verrucomicrobiia; order Opitutales; family Opitutaceae; genus Opitutus. Next base: position 2,908,605 of record OY970130.1, on the reverse strand, counting down.
GAACCCCGAGACCACCCTGCGCAAAACCCGGAGACCGCCCCCACGGGGCCAGCACCAAAGGGCGATGTCGCGGAGACAACCGCCCGGCCGGATCAAGCGTGGGAAGGTGAGAGCGAGCCACGTTCGCGGCCGCTGAGCCGGCGAAACACGCGCTTCACCGGCTCCGGGCACAGCCGGCGCGTAAACCGGCCGAACCGGGCGCGCACCCGCGCCTTCCGCGGAGCCAGCCGGGGCACGATCACCTCGTGCAGGAACTGCCGGTCCACTTCGCGGCTTTGCAGCACCACCGGCGGATGACGGAGCGGGAACGAAATCCCGGCCGCAGGAATGTCGGCCATGATGTCGTCCTCGTCCGCGCAATGCGTCGCCTCGGGGCCGCAGCCCACGTTCGAAACGAGGTTCTGGTGCGGCAGCACCGAAAGACCGCTGTTCGCCCAGCAGGCGAACGTCCACTGGTGGTCCCAGTAGCTCACGTTTCCCTTTTCCGCGTGGGCCCGATCGAAGGCCTCGGCCCAATACCGGCGAGCCTGTTGGTCGTCGATCAGATCGGCCAGCCACGAGGTTTCGCGCAACTCGGGCCAAAGGGCCAGTGCCTTGTCGAAATGCCGCCACGCCCGGCGCCACGTGGCCCATCCCCAGGCGCCGTTGAACTGGGAAAAACAGTAGCTGTAGGGCGTCGGCACCGGCGCATGCCGGTACGTGCTCCCGGCGATATGCATCACCCGCTCGTCGTCGCGATACCGGGCCAGCAGCTCGTCACAGAAGGGGAAGAAGCCCGGATGCGGAACGCAGTCGTCCTCGAGGATGATCGCCTGCTCCACCTGCTCGAACACCCAGGTGATGCCACTCGCCGGACGCAGCCCGCAACCGAGGTTGGTCGCGGAAAAGTTTCGCCGCACGTCGCACTCCCAGTCCACGCGGTCGATGATCGCCCGGGTCGCGGCACAGGCCGCGACGTCGTCCGGCCGTCCGGGTCGCGGCCCATCCGCCACCACGAGAAGCTGCCGCGGCTTGACCCGGGCAAGAACCTCGAGCACCCGGGCGGTCAGCTCGGGCCGGCGGAAGATGATCAGCGCGACGGGGGTGTTCACTTGGCTCGGATCACCAGCCGGTGCCCAGCGGGGATCTGTCGTCGACGGCGACGATGTTCTGGAACTGGAAGATCTCGTTCGCCGGCGAATGCTCCCACAGCGGGATCAATCCGCGGGCGCTGACGCGGAAGAACCGGTGCGCCGGGAGCGCCTCGTAGAAATCGCGCAGGAAGATCCGGTAGTAGACGTCGGCTTCGCCGAACTCGAACTGGATGCAATGCACCCGGTGCTGCGCGATCATTTCGGCGGCGCCCTTGATCACGTCGAGCTCGTTGCCCTCGGCATCGATCTTCAACAGGTCAATGGTCCCGATGTTCTCGCGCTGGGCGAACGCGTCGACCGAGGTGAACGCGCAGGCGACCTCGCGCGGCTCGGCACACTGCAGATAACCGGTGATGACGTCCCGGTTGAGCGTGGCATGCGGGCTGTTGGCCACGTTCGGATACACGAAGAGCGGCCGGCTCGACTCCTCCGACGCCATTCCCTGCGGCACGCACTGCACGGCGGTGGAGGACAGGTTCTTTCGCAGCTGCTCGTAGGTCTCTGGGTTCGGCTCGAAGGAGAAGACCCGGGCCTGCGGAATCGTCCGGACCACCATCCCGGCGTACTCGCCGATGTTCGCGCCGATGTCGAAGATCGTCGGCGTCTGCCCCGCGAAATGCGGCTTGAAGTAGCGCTCGAGAAACAGCCGCTCGCCCGAGACGTCGAGGTCCTCGAAATTCAGGATACCCGCGTCCTGATAGGCGATCGACAACGGATCCAGACCGGCGGCCCGGGTGGCTTTCGTGATCCAACGCGCGGCGCGCCGGGGGCCGATCGTTTTGTGGACGAAGGTTTTGCAGAGTTTGTTCAGGACCGTTTTCATGTGGTTTTCGGTGAGCGAAAGCTGGCGGGTCGAGCCGGATGCGGGCGGAGAAGAGAGTTTTGATCGAACCAAGCGGCGCCGGTCGCGGCGGTGCGCCCACGACGGGGGAGGCTAGACGAGGGCGCCTTCATCGACCAGTTGCCAGGAGTGGGGCACGAGCACGGTCTGACCCTGCCATCCCTCGTGGTAGAGCCGGCCGGTGCCGTAGAAGTCGCCGTCCGTCACCGTGATCCGCGAGGCGTCGTCGACGCAGTCCTGAGTCACGGTCCCGTCGCTCGCGAGATAGGCGCTGACGTGATAAACGCCGCCGGACAGCGGCCACTGCGGCACGCTGAACTCGACCCGGCCGGACCCATTGAGCTGAAGCGCGGTCTTGTTGACGAGGTCCGTCGAGATCGTGAAAAACGGCCGGAAATCCTTGGCCAGGGCCAGAGTGATCCGGCAGCCCGACAGGGTGACGCCCTCCTTCACCGCGTAGGAGAGTTTGACGATGACTGTTTGACCGGAGCGCACCTCCTGGACCGGCGCACCCTCGCTGTCGCAGAACTGGATGTCCGTGATGATGCCTTCGCCCTTGCCTTCGCGGTCGGTGCGCGCGGAGAGCTTGACCGACGTGAGTTCGACCGCCTTCGAGAGATAACGGTCGACGACCTCGTCCGTCCGGCCCGTTTGCACCACCTGGCCGCGATCCATCAGCACGCAGCGCGAGCAAAGATGCTGGATCGCCGCCATGTTGTGGCTCACGAACAGGATCGTGCGGCCGTCGCTGCGCGAGATGTCGTGCATCCGGGCCATGCACTTGCGCTGGAACTCCTCGTCGCCGACCGCGAGCACCTCGTCGACGATCAGGATCTCGGGCTCGAGGTGCGCGGCGACGGCGAACGCCAGGCGGACATACATCCCGCTGCTGTAGCGCTTCACCGGCGTATCCAGGAACTTCTCGATCCCGGCGAAGGCGACGATCTCGTCGAACTTCGATTTGATCTCGGCGCGGCTCATCCCGAGGATCGCGCCGTTGAGAAAGATGTTTTCGCGGCCGGTGAGCTCGGGATGGAACCCGGTGCCGACCTCGAGCAGGCTCGCCACCCGCCCGCGCACGCAGACCCGTCCCGAGGTGGGTTCGGTGATGCGGCTGAGGATCTTCAGCAGGGTGGACTTGCCGGCGCCGTTGCGCCCGATGATGCCGACCACCTCGCCGGGCTGCACGCCGAACGACACGTCGCGCAGGGCCCAGAACTCCTCGTGTTCGCCGCGCAGCGCCTTGCGCCGCTCGCGCAGCCAGGCGACCGGCGAGGTGATCGCGTGCTCGATGACGTGCCGCAGCCCATCGCCCTTCCCGTGGCCGTGATCGATGACGTAGCGTTTCGACAAACCTTCGATCGTGATGATGGGTTCGCTCATGCAGAAAGGATTGGCTCGGGCGGCAACGGGACCCTCAGATCACATCCGCGAAGGTGCGTTCCGTCCGCCGGAAGTAGGAAATGCCGGTGAAAATGATCAGGGCGATGACGGCGGAGGACAGGCCGAGCCCCAGCCAGTTGAGATGATTTTCTCCGCCCAGGATCGACCAGCGGAAGCCATCGATCACGCCGGCCATCGGGTTGGCCCAGTAGAGCAGCCGCCATTTGGCGGAGAGGATCTGCCGCGCCGCGACGTCGCTGGTGAAGCCGACGGGCGAAAGATACAGTCCGAACTGGACGACGAACGGCACCACGAAGCGGAAGTCACGGTACCGGACCATCAGCGCGGAGACCCAAAGCCCCACGCCGAAGGCGGCGCCGAAGGCCAGCACGATGAAAAGCGGCAGAGCGAGGACGGCGGGACTCGGCGCCACATGGTACCAGGCCATGAGCCCGATCAGCAGCACCCCCGAGATGATGAAATCGACGAAGCTGGTGATCACGCTCCCGGCCGGCACGACCAGGCGGGGGAAATACACCTTCGAGATCATGTTCGCGTTCGTCACCAGGCTGTTGCTGCTCTCGGTGAACGCGTTCGAAAAGAAATACCACGGGAGCATCCCGCAGAACACCATGACCGGGTAGGGCACGCCCGGAGACGGCAACTTCGCCAGCCGGCCGAACACGACCGTGAGAATCAGCATCGTGAGCAGGGGACGAACGACCGCCCAGGCGATGCCGATGACCGTCTGCTTGTAGCGGACGAGAATGTCGCGCCACGCGAGGAAGTAGAACAATTCGCGATACCGCCACAGGTCTCGCCAGTACTGTTTTTCCGTTCGGCCGGATTCGATGATCAGTTCGTGCATGTGAATTCTGGGACAGCTGGAGGGAGGGGGGCTGGCCGCCGGGCGCGGGGCATTCTTCCGCTGCGGGCACGCTGCCGCCATTGCGGTGCCATGGCTGCATTCGGCACCGGCTTGCCCGGCAGGCGATCCCCGGGTCGTTCTGCGCTGGACAAGACGACGATCGGCCCAAGCCAAGACAAGCCGGACTCCCCGCGGTTACCCCTGATACCGGGGTCAAAAAAACCCCGATGCCGTGCCGCCGCTCCGGCTGCCTTCGCCGAACCCGGTTTCGGCCCGGATCAGGGCGTCGAAGCCGCTATGCCGGGCGGCTGTCGGCGGCCGCAGCCGCGGCATCGTCGAAGCCGTCCGGCGCTTCCGTCGAAGGCGGTTCGTCCGCGGGTTCCGCGAAACCGGCGGCGCCCCTGGGTGCCGGCGGATTGAGGCGGTGCAGGTGCGACGCAAGCTGCCGCGTGAGTTCCCGGCTCTCGAACTGGCTGACGTAGGCGAGGTCGAACCGCGCCGGCGTCTCGCCGGCGAGCCACAACCGGAGTTGCCGCCGCAGGTGCCGGATCATCTGACCGACGTCGTCGGGTTCGCAGATCAGCCCCGTCCCGGCCTGCGCGAGCATGTCGCGGGCGTCGCCCTGCGGCACGGCGGCGAGAATCGGTCGACCCGAGGCGAGGTACTCGTACAGCTTCGGCGGCACGATCGTCGCCCGCCGGCCCGGTGGCAGCTTGTGCATCGGCAGGAACAGCAGGTCCGCATTCCGCACCAGTTCCGCCGATTCCGCCGGCGGCAGGTGCCCGGCGAACCGGGCGAGGGTCGCCACCGGCGAGTGGGCGAGGAACTCGCGGTCGAGCGGGCGGGGTTCGCCCGCGAGCACGAGGCGGACGTGGCGATCGACCTGCGGATCCTCCGCTTGCCATTGGGCGAGCGCCTGCAGCAGGTAATAGTGCGAGCAGGGGAGTATCTCGATTCCGGATTCCACGCGACCGAGCAGCCGGTACTGGGGTGTTTGCCGGCGCTGGCGGACTCCGGCCGGCGACTGGAAGAATCCGGAGTGCACGATCCGAAAGAATTCGTCGCGGCGCCCGCCGCCCGGCGGCACGAGCAGATCCGCATCGAAGCCGTTCGTCACGCTGATCGTCCGGCCGGCAAACTCCGGGAACGCCAGCGTGAGCGTGGCCGCCGCCTCCGGCGTGTTCATCACGATCAGCGACGCCGACACCAGGGCGCGTCGCATCGTCCGGAACGCGCGCTGGCGATGCCACCGGCTGCGGTACACCTGAAACTCGTCCAGCGCCCACGGATCCCGGAGATCGGCGATCCAGGGAATGCCATGCCGGGCCGACAGGCGCGCGGCGAAGGATGCGTCGGAGAAGGGCGACATCGACACGAAGATCGCCTCGAGCGCGCGCTTCTCGATCAGCCGCGAGGCGAGATCCATCCGGCGCGCCTCGGCCGCGGAGCGTCCGGGGTGTGCTCCCGCCGGCCACGGCGTGCGTGCGATGGTGATGTCACCCGGGAACTCGACGCGGGCGCCCGCGGCGTCGGGGTCGGATCCCGGACTGGCGGCGGCCGCATCGGTGAGCACCGTCGGCCGGATGCCGAACAGCGGCAGATGCTCGACGAACCGCAGCGAGCGCTGGGCGGCGGATCCGCTCTCGGGTGGAAAACGATAGGAGATGAACAGCAGTTGCTTCATGGGGCGATAAAAGTTCTGGGACGGTTCCGATCCGCCGCGGACTGGCGGGCGTCCGCGCTGCCGGTTCGCGTCCACGGCCATGCGCCGGTCCGCGCCGGGTGGCGTCATCGCGGAATCGGCGTCCTGGCGAATTCGCGGTGGTCCGACCGGACGAACGCGGGTGGCCCTCGGGATCGCGACGTCAGAAAGCGGATACCGAAGCCTGGAGAGCCGCCGGTCGGACCTGCATGCGGGGAAAGGAGCGACGGCGCCGCGTGTACGCCTCGTAGGTCTGGAGCGCCCGCAGCAGCAGCCGGCCGAGGAGCCGATGGCGGCGGCGGGGCTGGGACGTCAGTTCGGTTCCCGACATGCGCCAGCGCAGCAGCCGCAGCCTGCGCTCGACCAGCTGATCCAGCTCGGAGCCGACGAGAGACGACCGGCGAAAGCGCGAGAGGATGTCGTGCTCGTAGCGCACGATCTCCGTGGCCCGCGCGGCGTGGCTCAGGCTGTTGGCCGCGCCTCCATGCCAGGTCACCAGCGGCTCGGCGATGAACGCCCACGGTGCGGCGACCGCCAGGCGGAGAGCGAGGTCATGGTCCTCCATCAGCCGCAGATGGCTCGCGAACGGTCCCACCTTGTCCAGCGCGTCGCGCCAGACGGCCACGACCTGATTGAAGAGGAGGAAGCGCGTGACGAGCACCGCTGCGGGATTGAGCCAGAGGCCCTCCGCGAGCCCGGGGCGAAGTCCGGCGATCTCGAACGACGTCCGGCTGCGGCCGTCCGCGTGCAGCATCGTCGCGTTGCAGACGCAGCAGGAAACCCCGAGCGGGGCCGTCCGGGTCATCAGCGCGACCTGCCGCGCGAGCTTGTCCGGGTGCCACGCATCGTCCGAGTCGAGAAAGGCGACGATCGCTCCCACCGCGGCGCGGATCCCGGCGTTGCGCGCCGCCCCGGGTCCGCCGTTCGGCTGCCGGATCACGCTGACCTGCGGGCCGTAGCCGCGGGCGACGTCCGCCGTCCGGTCGGTCGAACCGTCGTCCACCACGATGAGCTCGAGCGGCGCGTGGGTTTGCGCCAGCACGCTCTCGATCGCGCGGCCGATCGTGGCTTCGCGGTTGAACGCGGGAATGATCACGCTGGCGAGCATGCGAGCGATCAGGCGGGACTGGGGACGGGGCCGTGGCAGCGGATCACGCGCGCCGGCGCTCCGGCGGCGACGCAAAAGTCCGGGACGTCGTCGCGCACGACGGAATTGGCGCCGATGACGGCGTTGCGTCCGATCGAGACGCCCGGGCAGACGACGACGTTCTGGCCGAGCCACGCTCCCTCGCCGATCCGCACCGGCGCGATCCGGGTGATGCCCTGGGCCTTCACCGGCCGGTCGCAGGCGGCAAAAGCGTGGGTGTGGTCCGAGATGTAGACATAGCGCGCGATCAGGACATTCGGCTCGATGACCACGCTGCGCGCGGCGGTGATGGTGCAGAACCCGCTGATCGAGGTGCCGTCGCCGATCCGGATGGCCGGGGCGGAACGGGCGGTGCGCGGGTCGATGACCTCGAGCCAGGATTGGGCGCCAACGAACACCCGGTCGCCGATCGCGATGTGCCGCGTGCCCTCGAGCCGGAGCGGCGGCTGGAGCAGGGCCCGGTCGCCGAGCCGCGCGAAATCGCCGCGACACAGCATGGTGAAGAGTTTCGCCCGGACGCGGGTCGACCATCCGTAGAAGGCAACAAAGCCGGAGAACGACATGGCGGTTACTGGAGCGGGAGCCCGGCCCAGAGACGTTCCGACGGCGACAGCGCGGGCTGCACGGGGCGGGGGCGCACTCCGGCTCCGGCCCGGACCGGCGCGGGCAGTTCGACGAGCAGCGGAATCATCGCGACCGTGCTGTAGAAGAGCACAAACACCTGGTCGAAGTAGGAAACGGTGAGGAAGGTGACCGTGTGCGCGAACAGGGTGGAGCCAACGCACCAAAGGATGAACTCGTCGGGCGAGCGCACGCGGCGCAGCAGCCGCATCCGCCGGCCAAGCAGCCGGAAGCCGAACCAGAGGATCGCGATCAGCGCGAGCAGGAGCGGCAGCCCGCCGATGACGCCGAGATGCACGTAGTAGCTGGTCAGGTCGCACTGATCGGGATTCGAGCGCAGCCCGGTCGGCATCCAGTGGCGCGTGACGTCGGTGCCCCACAGCCACCATTCGTCGAGATGCTGGGTCGCGCTGTCGAGCAGCCGCGAGCGGTACCACCCGGTGCTGCCGCCGACGAAGTCGATCATCGAGATGAGATACCAGGCGGACCGGTTGCGGAACATCTGCACGACGAACAGCAGGCCCGCGCACGCCCACTTGATCTTCGTCAGCGAGTTCCGCCAGCGCCAGAGGAACAGTGCGCCGCCGCCGAGGAGGAGCGTGCCGATCGGGCCGCTCGAGGCGGAAGTGAAGATGATCACCAGGCTCGCGCCGATGCCGACCTTCGCGCTTTTCGGATGACTGCGCCAAAGCGCGACAAACAGCGGGAAGCAAACCGCGCCCACCGTGCCGGTGAGAATCGGGGTGCCGAACGGGCCCATGGCGCGCGTCCGGTCCTCGCGCACCATTGCCTCGGCCATCATTGCGCCAACCGCGTGGTACGCATTCGCCCCGGTGACGGCTTCCGACACCAGCAGCGCCGCGAGCGGGACGAGCACCACCGCCAGCCCGCGCACGAACCGGACGAAGTCCTCGCGGTTGCGGACGTAGGCCCGGGTGTAGAGATACGTGCCGAACACGTTCAACACCAGGCCGGCGCGATAGAACAGCGGCGTGCCGACATGGTGACCCACGGCGCTCAGCAGCGCCAACCCGCTCCAGATCACCATCAGGAGGTCGAGCGGCTTGCGCGGATTCCAGCTCAGCAGCCCGCCGAACGTGGCGCGCATCAATCCGGCCACCAGCACGAGCCGAACCGCGGAGAACTGGCCGCCCAGGGTCGCACTGTAGGGCGTGTGGCAGGTCGCGATCAGCAGCGGCAGAAACGCCAGTCGCCGCGGCAACGCGAACTGCGCCACGACCAGCGCAGCGGTGATCGATAGCAGCAGTGGGTTCACAAGGCAGCCCCCCGGCGGGAGGCGGGAATCGGAAAGACGCATCTCCGGAGGATGCCGCGCAGAACGCGGAGCCGCCGGGCGGCGTCAGAGGAGATCGATGAAAAGCTGGACAAGGAAACGAGCGTGGGCGCGACCGCAAGCGGTCACGGACGGGCCCGCTGACCGATCGGCGGGCAAATCGTTCCGAGTCGCGTGGACCGGACGCCGGCGAATGGGATCTGGGGAAACGGCGGCGGGGACCGGGTCTCCGCCGGAGGGGGCTGGTTTCGCGGGCCTCCCCAACCAACAACAAAAAGCAGCGAGGCACCGGGGCCTCGCTGCGCGAATCTTGGGCTGCGATGGACCTGGGTGGCCGGCCGTCGCAGCACGGGCCGGCCAAAGGCGGAACTCAGCTCAGTTGGTCTGGAGCGTGACGTTCGTGACCGAATGCCGGCCGCTGTTCGCGATCACGGCGAGGTTGGTGAGGCTCGCGACACTGGCCTGACGCGAATAGAAGCCCCAGCCGGACGAGAGCGTGACCGGGGAACCGCCCGTCGGAGTCACGACGACCGAATACGAGTCGGTCGTCATGTCGATGGTGATGACGACGTGGTACTTGGTGCCGCCGACGTAGCGCAGCGACGACTGCTTCGCCCAGCTCGTGCCGCTGATGACATCCATCATCCCATTCGAGGCGAAGCGGACAGCCACGGCGAACGAGTTGTAGCTCGTCGCGGCGCCGCAGGTGACCGCGGTCACCGCGTCGATCGGGGAGGCGGACGGAACCGTGTCGAACGCGAGCGTCGCCTTGTTGGTGATGCTCGGGATCGTGACATTCTGCATCGTGCCCGAGCTGGTGAGGTTGATCACCGGCATCGCCGGTGCCGTCGTGGTGCCCGTGCCGCTGGTCCCGGTGGTCCCGGTGGTGGTGGTCGAACCCGTGTTGCCCGTGGTCGACGTTGTCGGAACCCCTTGCAGCGTGACGTTCGTGACCGTGTGCCGGCCGCTGTTCGCGATCACGGCGAGGTTGGTGAGGCTCGGGACGCTGGCCTGCCGCGAATAGAAGCCCCAGCCGGAAGAGAGCGTCACCGGGGAACCTCCCGCCGGGGTCACGACGACCGAGTACGAGTCGGCCGTCATGTCGATGGTGATGACGACGTGGTACTTGGTGCCGGCGACGTAGCGCAGTGACGTCTGCTTCGCCCAACTCGTGCCGCTGATGACGTCCATCATGCCGTTCGAGGCGAAGCGGACGGCCACGGGGAACGAGTTGTAGTCCGTCGCCGCGCCGCAGGTGACCGCGGTCACTGCGTCGATCGGGGAGGCGGAAGGAACCGTGTCGAACGTGAGCGTCGCCGTGCTGGTGATGGTCGGGATCGTGACATTCTGCATCGTGCCCGAGCTGGTGAGGTTGATCACCGGCATGGTCGATGTCGTCGTGCTGCCCGTTCCGGCGGTGGTGGTCCCGGTGCCGGTCGTGCCGGTGGTCGTCGTGCCCGTGGTGGTCGTGTCCGTGGTGGTGGTCGAGCCCGTGCTGCCGGTGCCGGTCGAGGTCACCGCCTGGACGGCGGCGTTCATGACGGCGTGTGAACCGCTCAGGGCGTAGAAGCCCACGTTGTTCAGCACGGTCACGGCGGCCTGCTCGGTCCGGAACTGGTAATTGCTCGCGATCGTGACCGGCGCGGCTCCCGGAGGAGTGACGGTGACGGAGTACGTCTTCGCCGGCAGATTGACCGACATCACGACATGGTACGTGACGCCGCCGAGGTACGGCATTGCGACCGCGGCCTGATAGGCGCCGCCGTTCCGCGCGTCGATGAATCCGTTCGTGTTGAAGCGAACCACGGTGGCGAGGGAGGTGAAGTCAGTGGCCGCGCCGTTGGAGAGTCCGGTGACGCCATCGATGTTCGCCGCCGAGGCCATCATGTCGAAGCTAAGGACGAACGAGCCGGTTTGCGCCGCGATCGAGTTGTTCTGCCAGACGGAGGTGGCGACCGTGGTGTCGTTGAGCACGGCCGGGGTGCCGTTCCGGTAGGCCAGCCACATCGAGTTCACGAACGGCTGGATCTGGTTCACTCCCGTGGAGCTCTGGGATGACATGATGCCGAAGAACCGGTCGTAATAATCGAAGACTGCGGGGCGGTTCCACGCCTGCTGGAGACCCATGAGCCTGGCGGCCAGAACGTGGCCGATCGTGCTGCAGCCTGCGACGTCGCGGTAGTAGGCGTTCCAGTTGCTGCCATCCCGGGTGCAGTCGTACAGGTGCTGCTCACCCCATTCGGGTGTGCCAACCATCGCCTGCGCGTAGGGATCCCGCTCCCGGCCGTCGGCGGTGTAGAGCGCGCGGCCCACGTCGCCCTGGCTGACGTACCAAGTCTGCTGGTCCTCCTGGAAGTTCATCTTCTGGCCATCGCCGTAGGAAAGGATGTTGGCGTCGCCGAGCACTGCGCCCGCGAGGAGCATCGGCATCTTGCGTCCCTGGTCGTGGCCTCCGCCGGCAACCCAGTTGCCGCCGAGCCGCGCGGACCCGTAGATGTCGATGCCGTACTGCACGAGGCGGATCAGCAGGGTTTCCTTCTGGGCGTTCGTGTAGTTCAGTTGGAGCGAGAGGAGCCCCTGCGCAAGCATGTGGGAAATCTCACGGCCGTACGTCGGCTGGTTGTCACCGGCATGCATGTAGCGCGAAATCCAGGTCGTCACCTGCTCGTTCCACGGACGGGCGAAGTAGTTGGTGACGGTGGTCAGGTCGGGCGTGTTGGGGACGATGGGCAGTGAGCGAAGAACGGCATAGTTGAGCTGGCTCTTGTTCCACGAGATCGTCTTGTCGGTTCCGACCGGGGCCGGCCGGAAGCTGCCCAAGGGGGCCGGACTGGCGAGCACGGTCAGGATTGCGAGCGTCTGGAGCTGCGGATTATCGCCGGTCGCCCAGGACGGGTAGCTCTGCGAGGAAATCAGCGAGCTGCCGGGCTGCACGGTGAGCGGAAGGCTCATGCCGACGTTGAGCGCCGACGAGAACGTGTTGTATTTGATCCGGCTGTCATAGCCTTGGGAACCATTGACCGCGGGATTGATCATCGATCCGTTGATCGTGTCCGAGCCGCTGAGCACCGACCGCGGGCTGATCGAGGTGATCTTGACCGGGCCGACCACCCAGTTGTCTCCGTTGGCAAACTGACCCGCCGGATAGTCGCGATCAAAAGTCCAAGTGATGCCGAACTGTGAAGCGGACGTGGCGGCGAACGCCGCCGGTCCGGCAAGGCAGGCCTGTAGGACGAATACAGATGCGAGCCATAGGGTTTTTCCAGATAGGGGTTGTAGTGTCATCGCCGGATGTGAACGGCAACGGCACTGATTAGTTCAATATACTTAGCGGTCCTTCCCCCTATTTTACCCGTTGGTTACGAGGGAAATGTTATCCCGAAATAAAACGCGAAACTGCACGGGAAAGTCCATCAGAGCCGGTCATGCGGCGCCTCGACTTCGCCGTCGGCGCTGCGCACGGGAAGGCTGCCACGCGCGGGGACGGATACCCGTGTTCTGATGCGCCGAACGCCGTGATCGGGCGGTGCTTTCCGCTGCCCCGCCGGCGCGGACGACGGCGGGCGCATCCTTGTCATCGCGCCGGTGCCACTGCCACGAAATCCCTTCCATCTCTTCGTGTTCCGCAAGTCCGGTTCGCCAGATCTCGAGAAACAGACCCGCGGCATGCCAAGCCTCGAACCGGCGGTGGATGGCCGAGGCGCTGCCGAATGTTCTCGGCAGGGATTTCCATGGAGTGCCGGTTCGCAAGACGTGGACCACGGCTTCGAAAACCTTCCGCGCGGGAATCGGCTTGCGCCCGGCGCCGGGTCTCCGGCGAAACGTCCGGCGTTCATCTCGCGCCCGGGCCGGTATTAGCGGTTCGACTGCCGACCAGAAGTCATCGCTAATCGGCTTCGGAGTGCGCGCGGCGGCGCGCGACGCCCTGACGCGTGTCGGGGCCCGTCCTAAATAGGGATAAGGGGAACTTTCCACGGGGCCGATCTCGCCACCTTTGAGAATCAGCGATGCCATCGGAGGTATCGGGCAGGCTCGATGAGGAGGCGGGGATCGCCGCCGGGATTCGGCGCCACGTCCACCGGACCGATCGGCCCGCCGACGGGCGGAGTGTTGCGGTAGGCGATCCACATGCTCGCGACGAAGGGCTGGATCAAATTCGGCCCCGGGCCGACATCGCTGCTTTCGAGCGCCCAATACCGGTCGTAATAATCGAACAGCGCGGGCCAGTTCCAGATCTGGTCGAGTCCCATCAAGCGCGCGGCCAGCGCATGTCCGATCGTGCAGCTGCCGGAGACCGTGCGATAGTAGGTGTCCCAGTTGCGGCCGTCGTATTGCGGCTCGATCGCGTGTTTTTCACCCCATTCGGCCAGACCGACGTCGGCCGCGATGTACGGCACGCGCGGACGCCCGTCGCCCTGATAAAGCGGCCGGCCGACGTCGGATGCTGAGACATACCAGGTCTGCTGGTCCTCCTGGAAGATCAGCTTCTGGCCGTTGCCGTACGAAAGGATCGCCGGGTCTCCGAGCACCATTCCGGCGAGAAGCAACGGCAGCTTGCGTCCCTGGTCGTGCGCGCCGCCGGCGGCCCACACTCCGCCCAGCCGGGCCGAGCCGTACACGTCGAGCCCGTACTGCACGAGGCGGATCAGGAGAGCCTGCTTCTGGGCGTTGCTGTAATTGAGCTGGAGCGAAAGCATGCCTTCGGCGACCCCATGGGCGATCTCGCGGCCATACGCGGGCTGGTTGCCCGCCGGATGCAGGTAGCGCGAAATCCAGGTCGTTCCCTGCTCGATCCACGGCCGGGCAAACTCCGCCTCGACGGACGACAGAGCCGGCGTCGACGACACCAGCGGCAGCGACTGCAGTCTCGAATAGTCGAGCTGGCTGGTGTTCCACAACAGGGTCTTGTCCGTTCCGACCGGAGGCGGCCGAAAACTCCCCGGAGGCGCGGGGCTGGCGAGGACGGTGAGGATCGCGATCGTCTGGAGCTGGGGATCATCATTCACCGCCGGCGCCACGATGCTCTGGGAGGAGAGCAGGGAAGAGCCGGGGAGCAGCGTGATCGGCAGCGCCGTTCCCACGTCCAGGGCCGCGGAATACGTGTTGTACTTGATGCGGCTGTCGTAGCCCTGCGGTCCGTTCACGACCGGGTTCACCATCGATCCGTTCAGCGTGTCCGCGCCGCTCATCGTCACGCCGGGCGTGATCGCCATGATCGTCACCGGCCCAACGACCCAGTAATCGCCGTTCGCAAACTGGCCGACGGAGTAGTCGTGGTCGAAGGTCCAGGTGATTCCGTACTGGCTCAACGCCGTCGCTGCGTGGAGCGGCGAAGCGGTCGGAAGAGCCGACCACAGGATTGGCAGCAGGAGAAGTCGGGTGCCGCCGAATCTGCGTCCGGGCAGGGCAGGGGGGACATTCATGAGGTTGGGCGGGTCGAGGCGAAAGGAACGGCGCTGTCCGGGACGGGCGGCGCAGCCGGGCGCGCGGGGCGCAGACGCAGAAGCCCCGCCCACCCACCGCGGGGTGCGCGGTCGGTGAGGCGGGGCCGAGATCGAACGGGAAGCGTTACTGAATCGCCGGGTTGGAAACGGCGAGGTGGTCGCTGCCGTATTCCCACGCGAGGTTGTCGAGCGCCGGGACGGAGGCCTGCTCGGCGCGGAAGCGCCAGCCGTTCGCGATGGTCACCGGCCATCCGCCCGGACCGGCCACGGTGACGCTGTAGACGCCGTTCGGCACATCGATGGTCATGACGACGTGGTAAGTCACGCCGGCCCAGTACGTGACCCGGTTCGCCGCCTGGAACGAGTTGCCGTCATAGGCATCGATGGTGCCCGTCGGACCGAAGCGCACGGCCGCCGCCAGGTCGGTGGGATTGCCGGCACCGCCGTTCGAAACCCCCACCAGCGAATCGCCCCCGTTCGAGCTGGCCGTCACATCGAAGCTGAGTGTTCCGGTGCCCGTCGACGAGGGCCCGGTGATGTTTTGCCAGACCGGATTCGAGCCGCTCGTGCCGGGATTGGTCGGCGGGGTGACGGAGCCGGTCGAGCCGCCAGTCGAGACGGAGCCACTGCCGGGGCCGGAGCTGGGCGGCGGTGGCGTGTAGGCCGTGCCCGGGCTCGATTGCCGGTATGCCTGCCACAATCCGGCGACGAACAGCTGGATCGAATTCGCGCCGCCGCCGGCGTTGGGACCCTCGATCGACCAGTAGCGATCGTAGTAGTCGAACGTCGCCGGCCAGTCCCAGGCCTGCTCCAGTCCCATCAGGTGCGCGCACAGCACGTGTCCGATGGTAGAGGAACCCGAGACGGTCCGGTACGGCACGTCCCAGTTGCTGCCGTCGTAGGCTGGAGCGTCCGCGTGCTTCTCACCCCACTCGGCGAGTCCGAGCATCGAGGGAAGATAGGGAAGCCGGAGCCGGCCATCCAGGCTGTAGAGCAGGCGGCCGATGTCCGGCCAGCCGACATGAAACGTCTGCTGGTCCTCCTGGAAGAGGAGGTTCTGCCCGTCGGCGAGCGCCACGATGTTCGGGTCGCCGAGCACCACGCCGGCGAGCAGCATCGGCATCTTCCGTCCCTGGTCGTGACCGCCGCCGGCGATCCAGTTGCCGCCGAGCCGGGCCGACCCGTAGACGTCCAGTCCGTACTGGACGAGCCGGATGAGCAGCGTCTGCTTCTGGTCATTGCGGTAATTGAGCTGGAGCGAGAGCAGCCCGGTCGCGAGGGTGTGGGCGATCTCGCGGCCGTAGCTCGGCTGGTTGTCACCAGGATGCAGATACCGCGAGACCCAGGTGGTGTTCTGTTCGATCCATGGGCGCTCGAACTGCCCCGTGACGTAGTCGAGGTCCGGCGTGTTGGCCATCGGCGCCAGCGATCGCAGTCTGCTGTAATCGAGCTGATTCGCATTCCACCGGAGCGATTTGTCCCCCCCGACCGGCGGCGGCCGGAAGCTGCCGGCGGGCGCCGGGGCGCCGAGCACGGTCAGGATCGCGATGGTCTGGAGCTGCGGGTTGTCACCGCTGGCCCACTGCGGATAGCTCTGCGAGGAAAGCAGCGACGTGCCGGCGCCGAGCCGCAACGGCAGCTGGGAGCCGACGTTCAGGCTGTCGGAATAGGGGTTGTTCTTGATCCGGCTGTCGTAGCCCTGCGGTCCGTTGACCTGCGGGTTGATCATCGATCCGTTGATCGTGCCTCCGCCGGCGTAGGTGGACCGGGGCGAGATCGACGTGACGGTCACCGGCCCTACCACCCAGTAGTCGCCGTTGGCGAACTGCCCCGTCGGGTAGTCGCCATCGAAGGTCCAGGTGATGCCGAACTGACTGATACTCGAGGCGCCCCAGGCGGCGAGCGGGGCGGCGAGGGTGAGAAGCAGGACGAGGAAGCCGGAGACTAGGGGATATTTCTTTGGTTGGTTGGATGCATTCGTCATCGGCTCGTGTGAGCCGGAGCCGGTGAGAAAGTTCGTGCGAAGTCATGGCGCCGCGGACCTTTTATGACGCGTGCCGCCTGACCTCGTCCTTGGCACAAAAACCTACGCCGCCAGTGCGCCGCGCCGGAGAGCCGCCAGCCGGCGGAACGTCGCCCGCTGCAGCACGCGCCGCCGGCGCCAGCAGTCGGGCAGCATGGCGCGCGCGCTGCGCAGCGCCCGGACGAAATCCGGCAGGTGCCCGTGCCGGAGCGCGGAAACGAAATGATAGAGGAGACGCGGCGCGAGGTAGCCGACGGCCCTCGCCGGCGGCAGGCACCCCACCGCGAGCAGCACCTGGTTGCGCGGCTGATAGAACACCTTGATCTCGCTGCGGCGCGACACCAGATGCGCATGATGCAGCACGGTGATTTCCGGGCAGTAAAGGATCGAGCCGCCGCGATCGAGCAGCCGGAACGCGAGCTCCACCTCCTCGTAATGCATGAAGAGGATCTCGGGAAACATCCCCGCCGCGACCACGGAGTTTCTCCGAAATGCGTAGGCTGTGCCACTGAAATACGAGGTGAAAAACCGGGTGCCGGCATAGCGGGCCAGCGGGACCGGGTGCCACCACCGTCCGGCGTCGTCGCTCCGCGCATCCGGCTGCAGCGGCCGCAGCGCGAGGCCGTCGACCGCCGGATGGGCGGCGAGCGCCGCCGCCACCTTCGCCAGCGTCGCGGGATCGGGCACCGTCACGTCGCTGTCGAAACCGACGATGATCGCGCCGCGCGCGGCGAGGATGCCGCGGTTGCGACTGACCGCGGGGCCGCGGTTCTTGTCATTCCGCAGCACCGTCACCCCGGGGAACCGTTCGCGGATGCGCGCGGTGGGATCCTCGGCGGAGTGGTCGTCGACCACGATCACCTCGAACGAAACGCCGGCCTGGCGATGCACGTCGCCGAGCAGGGCCAGCACGCTGTCGGGCCGGTTGTAGGAGGGGATGACGACGCTGATGGCGGGTGAGTCGGTCATGGAAATCTGGAGACAGAATGGGGCTGCAGCCGGGGTGCCGCAGGCGGTCGGGACTTTGGCGGTTGGTTCCCGTGGCGCCGGTCTGTGACCGGCGAACGCATGTCCCAAGTGCTCCGTCGCCGGTCGCAGACCGGCGCCACTTGGCTGCCGATGGGCGTTGGCCGGACTCCAGGGCTGGGGACACCGACCGGCTAGGCGAGCCCGCGCACCGCGATCAGCGACTTGGTCAGGAGCATGAACCGCTCCTTCAGGATCCGGCAGTCCGGGAACAGCAGCCGGAAGGTTTTCACGTCGAGCATGCGCGGCTGGTCCTCGAGCTTGGTCAGTGCCTCGTCGAGATCGCTGGCCCGGCCGCGGTTGCCGAGCGCAAAGGAGCGAATGAGCCGCACGCGTGCGGGCTTCGGCAGCCAGTGGAAGAAGGGCAGGACGTAATGCGGCTCGACCGGAAACCAATAGTACGGGGTCTGCACGTACAGGCTGGGCGCGACCCGCCGCACCTCGTGCGCGAACCGCTTCATCTGCGGCCAGCCCCCGACGTGCTCGATCACCGAGTTCGAGTGCACGATGTGAAACGACCGGTCGGCGAACTCGGGCATGTTGCAGGCATCCCCGGTGACGTGGGTGAAGTGGTCGTCGTCCTGTCCCTGCAGGTCGCAGGGCAGGTTGAGGATCGTCACGTGCGCGCGATGCCGCTCGAGAAAACCCGGAGGCAGGATGCTCCAGTAGGTCTTGCGCCCGCCCACGTCCAGCACCCGGGCGCAGCCGTCGCGGGCATGGGCCTGTTCGATGAGCCTGACCATCGGCCCGATCCGGCGCGCGCGGAAACGAAAGCCGAGCGAGCGTGGATTGCTGTAATCGGTAAGCGGATGCTGACGCGGAGCGGTGGTGGCGTTCATGTGGTCGTGGGAAGGAAAAGGCGGCGGGGGGAGGCGCCGCCGGGGGAAAAAGGGAGAGACGCGGGCCCGGCGTCATGCCGTGGAGGAGCGGGGCCACTGGCCCGCGGGAAGCGGCGCATAGCCCGGCATCCAGACGCCGCGCTGCCGCCAGACGGCGCGCCAGCGGTCCTGTCCCAGCGAGGCGCGCAGCGCGACTCCGGCCACGAGCAGGGCGAGTCCGGTCGCCCGGCGGAGTCCCTTCCAATGGGTGCGCACCAGGCAGGCCTTGCCGCGGAAGAGCAGCAGCATCTTCGCCGCCGGCGTGGCCGACGACTGGCCGACCTCGTGGACCAGCCGGGCGTCTGGGCAGATCACCGGCTGGTAGCCGAGCGCCGCCGCCCGCATCGCGAGATCGGCATCCTCGCCGTACATGAAATAGCGCTCGTCGAATCCGCCCAGCTGCTCCCAGAGCGAGCGTTGGATCAGCAGAAAGCACCCGGTCACGACGCCGACCGGACGGACGGTGTCGCGCGGCCAGCGGCCCAGCGATTCCGGGTCGAGCCAGCGGTTCCGCGGCGCGAGGGTGGAGAGTCCGCTGGCGAACATCGCGAGGCTCCAGAGCGACGGGAGCCCCCAGCAGGACGAGGGCTCGAGCGTCCCATCCGGCCGCAGGGTCCGCCCGCCGTAGATGCCGTGACGCGGGTGCTGCCGCGCGAAGGCATCGATCGTGTCGATCGCGCCATCGAGCAGCACCGTGTCCGGGTTGAGCAGGAGCAGGTGAGGGGCGCGGGTTTCGCGCGCCGCGCGGTTCACGCCGGCGGCAAACCCGAGGTTGCGCCCCGGCGTGATCAGCCGCACGGCCGGGAAATCGCGCCGGATCACCTCCGCCGTCCCGTCCCCGGGCGCATTGTCGAGCACGACCACGTCGAGCGTGACGTGGCGGGTCCGGGCGTAAACGCTCTCCAGGCACGCGCCGATCTGGCGCGCGGAGTGGTAGGACACGATGATCACGCCAACGTCGGGAGTCATGCGGAGAGGGAGAGTTCCTTGCGGGCGGACACCACGCGGGCGGGCACGCCGACGGCGATCGAGTTCGGCGGCAGGTCGTGGGTGACGACCGCGCCGGCACCGACGATGCAGCCGTCGCCGATCGTGACCCCGGCCGTGACGACGACGCCCGTGCCCAGCCACACGTCGTCGCCGATCCGGACGTCGCGCTCCCGCCGGGGCTGCTCGCGAAAACGCTGCCCGGCCACGAACCGGTAATCGGAAGCCGTGATGAACACCTGCGGTGCGAGGGACACCCCGCTGCCGATGGTGATGCGTCCAGTCTGGGCGCCGGCCCAGAGGTAGCAGCGCTCGCCGATGTGGGTGCCGGCGCCGATGTGGATGCGCTCGCCGTTGCGGAAAGAGACGTTCGGCGCGATGCCGGCGCCGCGCCCGATCGCGATCTTCCGTTTCTCGCGCACGTGGCTGTAGGCGGTGTAGTGCAGCAGCCGCAGCGCATGCAGATAGCACCCAAGGTCGAGGAGCGAGCGCAGCCCGTCCGCGAGTTTGCGGGCGAACGAGCGGGGGGAGTGCGAAGGCATGGAGAGGGAGGGCACCGGCAGGCGGAGGCCTAGGCGAGCCCGCCGATCGACGGCCGGGCCGGACTGCGGGCCGCGCCGGCCGCCGGAGCGGGCGCGGTGCCGCGTTGAATGAATTCGCGCAGCGCCGCGGTCAGCGCCGGCATGGCGTAGGCACCGGTGCGGTCCCGCGCCGGCAGTTCATCGAGGCCCTCGAGTTTCCGGGCGAGTTCCTGCTCGTCGAGCGCGACGTGGATCTTGCCGAGCTCGAGCAGCCGCCCGGCCGTCGCCAGCTGATGGTCGTTGCGCTGCTCGCCCAGCGCCGCGCGCCGCGGCATCACCAGGATCGGCTTTTCGTAGCGCAGGGCCGACAGGATCGTTCCCATCCCGGCGTGCGCGACGATCGTCGTGGCGCGGGCGAAGAAACGGTTGAACTCCGACGGATCGAGGAATTCAGCGTGCGCGATGAACGAGGGGCGCCACTGCGTGTGCCCGATCTGCGCGAACACGTCCGTCCGGCCATGCTCGCGCGCCCACGTGTCCACCACCCGCACCATGCGATCAAACGGCAGCTCCGTTCCCACGGTGACGAAGATCATAGGACGCTCCCGAAATAGTAGGGTCCGCGATCCGTCGCGAGATGCGGCCACTGGGTGAGCCAATGGTCGACGTGCCGGCCGGCCTCCCGGCCGCTGAGGGAAAGCTTTTCCGCGTTCGCGATGCTGTCGATCCAGATGGTCCGGGCACCGAGCAGGCCGCCCACGCGGACCCCGAAATAGCCGGGGGCCGCGCCGGTCGACACGACCACGTCCGGCCGCTCGCGCAGCACGAGCCAGGCGACGCGCAGGGCGCACCACAGCAGGCGCGGCTTGTGCCACATGCTCGCGTCCGGAATCGTCCGGAAGCGGGCGCCGGGCGCGAGGTCCGTGCGGTACTTCCGGTTCACCGTCGCGAACGTCACGTCACAGTCCTCGAAGGCCGGCCGGAGCCGCAGCAGCTGCACCCAGTGGCCGCCGCCGGATGAGATCGCCAGCACCTTCGTTCGCGCTTTGCGCATGGGCATCGGGGATGGAGTGGGGGGCCGGTGAGCCGCCGGCACCCGCGGGAAGTTCGCGGGGCGGCGAGGGGTCAGACTTCCTGCAGCAGGGCGCGGGGCAGATAGTTTCTCGTCCGGTTCACGATGACGCCGAGCGTGCAGCTCGCCTGCGCCAGCAGCGCGCTGGCGCGCTTGACCGCGCCGCGGTTCGTCTTCTCCGACTCGACGGTGAGGAACACCATGTCCATGAACCGCGCGAGCTGGGGGGTGACGCTGATCTGGGTCACCGGCGGCATGTCGAAGATGATGTAATCGTAGTCGCTGGTCCGGAGCCGCGGCACCATGTCGGTGAAGCGCTTCGGCAGGATGCGGGAGAGCCGCTCGTTGCCCGTGGCGTGCGGCACGACGTACAGGTTGTCCTGCACGCGGGCCTCGGTGCGGTCCTGGCCTTCGAGCAGTTCGTCCAGCCCGAGCGAGGCCGTCCCGTTGCGGAAATGATACGGCGCGTGCTGCTCCATGTTCATGTCGACGAGGAGCACGTTGCCCTCGCCGGATTTCGACAGCGCCGCGGCCAGGCCGGCCGCCACCGTGCTCACGCCCGACCGGTCACCGCAGCTCGTGACGGCGACGAGCTTCGGCTTCTTGGTCAGGCCGCGAATTTCGAAGTAGAACAGCAGCCGGTCGCGCAGGGCGTCGAAATAGGAGGAGAGCTGCGGGCTGACCGGCCACCGTGGCTTCCGCTCGGGCGTGCCGTTGGCTGCGTGGAGCCGCGCCACCGGCGACCGGCCGTTGCGCAGCCCGCCGCGGATGTTCGGAATCGCGAAGAACAGCGGCAGGCCCAGCAGCGACTCGACCTCGCCGGGGCGGCGCACCGTCTGGTCGAGAAAGAGCTCGAGACAGAAGGCAAGGCCAAGCCCCATCGCGACTCCACCCACCGCGAGCCCGGAGACGACCTTGTACAGCTTGCCGACCTGCCGGGTCGGGGGCGTCGGCGCCTCGATGATCGCGATGTTCGAGACGTGTCCGCTGCCGAGCGTTTCGTTGATGCGGTTCTTCTCCAGGCTCGAGGAAAAATACCGGTACTGGGATTCCTGGAGGTCGCGCCGGCGCTGGAGGTCGGTGATGGACATCTCGAGGGCGCCGAGATCGATCGCCTCCTTGCGCATCCGGTCGAGGTCGTCCTGCATCACCTTCAGATTCGTCGTCAGCAGACGGATGCGGGCGGTCTCCTCGCGGGGATCCATCAGCGGCGCGGAGTTCGGCCGCGCGGGTGCGGACAACGCGAGCAGCGGCGGATATTCGGACTCGAGCCGTTCCTTGGCCGCCATGTTCTCGTTGATGTGCTGCTGGAGATTCGTCATGATCTCGCTTTCCGCGCTGTAGGTGGTGAGCAGCTCCTGATACTTGCGCGTCTGCGAATCCAGCACGCCGAGCAGGTTGCGGTATTCCTGGGCCTTCGCCGCGGGGACCGCCTTGTCCGGCGTCTGCGTCCGCTCGTAATCCGCCAGGGCCGCCTTGCGTTCGGCCAGCTCGAGCGAGGTCTGCCAGATCTGCTCGCGCAGCTTCGACATCTGCTCGGCGTTCGAGCGCTTGGTTTCATCGAGCGACACGACGCCCGTGCGGTCCTGCAGCTCGCGCAGCTGCTTCTCGGTCCTGGTCAGCTGCTCGCGCAACACCTGCGTCTCCTTCGAGAGCACGCCGTCGTACATGTCGGAACTCATGTGGATCTCGACGTGCTTCTTGAGATAGTCGGCGATCAACGAGGACAGCACCGGCTGCACCACATCGCGCTCGGGGTGCTGGAAGACGATGTCCACCACGCGGCTCCCGCGCGGAGCATCGGCGCTGAGCCCGGCGTGGATCACGCCGGCCGCCGCATCGACGTTTTCCCCGCCGCCGTACGGGGCGAGCACGCGGTCGGGCCCGACCGTCTCGGCGACTTTCTTCGCCAGGTCCATGCTGGTCAGGATCTCCATCTCGCTGCCCATGATCGCCTCGCCGCGCTGGTCGGTGGATCGGATCTGCGCATCCTCGACCACCGCGCTCGGGGGCGCCGCCGCCTCCTGGATGTACCGGATGAACAGTTTCGCCTCCGAACGATAGGTCGTGTTGGGCCAGTAGCGGTAAACCGCCGCGGCGGCGGCGAAGCCCACCAGCGAAAACCCGAGGATCATCCACTTGTGCTTGAACAGCACGTAGTAGATGTCGCTGAGCGTCAGCGCCGATGCGCCGTCGTTCTTCGGGTCGATCATGGCAGGGCCGAATTTGGAATCGCCGGGCTCCAGGGCGGGGCCGACGGAAGAGTCGAAGCTTTGGATTTCGTTCACGTGATGGGGGACCGGGAAGCCGGGGCGGACGCCTCGGGCGAATCCGGTGCGGAAAGGTGCGTTGCGGTTGCGGTTGATGGTTTCAACTCACGAGTCGGAGCTGCGAACGCGGCAGGATGCTGCGTGCGCCGCAGTCGAGTACGGACAGCAGAATCGCCACGCGGTCCGAACCGCTCATCTGGCGCTGCACGACGGCGCGCAGCCCCATCAGCGGGCCTTCGTCGATCATGACGACGTCGCCCGCGTGCAGGGGCGGATCGAGCATTTCGGCGTTCAGGGCGGGTCCCGCCCAGCTGCGGAGGTCCGCGATCAGCTCGTCGGGCACGATCGCCGGCGCGTTGCCGAAGTGAACGATGTCGATCGCTTCCGGAGCGTACCGCACCGCACGGTAGTGCAGCGCCGGTTCCATCCGGCAGAAGACGTAGCGCGGGAACAGCGGACGGGTGACGAGCCGCCTGACTCGCCGAATGACGCGCTGCTCGCGAAACTGGGGGAAATAGGTCTCAAGACCGACGGATTGGTTATAGTACTGGCGCGTGGCGTCTTCCTTCTGCGGTTTGGTGTGGATGCAGTACCAGTTCATGTTGTCGCGGGATGTGTCGCGCCCGGGTACGCTGCCGCCATGGCCGTGCCGCTGCTGACCCGGCCAAGTGCAGAGAGTGACCTCGTTGGAGGTGCCCGTTCGCGGACGTTGGTGAAATCCCGGAACGAACGTGGTTCGGTCAAAACCACCGATTCGTGCAGCTTCCCGGGTTTTGCCTACCCCCCGTCGCGGGCTTATCCCGACCGCCGCGGCTCGGAATTTCCCGCCAGCCGTTGCCGCCGCCCTCCGAGCGCCAGCCGCCTCGGTGCCTGCCCTCCGAGCGCCAGCCGGGAACGACCCGGGCGCACCGCGGTCAGTCCATCCCCAAGGCTTCCATGAACATGCTGAATCCAGTGCTCGCAAACTTCAACGGCCGCATCGCGTGGACGGGGCGTGCGCGCAGTCTTCTTGGCCGCAGCGGGGCGGCGGCCGCCGCCCTCGCGCTTCTCCTCACCATGGCGGGCTGCGCCACCACCACCGACACGGCGCCGGTCACCGCGCCTTCTCCCACCGCCAAGCCGGATGCGATCCTCGAGGGCGACACGCTGAAGATCGACTTCATCGGCGCGCCCTCGCTGAACACCACCCAGGAGGTGCGGCGGGACGGTCGCATCTCCCTGCCCGTGGCCGGCGAGGTCGTGGCCGCGGGGCTCACGCCGACCGAACTCGCGAAGGTGCTGAGCAAGCGCTACGCGAACGAGCTGCTCTCCAACGACGTGCTCGTCACGATCGTTTCGTCCGCGTTCAGCGTCAACGTCAGCGGCGCCGTCCTGCATCCGGGCAAGATCACCTCGAAGGGGCCGATCACGGCTCTTCAGGCGGTGATGGAAGCCGGGGGGTTCGACGCCGCCAAAGCCAACATGCGGCATGTCACCGTCGTGCGGAGCGAGCAGGGCAAGGTGCGCAACTACGTGCTCGATCTCCAGAGCGTGCTCGACGGCAAATCGACCGAGGCGTTCTACCTCAAGCCGTGGGACGTGGTCTACGTCCCGACCCGGTTCGTCTGGTTCTGAGCCGGCGGCGCTATTCCACCTCGTAGACTTCGCCGAGCACCACGCCGGCGGCGCCGGGGCCGCCGCGCACGACGAACGTGTACGGGCCCGCCGGCAGCGTCAGCAGCAGCGCGGCCGAAGTCGTGTCCGTCGCCGTGAACGGCGCGGCGCCGATGGCCGCCGCCACGGCCCGGATCTCGTCGGCGTTGGCGTTGTCGCCCCAGTTGTCGTTCTGGCCGACGAGCGCGTTGTTCCGGCGGGCGTCGTGCAGCTCGATCAACGGGTTCGCCAGCAGATCGTCGGTCGCGAGGCCTTGCGCGGCGAGCGAGGGGCCGACGGCGCGGACGAGCACGCGCTTGGGCGCACCGGTGATGACGAATCCGCCGATCGTGACGTGATCATCCAGGCCGCAGTACGCCCGCGTGGCGAGGTTGGCGAGCCGCCCGGCGCCCCGCGAGAGAACGTACAACGTGGCGGCGTTGGTCGTTGCCGCCGTTTGCGCCGCGTCCGTCACCAGGCACCGGAACTGATCGCCGTTCATCCCTGCCGCGGCGTCCGCGATCGTCAGCGTGCCGGTGGCGGCTCCGAGGAAGGCTCCGCCGTCGGCCAGGTCGGCCCAGGTCCCGCCGTCGGCCGTCCTTCGCTGCCAGCGGTAGGTCAGCGGAGGCGTGCCGTCGCCGCGCGCGGTGAACGAAACGCTGCCCGCGACCGCCACCGCGCGGCTCGCGACCGGGTCGGCGCGCAAGGCCTGCTCGTCCTGGATCAGTTCGATGCCGGCTCCGGCCCGCGCCAGGTTGCGTGAATACTGTTTCGCGGTCGCGTTGTTCCAATGCTCGTGCGCGCCGAGGCTGCCCAGCGGGGTGCCGCTCGCGTCCGGATCGTACCGGATCCCCGCCGGCCAGTTTGCCGGGTCCGCCGCCTGGTGGAGGTAGTCGTCGACTCCGTCCATCTGCACGTAGGTCCCGGCTGGCGGCGAGCGGCCGGCCGTGAATTCCGCCCGGAGGAAATCGTAGCCGACCGATTCGATCGCAACCGGGTCGAGCGACGCGAAGATCGAGGCCATGTAGGTGTTCGAGAACGGCGGCGACTGCCACTTCAAGGGTACGTCCAGCTCGTGGTCCGTCGCCCAGAGCGCATCCATCAGATAGAGCAGGTTCTTTCGGCCCAGCAGCGCATGCCCCATGATGTCGACCTGCACGCGGTACAAGCCGTAGCCGCTGCGCGCGCCCGCGATCGTTTCGGTCGGGGCGACGAGTCCGTTGTGCAGGTGGGAGGCGTCGGCCCGCGTGTGCGACCCGAAGTGGTTCTTCGCGAACATCGTCACGCCGGCGCGCCGGTGTCCCTTGAGCATCGGCAGGTTGATCAGATACTCCGCGGTTTCGAACACGCGGTAGAGGTGGTCTTCCGTCACCGCGTCGTCTCCCGGGTAGCCGTTCGACCAGACGTTCGTCCGCAGGACCGAACCGCGGTCGGAGTAATGCAGCACGGCGGTGGCACTCGGCACGACCGTCTCCCGGCCGAGGCTGGTGTAACCTCCGTTGCCGAGATAGTGGACCTCGGGGAACTCCGCGTGCCACGTCTCGTAGAGGTGCCTGTAAATGTGCTTGAGCGGATCGCCGACCGAGATGTCGCGCGGGTCGACGCCGACGACGCCGACCAGCTGGCGGAGCACGGCGCGGACGACCCCGACCGAGGTTTCCGAGACGAAGCTGCGCGGAGTCAGGTCCGCCGGATCGAAGTTGCCGGCGTAGGCGCTGGTCGCGTTGAGCTTGAGGAAGATCTTCTCGCCGCGGACATAGTCGGTCGCGCCCTTGCCGCGGGTGGCGTTGTGATATCTGAAGATCGCGGACCAGGCTGCCCGGTCGGTCGGCGCGCCCGTGAGGTCGCGCAGGGCACGGGACACCATCGCGTCGATCACGGGCTGATTTTGGTTTTCCGGGAGATACCACCCGTGTCCCGGCGCGTCGGCGACGCAGGCCTGGTTCACGGCCGCCGCGCCGTGCACCCACACGACGCGGCCGGGGAAGATGCCTTTCGCTTCGCCCATCGGCTGGCTGGCGGTGGGGGCGGCGGTCGCGGCCGGCGTCGCTGCCAGCGCGACCGCCAGCGCGAGCGCAGCGCAGACCGGCGCGCGAACCCGCGTCGTCCCACCGGCGGAACCGGGGCGGACGCGAGCGCAGCGACGGACGGGAAGGGGGAAGCGCAAAAATCGGGTCATGGCATGGGGCGACTGGTGGCGGCGGTTTTCACCGCATACCATCACGTGTATTCACCGCGCACGGCCGGCACAACACCGGCGGAGCGCCGGGCCCTCCACCGCTTCGAGCGCAAGCCGGGAGACAATCCCCGACGGTCCGCGTCGGATGGAAAATGCCTGCGCGATCGGGCGGCTCCAGCCGGGCCAGGCCGCAAAACGATTTGTGCGCCGCGGTTCGCCTGATAACATGGCGGCATGACGACACGTTTCCCCGCCCGCCCGGCCGGCCTCGCCGTGATCCTGCTGTGCGTGCCGCTGGGGGTGCCGGCGGCGCCGACGCCGGACGCCGTATTCGAAAAGCTGGCCCACGACTGCATCGAGGACCTGCTGCGCTCGCGGCCGGAGACGGCGACGCAGCTCGGAGATCATCGCTTCGACGGCCAGCTGTCCGACTACAGCCCGGCCGCGCTGGCGGCGCGCGAGGATTCGCTGCGCACGGAGATCGCCGCGATGAGCCGGATCGATGCCGCCGCGCTCACGGGGGCGAATCGCGTCGACGCGCAGATTCTCCGGCTCGAACTCGAATCCATGTTGTGGGCGCTCACGGACGAACGGCCGTACGACTGGAATCCGCTGGCCTACAACGACAGCCTGGCAAACAGCATCTACCTGCTGACGGCGCGGGATTTCGCGCCGGCGGCCGTGCGGCTGCGCAGCGCGGAGCAACGCCTGGCGCAAATTCCGCGGGTGCTGCAACAGATCAAGGCGACGCTGCGAAATCCTCCCCGCGTGCATACCGAGACGGCCATTGCGCAGACGGCGGGCGCGATCGCGCTGGTGCAGCACGGTCTCGAGCCGCTCTTCCAGCAGGCGCCTGCGCTTCGCGACGAGCTGGCGCCGGTGCAGGCGCGGGCCGTGGCGGCGTTCGCCGATTACCAGAGCTGGCTCGAAAAGGACGTCCTTCCGACGGCCCACGGCGAGTTCCGCCTCGGCGCGGAGCGCTTCCGGCAAAAGCTGCGGTACACCCTGGATTCGAATTTCTCGGCGGAGGAGATCCTTGGCCGCGCCGAACACGAACTCGAGACGATCACCGACGCGATGTACGTGACGGCCCTGCCCCTGTACAAGGCGCAGTTTCCGAATGCCGATGCGGCGGAACTCGCGAACCATGCCCACGTGATCCGAGCCGTGCTGGACCGGCTGGCGGCGAACCGCCCGAACGACGAGACGGTGGTTGCGCGCGTCCGGCAGATCACGGACGCCGCGACGGGCTTCGTGCGGTCGATGAACCTCGTGACGCTGCCGGACACGCCCCTGCGCATCATCGTGCTGCCGGAGTTCCAGCGGGGCGTGGCGATCGCGTACTGCGATTCCCCGGGCGCGCTGGAGCCGAAGGGCGAAACCTATTTCGCCGTGTCGCCGACGCCCGCGGACTGGTCGGCGGCCCGGAAGGAGTCCTTCTACCGGGAGTACAACGACTACATGCTGCACGACCTCGCGGTGCACGAGGCGATGCCGGGGCACTACGTGCAGATCGCGCACGCGAACACCTTTCGGGCACCGACGCTCGTGCGGGCCGTGTTCGCCAGCGGCTCGTTCATCGAAGGCTGGGCGGTGTACGCCGAACGCGTGATGGCCGACGCGGGCTTCGGCGGCCCGGAGGTGAAACTGGAGCAGCTGAAGATGCGGCTCCGCGCGACCATCAATGCCATCCTCGACCAGAAGATCCAGATGGACGGCATGACGGAGCAGGAGGCGCTCGACCTGATGATGCAGCGCGGATTCCAGGAGGAGGGCGAGGCGGTCGGCAAGTGGCGGCGGGCCTGCCAGAGTTCGACGCAGCTCTCGACCTATTTTGTCGGCGCGATCGAGCATGACGACATGCGGGCGGCGGCCGAGCGGGAGGAGGGCGCCGGGTTCAACCTGAAGCGTTACCACGATCGCATCCTGTCGCGCGGCAGCCCGCCGGTGAAATACGTCCGGCAGGAGCTCGGAATCTGAAAGGCGCCTGCAAGCAGGCGGCCTACCCCTATCGCGATCGACGTCGGCGGCGAGCGCAGGGTGTTTCCGTAGGCCGCGAGCTTGCTCGCGCGATCACACGCTCGCGCCGAACCAAATCGCGCCTGCAGGCAGGCGGCCTGCGCGACCAACGCGATCGACGTCGGCGGCGAGCTTGCTCGCGCCGCTTCGCCGGCGCCCGCGGCTTCCGCTCACGCGGCCCAGACCTTGAAGTCCTTCAGGATCGAGCCGCCGATGAATTCACGGAGGATCGAGTTGTCCGGCACCCACTCGGCCTCGATCGGTGAAAACCACTCGAGGTACGCCAGCAGCCGGCGCGCCTCGACGTATTCCGGCGTGCCCGGCAGGACGTGCCGCAAGACGGGTTCCGCGAGCGTGCCGAGCACGGACAGCTCGTAGGCCAGGGCCGAGTTGAACATCACGTGCGCGTTTTCCTGGTAGGGAAAGATGTGGAGCTTCTCGCCACGCCGCACCGACTCCCAGCGGCTGATCGTGTCCGTCGCGCTGTAGCCGCGGTCCCGCGCGTCGCGGACGATCCGGCGGACCAGCCGGGTGTCGGTCGTGGCGACCCGGTTGTGCCGGTCGAGGTTGAGCTGCGTCAGCGCCGAGGCGTACACGCGGAAGGATTGCGCCGCGAGCTGCGGCGGGATCAGCCGCGGGTTCAGTCCGTGAATGCCCTCGAGGATGATCAGCTGGCCGGGGCGAAGCTTGACCACCTCGCCCGGGAACTGCCGGCCTTCCTGGAAACTGTAGCGCGGCAACTGGACCTCGGCGCCGGCCAGCAGCTGCTCGATGTGCTCGCCGAGCTGCGCGAGCTTCAGCGCGTCGATCGTCTCGTAATCCAGCCGGCCCTCGGCGTCGCGCGGCGTGAGCGAGCGCTCGATGAAATAGTTGTCCAGCTCGAGCGCGAAGGGCGACAGGCCGAGCGTCAGGAGCTGCACCGCCAGCCGGCGCGAGAAGGTCGTCTTGCCCGACGAGGACGGGCCGGCGATCAGGACGAGCCGCGCCTGGCCCTGGCGATCGGCGATCTGGCGCGCGATTTCGGCGATCGTCTGCTCGTGCAGCGCCTCGGAGACGAGCACGATTTCGCGGCTGCGGCCGGACTGGATCGCGTCGTTCAGCGCGCCGACGTTGGCGATCCCGAGCTTCTCCAGCCAGGCGCCGTACTGCCGGAACGCCGCCAGGAGCTTCGGCGAGGTCGAGGGCGGCGTCAGCTTGCCGGGGGCATGCTGGCGCGGATAGCGCAGCGCGAAATGTCCGTCGACCGCGACCAGGTCGAACCATTTCAGGTAGCCGGTCGACGGCACGAGGTAGCCGTGGCGGTAGTCGTCGTACCCGCCCAACCGGTACAACGTGACCGTGGGCTTGCGCCGGTGGCGCAGGAGCCGGGCCTTGTCCTGGCAGCCCTGGCCGGCGAAATACTCGACCGCCTCCGCGAGGCTCGCCTCGCGCGCCGTGAACGGCAGGTCCTCGCCGACCAGCCGGCGCATCTCCGCGCCAAGTTCCGCCAGCTCCTCCGGTGTCAGCGGATCGCGATCGCGGACGGCGCAGAAATACGCCCCCGAGGTCAGCGAGTGCTCGATGAAGAGCGAGGCGCTGGAAAACAGGCGGGCGAAGGCGGCCTCGAGCAGAAAGGTGAGCGAGCGGCGGTAGATCCGGGCGCCGTCCGCATCCGTGAGCGTCACGGGCCGGACCTGCGCCTCCATCTCGATCCGGTGCGTCAGCTCATGGAGCTCCCCATTGACCACCACGGCGACCACCGCGGCGGGCAGGGTCGCGACGACCGGTGCCAGCAACTCGGCGGCGGTGGCGCCGCGCGGGCCCTCGAGCGTCCGGCCATCGGGCAGATGGATCTGAACAACCGCGGTCTTTTCGACCAGCTTGCACGTACATTCGGCCATGGGAGAGGAAGAGGATGGGGTTGCCGCGGCGCGTCGCACGCCAAATGCCGCCCGGATGCGAACAGCAACTGTCCTTATCGGCCCCATTCCACCGGGGCTGAAGCCGCCGCTCCGGTGTCGGCCCGTGGCCTGCGATGGCCCGGCCGGGGGCATGGGGGGGGGCGACGGTTGCCCCCGCGCCGCCGGCGACCCTGACCGCACGCAGCTGGGGCGGCGATGCGGGTGACGCAGACGCGGGGCGGGTCTTCACTCGCGCGACGGGGTGGAATCCTGGAACGCCTCGACGTGGTAGATCGACACCCGCGTCCCGGGCCGCCGCCAGTCGCCCGCGCGGGCTCCGGCCTTTTCGGACAGCGTATCCAGGAATGTCACCTTGTCGGGTATCTGCTCCCAGACCTGCGGCAGGTAGGTCGCGCTCCGGCCGTCGAGTTGCAGGATCACCCCGTCGTCGGGCGGATGCAATTTCGCGAGCAGGTCCTCCGGCGAGGAAAACGCGAGGGGCCGGGGCGGCCCGAGGAGGCTGATCTCGATCCTGATCCGGTCGACCTCCCGCGGTGCCACCGGCCGGAACCGGGAGTCGAACAGCGCCGCGTTGCGCGCGCTGTCGATCACGTCGCGATAGACCGGCTGCGTCGCGCCGAGATGGCCGACGCAGCCGCGCAGCGCTCCGTCGATCGTCAGCGTGACGAAGCAGCCCCGGGGCTCCTGCAATGCCGGACTGAACTCGGTCGCGCGGACGGCCGGTTCCTGACCGGTGGCCGCGGCGGTGCGCAGGGTCTGCCGCGCGAGCGCCAGCAGCGTGCGGCGATCCGCCGGCGAGAGCCCGCCCGCGGCAGCAACGGAGCGGCTGTCGGCCGCGGGCGTGGGGCGGTAGAACGCGATCGCGGCGTAGCCGACGACGCGCGATATGTCGCCGGTCACGTCGCCGCTGTTGCGCGCATCGAGCAGCACCGGCCGCCAGCCGCGGGCCCGGGCGATGTGGAGCAGCGTGAGGATGGGGATCCGGCCGCAGGCCTCCTGTCGCGACATTTTCGCGACGTCCAGCGTGCAGCTCGCGTCGACACAGGCGGCGTCCAGCGCCCGTGCGTCGTTGGAACGATGAAAATGGCTGAGGTCCGAGCAGACGACGACGAGCGTGTGCTCGTCCAGCATCGGCTCCAGGGCGCGCGCCGCCGCCGCGGGGTCGACCTCGCCCATCACGACGGGAAGGAGTTCAAACCGGCCAAGCGTCTGCTGGAGAAACGGCACCTCGACCTCGCCGGCGTGCTCCCAGGTGTCGGCGCGATCGGCGCCGTCGGGCGGAAGCGGGCGTGACGATTGCGCGGCCCAAGCGGGCCTCCGCACCTCGCACGGCGGATCGAGCGCGAAGGGCCGGACCGCGGCGAGCTGTCGTGCTTTGGCGGAGACCCGGACGTCACCCAGTGGCGTCCGGTAGCGGCTCGCGGCCGGGATGGAGCCGGTGGCGAGCAGGGCGTAGTGACTCGGCGCCAGCAGCACCACGGTGGGAAAACGCGTCCCGCGCAGGAGGCGGAAGCCGGAAGCCGCGACGAGCCCCGAGTACGTGTAGCCGGCGTGGGGCACGATGAGGGCGCGCAACTCTCCGGCGGGCGTCGGCGCGGCGGGTGCGGCCGCCAGCAGGCCGGCGATCGTCTCCGACAACTCGGCCGGATCCCGCGGGTAGAAGAGTCCGGCGACGGCCGGCAGCCGCACGCTTTCCGCCGGCTGGGCCCGGCCCCCCGGGAGGCTGAGGACGATGGCGCCGAGAATCAGCGCACTGAGGAGGACGCGGGTTCGTTGCATGGGCGCTGCGCAGCCGCAGTGCCCGCAGCCTGTACCACGCCGGCGGCGGATTCAATGCCGCGCGCTCGTCGGCGCATCCCGGCTTGCCTGCGCCCCGGGGCTTCGGTGAGGGGCGGAATGTCATACCCTGGATGACATTCCGGCGCGGGCAGGAGAACTTCCCTGGACGCAAAGCGGCCCCGCAGATCCGGAGGAATTTCTTCGCTCGCGTCTGCGGGGCCGCTGGGCCGCATGGCCGGCCGCGTGGAAAACCCGTTCCGGTCGAATCAGCCACCCGGCCGGGGACGAGTCTGCGGCGTCTGAAGATCAGGCGATCGCGTCCAGCCCCATCGTCGTGTCCGTCGACGTGGTGGGGGCGGCGAGGGTGGCCGGGGCCACGGCCGTGTTCGCGCCGTCGCTGGATGCGCGATGGTGGCGATGGTGGTGCGCGCCATGCGCCTGCTGGAGCGCCGCCATCGCCTGCTGGGCGCCGGACAGGTTGCCGGCCTGAAGGGCACTGCCCAGCGCGCTGAGCGGGTCGGAGGAGCCGGGCGCCGTGGTGGCGCTCGACTGCGATTTCGCGGGCAGGTCCTTCTGCAGCGAGGCATAGGCCTGCTGCGCATCGCTGAGGTTGCCGGAGTTCAAGGCCTCGGCGAGCGACTTGTAGTCCGACTTGACCTTCGAGAACGACGACTGCCAATCGGCGGGATTGTAACTGCTGCCGGAGGTGATTCCTGAGACTGACATGGGTTTGGTCTTTCGATGGAGGTTTGAGGATCGTGACGTCCGTGTCAGTTGAACTGGCGCGGGAATCATCGGCGGCTGCCGGGCGCGGTTGAGCGGATTCCTGCCCCGGTGGGCAACAGTCCCCAGCCGCCTGTAGGACGATGGCGGGAGCACCCGGCGCCGATGTCGTACGGAACGCTTCTCCCCCGCGGCCATTTCCGATATAGTGCACGCATGCCGCACCGAGCATTCACTCTCGAACAAGTGGCCGATTATCTCCACCTCCCGGTGGCCGACGTGCGGCGCCTCGTGCGCGAGTCGGAGATGCCCCACGTCGTGCGGGGCGGCCGGATGATCTTCCAGCGGGGGGAGGTCGATGCGTGGGCTTCGCAGCGGATCCTCGGGCTGCCGGGCAAGCGGCTGGACGCGTATCACGAGCGATCGATGCGCGCGGCCCGGAAGGTCTTTCCGGATGACGCGTTGATTCCGCAGCTGCTCACGGCGGACCAAATCGATCTGGCGCTCGCGTCGAAGACCAAGTCCTCGGTGATCCGGGACATGGTCGCCCTCGCCAATCGCACCGGCCACGTGCTGGACGCGCGTGAACTGCTGGCCAGCGTCGAGGCGCGCGAGGCGCTGTGCTCGACGGCGGTGCCCGGCGGCATCGCCCTGCTGCACGCCCGGCATCACGAGGACTACCGCTTCGAGGCGTCCTTCATCGTCCTCGGGCGGACGGTGCAGGCCGTGCCGTTCGGCGCGCCCGACGGGCGCGCGACACAGGTGTTTTTTCTGATTGGATCCGAGGACGAACGGATTCATCTGCACACGCTCGCGCGGCTGGCCCTGATCGCGATGAAGACGAACGTCATCGATGCGCTGTTCGCCGCGGAATCGGCCGGCGAGGCGTACGACGCGCTGGTCGAGGCCGAGCGTCAGGTGCTGCCGAAGCGGAACCCGGACGGCGGCAAGGCGCGCGGCGGGAGATAGCAGATCGCCCGCGAGCAACGTCGCCACGGTCGGGTGACGGCGCCCGCCCCCCGAATGTGTCAGCCGCTGGTGCGAGCGAAATGGAGCCGCGACGCCCTCGTCGCGGTGCGCATCGAGCGACGTCACCGCGGCCGGGTGACAGCTGTCCGCCCCCCGAACGCGTCAACCGCTGGTGCCAGCGCAATGGAGCCGCGACGCCCTCGTCGCGGTGCGGTGGGCTCGTTCCGCGACGAGGGCGTCGCGGCTCCATGTCCGGATGCGTGCGGCTTCGAGGGGGGGCGGGCGATGGGGTGGACCCCGGCGTCCCCCGCCGGGCTGATATCCACCCTCGGCTTGGTTCAGAACGAGAACCGGTTGGTGAGCTGCCAAGTCATGCCATCCTGGATGCGGTAGGCGGCGGGGCTGCCGTCCGGCTCGACGCTGATCGCGATGAGCTTGGCCCGCTTGGCGACGTCCTTCACGTTGAGTTGAATGCTCCACGTGACCCGGTGCGAGAGCTTGTGCTGGTAGCCGAGCCACAGATCCACGTAGTTCTCGTCGGGGCCGCGATACGGCTTGTTCACGTCGATGAGCTGCGTCGACGCGTTCAGGGCGTACCCGAGAATCTCGCCCTGCTGCCAGCGGTCGGCGCCGCCGATGCTCCAGCCCTTCAGCGGTCCGTGATCGAAGGTATAGCTCGTGATCAGGTTGGCGCGCCAGGGACGGATCTCCGGCGCCGCGGTGCCCGACTGGGCGAGCAGGTTCAAGTACGGTCCGTAGATGTTCTGCATGAAATACGACCGCATGGTGTTGCCGCCGTTGCCCCAGAGCCGGAGGTCGCCCGCCGGACTGTTCCACAGCGCCAGCTGCTCGTTGATCACCGTGATGAGCGAGGCGCCGAGGTTCTGCCGCGAGGCCTGGGTCTTGGCGGCGTTGATCGTAATGTTCCAGTTCTTCGTCGGCTGGGCATAGAGCTCGAACTCGACGCCCTTCGAGGTGGTGTCCACCGTCGCCGACGGCGCGATGCCGCCGATCGTGCCGCCGGACGCCGACTGGAGAGAGCCGGGGCCGCTCGACGCGACCGGATCCCAGCCGCCCGGAAACGCGCTGCCCCAGTTGCCGGACTTCATCGCCGCCACGTTGACGGGGATCTGGTAGGCGTCGAAGAACGCCTGGCTGGGCGCGTTCTGCGCGAAGGCGTTGACCATCGCCAGCTCGGCGGCGTCGGAGGCCGCGGTGGCGCCGCCGCGCGGCTGCTGGCCGTACGGGGTGTTGTTGTCGTGGTTCGAGTAGTCCCAGTACCAGGCGAGGCCCTGGACGTCGTGCCCGTTGATCGACATCTGGTTCAGTCCGGCCCAGTCGATCGCCGCGGTGCCTGCCGCCCATGCCGGCAGCAGGTAGAGGTAGTAGAGGTTGCCGCCGATGCCGGCACCGGTGCCCTCGAGCGAGGCGTTCGAGACGTCCGTCTGGTACCAGTTGACCTTGAGCGACAGCTTGTCGTGAAACGTCGAGATCGTGACGCCGTAGTCCTTCGTGCGGCCGGTGGCGTTGGGAATGATGTCGCCGTTCACGTCCTTGCGAATCGTCTCCGCCTGGAAGTTCTCGCCGTGGTTGTAGAACAGGCTGATGTCGGTTCCGAGGGGCATCCGATCGCGCAGGATTTTCGGCGTATGCAGCACGACGCTCCAGCTCCGGGTTTCAGCCGACTGCTTGCTCTGCAGCGGCCCGGCGTCGTAGTTGAACGGGTCGACGACCTTCGTGGTCGGATCCACGTAGGGGGCGGTCGCGGCCGAGAGGCTGACCGTGTCCTTCCGCCAGCCGAAGTTTCCGACCAGCGTGTCGTCCCAGAAGTAGCCCTGCCACGTGAGCGCCTCGGACGCGACCTTGTTCACGCGCTTCGCGCCGTTGGTGTAGAGCTGGCTGATGTCGCCCTTGTCGGCGTTGAGGATCGGGAACGGCTGCGTGACCCAGCCGACGTAGTTCGCGGGATTCTGCGACTGGGTCGAGACGAACGCGGTCGGCGAGTTCGGATCGGTGCCGACCGCGACCGCTGTGTTGGGCAGCGTGTACGGCGCCGCGGGATTCACGTAACCCGGGTCGGTCGGGTTGAGGGAGTGGGCCCAGTGGGAATCGAAGAAGGTGACGTTGGCGCTCGCGGCGGGCGCCTCGATCGTCGTGACCGGGCTGAGGTTGGCGTTCGCGGCGCTCGTCGCACCCGACAGGCTGGGCCCGAGATAGGTGATCCAGTCCACCTGGCGGTCGCCGTCCGAAATGCTCGCCGAGCCGCCGCGCGCCTGCACCCAGGCTTGGGTGGTGGCGTACCGGTCCCAGGAAAAGCTGTTCTGCTTGACCGTGTCTTGCGACCAGAGGCCGGTGAAGAGGTGGCGGCCGATGATGCTGGCGAGCGTGGTGTGGCCGAGGAAGTCCGAGGCCCGAAGGTCGGCGGTGCCGATGGCGCGGTAGGATTCGCGGTCGTTGACGTCGCCGTTGTTGCCGTAGAGGCCGCTGTTGCCGACGTAGGGCCGGCCGACGTTCGGGTTGGGCTGGCCATTGGGCAGCGTCTGGTTGATGTCGACGCTGATCACGTACTGCTGGTCGTTGAGGAAAGACTCCTGGCCGTCGACGTAGTGCTCGCGGTAGTAGGCGCCGTCCAGGCCGATCCGGTTGTCGAAGAAGGTCTGGCTGACGTCGACGTTGAGCGCGTTCCAGTTCTGCCACTCGTGCTTGTTCGGACCGTCGATCAGGTGGTCGAAGAAGTTGAAGATCGAGGGATCCGAGAGCGATTTGTCGCGGTAGACGTTGTACTGCGCCCCGGGCAGGCCGGCGGCCTGCGAGTACGAGTTGTAGCCGGCGATCGCGAGCGGGCGGGCGAACGGCAGGCCGGCGATGCCGCCCGAGATCGTGCCGCTGGAGTTGAGGCCGAACGTGGACGCGATCTGCGGCTCCCGAATCGTGATCGGGGCCGAGCTGTTGGCGTTGTAGATGTAGCCGACGTCGGCGTTGAACTCACGGCCCATGAACGCCTCGTTGAACCAGGGAATGTAGTTCGGGTTGCTGTTCTGGGCCTCGCCACCGGGCACGCTCAGCGGCGTGCCGGCGACGCGCGACCGCCACGCCTGATAGATGTCGAACGTCTGCTTGTTCAACTGCGGGTGTCCGCCCGCGTCGGTGCCGGTGTAGAACCAGGGCGTGATCGCGTCGATCGGCGGGAGTTCGCGCGGCCGGTTGGCGTTGATGATGCCGCGCTCGAAATTCACCCGGATCGAGGTGTGCGCCGAGCCCTTGCTGAAGAGCTTCGGATCGAAGCGCAGCGCGCCGTAGATCCGCTTGTCGTGATTGTACGCCGGCTGCTGCCGGTAGTCCTCGCCGTCATCCAGTCCGGTGACGCGGAGCGCCAGTTCGTCCTTGAGCAGGACCTGATTGAGATCGAGGACGTTGCGGAGGCTGCCGTAGCTTCCGAACCGGGTCTCGAACCGGCCGAGGTTCTCGAAGGAGGCGTCGTTCAGACTGGTGTTGATGATGCCGGCGGGGCTGCCGACGCCGAACAGCATCGAGTTCGGACCGCGTTGCATGTCGACGCGCCCGACGTTGTAGCCGTCCCACGGAATGTCGGTGAGAAAGTAATTCCGGGTGTTGTCCGCGACGGCCAGCCCGCGCACGCGGGTGTCGTTGTTCGGCCGCAGCAGCCGGGCGGTTTCGGTGATCTGACCGGCGTTGCCCAAGCCCGCGAAGTTGCCGTAGAGGCCGCCGACTTCGGTGTTGGTCGTGTATTGCAGCAGGCTCTGGTTGTCGGTGGCGCTGATGTCCTGGAGGAATTTCGTGCTGAGCACGCTGATCGCCGAACCGAGGTCGCGGAGGTTGGTCCGGACGCGCGAGCCGGCCAGCGTCGAGGTGACCTCATACGAGTCCTGGCCCTCGGAGGCGCTGACGGTGAACGGCGAGAGCGTGACGATGTCTTCGTTCGACGCGGCGCCGGTCGGAGCGGGGTTGTTCTGGACGGTGGGGGCGGTCTGGGCGAACGCGAGCGGCACTCCCGCGAACAAAACAGCGGCGCGAAGCGCAACCGCCGTGCGATGGTGAGGTTTCATAGGGTTTGTTGTAGTGCGGCGTATCGGCTGGAAGGGTGAAGGATGCGGAGGCAGCCGGACCGATAAGGCGCCGGAGACACTCCCTTCCCGGAACCGCCGGCGAATTTCCGCGCGCACCTCCAGCGGGCCGACTCGCACCGACCGCGAAACGCAGCCGGCGGGAATAGCCAGCGGGGCAACGAATGGATGTATTCTTACGGCGGCTCGGTCGGGGCGGCCTCGCGGCGGCCTTGGCTCAACTTGTAGTCACGAACTGCCGAAAATGCTAACGCGGGCAGAAGACAAAACGATCCGGCGGGGCAACGTTTTATATATCGGAAAAAAGGTGGAGCAGCCGGTAAGGTGGCGTCACGGGGGTTCGGGACAAACCGCCTGCTCCGGCGACCTGATTCGCTGTTCAGGTTTCGGCATTCGGAGAACCGCCGGGAGAAGGTTCCCGCACCGCGGCGCCTCGCGCGTCGGGACGGGCATCGGCGAAAAACGCAGCGTGGCACCGCGAAAAAAACGCCCGAACGCGAGGCGGGTTGGTACGGTTGCTGCGGGTGAAAGCAGCCCGATGACTCGCTCCTGCCCTTCGACCAGTCCGACTTCCACGACGAGGATCCGCCGTGTCCGGATGGGCGGAGTGTCTGAACCTGGCGGGGGTTGCGCCCGTCCCAAGCTTTGGCAGGTGAGCCGATGACTGCGGACGCCGGCCGGTTTCATG
This sequence comes from uncultured Verrucomicrobiae bacterium, assembly GCA_963705935.1. Classification (GTDB taxonomy): domain Bacteria; phylum Verrucomicrobiota; class Verrucomicrobiia; order Opitutales; family Opitutaceae; genus Opitutus. The sequence continues at coordinate 2,869,420 of OY970130.1, read as the reverse complement.
TGCTCGTGATCGAGGGCGAATCCCAGATTCGCCGGCTGCTGCACCTCACGCTGACCGGCGCCGGCTACGCCGTCGCGGAGGCGGAGACCGGCACCGCCGCGATCGCCGCGATCGAGTCGGAGGCGCCGGATGCGATCCTTCTGGACGTCAGCCTGCCGGACATGAGCGGCCTCGCGCTGCTCGGGCACCTGCGCGAACGGAGCGCTGCGCCGGTGCTCGTGTTGTCGGATCTCACCGCGGAGGAATGCAAGATCGCGGCGCTCGACGCCGGGGCCGACGACTGCCTGACCAAACCCTTCGGCGAGGGGGAACTGCTCGCGCGACTGCGGGCGCTGCTGCGGCGGATCAAGCCGGCGATCGCGACGAACACGTTTCGATTCGGCTCGGTCGAAGTCGATTTCGGCCGGCGCCGCGTCCGGCGCGACGGCTCCGTCGTGAAGCTCACCGCCACCGAGTACGCGCTGCTTCTCCTGTTCATCACCCATCGCGACAAGGCGCTCAGTCACCGCCACATCCTGCGGGAATTGTGGGGACCGAAAGCCGAGGGCCAGACCCACTACCTGCGAACCTACATGATGCGACTGCGACGAAAGCTGGAGGATGAACTCGACACGCCGAGATTCTTCCAGACCGAGTCGGGCATCGGGTACCGGTTTGTGACCGAGCCGCAGGAACTGACGGTGTGAATCGCGCGGCGACGCCGGCGTGAGGTCGGCTCGACGGCGGTTCCGGGCAGGCATCCCGCACGCCGGCTTCAGCCTGCCACTCGCGCGGCGCCGCCCCCAGGCCGGCCAGAACGCTGGCGGGTGCCGGCCGAACCGGCTCTGCGTTCACCGCCCGGCCGGCCGAGTGGGGCGGGGAAGCGATGCGTGGTGCCGCCGGATCGCCGGCCGCGGCGTCGACGGTTTGTTCATAATCCGGCCGCAGAAATACATTTTCTTTCCATTTCGCTTGGTATGCGGGGTGCGACATCGGGCGTCGCTTCCCGCGTTGGACAAACCGACGCCCTTCTAACCTCGGAAATTAATCAACGCCCATGACAAATTGGTTTTCTGGTTTCGGCCGGTCACGCGCCATCCTGACGGGATTGGCGCTTTTGTTCAGTCTCGGGGGGGGGCCACGAATGCTGGCCGACGATCCGAAGCCGGATCCGGCCGGCACCGCGACGGGCGTAGCGGCCGACGTGCCGGGATTCGTCGTCACGGCCCCCGCCGAACTGAGCGCTGACGACAAGAACGACAAGGACAAGGTCAAGGCCTACAACGACGCCAAGAAGGCGTTCGACGACTACACGAAGCAGGCCGCGCTGGAACCGCTCGCCGTCAAGCTCGCCGACGGGGTCGGCCACAACCGCGTTTCGATCAACTTCGTCTGGACGCTGGTGACCGGCTTCCTGGTCATGTTCATGCAGGCGGGATTCGCCCTGGTGGAGACCGGGTTGTGTCGCGCGAAGAACGCGAGCCACACGATGGCGATGAACTTCATGATCTACCCGATGGGCATGCTCGGATTCTATGTCTGCGGGTTTGCGTTCATGTTCGGCGGGCTCGGCTCGATCGGGACGATGGGCGGCTACGCCGGGCTGAACCACGAGATCACCCTGCATCTGTTCGGGCACGACTGGGGGCTGCTCGGGTGGAAGGGCTTCCTTCTCCAGGGCGCCGGGTACGACTCGGCCGCGTTCGCGCTCTTCCTGTTCCAGATGGTCTTCATGGACACGACGGCGACGATTCCCACGGGCGCCGCGGCGGAAAGGTGGCGCTTCTCGGCCTTCATGATCTACGGCTGTCTGCATCGGGATGATCATGTATCCGGTCTTTGGCAACTGGGTCTGGGGCGGAGGCTGGCTCTCGCAGCTCGGCGTCAACTTCGGACTCGGGCACGGCCACGTCGACTTCGCCGGCTCGTCGGTGGTGCACATGCAGGGCGGCGTGATCGCGCTGATCTTCGCCTGGCTGATCGGCCCGCGGCACGGCAAGTACGACAAGGCGGGGAAACTCGTTCATCCGATCATGCCCCACAGCATCCCGATGGTGATGCTCGGCACCTTCATCCTCGCGTTCGGCTGGTTCGGCTTCAATCCCGGCTCGACGCTCGCCGGCACCGACCTCCGGATCGCCGTCGTCGCCGTCAACACGATGATCGCGTCCGCCACCGCCGCGCTCGCGACGACGCTCTACATGTGGTGGGTCAAGACGAAGAAGCCCGATCCGTCGATGATGTGCAACGGCATGCTGGCCGGTCTGGTCGCGATCACGGCGCCCTGCGCGTTCGTGAGCGCCGGCGGAGCGGCGATCATCGGGATCGTTTCCGGCATCCTCGTCGTCGAGTCCGTGTTCTTCTGGGACAAGATCCGCATCGACGACGCGGTCGGCGCGATTTCGGTCCACGGCGTCAACGGCGCCTGGGGCTGCCTCTCGATCGGCCTGTTCGCCGACGGGACCTATGGCGACGGCTGGAACGGCGTCGCCGGCACCGTGCGGGGCCTGTTCTACGGCGGCGGAATGAGCCAGTTCTGGGCCGAGCTGATCGGCGTCGTGACCTGCTTCGTGACGCTCTCGATTCTCTCGCTGATCGTCTACTACATCGCGGAGAAGCTGGTCGGCAACCGGGTTTCCCTGGACGTGGAAATCGAAGGCCTCGATGTGCCGGAGATGGGCGTCGCGGGCTACGCCGGCGTCGTCATGGACCGTCAGTCCGAAACCCCGCAGGCCCACTAAAGGTCCGCCATGGAAACCCAACTCATCGAACTCTTCCGCTGGTGCGTCGGCCTCAGTGCCGGCGGGCTGATCGGATACGCCTTCGGCCGGCTGCAGGAGGCGGCGCTCCGCCGCCATGTCGGCCGGGAGCAAGCCGGCCGGCTGACGAACGGCTGGTCGCTCATGCCGGGAGCGGGTGGCCGCGTGGCCCTGCTGCTCCTGGTGTTGACGGCCATCCAGATCGTCTGCCCGTTGCTCTTTGTGGACGGCACCCAATGGATCGTATGCGCCGGCGTGGGGATTGGCTATGGCGTCGAACTCTACCGTAACCTGCGGCACCGGATCACGGGCCGGTCGTGACACCGGCTGGCCCGGCCGCGACCGCCATCCGGCAGTGGTGGCGGCCCGGCTTGGTCTTCCGGTTTGTGCGCCGGCCGCGTTTCACCGCGGCCGGTGTCCGGGGAACGCCGGGGCGTGACCAACGACCATGAAAAAGTCCGCCGGGCCCGATCCTCTGCCGCTCAACTCACCCGCCGCGATGTTCGCGCGCGCCGTCTACCTTGCGCTGGTGGCGTTGAGCGCGGCGGTGATCGCCCTGGCATTCGTCGGTGCCGTCACCCGCGATTTGCGCTGCGGCGTGGCCGCGATTGCCGCCGCCGTCCTGGCCTGGCTCGCGCGGGACTGGCTGCGGCATGGCGACAAGCTCGCGGCGGTTTCGCGCTGCCTCGAGGAGTGGGATCATGGTGAGACTCCGGCGGGCTCGCTGTTCGAGGACGAGCCGATGGGCCGGCTCGTCTCGCTGCTGCGCGACTGGGACGCGGCTGAGCGCCAGCGCGGCCAACCGGGATTCGATCCGTGGGAACTGCAATCGCTCCGCCGCGAAATCCAGAGCGAGATCGAGCACGATCCCGCCCTGAGTCGCCTCTTTCACGCCTGAGGCCCGGGCGCGCGGCGCCGACGATCAGAGCCGGTCGAGGAACTTGTACCGGGTGCGATGGGCGTCGGGCGCCGCGGCGGCCGGCACCTGAAGGTGCATCACCTGAAAACCGTTGCTCTCGACGCATGCCGGCCAGTTGGGCAGGTCGGGGCCGTTCGGATTGCCGGTCTTGGCGAAATTCGTCCAGTACGAGGCCATCAGGTTGGATACCTCGCGGTCCTCCGGCCGCCACGGCAGATGGCGCGAGGGCAGCATCTGGAAGACAAACTCGATTTCGGACGCATGCGGCGCCACCGGCTCGCTGCCCGGTTTGGCGTCGGGTGCCGGCGGCAGCGTCTGGTCGAACTCGTACCGATAGACCGGAGACGCGCCGGTGCGGCGGTGGAGCTCGAGCCACTTCCAGGTGGGATAACCGATGAACATGTCGCCGCCGAAATCCTGGGCGGCACGCCTGGCCTCGGCGTCGTTGGAGGCGGCATAGACCTGGAGGAAGGCGTCGGCGCGTGCGCCGAACCGCGCTTTCGCGTCGGCGGTGTAGTTCGCCAGCGTCGGCGCGTCGTGCCCCAGCAGTTCCTCGTAGCTGCCCTCGTCGCGATTCCATCCGGCGAGCAGCGGCACGTGCGCCTGCCGGCCGGCCGCGTAGATCGAGGCGCATTCCTCCGGCAGGACGTAGCCGTCGACGATGGGAGTGAACGACCGCCGCGGCTGCCTGGCCGCCGCGGCGAGGATCTCCTGGGCCGGCCGGGCGCGGAGCGCGGCGATCGAGGACGTGCCGAACGCCGCTTCGGCGAATTTCACGCCCTGCTGCTCGGCCTTGGCCAGCGTCGCCGTCGACAGGGTCGTGCCGAAAAAGGCGCCGCTCTCGCCGATCGCCTTCTGGAACAGCCCGCGGGCGGCCGGTGCCGCCATCAGCGCGCTCACCGAGAACGACCCGGCCGATTCGCCGAAGATCGTCACGTTGGTAGGATCACCGCCGAACGCGGCGATGTTGTCGCGGACCCACTCGAGCGCGGCGATCTGGTCCATCAGCCCGTAGTTGCCGGACGCCTGGCTTCCCGACTCACGGGTCAGCTCCGGGTGGGCGAGAAAGCCGAACACGCCCAACCGGTAATTCATGCTGACCACGAGCACACCTTGCTTGCACAGGTTGCCGCCGTCCTGCCGCGGTTCGGACGAGGAACCGGCGACGAATCCGCCGCCATAGATCCAGACCATCACCGGCAGTTTCGTGTGCGGCTGATCCTCGGGCAGCCAGAGGTTCAGGTACAGGCAGTCCTCGCTCGGACCGGCGTCGCGAAACACCATGTCCTCGAACACCCGGGTCTGCATCGGCCGCGGACCGTATTCGATCGCCGGGCGGACGCCGGTCCACGGCGCGACCGGTTGCGGCGGCTTCCACCGCAGCTCGCCGACCGGCGGCGCGGCGAACGGGATGCCCTTGAAGGTGCGCACTTTTCCATCCGCGCTGACGACGCCTTCGAGGATGCCCTTGGCGGTCTGCTGCTGCACGTGGCGCAGCTCCTGCGCCGGCAGCCCCGTGATCGTGCCGACGAGTGCGAGCATCATGGCTGATTGGTGAAACGTCATGTGTTTTCCTGGGGTTGAACGAAGCGGAGAGAATCGCCGGCCCGGACGTGCGGGCGAGCCAGAAAAACGTCCCGGCCGATGCCTCGCGGTCGCGAACGTGCGCGCCGGATCCCCGAGGCCGCACCATCGATCACGGCGGCAACCCGGTCACCCGGCCGGCGCCGGAATGCAGATCGAAGCCCGGCCGGGCCGCGTGCGCCGACGCGCCGTGCGTGTCGTCCACCACGCTGATCCGGCCGCGCCCCGTGCGGACGCTGACGACCCGCACCGCCCGCAATGGCAGCCGGATCTCGGCCGTCGCATCGAGGTAAAGATAATGGCCCGACTCGGTGACGCGGTAGCGAAGCGTTCGATCCGGCGGATCGACGGGCGCCCACCCCGCCTCGATCCGGGCGCCCGGCAGTGCGAAGCCGTGAATGTCGCCGGAAACGGAGATGTCGGTCGCGGGTTCGTCGACGAGGTGGATTTCCACCTCCAGCCGGTCGGCGACGACTTCCAGCCGTCCGGACGGCGGAAACGATCCGCGGAGGGGAATGTGCGACGTCAGGTCGACGAACCGCCAGCTCATGAGCACGCCGGAGGCAACCAGCGCCGCGACGACGACGCCGACCGCGACGGCGAACGCACCCGGGCGTCCGGCGGCGGTTTCCGATTCGCGCCATCGCGGATCCGAGTCCTCTCGCGCGGGAATCCGCAGGACATGGTAGTAAAGAACGTGCGCCGTGCCGAGCGCGATGAGACCGGCCCAAACGGTGTCGGACACGAAGTGGCCACCGGCGGCGAGCCGTCCGGCGCCGAGCAGCGCACCGAGGGCCAGCCCGGCGGCCAGCGACGCGGCGGCGCGGCGCGGATGGGTGCGCCGCCAGATCCACCAGCCGGTCGCGTAGAGGAATCCGACCGAACAATGGCCGCAGGGAAACGACTTGCCGCCCTGACGCGACGGCATCCAGGGCGCGACGTAGGTCATCGTGCCGCCATACACGGCCAGGTCGCGGGGGCGCGGCCGCCCCCAGTGGTCCTTGAGCACCGAGTTCACGATGATCCCCGGTCCGATCGCGATCGCCAGCAGGACGAACACCCCGTGCCAGCGCCGGGCGGGTGATCGCCGGCCGGTGAACCCGGCGAGCACGAGCGTGCAGCCAAGTGCGGCAAGCAAGCCGGTGATGACGGGAGTCGAGCGATACAGTCCATACCAGAGCAGCCGGGGAGCGAGGGGCCAGTGGTCGGCGGAGGCGGCGCGGAAGAACCAGCCGCAGGCCGCGAGGTCGACGGCAGGCGAGGCGAAGATCGCGGTGGCCGCTCCCGCCGCCAGCAGCAGCAGGACCATTTCGGGCAGCCACAACCGCCGGTAGGCGCCGAGGCTGAGCCGGCGGCCGGCGGGTTTCTCCGTGGACTGATTCATCGAGGCATGGCGGTTTGGCCGCATACTGTGCGACCCCGAACCCGGCCGCCGGATTCCGTCAAACCGTTCGCCGGAATCCGCGATGTTCGTAATACGAACATCCGCAGCTCTCCCGTTCGCCGCGAAATCTCCGGGCTAGAACTGCCTCTCGAACAGCACGCCGGAAAACTTCGCCGTGCTGAACGGAACGATCGTGAAGCCGACGTGCTGACGCGGGGTGTCGTTGTGCCTCGTGACCGCCTGGCCGACGCTCCATCCGATCAGGGCGCCGGCCACGACATCGCTCGCATAATGCCGGTCCTGCTCGAGCCGGGCATAGCCGACCAGACCGGCGGCGCCGTACGCGAGCGCCTGGACCCACAGAGTCGGATAGTGCGCCGCGATCACGGAAGCCACCGCGAACGCCTGCGTGGTGTGCCCCGAGGGAAACGAGGCCGACGAGCTGAAATGGCCAAAGCGGTAGACCGAGGCGTTGTCCGTCGGGCGCTCGCGACCGACGGCCAGCTTCAGCACCGGGGTGATGATGCCGCCGGCGATCAGCGACGCGCCCAGTCCGTCGACAAAGGTGTTGCGGGCGTTGCGGTCGTCGGCCCCCAGCCCGTACGCCTCGAACGCCCCCAGGACCACAAACGAATACTGCGCGCCGATGTCCTGGTAGTCCCGCATGAACCGGTCGAGGCTGGGGGACCGGTGGCGCTGGATGCTGTCGCGGATGTTCTTGTCGAAGGCACCGGTGGCGACGACGCCCGCGGTCGCTCCACCGAAGGCAAGCCAGTCGGTTTCATCCCACCTGGCCGGCGCGGTGAAGACATAGCCGATGTCGTCGGCGAACAGCCGCAGCGTGTCGGTGGAAAACAGCTGGTCCGGCCGGCGGTCCTGCGGAGTTGTCAGGGCGGTGCCCGGATCGGCGGCGACCAGCCGGCCGGTCGCACCGAGGCTCAGCGTCAGCCCCAGCAGCGCCCGCACGATCACCGGCCGAAACGAAAACGGCTGGACGAGAGTCGCCATGACGCAACGTTAGCCGGAATTCGAAGGCGCGGTATCGGGGCCGCAGCGGCGGGCGGGGTCGGCGGGAGCGAACTTGCCGGCGCGTGTCGCCCTACGTCCCTCTCGGAAAAGCATCGCACGGACGCTCAGGGCGCCGGTCGCCAACCGGCACACCCGGCCGGCGAGGGAACGCGGTTTCGCCGGTTCGTACGCGGCACTCGATTTCGAACGCCGGGTTCGTCGCCTGGCGGCGGTGGCGCACATCCACCTGCCCACGCTGCCGGAGTTCGAGAAGCAGGTCCGCGTCGCCCTCGAATGGACGCTCGACTTGTTTTTCCCGAAGGACTTCGTCCAGTACCTGCGGCCGCCGTCGACGCGGCCGCTCATCCCCTGCGACGATCCCGTCCCGCCCCTGCGCGTCGAATGCCAACCCTTCCCCGAACCGATTCCGCCACCGTGAACCCGCCGGCGTCCGATGCCGGAGCGCCCACCGCGGAGGAGCGGCGGCTGGCCGAGGATCGCACGCGCCAGCGGAACTGGAAGCGCTGGGGACCCTACCTCGCCGAGCGCCAGTGGGGCACGGTGCGGGAGGACTACTCCGCGTCCGGCGACTGCTGGGACTATTTCCCCCACGAGCACGCCCGCAGCCGGGCGTACCGCTGGGGCGAGGACGGGCTGCTCGGGCTCACCGACCGCGAATGCCGGCTGTGCTTCGCCGTCGCGCTCTGGAACGGCCGCGACCCGATCCTGAAGGAGCGGCTTTTCGGCCTGACGGGGCCGCAGGGCAACCACGGCGAGGACGTGAAGGAACTCTATTACTATCTCGATTCGACGCCGACCCATTCCTGGATGCGCGCGCTTTACCGGTATCCTCAGGCTGAATTCCCGTACGCCGCGCTGATCGCGGAAAACGGCCGGCGTGGGCTCACCGACCCGGAGTTCGAGGTGGCCGAAACCGGCGTCTTCGACGGCGGCCGGTACTTCGATGTCTTCGCCACGTATGCGAAGGCCGCGCCCGACCACATGCTGATCCGGCTCACGCTCGCGAATCGCGGTCCGGAGACTGCGACGCTGCACGTCCTGCCGCAGTGCTGGTTCCGCAACGTCTGGACCTGGGACAACAGCCGCGAGCACGTGACGGAGAAGCCGCGGCTGGCGCTGGCGCCCGGCCCAGGCGGGGTCATCACCGCGACGCACGAGGCGCTGGGCGATTTCGCGCTGCACTTCGCGCCGGCCTCGGGCGGGGCCCAACCGGCGCCGCTCTTCACCGAAAACGAGACGAACAACGGCCGGCTCTTTGGCTCGCCGGACGCCTCCCCGTACGTCAAGGACGCGTTTCACCGGCTGGTCGTGAACGGCGAGGCCGGGGCGGTGAACCCGGCGCAGACCGGCACGAAGGCGGCGCTCCACTACGTGCTCACGCTCGCGCCCGGCGCGGAGCAGACGATCGATCTGCAGCTGGTGCCGGCGACGGGCGGCGTGGCCGTGGACTTCGGCAGGGCCTTCGCCGACCACCTCGAGCGGGCGCGTCGCGAAGCCGACGAGTTCTATGCGCGGATCATTCCGGCCGGCGCGACGGCGGACGAGCGCAACATCATGCGCCAGGCCTATGGCGGGCTGCTGTGGTCACGCCAGTTCTACTATTACGTGGTCGAGCACTGGCTCGAGGGCGACCCCGCCACGCCGCCGCCGCCGCGCGAGCGCTGGGGCGGTCGCAACCACGCCTGGACGCACCTGCACTGCCGGGACCTGATCTCGATGCCGGACAAATGGGAGTACCCGTGGTTCGCCGCGTGGGACCTGGCTTTCCACATGGTGCCGATGGCGCGGGTCGATCCGGATTTCGCCAAGCAGCAGCTCACGCTCTTCCTGCGCGAATGGTACCTGGACCCGAACGGTCAGATCCCGGCGTACGAGTTCGCGTTCGGCGACGTGAACCCGCCGGTGCACGCCTGGGCGGCGTGGCGGGTGTACAAGATCGCCGGTGCGCGCGGCCAGCGCGACCGGGAGTTTCTCGAGCGCGTGTTCCAGAAGCTGCTGCTCAACTTCACCTGGTGGGTCAACCGCAAGGACGCCGGCGGCAACAACCTCTTTTCCGGCGGCTTCCTCGGGATGGACAACATCGGGGTGTTCGATCGCGACCAGCCGATCCCCGGCGGTGGCCAGCTCCGGCAGGCGGACGGCACGGCCTGGATGGCGTTTTACGCCAGCACCATGCTGGCGATGGCGCTCGAGCTGGCGGCGGGCGAGGACGGCACGGTGCACGTCGCGTACGAGGACATGGCGTCGAAGTTCTTCGAGCACTTCATCCAGATCGTCGACGCGATGAATTCCGCCGGGGGGTTCGGTCTCTGGGACGAGCAGGACGGGTTCTACTACGACCAGATCGACTTCGGCTCGCACACGATGAGCCTCGAGACCCGCTCGGTGGTCGGGCTGCTGCCGCTGATCGCGGTCGAGCTGCTCGATCGCGACCAGATCGACCGGCTGCCGGGATTCCGGAAACGGTACGAGTGGTTTCTCGAACACCGGCCGGACCTGGCGCGGCATGTTTGCTGCACCGTCGAGACCAACGGCATGCGCCGGGCGCTGCTCGCGGTCGCCCCGCACGACCGACTGGTCCGGGTGCTGCGCTATCTGCTGGACGAGGCGGAGTTTCTCTCGCCGCACGGCGTGCGCAGCGTGTCGAAATACCACGAGAAGAACCCGTTCGTGTTCCGGGCCGGCGACCGCGAGCTGCGGCTCGACTACACGCCGGGTGCGAGCGACAGCCACCTGTTTGGCGGCAATTCCAACTGGCGCGGTCCGGTGTGGTTTCCGATCAACTACCTGCTGATCGAGGCGCTCGAGCGGTACGCCGAATATTACGGCGACGCCTTGCAGGTCGAACTGCCAGTCGGCTCCGGCCGGATGGCGACGCTGCGCGACGCGGCCTTCGAGATCCAGCGGCGGCTCGGCGCGCTGTTCCGCGCGGATGCGGCCGGCCGCCGGCCGGTGCACGGGGACGACCGGCGCTACGCCGACGATCCGCACTTCCGCGATCTCGTGCTTTTCTACGAATATTTCCACGGCGACGACGGTCACGGCCTCGGCGCGAGCCACCAGACCGGATGGACGGCACTGGTCGTGCGCTGCCTGGAGGACGAGGTCCGGCAGCGGACCGCCCCGGGGTCTTGAAACGCCGCGGCGGCACGGCCGCAAATCGCGCCGCCGGGTGCGACGCACCGGCGACTCACCGGCCGTGGGTCCGGGCGGTCACGCGGCGATCACGCCCCGTGGCACGGGAGCCGTCCCGTGCGCCGTCATCCGGTGCTGCAACCGGAGGAACGGAGATTCCCAGAGCTGATAGGAAAGATGCGCCAGCAGGAACGCGACCGTGCCGGCCAGAAGAAACAGGAGCAGCGAGGCCGGGCCCCAGGGATTCGCGGGGGCATCGATCCCCGCCAGCCGAAGCAGCCATTGCACGAGATACAGCGCCGCGACATGGAACACGTAAAACCCGTAGGAGATCCGGCCCAGGTACGTCAGCCAGTTCCATCGAAACACGCCGCGCGCGACGGAGGCGCGACTCGCGGCGGCGACGACCGCGGCGAAGAAGACGGCCATGAGCGAATAGCCCCAGACGTACTCGTGGAACTCGCTGAGACCCTCGCGAAAGCCCATCATCCCTACCGCGCTCTGCAGCAGACCAGGCGCATTCCGCGCGCCCCAGAATCCGTCCCTCCAGCCCAGCACCGTCACGAGCGCGCCGGACGCCAGCAGGGTTGCGGCGGCCCCGATGACGACGGCGCGCCGGCCGAGGAACTCACGGGGCGTTCTCCAGGCCAGCAGGGCTCCCAGTCCAAGCGTGTCGAGATGCGTCCAGGTCAGGAGGTAGAGATTGTCGGCCGCGACTTCGTAATGCACGCCGTGGGCCGTGAACCAGCGCAGGGTCGCGTACCGGAGGACGGGCGCGGCACCCACGACGACGACCAGCAGGCGTTTCAGCGCCCATTCCGAGAGCAGCCAGACGGCGAACGGCCACAGCAGGTAGAACTGCCACTCGACGCTGAGGGACCACAGGTGACCATAGCTTCGCACGACATGATCGAGCAGCCGGAAGTTGAAGGTGTAGGTGAGCAGGTAGGCGATATCGTGGTGCAGCTGACCCGGCGGCCGGAGCAGGTCGGCGAGTCCGACCGCGGTCAGAAACAGCAGGTAAACGGGCAGAAGCCGCAGGCACCGACGCACGAAAAACGTGCCGGCGAATCGCGGAAGTCCGGGACGGCTGCGTTTGCTCTCCAGCAGGATCGACGTGATCAAGTACCCGGAGAGCACGAAGAAAAGCGGCACCCCCATCCAGCCCCAGCCGACCCACGCCGACGAATGATACGCCAGCACGGCCAAGGCGGCGCAGGCGCGCAGTGTGTCCAGTTTGCTGTCGTACCGCATGGGAAGCGTGGAGGGAAACCGTGAGGCGAGACCCTCAATTTGCCACGGATGACCATCTTTGGAAGGTGGTCGCCGGCTGGTTCTGCCATCGGTCGAAGAAGGACCGCCTGTCGGATGCTTCCGCACAGCGCGCAGGACATCGACGGACGGGCGCGCGCCGTGTGGCTGCCGTTCGCGCCTAGTTCGTCGGCTCGCGATCCGCCGTTGCAGCGAGCAAGCGCATTCACACAACGCCGCAACCGACCCGGTGGAGTGCCGAACCCGGGTCGTGCGGCGAAGCCGCCCGGAACGCTCCGTTATTAGGGTTTAGACCTTACCCGTTTTCTGGGGGTTTATACTTTAACCCTTGGGGAAACGTGACGTGATAGGCATTCGCAACATGCCCGCTGAAAAGCAGTTTTCATCCCCGGCGAGCGCTCCGTCTTCGGAACAGGGTGCACCTGTATTCGGAGAGGCGTTGAGTCTCCCGGCGCCCACAATCGGCGCCCGATACTGCATTCTCCACGGACTGACTCTGAACGAATGCGCCGGGCGGTTGTTCAGGGAGGCGCTCTATCCGGCGGCCCGCTGTTTTCGGGCGCCGCTCGCGCTGTTGCCGCGCTATTTCGAGGCGGACTGGAGCTTCGTTCACGGCGTCGCCCGGGCAGGATCGATGGCGCAATTCGACGCGGAGGTGCAGAATTTTGCCGACGACGGCGGCAATCGCGGCGTGCTCCGGCGGGTGTTGAAGTTTCGCGTATCCGTGCGCAGGCTGAGGCGGATCGCGCGGGAGTTGCTTTCGGCGGCTCCGCCGGCGCCGGGCAACGACGAACCGCTGGTCGCCGCCATCGATCTGACCGCGCCGGTATCGCCACGGCCGCTGAGCGCGCGGCGCCGGCCGGAATTTCGACTGCTGCAGTCGGCCGCGCGGAAGCCGCCACCCCCGAGTGATCCCGCGCCGCCGCCGGACCGCCCGGCTCAGTTCGTTTCGCGGCCGGTGAGGACGGAGGCGGAACTGCACAGCGAACTGGACCGGCTGAAACATGAACGCGAGGCGCTGAAAACCGCCCTGCGCATCATGATCGACCCACCGCCGAACCAACCCCGCTGAGCGGCGTCAGGCGGCGCGCTGCAGGCGGACGGAGCGACGACGTGGGAAGCAGACCACTGCGGGTGAGATGGAGGCGAGCCGCGCGGCTTCCGCGCCGCGACGAATCGCATGAACGTGGTGATGCGCGGCGGCAATCGAATGCAATCGCTTCGGGCCCTCCCGACGCGCCGGAGCGCGGACTGCGATCGCCCGTGACTTGGGTCCGTAGTCCGCGAGCGCGATGAGCGACAGCGAGACGAGCGTGAAGGCGATCAGGGCGTTGACGGGGGTGAACGCCGCGGGCAGGCGAACCCCCGCGTCCCGGGCAAGTTCAACGGCCGCGTAGCCGCCAACGATCAGGAGCGAGGAAAGGGTGAGGAGCTTTTTCATGGCAGGGAAGTTTGTTGCCGCATCCATTGCAGCCGTCGTGCCAGCGCGCTCCGCGATTCGCATCTTCCAGTCCCAACGCAGCTTAAAAATATCAGGCCGAAAATGGGCAATCGATTCCGGCCGGTTCCGTGCGAACTTTGGGAGCGTCGATTCCCGGGAATGGGACGCAGCTGGCGCAGGACTCGTGTCCATGCTGCGGATTCGCCAGGAGTCTTGCGAAACCCGGGTGTCGGGTCGGAAGACGTCCAGGAGCCGATGCAGATCTTCCCGCCGGACCCACGATCGCCCGGCCGCCGGGCCGGATGCGGGAGGGGCGGACCTCGATCGACGGCGCCGAACCGCGCCTACCCCGAGACCGGCAGAAAGACCCGGAAAACACTTCCGCGATTCGCGGCGCTCTCCACCGTAATGACGCCATCGAGCATCCGGGTGATCCCGAGCGCCACGGCCAGGCCCATGCCGCGCCCGGGCGCCTTGCGCGAAAAGAACGGATCGAAGATCTTCTCGACGTCGTGGGCCGCGATCCCTCCTCCCGCATCCACGATCTCGAGACACGCGTAGGCTCCGGCGTCCGCCTGGAAATCCACCGGAAACCGGTGCGTCGCCGGAATGTCGGCCGCCGCCGTCGTCGCGACCTTGAGCCGGATCGTGCCGCCCGCTTTCCCGCAGGCCTCCGCGGCATTCGTGATCAGGTTCGTCAGCACGTGCTGGATCTGGTTCGCGTCGGCCAGCACGGCCGGACCGGGTGAGGGAAGTTCGGTCTGGAGAACCACGCCGGCCGGCAGCACGGCTCCGAACAGCGACAGGCTCTGCTGGCAGAGTTCCGACAGGTCCAGCAGCTGGCGCGCGGTGGGAGTCTGCCCGAGGTAGACGAGCAGCATGCGGCTGACTTCAGCCGCCTTGCGGGCGGAGCGCATCGCGATCCGGAGCTTGGCCGCGGACCCCGCACTTCCCGGAGGATCGTCCAGCGCCAGCTCCAGGCTCATCATGATCGCATGGAGCTGGTTGTTGAAATGATGCGCGATTGCGCCGGCCATCCGGCCCAGGCTCTCGGCTTTCTGGAGCTGCCGGTTCTGCGCTTCCAGCCGCTCCCGCTCGGCCTCGACGCGCTTCCGCTCGGTGATGTCGCGCACGATCACCACCATGCCCGTGACCGAACCTTCCGCGTCGCGGATCAATTCGCTGTTCACCTCGATGTCGAAGGTGCTCCCGTCGCGGCGCAACCCGCGGTACTCGCTCGCGCCCGTGACCACGCCCCGGTGCTTGAGGGCGATCTGGGCGCGCGCCCGGTCCCGGTCTTCCGGGACGATGAATTCGGTGACCGGCCGGCCCAGGCCGTCCTCCTTCGCGGTCCAGCCGAACATGCCGACCGCCGTCGGTGAAACCATCACCACGCGTCCTTCCGCGTCGGTGATCGTGATGTCGTCGGGCGACGCCATGACGATCGAGCGGTAGCGCGCCTCGCTGCGCCGGAGGGCGTCCTCGGCCCGGCGATGTTCGGCGATCTCCGTCGCCAGCCGTTCGTTCGTTTCCCGCAGGTTGGCGTTCGCCTCCGAGAGCTGCGTCGTTCGTTCCGCCACCAGGTTCTCCAGCAGCCGCGTGCGATCCGCGAGCTCGCCCAGGGGGTAGACCTCGCCGGGGCGCACGAGCGCATAGGGAATCGAAATGCTGCTGTGGGTGATCTTCCAGCCGTCCCGTTCCAGGCGAAAGATCAGGACCAGCCGGGCGGTCTCCCGCGACAGCACGTGCTCCTTGATCGGAAGGTGGATGGTGAAGAAGCCCGTCGCGACCGCGACCGTCTCCGCCAGCGGCTGGACGGCGACATCCTTCAACTCGATCCGGATTGGCTCCTTCACCTCGGCGAAGTCCTGCCGCGTGATCGCCACCCATTCGTCCTTGCTTCTCACCAGCACGCCGCCGCCGCCGGTGAAGCCGGAGAAGTCGTCGCTGAAACGAGCGGTCAGCCGATCGTCGCGGGACGAGTACATCTGCAGGTACTCGGCGAACAGCTGGCGGATGTTCGCTTCCGCCTGCTCGCGGTTTGCCGGCAAGGGGGCCGATGGCGCGGCGTCTGATTCGGGGGCGTCCATGATTTTCGAACGTCAGTGTCGCGCCGGCGATGCGAGGCAAGGCAATACGCCGGTGCGTCGCGCCGTGGCTCGACGGCGAACCGGGGTAACGGCTGCTGGCTTGCGGCTTAAGCAGTCACGCCGGGAATCGTTGAATTCCGGATGGCGGTTGGACTCGACGACTCCTGGCCTGAACCATTTGCAGGAACCTGGAGATTGGATTGGCGCGGCGGTCAGCTCGGTCCTGGTTCCGCGGTGCCGGTCTCGTTCGGGCGGGCGGGAAACAACTCGTTCAGGTGACGGGAGGCCCAGAAGAACATCGCCCCGCCGCCAATGATGTAGAGGTGGTAGGTGAAGAACCGCCACACGAGCACGATGACGCCGGCGAGTTGCACGGGGGCGAAACCAGGCAGGATGAGCGCGGTCAGCAGCTCGACGCTGCCACCGCCGCCCGGGGCCACCACCAACAGCGAGAGCGCGAAGAGCGCGCCCTGCACGAGGAAGAGGGGCAGCGGGTTGACGTGGATTCCGAGCGACAACAAAATCACCGGCAGCAGGAGGTAGCGGCAGCACCACTGGACGCTGGCCACGCAGAAATTGAGCAGGAGCGCCCCCTTGCGCCGGTGCCAGAGAAACGCGAGCGAACCCAGCAGCCGGTGCAGCGTGCGCCGGGCGCTGAGCCGCAGGTGGCGGTACCGCGCGGGCAGGCGCCGGCGGCGACCGAATGCGGTCATTCCGAGAAGCGACTCCACCAGCCGCTGGAACCGGGCCAGCCGCAGCAGCAGGGAGAGGCCGGCCGCCGCCGCCGCCACTCCGCACAACACGAACACCGCGTCGGTGAAACCGAGCCTGCCCGTGATCGAACTGAGCAGGTCGTCGTGCAGCAGAAAAACGATGGCGAAGGGCGCCAGCAGCGAGAAGAACGCGAGATCGACCGCGGCGTCCGCCGCGATCAGCGAGCCGGCCGTCGTCAGCGGCACGCCCGCCCGCCGCAGCAGCGTCAGCCGGATTACCGTGCCCCCGACGCCGCCGGGCGTCGCCGCGATCCCGAATTCGGTCGAGAGCGAAACCGCGATCGCCTGCCGGAAGCGCAAACGGTGCCCGGCCGCCCGGCACATCAGCCACATCCGGGCGCCATTGCACAGCCAGGCGACCGCGACCATCGCGAACAGCAGCGGAACATACCCCGAGGAGAACACGCGCAGCTGCGCCAGCGTGTCGCCCCGGACGGTGACGAGCAGCACCAGCACCGTCACGATCGCGCCCAACGCAACCCCCTGCAGGCCGTAGCGAACCAGCTTTCGTTCCTCGAGGGCGATGCCGCGCTTCATGACGGGTCGGGCGGGCCGAGGCGCGCGGGCACGCCGGCGGATTCCGCGATCTCCCGGTAGGTGACCGGCCGGCGCCCGGCCGCCACCGCCTGCTCCACCTGCGCCAGCACGGACCCCGTCACCCGGGCGTCGGCGAAGTCCCCCGGGTGCGCCGCGATCCGCAGCACCGGAGCGGCGCGCTGCCGCCAGGCCCAGAACCGCACCCAGCGCCGGGATGCGACCCGCCGCCACGCGTTGCGGGTCGACCACACGAGCACGGGGGCGGGCAGGTATTCGTTCTGTGGCAACAGATCGATTCCACCGAAGCGCGTCGAGTAGGCGAGCCCGGCCTCGGTCGCGGCGGCCCGTCCGCCCGCGCTCAGCAGCCACGCCGGCGCCGTGAACCCGACCACCGGCAGCCCGGCTTCTGTCACCAGAATCTCGAGACCGCGCCGGATCCGGTCGGCCGCGATTTCACGCGTGAGCTGATGGAACTCGCCTTCGCCCTGGGTGTAGACCCGGCCCATCCAGCGGGCCCACGGTCCCCCCCGCACCGCGTCGGCGCGATGGAAATATCCGTGCAGACAGAGATCATGACCCTGTGCCGCCAGCGACCGCAGCCAGCCGACGAACGCCGGGTCCGTCGTGACCGCCGGCGCGCCATGCCAGCGCGGCACGACGAGGAGGGACGCCCGGGCGACGCCCCGCGCTGCGAGCTGCGCGAGAAACGGCTCGCAGGTCGCGCGGGTGCCGGGATGCAGGTCGTGGAACGACACGACCAGACGGCGCCCGGCATCAGTCTTCACCGAAGTCGCGGAAGAGGGTCGTGACATAGAGGGGCGCGGGGGCACAGCTTTCGAATTTCGTCACCCGGCAGCGGGACCACTCGCGAAAGCCGTAACGGGTCCAGAAGCTTCTCCGCCGGTCGTCCCGCGTTTGGATCTGCCCGTGGATCCGCGTCCGGCCCCGGGCCCGCGCGAGCTCGAAAAACCGGAAGATCATTTCCCGGCTGGCGCGTCCGGTGCGGTAGGCCGGCAGCAGATTGATGTGGAAATGGGCCGACCGATGCGGCACGGGAGGCGTTTCCGCCGCCGAGCGCAACAGCACCCAGCGCAGGAACGCGCGGCTGCGGCGGTCGTACCGGCCGGCCAGCAGCCGGCCGACCACGCCGGGCGCGACCCGGCTCAGGACCAGCCACCGCTGGAGCACCGCGTGACGGCGCCACCGCACGCAACCCAGCAGATAGCCGACGACCTCGCCGGTGGATGCGTCCTCCGTCACGAGCGCGCAATCGGGCTCGCGATCGGTGTAGTAGCAAGTGAAGAAATCGGCGAAGGCCTCCCGGTCGGAGAAAACGGGATCGATCGGCCGGCCCATGAAACCGGTGTCGGCGCAAATGCGCCGCACGGCCGCTCGGTCCGCGGGGCGATAGCTGCGGATGCGATGGTTCATGGGCAGGGCACGCCTTCCGCCGAGAATTCGCGTACGGGCCGACCCGCGATCACGTGCCGGTACAGCGCGAACAGGCGCGCAAACGACGCCTCGAGCGAAAATCGGGTCTCGATCCGCTGGTGGCGCAGCGCGCGTTCGGTCGGCGGGCGGCTGTCCCGCAGCCATTCGTCGATGGCCGCCGCGAGTCCGGCCGGCGAGCCGTCGGCCGCCAACGCCGGCGGTTCGTCCACCAGCGCCTCTTCGACGCCGCCGCCGCGGACTGCCAGGACGGGTGTCCCGCACGCCTGGGCCTCGAGTGCGACGATGCCGAACGTTTCGTAACAGCCGGGATGCACGAACAAATCCGCGGCCGAATAGAACGCGGCCAGCCGCGGCACGGACTCGCAGTAGGGGACCCAGACGAGGTCGCGGCGCTGTCGAGCCGCGGCCCGGACGAACTCGCGCAACTCGCCGTCGCCCACCAGCACCAGCCGGCGCGGAGGGCAGGACGCCGGCAGCCGCTCGAGTGCGGCGAGGAGATGCCGGATGTTCTTCTCGCGCCCCAGCCGGCCGACGAACAGCAGCATCCGCTCGCCCTCCGCGAGCCCGAGTTCGCGCCGCACGCCGTCGCGCGACGCTTGTGGCTGGAAGGCCTTGACGTCGGTGCCGAGCGGCACCCGCAGTACCCGCGCGATGCCGCATTCGCCGAGCGTGAACTGCAGCCGCCTGCTGGATACGACCGTCGCCGCCATCCGGTTGTAGAGCCGCACGACGTAGCGCTGGAAAGGTCCCGACAGCAAGCGCTCGATCGATCCGCCGGCGAACCGCTGGACGGTCCGCCCAAGCGCCCGGGGAAAATCGGAATGATAGTACGCCACCACCGGGATGCCCAGTTCGCGTCCGGCCTCGAGTCCGATCCAGGCGGTGCGGTAGGGATCGCCGACCTCGATCAGGTCCGGCCGTTCCTGGCGCACGATCTCGAGGATCTGCCGGCGCGCCAGCAGCAGCCGGTAGCTCTGCGAACCGATCAGCCGCGGAGACCTGATTTCGTGCACCGTGCCGGTCGGCGTTCGTCGAGTGGCCGTCTGATCCGACGGCACGATCAGAACGTGCTGCGATCCGGGATCCGCCTGGAGAAAACGCGCCTTGTCCGAGAGGTAGCGTTTCACCCCCCCGCTGAGCGGCGAGTAGAACTGGGCGATGTCGCAGATCTTCATCAGCGCCCGGCCACTCAGGTTGTTTCAGGGAAGCGCATTAGGGCAACATGTGTCGCCTTGCGCGAAAAACGCCAGCCCGGCCGCGCCGGGCCGGGTCCGATAGCGGGTCACCCGAGCGTCACCCGGTTGCCGAACGGATGTTGGAGGGACGACCTCCGTGTCGTCCGCGAACAGCGAGCGACCTTCGCGGACCGGACAGAGCCGGTCCCTCCACCGGGCCACCCGAGCGTCACCCGGTGGCGAACGGATGTTGGAGGGACGACCTCCGTGTCGTCCGCGAACAGCGAGCGACCTTCGCGGGCCGGACAGAGCCGGTCCCTCCACCGGGCCACCCGAGCGTCACCCGGTGGCGAACGGATGTTGGAGGGACGACCTCCGTGTCGTCAGCGGAACGCGGCGAGGACGTCGGCGGTGGTGCGGACGCGACCGATGCGGGGAAAGACGAACTTCAACGGGAACGCGTGCGCCTCGGCACTCGCGCTCGTCATCGCGTCCTCGACGAAGACTTGCTCGTAGCCGCGTTCCGCCGCCGCGCGCGCCGTCGACTCCACGCCATAGTTCGTCGCGATCCCGCCGAGGACGATGGTGGTGATCCGCCGCCGGCGCAGCTGTTGGTCGAGGTCGGTTCCATAAAACGCCCCCCATTGCCTTTTGGAGATCAGGAGGTCTCCGGGCTGGAATCCCGCCTCCGGCAGCAGCTCGGAGGCGGACGCCGGCGGCGGCGGCGCATCCGCCGCAACGACCGGGCTGTCGGCCGGGAGCCGCAGCACGGCGCCGAGATCGACGCGAACGTACACGACCACCGCGTGAGCCCGGCGAAAGCCCGCGGCGAGGAGCGATGCGTTCTGCACCACCTGCATCCCCGTGTGCGGGGCGAGTTCCCGGCCGACGATGCCGCGTTCGAGGTCGATGAGCACGAGAGCCGTCTGCGTTGGGGAGAGGGTCAGCGTCGCCATGGGCGCACCGATGCTCGAATCCGCGCCACGCGCAAGCGAGGCGAAGCAGCGGAATTCCGCCGCCCCCGATTATTCGGCGCGACCTCCGCCACCTCTGTAGGAGCCTGCTTGCAGGCGATCCGACCAGCGGCAATCAGATCGCGGCGTGGAGGGCCCGGCTCCGTCCGGTCCGCGAAGGTCGCTCGCTGTTCGCGGCCTACACGGAGGTCGTCCCTCCATCCTTGGCGCGGAGGCGGCCTCTCCGTTGGTACGCGCTCCTGCGATGCGTCCGGCCGTAGGACCCAAGCCTGCTCGCAGACGACTCCGCCATCGCCTGCATGCAGGCTCCCGCATGAGAGGTGGGATGTCACCGTCGGCCTGCGGTTCGCATCCGAACCGCGGAATGGGAAGACGGATACCCCGGGCGAAGACGGCATTGTCATACATTATATGACATTGTGGCGGGAGGATGAGGCGGGGCACGTGGGTGGCCCGGGGATGCCGCTCGCAGTTTCAAACCGGCGGCAAGAGCGCGGGTGCAGAGACGGCCCGAGGCAGGTCCGGTCCGCCAATCCGTCAAGAATCCAAGAAATGCTGCGCATTCCGCAAAAAACGGCTGCCGCCGCGGGCGTCGCAGCCGATAAGGCAGAGTCGCGCTACTTGAACCGGGCGCGGGCCTTGCCCCGCATCTCCGATACCCGGCCCCGGTACAACGAGCTGCGACAAGCCACCCATCATGCCCCGCTGGACCATCGCCAAAAGAATCGGATCCGGATTCGCCCTCATCGTCGTCATTGCTCTCATTCTCGGCGGCGCCGGGTTCTACAGCGCCTGGTCGAACCAGCGGGAGATTCAGCAGCTTGGTTCGAGGCGACTGCCCGCAGTCGAGCACCTGCAGAACATCAAGATCGGCGGAGAGCGGATTTATGCCGCGCAGCAGGCGTTGCTCCAGTGGAACCTCGACGCCGATGCGCGTGCTCGCGAGTACGCCAGCATCGATGAAATCAGGAACAGCTACGAGGCCTCCTGGAAGATCTACGCCGCGCTGCCGAAGAAACGGCCGACGAGGGGAAACTGTGGAACGACTTGCAGGGCGCCTGGGAGAAATGGCGCGCCGAAAACACCGAAGCCTTCCGGCTGATCAAGGAACTGGAGGATCTTGGATGCGGCGATCCTCTGGCCCTGGAGGCGGCGCTCGAGAAGTTCCGCGGCGATCACTTCGCGCTCGAAACGCTCGCGCTGGGGCTGATCCGGGACAGGCAGGAGTTCGAGGGGCACGAGGATCCGGACCAGTGCAATTTCGGAAAATGGAAGGCCGGGATCACATTCGAGAATCCCGAGCTGCGCAGCGCGATCGCTGCTTCAGAGGCGCCGCACCGGCAGTTCCACGCCGCGGTGGTCAAGATCAAGGCCCTGGTGAAGGCCGGCGACACCGCCCGCGCCGGCGCGGTCTTCGCCACCGAAATGAAGCCGGCGGCGGAGGCGACCCTTGGCCAGTTCCAGCGGATGCTGGATGTCGCGGCCAGGGCCCAGGCGCTCGAAAAGCGGGTGCAACACCAAGTTTCGCAGGTGTGCGAAGTGGATCACGTCAAAACCACGGAGATCCTTGGCCGGTTGATCAAACTCAACGCCGAGAGCGCGGCGGCGGCCGTGGCCGGAGCCAATCGCCACGCCGCGACGATGAAGGCCCTGTCGTTCGGGCTGACGATCTCGGGCACGGTCGGCGGAATTCTGCTCGCCTTCTTCATCGGCCGATCGATCACGCGGTCGGTCGCGGCGGTGGCTTCGGCGCTGGCCGACGGCTCGCGTCAGGTCACCTCGGCAGCCGGCCAGGTCTCCGCCTCGAGCCAGACCATGGCGGAGACGGCGAGCGAGCAGGCGGCGTCGCTCGAGGAAACCAGCTCGTCGCTCGAGGAAATGGCGTCGATGACCCAGCGCAACGCCGAGAACGCACAGAAGGCGCACGAACTGGCGGCCGGAGCCCGCGCGGCGGCGGACAGCGGCGCCACGGAGATGCAGGCGATGGCCACGGCGATCGACACGATCAAGGCCTCCAGCGACGACATCGCCAAAATCATCAAGACGATCGATGAAATCGCGTTTCAGACGAACATTCTCGCGTTGAACGCCGCGGTCGAGGCCGCGCGCGCCGGCGAAGCGGGCATGGGTTTCGCCGTCGTGGCGGACGAGGTCCGAACCCTGGCGCAGCGCAGCGCGCAGGCGGCGAAGGAGACCGCGGAAAAGATCGAGGGCGCGATCGCCAACACCGGCCAGGGAGTCGAGATCAGCCGGAAGGTGCTCTCGGCCCTGAACGACATCGTCACGCGGGTGCGGCAGGTCAACGAACTCGTCGCGGACGTGGCCGGCGCCTCGCGCGAGCAAACCCAGGGCATCGGTCAGCTCAACAACGCGGTCAGCCAGATGGACAAGGCGACCCAGAGCAACGCCTCGGGCGCGGAGGAAACGGCCAGCTCCGCGGAGGAGCTGAACGCCCAGGCGGTCACGATGATGGAGTCGGTGCAGGATTTGCTGCAGCTCGTCGGCGGCCGCGAATGGGCTGGCGAAGAGCCGACCCGGCAGCTCGCACGCTCGCCGTCGCGGTTCGGTGCAGGCCGGCCCGGCGCCGCGCGCCGAGCTTCGTCGAACCACGGGACGAACGGAACCGGCTCGGGCAACGGAGCCCACCCGGACCTCGACTTCTCCAACGGAAGCGGCGGCACGAACGGGGACTCCGCCGCGCCCGGCGAGAATGGTTCCTCCAACGGCCTGGTGCGTCCGTCCCTGGACCCCAACCGCAGGACCCGTCTCTGACCTTCTTCCGGCGCCGGCGGCTCAGAGCTGCGAATACGGCGCGGGAGTGAGGAAGCGGCTGACGACTTTCGACACCGTGTCCGCGTACTGCGGATCGTTCTTCAGTTTCAGCCAGACCGGGTGCTGGCCGAAGACGCTCCAGTTCTGCGCCGCGGTTGCGCGGTCCCGCGTGCACAGCATATAGGTGAGATGTGGCAGGTCGCGACCGACGAGCACCTGACCGTAGAAGACGGGTGACATTCCCAGGGTCTGCATCAGCTCGATCTCGCCCGCATTGAACATCGCGACCTTCTTCAGTGCCTTCTCCTCGGTCGCGCTGTCATAGGTTCGCAGTTCGAACACCCGCGGCTGCGCCGCGCGGGTGAGGGCGGGCACGGCGAGGCGCGGCAGCCCGGCGAATGCCGCCATCAGCCAGCTGTCGACGCGGTCGAACGCCGGCGTCTGCGGCGTGGACGCGCGCAGGTACTCCGCGCCGGCCGGGCTGGCGAGCGCTTCGGCCTCGGCCGTGGCGATGTCCGCGACCGACGCGAACGCAGGGTGCGGAATCAGCATCCAGACGGCCGGCCCGTCCTTCGCCTCCGGCTCCGTGAAGACGCCGAGGTTGCGCCGGCCCCGCGCTGTCAGCGCCGGGATGAGGGCTTTCTCCAGATAGGCGTGCAACGGCGCGGCGGACGCCCCCGGCCGCAGCCGGTAGGCGCGCAGTTCGTAGTGATCGCGCGCCGAGCCGGAAGTTGGCGGAAGCACCGGCTCCGCGGCGGCCAGTCGTGGGAGGTCGAGCGCGGCGACGGTGCCGAGCAGCGCGGTGGATTTGAGGAATTCGCGGCGATGAAGGGGCATGATCGGTTCCGTCGCTGGTTCCGCGGCGGCCCCGGACAGAATCGCTTTCGGTCCGCGCACTCCACTCCAAAAGACCGCCGGGCCCCGGTTTTGCGCGGCGAGCTCCGGAGCGGGAGACGGGACTGCTTTCCGCCGCTGGCGGCGGTGCTCGCGCAACTCTGCCGCCGTTCAAACGTCCGGCATCCGCTTCCCTCGAACCCGAATCGATCCCCCATGAAACCCCACCTCGCCCGGCTTCCGTTCGTCCTTGCCTCGCTGCTCACGGCCCTTTCCCTCCGGGCCGACGCTCCCGCCGATCTCGCCCACGCTCCGTACCGCGATCGGACCCGTCCGGTGGAGGAGCGCGTGGCCGATCTACTGCCGCGGATGACGGCCGGGGAGAAGGCGGCCATGCTGGCGGGGGCCGGCTGGATGGAAACCCAGCCCAACGCCCGGCTCGGCATTCCCTCGATCAAGATGTGCGACGGTCCCGCGGGCGTGCGGAACTGGACCGGATCGTCGGCGATCACGATGGAGGCCAAAGCCGAGGTGACCGCCACCGCCTTTCCCGCCGGCATTGCGCTCGGGGCGAGCTGGGACCCGGCGCTCGCGGCCGACGTGGGGCGGGCGATCGCGCAGGAAGTGAAAGCGTACGGACGCGACATGATTCTCGGCCCGACCGTCAACATCAACCGGGTGCCGCTCTGGGGCCGCGATTTCGAGGGCTACGGCGAGGACCCGTATCTGGCCGCGCGGCTGGCGGTCGCCTGGGTGAAGGCCGTGCAGGCCGAGGGCGTGATCCCGTCGGTCAAGCATTTCGATGCAAACAACGAGGAGTTCGAACGCCACCGCATCGACGAAAAGATCGATCTCCGCACGCTCAACGAAATCTATTTTCCCGCGTTCAAGGCCGCGGTGCAGGAGGGCGGGGCCTGGGCGGTGATGTCCGCGTACAACAAGGTCAACGGCGAGTCGTGCTCGGAAAATCCCTTTCTGCTGACCGAAACGCTCCATCGCCGCTGGGGTTTCCAGGGTTTTGTCATCTCGGACTGGGGCAGCACCTACAGCACGGCGGGGACGATCAACGCCGGCATGAACCTGGAGATGCCCGGCGGCGAACCGATGCGTCGCTGGTATGCTCGCCCGCAGTCGCAAAAGGAGGGGCGTGGCGCCGGCTGGCTCGAGAAGGACAAGGTCCTGGCCGCCGTCGCGGCGGGCCAGGTGAAGCAGGAGGCGGTCGACGACTCGGTGCGGCGGATGCTGCGCGTGATGTTTGCCGCCGGGCTGTTCGACGCGCCGCACCGCGGCGGCGGTGAGGTGGACAACCCCGCACAGCGGGCTGTCGCCCGGCGCGCGGCGACCGAGGGCATCGTCCTTTTGAAAAATGCCGGCGGGCTGCTGCCGCTGGCGGCATCGTCGGAGCGAACGATTGCGGTGATCGGGCCGAACGCGGCGGTGGCGCGGACCGGCGGTGGTGGCAGTTCCTACGTTAACTGGAAATACGCCATCACGGCGCTCGACGGGATCCGCGAAGCCGCCGGCGCGGGGGTGCAGGTCCGGTACGCACTCGGTACCGCGATGCAGGGCGAGGATCCGGCGCAGGAGACGCCGGCGGCCGTCGCCGCGCTGCGCCGCGAGGCCGTGGCGCTCGCGACGAAATCTGACGTCGCCGTCGTGGTCGTCGGCAACTGGCGCAAGATCGAGTCGGAGGGTTTCGACCGGACGACGATGGACCTGCCGGCCAACCAGGATGCGCTGATCGCCGCGGTGGCGGCGGCCAATCCGCACACCGTCGTCGTCGTCATCGCCGGCTCCCCCGTCACGATGACGAAGTGGATCGACCGCGTGCCGGGCGTCGTCTTCGCCTGGTATGGAGGGCAGGAGGGCGGCCATGGGATCGGCGACGTGCTGTTTGGACGGCATAACCCGTCCGGCCGGACGCCGGTGACGTTCCCGAAGCGGTGGGAGGACGCGACGGCGTACGGCAACTACCCGGGCGAGAACCTGCACGTCACCTATGCGGAAGGAATCTACGTGGGCTATCGCGGATTCGAGCAGCGCGGCGTCGAGCCGCTGTTCCCGTTCGGCTACGGGCTTTCGTACACGAAGTTCGAGTACAGCGATCTGGCCGTCACGCCCGCGAAGGTCGGACCCGGCCAGCCGGTGCAGGTCAGCGTGACGGTGCGCAACACCGGCGCGCGCGCCGGGGCGGAGGTCGTGCAACTCTACCTCCACCAGGTGGAGTCGAGCGTCGACCGTCCGCCGAAGGAGCTGAAGGGCTTTCGGCGGATCGAGCTCGCCCCGGGTGAGTCGCAGCGCGTCACGCTCTCGCTCGATCGCGCGGCGATGTCGTTTTTCGATCCGAAGCGCGACGACTGGGTGGCGGAACCGGGCGCGTTCGACGTGCTGGTCGGCGCATCCTCGGCCGACATCCGACTGCGGGGCGCATTCGAACTGACCCCGTGACCGGGTGCGCCGTCAAGCAGCCCGTCGGACTTGGGGTCCTCCGGGCTGCTGAGGAAAAATGGCGCGGCGCCATTTTTCTCGGACCGAAGGCGCCGTGGTGCGCGAAGCAGCGCGGAGGACGAAGTCCGACACGCTGCTACACGGCCGCAAAAGACGGGGCGGCCGTGGCAAGAATTGCGCGAAAAACCCCATCGCCTGCGAGCGGCGGGCGACCATGCTCGCGTCCGGCCACCCCACCTCAGGCATGAAAAACATCCCCGTCCTGCACGTCTGCGAGAACACGATCGCCGCCGCGCACGAAAAGGCGCTGGTCGCGCTGTACGAGCACGGCGTCCGGTTCCGCACGCAATACGACAAGCCCGGCGATCCGCCGAGTCTGGACTGCACGATGAACCTCACCGTGCTCGATCCGCTGGGCGAACCGATGATTCACAAGGCGTTTCCCGGCGGCATCGAGGACCTGCGCGAGTACGTGATGGAGGTCTGTGGGGCGAAGGACCACTGGGTGAAAAACATCAACGACCCGGCCGACACCCGGTGGGAGTACACCTACCACGGACGGCTCGCCGCGTACGGGACCTGGCAGGAATCGCACGAGGGCAAGCCGGTGCGCGCCGGCGGGTTCAACATCGACCAGATCGAGCACGTCATCGCGAAGCTCACGCAGCAGCCGTTCACGCGGCAGGCGCAGATGATCACGTGGATGCCGAACCTCGATCTCGAGTGCTATGATCCGCCCTGCCTGCAATCGCTCTGGTACCGCCTGATGGAGGACGAGGAGGAAAAGGTGTCCTGGCTCAACTGCAACGTGCGGTTCCGCAGCAACGACGCCTGGGGCGCGAGCTTCATGAACCTGTTTGGATTCACGCTGTTCAACCGGGACGTGATCGCGGCGGAGATCGCGCGCCGCACCGGCAAGACGGTCCGGCTCGGCCGCCTTAACTGGCAGGCGGACTCCTATCACATCTACGGCAAGGACATCACCGAGGCGAAAAAGCGGCTGTTCGACCGCCTCGGGACCGGCACGCTGGCCGACCGGACGTTCGAGTTTTCCGACGAGGGCATTCAGGAGATGTACAACGACGCCGAAGCCGCCGCGCGGGCGAAGATCGCCGCGTACGACGCGTCGCACTGAGCCGGGTTCGCGTCTTCCGTCGGTTACGAACAGCAGTCGTGGTGGGTGGCCCGGCGGCGGCGAATTGCGGGAGCGAAAACACCCCGGCCGCTGTCCATCGGCGCCTCGCGATGAAACAACTTCGATTCAGCACCTACGGCCCGCCGGCCATCCTCACCCTCGAGGAAGTTCCCGAGCCGGCGCCCGGTCCGGGCGAGGCGTTGGTGCGGGTGGTGGCGACCGCGATCAATCCCAGCGACGTGAAGAATGTCGCCGGGCATTTCAAGTCGCCGCTGCCGCGGGTGCCGGGGCGCGACTACGCGGGCGTGGTCGTGGCCGGCGACGCGGAACGCGGCCTCGAGGTCTGGGGCAGCGGCGCCGGGTTTGGCGTGACCCGCGACGGCTGTCACTGCGGGTCCATCGTGGTCCCGTCGGGCTGGCTGGTGCCGAAGCCGCGTGAACTTTCGATGGAGCAGGCGGCCACGGTCGGAGTTCCGTACCTGACGGCGTGGACGGCGCTCGTGCGGGAAGGCAGGCTCCAGGCCGGCGAAACGGTGCTGGTCGTCGGCGTGTCCGGCGCGGTCGGCCGGGCGGCGACCCAGATCGCGCACGGGAGGCAGGCGCGGGTGATCGGCGCCGCCACGCGGCCGGACAATCCCGCCGGCGCGGACGTCCTGATCGACACGTCGGCCCGCGAGCTGGAACGCGAGGTGCGCGCCGCCACTGGCGGCCGCGGGGTCGATCTCGTCCTCGATGCGGTGGGTGGGGCGATGTTCGAACCGGCGCTCAAGACGCTGGCCCGCGGCGGTCGCCATCTCGCCATTACGAGCACCGGGGAGCGGCGCGTCAGCTTCGACCTGATCGATTTCTACCACAACACGGCGCACCTGATCGGTGTCGACACGATGAAACTCGAAGGCCCCGAAATCGCCGCGCTGATGAACGCGCTCCGGGCGGAATTCGAGGACGGACATCTGCAGGCGCCGGAGGTGACGACGTGGCCGCTCGATCGCGCCGTGGCGGCCTACGAAGCGGTGGCCCGCGGCGGGGCGAGAACCAGGCACGTGCTGCGTCCGGATGGCCGGGTCCGCTGATCTACAGCTGGGCCACCGGAGTCTTCGGTTCGCGGTGCATCGAGCAATCGACCTACGGCAACCTCGCCGGGCGACTGATCACCGCCGATAGGCATCCCGACCACGACACGCTCTGCACGTTTCGCGCCTCGCCGCGCCCGGCGCGGCATTGAGCAGCCTGTCAGAGCCGGCCCGTCCGCATCCCGGGAACACGTCCGGAAATCAGCCGGGCTTCGGTCACCAAGTCCGACAGGCTGCTGGGGGCACGATTTCGGTTGATGTCCCGTTGCGTGGCATCGCAGATTCGACGCGGTCAGGCGACTCCGGCGTGCCGTGTTGAAGTCGCAGGTGAATCGCGCCTGACCGCTTCTCCGCACTTTAATTCGAATCATGAAGATCACCGTTTTGAGCGATGGCGGCTGGGGCACGGCCCTCGCGTCGGTGCTGTGCGACAACCGCCATGAGGTGACGCTGTGGGGGCCGTTCCCGGATTACATCGAGGAAATGCGCCGGACCCGCCGCAACGAACGGTTTCTCAAGGGCGTGGAGCTGCCGGCCGCCCTGGCGCTCGACTCCGATCTCGCCGAGGCGTGCGCCGGCGCCGGTCTCGTGGTGCTGGCGGCGCCCAGCCAGTTCATGCGTTCGCTGCTGACGCGGCTGCGCCAGGTGACGCGGGCCCCCGACCTGATTTATCTGAACGTCGCGAAAGGCATCGAGACCGACAGCTGCAAACGGATGAGCGAACTGGTCGCCGAGATTCTGGGCAATGTTCGGTATGCGATCCTTTCGGGGCCGAGCCACGCGGAGGAGGTCGCCCGCCGGCTGCCGACCGCGGTGATGACCGCCTCGGCCGACGAGCGGGCGGCGCGCACCGTGCAGGAAACCTTCATGAACGAGTACCTGCGGGTGTACACGTCGGACGACGTGATCGGTGCGGAACTCGGCGGCTCGCTGAAGAACGTGCTCGCGCTGGCGGCGGGCGTCCTCGACGGCATGGAACTCGGCGACAACACCAAGGCGGCGTTGATGACGCGCGGCATCGCCGAGATGGCCCGGCTCGGACAGGCGCTGGGCGGCCGGGCGGAAACGTTTTCCGGTTTGAGCGGGATCGGCGACCTGATCGTGACCTGCAGCAGCCGGCACAGCCGCAACCGCCACGTGGGCGAGGAACTCGGCCGTGGCCGGAAGCTCGAGGACATCCAGAAGGAGATGGGCCTGGTCATCGCCGAAGGCGTGAAGACCGCGGACAGCGCCTACAAGCTCGCGCGCCGGACCGGCATCTCGACGCCGATCATCGACGAAGTCTACCAAAGCCTCTACGCCGGCAAGGATCCCCGGCAGGCGGTCCGCGATCTGATGATGCGGGATCCCAAGCCGGAACTTCCGCGGCCCTGAGGTTTGGAGCCGCCCGCCGCGCCGGGCCGGCCGCGAGGTCCAGCCGCCGCTGGCGGGTGTCCGGTTTTCCCGGACGGCGATTTACCGGGTTCTCCGGCGGGCGCCCGGTTGCATCGCCCGGAGCCGCACGCTGTGCTCCGGCGCGCGAGGCGCCCGCCCCATGCTTTTCGCCCGAAGAAGGAAGGGCCTGGTCTATGAGGATCCGTCGAAGCCCGGGTTCGAGCGGCGGATCGTCAACACGCTTCTCCTGGTGCTTCTGTTCCGGCTGCTCGCGAACATCCCGATCGCCAATGTCGACGAGGATCGGCTGCACGAACTGCTGGCCCGGAATCCGCTGTTGGGCGCGATCGACCTGTTCGCCGGCGGCGACGTGCTCAAGAGCTTCTCCATCGTCGCGGTCGGCCTCTTTCCCTACTTGCTGGCCGCGGGCCTCGTCCGGCTGGCGGCGCGCCTGATCCCGGCACTGCACCGTCTGGAGAAGGACGACGAGGAGGAGCGGTTCAAGCGCGTCACTCGCGCGGTCACCCTGCCGGTCGCGGTGGTGCTGGCCTGGGGAGTGATGCGCTACCTTTCACTCGAGACCGGACTTTTCCCGGCGCACCTCGCGTGGTTCACGCGCTCGGAGTTTCTCTCCTCGCTGCTGATCGTCAGCGCGGTGACGTTTGGATCCTGGCTGACGGAAACGATCAAGGACGCGATCACGAAGCACGGCATCGGCGCGGGGGCGAGCGTGATCCTGCTCGTCGGCTCGAGCCTGTCGTTGATCACATGGCTATCCGACCTCGTGTATGGCGGAGCGGGGAAGACGGAAGTGCTCCGGCTCCTGCTGCTGAACGCGGCAGTCGGGCTCGTCGTGATCGTGCTCAGCATCCCGCTGCTGACCGCCATCCGAAACATCCCGATCATGTCCGCGAAGCGCGTGGTCCCGCCGACGGCCCGTGCGGCGATGATGCGGGCTCCGCCGCTGGTGCTGCCGTTGAAGCTGGATCGGGGCGACACCGCGCCGGTTTCATCCGCGCTCGGTTTCCTGCTGCTGTTTCAAATCGCGGCGATGGCGCTCGGCTGGGCATTCCCCGGCCGGCTGCTGTCCTGGCAGCGGTGGCTGCTTGTGCCGACGGATCCCGCCCGCGGCTGGTACTGGGTACTGCTCGGTGTGCTCGTCATCGCGTTCACCTACGTCACCAATTTCACCGTGCTGTGGAAACCGCAGAACGATTCGGACGAGAGCCTGGCCGAGGCGCTGCGAAAGCAGGGCATGTTCATCCCCGGCATCCGGCCGGGCGGGCAGACCGCTCAGTATCTCTCCCGGGTCATGGCGCAGATCACGCTTCCGGCCGCCCTGACACTCGCCTTCCTGGGGGCGGGCCTGCCGTACGCGATCCTGCGGTTCACGGGGGTGAATGCCGCGGTGGTGATCCTCGCCGAGGTGGTGTTCGTGCACAGCTTCCTCGACGTGAGGGAAAGCTTTCGGACAACCCGCATCATCACGCAGCCGTACGAAGGACTTTCCCGGAGGCGACCGGCCCAAAGCCCTCCCGGCCCGGCTGCCGGCGAAGCGGAATCGCCGGGCGGCGTCGGCCCTCCGCCATCGATCCCGGGCGCCAGGTGATCGCGCGTAGTTGCAGGGCGGGCACCCGCGAATGCGGGCCTCACTCGAAATTCTCGACCGGCAGCAGGAGGGAGGGGCTTTTCACGGCGCGGAGCCGCCCGATCGCGGCGCACACCTGTTCCATCGCCGCCCGGCTGGCGACATGCGTCATCAGCACCAGCGGGACGGTCTCGCCCTCGTGACCCTCGGGTTGGACGATCGACGAGAGGCTGATTCCCGCCTCGCTGAGCAGGGCCGAGATTTGCGCGATGACGCCGGCGCGATCGACGACGTTGAGCCGGAGGTAATACCGCGACGTCGTCTCGGAATAGGGCACCACCTGTCCGTCGGTCGCGTGCGCCACGAACGGCGGCACCCGCTGCGGCGTGGCATGCCGGCGGTCGAGCGCGGCGTCGACGAGGTCGCTCAACACCGCGCTGGCGGTGGCGTCCTTGCCCGCGCCGCGTCCGTAGTAAAGCGTGTCCCCGATCGGCACGCCCGAGACGAACACGCCGTTGAACACGTCGCTCACGCTTGCGAGCACGTGGGCGTCCGGCACGAGGGTGGGGGCGACCGCGACGCTGATCCGCGGCGCCGCCAGTGCGGAGCGGGCGCGCTCCGCGTTCACGACCCGCACCATCCCGAGCAGCTTGATCGTGTAACCGAGCTGGCCGGCAAACCGGATGTCGAGCGGCGTCAGTGAGCGGATCCCCTCCACGTGGATCGCGCGCCGGTCGACCCAGAACCCGTGCGCCAGCGACGCGAGGATCCCGATCTTGTGCGCGGCGTCGTGGCCGTCGATGTCGAGCGTCGGATCGGCCTCGGCGTAACCCAGCCGCTGCGCCTCGCCCAGCACGTCGGCGAAGGCGGCGCCCTCGCGCTTCATCCGCGTCAGGATGTAATTGCAGGTGCCGTTGACGATCCCGTCGATGCGCTCGATGCGGTCGCCGACCAGGCTTTCGCGGAGGACCTTGATGATCGGGATGCCGCCGGCGACGCTGGCCTCGAAATAGAGGCTGGTGTTGTGCTTGCGGGCGGTGGCGAACAGCTCGGGGCCGTGGGCGGAAATCAGCGCCTTGTTTGCCGTGACGACGGGTTTGCCGCGCTCGAGCGCCGCGAGGGTCATCGTCCTGGCGATGCCGGTGCCGCCCACCAGCTCGGTGACGAGGTGGATCTCGGGATCCTCCACGACCTCGCGCCAGTTCAGCGTCATCAGCCGTTCCGGAATCGGGTAGGGGCGGGGCTCGTCGAAGGCCTTGACCGCAACCTTCCGCACCGTGAAGCGGAGATCGGTGCGCGCGGCGATCAGATCCGCGTTCTGCTGGAGAGCGTGGAACACGCCGCTGCCGACCGTGCCGCCGCCAATCATGCCAAGGTTGAGCTGGTGCATGGAGTTGAGGCCGCCAAGCAAAGACGCGGAATCGCCGCCCGACAACTGCGATCGACGATCGCCTGAGGGCGTGCGGCTTTGCGCCGCGATGGCTGCGTCCGATTCGTTTTCGCATTGCGGTCGGTTTGTGTAGATGCGGCTTTACGCCGCGATGGAATGTCGTTGTTTGTCCGATCGCGGCGTAAAGCCGCTACAGCCGGAGCCGCGATGGAATGTCATTGGTTCTCGGGTTTGCGTCCGTGGTCGCCGGCGATCGGGCGAAGGAGAAGATCGGCGCCGCGTTCGACCTGCTGTTGCGCGGCACGCCCCTGATCTACTACGGGCAGGAGCTGGGGATGCGGGGAAAACAGAACCCCAGCTGGGGCACCGATGCGAACGACATCCCGGTGCGCGAGGCCTTCCGGTGGGCGCGCGATACCCTGCCGGGGTCAGCGACCCCCGGCTACAACGGAGCGGCCAAAAGCGCGAACTTTGGACTCGACGCAGGGCCCCTGCGGGCGGTCCATCGTCCTCCGTACCGTCCAACCATCCCCCGCATGAAAACCCTGGTTTCCTCCCTCCTCGTCTCCGGACTCGTGGCGTTCAGCGCCGCCAGCTCATTTGCCCAGTCGAACGAAATGTCCGTCACCGCTCCGAAGACCATCATTCACGTCGTCACCGTCTCGTGGAAGCCCGGCACCAAGACCGAGCAGGTTCAGGCCGCGCTCGACGGCGTGCAGAAGCTGCCGTCCGTCTACCAGGGCATCCTCCATGTCTGGACGAAGACGATCAAGGCGCAGGGCGACCGGTCCGCCGCGATCGTGATGGAATTCGCGAACGAGAAGGCGTTCAAGGACTACACGAACAGCGACGCGCAGAAGGAGTGGTACAAGGTCTACCTTCCCATCCGCGATCGCAGCACGACGTTCGACGTGAGCAACGAGTGACTTCACCCGGCGACGCCGGGGCGGCGCTTCACGCCGCGAGTCGGTTCTCCGCGCCCGGATGATCCGCGGCGTGAGACTGCGGTCCACGGGCCGGCTACGCGAACAGTCGGCCGGGTCGCGGCATGGACCGCGGTTCGATGGCGCGCGAGTAGTGGGTGGCGGGATGGAGGGACCGGCTCCGTCCGGTCCGCGAAGGTCACCCGGTGTTCGCGGACGACACGGAGGTCGTCCCTCCAATCGATCTGCCAACGTCGCCCGGAAGCGGGATGGAGGGACCGGCTCCGTCCGGTCCGCGAAGGTCACCCGGTGTTCGCGGACGACGCGGAGGTCGTCCCTCCAATCGATCTGCCAACGTCGCCCGGCAGGGGGATGGAGGGACCGGCTCTGTCCGTCGTCTTCATCAGTAGCAGCAATCCCTCGAACGGAATCACGAGCCGGTCGGGCCGGTTGTTGAGTTCGTAGCCGATCTCGTACACCGCCTTGTCGATCAGGTAGGCGTCGAGCAGGACCGCGAGTTGGCCCGGATCCCGCGGCAGCAGGCGCGAGTCGCCCATCGTCTGCCGGTAGGCGCCGAGGTAGATCGCCGAGATCCACCGACGCCAGAACGCCGCCCAGCACATCAGCCGGTCCCGGTTTTCCACCGTGACCAGGCCACGCTCCCCGAGCGTGTGCAGCGCGGTGTGCACGGCGTAATCCAGCGAGCGGATCATTCCCGCCACGTCGCTGATCGGAGTGCGCTTCAGCCGTCGCGCGCTCAGCGCCCGCGCCGGTTCACCTTCGAAATCGAAGATCACGAAATCGGTGCCGGTCGACAGTACATGGCTGAGGCGGAAATCGCCATGCACCCGCGTGCGCATCGCCTCGAGGTGTTCGGTGTAGAGGAGCCGGTAACGCTCGAGCAGCCGGTCGCGCGCCCCGAGGATCGTCTGGGCATCGCCCTGGAGCTGTTCCGGGAGTCCGTGGGACCGCCGTTTCAGCAGGTCGAAATTCTCCATCAGCTGGTTCCGCATCGATTGGTAAAGCGACCGCTGGTAGTGCGGCGAAAACGGCTCGGGCGCGAAATCGGGCTCGCCGCTGGCGCCCAGCGCCCGATGCAGCTCCGCCGTGCGGACGCCCAGCACCCGGGCGGACTCGAGATAGGTGCCCGTCGCCTCGACCACCTCGTTCGACGGGGACTGCCCCGACAGGGCGAGCACGGACGCCTCAGGCAGTTCGCAGGGCCGGTTCTCCGCCACGTACAGCAGCGCCCGGTCGAGGAAACGGTTGAGCGCGTCGATCGTGTAGTCCCAGCCGTCGCGGGCGCCGGTGATGAACTGGGTGAGGATGCCGACGCTGCGCACGCTGCCGTTGCTGCGGTACTCGACCGTGCCGCCGAGCGCGGGCACGTTCGGAAAACGCCGTTCGGTGAGATACCCGGTGATCTCCACGTCAGGATTCACGCCGGCCTCGGGCCGGCGAAAGAGTTTCAGCAGGAACCGATCGCCGAAAACGACGGCGGTGTTGCTGTGCTCCGCCTTCGAAAACACCGGCTGGATCCTGGCGCAGTCGGGCCCGCACAGCTCCTCGAATGCGGTGGTGGCGCGCAGGACGAGGCTGCCGGTCGCACCGCGGAGCGTGGCGTTGGCGCCCATCGCGTCGAGCAGGGCGCGGGGGAAGGCCCGGTCGGCCATGGCGTCGAACAGGAGGCCCTCGGTGCCGTCCGGTTCGGGCACCCGCGCGATGGCGGCGTTCGGATACTCGCGCAGGATCGCCTCGGCTTCCGCCGCCGGTGCGTGGGTGATTGGCAGGACGTAGACCTCCGAGTCGCCCGCGGCGTATTCGGCGTTGAGCAGCGTCAGCTGCGCCGGGCCGCGCTCGGTGGCGACGGCGACCGTGTCGATCACCTCGATGTTGCGCAGGTCGCGGGTCTTGCCGCCGAACCAGCGGCGCTGCTGGAGATACGACGCGAGCAGGTCGTCGAGGAAGCGGTGCGTGTGGGTTTGCAGGAGGGTGTCCCACCCGCCGTTCACCGGCAGCAGGGGCAGGTCCGCGAGGCGGCCGGGCAGCGCGACCGCGGCGGGGTCGGCGGGGTTCGCCGGTTCGAGCGCAAACCAGAAGAAGCCGTGCGGGTTGATCGTCAGCCGGTAGCCGCCTTCGTCGATCACGGGAAACCGCGCGCGGCCGAAGATCTCCACCGGCACGTAACCCTTGAATTCGGACAGGTCGAGGTCGAACGCCTGCGCGTGGCGCGAGAGGTTCGCCACGACGAGCAGGCTCCGGCCCTCGTGCTCCCGCACGAAGACGAGGATCTTGCGGTTCTCCGGCTGGAGAAAGCGCAGCGTGCCCCGCCCCAGGGCCGGCCAGCGCTGGCGGAGGCCGAGAATCCGTTTCATCCACCAGATCAGCGAACTCGGATTGCTCTGCTGCGCCTCGACGTTGACCGCCTCGTAGTGGTACTCCGGATCCAGGATGATCGGCAGGTAGAGGCTCTGCGGGTTCGCGCGGGAGAAGCCCGCGTTCTTGTCGGAACTCCAGTGCATCGGCGTGCGCACGCCGTTGCGGTCGCCGAGGTAGATGTTGTCCCCCATCCCGATCTCGTCGCCGTAATAGATCACCGGCGTGCCCGGCATCGACAGCAGCAGCGCGTTCAGCAGCTCGAGGCGGCGGCGGTCGTTGTTCAGCAGCGGGGCGAGCCGGCGCCGGATGCCGAGGTTGATTCGCGCCCGGACGTCGGCGGCGTACATCCGGTACATGTAGTCGCGCTCCTCCTCGGTCACCATCTCCAGCGTGAGCTCGTCGTGGTTGCGCAGGAACATCGCCCACTGGCACGTCTCGGGGATCGGCGGCGTCTGCGAGAGGATGTCGATGATCGGCGTGCGGTCCTCCATCCGCACGGCCATGAACAGCCGCGGCATCAGGGGAAAGTGGAACGCCATGTGGCACTCGTCGCCGCGGCCCTCGCCGAAATACTTCACCGCGTCCTCCGGCCACTGGTTCGCCTCGGCCAGCAGCATGCGGTCGCCGTACTTCTCGTCGAGGTGGCGGCGCAGCGTCTTCAGGTACGCATGCGTCTCCGGCAGGTTCTCGCAGTTCGTCCCCTCCCGCTCGTAGAGGTACGGCACGGCGTCGAGCCGCAACCCGTCGACGCCGAGCCCGAGCCAGAAGTCGAGCATCCGGATGATCTCCTCGTGCACGACCGGCTGGTCGAAGTTCAGGTCCGGCTGGTGCGAATAGAACCGATGCCAGTAGTACGCCTGCGCCACCGGATCCCATGCCCAGTTCGACTGCTCGAAGTCCCGGAAGATGATGCGCGCGTCCCGATACCGCTCGGTCGTGTCGCTCCAGACGTAGTAGTCGCGTTCGACGCTGCCCGGCGGCGCCCGCCGCGCCCGCTGGAACCACGGATGCTGGTCCGAGGTGTGGTTGATCACCAGCTCCGTGATCACCCGCAGCGAGCGCCGGTGCGCCTCGTCGAGGAACTGCTTGAAGTCGTCGAGCGTGCCGTAGATCGGGTTGATCGCATAGTAGTCCGCGATGTCGTAGCCGTCGTCGCGCAGCGGCGAAGGGTAGAAGGGCAGCAGCCAGAGCGCGGAGATCCCGAGGTCCTGCAGGTAGTCGAGTTTCTGCGTGAATCCGCGGAAGTCGCCGATGCCGTTGCCGTCGCTGTCGTAGAACGAGCGGACATGCGCCTGGTAGATGACCGCGTTGCGGTACCATAGGGGCTCCGTGGCGGACGAGGCGGGCGGGTTGGTCGGCAGCATGGGCTACAGGAAAGAGCCGACGTCGCACTCGGAGCGGATGCGGGGGACGGCCGCCGGAGCGGGCAGCGGATCGGGCTGCACGAAGTTCGCCGCGCCGCGCCACAGGTACCGCGACCCGGGGACAATCTCTTCGCCGAGGGTGCGCTTGATCGGATGCCGTCCCCCGTCGATCTGCGGCGAGACCGCCTCGACGATCGCGCGCCGGCGGCCATCGAGGGCTCCGGCAATGGAGGGCACCGGCGGCATGGCCACGCGCTAGGCCACCCGGAACTGCTGCAGTGAGGCGCGGGCATCGCCGCCGCGCAGGTCCGGCACGATGCGCAGCTCCAGCGCCGCGACGGCGCGCATGCCGACGGGATAATCCTCCTGCTCGCGGGTCGCGCCGCCGGGACTGAAGTTGTACTGCTGGCGGACGAGCTCCCGCCACGGTCCGCCCGGCACGCTCGCGGCCCGCAGCTCGAGCTGCTGCGTGCGCTCGTGGTCGTGCTCCTCGATCACCAGGCGCACGTGTTTCACCGGCCGCGGCTCGCGGAACAGCAGCCGGATGGTCTGCGCCCCGGACGTTTCCGCGCGCCAGTCGCGCTCGTCGCCGGGAGTGAATGCTGCTTCGATCGGGTGGCCGGCGGCCTCGGAGGTGATCTCGACCTCCGCGGCATCCTCGAGCGGCAGCCAGTCAGGCTCGTCGGTTTCGCGCGGCGGAGTGGGGGCGAGGGTCCGCTTGATCATACCCGGTCCGACAGCCGCCGCGCCCGCGCGGTTCGACCCGGCACGGCGCGATCGCCACCCGGAATTCACACCTAGGGGCGCATCGGGCGCGAGCCGGTGGCGTTCGCGTGCAGGCCGGCCCGGGCGCGCCCGGATCCGCCGAGCTGGTCATAAAAACAGCGAAGGAAACGATGCCGGTTGCAGCGGGCCTCGGCGAAGCCGGATCCGGAGTCGGCGATCCCGGCTACGTCCGCGCGAGGTGTTCCGCGAAGCCATCCGGGAGGCGGCGACCGCGGTGGTTCGGCTTCCTCATCAACCTGCCGATCGTCTCCTACTACGAGATCGGGACGGCGCTGACTGCGAACCACGGGCATGCGTCGATGATGGGCGTATACGGGATGCTGGCGGTGGGGCTCGCGCTGTTCTGCCTGCGCTATATGATTCCGCCGGAGCGCTGGTCGGACCGCGCGGCGAAGATCAGCTTCTGGTCGCTCAACATCGGACTCGCCTGGATGGTGTTCGCGACCCTGTTTCCGCTCGGGAGCCGCTGCCGCGCAGCGCCGGCCTTGGGCGGGCAGCGCTCCGCCGTCCCAGGCGCTCGAGTTCGTCTCCGATCCGAGCCCGGTGCCTCGCAAGGACACTCCGTTCCGGCGGACCGGGTAGCGCCGGCCACCCGCCCGCTTTGCCCCGTCCGCCGCGCAACCGCAGAACCGTCCGGCCGCAGCCCGCGCTGGCCTGGTCCTTCGAGAGCCGCGACATCCCCGCTCAAACCCAGAATGTCATATGATGTCTGACATTCTCGCCGCCGCCGCGCACCGCATCGCTCGTCCGGAGCCATCCAGGCGGAGATCGCCCGCCCGGATTCCGGCCGGGGCGGCGCTGCGCCGATGCCGCGCAGTCCCGCGGCGCGGAGCCGCGAGTGCGACCGGCTCAGGAATGCTTCAATATCGCGCCGACCGGCAGCATGTCATCCGGCGCGGACGTGCCGTGGAGTTTCTTGTACTC
Organism: uncultured Verrucomicrobiae bacterium; assembly: GCA_963705935.1. Classification (GTDB taxonomy): domain Bacteria; phylum Verrucomicrobiota; class Verrucomicrobiia; order Opitutales; family Opitutaceae; genus Opitutus. Next base: position 2,829,927 of record OY970130.1, on the reverse strand, counting down.
CTTCCGTTTGCACTCGGCCTGGCGCGGACCTTTGCAATAGAGATCGATCAGGCCTTTGCACGCGGCTTCGCGCGCGGCGAAGTGCTTCTGAAAGAAACCACAGGTGACCAGGTTTTCGCAGTCGTTCATGGAATCGCGGGGTTTGGGGCTGCCCGGCCGTGAGCACCAGGCGCTGAGGGGACGGCTTGTATATAGAGAAATATTCAATGGGTTGAAGCCTAAACAGTGCCGGGGCCCGGCATGCCTGATGGTGCACGATACGGCGATGCTCCGGTCTGCGGCCGGCGCCGCCCGACGCGCTCCGGCAGTTCGCACCCGAAGAGACATCCCGGCCTGCGTGTCATGGCTATCCGCCAGCGACGTTTCGATCGCGCCCGGCCCTCTCGCCGTGCAGCTGTGAGAATCGCCCCGGGTCGCGCCGTGGCCGATCGCGGGCATGCTTTTGCACTCTGGCGATTTCCGGATTCGGTGCGCCCCGCGTATGACTCTCGATTCGATCCGATATGTTCGCCGGCTTCCTGCCGCTCTCCTGGCATTTGGTCTCGTGCTCGATGGCACCGCGGGCGCGGCGGCCGACGCGCCGGCCGGGAACGTTGCCCGGGGCCGGGCGTTCTTCCTCCAGAACTGCGCGGTGTGCCACGCCACCGGTGCCGGGGCGCAGCCGGCGGGCGGGCAGGGACCACTCCTCGCCGGCGTCATCGGCCGGCCGGCGGGATCGCTGCCGGGATTCGGATACACCCGGGCGCTGGTGGATTCGCACCTGGTATGGGACACCGCCACGCTGGACCGTTTTCTCGCGGGTCCGGCCGCGTTCGTGCCCGGCACCAACATGGTCGTCTCCGTCCCGGATCCGGCGCTGCGCCACGACGTGATCGCGTTCCTCGGCACGCTGAAGCCCGTGACGCCGCTGACTGCGGCGGAGCGCGCCGCCGCGGGCCGGCACGCCCGCAGCGCGGGGGACTGGCAGAACGACGCGCCCGGGGTCAGGCACGAGGTTGAACTGGCATCGCTCCCGGCGCCCTATGCGACCCGCTCGGCGGGAAACTCGCCCGACACCGTTGACCGGCCGGCGGGCGCCCGGCTGTCGGTTCCGCCGGGGTTTCAGGTGAAGCTGTTCGCGTCGAACCTGTCGGGTCCGCGCCTGCTGCGCACCGCGCCGAACGGCGACATCTTCGTCGCCGAGACGCGCGCCGACCGGATTCGCGTGCTGCGCGCCGCCGACGGGGCCGACGCGCCGGCGGAAAACACCGTCTTCGCCGGCGGGCTGCACGGCCCGTTCGGCATCGCCTTCTATCCGTCGAACAATCCCGAATGGGTGTACGTGGCGAACGTCAACTCGGTGGTGCGCTTCCCGTATCGCGCCGGCGACCTGCACGCCCGCGGGCCGGCGGAGACGATCGTGCGCCAGCTGGCCCGCACGACCGGCGGACACACGACGCGGGACCTGGCGTTCTCACTCGACGGCCGGCGGCTGTTCATCTCGGTCGGATCCGGCTCGAACGTCGCCGAGGACATGGATCCGAAATCCGCGGCCGCCCTCCGCGAGTGGCAGGCGGACCATCCCCGCGGCGCCGCCTGGGACGGCGAGGCAAATCGGGCGGACATTCTCGTGACCGATCCCGAGGGGCACGGGCTCCGGATCTTCGCGACCGGAATCCGGAATGCGGTGGGGATCGCCGTCCAGCCGGCGACGGGTGAGCTGTGGGTCTCGACGAACGAACGCGACGGCCTCGGCGACGATCTCGTGCCGGACTACGTCACGCATGTCACGGAAGGAGGATTTTACGGATGGCCGTGGTACTACCTCGGCAGCCACGAGGATCCGCGCCATCGCGGCGAGCGGCCCGATCTGGCGGGGCAGGCGATCGTGCCGGACGTGCTCATCCAGGCGCACTCGGCGGCGCTGCAGCTCGCCTTCTATCCGGAGAATCCGGCGGGGGTGTCGGCTTTCCCGGCCGCGTACCGCGGTGACATCTTCGTCGCGCTCCACGGCTCCTGGAATCGCCGGGGGCGGACCGGGAGCAAGGTCGTCCGCGTGCTCCTCGATCACGGACGTCCCACCGGCGAATACGAGGACTTCCTCACCGGCTGGGTGGTCGACGACGGCCATGTCTGGGGCCGCCCGGTCGGCGTGACGGTGGCGCACGACGGGGCGCTCCTCGTGTCGGAGGACGCGAACGGCACGCTCTGGCGCGTGTCGTATCGGGGTCGCTGATCCGCCGCGATGTAGGAGGGCGCGGTGAGACCGGCGATCGGAAGGCGGGTCGCTGCGCGCTCGCGCGTTTCCCGGCCGATGGTTCAGTCGGCGCCAAATGGAGGGACCGGCTCCGTCCGGTCCGCGAGGGGCCAGCGACGTTCGCGGACGACACGATGGCCTGCCGGGGTCGGCGACCCCCGGCTACAAGTACCGCAAGCGCGGCATTCTCGGTCTGATGTAGCCGGGCGCGGTGAGCCCGGCCTCAGCCCGGCGGGGACGCCGGGCTCCACCTCGCGAGGGTTCGCGGACGGCGAACCGATTTCGAAACCAGCTCGGCGTTCGTGAGAAACATGGTGGAGCCCCAACGTCCCCATCGGGCTCGAATGAACCCGTTGCGACGACGAAACCGCCGCGATTCGAGCGCAACCGCTGCGGTGGCGCCTCCATTGCGGCACGGCGCCCCCGCGGGGCGCTCTGCGGCTACTGCACCTTGCCGGCTTCGGGCTCGAGCACGACGTTCGACACCACCGCGGTGTCGGAGGTCACGGGCAGGTGCGAGGTGAAGCCGATGCCGACGTAGAAGGGCTGGTCGAAACGGAGCCGCACGGGCTGGCCGTGCGGTTGCATCGGCCCGCCGTCGGAGCTCACGAACAGGGTGAAGAAATTGCCATGCTTCTCGATCCCGATCCGGGCGGTGGCCGGTTTGCCGGCGGACCGGCCACGGCCTTCGATCCGGTAATCCTCCTCCATGTTCGCGTTCTTTTCCGACCGGTGCGCCAGGTGGATCAGCCCGGCGCCGTGCAGCGCGGCCATGATCTCCTTGGAGTCGTCGTCGAGATCCTGGCGGACGACGAGCACGACCTTCCGGTCGTCGTAGCCCTGCGGATTGGGAAACGCGATGTCGGCCGCGAGCGAGACGTCGCCCGACATCTTCTTCCAGAGATAATGGAACTCGTCGCGGTTGTACCAGATGTTGTAGCCGGCGGAGTTGATCGTGTACTGCTTCGTGGCGGGATCGTAGCTGGCGCTGCCCGGGACCAGCGCCCCGCCGACGTCCGACTGGCCGTCGAACACGCCGATCGGCTGCTCGACCGTTTTCGTCGCGCGATGGAAGCCCGCCGGCGGCGGCGCCTGGGCATGGGTGGCGGAACCGGGCTGGGCCCAGTCCGGCGCGACGGGAACCTGGGCGCGCAAGGCCGGCGCGGCGCAGACGATCAGGGCGAGCAGGGCGGGGAACGAGGCTTTTTTCATGGTGGGGCGAACGACTTGGGGGAGAGGATCATTGGCCCGGGCCACCGCGCCGGGTCAAACCGCTTTTTCGACGCCCGGCCTCCCTGGCGCTCGACCGGGTTCCGCGCCGCGACGAATATCCCAACCACCTTCCCGCACCGCTGTCTGCGTCTCGTCCAAGCATGAAATTCGAACACAAGGGAGAAAAACTCCTGCCTTTTCACCTGTTTCTGGGACGGGTCGGGATTTCCGTGGCGCTGGCGCTCGCGATTTCGGCGGTGGCGCTCGCGATCGGCACGCTTGGCTACCATGGGTTCGCCGGGCTCGGGTGGGTCGATGCGGAGCTGAACGCGGCGATGATCCTGACGGGAATGGGCCCGGTGAATCCGATGCAGACGACGGGATCCAAGCTCTTCGCCTCGGTCTACGCGCTCTTCAGCGGCGTCGTCTTCCTCAGCTCGATGGGCATCGTGCTCTCCCCCGTCATCCACCGGATCGTGCACCGGTTCCACATGGCCGACGACGACACGGCGCCGAAGTCGGCCGGGCGCGGCCCTCGGGAAACCGCCGGGGGGCACACGAAAGTCGCGGGCCCGCGGCGGAAGGGCGGCTGATCCGCCACCAGGCACTGGATACAGGTACGGGCGCCGCGGCGGGCGGTTCAAAAGACGACCCAGGCTTCGAGGTAGAGCGTGTTGTTGTCGCGGGCGTTGGCGCCGGCGCCGTCGAAGTTGGTGCGCGCGCCGTTGAACTGGTTGTAGAGCACGTACTGGAGCGAGAGCTTGACGTTGCTCCGCGGCCAGAACTTCGGTCCGCCGCGCTTGTTCAGCGGCAGATAGTTCACCTGGAACACGAAGCCGTCGCTCTCCGGCGAACCGTTCGCGCTGCCGGAGTAGAGCAGCGCGTCGTGCGAGCCGTAGGCGTTGAAGTACTGCACGTCGAGGCCGTAGGTCTTGTCGTAGAGGTAGGCGATCGTCGTCTTGAACGAGTTCAGCGTGTCGGCCGCGTTCGTCGTGTTGCCGAGCGCCGTGCTCGCGTCCCAGTGCTGCCGTTCCGTGATCCAGGACGCCATCGCTGTGACGTCGCTCGCGCCGACGGAGAACTGGTATTGCGTGTCGAAGCCGACGTCCACGATCCGGTCATGCCCCGCGCTCGGGTCGCGGCCGGGATACGTCTCGGCGGCCAGGCCGAACGTGCCGAGCTCCCAGTTGCCGGGACCGACGGCCTGCTCGTGGGCGATCCGCCAGTACGGCGCCATCCCGGTGATCTGCGCCTCCCCGGTCGGGTCGATCCCGAGCTTTTTCTGCAGCCAGTAACTGAGCGTGCGGTAGCCGCCGACGTCGACGTACCAGGTGTCGTTGTAGTACAGGTACGCGCCGACGCCGCCGACCTGGCCGGCGGTGGCGCCGTCGATCAGCGTGCCGGCGGCGGGCCCGGGAGCGAGGCCGGACGACGTGAAGGGGAAGCCCCACGCGGGCGTCGTGTTCCACGGGTCCTGCAGCGTCGGGTTGTTGTTCGCGTAGAGGCCGTAGGTGGCGTCCTTGCCGCCGAGCGAGATGGTGTCGGCGAAACGCAGCTCGGTGTTGTCGAGCGCCCACGTCTTGCCGACGCCGTCGTACGTCGTCTGGAGGAAGAGGCCGAACTTGTTGGCCAGCCCGTTTTCCGATTTGAAGAAGGGCCCGAGCAGCCGCCCCGCGTAGAAGACGCTCGCCTGGGTCAGCGCAAAATTGTCGTTGGCGCTGAAGCCCGGTGCGGCCCCGCCGGCCTGCGGCTGCTGGGTGTGCGTGAACGAGGGCTGCAGCATGAAGGCGAGGGGGATCGAGTTCGAGTCCTCCGCGATCGCCGTGTAGCCGCTCAGCTTGAACTGGCGGCCGAACTGGTTGAGCACGGGGAACTCGGTGTGGCAGGCGGTGCATTGCAGACCCACCTGCCGGGCGAAGCTGGGCAGCGCCCGCGCCGTCGCGGGCAGCAACGCGGCGAGGGCGGCGGCCGCGAGCGCGGCGGCGGAGACGCGGGGTGCAGGGAAACAGAGGAGCGGGAAGTTCATGTTGGGTCGGGTGTCAAGTCGGTCGGGAGCGGGGCGGGCACGGCGGGCCGGCGCTAGAATCCGGCGTCCTCGCCCTTCGGCTTGAGGCTGAAGAGATACGCGACCAGGTCGCCGTATTCGGAGTCCTTGATCGTGCCGCGCCACGCGGGCATGTAGAGCGGCGGCGGCGGCCGCTTTGGATCCATCGCCACGATCTCGCGCTGGCCGTTCATGATCAGCTTCTGCAGCTCGTCCCTGGTGTAGCCGTCGGCCACGTACGTCAGCGCCGGCACCTGCTCGGCGGTCTTGGCATTCGGGTTGGGCACGCCGCCCTTGCCGTCCGCCCCGTGGCAGCCGGCGCACCCGTACTTGGCGAACACCGCCCGGCCGCGCTCAACCGGACTGAGCTGCGACGGCAGGTCGAGGATCACCTTCTGCTCCCGGAGGTGCAGCAGGAAATCGGTCAGGGCGCGGATCTCGCCCTCGGTGAATCCGAACTTCGGCATCACGGAGCCCGGCGTGACGAGCTGCGGGTCGCGGAAATGCTGCATGATCCACTCCGGCGAACGGCGCAGGCCGACGTCGTCGAGCGCCGGGCCGACCTTGCCGCCCTGGCCGTTGAGCGAATGGCAGCCGATGCAGCCCTTGGTCGCGAAGAGCCGCCGGCCCTCACCGAAGCTCGGGATCACCTTCATCGAGGCGTAATAGCCCGGCGCGGTCTCCCCCGTCTGGCTGAGCATGAAGAGCACGATCGCATCGAGATCCGGGTCGCTGAAGTGCTGGGGCGGCATCGCCGAGCCGGGCGTCACCGCCGCCGGGGAGACGAAGTGCTGCTTCAGCCAGTCGGCGGAGCGGCGGGCGCCGACCTTGTCGAGCTCGGGCCCGATGTTGCCGCCGATGCCGCCGAGCTTGTGGCAGCCGCGGCAGCCGACGGTGTTGAAGAGCTGTTCGCCTCGCGCGAGGCGGGGCGCGGCGGGGTTGTCGGCCGCCTGGTGGCATTGGCCGCAGGACGCCTCGACGTAGTGCAGCGGCAGCATCGGCTGGTCCCAATGCGGCGGTGCGCCGTGGGCATCGGCCACGGTGGTGGCGCGCCCCTGGCCGCGGTGGCAGATCGTGCAGCCGAACTTGTCGAACGGATGCTGCGCGTGCAGCGGGTGATAGGCGAGGGGCTGCGGGTATCCGCCGTAGCTCGGATCCTCGACGGCCAGGTGGCAGGTCGTGCAGCGGTCCACCCGGTGCAGCTCGGGCAGCAGGATCTGCCGGATCTCGATCGGAATCCGCCCGGCCTGCGTCCGCTCCGCCGGCGTCGTGGCGCGGCGAAGCTCCTCGGCGATGTAGCGCTGCTGGTAGGTCTTCCACTCGCGGTGCTGGTCCTTGTAGTAGGCGACCACCACCAGCGCGCCGACCAGCAGGCCGAGCGCCGTGAACCAGCCGTAGAAGCGGGGGAGAGGCGTCATCTCAGCGTCCCTCCTCCCGAACCACGGCCGGCGGGTGCGACCAGGGGACCTGCCACGACCAGTTCGGACCGCGGAAGAGGCTGCCGATCACCGTGAAGACGACGGCGGCGGCGACGCAGAGCGAAAAGAGCGTGTTCGCCACCCGCCGCTCGGGCGCGAACCAGCGGCCGACGCCGCCGCGCGAACGATCGACGTAGGGCAGGAGCACGAGCGCCATCACCAGCACGGCGGGAACGACGACGCCGCCCCAGAACGCCGAGTAGCTGACCAGCTCCTGCAGCCCGAGAAAATACCACGGCGCCTTCGCCGGATTCGGCGGAAAAACCGGGTTCGCGAGCTCCTCGAGCGGCGCGTTCCAGAAGATCGCCAGGAAGAGCACGACCGCGAGCACCGCGAGGAAAAGCAGCACCTCGCGGAACACCAGATGCGGCCACGAGAACACCTCTTCCTGGGGATCGACTCCGACCAGCGGCGTCGTGCCGCGCGCGAGCTCCATCAGCCCGTAGGTCTTGTTCGTCGGCAGCACTCCGGGCGGAAGCTGCTGCACCGTGTCGCCGGTTTTCGTCCGGTCGCGACAGCCCGCCGTCCTTGCGCACGCGCCAGAGATGGACCGAGATCATCAACACCGCCGCGACGGGCAGCACCATGACGTGAAGGGCGTAAAACCGCGTGAGCGCGTCCTGCCCGACGATGTGGCCGCCGAGCAGCAGGTATTGCAGCTTCGGCCCGATGATCGGGGCGTAGCCGGCGATGCTCGATGCCCACGGTGATCGCCCAGAACGCCAGCTGGTCCCACGGCAGCAGGTAGCCGGTGAAACTCAGCCCGAGCGTGACGAGGAAGAGTCCCGTGCCCAGCAGCCAGTTGAACTCGCGCGGCCGCTTGTAGGCGCCGGTGTAGAACACGCGGCAGAGGTGCAGCATCACGAACAGCACCATGAGGTGGGCGGCCCAGCGGTGCATGTTGCGCACGACCAGTCCGGCCGACACGACGAATTGCAGGTCCTTCATCACGTCGTAGGCCTGGTTCGTGCTCGGGACATAGTAGAACATCAGCAGCACGCCGGTGCCGACGAGGATGGCGAACAGGTAGAGCGAGATCAGCCCGAGGCCGAGCGAGTAGCCGGGGCGCAGCGCGTGCCGGTTCACCTTCGCCGGCTGGAAGTGCAGGAAGAAGCTCGAGATCATCGCCTGCGAACGCTCGAGATTGCTCGCGGGGACGCCGACGCGGAAGATCGAACGGCCGACGGTCGTGCGGACGAACCACTGCCAGGCGCGTCGGAGCGGGGAGGCGTTCATGTGACGAGGTATTTGCCGGCCGGGACCGTCTGGCTCTTGTCCACCGCGAGCTGGCCATCCTTGCTCAGGGTGATGAGGAACCACGGGAGCGACCGCGGGGCCGGACCGCTCTTCACCCTGCCCTGGTCGTCGAACACGCTGCCGTGACACGGGCAGTGATAGCCGTGATTTGCGCGGTTGACCGTGCAGCCGAGATGCGTGCAGATGGACGACAGCGCCCGGAACTTGTCTCCCTGCCGGACGATGAACACGCGCTCGTTCTCGAGAAAGGTGAGGAGCCGTCGGGAAAGTCGTCGGGCCGCCCGGCCTTGAACCGCAGGCTCGGCTCGTAGAGCACGTTGGGGACGAGAAACCGCACGGCGGCGGCGGAACTCGCGGCGACGGCAAAGCCGGCGGCGATCCAGCCGAGCGTGAGCTGGACGAAGCTGCGGCGTGTGACGTCTTCGGTGGAGGACGGGGCATTCATCGAAATCAGGCGGGCAGCAGCTCGACGCGCTCCATCGTGATCGCGCCGGTCGGGCAGCGGACGGCGCACAGCCCGCAGCGGATGCAGCGGGTCTCGTCCTTGACGATGGCGGCCTGCTCGCCGGCCGCCGGCATCGCGCCGTAGCGCGCCAGCACCGCGGCCTGCAGTTCCGCGTTGCCGCGCAGGCTGGCGACGTCGACGAGGCGGAAGCAGTACTCGGGGCAGACGTTGGCGCACGCGCCGCAGAGGATGCACGTGTCACCGTTGAAGACGGTGCCGATGTGGCATTTCAGGCAGCGGTCGGCCTGGAGCACCGCCTCGCGGCGCGGATACGTGCGTTCGACCTCGGCGATGCCGATCCGGCGCTCGAGCGGCAGAGTGGGCGGCGTTTGGCGGACGAGCTTCTCGTAATCGGGCTTCATCCGGTACCGGCCGGTGTCGAGGATCGTCACGCGGGCCTGCTGCGGCGGCGCGGGATCGCGGCCGGTGAGGAACCGCGCGATCGAGCGGGCGGCCTTCTGCCCCTCGGCGACCGCGGTGATGATGATCCGCGGGCCGAACGCCACGTCGCCGCCCGCGAAGACGTCGGGCCGCGACGTCGCCATCGTCTGCGGGTCGGTCTGCAGCACGCCGCGGGGCGTCACCCGCAGGTTGTCGCCGGGCTGGATCCAGCTCAGGTCCGCCGACTGGCCGATCGCGAGGACCACCGTGTCGCAGTCGACGATCTCCTCGCTGCCCTCGACGAACTGCGGGTTGAACCGGCGGTTCTCGTCGAAGACGCGGGCCACCTTGATCAGCTCGATCCCGGTGACCTTTCCGTCCCGGCCGAGGATCCGCTTCGGCCCGTAGTGCGTGTGCAGCCGGATGCCCTCCTCCTGCGCCTCGGCGATCTCCTCGTGCGCGGCGGGGATCTCGGACAGATCCTCGAGGGAATACATGTGAACCTCGGGCACTCCGCTGCGGATCGCCTCCCGGGCGACGTCGAGCGCGAGGCGCACCTCGTCCGGCGGCTCCTTCTCGCGATTGGTCAGCTCCTCGAGCGCGGCGGCGGCCCGGTGCAGCGCGCCGCGCAGCTCAGCCTCGTTCATCCCGGCGGTCTGTTCGGTGCGCCGCAGGACGGAGCGGGCGACGTCGAACGCCACATTGCCACCGCCGATGACCACGACCTTCCGGCCGAGGCCCACGCGGAAACCGAGGTTGATGTTGAGCAGGAATTCGATCGCGCGGAGGACGCCGTCGTTCTGCACGCCGTCGATCGCGAGTTCGCGCGACCGGTGGGCACCGATCCCGAGGAACACGGCCTCGAAGCCCCGGGCCTTCAGGTCGGCCAGCGAGAAGTCGCGTCCGAGCCGCTGGTTCAGCAGAATCTCCACGCCGAGCGATTCGACCGCCTGGATCTCGGCGCGGACCACGTCGCGCGGCAGCCGGTACTCGGGGACGCCGAGGACGAGCATGCCGCCGGCCATGTTCTGCGCCTCGAACACGGTTGGCGCGAATCCCAGCAGCGCGAGCTCGTGGGCGCAACCGAGCCCTGCGGGGCCGGCGCCGACGATCGCCACCTTCCGGCCGCCGCCGATCCGCGTGCGGTGCGGATCGCGGAGCCCGGGATAGACCCGGCCCAGCTCGAACGCGCCGGACTCGACGCCGTACTGTTCGCACACGAACCGCTTCAGCGCGCGGATCGAGACCGCGGAATCGATCGACCCGCGGCGGCACTTCACCTCGCAGGGGGCGGCGCAGACCCGGCCGCAAACCGAGGCGAACGGATTCGGCCGGCGGGCGATGAGGTAGGCGTCCTCGTCGCGGCCCTCGGCGATCGCCTGCACGTAGGCCCCCGAGTCGGTGCGGACCGGGCAGCCCTCGCGGCAGAGCACCTGCCGCGTGAAATACGTGGGGTCCGGGAGCTCGACGGGAAAGGTCGCCGGCATGGCGGGGTGGCGGGCGGCCGCCTATTTGCCGTCGAATTCCTGGTGCAGGGCCTTGATCTTCGCCTCGGCCTCGGCGCGCTCGGCCGGCGACACCTGGGCGAGCTTCGCGTCGAGCATCGCCTTCTTCCGCACGCTCGAGTCGTAGGCGAGAAATTCGTAGATCTGCTTCGCGCTCGTCGGGGTGATGTTCGAGCCCGGCTTGTGCATCATCCGCTTCACGTAGCGGGACCACTCGTCCGGCAGCACGAAGTCGGAATTGATCGGACGGCTGAGCGCGTGGCAGAGCGTGCACTTGGCCGCGAACACCTGGTAACGCTGGCGGATCGGCGCGGGATAGTTCGACACGTCGATCGTCTTCGGGCCCTTCTCGAAACGCTCGATGCGCGCCTTGGTCGCCGCATCGAGATTTTCGTCGCCGGTGCCGGCGGCGGCGCGGCCGGCGGTGAGGACGAGCCCGGCGGCAACGAGGACCAGGCGGAGGGAGGTGGAGCTCGGTTTCATGGATGGGGTGCGTGGTGCGGCGCCGGGCTCCAGCCGAACCGGACTCGCAGGGTGCGAATGGTCAGGTGGAGGCGCGCAGGTCGATGACGGCGGCCAGAATACCAGCCGCGCGGCGACGCAGCCACTGGCTCGTTGGTGTTCTCTTCTGGTGGATTGGTCGCATGCCGCCCGCGCATCCGGCGGAGGCCTGACGGCATGTAGTCGTTCGACCTACGCCGCGTAGTCTCACGCCTGATGCCGGCGGGTTTTTCGCCGCCAAATGGCCCCATTCTGGCCCCGCCCCTTGTGCGCGAGTGGAGATCCGCTATCGTCGCGCGTGAACGCCGTGGCTTTCGCGGATCTCGTCCGGCTTCCCATCGTCCAGTACTACGAGGATGCCTTCCGGAAGGCGACGGGGGTGGCGCTCAAAGTGATGCCGCCGGAGCCCTCGCGGGAGCGCCGCAGCTGGGGGCCGGATGAGAATCCATTCTGCGTTCTTGCGACGGCGAACCCGGCGGGCTGTGCGGCGTGCGTCGCGGCGCTGGGGCGGGCGCCGCGCGGTCCGGCGCCGGGCGGCGGAGCGCAGCAGATCGCGTGTTTCGCGGGTCTCACCGACGTCGCGGTGCCGGTCGTGCTCGATGGCCGGCATGTGGCGACGCTGTTCAGCGGCCAGGTGTTCCGCCGGCAGCCGACGGAGCGCGACTTCGCGCTCGTCGTGCAGATGCTCGGCGCGCCGGCCGACATGCGCTGGCAGGCGGCGCTGCGGCAGGCGTATTTCGAGACGCCGGTCGTGAACGCGGACCGGTTCGAGGCGATCGTGCAGCTCCTGCACGTCTTCGCGCAGTTCCTCGCCGACTTCGCGGGCCGCCAGATCATCGCCGCCTCGACGCAGGAGCCGCCGGCGGTCGCCAGCGCCAAGGCGTTCGTGCAGGCTCACGTCGACGAGCCGATCACGCTGGCCCAGGTGGTCGCCCACGTGCGGGTGAGCCGGTTCTATTTCTGCAAGCTCTTCAAGCGCGCCACCGGCATGACGCTGACCGACTACGTCACCCGCGTGCGGCTGGAAAAGGCCAAGGCGCTGCTGGTCGACCGCGGACTGCGGATCTCGGAGGTGGTGTTCGCCGCGGGCTTCGGCTCGATCCCCCAGTTCAACAGCATGTTCAAGCGTTACGTCGGCATGGCTCCCACCGAGTACCGCGCCATGCTCGACCAACCGCGTCCCGGCTGACCGATTCAGGCTTCCTCGAATATCGCCACGCACGATGTAGCCGGGCTCGCCGGAGCCGGCCGAACCCGGCGTCCTCGCCGGGCCGGTGTTTCGGCCCGGCAACAATCCGGCGACGCCGCCGATTTCCGTTGCCGGCCGAATCGGTCGCCGATTTTCGGTCGGGTGTTTCGCGGCGTCTTCGCCGGCTGCGCGCGTGTGAAACGTCAACGCGCCCGGACCACCACCCCCGGATCCCTCCATGAAAATGCCTCCTTCGCTCTCGTTCCTCCTCGCCGGTGCCAGCTGTTTTTCCGCGGCGACCGCCATGGCCGCCGCACCGCTCGAGCACGTCGGCACCGTGTTCTACGTCACGATGGAAAACCACAACTGGATCCAGCCGAACGGAAACGTGGATACGTCCCCCGCCAGCGGCATCGAACAGATCAAGGGCAACCCGGCGGCTCCCTTCATCAACAGTCTGGTCGATCCGAACAGTCCGATGTCGCGGCAGGTTTCCTACACCAACAACTGCTACAACGTCCTGGCGACGCCTTCGGGCGTGAACCCGGGCATCCATCCCTCCGAGCCGAACTACCTCTGGCAGGAGGGCGGAAGCAATTTCGGCGTCGCCGGCGATGCCGATCCGTACAAGGACACGGCCGATCCCGCCGGCAATGTCTTCGCCGGGCCGACCGTCAGCAGCCTGCTCCAGCAGCGGCGCCAGCCCTGGCGGTCGTACCTCGAGGACATCGATCTGGTGCCGGGATCGGGCGCCATCAACCACCCGGACGCGAACAGCCTGACGAATATGGTGGCGCCGCCGGCCCAGTGGACGGTTCCGCTTTCGGGCTTCAGCGGCACGGCCGCCGCCTACGCCAACCCGTACAACGGCAGTCACCAGTACAACTTCGCGCCGAAGCACGATGGGCATCTGTTCTTCACCGCGACCAACGGCGGCACGACGACCACCCCCGACTACAGCGCGTCGAATCCCCAGCGGCACCACTACCTCCCGCTCGAGGCGCTGGAGGTCGACCTCGCGCACAACAGCGTTGGCCGCTACAACCTGATCACGCCCGATCAGTACAACGACATGCACACGTCGCTGGCGGGCGGCTTCACCTACAACGGCGTGCACTACATGGGCGATGCCGCCAATGTCGCGCAGGGCGACAACTTCCTGCGCACCGTGATTCCGATGATCATGGCGTCGAAGGCCTACCAGCACGATGGCATGATCGTCATCTGGAACGACGAGAGCGAACGCCAGAACTCGGCCGATACCACGCCGGATGACTATCACCACAGCGTCATGGAAATCGTCATTTCCCCGCTCGCCAAGGGCCACGCCTACCACAACGACAGCCTCACCTACACGCACTCCTCGGACGTGATCACGTTGCAGGAAATCTTCCGCGTCGGGCCGAAGCAGGGACATCCGTGGCTGGGCCAGACCGCGAGCGACGCCGCTGGCAACCACGACTACTCGGACCTGTTCAGGAATGCGTCCGAAGCAGGGGAGGGCCACGACGATCAGGACTGAACGCGCCGGCGCCGGCCGGCCGGGGTCACTCGACTCCGGCGTCAGATGCTTTCAACGCTTCGGTCTGATGCCGCCGGCCTCGCTGCAGGCGATCCGATCCGCGCTGCTTGCAGGCGATCCGATCCGCGTTGCGACGCCCCACACTTCGGACCGCCTTGCACAAGGCCATCGCCTGCAAGCAGGCTCCTACCTGCAGCCCGCGAAGGTCGCTCGATATTCGCGGACGACACGGAGGTCGTCCCTCCATTCCAGCAGGCGGAGGTCGCATTTCCGCTCGTGCGCGGTCTGCAATGCCTCCGGTTGTAGATGGCTTTACGCCGCGATCCGATGACCGGCGACAATCAGGTCCCGGGGTGGAGGGACCGGCTCCGTCCGGTCCGCGAACGTCGCTCGACGTTCTCAGACGACACGGAGGTCGTCCCTCCATCGGTGTGATCCGCGGTCTAGTAATGCAGCCGAAGTCGCCAGCCAGGTGGCGCCGGTCTCCGACCGGCGGGCGGCGAAGTACCCGCGACTTGCGCTCGCTGGTCGCCGACCGGCGCCACGGGGACCAGCCGCCAAAGTCCGACAGCCTGCACCGACCGGCGGCGAAGCACATAGGAGAGGCGCCACCGGGACCAACCGCATTCCAGTTCCACCTCGATCGTCTTCTTTGCGTCGCCACCTTCCGGTTCCGTGCGCTGGGGGCATCAGGGGTTCATCCCTTCTGCCTTGCGCCCGCCCTCGTCCGATCGGCCCGGATCGCCCGCGCCTGCGGTATCCGTTCGGCGCCGACAGCGCCGCTCACGGGCCGACGCTGCGCAGCTTCTCGACCATCTCCCGCGCCGGCTCGAAATCCGGTTTGAGCCTGAGGCTTTCCTCGAAATGCATCAGCGCCTCGCCGGAGCGCCAGGGGATCCGCGTGAGCACGAGCCCGAGCTGGAAGTGGGCCTGCCACGCGTCGCGGTCGAGCGTGAGCACCGCCTGGTATTCCGCAATGCAGTCGTCCGTCCGCGCGGGGATCTTCGCCAGCAGTTCGGCCAGCCGGAAGTGGGCGTCCGCGAATCCCGGCTCGAGCTGCACCGCGGTCTGGAATTCCTCGATCGCCTCGGGCACCCGGTCGGGGATTTGCGCCAGCACGATGCCGAGGTGGTAGTGCGGACCGGGCAGGGTGCGCATGATCCGGATCGCCGTGCGCAATTTCTGGATCGCGTCCGCCTGCCGCCCGGGGAGCCGCGCCAGCTCAATCCCCTGCTGCTCGTAGCCGCCGGCGAAATCGGCGAGGATCCGGATCGTCTCCTGGAATTCGGCCTGCGACTCGGCCGGCGAGGTCTTCGCCAGCGCGATGAACAGGTTGTAGTGGGCCACCCAGTTGTCGGCCGTCACCGCGACGGCATGGCGGAAGAGCGTCGTGCCGTTGCGCCAGGTGCTCAGCTGCCGCGAGGTCAGCGCGACCAGGGTCGCCAGCAACGCGCCGGCCAGTCCCCAGCGCAGTCCGCGCCCCGCGCGCAGCCGGGCCAGCGCTTCGTCGGCCGACCACGCGATCATGATGAAGACTCCAACCAGCGGCACGTACGTGTACCGGTCGGCCCTCGATTGGCCGCCGACCTGGATCAGCCCGATCACCGGCACGAGCGTGCCGAGAAACCAGAGCCAGCCCGTCAACAGGTACGGCCGGCGGCGGACCCACGCGACGGCCAGTCCCGTCACCGCGGCCAGCAGCGCGGAGGCCAGCCCGACCTGCCAGAGCGGAGGTTGCCGCGCGAAGTCGGGATAGAAGACGCAGAGGTTCGCCGGGACGAAGCATTGTCCCAGGTAATGCAGATAGGAAAGCAGCGCGTTGCCCACCCGCACCGGCAGCGAAAAGTCCTCGACCGACGCCACCGTCCCGCCGTGATGCTGCGCGTACACCGTGATCGCGCTCGCGACGGCCGAGAGTGCGAAGAACGGCAGCTTTTCGAGAACCAGTCCCCGGCGCCCGGCCGCGTCGGACTCCTGCCACCGCCGCAGCGGCCAGAAATCCAGGAGCAGGAGGACGCAGGGCAGCGTGACGAGCATCGGCTTCGACAGCAGTCCGAGCGCGAAGGCCCCGAGCGCCAGCAGGTAGAGGCCCCAGCCACGCGGCGTGGCGGACAGGGCGCCGGAAATCCCTCCACCGGTGGCGGCAGCGCCGCGGGTGCGCTCCGCGCGGACGGCGTACACCCACAGCGTCAGCATCCAAAACGTCGTGCTGAGCACGTCCTTGCGCTCCGCGGCCCAGGCGACCGACTCGACGTGCAGCGGATGCAGCCCGAACAGGGCGGCGACGAGGGCGCTGCGCCAGGGCGCGCCGGTCATCCGTCGCAGGGCGAGGAAAAGCAGGAGGGTGTTGAGCGCGTGCAGGAGCACGCTCGTGAGGTGATGCCCGCCCGCCCAGAGTCCGAAGAGCTGGCAGTCCGCCATGTGCGAAATCCAGGTCAGCGGATGCCAGTTCGACGCCTCGATGCTGGTGAAAGCCCACCGGACGTTCGCCCAGCTCAGGCCGCTCGTCACATGCGGGTTCTCCGTGATGTACGCCGGATCGTCGTACCGGATGAACTCATGCGTGACCGCCGGCAGAAACACCCCGGCCACGACGAGAAAAAGCAGCGCGCCCGGAAGCAGGCGGCGAAGCCTGCCGGGAGCGGCGCGGTCGGCCGGGACAGCGGTCATGCCGGTGAGTGCTTGCAGGTGCCGGCCCTTCCGGCAACGGTTTTGGTTGCGTGATCCAGGGTGCGAAAGTCTGCGTGGTCCTGCCGGCTTTCAACGCGGCGCGGACGCTGACACCGACGCTCGAGCGGCTGGACCGCCAGGTCGTGGATGAAATCATCGTGGTCGACGATGCGAGCACCGATGAAACGCGAACCGTCACGCGCGAGCTCGGGGTGCGCTACGCCTTCCATGGCCGGAACCACGGGTACGGCGGCAACCAGAAGACCTGCTATGCGCTCGCGCTCGAGACCGGAGCGGACCTGGTCATCATGCTGCATCCCGACTACCAGTATGAGCCGCGGCTCGTGCCGGCGATGGCGCACATGGTCGCCTCGGGGGTGTACGACGTGGCGATCGCGTCGCGGATCCTGGGCCACGGGGCGATGGCCGGCGGGATGCCGCGCTACAAGTACGTGGCGAACCGCGGGCTGACCCTCGTCCAGAATCTCCTCATCGGGCAGAAGCTCTCGGAGTACCATTCGGGCTACCGGGCGTTTTCGCGGCGCGTGCTCGAGACGCTGCCGCTCCTGGCCAACTCGGACGACTTCGTCTTCGACAACCAGATGCTCGTGCAATGTCACGCGTGGGGCTTCCGGATCGCGGAGATCTCGTGCCCGACGAAATATTTCGCCGAGGCCTCCTCGATCGATTTCCGGCGCAGTGTGATCTACGGCTTCGGCACCCTGGGCGTCGGCCTGCAGTATCGCCTGGCGCGGCTGGGCCTGCCGGCGCCCCGGTTCCTGAACCGCCGGACGGCCGCCGCGGATACGCTTTCGGTCGGTTCGATCCGCGCCCGGATCGCCGAGACGAATCTGCAGGTGTGAATCCATGATGTCGCGCGGGCAGATTAGCCGTCTCCTCCGGGTTGGGCGCGACGGGTTTCCACCGCACGTTCACGGACTGATGCACCGCCGACGCGATGTGCGGCTGTCTCGCGCACCGTGCGTTTGCTATACACGAGTTGCGAGAACTCGCGTAAAGTCCGAAGAACTCAGCTTCAACTCATCGTCCCGTAATGTATTCGTTACGTATTGTCCTGCATTGCAGCATAGTTCGTTGTGTTCCCGTGGCCGTCGCTCTGACGGCCGCCTCGATGCTCCGCGCGACCCCACCGAATTACATCTTCACCACCTTGGCGGGGGCGGCGGGGCAGTCCGGCACGGCGGACGGTCCCGGAGTGACGGCGCGGTTCGCCGAGCCGTGGGGCGTCGCGGTCGACCGCACTGGAAACATCTATGTCGCCGACGCAGCGAACCACACGATTCGACGGATTGCAGCGGACGGTTACGTCACGACGATCGCCGGATCTGCCGGCCAGCCCGGAAGCGTCGATGGTGTCGGCGCGGCCGCGACATTCCGTTTCCCTTCCGGCGTGGCAGTCGATGAGGCGGGAAACGTGTACGTCGCGGACCGGGGCAATAGTACGATCCGAAAGATTTCGCCGGCGGGCGAGGTCAGCACGCTGGCTGGCACGCCGGTGAGCAGCGGGGGTGGCTCTGCCGATGGCACCGGGCCGGCGGCGGGATTTCAATCTCCGTATGGCGTGGCCGTCGACACCGATGGTACAATTTACGTTGCGGATACGTCCAACTCTACGATTCGAAAGATCACGCCCTCCGGAGATGTGACGACCTTTGCTGGTGCGGCTCTGCAGGCCGGTCGGGCCGATGGAGTCGGAGCGGCGGCGCGGTTCTCCAATCCGCATTCGCTGACGATCGACGGGCAACATAACGTGTACGTCGACGACTCGGATAATTCGATCGTGCGCAAAATCACCCCGGATGGGACTGTGACCACGGTCCCCAGACTTGGGTACACCGGCGGCCTCGCGTTCGATGGTGAAGGTGCTCTGTGCGTCGCCAATCCGGACATGAGCCTCGTTTTCAAGCTCGCGGACGGTGGGATTGCCCCGATGGGAGGAGCCATGGGCGAAATCGGCAGTGCGGACGGCCCGAGGAACGTATCGCGTTTCCACGGCCCCGGTGCGCTCGCTTTCGACGAAGCGGGGGCGGTCTACGTCACCGATCGCAAGGATTGCACGATTCGCAAGGGCGTACCCGTGAAGGTAGCTTGGTCACCGCCGCCGGCAATGCTGGCCGGAACGGTGCTTTCCGATGTGCAGCTGAACGCCACGGCAAATGTGGAGGGTACATTCGTCTACAATCCGCCTTCGGGCACCCAGATTGATCAGAGTTGGTCCGTACTGGCGGTGACTTTCACTCCGACCGGCGGCGACTCGACAACCGCTTTTTATGAGGTGGTTGGCATCACCGTGACGGACCCTGCAGCGATCATTACCTGGGCGCAACCCGCCCCAATCGATTATGGCACGTCCTTGACCGACGCCCAGCTCAACGCGAAGGTGCGCGAGCCCGGGAGCTTGGAATACAGTCCCGGCTTCGGAGCGGTGCTGCCGGAGGGCAGCCATGTCTTGCGAGTCACGTTCAGGCCCTCGGACCCGGCGAAGGCGAGCATCTCGGCAGAGGTAACGCTGGTGGTCAATCCCGTCGCGATGCTGCCGCTGCGGATCGAGTCGCAACCGGTGATGCAGGAGGTGGTGCCCGGGGGCATGGCGACGTTCACGTTCCTGGCGTACGCCACTCCGATGCCGACGTTCGCTTGGTATGAGAGCGACGACGGTTTCACCTGGACGACGGTGGCGAACGACCAACATCACTCCGGCGCAACGACGGTGACGCTGATGGTCACAGGTGCAACGCCGGATATGAATGGCCGGCGATACCGCTGCCTGGCGACCCCTGCCGTCGGCACGGGGACATGGAGCGACTCAGCGCTGCTCGAGGTGGCACCCTCCATTGCATATACCGGCGGCTATTTCGGGACGTTCGCCCATGGCGGCACCTGGGCACTATACGTCGGGGCTCCATCAAGATTCATCGCGTATCTGCCCTCGAGGGGGACGGTGATCGCGCAGAAACTGGAGATTGATGCCGACGGCACCTTCAACGTGGTTTGTCCGGAACTTAGCGCGGGCGCCTCAACCGGAGCGGCGGGCAGGACGCTCACCCTGAGTGGTGCGATCACGGCGCCGAGCCAAGGTGTCCGGCCGGTTGCGGCGGAGTTGGTGGAGATTGGAGAAACGCTGACCGGCGGGTTTCCCCGTAGTGGAGCGCTGACTTACCTTTCCGGCGAGTTCTACACGGCAAGCGCCTTGGGCACAGAATCGGGGAACTTGTACCTGGTGGTCGGCTACAGCGGCGACATGCAGGCCGTCGTTGTGACACACAGTGTCGTCGATGGCGCACGGGGCGTGCTCGACGCCTCCGGTTCGGCGACGCTGACCACGGACACAGGCGGTCGGCTGGCCCTGACCGTGGACCCGAACGCGCGCTCCGTCAGCGCGACGCTCACGCCAGCAGCCCATGCGCAGGCCGCGATGGCCCTCGGAACGACCCCGCGCGTTTCCGCCGACGTGCCCGGCAGCATCCGCTTCGCCGGGTTCGCGCAATCCGTCGCCGCGACATCGCATTTCGCCGACATCGCAACCCGGGCGCTCTGCGGCAGCGGCAATGCCGTGACGATCGGCGGTTTCGTCATCTCGGGGCAGGGATCGAAGCGCGTGCTGGTCCGCGCCGTCGGCCCGACACTTGCCTCGCAGGGTATTCCGGCCGCTGACCTGCTGGTCGACCCTGCGATCGAGGTGCATGATGCCAGCCACGGCAACGTCGTGATCGCCACGAACGACAACTGGGGCGACGAGGCGGATGCCGCAGAAATCACCTCCACCTCTGCGCGCATCGGTGCCGCGGCGCTGGTTGGAACCGATACGACGTCGTCCGCCAAGCTGCTGACGCTGCCCGCCGGCGTGTACACGTTCATCGTGAACGGCAAAGGCGCCGGCCCGGGTGTCGTTTTGGTCGAAGTCTACGATGCCGATGTGGGCACCCCGGGGGCACGGTTGGTCAACATCGCGACCCGGGCTTACGCGGCGACGGGAAACAGCGTTGCGATCGGCGGGTTTGTGGTGACTGGAAATTCACCGAAGCACCTGCTCATCCGCGGCGTGGGGCCGACCTTGGCGACTCAGGGGCTCGGCGCGACCGAGGTCTTGCAGGATCCGGTGATCGAGGTGCACGACGCGCGGCAGGCAAACGCCGTCATCGCCACGAACGACAACTGGACGGATAACTCGAATGCGGACGAGATCGTGGCGACAGCCGCCCGGGTGGGGGCGACACCCCTGGCGGGCACCGACACAACGTCGTCGGCGCTGCTGCTGACTCTGCCGCCCGGCGTGTACAGTTTCGTGGCGAGCGGCAGGAACGGGAATTCGGGTGTGGTGCTCGTGGAAGTCTACGACGCCGACTAATCCGGGCGCGCGGATGTGCCTGCTGTCTCCGGCCTGCGGTGACCGGCGCGGCGCGAGCCGCGCGCGCCGAACGCGATGGCTTGCCGGCCGAGAAACAGGCTTGTTGGCGGCGTAGAATCCCGCGATAGGTCACGGCCATGACCTACGTCCCCGCGGAGAACCGGTACGGATCGATGACCTACAACCGTTGCGGAGAAAGCGGCCTCCGGCTGCCGGCGATCTCGCTCGGGCTCTGGCACAACTTCGGCGATGCCACGTCGGTCGATAACGCGCGGGCGATGTGCCGCCGGGCGTTCGACCTCGGCATCACCCATTTCGATCTCGCCAACAACTACGGGCCGCCCGCCGGCTCGGCGGAGCGGAATTTCGGCGAGATCCTGCGGACGGATTTCGCCGGGCTGCGGGACGAACTCGTGATCTCGACCAAGGCCGGCTACGGGATGTGGAACGGCCCGTACGGCGAGTGGGGCAGCCGGAAATACCTCACCGCCAGCCTCGACCAGAGCCTGCGCCGCCTCGGGCTCGATTACGTCGACATCTTCTATTCGCACCGTTTCGACCCGGACACGCCGCTCGACGAGACGATGGGGGCGCTGGATCAGGCGCTGCGATCCGGCAAGGCGCTGTACGTCGGCATCTCCTCGTACAACAGCCGGCGCACGAAAGAGGCGAGCGCGCTCCTGCGGGAGTTCGGCGACCGCTGCCTCATCCACCAGCCGAGCTACTCGATGCTGAACCGCTGGGTCGAGACCGACGGGCTGCTTGCCACGCTCGAGGCGGAGGGGATCGGCTGCATCGCGTTCTCCCCGCTTGCGCAGGGCATGCTGACCGACAAGTACCTCGCGGGCCAGCCCGCCGACAGCCGGGTGAAGGAGAACAGCTCGCTCAGCGCCGACCTGCTCACGCCGCAGAACCTCGCGAACATCCGTGCGCTGAACGAACTGGCCCGCGCCCGCGGCCAGACGCTCGCGCAGATGGCGATCGCCTGGGTCCTGCGGGACCGGCGGGTGACGAGCGCGCTGATCGGCGCGAGCAGGGTCTCGCAGATCGACGACTGCGTCGCCGCGCTGCGCACCCCGGGTTTCTCGCCCGAGGAGCTGTCGCAGATCGACCGGTACGCGAAGGACGGCGGCATCAATCTCTGGGCCGCCTCGAGCGCGGCGTAGCGCGACGGCCAGGGCTGCGGTGTCGCCGGCCGGGGCCCGTCAGCTGCAGCGTCGCGCCACGGCGCGCACCCGCCGGCACCGGCCGAAACCGGTTGTCAACCGGGCCTCGCACTGCCGGGATCGTGCCGTGGTCACCGAGCCGATGCCTCCGGCGGCGGACGCCGCCCCGGCCGGGCGGCTGGTCTCCCTCGACGTGTTCCGCGGGCTGACCGTCGCGGCGATGATCCTGGTGAACAACCCCGGCTCGTGGAGCCACGTGTACCCGCCGCTCCAGCACGCCGCCTGGATGGGCGTGACGCCGACCGACCTGATTTTTCCGACGTTCCTCTTCATCGCCGGCGTGGCGATGCCGTTCTCGTTCGCCGCCCGGCGGGCTCGTGGGGCGACGCGCGCCCGGCTCGCGCGGCATCTGCTGGTCCGCTGCGGGCTGCTGTTCGTGATCGGGCTCGCGCTGAACGCGGTGCCCGACGGGCACTGGCGCACGCTCCGGTTTCCGGGCGTCCTGCAGCGGATCGCGGTGTGCGTCGCCGCGGCCGGGCTCGGGTGGCTTGCGCTCGCGGGCCCGGCGGCGGCCGGAGATTCGGACAAAAGGCGGGTGCGCCGACGGTGCGTGGCGATCGCCGCGGTGGCGGCAGTCCTGCTTGCGGCGTACTGGGCCGCGCTGGCCTGGATCCCGGTGCCGGGGTTTGGCGCGGGGCGGCTGGACTCCCTCGGAAGCCTGCCCGCTTACCTCGATCGGGTCGTGTTCAGCCCGGCACACCTGTGGGACCAGGGCACCACACCCGGGCATGGCGTGACCTACGACCCGGAAGGGCTGCTGTCGACGATGTCCGCCGTGACTGCAACGCTGTTTGGCTTGCTCGCGGGCGAGTGGCTGCGCCGGCCGCGGAGCGAGGTGGCCCGGACGCTCGGGCTGCTCGGCGTGGGCGCGGCGCTGGCCCTGGCCGGGTGGGCGCTGAGCCCATGGCTGCCGTGGAACAAGCGGATTTGGACGAGCACCTTCGCGCTGTTCAGTGGCGGCATCAGCCTGGTGGGGTTCGGAGTGGTGTATGCCATCGTCGAATGGGGACGGGTACGGCGGGGTCTCGTGCCGGCGTTGGTGCTCGGCACAAATGCATTGGCGGCCTACGCGGCGTCGGAGCTGCTCGCAGACATCCTCGGCCACCAATGGGCGCCGGGCAGCTCGTCGATGCGCCAGTGGGCGTATGAGCGGGCCTTCGGTTTATGGCTCCCGCCGGACACCGCCTCATTGGCCGCGGCGGTTGTGTTCACCGGACTGATGGTGCTGCTGTTCGCGCCGCTGTACCGGCGCCGGATCTTTTTGCGGGTCTGAGTCCCACCGAACGCGGGCGCAGCAACCATTTCCGGGTCGGCTCGTCAGACCTGCGCGAGACCGGCCGCCCGGCGCATTGCTGCGCCGCCGCTGTTCCCCGTCCCCATGAAATCCCTCCTCGTTACGATAGTCGTGCTCGGATGCGTCGTGCTTCGCGCATCTGCCGCCGATCCGACCTCCAACGCCGCCCCGACCGCCAAACACTGGTGGCAGGCCAGCGCCGACTGGCACCCGCATCCCGTGGCGCGACCGAATGCGAAGGCGCTGCCGCGAATCACCGTCAAGGGGAACCGTTTCGTCAACCCCGCGGGCGAGCCGGTGCTGTTCCGGGGCGTGGCGGTGGCCGACCCGGACAAACTCGCCGGCGAGGGCCGGTGGAACCGGGAACTGTTCGTCGCGGTGAAGGCGCTCGGCGCGAACATCGTGCGGCTGCCGGTGCATCCGATCGCCTGGCGCGAGCGCGGCGCCGACGCCTACCTCGCGCTCCTCGACCAGGCGGTCGACTGGTGCACGGAGCTCGGCCTTTACGTGATCATCGACTGGCATTCGATCGGCAACCTCCAGAGCGGGATGTTCCAGGCGCCGATGTACGATACTTCCGTGCCGGAAACGCTGACGTTCTGGCGGACCATCGCCGGGCATTTCCAGGGAGATCACACGGTCGCGTTCTATGACCTGTTCAACGAGCCCGCCCACATCCGCGGCCTGCTCGACGGCATGACCTGGCCGGAGTGGCGGAAGCTCAACGAGCGGATGATCGGCGTGATCCGGTTCTTCGATCAGGAGGCAATTCCGCTCGTCGCCGGCTTCGACTGGGCCTACGACCTCACGGCAGTCCGGCGCGAGCCGGTGCGCGCCGACGGCATCGGCTACACGGTGCACCCGTACGAGCACCAGCGCACTCGGCCGTGGGAGCCGAAATGGGAGGAGGACTTCGGATTCGTCGCTGACCGGTATCCGATGCTCGCCACCGAGTTTGGCTTCGACGTGAAACCCGGCGAGCCGGTCGACGACGCGCATTACGGCAATCATATCACCCGCTACCTGGAGCAGCGCGGCATCGGCTGGGTCGCCTGGTGCTTCGATCCGGAGTGGGGTCCGCGGCTGCTCACGTCCTTCGACGGATTCAAGCTCACGCCCAGCGGCGAATTTTTCCGCGAGGCGCTGCACCGGCCGCCCGCGCCGGTGGAAAGCCGTCCCGCGCCGCAAGGCTAGCCCGGATATTTCGCGAACATCGCGAAAAATCCGCCCTCCGGGCCGACTTTGTCGGGGCTAGTCGCGACGAAGTCGCTCCGTCGCAGGCGGACGGAAATTCGGACGCTGCCACACTCTCGTTCGGAAAATTTCCGGGCCAGGGCGCATCCGCGTCGTTGATCGCAAGGAAGCGCGAGCCCGCGCTTCGCTTCCGCCGTGGCGCCGCGGCGGTTCCGATCCGGCGCGCTTGTGCCCGAGGGCAATCGACTCATCGTGCGGCAACCGGGCGGGGTCGTCCGCCCCGGGGCAACACCACCATCACCATGGAATACGTCAATTTCGGCCAGACCGGACTCAAAGTCTCACGTCTCTGCCTCGGGTGCATGAGCTACGGCGCGCCGGCCACCGGCAAGCTCGCCGGCGGCCGGCATGCCTGGACGCTCAACGAGGAGGAGAGCCAGCCGTTCCTGCGCCATGCGCTCGAACTCGGGATCAACTTCTTCGATACCGCCAACGTCTACTCGAGCGGCGTCAGCGAGGAGGTGCTCGGTCGTTTCCTGAAGAAAAACACGCGCCGCGAGTCCGTCGTGGTCGCCACCAAGGTCCACGGCGTGATGCGCGACGAGCCGAACGGCCGCGGTCTCTCCCGCAAGGCGATCCTGCATGAGCTCGACGAAAGCCTCCGCCGCCTCGGCACGGACTACGTCGACCTTTACCAGATCCACCGGTGGGATTACGAAACGCCGATCGAGGAAACGCTGGAGGTGCTGCACGACGTGGTGAAGGCGGGAAAGGTCCGCTATATCGGCGCCTCCTCCATGCATGCCTGGCAGTTCGCGAAGGCCCTGTACCTGGCGGACCGGCACGGCTGGACGCGTTTCGTCTCGATGCAGAACCACTACAACCTGCTCTATCGCGAGGAGGAGCGCGAGATGATGGGACTGTGCCGGTCCGAAGGCATCGCCGTCATTCCGTGGAGTCCGCTCGCGCGCGGCCGGCTGACTCGGCCCTGGAAGGCGGAAACCACGAAGCGCTCGGAAACCGACCAGTTCGGCAACAGCATGTACCTCCGCACCGAGGCGGGCGATCGCAAGGTGGTCGACCGGCTGGGCGAGGTCGCCGGCCGGCGGGGCGTCCCCCCGGCCCAGGTCGCGCTGGCGTGGCTGCTCGGGAAGCCATTCATCACCGCGCCCATCGTCGGCGCGACCAAGCCCCATCACCTCGACGATGCCGCGGCCGCGCTCGCGCTGCACCTCACGACGGAGGAAGTCGCAGCCCTCGAGGAGCTCTACGAGCCCCATCCCGTGCTGGGCTTCACCTGAACGCCGCGGCCGCCGTTCGGGGCCGCCTCCGTTCAACGCTCGATCAGGATGAGTACGGAGCGGGCGTTGACGGTGTAGGTCGGCGCCGTGAGCTGGTCTTCCTGTCCGGGGCGGCGGATGTTGTCCTGGTCCTCCATCCAGGCGGCCGTATCCGCGACGCGGTACCAGGACTTGCCCGGCGCGGTGGGCGGCAGCGTCGCCGTCACCGGGTCCTTCCATCCGTTGTACGCGAAGTACAGCGAGCGCACGACGTCCCCGCCTTCTTCGCCGTCGATGCGCCACGCGAGGAAATGGTTCGCCGGGCTCGTCAGATAGGCCGCGTCGGGATCCCCACCGCCGTCGGTCAGCCATTCGATGTCCTTCAGCCCGTTGCCATCGTGGTCATGGCCGTCGAAGAACTCCGCCCGGCGGAGCGCGGCATGCGCGCGGCGGAACTGGATCAGCCCGCGGGCAAACGCGCAGAAGTGCGGATAGTTTTTCCCGTCCGCGTAATCGATCCAGTTCTTCTCACTGTCGAGGTTGTACGCGTTGTTGTTGCCGTACTGGGTCCGGTAGAGTTCGTCCCCGCCGGTGATCATCGGCACGCCCGCCGCCGCCAGGGCCAGCGCGAACCCCGTGCGGGCGGCCTGCCGTTGCGCTGCCGGATCGTCCCCCTGGTCCCAGCACCGGTTGTTGTCCGTGCCGCCCGGCGAGGGGCCGAACGGCCACGGCTGATCGTTCCGTTTCTGGTTGTACGCATACAGGTCGCGCAGCGTGAACCCGTCGTGCGCCACCACGAAATTCACCGAGTCGTACGGTTTCCGGCCGTCGTCCTGAAACGCCGTCGCCGACCCGCTCATGCGATCGGCCAGGCTCGCCAGCGGAATCGTCTCGTTGCCGAGCTCGTTCTGCAGCCCGCGCACTGTGTCGCGGAAATGGTCGTTCCACTCCGCCCAGCCGAGCGGGAACTGGCCGAACTGATACACGTCGCCCCCTTGCGCGCCCCACGGCTCCGCAATCAGGTCGACCCCGGCGCCGCCGGCCCCGTCCCGCTCCGGCAGCTCCCGGACGGCGCGATTGAGCACGTTCTTCGGGTCGAGCTTGTCGAACGCGAATCCGCCCTCGGCCACGGAGTTGCCCAGGATCACCGCGAGGTCGAAACGAAATCCGTCCACGCCCATGACGCGGTGCCAGTAGTCGAGGCAGTCCATCACGAACTGTCGCACGTCGGGGTTGGCGAGATTCAGCGCCCCGCCGACGCCGCTGATGTCCCAGTAATTCCGGTCGTCCGCCGTGAGCTCGTAATACGTGGCGTTGTCCAGCCCCCGCAGCGACAGAATCACGCCCGTGGTGCCGTCGGCGCTGACGCCGGCCTCGCCGGTGTGGTTGAACACCACGTCGACGTAGACCTTGAGCCCGGCCTGATGAAAGGCCTTCACCATCCGGCGGAACTCCCGCATCGGGCCGCCCGGCGAGCGGTCGGCCGCATACCGGCGGTCAGGGGCGAAATACGCGTTCGGATCGTAGCCCCAGTAATTGTCGCCGTCGGTCGACGCCACCAGGTCGTTCGTGTCGTTCTGGAAATCCGCGACCGGCAGGAACTCCAACGCCGTGACGCCGAGCTGTTGGAGCGCCGTCGCCTTCTCCGCCGCGCCGGCATAGGTGCCGCGCTCGGTGGCGGGAACCGAGGGGTCGTTTTCGGTCAGCCCGCGCAGGTGGACTTCGTAGATGATGTCGTCCTTGAACGGCCGGCCGGGCGCGGCGCCCGTGTCGCCGGTCTGGTCGAGCACGATGACCCCCTTCGGTGCGAAGCGGCCCGTGTCGACCGTGCGCTGCGCCCCCGAGCAGTAATCCGCGTCCCCGGGATGCGCGGGGGTCTTCGGATCGTGACTGACTTCCTGCGCGTACGGGTCGAGCAGCAGCTTGTTCGGGTTGTAGCGGTTACCCGCTGGGTCCACGTCGGCGACGAAGCCGACGGACGAGCCCTTCGTCCACCCCGGCGCGTACGGCCAGTTCGGCCCCCAGGCCCGATAGCCATAATAGATTGCGGACGGCGCTCCGGTTGGGGTCACCACGCCGAGGGGCAAATCCACCTGCCATACGCCGCCGTCAGCCTGCATCGGCTGCGCCAATACCTCGTCCGCTCCCAGCGGCGCGCGGTACAGCCACAGCTCGACGCGCGTCGCATGGGGTGCCAGCACCTTGAACGTGACCACGCCGGCATCGCGCCGGACCGTGACGCCGCGATCCGTTTGGCCAAGCGCCAGCACCTGCTGCCCGGCGGCGCACGTCAGCCCCAGCGCCAGCCCCGCCGCGCGGATGAGCCGGTCTCCGAGTGACGGGTACGATCTCATGATTCGGTCAGAGGAAACACGCGGCCGTGCACCGGCCGATTCGTCCGGCTACGGCAATCCTGCCCGATTTCTTCCAGCCCTCCCATCGGTCGCCCTCCTGCCGGTCGGCTCCGTCATTCCCCGAGCGACTCGCCGAATCCACCGCCGCCGGATTCCGCGGGCTTGGATTGCCCTCGGGGCGATTCCGCCAACGCTCGCTCGCGGATCCGATTCGCCCGCACCCGGGCGCCCCGCGCGTGCCCGGTGGCAATTGTCCGCCCCGATGAACAACCGCTCCCCCAGCTTCACCCGCCGTTCCTTCCTTGGTGCCGCCGCCCGGCTGGGCGCCGGTTCGGTCGCGCTTGCGGCCGCGCCCCACGCACTCGCCGCCTCCGGTAGTTCGCCGGCGCGGCGGCCGCCCGTGCCCGCCATGCCCGCGCGGCTACCGGCGCAGCCCGACCGCGTTTTCGTTCAGCATGACGGGCCGGCGCTGGAAACCACGCAGCGGACCGGCGGGCACTTCGCGACCGCCCGGGCGGAGGTGCGCCTCGACGGCGACACCATCCGCGTGGCCTGCCCCTCCGCCCCGCTGGCCCGCGTGGTCGTGCGCTGGACAATGCCGTTTCCCGGCGGGGCCGTTTTCCTCGGCGACGAATGGGAACGCGGATACGGCAACCTCCAGTGGCGCTTCCTCCAGCCCGAACGCGTCATGCCCTGGTATTTTGCCGCGCATTTGCCCGGCTCCGGCGAAACGCTGCTCGCCGGTGTGGCGACGCCGCCGGCGGCGCTCTGCTTCTGGACCGTGGACGGGGACGGCGTTTCGCTCTGGCTGGACTTCCGCAATGGCGGGAATCCGTCTCTGCCCGGGGCCCGCGAGATTGTCGCCGCCAGACTGGTTTCGTTCCGCGCCGGGCCTGAAGAACCCCCACTCGCCGCGTTGCGGCGGTTTTGCCACCGGCTCTGCCCGGCGCCGCGGCTGCCCGCCGCGCCGGTGTGCGGCAACAACAACTGGTACTATGCCTATGGCCGGAATTTCGACGCCAGCGCGATGCGGCGCGACGCCGCGTTCCTGGCCGAACTCTCCGGCGGACATTCGATCCGGCCGTACTGCGTGATCGACGCGGGGTGGACGCCCGGGTCGGTCTGTCCGGGCGGACCCTGGACCGCGGGCGATCCGGCGCGATTTCCCGACATGCCGGCGCTGGCGGCAGATCTGAAAGCGTTGGGTGTGCGCCCGGGGATCTGGATTCGGCCGACCGCCCTGATGCAGGTGGGCGATCCGCGGCGACTCCGCCCGGGACCGTGCACCGCGGAGGAGAAACCCCTCGATCTCACCCGGCCCGAGAATCTGGAGCTGATCCACGACGACGTCGCGCGCGTTCGGTCGTGGGGCTACGAGCTGATCAAGCACGACTTTTCGACCTACGACGTGTTTGCCCGCTGGGGCTTCGGGATGGGCGCCGAGCTGACGGATCCCGGCTGGAACTTCGCCGACCGGTCGCTCACCAACGCGGAGATCATCCTGAACCTCTACCGCACGCTGCGCGTCGCCGCCGGGGACGCCGTGCTGCTGGGGTGCAACACGATCGGTCACCTCGGCGCCGGACTGTTCGAGGTCCAGCGCGCCGGCGACGACACGTCCGGCAGGGTGTGGGAGCGGACCCGGCGGATGGGAATCAACACGCTGGCGTACCGGCTCCCGCAGCATGGTGCGTTCTTCGCCATCGATGCCGACTGCGCCGCGCACACCGCGCATACGCCGTGGGAACTCGACCGCCAGTGGCTCGATCTGGTGGCGCGCAGCGGAACGGCGCTGTTCGTGTCCGTCGATCCGCGAGAGGTCACGTCCGATCAGAAGGCGGCTTTCGCCCGCGCGATGCAGACCGCCTTGTCCGGCGGCGCGGCCGGGGGCTGCGCGCCGCTTGACTGGCTGCACACGACCACGCCGCGGGAGTGGGGCTTCGGCGACCAAACGGTCACCTACGACTGGGCCGAACCCGCCGGCGCCTGGCCGCTGCGCGTCTGACGCACCGGGCGGGGATGCGACCGTCGCGGCCGCACACCGGCGCAATCGGTGCGGCTCCGGCCGGTTCAGCCGCGTTTGCCGCACGCCGCCCGGAGCCGCTCCAGCGCCGCCTTCGGGCCGGTCATGCGCAGGGGTTTGAACCGCTTCGGGTCTGAAAACGGCACGGCCTCGCCGGCTGCCCGCCAGCCCGTGGCGGACTCTTTGGAGCGGAGACAACGGGAGGCCGGGCTCCACCTGGCGGGAGAACGAACGCGACGCGCTATTTCAAGTTGCCGACGATGACGCCGCCGAGCGTCGCGAGCGCGCAGCCGGCCAGCGTCAGGGTCGCGCCGCGGGTGTGGGGACGCGGATCTTTCAGCCAAAAGATTCCGACGAGCGCATTCATCACGACCGACAGCTGGGAGATGGTGAAGCCCCGGCCCATGCCCCATTCATCGACCAGCACGAGCATCCCGAAATTGCCGATCGACCAGAGCAATCCCGTGGCGGTCACCCGGATATAGTCTCCGGTCGATCTCAACCGCAGTCCGCCGCCGGCGAGCAGCAGCAGCAGCGCGCTGCCGGCAAAGATCCCGATGGCGAGCGGGAGGGCCGCCACCCACAGCGAAACCGCCGAGAGTTTCACCGGAATGAAGTACACGCCCCAGAGAACGCCCGCGGCGATGGCGCCGAGCCATCCGACGGCGACGGCCCGCGACGACTGCGACGCGGTGGTTCCGCCTTTCGCCAGCACGATCAACCCGACTCCGCCGATCATGATCGCCAGCGCTGCGACGAGCACCAGCAACTGCATCGGGGTGGGGTGGCTGAACTCGCCAAACACGATCCGCCCGCAGATCAGGCTGACGATGATGTTCAGCGGCGCCCAGGTCCCGAACGCCTTCGCGGTGCCCAGCCGGGCCGTGGCGGTGAAGGCGCACAGTCCGCTGACCGACCACACCAGCCCGCCGGCAAACGGCAGCCAGAACGCCGCGCCCCGCAGCACCAGCGGCGCGTGCAGCAGGCCCGCCCCCGCGGCGAGCACGAGGTTCGCGGCCGCCACGAAGAACATCCGCGCCTGCTGGTTTCGCAGCGGCACGTTCTGCGACGGCGCCAGCCAGGTGCCCCACGCGAGGACGGTGACGACTGCGGCGATGAGACCAATCATCGCACTTCGAGCCGCACGCTGTCCGAGTGACTGTTGAACTCCGGCGCGTACATGCACTGGATCTCCGCCAGCCCGCTCTGGTAGCTGCCTCGGAGCTGGACCCGCACCGGGTACTCGAAGACATGCACGCCCTTCGGCAGGCGCTCGAAGAAGAAGTGCGTGGCGGTGTCGCGCGTGGCCTCGTAGTAGCCCAGGCCGTCCTGGTACCGGTATCCGCTCAGGACGTTCACCGGCTCGACCCCGCTGCCGCGCTGGTCCTTCAGGTGCACGAATTCCAGGTCGCGGTCGGTGCGGAGCTCGAGCCGGACCACGAGTTCGTCCCCGACCGACACCGGCCCGGTCACCGGTGTGAGCACCGGCCCGCGCGCCGTCGTTTCCTTCACGAACAGCGCCTTCGTCACCTTCAGCGGCGTGCCTTCGTGCGGCGTCACGCGCGACACGTCCTCGAAGTACTGCCAGTGCACGCCGCCCCAGCTCACGCCGTCGTCCGTCTTCGTTACCGTGATCCGACCCATCGCGGGCTTGATCTCGCCGCGCGAGAATCGTTGTTCGAAAAACCCGGTCCCCGCCTCGACCTTGTCCGGTTTCACCGGCTCGCCGCCGAGCGCGACCTCGACCCGGGCATCGCTCGCGAGCAGGTCGCGGCCCTGCAGCAGCAGCGCATACACCGCGTCGGCCGTCGCCTTCGTCGTCCGCCAGTCCTGCGTCTGCTTCTGTTTCAGCAGCCAGACCTTGCAGTCCTCGACTGCCGCGGCGTCGTGCCCGACCTCCGCGAATGCCTCGATCATCAGCGCCTGCGTCTCGATCGGAGCGCCGTACCACCACCAGCTGTCCTCGGTGTCGCGCCAGAACATGCCCAACTCGGGGTCGCTCACGCTCCGCTCCTTCAGCGACTTCAGGATCGCCGCCGGCGTGGCGGTGTCGCCGAACCGTTGCAGCGCCAGCGCGAGATGGGCCTCGGTCTGCCGCGAGCCGACCTTCGTCCAGAGCTTCCGCGCCTGCCCGAGCAGAAAGTCGACGGCCTCGCGCGTCGGTCCGTCCAGCGGCTGGCGATCGAGGAAGAAGCTCCGCGCATACAGGTACAGTGCGTCGAATGGATTGGGCACATAGCTCTCCGGCTTCCGTTCCGTCCGAATCCGCCGGACCCGCTCGACGATCCGCGCGTCGAGTCCGGCCAACGCCTTCACCGCCGGCGCATCGTCGACTTGCGCGCCGAAGTGCCGCAGCCGTCCGAAACCCGCAACGATATACAAGCTGATGTACTCGCTCGTCGCTCCGCCGGGAAACCACGGCCAGAGTCCGTCCGCGCCCTGACGCTCCGCGAGCTTGTGCAGCGTCGCCGCCGACTCCGACTCGAGCCGGTTGGCGTCGAACAGCAGCCCGATGTTGCGCCGCGCCTGCGACTCCGATGCCGCCTCGGCGACCCACGGCGTCTCCTCGAGCGCGACGGCCTTCAGGTCGGCGTTTTTCGCGAGCGGACTGTCGAGCGCGGGCGTCGCCTTCCAAAGATCGAACACCTGCCGGATCTTCGGGTCGGAGCCGGCGATGTGCGCGGCGAGCTGGTTCGCATAGAACCGATTGAAGACCTGTTCGCTGCATTCGTACGGAAACTCCATCAGGTACGGGAGCGCCAGCACCGCGTACCAGGCTGGCTGTGACACCATCTGCACGGTGAGCGACTCGCTGCGCAGGGTGGGCGACGCGCCCGAGGCGAGCAGCTTGGCGAACTCGAACTGCCGGGTGCCGGGCCCGCGCATCGGCAGTGGCAGCGACTCGGTCACGAGCACGCGCCGGCTCAGCACCGGCAGCCAACCCTCCTCGCCGTCGCTGAACCGCGCGCTCGCCGCGACCACTTTGTAACTGAGGAACTCGAGCCCGTCGGGCACGGCGATCCGCCACGAAAAGCTCCGCGACTCTTTGGCGGGAATTGCGAACGCTTGATCCGTGACGCGATTGCCGAGCGCGGCGTCCCGCGACTGCTGCGTCGCCGCGTCGGCGAACGTCAGCCGCACGGTGCCGCTCTGCGGCTGGACACTCCGGTTGCTCACCTTGACCGTGAACTCGATCGCATCGCCTTCCCGGAGAAACCGCGGCGGGTTCGGCTCGACCATCAGGTCCTTGGACGTGACGGCCTTGTCGGTGAGCAGCCCCGCCCGGAGCTGAGCGTCGTGCGCAAACCCGAGGAACTTCCATTCCGTCAGCGCCTCCGGCGCGGTGAACTGGATTTTCACCACGCCGTCCTCGCCCGCGAGCAGGTGCGGATAGAAGAACGCGGTCTCCTGCAGATTCCGCCGGGCGCTGACCTTCGATAGGTCTGGTTTTGAGGCGACCGGCTCCGTTCCCGGCTCTGGCATGCTGAGCATCTGCGCGGCCATCGAGACTTTCGCATCCCGGCGGAGGCGGGTACCTGCGAGCGTCGTCATCGCGGAGTATCCAATCAACGCTTCATCATCTTCATCTTCGTCGTCCGACATGACAGCCGCGCGCCGGCCGCCCGGGCCGAGCCGGAGACTTGGAGGAAATGCACGATGCCGCCAGCGAACACTGCGGAAATCCGGCCGGAGCGAGTCGAGGTCTAGCGACGATGCGACGACCTGATTCGCGAATTGAAGCCAAAACGGCACAGGCTGCTCGGATCGGAAAACCGCAACGTCGGTAGTCCATTCGTGAACTCGATATTGGTCCAATGACGAGTCGTAAAGCGTGGCCACCATCTCCGCGGCGTGCGGCCTCTTGTCCGGGCCCGACACGATCGCGGTCCACGTCTCCTTTTGGCCCGGCTGCAGCTTCGAGCGAAATGTTTCCCACCGAACTGACAGCTCCTTGTTCGACCACGGCACTGAAACGATTCGCTCGCTGACGTATGCCCGGTTCTCGCGGACGTACGTGACCCGGAGCGTGAGTCCGCCGCGCATTGCTTCCGTCACCGGCTCGGAAATCAGCGCCTGCGTCCGGTCCGGCTCGGTCCAATAGCTCTTCAACGGTTTCCCGTCACACTCGAGCTCGACGAACGCGCGGCCCCGCTCGTAGCCGGTGCCCCACAACGCGGTGAATGTCTCGCCTGGCTCGAGCGACCATTTCGGCGCGGCGAGCACGTTCGCGATCCGGATCGGCAGATGGGCGGCGTTCGGGTCGAGAACGCGGAGGGTTTGCCGTGCCGTCACCGCGCGGCCGAACCGGTCCTTCGTTTCGAGCATCGCCCGATACACGCCGGGCTGCAGCGGGGACGAGAGCTTCGCCTTCCCCTTCTCGTCGGTTCGAAATTCCAGCCGGGCGACAACCGCGCCCATTTCCCACGTGTCGGGATTCGCGCCGTCCAACACCGGAGCGAGGCTGGCGCGCCAAGGTTGCCAGGGCCGGTACCCGGCCAGGTCAGCGCGGACCAACTGCGCCGGCTGCTTCAATTCATGGAGCGCTATTGTCCCGGCTGCCGGCT
This sequence comes from uncultured Verrucomicrobiae bacterium, assembly GCA_963705935.1. Lineage (GTDB taxonomy): Bacteria > Verrucomicrobiota > Verrucomicrobiia > Opitutales > Opitutaceae > Opitutus. The sequence continues at coordinate 2,795,122 of OY970130.1, read as the reverse complement.
GCGGGTCGCCGTCGAGCGACGTCGTTGCGACGGTCAGCTCGACCGGTTTGTCCGGCGTCTGCCACTCGTCCGCCGTCACGGTCGCCGCCAGCGCGGAGTAGCCGCACCGCACGGTGCGCTCAGCGGAGCGGGTCTCGCCCGTCGTGTCGACGACGTCAGCGTAGGCCGTGAAGGCGAACGTCGGTTCGTACTTCTCCGGCACGGTCCGGTCCGGCTCGGCGGTGAACGGAATCCGGAAAGTGCCGTCCGGCTCGGTCACAGCCGTCCCGTGCGCGATCGCCTTCCTCGACTGCGGCTTTCCCCACCAGCACCAGTACGGCAGCCGGACGGATCGCTCGACGCGCCACTTTACCTTCGCGCCGCCGATTGGCGCGCCGGTGTAGGCGGTCGCCTTGCCGCGGAGCTCGACGGTCGCCGCGAGCTTCGGCGCCTCGGCCGGCGGCAGCAGCTCAACCTGGAACTTCGGCCGCTTGTACTCCTCGACTGCGAAGTTGGTGCCACCATCGCGATCCTCCGTCCGGATCGTCATTTCGCCGAGCAGCCGGTCACGCGGCGCCGTGAATGTCCCGCTGAATGAGCCGTAGTCGTTTGTCCGGTGCGTCGCCCGAGCGATCTCCTTCCCGTTTGGATCGCGAAAGACGACAGTCACGTCCTCGTCGGCGACCACGGAATAGGCGCCGGCCTGCTCGTCGCTGCGCGAGGTGACGCCCTTGTAGCTGATCGTCTGCCCCGGCCGGTATAGCGCCCGGTCGGTGAAGAATGTGGTGTGCGTGACGCTCCGCCTCGGCGGCCGCGATTCGAACACAAACAGCGGCTCGGCGGTGGACACCGCCTGATCCCCGTGCTGCGCCAGCGCAATCACTCCGTCGTTGCGACCCGGGAACTCGAACCGGCCGTTTTCGTCGGTCTTGGTCGACGGCAGTTCGGTGTATCCGCCGATTGAACGCCCGCGCCACAGCCGGATCGCCGCGCCTGCAATCGGTTCTCCGCTCTCCGCGTCGAGCACAAACCCGGTCTGAGGACCGCCGTCTGCCCAGGTCCGCATCACCAGCGCCAGCCGGCTGACCCAGACGTGCTGCACGCTGACCCGCTCCTCCTTCGTGCTCGTGAATCTGCCGCTGTGGCTCGCGACGATCGCGTAGTACCCGGGCTTCAGTGTCATCGGGGCGGGCAGACGCTCGGTCCGAACCTTGAAATCCATCGTCGCCGGCAGCACCGCGTTCCACTCGAGCGCCGGCGGTTTCTGCAGAAGCGCCGCGAGCTGTTCATCGCTCGTGCCGCGATCTTCCCTCCGAACCACGTCCTCGACGTAGTCCAGCGGGATCGCGCGGAAGTAGACCTTCGTCAGATTCCGGTACGTCACGTTCAGCGTGGGCCAGGGAGCGGTCCAAACGAACTCGGTGTCGATTTGTGCCGACGGTGCCTCGATTTCCTGAATGAGGTTGAAGCACTCGGCGCCGCCGGCGGTTTTCGGGTAGGCGTTGAGCCCGCGCTTCGCGAGCTCGTGCGCCATGGCGGGATCGGTTTCGCGGTACTGCCCGGCGAGCAGCGCCGTCGCCCGGGCGGAGATCTCGTGCTTGGCGTTCGCCTCGGTGAACCGCTCCAGCGCAGCCCGGTACCGCTCGATCTTGTCGTCGCCGGTCGCCACGTTGAACCCGTACCGCAGCCGGGCGAGGTCGGCGTCGAGGTAGGCGGACCGGTCGGAATCGCGCTCGTGAAACTTCAGCAGCGACTGGTACAGCCGGACGGCCTTCAGCTTCGGCGACTCCGTATCCACGGTCTGCGGCCGCCAGCCGGCAAAGGCGGCGACGTCGCCAAAGATCGGTCCGTCTGCGGCGATTTCGAACTCCTCCTCCGCGGCGACGCCCGCCTGCTCGCCGGCTTGATAGAACCGCAGCGCCTCGTTGACCAGGAAGTCGAAAAGCGTCGGCCGGTACCGATCCGGCACCGTGCCCTTTTCGAGCAGCACATCATAGGTGCCGATCGGGGTCGCTTTCAGCAGCACGTCGTCGCTGAGTGCGGCGGCGAAGTGCCGGTCGATCTCCCGGAGGATCTGCGCCAGGTCCCAGGTCCGCAGGTCCGCGCCGGGGGAGGCGCCCGCGGTTTGCGTGCGCTGGGCAAATTTCCAGCGGTTGTTCTGGAAATACTGCCAGTACCAATCCGCCAGAATGCATTCCATCATGGGCCGCATCGGCGCCGGCGCCTTCTCCAGTTCCGTCTGCAGCCGGACGATCCGCTCCTCCGGCCGGCCGCCTTCGAACTCGCTCTCGAGCACGATCCGGCGGACGATCGCCCTGACGGCTTCCGGGTACGCCTTGTCGGCCAGGGCGGAATCGATGATCGGCTGCAGTTGCTCGATCGCACTCCTGGGCAGCCGGTTCTTCGCCGCGTCCTCCACCGAGCGCCACTGGGCGTCGCGCGGTCCGGCGAACAGGCTGGTCGAGAACAGGACGAGAGCGACAACAGCCGGAAGCAGGGGAGTCTTCATCGCGCCGGCAGTCTGGCGCGCAAACCTCCGGCAAAACAGCGCAAACTTGGCTCAGACTTGTTCGCCCGCGGATCCCCCCCCCCAACGCGGCTGTGCCGCAACCGAAAGATGGGACGGTTACCTTTGAGCCGTTGTTCGTATTACGAACATTCCCGGCTGCGCCGCCCTTCGACCCGGGGCGCGCCGGCCGGTCCCTTTTTCCGTTGTTCGTAATACGAACATCGACCACCGCGCCGCTCACGACCGGAATTCGGCCGGCTTGCGCGCCGAGGAACGGTCGTTCCGCCATCAGCGTGTGCACGAAAAACGGATCCGAGAGCACGGAACCCGCGCGGCGGCACGTCGCAGGAACGGCCTGGCGACGCGATCAGGTTTCAACCGCGAAGACCGTGAAGAACCGGAAACGGTTCAGCGCCGGAACGGGATGGGCGCGGTGGAAACTTCGACCGGCTGGCCGAGGAGGTGGTGCGCGAAGACCGCCGCCACCCGACCATCCGCCGCCGGGCCGAAATCGCGGGGCCCGGCGCCTTTCACGACGACGAAATAGCTCCGCACCCCGGCGCGGCGCCGCGCCGCATCGATCCGCGCCGCGTGGGCGAACGGCACGATGCGATCCGCGTGCCGTGTGCCGTCAGCACCGGCGAAAGCGCGCCCCTCCGCACGCCGGCGCGGTGCCGCAACATCGATGCCGCGGCACGCGTTTCGCCTACCGGCCGGTCACGGCGGCGACGGTCGTGGCAAGCGTCACCGTGGCCGTGCCCAGGTTCGATTCCCGGGTGCCGTTTGATGCGGCGTACGTGAACGTGTCGGTGCCGACGTACCCGGCGGCAGGATAGTAGGTGACGACGTTGCCCGCCACACCCGCCGTGCCGTGCGCCGGCTGCTGCACGATCCGCAGCGTGGTGCCGGTGGCGGGCGTCACCGCAACGAGTGCGGTGAGCGACGCGGCGCTGGCCGGGCCGGCCAGCAAGACGCCGCTGGCGACGACCGGGGCGGCGGGCGGGCGGCCTTCGCCGCGGGGACCGTTGTGGCATTCGTAGCAGCTCACGTTCTGCCCGCGCCAGAACGTGACCGTCCGGCTCTCGGTGGTGAACGTGCGGTTGGCCTTCGCGCGACTGAGCACCGTGCCGCGCAGATCGGTGCCATGGCAGTCCTGGCACCCGGCGTTCGCCGCATCTTCGTGGCGGTCGAGCCAGGCGTTGCCGATCGGGTGCATGCCGTGCGGGCCGCCCGCGACGGTCGACGGCATCGTCGCGTGGCACGCGGTGCACTCGGCGATCACGCCGACGTGCCCCTGGATCTGCTGCGCCGCGATGTTGTCGTTCGGATGGCTGCTGGGGAACTCGGCGTGCGTCGAACCGTGGCACGCCGAGCACTGCAGGCCGCCGTGCCCGGCGGAGAAACGGTACAGCGACTTGCCTGTCGCCGGCGTGTTCGGCGTGGTCGCGAACAAGGTGTTGGCCGGAACGCGGAGGGCACCGGTCGGCAGCAGCGCGTTCGTGTAGCGGATCTGGCCGCTGTTGCGGCGCGCGGTCCCGGTGTGACACGCCTGGCAGTTCGGCTCGTCGAGCCAGCCGGTGCGGGTCGTGGCCGCCACCTGGCTCATCGGGCCGTGGCAGCTCTGGCACTGCATCGCCATCTGCCCGTTGGCGGGGTTGACCGCCGCGCCCATGGCGCCGCGCAGGCATTGCGTCGTCGAGCCGGGGTGGCATTCGTAGCAGGCGGCCCGGTTGACGGTGGCGTTGAGCGTGAGGCCGGAGCGGGGGCTGATCACGGTCGCGTGCCGCCCATGGATCGCCCGGGTGAGCGGGGCGACGCCGGCCACACCCGTGCCCGGCAGCGCCTCGGACGAGTGGCACTCGGCGCACAGCACGGCGACGCCGAGCTTGGCGGAGGCGTAGAGTCCGGCCGCCGGATAGCCGGCGGTCTTCAACGCCGTCCCGTACAGTGCGGTGCCGGCGTTCTTCTCGTCATGCAGGCGGAGGATGTTCAGCCGGAAGTCGCGCTTGGAATTCGGATCGTTGACCCACCCGCCGGCCGGCCGCGCCGCCGGCCCGCTGCCCGACGCGTGGCACGCCCGGCAGTCCATCTCGTCCGAGATTGGCAGCACGATGTCGGTCTGTGCGAGCACCGTACCCTGGGTGTTGCGGGCCTTGACGCGCATCATCGGATACGTGTTGTGCCGGCCGGCGTTGTCGGTCGGCGTGATCGGAACGCCCGTCGCCTCGAAGCAGTTGCGCGGACCGGCGCCCCACGCCATCGCCTGCGGGGTGTTCGCCTTGCCCGGCATGCTGAATCCCGCGAGCCCGCGATCGACGGGCAGCGAGGCGAGGCCGAAGAGACCGAGCGTGTTGCTCCAGAAAGTCGTCTTTCCGGCCGAGGTCGTGTTGATCGAGCCCGTCGGGTCGGCCACCGCCTCGTAGGTGAGCCGGACACCGTTCGCCGACCTGACCAGGTGGCCAGAGGCGTCGATCAGCTGGGCGTCGATGGTGTTGTACGGCGGGAGGAGCGAGAAGACGGAGAAGTCATCGTCCATGCAGTGCATACCGAGGTTGTTCCAGGCGACGAGTGTCGGCTTGCCGCCGCCGGCGTGCAGCGCGGCGGCGAGCGCGAGCGACAGGACCGCCATCCAACATACGCGTGAGTTCATCGGGGATCGGTTGGGGGTTGATCGGAGCCGGTGCGGGAGTCCGTCCGATGCCGCACCCAAGGCGGTGCCCGAAACGCCGGCAAGGCTAACATTCGTGCATGCGCATATTTCACAAAACGGTAACAGCGGCTCCGAGTTTCGCCCGACGGAACCGCCGGTTCCGGCCGCGGGCGCCCGGCCCGCGCCCGGCGGCCGCAGGGGCCCTCGATTCGGAGCGAACCGCAGCGCGGAGGACGAGGTCCGACCCGCTGCTACCGTCCGCCCGCCTCGTCCAGCCGGCGGAGATTGCGCCGTGCGGCCTCGTAACCCGGGTCGATCCGCAGGACCTGCTCCCACTCGGCCCGGGCCTGTTCCAGCCGGCCTGTCTGCGCGTACAGGATGCCGAGAGCGTTGTGCGCATCCGCGTAATCCGGTTTGAGTCGCAGTGCCTCGATGTATTCCGCCCTGGCCGCCGACTCGCGCCCCGGCATTCGCGCGTAGCAGAAGCCGAGCCGACAGTGGACCCACGCGAGCTCCGGACTGATGCGCAGCGCCGCATCGTAATGGGCGATCGCCTCCGGCAGCCGGCCGGGCATCGCCGCGAGCAGGTTGCCGAGGTTGCCGTGCGCCTCGGCGAAATCGGGCTTGTAACGCAGCGCCAGTTCGAAGTGCGCGATCGCCTCCGCGGTGCGCCCTGGCAGCCGCGACAGCTCGAGCCCGAGATTGTTGTGCACGTCGGCGTAGCGCGGGCTGAGCTCGAGCGCCCGCTCGTATTCGGCGATCGCTTCGTCCTGGCGGCCCGGTAGCCGCGCCAGTTCGTTGCCGAGCCCGAAATGCGCGTTGGGGTAGCGCGGGTTCAGCTGCAGCGCGGCCTGGAATTCCGCGATCGCCTCGGCGTGCCGGTCCGGCGCGCGGGACAGCGTCGTGCCGAGGATGTGGTGCGCCATCCAACTCTGCGGATTCGAGGCGAGCGCGGTCCGCGCGAGCGTTTCCTTGTCGACGTACCGCGTGCTCAGCCGGTTCGAGATCACGCCGAGGACGACGAGCACGCCGGCGAGCGCCACCGCCCCGGCCGTCCGCAGTGGCCGCGTCGCCCGGGCCCACCCGATTCCCAACCCGCCGGCCACGCCGGCGATCACGCCCAGGCAGGCGAGGTACTGGAAGTGGTCGTTCACGTACGAGAACTTGAAGAAAAACACCTTGAAGAACCCGAGCACCGGGAACAGCCCGCCGACGAACAGCAGCCACGCGGCGAGCGGACCGCGCGTCCGGCGGCGCAGGCTCCACAACCCCGCGGTCACCGCCAGCGCCGCGGCGACATAGCCGAACCAGACTCCGCCGTGCGGCGGCACCTCCCATCGCGGATAGAAGAACTCCAGCCCGGCCGGCCAGACCAGTTTGCCCAGGTAGAACCAGACGACCCGGCCGGCGAGCGCCGTCCGCTGCAGCAGGTCGAGTTCAAACTCCGCACCCTCCGCGCCGACCACCGTGCGTTCGATCCACGAGGTGAGCAGCCCGGTGCCGATCGCGGCGACGAACCAGGGAATGAGCGGGGCGACGTCACGGCGCAGCGCGATCCTGCCGCGCCGCCACCAGAGCACGACGAGCAGCGCCGGCGGCAGCGTCACCGTGATCGTCTTGCTGCCCATCGCCAGGAGGAACAGCACCGTCGCCGCGGCGTACCAGCCGACTTTTCGCCGGCGGTCGAACTCGAGATAGGCGCCGGCCGCGGCCAGGTAGAAGAAGAGCGACAGCGTGTTCTTCTGCTCGGTGATCCACGCCACCGATTCGACGCACACCGGATGCACCGCGAACAGCAGGGCCGCAACCCACGCGGCGCCCGGCGGCACGCGCCAGCCGGCGGTCGGCGGTGCCCGTCCGGCCGGCGCGGCGTCGGCCGACCACAGCCGCCGGAGCAGCAGCGCCAGCAGGCAGCACGACAGCGTATGCCACAGCACGTTCGCCAGGTGATAGGCCGGCATGAAGTCACCCCAGAGCCGGTGCTCGACCCAGAAGGCGCTGAAAAGGACGGGGTAGTACTGCTGCGTTGACTGGAAGTCGGTCCAGATCCGGGCCAGCCCGCTCCACGACTGGAGCGTCGGCGGCGTGAGGTGCGCGTCGTCGTCCCACAGCACGCCGCCGTTCAGCGCCGGCCAGTGGCAGGCGAGCACGACGGCCAGCACGACCAGTCCCATCCCGACGCTTCGCAGCCACGGCCGGCCGATCGCCGTGGCGGTGCCATCGCCGCGGGGTGTGGACGCCAGTCGCGGATCAGAGGCGCGACCGGTCGGTCGCTCCGGCAGATCCGCTGCAGGTTGTCGCTGGCCTGTGCCCATCGGGGAGAATTCCGGTGCCCGGTGCTCCCCGGCGCGAGTCAAAACCGGCGAAACTGACGATTTGAACCGCGCGCAAACGGGCGTTCTTATCTGTCACCCTTTTCCCGGCGGCGGCGTCGGGCAGGGACAGAAATTCCGCCGGATACCTCTGACCCCACCGTCGAAAGAACATGAAGACTAAACTCCGTTTCGTAGCCTTGCTGGTTGCGGCGATCACGCTGCCGGTGGCCACCTTGATGATCGCCTCCCAGGCGGCCCAGGGCGCGAAGGGCGCTCCGCCCCGGCCGGAAGGTCCCTGCGACATTTACGCCGCCGCCGGCGATCCCTGCGTCGCGGCCCACAGCTCCACCCGCGCGCTTTCGGCCTCCTACAACGGCCCGCTCTACCAGGTCATGCGCCAGTCGGACGGCAAGACGCTCGACATCGGCGTCGTCCAGCCTTCCGGCGATGATGCCGGCGGCTACGCCGACGCCGCCGCGCAGGACGCGTTTTGCGCCAACACCCACTGCTGGATCACCACGCTTTATGACCAATCCGGTCATGGCAACGATCTCACCCAGGCACCGCGCGGCGGATTCAGCGGGCCGGCGCTGGGCGGGTTCAACAATCTCCCGATCGCCGACCTGGCGCCGGTCACCGTCATGGGACACAAGGTCTACGGCGTCTTCATCGAGCCCGGCATGGGCCTTCGCCACAACGACGCGAAGGGCACCGCCGTCGAGGACCAGGCGGAGGGGCAATACTGGGTGATCGACGGGCACCACTTCAACAGCGGCTGCTGCTTCGACTATGGCAACGCCGAGACCGACAGCCGCGACGACGGTAATGGCACGATGGAGACCACCTACTACGGAACCGCGAACGTCTGGTTTCACGGCAATCCTCCCGGCCCGTGGATCATGACCGACCAGGAAAACAACCTCGTCGGCTGCGTGAATCCCGACGGATCGAAACTCTGCGACGGGCTGCCGAGCGTCGAGTGGCGCTTCGTCACCGCGATCGCCAAGGGCGAGCCGCACCACTGGACCTCGCTCGGCGGGGACGCGCAGCGCGGTGAACTGTCCGTCATGTTCGACGGGCCGCGCATCGACGCCACCTACGACCCGATGCGCAAGCAGGGCGCCATCCTCCTCGGCAACGGCGGCGACAACAGTGTCGGCTCGCAGGGCACGTTCTACGAGGGCGCGGTGACGGCGGCGGAGACCTTTCCGAGCAACGCCACCGATCAGAAGGTCCAGGCCAACGTCGTCGCCGCCGGCTACAACCTGCCGCGACTCGGCCTCGCTCCCGCCGCGGCCACCGCCCGTCCGCCGGGACTCCAGACCTTCACGCCGGGGTCCTCGCAGGACACGGTCCTGACTTTCACCAACTCCAGCACCGCGCCCGCGACCGACATCCGGTTGGGCCTCGCCGTGCCGTCGGGCTGGACTGCGGCGCTCGCGGGCGACAGCCGAGCCACGGCGACATTCGCCGGGCCGCTCGCGCCTGGCGCCAGCGCGACCGCGACTTTCAAAGTCACGTCGGGCCCGGCGGGCTTCAACGGCGACCTCGTCGCCCGCGCCTCGTGGATGGATGCGGCGACGGGGGCGTCGCGGTCCGAAACGGCCGCCGAGAAAGTGCGGAACGTCCGTCCGGTCAAGATCAACGAATTTCGGATCAGCACCGGTTCGCCGTTCAATCCGACCGACTCATTCATCGAGCTCTACAACGCCGGCAGCGAACCCGTCGATCTCTCCAACTGGACGCTCACCCACCATCCCGCCGAGGAGGCGATCTTCTCGTCGGTGAAGATTCCGGCGGGCACCAGGCTCGCGGCGAAAGGCTTTTACCTGCTGGGCCTCGCCAACTCCGGTCTCGCCGTGCCCGCGCGTCAGGGTGACTCCACGCTCTACGTCAGGAGCACCGCCGGCATGAAGGTCGGCGACACGATCGAGATCGATACCGGCTCCGGCGTGGAAACGCGCAGGATCACCCGCGTCGGCACCGCGGCGAGCGGCGCCACCACCGTGTGGCAACCGCTGCCCGACGGCCCGGTCATCACGGTTCCGGCGGGCTCGACCAACGTGCCGGTCGCGCACCTCTCCGGCTTCGCGGTCGGCGAAAAGGTCGCCCTCGGCTCCGGCTCCGCCACCCCCGCCACCGCCAACACCGTGGAGCGCTACGAGGTTGCCACGGTCACCGCCGTCGGCAAACCCGGCACGCAGGCCTGGCTGTCGGCGGACGCGAAAGCCGGCGACACCAACCTCAAGGTGTCGTCGGTCGCCGACATTTCCGTCGGCGACAAGATCCGGCTGGACATCGACAGCGTCGGCCACGGCATCGAGACCGTCACCGTCACGCACGTCGGGACGGCGTCCGTCCGCAGCACCTTCCGCGGACCGCTCATAGCCGATGAAGATGCCGGCACCGGGCTCGAACTTTCGGCGCCGCTGAAATTCAACCACACGGCCAACCTCCCGTTCAGCGTCCGCGGAACCGGCATCAGTTTCGAACCGGCGACGGCGTTGGCGCACGCGAGCAACGAGCCCGTCCAGGCACTCGGCACCGGCATCACGCTCGATCAGCCTCTCGCCCGCGATCACCCGATCAACGCCGTGGTCCGCGATGCCCAGGTCACGACCGCCGGCTATCAGGGCAAGCCGGCGCCCGATCAGTGGTTCGGCGGTCCCGCGCTCTTCGCGCCGGAACAAACCCGTCCGGAGCGTGCGAATTACGCCGGCAGCATGGTGCTGCGCGACGGCGCCGGACTCGTCGTCGACAGCCTGAACTACGGCCTCCTCGCCGATCCGTGGGCCGCCGAGGGCTACCAGCCCGGCGGCGGACCGGCGGAAGGCGGCAGCCACGCGCCCACGCCGACGCGGTCCCGCCCGTTCTGGCTGCCCGCCGGGCCCGACGATCCGAACAACCGCAGCGTCGGCCGCTTTCCGGACGGCGCCGACACCGACAGCAATCGCGCCGATTTCCTCGTGCAGCCCGCCACGTCGCTCGCCTCCGGATCGACCGCCGGCATGGCCAACGTCAAGGTCGAAAGCGTCGGCGGATTTGGCCCGGGCCAGACGATCACGATCGACACGGGTGCGAACCAGGAGACCGCCGTCATCTCGTCCGTCGGCACCTCCGGCGGCACCACCGTCGGCGCGGCCAGTGCCGCCGGCGCGACCGAGCTCGTCGTCCACGACATCTCCGGACTCAGCACCGGCCAGACGATCAACATCGACCGCGGTCGGAACTTCGAGACGGCGGTGGTCGTTTCAACCGCCCGCGGTTTCCCGGCTGGATTCCGTGGCGGGCCGGGACGTCCCGCCACCATCACCGTCGCGGCGCCGCTCCGGTTCGCGCACGCCGCCGCTGCGGAGGTCGCCGGTACCGGCATCACACTCACGACCGCGCTGACCAGAGCGCATGCCGGCGGAGTGCCGATCGGCAGCGATCTCCCCACGCCCGGGGCACCGAACCGGTATGATCGCCTGTCGCAGTGAGCACGAGTCGAGTGTCTGGTCTTTCAGGACTTCGAAATTGGGAGTTCGAAATTCACTGTTCGACGCTCGGTTGCGGCGCAGCCGCTCCAGGTTCTGCCGTGGCCTTCGCGAACGCGGAAACCCGCGCGGCGAAGGCGTGGCGCCACGGCCACGTCTGCGCCGCGTCGAGCCTTGAACCGCGTTGAACCCTGACACATCAACCGTTCGCGTTCACTGCTCCTGGCCCTGGTGGCGCTGGGGCGTGACGGGTCTGAGCGTGCTCGGCCTGGCACTGAGCGGGTTCCTGAGCTGGCATGCCGTGATCGGGGGCCGGATGATCGGATGCACCGGCGGCAGCGCGTGCGACGAGGTGCTGAACAGCCGGTGGTCCGCGATCGCCGGCGTGTTGCCCGTGAGCGGGCTCGCGGCGGGTGCGTATCTCGCGATGCTCGTGTGCAGCCTTTCGATCGGCCCCGCCAGCTCCGCTCCGGTCCGGCGTCTGGCCTGGGGCGTCCTGCTGGTCCTGGCGGCCGCCGCCGCGGGGAGCGCCGTGTGGTTCACGATCGTGCAGAAATGGATCGTCGGCGCCTTCTGCCCCTACTGCATGGCCACGCACGTCACCGGCCTGCTGCTGACGTTCCTGGTGATCTGGGGCGCGCGCCGGCCTTTCGACGAGGATGACAACGCCGCCGCTTCAAGCGATGGAACCGTCAAAGGCCTCCGCTTCGCGACCGGTCGCGTCGTCTCCGGCCTGGTGCTCGCGGCGATGCTGGCGACGGCGCAGGTCGGACTTGCTCCCGCGACGAGCTATCGCGCCGGCAAGTCGCAGAACAACGTGCCGGCCCTCGACGTCCACGCGGTGCCGCTCGTCGGCTCCCCGGCCGCACGCTACGTCGTCACGCTGCTCTTCGACTATCAATGCCCGCATTGCCAGCAACTGCACCTGATGCTTGGCGCGGCGATCCGCCGCTACGAGGGCAGGCTCGCGTTCGCATTGTGCCCCACGCCGCTGAGCCGCCGGTGCAATCCCTACATTCCCCGCGAGGTGGATGAATTCAGGGATTCCTGCGACCTGGCGCGGGTGGCACTGGCGGTCTGGCTGGCCGATCGCGCCGCTTTCGCCGCCTTCGACGACTGGATGTATTCGTTCGAGTCCGGCGACCGCTGGCACCCGCGCAGCCTCGCTGCGGCGACGGCCAAGGCGATCGAGCTCGTCGGCCGTGCGCGGTTTGACGCCGCCCGGAACGATCCGTGGATCGACCGGTACGTGCAGACATCCGTGCGAGTCTACGGCAACACGATGCGAAACGGCGCGGGCGGCGTCCCCAAGCTCGTCTTCGGCCCGCGCTGGGTCACCCCGCAGCCCGCCAGCGCCGCCGATCTCGTCTCGATCCTGCAAGCCGGCCTGGGCCTTCCCCCGCCCTGACCGGCGTCACCGCTGCCCGGTGAGCGCTGTCCGTGCCGGGAGCTACGGCGCCCGGAACGTCCAGCGCGCCTTGTCGCCGCGCGGGTCGAATTTCGCGAGGGAGATCGTGCTGGCGCCCACGGCCGTCAAGGCGTACCCGCCGTTCCGATTCGGCACCGCCTTCGGCATGATGCGGTAGGTTCCGTCGGTGAGCTGATCGATCCGCCAGAGCTGTTCGGGCGCTCCCGTGAAGGCGGGAACGGTCACCAGTTCCGCCTCCGCGGTGGCGGCCAGCGCGCGATCCGTGCCCGCGACCGTGATCTTGAAGAACGGCGAGCCCGGATAACCGCCGGCGCCGGCCACGGGCGCCACGGCCCACTTCTGGTGCGGACGAATGATGTAGTCGCCGAGGCGGACGTCGATGTTGCCGGCCGGCCAGTCCTTCGCGACGGTCGCGACCTCCTGCAGCGGCACGGACCGCGGTGCGACCTCCGGAGCAGCGAGAGCGGGCGGCGCGCCACTGGCCGGGGCGCCGGGCGCCGCGCCGGGCACGCTGGCCAGCCGGCGCCGGATCTGCGGCATCGGCACGGTATCGACTGCCAGTTCCAGGACGTATCCGCTGCGTTCCGACTGAATCACGAAGGTGCCGGCCTGGAAATTGTCGCCGGCGACCGGCCACCCGTCCTTCCACAGCAGCGGCCGGATATCGAGCACGCTGCGGCCGCCGCGATCGAGGTCGGCTTCATAGTGGCAGGAGAACTTCTGCACCCCGTCGCCAAGGTCCAGCAGGCCGAAATGGCCGGGTCCGATGAAGCGGCCGCCGGCCGCAACCACGAGCTTGCCACCGCCGCGCAGCATATCCACGCCCATGTGGTCGAGGTAGGGGCCGCTCACCTTCCGCGAGCGGCCGACGCGGATGTTGTAGGTGGAGTTCGGCCCCGAACAGCAGGTGCCGTGGGTGCCCAGAAGGTAATACCACCCGTCGCGGTACATCAGGTACGTCGCCTCGCAATCGATCGCGATGTCGATGGCGACGTTGCCCTCGATCCGTCGGCCGGTCTTGGGGTCGAGTTCCGCCAGGCGGATGAAGCCGAAATAGGTCCCGTACGAGAGCCAGAGCCGGCCGTCGTTCGGATCGAGCAGCAGCGACGGGTCGATCGCGTCGCAATCCTCCAGGCCGTCGCTCGAGGCGACGACGACCGGGTCGGTGAACTTGAAGTCGGGCGACTTGGGATCGAGCGTCCTGTTCCACATGGTCAGAATCTGACCGTTGTGCTGCCCGCCGAGGCCGCCCCCGGTTGCGCCGTAGATGACGAGATAGCGGGCGCCGATCCTGAGCACGTCGGGTGCCGCCCCGCCGCCCGGCCTGACCGCACCGCTGTGCCACGTCCAGCCGTCGCTCGAAATCAGCCCTCCGCCGCGGGTGCCGAAGGCATAGTAGTTGCCGTCACACCACGTGATGGTGGACGGATCGTGGATGTAGGGCTCGCCTTCCAGCGCGAGCAGGGAGCGCGGCGAAACCAGAGCGAGCACGGTGGAGGCGAGGACGCCGAAAACGCGGGAGTTCATGGGTTCGTGGGTTTCAGCGGCCGGAGGTTTCCAGCGTGATCGTGTAGTTGGTGACCGGGTCGCCGTTCTCGTCGATGAACCGGAGGCAAAAATCGCTCATGCCGGGTCCGTTGATCACCGCCCCGCGAATGATGTTGCGGCCGCGCTTGAGGGTGAGTCTTCGGGAGACGCAATCGTCCATGACCATGCGGCGGTCACCGAAGAGGCCGACGGCTTCCTTGCCGTTGAGCCACCACAGCGACGCGGAGTTGGAGCCGACGGCCATCCGGACGTTGGGGATCTCGCTGGGGCAGTCGACCACCGTGACGGCCCAGAAGATCACGCCGTAGACGCGCTTGTCCAAACCGGAGGCGAAGCGAAAGAGCTTCACGTTGAACGCGCTGGCGTCGACGGCATGCCAGACGAGAGCCTCGCCGGCGGCCGTCACGCTGTCGCCGTCGCGCGGGACGACGGTGAACTGGCCTGGGAAGTACTCGCGCGTGAGTTCTCTCCGGACGTAGGTGTCGACGAATCCGTCGTTGCTGCGGTTGGGCTTGTTGATCGGCTCGAGCAGCAGCCAGCGCTGGATGAACCCGTCCTTGTCGGGTGCCTTGGAACCCGGTGCGGCGGGTGAAAAATAGGGAGCCAGGCTGCGGGGTGGGGCGGCGGCATCGGCGGCGATGCCGCGGGAGCCTGCGACCGCGACGACGCTGAGCAGCGTCAATGCTCGAAGGAGTGGGTTCATGGGGCGGTAGGGGGCGGGGGATCGGCGTTCGCGCCCGGAGGAGGGAGCGACCGGGGACGAGGATTGTCAGGGCGGCGGAGAAAGTGCGCGTGCGCCATCGTTCCAACGGTGGAGTAGTCGGGCCCGGAAGGGCGTTGCGACAGCGGTCGCGAGGCGACGACCTTGGGGCGGGCATCGCCCCTGATCGTGGCGGCGGCGGATTGCGGGGTGGTCTCTGGGCCGAGGCCGCCGACGGCGTTTGGGGCTCACCCTCTGCCGGGGAGCGGGCAAAACGGGCATTGACAACCGGGCTGGTGGACCTGTTTTTCATCGCTTCTTTCGCACGGCGGATCGTGCGAAACCACGTTGCCCGGTAGCTCAGTGGCAGAGCAGGTGACTGTTAATCACTTGGTCGCTGGTTCGATCCCAGCCCGGGCAGCCATTCCGTCCTTTTGCCAGGAAGTGACAAGCGACGACAGGACGCGACTAAAGCTCTTGTTATCAGTGACGTTCACCGAGGCCACGAATTGATCGCAAACGTCAGCGAGTGACGAGGTGGGACAGGAATTCCCACATTTTTGTGCGTCTCTTTGTGCGTGTGCGCATTCGCTGGTTGGTAAATCCGATTTCGTGTGCGCATCCGCCGCGTTCTCCGATCCGGCAGATGGAGTTCGCTGTCCGGATCCGGCTTCCGCTTCCGTACCGGGTTCCACCGCGGTGCCCTCACCGCGCAGCAGGTCGCCCACCGCTGCCTTCTTCGCTTCGATCCACGGCAGCTTCGCGATCTCGGTGTGCAGGGACAGCGCGGGCACGTCGGTGTACACCTTCCCCCGTCAGATTGGCGTCGGAATGGCCGAGGACCTCCTGGGCGACGCGCTGATTGATGCCGTAGCGGACGCCGAGGGTCTGCCAGGTCTTCCGGAACGAGTGGAAGTGAACCGCGCGACCCAGCGGATCGACGCGTTGAATCCCGGCGCGTTTGATGTCGCCGCGAAGGATGTCGTAGGTCGGCCAGCGGAACCAGAAGATCGGTTTGCTGAGCGTGTGCGCCTCGTCTGGCTTCGGCCGCAGCGGCTTCAATTGCTCAACGATCTCCGGCCGGAGCGGCACCGCGCGCTTGTCCTTGTCCTTCGTCGTGCTCTCACGAAACAGCGCGTAAGGATTGGCCTCGTCCAGGTGGAGGTCACTCCACATGAGCGAACGAACCTCGCTCTTCCGCTGACCCGTGTAGAGCAGCATCTGGTAGGCGAGCCGCCGGCGGCCGGCCACCCCGAACAACCGCTGCAGCTCGTCCTCCGTGAATGCACGGCATGGCCGCACCTGCTTCCCTCGCGTCTCGACGTGTGGCACCTTCGCGAGCGGGTTGACCATCAGGCGATCCGTCTGAACGAGCCAGTTGAGGAACGCGTTCGCCGACAGATGGAACTCCTTCTTCGTTTTCGGCGAGAGCTTCAGACTCGCGCGCCACTTCACGAACGCATCCGGCCGAATGTCGCTCAGCACCTTCCATCGGTTGCTCGCGATCATCTTTCGCAGGCGAGTCGTCGTGTCGCGCACGTGCTTCGGGCTCAGCTCACGGCCGCGCAGATCAGCTTCGTAGTCGTCCACGAGCTTCGCGAGCTGGGTACCGGCGGCAACCCGCACCGCTTTCGGCGAAACGATGCCTTCGGCCTCACGCTGCTTCTCGACCAGGATTGCCCGAAGCCGCTTCCGGGCGACTTCGCGGTCCGGCGTGTTGAGGCTCACGCGCACTGGCTTCGTGCCTTTGTCGAGGGAGTAGCGGCCGCAGTACACGCGCGAGAGAACGCGCTTTCCGTTCACGATCCGCGAGGGTCTGAAAACATATTCAATCATGATTGCACCTCCGAGTATTTGACCGCGGACGCTTCGAGGAATCGCTGCAGCTCGCTCGGCCGCACCCGCGGCGTCCGTTCGCTGACCTTCACGAAAGCCACGCGGCCGCGATCCACAAGCCGACGGAACTGCCGCAGCGAAATTCCCAGCACCCGAGCCGCTTCTGCGAAATTCAGCAGCGGCTCCGTCGCGAGCGGTTGTCCGCCAAGCTCCACCGTGCGCGGCAGACCTTTGCCGCGTGGCCGCCGTAGGTTTTCTGAAGGCGGTCTGCCGGCCAGCGGATGCGCCGTTATCGGCGAATCAAGATCCGGTCGACCCGCGGGGCCTGGAGTTGCGCGACGCTCGTCGCTAATCGCCGTGACTCCGTCCAATTCAAGTTGGGACGTTTCTGTGTTCCTCATGGTGGCTCAACTCTCGCGCCGACTCCGCAGCTGGACAAACGGGCGGGTCTACTGAAATCACGGTGGTCCGGATACCGTGAATACGGTAGGCCCGTTTGCGTGCTACACATGCGTCGATCCAGTCAGCGGCTGCGGCGGAGCGGGGTTGGTGTTCGCGCATCGCGGGTATTTTTTTACAAAGACGCAATACCCTAACGAGATCGTTGGGTTCGTGGCGGCAGGAATACCATCCAGCGAGACGCCAAGGCTGAGGTGGACCCCGTCCGTTGGACAGCGGATCGAGGAGATTAAGTTAGGATAGACGCACTCTGGTGAGATGCCTTGGCCGACTCCGAGGACAGGAGCGATCAAGCTTGCCGCAGGAGTCGGCCCGAAGACGGAGGGCTTGATACCGGTTCATTGGTTGATGGCAAGCGCGACGGGTTGGCGGTAAATCTCCATCGGCGTCTTGGGATCGGCGTCGCCGAAGGCGCTGTGGGGACGACGCTCGTTGTAGAACCGGAAGAAGGTGTCCAGGTTGGTATAGGCGTCGATTTGGGAGCGATAACTCTTCAGGTAGACCTCGTCGTATTTGACCGTGCGCCAGAGCCGCTCGACGAAGACGTTGTCCAAGGCGCGACCGCGACCATCCATCGAGAGCTTCACGCCACGCGCCAGCAGCGGCTGGGTAAACTCGGCCGACGTGAACTGACAGCCTTGATCGGTGTTGAAGATTTCCGGGACGCCGTGCTGGGCCATCGCGCGCTCGACGGCCTGCACGCAAAATGTCGCATCGATCGTGTTCGACAGTTCCCAAGCCAGGACCGCCCGGCTATACCAGTCGATCACCGCGCACAGGTAGATGAAGCCGCCTTGGATCGGGATGTAGGTGATGTCCATCGCCCAGACCTGATTGGGGCGATCGATGACGAGCCGCCGCAGCAGATATCGGAAGACGGGGTTCTGCGGATGCTTCCGGGACAGGTTCGGCTTCCGATAGATCGCCTCCAGTCCCATCTGCTGCATCAGCCGGCGCACCCGCTTGCGATTCACCCGATACCCCTGCCGCCGCAGCCACCGCGTCATCTGCCGTGAGCCAAAGACCGGATACGCCAGATACGTCTCATCGATCACCCGCATCAGTTGCAGGTTCTCATCGGTCTCCGGCTCCCGCTGGTGGTAGTAGCTGGCCCGCGCCAGCCCGAGCAGTTCGCACTGCCGAATGATCGGCAGGGCGGGATGTTTCGGTTCAATGTAAGCGTCCGGCCGGGTGCCTTGGGCCGGATTCTTGATGGGGCCGATTGAGACGTCACGATGGGGCCATGCGAGCAGTCGCAATGGTGCCCATTAAGCTCAGCCGCGGAGCCCTATGCTGGCTTCCAGTTCGCCGGCGTGAGCGGATCCATTTTGTCCTGGTTGGTCATCTGAGGCAACCGGGAGAGGACGTCGCGCAGGTACGCGAACGGATCCTTCCCGTGCCGCTGGCAGGAGACGACGATCGAGTAGATGATCGCGGAGCGCTGCCCCGCGTTGGGGTGGCCGATAAACAACCAATTCTTTTTCCCGATCGCCGAAGGCCGGATCGCATTTTCGACGAGGTTGTTGTCCAGCCGTGTTTCCCCGTGCTCGAGGTGCGCCGTCAGGGGCGCCCAGTAGTGCAGCAGGTAGTCGCAGGCTTTGGCCAAGCCCGACTTCGGCGGCATGCGCTCGCGGATGCCCGTCGCCAGTTTCTTCAACCAGTAGAGTCGGCGGGGATAAAGCTTCAGCCGGTACCGCCGGCGGTCCGAGTCGCTCAGTTGCTGTTCATCCCAGTCGGCCTCGCATTTATACAGCCAGCCGATGATCAGCAGGATCAACCGTACGGCTTTCGGCGATTCGCGTTCAGCCTCAAAAAACTTTCGTCGCGCGTGCGCCCAACAGCCCACCCAGGTCACTTCGGGATGGTCGCGGGCGTAAGCCTCGTAGGCGCCGTAGCCATCGGACTGGAGGATGCCCCGGTAACCGTCGATCAGCGACGTCAGTTCGCCATGTCGGCGCGACAGCCGCCAGTCGAAGACCACGTCTTCGCCGGGCCGGCTGATCACCCACAGCCATCCCCTCCGTTGTGCCGCCGCGTTGCTCATCCGGGTCGTTGCAGCGGATCGGCGTTTCATCGGCCTGGAGATAGCGGCCGCTCAAGAGTCGCTTGAGCATCTGCCGGTACACCGGTTCGAGCCACTCGGCCGTGATCCGGATCCAGTCGGCCATCGTCTGCCGCGGGATTTTGGCGCCCCAGCGCGCCGACTGCTGCTCGAGTCGGTACAGCGGTTGGTGGTCGACGTATTTGTTCAGCGCGATCCACGCCAGCAATCCCGCCGAAGCGTAGCCGCCGGCAACCGCTCGCTCCAGCGCTGGCGCCACCAAGGGCGGTCGTTGCCGATCGGTCTTTTGCCGGTACTTCGGCCGCACGATCTCGCGCTTAAAAATCTGCGGTCCGATAATATCGATCTCGAAGGTGCGTTCCTCGCCGATGCGTTCGAACGCCGCCGGATCGGCCTTCACCTCGTCCGGCTCGATCACGATCGTCTCCTTCACCGGCACATCCTTGAACACCTCCGCCGGCACGGGCCGCTTCTCCTTCGGCGCCGCGACCCGCTGATAGGTGATTGTCTCGACCTTGGGCGTCACCGGCTGCGGCGCCGCTTCGCCCAGCGGCAAGCTCGTCTGCAACCGGTCGAGCTTCTCGCTTTTGCCCGGCCCAAACAGCTGCCGCTTCAGCCAGGCATTCTCCGCCTTCAATGCCGCCAGCTCTGCCATCACCTCGGGCAGGAGTTTGACGGCTTCTTCTGGCGGAATCACTTACCTATCAAGAAGTTGTAACTATTTGTTGTCCAGCTAATTATCGCGCATACCACGCTTTTTTGCACCCGTCTTTGAGGTCGATCCCGGACAGCAGCATCGTCAGCGCCGTCGGCTCCAGGTCGATCTTCGTCGGCCCGCTCGCCGCTGGCCAACTGAACCGGCCCTTCTCCAGTCGCTTCGCCAGCACCCACACGCCCGAACCATCCCAGAACAGGATTTTCAGTGTCAGCGGCGAGTAGGAAGTCATCGTATTCTGGCGGGTAAGAATCCGTCTTTTCTTCGGTCGCTTTTCTTCCGGTAACGAACCGTAGAAGTCTTCTTCCGTGGGTGGTTTTTCTTCCCCCGGTAAGCGAAAGCTGAGTACGAGTGCTGAAGGCGTGGTCGGGAGCGCCAAAGCTGGCGAAGCTGTGAGGCGATGCATCCAAAGGGGTCGTGCAAGTGCCAGCACTGCGGAGAGTTGTTCCCGGTCGACGCGCGCAATCGCGGGCGGCAGCGGTATTGCCGCAAGACACCGTGCCGCAAGGCGAGCAAGGTTGACAGCCAGAGTCGATGGCTGAAGCAGCCCGGCAACGCGGATTACTTCCGCGGGTCGGACAACGCGGCTCGGGTACGGGCGTGGCAGGCGGCGCACCCAGGCTATTGGAAAAAGCGCCAGCGGAAGGTGCGCGTTGTCTTACAAGAGACCTCAAAGGTGCAAGTGCCAGCGGATCAGGGGAGTGCAAACCAAGACGACGCGCCTGTCTTACAAGATGTCTTGGGGTCGCAATCGCCGGTGGTGGTGGGGCTTATCGCCCATCTCGCCGGAAGTGTCTTACAAGAGGACATCGCCGAGATGACCCGCCGGCTGCACTCCCGGGGGCGGGCCGTATTGGGCACCGACGTGCCGCGGCCCGCCTATGGAAAAACACTTAATCGCAACAGATCGGGTGCGGCGCGTGCCGCGCCAGTTTAGCTGGGTGGACCACCGCCTCATCCGCGGAAACTACCTGATGAAGGCCTCGGCGCCGGCGTGGGCGCTGTACCTGGTGCTGGTCACCGTCGGGGACGAACACGGGGTGAGCTACTATGCGGATCGAACGCTCGCACGGCTATTGTCGCTGCACGAGGAGTCGGTCGCCGAGGCCCGGCGGCAGCTCGTCGCCATCGGCGTGATCGCGTACGAGCCGCCGCTGTATCAGGTGCTCGGATTGGAGGTGGCGTCGTGATCGGCTACGAACGTTACTGCCAGATCAAGGCCGCCGCGGGGGCCGGAAAAAACGCGACGCAGATCGCCACGGAGCTGGGCCTGCACCGGCAGACGGTGAGTGCCTGGCTGGAGCGCGAGCGTTACGAGCGCAGTCGCGGCGCGCAACGGCCACGCCGCTCCAAGCTCGATGCGTACCGTGCGGCGATCGTACGCTTCGTGGAAGCGTATCCGCTTTCGGCCATGCAGGTGTGGCACAAGCTGAAGGAGCAGGGCTACGATGGTGGCTACTCGATCGTGAAGGACTACGTGCGGCGGATCCGACCGAACCGGACGGAGGCGTTCCTGACCTTGAAGTTTGCCCCAGGCCAGTGTGCGCAGGTCGACTGGGGCAGCTTCGGGGCGGTGGAAGTCGACGGCACGCGGCGAGCGCTCAGCTTCTTCGTGCTGGTGCTCGGTTACAGCCGGTGGCTCTACGTGGAGTTTACGCTCGGCCAAAGCCAGGAATGGTTCCTCGGGTGCCACCAGCGGGCGTTCGAGCAGCTCGGCGGCGTGCCGCAGGAGGTGATGGTCGACAACTGCAAGACCGCGGTGCTCTCGCATGTCGCCGGAGCAGAGCCGGTCTACAATGCGCAGTACCTCGATTTTGCCCGCCACTACGGGTTCCGGATCAAGGCCTGTGGTCCGGGCCATCCCCAGTCGAAGGGGATCGTCGAGAACGCCGTTTCGTACGTGAAGAAGAGCTTCCTCGGCGGCCGACAGCTCACGCGCTTCGAGGAACTGAACCCGGCGGTGAAGCTGTGGCTGGAGACAATCGCCAACGTGCGCGAGCACGGTGAAACGAAGACCCGGCCGCTCGACCGGCTGGCCGGGGAGCGCCCGCAACTGCTCGCACTCAATCCCCGGCCGTACGCCGCGGTGCAAACGCGCCCGGTGCGCGCGTCGCGGCGCTGCCGGGTCACGATCGACACCAACCGGTACTCGGTGCCGGCGAGGTACGCCGGGGCGCTGCTGACCGCGCAGTTGTCGAGCGAGCGGGTGTGGTTGTACGCCGACACGACGCTCGTGGCCGAACACGTCCGCCGGTTCGGCCGCCGCCTCGACCTGGAAAACCCCGATCACGTGCGCGAACTCGAAGCGCAGAAGAAAACCGGCGCCCGCCAGCGGCTCCTGTTGCGCTTCCTCGAACTGACCCCGGCCGCCGGGCCGTATCACCGGGCCCTGGCGGAACGCCGGATGAACGCCGGCCACCACCTCAGCCGCATCGTCGAACTGCTTCCCGCCTATGGCGCCGGGGCAGTCGGCGCCGCGATCGAAAGCGCGCACGAACTGGGCGCCTACTCGAGCGATTACATCGTCAACCTGCTCGAACAGCGGGCCCGCCGGCTGCCGGAACCCGGCCCCCTGCACCTGCCCCGCGCTCCCGAAGCACTCGAACTGGAACTGCCCGCCCCCGACCTCACGCCCTACACCCATGAGCAACGCCACGACCTTTGAAGCCCAGCTTCGGTATCTGAAGCTCGCGCACACCAGCCGCCACCACGAGGAGATCACGGCGGAAGCCGCGAAGCAGCGCTGGTCCCACGCCCAGTTCCTGCGCCGCATCATCGAAGCGGAGGCGCAGGACCGCCAGCAGCACGCCCTGCAGCGCCGGATCAAGGCCGCCCGTTTTCCCGTGCAGAAAACCTTGGACCAGTTCCACTGGGACTGGCCCAAGCAGATCAACGAGGCCCAGGTGCGCCACCTGTTCGAACTGCGTTTCGTCGAGGAACACACCAATGCCGTCTTCTGCGGCGGCGTCGGCCTGGGGAAAACACACCTGGCCACGGCCCTCGGCTACGCGGCCTGCCAGGCCGGACACCCCGTCCTCTTCACCACCGCCGTTGACGCCATCAACACTCTGCTGGCCGCGCAAGCGCTGCACCGTTTGAACTCCGAACTGAAGAAGTACGTGGCGCCATCACTCCTGGTCCTGGACGAGGTCGGCTACCTGCCCCTCGACAAGGCCGGAGCGGACCTGCTCTTCCAGATCGTCAGCCAGCGCTACGAGCGCGGCTCGATCATTGTCACCACCAACAAAGCCTACAAACACTGGCCGACGATCTTCAACAACGACGCCGGCATCACCTCCGCCATCCTCGACCGCCTGCTCCACCGCGCCCAGACCGTCGTCGTCGAGGGCAAATCCTACCGCATGAAGGACCGCCTCACCGAAGAAAACCCCACCTGATCGACCCCAAACCGCCGGTGGCGAACACCGCCATCGGCGCCGCTTCGCCCGGGTGTCGACTTTTTATCCGCCACATTACGTCGACGTTCGCACCGCCGCTCACATTTTCAGTCGATCCCGATCCTTGTTGGTGAACACAAACAGCGCTCCGCTAAATGGATCTTCCCGCAGTTTTTCCGCGGCCAGCGCCCACAGCCCGTTAAACTGCTTGCGCATGTCCACCGGCTCGACCGCCAGATAGATCCGCTGTCCCGCGGCGAACGTCAGCATCGGTTGATCAGCTGCGCACCACGCTGAGCAACTGGGCCAGCGACGCGGCGTCCGCCGCCCGCACCATCCACCCGTTCGGCAGCGTCAGTTCAAACCCCCAGCGCGGCTCCGCGGGCAGTCCCGGCCGCACCTCCGCAAACCGCACCGGACTCGCCGAACGTTTCCGGCTCTCCAAATACGACCACTTCGCGAGCGTCAATCGGTTGATCCCTTCTCGCCGGGCGAACTGCTCCATCGTCAGGCCACTCGAGCGGTATCCCGCCACCAACTCCGCCCGCCGTGCTGCCGGCGTGATTCGCCGGCCCTGCCGATCGCGCTTCGTCTCCACCACCTCCGTCGTGATCGTCGTCATCACGACAGATTACTCGAACCTTCATCGTCCGACTACGAGGTCGCCCGCCGGACGCTTACGGTTCAATCATGCGGCGGCGTTCCTCAACGCTCGAGCTCGCCAGCTTTTTTTTTGAGCCATTCCAGCTCCATCTTCAGCCGCCCGATCTCCTCGAACAGCTCCTTCTCCCGCTCCTGGGCTGCCCCGGCGTCATGATCATGGCTGCCCTTCCGGGCGAACACCTCGGGCAGCCGTTCGGCCACCTCTTTCTTCCACTGGCTCACCTGCACCGGGTGAACCTGATACTTCGCTGCGATGGCGTGGACCGGCTCGATGCCCTTCAGGGCTTCAAGACCAACCCGGGCTTTCAGATCAGGACTGTGCTGACGTCGTTTCTTGGACATGGGGATCGTTGTTCTGAGTTTGGGTTAACGATCCGTCCTGTCCAACTTTCGGGGTCCACCTCAGGCGCGGCCTCCCGTCTACCCTTTTTGCGGTAGATGCTGACGACCGCCCCCACGACTTCCGGAGACCTCTCCGGCTTCGGCGACGCGCGTTTTCTCCAATGCTTTTCCTTCACGTTTCTGCGTGGACGCAGCTTTATCGCCCCCGAAATGCGCGGCGGCTCGGCTGCGCCTCGGGGGTTCCGCCGCACGCAAAGCAGGGCGCTCGCCGCCGCCCACGCACCCCCGGCTCGGGGTAATTAATCAAGAAAGCAATGGCCGCGCTCTCACTATCGCGCGTCGGCCGAACCTCGCCGATTACGTGGCGGGATCGAGCACTCTACCGAGATCGCCATCCAAAATCACTGCCAAGATCCACTTGGTAGCCCATCTGCCGATAGCCTACCGAGCGGCGGCGAAACATCGCCCGCGTAAGGGGACTATTTTCGTCAAGATAGTCGTAGATGCGGGCGGATGACTTGCCTTCGTGGTCGCGGTGGAGACGCCCGGCATACTGGATAAGCCGGCCCTTGAAGGAAAGCGGCATGGCGAGGATGAGCGTATCAAGCTGCGGAAGGTCAAATCCCTCGCCGATGAGCGAAGCGGTCGCCAACAGGACGAAGGGAGTGTTTTTCTCGTAGTGCTCGTCAATCCGCTGGCGAATATTCGCCCGGGCTTTTTTCCCAACACCACTTTCCAACCGATAACGCGCGACCGAACCGGCGACAGGGGGCGCAGCGAGTGCGGCTTCAATCCTATCGAGGTAGGACTTGCGATCAGCCAGGACGAGTGGCGCACGTCCTTCTTCAACGCACGCGCAAATATCTGCTACGATCATTTGCAGCCGTCCCTCATCGGCAACCAAGGCGTCCCACACCTCGTGAATGGCTGGCTGCGGCGGCATACCGGGTGGAAATGCGATCGAGCTTCGCCGCACCATAACGACACGATTATTGCTCTCATCGCTGCCCGTCGACGCCAGCGTGTGCCGGATGGGACCACACTGAAGGTAAAGCAGTTTTTCTAGGTGATCCTTGCGCTGGGGAGTCGCGGTGAGCCCGATGATGCGTCGGGCGGGACATGCTTTCAGTAGCAACTCAAAGGAGGCGGCCGGAACGTGATGGCATTCGTCCACTACAACCAGCCCGTAGCCGGCCAATGCTGACGCGTAGTCCAGCGCCCGGGATAGACTCGGCAACATCGCGATATCCAGCCGACGAGTTATGCGGGGCTTCGCTCCCTTCCACACGCCAATTTCCGTTTTCTTGAGCCCAAGAAAACGCATGGCCGATTCCCGCCATTGATCGAGCAACAGCGCTCGATGCACGAGGACCAACGTTGAGGTCCGGTGGCGCGCAATCAGGGCGCAGCCCATCACCGTCTTTCCGGCGCCCGGTGGCGCGCACAGGACGCCGAAGTCATGTCCGGCCATTTCCCTGACTGCCGTCTGTTGCTCCGGACGAAGGTCGCCATGGAATTTCCACGCACAGCGCGTCCCCTCTTCGCGTTGGTCTCGGATCGCCACCGTGGCGCCAGCGTCTTCCAGTATTTTGAGGCATCGATCTAGTACGCCGCGAGGTAGAACCAATCTGTCGGCATGCCATTCGCCCGCGAAGAGGAAACGCGGGATGTCGAACGTCGAGAAACGCAGGCGGAGTTTCTCGTGAAAAACCGGATTCGCGAACGATGCGAGGCGTTTGAGTGCTGCGAGGACCGGAATCGGGACGATCCGTGGAACATGAATCTTGGAATCCAGCCTGATGGTCAGCTCGCCGGTAAGCATTCCCGAGTGAACCAAAGGACGTGCCAGGTCCAACGTGGCCTCGTCGGATTGCAGTACCAAATCGGGACTCTCCGACGAGGATTGGTCGGCCAATGGTGCCAGCGGCGCCATCTTCCCCACGAGGTCCTGAAGCTGCGGGCCAGACAATCGCTGGAGACCGGCCAAGTATTCCCATTGGTCTGGAATCGGACGAAATTCCTCGTCGAGAAACAGAGTGTTACCGTCTTCGCGTGGATGTTTGGCCAACGGGAGCGCGATCAAATTTCCAAACCCACCGACCGAGACAACATCCTGGTTCGGGAAGAACCGGTCAAATGCATCCAACCCCATCGTCGGCTTCAGCGCCGATGCTTTGGCCAACAGGATTATGCCGAGCTTTCTGGCCAGCGATGCCGGCACCGGCTCACCAAAGAAAATCCACGCGTGGCCGCCATGGCCAGAACGAGAACGTTCCAGAGCGACCGTCACACCTGCTCGCAATCCGGCTTCCCGGTAAGCGGCGATATTTTCTTTCCAGCCGTCGCCATCGAAGTCCGCCGCCAGGAACCGGCAGGAGTTATCGTCCGTGATGGCGTAGACACCGAGCGTGTGAATGCCGCGGAGGTGGGCCTCGATCGCACGGTCGTCCAACGATGGAAATTTCTGATGAGGGCATTCTGTGCACTTTATCTGAGGCTTACGGCAAACGCCCGGGCGCCATTCATTGTCGCAGGCGGGAGCATATCCGCTCTTCCCCGTTTTGGCGTTTTCCCAACGTTTGGGAAACACCGACCGACGCGTCCCGAACAGATCGAGAAACAGCACCACTTTTTCCGCTGGCGATTGCGGGGTCTTCTGAACCGCTGGCGCCGAAGGCAATTCCAGCTGCCCTCGTTTCTCCAAACGCGCGATCTCCTCCTCCAGTTTCAAGGCTCGCGCACGAGCGTCAGCCAACCTCGCACACAGTTCACCCAGTGGAGGATTGGGAGTGTGCGCGTCCATAGCATCAGACCTAACCGGGCCTCGATGTCTTTGTCAGCGGCTCAGTAACCATCGCCTATCCTAGTCGCAATTTAGCTATCATAACTGATTGCTTAATTCCTATTTTAGTGAATAAGTAATCACATGTTATCGCTTAAAAACGAGACGGACATCATCCGAGAGGCACGCGATTTGATCCGTGCCCACCGCATGGCGCTGTCTTGGCGGCAAGATGACCTAGCCAAGCGGAGCGGAGTCGGGATCGCAACCCTCCGCCGTTTTGAGAGCACCGGTCGCATCGGATTTGTCGGATTGGCGAAGCTGTTAGCCACGCTTGGCCTCGCCGACCGTTTCCTCGGTGCCCTGAAACAACCGGCTCCCGCCCCAAAGGACATCAATGAATTCCTCGCTGCTGCTCCCTCGCCAGTCCGCCGGCGCGCCCCGCGTCAGAGCAAAACAAGCTGAACGATGGCCGAGCCCAATCTACTCCGACTGCGATTCCTTGGCGACCCGATGGGCACGCTGGCGTATCGGCCCGACGGCCCGTTTCACGCGTTGGAACTGGAGCGCGAGTTCATCGCTACTGGCCACGAACTCTCGCCGCTCAATCTTCCGCTCGATAGTTTTTCCCGCGGACCGCGGGTGTTTCGACCCGGAGATTCACCGTTTGACGGTGGTCTGCCTGGGCTCATCGCCGACTCTCTGCCCGATTCGTGGGGCGCGAGGATGCTGAAGGTCGAGGTTCCTGGCCTCCAAACGATCCTCGGCAAACTTGCCGCCATTGGCGAACGCGGCCCGGGCGGAATCACCTTCGAGCCTGTCTTGGGCAAAGGCGCCGATGAAGAATCGGTTTCCACCAGCCTTGCCGGTTTGGCCCGTGATGCCGCGCAGCTCGCGAAAACTCCTGCCGTCCTCACTCCGGAGGATGTGAATGCTGCGCTCGCTAAGCCGTATCCATGCAGTAGGAAACCGGTTTTGAGGTGATTTTGGCTGGGCGCGCTACCCGAGCACTGGGCGAGTGCCGACTGCATTGCAGTTGGCGTTCGGCGAAAGCAATTTCTCCCAAAGGCCTCGCCACCAAGCGCGTTCGTGCGTCGGGACGGCAAGTTTGATCGTGGTTTGACCCTGGGGGCGGCTGATGATCCCAGCGGTCACGAACAGCCAGTAGCGCAGGCTGCCCAGCGTGACGGCTTCGAGCCAGCCGAGCTTGCGCTCGAACAATACGACGAGGTTGTGGGCGAGCACCCCGAAGCTCAGCGCCGCCTCCGTCGCCCAAAAATCTTTGCACACTAAATCCGGCAGGCCGTAGCCCGCATCCAACTCCTTGATGACGTTCTCGCAGGCGGCCCGGCCGTTGTAGTCGCGCCAGACGGCCAGCGGCGGCACGCTGCGCGGCAGATTCGTCACCAGCACTTGATACAGGTAACCGGGACAGTCGATGAGCAGTTTGCCGCCCGCGCGACTGTGTTTGTCTTTTATCCGGTGGCGAATCGCGATGAACCGCGCGGTGGCGGGCACCTCCGCGTCGTGAGATTCGAGTTCGGCCACTTCCGTGCCGTCGAGGTCGGTGGCGAGCCAGCGGGTCTCACGCCGCAGGAGGCTTTGCACGGGGTGCGTCAGCCGCGCCACGACGATGAACTTCACCCGTAATTGCTCCCACAGCCGCAAGAGTTCGGCCACGTAGAAGCCGGAGTCGGCGCGCACCACGCGCAGCCGCAGGTGCGCGG
This sequence comes from uncultured Verrucomicrobiae bacterium, assembly GCA_963705935.1. Classification (GTDB taxonomy): domain Bacteria; phylum Verrucomicrobiota; class Verrucomicrobiia; order Opitutales; family Opitutaceae; genus Opitutus. Next base: position 2,766,532 of record OY970130.1, on the reverse strand, counting down.
GCAGGTTGTCCCATAGATCGAGGAAGAACCCGACGACGTTGTTCGCGCAACTGCAGTTGCCGGGGCGTAACCAAAACCCAGCGACCAGTCTCACTTCGCTGAAGATCGCGAGCAACGGGTGCAGGCAGGGCTTGGGGCCGACCCGAGTGTAGCCGACCGCGACGCCCTCCTGGTGTCCGTCCTCGTGGAGCAGGCGGGTCGAGTCCAAATCCAAGGCGTAGCCCTCGGGTTTACCGGGCAGTTTTTGCATCGCCCACGCGAAGAGCGGCCGGAAGCACGCGAGATTCTTCCCCGCGCTCGTGAAACCCTGGAAGAAACGCGTGAACGTCGACTGGCTGGGCACCCGCTTGATCCCGAGCAGGGCCGGCTGCATCGGATCGCGCCGCAGATAGGCCAGGTGGGTGAGTTTCTTCGCCCCGCAGAGCAGGCCTTGGACGAAACCGAGCACCTTGGTCAGAGGGCTCAGCGCGTTGTGGGAGGTCGGCTCAGGGTGCGGCAGACACCGGGCGACCAGTTCGCGCCAGCCGCTCTCCTGCACGAACGACCAGAACGTCGCAGTGCCCGCGTGCGGGCTGAGCTGTTGGTCGGTGAACTCGATTTGGATGGACTGGCCGGCGCTTTGGAACTGGATCTTTCCGGCCACCGTTTGGTGAACCGGGCTTCCGCCCTTCGATTGATTCGGTTTCATTCACCATCAGTCAGTTCCCAATCGGTGGCTCCTTTTCAACTGCATCGTTACGGCTAAGGGCGGCGGCAGCCTTGGCGGCGTCCAGCCGAAAGTGTCGGCGCATCTTCCGACCTCCGGTGATTTCCAGAAATTGGAGAACATTCTCATCGGTGGCGTCACGCCCGCAGGGCAGCTGCCGAGCGTCGTGAAGCTATCACCGCTCGATGACGAGGGCGGCGGTGCCGTCGAATTTGCGTTCTGGAAAATGGCCAAAAACGCCGGCATCCGCGTCCCGCATGCGTGTCTCGTGCATGATGGCGAACGGCGTCATTTCGCCAGCGCGCGTTTTGATCGCTACCTGCGACCCGACGGCACTTGGGGTCGGCGTCACGTCCACACGCTGAGCGGGTTCCTGCACAAGCGTGCCTCCGACGGACAAATCGACTACGAGGAGTTCATTCGATCCGCCCGGACCCTCGGCGGCGCGGAAGAGGCGCGCGAATGCTTCCGGCGCGCCGTCTTCAATCTGCTCACCACCAATCGCGACGACCACGGCCGCAATCACGCCTTTCTCTACAACGAAACCGACCGAACGTGGACGCTTTCGCCGGCCTACGACCTCAACCCGAATGTCGCCAACGTCCTGATTGCGCTGACTTGGCTGGGAAGTCCCGAAATCCCGACTCGTTTCGAGCAACTGACAAGACTGGCGGAAATCGGCGGCATCCCGGCTCGGGCCGCGAAAACGATCTATGACGAAGTCGAGGCGGCGACGCTCGGCGGCTGGCGCGCCGCCGCCGCTCACGCCGGTGTCCCAAAGAATGTCACCGGGATCTGGGAAAAAGAAATGATGCAGCAAACCATACTGCTGCGTAAGGATGCACGGCGCCCGATGGCAACCGCCAAGCCACGTTCTGCGGCGTCGAAGCGAAACCCGAAAAATTAGACCATCTGTTGATCGAGCTTCCCGTTTTTCGGAAAATGGTAAGTGATTGATCAAACGTGGATAGTTAAGTTAATCCTTGAAAGTTTCCGTTTTCCGCCAGCCAAAGGGGTCATGCTGTACCTTGTACCTTTACGCACGGGTCCGGTATCCGGACGCGCCCAATTCAGCAAACACGGCGGGGCAACCTCACCCTAGCGTCGCAGACTGACACGACTGGCCAGCTCGCCGATTGGTCCGAATTCGCCGCAGAGATCTTGATACCCCATGAGCGAACCGCCAGGGACACCGACATACGTCCCGACAGCGCTGGTATGCGAGGCGACAGTCCGGTACTCGATCCATGTCGACGCGGCGAGTGTCTCGGCGTCTCCACGGAAGGTGAAATTCCGACGGTTTTGTCCGAAGTCCTCCAAGTAGGCCCGCACGGCGCCGCGAATAGCCGCAAGCGCCGAGGTGTCGGTTTCGGGGCGATCGCCGATCTCGAACAATCCGGTGTAGAACTCACGTTCGTACCGTTCAGCGTCTGCCGACGGAATCGCCGCCGAGATGCTTACGCCTCCTTCGATCGGTTTCGACTCCGCATGATCGGCGAGCGCCTGCAGTATCTGCAGACGCTCGCGTTTCGCGAGACTGGCCAGCTGCGCGGCCTGTGATTCGTTTAGCCCGAATGTACCGCGACATGCTTCGACGAGCCGCTCCAGCCCGGCGTCGGAAGGCAGGGCATGCGCGACAGTGAGAGACGTGGAAGGTGCAGCGTCTGTGGCGGCCGCGGCGGCGGCGACGCGGCGTGGAGGCTCCGGCGTGCTCGATACGGTAATTCGCGTGCCGTGTGAACGAGCTTCGGATCGTTTGTCGCCCGGGCTCGACCGGAGCGAAAATGCGATCCCGAGTATCAACGCCATACTGCCAATGAATAAAACACCTTTTTTCATACTCGCCTCTTTGTACCTAGGAATTTGCCTGCAGCGGCGGAGGTACCGAGAACGTGACCTCGGCTGTTCCACCGCCTGTGCCTGAGTCAAACGAAAGTACGTGCCCTGGACTATCCCGTTGAGCTCGTCCCATCAAGATGGTGCCTTTTGTGATCTGTCCGCTCAGGTCTTGTTTTGTCCAAACCAATGTCACAATCACATCACCTATACCGTTGGGGACAAGCGCAGTTCGATCCGAAGGGTCAGACTGGAATGGCGCTAAGTTAACGCGCCTCGTCGTCCGGCCAGAGTCGCCGTCGCCCCCGGAAGGCGAACGAACGCATGGCTTAACTGAGCGGCATTCCGGCCTGAACCCTTCGGAGCAGCCGGATGTTCTGCCTGGACTCATGGACTTGCCTGGCACCGGGGGCGGGTATTCGATGCCCACACGCAAAGAAAGGGTGAGTCCGGTGAGATGCGCATTTGTGATCGCTTGGGCGGCAATCGCCGGGTCGCTCGCCTCCGCCGCGCCGACCGAAAGCGTGGTTTCGCTCCTGGCCAGGATGCCGGTCGTGCCTGCCGACGCGCAGGCCGCCTATTCGCAATGGAAGGACGTCCACGGATCGATCGACTACGGCGCGTCGGTTCTTGCCCTGAGGAAGGAACTGAACGCCGCAGGCGAGGCCGGCATCACCCCGCCGCCCGAGGTGGGACCCGAGGTTCAGCCCGCGCCAGCAGACATCGCCTTTGCCAATACGATCGGTCCCTATGCGGACGCAGATCTGCCCCGCAAGATCAATGATCTGATGGGCCAGGCTGGCGCGCTCGATCAGGCGTGGCAGGCCAACGAGACCAGACTCGATGCCAAGCGCGCCGCGGCCTTTCAGGCGATCAAGCCGTGTCCGGAGGACAAGTCCGGCAATACTCGTCCGGTCGCCAGTCTGCAGGCCGTTGCCGATCAGTACTCGGATTTACGCCTGGCCCTCGCCAAGACGTATCTCGCGAAGTTCGCCGCCCTGCACGCGAAGCTTGTGGCGTTGCTTCAACCCGAGGCGGCTCACGTCGACAAGATCAACGCGGATTGGAACAAGCTGCCGAACTCGTTCATGAAGGCTTCGCTCTACAACGCGATCAAGAACAACTACGCGGTCGCGGTTTCCCACGTGAGCGAGGTGCTCGCGCTCGAAACCGGAGGTTCCCGCCGCGCGGCGCAGGCCGTCGCCGATAAGCGCGCGGTCGACGCCAGGCTGAAGGTTGGGACGCCCTGCACGGGGATTCCGTGAGACCCGGCATCGCCCGCCAGGGGCGGGGACAGAACAGGTCATGCCCTGGGGCTTGCGGCGCCGCATCCATCGGCCGCAAGCCCCGCCCTTGACCCGTCCAGCCGCGCGGCTGGCCACTTCCGCTTGGGACGCGCGACCATGCCGATCGAAGGTGCGAGCCCGCCGAATAGTGCTTCCCAATTTTGCAGCGCGGAGCTAACTCCATCCGATGAACCGACGGCAATTCCTGAAGTACAGTGCAGCCTCCGCCATGCTCCTCGGACTGGCCCGCCGGAAGTCCGTGGCCGCGATCGCAATCCCGGAGAAGTCCGTCCCCACGGTGACCCTCAACAATGGCGTGAGCATGCCGCGTCTGGGGCTGGGCACCATGACGCTCCGGGACGCACTCGGCGTTCGGTGCGTGGCGGACGCAATTGGACTGGGCTATCGCCTCATCGATACGGCCATGATCTACGGCAATGAAACGGCCGTCGGCGACGGAATCCGGCAAAGTGGAATCAAGCGGGAAGAGCTCTTCGTGACGTCGAAACTGTGGAAGACCGATATGGGGTACGAGAACGCGAAGAAGGGATTTCAAACGTCCCTGAACAAGCTGAAGCTCGATTATCTGGACCTCTACCTGATTCATCGGCCGTCCGGCGGTGACTGGCAGGGCTCCTGGCGGGCGATGGAGGAGCTATACCATCAGGGCAAAATCAAAGCCATCGGCATGAGCAACGCCAGCGTCGCGCAGATGGAAGACCTGCTCGCGCATTTTACGGTGAAGCCTGCCGTCCATCAGATCGAGACGCATGCGTTTTTTCAGGAGGGAGTGGCGCACGACTATTTGCGGCAGCATGGCATCCAAATGGAAGCGTGGTCTCCGTTCGCGGAGGGTCGCAACGGGCTCTTTGCCAACGAAACCCTGGCGGCGCTCGCCCGGAAGCACGCCAAGACCGTGGCGCAGGTGTGCCTCCGCTGGCATTTCCAACGCGGGATCGTCGCAATTCCCCGCTCCGCCCAGAAGGCGCATATCGCGGAAAACCTGAATATCTTCGATTTCAGCCTCGACGATTCCGACCTGGCCTCGCTGGCGCCGCTCGATTTGAACGTCACCCAATTCCCCGAGTGGAGCTGAGGGGCCCCTTACCGTGACCGTCGAAGACGGGGCAAACGTGAGCCGGCGTAGTTGCGAGGAATTCGAGAGCGGCCGCCACTACGACGCGCTGCACGGTCAGCCACTCGCTGTCCTGCCACGTCACGAGCCGTCACGACCTGCACCGGAGTTCCCGGAGTGGCATCACGGGATGTCCAAAGGCTGACTACGTACGTGGCCCGCGCCTGGACACGCAACGAGCTGATCGTCGCCATGAACCTCTACAGCCGCCTGACGTTCGGGCAGCTTCACGCGCGCAATCCGCTGATCACCGCAACGGCTGCGAGGATGGACCGGAGCCCGGGTTCGGTGGCGATGAAGCTGTGCAATCCCCATCGGCGGGGGGCCGTGGCTTCGCGCGGCCGTGCGACTCCGGCCTCACGCTGCCCGGCGTTCGCCCATGGCCCCCGGGTGGCGGCCCCGCCGTTGGCGTGGGACTGCGGCGCACCGCCGGACGCGGGCGGCCAAAAAAAAGGTTCGCGGGGATGAGCCGCGAACCTTCCAGGTGACAGCAGACTCGATTAGTCGGCGTCGAAGACTTCGATCAAGGCGACCCCGGGGGCGCCGGTGGCACCCGTGACGTGCACGGTGTACACGCCCGGTTGGAGCGTCACGAGCAGCGCCGCGTCCTTGGTGCCGGCAGCCAGCGGATACGCGCCGAGCCGGGCGGAAGTGGCGATGAGCTGTGCGGCGGTGCTGGAGCCGGTCTCCCAGTTGTCGTTGGAGGCGATCACGGTGCCACCCGCGTAGAGGACGATCATCGGATCAACCAGCACACCGGTCACACCAAACACCGACAGGGTCGGGCCCACGCCGCGGATCAGGAGCGTCTTGGGGGCGTTGCCGGCGATGACGAAGCCGGCGATCAGCGTGCCTTCGCCCGAGGTGACATTCATGCGGGCCGAGACGTTGACGAGGCGCGCACCGCCGTTGCCGTCGAGGTCGTACATTTCCGCGAGCGCCACGCCTGAAGTGCTGTTCGGACGCAACAGCGCAGTGGTGTGCGGGCCATGATTGACGGTCATGATCAGCGCCGAATCCAAACTGCCGTTCGCCAAGGCAAACGCTCCGACCCGTGCAGCCGTGGACGCAATCACCGCGCCATCGGCAGCCTCCGGCGAGCCGGTGGGCTGGGCCATGGGGGTCTGCCAGTTGTCATTCACCGCTGTCGGCGTGTTGCCGTTAAAGAGCGTCAGCATCGGGTCGGCGAGTGCGTTGACCACGCCTTGGGTGGTGAGGCCCGGACCGATGCCGCGTACGAGCAGGTGCTTGTTATCCCCGTCCGTGACGAACCCAACAATGAGCGTTTGATCGCCCGCACCGGACATGGCGCGCGCCGAGAAATTCACGATCCGGCTGGAAGGCTTTGGCGCAACCGCGATGGTCAGGGCGAAGTTGGTGCTGCCCGACGCGTTCGTGACAATCACGGTCACGACCCAGGTGCCCGCCGTCGTCGGGGTGCCGGTGATGGTACCGGTCGACGAATCGATGGACATGCCCGGAGGCAGACCGGTGGCACTGAAGCCCGTGGGCGAATCCGTGGCCACGACAACAACCGTGGATGGGGAGCCGGCGACGGTGGCGACGTTCGAGGGACTGGTCACGATCGGCGTCACCGGCGCGGGGGCGACGGTGATCGTCAGGGTAGCGTTACCCGTACCGGTGGCGTTGGTGGCGCCAAGCAGAACCGCAGTCGTGCCGGCCGCCGTGGGCGTGCCGCTCATGACACCGGTCGCGGCATCGACGCTCAAACCGGGGGGAAGCGGGCTGGCAGAAAAACTCGTGGCCGTGTTCGACGCCGTAATGGAGAAACTAAACGTCGAACCCACGGTGGCGGCCGCCGTCAGCGACGAATTCGTGATGACCGGAGCGGATGCCGTGACGGAGAGCAGAACCGCGTTGCTCATGATCGAGCCGGACGCGTTTGTGACCACCACATCATAGCTGCCGGCATCGGAGGCTTGCACGTCGGTCAACGAGAGCGTCGCAGCCGTGGCCGAGGCGATGTCGATTCCCGCTTTGCGCCACTGATAACTGACCGAACTGGTGCCGCTGGCGACGGCCGAGAAGCTGGCCGTGGCCCCGATGACCGCGCTCTGCGGGGTGGGCTGGGTCGTGATGACCAGCGTGGCCACGCCGGTCGCCGTGAAACTCTGCCGGAGCATGTTATACTCGAACGAGCCGAGTTGGCCCGCCTGGGTCGCCTGCAGGGTGATGAGACCCGGGGCGGTCGGCGTCACCGTGAAGACACCGGCGACCGGGCTGCTGATTGAGGCGTTGCCGATGGAACCAGTCACCACGGTCAGGACGATCGGGAGGGTGGAGCTGGCTGACGGGGTGACGGTGAACGAGCCGGCGCTGATCGCGCGATCCGCAATCGCCGCAAAACTGACGGACTGCCACTGCGCGTTGACCGCTCCGGCCGTGTAGAAGTTGCCGGTGCCAAAGCCCACGTCGCCCGGCACGAACGTCAGCGTCGAATACACGCTGCCCAAATTGGCGATATCCGCGAGGCGGCCGCTCGTGGGATCGAGCGTGCCGAAGATCGTGTAGCCCGTGATCGGATCCAACCGCTGAAAATACATCTGGTTCAGGCCAAACCCGACGTCGGTGCCGGTGAAGGCCAGCGCGTTGTAGCCGCCCATGCCGAAGTCGAACTTGTCGGCCGAGGCGCCGGCGAGCGCGGGATCAAGCGTACCGAACCGGGTGTTACCGGTCACGGCATCCGTGCGGAGGTAATACATCATGTTGAGGCCGTAACCCAGATTGGCGGCGGAGAAGGTCAGCCCAAAATAGCCGCTGGCGCCGCCGGTCGCCGGACCGCCGGGACCGGACATCGGTTTCAGATCCGTCACGGCCGAAGCGGTGCCGGAGCTCGGCACGAGATGCGTGAAGTAGTCCCCGTCCGTCTTGTGATGGATGAAGTACAACTCCACCGAACCGTAGCCGAGGTCCGGATCGGCCGAGGTGAGCGCCGAATAGGAATTGGGCGTCAGCTTGCTGCCGACATCAGCGTGGTTCGTCGCCGCGCCCGAGGCGGCGAGATAGATGGTGAACGCCGCCACATCGCCGCCGAGTGGGATCGGCGTGCTTTTGAGCGAATAGAATTCGTTGGCACCGCCGCCGAGTGACAAGTCCTGCGCCATCAGGTGAAGCCCGGCGAGGTTGCTGCCGATGGACCAGCGGGGGACGAGGGTGACGACACCGGTCGAAGGGGCAATGGCGATGGAGGCCATGTTGTCAGCTCGCAGTGGGTTTCCGCTGAGAACCGTGACGGCCATGACGGCCGATAGTGCTAGTGTCCAGGATTTCATTTATTACGAACTGCTTCAGTACAGAAACACCGAAACGTGCGCAGGTGGACACGACGGGAGTTGGTTCTGAGGAGCCGCCACAATAACCGGGAGCGCCGGTCGAAAGTATGGGGTCTAACCCGCCCCTTCCTGCCGCCCGTTCTTGTCGCGAGTTCTCTGGTACGGAATCCCGGTAGGTCCGGCGCCGCGCCGTTGGGGCGCTGCTCCGTGGCGAATCCCAGCGGCGAGGCTGCGCGCACCGATCACAGCTTCGCCGCCAAATTTGAATTTTTCCGGGGCGCAAGTATCTGTCCGGCGCCGTGTCGTGCCGAGGTTCAGGAGCCTCGTCTTGCTTGATCCGGAATACCCCATGAATTCAAACGCCATCCTGCCGCTTGCCAACGAGCGGCCGGCGCCCGCGCCCCGCGCGAATCCCGCGCGTTTTCTCCACGCTAGTGTCGCGACGTTATTGTTCGTGCTGATGTTTCTTGGCTTTCGGCAGTTCTTCCTGCACGGACGGGCGGTCTCAGGCCAGGAACTCCCGCCGCCGGTCAGCGGGCTGTTGATCGTGCACGGCGCGGCGATGACGGCGTGGATGGTGCTGTTCCTCGTGCAACCCCTGCTCATCGTCAGCCACAACCGCCGCCTGCACATGTCCCTCGGCACTTTCGGTGCTTTCCTGGCGGCAGGCATCGTCGTGCTCGGCACGTGGACGGCGATTGCCACGACGCGAAAGATCGACACCGACCTCGTCCGCTACGGCTTGCATCGCCGGCAATTCATGGCCGTTCCGCTCAGCGACCTGGCGGCCTTCGCCACCTTCGTCAGCATTGGGATCTGGAACCGGAGGAAACTGAATATCCATCGGCCGATGATGCTGTTGGCGACACTCGCCATTATGGCGGCCGCCACCAACCGCATCCCGGAGTTTCGGGGGCTGGGTGGATCGAACATCTGGGGCCATGTGTTCGGGCCGCATCTGGTCCCGCTGTCAGTCGGCGTATTGTTTCTCGCCGTGAAGTCGGCGCTGACCCGCTCGGTCGACCGCTGGTTTGCGGCCGGCCTGGCCGGCAGCGCGCTGATCAGTGCGCTCGGGATGCAAATCGCCTCGACGCCGACGTGGGAACGGATCGCGACCGCCCTGACATCGTAGGTTGGCCCGCTGCCCACCGCGGCGTGCGCATTGTTCGTGACGCGGCAACTTCGGTTGCAGCGCAGCCGCGCTGGTGCTTATTGGCCGCGCACTCCCTTAATAAACCGTCCTCATGAAAACGTTCCACATCGTGCTTTCGTCCCTCGCCCTTGGCGCGTTGACCTCCTTGGCGCTCGCCGCGGATCCCACCGGCACGTGGAAGTGGGCCACCCACTCACCCAACGGCGACATCGAGACCACGCTCAAGCTCGCGGCGAAGGACGGCAAATTGTCCGGCGCCTACTCGAACCAATTCGGCGATACCGCGATCAGCAACGCCTCGCTCAAAGGCGACGAGATTGCGTTCGAGGTGGTCCGTGACCTTGGTGGCAGCAAGTACGTCGTGAAATATCACGGCAAGCTCGAGGGCGACACGATCAAGGGAACGATCGAAGCGCCCGGCCACGACGGAGGTGCGCCGCTCAAGCTCGACTGGAACGCCCGGCGAGCGCCGTAGGAGGACGAGACCGAGGCCTGTCCGCGGCGCGGCGGCCCCGTTAACGGTCGAGGTCGGTGAAGTTGACGAAGTTGCCGGAGTAGACCAGCAGGTCCCGCAACTTTGCCGTGGCGGTTCCCCAGCCGTAGGGCTGCGTCACATCCATCGTCAGCAGGTACCGGTAGGCGTCGTTGACCAGATCCTGGTTTCGCGCCGAGACGGTGCCGGCGAGCCCCATCGATCCCACCATTCCCGGCAGATGCGAATAGGCGCCTCGCGGCGTGCCATCGAGGGTGTACGCGTTCACGATCGTCGTGAGATCGCCCTTCGCCTCGCGCTTCACCCAGGCCGCGAACGTGTCCGCCGCCTCGGCGAAGACCGGGGTTCTGGTTCTGCCGTACCAGGCGTAGTGAATCGCCCATTTCGTGGAGACCTGCTGTGCGTCCCACCCGAAGAAATAGGAGTCTTCACGCAGGCCATTGCCGCCGCCGCGGGACTGCCTGCCGTCAACCGTGCACCACTCCGGCACCAAGCCCGTGCCAAACTTCCTGATGAAATAGCCGGTCAGCGTCTGGTAGCTCTCATCCAGCTTCGTCCACGTCGAGTCGCCGGTGAGGTTGAACCACAGCGGGTAGTAGATGGAGTCGTAGTAGGCGGGATCGACGGTGTCGCTGCCGCCCCAGGTGACCGCGGGCTTGAGCGCATATGACGGCCGCTCGACCAGGTGCTTGGACAGGTCGTTGATCAACCGCTTCGCTTCCGCGAGGTAGTTCACCGCACCGTCGCTGCCCCACTGGTAGTGGGCCAGCACCAGCCCCATTGCCATGTTCTCGTCCGCCTCGGTCGCCGCGTCGCGGTTGAACACGGACATCGGCTTGTGGTAATTGACCGTGCTCATCATGAACCCGTACTCGTTCAGATACGCCTTGCGATACGCGTCGAGGGAATCGAAGAGGCCCTTCGCGCGGTTCTGATCGTTGTCCATCATCACCGTCAGCAGCATGCCCCAGCCGACGAACTCCGAGATGGTGCCGTACGGTTCCGAGTAATATAGCAAACCGGGACCGGGTCCCATGTGGGGTCGGACGGCACCCGGCGGGCAATCGGAGTCCGTGATCCAGTGCTCCACCCATTGTTCGAACGCCTGCTGGGCGTGGGCGTTCATTTCGCGTTGCGTGAACACCGTCGGCCGCAGCCCGTAGGTGCGTGTGATCCCCGCCTGCGGGAACGGGTGATGGATCGCGTACGGCTGCGCCAGCTTGTAGTAATCCAGGCGGTGGGTCGCCGCCCCGCGCCGGGTCGCCCCCGACGATGCGACGGTCTGCGGTTGGGCCGGCTGGTCGGGGTCCACGCTGTAGGTCGCGACTGCCCGCGGCTTCTGTTCCGACGATGCGCAGGAGACGAGCACCGCCGATCCTAGGAGCGCCGCGAGGAGAGTAGAAGCCGCCGCAGGGATGAGCCGGGTCGGTCTGGATCCCATCATCATACCCCGAGGCTGAACGGACTTCGCAGCGCGACAAGCGCAGACGCAAGACACCGCGCCGGAAACGACGGCGGCCGGTGGTCGTTTTCGCGTGGCTATGCGCGCAACCGGTCGGAGTACTGCCAACGCTTCTTCAACGCCGACGGGGAACGCAGCAGTTCGAGCCGGACGACGGCTGGGGCCAGCTCTGCGAGCGGGTTCTCAGATATCTCCCCGGGACTGTCCGATTTTTGGTCGATCGTTCGTTGAGTCAGAGAGGAATCCTCCATGAGCCCAAAAAACGACCTGTCATCTCAACCCACATTCGTGATCGAAGAACCCTGCTGCGACCGGAGGCCGCCCAGCCGCCGATCGGTGCGGCCAGACGTTCGATCGTGGCCGGCACTTCGCGCCCCGCGCGACGATTCCTTCTCCAAACCACCGCCAGTAGAACGGTTGCCCGCGCAACTCGCCCGCCAGTTTCTCGTCCTGATGCTGCCTCTTGCCCTGGGTGTTCTCCCTCTGGCGGAGGCACAGGAGGCAAAAACGCAATATCCCGTGATGGCGCCTTTCGACCAATACCTCATGGCCGATCGCAGTGGCGAGATCGCCCTGGCCCGAAGCGCGGCGCCCGAAGCGATTTCACGCGATGCCACGGTCCTGGTGCTGGGCAAGAATGGCTACGAGACGGCCATCGAGGGCAAAAACGGCTTCACCTGTCTCGTCGAGCGCTCCTGGATGGCTCCCTTCGACAGCCCCGATTTCTGGAACCCGAAAATACGTGGCCCCGTCTGCTACAATCCGGCGGCGACTCGATCCATTCTTCCCTACACCATCAACCGGACGAAGCTGGTGTTGGCCGGCACATCAAAAGCGGAGATGCACCAGAGCATTGTGGCTGCAGTCGGAAAGCACGAACTGCCCATGCCGGAGCCAGGCGCGATGTCCTATATGATGGCCAAAGACGGCTATCTCAGCGATGCCGGCGGGCACTGGCATCCCCACCTGATGTTTCACATCCCAAAGGTCGACGGAGCAACTTGGGGCGCAAACCTCCCGGGCTCGCCGGTCGTGATCAATGACCAGTGCACCGATATGCCGGAACCGGAAACGATCTTCATGGTGCCGGTCGGCAAGTGGTCGGACGGAACCGCCCCGCGGATGAGAATGTAGCAGGGGGAGAAGGGGCGTGCCGGAAGAGCGGCCAGATGTGAGCGTGGTCGGCCCGCTGCAACTTCTCCTCCCAGAGAGCCGGGCGACTGGCGTGAACCTACAGCAACCGTCGACCGCGAAATCGGCGCCGGAGAAGATGATGGGCGACTCCCGGATGATCGGGGGCGAGAGGCAGCGGGCGGCATCACGGTTTGGTCATCTGAGCCATCAGGGACTGGATGTGCGCACGTCGATCGCCGAACTCGATCAACGGCGTCACGCGAGTGTCGGCGATCAGCCACAGCGGGATGCCGGTGACGAGCTGATCGAGCTGCTGGGGAGACTCGACGTCGGCGATGAAACGGAGCGCAATTCGTCCGGCCACGGGACCGCCAGCCAGAATGCGGCCTTCCCTGACGAGTTGCTCGGCTCTGGCGAGCGTGGGGAAAATGAAACCTTCAACGAAGGTGTGCCGTGCCTCATCGGTTGGCGGCTGGCCGGTCTTGGGATGGTCGATTTCAACCAGGAATTTCATTTTGATAATCTCCTCGAGAGTCTTCGCAGCGAAAGCGGTCTCAGACTTCCTTGTGCGCTGGGCGTTCCCGCCCGGCATGGGGGTGGATTCATGCACTCGACCGGTCCCGTTCCGTGATCCGGTGCGCGCGGAGAGCGCGTGACGCTGCGACGGGGAGTTCAACAATTGGAGTCAGATCAGACGCGCCATCCGCCAGGCCGCGCCTACGGTGGTTGTGACGATCTGGTTTACCGGTGACGAATTCCCTTTCCGACGCTCGAAGGCCACGCTCCAGAACGCACTGCACTTTCATCCGTTCGAAACCCCCAATGACGACACACGCTACACTTCAAACTCTGAGCAAAGCCGCCGCGCTGGCTGCAGGACTCGTTTTCGCCGGCACCGCCATGGCACAGGATGGGACGGTCTACCCGCTCGAAGCACCCGCCGAGCCCAACGCCATTTCCCTCGGCACCGGAGGTGTCAAGGACCAGACCGCGGCGGAGAGCTGGTTTCGGCAGTGGGGCGAGCCGATGGCGCGCAATGTCTCCGTCGCCACCCTCACGCCCTTCCTCCCCGATCCGGCCAAGGCGAACGGCGCCGCCGTCATCGTCGCCCCCGGAGGAGGCTTCCGTTGGCTGTCGATGAACAACGAAGGCTGGAAAGTCGCGCGGGCTCTGGCTGACCGTGGCATCGCCGCCTTCGTGCTCAAGTACCGGCTTTTCCCGACACCGGCGTCGCTCGACGAATTCAAGGCAGGCATGAGTCGCAACTTCGCGCCGGCCGGGGCGGCCCCTGCGGCCGGTGCGGCGCGCCCCCGGCCGCCGGCCTGGGATCTCACCAATCAGCTCGAAGACGCCGAGGCAGCCTATGCTCTTATCCTCAAACGGGCCGGAGAATGGCACGTCGATCCGCAGCGGCTGGGCATGATCGGCTTTTCGGCGGGTGCGGGGCTCACGATGCATTGCACGCTCCACTCCAAGACGATGAAGCTGGCTTTCATCGGGCCGATTTACGGCGGCTTGAGCGCGGTGGAGGTTCCGAAGGATGCTCCGCCCCTGTTCGCGGTCATCGCCAGCGACGACTTTCTCTTCCACGGGGACTTCGGGCTGATCAAGTCCTGGTACGAGGCGAAACGGCCCGTCGAATTTCATCTGTACCAGAATGGCGGACACGGTTTTGGCCTCGGTTATCCGGACCGCACCAGCAACGGCTGGTTTCCCGTGTTCATTCACTGGCTGGAGGTGAACAAGTTCCTCATGGCGAAACCCGCAGCGTAGTCCGCGCTGCCCGCAACAGGGCGTCCTGCGCGGATTGGCCGCCCGCGACTGCCCTCGAGTTCCGAATGGGTGCCGCAGCGAAAGTCAGCGCTTGCCTCATCGAGCCGACGTTCGAACGTAGGAAACACGAAGCGAAGGGCTTCGACCCGCAACGCCGTGCATTCTCGTCCCTCGATCGACCCGGTCATCGACTGGCTCCTCGATGCCGATTCGTCGGTTCGTTGGCAATCGCGGTGGCCGTCGCCACGGTGCTCGAGCGTCGCCAGCGCGACGGCCGCTGGCTGCTCGACGGGCGGCACCGCAACACGGTTCACGAGGAGTTGTCGGGCGGCATTGGCGCGCCGAATCGCTGGATCACGTTGCGCGCGCTCCGCGTGTTGGACTGGCACGCACGCCGGAGTTGAGCGTTTCGGCTCCAATCCGGTTTCGGCTCACGCTCAAACGCAGGCACAAGCCGGGCCTTCTTCGCGCGGCCCTAATTTCACCCACGGCGCGCGGCTTCGATCTTCGCGACATCGATTTTCCCCATTTCCATCATCGCTTCGAAGGCGCGCTTGGCCTGCGCTCCGCCCGCGGCGATCGCGCTGGTGAGAGCGCGGGGCGTGATCTGCCAGGACAATCCCCAGCGATCCTTGCACCAGCCGCAGGCGCTTTCCTGGCCCCCATTGCCGACGATTGCGCTCCAGTAGCGGTCGGTTTCCTCCTGCGTGTCGGTCGCGACCTGGAAGGAAAAAGCCTCGCTGTGCTGAAATTCCGGTCCGCCGTTGAGGCCGAGACAGGGAAGGCCGAGGACGGTGAATTCCACCGTGAGGACGTCGCCCGCCTTACCCGACGGGTAATCGCTCGGCGCGTGGTGCACCGCGG
Source organism: uncultured Verrucomicrobiae bacterium (assembly GCA_963705935.1). Taxonomy (GTDB): domain Bacteria; phylum Verrucomicrobiota; class Verrucomicrobiia; order Opitutales; family Opitutaceae; genus Opitutus. The sequence goes on along the minus strand of OY970130.1, from coordinate 2,751,397 downwards.
TCACTTCGCTCTCCGGGAAGGTGGCCGCATAAAAACGCGCCGCGTCCAGCGCGTCCTTGTTGAACCAAAGGCAGATGGTGTTTTTTGGGATCGGTTTGTTCATAAGCGAATTTCGACCCCGACAGGCGCGAGTGAAAGAAGTTCGCCGACGCTCACCCATGGACTGCCCCGGGAAGCAAGGCGGCATGTCGGGCCGCGTCGAGACCGCGCAGGCTGTTCCGCCGGCCGGGACAGCTTCTCAGCACCCGCGCGTATTCCTCGGCTGCTTTCGCCGGTCGACCCAGTTCCATGAGGAGATCGCCGAGTTGCTCGCGGGCCGGCAACACCGCGCCCGGGGTGACGGGGTGCTTTTCAGTCGAGTCCTCCAGGTCTGCCGCGGCCCGGAGTTCCGTCACCGCCTCGGCATCCTGGTGATTTGCTCGCGCGACCCATCCTTCAAGCGCGCGGCGCTGCACCTCGACCTGGTCCGCCCAGTTATAGTCGCCTTTCGCCACAGCCAGTCCCGCCTGAAGCTGCGCCAGCCGGTCCTGCTCCCGACGTGCAGTATCCAGGTCGCCCAGACGCGCGGCCCCCAACCCGCGCGCAAAATGGACAACCGCCTCCGCCCAGGGGAGGTTCTTCCACGGAAACCATTCCGGCCGCACCGTCAGCGCGGCTGCCTCGGCCCACTGATGGCGCTCCAAGGCGTAGCGTGCAGGCGTCGCCGCGAACGCGTAGCCGGCGGGAAACATGGGGAGGTCGATCTTGGCGACTTCCGCCATGTCCGCCACGACCTTCTCCGCCGCTTCAAAGTCGCCGAGCTGCAGGTACGCATATTCCAGGTAATCCATCGCGTGCAGGCCGTCGAAATGCGTGGCGCCGGGGTGGGTCCTCGCCATGAGCCGCCGCGCGGCGTCGCGGGCGGCTAGGTTGGACTGGATCGATTCGTCCCAAAGCCCGAGACGCGTGAAGATGTGGGAGGGCATATGCTGGGCGTGCGGCGAGGACGGCGCAATTCGGGCATAGGCGCGGGCGGCGGGCAGCGCCAGGCTGGCCAAGGAAGGATAGTCCAGGCTGTGGATCAGATAGTGGGCGATCCCCGGATGATCCGGGGCCAGCGGCAGCACTCCATTCAGCAGGTCGGCCGCCCGCCGCTGGTGAGCATACGTCGAGTCGTTGCGCGGAGCCGTGCCGAGGATCGCCAACGCGAAGAAGACCGTCCCCTCGAGGTCATCCGGATAGCTTGCGTGCAATCGTCCCATTGCCTGCTCGTAGCCCGCTCGCCGGGATGCGGCATCGAGCCGGTCGGCGTCCGCATAATATACTCCGATCGTTTGGATGTATCTGCGCTCGCGCACGGTCGGGGCACCCAGTTTCGCCGCCCGATCCGCCGCCGTCCGGCCCCGTTCGAAATCGGCTTGGGTCGTGGGTCCCCAGACAGGATGGTAATTGCACATCGCGATGCCCCAGGAGGCCATGCCCATGTTTGGATTCGCCTGTCCCAGATTGGTGAACGCCTTCTCGGCCTCCTCGTATTGGAACGAGTGCAGAAGGGCCACGGCGCGGTTGAAATCCGCCTGCACGGTGACCGAACCCGAGATGACGAAATGAACGGTTCCCAGTTTTTCACCGGGGTCACATAACTCCGCCGCAGTCCCGGAGCGTTCGTCTGAACCAGCCGCACTTGAGATCTGCGGGGTCAGCGACAAGGCGACTGCGAAAGCAACGGAGACGCTTCCTCGGGTCAGGTTCATGCGTGAGGGATGGGCCGATGGGACCTGGTCTCGCCGATCGTCCTGGCATCCACTGCGAGCCGTCGAGCGAGGCCGAGACTAAACTCGCTCGTGCTCGATTGGCAACTGATCGCCCGCTGCGGCTGGCGCGCACCGCACGGGAGTCCGTGCAGGAGAACCCTCGAGCTGAGGAACCGGTCCTGCTCCGCGACGATCTGCGGTCGTCGTGGCGGCGACCTGGCGGATCTGATGGCCCGCCCCAGCGCCAGCCACAGCGATGGCATCGGCGAGCAACCCGATTTGCCCCTAGCCTGCGTCCGTCACGTCAGGGCAACCGCCGCAGCATCACTCCCGTGCCTCTCCCCGCCACCTCCAAAGGACTGACCGCCCCGTTCGCCCCGTCCATCTATGCCAAACCAGAGGGCTGGCATCACCAAGCGATGCCGTAGTCTTCGCCGAAATCGGCCGCGGCTCCCTCGAAGGTATGGTGCTGCTGGTCGATATGGATCGCCGTGATCGGTCCGGATGTCCGGGCGCGCGTCTCAATCCTGTAGCCCATCGCCGTCAGCCGGCGGCGCACCCACTCCGGCACGTCACTGCGGATACTGAGCCGTCCGGGTTCGGCCCGGTGGTCACCAAACGACGATTGCATCTGGAAACTCTCGATGTTCGCTGCCTCGGCGGACTCCTGCACGTCCATCCCAAATTCAACGACGTTGAGGAAAAACTGCAGCAGATTCTGATCTTGCGAATCGCCGCCTTGCACGGAAAACGCGAGAAACGGCTTGCCGTCCTTGAGCGCGAGCGTGGGCGTGAGCGTCACGCGCGGCCGCTTACCGGGTGCGAGGACGTTGAAGGGATCCATGGCGCGATCGAGCACGAAGCTTTGCATCCGCTGCGACAGCCCCACGCCGGTCTTGCCGGCGATCACCGCGGGAATCCAGCCGCCGCTCGGCGTGACGGAGATCACCCAGCCGCTCGCATCGGCCGCCTGGATCGACGTCGTCCCGGCGTGAAACGCCTCGTCGTGCGTCATGATCGCGGTTTGGAAACCGGCTGGCGCCGTCGTCGAGGTCGGCGGATTCGGCTTCCAGTGTTTCAATAGATCCGGGAACGGGTTGGACTCGTTTTGGAACGGGTAGGGATCACCGGGATGCGCCGCCGGGTCGTTCTGCTTCCAGTCGATCGTCGCGAAACGCGCCCGGGCGTAATCCTTCGAGAGCAATCCGCGCAGCGGCGATGTCGGTGGGAACGCGGGGTCGCCGTAGTAGAAATCACGATCCGCGTACGCGAGATTCATCGCCTGATACAGTGCGTGAATATAGTTCGCGCTGTTATAGCCCATCATGCGGAGATCCGCGTTCTCGAGCAGGTTCAGCGTCTGCAGCATCACCGGTCCCTGCGTCCATGTGGTGAGCTTGTACACCTCGACGCCCTTGTAGGTCGTGCTCACGGGCGCTTCGAGTTTAACCTGCCAGTGGTCGAGGTCCTCGAGGGCGAACAGGCCGCCCTGTTCGCGCGTGGAACGCACGATCTCCCGTGCGATGTCACCGCGGTAAAAGCGGTCGTACGCGGCCATGATCGCCGCTTTGCGGTCCTTGCCGGCCGCCCGTGCCGCGCGCTCGGTCTCGACCAGCTGGCGAAGAGTCGCGGCGAGGTCGGGTTGGTGAAACACTTCGCCGATCTCCGGCACGCCGCTCGCTCCGGGATTGTTCGGGTCCAGGTGCGGCAGGAAAACGGCTTTCGAGTATGGCCACTTCACGATTTCGCTTCGGAAGCGTTTGATCGAGCGAATTGCCTCCTCCTCGATCGGATAGCCGTCGGCCATCTCGATCGCCGGCGCGAGCACCTGTGCGAGGGACATCGTGCCGAAGTCGGCCAGCATCGTCATTAATCCGCCGGGAGTGCCCGGGGTTACGGCCGCCAGGGGACCGTATTCGGGAGGGTACGCCATGCCGCGCTGGTGGAAGAAGTCGACCGTGGCTCCGGTGGGGGCGACGCCGAGCGCGTTGACGCCGATGATTTTGTGGGTGTGCGGATTGTAGATCAGCGCCTGGGTCTCGCCGCCCCAGCTCAGTGTATCCCACATCGTGCAGGTGGCGGCGAGCATCGCGCACGCGGCGTCGATCGCATTCCCACCCTGCATGAAGATCCGCGCGCCCGCCGTCGCCGCGAGCGGCTTGCCGGTGACGGCGACCCAGTGAGATCCATGCAGGACCGGCTTGTGCGTGGGAATCTCCTGGGCCGGCAGCGAACTCGTCACGAGGGCAATCGGCAGGATCAACGCCAGAAACCGGGTGTTCATGATGGGGAGGGAATTTCGCGACAACATAGCGAGTTCTGCGCCTCGGCAAGGGAGATGAGGTCCTCGTCGAGGGTTCGTGGCCTTTTGCCGCCGATTAGCCGGCGCCGGCATTGCTGCTCGAGGCGGTGAAATGGAGCGGGTCGCCTTAGCCGTAACGATGCAGTTGAAAAGGAGCCACCGATTGGGAACTGACTGATGGTGAATGAAACCGAATCAATCGAAGGGCGGAAGCCCGGTTCACCAAACGGTGGCCGGAAAGATCCAGTTCCAAAGCGCCGGCCAGTCCATCCAAATCGAGTTCACCGAACAACAGCTCAGCCCGCACGCGGGCACTGCGACGTTCTGGTCGTTCGTGCAGGAGAGCGGCTGGCGCGAACTGGTCGCCCGGTGTCTGCCGCACCCTGAGCCGACCTCCCACAACGCGCTGAGCCCTCTGACCAAGGTGCTCGGTTTCGTCCAAGGCCTGCTCTGCGGGGCGAAGAAACTCACCCACCTGGCCTATCTGCGGCGCGATCCGATGCAGCCGGCCCTGCTCGGGATCAAGCGGGTGCCCAGCCAGTCGACGTTCACGCGTTTCTTCCAGGGTTTCACGAGCGCGGGGAAGAATCTCGCGTGCTTCCGGCCGCTCTTCGCGTGGGCGATGCAAAAACTGCCCGGTAAACCCGAGGGCTACGCCTTGGATTTGGACTCGACCCGCCTGCTCCACGAGGACGGACACCAGGAGGGCGTCGCGGTCGGCTACACTCGGGTCGGCCCCAAGCCCTGCCTGCACCCGTTGCTCGCGATCTTCAGCGAAGTGAGACTGGTCGCTGGGTTTTGGTTACGCCCCGGCAACTGCAGTTGCGCGAACAACGTCGTCGGGTTCTTCCTCGATCTATGGGACAACCTGCCCGCGCACCTGCGGCTGCGCGTGGTGCGCGCCGACTCCGGCTTCTACGTGGCCGAACTCTTGCGGCTGTGGGAGCAATTACGGGTGAAGTTCATCGTCGTGGCGCGGCTGACGCACCCCGTGCAAAGCCTCCTGCGGCGTGAGACCCGCTGGCTCGCCACCGACCTCGACGGCACGGAAGTGGCCGAACTCGAATCTCACGACGCGGAGGTGCCCGCCACCGCGCGGTTCATCGCGATTCGCCACCGGATAAAAGACAAACACAGTCGCGCGGGCGGCAAACTGCTCATCGACTGTCCCGGTTACCTGTATCAAGTGCTGGTGACGAATCTGCCGCGCAGCGTGCCGCCGCTGGCCGTCTGGCGCGACTACAACGGCCGGGCCGCCTGCGAGAACGTCATCAAGGAGTTGGATGCGGGCTACGGCCTGCCGGATTTAGTGTGCAAAGATTTTTGGGCGACGGAGGCGGCGCTGAGCTTCGGGGTGCTCGCCCACAACCTCGTCGTATTGTTCGAGCGCAAGCTCGGCTGGCTCGAAGCCGTCACGCTGGGCAGCCTGCGCTACTGGCTGTTCGTGACCGCTGGGATCATCAGCCGCCCCCAGGGTCAAACCACGATCAAACTTGCCGTCCCGACGCACGAACGCGCTTGGTGGCGAGGCCTTTGGGAGAAATTGCTTTCGCCGAACGCCAACTGCAATGCAGTCGGCACTCGCCCAGTGCTCGGGTAGCGCGCCCAGCCAAAATCACCTCAAAACCGGTTTCCTACTGCATGGATACGGCTTAGGAGCGGCCGGACGTCGTGCAGCGATTCACGAGGCACCCCGCCCTGCCCGCACGCACCATTGAAGGACGAAGGCGGCCTTCGGCCGCCGGCCGCCTGACCCATGTCAATTTAGATCCGATCTCGGGCAGGAAGTCTCAGCCCTCGGGAGCGCGGTGACGTCGCCGGAACCGGCTGGCCCCTCCCCGCTGGGGGCAGAGCCACTGGCGGCCGCGGTCGCATCGTGTTCAAGCAGCGTCGCGAGTTCCTGCTTGAGCGCCGCCGTTCCGGAATCGACCCCCCGCGCTGCGGCGGCCGTCGCTGCCGCGCTTGCCGTGTTGGCCTGGGTGAGTTCGTCGATCCGGCGCATTGCCGCCACCGCTTGATCAAGCCCGCGCGCCTGCTCCTCGGAGGCACGCGCGATCTGCTGAATGAAGTCGTCGACCTTCCGCGTGTCATCCACGACGGTCCGCAGCGATTCGCCGACTTGCTCCGCCAGCTCGGCGCCCTTCGCACTCTTGGCGATCGCATCGGTGATTCGGTCGGCCGTTTCCCGCGCCGCCGCGGCCGAACGTCCGGCGAGGCTCCGCACCTCCTCGGCGACCACCGCAAAGCCCGCCCCGGTTTCGCCGGCCCGCGCGGCTTCGATTGCGGCGTTCAATGCGAGGATGTTCGTCTGAAAGGCGATCTCGTCGATCGACTTCACAATCTTGGCGATGTTCGAACTGGCAGAGGAAATATCCTGCATCGCCTCGCGCATCGCCGTCACCTGCGTCGCGCTCTGTTCCGACGCGACGCGGTTCTGCTGCGAGATCGTTTGCGCGGCACCGGCGTGCTTCGCGTTCGCCCGGACCATGCTGTGCACGTCGGTCACCGCCGCGGTGGTCTCTTCCAGCGCGGTCGCCTGCTGGCTCGAAGCCGACGCGAGGCTCTGGCTCGAGGCGGCCATCTGGCTTGCCGCGTCCGCCGTTTTCACCGTTCCGTCCCACATGCGCGAGCACACCCCTCGAATATAGCGCGTAACGGCGAGGGTCGTCATCACGCCGAAGACGATTCCGAGAATCACTCCGATCAGCGTTCCGACTGCCATGACAATATCCATGAACGCGGCGCGCGATGCACTGCGCCGTACGTCGCGGGTGAGCACTGCGTCCGACTGCTGTTCGAGCGTGCGGGCGAGCGTGGCGAGTTGCCGATCCAGCGCGACGCCGGCATCGGAGATCATGGCTGCGTTGGAGGTTTCCAAGGCGGCGTCCGGTTGCTCCGCGGCCGAAGCGGATTGCAGTTTCGCGACGAACTCCGCCTGGCTGCGGTCCGCCGCTTCGACGTCGCTGATGCCGAGGCCGATCGTCAACGCCGACGTTCTCGCCGTGGCCATCGCGGCGTGCGCCAGCGCTCCCTGCTGTTCGAGGGTGGCCTTCAATTTCGCGCGCACGGCGGGATCAAGCCGGGAACGCTCGGCGTCAGCCCAGGCATCCCGCTCGGCGCTGGTGCTGATTTGGCAGACGCGGACGGAATCGACCAGGAGGTGCGCGGAGCGCGCATGGGCGGCCGTGGTTTCGATCACGTGCAGGGCGGAACGATGGGCGTACAGGCCGAGTCCTCCCCCGACAAACGGGACGGATGCGACCACGCCGAATGCCACGAAGAGCGTGGTGCGCAGTTTCATAGCATGGAGTCGTCTGGTGGCTTCATCAGGGTGCGCACGGCCTTGTGCCGGGAGTATGTCCTGAATAAGATCGGCCACTCTCGTGGCGCGCCGAAGCGTTCGGGAACGGATGTTAGCCGGCCTACTCCCACACACCATCAGCCGCCTGGCGAGTAACCCCCGCGGCAGGCCGCCCCGGGCCTTGGAAACGAGAATGCGCAGGTCGAAGGCTGCGACCAACTTATTGCTAGATTGTTACGGATAAGACATTTCCATAAAAACAACCCATGTGCCTCGCGGCCAAATGGACGGACGCTGACGGTGAGTGGGGTTCCGCTTGGGTCATTAGCCCGACTTCGGCAACTGGCGGGATGAAAAAACGTAACGTATTGATCCATCGTTCGGGTATTCGGGAAGTTGGCCCTACACCGTGAATTGTGGCGTCGGCATGGCGCGGATGCGGTTCGATCCGGAGTGATAGGTGGATGGGTTACACATATCGCCACGATGCGGTGGCAAACTGCAGAAGGATTCGATGCATTTCCCGCGGCGACTGAAGTAATGACACCGGTTTCAAAATCCTCGGGTGGCGGTCAAGGCACTGCAGCATCGGGCCAGCCGGGCGACGCTTCGTCGGCTGACAGGGTCACCGTTCGCCGAGCGATCGCGGCAATCGGGCCGGGCGTGATCACCGGTGCGGCGGACGACGATCCATCCGGAATTGCGACCTATTCGATCGCGGGAGCCCAGCTTGGTACCACCCTGCTGTGGACTTCGCTCCTGACCTGGCCGATGATGGCGGCGGTTCAGGTCATGTGCGCACGCATCGGGATGGTCACCGGCCAGGGTTTGGCCGCGACACTGCAAAAAAAACTGCCCAGATGGGTGATCGTTGTCGTTGTCGTCGCTCTGTTTGCAGCCAACGCGATTAACATCGGAGCCGACCTGGCGGGAATGTCGGATGCAGCGGAAATGTTGACCGGGATAGGCTCCCGCTGGCTGGTCGTCGGTTTCGGCCTCGCGATCGGGTGGGCGACGATTCGCTTCCGATACCGAGAGATTGCCGCATGCCTCAAATGGCTGTGCCTTGTCCTTTTTGCCTACGTCATCACGGCCTTCATCGTCGTAAAGGACTGGCGACCGCTGCTGCACGACCTCTTCGTACCCCGATTGCCGGAGGGGCACGAAGCTTGGGCCATCCTCGTGGCCATCCTCGGCACGACGATCAGCCCTTATCTATTTTTTTGGCAGGCCTCCCAGGAGGTCGAGGAAGAGAAGAGCGAAGGGAAAAAGTCGATCGCGCAGCGAAGAGGCGCCAGTCGCAGCGAGTTGCTGCTGCGATCACTCGACGTCGGCGCGGGCACCTTTTTTTCCAACGTGATCATGTTCTTCATCATCGTGACCACCGCGGTCACGTTGCACCGCAACGGCACGACCAGCATCGAGACTTCCCGGCAGGCGGCGGAGGCGCTTCGACCGCTGGCGGGAGGTTTTGCCTATCTCCTCTACACGATTGGGCTTGTGGGAGTGGGACTGCTGGCGATTCCGGTTCTCGCCGGCTCGTCGGCCTACGCCTTCGCTGAAGCCTTCGGCTGGAAGCAAGGCCTCGATGAATCGTTTGCCCGCGCAAGATACTTTTATTGGATCGTGATTCTTTCCGCGGCGGTTGGCGTGCTGCTGGACTACGCCCACGTGAGTCCAATCAAGGCGCTCTACTGGTCCGCGGTGATTAACGGACTGCTTGCACCGGTCTTGTTGGCCGGCGTCGTCTTGGTGGCGTCCGACCGCACGATCATGATGCAGCAGCCGAGCTCAAAGCTATTGAGGGTGGCGGTAGGTCTGACCGCGCTGCTGATGGGGGGCGCCGCAGTGGGAATGATCGTGCTCTAGCCCGGATATTTCGCGAACATCGCGAAATATCCGCCCTCCGGGCCGACTTTGTCGGGGCTAACCGCGACGAAGTCGCTCCGCGGAAGGCGGACGGAAATTCGGACGCTGCAACACTCTCGTTCGTGAAATTTCCGGGCTAGCCTGACTGGACGGCTCCGGATTGTAGGGTAAGTCCCCATTGGCGTGTTCGCGGCGTTGGGCGATCCTATCGCCATGAATCTTCTGGTCCTTGTCCTTGTTTTGCTTTTTTTGTTCGGTGGTGGCGGTTTTTACTTTGGCGGCCCCATCATTGGCGGCGGCGGCCTGGGCCTGGTGCTGTTAATTGCCGTTGTCATCTATTTCACGGGCGGATGGCGCCCAAAGTCCTAACCGGGACGCGGCCGTAACGTTCGTGTGGCGAGGGCCCGCAGCCGATGCGCGAATCAGCCGGCGCTCGACGCGGCCGCACCTTGGGAAATGGCGATGACAACTTTTCCGCGGGCGTGGGACTGCTCCAGATAGCGGATCGCTTCGGGGACTTGTTCGAGACGGTAGCTCCGGTCGATCACGGGCGTGAGTTTTCCAGCAGTCACCAGATCCCGCAGGGCCTCCAGATCGGCCAGGGTCAGCTTCGCCAGATGCAGGCTGAACTGCTGTGCGCTGAACCAGGACAGGATGCAGGCTCCGATGGCGCGAGGCAGCGGTCCGGCCCAGCGGCCGCCTGAGCCACCCACGGCGACGTAAGTGCCGGTTGGATTCAGCGTCCGCCGAATGGCCGCGAGTGGGTGATTCCCGATGCAGTCGATGATCAAATCGTAGCGTCGGCCGCTGCTGGTGAAGTTCTCGCGCGTGTAGTCGACAACGTGGTCCGATCCGATCGAGCGCACCAGGGCCACGTTCGGCGTGCTGCAAACGCCGGTGACCTCGGCGCCGAACGCCTTCGCGATCTGGACGGCGAAAGTCCCGACGCCTCCCGCAGCTCCGTTGATCAAGACCGTCCGGCCAGGCTGAACGTGGGCCCGGTCGCGCAGCACCTGCAGGGCGGTGATCGCCGCAACGGGAAGACTCGCCGCCTGCTCGAACGTGAGACGGTCGGGCTTGGCGGCGAACGCCGCCTCGGCGGCGCAGACATACTCGGCAAACGCGCCCTGGCTGGCGCCAAACACCGCGTCGCCCGGCTTCAGCCGCTCGACGCCTCGGCCGATGGCCTCGACCTGGCCCGCCAGGTCCGTGCCGAGGCGCGGGTTCTTCGGCCCGGTCACGCCGGCCATCATCCGGATGAAATACGGCGTGCCGCGCATGAAATGCCAGTCGATCGGATTGGCGGATGCGGCTCGGACACGTACCAGCACCTGTCCGTCGCCGGGGATCGGCTTTTCGATCTCCTCGCATCGGAGAACGTCGGGCGGCCCGTAGCAATGATACACGATTGCCTGCATGAGAAGTCGCCGGCGGTACCCGACTATACCCTGAGTTGACGGCAGCGGGTCGGCGAATTGCCCAGGCCGCGCAGGCAACGGTTGCAGGATATGCAGGCCGCGGCAGCGCTGCTCCCGTCGAGGAAGCGTCGCGGGAGATCGGGCTCGCGCAGCAGCGGCCGCGCCAGAGCGAGGAACTGGACGTCCCCGGTTTGCAGGACCGCTTCCATGTGCGCGATCGATCGATGGCCGCCGGTCACGATGACGGGAAGTTTCGAGTGCGCCCGCTCGGCGAACGGCAGGAAGTAGGCCTCCTTCGCAGGGCCGTCGATCCTGGGCCTGATCGGATTCCTGCCGCTGACATCGATCGCGTCCACCCCGGCTTTTTCGAGTTCGCCGACCAACTCGACAAAGCCAGTGATCGCGGACACGTCCGCCCCCTGCTCGTCCGCGTTGACCTTGATGAAGATCGGGTAATCGGGACCGACTTCGCGGCGCGCGGCTGCCACGATCTTCGCGACGATCGTGGCCCGCCGGGCCAGCGAGCCACCGTATTCGTCGACGCGCCGGTTCGTCGTGGGCGAGAGGAAGGTGCTCAGCAGATAGCCGTGAGCGGCGTGGATCTCGACGCCGTCGAAACCGGCGTCCCTGGCCCGGCGGATGGAAGCGGCAAACTGGGCGATCAGGTCCTCGATCTCACCGGAGGAAAGCACCCGCGGCTTCACGCCGTCGGGCCGGCCGCCGACGTCGGAGGGGACGATCGGATCCACGAGAGCGGTTGGGCCGGCATGGGAGAGCTGGGCCACGACGTGGCAGCCGGGACGTCGGCGGTGGACGGTGGCGGCGATGCTTGCAGCCGCCTCGATGTATTGGTCGTCGTCGAGGTGCGTCTGATTCCCATGACCGTCTCCGCCGCGCAGGGCGACCATGTGCCCGGTGATGATCAGACCAACGCCACCTTGGGCGAGACGCTCGTAGAGCGACAGGCCCGCGGCGCTCATCCGGCCGTTGGGCGAGGCTCCTTCCGCGGTGGCCGACCGAATCAGTCGGTTCGTCGTGCGGAGGCCCGCGATGCGACCTTCCGAGAACACCCGGAATCCGCTCCTCGATGTCGCTGGCGCAGCGGTGGCCGGAGCGGAGCCCAGCGCTTCGCTCGCGCGGGTTCGGGAAAGAGCAGCGAGGGCCACGCCGGCCGCGCCCAAGCCCAGAAATCTCCTGCGGGAAATCTTCTCGTTTTCCATCGTAGTTCTCCTTCGCCCAACCCTTCACGGGCTCTCAACGGCTGACCGAACGCCTTGGGATGTCGATCCCGATCGAGGTGCCGGGCCGACGACCGGGTGCGAACATTCGCTGGCGGCGAACGCTGCGTGATTGCGGCAAGCTCCGGTTCGCCGGGCCGCGTTGCCGGCGTCCCGGCGGGAGCCGGCGCGCTGCTTTCGTTGGACGGGCTGCTGCCGCTGACCACCGGCGCGCGCCTGGCGTTCTCCGGAGGCAGGGTCGACGTGACAGACGGCCCTGCGGTCGATGCAAGGGAAGTGGTCGGCGGCTACTGGATGCTCGAAGCCAGGTCGAAGCAGCAGGTGGTCGACTGGATGAAGCGCTGCCCGGCGCAGGATGGCGACGTGATCGAGATTCGGCAGGTCGCCGAGATGTCGGACTTTCCCGCGGACGTTCAGACCGCGGCGCGCGGCACGTGATCGCTCCCGCCGGCGGAGAACGGTGCGGCGGCACCGGCGGGCGTCCAGTTCACGCGCTGCCGGCCGCGCTGGATTGTTTCGGCACGCCCGAACGGACAGAAACGTTGGCGCCGCCACGGCCGGGAACCAGGCGGCCAGGGCGGGCGGATCAGAGGGTTCGCCGGAAGAGCCAGGTCGCGAGGCCCATCGCGACGATGGTGAACCCGAAGAGAAACAGGAGATCGTAACCGACCGCGCCCAACCCCGTGTTTTTGAGCAGGACTTCCTTGAAGCCGTGCACCGCGTATTTGAACGGATTGATCGTGGTCATCGCCTTCATCCAGCCCGGGAAGGCATTGACGGGGTAGACGGCGCCGCTCGGAAAGAAGAGCATCGTGTTCAGCACGCCGAACACCGCGCGCGGCAGCAGCGGATCGTTCACCCGCACCACGATCAGGAACATCATGCTGATCAGCGCGAGCGAGGTCGCGACCACGAGGACCAGCAGCCGCGCCAGCCGCAGCAGGTTCAGGGGATCGGGCACGCCGGCGATGATCGCTCCGACCGTCACCAGCACCACGCCGGAGAGCACGGCCTTGATCACGCCGGAAAGCGTGAAGCCGAGGATGAGCTCGAACTTCCCGATCGGCGTGACGAGGTAACCCTCGTGCAGCCCGCGGGCCTTGTCGTCGATGTAGATGATCCCGCCGCCGATCATCGCGGAGACGAAGATCGCGAGCACGATCGTGCCGGGCAGCAGGTACTGGATATAGGGAACGTACGGGTAGATTTCGACGATCGAGAGCGTCGCCTTCGCCTCGAGCCGCGTCGGGGTCGCGGGCTGACCGTACGCGGCGACCAGCTGCTGCAGCGCACCGCCCAGCGCTCCGGAGGAGAACTGGTCGGTGTTGTCCTCAATGAGCGCGAGCTGGGGTGAGGCGCCCGCGTGGAGTTTGCGGGAGAACTCGGGGGGGATGTTCAGCACGCCGTTGAGCCGGCCGGAACGCAGGTCCTGCGTGGCCGAAGTCATGTCCGCATAGGCGATGGTTTGAAACGTGCGGGCGTTGGAGGCGACGGCCTGGAGCATTTCCTTCACCTGCACGGCCGGCATGCCGTGATCCTGGTCCACGACGCCGAGCCGCAGGTTCTTCACCTGACCGCCGAAAGCGTAGCCGAGGAACACCAGTTGCACGAGCGGCATGAGCAGAGACATCACGAGCAGAGCCGGACTGCGGCGGAAGCGGCGCAGGTCGCGTTCGATGATGGCCCAGGTTCGAATCATGGCGGCGGACTCAGCTCGGCTCCCGACGCAGCAGCGGGTTTCTCGGGGCGGGGGCCTGGAGCGCGTCGCGCAGCTGGTGCCCGGTGTAGTGCAGGAAAACGTCGTCCAGCGTCGTGCTCTGCACCGACAGCGAGGTGATGCCGATGCCGGCGGTGCGCACGGCCTCCATCAAGGCCGTGGCCGTGAGCGGGCCGTTGTTCGACGAGAGGCGAAACACCGGCGGCTCGGCCTTGACCTCCGCCACCTCCGGCAGCGCCCCCAACGTTTCGGCCCATCCCGCCGGCACCTCGGAGAAGCTGGCCTCCAGCACGTTCTTGCCTGGGATCGACGCCTTCAGTTTCAGCGGCGAGTCGAGCGCCACCAGCTTGCCGTGATCGACGATCGCGATGCGATCGCAGAGCTTGTCGGCTTCGTCCATGTAATGCGTGGTGACGATGATCGTGAGGTCGCGCTCGCGCTTGAGCCGCGTCAGCATCTCCCACACCGCCGTGCGCGAAACCGGATCGAGGCCGGTCGTCGGCTCGTCGAGGAAAAAGATCTTCGGCTGGTGCACGAGCCCGCGGGCGATCTCCAGCCGGCGGCGCATGCCGCCCGAGAACATCTTCAGGGGCTTGTCGCGCCACGGCGTCAGGTCCACGGCGGCCAGCAGTTCGCCGATGGCGCGCCGGCTCGCCTCCCGCGGAATGCCGTAGAGCTTGGCGTAAATGCTCATGTTCTCCTCCGCGCTCAGGTCGAGATCGGACGTCATCGCCTGCGGAATGACGCCGATGGATTTCCGAACCTCGTTGGGCGCATGGGTGACGTCGTGACCGTTGACCCGGGCGATGCCCGAGGTGGGCGGCACGAGGGTCGTCAGCATCCGCAGCAGGGTGGATTTCCCGGCACCGTTCGGGCCGAGCAGCCCGAAGATCTCGCCGTGGCTCACGGCAAAGTTGAGCCGGTCCACCGCGCAGAAGTCGCCGAAGCGCTTCGTCAGATCCTGGACTTCGACGTCGGCCATGGGATCGCCGCTCACCGGCCGCTGGTCACCTCGGCGGGGAGAGTGACATAGGCGGTCATTCCAACCGCCATGCTACGGTCGCGGTTGTCGCAGCGCAGCCGGACCTCGAAAGTCTTGATGTCGCGCTTCGTCCGGCTGACGTCGCGCTGGGTGGCGTAGTCGGCATCGACGCCACGGAAAAAGACGACGCCCTCCCGCTCGGCCCCCGACGGGAAGCGGACCATCAGCTTGTCGCCGAGGTGCAGTCGATCGATGTAGCTTTCCTCCACGTCGACGCGAACCCAGAGGTCCGACGGATCCACCAGCGTCACGATGGGCTGGCCGGGATTGACGATCTCGCCGGCGAGGGCGGCGCGGACGTTGACGATGCCGTCGCCCGGCGCGCGGAGTTCGGTGTAGCCGAAGCGCACTCCGGCCTTGTCTTTCTGCGCCGCGGCGGCGGCGAGCTGCTGCCGGCTCGAGGCGAGCGCGGCCTGGCGCGCGGTCACCTGTGCAACACCGGCCTGCGCGAGAGCCACGGCGGCACGGGCGGCCACGACCTGTTTCTGCAGGACGGTCATGCGCGCTTCGGCGCTTTCCCGGGTGGTGCGGGCGAGGTCGAATTCCTGCGCGGAGTTGGCGCCGCGCCGGCGGAGGCTCTCGGCCCGCTCGAAATTGAGCCGGGCGATGTCCCGATCGGCGGCGGCCTGCTGCACCGACGATTCGGCGGCGGCGAGATTCGCCTCGGCCTGCTTCACCTGCTCGGTGGTGAGCTCCCGCTGGAAATCGAGGTCGGCCTGGGCGGCGGTCACCTGGGCGGCGGCGCTGTGCTCGAGGCTTTCGAAGTACGCGAGATCGTCCTTCCATTCGGCGGGTGCAATCACGGCGAGCAGCTGGCCCCGCTTGATCGTGTCACCCGGCCGGCAGTCGAGCTGCTGGATGCGTCCCTGGATCTCGGAGCTGACGATGATCTCGTCTGTCGTCACGACCCCGGTGAGCACGAGCCGCGAACGATGGAAACTGAAGGTGAGGGCGACCGCCACGGCGACGGCGACCAGGGCGAGGACGATGAACGTGCGCCGGTTTTTCATGAACCGGCAGATGTGGAAGGGTGGGGCGATGCGTGGCGAACGAAATCCGGCAGCGCCGGATGGCCGCACGGCAACCTGCTGGATGTAGGAGCCTGCTTGCAGGCGATGCCGCAACGAACGCCAACAATCCCGGCGACAGCTCTCGCAGTTCCGCGCGCCAGCCGATCACGACTTCGCGTGCCGGGTGTAGGAGCCTGCTTGCAGGCGATCACGCACCGAACGCCAACAATCCCGGCGACAGCGCTCGTGGTTTTACGACAGGCTCGGCTTGTTGGATCGCCTGCAAGCAGGCTCCTACACCGGAGGCGATCACGCAACGAACGCCAACAATGCCGGCGACAGCACTCGTGGTTTTACGACAGGCTCAGTCTGTTTGATCGCCTGCAAGCAGGCTCCTACCGTGGGCCGCCAGCGGGCCCGGCGAAGACTCTTGTGGTTTTGGAGGCGACCGCGACTGCCGGGTGCCGGTGTAGGAGCCTGCTCGCAGGCGATAACGCAGCGAACGCGAGAAGTCCGGCGACGGGGCCCGTGGCTTTGCGGGAGGCTCAGTTCTGTTTGATCGCCTGCAAGCAGGCCCCT
Source organism: uncultured Verrucomicrobiae bacterium (assembly GCA_963705935.1). Classification (GTDB taxonomy): domain Bacteria; phylum Verrucomicrobiota; class Verrucomicrobiia; order Opitutales; family Opitutaceae; genus Opitutus. The sequence continues at coordinate 2,735,188 of OY970130.1, read as the reverse complement.
ACACCTTCGATTGGTGCGGAAATAGGCGCGGGGAACTGCAGCCGGGCTAACTCTTGCGGAACGCGGGGTTGGTCGGCAGCGCGCTGATTTCGCGCCGGAGCGTCGGCGATTCCGTCGGGTCGTTTTCCCAGTAGAGCAGCCAGTCCGCCACGTGCGGGTCCGAGACCTGAAACGAGCGAATCGACCAGCCGGCGATCTGATACGCCAGCCCCCGCGCCACCGGCGCGGTCAAGCCCCTCGCTCCGACCCGGGCATTCCTCCAGCTCGTGTACGCGGCAAAATCGGGCGCGTTCTCGAGCAGGGCGACGAGCGGGCGGAGATAGCTCGCGTCACCGGTCGCCATCCAGCCGGCCCAGCACTGGTCCATCGCGTCGCCGATCCGCGTTATGGTTTCCGGCGCCATCGGGCCGTCGAGCTTCGGGAATTGTCGCGGATCCGGCAGCGGCTCCAGGACGTTGAAAGGGGCGAGCGTTGCGGCCGGCAGGTCCGGGAAGAGCCGGCTCAAATCGTATCCGCCGCGTCGGAACACCCAGAGAAGCGCCGATTGGAAATGGGCGTCCGAGGTCGGGTACATCTCCACGGCTGCTTCGCGGGCGGCAGCGTCGGCTTTGAAGGCGAACACGAAAAATGCCTCGACGGGTGGCGCCTTGATGCTCCGGTCGTTCGCGACCGCGGCAAAGAGCGAAAGCAGACGGCCCGGCGGCAGGTCGTCACGATAGCGGGTGAGATACTTGCCCACGTCCTGCTGCGAGGGACGCGGCTCGGCCAGCCAGTCCCGAATCGGCCGGATCTTCAGCTGGATGGGCTCGACCGCGACCGCCGGTGGCCCGCCGGTCACGCTCACTTCGATCCGGATATCCTCCACGTGTTGGATCGCCGGCGCCGTCCAGTCGGGCTGGATCACCGCCATCGACTGCAGCGAAGTCTTTTGCGCGAGTCGCGCCCGATCCTGCTCGCCGATTCCGGCGGCCTTGAGGGCGTTGAGCGCGAAGTCCGCCCCCTCCGCCTTGATGTGCCGGATCGCGACCGGCTTCAGGCCGCGAACGATCTTGAGCTCGTGCGATCCTTCGAGGAACCGCAGCTGCACCGTCAGTCCGCTCAGGAGCTGGTCACGATCCGGTCCGTCGGCGAAGATCCCCACGGCGACCTGCTGTCCGGGATAAAGCTCCGAGAGGAACTCGGGGTAGTTGACCCGCCCGGCAGGAGGGATGCGGGAAACCCACTTGGTCGAGACCACCACGGCGTTTGGCAGGACCCGACCCTGCGCGATGTCGCCGGCGGCGATCGGCTCCCCGGCGTGCACCGGCCAGACGGCGCCGAGAAAAAGAACCAGGATGGCAATCGCGCGGCGCATGGGCATCCGCGTTTGTGGCAGGATCCGTCTCCCGCGCAAAGCTTCCGTGATGGACGCCGGGCGGGAACTCGCCGGTAACGTACCAGCATCCCGCTTTCGCTTCATCAGCTGGCGCGGGGTGGCGGACCAGCAAGAAGGGCACAGCACCGATGAGAAAGACGCCGCCGACCAGGCCCAGCGCCACGGCGCGGTCGCCGGTCTGCCAGGCGAGGAAGACGGGCACCCAGAAAACGGCCGTGAGGAAACCCGCGGCCATGGTCACTCGGGTCATCATCGGAACCGGCGACGTCGGTGCCGGTGGAACGAACCCGGACGCGATGAGTTGACGGCGCAGCGCGGCCTTTCCGCGAAGCATGAATTCCAGCATGCGTTCCTGCAATTGGCGGCGGCCCCGGCTCAGACGCTGCATGACCGCATCAGGAGTCAGCTCGAGCGCCGCCGCCACGTGCTCGACGGAGCGATGGTCGCGATAAAAAAGAATCAACGGCTCGCGATAGATTTCCGGGAGGCGGCCGACCTCGCGCCAGAGGATCGCCATCTCCTCGTTGCTCACCGCCTGGGCCGTCGGCAGCGGCTCGCCACAGGGCAGTTCCGGCGCCGCGTCGAGGGCATCGGCCTTGTACGCGGGCTGCCGGCCGAGTCGCCGGCGATCGCTGTGGATGACGTTTCGCGCGATGCCACAGAGCCAGGCACACAGCCGGCTCGGGTCGTGCAGGCTTCGGAGTTTTTGCCAGGCGGCGACAAACGTCTCCTGCGCGACGTCCTCGCTCTGGCTGCGGCTGCCGGTCGCGCTGTAGGCGAGTCCACAGACGAGGGATTGGTACCGGACGACGATCTGCCCGAAGGCGTGACGGTCGCCGGCGAGGCTCTGCTGCACCAGCTCGGTGTCGTTGCGGCCGGAAGGGGGAATGGTAATGGGTGTCATGTTATCAACCCATACGTGGTCGCACCGGGCCCGGACCTGACAGAAAATCGCACGATCGTTTACGAAACATCCGGCGCGGCGCTGGCGATGCGCTTGATCTCACGGTTTGACCTCACAGGCCCGGCCGCCGCTTCGCCAGACAGGAGGCCGGCCCGCTGGCTCTGGGGTCGCGTCTGATCAAGCGACAGCGTGAGGGAGATCTCGATTCAGCGAGCGTTCGCCGCCCTGGTGACTCGGGGCCGGCAGGCTGATGTGGCGCCCGCAAGCGGGCAGCCTATCCCGGACACCGACGAGAGTTGGCGGCGAACGCTCGCTGAAGCGCGATGGATCCTGCGCCGTGATGTCGACGAGCGGATCGGGCGCATTTCCGCCGATGACCGAATTTCATCGCACCCAAGCACGGCGACCGATGGGAGCCATTCCTGCGCTAGCCCGGATATTTCACACGCGAGACGCGACTGAGCGGTGGGGGCTGGTTTTCTCAGCGGGCGAACGCGGCGGTGGCGTGTTTACGGCGGCGCGAGGCGGCAAGGCGCAGCTGAACGGCGCAGGCTGAGCGTTTTCTCGGATTTTTCCGGCCGCGCGCCGACGTTGCCCCCGCCGGCCGAGGGCATCGGGCCGCATGGCGTTGATCGAGGTGCCGTGCCGGAAGGGGCGGTTAGCCGGCCGGTGCGCCCCAGCGCATCAGCCGGGCGTGGCACTGGCGGAACAGCATCTGCAGCGGATGCGCGGCGCTGAAGCGCACAAGCACACGTCGTACGCTCACCGTCACTGCTGCGGCCACCTTCAGCAGCCGCAGCCGGATAGTGCCGACCGTCGCGCGAGCGAGCGCCGTGCCGCGGCAACCGATCGCGCGCACCCGCTCGAGCAACAGGTACGCGAAAGCCGCCAACCACAGGCGCAATTGGTTGCTCGCCAGGTGATGGGTGCTGAGCCGGTCCGCCTGCAAGTCGAGCACCTGCTGCTTGAGGACGTTCTCCATCTGCCCTCGCCCGCAATAGACTTCCTCATACAGCCGCGCCGGCTCGAACCGCGTCCGATCCGTTTCGCGCTGAAAACCGCCGGCCGGCAGATTGGTCACCACGAAGCGCGGGTTGTCCCCCGCCGCCATCACCTCGGCTTTGCCGACCACTCGCCGCGCGCGGCTCCAGCTGGACCGCGTGCGATAGTCGAACTCGGCGAACTCGCGCACCGCCACCCCGCCGCACAAACAATGCTTCATGCGCGCCGCCGCCAGCGTTGGCGCCAGTCGCTCCACCAAGACCGGATTCCTCTGCAGCCCCAGGCAGTAATATGCCGCGTGCGTCTCGCACCAGCCGAGGATGTCGTCACGACAGAAGCCGCTGTCGCCGCGCACGATGATCCGCGCCTTGGGACTGCGCTGCCGGACCGCCGCGACGACTTTCCCCAGCGCCGCCACCACGCCGTCGGCGTCGCCCTGATCACTGGTGCGCAGTTGCGCCCACAGCACCACATCGCCGGCCACGATATACAGGGGCCGGTAACAGTAATCGCCGTAGTACGCGTGGAAGTGCCGGCCTTCCTGCAACCCGTGCACGAGGTGGCCCATGCTGTCGAGGTCGAGCACGATCTCCTTCGCGTGCCGGGGCAGGCAGCGCACCGCCAGCGTCAGCAGGCACTGCTCCACCTTCGCCGGATCGTGCGGCAGCTTGTGGCTGCGGGTGTGCTTGTTGTTCGACAGTTCCAGCCGATTGAGCGTCGCCGCCGCGGCCAGCGCCACGCCCTCGTCGTGGAGCCGGTCGCGGCCCAGCGGGTCGGCTTTCTCACAGGCGACGGCCAGCAGCGGATCGTAACGCAGCTGCTCGTGGTCGTTGATATCTTCGTAGCCCAGCGCCAGCCCGAGGATGCGCTGTCGCAGCAACTCCTCGATCGAATGATCGACGAAGCGTCGATCGCGCCGGTCCTCAAAGCAGCGCGCCAGCGAACGCACGACCCCCATCCCATGATCGATCTGGCGCACCAGCAGCACCCCGCCATCGCTCGAGAGCCGACCGGCGGAAAACTCCGCCTGCACTTTGCGCTCACCGAGTTCTTGAAACAGGAACGCTTCGTGCTGACAGTCTGTCGAAGGCCGGGTGTTCGTCTGTGCTTCGGTCGCTTTGTTCACACCAACGACTTAGCAGGATTCGCACCCGGCCTTCCTTTCCGCGTGTGAAATATCCGGGTTAGGCCGGAAAGTAACACGAACGAGAGTGTTGCAGCGTCCGAATTTCCGTCCGCCTGCGCCGGAGCGACCTCGTCGCGGTTCGCCCCGACAAAGTCGGCCCGCAGGGCGAATATTTCACGGTGCTCGTGCTAATATTCGGGCTAGCCGCTGACGTGGAATCTGAGCCTGCCACCCCGGCACATTCCCATCGCACCGCGCCGCGGGCGTCGCCTAGAGTTTCGCCGATGCGTTTGCTGCTTTTGTTGCTCCTGACGGCGCTGCCGCTGAGCGCCTCCGCGCCGGATGGCAATCCGCCGTCCGGCCAGAGTGCCACCGCCCGTGCCCCCGCGCCCGACTCGCCAGCCAGAACCGAAACCAAGGGCAGCAAGTGGAAGTTTTCGCTCGGCGCACCAGCGGCCGACGGGTCGAAATCGATCCTGGCGACGCTGCGAGCCGACGCGCCGATTGCCAGCGGCTTCGGCCAGGTCACACCCCGGCTGGTGCTTCGCTATCACGCAGGTCAGACGCTGGCGTTCGTCGTGTTCGACACGTTCCTCGGCAGCGGCGAACTCGCAGCCGCGGTCACGTTCGGCGGCCATCCGCCCGAGGAACAGCGCTGGAGAATCTCGTCGGACGGGATGATCGCGTTCATTCCGGGCGATGCCCTCGCATTCGTCGAGCGATTGAAGGAGGTCGAATCCTTCTCGGTCCGGATTGCGCCGCACAAAGCGAACCCCGTCACCGTTTCGTTCACTCCCCTCGAAACCGAACTGATGATCAAGGCCCTCATCTCCGCCGGAGTGAAGTATGGCGGCTGAAGAGATCGAAACCGCCGGCGCTGGCAGTCCTGCCCAAGGGCACCGGCTCGGCGCCTCGACGATGGCGTCACATTCGAGGTGGTCGACGTGAACAGCGAGCGGCAAGCCTCGCGATATTTCCACGCGAGCGACAGCTCCAGGGCGAGAAACACGGCAAGCCCCGCGCCCGTCACCGGTCACAGACCGGAATCGCACAGAAGACAACGAAGTTCACGACGAGCCCGGCCGCCTTTTCGACGGCCCTTCGTTACCTTCGTTTCTTCTGTAAAATGGATCGGCGAGGATCGGCCCGCCTGGGTCCGTCCGTGCCGATCCGTGGTTGAACTCCGGATTCAGGCTCCGCTGTCGCGCCGCTGGTAGACGCGGACGTAGTCGATTTCCATCCGCTGCGGAAAGATGCGGTTGTCGATCCCATGCTCGCCACCCCACGAGCCACCGACCGCGACGTTCATCAGCAGATAGAACGGCTGGTCGAACGGCCACGCCGCGAGGCCGGTATGCGGGTTGGCATACGTGAGATAAACGCGGCCATCGCAGGAGATCCGGATGTGCTCGTGATCCCACTCGACGGCGTAGACATGGAACTGGTCGGAGTCGGGCACATGGAGCATCGCCTTCATGCCGGCGGCGACGGGATCGACGTGCCCGGCGTAGCGTGCTGACGCGTGGATGTTGCCGTGGATCGTGTCGGGCATCCAGCCGACGTACTCCATGACGTCAATTTCGCCGCAGGCCGGCCAGCCCACGGTGCCGATGTTCGAACCGAGCAGCCAGATCGCCGGCCAGATGCCGCGTCCTCGCGGCAGTCGGGCGCGAACCTCGATGCGCCCGTACCGCCACTCCGCCAGGCCGCGCGTGACGACGCTGCCCGAGGTGTAGTCCGCGCGTCTCCGACCGTCCGCGGCGGCGGCGATCGGGTACCGCTCCCGGCGCGCCTCGATCACCAAATGGCCATTCTCCAGGCGGACGTTTTCGAGCCGATCGCGCGTGTAGTACTGCGCCTCGTGGTTGCGCACGAATCCGACTTCGTAGCCCCATCTAGCCGGATCCGGGTGACCCGGCCGGTCGAATTCGTCCGACCACACCAGTTTCCACGGCGGCTCGGCGGCCGCGAGCGACACAGCCGTCGCGGCAAGCGCGAGCAGCGGGCGAAAGTTTTGCGGGAGGAGGGTGATCACTGAAAATACTCCCAGCTCCACCGCTCCTCGATGGTCGCCGGATCCGGTTCTTGGTCCTATTTCACCTGGCCGTGGAGGGCGGCTTTCGCGAATTCGCCGGAGGCGTTGAGGTCGTAGTTCCAGTTCTTGATCAGCGTCGGGCCCCATTCCGGGTCGAAGCACCACACCGTCCAGCTGATGCCGCGGCCTTCGAGAAAGGCGATGATCTCGGGGCCGTAGTTGGCGTTGCGCACCGGAGGAGCGTCGGTGCCGGGCGCGGCCGCTTTCGGAAAGCCGCCGAACTCAGTGGCGATCACCGGGTACTTGTCGGCGACGAAGCCGAAATCGAGCTCCCACTTGGCCGCCCAGGGCTGCGGGCGTTTGTTGGCGTACGGGTGGACCGAGTAGGCGATGTGTTCGGCGGCGATGGGTTCGAGTCGCACCGGCGTCAGGTCGTACGCCCAGTCGAAGCCGGCGACGACGGGAATCACATGCGCGTTGGCGGCGCGGATCATCGTGATCTGGGTTTCGACGAGGTGCTTCCAATCGTCCCACGAGACCGGGCCGAGCTGGTCGCGGTAGGTGGTGGGCTCGTTGAAGAGCTCGAAGAAGGCGACGGTGTTGTGGCCGGCGTAGTGGCGGGCCATGATCCGCCAGAAGTTGTTGGTCTCCTCCTTCGTCGTGTCGTACATCGGGTCCTGGAACACGCCGGTGGTGAGGTTGCCGATGCTGTGCCAGTCGATCATCACGTACATGTCGAGCTCGGTGCACCAGGCGACGGCCTGGTCGAGAAGCTTCAGGTATTCGACGGGCGTGCGCTGGCGCCAGGCGGCGGGATGAACGGGGATGCGAACGAGCTTTGTGCCCATTTCCTTCACCTGCACGAAATGCTCGCGGTTCCAGTGTCCCTGGATGCTGAGCTTGTCGGGGTCGGAGATGGCGAGGCCGCGGAAGAGGACGGTCCGGCCCTGCGGATCGACGAACTTGTTTCCCTGCACCGCAATCAGCGGCAGTTTCCTGGCCTCGAGCGTGAACGGCCGCCGGCCAACCGGGCGATCCTGCCACCACGAATGCGTGCGGGTGACCGGATTCGGCGCGGGTGGGGCCGGCGGGGTGGCGGTCGCGTCGGTCGCACGCGTGAACTCGAGGGGCGTGCCGTCGCCGAAGCCGATGACTTCGACCTCGAGTTCGTTGTCCGAGACGATCCGGCCGCGGTGCTCGATGAGAGTGCCGTCGGCGCCGGCGACCGTGAACGAGATGGCGCTGCCGTCGACCCGACCGTTGCGAATCTCGCCGGCGCCGAACGGCGAGTCGGAGGCGCCGGTCAGCTGGGTGCCGCTGGTGTTGAAGGTGTAGACGATCTCGGGGCCATCGGGGCCGCCGAGATGGCATTTCCAGCGACCGTTGAGGTCGGCGGCGAAGGCGCCGACGGAAACAACGGCGACCAGGATGCCGGCCAGGAGCCGGAGGATGCGGAAGGCGGAAGTCACGAGCATGACGGGAGAGCGAAGCGAGTGGCGGGCGCGCCGGCAACCCGAACCTCCGGGCGATCCACAGAATCGGGCGATGCGTGCTGCGGCATCCTGTCGCAGATGGAAGTGCGGCAGGGGACGATCCCCTGCCGCCGGCCGGGCTCAGCGAGCGCGGATAGTGAATACGGGCGCGAACGCCGGTCGCCAGCGTCAGGCGAGCGAGGCCATGTCGATCACGAAGCGGTATTTCACGTCGCTCTTCAGCATGCGCTCGTAGGCCTCGTTGATCTGGTCCATGCGGATCATTTCGATGTCGCAGGTGAGGTTGTGCTCCCCGCAGAAGTCCAGCATCTCCTGCGTCTCGGGCAGCCCGCCGATCAGCGAGCCGGAAAACGAGCGCCGGCGCATGATCAGCGGAAACGCCGCCACCGGCAGCGGCTTCTCCGGCGCCCCGACCAGCACGAGGTTGCCGTCGCGCTTCAGCAGATTGATGTAGGCGTTGAGGTCATGGCTGGCGGATACGGCATCGAGGATGAAATCGAAAGTGCCGGCCTGCGCGGTCATCTGGGCTGCGTCAGTGGAGACGACCACCTCGTGGGCGCCGAGGCGCTTCGCGTCCGCGGCCTTGCCGGGGGAGGTCGTGAACAGCACGACGTGGGCGCCGAATGCGCGGGCGAACTTGACGCCCATGTGGCCGAGCCCGCCCAGGCCGACGATGCCGACCTTCTGCCCGGGGCCGACCTTCCAGTGTCGCAGCGGCGAATAGGTGGTGATGCCGGCGCACAGCAACGGCGCGGCCGCGGCGGGGTCGAGGTTGGCGGGCATCCGAAGCACGAAGTCCTCGGTGACGACGATGCTCTGCGCATAGCCGCCCAGCGTGAAGCCGCCGAGATGCTTGTCCGGGCTGCCGTAGGTCATGACCATGCCGTTGTCGCAGAACTGCTCCAGGCCCGCGCGGCAGTTCGGGCACGTGCGGCACGAATCGACGAGGCAGCCCACGCCGACCGTGTCGCCAACCTTGAACCTGGTGACGCCGCTGCCGATGGCGGTCACGCGGCCGACGATCTCATGACCCGGCACGCACGGGTACTGCGTGAAACCCCATTCGTTGCGCGCGAAGTGCAGATCGGAATGACAGACTCCGCAGTAGAGGATCTGGATCTGGACATCGCCGGCGGTCGGAGAGCGGCGCTCGATCGTGGCGGCGCGGAGCGGCGACTGGGCACTGCCGGTCGAATAGGCCTTCGTGGAGAAACACACGGGTTTGGACATGGGAGGGAGGAGTTGCCGGCGAAACTCGCCGGAGTCGCGCGAACTGCAAGTCGCCAATTCGCTGACTCGAGCCGGAACCACAGATGGACACCGATGCGCACAGATGGATTCCACCCCGACAAAGCCGGAGCGCTGTGCGCCCGCGCCTTCGGGGAAAATCGGCTCCCGCCATTTCCCTGGCAGTCCGGAGGACCCCAAAGTCCAACGGGCTGCGAGGCTAGGTCGCCCTGGCCAGACGAATGGCGAACGCGCAGCGCTGGCCGCCCTGAAGCACGGATTCCTTCAACTCGACCTCGACCGGCTGGCCGGTGACCACCGCGAAAGCGCGCTTCATCGAGCCGACGGAACAGTGGCAGGCAGCGCCGGGCACGAGCCCTTTGCCCATGAGCGGGCAGGCGCAGTCGGCGTTCGGCGGATTGAACGCCACTTGGGCCGTGTTGGTGGCTTGGTCGAACGACGTTTGGGCGCCCCAACGCTTTTCCATCTCGCCGAGGTAGGCCGGCAGCTGGCCCTTGAACTGCTTCGCGAAACCGGAGTCGGCGCAAAAGGCACCCACATCCTCGACGAGCTGGTTGAACGTGGCGCCGTCGACGCGGCCGGCGACGAGCGACACCAGCTTGGAGTAGCGCTGTCGGGCAAAGTTGATCCGCCAATCCTCCGGGGGCGTCGGTTGCGGCTGGGGCGCGGCCGCGGAATCGGCGGCGAGCGCGCGGGCGACGAAGCAGGAACAAAGGCCGGTCAGGCCGGCGTTTTTGAGGAAGGCACGACGTTCCATGGCGGGAGGGGAGTTGGGGCTGCTGGTCCAGACGGACTAAACGGTGGTACGACACCACGGAAGCGCCCATCCCTTCAACGGGCGATTGGTGACGTCAGGCGCGAGACGCGGGCTGGAGCGGTGAAGGAGGCCGCGCGCAAAAGCGTTGGCGCGGATCCCCGGACGTCGAACGCGGCTCGGCACCGCAATACCCGGAACACAACGACAACGGTATCGCATTTTGTTCTACAGCCCGATTGGATGGTCGCCGGAGCGCGACGGGCACGTCGCGCCTGGTCGTACGCTGCGGTGATCCAGTCCGCACGGGCGGCCGTGGCGAAATCCCCATCATCCTGAACCTGCCATGCTCACGAACGCGTTCATCGGGAAAAAGGAGCAGCCCACCGACGCCGATCTGGTTGCGGCCCTCGGACCCGCCAAGGCGGCTTGGGACCGGCTGTTGTCGGAACTCAACGAGAAACACGGCGTGAACCGGCACGAGTGGAAATGCTACTCGGCAAAATGGGGCTGGTCGCTGCACGCGGTCCGGAAGAAACGCACGATCCTCTGGCTCGGCCCATCCGCCGGAGCCTTCACGGTGCTGTTCATCCTTGGCGCGAAAGCGATGGAGGCCGCCCGGCGGGCGGACCTGCCCGTCCGCGTGACCCGGGCGATGGCCGAGGCTCCGAAATATCCGGAAGGTTTTGGCGTTCGGCTGTCGGTGAAAAGTCTGGCGGGACTCGGCGGGCGGGTGGACCTCGCGGCAGTCAAGATTGCCAGCTGACCGGCGGGCAGCGTTTGCCCGAAAGCGTCCGGGCACGGCTCCATGGCCGGTCGGCAGGCGCGGTGCCCCCGCGGTGCGGCGCGCCGATCAATCCGCAATCTCGGGTTCGACGAGCATCGCCAGCTGGCCGAGCGATTCCTGCCAGCCGAGGTAGCACGCCTCGGCGGGAATGGCGGCAGGGACGTTCTCCTGCGTGATGTTCATCTCCGTGCCGACGGACACCTGCTCGAGAGTGACCGTCACCTGGAGTTCTCCCGGCAGATTCGGATCGTCGAAATGGTCCGTGTAGCGAATGCGCTTGTGCGGCACCAGTTCGAGATACTTCCCGCCAAACGAGTGCCCCTTGCCGGTGGTGAAGTTCGTGAAGGACATCTTGAACGAGCCGCCGACGCTGGCGTCCAGGTGATGCACCTTGGCGGTGAAGCCGTGCGGCGGCAGCCACTTGCCCAGCGCCTCGGGGTCGAGGAACGCACGGTAGATTTTCTCGGGCGTCGAACGCAGGACGCGGTGCAGGCGAATGGTACTGGTGCTCATGATCTTCGTCTCCTCTCGATCGGGTTTCGTGAGTTGGTTTCCGTGGGTTGGATCCAATCTCTCAACGAATGATCCCCGGCTGGACGGACAGCCGTGGCCCGCGGGCGGTCGAGGTTGTGGTCGGGCTCGCGGAGCGCGGAGGTATTGTTCTCGCAGATCTCGGGCCGGGGTCGGCGACCCCGGCTACACCCAGCCCTACGGCCGCGATGAAGCCAATGCGCCTTGCAGCGGCGCGCCAGTACGTTAGCCCAGACTCCACCCCCGCAAACCCCATGTCCGCGCTGCTCATCGTCGTTCGTGGTCTTCGCCGGTCGCCCGGCTACACGGCGGTCGCGCTCCTCACGCTCGCGCTCGGCATCGGCGTGAACACGTCGATGTTCAGCCTGATCGACGCCGTGCTGTTCCGCTCGAGCCCGTTTCCACACCCGGAGCAACTGGTGCAGGTCATGGCGGTGACGCGCCAGGGCGTCGCCCGCGAGTTCGCGGAGGCGGAGCAACGCGAGATCCGCGGAGCGCCGGCGCCGCTGTCGTCGCTCACGACGCTGTGGCCGATGGCCTACTCGATCGCGGAACCGGGCCGGCCGACCGAACGGCTGAACGCGATGCTCGGCTCCGCCGACTGTTTCGACACCTTCGGCCTCCGGCCCGTGCTCGGCCGCGCGTTCACCGCGGAGGAGACACAGCAGGGCAAGAACCAGGTCGTGCTCCTCAGCCACGCGCTGTGGCAGCAGCGCTATGGCGCTTCGCCGGACGTGCTGGGTCGCACGCTGCGGTTGGACGGCGAGACCGTGACGATCATCGGGGTGATGCCGGCGAGCGCCGATTACCCGGTCCTCTTCGGCCGGGCCGGCTTGTGGCGGCCCCTCAACTTCACGCACGACCAGCTCTTCAGCCGCGATTATCGTCCATTCCAGGTGATCGGCCGGCTCAAGCCCGGCGCCACCGCCGGCCAGGTGGCGTCCGCGTTCGCGCCGCTCGCGGCCGCTCAGCAAAAGGAGTTTCCCCAGCGGTACACCGGGATGCGCTACCGCGTCGTGCCGCTGCACCGGGCGTTGATGGACGACAATGGCCGCCGGATGTACTGGATGCTTCTCGGGCTGGCCGGATTCGTCCTGTTGATCGCCTGCGCCAATCTCGCCAACCTGCAGCTTGCCCGCGCGCTTGCCGGTATCCGCGAAGTGGCGATCCGGGCGGCGCTCGGCGCCTCGCGCCGCGCCCTGATCCGGCAGCAGCTGTTCGAGTGCGTGGTGGTGGCGTTGGCCGGCGGCGGGCTCGGGTTGCTGGTGGCGCTGGGGCTCAACGGCTTTCTCGCGCGGCACCTGCTCGTCGGCGGCGGCGCGAATGTCGATCTGGCGCTCAACGGCAACATCCTCGCGCTGACGATCGCGCTGTCGGCATTCAGCGGGATCTGCTTCGGGATCGCGCCGGCCTGGCTTGCCTCGGGGGTCGACCTGAACACCGCGCTGAAGCAGCGGTCGCGCGGGTCCACCACCGGCCGCGGCCAGCACCGGGTGCGTAACGCGCTGATCGTCGGCCAGGTGGCGCTGGCGCTGGTGCTGCTCTCCGGCGCCGGCGCGATGCAGCGCGGGTTCGCCCGGCTGCTCGAGCGCCGGACGGGCTGGGATGTCGATCGGATCATCTCCGCCGGGCTGCCGGTTCCGGAGACGCGTTTCGACACCGAGCCCAAGCGCTTCGAGCTGTTTCGCAAGCTCGAGCGCCGGCTCGCGACTCTGCCCGGCGTGGAGCATGCGGCGGTTTGCAGCTCGCTGCCGCTCGAGGACTACACGGGCGAGCGACCGATCTACGTCGACGGACAGCCGGCCGGCCCGTCGAGCCTCGCGCCGCGGGCCTCGCACGTGATGGTCTCGTCCGACTACTTCGCCGCCCTCGGCATCCCGTTTCTCGAGGGAAGCAATTTTGCGCCGGACCTGAAGCAGAGCGATCCGCTCGTCTTCATCGTCAACGAGAGCCTGGCCCGTCAGCTGTGGCCGGGGCGGAGCGCGCTCGGCCGCCGGATCCGCAGCGACGACAGCGGGTACATGACCGTGGGGCAGGTGATCGGCGTCGTGCGCGACGTCGACACGGCGGCGAGCTTCGCCCGGCCGTCGACGCGGCTGCAGATCTACAAACCCCTCGTGCACGAGCCGTGGGGGTGGGCCAATCTCGTCGTGCGCGGGCCGGCGCCGGCCACCCTGGCGGAGAGTCTCCGGCGCGCGGTCGCCGAGGTGGATCCCGACCTGGCGCTCGACGACGTCGGCACCGTCCGGCAGTTCATCGCGCAGCGGCACCGGAACCTCCTGCTCGTGGGCCGGTTAACCGGCGGATTCGCGCTGCTCGGGCTCGTGCTCGCGGCGGTCGGACTCTACAGCGTGATTTCGCACACGGTCGCCGAGCGCCGGGGTGAATTCGGAATCCGGCTGGCGCTCGGCGCACAGCCCGGCGACGTGCTCGCGCTGGTGCTTGGACACGGCCTGCGGCTGGCCGGGCTCGGGCTGGTGATCGGGCTCGCAGGAGCGGTCGGACTGGGGCGGTTCCTCAGCGCGCTGCTGCCGCGGCTCCCCAGCGCCGATCCCGGGGCGCTGCTCGTTGTATCCGCGCTGCTGATTACGGTCGCGTTCGTCGCCTGCTGGGTGCCGGCGCGTTGGGCGACCAAGGTCGATCCGATCGCCACGCTGCGCTCGGAGTGACCGCGCGTTTGCGATCCCGCTGGTCTTTGTAGCCGGGCTCGCTGAGCCCGGACGACTCGTGTTCGCACCTTGCGTTCCCGGGCCGGCATTGTAGCCGGGCTCGCTGAGCCCGGACGATTCGTGTTCGCACCTTGCGTTCCCGGGCCGGCATTGTAGCCGGGCTCGCTGAGCCCGGATGGTTCCGTGTCCCCCGCGGTGGGGATCGGCGGGTTTTCGCGGTTTCACAAAAGGCCACGAACGGAACGACAGGTCGGGCGCGATCAGCACGTTGCCTTAGGTGGACGGCTTGAAGTGGTTTTCGCGGCCGCACCAGGGGCAGAACCAACGCGACCGCGGGGTCGCGTCGCCGATCGACCACCATTTCCGGCAGACCCCACACCGGAAATGGTGCAGCGCTTCGACCGACCGGGTCCCCATCGCCCGTGCCGGGCTGGCTTTGGCTTTTCGCGATGGCGGAGCGGAGGCTGGGCGCTTGGTCATGGTTGGGTGCGGAAGTTCATCAACCCGACGCCCCGCCGACCGCAAGCTGTGTTCGGCCGACTCAACTCGGCGAAAGCGCAGGCGACGCGAACCTCGACGCGGCGGCCGGGGATCGGCAGCGTGCCGGTGGCATCTTCCGATCTCCACCTCTCCATGCGGCCATTTCCTCTCCTCGCTTCGCTCGTCGTCTGCGTTGTCCTCGCCGGTGCCGCCCACTCCGCCGCGGCCGACGAAGCCTATGCTCGCGCCGTATCGGTGGCGACACTCGTCGAGACTTCGACCGATGCAGCCGGTCAGCCGATCGCGTATCCGCACGGCGGTACGCCCGAGATCACCGGCGTGCTGGTCGAGTTGCCGGTTGGCCAGGATACCGGCTGGCACACCCATCCTTCTCCGTGCGTGGCGTACGTCCTGCAGGGGCGGGTCTCCGTGGCGCTCGCGGATGGCCGCCGGCGGGAATACCAGGCTGGCGACGCCTTCGCGGAGGTCGTGAACCTCAAGCACTGCGGCTACAACATCGGCCCGGTTCCGGTGAGGATCCTGCTGTTCGCGATCGGCGAAAAGAACGTGGCGATCTCCCGCCGAGCGAATTGACCGCCGCGGGACAGGCATAACCGCGGTCGCCGACCCGCGCCACACCTGATTGGTCTCAACCAATCGGAACCTTGGCGCGCCGGAATTCGACCTCGATCGCGTCGATGGAAAGCTTGATCTCGTGCACACAGATCACGAGCGATGCGACGAAGCACGCCAGCGAGCAGACGAACAGGGCCTGCCCAATGAAGGGGAACCCATTCGCGATCGCGCCCATCGACAGCGCCGCGAGGATGCACGAGGCGACTCCGAACATCTGCATCCGCCGGATGAGATGGAGCCGGCGGCGGATGTTCATCAGCTGCGTCTCCCAGTGCGGCTGCGGCTGCGCGAGGTGCTCCTTGAGGATGGCGCGGGCGACGCCGGTCAGTCCGAGGAATCGATTCGTGTACGCCAGAAACAGCAGCGAGATGGCGGGGAAGATCAGTGCGGGGATGGTCGGGTTCATGCCGGATGCCGGCATCCCATTCGTTTTCGTCGCCCCATTCAAGGCCGGCGCAGGGCCGGCAAACTGCCGACGCCGAACTCCGATCGGCGGCCCCCGGCTGGGCGATTGTTGTAGCCGGGCTCGCCGAGCCCGGACGATTCGCATCCGCACGCCGCACCGGGGTCGACGACCCTGGCCACGATCGATCAAGGCAGCTTGTCCGCCAGAACCTCGGCTTTTTCGAGCGCCGGGGATGTGGCGAACAGATCGGGTGCCTTGGCGACGAGTGCGGCGGCGACCTTGCCGTTCAGGTGTGCATTTCGGCCCGCCTCGTCGGGAAATGCGTCGCAGATCGCGAACGAAGTCGGGCCGAATCTCAGGGCGAACCAGGCAGTCGTGCCCACTTCGACCTGCACCAGTGGCAGGGCACCAACGAGGAATCGGGCGACTTCGGCTTCCTTGCCGGGTTTGGCCTCGAGGCGAACGAACAGCGCGGTGCTGGTTTTCATGGGTGTGGCGATGGCCCAAACGGTTGCCGGCGAGTTGGCGTTCGCAACTCGCCGCGGCAAATCGGCCACGCCGCCGGGCGCCGGGTGACGAACCCGCGCGACGAGGTGCCCCGGGCGGCCCGCGCGTCCGTCCGCGACCGAAGACTCGCGACCAAAGGAGTGGAGCGGCTGGCGCGGGCCGAAGGCCTGCAGAGCGGACCGGAGCAACCGGATTGACGGCGGCGGGCTGCGGGATCCGGCAAACGGCACAACGGAGGGTTTGCCGTCCCGACGGCGGCCGGGCAAATTCCCCGTTTTTCATCCCCTTGAAGACCATCAAACGCATCGGAATCCTGACCGCAGGCGGGGACAGCCCCGGACTCAACGCCGCGATTCGCGCGGTCGGAAAAACGGCCGTCGGCCAGTATGGCTGGGAACTGATCGGGTTTCGTGACGGGTTCCTGGGGATGATCGAGGACCGGTGGGTCAACCTCGATAAGAGCGGTCTCGTCGGCATGCTCACGCAGGGCGGAACGCTCCTCGGCACCTCGCGGGACAAGCCGCACCGCATGCCGACGAAAGACGGCGGCACGCGCGACATGACCAGCGCGATCGTGAAGACGTATCGTCGCCATCATCTCGGAGCGCTCGTGTGCATCGGCGGCGGCGGTACGCACAAGAACGCCGCGCGGCTGATCGAGCACGGACTCGACATCGTGTCCCTGCCCAAGACCATCGACAACGACGTCGCCCTGACGGACGACACCATCGGGTTCGACACGGCGCTGGGCATCGCCACCGAGGTGATCGACCGGCTGCACAGCACCGCCCACAGCCACCACCGCATCATCATCGCGGAGATCATGGGACATCGCGCCGGCTGGCTGGCGCTCGGCGCGGGGATCGCGGGCGGAGCCGACGTCATCCTCACGCCAGAGATCGCCTACGACGTCGAGAAGGTCGCGGCCGCGATCCGGCGGCGCTCCGAGCACGGATCGAACTTCAGCATCGTGGCGGTCGCGGAGGGCGCCATGCCGCAGGTGGATGCAATCCAGCTCGAACGGCTGGTCGAGCAGCGCGACAAGTCGCACTCCGACGCGCAGAGGAAAGCGGCGAAGCAGGCGCTCGCGGCGTGGGACAAGGCCCGGTCCGGCCACACGCTTCGGCTGGCCAAACAGCTCGAGGAGCTGACGCATCTCGAAGCGCGGGTAACGATCCTCGGATATGTGCAACGCGGGGGCACGCCTTCGTGCCACGACCGATTGCTGGCGACGCGGCTGGGCACGGCGGCGGTGGAATTCATCCGGGCGGGTGAGTTTGGCCAGATGGTTGCCACCCGGGGCGACGAGCTGGTGGCGGTTCCGATCGCGCGAGTCGCCAAGCGGATCAAGACCGTGCCGCTGGACCACGGTTGGATCGCCGCGGCCCGCAAGGTCGGCACCTGTCTCGGCGACTAGCTGGAGCCTGTCCCAGAAACGCTGATTTTGCGCGGTTCGTGTCTCTTGTAGCCGGGCTCGCTGAGCCCGGATGGTTTTGTATTCGCAGACGCGGACCGGGGTCAGCGACCACAGGCGACATCTATCCCTCGGACCCGGTGCCGCTGGTCTCTTGTAGCCGGCCTCGCCGAGGCCGGTCCGGGGTCGGCGACCACAGGCTACAGCTCGATTCCGCGCCCTTGGGACAAGCTCCAGCTCGTCAACGACCGGACGCGGATCGTCGCGGTCGCGCCGGGGCCGCCGGACACGAGCCGCCTGCGGCGCTAGCGGCCCGCCGGCGGAACAGGACGATTCCGACGGCGGCGCCCGCGAGCGCGAGCAGCGGGAGTACGGCGGTCAGCGGACTGGCCGGCGCGCCGCAGAATTCGGGGCCACCCAGCTTCAGGCCGAGCGCCGCTCCCAGGCCGGCGTAGGCGACGAGGCACACGAGGCACTTCGGCGCCAGCGCGAAGAGCGCGGCGGCGGAAACCCAGCGGAGCCAACCACGAACGGTATCAGTGCGCTGCGGCGACAGGTTCATACCGGTCATGCAGACGAACCCAGCTCATCGGCGCTTCCGGATCCTCGTCGCGGCCCTTCGGCACGAGATCGAGCAGATTGTAGGCGCCGATCAGGAGATCGAGTCCGCGGGCATACGTGGAGTAGGTGCGGCAGACGGCGCCGTCGGGACCGCGGGCGAATACCGTCAGGCCCGGCATCTCCTCGGCCCCGATATCGTTCACGCCGAAATTGTAGTCGGCGTGGCCGGCGGCGATCTCCCCGGCGGTGAACGACACGCCGAAGTCGCGATTGAAGCAGGTGCCGTGCGATGACACCCACGGGAAATGCCAACCCATGCGCGACTTGAAGCGGAGGATCTCGTCGAGTGGGGCCCGGGACACCGCGGTGAACGAGACGTCGCGCGCGTTGAGGTGCGGGATCGCGCCGTCGAAGTGGTCCGACACGAAGGAACAGCCCCGGCAGCCCTCCTCCCAGCCGGGGCCGAGCATGAAGTGATACACGATGAGCTGGCTGCGACCTTCGAACAGCTCGGCGAGGGTCACGCGGCCGCTGGTCGAGTCGAACGCGTACTCGTGATCGATTTTCGTCCAGGGCAGCTCGCGCCGGTGCGCGGCGAGCCGGTCACGCAGACGGGAAAAGTCTTTTTCTTCGCGCAGAAACTCGCGCCGGGCCGTTAGCCACTGGTCGGCGGGAACGATGGTAGGATGATCGATGGATTGGGTTTTCATGGGTGTGGAACAAGGGAACAACGGGCAGGGGGAGTGAATTCAGGACGCGGGGGCGGCCGGGCGGATCCGGGTGTATTCCGCCTTCAATCGGGCATGCAGCGGCCAGAACGGCGGCCGCGGTGCGCCTTCGAGCTGCGCGATGAGGTGCGCCAGGTGCGTGTGCCAGCCGGCGGCAAAGCCGTGCAGGTACGGCAGGTCGCTGCCGTGGGCGCGATGCGTGAGCACGAGCCGCACGTGGTCGCCCTCCGGCATCAGCTCGAACGTGACCTCCGACTCGCCTGTGTCGCCGAAGGTGTAGGCGAGCACGCGCGGCGGCTCCCAGCGGGTCACGATTCCGTCCATGCTCACGCCCGGATCGTGATGCTCCTTGTGATCCTCGGGGGGCGTCTCGTCGGGGGCGATGTCCTTGTGGCGGAAATGCAGCGTGAGCTTGCCGCCACGCCGCGGTTCCATCGGACCGCCGGCGAACCAGCGACGGCGCTTGTCGGGATCGGTGAGGTACTCCCAGACGCGCTCGATCGGTCCAGGCAGGGTTCGGACGAGGCACACTTCGCCAGGGCCGGTGAACCGGCCGGGTTGGTCGTTGGTTTTCATGGGGATTTCTTCCTGCGGTTGCGTTCGTCGTCCGCCTTCAGCTCCTGCTCGAGCGCATCGAGCCGCCGGCTCCAGAAGCGGCGGGTGCGCTGGAGCCACGCCTCGAGCTCATCGAGCCCCGCCGGGTTGAGCGACTGGACGCGCGTCTGGCCCTCGGCGCGGGTGCTGACGAGTCCGGCATCGCGCAGGACGTTCAGATGCTGGGAAATCGCGGGGGCGCTCAGGTCGAACTCCCCGACCAGCTCACCCGCGGTGCGGTCGCGCACGGCGAGCAGTTCCACGATCCGGCGACGCGTGGGATCGGAAATGGCGGCCAGGCTCTGCATGCCCGGACGATTAAGCTACGGCTTAATTAAGCAAACGCTGAACGAAGATTTTTCCGAGTTTTCCGGCCGCCGCCGCGGATTCCGTCTGGCAGTCGGGAGATCGCGGCGAATCTGCGCGAGGTGCCCTCGCGCGTCCGGGCGAGCCATCCAAAAAAATCCGATCGTGTGGTGCCTCGTGAGGCCGCCACGTGGCGACGAGAACGGTCCGGCGCTCAGCCGCGACCTGCCTTGAGCCTGGCGGTGAAGTGGCTGGTGCCCGGGCGCGGGCCGGGCGTGATCCGCGGGCCTCGCGGGCGCCAGGCAGCCGCGGAACATGGCGGCGCAGGAACCAGGCGCCGGGGCGCTACACGCACTTGTTCTGCTGGTTCGACCACTCGAGCTGGACGGTGTAGCCGCCGATCTTCTTGAAATTCCACGCGCAGATGTCGCCGATCTCGCCGTTGGTCTGGTCGTACCAGCCCGAGCCGGCGACGGGGTCGGTGATCGCTTCGCAGAGTTCGTGCGAGGAGGTGCCGGTGAGCGCGTCGAATGCATCCATTCCCCCGAGACAGCCGCCGCAGGTGGGATAAGGCATGACCGCGTAGTACACCCGGCCGGCGTTGCTGTGATAACCGCAGTAGCTCTGACATGACTTGCTGCCGCCCATGATGGAGACAATTCCCGGATCGAGATAGATGAAGTAGAGCGTGTTGGCCGTGGCTTTGGGCACGGTGCCGGCGGCGATCCAGCGCTTGAGCTGCGCCTGGATGGCGGAGTCGGCGATGCTGCCGACCGGAGCGTTGGCGGTGATCGATTTCGTGCCGATGGCCGCGCCCGCGCCGATGGTCTTGCCGGGGACGCTGTATTCGGCCAGCTGGTCGAGCAACGCGCTCGTGAGGATGGCACCGAAGAAGGCGTTCAGGTCCGTGATCATCTGCGACGAACTCGGGGTCGTCCCCCAGAGCTTGCCCCAGAAGATCGTGAACACCTGCACGCTGGTGAGCAGCGGTCCGCCGCCATATTTGAGCTGGGCGTTTGCCGGCAAGGCATGCGGCTTGCCGTCGAACAGGTCGTTGTCGCCCTCCTCCCGCTGGCGGCGGCGTTCATCGATCGAAACGGATGGCTTGGGGTGATGCAGCGGCACAACCCGGATGTGTTCGCCCGGGGCGATCTTGCTGGCCGCGGAGGTGGGGCGGCGCGTTTTTTTTGTGGTCATGATCGGAGTGTGTTGGGGGAACCGCCTGTCGGTGTCCGGAAATCCAGAACGCGAAGGGCGGTTGGACGGAGTTCGAACAGCGTGCATCCGCCTAACGGTGGCACGCGGAGCTTGGGTTGGTGGGGTAGGAGCGAAACGGCGGCACGCCGGCGCAGATCGCGCCGACGCCCCGGAATCCGACGTCAGCCCGGAGTCGCGGGGCAACGCTGAACCGGTGGCAAAATCTCCGAGCGAGCCGTCGGAGTCCTCCCCGGTGCCCGCGCTGCCGGGCGGCTCAGTCGACGCCGAGCATGACACTCGACGACTTGATGATCGCGAACACCCGTTTCCCTTTCGTCAACTTCAGGTCCTTCGCCGCGTCGGCGGTGATCACGGAAGTCAGGCGAAAGCCGCGGGCAACCTCGAGCACGACCAGCGTGCTCACGGGACCCTGCGTCAGTGAAACGATCTTTCCTGGGAAGATATTGCGGGCGCTTAGTTTCATGCGGAGCGGAGACGAACGTGGTCCACAGCCGGAAGCGTGCCGAGTTCGGTGCCGGCGCACGCGTTGGCCGGCCAAAGGATCGAACGATCGCGGCCGGAGCGGGCGGCGGCGCGGCGGAATCCGCCCGATCCGGTGGCATGTCCATTGCTCACGCAGCGACGTGAACCCGTGCGACAGGTGTGCCAGGGGGGGCGAAGCGACCGCGGCCGGCCAGCCGTTTGCGGTCGGCTGCCGCGTGCTGCGCGAGATCGATTCCCTGCGCACGATCTCGAGCACGCTCGCACTCGGCGGTGACTTTCCCGCGGCGATCGCCTCGCTGTTCAAGCAACTGGCCCAGACGGCCCAGCTGCGTGCGGGCCTGCTGGCGATCGTCGACCGGGAACGCGGCGAACTCGTGGCGGATGAGGCGGCGGATCGAAGCGATGACGGCTGGCGCCGCACGACGGTGAAGCTGGGCGAGGGTTTTCTGGGCCGGGTCGCGGCCGACGGCGAAGCCCAGCTGGTGGACGACGTCAGCACCCTGCCGGCCGGCAGCCTGAGCGCGCTCGATCAGCTCCAGTGGGAGGCACCTGCGACCGGCGGATGGCTGGCGGTGCCGATCCGGCACGGCACGGAGGTGCTCGGCACCTTGAGCTTTCGGTCGGCGCCGGCCGCGACCGACATCCTCGAGGCCGAGATGCGGTTCCTGATGCTGATCGCCGGACAGGTCGGGCTGGCGGTGCGGTTCCGGCAGGTGGCCAAGGAACGATTCGATTCGCTGCGGCGCGAAAACGAGCGCCTCCAGGAGCAGATCAAGAAGAGCTTCATCCCCGACGGGATGATCGGCCGGTCGTCGGCGATGCGGCTGGTTTACTTCCACATCGACCAGGTCGCCGACTCCAAGACGACCGTGCTGATCCGCGGCGAAACCGGCGGCGGCAAGGAGCGGATCGCGCAGGCGATCTGGCTGGGCGGCAGCCGGCGGGACAAGCCGTTCGTCCGCGTGAATTGCGCGGCCCTGCCGGAAAGCATCATCGAGAGCGAACTGTTCGGGCATGAGAAAGGCGCGTTCACGGGGGCGCTCGCCCTGCGCAAGGGGCGTTTCGAGCTCGCCCATGGCGGGACGCTCTTCCTCGACGAAATCGGCGAAATCTCGCTGGCGACCCAGGCCACCCTGCTGCGCGTGCTCCAGGAAAGCACCTTCGAGCGGGTCGGCGGCACGCAGACGATCAAGGTCGACGTGCGCGTCGTCACCGCGACCAACCGCAATCTCGAAAAGATGATCGACGAGGGGAAGTTCCGGCTCGACCTCTATTACCGGATCAACGTGTTCCCGATCTACGTGCCACCGCTGCGGGAACGGAAAAGCGACATCCTCGAACTCGCCGACTACTTCCTCGAAAAGTTCTCACGCCAGAACGAGAAGAAGGTCGTCCGGCTGTCCACGCCGGCAATCGACATGCTGATGGCTTACCACTGGCCGGGCAACGTGCGCGAACTGGAGAACGTGATCGAGCGCGCGGTGCTGCTGTCGCAGGACGGCGTGATTCACGGCTATCACCTGCCGCCGACCCTGCAGACGGCGGAGGCCTCCGGCACGATGCCCAGCGCGCGCACCCTGGAGGACGCGCTCGCCGCGGTGGAGCGCGAGATGATCGTGGAAGCCCTGAAGACGCATCGGGGCATCATGGCGAAGGCGGCCCGCCAGCTCGGACTGACGGAGCGGATCATGGGCCTGCGCGTGAAAAAGCACGCCATCGATCCCGAACGGTTCCGCGAGGCGCGGGCGCCCGCGCCGGCCTGAGACGCCGGATGCTCACCAACGCAGCGGCTGGACGCGGTATTCGCCGCCGAGCACGAGGTGCTCGGATTCGCCGTGGAGCAGATGCCGGGGCAGCAGCCCGCTGAAAAACACGATCTTCGCCAGTGGCACCCGCACCTCCCACACCGCCGAACCGAACTCCCACGCCGTTTCCCGATCGGCGGTGAACGAGCTGAGATTGTTCAGCTGGACCCAGACCGGCCGGCCGCGGGTGCCGCCGGAGTCCGGCTGGAGCGCGTATTCGTCCGGGTCGTGCGTCCCGCGGTAGAGCGTGCGCCAGCGCTCGCCGGGAAACCGGCGCGCCAGCTCGTCCTGGCAAAACGTGTAGAGGAGATCGAGCTGCATCATGGCGCCGACGGTCTGGGCGGCGCCGCGCATCTGGTCGTGACGATACCGCGCCCGCGCCTCCTCGTCCGCCAGCACGCCGGTGTGAAACGTGGCCGGCAGCCCGAAGCGGCTCTCGACCCAGGACTTGAGCACCGCCCCCGCGTGACCGTTGCTGTCGGCGCCCCAGTTGCACAGGTAGCGGATGTAGGTGGAGCGCAGGCTCTCGCGGGCCGTCGCGTCGTGCTCGCCCCACTCGTGCAGGCGGAATTTCACCGAAACGTAGTCATGGAAGAACTCGCCGCGCGCGGCGGGATCGGCCATCGCGGCCAGCCGCTCGAACAGGCGGCGGTCCGCGGCGCGAACGCCATCGATCTCGACCGGACGCGGGTCGTCCTGGAACTCGCGCGCGCCGATGACCCACGGCAGGACGTTGCAGCGGTTGAAGAGGGTCGGTGGATACTGGGGTGAGCGGGCGGCCACGGGCGGAACTCTCGAGCGGGGGGGGCGGGATTCAGGAGGCGAGGGCGACGCCGATGAGCGCGGCGGCCTGCGCCTCGACCTCGGCTTTGACCGCCGGGTCGAGGCGGCGCAGCCATCCGGCGGGGATCGATCGCGCGCCATAGCAGGCGCCGGCGAGCTGGCCGGCGAGTGCCCCGATCGTGTCGGCATCCCCGCCGCGGTTCACCGCGCGAACGACGCAGTCCTCGAAGCCGGCCGTGGCAAAGAACGCCTCGAGCACGGTCTGAAGTGTATCCACGATGTAGCCACTCGTGTTGCCGGGCCAGGGTTCGAAGCGGAAGACCGGCGCTCCCGCAACCAGCGCGGCGGCAAGCGGGCGGCAGTCCCCGGCGGAGCCGCCGGCCAGCAGCGCCTGGGTCATGCGGCCGAGCGCCAGCGTCGCGGCGTCGGAGTGGGGGTGATGATGCGTGAGGTGCGCCTGCTCGAGGCTGTGGTGCGCCAGCGCCGCATCGTTCCCCAGCGTCGCGAGCACCAGCGGCAGGTTGCGCACCGCGGCGCCGTTGCCGCCATCCTCGCCGGCCGGCTCGGCTGACAGCGATCCCTCCAGCGCGTAGCGGCGCAGGCCCCGCCGGCAGGTGTGCCCGATGTCTGCGGGGCGGTCGCGCATCCACTGGACGAGACTGTCGGCCGCCGTGCGCAAATCCCAGCCGGGCCGCAGCAGCACGGCGCGGCCGAGGGCGAGACACATCTGGGTGTCGTCGGTGACGCGCCCCGGCTTCAGGCGGAGCCAGCCGCCCCCGACGATGCTGCGGTGCACGCCATATTCGGCCTGGATCTCGCGGGCGGTCATGAACTCGACGGTGGCTCCCAGCGCGTCGCCCACCGCCAGGCCGAGATAGGCCCCGAGCGCGCGATCGAACAACGCGGCCATCGGCGGTCGGGGGAGAGGTGGCACCAGGAGCACGGGCGGTCCCATAGCTGGCGGCGTGCCGTCGCGGCGCCAGGCTCGAAAAGCTCGGGCGTGGCCGCGCCGTTTCCGACATTTTGGTAGGATCGCGCGGCGAAAACCTACCGGAATGTCGCGGCCGCAACCACCGCCGGGGCCGCCGGCGGCCCCGGAAAATCCTAAGCTCCGGCCGCGCGACGGACTTGCGCGACCGCGGCGGGAGTTGGCATTGCGAGCGCTAGGGGGTGGGCGGCTCGAGGGGCAGCAACACCAATCCACCAACGCATGAGAAAAGTCGCAATCTACGGCAAGGGCGGTATCGGAAAGTCCACCACAACCCAGAACACCGTCGCGGGACTGGTCGAAATGGGGCGCAAGGTCATGGTCGTCGGCTGCGACCCCAAGGCCGATTCGACCCGGCTGCTCCTGGGCGGCCTCGCCCAGCGATCGGTCCTCGACACCCTGCGCGAGGAGGGCGAGGACGTGCAGCTCGCCGACATCCGCACCCCGGGTTTCTGCAACAGCCTGTGCGTCGAGTCCGGCGGACCGGAGCCGGGCGTCGGGTGCGCGGGGCGCGGCATCATCACCTCGATCAACATGCTCGAGCAGCTCGGGGCCTACGACGAGAGCGAGCAGCTCGACTACGTGTTCTACGACGTGCTCGGCGATGTCGTGTGCGGCGGGTTCGCCATGCCGATCCGCGAGGGCAAGGCCGAGGAGATCTACATCGTCTGCTCGGGCGAGATGATGGCGATGTATGCCGCCAACAACATCTCGAAGGGCATCCTGAAATTCGCCCGGACCGGGGGCGTCCGCCTCGGCGGGCTGATCTGCAACAGCCGCAAGGTCGACAACGAGCGGGAGATGGTCGAGGAGTTCGCCCGCCGGCTCGGCACGCAGATGATCCACTTCGTTCCGCGGCACAACGACGTGCAGCGCGCCGAGATCAACCGCAAGACGGTGATCGAGTGGAACAAGGACTGCGAGCAGGCCGGCGAGTACCGGGCGCTGGCCCGGGCGATCGAGAACAACCGGAACCTCGTGATCCCGAACCCGCTCGCCATGCCGGAACTCGAAACCCTGCTGATGGAATTCGGCCTGATGAACTGAGGCGAACCCGCGGCTTTGAAGACCGCCTCCGGCCGGCCGGCTGGTCCGCCACGGCGCGCCCGTTTTTCCGTCCCGTCCAACCGCCCCGCATTTCCTTCATGAGCAGCCTCTCCGATTCCCTCGATGCCGGCGCCGCCGGCGAAGTGCCCGAGCCCAGCCGTCCCTTGCCGGAGGCGGCGGCCGCCCGCGAGAAATTCCTCGAGATCTATCCGGACAAGACGCGCAAGAAGCGCGCGAAACAGCTCCTGGTCAACGACCCGGCCCAGCCGGCGGAGATCGGCGCGAACACGCGGACGATTCCCGGCATCATGACCCAGCGCGGCTGCACCTATGCCGGCTGCCGCGGCGTCGTCATCGGACCGATGCACGACGTGCTCCACATCACGCACGGGCCCGTCGGCTGCAGCTTCTATTCGTGGCAGACGCGCCGGAATCTCGCCCGGCCGCAGCCCGGCCAGATCAACTACCTCCAGTATTCGATGACCACCGACATGACGGAGGACGAGATCATCTTCGGCGGGGAGAAGAAACTGGCCGCGGCGATTCGCGAGGCCTACCGGATCTTCCAGCCCAAGGCCATCGCGGTCTACGCGACCTGTCCCGTCGGGCTGATCGGCGACGACATCCACTCGGTCTGCCGGCAGGCGAAGGCCGAACTGGGCATCAACGTGTTCGGGTTCTCCTGCGAAGGCTACAAGGGCGTGTCGCAGTCCGCCGGTCACCACATCGCGAACAACGGGGTGTTCAAGCACATGGTCGGGCTGAACGACACGCCCGACGAGGGCGAATTCCGGATCAACATTCTCGGCGAATACAACATCGGCGGCGATGCGTGGGAGATCGACACGCTGCTGCGCAAGTGCGGCATCCACGTCACGGCGACGCTCTCGGGCGACATCTCCTACGAGCAGGTCACGCGGTGCCACACGGTCGATCTCAACGTCGTCCAGTGCCACCGCTCGATCAACTACATGGCGGACATGATGGAGACGAAATTCGGCATCCCCTGGTTCAAGGTGAACTTCATCGGGGCCGCCACCACCGCGAAGTCGCTGCGCAAGATCGCCCGGTTCTTCGAAAGCCCGAAGCTCGTCGACCGGGTGGAGGAGGTCATCGCGCAGGAGCTGGCCGCGCTGCGGCCGGTCCAGGCCGGGGTCCGGGCGCGGTGCGCGGGCAAGACCGCCGCGCTCTTCGTCGGCGGCTCCCGCGCGCACCACTACCAGGACCTGTTCAAGGACATCGGCATGACGACGATCGCCGCCGGCTACGAGTTCGCCCATCGGGACGACTACGAGGGCCGGCAGGTGCTGCCGACGATCCGGGTCGATGCCGACTCGCGCAACATCGAGGAGCTCGAGGTCGAGGCGGACCCGCAGCGTTTCCGTCCGCGCAAGACGCCGGAGCAGAACGCGGCGCTGGCCGCGGGCGGATTCACCTACCGGGACTACGACGGAATGATGCGGGAGATGAAGAAGGGGGCGCTCGTGATCGACGACATCTCGCAGCACGAGATGGAAAAGCTGATCGAGCTGTACCGCCCCGACATCATCGCCTCCGGCATCAAGGAGAAGTTCATCATCGAAAAGATGGGCATCCCCTGCAAGCAGCTCCACAGCTACGACTACAGCGGACCGTACGCGGCGTTCACCGGTGCGGCGAACTTCTACCGGGAAGTCGACCGGCTGGTGAACACGAAGGTGTGGAAGCTCGTTTCGCCACCCTGGAAGCGCGATCCGCAGATCCCGGCGCGCCTCGTCTACCAATCCAAGGCAGACCGCGCCGCGGCCGACGACGGCACCACGGCGTGGAAATCGCCGGCGAAGAAGGCCGCCGGCGAAAGCTGAGCGCCTGCCGCCCGGACCACCGAAATCGCAAACTTTTCTTTCATGCTCAACGGAACCACCGCCGATGTCGCCGGGCGCAAGGCGCTCCGCATCAACGCCGCCAAGACCTGCCAGCCGATCGGGGCGATGTACGCCTCGCTGGGCATTCACGGCTGCATGCCCCACAGCCACGGTTCGCAGGGGTGCTGCTCGTACCACCGGTCGCACCTCACGCGCCATTTCAAGGAGCCGGTGATCGCCACCTCGAGCTCGTTCACCGAGGGCTCGTCCGTGTTCGGCGGCCTCGCAAATCTCACGCAGGCCCTGCGCAACATCTTCACGATCTACAATCCGGACATCGTCGCCGTCCACACCACCTGCCTGTCCGAGGTCATCGGCGACGACATCCCGACGATCGTCAAGCGGGCGCGCGAGGAGGGCGCGATCCCCGAGGGCAAGCTCGTTATCCACGCCAACACGCCGAGTTTCGTCGGCTCTCACGTCACCGGTTTCTCCAACATGGTCTGCGCGATCATCAAGTACCTGGCGGAGCGCACCGGCGAGGCGAAGAACCAGCTGAACGTCATTCCGGGATTCGTCGAACCGGCGGACATGCGGGAGATCAGGCGCCTGTGCCGGCTGATGGGCGTGCCGGCGGTGGTGCTGCCCGACACTTCCGGCGTGCTCGATGGGCCGCTCGACGGCGAGTACCACATGTATCCGAAGGGCGGGACCACGATTCCCGAGATCAAGAGCATGGGCGACAGCCTGGCCACGCTCGCGCTCGGCCATTTCACGTCGCACCCCGCCGCGCTCGCGCTCGAGGCGAGGCATCAGGTGCCCGCCGGGCTGCTCGAACTGCCGATCGGCGTCGCGGCCACCGATGCATTCGTCCAGGCGCTGCGCCCCTACAGCCTCGACGGTGTCCCGGCCGAACTCGAGACCGAGCGGGGCCGGCTGATCGACACGATGAGCGACATGCAGCAGTATTTTCACGAGAAGCGCGTCGCGGTGGCGGGGGATCCCGACCACGTCATCGGGCTGGTGCAGCTCCTCGTCGAGCTGGGCGCGCGGCCCGTGTACGCGATCACCGGCAGCAAGGGGAACCACTTCGAGAAGCGGCTGCACGAGATTCTGGATCCAGTCGTACCCGGCGCGAAGATCAAGCACGAGGCCGACTACTTCGAGCTGCACCAGTGGATCAAGCAGGCTCCCGTCGACCTGCTGATTGCGAACACGTACGGGAAATACCTCGCCCGGGTGGAGCAGCTGCCGTTTGTCCGCGTGGGCTTCCCGATTCTCGACCGCATCGGTCACCGGTTCTTCCCGACGCTCGGTTACGCCGGCGGCATCCGGCTGATCGAGCAGATGAGCAACGCGCTCTTCGACCACAAGGACCGCGAGTGCCCGGAGGAGTGGTTCGAGCTGGTGCAGTAAGCCCGTCCGCATGGACGCCACCGCCGAAACCTTTCCGCCGAAGCCCTCCGGGCTGCACCTCGTGCGCGCCAGGGCCGCCGCTGCGGAACGGCCGGCCAAAATGATCCACGAGCCCACTGCCGCCGAAACGATGTCCCCGGCGATCGAGATTCTCCGCGACCGGCACGGCGCGATCACCGTCGCGGGCGCGGCGGGAGGGGCGGTCGCCTGCGACCGGCCGTCACTGGCGGGATCGGTGACGCAGCGGGCCTGCGTGTTTTGCGGTTCGCGGGTCGTGCTCTATCCGATCGCGGATGCGCTCCACGTGGTGCACGGGCCGATCGGTTGCGCCGCGTACACGTGGGACATCCGTGGCGCGCAGTCGAGCGGACCGCAGCTCCACCGCAACAGCTTTTCGACGGATCTGCAGGAACTCGACGTGATCTACGGCGGCGAAGCCAAACTCGAACGCGCGCTCACCACCTTGATCGCGCGGCATCAGCCGAAGGCGGCGTTCGTCTACGCCACCTGCATCGTCGGCGTGATCGGCGATGACGTCGGCGCGGTGTGCCGGCGCGTTGCCGCGGCGACGAACATTCCCGTCCTGCCGGTCGCCAGCGAAGGATTCAAGGGCACCAAGAAGGACGGTTACCGCGCGGCGTGCGAGGCGGTCTGCCAGCTGATCGGCACGGGCGACCCGGCGGGCATCGCGCCGCACAGCATCAATCTCCTCGGGGACTTCAACATCGCCGGCGAGACGTGGATCGTGCGCGACTATTTCGAGCGGATGGGCGTGCAGGTCGTCGCCACGATCACGGGCGACGGGCGCGTCGACGACATCCGCCGCGCCCACGGCGCCGCGCTCAACCTCGTGCAGTGCGCCGGATCGATGTCACACCTCGCCCGCCGGATGGAGGCCGACCACGGGCAGCCGCAGCTGCGGGTGTCGTTCTTCGGCCTGGAGGACATGGCGGCGGCGCTCTACGACACGGCGAAACACTTCGGCGACCCGGCGATGCTCGAGCGGGCCCGGACGATCGTGCGCGCGGAGATCGAGCGGGTGTATCCGCAGATTCGGACGTACAAGCGGGACCTGATCGGCAAACGGGCTGCGATCTATGTCGGCGGGGCCTTCAAGGCGTTCTCGCTCGTGCGGGCCCTGCGCACGCTGGGCATGACGACGGCGATCGTCGGCACGCAGACCGGCGACCGGGACGACTACGCGCAGCTGCGGGAAATGTGCGATCCGGGCACGGTGATCGTCGACGACTCGAACCCGCTCGAACTGGCGAAGTTCTGCCTCGAGCAGGACGTCGACCTGTTCATCGGCGGCGTGAAGGAGCGGCCGATCGCCTACAAGCTCGGCATCGGTTTCTGCGATCACAACCACGAGCGCAAGGAGGCGCTGGCGGGTTTCGTGGGCATGCTCAATTTCGCGCGCGAAGTGCACAGCTCGGTCATGAGCCCGGTCTGGCGCTTTGTGCCGCGGCGCGCCGGCCGGGCAAGCGCGGCGGCCCGGGAGATCGCGCCATGAGTGGTTGCAACGGATGCCACCCGCCGGCCAGCGCGGCGAAGCCCGACGCCGGCGACGAATTCCCCGGGCCGGCGACCAACGCGTGCAAGCTCTGCACGCCGCTCGGCGCGTGTCTGGCCTTCAAGGGGATCGCCGGGACCGTGCCGTTTCTCCACGGGTCGCAGGGCTGTGCCACGTACATCCGGCGCTACCTGATCAGCCATTTTCGCGAGCCGATGGACATTGCGGCATCGAACTTCGCGGAGCACTCGGCGATCTTTGGCGGCCGCGACGTGCTGCACGGCGGCCTCGCCAACGTGACGCAGCAGTATCGCCCGGCGATGATCGGCGTGGCCACAACCTGCCTGAGCGAGACGATTGGCGAGAATCTCCCGCTGCTGCTGCTCGAGTATCGCGAAAAGACCGCCGGCCTGGCGGCGCAGCCGGGCCTCGTGCACGTCTCGACGCCGAGCTATCGCGGGACGCATGTGGATGGGTTCCACGCGGCGGTGCGCGCGATCGTCGCAACGCTGGCGGAGGCTTCGCCGGAAGCGGAGCGCGGCGCGGGACCGGTGGCGGTTCTTCCCGGCTTCGTCTCGGCGGCGGACCTGCGCCAGCTGCGGGAACTGGTGGCGGCCTACGGACTGCCGCTCTCGCTGGTGCCGGACTACTCGGACACCATGGACGGCGCGTCGTGGGCCAGCTATGAACGGATTCCGGCCGGCGGCACGCCGGTCGAGGCCGTGCGGGCGCTCGGACGGGCCCGCGGCGCCATCGAGTGTGGCCGCGTGCTGGCGGGCGAGAAGCGCACAGCCGGCACGCAGCTGGCCGGCCTCGGCGTCCCGCTGCACCGGCTCGGGCTGCCCGTCGGCTTGCGCGAGACCGATGCATTCTGCGCCGCCCTCGGCGCGCTCTCGGGGCAGACGATGCCCGCCGCGCTGGAGGCGGCCCGCGGCCGGCTGATCGACGCGATGGTCGACGGGCACAAGTATGTGTTTGGCCAGCGCGCGGTGGTCTATGGCGAGGAGGATCTGGTCATCGGGCTGGCGTCCTTCCTCTGCGAGATCGGCGTGCGACCGGTCGTCTGCGCCTCGGGCGGCCGAAGCCGGCGCTTTGCCGCGGCCCTGCGCGCTGCCGTGCCCGAACTGCCCGCGGACACGACCATCCGCGAAGGCGCGGACTTTTCCGACATCGAGGCCGCGGCGGCGACCGCGCGACCCGATCTCGTCGTCGGCAACAGCAAAGGCTACGCGCTGGCGCGCCGCCTCGAAATCCCGCTGCTCCGGTGCGGGTTTCCGATTCACGACCGGCTGGGTGGTCATCGCGTGCTGCACGTCGGCTACGCGGGCGCCGTCCAGCTCTACGACGCGCTGGTGAACCTGTTGCTCGAACGGAAACAGGACTCCTCCGCCGTCGGCTTCAGCTATCTCTGAGGATTTTCGACTTTCCCGACCCGAACCCAACCGCCCATGAGCACCGAAACGGAATCGTCAGTCGGTTCGGAGAATCGAAATTCGCCAATCGAGAATCGAAAATTCTCCACCCATCCGTGCTTCAGCCAGTCGGCGCACCACCGGTTTGGCCGGATTCACCTGCCGGTGGCGCCGCGCTGCAATCTCCAGTGCAATTTCTGCAACCGGAAGTTCGACTGCATGAACGAGAGCCGGCCGGGCGTGACCAGCGCGGTGCTCTCGCCCACGCAGGCGGCGGACTACCTCGACGTGATGGCCGGTCGCGTGCCGAACCTGACGGTCGTCGGCATTGCCGGGCCCGGCGACCCGTTCGCCAATGCCGTCGAGACGATGGCGACGCTGAAGCAGGTGCGCGCACGTCATCCGAAGATGCTCCTGTGCCTCGCGACCAACGGGCTGGGCGTGGCGCCGCACATCGACAACCTCGCCGCGCTCGAGGTCAGCCACGTCACGGTGACGGTGAACGCCGTGGACCCGGAGATCGGCGCGAAGATTTATGCCTGGATCCGCAATGGGCGCCGGCCGGTCCGCGGGCTCGACGCGGCGAAGCTGCTGCTCGACCGCCAGCTCGACGCGATCGCGCGGCTCAAGGCCCGGGGGATCGTCGTCAAGGTCAACACCATCATCATTCCCGGCATCAACGACCAGCACGTGGAAGCCGTGGCGCGCCGGATGACGGAGCTGCGGGTCGAT
Source organism: uncultured Verrucomicrobiae bacterium (assembly GCA_963705935.1). GTDB lineage: Bacteria > Verrucomicrobiota > Verrucomicrobiia > Opitutales > Opitutaceae > Opitutus. The sequence continues at coordinate 2,702,391 of OY970130.1, read as the reverse complement.
CTGATGAACTGCATGGCGTTCCTGCCGGTCGCGGGTGCCGAGTTCGAGGCGATCGCGCCGCCGGAGGCCGCGCTGGTGGCGGGCACGCGGCTGCGCGCCGGGCGATGGCTGCCGCAGATGACCCATTGCGCCCGCTGCCGCGCCGACGCCGTCGGGCTGATCCACGAGACGATGACGGCCGAACAGCTCGCGACCATCGCGGAATTCGCGCGGCCCGGCGCCGGCTCGGGTCCGACGCGGCCGTACATCGCGGTGGCGTCGCTCGAGGGCGTGCTCGTGAACCAGCATCTCGGCGAGGCGGCGCGGGTGCTGGTGTTCAAACCGGATGCGACCACAGCGTCGGGCTGTCGTTTTGTCGAGGTGCGCCGGACCCCGGAGCCCGGCGCCGGCCCGGCGCGGTGGGACGAACTGGCGGACGTGCTGCACGATTGTCGCGCCCTGCTGGTGTCGGCCGCGGGTTCGCAGCCGAAGCGGGCGCTCGAGGCCAGGGGCGTCGCGATCGTCGAAATGGAAGGTCTCGTCGAGGAGGGCTTGCGCACCGTGTTCGCCGGCCAGCCGATCCCCGCGGTGCTGGCCCGGCGATTCACCTCCTGCGGCTCGGGGTGCAAAGGCACCGGCACGGGCTGCGCGTGACCGGCGGTGGACGGAGCAGCAAACGAAATTCCAAAGGCAGCGGATCACGCGGCCGCCGGCAGCGGGTCGGGCCCGCGAAAATCCAAAATCGAAAATTCACCATGCAAAAACCCGAACATCATCTCTTCGTCTGCGGAAGCTTCCGCGCCAACGGCACGCCGCAGGGCAACTGCGCCAGGAAAGACTCGCTCGCGCTCGTCCAGCATCTGCAGGAGGAGGTCGACTCGCGCGGGCTGGCCGGCGTGCTGGTCTCGATGACCGGCTGCCTGAACTGCTGCGTCAACGGTCCTGTCGTCATCGACTATCCGTCCGGTCACTGGTTCAAGGGCGTGACGGCCGACGCCGCCGACGAGATTCTCGACGCGATCGAAAACGGGTCCGTGGCCGGGTCGCACCTCGTTTCCGGGTGAACGCGTGCCACCCTCCGGGCACATGACCGCGCCGCTCCCCAGACTGATCGACACGACGCTGCGCGACGGCGTGCAGGCCGCGGGCGTGGTGCTGAGCCGGCCGGCAAAGGTGGCGATCGCGCGGGCGCTGACCGGGGCCGGGATTCGCGAGCTGGAGGTCGGGATTCCGGCGATGGGCGGCGAGGAGGTGGACGACATCAACGCGGTGGTGGACGCGATCGGTGGCGCGGCCGTGATCACCTGGTGCCGCGGAACGGCGGCCGACCTGTCCGCAGCCGGCATGACCCGGGCGGGCGCGGTGCATCTTTCGTTTCCGGTTTCCGCGCTGCATCAACGCGTCTGGCGAACGACCGCGCCCGAGGTGCTGGAGGAGATGCGATCGCTGGTCACGATGGCCCGCGGAACCTTCTCGCGGGTGCTGGTCGGGGCGCAGGATGCGTCGCGGGCGGACCCCGGATTCCTGGCGGAGTTTGCGGAGGTTGCCCGCGCGGCCGGCGCCGGGCGGCTGCGCTATGCGGATACGGTGGGCCGGCTGGCGCCGCCGCAGGTGACGTTGGTGATCGCGCCGCTGCGGGCGGCCGCGGCCGGGATCGAATTGGAATTTCATGCGCACAACGATCTCGGCCTGGCGACGGCCAACACGCTGGCGGCGTTCGCCGCGGGCGCCGGTTGTGCCAGCGTGACGGTGAATGGGCTCGGCGAACGGGCGGGCAACGCCGCGCTCGAGGAGGTCGCGATGGCGCTCCAGGTGACGGCGGGGATCGAGGGGGTGGTCGATTGCGCGCAGCTGGCGGCATTGAGCGAGTGCGTGGCCGTGGCGGTGGACCGGCCCGTGCCGTGGGGAAAGCCGATCGTCGGCGCAGCGGCCTTCCTGCACGAATCGGGGATTCATTGCGCCGGCCAGCTGCGCGACGAAAGCTGTTACGAGGCGTTTGCGCCGCAGCGGGTGGGGCGGAGCCGGCCGGAATTCGTTCTCGGCGATCACACTGGTGGCAGCGCGGTGCGGGCGGCGCTCGGTCGGCGCGGAGTCACGGTCGACGCCGCGACCGCCCGGGCCGCGGCGGCGACGGTGCGCGCGCTGGCCCGTCGGCGCGGCGGGCCCCTCAGCGCCGCGGAGGTCGTTCGCCTCTGCCAGCCGGGCGCGGCGTGACCGGCCGGCCTCTCCTCTCATGAGCTTCAAATCGTATGCCACATCCCAGCTCCCCGACGGCAGCTCGGTCCTGACCGATCCGCAGCCCCTCGTTCTCTCCGGCCGGCACGGCCTGATCGCCCGGTTCGTGCTCGGCGCCCCGAAGCGGGCGGCGGAACGCTGGGCACTCTGTCCCGGGGAATTGCAGGCGCTCGCCGCGCCGCCGCTGATGGCTGGCGAGCGGATGATCGTCTTCGAGCAGGCGAAGGACGCTGCGCTCGAGGTGCTCGCGCTCGAAACCATTCACGGGATCTCGAGCGATCGCACGGACATGATGTTCGCCTTCCGGCCGCTGCGGGTGCTGGAGCGTTCACCTGCGTTCCGGGTGGGGGATGCGCCCGGGCGGAGAACGTACATGGAAGAACTCGCACTCGAGGGCGGCGTGCACGCGGCGCCGTCCGCGAACTGGCGCTGGCGCGAGGCGCACCTCGCACTCGGCGGCGTGATCTGTCGCCGGTGAGGTCGCGCGGATTCGGACCGTCCCGGCGTCTTCCAGCCGGACCCGTACCGGCTCTTGCTGCTAACCCACTGGCTGCGGCTGGCATTCGTCACCGGTTACGCCGCCGCAGTTTTTTGGATGGCGTGGCGCCGCTGGGGCCCGCCGACCCGGACCGTCGCTTCCTGACCGTCGCGGGGCCGGAGGCGCGCCTTTCGCGGACCGGCCGGGAGGAGTAATCGCTTGCGGCGGCGTTCCGCGGGGGCACAGACTTGGTCGTCCGGGTAGATGCGCATCCGCCATTCGGACACAACCGTCGAGGTGTTCCATGTTTTCTTGCCCCAAAATCCTGTTTTTCACCGTCTCGCTGCTCGCCGCGCCGGCCATCGGGCGCGCCCAGTTCATCGACCAATTCGACCAGCCGAAGATCGCAGGCTGGTTCACCCTCGCCGGCGACGGCGCGGCGAAGATCGACCTGGTGCAAAAGGACGGTTTCCTGCGCATGCAGATCGACGGAACGCATGACCCGTACGGCGTGTGGTGGACCCTGATCAAACGGGATGTCGCCCCCTTCCTGGACCTCGGGAAGCTGCAGGATCCGGCCTATGCCCTGCGGGTCGAGGCGCGGGTGCGGGTCAGCCATGCCCCGTGCCGCGTCAACTTCATGGTCAACACCCAGCGGACGACGAACTATCACCAGCACCTGCGGGAGTACGACATCGCCGACACTTCCGGCTGGCATACGATCAGCATGACGACGCAGGGTTTCGACGCGCGACCGGGCGACAACGTCTACGTGCAACTGTGCGCCACGGACCTGGGCCTCGGCCAGTACCAGGTCGACGTGGACTACTTCCGCGCCGACGTGGTTCGGCGGGATCTCGCCGGGCCCGACGTGGGAGAGCCGCTCGTCTATCACCCGCCGATTCCGGACACAGGCACCCTGGCGCATCACCTTGCGGTCACCCACGACACGGTGATCAACACCGATTTTCCGGACGTGAACTTCAACGACTGGCAGGTCGAGGAGGCGGGCGGCCCGGCGCGCATCCTGACCGTCGACGGCAAGGATCTCGTGATCCTGCGCTGGGACCTGGGCGGGTTCCGGGGCCAGCAGGCTGACGGAGCCGGTATTCTGGAACTCACGACCAGCTCCGTCGCGCATGGCGGCAAGTACATCGCGCACTGGGGACAGGACTTCGGCGAGGAATTCGGCAGCAAGGTCCACGTCGTCGAAATCCTGGGCGGCGACCCGGCGTGGGACCAGGAGACGGTCACCTACAACAGCCTCCTGCACGGCGAACGCGCCACGGAGGCGTTCAACAGCCAGATGACCTACGACCTCGATCTGGCGGACAAGCCCGGCAGCAGGAACTACGTCACGATCCCGCGTCCGGTGATGCAGCGGCTGCTCGATGGCCGGACGAAAGGCCTCGTGATCCGTCCCCTCGGCGCGCTCGCCGCGTCCTTTTACGCCTCGGAAGACCCGGCCGGCCGCGGTCCCAAGCTGCATTTCAGCACCCGGCCGAAAACCGACCAGCCGGCGGTTCGCTGAGCGAGCGGCGAGCGGTCGGGGCCAGCTGACGATCCCGGTAGCGCCGGTCTGTGCCAGCAAATGAACTTGTCAAAGTTGTCACGTGTTGCGTGACAAGTTCATCCTGCGCTCACCCCCCCCGGGGGCACCGACCCCGGCTACAATGCCGCAAGCGCGGCAGGTTGGCATGATGTAGCCGGGCTCGCCGAGCCCGGAGGCTTGGATTGCGGTTCGCTGTAGCCGGGTGGTAGGAGCGGGTTCACCCCGCGATGAAAAGGACCCACGACGTTCAAATCGCGGCGTAAAGCCGCTCCTGCACCAGGCCACGGATACACCGGATCCCGCGACCACGCAGCACCGATTAATGTAGCCGGGCTCGCCGAGCCCGGCTCCGGACAAAGTCCGGCACGCGGCCGGCGACAGCCGTCGTGCGACACGAGACCTCCGCGCGTCGCACCCGCCGGGCGAATACTCAATCGGTGGTTTTCCGGCTTCTGCCGAACCGGGCGCGAGTTGACGCGCGGGCGTTTCCTCGTGGTAGAATCGGGGCATGCCTCAAGCGCTCGCAATCTCGGGGAGCCCCCGCCGCAATGGAAACACGGAGACGCTCCTGCGCCGCTGTCTGGACCGCCTCTCCGGCCAGGGAATTCGCGGCGAGCTGGTCAGCCTCGCCGGTCTGAACATCCGCGGGTGTGGGGCGTGCGGCGCCTGCATGGAGGCGCGGGATGGCAGCTGTCCGGGCACGCCGGATGACGATTTCGCGCCGGTGTTCGAGAAAATGCAGCGCGCCGACATTCTGGTCGTCGGCTCCCCGACCTACTTCGGCTCGGCGGCGCCCGAGCTCATGGCTCTGCTCGACCGGGCGGGCTTCGTCTCGCGGGCCAACGGGCACCTGTTCTCGCGCAAGCTGGGCGGCCCCGTGGCGGTGGCGCGCCGCGCCGGACACAACTTCACCTATGCGCAGCTGATGTTCTGGTACACGATCAACGACATGATCGTGCCGGGCTCGACCTACTGGAACGTCGCCCTGGCGCGGGAACCGGGCGCGGTGAAGAACGACGAGGAGGCGCTGGAGACGATCGACCGCTTCGCCGACAACCTCGCCTGGCTCGCGAGCAAGCTCTGCTGAGCGGTCCGGCCGAGCCGGTGTGGAACCACGGGTCCACGCTGATGCACAGCGACCGACTGTCGAAAGAAGACCGGACCCGCGCCCGGGAATGAAGGCGAGTAACCACAGCGCTGCTCCAAGGGGGAGGCATCCAGTTGGTGACACGAACGTCCGGCCAAATGCGGCCCCTGTGGAGGCGTTGTTAGTAATACGAACATCGCCTCCACGGCGCGCGCCGGCTCGGCGCCGGTCCCAGGAAGGGGCGCAGGCAAGCGGACGTTCTCGCCCAGGCTCACCGGCTGCCGAACGACGACCCGGCGCTTCTGCAAGCGCCCAGGTGCGGCTCATGCACCGTTTCCGGCCACTGCCGTGCTGCCCGTGAGCTGCCGCTCGATCTGCTCGAGGGGCACGCCCTTGGTTTCCGGCACCATCAGTTTCACCCAGAGCAACTGGAGCACCATCATGCCGCAGAAGAACAGGAAGACCCAGCCCGGGGCGAAGAATGTCACCATGCTCGGAAAGAAGGTCGTCAGCAGCGCGGCGAAAACCCAGTGCGTGAAGCTGCCCAGCGCCTGACCGGCGGCGCGGTGACGATTCGGGAAGATCTCGGCGATGAACACCCAGATGACCGCGCCCTGTCCCACGGCATGGGCGGCGATGAACGCGAAGATGCAGGCCGGCACGATGGAGAGATGCCCGGAAAAAAACGCCCACGCCGTCAGCCCGAGCGACGCGATGTAGCCGAACGACCCGATGTACAGCAGCGTGCGGCGGCCAAGTTGGTCGATCAGCCTCAGGCCGACGAAGGTGAAGATGAGATTCGTCACGCCGATGCCGACGGACTGGAGCAGCGCCGCTTTGGCTCCGAGCCCGGTCAGTTCGAAGATCCGGGGAGCAAAGTACAGGACCGCATTGATGCCGGACAGCTGGTTGAAGAACGCGATCAGGATCGCGAGCATGATGGGCACCCGAAGCTGGCGGGTCCAAAACGCTCCGGTTTCCGCCGGCTGGTCCGCCGCCGCGAGAATCTCGTCGGCCGCCGCCTCGATCTGCTCCCGCGGCGCCTCCGGTGTGATCAGCTGGAGCACGCGCAGGCCGGCCGCGCGGTCGTGCTTGCGGCCGAGCAGCCAGCGCGGGCTCTCGGGCAGCAGGAAGCAGGACGCGGTGTAGATCACCGAGGGCACGGCCGCGACTCCGAGCATCCAGCGCCAGGCGTTCTCGCCCACGTCCCGCAGCAGGTAGTTCGACAGAAAGGCGACGATGATGCCGAAGACGATGTTGAACTGAAACATCCCGGCGAGGCGTCCGCGGTACGCCGGCGGGGCGATCTCGGAAATGTAGAGCGGCGCGGCCACGGTCGAGATGCCGATCCCGAGACCTCCGATGAAGCGCGCGACGATGAACGCGGTGACGTCCCAGGCGTAGCCCGCGCCCAGAGCGGAGACGAGGTAGAGCACGCCGATCACGAGCAGCGTGGGCTTGCGGCCGAACCGGTCCGTCGGCCAGCTCCCGATGAGTGCGCCGACGACCGTGCCGTAGAGCGCCGACCCCATCGCGAGTCCGTGCATGCCGGCGCTCAGTTTCCAGAGTGCCTGGATCGTTTGCTCGGCGCCGGAGATCACCACCGTGTCGAAGCCGAACAGGAATCCAGCCAGCGCGGACGTGAGCGACCACAGGTAAAGGCGAGGTTTCATTGCGGAATCAGCCAGGGGTGGAACGGGGCAAAGGCGGACCCGGCGGGTTCACCTCCGGGGCGCCGCATTCATCCATGCAAACGCCGGCTCGGCAAGCGCGCTGAGACCGCGCCGCCGAACGCCACGGGTGCGGGGCGCAGGCAACACTGCCGAACCGGTGAATCGCCCGGAGGAGGACGGGCGAGAATACGTTCGACAAGCGAACCGGCGCACCGACGCTGGTCGCCACGTTGAACCCCTGCGTGCACCCATGAAAGTTGCGCTTGTTGCCCTCGCCGGCATCCCGCCCGGAAAACACAAGGTCAAGGATCCGCGCCTGGATCAGGCCGACAAACTGGTCGAGGCGGACAAGAAGACCTACGCCACGATCGACGTGGTTGGCGACGAGGAGATGCTGACGGCCGATGCGCTCGTCGCGTCACCCGATGGCCGGTTCGATCTCATCGTGAAGGACCTGGAGTTCGTGGAGACCAGGCTCACGCGGAACCCGCCGGACGCCGAGAAGGCGGTGCTCGAGAAGATCAAGGCCTGCCTGGAAGGCGAGGGGACCGTCGCGGCGGCCGGGCTGACGGCGGAGGAATGGCAGCTGGTCGGCGCCCACGCGTTTGTCACCGGCAAGCCGGTGGTCGTGGCGGAGCCAGCGGACGTGGAGAAGTTCGACGAGTTTTTGCCCCGGGTCGTGGCCGCGAGCGGCTACCTCACGTTTCTGACGGTGGGTGGATCCGAGAATCGCGCGTGGCTGGTGCGGCAGGGCGCCACGGCGCCGGAAGCGGGCGCGGCCATCCACACGGACATCCAGAAGGGATTCATTCGGGCCGAGATCATCGGCTTCGCCGATTTCGTCGCGGCGGGCGGCGAGACGCAGGCGAAGCGGGCGAACAAGATGCGGCTCGAGACGAAGACCTACGTGATGCAGGACTACGATCTGGTGAATTTCCGGTTCAACAAATAGCGCCGCCACGCGGCGGCGAATCCGATCTGCAACGACGGCGAAGGGCCCGAGCAGTGGAAGAGAGAACCACCGGGACACAGTGGGCACGGAGACCGCGGGTCGATCGATCGCAACCGTGACGCGCCCGGCTGACAAAGGAGTCGCGAGGCCAGGCTTTGATCTTTCTGTCACGTTGCAGCAATTTTGGGCACTTATACGATGAGATGACCTCCTCGATGCCTGCACCTGCCACGAGTGACGCCGAATTGGTCGCTCGCACGCTGGCGGGCAGTCGTGAAGCCTTCGGGGAGATCGTAGCCCGCTACCAGACGCTGATCTGTTCGGTTACTTACAGCGCCACGGGCAGCCTGACTCAGAGCCAGGATCTCACTCAAGAGACCTTTCTCACGGCGTGGAAACAACTCACCGATCTGCGCCAACCGGCGAGCTTGCGCGCCTGGCTTTGCGGTATCGCGCGGAATCTCAACTACCGCGCGCGGCGCAACCAGCATCGCGAGCCGACGCATGCGGCCGAGCCGCTGGATGCGGTGATCGACTCGGCCGGCCCGGAGGTCCCGACAGCGGACCACGTCATCAGCCGCGAAGAGGAATCCATCATGTGGCGCGCGCTCGAGCGCATTCCCGAAAGTTTCCGCGAGCCGCTCATTTTGTTTTATCGCCAACACCACTCGGTCGAACAGGTCGCGAAATTGTTGGATCTGTCTGAGGAGGCCGTGCGGCAACGCCTCTCCCGAGGTCGCAAGTTACTCGAGGAGGAAGTGACGACCTTCGTCGAAGGCACCCTGCGCCGGTCGGCGCCCGGCCCTGCGTTTTGCGCGATGGTTGTGGCCGCACTGCCGGCCAATGCCGGCTTGTCGGCAGGATTGGCGGCGGCGAAAGGCGGCGCCTTCTCCGCGCTCGCGTTCCTGTTCATCGGCCTCGCCAGCAGCCTGCTCGGCAGTGTCGGCCTGGTCGGGCTCACCGACTCGCCATCACTGCGACGCTTCACCATCCGGATACTGCTCGCGATGTGGGGCGATTGCGTGGCGCTTTGGATCGCGCTTCCGCTCTCGCAATGGCTGCGCCTTCGCCACGCTTGGCCAGACCGCACCTTCGCGTTGTTTCAGACCGGATGCTACTTCCTGTGGTCCGCGGTGATGGCGGCCCTGGTGATCCGATTCCTGCGCGGTTACCTCGCGCACCACCGTGGCAACAATCGCAGCCTCGTCCCGGTGCCGACGCCCACGGCCGCGGTCGTCCTGGTGACGGCCGCCATGACGGTGGGGTCGCTGGCCTGGCTCGTCCAACTCGCCTGGATTGCCGGGGATTTAATCTCCATCGCCGTCTCGCTTTTCACGGGGGTCGCGGTGTTCGCGTGGGCAATCGTGTTTCCCCGGCGGCTGCAAAAATCCGGATTCGATCCCGCACGCCTCGCGAGCGTGCCGGCCGCGCTGATCAGCGGTGTGATTCTCGCACTCCTGAACTGGCGCCTGGACCTTTGGGTTTCCGTCATCCGCCACACCGATCTTGGTGCCGCGCACCGGTTTCTCCCCATGGGCATCATTCATCTGGCCACGATTCTTCTCGTCCTCTGGATCGCGGTGCTCGTGCTGGGCACCCGACCGCATCCACACGAATAGACCACCACCTGTTTCCTCACATGCTCCTTCCGCTACGTCCGCTATGCCTCCTGGCATTCGTTCCGCCCCTGTTTTCCGCCGATCTTTCGCCCGATAAGTGGGGCGCGCCGGAACGTGCCCGCGTCGAGGCGCTCGCGCAGCTTCCCGTCCCGCCTGCCGCCCGGTCGATCGAGTCGCACTCGGGCGTCGTCTCCGCCACGATGTCGCCGATCGCGGTTCGGGCGGGGATCGAGGCACTTCAGCAGGGCGGCACCGCGGCTGATGCGGCCGCGACCGTCGCGCTGACCCAGATCGCCACGGCTCTCGGTTCGTATGTTTCCTACGCCGGCGTCCTGCAGCTCACCTACTACGAGGCCAGGACCAACCGGGTTTACGCGATGAACGCCGGCTGGAATTCCTATCTCGGCGAAACAGATCCGAAAACGATTGCGACTGCCGATCAGCCGGACAACGCGCCGGGCCGGAAAACCCTCGTTCCCGGTTTCATGGCCGGCCTGGCGTCGATGCACCGACGTTTCGGCGCCCTGCCGTTCGCCGACCTATTTGACCCGGCGATCTGGTATGCGGAAAAGGGCGTCACAGTCTCGCCGGTTCTCGCGGGTTTCTTCACCGCCCGCCAAAGCTACCTGACCCGCACGGCTGAGGGTCGCGCGTTCATGCATCAGGCGGCCCCGGACCGGCTGCCGGTTGCTGGAGATCGTTTTGTCCAGGCCGAGCTGGCGAAAACCCTCCGGGCCGTCGCGAGGCAGGGTGCCGACTATATGTATGCCGGCGAATGGGGCCAGGCGTTCGTCGCCGCCGTGCGGAGTGCAGGTGGGAAGGTTTCGCTCGATGACATGAAACGCTACGAGCCGATTTGGGAGGACCCGCTGACCACGACTTTCTGCGGCTGCACGATCCACGCCCCAGGGCCGTCCACCGAAGGCGGCTACCAAATCCTCCAGAGCTTGAATTTGCTCGAGGCCCTCGGAACCCCGGAGCGGGGGCCCTACTGGCAGGATCCGAAGACGCTGGTCGATCTCGCGCGTGTGCTGCAGTTCTCCGCCGCGGATCCGGCGATGCACGCAGCCGTCGCTGGCATGGGTGCCGCCGCGGGCCTGAAACTGACGCTGCAGGATCGTGCGACGAAACCCTACGCGAAGGCGGCACTGCCGCTGCTCGATCTCGTTTTCAAGCCGGCGCAAAAGACCGATCGCCCGAAGCACAGCGACGCGGTTGTCGTCGTCGACCGCTGGGGCAATGTCGCGGCGCTCGTCCACACCATCAACACGGTCCTTTGGGGTTCGACGGGGCTCGTCGTGCGCGGCGTGCCGTTGTCCGACGCCGCGTGCTTTCAACAGGCGCGGTTGGCCGCACTGCAACCCGGCGGGCGCGTTCCCAACGAGATGGCGCCGCTCATCGCCTTCGCCAACGGCAAACCCACGGTCGCGATCGCCTGTGTTGGCGTGTCGCTCATTCCGGAAACTGCGCGCCTGCTCCTCTCCACCCTCGCCGATCACTTGGCGCCCGCCGCTGCCATGGCGGCGCCACCGCTTCTACTCAATGTGGATTTCACCCAGCGCGCGACCGTGCATCTGCCGGAAAACAGCTACGCAGCGGATTTTCTCGAAAAAATCCGAGCCCTTGGTGTCACCGTGGAATTGGAGCCGCAACAAAAGGTCTGGAACCTGAAAGGCACCGCCGTGATTGCGGAAATCGATGCTGCGAAATCCTCCTATCGAACCGTGGAGCAGCCCGGGATATTCAGCTTTGCCGCCGGCTACTAGACGCAGGAAGCGCGACTTCACGTGGTGGAGTGAGCATTTCGTGACCTGGCGGTAAGCGATTCTTCAAAATCGGCCGGACGGAGGTTTTCTCTCGGGTTTCGGGTCGCCTGGGCTAGCGTCGATCGCCGCGGTTCGCGTGCGCTCCGGAGCGCGCGACACCGCGGTCTCACCGCCCACCTCGCCGGCAAATCTAGTCCGATCGTCGCGCCCGCCATGACTGAAACCATCTCCTTTCACCTGAACGGCCAGCCGGTGCGGCTCGAGGTCGCGCAGGATCGCACTCTCCTGTGGGTGTTGCGCACCGAGCTGGGCCTCACCGGAACCAAGTACTCCTGTGGCATCAGCCAGTGCGGCGCGTGCACCGTGCTCGTCGACGGCAAGGCCGTCCGCAGCTGCTCGGTCCCGGTGCGGTCGGTCGCCGGCAAGGCAGTGACGACGATCGAGGGTCTCGCGCAGGATGGACAGCTGCACCCGCTGCAGGAGGCGTTCCTCGAGCACGACGCGCTGCAATGCGGGTTCTGCACCCCGGGCATGATCCTCACCGCCTACAGCTTTCTCCGCCAGAACCCGCACCCCACGCGCGAGCAGATCATCGAAGGCATGGATCAGAATCTCTGTCGCTGCGGCGCCCACCCGCGCATCGTCGATGCAATCGCGTCCGCCGCCAGCGCGATGAAAGGAGTCCGCTGAAATGAGTTCATCGAACCTGACCGATCCCGACTTTGAGGGCGTGCCGGTCTCCGGCTCCGAAATGAACCCGCTGTCGCGACGGGAATTCCTGCAACGGTTCACCGGCGGGGTGGTGATCTGGATCGTCGCGAGCGACCTCGGCCTCGGCGCCGAGTCGGAGGCGGCCCGGCCGATGCGCGCGCACCCGACGGTGCCGACGGATTTCAACGCCTTCCTCCGGATCGGAGAGGACGGACGCGTGACCGGCTTCACCGGAAAGATCGAGATGGGGCAGGGCCCGGTCACTTCGCTGCCGCAGATGCTCGCGGAGGATCTGGATGTGCCGCTCGACATGGTCGACATCGTGATGGGCGACACCGAGCTGTGCCCGTTCGACGCCGGCACCTGGGGCTCGCTGACGACGCGCGCCTTCGGTCCGCTCTGGCGGGCGGCGGCGACGGAGGCCCGCGGGGTGCTGCGCGAACTCGGCGCCGAGGCGCTTGGCGTGCCGCTGGATCAGGTCGGGACGGAGCAGGGAACAGTGTTCGACCGGCAGCGCCCGGAACGGCGGATTGCGTACGGGCAGCTGACGAAAGGCCGCCGGATCGAACGCCGGTTGAGCGGAAAGGCGGTGCTGAAGCAGCCCGCCGATTTCAAGGTCTCGGGCCGCCCGCTGCGCCGGCGCGACGGCCGCGACAAGGTCACGGGGCGGACGCATTTTGCCGCCGACCTGCGGCTGCCGGGAATGCTCTACGCCCGGGTCCTGCGCCCGCCGGCCCACGGCGCCGTGCTGCAGACCGCCGACACGAGTGCGGTACGCGCGATTCCGGGCGTGCAGGTGGTGCAGGACGGGAAACTGCTCGCGGTGCTGCACGAGCTGCCGGACGTCGCGGAGGACGCGCTCGACAAGGTGCGGGCGGAGTTCGCGCCGTCGCCCTCGAAGCTGACCGACAGCAGCATCTTCGCGCATCTCGAGCAGTCCACGCTGGCGCCGCAGGTCGCGGCGAGCGGCGGCAATCTGGACGAAGGCCGACGGCTGGCGACCCGTACGCTCGAGGCCAGGTACCTCAACGCCTACGTGGCGCATTCCGCGATGGAGACCCATGCGGCGCTCGCAAAGATCGCAGGCGACAAGGCGACGGTGTGGGCGTCGACCCAGAACCCGTTCGGCGCCCGGGAGGAAATCGCGCAGGCCATCGGATTCCCGACGGAAAAGGTGCGCGTGATCACGCCGTTCGTCGGCGGCGGGTTCGGCGGCAAGTCGGCAAACCTCCAGGCGGTCGAGGCGGCGCGGCTCGCGAAACTGACCGGGCGTCCGGTGCAGGTCATGTGGCTGCGCGAGGAGGAGTTTTTCAACGACACGTTCCGCCCCGCGGCGGTGGTGAAGATCGCCGCCGGTGTCGATGCGGCCGGCAAGATCGCTTTCTGGGATTACGCGGTTCGGTTCGCCGGCGATCGCGGCGCACCGCAGTTCTACACGATTCCGCATCATCGCACGGTCTCCGTCGGCAACTTCTTCGGCCCGCCGGGCGTGCACCCCTTCGGCGTCGGGGCGTGGCGTGCGCCCGGCTGCAATACGAATACGTTCGCCCGGGAATCGCACCTGGACCGGCTGGCGGCGCTGGCCGGCGCCGATCCGGTCGAGTTCCGGCTGCGGCACCTCGCCGATCCGCGAATGATCCGGGTGCTCGAGACGGCCGCGAAAAAGTTCGGCTGGCAGCCGGCCAAAGCCCCGAGTGGGCGCGGACTGGGCGTCGCCTGCGGAATGGATTCGGGGTCCTACGTGGCGACCATCGCCGAGGTGGCGGTTGATCGCGCCAAGGGGACGGTGCGCGTGAAACGGGTGGTCTGCGCGCAGGAAATGGGGCTCGTGGTGAACCCGGCCGGCGCGAAGCTCCAGATGGAGGGCTGCATCATGATGGGGATGGGCTATGCGCTGACGGAGGAGATCCGGTTCGCCGACGGCGAGATTCACGACACGAACTTCGACACCTACACGATTCCCCGTTTTTCGTGGATGCCCCAAATCGAGACGGTGATCGTGCCGGCTGACGACAGTCCGCCGCAGGGTGGCGGCGAGCCGGCGATCATCGTCATGGGTGGCGCGCTCGCGAATGCGATCCACGACGCGACGGGCGCGCCGCTCGACCAGCTGCCGATGACGCCAGCGCGCGTCCTCGCCGCGCTCGCGGCCGCGCCGCACACCTGAAACCCGCGCCCGGAGCGGATCTGCAGTTCAGGCGGTAGCGTTTGCATGCGACGCGGCGAGCGAATCGGGACAGGCGGTGATGGATCGGAATGTAGGAGCGGCTTTACGCCGCGATCCGAGCGCGCACCGGCCGGGCTCAGCGAGCCCGGCTACACCCTCCGATCGCCGGAGCAGCTTCATGCCGCGATGCACACGCGAAGGGACATTCGCATCGCGGCATGAAGCCGCTCCTACGCCCGAGCCGATTGCCGGAGGCCGCGAGCGAGCTCGCGCCAACGGCGCCCGCAACCGGGCAACCACACCCGCTGTCACCGAACACAGGGTCTCCCATGCGATCAGCCGTATGGGATCACCCGATGGTCCACGGTGCCGTCGTCGTAGAAATCGACGAGCGCGTACGCGGGTGGAAACTCCTGATACACGCCCTTCCACCAGTTGCCGGAGACCGCGCCGTTGCACAGATAACGCACGCCCACGTATCTGACGTCGTCGACGAGATGAACGTGTCCGCTGAGGCAGACCTTCACGTTGGGATGCCGATCGAACAGGTCCTTGATCCGGCGGGCGTCGATGTGGCAGTACGAGCCCGGGAGCAGCCAGCTGCCGCTGCTCTCCGTGTCGCGGCTGAAGAACACGCAGGCGGCGAGGATCGGAACATGCGAGAGCACGGCGACGGGGGTGGTGGCCGGCGTGGCCGCCAGTTCGCGCCCCAGCCAGCCGAACTGCTCGTCGTCGAGAGTGGCGACGTATCCCGATTTCGTGGCGAAGTCCTGCTGGATGCTGTCGAGCACGATGAAATGCCAACCGGCTTGATCGAAGGAATAGTATCGGTGCTTCAGCCCGAGCCGCTCCATCGCGAGCGCCTTCCCGTAGTGCGGATCCCGCGTGATTTCCGGCTGGTCGTGGATGCCCCAGCCCCAGACGTCGTGATTGCCCAGACAAAGCTTGTAGGGGAGCTTCACCTCGGCGGCAAAGACCCGGTCCCAGACCTCCCACTGCGCCTGGACGGCGGCTTTCGAGTGCGCGAGCGAGTCCATCACCATGTCGCCGCCGAAGAGGATCAGCTCGGGCCGGTCGGGCTGGCTCTGGGCGTGACGGATCGCGGCGGCCATGCCCAGCGCGGAGTCGTGGTACCCCGCCTGGTTCGGCTGCACGTGCAGGTCGGTCAGGTGCGCGACGCGCAGCACGCGCCGACGGTTCGCGGAGGCAGGCTGCGCCTGAACCGGTGAGGGCATCCCGGCGAGTGCGGCACCGAGCGCCAGTGCGCCGGATCGTTCGATGAATTCGCGGCGGTTCATGATCGCCGAATCGTCGGCAAATCCGCGCCGAAGTCGACGGCGTCATGGAAATGTCACCCGGCGTGCTTCGGCGTCCAGTCATTGGCGGATGCGACGATCCGGATCCTGGGTTCCGTGGCGCCGGTCCCGACCGGCGAGAGCATCTCGCAAGTGCTTCGCCGCCGGTCGGAGACCGGCGCCACCTGCCGCCTACTGACGTTTGGCCAAACTCCAGGGCTGGGCCCGGCGCACCGGAGAGAATCGGGCGCGCACCGGCCGGAATCGGCTGCCCCGGGCAGCGAATCGGGCGCACGCCGTCCGGGCTCGGCGAGCCCGGCTACATCGATCCACGAGATCCGTTGTCGCCGAGGTCGCGAGGGCATCGGAATGCAGGAGCGGCTTCATGCCGCGATTCGAGCGCGTGCGGAGATTCGATCGCGGCCCGAAGCCGCATCTACACACGGACCGAGCGATCGCCTAACTCCGGGCCGGGCGTACTTCGGCGAGTGGCGGCACGCGCACGAGCCAGCCGGCGACCAGCAGCGCGAGCACCAGCAGACCGGCAATAAACAGTCCAACGCCGGTCCAGCCGGCGCGGCGCCAGAAGAGCCCGCCGCAGGTTCCCGCCGCGCTCGAGCCGACGTAATAGAACAGGAGGTAGAGCGACGACGCCTGTCCGCGGGCGACCCGCGCCCGGCGACCCACCCAGCTGCTCGCGACCGAATGCGCGCCGAAGAAACCGAACGTGAACACCAGCATCCCGACGAGCACGATCCACAGCGGGTCGGCCAGCGTGATCAGCACGCCCAGCAGCATCACCGCGATCACCACCCAGAGCACGCGGCGGCGGCCGAGCTTGTCCGCCAGCGCGCCGACCCGCGCCGAACTGTAGATGCCGGTGAGATACACCGCCGACGCCGAACCGACCACGGCCTGGCTCAGATGATACGGCGGGGCGAGAAGACGGTAGGTGATGTAGTTGAACAGCGTCACGAACCCGCCCATCAGCAACAGTCCCTCGACAAACAGCCACGGCAGGGCGGCGTCGCACAGGTGGAGCCGGAACCCGTCCAGCAGCGTACGCACCCGGAGCGGACGCGGATGGAAGTGCCGCGACGGCGGCACCGTCCGCCAGAACACGAGCGCGGAGAGCATCGCGAGTCCGCCCATCGTGCCGACCGCCACCCGCCAGGAGACGAAATCGACGATCACGCCCACGATCAGCCGGCCAATCATTCCACCGATCGCGTTGCCGCCGATGTATAATCCCATCGCGAAACCGAGCACGTGCGGATGGATTTCCTCGCTCAGATAGGTCATCGCGACCGCGACCACGCCGCTCAGCGCGAGACCGGTCAGCGTCCGCATCGCGAGCACGCCCGCCCAGCCGGGCATCACTGCGCAGACGATCATGCTCAGCGCCGCCGTGATCAGCGCGGCGACCATCACCGGCTTGCGGCCGACCGCGTCCGAGATCGGCCCGGTGAAGACCAGCCCGAGGGCCAGCATGGCGGTGGACACGGACAGGACGAGACTGCTCGCCGCGGGCGTGAGCCTGAATTCCTGTGCCAGCACCGGCATCAGCGGCTGCACGCAGTAAAGCAGCGCAAACGTGGCGAACCCGGCGGCGAAGAGCGCGGCGACGGTCCGCCGGAACGCCGGCGAGTGCCGGTCGATGAATTCGGGCTCGGCGGCCGGGCTCGGCGTTCCGCCGCCGCTTTCCGCCGCGATGACCGCCGCGGTGGGCGGCAGAATCGCGCCTTCGGGCGATCGCGGAAGTTCGTCGTCGGCCGGCATGAACGGTCAGACGAAACCACGAAACGGTGCCGGGCAAGAAGGCTTTTGAATCACCGATTCGCGCGAAGCCGCGCGAATCGAAGTTGGCCCAGGCCGCGAACTCGCGAGCACGGGTTTGTGTAGGCCGCGAGCTCGCTCGCGCCTGTTCGAGCGCCCCGCCGAACCGCGTGCACACCAAACCGTGCCCGCGACGGTGCTGCCTGCGCCGAACCACGTTCGATTCGCACGCCCTGGCCCAAACCAACCCGTTTGCGGAAAGTTTTGGTTGCGTTCGGGAGGGGCGACCATATGTCGTGACACTCTTTTCCATTACGCCTGCCCTCAATTCCGGGGCGACAGGCGGACCGAATCCATGAGCCAACAATTCCAATTGAATGTTGCGCCGCGCGCCCAGACGGGCCGCAGCGCCTCCCGCCGCCTCCGCCGAACGAACCGCGTTCCCGCGGTGCTCTACGGAAAGCATACGAAGCCCGAGTCGCTGTCGGTCGAGGTGCCGGAGTTCGGCCGCCTGGTGAAGGCCGTGGCCGGCCGCGCGGTGCTGGTTGAACTCCAGCGCTCCGACAAGGCCGACAAGGCGCTGTCGTTCCTCCAGGAGATCCAGCGAGATCCGATCACGGACAAGTACGTCCACGTCGATTTCCAGGAGGTCAAGGCCGACGAGAAGTTCGAAATCCGCGTGACCGTCCGGCTGACTGGCGAGTCGTTCGGCGTGAAGAACCAGAGCGGCGTGCTCGAGCTGAACACGCCCCACCTGCGCATCCGCACCCTGCCGAAGGATCTGCCCGAGGCGATCACGGTCGACGTGACGGAGTTGAAGGTCGGCGAGACGCTCAAGGTCAGCGAGCTGAAGCCGGTCCCGGGCGTCGAGTTTCTCGATTTGAAGGGCCAGCCGGTGGTCTCGTGCGTCGAGCCGGTTGCCGAAATCGTCCAGGAAGTCGTGGCTCCGGCCACGATCGAGGGCGTCGAGGGCGCCGTGCCGGCCGAGGGTGCCGCGCCCGCCGAAGGCGCTGCCGGTGCTCCTGGTGCTCCGGGTGCCGCCGCGGCTCCGGGAGCCGCCGGTGCCGCTCCCGCCGCCGGAGGCAAGCCGGGTGCTGCGCCCGCCGCCGGGGCGAAGCCAGCCCCCGGGGCCAAACCGGCCGCCGGGGCGAAGCCCGCCGCCGGCGCGAAGCCTGCCGCCGGGAAAAAGTAATCCGTTTCCGCCGGGCCCGCCGCTTGACCGCGGCGGGCTGCGGCGATTGTTCTTTGAGGCATGTCCATCTCGCTCGTTGCCGCGCTCGGCAACCCGGGCCGCGAGTACGCGGAGACCCGGCACAACCTCGGCTGGGTCGTGCTGGACGCTTTGGCGGACAAGCACGGCCTGTCCTGGCGGGCGCACCCGCAGTTTGCCGCAGAGGTCGCGCGCTGGAACTGGCGCGGCCACGGCACATATCACCTCGTCAAACCGCTCACGTTCATGAACGAGAGCGGCGTCGCGATCGCCGGGCTGGCGCGGTTCTACAAGCTTCCGCCCGCCGCCGTGTTCGTGGTCTACGACGATCTCAACATCGAGCTTGGCGCCGTGAAGGTGTCGATCACGGGGAGCGCGGGCGGCCACAACGGCGTGGCCAGCGTGCTCGAGCATCTCGGCGACGGTTTTGTGCGCTACCGGCTCGGCACGGGCCCGAAGCAGCCGCCCCAGATGGATATGAAGGATTTCGTCCTCGGAAAATTCACTCCCGAACAACAGACTCTCATCACCCAAAAGCTCACCTCCTATCTTTCCGGCCTCGACCTGCTGCTCAAGAGCGGCGCCGACGCCGCCATGAACCAGCTTAATCGCAGAGACCAAAAATGAACGCCACCGCCACCGCTCCGAAACGCAAATACCGCGCGTCCTTCATCCTGGACAACCGCGGCAAGGAAGACTCCATCGACCAGATCATCGATGGCGTGAAGCATGAGATCGCCGCCGTCCAGGGCGACGTCACCGGGGTCGAGAACCTGGGCAAGCGCGACTTCATCCGCGTGACCGACCGGAAGTTCACCAGCGGCGCGTACGTCCAGATTGCCTTCGATGCCCCCGCGAACGCGCCGGCGCATCTGAAAGAACGCCTCCGGCTCAACACCAGCGTCTATCGCACGTTCGTCCAAAGCGTCTGAGCACGCGAGGACGGCGGCTACTCCCATGGCCAACTTCAACAAAGTCTACCTGATCGGCAATCTCACGCGCGACCCCGAGCTGCGGGTCACGCCGAAGGGCACCGCGATCTGTCAGTTCGGGCTGGCGGTGAACCGGCAGTTCAAGGACGAGTCGGGCGCACTGCGCGACGACACGACGTTCGTGGACATCGAGGCCTGGGGGAAGCAGGGCGAGACGATTTCGAAGTACTGCACGAAGGGCCGGCCGCTGTTCGTGGAAGGCCGGCTGAAGTTCGACCAGTGGGAGGACAAGACCTCGGGTCAGAAGCGGAGCAAGCTGAAGGTGGTCCTGGAGGGATTCCAGTTTCTCGGCAGCGGCCAGCGCGACGGCGCGCCGGCGCCCGGCGGCGAAGCCGACCAGACAGCATCGCCGGAGCGGCATGCGCCGCCGGCACGTCCCGGACCCGCCGCCGGCGCGAAGCCGGCCGGACCGGAGACCGTCGACGACGACGTCCCGTTCTGAAGTAGGTGGGAGTCCGGAGCGGAGGCCGCCCGCTTGCAGTCGCATTTGCGCGAGCCCCTCGACAGTCCGGAGCGTCGGAGCGGGTTCATCCGGCGATACGAAGAACGAGCGACGCTCGTTTCGCGGCATGGAGGGACCGGCTCGGTCCGGTCCGCGAAGGTCGTTCGACACTCGCGGACGACACGGAGGTCGTCCCTCCAAACGCAGCCACAAGGCCGCCCATTTGTGGCGTTCGTAAAATGGATACCAGCTTCGGATTCTCAGTCCGGATTAGTGTGCCTCAGTGTGAATTAGTGGTTCCACACCGGCTTGGGCTGGACCGGGCCCGGCTTCTTTCGGCAGCCAGTCTCAGCCGGTTTCCGCCGGTTCGAGACGCTCGCGCCCCAGCGCGGCTCAGCGGCGGTCGTAGACGAGAGTCTGCTCGGTTTTCCCGGGACCCTGGACGGAATCGGCCACGCTTTGAATCGTGAGCCGGTCCTCCGGAGTCGGAATCGTCCAAGTCTCGAGCACGCTCAACTTCGATCCCGGTGCGCCCCAGACGAGGGCGACCACCGAATTCATCGTGATCATCGAGCCGTCCGCCGTCAGCCGGGCGCTCGTGGTGCGCGGCGAGTTGAAGGCCTCGGACCTGGTTTCCGTGCCGTCGAGTGGATAGCTGGTTTCCGTGGTTTGATCGTCGGTGAACTCCCGCACGACGGTCGATCGCACGGTCAGGACGTCGCCCTGGCGCGTGATCACCAGCCGGCTCGGGATGAAGCCGGCGCCGCGCGGGCCGAACTTGCTCGCCTCCTGGTTCAGCACCCAGGTGCCGGTGAAATCCGCCGGCGGACGCACGACATGCACCGGCGGCATCCCGCAGGCGCGGCGGTAGGCGGTCGAAGCCTCGACATAGGCCGGATCCTCGAGTCCGAGGTACCGCCTGCCGCTGAACAGCGCGGCAAACTGCTTCCGCGTCGTGTTGTGGTCCATGCCGGACCAGATCGCGTAGTAGGTCCAGAGCGGCTGCTTTTCGAGGATGTCGAGCGTGGGCGGGTTGCCGACCTCGGCGAGCGCCAGCGGCTTGCCCTGCGACAGCTTC
This sequence comes from uncultured Verrucomicrobiae bacterium, assembly GCA_963705935.1. GTDB lineage: Bacteria > Verrucomicrobiota > Verrucomicrobiia > Opitutales > Opitutaceae > Opitutus. The sequence goes on along the minus strand of OY970130.1, from coordinate 2,681,379 downwards.
AGCAGGCTGTCGTAATAGGACTGGGCGAAATCGTTGCCGTAGACGTCCAGGCCCAGCACATCCACATACTCGATACCGGGGAAATACTTCGCATGATCCATCGCGGGGTTGTTGATCCGGTCCATGCTCCAGAGCCAGAGGAGATTCTTCAGGTGATGATGGTTGACGAGCCGGTCGAAGATCTGCCGGTAGAGCGCGGCGGTCGTGTACGGCTCCTGGGTGCGTCCGCCCCACCAGAACCAGTCGCCGTTCATCTCGTGGTAGGGGCGCCACAGCACGGGAACGCGGGCGTCCTGCAGCAGCTTCAGGTAGCCGGCGACGACGTCGACTTGCGCGGCCCAGTGCTGGTAGAGCGCGGTGCCGGGCGTCAGCAGGTCCTTGAACTGCTCGTCGGTGAGCCGGCCCTGCACGCTCTGCAGCATCTTCGGATCGCTGCCGGGCAGCGGCCGGAAAGTGACGGGCTCATCCGCCGTCGGCGGGACGGCGTGCCAGCAAAGACTGATGATCGCGCCCAACTGGTGCTGGCGGATTGCCTCCTTCACGACGATCGGGCGGTCCAGGGTGGAGTCCATGTCGCCCGCTTTCGCGAAACCGAAATCGGACGTCCACACGGCGGGCGTCTTGCCGGTGTACGTCGCGGCGAATTGCGAGTTCCGGCCGCCGGCGACGGGCGGGTTGTGCTGGCCGGTAAGTGTGTAGCGGCCGGAGATTTCCTGGAGGAACGTGTACAACGCGGTCACCTCCGGCAGCGGATCCGGCGTGACGGGCTTGATCAGCGGAGTCGCGCCGCACGGGGCGGCGGCGAACAGGAACGGCAGCAGGAGTGCCCGGGTGGCATGGCGAAAAGCGTTCATCGAGGGGAAAGCAGATTCTGGCGGAAGCGGGGCAAAGCGGGAAGCGCATGTCGAAATGCCTCCGGGTGCAAGCTTCCCGCCGCGGGCGATGACGCGCAATCTGCCCCGCCGCGGCGCGGGCGCGGATTCCGCGCGCTGCGCACCAGCGCATCGCCTGCCGGGCAGACACGAATGCGCGGAGTTCTGCGCCGTCGATCGTTGCTGCGCCTACCGTCGGAGACCCGGCGATCGCGCGAGGTTCGCAGTGGCTTCTCCAGGGGACCGCGGGACCGGAAAACGCGGATTGCCGCCGGCCGCGAGCGGTTCCAAACCACGGGTGCCACCAACCGTTTGGCGAACACCCCGTATTCCCATGAACCCGTTCCTACCGGTCCGCCCCCCTGCTCGCCGCCCTGCGGCCGCCTTTGCCGCTTCCGGCGCGGCACCGTTTCCCCGGTCTCCCGTTCGCGCGCGGCCGCTGGTGGTGTTCGGCGTGGTCGCGCTCGTCTGTGGCGGGTCCGCGCTAGCCGCGGGCGGTGACTTCACCCGCGGCGTCGGCGTGTATCCCGGTGAGCCGGCCGTGTTCGAAGGACCGGCGTTCGTCACCGACACGACGACCGAGCGCAACCTCGCGCTGCATCGTCCCGCGACGGCGTCCAGCAACTACGACTACAGCCTGGCGGCGCAGCTGGTGACGGACGGGATCATCGATTCGCGGCTGCCCCGGTGGCTCGTCTGCTCGACGAGCGATCGCGGCATTCTGCCGCGGGCCGAGCGGGAGTTCGTCACCGACGGCTATCTCGGCTCCGGCATCGACCTGCCGGGCGCCGGCGGCTGGGTGCAGATCGAGCAGGCCGGGCGCCAGGACACGCCGGTGATCGACCGGATCGACGTGACCGCGATGGCGCGAACGGAAGACCACCAGCCGCAGCGCTGGACCTGCGTCGTTCAGGCGTCCAACGACGGCGCGAAGTGGCGGGAACTCGGGCGCGCCAGCGCGGAGGAGACGCTTTCGACCGCGGAGTTCTGGAATCCGAAGACCGTGAAGGCGAGCGTCGCCGTGACCGCAAATGGCAACGCGCGGTTCTACCGGGTGCAGATCGCGGCGCCCGCGGTGCGCCAGTGGCGGATTGCCTCGGTCGACACGTTTGCGGGTGGTCACCGGGTGAACCTGGGTGGGCCGCACGATTTTACCAGCGCGTGGAAAAGCGGAGGCAACGGGGCCGAATGGATCCAGGTCGACCTCGGCGCCATCTGCACGCTCGACCGGGTGGCGCTCCACTGGGTGCGGCGGGCCGCCGAGGGCGCCATCGAAATTTCGGAGGACGCGACGAACTGGCGGCTGCTCCGGCCCCTGTCCGCAAGCGCCGACAACTACCCGTTGAGCCAGCCCGCACGCGCGCGCCACGTCCGCCTCCGGCTGACGCGGCCGGCGACGTCCGACGGGTACGTCCTGAGCGAGCTGGAGGTTTTCGGGCGGGGCGGCCCGGTGCCGCGCGGCCGGCCGGCGCCGGCGGCCGCCGCGGGCGAGCGGCAGGATCTCGTCCGCGGGGCGTGGTGCCTCCAGCGCGATTCGCTGGTTACCCAGCGCGGCGAGGAACTGTCGCGGCCGGGCGCCGACTGCCGCGGCTGGCTGCCCGCCACCGTGCCCGGGACCGTGCTGGTGAGCTACTGGAACGCCGGCGCGCTGCCGGATCCAAACTACGGAGACAACCAGTTCCAGATCTCCGATTCCTTCTTCAACGCCGACTTCTGGTACCGGGACGAGTTCACGCTGGCGGCGCCGGCGCCCGGCCGGAGGCTCTGGCTGAATTTCGACGGGATCAACTGGAAGGCCGACGTGTACTTCAACGGCGCACGCCTCGGCCGGATCGACGGGGCGTTCACCCGGGCGCGGTTCGATGTGACCACGCGGGCGCATCCGGGCGGGACCAACGTGCTCGCAGTGCGCATCCACAAACCGGCGACGCCTGGAACCGCACGCGAAAAGACCTTCGACGAGCCGGGCGGCAACGGCGGGGCGCTTGGCGCCGACAACCCGACGTTTCATGCGACCGCAGGCTGGGACTGGATCCCGAGCATCCGCGGGCGCGACATCGGCATCTGGTCCGACGTGTACCTGACGACCACGGGCCCGGTGGTGCTCGAGGACCCGGTGGTTTCCACGCGGCTGCCGCTGCCCGACACGCGCAGTGCGGACGTGACCGTGGAGGTGACGTTGCGGAACACCGGCGCGGCGGCCGTCGCCGGCGTGCTGCGCGGACGGTTCGGAGACATGGAGTTCGAGCGGGCGGTGCGCGTGCCCGCGGCGGAGTCCACGGTCGTGAAGCTGGGGCCGTCGGAGATCGCCGGCCTGCACCTGCACGACCCGCGGCTGTGGTGGCCGGTGGGTTATGGCGACCCGAATCTCTATGACGTACGTTTGGAATTCGACGCGGCCGACGGCGGACGGTCGGATGCGAAGGCGTTTCGGGCGGGCGTCCGGCAGTTCACGTATGCCGTGGAAAACGGCGCGCTGAAGATCTTCATCAACGGGCGCCGGTTCATCGGCCGCGGAGGCAACTGGGGTTTCGGCGAGTCGAACCTGCTGTTTCGCGCCCGGGAGTACGACGCCGCCGTGCGGTACCATCGCGAGATGGGATTCACCATGATCCGCAACTGGGTCGGCCAGATCGGCGATGACGCATTCTTCGATGCGTGCGACCGGCACGGCGTGGTGGTCTGGCAGGATTTCTGGCTGGCGAACCCGCTCGACGGGCCGGATCCGGACGACAACGCGATGTTTCTCCAGAACGCCGCGGATTTCGTCCGGCGCATCCGCAACCATCCGTCGATCGGACTCTATTGCGGACGCAACGAGGGCGATCCGCCGCCGGTGTTGAACGAGGGGCTGGAGAAGCTCGTGGCGTCGCTCCAGGGCGACATCCGCTACATCGCGAACTCGGCTTTTGGCGTGGTCAGCGGCGGCGGCCCGTATCACCTGATGCCGGTCCGGTACTACTTCGACCAGCGGGCCACGGCGAAACTCCACAGCGAGCTCGGGATGCCGAACATCGTCACCTGGGACAGCCTGCAGCAGTTCATGCCGCCGCCGGACCGGTGGCCGCAGGATGCCGACTGGGGGGTGCACGACTTCACCTCGCACGGCGCGCAGGGCGGCGGCGCGCTGCGGGAACGGATCGCGAAATCCTACGGGGAGGCGGCGAATGCGGCGGAGTGGGTGGAGCTGGCGCAGTTCACGAACTACGACGGCCACCGGGCGATCTTCGAGGCTCAGAGCCGGAACCGGATGGGCGTGCTGATGTGGATGAGCCACTCGTGCTGGCCGTCGTTCGTGTGGCAGACGTACGACTACTACCTCGAGCCCACGGCCGGCTACTTCGGCGCGAAGAAGGGCTGCGAGGCGCTGCACGTGCAGTGGAATCCGCTCAACGACGCCGTTGAGGTGGTGAACTACAGCGCGGGCCGGCGCGACGGGCTGCGCGTCACGGCCAGCATCGTCAACCTCGATGGCACGGTGCCGTGGGAGCGAACGGCCACGGTCGACAGCGCGGAGGACAGCGTCGTTTCACCGATCGTGCTCGCCTTTCCCGCGACGGGGCTTTCGCCGGTGCATTTCGTGCGGCTGAAGCTCGCCGCCGGCGCCGCGATCGTTTCGGAGAACACGTATCTGCGCAGCCTGCAGACCTACGTCGTCCCCGGATATTCTCGCGGGCCATTTCACATCCCGGACTATCCGGTCTACGACTATCGGGCGATCCGCACGCTGCCGAAGGTGCAGCTGCGCAGCCACACCACGGCCGTCCGGCAGGGCGAACGGTGGACGCTTGCGACGGAACTGGAGAATACCTCGAACACGCCGGCGTTGCTGGTGCGGCTCGAGGCGGTGCGGGAGAAAAGCCGCGACCGGATTCTGCCGGCGGTGTTCGAGGACAATTACGTCACGCTTCTACCCGGCGAAAAACGCCGGCTGCGCACGGAGCTCGCCGAGGCCGACACCCGCGGCGAACGCCCGGCGATCGTGGTCGAGGGGTTCAACGTCGCCGCCCCCTGACCGCTGGGGGTGCGGTGCGAGATTCTCCCACGGGAGGCCGACGCGTTCGCCCCAACCGAGAATACGACGGTCATTTCTCCCTGGCCGGTTGAAGGCCGGTTGCCGCCGCCTTAGCCTGACCCAGCGGCGCCAGCCGGCGACGCCGGTGAACCCGCGATCGGCAGGTCAACGGCAAAAACAAGGAGACAACATGACCAAGACAGCAGGCGACATACTGGTGGACGTATTGGAAGAGTGGGGCGTCGACGTGATTTTCGGTCTGCCCGGCGACGGCATCAACGGGGTGATCGAGTCATTGCGGAAGGCGGAGAAACGAATCCGGTTCATCCAGGTCCGCCACGAGGAAGCGGCGGCCTTCATGGCCTGCGGCTACGCGAAATATACCGGCCGGCTTGGCGTCTGCCTCGCCACCTCGGGGCCGGGCGGAATCCACCTGCTGAACGGGCTCTACGACGCGAAGCTCGACGGCGCCCCGGTCGTTGCGATCACCGGGCATCACTTCCACGACCTGATCGACACCCATGCGCAGCAGGACGTTGACCTGGACAAGCTCTACATGGACGTGGCGGTGTACAACACCCGGGTGATGGGGCCGGAGCATGTCGAAACCGTGACCAATCTCGCCTGCCGCAACGCGCTCGGCCGGCGCGGGGTGGCGCACATCAACTTCCCGGTGGATTTCCAGTCGATGCCGGTGAAGTCGAGCCAGCGCTCGGAGCGGAACGTCAAGGGCTATGCGGACACCCAGGCGTTCGGGCACGCGGCCGGGCTGCCGTCCGCGCAGGAGCTGCAGCGCGCGGCCGCGGTGCTCAACCGCGGCGAGAAGATTGCAATCCTCGCGGGCCAGGGGGCGCTCCGGGCGGGCGAGGAACTGGAGGCCATCGCCGAGAAGATCGGCGCGCCGATCGTCAAGGCCCTGCTCGGGAAGGCCTGCGTGCCCGACGACTCGCCGTACACGACCGGCGGGATCGGACTGCTCGGCACCGGCCCGTCGCAGGACGTGATCGAGGAGTGCGACACGCTGCTGCTGGTCGGGACCTCGTTTCCCTACGTCGAATTCTATCCGAAACCCGGCCAGGCGCGCGCGGTGCAGATCGACCTCGACCCGACACGCATCGGGCTGCGTTATCCGGTCGAGGTGGGCCTCGCCGGCGATGCGCGGCACACGCTCCAGCTGCTCGAACCGATGCTCGAGTCGCGCGGGCGCAAGCCGTTCCTCGAAAAGACGCAGAAACGGATGGCCGATTGGAACGAGCTGATGCACGAGCGCGCCACCCGGCAGGACCGGCCGATGAAGCCGCAGGTGGTGGCCGCCCAGATCAGCGAACGGCTCCAGCCGAACGCGATCGTGAGCTGCGACAGCGGCACGATCACCACCTGGTTCGCCCGGCACATCCGGGCGCAGCGGGGCCAGATGTATTCGCTTTCCGGCACGCTGGCGACGATGGCCAACGGGCTGCCGTACGCGATTGCCGCCCAGGTGGCGTATCCCGACCGGCAGAGTGTCGCGTTCGTCGGCGACGGCGGCTTCACCATGCTGATGGGCGAGTTCGCCACCGCGGTGAAATACCAGCTCCCGATCAAGGTCTTCGTGATCAAGAACAATTCCCTCGGCCAGATCAAATGGGAGCAGATGGTCTTCCTGGGAAATCCGGAGTACGTCTGCGATCTCCAGCCGATCGATTTCGCCGCCTACGCCCGGGCCTGTGGCGCCGAGGGCTTCACCGTCGAGGATCCGGCGCTGTGCGGCGACATCGTGGCGCAGGCGTTCGCCACTCCCGGCCCGGTGCTCGTGCAGGCGCTGGTCGATCCGTTCGAGCCGCCCATGCCCGGAAAGATCAAGGCGAAGCAGGCGCTCCATTTCGCGGAGTCGCTGGCGCGCGGCACGCCGGACCGGATGAAGATCGTCACGACGGTCGCCGAGGATCGCGTCCGCGAACTGGTCTAGCGATGCTGTCCTCCGCCCCAGTCGTATCCGCGCTGCCGATCGAGGGCGTTCGCGTCGCTGCGTTTACGATTCCGACCGACGCCCCCGAATCCGACGGGACGCTCGAATGGAACGCGACCACGCTCGTGGTCGTGGAGGTGGCGGCCGCCGGAATCACGGGGCTGGGCTATACCTACGCGGACGCGGCCGTGGCGCGGATGATTGCGGACCATTTGGCCCCGGTGCTCCGCGGTCGTGACGCGATGGAGACCGGCGCGCGCTGGCGGGACATGTTCGCCCGGCTGCGCAATCTGGGACGGCAGGGCGCCAGCGCGATGGCGGTGTCGGCGGTGGACGTCGCGCTCTGGGACCTGAAGGCCCGGCATCTGGCGCAACCGCTTGTCGCGCTGCTGGGCGCGGTCCGGCCGGACCTGCCGGTGTATGGCAGCGGCGGCTTCACCTCGTATTCGGGTGTGCAGCTGCAGCGGCAGTTCGAGGCCTGGGCGGAGCACGGCGCGACGCGGTTCAAGATGAAAGTTGGACGGGACCTGGCGCGCGATCCGGAGCGGGTGCGAACGGCGCGGGCGGTCGTGGGGGACGCGGCGGAATTGTTCGTCGACGCGAATAGCGCCTACACACACCGGGAGGCGCTCGAGTCTGGCACGCGGTTCGCGAAAGAATTCGACGTCCGCTGGCTGGAGGAGCCGCTGCTGCCGGAAGACCTGACCGGCCTGCGCGAATTGCGGCGGCGCGTGCCGCCGCGGCTCGAGATCGCGGAGGGGGAGTACGGATACGACCTGGACTATTTCTCCCGGCTGACCGCGGCCGGGGCGGTCGACGTGGTGATGGCGGACGCGACCCGCTGCGGCGGGATCACCGGGCTGCTCAAGGTGGCGGCGCTCTGTGAGGCGGCGATGCTGCCGCTGTCTTCGCACTGCGCGCCGGCCCTGCACCTGCATCCGGGCTGTGCGCTGGCCCCGATGCGGCATGCCGAGCTGTTTCACGACCACGAACGGATCGAGCGGATGCTGTTCGACGGTGCGCCGGAGGTGGAGGCGGGTGCAATTCGCCCCGACTTCTCCAGGCCGGGGCTGGGGTTGGAGTTCAAATGGGAGGACGCGGAGCGGTACGAAGTGAGCGTTTGAAAGACGGAGGAGGAAGGGCGGAAACGCGGATGCGAGGACCAGCGACATTCGAAGTCATCATGGAGGGACCGGCTCTGTCCGGTCCGCGAGGGTGGCTGGATGTTCGCGGACGACACGGAGGTCGTCCCTCCAACGGATCGGTCGGCGATCGAATCCGGGGACGCACGTCGGTTCGAGATGGAGGGACCGGCTCCGTCCGGTCCGCGAAGGTGGACCGATGCTCGCGGTCCGCGAGGGTCGCTGGACGTTCGCGGACGACACGGAGGTCGTCCCTCCACCGATCCCGCGAAGATCGTCCGTCCACCGATCCGCCAAGGATCATCCATCCATCGGTCCGGCAAGATCGTCTGTCACCGGTCCGGTCGTCGCTCCGCCAGAGCGGGGTGACGGGCTGCCCGGGCAAATACAATCATGAAACCGAAAGACGAAAACCAAACGCCGGAGGGTGACCGAACCCCGAGCCTCGATCCTCGAACTTCCGGCGCACCAGGCGGCGCGACTGACAGCCCGGAGTTCCAGCGGAGCAGCCAGATCCCAACGGCGCACCCGGAAAACAGCCGTCCGGTTCCCGTTGCGGCGCCGACCCCGAGGTTGGGGGAGCAAGGGCGCAGTCCGGCAGCCCCGGCGACGCCGAAACCCGGCGGTCCCGGACCCGAGACCCGGAATCCAAAAATCCGAACGCGGAGCGCGGCGAAGTCGGGAACGCTCGCGGATGACTTGCAGGCCGCGGTGAAAGGCGAGGTGCGCTTCGATGCCGGAACCCGGGCGCTGTACGCGACCGATTCGTCGAATTACCGGATGGCGCCGATCGGCGTCGTCGTCCCGCGCGACCGCGACGATGTCATCGCGACCGTTCGCGTCTGCCGCGAACACGGCGCGCCGATCCTGTCGCGCGGCGGCGGCACGAGCCTCGCGGGCCAGTGCTGCAACGAAGCCGTGGTGATGGACCTCTCGCCGCACTTCAACCGCGTGCTGGCCGTCGATCCGGAACACCGGCTCGTCACCGTCGAGCCCGGCATCGTGCTCGACGAGGCTCCAGAAGGCGGTGGCGCCGCACGGATTGATCTTCGGCCCGAACCCGGCCACCCACTCGCACTGCACGATCGGTGGGATGATCGGCAACAACTCCTGCGGGATCAACTCGATGCTGGCGGCGAATCACGGAACGGGATACCGCACGTCCGACAACATCTCCGAACTGGAGGTGCTGACGTACGACGGCACGATCCTGCGCGTCGGCGCGCTGGACGAGGCAGCGTGGCAGGCGCGGGCGGCCCGGCCCGGCCGGGAGGGGGAGATATTCTCCGGCCTGAAGCAGCTCCGCGACCGCTACGGCGCGCTGATCCGGCAGCGCTATCCGAAGATCCCGCGCCGCGTCTCCGGCTACAATCTCGACGACCTTTTGCCGGAGAACGGCGCGAACATCGCCCGGGCGCTGGGTGGATCCGAGGGCACCTGCGTCACGATCCTGTCCGCGACGATGCGGCTGGTGCCGGCGCCGAAGGCGCGGGCCCTGCTCGTCCTCGGGTATCCGAGCGCCTACGAAGCCGGCGACCACGTCCCGGACATCCTGCCGGTGAAGCCGATCGGGCTCGAGGGCATCGACCAGCGGCTGGTGGACGACATCCGGCACCACGGCATGCACCGCGACGCGGTCAATCTCCTGCCGCCGGGCCATGGCTGGCTGCTGGTGGAGTTCGGGGGCGACACGAAGGCGCAGTGCGACGAGCAGGGGCGGCGGCTGATGGAGCAGTTGCGCGGCCGGCCCAACCCGCCGACGATGAAGCTCTACGACGACCCGGCGGAAGCGCACAAGGTCTGGCAGGCGCGGGAGGGGGGGCTGGGGGCGACAGCGTTTGTCGGCGACAGCCGGGACACCTGGGAGGGCTGGGAGGATTCCGCCGTCCCGCCGGAGAAAGTCGGCGGCTACCTGCGCGATCTGCGAGCGCTGTTCGACCGCTACGGGTACGACAGCGTGCTGTACGGCCACTACGGACAGGGCTGCATCCACTGCCGGATCACCTTCGACCTCGTGACGGCGGCGGGGATCAAGCACTGGCGCGCGTTCCTCAACGACGCGGCGGACCTGGTCGTGCGCTATGGCGGCTCGTTCTCGGGTGAGCATGGCGACGGGCAGTCCAAGGCGGAGCTGCTGCCGAAGATGTACGGACCGGAGCTCGTGCAGGCCTTCGAGGAATTCAAGCAGCTCTGGGATCCCGCCTGGAAGATGAACCCCGGAAAGGTGGTGCGGCCGAACCCGATCACCTCCCACCTGCGGCTCGGCACCGACTACAACCCGCACCGGCCGCGGACGTACTTCCATTACGAGGCGGACCACGGCGATTTCAGCCGCGCCGTGCTGCGCTGCGTCGGCGTCGGCGACTGCCGGCGGCACGAGGGCGGCACGATGTGTCCCAGCTACATGGTGACACGGGAGGAGCGGCACTCGACGCGGGGCCGGGCGCACCTGTTGTTCGAGATGCTGAACGGCGGACTGGTGCGGGAAGGGTTCCGCAGTCCGGCGGTGAAGGAGGCGCTCGACTTGTGCCTCTCATGCAAGGGCTGCAAGGGCGACTGCCCGGTGCACGTCGACGTGGCGACGTACAAGGCGGAGTTCCTGGCCCATCACTATCACGGCCGGCTGCGGCCGCTGCACGCCTATGCCTTCGGGCTGATCGGGCGCTGGGCTCGGGTGGGCGCGCTCTTCCCGCGGCTGGCGAATTTCGCGACCAGCGCGCCGGGGCTCTCGACGCTGGCGAAGGCGATCCTGGGCGTGGCGCGGCAGCGGCGGATCCCGACGCTGGCGCCGGAGACGTTCAAGGCCTGGTTCTTCCGCCGCCCCGCGCGCAACCCGTCCGGGCCGCCGGTGATCCTCTGGCCGGACACGTTCAACAACCATTACCATCCGGAGGTGGCGCAGGCGGCGGTCGAATTCCTCGAGCGGGCGGGCTGGCGGGTCATCGTGCCGCGGGCCGCGCTGTGCTGCGGCCGGCCGCTCTACGACTACGGGATGCTCGAGACGGCCCGCCGGTGGCTGCTCGACATCCTGGAGCACCTGCGCGGGGAGATTCGCGCCGGCGTGCCGATGATCGCGCTGGAGCCGAGCTGCGGCGCGACGTTCCGGGATGAATTGACGAACATGCTGCCGCACGACGACGACGCGCAGCGGCTCGCGCGGCAGACGTTCCTCCTCAGCGAATTCATCGAACGTTTCCTGCCCGATCTCCCACTCCCGCAGCTGCCGCTCCACGCGCTGGTGCACGGGCATTGTCACCACAAGGCGGTGATGAAGATGACCGCGGAGGAGCGCGTGCTGCAGCGGATGGGGGTCGACTACGAGATGCCGGACAGCGGCTGCTGCGGGATGGCGGGCGCGTTCGGCTTCGAACGCAGCCACTACGACCTGTCGATCCAGTGCGGCGAGCGGGTACTGCTGCCGAAGGTGCGGGCGGCCGACGAGCACACCGTGATCGTGGCGGACGGGTTCAGCTGCCGGGAGCAGATCGCGCAGACCACCCCGCGCAAAGCGCTGCATCTGGCGCAGGTGCTCGCGCTGGCGGAGCAGTCGCGGACGGAAAACGCGTCGGAGGCGTTCCCGGAGCGGCGGATGATTCCCCGGAGGCGGACGGCCGTCCACTCCCGACCGCGAACGACGCCGGCCGCGAGCCGCTGAGGAGAACGCGCGTCGGTTCGAGATGGAGGGACCGGCTCCGTCCGGTCCGCGAAGGTCACCTGACGATCGCTACCTTTCTCCCTTAGCTTTGCCAATTCGGGGAACGGCTGTCCCGCCAGCCGCGGCAAGGGTGATTCGTACAGCCTGACCCCTTCGGCTCGGCCCCTACACCGATACCGCCACGCAAGAGCGGCGGCAATGCACGCTCTCGGCCGACGAGTTTCTGCGGCGATATTTGCAGCACGTCCTGCCGCCAGGCCAGCACCGCGTGCGCTATTTTGGCTGGATGCACCCGGCGGCCAAGGCCCGGCGCGCCATCGTCGAGACGCTGCTGGCCGTCGTGATTGTAGTGCGGGAGAAAGCGGATACGCCGCCGCCCTGGCATCTGCGCTGCCCGCACTGTGAACAGTTCACGCTGGTGCGCGTCGGCAGCTTGGCGCGCGCTCCACCAAACTGCGTCCGATGACTGCCCCATCGTTCTTCCCGTGTCACCCGGTTCCGGATGCGCCAGCATCCCGCTGGCGGAGCGTGCGACCTCTGGTCGGAGAAGCACGTGAAGCGCGCGATCTGCGCCGGATGGCGTCAGCTTTTGACCGCCTCGGTGGGCGCCGCGTCACCTGGGAGCGCCAAACGCAGCGCCGTCGGACCATTATCGGCCAATCGGCGCCACCGTCGCGCTAAACACAAACCGCATACAGCGGATCAGCGCTTCGCGTCATTCCCGGCCTGCCCTCCGTAGCGCTGGGGCGAAGGAGGGGCTTGTTCAACAAGAGTCCTGTGTCGCGCTTCGGCGCCACGGAACTCTCCGGGTTCGGCGTTTGGATTCGCAATGTCACGACGCCCCTTGAGTGCTTGCCTATATTCCTCCAGCTGCTTTTCACGCTTTTGAAGCCTATCTCCGCAAAAAAGGCAGACTGAGGCTAAATAGATAATGACTAGCATCAAAAAACCGCGGGTGGAGACTAGCGCATAAATGTGGTGTCCTGACGGCTGGGAAAGCACGTCTGCGAAACGAAATAGGGCCGAGCGCCAAAAACCCGTGTAAAACAACAGAGGAATGCCCATAAGGTAGAATGCGCTCTTGTAGGGGCTATCGCTCGTAACCTTATCGAATCGGAAATAGCCGATGCCTGCCAGCACAAGCCACGCTGGAACGACAATCCACAAATGCGGCTCACGGAGATTCGCAGCGATGATGAGCACGGCAATGCCAACGACGGCAGCCACCGACTCGACCCTACGCGACTTAGCTTCTCGCTGAGTATTCATCGCCTAACGGCCAAAGATCAGCCACGCGGGCCGAGCGAGGATGGAGTCTGGGATGCAGACGAATCGTCCGAAGACGGACGGCTGCCCGCGTTGCGCTGTAGCGGCTGTGGTGGTTCGGCCTTCTTTTCATGCTCACAAATTCCCATTAAAGCCGATGTGCTCCTCGACGATCTTTTCGGACCGTTGGGACGCCTTGGATTTGGCGACTTCTTCGTCGAAGACCTCGCCGCGCTCCTCAGCCTCCTTTTTCTGACGCCGAAAATCGACGGCCGCCCATTTCTTCACAGAACGACGCGATCCCAAGAAAAACGTGAACATGCTCACCAAGAAATAGACGATGAAGGCGCCGATTTGGACGCGAAACCCGTGTGCAACCCAGATCCCGAAAAGTGCCCCGTAAGTAATCAAGAGCCGCGCCAACCAAAATTTGGACGAAAACCGGGGGGCGGAAAAAATAGGTGGCATTTCGTGGCGTGCTAGAAACCTGACCCGATTGGCGTAACCCTTCAGGACGAGGCCGCACAAAAACAGCATCCAAGATGTGATGGCTATCGTGATCACGGTTTTCGCCGAACGTTCAGGTCAGCTGAGGTGGACCCCGTCCGTTGGACAGCGGATCGAGGAGATTAAGTTAGGATAGACGCACTCTGGTGAGATGCCTTGGCCGACTCCGAGGACAGGAGCGATCAAGCTTGCCGCAGGAGTCGGCCCGAAGACGGAGGGCTTGATACCGGTTCATTGGTTGATGGCAAGCGCGACGGGTTGGCGGTAAATCTCCATCGGCGTCTTGGGATCGGCGTCGCCGAAGGCGCTGTGGGGACGACGCTCGTTGTAGAACCGGAAGAAGGTGTCCAGGTTGGTATAGGCGTCGATTTGGGAGCGATAACTCTTCAGGTAGACCTCGTCGTATTTGACCGTGCGCCAGAGCCGCTCGACGAAGACGTTGTCCAAGGCGCGACCGCGACCATCCATCGAGAGCTTCACGCCACGCGCCAGCAGCGGCTGGGTAAACTCGGCCGACGTGAACTGACAGCCTTGATCGGTGTTGAAGATTTCCGGGACGCCGTGCTGGGCCATCGCGCGCTCGACGGCCTGCACGCAAAATGTCGCATCGATCGTGTTCGACAGTTCCCAAGCCAGGACCGCCCGGCTATACCAGTCGATCACCGCGCACAGGTAGATGAAGCCGCCTTGGATCGGGATGTAGGTGATGTCCATCGCCCAGACCTGATTGGGGCGATCGATGACGAGCCGCCGCAGCAGATATCGGAAGACGGGGTTCTGCGGATGCTTCCGGGACAGGTTCGGCTTCCGATAGATCGCCTCCAGTCCCATCTGCTGCATCAGCCGGCGCACCCGCTTGCGATTCACCCGATACCCCTGCCGCCGCAGCCACCGCGTCATCTGCCGTGAGCCAAAGACCGGATACGCCAGATACGTCTCATCGATCACCCGCATCAGTTGCAGGTTCTCATCGGTCTCCGGCTCCCGCTGGTGGTAGTAGCTGGCCCGCGCCAGCCCGAGCAGTTCGCACTGCCGAATGATCGGCAGGGCGGGATGTTTCGGTTCAATCATGCGGCGGCGTTCCTCAACGCTCGAGCTCGCCAGCTTTTTTTTTGAGCCATTCCAGCTCCATCTTCAGCCGCCCGATCTCCTCGAACAGCTCCTTCTCCCGCTCCTGGGCTGCCCCGGCGTCATGATCATGGCTGCCCTTCCGGGCGAACACCTCGGGCAGCCGTTCGGCCACCTCTTTCTTCCACTGGCTCACCTGCACCGGGTGAACCTGATACTTCGCTGCGATGGCGTGGACCGGCTCGATGCCCTTCAGGGCTTCAAGACCAACCCGGGCTTTCAGATCAGGACTGTGCTGACGTCGTTTCTTGGACATGGGGATCGTTGTTCTGAGTTTGGGTTAACGATCCGTCCTGTCCAACTTTCGGGGTCCACCTCAAGCCGCGGCGATGGCCGGCGCGCCTCCTGCCCCGCAGGAGGCGTGACGGTCATGGCTGTCGGCTGTGCCGGCTGGTTGAACCAAGCCGCTGCGCGGCGCACGGTAGCGTGGACTTTCTGAGAGGGACGAAGCATGCTTCGGAAGCGATGAGGAAATTAGGCTCGAAAATAAAGTCGGAGACTCTCCCAAGTGGCGGTTTCTCGAAAATCGAGGACGTTTTCCAACTCATTGGCTCCCTAGACCAAACACAAAAAGCAGTATAGGCACCATTCGTGCCAAGTAGTTTAGCGGAGCGGGGTTCATGTTTCGGCGGGCTTGTTCAACAAGAGTCCTGTGTCGCGCTTCGGCGCCACAGAACTCTCCGGGTTCGGCACGTTCTGTGAGTTCTGTGGTTGGCCGGGGTTTATGCTCGAACGGCAACGTGGGCGAGTATCCAAATAATGAGAGCGCCACCAAGCGTCGCCGCGAGCGACGTCACCTTGCCAAGGCTGCGTGAGCGAACCCAGCCTGCGAGGCCCAAACAGATCATGAAGGAAAGCAACGAGAAGATGAAACACATCGACAAGGTCTTGTGCAGAACTAGGAGCCAAGCCATTCGCGATTCAAGGTCGGGATTCTCGCTCAAACCACCTACAGCGGAAGGGTGAGGCGTCGCAAGAGTCCAACCAACTGCGCATACAACAAAACCAGATGCAGCAATGCTCGCGAAAGCGGCCGTGACGTTGGCAATGCGAGATTCTCCGTGGGCAGTCAACAGCACGGCAAGAAATGTGAAGGCGAAGCCGCCCAGAAGTGCGCTGACAAAGGCAGTCTGCTGAAATAAAGCGGACAACAATTCGTGTGTAAAATGCATGAGTTTTTTTGCCGAACTATGTTTATGCCAACGCGGGTTGGCATATCCGATCGCACAAAACACCAGCGAATCCGCCGGTTGCGGAAAACCAACCCCCTCGGTGGGCCAGACCTGCGGCCGTTTCAGCCATATCCAAAATGCCGAACGGCCTATCCATTTTCAGTAGTTCCTAGAGGCGAAGGTTAAGCGGGAATGGTACCCCTGAAAACCGGGAGGGGCACCCTACGCCTCGGAGGCTGCACACTTGCGAGTGGGATTTCAAAGCGTTTTGTACCGTTCGCGGACGACACGGAGGTCGTCCCTCCAGCAAACCGGGACGCGGGTCGAATACCGGGTCGTCCGGCGGTTCGGAATGGAGGGACGGGCTCTGTCCTGTCCGCGAAGGCGGACCGATGCTCGCGGTGTGCGAGGGGTCGATGGACATTCGCGGACGACACGGAGGTCGTCCCTCCAACAAACTGGTGGGCGGGCGAAGGTGAAAACGCGGGTCGTCCCTCCAACGAACCGGGACGCGGGGTGGTATTCGGTAAGGGCGGCGCCTGATGGCCGGTTGGGCGGCAGCTCCGGTGGCCGCGGCGCTCGCGATACGGCCGACCATGCCTTCGTTATGGGGACGAGGGTCGCTGGATGTCCGCGGACGACACGGAGGTCGTCCCTCCAGCGATCCGGTCCGCGAGGGATCCGGGTCGGCCGGCGACCCCACAGAAACTTTCCAAAGGAGGCTGTCATGCTGGTGCATTCCAAAGAGCTGGAAGGATTCGAGGTTCACGCGCGCGACGGTGGCATTGGGCGCGTGGCGGACCTGTATTTCGACGACGAGCAATGGGTGGTCCGGTATTTCGTGGTGAACACCGGCTCGTGGCTGCACCGACACCAGGTGCTGCTGGCGGCGGCGGGGCTCGAGCGCGACGCCGTGTCGCCCCGGACGTTTCGGGTCGCCGCCACGATGGAACAGGTGCGGCACAGCCCCGAAATCGACACGGTGCGAACGGCATCCCGCGAGCAGGAGCGGGCGCTGCACGACTACTACGGCTGGCCATACTACTGGGCGGCGACGCCGGCACCGTCGGGGCTTTACGGCATCTCCCCGCCGATCACGCCGCTGCCGCCCCCGGAGCCGGCCCCGCGTGCCGATGCAGCGGAGGAGCCGACTGCCACCGAAACCGACTCGCATTTCTGGAGCATGCACGAGATCCGCGGCTACGGCATTCATGCGCGCGACGGCCACGTGGGTCACCTCGAGGAGTTCCTCCTCGAGGAAACGGGATGGTCCGTGGCGTTCCTCGTCGTCGACACGCGGAATGTGCTGCCGGGCAAACGCGTCCTCCTCCCGCCGCGGCAGGTGCAGCGGTTGAGCTGGCCGGAGCGCGGCCTGTTCATCGATCGTTCCTGCGAGGAGATCCGGAACCTCCCGGAATTCGATCCGGACAAGCCGGTGGTGCAGGACTACACGGACCGGCCGCTGGGGCACGACCGGCCGCTGCACGTGAAAACGCGGGAGTGAGACGGAGGCGAACGGGCGCGATCGAAGCCACGGGCGACGCGGCTGGACCGCCGGTCGCGGGACTCGCGGCGCGGAGCGACGCTGGCGCACGGGGCGGAGTGGAAGCGGGGCGACACCGCCGCCGGCGATTCCGATCTGGGCCGCCCATTCATTGGCGGACGTGGTGGTGGCGCGCTGGTTCACGCCGCGACGCGCGCCGGGCCGGACCCGCGAACCGGCGGAACGGCGAACCGATGCCGCGGTTTAGGGTCGAGCATGGGCTTGGCGCGGCACGCCGGCGAGGGCCGGGCAACGGTCCCTTGCCGGGGCCGCCGCGCCAGGGACCTCACCGCCACCCCAATGCCGACGACCCGCAGTGCCACCCGTTTCATCCTGATCGCCGTCGCGCTGCTCGCGCTCGCCGTCGTGCTCTGGCGGGTGAACGAGGTGATGATCGCCGCCTTCGGCGGAATCGTCGGAGCGGCCGTGCTGCGGGTGCTGGCCGGCCCGGTGACCCGGTACGCGCGCCTGCCCGAACGCTGGGCGGTGCTGGTTGTCGTGCTGGTCCTGCTGGGGCTGCTCGCGCTGCTCGGCTGGCTGTTCGGCACGCAGGTGGCGGATCAGGTGGCCGAAATGCGGCGTGTCATTCCGGACGCTGTGCACCGGGTCATGGATACGCTCCAGCAGTCGCCGCTCGGGCGCGCGGTGCTGAGCTCGACGAAGGAGGCGGCACAAAAGAGCAACCCGATCTCCGGCATCAGCCTCGCGGCCGGGGCGGTCCTGCAGGTGGTGGCGAGCCTGCTGCTGATCCTGTTCCTCAGCGTGTACTTCGCGCTGGATCATCGCGCCTACCTCGAGGGCGCGCTGCGACTCGTGCCGCCGGCGCGGCGCGAACAGGTGCGCCGGGCGTTCACCGAAGCGGGCGAGGCACTGCAGAAATGGCTCCTGGCGCAGCTCCTCGCGATGCTCGTGGTCGGGATCGCCGTGGGCGTGAGCCTGGCGCTGCTCGGGCTGCCGCTGGCGCTGCTGCTCGGCGCGATCGCCGCCCTGCTCGAATTCGTGCCGGTCGTCGGACCGATCGTGTTCAGTGTTCCCGGGCTGCTGATCGCGTTCACGCAGGGGCCGCGCATGGTGCTCTACGTCGTGATCGTGTACGTGGGAATCCAGCAGGTGGAGAGCAACATCCTCATTCCGATCCTGCAGCACTGGGCGGTCCGGCTCGCCCCGGTCGTCTCGCTCCTGTCCGTCGTGGCGGGCGGGCTGCTGTTTGGCATCATGGGCGTGATCTTCGCAACGCCGCTGGCCGTCGCCGTGATCGCGCTCGTGCAGCATCTGTACGTCGAAGACACGCTCGAGCATCCGCGGCCCGACCGGGCGAATGGCTAAGGGCGAGCGGCGGAAGGAGAACGCAGCTTCGGATACGGGTCAGGACAGGCGCCAGTCGCGCGTGAGGTAGTCGGAGAACGTGAGCACGCCGCCGATGGCGAGCCAGAAGAACCCGGCGATGGCGAAGATCCGCACCAGCCCGCGCTGATAACGCAGCTGCATGAAGAACAGGAAGATCAGCGCCAGTTTGGCGAAGGCGATCGTGAGGGAGGTCGCGGTGGCCCAGGGACCGGCCGGCAGTTTCGTCGCGAGAGCGGTCAGGACGAGCAGAACCATCAGCGCACCATAGGTGCCGAGGATCGATGAGCGGGTTGCTTCGCGGGCCATGGGAATCAGTGTCGGGCGATGAGGTAGAGGAGCGGGTAGAGAAAGACCCAGACGCAGTCGACGAAGTGCCAGTACAATCCCAGCATCGCGACCGCGCCGTGGCGTTCGGCGGTGATGCGGCCGCGGTGCAGCAGCCACAGCACCCAGGTGATCGCGAGCAGACCTGCGATCATGTGCACGGCATGCACGCCGGTCATCGCGAAGTAGAGGAAGATGAACAACTCCACCTGGGGCGCCCACGGGCCGACCCCCTCGACGTGAAAGCCGGGGCCGGGAATCATGTGCTCCTGGTATTTCTGGTAATACTCGTAGAACTTGAGGGCGAGAAACGCGGCGCCCAAGAGCCAGGTGACGATCAGGCACCAGCGCAGCGCGGTGCGGTTGCCGGACCGGATCGCATGGTCGCCGAGCGCCATGGACAGGCTGCTCGTCAGCAGG
The DNA here is from genome assembly GCA_963705935.1 of uncultured Verrucomicrobiae bacterium. GTDB lineage: Bacteria > Verrucomicrobiota > Verrucomicrobiia > Opitutales > Opitutaceae > Opitutus. The sequence continues at coordinate 2,662,040 of OY970130.1, read as the reverse complement.
ACCGCGGTGTTGACCGTGCCGATCCAGAACTCGAGGTGAGCGCTGCCGGCGGCGAACGCCTCGGGGTAGGTGAAGCGGTAGATCGTGTAGCAGGTGAACATCCCGCCGAAGAAGAGGATTTCGGTGGCGAGAAACGTCCACAGGCCGAGATGGTTCGCGACCGAGTGCTGCTCGGCGTCCCGGTAGGGAGAATGTTCAGGCAGGGCGACGTTCATCGGAGTTGCGGATTGGGGAGTGCGGAGTGCGGATTGGTCCGCGCCGTCTCCGGGGTGGTCTCTTTTGATCGGGCAACTTGCAGGCCGCCAGCTTGCTGGCGCTCGTCTGGCCCGAGCAGGCTCGCCGGCTGCGGGACGGCAATTTACGGACGTAAGACAAGACACCATGGCGCCGCCTCGGTGTGCCGCACATCTCCGTGCGCCGGCCGAATCGGTGTCCATTCGTGTTCATCTGTGGTTGAGCTCTGGATTCGTCCCCGGCTCGGGCGCGGACTCGGGCGGATCGGGATAGTTGTAGGGATCCGTCGTCACGATCGGCGTCGTGGCGAAGTTGTGCTCCGGGGCGGGCGAGGGCGTCTGCCATTCGAGCCCGGTCGCGCCCCACGGATTCGGGCCGGCCGGCCGGCCGTGGAAGAACGACCAGGTCAGGTACACCAGCGGCATGAGATAACCGATCGCGAGGATCGACGCACCGGCGGAGGACAGCACGTTCAGTGTCTGAAATTCCGGCGGATAGACGTGGTACCGCCGCGGCATCCCGAGGTAGCCGAGCACGAACTGCGGGAAGAACGTGAGGTTGAAACCGATGAACGTGATCAGCGCCGCGATCCGCGCCGTCCACTCATGGTACATCTTCCCCGAAATCTTCGGCCACCAGTAATGGATGCCGCCCATGTAGGCCATGACCATCCCGCCAACCATGATGTAGTGGAAATGCGCGATCACGAAGTACGTGTCGTGTACGTGGACGTCGATGGCCAGGGTCGCCAGGAACAGCCCGGTCAGCCCGCCGACGGTGAAAAGCCCGATGAATCCGAGCGCGTAGAGCATCGGCGTCTCGAAGCTGATCGAGCCGCGGTAGAGCGTCGCGGACCAGTTGAAAACCTTGATTGCGGACGGCACGGAGACGAGGAAGCTGAGCAGCGAAAAGACCACGCCGGCGTAGACCGACTGGCTGCTGACGAACATGTGATGCCCCCAAACGAGGAAACCGAGGATCGCGATCGCCAGGCTCGCCATCGCCACCGTCTTGTAGCTGAAGATCCGCTTCCGCGCGAAGCAGGCGATCGTCTCGCTGACGACGCCCATGCCGGGGAGGATCATGATGTAGACCGCCGGGTGGGAATAGAACCAGAAGAGGTGCTGGAACAGCAGCGGATCGCCCCCGATCCTCGGGTCGAACACGCCGACGCCGAACCAGCGCTCGAGCGACATCAGCAGCAGCGTGATCGCGAGCACCGGGGTCGCGAGCACGAGGATCAGGCTCGTGGCGTACATCGACCACACGAAGAGCGGCAGCCGAAACCACGTCAGGCCGGGCGCCCGCAGCTTGTGGATCGTGATGATGAAGTTCAGCCCGGTGGCGATCGACGAGAATCCTGCGATGAAGACGCCCGCCGCCATCACCATCACGTTGCTGTTCGAGTAGGTGCTGCTGTAGGGCGTGTAGAACGTCCACCCCGTATCGACGCCGCCGGCGAGGATCGCGTACAGGGCGAGCGCCCCGCCGGCGAGGAAGATGTACCAGCTCGCCAGGTTCAGCCGGGGAAACGCCACGTCCCGCGCGCCGATCATCAGCGGCAGCACGAAATTGCCGAGCACCGTGGGAATCGACGGGATGAGGAAAAACCAGACCATCAGCACGCCGTGGATCGTGAACAGCCGGTTGTACATGTCCGACGTGACCAGGTCGCCCTGCGGCGTGAGCAGCTCCCAGCGCATTAGCGCCGCCGCCGTGGCGGCGATCGCGAAGAAGAAGGTGATCGAAAAGAGGTACAGCAGCGCGATGCGTTTGTGGTCGAGCGTGCAGAGCCAGGAACGGACGGTATGCCCCGCGGCGAGATAGCTCGGCATCGCGTGAGGCTCGGGCGCGGCCGGCGGCTGGGCGGGGGTGACGACGGTGCTCATGGGAACGGGGCGCCGCGCGTGACCGGCGGGGGGAGTTGAGCGGCGGGGCCGGCCGGTGCCGGCTGCAGGCTCCCCAGCGATTTGACGTAGGCGATCAGCTCGAGCAGGTCGCTCTCCGGGATCACGCCCTTGAACGACGGCATGATGTTCTGGTATCCGGCGACGATGTGCTGATCGGGAATCAGGATGGAGTCGCGGATGTACTGGTCGTCTGCGCGCACGAACTGCCGGTTCTCGACCGGCTGCAGCGAGCCGTACACGCCCTCGAGCCGCGGCGCGTGAATCGGCGAGGACGGCGAGTGACATCCGCTGCAGCCGTAGCGGACGAACAGCGCCCGGCCGCGGACGGGCAGATTCGCGGTGCCGTTGCCTTCGGCGAGCCAGCGCGCGTAGTCCTCGGGCTTCATCACGATGACTTCGCCGATCATCCCGGAGTGCTCCGTGCCGCAGTACTGGGTGCAGAACAAGTGATACGTGCCGAGGCGCGTCGCCTCGAACCAGGTGCTGACGATCCTTCCCGGCACGACATCCTGTTTCACCCGGAACGCCGGGATGAACAGGCTGTGGATCACGTCCTCCGAGGACAGCAGCAGGCGGATCTTCGTGTGGGCCGGCACGTGCAGCTGGTCGAACTCGCGGCGGCCGTTCGGGTGCCGGATGTCCCACATCCATTGGCGGCCGGTGACGTTGATCTCGTAGGCGCCGTGCGGCGGCCGCTCCTGGAACAGGTAGATCTGCGTGCCCCAGGCGAAGAACACGAGAAACACGAGGAATGTGACGGTGATCCAGCCAGTCTCGAACTTCCATTCGCTGAAGGGAAACGGTCCGCGCGGCGCCGGGGAGCCGCGCCGGTACCGGATCAGCAGCGTCAGGTTCAGGATGACGAGGACCGCCACCAGCAGCGCGCTGACGCCGAGCATGGTGTAGAACACCGCGTCGAAGCGCGGGGCGAGGGTGCTCGCGTCCGGCGGTGCGCCGAACAGCAGCGAAAGAAACGGCCGGCCGGCGACCCACGGCACTGCCGCCGGCGCTGCCACGCCGAACCACCCGCTCACGCTCCTGACTGGAGCCTGTTGCCGAAATGGCGGTGTTCGCGCGGGGCGGCGTCTTTTGTAGCCGGGCTCGCCGAGCCCGGTCCGGGGTCGGCGACCCCGGCTACAACTCGTCCCCGTGCCGGTGGGACAAACCACAGCCACACCGAGCCGCGTGGCCATGGCCGCGCCCTCCGGCTGGATCGGCCTCTTCATGCGCGGGTCTCCCTCCGCCGTTGCCGGAACTCCTGCCGCAGCATCCATCCGATGCCGCCGAACAGCGTCACGACCGTGAGCGCCACGCTCGCGCCCAGCGCCCGCCAGATGATCCGGCCGTAGGGCCCGGTGATCCCTTCGCCGTGGAAACAGAGCAGCAGCAGATCGTAAACCGAACGGCCGGTCTCGCCGGCGGCCGCGCGCGCCAGCGCCGGCGCGACCTCGTTGCCCGAAAAATCGACACCGAAGAAATAGCGCGACACCACTCCCTCGGGCGTGGCGATCAGAAAACCGGTCGCATGCGCGTACTGCTTCGAGGCGGGGTCGTACCGGAAGCGGAAACCGGCGGCGTCCGCCACCGCGTGAATCGAGTCGGCGCTGCCGGTGAGATAATGCCAGCCGGCGGCGGCGCCGGTTCGCCCGTAGTTGCGCACCGCCAGCGTTTCCGCGGCCCGCGCCTGGCGGAGCGTTTCAGTCGGATCGATGCTGATTGTGACGACCTGGTAGTTGCGGCCGACGCTGGGCTCGAGCCGGCGCAGGACGTCGTTGGTGCCATCCGCCACCACGGAGCAGAGCTGGGGGCAGCGCGCGTATCCGAAATACAGGACCACCGGCTGGCCGTGGAAGAATTCGCCCAGCCGGCGCCGGGCGCCCGTGGTGTCGGTGAAGACCGCGTCGAGCGGAAGCTGCTCGCCGATCCGCTGCTCGAACCGGATGCCGTCCTGCGGCGTCCATTGGGCGCGCAGCGGCGTCGCCGCGAACAGCCCGCACGCCGCGAGAGCATACGCCGCCGCGAGCGCGCATGCCGCGAGGTGGGCGCAGGCCGCGCCCGTGCCGGCTCCGCGAACGTCGCCGACCCGTGTGCCTGATTCCGTTGCAGGAGCGGCTTTACGCCGCGATGGAATGTCACCGGTTTCCAGATCGCGGGATAAACCCGCTCCTACAGCCGATCCGGGAATGCACTTGGTCATTTTGTGGCCTCCGATTTCGTTGGGGCGGCGTTTTTTTGCGCCGGGGCTTCGGCGACCAGGAGGTCGATCGCACGATCGATCGGGATCCGGACCACGCCGGCCCGCCGGTCGATCCAGCCGTACGTCTGGAGATGTTCGCGCACCGCGGCGTCCTGTTTCACCCAGTCTGCCGCGATGCCGGTCTGCGCCTGCGCCCCGTGACTGAAAGAAGTCTGCCGGCCGAACGCCGCCGGCGTATGGGCCTCGGGGAGTTCTGAAACGTACAGTGCCCTCGCGACGCCGAACGCGATCGCCATCCCGATGGCGAGTCCGGCGGCGGTCAGCAGCAGACCGGTCGGCGAGGCGTCGCGCCGCTCGTAATCGGCTGCCGGCAGTTTCGTTTCCGCGCTCACGTGGCGATCTCCCGGGTTCGGCGCGCGAGCGCCAGGTAGCGGTTCAGAAACAGGCCGGCGACGGCGGCGAGGAACGCGACCGCGGTGGCGAGGGCGACCGGCGGCTCGGGCGAGAACGCCGGCAGGACGACCCACGCCATGTACAGGGTCTGGCAGCCGAGCAGGAGTCCCGCGACCGCGGCGAGGCCGCCCGGCCGGGTCTTCAGCCGGCGGGACAGCAGGCAGAGGAACGGAAGCCCGAAATCGAGAATCGCGAGGGCGATCACCACCTCCAGCCACCCGCCCCGGACGCGCCGCAGGTACCACGAGACCTCCTCCGGCAGGTTGCCCGCCCAGATGATCAGGAACTGGGCGAACGTCACGTAGCACCAGAACACCATCGCGGCGAGGAGCAGGTTCCCCCAGTCGATGCCGAACGGCCGCTCCGCGGGGCCACGCCGGCGCGGATCGGCGCCCGCAGCAACCGCCAGCAGGATCGCGAGTGCCAGGCCGGCCAGCGCCTGGCCCGTCACCCACACGATCGGAAACGCCGTCGAGTGCCAGCCGGGGTCGAGTTCCATCAGCCAGTCGTCGGCCAGCAGGTGCAGCATCAGCACGCCAGCGATCAGCCCCGCGGGACCGAACCAGCGCCACTCGGCGTGTCGGCCTTCGCGCCCCGCGCGCAAGGCCCGCCGCGCGCCGGCGGCGAGCAGGAAGAATCCGATCGCGTACGCCACCGCCCGGGCGATGCGCATCGGATCGGCGGCGTACCAGTCCGGCGGCTTCGGTCGCGTGGCCAGGTGCGCCAGCCCGTGCTGCGGAAACGCCAGCAGCGGCAGCGTGAACACCCAGATCCACGGCAGCAGCGTGAAACCGGCGCGCAGATACGGCAGCAGGTCCGGCGCCCACTGCCCGCCGGTCATCCGGTGGATCAGCACGAACAGCAGCGAGCCCACGGCCGGCGCGAGCGCCGCGAACATCGCGAACCGGTACGCGCTGGCGACGGAGCCGGGCGCCATCCAGCCGAGCAGCGCGGTCGCGACCGCTGCGGCCAGCCCCGCGACGAGGGCGACGCGCTCGAGCCGGAGAAGAGGTTGGGCGGCGGCGTTCATTTCGCGGCGAGTTGCGAGCGCTCGTCCGCCGGCACGTCCGCGAGCGTGGCGTGCTGGCTGCGCTGCAGCGCGCGGATGTAGGCGGCGATCGCCCAGCGGTCGGATGGCGTGACACGTTCCGCGTACGGGTACATCGCCCCGTAGCCATGGGTGATCACGTCGTAGAAGTGCCCGATCGGCGCGTTGCGCAGCCGGTCGTCGTGGTACGAAGGCGGGGAGGGAAATCCGCGGCGGACGACGATGCCGCGCCCGTAGCCGTCGCTCCCATGGCACGGGGAGCAGTAGGCTTCGAACCGCTCGCGTCCGCGCTCGAGCAGTTCGCGCGTCAGCGGCACGGGCAGCGTGGTCACGAGCGCGCCGTGGCGCAGCCCCGTCGCGACGGGGTCGTCCGGCGCCGGGGCGCCGTGGGCGACGGTGTTCGGCGGCGGAAGCTGGGCCGAGGTGCCGTTGGCGAACTGCGGAGTCGGCCGCTCGGCGCGCAGGTTGTCCTGATGCTTCATGTTGTCGCACCCCGCCAGCGCCAGAACCACGAGCCCGGCCGCCCCGGTCCGCCGCGCCCAGGCGGCGCGCCGCCGGCCCGGAACCCGCTCGCCGCCCTGCTCGCCACCTCCGCCCCGCGACCCATCCCCCCGCGCCTCGCTCCCCACAGTGTCACATATTGGATGACACTGTGCGCCGACGCGGGCCCCGCGGCGACGCCGCCACCGGTCCCACGAAGCGGATACGCGTTGCAGGAAACGAAGGCGGCGCCGCACCAGAACGCCGCGGCGCGCCAGAACGCCGGGCCGGGCAGGAAGGCTTTGGCGACATCGGCCGCGTTGGGCCGGCGGAACGGGAGCCCGGTTCATGGCGCCACCTCCTCGATCGATTCGGCGTTCGCGGCGCCGAGCAGCCCGCGGATTTCCGCGGCGCGATAATGCGGGTCATCGGTCCGCACCCGGAGGAAGAACCGGTCCTGCGATGCATGCTCGAATCCCGGCAGCTCGAACATCGGGTGATCCAGCCGCGGGAGCCGGCAGAGCGCGCACAGCGCCAGGACCCCGACGATCGCGGCGGTCAGCACGCCCAGCTCGAACGTCACGGGGATGAACGCGGGCCAGCTGGTCAACGGGCGGCCGCCGACATTGATTGGAAAGTCGTGCGCCGCGTACCACTGGAGAAAGTAGGCGCCGGCCGCGCCGGTCATCCCGGCGGCGAACACGATCCAGCCGATCGGCGTCGGCCGCTGGGGAACCAGTTCGTCCAGCTCCTCGATGGGCTGCGGCACATAGGCGTCGAGGTGCGTGAGCCCGGCGGCCCGCGCGCGCCGCAGCGCGGCGAGCAGATCGTCGGCGGTCGTGAACACCGCGACCAGTGAGGCCGGCGCGCTCATGGTGCCTCCGGGGCCGGCCGCGGGCCGCCGCCCGCCTCCGGATTTTCCGGCGGGCGGCGCGGGTGGCGTTGCCGGCCGACCAGGCCGCGCATCTCCGCCATCGAGATCGCCGGCAGGTAGCGGACGAAGAGGAACACGAGCGCGACGAACAGCCCGAGGGTGCCGCTGTAGGTCGACCAGTCCCACACCGTCGGATGATACATGCCCCACGACGACGGCAGAAAGTCACGGTGCAGGCTCGTGATCACGATGACGAAGCGCTCGAGCCACATGCCGACGTTCACGAACATCGCCACGACGAACAGCACGAGCGCGTTGCGCCGGAAGCTCCGCACCCAGAGCACCTGCACCGCGAGGATGTTGCACACCACCAGCGCCCAGAACTCGGGCGCGTAGGGGCCGACGAGGCGGTTCACCGACATGTAGCGCTCGAACACGCTGCCGGTCCGCCAGGCGGCGAAGAACTCCGCGAAGTACCCGTACGTCACCATCCAGCCGGTCGCCATCAGGATCTTCGCCATCAGCTCGAGGTGGCGCGTGGTGACGTAGTGCTCGAGCCGGTAGATCCGGCGCAGCGGAATCAGCAGCGTCAGCACCATCGCAAAACCCGAGTAGATCGCGCCGGCGACGAAGTACGGCGGGAAGATCGTCGAGTGCCAGCCGGGCAGGATGGCGATGGCGAAATCCATGCCGACGATGCTGTGCACCGAAACGACCAGGGGCGTGGCGAGCCCCGCGAGGAGGACGTACAGCTTCTCGTAATGCGCCCAGTGCCGCGCGTCGCCGCGCCAGCCGAGCGACATCAGGCCGTAGATCCGCCGCTTCGCCAGCGTCGGCGCCCGGTCGCGCAGCGTCGCCAGGTCCGGCAGCAGCCCGACGTACCAGAAAAGCAGCGACACGGTGGCGTAGGTCGAGACGGCGAACACGTCCCACACCAGCGGGCTGCGGAACTGCGGCCACAGCCCCATCGTGTCGGGGTACGGCAGCAGCCAGTAGAAGAACTGCGGCCGGCCGAGGTGAAGCAGCGGGAAGAGCCCGGCGCACGCCACGGCGAACAGCGTCATCGCCTCGGTGAAGCGGTTGATCGAGGTGCGCCAGTGCTGGTACAGCAGCAGCAGGATCGCGGAGATGAACGTGCCGGCGTGGCCGATGCCGATCCACCAGACGAAGTTCACGATCGCGAACCCCCACGCGACGGGGATGTCGATGCCCCAGACACCGACGCCGCGCGCGAACAGCCAGCCGATCGCGAACAGCAGGAGCATGACGAACGCGAACGCCGCGCCGAACACCGGCCACCAGAAGCGCGGCGCCGGATGCTCCAGGGGGATGGCGCTGATGTGGCGCGTGACCGACGTGACCGTCTCGCCCGGTCCGAGGAGCGGTTCGGTGTCGGGAGGGAGCGGCGGAGTCGAGGTGGGGCTCATCGGCTCAGGCGTTCGAGTTGGCGGGTTGCATCGTTCGCAATACGAACCTCGCGACCGGGGCCCCGCCCGGCATGTCCGACACCTCTCGACGTGGTTCGTAATGCGAACGCCGCGTGAGAGAGGCCGGTTTCCGAACGATTGTTCGTAATACGAACATCCGCGGAAAGACGCTGTGCGTGGCGCGGGGCCCCGGCACGGCGGCGCGACGCCCGCCAGCTGCGGGCGGTTGTGCGAACGCTGCTCATGAGTTTTCGGGGCGGATCATGAGTTCCCGCGGCTGGTTTCGCGCCGGTCAGGACCTGGCTCCAGCCCGGTCGCACCCACCGCGATGATCTTGGCGAGATACGAGGTGCGCGGCCGGGTGTTGAGCTCCTCGTACAGCCGGTAGTCCAGCGGCTCGTGTTTCCGCTGGTTGACGCGGCTCGTCGGATCGTTGAGGTCGCCGAACACGATCGCCTCGACCGGACACGCCTGCTGGCAGGCCGGCACCACCTCGCCGTCCCGCACGCGGCGGTTCTCCCTCTCCGCGGCGATCCGGGCGGCATCGATCCGCTGGACGCAATAGGTGCACTTTTCCATCACGCCCCGCGCCCGCACGGAGACGTCCGGATTCTCCTGCAGGTGAACGGGCGAGCGTCCCGGTGCACGGTAATCGAGGAAGTTGAAACGGCGAACCTTGTACGGGCAGTTGTTCGAACAGTACCGCGTCCCGACGCAGCGGTTGTAGACCATGTCGTTCAACCCCTCGCTGCTGTGCACCGTTGCACCGACCGGGCAGACCAGCTCGCAGGGGGCGTTCTCGCACTGCATGCACGGCACCGGCTGCGCGACCATGCGCGGGTTTGCCGGGTCGCCCGAGAAATACCGGTCGACGCGCAGCCACAGCATCTCGCGGCCGCGGGCGACCTGGTCCTTGCCGACGCTCGGAATATTGTTCTCCGCCTGGCAGGCGACGACGCAGGCGCTGCATCCGGTGCAGGTGCTGAGGTCGATCGACATGCCCCAGGCGTATTCGTCCCGCGGCCACGTCGGGTAGAGCGACGGAGGCGTTTCCTTTGGGGCAGTCTGCAGCCGGTCCGCGAATACGACGCGGACGATGTCGCGTCCCGCCATCGTGAAATGGCCCTGCGTCGTGACAAAGGGATAGTGCCCCTCCAGCCGGCGAATGGCGACGTCGTCGACCACCCACGCTGCGGCGCGGGTGCGCAGCCGGTAGGCGTTGAACCCGTGCCGGTTGCCGACCGTGCCGGCGCGGGTGCGGCCGTAGCCGAGCGTGAGCGTGATGCAGTCCGGCGCCTGGCCGGGAAGGATCAGCACCGCCGCTTCGAGCGTCCGCCGCGCACCGCCGGCAGACGGCGCCGGCTTCGCGCCCTCCTCCGGCTCAAGCGGCGCGGCGGGATTCGAAGCCCCCGTGCCGGAGGTTTGTGCGCCGGCGGTTCCGCCGTTTTCGCCGGGTGGCTCCGCGTGCGCGATTTCGATCCGGTCGCCGTCCGAGAGCCGGAGCCGGTCCGCGAGCGCGGGACTGATTAGAACCGCGTTGTCCCAGACGATCCGCGTGACCGGTCGCGGCAGCTCCTGCAACCAGGGGCTGTTCGCGTACCGGCCGTCGAGCACGCTGCTATCGGGTTGCAGCACCAGCGTGATGCCGGCAGGCGGCGCGGCGCGCGACAGCCGCAGCAGGTCGGTGCCGGCCGGGGCCGCGGCGGTGGCGGGGGCACCCGGCGTGTCCGTCGTGGCGAGTTCCGGGCCAACGACGCCACGGTCGAGCGCCGCCGCCCAGGCGTCCACCAACGCCGCCGCGGGGCCCGCCGCCCGCCAGCTTTCACGCACGACGTCGTAGCCCGAACGACCGGTGGGTTCGGTGAAGAGCCGGAGAAGTTCCGGAAGCGACCGGCTGGGAAACAACGGCGAGATCAGCGGCTGCTGGATCGTCGCCGTGCCGTCGTAACCGCGCAGATCGCCCCATGCCTCGAGAAAATGGCTTTGCGGGAGATGCCAGGTGCACGCAACGGCCGTCTCGTCCAGATACGGCCCGAGATGCACCGAGTACGGCACCCGGCGCAGCGCCGCCGCAAAGTCGATGTCCGCGGGAGCCGAGTAGACCGGGTTGGTCTCGGCGAGACACAGCGTCGAAATCTCCCCGCGATCGATCGCCTCCACCAGCTCGGCGAGCCCGCCGGCGGCGCGGGGATCTCCGTCGGATCGCACCGGCGCCGTGAAGCGCTGGAGCCGTGGCGCGGAGCCGAGCCGGGCGTTCAGCGCCCACGCCCAGCGCTGGATGTCAGCGTCCTGTTCCGGCCCCGCGGCGCAGAGCGCGCCGGTGGCGTGCGCCCGGAGATCACGCGCCACCGCCTCGACGAAATTCGCCTCGGCCGTCGTGAGCCCCGCCGGGGCGCCGTGGGAGGAATCCAGCGCGTCGGCCACCGCGTCGAGGATCAGCCGCGTGCGTCCCGGCGAGGCGGGCAGTCGGAAATCGGCGAGCGTGCCGGTGACGCTGGGCGTCGGCTCGAGCACGTAAAACCGGGCGAGCCGGACCCGGCCGTGTTCGATCCGCCGGCGGGTGGCGAAGGCCCGCGCATACCGCAACGCCGCCGGGTGCTGGCCGAACCAGTCGCCGCCGATCGAGAACACCACGTCGGCGGCGCCGAAATCGAAATCCGGCTGGCGGCCGTCGAGATCGTAGCGGGCCAGCGGCGTGTGCTGGTACCAGCGCGCCTCGGGCAGGGCGTCGAGCAGCCGGTGAACCTCGCGCCGCACGGTGGGCGAAGTCGTCGGCTCCAGCAGCAGGGCGACCCCGCGGCCCCGGCCGGCCGTGAACCGCTGCTGCCGCTCGAGCCAGTCGTCGGCGAAGGTGAGCCAGGCCTGGGGCTGGCCGGCGCGGCGCGGCGTCCGCGACCGGTCGGGATCATAGAGCGAAAGCACGGCCGCCTGCGTGATCGCATCCGTCGCGCCGCGGCTTTCCGCGTGATCGGGATTGCCCTCGATCTTCGTCGGCCGGCCGAGGTGCGAGCGGACGAGGACCCCGCGACCGAAGCCTTCGACCGGCATCGCCGTGGCATAATCGGAGCCTTCCGGTCGCACCGGGTGGCTGGGCGCCGCGACGAACGGGATGATCTGGTCGCCCTTCGGGCCACAGCCGGCGAGCCCCGCCAGCGCGAGCGAGCCGCCGAGCAGCTTCAGGAATTGCCGGCGGTCGAGATCGTTCGGCCAGAGCGTCGCGCCGTGCGGGAACTCGTGCGCGAGGCTGGATTCGAACTCGGGCGCGCCGGCGCGTTCCGCGAGCGAGCGCCAGAATTCCGGCGGGGCATGGGACGATTGATCGGGGTCGGGCGCGCTCATTTCAGTGGTGGCAGGTCGAGCAGTTCGTGAGATGGACCGGATGGATGGCGTAGGCTTTCATCAGGGCTGCCTGCTCGAGCGCCGGATGCGGGGTCAGCGCCGGGTGCGGGGCGAACAATTCGGAGCGAGGCTGCAGCCGCGGCTCCGGATTCCGGTGACAGTCGAGGCACCAGCGCATCGTCAGCGGCTCCGCGCGGCGCATCAGCGCCATGTTGCCGACGTCGCCGTGGCAGGTCGTGCAGGCAATGCCCTTCGCCAGATGGATGGAGTGGTTGAAGAAGACGTGGTCCGGCACCCGGTTGACGCGCTGCCAGTGCAGCGGCTGGTCGTCCGCCGCGCTGAGCACCACCGGTTGCAGCATGGTCGTGTCGGTGAAGATCTGGGAGTGGCAGGCGAGGCAGGTCTGCGTCGAAGGCATGCCGGCGAACGCCGACGTCTCGACCGTCGCGTGGCAGTTGCGGCAATCGATCCGCAGCTCGCCGGCATGATGCCGGTGACTGAACAGCACCGGCTGCGCGGGAGCGAAACCGATCCGGTTCCAGTACGGCGAATGGTAGTACTGGAACGCCGCGTAGCCCGCGCTGGCGACGCCGAGCGCCGCGGCTCCGAGCACGACTCGGAACACAGTGGTGGCGCGCGGCTGAAAGAGGCCGTGCCGGGCTGGAGGTTTGTTCTGGTCGTAGGTGTTTGCCACGCGCATCCGAATCCTTCCGGCGCGCGCAGGGCGGCTGCCCGCTGTTTGCGTGCATCGGAATCCCGCTGGCCCGGCGGGCGGAATCTACTTCAGCCGGCGCCGCGCGAAATCGGGGAATCGTCCGGAATTGGCCTGAGTGATTGCCGGAATCCGGCGCTCGATCCGCCGGGCGGCAGCACGCCCCAGGTCGGGGGGAGAACGACGCGTCGTCCAATTCGTAGGCCGCCTGCTCGCAGGCGCGGTTTGGGGAGAAGGACGCGGGAGGGCGCGAGCACGCTCGCGGCCTACGGGGACGCGTGCTCGGGCGTAGGCCGCGAGCAGCCGCGAGCTTGCTCGCGCAGGATCGACGTGGGCCGCTCGCGCCGAACGCCACCCGCACTCGGACGTGCCCGGAAAAGGTCGTCGGCTCCTTCGCGCCGCTCTTCGTTTCCTTGGTTACCTTATGTAGATATTATTTCGAGGTACTCGGGGGTCGGGTCACGAACACCCACGATGTTCGGGCTCGCCTCGCGGCGCCCAAATGCTCAACTCGTTCTCCGCCGCCGTGCATCGCCGGCGGGCCTCCGTCCATCGCGATGCGGCGAACCCTTTTGCCCCATGAAAAGAATCCTGTGTGTGTTGTTCTGCCTCACGTCCTGCGCCTTCGCCCAGAAATGGGAAGGCCTGGCGCTCACTCCGCCGATGGGCTGGAACAGCTGGAATACGTTCGCCAGCCACATCAACGAGAAGGTCGTGCGCGACACCGCCGACGCGATGGTCGCCAGCGGCATGCGCGACGCCGGTTACGTCTACATCGTGATCGACGACACGTGGTCGAAGATGGCGCGTGACGAGAACGGCAATCTCGTGGCCGATCCGGAAAAGTTTCCGAGCGGCATGAAGGCGCTCGCCGATTATCTGCATGCGAAGGGATTCAAGTTCGGCATCTACAGCTGCGCGGGCATGAAGACCTGTGGCGGCTACCCGGGCAGCTGGGGGCACGAATTTCAGGATGCCCGCACGTGGGCGTCCTGGGGCGTCGACTACCTCAAGTACGACTGGTGCGATCACGGCACGGCGGACGCGCGGGACGCCTACAAGCGCATGAGCGAGGCGCTGCGGGCGGCGGGCCGCCCCGTGGTTTTCAGCCTTTGCGAGTGGGGCCAGAACAAGCCGTGGGAGTGGGCCGAGCCGATCGGGCACCTGTGGCGGACGACCGGAGACATCTACGATTCCTATGACGGCCGAAAGGGCTGGGAGTCGGGCTGGAAGCTTTTGCTGAACCAGCAATACGACCTCGTCCCGGGCAACGGCCCGGACGGCATCGCGAAGTATGCGGGCCCGGGGCACTGGAACGATCCGGACATGCTCGAGGTGGGCAACGAGGGGCTGTCGCTCACCGAGTCGAAATCGCATTTCAGCTTCTGGTGCATGCTGGCCGCGCCGCTGATGGCCGGGAACGACGTGCGCGCGATGACGCCGCAGATCCGCGACATTCTCACCAATCGCGACGTGATCGCGATCGACCAGGATCCGGCGGGCAAACAGGGCTTCCGCGCGCTGAACGAGCCCGCCAAAGGCCGCGAGATCTGGGTGAAGGAACTCAGCAATGGGGAGTGGGCCGTGTGCCTGCTGAACCTCGGCACCGCCCCGGCGGACCTGACGATCGAGTGGAACCGGCTGTGGACCATTCACGGCAACTACACGGTGCGCGACGTCTGGGCGAAGAAGGCCGTGGGCGACACCACGAAGCCGTACACGACCAACCTTGCGTCGCACGACGTCGCGCTGCTCCGGCTGACGCCGACGAAGTAGACTTCGAATCCGCGTCCGCACGTCGTGACGGGGTTTTTGAAACCGCGCTGGCCGGTCGGTTGGCCGCGCATCCAAACCGCGCCAGCAAGCGGGCGGCCTACGAAACCCGAACCGCGCCTGCAAGCAAGCGGCCTACGATGCCGGACGAGCGCCGGATTTTGTGCGTAGGCCGCGAGCTTGCTCGCGCCCGAACCGCTCACGCACCAACTCGCTCGCGCCGAACCACCGCTCGCCCGCTGCACCTAAGAGCACCGTGATTTCCTCTTCCATGAAACTCGCCCGCTGTCTTCCGATTCTCTCGCTGGCATTCGTCGCCGCGGCGCTTCCCGCCGCCGTCGCCGCTCCGATCACGCCGGTGCCGCCGCAGGCCCAGTTGCGCGTGGCCGCCGTCCAGGTGCGCGTTTCGCTCGATCACCGCGACTGGACATACCAGCTTGGCGAAGTCCCAAAGTTCCACATCGCCGTCGTCGCGGACAACGAGCCGATCGATGCGGTGTCGATCACGTACACGATCGGACCGGAGATGATGCCGGCCACGGCCAAAACCGCCCCGGTGCCGCTCGGCGGTCTGACCGTCGAGGGTGGGACCATGGCCGTCCCCGGGTTCCTGCGGTGCATCGCCACCGCCGAGGTCGCCGGCCGGACGTACAAGGGCGCAGCCACCGCCGCGTTCGCGCCCGAGAAGATCCAGCCGTTCGAGACCGAGCCCGCCGATTTCGACGCGTTCTGGAAGGCGCAGCTCGCCGAACTCGCGAAGATTCCGATCGAGCCGATTCTCACGTACCTGCCGGACGCGAGCACCGACAAGGTGAACGTGTACCACGTCAGCTTTCGCACGATCGGTCCGGTCTGGACCAAGGTGCCGGCGCGGATCTTCGGCATCCTGTGCGAGCCGAAGGCGCCCGGAAAATATCCGGCGATCCTGCGGGTGCCGGGCGCGGGCGTGCGGCCGTACTTCGGCGACAAGGAAATGGCGGCGCGCGGCGTGATCACGCTCGAGATCGGCGTGCACGGCATTCCCGTAAACCTGCCGGAGTACGTCTACGATGTCCTCTATGCCGGCGCGCTGAACGCCTACTGGACCTTCAATTTCGACAACAAGGAAACGTACTACTACCACCGGATCTACGTGAGCTGCGTCCGGGCGAACGATTTCCTGACCTCGCGCGAAAACTGGGACGGGAAGAACCTGCTCGTGATGGGCGCGAGCCAGGGCGGCCAGCTCTCGCTCGTGACCGCCGGACTGGATCCGCGGGTCACCGGGCTGTGCGTGACGCATCCCGCGGCCTGCGACTACGCCGCGGAACTGCACGGCCGCGCCGGCGGCTGGCCGCATCCGTTCATGCCGGATCCGAAGACGGGCCGTCCGTCGGTGCAGGCGACGCCCGCGAAGATCGAAACCGCGCGGTATTACGACTCGGTGAATTTCGCGAAGCGCATCAGGGTGCCGGGCTATTACACTTGGGGCTACAACGACGACGTGTGTCCGCCGAGCTCGACGTACGCGGCCTACAACGTGATCACCGCGCCGAAGACCCTCGGCGTCACATTGGAGATGTCGCACACGTACAATCCGGAGCAGCAGGGAGCGATCACCGATTGGGTGGTGAAGTTCCTGGGGTTGAAATAGGAGGGCTCGTTTTGATGTAGCCGGGCTCGCTGAGCCCGGCCGGATTGCGCCCGATTTTGTCCGGGGTCGGCGACCCCGGCTACAACGCGCGGCGATGGAGGGACCGGCTCCGTCCGGTCCGCGAAGGACGCCCGGACGCTCGCGGATTCCTTGCGGCATGCAACGGTCGCCGGGCGATCGCGGTCGCCGTCCGGCATGCGATGGTCGCGGGTTGATCGCGGACGACACGGAGGTCGTCCCTCCACCGATTCGGTCGACAGGTCGATCGCGCGAACGCACGGCGGGTCGGGGCGATGGAGGGACCGGCTCCGTCCGGTCCGCGAAGAACGCCGGATGTTCGCCTGCGAGCCTGCTCGCGCCCGATTGGCTCGCCCGTCGGCCGCGAGCTCGCTCGCGCCTAACCCGCGCCAGCGAGCAGGTGGCCTACACCCGAACACGGGTCTACGCCCGCGCGCTCCTCAGCCGAGGAGCTGCTGGTTCGCGCGGATCAGCGCCAGCCGCTGGTCGACCGACTTGCGGGTGGTGTAGGCTTCCGGGGGCGTGTGGAGGCACCAGTCCACCAGCTTCGCCACGGTCGACCGCGCCACGTAGCAACGCGTGTCCGAGCCGCCGTAATAGATCAGCACGGTGCCGTCCGGCAGCTCGACCCAGCCGTTGGAAAACGTGACGTTCGAGACATCGCCGATCCGCTCGCCTTCGTAGGGCGCGAGGAAGTAGCCGCCCGGCCGCGCGATCACCCGGGTCGGGTCCTCCAGCGAGGTCATGAACAGGTACAGCACGTAACGCAGCCCGGACGCACAGGCCCGCACGCCGTGGGCGAGGTGCATCCAGCCTTCCGCCGTCTTGATCGGCACGGGCCCCTGGCCGTTCTTCACCTCGTTGATCGTGTGGTAGGCCCGCGCCTCGAAGATCTTCTCCGGGCCGGTCACCCCGGTCGTGATGTCGCGGCACAGCGTCCAGCCGATGCCGCCGCCGGCGCCGACGTCGATGAACCCATCCATCGGCCGCGTGTAGAACGCATACTGGCCGTCGACAAATTCCGGATGCAGCACCACGTTCCGCTGCTGCGAAGCGGGGGTCTTCAGGTTCGGCAGCCGGTCCCATTTCCTTAAATCCTTCGTCCGGACGATGCCGGCCTGCGCGACGGCCGACGAGAGGTCGCCCGGTGCCGCGTTCGGATCCTTCGCCTCGGCGCAGAACACGCCGTAGATCCAGCCATCCTGGTGAAACGTCACGCGCATGTCGTAGACGTTCGTCTCCGGCGCCAGCTCCGGCAGATCGACCGGCTCGTCCCAGAACCGGAAGTTGTCGATGCCATTGGGCGACTCCGCGATCGCGAAGAAACTCTTCCGGTCGTAGCCCTCGGTGCGGACCACGAGGTGGACCTTGCCGTTCCAGTAGAACGCGCCCGGGTTCAGCGCGGCGTTGATGCCCAGCCGCTCGAGGAAAAACGGGTTGGTCTGCGGGTTGAAATCGTAGCGCCATTCCATCGGGGCATGCCGGTCCGTCACGACCGGGTGCTGGAATCGCTCATACACGCCATTGTCCCACGTGGCGTCGACGGGGTTGCGGCGGCGCAGAAACGCCTCGTGCGCGGCGCGGACCTGCCTGACGCGGGCGGTGAACGCGCGTCCAGCGGCGGAGGAGGCGGGTTTGGTCGACGGGCGCGCGACCTTTTTCTTCGGAGAGGATTTGGTTTTCATGGAGAGTATGGGCAACGGATCAGACGGAAAATTGCGATGGAAAGCTTGCAGCCGGCAGAGGGGCCGTTCGACGGACGCAGGACTCGAGGACGGCATCGGTGGAGGGACGACCTCCGTGTCGTCCGTGCGCATCCAGTGACCTTCGCGGACCGGACGGAGCCGGTCCCTCCACGCCTCTCAAAACCTGCGATTCCGCGGCGGAGTTCATGTCGATGGGGTGGGGCGGAGCCGGCGCTACATCGTTCGTCGGATCAGCCGCAGCCGCGCAGGCGCTTCGAGGCCGGTCCGGCCGTTGTGGTAGGGGCATTTCCAGAAGCTCACCTTGAGCTGATCCGCCAGCACGGTGCCGTCACGCGTGACGCCGCGCAGCCACTCGCCGCGCTGCCGGTCGACCAGCCGCTGCTCGATGAAGTCCCACGTCTTCAGCGCGGCCCGCAGGTGCCGTTCGTCCCGACCGAGCTGGTACGCGTTCAGGAAGCCGACCACCGCCTCCGCCTGCGGCCACCATTCCTTGTTCGTGTCGGTGAGGCCGTGCGGACCGCCCTCGTTGAAAATGGCGCCGTCGACATCGACGCCTTCGGCCAGCGTGGCGTCGGCGATCCGGGGAGCCAGCGCGTGCGTCCGGCCGACGAGCGCGGCATCACCGAGCACGTCGGCGGCCTCGGTCAGCAGCCACGCGGCCTCGATGTCGTGGCCGTAGGAGATCTTCGCCGAACGCGGCGTCCAGTCTTTCGCGAAGAACAGGCCGAGATGGCTGCTGCGCGGATTCAGGATCCGGTCGAGCATCGTGCCGAGCAGCGCCGCCTGCGCCCGCCGCAGCGACTCGTCGGGCCAGACGCGAAGCAGATTGGTGTAGGCCTCCATCACGTGGAGGTGGGTGTTCTGCGATTTCGGGTCGTTCTGGTCGACGGCGCTGAGCCGGACGTCGGCGATGGGCTGCCAGTCGCGCGCAAAGGCCTCCAGATAGCCGCCGTGCAGCGGGTCGCGCGCGTGCTGTTCGAGCAGCCGGAAAAGCGCGATCGCCTGCTCGAGCGGCGCCGGCTTCCCGCTGGCGCGGTGGTATTCGGACAGGGCGTAGATCGCGAACGCCTGCCCGTACACCTGCTTGCGGTCCTGCCGCACGGTGCCGTCGGCGGCGACCGACCAGAAGTACCCGCCGCGCTCGCGGTCCGCGAAATGGTCGAGCAGATCCGCCTGCGCGCGGTCCGCCATCTCGAGGTAGGAACGGTCGCGGTACCGGAGAAAGGCGGCGGAATAGGTCCACAGAATCCGGCAGGTGAGCAGCGCGCCGCGCTCCGCGGCCGGATCGACCACCAGATCGTTCGTCAGCGCCCCGTGAAACGCTCCGCGCTCGCGATCGACGACGTGCTGGATCCAGAACGGCAGCACGTTGTCGCGAAGATCGTTTTCGATCCGCTGGGCGTACGTTTCGAGAGTCGCGGGGTCCATGGAGGAATGGCCAGCAAAGCGGATTTGCGCCCCGAGTCTAGAGTCCAGAGTTGAGAGCGGCGCGCCGGCAATTGAGAGCCTGAGCCGGGCCCGGCGAAAGCGTAGGCGGCAAGCTCGCTCGCGCGGCTCGGCATCCGGCCGTAGGCCGCGAGCTTGCTCGCGCTTGAACGCATCCTTCTCCCCAAACCGCGCCTGCAAGCAGGCGGCCTACGGTGCAGGCGGCCTGCGATTTTCTCGCCGGGCCGCGGTTGCACGCGCGGCCGGCGATGTCCGTTCCTATCCCTTCTTCTCTCCCATCACGGCGACGATCTTCGCGCCGTCGCGGATCCGGTCGGCGGGAACCACTTCCCCCTCGACCGGCTTGCCATCGATCGTGAGGGAACGCAGCCCGTGCGTGGCGCCGTCCGGGTTCTGCACCTCGATCCGGACGGTTCTGCCCCGGAAGTTGCGGCGCATCTTGAAACCGCGCCAGCCGGCCGGCAGGCAGGGGGAGATGCGCAATCCGTCGAACTCGGGGCGGACGCCAAGAATCCAGTGGGTGGCGCTGTAGTAAGCCCAGGACGCGGTGCCGCTCAGCCACGGCACCCGCGAGGCGCCTTCGTTCACGTTGAACCGCGAATAGGTGGTCTGGCAGTGGACGTAGGGCTCGATCTGGCGGACCTCCGCCCGGTCGTTGTACGCCGACGGCATGAAGGCCCGGTAGTAGGCATACGCCTGCTCGCCGTTGCCCTGCATGCATTCGGCCATGACGCCCCAGCTTTGGGTGTGCGAAAAAATCCCGGCGTTCTCCTTGATGCCCGCGTTGAAGAGCGTCGCCTTCATGATCTCCGGGTTTGCCTTGATGAACGGCGGCGCGCACAGCATCACGCCGTAGGGAGTGGCGAGCCGGTCCTTCATCGTGAGCAGCGCCTGCCGGGCCTGCGCCGGCGTCGCGGCGCCCGAGAGCACCGCCCAGACCTGCGTGTTCATGTAGACCTGGCCCTCGGCAAAGTTCTTCGTTCCGTAAACCGTGCCGTCCTGCCCGATGGCCCAGATGAACCACTCGCCGTCCCAGCACACCTGCTGGATCTTTTCGTCCAGCGCCGTGCGGGCGGCCCGCGCCCAGGCGGCCTCGGCCGTCTCGCCCAGCCGCTCGGCGATGTCGGCATAGACGCCGAGACCGAAGCGGACCTGGAACGCGACAAAGACGCTTTCGCCGTGATAGCCGAGCTTGATGCAGTCGTTCCAGTCGGCGGCGAGTCCGCACGGCAGTCCGTTGCGACCGGTGCGCTCGAGGTTGAAATCGAGGGCGCGGCGCAGGTGGCCGAGCACCGTGGCTTCACCGCGATCGGCGTACGGCAGCACCTTCCGGTAAAAGCCGGCGTCGCCGGTTTCCGCCACGTAGGCCGGCACGGTGTTGAAGAACCACAGGCAGTCGTCGGAGCGATACTCCTCGTCCGGCGGCGCCTTTTCGTGGCCGGGCCGGTGCGTGAACGGCTTGATCACGGGGATCGCCCCGCCGTTGGCGAGCTGGCCCGTGAGCATGAGCTCGAGGCGGTCGCGAACGCCTTCGCCGAGCAGCGCCGTCGCGCCGAGGATGTCCTGCACGGTGTCGCGGAACCCGAGGCCGTCACGCTCGCCGTTGTAGATGAGCGACGCCGACCGGGACCACGAGTAGGTGATCAGCGCATTGTAGGCGTTCCATACGTTGACCATGTGGTCGAACTCGGGATCGACGGTCTCGACCTGGAGCTTCTGCAGCGGGGCGTGCCACGCGGCGACCAGCTTGTCGAACTCCGCCTCGCACCGTTCGCCGTTCCCGAATTCCGCCACGGTCCGGCGGCCGTGCGAAGCGACGGTGCCGAGCCCGAGCAGCACGACGATTTCGCGCGTCTCCCCCGGGGCCAGCACGAGGTCCGCCTGCTGCCCGCCGACGACGTTGTCACCCTCGGCCAAGAAGTTCGTGCAGCGGCCCTGCACGACCGCCTCCGGCGCCGCGTAGCCGCCGTAGGTGCCGCAGAACCGCTCGCGCGTGGTCTCGACGCCGACCCGCGGGGCGCCGGTGAGCGCCATCCAGCTCCGGTTGCATCCCGTGAGATCCTTCCCGTCGAAATCGAAGTTCGGATTGCAGGTGATGCCGAGAATGCCGTCCTCGAGCGTGGCGCGCGTGATGAACTGCGAGTATTGCAGGTTCACCTGGTCCTGGAAGGTGTGCCAGAGGTTCGCGAACTCGCAGTAGGTGAACACGGACAGCCGGCGCTCGCGTTTCGATTTGTTGGAGACCCGCAGCCGCCAGTACTCGAACGTCTGGCCGAGCGGGACGAAGTACGTCGCCTCTGTGGCGATGCCGGCGTAGCGGCTCTCGAGAATCGTGTAGCCGGTGCCATGGCGGCAGACGGATTTGTATTTGTCGAGTGGCTTGCCGACCGGCTGCCACGAGGCGGACCAGAAGTCGCCCGTCTCCTGATCGCGCAGATAGAACAGCCGCCCCGGCTGGTCGAGTGGGATGCTGTTGAACCGCATGCGGAGGAATCGGCCCGTCGCCCCGCTCTTGTAGAACGAGTAGCCGCCGGCGTGGTTCGTGATGATCGCGCCGTACTCGGTCGAGCCGAGATAGTTCGACCACGGCCGGGGCGTGTCCGGGCGGGTGATGACGTACTCGCGGGCCTTGTCGTCGAAATGTCCGTATTGCATGGAGGAGGTGGTTGGGCGGTGGAAAAAAAGGGTCAGCCGGCCGCTGCCCAGGGGGACGCGACGCCCTCGTCGCGTCGCCTGGCGGCCCGCGGTTCGCGCGCGGCGGGGGAGAGCAGCCGGCGGAAGTCTTCGGTCGAAAGCTCGTGCATCGCGTCGAATCGTGTCAACCCGGCGGCAGCACCACGCCCCGATCCCCGAGAAACTGGCGCACCTGCTCGAGCGTGGGCGAATTCACGCAACCCGGCGCGGTGGTGCAGACCAGGGCGGCCACGGCGCTGGCGAAACGGAGCGTCAGTTCGTCGGGCCACCCGCGGAGCAGTCCATGGATCACCCCACCGCGGAAACTGTCGCCCGCGCCGGCGCTGTCGACGACGTCGACCGGATACGGCGCCAGCTCGCGCCGGGCCGACGCCGGCCCGCCGCCACGCGCGTACCAGAGCGGTCGCGATCCGGCGGTGAAGACGACCAGTCCGGGCGAACGGGCCAGGTAGTCGGCGAACAGACGCGCCCGACCCTCGTCCGAGCGCAACGCCGCCGGGTGGTCGCGGGCCAGGAGTTCACCGGAAACGACGTTGACGTCCGCCAGCGCCGCGAGCGGCGAGTCGACCGGCGCGTCGGAAGTGACCAGCAGCCGCTTGGCGGACTTCGCCGTGCGCGCCACCGCCAGGGTGGCGTCGCCGAACGACGGGTCGACGCACACGATCCGCGCAGCGCAGATCCGGGCGTGCGCCGGCAGTTCCCACTGCGGCGAAGTGAACAGCAGATCGCCGTAGCGCCCGAACACCGTCCGGCTTTCGCCGTCGGATATCACCACCTCCGTGACCCCGCGGTAGCCCTGCTTGACCACGAGGCCGGCGCAGTCGATTCCGCGGGACTGGAGAAACGCGAGCGTGCGACGGCACTCGGGATTGTCGCCGATCCAGTTGCCTTCGAGGGTCACCGTCGCGCCGAGTCGCGCGAGCACCATCGCCGACCCCCCGGCCTCGCCGCAGTGGTTCTCCAGGGTCTCGACGATTTCGCCGTATCCATCGGGGGCCGGATAACGGCCCTTCAACCGGAGGATCACTCCGGTGCTCACGTGGCCGAAGCAGTAGACGTCGGGCATTGGGGGAAAAACGGGGTGCCGGCAGTTCAGTCTGCCGCCCGGAAGCGCGCTCGTCGAGCCCGGCTGCGTGCGACGCTCCGGCGGCGGAGCATCCGGGACTTCGCCGCGCGCCCCCGGCGGCTGCCAGCGAGTCGCGGGCCGGCGGCACCCGTGTCGCGGCCAGCGGCGGACTGGGATCGTTCGCTCACCCGAGCTCGGCGACGATCTTCGTGCCGTCCTTCAGCTGGCTGGCCGGAATCACGTTGCCGGCAACCGGCTGGCCGTCGACCGTCAGCGACTTCACTCCGCGCGAGGCACCGGTGGGATTCCGCACCTCGATCTGGAGCATCCGGCCGCGGAACACGCGCTTCGCACTGAAGCCGGGCCAGGAGGTGGGGATGCACGGATCGATGCGCAGACCCTCGATTTCGGGCCGGATGCCAAGGATGTATTGCGTGGCGGTGAAGTGCGACCATGAGGCGGTGCCCGAAAGCCACGGCACGCGCGAGCGACCGTATTTCTTCGACGCCGGGGCATGGGTGCTCTGGCAGTGCACGTAGGGCTCGATTTCGCGAATCTCCGCCTGCTCGTTCTGCGCCGAGGGCATGAACGCGCGGTAGTAGGCGTAGGCCGCGTCGCCATGGCCCCGCGCAATCTCGGCCAGCACGGCCCAGCTCTGGGTGTGGCTGAAGATGCCCCCGTTTTCCTTGTTGCCGGGATTGAAGAGCACGGCGCGCATCACCTTCACCGGCGTCCGCGCAAACGGCGGGTTGCAGAGGGCGGCACCGTAGTCGGACGCGAGGTGCTTCTTCACGGCCGCGAGCGCCTTGTCGGCCTGCTCCGGCGTCGCTGCGCCCGAGAGGACCGCCCAGCACTGCGTATTCAAATAAACCCGGCCTTCCCGCGCCTTCTTCGTGCCGAACACCGTGCCGTCCTCCGCGATCGCCCAGATGAACCAGCCGCCGTCCCAGCAGGTCTTCGCGATCTTCCGGTCCAGCTTCGCAAGTTCCGCGCGGGCCCAGGCCTGTTCCTTCGGCTGGCCCAGCTTCGCCGCCAGCCCGGCGTAGGTCTGCAGTCCGAGCCGGACCTGGAACGTGACGAACACCGACTCGCCCTTGTAGCCGAGCTTGAGACAGTCGTTCCAGTCCGCCAGCAGCCCGCAGGGCAGGCCGTTGCGGCCGGTGCGTTCGAGATTGAACTCCAGCGCGCGCCGCAGGTGGCCGAACACCGTCGCCTTGCCCTGGTCGGCGTATGGCACGACCTCGTGGTAGAAATCGACATCGCCGGTTTCCGCGACGTAGGCCGGCACGGCGTTGAAGAACCACAGGCAGTCGTCGCTCCGGTAGTGCCCCGGCGGCGTCGGCTTCATCCGTCCCGGCGCGTGGGACCAGGGTCGGATCTCCGGCTGCGCACCGCCGGTGGAGTCCTGTCCGGACAGCATCAGGATCATCCGTTCGCGCACCGCATCGGGAATCATCGCCGTGACGCCGAGGAAATCCTGCACCGTGTCGCGGAAACCGAACCCGTCGCGCTGGTCGCCGGTGTAGACGAGCGAACAGGACCGGGACCACTCGAACGTCATCAGCGCGTTGTACGCGCCCCAGACGTTGGTCATGTGGTCGAAGTCCGCGTCTGGCGTCTTCACCTGCATCCGGTCGAGCAGCCCGTGCCAGTACTGCTTCAGCTTCGCCAGCTCGCGCTCGCACGCCTCGACCGTGCCGAAGCGCGTACGCGTCGCCTTGGCCTTCGGCGCGCGGCCGATGCCGAGCAGCACGATCACGTCGGTCGACTCGCCCGGCGCGAGCGTGAGATCGCTCTGGATCGCCCCGCACCCGTTGTCGGAAAAATGCTCGTGGTTGCCGCAGCTTCCGCGCTCGACCGCCTCCGGCCGGTCGTAGCTCCGGTAGGTGCCGAGAAATTTTTCCCGCTCG
The DNA here is from genome assembly GCA_963705935.1 of uncultured Verrucomicrobiae bacterium. GTDB lineage: Bacteria > Verrucomicrobiota > Verrucomicrobiia > Opitutales > Opitutaceae > Opitutus. The sequence goes on along the minus strand of OY970130.1, from coordinate 2,637,120 downwards.
CAGTCGTAGCCGGCGATCGTTCCGCCGACCTGCGTCATCCACCACCAGCGGGACTGGTCGTGGTTCGCGAAGTTCGCCGGGTCCTCCGGCAGCCGCCGGCACGAGGAGGCGAGGATCACGCCGTCGCGCCACACCGCGTCGGAGATGTACTGCGAGTACTGCAGGTTCAGCGTGTCCTGCACGAGGTTCCACTCGGTGGTGAACTCGCAGTACGAAAACACGCTCAGGCGGCGCGGCGCCGTCCCGGTGTTCGTCACCTTCAGCCGCCAGTATTCAAAATCCTGGTCCAGCGGCACGAAATACGTCGCCTCCGTCCGGATCCCGCGCCACTCGCTCGCGATCACCGCGTAACCGGGCCCGAAGCGCGTGCTCGTCTGGTACTCCGGCAGCGGCTTGCCCACCGGCTGCCACGCTGCGGACCAGAAATCCCCCGTCGCCTGGTCGCGGAGGTAAAACGGCCGGCCCGGCAGGTCCATCGGCACGGAATTGTAGCGGTGCCGCAGGAAACGCCCCTCCGCCGGTGAGCGCGTGAAGCTGTAGCCGCCCGCATTGTTCGTCACGATCGCCCCGTAGCGCCGGGAACCGAGATAGTTCGACCAGGCGCGGGGCGTGTCGGGACGAGTGATGACGTATTCACGCGCGGCATCGTCGAAATATCCGTAGTTCATCGGGGGGGTGGGAGGACGTTCAAGTGCGCCCGGTGCCCAGGCAACCGCGCGCTGTTGAGTTCTGTTGCATCGGGAATGAGTTCCGCCGCGGCAACCGGGCACTTGCGCACACAATAGCGGGCGAGCGCTGAATCCGGACGCCGCCGATCGCACACTGACTGAAATGGGCTTGGGTAGGCGGAAAATGCTCGGCTGAAACGGCAACTTTCTGGGGTCGGAAAGAGCGAGAAGCTTGATCGGCTGCGGACGAGCCGGGCGCGGCGCGAACCGGACGCCGCGGTCCGCGCAACCCGAATAGGCCGAGGTTTCTCATGTTGCGCCTCACCTCGGGCCCGAAATGGCCGATCTGTTTGTTTCGTCTACGGCGACCCCCGCAAGCGACGGCAGCTGCCTCTCCATCGATGCAACGCATTTCAGCATTCTTGAACCTGCTGTTCCTCAGCGGGCTGGCTTTGCTGCCGCAGTCTGCCGTCGCGCTCGATCCCGCGAAATCCGTCTATCAGTTCAACACCCGCAGCTGGACGCGACACGACGGACTTCCTGGCAACAAGGTCAACTCCATCACCCAAACGGCGGACGGGTACCTGTGGATTGGCACCCAAAACGGACTGGTACGGTTCGACGGGATCGACTTCACGGTCATACCGGTCGAGCTACCGCAGGCGCGCGGCCAGGACGTGAAAATGCTGGCCCCATCCGCCACGGGCGGAGTGTGGTTCGCAATTGGCGAGGGCGGCTTTGGCCACTATGATGGACACCACTTCGCGCCGATTCCGGATCCACGCTGGAATCAACCGGGTTCCAGGGCGCGTGCCGTGCTGGAAAGCCGCGACGGGGTGCTTTGGACCGGATGCGACGAGGAATTCGGACGGTGGGTAACCCGCGCGCCGGAGAAGTCCACTTTCAAGTCCAACGGCGCGCATGTGATCGCGTTCTGTGAGGATTCCGCTGGGACGATGTGGATTGGAACGGAATACGAAGGCTTGCAGCGCTGGTCCCACGACCGCCTGGAACGGCTGTCCGATCCGCAATTCGCGAACCACGTGATCCGGAGCCTCGCCGCCGACCGGCAGGGTTGGATCTGGATGGCTACCGAACGAGGGCTCCTCCGCTACAATCCGCGGACAGGGGAAAAGTCGCTGAACACCACCTACCTCCCGATCACCGCGGTGCTGGTCGACCGGCACGACGTGGTTTGGGCAGGCACCACTCACGGCCTGTTGCGGGTGCAGGGCGACGCCATCACGGTGTTCGGCAAAAACGACGGTCTCGGCAGCGATTACGTCACCGCGCTGTGCGAGGATCGCGAAGGCAGCCTTTGGATTGGCACCCAGGACGGGCTGAACCAGCTGAGCGATGTCAAATTCCCCATCTTCTCCCAGGAGGAGGGTCTGAACCAGGGTGGTGGCCTCGATGTCGCCGCCTCCCATCGCGGCGGGGTGTGGATCACGACCACCGCAGGATTCAGCTACTATGACGGGAAGGGCTTCACCAGGTACACGGATCCCAAGCTGCTGCCCAATCCGTATATCAAACTCGGGTACGAGGCCCGCAACGGCGACTTCTATTGGGTGGATGGTGACCGCAACCTCAGCGTGCTCACGAATGGGAAACTCTCCGCGCGCTATGCGAACAGCCAGTGGATCGAAGCGTTGGGCGAAGACGATCAAAGCGTCGTCGCCGCCCTGGGTGCCACCCTCGTTCGAATTCGGCACGGGCGCCTTGAACCTCTCGCCTACAAAAACGGCCGGGCGCCGGATTTCCTGTGGATCGACAATCTTGCGATCACGCGTGATGGCGCAATCTGGGTGGCCTCGTACAAGGGAGTCTTCCGGATCAAGGACGGTGAATTCCGCCAGTGGTCGACGGCCCAGGGGCTTCCGGGAGAGCGGGCCCACCTCATCGTCGAGGACGAAGACGGCACGATCTGGGTGGGACTTGCGACCGGCATCGCACGGATCCGAGACGGCGAAGTCCGCGGAATCACGACCGCCAGCGGGCTTTTCGACAATCGCACGTACGGTCTCGCCCCCGACGACCATGGCTGGTTCTGGGTGAACTCCGGTCGCGGGATTTATCGGGTCACGCGTCGCGCGCTGAACGCCTTCGCCGATGGAACGACCACCCGGGTCGAATGCGAGCCGTTCGACGGCGAGGATTCGGTCAAATTCACCGATCGGATCGACCAGGAATTCGCCGCCTGCCGCAGCCGCGACGGCCGGATCTGGTTTCCGAACCCCTCGGGGGTCGTGATGATCGATCCGGCGAACTTCGTGGTGAATCGGGTCGCCCCGATGGTGCACATCGAGAGGATCAAGGTGAACGGCGACGATCTTCCGGCAACCGCCAGCGGCCGGTTGCAGCTCACGGGCGGCCGGGTCGAGTTCTTCTTCAGCGCGCTCAGCTTCGTTTCCCCCAAACGGATTCGGCTGCGGTATCAGCTGGAGGGGGTGGATCCCGCATGGGTTGATGCCGTCGGCCGGCGCTCGGCCAACTATCAACTGAAGCCGGGACGGTACACCTTTCGTGTCCAGGCCGCGAATGCCGATGGCGTGTGGAATTCGATCGGCGAAACCCGGGAACTCGAGTTCCCACCGTCCTTTTACCAGACGTCCTGGTTTTACGCGTTGTGCGCGCTGGCGGCGGCCGGCGGGGCATTCGCGATTTACCGCTGGAAAATCACCCGGATCCGGCAGAACGAGCGGAAGCTCCAGCGGCAAAACCAGTTGCTGGAAAGCCGCGTTGCCGAGCGCACGCAGGAGCTGGAGAAGTCGTTTGCCCTCCTCACGGCGACCATCGAATCTTCCGCCGACGGCATCCTGGTCACCGACCTGTCCGGACGAATCAGACTGCACAACGCGAAGTTTGCCGCGCTTTGGACCCCGGCGTCAGGAGCCTTGCCAGACGGCGTCGCGGAGTTGCGCGCGCAGATCGCACCGCTGATGAAGCACCCGGACGACTTTCTGGCTCGGGCGGCACAGCGCGAAAATGAACTCGTTGCCGGCGGGGTCGATCAGGTCGAGTTGCAGGACGGACGAACGTTCGAGCGGCTCTGCTCCCCGCAATTGGTCGACGGCAAACCGGTCGGCACGGTGATTCACTGGCGCGATGTGACGGCACGCCTGCGAGCGGAGGCCGCGATCGCCGAGGCGAGCGGATTGTTGGACGTGCTCCTCGCCAACACGGTTGATCTCGTCTACTTCAAGGACACCGAATCCCGCTACATCCGATACAGCGCGTCACTCGAGCGGCTCTTCGATTCCGCCAAGCCGGGCGAGCTGAAAGGAAAGACCGATTTCGACTACAATCCTGCCGAGCGCGCGCGGCCGGCGTACGAAGACGAGCAAGCGATCCTGCGGACCGGGCGGCCGCTGATCGCGAAGCTCGAGCCCAACGTGCGTCCGCGAGGAGACGTGCAATGGCTCCTGACGACGAAGATCCCCTGGCGTGATCATACGGGTGCGATTGTCGGCACGTTTGGGATTTCGCGGGATGTGACCGCAATCAAGGCGGCGGAAGCCCAGCTGGCCTCCGAACGCGATCTGCTGCGCAGCCTGTTGGACAGCACACCAGACCAGATCTATTTCAAAGACCGCGAATCGCGTTTCTTGCTGGCCAGCACCGCCCAGGCGGTGAAATGCAAACTCGCGTCCGCGGAGGAACTGGTGGGCAAGAGCGACCTCGATTTCTACAGTGCCGCACACGCCACCGAAGCGCGGGCCGATGAGGTGGCCATCATCCACACCGGCCAGCCGCTGATCGGAAAGGTCGAGCGGGAGACTTGGTTGAACAGCCCGGACACCTGGGTCCTCACATCCAAGATGCCGCTCCGCGATCACACTGGCGAGATCATCGGCACGATTGGCATCTCCAAGGACATCACTTCCCTGAAGGAAGCCGAGGCGAAGCTCGAGGAGCTGCACAAGCAGCTGATCGATACCTCACGTCAAGCAGGCATGGCGGAGGTGGCCACCAGCGTCCTCCACAACGTGGGCAACGTCCTGAACAGCGTGAACGTCTCGGCCACGGTTGTGACGGAACGGATGCGGGACTCGAAGGTCGGCCATCTCGCGAAAGTTGCGGCACTGCTGCGGGCGCGGGCCGACGACCTGGGCTCCTTCTTTGCCCACGATCCCAAAGGGCAGAAACTGCCTGAGTTCCTAACGCTGCTTTCAGACGAACTGGCCGGAGAACAGGCCGAGATGGCGGAAGAGCTGCAGAACCTCCGGAAGAACATCGACCACATCAAGGAGATCGTCGCAATGCAGCAGAGCTACGCGAAGATATCCGGACTGACCGACACGGTCGCGCTCGCCGACATAATCGAGGATGCGCTGCGCATCAACTCTGGCGCCCTCCGGCGGCACGATGTGGCACTGATCCGTGATTTCCAGGCCCAACCGATCCTGACCGTGGAGCGCCACAAGGTGCTGCAAATCCTCGTGAACCTGATCCGGAACGCAAAGTACGCCTGCGACGAATCCGGCCGAGCCGACAAACAGGTCACTCTTCGTCTGCTGCGGGACGCCACGAGCGCCCGGATCGAGGTGATTGACAATGGGGTCGGCATTGCGGCCGAAAACCTGACCCGGATCTTTTCCCACGGATTCACGACCCGCAAGGAAGGCCATGGCTTTGGTCTGCACAGCGGGTCGCTGGCCGCCAAGGAACTCGGCGGGGCGCTGACCGTGCGCAGTGACGGCCCTGGCCATGGCGCGGTTTTCACGCTCGAGCTTCCGTTGACGGCAGAAAATCCCCAAGGCTGAACTGCAGGAAGGCCCACCTGGGGCTTCCGGGTCCTCCCCGGCTGGCGGGAATCCGGAAACACATCTCAACATTCCCGCAACCAGTCTCCTTCCCAGCGGCGCGCGGAACCGGTAAGGTGGAGGTTTCGCTGCCCGCATCCGCGGCCCCCACGCCCAGCGTTGACGGCGCGACTTCCAACCCCGCAATCTCGCATCCTTTCCATTCTCCACTCCCGGAGTCCGCTCGTCCGAATCCATCATGAAGCTCACGATCAAAGCCCCTGCGCTCCCGAACATTCCCTGGCAGCCGCGTCCCGCCGGGAATCAAGATCTGCTCTGGCGCTACGACCGAAATCCGGTCATCGGCCGGCGCCCGCTGCCGCGCGTGACCGGCATTTACAACAGCGCCGTCGTGCCCTGGCAGGGCGGATTCATCGGCGTGTTTCGCACCGAGGGCATGGACCGCGTGCCGCACCTGCACGTCGGGCGCAGCGCCGATGGCTACGGTTTCACGTTCGAGCCGAAGCCGATCGAGCTCCGGTGCGACGATCCGGAAGTCCGCCGGCAGGAGTACGCGTACGACCCGCGTGTGACCGAGATCGAGGGCGTGCACTATGTGACGTGGTGCAACGGCTACCATGGCCCGACGATCGGCATCGCGAAGACGACGGACTTCGTGCACTTCGAGCAGCTCGAGAACGCGTTCCTGCCCTACAACCGGAACGGGGTGCTTTTCCCGCGCAAGGTGAACGGCAAGTTCCTCATGCTCAGCCGCCCGTCCGACACCGGGCACACGCCGTTCGGTGACATCTTCACCAGCGAGAGTCCCGACCTGACCCACTGGGGCCGGCACCGCCACGTCTTCGGACGCGGCTGGCCGTGGTTCCAGGGCACGAAGGTCGGCGCGGGACCGTCGCCGATCGAGACCAGCGAGGGCTGGCTGCTCATCTACCACGCGGTCACCGGCACCTGCAACGGCTTCGTCTATTCGATCAGTGCGATGCTGCTCGATCTCGAGCAACCGTGGAAGGTGATCGCGTCCGCGAACCAGGCGCTGCTGTGCCCGGAGGCCGACTACGAGCTGAAGGGATTCGTGCCCGGCGTGTGCTTCCCGGTCGGCATGCTGTGCGACGCTCCCACGGGGCGGCTGGCGATCTACTACGGCGCGGCAGACACCTTCTCCGCGCTGTGCTTCGGCGATGCCGGGGAGATCGTCGAGTTCGTCAAGGCGAACGCGCTGAAGCGCTGAACGGCAGGTCCCCGGCTCCGAACCCGCCTGCACCGAGCGGAGCAGGCTGTCGGACTTTGGCAGTCGGTCGCAGCGGCGCCGGTCCCGGACCGCGACTGCCGGGCCCGGCGAGCCCGGCTACATCGATCGGCGCGAATGGATGTAGCCGGGGTCGTCGACCCCGGCCGGTCGGCCAACCGACCGGAAATCGTCGGACCGGGCTCAGCGAGCCCGGCTACATCGTACTCGGAAAATCGCGCCGGCGGTAACTTGTAGCCCGGGGGGCGGTGACCCCGGCGTATGATGCTGGAATACCGACGCGATTCACCTCTGCCAGACTCGCGCGGACGGCTCTCCGAGGCGTCCACGAGCGAGATCGGCCAAACTCCAGGCGCCGTTCTCCGGCCGGGGAACGAATGCCCCAGCGCTTCGCCATCGGCCGGAAATCGGCGCACCCGGCCGCACCGCGGCTTCTCTCACGTTTGAATCCTTTCGCGGTTGCCTCGGTCGGTCCGTCCTTCGCTGATCGCAGGATGCGCGTTTTACCCCTTGCTCCCGCGACCTGGAAATTTCGCGACGCGACCACGCGCTCGGCCTGGCGTGCCGCGGTCGTGCCCGGTTGCGTTCACCGCGACTTGCGGCGCCACCAGCTCATTCCGGACCCGTTCTGGGCGACCAACGAACTGGGACTGCAATGGATCGAGGAGCGCGACTGGGAATACCGGGCGACATTCTCCGTGCCCGCCGCCCTCCTCGACGAGGATACGATCGAACTCGTCGCCGACGGGCTCGACACCGTCGCGACGCTCCTCGTCAACGGGCAGGAGGTCGCCCGGACGGAAAACATGTTTCTCGGCGGCCGGTGGGACGTGAAGCCGAAGCTCCGGCGGGGGCGCAACGAGCTGCTCGTGCGATTCGAGAGTGCGATGAGCTACATCCGCCGCACGCGAACCGACCACCAGCCGCGCGAAGTCAACGACCCCGTCGGGCGGTGCGTGGTGATCCGGAAGCAGCAATGCCAGTTTGGCTGGGACTGGGGCCCGCGGTTCGTCACTGCCGGAATCTGGCGCGATCTCCGGCTCGAGGGATGGACCGGCAACCGACTCGAGAGCGTTCGGGTGATGCAGGAGCACCGGACCGACGGGACTGTGGCTCTGCACTTCACCCCTGAACTCGCGCAGCCGGACGGAGCGGTGACGCTGCATTGGAAGATCACCCCGCTTTCCACCGGCACGACCGGGACGGATCTGGTGGAGCCGCGACGCCCCCGTCGCGGTGCGTTGTCGGAGCACCGCGACGAGGGCGTCGCGGCCCCAACTGCCGGGTTTGCGGGTACGGGTCCGGCCGCCCTCATCGAGCAGCCGCGGCTCTGGTGGCCGAACGGGCAGGGCGCCCAGCCGCTGTACCAGCTGGAGGTCGAAGCGGTGGGAGCGGACGGCCGCAGCTGCGGCACCTGGAGCCGGCGAATCGGCCTGCGCACGGTCGTGCTCGACCGACATCCGGACCAGTGGGGCGAGTCGTTCCAGTTCGTGGTCAACGGCCGGCCGGTGTTCGCGAAAGGCGCCAACTGGATTCCGGCGCACAGCTTCGCCGCCGGACTCGCGCGGGCGGACTACGAGCGCGACCTCCGCGCCGCCTCGGCCGCGAACATGAACATGATCCGGGTCTGGGGCGGCGGGATTTACGAGAGCGAGGAGTTCTACGACCTCTGCGACGAGCTCGGGCTGCTGGTGTGGCAGGATTTCATGTTTGCCTGCACCCGGTACCCCGTCGACGCCGCGTTCCTCGAAAGCTCCCGCGACGAGGTCCGGTATCAGGCCCGGCGGCTGCGCCACCGCGCCTCGCTCGCGCTCTGGTGCGGCAACAACGAGGTCTTTGCCTGCAACGTCCAGGAACTGCTTGCCGACGGGAAGAAGTACGCGGAGTACGAGACGCTGTTCCACGCCGCCATTCCCGAGGCGTTGCGCGCGGTCGACGACGTGACGCCGTACTGGCCGGGTTCGCCGTGGCGCGGCGACACCGCCGTCGACCACGCCGCGGGCGCAAGCCGCGGCGACACGCACTACTGGGACGTCTGGCACGCGCGTCATCCGGTGCGGGATTACGAGAAGCAGGTCTTCCGCTTCACCTCCGAATTCGGGATGCAGAGCTACTGCTCGCCGGCGACCAACGCCACCTTCTGCCCGCCGCACGCCGACAACGTCTTCGGCCCGGACATGGAGAATCACCAGAAGAACCGGTTCGGCAACCAGATCATCCTGGATTACGTTTCGCGGCTGTATCGGTTTCCGAAGGACCAGGACGCGCTGATCTATCTCTCCCAGCTCAACCAGGCGTACTGCATGCAGGTGGGGGTCGAGCACTACCGCCGCAACGCCCCGCGATGCATGGGGGCGCTCTACTGGCAGCTGAACGACTGCTGGCCGGTGGCGTCGTGGAGCTCGATCGAGTTCACCGGCCGCTGGCGCGCACTGCACCATCTCGCGCGGCGGTTTTTCGCGCCGGCGCTGGTGAGCGCGCAGGTCGAAGGCGAGGAGACGACGATCATCAGCAACTACCGGCGCAGCACCGTCGACGTGGTCCATCTCCACACCGTGTACGATTCGCCGGACCCCGCGCGTGGCGTGCTGGTGTGGGAAGTGCGGCACCTCGACGGCCGCCGGCTGCTCCGCGGGCGCAAGCCGGTCGAACTGCGGTACGGCGAAAGCGTCCGTCAACAGACGCTCGAACTGGCGCCGCTTCTCGCCCGCCACGGGCGCGACTTCGTCTACGTTCGCTATGCGCTCGAGATCGCCGGCCGGCGGGTCAGCGAAGACACGGTGTTCCTCACCGCCCCGCGTTTCGTGGAGTTGCCGGCCGCCCGCACGGCGGTGGCCGTGGCCCGGGTGACGCCCAAGCGCGCCCGGATCACGTTCACGTCGTCGGCGTTCCAGCACCGGTTCGCGTTCGATTTCCGCGGCCTGGTCCACCGGGCCGACGACAACTATTTCGACCTGTACCCGGGAGAGCCGAAATCGGTCGTGGTCGATTTCGAGGATGCCGTTTCCCCCGCCCGGCTGAAACAAAAGCTGACCTATCGCTCGCTGATCGACTCATTCTAGCTGGACGGCCCGATGGGATCGCCTGCAAGCAGGCTCCTACACCCGAGCCGCCGACGCGAGGGCAGCGCGGCGGCGCCGCACTCATCCGTCCTCTCGATACGCGGCCGGACTCGGCCGCGGTGTCGGCGCCCGTCCACTGCCGGCCGCAGCCTGCAACCTCGGGGAAAACACTGTTTTTCCGTTGCCACGCAGGCGCGGACCGCGCGGTGTTGCTCGGCACAACCCCCGAGCTTCCTCATGGAAACGCAGAATCCGACTGCCCCGATCGCCGATCCCGCCAACTCCACACCGCCGGGCAAGGTCCCGCTTGCACAGAAAATCGCCTACGGCGCCGGCACGGCCAACGAGATGTGGGGGAGCTGGTTGTACCCCTCGCTGGTCTGGCCGGTCTTCAACATCTTTCTGAACGTCTCGCCGGCGCTGGTGAGCGTGGCGCTGATGTGCAACCGGCTGGCCGACGTGTTCGCCGATCCGTTCTTTGGCTGGTGGTCCGACAACACCCGGTCGCGGTTCGGCCGGCGTCGGCCGTTCATCCTCGTTGGATCGATTCTCGCCGGTCTGCTGCTGCCGGCGCTGGTCTGGGTGCAGCCCGGCTGGAGCGAGCGGAGCTATTTCCTGTACATGGCGATCTCTTCGGCGGCCTACATCTGCGTGGTGGCCTCCTTCAGCATCCCCTGGAACAGCCTGGGCAACGAACTGACGCCCGACTACCACGAGCGCACGACGGTCTTCTCGATCCGGAACATCATCCAGAAGGTGGCCGAGGTCGGCACGTTCTTCGCCGCCACGTTCGTGACCCTCTCGCTGTTCAACGACGCCACGGGGAAGCCAAACATCCTCCTCGGCGCCAAGGTCTACACCATGATCCTCGGCGCGATCATGATCCTCGTCGGCATCATCGTTTTCGCCGTGGTGCGGGAGCGGTACTACGACAAGCTCGTGACGAAGCAGGAGCACGTGAAGCTGACCGAGGGGATTTGGAAATGTCTCCGTTGCCGTCCGTTTCGCGCGCAGCTGGCGATGGCGCTGACCTACGGGCTGGGGACGAGCATGGTGGGCACGCTCGGGCTGTATACGACCTTCTATTACGTCTGCGGCGGCAACGTGGCGGTGGGCTCGAAATGGAATTTCGTCATGGGCTTGGCCAGCATGGTTTTTGGCCTGGCGGGCATTCCGATCTTCGCCTGGGTCGCCCGGCGCTACGGGAAACGTATCGCGATGCTGGCGGTGCAGGTGGCCGGCATGCTGGTGTTCGTCAGCACGTGGTGGCTCTACAATCCGAATTTCCCGTGGCTGCAGATCTTCGCCTCCGGCATGATCGCCTTCACCCAGGGTGCGTTCTGGATGCTCTATGGTGCGATGGGACCGGACGTCATCGATTACGACGAACTCGAAACCGGCAAGCGGCGCGAAGGCGCGTTCACCGCGTGCGGCACCTGGATCATGAAGGTGGGCCTGGCCCTCGGCATCGGCCTGTCCGGCTTCGTGCTCAAGTACACCGGCTTCGACGCGCAGCTGGGCGGGCATCAGATCCCGGGCGCGCTGAGCAACATCCGGTTCTTCCTCGCGGCGATCCCGATCGCCGGTCTCGTGCTCGCGATGGTGGCGCTCGCCTGGTTCGGGCTCACCCCGGCCAAGATGACGGACATCCGGCGGCAGCTGGAAGCCCGGCGCGGACAGGTCTGATCGGCGAGCGGCGAGGGGAGCCGCGCTCCTCCGGGCGCGGCCCGTTCGCCGCAGCCGGTGGCGCCACGCGGCGGACAGCGGTGGCGAACGTCTTCGCCCGCAAACCTCGCGCCGCCGCGCCGGCTGGTCGGCTTGCATCGGCTCGCACGAGCACCCAGCATTCGCGACGTGAAACCCCAGGTCCTGCTCGTGTTCATGACGCGCTTCGAGGAGTGCGCGGCCATGCTGAAGGGGATCGCCCAATACGAACGGTCGCATCAATCGTGGGCGGCGTTCCTGGACGACGAGGCCCGGACCGAGGTCGATCCGCTTTGGTTGCGGACCAAGAAATGGCACGGTGTCATCAGCCGGCACACGACGCCTGCGCTCGTCGCCGCGTGTCACGAATTGCGGATACCTCTCGTCGACGTGAACGACAACGCGCCGACGCCCGGCGTGCCGAAGATCCGGCCCGACAATCTCGCGCTCGGCTACCTCGGCGCGGAGCATTTTCTCGAACGTGGATTCCGTCACTTCGGATTTTCGGGTTTCGCGGATCAAGGCTGGTCCGGGGAGCGGCGCGACGGCTTCGTCGAGGCGCTGAAACTCGCGGGCCACGGCTGTGACGTGCACGACGTCGCGTATCCCGGCGACCTGACGCCGTTGTGGGACGCCCGTCAGATCACGGCGCTCACCGGTTGGTTGCGCCGGCTGGAGAGGCCGACGGCGATCATGGCGTGCAACGACCTGCGGGCGCTGCAGGTCGCGAGCGCCGCGCAGCATGCCGGGGTGTTGGTGCCCGAGGAGGTCGCCGTGCTGGGCGCGAACAACGACACGATCCGGTGCGAGCTCGCCGATCCGGCGCTGTCGAGCGTGGTGGCGAATGCGTTTCAGTCGGGCTACCGCGCCGCCGAAGTCCTCGCGCAGATGATCCGCGGGGAAAAAACCGGTGAAATCGACGAACGTGTCGAGCCGCTCGGCGTCGCCACGCGCCAATCGACGGATATACTCGCGATGAGCGACAAGAATGTCGCGGCCGCCCTGAGCTATATCCGGGCCCACGCCTGCCACGGAATTGCGGTCAAGGACGTGCTGAAACAGGCCTTCGCATCACGCAGTCAGCTGGAAAAGAAATTCAGGCGTTATATCGGGCGTTCTCCCCAAGCTGAGATCAGGCGGGTTCAGGTAGCGAAGATCAGGCAATTGCTGTTGGAAACGGACTTCCCGCTCAAGAAGATCGCAGAGCTGGCCGGCTTCGAGCACGTCGAATACATGTGCGTGGTGTTCAAGCGGATAACAGGTGAGTCGCCGGGGACCTACCGCAAGAAGGTCCAGACCAAAGTCGATCCCCGGCACTAACTTCCGCAGGGGGCGCGACCATCCGCGTCGCCCGGATCGAAGGTTGAGTTTTTTTGAACGTTTTCCGGAGCACCGGCAACACGGCAACAGAACTCAATTGAGGAGCAACTAAACTCATTCCCATAGTCCGGGCCGCCCGATATAGTCCGCGTGCTGCTCCACCCGGACGTCGTGCCGACGTATGGAGGGCGACGGCTCTGTTGGTTCGAGCCGTGAGTCCCCACCCTAACACCCTAAATGCCTATGAAACGCCCGAGTGCGTGGACGCATGCATTGTTTGCATCGTCCGCGCTTTGCTTGGTGTCTGCACCAGCATTACGCGCCCAGACCGTGGCCGCCCCAGCGGCGACCGCTGCCAGTCCGGCTGAAGAAGAGCCGATCGTGTTGTCTCCGTTCGTCGTCGACGCATCCGAAGACAGCAACAGTTACCAAGCCAAATCCACTCTCGCCGGTACGCGCGTGCGCACCGACTTGAAGGACGTCGCGTCGGCCATTTCGGTGGTCACGCAACAGTTCCTGCAGGATACGGCTTCGCGAAATTCGCAGGACCTCCTCGTGTACACCACGAACACGGAAGTCGGCGGACTCCGCGGCAATTATTCCGGCCAGGGCGGCCAGTCCGTGTATTCGGAACCGCTGGTGAATCCGGACGCCAACACGCGCGTGCGTGGTTTGGACGCCGCGGACAACACCCGTGACTACTTCCTGACGGACATTCCGTGGGATGGCTTCAACGTCGGACGCGTCGACCTGCAGCGCGGACCCAACTCCATCCTGTTCGGCGTCGGCAGCCCGGCCGGTATCATCAATACCAGCCTGAACACCGCCGCGTTCAAGAGCTCGTACAAGGTCGAAAACCGGACCAGCAGTTTCGGCAGTCAGCGCAACCTGGTTGATTTCAACTATGTCGTGCTGCCCAAGCAACTGGCCGTTCGTTTCGCCGCGGTGAACGATCACCAGCGCTTCCAGCAGGAGCCGGCGTTCAACAACGCGACCCGTTTCTACGGCGCCCTGCGTTTTGAACCGCAGCTCTTCAACAAGGCGGACAGCCACACGACCATCCGGGCCAACTACGAGAATGGCACGGTGAAGTCCAACAATCCGCGCACGCTGCCTCCGACGGACGAGATCACCCCGTGGTTCTCGACCTACAACAAGCAGACGATCAACCAGTGGCTTCCCGGACAGGGCGCGAACAGCGCCTTGGTCAACAACACCTACAACAAGGGTTCGTGGGCGCAGGGTCGCACGTACTGGCCGGACGTCGTTTCGTATTTCAACGGCGCCGTTCCGACCGTTCCCGGCGTGGCTCCGTCCGTGGTCAGCGGCATTCCGACGAACGTCATCGCGGGTCAGATCACCCAGGGTTGGGCGATCAACTCCAGCGGCGTGGTCGGAATTCCGCAGGCCTCAGGTGGCTTCGCCACGATCAGCGGCCTGCCGAATTACCGGCCGCTCAGCATCCCGGACTACAATCTGTACGCGGCCAACACCTCCAGCATCGTGGGTGGCAGCTACTATGCCGATGTCACGCTCTCCGATCGCAGCGTCTTCGACTTTTTCAACAAGCTGCTCGACGGCACGAACAAGCGTGAATGGCAGAATTGGAATGCGTACAACGTTGCCCTCTCGCAGACGTTCCTGAACGAGCGCGTCGGCTTCGAGGCGGTCTATGACCGGCAGGAGTACACGCAGGGTCAGGTGGGCTTCATGTCGGGTGCGAACTACGCCATCAACGTCGACGTCAACGAGACGCTGACCAACGGCGCGCACAACCCGAACGTCGGGCGGGCGGAGGTGGCCAATTCGGCCGCCGGCAGCAACTCGGAATCGACCACGAAACGCGACAGCTCGCGTCTCACGGCGTTCGCCGACCTGCGCGCTTCCGACTACATCAGCAACCCGACCGTGGCGAAGATCCTCGGCCGGCACGTCATCACCGGCCTGGTCGAACTCGACCACAAGGATCAGGTGAGCACGAGCTGGTCCGAGTTCGCGACCGACCCGACCTGGAACTCGATGAACAATTATCAGCTGAGCATCAAGATCAGCAACACCCGCCAGTTCGACTGGGTGTACTATCTCGGGCCGGCGCTGTTCGACCGTTCCTCGGCGTCGGGGCTGCATCTCAACAACATCCAGACGACGATCGCCCCCTCGAACAACTCGGCGGTCACGTATTTCAATTCCCACTGGAACCAGCCGACGAACCCGAACGATCCAGGGTACGTGAATCCGGGTGCGACGTATCAGTACTTCCATTCCGATACGGGCGCGCTGACCAACAGCACGCAGAACAACAACCCGGCGAACTACGTCGGTTGGGCTTCCGCGCCGGTCACCTGGCTCAATGCCAACAATCCGCAGCAGTTCCCCGACCTCGTCACGGGTGGGCAGCACACGCAGTTCCGCGACGAGTCGAAGGGCATCACGTGGCAGGGCTACCTGCTCGATGGCGACCTCGCGCTGACGTTTGGCTGGCGCAAGGATTCGATCACGAACTACGCCACCACTGCGCCGGTCGACGGCGCCACGGGCGTCACGGCGCTGAATTACGGCACCGACGCGACCTCGAAGCGGACGATCAGCGGCCAGAGCCGCACGTGGGGTGGTGTCTATCACCTCCCGAAGGCGCTGATGTCCCACGTTCCGTGGGGCACGACGCTGAGCGTGTTCTACGACAAGTCGCAGAACTTCAAGGCCGATGCCCCGCGCACCGACCTGGCCGGCAACACGATCCCGAATCCCGCCGGTAACACGAAGGAATACGGCGTCACGGTCACCACGCTGGACGACAAGCTCTCGCTGAAGGTCGGCCGGTACGAGACGCAGGTGCACTTCGCCACGTTCAACGTGACGGTGGGGAATTCCATCGCCGGGTTGGGCAACAACGGGTACTGGCTCTGGGCTGCTCCCGCCTGGGGCTATGGCTACGCGGCCAACCTCGACGAAGGTCTCCGCGGCACGTTCGGTCCCGCTAGTTCATCCAGCAACAACTGGAATTACCTGTACCAGGATCTGTCGAGCAACGGTGCGGACGCGGCCACCCTGGCGGCGGCTGCCTCCCCGACGTCTCCTGCCTTCCTCGCTTCGACCCAGTACACCCAGGAAAAGGCGATCGTGGCGGCATGGCTGGCGCTTCCGGTGTCGGACAACTTCTTCAACTACTTCGGCATCAATCCGTCCATCAACCCGGCGAAGGCGCACGCGTCCGGACGGCTCGCCGATGCGTTCGTGAACTTCGCGTCGAACCCGGTCGGTCAGCAGCAGCCTGGTGCGATCAACTCGGTCTCGACAGTGGACAACATCTCGAAGGGCACCGAAATCGAACTCTCGGCCCAGCCGATCAAGAACTGGAACCTCACGGTCAACTACGCGAAGACCGATGCGAGCAAGAACAACATCGATCCCGCGACGGTGAAGTTCATGGCCGACAACCTGGCGTTCTTCCAGGGTCCGGGCGGACAGCTCCGCCTCTGGGGCGTCGGCGGCACGCCGATCGGACCCGACTGGGTTCGCAACGTGTACAACCCGTACCTGGTCTCCGCGAAAGCGGCCGGCCAGTCCACGCCTGAGGTCTCCAAGTGGAGATTCAACGCGGTCACGACCTACAACTTCGACCGCGGTGTGATCAAGGGCGCGTTCGTCGGTGGCGGCGTCCGCATCGAGGCCGGCCGTATCCTCGGTTACCGGTACGACGCGACGCTCGGCACGCTCGACGTCAGCCAGCCGCTGATGGGGCCGAACGACAGCCACTACGACCTGTGGCTCGGCTATCAACGAAAGATCAATCGCAACCTCAACTGGCGCATCCAGCTCAACGTGCGCGACGTCGGCGAAAGCACCAAGCTGACGCCCGTACGCTACCAGCCGGATGGCACCCTCGCGTTGTCCCGCATCCAGCAGGGCATGACGTGGGATCTGACCAACTCGATTGACTTCTGAGTTCGCTGTCGTGCCGAGGCGCTGACGCTTCGGCCCGCAGTCATTTCAATGGCCCGGTGGCGCAAGCCGCCGGGCCATCTTTTTGGCGGTCGCGGACGGGAATTCAGGTTGCTTTGCGCACGGCGGTTAAAGTACGAAATTGCCGACGTATGAATCCGGGCTCGATTCGCGACGCGCTGCTTGGCGCGGCGCCATGGCTGGGGGTACTGCTCCTGGCTTCCGGATGCGGGGCTGACCGGACGGAAACGCGGGCCAAGCCGTCCAAGGCCGCGTACGTCGAGTCGCTCGATCGCTACACGCCGCAGGCGATCGGGCGGCCGGTGGAAGGCAAACCCTGGCTCTCGCACGTGACGATCGCCGACCTCGATCAGGACGGCCTGCCCGACGTGCTGGCCTGCGACGACAAGCTGAATGCCCTGATCTGGGTCCGCCAGGTGTCGCCCGGGAAATACGAGGAGAGCACGATCATGGACGGGCTGCCCGGCATCGTGCACGTCGAGGCCGTGGATATCGACGGCGACGGCGATCTCGACCTGCTGGTCGCATGCATGGGCGAGGTATTCCCGAACAACGACAAGATCGGGTCCGTGGTCATCCTGGAGAACGATGGGCACCAGCATTTCACGAAGCACGTTGTGGCGGAGAACATCGCGCGGGTGACGGACGTCCGGGCCGGCGATTTCAACGGCGACGGCAAGCTCGACCTCGCAGTCGGCCAGTTCGGCTACGATCAGGGCGAGATCCGGTGGATGGAGAACCTGGGCAACTGGCAGTTCAAGAGCCACATTCTCCTGAACCTGTCCGGCACGATCAACGTGTGCGTGGCGGACATGAACGGCGACGGGACGCCCGACATCGTCGCGCTGGTGTCGCAGCAGTGGGAGGAGATCTACCTGTTCGAAAACGACGGGCACGGAAACTTCACCAACAAGATCATCTTTGGCTCCACCAACGAGGACTACGGGAGCAGCGGCATCAGCCTCTGCGACCTGAACCGCGACGGTAAGCCGGACGTGCTCTACACGAATGGCGACGGGTTCGCCTATGCCGATCCCGGCGACCGGCCCTGGCACGGCGTGCAGTGGCTCGAGAACCGTGGTGGCGGCTTCTTCCGTTTTCACCGCGTGGCCAACATGCCCGGGGCCTACAGCCCGATTGGCGTCGATCTCGATGGCGACGGGGCGATCGACATCCTGTGCACGAGCGCGTTCAACGACTGGACGAAGCCGAAGGCGATCTCCATCGTGGCGTTCATGAACGATGGGCGGATGAACTTCACACCGCACATCCTCGCCTACGAGCCGACCCAGCTGATCTCGTGCGCGGCCGCCGACATGGACGGCTCGGGCCGCCCCTCGATCGTGACGGTCGGGTTTTATTCGTATCCGCCGTTCGACCGCATGAGCCGCGTGACGCTGTGGCACCCCAACCGCAAGCCATGAAGCTTCGGAGCCGCATTTTCGCGGGGGTGGGGCTGCTCGCGGTGGCCGCGGTCGGGTGGTTCGGCGTGCGCACCTGGCACGTCCACCAGGTCATCGCGGCGCGGATACCAGATCCGCCCGACGTGAGCACCTGGCCTCCCGAGTTGCAGGACCGCATCCAGGAGGCCGACCAGCGTGCGCGCCGCTGGCTGCGCCCGCTTCCGGCGCTGGCCGAGCTCAGCCGGCTCTACCAGGCCAACGCGTTCTTCGACGAGGCCCTCGCCTGCGACCAGGCGCTCGAGGTCTGCGAACCGGGTGACGCCCGATGGTTTCACCTGCACGCGAACATCCTGGCGGGCCTCGGCCAGCCGGATGAAGCGGCGCCGCTGTTTCGCCGGGCGGCTGCCCTGGCGCCGGATTACGCGCCGGCGCAGGTGCGGCTGGGCGACGCCCTGCTGAAGGCCGGTCACACGAACCAGGCGGTGCAGGTGTACGGCCAGGTGGTGGCGCGACACGGCGATCACCCGTACGCGCTGCTGGGCCTCGCGCGTTGCGCCGTCGCCAACAACGACTGGACGAAGGCCCGCGCCTATCTCCAGCGGGCGCTGGCGGTGAGCCCGGAATTCATCGGCGCGCTCTCGCTGATGGTGACCGTGCACGAGCACGCCGGCGAACAGGGCGAGGCCGACGCGATCAAGCTGCAGATCGGCCGCCGCGAGTTCAGCGACCTGGCGGATCCCTGGCTGGATGCGCTCCGGGAGGATTGCTACGATGCGTATCGGCTCAGCGTGGCGGCCGTGGTCACCAACATGGCTGGCGACCCCGCCACCGCGATGCACCTGTTGCAGCGGGCGGTGGCCCTGGCGCCGAACACGGGTTCGTATCACCGGCAGCTGGGATTGATGCTGTCGCACGTGCCCGATTATCCCGCGGCCCGGGAGCAGCTCGAACAGGCGGTCCGGCTGACGCCGACGGATCGGGATGCCTGGCTGCTGCTTTACCAGCTGCTGACGTCCATGGGCGAAAAGGATACGGCCGGCCGGACACTGGCCGCCGGGCTCGCGAACTGCCCGGAGTCGGCCAGCCTGCACCTCGAGCAGGCGCGCCGGTTGAACACGGCGGGAATGCGCGAGGAGGCGATCAACGAGTTTCGCGAGTCGTACCGGCTGCAGCCGAGCGAGGCCGGACCGCTGGTGGAAATGGCCAGCGTGCTGTTCACCGTCAATCGCTCTGACGAGGCGCTGGCCGCGTTGCACACCGCGCTCGAGAAACAGCCCGAGCACCCGCTGGCGCTGGCCACCCTGATGTTCGATGCCATCAGCAAAGGGGACGAGCGCGGCGCGCTGGCGTGGTGGGATCACGTGCGGCGCCAGCCGCGCACGCCACCGCACACGGTGACCTCGTTGCGCGACGCCTACCGGCAGCACTTCGGCCGCGATCTGCCCTAGCCGTGGGCGAATGCCCGCCGGGCCGAACCCAACCTGAGCCGATGGAGACCGCGGCCGCGACGGCGACAAATCGCTGGAGGGAAACGGCGCTGGCGGCGGTGCTGGTCGCCGCCGTGCTGCTGTGCTACGCCGGCGCGCTGCGGGGGCAGTTCATTTGGAACGACAGCGAATACGTCACCGCGCCGGCCCTACAGCCGGTCGCCGGGCTCGAGCGGATCTGGACCGAGCTGGGAGCGACCGAACAGTATTATCCGCTGCTGCACAGCGCATTTTGGGTGCAGCACCGGATTTTCGGCGACGACCCGCTGGGCTACCATGTCGTCACGCTGCTGCTCCACGCGGCGGCCGCGATCCTGTTCGCGCTGCTGCTGCGACGGCTGGCGATCCGGGGCGCGTGGCTCGCCGCGCTGCTTTTCGCGCTCCATCCGGTGCACGTGGAATCGGTGGCCTGGATCACCGAGCAGAAAAACACCCTATCGACCGTGTTCTACCTCGCCTCGGCGCTGGCCTACCTGCGGTTCGACGAGAACCTCCGGCCTGGGCCCTACGTCGCGGGGCTGGTGCTGTTCGCGCTTTCGCTGTTCTGCAAGACCGTGACCGCGACACTCCCCGCGGCGCTGTGGGTTGTCCTTTGGTGGAAACGCGGCCGGCTCACGTGGAAAGGCGAGGTGAGGCCGCTGGTTCCCTGGCTTCTGCTCGGCGCTGCAGCCGGCGTGTTCAGCAGCTGGGTGGAGCAGCGCTACGTCGGAGCGCAGGGCACGGACTTCGCGCCGCCGGGAATCGCCCGGCTCCTCGTGGCGGGTCGCGCGATCTGGTTCTATCTGGGAAAACTGGTCTGGCCGTTCGATCTGAACTTCATCTATCCGCGGTGGCAGGTGGATCCCCGGGATCCGTGGCAGTGGCTTTTCCCGCTGGGAGTGGTCGCCCTCGCGGCGGGACTTTGGAGCGTTCGCCGTCGCTCGCGGGCACCGCTCGCCGCACTGCTGCTGTTCGTCGGCTCCCTGTTTCCCGTGCTGGGATTCGTCAATCTGTACGGTGCGCGCTACTCGTTCGTCTGGGATCACTGGCAGTATCTGGCCGACCTGGCGCCGCTGGCGTTCGTTGGAGCCGCACTGATGCAATGGCACGACCGGCTGGCGCCGCCGTGGCGCGCGTTGGCGCTGGCCGCCGCGGCGGGCGTCGTCGCGCTGTTTGGCGTCGCGAGCTGGCGACACAGCGCGATGTTTCACGACGACGACACGCTTTATCGGACGACGCTGGCGCGGAACCCGGGCTGCTGGCTGGCGGAGAACAACCTCGCGTTCATGCTGGCCGGGGAACCCGGTCGCGCGAACGAGGCGGTCACCCACTATGAGCGGGCGCTGCGCATCCGGCCCGACTACCCGGAAGCGCACGTCAATCTCGCCAATACCTTGAAGGGGATTCCGGGGCGGCTGCCGGAGGCGTTGGACCACTATCGCGAGGCGATCCGGATCCGGCCGGATTATGCCGAGGCGGAGTATAATCTCGCCAATGCGCTTGCGCCGCTGCCGGGCCGGGTTCGGGAGGCGATCGCGCACTACGAAAGGGCGCTGCGGATCAAGCCGCGGTTTGCGCAGGCTCACCTGAATCTCGCCAATCTTCTCGGGACCATGCCCGATCGCGTGGACGAGGCCCTGCGGCATTACGAAGACGCGCTACGCATCGCGCCGGATTTCGCCGAGGCGCACTACGATCTGGCGATGCAGTTGTCGCTGCTGCCGGGCCGCGAAGCCGAGGCGCAGGCGCATTACGAGGAAGCCCTGCGGCTGCAGCCCGACAACGCCGAGGCGCACAACAATCTCGCCGTGATCTACGCCCGCGCCGGTCGTCTGGCCGACGCCCGGAAACACTGGCTGCGGGCGCTCGAGCTGGACCCCAACTACGCCGATCCGCGTCGGAACCTGCAGCTGCTGCAGAACCTTCCGGCAAAGTGAGCCCGCGCATGCAGGAAAGGACGGGCACGAATCCCGTGGTCATCGGAGGCGCCGCTCGCGGACGCTCGTGGTTGATGGCGGGTGCGATCGTTGTGGTCGCACTCGCCTGCTACTGGCCCGCGCTTCGCGCCGGGTTTGTCTGGGACGACAGCGCGCACGTCACCCGGCCGGAATTGCGGTCGTGGAGCGGACTTTGGCGGATCTGGACCGATGTGCAGGCGACGCAGCAATACTATCCGGTCCTGCACACTGCGTTCTGGTTCGAGCACCGGCTGTGGGGCGATGCGGCCGCTGGCTACCATTGGGTGAACGTACTCCTGCATGCGACCTCGGCCTGCCTGCTGGCGCTGGTGCTGCGACGGCTGTGGTGTTCTCGACCAGCGGGCGGGTCCGGCGCGGTGGACGCGTGGCCGCCGGGGGCCGAATGGCTGGCAGCGCTGCTGTTCCTTGTTCACCCCGTCGCGGTCGAGTCGGTTGCCTGGATCTCGGAACAGAAAAACACGCTGTCGCTCACGCTCTATCTGCTCTCGGCGCTCGCGTATCTGCGTTTTGCCGCGAAACGCACCGCGGCGCCGTATGCGATCGCCCTGGTGCTGTATGCGCTGGCGCTCGGCGCAAAGACCGTCACCGCGACGCTCCCGGCGGCGCTGCTGGTCATGGTGTGGTGGCAGCGCGGACGGCTGTCGTGGCGGCGGGATGTCCTGCCGCTGGCTCCATGGTTTCTCATCGGAGTCGCCGCCGGGCTGACCACTGCGTGGGTCGAGCGGACGGTGGTCGGCGCGGAGGGTGGCCGGTTCGACCTTCCGGCCGGCCAGAGGGTGCTGCTCGCCGGCCAGGCGATCTGGTTCTACCTCGGCAAGCTGCTCTGGCCCGTGAATCTCAGTTTCGTCTATCCGCGCTGGGACCTCGCGGCGCACGCGGCGCGGGGCTGGGCCAGCGTTGCGGCGGTGCTCGCCGTGACCGCGCTGCTCTGGCGGCTGCGCGGACGCTTTCGCGCACCGCTGGCGGGCTGGTTGTTATTCGGCGGATCGCTTTTCCCGGCGCTTGGTTTCTTCAATGTCTACCCGTTCCGGTATTCCTTCGTTGCCGATCATTTCCAGTACCTCGCCAGTGCGGGCGTGATCGCGCTGGCGGGATTTGCGGCCGCCGCGGCGCTGGCCCGGATGCCCCCACCGGCGCGGGCGGCCGGCTGGACGGTTTGCCTGCTGGGGTTGGCGGGCCTCGGCTTTCTGGCGCACCGGCAAAGCCGGATTTATCGCGATGAGGAGACGCTGTATCGCGCCACGTTGCAGCGGGATCCGGGCAGCTGGTTCGCCGAGAACAACCTGGGTTTCCTGCTGGCGCACCAACCGGGGCGGCTGAACGAGGCGATTGGGCACTATCTACGGGCGCTCGAGCTGAAACCGGACGAGGCGAAGTTTCATCTGAACCTGGCGAATGCGCTGGCGGCAATTCCCGGCCGGATGCCGGAAGCCCTGACCCATTACCGCCGGGCGCTCGAACTCCGGCCCGACGATGCCGAAGCGTACGTCCATCTCGGCGATGCGCTCGGGACGATTCCCGGTCGCGCCGCCGAGGCGATCGCCAGCTACGAACGGGCCCTTCGCTTGGATCCGGCGCAGATCGGAGCGCAGGTCAACCTGGCGAACCTCCTCGCCACGCTGCCCGGCCGGCGGACCGAGGCCCTGCCGCACTATGCTGCGGCGCTGCAGCTGCAGCCCCGGGTCGCGCAGATCCACTACAACCTGGCGAACACGCTCGCGATGCTTCCCGGCCGGATGCCGGACGCCGTGGCCGAATACCAGGAGGCGTTGGCGCTGCAGCCGGATTTCGCCGATGCCTGCGTCAATCTGGCCAATGCGCTCGCGACGATGCCGGACCGGCTGCCGGAAGCGCTGGCCTGGTACGAACAGGCGCTGCGGATCAATCCCGCTTCGGCGCCGGTGCACTACCTGCTGGCGGAGCGACTCTCGACGGTGCCGGGACGGGAAGCCGACGTGATCGCCCATCTCGAGGCGGCGGTGCGTCTCGATCCCTCGTTCGTGGAGGCGCACAACAGTCTGGCGATCGCCTACGCGCAGCACGGGCGCCCCGACGAGGCGCGGCGACACTGGCGGCGGGCGCTCGAGCTGAACCCGGGGTTCTCCGATGCGCGCCGCAATCTCGAGCTGCTCGACTCGATGGGAACCCGGTAGCGGGGGCGGACAACCTGCCGCCGAAGCGAGGGGTTGATCTGGTCTCCGCGCACCCGATAGGCTGTGCGAATGGAAGGTGAACGAGCACGCGCTGCCGAGCGGACGGCGCCCTGGATCGCGGCGCTCGCGGTCTTCGCCTTCGTATTCGCATGCTACTGGCCGGCGCTGCGGGGCGGGATGCTCTGGGACGATCAGGCGCACGTCACGACGCCGGAGCTGGCAACGTGGACGGGATTGGGCCGCATCTGGTCGGACCTGCATGCGACGCAGCAGTATTATCCGGTCCTGCACAGCGCGTTTTGGCTCGAGCACCGGCTGTGGGGCGAGGCCACCCTCGGCTACCACCTCGTCAACATTTTCCTGCACGCCGGCTCGGCGTGCCTGCTCGCGCTGATCCTGGGCCGGCTGTGGCGTTCGCGGGCGGTGGGTGCGGGTGGGCAGGCGCCGGTCATGCCGGCGGGCTCGGCGTGGCTGGCGGCGGCGCTGTTCGCGGCGCATCCGGTGGGGGTGGAATCGGTGGCGTGGATTTCCGAACAGAAGAACACCCTGTCGCTGTTTTTCTACCTGCTCTCCGCGCTGGCGTATCTCCGCTTTGTGGAGACACGGAGACTGGCCACCTACGTGGGGTCGCTCGGACTTTTCGTGCTGGCGTTGGGCACCAAGAGCGTCACCGCGACCCTGCCGGCCGCTCTGCTCGTGATCCTGTGGTGGAGGAATGGCCGGCTCTCCTGGCGGCGCGATGGGCTTCCGCTGGCCCCGTGGTTCGCCATCGCCATCGGCGCCGGCCTGTTCACCGCGTGGG
Source organism: uncultured Verrucomicrobiae bacterium (assembly GCA_963705935.1). GTDB lineage: Bacteria > Verrucomicrobiota > Verrucomicrobiia > Opitutales > Opitutaceae > Opitutus. Next base: position 2,612,588 of record OY970130.1, on the reverse strand, counting down.
TCGAGCGCGCGTTGATCGGCGCATCCGGGGCCGAGTTCAGCCTCTCGGCCGGGCAGCGGCTGCTGCTGGCGGGCCGTGTCGTCTGGTTCTACCTCGGCAAGCTACTCTGGCCCGCGGATCTGATGTTCGTCTATCCCCGGTGGGACGTGGCCCGGCAGGCGACGCATTGGTATGGCTGGCTGCTCGGAGTCATAGCCGTCACCGGCGGTTTGTGGGCCATCCGGCGGCGTTGGCGCGGACCGCTGGCGGGCTGGCTGTTTTTCGTCGGCTCGCTCTTCCCGGCGCTCGGATTCTTCAACGTCTATCCGTTCCTCTTCTCGTACGTCGCCGACCACTTCCAGTATCTCGCCAGCATCGGGTTTTTCGCGACCGTCGCGGCTGGGACGGCCGGGTTGCTCGCGAAAGCGTCGTCGGCCATGCGGGTGGCCGGCTGGACCGCTGTGGGGGCCGTGGTCGGGATCCTGGGAGTCTCCAGCCATCGGGAGAGCCGGATGTACCGCGATGCGGAGACCCTTTATCGCACGACGCTGGCGCGAAATCCCGCCTGCTGGATGGCGCACAACAATCTGGCGACGCATCTGGCGAAAACTCCGGGTCGTCAGGCCGAGGCGATCGCCCATTACGAGGCGGCGCTCAGACTCCGGCCCGATTATCCCGAGGCGCACAACAATTTCGGCGTCGAGCTGGCAAAGCTGCCGGGACGGTCGGCGGACGCGATCGCACAATACCAGGAGGCGATTCGCCTTCAGCCCGACTATGCCGAGGCGCACGGGAATCTCGCGGTGGAACTCGCGAAAACGCCCGGCAGCCAGACCGAGGCGCTGACACAGTATGCGGCGGCGCTGCGGCTGAAGCCGGATTCGGCCGAGCTGCACTACAACTTCGGTAATTTTCTCGCGGATCGGCCCGGTCACGAAACGGAAGCGGTGATCGAGTACGAGCGGGCCCTGCAACTCGATCCGGGGTACGCGGTGGCGCATTACAACCTGGCGAACGTCCTCGCGACGCTTCCGGGCCGGACGCCCGAGGCGGTGGAACAGTACCGGGCGGCGTTGCTGCTCGATCCCTCATTTGCGAATGCGCACGTCGCTCTCGCAAATCTGCTGGCGAAGATTCCCGATCGGCTGCCCGAGGCGGTGGAGCATTACGAGGCAGCCGTGAGAATCGATCCGAACGTCGCGGGCGTTCACTACAACCTGGCGAATGCGCTGGCGGCGCTGCCCAACCGGATGCCGGAGGCGCTTGCGCAGTACGCCGACGCGCTCCGCCTCAATCCCGGCTATGCCGACGCGCATGCCGCGCTGGCGGCGCAGTTGGCGCGACTGCCGGGGCGTGGACCGGAAGCGGTGGCTCACTACGCCGAGGCGGTGCGACTCGATCCCGTCCGGCCCGGGTTGCACGAGGCGCTGGCCGACACGTTGTCGAAACTGCCCGGTCGGGAGTCGCAGGCCGTGCTGGAATATGAAGCGGCATTGCGGCTCGAGCCCGATCTTGCCTCCGCCCACAACAACCTGGCGGTTTTGTACGCGCGGCAGCATCGGATGGCCGACGCGCGAAAGCACTGGGAGAAGGCGCTCGAGCTGGATCCGAACTACGAGGACGCGCGGAGAAATCTCACGTTGCTGGACCGGCTGGAAGGCCGGTGATCAGGAGCCGGGTGCGGCGAGCGCCAGCGTGGTGACGCCGGCCGGCACCTCGTGGGAGGACGTGGCGCCGGAGGGCCAGCGAACGCGAAGGTGTTTCGGCGGATTGGCGTCGGGATAACCGAAGAAGACGGCGGCGGAAGACTGGCTGTAGTAGCCGGAGCCGGCGGCCACCTCGGCCGTCTCGGTCGAGCCGTCGGCGAGTTCGCAGGTGAGCCGCGCGCCGACCGCGGTCGGGTTGCCGCCGGGGCCGCGCAGCTGAACCCGCAGCGAGTGCCGGCCGGCGACCCCGCGGTTGCGGAAGGCGAGGGTCGTGTCGTTGTTGCGGCTGACAAGGAAATCGGGCCAGCCGTCCTGGTTGAGATCGAGGACGGCAAGCGCCTTCGCGTCGTGCGGAACGACGAGACCGCTTTCGGCCGGAGGAACCGGAGTGAAGTGCCCGTGGCCGTCGCCGCGGAGCAATTGGCTCAGTCCCCCGTCGAAGCGGCCGACCGAGGGATTCGGGGCGTAGGAGTTCTGGACGGCGTAGATGTCGGCATGGCCGTCGCCGTCGAAGTCGCCGGTGACGATCCCGTCCAGGGGAGCGATCTGCGCCAGCCGGGGCAGCGGTTCGAACCGGTACGTGCCGTCGGGCTGGCTCAAAAAGACTCCGCTGCGCAGTTCGGTCGCGGCGAAGCGTTCGGCGGCGGCGAGTTTCTCCGGACCGAGGATCTCGGCCAGGGTCGCCCGGGCGTAATAGTCGTTGCGCGAATACCGCTTGAGGATCGAGGGGATCGCCGACCCCAGGTCCTTGCGGCTGCGCCAGGGGTAGAGCCGGTCGCCTTCGTAGTACGCCTCGACGAGCTGGTTCGAGCCGTCGCCCTTGAAGTCGCCGGAGAAAAGCAGCGCCGGATGCTTCGGGTCCGCCCGGTACTGGGTGTTCAGTCCCACGTTGCCGACGACGTAGTCCATCCGGCCGTCGCCGTTGAAGTCGGCGGCGGCAAGCGAGGTCCACCAGCCGGTTCCCGCGGCGGCGAAGCCGGCCCGCTCGCTCCAGTCCTCGAAGGCCTTGCCATTGTTGTTGTGGAAATACTTCACCTCGCCCCATTCGAGCGTCAGCAACAGGTCGGGCCAGCCGTCGCCATCGACGTCGCTCCACAGGGCGGCGGTGACCATGCCGACGGTGCGCAGGCCGGGGGCGATCGCGTCGGTGACATCCTCGAAGCGGCCGCCGCGGTTGGCGAGGAGCGCACTCAGCGGCGCAACCGGGTACTGGCCGGAGACGACACGCCCGCCGATGAAAAGGTCCAGCCGGCCGTCGCGGTCGAAGTCCGCCGCGGCCACCGCTCCGGCGTTGATCGCCAGCGCCGGCAGCGCGTCGGCCGGCGCGGGACGGAAGTTCCCGCGGCCATCGTTCAGGAACAGCCTCGGCTGGTACTCGGGGGCGTCCGCCGGAAGACTGTTCCCGCCGCGGGTGACCAGGAGATCGTTGTGCCCGTCGCCGTCGGCATCGAAGAGCAGGACCGGCCCGTCGTCGGCCGGGGCCGCGGGGCCGGAGGGAAGCGGAGTCGTGACGGTGTACGCCTCCGAGCCGCTCGGCCGGAGAAGCCGCAGCGGATCAACGGTCGTACCGGCGAGCACCACCGCGTCGCGCTCGCCGTCGGCCACGCTGCCGACCGCCAGCGCCGGACCGCGCCGGTTCAGCCGGATCGGCAGCAACGGCTGCACGGAAAGTTCGTCGACCGGCTCCTCGTGCGAGGCGAGGGCGAGACCGGCGGCCCGGCTCACGTCGGCGAACTGCCCTTCGGCCGGCCGGCTTGGTTCTTTTGACAGCGGTGGCGCCGGTGTGGCCGGCTCGGTGATCGTGTACCGGCGGTCGACCGGCAGGTTGTCGAACACCTGCACGTGACCGCTGGGCCAGGAGACGGTCAGCCGCTTGATCACGGTGTCGTCACCCAGTCCGAAGTGCACCATCGGTTCGCTGCTCGACATGTAGCCGCGGGCGAGCACGAGCGGCCGCACCTGCACGCCGGAAGCCGTTTCGATCCGGACGACCGAGCCGATCCCGAAGCGATTGGACTCGGCGCCGCGCAGGTCGAAGATCACCCGGTGCCCCGTGTCGGAGTCGTTGCGCAGCACGCTGACGTTGTCCTGGTAATTGACGTAGACGAGGTCCAGATCGCCGTCGCCGTCGAGGTCCCCGAACGCCGCGCCGAAGCTCACGCCTTTCTCATCCAAGCCCCAGGCCCGGCCGACCTCCTCGAAGCGCAGGTCGCCGAGATTCCGGAAAGCCATGTTCGCCTCCTTCAGCACCGGACTGGAGCGCATGATCTGAATCCGCTCGGCCACCGACTCGGCAACCATGGTCCGGGCGAGCAGGTCGATGTTGTTTTGCTCGCGGTTCATGCCGTTGGTCACGAACAGGTCCAGCCGGCCATCATTGTCCAGGTCCTCGAATCGCGGGCACCAGGTCCAGTTCGTCGCCGAAATCCCGGCGAGGAACGAAGCCTCGAGGCAGCGATTGACGCCGGTGTTGAGGAAAAGCGCACTGCGCTGGTACTTCGGAGCCACCATGGAGCCATCGGCCGGGTCGCGGGCGTTTCCGCGCTGGTTGACCATGCCGCGCTGGTCCATTTCGTGCGTGCTCATGGCCATGTCGGCGACGAGCAGATCGATCCGTCCGTCGTTGTTCACGTCGCCCTGGTCGGAGCCCATCGACGAGAACGAGGTGTGTGGCAGCACGCGGTCCAGCACGTCGGTGAAGGTCCCGTCGCGGTTGTTGTGGTAGAGTTTGTCGGGCACGCCGAAGTCGTTTGCGACGTAGAGGTCGGGCCAGCCATCGTTGTCGTAGTCCCACCAGGTCGCCGAATGGGTCTGGCTTTCGCCGCTGATTCCCGCCTGATCGGTCACGTTGGTGAACGTGCCGTTCCGATTGTTGTGAAACAGGTATCCGCGCTGGCCGCGCGGGTGCTCCGCGATGTTCAGGAGGTTCGTCGCAATGTACACGTCGAGCCAGCCGTCGCGATCGTAGTCGCAGAAGCACGCCATGCCGCTGGCATCCTTCACGTCCAGCCCGTAGGCGTGCGCCATCTCCTTGAACGTGCCGTCGCCCTGGTTGATGTAGAGGAGATTGGGCGCGTCGAACCGGCAGACGTAGATGTCCAGCAGCCCGTCGTTGTTCACGTCGACGAACGTCGCGCCTTGCTTCCAGATTTTCGCGTCGTTGCCATGATCGCCGACACCGGCCTTTTCGGTGACGTCCTCGAACTTGAATCCGCCGAGATTTCGAAACAGCCGGCAGCTCTCGGTCTTGCTGACGACGAAGATGTCGGGACGGCCATCGCCATCGTAGTCACCGATCGCGACGCCGCTGCCCATCGCACCGACCGCGAACTCCTGATACTTATCCGCCCACATCTTGGGATCCGCGTAACGATTTTCCACGCTCACGCCCGTCTGCTCCGGTGAAAGCCGGACAAACATGGTTTTCCCACGCGGGCCCGAAAGCGGCGCCAGCGGCTGTCCGGGCGGATTTGCGGCCGGTTCGGCACCGCGAAGAACAAGTGTGGCGCAAACCAGTCCGGCCGCGGCGCTCCGGCGGACGAGCGCCCAGGCGCGGAGCCGGGTTATTGCACGAAGAGGCGAAGGTAACGGCGTGATCACGGTTGCGATGGCGACGGTGCGGAGAAGGTCAGGGCTGTGGCGCCGGCGGGCACATTGTGGGAGGACGTGGCGCCGGAGGGCCAGCGAACGCGAAGGTGTTTCGGCGGATTGGCGTCGGGATAGCCGAAGAAGACGGCGGCGGAGGACTGGCTGTAGTAGCCGGAGCCGGCGGCCACCTCGGCCGTCTCGGTCGAGCCGTCGGCGAGTTCGCAGGTGAGCCGCGCGCCGACCGCGGTCGGGTTGCCGCCGGGGCCGCGCAGCTGAACCCGCAGCGAGTGCCGGCCGGCGACCCCGCGGTTGCGGAAGGCGAGGGTCGTGTCGTTGTTGCGGCTGACAAGGAAATCGGGCCAGCCGTCCTGGTCGAGATCGAGGACGGCAAGCGCCTTCGCGTCGTGCGGAACGACGAGACCGCTTTCGGCCGGAGGAACCGGAGTGAAGTGCCCGTGGCCGTCGCCGCGGAGCAACTGGCTCAGTCCCCCGTCGAAGCGGCCGACCGAGGGATTCGGGGCGTAGGAGTTCTGGACGGCGTAGATGTCGGCATGGCCGTCGCCGTCGAAGTCGCCGGTGACGATCCCGTCCAGGGGAGCGATCTGCGCCAGCCGGGGCAGCGGTTCGAACCGGTACGTGCCGTCGGGCTGGCTCAAAAAGACTCCGCTGCGCAGTTCGGTCGCGGCGAAGCGTTCGGCGGCGGCGAGTTTCTCCGGACCGAGGATCTCGGCCAGGGTCGCCCGGGCGTAATAGTCGTTGCGCGAATACCGCTTGAGGATCGAGGGGATCGCCGACCCCAGGTCCTTGCGGCTGCGCCAGGGGTAGAGCCGGTCGCCTTCGTAGTACGCCTCGACGAGCTGGTTCGAGCCGTCGCCCTTGAAGTCGCCGGAGAAGAGCAGCGCCGGATGCTTCGGGTCCGCCCGGTACTGGGTGTTCAGTCCCACGTTGCCGACGACGTAGTCCATCCGGCCGTCGCCGTTGAAGTCGGCGGCGGCAAGCGAGGTCCACCAGCCGGTTCCCGCGGCGGCGAAGCCGGCCCGCTCGCTCCAGTCCTCGAAGGCCTTGCCATTGTTGTTGTGGAAATACTTCACCTCGCCCCATTCGAGCGTCAGCAACAGGTCGGGCCAGCCGTCGCCATCGACGTCGCTCCACAGGGCGGCGGTGACCATGCCGACGGTGCGCAGGCCGGGGGCGATCGCGTCGGTGACATCCTCGAAGCGGCCGCCGCGGTTGGCGAGGAGCGCACTCAGCGGCGCAACCGGGTACTGGCCGGAGACGACACGCCCGCCGATGAAAAGGTCGAGCCGGCCGTCGCGGTCGAAGTCCGCCGCGGCCACCGCTCCGGCGTTGATCGCCAGCGCCGGCAGCGCGTCGGCCGGTGCGGGCCGGAAGTTCCCGCGGCCATCGTTCAGGAACAGCCTCGGCTGGTACTCGAGGGCGTCCGCCGGAAGACTGTTCCCGCCGCGGGTGACCAGCAGATCGTTGTGCCCGTCGCCGTCGGCATCGAAGAGCAGGACCGGCCCGTCGTCGGCCGGTGCAGCGGGGCCGGAAGGAAGCGGAGTCGTGACCGTGTACGCGTCCGTGGCGCTCGGTCGCAGAAGCCGCAACGGATCAACGGTCGTACCGGCGAGCACCACCGCGTCGCGCTCGCCGTCGGCCACGCTGCCGACCGCCAGCGCCGGACCACGCCGGTTCAGCCGGACCGGCAGCAGCCGCTGGATCGAATTCTCGTCCACGGCCTCCTCGCGGCTCCGGAGCGAGAGCCCGAGTGCTCCGCTAACCTCGGCAAAGTCGCCGGCGGTCCTCTCCGCGACTGCGCTGGGAAGCGTGGCCGGCAGTGATGGCTCGGTGATCGTGAACCGGCGGTCGACCGGCAGGTTGTCGAACACCTGCACGTGACCGCTGGGCCAGGAGACGGTCAGCCGCTTGATCGCGGCGTCAGCACCCAGTCCGAAGTGCACCATCGGTTCGCTGCTCGACATGTACCCGCGACCGAGCCAGAGCTGCCGCACCTGTACGCCGGAGGCGGTCTCGATCCGCACGACCGAGCCGATCCCGAAGCGGTTGGAGACCGTGCCGCGCAGGTCGATCTCGATCCGATGTCCGGTGCTGCTCCGGTTCGCGAGCAACGTCGCGCCCGCCTGATAATTCGTGTAGATGAGATCCAGGTTGCCGTCGCCGCTGAGATCGCCGAAGGCCGCGCCGAAGCTGATCGTCTTCTGATCCAGCCCCCACGCAGCGCTCACGTCCTGGAACTCCAGCTGGCCCAGGTTGCGGAAAGCGAAGTTCTTTTCCGGGACCGACGGGCTTTCGCGCATGATCTGGATGCGCGCGGCGGTGGTTTCCGCCTTCATCATGCGCGCATTCACGTCGGAGTTTTCCTCCTTGTTCATGCCGTTGGCGACGAACAGGTCGAGCCGGCCGTCGTTGTCGAGGTCCTCGAAACGCACCGACCAGGTCCAGTCCGTGGCGGCGATGCCGGCGAGGTAGGCGGCCTCACAGCAGCGGCCGATGCCCGTGTTCAGCAGGAGCGCGCTGCGATGATATTTCGGCGCCACCGGCGAGTCGTCGGGCGGCTCGGGCGTGCGGGAACGGTCGTCCGCCGGCCCGCGATGGTCCATCTCGTGGGTCGTGAACTGCATGTCGGCGACGAGCAGGTCGATCCGGCCGTCGTTGTCCACGTCGCCCTGGTCCGAACCCATCGACGAGAACGAGGTGTGCGGCAGCACGCGATCGATCACGTTCGTGAACGTGCCGTCGCGGTTGTTGTGGTACAGCTTGTCCGGCGCGCCGTAGTCGTTCGCGACGTAGAGATCCGGCCAGCCGTCGTTGTCGTAGTCCCACCAATCCGCCGAGTGGCTCTGAGATTCGCCCTCGATGCCGGCACGGTCCGTCACGTCCGTGAATGTGCCATCGCGGTTGTTGTGCAGGAGGTGTCCGCGCTGCCCGAACGGATGGTGCGTGCTGTCGAGCAGGTTCGTGGCGATGTAGACGTCGAGCCAGCCGTCCCGGTCGTAATCGCAGAAGTACGCCATCCCGCTGGCGTCCTTCACGTCGAGCCCGTACGCATGGGCCATCTCCTTGAACGTGCCGTCGCCCTGATTGATGTAGAGGAGATTCGGCGCGTCGAACCGGCACACATAGATGTCCAGCAGCCCGTCGTTGTTCACGTCGACGAAGGTTGCCCCCTGTTTCCAGATCATGGCCGCATCGCCATGATCACCGACGCCGGCTTTTTCGGTGACGTCCTCGAACTTGTAGCCGCCGAGGTTGCGAAACAGCCGGCAGCTCTCGGTCTTGCTGACCACGAAGATGTCGGGGCGGCCATCGCCGTCGTAGTCACCGATTGCGACGCCGGTCCCGAGCGCGCCGAAGAGGAATTCCTGATACAATGCGCCCCACATCTTCGGGTCGGCGTAGCGGTTTTCCGTGCGCACGCCGGTCTGTTCCGGCGGCAACACCACGAACATCGGGCCGCTGGTCCGTTCCGGCCGCGGTTCGAGCGGCTTTTCGCGCAGGCTGCCGCCGGCGTCGGCTGCGCGGGCACCGTAGCCGCTGAGAAGCAACGCCAGCAAAAGCAACGTGCACCGGAGGCCCGATCGCACGGGCGGTCGGAGGCGATGCATTCGTCGATCTGCGGGCATGATCATGGCTGCGTCGCGCCGTCGGGTTTGGCGAGCGCAAGTACTGTCACACCGGCCGGCACCTCGTGGGAGGACGTGGCGCCGGAGGGCCAGCGAACGCGAAGGTGTTTCGGCGGATTGGCGTCGGGATAACCGAAGAAGACGGCGGCGGAAGACTGGCTGTAGTAGCCCGAGCCGGCGGCCACCTCGGCCGTTTCGGTCGAGCCGTCGGCGAGTTCGCAGGTGAGCTGCGCGCCGACCGCGGTCGGGTTGCCGCCGGAGCCGCGCAGCTGAACCCGCAGCGAGTGCCGGCCGGCGACCCCGCGGTTGCGGAAGGCGAGGGTCGTGTCGTTGTTGCGGCTGACAAGGAAATCGGGCCAGCCGTCCTGGTTGAGATCGAGGACGGCAAGCGCCTTCGCGTCGTGCGGAACGACGAGACCGCTTTCGGCCGGAGGAACCGGAGTGAAGTGCCCGTGGCCGTCGCCGCGGAGCAATTGGCTCAGTCCCCCGTCGAAGCGGCCGACCGAGGGATTCGGGGCGTAGGAGTTCTGGACGGCGTAGATGTCGGCATGGCCGTCGCCGTCGAAGTCGCCGGTGACGATCCCGTCCAGGGGAGCGATCTGCGCCAGCCGGGGCAGCGGTTCGAACCGGTACGTGCCGTCGGGCTGGCTCAAAAAGACTCCGCTGCGCAGTTCGGTCGCGGCGAAGCGTTCGGCGGCGGCGAGTTTCTCCGGACCGAGGATCTCGGCCAGGGTCGCCCGGGCGTAATAGTCGTTGCGCGAATACCGCTTGAGGATCGAGGGGATCGCCGACCCCAGGTCCTTGCGGCTGCGCCAGGGGTAGAGCCGGTCGCCTTCGTAGTACGCCTCGACGAGCTGGTTCGAGCCGTCGCCCTTGAAGTCGCCGGAGAAAAGCAGCGCCGGATGCTTCGGGTCCGCCCGGTACTGGGTGTTCAGTCCCACGTTGCCGACGACGTAGTCCATCCGGCCGTCGCCGTTGAAGTCGGCGGCGGCAAGCGAGGTCCACCAGCCGGTTCCCGCGGCGGCGAAGCCGGCCCGCTCGCTCCAGTCCTCGAAGGCCTTGCCATTGTTGTTGTGGAAATACTTCACCTCGCCCCATTCGAGCGTCAGCAACAGGTCGGGCCAGCCGTCGCCATCGACGTCGCTCCACAGGGCGGCGGTGACCATGCCGACGGTGCGCAGGCCGGGGGCGATCGCGTCGGTGACATCCTCGAAGCGGCCGCCGCGGTTGGCGAGGAGCGCACTCAGCGGCGCAACCGGGTACTGGCCGGAGACGACACGCCCGCCGATGAAAAGGTCCAGCCGGCCGTCGCGGTCGAAGTCCGCCGCGGCCACCGCTCCGGCGTTGATCGCCAGCGCCGGCAGCGCGTCGGCCGGTGCGGGACGGAAGTTCCCGCGGCCATCGTTCAGGAACAGCCTCGGCTGGTACTCGGGGGCGTCCGCCGGAAGACTGTTCCCGCCGCGGGTGACCAGGAGATCGTTGTGCCCGTCGCCGTCGGCATCGAAGAGCAGGACCGGCCCGTCGTCGGCCGGCGCGGCGGGGCCGGAGGGAAGCGGAGTCGTGACGGTGTACGCCTCCGAGCCGGTCGGCCGGAGAAGCCGCAGCGGATCAACGGTCGTACCGGCGAGCACCACCGCGTCGCGCTCGCCGTCGGCCACGCTGCCGACCGCCAGCGCCGGACCGCGCCGGTTCAGCCGGATCGGCAGCAACGGCTGCACGGAAAGTTCGTCGACCGGCTCCTCGTGCGAGGCGAGGGCGAGACCGGCGGCCCGGCTCACGTCGGCGAACTGCCCTTCGGCCGGCCGGCTTGGTTCTTTTGACAGCGGTGGCGCCGGTGTGGCCGGCTCGGTGATCGTGTACCGGCGGTCGACCGGCAGGTTGTCGAACACCTGCACGTGACCGCTGGGCCAGGAGACGGTCAGCCGCTTGATCACGGTGTCGTCACCCAGTCCGAAGTGCACCATCGGTTCGCTGCTCGACATGTAGCCGCGGGCGAGCACGAGCGGCCGCACCTGCACGCCGGAAGCCGTTTCGATCCGGACGACCGAGCCGATCCCGAAGCGATTGGACTCGGTGCCGCGCAGGTCGAAGATCACCCGGTGCCCCGTGTCGGAGTCGTTGCGCAGCACGCTGACGTTGTCCTGGTAATTGACGTAGACGAGGTCCAGATCGCCGTCGCCGTCGAGGTCCCCGAACGCCGCGCCGAAGCTCACGCCTTTCTCATCCAAGCCCCAGGCCCGGCCGACCTCCTCGAAGCGCAGGTCGCCGAGATTCCGGAAAGCCAGATTGCGCTCCTTCAGCACCGGACTGGCCCGCATCAGCCGGATCCGATCCTCGACCGTCTCCGCCTTCATTTCCCGGGCGACGAGATCGACGTTGGTCTGCTCGCGGTTCATGCCGTTGGTCACGAACAGGTCGAGCCGGCCGTCGTTGTCGAGGTCCTCGAATCGCACCGACCAGGTCCAATCCGTGGCGGCGATGCCCGCGAGGTAGGCCGCCTCCAGGCAGCGGCCGGTCCCGGTGTTGAGCAGAAGCGCGTTGTGCAGGTACTTGGGCGGACCGGCGAATCCATCCTTCGGCTCCGGCGTTCCAGACCGCGCATCGGAGGCATTGCGTTGCTCGTTCTCGTGCGTGGTGGCGGCCATGTCGGCGACGTAGAGGTCGATCAGCCCGTCGTTGTTGACGTCGCCCAGATCGGAACCCATCGAGGCGAAGGTCGTGTGCGGCACCACGTTCGCGAGCACGTCGGTGAACGTGCCATCCCGGTTGTTGTGATACAGCTTGTCCGGCACGCCGAAGTCGTTCGCGACGTAGAGGTCGGGCCAGCCGTCGCCGTCGTAATCCCAACAGGTCACCGAATGGCCCTGCGCCTCGCCGGAGATTCCCGCGCGCTCGGTCACCTCCGTGAACGTGCCGTCGCGATTGTTGTGAAAGAGATGATTTCGCTGTCCGTTCGGATGGTCGGCGATGCTCAACAGGTTCGTCTGGATGAACACGTCGAGCCAGCCGTCGCGGTCGTAGTCGAAGAAGGCGGCGACGCCGCTCGCGTCGCGGAGATCGAGCCCGTAGGCGTGCGCCATCTCCTTGAACGTGCCGTCGCCCTGGTTGATGTAGAGCAGATTAGGCGCGCCCGAGCGGCAGACGTAGATGTCCAGCCGGCCGTCGTTGTTCACGTCGACGAACGTCGCCGCCTGCTTCCAGACGCGGGCCGCATCGCCGTGATCCGCGACGCCGGCCCGCTCGGTCACGTCCTCGAATTTCCAGTGGCCGAGGTTGCGGAAGAGCCGGCAGCCATCGGACTTCGCGACCACGAAAATGTCCGGCCGTCCGTCGCCGTCGTAGTCGCCGATCGCCACGCCGCAGCCGATCGAGCCGACGGCCGACTCGAGGTAGCGGTCGCCCCACATGCGCGGGTCGGCGTAGCGGTTCTCGCTCCGGATGCCGGTGACTTCGGGCGGAAGCTTGGTGAACAGGGTCGGCCCGCGCGCCGCCGAGAGCGGTTCGAGCGGCCGTTCCGCGAGCGCCCCGCCGGCAGCGGCGGCCGCCACCGCCGGGAGGGTGAGCAGGAGCAACCCCGCGAGCGGACCGCAACGCATCCAGTTCACGGCGACGGCCGGTGCCGCCCGTCCAGGATGCTGCTCAGCGGGGAACATGGCCGCGGCGATGCGAGGGGCCTTCCCCGGACGTGTCAAGAATAGGCTGGCCTGCGGAACCGGCGGGAATTTGGCTCGGGTTGCGCTTCCGATGCTGCCGAATCCCACCCCCAATTCGCCGCGACGTTTTTCATGAATCTGCGTGCGTGGTTTTCTTCTCGCGGCTGGATCGTGATCCCCCTGCTCGCGGCGGGCACCCTGGTCTGGAGCAGTGACGTCCGGATCCACCGGGCGGACTACGTCACGCGGCTGGTGGACGACGGCGCCGCAAGCGACGCCCGTTCGCCGACCGGCTACGCGGGCGGGTTGCGCCGGCTGATCGTGCCGGGACACAACAACGACTGTTATCACTGGATCGTCCACACCCAGCTGATGCTCGCGCGGGGGGAGTGGCGGGTGCGTCACATCGACTACGCGAACGCCCCGTTCGGTTACGATGTGATCGCGGCTTCGCCCTACCGCTGGTGGCTGGGACTGATCGCGGCGGTCGACCATGCGGTGACCGGACGGCCGCTCGGGGCGGCGGTGGAACGGGCGGCGCTCCTGGCGGATCCGTTGTGGCAGCTCCTGCTGCTCGCCGGCACGACGATCTTCCTGGCGTGGCGTTTCGGGGCGTGGCCGGCAGCGCTGTTTTCCGCGGCGGTCGTGACGCTCTATCCCCTGGCCGGCGGGTTTCTTCCCGGGGTGCCCGATGATCTGACGCTGGGTGAGGCGTGCGTGCTCTGGTCGGTGCTGTTGCTTTTCGCGGCCAGGCGCGGCGCCGGCGCAGGCGAGCCGGACTCCGCGCCGGCCGCGTCGGCTCCGCGCGGGTGGTACCTGGCCGCCGGCGTGGTGGGCGGTCTGGGGGCGTGGATCGCACTGCCGACGCAGGTGCCGGTGCTGGTCGGAATCGCCATGGGCGCGGTGGCGGCGGCCTGGCTCGTGCGGGGCGATCCGGTGGCGGTCGCACGCGGACCGGACACCAGGAGCTGGCGGCTCTGGGCGCTTGGCGGCGCGGGCACCTGCCTGGCCGCATACCTGATTGAATTCTTCCCGGCCCACCTGGCCTCCTGGCAGCTGCGCGCGGTGCACCCGCTTTACGGGCTCGCCTGGCTGGGAGTCGGCGAACTGGTCGGGGGCGCGACGAACTGGATCCGCTCCGGCTGGCGGGCGTGGAACCGCCGATCGGTCGGATCGGCGGCGCTCGGCCTTGCGGCGCTCGCGCCCCTGGGCGTGGCGATGTGGAAGACCCACAGCGCCGGTTTTCTCTCCGCCGATCTGTACGGATCGCAGCTGACCAAGCTGCCCGACGGCGTGGTGGCGGCGAATCTCTGGCAGTGGCTGCTCCGCGACGGGTTTACGCCCGCGGCGTGGGCGACGCTGCTTCCGCTACTGCTGCTGCTGCCGGTGGCCTGGCTGCTCGTGCGACGCGAGACGACGCCGGCCGCCCGCGGCGCGCTGGCGCTGGCGCTCGGTCCCGTGCTGGTGGCCGCCGGGTTCGCCGGCAGCCAGTTGCGGTGGTGGAACACCGTCGATGGCATGCTGCTGGTGCTGGTCGTGGTCGCCACGGTCGTGATACGCGACAGCATGCCGGCCCGCGCGTCCCGGTGGGTCTGGAGCGGGGTGGTGGCCGTGGTGCTGGGTTTCGGCGCGGTCCAGCTCTGGACTCCGCTCCGGACCGGCCGGAGCATCACGCTCACCGAGCAGGAGGTGAGGGAGCTGATCGAACGCGACCTGGCGCACACGCTGGCGCGGCGGGCCGGCTCGCCGGGCGCGATCGTCCTGGCGCCGTTCAACGAGACCGCGTCGCTGCAGTTCTACGGCGGGCTGCGCGGACTGGCGACGCTCGACTGGGAAAACCGCGACGGGCTGGTGGCGGCGATCCGGATCGCGAGTGCGTCGACGACCGACGAGGCCCTCGAGCTGATCCAGCGACGCGGGGTCAACCTCCTCATCCTGCCGTCCTGGAACACGCAGATGGACGATTTTGCGCGCGCCGGTCTCGGCCAGCTCGAGAACTCGTTCATCGATCGACTGCACCAGTGGGCGGTGCCCGCCTGGCTGACCCCGGTGCCCTACGCGCCGCCGAACATTCCCGGTCTCGAAGGGCTGTCGGTCACGATCTTTCAGGTGGTCGAGGAGCAGGGCGATGCGGTGGCGGCCAGCCGGACCGCGGAATACTTCGTCGAGATGGGTCAGCTCGACGCGGCGAAGGCGAATGCCCAGAACCTGCGCCGCTACCCGGCGGACGTGAGCGCGCTGGTGGCCCGGCTCGATGTCGCGCTGGCGACCAACGATCAGCCGACGTTCGATGCGACGCTCCCCTTGCTGCTGCCGCGGCTGGCGCGGGGGGCGGACCGGGCCCTGCCGTGGGACCGCCGAGTGTGCCTGGCGGTTGTGCTGGCGCGGGGCAAGCACGTCGACCTCGCGCGGGCTCAGGTGAAGCGCTGCGTGACGGAGATGGACGAAGGGAAGCTGCGCGCGCTTTCCGCCGGTTCACTGTATCGGCTGCAGGTCCTGATGAAGGCGTTCGACCTGCCGGTGACCGATCCAAAGCTGCGCAAGCTCTCGCTGGATCTCCTGCCGCCGGAGTGGCGCAGCCGGCTCTAAAAAATCATCGCGAGGAGCGGTGACCCGGGCGGTCCCCACCAGGAACACCCGGCGTCACACTCCTCGCGATAATGTCAGTCGAACAACGGTCGCCTGCCACCCGCGCCAGCCACAACGTGCCGGCGGCGCTCCGGGAGCGCACGGCCACCATCGTCGATTTTCCGCGATTGAAAACTTCCGGGGGACAAATGGCGCCGCGCCAGTGGCGACTTGCCGGAGATCGGTGGTGAGACCGGTCGAACCTCGGGTTCAACCTGCCAATGGAGCCTCCTTTCCGGCGATTGTCGCCTGTGCAGGAGCCTGCGTGCAGGCGATGGTTCGTTCGGATGGCGTCTCCGTCGCGGGGCCTGCTTGCAGGCGATGGTTCGTTGGCAGGCGATGATCGCTCTCGCGAGCGAGCTCGCTCCTACAGCCGGACCGGCTGAACCGCGCCTCGTCTCCGTCGTAGGAGCCTGCTTGCAGGCGATGGTTCGTTGGCAGGCGATGATCGCTCTCGCGAGCGAGCTCGCTCCTATAGCCGGACCGGCTGAACCGCGCCTCGTCTCCGTCGTAGGAGCCTGCTTGCAGGCGATGGTTGGCGGCGACGTCTCGGCGTGTTTTCCCGCGAGTCGCGGGCGAGACCATCGCCTGCAAGCAGGCTGTCTCTTACAAAGCGCCATGAGCGCGGAATCGCCTGCGAGCAGGCTCCTACGTCGGACCGCACGGCGGCGAAGCGGACCGCACGGCGGCGAGAGGATCGCCTGCAAGCAGGCTCCTACAACGGCACCGCTGCCCGTGCCGGCTGGAATCCGCTCCCGCGCTCGCGCCTCAGCGAGGATTTTCCTGCGCGAGCTGCAGTGCCAGGAGCACGTCGCCGCGCGCCGGATCCGCGGAAGCGGCAACGTCCTCGACCAGGGTGCGCACGAGTTTGTCCCTGATATCCCCGCCCGCCTTCCTTGCAGACGCATGGCCGGCGAACACCGCCAGCATCGCCGGATCCGCCGTCGGCGGGTCGCCGGCGCCCGCGGCCGGCGAATGAACCCTGACCCAAAAGGCGCCGTTGTTCGCGGCGGGCACGGCGAAAAAGCGGTTCGCCCCGCTGTCCCAATAGCGTGTGTCGACGACCCCGATCAGTCCGAGCGCGAGCTTGCCGGCCGCAGCATCGCCGGAGATTTCGTGGAAGGTGAACAGTCCGTCCGCCACGAGGGCGTAGTCGGCGGGCGTCGCCTCGATGGCGCTCCCGCTGAGGTGCATCAGCCCACCGTCCTTCGCGACCAGATGATCGCGAATGAACGCGGCCTCGGTCTTCGCCGCGGAGGTCAGGCGCGAGTCGTTCAACTCGGCGCCGGCGCGGACCAGCGCGGTCAGCAACAGGCCGTGCGCGCCGGCCGTGGCGGCATCGTCGCGACGCGGTTTGGCCCGCTGGCTTCGCCGCGCAAGCAGTTTTGCCGCCGATTGCGCCAGCGCTTTTTCGGCGGCGGGGCTCCCGGGCGGGGTGGCGCGGTAGAGGATGTTCTTGCCCTTCAGCACCGCGCCTGGGAACGCGTCCTCGGGGATGTTGCCGTTCTCGGTCACGCCGTACGCCTGCGCAAATTCACCCGCCGCCTTGGCGCCGAGCACCGTCCGGATTTCGTCCATCGTCCAGAAGAACGCGCCGGTCAGGTCGTCGCTGGCGGCGTCCTCCGCGGCGGAGTATTCGCCGCCGGGCAGCGCCAGCCGGTCGAGCACGAACCGGAGAGCGGATCGCGCGGCATCGGCGAACTCCCGATCGCCGGTGAGCTTGGCGGCGTCGAGCAGGGCGATGGCGAGCCGCGGCTGGTCGGCCAGCAGTTTTTGGAAATAGGGCTGGCGCCAGGCTGCGTCCGAGGCACTGCGGAAGAACCCGCCGTCCAGCGGGTCGTGCATCGGGCTGTGCAGAATGGCGCGAAGAGTCGTGATCGCCGCCGGCTGCGTCTCCGGATTCTGGAGCAGGAAGCGCAGGAGTTCGGGCTCGACGTATTTCGGCGGGTCGCCGAAGCCGCCGTTGGCCGAGTCGAGCCGCGCGATCCAGGTCTTCCGGGCGTCCGCGAGCGTGGCGGCGGGCGCGGTGGCATCGGGAGCGCCGGCCGCCGGACGGCGCTGGGCGGTCGTGACCGCAGCGACCGCTTCCTCCGCCTTGCGCGACTGGGCGGCGGGATCGGCGGTCCAGGCGGTGGCGACGCGTTTCACCGTGGTGATGAATCCCTCGCGCCCCCATTCCTCGGTGGGCGGCAGGTAGTTTGCCCCCTCGAACGGCTTCAGCGCCGGCGTCAGCCAGACGTTCATCGGCGGTCCGCTCACCTGCTTCACCTCCTGAAGGTAAACCTGGTAGAGGGCGGCGACGTCCGGGTGCTCCTTCGCGTCGACGTACACGCAGACGAAGTGGCTGTTCAGGAACGCGGCGGTTTCCGCATTCGAGAAGGACTGCCGCGACATCGCGCGGCTCAGTTCGGAGGTGAATGCGCCCACCGCCACGTACACCGGCTTGTTCTCCGTCTTCGCCCGGGCAAACGCCGCGTCGCCCCAGGGCATCCAGTCCACCGGACTGGCGGCCTGCGCCTGCAGCAGGGCCGACGATTGCCGGGACAGGGCGTTCGCCGCCCGGCCCGTTGGCGCAGCGGCGACGATCAACCCTGCGAGGGCCAGCGTGGAGCCCAGCCCCCGGCGCAGCCAGCGGGAAGGGAACGACGGGTGGCGGCCGGGCGCCGGGCGGGCCGACGGGAGATCGAACCAGCCCGGGACGTCACTGCTCCGGCAAACCCGTGATGACATCGTGCGTTCAGAGCTTGAGGGTAGTCTGCACATAGAGCAACCGGGCATCGCTGTGCGCTCCGGTCGCCTGCAGATAACTCCCAGCCTTGAAGCGCGACCAGCCTAAATCAAACCGGGCCCACCGCACGGGCGTCCAACCCGCCGACACGTCGATCTCGTTTCCGACCGACCGGGGCGCCGCCCGCGCGGCATCGTTGAGCGGGCGCACCGCGGTCACGCCGTTCGCGCGGTACCAGGCGTCGCTCGTCGTGAACAGCGAGAAATCGTGGTAGTCGACCCGGAGGGTGAGATCGGGCAGCGGCGAGCAGCGGACGGTCGCGACCCATTCCTCGAGGTTCTTCCACGAGAACAGATCCATGTACCCGTAGTAGGGATGGTTGCTGGGGAACAGGCTCATGAACGAGCCGTTGACGTTGTCGGAACGGTGGCTGTCGCCGGACGCGAGATTGTACTCCGCGTCGAGGCGCAGTTTCGCGGGCGCTCCGGACGGCGAATAGCCGACGAGCGTGTGCAGCGCCCAGGCCCGCTGCTCCAGCTGGGGCGCGTCCCCGGCGTAGGGGCCGATGGCCGACGTCGTCTGGCGCTCGACGTGGCCGCCCTGCCAGGCCGCCTCGAACTCGCCGTCGAATGCGCCCTCCCTCGGCGCGCGGACAAACCGCGTACCCAGCGTGTAGACGTTCTGCGCGATGTCGTATGCGGCGGCCGAGCGGGCTGCCGCCGGAATGGCCGCGGTCGGGGCGGTGTAGATCGGGTCGTTGTTCTTCTTGTCCCGCCAGAGCGCATACAGATCGAGCGTGTCGGCGGCGTCCGGCTTGTTGCTGACGTACACGCCGCTGAACAGGTCGTCGGTGCTCGAGCGGTCGAACTTCCAGCCCTGGCCGCTGGTCGTCGGCCGGATGTTCACGACACTCGCCACGAACGCCGTCGCGGCGACCCTCGCCGGCACGACCGGCCAGACGAGTTTGGCCGCGTCGAATGTCCGGGCGAAATTGTTCCATTCGCTCACGCCGACCAGCCGCTCGTCGCCGAAGGCGAGGGTCTGCCGCCCGAGCGTGAATTGCACCGGCGTCGTCTTCGGATTGCCCCAGGACACCGAGGCGAGCCGGAGATCGAGCGGATCGTTGCCCTCCGACCCGAGGATGAACGGCACGTTGGGACGCTCCGAGTCCCATTCACGGGCGTCCTGCAGCTGCGCCTGCAGGCTCCACCGCGGATCGGGCTGCCACGCGACGCCGAGCCGCACGCGCTGGACCCACCAGGAGTCGTCGGTCGGAGAGTGGGCCGACGAGTCGAAATCGAAATTGTTGCTGCGGTCCTCGAAACGTAGCCGTTCCACGAATTCGAAGGAGCCGCGGCCGTCGTCGAACGTCAGCGCCGGGACCGGGTCGGCCGAGGCGGAAGCCACGCCGAGAGCGAACAGCAGAGCAGCTCCGGAAAGCCAGCCAAACCGAGCCAGCTGTGCGGGGGTGAAGGGCAGGTGCCCGTAGGGGGTGTGTGGTGTCATGGCAGGAGCGGCTGCACGCCGCGAAATCATTGTCGAACGGATCTCCTACACCGGATTTTCGCTCCAGCGCGTGCGGTTCGGGGTAGGAGCCTGCTTGCAGGCGATCACGCAAAAATCGCGAGCCCCCTGCGCAAAGCCGCTCCTCCAAAGAACTCCGCCGCGCTCACAGCTTGTTCGGATAGAACATCAGCAGGGGGCCGTCGCACCGCGCCACGAGCAACGCCGGCCTGGCGCCCGCGCCCAGCGGCAGCGCCACCGCCGCCCGCGCCTCGCCCCGCACGATCAGACCCGTGTCGCAGGCGGGACAGGGCGAGAATCCGCCCCTGCCGTCGCCCGCGAGCAGCACGCCGAGGCTGCCATCGAAACGGCCGGTGCTCGGTTCGGGTCCGAAGTTGTTGCCGACGCAGTACAGGTCGGTCTTGCCGTCGCCGTTCAGGTCCGCGGCGACGATGGCATTGATCGGGCCGATCTGCGCCTCGCGCGGCAGCGGCGAGAAGACGAACGTGCCGTCCGGCTGCTGGAGAAACACGCCACTCGACAACTCCGTGGCTGCGAGCTTGCGCACGGCCTGCAGCCGGGCGGGTTCGAAGATGTCGGCGACCGTCGCGGAGGCGTAGGCCTTGAACGTCGGGAATTTTCGCTTCAGCCACGGGAAGACGTATCCGAGTTTGCTGCGTCCCCGCAGCGGCAGGATCTGGCCCTGCTCGTACTGTGCTTCGACGAGCTGCGGCCGGCCGGAGCCGTCGAGATCGCCCGCGTACAGCAGGGTGGGCTCCGCGGCGCTGGCGCGGTACTTCGTGTTCAGCCCAACGTTGCCCGCGATCAAATCCGGACGGCCGTCGCCGTTGACGTCCGCCACCGCGAGCCCGCTCCACCAGCCGGTGATGCCGGCGAGGCCGGCTTTCTCCGTGAGGTTTTCGAAGCCATGCCCCGTGTTGTGAAAGTAAACGACCGGACCCCACTCGGTGGTGAGGATCAGATCGGGCCGGTGGTCGCCGTCGATGTCGGCGAAGACGGCGGCGGTCACCATGCCGATGCGGCGCAGCCCGGGCGCGAGTTCATCCGTGACGTCGACGAATTTCCCGCCGACGTTGCGGTAAAGAAAGCTGCGCGGGGTGTCCGGGTAGTGCCCGGGGACCGTGCGGCCCCCGATGAAAAGGTCCGTGCGGCCGTCGCCGTCGAAGTCGGCGGTGGCGATCGCCTTCTTGCTTTCGCCGGCGGCCGGAATCGTGCCGGGGGGCGCCAGGGTGAAGCGGCCGTGGCCGTCGTTCAAATACACCCGGTCGTCGAGCAGCGGGTCGCCTTCGGGATGCTCGACCCCGCCGGTCACGACGACGAGATCCGGGTGCCCGTCGCCATCGACGTCGACGAACGCCGCGTTGACGTCGTCCGACTCGGTGGCAGCGCTCCACGGCTGGTCGGGCGCCGCGACGTAGCTGCCGTCCGGCCTTCCGAGAAAGAGCTGGCCGGACTCACCGCCGGTTCCGGAGACGAACACGTCCGGCAGGCCATCGCCGTTCACGTCCGCCACCGCGAGGCCCGGGCCCATCCCGTTCAGCCGCCGGGGCAGCAGCCGCTGCCGCGAGAACTCGTCGAAGGGGCGCCGGACGCTCGTGTGCTGGAGCCCGTGGGCGACCGCGGACTCGGCGTAGAGCGCACCGGGCTTCGGCGCGATGTTGAACACGGCGGGCGGCGGCCGGGTGCCGGGATCCAGCGGCGGCTCGGTGATCGTGAGCAGCTGGTCGACCGGCAGATCCTCCAGCACCTGCACCTGTCCGCGCGGCCAGCGGATTGTGAGCTTCGCGATCTGCTCGTCGTCGCCGAGGCCGAAATGGACGAGCGGCGGCTCGCTGGCGACGACCCCGCGCTCGGTGAAGAGCTGGCGCACCTGGATGCCATGCGCCGACTCGAGCCGGATTTCGGCACCGATGCCATCGAGGTTCGGCGCCCGGCCGGCCAGCTTGATCAGCACGCGGTGCCCGGTCGTGCCCTCGTTGCGCACGATCGTGGGCGGCGCGTCGTAGTTCTCAAAGACCAGGTCCAGGTTCCCGTCGCCGTCGAGATCGACCAGCGCGCAGCCGAAACTCACACCGTTGTGATCGAGTCCCCACTTGGACGAGACGTTCTCGAACTTCAGGTCGCCGAGGTTGCGGAAGGCCAGCGTGGTCTCGTTGCGCGGCGGCGCGTCCTTCCAGACGGCGGCGCGGGCCGCCAGCGTCGGGGCGACGTTCTGGCGGTCGACCAGGTCCGCGTCGATGAAGTTGCGGATCATGCCGCAGGGGAAGAACGCGTCGACCCGGCCGTCGTTGTCGAGGTCGCCGAGCCGCACGCACCAGGTCCAGCCGGTTGCCTCCATCCCCGTCATGTGCGCCACCTCCTCGAACATGTCCGTGCCGGTGTTCACGTAGACCGCGCTCCACATGTACTGCGGCACCAGCTCGGAAGCGCGCTCCATCTCCCAAAGCCCCCGGCCGATCTCCTCCATCCCGGTCATGAACTGCTGGTGGTTGCGGTCGCGCATGTCCGTGATGACAAAATCCATCCGGCCGTCGTTGTTCAGGTCGGCGGCGTCCGCGCCCATCGAGAAATACGTGACGTGCGGGAGCCGCTCGTCGACCACGTCGACGAACGTGCCGTCGCCCTTGTTCAGGTAGAAGCGGTCGGGCGTCTCGAAATCGTTCGCGACGTACAGGTCCGGCCAGCCGTCACCGTTGGCGTCGAACCAGATCGCCGTGTGCCCCTGCGTCAGGCCCCAGATCCCGGCCTTCGCCGTCACGTCGGTGAAGTGGCCGTGGCCGTCGTTGTGGAACAGATAGTCGCGGCGGCCCTGCGGGGACTTCGAAAAATCGAGGATGTTGGTGACGAGGTAGCAATCGAGGGCGCCATCCCGGTCGTAGTCGGCGAAGACCGCGTGCACGGAGGCGTCCTTCACGTCGAGGCCGTACTCATGGGCGCGCTCGGTGAACGTCCCGTCGTGATTGTTGATGAAAAGCAGGTTCGGGGCGTCGTAGCGGCAGACGTACAGGTCGGGCCAGCCGTCCTGGTTGATGTCGACCGCGGTGGCGCCGGTCTTGCTCGAGCCGGGCTCGTCGCAGAGCACGCCGGCCGCCTTGGCCGTGTCGACGAACTTGAACGGCGCCACCTGGCGGTAGAGCGCGCACGGGCCGTTCTTCGAGATGGCAAAGATCGCCGGGCGTCCGTCGTGGAAGAAATCGGCGACGGCGAGCCCCGTCTCCACCGCCCCGAGTGTCAGCTCGCGGAAGCGGCTGCCCCACATCCGGGGGTCGTTGTACACGTTCGGCACCGTCACCCCGCTTTCCTCGGGGCTGAGGATGTGAAACCGTTTCGCTCCCGGCGGCGGCACGAGCCGGGGTTGCAGCGGCGTGGCCGTGTACGGGGCGGCGGCCGCCACGAGGGCGGAGAACACGAACGCGGCGCCGAGAAGGCGGATCTTGAGCATGGCGGCGGGAGGAATGGACGACGCTAGTGGACGGACAGAGCGACCGGATCCGACCGGGGAATGCTTGGCGAGTCGGAATGGGAATACAACCACCAGGCCAGGGCGAGGGGTGCCGTGTAGCTGCCGAACCGCTCGACGAATTCCCAGACCGGGGCTCCGGAAAGTGGGTACAACAGCTCGGTGGCGATCTTCCAGCCGGCGATCAGGAACAGGAAGGCCGGTCGGCGGACGAACAGCGCCGCCCCGGCGAGCGCGAACTCGAAGCCGGCCAGCCACGGCGCGAGGCTTCCCGAGCCGCCGAAGAGCGAGTATTGCTGGGCGAAAACCGCCTTGTGGAGGAACCACTCGCAGCCGCCATGGCCGGCGAGCAGCGTTGCCGTCGTCAGCCGCAGCGTGCGGGTGAGCCACGCGGCCGTCCGTTGGGAGGCCGGCCACGCGAGCGGCAGTCGCCGGAACCAGCCCGGCCGGCCGCCGGCCAGCACCAGAATGGCCAGCGGCACTCCGAAGTTGCCGGCCCGCTCGAAAAACTCCCAGCTTCCCTCGCCCGCGAGCGGTCGCAGCAGCGCCGTCCAGGTTGCCCACACCGTCGCCCACAGGAACAGGGCGCGGCACGGCCAGAGCAGGGCGAGGAGACCGAGCGCGATGTCCGCCGACCCGATCCAGGGCATCAGCCGCCAGGCCACCGGGGCGCCGATTCCGCCCACGGCGAAATAGGGTAGCCACGCGGATTTCGTGATCACGCCGAAGGCGCCGTGCCCGATGAAACAGCCGGCCACGCCCACGCGCAGGATGCCGTGAACCGTCCGGCGGGCGTCCGCCCCCGTGGAGAGCGCCGTGGTCATGCGGCAAACGCGGACCAACGGTCAGGGCAGGGGCTGGAGGGCATGGTCGAACACCCAGTCACCGACCTCGAGCCCGACCTTCTGCGCCTCGAGATTGTCGGACATCGTGTGGATGCCTCCCCAAACCCGGCTCATGCCCGCCTCGATGCGGGCGGCGGAGAGCGTCTTGAACGTGCGCAGTGCGCCCGGCAGGGCGTCGGAGCCGACGCTGAACTCGATGTCGTCGGTGCCGAAGAACCGCTCCATCAGGCGGGTCGCGGCAGCCGAGAACGTGCTGTGCCCCGAGGTGTACGAGGGAAACGGCGGCGACGGCATGTTTGGAATGAAATCGGGATCGGTCCGGGCGTGGGGATTGAGCTTGGCGTTGAGCTCGCGCAGCGCGGTCTCCGGCCGCCAGGTGTTGTAGTAATATTTCGTCTCCCAGCAGGAGATCCCTGCATCGGCCTCGGCCATGTTGAGCAGCGCGAACAGCCGGGCGGATTCCACCACGGACAGATGCCGCCGGCGCGCGATGTCCTGGGCGACGACGTTCCAATGCCCGGGCGGCGTGGCCGTGCCGAGGTCGTCGTTCCAGAACGGCGTGCTCAGCGTCTGGTATTCCGTGCGGTCGGCGTTGTCGCGGCGGCCCTTCCTCGCCACGAACGCGAGCTCCTCGGCGTACGCCTTCGAGCCGAGCGACTCGGGCGGCGGGGCGCGAAACTGGGCGGGCGAGGTCATGACGAACGGGGTGACATGGCCCCAGAAGGGCAGGAGCGCCGGCCGGAACTGGGAGGGAGTCTCCCGCCACTTGCCCGGCTCGGTGCTCGAATAATGGCCGGGGATCGGCTTGTTGTATCCGGATTTTGCCAACCACTCCAGGGTGCGGCGGGCCACCTGCCGACCCCAGGCGAGGCCGGCCGCCTTGCCCGGACCGTCGGGGATCCCGGCCAGCGCCTGCTCGTAGGCGAGCTGGAAATTGCGCGGGTTGGTGGTCTCGCTCCAGAGCGCGACCTGGACGGTGTGCGCCGCACCGGCGACCGCCGCGTCCAGGTTCGCGCCCGCGGGAGCCGGGTCGTGGACGAGCCAGCCGTGATAGTGCCGGTCGATGCCGTTGACCGCGTCGAAGATCGCCACGTGGTACGTCGCGAACAGCACGGCCGCGAGCGGCGGCGGATTGCGGGCGAGGCGGGTCGAGTCGATCGCCCGCTGGTTCCATTCGAGCACGGAGTTGTCCGCGCGGGCGAACGTGCCGGTGAACAAACAGCCCGTGAGGGCGAACGCAACGAGTCGGAGTTTGCGCATGGTGTGGGAAAGGGGTCAGTCGGCCGGGGGGTCGGTGGGGGTCTGACGAGCCGCACCATGCGGCTTCCGATGCGGTTGGAAATCGCTTTGGGGCCAGGTGTCGCAAATCCGGGGTGAGGCGCTGTGAAACTAATGGCCCGTATAAGGACCGCTGCTCTGCCTCGCCGAGCTGCGCTCGCGCCGGCTCGCCGCGATCACACCGCCGCACCGCGGGCCCGAACCGCCGCGCGGTCATGCCTCCTCACCGCGTCGTCGCGACCCACCCGCGAACCGCGCGCCGTCGTGGTCCGGTCCCGCTCAGAATCCTCCGGCGGCGAATTTCGACAACTGACCCCGATAGCTGCGGCTCAGCGGAATCCGGGTGCCATCGCGCAGCACCACGGCGTAGTCGCCGTGCAGCGTTGGCTGCAGTTCCTTGATCTGCTCGAGCCGCACGAGCGCGGAGCGGTTCACCCGCGCGAAATCCGTCGAGCCCAGCCGCTCCTCCAAGGCGGAAAGCGTGTCGCGCAACATCAGCCGGGGTGCGTCCAGGAGATGCAGCAGCACGTAATTGTCCGCCGCCTCGACCCAGACGATGTCGGCGGGCCGGACGAACACGACGCGCCCGTCGGCCTTGAAGGCGAGGCGCTCCGGTTTCTTCGCCGGCACCGCCTCGGCGAGCAGGGTCTCGAGCCGCGCGTTCAGGTCACCGGCGCGGCGCGCCTTGACGTCGTCGACCGCGCGTTTCAGCGCCTGCTGGAATCGTTCCTGGTCAAAGGGCTTGAGCAGGTAGTCGGTCGCCCGCACGCCGAACGCATCGAGCGCGAACCGGTCGTGCGCCGTCACGAACACGATCGCCGGGCGTTCTGCGGGCGGCAGGGCGCCGGCGACCTGCAGGCCGTCCGCCCCCGGCATCTGCATGTCGAGGAAGGCGACGTCCGGCTTGTGCGTCCGCATCGCCGCGATCGCGTCGGGTCCGTTGCCGCATTCCGCCACGATCTCGATTTCCGGCTCGGACCGGAGCAGGGCGCGGACCCGCTCGCGCGCCAGCGGCTCGTCATCGGCGATGAGGACCTTCAGTTTGCTCATGGCGGTCGTTACGTGCCGAAGGGAATCGTGAGCCGGACGCAAAGTCCACCTTGCGGTTCGTTGCTCAGCTCGAATCGCTGCCGGTCGCCGTACAACTCCGCCAGCCGGGCGCGACTGTTGCCCAGCCCGATGCCTTCGCGCTTGAACCCCTCCTTCGGCATGCCGCACCCGTTGTCCGAGACCACCAGCTCGAGGTCCTCGCCGCGGCGGGCGGAGTGCAGCGTGATGCGACCGGCCCGCACCTGCGGCTCGATGCCGTGACGGATGGCGTTCTCGACCAGCGGCTGGAGGATCAGGCTCGGGACCTGCGCGTCGAGCGTCGCCGGGTCGATGTCGAACTCCACGCTCAGCCGGTCCCGAAACCGGATCCGCTCGATGTCGAGGTAACGTTCGAGAAACGCGATCTCCGCGCGCAGCGGCGTGAGCGGCGCGCCGGTCTGCGCCATGGTCTGGCGCAGCAGCTCGGAGAGGCGCACCAGCATCCGTTCCGCGGCCGGCAGGTCGGAGTACATCAGCGAGGCGATGCCGTTCAGGGTGTTGAACAGGAAGTGCGGCTTGAGCTGGCGGAGCAGCGACTGGAGCCGGGCCTCGGTGAGATGTTTTTCCAGCTCGAGGGCCTGAACCGTGCGCTCGTGATACTTGCGGTAATAATCGAGCGCGTGGCTGACCGCGACGATCACCCCGTAGATCAGCAGGCAGAACGGGAACGTCTTGACGAAAAGCGGACGGAAGATCTCGGCGAACGTCGCCTCCTCGTCGGTCCACGCGCTTTGCGCCAGCCCGACCAGCGCGCGGAGCGTCACGTAGGCCAGCGCGAATCCGAGGGCGGCGCCGAGGTGGATGCCCGCGGTGCGCCAGGGCAGGTGCGGCTCCGGCGGATAGCGGCGCGCGAGCCAGGCGATCGGGATCGACAGCAGCGCCCACACGTACCAGTCGGCGAGCGAAGAGCTGATGGCCTGCCCCCAGGTGATCGACCGGCCGAGAAGGCTGCTCGAGAGATAGAACTGCCCCGCGAACGCCAGTCCGATCAGCGACCAGAGCACGAAGAAACCGAACACTCCCAGCAGGCGGCGAAATACGGGGGGGGACCGGAGCATCGAGAGAAAGGGTTTACAGCAAGCCTTCGCCGCTGGTTCAATCCTCTTGCGCCGGTTTCGGCAACGACATGCTCGTCCGCTTTCCCCGTCCCGCGGCGATCCCGGGGTCCCGCGCCCCCTCGGCCGACGTGCGCCGTCCTCGTGCGCCTGTCGTGGCGAACCGATCCGCGTTCTCCCCGGCGCCCTCGACCGGCCCCCGCGGGCCTTGCCGGCGAACCGGGCCCACCGTCGGGCCACAGGACGCGGCCGTTTCCTTCACCGGCATGGTGCGCCCGCGTCGGGCTGGACTTCGGTTCGCTCCGGGGGCCATACCATGCTCCCATGGTTCGGATGCCTGAGCGCTCCCCAGTCGAGACCGAGCGAAAGCCGCCGGCCGATCCCGCCGGCCTGCCGCCGACCGGCACGATGGTTTCTCCGCTGCTGGCGCTGTTTCTGCCGCTCGTTCTCGCCGCCATCGTCACCGGCGTGCTCTTCGCCTGGTGGTATCCACCGGCCGCCTCCGGCGGGGGGGCCGCGCCGGCGCCGCGGTTCACCGATGTCACGGTGGATGCGGGGCTGAGCGTGCTGCAACCCCGCCCCCCCGGCCCGGACGAACCGACGACGCTCGGCGGGGGTGTCGTCTGGTTCGACTACGACGGTGACGGCCGTCCGGACCTGTTTTTCGTCAATGGCGCGCCGTGGCCCTGGGAGGAGCCGTTTGCGAAACGCGCCAGCCGCGGGAGCTGCGCGCTGTTCCACAACGACGGCAACGGCCACTTCACCGACGTCACGTCGATCGCGGGCCTCGGGGTCGAGTTGCAGGGGATGAGCGCGGCGGCCGGCGATTTCGACAACGACGGGCATCCGGATCTGTTCGTGACCTGCGTCGGCCCGAACCATCTGTTCCGCAACCGGGGCGACGGCCGGTTCGAGGACGTGACGGAGTCGGCCGGCGTCGGCGGTGAGGACAACACCTGGAGCACCGGCGCGGCCTGGATCGATTACGACGGCGACGGCCGGCTCGACCTGGTCGTGGCGCACTACGCCCGCTGGCCGGCGGATGTGGACCTGCAGGCGGCCTTCATGGTCTCGAAGCTCGGCCGGTCCTACGGCATGCCGGCGGGGTTCGTCGGCGTGTTCCCCTCGGTGTACCGGAATCTCGGTGACGGCCGTTTTGCGCTCGTGCCCGGGGAGGCCGGGCTGCGGGACATCGACCCGCAGACGCGGTTCCCGGTCGCGAAGGCGCTGGCGGTGATTCCGGTGGACGCGAACGGCGACGGCCGCCTCGACCTGTTGTTCACGTATCACACGAACGAGAGCGCCCTGTTCCTGAATCAGGGGAACGGCACGTTCCGCCGCTGGGCACCGGGCGCGGATTTCCGGCAGGAGGGCATCGCGGCGGGTCTGGCCTCGGCCAGTTCGCTGCCCTTTGCGCAGTTGGGCGGCGCCGATCCGCGGTTTGTGGCCCTGGAGATGGCGATGGAAGACGCCGGCTGGCGCCAGCACGACCGCTACGTCCGGCTCCCGGGGAAGCTCGCGGTCGCGGCGCTCGACTACGATCTCGATGGGCGGCTCGAGCTGTTTTCCGGCGAGGGGAGGGCGGAGCCGGATACGGATCGGTTCGACGACGGCCGTGACTTCGGCGCACGGCCGTCGTTCCGGTGGAATCGCGGGGGCGAATGGGTGCCGGCCGCCGCCGCGGCGGCGACCGAAGCCTGGGCGCAGCCGCTCGTCGCCCGCGGCGTCGCGGCCGCCGATTACGACGGCGACGGCGATCCCGACATCGCGATCGCGCAAAACGGGGCCGGTCCGCGATTGTTGCGCAACGACCAGCGGTTCGGGTTGCCCTGGCTCGCGATCGATCTCGTCGCCACCCGCGGCTGCCGCGAGGCGGGCGGAGCGCGCGTGCAGGTCTACACGCCGCGGCGGGTGCTCACGCAAACCATGGCTCCGGCCATGGGATACATGGCGCAGTCCGCCTCGACGCTGATCTTCGGACTCGGCGACGACGCGCGGGTGCGACGAATCGTGGTTCACTGGCCGGGCGGGGACCGTCAGGAAATCCGGTCGCCGGGTGTGAACCGGCGAATGGTGATCACCGAGCCCTGAGGTTCACGAGCCGCAGCCGGGCATGGCCGGGAGCCCCCGGGGCGGAGCTGCCTCGGCCCTGCTGCCGGCTCCAGCGGTTTCAACCCCGCCGATTGAGGTGTTGACACCCGGATCGTTCTGCGGCGAATTCTGCTCCCTTTCACCCGAAGTCTGCCGCGAAATCGCGGCGGCGACGCATCCTTTTCAACCCACCTGTCTCATGGCCCACAGCGAAATCCTCCTCGTCAAGCCGGTCGAAAATCTCGGCGGCGAAGGCGACCAAGTCAAAGTCCGCGCCGGTTACGCCCGCAATTACCTCCTGCCGCGCGGGATCGCGGTGCCGCTCACGGCCGCCAACCGCAAGCAGGTCGAGGCCCTGAAGAAACGCCGCGCCGAGCGCGAGGCGAACGAGCTCAGCGGCGCCCAGGAAATCGCCAAGAAGCTCGAGAAGACGAGCCTCGCGTTCGCCGTCAAGACGGGCGAGGGCGGCCGGATGTTCGGCGCCATCACCGCCAACGACATTCACGAGAAGCTGACCGCCTCCGGGCTCACGATCGAGAAGCGCCGGATCAACCTGCACACGCCGGTGAAGACGCTCGGCCAGCACACGGTGAAGATCAAACTCCACGCCGACGTGACGGTGGAGCTGAGCTTCGACGTCGTATCGGAGAATCCGATCGAGGCCCCCGCGGCCGCGGAAGCGCCCGCCGCCGACAAGGGAGCCGAGCGCGAGCCGCGGAAGGAACGGCGCGAATAGCCGCCGCGCCCGGGCCACGGAGCCGGGCCGGTTGCATCTCCATTTCACGACCGCGCGGGAGTGCCCGCGCGGTCGTTTTGTTGTTCACCGACAATTCACATCCCGCCTCTGAATAAGTTTACACGCTTCCTGTTGCGTTTGGCGGGATCGCCGGCTGCGATGTGCCCTCCAAATGGCTGAAGTCGCCGCCCAGAGACCGGACGGAGTGCCGCGCACCGAGCAGATCGGGACCGCACTGTTCGGGCGCGAACTGCCCCACAGCCTCGAAGCGGAGGAGTACCTGCTGTCGTGCTGCTTCATCGACGGCGCCGAGACGATGGCGCGGTGCGACGAGGAAAAGCTCGAGGCGGATTCGTTCTACGCCCCCGCCAACCGGGTCATTTTCGGCAAGCTGCTCGACGTCCACCGGCGGAACCTGCCGATCGACCTGGCCGTCCTCGCGGAGGAGTTGAAGGCGGCAGGGCCGGCTGGACGAAATCGGCGGCTACGCCTACCTCGTCCAGGTCAGCTCGCGGATCCCGACGACCGCGCACGCCGGCTATTTCGTCGAGCGGGTGCGCAATCTCCATCTGCTCCGCCAGCTGATCCGGACGGCGTCCGGGATCGTGCGAGGAGTGTTTCAGCTGCCGACGGAGGTCGACGAGTTCTTCGATCGGGTCGGAAACCGAGTTTTTCAAGATTACCCAGAACCGCGTGTCCGAGTCGGCCCAGCAGATGAAGGAGCCGGCGCGGGAGGCGATGAACGTCATCATGAAGATGATGATGAAAAAGGGCGAGCTGACCGGGACCTCGTCCGGCTTCAAGGACCTCGACGCGCTGACGTGGGGGTTCCAGCGGCAGGAAATGATCGTGCTCGCCGCGCGGCCCTCGATGGGCAAGACGTCGCTGGCGCTGAACTTCGCCGAGAGCGCCGTGATGCCGAAGCGGGGCGAGGCGGTCGCCGTGCTCGTGTTTTCGCTCGAGATGAGCGCGGCGCAGCTGGCGCTGCGCATGCTCTGTTCGCGGGCGAAGGTGAACATGAAGCTGCTGCGCGACGGGCTGCTGTCGAAGAACGGCGAGGAGCAGCACGCGGCTGCTGACGGCGGCCGACGAGTTTTCGAAGGCGCCGCTGTTCATCGACGATTCGAGCGCGCTCTCGATCATGCAGCTCCGGGCGAAGGCCCGCCGCATCCACGCCCGCACTCCGCTCGGTTTCATTGTTGTGGACTACCTGCAACTGCTCAGCCCGACCGACGCCAAGGTGCCGCGCGAGCAGCAGGTCGCGGAAGCGTCGCGCGGATTAAAGGCGCTCGCGAAGGAACTTGATCGTTCCGGTGCTTGTATTAAGCCAACTCAACCGCTCCTCCGAGAAGGAAAACCGTAGCCCGAGGCTGGCCGATCTGCGCGAATCCGGATCGATCGAGCAAGATGCCGACGTAGTCCTCATGCTTGCCCGCCCCAAAGACGCCGACGAGAAATTCCAGGTCGCGGCCGACTCCGCGGAGTTAATCGTTGCCAAGCAACGAAACGGCCCGGTAGGAGAACTGAAGCTTACGTTCCTCCGAGACTATCACCCGCTTTGAAAACTTCACCCAGTAACCCGCTGCGCCGGGTCACCCGTTACCTGCTGCTCCTCGGTTTGATCCTGGCGGCGGGGGGAGCGCCGGGATGGAGTCAAACGGCGGGCACGCCCGAGGCCCAGTCGCAGGAACCCGACCTACCAGGTCGGCAAGATCACGGTGAAGTTCGTCGGCACGGCGATCGTGAGCGAGCAGGTCGTTCGGGCCAACATGCAGATTCGCGAAGGCGGCGATCTCGACGACGCCATGCTCGATCGCGACATCCGCTCGCTCTACCGCACCGGGCTGTTCGAGTTCATCGAGGTCAAGCGCGAGGCGGTGAACGATCGCGTGTTCAACCTCGTGGTCGAGCTCACGCCGAAGTACCGGGTCCTGGCGGTCCGGTTCGAGGGCAACCACCGCGTCAAGAGCCGCCGGCTGGAGAAGGAGATCAAGACCCGGCCCAACCTTTCGCTCGACGAGCGCCAGGTGAAGGAGGACGCGGAGAAGGTCCGCGAGTATTACCAGAAAGCCGGGTACAACCAGGTCGCCGTCGACTACACGATCGAGCGCGACCGCGCCACCAGCTTCGGCACCGTCGTCTTCAAGATCAAGGAAGGCCAGAAGGTCCGGATCAAGGAGATCCGGTTCGTCGGCGACGCGCACATCAAGGCCAAGCGGCTGCGCAAGGAGATGGAGACGAAGAAATGGTGGATGTTTTCCTGGCTGCTCGGCACCGGGCGCCTGAAGGACGACGAGTTCGAGGACGACCTCGAGAAGCTGCGCGATTACTACCGGGAGCAGGGCTTCCTCGACGTCGACATCCCGCAGGACAAGGTGATCTTCGACTATCCCCATCCCGGCCGGCTGGTGATCACGATCACCATCGACGAGGGCCGGCAGTACCACGTCGGCGAGATCACCTTCACCGGCAACAAGCTTCACCCGACCGCGATCCTGCGGCGCGTCATCCGGCAGCGGACCGGCACGCTCTTCGCCCCGAGCAAGCTGGACAAGGACGTGGAGCGGCTGGAGGACTTCTACGGCCACGACGGGTACCTCGACACCCGCGCGCGGATGATTCGCAAGCCGAACATCAACACCGGCAACATCGACATCGAGTACGAGATCACCGAAAGCGACAAGTTCCACGTCGAGTCGGTCCTGATCGAGGGCAACACCAAGACCAAGAGCACGGTGATCATCCGCGAGCTCGTGCTCGGTCCTGGCGACGTGTTCGACACGGTCCGGATGAAGATCAGCAAGCTGCGGCTCGAGAACACGCGGTTCTTCGAGGACGTGAGCGTGACGCCGCAGGAGACGAACATTCCCGGACGCCGGAACCTGCGCATCGCCGTGAAGGAGGGCCGCACGGGCAATCTCTCGTTCGGCGCCGGTTTCAGTTCGCTGGAGCGGGCGACCGTGTTCGCCGAGCTCTCCCAGGGTAATTTCGACCTGTTCAACCGGCATTCGCTCTTCCAGGGCGACGGCCAGAAGTTCCGGTTGAAGCTGTCGATCGGTTCCCTTTCGAGTGAAATCGCCCTGTCGTTCGAGGAGCCGTGGCTTTTCCAGCAGCAGCTCGCGCTCGGCTTCGAGCTGTTCCGGGTGAGTTCCGAATACAACAGCACGTTCTACACGGAGATCGACACCGGCGGCGAAATCTACCTGCGCAAACGGCTCTTCGGGCTCGTCGAGGGCCGGCTGTCGTACACCTACCAGGTGATCTCGATCGACAATGTCTCCTCGTCGGCCTCCTCGCTTCTGAAGTCGTTCGCCGGCAGCACGCCGGAATCGAAGATCGGCTTCCAGCTGCTGCGCGATACCCGCGACAAGATCATCAACACGACGATGGGCAACCGCATCCAGTTCAACACGCAGGTGGCCGGCGGACCGCTGGGTGGCGACAACGAGTATTACAGTCTCGAGTTCCGCGGGGCCCAGTTCTTCCCCGTATTCGAAACGCAGAGCCAGGTGCTCGCGCTCCTGGCCCGCGGCGGCGTGATCGAGAACTTCGGCTCGAGCAAGACGGTGCCCTACTACGACAAATTCTACCTCGGCGGCCCCACCGACCTGCGCGGGTACGAGTATCGCGCCGTCAGCCCGCGCGACACGGCGGGCGAGGTCGTGGGCGGCAAGACCTACGCGTTTTTCAGCGCCGAGTACTCGCTCGACATCGTCAGCCCGGTCCGCTTCGCGGTCTTCTACGACGCCGGCTTCGTGAACAAGGGGGCCTACGATTTCAGTCCGGCCAACTTCACCGACGACTTCGGCTTCGGTATTCGCATGTTTGTGGCGGGTTCACCCCTCAGCCTCGACTTCGGCATCCCGCTCACCTCCGACAAAGCCGCGCGAAAGGGGAACCAGTTCAACTTTTCCTTTGGCACGCGGTATTGATTTTGTTCTTCTGGGAACTCGTTTTTCCCCCGATTCATCACTCATCCATGAAAAAAACCATTCATTCCTTGTTCGCATTTGCTGCCCTGAGCGCCAGTGCGCTGGTCGCTCAGGCACAACCTGCGCCCAAGATCCTCGTCGTCGACATGGCGAAATTGTATGATGGCCATTACAAGACGGAGGAGCAGAACGCGAAGCTCCGGGGCGACGAACAGAAGGCGCAGGAGGAGTTGGACAAGTTGAACAAGGAGGGGAATACGATGGTCGAGAAGTACAAGGAACTCGTCGACCAATCGAACAACCCCACGGCCACCGCCGAGGCGAAGTCGAAGGCCCAGGGGGACGCGCAGAAGCTGCTTCAGGACATCCAGCGCAAGCAGCAGGAGGTGCAGAGCTTCCAGGTGAACACCCGCAATTCGCTCCAGCAGCGGATCCAGACGTTCCGCAGCCTGATGATCGAGGAAATCAGCAAGGTCGCGGTCGAGATCGCCAAGCGCAAAGGCGCCTCGCTGCTGTTCGACAAATCCGGCCCCTCGCTGATCGGCGTCTCCAACATTCTTTACTCGGATCCGGCCTACGACATCACCGACGAGGTCCAGAAGGAAGTGAACAAGGACCGTCCCGCTTCCGCGGTTCCCGCGGCGGCCCCGGCGCCCGCCAAAGCCGGCGACACCGATTCCGATGCGCCGAAGATCACGGTCCCCGGCGTGACGCCGAAGAAGGGCTGATCGTCCGTTTCGACGGAATTTTCCCCGGCCCCGCTCGCCCGAGCGGGGCCGTTTTTTTGGTTATTCGCGGATCTTCGTGGGCCGCAGAGTGAGCGGGT
This sequence comes from uncultured Verrucomicrobiae bacterium, assembly GCA_963705935.1. Lineage (GTDB taxonomy): Bacteria > Verrucomicrobiota > Verrucomicrobiia > Opitutales > Opitutaceae > Opitutus. The sequence goes on along the minus strand of OY970130.1, from coordinate 2,577,826 downwards.
CAGGTGCGCCACTCGCCTCCGGACTCGCGGCGGCGGACGCGGCCGGATGGGCGGGCGCGCTGGATTGCTGTGAAGGGAGCCAAGCCAGTTGATCGTGGATTGAAGCGGCGGATGAAGCCGGCACGGTGGGCGCATGGCCCAATCCTCGAACAAAATCAGTGCCGCGGAAGCGGCCGTGGCTGCGCACTATGGTCTGTTGCTGGGCATACAGTCGCCATGGCAGGTGCAGCGGGCAGACCTCGATCTGGCAGCGCAGCAGGTGCAGATCGTGGTGGCGCATGGGTCGGCGGGAACGGTCAGGTGCCCGCAATGCCAACGGGCCTGCGCCCGCTATGATCATACCGCCGAGCGGCAATGGCGGCATCTCGATGTGATGCAGTTTACGACGATTATCCGGGCGCGGGTGCCGCGCTGCCAGTGCCCCGAGCATGGCGTGATGACGGTCGTGACGCCGTGGGCGGAGCCGCACGGGCGTTTCACGCTGTTCTTCGAGGCCTTTGCGGTGGCGGTGATCGAAGCGAGCCGTTCCTTCACGCAGGCGGTCGAGATCTTGCGGATCGACTGGCACACCGTGCAGGAGATCGTGCGCCGGGCGGTCGCCCGGGGCTTGCTGCGGCGCTCGACCGAGCAGGTGGACAAGGTCGGCCTCGACGAGAAGAGCTTCGGCCGCGGCCAAGACTACGTTGCGTTGATGACGGATCTGGGCGGCCGCCGCGTGTTGGACGTCGTACAAGGCCGTGACACTGCCAGCGCCACCCAACTGTGGAACACCCTGCCGGCGGCCCAACGCCAGAAGGTGACCGCCGTCGCCATCGATATGTCGGACGAGTTCGCCACCGCCACGCGGCAAGCTGCGCCGCAGGCGGCCATCGTCTATGACCGCTTCCACGTCTCGAAGCACCTGAATGAAGCGGTGGACAAGGTGCGCCGGGAGGAACACCGCAAGCTGCTGCAGCAAGGCGACGAGAGCCTCACTCGCACCAAATATCTCTGGCTGCAGGGCGCCTGTCCGGACGGCGAACGCGGCCTGAGTTTCGCCGACCTGTGTGAGCGAAATCTGAAGACGGCCCGCGCCTGGATGCACAAGGAAACTTTTGTCGAGTTCTGGGCCCAGCCGGATCTCGGTGCCGGACGGAAATTCTTCGCCCAGTGGTTCCCGGCCGCCCGGCGCTCCAAACTCGAACCAATCAAGAAAGTCGCGCTCACCCTGAAAGACCATCTCAGCGGCCTCCTCAACTACTTCCTGTATCCGATCACCAACGCCATGACCGAGGGCTTCAACTCGAAGATTCAGGCCATCAAAGCGGACGCCCGCGGCTTCCGTCGTTTCGAAAATTACCGCGCTCGGATTCTCTTTCACTGCGGCAAACTCAGCATGCTGCCCGATCTATCCCCCAAACTCGCCCACTGAAATCCGCGAAGAACCGTTTTTTTCCTGCCGGTGGTCGATTCCGGCTTTTTGCCGTTTGCGGAATTGCACCGCATCGACGCAAACACCACGCTGCGCCCATGCAGATTTCGTTCACGCCGGCGGAAGTCGTTGCGCTGACCGAGGCGCGCCGGAGTAGCGGCTCGACCGCGGAAACGATCCGCGGGATCGCCGCCCTGAACGTCGCCGCGCCCGGCGACCTGACGTTCCTCGGCAACGGCAAGTACAAGGCGGACGTGGCCGTCACCCGCGCTTCGGTGGTGCTCCTCCCCGAAAGCTATGCGGGCCAGCCGCGACCCGATCAGCTTTTTCTCTACGTCGAGAATCCGTCGGTGGCGCTGGCGCGGTTGTGCGCCCGGATCGAGCGGCTGCTCTGGCCCAGGCCGGCGCCCGGTATCCACCCGACCGCCTGCGTGGCCGCCGGCGCGCAGATCGATCCGTCGGCCACCGTCGGGCCGCTCTGCGTGATCGAGGACGGAGCGGTGGTCGGCGCCGGCACCCACCTGCAAGCCCAGGTGTTCGTCGGCCGCAACGTCCGCATTGGCCGCGACTGCTGGTTTCTGCCCGGCGTCACGATCCAGCCCGAGTGCGTCATCCACAACCGTGTGCAGCTGCATTCCGGCGTGGTGATCGGCACCGACGGTTTTGGCTACGAGTTCTCGTCCGGCCGGCATGAGAAGGTGCCCCAGGTCGGCATCGTGGTCGTCGAGGACGACGTGGAGATCGGCGCGAACTCGACCGTCGACCGCGCCCGCTTCAGCCACACGCTGATCGGCGAGGGCACGAAAATCGACAACCTCGTGCAGATCGGGCACAATGTGATCGTCGGGAAACACTGCCTGCTCTGCGCCCAGGTCGGCATCTCCGGCAGCAGCACCGTTTGCGATTACGTGGTCCTTGGCGGCCAGGTTGGCGTGGCCGGGCACCTGACGATCGGCCGGGGCGTCAAGGCGGGAGGCCAGACCGGGATCAGCAGCGACGTCTCCCCCGGCGCCGTGATCAACGGCACGCCGGCGACCCCGTACATGCTCGAGCGGCGGATCGCCGTCCTCTATCGCCGCCTCCCGGAGCTGTTCAAGCAGGTCGACGAACTGCGTCGCCAGATAAAAAAGTCTTCCTCCGGCGCCACCGGACCGCAAGATGCCGCGGATGAATGAATCGCGGCTGAAGATCTTCTCGGGTAACTCGAACCGGCCGCTCGCGGAGGAGATCTGCCGCGCGATCGGCATGCCGCTGGGCGAGGCCACCGTCACCAGCTTCCCCGACGGCGAGTCGTTCGTGAAGATCAACGAGAACATCCGGGGCGACGATGTCTTCATCATCCAGTCGACCTGTCCGCCGACCAACCAGCACCTCATGGAGCTGCTGATCATGATCGACGCGGCCCGGCGGGCGTCGGCGGCCCGGATCACCGCGGTCATCCCCTTCTACGGCTACGCCCGCCAGGATCGCAAGGACCAGCCGCGTGTGCCGATCACGGCCAAGCTCGTCGCCAACCTGCTCGTCGCGGCGGGCGCGACGCGCATCCTGACGATGGACCTGCACAGCCAGCAGATCCAGGGCTTCTTCGACATCCCGGTCGATCACCTCTACGCCTCGCCGGTGTTTTTCGAGTACTTCGTCAAGCGCAAGACGGAACGGACGCTGGTGGTCTGTTCGCCGGATGTGGGTGGCATGAAGATGGCGGCCGCCTATGCCGACGTGCTTGGCTCCGCGCTCGGGCTGGTGGCGAAGAAACGCAAGAACGCGACCAACGTCGAGGCGATGAACGTGGTGGGCGAGGTGGCCGGCTGCGACGTGCTGCTGGTCGATGACATCACCGAGACGGCGGGCACGCTCACGGCCGCGGCGAAGATCCTTCGCGATCACGGCGCGGTGAACATCACGGCGGCGGTCAGCCACTGCATCCTCAACGAGGTCGCGCTCGAACGGCTCAAGTCCGGCCTGATCGACGAACTCATCACCACGAACTCGACGCCCGTCGAGACCCGCGGGCTGCCCATCACGGTGCTCAGCATCGCGCGTCTGCTCGGCCAGGCAATCCTGCGCATCAACAGCAACGAGAGCGTGACGAGCCTGTTCCGCATCAAGGGTTTCTGACTGGCCCGCGCCGCCCTTCGGACCGCTCCGGAGGTCCGGTCGTCCCAGTCGAGCGGGCGGTTGCCGCCGGGTCCAATCCCCGTATGAGTCAGTCGCCGATTTTTTCATTCCCATGAGGACCCGTTTCCGCTCCGTCGTTTTCTCGTTTGCGACCGCCGCGGCGGCCGCCGCCGCCGAGGCGCTGGCAACCCACAAGATGCCACCGCTGCGGGTCGACCCGTCGCCCGTGAGCGCCGGCCGGTCCGTCGTGGTGACGAGCTACGCGGACGTCCTCGAACTCGGTCGAGAACGCGGTGGTGTCCGTGTATTCGAAAAAAACCGTCCGCGACCCCGTGGCGCTGAATCCGCTCCTGCGCCAGTTCTTCAGTGGCGACGCCCCGGAGCAGGAGCGCGGGCACAAGGAGGAGGGGCTCGGTTCGGGCGTGATCGTTTCGGCGGACGGATACATCCTGACGAACAATCACGTCGTCGAGGGGGCGGACGAGCTGAAGGTCGCGCTGCCGGACGATCGCGAACTCATCGCGAAGGTGATCGGCGCCGACCCGAAGACCGACATTGCCGTCATCAAGGTCGAGGCGAACCGCCTGCCGGTGATGACGCTGGCGGACAGCGACAACATCCGCGTCGGCGACATCGTGTTTGCCGTCGGCAACCCGCTGGGCGTCGGCCAGACGGTGACGATGGGCATCGTCTCCGCGAAGGGGCGAAGCGTCGGGATCCTCGACGAAGTGGAGGGCTACGAGTCGTTCATTCAGACCGATGCGGCGATCAACATGGGCAACTCCGGCGGCGCGCTGGTCGACGCGAAAGGCCGGCTGATCGGCATCAACAGCGCCATCCTTTCGCCGTCGCGCGGCAGCGTCGGCATCGGCTTCGCGGTGCCGGTCAATCTCGCGTCGGCGGTGATGCGCAGCCTGATCGAAACCGGTACCGTCGCCCGCGGCTACCTGGGCGTCCAGTCGCAGACGCTCAGCCCGGAGGATGCGGAGGCACTTGGCCTGCCGCCCGACACCAAGGGCGTCACGGTCACCGACGTCTCGCCGGGCAGTGCGGCGGAAAAGGCAGGGTTGAAGCGGGGGGACGTGATTTTGAGCGTGAACGACAAGTCCATCGCAGCGCTGAAGGACCTCCGGATGTTCATCGCGCAGTGCGCGCCGGGCTCCAGGGTCCGCCTGCAGATTTCACGGGACGGAAAGCAGCAGGGGGTGGATGTCACGCTGGGCAAGCTGGACGAGAACCCCGACGAGCTGCTGGTGGGCGTCAACGTCACGCCGCTCGCACCAGACAGCCGGCGCCGGCTGAATATTCCGTCGCGGCTCAACGGTCTCCTGATCACGTCGGTGGCGGAGGATTCGCCGTACGCCGATCGTCTGTTGCCGGAGGTGCTGATCATCCAGATCGACCGCGAGGGCGTGGCCGACCTCGACACCGCCCGGCGCGTGCTCACGCCGGGGCGGCACATGCTGTTCGTCTACTATCGGGGTGCCCAGCGCGTGCTGAGCGTCGTGATCAAGTAGCCGCGGGAGGACGCTGCCGAACCGGACAGCCGAGGCGCAGCCGATCACCGCGGTCCCGGCCCGTCTTGGTGTCGCTGCGCGGAGCGTGCCCGCGACGCCGGGTGTTTTCCAGACTCGCCCCTCCTCGCGTGGCGCGATCCGCTCGTTGGTTTCCCTTCAGCTGCCCGGTTTCTGCACCGGAATCCGGGCGAGCCATTCCGGCAGGGCGTCGGCGGCGTAGGTCGGAAAACTGAGTTCGAGGAGCGAAACGGCGGGCACGTCGAACTGCGCGGTTCCGGCGCTGCGGTCGACCAGCATGGTCACGCCGACCGGCCGGGCTCCCGCGCGGCGGACGATATCCAGGCATTCGAGCACGCGGCCCCCGCGGGTGACCACGTCCTCCGCGATCAGCACCCGTTCACCGGGAGCGAGCACGAATCCCCGGCGCAGCACGAGCGCGTTGTCTTCCTTCTCCGCGAAGAGATAGCGCGCGCCGGCCTGGCGCGCCAGTTCCTGCCCGATGACGAGGCCCCCCATCGCCGGCGCGAGCACGGTGCGGAATTCGTATCCCCGCACCTTCGCGAGCAGCAGCTGGGCGAGCCGCTCGACCGCGTCGAGATGCTGGCACACCTGGGCACACTGGAAGTAGTGGCCGCTGTGGAGTCCCGAACGCAGCACGAAATGCCCTTCCTGGAGGGCGCGGGTCCGCACGAAGATGTCGAGAGTCTCTTTCTGGACCGAATCCATGGCTCGACGCTGCACGGACGGGCCTGAAAAAACAAAAACATTTTGCGCGGCCCCGGCTGGCGGGATAGCTTGCCGCCGCTGTGTTGGAATCCGTGCCATTGGAGGACGAACTCGGCGATGTGCTCGAGAAAGCCATGCGCAATGCCGGCCTCACCGAGGACGTGCTGGGCAACCGTTGCGGAGTGGCGCCGGCGCGGATCCTCGATGCGATCAATTACCGGCCGGAGCTTTCGGGTCCGGAGATCTGCCGGCTGGCGCGCGCTCTGGGATTGAACGAAATCGGGCTATGCGCGCTCGGCTGCGGACATTATCCGCTGCCGCCGCCCACGGCGCTCCCGTTTTGCGTCCATCCGCTGCGGATGCGCTACGGCATCGGCGTGGCGAACGCGTACGTCGTCACGGCCTGCGGGGCGGCGCGCGGAGTGTTGTTCGACACCGGCCCCGGCATCGCGGCGCTGGAAAGCGTCTGGCCGCGCGGCGTGCGGGCGCTCGACGCCGTGTATCTCACCCACGTCGAGGGCGAACACGTGGGCGGGTTGTGCGCGGTCATGGAACGGTTCGAGGCGAAAGCCGCGTACTGTCCCCTCGGAGCCTCGGCGCCGTGCAGCCAGCCCATCGGCGAGGGGGAGCAGACGGAATACGACGGATTCCGCATCCGGACATTCAGCACACCGGGACACGCGTCCGCCCACAACTGCTACTGGGTGGAATCGATTCTCACGCCGGGCGGCGCGAGCCTGCTGGTTTCGGGCGACCTGTTCTTTGCGGGCTCGGTCGGAGGGGCGCACTATTGTCCGCGCCAGCTGGCGACGAACCTGCGGCGCATGCTGCAGACGGTGCCGCCGCAGACGGTGATCGCGCCCGGTCACGGGCCGATGACGACGGCGGAAAACGAGCTGCGCTACAATCCGTTCGTCGTCTGATGCGCTCGATTCCGCAAGTGGCGAACCGGCGGCTCGCATTCGTGGCGGTTCGGTAGGCTGCGAGCTTGCTCGCGCCTCATTCCGCGTTCCCAAGACGAAAGATGGTCGGGGCGGCCGGATTCGAACCGGCGACCTCTACGTCCCGAACGTAGCGCTCTACCAGGCTAAGCTACGCCCCGAAACCTCTTCGCGCAGCACGGTGCTGCAATGGAAGGCGGAGACAAAGCCACGCCGACTGCGTCCGCAAACAAAATCTCGCCGAACCTGACGGATTGCGTTTCGTCCCTCGCAAGCTTGTGCTCTTCGTGCACGGCTGCTCAGCCCGGCACTGGCGCAAAGAACGGGCTGGACGAGGTCCCGTGGCCGCGCTCGGAAGTTGTGTCCGTCAAGTTCAACAAAAGCGGCAGTCGTGGTGAGGGGCGCGGCGGGCGCATCGCCGCGAATGGGATCCGGAGCAGGCGGGGGCGGGCCGCAGGCTTCGCCGGTGCGCCAGGCGGGCGCTCCTGGGGGTGGGCCAACAAAAAGCCCAAGGCAGCGACGCCTTGGGCTGAATGAATTGCGAACGGATCGTCCGCTCAGGAGGACGGCTTCGGCACCGGAGCGTGTGCGAGGGTGCTGTCGGCCGCGCGCTTCGCGATCATGTCGGTCATGCGCTGGATTTCCAGCTCCGCCGTGCGCTTTGCGACGCGCGCCAGCTCGACCTGCTTCTGGATCTCGAACGTCTCACGATTGAGCCGTTCCTTCTCCCGACGCAGCGAGTTCAGTTCGACTTCGAGATTCGAAGCCTGCTTCGAAAGAACGTCGGCCTTGGAGTTGTAGTCGTTGGTCTCGTCCTGGATCTTCTTGTTGTCGTCCTGCCACTTCGCCAGCCGCTCGGCTTCTTTCTTCTGGTCGGCGGCAAGTCGCTCGGCGGCGCGTTTCTCGGCGTCCTCGCGGGCCTTGGCCTCGAGCGCCGCCTTGCGGGCGGCCTCAGCCTTTTGCTCCTGCGCGACTTTCTCGAGCTGGATCTTCTCGCGAATCTCCGCCTCCTTGAGATGCGAGAAATAGAAGAACAGGAACACGACCAGCATGCCCCCGACCGAGATCACATAGAGCCATTTTTTCATGGATGCGTAAGTTAGGAGTTCCGGGCCTTGGCCGCCTGGGCCTCCGCCGTGGCGCGAGCCGCATCGGCGGCGGTGATTTTGTCCAGAACCTCGGTGAGGCTCCGCGTGTTCGCCTCAGCCTGCTGCACGTAGATCTTGAGGAATTTCTGTTCCTCGACGGCGTTCTTGCGCGAGTCCTCGAGCTTGGCGATCGCATCTTTTTCCGCCTTCACGTCGCGCTGCAGACGCTCGACCTGCTGTGACACCTTGGCTTGATCACGATTGGCCTTGTTGCGCGCATCGTAGAGCGACTGCCGGTAGTCCGCATCCGCGCGGTCCTTCGCGTCCTTGGCGGCCTTCTCGGCCTTGCGGCGCTGCTGGGCGGCGATGGCGTCATCGATCGCTTTCTTGCGGTTGCGCTCCTCTTCCCGGAGCTTTTGCACCTTCTCCTCCCTGACGATCTGCGCCTTCCTCGCGAGCGCCGCCTCGTAGCCGGTGCTGAAGTTCCAGTAGATCGCGCTGAAGACGATCAGTCCGACAATCGGAACGAGAAAGTAAACGTAGGTTTTCTTCATGGAAAGTGCTCCGCTCAGGCTTTCGTGGCGGCCTTGGCGGCTGCAGCACGGTCGGAGAGCGCCTCCTCGATGGCCGTCTTGAGCTTTGGCAGCTGGTTGTCACGCCGGGCGTCGGGATAGGTCAGGGCCTTCTCGACCGCGGTGAGGGCCTCGGGGAGATTGTTCAGCTCCCACAGGACATAGGCCTTGAACGCATATACGGATCCGGGCTTGTCCAAATGGCCCTTCGCCGTCGCGCGATCGAGCGTCTTGAGCGAGTCGTCGAGCTTGTTGAGCGAATAGTAGATTTGGGCGGCCTGGTAGTCGAGCTGGCCTGACTTGGGAAAATGTTTGGCGCCTTCCTTCAGGGCGGCGATCGCCTCGAGCGGCTGGTCGACCTGCTGGTACGACGCGCCAAGAAGCTCCCAGTTCTTCTGGTCCGACTCGATCGAGCCGTCACGTAGCCCGCTGTGCAGGATCTCCGTGGCCCGGCCGAACTGCCCGAGATTGTAGTACACGCCGAAGAGCGAATAGTTCTCCTTCGGCGTCCGCATGAACCCGAGCGCCTGGGCACGCTCGATCGCGAGAATCGCCCGGATGTTGTACTCCCTGATCTTGGCCTCGTCCTTTTCGGTGCCGGCGAGGGATCCGTAGACGCCCGCCAGCTGGGACCAATAGTCCTTCTTGTGCGGGAACTGCTTCACCAGCAGCTCGAGGATATCCGCCAGCCCGACGTAGTTGCCTTCCTGCTGATAGATCGCCAGCAGAATGAGGTAGAGGTTCTCCTTCGGCCGCGGCGTGCTTTTGAGGGTGTGCTGAATCTCGACTTCCGCCTCCTTCAGGCGCGCCATGTCGATGTGGGCGGAATCGACGGTGGCGTCGAAGTAGAGGACGTTCGCGTACAGCTGCATCGCCTCCGCCCGGGAGGCGTCGAACGGCGGCTTGTTCGAGTTGGCGAGCCACCTTTTCAGAAAATGGAGCGCCTTGCCGAGATCCTGCCGCTGGACGGCGTGGTCCTTCGTTCCCGCCGCCTCCTGATAATAGAGCTGGGCGAGGTAATAGACCGACTCCTGCTGCGTGTTCTTCTGGAAGAAGCCCGGATGCGCATCACCGAGTTCGATCGCCCGCTCGAGCGGCGCGATGGCCCGGCCGTAGTCGCCCTTCTGCAGATACAGCTTCCCCATCACGTCGGACAGGAAGGCCATGTCGTAGCTGTCGGCCGGGACTTTGCTCTCGATCGAGGCGATCAGGTTGATCGCGCCATCCCAGTTCTTCGCGTCAAGCAGCGGCTTCAGCTTTTCGAGCTCGGACGTGGTCCGCTCCTCCATCTCGGGCGGCTCGTCCGCTGCGCGCACGACCGCCGGCGCAAGGAACGCGCAGGCGAAGAGCAGGGCGGCAAGACTCGGGCGACGGAGACAGGGAAGGACAGGGGAGGAAGTCAGGGTCACGTTGAAGGGATCAATCTTCAGCCAAGCTGAAGGAGATGGGTTGCTGCATGCGCGTGTTCACGGCGCGACCGCCCTTCTTGCCGGGGCGGAATTTCCATTTGCTGACCGCCTGCACGGCTGCGGTCTCGAATTCGCGCTGGCTCGACCGGACCGCGAACGCGTTCCGGACATCGCCATTGCTGTCGACGATGAACTCGACCACAACCTCACCGGTGATGCCGGCGCGACGCATCTCGAAAGGATACTGGGGAGGGACCCGGGCGCGCACGACCGGCTGCTGATCGAGCTTGCTGATGTCGAAGATCTCCACGTTCTTCCCCCACGTGCCGCTCGGGCGGCCCTGCGGGATGGTGATCACGCCGACGTTGGGCTTCAGGCCTTCGGGTGGTGGCGGCTGCACCTGCTGGACGAACGAATCGACGGTGACGAGCTGCGGCACGTCCGCCTGCATCGGCGGGGCAAAATCGACCTGGGCCTGCGGCTCGTCGCTCTGTTCCACCTTATCCGGCTCGTCCGGCTCGATCTTCGGCATCTCGAGGCGGATGACCGGGGTGTCGTCCTTGCTGACGGTGGCCTTCTTCGGGCCACCCTTGCCGTAGGTCTGGCTCAGCCAGACGGCACCGCCGTGAAGAGCGATCGAAACGAGGATACCTATGATAAGATCACGACGCATGAAAGAGGGGGGCTACTTGCCCGTCGCGCGGACGCGGGTTTCAACGGAGACCTGCTGAATGCCGGCTTTGCGCACCTCATCGAGCGCGCGGACGGTGATGCCGTACTTCGCCTTGTCGTCGCCCGCGATCAGGACACGGGGATTCGGCACTTGGGTTTTGTATTGCTGCAGACGGGGACCGATTTCGGAGAGGCCAATCTGCTCCTTGTTCCAGTAGCAGACGCCCTGATCGGACACCTGCAGCGTGACGGTGTCCTCGAGATCGCTCTTCGCCATCGGCGTGGTGGAGGCGACGGGCAGGTTCACCGGCACCGAGACGATCTTGTTGAGCGAAAGCGTGAAGAGGACGAACGTCGCGAGCAGGAAGAAGATGACGTCGATCAGCGGAATGATCTCGATCCGGGCTTTCTTCCTGCCTTCTGCGGCGGCCGGTTTGGTGGCGGGTGCTGCCATGGAAAATCGGGTGGTTGCTAGAGTCGGATGGCGCCTGGGTTCAGGTGCCGGCCGGCTTCACTTGGGTCTCCAAATAGACCTTCTGGATTTGCGCCTTGCGGATTTCATCGACCGCGTATCCGAAAACGCTGTTGAAGCTGGCATTCTCGTCGGCGTTGATCAGCACCTTCGCGTCCTCGGGATGCTGGAGATGAAACTGCTGCAGGCGATCGATGAACTCCTGCAGCGTGATCGGATCCTTGTTCCAGGCGATCGAGCCCTCCGCGGTGATCGAGACGGTGACGCTGTTCGCCGGATCCCGCAAGTCGCCCGTTTCCGACCTCGGCAGCTGCACGGGCACGCCGTTGGACTTGTTGAGCGAGAGCGTGAACAGCACGAACGTGGCGAGGAGGAAGAAGATGACGTCGATCAGCGGGATGATCTCGATCCGCGCCTTCTTCTTGCCTCCGGGGCCTGTACCGCCTGATGAACCGGCCATGTGATTGCGGGTGGGGTTGGGAGTCGCCTGGGAGGCGAACTCAGCTCGTGTACGTGGTGCTCTCGGACTTCTTGATCAGGATCTCGAGGGCGTTCGAGGCATCGGCCACCTCGTGCTTCGCCTCTTCCGTCCGGGCGTTGAGATAATTGAACGGCATCAGGGCCGAGACCGCGATCGCGAGACCGCAGCAGGTGGCGATCAGCGCCTCGGCGACACCACCGGTGATCTTGCCGGCGGCCGTGCTGATGTCGCCGGTGCCGAGGGCGCCGAACGTGCGCATCATGCCGGTGACCGTGCCGAGCAGACCGAGCAGCGGGGCCGCCGTGATGACGGTGTCGAGCGTCGCCATGCCCTGCTGGAAGCGGGCGAGCTCCTGACCCGAAGCGCGGATGAACGCGTTCGAGACGGAGTATTCCTTGTTCGTGAGCGTGTAGACGAGAATGCGCGCCACGAAATCCTTGCTCTGGCGGCCGATGGCCAGCGCGCCATCGATGTCGCGCTTCTCGACGCTCTCGAGCATCTTTTCCACCACCTCGGGCTCGCGATGGCTGTTCTCACGGAGGACGAACAGCAGCCGCTCGACGACGACGGTGACACCGACGAAGGAGATCAGCAGGATGGGCCACATGACGGGCCCGCCTTTGATGAAGAGTTCCATCAAGGTGTCGTCACCAAGGAGGAACGCGAGGGGGAGACTTTGGATGATCATAGGATGAAACGAGTTCGCAAAACCGAGATTCAGGGGAGGGGGAACGGGTGGCACCGCCGTTCAAAACTGAGCCGGCTGAACAGCGTAAAGCGGGCCGTTTTCGACATAATGCACGGTCGCGCTTTCTGCAAGGGGTAGACTGGTAAGATCGAAATCAATCGGGGTATCAGGGGTGAAAATGGGACGCGAACTACGCGTCATCGAAACTCGGCTGTCAATCTTCCGTTAACGCGATGGTATTTTATGCGCACGAATCGGCAAAATACGACGGCGGCAAATCGCGGCCGTCTCGCGGCCAGCGGAAGGATTGCGGCGAAGCCCGTGGCTTCTGGATGGCTGCCCGACTAGGAGTCGAACCTAGACAAAACGAGTCAGAGTCGTTTGTGCTACCATTACACCATCGGGCAGTGGAATCGCGGGCGGGGCGCGTTGGCCGGCAAGGCCGGCAGAGCTGGAGCCGGCGATGGGATTCGAACCCGCAACCGCCTGTTTACAAAACAGGTGCTCTACCGTTGAGCTACGCCGGCGCAGGGAATCGCAGCGCCTGCCACGAACTGAACTTTGAAATAACGAAGAAAGACTTTCTGACGCAAGACGAAGGAGCTGGTGGCTCCCCGGGGACTCGAACCCCGAACCTACTGATTAAGAGTCAGCTGCTCTACCATTGAGCTAGGAAGCCAAACAAGGGGCGAAAAAGCTCACGAAGCGGGGTGTGATGTCAACTGAGATTTCGGTTCGGAGCGGGTATTTTCTCCGGTCATTCCGTGGGATGTGATGCATCGAATCGCGCCGGGCGTCCAAGCCCGCGCGGCGCTCGGCAAACACAACACTGGCGGTGGGCGCGACCCTTCAACAGGCCGCCCGATCGAGCACCCGCCTCCGCTCCCGCGCCCGAGCCGTGCGCGGCTCTCATGCGGACACTCAGCGGCCGCGCTCGAGCCGCCGGCGCAGCGCGTCCCAGCAGCGCCGGCGAAACCGCGGCCGCCCGAGCAGCTCGCGCAGCGGCACGGTGACGAACTCGCGTTCCTCCAGTCGGGGATGCGGCAGCTGCAGCGACGCGGTGGAGCGCGTCTCGCCTTCGAAGGCGAGCAGGTCCAGATCGAGCGTGCGCGGGCCCCATCGTTCTCGCCGCACGCGTCCGAATTCCTGCTCGATCGCCAGCAGCGCGGCGAGCAGCTCCTCGGGCCCGAGCGTCGTCTCGATTCCGAGCACGAGATTGAGGAACATCGGTTGATCGACGACGCCGACCGGCGCCGTCTCGCGGACCGCGGACGACTCCAGGAAACAGATCCCCGGCTCGACGCGCAGCCGCTCGCTCGCTGCCTGCAGCACGGCGGCCCGGTCGCCGAGATTGGAGCCGGCACCGACGAACGCCTGCCTCGGTCCCCGCATCGGGCTCACCGCGGCGCGGCCGTGCGTTCGCGGCGCAGCCGCACGGCGACGCCGGCGAACTGGAAATCGACCGGCGGATTGGGCTTCGTGATCTCGACCGTCACGGCGTGCAGCAGGGGAAACCGGGCGAGCAGCTCCCGCGCGACGGTTTCCGCGAGCGTCTCGATCAGTCGCTTGTGCGACCCTTCGATGATGCCGCGCACGACCGCCTGGACCGCGCAGTAGTCGATCGTGTAGTCCAGCCGGTCCGACTGGCCGGCCGGCGCGAGCGGCAGCTCGAGTTCGAGCGTGGCGGAGAAATGCTGGCTCGTCTCGGTCTCGACCGGCAGGATGCCATGGCGGGCGACGAAATGAAGTTCACGAAGGATCAGTTTGTCCATGGTCACACGGAGGAGAATTGCAGCCCGGCCTTGATCGCGTCCGCCATGCGCGCAAACCGGATCGCCGGGCCGACATCGTGGACCCGGACCATCGCGCACCCCTGCTGCACGCCCCACGCGATCGTGGCGCCGCCGGCCTCCACCCGGTCGCCCGCGTTCGCGCCGAGCACGATGCCGAGAGTCGATTTTCGCGACGTGCCGAGCAGGACCGGGTATCCGAGGTCGACGATCCGGTGCAGGTCGCGCAGCACGGCGAGATTCTGGGGCGGCGATTTCGCGAATCCGAAACCGGGATCCAGCCATAGCTGCGCCGGGTCGACGCCCGCCGCCCGCGCCGTCGCGATGCTCGTCCGGAGGTCCAGCAGGACATCCGTCCAGAAATCGCCGTAGTTCCGATCCGGCCGGTTGTGCATCAGGATCAGCGGGCACCGGCGACGCGCCGCGACGACCGCCATCGGCGTCGGGGTCGAGGCGGACAGCGGCTCGCCCGCATCCACGAGTTGCCGCCAGCGGGCCCGCGTGGCGGAATCGACGCCCTGCAGGCAGCCCCACACGTCGTTGATCACGTCGGCGCCCGCGGCGACGGCGGCATCGGCGACTTCGGCTTTGGAGGTGTCGATTGAAACCGGCACCTCGGGCAGTTCGCGACGGATGGCGGCGAGCGCCGGCAGCACGCGGGCGAGTTCGGTGGCCGCGTCGACGGGCTCGCCGCCGGGGCGGGTCGACTCGCCGCCGAGATCGAGCAGATCGGCGCCGGCGGCGATCATCTCCCGCGCCCGGACGGCGGCCGCCTCCGGCGTGGCGAACCGGCCGCCATCCGAAAAGGAATCGGGGGTGACGTTGAGCACCCCCATGACGAGCGTGCGCCGCCCGATTTCCGGCAGCCGGCGGCCATGCGGACTCTGCCACGATTGCATCCCGATCAGCTGAGCGCCCGTGGATCGCACTTGCCACCCAAAACCATCGCCCCCGAATTCGTCACGCGACACTGGACGAACGCATCCGAAGCGCGCAGTCTGGTTGAACCGCTCTGGGTCTGGCAACTCCCACCCATGCCTGCACACCCGACGATCAACGCCGAGCCGACTGTATTCTTCGACGGGGAACTGATGCCCGCCGCGGAGGTGCGCCTGCCCGTCGGGGAACACGGCGGCACTCCCGGTTTTGGTTTCTACGAATCGTTTCGCACGAGTGGCGGACGGCCCCACCTCTGGCCCTACCATGCGCGGCGCCTTGGGCAGGCGTGTGCCACCGCGCACATCTGGCTGCCCGAGTGGTTCCTCGGCCGCGATGAAGCCTGGCTGCGCACGGTCGTGGGGCGGCTGCTCGAGGCGAATCACCTCACGGAGGCGGCGTTTCGGTACACGGTGACGGCCGGGGCGAACCTGGGCGCGGGCGGCGGCAGCGCGCTCGAGTCGCTGAGGCCGCGACCGCTGCCGGCCCCGGCGCCGCGCGACGGGATCACCCTGCGCGTCCTGAAGACTCCCCGGGACAACGGGGAATGGCTGCCGCGCCCCAAGAGCCTGAACTGCGTCAACCTGCTGCTGGCCCGCCAGGAGCTGGAGGGCCGCGCGGCCGACCCGGATGACGACGGTTTGCTGCTTGCCCGGGAAGCCGGACACGTGGTGGAGACCACGCGCCGCAGTCTCGCCTGGGTTCGCCACGGCTGCTGGTACTATCCGGATCCGGCGCTGGGCTCGATCGCCGGCACCTGCCTGGCATGGCTGATCGAATCGTGCGGCCGGGCCGAGCCCTGCCGGGCCACGGCCGAGGAACTCGCGGACGCGGAGGCGATCGTGGCCCTGGGGGCGGTGAGCGGAATCGTTCCGGTCCGCGCGCTGTGCGGCCGTGAGGACGAGGTGCTGGTGGGGAGCTTTGGTTCCTGCACCCACCCGCTTGTGATCACGATGCAGCAGCGCTGGGCCCAGGCCCTGGCCGTGACCGCCGCCTCGTGAGCGCGGCCCCGGGTTTTCGGTCGGTGCCGGGCTCGCCCGAACCCTCGGGCTATGCGGCGGCCACGGCGTATCTGCTCGAACGGAAGACGCAAGGCGTCGCGTTCGGGCTGGAGCGCATGCGCCGGTTCGCCGCCGCGCTCGGCCAGCCGCAGGAGCAGGTCCCCTGCATCCACATTGCCGGTACGAACGGCAAGGGCTCGGTGGCGGCGATGATCGAGGGGATCCTGCGCGGCGCCGGCTGGCGCACCGGACTCTACACCTCGCCCCATCTCGTCCGGCTGGGCGAACGGGTTCAGGTGGACCGGCGCATCCTGTCGCCGGAGGAGATCGCGGCGCAGGTCGACGAGCTGCGCCGGGTCGTGCGGGAGATCGAGGAGGGCGCGGGGCGGGCGGCGGGGCCGAGCTATTTCGAATTCATGACCGGGCTGGCGCTGAGGCATTTCGCGCGCTGCGGGTGCGACGTGGCGGTGCTCGAGGCCGGGCTCGGCGGCCGGCTCGACGCCACGAACATCGTGACGCCGGAGGTGAGCGTCATCACCTCGGTCGGGCTGGACCACTGCGAGATGCTCGGCGACAGCCTCGCGGCGATCGCCCGGGAGAAGGCCGGGATCGTGAAGCCCGGCCGGCCGGTCGTGATCGGGCGGCTGCCGCCGGAAGCCGAAACGGTGGTCCGGAGCGTCGCCGGCAGGCTCGGCGCGCGCGTGCATTCGGTGCGGGAGGAGTTCGGCGAGGACGGGCGGCGGTGGCCGCGGCCGGCTTTGTTCGGGGAGTACCAGCGCTGGAACGCGGCCACGGCCACGCTGGCGGCGCGCGTCCTCGACCCCCGGTGGGGGATTTCGGACGCGGTGATCGAGCGAGCGCTGGCCGCGGTGGCTTGGCCGGGCCGGTGGGAGACGATCGCAGCGGGAGATCGCCAGGTCATCGTCGACAGCTCGCACAATCCCGAGGGGGCGGCCGTGCTGGACGCGAATCTGCGCGCGCTCGTGGAACGGACCGGCCGGGCGCCCGTGATCGTGACGGGAATCCTCGGGCCGGACCGCGCCGCGGCGATCCTGCCGGTCGCCTGCCGGCACGCCCGCGAAATTCACCTGGTGGTTCCGGCGCAGCGCCGGGCATGCAGCTTCGAACAGCTCGCGGCGCTGATTCCGTCGACGTATGGGGGCGCGGTGAGGCGCAGCACCGTCGAGGCGATTTTTCCGGCGCACGAGACGTGCCTGGCGGGGGCGGCTGGCGACGCCGTCGTCGTCACCGGATCGATCTATCTGGCGGGCGAGGTGCTTGGGCGGCTGCGGCCCGAACTGGGGCCGAGCGAAAGCGGGTTGCAGGACTTCTAAAATAGTAACCGCCCCGGTCGAGCCGTGCGACCCGGCGGAGGCCACGGGCCGACACGGGGCTGGCGGTCGAACCATTTTACCCTTTACAGGGATCGACGCGTTCTCTGTTTTCGACCGCTCTCTCCATGCAAAAGACCAAGAAGTCCATCGCCAAGCGCTTCAAAATCACCGGCCGCGGGAAACTGGTGCGCCGCACTCCGGGCTTCCGTCACCTGCTGGCCACGAAAAGCTCGAAGCAGAAACGTCGGGCCCGGCGTGACAAGCTGGTGGCTCCCGGCCAAGCCGCGGCATTGATGCGCGCGCTGCCGTTCGGCAACTAGCCCGCCGCTGCCCAACAACCAAAACCTCGCCTGGCGGGTGATCCATCAAGCCGACCCGCCGGCGACCAACCAAAGGAAAAACCAACATGGCTCGTGCAACGAACTCCCCGGCGTCCCGTAAACGCCGCAAGAAAGTGCTGAAATACGCCAAAGGCTATTTCGGCAACAAATCGAAGCTGTTCCGCTACGCCAAGGAAGCGGTCCAGCACGCCTGGCAGTATTCCTACCGCGACCGCCGCAAGAAGAAGGCCAATTTCCGCGGGCTCTGGATCGTGCGTCTGAACGCTGCCTGCCGGAATGCCGGCATCAGCTACAGCCGCTTCGTCGAGGGGCTCAAGGCCGCCAACATCACCCTCGACCGCAAGGTCCTGTCGGACCTCGCGATTCGCGACGAGGTGGCGTTCAACACCGTGGTGAAACAAGCCCAGGAAGCGTTGAAGACCAAGGCCGCGTCGGCGAAGTCGGCCTGAACTCCCATCGACGCGAGCCGGGCGGCTCGCCCCAGGCAGGGCGCACGAACCCGTGCGCCCTTTTTCCCGAGGACGGGCCGTGACGGCGCCGTCCTTTGTTTTTCCTCCCCTACCGCCCTCGTTCCACGCTCTGCTAGTCGCCCCGCAACGGGAACCGGAACCATCCGGCCCCGAGCCTTTTTCGACTCCGATGCAAGAAACTCTCACCGCCCTCGTGGCGAAGGCGCAGACCGAACTGACGGCCGTGCGAACGCGGCCTGATTTCGAAGCCGCCAAGGCCCGCTACGTCGGTCCGCACGGCGAACTCACCGCGCTGATGAAACAAATGGGCGGCGTGCCCAAGGATCAGCGTCCCGCCCTCGGCAAACGGATCAACGAGACCAAGGCGGCCCTGCAGCAGCTGCTCGACGCCACCCTCCGAACGATCGAGGCGCTGGAAATGCAGGCGCAACTCGGGCCGGCGGTCGACCCGACGCTGCCTTCGCCCGACGCGGGGCCCGGCACGCAGCACCCGCTCACCCTCGTGCGCGAGGAGATGTGCCGGATCCTGCGCAAGGTCGGATTCGCCGTGGCGGACGGGCCGGAGGTCGAGACGGAGTTCTACTGCTTCGACGCGCTCAACACCCCCGCCGACCACCCGGCCCGCGACGCCCAGGACACGTTCTATTTCCCCGAGACGGTCCGGTTCGGCAATGTCACGAAGCGGACGCCGGAGGAGAAGTACCTGCTGCGCACGCATACGTCGTCGGTGCAGATCCGCACGATGCTGAAGGGGCCGCCGCCGATCCGCATCGTGTCGCCGGGTCGCGTCTATCGCCGCGACACGACCGACGCGACGCATTCCGCCAACTTCCACCAGCTCGAGTGCCTGTACGTGGACCGCAACGTCACGGTCCGCGACCTGAAGGCCCTGCTCGACTACATGTTCGCCGCGCTGCTCGGGCATGACACCAAGACCCGGTTCCGGCCGCACTACTTCGGATACACCGAGCCGAGCTTCGAGGTCGATCTGAGCGCCCGGCACCTGCCGAAGGTGAACAAGGAGTGGATCGAGATCGGCGGCTGCGGCATGGTCGACCCCGCGGTGTTCGCGGCCGTCGGCTACGATCCGGAAGTCTGGACCGGCTACGCCTTCGGCATGGGTCTCGAACGGCTCGCGATGCTCCTCTACGGCATCGATGACATCCGCTACTTCTACCAGAACGACCTGCGTTTCCTGCAGCAATTCGCTTAGGAAATTGCGCAGAAAATTCCTGATGAAAATCTCTCTGAACTGGCTCCAGGATTACGTCCGGCTCGATGCTTCGATCGACGAGATCTGCCGCGCGATCACCTTCCTCGGCTTCGAGGTCGAACAGGTCCTCCACACCGGGGCGCCGCGGCTCGAGCACGTCGTCGTCGGCGAGATTCTCACGCGCGCCCGGCACCCCAACGCGGACAAGCTCTCGGTCTGCACGGTCGACGTCGGCCCGGCCGGCGGCGTGAAGACGATCGTCTGCGGAGCCCCCAATTGCGACCCGGGCCGCCGCGTGCCGGTCGCGCTTCCCGGCGCCGTGCTGCCGGGCAACTTCGCGATCAAGCTGTCGACCATCCGGGGGCAGGCGTCCGACGGCATGATGTGCGCGCCCGACGAACTCGGCCTCGGCGCCGACCACGCCGGGCTCCTGCTGCTCGACGGCCAGCCGGCCGCCGGCACGCCGATCAACGACGTGCTGCCGCCGGGCGACGTGGTCTTCGACGTCGAGATCACGCCGAACCGCCCCGACGGCCAGTCGCATCTCGGCATCGCCCGGGAGCTCGCGGCGTGGTTCAAGCTGCCGCTCCTGTATCCGCAGGAAAAGTTCCACGGCGTGGTCGCCGGCGCGGAGCGGCCCGACCTGCTGCGCGGGGTGACGGTGCAGTCGCCGGAGGCCTGTCCGCTCTACACCGCGCATCTCGTGCAGGGAATCCGGATCGGGCCGAGCCCGGCGTGGATGCAGCAGCGGCTCGCGGCGGTCGGCCTGCGCCCGATCAACAACGTCGTCGACGTCGGCAACTACGTCATGCTCGAGACGGGGCAGCCGCTGCACGCCTTCGACGCCCGGAAGCTCGCCGGGCACGAGATCGTCGTCCGTCCGGCGCGGGATGGGGAAAAGATCGTCACGCTCGACGGCCGCGAGCGCACGCTCAGCAGCCGCATGCTGGTGATCGCGGACGCGGAGAAGCCGGTGGTCATCGCCGGCATCATGGGCGGCGTGGACTCGGGCGTGAGCGACGACACGACGGACCTCGTGCTCGAGTGCGCGGTGTTCCAGCGACAGTCGGTCCGCTGGACCTCCCGCAAGCTGGGGCTGTCCTCGGACTCGTCCTACCGCTACGAGCGCGGCGTCGATCCGCACTCCGCGCTCGAGGCGGCCTGGCGGGCGATCGATCTGATCATCGAGACCGCGGGCGGCGAAGTCGTCGGGCCGGTGTACCGGGTCGGCGGCGAGGTGCCGTGGCAGCGCGAAATCGTCGTCACCCACGACTACATCACGGAAAAGCTCGGCTTTGAAATCCCCGCCGACGAGATGCGGGCCGCCTTCGAGTCGCTCGAGCTGACCATCGTGCGCGAGGAGCCGACCGAGCGGCGCGGACCGGCGTGGACCGTCGGCATCCCCAGCTGGCGCGACGACCTCGACCGTCCGATCGATCTGGTCGAGGAGGTGCTGCGCCTTCACGGCACGGAAAAGATTCCGGCGAGCCCGGTCGCGGTCCCGGCGCTGCCAATGGACGACGATCCGCTCGTCCGCTTCAACCGTCGCGTCACCGAGTACCTGGTCGGCCACGACTTTCACGAGTGCGTCAACCCGACGCTGCGGCCGGCGCGGGAGCTGGCCGCGTGGGTGTCGGCGACGGCGGCGGCGGAACTCGCGCTGGCGAATCCGTTCGTCGAGGACCAGTCGCATCTCCGGCCGACGCTGATCACCGGGCTGCTCGAGGTGCTGCGGTTGAACCAGTCGCGCGGCGTGGTGGTGTCGCGGCTGTGCGAGACCGGCCGGATCTTCATCGAGCGCAACGGCCAGATCCTCGAATGCGCGGCCGTGGCGTTTCTGATCGCCGACGACGCGGAGCGCCGCTGGCTGAAGCGCGAACCGGCGGATTTCTACACGACCAAGCACCACGTTGGAGCGCTCGCGGCCGCGGCAGGTGTCGATTTCAGCCGGCAGCCGCTGGTGGCCTCGGTCGCGCCGTATTGTGGCTGGCAGGAGGGGCATTTCGCCGCGGCGGGGGAGATGGCCACGGGCTGGACCGCACGCTTCGGATTGTTGAATCTCGCGATGGTGCGCGGGCTGGGCATCGAGGGGAAAGTGTACGCCGGGATGTTCGCGATCCTTCCCGAAAAGATCGCGGCCGAGCCGGCGCGGCGGCGATACGCGGAGTTCAGTCTTTTCCCGGCGGCCCTGCGCGACGTCGCGGTGGTCGTACCCGAGGCCACGCCGGCCGAGGACGTGCGCAAGGCGGTGGCGAAGGGCGCGCGGGCCGCGGCGGGGAGCGCCTTCGCGCTGGAACGCGTGCAGCTGTTCGATCTCTACCGCGGCGAGGGACTGCCCGCCGGCACCAAGAGCCTGGCCTGCTCGCTCGTGTTTCGCGCTCCGGACCGGACGCTGAAGGACGACGAGGTCAACGCGGTCTTCCACCGGCTGCAGGATGAACTCGTCCGCACGACCGGCTGGATCATCCGCAAATAGATCCGCCATGGCCCAGCCGCCTTCCCTCGATATCGAGCACGTGGCCGAGCTGGCGCGGCTGGCGCTGACGCCGGAGGAAAAGACCGCCTTCGCGCAGCAGCTCGGCGACGTGCTGCAGCACATCGCCCAACTGGCGAAGGTCGACGTGACCGGAGTCGAGCCGACGGCCCATGCGTTCGCCGTGCACAACGTCTGGGGCGTGGACGTGCCGGCGCCCGGCGCTGCCAGTCGAGGCGGCCCTGCGCAACGCGCCGGTGCAGCGTGAGCACATGATCGTGGTGCCGAAGGTGGTGGAGTGACCGCCATGCCGGATCCCGTCTTCCAGTCCGATCGCCGAGCTGTCCGGCCGCCTCGCGGCCAAGGAACTGTCGTCGGTCGAATTGACCCGGGCCGTGATCGCGCGGACGCAGGCGGTCGATGGCCGGGTGCGGGCGTTCAACTCGTTCGACGAAGCGGATGCGCTGGCGCAGGCGGCGAGCGTCGGACGCGCGGCCGGGCGGCGGGGGAGGCGCGCGGCGCGCTGGATGGCATTCCGATCGGGCTGAAGGACGTGATCGCGGTCGAGGGCCAGCCGCTGACCGCGTCCAGCCGGATGCTCGCGAACTTCGTCTCGCCCTACGACGCCACCGTCACGACCCGGCTGAAGAGCGCGGGGGCCGTGCTGCTGGGGCCGGCTCAATCTCGACGAGTTCGCGATGGGTTCCTCGACCGAGAATTCGGCCTTCGGGGGCCGACCCGCAATCCCTGGGATCTCGCGCGCGTGCCCGGCGGCTCCTCCGGCGGCAGTGCCGCGGCGGTCGCGGCCGGCGAGGCGGTCGCCACGCTGGGATCGGACACCGGCGGATCGATCCGCCAACCCGCGGCGTTGTGCGGCGTGGTGGGCCTGAAGCCGACGTACGGGCTGGTCTCGCGCTACGGCCTGATCGCGTTCGCGTCGTCGCTCGACCAGATCGGGCCCGTTCGCGCCGCTGCGTCGAGGACGCGCCATCGTGCTCCAGCGCGATCGCCGGTCATGATCCGCGTGACTCGACGTCGTTCAAGGCGCGAGATCCCGGACTACCGCGCCGCACGCCACGAGCAGCGGGCGGCCCGTGGCGGCTCGGCATCCCAAGGAATATTTCGGCGAGGGCCTGGATCCGGAAGTCGGCGCGGCGCGTCGAGCCGGCGATCGACCACTACCGCGGGCTCGGCTGCGAGATCAGGGAAGTGTCGCTGCCGCACACCCAATACTGCCTCGACACCTACTACATCATCGCGACTGCCGAGGCTCCTCGAACCTCGCCCGTTACGATGGCGTTCGGTACGGCCATCGCTCGAAGGAGGCGAAGGACGCGATCGACCTGTATTTCCGTCCCGCGCCGAGGGCTTCGGCCCCGAGGTGAAGCGCCGGATCATCCTCGGCACCTACGTCCTCTCCAGCGGGTACTACGACGCCTACTACCTGCGCGCGCAGAAGGTCCGCACCCTGATCCGGCAGGATTTTCTCAACGCTTACCGCGAGGTCGACGCGCTCATCACGCCGACTTCGCCGATGCCGGCGTTCAAGATCGGGGAGAAGAGCCGATCCGCTCGCGATGTACCTGCTGGACATCTACACGATCGGGGTGAACCTGGCCGGGCTGCCGGGCATCAGCGTGCCTTGCGGATTCACGCGCGCCGGTCTGCCGATCGGCCTGCACCTGATCGGCCAGCCGTTCCGCGAGGCCGAGCTGCTCGCGGTCGCCCGCGCCTACGAACAGGGGCACGACTGGTGCAGCCGACATCCGAATCTCTGAGCGGAGACTCGCGCCCGCTATTCTCCTCATGTCGTCGACGACTCCAAATCCGGACAGGTACGAAGCGGTCATCGGGCTGGAGGTCCACGTCCAGGTCAAGACGCGCTCCAAGATGTTCACGCGGGTCGCGGCGGGCTACGGGCACGAGCCCAACACGCTGACCGATCCGGTCGTGCTGGCGCTGCCGGGAACGCTGCCCGTGCATGAACAAGGCGGCCCTCGACGCAGTCATCAAGGCCGGGCTGCTCCTCGGCTGCGAGATCGCGCCGGTCTGCAAATGGGACCGGAAAAACTATTTCTATCCGGACTCGCCGAAGAACTACCAGATCTCGCAGTACGACCAGCCGATCTGCCGCGGCGGCGCCGTCGAGATCGAACTGCCGGGGTCCGCGCGCAACGTGATGGGCGAGCACAAGACAGATTCCCCTCACGCGCATCCACCTCGAGGAGGACGTGGGCAAGCTGAACCACGGGGCGAACGACTCCCTGGTCGACTTCAACCGCGCGGGCACGCCGCTGATGGAAATCGTCTCCGAGCCGGCGATGCACAGCGCCGACGAGGCGTTCGCCTACCTCACCTCGCTCCGCGCCGACGATGATCTACGGCGGCATCTCCGACTGCGACATGGAGAAGGGCCAGCTGCGGTGCGACGCCAACATCTCGATCCGGCCCGTCGGGTGACACCGGACTGGGCACCAAGGTCGAGCTGAAGAACCTGAACTCGATCTCCTTCGTCCGCGACGGCATCGCCCACGAGATCAAGCGGCAGATCGCGCGTCGTCGAGCGCGGCGGGACGATCGTGCAGGAGACCCGCGACTACGATGGCCAGACCGGAAACTCGCAGTCGCTGCGCACGAAGGAAATGGCGCACGACTATCGGTATTTTCCCGATCCGGACCTGATGCCGGTGCTGGTGGACGAGGCGTGGAAGGCGCGGATTCGCGCGGAATGTCCGGAGTTGCCCTTCGCCGAAACAGCGCCGGTTTCTCGAACAATACCAGCTGCCGTACACGCTCACCTCGGTGCTCGTGTGGGACCGGGAACTGAGCGACTTCTTCGAGGAGGCGGCCGAGCTCAGCCGGCAGCCGCAGGCGGTCGGCAACTGGATCGTGAACGATCTGCTGCGCGAATTGCGGGCGGCGCGCGTGACGCCCGGCGCGTCGAAGGTCCGGCCGTGCGCAGATCGCGGAACTGGTCGCGCTGGTCGACTCGGGCGCGATCCTGACGAACGCGGCGAAGGAGATCTTCAGCGAAATGTTCAGCACCGGCGACGCGCCGGGCGCGATCGCGGACCGCCGGGGACTGCGGGCCGCGCCGACCGACTCCGGCGAACTCGAGCAATGGTGCCGCGATGCGATTGCGGGCAATCCGCGCGCGGTCACGGAATTCCGCGCCGGCAAGGAAAGCGCCATCAACGCGCTGCAAGGGCCCGGTGATGAAGGCTGCGCAGCGGCAAGGCGAATCCCAAGCTGGTCGACGAAACGCTGCGGCGGCTGCTGGCCTGATCGTCCGCGGGCCGGCTCGCTTCGCCTACCTGTCCGCGATCCGCGGCGCGCGCCGTCCGTTCAGCACCGCGCCGCGAACGGTGAGGTACGGGAGTTCGAGCCCGTGCCGCACGGCGCGCAGCAGCAGTCCGCCACGGCTCATGTCGCCGCGTCCAACGAAGTCCGCGGGAAACACGAGCTGCCCGCCGAATGCCTCGATGAGCAGGTCGCGGTATTTGGCGGTCGCAATGCTGCCGAGCAGGACGGCGACGCCGTCGGGGGAAAGCTGGGCGGCGAGAGCCCGGGCATCGCGCAGCAGCGGCGCACGGTAACGAGGATCGTCCGCGGAGAGGTCGACTTCGCCGAACGCCTGCAGGTCGTCAGGTGTGATGCGGGTGACCGGATCGAGCAGGCCCGCATTGGTGGTGATCACGCGGATGAGATCCGTCCGGTCCGGCCGGGCAAAGCGCCGCGCGTAGGAGATCTTCCCCCGGAAATAGAGGCCGCTCGCGAAAGTGAACACGTCGGCGAGCGACAGGCCCTCGCGGTGGAACTGCCGGGCGAGAGCGAACGTGGCGTGCCGGTTGAGCAGCAGTCCGGCGCGGGCACCGGCGACCCTGGCCGGAGACAGCAGGAACACGCGCTGCATGGGCGGATCGACCGCGGTCGGTTCGAATGGTTCGTGGGTCGCCGCACCCGGGATTCACGCGCCCGGTCGCCGCCCGCTGCCCGGCGGTCGAGCGCATTCGGGCGCCGACCCGTGGACTCGCACGCTCGCACGCTTCGGCACGCGGTGGGTGGGCACAAAAAAACGCGGGCCCGGGGCCCGCGTTTTTGCAGTTTCGTGAGAGGGCAGTGTCAGTTCACCGCTGCCGCTTCGGGGGCCGCCGTCCGCGCGGAGGGCGCCAGCCCGAAGAACTCCACGACGTGCGTGACGTTGTTATAGCCACGGGACTTCAGCAGCTCTTCGATCTGCAGGACGTTGCGCCGCAGTTCGGCGGTCGTCGCCGGGTCGATCTCCTGCACCACATTGGTCTCCTTGCAGATGACGTGGTAGGGGTGCTGGTCGCCAAGGCTGATCGAGTAAAGGCTGGTGCCGTTGTGAAAAAACGAGCGGCGAACCAAACCGATGTCCTCGAACGCACTCAAACAGCGATAGACGGTCACGAGGTCACAGGAGCCGGCCTCCAGGTCCGCGTGGATTTGCTCGATCGTGGTCGGCTGGCCGCGCTTGATCAGGGCGGAGAGAATCGCGATACGGGGTTGCGTGATCCGCAGCCCGGCGGATCGGAGCCGGGCGCACGCAACTTGAATTGGCGACTGCGGATTGGCAGCGGCAGTGTTCGTATCGTTGGATGAGTTGTTCTGGTTCGTTGCAATCATTTCGCTCTCTAGCGTGCCATCACACATCCCGCCATCGAGGCTATAATCACACGTTTGCATCAGGTCTTTCCCTGAGTGCCGGGGGATTGAATTACGGGTCGGGGTTGCTAGTTGCACGGCCCGGGCCCGTGTGCTAATTCCGCTCGAAATCATGCAAGACCCGGACTTCGCCGAGATCGTCGGCTTGATCTGCAAGGAGGATCCTCGTTACGACCGCAAGGCGTACGACTTCATCCGCCTTGGGCTCGACCACACGGTCAAGGAACTGAAGAAGAAGGATGCGACGCGGACGGGCCGGTCGCGGCATGTCTCCGGCCCCGAGTTGATCGAGGGACTGCGGGTGTTTGCGCTCGAGCAGTTCGGGCCGCTGGCGAAGACCGTGCTGAACTCGTGGGGCGTGCGGCGCTGCTCCGACTTCGGCGAGATCGTTTTCAATCTGATCGAGTACAACGTATTCAGCAAAACGGATAACGACCGCCGGGAGGACTTCGCCGATCTCTACAGCTTCGACGAAGCATTCGTAAAACCGTTCCTGCCGGCGAAAGCGACCCGGGGACCCTCCAGCGCCGAGGCCGTTGGCTCGACCTGACGGACACCCCCCAGCATGCCAAAATCGACTTCGGCGAAAGCCGATCTGCGTCTTCTGGACCCGTTCTGGGCCGAGAGCGTTCACCGCTTCGTGCTGCCCAACGGGCTCACGGCGATCCTCAAGCCCGACCGGTCCGCGGCTCTGGCGTCCGTGCAGGTGTGGGTCAAGACCGGCAGCATGCACGAGGGTGTGAACCTCGGGGCCGGGCTCTCGCACTATCTGGAGCACATGCTCTTCAAGGGCACCAGCCGGCGCGCCGGGCGCGAAATCTCCGCGCTGGTGCAGGCGCACGGCGGGTACATCAACGCCTACACCACGTTCGACCGGACGGTGTACTACGTGGATTTGCCCAGCGAGCACACCGGCGTCGCGATCGACGTCCTCGCCGATGCGGTGCTGCACTCGACAATGCCGGCGGAGGAGTGTGCGAAGGAAAAGGAAGTGATCCTGAGAGAAATCGCGATGACGCGGGACGACCCGGACAACCGGCTTTGGGAAACCCTGTTCGCGACCGCGTTCCGCGAGCATCCGTACCGGGAGCCGATCATCGGCCATCGCGACGTGTTCGCCGGTGTCACGCGCGAGGACCTGGTCGGGTACTACCGGACCCGTTACGTGCCGAACAACCTGGTGGTGGTCGTCGTGGGGGACATCGACGTCGCCGCGACGCGCCAGGAGATCGAGCGGCATTTTGGCCCGGCGGTGCGGGCGAGGCTCGCGCCCGTGCTGGTGCCGACCGAGCCGGCCCAGCTCGGCCCGCGGGAGGATCACCGGTTCGAGGACGTGGAGATCAGCCGGGCCGTGCTGGCCTGGCCCGTGCCCGGGCTCGCCCATGAGGATGCGCCGGTGCTCGACCTGCTCGCGAACATTCTCGGCGGCGGCGACAGTTCGATCCTCTGGCGCGAGGTCCGCGTCAATGCGGGCCTGGTGCACGCGATCGATGCGTCGAACTGGAATCCCGGAACGAGCGGCCTCTTCTGCGTCTCGTTCACGGCGGACGCGGACAAGCGCGAACGGGCGACCTACGCCATCGAGCGCGTGCTGGCGCGGATCGCCCGGACCGGGCTCACCGCGGCACAGCTCAAGAAGGCGCTGCGGCAGGTCGTGGTTTCGGAAATCAACACGCGGAAGACGATGAGCGGACAGGCGGCGCGGATCGGTGCCGCGGAGGTGGTCGTCGGCGATCTCGACCACAGCCGGGTCTATTTCCAGCAGCTGGGTGCGGCCACGCCGGACGCCCTCCGACGAATCACCGCGAAATATCTGGCGGGCTCCCGGCGAACCTCGATTTCCCTGAACCCGGCAGCGGCCGCTGCGGCGACGGCCACGACCGGGCGCGCCCGGCCGGAGCGGGCGGACTTTTCGGAGATCCGACTCCCGAATGGCGCGCGGCTGCTGCTGCAACCGGACCGCCGGCTGCCGAACCTGCATCTGCGGTTCGTCATGCAGGGGGGCGCGCTGGCCGAGGAGCCGGGCAAGCGCGGCTCGACCGCCCTGCTCGCGACGCTGCTGACGAAGGACACCCGGTCCCGCAGCGCTGCTGCCGTGGCCGAAACCATCGAATCCGTTGGCGGATCATTCGGCCCGGTCGCCGGCAACAACAGCGTCGGGCTGGCGGTGGAGGTGCTGCCGACCGATACCGCCCGGGGGCTCGCGGTGCTCGAAGACGCGGTGCTCAATCCCGCGTTTCGCGCCGAGACATTCGTTCTCGAACGCGACGCACAGGTGGCCGGTTTGCAGCAGGACGACGACGATGTGGTGACGTTCGCGCGAAAGCTGGTCCGCCAGAAGTTTTTCGGCCCGCATCCGCTCGCGTTCGACTCGCTGGGCGATCGGCCCGGCGTCAGTTCGCTTTCGAGCGAGGATCTGCGCGCGCTGCATCGCCGCCTCGCGGTTGGCGGCAACGTCGTGCTGGCGGTGGCGGGTGACTTCGATCCCCGTGCGCTGGCACCGGCGCTGAAGCGCTTCCTCGCCCGTCTGCCGGCAGGTGAAGTCAGCTTCGGGACGTCCGACGCCTGGCGGGCGCTGCCGGCCGAGTCCGGGGATTTCGTCGAGCACCAGCCGCGCGAACAGGCGGTCGTGCTCCAGGCGTTTCCGGGGCCGAGGGTGCACGCCCCGGATTTCTACGTCGGCGAGGTCGCGGACGAATTGTTCAGCGGGATGGCGTCGAAACTGTTCGAACGCGTCCGCGAGGAAAAGGGGCTGGCTTATTTCGTCCGCTCGGCCCGGGTGATCGGGCTCGACTGCGGGATGTTCTACTTCTTCGCGGGAACGCAGCCGGGGCGCGAGGCCGACGTGCTGGCGGAAATCGATGCGGAGATCGTGCGGGTTCAGGCCGGCGGGATCGAGGCGGCGGAGCTGCAGCGCTGCCAGACGCGACTCAAGGCGGGTCATCGGCAAAGCCTGCAAACAAATGGCGCCCGCGCGATGCAGGCGGCGTTGAACGCGCTTCAGGGTCAGCCGATCAACGACTGGAAAAACTACGATGCACGGATCGATGCGGTCACCATCCCGGAGCTGGCCGCGTTTGCCTCGCGTTATTTCCAACGGAAGCTGCGGACGCAGTTGATTGTCCGACCCTGATTCGGTGGGGGAGCGAGCGCCTCCGCCGGGCTGCGCCAACCTGCGCGCATGGCGTCGGGCGGTAACGCCACGCGAAGGCGTTTGTTCTCGCCAGGCAATGGCGTAACGCGCAGGCTGCTGGCGCTTATGAAACACCATTCGTTCACCGCGATCGTCCTGCTCGCGCTGCTTGGCGCGCTCGCAGTTCCGTCCGTTCAAGCTGCAGACTCGGCCAGGGAAAAGAAGGTCAGCAAAAGAGACCTGGCCAAATACGACGCCGACAAGGACGGGAAACTGAGTCCGGAGGAGGACGCCGTCAGAGTCGCCGACAAGGAAAAGGCGAAGGCGCAGCGCAAACAGAAGCAGAAGCAGCCCGTCGCCGAGGCTGCGCCGGCGCCGGCCGAACCCGCGCCCGAGCCGGCCGCACCTGCGCCGTCGGAAACGCCAGCTGAAACCGCACCATCGAAATAAGCGCGGATCGCACGGCTGCCCCGGTTTCGGCCGGGGCTTTTTTTATGCCCGGTGCCGGCCCTCTTCGCCCAGCGCCCCGCTCCAGTTCAGCTTCTGCCGGACGACCGCGAAATGGGAGTACTCGATCTGCTGCACCAGCGGCAGCTTGAGTTTCGAGATCTTCATTTCGATCGGAGAGCCGATTCCTGCCTTCAGGTCCCGTTGACCATCCATCGCCACCAGCAATCGCGACGAGAACGACCGGTTCAGCACTCGCAACCGGACCTTCTCTCGAAAAATGATCGAACGATTGCTGAGCGTGTGCGGGCAGATCGGCGTCATCGCAATCACGGCTGCATCCGGGTGGATCAACGGTCCGCCGGCGGAGAGATTGTACGCCGTCGATCCGGTCGGTGTGGTGAAGATCAAACCGTCGCAGGTGTACTTCGTCACCAGTTCGTCGTCGGCATAGACCTCGAGCTGGACGAGCCGCGAGTTGATCTCCGCCTTGATCAGGACGTCGTTGAGGGCGACGTCGCAGGTCTCCGGTCCGGTGCAGCACTCGATGAGCGACCGCCGGGCGATCCGATAGCGTCCGCCGAGCAGCTTGGCGAACTGTGTCCGCGCCTCGTCCGAGGAGAACGTCGTGAGAAAACCAAGACTGCCGCGATTGACCCCGATGATCGGTACCTGCTGGTGCGCGGCTTCGCGGGCGACACCGAGCAGCGTGCCGTCGCCGCCGATGACGCAGCACGCGTCGAAGCCACGCAGATGCCCTGCGGGAACCGGGAAGCGTCCGGTCCGGCTCAGCTCGACGCCGCGCGACCGTGCGACCGCCATGAGCTCGCGGGCAAGTTCAGGCGCGCCCGCCTTTTCCTCGTTGACGACGAAGGCGAGCTTGCGAATCGGCTTCATGCGGGGGGAGTGAATCGACGAATCCCGTGGAATCGAACCGAAACATTCGGGCGGCGGCTGCTCGAGTGATCGCGAGCGAGCCGGTCGGATCCCGACGCCTGGCTCAACCCTTTCGCAGGCAGAGCAGAAACTCCCGGTTTCCGTCCGCCCCGGTGATCGGCGAATCCATCGTCCCGACGAGCTGCACGCCGGGCAGCTCCGACAGGGCGAAATCTCGGACGGCGGCGAGCGCGGCCTCCTGCACCAGCGGATCGCGGATGACGCCGCGGCCTTTTCCCGCCTCTTCGCGACCGGCCTCGAACTGGGGCTTCACCAGCGCCACGAGAATCCCGCCGGTGCGCCCCAGCGGCCACACCGCCGGAAGCACGGTCCGCAGCGAAATGAACGAAAGGTCCATCACGATCAGGTCGAAATCGGCGCGCGGCAGGTCCGCGGCGGTCAGGTGGCGCGCGTTGAGTTTCTCAAGGTTCGTCACCCGCGGATCGTTGCGCAGCCGCGCGTGAAGCTGGGCCCGCCCGACGTCGACGCAGACCACGTCCGCGGCGCCGGCCTGAAGCGTGCAATCGGTGAAGCCGCCGGTCGAGGCGCCGACGTCGAGCACGTGGGCTCCGCGAACATCGAGGGAGAAGTGTTCGAGCGCGGCCGCGAGCTTTTCGCCGCCCCGTGACACGAAACGCGGCAGCTGCTCGATCGTGAGCGCCACATCCGTGGAAAACTCCCGGCCGGGCTTGTCGAGCCGCTCGGTGCCGCGCAGAACACGGCCCGACATGATCAGCGCCTTCGCCTGCGTGCGGGACTCGGCGAGCCCGCGCGTGACCAGCAGTTCGTCGAGGCGGAGTTTGGTGCCGGCGCTCATCGATGGCGGGAGGCTGGGCGGCGGCGCGGCGAACGGGCGCGGGGGCCGGCCGGCTCGAGCTTTTGTCGGGCTGGCGACCAGCACGTGGTCCGTCCGCCGACCGGTTCACGCACCAGCGCGGCACCGGTGAGCGGGCAACGCCCGCCAGCACTCCAGCGATGGCGAAACAGCCATGATTGCGGGATGTTCGCGTTCAGATCCACCGGCAGCCTGTCGCCCCGGCCGGCGATTGCGTCAAGTGCGAGGCGGCAGACGTGCCGGCACTCGCGCCACAAGGTCCGGATCGCGGCCGGAGACAGCGTGCCCGCAGGCTGTTTCGGATGGATCGCCGCCCGCCAGAGGATTTCGTCGGCCATCCAGTTGCCGATTCCCGGAAACTGCTGCTGCATCAGAAGCACGGCCTTGATCGGCGAGCGCCGTCGGCGGGAGAGAAAGCGCGCGACGGCCTCGACGGTGAAGTCCGCCGACAGGATGGCGGGCGCGATCTTCGTCCACCAGACCGGTGGAGTCGTGCCGGCATGATACTGCACGCGACCGAACATCCGCGGGTCGCGGAAGACGAGCGCATGGCGCCGCGTTTGGAGCACCAGGTGCTCATGCCGGCCCGGCGCATGATCGGAAGACTGGACGAGCAGATCGCCCGACATGCCGAGGTGCACGCCCAGCCAATGGGTCTGGTCGAACCGAAAAAGCATCTGCTTCGCCGCTGTGGCCGACCACGTGAGCGTCGAGCCGGTGAGGGCCGCGCCGAGCGCCGCCGCATCGGTGCCGCGAAAAATTCCGGCGCGGGGATGCACCTTCACGGCCAGGATCCGCCGGCCGGCGGCGGCCTGATGCCAGCGCTTGCGGAAGAACTCCACTTCGGCGAGTTCGGGCATGATGGAGGACGGTCAGTCCGGTGCGGCCCGACCGCACCGCCTCGAGGTCGTGCCGACGCGAGTTGGGCTGCGCACTCCGCGGAGGTGCCTGCGGAGCGCTTTTGCGGCGGTCACGTGCCGATCTCCCAGTCGTAGGGGTGGCTTGAGAGCATGCGGGGCGCGCGGTCGGTCACCTGCACGACATCCTCGATGCGGCACCCGCCCAGACCGGGATAGTACAGCCCCGGCTCAACCGTGACGACGGCGCCCTTCCGAAGCGGCATCGGGACCGTGCCGCCGAGCCGCGGCATCTCGTGTACCGCCAGTCCGAGTCCGTGGCCCGTGCCGTGGAAGAACCCCACCGAGCCGCTCCGCGTCGCCTTGGTTGGGAATCCGGCCGCGACAAACGATTGCACGACCTGCTGGTGCACCGCGCAGCCGTCGACGCCGGCCCGGATCGCCTTCAACGCCAGCAACTGCGCGTCACGCACGGCGTGGACCAGCCGCCGCTGGGTTTCGTTCGGCCGGCCACGCAGGTACGTCCGGGTCATGTCGCCGAAATATCCGGTCCGGGAAACGCGCGGGAAAACATCGATGATCACGAGTTCGTTCGGCCGCAGCGGACCCGACCCGCGCTCGTGGGGATCGCAGGCCTGATCTCCGCCGGCGACGATTGTCGTGCCGTTGGCCTGGCCGCCCTCGGCCATGATCGCCGACTCGATGGCGAAGCGCAGGCGCTCGGACGTGAGAGGCTGGTGCTGGTGGACCAGCCGCGCCCCGCGGATCTGCGAGTCGTGCAGGATTCGTTCAGCAACCTCGTAACCGATCGCACACAGCCGGTTCCCCTCGCGGATGGCCGCGGCCTCGCGCGCCGATTTGACCTCGCGCTCCGGGAACAGCGGGCCACCGGCCAGTTCCAGCCGCAGGCCGGCCGACCGCAGCTTCAGGAAGAGCGCTGCCGGGAAGTCGTCGGCGACCCGAAAACCGCGGACGCGATAATGCCGGGCAACCTCGACGATGATCTCGGCCGGCCCGATGGGGCGCCGCGGCCAGCGTCGCGCGGCGCGGGCACGCCAGAGTTCGAGCGGGAGCACGTCGTCGAACACGCGCGCCTTCCGGATCCGGCCGAATTCCAGCGCGCTCTGCACCGTCACGCGCCGCCGCCCGGTGCTGAAAGCGATGAACGGATCGTGGACGTCGATCCGGCTGAAATAGAGCTGATCCGCGCTCGAGTAGCTGTCGGCGAACAGCAGGGGAGGGAGGGTGGAGGAGGGCACGGCGAAGAGACGGAGATTGAACAAACGGCTGCCGCCGATTAGCCACCGGGCTCGTGAAAAACGCAAATCCGGTTTCCGCGGCGACGTGGTGGCGAGCCCTGCTCGTTGCGACGTTGATCGCCGCGGCCGGGTGCCAGCGGGCGGACCCGGCGGCCGCGACTCCGAAGAGCGTCGCGGACTACTTCGACATCAAGGTCGGCGGCCAGGTCGCGCACCTGCAACTCGCCGTCACCGAACCGGAGATGGAGCACGGGCTGATGGAGCGCCGCGATCTCGGGCCCGACCAGGGCATGCTGTTTGTCTACGCGCGGCCGCAGCGGATGAGCTTCTGGATGCACAACACGCCCACACCGTTGGACATCGGTTTCTTCGACGACGGTGGCATGCTGGAGGAGATCTACGCGATGCAACCCTTCGACGAGATGACGGTGCAATCACGCAGCACGCTGCTCACGCTGGCGCTGGAAATGAATCACGGCTGGTTTCGCGCGCACGGCGTCCGGCCGGGAGCGCAGATCGATGTCGCCGCGGTTCGCGCTGCGCTCAAGCAGCGGGGATTCGACCCGGCAAAGTTCGGGATCGGGAAGTGAAACGCGGCTTCGGGTGGCAGGAACGGTGTCACGCCGCGGGGCATTGGCGGGGGCCCGCTCGAATCGCGGCGTAAAGCCGTCTCCTGCAAATCGGGTTTGTCGCTCGTTGCTTGCGCGACGAGGGCGTCGCGCCCCCAAGGATCGGTCGCTTGCGGTGGTCCGAAGGCCGGCGCGGCTTTCTGCCGCGATTCGGGCACGTGGGGAGATTCCATCGCGGCGTAAAGCCGCGCTCTCCTGCGACCGAGCCATGATCTGCCTTCGCGAAGCCATGTCGGCCGCCTGCCTGCAGGCGCGGATCGAGCGATCGAGCCGAACCTGCAGCAACCGGCTTACTCCTTCGGAATTTCGTTGTCCGTCTTCAGCACGAGCACGGGCGTCTTCGTCTTCACCCAGACTTCCGGCTCCTTGAAGTGCTTGGCCGGAACGTTCTCCAGCGCCTCGCCGACTGTCTTGGCCGGGTACATCCGACCCTTTTTCGAGGCGTTGTAGTCGTATGCCCCGCGGAAGATGCGCTCGGGCGTGGTGGCCGGACTCTCGTCCTCCGGGATCTGCAGCACCCAACCGGCAAAATCGGTTTTGGCGGGCAGCCGGTTCTCCGGGTCGGAGACGAGGATCACGAACTGCTTCTTGACCGCTGGCGGTTTCTCCTCTTCGCCGGGGTCCGGCTGCACGGCCAGGTTCATCTCCTCGATCACGCGCCGGAGCACGGAAGGGTCGATCTGGTTTTTCTTCAAGATCTCGGCAACCTTGCTGACATCGATTTTCGGCATGATGGTGGCGGTGAAAACCCCCACGATGGACTGGAACGAACCGCGATGTAAAGGCAGCGCATGACCGACGAACTCTTCGATGTCGTAAACGAACGGGATGAACCGGTTGGACGCGCGCTGCGCGGCGAGGTGCATGCCCGCGGGCTGCGGCACCGTGCCGTCCACGTGCTGGTATTCGATCAGCATGGACGCGTTTTCCTCCAGAAGCGGTCGATGAAGAAGGATCTCTGCCCCGGCCTCTGGGACTCCTCGTGCTCGGGCCATCTGGCGGCGGGCGAGGACTACGACGCCGCGGCGGTCCGCGAGCTGAAGGAGGAACTGGGAATCGAGGTCGTCGCGGTGCCGAATCGCTGGTTCCGGATCGAAGCCTGCGAAGACACCGGCTGGGAGTTCTGCTGGGTTTACCGCCTGCGCTCGAACGGGCCGTTCGTGCTTCATCCCGACGAGATCGACGGCGGCGACTGGCTGCAGCCGGACGAGGTGAACAAGCGGATCGCGGCGCATCCGGAGATCTACTGCCCCGCGTTCCAGCTGGTCTGGAAGCTGGCCACGGAACAACCGGACGCCGGCCCGCCCGCTCCTGCTACGCCTGCTCGTCCCTGATCCGTTTGATGGCGTCGAACTGCTTCGGCGAGATCAGGCGGCGCGGCACGCGGCGGCCGGCCTCCTCGAGGAGCCGCAGCCAGTCGGCTTCGCTGGGCTGGTGCGTTTCCCAGGGCGTGTGGTGACCCTGCTTCCTCGTCCAGGCGATGTTGCCGCCATGAATCGCGGCGCGCACCTGGAACTTGCCCGCTTCGGCGTCCTTGTTCCACCAGCCGAATTCGATGCTCATGGCCCGAGTGTCGGGGCCGGGCTTCCGTCCGCGAGTGCAAACTCCGCCACCGTGTCGCCGAGCCGGTAGGCGGCGCGGCGCCGGACGACCCGCCGCAGGGCGATTCTGCCCGGCCGGAGATCGATCACGCCGGCTCCGCCCGGCGGAGTGAAGCTGCCGGTGTTCAGCACGACGATGCCGCCGCCGGTCCGGGCCACGCCGAGCCGGTGCGTGTGCCCCATCACGAAAACGCGCGCCGGCAGCGCGTGTTCCCGCAGGAGGGCGGCAGCGCGGGAGGGAGCTTCGCGCCATGCGCGCAGCACCCGCAGCATCCGGCCCGGCGGCCAGAGCGTGTCGGCGAGATACGAAATGGCGTGCTTCATCCGGTCCGGTTCCGACTGGTGCCGTTGCGGTATCGCGGCCGCGGCGCGGCGAAAGGCGATCAGCCGGGACTCGAGCTTTGGCCGGAGATCGTCCGGCAGCGCCGCCAGTTCGGAGTCGACCAGCCGGCGGGCGAGCGCGGCATCGCGGCTCCACGGCACGATGTCCTCGAACAGCACGTCGCCATGCGTCACGAATACCCGGCGGTCCGCCAGTTCGACCAAGTGCCGGGCCGAAATGTCGGGATCGTGGTTGCCGGTCAACACCGTCACCGGCCGGCCCGACCGCTGAAGGAAGGATTCGACGTCGCTGCGCCGGTCCCGGTTCGCGCCCGGATCGCGACTCGGCCGGGTGTCGAGCGTGTCTCCGTTGAACACCAGTTCGTCCGCGCCCTCGAACAGCGGGGCGATCGCGTCGAGCTTGGTCAACGTGCTGGCGCGATCGCCATAATGCAGGTCGGACAGGATGCGGATGACGGATTCGGCCACGGTGAGCCGCCACGAGACGCGAGGCGGCTTGGTCCGGCAACGTTTTCAGCGCCCTGCTCCAGGCATCATGCCGCGCATCATCCCGCCGAGGTCGAATTTCTGGTAGCCGGCGGGAGGCTCGAAGGCGGTGGAAGGGATGGATTCCTTCTGCACCGAGACCACCTCGAGCTGGAAGTGCTCCTTCGCGGAGTGGGAGACGATGCGCAGCGGAAAGAAATCCTTTCCCATCAGCGCCTTTTCCCACGGGCCGAGATGGCTCGCGTGGTTGCCGAACGGCCCCCCGCTGCCGAGTCCCATGAAACGCCCGAGCTCGTCGGTCGCCCAGATCTCCGCCGTGCCGTCGCGGCCGGTCGCGAGATACTTGACGCAGTCGTATCCAAGAATCTTGGTCCGCTCGCCGGTCTTCTCCAGCTTGATGTCGTCGCGGCTGTCGCTGGCGCGCGCGACCGCCGGGTTCACCGCCAGGATCGACCGGGTCATGTACATGTGCTGTTCCGGCATCAGGATCGTCATTTCCTGCTTGCGGGCGTCCATGATCATCGCGCCGGAGCGGCCCTCCGCGCCGTCGAAATCGATCCGACAAAGGTCGCCCCTGACGGAGTACTCGAACTGCTGGGGCGTGCCGCGGCCCGACGTGGCCTTCATCCGGATCTTGCCTTCGAACGCGGCGGCGAACACCGCGGGCGTCGCCAGCGCGGCGACAATCAAAACCAGGGCGGGGTGGAGTTTCATCGGGCGGAAGGAAATACACCCGTTCGTCCGGCGCAACTTCCGGAATCGTCCGGCCCGGGCCGGCTTCGGCGCTTGCCTGTGGGCGGCGCGCGGCGCGACGATCCGGGATGGCTTCATTCGGACCGGTTGCCCAGCTGCGAACCCAGGTCGCCGCTTCAGCGGCGTTCTCCGCCGCGTTTGCGTACCTGGACGACGTGTTTCGCTCCGACGGTCTGGCGGGGCGCTGGCGCCAGCTCCAGCCGGGACAAACCGTCCGCGTCGAGTTGTCCGGCGGCGCCTTCGCGCTGGAGCAGGCGTATTGGACGAAAGCCCGGCCCGACGGCTTTTTCGAATCGCATCGCCGCTACATCGATGTGCAGGTCGTGGTCGAAGGCGAGGAGTGGATGGACGTGGCGGCCGGCGATCGCCTGACGGTGCGCCAGACCTACGACCCGGAGCGTGATCTGGTCGTGTATGCCGATTCGGCGGGCTCGACGCTTCATCTGGCGGCGGGCGATGCGGCGGTGTTTCATCCGGCCGACGCCCACATGCCGGGCCTGTGCGGTCCCGCCGGACCGGTGCTGGTGCGCAAGACGGTCGTCAAGGTGCCGGTGGGCTGAAGGCGCCCGGGACGGCAGCATGAACTACCGCCATCAGTTTCACGCCGGGAACTTCGCCGACGTGTTCAAGCACGTTCTTTTACTGCAGCTCCTGCGCGCGCTGCAAAAGAAGCCCCGCGGGTTCGTGTATCTCGACACGCACGCCGGCCGCGGCACGTACGACCTGACGGCCGCAAGCCGCGGCGCCTCGCTGGGGCGGACGCCGGAGTGGCCCGATGGCATCGGCCGGCTCTGGGCGCAGTCGCCCCCGGCGGCCGCGGTGCGGGACTATCTCGACCTGGTGCGGCGCTGTGATGCGGAGCTCGGCGGAACCAGCGAGGGGCCACGATTCTACCCGGGTTCGCCCTGGCTGGCGCAGGCGGTGGCGCGTCCGCAGGAGCGGCTGGTCCTCTGTGAAAAACACCCGGAGGAAGTCCTTGCGCTGGCCGCGCAATTCCGGGACACGCCGCGCACGCGGGTGCAGGAAATCGATGGATACGTCGCCGTGCGCGCCACCCTGCCGCCGCCCGAGCGGCGCGCGCTGGTGCTCGTCGACCCGCCGTACGAGGCGCTGGACGAGTTCGCCGGGGTCGCGCGCGCGGTCGGCGAGGGGCTGGAGCGGCTGGCCAACGCGGTGTTCGCGATCTGGTATCCGCTGACGGAGCGCGCGCCGCGCGAGGAATTGTTTTCCGCGCTGCGCGCGCTGCCGCCACCGCCCACGGTGGCGTTCGAGCTCGCGGTGGCCGGCGAGTTGTCGGCGCTGAAGCTGCGCGGCTGCGGCCTCGTGGTGGTCAACCCCCCGTGGCGCTTCGAGGCCGATGCGCAGCCGGCGCTGGCGGCGCTGGGCGCGGCCTTCATTCAGGAGACCGGCGGCGGAACCCGCAGCGAATGGCTGGTGCCGGAGTCGTAAGCCGCCGGCCGGCGATCGGGTAGCCGGGGAGGTTGCCCTCCCCTGGCTCCCACACCACCGGACGTACGGTTCACGTATCGCGGCGGTTCCTTAAGAGGAGGATTTGGCATAGACCGTTAATGTTTCGAGCAGGTTTATGGTTATTCGCGGATCTTCGTGGGCCGCAGAGTGAGCGGGTCAGGTGCGCCACTCGCCTCCGGACTCGCGGCGGCGGACGCGGCCGGATGGGCGGGCGCGCTGGATTGCTGTGAAGGGAGCCAAGCCAGTTGATCGTGGATTGAAGCGGCGGATGGAGCCGGCACGGTGGGCGCATGGCCCAATCCTCGAACAAAATCAGTGCCGCGGAAGCGGCCGTGGCTGCGCACTATGGTCTGTTGCTGGGCATACAGTCGCCATGGCAGGTGCAGCGGGCAGACCTCGATCTGGCAGCGCAGCAGGTGCAGATCGTGGTGGCGCATGGGTCGGCGGGAACGGTCAGGTGCCCGCAATGCCAACGGGCCTGCGCCCGCTATGATCATACCGCCGAGCGGCAATGGCGGCATCTCGATGTGATGCAGTTTACGACGATTATCCGGGCGCGGGTGCCGCGCTGCCAGTGCCCCGAGCATGGCGTGATGACGGTCGTGACGCCGTGGGCGGAGCCGCACGGGCGTTTCACGCTGTTCTTCGAGGCCTTTGCGGTGGCGGTGATCGAAGCGAGCCGTTCCTTCACGCAGGCGGTCGAGATCTTGCGGATCGACTGGCACACCGTGCAGGAGATCGTGCGCCGGGCGGTCGCCCGGGGCTTGCTGCGGCGCTCGACCGAGCAGGTGGACAAGGTCGGCCTCGACGAGAAGAGCTTCGGCCGCGGCCAAGACTACGTTGCGTTGATGACGGATCTGGGCGGCCGCCGCGTGTTGGACGTCGTACAAGGCCGTGACACTGCCAGCGCCACCCAACTGTGGAACACCCTGCCGGCGGCCCAACGCCAGAAGGTGACCGCCGTCGCCATCGATATGTCGGACGAGTTCGCCACCGCCACGCGGCAAGCTGCGCCGCAGGCGGCCATCGTCTATGACCGCTTCCACGTCTCGAAGCACCTGAATGAAGCGGTGGACAAGGTGCGCCGGGAGGAACACCGCAAGCTGCTGCAGCAAGGCGACGAGAGCCTCACTCGCACCAAATATCTCTGGCTGCAGGGCGCCTGTCCGGACGGCGAACGCGGCCTGAGTTTCGCCGACCTGTGTGAGCGAAATCTGAAGACGGCCCGCGCCTGGATGCACAAGGAAACTTTTGTCGAGTTCTGGGCCCAGCCGGATCTCGGTGCCGGACGGAAATTCTTCGCCCAGTGGTTCCCGGCCGCCCGGCGCTCCAAACTCGAACCAATCAAGAAAGTCGCGCTCACCCTGAAAAACCATCTCAGCGGCCTCCTCAACTACTTCCTGTATCCGATCACCAACGCCATGACCGAGGGCTTCAACTCGAAGATTCAGGCCATCAAAGCGGACGCCCGCGGCTTCCGTCGTTTCGAAAATTACCGCGCTCGGATTCTCTTTCACTGCGGCAAACTCAGCATGCTGCCCGATCTATCCCCCAAACTCGCCCACTGAAATCCGCGAAGAACCTTTATAAGGCCCATGTCGGCAAACGCCTTTGTCGGAAAGGCGGCATGCATGTGCGAAGCGCCGCTGTTGAACCATGCCCCGCGGCCGTTGTGTCCGCTGGCGAGCACCCGGGCCTCGTCGAGACCAAGCGCCCGGAGGCGCCGGTATCGCGTGGCCGGGCGTTTCCACTGTCGCCAGATCACGCCGCGCAGCCGCCGCCTGATCCAGCCGTCCAGTTCCGCTGCGAACCCCTTGGTCTCGCTGAGGCGGAAGTAGTTCATCCATCCCCGAAGCAGCGGGTTTAGCGTTTCGCGGATAAACCGCTCCACGTTTCGCCCGCGCGCCTCGCGGAAGCGCTCCTTCACTTTGGCCCTCATTTTCTGACAGGTCTTCGCCGGCACCCGGATTTTCGTCTGATGGTGGACGGTGAAGCTGTAGCCGAGGAACACCCGGTTGACCGGACGATCTACCGCACTCTTCGCGCGGTTGACCTTTAGCTTCATCACCCCTTCGAGGAACTGCGTCAGCGACTCAAGCACCCGGCCACCGCTGCGCTGACTGCCTACGTAGATATT
Source organism: uncultured Verrucomicrobiae bacterium (assembly GCA_963705935.1). Classification (GTDB taxonomy): domain Bacteria; phylum Verrucomicrobiota; class Verrucomicrobiia; order Opitutales; family Opitutaceae; genus Opitutus. The sequence goes on along the minus strand of OY970130.1, from coordinate 2,536,602 downwards.
GCAGTCATCGGCGTAGCGACAGAACCGGTGCCCTCGCTTCTCCAGTTCCTTGTCCAGATCATCGAGCAGGATATTCGACAGCAACGGCGAGAGCGGCCCGCCTTGCGGCGTGCCTTTCTCGCTCGGCTGGTTCACCCCGCCGATCATCACGCCGCTTTGCAGGAACGCCCGGATGAGTTTGAGCATCCGTACGTCCTTCACCCGGCGTCTGACTCTGGCCATCAGCAGGTCGTGGTTCACCTCGTCGAAGAAACTCGCGAGGTCAATGTCCACCACCCATCGCTTCCCGGCACGCTGGTACCCGCGCGCGGCGAGCACTGCTTGGTGCGCACTGCGTCCGGGCCTAAACCCATAGCTGTGCTCCGAGAAGTGCGGCTCGAACAACGGACTGAGCACCTGAAGCGCCGCCTGCTGTAAGAACCGATCCAGTACCGTCGGGACTCCCAACAGGCGGATTCCGCCGTTGGGTTTTGGGATCTCGACGCGTCTGACTGGCTCTGGCCGATATCGGCCCGCCCGCAGCAGCGCCTCGATCTGGTCCCACTCTTTTCGGATCAGCGTCGCCGTGCGCTCGAGGTCGAGCCCATCGACTCCCGCCGCTCCTTGGTTCCGACTGACCCGTTTCCACGCGGCGTTCAGGTTGCCGCGTTCGATCATCTGCTCGATCAGTCCCGTCCCTTGCCCGATGCAGTGACTTTCCTCCGATGCTGCGCTTGCCGCACCTTGCGCGTTCCCACTGGCATTCCGGCCAGCGACTTCGCCCACGGCAGTCCGATACGCGGCGGACTCTTCTGCTGCTTCACGCAGGTTCATGGATTCGGTTTGCACCGTCCTCTTTCGGTTCGATCCTTCACCCCTGATCGTGGGCTACTATGACCTCGGCTGACTTCTGCGAAGTTGTCCCAACGCCTTCCGGCGTCGGTAGCCCTTGCGAGCGGCTCCGCAGATCTCCCCGGGTAATGCGCACCTGCCTTCACGCTTATGCCTGCCGCATCTACGTACGCGCTTTCCGTGCAGACTTCGGGCTTTAGAGATATTGGCCTCCTCGCCCAACGCGTACGCCTCATGCGATTCCTGTTCGTCAGGCCAGCGCTTTGCCCTGGGCTTCCTTCCCACGGTCGCCTCGCGACGCCGCAGTTGCCCTTCGGCTAGACCTTCCCTCTGCAGGGCGGTCAACAGACTTACATGTGTGTTTACTCATGTTCACTGTCCAGCAGGTGCGCCCTGCCGGGCGCACCAAAAAAAAGCGGCGGTCCGAAGACCGCCGCTCGAAAGGCGTGGAGAATGGCCCCGTGGTCAGCTCGACAGCACGTCAGGCTTCCGGATCGCTTGCACCAGCTGGGAGATGTCGGCGAACGGAGGCACCACGTTGAGCGGAGGAGCTTTGAAAACGGGACGATTCCACAGCACATCCTCGCGCGCGACGAAGCGCACGATGGCCGGCGTATCCGCCGGCGCTTGATGATCCATGGTAACTGGAAGAGTCATGTCGGGCTGTGTTGACCAATAGTTCGGATCAATGATCCAAAAACCTGAGGGCAAAAACGCGCGATGATCCGGCGTCGATTATTACGTGTTTTTTAAGCGGCCGGCCGGCCCGACGTCAGGCGACGCGCCGATCCGCGAGGGCCGCCGCGGCTCCCGACCGTTTCGGTAACAGGATCGTCAGGACACCGCCGCCGATCTCGGCGGTCATGGCGGCGAAGTCGACGCCATGCCCCAGCCGCAGCCGGAGCCGGTAGTCGCGTTGCGCGCCTTCGAGGTGGAGCGAGGTCCAGTTCACGCGCACGAAGTGCCGCTTGCGCGCGGTGATGGTCAGATCGGGGCCGTGGATCTCGATCTCGACCCCGGACGCGTCGACGCCCGGGACGTAAACCATCAGCTTGATGGCGTCGGGGAGCTCGCGGCAGTCGTAGCTCGGCTGACGGAAATCAGCCGTGGCAGGCGATGATTTCGGGCGGCGTCGGGCGGTGCTGCTGGGATTGATGATCGTGTGCATGGGAGAAAATGAATTGGGACGGAAAATGGGAAAAGGAGGAGTGAACCTCGGGGCTGGTGGGCCGCCGGGCTTCAGGGGGTTCTAAACTGGCTCCGTTGAACGGAAGTTTAGGCCTGAGTGCCCGGGCCGCCCAGATGCTGTTTGTTCCAATTGCAAACGACCGGACGCATCTGGAGGCGGCGAATGGAAGCATCGGCCTTCGTAATCGAAGTGCCGGCGCGGCCGCGGAGATGCTGTTGCTGTACGGTCATTGGAACGAAACGCAACGTGCACATTGCAGCCCGCGTGCCAAGCAGGAAGTTTTTTGTGATGGTGAAGATTGCGTGACGCTGTCGCGGCGCGCACGCTGGGCGGCGATGAACGACGCCTCGACCACGATTGCGGACTTGAAGGCGGTGGTCCTAGCCTTCGCCCAAGAGCGCGACTGGGAGCAGTTTCACGCGCCCAAGAACCTCAGCATGGCACTGGCCGCCGAGGCGGCGGAGCTGATGGAGCATTTTCTCTGGGCGACGCCCGAGGCTTCGCGGCAGGTGGCGGACGATCCGGCGAAGCGCGCCAGGATCGCCGAGGAGCTGGCGGACGTGGTCATTTACGCGCTCGAATTCGCGAATGCGACGGGGCTCGATGTCGCCGCGGCGATCCGGGAGAAGATGGCGGCGAACGCGAAGAAGTATCCGGTAGAAAAGGCCCGCGGTCGCGCGGACAAGTACACGGAGCTGTAGGGATTTTCGAATTTCGATCCGCGATTTTCGATTACGGAGCCGCCCCCCCCCCCGGGAGTTGCGGATTGTGGCGTGCGGATTGCGGATTCGAAGCGAGGACGCGCCTGCGCGACGCCACAACTCCCGCGCGTGGCTCTGAAATCGAAAATCCGAATTCGAAAATCGAAAATCCAATCACCGCCGGCAGCAGGCGCAGCCGGGCGCGCAGGATGCGGCCGGGGCAGCGGCCGTCGCGCGCTGGGCAACGAAGCCGAACCCGCCGCTGATCACGCGGCGCACCGGCTCGCCGGATTGCGGATGAACCTTCAACGGAGCGTCGTTCATCGACTGCCGCACCTCGAAACGGACCGGCTCCACGCCGGGGATCTGCGGAATCGTTTCGTAGACGTAGGTGGTCATCGCCGAAAGGTAGGAATGGCAATCCGCCGTTTTTGCAACTGCGCCGTCAGCGACGACGAGGAGGAGGATTGCAGTGCGGCGTGCCGACCGGTTGAACGTGCCCTGTTCGCCGATCATGAAGAGCCAAACCGCCGTTCGGAATTACTACGTCCTGCCCTGCTGTCTGCTGTTGCTGAACCTGTGCGTGGAGCTGGTGAGCTACAAGGCGCGCGGCTTCGGCGATCCGCTGCTGCGCACCGCCGCGATCATGGGCATGGTCCTGTTCGGCGGCTCGTTCGTGGCGTTCATCGTGGCACCGGCGATCACGGCACTCGTGGCCGTGATGCATCGCGGCAGCCGCCAGCAGGCCGGTGAAGTCGGCGGGCTGCTGTTCCTGCTCGTGCTCGGCATCCTCGTCTTCTGGCTTTACTACCGGGTCTACATTCTCGGCATCGAGTCCGTGCTGCCTCGAAGCTGGTGGAACGTCAGGTTCAGGTAGCCGCCGGAGTCGCGCCGGGACGGCCGGCCGAAAACGGCAATGCGCGAACCATCGCCTGCAAGCAGGCTCCTACGGCGGAGCGAGACGCGGTTCAGGCGGTCCGGTCGGAGGGGCGAGCTTGCTCGCGAGAGCGACCATCGCTTGCCACCGAACCATCGCCTGCAAGCAGGCTCCTACCAACGGAACACGTGAGGCATCGCCTGCGAGCAGGCTCCTACGACGCAGACGCGATTCGAACGAACCATCACCGGCCAAGGAGCGCCCTGCGAAAACCCGCGGCTCAGCGCGGACGAAACGCCTTCATCACCGCCTCGTTGGTTTCGATCCTGGGTCCGCCGATCAGATCGATGCCGTAGGGTATCGCGGGAAACACCGCATCCAGGTTCTCCCGGATCGCCTTGGGTCGTCCCGGCAGGTTCACGATCAGCGTGCGGCCGCGCACTCCGGCCGTCTGGCGGGAGAGAATCGCCGTTGGAACCTGGCGCAGGGACGCCGTCCGCATCAGCTCGCCGAATCCCGGCAATTCCTTTTCGAGCACCGCCCGCGTCGCCTCCGGCGTGACGTCGCGCGGCGCGGGTCCCGTTCCACCGGTGGTGATCACGAGGCAGCATTCCGATTGATCCGACATGCGGCGAAGTTCGGCTTCGATCACGGCGCGATCGTCCGGAATCACCTTGTAGTCGGCTTCGAACGGAGTCACGAGCCACTCGCGCAGCAGGGCGAGACACGCCTGTCCCGGTTCGTCCGCATAGACCCCGGCGCTGGCCCGGTCGGAGATGTTGAGGATGCCGATCTTGACGGGCATTCCCAAGAGGAGTCGACGCGAGGCACCGGAGGCAAGGAGAAGCGTTCCTGCGGTGCGTGCCCCGCGGCAGGCACCAGCGGATGTGGAAGTGCGTTGATCGCTCGATGGTCGACGGGAGGCGATCGAATCGCGGCGTGAAGCCGCCGGATTCAGGCGATGCAGCCGGGCGCGCTGAGCCCGGCCGCCGCGCGCCCGATTTGCTCCGGGCCGGCCGGCCCCTGTGCGTGCACGCCGATATTGGTCGCGCGTGTGCCCGATCGTACACGGTTCATCCCGTTGGGGTCGCCGACCGTCGTTGTTCGTAATACGAACATCGGTGCCTCCGCCAGGCGGCAAGTCGAAGCGTGTCTATCCCGCGATTCGACCATCTCCGGCGGAGGACCATTGCGCGACGATCTCCGCGGGAGTCGCTCCGGTCGCGCGGAGCGCCCGGAGACTCAGCGCGTCGTGACGCTTGGCGAGGCGGAGGCCGTGCGCATCCACCATCAAGGGACAGTGGCAGTACTGCGGCACCGCGAGACCGAGCGCACGAAGCAGGACGATCTGCCGGAAGGTGGACTTCACCAGGTCCGCGCCGCGCACGACCTCGGTGATCTGCATGCCGGCGTCGTCGACGGCGCACGCCAGCTGATAGCTCGGCACATCGTCCTTCCGCCACACGAGAAAGTCACCGAAGTCGCGGCCGGCGACAGCCTGCTGCAGATCGAGCCGGCGATCGGCAAATTCGACCTTCTCGCCGTCGGGCACGCGGAAACGCCAGTTGACGGAAACGCCTTCACCGAGCGCGGGCAGCGCCGCGCCGGCCGGCGGCCGAAATTCCGGCGGGTAGACGGGCTCGTCGTCGCCGTGCGGGGCGCCAGCGGCTTCGAGCACGTCGCGTCGCGACCGGGTGCACGGATAGATCAGCCCGTCGCGATGCAGGCTCTCGAGCGCGGCGCGGTAATGCGGGCGGCGTTCGCTCTGATTGTAGGGGGCGTACGGGCCGCCCACGTCGGGGCCTTCCGCCCAGTCGAGTCCCAGCCACCGGAGGTCCGCGATCATGGCCTCCACAAAATCCATCCGGTACCGCGTCGAATCGAGATCGTCGTTGCGCAGCACGAGGGTGCCGCCGGCGGCGCGCGCACGCTCCGCGGCGATCCAGAACGTTCGCGCGTGCCCGAGATGCAAATACCCCGTGGGCGAAGGGGCCAGCCGGCCGCGATAGGACTTGGAAGAGGACACGGGAGCAGGGAGCAGGGAGCAGGGAGCAGAGAAGCAGGGAAGGGGAAAGCGGCGGCGACGGTCGGGAGCCGCAGCCGAGGATGAGAGTTGAGAGACGGAAGACGAGCCGGCGTGAGTCCGGAGGAACGGCCGCGAGGGGGGCTTTTCGCGTTTGAACTCTCGACTCGCAGCTTTCAACTCTCAACGCCCTCGGATTTTCACCTCACCTTTTTATGTGCACGTCGTCCCCCGCCCACTCCGCGGGACGGCGCCCGACCAACTCCTGCTTCCTCCTCACTTCCGTTCCTCGATCCCTTCTCCCGTTCCCCATTCGTCGATGTCCAAACTTCTTTGCGTCTACTGCTCCTCGAGCGACCGGCTGGATCCGAAATACTACGCCGTGGCGACCGATTTCGGCCGCGAGATGGCCGCGCGCGGCTGGGGGCTGGTGTACGGTGGCGGCAAGACCGGCCTGATGGGCAGCGTCGCCCGGGCCGTGAAGGCCGGCGGCGGCCCGGTGATCGGCGTCATTCCCGATTTCATGAAGGCGAAGGAACTCGCCTACGACGAGGCGGACGAGATGGTGACCGTCGTCACGCTGCGGGAACGGAAGCTCCTCATGGAAACGCGGGCGGAGGCCTTCCTCGCGCTCCCCGGCGGGTTCGGGACCCTCGAGGAGATCATGGAGATTCTCACGCTGCGCCAGCTCGACGTGGTGAAGAAGCCCTGCGTATTCCTGAACCAGGACGGGTTCTACGACGATTTGCTGCGCCTGTTCCAGCGGATGCTGGCGGACCGGTTTTTCAAGCCCACGAACCTGGAGCTGTTTCGCGTCGCCCGCACGGTGCCGGAGGTTTTCGCATTGCTCGACCAGCCGGCGACCGCCGCCGAACCGAAATGGTTCGAGACCCGCTGACGGCTCCGCCATCTCGCATGCACCGGTCCGCCCTGCTACACCTTCTCCGCGCCCACGCGGCGCGCGGCCTCGAGCCGCACGAGGCCGCGATGGCGGCGGACATGATCCGTTTCGCCGAGGAGCACTCCGATTGCCTGCACCGCACCTGCGTGCCGGGACATCTCACCGGCTCGGCCTGGATCGTGGACCCGCCCCGTTGCTGCACGCTGCTCACGCATCACCGCAAACTGGATAAATGGCTGCAGCTGGGCGGTCACGCCGACGGCGACGGCGACCTGCTCGCGGTCGCCCTGCGCGAGGCCAGGGAGGAGAGCGGGCTGACGCGGCTGCGCGCCGTGTCGCCCGTCGTCTTCGACGTGGACCGCCATTGGATTCCGCCACGCAAGAACGAGGCCGGGCACCATCACTACGACGTGCGGTTCATGATCGAGGCGGATCCCGCCGAACCGCTGACCGTCACCAGCGAGTCGAAGGATCTGGCGTGGGTCGAGATCGCGCGGGTGACGTCGCTCAATCCCGAGGACTCGATGGCGCGAATGGTGCGAAAGACCCGGACGTTCCGAGCCGAAACCTGAGCGGCCGGGGAAAGCCTAACCCGGAAATTTCACGAACGAGAGTGTTGCAGCGTCCGAATTTCCGTCCGCCTTCCGCGGAGCGACTTCGTCGCGGTTAGCCCCGACAAAGTCGGCCCGGAGGGCGGATATTTCCGCGATGTTCGCGAAATATCCGGGCTAGCGCCAGATCGGGATGACGTCTTCCTCGCGGACCCAGCCGGTCTGGCCATTCTCGAAATTCAGCCGGACCCACCGCGACGACAAAAACGTCCGGTCGACGACGGCGACGCTGCCGGCGGGGAGGGCGGTCGTTTTCTGGGTCGTGTCCGCCTCGGTGGGGATGGACCGGAGGGTTCCCGCCCGCCACACGATGACGGCGCGCCGATCCGCTCCCGCGCCGTACGCGAGCAGGCTGGCGGTCGCCGAGAGGCCGAGGAGCGACGCGAGGACGAGGGCGAACTGCGCGCCGCGGCGCGTCCAGATCGAGGACCGGCGATAGCCGTGCCGGAGCAGGACGGCGAGGGCGGCGCAGAACAGCACCGAGGCGCCGATCAGCACGAACTGCCAGGTGCCGGGGGCGGCGTTGCCGGCGAGCGACTGGACCGGGCCGGGCGGCAGGAACCCGGCGAGGGCGGCGGGAACGTACCCGGCTTTCTCGCACGCCAGGGCGAACTGCGCGCGGAGGGCCGGATCCGAGGGATCCTGCACCACGGCGGCGCCCGCCTGGGCGGCGGCCGCATCCCAGCGGTCCTGCTGGGCCAGCGCGAGCGAGAGGTTGTGGCGCGCAATCGCGTCGTTCGGCTTTGCCGCTACGGCGGCGGACCAGCCTTGTTCGGCGGCCGCGAAGTCGCCGCGGCGATACGCAGCGGGAGCGTCGGCCGCGGCTGCGGAAGGATTCCGGGACTCGTTGCCGGTGCCCGGAGCGTCCTGGGCAACTCCGGCCGTGGGCCACAAAGCGAGCAGGACGGCGATCACAGCGACGAACGGAAGAAGGTTTCGCGGCAGAAAAGCGGTCCAGGCCTGGAAAGTGGGCACGGCGGTGGCCGCGAGCGCGGCGTCCGCCCGATCCGTCCAGTCGGCCGGCAGCCTCATCTCGGTCGAGTAGAGCGCCCGATCGGACTCGACCCAGAGCCGCGCCCAATCGGCGGAGCGGCGGACCGATTCCGCTGGCACCGTGACCGGCGAGGAGCCATGGGCCGCGGCGTTCGCGAATACTTCCGCGGACGGCGCCGCGTGCGCCACGTTCCAAAGTACGGCGGTGTCGTGCTGCCATTGGAGCAGAAGCTGGGCGCTTGCGCCGATGGGTTGGGCCTGGACGGCGGCAGGTCCGGAACCGGTGGTCGCGCCGGGCGCCGATCGCGCCAGGCTTTCCGACGGGACGGGCGCCGGCGATGGGTGCGAAGGCGATCCGGCACGGGCGGCGCGCAGCGCGGCAACGGTCGCGGCGATGCGTTCCCGGGCCTCGCGGCGCGGCCGGAGCGGATCGTTGCGCCGGGCGCGTTGCACGGCGAGCCACGCCCAGTAGATCGGGAGGAAAGCGAAGGGGAGCAGGGTCAGCCCGACCACCATGCGTTCGCCCAGCGGCACCCAGGAGATGAACGAGCCGGGCAGCGGATCACGCGGAATTGCCGACGGCGCGGCGGGCACGACCGGCGCGGTCGATGGGTGGTGCGCGGCGGGCGCCGAGTCGGCTGGCGCTCCGGCCGCGGCGGCGGTTTCGCCGAGGGTGGCCGCCGGCGCCGCGGGGGCAGAAATCGTCACCTTCGCCTGCGGCGTGGTGATCGTCCTGTATGTGCCGGCGGACGGGTCGAAATAGGCGAACTCGAACGGGCCGATCGTGTAATTTCCCGGCCGGGTCGGCACCAGCACCACGTCCTCGGTGAGCGTGGCGTCGAACAGCTTGCCGTCAGGGGAGGTGCGCTTGGCCTGCGGCTGCACGACGTTGAAATCCTTCGACACCTCGCGTTGCGGCAGCCCGCGAATCTCGGGCCAGTTGCCCGTCCCGCTGAGCTCGAGCGTCCACGTCACCGGCTCTCCGATCGCCGCGGCGGTCGGCACCACCTTGGACACGAGCTTGAACTGTCCAACCGCGCCGTTGAAGACGGCGGGGGCGCCGGCCGGCAGCGGTCGCACCATCAGCGACGGCCGGTCGGAGGAGACGGACAACTGCTCGATTCGGGGTGTCTGGAAAAGGCCGAACCCGATGCTTCCGCTCTGCAGATTCACGAGCTGGTTCGCGGCGTTGAGGGTGATCGCGCCCGGCGACTTGGCGTATGCCCGGGTCCGGCTGGTGATGTTCAGCCGCGCCTCGCCGTTCGTGATCGCCTCCGCCGGCTCGAACTTGGACCAGTCCTCGACCACGAGCGGCGCCGGGTTCCACTCGATGTTGGTGCCGAGCTGGCTGAACGAGCGCCGTGCGACGTCGAGCACGTACGTCAGCGGAAACACTTCGCCGGCCCAGACCGTGCGGCGACCGGGCTCGAGCCGCGACGTGACGTTGGCGTCCGCGGCGGAGCGGGTCGAGGCGCCGTTGAACGCGGCGACCCGCAGCGCGCCCTTGTTCGTCTGGACGGTGAACGCCGGAATCTGCAGCGGCCCGGAGCGCTGCGCCCGGGCGCGGAAGGTGAGAATCGTCGAGCGCGACAGGCTGAAGTTGTTGAGCGTCGCCTGCGTCGAAGTGCCGACGAGCGCCAGCGTCACGCCGTCGATCCGGGGCATCTGCGGGTCGCCCTCGGGCGCGCAATCCTGGAAGACGAGCTGGAGTTCGGCCGGATCACCGGAGTCGGAGTTTTCCCAATGGACCGACTGGGCGCGCGCAGCGGAGAGCGCCGCGAACGCGAAGAAGAGAACGAAGAGCGGGCGCAGCACCCGGAGGAACAGCCGGGGTGCGGGTGACGAACTTGCGGAGGGCTGACGCGGCGGGACCCGGGGCGCCGGCGGCCGCTCGCGGGAAATCCCGGGATGTCCGGACGGGACGTCGGACCGTTGGCCGGCGGCGTTTCGACGAGGGAAATTCTGCGATCTCCCGGTGTATCGAGCGATGAGCATCACCAATCCTTCTTTGTCTTGCGGGGCGTCTTGTCCTGGTCCGCCTCCATCAGCTTGAACAGTTCGGCGGGCGAATCCTCGTTGCGCAGCTGGTCGAGTTTTTGCGTGGGCATCGCCAGCGACGGATCGGTCGGCGGCGGTTCGCCCTGCTTCGTTTCCGGCGTGCCGCCGACCTTCTGCATTTCCGGTGGCGGCGGCTGGTGCTGTTTCATCTCCCCGAACGCCGATGGTTTTTCCTGACCTTTTGGCGGCGGCTGGTTTTGCGGTGACGAATCCTTCGGCTCCGAAGGCTTCTGCTGGGGCGATTGATTCTGCGGCTGCTTTTGCTGGGACTGATCCTGCTTCTGCTGGTCCTGCTGATTCTGGTTTTGCTGATCCTGGTTCTGCTGATCCTGCTTTTTCTGCTGCTGCTTCTGCTGATCCTGTTTCTTCAGCAAGGCTTCGAGGTCAGCGCGAAGTTTCGGCCAGTCGGTGGTCTTCGCATCCATCTGCTCTCCCATGTCGACCGCCGCGAGCGCGTCGCGCACCGGACCCTCCGGGACGGGCTGCTGGGTCGATTGCAGGTGCGTTCCCCAGGAGACGGTCTCCTGGCCCATGTCGGCCCAGTCGCGCGCGGTGCGCTGGTCGGCCGCGGCCAGGCGACCGACGATCCGGGCGAGCAGCGGGGGAGCGGGTGGCGCGGAAGCCGGATCGGAAGCGGTTGCGGCACGGGCGGACCCGACGAGCAGCAGCCACGGGGCGAGCAGCAGGCCGACGAGCAGGGTGGAAGTCACGGCCGCCGCCGGCGCGGGCGTCGCCGGTTCCGGCGTGGTCGGCGTGCGCAGTTTGACGGCTCGCGGCTTTGGCCGGACCGGTACCTCGTAGTAGGCGCTCACCAGCAGGCACCACAGCGCCAGCGCCAGCGGCCATTGAAAGCGCTCCACCAGCCGGACCGTGTTCCGGTCCGTGAACTTGCCTTTTCGCCCCGCTTCGACCGTGGCGTTGATCAAAGCCGACAGGTCGACCCAGGTGCTGGCGTCCTGATAGACGCCGCCGGTCTTCTCGGCCAGTTCGCGAAGCGTGGAACTCTCGAGCTTCGACATGACGACCGCGCCCCGATCGTCCTTCACGAATCCGCCGGTGCCGTCCGGAATCAGGCCGCCGGCCGCGGTGCCGACGCCGAGTCCGATGACACGGATCCCTTTTGTCTTCAACTCGTCGACCCGGTCCCGCCAGTTGTCCTCGGTCGCCTCACCGTCGCTCAGAATGATCAGGAAGCGGTCCGCCGCGGTCGTGGAGCCGAAGGCGGAGATCGCGGTGTCGATCAGCGCCCGATAATTGGTGCCGCCCTCCGGCAGGAAGCTCGGGTTCAGTTCGGGCAGGAATTCCTGGAGGATCTCGTAGTCGGAACTCAACGGGCTTTGCAGGAAGGCGGTACCCGAGAAGACCATGAGGCCGACGCGCTCGCCGGTGAGTTTCTCGAGCAGCGCCTGGGTGAGCAGCTTCGCCCGATCGAGCCGGGAAGGCTTCACGTCCGGCGTGAGCATCGAGCGCGACAGGTCGATGGCGATGAGGATTTCGCGCGCCTGGTCGAACACCGGCTCCTCGATCCGTCCCCACTGCGGCCGGGCGAGTGCCACAATGCCGAACGCCAGCCCGAGGCACAGCCACGGGCGGGCCCGCCCCGTGGAGAGGCGCGGACTCGCGAGCGAAATCTGGCGGGCGCCAGCTTGCGCCACGGTGATCTTCGGGTGCACGGCGGCGCCGCCACCGCGACGTGCCCGCATGATGTCCCACGCGAACCAGGCCAGGGGCACGAGCAGGAGCCAGAGCAGTTGCGGCCAGGCGAAGGTCATCGCGAGGGAACTCCCCGGGGCGGAAGCGCGGCCGGCGAGCGGCCCGCCGCCGGCTCGACCCGGCCGGTCTTCCGCACCGGCGGACGCGCCAGGAACGCCGCGAGCAAGACGGCGGCGAGCCCGGGTGCCGCCAGCCAGTAGAACAGCTCGGTCGTGATGAGATAGCTCTTGGCCTGAAACTCGATCTTCTGCGTCCGGTCGATCGATTTGAACGCGGACTCGATCGTGCTCGTTTCGGCGGCACGGTAGAAATGGCCGCCGGTGATCTCCGCGATCTCGCGCAGCGCGCCCTCGTCCAGGTCGGAGACCATCCGCCGGTAGCCGAGCTTGCGGCCCTTGTCGTCGAACACGGGGAAGCGGACGATGCCGTCCTTGCCGGCGCCGATCGTGTACACGGGAATGCCGCGGGATTTGGCGAGTTCCGCCGCCTGGGTGGGCGACAGCGTGCCGCGGTTGTTCACGCCGTCGGTGAGCAGGACGATGAACGCGCCCTGGCGCTTGCCGCCAGACTCGCGCTTTGCCTGCTCGAGCCGGGTGAGCGCGACGCCGAGGCCGTCGCCGATCGCCGTGCCGTCCTCGATCAGCCCGATCTTGATTCGCTCGAGCTGGTTCGCGAGCCAGTCGTGGTCGAACGTCAGCGGCGCCATCGTGTAGGCGCGGCCGGAAAACAGCACGACGCCGATCCGGTCGGCCGGCCGGCGCTCGATGAACGCCTGGATCACGGGCTTGATCGCCTGCAGCCGGTTGATCGGCTCGCCGCCGCGCTCGTAGTCCTCCGACAGCATCGAACCGGAGAGGTCGATGCAAAGCATGATGTCATAGCCCTGGGAGCGGACCTCGCGCTTGTCCTGGACCTGCTGCGGCCGTGCCAGCGCGACGGTGAGCAGGGCGAGGCCGGCGACGGCGAGCCCAACCGGCCAGCGGGACAGCGCCGCGAGCGACGCGCGATGCCAGGCGGCCGCGAACGGCACGAGCAGCACCGGCACGCGGCGCCGTCCGCGGAGCCAGACCAGCGCCGGCAGCAGCAGGAGCGCGAGCAGCCAGACCGGCTCCGCGAACCGGAGATGGTCATAACCCAGGTTCAGCACCGCGAAAACCGGGGCGGACATGCCGGGCAGGTCACCAGTACCAGGAAAGACGTGACAAGGGTCCGACATCACGAGTTTCCCCGCGATCGAGTTGGTGCGTCCAGAGCCGTCATCTTGTTGTTGGCACCCGGTACCTGTTACCGGATTGCTCCGCCGCGGGTCATTCTCGCGTGGAAGAAACGGACCAGGGCGTCGAGGCGGTTCTCCCCGGTGCCGACGACGAGGCGGGAAAGCGGGGCGGGGAAGAGTGCGCGCCAGCCGGCTTCGCGCTGCTCCCGCCAGGCGGCGTGGGCCGCGCGTTCGGCGGCGCTGCCCTCGAGCGTCACGAGCCGGCCGGTCGTCGGGTCGTACGCGGCGAACGCCTCGCCGGAGGGGAGTTCACGTTCCCACGGATCGTCCACCCGAAAGCCCATCGTTTGATACCGGCGCTGAAGCACGAGCCAGCCCTCGGGCTCGGGCCGCGGGGGAAAATCGCCCAGCCACAACAGGACGCTGTGCTTGGGCGCGGCGCGCGCCAGAAACCGCCAGGGGATCGACGGCATGCCGTCGGTGGGTTGCGGCTCCGGCCGGCCGAGCAGCGAGGCGGCCGCGTGCAGGATCGCGCCCCGGCCGCGCACCGGCTCGCGAAACAGATTTCCCGACGGGGCCGCATGGACGAATCCGACGCGGTCCCGATTGACGGCGCCGAGCAGCATGACGAGCCCGGCCAGCTCCATCAGCGCCTCCCGTTTCGACACGTCGCCCGAGCCGAACTGGAGCGAGGGCGAATCCTCGAACACCACCAGCAGGGTGACCTCGCGTTCCTCGACGAACTTCTTGCGGTACGGCTCGCCGAGGCGGGCCGTGACGTTCCAGTCGATGTCCCGGACGTCGTCGCCGAACTCGTACCGCACGACCTGGTCGAACTCCATGCCCCGGCCGCGAAACGTCGAGCGGTACTCGCCGCTGAGCATGTTCTCGACCGCATGGCGGACGCGCCATTCCAGCTGGCGCAGCAACGCGAGCGGCGACTGCGGGGCGCTGGCTTCGGCTTTCGACGATGAGGCGAAGAGCGGCAAGGCGAACCTACTTTCCGGCGGGGACGGGGGTCTTCTCCAGCACCTGCGCGATGATCCGGTCGGAGCTGATCTCCTCCGCCTCGGCCTCGTAGGTCAACCCGACGCGGTGGCGCATGACATCCGGCGCGAGTTCCTGGATGATTCCCGGGGAAACGTAATCCTCACCGCGGAGCCAGGCCAGGGCACGGCCGGACTGGTAGAGCGCGAGCGAGGCGCGCGGCGAGGCGCCGAAGGTGAGCCAGCGCTTCGCGCCGGCGGGGGCGTCGGGGGCGTTCTCCGCCAGATCGCGCGTGGCGCGGACGACCGACAGCACATATCCCTGCACGGCGGGCGACACGTGGATCCGATCGACCTCCCCGCGCAGCGAGAGCAGTTCCTCGCCGGTGGACGCGGCCGCGAGCGCCGGCTGCTGCGTCACCTGGCCCCACCGCTGCATCATCGAAGCCTCCTCCTCCGCGGACGGGTAGTCGACGAGCAGCTTGAAGAGGAATCGGTCGGTCTGCGCCTCGGGCAGCGGATACGTGCCCTCCTGCTCGATCGGGTTCTGCGTCGCCATCACGAAGAACGGCTTGGGCAGCGGATGGGTCTGGCCGCCGATCGTCACTTGTCGTTCCTGCATGGCCTCGAGCAGCGCGCTCTGCACCTTGGCCGGCGCGCGGTTGATTTCGTCGGCGAGCAGCAGGTTGGCGAAGATCGGGCCGCGGTGCGCGGTGAACTCCCCGGTCTTCGGCTGGAAGATCATGGTGCCGACGACGTCGCTCGGCAGCAGGTCCGGCGTGAACTGAATGCGCTCGAACTGCACACCCAGGGCGGTGCCGAGCGACTTGACGAGCAGGGTCTTGGCCAGTCCGGGCATGCCCTCGAGCAGCACGTGTCCGTTGGCGAGCAGCGCGACGAGCAGGCGCTCGATGACGGCGTCCTGGCCCACGACAGCCTTGCCGATTTCCTTGCGCAGTTTTTCCGACCAGGCGGGACCAGTGATCATGGGACGAGTGACACGTGAGTTAACGAGTTGGGCTGGCGCGACAAGCTTCCGGACGGGAGCCGGTTTGACTCGATGGGCGAAGAATAGTTTCCCTCAAGGAAACGAGACGCGGATGGCTTTACCAACCCAAATCGGAGAAAGGCTGCAACGGCTGGGGATGCGAATCGAGGACATCGACGAGCGATTCGTGCGCGGAGCCGGACCCGGAGGCCAGAAGATCAACAAGACCTCGTCCACCGTCTGGCTGCGCCACCGGCCGACCGGCGTGGAGGTGCGCTGTCAGGCGGAGCGTTCGCAGGCGGCGAATCGCGAGCGGGCGTGGGAGGAATTGTGCGCGAAGCTGGAGGCGCGGGTGCGGGCGGCAGCCGGGGAGCGGATACGTGAACGCGAGGCGGAGCGCCGGCGAACGCGGCCCAGGAGCCGGGCGCAGAAGAAGCGGATGAACGAGACCAAGCAGCGGCGCGCGCGACAGAAGTCGGCGCGGCGGGTGGCGCGCGGCGAGTGGTGAGCGGGCGGCGTGGGCGGCGAGGCGGATCCGCACAGCGTCGACAGGCTGGCGCCGCCGCCGCGAAGTCGTTGCATGCCAGCGAACGAGGGGCGGCGTTTCTCCGCCGGCCCGGACCGAAACAAACGCGCCGGCGCCGGCGGCCAATGACCGCCTCGCCACCCCCATGGATATCCACGTTCCCGACCAACTGGTCCACACCTGGCGCGATTTTCTGCGCCACATCGCCGTCGTCATGGTGGGTATCCTGATCGCGCTCGGCCTCGAGGGGGCGCTGCAGTGGCATCACCACCGCGAGCTGGCGCGGCAGTTGCGCGAGAACGTCCGGCGGGAGATCGCGGACAACCTGCAGCGCATCGGACGGGTCGACGCCGCACGGGAGGCGGTCGGCCGGGGCACCGGGGAGGTCCTGGTGTACATCGCCGAGCTCCCGAAATCGCGCGAGAGCCCGAAGAAGAAGATCGGAATCGATTTCCCGATCGTGCAGCTCAGCTCGGCGAGCTGGAGCTCGGCGGTGGCGACCGGCGCGCTCGGCTACATGCCGTACGACGAGGTCCAGCGCTATGCGGCCGTCTACGACGGGCAGCAGCAGTTCGCGTTTGTGCAGCAGAAGATGCTGCAGGACGTCAGCGCGATCGTTCCGCCGACGGAGCTGGTCACCGCCACGACCCGCGAGCTGGAGGATTGCCGGCGGGCCGTGTTGCGGGCGAAAGCTTCGTACGAAGTCGACCGCCAGATGGCCGCTTCCGTCAGTGACATCTATCGGGCCACCATGACCGGGCCGGAGTGAACCCCGAAGGCGGCTCGCCGGCGCGGTTCCGCCCGCGGGGCGGCGGCCCGCCACGATCAGGAATGTCAGTGCGCGAGGGGGCCCGCCGGCAGCAATGTGACCGAGTCGCCGACCCGCAGCGTGCCGTGCTTGGTCTCGTGGACGAAATTCCGGCCGAAGTTCACGTCGGACGGATCGTTCGCATCGCGCCGGTACGTGGCGAGCGTCCGCAACGGCTCGGGCCCGCGGCGCTCGGCGGTGGCTTGGTCCGTCGTCGTGACGATGCACCGGCCGCAGGGTCCGGCGGCGCGAAATTCGATTTCGCCGATCCGGATCCGCGGCCAGGTGTTTTCCGCGAACGGCCCGCAATCGGCGATCACCAGGTTCGGCCGGAACCGGTTCATCGGCACCGGTTCCTCGCCGCGGGCGAGCAGCCGGTCGTTGAGATCGGCCAGCGACGCTTCGCTGATCGCCAGGAACGGGTAGCCGTCCGCGAAGGCGAACCGGTCGGCGGTCACGATCCGCCCCTCGACCAGTTCGGGCGACGCGGGCGCGAGGCCCGCGGCGTCGCGCGGCTTCTGCAACACGGGCCGGTGGAACGCCGGCCCGATCCGGACGAGACGACCGGTGACGCCGAGAAATCGGGACAGCCACGCGGCGACCGGTTCGCCGCAGTCCTCGGCCAGCAATCCATGGCTGCGCTAGATCGAAACGGTCCGCAATTCCGGCACCGCGCCGGGCCGCAGCGGGACGCTGATCCCGGTGGCGGCCGGCGCGTGCAGCACGAGCGAGTCGCCGGTCAGTGCGGGTTCGATCAGCGCCATCCGCGGCAGTGTGCGCTGCGTCAGGAACCGGCCGGTCGCGTCGACGACCAGAAACCGCCGGTCGCCGACGACACCCAGTTCGTCGACCGTCACGGAGGATGCCGCCAGACCGCGCAACGATTTCACGGGATAGACGAAGAGGGCGGCGAGGCGCATGCGTCGACCGCACCATGCGAGCAGGACGGGCGGTTGCACGCCGATTCGGCGAACGCCGGGGCCGCGGCGGCCGCGCGGGTCGAGCCGCCGGCCGCGAGCTCGCTCGCGCAAGATCGTTTGCCGTAGGCCGCGAGCGTGCTCGCGCCCCGCACGTCATCCGCCCAAACCGCGCCTGCGAGCAGGCGGCCTAGTGCGTCCATGAAACCATGAACTCAGGATGTGAAAGTCAGTCCCGCCCCGGGGGCAGAGACCGGGGTGCAGTCGACGGCAACTGCGTCGCAGCAATGCGGGGTGGGGAGCAGCCGGAGACGGAAGATCGGTCCCGAACGCAAGTGAACTCGATTCGGCATGTGCTCCGGGCGAGCCTGCTAGGCAAAGGCGAAGCCTGCCGCGCGAGCGGCGAGCCTGTCACGGTCCAGGAACTGCCAACACTGGAGACAGGACGGGGTGGGTGTGGTTGGAGCGGGAACGATCGGAAGGGATCATGGGATAAGTGGAGAGACCGGCCCGACGGACTGAGTCGAGCCGGAGTCAGAGCGTCCATAGTAGCCGTGAAGCCGGGTAACGCCGGGGGAGCGAAGGGACGCAGGAAGGCGAATGCGCGATGAACACGACGTTGGAAGCCACCCCTCCGCCAGTGCCCGCGAGGGCTACGCAAGGAGGAGACGTCCGCTCCCGCTGGGGGTGGGCGGAACCGGCGGTGTGGACCGAGCGCATGCTGACGGCCCTGGAAACAGGGGTGAAAGGAAACCAGTGGTTCAGCCTGATCGACAAAGTGTATGCGCAACGAACCCTGGGACTGGCTTGGGAAAAAGTGCGGTCCAACGCCGGCGGCAGTGGCGTGGACGGCATGACGATTGGTCGCTTCGCCAAAGACTGCCCCCGCGGGCTGCTCGCCCTGAATGAGCAACTGCGTCAGGCGACCTATCAGCCCAGTCCGGTCAAACGGTGCTGGATACCAAAGCCCGGCTCGTCCGAAAAGCGCCCCTTGGGCGTCCCCACGGTGCGGGATCGGATCGTGCAGACGGCGTTGCGAATGGTCGTGGAACCGATCTTCGAAGCGACGTTTGCCGAGCACAGCTACGGCTTCCGGCCCGGACGTGGTTGCAAAGACGCGTTACGCCGGGTGCAGCACCTCCTTGACGAGGGCGGCACCTGGATCGTCGACGCGGACTTGAAAGGCTACTTCGACACGATACCGCATGGGCGGTTGATGGAACGAGTCGGGGAACGTATTGCGGACGGTCGCGTGCTGGCCCTCATCCAAAGTTACCTCGAACAGGGGGTGATGGATGGGCTTAGCCACTACGAGGCTGGCGAGGAGGGTACGCCGCAAGGAGCGGTCATCAGTCCGCTGCTGGCGAATATCTACCTCAATCCGCTCGACCACCTCATGGCCGACGGTGGCCTCGAGATGGTGCGCTACGCCGACGACTTCGTCCTGCTGTGTCGGAGCCGGGAACAAGCACAGGCCGCCCTCGCTCGCGTGCAAACGTGGGTGGGGCAGCACGGTCTGACGCTGCACCCGGAAAAGACCCGGATCGTTGATGCGACCCAGCCGGGAGGCTTCGACTTCCTCGGCTATCACTTCGAACGCGGTTACCGCTGGCCGAGGAGGAAGTCCATGGATCGGTGTAAGGACCGCATCCGTGAGCTGACGCCGAGGACTTATGGTCACTCGCTCGAATGCTGCATCGATGACCTCAATCGGATGCTGCGCGGCTGGTTTGGCTACTTCCAACACAGCCATCGCACGACGTTTCCCCGGCTGGATGCGTATGTCCGCGGACGACTCCGCGCCATCCTGCGCAAACGACAGGGAAAGAGTGGTCGTGACCGCGGTTCCGATCATCGTCACTGGCCCAATCACTACTTCGCCGAGCGCGGCCTGTTCAGTCTGACACAGGCTTACGTCTTGGTCCGTCAGTCTCCTTGAGAGCCACTCGCTGACTGGAGAGCCGGATGCGGGAAATCCGCCTGTCCGGTTCGGAGGGAGGCGCGGCGCAACTCAATGCGCCGTGCCTACCCCTATCGACGGGCACAGACCGCAGACGGCGCGCTCGCTCGCGCCCGAAACCGCTGGAAACGCCCGGGCTAGGCGCGCTTGGTCACGTCGCGGGCCGCGGTCTCGACGGAGCCGGGCGCCTCGAGTTCCCTGGCCCCGCGGGCGCCGAGCTCGGCGAAACGGCGGGCGCCCGGCAGGACGGAGGCCTCGAACGTGCCGACGGCGGCGTTGTATCCGCGCGTCGCCGACTCGAGGCTCTTGCCGATCCGGTCGAGATTCTCGGAGAACGTCACGATCCGGTCGTAGAGCTGGCGCCCGAGCAGGCTGATCTCCTCGGCGTTTCTCGAAATCGACTCCTGGCGCCAGCCGTACGCCGCGGCCTTGAGCAGCGCGATCAGCGTCGAAGGCGTCGCCAGCAGGACGCGCCGCGAGATCGCGCGGTCCATCAGCGTGCTGTCCGCCTGCAGCGCCGCGCCGAGGAACTGGTCGCCCGGCAGGAAGAGAACGACGAACTCGGGCGCGGGCTGGAACTGCTCCCAGTAGTTCTTGGCGCCGAGCGCGTCGATGTGGCCGCGGACCTTGAGCGCGTGTTCCGCCAGGCGGGCGGCGCGGACGGTCTCGTCCGCCGACTCGCTGGCGGCGCGAAACGCCTCCAGCGGCGTCTTCGCGTCGACGACGATCCGCTGGCCGCCCGGCAGCCGCACGACGAGGTCGGCGCGCAGCCCGCCGGACGACTCCTGTTCGCCGAAATCGCAGTACGCCAGCATGTCGGCCATCTCCACGACCCGCCGGAGCTGGAGTTCGCCCCAGCTGCCGGCGTAGCTGGTGGAGCGCAGCGCCGTGGACAGTCGGGACGCCTCGGACTGGAGCTGGAGCTGCGCCGTATTCAGGGATCGGAGCTGTTCGGAGAGCGAGCCGTACGCCTCCTGGCGCGCGTTTTCGATCGCGACGATCCTGGTGTCGACCTGCTGCAGCGACTCCTTAAGCGGCTGGACCAGGGCGGCGATCGCCTGCTGGCGCTGCTCGAGGTCGCCGACCGATTGCTGCTGGAGCCGGGTGAACGTCTCGCGCGCCAGCTCGAGGAACGAGGTGTTGTTCCGGCTGAGCGCGTCCGCCGACAGCGCCTTGAATTCGTTCGTCACCCGCGCCTGCGCGTCCCGCTCGGCGGCGAGCTGGGTCGCGAGCTGCGAATTCGCGACCACCAGCCGGCCGGCTTCGGCGCGCAGCGCCCCGACCTCGCCCGCGAGCCGCTGGTTCTCGTCCCGGGTTGCGGCAAGTCGTTCCACCACTGGAGCGTGGCGCGCCTGGAGCAGCAGCCAGACGAGCAGTCCGGAGATGGTAGCGGCGGAAATGATCGCGATTAGCAGCACGCAAAAAATCTCCCGCGGGCCCGGGCATGACGCAATCTCGGATGCGCTCCTTGACAGGCCCGCAAGTCCCCTGCAAACACCGGGTGCTTCAGAGGCGTCTTCGTCGGGTGTTTCCGTTTCACGCCGGGGCGTCTCCGCTGTCCACGATGCTCACTGAATCTCTTCCTGCGGTGCCGGCCGCGGCCATGCGGCCGCTGGTCCTCGTGGTCGACGACGAATACGGCCCGCGC
Organism: uncultured Verrucomicrobiae bacterium; assembly: GCA_963705935.1. GTDB lineage: Bacteria > Verrucomicrobiota > Verrucomicrobiia > Opitutales > Opitutaceae > Opitutus. The sequence goes on along the minus strand of OY970130.1, from coordinate 2,515,656 downwards.
GAGTCGATTGCATTCACGCTTTCGGCCGAGTTCACGGTCGAGACCTCCGACCGCGCGTCGGACGCGCTGGCCCGGCTGCGGGCGAAGCCGTTTTCGGTGGTCGTGCTGGATATCCGGATGCCGGAGATGGACGGCATCCGTGCGCTGGAGGAGATCCGCAAGATCGACCCGATGGTTTCGGTCGTCATGCTGACCGGATACGGCACGCTGCTGACGGCGCAGCAGGCGATGGTCGCCGGGGCCAACCAGTATCTGCGCAAGCCGCCGGATGTGACCGAACTGATGGACGCGGTGCGGAAGCAGGCCGACGCGGCCCGGATGCGCCGGCACCAGGCGAAGCTCGCGAGCGACGTGCGCGACATGAACGCGGCGCTGAAGCGCGAGATCCAGCAGAACGAACCGCAGATCTGGCAGGGCCGCGCCTCGGTCGAGCTGGTCCACGACCTGAACAACCCGCTGACGGTGGTGGTGGGATACGCGGCGCTGCTGGTGGAGGAGGCGCGGGCGATCTCGGCGGAGGATCCGGAGCGGGGCCGCCGCCTGCGCGAGTATGCGGCCATCGTCGAGAAGTCGGCCGAGTACTGCCACCACCTTTCGGAGAACTGGCGGCTGGCCTCGCGGCAGTCGGTCGAGTTCACGCGGATCGACATCGTGCAGGTGGTGCAGGAAGTCCGGCACGTGGTCTTCTTCGGGGAGATCGCAGTGGAGTTCGCCGGGCTGGGCTCGGCGATGGTTCGGGGCTCGAAATTCGAGCTGATGCGCGTCTTCCAGAACCTGTTCAAGAACGCGCTCGAGGCGGGCGCCAAGCAGCTGAACGTCACCGTCGTGCGCAAGGACGAGCACGTCGAGCTCACCGTCGCCGACAACGGGTCGGGCATGGATGCCGAGCTGGTGCGCCACGCCGCGAAGGGCGGCTTCAGCAACAAGGAGAACGGGACGGGGCTCGGCCTCAGCATCTGCCGGCATCTGTTGGGCACCCACGGCGCGACGCTCGCGCTGGAGTCGACCGCCGGCGAGGGGACCACGGTCACGATCGTGTTTCCGGCGGCCGCCTGACCGCGAATGAAGCGCCGTCGCGTCAAGATCACCGGCATCGGGCCGGTCACTTCGGCCGGCATTGGAAAAGAAGCCTTTTGGCGCGGGATCCTCGAACCGGTCAGCCGCGTCCGGCCGTATACGAAGTTCGGTGACGATTTCGGCCCGTTCGTCGCCGCCTGCGTCGCCGACGCCGAGCTCGAGCGGCAGGTGGACGTCGCGTCCCTGCTGCCGAAGCGTTCCGCGCGGCACACGTGGTTCGCGCTCGCGGCCGCGCTGCTGGCGCTGGAGGACGCCGGCATCGCCCGCGACGGGCTCGGCGGCACGAGCGTCGCGATCGTGATCGGCTCCTCGCTGCTCGACTTCGGCGGCATCGGCGCCGGCATCGACTCGGTGACCCGGCACGGCAGCCGCGGCGCGCTCGCCCGGCTGCTGCTCACGACGACGCTGACGACCATCCCGGACGTGATCAACCGGGCGCTGGGCATCACCGCGCGGACGATGGTGCTGCAGAGCTCGTGCTGCGCGGGCATGGATGCGATCGGGTTCGCCTCCCGGCTGGTGGCGAACGGCGAGGTGGACCTGGCGCTGTGCGGCGGGACGGAGGCGCCGCTGCACCGGTTTCCGATGCTGGAACTGCGGGCCGCCGGGCTGACGCCGCCGAACACCGAGCTGCCGGAGCGGCAGGGGCGGCCGTTCGACCTCTGGCGCAACACCGGCGTGATCAGCGAAGGCGCCTGCCTCTTCGTCATCGAGCCGGAGGCGAGCGCACGCCGCGGATACAGCTACCTCTCGGGCTACGCGTTTGCGAACGATGCGGCCAACGACCTGTGCGGCGGCATGGCGACGGCCGGCCGGCTGGCGATCGCGGACGCCGGCCGGCGTCCGGCGGAGATTGAGGCGATCAACGCGTGGGGGCCGGGACACCGGCTGATCGACCTGGCCGAGACGCGGGCGCTGCAGGCGATCTTCCAGTCGTCCCTGCAGGAGATCCCGGTGGTCTCGATCAAGGGTGCGATCGGCAACGCCCTCGGCGCCAGCCCGGCGATCCAGGTGGCGACCGCCGCGCTCGCGCAGCAGACCGGCGTGATCCCGCCGACGGTCAACTGGGACTATCCGGATCCCGCCTGCCCGCTGAAGCTGAGCAACCGCTGCCAGCGGATCCCGCACCGCACGACGCTGATCGACTCGCACGGTGTCGGCAACGTGAACGCCAGCCTGGTCCTCGACCGATGCTGATCAGTTCCGCATCATTGGCCGCGGTGTTCGTGTTCCTGGTGGGACTGCTGATTTTCTGGTCCAACCCCCCCCGGGCGGTGAACCGCGCGGTGTTCGTCGGGTGCATCCAGATGGCGCTCTGGCTGCTCTGCCTGCACCTGTCGATCGTCATGCGCGGCCAGTTGTTCTGGCTGCGGCTGACCTGCGCCGTGGGCGGACTGGCCCCGCTGAATTTCTGGCTGATCAACGAAGGCATTCGCGGCAGCCTGGACCGTCCGGTCCGAACGTGGTGGCGGGGCAACGCCGGCATCCTCGCAGTCATGCTGGTGATCGTCGCGCTGCCGTTCACCGAGTGGTTCATCCCGTCGCATTCCACCCCGGAGATGCGACTGCGGGGATGGGCCTACTACGGCTACATGGGGATGCTGGTGGGCATGTATGCCTACCTGCTCTCCAGCGCGTACCGGATTTCACGCACGCTGACGGGCGGCCGGCGGCTGGAACTGCAGCTGTGGCTCGGGGGCGGCTGCGCCGTCGGTATTGCCATTCTGGCGACGATGGCGTTGAACGCCGCGACCGGCGACCGCCGCTACATCCGGATCCAGCCGCTGCTGATCCTGCTGTTCTACGCCGGCGTGGCGGTGTCGATCACGACGCACCGGATCTTCGACGCGCGGCAGGTCGTGCTCCTGTGCGCGGAGAAGACGCTGCTCGTCGGGGCGGTGGCGGCGATGGCGTATTGGATACACGATCTCGCGCTGGTGCTGCTGCCGGGCGCGCTGGCCTGGTTCGGGACCGCCGGATTCGCGCTCTGGTTCGCCGCGAGGCTGAGCACATGGCTCGACCAGAAGTTTCATTTTTATCCGGAGGCGAAGGCGGCGCGCGAGGCGGCGTTCGCCGCCGCGCGGAAGGAGGTGGGGACGGAAGCGCTGCAAAAGGCATTCGTCGATGTCCTGAAAGGCTGGGGACAGTGCGAGCATGCGCTGCTGCTCGCGGGTTCCCGGGAGGCGCTCCAGGGCGGCGGGATCGAGATCGCCGGGGAGAGCGCCACCGTGACCGAGATGCGGCGCCTGCGCTGGGCGACGCCGGAGCGGCTGGCGCGCGAGCGCTCGACCCCCGAACGTCGGGAGCTGGGCGCGTTCCTGGCGGACCAGCGGCTCGGCGCGCTCGTGTTCAGCGAGGGGCCGGCCGTGGCGGCGCTGCTCGGCGTCGGCATCGCGCCGTCGCGCCGGGCATACACCTATCCGCAGGTGATGCAGCTCGTGGAAATCGCGTCGATCACCGAGGGGGCGCTGGAGCGGGCGCATTTTTCCGTCAAGGCGCAGCACGCCGAGCAGCTCGCCACCGTCGGACTGCTCGGGGCCAGCCTGGCGCATGAAATCCGCAACCCGCTCGTCACCATCAAGACCTTCGTGCAGCTGCTGCCGAAGCACTATCAGGACGCGGCCTTCCGCGACAAGTTCTTCAGCCTGATCGGCGACGAGGTGACGCGGATCGATCACCTCACGGAGCAGCTGCTCGATCTGGCGACGCCCCGCGTCTACAACGCGCAGCTGCTGGCGCTGCACCCCGTCCTGCGGGCGAGCATGAACCTGATCGCGGCGAAGGCCGCGGACAAGCGGATCGAGTTCCGCACCGACCTCGCGGCCTGTCCCGACCAGGTGGTGACCGACGGGGCGGCGATCCGCCAGGTGCTGCTGAATCTCTGCTTCAACGCGATCCAGGCGGTCGAGAATCAGGAGGCGCGCTGGATCAAACTCTCGACGCGCAACGTGGCCGCCGGCGTGGAAATGATCGTCGAGGACAGCGGGCCGGGCATCGCGCCCGGCATGCGGCCGCGGCTGTTCCAGCCGTTCCAGTCGACGAAGTCGTCCGGCTTTGGGCTTGGTCTCGCCATCTGCAGCGACATTCTCGCCGATTTGAATTCCACCATCAGCGTCGATCCCACCACACCGGGACGCGGGGCCACTTTTCGGGTCCTTTTCCCATGCCAAGTCTAGTCATTCTGGCGACCTCGGATACGGTGCTGGCGGACACGTGGGAAAAGCAGCTTCCGCCGGGACGGGCGGCCCTGCGGGCGCCGTCGCAGATGCTCCCCTCCGGCACGTCGCCGGGATTTTCCGCCGTGGTGGTGCTGGACGCGGCCGCGGAGGCGTCGGTGTCGGTCGCGCTGGCGCGATGTCCGACGATCTACGTCGGCGAGCCGCGCAGTCTGCCGTTCGAGCAGGCGAAGCTGGCCGGGCGGGGCCGGGTGTATCTCTCGTACGAGGAGAGCGCGACGCGGCTGCGGGACTTCCTGCCGTTGGTGGAGGAGGTCGCGGAAAAGCAGAGCATGGTCGAGCTGCTGATGGACAAGGCGCGGCGGAGCGAGCCGGCGCGGCCGGTGGTGCGCTCGACGGTCGGAGACAACGCGGAGCTGTGGGACTTCCTCGAGGGTGCGGTGGAGAATCTCGACACGCGCGACCGGCTGATCGGGGAGTTCCGGCGGGCGTCGCGGCACCTGCTGCGCGCCTCGCACGCGGTGTTTTTCCTGCGCGAGGCGGACGGATTCCGCGCGGACCGGGGCACGTCGTTCGTGCCGGCGGACGACCCGCTGATCACGTTTCTCGAAAACCGGCCGATGGTGATCGACGGCGCGAGCTGGGACATCCCGGCCGATGCGGTGGCGGAGTTGGCGGTGCGCAACCGGCTCGCGCTGTGGGGCGCCCGGCTGCTGGTGCCTGTGCACGACAACGGGCGGCTGCTGGGGATGATCGCGTTCGGCGTGCGGGACGATGGGCAACCCTACGACGAGAACGACTATGCGCGCGCCGTGTTCTTTGCGCGACTGCTGCGTCATTTCCTCGGCAAATCCGGGCAGCTCAGCCGGCTGAGCCAGATGGCGGAGCAGGCCCGGCTCGGCGCGAAGTACCTGCCGAACACGCTGGTGCTGGCGGCGGACGAAAGTGTGCCCCGCAACGTGCCGCTGGTCGTGCGCGAGCTGATCGGCCAGTCGCGGCGCTCGCGCGAAACGTGTCAGGTCGCGCCGGCGGCGGGGCAGCCCTTTCGCGCGAGCGCCGGGCCGATCGCGGAGACGGGCGGCCTCTGGGCGTTCTGGCAGGAGGCGAGCGGCGAGCTGAGCGATGCGACGGTCCGGCGGCAGTCCGAGCGGCGGAACCTGCTGCGGGAGCTGGCGCTGACCCTCAGCCATGAGCTGGGCAATGCGCTCGTGTCGCTCGCGATGTTCCGGCAGGCCCCTGCCGGACAGCCGGTGCCCGCGGCGATGGCGGAGATGGTGAAGCAGGACGTCGCCAAGCTCGAGGCGCTGAACCGCGACCTCGGGCTGATGCAGATGCTGCATGAGTTCGACGCCAACGAGGTGGACGTGCGCGAACTCGCGCAATCCATCGGCCGGGCGATCAACCTGACGGTCGAGGTCGGCCCGGAGCCGGTGCTGCTCTCCGGCAGCCGGAAGCTGCTCGAGTTCGCGCTCAGCTCGCTGATTGCGACGATCACGGAAAACCGGGGGGCGCTCGGCGCCCGCGAGCTTTCGCTGCAGTTGCGCGCCACCGGGACCGGCGCCGAACTGACCGCGCTGTTTTCGATCAAGGGCAGGAACCTCGAGCTCGAGGGCATCCTGCCGGAACCCGCGAGCGCGAGCGTGCCGAACCAGGGGCGGATCGGGGTGTTCCTGGCGAAGGAGATCCTGCGGCTGCACCAGGGCGAAATCCACGCCGGGCCGGGGCTGGAGGGCACGGAGATCCTGATCTCGGTGCGCTCGTGCTGAGCCGCGGCACCGCGAACCCACCGGGCTGCCGCATGCGCACCGTTCCTGCTTGCCGCGCGAAATCGAATCGCGCCGAATCCGACGCCATGTCCCCGGCGGCCTCATCCTTCCAGGCGGCGGTCACCCGGTGGGTGCTGGCCGAAGAGTCGATCCGGTCCGCGGTGGTCTTCGGATCCGCGGCCCGGGACCAGCCGGGGCTGCCGGCGCGCGACGAGTGGTCGGACATCGATCTCCACGTCGGTACGTCGGATCCGGGGCGGATCGAGGCGGTGGACTGGGCGGAGGCGGTTCCCGGGGAGTCGTTTCGGTTTCAAGTCGTCCGACCGGCGACGGGCGGCGTGCGGAAGGCGACGGTGCTGTTCGCGCACGGACAGATCGATCTCGTGCTGGTGCCGGTCGCGCGGCTCCGGTCGGTGCGGACGGCGATGCTCCGGGGCAGGCATCGAGAGCCCGGCCCGCTGCGCGGAGCGCTGGACGAGATGCAGACCTGCCTGCGATCGGGCTACCGGTTCATCAAGGGCGAGAAGGCCTGGGGTGGTTTCTACCGGCGGGTGGCGACGGAAATGGCGGGAGTCCGGCTGGCCGACGCGCAGGTCCGGCACCTCGCGGACGTGGCGCTCTGCGATCTCCTCTGGATCCTGCAAAAACTGAACCGCGGGGAACTCGCCGCCACGCAACACCTGCTGCACCGGTCGGTGGCGGAGACGAATTTCCGGTTCGCGCGCGAGCTGCGCCTGCGGCGGGCCGAGCCGCTGCCGTCGTTCGGGCTTGGCCGGCACGTCGAGGAACTGCTCGCGCCCGCCGAGCTGGCGCGCGTGCAGGTCAGCGCCAGGCTCGATCCCACGGAGTTGCGGGCCGCCGCCTGGCGGGCGTTCGATGCGCTGTGTTCCCTCACGCGGGACCTCGTTCCCTCGTGGCGCGTGCCGGCCGGGGCCGATGCGTTGCTGCGGGGCGCCGCGGCCGCTGGGCCGGGCGCGGCCCGGAATCACCCTGGAAAGGTTCGGCAGGCCGCGAAGAATGGAGCCGGGCGCACCGGACGCGGCTAGCGCGACTGGAACAATTCGGCGATCACGTCCTCGAGCGGCACGTCCTCGATCGTGATGTCGGCGACCGGTCCGCGGCTGAGGATCTCCTGCGAGACGGCGACGACGTTTTCGCCCGGCACGCGCACGGTGAATTTGCCGTCCGCGGATCGGGTGGTGGTGCCGAACGCAGACTCCCACGAACTCGGAAACGACGCGGAGCTGGAGAGATTCTCGCCCCCGGCCGGCCCGTCGACGTTGTCGAGCACCGGCAGGAAGGTGATGATTTTCTTGCGTGCGCCGCTGGCACTCTCGAGCCGGCTGAGGGCGCCGTCGTAGATCTTCACCCCCTTGTGAATCACGATGACGCGTTCGCACAGCTCCTTGATGTCGGCCATGTAGTGGCTCGTCAGGAGGATGGTCACGCGATGCCGCAGGTTGTAGTCGCGCAGGAAGCGCCGGACCGCCTTTTGCGACACGACATCGAGCCCGATCGTCGGCTCGTCGAGGAACAGCACGCGCGGCCGGTGCAGCAGGGCGGCGATCAATTCCATCTTCATCCGCTCGCCGAGCGACAGCTCGCGGACCATGACGTTGAGCTTGGCGCCGACGTCCAGCAGCACGACGAGTTCGTCGAGCGTCGACTTGAACTGGTCCGCGGGGATCGCGTAGATCGCGCGGATGAGGTGAAACGACTCGATGGCCGGCAGATCCCACCAGAGCTGGTTCTTTTGACCGAGCACGAGCGCGAAGATCCGGCGATAGGCGTTGTCCCGCCTGGTCGGATCGAACCCGGCGACGCGCGCGGTGCCGCTGGTTGGGTAGATCAGGCCGGAAAGCATCTTCAGCGTCGTGGTCTTTCCGGCGCCGTTCGGGCCGAGGAAGCCGACGAATTCGCCCTCGTCGATGTGAAAGGAGACGTCCTTCGCCGCGGCGGTTTCCTCGAACTCGCGCCGGAACAGCCCCTTCACGCCGCCCCAGAACCCGGGGTGCTTCTTGTAGGTGCGGAACACGCGGGTGAGGTGGGACACTTCGATCATGGAGCGCTGAGCACGAAAGAGACGAAGCCCGGCGGCGTAAAGCCGCTCCTGCAGGCGATCACGCCTGCCGTTCCGGGGGTAGGAGCCTGCTCGCAGGCGATCCGGCTTGGCGTTCCGGGGTAGGAGCCTGCTTGCAGGCGATCCGGCTTGGCGTTCCGGGGTAGGAGCCTGCTTGCAGGCGATCCGGCTTGGCGTTCCGGGGTAGGAGCCTGCTTGCAGGCGATCCGGCGACGATCGCGAGCAAGCTCGCTCAACCATCGTCCGCGAGCAGGCTCCTACAGCTGATCACGCAACCATCGCCTGCGAGCAGGCTCCTACGGGCGATCACGCAACCATCGCCTGCGAGCAGGCTCCTACGGGCGATCACGCAACCATCGCCTGCGAGCGGGCTCCTACGGGCGATCACGCAAACATCGCCTGCGAGCAGGCTCCTACATCCTGAACCAGGCCGGTCACGCCGCGGGGCGGCCAGCGACGATGCGTGGGGCGCCCGGCACAACCGCGCGCTCGATCGCCTCGAGGAACGGCTCGATCGGCTCGTACCCCGGCAGCACGTGCTCCACGCCGAGCGACCGGAGCCGCGCCGCGAACGCGCGCTCGCCGATGCCGATCAGCGGCCAGCCCAGCTCGCGGCACGCCTTGACGTCCCACGCTCCGTCACCGACGTACACGATCCGTTCAAAGGAGGCGCAGCCGTAATGCTTCGACGCCCGGCTCAGCGCCGTCCGCATGATCTCGGTGCGCGCATGCGCCGCTTCGCAAAACGCCGACGGCAGCGTCTCGAACGGGATCCCGGCGACGGTCAGCTTGTGACGCGCCGTCGCTTCCCAGTCGCCGGAGGCGATCGCAACCGCGCACCCCTGTCGCAGCAGGGTGCGAACGCAGGCGGCGGCTCCGGGAATCTCGCGGGTCGTCCGCCCGCGGACCCGGCCGAGCTCCTCCATCACTTCAACCAGCCGGACCTGCACGGCGCGGGATTCCGCTGCGGTCGGCGGATGACCGCGCGCGGCGCGAACGATCTCCTGGAGGCAATACGACGAGCTGGCGTGAGTGAAACCCTCCCAGTCGATCGCGATCTTCCGCAGGCCGAGCGCGTCCTCCATCGCGCGGACGTAGCAGTTTTCGTCGAGGGCGAAGCTGTCGGTCAGCGTCCCGTCCATGTCGAACATCACGAGTTTCATGACTGGCCGAGCTTGGTGTAATCGAGGATCGTGTGACTGATCATCCCGGCGGTCAGGGCGGCGCGATCGGTCAGCGGTTCCGCGCTGGAGATCTCCTCGCCGAGCGAAAACACGAAACGGTGCGTGCCGTCGTCCGCCGCGGGGCTGAAGAGCCGCGGGACGACGACCCGCGCGGGCACCGTGACGCGGACCGGCGTGTCGGGGCCGCAGGGCAGCGGGAAGTTGACGTTGTGGACAATGAAACTCCGGCGGGCGGTGCTGGCGACAAGCTGGCCGGTCAGACCAGCGGCGCGGCGCGCGGAAGCCTGCAGCGCGGCGAGCAGGGCAGGTTCCGGGTTCCCGCCGTCGGCCTTGAGCCGGTCGTACAGCTCGAACGAGAGGTCCTGCGAAAAGGCGATTCCCGGCAGCCCGTGGAGCGCACCCTCCCACGCGCCGGCGACCGTGCCGCTGGCAAGGATGAACCCCAGGCTCGCATTCAGCCCGATGTTGATGCCGCTGACCACGGCGTCCGGGGCGAAGCCGCCCCGGTATCCGGGCGCCTCTGGCAGCAGATGGGCGAGGGCGATGTTCACGCAATCGCTTGGCGTGCCATCGACCACCCACGTGGGGCAGCCGAAACCGCGATCGATCGCGGCCGACCGCACCGGCCGGGTGCGCGACTTGCCGGCGCCGACCCAGCTCTGCTCACGCTGCGGCGCCACGACGGCGAGTTCGTGCCGGGCGAACGTCAGGGCGCGGACCAATTCGTGGAGGAAGACGCAGTCGATGCCGTCGTCGTTCGTAATGAGCAGTCGCATGAACCCACCACGTACCGAGCGAAGCGACAGCAGACAACACCCTAATCCCGCCTAAACGGACGGACGGAAGATCGATGACCGGAATTCCGAGCCCGGATTTCCGAATTTTGAAATCCGTTTTCGATTTCAACCAGGCTGGCCCATGGTGCCGCGGGTATCGGAGCGTCCATTGCCGGCCGAACGATCCGGCGTAGGAGGAGCCTGCTTGCAGGCGATTCGAACTCACATCAGAGCGGAAACGCTCGAGATGTTCGATCATCGCTCTCGCGAGCAAGCTCGCTCCTGCTACACCGATCCGGGTGCTCCGGGCGGTAGGAGCCTGCTTGCAGGCGATCCGAACTCACGCCAGGGCGGAAACGCCCGAGATGTTCGATCGTCGCTCTCGCGAGCAAGCTCGCTCCTGCACCGATCCGGGTGTTCCGGGCGTAGGAGCCTGCTTGCAGGCGATCCGAACGACCGGGCGACCGGCCCCAACCCGGCGAATGGCGGCCGTCCGCCGTCAGCGCACGAGGTAGATTTCCAACAGCACCACGCCCTCGCCGCCGGTCGCGTGCATGGTGTAGGCGCCGGCGGGGAGATCGAGCAGCAGCGCGGCGTCCCGGCTGTCGGCCGGGAGCGCAAACGCTCCGACCTGCTGCATCACCCCCGCGAGATAGGTCGTGGCGGCCTGGCTTCCGGCGGCCCAGTTGTCGTTCACCGCCTTCATTTCATCGCTCGCGGTGTACAGGGTGAGCACCGGATCCGCGAGCGGGTGCGCGACTCCCTGCGAGGCGAGCGTCGGCCCGATCGCGCGCAACAGGAGCCGGGCGGTTCGGCCGACGCCAACCGGATCCACCAGCACGAAACCGGCGATGGCGGTGGCCTCTCCGGGAGCGGCGAGCGCGCGGACCGAAAGATTGACCACGCCGACGGCACTGCTTTCGGGATACACCTCGATCAATCCGACTCCTGGAGCGCCGGGTCCCGCCGTGCTCAGGTCGATCGTCGTGATGCCGCCACGCAGCGTCACGACTTGTGCGTCGTCGGCGGCACCGGGCAGCAATGGGAAGGCCCCCAGCGTTCGCGCCAGCGCCGCCGCCGTCGCGGGCGTGTTCGATGGACCGGAGGTGTCCAGTACGGCGCCGGTGCGATCATAGAAATGCAGTTGCGGGCTGGTTACGTACCCCTGCAGCCCGAACGTGGCCAGCGACGGTCCGACGCCACGGACCAATTCACGACCGCCGTTCTCGGTGACGATCCCGACGATGAGCCGGTCATTGCCGTCTCGAACGGCGGCGCGGCACGAGATGTTGGCGAGGTACGCCGGTTCCGTGCCCGGTCCGGCGGTGAAGATCTGGCTGAGCACGACACCAGCGGAGGTCGTGACCCGCACTTGATATCGCCCGTACTGGTCGGAGGAAAACGGCTCCAGCGTCAGGTGGCTGGACGACGTGTCGGCCGGCATCGGCTGGTGATCGAGCGCGAGCCAGGCATACGCCGCCGTCGCATCATCGATGCCGGTGCAACGCAGTTCCACCGAGCCACCATTCTTCCAGCGGTAGAAACTGCTGATGGCCGGAAGTGGCGCCGGATGGGCCGCGGCATCCGAGTGGAGCCGCGCGACGTGCCGTGTCGGACTGCCGTCCCACGCCGCGAACGAGCCGGCGACAAACAGGTCGTGTGCGCCGTTCGCCGCGATCGCGCTGACCGGGGCTTCGGGCGAACCACCTCCCGCCCCGGTTGGGGTTCCGTGATAGAACGTCGGATCGCGCGAAGGAACTCCGTCGACCGACACGTACCGCGAGAAACCCAGCCGCCCGGCGACGAAGACCTGGCCGTCGGGATCGGCGGCAATGAAGATGCCGTAGGACCTCGGCTCGAACGGCACCAGCACCAGCGTGCCCCACGCGGGATCTCGCGTACCGTCATCGCGGAGACGGACGACCTCCGAAGCGGAGCCGTAGATCCCGCAGTACCCGCCCTGCCGAAGCGGCGGCAGCGAAGTGGCGAGCATGGGCGCGTATTCCGTATCGATCGGCGGTGGAGCTGAAAACGTGGGATCGGTTTCGCCGGACGCCAGAAGCCGCTGCACCGGCATGGCCGAGCCGGTGCGCCGGATCACGACACGCCCGGCAAAGTCCACGGCCATCCACGAGATCACCGCCGTCGAGTCGCTGCTGAAACGAAACGAGGAATCGACGACGCCATCCGCAGTGAATCGGACGATCCGGTCTTGCTGCGCGACGAGAAATTTCCCATCGGACTGGGCGGCCGCGGCCGAAAGCGGCTGCCCGGGATCGAATCCCGTCGGCAGCGCGAACACCGCGGCGGCGCCGCTCGGACCCAGCCGGTACGGCGCGGTGGTCGTCACGAGACCGCCATCGGTGAGCGTGGCCAGGATGCTCCCCGAGGACGGGGGGAACGAGAACGCCGGGTCGAGACGTCCATCCGCCAAAAGATGCTCGACCCGCGTCGAACCGCCCGCGGTCGAGCACGTGGCGAACACGCTCCCATCCGGGGCCACCGCGATCCGTTCGACGGCGGTGACGTCCGCCGGCAGCTGCGACGAGAACGAGCGGTCGAGTGCGGACGGCGGGGGTGCAACGACGTTGATCGTGAGCGGTTCGCTCCACGACACGGCGCCCGAATCATCGGTGACGCTGACCTGATAGTTGCCGGAATCGGCGGCCATGACCGCTGGCCGCGTCAGAGTCGGCGCAGTGGCCCCGGGAACCGGCAGGTCGTCGAAATACCACTGCCAGCGCGCCCCGGTCTGCTCCGCCGTGGTGGAAACCCGCAGTTCGAGGTCCCGGGCGGGCGCGATCTGATACAGCAGGTCCGGGTCCGTGTTCGCGCTGATCGTGACGGTGGCTCCGCTGGCGGCTCCCACCTGCAGCACCAAGCCGAGCAGCAGGACACGCAATGCCGGTCGCAGGTTCGCTATCGCTGGAGTCATCCCCGGTTCGACAATCAACGGCAACAAAGCCGCCATCGGACGTTGTGCGATTGGCGATTTGGGATTTTCGATTTCGGATTTTCGAATTTCGATTTCGGATTTCGGGAGAGGCGCGTGACGCGAGTGCCCGACCACCCGGCCCGGCGAACTCGCGTGTCCGCAATTCGCCGAATTGCCCGAGGCCTTTCGGCCGCGGAATCGCGAGCGAGCTCGCTCCTACGCCCGGACGAACGTTCCGGGGGTAGGAGCCTGCTTGCAGGCGATCCGCCCGCCCGGATGCCGAGGCCGGAACGAGCCGCGACCCGGTTGGACCCGGTCCAGGATCCGTTCCCGGGCGGACGCAGAATCGAAAATCGAAAATTCCCGATCGAAAATCCGAAATCCGCAGCAGCGCGGCGTCCCGGCTGTCGGGCGGCGGCGCGAACGCTCCGACCTGCTGCATCACCCCCGCGAGACGTTTGCCCTGCTGCCGATGCCGGTGGATTGAACGCGCGGAGTTCCGCGACGAGGGCGTCGCGGCCCCATTCCGCCCCGGCAACGCGTCAGCGCGCCCGCGGCCCCACGGGCTCAAACCCGGTTGGTGGAACCGCGACGCCCTCGTCGCGGAATCGGCGACACAAAAAAGAGCGCGCCGGGGCCGGCGCGCTCTTTTTGAAACAAACCGGCGTGTCAGCGGAGAGGCGGCGGGACCGCCGGCGCACTGTCGCCAGCTTGTGGTGACGTTATTGCGCCGCGGGCTCGGGCTCGCTCTGCTGTTTCTGGGCTTCCAGATCCTTCATCGCGGCCCGGCGCGACAAACGCACCTTGCCGGTGCGCTCGTCGATGCCGATGCACTTGACGGTGATCGAGTCGCCCATCTTCACGACGTCCTCGGTGCGACGCACCCGGAAATCGGCCAGCTCGCTGATGTGGCACAGGCCTTCCTTGCCCGGCGTGCACTCGACGAAGCAGCCGAATTCCTTCACGCCGGTGACGCGGCCGGTATAGATCTTGCCGACCTCGATCGGGGCGCCGCCGCCCTTGCCGCCGGGGCCGCCGGCGCCGCCGCAGAGCCCGTCGATCTCCTGGATCGCGCGGTTCATCGCGTCCGAGTTGTTGGAGTAGATGTAGACCTTGCCGGAGTCGTCCTCCGCGATGTCGATCTGCGCGCCGGTGGTCTCGGTGATGCGACGGATCGTCTTGCCGCCGGGCCCGATGAGCAGGCCGATCTTTTCCGGATCGATCTGGATCGTCTGGATGCGAGGGGCGTGCTTGCTGAGGTCGGCGCGCGGCGCGGGCAGCGAGGCGAGCATGACCTTCAGGATCTCCATCCGGGCTTCGCGCGCCTGGAAGATGGCCGTCTTCGCGATCTCGAACGGCAGGCCGTTGATCTTGAGGTCGAGCTGGAAGCCGGTGATGCCCTTGGAGGTGCCGGCGAGCTTGAAGTCCATGTCGCCGAAGTGATCTTCCTCACCGAGGATGTCGGTGATCGTGACCCATTTCTCGATCGAGCCGTCGGCCGCGTTCTGGCTCATGAGCCCGCACGAGATGCCGGCGACGGGAGCGATGATCGGCACGCCGGCGTCCATCAGCGACAGGCAGCCGCCGCAGATCGAAGCCATCGAGGTCGAGCCGTTGGAGGCCATGATCTCGGAGACGACGCGGATGGAGTAGGGGAAGGCGTCCTCGGGCGGGAGGATCGGAACGAGCGAACGCTCGGCGAGCGCGCCGTGGCCGATCTCGCGCCGGCCCGGGCCGGTGAAGCGGCCCGTCTCGCCCACGGAAAAGGGCGGGAAGTTGTAATGCAGGAGGAAGCTCTTCGATTTCACGCCGCCGGTGAGGGCGTCGAGATCCTGCGCCTCCTTGGTCGGCCCGAGGGTGGTGAGGGCGATGTTCTGCGTGTCGCCGCGCTGGAACATGGCCGAACCGTGGACGCGGGGCAGCACCCCGACGATGGCCTGGAGCGGCCGGAGGTCCTTGGCGCCACGACCATCGGCGCGGACGCCGCGCTCGAGCACGGTCTTGCGGTACGCCTTGTACTGCAGGTCCTCGAAGACGACGTTCAGGTCGACATCGGTGAACTTGCCTTCGCCGAGTTCGGCCGTGAGGACGGTCTTGGCCTCCTCCTTCAGCAGCTTGACGGCGTCGGAGCGCGCGGCCTTTTCCTTGCCGAAGATCGCGGCGATGATGCGTTCCGTCGGGACGACGCGCTCGATGATGGCGCGGGCCTCGGGCGTGGCGCCGACGAGCGGGAAGACCCGCTTCGGCTTGCCGCACTGCGCGACGAGTTCCTTGATCGCCTTGAGGATCGGCTGGATGGACTGCTGGCCGAAGGCGAGCGCCTCGACGAACCGCTCCTCGGGCAGCTGGTCGGCGGAACCCTCGATCATCAGCATGTCCTTCTCGTTGCCGACGTAGATCAGGTCGAGCGTCGAGCTGAACATCTGGTCGATCGTCGGATTGGCGACGAACTGGCCCTCGATCTCGGCGACGCGGACGGCCGCGATCGGGCCGTTCCACGGAATGTCGGAGATGGCGAGCGCGGCGCTGGCGCCGTTGACCATCGAGATGTCGGACTCGTTGATCTGGTCGGCGGAGAAGAGCTGCCCGATGATCTGGACCTCATTGAGAAAACCCTCGGGGAAGAGGGGGCGGCACGGACGATCGCACAGCCGCGAGGTGAGGATTTCCTTTTCGGAGGGACGGCCCTCGCGCTTGAAGTAGCCGCCCGGGAAGCGGCCGGCCGCGGCGTATTTTTCGCGGTAATCGACGGTGAGGGGAAACCAGTCCTGGCCCGGCTTGACCGTTTGGGAAACGCAGGCGGTGACGAAGACGTTGGTCTCGCCGACCTGGACATTGACGGCGCCGTTGGCGAGCTGGGCGATGGAGCCGGTGGAGAACGTGATCCCCAATTCGGGGACCGTGACGGAGTATTTCTGATTCATTCGATCGATTTCGGTTTTCGGATACGGACGGATGCGCCCTGAACGGAGGGCGGCGATGACGGAACGCTGGCAGGCACGGGGCCCGCGCGGCGGCGCGGCCAGTCAGGGCCGCGGCTGTGGTTGGGTTTCACGAACCCACTTCGGTCTCCTCGCTCTGACACGAGAGATTTCCGTTTGGCGCCGCCAGGCTTTCGGGGCGCTGCGCCCGTGAAGCGGCAAACGGAAATGTCCCGGTCGGATTCGAGTGTCGGATGGACAACGGGCGGCCCGCGGATCGGGTCGCCCGGGTGACGAAAGTCGGTTACTTGCGGAGGTTCAGCTTTTGCAGCAGCTCGGTGTACTTCGGAAGATTGTGCTTCTTCAGGTAATCGAGGAGCTTGCGACGACGGCTGGCCATTTGGAGCAGACCCCGGCGGGAGTGGAAATCCTTGCGGTGCGTGCGCAGGTGCTCGGTCAGATGATTGATCCGGGCAGTGAGCAGCGCGACCTGAACCTCGGACGAGCCGGTGTCCTTATCGTGAGTCTTGTACTGGGAGATGATCTCGGGTTTTACGACGGTGGTAGACATGGTTTGTGGTTTCTATTGCACGATTGTAGGGAGCCTTGCGGCCCCGTGCCGCCCGCCCTGCCGCGACCGGAATCGAGGCTGAGGCCGGCGTCACCGTTCCAATCCCGCGGAAGCGGGACCAATCATGGTGGCAGCCCGCAACCGGCGGACTTCCACTGACGCAAGGGGATAAATTCTGGAATCGCGCGGACCGGATCAAGCGCAAACTTCGCCACCCGCGCATCCGGCCAGTTGTTGATGCTTTGCGCTCCGGCCGGTGGATCCGGGCGCCGCCGCTATCCGGCGCGAAGGTTCAGTGACTTGATCACGCCGGCTCCGGGAAGTCGGTGAATCCGTTCCAGGATCCCTTCCCGGTGCAGAAAAAGCTCGTTCCGCACGACCGAGTGACTGGCCAGCACGATCAGCCGATTCCGCTCGATCCGGGCGGCATGCGAGTAAACGGCGTTGGCCGGCCCCACGATTTCGGGCCAGTGGTCGCGAATTGTCTGCTCGAGCGAATCGCGGCCGATCTGGTATTTCTGTTGCAGCTGCTCGATGACCGCGCCGAGCGGCTGCGTGGCGCGGACGACGGAGCGGCGGGGGGATTCGGGCCCGACGCGGCGGAAGTCGCCGATGAGTTCCTCGGCGAGCTTGCTGAAACGGTGCGGCTGGTCGGGCATGCGACGGGAGGGAAACAAACCACACCCCGACCCGAATGCACCCGAAATCGCGCCGGCGGAAGGAGGCGATTGGACGCGCGGCCCGATCGCGGAGGCGGAGCAAGGCGCCAGCGGTGCTCGCAGGAGCGGGTTTATCCTGGGTTTGTCCCGGGATCCAAATCACCAGACACGTTCGCAATGGCGGGGTGGGCGAATCCGAACACAGGATCGCGGGGTGGAGGGACCGGCTCTGTCCGGTCCGCGAAGGTCGCTCGAGGTTCGCGGACGACACGGAGGTCGTCCCCCCCAACGCGCGGTCCGCGGAGGTCGTCCCTCGAGTGCGACCGGAAACGTTGCAGCCGGGCCCGGCTGACGGCGCCCTACACCGGGACGGCGGCCGCGAGGAGGGCGCCGCTCTGGCCGTCGTACAGGTTCTTGTACAGGGCGCTCGTGGCGTAGAGCTGGGCATGGCTGCCGGTGGCGACCACCTCGCCGCGATCGAACACCACGATCATCGAGGCGTCGCGGATCGTGCTGAACCGGTGCGCGATGATCAGCACGGTCTTGCCGGCGACGAGTTTCTTCAGCGCCTCCTGGATCATCTGTTCGCTGTGCGAGTCCAGCGAGGACGTGGCCTCGTCGAGAATCAGGATCGGCGCATTGCGCAGGAAGGCGCGCGCCAGCGCCAGGCGCTGCTTCTGACCACCGGACAGGAGCGTGCCGCGCTCGCCGGCGACGGTTTCATAACCGTCGGGGAAGCTGCGGATGAACTCATCCGCGTGCGCATCGACCGCCGCCGCGACGATCTGCTCGCGCGTGGCATCCTCGCGGCCGAGGCGAAGATTGTTCAGGATCGTGTCGTTGAAGAGGACGGTGTCCTGCGAAACCACCGCGATGTTTCGCCGGAGATCGCTCAGCCGCATTTGCCGCACGTCGATGCCGTCGATCTGCACGCATCCGGCCGTCGCCTCGTAGAACCGGGGCACGAGGTTGGCGAAGGTGGTTTTGCCGGCACCGCTGGGGCCGACGAGCGCGCAAACCGTGCCGGCGGGAATCTGGGTGGTGACCCCGCGCAGGACCGACTCACCCGCCTGGTAGGCGAAGGTCACGTTGTCGAACGTCACGTCGCCGCGCAGCCGGCCGACCGGAACGGGCACCGGCGGATCGGTGATCGTGACCGGGGCGTTGAGGATCTCCTCGATGCGGCTGAGCGAGGCGGCGCCCCGCGTGAACTGGCTGTGGAGGTTGCCCAGTTTCTTCATCGGCTCGTAGCAGACGAAGAGCGCGCCGAGAATGGAAACGAACACCGCCAGCGTGATCCCGGCGTAGTAGGCGTAGTAGAGCGCGAACGCGATGCCGGCGGACGAAATCACCTCGATGGACGGCGACAGCACCTGCGAGTACTTCACCACCTTCATCTGGATCCGGAACAGCCGCTGGGTCGTCTGCTGGAAGACCCCGATTTCCTTTTCCTCCAGGCCGAAGGCGCGGACCTCGCGGGCCGCCGCGAGATTCTGGTTGGCGAGATCGGAGATGTCGCCGAGCAGCCGTTGGTTCTCCTCCGCGCGGCGCAGCAGTTTCTTGCCAATGAAACGGACGGGGAAGACGCAGACGGGCACGGCCGCGAGCGAGGCGAGGAACAGTCCGACGCCATGGTTTTCCGCGGCGATGCGGGCCAGGAAGTACACCGCTCCGAGCAGGGTCAGCGGCTGGATGACGAGATCGCTCGCGCTGGTCGTGATCGTCTGCTGGACGATCTGGGTGTCGGCGGTCAGCCGCGACAAGAGGTCGCCGGTGCGGTTCTGGCCGAGGTAACTCAGCGGCAGGTGCTGGAGTTTGCGGTAGAGCTCGACGCGCAGTTTTTCCAGCACGCCGATGCCGCAGTAGGTCATCAGGTAGTTGTTGCTGAACCCGCTGATCGCGCGAACGAGGAAGATGAGCGGGATGAGCAGGGCGTATCCGAGAATCTGGCGCGGAGCGAGTGTGCGCTGCGCCTTGATGCGCTCGGTCCGCGCGATCTGCTCGGCCTTGGTCCCGGCGGGCGCGGCGCGCCGCGTGCCGGAGAGGAGCGCCGCTGCGGGACCAGGCGCCGACGGCGCGGCGGGCACGCCCGGGGACTCGGTGAAGATCTTCGGGAAGACCTCGTTCATCACCCTCGGCAGCCCCAGGCCGTACACCAGACCGCTGATCGCACCGCAGACCAGCGCAAACAGGAGCACGATCCGGCGTCCTCGCAGGTACCGCAGGTAGGGCAGGAAGCGCTTCATGTTCACCGCCATTGCCGCGCCGCCGGCGTCCGACTGCAAATCAATCCTTCGCCGACCGCACGTCGAGCGCGTCGCGGAGCCCGTCGCCGAGGAAATTCAGCGAGAACAGCGTCAGGGAGAAGATCGTTCCCGGGAACACCAGCAGCCACCAGAACTCCTCCATCTTCTCGGCCCCGTCCTTGATCAGCACGCCCCACGAACTCATCGGCGGCTGCACCCCGAGTCCGAGGAAACTGAGGAACGCCTCGAGGAGCATGACCGCCGGGATGGTGAGCGTCGTGTAGACGATGATCGGCCCGAGGATGTTGGGGATCATGTGCCGGAAGATGATCCGGCCGGTGCCGAATCCGAGCGACCGCGCGGCCTCGATGTACTCCGTCTGCTTGATCGAAAGCACCTGCCCGCGAACGATCCGCGCCATCGTCAGCCACTCGACCGCGCCGATCGCGAAGAACAGCAGGAAGATGTTCCGGCCGAAAAACACCATCAGCAGGATGACGAAGATCGTGAACGGCAGCGCATACAGGATGTCGACGATCCGCATCATCACCGCATCCGTCTTCCCGCCGAAGAAGCCCGCGACCGCGCCGTAGGTGACGCCGATCGTGAGCGCGACGAGGGTGGCGACGAGCCCGACGGTGAGCGAAATCCGGCCGCCGTAGAGCACGCGCGAGAACAGGTCGCGCCCCAGCGTATCCGTGCCGAGCCAGTGCGCCGCGCTTGGGGGCGCCGCCCCGAGATCGAGGTTCTGCACCTGGTAGGACTGCGAGAACAGCGGGCCGATTGCGCAGAGCAGCGCCAGCGCCAGCAGCACGCACCCGCCGAGCACGGCCAGCCGGTTCTTCTTCAGACGGTGCCAGGCATCGCGCCACAGCGACGCCCCGCGCTCGATCTGGTCGGACGTGACGTTCGCGGACGGGAGATTCCGGGGCGAGAGCGACAGCATGGGATCCTCACCCGCCGGCAGGCGGAGGGCGGGGGGCGGGCGGTGGGAGTCGGCGGATCATCGGATCACTCGAACTTCAGCTTGGGGTTCATCCACACCTGCACGACGTCGACCACGAGGTTGCACGCGATCACCAGGACCGCGTACAGGATCACCGTGCCGAGGACGAGCGTGTAGTCGCGATTGAACGCGCTGTTCACGAACTCCCGGCCGAGCCCGGGAATCTGGAAGATGGTCTCGATCACGAACGAGCCGGTCAGGATGCCGGCGATCGCCGGGCCGAGAAACGAAACCACCGGCAGCAGTCCGCCGCGCAGGGCGTGGCGGAAGATCACCCTCGCTTCACCGGCCCCCTTGGCTCGCGCGGTGCGGATGAAGTCCTGGCTCAGGACCTCGAGCATCCCTCCGCGCGTGAGCCGGGTGACGTACGCCGCATAGAAAAACCCGAGCACGAGCGATGGCAGGACGCGGTCGATCGGTTCGTACCAGCCGGACGCGTTCACCCAGCGCAAATGGATTCCGAAGACCAGGACCAGCAGCGGACCCAGGACGAAGGTGGGCACGCAGATGCCGATCATCGCGGTCGAGGAACAGAGATAATCGACCCAGGTGTTGCGCTTCACGGCGGCCAGCAGGCCGAGCGGCAGGCCGACGCCGAGCGCGACCAGGAGGGACCAGCCGCCGAGTTCGAGGGAGGTCGGCAGCTTGTCGCGGATGATCTCGTTGACGGTCCGGTTGGGATACTTGAATGAGGGTCCCAGATTGCCGTGCAGCAGGCTGCCGACGTAATCGAAATATTGCCGGTACAGCGGCCGGTTGAGGCCGTAATGCGCCTCGAGGTTGCGCAGGATCTCGGGGGTGACCGCCTTCTCCGCCGTGAACGGACCGCCGGGAACGAACCGGATCATGAAGAACGTCGCCGTAATGATCACGAACAGGACGGGGACGGTCTCCAGCAGGCGGCGGGTGATGAAACGCAACATCGAGAATCGGGCAGCAGCGGGAAACTGGACAGCACGCCGGGAGCGGTGGCAAGGCCGCAGCAGTTGCCGCGGATACGGGCGAATGGCGCGGCCGCGCCGCGCCGCGAGACGGCATGCGCGCCGAGGGTTGCAACCGCAGGCGACGCTTCACGTCTTTCGCCGCTCATCGCCTCAGTCGCTGCAATGAATTGACAGGCCCGGCGGGGTCGGGCACTTCGGCGCAGACTTTCTGCATCAACGGATGTCCCCCTCTCTCGTCATCGCCATCGTGCTGCTGGTCCTCGCGATCGGGCTCTTTTTCCAGAGCGGCCGATCGAGACCGGTCGCGATCGCGTTCGCGCTCGCGGCCTGGCTCGCGGCGGCCTGGATCGTGGCCTACCTCGCGTCGGACTACTTCACCGGCGAGGGGATCAACGAGGCGACGCTATTTCACATCCGCTACGGATTGAGGGGATCGGGCTTCGATGATTATCGCGCAGTGATCGGCTGGTCGATGGCGGGGTTGGTGCTCCCGGCCGGGTTGCTGGCGTGGCTGGCCGCGCGAAAGAATGGGAAGAGGCGGCGGTGGTGGCTCCTGATCGGAGGTTGGGCGCTGGCCGCCGCATCGATCGCCGTGAATCCCGCGACGGCCGACATGGTCGCGCTGCTGAACCCGCCGGCGGAGGTGGCTGCTTTCCACACCTACTACCGCGCGCCGTCGCTGACGCCGGTTTCGAGCGAGCATCCCAACCTGGTGTACATCTACTGCGAGAGTCTCGAACGCACCTATTTCGACGAGAAAATCTTTCCGGGGCTCATCCACGATTTGCGGGACCTGGAGTCGGAGGGGACGTCGTTCACGAACATCCGGACCGTCTACGGCACCGGATTCACGATGGGCGGGTTTGTCGGCAGCATGTGTGGAGTGCCGCTGATCACGCCGGCCCACCCGAACTCGATGTCCGGGATGGACAGCTTCCTCCCCGAGGCGATCGGCCTCAGCGACCTGCTGCACGACGACGGGTATCACCTTTGTTTCATGGGTGGCGCGTACCTGCGGTTTGGCGGGAAGGGAAAGTTTCTGCGCACGCACGGTTTCGACGAGGCGCTCGGGTACCGGGCGCTGCACCAGTTCGTGAAGGATCCCACGTACTTCAGTGCCTGGGGCCTCTACGACGACACGCTGCTCGATCTCGCCTTTCAGCGCTTCGAAGAGCTGGCGCGCACGCAGCAGCGGTTCGGTCTTTTCCTGCTGACGCTGGACACCCACCACCCCGAGGGCCACCTGTCGAAAGCGGTGGCGGACGTCCGGTACCAGGATGGACAGAATCCGATGCTGAACGCCGTGGCGGGATCGGATCGCCTGCTGGGGCAGTTCGTGCGCCGGATCCAGTCCTCGCCGGCGGGCCGCAACACGGTCATCGTGCTCGCGTCGGATCACATCGCGATGAACAACACGGCCAGCGCCCTGTTGCGAAAGGGCCGCCGCCGCAACCTCCTGCTCGTGCTGGACCCGCGCCATCCCGTGGGGGTCAAGATCGACCGCGCCGGATCCGTCCTGGACATCGGGCCGACGCTGCTTCCGTTCCTCGGCTACCGGGGCGACATCGGGCTGGGGCGAAACCTGCGGGACCCGACGGTTTCCGACCGAGAGCTCGCGACGATGCGCGACGACGCGACGTTGCGCTCCTGGGGCGATGCCATCGAGGAGTTCTGGGACTTTCCGCACATCAAGGACGCGATCACGTTCACGCAGGAGCCGCCCACGGTCGTGATCGATCACCGCCGTTTCAGCGCGCCGGTGCTGATCGAGCTCGATGAGGATTTTGGCACGACGCTGCGATTCGAGTTCGACGCGACCTACGACGTGCGGCTGGCGCAGCAGGCGGAACAACTGGCCAACGGCACGCCGTACCTGTTCATCGCGCCGCGCGAGGACGCGCTCCCGTTGCTTCACGGTGCCGGCCCCGCGCCGGAAACCCGGTGGGTGATGGTTGTGGGCAAGAGCGGGCTCGGTCGGACGGCGATGCCGCTGCAGGACGGCGCGCGTTTTTCGAAGCGGCAGCTCGAGCAGTGGCTGGCGCGCTGGTGAACCACGCCGTCTCCGCCCTGCCGGTCGCGTGGGGCGTGAGACCGTAGGCCGCCTGCTTGCAGGCGCGGATTGGGGGGCGAAGGAGGCGTGGGGCGCGAGCGAGTTCGCGGCCTACGCAAACGATGCCAACCGCGCTCGCGGCCTGCGCAGGCGCGTGCAGGTGGCGCGGCGGATCAGATCTGCCAGTCGTAGCTCTTCAGGTCGGACACCGACGGATTCTCGAGCAGCAGCTCGTTCTGGCGGCGCGAGCGCGTCACGAGGTTCTCGCCCCGGATGTACACGACGGCGTCCGGGGGCACGGATTTGATCAGCCAGACGTTGGACCCGATGATCGACCTCGCGCCGATCGTCGTGTCGCCGCCGAGGATGGTGGCATGGGCGTAGATCGTGACGTGGTCGCCGATATCGGGGTGCCGCTTCACGCCCTTGATCGGCGCGCCCGTTTCGTCGGTCTCGAACGACTTGGCCCCGAGCGTGACACCCTGGTACAGTTTGACGTGGTCGCCGATCGTGGCCGACTCGCCGACGACGACTCCGGTGCAGTGGTCGATGAAGAAATGGGAGCCGATGCGCGCGCCCGGATGCAGGTCGCAGCCGGTCCGTTCATGGGCGTACTCGGTGAGCATTCGCGGCAGCAGCGGGACGCCGAGCCGGTAGAGCTCGTGGGCAAAACGCTGGAGCGAGATCACGAGCACGCACGGGTAGGCGAGGATGATTTCCTCAACGCTGCGGGCCGCCGGATCGCCGCGATAGGCGGCAACGACGTCGGTCTGGATGATTTCCCGCAGGGCCGGCAATTGGGCCAGCAGTTTCGCCGTAAGCTGGCGGGCGCTGGAGCCAGGACCCGGGATGCCGGCGAAGCGGAGGCATTTCTCGAGCTCGACCTCGAGCCGCTTGTCGAGCCGGGAGAGCAGGTGACCGACGTGGCGGCCGGCGGCGTTCTTGGTCAGCGCCGTCTCCTCGAAAAACCCCGGGAACAGCAGGTGCATGCATTCGACCGCGATCTGGTTCACCGACGACTGCGCCGGCAGGTTGACGCCGTCGAGGTGATTGATCCCCCCGTGTTTTTCGTAGGACGCCAGAAGCGCCTGCTGAATGTCGTCGAGGCTCATGCCGGCAAGGACAAGAAGGCGGGAGTGGCCGTCGAGGCGAGCGCGAACAGCTGCCGGCGCGGCACACTAGATATAGTACATCTCCTCGGGGGACTTCGAGACGAGCTGGTCGAGCGTGTAGCTTTTCAGCTTGTCGACCATCGCCTCCCGGACCTCTCCCCAAACCTGGCGCATCCGCCGTCCGCTCCGGCCTTCCTGGCTGCTGCTGAACTCCAGCACGTCGCTCTCGACCGCCATGAGGATGTCGTAGAGCGAAATCTGGTCCGGCGGCCGGGCGAGGGCGTATCCGCCCTGGATGCCCCGGCGGCTGGTGATCAGCCCCGCGTTCCGCAGCTCGCCAAGAATCTGGGCGAGGAAGTTCTGCGGGACGTGCTCCACGCGGGCCAGATGCTCGATCTGCGCCAGCCCGGCGGAGCCATGGAGCCGCGCCAGCTCGGCGAGCACCCGGCAGGCATAATCGAGGCGCGTGGAAATTTTCACGGGCTAAATGACATAGTCGGCCTGCTCCGGATTTACGAGCTCCCGCGGCGCCTGCAGCATCCCCGCCGCGACGGTCGCGTTCGTGGACGGGTCGATCAGGATGAACGAGCCGGTCAGCCGGTTCGTCGCGTAGCCGTCGTAGAACACCGGCTTCGCCGTGCGAATCCGGATCTCGCCGAGATCGTTCATCGCGAGCTCGGCGGGCGCCGGCTCGGGGTCCAGCGTCGTCATGCTCAGCCGGTGTTCGATCTCGGTGACGGCCGCCTGCACCGTGTTCGTGGTGTGTTTCAGGTGCAGCCGGCGACCGCGCTGGAGCGCGCGGGGATGCATCCAGCACACGTTCGCGTGCAGGTCCGTCCCGCCGCCGACCAGCTGATCCATTCCGACGAGCATGCTGCCGCGGCTGATGTCGATGTCCTGGTCGAGCACGAGTGTGACCGGCTGGGGGCAGAACGCCTCGTCGCGGGGACCGTCGCTGGTCAGGATCTGCCGGACCGTGGCAGGGATTCCCGCGGGCAACGCGAGCACCTTCTGGCCGAGACGCACGACGCCGCCGGCGATCTGCCCGCTGAAGCCGCGAAAATCGTGCAGCCGCTCGTCGCGCGGATGATGCGGACGGTTGACCCACTGGACCGGCAGCCGGAATCCGTTCAGGTTCCGGTCGCTGCCGATGTGCACGGTCTCGAGATGGCCGAGCAGCGTGGGACCCGCGTACCAGGGCGTGCGCGGCGAGGGGTCGACGACGTTGTCGCCGTTGAGCGCGCTGATCGGGATGAACTTCACGTCCTTGATGCCCAGCCGCGGCAGGAATTCCTCGAACTGCGCCCGGATCTCCTCGAACCGCGCCGGATCCCAGTCGACGAGATCCATCTTGTTCACCGCCACGACGAGGTGGGGGATGCGGAGCAGCGAGGCGATGGCGGTGTGGCGCCGGCTCTGGTCGATGACGCCGGCGCGCGCGTCGACCAGCACGATCGAGACGTTGGCGTTGCTCGCCCCCGTCACCATGTTGCGCGTGTACTGAACATGGCCGGGGGTGTCGGCGATGATGAACCGGCGCCGGGGCGTCGCAAAATACCGGTAGGCGACGTCGATCGTGATGCCCTGCTCCCGCTCTGCGCGCAGCCCGTCGGTCAGGTTGGCCAGGTTGATCTGGCCGCCGCCGGTGAGGTCAGCCGAGCGTGTCAGCGCCTCGAGCTGGTCCTCCATGATCGACTTCGAGTCGAACAGCAGCCGGCCGATCAGCGTCGACTTGCCGTCGTCGACGCTGCCGCAGGTGTTGAACCGAAGAATGTCGATTGCCGGCGGGGCGGGTGCGTGGGCGACCGTCGCAGGTGCGGACAAGGGCTCGGCGGAGGCGGTGGTGGACATGAAAAAGGACTGAGGCGGCAGCCGGGAAGCGGCGGTGAAT
Source organism: uncultured Verrucomicrobiae bacterium (assembly GCA_963705935.1). Classification (GTDB taxonomy): domain Bacteria; phylum Verrucomicrobiota; class Verrucomicrobiia; order Opitutales; family Opitutaceae; genus Opitutus. The sequence goes on along the minus strand of OY970130.1, from coordinate 2,489,262 downwards.
TGATCCGTGGATTCGTTCACCTCAGAAATACCCCGCCTTCTTGCGGTCCTCCATCGCCGCCTCGGAGGCGCGGTCGTCGGCCCGTGTGCCGCGTTCGGTCACGCGGGCGGCCGCGATCTCGGCGACGATGTCGTCGACGTCGGCGGCGGGGGACTCGATCATCCCGGTGCTGACGATGTCGCCGATCGTCCGGACGCGCACCACGAGTTCGCGCACTTCCTCGGCGGGCCGCGGCGGAAGAATTTCGTTCACCGGCACCCACTGGCCGCCGCGCCGGACGCAGCGCCGGCGATGGCTGAAGTAGATCGACGGCACCTCCAGCGTTTCACGCCGGATGTATTCCCAGACGTCCATCTCGGTCCAGTTGCTCAGCGGAAACACGCGCATGTTTTCGCCCGGGTTGAGTCGCGCATTGTAGAGATTCCAGATTTCCGGGCGCTGGTTCTTCGGATCCCACTGGCCGAAACTGTCGCGGAAGCTGAAGAAGCGCTCCTTGGCCCGGGCCTTTTCCTCGTCGCGCCGCGCGCCGCCGATGCAGCAGTCGAACCGGAACTCCTCGATCGCGGACAGCAGCGTCGGGATTTGCAGCCGGTTCCGGCTCGTCTCGCCCGGTGCCGGCGTCGCGATCCCGGCGGCGATCGCGTCCTCGACCCGGCGCACGATCAGTTTCGCCCCGAGCTCGCGGGCCCGGCGGTCGCGAAATTCGTTCAACTCAGGGAAGTGATGCCCGGTGTCGACGTTGAGCAGCGGCATCGGCAACTCGGACGGCCGAAACGCCTTTTCCGCCAGCCGCAGCAGGCAGATGGAGTCCTTCCCGCCGGAAAACAGCAGGGCCGGCCGTTCGAACTCGCCCGCCACTTCGCGAAGGACGTGGATGGCCTCGGACTCGAGGTGCTGGAGGTGGTCGAGATGGTAGTTGGTCACGTGACGATCGGCGTCCGACAGGATTGAAGCGGGGCGGCTCACACTCCGGCCGCGCCCGCGGCCGACCGGCCCCAGGCGGCGTGCAGGCCGCACTCGCGTTTTTCGTCGGCCTTCGCCGGATCGAAATAGTCCCATTCGTTGGGCAGGTGGTGGCGCGCGAGATACGCGTCCATGTCCGCGTCGGCGAGGTGGAAGACCGGACTGACCTTCAGGGTGTCGAAATTCGCGTCGTGCGACACGATGTCGAGGCCGGCGCGGTTCGCGTTCTGCACCTTGCGGAGCGCCGTGATCCAGACGGCGGGCGCGAGTTCGCGCATGCCCCGCTGAAACGGCTCGAGCTTCATCAACGCGCTGAATTTCTTCAGGCCTTCCTCGTCGTCGGTCGACGGAATGTCGCCATGGATCGCGTCCCGATGGGCCGGCGTGAGCTTCGGGACGTACGGCTTGAGGTTCAGGTTCAGCGTGCTCCGCAGCAGTTCGGCGTGACGGTAGGTGGCGGGGCGATTGTAGCCGTGATCGACCCAGAGTACGGCGATGTCCGGCTGCACCTGCGTCGCGAGGTGAAGCACGACGGCCTCGTAGGGTCGAAAGTTCGTCGATACGAGTGCCCGGCCGCGCGACTGCGCGACGGCCCAGCGGACAATGTCGATCGGAGTGGCGGAGCGAAGTTCGAGGTTCCAATGCGCGATTTCGGCGGGGGACATGGGTGGGTGCAGGTGGGTGCGCGTGTGGGGGAGCGTCGTCGGCGGAAGTGGGATCGTCACGCGCCCGCGGCGGCCTCCACCAGTCGTCCCGCGGACGTGGCGGGATGGGCGATCGCGACGGCCGCGAGCGCAGCCTGCGCGGCCTGCTCCGGCCAGAACACGCGGGCGGCGAAATCGCCAAACCGTTCGCCGTTCACCCGCTCGTTGCGCCAGCGGATCAAAAGCGGCCGGAGCTCCGCCTCGATCTCCGGATCCTTGACCGTGTCCTTGAACACGCGGTTCAGCCGGGTCCCGGCGGCGTTGCCGCCCAGCCAGAACTGGTAGCGGCCCGGGGCCTTGCCGACGAAGGCGATCTCGGCGAGGTACGGACGCGCGCAGCCGTTCGGGCATCCGGTCGAGCGAATGATGATCTCCTCGCCGGCGAGCCCGATTTCGCCCCCCAGTTTCTCGATGCGATCGATCAGCCCCGGCAGCATTCGCTCGGACTCGGCCAGGGCGAGCCCGCACGTCGGCAGGGCCGGGCACGCGAGCGCCACCGCATGGAGGGGCGACGCCTGGTTCTCGGTTTTGACGCCGTGCGCTCCGAGAATGCTTTCGACCGTGGCGCGGTCGGCGTCAGCCAGCCGGGCAAGGATGACGTTCTGGTTCGCGCTGAGCCGGAATTCCACGTGCGGCAGCTGCCGGGCGATCTCGCGCAGCGCGGTCTTCTGGCGGCGGTGCTCGACGTCCTTCACGCGGCCGGTCTCGACGAAGAGCGTGAGGAACAGCGAGCCGTCCACCGCGCGATTCCAGCCGTAGACGTCGCCCGTCGTGGTGAACTCGTATCGGCGAACCCCCGACAGAACGGCACCGGCCCGCCGGACAATCTCCGCGTGAACCCACGGCCCGCCGCGTTCCTCGACGATGTATTTCAGCCGGGCGTGCTTTCGGTTTACCCGGTCGCCGAAGTCACGGTGGATGGTGAGCACGGCCCGCGCGACGTCGATCACGTGTTCCGGGCGGACGAATCCGACGAGATCGGCGAGCCGGGGAAAGGTCTGCACGTTGCCATGGCTCCGGCCCATGCCACCACCCACCACGACGTCGTAGCCGAGGATCCGGCCGTCATCGACGATCGCGATGAAGCCGAGGTCGTTCGTGTAGATGTCCATGTCGTTCACGGGCGGGACCACGAACGACACCTTGAATTTCCGCGGGAGATAGGTCCGCCCGTAGAGCGGATCGACGAAGTCCCGGTTCGCCGCCTCCCCGACATCGAGCTGCACGCCGTCGATCCAGATCGAGTGATACGCCGGCGTTTTCGGCGCGAGCGCCTGGGCCACGCGAACCGCATCGGCATAGGCCTGCTCACGGGCGTTCGTGTCGGCGGGAGTGGGGGAGGACGTGACGTTGCGGTTAACGTCGCCGCAGGCGGACAGCGTCGAGAGCAGCGAGTCGTTGATCCGTCTCACGACGGCGCCGAGTCCGGATTTCAGGACACCGTGGAACTGGATGCTCTGGCGGGTGGTGATCCGGAGGGTGTTGTTGCCGTAGCGGCTGGCGAGGTCGTCGTAGGCGATCCACTGGGCTGCGCTCATCACGCCGCCCGGAATCCGGCTGCGGACCATCATGATGTACTTCTTCGCGGTCTTGCGCAGGTCGCGATCGTCCTGCTGGTACACGCCGTGGAATTTCATGAACTGCACGTCATCGTCGGAGAACCGGTCGGCGCCCGGATCGGCGAGCGTCGCGGCGATCCGGCCGGCGAGAACCGGATCGTTCTCTTTCAGCACTTCGTTGGACGAGACAGGTACGGCGGCGGCTTCTGGCATAAACGGTAAGCTTCAGTTGACTACTTTAGTAAAGAAGTAAAATCGTTTTGAGATTATGCCACACACTTCCCGCTTTCCCCGTCGGAACGAAGCCGGGCGCGTTCTGCTGGTCGGGGCCGGTCCTGGCGCCGCGGATCTGATCACGGTCCGGGGCGCCCGTGTCTTGGCATCCGCTGAAGTCGTTATCTACGACGACCTAGCAAACTCGGAACTGCTTGAGCTCTGCCCGCCGGAGTGCGAGAGGATCTACGTCGGCAAGCGGCTTGGGAGCCACAGCGCAACTCAGGAGCGGATCTGCAGCTTGTTGGTGGAAAAGGCCCGGAGCGGCCGGTCGGTGGTCCGGCTGAAGGGCGGCGACCCGATGGTTTTCGGACGTGCGGCCGAGGAACTCCAGAGCCTCATCGAAGCCGGCATCGACTGGGAAATCGTGCCCGGTGTCACTGCGGCCTCGGCTGCAGGAGCCGTCGCCGGCATCCCGCTCACCCAGCGTGGCGTGGCCTCGACTCTGGTGTTCGTGACAGGCCATTCATGCTCGGGATCGAGCTCCACGCCGGTGGACTGGCGCGCGCTTGCCGGATTGCGGGCGACCCTCTGCATCTACATGGGCACACAGCGATTCGAGGAGATCGCCGGCGAACTGATGGACGGCGGGCTCGTGCCCGACACCCCGGTGGCGGTCGTTTCGGCCGCGACGCTGTCGTCGCAATCGGTTCGGATCGGCACGCTCGCGGAGGGCGGAATGTTGACCGGCGACCCAACGCGACGGCCGGCGCTGATCCTCGTCGGCGAGGCGGTGCGGTGGAGTGAACTCACCAAGGCCGCGGAGTTGTCCGCGATGGCTGGGGCCGGGAGGTGAACTCCCATGCTGAATTTCGCGCGAGCTGACGCTCCCCGATTCGATCCGCGGGAGCCCTGCGTGATTCTGGTGGACAACGGCTCGCTCGCAGCCGCCAGCACGCTCCAGCTTCGTCGCATCGCGGCCGCGTTGCAGCGGGAACTCGCCGTTCCGGTGCTGCCGGCTTCGCTGGCGCATTCGGCCGCGGTGGCGGCGGCCGAGCTGGAGGGCGAGCCGGCGCGCCAGTTCGAGCTGGCGCTGGACTGCGCGCTCGCCGGGGGCGTCCGCGAAATCGTGGTCGCGCCGCTGTTCGTCGGCCCCTCGCATGCGATCACGCGTCACGTCCCCGCCGTGCTGGCAGCGCGGCGGGCCAGTTATCCGGACGCGCGAATCCTGCTCGCCCGCCCGCTGAGCGCACCCGGCGACACGCGTCTGGCACGGCGGTTGACGGACCACATTCGGGAACAGCTCGAAAATTCCGCCAATGCCAACGCCATTGCCGCCGCCGGCGTGCGGCCTCGCGTCGTGGTCGTGGATCACGGCAGTCCGTCCGCCGAGGTCGCGAAGGTCCGCGACGATCTGACGGCGGAGGTGCGCAGGCTGCTCGGCAGCCTGGTCGGGGCGGTCTCGCCGGCGAGCATGGAGCGGCGGCCCGGGCCGGAGTACGATTTCAACGAGCCGCTGCTCGAGTCGCTGCTCGGCGATGGCGGCTGGCGCGTGGATCCGCTCGTCGTTGCGCTGCTGTTCATCGGGCCCGGCCGGCATGCGGGTCCGGGTGGTGACGTGGAGCGGATCGTGGCGCGGGCACGCGGCGGAACGCTGGCGGGCGTCGCTTTCACCCGGCTGCTGGGCGAGCATCCGGGGTTGATCGGGATCCTGGCGGATCGGGCGAACGAGTCGCGGGCGCCGCGCCGTTCATTCGCGTTCGCGCGGCCCCGAACGTGATCGTTTCTTACGGCGCGAGGTCCACGCCCTTCCACGGCGCACAGCCCGCCAGGAGCGCGAGGCCGGAGGCGAGGAAGCGGAGGACGCGGATCGGTCGGTTCATGCGCAGTTCCCGCGAAGCCCGCCGCCGGCGCCAGGACGGGGCGGCCGGCTGTCAGTCTTCATCCAACGTGATCTCGTCGTAGCTGCGGTTCCACAACGCGTCCTGATGCCATTGGTGCACGCGCGGTGCCATCAGCCAGTTTTGCACGTTGAAATAGAGGGGCGCGATCGGCGCGGATTCCAGCAAAAGCGTCTCCGCGCGCCGCATCATCTCCGTGCGGTCATCCGGGTCGGCCTGGCGCGCCGCGGCTGCGAGCCATTCGTCGTATTGCACCGACTGCCAGCCGGGAAAATTGTTCGTCGCGCCCGCGGTGAAGTCCTGCAGCACCGCGGCGGCGTCGGCGACGTCCAGCAGCGTGGTGACGAAACCGATGTCGTAGTTGCCGGACGTCAGCGCCTGGAGGTGCACTTTCGCCTCGTGGATGCCGACGCCGACGGAAATGCCCAGTTCGCGCCGCCACATCTCGACGATCGCCTCGAGCACCGGGACCTGCGACGGTGACCAGGCGACGAGTTCCAGCCGGGGAAAGCCACGGCCCCCGGGAAATCCCGCGTCGGCGAGCAGCGTGCGCGCCGCGGCGGGATCGAAGCGAAATTCCGAAGCGAGTGGCGCCACGTCCTCGCGCAGCACGGGTGCGATCAGGCGCTCCGCCGGCGTCTGGCCGCCGTGCAGCACGGCGGAGATCAGTCGCTCGCGGTCGATGGCGGTGCCCAGCGCGCGGCGGACACGACGGTCGTCCAGCGGCGCCCGGTGCGTGTTGAACGAGAGAAAGCGGGTTTCCGCCAGCGGTCGCCGGTGCAGTCCGGGCAGAGCTGCGTTGGCGTAAGGCAAGAGCTTCGATCGGGGGACGCTCATGGTTACGTCCACCTGGCCGGAGCGAAACGCGTGCTCCTCGGTGTCATCGTTGTCGAAGCGCAGAAACTGGATCTGCTCCACGCGGACGCGGTCCGCCGCCCGGTACAGCGGATTTTTCCTCACCACGATGCGTTGTTGCGGGCGCCACTCGGCGAGCGTGAACGGCCCGTTCCCCACCTGGTGGCCGGGGCTGGTCCAGGTGCGGCCGAAAGCCGCGACGACGCGCGGGTTGACCGGAATCCACGGGCCGCTCGCCGCGTACTGCGGAAACGTCGCCGTCGGACGGGCGAGCGTCACGACCAGCGTGTCCGGGTCCGTGGCGCGAAATCCGACGGCCGAGAAATCCTCCATCACCCCGGTGGCAAAGGCGCGCGCATTCTTCACCGCGAAGAACAGGCTGGCCTTCGGAGCCGCGGTGGCCGGTTCGAGCGCGCGGCGGTACGACGCGACGAGGTCATCGGCCGTCAGCGGTTCGCCATTGGACCAGCGCAGGTTCTTGCGGAGATGGAAAGTGTAGTCCAGGCCGTCCGGGCTGACGTCGTAGCCCGCGGCCAAACCCGGAACCGGAGCGCCGCCTTCCGGCGCGGGCAGGAGCAGTCCTTCGCCGAGTGCGCGGATGACGAAGAACTCGTCCGGTAGCGATGCGGTCGCGGGATCCAGATCCGCGGGCTCGTTGCGCTGGCTCACCCGCAGCGTTCCGACCGGGCCGGATGCACCGGCGCTCGCGCGGTGCTCGCGTTTCGCGCAGGCGGGCAGGACCGCGAGCCACGCAGCCGCGAGAAGGGCGGCGCCAAACGCGGGCCGGCTTGTCCGATGAGTGCGCCGTCGGGTGGCGGGGCGATCCGGTTGCCGTGCGACCCGGGCAGCCGTTTGCCCGGAGCGACTCTCCGGCGCCCTCGGTTGCTCGCGGCTCATCCTACTTCGATTCCAGCCACACATGTTTGTAGGGATGATGATCCAGGAGCGTGGGATTCCAGCCGTGGACGGACGGCTGGATCAGGAAGACGTGCGTGTAATGATAGATCGGCACGATGGGTGCACCATCCAGCAGAATACCCTCGGCTTTCTGCAGCAGCGCATACCGCTTCGTCCGATCCGTCTCCCGGGCGGCCGAAAAAAGCAGGGCATCGTAGTCCGCGCTCTTCCAGCTGGTGTAGTTGTTGCCCGAATCCCCCGCCCAGATTTCCAGAAACGAAGCCGGATCGACGAAATCGGCGATCCACGACGAGCGCAGAATCTGGTAGTTTCCGGCCCGGCGCGTCTCGAGCACGCTCTTTTCCTCCTGGTTCGACAAGCGGACCTCCACGCCGAGCTCCCGCCGCCACATTTCCTGAATCGCCTCGGCGATCAGGCGGTGGCTCTCCGACGAATTGAACAGCAGCTCGAATTCGGGCAGGCCCTTGCCACCCGGATAACCCGCCTCGGCCAGCAGCTTGCGGGCGGCGGCGAAATCGGTGGGCACCGTCGCGGCCGGCGTGTAGCCGGCGGTTCCCGGTGGCACGAAGCTGTGCGCCGGCCGCTGTCCGCCCCGCAGGATCTTGTCGACGATCGCGTCGCGATCGACGGCCATCGCCAGGGCGCGACGCACCCGCATGTCGTTGAGCACGGGGCGCTGCGTGTTCAGCCGGTAGAAATACGTGCCGAGCAGCGGGTCGATCCGGAGCAGCTCCGGGGCGTCGCGCCGGTACACGTCCGCCTTGCCGGGCGGCAGTGCATCCGTGATGTGCAGCTGCTGCGCGCGGAACGCACGCTCCTCGGCGTCGAGGCTGTCGATCGTGTGAAAATGGATCGCGACGAGCCGGACGTTCGCGCTGTCCCAGTAGGTGGACGACTTGGTGACGACGATTTCCTGGCCGGTGCGCCAGGTTTTCAGGTTGAACGGGCCGTTCCCGACGAAATGTCCCGGACGCGCCCAGGGATTGGTCCGGTCGGTGAAGGAGCCCTGTTTCTCCACGGCGGCGCGCTGCACCGGGAACCAGACCTGGTGATTCAGGAGGGAGAGAAAATACGGCGTCGGATGCTCGAGCGTCACGCGCAGCGTCCGGGGGTCGGTCGCGGCGAGCCCCACCTGATCGAATCCCGCCAGGTGCTTGTTGAACGCCTCGGCGCCCTGGATGACGAAAAGGAGGTGCGCGTAATCCGAGCCCAACTCCGGGCTGAGCGCCCGCCGCCAGGAGTCGACGAAATCCTGCGCGGTCACCGGCGTGCCGTCGCTCCAGCGCGCCGTGCTCCGGAGGGTGAAGGTGTACGTCAGACCGTCCGGCGAGACATCCCAGCGCTCGGCCACGCCGGGCACCGGGTGAAGGTCGACCGGGTCCTCGGCAACGAGGCCTTCGAACAGCGCCGACAGCACGGAGTAGTCGCTCGCCATCGTCGCCAGTTGCGGATCGAGGCCGGCGAGGTCGTGGCCGATGCCGCGATGCAGGATCTGCTCGCGATTGCCGCGCTCGACCGGGGTTTCGCGATCGATGCAGCCCCCGAGTGCGGGCAGCAGGGCGAGAAAAGCGAGCACCCGCCAGCAGCCCGTGCAGCCGCGACGGGAGGCGCGGGAACGTGAGGAGCCCATCAGGAACGTTTGAGCAGCGCGACGGCGTGGGCGGCAATCGCCAGTCCCCGCCCGAGGTCGCCGATGCCTTCGTTGGTGGTCGCCTTCACGCCGACTTCATCGGGCGTCAGGCCGGTGGATTTCGCCAGCGCGGACTTCATCTCCGCCAGTCGCGGCAGCAGCTTCGGTTTTTCCGCGATCACGGTCGCATCGATGTTCACCAGATCGAAACCCAGCTTGCGCACCTCCGCGCAGACGCGCTGGAGCAGGAGCTGGGAGTCGGCGCCCTTGTACCGCGGATCCGTGTTCGGAAAGAAGTGGCCGATGTCGGGCAACGCCGCGGCTCCAAGGATCGCGTCACAGATCGCGTGCGTCACGCAATCGGCATCGGAGTGCCCCTCCAGTCCGTAGTCGGTGTCGAACGCCACCCCTCCGAGCACGAGTCGCCGGCCGGCGACCAGCCGGTGAATGTCGTACCCGTGGCCGATCCGAAAATTCATCGGGCGCGATCGTGCCGGTGCGCGGCGGAACGATCAAGCATGCGAATTGAACCATCGCGCCGGGTGGGTGCATCGCTGCGGGAGGACGGCCGGAGCGGCGAAACAACTGCAGCTCCGGACCTTCGAACCGGTCCGGCGCCGCCGTGGCGCCTGCCGCGGCGAAATCCATCTTTCCGCCGGCCGCTATTTCATCGCGGCGGCCCGGCTCAGCAGGAACTCGAGGTAGGCGAGGTCGGCCGGCGTCGTGATCTTCGGATTCGGATAGGGATTCTCGAGCAGCGCCACCGGGTGCTTGAGCAGCTCGACCGCCGCCGCGTCGTCCGTGATCCGCCGGTCGCGGTCCACCACCCGGCGGTAGGCGCGCACAATCAAATCGCGCGAAAACACCTGCGGCGTCTCCATCGCCCAGAGCCGCGACCGGTCCAGCGTGCGGAGCCGCGAGTCGTCCTGCCCGCGGCGCCGGTGCAGGAGGGTGTGCTCCTTGATCGTGTCGACGACGCGGTGGGCCATGACGACCGCGTTCTCGCGGCGGACGATCTTGTGCAGCGCGACGAGCTGCTCCGGCCGGACGAGAGGACGCGCGCAGTCGTGGATGAAAACGTAGGCGATGTCGCCGGGAAGCGACATGAGCGCGTTCATCACCGAATCCTGCCGCTCGCGGCCGCCGCGGACGAGTGCGGACGGCGTGGGGGCGTAGGCCGCCAGCTCCGTCATCTGCCGGGGGTCGCGGTATACCACCACGTAGAAGTCGGCCACGCCGCTGGCCATGAACGCGACCGCCGAATGGGAAAACACCGGGCGTCCGGCGAGCGGGGCGAGGACCTTGTCGGTGACGGTGCCCTGCATGCGCGACCCAGATCCGGCGGCGAGCAGAATGGCGGCGGTGCGGCTCATCGAATGAAAAAGGAATCAGGAATGCCGAGCGAAAGTGAGAAGGGATGAAGGCGGAAAACGCCGGCGCGACAGGGTGGCGGCCGCGTGGAATCAGACGCGCGAGCGCTCATCGGTTCGCCGCCGGGGCGCCGAGTTCGGAGAGGATCGCGCGGGCGGCGGCCACCGGATCCGCGGCGTTGAAGATCGGACGGCCGACCACGAGATAAGAGGCGCCGGCGCGCGCGGCGTCGGCCGGAGTCATGACCCGCGACTGGTCGTCCGCGCCGGAATCGCGCGGCCGGATGCCGGGCGTGACGAGCGCAACGTCAGCGGGAAGCGCGGCGCGCAGCGGCGCGATTTCGAGCGGTGAGCACACCAGCCCGCGCAGTCCGGCGTCGACCGCCAGCCGGCCGAGCCTGACCACCTGGGCCGATGGCGCGTCCACCACGCCGACGGCCGCCAGGTCGGATGCGCTCAGCGACGTCAGCACGGTGACCCCCAGCAGCAGCAGGTCCGGCGCGTGGTCGCGCTGCGCTTGCACCGCCCGGCTCAGCATCTCGCGGCCGCCGGCGGTGTGCAGCGTCAGCATCCGGATGGGCAGCTTCGCGGCGGACTCGACGGCTCTGGCGACCGTGTTCGGGATGTCGTGCAGCTTGAGGTCGAGAAAGACGTCGAATCCGGCATCCGCCACCTGACGCACGCAGTCCGGGCCGCAGGCGGTGAACATCTCGAGTCCTACTTTCACCCATCGCACGGTGCCCGACAGGCGTTTCAGCACGGGCATCACATCTCCGGGCGTGGGTGCATCGAGGACCAGAATCAGATCGCAGGACATGGCGGGAGGATCAGTAATGAACAGGAAACCGGCACAATCGAAGCCAAAACCGATTTCACCCCGCTCGGGGTCCGATCGGCGACGCGAGGCATCGCGTCGCGCCCCGGGTCGGGGCGAACGGCGGCGAGCCCGGGGGGGGCGGCGGTCAAACGGGGGATTGAAGCGCAGCCGGGACTGGCGATACTCCGGCGGGCTCGTGAGCGCGATTTCCGTTTCTTCCCCGGCGAAGCTGAACCTGATGCTGGCCATCACGGGACGGCGTGCGGACGGATTTCACGAGCTCGTGTCGGTGGTGGCACCGGTGACGTGGGGCGACCGGCTGCACGCGGATGCCGCGGACGATTTCTCGCTCGCCTGCGACGACCCGGGCTTGCCGCTCGATGGCGGCAATCTGGTGCTGAAGGCGGCGGAGGCGTTTCGCGCTGCGACTGGCTGGCGCGGCGGCGCGAAGTTCCGATTGGAGAAGCGGATCCCGGTCGGGGCCGGACTCGGTGGCGGCAGCAGCAATGCGGTGGCGGCGCTCCGGGCGCTGAACGCGCTGGCCGGGCAGCCGCTCGCGGCTGATGGGCTGGAGACGATGGCGAACGGGCTGGGCTCGGACTGCGCGTTGTTCCTGCGCGATGGGCCAGTGGTGATGCGCGGCCGCGGGGACCGGGTGGAGCCACTGCCCGCCGCCGCGGCGGTCCCGCTGCGCGGACGCAAGGTGCTCATCTTCAAACCCGACTTCAGCATCTCCACGGCCTGGGCGTATGGGCGACTCGCAGCCGGCGCGCCGCGCAGCTACCTGTCCGTCGAGGCCGCCGAGGCAAGGCTCGCCGGCTGGCTCGGCGCGGAGCGGCGAGGCGCCGCTGCGGCCTGCTCAAAGCCGTTCGTGCACCCGGCGGTGGCTGGCGAGACGTCCGCCGTCGAGCCGCTGCTGTTCAACAGCATGGAGCCGCCGGCGTTCGAAAAATTCCCGGCGCTGCCGGCGCTGCTCGACCAACTGCGGACCCGATTCGGATTGTCCGGCCGGATGAGCGGCAGCGGCAGCGCCTGTTTTGCGTTTCTGCCGGCCGGGGTGTCGCCGGACGAGGTGATTGCTGTCATTCGAGCCGCCTGGGGCGCATCTGCATTTGCCGTTCAGACGCAATTGGCGTAAATCCGCATTGACCCGTTCGCCGCCCGGCGCGTTATCGTCCGGCACCGCTGCGAATACCCCATGTGGCGGACCACAGACGATTCATGGACACCCGGGTAAAAGACGAAACAACCGTTCAAGGCATCGCCGCCTCGCAGGGCATCGCCTATGGGCAGGTGTTCGTCTATATCCAGAGCGACGTTCAGGTTCCGAGTTATCAGGTCGAGCCGAACAAGCGCATCGAGGAGGTCGCGCGGTTCGAGAAGGCGCTGCTCGTCACCCGCCAGCAGATCGCGAAGATCCAGGCCGAGGTGGAAAAAAACCTGGGTGCCGAGGAGGCGCTCATCTTCGACGCCCACCTGCTGGTGCTGGAGGATCAGGCGCTGATCGGCGAAACGATCCGCGAATTCGAAACCACCGGCCGGAACATCGAGACTTGCTTCAACGCGGTTTCGTCGCGGTACATCCAGGCGTTTTCCGAGATCGACGACGAATACCTGCGCGAGCGCGCCGGCGACATTCGCGACGTCGCGCAACGGGTGTTGTCGAACCTGCTCGGCCAGGCGGAGAACTCCCTGACGCGACTCGCGGACAAGCGGATCGTGGTGGCCAACGACATTACTCCCTCCGATTCGGCGAGTATCGACCGGAGCGCCGCGCTCGCGATTGTCACCGACACCGGCAGCCGGACCAGCCACGCCGTGATCGTCGCGCGTTCGATGAAGGTGCCGGCGGTCGTCGGGCTGCGCGACCTGACGAAGCGCGTCAAGCACGGCGACTGGGTGATCGTGGACGGCTACGACGGCGTCGTCATCATCAACCCGTCCGAGCGCACGCTGTTCCGGTACGGCAAGATCCAGGAGCAGAAGAAGACGTTCGAGTCGCGGCTCCTCAAGGCGAACCAGGAGCCGGCGGTCACGCTGGACGGCGTGCCGGTCACGCTGATGGCGAACATCGAGAAGGCGGAGGAAGTCCAGCTCGTGAGGGAGTACAACGCGCAGGGCGTCGGCCTCTACCGGACGGAATACATGTTTCTCAACTCGTCGCGGATCCCGACGGAGCAGGAGCAGTTTCTGGCCTACAAGGCGGTGGCGGAGGGCGTGGCGCCCAACTCCGTGATCATTCGCACGCTGGATCTGGGCGGAGACAAGCCGATGGCGGGCAGCCCCGACCTGTTCCCGAAGGAGAACAACCCCTTCATGGGATTCCGGGCGATCCGGTTCTGCCTCGAGCACCAGGACATCTTCAAGGACCAGCTGCGCGCGATCCTGATGGCGAGCGCGTACGGCAAGGTGCAGATCATGTACCCGATGATCAGCGGGCACGAGGAGCTGGCGCGGGCGAACGCGGTGCTGGGGGAGTGCATGCAGGAGCTGAAGCTGCGCGGCCAGCCATTCGACGAGAACGTCAAGGTCGGGGCGATGATCGAGATGCCGAGCGCGGCGGAGACGGCGGACCTGCTCGCGCTCGATTGCGCGTTCTTCAGCATCGGCACGAACGACCTCATCCAATACCTGCTGGCGATCGATCGGGTGAACGACCGGATCGCGCATCTCTACGAGCCCACGCATTGCGCCGTGCTCCGCACGCTCAAGCGCATCATCGAGGAGGGGCATCGTCACAAGCTGCCGGTGAGCGTGTGCGGCGAAATGGCGGGCGATCCGGTGTTCGCACCGCTCCTGCTCGGACTCGGCGTCGACAGCCTGAGCATGGCGCCGACCTGGGTGCCGGCGGTGAAATACATCGTGCGCTCGATGACGATGGCCGATGCGCGGACGCTGGCCGAGGAGGCCCTGCGGATGAGTTCGCCGCGCGAAATCTACGCGCGCTGCGAGGCGTTCTATCAGTCGCGGGTCAAGATGGAATAGCGGCGCGCGTCGCGGCCGCCGATTGCAATGGGACGGTTTGGGGGTACGCTCTGGCGGTACCACGAAAGGAGGAGCCGAGCATGACAACCCAGCCCTCGCTCGCTCACGCGGAGGCGTATTTGAACGTTCATCTCTCACGGTCCGCCGTCGGCCACTTTGGCCACACGACGGGTCCGTTCGTAACCGTGTCACGCGAATCGGGATCGGGCGGGTCGGAGTTTGCCCAGGCGCTCGCCGCGCGGCTCGAGTTCGAGCTGCCCGGTCACGCAGCCTGGACCGTGTTCGACCGCAATCTCGTCGAAACCATGCTCCAGTCGGAGCACCTGTCGCCGCGGCTCGCGCGGTTTTTGCCGGAGGATCGGGTCTCGGAGATCGACGCCTCCATCGGCGAGCTGGTCGGATTGCACCCGAACCTGTGGCAGTTGATCCAGCGGACCAACGAGCTGACGCGGCAGCTCGCGCGCACCGGCCACGTGATTCTCGTCGGTCGCGGAGGCAACTGCGCGACGGCCGCGATTGCCGGCGGCCTGCACGTGCGCCTCGTCGCTCCGCCCGACGAGCGCGCCCGGTTCATGGCCGCGAGGCTCGGGATTCCGCCGGATGAGGCGGCGGAATTCAACCTGCGCGCGGATGCCGCCCGCCGAAGTTACGTGCGCGCCGTGTTCGAGACCGACATCAATCGCGCGAGCGGCTACGACCTGATCATCAACCGCGCGACCGTGCCGCTCGGCGACACGGTCGAACTGGTCGTCGCCGTGCTGCGAAGCCGCGTCGCCGCGACCATCGCGTAGCGGGTATGGGTTCGGGTGTGGGAGCGGGTTCATCCCGCGCTCCGAGCAACCGGCGGGATTCGAATCTCCGACGTAGGAGCCTGCTTGCAGGCGCGACTGCTCCGACGTAGGAGCCTGCTTGCAGGCGATCCTTCCTCCATCGCGAGGCAACCCGACGGGCCTGCGGGCCGCCCGAAACGAACGGCCAGGGACGATCGAATCGCGGCGTCAAGCCGATCCGACAACGGAAACAAACGACTGCTACGGGTGCTGCGCAGGCTTGAGTCCGCGGCCGGGTGGCGACGAACTCGCAGGACGCACCGTCTCCCATGCTGCCGGCTTTCAATCTCATCGTCGCGTGTGCCAGCAACCGGGTGATTGGCAGCGGGGGCCGGCTGCCCTGGCGGATTCCCGAGGACTGGGAATATTTCCGCGCCCGGACTTCCGGCGCGACCGTGGTGGTCGGCCGGATCAGTTTTCAAACCTGGCGCAGCGTGCTGGAGGATCGCCGTCGGGCAATCGTGGTGACGCGAGACCGTTCCTTCGCCTCCGACCGGGTCGCGGTCGCCGGTTCGCTGACATCAGCCCTGGCGATTGCGAAGACCGAAGTGGACCCGATCTTCGTGTGCGGCGGGCAGCGGATCTTCGAGGAGGCGATCGGACTGCCGGAAGCCACGCGCCTTTATCTCACGCTGGTCCACGCCGAGGTGGTCGGTGACCGCTTCTTTCCGGACTGGCACCGGCAATTTCCGCGCATCGTCGAAAGCCGGGACAGTGCGGACGCAAACTATCGATACACGTTTCAGGTGCTCGAACGCAGCTGAGCGTGCGCCATCCGCCGGGCCCGTGGAGCGCGCGTCGGATCGATTCCAGGAGCGGCTTCACGCCGCGATCCGAGGACCGGCGACAATCGGATCGCGACGTGGAGGGACCGGCTCTGTCCGGTCCGCGAGGGTCGCTCGACGTTCGCGGACGAGACGGAAGGTCGTCCCTCGTGCAACTCGCGATGGACGAAGAATCGCCTGCAAGCTTTACAGCGATTCCGACGCGGGCTGGATCGAAGTCTTGGCCGTCGCGACGGAACCGATACTTCCGGCGCGGTACTCGGCCGCGAGGAGCGCGGGGGACGCTCCGGTCAGAAAGCGCAGCAGCAGTCGCGCGTTCAGCCATTGCTGGCGGTAGATGCCGGTTCGCTGAAAGCGCCGCGCGGAAGTCGTCACGGCGGCGGGGAGCGAGTGAACGCGAGCGACCGCGCGGGCCCGCCGCAGGAGCGCGACATCCTCGAACAGCGGCCAGTCCGGGAAACCGCCGAGCGCGTCGTAAAATTCCCGCCGCACCAGAATTCCCTGATCCCCGAAGCGGGTGAACACGGTGTCGAACCGGGTGAGCCAGCCGCAGGCGCGGAGAAACCAGCTCGGGTGATCGAAGCGCAGCCGGAACGTGGCGATCTGGGCTTTTGGCTGGCGCATGAAGCCCTCGACCGCCTCATCGGCGTTCGACGGCAGCAGCGTATCGGTGCGCAGGAACAGCAACCAGTCGGCGTCGCGGGCCGCGGCCGCTCCCGCCCGGCACTGTCCGCCCCGGCCGGGGGCCGCGATCAGCACTCGCGCCTTTTCGCGCGCCGCCAGCTCCCGGGTCTGATCGGCACTGTGGGCATCGACCACGATCGTGCTCGCCAGCGGAAAACAATGCCGGGCGGCGCGCAGCGCCGGCGTGATCCGGGCCGCCTCGTTCCACGTCGGGATGACGATCGCGAGCCGGTCGCCTGACGACTCCCGCGCCACCGCATCGAGAAAACGGCGGTAGGAGGGTAGATCGTCGACGTTGGGCTGCGGCATCAGGACCTCCCGCGAAAGTCCGTGGGCCCGGGCCCGGGCGAGCGTGAGGGCGAAGACCTTGGCCGTGCTCCAGGGAACATCGTCGAACAGCTGGGGCGCGGGACGCCCGAGCCCGATGAGATAATAGCCGCCATCCTGCGCCGGACCCAGAACCACGTCGGCGCGGGTCAACCGGCTCGCCGCCTCGATCAGCGTCGACGCATCGAGCGTCGGACAATCGCCGCCGATCGCGATGACGGGTTCCGCCTGGCGGGCGAAGGCCGCATCGAACGCCTGCTGCATCCGGGCGCCGAGATCGCCCTCGGTCTGCGGGCGGAATTCGTGCGCCGGGCCGAGCCACGCGCGCATCTCCGGTTCCGCATCCGCCGGGGAAAAGTGAATCTCCACGTTCCATCCGGGCGGGATCGAACGCAGCTGCCGCTCGACGAGACCGCGGTAGATGTCCGTCGCGTGTTCCGCTCCGAGGGATTCGGCGAGCCGGGTCTTGACCGCGCCCTGACGGGGCGCCTTCAGGAAAATCAGGAGCAGCGGGGGCATGGGAGTAGGGGAACGAGGAGTCCGTGCTCGTGAAGGCGCGTTTCGCAAGGATTCATTGGCGCGACGATCCGCTGACGATGAGCGGAAATGTGCGGAGTTCCATTCGTGCGGCCGGATAGAAGTCCGGCTGATTTTGCGCCGGGCAACCGGCGGGCCCGCGGACATTTCCGTGCCGACTCGGCCGGCCTCTGCACCAGATCCGGCCGCAGGAAGTTCCGACCCCGCAGCCGGGGCGCGGCAGCGCTTCCGGCGTTGCATGCGGGACCCGTTTCTCTGTCATACGCGCATGCTGATCGGAATCCCCAGAGAGATCAAAACGGGCGAGACCCGCGTTTCAATGACCCCGAGCCTGTGCCGCCGCTGCCTCCAACTCGGCGCCAGGGTGTTGGTCGAAAAATCCGCCGGCGCGAGCGCCGGCTTCACCGATGCGGAATATCGCGACGCCGGAGCGTTGCTGTCGTCCAGCGCCGCCAAGGTGTGGCGCTCGGCCGACCTGGTGCTGAAGGTCAAGGAGCCGCTGCCGGAGGAGTACGGACTGCTGCAGGAAGGGAGCACCCTGTTCACCTATCTTCACCTCGCGGCCGGACCGGAGCTCACGAAGGTCCTGCTGAAGAAACGCATCCTCGGCATCGCCTACGAGACGGTCGAGGGAACGGACGGACAGTATCCGCTTCTCAAGCCGATGTCCCATATCGCCGGCCGGCTCTCGATCCAGATCGGCGCGTATTTTCTCCAGACCCAGCACGGCGGTTCGGGCGTGCTGCTCGGCGGCATCCCCGGAACGATGCCGGGCCACGTCGTCGTCGTCGGCGCCGGCAACTCGGGCACCCACGCGGTGCGGATGGCGGCCGGCATGGGGGCGCGCGTGACGGTGCTCGATCTCGACACGCGCAAACTCGAGGTGATCGACATGGAGTATCGCGGCCGCGTCGTCACGCTGCTGGCCAATCCGGCCAACATCGAGCACGCCGTCGCCGACGCCGATCTGCTGGTGGGCGCGGTCCTGATCCCGGGGGCGAAGGCGCCGACGGTGGTCAGCCGCCGGATGGTCGCCCGGATGCGGCCGGGCAGCGTGATCGTCGACATCGCGATCGACCAGGGGGGCTGCATCGAGACGATCCAGCCAACCTCCCACGAGAAACCGGTGTATCGCGAACATGGTGTCATTCACTACGCGGTGCCGAACATGCCCGCGCTGGTCGGCCGCACCTCGACGGTCGGCCTGACGCAGGCGACCGAGCCCTACGTCGCGATGCTGGTGCAGAAGGGCATCGAGCGGGCGCTCGCGGAACACGCCGGGCTGGCCCGCGGTGTCAACCTCCGCGACGGGAGGATCGTCAACGAAGCCGTGGCGAAGGCGCTGGGCTACGTGACGGCCTGACGAACGCGGGGCGAAGCCAGCCGCCGCGCCGCCGAAAACGGGTTGCGCGGCCCTCTCCGCATCGGGGGCGCCGGTCGGTCGACGAGCGCCGCACCCTCAGGCGGCGGGAACGATCTCGACCGACTGGAGCTCGACGCGGTCGATCGGCGTGCTTTTCTCACTGCCGTCACCGTGCTGCGTGGGGACGGTTGCGATCCGTTCGAGCACGTCGTCGCCCTTCACGAGTTCACCGAACGCAGTGTATTGCCGGTCGAGAAACTTCGCGTCGCCATGGCAGATGAAGAACTGGCTGCCGGCCGAATCGGGATGCGCCGAGCGGGCCATCGAAATGACGCCGCGGACGTGCGACTTCGGATTGAACTCGGCCTTGATCTTGTAGCCCGGGCCGCCGGTGCCGGGCATCCCGCTGGCGCCCTCGCGGGTGTTGGGGCAGCCGCCCTGGATCATGAAGCCCTTGATGATCCGGTGAAACGCGGTCCCATCGTAGAATTTTTCCCGGGCGAGCTTCTTGAAGTTCTCGACGGTCTTCGGCGCGACGTCGGACCAGAAGGCGATCGTCATTTCGCCGTAGTTTGTCTTGAGGATGGCGTGTTCCCGGGCAGGGGCGGAGGCACTCATGAAGTGCGCAAGGAACCCGGGCCACGGCGCTCGCGCAAGTCCCAAATCCGTCGGGCGGCGCGGCACCGGGGAGAATGCGCGCGACGAACGACGCGCCGGACCGACGGCGTGAGCGGCACGGGCCGGCCGCGGTTTTGATTTCCCTTTGTTGCCTTTCGTTCGCGTAATCCGCGGGACGTCCCATGCGTCTGCGCAAACTCACGCTCCACCATTTCCGCAACGTG
The DNA here is from genome assembly GCA_963705935.1 of uncultured Verrucomicrobiae bacterium. Lineage (GTDB taxonomy): Bacteria > Verrucomicrobiota > Verrucomicrobiia > Opitutales > Opitutaceae > Opitutus. The sequence goes on along the minus strand of OY970130.1, from coordinate 2,469,979 downwards.
GGGTTTGCCGCGCTGGAGTGGAAGGGGCGTCAGCAATTCCTGCTCGGCGCGAACGGCCAGGGGAAGACCAACCTGCTCGAGGCCGCCGGGTTCATCACGGCGCTGCGCTCGTTTCGCACCACCGACCAGCGGCTTCTCGTGGCGCACGGCCAGCATGCCGCCTCGATCGCGTGCGAGATCGAGCACGAGCGGCTGGGAGCCACACGGCTGACGATCCGGTTGCGGCGCGACGGCCGCGAACTGTGGTGCGACCAGACCCGGGTCACGCGCCTCGCCGACCATCTCGGCCGGTTTCCCACGGTCGTGTTTTCCTCGCAGGACCAGCTGCTGGTGCGGGGCGCGCCCGCCCTCCGCCGACGTTGGCTCGACCTGACGCTGGCCTCGATGGATCCCGCGTACCTCCGGGCGCTGCAGGTGTATTCGCGGGCGCTGGCCGACCGCAACGCGCTGCTCCGGCGCGGGGGCGCGGCGGGCGGGCAGCTCGAGGCCTTCGAGCGCATCCTTGCGCCCGCCGCCGCGGAACTGATCGCCGCCCGCACCGGAGGGCTGGCCGCGCTCGGCGGCCGGCTGACGGAAGCCTACGCGCGGATCACGGTCGACGATCCGGTCGAGCAGGCGGGGCTGCGCTACGAGCCGGACTTCGATGAACCGTCCGCTGACGCGGTCCTCGCGCGATTCGAATCCTCACGACCGCGCGATGTCCAGTTTCGCACGACCCTGGTGGGACCGCACCGCGACGACTTTTCCTTTGCGGTGCGCGGCACGGCGGCGAAGGACTTCGCCTCCGAGGGGCAGCAGCGGTCGCTCGTCCTGGCGCTGCGGCTGGCGCAGGCCGGATGGTTTCAGGAAAAAAGTGGCGTGCGCCCGGTGCTGCTCGCCGACGACGTGCTGGGCGAACTCGATCCGGCGCGGCGCCGCCGGTTCTGGTCGAGCGTGGATCCCGAATCGCAGGTGATCGCGACCGGAACCACCCCGCCCGACGCGGATCTGGGCGAATGGCAGGTCTTCACCGTGAAGGACGGCGCGTTCACGGAGGGAAGGGCCGGGTGAGCGCATCCTTCGGTCGCGGCGAACGACAGGCGAGAGACGTCACCGTTCGGCGGTGACAGAAAGCCGCCACTCCGCCATGCCAGCGCATGCACCTTGATGCCGTCCAGTGGGCCCTCGCCATCGCCGGGGCGCTGTTCGTCGGCGTTTCGAAGACCGGTATCGCCGGGCTGGGCATGCTTTTCGTCGTGCTCTTCGCGCAGATCCTGCCGGCGAAACAGGCGACCGGGATCGTGCTGCCGTTGTTGATCTTTGGAGACGTGATCGCCGTCGGTTCGTACCGGCGGCACACCCAGTGGCGGTTTCTCTGGCGGCTGTTTCCGTGGACCGCCGCCGGCGTGCTGCTGGGGTTTTTTGCTTTAGGCCGAATCGACGACCGGCAGGCGCGGATCCTGATCGGGGGGATCGTGCTGGGCCTGCTGGCGCTGCACCTGCTCCGGCGGGTTCGGGAGGGCGGACGTCGCCGCGGCCCCGATACCGCCGCCACCGCGAGCGCGGCTGGCGAGTGCTCCGCCGGTGGGGCGGGTGGGGACGACCGCCGCGGGCGTCCGGTCGAGCTGGCGCAGGCCGGCGGCCGGGTCGCCGCTGTCGCCACCTTCGCGGCCGTGCTGCGCCCCGAGACGGCGGAACCCGGCGAGCATGGCTGGTGGTTCGCACCCATGATCGGCGTGCTGGCGGGATTCACGACCCTCGTGGCCAACGCCGCCGGTCCGTTGATGGTGATCTACCTCCTGGCGATGCGGCTGCCCAAAATGGAGTTCGTCGGAACGGGCGCGGTGTTTTTCCTGCTGCTCAACTGCTTCAAGGTGCCCTTCATGGTCGACCTCGGACTGATCAACCGGGACAGCTTCGCGATCAATCTCTGGCTTGCCCCAGCGGTGCTCGGGGGAGCCTTCCTGGGGCGGCTGATCCTGCGGCGTCTCGACCAGCGGTTGTTCGAGAACCTGGCGCTCGTGCTCAGCGCCGTCGCCGGCGCGAAGCTGCTCTGGTGAAAGCGCCGCGACGGCGCACTGGTCTTTGCCCCGCCGCCCCCCGGGTCCCCGCGTGTCGCCCGCCTTGATCCCACCCCAAGTCCCCCTTTGGCGCAATCCGGGTTTGGCAAATGCAAGCGATGTTCGTATTACGAACATCGATGAAGGACCTCTATTTACGCGAGACGGAATGGGTCTTCGAGTTGCTGGACATGCTGGCCGGTGCGGCCGTGGATCTGAGTCGCAAGTCCGCGAAGCGAATCACTCGCAAGCCGCGCCCGCATGGGTGCACCTTGCGCCCCGGTCTGGATACTCCGAACTGGAATGCGCTCGCCGAGGCGGTCGAGCCGTTCCTGAAGAAACGCGGCGAGCCGGCGCAATTGGCGCGTCTGCTGCAGGTGCATCGGGCGCGGGTGCATGAATACTTTGTTCGGGGCGCCGCCATGCCCGACGCGGAGCGGACGCTGGAACTCCTGCACTGGCTTTCCCAACGGCGCCGCGGCCAGCGCCCAGGCTGAGTTTTCGGCCGGATTTCGGCCGCCTCTACTGGCCCGCGCGGCAATCGGAAATCGAGCATCGGCCCCAGCCGGCCGGCGTTGTTCGTAATACGAACATCCGGCGAACGCCAGGACGACCTTGTCGTCGACCCGCGCGGTGGCTCCTGGCGTTGTTCGTAATGCGAACATCCGGTGATCGACAGGGAGAGAAATGCCCCTTCCGGCTTCCCTTTCGGTGGTGGTCCGAGTTTCACTGGCCGGGTGAACGTCCGGCAGATGTGGAAAGCCAAGCTCGAGGGGCGCGCGGTCCCCTCGCGGGCGACGGCGCCGCTGACCCTGAATCGCACCGCGTTCTGCGGGCGGGTGCTGGGCATCGACCCGTCCTTGCGCGGCACGGGCCTGGCGCTGATCGAGTTCACGCCCGGACGGTCGCCGCTGCTGCTGCGCTGCCAGACGGTGCGGGTGCCGGCGAAGTACGCCATGCCGCAGGCACTCGGCGAAATTCATCGGGTGGTGCTCGCGTTTCTCGATGGCGCCGGCGTCCGCCACGTCGCGCTCGAGCAGACGATCTACGTGCAGAATTTCCAGACCGCGCAGATTCTCGGCGCGGCCCGCGGCGCCGCGATGGCCGTGGCGGCGTTGCAGGGGTGCGCGGTGTTCGAGTATCCGCCGTTGCGCGTCAAGCAGGCGGTGGTTGGCGCCGGGCGCGCGAGCAAGGAGCAGATGGCGCGCACCGTCATGGCGCTCCTCGGGCATGGCCGGCCACTTGCGCCCGATGAGGCGGACGCCGCCGGCGTCGCCCTCTGCCACGCGTTCACCTGGCGCGAATAGTCCGGGACCGCGATCGCGGCGCCGCTAGCTGGCCGCACCCGGCGCGCGATCGTTCTCCAGCCGGCCGAGAAGCCGCAGCAGCCCGTCGAGAATCGTCAGCGGATGCGGAGGCCAGCCGGGAATGTAGAGATCGACCGGCACGACCGAGGCGGCGCCGCCCAGGACCTCCGGATGCCCGGCGAACGGGCCGCCCGAAATCGCCTCGGTGCCGATGGCGATGACGATCTTCGGTTCGGGCACGGCGTCCCAGGTTTTTTTCAGTGCGAGTTCCATCGCCCGGGAAACCGGGCCGGTGACGATGAGCCCGTCGGCGTGGCGCGGCGAGGCGACGTACTGGATGCCGAACCGGCCCAGGTCCCAGCCGATCGTGCCGAGCACGTTGACGTCGGCCTCCTCCGCACCATTGCCGCCGGCGCTGACCACCCGCAGCCGCAGCGAACGGCCAAAGAGCCGGCGCAGTTTGTCGTCGAGCGCGGCGGCGAGCCGCACCTCCTCCTCGCCCGGTGCGCCCAGGACGAGGTCTTCGCGCCGGCGCACCGCAAGACGATGATCGTTCGTCCGCGTGATCACGCCCTGAGGGCAGGCGGCGACGCAGTCCGCGCAGAACAAACAGCGGCCGAGATCGAGCGAGATCCCGCGCTCGCCGCGCAAGGCGATCGCCTGGGTCGGACACACGGCGACGCATTCGTCGCAACCCGCGGGACACCGGGAGGCGTCGACGCGCAGCCCGCCGCCATGCCGGTCGGGCAGCGCGGGCGCGGGTCCGTGCGGATACGCCATGGTGGCGCAGCCGCGCTTCAGGCGATGGGTGAGGGCGTCGAGGGCGAACATGAGGAAGGAGGCATCCGGCGCGCCGGAGGCCTAAAGATCGAAACCGCAGTACGAGAGATTGAAGCTCTTGTTGTTGATCGGGAAGTCCGAGATGGCCTGGGAGCGAAGGGCCAGCGCCAGCCCCGTCCAGTTGTGAAACGACGGATCGACGACCTTGTAGCGGCGGAACCGGCCGGCCGGGCCGGTGAGCGCAACGTGGCACACCTCGCCGCGCCAGCCTTCGACGAGCGCAACGCAGAGCGTGTCCGGCGCGGGCGCGGGGAGTCGCTCGGCGATCGGGCCGTCGGGCGGCGCCGCCAGCTGCTCCTGCACGAAATGGCCGGAGCGCTGAATCTCGAGCCAGCGGACCCGGGCGCGGGCGTAAACGTCGCCGCCGGGCCAGACCGCCACCGGCTCCTGCGCGAAACGGTGCCAGCCGGTGGCGTGGTCGTAGCGCACGTCGCGCACGAGTCCGCAGGCGCGGGCGGCCGGCCCGACCAGCCCGATCTCGGCGGCCTGACGGGCGGAGACGGTGCCGACGTTCTCGAAACGGGCGCGCACGGACGCCGCATCCCAGAACCAGCCGGTGGCCTCCTCGACGTCGGCCATCGCGGTGCGCAGCCTCGTCGCGAGCTGGGCGGCGCGGTCCGGTTCGAGGTCGAACCGGCAGCCGCCCGGCCGGACGAGGTGCCGGCCAAAGCGGTTGCCGCAGAGCAGGGCGGTGAGATTGAGAAAATCGCCGCGGATCTTTCCGCAGGCGGCGGAAGTCGGCAGGAAGGCGACGTCGTTCGCCAGCGCGCCGAGATCGCCGGTGTGATTGGCGAGCCGCTCGAGCTCCAGGGCGATCGCGCGCAGCCATTGCGCCCGGAGCGGCGCCTCGGTGCCGCCGAGCGCCTCCATTACCGTGGCATGCGCGGTGATGTGTCCGATCGTGGCATCGCCGGAAACCGCCTCGAGCTGTTGCACCGTCGTCCGGTGCGGGCCGCCCGCGAGCGCGTTCTCGATCCCGCGGTGCTGGTAGCCGAGCGCGATTTCGAGGTGCAGCACCTCCTCGCCGGCGCACTGAAACCGGAAGTGGCCCGGCTCGATCACGCCGGCGTGCACGGGACCGACCGCGACCTCGTGAATCTCGCGGCCCTCGACGCGGAAGAACTCGCCCATCGCGGGCGCGCCAACCCCGGTGCGCCGGACGGGCTTGAGCCAGGGATGCCCCTCCGGTTTGAGGCCGTGCTGTTCCCAGACTTCGCGTTCGAAAAGATGCGCCGCCGCGTGGGTGGCCGTGAGCGCCGGATAGCTGCCGCGCACCGGAGCGCTGCGACCGACCGCGAGGGTGTTGTCGGCGTCGAAGGCCACGACCGCCACCAGCCGGACCGCGGCATCATCGGGGACGCCGAACCACGCACACAGCCGGCCACCCCGGTCGAGCTCGGCCGCGGTCGCGCGGACGAACTCCGGAGCCGGCCATTCGGGAATCGCGGCCCACGGCACGGTGGCCGCGTTGGCCAGCAGGGCAAAAGTCGGGCGGGTGCTCATGGTGCGGGATAGAGTTGCACGACGGCGGCGGCCCACGAATCGGGCAGCACCGACGGCATGGACAGGCCAAGCCAAAGCGACAAGCCGAGCAGGAAGAGCGGCGGCAGGATCACGCTCGCGGTTTCAGGGAATCGTTTCTGGGTCGGCGCGGTCGCGGTGCGCGGCCGGCCATCGACGATGGCGAAGACCAGGCGCGTCAGCCCGAAGAACGCGAACAGGAGGCAGGCGAGGAACATGGCAGCCACTCCGGCGTGATGCGTTTCGAACGCCGCGCGCAGGACGCGCAGTTCGCTGAAGAAAGGGCCGAACGGCGGGCACGCCGTGACGGCGAACAGGCCGGCGACGAAGATCGCGGCCGACTGGGGCGTGACCAGCGACATGCCGCGCACCTCGTCCATCGTGCGGGCGCCGGCCGCGCGCCGGATGTTGCCCGCGCTGAGGAAGAGCGCGCCCTTGGTCAGGCTGTTGGACCAGATGTGGAACAGCGCCGCGAAGGCCCCGCCGGCGCCCAGCCCTGCGCCGATGATCAGAATGCCCATGTGCTCGACGCTGGAGTACGCGAGCATCCGCTTGAAGTCGCGGGTGCCGAGGAGGAACAGCGCCGCGACCAGCATCGAGAACAATCCGATCGCGAGCAGCGTCCGATCGGCCATCGCGCCCTCGCCCGCCGCGGCGACGACGGCGCGAACGCGGAGGATGGCGGTGAACGCGACGGTTGTGACGCCGCCCGCCAGCATGGCGCCGACGATCCCCGGCGCCTCGCCGTACGCGTCGGGTTTCCAGGTGTGCATCGGCGCGAGGCCCATCTTGGTGCCGTAGCCGACGAGCAGCAGCACCCACGCGGCGAGGACCCAGGGACGCGACAGCCCGGCGCCCTGCGTGATGAGCGCGTTGAAGGTGAGGTCGCCGCCGCCGCCGCCGCGGAGCGAGGCGTAGCCGAGGCAGAACGATCCGAGCAGGGAAAGCGCGATTCCGGTGCCGCCGACCAGCAGGTATTTCCAGGTCGCCTCGAACGCGCGCGGCGTGCCGTTGAAATGCAGCAGCGGCACGGCGGCGAGCGTCACGCCCTCGGTCGCGATCCAGAGCAGCCCGAGATGCCGCGCCATGTGGCCGGCCGACAGCAGCCCGAGCACGGCGAGCAGCGCGGCCACGAAGACGCGGTTGCTGCGCTCCGGGCGGATGGCGAGATAGGATACGCCGTAGGCGGCGCAGACGAGGAAGAGCAGCGACACGGCGGGCAGCACCGCGCGGCTCAGCGGATCGAACGCGAGCCAGGAGCCGGGCGCGACCGGCGGCGGGTTCACCAGCAGCCAGAAGCAGAGCGCGGCATGGATGAGGCCCACGCCGGGCAGGAGCCACGGCCGGGTCCGCTGGCTGGGCCACGCGGCGGCGAGCGCGGCGCCGGCGAGCGGCACGAAGATGAGGAGGAGCGGGATCATTCGCGAAGCACGGTGAGTTTGCGGGTGTCGAGCGAGTCGAAGGCCCGCTGGATGCGGTCGACGATGATGCCGAGGACGAACACGCCCACGGTGAGGTCGAGCAGGATGCCGGCTTCGACGAACAGCGGCGTGGCCTGGATCAGGAGCAGGCCGAACAGATAGATGCCGTTCTCGAGGATGAGATAACCGCACACCTGCGAGATCGCCTTCGCGCGGCCGATCAGCAGGACGAAGCCGGTGAGGACGGAGGCCAGTGCTCCGGGAACGAGCAGCGAGCCGGCGTGCTCGGGCAGCAGCGGCAGGGCTCGCGCGAGCGCGACCGCGGCGATGCTCGCGCCGGCCCCGAGCAGCAGCGAAGGCACGAAACCGATCGAGGGATCGACCTCGCGCTCGATGTTCGCCGCCCGCATCGCGCGGCGCAGGAGCATCGGGATGACGAAGCCCTTGCCGGCGATCGTGGCGAGCGCGACCGCCGCGACGAGCCAGCTGGTGTGCGGTTCGATCAACAGCGGCATCACGCCCAGCACGATGCCCTGCACGGAGACCGCCCGGATCAGCGACGGCAGCCGCGCGCTGCCGAGCGCGAGCAGGTTCAGCCCCATGACGAGGCCGACGAGGAGGTTCAGCGTCGGGGTCATGCCGCACCGCCTTTCCACGCCACGAGCAGGGCAAACAGGCACAGGAGGAAGGCCGTGGTCAGGAGCAGCGGCACGCGCCGGAAGGCCAGCCGGGCGAGCAGCGACTCGACGAAGCCGACGGCGACCGTCACCACGAGCACGCCGGCGGCCAGCGCCCCGGCCGCGGCCAGGGGCGGAAGATTTCCGGTGGGCAGCACCGCCTCGGTCAGGAGCAGGGAGAACAGCAGCAGTTTCATCGACGCGCCGTGCAGGATGACGGCGAGCGGCGGACCGCTGTGGTCCAGGATCATCGCCTCGTGGATCATGGTGAGCTCGAGATGGGTGTTCGGATCGTCGAACGGCACGCGGCAATTCTCGGCCAGCAGCACTGCGAAGAGGCCGCCGGCGAGCAGCGCGCCGCCCGCGCCGGCGGCGGGCGCGAGCATGGTGGCGAGGCTCGTGCTGCCGGTGTGCACGCTGAGCGCCAGCACCGCGGTGATGATGGCGGCCTCGGTGAGCACCGCGTAGCTGACCTCGCGGGCCGAGCCCATGCCCTCGAAGGCCGAGCCGGTCTCGAGGGCGGCCCAGGCGGTGCAGAACCGCGCCAGCGCCAGCAGATAGATCAGCAGCAGCATGTCGCCGCGAAAACTCAGTGCCGCGCCGGCCGCCCCGACCGGCAGCAGCAGCGCCGCCCCGAGGACCGCGACCCAGCCCACGGCCGGCCCCGCGACGAAGCCGGGCGAGGCGAGCGTGCTGAGGACGACGCCCTTGCGCCAGAGCCGGGCCAGGTCGTAGTAGAGCTGGAGCACCGGCGGACCGCGGCGCCCCGCCACCCAGGCCTTGACCTTGTTGATGACGCCCGGCAGCAGCGGCGCGAGCACGAGCCAGCCGGCGAGGCGGAGAACGAATGCGGCGAAGTCGATCATGTCAGGTCTCCGTACAAAACGACCGCCGCCAGGGCGACGAGCCCCGCGGCGAGGTAGGCGATGTAGAACTGCAGGCGCCCGTGCTGCAGCCGTCGTGCCGCGGCGGAGACGCGCAGGAACACGCCGCCGACCGGACCGATCACGCGCTCGAGCACGGTTTCCGGCAGCCGCTCCACGAGGATGGCCTCGTGGGGAAACACGCCGCGCGGCCGCCGCAGCCGCCGCTCGGGACGCAGCAGCCAGCCGAACCACCCGGCGGGAATCCCGGAGAACGACGCGCCGGTGTATTGCATCCGCGCAATCGGCTCCGCGTAGCCGCAGTCCCACGTCAGCGCGCGCCGGACCGGCGCGGCGTGGATCAGCCGCCAGAGCGCCAGGGCGGCGAGCGTGGCGAGCGCGGCGAACCCGAGCTGGACGGCGCCGAGCGTCGCGAGCGGCGCGGGCAGGTCCGCGCCCGCCCAGGCCGGCCGCCAGGCGCCGGTGGCGCGCACGAGCGCCGGCCAGAGGAGGACGGGCCCGAGGGCCAGCGCGGCGCACCCGCCGGCGAGGACCAGCATGGGAGCGCGCATCCAGGGCCCGGATTCATGGGCGTGGGCGGCGGCGCTGGTGCGCGGCGCGCCGAGAAAGATCATCGCGCCGGCCTTGGTGAAGCTGGCGAGGGCGAGCGCCCCGGCGGTGGCGAGCATGATGACGGCGGGAATCGCCGCCCACGCCGCCGGGCTGCGGCTGGTGACGGCGTCGAACAGGCCCAGGTACACGAGCCATTCGCCGACGAACCCGTTCAGCGGCGGCAGCCCGCACACCGCGATCGCGCCGAAGGCGAACAGCCCGGCCGTCCACGGCATCGTGCGCCACAGGCCGCCCAGCCGGCTCATCTCCCGCGTGCCGGTGCCGTGCACCACCGAACCGGCGCCGAAAAACAGCAGCGACTTGAACAGGCCGTGGTTCCAGACGTGCAGCAGCGCACCCGCCAGCGCCAGGCGGCCCCACGGCGCATCGCCGTGCGTGGCGGCGAGAAGCGCGGCGCCGAGCCCGGAGAGAATGATCCCGACGTTCTCGACCGTGCAGTAGGCGAGGAGCCGCTTGACGTCGGTCTGCGCGACGGCAAACGCCATCCCGAGCAGCGCGCTGGCGGCGCCGAGGCCGATGACGACCCAGCCGGCGGCCGGCGGAACCGGCAGCCAGCCGCTGAAGCGCATGATCCCATACAGGCCCATCTTGACCGCCACGCCGGACATGATCGCCGAGACATGGCTCGGTGCGTTGGCGTGGGCCGACGGCAGCCAGACGTGAAGCGGGAACAGGCCCGCCTTCACCCCGAACCCCGCGAGCGCCAGCCAGAACAGCGGCGCCAGTCCCGGATACTCCCGCATCGGGCCGAGTTCCCAGCTGCCGGTCCGGGCGGCCAGCGCGCCGAAGAAGGCGAACAGGCACATCGTGCCGGCGTGCGAGGCCGCGAGGTAAAGCCAGCCGGCGGAGCGCACGTCCGGCCGCTCGCGCTCCAGCGTGATGAGGAAGAACGCGCAGACCGCGAACATCTCCCAGGCGATGAGAAAGTGCAGCCCGTTGGACGCCACCAGCACGAGGCCCATGCTCAATGCCAGCCCGCTCCACCAGCGCCGGCCGCGGGGTGCCGACTCCGGGCGGTCGTGGTCCGGCCAGTATTCGTGGGCGTACGCGGCGCCGGCGCCGGCGATCACGCTCAACAGCGCAAGAAAGACTGCGCTCAGTCCGTCGAGCCGGAAATGCAGCGGCTGACCCGCGAGGTCAAAGGTGCTCCGCCACTCCCAGGCCGGGTGGCCGGCCAGCACCCAGACGGCGGCGGCAAGACCGGCCCCGGCGGAGACCAGCATCGTGGCGACCCAGAGGCGGCGCGCCCGCGGACCGAAGATCATCCCGAGTCCGAGAGTCAGCGCCGCACCGAGGAGCAGCGCCCCTGGCATCATGGTGCGGCCTCCCGGGGCGCACCGCCCGCGACCGCGCGATCGGCGGCCGCAGCGGCGCCGAAGATCTCGTCGTCCGTGGCGGAGTTGAGCACCGCGTCGCGCAGGGGACCGCGCGCCAGGCTGCGACTGATCCGCGCCAGCAGGTCGAGATGGCCGCGGGGCGAGGGCGCGAGAAAAAAGAACAGCCGCGTCACCGGCACGTCATCCGGCGGTCCGGCATCCGCGACGGCGTAGCGCAGCAGGAGCAGCGCGACCGTGCCGGAGCCGCGGCCGAGCGCGATCCGCGTGCTCGGATGTGGCAGCGCCAGTCCGCCGCCGATCGGCGCCAGCGTCACTCCGCCCGGCGCACGCAAACGCTGGGCGACGAGCTGCCGGATGGGCGGCGTCGCGCCGGGCAGCGCCGCGACGATCTTTTCATATACACCGGTCACGTCCGCGGGAGTGATGTCCCGCCAGATGCCTCCGACTCGCAGCAACGGCTCGAGCCGGGGTTCGCCGGCGAGCGAGGGATTCTCCGGTGCGAGAAAACCGGCATGCGTGGCCAAACCGCGCTGGGCGGCCCAGTTCGCCACCTGCGCTCGGTCGAACAGCACCCGGCCGCGGTCGGGGACGTGCGGCATGTCCTCGGCGCGAATCCAGTCTTCGACGACCTTTTCCGACACGCCGAACGATTCGGCAATCTGGATGAGGTTGAGATACATGGTGGAAGCCAGGCTCGAGATCAAAGGGGCGGCTATTTTAGGCGCCCGGGGGTGGACGTCTGCGCATTCATTGTCCACCTCCGGTCACCACCAGCAGGCCGAGCGCAGCCAGACCGAGCACGACGTAGAAGATATACGCCTGCAATCGCCCGTGCTGGAGCCGCCGGGTGACAGCCGCCACCTGCATCACGAATCCGCCGGCCGGCGCGATCGCGTGGTCCAGCACGGTTTCGGGCGTGTGCTCGTTGAAATGGGCATGAAGCGGAAAGAATTCCTCCGGGCGGCGTTCGTGCCGCTCGGGGCGCAGGATCCACGCGAACCACTCGGTGATGATGCCGGCGAAGGATCCGGCGGTGTACTGCATCCGCGCGGTGGGGGCGGCGTACCCGCAGTCCCACGTCAGCGCCCGGCGGAACGCCCTTCGTCCGAGCCGGTGCCACAGCCAGCCGGCGGCGGCGAGGGCGAGCACGGCGAGCGCCACGTGGCAGCGGCCGAGCGTCGCCAGCGGGGCGGTGGCCGCGGGGTCGGTCCAGCCGGGATGCCACAGGTCCGCCACGTGCGCGACCGCCGGCCAGAAAACGACCGGCGCGAGCCCGATCGCGACGCACAGCAGCGCGAGCAGCAGCATCGGGCCACGCATCGCCGGGCCGCATTCGTGCGCGTGCTCCGCCGCGGCCGAGCGCGGCGCGCCGAGAAACACGACGCCGCAGACCTTGATGAAACACGCCAGCGCGAGCGCCCCGGTCACGCCGAGCAGGATCGCGGTGGGCACCGCCAGCCAGGTCATCGGTCCGTGCGAGAGCGTGGCATCGAACAGCCCGAGGAAGACGAGCCACTCGCTGACGAAACCGTTGAGCGGCGGCAGCCCGCAGATGGCCGCGGCGCCCAGCGCAAACAACGCGGCGGTCCACGGCATCGCGCGCGCCAGCCCTCCGAGGCGGCTCATCTCGCGCGTGCCGGTGGCGTGCAGGACCGAGCCGGCGCCGAAGAACAGGAGCGATTTGAACAGCCCGTGATTCCACACGTGGAGCAGAGCCCCCGCGAGCGCCAGCCGACCCCACGGCGCGGCCCCGTTCGTGGTCGCCACCAGCGCGAAGCCGAGGCCGATCAGGATGATCCCGATGTTTTCCACGCTGTGGTAGGCGAGCAGGCGCTTCAGGTCGTGCTGCCCGAGCGCGAATGCCACGCCGAGCACCGCGCTGGCCACGCCCAGCGCGACGATGGTCCAGCCACCGGCGGGCGGCACGGGCAGCCAGCCGGTGAAGCGCACGAGGCCGAAGATTCCCATCTTGATCGCGACGCCCGACATCAGCGCGGAGACGTGGCTGGGGGCGTTCGCATGGGCCGACGGCAGCCACACGTGGAGGGGGAAGAGTCCGGCCTTCAGCCCGAAACCCACGAGCGCGAGCCAGAACAGCGGCGCGAGCTGCGCCTGGTCCCGCATCGGACCGAGTTCCCAGCTCCCGGTGCGCGCGGCCAGCGCCGCGAAGAAGGCGAACAGGCACACCATGCTCACGTGGGACGCGGCCAGATACAGCCAGCCCGCTGCGCGCACTTCCCGCTGCTGCCGCTCGAGTGTGATGAGAAAGTAGGCACTCAGCGTGAAAAGCTCCCAGGCGATGAGGAAATGCAGCCCGTTGGCCGAAAGCAGGACGAACCCCATGCTGAGCACCATCGCGCTCCAGCCGAGGCGGCCGGTGCCGGACGACCGCGGATGATCGCGAACCGGCCAATACTCCTTCGCGTACACCGCACCCGATCCTCCCACGACCGCAAGCAGCGCGAGGAACAAGGCTCCAACCCCATCGAGCTGCAGATGCAGCAGCTCGCCGCAAACGGGAAAGTCGCTCCGCCAGTCCCAGCTCGCTCCCTGGAACAGTACCACCGCGGCGGCGACCAGGGCGGAGACCGCCCCCGCCAGAGTGAGCGCGAGCCACAGCCGCGGCAGCCTCCGGCTGACCAGGACCCCGCCGATCTGGCCGACCGCGGCGGCGAAGAGCAGGGGTCCGAGATTCATGGAGCGCCGACGTTGAGCCAAAGGAACCGGCCTGACCAGCCTGCACTCAGGCCGTCCTTCCGCACTCGCCGTGGCGCCGCGACCTGCTGGAGGTGGATCCGCGGCGCGGCGCGACGCTGGCGAGCTCGGCGGACGCCGCGGAACCGGAGACGATGCCATTGACCTACGGGCCGCCCGATTCACCCCGTGACATCCCGCCATGTCGTCCTGCCACAATGTCATATAATGGATGAGCCGTCTCCACGTCCGGGGCGGGAACGTTGCCGATGGGCGAGGACCGCGGCGGTCGGCTGTGCGGCAGCCGATGGACGCGGGTGAGGATGTCGCGCCGCGAAGTGACCAATGCTCGCCAAAAACTGCGGAGCCAGCCGGGGGGCGCGGGAGTATGGTCGCGCCAACCCCGGTTATCCATGAAAGCGAATGTCGGTTCCTACGATTGTGCGGTGCGGTTTGTGGCGGGTTGCCTGGCCCTGCTGGTGGGCAACCACTACCTGAGTTGGTGGGGGCTCGTCGGCGTCGTTCCAATCCTCACCGCGATGGTGGGTTTCTGCCCCATGTACCTGCTGTTCGGCCTCGACACGACGGCCTGCGACCGGCGCGAGCACCGGATGTGAGCGCCCGTTGCGTGCGGCCGGGTTGACCGCCGTCTCCCGCCGGTCACTTGGCGGGCTTGGTGCCGCTGGCGAGAAGGGTTTCGAAGTACGGCTCGGTGGCTTCCCTGGCCACGGTGGCGACCTCCACCTTCGCGAACCCCGCCTTCTTCAGAAATCCGTGGAGGGCGCTCTCCTTGAAGCCAAGCCAGACGTCCGCGTAGCTCTCGCGCGCCTTCTCGAACGAGTGCTCGTTCAAATCGAGGATGAGCAGCTGTCCGCCGGGCCGGAGAATCCGGTACGCCTCGTTGACCGCCGTCTGCGGATGCTGCGCGTGGTGCAGCGCCTGGGAGAGGATGGCGAGGTCGACGGAACGGTCCGCGAGCGGGACCTGCTCGATGTCGCCCAGCTTGTAGGCAAGGTTGGCGAGGCCATTCTTGCGGGCGAGCTCCGTTCCGACCTCGACCATCCGCGGCGAATTGTCGATGCACCACACCTGGCGCGCCCGGGCCGCGAGCAACTGCGAGAGCAGGCCTTCGCCGGCGCCGAGATCGGCGATGTCGATGAAAGGCGTGAGCCGGAGCGCGAGATGCCCGATCGCCTCCCACGAGCGGCCGGGGCAGTAGTTCCTGCCCAGCCGGCCGGCGAGCAGGTTGAAATACTGTTCCTGCGTGCGCCGGCGCTTCTCGAGGATCCGGTCGAGATTGTCCCGATCCTCGGCGATCATCGGAAGGTCCGAAACGGAGTCGATCGACGCCTTCAGCAACGCGAGGGTCTTCGCCGGCAGCGCGCCCCTCAGCGAGTAAAACGCCTTTTTGCCTTCGCGGCGGTCGGACACGACGTTGACCTGTCGGAGCAGCGCCAGCTGGGAGGAGATGCGCGATTGTCCCATGCCGAGGATCTCCTGCAGCTCGGCGACCGAGAGCTCCTCCCGCGCGAGCAGTGCAAGGAGCCGGAGGCGCGTAGGATCGGAAAGCGTTTTTAGAATTTCCCAGGAGCCGTTCACGGATCGGATGCTGGGCAGGCGGTGCCACCAAGGCAATCGCGCAGGAAACCGCCGATCGGGCTCGGGTGTAGGCGGCCTGCTCGCAGGCGCGATTGGGGCGAACAATGCGGGAGGGCGCCCATCCGCAGAACGGCGGCAGCCGCAAGCGCCTGACCCGGATGCCAGAAGCAGGGATTTCCCGATGGGTTCGCGCCCGACGCGGTTTGACGCGGCCCGGCGCGACGGCCGAACGTTTTTGGTGCCGACGCGGAAACGCCGCGCCCACGTTCAACCCCGCTCACCCATGGATACCACCCCTGCTCCGGTTCCCCCGGCCCCGGTTCCCTCCGCCCCGGTTCCGCCCTCCGCAGTTGCGTCCTCGGAGGACAAGACTGTCGCGATTGTCAGCTATCTCACGATCATCGGCTTCATCGTCGCCGTGGTCCTGCATGGAAACAAAAAGACGGCGCTCGGCTCGTTTCATCTTCGGCAGGTGCTCGGGCTCATCATCACCGCCGTGGCGTGCTGGGTGGCAAACATGATCCTCGCGTTCATTCCGATCCTGGGCTGGATCACGATCCTGCTGGTCTGGCTCGGACTTTTCGCCCTCTGGCTGATCGGATTCATCGGCGCGGCGAGCGGGAAGATGACGCCCGTGCCGGTCCTCGGCGAAAAATATCAGCAGTGGTTCAAGAACACGTTTTGAACCCCGGGCGCGGCGCGCTGGGTGCGCGCTGACGATCCTGGAAAGGACGGCGGCCGGTGAGGGACCTGCTTCCTCGCCGTTGCGAGTCTTGTTCCGTTAACGGCGCGCCCGGCGCAAGGCCGGGCCCACCTTGGTCATCGCTTGTTTCAGCGCGCCAGCAGCGCCAGCTGCCATCCGCCGAATCCGGCGATGACCAGCGCGGAGGCAATATTGACGGCGCGGATCCGGCGCGCCCCCATGCGGCTGCCCAGCCAGCTCGCGGCTGAACTCAACACCAGCCACCACGTCGCCGAACCGAGAAACACGCCGGCGACCAGCAGCCCGGCCGACGCGGCATCCGGAGAGACCGCGCCGACGCCGAAACTCGCGAATACGCTGATGAAGGCCAGAATCGTGACGGGATTGGCCAGCGTGAGCGCGAGCGTCGACGAATAGGCCGACAGCAACGTGCGGGCCGGAGCCGATGGCGGACGCCCGTCCGATGCGGGGACCCGCAGTCCGGAAAGGCCGAGGTAGACGAGAAAGAGCCCGCCGAAAAGCTGGATCGGGCTGCGTTGGGCGACGAGGAATCCGCTGATTGCGGTCAACCCCAGCGCGGCCACCAGGCCGCCCGCGGCGTCCGCCGTCGCGGCTCCCAGTCCGGAGACGAAACCGACCACGCGGCCGTGCTCCAGCGACCGGCGGATGCAGAGCAGCCCGATCGGCCCCACCGGTGCGGCGATGCAGAAACCAATCGTGAATCCGGCGATCAGTCGCGAGAGCATGACGGCGGCATGGCCGGCATCTCACCGACGCCGGACACCTCCCGGCGCGGTCCCGCCAGCGAAGCGAACCTGGTGTTCGCCCGCTCGAGACATGCGGCGCGTCAGCTCGCGACCGGCGCGTCCGCGAACCGGGCGATGCTGACGATCACGTATTCTTCCTCGGAAGCGCCGGTCTTCACCTTGACGGTGTCACCCGCATGCTTGCCGAGCAGCGCCATGCCGAGCGGCGTCTTGTAGGAAACGATGTGCTTGTCCGGATCGCCGTCCCAGGCGCCGAGCACGGTGTAGCGGGTCACGTTGCCCGTGCTGGTGCTGCGGACCTCGACGATCGTGCCGACGCTGACCTGCTCGATGCTGGCCTCCTTGAAGTCGGTGATGCGGACGCGGCCGAGGTCCCGTTCGAGGGCCGTCTTCTGGGCCATCAGCACGGTCTGGTCCTGCTTCGCCATCTTGTACTCCGAATTCTCCCGCAGATCGCCGTGCTCCCGGGCCGCGGCGATCGCGCGGGAATTCTCGGGAATCCGCTTCGAGACGATGGTCTCGTACTCCTCGCGCTTGCGCTCGAAGCTGTTCTTCGAGACGAGCAGCTGCTCCTCCTTGCTCTCGGCGTCGGCCGCCACGAGCGACTGGATGCGGGGGAAAATCTTGATGAAGCGCGCCAGCAGCGACTTCTTCGTCAGCTCCTCGAAGCCCTGGTTGAGCATCAGCGTATTCGCGAGATCGCGGGCCGTCTCCGGATCCGCGGTTGAAAGCAGGTCCGCGATCAGGTCGGTGTCGTCGCTCAGGATGTCGGCGAGGGGGATCCGGCGGGCGCTCGACGCCTGCAGCGCCTCGTAGTCGATCGCGAAGAAGATCGCGCCCAGCAGCCGCGGCGTGATCAGGTCGTTGAGCAGCTTGGCGAATTTCTTCGAGTGCCGGTTCTTGACGATCCAGAGGAGCACCGGCGCCCGGAGGTTCTGCTCCGTCTGCCACCGTTTCAGCGTCGCGGCGAGTTCGTCGGCATGGCCGCGCTCGACGAGGAAATTGATGCACTCGGTCGTGAACTTGCCCTGCGAGATCTTGAGCAGCGCGAACAGGAGGTCGCGGCTCTCGATCGGATGCGTGGCGTTCACCAGCTCGAGGAACTGCGACTGGAAGTGCACCGGGATCTTCTCCGCGATGGCGGGGAGTTCGCGGGTGTTCGCCAGCAGCGCCGCCTGCTGCGGCTCGTAGCCGGCCGGGTCGAGGTTGAGCATCCGCGCGAGGTTGTCGCGCACCGCTGCGCCGTACAGCCGCTCGGACGGATCGAGCTGATTGCTCGATTTCACCGCGTCGACGACGCCGGAGAGAATCGCCGACAGGTCGGTGTTGATCTCCTTCTTGCCGACCGCGGCCACCAGCTGCTCGGCGAGCAGAATCCGGCGGCGGGCGGACCGGGTCGTGTTGAACTGCTCGAGAATTTCATCCTCGGCCGAGACCGGCGTCTCCCGCAGGACGTAGCATTCGGTCTTCTTGTGCGGGACGGACACCCGGGGATCCTTGGCCAGTGCCTTCTTCGCGGCCGACCACCATTTCTTGAACCGGTCTTCGCCGATCACCTGGGCCAGCGTCAGTTCGAGATCGATCACGGTGGTCGCGTGGTTCGGGTAGAGCTCCAGCGCATCGATCACCAGCTGCACCGGGTCGTCGGCGATCAGCCCGGCGATCTTCTCCGGCTCCGTCTCCTTGCGCACCAGCAGGTGTTTCGGCGGCAGCACCTCCATCGTGGAGAGGCAGAACGCGGGATCCATCGGATGGCTCTTCTTTGCCTTGAAATCGATGACCAGCCGCTGGGTGCCCTCGTCGTAGCTCTTGATCTGGCCGAACCCCCAGCTCCGGTGAATCACATAGGCGCCGGGCTCCATGGACTCGAGCTGAGCCTTGGCCGTTTTCAACGGCGGGTTTTTGGCAATGAGCGCGGAGACGGCTTCGGAATTCATATTTGCGAAAGTGATGGCCTGAACGGGAGAGTTGAGCGGAGAATGATCTACCTTGTCAAACAGAGTGTCGAACGCGGACGTGACGTCCCCCTCGGAGATGCGTGGTGAAACGGATGCCTGGCTGGTCGCCGCGCGGCTGGTCGCGCGCTGGATCGAACGGCGCGAACGGATCGACGAATTGTTCGAGTCGATCGGAGGGACGCTCAGCGGTGCGGAACGCGCGCGCTGCCAGCACCTCGTGTTCGGCGCGATCCGGCACTTCGGCCGGATCGACGCGGCGCTGGGCCGGTGGATCGCCCATCCGCCGCGGTTCGCCACCCGGGCGGTGCTGCTGCTGGCCGGCTTCGAGCTGATCGAGGCCGCCACGCCGCCGATCGAGGAAGGCCTGGTCGCAAAGATCGTCCACCATGCCGTGGACCGGACCAAGCTGCTCGCGAGCCCGGCGGAGGCGCGGCTGGTGAACGCCGTCGCGCGCAAGCTCGCCGAGGCGATGGCGGCGCCGCCTCCGCCCCGGATCGCGCCGGCCGCGGTGCTGGCCGACTATTTCTCGCATCCCGAATGGCTCGTCCGCAGCTGGCTCGCGCAATTCGGCGCGGAGGCGACCCGCGCCCTGCTCGAGTGGAACCAGCAGCCGGCTCCCGCCCATGCGCGCTGGCGGGTGGTCGCGGAGCCGCCGCCGGACTGGTTCAAGCCGACGGCTTGGCCGGGATTCTACGAGCTGCCGGCCGGACGCTGGTCCGAAATCGGACCGCTGCTTGAAAGCGGGCGGATCTACCTCCAGGATCCGGCGAGCCGGCTGCCGGTCGAACTGCTCGCCCCGCAACCCGGCGAAGTCGTGCTCGATGCGTGCGCGGCGCCCGGGGGCAAGACCCTGGCGATCGCGGATACGATGCGCGAGGGCCGCGTCGTGGCGGTGGACCTGCCCGGCGCGCGGATCGACCGGCTCAAGCAGAACCTTTCGCGCGCCCCCGCCGCCGTGACGGTCGCGCTCGTGCAGGGCGACTTGCGCGAGAACATGGCCGCGCTGCTGAAGGAGCATGCGCTTCCGGCCGAGTATGCGGCGGTGCTGCTCGATGCGCCGTGTTCGAACACCGGCGTCATGCGTCACCGCGTCGACGTGAAATGGCGGCTGCAGGAGGGCGATTTCCGCAAGCATCCCCGCCAGCAGCTGGCGCTGCTCGGCACCGTTGCGCGCCTCGTGGCGAAGGGTGGCCGGCTCGTCTACTCGACGTGCAGCATCGATACCGAGGAAAACGAGCACGTCGTGCAGGAGTTCGTCGCCGACCGGCACGGGCAGTGGTCGCTCGAGCGCACCGAGGTGTCGCGTCCCTGGCAGACCGGCCACGACGGCGGCGGCGCTTTCCTGCTGCGCCGGAAATAGATTCGTCCGGCCGCGCGGCCGCCGCGTTCGCCGGCGCGGCCGCTACGGCACCAGGTCGAACACGCGGATGCGTTTGTCGCTCTCCAGCTTTCCGTTCAGGAACGTGAAGTCGATCTCGCGGGCGCTGGCGACCAGCTGCTGATACCGGCTGATGTCCCATTTCGCGACCGGCTCGCCATTGATGCGCGTCACGAGGTCGCCTGTCAGCACTCCGGCCTGCATCGCCGGCGACGTGGGCACGACGCTGGCGACGCGCCAGTAGGCGGGCGTCTTGCTGAAGCTCACGCCGGCACTGCGGCACGGCTCGGGCGGCACCGGTGCGCGGGAGTCGCGATAAAACGTCACCCGGCTGTGCTCCTGATCGAACGTGACCATGAAATCCGCCAGCACGCCGCCCCCGATCGAGGTCAACTCGTCCGTCAGCTCCACCAGCGGCTCCAGCACCGTGTAGTCGCCGATCACGAGCGACTGCGAAAGCCGGCCGATCTTCTGCTCGCGATCCCCGCCCAGCGTGGCGACGATCGCGCCCGGACGCGGGACGATCGCGTATTCGGGGTGGAGACCGAGCGGATTCAGGCTGAGGGCGGCGTCGCTGCCGGAATCGATCAGCGCGGCGAACGTCTGGTTGCCGAGGCGCAGCGGGATGATGGGCGTCTTGCGCTCGTTGTTGAATGAGATCGGGGTGCCGGGAATCAGCGGCGCGGCGGAGCGCGGCTGCAACATCACGCGCGAATGCGGGTAGTCCAGCGTCAGCAGCGTCTCGCGAAAGAGCGGAAAGCCGAGGATCCCGTCGATCCGCACGCCGAGGTGGGCCGAAATGTCCGCGCAGTCGAAGATCAGCGCCTGGACGTTCTCGAACCGCGCGCCGCCGAGCTCGACCCGGCGCAGCGTGACCGCGGTCAGGAGCGCGGTCTCCCCGTCCGCCGACTTCACGCGGACCAGCGGCGTGTCCGTCGGCGGTGCGTTTTTCGCGGCATAGCGCGCGGCGAACTCGGGCGTCACCAGCGTCACCGAGGCGCCGGTGTCGATCAGGAAGTGGTAGGGCCCGCGCTTGTCCCACTTCGCCTCCACCACGAGGTAATTCGACAGGGTGGTCGCCGGGACGATGACGAACGGCGAGTCGAGCGTGGTGCGCCCGGGCCGCGGCATCTCGCGGTGAAACATCTGGCAGCCGGAGAGCAGCAGCAGGCACGCCGCCGTGAACAGCGCGGTGCGGCGGAGGCGGCGGGGTGGAGCGGAACCACGGCGTGACTCGACGCGCATCATTTCACCGGGGCGGGCAGCGAGAGGCTAAGCCAGAACGCGACAAGCGCGATGGCGGCGCCGGAGGCAAAGACACTCGCCGAGCCGAAGATCCAGAAAACCGTGCCGGCCAGCACCGGCGTGATCGCGCGGGAGAGCGAACCGAGCGAACGAAACACCCCGAGCGCGCGGCCCTGTTCGTTGGGATCGCTGTAGAGCGAGATCAGGCCGGACGAGGCGGGGTTCACCAGGCCCGAACCCAGCGCGAGGGCCGCCAGCCCGACGTACAGGAGCGACGGATGCGGCGCATAGCCGATGCAGAGCAGCCCCAGGGCGGACACGACGAGGCCCACGGCCATGATCCGGATCTCACTGTGGCGCTTGAGCAGCACCCGCACGATGTAACCCTGGGTGACGATCGCGCACAGGCCGAGAAACCCGAGCAGCACGCCGTTCTGGCGGGCGGTGTATCCGAAACGCTCCGCGGCAAGAAAGGTGAGCGAGGTCTCCATGGCGACGAACGCGACCGAGTAAACGAACGCGACCAGATTTGTGCGCCGCACGGGCATCGACTCCAGCGCGAAAATCGCGCGCACCGGGTTGCGCAGCCGCGGCTCGCGGGTGGTCGCCCGGGCCTCCAGCGACCGGGTTTCGCGGAAACGCAGCGCGATCCAGCCGAAATTGACCAGACACAGCACGAACGCGGTGAGCGCGGGGACCGAGAAGGGGTTGATGCCGAACCGGGCCAGCGCCGGATGCGAGACGAGCAGATTGAAGTGCGACGTCACGGCGCCGAGCGTGGGCCCGGTGACCAGCCCGAGTCCGAACGCGGCGCCGACCAGGCCCATGGCGCGCGAACGTTCCGTCCGGGTGGTGACGTCCGCGACGGCGGCGGTGGCGACCGAGAGATTGCCGCTGAACGCGCCGCTCACGATGCGTGAGAGGAGGAAAAGCCAGAATGATCCGCTGCACGCCCAGACAAGGTAGCCGATCGCCGTGCCGCTGACGGTCAGCAGCAGCACCCCCCGGCGGCCCCGCCGGTCGCTGACGGCCCCCCAGAACGGCGCGAAGACGAACTGCAGGATCGAGAAGAACGAACTGATCACGCCGCCGAAAAGCACCGCGGCGAAGTTTTGGTCCTTGCCGAGCAGCCGCGCGACGGCATCCGTCTGCGCCAGAATCGACCCCAGCACACCAGTATGCCCATCGGTCTGCAGGTAGTACGTCAGCAGGTCCGGCCCGAGGGGGAAAATAATCGAGAACCCGATCAGGTCGATGTACAGCGTCAGGAAAATGACCCCGAGGGACAGCGGCCGGGCAGGAGGAGAGGGCATGGTGGAAGTACTCACTCGGAAAGGGGGAACGAAAACGGTTCCGGGCATGACGCCAAGGCGCAAAGCGCGTTTCGGCGTGGCCGGAGCATGGCCGGAGGGCAGGGCGGGGTGGTCGTTTCACCCGTGCCGCCCTGGATTCCACGGCGGATCGCGATCACTCCGTCGAATGCGCGTTCCGGAGCCGCCGCCCGCGATTGGGCGAGACCCGATGGGGGCGTCGTCCGGCGGAGGGCGTTCCATGCGTGCGGCCCGCCCCTCGTCCCGGTCGGGCGCCGGCGTTCACCCCAGCGCCTCCCGCAGTTTTTGCTCCAGCTTCGCGCGGGTGAACGGCTTCTGCATGAAGACCACGGTGCCGTCGCTCGCGAGATCCGCGATGCGCTCGTTCTCGCTGTATCCGCTCACCAGGAGCACGCGAATGCGCGGCGCGATCTTCCGAAGCTGCGTCAGCGTTTCGATCCCATCCAGGCCCGGCATCGTCAGGTCGAGGAAGACCAGGTCGAAGGCGGCGTCGCGGCCGACCGTCTTCACCGCCTCGGCGCCGTCGGCGGCCACCACCACGAAAAAACCGAACGTGCGAATCATCTGGGCGGCGACCTCGCGCACCGGCGCCTCGTCGTCGACCACGAGCACCCGGCCCCCGCGGCGCCAGGGCGTGGCGGTGCTGGCTTCTCCCGTGTCCGTCAGCGGCTCCGCGCAGGCCGGAAGGATCAGCGTGAAAACGGAACCGCGACCGGGCTCGCTCTCGACGTTCAGCGCCCCGGAATGGCTCCGCACGATGCCGAGCGCGGCCGCGAGCCCGAGACCGCGCCCGGTGAACTTGGTGGTGAAGAACGGATCGAAAATTCTCGCCTGTGTGGCCGGATCCATGCCGCAGCCCGTGTCGGTGATTTCGAGAAACGCGTAGTTTCCCGGAGCGCAGGTCTCGCCGACCCGGGCTCGCGCGAGCTCGGCATCGTTGAACTCCCGCCGGCCGGTCCGGATGCGGATGTCTCCTCCGGTCGGCGGCAGCGCGTCGGCGGCGTTCATCACCAGGTTCATAACCACCTGCCGGAGCTGGGTCACATCGCCCGTCACCACGACCGGTTGCCCGGCCAGCTCCGATCGAACCCGGGCGCGCACGAGGGAGCTTTGCAGCAGCGGAAGCGTGTCGCGAATCAGCTGGTTGAGATCGAGCGGCTCCACCAGAAACCGGCCGCGGCCGGAGTAGGCGAGCATCTGCTGGCAAAGCTCGGCGGCGCGCGTGGCGCCGGTTTCCACGTTCCGCAGGTGATTCAACACCCCTTCCGACACGCCCGCGCTGGTGCGGGCCAGATTCGCGTGGCCGAGGATTCCGGTGAGGAGGTTGTTGAAATCGTGCGCGATGCCGCCGGCGAGCAGCCCGAGGCTTTCGAGTTTCTGGCTCTCGAGCAGCTTGCGTTCGATCGACAGTTTTTCGGCCTCCGCCTGCCGGCGGCCGGTGACGTCGATCGCGAGCCCCTCGAAGAACAACAATCCGCCGTCGTTGCCGTAGATGCCGCGGCCGCGGGCGAGAACCCATTTCTCCGGGCCCTCCCGGGTTCGAATCCGGCATTCGACCTCCGCGTCGCGGCGGGTCGCCACCGCGTCCGCGATCACGCGCCGGACGTGCTCCAGATCCTCGGGGTCGATCAGGGTCTCGAGCGGAATCTCGCCCGAGATCAGCTGGTCCGGCCGGTACCCGGTGAGAGGCAGCGCTCCTTCGCTCAGAAAAACGACGTGCAGCCGCCGGTCGTACGCGCAGCGATAGGCGACGCCGGGCAGGGCGTGCAGGAGACCGCTCAGCTGCCGGCGGCTCTCGGTGAGCTCCGCCGTGCGGTCGGCAACCTCGCGGGCGATCGACGCGGCGCGCAGCGCCAGGGTGGCGACCAGGACGGCCAGCAACACGGTGACGAGCAGCCCCGCGACGAGCCAGAGCTCGGGTTGCCAGGTGCGTTGCTCCGCCAGCCAGGTCGCGGTGGGACGGTAGAGCGCGATCCAGCGACGGCCTCCAATGCTGAACGGGTATTCGCGATGCAGTGACTGCCGGAACGCGGCCTCGCCGAGCCGGGCTGCCATCTCGCTCGATCCGTCGCCCAGCCAAGCGTAGAGAATCCGGTTCGCCGGGTCGGGATTGCTGTCATCCACATACAGCATTTCGAGCGACGTGGTCGGCGAGCGCAGGTGAGTCTGCGCGAGCAGCTCGTCGACCCGGAACACGCCCTGGACGAAGCCCTGGAAGGCCCGCGCCCCGCGCCCGGATTCCGGCGAGTCGAACACCGGCCAGGTCATGACGACTCCACGATTCCCCTGCACGAGCTGGAACTGCGCCGTGATGACGAACTGCCCGGTGGCCCGGGCGCGGTCGAGCGACGGACGGGAAGGCGATGTTCCTGCGTCGTAACCGAACGCGCGTTCGTTCCGGACCGCAGGTTCGACGTAGAGGATGGGATAGTACTCCGGGCGACTGGCAGCGGGTCCGATCGTGCCGTCGGGGCGGCGCTCGGTGATCTGGAAGGGCCGGCCGATCTCGCGTGCGGTGGCGGCTTCGAATTCCTTGCGACGGCTTTGCGGCACCAGCGGCACCCACTCGAGCGCGGTGATCCCGGGATAACGGGCGAGAATGTCGCTCGAGGAATTCCGAAACTCGGTCCGGGTCACATCGCCGCTGCCTTCGAAGAGGCTCTTCAGCGCGTACACCCCGGTCGCGTAATAATCGACGATCTGCCGCGCGAGCGCCTCGCGGCCATCGGCCCGGTGGCTGAACTCCGCCACGATCCGCTCGTTCTCCAGCGAGCGGGTGTACTGGTGGATGGCGAGAGACAACGCGCTGCCCCCCAGCAGCACGAAGATCACGAGCGTGACCGCGGGCCGGCGTGGATTGGTCATCAGCATGCGGAGGCTCGGGAACATGAAACCGGACTGTGAGGATGGTGGCGCCACCCTCGGCGCCGCAAGCAAGGAGGGGCCACTCCGGTACGCCGACGCGGACTGGCTGAGTCGAATCGACTGCAACCAGCGGCGCCGATCGCCGGCGACGCGAACTCAGGACAGCCGGTACGGCAGCGGGAAACGCGCCATCAGGTCGACCACGCGCTTCTTCGTTTCCGCGATCACGCCGGTTTCGCGGTCGGTCCCGATCGCCGCCAGGACGGCGTCGATGTGATCGGCGATGTCCGCCATGTGGGCCTCGCGCATCCCGCGCGTGGTCACGGCCGGCGTGCCGAGCCGGATGCCGGAAGCCTGGAAGGGCGAGCGGGTTTCGAACGGCACGGTGTTCTTGTTGCAGGTGATGTTGGCGAGATCGAGCGTCTCCTGCGCCTTCTTGGCCGTGAGCTCCGGGAACTGGGGACGCAGGTCGACGAGGAACAGGTGATTGTCCGTGCCGCCGGAGACGAGCTTGTAGCCGCGCGCCAGGCATGGCCGCCGCGAGCGCCTGCGAGTTCCGGACGATCTGCTCGGAGTAGGCCTTGAACTCGGGCTTCAGGCACTCGCCGAAGCAGACGGCCTTGGCCGCGATGACGTGCATGAGCGGGCCGCCCTGCGCTGCCGGGAAACACGGCCGAGTCGATCGCCTTGGCATGGGCGGCTGCGACAGAGGATCAGGCCGCCGCGCGGGCCGCGGAGAGTCTTGTGCGTCGTGGTGGTGACGAAATCGGCGTGCGGCACCGGCGACGGGTGGTGGCCGGCGGCGACCAGACCGGCGATGTGGGCGATGTCGGCGAAGAGGAACGCGCCGACGCTCCGGGCGATCTCCGCCCATGCGCGGCGAAGTCGATGATGCGGGAGTAGGCGCTGGCGCCGACCGTGATCATCTTCGGCTTCTCGCGGGTGGCGACGGCGGCGAGTTCGTCGTAGTCGATCAGCCGGTTGTCCTCGCGCACGCCGTACTGGCACGAACTTGTAGAGCTTGCCGGAGAAGTTGGCGGGGTTGCCGTGGGTGAGGTGGCCGCCGTGGCTGAGGTTCATGCCGAGGATCTTGTCGCCGGGCTGGAGCACGGCGGTGTAGACGGCGAAGTTGGCCTGCGAGCCGGAATGCGGCTGCACGTTGGCGTGCTCGGCGCCGAAGAGCCGCTTGGCGCGCTCGATCGCCAGCACCTCGACCTTGTCCACGAACTCGCAGCCGCCGTACCAGCGCCGGCCGGGATAGCCCTCGGCGTACTTGTTCGTCAGCACGCTGCCCTGCGCCTCCAGCACCGCGGGGTAGGTGAAGTTTTCCGAGGCGATCAGCTCGATGTGGTTCTGCTGGCGGGCCAGTTCCGCGGCGATGGCGGAGTAGATTTCCGGATCCAGGGTATTGCAGCGGCGAGGCGTTGAGCATGGCGGTAGGGAAAGTCCGGAGGCGCCACCGGACCGGCCGGAGATGGCCTTCCAGCGGCACCAGCCTGTCAGCAAGAAGTGGAAGAAACCAAATCGGAAGCCGAAAACTAGGCCGGCCGGGCGCCGACGCGTGTCTTAAGAAATTCGAGCAGCGACGGAATCGCCTCCACCATCTCGTCGCGGCAGATCTCGTAGACTTTGAGCGGGCCGCCGAAGGGATCGGGGATTTCCCGGTCCTCGCCGGCCGGCATGAATTCGCGAAAGAGATAGATGTGATCCGGGGCGGGATCCGCCTGGAGCTGGATCATGGCCCGGTGCGACTCGGTCATGCAGATCACCGCCAGCGCCCGGTCGATCAGATCCTGGGTCAGCGGCCGGCTGACGTGCTGCGAGATGTCGATGCCGACCTTGCGCAGGGCGGCCACCGAGTTCTCCGACACCGGCTCGCCGGGACGCGCCGCGACGCCCGCCGAAATCACCTCGAGCGACCGCAACGGTTCTGGCTGTGCGGCCAGCGCATGCCGCAGCAAACCGGCTGCCATCGGGCTGCGGCAGATGTTCGCGGTGCAAACGGTGACGATCGTGTCGGCCATGTGAAACTGGCCCCCGAATGGACACGAAAACAACGCGTTTGCAAAGAGTGGATTCGCCCCCGGCCGCGCCGTCCCCGGTCAGCCGGCTGCGGGACGCGATGACGGCAGGCGCTTGAGCGCGCGGAGGGCGCGATCCACCTGAACGGCGCGCTGTAAGGTGTAGTCGATTACGGGCGGCGGCCGCGGTTTGACGGTTGCCGGCTCGGCGGCCG
Organism: uncultured Verrucomicrobiae bacterium; assembly: GCA_963705935.1. GTDB lineage: Bacteria > Verrucomicrobiota > Verrucomicrobiia > Opitutales > Opitutaceae > Opitutus. The sequence continues at coordinate 2,442,565 of OY970130.1, read as the reverse complement.
GCCTGTCCAATTCGTCGCTGTCGTCTTCGTCGTTGTTGTCCGCCGAGCTCGAGCGTTCGCGGATGATCGCCGCCTCGTCCTCCCGGGGCTTGTCGACGTTTTCGGTGATGAGGGCGGGGAGCGAGCCGCCGTGCTCGAGGGCGTCGTAGGCGCGGCGATCCGCGGCGGCGGAGGTCCGCACGACGATGTCGGGCGTGAACCCGGGCGGCGGCAGACCGATGGTCAGGAGTCCGGGGACGCCTTCGTTCGCGGCGAGCAGGGCGGCGAGCTTTTCCGCGGTGAACGAGTTCACCAGCACCAGCAGTGGGGTTGTGGGCGTGGCGTGAAAGCGCAACCACGCCTCGACCGCCGTGCCCTCCGCCTCGGTCAGGGAGGCAAACCGCAGGTCGAGGACCATCGGTCCGGGCTTCACCGTGGCGGGCGGCAGATCGGCCGGCAGCGCATGCAGCCGGTAATAAACCAGGCCTTTCCCGAGATCCTCCCGGAGCGGCCGGGCGGTGGATGGTGCGGCGGAAAGCAGGCTGACGAGCACGAACACGCCCACCCGCCAGGGAAGGAATCTGCGCGAGGCTGCGGGCTCCTGTCTTTGCCGGTCCATCGAATCCGCCTCAGGCGCGCAGCAGCTGGCGTGCGCCGATGTCGCGCCGGAAATATTTCGTGCTGCACTGGATCGCATCGCACACCGCGTACGCGTCCAGCGCGGCATGGTGCAGCGTCGGCGCGAGGGCGGTGACGCCCAGCACGCGGCCGCCGGCGGTTACCAGCTGCCCGGCGGCGTTGCGGGCGGTGCCCGCGTGGATGAGGGTGACCGAGGACGGCAGCACGGCGGGAAAGACGATGGATTCCCCCTTCGGGTACGAGCCGGGATAGCCTTTCGCCGCAATCACGACGCAGAGCGCGTGGGCGGGGTTGGTCTTCAGCCGCGAGCCGGCGAGCCGGCCCTGGGCCGCCGCCCAGAGCAGTTCGAGGACGTCGTTGTCGATCCGCGGAAGAACGACCTGGGTTTCCGGATCGCCGAAGCGCGTGTTGTACTCGAGCACCATGGGCCCGTCCTTCGTCAGCATCAGCCCGATGAAGAGCGTGCCGCGAAACGCGATGCCTTCGGCGGCGATCGCATCGACCGAGGGCCGCACGATGTCGCTGCTCGATGCCGGCCAGCAGTGCCGGCGAGACGATGTCGGCCGGCGAGTAGGCGCCCATGCCTCCGGTGTTCGGCGCCGGTGTCGCCCTCGCCGACGCGTTTGTGGTCCTGCGAGGTGGGCAGAATCACATAGTCACGGCCGGAGACGACGACGAGGATCGAGGTCTCCTCGCCGGCGAGGCAGTCCTCGACGAGGATTCGCTGCCGTGCGCCGGCGCCACGGCTCTGCGGCGGCAGCGCGAGCAGGGCACGCACGCCGGCCTCCGCCTCCTCGTGGCTCTGCGCCACGACCACGCCCTTGCCGGCCGCAAGCCCGTCGGCCTTGATGACGATCGGCGCCGGCGCGGGCGCGGAGATACGCGATCGCGGCGTCCGCGTCCTCGAAGAACGCGGCGGGGGCGGTCGGGATCCGGTACTTCTGGAGAATCTCCTTCGTATAGATCTTCGACGCCTCCAGTCGCGCGCCGTCGGCCGTGGGGCCGTACGCCGGGATCCCGGCCTTCGCCAGCGCATCGACCAGCCCGAGCGCCAGCGGCACCTCGGGCCCGACGACGACGAATTCGATCCTTTCGCGCACGCGCGAGCGCCACCAGCGCCGGGACGTCGTCGGCGGCGACGGCGAAGCAGGTCGCCAGTTCGGCGATGCCGGCGATTGCCGGGAGCGCAGCACAGCCGCGGCGACGCGGCGGACGCGCTGCAAGGCGAGCACGAGCGCGTGTTCGCGGCCGCCGGAGCCGACGACGAGAACGGAATGGGGTAGTTGGAGCGAGGCCACGCGCGGTGAAGTAGCAGTTGTCAAAGCACCTGCAATTTTTTCCGGTAGAATGCCACGACTTCGTCCGGATCGTCGGTGAACAAGATGTAGTCGGCGATCCAGGCCGGGGCGCGCTTGCTGCGGATCATCTCGCGGAGCAGCTTGCGCAGGTCGCCCCAGTACCGGGCGTTGAAGAAAACGTACGGCACCCGCGGGCGGATGCCGAGCTTCAGGTTGCACATCTCGATGCCGATTTCCTCGAGCGTTCCGACGCCGCCGACGTTGAAGATGCAGAAATCCGCCGCCTCGAACCATTTCTGGCGGAAGTGGCGCGAGGACTCCTGAAACGTGTTGAAGAAATCGACGCCGAGTTCGGGCGGCTGCGCCTCGAGTTCCAGGAAGCACGCGCCGGTCAGCGCGCCCTTGCCGCGAGCCTGGTCGGTCGCGAGCCGCATCACGCCGCCGCCACCGCCGGTGAGCACGCCGAGGTTGGTGCCGAAGAAACCGGTCAGCTTGTCGACGAGGCCCGAGATTCGCTCCGTGTCGGGAGCATCGAGCCCGACGGCCGAACCGTAAAATGCCAGGATCGTGCACTCCTGGAACCGGCGCGCGATCTCCTCGCGCACGAAGAAGCCGTGTTCCTTCTTGTAGGTGTGCAGGTAGAGGTCGTTCGTCAGCTCGTCGTACCAGTAGACCTGGATACCGATGGCGTCGAACATGTCCAGCCGCGCGTGGGCGTTGCTGGAGAGAAAGTACCCGTGGGTGCGCGACCCCTTGCGAAAGATGAGCCGCTTCAGCTGCACGTCCCCGATCCGCGTGACCAGCTCGATGTGCTCCAGCAGGTCCGGGAAATAGTCGACGATGAGCGTGTCGGCATGCTCCGGGGCGGCATCGAGCGCCTGGATCATCGTCCGGTGCCCGCACGCCGCGCCCGGCTCCCCGATGATCTTCTTCACGTCGTCGGCCGAACGGATGAACAGCGAGCGGTTCTCCATCGTCGCACTCTGGTGGCGGACGGTGATCTTGGTCTGCGGCGTGGCCTCGACGGCGTCATGCGGCGAATTTTCGTCGAGGCACTGGTACAGTTCGCTCGAGAGCGCAAGCAGCCGCTGGCGCTTCTTCGCGAGGGTCCGGGACTCCGGATCGGCGTCGACCGGCGCCCGGAACACCTCGACCGACACCATCGGATTCACCACCGGCTGGTCGCCCGTGTTGTAGATCTCGAGCATGATGTTCGTGCCGAAGGTCTTCACCGGGTCGAGCAGGACGGCGCTGGTGTGGATGCCGAAATTTCCCTCGCCCTGGTTCAACACGACGTAGTGCTCCTTCAGGAACATCGAGCAGCTGGTGAGAATGCCGGAGTGCGGCGGAATCGTGAGCGGGGCCGCCTCGTGGCGGACCTGTACCTTGTCGAGGAAACCGCGGCCGGCGTTGCCGCTGATCACGCGCTCGAAATTCAGCCGCTGCAGCTTCGGGTTCAGGGTGTACGACACCTGGTGCGGCGTGAGGAACACGCGACCCGCATGGTCGATGCTGATCGTGTTGGGCAGCTTGAGCTCGTTCGACTGGACCGCCGCCCAGATCTCGCCGGTGGAAAGCTTCGCCGCGGCCGGGGCGTGAAACAGCCGGCCGACCGGGGAACCGGAGCGCAGGAGTTTCTTCCAGTACGAGGCGTGCGGAAAACTGGCGTCGAACAGGAACGCATCGACGTCCAGCTCGAGCCGGCTGCCTTCGAGCCGCGGTGCGCCCTGCGTCAGCATCTCGATGCCGATGCGCGCCAGCGAACTGCGTTCGGTGAACTCGAGCTCGGGACCGCGCTCCTTGAAGAACTCCAGTTCGGCGGGATTCCGCGGCCAGAACGCCAGGGTGAGCGCGACCACCCGGTCGTCCTTGTTCTTCACCGTGAGAATCTGGCCATCCTGACTGGCCCAGAATTGGTTGGACTTCATGAAAGGGCTGGACTGATGGCCCATCGTCCGGTGCGAGACAAGCGGGGAGTAAGTGATTGCATTCGCCGCGGACGACTGACACACGGAAAAGTTCGCGGCACAATCCCCGCTCGTCCCGTTCCCATACCGCTCGATCTATTCTCATGAAACTCCAGTCCTACCTCGTCGCCGGCCTGATGGCGTTCGGCGTCGCTGCGTCGCTGCCGGCGCAAGACATCAAGATCAACGTCCCCGGCCAGCCGGAAGCGGCCGCGGCGAAATCCGCGCCCGCGGTCCAGCCCTTCACGGAACAGCAACTGGCCGAGGAATTCGGCTGGTTCGTCGCGAAGCGGGTGGGCATCGCGGAGCTCGAGCTTTCCAAGCCGCAGATCGACGCCTTGGTGAAGGGGATGACGGACGCGGCGGGCGGGAAGCCCTCGCCCTATGATCTCGAGAAGATCGGGCCGGCGATGGACCAGTACATGCAGCAGAAGCAGGCTGCGTACATGGGCAAGATGAAGGAAAAGGGCATGGCCCAGACCGCCGCCTACATGGCCGAGGTGAAAAAGAAGCCCGGCGTCGTGGTGCTCCCGAGCGGCCTGGCGTACGAGATCATCAAGCCGGGCCAGGGCCCCGCGCCGAAGCCGACCGAGACGGTGAAGGTTCACTACACCGGCACGCTCGTCGACGGCACCGAGTTCGACAGCTCCGTCAAGCGCGGCCAGCCCGTCGAGTTCCAGCTCGATCAGGTCATCCCCGGCTGGACCGAGGGCCTCCAGAAGATTTCGAAGGGTGGACAGATCAAGCTCTACGTTCCGCCGCAGCTCGGCTACGGCGACGAAGGCCGGCCGGGCATCCCGCCCGCCTCGACCCTGGTGTTCACCGTCGAGCTGCTCGACATCAGTGCGACGCCTCCGCCCGCCCCCGCTGGTCAGCCGGCGGCCAGCCCCGAAGCGGCAGCGCCGGTGAAATAGCCGCGCGATTCCGTCGCCCTCTCGTCTTTCAAGCCCCGCGATCAGCGGGGCTTTTTTGTGGGTGCGCCCGCCAGGGGCGCACCTGCTCCGGCGTAGGAGCCTGCTTGCAGGCGATTCCGCCGCACCCACGGTCTGCCGGTTTCGGGCGCGCTGCGGGTGGCAGTTCGTTGTGGAAGCGGGCTTGCTCGCGAGGGTTGAGCGATCGCCTGCAAGCAGGCTCCTACACCGGAGCGATCGCCTCCCACGTCGGAGCGATCGCCTCCTACGCCGGGGCCGTCGCCTGCCAGCAGCCCTGCATCGGGGCGGAGCCGGAGCGGGCGGGCGTCAGACCTTGACGGCGCGGACGTCGTGCAGGAATGCGTCGATCTCCGACGGCGTCGTGGCCCACGAGCACATCAGGCGATAGCCGTTCTCGCCGATGAACCGGTGGAAGTGCCAGCCCCGCGCCTGGAGAGCTGCGAAGAGCGCGGGCGCCATCTCGACAAACACGCCGTTGACCTCCGGCTCGAGCATGAGCCGGAAACGCGGATCCGCGCGCAGTCCCTCGGCCAGCCGGCGGGCGCAGCCGTTCGCGTGCGCCGCGTGCCGGAGCCAGGCCCCGTCGCGGAGCATGCCAACCCACTGGGCGGCGGCGAAACGCATCTTCGAGGCGAGCTGCCCGCTCTGCTTGACGCGGTACTCGAACTCCCGCGCCAGTTCGCGATTGAAGAAAACGACGGCCTCCGTCGTGTGCATGCCGTTCTTCGTGCCGCCGAAGCAGAGCACGTCGACGCCGGCCCGCCACGTGAGATCGGCGGGCGTGACGCGGGAGCCGCCGCCGGAGGCGTCCGCGAGCGCCGCGACGGCGTTGGCGAACCGCGCGCCATCCAGGTGCACGGCCATGCCGTTGGCGTGAGCCAGCGCGGCGAGCGCGGCGATTTCCCCGGGCCGATAGACCGTGCCCAATTCCGTCGACTGCGTCAGCGAGAGCGCGGCGGGTTTCGGATAATGAATTCCATGGCCGCGGTGCAGCGCCGGTTCGACGCCGGCGGGGGTGAGCTTGCCGCCGGCGCCCGCGATCGCGGTCACCTTGGCTCCGCCGGTGAAGAATTCCGGGGCGCCGCATTCGTCCGTGTCGACGTGGGAACTTTCATGGCAGAGGATCCGCGTGTACGGTGCGCGGCAGCAGGCGCTGAGCGCGACGGCGTTGGCCGCGGTGCCGTTGAAGACGAGAAACACCTCGCACTCGGTCTCGAAGACCTCGCGCAAGAGTTTCTTCGCCTGGTCCGTCCAGCGGTCGTCCCCGTAGCTGCCGGCGTATCCGGCATTCGCTTCGGCGAGGCCGGCGAAGGCTTCCGGGCAGATGCCGGCCGTGTTGTCGCTGCCGAAGGCGTGGCTCGACGAGGTGGCGGGGGCGGAGGAAGGACGCGACATGGCGCCGAGTGGAACAGCAAACGCCCGCCCGCGCTAATTTTTTCGCGATTGGCAACCGGCGGGGCAGACGGTTCGCTCCCGGAAGCGATGAACGCGGCGGATGTGAACCTGTACCTGGTTGGATTCATGGGCACCGGGAAGACCACGATCGGTCGCGCCGTCGCGCAGCGGCTCGGGTTCCAGCTGGTCGACACCGACCAGGAGATCGAGCGCGAACAGGGCCGGAGCATCACGGAGATCTTCGAACGCGACGGGGAGCCTTTCTTCCGGGAACTGGAGCGCCGGTTCATCGTGTCGGGCCACCCGGCGGAACGCGCGGTCGTCGCGTGCGGCGGAGGACTCGTGGTGCAGCCCGGGTCGTTGGAACTGCTCCGGGAGCGCGGAGTCGTGATCTGCCTGCACGCCTCGATCGAAACCATTCTCGCCCGCACGGCGAAACACCGCCACCGGCCTTTGCTCAACGTGGACGATCCGGATGCGCAGGTGCGGACGCTGTACGCACAGCGCGAGCCCGTCTACCAGCGCGCCGGCACCGTCATCCTGACCGACGCCCGGTCGCTGACCGAGGTCGTCGCGCACGTCATCCGGGCCTGGCGCCGCGACGCGACGGACTTCGCCCGGAAGCGGCAATGACGGCGGAGCGGCAGGAGGAACTGCGCGAACGCCTTCAGGCGCTCGGCTTCGACGAGGTGCGCTTCGCCTCCGCCGCCGAGGTCGGCGGCGCCGAAATCCTGCACGAATGGCTGCGCGATGGGCTGCACGCGGACATGGACTGGATGCGCCGGACCGAGGACAAGCGCGTCAACCCGGAGCACGTGCTCGCGGGGGTGAAGACAGTGATCCTGCTCGGCGTGAACTACTGGCGCGCGCAGGAACCCCGAACGGCGGCGGGGCCGCAGTGGGCGCGGTACGCGCTGCACGACGACTATCACGACACGATCAAGCCCGGGCTGATCGCGGCCGGGCGGCTGCTCGAACAGCGATACGGGCTCACCGCGCAGCAGTACCGGTACTACGTCGATGCCGGTCCGGTGCTGGAACGCGGATGGGCGGCCCGCGCCGGGATCGGGTTTCTCGGAAAGAACGCGATGCTCATCTCGCGCCGCCATGGGAACTGGCTGCTGCTGGCCGCGATCCTGACGCGACTCGAACTTCGGGCGGACGAACCGATCGGGAAGAGACTCGCGGCGGCAGTGAGTCGCCCGGGCCCGGGCAGCCAGCAGGGAGTTCCGGCGGCAAGCGGTTCACCGGCCGCCTCGTCCGCTCCGGCGGATTCACCGCCGACCGCGCGAGCCGACGCGGTCGGGCTGCTCTGCGGCAAATGCACCCGCTGCCTCGACGCGTGCCCGACGAAGGCGTTCGCCCGGCCCGGACTGGTCGATGCGCGGCGCTGCATTTCCTACCACACGATCGAGAACCGCGGCATCATTCCGCGCGCTCTGCGGCCGGGGATCGGGCGCCGGATCTACGGCTGCGACGTCTGCCTCGACGTCTGCCCGTGGAACCGCTTCGCCCGGGAGGGCCGGCAAATGCTGCTGGTGGCGCGCGATGAGCTGGGACAGCTCACGCTGCCGGAGCTGCTGACGCTCACGCCGGCGAGATACGCCACGCTTTTCCGGCGCACGCCGATCAAGCGCGTGAAACTTCCCGGCCTGCTGCGGAATGCGTGCATCGTCGCGGCAAACACCGGCGACGCCACCGTGCTGCCGCTGGTCGTGGCCCTCGCCGCGCATCCGTCGCCGGTTGTGCGGGCGCATGCGGTCTGGGCGGTTCACCGGCTGGCCGGAGCGGAAGCGGCCGCCGCCCGGTTGCGATCTGCGCGCGAGGTCGAGTCGGATCCGTGGGTGCTGGCAGAATACCAGGCAGAATCGGCCTGAACCGGGCTCAATCAGAGGAGAAACCGATGCATGGCGCCGGTCGGTGAGCCCGGGCGATAGCGCGGCAGGGTGGAGGGACCGGCTCCGTCCGGTCCGCGAACGTGGCCCGACGTTCGCGGACGACACGGAGGTCGTCCCTCCAGCAAACCGGGACGCAGGTCGACTACGGAGAACGCCCTGCGGTTCGGAATGGAGAGACCGGCTCCGTCCGGTCCGCGAACGTCAACCGGCGATCGGGGACGCCGTCCGGCACGCGCGGGTCGCGGGTTGTTTTCGGACGACACGGAGGTCGTCCCTCGTGCGGTCCGCGGTCTCGCTATGCAGCCGAAGTCGCAGCCAGGTAGCGCCGTTCTCTCCGAGCGGGCGCCACCCGGCGAAGGAAGACCGGGCGCGCCAAATAGCGCGGCCCGCGGAAAGGCCGGCGCAATGACCGAGCCGACGTAGGAGCCTGCTTGCAGGCGATGTTGCGTCGCAACGACCCACGCCTGGCCGGCTACGTGAACAGCTCGTTCATCCGCGCCACGAACGCGGCGGGCGGGCGGGTCGGCTGTCCGCGCAGATCGCAAAACGCGTGGGCGCTCTGTCCGGTCGCGAGCAGTTCCTCACCCCGGCGCACCTCGTACTCGACGCGGATGCGCAGCAGCGGCTTCTCGCGAATCGTCGCCAGAATCTGGAGCGTGTCGTCGTAGAGCGCCGGCCGCAGGTATTTCGCCGAGACTTCCAGCACCGGAATTCGATAGCCTTCAGTCTCGAGCTGACGGTACGGAAATCCCTGTTCGCGGAGCAGCTGCGTGCGGGCGACTTCGAACCAGGGCAGGTAATTCGCGTGGTACACGATGCCCATCATGTCCGTCTCGGCGTAGCGGACCGTCACCGTCGCCTGCGTCTGGATCATGAGGCGGAGGGCAGGGGCTGAAACAACGCCTCGGCGGATTTCAGCCAGCAATTGCGCGTGGCCCATTCGCGGCCGGCGTTGCCGAGCCGGTGCCGCAGTTGTTCGTCGAACACGAGCTGTTCGAACGCCGCGGCGAGCTGCGCCGGACGATCGGGTGGCACGAGCAGGCCGGTCACCCCGTCCGCCACCGCCTCCGACACGCCGCCGACATCGTGCGCGACCACGGGCAGCCCGTGGGCCGCCGCCTCGAGGTACACGAGCCCGAAGCCCTCCACGCTGTGGCCGTGGTTGACGCTCGTCATCGCAAAGATGTCCGCGCTTTCGTAAACCTCCGACAGTTCGTCGTCCGGCAGATTGCCCAGGAACCGGACGGTCAGGTCGGGGCTTTGCGTGGCGGCTTGCCGCAGCGCCGCCTCGTAGCTGTCGCGGCCGTGGCCCGCGACGATCCAGTACTCGAGCCGGGCGCGCACCTCGGGCGCGAGCATTTGCAGGGCGCGGAGCGTGATCAGCTGGCCCTTGCGCGGGTGGAGCCGCCCGACCGTCAGGACGACGATCTTCGGCTTCACCTCCGCGCGCCGGGGCGGGACGACGGCGAAGTCGCTGCGGAGCGCTCCGGGCGTGAGCGTGATTTTTTCCGCCGCCTCGGGAAAGTGCGTCAGGAGCAGTTCCTGCGTGTAGTTCGTCAGCGTCGTCACGCGCGTGGCGTGGCCGATCAGTCTCCGCGCCAGTCCGCGCCGCCAGGGGCTGCGCGAGAATTTCAGAATCTCCGAGCCATGAAACGTCAGCACGAGCCGGCTCGGCCGGAACGTGCGGAAGAACTGCAGGAGCATCATCGTCAGCATCGGACCCGGTTCGGGCAGGTACACGACCGCGTGCCGCAGCTTGCGGCGGTCCCGGACCAGCTGACAGCCGAGCAGGAACTGGCAGGCCAGGTCATGTGTGCCCTTGAGCGGCAGCCGGCGCAGGCGAAACGGCCAGGGTTTCTCCGCGATGTCCGACCGGATCGACTGGGCCCAGACCTCGAGATCGTAACCGAGATTGACCGTCGCCTTCGCGATTTCCTCGGCGAAGGTGGCGATGCCGCCGCGCCGGGGATAGAACTCGTGCGTGATCAGGAAGACGGGCGGAAGGGTCGCGGCAGGACTCGGTGAACTCATTCGCGAACGGGTTGGTGGCGCAGAGCAGTGGAGAGGGTTGCAGGGAACGACTTAGAGGGACGTCGGTCAACTGGCAATCGATCGGACTGCGCCAACGGCTGCCTCTGCTTTCGCGCCGCAGCGCTCCGCAGGGCGGTGCGCGCTATCGCAGAGAATTAGAGGTTTACATTCAATTCCCCTCGACCAAACGTAACGCGCATCACAGATGTCCGAAGCACTTCCACACGCTCAAGGGACGACGAAACCATTCCCCGTTCTCGCAAAACCGTTTGCGCCGGAAGACGAAGCAGCCCTGCGGGAGGCGTTGAAGCGATGCTCGCCGTCCACTTTCGAGGCGGCGGTGCAGTTCCGGAGGACCGGAAATCCCGAGCACGTGCCGGCCGTCGTCATCGGTGTCATCGAGCGGTTCGTGGAGCCCGATCTGCGCGTCAAGCTGAAGGATGCCGACGATGACCTGCGGCTGATCGAGGACCTCGGCATCGATTCGCTGACGATGATGGAAATCGTCATCCTGGTGGAGGACGTGCTGCAGCTTTCGATCAACAACGACGAGCTGCGGAACCTGCGGACGGTCGGTGACGTGAAGACGTTCATCGACTGCAAAATCCGCGACCTGCCGCTGCCGAAGCCGACGAAGTTCCTCCCGATCGAGCACATCGGCGCGGTGATGCCGATCCAGCCGCCGTTCCTTTTCCTGAACGAGGCGTCGGTCAGTTCCAACGGCGCGAACGGAAAGTACAAGATCTCCGGGCAGGAGTTTTTTCTGCAGGGACATTTCAAGGACAACCCGGTGATGCCGGCCTCCATCATGCTCGAGGCGCTGGGGCAGCTCGCGGTGCTGTTCATGCTCGAAGGCATGTCGGTCGAGCCGGGCAAGATCGTGAATCCGCAGACGATCTTCTTCACCGGTTGCGAAGGCGTGCGGGCGCACCGCGTCTGCAAACCCGGGGATATCCTGACGCTTTCGATCAAGCCGAAGCGGATGAAGATGCCGTTGGCGACCTTCGAGGGCGCGATCCGAGTCGGCCAGGAAAAAGCCGCGATCGCGGAAGAAATCACACTGACGTTTGGCTACGCGGACGCGGTGGTGACGGCGCCGGCCAACGGCGCCGTGAACGGCACGGCGATCATGCCGCTGCCGGCCGCGACGAGCGACGACAAGGACGCGCCGGCGCGGCGCTCCGACGGCGCGGCCTGAGCGACCGCCGTCTTCGCCTGGGCTCGCTCCCTGTCCGGTTCTCCGGTCACGGTCGCGATGCGGCCGGCCGACGCCGGCCGGATTCCCCGGGGCAGCCGGTTGCCGATCGGCCGCTTGGCGCGGTCGGCGATTTGGCATCATCCCGCGTTGACCGCAGGACCGGAACTGCCTTGATCTTTTCGCTTTACCGCGAACACCACCGCAATCGGCATCGCCGATGCCGGTAAACCGCCACACCTCGCATGCCTCGCGTTTTCATCACGGGACTCGGCTTTATCACCAGCATTGGAAATGACGCGGCTACGGTCGCCCGGAACCTGCGCGAGATGCGCCACGGGCTCGAGCTGTATCCGCCGTTCCAGAAACCGGAGATCCCGTGCAAGGTCGTCGGCACGGTGAAGGAGTTCTTCACGGACTCGACGGATCCGGAGGACTGGACGTTTCCATCGCGTTACCGGGTGAAACGTGAACTGCTGCGCACGATGGCGCCGCACGGGTTGTTTGCGCACTGCGCGATGGTGCAGGCGATCGAGGATGCGCGCCTGACCGAGACGGACATCTCGAACCCCGAAACCGGGCTGTACGCCGCGTCCGGCGGCTCCCCCTACCTGACCAACCATCATCATGACCGGCTGCAGCGGCTCGGGGTCATGCGCTGCTCTCCCCTCGGCATCGTCGCATCGATCGTCGGGACGCTCAACTTCAACCTCGTCGCGGCGTTCCGGATTCGGGGCTCCTCCTGCGGGTTTTCGTCCGCCTGTGCGTCGTCGGCCCATGCGATCGGGTACGCGTTCGACGAACTCGCACTCGGCCGGCAAAAACGGATGTTCGTGATCGGAGGGGAGGACGGGAACACTGATGCGATCCTGCCGTTCGCCGGGATGCGCACGCTCTCGCTGCAGTCCGATCCTGCGACCGCCTCCCGGCCGTTCGACCTCGGACGCGATGGATTCGTCGGCACCGGCGGCGCCACCGTCCTGGTGCTGGAAACGGAGGACGAGGTGCAGCGGCGCGGCGCGACGCCGTATTGCGAATTGCTCGGCTGGGGGCAGGCGTCGGACGGATACAACGTCGCGATCTCGCACCCGGACGGGGACGGTTCCGCGGCGGCGATGGTCCGGGCGCTGCGCGCGAGCGGCATCGCGCCGGAACAGGTCGAGTATGTCAACGCGCACGCCACCTCGACATTGATCGGGGACGTGTCCGAGGCGCGCGCCCTGCAGTCGGTGTTCAAGGACCCGTCGGCCAGGCCGGCGGTGAGCAGCACCAAGTCGCTCACCGGCCACGGGCTCTCGCTCGCGGGCGCGATGGAAAGCGGGTTCTGCGCGCTGGCGATGCGCGAAGGATTCATGCCTGGCTCCGCGCACATCAGCCACCTCGACCCGGCCTGCGCGGACCTTCGCATCCTCCGGCAGACCGAGGCGAAGGCACCGGCGGTCGTGCTGAAGAACAGCAGCGGATTCGGCGGGGCGAACGTCGCGCTGGTTTTCCGGCGCGCCGCCTGAAGCCGGACACGGACCGATGACGGCACGCCCGGCGATCGCGGGGAAAAGTGCGCGCTGAGCGCGGCTTGCACATGGCTGCCCCGACTCTTTCTCAACGTTATCCCACCGCCTTCGTCACGGGGGCGAGCGGCGGGCTGGGGCGGGCCTTTACGGAAATGCTGCTGGGGGAGGGCGTGCATGTCTGGGGGACCTCCCGCGATGCGGGCCGGCTGACCGCGCTGGCGTCACGGCACCCGGCGGCGTTTACGCCGGTCGTGCTCGACCTGGCGGCGCCGGCGGCGGGGGAGGCCGCCTTCACGCGCGCCGCCGCTGCGGCCGGCGGCGCGTTCGACCTCGTGATCAACAACGCCGGCTACGGCGTGTTTGGCGCGTTCGAACAGTGCGATGCGGCCGTGTGGGCGGCGCAGCTGCAGGCGATGCTGGTGGCGACGGTCACCCTCTCGCATGCCGCGCTGCGTCCGATGCGGGTGCGCAACCGCGGCTGCCTGGTGAACATCTCCTCGCTGGCGGTGGATTTCCCGCTGCCGTACATGAGCGGCTACAACGCGGCCAAGGCCGGGCTGTCGGCTTTCAGCGAAAGTTTAGTCGTTGAAACGCGGGGCTCCGGCGTCACGGTGGTCGACTTTCGTCCGGGCGACTTCCGGACCGACTTCAACCAGACCATGCAATCCGTCTCCCCGGTCGCGAACACGGCTGCCCCGCAGTTGGCACGCGTGTGGGCGGCACTCGAGCGAAACCTGAGCGCGGGGCCCGCCCCGGCGCGAGCGGCGGCCGATCTGCGGCGCGCGCTGCTGCAGGGGCGGCGCGGCACCGTCCGGTCGGGTTCGTTCTTCCAGGCGCGGCTGGCGCCGTGGTTTGCGCGCGTCGCCCCGGCCGGGCTGCGGCGTGGCGTCACCGCCTGGTATTTCGGCATCTGACGTGGCCAAGCTTCGCATATTGGTCCTCACGTCCAGCACGGGCGGCGGCCACGACGCGCGGGCCGAGGCGTTTGCGGAGTGGTGTTTTCAGCTCTACCGCCACGACGTGGAGGTCCGGATCGAGCAGATGCTCGAGAAATCCTCGCTGGTGAACCGCGCGGGCGTCGGCCTCTACAACCGGATCCAGCGCAGTGCGCCGTGGGTGCACAAGGTGTTCTATGCGATCGTCGAGCTGCTCAGCGTGCTGAACCGACGCACGGTGACCTTCGGCCAGCGCTACTATCTCGAGGTGCTGAAGAAATTCCGGCCGCACCTGGTGTTCAGCGTGCACGACTGCCTGAACCGCGGATACATTCAGCTTGCGCGCGAGGTCCTCGGGAGCGACCAGGTGCGGTGCGCCACCTACTGTGGCGAGTTCTCCGGCGGCTGGGGCTATTCGCGCAACTGGATCGAGCCGACGGTGGACCTGTATTTTTCGCGCACTGCGACCGCGCGGGACTATGCAGTCAAGCGCGGCATGCCGACGGAGCGAACCCGCGTCCGCGGTTCGCTGATGATGCCGCGCGCGTACCTCGAGGTCTTCAGTCCGGCGGAGCGCCAGGCCTTCCTGACGAAGAAGCTGGGGCTCAACCCGGAGCTTTTCACGGTGTTTCTCGCGACCGGCGGCAACGGCGCGAACAATCACCGCGAACTCCTGCCGGTCCTGCTGCCGTACGCCGAGCGCGTGCAGGCGATCGTGATCTGCGGGCGCAACAAGGAAACCTACAACGACCTGGTGCAGTGGCGCGCCACGCATCCGGGCTTCAACTGCTACCTCGAGGCCTACTCGGAAATCGTCCATCTGCTGCTCCAGGTCAGCCAGGTGATCGTGACCCGCGGCGGCACCACCACCTGTTCGAAGGCGCTGCATTTCCAGTGCCCGATCCTGTTCAACGCCTTCGGCGGGATCATGCCGCAGGAGCAGCTGACGTGGAAATTCTTCCACAACGGCGCGGGCTGCCACGAAGTCGAGAATCCCGAGGATTTCAAGCGGGTCATGGATCGCTGGCTGGCCGAACCGGAGGCGTACGCGGCCGACCGCCAGCGCTTTCTCCAGCTGCGTTACGAGGAGGATCCGACCGTCCTGATCGACGAGCTCGTGGGGCTCGCGAACGAAGTGGTTGCCGCAAAACCGCGTCGCCGCGTCTTCCCGCCGGTCAACGGCAACGGCAATGGCGTCAAATCCGTCCTGCTTTCCTGAGGTCGAGGCGGATGGCGGCGGCTGGACAATCCGCTTGGCCGCGGCGGGCCGGGCGGTTTAATCGGCTTCACCTTGTCTGCCTCCGCGCCGGTCGTCGCCTATCTGTTCACCACGTTTCCCCAAGCCACGGAAACCTTCCTCCAGCGCGAGATCGTCGCGATGCGGGCGCTCGGGGTCGAGCTGCGGCTCTATTCGCTCTGGGGCGGCGGCGGCTCGTTTCGCGGCGTGCCGGTGGCCCGGTTCAACAAATGGCGGCTGCTCACGCTGCTCTGGATGATTCCGTATGAGTCGTGGCGCCGGCCGGAGGTGCTGCGGCGGCTGCTGCGGGGGCTGGCGACCCGCCGCGCGCCGTCCTGGTTGAATTTCTGGGAGAACATGCTCGGCGCCGGTTTCGCCTGCCTGTACGCGCGGGAGTTTCGCGCCCGGCCGCCCGAGCTGGTCCATGCGGCCTGGGGTGGGGCCCCGGCGACGGCCGCGTGGCTGCTCTGGCGGCTGGACGGCCACCGCTTCAGCGCCGCCGCCCATGCCTACGACCTGTACGAACATGGTGGAGACTGGTGGCTGACCGAGAAACTGCAGGACGCCGCCTTCGTGCACACCTCCACGGAGATGGGGCGCGCGGCGCTGGTCGCGCGCGGCCTGCCTCCCGAGCGGATCGTCTGCATCCGGCGCGGGCTGGACCGGCTTCCCGCCTGCAAACGGCTCCGCCGCCACCGCGAGCCGCTCCAGCTCATCTGCATCGCCCGGCTGGTGGAAAAGAAAGGCCTGGACCACCAGATGCGGATCTACGCCGCGCTGCGCGAGGCCGGCGTGCCGTTTCAGGCGCGCCTCGTCGGCGACGGGCCGCTCCGGCCGGAGCTCGAGCGGCTGGCCGGCCGTCTCGGCGTGGCGGCGGACGTCACGTTCATGGGCCATCTCGCGCAGCATGACGTCTGGAGCCAGCTCGCGTGGGCCGACGTGATGCTCCACACCGGCGTGATCGCCGCGAGCGGGGACCGCGACGGGCTGCCCAACGTGATCCCGGAGGCGATGTCGATCGGTGTGGTGGTCGTGACTTCGCCGGTGGCGGCGACGACCGAGGCGATCACGGATGGCGCGACCGGCATCGTGGCGGCACCGGACGACGCGCCCCGTTGGGTCGCCGCGTTGCAGCGACTGGCCGGAGACGACGTTTTCGCGGAGCGTCTGCGCACCGCGGCGCGCCGCTGGGTCGAGGACAACTTCGACGCGCACCAGAACGCGGCGCGGCTCCTCGCGCGGTTCCGCCAGGCCATCAGCCCATGATCCATTTCGACGTGACCCGGACGGCGGCGGTGCGGCACCGGTCGGGGCTGGCGCGGTTGAGCGAGCGCCTGCGCGACGAACTCGGCACCGGCGCGGTCGCGGCGGCCTGGCCCGAGGTGCGCGGGCAGGCCGGTCCGGCCGACTGGTTCGTCACGACGGAGTTGTTCTCCGAACCGGAGCGCCCCGGGTTTTCCGCCTGGCTGCACGGACACCCGTGCCGGACGGCGGCCGTGTTCGCGGATGCGATACCGCTGAAATTCCCGCACACGACCTGGCCGCACAGCGTGGCGCGACATCCCGGATACATGAAGCTGCTGGCGGCGTTCGACCAGGTCTGGGCGATCTCCGCCGCCAGCCGCGACGAGCTGCTCGGCTACTGGCGCTGGCTCGAACTGGAGACCACGCCGCCGGTGCGGGTGCTGCCCCTCGGCTCGGACCTGAGCCGGACGCCACGCGCGGCGGTGGCGGGAGGCCCGGCGGACCGGGATCCGGCGCTGCTGTGCGTCGGGATCCTCGAGCCCCGCAAGAACCAGCTTTTCCTGCTCGACGTCTGCGAGGAGCTGTGGCGCGCCGGCCAGCGGTTCGAGCTGCATCTCGCGGGGCGGGTGAATCCCCATTTCGGCCGGCCGATCGTGGACCGCATCCGCGAACTGCGCCGGAGCTGGCCGGGCCTGCATCACCATGCCACCCTGGGCGACACGGGGCTCGAGGAGCTGTTTCGCAGGGTGCGCGCGACGGTCTGCCCGACGATTGCCGAGGGTTGCGGGCTGCCGCTGCTCGAGTCGCTCTGGCACGGCGTGCCCTGCGTGGGCAGCGACCTGCCGGTGCTGCGCGAAAATGCGGACGGCGGCGGATGCGTGCTCGTGCCGACCGGTGACCGCGCCGCCTGGCGCGAGGCGCTTGGGCGGATGCTCGCGGACGATGCGGAGTGGGGGCGTTTGCGCGGCGAGGCGGTCGCCCGTCCGCTGCCGACCTGGCGTGAGGCGGCCGCGGTGCTGCGCGCCGGACTGGGGTAGGAAAGGGGGCGCGGCCGCGAATGGACGGCGCGCCGGTCAACCGATCGCCCCGGCGGGTCCGAAAAATCCGGGCGCCGAAATCGGGGTGCTTGGGCCGGGTGCCGCAACTGGCTGCGGGCGGCGTGTTTCCTTGCTGGACCTGGGCCGGCGATTGCGTTCAACTCGTGCCGAAGTCGATGAACGTGACGCGTCCAGATTCGTCAGGCGACCCGGCGGCCTCGATCGGTCGCCCCATGGGTTTCCCGCCGCCGCCTCAGAACGAGCGCGAGCTGGCGGAGACCTGCCGCAATCTCGACGCCCGCGGAGTCAAGTACGCCGTGGTGGGAGGCGTCGCCGTCGTGCAGCAGGGTTTCGCCTCGAAGGTGAAGGGCGAGAACCTGTTCGAGCAGTGCCTGGAAATGAACCGGCAGGCGGTCCTCCGATCGCCGGACGCGGCGCCGAAGAGCCCGGCCTGACGGCGGCTCACAGCCGCTTCACGGCGTAGGCCATCGCTGCGGCGATCGTTTCGAGCTGCTCGTCGGTGTGCATCGCGGAAATCGCGGTGCGGATGAGATCCTTGCCGGCGGGAACGGCGGGCGCGATCGACATGACGGTGAAGATGCCCTTGTCCATCAGGGCGCGCCAGAATGGATACACCCGCTCCTTCGAGCCGAGCACGATCGGCACGGCCGGGGTCTCGCTGCCCCAGAGATCCAGCCCCAAGCCCTTGAGGATCGCGCGGTACTTCTTCGTGTTCGACCAGAGCTTCTCGAGGTGCTGCGGCTCCGTCTGCATGACCTCGAGCGAAGCCTCGGCGCACGCCGCCTGCGACGGGCTGATGGCGGCGCTGAAGATCGTCTGTTTGGAATGGGACCGCAGGAAGTCGATCACCTCGCGCGAGGCGGCGACGAATCCGCCGGTGCTGGCGAGCGATTTCGAGAGGCTGCCGCAGATCACATCGACGCGCTCGGTGAGCCCGAAATGGTCCACGGTGCCGCGGCCCTGCCGGCCCAGCACGCCGAAACCGTGGGCGTCGTCCACGACCGAGAAGCAACTGTACTCGTCGGCGATGTCGATCAGCTCCGGCATGCGCGCGATGTGGCCTTCCATCGAATACACGCCCTCCATCACGAGCATCTTCGGGACGTCGGAGTTCGTGGCGACAATCACGCT
This sequence comes from uncultured Verrucomicrobiae bacterium, assembly GCA_963705935.1. GTDB lineage: Bacteria > Verrucomicrobiota > Verrucomicrobiia > Opitutales > Opitutaceae > Opitutus. The sequence goes on along the minus strand of OY970130.1, from coordinate 2,424,114 downwards.
GCGCAGATCATCCGGGCTGTTGTGCGAAAACCGCTCGACGGTCGCCATCGACAGCCGGATGCCGTCCCACAGGCAGGAATGAATGTTCTTGTCGGCGTAGATGATGTCGCCCTTCTGCGCGAACGAGGCCACGCTCGAGAGGCAGGACAGATAGCCGGCCGCATGGATGTGGCACGCCTCGCGGCCAAGGAAGGCGGCGAGTTTTTCCTCGAGCTGCACGTGGTACTTGCGCGAACCGTTCGACGGCCGCGCGCCGGTGGTGCTGGTGCCCCACTTGAGCAGCGCGGCCCGCCCGGCCTCGATCACCCGCGGATGGAACGACAGCCCGAGATAATCGTTGCTCGAAAGCATGATCATCTCGCGCCCCTCCAGCTTCACGGTGGTCCCCTGCTGGGAATCCATGGCGTGGTAATACGGCGCGTAGCGCAGCCGCATCTTGGTGGCGTAATCGTCGCGGCAGCGGGCGAGGATGCCTTTTTTTTCTCGGACGAAAAATGATAGCGCCATGGATTGAGGGCCGACGGTAGGTGCGCCCCGGGGGTTGGCAAACCGAAAGCCCTTCGCGGCAGCGAGCGGACCCGCTAACGGACGCCCTCCGCCCAGCGCAGGCAGGCACGCGCCGCGTCGGCGTAGCGCACGGGGGCTTCGCGGGGGATTCGCTGGGTGAGAAAGAGGCTGAACAGCATGAGGTTCCAGGCGATGGCCAGCGCCGAAACCGCCAGCAGCGTTCGCCGCCAGCCGGCATGATCTCCGCATCTCCCATACAGCAGGCCCAGTCCGAGCATGGCAAAGAACACCGGGACCTCGAAACCCCGCTGGCCGAAGGACGAGCCGAGCCACCACATCGGCCAGGCCGCGTTGAGCACCGCGACGAGGGCGAGCGACACGAGCCAGCCCCGGCCCTCCGGTCGGCGCCAGGCCCAGCCGGCGAACACCACGATTCCGACGAGCATCAGCGGGTGCCAGTAAAACCAGCCGTGCCGGGGCGAAAACAGCACCTCGAGCAAATGCAGGTGGCGGAAATCGAAACGCTCCCCGCCGTACGAATAGGCCAGCCACGAGCCGTAGAGCGCCTTCCAGGCCGCCAGCTGGATGGCGACCGGTCCGATCGCGCCCGCCAGGAGACACGCCACCGCGCGCATCGAGCGCAGCCGGGGCGTGACCAGCAGCGCCGGAGCGGCCAGGTACACGACGCAGAGGTTCCGGGTTGCGACCAGCAGGGCCGAGCACAGGCCCAGCAGCAACCAGGTGCGTCTGCGCGAGTCGCCGTCACGAATTTTCAACGACAGCCAGAAGACGGCGACGGCGAGGACGAACACCTGGCTGTGGCTCATCGACAGCCGCGCCGTCTGATAATAGACCAGCGGGCTGGCCAGCCACCCGCCCAGCACCGCGAGCTGCGCGACCGGCCGCGGCAGGTAGCGGCTGAGGATCTTGACCGCGAGCCACAGTCCCAGCACGGCGTACAGCGCCTGACCCAGCCAGACCGCGACGAGATAGACGGGTTCGAATCCGGTCGCGCCGGCCGGGGCGACGAGGTGTGCCGCCAGAAAGAAAGGCAGGCTGCCGAGCGCCCATCCGGGCGGATACTTGTTGGCCGGGAGGCCGGTCGCCGTGCGCGGCGCCGCGAGCGCGGCGTCGCGATCCGCCGGGTTGATCGTGCGGCTGTGGAGCAGCTGGTTGGTGAAGTCGACGTCGTGGTCGATCACCACCGAGGGCAGCCAGAAATAGTAATAGCTGTCGTCCCAGCCCTGGAGCATGGGCCGATGGCCGGGGCCGAACATGTCCCAGCCCGTCCATCCGATTCCCGCGACCGCGATCGCGAGACAGATCGCGAGGAGCACGCGGTTCATCTTCACCGCCGTGGCAGGGTGTGCATCCACGCGGTGAGTGCGGCCGCGGCTTCGGCCCAGGACCGAAACACGCGGCGCGAAGCCGCCCCGGAGAGGGCGGAACATTCCGCGCGGTCGGTCAGCAGCCGCCGCAGTCCGGCGGCGATGCGGGCCGCATCCAGCTCGTCGAGCATCAGGCATCCGCCGTCGCGGGCGATTTCGCCGATCGGCCCGCGTCCCGAGCAGACGCAGGGCTTGCCGTAGGCGAGGCTCTCGGCCACCGGCAGCCCGAAGCCCTCGGCGCGGGAAGGGTAGACCGAAAACGTGCAGCCGGCGTACGCCGCCTGGAGCGCCGGTTCGTCCACCGGTCCGTCGTGGCGCAGCGGCCGTCCGCTGGTCTGCAGCCGGCGGATCTGGTCGAGAACCGGACCGGCGTCCGGCCCGGCCAGCCCGATCAGGCGCAACTGGAAATCGAGTCCCTCGCGCCAGAGCTGTTCGCAGGCGTCGAGGAGGACGGCGTGGTTCTTGCGCGGTTCGATCGAACTGACACAGAGCACGACGGGCGGTCCCGCGGGGACCGGCCCGCGGGCGGACACCGGCGCCTCGATGCCGTGCGGCAGGACGGCGATCGGCGGCGGGGAGGTCTCGCCCAGCCAGGCCCAATATCCGGCGAGCGCCTGGCGCGAGGCTTCGGAAATGGCGGCCACGCCGTCGAACATCAGCAGTTCACGGAGGTAGGCGGGAAAACGCGCGACCGTTTTCCGTGGCGTGAGCTCGGGAAACTGCAGCGCCAGCGCATCGTGAAACACGGCGACCCGCGGGCCGCCGAGCTGGCGCAGCAGCGGCGGCAGGGCGCGGCCGACGGCGGCGGAGAACACCTCCGGCACGAGCAGGCCCGCATCGGCCGGCAGCGGTTCCGCGGCGGTCGCGAACCAGCGGTGCAAGCGGCCGGCCAGCCGTGCCCGCAGCGGCCACCGCGCGGAACGGCGCCGTGCCACGCTGCCCGCCGCGAGCCCGTCCTGCTCCCAGCGCTCGAGGCGTCGCCAGCGCGCCGCGTACGGATCGTAGCAGATGGCCGTCGCGTCGGATCCAAGCGCGGCGTGCAGCGACCGGGCGACGCGCTGAATCCCGGTTCGGGCGCGGGTGTGACTCGTGTGGGAGAGGTCGAGCAGCAGCATCGCAGGAGCTATCGGCGGTGAAGCGCTAGCATCCAGTCGGTGAGTTCGCGAGCGTACTCGTGCCACGACTTGAACGTCCGTCGCGCCGCCGCGGCGGCCAGCGCGGCCCGCTCGCCGGGGGCATCAAGCAGCCGCGCGATCGCCGATGCGAGCTCGGCCGGGCCGACGGCGGCGAGGGGCACGCACCCGCCGCCGCGCGAGATTTCCCCCAGCGCGCCATGGCCGGAACACACGCACGGTTTTCCGCGCACGAGGCTTTCGATCACCGGCAGGCCGAAGCCCTCGCGGAACGAGGGATAAACGGTGAAGGCGCACTCCGCGTACGCGGCGGCGATGGCGTCGTCGGTGGCCGGGCCGTCGTACCGCAGCGGGCGGCCCGCCGCCTGCAGTTCGTGCACGCGGGCGAGCGCCGCCTGGCCCGTGTCGTTCAGATGCCCGATCAGCCGCAATTCGAACTGCCGGCCGGCGGCCCACAGGCGCTCGGCCGCGTCGAGCAGCGCGAGGTGATTCTTGCGGCCCTCGAGCGTGCCGACGGAAAGCACGACCGGAATCGCCGGGGCGGTGCCTGCGGGCGGCGGGGCGCGCGGGGGATCCACCCCCAGCGAAATCGCGGCGACCGGCGGAGGTTCCGGCGCGCCGAGCCACTTCCAGTATCCAAGGAGCGAATCCCGCGAATCGGCCGAGATCGCGGCGATGCCGTCGAACCGGAGCAGTTCCTGCAGGTAGGCCGGATACTGCGCGACCGTGCCGGCCGGGGTCAGCTCGGGATGCCGCAGGCCGATCGCATCGTAGAACACGGCGACACGCGGACCGCGGACCCGGGCGAAGAGCGCGCCCAGATCACCGGCCACGCGCGCGGAAAACAGCTCCGGCTCGATCAGACCGGAGAATTCGCCGGCCAGGGCGTGCCCGGCGGTGCGCCCGAGCGCCTGCTGGAACCAGCCGCGCCACTTCACCCGGGCCGGCCACTTGGTCCGGCGGATGGCGCGGCCCTGGCTGTCGGACAGGCGCCGTTCCTCCCAGGGCTGCAGTTTCCGCCACGCCCCGAGGAAAGGGTCGCGCGTGACCGGGACCGCGTCGCCGCCGAGGTGATCGCGCAGGGCCCGCGCAACCCGCTGAATGCCGGTGCGCGCGGGGCTGTGGCTCGTATGCGTCAGGTCGAGCAGCAGCATGGTCACTTCCGGCCGACGATCCGGATCGCCTTCACGGAAAACGGCGGCAGCGGATCGGGGGCAGGCAGCGGGTCGGCGACAATCTCGATCGAATTCAGTTTGCCGGGGGCGAGCGGGGCCTCGATGCGCCACGGGGGCGGGCCGGCGACCTGCGCGGCGAACGGCGGCAGCCCGTCGACCCGCCGGGTGATTCGCCAGGTCGCGCGGGCGGTGTTCTGGCGCCGGCGCGGCACGACCGTGAGCTGAAACGTGGCCGGCGAATGCGGGATGACGTCGAACGTGATCCGCGGACCGGCGTTGAGCGGCAGGCCGTTTTCCGGGTCCATGCCCTCCCAGCCGGTCACGCGGTTGGCGTTTTGCAGCAGCGCGAACGTGTCGCCGTCCAGCAGGTGCCGGGAGTCGCCGTCGAACGCATCGGCCCAATCCCGGCCAACAAGATACGCCGCCACCGGCGGCACGGGGTCGCGCCCCTCGTGCTTCACCGTGTCACGCAGGTATCCGCCGTTCTCGTGGCCGCGGGCGGCGTAGTAGACGTCGCTGTCGCGGAGGAAATAGGTCGCCCACATCCCGTGAAAAAACGCCATGCGAAAACTGGCTCCGTCGACGAGCACCGGCTGGTCGCGCAGGTGGTCGCGGGCATAATCGCGCAAGGTGAACCAGTCGTGTGTGAGCACCTTGCCCCGCGACCACCTCTGGCCGTCGAGGAAGTTCGTGAGGGTGGCATGGGCGAACAGGAGCAGCACGCCGGCGAGCGCGGTGCGGGCCAGCAGGCGAAGCCGGCGGCCGGCCGGAGCGGCCACGGCGTACGCCTGCACGATTGCGACCGGCGCGACCGCGACCCAGAAGGCGCCGCCGAACTGGACGGTCTTCTGCCAGCCGTAATTGAAACCGGTCGCCAGCGTGTACGCGAGGAGTGCGGCCGCGCCGGTGAGCGTGACCAGCGTGCCGACGCGGTCGCGGGCACGACGGATCGCCAGCACCGCGCCGACGAGCAGCGCCACGCTCGCGGCGGTGCCGAGGATTGTCCCGAGGTTCTTGCATCCGACGACCGCCAGGGTCGCGAGCGCGGGGACGTACTCGGCGGCCGAGAGCGGTTCAAACAGGTTCGCCCAGGCGAGATTGGCGCGGGCGGTGTCGAACGACAGGATGAACCCCTGCACGCCACGGATGCTCGAGGCGGGGTTGAGCAGCCCGCCCGCGGCCACGGCGAGGAGGGCGAGACCGGCCGGACGCCAGGCCGCGCGCGGCCCGGCCGCCCACCAGCGGCGCAGCCAAAGCAGACCGGCCGGGAGCGCCACGAATGGCAGCATCTCCGGATACGAGCAAAGCAGTCCGTGGATACCCAGCGCGACCAGCACCAGCCAGGGCCAGCGGGGCGGCTCGGGGCGAAGGGCACGCTCGAGCGCGATCACCACGGCGGCGGCGGTCAGCGCGCCGACCAGGTTGGGAAGGTTGGCGTTCCCATGGAAGAAAACGAACACCGGCTGCAGCAGGACCAGCGCGACCATCGTGACCAACCGCAGCCGGCCGATCAGGAAAGTCCGCGCGGCAAGATAGACCGCGGCCAGCCACGCCACGAACAGGCTCGCTGCGGCCGCGAGATACAGCTTCAGCGGCGCCAGCCCGACGATCGACGAGCTCAGCGCCAGCAGTCCTTCAGCCCCCATTCGCCCCCAGCCCGGATGCCAGCCGATGATCACCGGCGTCGTGTTGGTGAACGGGCGCGTCGCGCTCGTCACCGGCAGTTCCATGTACGTGTGGCGCTTGAGATGTTCGGCGGAGGAGATCCAGAAGAATGCATCGTGATTGCTGGTGCCGTCGTAGTAGACGAGCGAAGGGCGGCTCAGCAGCGGCCAGAGCAGGAACACGATGAACACGCCGCCCAGCGCCAGCGCCAGGCCGCCGCGGCGGTGCCGGAGCAGGGCGCGAATGTCGGCGAGCACGGCGGAGCGGGTGCGGCGATCCGCCACGGTCAGTGCGATCGGCCAGAGGCAGAGCCAGGCCCAGCCGCCGGCGAGCGGCCGATAAAAACCGACGCTGGCGACGTTCCACAGCAGCACGCAAAGCCCGGCGAGCACGGCGACGGCGATGCGTTCGGCCGCCACGGCGGAGGTCAGGCGGGCGGCCAGCCAGTATCCGGCCAGCGCCAGGGCGGCGGGCAGGGTCAGCAGCAGCAGGCAGTTTTCCAGCGGATTCATCGAGAAGCAGGCGGATGGAGAATCGGCACGCCCGGCGTGCCCGACGAGAGGAAGACTGTGGAGGGGCGGGTGCGAAATCTGCAAGGCTCGATCGGTTCCGCGGGCGCGACCGGGAGTGACGAATCGCGGCCCCGGGACCTCACCGCGCCGTTTCGGGAAGCTCCCAGATGTCGACGCGCTCGAGCCGCGCCACTCGTTTCCAGTCGCCCGGGAGTCTGGCCAGCGCCTCCGTCTCTTCGAAATCGAACAGCGTCGCGTAGATCGGCCGGCCGGCCGCCCGGGCCGCGCTCCGGAGCGCGGTCCACGCTGCCGGCGTCATCAGATCCCAGCGGGCGAGGGTGAAGTTCGTGTAGTACGCGAACGAGCCGCTCAACTGCATCTGGACCACGATGGCGTCCGCCGGCGCCAGGGCGCGCATCCAGCCAACGGCTTTCAAATACGGCCGGGCGGAAGTGGAGGTGAACGCGAGGCCGAGGCGGTGCGTGAGCGTGGCCTCCGATCCAAGCGCGAACGCCAGCACCGCGAGCGCAACGGCGGCGATCCACGGCCGACCGCGTCTCCATCGCTCGGTGACGGCTTGTCCGACGATCAGGGCCGCCAGAATGACGGCGGGGAACATCGGCAGGATGAAGCGCAGGTACCACCACGTTTCCCCGGAATGATAGTAGAAGAGATAGAATCCGAGAATCACGGCGGCCCACGCGGCCAGCAGCAGGTGGCGGCGCCCCTGGCCGCGGACCAGGGGCAGCGCGAGCGCGGGAAGAAGAATTGCGGGCGAGAGCAGCCGGCGCATCCACCGCCCGAAATGCAGCGCATTGTGCCCGGCATACTCGAAACGGAACAGTCTCCAGAACGGTCCGTATCCGGAAGCCACCGCCGAGGCGTACAGCGTATGGTTGTACCACGCCAGGAATGCGGCCGCCGGCACGCCGCCGGCGATGAACGCCGCCCCGGCGCGCCAACGCCCGCCGAGGACGATCGCGACGACTGGCGCCAGCAGCAGGTCCGAAGGGCGCACCAGAACGGCGACTCCGAGCGCCACGCCCGCGCCGAAGGTCCACGCCGGGCGCCCGCGCGCCCGGAGTGCGAGCCAGAGGGTCGCCATGCACCACACGGTCGCGGGCATGTCGCTCATCGGCTGCAGCGCGCCGATCACGAACAGCGGACAGCACAACAGCAGCGCCGCACCGGCGGCCGACCACGCCGACGAAAGTCCGAATTCGCGCCCGAGCCCGATCATCAGCAGGGCGGCGGCGACGGTGAGTCCCAGGTTCACGACCCGTGCCGCCCGGTCCAGGCCCACGAACCAGCCGGCCACCAGCAGATGCAGCGGATAACCGACCGGATAGCTGGTCGCGATCCGCCCCGTCTCCGGGTCGACGCGATATCCGAGTGGCTGCTGGTAATACGGATTCCACCCTGGACGGGGCAGGCCGGCGATCGGCCGGACCGTCCCGACCAGCGGACCGTCGCGTAGCTGACGGGCGGCGTTGAAGTATCCGGAGGCGTCCGCGTCCGTGGCGAAATAGGCTCCGTGGCGCACGAGAAAACCGAGGTAAAGCGCGAGCAGCAGGAGTCCGGCCGCGACCCACGCCGCGCCGGGAAGGCGGAGGACGCGGGGCGGGACGGATACGCTGCGAACCGCGCACTTGTTTTCTCCCGGCGGCATTTTCGTTGTCGAGGCGCAACGGTCTACTAGGTTGCGACGCCAGCACAAAACGAAAATGCCTGCTCCGCGAGATCCGCGCCTCCGATGGTCCTGGCCCTGTTCGGGCGTTGCCCTCCCGCGCCAGCGATGTCCGCGGTGAACGCCGACGCGCACAGGTCCGGACCCCGTGCCGCGCGGTGGCTCGCTTATCTCGCCGTGGCGGGGCTGCTGGCCTGGGCGATGGTGCGGTTGCATGATCCGGGGCTCGGGTTCAACCAACTGGTGCATTTTGCCGCGCAGCAGCCGGAGGTCGCCGAGATCCGCGCGTTGAACGTCCTGCGGGAGCGCGCGGGCGAAGGTTACGACGGGCAATACTACGTCCAGCTGGCGATGCATCCGTTGCCGGACCGGCCGGAATTGTCGGAGGCGATCGACAATCTGCCGTACCGCGCGCGGCGAATCCTGCTGTGCTGGACGGCCTACGTGCTCGGCCGCGGCCGGCCGGCGGACATATTCGCGGTTTTCGTGACGCAGAACTTCGTCGCGTGGGGGCTGCTCGCCGTCCTGCTGCTGCACTGGTTTCCGCCGAACCGCTGGGACAACCTGGCGAGGTGGGCGGGCGTGCTGCTGGGCGCCGGAATGTGTCAGAGCGTGGACCTCGCGCTGGTCGACGGTCCCAGTCTCCTGCTGATCTGCCTCGGGGTGTGGTGTCTCGAAAGCAACCGCCGCTGGCTGGCCGCGGGCGTCTTCGCGATTTCCGGACTTGCGCGCGAAACCAACCTGCTGGCGGCAGCGGCTCTCGTCCGGCCGGAGGAGCGGGGGAAACGCCCGCTGGGGCGGCTCGCGTTGCAGGCGGTGCTGGTGGCGGCGCCGCTCGCCGGTTGGCTCTGGTACCTTCACCTGCGGATCGGGCCGGCGGTCGATGTGGGGATGAAGAATTTCGGCGTGCCGCTGGTGTCGTTCCTGGTGCACTGGCGGCAGGTGATCGCCGAGGTGCTCCCGCCGCGCGGACCGGGCGGATGGGCAGTGGCGGAGCTGCTCGCGACCGTGGCGCTGACGACGCAGTTTTGCTTCCTGCTGCTCCGGCCCCGGCCGGCCGAGGCATGGTGGCGGGTGGGCGTGACCTTCGCGGTGCTGATGGCGCTGCTCGGCTCGGCGGTCTGGGCGGGTCATCCCGGCGCGGCCCCGCGCGTGCTGCTCCCGATGCAGATGGCTTTCAACGTCCTCGTGCCGCGGACGCGCCGGTGGATCGCGGTTTTCGTGCTCGGCAACCTGTCGCTGCTGGCGGCGCCGGTGTATCTCGCCCCGACGCCAGGGCTCGGGTTCGGACTCGGGGGCGCGGCCGACCTGCTGGTGAATGCGGGCGGGACGCAAGCCGCCCGGGTGGAGTTCGACGATCGCTGGTACGACGCGGAGCGGGGCCATGGCCGGTACTGGCGCTGGTCGCCGGTCACCGCCGGCTTCGCGATCGTGAACCCGCAACCGGTCCCGGTGGTCGCCTCCGTTTCCTTTTTCCTCGATGGTGCGGACCGGCGGCGGGCGACGGTCACCCGCAACGGGGTGGAACTCTGGAGCGGTGTGATCGGCCACAACGGCCCCCGGGTCGACCTGCCGGACATCGTGCTTTCGCCCGGAGACAACCGGCTGATCGTCGGCACCGACCGGCCGCCGGTCCCCGCCGGAAGGAACGACCCCCGGCGTCTCGCGTTCTCCGTCCGCGATCTCGACGTGCGGCTGCGGCGGCGAAGCCCGCCGCGATAAGCGGAAGTCAACGCGTGATCGAGGCGGGCGGCCTGTCGCCGTGATGCAGCCTGGCTGGCCGAGCCCGGCCCGGCATTTTGGCCAACGTCAGTCGGCGACTTCGGCTGCATCGCGAGACCGCGGACGGCATCGATGGAGGGACGACCTCCGTGTCGTCCGAGAACGTCGAGCGACCTTCGCGGACCGGACGGAGCCGGTCCCTCCATCCTGCCGCGCATGTCGGCGAAGCACTTGGGAGATGTGTTCGCCGGTCGCAGTCCAACAGCCATGGGGACCAGCCGCCAAAGTACGACAGCCGTCCCCACCCGGACCGACAGCCAAAGTCCGACAGCGTGCACTGAGCCCGGCCGGAGCGAAACCGGCTCTCCGAGCCATCGAGGTACACGTTCCGCCGTTCGTGTTGGTGGGCCGGGGCGGCGGCAGTGTCATACATTGCATGACATTGTGGCCGGGCGGCTTTGCGGCGGCCACATCTTCCGCGGCGTGTGCGGCCGGCCGGATTTCGGGCGGGCAACAACCGCCGATTCAGAACGTCGCGATCGACTCGAGCCGGCGGCGATAACGCGCCCCGATCACGGCCGGCGAAAACCGCTCCTCGATCGCCGCGCGCCCCGCGGCTCCCAGCTGCCGCGCGAGCGCAGGATCGGTGAACAGGCGCTGCATCCATGCGGCGGCGTGCGCGACGTCCGGCTCGGCCCACAGCTGGCCCTTCGTGTAGGGGCCGCGGGTCTGGTCGATCGCGGCCAGCGTGTACCGGACCGGGCAGCCCGTGCGCTCGTTGACGTATTCGGCGGTTGCGGACCAGTCGGTCGCGATGACGGGCTTTCCCAGGTACATGCTCTCGGCGATGGCGAGGCCGAAGCCTTCTGACCGGTGGAGCGAAACGAAGCAGTCGCAGGCGGCCTCGAGCTGGTAGACCTCGCGCCGGGGCAGGGTGCCGGCGAGCAGGACGGTGCCGGGCAAATCCCGCACGGCTTCCTGCAACGCGGCATAGTCCGCCGGGTTTTCCGCCACGTTCTGAATCTTGATCACGAGCGCGGCGCCGCGGCCCGCGAGGCCGGACGAGCGAAACGCCGCGACGGCGGCCGCGGGATTCTTGCGTACGGAATAGGAGTTCAGGTCGTACAGCACCAGGAACAGAAACTTGTCCGGCGGCAGCCCGAACCGCGCCCGATCCGGTTTGGCCGGGCGTTCGAACGCGATCGCGTGCGGCATCGCGAGGACGGGTCGCGGGGATTTCATGGCGATCGCCTCGCGCGTGAACTCGCTCGGCGCCCAGATCTCCTCGAAATACGCGAAGTTCGGCACCCAGGCATCGGGAAACTCGGTCAGCTCCCACGCCCAGTATCCGATGTTGTACCGGCCGGCGCGAAATTGCGCGCCGTGGTGGTGGTCGATGTCGCGGGCCGCCGGCGCATCGACGTGAATCACGTTCACGCGAAACGGATTCTCGTCCTGCAGCCGGTCCGCGTACGTCGTGTCCTCCTGGCGGTTCAGGCAGTTCAGCTTCAGCGGGACGAGCGCCGTGGTGATGCCGGCGGCGTCCGCGGCGCGCACCATGCAACGCGCCGACTCGCCGACCCCGAGCTCGGCCGTCAGAAATCCGACGATGTTGCACTCGTAGCGGGCGTGGTGGCGCGCATACGCCATCGAGAACGGCGCCAGCCGCACGCTGAAGTCGCAGATCACCTCGCCGTCGCCGGTCGTGAGCCGAAGGATCCGGAGCTGGCGGTTCTTGTTCTGCGGACGAAAACGCTGGAGCGGACCGAGTCGCGTGAGCCGGCCGAGCCAGGCGAGAAAGTTGGTCCAGCCCGTCCCGCCCAGGCGCAGCGTGATTCGCGGTCCCCGCAGCGCGGCCTCGGGCGAAAGCGGAATTTCGAACTCGAACGGGCCCGGGGCGAAGCCGGTGAGCCGGTGCAGCCGCTGGCCGTCGAGGCGGCATTCCAGCGCCGGCGCCGCCTGCTCGACCCCACGCGCGTCCGGATGACGCCGGAATTCACCCTGCAGCCGAAGCAAGGTCACACCCTCGCTCGGAGGTAGCTGCAGGTGCGCCTCGTCGCGAATCCACGCGGAATTGGTGGCGAACTCGTCGAAGAACAGGCCGGAGTGGCTGTGCGCTCTCCACGAACCGCCGGCGGCATGGACTGGGCTGGGCGGACGCATGAAGTGTGGCAAGCGAAGTCGGCGGCGTTTGTCTTGGCAAAGCTTTATCCGCCAGCTTCGATGCGCCGGTGGAACCCGCGGAATACCACCGCATGGCAGCGGCCGAGGACGGGATGTGGTTTTATCGGGCGCTGCACGCCCATCTGGAGCGCGAGCTGATTTCGCGCGACCTGCCGGCCGGGGCGAACGTGCTCGATGCGGGCTGCGGCACGGGAGGATTCATCCGGCGGATGATGCCGCGGCATCCCGGATGGCGGTGGACCGGCGTCGACCTCGAACCGCTCGCCTGCGCCCTCGCCCGGGAACGGTGCCGGGCCCGGATCGTGGAAGGCTCGGTGCTGGCCCTGCCTTTTCCGGACGCGAGCTTCGACGCGGTCGTCTCCGCCGATGTGCTTTACCACCTGCCGGACGATGCCGCCGCGCTGCGCGAGTTTTTTCGCGTGCTGCGTCCGGGCGGCGCGCTCGTGGTCAACGTTCCGGCGCACCGGTGGCTTCGATCGTATCACGATGTCACGGTTCACGGCCAGCGCCGCTACACCTGGCGCGAAGTGGCGGGCAAGCTCGCGGCCGCGGGTTTCGGAAGCGTGCGGGCGACGCACTGGAACACGCTGCCGCTGCCGCTCGTCTGGGCGCGACGAAAACTCCTGCCGCCGCCCGCTTCGGGCAGCGACGTGCGGCTCTACCCGCGCCCGGTCGAAGCTGGCTTCCGGGCCGCCATGTCGCTCGAGCGCGCCTGGATTGCGGCTGGCCTCCGGCTGCCGGTCGGCTGTTCGGTCCTGGCGAGCGCCATCCGCGCGTGAGGGCGGATCCGGGCGTGCCGCCGCGGCCGGCGACCGGTCGATCCGACCTCACTCCGCCGGCCGCGCCGGCTTTTCGTTTTGGCTGGTCGCCGCCGGCGATGGATTGCCGGGCGACGCTGGCGGCAGGCATTCCAGCTCGGTCAGGCGCAGGTTCTCGATGGCGAATCCGAGCTGACGATCGTCGCTGGTGGGCGGATGCGTCACGCGCCCGGTGAACCGCCACTCGACCGTGTGCCGGCCCTGTCCCAGGACCAACCGGATCGTGCGCTCGTCGCGGGTCGTGGGCGAGATGGGCCGGCGGTAAACCTCGCGGCCGTCGGAAGTCACCACGATCTGTCCGGGCGAAAGGCTGTACGCCCAAAAACTCAGCTCGACAATCGCGGAGCGGGGCATGCGGATGCCGCCGGTCCCGACGTCCCGCGCCCATCGCCAGGTCCGGCCGCCGTCGCGCTCCAAGTCGTACCAGCCGTCGAACACCACGAGCCGTGGCTGCGTGAGTTTTCCGATGATGTCCCACGGCTCGTACAGATTCGTGTCCGTGAGTTCGAGGGGCTTTGGCCGGGCGGCCGGTTTCAGCAGGAACACTTCGATCTCCGGCAACAGGATCTGCGGGTCCTGCTCCAGCCCAAGCGCCCGCAGTTCCTTCACGAGACCGTTGCCGTGTTCCGGCAACCCGCGCCGGTTGATCCAGATCGCGTGGAACCCGGCGAGTTCGAGTTGCTCCTTGAGCATGGGGGCGGGCAGCCGGCCCAGGGCGCGCAGGCAGCGTGATTCCGGCGTCCCGCGCAGGGCGCCGTAGGAGAACCGCAGCGTCTTCGAGAACAGGTAAGGCATGAAGTGCTCGTAGTCGCTCATCGACGCGACCACGCCGGCCTCGGGAAACACGGTGGAGGGAATCTGAAACACCTCGGCGTCCGGCCCGAGCCGCTCTTCCAGCGAAGCCACGAACGTGCGCTCGTCCTTCACCCGCGCGGCATTCGCCTCGAGCATCCGCCGGGCGGCCAGGTTCGGCAGCGAGTCGAGCACCCCGACTGCCGCCACCAAAGCCGGGATCCCGTACCGCAGGACGGGGGGGCCGGCGCGCCAGCGACGCTGGCACCAGCTTCCGAGCGCGAACAACGCCCACACCAGAATGAAGATGCTGTTGCGATTGCTGGCGCGGAAGATGTCCAGCCCGGCCAGGGCGAGCAGCGAATTCACGCCGCCCACCGCGGAGAACAGCGCCGTCCACATCACGCCGAGAAACGCGTCCGGCACCGGCCGGCCGTGGCGCCGGATCAGGCCGCGCGCGGCCCGGACAAGCAGGATCGCCAGCCCGAGCATGCCGAAGACACCGAGGTAATTGACGAAGAACTCGGTGCGCAGCGCGGACTGGGCCTGGTAGGCGCGTCCGATCGCGTCGAGGGCGGCGAGCGGGTGCTGCTCGGGCGGGACGACCAGGTCGGCGAGTTTCAGGGCATAGATCTCGGAACCGGCATAATTGCGGGAGAGCGCCAACCGGGAAACTCCGCCGTCGCCGAGGAAGTACGCGCCATTGTGCAGGAGGAACGACACCGCCGCGGCGACCGCGACCGTCACGCCCGCGCGCCAGCGGGCGAACTCCCGCCGCCGGGCGAGCTGGAGAATGGCCGCGCCGACGGCGAGCTGCACGCCGAAGAATCCCAGGTAGGGGTTGGCGCCGCCGAGCCACACGCCGATCACCAGCGCGAGCCAGGTCCAGCCGCGCACCGCGACCGCGGGCGCCGGCCGCGCGATCCAGCCGCAGAGGAGCAGCAGCGGCGGAACGACGAAGCTGAGCGAGAACGAGACGGTGACGCTCCACCGGAAATTGTAGCTGCAGAAGGTGAAGAGCAGCGCCGTCGCGAGCGCCCACTCCCAGCGCCAGCGGAGGAACCGCGCGCAGAGGTAGAAGGCCAGGGCGTCGAGGAAGTGGACCACGACCATCGCGAGGTTCACGGCGGCGAACACGCCGGTCGCGCGGGCGACCAATCCCAGCAACGTGAACACGACCCGGTCGGAGACGGGATAGCGCGTCCAGTCCGCGCCGAACGGTGCGCCCAGCCGCGGCAGATGGGAGTAACCCGACAGCGGCGCGGTCAGGTCCTCCGCCGCGGCGCGGACCCGCGCGTAGATTTCCATCGGATCGCCGTGAAGCTGCAGCGGCGTCGCCCACGCTTCGACCGACCAGCGTCCGGTCGCGGCGCACCAGATCGCGAACGTCAGGATGGCGAGCGCAGCGATCGGGCCGAAACGACGGAGATGAGACGAGGAAAACACGCGGTCGACCGAGCTGGAAGGGGTGGGGCTCGTCCGGTACATGCGCTCGGGAACACCGGCGCAAGTCCAATGTGAGCGCAGGCGCCATTTCGCGCGCCGCGTATTTTCCCGTTGTCGCCGGTCGGGTCTCCCGCGCATCGTGACCGGGTTGCATTCCCCCGTTTCAGGCAAGCGAATTGCAGCGCGCCGCCCGTTCGACCATGGCTGATCCGACCCTGCTGACCGCCGACCCCCGGGCCGGATTTTGCGCGCACGCCGACGCGATTCGCGCGGCGGTCGAGCGCGTGCTGACGAGCGGCCGCTACATCCTCGGCCCGGAGGTCGAGGCGTTCGAGTCCGAGTTCGCCGTGTATTTGGGCGGAGGACACGCGGTGGGCGTGGCGAACGGCACCGAGGCGCTCGAGCTGGCGCTGCGCGCCGTGGGCGTGCGGCGCGGGGACGCCGTGGCCACGGTGGCGAACACCGTCAGCGCAACCGCGGCGGCGATCGAGCAGATCGGCGCGGAGCCGGTGTTCGTGGAGATCGACCCGGCGACGATGCTGATGTCGCCGGCCGCGCTGGCGGCCCGGTTCGCGGCCGGCGCCGCGATCCAGGCGGTGGTCCCGGTGCACCTGTACGGGAATCCGGCGGACATGGCCGCGATTGTGGCGGTGGCCCGTCGCGGGGGCGCGAGCGTCGTCGAGGACTGCGCCCAGGCGCACGGCGCCGCGATCGCCGGGCGCAGGGCCGGCGCGTGGGGCGATGCCGCCGCCTTCAGCTTCTATCCGACCAAGAACCTCGGCGCGATCGGCGATGGCGGGGCGGTCTTCACCTGCGACGCCGCCACGGCGGAACGCGTGCGGCGGCTGCGGCAATACGGCTGGCAACGGCGCTATGTCAGCGACGAGCCCGGGCGCAACAGCCGGCTCGACGAGCTGCAGGCGGCGATTCTGCGGGTGAAGCTCCCCGCGCTCGACCGCGAGAACGCCGTTCGCCGGATGCTGGCGGCCCGGTATGCGGCCCGGTTGGGCGCGATCGCCTGCCCCGCCGGCGACAACCCGGGCGCCCGCGGGCTCCGGCTGCCGGTCGTGGCTGCGGGAGCGGAGCCGGTGTGGCACCAGTACACCGTGCGAACGCCCGGCCGCGAGGCGCTGCGGGAGCAGCTGGCGGCGCGAAGCATCCAGGCCGCAATCCTGTATCCGGTTCCGCTGCACCGGCAGCCGGCCTACGCCCGGCCCGACGTGACGCTGCCGGAAACGGAACGCGCCTGTGCGGAAGTCCTGTGCCTGCCGATGCATCCGGGACTTGCCGCCACGGACGTTGACAGGGTTTGCGACGAGATCCTTCGTTGGGCCACCCCATGACCGCGACCACCCCCGCGCTCAGCTTCGTCATTCCCCTCTACAACTGTGCGGCGACGATCGCGCCGCTGGTGCGGGAAATCGAGTCGCTCGACGTGGCGGGCGGCCACGAGATCGTGCTGGTGAACGACGGCAGCCGGGACGCGACCGCACAGGTTTGCCGCGAACTGGTGCGCGGTGCGCGCGTGCCGATCAGCTACGTCGAGCACGCGCGCAATTTCGGCGAGCACAACGCGGTGCTCACGGGCTGGCGTCAGGCGCGGGGTGCGCACGTGGTGAACCTCGACGATGACGGGCAGAACCCGCCGGCCGAGGCGGTGCGGCTCTGGCGGCACGCGCAGGAAACCGGCGCCGACGTGGTCTTCGGCCATTACGCGCAGAAGCAGCATTCCGGCTGGCGCAACCTCGGCAGCTGGTTCACCAACCGCATGACCGACTGGGCGCTCGAAAAGCCGAAGGGCTTTTACCTCTCGAGCTTTCGCTGCGTCACCGCGCTGGTCGCGCGGGAGGTCGCGCGGAACAGCGGACCGTCGCCCTACATCGACGGGCTCCTGCTGCAGGTGACGCAGCGGATCAGCTCGCTGCAGGTCCGGCACGCCGCGCGCCAGGCGGGGGCGAGCGGCTACACCTTGCGACGGCTCGTCCGGCTCTGGCTCAGCGCGTGGGTGAACTTCTCGATCCTGCCGCTGCGGCTCGCGACGCTGCTCGGCCTGGCGGTGGCGGCGATGGGCCTCGCGGGTTTTTTGTGGGTCGTCTGGCTCTGGGCGACGGACCGCGGTCCGGCATTTGGGTGGGGCTGGCTGATGGCCGGGGTGCTGGTGTTTGCCGGAACGCAGCTCGTTCTGCTCGGGATCATCGGCGAGTATCTGGGCCGGATGTTTCTCACGGTGCACCAGCGTCCGCAGTCGGTGGTTCGTGAGGTCCTGCGGGGTGGACCCGCCGGTCCGGAGGAAGCCGCGGCGATCTCCACATTCGCGGATCGGGGCTGAAAGCGAACACGGACGCGGGTCGGGCTCGGGTGTAGGCCGCCTGCTTGCAGGCGCGGTTTGGTTCGGCGTGGTTGGGAGGGCGTGCGAAAAGGCGCGAGCAAGCTCGCGGCCTACGCGAACGCGAACACGAACGCGAACCCGGACACGGGGTTGGGCGGGGGGACGAGGCGCGCGCTGTCAATCCAGCATCGCCGCCCAGCGGTCGATCTCTTGCTCCATCGCTCCGTGCATTCCGGCGCACGCGATCTCCGGTGGTGTCCGGCGCAGGTGCAGCGCGTAGGCGAGCGCGGCGCGGGCGGCGGCGTGGTCGACCGGAACGCGCGGCGGGGTCCAGTTCCGGTCGAGGTAGTTCCAGCACCAGCGGTGGAGCGCCAGCGCCTCGAGCTCGCCGCGCCACCGCAGCGCGAGCCGCCGGCTGTTGTGCTCGTTGCGCAGTTTTCGGCCCGGCGACGCGCTGACGTGGTGCCAGATCACGCTTTGCAGCGCGACTACGTTCACCCGGCCAGCGGCGCGGGCCCGCAGACAAAGGTCGACGTCTTCCGCCCCATTCCGAAATCCCGGATCGAACCCGCCGAGCCGCTCCCAGAGCGATCGCTCGATCAGCGCACAGGCGCCGGTCACGGCCGGAACCCGTCGTGTGGACCGCAACCACTGCGTCCAGCGTGGCGGCAGTCCGGTCTCGTGCTCCGGTTTCGCCTTCAGGTTGATGACGATGCCCGCATGGTCGACGGCGCGCGTCGCCGCGTTGCGCTGGATGTTGCCGACGAGCCCGGCGCGGGCGCCGAGCCGCCGGTGGGCCGACAACATCGGCTCGAGCCACCCGGGCGTCAGCACGAGGTCGTTGTTCAGCAGGACGAGGAATTCGCCCGTCGCGATCGCGGCGCCGGCGTTGTTCGCGCGGGCATAGCCGAGGTTGGTCTCGTTCAGCACCACCCGAAAGGGCGCGGACAGCGAGGCGAGCCAGGCGCGGGTGCCGTCCGTGCTGCCGTCGTCGACCAGCACGATCTCATGCGCCAGCCCGCGCGGCAGGGTGCGCCGGAGGCTTGCGACCATCGCCTGGGTGAGCGGCAGACAGTTGAAGAGCGGGACGATGAACGAGACCTTCACCTCGCCGCAGGTTGAAGAAGCCGCCGGCGGATGGAAACGTGAATCCTACAGCGGTTCCGCCGCCACCTTGCGCAGGTACGCTCCGTACGAAGACTTGCCGAGCTTCGCGATGTTGAGCTCGAGCTGCTTCAGGTCGATCCAACCCTGCCGGTAGGCGATCTCCTCGAGGCAGGCGATCTTCAGGCCCTGGCGGTTCTCGATCACGCTGACAAATTGCGTGGCATCGAGGAGCGAGTCGTGCGTGCCGGTATCCAGCCAGGCGGTGCCCCGGCCGAGCACCTCGACCTGCAGCCGGCCCGCCTCGAGATAGAGCCGGTTCAGGTCGGTGATTTCCAGTTCGCCGCGTTTCGACGGTTTGAGCGAGCGGGCGAGCTCGACGACCTGCTCGTCGTAGAAATAGATGCCGGGAATCGCGAAATTCGATTTCGGCTGCGCGGGTTTTTCCTCGAGCGAAACCACCCGGCCGTCGGGATCGAACTCCACCACGCCATAGCTTTTCGGGTCGGCGACGTGATAACCGAAGATCGTGGCGCCGTCCGTCCGCGCATTCGCCCGCTCGAGGCAGCCCGTGAGATCGTTGCCGTAGAACAGATTGTCGCCCAGGATCAGGGCGGACGGGCCGCCGGCGACGTGCTCCGCCCCGATCAGGAACGCCTGCGCGAGCCCCTCCGGGCTGGGGCTGCTCGGCGTACGAGAGCCGCAGGCCGATCTGCGTTCCGTCGCCCAGCAACCGGCGGAAGAAGGGCAGATCCGTCGGCGTGGAGATGATCAGCACCTCCCGGATGCCCGCGAGCATGAGCGTGGACAGCGGATAGTAGACCATCGGCTTGTCGTACACCGGCATGAGCTGCTTGCTCACGGCGAGGGTCAGCGGGTACAGCCGCGTGCCGGATCCGCCGGCGAGGATGATGCCTTTGCGATTCATGGGAAGCTGAAGGACTCCGCAGGAGGGCCGAGCGCGCGGCTCAGCCGGCGACGCCGAGCCGTTCGCGCGCATATCGCTTGGCGGTGATTTCGGCCGCCCAGGCGCGGTGTGCCAGGTACCAGTCGACGGTCTTCGCAATCCCGGTGGCGAACGACTCGCGCGGGTCCCAGCCGAGCTCGCGCTGCAGTTTCGTGCAGTCCATCGCGTAGCGGCGGTCGTGGCCGGGCCGATCGGTGACGAAGGTGATCTGGTTCGCGTACGGCTTGCCGTCCGGGCGCGGCGACTTCGCGTCGAGCAACGCGCAGATGGTTCGGACAATCTCCAGGTTCGGCTGCTGGTTGAGGCCGCCGATGTTGTAGGTCTCGCCGGCCCGGCCGCGTCGCAGCACCAGCCAGATGGCCGCCGCATGGTCCTCGACGTAGAGCCAGTCGCGGACCTGCAGGCCGTCGCCGTACACGGGCAGCGGCTGGCCCTCGAGCGCGTTGAGAATCACGAGCGGGATCAGCTTCTCCGGAAAATGGAAGGGCCCGTAGTTGTTGGAGCAGTTCGTCGTCAGCGTCGGCAGCTTGAAGGTGTGCTGGTAGGCGCGCACGAGGTGATCGCTGGCGGCCTTGGACGCGGCGTAGGGCGAGTTGGGCGCGAACGGCGTTTCCTCGGTGAACGCCGGATCGTCGGGGCCGAGCGTGCCGTAGACCTCGTCCGTCGAGACGTGCAGGAAACGAAACGTCTCCTTCCGCGGCGTGGCGAGCCGCGTCCAGTACTGGCGCGAGGCGTTGAGCAGCCGCAGGGTGCCGACGACGTTGGTCTGCACGAACGGCTCCGGCGAATCGATCGAGCGATCGACGTGCGACTCGGCGGCGAAATTCACCACCGCGTCGATCCGCGTGGTCGGAGAGGAGCCGCGAAACGAGGGCGGCGTCGCCGATGTCGCCCTGGGCGAAGACATAGCGCGGGTCGCTCGCGAGGTCCGCCAGGTTGGCCGGGTTGCCCGCGTAGGTGAGGGCGTCGAGGTTGACGAGTTTCGTCAGCGGCGAGTCTTTTTCGGTGAGCCGCTGGCGGACGAAATTGCTGCCGATGAATCCGCAGCCGCCGGTGACGAGGAGGTTCATGCGTGAGTTGAGCCGGGAAGAAACGGCGATCTTAGTGGCAGAGCAGGGGAGTCCGTTCCCTTCGGGGAAGGATGGAGCGAAAATGTGACCGTGGGCAACGCGATCCGGGCCGCTCACGCGTCGTGGTCGCGGGCATCGTGGTCACTGGGCCTTCCAGATGCGCAGCGCGACGGCGATCGCGTCGTGCACGGGCGTCAGCCGGATGCCCACGCCGGCGAGCTTCGACGAGTCCATCACGCAGTTCGAGCGCGGGGTCTTGGCGGCGACGTGCATGAACTCGTCCTCGCTGCGGAAGAACGAGAACTCCTTCCGGCAGACGCCGCTGGCCTGGATCAGCTCGACCACCTCGTGGGTCGTGACCTTGCCGGGATTCGTCACGTTGTAGGTGCCGAACGGCACGCGCTTTTCCCAGCAGGCGTACGTGGCCTCGACGAATTCCTCGAGCTGGGAGATCGAATTGGTCGCCTCCAGCAGCCGCGAGTAGCGCATCAGCTTCGTGAGGTAGTTGCGCGGGTTGTCGATTTCGTTGAACGGGATGCGCAGCCGCCAGAGGTAGACGTTGGGCTTGCCCGCGAGCGTCTCCTCGCCGAGCGCCTTAGTGCCGCTGTAGAACGAGCAGTTGTTCTGGCGGAAGGTGAAGTTGGGGGCGTCCGCCTCGGTGAAACCCGAGCCGTCGGGCCGGGCGCCGGTGAAGATGCACCCGGACGAGACATGGCCCCACGGCACGCCGGCCTGCTCACACGCGGCGGCCACGATCCCCGGCAGCACGGCGTTGCCGAACAGGCAATCCGCCTTGTGCAATTCGCAGGCGTCGACGTTGGGCTTGCCGGTGTATCCCGCCGCGTTGATCAGAAACTCGGGACGGTCCCGCTCGAGCGCGGCGGTCAGCACCGCCTCGTTCGAGTAGTCGATCTCCGCGCGCCGGAGGTTGCGGAAAGGGATGCGTTTTTGGTTGAGCAGGGCCTGG
The DNA here is from genome assembly GCA_963705935.1 of uncultured Verrucomicrobiae bacterium. Lineage (GTDB taxonomy): Bacteria > Verrucomicrobiota > Verrucomicrobiia > Opitutales > Opitutaceae > Opitutus. The sequence goes on along the minus strand of OY970130.1, from coordinate 2,402,648 downwards.
TAGGCCTGACCAACGTAACCGGAACCGCCAAGCAGGTAGATCATGGGTGACAGTGAGAAACGGAATGTTCGGGATTGAACGAGCGTTTGGGCCGTTTGCAAAGCAAGCGGCGAAACGGCGGAAGGTCGGAGTGACGCGTCAGCGCCGGCGATAGTCTCCCCGGCTGAAGTACTTCTCCAGCCACACGTAGGCGCAGATGAAGAAATAGCGGCTGCCCATCTCCTTGATCTTCAGCTTCGCCTCGCCGTATTTGCGATTTTGCCACGAAATCGGGGTAATGGTATAGCTGAAGCCGCGAACGATCGCCTTCAGGGGGATCTCGACCGTGAGATTGAAATGAGGCGCGAGGAAGGGGCGGCAGCCATCGATCACCGTGCGGCGGTAGGCCTTGAACGCGTTGGTCGTGTCATTGAGCGGAATGTTGAAGCCGATGCGCACAAGAAAGTTCGCCATCCGGTTCACCAGGAGTTTCACCCGGGGGTAATCGATGACCTTGCTTCCACGCAGGAAACGGCTCCCAAACACACAGTCGTAGCCCTGGTTCAGCAGTCGCCAGTATTCGACGGCGTGGGCCGGCGAGTCCGACGCGTCGGCCATCATGATCACCACGGCGTCGCCGCGGCTGTGATCGAGTCCCCACACGACGGCCCGGCCGAACCCGTGCGGTCCGGGGTTCTGTGTCGGCGCCAGCGTCGGGAACTGTTCCTGAAGCTTGCTCAGCAGCGGCCAAGTGCCGTCACGGCTGCCATCGTCGACCACCACGATCTCGTGCGGCACGGCGGCGCCCTCCAGCGCGCGATGGATTTCCCCGATCGTGCCGGGCAGCGATTCCTCCTCGTCCCGGGCGGGGATGATGACGGAAAGGAGCTTCAGCGGAGCGGGCGACATGCGGGCGCGACGACCAATCAGAGCGGAGCCGAGATGTCCAGCCACGCGGGGTGCGACCGGGCGTGCTCCGCAATCTCGTCCAGGATTGCCGCCACGGTCGTCTGCGGCCGCCAGCGCCAGAGCCGCGTCGCCTTGCGGTGATCCAGGACGATCCAGGGAATGTCGAACTTCCGCGGGGTGGAATCCGACGCGACGGGGTGCGATCCGAACCGCGCGTCGCACCAGGCGGTGAGTTGCCGGAGCGAGGTGGCCGAGGCGAGACCGCCGGAAAGATTGACGATCCGGTCGGCGGTGGCGAGGGGTGGGGCGGCGAACTGCTGCTCGAGCAGAGGCAGCAGGTCGCGCGGGTGCAGGCAGTCCCGCACCTGGTAGCCGAATCCACCGAACCCGATGTACTTGAGCGGACGCCGCTGGAGATGACTGTTGAGCCAATAGGCGAAGATTCCCTGGTCGGCGCGGCCGAACTGGCCCGCTCCCGCCAGGACGCCGCAGCGGTTCACGAACACCGGCAGGCCGAAGGTCTCGCCGTACTCGAGCGCCAGCGCCTCGGAGGCCAGCTTGGTCGCGCCGTACAACGAGACCGGCGCCATCGTGGCGAAGGTCTCGTCGACGCCCTCGCTGGTCAGGCCCGGTGGGAGCGCGGCACCCGGGGTTGGGCGAAACGCCTCGCCCGCCGGTTCCACCGCCAATCCGGCCAGCGGGGGAATAGAATAGACGCGGCTGGTGCTCAACAGCACAAAGCCGGCGCGGTGCCGTTTGCAGAACTCGAGCAGGTTCACCGTGCCCGCGAGATTGTGTTCGACCAGCTGCCGCGAACTCGTCCGCCCGTCGACGCCGGCGAGCACGCTCGGGTTGGCCGCCGCGTCGATGACCCAGTCGACCGCCGGCAATGTCTCGAGATCGCTGGCCGCACGCAGGTCGCCGTGGAAGAGCTGAACGCCCAGGCGCTTGAGCGCGTCGCGGTTGGTCTCGCTGCCGGGACGGATGAAATTGTCGAAGCCGAAAATCTGGTGACCGCCCCCCGATTCGGCGAGCGCGCGGGCCAGCGTGCTGCCGACGAACCCGCACACGCCGGAAATGAGGAGTTTCATGTCGTTTGAAAAAAGCACGGCATCCGACCGGGCGGAAGCCGATTCTTGCGGCATCGCCGGCGGCTCAGCCCTTCTGCCCGGTTCGCGCGGCGTCCTGCTGCTCGAGCGGCGTCACCGGATCGACACACCACCAGCAAAACGCCCCGAGGAGGTACACGGCCGCCGTCACGTAAAACGTCAGGTTCCAGTTGCCGGTGCTGCCGACGATGTAGCCGAGCACGATCGGCGAGAGAAATCCGCCGACGTTACCCACCATGTTCATCATTCCGGACAGCGTGCCGACGTAACGGCCGCCGACGTCCATGCACGCGGTCCAGGAGCCGGGGATCGAGAGGTCGTTCGAGAAGCTGGCCAGCGCGATGGACGCCACCGCGAGCATCGGCTCGCGAAACCAGGTGGCGGCGAGCAGGAACATCCCGGCGCCGCCCTGGCCGACCACGCCGAAAATCCGGCGGATGAGTCCGCCGTGGCCGAAGCGCCGCTGCAGCCGGGGCGCGATGGCGCCGGCCGCGAGGCAGCCGCCGCCGCCGAGCAGCAGCGGCAGCCCGGCGAGCAGGGCGCTGTTGCGCAGGTCGAACTTGTGCACCTCCAGCAGGTAGGTCGGGAACCAGGTGATGAAGAAATACCAGGCGTAGCTGCAGGAAAAATACTGGCCGCAGATGCACCAGACCGACGGCGACCGGAGAAGCAGCCGCCACGGAACGGCGAAATGCGCGGCGGGGGGACGCTCGGGCAGCAGCGCCGCCTCGGCGGCGTTGACCGAGGGATGCCCGCGCGGGTCGTCGCGAAACCAGGCGGCGAACGCGACGGCCCAGCACACGCCGAGCAGACCGAAGAGAAGAAACGCCAGCCGCCAGTTGACCCAGCCGAGCACGAGAAAGACGAGGTAGGGAGTCACGGCGCCGCCCCACCGCGCGCTCATCCACATGATGCCCTGCGCCCGCAGCCGCTCGCGGTGCGGCAGCCAGCCTTCGAAGGCCTTCGTCAGGTTCGGAAAACATCCGGCCTCACCCGCGCCGAACAGAAAACGCGTGACGACCAGCGACAGCCAGCTCCACGCCCAACCGGTGGCGGCGGTGAAGAACGACCACCACATGACGACGCGCAGCAGGACGCGGCGCGGCCCGTTGCGGTCGCCCCAGTAGCCGGTGGGAATTTCGAACAGCGCGTACGCCAACGTGAACGCGCTGAACACCCATCCCATCTGCTCCTTGCTCAATCCGAGGCTCGAGGAGATGTCCGGAGCCGCCTGCGAAATGCACACCCGGTCGACGTACTGGATCACCGCCAGGGTGATGGCGAAGACCACCACCCAGTAGCGGGCGCGGGTGGGCTGGAGCCTGGGCGGGAGGGCAGCCGGACCGTCTGCAGGGGTGGACATCGGCACGTCAGTAAGTGGAAGCGCGGTGCCGTGATCCAGACGTTTCGGCGCAGTGTGAATACCGCGCCGTGGCGCCGGCCGGCGACGGACTCGCCGCGTGCAGCCGGGCCCGGCGGGCCCAGCTGCGGCACGATCGCTCAGGCGACGAACGAGTAGTCGTACGGCTTGCGCATTTCGCGGACGAGATAGCCGTTCGCTTCGTGCGCGTGCTCGCCGACGAACTGCTCGCGGTTGTAATCCCATTCGAGCTTGTGGCCCGTGCGCAGCGAGATCGCGCCGAGGTGGCACATCGTGGCGGAGCGGTGCCCCGTCTCGACATCACAGATCGGCAGCTGGCGGGATTTCACGCAGTCGAAAAAGTTCTTCCAGTGATTGTTGCTGACATAGAGGTGCGTCGCGTTTTCCGGCAGCGGCGTCGTCAGCAGTGCCGGATCGCTGGCGTTGATGTGCTCGCGGTTGACCCAGATCCAGCCGTCGGTCCCCTCGAACCGGATGCCGTTGCGCTGTCCGGCCGGATTCAGGACTTCGCCGTAGATGCTGTCGTCCTTCGTCGTGCGGATGTTCAGCGCGATGCCGTTTTCGTAGGTGTACCTGACCTCGTAATCCGAGTACGCCGTGTAGCCACCCGGCACCGGCTCGCTCAGCCGCTTCGATTCGACGTGGCGGGGGGCGATGAGGCCGATGGCCCAGTAGGCGATGTCGTTGTGGTGCGCGCCCCAGTCGGTCATCGTCCCGCCCGAATAGTCGTACCAGAATCGGAACGTGGAATGACAGCGCTCCTTCACGTACTCGTGGGCCGGCGCCTGTCCCTGCCAGAAATCCCAGTTCAGACCCGCCGGGACGGGGCTCGGCTGGAACGGACCGCCGCGCAGTCCGGCCGGGAGCCAGACATTGGCCTCCTTCAGCTTGCCGAGGCGGCCGTTGCGGACCAGTTCGCACGCGAGCCGGAAACGCTGCGAGCTGCGCTGCTGCGTTCCGGTCTGCAGCACCACCCCGTTGCGCCGCACCGCGTCGACGACATGGCGCCCCTCGCCGATGGTGAGCGTGAGCGGCTTCTCCGCATACACGTCCTTGTGCGCCCGCGCCGCGGCGATGTTGATGAGCGAGTGCCAGTGGTCGGGGGTGACGTTCGTCACCACGTGGATGTCGTCGCGTTCGAGCACGCGGCGGAAGTCCGAGTAGATCGCCGGCGCCTTGCCATCGACGGTGAATTTCTCCGCGGCCTCGCGGGCGTGGTTTTCGTCGACGTCGCACACCGCGCGAATCTCACCGAATGTCGCCGCGTTCGAGCCGTCGTACTTGCCCATTCCGCCGCAGCCGATGAGCGCGATGGCCGGCCGGTCGTTCGGCGAGAGCGTCTTCACCGGTTCGGCGGCGGCGGCGAGCTGGCGTTCGATGAACCACAGCGGCAGGCCGGTCGCTGCAGCGACCAGGCCGCAGCGCTTGACGAACGAGCGCCGTGAAAGATTGAGCCTCGGGGTGGGGGTGGGATGATTTGGCATTACGAAAAAGGCGGGGGTGAGAGGGCGGCGGCGCACAAAATGTGCTGCTGAAGGCCAGACGAAATCGACACGGCAGAGTTGCGGTCAAGCGAGCGTGCGAACCGGACTTCACACCGCAAGGGCGAAGCTCGTTCCCGTCGTCCGCAATGGCCGGCGCGCGCCGGGAGCCACGACCACCGGCCGGAGATCGCCAACCAGCCGTTTGCGGACGACCGTTTGACGCGACGAACAAAGGATGTAAAGGGCTGTCCTTTGCTGGCTCCCGCTCCGACACCATGACCGATACCCCACGCACTTCCGGCACGATACTGGTGGTGGACGATGACGAGTTTGCGCGCGAGATCATTGCGACCCTGCTGCGTCGCGCGATGCCTGGGGTCGTCGTTCGCACCGGCGTGAATGGCGAGACCGGCCTGGCGATGTACCGGTCGGAAAAGCCGAATCTGCTGATCACGGACCTGCGCATGCTCGGCATGTCCGGCCCCGAGCTGATCGAGGCGGTGCGGGCCACCGATGCGAGCACGCCGATCATTGCGATCACCGGCGCGCCGGATCCGGTCCCCGTCCCCGGCGCGTCCGAGGTCATTTTGAAAACCCAGTTTCAAACGCTGATCGAGCGTGCCCGGGCGGCGCTGGGCGCGAGGGTTTGAATGCGCCGTCGAAGCGAACTTTTCCCAGCGGGGAAACGAAACCCATGATGCGCCGGTTCGACAGCCTGACGGAGCCGGAGATCCTGGCGCTGGCCATCTCGCTCGAGGAGGAGGATGCCCGCATCTACGACGACTTTGCCGCCGCCCTGAGCGAGTCGCATCCTGCGCAGGCGGCGAAGTTCGCCGCGATGCGCGGCGACGAGGACGGCCATCGGCACCGGCTGCTGGAACTGTACCGCTCGCGCTTCGGCGATCACATCCCGTTGATCCGGCGGCAGGACGTGCGCGGGTTCGTGTCGCGCCCGGCGACGTGGCTGGTACGTCCGCTCGGGTTGAAGCGGGCCCAGCGCGCCGCGGAATCGATGGAAGTCGAGACGCGGCGGTTTTACGAGATCGCGGGGCAACGCGCCCAGGACGCGGGCATCCGCCAGCTGCTCGGCGATCTGGCGGAGGAGGAAAGGCACCACGCCACGACGGCGGAACAGATGGCGGCCACGGGGTTGACCGACGAGGAGAAGGGCCGGCAGCAGCGGCTCTTTTTGCTGCAGGTGATCCAGCCGGGACTGGCCGGGCTGATGGACGGATCCGTCTCGACGCTTGCGCCGCTGTTCGCGGCCGCGTTCGCGACGCACAACAGCTGGTCGACTTTTCTCGTGGGCCTGGCCGCGAGCGTGGGAGCGGGGATCAGCATGGCGTTTGCCGAGGCGATGTCGGACGACGGGACGCTGACGGGGCGGGGCCATCCGCTCGCCCGCGGCGCGGTGACGGGAGTGATGACGACGCTGGGTGGAATCGGGCATACGCTGCCGTACCTCATTTCGGCGGTGAGGACGGCCACGGCGGTCGCCGTCGTGGTGGTGGCGATCGAACTCGCGGTGATCGCGTGGGTCCGGCACCGCTACATGGACACGCCGCTGACCTCGGCGCTGTTCCAGGTGGTGCTGGGCGGCGCGCTGGTTTTTGCCGCCGGGGTGTTGATCGGCACCTCGTAGCAGGATCGCCGGGACCGGAGAGTAAAACCCGCCGGCTGGTTTGACCGGCCGGTCGAGGGCCGGCAGTCTGCGGGTGTGCTCTCCGAGGCGTTTGCGAGCCTGCAGAAGTTGATGCTGCCCGATCGCTGGCAGGCGCTGGCGCTCGCCGGATTGCGCGCCGGACGCGACGTGATCGTGGATGCGCCGACCGGAGCCGGGAAGACGCATGTGTTCGAGCGCTGGGCCGAGCAGGGGAGCTTCAGCAAGCGCGCGCTGTACACCGTTCCGACCCGGGCGCTGGCGAACGACAAGTACGCCGAGTGGCGTAACCGGGGGTGGCAGGTTGGGATCATGACGGGCGACCTGTGCGTGGAGCCGGAGGCGCCGGTCGTGGTCGCCACGCTCGAAGCGGTGCAGGGGCTGGTGGTTCCGGAAGCGGCCGCCGCCCGGATCGCGCAGCTGCGCGCGAAGGACCGGCCCGTACCGTTCCAGCTGCTCGTGATCGACGAATACCAGTGGCTCGCCGATCCGAACCGCGGCAACCACTACGAAGGCGTCCTGCTCTCGGCGCCCCGCGAACTGCAGCTCCTGCTCCTGTCGGGCGCCGTGGCCAATCCCGGCGACGTCGCCGCCTGGCTGGCGCGGCTCGGCCGCAACCCCGAGGTGATCCAGCATCGGGAGCGTCCCGTGCCGCTGGAGGAAGTCGACGCGGACGACCTCGTGCACGGGTTGCCGCGCGTGATCGACGGCTTTTGGGCAAAGCGGGTCGCCGGCGCGCTCCGGGAGGGGATGGGGCCCGTGCTGGTGTTTGCGCCCCACCGGCGCGATGCGGAACGGCTGGCGCGCCAGTTCGCCCGCGAGCTGCCGCTGGCCGACCCGCTCACCCTCACTCCGGAGCAGGAGCAGTTGTGCGGCCCGCGGCTCGCGAAGATGCTCCGCTCCCGCGTCGCGTATCACCACAGCGGACTGAGCTACGGGCAGCGCGCCGGCGTGATCGAGCCGCTGGCCAAGGCCGGCCAGCTGCGCGCGGTCGTGGCGACGCTCGGACTCAGCGCGGGCATCAACTTCTCGCTGCGCTCCGTCCTGATCACCGCGGCCGGCTACCGGCACGAGCAGCTCGATCACGAGATCGCGCCGCACGAGCTTTTGCAGATGATCGGGCGGGCAGGACGCCGCGGGCTCGACGACGTCGGTTACGTGCTCGTGAGCAGCGGCACGCCCGGAATGCGCCGGGCCGAGCCACTCCGGCTGAAGCGCTCGGCGGCGCTGCCCTGGGCGTTTTTCCTCCGCCAGTTGCGGGACGGTCGTGACGCGACGGAGCTCGCCGCCACCGAGGCGCGGCGGTTTTTCAGCGAGACGCGGATCCCGCTCGGCGCCGACGCGACGGCGGAGCTGGCGCCCGGCAGCCTGCCGTGCGGGGAACGCACGGACACTGGCCGGGCCCGGCTGGTGCGCCGCGAGCGCAATCCGTTTCCTGGCTGCCGGACCTGCCCGCACCGGAACGCGTGCCTGGCACTGGCGCCGCAGCCGACGCTGTTGTGGCAGTGGCAGCGCACGGGAGTGCTCGATCGCCAGCTGCGCCTGACGGTGCGCGGTGAAATCGTCTCGGCGTTCCTCGGCCCGGAAGGACTCGCGCTGTCCGCGGCGCTGGAGAACCGGCGCTATCCGCTGGACGACCTGATCTTCGACGTCGCCAACCTGTTTGCCGGGGACCGGTTCTGCGGCACGAACCCGCGGCGGCTCGGCCGGCTCGCCGCCGAGTGCACGCGCGCCTACCGCCGGCTGACGATCGACGGCTGGCTGGAGGAAGGGCTGCCGGTGAGCTACGGCTCCGGCGCGAGCGAGGCGGTCCGGGCGCTGCTCGAACAAGGCGCCCGGACGCGGGAGGTGCTCGACGACGTCGAGAGCGCGGGCCGCGGCGACCTCGACCGGCTGCTGACCGAGTGGCGCAGCCTGCTGCGTCAGGCCGCGGCGGCCGGGCCGCTGCTGGGCGACGGCGCGCCGATGATCGGGCGCGAGCAGTTCATTGCGGAACGCTGGGATGAATTCCGGACGCTGGCGCGGTCCTGGCTGAACGAGGCGCGAACGGAGACGCTCCCGGACCTGCCGCCGCTGACCGCGGATCAACGGCGGGTCGTGAACCACAGCGTGTTGCGTCCTCCCCGTCCGCCGGCGCCGGGCCGGACCGCGACCACGCCGCGCGCCGCGCCCCCGGCGCGGACCGCCGCCGGCTAGCAGCAGCGTGTCGGACTTCGTCCTCCGCGCTGCTAGAGTTCAATGGCTGACGCCATTGATGACGGGCTCAAAGCCGTGCTGGGCTTCCGGCATTTCCTGCTCCGCGGCCTGGCGGCCGTCGCCGGGGAATGGACGCTCGTCACCCTGGCCTACAACCTCAAGCAGCTCTTCCACCTGCACGCAGTGCTCTCACCGGCCTGAATCGGCTCGGCCCGTGGAAAACTCGCCGCGGCCCGTCCGCGCTCGCCTCTCCCTCGGCAGCCTGAAGCCAGTCGCGCGCACCCCGGCGCCTTCGGCCCGACAAAAATGGCGTCGCGCCATTTTTCCTTAGCAGCCCGGAGGACTCAAAGTCCGACGGGCTGCTACCGCAGGCTCTTGAAGCCGACTTCGATTTCGTTGGCGATGCGCGCCATGACCTCGTCGAGCGTGCCCATGCCGTCGATCTTCGTCACGCCGTGGAGCTGATTGTACTTTTCGATCACGGGAACGGTCTTGGTCTCGTGCTCGCTGAGGCGCTTCACGATCTTCGAGGTGCTGGTGTCGTACGGCATGCACGAGCCGGTCTTGCTGCGCTCGTCGAGCCGGCGGATGAGCTCGAGCGTCGGCACCTCGATCTCGATGATTTTTGAAATCGACGAGCCGTGCTTCTGGAGCAGGCCGTCGAGGATGTAGGACTGCACCAGCGTGCGCGGGAACCCCTTGAAGATATAACCCTTCACGCCCTTCGTGGCCGCCAGCTTCTGCTCGATCAGCGGCACCACGATCTCGTCCGGCACGAGCTGCCCGTTCTCGTAGAGGGCGACGATCTTCCGGCCGGTCTCGGTGCCCCGCTTGATCTCGGCGTCGATCATCGGGCCGGTGGCGACGTATTCGAGGCCGAACTTCCGGGCGAGCGCGCGGCCCTGCGAGCCGCGGCCGGAGCCGGGATAACCGAAGAGAACGACGTTGAAGAGGCTCTTGCTGAGTTCGGCGGAGATGAGCTGCGTGATGTGGGCGTTGACCTGCTCGATGCTCTGGGTGCCGTCGATCTCCGCGTAGATGCCCTTGTCCCGGTAGAACTGGAGGACGGGCAGTGTTTTCTGGTTGTACTCGCGGAGCCGGTTGCGGATCACGACCTCGTTGTCGTCGCTGCGGCCGGAGGTGGCGCCGCGACGCAGCAGGCGCCGCACGGATTCCTCCTCGGGGACCTTCAGGCTGATGAGAATGTTGAGGGAGGTGTGCAGCTTGAGCATCAGGCCCTCGAGAATGTAGGCTTGGATGTAGGTTCGCGGAAAGCCGTCGAACAGGAAGCCGTTGCAGCTGGTGTTGTCGGTGATCGTCTTCTCGATGATCTGGACGATGATTTCGTCCGAGACCAGGCCGCCGGCGGCGATGATGCTCTGGGCCTCCTGGCCCAGCTTGGTCTTGCCCGCCATCTCCTTGCGCAGGAGGTCACCGGTGGAAATATAGAACAGGTTGTACCGCTTGATCAGGAACTCCGATTGGGTGCCTTTGCCGGCGCCGGGGGGACCAAACAACGCGATATTGAGCATGGGAGGAGAGGCTCGGGCCGTGGGATGATCCGCCGCCCGGGCCGCCAACACCACGTTCTGGCGCAACTCCCGGCCGGGGTCACGCCCGATGTTGGCGGGCGGGCGGGCGCGACAGCGACGAAAGCGCACTCGGGCCCGCGGCGTGGGAATCGCCTGCGAGCAGGCTCCTACCTGACTGCGGTGTGGAAATCGCCGGCGAGCAGGATCCGGCGTCGCCGATCAGGACGGGATGCGGACGGCGCTCACTTTGCCCACGCCCGGCCTTCCGGCGTACGGCGCCAGGCGAAATATTCGTCGAGCACCGCGAGCCCGTTGGCACTGGGCACCGGACCGACCTGCGCCTCGTTGTGGAAATACATCACCTGGCGGTCGCGATTGGTGAACTCGGGCCACCTGGGCACGCCGGGGCCGTTCGGGTCGCCGTGCTTGGCGAAGTTCGTCCAGTAGGTGGACATCGTTTCCGAGATCGCGAGATCTCCGGGCGTGAGCTTCGGGTCCTGGCGGTTCAGGGTCTCAAAAACGTAGGGAACGTCCACGCCGTGCGGTGTGCCGTGGTCGGCCGCGGGCGATCCGGCGGGATGCTCCGCATGCTGGTCGAAGTAGTAGTAGAAAACTTTGGACTTGCCGGTCCGTGCCTGGAGGGTGGCCCAGGCCCACGTGTGCCAGCCGAAGGCCGCGTCGCGCGTCAGGTCACGCGCGGTCCTGGGCACGGAATTGGCGCCGACCGGATAGGCCGCGAGAAGCTTATCGGCAAAGGGGCCGTAGCGCTTCCGCGTGTTGGCGATGAATTCCGCCGGGGTCTTTTCGCGTGAAAAGGTCAGGCCCTCGTCGGAGTTGTAGCCCACGAGGATCGCCACGTCGTTGTACCTGCCTGCCTCGTAGAGATCGTGCTGGTCTCCGGGGATCACCCAGCCATCGACGATCGGCCAGCCGGAGCCACTCCCAAAGCCGCCCGGAAGCTTGCCGGGGGGAACCCGGCGGAGCTCCGCGATGGTCCTGGCGCCGACTTTCGCCGCCAGGGCCACACCGGACTGCTCCGCTTCCGCGAGTGACCGCATGTTTTCACCCGGGTACGTGGTCGGGCGGGTCGGTCCGAACGAACCGCCGCTCTGCGAAATCGCGCCGCGGAACAATCCGCGGGCGAGAGGCGAGGCGCACAGTTCGCTGACGGCGATGCCGCCGGCGGACTCGCCGAAGATCGTGACCTTGGCGGGATCGCCGCCGAATGCCGCGATGTTCTGCTTCACCCACTGCAGGCCGGCGATCATGTCCAGCAGGCCGTAGTTGCCGGAAACGTGGTGCGGAGACTCGGCGCTCAATTCGGGGTGAGCGAGGAACCCGAGGGGACCGACACGGTAGTTGATGCTGACCAGCACGACGCCCTTGCGCGCGAGGTGCTCGCCGTTGTGGACGGGGGTCGAGGTGGACCCGAACGAGAATCCGCCCCCGTAGATCCAGACGAGCACGGGCACGCGGTCACTCGCTGATTTCGCGGGCGTCCAGACATTCAGATAGAGGCAATCCTCGCTGACGTTCCCCTTGCCGTCGCCCTGGTACGGATCGGGCGCGAACTTCGCGGCCGGGCGCACGCCCGGCCAGTTCGCGGCGGGCTGCGGCGGACGCCAGCGGAGGTTGCCGACCGGCGGTGCGGCGAACGGGATCCCACGATAGACGGTCACGCCGTTGTCGGCCACGCCCTGCACGAGGCCGTACTGCGTCATGACGGGTGCGGGTTCCTGGGCGGAGGACAACGAGGCGCCGGAAAGCGCGAGGAGCGTGGCCAGAGCGGTCTTCGTTTTCATGGGATGAGGCGCGGGTTACGGACACTTGATCTCGGCAATCGCGGGCTGGCCGGCGGCAAGCGTGAAAACCTGCTCGACGTGTTTGCCGCCGATTTCGACCGTGGCGCGATAGTCGCCGAAGAACCCGCGCGTCTTCACCGTTCCGTCGGCGGCGGTCGTGCCGCTCGTGCGGGTGCGCCACTGGTCGAGCACGAGCGATTTGTAGACGGCGGCATTCGGTTTCTCGGACCAGTCGCGGCGATACATCGCGGCGACCGGGATCCAGTGGGCGCCTTCCCAGAAACCCCAGAGCTGGATGCCGATCACCGAGGGATGACTGAACGCGAGGATGAAGAAGTCGCGGGTGTAGTCGGCCTGCAGTTGCTCGTCGCTGGTCCGGACGTCGAACTCGGTGAACCGGACCGGCAGCTTGAACTCGCTCCAGTAGCGATCGAGCACGGCGAGGACATTCTCCGGCGCGTTGGGCTGGCCGCCGATGTGCGCCTGCAGGCCGAGACCGGTGACCGGCGCGCCGTGGTCGAGCAGGAACCGGGTGGTTTTCTCGAAATGCGCGACGTGCTCGCGATCGGTGGTGGCGTCCTGATTACTGAAATCGTTGAACACGAGGGCGACCTTCGGCATCGCCTCGCGGGCGGTCTTGAACCAGTCGACCATGATCTCGGGGCCGAAGACATCCATCAGGTCGTGATTCGTGAACGGCTCGTTGAGCACGTCCCACTCGACCACCCAGTCGCGCGTCGCCGCACCCATCTCGCGGATGTGGGCGCGCACCAGTTCCGGGATCTCGCCCTGCCGTGGCGTGCCCCGGAGCTCGCGCACGGACTTCGGGAGATTGTTCCAGCCTGGCCAGACCAGCACGTGGCCGCGGACGGTGAAGTGGTGTTCGCGCAGCCAGCGCAGGCCGGCCATCGCCTGGTCGCGGCCGTAGCGGCCGTCCTCGAACTCGTCGAGCCACGCCGGCCACTTCAGGTCGTTCTCCGGGCTCGCGGCATTGAAGAGCTCGAGCACCTTCTGCCGGAAAATGAGATTGTCCGGCGTGTCGGTGACCAGGCGGCGGAACGGGATGGCCGTGCCGAATTGAAACGCGCTGCGCGTCTCCTCGAGCTTCACGTTCGCGCCGGACACCGGCTGCCCGGAAGCGTCGACGACGCGGACGGTGATGTCACCCTTGCGAATCTTCTCGATGCGCTCGAGCGCGGCCTTCCTCCACGCGGCGCCCGGCTCGCGACCCTGGTAGGTGAAGCGCGTGCGCGGCAGGTCCTCGAGCGCGATCTTCGTGCCGTAGTCGAGGCATTCGATGCCGCCGAGCTCGATCGTTTGCCGGCGGAACCCGACGCTGAACGACAGCGCGGCCTCACCGGACGCGTAGTCGCGCTCGCAGCGGAACGGCAGCAGGTATTCCGTCCACTCCCGCGGCGGGCTGAAGGTTTCGTTCACCGCGCCCATGCCGCGGCCGAAAGCCCGCCGGAAGGCCACGCCGACGCGACCCGCCCCGCTCTCGTCGGCGGTGACGAGGGTGCGCGCGAAGAAACGAATGAGACCCACGTCGCCCTGCGCGAGACCGCGTGACCCGATGCCGCGCAGCTGGATCGCGTACGGCGGGTTCACATCGCGGAGCGTCTCGATGTGCAGCGCCCCGGTGAATCCCGGCGCGCCCTCGACGGGGACGATCTTCACGCTCACTGCGTCGATCGCGCCGGGCATCGTTTGCAGGCCAAACGCCTTCGGCCCCTGCCCGGCGAGCAGGTCGTCGCCCGGCGGCACGGCGGTTTGAGCGTCCAGCGAGGCGACGAGGACGGCGAGAATCGAGAGGATGACAAACGGACGTGGGATCATGGAAGTGAGGCAGCGGGATGGTGGCGCAGGACGATGGTGGAATTGGCGCCTAATTGCCGGATCCTGGGGCGGCAACCTGGCTTTCGAACGGAATCGCGGGGAGGCCGGCGCCGTTGAAGAGCGTGGCCTTGGGATTGGATTGCCAGGCGTAGCGCACGGCGGTGGGAGTGGGTACTTCGGACGACGAGACGACGATGGTGTCGCCGATAATCTTGGCGTCGGCCCAGTGCCAGACGCGGTCCGCTCCGCAGAGAGCGAATTCCTCCGGCTTCCCGCCTTTTGCCACGAGGCCTCCATCCGTGTGGGTGAAGGTGAGCCGCAACGCGTTCGGCAGCCGCTCGACGGAAGCAATGCGCGGCCCCGAATACGGAACGTCCTTGCCGTAATGCTTCGCCAGCGCGATGAGCGCGAGACGCTCACCGACCGGTTGCTTGTTGAGCGGATGGATGGTGGCCGCGTCGCCGACGTCGATGGTCACCGCCAGTCCGCAATCCGGCACGGAGTGCGCGACGAAATCCTGCGCCGCGCGCAACTCGGCCCACCCGTCCGAGCTGGGCGGAGTGTCCTTGTGCTCCATGAACGCGGGAAGGCTCACGATGTAGAACGGGAGGTCTTTCTGCCTGAAGCTCCTCCGCCAGTCGGCGATCACCGCCGGCAGCAGCGTGCGATACTGCGCGGCGCGGTCCGCGTTGGCTTCGCCCTGATACCAGAGGGCGCCGGTGATCGCCAGCGGCGCGACGGGAGCGATCATGCCGTTGTAAAGCACCGAAGGCATGACCGGCCAGTTCTCGAATCCGATCGGGAGCGGATGAGGCGGGCGCGCATCCACGCTGAGTTTGCCCTTCCATTCGCCCGCGAGCGGAATTCTGGCTTTGTCGCCGAGGACGAGCTCGAGGTCCTCCGCCTTCGACCGAAAACCGCCGTCGGGTTTCGTCTTGAACACCCGGATCACGATGACGTTCGCGCCCGGCTTCAGCGTGCCGTCGGGAATCCGGTAAACACGAGGGTTCTCGACCCACGCGCTGGCACCGACGAAGCGGCCGTTGATCTCAACGGTGTCCATCCGCTCGACGACGCCGAGTCGGACCGTCGCCACCCCGGCGGGGAGCGGATCCGGCAGCAGGATCGTCCGGCGGAAATAGCAGACCGCCGGGGTCTCGGGCACCCCCAGTTCGCGAAATCCGCCGGGGATGGTCACCGTTTTCCAGCTGGCGTCGTCGAGCTTGGGCTCGAACCAGGCGTTGTCCTTCTGGCCGGGATCATACTCGTCGTACCAGTGCGCGATGAAGTTGCCGTATTGGGGCGCGCCCTTGGCGTGCAATCGCGCGATCTCGTCCAGCTCCCGGTTGAAATCTCTCAGCGGACGCAGCGCTTCCGCGCTCGCCCAGGTCTCGGCCGGCGTTCCGCCGACGGCATCCTGCACCAGTCCGATCGGCACATCGACATCCTGCTGCAGCCGGCGCGCGAAGAAGTAGGCCACCGCCGACAACCCGCCCCACGGGTCCGCCACGGTGCCTGGCGAACAGACTTTCCAGGAGCCCTGCGGAACCGCCGCCGGCGCGTAGGCCACCTGCTGCCGCACGATGTAGAATCGGATGCGCGGATGGTTCGCGGCCTTTACCTCCTCGGCCCCATTTTGCGCCCGCATCAGCGCCAGCTCCATGTTGGACTGGCCGCCGCAGAGCCAGACGTCGCCGACCAGCACATCGTGAAGCTCGACGTGCTGCGGCCCGTCGATCACCACGCTGCACGGCCCGGCCGCCGGCGGAGGCTGGATCTCGACGGTCCAGCGCCCGTCGCTCTTCGTCACAGTCCGGGCCGTGACCGCGCCGACGGTGACGCGGACTTCCTGCCCCGGTTGGGCCCAGCCCCAGAGCGTGTTGGGCTGGCCGCGCTGCAGAACCATGTGGTCGCCGAAGATCGGGCTCAGGAACGGCAGCGGGGCGTTTCCGCCCGCAAAGAGAGCCCCCGTCGCGAGGGCCGCCGCCGTCGCGAGGGCACGAACGAGGAGGCGCAATGAAACAACGCATTTGTTAGGGTTCATGTCAGGGAAAGTTCCGGTCACAGCGGATTGCCGGTCGGGAAGGCGGTGCGCTCGCCGGCGCGGAGAGCGAGTTCCGTCGTCCGGCCGTTGGCGCGAATCGTGTGGGTGCCGTCGCGATCGGCGGTGAACCAGGCGGTCGCGAGCCGGCCGTCCTTCCACGAAACGTCGACGGTCACGCCCCCGCGGGCCCGCAGCCCGGTGAACGAGCCCGCGCTCCAGGCGGCGGGCAGAGCAGGCAGCAGCTGGATTTCTCCGCCCTGGGACTGGAGGAGCATCTCGGCGATGCCGGCGGTGCCGCCGAAATTGCCGTCGATCTGGAACGGCGGGTGCGCGTCGAAGAGATTGGGATACGTGCGGTCCGGGCGGAGGAGGCGCCCGAGGATGCCATAGGCGTGGTCGCCATCGTGCAGCCGCGCCCAGAGATTCAGGCGCCAGCCGATCCCCCAGCCGGTGGCGTCGTCGCCGCGGAGTTCGAGCGAGCGGCGGGCGGCGGCGGCGAGGGCGGGGGTCCGCAGCACGTCGATCTGGTCGCCGGGGAAAAGGCCGTAGAGGTGCGAAAGGTGCCGGTGGTGCGGTTCGGGCGCGATGGCATCCCAGTCTTCCAGCCATTCCTGCAACTGCCCCTGCGCGCCGATCTGCGAGGGGGCGAGCCGGGCGCGCGTGGCGGCGAGACGCGCGCGAAACCCGGCGTCCTGCCCGAGAATCTCGGACGAGCGGATGCACGCGGTGAAGAGGTCGCGCAGGATCTGCGAATCCATCGTCGGGCCGGCGACGATGGAGATGGCGCCGTGGTGGCAGTTTTCCGGGGAGAGCGAGGGGCTGGTGACCAGCCAGCCGTGCTTCGGCTCGGCGACCAGCGTGTCGAGGAAGAACTGCGCGGCGCCCTTCATCAGCGGGTAGGCGCGGGCGAGAAATTCGCGGTCGCCGGAGAAGAGATAGTGTTCCCACAGGTGCGTGCACAACCACGCGCCGCCGGTGGGCCACAGGCCCCACTGCGCTCCGTCGATCGGGCCGGTGGCACGCCAGAGGTCGGTGTTGTGGTGGACGACCCAGCCGGAGGCGTGGTAGTGGGCCTGCGCCATCTTCGCGCCGGTTTCGCTGAGATCCTTGATCATCGCGAAAAGCGGTTCGGCGCACTCGGCGAGATTGGTGGTCTCGGCCGGCCAGTAGTTCATCTCCGTGTTGATGTTGATCGTGTATTTGCTTTCCCACGGCGGCGTGAGGCTGTCGTTCCAGAGGCCCTGCAGGTTCGCGGGCTGCGTGCCCGGTCGCGAGCAGCTGATGAGCAGGTAGCGGCCGTATTGAAAGTAGAGCGCGGCGAGGGCGGGATCGTTGCCGTCGGCGAAATGGCGGATGCGCTCGTCGGTCGGCCGGTCCGCGCCGGCCGTGTGGCCGAGGTCGAGCGACACGCGGCGGAACAGCCGCTGGTGCGCGGCGACGTGGGCGGCGAGCAGCTGCTCGTACGTCTTGCCGGCGGCGGCCCGGAGCGTCGCGTCGTTGCGCGCGGCCGGATCGCCGCTGACGTCGTCGTAGCGCCGGAAACTGGTGGCGGTGGCGATCAGGAGGAGGGCGGAGCGCGCGCCGCGGACATGGATTTGCTGGCCATCGGCGTGGAGGGAGCCGCCCTCGACGGAGATTTTGACGCGGGTCTGGAATTTGAGCGCACCGTCGATCCCCTCGGCCGCGCCGTTGCGGCCTTCGAGGACGAGCACGTTGTCACCCACCGTGCGGCTGCCGGCGCGTTGCGGACTTTGCAGGCCGAGGGTGAAGCTGACCTGGCCGCCGGGCCGGCCGGGTTGGGCGGCGGTGAGGCGCATCACGACCACCTGGTCCACCGGACTGGCGAAAACTTCGCGGACCTGGGTGACGGCCCAGGGACCTTCGCCGGAGGTGTAGCTCGTTTTCGCGACGGCGGTGTCGAGGTCGAGTTCGCGCCGGTAGTCGGAAACCGTGTCCGCGCCCGAAAAGGTGAGCATCAGGTCGCCGACCGTCTGATACGGCATCTGGCGGAGCGGACGGGCCATGAGCTTCCGATCGGCGAGCGCCTGGGCGGCGGCGTAGTCGCCCGCGGCGATGAGCCGGCGCACCTCCGGCAGGGCCGCGAGCGCGTCGGGGTTGACCGGCTGGTAGGGACCGCCGCCCCAGAGCGTGTCCTCGTTGAGCTGGAGGCGTTCCTGGTGGATGCCGCCGAAGACCATCGCCCCGAGCCGGCCGTTGCCGACGGGCAGCGCCTCGACCCACTCGGTGGCGGGACGCGTATAGTGGAGCACCAGCGGCTCGGCCGCGGGGAGAAGGCCGGTGATCAACAGGGACAGAAACAGGCAGGAGAGGCGGCGGGTTTTCACGTTGAGGCAGGCTGGGTTAAGGATAGGGCGGTTTCGGCTCCGCGGAGGCGGGCCCAGCCATAGCCGTAGGCGGAAACGAAGAGGAAGCACACGAGCGGAACGATGAATGCCACCGACATTCCGTAATGATCGCCGACCGCGCCCATCAGCTTTGGCACGATCGCCCCGCCCATGATCGCCATCACGATGTAGGCCGAAGCCCGCTTGGCGTGAATGCCAAGGCCGTGAATACCGAGAGCGAAGATCGTCGGGAACATGATCGACATGAAGAAATAACTTGCGAACACCGCGATCAAGCTGAGCCAGCCGAGCTTGAGCATGACGAGCAGGCACATGACCGCGTTGAGCGCGCCGTAGAGACCGAGGAGCGAGGGCGCGCGGAGTTTGCGCAGCAGCGCGGCGCCGATCACACGGCCGGCGAGGAAACAGCCGAACGCGGCGGACGCGAGCAGCGCTGCCGTTTGGTTGCTGATCGCCATCGGGGCCTGCGAGGTAAGGTAGTTGATGAAGTAGGCGAAGATGCCTGACTGTGCGGCGACATAGAAAAACTGCGCGAGGGTTGCGGCCGAAAAATGCGGGCGGCCCCAGAGGCCGGATTGCACGATGGAACGGGAGTGACGGCCGAGCAGCAGCACGGTGCCGGGCAAGAGCACGACGGCGGCGGTGCCGCCGAAAACTTTCAGCGCCAGCGTCTCATCCAGGCTGCGGATCGTGGCGAGGGCGGCGGCGATCATGCCGATCGAGGCGGCGAGAACCACGAGATTGAGCCACGAAAGGAGCCGGCTGGCGCGGGCGGACGCGGCGGCGGGGTTCGATCCGGGCTGGGCGGTCGCATCCTCGACGACGATTTCGGGCAGATTGGCCCGCGAGAAAACCACCGCGAGCACCACGACGACGGCGCCCACGGCGGCGTAGGGAATCCATAGCGTCTGCGCGCCCGTGCTCTGACCGGTGGCGTTGGTCGAGTAGAAGAAGAACCGTCCGGCGATCGGACCAAGGATCCAGCCCACGCCGTTGCAGGACTGCGCGAGGTTGATGCGCGCGGCGCCAAACTCGCGCGGCCCGAGCACGGTCGTGTAGGGATTGGCCACGGTTTCCAGAAACGTCAGGCCGGCGGCGATCAGGCAGACGCCGAGCAGGAACGCCCAGAACTCGGCAATCTGCGTGGCGGGAATGAACCAGAAGCCCCCCGCGGCGACCATCAGCAGCCCGGCGATGATGCCGCCTTTGTAGCCGATCCGCGCGGCCAGCCAGCCGGCCGGGAGCGCCATCAGGAAATACCCGAGATAATGGGCGAATTGCACCCAGGCGGACTGCGCGAGCGAGAGGTGCAGCTCCTCCTGGAAATGCTTGTCCATCACGTCGATCATCCCGTTGCAAAACCCCCAGAGGAGGAACAACGAGCTGACGAGAGTGAACGACACCGCGTAGGAACGGCCGTCGGGAGTGGAAAATAATCCGCGGGTATTCGGGGTAGGCATGCGTTGGAGCGGACGAGAAAACGGGGCGAGCTAAAGCAATGGCGGGCGGCGCGGCGCCGGGCACAGCGCTAGATTGTGATCATGGCTTTGAGGACGCCGGCGGCCGGGTCAGTCCAGCCCGCGAACCGATCCGGCACCTCGTCGATCGAGGCGCGGTGCGTGATCCAAGGGTTGGTATCGACGCGACCGGACTCGACGAGCGTGATGATGCGGCGAAAGTCCTCGGGCCGGGAGTTGCGGCTGCCGAGCAACGTGAGTTCGCGGCGGTGAAAATTCGGATCGTTGAATGTGACGTCACCGGGAAAAAGTCCGACGAAGACGAGCCGGCCGCCGGACGCAGGATAATGGAAGCCCGCGGCCATCGACCCGGCGTTGCCGGTGGCGTCGAAGACCGCGGTCGGCAGGTCGCCGCCGGTGAGTTCAGCGAGGCGCGCGGCGACATCGGGCGTGGTCGTGGTGTCGATCGTGGCGTCGACGGGGAGGCGGAGCCGCTCGCGGCAGAAGGCGAGGCGGCTGGCGTTGAGGTCGACGGCGAGCACGCGTGCGCCGGCGGCCAGCGCGAACTGGATGACCGCGAGACCGATGGGGCCGGTGCCGACGACGGCAACGGTCTCGCCGGCGGCGAGCGCGGCGCGGTCGACCGCATGCGCGCCGATTCCGAGCGTCTCGACCAGCGCGAGCTGATCGAACGACAGCGTGCGCGAGGCGTGCAGCTTGGCTGCGGGCACGAGGAAGCGCTCGCGCTGGCCGCCGTCCACGTGAACGCCGAGGACCTCGAGCTGCGTGCAGCAGTTGGGTTGGCCGCGCCGGCAGGCAATGCAGTGGCGGCAGTTAAGATACGGCTCAACCGCGCAGCGGTCGCCCGCGGAGATCGACGTCACGCCACCGCCCACGCCGAGCACCTCGACACCGAGCTCGTGGCCGAGAATGCGCGGATAGCTGAAGAACGGCTGCCGGCCGCGGAAGGCGTGAAGATCGGTGCCGCAAACGCCGACGCGGTGCACGCGCACGAGCGCCTCGCCCGGACCGGGCGGCAGGGCTTCGGGAAGCTGCACGGCACGGAGCAAACCGGGTTCGGCGAGCAGGAGGCTTTTCATCGTTGGAACAACCGGGACTCAGGCGAGAATCGGATCGCGGTTCTCGGGACGACCGCGGGTGAAGTTGTGATTGTGGATCGGGCGCAGGAGGTCCAACACGCGTGCGAGCAACTCGCGGTCGACGGGCTCGCTGACATAGCCGATGTTGCGCCGGATGTTTTCGGGATTGGCGCTGCCGACGAGGGTCGTGGCAATATCGGGGTTCGCGACGGCGAATTGGATGGCGAGTTTGACGATATCGGCGCCGACCGACTCGCAATACTCGATCGCCCGCCGCGCGCCGGCGACGAGCGGGGCCGGCGCGGGATGCCATGCGGGCACGCCGCGCGGCGTGAGCAGACCCATGCCGGTCGGCGAGGCGTTGATCACACCGACGCGTTTCCCCGTAAAATACGGCAGGAGCGGTTCGAGCGAGGTATCGTTGAGTTCGTAATGGCAGAACGAAAGCACGGTCTCGACGTCGCCGGCGGGCACGCGATCGAGGACGGAGGGGAAGATGTTCAGGGGCAGGCCCGTGATGCCGATGTGGCCGATGCGGCCGGCGCGTTTCAGGTCGAGAAGTGCGGGAATCGTTTCGTCGACGATCTGATCGATCGAAGCGAACTCGATGTCGTGGCACTGCAGCAGGTCGATATGGTCGATGCCGAGCCGGCGGCAGCTCTCGTCGAGGCTACGGGTCACACGCGCGGAGGAAAAGTCGAACTCGCCGTCGCCGTATTGGCCGACCTTCGTTGCGAGATGGTAGCGCGATCGATTGATCCCGCGGAGGGCCTTGCCGAGCACCGTCTCAGCGCGCGTCGCGCCATAATACGGCGACACGTCGATGAAATTGATGCCGAGATCGAGCGCAGTGTGGACCGTGCGGATGCTTTCGACGTCGTTGGTGGTGCGAAACACCCCTCCGAGCGAGGAAGCGCCGAAACTGAGAATCGAGACATCGAGTCCGGTCTGGCCAAGGAGACGGCGTTGCATGACAGCGAGCGTTCTTCAGGGGGTGAGCTGATAGAATCGGGCGGCGGTGCCGCCGAGGATCGCCGCCCGCTCGTCGGCCGAGAGGGGGGCGATAAAGGATGTCACCAGGCCCAGCCAGCGGGCGTAGTCGGTCGCGACGAGGCACACCGGCCAGTCGGAGCCGAACAGCATCCGGTCGGCGCCGAACGCTTCGAGCACGACATCGAAGTAGGGTCGCAACAGTCCGGATGACCAGTTCAAGCCGGGCACCTCGGTGACGACGCCGGAGAATTTGCAGCAGAGGCGCTCGTGCCGGGCGAGCTCGCGAATCTGCGCGCGCCACTCCTGCGGTGGCGGTCCTTGCACGAGCGGCTTCGCGATATGGTCGAGGACGATTCGCAGTGAGGGATGACGGTCGATCCACGCGAGTGCGGCCGGAAGCTGGCCGGCAAAGATCAGCAGGTCGTAGGTGAGGTCGTGAGCGGCGACCTCGCGGAGGGCAGCGTTGAAACCGGGGTCGGCAAAAAACGCGTCGGGTTCTCCCTGCAGCACGTGCCGCACGCCTTTGAACCGGGAATGGAGGCGATAGCGGTCAAGCACGCGGCCGATCGACGCCCCTTCCTGCGCGAGCGGCACCCAGCCGACGACGCCTTTGATCGTTGGAAACGCGCCGCTGAGCTGAAGCAACCAGTCGGTTTCTTCCAGCGACTGCCGGGCCTGCACCGCCACCGTGCCGTCGAATTGAGCGGCGGAGAGGAGGGGGGCGAGATCCGACGGCAGGAAGTCGCGACGGATCGCCCGCATGTTTTCAGCGATCCAGCCATAATCCCCGGCGCTGTAGCGCCAGAAGTGTTGATGAGCGTCGATCCGCATCGTCATGCGATGTCGCATTCCGCGCCAGGCGGCGCGAGCCGCGTGCCAGAAACGGAAGGCGAGGCAAAAGACTCGGCCCGGCAGACGCGGCGTTGCTCCATCATTTTCGGTTCACGCCCACCACGATCTGCGTGAACGAGTGCGCGGGGAAGACGTAGTGAATCGTCGCGCCGTTCACGGGCACCTGCTCGGTTTTGGGCAGGTAGGTGTCCCGGGCCTCGTAGGTGTAGGGCCGGTTGTCGATGTCGTCGCTGGCGATCTGGCTGGCGGTCGCGGTGCCGGAGAAGGTGCCGGTGATGCACTGGACATCGGTGGCGATGGCGTCGGTCTTGTGGCGATTGACGACGTTGATCACGACCTGGCCGGCCGGCCGGTTGTAAACGGAGGAGACATCGAGGTAGGGAATTTTCGTGTAGTAGTCGCTCGTGCCGAAGGTGTCGCAGGCGACGAACGCATCGAGCGCCTCGCCGCGGCAGTGGGTCGAGAAGAGCTTGAACGCATAGAACAGGGGCGACTTGTAGGTCGCGTCCGTCTTCGGGTCGCGGGCGAGGATCGAGGTCAGCGCCGTGTAGTTGGCCATCTTGACCATGTCGGCGTGGCGGAGGAACGCGTTGAAATATTCCGCGAGGGCGAGGGTCGAGAGGTGACCGCCGCGGAACGGCGGCGCCCATTCGTCGACCGAAATGTACATCGGCTTCTTCTTCTCGACCGCGGCGACCGTCCTGAGCTGGCCGGCGACGGTGCTGATTTTCTCGTCCAGGTCCACCGCGCGCTGGCCGAGCAGCACGTAGTAGTCCTTGGAGTCGTCCCAGTAGCGGTGGATGGAAAGGTAGTCGGCCACGCCGGAGAGCGCCTTGATCACCTTCCAGTTCCACTCCACCCAATCGAGGTTGTCCTGGTAGTTCGAGGAACCGTTCGCGACGAACTCGAGCTTGGTGCCGGGCGAGCAGCGGCGCATGGCTTTCGCGGTTTCGACGGCCCACTTGATGTAGTCGTCGGCATCCTTGTGCCCGATGATCCAGGGCGCGCCGTCCACCTCGTTGCCGAGGCACCAGATCCTGATGGCGTACGGATCGGGGTGTCCGTACTCGGCGCGCTTGTCGGCCCAGAAGCTGCCGACGGGCGCATTGCAGTATTCCACCCACGAGTAGGCATCGGTGATCGTGCCGGTGCCGCCGTTGACGCACAGGACGTTCTCGGTGCCGATCTCCCGGTTGAGCTCCACCCACTCGTCGGTGCCGACCTGGTTGGGCTCGATCACGCCCCAGGCGAGCTCCATGCGCTTCGGCCGCTTGTCCTTCGGCCCGATGCCGTCGCGCCAGTCGTACGTCGAGGTGAAATTCCCGCCCGGCCAGCGCATGTTGGTGAGCTGCAACTCGCGGGCGGCGTCGATCATGTCCTTCCGAAAACCGTACTTGTCCGCGAGCGGGGACTTCGGGTCGTAGAGCGGACCGTAGAGGGTGTTGAAGTTCAGACCCGGCCGGTGGAAGCCGATCGGCTCCATGAAGACACCGTAGATGTGCGGGTCGACCTGATCGATGACGTGATCGACGTCGATCCGGATGCTGGCGGTGCCGGCCAGGGCGCAAAGCGGCGTGAGGAACAGGAGGGAGGCGAATCGGAGCGTGCGGGTTTTCATGGGCGATGCAGGCGGATCATTTTTTCGCGGGGAAGCGCAGCAGTGTGACGGACCAGGCCGGGAAGGTGTGGGTGAACGAGGCCGCGGCATTCGTGAGCGGCTCCTCCTTCGGTGCGACATTCGCGGGGTGGGCAATCGAATTCACCGCCGATGGTTCGCCGGAGATCACGACCGCCGTGCCGGCGCCGACCTGACGGACGTGGTCGAGGTGGATCGCGGCCTCGAGCGGCTGGTCCGCGGTGTTGACGACCTTCACGATCAGCTCGCCGCTCGCGTTGACGTAGGAGGCGGAGGCGAACGCCGTCGCGGCCGGCCGGTTCGATTCGTCGGCGGTGTCCATGACGAGTTTGCCGTCGACGAAGCCGCGGGCGTGGTGGCCGTCGACCTCGAGCTTCAGATTGTACCAGCGGCCCGTCTCGACCGTGAACGGCGTGCCCGGTCCGTAGGGCTCGCGACCGCCGCCCTCGGACGACTCGCAGCGCGAGACGGTGTTGCCCCATCCGCCGAGATTCCACCAGCGGTAGTTTTCGCCATCGGCCGCGTGCCAGAGAACGATGAAGCCCTCGGAGCCCCCGAGCTTCCGCGCGCGCAGGGTGACGGTGTAGTTCGTCCACGACGGATCCCCGGTCAGCGCCCAGGTCTGCGGGCTGTTGCCCTGCGGGCTGAGGACGCCGTCCCTCACCGACCAGCGCCCGTGTGTGAACTTCCATTTCGCGGGATCGTCGAGCAGGCGCGCGGAGGAAAGCTTCTGGCCGTTCGAATCGGTGACGACCAGGTCGGTGTATTCGACCTGCGTCCCGTAGGAGCCCACGCCGGTGAGGCCGTGCGGATGCGGGTCCTCGGGCTTGACGACCTGCGGGACGTCGAAGGTGACCGGGACAACGACGTCGCCCCGGTTCTGGCCGAAGAGCGCGAGCACGTGGTAGCTGGGTGAGCCGAAGGCGCTGAGCGCGTCGTAGCCGATGAGGTTGGTGTTCCACTGCCAGCCGCGCGGCTGCCCGGTGGACGGATCCTCGAGGTTCACGTTCGCGAAGAGCGGAGCGTAGCATTCCATCAGCACGTCGTCGGAGTTGCGCTCAAGGCCCATGACGAAGACGGCGTCCGACAGCGCGGACTGGAGGTTCGGCGTCGGCGAGCCGCCCTGCGTGGCCCATTCGCCCATGAAGACCTTGACGCCATCGGCCTTGCGACCTTCGGGATTGCCGGAGCCGGGATCGTAGCGATCCCATTGCCGCAGCATCGTCGAGGCGCCGGCGTAGATGTGATCGTCGACGAGGTCGGGTTTGAAACTCTTCACCGGTGTCGTCGCGATGATTTTGAGCTGCGGATATCGGGCGCGGATGGCTTTGGCCATCTGGGCGAAACGACCCTCGTAGCTGCCCGAGCGGTCGAAGAAATCCTCATTGCCGATCTCGACGTATTTGAGGGCGAACGGCTCGGGAAAACCATCGGCGGCGCGGCGCCGGCCCCATTCGCTGTCGGCCGGACCCATGACATACTCGATCTCCTCAAGCGCCTCCTGGGTGTAGAGATCCATCTCCGGGCTGCCCGGGTGGGCGTAGTCGCCGTTGAGCGTGTAGCCGGCGAAGAGCGCGAGCACCGGCTCGGCGCCGAGCTGCCGGCACCACAGCAAATATTCGGGCAGGCCGAAACCATCGCTGCTGCGATAGCCCCAGCAGCCCATGTGACCGGGACGCTGCTCGGCGGGCCCGATCATCCTTTTCCAGGCGAAGCGATCGGCGAAACGGCTGCCCTCGAGGTAATTTCCGCCGGGCAGGCGGATGAAGGCCGGGTGCATCGCGGCCAGCAGTTGCATGAGGTCGGGCCGCAGGCCATTCGGCACGTCCCGGTAGGTCGGCGGGAAAAGCGACACGAAGCTGAAGTCGATGCTGCCTGTGCCGCTCGCCGAGAGGACGAAGCGTGCGCCGGCGGTGGTGGGTGCGTCGGGGGGCGTGGTGAACTCGAGCGTGTACTTCTTCCACGTGCCGCCGATCGGCGCCGTCTCCGCTTTGGCGACGGTTCGATCGCCGGCATCCGTGAGCAGCGACGCGGTGACCGGACCGGCGAAACCGTCGTTGCCCCGGGCGTAGAACGTGGCGGTGTAGCGCGTGGCGGGCTTCACCGGAATGCCCCAGTAGCCGTTGTTGGCGACGCCGCCGGTGCCGCCGGAGAGCGTCAGCCGGAGATTGACCGGCAGCGCGGCGTCGACGGGGGCAATGCGATTGGTGGCGGCGCTGCCCGAGCCGACGACCGACCAATGCGCCGGCACGACGCCGATCGGCGGCCTGGGATCACGGCTCGCAAAACCGCCGGCCGGATCCTGGAAGGTGCGGTTCCGGATCAGCTCCGCGAAAAGTCCGCCATCGTAGCTGTAGTTGATTTCCTCGGTCATCAGCCCGTAGAAGCTGGCGGGAATCGCGTGCCCGGATGCGCCGAGATCGATTTCGAGTCTGGCCGGTGCAGCCACGCTCACCGCGGCGGTCAGAACGAGGCCGAGCGCGGCGAGCAGCGCCGCTTTGATTTCGGTTTTGTACATTTTGGTTAAGCAGGTGAAAGCGGTTGGGGACGCAGCTCAACGGCGCGGGAGACGCGGACGCGCCGGATCACTGGGCGAGAGGAGGGGTTGGCACTGCACCGTCGGGTCGGAGCAGGCGCACGTCGTAGACGCCGCCGGCGAGCCATTTCCTGGCGACAAACTTGCGCGCCGCGATCTTCTCGCGGGTCGTGGCTTCCCAATACATTTGGTAGCGCGAGTCGTGCAGACGGAAGAAGGGGATCAGGGACAGGCCGTCCGGCGCCGCAGGTTCGACGACGTCCACGAGGCGGAAATGCAACGCGCCTCCGGCTTTGTCGGGCACGACCTTCGACGGGATCGTGGCGGCGTTCGTCAGCAGCACGGGCACCTGGTCGAGCGGCACCTCCGGTCCTGACGCGACGTGCGCCATCCGGGAATCGTCCGCGCGAAGTCCGGTCATTTCCCAAGTCCCGGCGGGGTGAGCCAGCACGATGGGGCCATGCAGGATCGCATACCAGGGAGAGCCGTCCGGCAGGCCTTCGACCGTCGTGTGCATGGGTATCGTGATTTCCACCTTGTCGCCATCCTTCCACTCGCGCCGCACCGCGACGTAGGACGAAGGCGCCGTCGTGACGGGCACGGACGCGCCGTTGACCTCCACGGTGAACGTGCCGGGCGCGACCCAGCCGGGCTGGCGCAGGTGAAGCGTGAACGTCTGCGGGTGAGCGAGGTTCAGCGTGAGCCGGGAGGTCTCCTCGTCGGGGAAAGCGGTGTCCTGTCGCAACGTGAGACCGAGCGCCGAATCCTTCAGCTCCGAAGCGATGAAGAGGTTGACGTAGATTCCGTCATTGGCGTGCGCATAGATGAACTCGCCGTATTTGCCGGGATTTTCCATGCCGGTGCCGACGCAGCACCAGAAGCCCTGGCCCGGTACCGAGTAGACCCGGTAGTGGTCGGGGCGGATCGGCGTGAAATACACATAGCCCGGGTGGGTGGGATTGATCGAGGCGAGGATGTGGTTGTAGAGCGCGCGCTCGTAGTAGTCGGCGTAGGCGGCGCTTGGGGCGCTCTCGAACAGCCCCTCCGTGAGCCGGAGCATGTTGTAGGTGTTGCAGGTTTCGGGGCCTTCCCGGTGCAACAACAGGCCATGGAAATCACGCGGGTCGTTGAAATGTTCGGAGACGCTGTTTCCGCCAAAAGCGACGGAGCGATGCTTCGTCACGGTTTCCCAAAAGAAGCGCGCGCCGGCGTCGTCCGCCTTGTTGCCGGTCAGCGTGGCGATGCGCTCGAGGCCGACGACCTTCGGAATCTGGGTGTTGGCGTGTTTGCCGGTGAGCCGGTCTTCGTGCCGGATGAGCGGGTCGAGGATCGCGTGATGGTTGAATCGCTCCGCGGTCTTCAGGTACTTCCGGTCGCCGGTGATCGCGTAGATGTCGGCCAGCACTTCGTTCATGCCGCCATGCTCCTGCTCGAGCATTTGCTGCATCTGCTCGTCGCTCAGGTGGGAGGTTAGGCTGACGCACCAGTCGCCCAGGCCGACCAGGATGTCTCGCGCCCTGACGTTTCCGGTCTCGAAATACGCGTCGCGAAGCCCGGCGAAGGTCTTGTGGAGATTGTACCAAGGTACCCATTTCCGGTTGAGCGCCTGGATGTCGCCGCCGGCGACGGCGGTCCACAACGCGCGGCTGCCCGGCACGCCGCCGACGTAGCCCCCGCCAAAGGCTTTTTGGCACGTCTGCAATTCGTCGACCATGTAGTCGAGACGCCGGCGGAGCTGCGCATCCGGCGTGTCCTCGCCGGAAGCGATCATGTTCGCCAGGGCGGAGAGGTAGTGACCGGCCGTGTGTCCATCCAGTCCACCGCTTTCCCAGTTGCCGTAAGGCTGCGCCTTGGCCGGCAACCCCGCCTCACGCCGGAACGGCGCCAGCAGCCGGTCCGGCTCGAGCGCCAGGACATAGGCACGATTCGCCCGGACCGCCGGGGCGAACGGGCCCATCTCCAACAGGCGGACGGAATTCAGCGGAAACAGTTTGGCCGGGGTGTCGGGAACGATCGTGGGCGCGGAAGCAGCAGCGGACGCGACCATCGACACGGCGAGGAAGGGCAGGGAGAGGCGTTTCATGACCTGAGACCCGGGGGCGTCGGCGACGGCAGAAAGGCGGGAAGCAAGGCTGGGGGTCGATTCATGTTCCGGTCAATTGTCGCGCAGGGGGACAGCGATCGCCATGCACCCTCAATGCGAAGGCGCCTCCGCCCAGGTGAGCACCGCGCCGTCCTTCCGGTCGGGGCGCGCACCCGGCGAATCGGCGGAATACGGTTCGCCGGTGAGCGGATCGAGCCCGACGTAGCGGTGGGTTCGGAGCGAAAGCAGCATGCACTGGCCGCGCAGCATGTCCTCCCACTGGAAAAGACTGCCGTCGGATTCCTGCGGACACAGCCGCACGTCGCCCGAAAGGCCGAGGCCGACGACGGTGACAAAACCGCTGCCGTTCGTCGCCGCGAGGACGACGCGCCCCCGGCCGCGGTCGAGCACGCGGAAGCGGCCGCCCGGGCTCTTCGCCTCGTTCGAGCCGGAGCGGGTCCAGTGCAGCAAGCCGTTCGGGTTGGCGAAGACGACGGTGTCGTTGGCCAGGTTCGTCAGCGTGACGACCCTGCCGGCCGGCAGGTTCTTCGTTCGGTCGGCGAGCGGCTCGTCGACGCGGAACGTCTGGAAGTCGGCGTAGCCGCCTTCGCGGCCGGCGACGTTGAAGGCGAAGAGCGCGTAGCGCACGCCCTGGAACGTCTTCAGCTGATACGGCAGGCGGATCTCCGCGCCGACCGGGGTGAACTTCCTCCCGTCGATGCTGTAGTCCAGCCGGGCGAGCCCGGCATCGTAGTCGCCCGTCGCGCGGAGGGTCACGCGACTGTCTGCCAGCGGCCGATCGATGGTTTCGTTCGTGAACTGGTCGTACCAGCGGAGAACGGAGCCGGTCTCCGTGCGCACGATTCCGATCCAGGCGCAGGGGATGTTGAGCAGCGCGAGGCCGGCGCGGTCGCCGGGCTGCAGGCCCGCCGCCTCGAGCACGACGGTCGCGGACGACTCCGGGCCGATGACGCGCTGGGTGAGCGAATTCCGGGCCACGAGAAAGTGCGCGGCCGGCAGCGTATGCAGGCGCAGCGTGCCGGGCTTCTCGGTGAGCGACCACTTCGCGTCGGCGGGCGCGTGATTCCACTGCCAGACCGGCAGCAGCGCGGGGCCGGAGAAATCGTCGTTGCGCTCGTAGGGGGCGGTGGGCGGGACGCCGGCAGCGACCGCCGGCTTGATCCACGTGCGTGGCGAACGGCCGAGGTTGCCCGGCAGGCCGAAATACGGCCAGCCGTCCTGCCACGTCACCGGCGAGAGGCAGGTGGTGCGTCCGACGGACTTGAAGTCCATCATCGAAAAGCCCCACCAATCGCCGTTCGGCAGATCGACGATTCCGCCCTGATGGAGCGGCACCGCGCCGAATTCGTTGTCGCCCGGCTGGTGCAGTTCGAATTTCGTGCCCGGCCCGGGCACGGGCGAACTCTGGCCAATGCCGCCGACCCACCAGCCGCGCTGCGTGCCCATGGTTTCACGCGCGCTGATCACGACGGTCTCGTAGGGGCCCTCCGGCCGGTCGGCGCGGGCACACTCCATTCGCCCGACCGGCGCGTAGTCGGCGCTGATGATGTAGTATTTCCCGCGGATCTTGTAGAAGTGGTGGCCTTCACCCATGGCGTTGCCGCGCGGGATGATCACGCGATCGCTGCCTTCGATGACGCCGCTCAGGTCGGGCTTGAATTCGATCAGGTGCACCTCGCCGTAGTTGTAGACCGCGTAGACACGGCCGTCGTCGTCGAAGAGCACGGAGAGGTCGTGGATCCCCCGGGTGAGGCTGCGGTGCTGCCACGGACCGGCGGGGTCGCGGCTGGAAAAGATCTGCAGGCCGTGGCCGTTGACGTTGGAGAAGAGGTAGAACGTGCCGTTGTGGTGACGGATGCACGGCGCCCAGATGCCCTGGCCGTAGATGTCGCGTCCGCCCTCGAGCCGGAACTCCGGCCCGAGATCCAGCCGCGGTGCGGCGTAGCTGAGGAATTTCCAGTTCACCAGATCCTTCGAGTGCAGGACCACGAGGCCGGGCATCGCGTGCATCGTGGTGCCGGCGAGATAGAAGTCGTCGCCCACGCGGATGATGTCCGGGTCGGAGAACTCGTCGTAGAAAAGCGGATTCGTGTAGGTGCCGTTGCCGTTGTCCGGCATCCAGGTCGTGCGGGCGGCCGCAGCGGCCGGGGAGGCCGACGCGGCGGCGGCCGGCGGCGATGCGGCGCACAGCAGCGCGGCGGCCGCGAAGGGAAGGGCGTGGCGGAGAAACCGCGTGATCCGAAGGCGGGCTGCGATCACGGCGTTTCGACGGCGGCTTCGAGCCGGTGGGCGGTCTCGACGGGCTGGGTGATGTGCACCACGTGGGGGCCTTCCATGATCTCGGTCTTCCAGCCGCGGGCCTTCGCGCGTTCGTAGTAGCGGAAGAACATGTCCTGCTCCGGGGTCTTTCCCCGGTCGACAGTCAGGATGTAGGTGGTCGGAACGCGCCGCGCCTCGTCCTGATGCTCGAGCTGGATGGGCTCGGTGAACGTCTTCTCCGACTGCGGGACGACATGCGGCACGGGCTTGCCGGTCTGGTCGCCGAGCGAGATGAACCCGTTGACCGCGGGCATGCGGTGGGGTGGGGTGCCGGTTCCCATCGAGGAGTAGGCGCTTTCACCGTTTTCGGGCAGGAAGGCGTCGAGATAGATGACGTGCTTGAGCCGGGCGGCGACGCGGTCCGCGGCGCCGGTGATCACCATCCCGCCGTAGCTGTGGCCCACGAGGACGACGTCATGCAGGTCCTCCCACTCGATGAAGTTCACAACGTCCTGGATGTGCACGCTCAGCCCAATGTCGGGCGACGCGAGATGCGAGCGATCACCCTGGCCGGTGAGCGTCACGCGGTAGACGGTGTGACCGTCGGCCTGCAGCGCCTCGGCGAGTTTCTTGTGCTCCCAGCCTCCGGCCCACGCGCCGTGCACGATGACGTAGGTGAGTTTCGGGTGGGCTGGCGACGGCGACACGGCATCCGCCGCGCGGATCGACGGACAGACCGCGGTCAGGCAGAAGAGAAGGCAAAACAGGTGGCGCATGGGGATGGGGAATGAATCGATCGTGGAGTCGCGCTAGAGTTTCACGGTGGCCGTCTGGCGGAGGTCGGCCGACGAGGCGCCGGCGGCGATCGTCCAGTCGCCGGCAGGAATCGCATAGCCTTTCCTTGCCTCGTTCCAGCGGCGCAGCGCGATCGGCGGCACGGTGAGGGTGACGGTTTTCGTCTCGCCGGCTTTGAGATGCACGCGGCTGAACCCGCACAGCGCGCGGATTTCGCGCGGATGCGAGGCGGCGGGCGGCGTGGCGTAGAGTTGCACGACCTCGTCCCCGTCGCGTCCGCCGGTGTTGGTCACGTCCACGGTCACGGCGAGCGTGGCGGCGGCCGCCGGCGTCACGCGCAGGTTCGCGTAGCCGAAGCGCGTGTAGCTGAGCCCGTGGCCGAAGGGGAACAGCGCCTTGCCACCAAAATACCGATACGTGCGGCCGGCCATCCGGTAGTCCTTGAAGTCGGGCAGGTCCGTCGTCGCGCGGTAGAACGTCACCGGCAGCCGTCCGGCGGGGTTGTAGTTGCCCAGCAGCACGTCGGCGACGGCGGTGCCGCCGGCCTGGCCGGGATACCACGCCTGCAAGATGGCGTTCAGATTTTCGTTCGCCCACGGCATGGCGATCGCGCTGCCGGAGAGATCGACGAACACGATGGGCTTGCCGAGGGCCTTGAGCTGCTCGAGCAGCCGTTGTTGGAGCGCCGGCAGCTCGATCGCCAGACGGTCGCCACCCTGATAGCCTTCGTAATCGACCTGCATCTCCTCGCCTTCGAGCTGCGCCGAGATGCCGCCGACGAACACGATTGCGTCGGCGTTCCGGGCGATCGCCAGCGCTTCGGCCATGACGGAGTCGGCGGCGGGCGTGCTCCACTCGAGTTCGACCTTCACCGGGCCGTCGCCCTGGACATATTCCAGTTGCAGCGGGAGGGACGTGTTGTCCGGCAGCCGGCGGATGACGCCCACCGTCCGGTCCCGGCCTTCCTCGCCCGCCGGCGGGGTCCAGGAGTCGATGACCGTTTCGCCGCCGAGGCGGAGGCGGAAACCGCCGCGTCCGTGGACAACGAGGTGATAGTCGCCAGCCAGCGTCGTCTGCAGATCCCCGGTCCAGCGCGCGGAAATGCCCCGCGCCGGCAGTCCATCGGGCAGCCCGGCGGAGAAGCGTGGAGGCGAGCCGAAATCGAAGCTGAGCGGTCGCTCGCTTCGCTTGACCGCCGGTGGGCCGGACAGGTCGCGATTCGCGAAATATGCGCCGTCGTACCAGCTGCCGGCCACCGCCCGGAGTGTGGTCGGGCGCGTCGCGTAATCGCAGCCGTGGGCGTAGTCCACTTTCACGCCGGCGGGCTCGAGCGCGGCTTTGAGGCCGGCGAGGATCGTCACGGGCCCGGAGGGCGTGCCGTTGTAGTTGCCGACGAGTGCCGGCACCGAGCTGGCGTTCGGACCGATGACGGCGACGCGGCGCAGTGCCCCCGTTTTCAACGGCAGGATGCCGTCGTTCTTCAACAGGACCATCGCCTCCCGCGCGGCGCGCAGGGCGAGGGCGCCGTGTTCCGGCGTGTCGTTTTCGGCGGGCGCGATCCGGTTGAACGGCACGCGATCCGTCGGATCGAAAAAGCCCAGGCGGAACATCGTGCGCAGCAGCGGCGCCAGGCGATGGTCGATCTCGGACTCGGCGAGGAGCTTGTCCTTGACGGCGTTGATCAGGCCCGGCGCTTCGCCGCCGCAGCACACGTTCATGCCGGCGCGCACGGTCAGCGCCTCGACCTCGGCGGTGTTCGCGGCGAGTTTATAGGTGTGGATGAGGTCGCCGACCGAGCCGCAGTCGGAAGTCACGTGTCCGTCGAAGCCCCATTTCGCGAGGAGGGAATAGAGCAGGGGATTGATCGAGCAGGGCGTGCCGTAGAGCGAATTGTAGGCGGTCATCACGATCTCGACGTGCCCCTCGCGCACGAGCGTCTCGAACGCCGGCAGGTAGGTTTCGTACAAATCCGCCTCGGGGGGCGAGGCGTCGAAATGGTGCCGCAGCGGCTCCGGTCCGCTGTGCACCGCGTAGTGCTTCGCGCAGGCCGCCGCGAGGAGGTAGTTGGGATCGTCGCCCTGCAGGCCGCGGACGAACGCCAGGCCGAGGCGCCCGGTGAGGAACGGGTCCTCGCCGTAGGTTTCCTGGCCGCGTCCCCAGCGCGGATCGCGGAAAATATTGATGTTCGGCGACCAGAACGTGAGGCCGTGGAAGATCGTGCCCTCCTGCGGCGTGCCTTTGTAACCGTTGAATTTGGCCCGGCCCTCGATCCCGATGACGTGCGCGATCTCTTGGTGCAGCACGTCGTCCCACATCGCCGCGAGACCGATCGCCTGCGGGAAGACCGTGGCGCGGCCGGCATTGGCGACGCCGTGCAGCGCCTCGCTCCACCAGTCGTATTTCGGGATCCCGAGGCGCGGCACGCCGGGGGTCGAGTTTTCCATCATCGAGGCTTTTTCCTCGAGCGTCATCCGCGCAATGAGATCACGGATGCGCGCCTCCTGCGGCTGGGCCGGGTCGAGATAGCGCGGACGGGGCTCTTCCGCGAACAGGCACGCGCCGGAGAGGACGAGTGCCGCGACCAACGCGAGTTTGGGAGACAATGGGATCGTTTTCAAGAGGTGCCGGTCAGCGCCGGGCGGTGATGGATTGACGGGTTTCGGCAAAAACGGACGGGGAGATTCCGTAGACGCGCTTGAAGGCGCGCGAAAATTGGAACGGGTCGATCTTCAGGTCGTCCGCGGCGGTCTTGATCAGACAACCGGGCGACTGCAGCCGTTCGGCCGCCCAATGGATCCGCAGGCGCTGCAGGTAGCGGTAGGGAGTCTCGTCCTGAAAACGGCGAAACAGCCGCGTGAGGTAGGCCACGTCGATGCGACACGCCGCTGCCACCTCCTCGATCGTGCGCAGGGTGCGGAAATTCTGGTCGATGTGCCGCCGGCACCGGTCGAACGCCGCGGCCGCGCACGGTGAGCATCGGGGTCCGGCCCGGGAGGCTCGCGCGATGCAGATCAGGAGCAGTTCGAGGTGCAGGCGGGCGGCTTCCTCCGCGAAGCGGTCGTGCGCCGAAGCCGCGTCGATCAGGGTGTCGAACGCCTGCCGGACCTCCTTCGCCCGACCGGCGGTGAGCACCGCCCCGGGAGCAAGCCCGCATTCGGCCAGACATTTCCGGGCGCGGGAACCGGCGAAGTCCACGAAGTACTTGTGCAGCCGTGCCGTGGGCGACGAAAGGATACGCTGCCCGATCCCGGGGCCATAGGCGAAGATCACGCCGGGGGTGAGCGCATGCCGCCGGCCGGCGAGTTCGAGCTCTCCCCTCCCGGAGGCGACGTATTCGACCGAAAGGTAGGGGAAGCTTGCGCGGTCGATCCGGTAGTCGGCCGCACAGCGTTCCCAGCCGCCACAGACGACCGTCAGGCCGCCGCGCGGGTCCGGCTTCAGATTGAGATAGAAGCGGCGCGCTTCCGTCACCTGTTCGGAAATGAATGCGGGAATCTGGGGTAGCTTCTCCGTCACGACAGCGGTAGTAACCCGGCCGAGGGCGGGCATCGGTCAATCACAATCATGCCGCGCCGCCGTCCCTCTCATTCTCACAGTGGAATGCGGCCTCCTCCGCCCGGCCACTTGGTCAAGAATCGTCATGGCGGGACCGGTGCGGCTGGTGAGTTCCGCGCCGATCGACCGGCCCCTGCCGGAACTCCGGAGGAGTTTCCGCCCGACCGGCCGCGCACCGGGGGAGCGGCCGGCAGCTGCCGGCCTCCCGCGCTGGCGCGATGGATGGCATCTGCCCCCGGTCGCCGCGCGGATCCCGGCCCCTCGGGGATTTGATTCGACCGTTCTCCTGCCGTGCTGCGCGAAGCCGCGGATCTTCGCCGTATCCTGAGCGTGGTTGCGCTGTCCGCACCGCTCCGGGGAACGGCGGTCGGGATGAAGCGACCGGCGATGACGAACCGGCTGCGGTTCAGGCCGGGGAACAGGTGTTTTCGCCTCTCGCACGGCGGCCGGTCGCTGGCCGGCCGCTGCCCGGGAAAGCGCCCGATTTGTCGGACCGGGAAAGCGCGGCTCACCGCAGATCGAGCCGGACAAAGAGGTAAACCTTCACCCAATCGAGGGCGGCGAAATAGAGCGCGCCGACGAGGACGACGGGGAACAGAACCGCGGGTGCGATTGCCGGCATCAGGATGCCGCCCAGGGCGAGAAGCGTGGCGACGCCCAGGCCGGCCGCCGAACTGGCGAGCAGGTAAACGCCCGGCCGCGTTTTCCAGAAATGTCTGCGCTCCCGCAGCAGGTAGACTCCCGCCTGCGAGCTGAGGATCAACGTGGCAAAGGTCAGGGTCTGCAGGGCACGTGGATCGAGCCGCAGCACGAAATGCCCGTAGAAGAAGACGCCGAGCGAAAACACCAGCTTGCACGCGGCGAGCACGATCGCGGCCAGCAGGATGCCGCGCGTGTTCCAGCGGTCGGGCGAGGCCGAGCAGGTCATCCGGTCCGTCGCGATCGACATGGTGAGAAAGTCGTTGAGAAACAGAATCAGCACCATGAGCAGCGGCGTGAGCGGTGGGTGTCGCGTCACCAGGAAACCGATGACCAGCAGCGCCATCATCTCGATTTTCTTCACCAGCATCGCGAGGGTGTAGGTGATGATGCGCTGGAAGACCCGCCGGCTCGTCTCGATGGCCGGAACCATCCCGCCCAGGCCCGGCGTGGTCAGCACCATGGCGGCGGCGGCTTTCGCCACGTCGGTCGCGTTGGCCACGGCGATGCCGGCCTCGGCCTGGCGGAGCGCCGGTGCGTCGTTGACCCCGTCGCCGCTCATGCCCACCACCGCTCCGCGCCGCTGAAACGCGCGCACCAGCTTGATCTTGTCGGCCGGAAACACTCCGGCAAACACGCCGCAGTCGAGGGTGCCGCTCGCGAGTTCGCCCTGGAGTTGTGCCGCCGAGCAGACTTCGCCGGGGATGCCGACCTGTTCGGCGACGTTACGTGCGGTCAGGGCGTTGTCGCCCGTCACCATCACGGTGCGCACGCCGGCGGCGCGGATCGCGCTCACCACGGTCTTCGAGTCGTCGCGCACGGCGTCCTCCAGGCCGACCAGGCCGGCGAACCGCACGGTCTGCTCGTCACCCACGGCGACGGCGAGCACGCGCTGCCCGTGGGCCGCCATGGCCTCGGCCGGCGGCTGCCAGACGGACTCCGCCGCGCCGCCCAGCCCGGCCACCACCGCGGGCGCGCCTTTCACATAGCGGTTCGGGCCGGGGTCGCCCCGATACACCGCCTCGGCGCGTTTTGCGGCCGGATCGAAGGGCTTGAAACTGAGCCGCTCGTTTTCGCCCTCGCGCCAGCCCCGGTCCGTGGCGGCCTTGACGATGGCACCGTCCACGGGATCCTGACCGGCCGGGTCGCTCGCGAGCGCCGCGGCTCGCACCAGTTCGTCGTCGGTGAAGCCCGGCGCCACCCAGAGCGCTTTCACCGTGGCCTCGTTGCGGGTCAGGGTTCCGGTCTTGTCGCTGCACAGCACCGTCATCGACGCCAGGTCATGGAGGGCACTCAGCCGCGTGATCAGGACGCCGCGCCGGGACAGTTCCAGCGAACCCAGCGCCGCCGCAAAGGTGAAGGTGGCGGGAAGCGCGACCGGAATCGAGGCGAGCAGGATCGCCAGAAGGAGCGGCAGAACCTGACCGAGCGCCATGCCGGTGTAGTGCGCGAATCCGGTCACGATCACGACCATCGCCGCGTTCACCACGAAGAGGTTCCTGACCACTCCCACGATCTCGTGCTCCTGCCGGTTCACCGAGCCGGCGGTGCGGACGAGTTCGGCGGTCTTGCCGAAGAACGTGTGGCTGCCGGTGGCGATGACTTCGCC
Source organism: uncultured Verrucomicrobiae bacterium (assembly GCA_963705935.1). Lineage (GTDB taxonomy): Bacteria > Verrucomicrobiota > Verrucomicrobiia > Opitutales > Opitutaceae > Opitutus. Next base: position 2,364,755 of record OY970130.1, on the reverse strand, counting down.
GCTGGCTTCCCCTCCGCGGATCGTCGAGCCGGCGTAAGCGGTTTTTCCCGGGTCGACCGCGACCGCCACGGATTCGCCCGTCAACGCCGACTGGTCGGCCAGCAGCGATCCCTCGTCGACGCGCACGTCCGCGGGGGCGATGCTGCCCTGCCGCAGGTGGACGACGTCGCCCGGCACCAGGTTCTCGGCGGGGAGTGTGACCCACTGGCCATCGCGACGCACCCGGGCGTTCACGTGCAATTGCTGGCGCAGCAGCGCCAGCGCCTGCTGGGCGCGGCCTTCCTGCAGCAGGCTCACGACGGCGTTGAGGACGAGCAGGCCGGCGATCACGGCCGCCTCCAAATCCTCCCGGAGAAACAGCTGGATGATGATGGTCGCTTCGAGCAGCCACGGAATCGGCGCCCAGAAACGTCGCACGAACTGTCGCAGCGGGTGGACCTTTTCCTCGGCCACGGTGTTGGGTCCGGCCTGCGCGAGGCGCGCCTGCGCCTCGGCGGTGGTCAGGCCCTTCTTTTTTGGGGGGGCGGCGGTCGGAGTCATTCAGTTGTCGGGTAAGATGCGGGAGATACGGAATTTCGCCAGCCGGACGCGTCGGATGGCCCGGTCGTGCCGCAGCCTCGCGCCGCTGGGCCGCTTGGCGCCGGGCCGCAGACCGGCGCCACGGGGGCCAACCGCCCAAGTCCGACAGCCTGCTGCGACCGGCGCGCGCGAGCAGGAAGTCCGTCGTTGCGGGTTGCAGGGGACATCGGGCGCCCGGTAGTTTCGGTTTCCGTTTATGTCTCCTCCGGCTTCGTCCTCGCTTCATGCTCCAGATCGCGTCGCTCACCGTCGTCCTGGAGTGGCTTTCAGGCTCGTCGCGGCCCTCGGCGCCATGGCGGCGCTCACCCTGGCAGCGGCGGCGCCCACCGGCGCACCGCGACCGACACCCGCCATCGCCGCCGGGCCGAACGACTGGTTCGAGGATGTCACCGCGAAGGCGGGCATCGATTTCGTGCATCAGTTCCCCGCGCGGCGGATCGCCAACATCCTGCTTTCGAATGGCTCGGGGGCCGTGGTTTTCGATTACGACAACGACGGTTTCATGGACATCTACTTTCTCAACTGGGGGCCGCTGGAAGGTGTCACCGCCACGGCGCCCGGCACGAAGCGCGAGCCGAACCGGCTCTATCGGAATCGAGGCGACGGCACATTCGAGGATGTGACGCGGAAGGCGGGGTTGGAAGGAAGCGGTTTCGCCAGCGCCGCGACCGCGGGCGATTTCGACAACGATGGGAACACCGATCTTTACATCGCGGGCGTAGGGCGCTCCTGGCTTTACCGTAACCGCGGCGACGGGACGTTCGAGGACGTCACGGAAAAGGCCGCGGTCGGCAACGCCGGCGGCACGGGCATCTCGGCGGTGTTTCTCGACTACGACAACGACGGGCTCCTCGACCTTTATGTGGGGAACTATCTCACCTACGTGCCGGAAAAGGAATCGGAGCAGAATCCGGGCGCGTATCCGGGACCCCTCGCTTACAAGGGGGAGGCCAATGTCCTCTACCGCAACCTCGGCAACGGCACGTTCAAGGACGTGACTCGCGCGGCGGGCCTCTACGCGCCCGGCAACCGCACGATGTCGGTCAGCGCCTTCGACAGCAACCGCGACGGGCACGTGGATCTCTACGTGTGCAACGACGACACGCCGAACACGCTTTGGCTCAACGATGGCCAAGGGCACTTTCACGACGTCTCGATCGAGGCCGGGGTGGCCTTCAACTCCATCGGCGAAGCGCCGGGGTCGATGAACGCCACGATCGGCGACGTCAATGGCGACGGGCTGCCTGATCTGTTCGTCACCCGCTTCGGCTACGATTCTCTCTACGTCCGCAACCAGCGCGGGACGTACGACGATCGCATGTGGGCTTCCGGCCTCGGGCGGCTGACGCAAAAGTCGGTCGGCTGGGGCGGGGCGTTCCTCGATTTCGACAACGACGGCGACGAGGACCTCTGCATCGCCAACGGCGACGCCTTCAAACTGGAAGGCGACTACGGTCTCCTCCTGGAAAACGATGGCGGCGGCAAATTCACGGACGCATCCGCCAAGGGTGGCGCCGTCTTCCAGCATCGGATCAACGGCCGCGGCAACGCGGTTTTGGATTACGACAACGATGGCCGGCTGGACCTCCTGCTGACCGCGCTCGGCGACCGGCCCTTCCTGCTCAGGAATCGCTGTCCCCTGAGGAACCACTGGCTGACGCTTCGGCTCGAGGGCACGCGCAGCAATCGGAGCGGTTACGGCGCGCGGATCACGCTGACGGCAGGCGATCTCACGCTGCGCAGCGAGGCGCTTTGCCCGCCGGGATTTCTTTCGCAGGGAGACCCGCGCCCGCATTTCGGCCTGGGCGCACACACCAAGGTGGACCGCCTGGAGATCCGCTGGCCCAGCGGCCGGGTGCAAGTCCTCACCGACATCGTGCCGGACCAGATCCTTCAAATCCGGGAGCCCCAGTCATGAACAGAAAACCTTTCGTCTTCATCCTTTGCGCCGGACTGGCCGCCGGCGCGTCGCTGGCCACCCGCGGGTCGGAGGAGAAATCCCACAACCTCACGTCGATCAGCCCCCGCAAGATGGCGGACTCGCTTCACGCGGTGATCGCCGCCGACCGCCAGGTCTATGCCCGGTTGGTCGTCCAGCGGCTCGCCGCCGACGAACACCGTCTGCCAGCCGTCGAGAACTGGCGTGAAGCCCATGGGCTGCCGGTCCCCGCGCAAATGCTACAGGCGGCGGCCCAGGACATCCAGAAGAGCGGCGCGGAGTTTTCCTACACGTTGCGATCCCTGTGGCCGATCAACGCGAACTACGGGCCACAGACGCAGGTGGAGCAGACCGGCCTCGAGTTCCTCGCGAAGCACCCCGGAGAGAACTATTACGCGGAGGAAACCCTGGGCGGCCGGAGCTACTTCACCGCCGTCTATGCCGACCGGGCCACGCTGCCTTCCTGCGTGGAGTGTCACAACCGGCATCCGCAGAGCCCGCGACGCGACTTCAAGCTGAACGACCTCATGGGCGGTGTCGTCGTGCGCGTGCCGCTGGAGTTCTAGCCCGGATATTTCACACGCGGAAAGGAAGGCCGGGTGCGAATCCTGCTAAGTCGTTGGTGTGAACAAAGCGACCGAAGCACAGACGAACACCCGGCCTTCGACAGACTGTCAGCACGAAGCGTTCCTGTTTCAAGAACTCGGTGAGCGCAAAGTGCAGGCGGAGTTTTCCGCCGGTCGGCTCTCGAGCGATGGCGGGGTGCTGCTGGTGCGCCAGATCGATCATGGGATGGGGGTCGTGCGTTCGCTGGCGCGCTGCTTTGAGGACCGGCGCGATCGACGCTTCGTCGATCATTCGATCGAGGAGTTGCTGCGACAGCGCATCCTCGGGCTGGCGCTGGGCTACGAAGATATCAACGACCACGAGCAGCTGCGTTACGATCCGCTGCTGGCCGTCGCCTGTGAGAAAGCCGACCCGCTGGGCCGCGACCGGCTCCACGACGAGGGCGTGGCGCTGGCCGCGGCGGCGACGCTCAATCGGCTGGAACTGTCGAACAACAAGCACACCCGCAGCCACAAGCTGCCGCACGATCCGGCGAAGGTGGAGCAGTGCCTGCTGACGCTGGCGGTGCGCTGCCTGCCCCGGCACGCGAAGGAGATCGTGCTCGACCTCGACAGCATGGGCCACCTCGTGCACGGGTTGCAGGAAGGCCGGCACTTCCACGCGTACTACGGCGATTACTGTTACCGGCCCCTGTATATCGTGGCCGGCGATGTGGTGCTGTGGGCGCAACTGCGCACCAGTGATCAGGGCGACGCCGACGGCGTGGTGGCGGCGCTGGGGAAAGTCGTCGCGGCGGTCCGGCAGCGCAGTCCCAAGGCGCGGATCATCGTGCGCGGCGACAGCGGCTTCTGTCGTGACGACATCCTCGGCTGGTGCGAGACGCACGCGGCATATTACTGCCTGGGGCTGCAGAGGAATCCGGTCTTGGTGGAGCGACTGGCGCCAACGCTGGCGGCGGCGCGCATGAAGCATTGTTTGTGCGGCGGGGTGGCGGTGCGCGAGTTCGCCGAGTTCGACTATCGCACGCGGTCCAGCTGGAGCCGCGCGCGGCGAGTGGTCGGCAAAGCCGAGGTGATGGCGGCGGGGACAACCCGCGCTTCGTGGTGACCAATCTGCCGGCCGGCGGTTTTCAGCGCGAAACGGATCGGACGCGGTTCGAGCCGGCGCGGCTGTATGAGGAAGTCTATTGCGGGCGAGGGCAGATGGAGAACGTCCTCAAGCAGCAGGTGCTCGACTTGCAGGCGGACCGGCTCAGCACCCATCACCTGGCGAGCAACCAATTGCGCCTGTGGTTGGCGGCTTTCGCGTACCTGTTGCTCGAGCGGGTGCGCGCGATCGGTTGCCGCGGCACGGCGCTCGCTCGCGCGACGGTCGGCACTATCCGGCTGCGGCTGCTGAAGGTGGCCGCAGCAGTGACGGTGAGCGTACGACGTGTGCTTGTGCGCTTCAGCGCCGCGCATCCGCTGCAGATGCTGTTCCGCCAGTGCCACGCCCGGCTGATGCGCTGGGGCGCACCGGCCGGCTAACCGCCCCTTCCGGCACGGCACCTCGATCAACGCCATGCGGCCCGATGCCCTCGGCCGGCGGGGGCAACGTCGGCGCGCGGCCGGAAAAATCCGAGAAAACGCTCAGCCTGCGCCGTTCAGCTGCGCCTTGCCGCCTCGCGCCGCCGTAAACACGCCACCGCCGCGTTCGCCCGCTGAGAAAACCAGCCCCCACCGCTCAGTCGCGTCTCGCGTGTGAAATATCCGGGCTAGGCTGCGGACAGCCGACGACTCGTGGCGGTTGTCAGCTCGATGAGGGCTTCGGCGCATCCTGACCACTGGACGGCAAGGCGGCTTCCGCCGCCCGGCCGAGCTGGAGCAGCCGCGTGATCCGGTCCACATCGTAGACGCAGCCCGCCCAGCATCCGCCGCTCGCGTCCTGCAGCGCCGACCACAGACGCGTATCCGCGGGAACGCGCTCGTCGGGCCGCAGCGCCGGGTGCCGCGGACGGGAATCGAACTCGCGTGCCTCGACGGACACCACGTCCACGCGGCCCTCGAGCCGGCGGGTGTCGACGTGCAGCCGGATCCGATCGCCGTCGCGCACCTGGCCGATCGGGCCGCCGGCCCACGCCTCGGGGCTGATATGGCCGACGCAGGCGCCCGTCGAGACGCCGGAGAACCGGCCATCCGTGATCAGCGCGATGCTGGATCCATCCTTCACGTACTTGAGGGCGGAGGTGATCTGGTACGTCTCGGGCATGCCGCTGCCCGGCCCGATTCCGATCAGCACCATCACGTCGCCCGCCTGGACGCGGCCGCTCTTGATCGCCGCGATGGCGGAGTTTTCGGTGGTGAACACCCGCGCCGGACCTTCGTGATGGTACACGCCGTCGGGTCCGATCCGCTCCGGGGCGATCGCGGTGCTTTTCACGAGCGCTCCCCCGGGCGCCAGATTTCCGCCGAGGAAGGTCACCGTGCTCGTGAGCCCGCGTTCCCGTGCCCGCGCCGGCGGCAGCACGACGTCGTCCGGGTCAATGCCGTCGAGTTCGGTCAGCTTCGCGCGCAGCCGCTGCCGCCGATCGCTCTTTTCCCACCAGGCCAGATTTTCCCCGAGCGTGCGGCCGGTCACTGTGCGGGCGTCGAGGCGGAGCAGCCCGAGCGCGCGGAGGTGCAGCATGAGCTCGGGCACGCCGCCGGCCAGGAACACCTGCACCGTCGCGAAGTCGCGCGGGCCGTTCGGCAGGGAATCGACCAGCCGCGGAACGGCGCGGTTGATCCGCGCCCAGTCGTCGACGCCCGGCCGGGCGAGGCCCGCCGCATGCGCGATCGCCGGGACGTGCAGCACGAGGTTGGTCGAGCCGCCCACCGCGGCGTGCACGACCATCGCGTTGTGAATCGAATCGTCGGTCAGCAGATCGCGCGTCGCCAGCCCCGCGCCGTCGAGACGCATGAGGGCGAGGGCGGAGCGGCGGGCGAGATCGCGCCAGATCTCGGCGCCGGAAGGACTGAGCGCCGAATGCGGCAGCGCGAGCCCGAGCGCCTCGGCCACGACCTGCGTCGTGGCGGCCGTGCCCATGAACTGGCAGCCGCCGCCCGGCGAACCGCAGGCGCGGCAACCCATCTCCGCCACATGCTCGAGCGGAACCTCGTCGCGGGCGAAGCGCGCGGCCAGCGTCTGCACCTTCGCCGTGTTCTCCGCCTCCTCGGCGAGCAGGGTGACTCCGCCCGGCACGAGCACGGTCGGCAGGTCGGGCGTCCCCGCGAGCGCCATCAGCATCGCCGGCAGCCCCTTGTCGCAGGTCGCGACGCCGAGAACCCCGCGGCGCGTCGGGAGCGACCGGATCAACCGCCGGAGGACGATGGCGGCGTCGTTGCGGTAGGGCAGGCTGTCCAGCATGCCCGTCGTCCCGTTCGTCCGGCCGTCGCAGGGGTCGCTGACGTATCCGGCAAACGGAATCGCTCCGCTGGCGGCGAAGGTCCGGGCCGCCTCCTCCATCAGCAGGCCGACCTCCCAGTGGCCGGTGTGGTAGCCGAGCGCGACGGGGGTGCCGTCCGCCGCCCGGATCCCGCCTTGGGTGCTGAGAATCAGATACTGCCGGCCGCGGAGACCGTTGGGATCCCAGCCCATGCCGGCGTTCTGGGTCCAGCCGAACAGGTCGCCGCTGGCCATGGAGCGCAGCTGCGCGGGGGTGACCGGCAGCCGGCCGGCCGGACCGGGAGCCGTGGTCCGCAGCCGGTAGATCGCGTCGTTGCCGGAGTCGAAGACCGGATCGCTCATGGCGCGGCGCCGATCGGGTCGCGCGTGTACCGGCCGTCCACCAGCCGCAGCAGACCGAGCGGGTTGGCGTTCTGCAGCGCGGGCGGGAGGAGCGGATCGGGAAACGACTGGTAGCACACCGGCCGCGCGAAACGCAGGATCGCCGCCGTGCCGACCGAGGTGAACCGCACGTCGGTGGTCGCAGGATACGGGCCGCCGTGGTTCATCGCCGGCGAAACCTCCACCCCTGTCGGGAAGCCGTTCACCAGCAGGCGGCCGGCCTTTTGTTCGAGCACCGAGAGCAGCGGACGCGCCCCGGCGAGGTCGGCCGCGGTGCCATGGACGGTCGCCGTGAGCTGGCCCTCGAGTGCGGCGGCGCAGGCGTTCAGTTCGTCGACGTCCGCCGCGAGCACCGCCAGCGTGAACGGCCCGAAGGCCTCCGTGGCGAGTTCCGGATGATCGAGGAAAAGCCGTCCCGGCGCGGTGGCGACGCTGGCCGGCGCCTCTGTGCGGGCGGCGTCGGCCGCGCTGCCGCTCTCAGCGATGCCCTCGACGCCGGCAACCGCCGTGACCTTGCCGCGATTGGCGACAAACGCGTCGCGGATGCCCGCGGTCAGCATCGTGCCGCAGGGCGCCTTCCGGACAGCGCCGGCCAGCTGCTGCAGGAACTCGTCCGTCTCCGGCGAGCGCAGGGCGAACACCAGTCCCGGCTTCGTGCAGAACTGGCCCACGCCGAGGGTGAACGAGGCCAGCAGCCCCTGCGCGAGGGCGGGGGCGCGTTCGCGGATAGCACCCGGCAGCAGAAACACCGGGTTCAAGCTGCTCATCTCGGCGAACACCGGAATCGGATGCGGTCGCGCCGCAGCGGCGTCGAACAGCGCGCGGCCCGCGGTCCGGGAGCCGGTGAAGCCGACGGCCGCGGTGGCGGGATGTTTCACCATGGCCAGGCCGACGGTCGCGCCGTCGCCATGGATCATCGAGAACACGCCGGCCGGCAGGCCGGCGGCGGAGACGGCGCGCCCGATCGCGGTGCCGACCAGCTCGGCGGTGCCGGCATGCGCGCGGTGCGCCTTGACGACGACCGGACAGCCCGCCGCGAGGGCGGACGCCGTGTCGCCGCCGGCGACGGAGAACGCGAGGGGAAAATTGCTGGAGCCAAACACGACCACGGGTCCGAGCGGCTGGAGCATTCGGCGCAAATCGGGACGCGGCGCCGGCTGGCGATCGGGCAGTGCCGGATCGATTCGGGCGTCAACCCACGAACCTTCCCGCACCAGCTGGGCGAACAGCCGGAGCTGCGCGCAGGTGCGGCCCCGTTCGCCGGTGATCCGGGCGAGCGGCAGTCCCGTCTCGGCGTGGGCGCGCTGGAGCAACTCGTCCCCGAGCGCCTCGATTTCCGCGGCGATCGTGTCGAGAAAGCGGGCGCGGTCGCCGGGCGTCCGGGCCCGATAGTCGGCGAAGGCAACGGCGGCGGCCGCGAGCGCGCGGTCGACCTCGTCGTTCGCGGCGCCGTGAAAATCCGGCGGGAGTTTTTCGCCGGTCGCGGGATTCACGGTGCGGAACGTCGCGCCGCCGGTGCGGCCGGGCTGGCCGGCAATGAGGCTTTTTCCGTGCAGGGTCATGTCATTCGAGCGTGTTCGTCAGCGTGCCGACGGGTTCGATCGTGATCCGGATCTCGTCGCCGTGCTGCAGCGTGAACGAATCCGGAGGCACGATCCCGGTGCCCGTCATGAGATAGCAGCCGTGCGGAAAACTCTGTTCGCGGAAAAGCCACTCGGCAAGCGAGGGCAGCGGTCGCTTGATCTGTCCGACGGTCGTTTCGCCGGAAAAGACCGCGGCGCCGCCGCGCCGAATCTCCAGGCCGATGCGCATGTCGGACGAAGGCAGGTCGGGCGTGACGACGAGGCACGGTCCGAGCGCCGCGCTGCCGTCGTAGATTTTCGCCTGCGGCAAATAGAGCGGATTCTCCCCCTCGATGTCGCGCGAGCTCATGTCGTTGCCGATCGTGTAGCCGAAGATCCGGCCCGCGGAATTGATCGCGAGCGTGAGTTCGGGCTCGGGGACGTTCCAGGCCGAATCGCGGCGGATCCGGACGCGACCGCCCGGACCGACGGTCCGGTGCGCGGTGGATTTGAAGAACAGCTCGGGACGTCCGGCGGAGTAGACGTGATCGTAGAACGACCCTCCGCCGGCCTGCTTCGATTCCTCGCGTCGCGCGGTCATGCTGCGGAGGTAGGTCACGCCGGCCGCCCAGACTTCCTGGCGTTCGATCGGGGCGCGCCAGTCGGCGGTCGCGGGAGGTTCGGCGGGCGACGCGGTGCGCGCGGCCTCGGCCGTGGCGGCGAACGGGTCGGTCGAGGCGAACAACGCATCCAGCGTGAAGTCGGGTGACGGACGGAGGTATCGGCCGGCGGATTCCAGCACGAGGCCCGCTCGGGTGGCGTAGAGGCGGTACATCGGATGGGGCAGTGGAAACGCCAACCCCCGTCCGACGCAGCTTCAAAATGCGTCCGGGTTTTCGGAAGATGCGCTAACAATTCAACGCGATGAGGGGACGTCGACGTTCTGCCTGCCGCCGCACTTCACGAGCCCGGTCCCGCGGGTCGCGGGAACTCCGGAGGGAAGCGTCACGGTTTTGGGGCACCTGCTGGCGGAGGGGTCACAGCAGTGGATCCGGGGTTCTTCAGGCGGGCGGCGGCCTGACGCTGCGCCTCGGCGTAGGCCTGACGCTGCTGCTGTCCGATCTCGAGCAGATCGGTCACCAGCATCCGGGCCTCCATTTCCTTTTCCTCCTGCGCGTTCAGCGGCCGGGTCGGCACGCTGACGGCAACGTCCGTCGGGCTCCCGCCCGGGGCCGAACTCGCCGGCACCGCGGCCGCGAAGGCGGCGGCGACGCCGGGTGACACGGAGGCCTTGCGCAGCCCGAGCGTCAGCGTCTGGCCCTCGGCCTTGATCACGGTTTCATCGTTCTTGGGATTGTAGCTGACGACGGTGATCTCACCGTCCGTCTTCCCCACGGGAATCCAGAAACTGCGCTTGTCCTTTTGCCGGCTGATTCCAACCAGCGTCGTCGGCCCCAAGGTCGTGACGCCGACCAGCTCGTACGCGGTCGGCCCGCCGTGACCGGACTGCGCGGCGGCCGCGGGTGGCAGGAAAGGTGAGTCCTTCGGCAGAGGCTGGGCCAAGGCCGCCGCGACGGAAAAGCCAAGCGCCGCTGCCAGCCCGCAACGGCGGCTGACGGAGCAAAGGGCGGCGGATCTGATGGATTCGAAACGAGTCACGGTCTTGACCGGCATGAATGACAGTCTGGGCGCAGAAACCTGCCCGTGAATGTTGGCTGAATAAACAAAAAAGCGAGTGGCCGCCGGCTGGTGTCGTGACGCAGGCGCTTCCCCCGCCGCACGTTTCCCGATCCCGAATCCGGCAAAACGTCGGGGCAGGCGGCCGCCCGAGCCCGGCGGCTCGCAGCGTGTCGGTTGTCCTCGCGCTGCCAAGGTCACTGGCTGGCGCCCTTGATGGGGAGGCCGTGGAGCCAGTGGTGTACACGAAATGCGTCCGGGCGACGCCGTTCCAGATGCCGAGCGCGCCGGCGGCCACGTCGTCCCAGTTCGTCGAGCCGTCGGACAGCGGGCCCGCGGGAGCACCGAGCTGAAGCTGCATCGAAATGTTGCCGCCCGGCCAGCTCGGGCCCTCCAGCACGTACGCCTCGAGCGTGCCGGCACCAGAAAAGCTTCCGGCGAGAACCGTGGCGCGGAGCGCACAGCGCAGCAGGGGTCTCATCGCGGGGCGGGGTTCGTGGGGTGGGCGACCTCGCTCGCGATCCGCTGCTCGAACGCCTCCGGCGTGAGCGCCGCGCTCGTGTTCAGCGTCACTGCGCCGCCCTCCATCGGAGCGCCGACCTGGTCCGTGCTCGTCAGCGGCGCGAGGTTGTCCCTCGCGACGTAGGCGTGCGCATCCACCGGATCGTGAAGCACGCGATAGCGGCCGTGCATCGCTCCGACGAGCGGGCAGATCGACTCGCCTGCGGTCGCGAACACGAACTCCTCGTCGCCGGACGTGAACTCGGGCATGCCCGGGACGGACAGGCTCTCGGCGCCGACCGTGCCGCCCAGGAATGACAGCGTGAACGTGGCGGCGGGCTGCCCCTTCAGCGCGTTGATCGTGCGGTTGTAGGTGCCTGCTCGCAGGCGATCGCGGAACACACACCGACGGACCGCGACGCGGGATCGCCTGCGAGCAGGCTCCTACAGCCGGAACGCGGGGCGCGGCGTCAGCGGACAGACTCCGGTCCCGAATCGAACCGGCCGGAGATCGGAGGTAGGAGCGAGCTTGCTCGCGATGGCTGTGATCGCCTGCAAGCAGGCTCCTACAGCGGGCGGCGTTGCGCAATCGCCTGCCAGCAGGCTCCTACAGCTGGACCCGAGGCTGGGGCGCTTACGCGGACTTCGGACGGCGCTGCCAGGCCTCGACGATCTGGCGGATCGTCTCCTCGAGCGACTGCGTGATGTCCCACTGCGGGTAGTGCGAACGCATCTTCCGCAGGTCGGAGTAGTAGCAGATGTGGTCGCCGATCCGGTTCTGGTCCAGGTAGGTGTGCACCTGCGCCTTGCCGGTGAAGCCCTGGGTGATCCGGAACGCCTCGAGGATCGAGGTGCTGTTCGCCTTGCCGCCGCCGAGATTGTAGACCTCGCCGGCGCGCGGGCTCGCGACGAACGCCGCCATGAAGCGGGCGACGTCGAGCGAGTGGATGTTGTCGCGCACCTGCTTGCCCTTGTAACCGAAGACCTTGTACTCGCGGCCCTCGAGGTTGCATTTCACGAGGTAGGAAAGGAACCCGTGCAGCTCGACGCCGGTGTGATTCGGACCGGTGAGACAGCCGCCGCGCAGGCAGCAGGTGGGCAGGTTGAAATACCGGCCGTACTCCTGCACCATCACGTCCGCCGCCACCTTCGAGGCGCCGAAGAGCGAGTGCTTCGACTGGTCGATGGTGAAGGTCTCCGCGATGCCGTGGGCGTAGTCGGGGTCGGCGTAGTCCCAGCGCGTCTCGAGCTCCTTGAGGGCGATGCGGTTGGGCGCGTCGCCATAAACCTTGTTCGTGCTCATGTGCACGAACGGGGACTCGGGCGCGGCCTGCCGCACCGCCTCGAGCAGGTTGAGCGTGCCGCCGGCGTTGGTGTCGAAATCGTCGAACGGAATCGCGGCGGCGCGATCGTGGCTCGGCTGCGCGGCCGTGTGCACGACGACGTCGGGCCGCACCGACTTCACCAGCGCCAGCACCCCTGCGCGGTCGCGGATGTCGAGCTCGTGGTGAACGAAGCCCGGCAGCTCGCGCGTCAGCCGCTGCTGGTTCCAGCGGGTGTCCCCCTGCGGTCCGAAGAAGACGGCGCGCTGGTTGTTGTCGACGCCGTGCACGGTGTAGCCGAGTTCATGCGCGAAATAGACGCAGACTTCGGAGCCGATGAGTCCGGAGGAACCGGTGACAAGAAGGGTCTTGGCCATGGCGGGAGGGCGGGAGGAAGGAAAGGAGCGAGCGAGAAAACAGGACGCGTCGGCGGCTGACGAGTCGATTCTCGGGGGCAAAAGACTTGTGGCCCATGAGGATGTTCGCGAGATTTGCGCGCCCCATGAGCACCGATCTGGCGCGACATTTCGACTGGGTGAGCGGTCACGATGGCGTGCCGCGAAGCATCCAGTCCGGGTTCCACGCGAGCGTGGCGGATCAGCTGCGGCGGCTGATCCCGCCCGGCTCGCGCACGCTGGAGGTCGGCTGTGCGCATGGCGACCTGTTGCGGGCGCTGGCTCCCGCCCGCGGTCTCGGTATCGACATCAGCCCGGCGATGGTCGAGGGAGCGGGGAGGCGGGCAACGTCGGCCAGTTGCGAATTCCGGCTCGGCGACGGCGCCACGTTCCGGACGGACGAGGTGTTCGACTACCTCGTGGTCGATTTCCTGGTCGGGTACCTGGCGGACGTGCAGGCGACGCTCCGGAACCTCCGCCACGCGGCGCACCCGCGCACCCGGCTGTGTCTCACCTCGGTCAACGTGGCGTGGACGCCGCTGTTGAAACTGGCGGAGTGGCTCGGCGCGGTGACTCCGCAGCCCCGCAGCAACTGGCTGTCGACGACCGATCTCGTGAACCTGCTCGAACTGGCCGGCTGGGAAGTCGTGCATCGGAGCACCGAGCAGCTGCTGCCGTTTCGCGTTCCGCTCCTGAGCGCGTTCTTCAACCGCTTTCTCGTGCGGCTGCCGCTGTGGCGGCATTTCGGCGTGAACCTGTACGTCGTCGCGCGGCCGGTCACGCCGCCGTCGGCCGGGCCGCTCACCTGTTCGGTGATCGTGCCGGCGCGCAACGAGGCGGGAAACATCCGCGCCGCGCTCGAGCGCATCCCGGTGATGGGGGCACGCACGGAGGTCATCTTCGTGGAAGGCCACAGCGCGGACGACACGTGGGGTGCGATCCAGCGGGAGATCGCTGCGTATCGCGGACCGCTCCAGGTGCGCGCGCTCCAGCAGACCGGCCGCGGCAAATGGGACGCGGTGCAGGCGGGGTTCGCCGCCGCGACCGGCGACGTGCTGGTGATTCAGGACGCGGACCTGACCGCTCCGCCCGAGGACCTGCCGAAGTTCTTCGAGGCGATCGCGAGCGGCGCCGCCGAGTTCGCCAACGGCAGCCGGCTCGTTTACCCGATGGAGAAGGAGGCCATGCGTTTCCTGAATCTGCTCGGAAACAAGTTCTTCGCGCTGGCGCTGACCTTCGTGCTGGGCCAGCCGGTCAAGGACAGCCTGTGCGGGACGAAGATGCTGCTTCGGCGCGACTACGAGCGGATCCAGGCCCGGATCGCCGCACTGGGCGACTTCGACCCCTTCGGCGATTTCAACCTGCTGTTCGGCGCGGCGCTGCTCAAGCTGCGGATCCGCGACATTCCCGTGCGCTACAAGGACCGGACCTACGGCTCGACCAACATCTCGCGGTTTCGCCACGGCGCGCTGCTGCTGAAGATGACGCTGTTCGGGTTGTTCCGGGTGAAGTTCGGCTGATGCGCCGCCTCCGGCGCCGCGCCGGGCGATTCGCTCACGACCCCGCCGCCGCAGACGCAGACGCAGGCGCCTCATCGCGCCGAATTCAGTGCCCTGCAAGTGCGAGCCTGAGCTATCCGGTTTCCTGCGACGGTTGCGCTCGACGTATCCTGCCGGCAGAATACGTTTGCCGGCGATGAACTTGTCGGAACTGCGCACGCGCTACAGCGCGCATTACCAGAAGGTCTCCAGAGATCTTGTTCCGGAAGATGCCGCCCGCGCGGTGGTCGGAGGTGATTACGATGCCGTCGGAGCTCTGGAATACTACGTGTTGAAGGCCCATGGGGTTCAGCCGCATCATCTCGTGGTGGACGTCGGCTGCGGTACGGGCCGGTTGGCGACTCAACTGGCAAAGCGCGGACACGAGCAGTACGTCGGCTACGACATCATGAAGTCGGCGGTGGACGACGCCCGCAGGAGATGCGGCGGCAAACCGGGATGGCATTTCGCCGAGATCGACGGTCTCCGGCTCCCGCTGGCCGATTCGTGCGCCGATTTCGTGTGCCTCTTCTCGGTTTTGACGCATATCACGCACGAGCATTCCTATCTCCTGCTGAAGGAGGCGCACCGCGTATTGAGAGCCGGGGGGGTTGTACTGCTCACGTTCCTGGAGTTCGCCATTCCGTGCCACTGGACTCAATTCGAGTCAGCCATAGGTGGATTCGGCGGCGTCAACGAGCCGATCGTCTTTCTCGATCGCGACGCGATCACCGAGTTCTCGGAGCACATCGGGTTCGCGGTGCTCGGTCTGGTCGACGGCGATAAACCCACGTTCCCGATCGACGAGGATATCGCGTGCGGGGACGGGCGGGTGTTGCGTGGCCGCGGATATCTGGGCCAGTCGCTGGGTATCCTGCAGAAGCCTGACCCTGTCGCCTGACGGAAACACTTTCCCGGCAATACGCCTTCAACCGGTGGTTCTGCGCTGGAACGCCTCGATGATGGCAGCGCATCCGAAAAGCAGGAGCAGGGGATAGCCTTGGGCGAGCGCGCCGGGTCCGGAGTTCGGAAACGCCATCACGTCGACCAGCAGATTCACCGCCAGCACCGCGGCGGCGCCGATCAGCGACGCCGTTGCCACCGCGAAAAGATATCCGGCACGGCGGGTCCGAACCGCGCTGATGCCGGCCCGAAGCCAGCAGGCGAGCCCGGCGAGGAAAATCCCGGCGCCGATCCAGCGCACGCCCTTGCCCGTCCACTGCAGGATCTCGATGCGCATGCCGTCGAACCGCTGCTGCAGCGGCAGATCGAGCTCGGGAGCTTCGGTGGAGGGCGCCAGCCGCCAGCGCGTCAGGTCGCGGAAAAGCTGGAGAACCCAGGCGTTGCCCATGCTGACCGCCGGCCGGGCGCTGAACCCCCGGAACGTGACGAAAGACAGGGTGTAGCCGGGCAGCGTGCGGGTGAGCCGCCGCAGCATCTCCGGCCGCCACCGCGGCACCATCGTATCGTGCCGTGGCCCCGCCGCCAGCCGGCCGCGGTCGCACGCGCGATTCACCTCGGCCGCCACCCGCCCGTAAAAGTCGAGCGCATCGCGCGCACTTCGGCCGTGCCCCGCGGCGATCACCGCGTCGCGCAACGCCCACATGAACCAGCCGCCGGCGATCTCGCGGTCCGCCGGCGGATGTCCCGTCAACGCAGCGGACGGGACGGCCCACCCGCGACCGATGTCCCCGTCGAGGTACGGCCGGAGCTCGGCGAACGCCGGGCTGACCGCGTAGGCCTTCTCGCGGGCCTCGCGAGTGACCGGCACGTACGGGATCGGGGAGGAGTCGATCCGCTGGAGCGAACCATACGCGGCGAGGAACTCGGGCGCCCGGAACTCCACGGTGCCGAACCAGCCGTAGGCGTGAAGATTCAACGCGCAGACCGCGAGAAGCGCCGCGCCGCCGACCGCGACCGCGGCAACGACCGGCGCGACGAGGCTCCGCAGCCGGTCGCCCGCCCGCCACGAAGCCCATGCCGCCGCGCCGAGCAGCACGAGCGCGCTGGGAACGATCCAGATGGTCTCCTCGCGGGTCATCCAGAGGCCCGCCGCGGAGGCGCCGAGGAGGATGCCCCAGGCGGCGCGCACCCGGGCCGGCGCGGACTGGCGGGTCGCGAGCGCGATCGCCCCGGCGAAAGACAGCAGCGTCAGCGGCGTGTACACGTTCTGGCGCAACACCCGTCCGAGCACCGGCAGTTCGTAGCTCATCGGATTCCACCACAACACGGCGAAGAGCGCGCAGGCGGCGGCCGGGCGGAGATGCGGCCGCAGCGCCTGGACGAGCGCGACGCAGCCGGCGAGGTACAGCAGGTGCTGGGCGAGGGGCAGCGGGACGCCGAGCAGAAACGAGCCGGCGATGAAGAGCGAATACACCGGCCCCTTCATCAACGTGAACTGGCTGTAGGGCCCGAGCCATTCGCCGTTCAGGAGGTGCCGGGCAAGCGCGAGGTACAGCTGGTCGTCGTGTCCGGCCCCGCCAATTGCGACCACCGGCTGGGCGGCGACCAGCCACAGTTTGAGCACGACAAGGGCGGCGGCCAGCGCGAGAAACCAGCGCCGCGACGAAGCGGAATCGGCCGTGTTCATCGCTTCATCGGGAGTCCGAGGATGCTGAGGAAAAAGCTGACGAGCACCGTTTGGCAGCCGAGGGTCAACAGCGTGCCGCCGGGGATCACCCAGCGCAGGAGCTCGCCCGGCGCGAGGTCGCCGAAATGCTGGCGGCCCCAGAAGCCGACCGCCTCGAGCGAGAGCCACAGTCCGCCGGCGATCAACGCGGCGCCGGCCGCCAGTCCGCGCTCCAGGTTGATCCACGCGAACCAGCGCTGGAATTTCGGATCGGGCGGCAGCACTCCGGACTGGATCGCGAAGACCTTGGTGAACACGGCGAACGTCGCGGACTGGAATCCGATCAGCACCGCCATCGCCGCAAACAAAAGCGTGTGCACGTCGAACGTGACGGTGCCGAGGTGCAGCGGTCCGCGGACGAGCAACGCGCCGACTGCGACCCCGAGGGTCATCGATCCCAGCCCCGGATAAAGAAAGAGCCAGCGGGGCGAGAACAGCAGCATGAACCGGAGGTGCCGCCACCCGTCGCGCCACGGCCGCAGGTGCGGCGGCCGGCTCCGGCCGTCGCGCCGCAGCGGAACGGAAATCTCCGTCATCTTCAGCCGCAGGAGCGTGGCCTTGATCACCATCTCCGAGGCGAACTCCATCCCGCCGGTGCGCATCTGCAGCCGGTCGTACGCCTCGCGGGAAAACGCCCGCACGCCGCAGTGCAGGTCACGGACCGGGCACTTGAACAACAGCCGCGCGATGCCGGACAGCAGCGGATTCCCAATGTAGCGGTTTTTCCACGGCATCGCGCCGTCCTCGATCCCGCCGGCGAACCGGTTGCCCATGACGACGTCCCAGCCCTCCCGCAGCCTGGCGACGAACCGTCCGGCATCCGTGAAAACGTAGCTGCCATCGGAATCGCCCATCAGCACGTACCGGCCGCGAGCGGCGGCGATCCCCGCATCGAGCGCCCGGCCGTAGCCCTTTTCCCGGACGGGGACCACCCGGGCCCCCAGCTTCGCGGCGATCTCCTGCGAGCCGTCCGTGCTGCCGTTGTCGGCGACGACGACCTCGCCGTCGATCCGTTGTTCGCGCAGCGCGCTCATCGCCTCGGCCACGCAGCCGCCCAGCGTCTCCGCCTCATTCAGGCACGGCAGGACGATCGTGAGTTCGATCGCGGTGGAGTCACCTGCGGGAAAATCAGACATGGTGGAAGCCGGCGCCGAATGTCCTCATCCGGCCGTGCCGCTGGCGCGGACCCGGCGGCGCACCACCATCCCGATTACCAGCAGGCCGGCTGCCGCGACGAGCACGGCGAGGTCGTACTTGAGCAGCTTCTCGGTGAACCAACGGACCGGACCGATTTCCACCGGCTCCGTGAACGCGAACCAATGCGCGGGATCGGTGTCCCGCGCGGCCACCCACCAGTCGCCGGAGGGCCGAAGGATCGTCACGTTTTTCCAGCGCTCGCCGGCTCGCGACTCCGGCCGGACCGGAACCTCCGCATCCGCCGTCTGGACCGAAAGCCGCAGCAGGTCGGAGGGGCCGTCCAGATCCCCCGCCACCCGGAAACGAAGGAACGAAAACGCCTTCGCCGGCTCCAGCCGGCTGTGCCATTCGATGCGTGCCGGTCCCGCCAGGAACGTGCTGAAGGCGATCGAAAACGGCGTCGGCAGCAGCGTCGCCGGCACGGTCTTCTGCTGCGGCGTCGCGTCGCTGATCGGAATGGGATCGCGAACGCTCGGAGGCAGGATCGCCCGGATCACCGCCGGCTCCAGCCGCTGGGCCAAAACCGCCCCATCCGGATACGGAATCTCCGGCCAGGTCAGGTTTCGCAGCGCGTCGACGCGGCCGGTTTCGAGAAACGCGCGGACGTGATCCTCCTGATGCGGGCGGCTGGCGGTGAGCGGAGCGATGAACTCGTGCCAGGACGTGCGGCTCGAATCGGTCACGAAGACGGCGACCAGCAGCAGCCACGCGGCGCCCGGAAGCCATCGGCGCGCGGGCGGCAGCTCCACCTGGATCAGGACGAAACCAAGGACGGCATTGAGGGCGAACAGGTCCAGGTACCGCGGCGAAAGCACAATGCCCGGCCCCTCGCCGCCGCGGACGTAGGCGACGGCGATGCAGTTGATCCACGACCAGATCAGCAGCGCGAGGAGCACGGCGTCGGTCTCGCCCCAGTCGTGGCGGCGGATGCGGTGATACACGAACAACCCGGCGGGAACGATGCCGAACGGCAGCCACGCTGGCGACGGCCACGCGAGCGCATGCAGCAGTCCGGACAGGAACTGCCCCGCGTTGTGCGCCTGCAGCAACTCGTGTTGGGGGACCACGGTGCGCGAGAGCCAGCCGGCGACGATGAGCGCGACGGCGATCGCGGCGGTCGCCCCTTGCGCCGCCGTCAGCCGGCGTCGCGCCGCCGCGCGGGCAGCCAGCACGAGCAACACGGCGACGGCGGAGAGCAGGCCGGACGCCATCGTCGCGACCGCCAGAATCCCGCAGATCTGTCCGGCCGCCCAGCGTTTCCCGATCCGGTCGGCGTCGAGTGCGAGCCACATGTGTCCGACCGAAAAGATCAGCAGAAAATAGAACTGCACCTGAAACCCGTTGAGCGTGTTCTCCCAGGCGAACGGCGGGAGGAACAGCAGGAGGAGCAGGACCGCGAACAGCACCAGCGGGGGTCCGCGGAGCCAGCGTCGCGCGAGCAGGAGGAGCAGGACCGCGAAGCCGGTGTGCACGACGGCGGCCGCGGTCATCTCGACCAGCCCGTCCCACTGGCCGTTCGCGATGAACAGGCCGAGGACGAAAAGCTTCGTCGTGATCAGCCGGTGCTCGTTGTGCGGATGCGCGAGAATCGCGAAGTCCAGCCGGTGCTCGAGCCACGGTCGCAGGAGGGTCTCACCTTCGGCGTCCCACTGGTCGAGCACGGGCAGATCGCCGCCGGCGTGGTCGATCAGCAGCAGCTTGCCGCCAAAGATCGCCAGCGCGAAACCGGCAAGCAGGCACCAGCGGGACAAGGTATTCATGGTTCGGATGTAGGAGCGGCTTTACGCCGCGATCCGACGACCTGCGATGTTGGACCGCGGCATGGAGGGACCGGCTCCGTCCGGTCCGCGAAGGTCGCCCGACGTTCGCGGACGACACGGAGGTCGTCCCTCCACTCCGGCACTGGAATCGCGGCATTGGACTGGCATTTTGTAGGGGCTTTACGCCGCGATTCAGCCCGGGGGCTGCTGGGCGGAGCGGCACCGGGATCGGATCGCGGCGTAAAGCCGCTCCCACATGACAATCCACGCCGATCGCGGCGCGGGGCCGCGCCGGCCGCGCGGGATCTCAGCGAACTGCAGTGCCGGGCCGGGCAGAGAACATCCTGCCCGGGACGGGGGCGTCGCGGCTCCAAGAACACGCACAGCGGGTGGATCCGCGGCGTGATGGCGCTCCTGCAGGGGGAACTCATGCCGGCTCGCCGCGCGGGGGAAACGCGAGCGAGAAGTCCTCGTGCTGGAGGCTGAGGTTCGGATTGTAGGCGGGATCGCGATCGAGCAGCCGTCCCCACTTCGACCGCATGAAGCCGACCTCGCTGCGGAACCGCTCGACCTTCTCCGGCGTGTCCTCGAGCCCGCGGCTCGCGGACTCGTGATGGTAGAACTCCGCGAACGGCGTCCACAGGTTGCGGTAGCCGGCGGCGAGCACGCGCAGGCAGAAATCGATGTCGTTGAAGGCGATTGCCAGCTCGCGCTCGTTGAACCCGCCCACCTGCTCGAAGACCTCGCGCCGGATCACGAGGCACGCGGCGGTCACCGCCGAGTAGTTTTGCACCAGGCGCAGGCGGTTGCGCTGGCCCTCGTCGCCGCGCTTCGCGCCCTTGAACGCATGGCCGGCGACGCCTTCCTTGCCCGCGGGACCGGTCAGCCCGAGCACCGCGCCGGCGTGCTGCACGGCGTCGTCGGGGTAATACAGCATCGCGCCGACCGCGCCGATTTCCGGGCGCAGCGCCTGGGCGGCCATCTCGTCCAGCCAGTCGGGCGCGATCACCTCGAGGTCGTTGTTGAGGAACGCGAGGACGTCTCCGCCGGCCTCGCGCGCCGCGAAGTTGTTGATCGCCGAAAAATTGAACGGCGCCGCGTAGTCGAGCACCCGCGTGCCGGCGCGGCGCAGCTCCTCGAGATAGGCGAGGGTGGCGGGCGCGTCCGAGCCGTTGTCCACCACGACGATCCCGTAATTCGGATACGTGGTCTTCGCCACGATCGAGCTGATGGTCAGCCGGAGCAGCCCCTCCGCGTTGCGGGTCGGGATGATGATCGAGACCCGCGGCGCGGGCGTGGGCACCGGGCGGCGGATCCGCCAGTGCCGGCCGGCCACCTCGACGAGCTCGCCGGCCGTGGCGGTGCGGGTCAGGTGATCCGCCAGCGCCTTCCGCGCGGCGACGAACGGATAGTCCTGCTTCTGGTCGATCACCAGGGCGGTCGAGCCGGGGATCGCGCGCCAGTGGTAGAGCACCCGGGGAATGTGGTGGATCCGGGCGGAGTCGAGCCCCTCGATCGCCCGCAGCGTCAGGTCCCAGTCCTGGCTGCCTTCGTAACCCTCGCGGAATCCGCCGATCGCCTGGAGCCGGCCGGTGCGGAACACCGACAGGTGACAGGTGTAGTTCTGGCCCCGCAGAAGATCCGGGTTCCAGTCGGGTTTGAAATACGGGTCGAACCGGCGGCCCAGCTCGTCGATCTTGTCCTCGTCGGAATAGAGGAACTCGAGCGCCGGGTTCGCGGCGAGGGCGAACACCACCTCGGCGAGCGCGGACGGCGGCAGCTCGTCGTCATGGTCGAGCAGCGCGGTGAACCCGCCGGTCGCGAGCGCCAGCGCGGAATTCGAGGCCGCCGAGATGTGCCCGTTCTGTTCGCGGTGAGTCACCTTGATCCGCGCATCCCGCCGGGCGTAATCGGCGAGCACCGTCCGCACGTGCGGCTCCGGCGAGGCGTCGTCCGCGATGCACAGCTCCCAGTGCGGATAGAGCTGGCCGCGCACGGACTCGATCGCCTTCACCAGCCATTTTTCGGGCGTGTTGTAGACCGGCATCAGCACCGAGATGAGCGGCCGCTGTTCCGGCGGCAGCGCCTCGATCCGGGCGCGGAGGCCGACCGTCTGCGCGAGGGTCGGCGTATCGAAACGGCGGACCCACGTCGAGTAGTCACGGCGCAGGTGCTCGGGTGTGGCGGGGGCGACGCGGGCGCCCGGCGTCGCGAAGCACCGCCACGCGCCGTCTTCCGTCAACGCCTCGAGCACGAGCACCGGCGTCGATTCGGCCGGCAGCTGGTAGTCGACGGTGAACCCGCTGTGCAGCGCGCGGGGATGATCGGCGTGGCCCGCCGCGACGTCGGGTCGCGCCAGCCCGTAGACCGCGGTGAGCGTCTGGTCGGCGGTCCGCAGCCGGACGCCGACGATCGCGGCGCCGTTCTTCACGATGACCCAGCCGCGCAGCGTGCCGGTGGGTGGCACGTCGTCCCAGTCCGAAGGTTCGTCGATGATGTAGGCGAGACCCGGGTCGATGGCCGGCGGCTTCAGGGCTGCGGGTTGGTCGCGGCGGCGCGAGTCGACGAACAGCCGGCGCAGCGAGCGAAGCGGACTCGTCACCTGCCACGAAAATGTGCCGGTCATTCGCCGGACCTTGTCCGCGTGGATCCGCGCCTGCACCGACGCCTCGTCGAGCGCCCGCGTCAGCCGGGCCGTCGATCCGGTCGCCTCGGCCAGCTGGCTGCGCAGCAGTTCCACGCGCTGGCGCTCCTCCTGCAGCTTCGCGTGCTGGAAGCTGTCGAGGGTATGCAGGCGGACCTTGTCGGACTCGAGCGCCGCGATCCGGGCGTTCAGCCGCGCGATTTCCGCCCGCGTCGCGGCGATCGTCTGCTCCTTCGCGCGCATCCGCAGGGCGGTGTCGCCGTCGGCCAGCAACACGTCCTCGGAAGCCGGGATGGCCGGGTCCGCGAAAAGTGGCGCGGCGAATTTCCGCACCTCCTCGTAGAATTGGGCGAGGGCGTCCGTGTTGGCGGCGAGGTCGAAGTGTTCGCGGGCGAACTCGAGCGCGCCCGCGCCGAGCCGCTGCGCGAGGGCGTCGTCGCCGAACACCTGCAGGCACTTGTCGGCGATCTCCTCCGCGGACCCGGTCGCCAGCAGCAGGGCGTGCCGGCCGTCCTCCATCTCGCGGGCGAGGTTGGCGTGCGGCAGGATCACCGGCCGGCCGACGCAGAGGAACTCGGGAATCTTCGACGGCAGCCGGTAGTCGTTGAACGCGTCGGCTGCCCCCGGCTGCACGAGCACGTCGGCAAGTGCGAGCAGCGGACCGAGCCGGGTCTTGTCGACAAACCCGAGATCGATGACGCGGTCGCCGCCGATTGCGGCGAGCTCGCGTTCGAGCGAGGGCGGGTTGATTCCGGTGCGCACCAGCCGGCATGGCGTGCCGCGGTCGTTGATCAGCCGGACGGCGAGAAGCAGCGTCCGCACGTCGGCGAGGTTGGCGAAAGTCGTGCTGCCGGTGAAGACGATCAGCTTCTCGCCGGCTATCAGCCCCAGTTCATCCCGCAGAGCCGGGTCCGGAATCAGCGGCTGGTATAGTGCGGAGTCGATGCCCGGGAGCAGCCAGAGCGCCGGTTTCCGCTCGGGAATGAATTCCCGCAGCCGGTCGGTGATGTACGTCGCGCCGTGGGCGATCTGCAGGAACCCGCGAAACCGGACCGGGTGGGAGAGTCGCGGCGAAAGCCGGGCGGCGAGCGCCTCGTCGGACCAGGTGCGCAGCGTGGCGATCGGCTCGCCGGCGTAGCTCTCGATCAGGAAGACCTCGTTGTCCTCGAGGTGCACGATCAGCGCGGCGGCCGGATTGCGGTGCAGGTATTCCAGCGTGAATTCGCGCACCGCCTCGCGGGGTGTCCATGCGTGCACCACGTCGGCGCCGCGGCGGTTGGGGAAGATCGGCTCGCGGTCGAGCGCCCGGGCGAACGTCACGGGCGAGAACAGCGGCGCGTGAACGGCGGAAATCGTCTCGGGTTTCTCCGGCACGGCCACCACGCAGGCATGCCCGAGCAGCGTCAGCCGGTTGGCGAACGCTCCGATGTGATTCAGGCTGTTGGTGGTGAAGTCACCGTAGTTGACGAAGAGGAGGTTCACGCGGGACGGTGGGACGCCCTACGAAATACATGAATCCCGGCAAAATGAAGGCCGAAAAGCCGGGCGGGAGTGCGTTCGCGTCGTTCGGGCAAGCCCAACGAGCAGCCGAACGTTCCGACGTAGGAGCCTGCTCGCAGGCGATCCGACCCGCATTGGTTCCGAAATGTAGGAGCCTGCTTGCAGGCGATTCCGTCGGTCCGGCTAAAGCCGCTCGACGAAATCGAGCGTGGTCGCGGCGGTGGCGGGCCACGAAAAATCGTGGCCGCGGGCCAGGCTGGCGCCGGCCCGCCGGGCATACCCGGCGGGATCGCTCTCCAGCGCGAGCATCGCAGCGGCGAGCGCGTCGGGGTCGTCCGGCGCAACGGCGATCATCGCTTCGCCTCCGATCTCGGACAGGCTCGCGCGCGAGCTCCCGATGACCGGCAGCCCGAAACCCATCGCCTCGACCACCGGCAGCCCGAAACCCTCGTGCCAGCTGGGGGCCAGCAGGGCGAACGCGCTGCCGTAGAGCGCGGCGAGCTCGGACTCGGGCACGTAACCGAGGGTGCGCACGGGAACGCCGCGATCGGTCAGCGCCGCGATCCGGCCCCGCAGCGCATCCGATTTCCACCCGGATCCGCCGGCGAGGAGAAGCGGCCGGTGCTGCGTGGATTTCGCGAAATATCGTTCGTAGGCGTCCAGCGCGCCGGCGTGATTCTTCCGCGGCTCGAGCGAGCCCACCATCAGCCAGGGCGCCGTGGCGTCGTAGGGGCGCGGCTCCGGCACGGCGGCGAAGCGGCTGGCGCCGGGAGAGAGCGCATGCGGACGGCCGGTCTGCTCGAGCCAGCCGCCGAGCACCTGCTCGAACTCCTGCCGGGTGCTCCGGCTGACGAACAGAAAACCGGCGGCGCGCGACAGGGCCTGGAGCAGCTCGCGCTGGCACAGCAGCCGCGTGGTGTCGGTCGCGAAACCAGGATGCATCCAGAAAACCACGTCGTGGACCGTGTAGACGAGCCGGGTGTGCGGGAGCCGGGGCGCGTGATAGCTGAACGAAAGGACGACGTCCGGCTTGCCCGGCAGCGGCTCGCCGCTTTCGACCTCGTGCCAGAACTTTCGCGCATCGGCCGCGTTCAGCCCGCGCAGGGGCGCGGTGACGCCCGGGTGGTCGACGAACGTGCCGGACCGGGAGTCCGCGTTGATCCAGTCGCCGAAATGATGGTACAGCTCGAAGGTGTGGCCGCGCGGCAGCCCGGCGGCGATCAGCGCGCGGGCCAGCGCGTCCGCATGCCAGGCGCAGCCGGCGCGCTCGACACAGGTCTGCGCGACGTCGATCCCGATTTTCATCGGCCGAGCCTCCCGACATCGGAGCTGAAACCGCGGAGAAGTCTGTTTGAACAGAAGGCAACGAAGGAAACAAAGCGGCGGCCGGCAGAATCTCGATGGAGCTTCTTCGTTCCCTTCTGTGAAATCGATCTGGCAGATCCGATTTCCCGCCCGCACCGCGATTCGCGCGTTCTGCCGGATCCGTGGCCATCCGTGTCCATCCGTGGTGCGAGAGGATGGCTGGCTGCTCGCGGCGTCCCGGCAGATGGAAGATTCATCACGGAGTGTGGTGCCGCGCGGCGCAGTCGAGGAAGTGGGCGAGCCGGCCGGCCTCCAACTCGAGCGAGAACGACCCGAGCCGGACGCGACCGCGGCCGATGAGATCCTCCCGCACGCTTTCGCGAATGGCCATCCGGCGGAGCGCCTCCGCGATCGCCGCGGGATCCGCGGGATCGACGTAGAGGCAGGCGTCGCCCCCGATCTCCGGCAGCGCCGCGGCCTGCGCGGCGAGGATCGGCACGCCGAAGCGCATCGCCTCGAGCAGCGGAATCCCGAAACCCTCGTGCAGCGAGGGGAAGACGAGCGCGCCGGCGCGGGTCCAGACCGCGGCGAACGCCGCGTCGTCGAGGTGGCCGAGGAAGCGCACCCGGTCGGTCAGGGCGAGTCCGTCGCGCAGCTCCTCCAGGAGTTTCATCCGCGCGTCGGGCTGGCCGGTGAGGACCAGCGGCCAGGCGCGCGAACCCGCGCCGTGCACGTACTGCCGGTATGCGACGAACAGCGTTTCGTGATTCTTGTGCGGCCAGAAGTTCGCCGGGTAAAAGAAGAACGGGCCCTCCGGCGTTCCGGGCGGAGGCAGCGTGCCGGCGGACGGCGCCGGCAGCCGGTTCTGCGCGGGAATGTACGTGTGGAAGCAGCGGGCCGGATGCACGCCGTAGTGCACGCCCAGCCGGCTCACGACGTGCCGCGAGATGCACTGGACGTACGCCGCCTCGCGCGCCACCCGCCGGAAGCATTCGTCGCGAAAGTTCACCTCCTCGACCGGCAGCGCGGCCGGCAGGTCGCGATGCAGCAGATCGACGACCAGGCTGATGGACGGAACGCCTTCGGCGACGCTCGAGACGCCGAACGGCGCGTAGAGCACGTCGAGCTGCGCGCGGGTCCGCAGGTCGTCGCGCGAGCGGATCCGGCCGACGTCCCGCCAGCCGGTGGGATCGCGTCGGCTGACGCGGTAGTCGGCCGCCTCGGGCTCGAGGACGTAGTCGCCCGGGCGGAGCACGGCGCCCAACTCCGCGCGCAAACCCGGGTCGGCGAAGACGGCAAAACTGAAAGCGGCGCCGCGCTGGCGGCCGATCTCCGCGAGAAAGGAATACACCAGCGGCTTCACTCCTCCGTTCGCGCCGCCCGGCTGAAGTCGCAGCAGGTCGACGCCAATCCGGATCCGCCGCGTGGCGGCTTGCTCCGCCCGCCGCTGGGCGGCCAGCGCGGCGCGATGCGCCCGGCGCACCGCGCCGGCGCCGAACCCGAACCGGCGAAGGACCGGAGAAAAATAGCGGCGGGCGACGGCGGCGGCGTGGCCCCTCGCCTCGGCCAGCGCCCACTCGCGTTCGAGCGCGGCGGTGCGCGAACCCCAGCGCGCGAGAAACCGCTCCGCGTTGCGGTACTCGTACGCGCCCCGGCCGGGCGAGCGCGAAATATGGTGACGGATCACGCTGCGCGTCGCGAGCACGTTGGCGAAACCGTCCTCCCGCGCCCGCATGCAGAGATCGTTGTCCTCGAAACCATTTCGGTACTGTTCGTCGAAACCGCCGGCCTGCAGGAACCACTCGCGCCGCACCACGCAGCATGCGGCCGTGACGCCGGGCACCTCGACGTATTCGCCGCGCGCCTGGGCGGCGGCGACGGATTCGCGATGATGGACCGGGTACCCGCCGTCACGGAAGATCACGCCCGCGTGATCGACCTCGCCGGTTTCGGCATTGAGCAGGATGCCGCCGGCGACACCTGTGCGGGGATGGCGCGCGAACGCGTCGAGCAGCGGCTGCAACCAGCCGGGTTGCAGCACGAGATCGTTGTTGAGCAGGGCGAGGAAATCCCCCTGCGCGATCCGCGCGGCGCGGTTGTTCGAGGCGGCGTAGCCGAGGTTGCGTTCGTTCAGCAGGACGATCGTCGGGGGCGGAAGCTCGCTCAGGAACGCGCGGGTGCCGTCAGTCGAACCGTCGTCGATCAGGATGATCTCGTGCGTCAGGCTGGGCCACAGGCTCGCCTTCAGGGAATCGAGGCACGCCTGCGTGAACGCGAGCTGATTGAAGACGGGGATGACGAACGAGACCTGCACTCGCGCAAATCTGGGCGGCGCCCCGCCGCGCGTAAAGCCCGACGTACGGGCGCCCGGGCCGGAGGCGGCCTATGCGGGCGCGAGAACCAACGCAGCCCGAGGCTCGGGTGTAGATGCCATGAGGCCGACAAGCGGAGCAAGAGGCTCCAACTTGTCGGCCCATGATAAACACAAACATTGCCAAACTGCTCGAGCGGCTGCTCGAGTCCAACTCCGAAACGATCAAGATCGGGTGTGACATCCACGCCCGGGATCTTGCGGTGTCGATCCAGGTGGACGACGCCCGGCCCTTGCGGCCGCAGATGATGACGCGCCCGCAGTTGCTGGTGCTGGTGCCAGGGCTGGTCAAAGCCGGGCGCAAGGTGCACGTGTGCTACGAGACGGGGCCCTGCGGCTATGGGCTGTACTTTGCACTCCAGGCGGCGGGGGCGAAGGCGTACGTGATCGTGGCGGAAGTGCTCGGGGATGGCCGCAAGCAAAAGACCGACAAACTCGATGCGGCGGCGTTGTGCGACAAACTGGACCGGTACGTGCGCGGCAACACCAAGGCGATGACGCCGGTGCGTGTGCCCACGGTGGCGGAGCAGCACGCGCGCAGCGAGTGCCGACTGCGCGAGCAGCAAAAGCGCAGCCGCCATCAATGGGAGGCCAGGGGACGCAGTTTGCTGCTGTTCTACGGATACCACGTGGTGGGAAAGTGGTGGACGACGCGGCGGTGGGCGGAACTGGAACCGACGCTCGATGCGTGGCTGATCGAGCAGCTCACGGCGATCCGCACCACGATCGTGCAGGTCGATCAGCAGGAGGCGGCCGCGCGGGCGAAGCTGGTGGCGCAGGCGCCCAAGCCGCTGCCCAAAGCGATCGGCGCCCTGACCTGGGTGCTGCTTGCCCGGGAGATCTGCGACTGGAAACGGTTCAAGAACCGCCGCCAGGTCTCGAGCTTCACCGGGCTTTGTCCCGGCGTGCACCAAAGCGGCGGGCGCCGGCGCGACGGCGCCATCAACCGCTATGGCAATCCGCGCGTTCGAGCGTTGCTGATTGAACTGGTCTGGCGGCTCGCCCGCTGGCAGCCGGACTATCCGCCGGTGCGCGCACTGGTCGCGGGGATCGCACGCGGCGCCGCCCGCAGAAAATGCGCCGTCGCTGCGGCCCGCAGGCTGGCCGTGGACCTGTGGCGGCTGGCGACCGCCCAGACCACGCCCGAGAAACTCAAACTGCTCGCGCCCACGCTCGGCTAACCCTCACGCCCCGTTTTCCTTCCCGCCGGAAGCGATCTTCGGAGTGTTGCGGCGCACGTTCCGCTCCTTGGTCATCAATGACCGTTCTGTAGATGGTGCCCCTTCACTCCGTCCCTTTTTTGCTCCTCCACTTTGCATACAGCATGTTGTGCCGCCAACGCGCACGGATAGCAGGTTAACTTGGACGATCAAACGTTCAGGTACAGGGACGTGAGACACTCTGAGCGGGGCGCTCGCCGCCCCCGCACCCCCGGCGGGGTAACTAACCCTAAGAAAGCAAACCCAACCCATCCCATGTAACACGGACTCTCTTTTGCGCTTGTCTCCTTCGGCATCATAGCAGGAGCGGCTGTACGCCGCGATTAGAGCAACCGGCGACGATCGATCGCGGCTCGCCTCAAACCGCGCCTGCCAGCAGGCGGCCTACGAATCGAACGATCGAACGACCGGTGGCCGGCTTTCGCCGCAAGACGCTTCCGGTGCGCTTCAGAACGTTGCCTGCAACGTGACGGAATATGTCTGGCCGCGCCAGTCGTCGTATTCCTGCACGCCGGCGCCCGACGGATCGGCCGCGTACCGCGGCGGGCTGGCATTCAGCACGTTGTTCACGCGGAATTGCGCCGAGAGACCGTACTGCGAACTCTGCCACGGCAGCCACCGCATCAGGTCGGCTTGCACGAAGGCGTCGAACTGCCAGTAGGGATTGATCTGCCGCCGGTGCTGCACCGCCCATTCGCCGATCGGGAGGTTGCGCGAGTGATAATAGTGGCCGTCGAGCCCGAAGCCGTAGCCGCGCTTCGACCAGCTGCCGCCAAAGTTCAGCCGGTGCTCGAGCAGCCCGGGCACGAGCCCGTCCGGGCTGCGCAGTTCGTCGACGACCGGCTGCGTCGGCAGCAGCTTGACCTCGTAGTGCGAATAGTAGCTCCACTGCCCGTAGAGATCGAGCCGGCCGCCGAGGCATTGCGTCCAGGCGTAGTCGAGCGTCGTCGCCCAGTGCTGGGATTCCCGCCAGGCGAGGTTGATCGGGCCCGTGATCAGCTCGGTCACGCGGCCAACGCTGTGCGTGCTGTCATCCGGCGCGAGCGGCGCGCGGACGATGCGGTCGGGAAAGAGCGGCTCGAGTCCCAGCAGCGCGCTGGGGTAGAGCGTGGTCTGCTCGGCTGATTTTCGGGTTTCCGAAAAATCAAGCGCGGCCCGGAGGCGGTGCACGCGCCCGGTTTCGTACACCACGCCGAGCGCCCGCGTCACGTTCGCCTCGGTGCGCAGGTTCGGATTCAGCGCCGCGACCTCGGTGACGCCCGAGTAGGTCTCGCCGCGGCGCGGGTCGTAGACGGTGACGCCGCTGACGTCGCCGCCCCCCGGGCCGGCGGGCTTGCCGACGGGGCTGCTCATGAAGGGCGGGGGAAAGCGGTTCGAGGTCGCAACCGAGCCGCGCAGGGCGAAGCCGTGGGCCAGGTCGATCTTGAACCCGGCGGTCGGCGCGAGGTTCGTTTCCTGGGCGGAGGCGGCGAAGGTGTAGCGGGCGGCGAGATCCGTCTCCACGTGCCGGATCCAGCGGGGCAGCCACCGGTCCGGCAGGATCGGCGCCTGCAGCTCGCCGAAGACGCTGACGCGCTCGATGATCCGGCCGCGCCAGCGGGTGGGGGCGGACGCGTACTCGCCATCGCCGTAGCGCTGCTCGTCGGTGTATCCCTTCAGCTTGTTCACGCGGTAGTCCCCGCCGAAATTCACCGCGCCGCTGCCAGTCGGGAGCGGGATGGACTGGTTGGTTACCCGGACGGCGGTGTCGAACGTCTGGTAGTTGCCGATCTCGACGAACCGTCCCTTCGAGCCGTAGTAGATGATCGCCTGGTCGTAGAACTGGGGCGGAGGGCCGGAAAGCTGGGTGTCGCGGAGCGGGTTGTAGACTCCCTGATCGACGAGTTGCTGCCATTTGACGGGATCGACGCCGGCGATGCCGCGGTAGCGCGTGATGCTGTGCCCGTATTGCGCGTCGACCGACACCCGCCAGTCGCCCGGCAGTTTCACCAGTCCGCCGAGCACGATCGAGTAGAAGTCGATCCGGCCCTCGCCGAAGTTCTCGCCGAGCGCCGGCGCGGTCTCGTTCAGCGAGACGGCCACGGGCTTGCCGAACGGGTTCAGCGGAGAGTCCTCCGCCAGCGTGAGGTCGCCCGCGAAGACGTTGTAGCCGCGCCGCACGACCGACTGGCTGTAGATCCCGTCGAACCCGAGTTGAAGCCACGGGGTCACGTCGTACGTTGCGGACCCGAAGTAGTTCGAGCCGCTCTGCCAGCGACCGTAGGCATAGTCGATGCTGTCGGAACTGTTGGCCATTCCGCCCGGCGTCTTGAACAGGGCGGTGCTGCGCTCGCCGGCGCGCCCCTGGAAGGCCGCCAGTCCGCCCAGGCCGTTTGCGCCGGGCGCGACGGAGGTGAAGCTCGGCGAGCCGTCGCCAAAGAGTGGTGACCCGTCGACGGAGCGGATGTTGGGCGTGGCCCGGTGCAGTCCGTCGACCGGCGGCTGATATGGCAGGTCGCGCTGGATGTAGCCCAGCTCCGCCTCGGTCGGCGGGGTCGTCTGGGTGAAGGTGGCGCTGAGCCGGAGCCGCAGCCGGCCGCCGAGCAGCGTGCGGCCATGCTGCAGCGAAACCGAGGACTGCGGTGCGTCCAGCCCGCGCACCGCGTTGGTGTACGTCGTCGTCACTTCCGTGGCGTTCACGTCCGGCCGCAGCACGATGTTGATCACGCCGCCCACGGGATTGCCGCTGTAGAGCGCCGACGCGGATACGGGCAGCACCTCCACCCGGTCGACGAGGCTGAGGGGAATGAAGTTCACGTCGGGCGGCCGGGGGGTTTGCAGGCTGCCGCTGGTCATCACCTCGGGCAGCCGCCGGCCGTTCACCAGGATCGCGGTCTCGTCGGCCTTGTAGCCGCGCATCGCCAGATTGGTGCTGCTCGCCACCAGGCCGGTGAAGCTGTTCGGCGAGTCGTCGCTCCCGGGACGCTGGTCCGGCGGCAGCGTGCCGGCGGCGCTGTCGAGGACGTTGCGCTGAAGGAACGCGTTCAGGTTCACCGCGCCGCTGCGGACGATCTGGTCGCGATCGTAGATGGTGTACGGCAGGGCGTCGTCCTCGGTCCGCGGCAGGTCGAGGTTCCCGGCGGCCTCCTGCGGCTGGAAATCCTCGACGCTGCGGGCCTTCCAGCGCCGGTAATACTTGCCCTCGACGACCTGCGGTGTGAGCCGGACGAGTTCCTCGGCGTTCCGCAGCGTGTTGGTCTCCACGTTCACCACGCGGTTGGCCTCCACGCGAACGTCGACGATCTGCAGCGGACGATAGCCGGTGGCGTTCACCACCAGCGTGTGCGCCCCGGGGGCCACCTGGGAAATCGAGAATTCGCCGCCGTCGTTGGTTTCGACCGCATGGCCGCTGTCGGCGACGATCACGCGCACCTGCCGCGCCGGCTTGCCATCGGACCGGACCAGCCGGCCCTTGATGAACCCGGTCGGCCGCGCGACGGCGGTGACGATGAATTTTCCCTCCGCCGTGCGCTGGGCGAAGAACCCCGTGCCCTGCAACACCAGGTTCAGCGCCTGGATGGTCTCATAGTCCCCGGCGACGGCGGGCGACTGCGCCTGCTGCAGCCCGTCGTAGGAAAAGAGGACCTCGATGCCCGCCTGTTTCGAGAGCTCCAACAGCGCCCTCGCCGCCGGTCCGGCCGGAATGGCGAAATGTGTCGGGACGGCAAGCGCCGGCGGCGCGAGCCACCAGACGGAGCAGCAGCAGAGCACGACGTGCAGCCGGAAAACGATTTTTCGGAGACGGGGGCAGGGCGGGGAGGCTTTCAAGGTGGGGCTGAAGCTGGTTCGAGGAAGGCAACAACTGGTCGGCGCGGCCCCGAGGGACCGCGCCGGCAGGAGACAGGCGAACGAACGGACGCATGCGACGGGCGGGATCAGCGGACGGGGCGCCGGCTCACCCGGATGGCGCCTGCCGGTTCGCGCTCGACCTCGACCGGGAGCGTCCGCTCGAGCGCGGCGCAGAATCCATCGAGATCGTCGAGACTGAACCGGGCGCTCAGCCGCAGCCCGGCGGCATCCGGCGCCGCAACGATGCTGCGGTCGTGATACTGGCTGAACTGCGCGAGTGCGTCCTGCAGCGGCACGCCGTCGAAGACGATCTGGCCCTGGCGCCACGCGGTCGCGTCCGCCATGGCCCCGGGCGACAGGGTCTGGACGGTGAAGCCGCCGGCGCCGGTGGTCAGCCGCTGACCTGGCCCGAGCAGGGTGGGCGTGCTCGCCTGATTGGGACTGACCTGCACGGAGCCTTCGAAGACGGTCACCTCCATCGCGCCGGCAGTTCCCGTCCGGACGTCGAACTGGGTCCCGGTGACGCGGACATCGCCGGCGGCCGTCTCGACCGTGAACGGGCGGGCCTTGTCCTTGGTGACGGCGAAGAACGCCTCGCCGCCCGTGAGCCGCACGTGGCGCTCCGAGCGGCCGATGTCGACCTGAAGCGTCGTGCGGGCGTTGAGGTCGACGCGGGTGCCGTCCACGAGCGTGATCGATTGCCGCTGGGCCACGGCGGTCGCGATCCGGTCCGACTGGTGCGCGGGCGCAGCGACCCAAAGAAACGCCACGACGGCGGCTGCGCCGGCCAGCGCGGACGCGGCCGCGAGAAGGAATCCGCGGCTGCGGCGCGGCGGCCGCTCGGTGGCGGGCATCGTCACGAACCCAGCCTGGACGAACGCGGGCAGCGCCTCGTTCAGTTCCGAGGAGAAATCGCAGTACTTGGCCAGGACGTTCCGGTGGGCCGGGTTCTGCGCGAGCCAGGCCTGCAATGCGGTCCGGTCGTCCCCGGACAGGACGGAGCCGTCGAGCCGTGCGGCCCAGAGCGCCGCCTGATCTTCGGCGGCGGGGTCAAACGAGGGAGAGTGTGGATTCATGTTCCTGCCTCCGTTGGAATTTCGGGCGAGGAGGGACTCGCTGATGGGGGGGAAAGGGCCGGCAGCGCGGCACGGAGCAGGCGCAGCGCGCGGGCGTGTTGTTTTTCGACGGTGCTGATCGCGATGCCGAGCCGGTCCGCGATTTCGCGATGGGAAAGGAGTTCCACCTTGCGCAGGAGCAGGACCGTCCGGCAGCCGGGCGGAAGATCGGCGATCGCCTCCTGGACCAGATGCCACTCCTGGCGCGCCATCACCTGTTCGACGACACCGGGCCCGCGCGAGGCCGCCAGGTCCGACCGGTCGGTTTCGCCTTCGATTGGTCCGATCCGCCGGCGCTTGATCCGGTTGATCGCCAGGTTGCGCGCCGTGGTGTAGAGGAGGGCCTGCGGATTTTCCGCGGTGCCGCCCGTGGTGGCGGGATAGACGCGGATGTAGGCATCGTGGGCAATGTCCTGGGCTTCGTTTGGATCGCCGAGGAAGCGCGTCAGATAACGTCGCAGCGGTGCGATCGTCGCCCGATAGAGGCGCGTGAAATCCGACGGGACCGGCTCGGGTTCAGCCATGGTGACGGACGGTGGCATAGGCGGGTGGCGCTGGGAGTGCAAAGGTGGTTTTGTCGGCGAACATTGAAAAACGCGGGGGGCGTTCGGGGAGAACGCATTCGGAGCAACGACAATCGAGCGTCGGAAATCCGCCATTCGTCCCGTCGGCCGCCGGCTCGCAGGCGCGGTTCGGGCGCGAGCGGTTCGGGCGCGAGCCATTCGCAGGCCGCCTGCTTGCAGGCGCGGTTCGCCGGTTCGTGCGCAGCCGGTTTTCATGCGGCGACGGATGTCCGCCGGGCGCACTGCTGGCGCGCCTGATGGATCGCCTCGGCGATGCGCAGCGCGGCGGTTTCGGCCGCGGTGACGTCGTGCGCCGCCATCACCTGCAATCGGAACCGCGCCGTGGCGCGCGAGACCGCCGGGTACTCGATGAGATTCGCCAGCACCCCGGCCGTGCCGAGCAGCCGGGCGGCCACGCGGGCGACGTCGTCGCGGCCGATGAAAACCGGCACCACCGGCGAGGGCGCTCCCATCACCTCGATGTTGCGGCACGAAAGTCCGGCGCGGAGCGCATCGACCGCCCGCCGCAGGCTGGCCCGGCGGCGCTCGCCCTCGTCGGAACGCACAATGCGAAGCGCCGCGAGTGCGACAGCGATCTGGGCCGGCCCAAGCGCGCTGCTGAACGTCGTGGAGGGCGCGAGGTATCGCAGGTACTCGCTGACGTCACGCCGCTGGGTTGCGATGAACCCGCCGTTGGTTGCGAAGGTCTTCGAGAAACTGCCCACGACCAGGTCCACCCGCCCGAGCATGTTCTGGATGCCCAGCTGGCCCGTGCCTCCAGGACCGGTGGCGCCGAGGTCGTGCGCCACGTCCACGACCAGCATCGCATCGTACTCGCGGGCGAGCGCCTGGAACCCCGCGAGATCCGGCGAATCGGAATCCATCGAGAACAGCCCCTCGGTCACGAGCAGGATGCCGTGGTGCGGATCCCGGGCGCGAATCGCGGCGAGTTTCAGCCGCGCGTGACTGGTGTCGAGGTGACGGAAGAAGTGGATGTTTCGCGTCGCGGCCGCGGCGCCTTCCTGCAGGCAGTTGTGCGCGATCTGGTCGAGGACGACATGATCGGTCTCGCGCACGAGACCGCGGACGGCGCCGTAGCCGGCGGCCCAGCCGGTCGGGCAGAGCACGGCGTAGCGCAGGCGCAGATGGGCGGCGATTTCGGCTTCCAGCTTCTCCGCCAGATCGATCGTGCCGGCGAGCACGGGAGCGCCGCCGCTATGCACGCCGAACCGCCCGATCGCGTCCATCGCGGCATTCTGCACCTCGGGCAGCGACCCGAGGCTGAGATAGTCCTGCGACGCGAAATTCAGGCCCGAGGCGATCGAGCCGTCGAGCAGCCGCATGGTCGTCTCCGGGCCGGGCGCGCGAAGCAGTCGCTTCGAGTAGGGAAATCCGCCGTACGCGATGCGGGCGTCGAGCCAGGCGGAGAAGCCGTTGGATTTCCCGGTCAGATCCGGGCCCGTACCCAGGAGGAAATCGCGCGTGCTGCCCGAGAGCGGATCGGGAGACGTTTCGGCGCGGAAAAAAGCAAGGGGCGAGAATGGCATGGCGGCATCGCGGGATCGGTCGCGGCCGGCGGCCGGCGCGGATGCGCTGGATTCGCCGATGCGATTCGTCCCGTTCAGCTACTCCGACAAGCCAGTCCGCCAAACCCGCCAGCGGGAAGAAGGTCCCAAGTCACTCCAGCCACACGTCGCGCCACACGGACCAGTCGAATGCGTCACCCGGACCGGGCTGGGTGTAGAGAATGATCGTGCCGGCGGTCGCACCCGGCAGCGGGATCGTCGCCTCCTGCGGCGCGCGGTCCGCCGCGGTCCGCAACGGGTCGAGCCGGCGCTGCAGCAGCCAGACCGGCTTGCCGCCCACCGGGGTGTACTCGACGACGAACGTCACTCCGTCCGTCGCGTGCCCGCCGGTGTAGGCGTCCTCGCGGAGGCCAAAGCCGACGTGCAGCGCGGTCTGGGCCGGCGCGCGTTCGAACAGCACCATTCCCGGCGCGTGCACGAGCATCGCCGGCCGGCCGGCAAAGTTGGTGGGGGCCACCGTCGGCGCGTACGCAAACAGCGGCACGTCCGCAAAGCCCGCCCGTTTCCACTCGCTGCCGTCGTGCGGACCGGGAGCGGCGGTCACCGGCACATACACCGTACCCAGCGGCGACGAGAGGACGCGCTCGAACGGGCGGTGAAGCCCGCGGATCTGTTGCGCGATGTAGTAGCGGTCGTCCTTGAACCGGCCAAGGAAGACGAGCGCGCCGATCGGGTGATCGAGCCGGGCGAGCGCCCGCTGGAGGACCGGATCGGCCGTGGAAACCTGCGTTCGATTCGTCAGCGCGCGGCGATGGGCGTAGTAGGGCAGCGAGCTGTCCCATTCGCTGCCCTCGATCCAGAGCACGCTGTCCGGCGGGGTCACCCCCGCGATTTCCGCGGCAAAAGCCGGCAGGCTCCGGTCGACGGCTTTCTGGGCCGGATAATACTGGCTGGCGTATCGCGTCACGGCAACGATCGCCAGAAGCGCGGTCGCCGCGGCGATGCCCAGCCGGGCCGCCGTGCCCCGGCGCGTCTCCCAGGCGGCGCCCAGAATCGCCCCGCCCGCGCCGGCCAGATAGACCGCCACCGCGTAGAAGTAATACTCGTGGACGAAATAGAGGTTCGTGAACACCAGGGGTCCGGCAACGAACGCCGCCAGGCACACCACGAGGAACAGCCCGATGCTGCCGGCTCCGCGATCGCGGCGGTCCGATTCGGAGCGATGGCCGGCCGCGCCAGTCAGCCACAACGCCGCCGCGGCGGTGAGCACGCCGACCCACGCCAGCGGTGAACCAAGGATCGAGTGCGCCACGGTCGAACCGAGCGTCCGCCAGGTCACGGGCAGCAGTCGCTGCGCCCACGTGCCGTAGTTCCAGTCGTGCAGCGCGGAGGAGGTGGTGAACGCGGCGAGTTCGTTGCGCAGTTTGACCGCATCGGTCCACGCCACCCAGGCGAGCGATAGCGCAAACGGCCCGGCCAGCGCCGCGAGCAGCCCCGCACCCAGCGCCCACCGGCTCGTCCCCGTGAGCCGATGTCGGATCCGACAGGACCGGTCTGTCGCCCCATCGGCCGGTTCGCCGGCGAACGAGTGGCCGGTGAACGTTCGTGCCTGCGCGAGCACCAGCGCCGCCACGCCGGCGAGCGCGGCCGCGTAGGTGGTCGCCTTGGTCAGCCCGGCCAGCAGCCCCGTCGCGAAAACCCAACCCAGCGTCGTCCAGCGCGGCACCTGCAGGAACGACTGCGTCGTCACGAGGAACCCGAGCGCGCAGCACAGCGCGGTCGATTCGATCATGAAGCTGCGCGAGTCAAACAGGTACAGCGGCATCGTCAGCGCCAGCCCCGCGGCGAACCAGCCGCCCGCCGGCGATCCCGTGCCGCGCCGGACGAACATGCCGAGCAGGGCGAATGCGCCGAGGGCGAAGGCCACCGACACCGCCCGGCCCGCCGGTTCGAGCGGCAGTCCGGTGAGCTTCACGACCGCCACGACGCACCACTGGTACGTCGGGAACTCGAACGGGAGCTGCCACGGCGCGCCCAGCACCGGCGTTTCATAGGCGATCGAAAAACCCTCGCGCAGCATCGCATCCGCCCCGATCGCGGTCTGCGT
This sequence comes from uncultured Verrucomicrobiae bacterium, assembly GCA_963705935.1. Lineage (GTDB taxonomy): Bacteria > Verrucomicrobiota > Verrucomicrobiia > Opitutales > Opitutaceae > Opitutus. The sequence continues at coordinate 2,327,106 of OY970130.1, read as the reverse complement.
CTGACGGAAAGCGAAGTACCCAAGAATCGGATTCCCCCAGCCGATGGCCGAAACCCGGAGAAAAGCCGCCAGGCACAGCAGCGCGAGCAGCGGCGGCGCCCACCGGACCGGCTGGCGTTCGGACGCGTTCACCGGCTGTCCGGGAGGGCTCATCGGCGGCGGGCGGCCAGGACGAACAGCAGACCCGCGGCGAGTCCGGCAGCCAGCGTCAGCCCGGCCAGCGTGACATGCGTCGCGCCGGCGCGCTCGGCGTGCAGCCGGGCGCTCCAGCGCCGGGCGAAACCCGCATCGTCGGTCTGGGCCGGCCGGCCCACGCCGAGCCAGCCGGTCTCACCCGCTCCGCCATCGAAAAGAAAAAGCGCCGCCGCGGCGCCCGCGTGCTCCCGGGCATCCAGCGTCCACAGATTCCAGTCCGTGCCCGGGTCGGCTCCCACGTAGCTGGCCCACGACTCGGCGCCGGTTTGCGGGTCGGTGAACCGCCAGCGCAGCCCGTTGCCGGGAAAACAGGGATGGCCGGTGAACGGCACGACGAGGTAGCGGCGCTGGACCCGCGTGGGAGCGGACGCGAGGACGCCGTGAAAATCGGCTTTCGCCTTCAGCCGGGTGCCGTACCAGAATCCCCGCGCCAGCGCCGGTTCGGTATCGACGGCTCCGCGGGCGGACACCACCGGGTGAACGTTGCCGTCGTACCGGCGAAACTCCAGGTCGGTGAACACCACCCCGTCGTCGAGCGGCGCGAACGCGCTGGCGAAACGGGCGCGCGGATCGAAGGTGCCGGCATCGTACCACGCGGCCCAGCCCACGGCCGACAGGACGCCCACGACCGCGAGCGCGGCGGCGGCGGCGCGCGGCGTCAGCGCGGAATCGGGCACGGCTTCGGCGTCGTCCACCGGCCGGAGTGGTCCGACGCGGAGCAGCGACCAGCCAAGCAGCACGAAGCCGCCGGCGGCGAGCCAGGGCGCCAGCGGGAGCAGCAGCGCGGGAATCCAGCCGAGCCGGCCATGATCCGGCCGCGCGAGCGGCGAGCCCGTTTCCGGTGGAAGGACAGCCTGGATGCGCGGCTGGGCGAGCAGCGGCGGAAGCGCGGGCGGATAGGTGAACAGCTCCTGCTGCGTCCCCGGATCGTTCGGCAGCGCGGTCGGATCGTGCCGGGCCCACACGGTCCGGAGCCGCTCGAGGTTGCGGAGATTGATCTCCTGCCGGTGCGAGAGATTGAAGCCGGCATGGCTCTCGGTCGTTTCCCACCAGAAGCTGCGCAGCGGCGCCGCGATCCAGAGCAGCCCGAGGACGACGAGTGCGCCGCGGGCCGCGGGACGCGGCAGCCGGATCCAGAACCGCGCGAGCGCCGCGGCGTTCAGCAGCCAGCCGAGCGCGAGGAAGTCGCAGTAGCGCGAGGCGAAACTGAACGTCTCGGCGGCGCGGCCGTAGCCGATCGCGGCCGCCTGGCCTCCGACCCACAGCCCGCAGACGAGGATGAAGGCGTCGGCCGTGCCGAGCGTCCGCGCGAGGAGTCGGTCGAACGCCCACGCCACCCAGGGCAGGTAGACGAGCAGCGCCCACGCGGGGTGCGGCAGCGGCCACGCGAGCTGGCGCAGGAAGACGTCGAGCGCGAGTTCCCAGCTGTCCGCCCGCAGCGCGGCCGTGACGGTGATCGAGGGAAAGAACAGGACGAACGCGACGAGGACGGCGACGGCGAACGCGAGTCCGGCGAGCGCGACGCGGCGGTCGCCGTCGCGCCGCCACCAGCGCCAGCCGAGCAGCACGGCGACGGCGACGTGTGCGAGGATCGCCGAATGCTGGGTGAACAGGACGACGATGCCGGCCGCGATGCCGGTCCACCACCCGCCGGTGAACGCGCGTTGCGAGCACATCGCGGCGAGATAGACCAGGCTGAGACCAATCTGGAGATAGACGAGCGACTGGATGCCCCAGAGCGTGTTCTCCCACGTGATCGGCAGCGCCAGCACGAGGCCGCTGAGGGCCGCGAACGCCGGCCGGGCCCAGCCGCGCAGGCCGGGCAGCACCATCCGCAGGAACAGCGCCACCGCGCCGGCGAAGAGCAGCGCGTTCACCGTTGCCTCGAGCAGGTTGTTCCACTGGCCGTTCGCGCGCAGCAGCCCGAAGGAGAGCAGGCGGGTGAGGACCGGCCAGTGGTCGTTCAGCGGCGCGAAGAAATTCGCGAGCGAGAGCCGGCCGGCGGCCCACGGCGCGAGCAGGTCGACCCCGGTGCACTGCCACTGGTCACGGTACGGCAGGACGGTGCCGAACGCGCGAATCAGCCCGAGGTGCCCGGCGAGTGCGAACAGCACGCCGGCCGCCACCGCGGCGCCGAGGCCACGGCGGCCGGGGGCGTTCACTGGATCACCACGTCCGACCATGCGGTCCAGTCCCAGGAGTGGTCGTCCTGCGGCCCGGGCGAAACCTCGAGGTGCAGCTTGCCGCCCGCCGGCAGCTGGCTCAGGTCGACGTCGAACGGGTGCAGCCCGCGGTCCTTGGGTTCCTGCTTCGGACGGATGAGCTGCGAGAACAGCACGCGCTGCTCGGCCTCGCCCACCCAGACGACCCGGAATTCGGCGCCGTCCGTGTTTCCGCCGTTCGAATACGCGCCGGGCGGATAGCCGAAGAGGCCGGTGATCCGCTTCGCGCCGGGCGGGAGGGTGAACACCATCACGCTCGGGGCATGGGCGACGAGCGCCTGGTGTCCGTCGATCTCGATCTGCGAGGGCGGGGCGAAGGCGTTGACCTCGTCCGGCACGAGCGAGAACATGGAGTACCGGGCGCGAACGAGCTGCTGCTCGTATTCCGCTTTCGCGTTCGCGGGCGTGACGGCGAACAGCGTGACCTGGGCGGTCGGGTCGAAGCAGGCGCGATCCCCGGGGTCGACCGTGAGTTCGAGCGACTGCACCCAGCGCTTCGGGTGACCACCCTGGCTTTCGATGTAGCTCTCGAGGTCGGTGACGATCGGGTTGAGCAGGAAGCCCCCGCGTGCCGCCATCAGCGGGAGACGGTAGACCTCCCGGCCGCCCTCGACGTCGGTGAGCCGCAGCTGCACGAGGGCAGGCTTGTAGAGGAAATTACGCAGCCGCCCGAGCAGGGTCGGCCGCACGTCGATCGTCACCCAGAGGGGCTGATGCTCGTATTCGCCGAGCGGCTCGCTCCGGCCGAGGGTCACGGCCCGCCGGGTGAGCGGACGCGGCGCGAGCTGGTCGGCGGCGGGGAGGGTGTCACGCCGGCGCCAGAGCTGGTAGCCCTTTTCGTTCAGGACGAAGCGGTACTCGTGCGGGAAGATCTGGAGGAGCCGGGCGTCGTCGAGCATCGGCGGTCGCTCGTCGATGGTCTGCAGCTTGAAGAGCGCGTACTCCGGCGCGCGGCGGGATTCGTAGAAGTCGGCGTTGAGCTGCGCGAGGTGCGGGGTGTACGCGGAATAGCTCTGAAACACCGGTCGGGGGGTGTAGTTGAAGCGGTTGAGGATGGCCACGCCCTGCTCGTAGCCGAGGACGTCGATCGTCGCCTTCGCGACCACCGCGCGCGTCTTCGGCAGGTCGACGGTGGCGCGCTGGAGCGTGAGCTGGTTGTCCAGGTCCTGGCGGGTGCCCGGCCAGTCGGTGACCGCCCGGAGGTTGTGCACGATCTTCTCGTTCGTGATGTTGCCGGCCCACTCGACCACCGAGGGCAGCGCGTCGTGCACGCCCCAGATGGCCAGCAGCGCCGCGGGCACGACCAGCAGCCGGCCGATCCAGACCGAGGGGCCGCGTTCGCCAAAGAGCGCCGGAAACCCGAGGCAGACCAGCAGCGCGCTGTAGAAGAATCCAAGCATGTGGCCGTCGGCGCGCACGAACCCGTGCTTCCAGTTCAGGTAGAGAAACGCGGCGAGGATCGCGAAGCTCGCGGCGGAGCGGATCCGGTCTGGCTGCGTGCGCAGATGCCAGACCACGTAGCCTGCGAGCAGGAGGAAGATCCCGCACGCCTTCCAGAACGGAGCCGCGGGGGTCGGCAGCCCCATCGACGCCTCGTAGCCGGCGCTGACGTCGAACGAGTTCCACACGTACGCGGGAAACGCCCTCACCGGCTCCCCGCACAGCACCCACACGAGGGCGAAACCACCGGCGAACGCGCCGGCCAGCCACCACGCCGCGCTGCGACGTTTCCGCATCATGGCGTACACCGCCACGACGACGACGACGAACCCGGCCAGCACCAGATTCGTGAACTTGATGGCCGCAAGCACGGCCAGGAACGCGCCGGACGGCACGACGAGGACGCGGCTTTTCTCCTCCGACAGCCGGCGCAGCATCGCCCATCCGAGCAGCGCGATCAGGATCATCTGCAGCGCGTCCTCGTAGCCGACGCCGAACAGCAGGAAGAACGCGAAGTAGAAGAACCGGGACGTGCCGTGCAGCGGCCGGCTCAGGCGCCACAGCAGCGTGGCGGCGACCACCGCCTGCACGACCTGCCAGGAGATCAGGGCCCACAGGTACACGCCGCTGTAGGTCCGGCCGAGCAGGAATCCGAGCGGACCGTAGGTGAACACGATGTCCCGGCCGAACGCGTAACCGTGTTCGAGAAAGTAGGTCAGCCCGAGCCGCCAGGATGCATCCAGCTCCGCGGAAGGAGGCTTCGGCAGGCTGAACGTCAGCAGCACCAGCAGCAGCCAGAGCAGGACTTCGCCCAGCGCACTGCGCGGCGGAGCAACGGACACAGTGGGAGCGGGGGATGCGGTCGGGGCGTCGGCCATGGGCTGGAAAAACCGGGGTTGATACAGGGTTTACCGGGAAGTTTCTAGCATAACATCCGACCAGAACGCCCAGTCGCTCGAAGCATCGCCGTTCGGCCCCGTCCCCACCTCGAATTCCAGTGTGGTTCCAGGCCCATGCGGGGGCAGCGTCAGGTGGAAGCGTTGCACGGGCCGGTCCGCCGCCACGGTCGCCGGACGCAGCAGCCGGTCGAGCAGGACCCGCGGCGCGGCGTTCGGCTCCACGATGCGAACGATGAATTCGGCGCCGTCCGTCGGCGATTTGTTCTCCGGCGCGTAGGCGCCCGCCGGCAGCCCGAAGGAACCGAGCACGCCGGTGGCATCCGCCGGCAGTTCGTACCGCAGCAGGGACGGCGCATGGAGCGCGAACACGCGCTCGTTGCCGCTGCGGTCGGCGCGCGGATTGAACAGCGCCCGCACGCCAACCGCCGGCAGTTCGCCCGCAATGCGCGGAAGGGCGAACGCCAGCTGCTGGGCGGGCGAGGTGTCGAGTCCGGTCACGGCGACTTGCTTCACTCCCGTCGCCGTCTGCGTGCCGTCGGACCAGAAGGCGACCGCGCGCAGCTGGTGCTTCGGCGACTGCTTCGCGTCGAACGACAGCGGCATCCGGAAAACCAGCGACGGCGACGGCGGCGAGCGGACCGCCGCCACTTCCACGCCATCGACCAGCAGCGCCAGCCGCTCGGGCTCGACGGGTCCCTTGTCCGCCAGAATGTACGCCGTGTACATGAAGGTTCCGGTGCCCACCACTTCCGGGCCGCCAATGCCGGGCACGGGGTGGCGGCCGGCGCCGTCGGGCCGCGGGGCGCCGTGCACCGGCGGATCGCGCCGCATCAACAACCGGAAGCCCTGGGGGTTGAACGTGTCCGCCTCGACCTCGACGTAGTGGCGGGCCGCGAACGCCGCGAGCCGGGGAAAGTTCCGCAGCGGATATTTCTGGAACATCCGGTTCGGGCCCGCGCTCGTGTCGACGATGAAAGCCGGAGGCTGGCGCTCCAGATCCTGCACGAGCGTATCCAGCGTCCCGGGCACGATGGCGTAGCGGGTGTCCCGGTTCAGGGCGACGTTGGTCCAGGGAATCATCCCGGTCTGGAACGTGCAGTAGACGAAGCGCGATGCGGGCAGCCGGTCGGTGTAGAGATACAGCTCGGGATAAAAGCCCCAGACGAACAGCCGGTCGGCCGGCCGCGAGTGGGCACGGATGTAGGCGCTCACGCGCAGCGCCGGATCCGGCGGCGGCGGCGGCTCGCGGCGGGCGGCGAGCGGCCGGATCGCGATCCAGCCGGCGAAGATCGCGAACCCGAGCAGGCCGGACATGCGGGCCACCGGGTGCATTCGCGCCTGCGATGTGGCCAGAGCCCGGCCGAGCCATCCCGGAAGCCAGGCCGCCAGCCACGCCAGCGGAGGCATGAATTCTATGAAATAGTGTTCGAAAGTGCGCCCGCTCGCCATGGCGGCGGCAAAGGACGTGCCGCACCAGAGCAGCGAGTAGCATTCCGCGGTGCGGTCCGCGTGGTCCTTCTCCGCCCGGCGAAGCTGCACGACCCGGACCGCAAGCACGGCGGCGCCCGCCAGCGCCGTCAGCAACACGAGCGGATAGGTGGCCGCGAGTTCGCGCAGGAACGGTCCGGGGGCCTGCAGGCGGTTGGTCCAGCCGGTTTCGGGTCCGTAGTACCGGACGTTGTAGGTCCAGGTGTAAAACACGCCGTCCCGCCAGCCGCCGGCGAGCGCGAGCAGCCCGGCGGCAAAGCCGATCACCAGCGCGAATCCGCCGATCAGGCCGGCGGCGGCCCGGGCGATCAGCCGGCCCGGTGCCCGCTCCACGACGAGTGCGTACGCCAGCGCGCCGAGGGGAGCGCCCAGTTCCAGCGTCGCGGTCTGCTTGGACAGGAAGCCGCACCCGAGCAGGAGACCGACCGCGCCGGCCCGCTGCAGCGACGGCACCCCCGGACGTCCGCAGAACACCAGCGCGGCCGCGGTGGTGAAGGCGATCAGGAACCACTCCGTGTGCGCGGCGTAGGCATCGGCCGCCGGGATCAGATAGCACGCGGTCGCGGCGAAGATCCCGGCCGCGAGCGCGCCGGTCGCGGTTCCCTGGTTGCGCCGCCCGAGCAGAAACAGCCCAAACGCTACGGCGGCGATCAGGGCCGCGACGAGCACGTGGAGCGCAGTCGGGCTCGTCCCGGTGAAGCTGAACAGCCCGGCCGTCACGTAGTAGCTCAGCGGAGTCCGGTGATCGACAATGTCACGATACATCACGGCGCCGTGCCGCAGGCTGTTGGCGATCGCGACGTCCGCCCCTTCGTCGAGATTCCAAAGCGGCACACGGAAACTCGGCGCCCGCAGCCAGAAAACCCACCCGGCAAGCAGGGCGGCGGCAAGGACGCAGATCGCGATGGCACGCAGCCGGGGAGTCATGCGGCGCTCACGTTGCACGGCGCCGCCTGACACCACAACCTGAAGTTTGGCCCGTCATTTCCGACTCGCGCTGGCGGTGGCCCCCGGCGGCGAGGCCGGCGCGCATTCCCCGGTGAAATCAGTCAGGTAGCTCCAGTCGAACGAGGCGTCGTTTCTCGGACCGGGATTCAAGGTCACGACCAGGCGCCCCTCCCGGCCGGGCAGCTCCACCCGGGCGTGTTGCGTCCCGCGGTCCGCCGCAACGCCGGCGGGATCGATCGTGCGTCGGTACAATTCGGAAACTCCGCCCTTGGCGTCGACGAACGTCACGACCGCCGTGATGCCGTCGGAGCGGCGTCGTCCGTGCTCGTCGAACCGGGCGGCGTCGTCGAGGCCGTATCCGATCCGGACCACGCGCAGGTCGGCCGGGCAGGCGTACGTCACTCGGCTGGGCGCATGCGCGATCCAGCCCTCCGCGCCGCGGGCGCGCAGCCGGGCGCCGTCCGCCCCCACGCTGTCCACGGGAACGAGCACGCGGTCGGGGCCGATGACCAGGTCGGGCCCGGGGCCCTGCGCGCGGATCCGGCGGATGTACGCGCAGTCGTTCGGATTCGCGCCGAGGTACGGAACCATCCGCACCTCGATGTCGCCGGAGCTCCGGTCGGGCAGGGACATCCGGCTGACTTGCAGGCCGCGGTCGCCGGGCCGCGTAGCCGGTTCGAGTCCGCGACTCATCAGATTTTCCGCTCGGCCGTCATCGTGGATCAGGTTCATCTCCAGGATCACATGCGGAGCTCCGGCCTCGCGTCCGGGCACGTAAGCCGAGTCGCGGATCCCGTACTCGATGACGAGTCCCTCCATCCCGGGTTCACGGCCGTAGATCAGCCGGGCGAAGGCCCGGGTGTCCCAGCTTCCGTCCGCTGCCAGCGTCAGCCGCTGGTAATCGTTCTGAAACGCAGCGGCGGGCGCGATGCTCCGGGCGCCGAATCGGAGCGTGGGCCCGTGCGCCTCGCCGCGCAGTCCGCCCAGCCAGATTTCGCCCGGTGCGGTGCAGTGCAGGACCACCCGGCCGGGTTCGACGCCGGGGAATTCGGCGGTCACGTGGGGCAGCCCGCCGGCGCCGGCGGTGGTTTGCACGGGCACCGGCTGGGGCCCGCCGTTGCCCGTGTCCAGCAGCACCTCGATGCCCGGATCGTCCGGGGAAGCGCCGCCCCGGCCACCACTCGCCCGCTGCCAGTCGAAGTCGAGGATCTGCATGTGCCGCGGACGCGGCAGCGTGAGCGTGAACGGCCCGGCCGTGCGCCAGCCGGCCATGCTCTCGCGAGTCTGCGGATGCCAGTCCGCGCGATTCCCTCCTGCGAGCGGCGTCAGTCGCTTGCTGCCGTACGTCAGCACAGGCGCGGGCTCGAACGGCCGCAGATCCAGCATCAACCGGCGCGGTACATCGATCGTCCTGCTCGCCACCAGTCCGGCCGGGCTGCGCACGAGCACGTCCACGGTCATGCGGGTTGACGACGTGAGGTCCGACAGCCGGAGCGCGAATCGTGCGTCGACGGGCTGCGCGGCGGGTGGCGTGAACCGCCGGCGGGGGCGGCCGTCGATCCGCAGCGTCACCTCGGTCGACCCCGCCGGCGCCTGGACGGTCGCAAACACCAGGTCGGGCTGCCGGCCGTCCTGGGACACATCGAGCTGCACGGCCGGGTCGACCGGCGGCTGCAACCCGGCGAGGGCCGGGTCCGGCGCCGCGATCCGCACGTAGCACGCGGCCGGGAGGTTGCCGGCCGAGGCCACGTCGACCTGCACGAAATGATCGATCACCTCGTCGCGCAGGCCGGGTTGTGAAAGCAGCTGATATTTGAGGTAGCCGCGCTGGTCGCTGTCGAGGATCAGCCGGGGCGGGGTGGCGCGGTAATCGCTCCAGAATGCGTTCCAGGCGCCGGGCGTCACCGCGTAGCGCGTGTCGACGTCGGGCCCGAGATTCGTCCACGGAATCAGCCCCGTCAGGTAATTCGAATACAGAAAGCGCGTTGCCGGGAGCCGGCGCGTGAAGACATGGGCCTCGGGGAAATAGCCCCAGACGAAAATGCGGTCGCGCGGCGAAGTGTAGCGCCGGACCAGCTGTCGCAGCCGGATGTCCGCCGGATCGTCGGTCGGAACGACCCGGTGCCGGAACGCGGTCGTGCTGACGACAGCCCAGCCCCCGATCGCGACGAGGGCCAGCGCGCCCGGCGCCGCCCGCCAGCCTCCGCGCGCGCCGATGGCCCGCAGCCCTTCGACGCTCCGGGCCAGCATCCAGCCGCAGGCGAGGCTGAGCCCCGGAATGACCTGAATGGCATAATGCGTGAACGGTCGGCCGCTCAGCATCGTGGCCACCAGGCCCGAGGCGGTCCATCCGAGTGCCAGCACGGGAAGCAGCGCCAGGCTGGCCTCCCGCCGCCGCAGGCTGCGAACCGCCGCCCAGCCCAGCCATGCCAGCCCCGGCAGTCCCAGCACGAGCGCCGCTGGCAGGCCCCGCAGCGCGAGGTCCCACGACAGCCGGACGAGCGCGAGCCGCTGGAGCAGCGGCACCTCCGGCACGTAAAGACGCGTGTTGAACGTCCAGGCGTAGTACACGAAGTCGCGCCACGCACCGTTGAGCGCGAAGTAGGCGCAGGTGAGTCCGAACGCGACGACGAACGCAGTGAGCGCGCCAAGCAGCAGACGGGACAGCCGCCGCCATCCGGACGGCCGGCACCACGCCAGCAGGGCGACGAGGCCCGCCACGACGGCGAAATCGAGCACGCCCGGCTGCTTGCAGAGCGCGCTGGCGGCAAAGGCGGCGCCGATCGGAACCCCGGCCCAAAATCCCCCGCGTTCCCAGCGGCGTACGAAAAACCAGAAGCCGAGCGTCGAGAACCACACCACGAAAGCCTCGGTGTGCAGCGCGAGCGAGTCCTCCGGCCCGGGCAGGACCAGGGCCGCGACGGTGAAGGCGAGTGCGGCCCAGCGGCCGGTGGCGCGGTCGCCGAGGCGCGAGGCGATCGCGAGCAACCCGAACGCGCACCAGCCCCAGGCCAGTGCCGCGGCGACGTGCGCGGCGTGGATGTTCCAGTCGCCGGCCACGACGTACACCGCCGCCTTCAGATACGGCACCAGCGGGCTGCGGCTGTCGGCGGCGTCCCGATAAAGCACCGCGCCCTCGCGCACCTGCTGCGCCATCGTGAACGTCACCCCCTCGTCGAGATTCCAGATCTCGCGATCCAGAAACGGCGCGCGGAGCAGCCAGGCCGCGGCGAGCAACGCGACCAGCCAGGGAAACCATTGGAAGCGCCGCAAGAGCATGTCTGTTCAGACTACGACCAGCGTTGGCTCGAAATCCGCCATCGGAAACAGCGCTTGGACGGCCTCGGGCAGTCGCCGCCGCTGCTGCGGCCGGCTCGCGTTTGCTGGGTTCATCACGGGGCGGCGGTGTTTTTTCCGGGGTTGCCGTGCCGCGGCGGGGTCGTGGCACCCGGCATTTCGTTGGGCTCCGGGCTGAGCTCGCCTTCAAACCGCCCCCAGTACGCCCAATCGAACGCGTTGTTCCCGGACGGCCCCGGCGTCGTCCGAAAAACCAGCCGTCCCAATTCATTCGCCGGCAGTCGGATCGTGGCGGTCTGCCCGCCCAGATCACCGCTGCGATGATACGGGTCGAGCTCGCGCCGGAACAGCTCGACGGGATCGCCGTGCTCCGGCTCGAACACGGCGAGCACCTCGATGCCGTCGCTGCGTTGCGCCCCGGATTCATCCCGGTCCGCTCCCGCCAGCATCCCGAAGTGGAACGTGACCTGGCGGAGCGCGGCGGGCCGGGTGAAGACGAGCTCCGCCGGGGCGTGCGCGCCCCACTGGTCGTCCGGCAGATAACGCGCCGGCTTGCCACCCAACTCGCGACAGGAGTCCGGCGCCAGGCGCCGGCGGTGGGGCAGCTCGATCGCCGGACCGTCCTCCCGCACGTCGATGTCGCTGAGCCAGGCCCAGTCGAAGCTCGGGTCGCCGCGGGGGCCGGGATCGACCCGCAATACCAGCCGCTGGCCCGCGATGGCGGGCGGGAGCACGGCGAGGGCCTCCTGCGGGCCGCGCTGCTCCGGGTGGTTGAAAGGCTCGAGCAGCCGCGAGAACACGCGCGTCACCTTCCCCTCCGGCCCGCGAACCTCCACGATCACCTCGACGCCATCCGAATGGCTCTCCTTCCGCGCGACCGCGGCGTCCTCGATCCCGTACTGGAAGGTGATTGCGCGCAGTCCGGGGGGGCGGATCCATTCGATCCGGGCCGGCGTGTGCGCCGCCCAGACTCCGGGCGAGTTTTCGGTCATCGGCACCGTGCCCCGCGTGACCGCAATCACCGGAAACACCGGTCCGGCCTGCATTGCGAGCAGCGGCCAGGGGCTGTGCCCCTCCATCCGCCCGAGGTAAATCCAGTCGTAGTTCGCGTCGTCCTTCGTCCCGGCGAGAAACCGGAAAACCAGCCGCCCGGGTCCGAGTGGCGGCAGTTCCAGGTGCGTTGGGTGGGCTTCGCGGTCGGCCCGCGAATCGAGAGCGTGCAGCCGCTGCCGGAAAAGAACGGTCCGCCGGCCGTCGTCACCGCGATGCTCCAGAACGAGGTCGTAGCCGTCGCTGCGCCCCCAGGCTTCCACCTCCAGCCCGTGCACGAAATCGACCGAGCGCAGTCCCACCGGGAAGCGATACTCCAGCTCGATCGGCGAGGTGATCTTCCAGAAGCCGGGCTTCTGGGGATGCGGGACCGGCTTGCCGCCCAGCGTGTCGACCGAGAGCGGCCGCAAAGCGACCTGGTCGACCTGCAATTCGGGGCCGGCGAATTTCTCGGCGCGCACCGCGCGAACGTAGGCGCCGAAGTCGAAGGGACGGCTCACCACCGGTCCGGCCGCCGTGGTCACGACGACGCGGTAGTCCGTGCCCGCGGGCCGCGGATCATCCGCGAAGAACAACACGTCGACCGGCGGCGCTACGGGTTGATCCAGGTCCGCAATCCGTTCGCCCGCGGCGTAGAGCTCGACCCGGCGCGCGCCGGCGGGTGCCGTGACGCGCAGCCGTGGGGGCTCGTTCCGCCGGTAGGAGTGAAATCCGGACAGGAGGATGCGCGGATCCTCCCGCAGATTGCCGGCGAGCGGGTTCGGCTCGGGCGGGCGGAGCCGGCGAAAGAGCCGGATGCTGAGCCGGTCGGATTGCGCGACGCTGACCTCCGCATAGTCCGCGCGAATCCGTTTCCACAGGACGGCCTGCGCGTCGAGCGGGTACTTGAGGTAGCCGCGATTGCTGCCGGTGTCGACGACCACGGCCGGAGGCCGGCGCCGCCAGTCGGCCTCGAGCTGGGCGGCGGTGCCGGGAACCACGGACGCCGACGTGTCGATGAACGGGTCGATGTTGGTCCAGGGAACGAGGCCGGTGACGAAGTTCGTGTACAGGAATCGCGTGGCCGGGAGCCGCCGCGCGAAATAGTAGATCTCGGGGTAGTAGCCCCAGACGAAGATGCGCTCGTGCTTCGCCGAGTGCGCCTGCACCAGACGTCCGACGTTCACCACGAGTCCATCGCTGCGATCGAGTTGCCGCGCCCGCTGAAGGTAATCGAACCCCACCGCGGCCAGCGCGGCGAGCAGTGCGAGCCCGAGCGCGATCCGCCGGACGACACCGCTCCGCCGCCGCACCCATTCGACGACGCGCGCGACGGCCCAGCCGGCCGCGAGGCTGAACCCGGGCACGGCCTGCGCGGAATAGTGCGAGAAATGACGGCCGCTCAATCCGGTCGACACCACCCCCGACGCGGCCCAGCCGAGAATCAGCCAGGGCAATACCGGGAACCCGCCCGGCGTCCGACGGAGGGTGCGGCGAAACACGACGAACAGCATCCCCGCCGCGCCGGCGCCGGCGAGCAGGGCGAGCACCGGGGAGCCATCCCACACTAGCACGAACGGATCGGCCATCGCCGGCAGCCGTTCGGCCAGGGGCAGCGCGGGAACGTAGATCCGCGTGTTGTACGTGATGGCGTAGTAGACGCAGTCGGCCAGGGCGCCGTGCGCGGCGAAATAGATCGCGAACGCCAGCACCGGAACCGCCGCGCCGGCGAGCAGCCCGAGCCAGAACCTCAGGTACACCCACCACCGGTGAGGATCGTCGAGCGCGAGCAGGGCCAGCAGCACCCACGTGACGCCAAAGTCGATCAGCCCCGGCTGCTTGGCGAGGAACGCGCCACCGAACAGTGCGCCCGCGAGCGCCGCCCGGCCAAAGGCGGGACGCGACAGAGCCCAGGCGAAGGCGACGAAACCCGCGGTCGAGAACAGCACGACGAACCAGCCGTTGTTCGCCGAGAGCGCGTCGTTCTTGTCCAGCATCAGGAAACTCAGCGCCGTGAACGCCAGCGCACCGGCGATCCCGGTCGTTTCATCTCCCAGCCGTCGCGCCAGCCGCCACAAGCCGAAGGCGCAGGCTCCGAGCGCCAGCGCGAGCGCGAAATGCACCGCCTGGCCGTTCCAGCTGCCTGCAACCGCGTACACCGCCGCCTGCAGATACGGCACGAGCGGCCCGCGATGGTCCACCGCGTCGCGATACAGCACGTCCCCGTGGCCGATCTGCTCGGCGATCGTGAGCGTCACGCCCTCGTCGAGATTCCAGAGCTGCCGGGAGAGAAACGGCGCCCGGAGCGCCCACGCCAGCGCGAGCAGCGCCACCAGTCCCGCCGCCAGTCGGAGTCGTTGAAACTTCATTTGGTCAACGAGGGGGAAGGTTCTTCCGGGTCGGGCCGCGGTCTTTTCGGAAAGTTCGGGCCGGGCTTCGGGCATCAGGCTGCTTCAGCGGCTGAGTTCGCCGTCGAACGTTCCCCAGTAGCCCCAGTCGTACGCGTTGCCGGCGGAAGGTCCGGGCGTGATCCGGAAGATCAGCCGGCCGGCGTCGTAGGGAGGAAGTTCCACCGTGCTGGTCTGCTCGCCGAGATCCTTGGCGTTCACGTACGGGTCGAGCCGGCGCCGAAACAGTTCGACGAGCGGACCTCCCGCCGGTTCGAACTGCACCAGCACGTCGACGCCCGCGCTCCGCCGCCGGCCGTTCGCGTCCCGGTCGGCGCCATCCGCGAGACCGTAGCGAAAGATCACCCGGCCCAGATCCGCCGGGCGGTTGTACACGAGCTCCGCATCGGCATGCGCGCCCCAGTGCGTGGCGTCGATGCGCTTCGACGGCCCGCCGTGCGCATCCACCACGCGGCTCGAGACCGGCACGATCTTGCGATCGCGGCTGACGACGATGCTCGGGCCCGGACCTTCGCAGACCGGCAGGCCGACCCAGGCCCAGTCCCAGCTGGTGTCGCCGCGGGGACCGGGGCCGACCTGGAGCACGAGTTTTCCGGCAAGACCGACGGGGACCTCGACGAGCGACGATTGCGGGCCGCGATGCTCGGGATGATTGAAGGGCGTGACCTCACGGCGGAAGAGCGAATGCACCTGGCCGTTCGGCTCGACCAGATCGAGCACGACGTCGACCCCGTCCGTGTGGCCATTGGCAGCGGTGTAGCTGCCCTCGTCCATGCCATACTTCAGCGTCAGCGTCGCGAGGTTGGCCGGGCAGGGCCACTCGATGCGGGCCGGCGAGTGCGCAATCCAGGTGCCGTCCAGCTGCCGTTTCCACGGTTCGCCAGCACCCATCCGGCTGGCGATCGGGAGCGTGACCTCCTGGCCGAGCACGAGCGGCGGGCCATCCGTTTGCCCTTGCAGCCGCCCAAAATACACCCAGTCGAAATCCGGCGACCCGCTCGGGCCGGGGAGGAAGCGGAACACGAGCTGACCATCCGGGTGCGGCGGCACGGCGACCGCCACGTGGTGCATCAGCCGGTCGGCCGTCAGCCGGCGCGGCTTGGCCCGGTGGAGATACAGGCGCCGCGTGACCCCGCCGGCCCGCAGGTCGACGACCAGATCGTAGCCGTCACTCTTGAACCCCACGGACGAGTGGAGTCCGTGCACGAAATCGATCGCGTGCACCCCGGCGGGACAGGGATACTCGATTTCGGCCGGCGTATTCACGCTCCAGGTGCCGGGCGGATCGTCGGACGGGTTCGTGCCGCCGAGGGGATAATCCACGGCGAGCGGCTGCAGGACGGCGCCGGCGACGTCGAACGGCGCACCGGGAGGCGGGACGGCGGTGACGCGGCGGGCAAAGCTCGCGAAATCGAAGGCGGGCGAAACCGATCGGATCCCACGCACCGTGACGACGGCCCGCAGGTCGTGGCTCCCGGGCGCGTCCGGATCGACGAAGAACCGGACGTCGACGGGCAGCGTCGCCGGATGCTCGATCAACGCGATGCGCCGGCCGCCGGCGTACAACTCGACGCGGCTGGCACCGGCGGCGGCCACCACCTGCAGTCGCGGCGGCTCGTTCTTCAGCCAGCGGTGCTTGCCTTCGAGGCGGATCGCGGGGCTCTCCGGGATCGTGCCGTCCAGCGGCGCGTTGTCCGCAAAGCCGATCCGGCGGAAGAACCGCATCCCGAAGTTCGCCCCGGCCCCGCCGGCGACCTCGACGTAATCGTGGCGCACGAGGTCCCAGAGCAGCGGCTGATCGCGGAGCGGGTACTTCGAGTAGCCGCGCGTGGCCCCGGTGTCGACGATGACGGCCGGCGGATGGCGGCGCAGGTCTTCCGCGAGCTGCGCCCACGCGCCCGGTGACATGCCGTAGGTGGTGTCGACGAGCGGGTCGAGGTTCGTCCAGGCGATCATGCCCGTGACATAGTTGGTGTAGATGAACCGGGACGCCGGCAGCCGCTGGGCGAAGAAGTACAGCTCCGGGTAATAACCCCAAACGAAGATGCGCTCGGATCTGCCGGAAAAAGCCGCCGCGGTCCGGCCGAGCAGGAGCGGCATCTGGTCCTGCGGGCCAAGTTCCCGCACGCGCCGCGCGACACTCCACCCGAGCGCCAGGGCCACCGCTCCGAGCAGCGCCGGCGCCGCGCGCCGCCAGTTCCGCCGGCGCTCGTCGCGCAGCCACTCGAGCGCGCGGGCCACCGCCCAGCCACACAGCAGGCTCAGCCCGGGGGCGACCTGGGCGCTGTAGTGGGAAAACGTCCGGCCGCTGAGTCCGGTGGAAAGGATCCCCGCCGCCGTCCAGCCGAGGGCGAGCCACGGTAGCAGGGGAAAGGCGAGGGGACGGCGGCGCAGCGACTGGACGGCGGCGACGAAGGCCGCGGCGGCGCCGGCGAGGCCGAGCACGAAACTCGCGGGCGCGTGACGCCACGCCAGCAGGAACGGCATCCGCATGCCCGCGAGCCGCTCGAGCCGCGGGACCTCCGGGATGTAGATCCGGGTGTTGAAGGTGTAGGCGTAATACACCATGTCGGGCAGCGCGTGCTCGGCGGCGAAATACGCGACGAACGCCAGCACGGGGACGGCGGCTCCGACGAGCGCTCCCAGCCCGAGCCGGCCCAGCGCCGGGCGGTCGGTGCGCCGCTCGATCGCCCGCATGCCCAGCAGCACCCACATCACCGCGAAATCGAACAGCCCCGGCTGCTTGCAGAGGAACGAGCAGCCGAAGAGGAATCCCGCCAGGAGGCCCGATCCGAAGCCGGGACGCGTCAGCCCCCAGGCGAAGACCGCAAAACCCGCGGTCGAGAATGTCACCAGGAACCATCCGGTGTTGGCCGAAATGGCGTCCGCCGGATCCAGCAGCGTGAAGCTCAGGACCGTGAAAAACAGCGCCGCCACGACCCCCGTCCGCTCATCGCCGAACCGCTTCGCGATGCGCCAGAGCAGCACGGCACAGGCGCCCATCATCAGCGCGAGCACGAAGTGGACGGCGAACGCGTTCCACTTGCCCGCGACCGCAAACACCGCGGCCTTCAGGTACGGCATGAGCGGACTGCGATTGTCGGCGGCGTCGCGATACAGCACACCGCCGGCGAGCACCTGCTCGGCCATGGTGAAGGTCGAGCCCTCGTCGAGATTCCAGATCGGCCGGTCGATCCGGTACCAGCGCAGCGCGAGCGCGCCGAGCACGAGCAGGGTGAGGAAGATCAGTCGCAGCGATCGGCGCATGGGTCGGGTGGGCGGCGTCACCAGCTCGACTCCGCGCGGTCGCCGCGGCCGGAGAGCCTGCGCGGTCGGGTGCGGGGGACGACGCCGTCGAAATCGAGCACCGCCTCGCGCGCGAGGTCCGCGTGCTTCGGCAGGACGCGGTCGATGTCGTAGGCGCGGACGACCTTCGAATAACCCATCGGGGCGGTGGAGGTGCCGTTCTTCATCTTCTCGAGGCAGGCCTTCATCACCTGCGCGAATTTCACCGGCTCGCCCGGCTCGACGAGATTCGCCTCGAACCGGTGCGTCACCATTTCCGGGATGCCGTGCACGCTCGTGCTCACGATCGGGAGCTCGAACGCCATCGCCTCGAGCAGCACCCGGGGGAACGACTCCTCGTAGCTCGTGCACACGAACAGGTCCGACAGCAGGAAGAAGTCGTAGGCGTCGCGGGTCTCGGTGACGATGTCCACCTGCGCGGCGATCCCGAGCATCTCCATGTCGCGGATCAGCGAATCCTGGTACTCGCCGGGCCGGCCGCCGACGAGGAGGAAGCGGTACTTCCCGCCGCCGGCGTAGTGCCGCAGGAAGGTGTCGATCGTCCGGATGAAGATGTGCTGGCCCTTCCGTTCGCAGACGGTGCCGATGTTCGCGATGATCGTCTCGTCCTCGGCGTACCCGTGCCGCTGCCGCAGCTCCGAGCGCGTGTGGGTCCGCTTGAACGCCTCGATCCGCGGCAGGTCGATCCACGAGGAGACGAACCGGTAGTTGTCGTAATCGTCGAACTCCTCGAAATACGACCGCGTCGACCGGCAGAGGAAACCCACGCGCGTGGCCTGGCGGAAGGCGCCGCGGGCGACATGGTGCCTGTGCCGGTGCAGCATCTTCGAGAAGAACCGCTTGATCGAGGCGCTCTCGTGCACGTAGAGCAGCGAGGGTTTGCCCGCGGCCGCGGCGAGGTGCACGCCCCACCAGCAGGCGACGGTGTTGCAGACGACGACATCCACCCCCTCGAAATCGACCTTCGCCCGCATGATCTCGAGCTGTTCGGCGAACTCGCGATCGTCGCGCGCCCCGTGCAGCGGGTGGCGGTCGACCAGCGTGATCTTCAGCCCCAGCGCCTCGTAGGCCGGGCGCAGCGGGCCGTCCTCGGCCGCCAGCACGTCGACGGTGAAGCCTTCCGTCCGGACCATGTGCGCGGCGTACTCGAGCAGGAACAGGGGCGCCCCCTCGAAGTTCAGGTTGTGCGTCACCAGCAGCAGGTGCAGCTGGCCCAGCCGCGCGGCGTATTCGTACCGGTACGTATCCAGGTTCAGCATCCCCGTGACGAGGTAGAGCTGGCGCGGGAAATGCGGGTCGACGTAGCCGGCGTATTTGCGCAGGAACGCCACGTGTTCCTGTTCGTAGTAGGTCGTGCCGCGGGAGGCGCTGCCCCAGTGCCAGAGCTCGGCCTGCGGCGCGTAGATCACGCGGTGGCCCGCCGCCTGGAGCCGGAGACAGTAGTCGACGTCGTTGTAGGTGACGCGGAACTGCTGCGCGTCGAAGCCGCCGAACTCGCGGTACAGCGCCGTGCGCGTCATCAGGCAGGCGCCGGTCACCGCCGTCACGTCCCGCGCGAGCTTGTGCAGTTCGTAGAATTCGTCGGAGTCGGCCCGCAGCCCGGCCAGCGGCACGTCCGCCAGGCCGTGGTGCGGCCCGACGGCGACGCCGGCGTGGTTCAGGTGGTCGTTCGGAAACAGCAGCTTCGCGCCGACGGCGCCGACGTCCGGCAGCGCGAACCAGCCGGCCATCGCCTCGATCCAGCCGGGCCGCAGCGCGTCGACGTCGTTGTTCAGGTGCAGGACGAGCGGCGTGTCGACGTGGGGCAGCGCGGCGTTGACCAGCTGCGAGTAGTTGAACGGCAGCATCGGGTCGACCTCCGGCCGGATGACGCGGCACTGGAATTCGCTCCGGGTCGGCAGGAACCGGAGCAGCCGGGCGGCTTTCTCGTCCCGCGTGAAATCGTCCACGATCAGCAGCTTCACGTGCCGCCAGTCCACCGTCAGGAGCAGCGCGTCCAGGCAGCGCTCGAGCAGCTCGCTGCGGTCGCGCGTCGGGATGACGATCGTCACCGGGTTTTTCGCGAGCACGCTGGCGTCCCAATACAGCTGGTGGTGCAGGCTCTCGCGCTTCTGGGCGAACGCCGGCTGGAAGGCGCGCGCCGGCAGCCCGCGACGGACGATCGCCGCCTCCAGCGCGTGGCGCATCATGTCGACCAGCGGGTGCCCGGCCGGATACGCCGGCGGCGGCTCGGGCGCATGGAAGCAGATCGCGTCGACGTGCCGCACCTGGGCCGGCGGGACGTTTTCCGCGACGCGCAGGTTCAGGTCGAAGACGAGGGCGGGGGCGTAGTCGGGGCTGAATTCGCCGGCGCGCACGAACAGGCGGCGATGCATCAGCAGCAGGTGGCCGGGCTGCTCGCCCGACAGCACCAGCGCCGGGTTCCATCCGCTCTTGAACCGCGGATCCGAGCGCGCCCCGGCGTCGGTCATCCGGTCCTCGTCGGTGAACACCAGCTCGGCGGCCGGCGACTGGTCGATCGTCTCGGCGGCGAACAGCAGCGCCGTTGGTGCCAGCCGGCCGGCGGAGTCGGGGAACGCCAGCCAGTCCTCGCCCAGCGTGTGCGCCGCGGCGTTGAGCGCGCCGGCGCGATTTGCGTCTGCGGCCGGCACGACCCGCACGCGCAGGTCGCTCGCGGCGAGCCGGGCCAGCTCGGCGGCGAGTGCGGCCGGGGCGTCGGCCGGCTGCACGAGCGCGAGGCTCCAGCGCGGGTAGATCTGGTAGCGCAGCGAGTCGAGCAGCCGGGCGACGTGGCCCGGCGCCGCGCTGCCGGCGTCCACGACGAGCGCGAAGCCCGGTCCCGGCTTGTCGTTCAGCCGCGCCGCCGACTGCTGCAGCACCTCGCGCAGCTTCGGCGCGAGCGGGTTGTGCGCGAGCCAGCTTTCATAGTCGCCGCGCGCCTGCCAGCCGAACCACGGCAGCGGTTCCGGCGACTCGTCGCGGTACAGCCGGTGCACCGCCGCCACGTCCCGCCAGAAACCGAGCCCGCCCATCCGGACCTTCAGCCTGCGGCCGGCGCGCAGGACGGCCGCGACGACCGCGCGATAGTTCGCGAAGGAGTAGGGCGGCAGCGGATGCTCCTTCTCGCGGTACGTCCACGGATACAGCCGCTTCGTGAAGGCGAGCACCTTGTCCCCGTTTTCCAGCAGGGCGAAGATCTTCAGGCAGACCGGCTCGGCCAGGTCGCCCGGCAGGTCGACGTTGCCGCGAAACTGCGAATGGCGGGCGCGGGGGTTGTCGGGAAACAGCGCCGCCACGTCCTCCCGCTCCAGCCCGTGCACGAGGTTGTTCTGCGTGCGGTTGTCGGTCGTCGCGATCAGCCGGCGGATCGGCTGCTCCGCGTGGAAGACCCAGCCGCCGATGTGCAGCTTGTCGTACTGCGTGTGTCCGATGACGTGCGGCCCCTCGAACACGCCGTACAGCGGCGGCACCGGCAGCGCCTCGAGCGGGATCACGGACCGCTCGCGCACGAGTTTCCGCGCGTGGTCGGCCCGGGTCGCAGCGGGGTGGAGCGTCGGCTGCTTCAGCAGCTCGAGCAGCATCGGCCGGACGAGTTCCCGGCGCAGCACGGGGCGGATCCGGCGGTTGGGCCCGCGGCCCTGGCAGCGGATCGGCACGCGCCAGAACTCCGCCCAGGCGTTGTGCTCGTTCAGGATCTCCAGCCGGATCAGCTTCGCCCCGGCCCACGGGTCCAGCCGGAACGCGAACCCCGGATGCTGGTGTGCCGTCCATTGCGGATACGTCTTCTCGATGTCGGGCCGCGGCAGCCCGAGGAAGCCCATGAACGCCACGTCGTCGATGAAGGCGCGGACGTCGAGGTGCCGCAGCGTCGTCTTGGACACGAACCAGCCGGTGATCCAGAACTGCTCCGGCTTCAGCTTCCACCGGGTGGGGAGCTCGACGTGGAAAAGATAGGATTCGTTCTCGTTCATGCGTTCACTCGCGCGGCGGGCGTGTGAAGTTCATTGGAATCGGGGCTCGCTCCAGCACGTCCAGTCCTTGACCGAATTCGCGCCGGGATCCGACTGCAAGATCAACTCGGCCGCGGCCGAATGCTCCGGCAGCTTCAGCGTGAACTGGTGCAGGTGCGGGTCGGGCCCGAGGGCCGGGTCGATGTACTCCCAGCTCAGGAGCGTCATCCGGCCGCGATCGCGCAGCCGCACGTTGAAGCTCGCGCCATCGCTGTGCGGCACGCCCTGGCCCGCGCCCGGCACGAACCCGCACGTCACGGTCAGCGAGCGGGCGGACGCCGGCACGGCCAGCATGATGTCGCCGGGGGCATGGACCATCACCATCGCATGCCCGCCGATCTGCTGGAGCCCGGGCGGGAAGGGCGAGTGCGCCACGCCGAACTTGGTCTCGTACGTGTTCAACTCCACCCGCCGGAAGACCTGGAACTGCGCATCCACTTCCAGCAGCGGCCGGCCGCGGACCTTCAGTTTCAGCACCTGGTCCCGCACGTCGAAATCCTGCGCCGGGTGATAGTAGGCCGTCAGCAGCGACGGCCGGTTGCGCTGGATCGGCGCGACCTCGCCGGGCCGAAGCACCAGCCAGGTCGGCTGCAGTTCCTCGATCAGCAGCACCCAGTCCTGCCCGAGATAACCGATCGCCTTCGGCACTTCGCGGGACGACATGCCGGGAAAATCGTACGTCTTCAGGTTCGAGAAGTAGCCGATGTAGCCCAGCGGCTCGAGGAACACCGAATCGCCGGGCGCCGCATGCTGGTGCAGCCAAAGGCCGATGCGCTCGCGGTTGCCGTTCTCGATCCAGCGCTGCTGCGCGGCGAACTCGCGCGCCGCCGCGGCCGCCGTCCACAGGTTCAAGCCCAGCAGCAGCGCGGCGATCGCCGAGCCCAGCGGCGCGGCGACGCGGAGCCAGGGCCGGGCGGCGGTGCGAAAACGCCACAGTCGGACGATCACCCCGCCCAGCACGAAGAGGCCCAGCATCGTCGTGCCCGGCAGGTACCACGGGAACGGAAAATACGGGAAGTAGGTGAGGTACGCCTGCACGCCGTAGAATCCCAGCGAGGCGGCGCGAACCGAAGTTCCCAGGGCGGGCACCAGCCAGGCGAACGCCGCCACGAACGCGAGGCCCTTCGCCACGGTCATCAATCCGGCCGGCCAGCCGCCCATCTGATAGTAGGTCGGGAGGAAGGCGCCGGGCAGCGACGTGTTCTGGGTCCACAGCGTCACCGGCAGCTTCAGCATCGTCTCCAGCGCGCCGAGCAGCGGCCGGTGACCGGTCAGCGCCGATTTCGCCACGACCGTGTGCGGCACCGGCGTACCGTAGTACCACCACGTGCCGAGAAACCAGGGCAGGTAAAGTGCCGCGCAGATCAGCGCCGCCCACGCGCAGGTCCGCAGCCACTCGCGCCGCGTGTATCCGGTCTCGTCGCTCCGGTTGAAGAGCCAGGCGCCAAGCGCGAGCAGCCCGATGTACAGAAACCCGTCGGGCCGGGTCCACATCAGCCCGGCCCAGCTCAGCCCGAGCCAGAGCGACCGCCGCTCCACCCGCGCGAACTGCGCCCAGAGCGTGGCCGCGATGAAGAACAGCAGCAGCCCCGTCTCCATCCCGTTGATGGTGAAATCGAGGTTCTTGGGATCGAGCATCAGCGCGCCGACGGCGACCGCGGCCCCCGCCGCGCTGCGCTGCGTCTGGCGGAAGCAGGTGTAGAAGAGCACCGCGCCGCCCGCGAACGCGGCAATGCTCACCGCCCGGAAGAACCACAGCGCGGCGGCGTCGGAGCGGTTCAGCGTGAGCAGCGAGCCCAGCGCCGGCAGCAGCACGCCGAGCGGCGAGGTGAACGTGTGCAGCCGGTCGCCGAGGTTGTAGACGAGCCCGTGGCCGGTCGCCAGGTTCCGGCTCGAACGGAACGTGATGTAGTAGTCCTCCCACACGTGGTTCGTGTAGAGGGCGAAGGCCAGCGCCAGCGCCGCCGCGGCGAGGAACACGATGCGGTGCGAGAGCGGCAGGCGGGCGGGGAGGCGCATGGAGGGCGGCGGACGCACGTCAGCCGAAATGGATCTCGCGCGCCATCGCCACGTGGGCGGGCAGCGAGATGCGCGCGTCGTAGAACCGCGACACGCGGGTGTAGGCCATCGAGGTCATCTTGGTGTCGCCCGCGTAGTGCCGGTCCAGGCAGCTCTTCATCGTGACCGCCAGCTTGTGGTAGTCGCCGGCGCCGATCAAATAGGCTTCGTCGTTGTTCACGAACATCTCGGGGATGCCGTTCACGTTGGTGCTGACGATCGGCAGGCGGAACGCCGCCGCCTCCAGCAGCACCCGCGGGAACGATTCCTCGAAGCTCGTGCAGACGAACACGTCGGCCATCCGGTACCAGTCGTACACGTCGAACGTCTCCGGCACGAGCCGCGTGTTGGTCAATCCGAGCAGGTCGATGTCCTGCCGGATCGTGTCGAGGTACAGCCCCTCGCGCGCCCCGACCATGACGAACTCGAGCGGGCCGTGCGCCGCGAGCTCGGGCCCGGATTGCTTCAGCAGGTGATCGATCGCGCGGACGAAGATGTGCTGGCCCTTCCGCTGGCAGACCGAGCCCACGTTCACCACCACGGTGGCGTCGGCCGCGACGCCGTGCTTCTTCCGCAGCGTCGCGCGGTCGTTCTGCGCCATGAACCGCTCGATCCGCTCCACGTCGATCCAGCTCGCGATCAGCCGGAAATTGTCGTTCGCGTTCAGGTCGGCGAAGATCTTGCGGGTCGCATCCGCAATGAACACGACGCGGCTCGCCTCCCGGACCGCATCCTCGATCAGCGGGATCACCTCGGGCGAAGCCAGCCGGTGCTCGGAGAAGAACCGCCGCGGGGCGTTGCTTTCGTGGATGTAAAGTCCCGCCGGCAGCCCGAGCTTCTGCGCCACCGGCACCACCCAGTAGGACAGCATCGTGTTGCCCACGAGCAGGTCGAGCCCGCTCCAGCAAGGCAGCGCGGCCACCCGGTCCACCTCGCGCCGGAACGCCGCCGCGCCGGCCGCGTTCGCCAGCGGGTCGATGTCGATCACCTCGACCGTGAAGCCCTCCGCCTCGAAGGCGCTGCGCAGCGGCCCGTCCAGCGGCGTGATCACCCGCACGTCCCAGCCCTCGACCCGCGCGAAATGCCGGGCGTACTCGAGAATGAACAGCGGCGCGCCCTCCAGCCGCAGGTTGTGCGTGACGATCCCCATCCGCAGCTTCAGCGGCCGGCGCGCGAAGCGGTGGTCGTACGGATTCAGCCGGAAGCCAGAGCCGGTGAACTGGACGATCTCGCTGATGTACGGATCGCGGAACCCCGGATAGTGCCGGACGAAGGCGAGGTGCTCCCGCTCGGTGTAGCTGCTGCCCCGCGACGCGCTGCCGAGGTGGACGAGCGTCGCCTGCGGCGTGTAGACGGTGCGGAATCCGGCCGCCGCCGCCCGCAGGCAGTAGTCGACGTCGTTGTACGCCACCTGGAAATCCACCTCGTCGAAACCGTCCAGCCGCCGGTACAGGTCGGTGCGCGTCAGCAGGCACGCGCCGGTCACGGCTGTGACGTTGCGCGCCGCATGCGGGAGGAAAAGATAGCCCAGGTCGTCCTTCGGCATCCCGACGAACATCCCGTGCGCGAGTCCGCCATCGGGCGCGACCCAGAGTCCGGCATGGTTCAGGGTGTCGTCCGGATGCACCAGCCGTGCGCCGACGACGCCCACGCCAGTCACGCTCATCCAGCCGGCCATGTCCTCCAGCCAGCCCGGTTCGCGGGCCTCGATGTCGTTGTTGAGATGGAGCACGAGCGGGGTTTCCGCCGCCGCCGTGCCGAGATTCACCAGCCGCGAGTAGTTGAAATCCGGATCCGTGATCCGCTCCGAGACCGGCCGCTCCATTCCGGCGGGGGCCTCCGGCGTCCCCGGCTGGACGGCGGGCCTCCTCGGCACCGCATGCGTGGCGCCGTCTGTGCGGAGGACCCGGCAGCGGCCATCGGGGCGTGCCTCGGCGGCGGCGAGGAGTTCCCGCGCCGCCGGATCCGTCGAGCCGTCGTCGACCAGGATCAGGCGCACGTGCCGCCAGTCGACCGTGCGGTCGAGCGACGCGAGGCAGGCGCGCAGCAATTCCGGCCGGTCCCGGGTCGGGATGACGATCGTGACGTTGTTCTCCGCCAGGATCGCAGGATCCCACCGAAGCTGGTGGAGGCAAAGCGCGTAATCCTTCATCAGCGCCGGCAGGAACGGCTCGGCCCGCAGCCCGCGCCGGGCGACCGCGTCCGCGATCCCGCGCCGGGCCGCCTCGAACAGATACCCCTTCTGGTCGCCTTTGCTGGCCGTGCTTTCCTGATGGGCGCGCCAGTGGTAGCAGACGAACGGCACGTGCACCACGTTGGCCGGCTCGATCAGCTCGGCGCAGCGCAGGATCAGGTCGATGTCCTGCGCGCCCTCGTAGCCCGGGCGCAGGCCGCCCGCCTTGGCCACGATCCGGCGGCGGATCACGGTCAGGTGGTGGACGTAATTGTGCGTGATCGCCATCTCCGGGCTCCACGCGCCCTTCAGTTGCGGATCGTAGCGCCGGCCGGTCTCGTCGATCTTGTCCTCGTCGGTGTAAAGGAGGTCCGCGGCGGGGTGGGCGAGGACCGCCTCGGCCACGTGCAGCAGCGCGTCGGCCGGGAGCAGGTCGTCGTGGTCCAGCAGGGCGACGTACTCGCCGGTCGCGAGTTCCAGCGCGGAATTCGTCGCGGCCGAGATGTGCCCGTTCGTCGGGCGCACGACGTATTTGATCCGCGAATCCTCCCGGGCGGCGAGCGCCAGCCGCTTCGCCACGTGCGCGGCGGGGGAGGCGTCGTCGGCGACGCAGAGTTCCCAATTCGGGTACACCTGTGCGCGGACCGACGCGATCAGCTCGTCGAGAAATTCGGCCGGCGTGTTGTACGTCGGCACGACGATGCTGATCCGGGGACCGTGCGGCGCGATCGCCGCGCCCTCCCGGCGGAGGAAGGCGAGCAGGCGCGGCGTCAGCCGGTTGTGGTGCGCCCAGAGATCGTACGGCTCCTTCGCCCGGCTCACCACCGCGGGCACGGGCGCCGGCCGCTGGCGTCCGCGGATCATGGTCCGCGCGAGCTTGCGCCGGGTCGCCAGCACCGCGCCGGCGAGGTCCCGCCAGCTCTCGACCGCGTAGCCGCCGGCGAGCAGCTCGCGCCCGAACGCCGCCACCACCCGGGCGAACTTCGCCTCGCCGAACACCGGGATCGGCCCCGAGTTCTCGTCGAGTTTGTTGATGAAAAGCCGCTTCGAGCGCAGGAGCTGCCGGGGGGCGTCCGGATAATCGACGAAGATCTTCAGGCACGCCGGGCTGAAGCTGTCCGCCCGCACGTCGACGAGTCCATAGTAGGCGGACTTCAGCGCCTGCGGGAAATTCGGGTGGTGCCGCAGCACGTCCTCGCGCTCCTTGCCCCAGATCAGCCGGTTTTCGCTCAGCCCGCCGATCGTCGCCGCCAGTCGCGCGATCTTCCGGCTCGTCGAGAAGGCCCAGCCGCTGACGCGGAACTTCTCGTAGTGCGCGTTCACCCAGTCATCGGGCAGGTCGAGAAAGCCGACCAGGTCGTTCTCCGGAAACATCTCGGTCCCGTTGATCGTGATCTCGGCGAGCACCCGGCGCGCCTCCGCCTGCAGCCTGGCCGCGGGCTCGAAATGGAAATGCCGGTACAGGTAGTGGAGGCTTTCCGCCACGACCGCCGATCGCAGCCGGGGCTTCGGGCGGCGTGGCGGGAGCTTGTCACCGCCGGTGGTGACCGGCACGCGCAGGAACTCGGTCCACGATCCGTCAGGTCGCAGAACCTCGAACGCGAGCGTCCGGGCGCCGAGCCAGGGCCGGAGGTTGACGCGAAATCCCGCCTTCAGCGCCGCGGGCGCATGGTTGAAGTGCGGCGGCAGATCCGGCCGGTCGAGCCCCTTGATCCCATAGGTGATCACCCCGTCGAGAGTGACGCGCAGATCGAGCAGTTCCTGCCCATCCTTTGCATGCACCCAGCCGCGGATATCGGCAATTTCGTTTGTGAGATGCCAGTCGGTCGGTTGGTCGATGAAGAACCAGCAGGATTCGCTCTCGAGCATGTAAACCGCGATTACAAGGCACCCCTCCTCATCCAGTAAAGCGCTGTTTTCCGGAGATTCGCACCGCGAGGGCTAGCGGGTTTTTTCCCGCCGGTTGTCAGCGCCCCGACAGACCGCACCAGAGCCCGGAAACGACGCCGGCCCAGCCGGTGACGGCGAGGAGCATGACCAACAAAATCACCCAGCGAACCGCGGCGGCGCGCGAGGCGTCCGGCGATAACCGGAGCGCGGGTACGATTTCGCCAACGCACCTCGTTGACAAGTCAGGCGCGGTCATGATTTGAACCCCCGTCCACTTCTTATGCGCTGGCTTTTCCTTTCGAATCCCCTCGGAAGCATTCGGCGTTACCTCGACAACGGCGGCCCCGCTGTCGTGGAGGCACCGCCGGCTGCGGCCGGCGCCCCGGCCGCAGCGCATTCGCAGCCCATCGCCCCGGCCCAGCGGCTGGACGACCGGGCCGACCGGCTGTTCCTGTGGGCCGTGTTTGCCGCCGCCGTAATCGCAAACCTGATGCTCGCGACGCGGAACTGGCACTACGGCTTTCTGATCGGGCACGAGTTTCGGCAGACGCAAACGGCCATCATCTCGTACTACATCGACCAGCAGAACAATTTCTCGCTGCACTATCAGACGCCGCTGCTGGGAAAACCGTGGGAGTTCCCGCTCGAGTTCCCGCTGTACGAATGGGCGGTCGTCGTGCTCAGCCGGCTGACGCACTTGCCGCAGTTCGAGGCGGCGCGCACGATCTCGCTGACGTCCGTCTACCTCGCGTTGCCGGCGCTGTACCTCCTGCTCGGCCAGGCAGGGATGGCGCCGCGGCGGCGGCTGCTCGCGCTGGCGCTGCTGCTGGCGACGCCGGTGTATCTGTTCTACGGGCGCGCTTTCCTGATCGATACGACCGCGATGATGTTCTCGGCCTGGTTCCTCGCGGCGTTCGTGCAGACGATGCGGGTGCGCTCGTTCCGCTGGCTCGCGCTCTGCGCGGTCGCCGGCACCGCGGCCGGACTGATCAAGAGCCTCACCTTTTTCGTCTGGCTGCTTCCGGCCACGCTCTATGGCGCTTGGTGCCTCTGGTGCGACCTGCGTGGCCCCGTAGGCCGCGAGCTTGCTCGCGCTCCGATCGTAGACCCCGCTCCCGCTCCGACCCCCGTAGGCCGCGAGCTCGCTCGCGCTCCGGCAGCAGGCCGCGTCGGCCGGCTGGGTTCGGCGTGGCGGACGATCGCCTGGGGTGTGGGCGCGGTCATCGTGCCCGCGCTCGCGGTCCAGTGGTGGGTGCGGTTCACGGATGCGATCAAGGCGCCTCATCCTTCCGCCTACATCTTCACGTCGAAGGAGCTCACGCACGGAAATTTCGGGATGTACGACCTGTCGGCGCGACTTTCGCGTGTGACCTGGCGCGCGCTGCTCGAGTGCTGGTCGCTCGCCATCGCCAATCCGTGGGCGATCGCGCTGATCGTCGGGGGCGGAATCGTTTTCCTGAAGGGCCATCGTCTCCGGATCCTGGGCGCGTTCTTCCTGTTTTTCGCGGCGCAGATGGCATTCCCGAACGCCTACGCGTTTCAGGACTACTACTTCACCGCCTGCACCATGTTCGCCGTCGCCGCGATCGGGTTCGTCATGAGCGGAGTGTTCGAGTCGCGGCTCCCCCGCTGGTGCCGGTGGCCGATCGTGCTGGTGCCGTTCGCGGCGTTCTATGCCGCCTACGCGGGCTTCTATCATACCGAACAGTCGTACAAGAGCGCGGGGGGCACCGGGCTCACCATCGCGTTGCGCGATTACCTGCCGCGAAAGAGCGTGCTGATCATCGCGGGCGCCGACTGGGCGGGAATCATCCCCTACTATTCCCAACATCGCGCGCTGATGATCCGCACAGGGCTCGATGGCGACGAAAAGTACCTCACCCGCGCCTTCGGCGACCTCGCCGACGAGGATGTCGGAGCGCTCGTGCTGGTGGGTTCGCAGCGTGCCAACACGGCGCTGGTGAAACGGGCGGCCGACGAGTTCGCGCTCGATCGGGAGCCGACGTTTCGGTATCCGGATGCTGACGTCTACATCAGCGATTTTCATCGGGCGGACGTCTTGCAGCACCTGCAGGTCCCGCCGCTGCCGCCGAAGATCACGTTTGACGCCCAGCGGGTGCAGAAATCGATCCCGTACGGCGCGGTCCAGAAGCTCAGCCCCGGCCAGTCGGCCGCGCTGTTCCCAATGGTCCAGCCGGCGGTTACGAAATGCACGTTCCGGTTCGGCTACGGGCTCTGGTCGCTCGGCGGGGTGCCCGTGATCAACGCCCATCCGGATTCGGCGGTCTGGGTGCCCGTGCCGGCAACCGCGCGCACCGTGGATTGTGAGTTTGGAATCAGTGCCGCGGCCTACGAGCGGCCGGGCGACCGTACGGACGGCGCGGATTTCATCATCGAGGCGGAGGCCCCGGGAGGCGCCACGCGCGTGCTCTGGAAGCGCTTCCTCAACCCGGTGATGGTGCCGCGGGATCGCGGCACCGTCCACGAGACGGTGCCGATCGCGCTGCATCCGGGTGAGACGCTGGTGTTCCGGACGGGTCCGCACAACACCTATTCGTTCGATTGGTGCTACTGGAAGAGCATTCGGGTGCAGTGACCGCCGCGCCGGCGGGCATGCTCGCGCCAGTTCCGTCGTAGGCGGCGAGCTTGCTCGCGCCTCGCACGTCCTTTCCCCCAAGCCGCGCCTGCAAGCAGGCGGCCTACGTGGCTTAGCCCCGGGTTAGCCCGGATATTTCGCGAACATCGCGAAAACATCCGCCCTCCGGGCCGACTTTGTCGGGGCTAACCGCGACGAAGTCGCTCCGCGGAAGGCGGACGGAAATTCGGACGCTGCCACACTCTCGTTCGTGAAATTTCCGGGTTAGGAGAGCGGCTCTTTTCCGCGAATCGAGAACCAATGACGTTCGATCGCGGCGTAACGCCGTTCCTGTTGCCGTCAATCCAACCGGTCCGGCTCCACGCCGCGCCCCCGGTCTTCAAATCCCGCCGCCTGCGTCGCCCAACGGCGAATACCGCCGATAGAACTCCAGCAGCCGGCTGGCGCTGGCCTTCCACGAGAACTCCCGTTCCGCGAATGCCACTGCGCCGGCGGATAATCGCGCCACCAGCTCGGGATTCGCCTGCAACTCGAGAATCGCCTCCGTGATCGTTTCGGCGTTGGCATCCGCCAGCACATACGCGTCCTCGCCGTGGCGCACCACGGCGCCCAGGTTCGATCGCGGTAAAACCACCGGCCGGCCCAGCGCGAAGAACTCCGGCAGCTTCGACGGGAACCGATAATCGTTGAACGCTCCCGGCTGGCCCGGCTGCACGAAGTAGTCCGCCAGCTGCATCACGTCGGGAATGAAACCGGCGGCGGCCAGGAAGCCGAGGTGCAGCAGGCGCGACCGGATCGCCTCCGCGGGTCCGGTCATCAGTCCCGCGTCGTCCCGGCCCGTGCGCACGAGGTAGGTCGGCCGCCCGCGACGGTTCAGCCGGGCGACCGCCTCATACAGGCTGGCCACCTCGGCCGCGTTGGCCGCATGCACGTTGCCGTGGTAGAAGAGCACGGTGTCCGCCGGACTCAGCCCGAGCGAACGGCGCAGTTCGTGGTTGATCGGCCGCGGGTGGTAGACCGCGGGATCCGCCGCCGGCCAGAACGTCAGCGCCGGAACCCCCGCCGGGACGAACTCCCGCAGCCGGTCGACGATCGTCGTCACTCCCGCGGCGCTCCGGAGGAATTCCGCGGCCTGCCGCGGGTGCGAGAGATGCTCGGGCACGAGCGCATCCAGTTCGGCGGCGGGGAGGCGAAGCAGTTCGTCCACCGGCCGACCGAGCGCGCTGGCGAGGATCGCCGCTTCGTTGTCCTCGAGGTGCACGAACACCGGCACGCCGTAGTCGGCACGGATGTCGCTGGCAAAACGGCGGACGTTTTCGCGCGGTGTCCACGCGTGGACGAAGGCCGGGCCCCGGTGGTCGACGAAGTAGGCGGCCAGGTCGTCGCGCTCGGCGAACTCCAGCGCCATGAACCGGGCGCGGGGCAGGGTGGTGATCGTTTCCTTGTGCGACGGCCCTGCGACCACGCAGTCGTAGCCGCGCTCGATCAGCTCGTTCGCCAGCGCCGCCACATGCAGCGCGCTGTTGCAGGTGAAGTCTCCGTAGAGCGCAAACAGGATGTTCCGCGGCCCGGGCGGGGGCCGCTGCGTATTGCTGCCGCCGGCCGACGGCGCGGAACGGTGGCCCGCCGCCGGCACCGTCAGCGGAGTCCGCACCGCGCCCAGCGGCGACTGTGGCGCATCGGCGCCGTGTCGGATCCGCCCCTGCAGTTCCGAGGCGAGGAAATAGGTGCGTCCGCAGCGGGTCGCGACGCGAAGAGTGAATTTCCCCGAGCCGCGAGGGAGGTTTTCACTCGTGATGAACCCCGACCGACCGGCCCGCGACATGTCGGGAAAACGCGCGGCCACGTCGGCGCGCGGCAGTCCATGGTCGCAGGGGACCTCGATGTTGCCAAAGCGCAGCGCCACCGCGGCGATCTCGAACTCCGGGTGAAAGCACCAGCCCTCGATCCGCACCGGCGAAGTGATCAGGGTTCCGGGCGCGGGCTTTTCGAACGCCCCCAGCAGCGGATGGGAGCTGACCGGGATCGAGAGCGGTCGGAGGCGTTTCCAGTCCGCGCCGTCGCTCGCGACCTCGAGCTCGCCGAGGTGCAGGCCGAAGGGCAGGTAGCAGACGAAGCGAAACCCGCTCGTGAGGGCGTGCGGATCGTTCGGGAAGGCTGCGGCGACGTCGGGTCGATCGATGACTGCCTCGGGCTCGAAGATGCGATCGCCGACGCGCAGCCTCGTCCGGGTCGGTCCGGGTGCGCCGGGAAGCAAGGCCCAGCCTTCGAGGCGGAAATATCCGGCCGCCGGCTGCAGCGGAAGCGGCGTCTCGATCCCGTACTGTGCCACGGCCGCTGAACTCATACCTTCGGGCCGAACAACGCCCGCCATGGACGGCCCCAGCGCCAAAGCGTCGACCCAAAAATGTTCGCGAGCCGCCGCCGTTCACGCGCCAGGTCCGCCTCCGTCTGTCCGAGCCTGGCGGTTGTCGCGTCCAGCCGCGCCTGCGTTGCGGAAAGCTCGGCGGTCGTGGCGGCGAGAGCCTTCGTTTTTTCGTCCAGCTGGGCCCTCGTCGACGACAGTCCGGTCTGCGTCTGCTGCAGCCGAGCGGTTTCCGCCGCCAGCGCCTCCCGAGTGTGAGTCAATTGACGCGCGTAGTCGCCGGCCACGGCGTGCATCCGGTTCACCTCCTGGTTGGCGGCCTCGAGCCGGCTCGCGAGATCCTGGATGACGGTCTCGCGCGCCTGCGACTCGTGCTGCGCCTGTTCGAGTTGCCCGCGCAAGGCGGCGATCTGTGCGTTCAGCGCCCGGTCGAGCTCCGAGATGTAGTTGATCTTCTGCTCCAGCACGAGTTCGACCTGGCCGAGGATCGCGATGGCATCCGCCTTGTCCGTCTCCTTCGCCAGCACGCAGTCGTTCAACTCGAGCACGATGAGCTGCGTCTTGATCAGCTCCTCGCGCAGCAACCGGACGAGCGCCTCGCCGGTGGGAGCCTCGCGGGGGGGAGCGCTGGCGGATTCGGTTGAGGGCGAACTCATCGCGCAGGAAGTATCACGGATCACCGGCAAGGTAACAAGAACCGAGCGCAGGATGCGTGACCGGGCTCTTCAATCCCGTGAAACCACTAATACTAGCGGTTCGTCCCGGCTCGGTCCGGTCCTGCTCCCTGCTCCTCTGCTGCGTCTCACTCGGCGCGTTTCTCCGCGTTCTCCGCGATCTCTGCGGTTCAATCGTTCCGTTCCGGTTTACGTGTTCCGAATTCCGAATCGAGTGCGGCCCAGTGGACCCGGATTTTCACCGCCGAGGCGCAGAGTTACAGGGGAGGAATCAGATCGCAGGCATGGATCGATGAATGGCGCCGTGGGATCGGGATCAAAACCCTTCCGGATTAGTGCGCGTTAGTGTGCATTAGTGGTTCAACCGCTGCGTCAGGTCCTGCTCCCTGCTCCCTGCTCCCTCGCGCTCCGCGCTCCGCCCGGTCCTGCTTCCTGCTCCCCGTTTTCCTCTTTCCCCCTGCCGCCTCGCGCGCCTACTCAGTCCTGCTCCCTGCTCCTTGCTGCGTCGCCCGCCAACTCCGTCCTGCTCCCTGCTCCCTCACGCTTGCCGCCTCGCGCTCCGCGCCTACCGCCGATCGGTCGCCGCCGGCTTGGCCGCGGCCCGCGCGGCCCCGGCGTTTGCCCGGTCGGGATCGACCACCGTCAATTCCGGTTTGCCCAGCACGAGCCGGTTCACCAGCTCGACGCCTTGCATCAGGCTGTGGTCCTGATTGCTCACCTCGTATTTCCAGGCACCGAACCGCCCGCGGCTGTATACGCCGAGCGCCTCCAGCCCGGGAAGCACCACGCCGAGGATCTCATCCCGTCCGAGCGATGGCGTTGGATACCCGTGCGCCGCGCGGTGGTACCACGTCGACACCACGTCGGAGCGGCGCTCGATCAGGCCCGTGTTGAGACAGCCCTGGATCACGTCCTCCACGATCGTCGCGTGATTCACCGGCTTGCATGGCGACTCGCTGGTCTCGGTCATCAGGGACCAGTGCGTGCGGATGTCGGGCACGTTGTTCGGACTGTAGTTGGAAAACACGGTCGTCCGGTAAAATGGGCAGTTCGCCTCGGGAAAATACATCCAGCACTTGGTCTTGAGCGCGGAGGGCGGGTGACCCTCGAGCCCGATGCCGACGATGTTGGATGAGGAGTACTTCAACCGTGCCGCCGCGTCGGCCAGCTCGGGTAGCGCCGGGGCCAGCAGGCTGGTCGCCACGTCGAGCGGCACGCTGCTGATCAGGGTCTCGTAGGCGAATTCGCGTCCATCGGTGCAGCGCACGATCTTCCGCTGCGCGTCGATCGCCGCCGCCGCGGTCTCGTAGCGAAAGTGCGGCGCGCCGATCAGCGCGGCCACGTTCTTCCAGATCGCCCCGGTCCCGCCGTGACGCGGAAACTGAAAGGTGTTGTTCGGGCCCCACGAAAGATCGTCCTGCTCGAACAGCACGTTTTTCGTGACGCGGCGCAGGTCGGTCACGGCCACGCGCTCGCCGACCCAGTGGTGCGCCAGCTGCTCGGGCGGATAGGCCCAGACCTTGAAATTGTAGGGAAACAGGAAGGTCTCCGCGAGACCCGGGCCGAAGCGTGACAGGATCCACTCCCTGAAATTCGCCGGGCGCGACGCCGGCTGGAGGTTCGCCTGAATGATCCCGTCGAGGCAGGCCCACATCGTCTCTTTCGGCAGGTAGCGGATGTTGTTCTGGACCGGGTAGGGGACGAATCGCCCGGCCATCCACGCCCACGATTCCCGCTGGTGATGCAGCCATCCGTCCGCCCCGAGCGCCTTGAGCATCAGCTCGTCGAAGTAGGGATAGTGGGAGAACTGCACGTGTCCGCCGATATCCCAGGTGAAACCCTTCTCGTCCGTGAAGCTGGCCGCCAGTCCGCCCGGGTGATCCGCCTGCTCGAGCACGAGAAAAGCGTCGATCCCGAGTTCCTTCAGCCGATGAGCCGCGCCAAGCCCGGTGGGGCCGGCGCCGAGAATCAGAAAGCGGGTGGATTCCATTGATGGAGTCGAGAGTTGTGTTTGGAGCCTATGAATTGGCGATTGTCGATTGGCGATTTTCGATTGCCGAAGTGAGCGAGTGGCTGGGAACGCGCGCCGCGCGTTCCTCACCGCTCGACTGCCACTCCCGCTGCCAGTTCCCAAGGCGGAGGTCCCGGATTCTTTCCGCCCGCCCTGATCGGGTTTTGCGCGGTCGGCTGCTTTGCGCGAGCATGAGCGGACGGATTGCAGCCGGAGGTCGCAAGACCTCTCGTCGCCGGTCCGCAGTCGGTTCCAGTGGCGCCGGTCTCCGACCGGTGAAAAGAATCTCTCCAGTGCCACGCCGCCGGTCAGAGACCGGCGCCACCCGACCGCCGACTTCCCGCACAAGCCGCAAGCGTGCTCCGAAATGCGAGCAGTTCCCTGACGCACCGAAAACACACTCGAATCAGTTTCCAGCGGACGATCGAAACGCTGCCGGTCTTCCGGTCCTCGTGGGTGACCGGAAGGTGCATGAGATCGCAGCCGTTCCGGGCCCCGATCACGGCGATGAAGATGTTCGGCGCGAAGGCATCCGGCGGAATCATTCCGAGGGCGCGGCGCAGGAATCCGGCTTCGAGCAGCCGGTACGGAATGTTGGAGTCCTTTAGGTAGCACCCGTACAGCGCGAGCAGCACCAGCCGCAGAATCCGCGTGATCACCAGCCGGTGCAGCGCGTCGTGCCGGTCGATGCGGTGACCGAGAATGCACGCCGAGTCGCCACGCCGATCCCACAGCTGTGCGAAGTCGCGGGGCCGGAACTGATCGTCGGAGTCGACGTGAAACACGTACGCCGGGTTCAGTGCCAGTGCCTCGCGGTAGGCCCGCAGCAGCGCGCCGCCATGGCCGGCGTTCGCCTGGTGCACGACCTGCAGCCGCGGTTCCTTTTTGGCGAGCGCATCGAGAATGTTCCCGGTGCGGTCCCGCGATCCGTCGTCGACGATGACGAAACGAAAGCCGTCCCCGAACAACCGCTCGAACTCCGCGACCCACCCCGCCACGACGGCCGCAATGCATCCCTCCTCGTTGTACGCGGGCATGACCAGAACGCAGGGAAGCGCGGCGATGGTCGGTGACACTGCGGGCTGGGCGGCGGTGGCCGGAAGCATGGAATTGCGAAAACCGGCGAGCTAAAGGTCGGTTCGCCCCCAGCGCGAGCGAAAGTTCGGAACCTCCAGCCGTCGGGTGGGGCGTCGAATACGTTGGCCGATCCAGCCCGTCTACTGCTGCCCGGCTTGGCCTTGCTCCCTCCCGCCTCGCGCTCCGCCGCGACCGCCGGTCCGGTCCTGCTCCTTGCTCCCTCCCGCTTCGCGCGTTCCGAGGGCAGCGGTCTCGGTCTTAACTCGGGTCGGCTCCTGTGAAAATCAGACCGGCCCAATCCGTTTTACAGGAGGAATACCGAGGACGATCCGAGATCGAACTTTCCGAGTCCCGATCCACAGTCCGAACTCGGTCTTCACTCGGGTCGACTCCTGTGAAAAAACAGACCGACCGAATCCGTGTTACAGGAGGAATACCGAGCTCGATCCGAGATCGAACTTTCCTAGCCCGATCCACAATCCGGTCTCGGCCTTAACTCGGGTCGACTCCTGTGAAGAATGATTCGACCGAGTTCGTTTCTCCTTGCTCCTTTCGCAGCGTCCCGCTCGGAGTCGCTTCGCCGACCGTCCACCGTCGACCGGTTTGGTCCTGCTCCCTGCCGCCTTGCGCGCCAACTCCGTCCTGCTCCTGCTCCTTGCTCCCCGTTCGTCGCTCCCTGCTCCCCTGCTGCGGCTCACTCGGCGCGCTTCTCCGCGTTCTCTGCGGTTCAATCGTTCAGTTCCGGGTTACGCGTTACGAATTCCGAGTCGAGTGCGGCCCAGTCGGACCCGGATTTTCACCGCCGAGGGCGCAGAGTTAACCCGACTTCCGCTACTGGGGGATGAGAACAATGCAACCCGTTGATCCATCGCCCGAGAGTTCCAAAGGTCGGGACTACACGGACGGTTTGGCCGCCGGGTAACGGATCTTGGGTGGAGGCTGAGGAGGCAGCGTGAGCTCGAGCTGTTCGAGCAGGAGGGCGGCGTCGACGCTGGGCTCGGTGTGCCGGACCAAGAGCAATTCGCGGCCATCGGTGGTGGGCACGCACACATCGAGCATCTGGATCGTGGCGAGTTTCTCCAGGACCGCTCTGGGCATCAGACCGAGGGCGTGGCCGCGGAGTTGCTGCCGCAGGGTCGTCAGCAGGCAATAGGCGAGGAAGGCGACGAACAGGTGCGCTTCGATGCGCTCGGGCGTTTGATGAAAGATCGGGCGCAGGCCGAGGTCCCCCTTGAGCGTGCGGAAGGCCTCTTCGACGTGGCACAGTTGCATGTAGCAGCGCCAGACCAGAGCGGGATCGTCGGCGGTCATGTTCGTGCGCAGCAGATAGCGGCCCTCGCGTCGGCGCACGGCGCGCAGTTTTTCGCGGTCGAGGTGGTGACGAAGCGCCCCGGCATCACTCACCTCAACGTGGACCAGGCCCACGGCGATGCGGCCGGCCCGGTCTTGCGCCGCGCCGAGTTTTTTCAAGAGCGTGTCCCGGGGCGGTGCCTGCCGCTGCAGTTCGTCCAAACGTCTCCAATACGTTTTGAGCCGGCGCTGGCGCATGCCGCGTTCCTTGCTGGCGCGGGCCCCGCTTTCGGCCAGCACGTACAGTTCGCCTTCGCTGGGCAGCAACTTGACTCGCAGTTCGGGCCGCACCTGCTGCCACGGGAGTTCCGCCAGCGCGGCTTCGTAGCGCGTGAGCCGCCCCTTGGACGTGCCGACCAGATAGCGCACCGGTGCGTTGGCGTGGCGCAACTCCGCCAAAATCTCGTCGGTGGGCACGCCGCGGTCCATGACCCAGATGCGCTCCGCTTCGCCGTAGCGTCGGGCGATGGTGGCGAGCATCTCGCGCAGCGTCGTCTTGTCGGCGGTGTTGCCCGGCAGCATCTCGTAAGCGAGCGGCAGCCCCTCCGGCGTCACCACCAAGGCGAGGACCACCTGCACGCAGTCGCCGCGTTTGTCGCGGCTGTAGCCGAACCGCCGCGGATCGGTTTCGTCCGCCGGCACATCGCATTCAAAATACGTCGAGGTCAGATCGTAGAGCAGCACCTCGTAACGCGCCCCGAACAGATCGCGCCACCGCTCGTGCAGGTGAGCGAACAGCGCCTCCTTGTGCGCGAGCAGCAGATCCAGCGCCCGATACAGCGTGTCGTCCTGCACGGCGCGCGCGTCCACCCCGAGCAGATCCCCCAACGCCGTCGTGCCAAACCAATGCCGGTGCAGCCGCCACTCGCTCCCCGGACTGAGCAGCCGGTAAATCGCCAGGATGCGAACCACCTTCTCCCAGTCCGTCCCCTCACGGCTCGCGGGCAGCCGCGCTCCGAAAAACCTGTCCAGCCCCAGTTGCTGCCAGAGCCGGTCGCCCAGCCAGCACGCACCCCATTGGCGCGGATTTTCCAGACTCAGTTCGCTCAATCGCACCTGCAGCGTGTCCACTTCGCCCGGCGGAGGCGTGCGGTCCGCCGGAAACAACGCCAGTTGCCGCGCCTCCCCGTCGCGCTCGTCGATCACCGCGATCGTCCGCTCCCAGGCCACCCGCTGACTGTCGTTGATTTCTCCCAGATACAGCACGTGCCGATGCGCCACCTTGTGGCCCGCATAGCGCCGGCTCTCCACGATCGACCAGCTCCGATGCGTCTTCCCGTCTTTGCGCCGCTCCCGGCATTTCAGGAACATGAATGCAGTGTATCCGATCTGCCCCGCTCCCGGAAGGGACTAGGTCGGGACTACACGCCCTTCGGAAAATCCGACCACGGCACCCCAATCACTTACGTCTCCGCCGACCCCGAAAATAGTCGTTTTCAGCCCCCAGTAGCGGAAGTCGGGTTAAGGGGAGGACACTTTGGTCCCTCGGCCGACGGAGTTTGACCTCGAGAGGCTCCGATGGGCCGCGCGTTTTGGTCCGGGGCGTAGGCTGTGAGCTCCCTCGTGCCCGAACCGCGCCCGCGAGCAGGCGGCCTACCCTCAACCCGAGTCCTGCTCCCTGCTCCTTGCTGCGTCGGCCGCCAACTCCGTCCTGCTCCTTGCGCCTTCGCGCTTAGTCCTTCGCGCTTTGCACCTGCCGCCCATCGCGCTTCGCCCTCCGCACCTCGCGCTTACCGGCTCGGCTTGCGGCCGCGCAATGCATTCACCGTGTTCACCACCCGTGCGCCAACCGCCAGAATTGGGTCGGTCGCGCCGGGCGTCGTCTCGACGACGGCGCCCAGAAGTGGCGTCTGATCGACCTCGGCCTTCTCGCGTTCGATCTTCGCAATTTGATTCCGGGGTTCGAACAGCCATGGCTCGAACGTCGCGCGCACGTCGCCGTTGCCGTCGACGAGCCGCATCCGGCGAATCGTCAGGGTCCCGGCACCGTCCAGCGGATCGAATCGCAACGCGAGCAGAGGGGAGGAGGGCAGGTTGTACCGGAGCGTCTGCAACCCGGTCGTGTTTTCGAGATACGCCCGGGAACTGTCCGGCTCATCGAACCCCTTGCCGACATCCCAGAAAAGCTGCGCCATCGCCGGGTGCGCGCTGTTCACGTCGATCTCCAGCCGGAGTTCAGCCGACTTCGCAGGCACCGCGGTGAGCGCGTACCGGATGCTGTTTCGGACGAGCGTCCGATTGGCGAAGCAGGCGAACAGGCCGGCGACCAGCACCAGCAGCGACGCCGCTTTGCCGAACCGGCGCCACGTCACCGGGCGGGAAAACGCAAACCATGCCACGATCGACGGGACAAGCACCACGAGGGCGACAATCCCGACCGCGGCGAGGCAGAGTTGGGCGTTTCGTTCGATCATCCCGTCCGGCGCAGCGAAGTGGCCGAACTCGATGTCGGCGTAGGAGCCTGCGCCGCCGTCTTCGGCGATCGTGCAGCCGTTCTCGGTGCGTGCGATCGCGCTGATCGTGCGCGGCGAGTGGAGGTCTTCCTTCGTGAACCGGCGGAGCTCGTTGCCCTTGGCATCGGTCAGCCGAAAATCATCGATTGCCAGTTGCCCCGGCCGGTCGAGAGGCGCCAGCCGGAGCGCCCGCAACGGTGCGTCGGGTAACGGCAGTGTGTGCGTGACGGGCTTGTTCGCCCCGCTGTTCGACCATTCGATTTTCGCCGCCTCTTCAAATCCCTTCCCCTCGTCGAGGAGTATCAGCGAATGGCCGGGCGCGCTCGCTGCACAGGTGATGACGACATTCCAGGGGCTCGGCGATCGGCTCTCCAAGTTCCACCAGCCGCACGGATTTTGCTGGGGAATGAACATTGCGAAAACCCAGGCGAGAACCAGCGCGAGACCTGCGACCCAGCGCTGCAGGTTGCCCGGTCGAAAGGCGTTCGGCGGGGTTGTTGTCGTCTCCTCCAGCGGCACTGGTTCCGAGCTCATGAAGTGACCGTACGCTGTAGGACGTAAGCGCCGCCCCGTAAACCCAAACCGTCGAACCCTATCTCCTCATCCATTTTACAGGAGGAATACCGAGGACGAGCCGAGATCGAACCTTCCGTGCCCGATCCACAATCCGGTCTCGGTTTTCACTCGGGTCGACTCCTGTGAAAAAACAGACCGACCCGATCCGTGTTACAGGAGGAATACCGAGGTCGATCCGAGATCGAACTTTCCGTGCCCGATCCACAATCCGTACTCGGTTTTCACTCGGGTCGACTCCTGTGAAAAATCAGACCGATCCAATCCGTGTTACAGGAGGAATACCGAGGTCGATCCGAGATCGAACTTTTCGAGTCCCGATCCACAGTCCGAACTCGGTTTTAACTCGGGTCGCCTCCTGTGAAAATCAGACCGATCCAATCCGTGTTACAGGAGGAATACCGAGGTCGATCCGAGATCGAACCTTCCGAGCCCGATCCACAATCCGAACTCGGTTTTCACTCGGGTCGACTCCTGTGAAAAATCAGACCGATCCAATCCGTGTTACAGGAGGAATTCCGAGGACGAGCCGAGATCGGAACCTTCCGAGTCCCGACCCACAATCCGAACTCGGTTTTCACTCGGGTCGACTCCTGTGAAAAAACAGACCGACGCGATCCGTGTTACAGGAGGAATACCGAGGACAAGCCGAGATCGAAACCTTCGGAGTCCCGATCCGCAATCCGAACTCGGTTAATCGGGACCGAGCCCTGTGTGCGCCTCGTAGAGGTTCGGGCGCATGCAGACTCGATTGCGGCACACCACACCACAGCGACAAGCCCCTTGGCTTTTCCGGTGGTGCTGTTATCTTTTCGGAAATGGATGACTTCATGCTAGATCGCTCCGTGCTGACGATCGGTGCGTTCGGCGATGAACCGGACGACCTGCAGTATTGGTTGGGGCAGACGCCCGAAACCCGGCTGGCTGGGATCGAGCATCTGCGGCGGCAGTTTTATTCTTATGGAGAGGCTCGACAGGAACTTCGCCGATTTCTTGAAATTGCTGAACGCCCGGAGCGTTGAGTATCTGGTGGTCGGCGGCTACGCCGTCGGTTTTCATGGTTTCGTTCGTGCCACCGGTGATCTCGACGTGTTCGTACGAGCCTCGCGACAAAATGCTGACAGGCTGATCGAGGTGTTTAGGGAATTTGGGTTCGATGTTCCCGAGTTGACGGTCGCAGTCTTGATGGAGCCGGGAAAGATCGTGAGGATCGGCGTTCCGCCGATCCGTCTCGAGGTGATGAACGCAATCTCCGGGATCACGTTCGATCAATGTTACGACAAGCGAGTCGAGCAGTCGATCGATGGAGTTCGGATTTGCTTCATCGATCGGGAAAGCTTGCTCGCGAACAAACGCGCGGCCGGACGGCCGAAGGATCTGGCCGACATCGAGGCACTCACGCGCCCATCGCAGGGTAGGTAAGCCCGGGGGCCCGTCGCCGGCCTTTCGCTCATTCTGCCCTTCTGTCTTTCGCGCCTGCTCCCTGCTGCTTCGCGCTCCGCCGCGACCGCCCGGTCCGGTCCTGCCCCTTGCTCCCTCCCGCTTCGCGCGTTCCGAGGGCAGCGGTCTCGGTCTTCACTCGGGTCGACACCTGTGAAAAAACAGACCGACCCGATCCGTGTTACAGGAGGAATACCGAGGACGAGCCGAGATCGAACCTTCGGAGTCCCGATTCACAATCCGGTCTCGGCCTTAACTCGGGTCGACTCCTGTGAAAATCAGACCGACCCGATCCGTGTTACCGGAGGAATACCGAGGACGATCCGAGATCGAACTCTCCGAGTCCCGATCCACAGGATTAGCGTTAGTGTTTCATCCCGGTGTCGCATCAGCCCGGCAGGGACGCCGGGATCCATCGTCTCGGTCCTGCTCCCTGTTCCCTGCCGCCTCGCGCCAGCCCGCCAGCCTACCGCTTCCCCTTCAGATAGGCCCTGATTTCGTCGTGATCGCCGATCACCTTGACGACGAGGAATTCTCCATAGCGCTGGAGGACGATCCGCAACCCGAGCCCCGTGCGCGCCTCGTAGAGGTTGGGGCGCAACTGACGCAGGCCAATTCCCAAGTGCGCATGCGGACGGCCAAACGCGGCGGGCACACGGCTGAGCGTGCCCACCACCGCTGCATGAACCTCAGGCTCGAGCTTTCTCAGAGCTGAGAGGGCGCTTGGACTTAGCACGACGCGGAGCATGCTGGCTGGGAAGGTCTTTTAAGGCAGTGTAATTGCCGCCGGCAAGCTCGCGTGCGGTCTCGGTCTTGAGATTTCGCGCAATCGTGTCGGCTTCAGCCGTCGTTAAACCGTACTCGGCCTCCATGTAGTCCTGAGCGGTGACGGAGACCGGCCGAAGAGCGAAGACTTGGTTGCCTTCGATGATGCCGATCTCTTCACCAGCCTTGGCACGGCGAAGCCATCCGGAGAGATTCTTGCGGGCTTCCGTGACGGTCAGCGTCTTCATAAAGACCCCAAAAGGGCTCTATCGCGCCCCCTGTCAAGCACGAGCGTTCACCGCCCTCGGTCCTCGGTCTCAACTCGGGTCGCCTCCTGTGAAAAATCAGATCGACCCGATCCGTTTTACAGGAGGAATACCGAGGACGATCCGAGATCGAACCTTCGGAGTCCCGATCCACAATCCGAACTCGGTTTTCACTCGGGTCGACTTTTGTGAAAAACAGACCGATCCAATCCGTGTTACAGGAGGAATACCGAGGTCGATCCGAGATCGAACCTTCGGAGTCCCGATTCACAATCCGGTCTCGGTCTTCACTCGGGTCGCCTCCTGTGAAAAACAGACCGATCCAATCCGTGTTACAGGAGGAATACCGAGGTCGATCCGAGATCGAACTCTCCGAGTCCCGATCCACAGGCCTCGGTCTTCACTCGGGTCGACTCCTGTGAAAAACAGACCGACGCAATCCGTGTTACAGGAGGAATACCGAGGTCGATCCGAGATCGAACCTTCGGAGTCCCGATTCACAATCCGGTCTCGGTCTTCACTCGGGTCGCCTCCTGTGAAAAACAGACCGATCCAATCCGTGTTACAGGAGGAATACCGAGGTCGATCCGAGATCGAACTCTCCGAGTCCCGATCCACAGGCCTCGGTCTTCACTCGGGTCGACTCCTGTGAAAAACAGACCGACGCAATCCATTTTACAGGAGGAATACCGAGGTCGATCCGAGATCGAACGTTCCGTGCCCGATCCACAATCCGAACTCGGTTTTCACTCGGGTCGACTCCTGTGAAAAAACAGACTGCCCGGATCCGTTTTACAGGAGGAATACCGAGGACGAGCCGAGATCGAACCTTTCGATTCCCGATCCACAGTCCGTCCTCGGTCTTCACTCGGGTCGACTCCTGTGAAAAAACAGACCGACCCGATCCGTTTTACAGGAGGAATACCAAGGTCGATCCGAGATCGAACCTTTCGATTCCCGATCCACAATCCGTACTCGGTTTTAACTCGGGTCGACTCCTGTGAAAATCAGACCGATCCAATCCGTGTTACAGGAGGAATACCGAGGTCGAGCCGAGATCGAACCTTCCGTCCTGCCCCTGCTCCTTCTCGCCTCGCGCCAGCTCTTCTTCCCCCTGTCA
This sequence comes from uncultured Verrucomicrobiae bacterium, assembly GCA_963705935.1. Classification (GTDB taxonomy): domain Bacteria; phylum Verrucomicrobiota; class Verrucomicrobiia; order Opitutales; family Opitutaceae; genus Opitutus. The sequence continues at coordinate 2,283,053 of OY970130.1, read as the reverse complement.
CCGTGACCGGATCCGGAACCGCCGCCAGAGGAACTCGATCCACGCGCTCTTGCGGAGGTACCGGATCAGCCGCGGATTCGTTTCGATTTCTTGTGGCGGAATTACACGCCCGAACGTCCGAAGCCGGAGCGCGTCGATTTCCTTTTGTCCGATCGCTTCCATCTGCGCGGACGTTTTCTGCGCCGGGTGTATCCGAAAACAGGCGAGGAAGTAGGGGACCCGCACGATCCTGGCGCCCGCCACTTGGAACCGGAGCAACAGGTCCCAATCCATCGCGAACCGGAACGAGGTGTCGATCCCGCCAACCTTGTCCCAAAGCCGCCGGCGCCAGAACAGCGTTTCCTGCGGCACGAAATCGTTCAGCCGCAGAATCTCGTCGTCATGCGGCGGAAGAAACCAGCGTCCGATTTCCTGTGAGTTCTCGTCGACGAGGATCCGGTGCCCATAGACCACGTCCACCTCCGGATGCCGCGCGAAGTAACCCGCGACGTACGCCAGCGCGCCTGGCGCGTAGAAATCATCCGAGTTGATCCACGCCATCACGTCCTCCGGCCCCCCGCTCGTCTGTCGAAATCCCCGCGCGATCGCGTCCGCCTGGCCTGAGTCCGGTTCGCTGCGCCACGAAACGCGGGCATCGTCGAGAGCCTGCAGCAGGGCCAGAGAGTCGTCCGACGACCCGCCATCCTGAATCGAATACCGGAGCCATACGCCTCGCTGCCCGAGCACGGAGCGAACGGTTTCGCCCAGGTATCGCCCATGGTTAAACGACGGCGTGACGACGTGGATTGGCGCCGGCGCTGCATGCCGAACGACAGGGAAGCGATCGCAGCGGGGCGGTCGCGGCCGATGCGCGGTCGCGGTGCCAAGCTGGAACGCGACCAGGTCGGACCGGGCGCTTCGGCTCATCCACAGCGGTGCGCTCCACGCCGGCGTGGTGAACTCGAGGGCGGTGACGGCCAGCCAGTCGCCGGCGAGAGTCTGCAACTCCAGCACGCCCCGCTGTCTTCCGCGGCCGAGCCTGCCGCGGATCTCGAACCCGGTGAAATCATCGGGCGCCGCCGGAAACGCGGCGCGGACATCCGGGCGGCTCAGTCCGTACGTTCCGTTGATCGTGCGGTCTCCCATTCGCACTCGCACGGCCCGGCCCGGCTGTCCGGGCAAGAAGCACCATCCCCGCAGCCGCAGGAATCGCGAGGGCAGCCTCGATCCGTCGGGCGCCTCGATGTGGAAGACCGGATCCATCCTCCGTTACCGGCGGCCTCGCCGTCCTAAAGCCTGTAACCGGCTTGCGCCGCGTCTCGTGCGAACATCTTGACCGTGTCGAGAGACAAATCCGTCAGATCCTGGCCGAGCATTTTGGCCGCTTTGGCGAGCACATCGTGCGTCACCGTCACGATCTGGCAGCCCACGTCCTCGGCCTGGATGATGTTCAGCACTTCGCGGACGCTGGCCCAAAGGAGTTGGGCTTTCGGCTGGTCCTCGAGAAGCGCCCGACTCGCTCGCATCATGGGCATCGGATCAACGCCCGTGTCAGCGATTCGCCCAGCGAACACCGACACGACTGACGCGACGGAGCGGTTGAGCGCTGCCGAGACGTCGCGGACCTGAGCCAGCGTCAGGATCGCAGTCACGTTGAGTTGCACGCCCTGGGCGGCCAGATCGGCAACGAGCGGGACGGACGACTGGCCGGTCGAGTTGGTGATCGGAATCTTCACGTACACGTTGCGGCCCCAGTCGGCGATCTTCAGCGCCTGCCGCCGCATCTCGGCGAAATCATCGGCAAAGACCTCGAGCGAAATCGGTTTGGCGGTGACGGTCTGCAGGATGTCCTTTGCGAACGCCTCGTAATCCTTGATCCCGGCCTTGTTCATCAAGGTGGGGTTGGTCGTCAGCCCCTTGATGTAGGGCTTCTCGTAGAGCTCGAGGATCCCTTTCTTATCCGCGCCGTCCGCGTAGATGTGAACTCTGAGATCCGTCAATGATCGCATGAGAAGAAGTCACCGTTTCGCTTCGCCACGGGCAAGGACAATTCGTGCCGCCTCGGGGAATGAACTCGCGATAAAGTCCGGCCGGCCGCGGAGTTCTTCGGAGTATCCGAAGTCGATGAAGATCGTTCGCACTCCCGCCCGCAGGCCGCAATCCACGTCCCGCCACCGGTCGCCGATCATCCAGGAGGCGGCCAGATCGATCTTCAACGCGTGCGCGGCGTCGAGCAGCATGCCGGGCTCCGGTTTGCGCCGTCTGGATGGCTCGCCGCGGCCCGGATCGAAACAGGTCTCGACGAGGGAAATCTCGGGAACCAGTCGCCGGAGTTCGGCGTGGATGGCAGCGACAGCCGCTTCGGTCTGAGCGCCTCGCCCGACGTCGGGTTGGTTCGTGACAACGATGAGCGCGAATCCTGCATCGGACAACTGCCGGCAGCTGCCGCGACACCGGGGAACAGTCGGAACTGGTCGACGCTCGCCGGCGGGTAAGGCTTTCCGTCCCGAATCACCTGCACGTTGAGCGTGCCGTCGCGGTCGAGAAACACGGCTGGGCGGGCGGGCGAGGTGTTCATCGCTCCGGCGATCGAATTCCGCTCAGCGCTGGGTGGTGGTCACGCTTTCCCATTTCGTTTGGTTCATCTTGAGGTCGGGATGCGACACCCAGAGATGCCAGAGCACCGCTTGGAAAGCCTCGCTGTGCGGCGTGACGTTGGCCGGATTCACGACCGGGACGATGACGACAGGCATCCGCGACCTTGGCGGTGTATCCGCCATCCTTGCCGACGATTCCGATCACTCGCGCCCCCACCTGCTTCGCGAGTTGCAGCGCCGTGACGAGATTTGGCGAGACGTTCTTCTCGAGGTTGCCGCCGCCGACGGAGAACATGAGTACCGCGTCCTTGCTGTTCAAGCGCGATCCGCGCAGCCATTCGACGAAGACGCTGGCCCAGCCCTCGTCGTTCGTGCGGGCCGTCAGTTCCGAAACGTTGTCGGTCGGCGCGTACATCTCCAGCCCGGCAATCTTGCGGAAATCATTCACCGCGTGCGAGGCGTTGGCGGCGCTGCCGCCGACGCCGAGGATGAACAGCCGCCCGCCGCGTGCCCGCAAGTCACGCAGTTCGCGCACGCATTTTTCGCAATCGGCGGGATTGATCTTGGCGACGATCTCGGCGGTTTCCTTCAGGTGTTGGGTTGAATACGACATGGGAGAATTGAGAGTGAAGGTCTTGGGAAAGGGGAGTGGAGACCAGACAAAGATCCATCGCAGCGGAACGGCCGGCTCAGGTCCAGCACGACAATTTCCCGATGCGGAGGCCTGCCGAATCGTGATATGTCAGCCCGGCGTTTCGATTTGAAATCCGCTCCCAGCCGCATGTTCACGATCGCCTCGGTGCTGCCTCAGCATCCGATCGAGCTCGGTCAATCCTTCAGGCGAGCCGATCTCGTAGAACCGTTGGGTTACCTCGAATCCGGCAAGTTCCCGCCGGCTGACGAGCGCGCGCTGCACGTCGGCCAGGTCGACCACGGCATCCCGGGGAAATCCGTCGAAGGCGCCAGATTTGAAGACACCAAGTCCGTAATCGATGTGCCGCATCTCCGGGCGCCGCGCTTTCTTGTCGTACAGCCGGATCTCGCCCTCCTCGAACCAAACGTTGCTGGTGTCGTACAGACCACGGTTCTCGAAAACGGTCATGAGTCCCAACCGGCCGGACTGAAGGAATCGGTCGCCCGACCGCGCGATAGTCGAGTGGCAGGTAGCTGTCGCCGTAGAGTACATAGAACGCATCGCCGAGCTTCGGAAGGGCCCGGATGATTGCGCCGCCGGTCCCGAGCAGTTTCTGGCCATCGAACGAGTACTCGATCCGGACCCCGATACCGGCGCCGTCACCGTACGCTTCGACTGAATCTTCTCACCAAGGTACCCGACGCACAGGACGATCCGGTTCAGCCCGGCATTCCGCAGCAATCGGATCTGGTGGGAGAAAAAAGGCTCACCGCCGACCTCGAGCAGCAGTTTCGGCACCGTTTCCGTCATCGGGCGAAGGCGCGTGGCGAGACCGCCCGCCAGCATGCGCGACCGGAAGTTCTTGCGGTGTCATGCCTCAATTCTGGGCGACCACCTTGGTGCCTTCGAAATCAAACCGGAACCGAACCTCCTGCAGTCCCTTTTCCCGCATTGCGTGGCGAAGCTTCTGCTTGTCGCCGCGCGTAGAACATGAGAAAGCCGCCGCCGCCCGCCCCGATCAGCTTTCCGCCGAGCGCGCCGTTACGCATTGCGAAATCGTACCAGTCGTTGATCTCCGGCGTTGCTCATGCCCGAGCTGCGCGCCTTTTTACGCTGCCAATGCACGTCCATCAGCCGGGCGAACTCGTCCAGGCTGCCATTCTCGAGGCCTTGAGCGACTGGTAGCCGAGTTCTTTCGTGAAATGGAGGTTTTCGAGCATGGCGGCGTCGTTCTTCTTCGAGCGATCGTTCTGATCCTTCAAGATGCTGGAGGCCGAGCGCGAATATCCGGTGAAGAACAGCAGCAGATTGTCCTCGAGATTGAAGAGTGTCTCTTCCGAGATCTTGCAGGGCCGGTACTCGACGCGTCCATCCGGATGAAAAGTGAAAGCCGTGATCCCGCCGATCGCGGCGATGTACTGGTCCTGTTTCCCGATGGGTTCGCCGAGCCTGTTCAACTCGATGTCGCATGCCTGTTCGGCAAGGTCTCCTGGGGCGACGAACACCCGGCGATGAGCATGCAGCGCTTTGAGCAGGGCGGTCGTGAAGCTGCCCGACGAGCCCAGGCCTGTGCCCGCCGGGATGTCGGCCATCGAGGCGATTTCGATCCGCGGGTCGGTGATCGCGCAGAAGCGCATCGCTTCTCGAAAGATCGGATGCTCGATCTCCTCCCGAAGTCTGAACGAGTTCGAGCTTGGAGTACTTAAGGAAAATCTTCGGCGTGAAAGTTGTGTTCAGCGTGATGTAGACGTATTTGTCGATCGCTGCTGCGACCAGAAAGCCGCCGTGTTCGCGGTAGTACGATGGCAAGTCCGTTCCTCCGCCGCCGAGGGAAATCCGGAGAGGTGAGCGTGTGATCAACATGGGTGGGCTGGAAAATCGCAGCGCCGACTGGTCGATGAAACGGCTGAAGGTCTCAGGAGTGCGATCGCTCGCTCGTCTCCGCAATCAGCGCGTCACGACATTGCTGGTACAGCCTCATCATGGCGAGACCGGACCGCAGATCCGCTGCCGGCACGACGCCGGGGGACTGCAGGCCGAGGCAAACGGCAAGCTCGTCCGCGAAGGCGTTGTCACAGGAATCTTCCACCACGAGTTCTTCACTGGCCGCTTGGCTCGCTGCGGTCTGCCAGCCCCACCGCCGTCCGCGACAATAGCGCTGCACTCCGTAGCTCCGACCGCGTCCCTCAACATGGCCGTAACCTTCCGTCCCCAGCGCGAAGATCTCGAAATGGCTTCGCCAGCGAACGACGCTGGTCTCGACGGTCACGCCGATGCCGCCGCTTCTAAGAAGCAACTCGACATGCTCCTCAATTCCGGTGCGCCAGAATCCGTGCCAGGAATTGACCCCGCGTATGTCCACATCATCGCCGGTGAGGCAAGTGACGAGATCCAGAAGATGGATGCCGGGATCGAGCAAAGCACCGCCCCCACAGCGCACGGGATCGAGCTTCCAGCTCGCTTCGTCGCCGGGCTTCCCGCCATGTCCGATTTGCAGCCGGAGTGAAATCGGCTGTCCGAAGCGTCGGTTCTGCCAGTCGGACACGAGCGTGGCGACACCGCGCATGAACCGATAATTCAATCCGACATGGACCCGGGCATTCTTGCCTGCTGCCTCGGCGATCTGCTCCGCTTCGTCCAAGCTTCGGCCGAGCGGTTTCTCGATCAGGATGGCGTGACCAGCTCGCAGCGCTTGGCAGGCAAGAACGGCGGCAACGTCGTGCGGGCAGGCAATGATGATCAGGTCTGCAGGCAGGCTCAGGAAGCGCTCCAACTCCGGCTCTGCCGCTAGTCCCTGAGCCGTCAATTCGTGCAGCCTCGGATTCAACGGATCGTGCACGCAGCCAACGCGTACCTCGAAGCCCCGGGCCTGCAGCTTTTGCACAGCATTTAGCCGTTCCCGGCCAATGAGACCGGCGCCGACTAGATTAATCGTCTTCATTCGATGCGACGTAGCAGGAATTGATCGCGCGCCGGCGCGGCAGTTCCGTCGAGATATGGCGCCCAGTTGTCCCTAACATGCACATAGCGACCGGAGAGCGCGGTCGAGTCCGACTGAAGGTACGTTTCGATAAAGCGGACGGGCTCTTCGATATTTGTCTTGGTTTTTACTTCACCCCCTGCCTCCTGCACTCTGGCAAGCGTGGGCGTATCGACTGCCCCAGGTGCAAGGCAGACAAAAGACAGTCCGCTGCACGGCGCGTATGTCGCTGCTAAGTTTTCGGTCAGACGAACAGTGGCAACCTTACTCAAGGCGTAGGCCGGAAACACGGGATAAGCATAGGCGGCGCCTCCGCCGGCAAACAACACGACCCTGCCGTGCCGTGCCGCGATCATCTGAGGCAGCACCGCGTCAAGGATCGCAAGATTGCCGACGACGTTGGTCTTGAAGACGCGTTCGAAGTCTCCACCGTTCGCGCCAGCTCCGCTTGTTTGAGGCTGGCCAAGGATAGCCGCAGCCAGCACCACCCCCCAGCGAGCCCCGGCCGTTCCCTCGATGGCTTTACGCAGGCGCACTTGCGCACTCGGGTAGTCCTCAAGATCCATTGCTACAACTTCGACATGGCCACCCGCCGATTTCACGAGTTGTCGGGTTCGGTCCGTGGATGCAGGGCGGCCCACCAGCAACAGCGAGATACCGTGCCCGCCTAGCGCAAGTGCGCAGGCCCGGCCGATGCCACTCCCCGCACCGGTAATCAATGCGTGATCAATCACCGAACAGCCCTTTCCCGAAGTTGGCCAGCATTCCCCGGATCGCATCTCGCATCGCTTCGAGCGACGTGCGTCGCGGATTCCATCCCTTTGCCTGCATCTTCGTCGCGGAAAAACGGATCCGCGGAACATCACCAGCCCATCCGCGGTCGGCGGTCCCGTAACGCACATCGACCGCCGCGAGCCCCATCTCTTCGATCACGAGCTTGGCGATACCTCGCACCGTCAGCGGATCGTCAGTCGTGAGATTGAAATAGTCGTAGCGTTTGTCGAATCCCGATCGAAAACGGAGCAGCGCGTCGACAACATCGTCGACGTGGATGTATGACTTAGTCTGCAAACCGTTTCCCAGGACGTCGAGGCGATGCGGGTTCTTGCGCAGCCGTCGGATGAAATCGAAAGCCACGCCGTGCGTTTGGTGCGGGCCGACAACGTTGGCAAATCGGAAGCTCAGACCTTGCAGCCCAAACATCGCGCAGTAGGCGCTCAACAATGTTTCGCCGGCGGCCTTGCTTGCTGCGTACGTCGACGTTGGGCACGGGCTGAAATCGTCCTCACCGAACACTTGGTCAGGCCGGTCGCCGAAGACTCCGCTGCCGCTGGCATAGATCACCCTCGGCACACCGGCGACGCGCGCCGCCTCGAACACGTTCTGCGAGAGCAACGTGCCCTGATAAAAGTCGACGGTCGGCTCGGTCGCGGCCCGGGCGATGTCTGGATTGGAGGCAAAGTGAAACAGAAGCTCGTGCCCTCTCGCGGCATCCGCAAGCGCCTTTAGGTCGGCGGCCTCAGCCTGAACGATGCGTACCCGCCCCGTCGCGAGTAGTGGCTCGATATGCCACCGGCGCCCGGAGGAGAAGTTGTCGAACACCGTGACCTCGGAGCCGGCGTCAATCAATAAACGCGCAGTGCAGGTAGAGCCGATAAATCCTGCGCCCCCGATGACGATAACCTTCATATTACAGTGCCACCCGGTTTCCTAGCTAGAATCACGAGTTGCGGGCCGTGGCTTTTCGAGGAGAGCAGCAGACCAATCCCAACCAGGCGACAAGCCAGTCGGAATAACGCCGATGGCTCGGCGGTCGACGCCAGTTCCTGCGAGACGCGGCCCAGAAACATCGATGCAGCGACCTTTTGCAGCGTCAACGCAGGCCAGCCCGCCTTCTGGGTGCGGACAACACTGAACCCGGCAGACGCGACTTCGTCCGCCAGGGCATCGATCGCGTAGTGGCGCAGATGCCCCAGCAGTGCAACGTCATGCCGCCGCCGTTTGCCCCCCTGGGTGGTCAGGATGAAGTGGCCACCCGGTTTCAGGCAGCCCATCGCGATGCGAAACACTGGCGCATATGAGGGCATGTGCTCGATCACCTCCGAGCAGATCACGACGTCGACCGGTTCGATCTGGGGGAACTTGTCGGCGAACTGCAGATCGGCCTGGTCGAACTGGGCAAACGCCTGTCGCACGCGGTTACGCTGGACGATTGCAGCCGATCCGTCGAATCCCATCAAACGCCGGCCAAGTCCGCGTTCGTGAACGTGTTTCAGTAAAAAACCGTTTCCACAGCCCAGATCAACAATGGCCCGTTCGTGCCCCGGCAGCGCTGCGATCATGTTGGAGATCAGAGAATATCGGTAAAGGTTGGCAGGGTGCATCTCGGCGCTTGCGGTGAATCGGTCCCAGAAGTCCTCCGACTCCTGGACCCCCGAATGATTTGTAGTGCCGGCATCCATGTCAGTTTGGGTCGTGTTTTGGGGGTGAAAACGTTGATCCTGCGGGAAAGCCGACGGCGCGATCAACGATAAACTTCGGACGGCGGCGGACCTCCTCGTAGATGCGGCCGATGTATTCTCCGAGAATACCGACGCTGATGAGCTGTATGCCTCCCATGAAAAGGATTAGGATGACAACGGTGGGATTGCCGACCGGAAATGGAAAGCCGGCGAGTTTCATCGCAAGATAGGCGAGCGCGATTACGAATGAACCTCCCGCGATCACGAACCCCATTTTCGTGCTCAGCGTCAGTGCGTAGGTGGAGAAGCAAAAGATGCCGTTGAACCCGATGCGCAGTGATCCCACAAAACGGTTGTAGTTTCCCTCCCCGTGCAGGCGGGCCGGCCGATCGAACAGGATCGTGGTTTGACGGAAACCCACCAGCGCGACTAGGCCGCGGAGAAATCCGTGCGATTCCTTCAACCGAATCACCTCGTTGACAACTCGGCGGCTCATAAGCCTGAACTCACCTGTATTAGGAGGAATCGGAACTTCTGAAATCCGCTGAATGATCGCATATCCGATGCCGGCGATAAGCTTTTTTATCCATGTTTCCCCATCTCGGCTTCGTCGTTGAGCCATGACTACATCAAATCCATCGCGCCATTCCTGCACCATCTTAACGATCAGTTCCGGCGGATCTTGCATGTCAACATCCATCACAATAACCGCGTCACCTACCGAATATTGCAGTCCTGCGAGGATCGCCATCGGTTGACCGAACCGGCGCGAGAAGCGTAGTAGTTTCACGCGATCGTCCCGCGCACGGCTCTCCAGAATCACAGCTTCCGTATCATCGGGAGATGGATCGAGTGCGAAAATTATTTCGTAGGTCACGACGCATTGATCCAAAATCGCGCGAACGCGTCGCAGAAATTCCGGGACGTTTTTCTCTTCTCGATAAACCGGCACAATTATCGAAAGATCCATAGATTTCTTGATTAAGCATACCTCTGTTGCGCGATCAAGCAATGTTCGGCCATCGCGGAAGATTGGCTTTGGGCATTGGCGACGACATCTTTGCGCGACTCTGACATGCCCCGTTGTTGACGGGCATGCCGACGGCTTCAACTTTGCCATGCCAACGCGCGAGAACATCACCGGCGGCGATGGAACCACTGGGAAGTTTAGAAGCGCAATCTTGTTTCATCAGCTGATGAGAATCTTATCCCCTGCTGAACCGGTCAACGTTCGGCGGCCCGAGGGGCGATATTCTCCTCTCGCACCTCAACATTAGTCGCGTGAAATAGAGTCGGGCCGTCGCCGGTCATTGGAATATGGAGTTTCTTCGAAAATGCCTCCGGGAAATCTTGTTGCACTATGACATGATAATCGCTGATCCATACGTGATTCAAGGGGCGGATCGCAGCTAAGCTCCGTGTTTCTAACCCAGAAAAGTCAGGCGCGGCAAATGGAGCGGCGGTCGAACGTGCCACAATATTCGCCTGGTCCTGGGATACCAACACTGGTGCTTGTCCGGCGGAATCCAATACCTGATACCAGTAAAGGACTGACACGGGCTCGGCACCAAGGACTACTGCCGGATGATGCGAATCTACGACCGCTCTAGTGAGCCGCCTCGCCAAACTCGAGCTATAGAATGTAGGCATTCGCACTTGAAAGACCATGGCGTGGAACAAGACCGCTGTACCGATGACAAGGTGAAGGCTGACGCAACTCAACAGTAGCACCTTGGCAACCTTGGAGGGGATGGATGGTATGGCGACGGCAAATGCCACTGGAACTACCCATGCCCACATCAAGACATATTTGGCCGCCCCATAGAAATGCATTGGTGTGCCGGCTGGCGGCGGGAGGAAAAGCGGTTCCAGCTGGAGCCAGAGGAAGCCCAACGGCAATAACCAAACCGTCCGGGTGCCGATGTGAAGCTCGAGTCGACGAAGTCCCCAAATGCATGCGGCGACGGCCATCAAGCTTGTGGCCAACACTATGGTGGGGGGGATTGGCACCGGAGATGGAATGAAATTGTACTCCATCCCCAATAGATGTTTCGCGTATTGGCCCGTCAGCGTCAGCGGGTCGCTCAGGATACTCCAGCCATTATGCCCATGAACTTGGTCGTAAACAAACCGGATCTTGCGTAGCACAAGCTTGTAGTTAATTGCGACCGGCAATACGTTGCCGAGTGGCAACATCCACAGGAACCGGCTTGGTTTTAGGCAACGTTCGAGAAATAGCGCCGCTTCCGCGATCGCCAGAAATGGCATGATCTCGGGGTAAGTAACGAGTAGATAAATATTACCCAATGTTAATAGGGAAACAAAGAGGGCGGGAGGGATCTTGTCTGCGATCACAACTGCCGTGAGCATCAGGATGAACATTCCCATCGAGGCGTTAGCCGCCATAAAACTCGTCTGAAACGCATAGATATCGAGGGGGCTCAGCACGACGGCGGCGATCAATACGATCGATGTTGCCCGTGCAAATCTCGCTCTAGCTCCAAATTCCCAGATCACCAAGCTGCATAGCACAACTGAGCCGATCCTCAGGAACGCGGACGTAAGCTGCACAATATGAACCGGATGGAACCCGAGCAAGTCCGAGACGAAGACGTTCAGAAAGTCGATTCCGTCGCGACATTCTTGCACCGATCGTTCCCACGTGACGGGCAATGGCGAATGCTGGATCCCTTTCGAAAATGCGGCCTCCATCGAGTAGAATAGAAACTCGCCGTTCATGAACTCGAGATAGCCTGGCTTGTTCTCTGCGATCTGCCTTGGAACGACCAACGCAGCGGCGACAAGGCCGATGCACAACAGGCCGGTGACCCGCAGTCCATTTATTCGTATGGCGACCCACACGTCTCGTCGTCTCGAGATAGCAACGGCGATGGTTGTGCCGACGCCCGCCCCGATCAAAGGTAAAAACCAGGCTTGATGGATGTCTTCCGCGGAAAGATACCCTCCAACCGACATAGCAACAACCAGTGCTGGCGGAAACAACACGATCGAAAGCTCCACCGCATAGCGTGCCAGCCAGGTGCGGCGCAGCGCCAAATAGAGTACACCAGTCAGCGAGCCGGCGGAGATCAGTAAAAGCAAAAACAGGAAGGTGACAATTCTCACGGCAGATGGTTTTGTGATCCGACGCTGATCTCCTGGATGCGCACCATAAGCTTACGTCCGTCACCTTGGATTCTCGACCAGCCGTTCGTGTTCTCGACGGCCAACGTGAGCAGGTTCGAACCGGGCGCGAGGACCACGGGACACTCGAGAATCGTGTCGCCTGAAAAGTGCAGGGTCTTCGGCTTGTTGAGCGGGGATCTCAGAATGATGGTGCGGGCCGGGGCAGCGAGCGCTGGGCCACTGATTGCCCGGAATCGGAGCTGTCTGGAAAGTGTCTGTGTTGAGAGATTGATGATCTCGATCACCATCTCGTCGCCGACCCAATACCATCGCTGGTTCCCATCGCGATCGATCCCTTGCGGATTGTGCACGACGATCTCCGGGGCCGCGTTTGGGCTGTAAGCCGAGATGGTATCTCCCGCCAAAAGCCACAGCCCGCTTGTGTTCGATGGTATGCGACGGAATGGGAACTCATCAACCGACATCGTTCGATCTCCCACTCGTTCAACGTCGACATATACATTGGCGTGGCGCGCATGATAACACAGCCATGCGTTGAGGATTGGATGCGGCTCCTTCAGCACATAAGTCCGTTCAGGATGGGCTTCGAGGCTCCGAAACACCGCCAGCGTCGCAGGTGAAGTCACCGCGGACAGGTTGTCTCCGTTGGCGGTAACGATGCGGATCTTCTCCACGCTCGCTACCGATGCGAGGCATGCGAATACTGCTGTGCCGACGATGGCCGCCAAGTGTGCAGGCCGCCAAAGTCGGTGCCGACCGAGACCGGCGCGTGTCGTCGTCTTTGAAAAGTATGTCCCAACCAATAGGAATAGCCGATTGATGCCTAAGCAACTGAAGACGACAGCCAGCGGAGAATACATGACGAGCAACTTGCCCAAGGCGTACTTGGGTAGCACGGGCACCGAGAGCAATAATCCGATTGTGCCCACAGGGACGGCGATCATCGCCAGATAACGTAGACGTCGCGACGTACTGCATGAGCCGACTCCCATGAGGGAGGTAGCAAAGACAACAAGACCGGCTATTACCGCCCATCGCGCAGGACTTCCGGCCGAAGAAGGTACGAACTGTTCGCTCCACCCTTGCCACGTGCCAGCTCGAGGCATCAGACCGTTGAGGATTTCGGAATTCTCGGCTGTCTGATATTGGCCGTGCACGAACCTCATAGCATAACGGACATAGGGCAGTAGCAGGAGCAGCGAAGTGGCGATGACTGTACAGGCATAACCGATTCGGCGGCGCAGCGGCCATTCCTCCATGGAGAGCGCAAGGCTCGCGGCCATGGTCGCACCAATAACGTATACTTCGGTATAGGCTCCGAAGAGGAACGACAGGCTGGTTGCACAGGCCACCCAGGCGAGGCGACGATTTCGACCGACAACGAGAAAACACAGCCAGAGTGTCGGAAACACAAACGACACCGCGATTTGTGAATAGAAGGCGTCGAGATGCGCCTTCGTGATTGCAGGCAAAAGACCGGCCCAGACGCCCCCGAGCAGAGCTAGCCAGCGCGAAGCTCCGCAATTCATCAGCAGCGCCGCTGTTGCTGCGGCGAGTAAGCCAACGAAGAAGACCGAGTTCGCACCGTAGACCGCTTTCGCATCGGTGAGAGTGGCGACGGCAGTGTAGCCGGTCACCACACATTGGGTGATGCGGATCTCTTTCGTGTCGATCGCCTTCACCAACCAAGGGTGCAAGCCGACATCGGCGAGCTTTGTGCTGAACGGTTTTTCAACCAGAAACTCCGCAAGCTGGACGTAGTTCACGTGGTCGTGATGAGCGTAGCCATAGAAATTCGTCGGACCCTCATGCGCCACGACCCAGCCTTGAAAACAAAAGACGCTCGCGCCTGCCGACAACCACGGCCAGCAGCGGGCGATCGCGTGGCGCTGCCGCCATCCGCCGACAATTCCAGCTGCGGCCACGGCGACTCCTAACCAGCTTGACCACCGCAATGGGATTCCTGCGTAGATCAGATTTTGCAATACGAGCTGGCCAAGGCAGAACCCCGACAAGGCGCAAAGAAGCACGTCGGTTGACGTGAGTGTGCGAGTTTTGAGCTGCAGTCCCACATAAACGAAATATCCCCATCCAAAAGCTGAGCCGACGAGCACAGCTATTTGCATCAAGACTTGAGCCGAGTGATAAGCCATTGAGGTGGGCCGCAACCGTTGGAAAGCAGTATGAGAGGATTAAGTTATGGGAGACGAGTGAAGTCGAGATGTCGTGTCCTACACGACCCGAGGACAGGCGCGATCAAGCTTGCCGCAGGAGTTGGCCCGACTGTGCAGGATTTGATATCGGGTCATTGGTTAATGACAAGCGGGAGTGGATGGCGGTAACCGTCTATCGGGGAGTGGGGGTTGTCCAGATGTCCAGCCCCCCGCGACAGTCATCGGTCCGTGCCGCGGCAGTGACTTTGTCGTTGCGGGGTCCAGACTTGGTGGGGCCGATCGATGACGAGTCGGCGCAGCACGTATCGATTGACCCGATTGGCAGGGTGCCTCCGTGGCAGGTTCGCCTTCCGGTAAATCGCCTGCAGCGTCATCTGCTGCATCAGGGGCCGCATACCCCTATTGCGCACTCAAGGAGTGCCGTGGCGCTGAAAAGCATGACGCGTGCTGTGCAACCGAACTGGCCTGCGCCCGCGATCGGATACATTGCGATCACCGCTTCTGGGCGACGACAAGTGAGGTCAGCCCATTCCGGGCCGTCTCGTAGCAGAGGCCAGTGCAGTGAATGATCTGCTCGAATGGACCAACATCCGCGTCCAGATTTGCCAACGGGAGTTGCCTCATGCGCACGAACTGCTGGATCGGGCCAAAGCCGGCTTCGTGCAGATGGTTTTTGTATGCCGAATACGGCATGTCTTTCGTAAGCGTCCGGCCGGGTGCCTTGGGCCGGATTCTTGATGGGGCCGATTGAGACGTCACGATGGGGCCATGCGAGCAGTCGCAATGGTGCCCATTAAGCTCAGCCGCGGAGCCCTATGTGTGAGCGGCGGTGCGAACGTCGACGTAATGTGGCGGATAAAAAGTCGACACCCGGGCGAAGCGGCGCCGATGGCGGTGTTCGCCACCGGCGGTTTGGGGTCGATCAGGTGGGGTTTTCTTCGGTGAGGCGGTCCTTCATGCGGTAGGATTTGCCCTCGACGACGACGGTCTGGGCGCGGTGGAGCAGGCGGTCGAGGATGGCGGAGGTGATGCCGGCGTCGTTGTTGAAGATCGTCGGCCAGTGTTTGTAGGCTTTGTTGGTGGTGACAATGATCGAGCCGCGCTCGTAGCGCTGGCTGACGATCTGGAAGAGCAGGTCCGCTCCGGCCTTGTCGAGGGGCAGGTAGCCGACCTCGTCCAGGACCAGGAGTGATGGCGCCACGTACTTCTTCAGTTCGGAGTTCAAACGGTGCAGCGCTTGCGCGGCCAGCAGAGTGTTGATGGCGTCAACGGCGGTGGTGAAGAGGACGGGGTGTCCGGCCTGGCAGGCCGCGTAGCCGAGGGCCGTGGCCAGGTGTGTTTTCCCCAGGCCGACGCCGCCGCAGAAGACGGCATTGGTGTGTTCCTCGACGAAACGCAGTTCGAACAGGTGGCGCACCTGGGCCTCGTTGATCTGCTTGGGCCAGTCCCAGTGGAACTGGTCCAAGGTTTTCTGCACGGGAAAACGGGCGGCCTTGATCCGGCGCTGCAGGGCGTGCTGCTGGCGGTCCTGCGCCTCCGCTTCGATGATGCGGCGCAGGAACTGGGCGTGGGACCAGCGCTGCTTCGCGGCTTCCGCCGTGATCTCCTCGTGGTGGCGGCTGGTGTGCGCGAGCTTCAGATACCGAAGCTGGGCTTCAAAGGTCGTGGCGTTGCTCATGGGTGTAGGGCGTGAGGTCGGGGGCGGGCAGTTCCAGTTCGAGTGCTTCGGGAGCGCGGGGCAGGTGCAGGGGGCCGGGTTCCGGCAGCCGGCGGGCCCGCTGTTCGAGCAGGTTGACGATGTAATCGCTCGAGTAGGCGCCCAGTTCGTGCGCGCTTTCGATCGCGGCGCCGACTGCCCCGGCGCCATAGGCGGGAAGCAGTTCGACGATGCGGCTGAGGTGGTGGCCGGCGTTCATCCGGCGTTCCGCCAGGGCCCGGTGATACGGCCCGGCGGCCGGGGTCAGTTCGAGGAAGCGCAACAGGAGCCGCTGGCGGGCGCCGGTTTTCTTCTGCGCTTCGAGTTCGCGCACGTGATCGGGGTTTTCCAGGTCGAGGCGGCGGCCGAACCGGCGGACGTGTTCGGCCACGAGCGTCGTGTCGGCGTACAACCACACCCGCTCGCTCGACAACTGCGCGGTCAGCAGCGCCCCGGCGTACCTCGCCGGCACCGAGTACCGGTTGGTGTCGATCGTGACCCGGCAGCGCCGCGACGCGCGCACCGGGCGCGTTTGCACCGCGGCGTACGGCCGGGGATTGAGTGCGAGCAGTTGCGGGCGCTCCCCGGCCAGCCGGTCGAGCGGCCGGGTCTTCGTTTCACCGTGCTCGCGCACGTTGGCGATTGTCTCCAGCCACAGCTTCACCGCCGGGTTCAGTTCCTCGAAGCGCGTGAGCTGTCGGCCGCCGAGGAAGCTCTTCTTCACGTACGAAACGGCGTTCTCGACGATCCCCTTCGACTGGGGATGGCCCGGACCACAGGCCTTGATCCGGAACCCGTAGTGGCGGGCAAAATCGAGGTACTGCGCATTGTAGACCGGCTCTGCTCCGGCGACATGCGAGAGCACCGCGGTCTTGCAGTTGTCGACCATCACCTCCTGCGGCACGCCGCCGAGCTGCTCGAACGCCCGCTGGTGGCACCCGAGGAACCATTCCTGGCTTTGGCCGAGCGTAAACTCCACGTAGAGCCACCGGCTGTAACCGAGCACCAGCACGAAGAAGCTGAGCGCTCGCCGCGTGCCGTCGACTTCCACCGCCCCGAAGCTGCCCCAGTCGACCTGCGCACACTGGCCTGGGGCAAACTTCAAGGTCAGGAACGCCTCCGTCCGGTTCGGTCGGATCCGCCGCACGTAGTCCTTCACGATCGAGTAGCCACCATCGTAGCCCTGCTCCTTCAGCTTGTGCCACACCTGCATGGCCGAAAGCGGATACGCTTCCACGAAGCGTACGATCGCCGCACGGTACGCATCGAGCTTGGAGCGGCGTGGCCGTTGCGCGCCGCGACTGCGCTCGTAACGCTCGCGCTCCAGCCAGGCACTCACCGTCTGCCGGTGCAGGCCCAGCTCCGTGGCGATCTGCGTCGCGTTTTTTCCGGCCCCCGCGGCGGCCTTGATCTGGCAGTAACGTTCGTAGCCGATCACGACGCCACCTCCAATCCGAGCACCTGATACAGCGGCGGCTCGTACGCGATCACGCCGATGGCGACGAGCTGCCGCCGGGCCTCGGCGACCGACTCCTCGTGCAGCGACAATAGCCGTGCGAGCGTGCGATCCGCATAGTAGCTCACCCCGTGTTCGTCCCCGACGGTGACCAGCACCAGGTACAGCGCCCACGCCGGCGCCGAGGCCTTCATCAGGTAGTTTCCGCGGATGAGGCGGTGGTCCACCCAGCTAAACTGGCGCGGCACGCGCCGCACCCGATCTGTTGCGATTAAGTGTTTTTCCATAGGCGGGCCGCGGCACGTCGGTGCCCAATACGGCCCGCCCCCGGGAGTGCAGCCGGCGGGTCATCTCGGCGATGTCCTCTTGTAAGACACTTCCGGCGAGATGGGCGATAAGCCCCACCACCACCGGCGATTGCGACCCCAAGACATCTTGTAAGACAGGCGCGTCGTCTTGGTTTGCACTCCCCTGATCCGCTGGCACTTGCACCTTTGAGGTCTCTTGTAAGACAACGCGCACCTTCCGCTGGCGCTTTTTCCAATAGCCTGGGTGCGCCGCCTGCCACGCCCGTACCCGAGCCGCGTTGTCCGACCCGCGGAAGTAATCCGCGTTGCCGGGCTGCTTCAGCCATCGACTCTGGCTGTCAACCTTGCTCGCCTTGCGGCACGGTGTCTTGCGGCAATACCGCTGCCGCCCGCGATTGCGCGCGTCGACCGGGAACAACTCTCCGCAGTGCTGGCACTTGCACGACCCCTTTGGATGCATCGCCTCACAGCTTCGCCAGCTTTGGCGCTCCCGACCACGCCTTCAGCACTCGTACTCAGCTTTCGCTTACCGGGGGAAGAAAAACCACCCACGGAAGAAGACTTCTACGGTTCGTTACCGGAAGAAAAGCGACCGAAGAAAAGACGGATTCTTACCCGCCAGAATACGATGACTTCCTACTCGCCGCTGACAGCCCTATGCTGGCTTCCAGTTCGCCGGCGTGAGCGGATCCATTTTGTCCTGGTTGGTCATCTGAGGCAACCGGGAGAGGACGTCGCGCAGGTACGCGAACGGATCCTTCCCGTGCCGCTGGCAGGAGACGACGATCGAGTAGATGATCGCGGAGCGCTGCCCCGCGTTGGGGTGGCCGATAAACAACCAATTCTTTTTCCCGATCGCCGAAGGCCGGATCGCATTTTCGACGAGGTTGTTGTCCAGCCGTGTTTCCCCGTGCTCGAGGTGCGCCGTCAGGGGCGCCCAGTAGTGCAGCAGGTAGTCGCAGGCTTTGGCCAAGCCCGACTTCGGCGGCATGCGCTCGCGGATGCCCGTCGCCAGTTTCTTCAACCAGTAGAGTCGGCGGGGATAAAGCTTCAGCCGGTACCGCCGGCGGTCCGAGTCGCTCAGTTGCTGTTCATCCCAGTCGGCCTCGCATTTATACAGCCAGCCGATGATCAGCAGGATCAACCGTACGGCTTTCGGCGATTCGCGTTCAGCCTCAAAAAACTTTCGTCGCGCGTGCGCCCAACAGCCCACCCAGGTCACTTCGGGATGGTCGCGGGCGTAAGCCTCGTAGGCGCCGTAGCCATCGGACTGGAGGATGCCCCGGTAACCGTCGATCAGCGACGTCAGTTCGCCATGTCGGCGCGACAGCCGCCAGTCGAAGACCACGTCTTCGCCGGGCCGGCTGATCACCCACAGCCATCCCTCCGTTGTGCCGCCGCGTTGCTCATCCGGGTCGTTGCAGCGGATCGGCGTTTCATCGGCCTGGAGATAGCGGCCGCTCAAGAGTCGCTTGAGCATCTGCCGGTACACCGGTTCGAGCCACTCGGCCGTGATCCGGATCCAGTCGGCCATCGTCTGCCGCGGGATTTTGGCGCCCCAGCGCGCCGACTGCTGCTCGAGTCGGTACAGCGGTTGGTGGTCGACGTATTTGTTCAGCGCGATCCACGCCAGCAATCCCGCCGAAGCGTAGCCGCCGGCAACCGCTCGCTCCAGCGCTGGCGCCACCAAGGGCGGTCGTTGCCGATCGGTCTTTTGCCGGTACTTCGGCCGCACGATCTCGCGCTTAAAAATCTGCGGTCCGATAATATCGATCTCGAAGGTGCGTTCCTCGCCGATGCGTTCGAACGCCGCCGGATCGGCCTTCACCTCGTCCGGCTCGATCACGATCGTCTCCTTCACCGGCACATCCTTGAACACCTCCGCCGGCACGGGCCGCTTCTCCTTCGGCGCCGCGACCCGCTGATAGGTGATTGTCTCGACCTTGGGCGTCACCGGCTGCGGCGCCGCTTCGCCCAGCGGCAAGCTCGTCTGCAACCGGTCGAGCTTCTCGCTTTTGCCCGGCCCAAACAGCTGCCGCTTCAGCCAGGCATTCTCCGCCTTCAATGCCGCCAGCTCTGCCATCACCTCGGGCAGGAGTTTGACGGCTTCTTCTGGCGGAATCACTTACCTATCAAGAAGTTGTAACTATTTGTTGTCCAGCTAATTATCGCGCATACCACGCTTTTTTGCACCCGTCTTTGAGGTCGATCCCGGACAGCAGCATCGTCAGCGCCGTCGGCTCCAGGTCGATCTTCGTCGGCCCGCTCGCCGCTGGCCAACTGAACCGGCCCTTCTCCAGTCGCTTCGCCAGCACCCACACGCCCGAACCATCCCAGAACAGGATTTTCAGTCGATCCCGATCCTTGTTGGTGAACACAAACAGCGCTCCGCTAAATGGATCTTCCCGCAGTTTTTCCGCGGCCAGCGCCCACAGCCCGTTAAACTGCTTGCGCATGTCCACCGGCTCGACCGCCAGATAGATCCGCTGTCCCGCGGCGAACGTCAGCATCGGTTGATCAGCTGCGCACCACGCTGAGCAACTGGGCCAGCGACGCGGCGTCCGCCGCCCGCACCATCCACCCGTTCGGCAGCGTCAGTTCAAACCCCCAGCGCGGCTCCGCGGGCAGTCCCGGCCGCACCTCCGCAAACCGCACCGGACTCGCCGAACGTTTCCGGCTCTCCAAATACGACCACTTCGCGAGCGTCAATCGGTTGATCCCTTCTCGCCGGGCGAACTGCTCCATCGTCAGGCCACTCGAGCGGTATCCCGCCACCAACTCCGCCCGCCGTGCTGCCGGCGTGATTCGCCGGCCCTGCCGATCGCGCTTCGTCTCCACCACCTCCGTCGTGATCGTCGTCATCACGACAGATTACTCGAACCTTCATCGTCCGACTACGAGGTCGCCCGCCGGACGCTTACTGTCTTTCTCGGTGGTGCCGTATTTGGCCATGACCGACAAGCTATCGGCCGTCTTCGAGTGACCTGCTCCGGGTTCGAGGACGACAAACGTTCCGGACGGCTTCAGGACCGCCGCGGCGTTCTGGATTACGCGATCGGGTTTTTCCGCGTGGTGCAGCGCATCAAAAATTACGACACAGTCGAACTCTCCGAAAGGGATGTGCTCTTCGTAATCGTGGCAGCGGAATTCCAGGTTGGCCGTGGCTGAACTCCGTTTGGTTGCAATGTCGATGAAGTCCGGGGCAATGTCCAGCCCGAGCGAGTTGTAGCCACAGCGCGCGAAAATCTCGGTAGTCCAGCCGCTGCCGCACCCGAGGTCGAGCAGTCGTGCGGGAGGGGGGGAAGCACCCGAAGAATCTGGGCTATATCGAGGAGATACTCCCAACATTTCACATCGGAGTATGGTTTTCGGCTCAGATAATCGACAAACGCGGCCACCGGAACGTTGTCTTTTTCCGCTACGGTCTTGATGTAGTTTATCTCGTGGATTTTTGTCATCGATAGGAGCGGGCTAGAGGGGTATTCGGAGTCATCGACTGGTATCGTGGAATGGAGCGCAGGCGTGTTTCGGATTCGCCGGCGCTCCTTGGAAGGCGACCGAGTCGTGCTCGATCACGGTTTGATAGAACATCAGGGTATCCCGGGCAGTCCGGTCCCAAGTGAAGCGCGCCACGTGGCGAAGCCCGCGGTGGCGCAAGTCGTCGCGCAGCGCGGCGTCGGCCTCGAGCCGGAGCATCACACTGACGATTTGTTCGGGGCAGTCCGGCGAAAAATACAGGACTGCATCGCCGCCAGCCTCCTTCAAGCTCGTACGATCGCTTGAAATCACCCGGCAGCCCTGCGCGAGTGCCTCAACGACCGGCAGACCGAAGCCTTCGTACCAGCTCGGGAAGACGAGTGCCTGCGCTCCCGCGTACAACCTCGGTAGTTCCTGATCTGGAACGTAGCCGAGATATTCGACCATTCCCGCTTTCGCCATAGAGGACATTCGTTGATGCAGCCTGTCCGACTTCCAGCCTCGGCCCCCTGCAATGCGAAGCGGGAGCCGGAGACGGCTGACCTGCCAATAGATCTCGAAGGCATCTAGCAGCGTCTCGTAGTTCTTGCGCGGCTCGATCGAACCGACGGCCAGCCAGTAACGCTCGCTGGCCGCGGGCGGCGGTAAAGCCGTTATAGCGGATCTCGGCGCGAGCGGAGTGACGATCCAGGGCTTCCTATTCGTCTCCAACCAGCCGGGAAGAAACCGTTCGAATTCATCGTGTGAACTCTGCGAGATGAACACGAACCCGTCCGCGTTCCGCAACGCTTCGAGGACACCATACTGGCATGCGAGACGATTCTCTTCCGTTGTAAACTCCGGCATCGCCCAGAACGAGACGTCGTACACGGTAAACACCAGCTTCGCGCCGGGCACCCGCGGCGCGCGAAACGACATGGCGTGAACGATGTCCGGGGCCCCGGTCTTGATCACGAGTTCCTCGGGACTACGCCAAATCCGCCCCGCCTCGGCGGCATTCACGTCCGTAAACGTCGAGGTTACGTTTGGTGCCGTGACAAAGGTTCCCCCAGAAGTGTCTTGATTGATGAGCGTTCCGAACTGGTGGTAGAGGAAGAACTGGTCGTCCGGCGCAAGCTCGATCATCGCCCGCGTCAACGAGTCGGCGTACCACGCGCAACCTGCACGGGGGGTGCATGTCTGGGAAACGTCCAATCCAATCTTCATCGCGCCGTCGCCTCCGCCTGCTCGAGCAGATTCTCGATTTCTGTGAGTACGCCGCCTTCCAGTCGGATCTGCAATTCCTCCGCGTAGCTCAACATCCAAGCGGCAAAACGGCGCACGTGCTCCAGATGTTGCGCTGGTACAGGCGACGGAGGGAAGCCCGACTCGATGGCGGTGATACTGGCGAGGTGCCTGAGCCAGTGAATCACTGGATCGGAACTTTCTGCATAGCAACGAACGATCTGCACGATTTCCCGGTGGACCGCGATGCGCTGGGCAAGAGTCTTGGTTTCCTCGTGCAGTCTCGAACCAGCGAGAAACTGGCCGCGCAAATGCGTGAAGGGCACGTCGGCCCCAACACGCAGCCAGTACTCGTAATCCATTGCGTACGCGAGACGTTCGTCGAACGCCCCTGTATTTTCCATCAAGGAGCGCCGCCAGAAGACAGCTGGCTGACATAGGTAGCAGGTTCTTAGCAGCTGGCTGTAATCCCATTCCTGTGTCGGGTACTCCTCGATGACCGAGCCGTCTGACCGCAGGTGGTACGCGTCGCCGTAGAGGATCTGGCATTCCGGGTGAACGCGAAAATGCTCCTCCACGCCAGCGAGTGCACCGGGGAAGTAAACGTCGTCGGAATTAAGATAGGCGAGAATGTCCCCTGTGGCTTCACGCAGCCCCTCGTTGATCGCGTTCGTCTGACCGCCATCGCGGTGACTCGACCAGCGAAAAGTTTCGGATCGAGCGCGCAGCAGGTCGACGGAGCCGTCGGTGCTGCCGCCGTCCTTGACGATGAGTTCAACCGTGACCTCCCGTTGGCCCAGCACGCTGTCAAGGGTCGCCGTGAGATATCGCGACTGGTTGAACGAGGGAACGACGATTGAAAAGGTCATGACCGCTCGAGGTCGCACAGAGGAATGCGTCGGTTCGCCTCGACGAGGCAGACGCTCGAGAGCAAGATGCCATGCACTCGGTGATCGGATGGATTCAGGTTGTCTGCGTCCAAAACCTGAATGATGAGCGGCGCACGTCCCGGGGGAAGCACGATTCCGAGTTGCTGGGGCTTTGCTGGCGCGGCTGAATATTCCCCCAGCGGCATCCTGCCTTCATATATCCGAAAGCGTCGGGCGGCCGGCATCGGTGCGATCTCCAGCTCGACTGTGGCCGGCCCGGTCCGCTTCGGCAAACCGACGCACGCAACAGGCTCTGTCCAGCCATCATGATGCCAGCCACGCGTGTAGGCTGCGGTTGGATTGCCTAACAGCCGCTGGCAATGGTCGAGAAATACCTGGCCCTCCGCTTCCATCGAAAAACGCTTCAGCTCGCACCGGCCTTTCGCGATGAGCTCCGACCGGAGGGCAGCGTCACCACTCATCCGAAGCATTGCTTCAGCCAGTTCGCTGGGCTTGCGTGCGTCGACCAGAAGCGCCGCCGAGCCTGCTATTTCCGGCAGCGACGTTTCACGGCTGCACAGTATCGGCACGCCGAAGTGCATGGCTTCCACCAGCGGTATGCCGAAGCCTTCATGGAGCGATGGAAATACCAGCGCAGACGCGTTCTTCCACGTCTCTCGAAATTGCAGGTCGTCGAGATGCCCTTGGTATCGGACAGAGCTGCCCAAGCCGAGCGCGGTAGCTGTCGCCAGCACGACGCGCATGTTTGAATCATTGTGGCCCGTCAGGACGAGTCCCCATGCCGCCGAGCCAGCGCGTGCGCGGTACAGGTTATAGGCGACAAGCAACGTCAGATGGTTCTTATGTGGCCAGGCGTTTGCGGGATAGAGGAAGTATGGACGAACCTTGATATCCGCATCCACCGCCAAGCCATCCAAGTCGAGCCGGTGATGTACCGCGATATAGTTCCGGAAAGCGCGATCCGGTCCGACGCCGTAATGGCACTGCAGCTGCCGACACGTGAAATCCGAAATGCACTGAAATGCGTCCGCCGTGCGCACAAGTTGGGTGAAAAGACGTTCGCGATGCGCGACATCCACCTCCGCCAAGGTCGACGGGTAGTCACGGTGCAGCAAGTCGACGACTGTTGCGATGGCGGGAATGCCCGGGCAGAAGAACTCCGGGGAGCTCTGGGGACTATAGATCAGGTCTACATCGAGCTCGACTGCCAGATGTGGCGGTGGGTTCGGCCAGAACCATTCGTGGCAGCGCCAATCACCGACCACGTCGGGCTTGCGATTGCAGTCATGTCGAACGCAGACCAGATTGTCCCAAGGGCGGGCGAGCGTGCGCACATCAGCGTGTGAACACGACCAAGTCAGAAACGTGATCGTGAGCCGGCTGCCTTCACGCTGTCCCAACCAGCGGAGGTTCTCAAAAACGAACGGCCGGATTCCGCCGTTTTCACCTCCCGGTCGCAGAAGCGACAGATCCACCAGCAGGTGCCATGCACCTGGTGGACGGTTCCGCGCAATGACTGGCCAGACGCCATTCACCGGTTCCCGGCCGGCACGCGAAACGGCTTGCTACAGTGCGTCGCCCGACCCGCGTCCTGCAGAATGAGGAATGCCTCAGCCGAATCGCCATCGAGGTGATGAGGCTCATACCGGCAGCAGAAACCGGCAAACTGCCGGTGTGCATCCTGGCCGGAAGCGATGGGAAACGCCGTCGCGACGTCCGGTCGCGCAAATTGGTATACCGGCAATGCAAAACCGAGCAGACTGGTTCGGACGATGCACGACACCTTTGTTTCACGGCAGTCGGGTGAGGATTCGAGAAAAGCCCAACCCCGGATCGTGCAATAGCCAGCCGACTGTTCGATTGCCTCGATGTTGGATATCAGCTGCTTACTGTATCCCACTTCGGCAAGCGGCGGAACTGGCAGCATTGGCGAGCCCGGCGACTCCGCGGGTGACGCCAGCAGGTTTTGCAGTACGCGGACCGCAAGCGCAGCTTCCCGCGTGGCATCGAGGGCACGCTCACGCCAGATCCGGACATCGTCCGGAGCCGTGGTGGGGTTGGGCTTTGCGTCCAGTCCGGTCGCCATTTCGGTGACTGTGGAATGTGCTCCCCAAACTCGGCGACAAAAAAAACCTGAATGCTAGTGAATCTCGCCTTGACCCGAGCGTTCGTGAAGCATGGATGTCAATTTCTCGATCTGCCGGAACCGGGCCAATGACTCTTCCTGTGCGGCTTTCGCCAGAGCCGTCAGCTCTTGGATCTGCTCCCAGCGCGCCTGAGATTCTGGTTCAATGGCGCGAATGCGTGCTGTGAGTTCGTCGATCTGCACGCGCAACGATCGGTTGTCTCTTTCGGCCGTTTGCGCAATAACGGTTAGTTTTTCGATTTGGTCGAATCGATCGGAGGACTCGGCTTCAACGACATGGGTGCGGTCGGTCAGCTGTTTCAGTTGGGCATGCAAGAGCCGGTTGTCCTCTTCGGTCGCTCGTAGCATCGCAGTCAAGGTTTGGACTTGCTCAAGTCGTGCCTCGGCATCCCGGACGGCGCTCAGCAGTCTCGCTTCTTTCTCGTCCAGCACTTTGCGTGCTTCGCTGTTGGTCCGTTCGACCTCGCGCCGTGCGTCCAGCAGCTGACGCTCCTTGGTTGCCACACCGTCGCGGCTGAGCGCATTGAGATCCTCCAGTTCCTGTGCGAGCGCGGCCAGTTGCTGGTGACACTCCTGCAGTTGTTTGGTTAGCAGTTGTACCTGATTCTGGCGCTCGGCGGCATGTGCCGCCATTTCGCTCACATCCTGGTGCAAGCGCAGCACCTCCCATTGCCATGAGTAATCGATCGTTAGGATGTCCGCTCGGTGGAGTTCCTGATACCGATCGATTAGGTTTAAGCCGTTGGCGCAACGGGACACACTGTCTAGTGCCAAGACGAGTTCGCGCATCCCGTCGCCCAGTCCGTGTCGGTTTGGCCGCTGCGGATCGATCAAGATATCATCGAGCGGAACAGCGGTTAACTGCCGGCCGATCGCAATGCCGCGATTGAAATTTCGTGCAGCCTCTCCGGTCTGCCCCTGGTGTAGGGCAAGTCTGCCGGCCTGAAATGCGGCTTCAGTGGTCTTGGTCGCGATGTGTGGAGCAAACCGTCGGAAATCGAGCGATGCACAATGCTCAAACTGTCGTCGCGCGTCACCCAGGCGCCCTTCGGCGAGCAGCAATTGTGCTTGGACGAAAGAAAGTGAGATATACCACCGGTGCTCGTGCGGAGCATTTGGAACGACCTCCAGGTGATTCTCGATTGCGGCTCTAATCTCCTGGAATTTCCGCGAGTGGGCGGACGAAGAGCGGCTGAGCAGCTGATAAGCCAGCACCGCGAGCGCAGCGCCGTGATCAGCCGTGCCTGGCTGGGTCTGGCTGCGAACCTCGTTAGCCGCTCGAATCAAGGCGTCCCGACTGCGAAGGCGGAACGGCTGGTGAACCAATGAGTGAACTAGCCATGGGTTGTGGTACCCATTGCTGAAAGGCAACCGCGTTGGCTGCCGCTCTAGCGAGAGGAAGGCCGTTTCCTTGTACGGGACGTTGTCTGCACCGACAGGATCTTTCACCGCGGCGAGTAGCCACCATTCGATCAACCGCCCCCGGGGATCCGCCGGGTCCGGTGGCGTCTCGAATGTCTCGAGCGCACGAATCGGGCGAAACCGAGGATTTCCTCCCCCGGCGCACTGCCCCACCACCGAGTCGATCCGAAACGAGTGGCAGACGTCGAGCAGCAGGAGCAGATCGAACGTCTGAAGATGGTATGGGGACGGATCGCGGCCGGACTCGTCCGCCCAGTAATTAGGGACCGAACATAGAAATCGCCCGCCCGGTTTTAGCACTCGGAGCACTTCGGCAGTGAACGCGCGGGGATCAGCCAGATGCTCCAGCGTCTCGAACGAGATCACGCAATCAACGCTGTTGCTACCGATGCCAGAGAGATTCTGCAGATCGCGAACCTCGAAGGCCAAGTTCGGCCAACTCGGAGCATAGACGTCAAGGGCGTACGCCACCGCCCATTCGCTGACGTCAAGCCCTCGCACATGGCGGCACGCCGACCCAGCCACAAGGATCGCGCTCCCATAGCCGAGCCCACATGCGGCATCGATTAGCTCGTCATTGGGTCGGATAAAGCCGAGGGCCCACGTGTAGCGGGCGAGATGCGCATCGGCACGGCGCCCGGCCTCCCGCAACATGTCCATGTGGAGGTTGCGTTCGGCGGTCAGCGCCCCAAGGGGATGAAGGCGGGTTGTTGCGTCACTCGGCCCGATATAGGCCAACAGAATGGAATCAGTCTCGGTCTCGAGCCCGACGAAATCGACGGAGGTAAGAAGCAGCGGATGACGGCTCCACGCCGCTGCAAGAAAGCGTTTGTCGCAAGTTTCGCGGTAGCCGGGTGAACTCGATACGATCCGGATCAACACGGGGCCCTCTACCATCGTGCCCAAGCGCGCAGGCAAGTTCGGAGAGCTTTCCAGTAATTCAGGCGTGGCTAGGAGATAGAGGCCACGCCATTTGCGGTGATGGCGTGAGTCTGGGTCCGCTATGACTGAGAACGGAATCTCTTCGATTAAGGGATTAGGCTGGAATGTGGCCGCCTCGACAGGACACCGTTCCATGACGGCGCATGCGAAGGGCCCAGCTGGCGATGTCAGGCAGCCCCACTGTAGTAGTAAATCGAGGTCTCTATTCACACCGCTTGCCGCTTCAGGTCGCGCCTTCGCGCCGCACGTTTGATTCCACCTTCAGATCACAGATCCCGCCGAACCAATACTCCTGTCGGTCCATGGACACGATGAAGAACGCTGCTTCATCTTTCCAGTGGATCATTCGTTGGTGGTCTGGACGGTTCTCCTTTTCCTCGCAAATGAACGCTTGGACTTCATAGAGATTGGGACCGAGGATGCATTCGAATTTTCCATTCAGCACAATTTGCTCGCCGGGCCGAAAAGATTCGTGCCAGAAACCCCGAACATCGGGCTGGCGGTACCATCGGTTGACATCGTTCGCGAATGTCCCGCCTGAGTATATCTTAGTTCCTTCTTTATTGCGCAATCGGAAGCCAATATTCAGGCGCGTGAGTGGTTTCAGGATCTTATACGTGATCTCGACCACAACCGTTTCGCGCGGGCGGAAACTCGGAGTTTCTGCCAGTTTGCCATCCAATATGCGAACGCGCAAAATCGTCGCATCCATGTCGCCGTAGCTTCGGTCGTCGACCGGTGCAGTCTGGGTTGCCGGCGCAGGCGAGGGCGGCTGCGCGGGCGTTTTGGCAACCCGGCTGAGGTAGAGTCGCTCGTCCTCGTGGGTCTCCCGGCGGTAGTCAAGTACCACCTCTGAAGAGGCGCCGATGGAACGGGGGCGGCCGCCGCGAAGCAACAGCGCGCGGCTGGTCATCGACCGCACGGTTTCCGGCTCATGCGCCACGATCAGGAGGGTCGTTCCACGTTCGACTAGCCGCTGCATCCGCTCGAAGCAACGCTTCTGGAATAGCATATCGCCCACCGCCAGCGCCTCGTCGATGATGAGAATGTCGGGGTCCACTTGCACCTGTACCGAAAAAGCCAAGCGGATCAGCATGCCGCTGGAGTACGTCTTCACCGGCTGGTCGATAAAGTCGCCGATGTCCGCGAAACTCGCGATCTGATCGAACCGCGCTTCAATCTCCTTGCGCGAGAGGCCGAGCACGGCACCATTCAGAAATACGTTTTCGCGGCCGGTGAAATCCGGATTGAAGCCGCTGCCCAGTTCCAGCAGCGCGGCGATACGGCCGACAACTCTCACCGAGCCGGTGGTCGGCGTGAGCGTTCCGGCAATGATCTGAAGCAACGTGCTTTTCCCTGAGCCGTTGCGGCCGATGATCCCCACCGCCTCGCCTTTTCGCACCTCGAAGTTGATGTCCTTCAAAGCCCAGAAATCGCGATAGCTGGCGCTTGCCTTTTGTTCGAGGGATCGCCTCACATTTGGAAAGGGCATGAGGCGCGCGGCCCCGCTCATCATTGGCGAAAGGATACGCGCTGCAGGCGAATTCCAGATACGGTAGGCTTTGCTTACGTTGACGACAGAGATGGCTACGTCGGTCATTGATTGTTCCTCAACCTACAATACATCGGCGAAAGCGGAGGACGCTTTACGAAAACACCAGTACCCTAAAATGCACACGATAAGGCTTATGCATGCCAGATAGATCATCCACTGTAAATTAATAGCGCGATGCCATAGCAAGATGTCGCGGGCAATTTCGACGGAGAGCAGCAGCGGGTTGAACTTCAGGAAGGCCCACGCGGATGGCGGGATGCTGCTCGCCGGATAGAATACAGCGCTGCCAAACATCAATGCCATGGTCAGGAAGCCCGTGAGTTGGTTGACGTCGCGAAAGAACACTCCCACTGCGGAAACGAGCCATGCTGTGCCGAGCAGCAGCAGAATCAAGCAAAGCAGCAATGGAAACAACCAGAGTGAGGCCAGAGAAAGTCCCGGCCCGAGCGTGGCCACGCCGATCACTGCCAAGACGAGACTCATCAATCCATAGAACATGGAAGCGAACACATTTGAGGCCGGAAGAATTTCCAATGGGAAAACCACCTTTTTGACGAAGTTGGGATTCGAAATGATAACGGAGGGTGCGATGGCAAATGTCTCAGAAAAGTAGTTAAAGATCGTTAGGCCGAGAAAGATCCCCAGCGCATATTCGATGCGACTCTCAGGGTGTGCGACGTTGAACTTTCCGCCAAACACAAACCCAAAAACAAAAACATAAAGCGCCAGCATCAGCAGCGGGTTTAGCACGGCCCAGACGAGCCCCAGGTGGCTGCCCTTGTGTCGAATTCCGATATTGCGCAGAGTGAACTGCCACAACAACTCACGATGGTGCCAGAGATCGAGCGCGAACGCGTACGGTTTCAGGCTTGCCTTGGACGACATGGGCTGGAGGAAAGATTTCATGACAGGTTGGGAATGCATCGCGCGAGGTACCCATAGCACCGATCCCTAACGGCACAGCGTTTTTATCAAAACGCGGCGAGATCGGAATCAACCATGAGTTCGGCCAGGGCTTTCATCCGCGTGCGGGGCTCCCAGCCGAGGTGCTTCTGCGCCTTCGCGTAGTCGCCGATGAGCAGGTCGACCTCGGCGGGCCGCAGGTGCCGTTCGTCGAAACGAACGTACTCCTTCCAGTCGAGGTTCAGGTGGCCGAACGTCGCCTCGAGGAACGAGCGGATCGTGTGCGTCTCGTTGGTCGCGAGCACGTAGTCGTCCGGCTTCTCCTGCTGCAGCATCAGCCACATGCCCTCGACGTACTCCTTCGCGTAGCCCCAGTCGCGCTGCGCATCGAGGTTGCCGAGATAGAGTTCCTTCTGGAGTCCCTTTTTGATCCGAGCGGCGGCCAGGGTGATCTTGCGAGTGACGAAACTCTCTCCGCGGCGGGGCGACTCGTGGTTGAACAGGATCCCCGAGCACGCGAACAGGTTGTAGGACTCCCGGTAGTTCACCGTCAGCCAGTGCGCAAACAGCTTGGCGCACCCGTACGGCGAGCGCGGGTAGAAGGGCGTCGTCTCGCGCTGCGGGACCTCCTGCACCTTGCCGAACATCTCCGACGAGGAGGCTTGGTAATACCGGACCTTCTTGCCAATGCCGGACTCGATGATCGCCTCGAGAATCCGCGCCGCCCCGACGCCGGTGATGTCCGCGGTGTACTCCGGCACGTCGAAGCTGACCCGCACGTGGCTTTGCGCCGCCAGGTTGTAGATCTCGTCCGGCTGGAGGGCGTAGAGCAGCTTCACCAGCGAGACGCTGTCGGCCAGGTCGCCGTAGTGCAGGAACAGCCGCTTGTCGGGTCCATGCTCGAAGGAACTCAAATGGTCGATCCGGCCGCGATTCATCGTGCTCGCGCGACGAACGAGTCCGTGGACCTCGTAGTCTTTGCCGAGCAGCAGCTCGGTAAGGTACGATCCGTCCTGACCGGTGATTCCGGTGATGAAGGCTTTCTTGCGCATGGATGAACGATGGGAAGCGGCGCCCCCATAAGGCTCAAGGCTGCAAACGAGTCCAGTCGATTGCGCCGGAAGACGCTTGGCCGAACGGCTCGGACGAGATTGAGCCACTGAGACACGTTGACCGCCGGAGATGGAAGACAACTGAATGCCGGCGAGCCAGGATGAACCACTAATGCACACTAATCCGGAAGGTAGCCGTGCGCGAGGCAGCATTCCTTCCATCGCGGATCCAGTCTGGTCTCGGTTTCGACTCGGGTCGCCTCCTGTGAATGTGAGCGGCGGTGCGAACGTCGACGTAATGTGGCGGATAAAAAGTCGACACCCGGGCGAAGCGGCGCCGATGGCGGTGTTCGCCACCGGCGGTTTGGGGTCGATCAGGTGGGGTTTTCTTCGGTGAGGCGGTCCTTCATGCGGTAGGATTTGCCCTCGACGACGACGGTCTGGGCGCGGTGGAGCAGGCGGTCGAGGATGGCGGAGGTGATGCCGGCGTCGTTGTTGAAGATCGTCGGCCAGTGTTTGTAGGCTTTGTTGGTGGTGACAATGATCGAGCCGCGCTCGTAGCGCTGGCTGACGATCTGGAAGAGCAGGTCCGCTCCGGCCTTGTCGAGGGGCAGGTAGCCGACCTCGTCCAGGACCAGGAGTGATGGCGCCACGTACTTCTTCAGTTCGGAGTTCAAACGGTGCAGCGCTTGCGCGGCCAGCAGAGTGTTGATGGCGTCAACGGCGGTGGTGAAGAGGACGGGGTGTCCGGCCTGGCAGGCCGCGTAGCCGAGGGCCGTGGCCAGGTGTGTTTTCCCCAGGCCGACGCCGCCGCAGAAGACGGCATTGGTGTGTTCCTCGACGAAACGCAGTTCGAACAGGTGGCGCACCTGGGCCTCGTTGATCTGCTTGGGCCAGTCCCAGTGGAACTGGTCCAAGGTTTTCTGCACGGGAAAACGGGCGGCCTTGATCCGGCGCTGCAGGGCGTGCTGCTGGCGGTCCTGCGCCTCCGCTTCGATGATGCGGCGCAGGAACTGGGCGTGGGACCAGCGCTGCTTCGCGGCTTCCGCCGTGATCTCCTCGTGGTGGCGGCTGGTGTGCGCGAGCTTCAGATACCGAAGCTGGGCTTCAAAGGTCGTGGCGTTGCTCATGGGTGTAGGGCGTGAGGTCGGGGGCGGGCAGTTCCAGTTCGAGTGCTTCGGGAGCGCGGGGCAGGTGCAGGGGGCCGGGTTCCGGCAGCCGGCGGGCCCGCTGTTCGAGCAGGTTGACGATGTAATCGCTCGAGTAGGCGCCCAGTTCGTGCGCGCTTTCGATCGCGGCGCCGACTGCCCCGGCGCCATAGGCGGGAAGCAGTTCGACGATGCGGCTGAGGTGGTGGCCGGCGTTCATCCGGCGTTCCGCCAGGGCCCGGTGATACGGCCCGGCGGCCGGGGTCAGTTCGAGGAAGCGCAACAGGAGCCGCTGGCGGGCGCCGGTTTTCTTCTGCGCTTCGAGTTCGCGCACGTGATCGGGGTTTTCCAGGTCGAGGCGGCGGCCGAACCGGCGGACGTGTTCGGCCACGAGCGTCGTGTCGGCGTACAACCACACCCGCTCGCTCGACAACTGCGCGGTCAGCAGCGCCCCGGCGTACCTCGCCGGCACCGAGTACCGGTTGGTGTCGATCGTGACCCGGCAGCGCCGCGACGCGCGCACCGGGCGCGTTTGCACCGCGGCGTACGGCCGGGGATTGAGTGCGAGCAGTTGCGGGCGCTCCCCGGCCAGCCGGTCGAGCGGCCGGGTCTTCGTTTCACCGTGCTCGCGCACGTTGGCGATTGTCTCCAGCCACAGCTTCACCGCCGGGTTCAGTTCCTCGAAGCGCGTGAGCTGTCGGCCGCCGAGGAAGCTCTTCTTCACGTACGAAACGGCGTTCTCGACGATCCCCTTCGACTGGGGATGGCCCGGACCACAGGCCTTGATCCGGAACCCGTAGTGGCGGGCAAAATCGAGGTACTGCGCATTGTAGACCGGCTCTGCTCCGGCGACATGCGAGAGCACCGCGGTCTTGCAGTTGTCGACCATCACCTCCTGCGGCACGCCGCCGAGCTGCTCGAACGCCCGCTGGTGGCACCCGAGGAACCATTCCTGGCTTTGGCCGAGCGTAAACTCCACGTAGAGCCACCGGCTGTAACCGAGCACCAGCACGAAGAAGCTGAGCGCTCGCCGCGTGCCGTCGACTTCCACCGCCCCGAAGCTGCCCCAGTCGACCTGCGCACACTGGCCTGGGGCAAACTTCAAGGTCAGGAACGCCTCCGTCCGGTTCGGTCGGATCCGCCGCACGTAGTCCTTCACGATCGAGTAGCCACCATCGTAGCCCTGCTCCTTCAGCTTGTGCCACACCTGCATGGCCGAAAGCGGATACGCTTCCACGAAGCGTACGATCGCCGCACGGTACGCATCGAGCTTGGAGCGGCGTGGCCGTTGCGCGCCGCGACTGCGCTCGTAACGCTCGCGCTCCAGCCAGGCACTCACCGTCTGCCGGTGCAGGCCCAGCTCCGTGGCGATCTGCGTCGCGTTTTTTCCGGCCCCCGCGGCGGCCTTGATCTGGCAGTAACGTTCGTAGCCGATCACGACGCCACCTCCAATCCGAGCACCTGATACAGCGGCGGCTCGTACGCGATCACGCCGATGGCGACGAGCTGCCGCCGGGCCTCGGCGACCGACTCCTCGTGCAGCGACAATAGCCGTGCGAGCGTTCGATCCGCATAGTAGCTCACCCCGTGTTCGTCCCCGACGGTGACCAGCACCAGGTACAGCGCCCACGCCGGCGCCGAGGCCTTCATCAGGTAGTTTCCGCGGATGAGGCGGTGGTCCACCCAGCTAAACTGGCGCGGCACGCGCCGCACCCGATCTGTTGCGATTAAGTGTTTTTCCATAGGCGGGCCGCGGCACGTCGGTGCCCAATACGGCCCGCCCCCGGGAGTGCAGCCGGCGGGTCATCTCGGCGATGTCCTCTTGTAAGACACTTCCGGCGAGATGGGCGATAAGCCCCACCACCACCGGCGATTGCGACCCCAAGACATCTTGTAAGACAGGCGCGTCGTCTTGGTTTGCACTCCCCTGATCCGCTGGCACTTGCACCTTTGAGGTCTCTTGTAAGACAACGCGCACCTTCCGCTGGCGCTTTTTCCAATAGCCTGGGTGCGCCGCCTGCCACGCCCGTACCCGAGCCGCGTTGTCCGACCCGCGGAAGTAATCCGCGTTGCCGGGCTGCTTCAGCCATCGACTCTGGCTGTCAACCTTGCTCGCCTTGCGGCACGGTGTCTTGCGGCAATACCGCTGCCGCCCGCGATTGCGCGCGTCGACCGGGAACAACTCTCCGCAGTGCTGGCACTTGCACGACCCCTTTGGATGCATCGCCTCACAGCTTCGCCAGCTTTGGCGCTCCCGACCACGCCTTCAGCACTCGTACTCAGCTTTCGCTTACCGGGGGAAGAAAAACCACCCACGGAAGAAGACTTCTACGGTTCGTTACCGGAAGAAAAGCGACCGAAGAAAAGACGGATTCTTATCCGCCAGAATACGATGACTTCCTACTCGCCGCTGACACCTGTGAAAAACAGATCGATCCGAAGCCGTTTTACAGGAGGAATGCCAAGGGTGATCGGAGGGCAGGGGGTAAGGAGCAGGACGAATCCGGAAGGGGTCTGATCGCGATTCCTCGGCGCCATTCATCGATCCCATGCCTGCGACCTGATTAGTGTGGATCAGTGTGAATTAGTGGTTTCACGGATTCTGATCCGTTCCACCACAGAGGCACAGAGAGACGGAGGTCGGCCGGTAGACGGTGGACGGTGGGCGGAGCGAATCCGAGCGGTAGGCGGAAGGGAGCAGGGAGCAGGGAGCCAAGACAATGAGGAGCACCATGGAGCAGGAACGACGGAGCAGGGAGCCGGACGGAGCCCGAAGCGGTCTTACCGATCCGAGCTTGGCGGCTAGGCGAGCTTCTTGAGCTCGGACTCGACCAGCAGCGCGACCATGTCTTTGAACGCGACGGTATTTTCCCACCCAAGCATTCTATTTGCTTTGCCCGGATTGCCGCAGGGGGCCACCGGCTCCACTGCCATGACGAGATTCACGTCATGACGAACATAGTCCTTCGCGTCCAGGCCGACGCACTCGAACGCGCATGTCACCAGTTGCTCGACGGTGTGCAGCCTCCCGGTCGCGAGGACGAAATCGTCGACGTTCTGCTGCTGGAGCATCAGCCACATTCCCCGAACGTAGTCCGGCGCCCAGCCCCAGTCGCGCCGGCCCTGAAGGCTTCCGAGGGTCAGATCCTGCTGCAGCCCGCGTTTGATTCGCGCGGCCGCCCTTGCGACCTTCATCGACACGAAGTTGCTGCTGCGCCGCGGCGACTCGTGGTTGTAGAGGATGACGGCGCAGGTCTGGAGCCCGTACGCGATCCGGTAGATCCGCGCCATCTGCTGCGAGAAGGCCTTCGCCGCGCCGTACGGCGTCGTCGGGTTGACGGGCGTCAACTCGTCCTGCGGCGAATGCGGCGGCGAACCGAACACCTCGCTGCTCGAAGCGTACAGGAATTTGGGCGGGTCCGGCAGGTCGCGGAGGATCTCGAGCAGCCGCAGCGTCGCCATCCCGATGCTGTCCACCGTGCTTTCGGGCAGGTCCAGGCTGATCCGGGGGCTCGACTGTCCGGCGAGGTGATAAAACTCGTTTGGCTTCGCCCGGCTGATGATCCGGCGGAGATGCGTTGCGTCCTCGAATGCGCCGTTGTGCAGGAAGAGCCGCTTGCCGAGAATCGTGCTGTCGGCGACAAGGTGCCGGATATTGCTGTTTCCGAGCGCGTCGGGCCGGTGGACGAGGCCGTGCACCTCGTAGTCGTGCGACAGCAACAGCTCGCAAAGATACGAGCCATCCTGACCAGTGATGCCGGTGATGAAGGCCTTGGGCATGATTTGAAAAAGGCAGAAAGACCGAACGACTGAAAGGCTGAGATTGAGGAAGCGAGGGTGGGCGAGAGCGGGCGTGAGGCGGGAGGGAGCAGGGAGCGGGACTGAGGAGCGAAAGGCTGAAAGGCTGAGATTGAGAAACCGAGAGCGGGAGGGAGCAGGGAGCAGGACCGGTGAGCGAAAGGCTGAAAGACTGAAGAACTGAAAGGCTGCCAGCCGGGGAGAGACCGGCAAACTGACGGAACAGAGAAGATTGGCGGATGCGGGTTGTCGATTGCCGACTGTGGGCGGTTGGTGGCGCGAAGCGGGAAGGGAGCAGGGAGCAAGGGTCGCGGAGCAGGGAGCAGGGGCGGTGGGCCGCCGCCCGGCGTGAGGTGGGAGGGAGTAGGGAGCAGGACGGAGACGGCGGAGCCGAGTCCGAGCGCGACGCAGCAGGGAGCACATCCGAGTCGGAGGAGGAGCAGGGAGCAGGACGGAGTGGTGGAGCGCGGCGTCCCTGCCGGGCTGATGCGACGCACGTGGCCGTTCGGGCCTCGGGAATTCTGAGCCTCTGGAGCTTTTTGGGGCCAAACCCCCGTCGGGCCGAGTGGACCAAGCCTGAATTGCCTCGTAAGGGGTAAAGGCACAAGGACCGCGACAGGTTCCAATCCGAACTAGACTCTCTTCACCTGCCGGGTCCATGATTACCGGAATGAATCGCGAAGAGGCGGTCCTCACAATGATCCGAGGAGTGCTGCAGGAGGCCGCGGACGAACTGGACGGCTTCCACGTGTTTCTGTTCGGATCGCGGGCCCGTGGCGACGCCCGATCCCGATCCGACTTCGACGTTGGGGTCCTCGGCAGCGAACCTCTCCCGCTGGGGACGTTCTCCCGACTGGCTGAGCGTTTCGAGAATCTGCCAACGCTCTACTCCGTCGACTGGGTGGACCTTCGGCGCACCAGCGCGGCATTTCGCGAATCCGCCCTGGCAAAGGCAGTCACGCTCCATGAATAAGAACGTCCTCCTCGCCGATTTCGATCGCGCGGTGACTCGACTTGACGAAGCACTGGCGCGACCAGCGATCGACGATTTGCTGCGGGCCGGCTGCATCCAGTATTTCGAATTCAGTTTCGAGTTGGCTTGGAAGACGGTAAAGGCCTTTGCGGAGGACGCTGGCTTGGTGGATATCGGATCGCCGCGGAGCGCCCTTCGCCAGGCTTTCAAACAGGGTTGGGTTTCCGAGGAAGAGAGCTGGCTGGCGATGCTCGAGGCGCGCAACCGGATGGCTCATACTTACGAGGCATCCGAGGCCCTGACGATCTACACGCAACTGCCGGCCTTTTGCCAGGCACTCCAACGGTTGCGCGATGCGCTGCACCGGGTCGCCGAAGCCTAGTGCAACGTTCCGCAGTTCGCGCTACGTCCTCGAACGTCTCCCGCGGTTCGCGTAGGGACTGCCGTTCGCCGGCAGGTTTGTGGTAAATCGGATCGGAAATCTTGACCACGGAGACACAGAGATACGGAGGAGGGACCGGTGAAACGGATCGGACGGGATTGAACCGCAGAGACGCGGAGATACGCGCTGCGCGAGACGCAGCAGGGAGCAGGGAGCGACGAACGGGAAGCAAGGATTACGGAGCAAGGACCAGGGAGCAGGACCGGACCGGGCGAAGCGCGAGGGAGCAGGGAGCAGGGCGGCGACGGCGGAGCCGAGTCCGAGCCGTGATGAACCACTAACGCGCACTAATCCGGATGGTCGTGATCCCGATCTGCCAAGGATCTGATTCCTCCCCTGGAACTCTGCGCCCTCTGCGGTGAAAATCCGGGTCCGACTGGGCCGCACTCGATTCGGAATTCGGAACGCGTAAACCGGAACGGAACGATTGAACCGCAGAGATCGCGGAGAACGCCGAGAAGCGTGTCGAGCAAGACGCAGCAGCCCACGGCTGAGAGTTGAGAGTTCGAGCCGAGGGCCCGAGGGTCCGGTCAGAGCAGTCGGATCAGCAGGCGGTGACCCGCGGCCGCCTTTTCACTGTGGAGGCCGCAGAGTCCACAGAGGCAATCTACCGCACCGGGCTGGGACCCGACTCATGGCAGCCGGTCTCCGTGCCCTCTGCGTTCTCCGCGGTTCAAAAATAGGTCGATACGGTTTGCTTCGGAACCCGAAACCTGCCGGCGCCGGCGACTTGACAGGGGCTCCGTGCGGTCCGAAAGTAGGTCCAAAATCAGACCGATGGACTACCTCACCGTCTCAGCCGCCAAACCGAAACTCGGGCGTTTGATGGACCGCGTGCTCGACAAGGGTGAGCCGGTCATCATCCGTCGCGGCGCCCGCTTCGTGCAAATCAGCGAGTACATTGTGCCGGACCCGATCCCGCAACGACCGGCGGGCTATTTCGCGGTTGCGGAAACACCGCAGGAGTACGCACGAGCCAACCGACTGGCGGCCTTGAGCCCTGATCGGCCTGAATGAGTCGGCAGTGGGAGACTTGGATGAGTTCGGGCGATGCGAAGGACCCGCATGGTCACCCCTTGATCGTCCTGTCGAACGACGAGGCGTGCGCGGATTCCAACCGTGCTGCTGTAAACGTCCTGTTCGGGTCCACGAAACGTCCGGCGGCAGCGATTCGTCCGTTCGAGATCGTCTGCGATGAGGCAGACGGCTTCGATCATCCAACCGTGATCGACTGCTCTCGCATCTACTTCATCCCGAAGACAAAGCTCGGGCGCTCGCTGGGAGCCGTTTCCCGTTCGCGTCGAATCCAAACCTGTCGGAAAATCGCGGAGGTATTCCGGTTTCTGTTCGGGTGAAGCGCACAAGCGAAGTGGACGCGTAAAGGGCGAAGCGCGAGGCGCGCGAAGAGGGAAGGAGCAGGGAGCAAGGGTCGCGGAGCAGGGAGCAGGGGGGTGGGCCGCCGCCCGGCGTGAGGTGGGAGGGAGCAGGGAGCAGGACCGGTGGGCCGCACGGCCGGGCGCGGATTCGGGTTCGGGAGTAGGCCGCCTGCTCGCTGGCGCGGTTCGAACGAGACCGCGTCCAATCCGCGCGAGCGAGCTCGCAGCCTACGCGGACGCTGGCTCCAGGCCGGCAGGGTCGACTCTGCGACTCTCTGTGCCTTTGTGGTAAAACGGATCGGAAATCTTGGCCGCAGAGACGCGGAGACACGGAGGAGGGACTGCCGAGTGGCGGGTCGGAGCGGCTCGGTGGTCGTAGGGCCAAATGCTGACGAGGACCACGCTGGCGGACAGGTTGTCCAGCACCGGCAGAAGCAAGACTTTGAGCTTGCCCGGTTACGCGCGCCCCGGCCTTCTCAACAACCGCGACGGAACCATCCGGCTTCCGACTGCATCCCACCGTGCCACGCTCAGACGCTGAGCCGCCAGTGATTGTCTCTCACCGACCACCCACTCCTAAATGCAACGCCGTATTCGCCTTTTCGCCTTCGCCAGCATGGCCGTCGGATTTCTGCCCGCCCTCTGGTCGCAACCCGCGCCGAATACCGCCTTGCCCCTCCCGGAGAGCTATTTCCCGGAGTTGCAGTCGATCCTCGAGTCTTCGCTCAAGCAGTCGCCGCGGATGATCCTGCGCAACGCCGAAGAGGCGATCGCCGAACAGAGCCGGATCGCCGCTCGCGCGGGACAGCTTCCTTCGGCTGGCGGTGGCTTCAGCTACTACCCTTGGGACCGGCAATACCGGCTGGTCAGTGGCACGGTCGCAACAGGTAACCGCCTTGGCTACAATTTCTCGATCAACCAGCCCGTGTTTGCGTGGGGAGCGCTCAAGAACAACACCAGGATCTACGAGCTGCAGCAGAAGATCGCGCAGGGCCAGACCGCCGAGACCTATCGATTGCTCGCGAGCGAAATCCGCACCGCGTACCTGAATCTCGTCCTGCGGAAGGCCGCGCTCGAGCGCGCGCAGCTCAACCAGCAGATCGCGGACGCGCAGCTCGATATCGCGCGCACCAAGCGGGAAAAGAACGTGATCTCCGAGGCGGACATGTTCGGGCCGACGATCACCGCAGAACAGGCGAGGTTGTCTGCGGATCGCGCCGCGGACGACTACGACGGCTACAGGCGGTATTTCGCCAAGCTCACCGGAAGACCTGCGCCCGCGGATGATGCCATCCCGGATGCGATCCCAGCCGTGACCGTGACCTCCGACGAGGTGAGCAGCGTCGTGACAGAGTTCAACCGGCAACCGGACTTCGACACCTACGTGCTGAGGAACATGCGGCGACAGATCGACATCGAGAAACTCAACTACAAGATCGCCGCCACCCGGCTGAAGCCGAAGGTGAATGCGGTCGTCGCGGTGACGCAGGATCAACAGCGGATCGTTTACGGCCAGGAGGTGCCTTACGAGATTCGCGAAGTGTACGCCGGCATTTCGGTGAACTGGTCGATCTGGGACAGTTTCTCCACCCGCGCGAGCAAGAAGATCTCGCTCTCCCGCCGCCGCGAACTCGAGCAGAGTTACCGTGAGGCGACCGAGGATCTGGTGCAGTCCGTGCGCGACAAGAAGAAGCAGATCGAGTTTTCGGCGCGCAACCTCGCCATCGTCGAAAAGCAGCTGGAGGCGGCGAGCAACACGTACGTCGCGACCAAGGAAGACCTGAAGCGCGGGCTGACCTCCGAAGCGGGCGTCGATTCCGCCCAGCTTTACTTCTACGACGCCCGGATCAACGCGTACGGCGCGCGGTACGACTACATGCTGAAGGTCGCGGACCTGCTGTCGACCATCATGAAAGATCCGGCCTTGGCGAATCTCCCGTCACAGTACCGATGAGAAACCGAATCCTGATAGGCATTGCCGCCCTGATCGTCCTTGGCTTCGCGGCGAGCATCTTGTTGCGGCCGACCGCGAAGGTCGCGAAGGTCACCGAGGGCCAGGCCGTCGATCTGGTGCCCGGAAGTGTGACCGTGCAGGCGGAGTACCAGATGGAGTTGAAGAGCGAAATCGGCGGTCGCGTGATCAAGAGCGACCTCGATCCGGGCAAGCTTTTCCCGGCCGGCGCCTTCCTCGTCCAGATCGACCCGACGGACCTCCAGCTCGAGATCGACCAGCTGCAGAGCGACTTCGATGCCGCGAAGAAGCGCATTGCCGTCGGCTCGGCGATCAAGCTCGACCTCGAAACCGCCCGGGAAAACTTGCAGAATTTCGAGCGACTGACGAAGGCGGGCAACTACCCGCCGGCGGAGCTGGAAAAGCAGCGGCGCGGCGTGAAACAGATCGAGCAGAAGCTCGCGCTCGAGAATGTCGCCAACGCGCAGCAGCTCGCCACCTACGAAAACACGCTGAAGGTGAAGCAGCGGCAGCTCGAGAAGATGACGATCACCGCGCCGTTCGAGGGCGTCGTGTCGGCGGTGTACGCGCGTCCGGGTGACCTGATCAGCGCCGGTTCGCCGCTCGCGGTCCTGATTTCGACGAGCCGCACGGTCGAGGCGAAGATCAGCGAGGAAAACTTCGCCGGCATCAAACTCGGCGAAAAGGCTTCGGTCCGGTTTCTCGGCTACGGCAACTGGCAGTACGACGCGACCGTCACGAAAATTCTCCCGACGGCCGACCCTGAAACGCAGCGGTACATCGTCCACCTCGACGTGAAGATCGACAAGGCGAAGCTCATCCCCGGCATCACGGGCGAGGTGAGCATTGTCGTCGGCGAGCGCGAAGCGAAGGCGATCATCCCGCGTCGGGCGCTGTTCGGCAGCAATGTCCTCGTCGTCGCGGACGGGCGCGTTCATCTCCGCACGGTGGAAACCGGATACGTCAGCATGACGGCAGTCGAGGTGCTGAAGGGGCTCAAGGCCGGCGACGAAGTCATCGTCGACGAGCTCGATCGATTCCGCGACGGCGATCGCGTCAGCGCGGAAGTTGTCCCGTCGATGTGAGCGGTGCGGGCGCGGCCATGACGACGGTTCATGAAGGAATCGCGCGAGCAAGCTCGCGGCCTACCCCGGCAATCGATCATCAGCGTAGGCCGCCAGCTTGCTGGCGCTCCGGTGGAACGAGCATGTTCCTGGGCCGCGCGATGATTGCCGCTGCTGCCTGAACCGGCCACGCCACTCGATCTGTTCGACCCATGTCTCCGAATCTCCGCATCGCCTTCCGCTTTCTCACGGCGAAGAAGCGCGCCATGGCGATGAGCCTGTCGTGCATCATCCTCGGCGTGGGCCTGTTCGTGGTCACGCAGGCGACGACGAGCGGGTTCGAGCAGTTCTTCATCAAGACGATCCTCGGCACCGACGGGGCGATCCGCGTGCAGGATCAGATCCAGGACACGTTGCGGAGCATGGCGGCGAGCAACGGCGGCCGGTTCATGATCGAGCACAAGGAGGGCCGCAAGTACATCGAGGGCATCCAGGAGCCCGGGCTGGTGATCGCCGCGC
Source organism: uncultured Verrucomicrobiae bacterium (assembly GCA_963705935.1). Classification (GTDB taxonomy): domain Bacteria; phylum Verrucomicrobiota; class Verrucomicrobiia; order Opitutales; family Opitutaceae; genus Opitutus. The sequence goes on along the minus strand of OY970130.1, from coordinate 2,240,717 downwards.
TGCGGAAGTTTCCGAACATCTCGGGTATTTCCACGGTGGTGACGGGTCCGGTGACGATTCGCAGCGCCCTCGGCAGCGACTCGGTCCGCGTCTACGGCATCAATTTCGACCAGCACACGAAGGTGTCCGACCTGAAGAGCCAGATCGTGCTCGGCGACCCCGCCTCGTTCACCCGGCAGCCGAGCGGGGCACTGCTCGGTCGCGAAATGGCCTCGCGGCTCCAGCTTTCGGTGGGCGACTCGTTCCTGCTCGAGACTCTCGGCCAGCAGCGCCGGTACCGGGTCAGCGCGATCTACGAGACCGGCGTGAGCGACATCGACCGGATGCGAATCTACCTGAACATGAGCGAAGCCCGCTCGCTGCTGAAGAAGCCGACCGGCGCGTCGTTCATCCAGATCAATCTGTTCGACAAGGACCGCGCGGTGGAGGACTCGGCCCAGCTCGAGGAGGTGCTGCAGCACACCGCGAAACCGTGGCAGGAGCGCGAGAAGACCTGGCTCGAGGTGTTCCGCGCACTCCGGATCTCGAGCGCGATCACCGTCTCCGTGTTCACCCTCATCGCCGGTCTGGCGATGTTCAACACGCTCGCGATGATCGTGATGGAAAAGACCAAGGAGATCGCGATCCTGCGGTCGATGGGCTACGAGCGGAAGGACATCTCGCAGATCTTCGTCTGGCAGGCGGTGATCGTGCTGGCGATCGGCACGGTCGTCGGCTGCATCCTCGGGGCGGCGATCACCTACGGCGTGTCGCAGATGCCGATCCGGATCCGGGGAATCTTCGCGACGGACACCTTCATCGTCGCGTGGTCGATCTGGCATTACGTGGCGGCCGTGCTCACCGCCGTCGTCATGGTGATGATCGCCAGCCTGGTGCCCGCCCGCCGCGCCGCGCTGCTGGAACCGGGAGACGTCATCCGGGGAACGGCGCAGTGAGAGCGAACAACCAAACCGTGGAGCAGGGATGAAGGAGCAGGGAGCAAGAAGCCAAGGCAATGAGGAGCACCATGGAGCAGGAACCAAGGAGCAGGGAGCAGGAATCCAAACCACTAAGGAGCACCATGGGGCAGGAACGACGGAGCAGGGAGAAGGAAGCCAAGCTAGCGAAGGCCCAATGGAGCAGGAGCGAGGGAGCAGGGAGCAGGAATCCAAACCACTAAGGAGCACCATGGAGCAGGAACCGAGGCGGCCCATGGACGACGATACTTTTGAGAATCTCGAGGTGTGGCAGGCAGCGGTCGAGTTGGCGGCGCGCGTGTACGAATTGTTCCGCGACTGCCGCGATTTCGGATTCCGCGGGCAGATCCAGGAAGCCTCGGTTTCGGTGTCGAATAACATCGCGGAGGGGTACGAGCGCGACTCGAATCAGGAGTTCATTCGATTCCTGTTCATCGCAAAGGGGTCTTGCGGCGAGGTTCGATCGCAGACCTATGTCGCGCGCCGTGTCGGGCTGTTGAAGCCTGAAGATGCTGTTGCGGTGATCAGCGACGCCAAACGACTTTCCAAACGCATCATGAAGCTGATCCAAAGCCGCCGGGTAAATTTCAGCTAGGTTCCGATCCTGCTCCCTGCTCCTTTGGGCCTGCTCCCAGCTCGAGTGCCTCATGCCGCCTTCCACCACATCCGATCTCCCCGCGAACCTGGCGCTGCGCTGCAGCAATATTCACCGCTACCTCGGCCAGAACGAGGGGCGCGTGCATGTGCTGAGGGGCGTGTCGTTCGACGCGGAGCGGGGGCAGGTCTATGCGATCGTCGGTCCGTCGGGCTGCGGGAAATCCACGCTGCTGTACCTGCTGGGATTGCTCGACCGGCAGGAGGAGGGCGACGTCTGGATCAACGGCCAGCTGATGTCGAACAGCAGCGATCTCGAGCGCACCGCCGCGCGCTGCGCCCATATCGGTTTCGTTTTCCAGTTTCACTTCCTGATGCAGGAGTTCTCGGCGCTGGACAACGTGATGATGCCGATGCGGAAACTCGGCCGCTGGAGCGCGGCGGAGATGACGGACCGGGCGCAGGGCCTGCTCGCGGCGGTCGGGCTGGGCGACAAGACCCACCGGCTCGGGACGCAGCTGTCGGGCGGCGAGCAGCAGCGCGTCGCGGTCGCCCGGGCTCTGGCCAACCAGCCGACGATCATCCTGGCCGACGAACCGACCGGCAATCTCGACGCGACCAACTCGGCGATCGTGTTCGATCTGCTGACGAAGCTCGCGAAGGACAACGGCCAGGCGGTCGTGCTGGTGACGCACAACCCGGATATCGCGGGCCGCTGCGACACCGTGCGCCCGATGCGGGACGGCGTATTCGTCAGCTAGCCCGCGGGCCGAGTCCGAGCGCGAGGCGCGAGGGAGCAAGGAGCAGGAACGAGCGCGCCGGCCGAGGAGGAGGGTGCAAGGAGCAGGACAAAACCACGCGAACCTGCTACGTCGTTCGAACCCGACGGAAAATCGGATCGGAACATTTGGACCACAGAGGCACGGGCGGTGGGCCGCACGGCCGGCGTGAGGTGGGAGGGAGCAGGGAGCAGGACCGGTGGGCCGCACGGCCGGGCGCGGACGCAGGTTCGGGAGTAGGCCGCCAGCTCGCTGGCGCGGTTCGAACGAGACCCCGTCCAATCCGCGCGAGCTCGCTCGCAGCCTACGCGGACGCTGGCTCCAGGCGGTCGGGTCGACTCTGTGACCTCTGTGCCTTTGTGGTAAAACGGATGGGAGATCTTGACCCGGAGACACAGCGACACGGAGGACGGGCCGGTGAAACGGATCGGGCGGGATTGAACCGCAGAGACGCGGAGAACGCGGAGATGCGCGCTGCGCGAGACGCAGCAGGGAGCAGGGAGCAGGGAGCAGGAGCGGAGCAGACGGGATGAACCACTGATGCACACTAATGCACACTGATCCGGAAGGTCGGGATCGCTGATCCATCAACCACGGATCGCACCGATTACCACGGATGGATCCGTGCCCATCCGCGCGATCCGTGGTTTCACGGGTTGAGATCTGGCGCGCGGCGCGGGCGAGCCGACGGGGCGCCTGCAAGCAGGCGGCCTGCGGGGGGCGCGACGTCTACGGCAATCCAACACCGCAAGTTGATGGTTCGCGCGTTGCATGTGAACCAAACGCCGAAACCGCGGTCGATGTCCGCCCGTTCAGCGAAATTCCGGCTCGGCCCGGCTGCGCAATTTTTGGTCGCAAAAAATGCGTTAAATTTTGGTTTACAAGCGAAACAGCGGCGCCTTCCTTGGGCACGATTTTCCCGTTTTCCCTTTCCCCTGTGAGTCACGATTCCTCCCGGAAAAGCTTCCTCGGCAAACTGGCCGGTCTCGCCGTCATCGCGGGCCTTGCCCCCCGATCCTTCCTGAGGTCCGCGTTGCCGGCTGCCGTTCCCGAGCGTCCCGGAGCCCGCGGGCGGATCGCGCTGCGCGTGGAGCCCCGCGCCATCGCCCGCCGGTCCGACTCGGTCTGAGCCTTCGGTTGACCGTCCACTTCCTGGCTCATGTCGAACCTCTTTCCGAAGTCGGCGAACAAGCTGCCGCTCCAGATCGTGGTCTATCTTTGCGTGCTCGGCGGAATCGCCACCGCCGGAGTCACGTACTACATGACGCCCAAGTACACGCGGGTGGGCTACGCTCCGGTCCAGCCGGTGCCGTACAGCCACGCGCTGCACGTCGGGCAGCTTGGGATCGACTGCCGGTACTGCCACAACGACGTCGACAAGGCGAACTTCGCGAATCTGCCGACGGCCCAGACGTGCATGAACTGCCACAGCATCGTCAAGAAGGACAGTCCGCTGCTGGCGCCGGTCCGGCAAAGCTACGAGTCGGGCGAGCCGGTTCCGTGGGTGCAGATCCACGAGCTGCCGGATTTCGCCTATTTCAACCATGCCATCCACGTGAACCGCGGCGTGGGCTGCGTGGAATGCCACGGCAATGTGAACCAGATGGATACGGTCAGCGAGGTGCAGCCGCTCAGCATGGGCTTCTGTCTCCAGTGCCATCGCACGCCGGAGCTCCGGGTGCGTGAGCCGGGCGACGTCTACAATCTCGATTCCGTCACCATTGCGGCGCGCAGCGGCGACGCGGCCGGACTCAAGTTCGTGCACGACTGGAAAATCAAGCCGCCGCAAAGCTGCACGGGCTGCCACCGATGAAACGCCGGCCCGAACATCCCGCACCGACGGAACGCGAGCTGACCGGCCCGAAGTACTGGCGCAGCCTGGACGAGCTGGCCGACACACCGGGTTTCCGGGCAAAGCTCGAGCGCGAATTTCCGGACGGCGCCGCGGAACTGGACGGCGTGAATCGCCGCAGCTTCATGAAACTGATGGCGGCGTCGTTCGCCCTCGGCGGAGTCGGTCTCGCGGGCTGCCGCCGGCCCGAGAGCTACATCCTGCCCTACGGCAAGTCGGTCGAGGGTGTGATTCCCGGGTTGCCGCTCTACTTCGCCACGGCGATGCCGCTGCGCCGCTCGGCCATCCCGCTGCTGGCGGAGACGCACCAGGGCCGTCCGACCAAGCTCGAGGGCAATCCGACGTATTCGCCGCACGGTGGCGGCGCGTCGCTGCTGGCGCAGGCGTCCGTGCTGGACCTGTACGATCCGGAGCGGGCGACGGAGCACACGCGGGGCGAGCGCAAGCTGAACGTCGCCGACGTCAACGATCTGCTGGCGAAAATCGGGAACGACCATGCGGCGCGCGGCGGCGCGGGCCTCGCGTTCCTGGCGGAGGAATCGAGTTCGCCCACGAGGGCCCGGCTGCTCGCCCAGGTTCGGGCGCGTTTTCCACGATCGGTCTGGGCGGAATACGAGCCGGTGACCGACGAGCCGCCGGCCGGGGCGGCGCGCGCGGCGTTCGGCCAGGCCGTCCGACCGCTGTACCGGTTCGCGAAGGCGAGGCGGATCGTGTCGCTCGAGGCTGATTTCCTGCGACCGGAGGGCGGCGGGTTGTATTATGCCCGCGACTTCGCGAACGGGCGGCGCGTCTGGTCGAAGGACGACGCCGAGCGGATGAACCGGCTTTACGTGGCGGAAAGCGGGCTGACGATCACCGGCGGAATGGCGGATCACCGGCTGCGGCTGGCGAGCAGCAGCTTGCCGGCGCTCGCCGCGGCGCTGGCGGTCCGAGGTCACCGACGATCAGGCCTACGCGCCGCTGGCGGCGAACCTCGATCCGGCACTGGCGAAATGGGTCGATGCCTGTGCGGCCGATCTGCGCGAGCATCGCGGCGCGAGTGTCGTCGTGGCCGGAGCGCACCTGCCCGAGTCGGTCCACGTGCTGGCCTACGCCATGAACGCGGCGCTCGGCGGCATCGGCTCGACCATCGAATTCGTGCCCGCGGAACCGGGGGAGGCGAGCTCGCTCCACGGGCTCGCGACGGCGATCCGCGCCGGGGCGATCGACACGCTCGTGATTCTCGGAGGCAATCCGGCGTACAACGCCCCCGTCGACCTCGACTGGCCGGCGCTGCAAAAGTCGGTCCGGAATGTCGTCCGGCTCGGTTATCACGTGGACGAAACGTCCGTGGTTTCGAAGGACGCGACGGTGCTGGCCGCGGCGCATTATCTGGAATCGTGGGGCGACGCGCGGACGATCGACGGCACGGTGGTCCCGATCCAGCCGATGATCCTGCCGCTGTTCGGCGGGATGACGGAGCTCGAGGTGATCGCCCGTCTCGTCGGCGTGGCGAATCCGGATCCGTATTCCCTCGTATTCGAGACGATCACCGCGCTGAGCGGCGGCGACGCGGAGGCGACGTTCCGCCAGTTCCTGCACGACGGACTGCTGGCCGGCTCGGCCCGCCGGCCGGTGGCGGTCGTGTACAACCAGGCGGCGGCCCTTCATTCCCTCGGCGCGGCGCCGAAGCCGGAGACGTTTTCGCGGACGAACCTGGAAGTCAGGTTCGTGGCGGACTACAAGGTCGAGGACGGCCGGTTCGCCAACAACGGCTGGCTGCAGGAACTGCCGGATCCGATCACGCGGCTGACGTGGGACAACGCGATCCTGATCAGTCCGCGGCTCGCGCGGGAGCTCGGTGTTTATCCGAAGCCGTCCGTGCTGCAGGTCGCGCGGGTGGAGGCGGCGGAGTTCCATCAGGGCAAGGAGCTGGCGCGAATGGCGGAACTGACCGTGAACGGCCGCACGGTGCGCGGCCCGATTCACATCCAACCGGGGCTGGCGCCGTACACCGTGATCCTGCCGCTCGGCTACGGCCGGACCCATGCCGGACACATCGGCCGCGGCGCCGGACAGGATTTCTATCGTATCCGCACGGCCGCGGCGCCGCACGTGGCGACGGGCGGCTCGCTCGTGGTCACAGGCGAGATCTACCGGCTGGCGAACACGCAGGAACACTGGTCGATGGAGGGCCGCGACATCATCCGCGAGGCCAACACCGGCGAGTACCTGGAGAATCCCGCGTACGTCCACGCCTTCGGGCTGGAGTCGCACAGTCCGTCGATCCTGGGCGAGAAAGGCGAGGAGATGACGCCGGCCCAACAGGTCACGCTCATCCCGCGCGGCAACTCGCTCTACAAGACGCCGGATTTCGGCGGCCCCAACGCGCTGCATTCGGGCACGCATCAGTGGGGCATGTCGATCGACCTCAACACCTGCATCGGCTGCAACGCCTGCGTGGTCGCCTGCCAGGCGGAGAACAACGTCCCCATCGTCGGCAAGGACCAGGTCCTGCGCGGCCGCGAGATGCACTGGATCCGGATCGACCGGTATTACTCCGACGGCGAGGCCGATGCCGCGGCGTTCGGCGGCGAGGGCAACGCCAAGCTGCCGGAGGATCCCCAGGTCTCGCTGCAGCCGGTGGCCTGCATGCAGTGCGAGCTCGCCCCGTGCGAGACGGTGTGCCCGGTCAACGCGACCGTGCACGACGACGAGGGCCTCAACGTCATGGCCTACAACCGCTGCATCGGCACCCGGTACTGCGCCAACAACTGCCCGTACAAGGTCCGGCGGTTCAATTTCTTCGACTTCAACGACGCGGCAGCTCGACAGCCTCTACCTGGGGCCGCTCGGTCCGGAGGGGATGCCGGAACTGCTCAAGATGGTGAAGAACCCCGAGGTCACGGTGCGCATGCGCGGCGTGATGGAGAAGTGCACGTACTGCGTGCAGCGCATCGAGAACGCGCAAGATTCAGCACAGGGTGAAGACGGCCCAGGCCGGCCGCCCCGAGGACATCGTGGTGCCGGACGGGATGATCAAGACCGCCTGCCAGCAGACCTGCCCGGTCGAGGCGATCGTCTTCGGCAACCTGCTCGATCCCGAGAGCGCGCGTGTCGCAGGCTGAAGGCGCGCGACCAGGACTACTCCGTGCTCGGCTACCTGAACACCCGGCCGCGGACGACCTACCTCGGCAAGCTCCGCAACCCGAACCCGCGCATGCCGGATTACCGCCAGCTGCCCCTCAGTCGCGTCGAGTACAACCGGAAGAACGAGCCGCACCACGGCGCGGAGCCGAGCGGCGAAGGAGCGCGTTCCTGATGTCGCCCGCGAAACACACGGTCGCCGGTCCGGCGATCCTGCAGGAGGTTCAGCCCGCCGCGGTGCCGCGCGCGGTGCTCGTGCTGAACGACCGCAGCTTCGCCTGGATCACCGACAAGATCTGCGGCATCATCGAGGGGAAGACGCCCGGCTGGTGGTGGGTGCTGCTTCATCGTCGCGTGTTTCGTCGCGTCGTTCACCGTCGCCGGCCTGACCTACCTGGTCGCCACCGGCGTCGGCGTGTGGGGCCATCGCAGCCCCGTCAACTGGGCGTGGGACATCGTCAACTTCGTGTTCTGGATCGGCATCGGCCACGCCGGCACGCTGATCTCGGCGATCCTGTGCCTGCTGCGGCAGAAGTGGCGCACCTCGATCAACCGCTGCCGCCGAGGCGATGACGATCTTCGCCGTGGTCTGCGCCGGCGATCTTCCCGGTCTTCCACGTCGGCCGCGTCTGGTACGCGTGGTTCCTATTCCCGCTGCCGAATTCGAACTGGGTCTGGCAGAACTTCCGTTCGCCGCTCGAGTGGGACGTGTTCGCCGTGTCGACCTACGGCACGGTGTCGGTGCTTTTCTGGTACATCGGACTGATCCCCGACCTGGCGATGCTGCGCGACCGGTTCTATGCGTCGGGCCACAAGCTGCGCTCGTTCTTCTACGGGCTTTTCGCGATGGGCTGGCGCGGCTCGAACCGCCACTGGAGCAATTACGAGATGGCGTACCTGATCCTCGCCGGCGTCTCGACGCCGCTGGTGCTCTCGGTGCACACCATCGTGTCGTTCGACTTCGCGGTTTCGCTGCTGCCCGGCTGGCACACGACGATCTTCCCGCCGTACTTCGTGGCCGGGCGCGATCTTCTCCGGCTTCGGCATGGTGCTGACGCTGATGCTGCCGCTGCGCGCGATCTACCGGCTCGAGGACCTGATCACGCAGTACCACATCGACTGCATGTGCAAGATCACCCTGGCGACGGGCAGCATGGTCGGGTACGCGTACGCCATGGAGTTCTTCATCGCGTGGTACAGCGCGAATCCGTACGAAGGCTTCACGTTCATCAACCGCGCGTTCGGCAACTACGCCTGGGCCTACTGGATCATGATCAGCTGCAACGTCATCACGCCGCAGTTCTTCTGGTTCAAATGGGTGCGGCGAAACACGACGATGGTGTGGGTGCTGTCGATCTTCGTGAACGTCGGCATGTGGTTCGAGCGGTTCGTGATCATCGTCACCTCGCTGGCGCGCGATTTCCTGCCGTCGAGCTGGGGCTACTACTCGCCCTCGATCGTCGAGATCTTCACCTTCTTCGGGACCTTCGGCGTGTTCTCGGTCCTGTTCCTGCTCTTCATCCGCTTCCTGCCGATCATGCCGATGGCCGAGCTGAAGGCGGTCACGCCGCAGGCGGACGTGCACCGCGGCACCCATCTGACGGGCTTCGGCGACCCGGCGTCGCGCGAGGCGGGCACCAGCACCCACGCTTGAACATGGCTGCTTCCTCCTACGGCTTGATCGCCACCTTCGACACCCCCGCGGCGGTGTATCACGCCGCCGAGCAGGTGCGCGATGCCGGCTACCGGAACTGGGACGTGCATCGCGCCGTGTCCGGTGCACGGCATGGACAAGGCCATGGGCCTGAAGCGCTCGATCGTGCCCCGGATCTCGCTCGTCGGCGGCATCACGGGGTTTTGCACCGGCATGATCATGATCTGGTGGATGGACCAGTTCGACTATCCGCTGATCGTCGGCGGCAAGCCGTTCTTCAGCCCGATGTTCGCGTTCCCCGTCTCCTACGAGCTGACGATCCTCTTCACCGCGTTCGCGACGCTGATCGGCATGTTCCTCGTGAACCAGCTGCCGATGCACTATCATCCGGTGCTCAAGTACCAGCACATCCGGCGCGGGATGGACGACCTGTTCTTCATCGTGATCGAGGCGCGCGACCCGCGGTTCAACGCCGAGAACACCAAGGCCCTGCTCGAGCGGATCGGCGGCAGGGAGATCACGGACCTGGAGCCCTGAGCCGCGTGTCGCGACGTGAAAACGAAGCCGAAGCCATGAACGATTCTCGATCCTGCACCGAGGCGCCCGGTTCCGACACGCGGCTGAACCGCGCCGCGTGGATAGTGCCGGTGCGTTTGCCTCGAACCGCGGATCCGCGCTTTAGGATTTCGCCCGAGCGCGGGACCTTCCGCACGCCGGCGAACGTCTCGAGCTGCTTCAACCCTTCGCCCGCACGACCGGCGAAATCCTGATGCGCAACGTCTACCTTCTCACCGTCTTTCTCGTCGTCCTCGCCGTCTCGGTGCTGGGACTGCGCGGGACGAAGTTCACGCATCCGCCGATGGACGTGTTCCCGGAGTGGGCCTTTCCCGGAATGAAGCGGCAGTCGAAATACAAGCCGCAGGCGACGAGCGCGTTCTTCAGCGACGGTCGCGCGGACCGGCCGCTGCCGGCGCACGTCGTCTCGCGCGATGCGCTGCCCGAGGACGCGCTCGCCACCGGCAAGATGCCGGACGGATCCTGGGTTCGCGGATTCCCCCCCGGCATCGTGGTCGACGCGAAGCTGATGGCGCATGGGCGCGAGCGGTTCGAGATCTACTGCCGGCCCTGCCATGGAGCCGTGGGCGACGGCTACGGCATCACGAAGCCGTACGGCATGGGCGCCACGCCGTCGTACCACGACGACCGCCTGCGGCAAATGGCGGAAGGCGAGATCTTCAACACGATCACGCACGGCAAGAACACCATGATGCCGTATGGCGACAAGCTGCTGCCCGAGGAGCGCTGGGCGGTGATCCTCTACGTCCGCGCCCTGCAGCGTGCGCAAACCGGTTCCGCGGCCGACGTCGCCGACGCCGCGGCGCGCCGAACCCTCGGCCTGCCATGAGCACGCACGCCATCCCCGCCCCCGCGGCGCTGCCCGCCGGCTCCGCCGCCTCAAACGCCCCGCGGGCGCTCGTCGTGGGTCTCGCCGGCATCGGCGTGACGCTTATCGGCATTTTCGCTTCCGGCGGCCAGCGGGTCGCGTACGCCTGGCTGGTCGGGCTGACCTACTGGACCGCGATCGCCATCGGCATGCTGATGATGATCTTCATCCACCACATTTTCGACGCCTCGTGGTCGGTGGTGATCCGGCGCCAGTGGGAGCACGGGCTGGTGGCGTTCAAATGGCTGGCGGTGCTGTTCCTCCCGCTGCTGATCGCCTCGCTGTTCCGGCGCGACCTCGTCTGGCCGTGGATGGATCTCGCGCACGAGATGCACGGCGGCCACGTCGTCGGGCACGATCCGCTCTATGTGAAGAAGGAGGGATTGCTCAACTACCACGTGTTCGTGGCGGTGACGGCGCTGTGTTTTGGACTCTGGATCTGGCTGTCCGCGCGGCTGCGGAAGGCGTCGTTCGCGCAGGACGCCGATGGCGATCCGCGCTGGACGCGCATGAACCGCGTCACGGCGGCGATGGGCATTCCGCTGGGCGGACTCTCGCTGACGATTGCGGCGATCCTCTGGGTGAAGAGCCTGGAGTACCACTGGTTCTCGACGATGTACGGCGTGTGGTTCTTCGCGAACTGCATTCGCGGGGCGCTGTGCGGCGGCGTCGTGATCATGGTCTGGCTGGCGAACCGCGGCGACTACGGCGGCATCCTCAACAAAAATCACCTGCACAGCATCGGCCAGCTGATGCTCGCGTTCACGGTGTTCTGGGCGTACATCACGTTCTCGCAGTACTTCCTGATCTGGAACGCCAATGTCCCGGAGGAGACGTTCTGGTACAACCTGCGCGAGTTGAACGTCGACGGCACGACCAACCAGTGGTGGTACGTCGGACTGGTCCTGCTCTTCGGGCATTTCGTCGTCCCGTTCTGCGCGCTGCTCTCGTACCGCTTCAAGGTCACCCCGCACATCATCCGACGCATCGCGTACTGGGTGCTCACGATCATCCTGGTCGACATGTGCTACAACATCCTGCCCGCGATCAAGGACGCGCAGGGCAACCCGGAGCCGTTCCTGTCGCCGACGCTGCTCTGGGTCGCGACCTCCGTGGTGGGGATCGGCGGAGTCTGCGTCTGGGCGTACCTGCGCAGTTTCGGCCGGACCAAGCTGATTCCGATCCGCGATCCGCGGATCGACGAATGCCTGACGCATCATGAGTGAGACTCCGGATCCCGCCCTCCCGGCCACCGCGCCGCGTCGCGCGCCGCTCATCGCGGTGCTGGCGATCTTCGCGCTGTTCGCGCTGTTTCTCGTCGTGCTGTATTTCGTGTACGTGCCGCGCGACACCGGGGTGTTCCCGGACGACGGCATCCGCACGCCCGAGCAGCGGCGAAAGATCCTCGCCGATCTCCAGGCGAAACAGGCGAAGCAGGCGGCGAGCTACGGCTGGGTCGACCAGAAGGCCGGCGTGGTGCAGCTGCCGATCGACCGCGCGATGGAACTGACCGTGCAGCAGTACGCGAAGAAGCCGTGAGCACCGCTTCCACCGAAGTCACCGGGATCGACACGACGGCGCGCTGGCCGCTGTCGCTGCTGCTGGCGCTCGCCTTGCTCTGGGTGCTCGCCGCGGGCGGGCTGGCGCTGGCCAACATCACGCAGACGCTGAGCCCGGGTTTTCTGGCCGACTGGGCGCCGCTGACCTACGGACGCATGCATGCCATGCAGGAGACCGCGCTGGTTTACGGCTGGGCGGCGAACGCCGGGTTCGCCGTCGCGCTGTGGGTGCTCGGCCGGCTCGGGGGATCGCCGCTGCGGTCGCTGAATTGGGTCACGGTCGGCACGCTTTTCTGGAACGCCGGCGTCGCTCTCGGGCTGCTCGGGATCGCGATCGGCGACGGTTCCTCGGTGCCTTTGCTGCATATGCCACGGTACGTGCAGCCGCTGTTGCTGGTCGCGTATGCGGCGATCGCCATGCCGGGCGTGCTCGCCTGGACCGGGCGGGCTCACCGGCGGGCGTTCGCCGCGCAGTGGTACGCCGTGGCGGCGCTGTTCCTCTTCCCGTGGTTGTTCTCGGCCGCCCAGGTGATGCTCGCGTGGCTGCCGCTGCGCGGCGTGCTTCAGGCGATCGCGGCCGCCTGGTTCGCGCAGGCGACCTGGACGCTCTGGCTCGCGCCGCTCACGCTGGCGGCGGCATACTATCTGGTGCCGAAGATCACCGGCCGCCCCATCCCGGCGTACGATTTCGCCGGCATCAGCTTCTGGACGCTGCTCGTGGTCGGCGGCTGGACGGGCGGGCGGCACCTGATCGGCGGCCCGGTGCCCGCGTGGATCCCGAGCCTGGCGATCGTCTCGTGCGTGCTGCTCGTGTTCCATTACATCGTCGTCGCGATCCATCTCCGGGACGCCTGGCGGGGCGGCGGGATCGCGCTGAAGTTCGTCGCGTTCGGCGCCGGGGCGTACGTGCTCGGCGGATTCGCCGACGCCGTGGTGGCGTTTCGCAGCGTGGCGGAAGTGACGCAGTTCACCTGGGTGGCGCCGGCGCTGAGCCAGCTGGCGGTGACCGGTGCGTTTTCGATGACGATGTTCGGCGCCGTCTATTTTCTCGTGCCGCGAATCTCGAACCAGCCCTGGCCGTCGATGCCGCTGGTGCGAGCGCATTACGCCGCGGCGGTGATCGGGACCGTGGCGCTCGTGGCCGGACTCGCTGCGGCCGGCGTGGTCCAGGGCCGGGGGCTGCTCGACGCGAAGGTGACGTTCGACGACATCGCCGCGCGGACGCGGCCGTGGCTGCTGATCGCGACGGCGGGCCAGGCGGTGCTGCTGATCGGCAATGCCGTGCTGGCGCTGCATTTCGCCCGGCTGATCCTGACGAAGCCGGCGGTCCCGGCCGCAAGCCTGCTGCGGGAGCCGGCGCCGATGGAGGTGGCGGCGTCATGAAAAGCAGCTTCGGTTTTTTCCTCGGGTTGTTCGCCGCGCTGGCGCTGTCCTGGGCCGGCGTGGTGATGTGGCCGAACTACCAGCTCGGCCGCCTCGCGCCCCTCTTCGACGAGGAGGAGGGCAGGGCGTTTCCGCTGCGGGTCACCGGTCTCGCCGTCCAGGGTGAGCTGGTGTATGAGGATCTCGGGTGCGCCACCTGCCATACGCGGCAGGTGCGCCGACCGGATTTCGGATCGGACAAGGCGCGCGGGTGGGGCGACCGCCAGACCGTCGCCCGCGACTACATCTACGACCCGCACGTGCAGCTGGGCGAAAGCCGGATCGGCCCCGACCTGGCCAACGTGGGAAATCGCAAGCAAGCCTTCGATGCGGACGATCTTTACCGGCTGCTCTATGCCGGAGCCGGCGGCATGCCCCCGTATCGTTTCCTGTTTGTGGAGCGTTCGCTGGAGAGGCGGCAGCCCTCGGATTTCTCCGTGGCACTGCGCGGCCAGTGGGCGCCGCCGCCGGACGTGGAGGTGGTGGCGACGCGCCGGGCGCGGGCGCTGGTTGCGTTCCTGCTCAGCTCGAGTCACCCGTACGAATATCCCGAGGCGCGTCCGGTCGAGCCGGCGGCGGGCAAGGAGGCTGGAAGCAAATGAGCGCATCCCTGCCGGACGATCCGCGGCTGCCGCAGGCCGGCGCCACCGACGAGAGCCTGCTCAACGCGCACGAAGCGCAGTTCGAGAACCGGCCCCCCGATGGCGGCCATTACCGGATGCTGCCATTGATTCTGCTGTTCGTGTTCAGCGGCGTGATCTTTTTTTCGGCGACGTATCTCAATCGCTACACCGGACGCTACCACGCCGATATATTCAACGAAACGGCGCAACCCACCAACGGGGTCGTCGTCCGCAAGGTCGACCCGGTCGCCCTCGGCAAGAAGCAGTTCGAGCAGGTCTGCTCGACCTGCCATCAGGCGGCGGGGCAGGGTGTCGAGGGGATTTACCCGCCGCTGGCCGGTTCCGAGTGGGTCCGCGGCACGCCCGATCATTTGATCCGGATCGTGCTCTACGGTTTGAAAGGTCCGCTGACGGCGAAGGGAAAGTCGTTTGGCGCCGCGACGATGCCGGCGTTTGGTCAGGTGGCGGGGTCCGGCTACAACTGGAACGACGACCGGATCGCGGCGGTGCTGACGTTTGTCCGGCAGGCGTGGAACAACGCCGCCGGTCCCATCACCCCGGCCCAGGTCACCGCGATCCGGAACAAGGAAGGCAACCGCAAGGAGTGGTCGCAGGCGGAGCTGGAGAAGATTCCGTAGCCCCGGAAATGTTGGCCGGGCTCGGCGAGCCCGGCTACAACCGGGCGCAGGCGATCGCGCTGCGGCGGACCGCGTGGGGAGTTTGGCCGACGTGAGTCGGAGGCCAGGTGGCGCCGGTCTGCGACCGGCGCCACTCGGACCAACCGCGTTTGATGTAGCCGGGCTCGCCGAGCCCGGGCCTGGGGTCCGGCTTCGGGATCGAGCGCTACTATGTTCCCGAAGGCCGGAGCACGCCGCAGTTCAAGACGCTCGAAGTCGAGGCGGCGGTGAGCCCGGCGCAACGGCTTTACATCAAACGCCTGCTGCTCGATGGGACTCCGTATCCGTGAGTTTCGTCGTCGCCCGAGAATAGCTTTGATAAAACCGGTGGCGTTCGTCGGCATGGACACTGCTGACTCATGCGTACCCCGGTTCTTCGTCGGCGCTCCTATCTGCCGTATCCCCTCGAGCTTGTCGCCAAGCTGATGGCGCGATTGCTGTACCGCGTGCGCGCCACGGGAGCCGAGAATGTTCCGGCGTCGGGCGGTGCGCTGTTGATCGCCAACCACCTGTCGTATGTCGACGTGGTGGTGCTGCAGCTGGCCTGCCCGCGGCGGATGCGCTTCGTCGCCTTCCAGGGACTGCAGGACAACTGGTTTCTCGACCTTTGCCTCCGCTGGAGCGGAGCGCTGCTGATCTCGTCGCGGCACCCGACCGAGGGGATGAAGCGGGCGATCCGCGCCGCCAGCGACGGCGAACTGGTCTGCGTGTTCCCCGAAGGGCACATTTCGCGGACGGGCCAGCTGATGGAGGTCAAGCGCGGGTTCGAAGTCATCGCGCGCAAGGCCGGCGTTCCGGTGATCCCGGCGGCGATCGATGGCCTGTGGGGGTCCGTGTTCTCCTTCGCGGACAACAAGTACCTGTGGAAATCGCCGCGGCTGATGCCGACTCCCGTGTGGGTCGTGTTCGGCCCGCCCATTCCGCCCGAGCAGGCGACGGTCGCGGTGGCGCGCAAGGCGCTGCTCGATCTCGGGGCGGCGGCGTTCGAGCAGCGACCGGTGCTCACGCGCCACCTGGCGCGCGAATGCGTCCAGTCCCTGGCCAAGGCGCCGGGGCTGGAGCTGGTGATCGATCGGACGGCCGAGCGGCGGCCGCTCACGGCCGGGCAGCTGATCGCCGGCGCGGCGGTGCTGGCGAAACGCATCCGGGCGACGATCCCGGAGAAGCGCATCGGGATCGTGCTGCCGCCGGGGGCCGGTTCGTTCATCGTCAACCTGGCGGTGATCTGCGCCGGAAAGGTGCCGGTGAACCTGAACTTCACCCTCGGAGCGGTTTCGGCCGCGTCGTGCATGCGGCTGGCGGAGGTGACGACGGTGATTTCCGCCGAGGCGATGAAGGCGAAGGTGGCGGGCTTCCCCTGGCCGGAGCGCACGCTCGACGTCCGGGAGGAGCTCCGCGCCGCCGGCGGCAAGAAGGCGATGATCCCCTGGCTGCTCGCGGCGTGGGTGCTGCCGAACCAGTGGGTCGCCAGCCTCCTCGGGCTGCCGCACGTCGGTGACCGCGAGGAAGTCGGGCTGCTGTTCACCAGCGGCAGCGCGGGCGAACCGAAAGGCGTGGTGCTGACGCACCGGAACATCCTGGCGAACTGCGCCCAGATCTCTTCGCTCTCGATCCTGCCCCCGGTCTGCTCGCTCATGGGCTGCCTGCCGCTGTTCCACAGCTTCGGCTTCACCGTCACGCTCTGGTTCCCGATGCTGCGCCGCTGCCGCGTCGTCACCGTGCCGAGTCCGCTCGACACGCGGAAGATCATCGACGCGATTCGCGACGAATCCGTCACGGTGCTGGTGGGTGCCCCGACCTTCATCCGGCCGATCCTGAAGAAAGCGCAGCCGGCGGAGCTCAAGTCACTCGACATCGTCGTCACCGGTGCGGAGAAACTGCCGGACGACCTCTATCGCGCGTTCCTGGAGACGTTCCACATCGAGATCCTGCAGGGCTACGGGCTGACCGAGACCACACCGGTGACGAACGTGAACCAGCCCGATCCGCCGGTCACCACCGCGACGGCCGAGCCGCAGACGGGCAAGCGTTCGGGCTCCACCGGACGGCTGTTCCCCGGGATGACGGCGCGGATCGTCGACCCCGACACCGGCCGCGAACTCGCGGTCACGCAAACCGGCATGGTGCTGTTCCGCGGGGCCAACGTGTTCCCCGGTTACCTGCACGACGAGGAGAAGACGCGGGCGGCCTTCAAGGAGGGCTGGTTCGTCACCGGCGACCTCGGGCGGTTCGACGAGGACGGATTCCTCTTCATCGAGGGCCGGCTCTCGCGGTTCTCGAAGATCGGCGCGGAGATGGTGCCGCACGTCACGATCGAGCAGACCATCGCGGAGGTGTTCAGGTGGGACCAGGCCGACCGGCCGAGGCTCGTGGTGGTTGGCGTGCCCGATCCGACCAAGGGCGAGGCGCTCGTGCTCCTGACGACCGAGCCGGTCACGAACGACGACCTGCGGGCCCGGCTGCTCGACGCGGGCATGCCGAACCTGTGGGTGCCGAAGATCATTCGCCGCGTGGAGCACATTCCGATGCTGGGCTCGGGGAAGCTCGACCTGAAGGCCTGTCGCGAAATGGCGATACAGAGCCTGGCGAACAGCTGAGGGATGGGGCCGGGTCGCAGGCGCTCGCTCGCGCGCGATCCGACGACCAATCACGCTCCGGTCACCGGGGCGAGCAGCGGCCGGTACCGGCCGCGTGCCCGGCGCCGCTCGTTCAGGAACAGCAGCAGCGTGGTGACGCTCAGCGCCGCACAAAACACGAACACCCCGCGGTAGCCGATCGTCGACGCGAGCGAGCCGAAGAGCAGGTACCCGGCGGTCGAGCCGACCCGCAGCGCGCTCGCGTACAGGTTCGTCGCCGTGCCGGGCTGGCCGGGGAGGTAGTTCTGGAAAAACGTGATCGCGACGCCCGAATTGATCGCCGTCATCGCCGCGCCCAGAATCTGCAACGGATACACTTGCCACGGCGCCCCGACGAAAACGAGGGACGAGTAGTAGAGGATGGCAATCACCGCTCCGAGGCGGATGATCCGCGTCTGGTCTCCCGACGATGCGAGCAGACCGAAATAGAACATCAACGGCAGCTCGAACACCGGCGCCAGGCTGTAGATGATGCCGACGTGGCGCGGCGTGCCGTGCAGGGGCTGCAACACGAGCAGCGGCAGGTTCATGAACCCGATCGTGCCGCAGGCGCTGATCAGGACGAAGCCGCTGAAGTACGCGAGGACGTCCGGCCGGCGCAGCGAATCACGCAACGGCGTGTGCGCGGCGGTCTCCTGCCGGCTTGCGGGCGGCGTCGGCGGGATGAAGCGGAGCACGACCGCCATGAGCGCGACGAACAGCAGCGCGGCGGTGAGAAACATCCCGCGATAGGAATAGAACACCATGACCCACGACGCCACGGCGGGTCCGAACGTCCAGGCGAGGGCGATGAACATCCGGAAGAAATTCATGTAGAGCGGAGCCTCGCTCTTCGGAATGGCGCTCCGGCCCAGCAACTCGCGGGCGTACGCGAACACCTGCGAAAAGGTGACGGCGGATACGGCCAGCAGCGTCGACCCGATGACGGTCAGCCAGAAGACGTCGCGCACGAGCGCAAACCCGGTGTAGCCGAGCGCGCCGCCGGCGCTGCCCAGCAGCAGCATCGTGCGCCGGGACAGATGCGTGTCCGACCAGTGGGCGAGGATCGTCGTCACCACGATCGAGCTGAGCGACGTGAGGGTCATGAACACGCCGAAGCGCAGCGGGCTCATGCCGACTTCGAGGGTGCCGAACATCGACAGGAACGGCGCGACGAACGAGCCCGACAGTCCCAGCAGCAGGCAGCACGTCAGGACCACCACGAAGGAACGTTCGCGGAAGAGGGTGCGGGCGGGCGCGAGGATGCGTTGCATCGAAAAACCTGCCTACATACCGGACGTGCCCGCGTCGCGACAGAAAAAACGGAAGCCGCGCCGCCCAGCCACTGAGTCCCTCCCCCGGGGCACCGGGAGCCGAGTCCGGCCCGGCCCCTCGCCGGAGCCGTCGCCCGTCACGCCGCCGGCAGCTCGAGCGTGAAGACGGCGCCGAGGCCCGGACCGTCGCTGTGCGCCGTCAGGGTGCCGTTCATTTCCTGCGCGGCCTTCAGGCTCGAGTGCAGCCCAAAGCCATGCCCGCCCAGCCGGGTGGTGAAGCCGTGGGTGAAGATGCGCGAGAGATTTTCCGGCGCGATGCCCACGCCGTTGTCCTCGACGATGAACCGCACGCGATCGCCGTCCGCCGGACGGACGCCCAGCGTGATGATGCGTTCCTCCTGGCGGGCCCCGTCGGTCGCGTATTTCGCGTTGCGGATCAGGTTGACCAGGACCTGCAGCACCTTGCCTTTTTCCGCGAGCACCGGCGGAACGGGCTGAAACTCGCGAATGACGCGCACGGAGTGACGGACCAGCGCGCTCGCGTTCATGCGCAGCGCGTCCTCCATCATTTGCGCCGGTTGCAGCGGCTCCGTGATGCCGACCATGGTCGCGTACGACTGCTGCATCGCGACAATTTCCTTGATGTGGTCGAGGTTCGTCTGGAAGGACTGTGCCTCCTTCAGCAGGCGCTCGCGTTCCACCAGCGCGTGCTGCGCGAGGGAGGCGAGAAACTCGGGAATGATCTTACCCTTCGGATCGCGCGTCAGAAACTCGCCCAGGTTGGCGGAATGTTCGCGCAGCATGGCCGAGACCTTCGCCAGATTTTCCAGCCGGGACTGCCGGAGCCCCGCTTCGACGATGCCGGCCGAAACGTTCAGGCTGTTGAGCACGTTGCCGACGTTGTGAAGCACGCCCGTGGCCACCTCCGCGACGCCGGCGGTGCGTGTCGCATCGACCAGCTCGCGCTCCGCCCGCTGGAGCGAGAATTCGGTTTCCTTGGCTGCGGTGACGTCGCGGCTGATCCCGAAGGTCCCCATGATCTCGCCCCGCGCGTCACGGAGCGGGAGCTTGTGGGTGAGAACCCAGGTCACGTGCCCATCGGGCCACGTTTCCCTCTCGAGCTTGCCGAGCACCGGCTCGCCGGTGCGCATGATCATCTGTTCGTCCGCCACGGCGCGCGCGGCGTGGTCGGAATCGAAGAAGTCGTCGTCCCGACGTCCGATCAACGCAGCCGCCGACGCGGCGCCGAGCGCCCGGGCCTGCGATGCACTCGCCGCGATGAAACGCGACTGCCGGTCCTTGAAGTAGACGTGATCCGGCAGTCCGTCGAGGAGCGCCTGCAGCAGCATCGCCGGGTCGACCGCGGCGGCGGCGTTCGCCGCCGGCGCGGGCGGGGGATCGACGTCGCTCATGCGGCGGTCGCGCAAGCGATTTGTTCGGGGGTCAGATAACGCGCCAGCATCGCCCGCAGGTCGACCGGCTTCACCGGCTTCGCCAGATAGTCGTCCATCCCCGCGGCAATGCACGCCTCGCGGTCTCCCGTCATGGCATTGGCCGTCATGGCGATGATCCGGAGGCTGGCGGGAAAGGCCGGATCGCCGGCGGCCTGCGCGGTGCGGATTTCCCGCGTCGCCTCGACGCCGTCCAGCTCGGGCATCTGGGCATCCATCAGCACGACGGCGTAGCGCTTGCGGCGCAGCGCCGCGATCGCTTCACGGCCGTTCGCCACCAAGTCGGCGGAGTAGCCGAGGTTCCGCAGCTGGAGCAGCGTCACCTTTTGATTCACCGGATTGTCCTCGGCAATGAGGATGATCGCCTCCTTCTGGGCGGCGTCGCCGCCCTTCGCTCCCGTCGCGGAGCGGCGCGCGGCCGGAGCGGCGTGGGCGAGCGTGCGGGTGAGCGTGCCATGCAGGCTCTTCGCATGGATCGGTTTCAGCTCGCAGGCGGAGAAACGGTATTCGTCGAGCTTCGCCTGCGGCAGCCTCTCGCCGCGCGACGTGAGCAGGACGAGAATCGGGCGCGCAAAGAGCGGCTCGGCGTTGACCGTCGCGGCGAGATCCAGCCCGTCGCGTTCCGGCATGTGGTGGTCGGTGAGGATCAGGTCGAAGGCGAGCCCGCTCTCGGCCGCGCGGCGCAGCTCCGCCAGGGCGGCGTCGACGCTGTCCACGGTGACGTGATCGAGTTCCCACGCGCTGCACAGGTGATTCAGCAATGCGCGGTTCGTCGCATTGTCATCGACCAGCAGCGCACGGTGGCCGCGGAGCGTCGAGAGCGGCACGACGGGCACGGCGTCCGGATTGGCGGCGACCCGCAGCTCCGCGGTGAACCAGAACGTGGAGCCCTTCTCGGGGGTGCTTTCCACGCCGATGGTGCCTTCCATCAGCTCGGCGAGCCGCTTGCAGATCACGAGCCCCAGCCCGGTGCCGCCGAAGCGCCGGGTCGTCGAGCTGTCCGCCTGCACGAACGGCTGAAACAGTTTTTCCTGGACCCAGTCCGGGATGCCGATGCCGGTGTCGCTGATCGCGAACCGCACCAGGACGCGCTTCGGCCAGGCCTGGTCGATCGTCACCTTGAGCACCACCTCGCCCTTTTCCGTGAACTTGATGGCGTTGCCGACGAGGTTCAGCACGATCTGCCGCAGCCGGCCGGGATCGCCGTGAAGGTAGCGGGGCACCGCCGGGTCGATGTTCAGCACCAGCTCGAGTCCCTTCCGGGAGGCGGAGTCCGCGTGCAGATCCAGCGCGAGTTCGAGATGCTCCACCAGGTCGAAATCGATGTACTCGAGTTCGAGCCGGCCCGCCTCGATCTTCGAAAAATCGAGGATGTCGTTGATGATCGTCAGCAGGCTTTCGCCGCTCTGGCAGAGGGTTTCCGCGAGGTCGCGCTGTTCCGCCGTCAGGGCGCTCGCCAGGAGCAGGTTGGCCATGCCGAGCACTCCGTTCATCGGCGTGCGGATTTCGTGGCTCATGTTGGCGACGAACGCGCTCTTCGCGCGATCGGCGCTCTCGGCGGTGTCCTTGGCGCGCTTGAGATCCAGTTCGACCAGCATCCGCCGGGCGATTTCGTCCTGCAGCAGCGAGTTTGCGCTCTCGAGCTCGGCGGTGCGGGCGCGGACGCGCGCCTCCAGTTCATCGGAGGCCGCGCGAGCCTGCTGCAGCAGGTTCCATTTGGCGGTGAGCGCGTTCGCCAGCTGGAGGACTTCGATCGTGTCGAACGGCTTCTTCAGGATGACCAGCCGGTCGGATCCGTCGATCTTCGCCAGAAACTCGTCCCAGGAGTAGTCGGAGTAGGCGGTGCAGATGACGATTTGCAGGTCGGGCGCGACCTTCCAAAGCTCCAGGGTGGTCTCGACGCCATCCCACCCGGGCGGCATCCGCATGTCGACGAAGGCCATCGCGTACGGATGCTGCGCGGACAGCGCCTTCTTCACCAGCGCGAGTCCCTCCTGTCCCTGATGCGCGCTGTCCACTTCGAACGAGGCGACCTGCCGTTTCGCCGCCGGCATCGGCGCCGCGGATCCGCCGAACAATTCGGCTTCGAGCGCGTCGAGATTGGCGCCCGCGGCGCTGATCGGCGGACACAGGATCTTGCGCACGTCGGCGTGAATCGACGGATTGTCGTCGATCACAAGGACACGGTTACTGCTGCGCACAGAGGTCTGCGACGGCGGTGAAGGGTGCATTCAGTTGGGTACGGTCGGCCGGCGTTTCCTTATCGGCACGAACCGGCTGAAATGAATCATCCCGCCAGTTCGTGGCGACAATGTGCGCCCAAGCGGCACAAGCGCCAGTCCCGAACGAGGTCGCACGCCCGTTTCTTGACTCGCGCGCTGGAGAGCGGCGGCCTTTAACGGCTTCATGTCCATCGCCACAGCCACCCGCTTGCTTCGCCGCCGGCTTGGGACGCGAATCGTCAAGACCGACGAAGCCGCCCGCTTCGCCGCCTCGTTCGACGCGAGCAAGGTCTCGTTTTTGCCGGCCGCCGTGATCAAGCCCCGGCGTGAAGAGGAGATTGGCGTCGTGCTGGCGCTGGCCAACCGCGCGAGGGTGCCGGTCACCGTCCGCGGTCGCGGCACGACGCTGATGGGCTCGGCGGCGCCCGTCGCGGGGGGCTGGGTGATCGACATGATGGCGCTGAATCGGATTCGCATCGATGCCATCGCTGGAATGGCGCAGGTGCAAGCGGGAGCGAACGTCGGTGCGCTGCAGCGCGCGGCGGACGCGCAGGGCTGGTTCTACCCACCCGATCCCTCGTCGAAGGAGTACTGCACGATCGGCGGAAACATCGCCTGCAACGCCGGCGGGATGCACGGCGGCAAATACGGGGTGACCCGCGATTTCGTGATCGCCCTCCGTGGCTTCCTGCCGACGGGCGAGTACGTGGAGTGGGGCACGGCGACGAAGAAGTTCGCGGCTGGCTTCAATCTGCGGGACCTCTGGATCGGAAGTGAAGGGATGCTTGGGGTCGTGACCGGCGCCGTGCTGAAACTCATTCCGCGGCCGGCATCGCGCTGGACGCTGTTGACTTCGTTTCGCGACGAGGTGCACGCGGTCGACTCGGCCCTCGCGCTCTTCCACGCCCGCGTCCAGCCGGCGATCTGCGAGTTCCTCGACCGGGACAGCGTGGCCTGTGCCGAGCGCGCCACCGGCACGACCGTGTTCCCGGGGCAGGCGGGCCGGCCGGTGATCCTGCTCGAACTGGCGGGAGGAGACGCGGAGCTGAACGAGCAGAAACCGCTCGTCGAGGCCTGGGCGCGGGATCATGCGACCGGCTTTCGCGTGGCGCGGGACCGGGCCGAGGCGGAGCAGCTCTGGGCCGTGCGGCGAAAATGTTCCGGGGCGATGTTCGAGCTGGCGGACGGCAAGCTCAACGAGGACGTCGTCGTGCCGATGCGCAGCTACCGGAAGTTCGTCCGTTTTCTCGCGGCGTTGAAACGCTCGTCCGGACTGCCGATCCCGACGTTCGGCCATCTCGCGGACGGCAACCTGCACGTGAACATCATGTATCACCGGGCGGACGCCGCCGAGGCCCGGGCGGCGGAGGCGGCGGTCGGCCGGCTGATGAGCACCGTGGTCGCGCTGGGCGGCGCGATCTCGGGCGAGCATGGAATCGGCCTCGCGAAGACGCCGTTCCTGCGGATTCAGCACCGGCCCGCGGAGGTGAAGGCGATGCTGGCGGTGAAGCGGGCGCTCGATCCGAAGGGGATTCTGAATCCCGGCAAGATGTTCGAAGTGGTGCCGATCTGGAAATGTCCGCGGCTCGAGATCCACCTGCCCTGGGACCACAAATAGGGCGGCCGCGGAGGCGCTGATTTTCGATTCTCGATTCCCGGATTTTCGATTTCGGCCGCGGAAACGAAGTTCGACGCCGGTTTCGTCTCAATCGCTCCGGGCGGGAGCAGGCGGAGTCCGGATCGCGGGCGGCGCCGGGCAGGCCTGCAACCGGCGCGCGGCCCACAACCAGGAGCGTCGGGGCGATCGGCGAGCCGCGCCGCCCTCCGCAACCCACGCGCGAGGGGTTCGGAAATCCGCAAGCCCAAATCGAAAATCCGAAATCGAAAATCGACCACCCCCGCCCGCGTCACCTCGCCACGGGCGCGGCGGCGTCGCCGGCGATGTTGACCTCGGCGCCGCGTTCCGCTGGGTGGCGGTTGCTGACGTTGTTGCCGTCGTCGGCGTGCAGCCCCCAGAACGTGAACGAGGACAGGATCGTCACGGCGCCGAGCGTGAAGAACGCCTTGTGCAGGGCGGGGACGGTCTGGAGCGGATCGTTCTGGTTGACGTGACCGAGGTACCAGCCGACGACGAGCGAGCCGACGGCGACGCCGAAACTGAGGGACAGCTGCTGCGCGGTGCTGGAGATGGATCCGGCCTTGCTGGCATCTCGGTCGCCAATATCCGCATACACGAGCGAGTTCATGCTCGTGAACTGGAGCGAGGAGAAGAAGCCCTGCACAAAACTCAGGATGAGGATGCCCCACCACGGCGAGCCCGGGCGAATCTGGGTGAAGAGCATGATGTTCAGCCCGAGCAGCACGGTGTTGCCGATGAGGATCGTGCGGTGCCCGAACCGGGCCAGGACCGGCCGGCTGATCAGCTTCATGCCCATCGCAGCGAGCGCCTGCGGCATGGTGAGCAACCCGGCCTGCCAGGCCGGATACCCGAGGCCGATCTGATAGAGCAGGGGGAGGAGAAACGGCATGCCGCCGACGCCGAGCCGCGTGACGAAGCCGCCCACGACGGAAAGCCGGAACGTGCGGACCTTGAACAACGGCAGGTACAGCACCGGCGCCTCGTCGCGCTGCGCGTGCCAGCCGTACGCGGCGAGCAGCCCCGCGGCCACGACGAGCATGATCCCGATGTCCTGGCCGGGCAGCGAGTGCTCGCCGAAGACCTCGAGCACGTACGACAGCAGCGCCACGCCCGCGCCGAACAGCACGAAGCCGGTGCGGTCGAGCGGGGCGACGTGCTCATCCCGAAAGTCGGGCATGTAGCGGTGGATCATCCACAGCCCGCCGAGCGCGAGCGGGATGTTGACGAAAAAGATCATCCGCCACGTCACCCAGTGCACGATCACTCCGCCGGTGACCGGTCCGAGCAGCGGGCCCAGCAGGGCGGGGATGACGACGAAGTTCATCGTCCGGAGCATCTCGGAGCGCGGAAAGGCCCGCACCAGGGCCACGCGCGCGACCGGCGTCATCATCGCCCCGCCCATGCCCTGCAGGATGCGGGCGCTGACGAGCAGCGGCACGTTGGGCGCGAGCCCGCAGAACAGGGAGCCGAACATGAACAGCATCATCGCCGTCCGGAACACGCGGCGGGTGCCGAACCGGTCGGCCATCCAGCCGCTGATCGGGATGAAGACCGCCAGGCTGAGGGTGTAACTGGTCAGCACCGCCTTGAGGCTGAGGGGCGCCACGTGCAGGCTCGCCGACATGGTCGGCACCGCCGTGTTCACGATCGTGGCATCGAGATTCTCCATGAACAGCGAGGCGGCGACGAGCCACGGCAGGTACCGGCGGGTCTGCGCGCTGACGGTGGTGTAATCGTTGGCGTCGGTGGCCATGGCCGGATATGGCTACAGCCCGGCGGACGGTTCGCAAATCCGCTTTGCCCTTGCCGCGGCTGCCCGCGGTTGCTCTATCGCTCGGACATGACCATCCGGCCATACACCGCATCCGACGAAGTCGAGGTGGTCGGACTGTGGCGGGCCTGCGGACTGGTGATGCCGTACAACGATCCGCGGAAGGACATTCGCCGTAAACTGAAAGTAAATCCTGAATGGTTCCTCGTCGGCGAACACCAGGGGCGGATCGTGGGCAGCATCATGATCGGCTACGAAGGCCATCGCGGCTGGATCAATTATCTCGCGGTCGAGCCGCGGCTGCAGCGCACGGGGCTCGGCCGGCTGCTGATGGCGGAGGCGGAGCGGATCCTGCGGGGCGCGGGCTGCCCGAAGATCAACCTGCAGGTGCGTTCGCGCAACGACGCCGCGATCGCGTTCTATCGCGAGCTGGGATTTGCGGTCGACGACGTCATCAGCCTCGGCAAGCGGCTGGAGCCGGACTAGCCGGTTTACGAGCGAAAAACACGCCGACCAAGTTTCCGTTTGCGCGTCTTCGGGCGGCCCGCACACACTCTGCGTTTTCATGTATTTAAAGGCGCTCAAGCTTCACGGTTTCAAGTCGTTTGCCGACCCCACCACGCTGGCCTTCGAGCCGGGCGTCACGGCGATCGTCGGCCCGAACGGCTGCGGCAAGTCGAACATCGCGGACTCGATCCGCTGGGTGCTCGGCGAGCAGAGCGCGAAGGCGCTCCGCGGCGGCCGGATGCAGGACGTGATCTTCGAGGGGGCGGACACGCGGAAGCCCGCGCAGTTGTGCGAGGTCTCGCTGCTGCTCACCGAGTGCGAGAAGCAGCTGGGCAGCGAGTTTCACGAGATCGAGATCACCCGCCGGGTGCACCGCGACGGCCAGGGCGAGTATTTCTTCAACGGGCAGGCGTGCCGGTTGAAGGACATCCACAAGCTTTTCATGGATACCGGCATTGGCCGGACGAGCTACTCGATCATGGCGCAGGGCCAGATCGATCTCATCCTGTCGTCGAAGCCGGAGGAGCGGCGTTCGGTGTTCGAGGAGGCCGCCGGGATCACGAAATACAAGAGCCAGCGGCGCGAGGCGCTCGCGAAGCTGGCGCTGACCGACCAGAATCTCGCGCGGGTGGTCGACGTGATCGGCGAGGTGGGCCGCCAGATCGGCAGCCTCCGCCGGCAGGCCTCGAAGGCGATGCGGTTCAAGCGTCTCAGTTACCGCCTGCGGCATCTCAGCCTCGCCTGGAACGGCTGTCATCACGCGCAACTCGCATCGTCCCTCGGCGAACTCGAGCAGAAGGTCCACGCGCTTCGCGACGAGGCGAATGCGCGGCGCGGGAACCTCGAGGCGCAGCAGGCGGCGCTGGAGGACCGAAAGTCCGGCCGCGGCCGGCTCAACCAGCGCGTCCAGGACGCCCAGCAGGCGGTGTTCGACGTGCGCTCGCAGAAGGAGCAGGCGGAGAACCAGGCGAACCTGGCGCAGATCAAGCGCGCCGGGCTCGAGGACCGGCTCGGCTCCTCGCGCTCGAATCTGGAGGAGCTGGAGATGCAGCTGCGCGAAGTTTCGGCCCAGGCCGACACCGGCGCGCAGGACAAGCAGATGCAACTCGGACTGCTCGGCAGCAGCGATGCGGTGTTCCAGCAGCGCAATCGCGAGCTCGCGATCGTCGAGGGTGAGCTGACCAAGGCGGAACAGGATCTCAACCAGGCCCGTTTCCAGCTGCTGCAGCTCGAGAGCACGGTCGCGCGGCTGCGCACCGACTGCTCGGGCTACGAGGTGGACCAGAAGACGAGCGTTCACCGGCACGAGATGCTCGCCGGCGAGATCGAAGGCGTCCGGCAGCAGCAGGCCGAGGCGCAGCGGCAGGCGGAGGAGCTGGCGGCACGGCTCGAGGCCGCGCAGGCGGACAAGTCGCGGGCCCATGCCGAGGCCCAGACCGCGCAGCAGGTCATCACCGACCTGACCCGGGAGTTTCGGGACGGGCAGCGCAAACTGCAGGAAATCGATCGGGCAGTCGCGCAGCGCACCGCCCGGCTCAAGCTCCTGCAGCAGTTGCAGGAACGCTGGGAGGGATTCGGCGAGGGCGCGAAGGCGGTGCTGCAGGGCCGGCTCGACGGCGCACTCGCCGGGGCGCGGGTCACGCCGATCCTGCACGGACTCGCGGTCAAGCCGGAGTACGGCAAGGCGGTCGAGGCGCTGCTCGGCTCGGCGGCGGAGGCGATCAGCGTCAGCGACCTCGCCACCGCGCAGCGGATCCTCGCCCAGCTCGAACAGGAGCAGATCGGGTCCGCGGTGCTGCGGGTGACCGAGATCGGCGGGCCGGCCGGGGTTCCGGCGGAACTGCCGGCCGGCCTGGTGCCCGCGGTGCACGCGCTCGCCGAGACCGATCCGGCGCATCCGGCGCTCAGCCTGCTCGGCGAATGCTACCTCGCCGACGACCTCGCGGTTTTTCTCGAGTACTGGAAGGCGAATCCAGGTTTCGGATTCCTCGCCGTCGCCACGCGCAAGGGCGACCTGGTGGACCGCCGCGGTTTCGTCTCCGGCGGCCATCATGGCGCCAAACGCGCCGCGAGCAGCCTGGTGCAGCGTGAAATCGACCTGCGCGAGACGGCGCGGGCGCTCGCCGAGGAGCAGAAGATCCACGAGCTGCAGAAGGTGGCGATCGATGCGCTCGGCGCGCGGCTCACCGCCGCCGAGCAGGTGCTCGAGGAGCGCCGGGCCGACGTGCTCGCGGTGACGCAGGCGCTCGCCGCCGTTCAGACCGAGGAGCGGACGGCGCAGCGCACGGCGGACGAGGTCGCGAACCGGCTCCGCCGGATGGAGGGCGAGCTCGGCGGGCTGGAGCAGGCGCGCAACGAGGCGGAGGCGCGCTGGAACAAGGCGCAGGCCGGCCTGGCCGAGGCGGAGCGGGCCGCCACGGGGCAGCGCGAGAGAATCCAGCAGATCGAGATCCGGCTGAACGAACTCCGGACGGATCGGGACGGGAAGCGCGAGTCGCTCGCGCAGGCCCGGCTCGAGCTGGCGGAACGCCGCCAAAAGGTCGAGGTGCTCGATCGCGGCCTGGGTGAAATGGAACGACGGCGGCAGCAGCTTTCCGAGCTGCTCGTGCAGCGCCAGCAGGAGATCGAGTCCTGGACGGAACAGATCACGGAGCTGGAGCGGGACAGCGCCGAACAGCGCTCGCGGGCCGCGCAGCTGGCGGAGACCCTGGTGATTTCGCAGCAGCAGGTGGAGACGGTCCGGGCCGAGCTGATCGAACTGGAGCGCGAGATCGGCGTGCTGGAAGGCGCCCAGACCTCGCTGCACAGCCAGTCCGAAGCGGCGCACGACGAGCTGAGCACGCACGAGGTCAAGCTGGCCGAGACGCGCCAGCGCGCGCAGTTCCTCGCGGAAGAGGTGCAGCGCGAGTACCAGACCGACGTCGCCACGCTCGACTGGAAGCTGCAGCTCTGGCACGCGGACGACGAGCCGGAGGGCGTCAAGCCGCTCGACCTTGACGACGAGGACGAGGAGCCGGGAAACGGGGGCAGGGAGCCGGGACCGGAAGCCGGCGCACCGGCCGAGGGAGCAGCGGCGCCCGGGGTCGATTTGCGCGGAGCCGCCGCGGCGGACTCCCCGGCGGAGCCGGCCGTGGCGCCGAAACGCCGGCGCAAGCCGAAGGCCCCGAAAGGCGAACCCACCGCCGAGGATCTGGCGGCGCTCGAGGCGACCGACTGGGACGCGATCAAGTCCGAGAGCGACGCGTTGCGCACCCGCATCGGCAGCATGGGCGCCGTGAACCTCGTTGCGATCGAGGAGTACGCCGAACTCAAGCAGCGCTACGATTTCCTGAAGGGCCAGTGCGACGACCTGACGGCTGCGAAGACGGATTTGCTGAAGGCGATCGACGAGATCAACCAGACCTCGCAGAAGCAGTTCGAGGTCACGTTCGAGCAGATCCGCCGGAATTTCGAGTACACCTTCCACACGCTGTTCGGCGGCGGGCGGGCGAACATCGAGCTGATCCAGGCGGAGGACATTCTCGAGAGCGGCATCGAGATCGTGGCGCAGCCGCCGGGCACGAAACTGAAGGGCATCTCGCTGCTCTCGGGCGGCCAGAAGACGCTCACGGCCGTGGCGCTCCTGTTCGCATTGTACATGGTGAAGCCGTCACCGTTCTGCCTGCTCGACGAACTCGATGCGCCGCTCGACGAGTCGAACATCGGGCGCTTCACGGACCTGCTGAAGAAATTCATCAGCGAGTCGCAGTTCATCATCATCACCCACAACAAGCGCACCGTCTCCGCGGCGCGCGCGATTTACGGCGTGACGATGGAGGAGCGCGGTGTCTCGAAGACCGTGTCGATGCGATTCAACCTCGAGCGAGGCGAGGCCGAGGTGCATCCGCAGAACCTCGCGCAGGCGGTGACCCAGGCGGCCGCGCCGGTCGCGATCGCCGACTGAGTCGACGGCGGCGCGCGGGTTCGCGCGCCGGATGGCCACCCCGCGCCGGCCATCCGGACGGCGGCGGGTTCGGCGCCGGATCAGCTCTTGCGGGTCGCAACCTCGATCACGTCGTGCGCCTCGGCTTCCTTCTGGCCGGCCGGGCTGACGCGGATGAAACGCGCCCGGGACCGCAGTTCCGTGAGATTCGCCGCGCCGAGGTAGCCCATGCCGCTCTGCACGCCCCCGATGAGCGTGCCGAGCACGTCGTCGACGGAGCCGGAAACTTCCTTGAGCGCCTCAATGCCCTCGGCCGCCATCTTGCGGGTGGTGTCGTTCCGGTCGTGGCCGTAGCGCGCCGCGCTGCCGGCCTTCATCGCCGAGAGCGAGCCCATGCCACGGTACTGTTTGTAGACCTTCCCGCTGATTTCCATGATCTCACCCGGCGCCTCGCGGCACCCGGCCAGGAGTCCGCCGCAGATTACCGCGTCGGCGAGCGTGAGCGCTTTGACGATGTCGCCCGATTTCGTGATCCCGCCGTCGGCGAGGAGCTTCACGCCGGTGCGTTTCGCGGCGACGCTCGCCACGTACAGCGCGGTGAGCTGCGGAATGCCGACGCCCGCAACGATGCGGGTCGTGCAAATGGAGCCGGGGCCCTGGCCAATCTTGATCGCGTTCGCGCCGCAGGCGGCGAGAAATTCCACCGCCGACCCGCTGGTCACATTGCCGGCGATCACCGTCAGCGTGGGGAAGGCGCCTCGCACCAGCTTCACGATATCGCCGACGCCGGCCGTGTGGCCGTGCGCGGTGGAGACGGCGACGGCGTCCACCCGCTCGTCGACCAGATGCCCGACGTGGGCGACGATGCGGTCGCGGTCCAGCGAGCCGTCGGCCTGCCGCACGGGCGCGATCGCGGCTCCGACCACCAGCCGGAAGTTCGCATCGCGCGCGGGCTTGCGCTGGGCCCTGGCCTCACTCGTGATTTTCTCCACGTCCGAGCTGGTCACCATCCCGCGGAGCCGGTCGCTGCCATCGACCACCAGCATCTTGTTGACGCCGACGTGAGTGGAAAAAAAGTTGTCCGCGGCGCGGATCGGATCGCTCGCGACGGCCGCCTCGGTTTCCGTGATCAGCTCCGCGCGGGGCGTCATCACCTCCGCCACCGTCTTCCCCTTGTAGCGGTCCTTGACCACGTTGCCGGACAGCAGGCCGACGAGCCGCCCGTCCGCCTCGACCACCGGAAACGTGGAGAACGCAAACCGCTTCGTGTCGATCATCGCGAGCACGTCGCCGATCTGCTGCTTCGGGCCGACGGTGATGGGGTCCTGGATCAGCCCGTGGATGTGGCGTTTCACGCGCGCGACCTCCTTCACCTGATCCTTCGCCGGCATGTTGTAGTGGATCAGGCCGAGGCCGCCGTTGAGGGCCATCGCGATCGCCATGCGCGACTCCGTCACCGTGTCCATGTCGGACGAGATCACCGGGATCTGCAGCCGCAGCGCGTCGCCGAGCGACGTGGAAGTGTCGGCGTCCTTCGGGAGAATTTCCGAGTAGAGCGTGGCGAGCGACACGTCGTCGAACGTCAGCGCGGTGGGCAGGTTCGCCCGGAAGAATGCGTCGGCCGCGAGATAGAACTCGGCATCCGGCCCGCCGGTTTGGGAAGAGGCAACCTTCGTCATAAGTTGCCACAAGCGAAATAAGGCGGCCGCACGAAAGGGCAAACCGTTTTTGCGGCCGCGGATTCCGCAGGGGAGCAAACGCTTCCGGTTTCCGGCTTTTCTTCGGGCGGCGGGCGCGCTTTGTGGAGGACGCCGATGAGGTTCCGTTTTCAGCATCGCCGGTATCGTCTGCCGCTTCGCGTGGCGGTGCGGACGGCGCGTGCGCTCTGGACGGAGCGGGAGGGCGTGATCCTCCGCCTCGAGAACGAGCAGGGGGCGGCCGGCTTCGGCGAGGCGGCGCCGGTCGAATGGTTCGGGACCGAGCGCATCGACGAGATCGTTGCCGCGTGCGCGGCCTGGGGACCGATGATCGAGGAGCCGCAGCTGGCCGAGGTGCCGATCCGGCTGGGCTGCCTCCGCGCGGCCATCGCGTCGGCCCGCGCGGATCTGGCCGCGGTGGACTTGACGGCCGACGTGCGGCCGGACCAGGCGCTCGCGATCGCGGCGCTCCTTCCCGCGGGTCGCGGCGCCGTCGCGCCACTGCGCGCCCATCTCGAGTCCGGGTTCCGCGTTTTCAAATGGAAGGTCGGGGCCGGAGATCCCGCGGACGAGCTCGGCTGGCTGGACGAACTGTGTGCCGAAATGCCGGAGGGGGCACGGTTGCGGATCGATGCGAATGGAGCGTGGGACCGCCGCCGGGCGGAGCGCTGGCTCGAGCGTTGCGCGGAGCGGCCGATCGAGCACGTCGAGCAACCGGTCGCGGCCGACGCGCGCGGCGCCGAGGATCTGCTGCTCGGGCTGGCGGCCGACTATCCGACGCCCCTCGCGCTCGACGAGTCGCTCGTACACGACGGCGACGTCGAGCGCTGGCTGGGGCTCGGCTGGCGCGGCGTGTTCGTGATCAAACCCTCGCTGCTCGGCGACGCCGCCGGGGCCCTGGCGCGGCTCGCCGCGGCCAATGCCCGCGTGGTGTTTTCGTCGGCGCTCGAAACGGCGGTCGGAGCACGCGCGGCATTGCGGCTGGCGTTCGACTGGCCCGGGGAGCGCCGCGCGCTCGGGTTTGGCGTCTGGCCCCTGTTCGCGGACTCCCGGTTCGACGGGCCCGCGCTCGCGCCGTTTCTGCGCCGGTCGGACATGCAGCGACTCGACCCGGAGGCGACATGGAACGCGCTCGGCTGAGGGCGCTGCTGCGGGCCACCGGCTGTGTCGAAGAGCACGGCGGACTCGCGTTCCTGTGCGATCCCCACTGGACGGCGGCCGAGCGGACGCAGGCCGCGGCCCGGCAAGCGGCGGTCGGCGGGTCGCCGGGAGGTGACGAGCCGGGTTGGGTTTGCATTCCGACCGGCGGAACCAGCGGCGGGGTGCGGTTTGCCCGGCACGACGAGCACACGCTGGGCGCGGCGGCCCGGGGTTTCCGGGCGCATTTCGGCCTCGAGCGCGTCAATGCCGTCGACGTCCTGCCGCCGTTTCACGTGAGCGGGCTGATGGCCCGCATCCGCTGCGCGGCGACGGGCGGAACCCACGTCGCGTGCGAATGGCGCCGTCTGGTCGCCGGCGAGCGACCCGAGCTGCCGACCGGCGACAGCGTGATCTCGCTCGTGCCGACCCAGCTCCAGCGGCTGCTCCGATCGCCGGAGGCGGTCGCGTGGCTGCGCCGGTTCCGGGTCGTTCTGCTCGGGGGCGGACCGATGTGGGCGGGACTCGCCGATGAAGCCGCGGCGGCGGAGCTGCCGGTCTCGCTGAGCTACGGGATGACGGAAACCGCGGCGATGGTGGCGGCGCTCAGTCCGGCGGAATTTCTCGCCGGGGCGCGCGACTGTGGCCCGGCGCTGCCGCACGCGAAGCTCGGAGTCGACGCCGACGGGGCGATCGTGGTCGAGGGGGATTCCGTCTTCCACGGGTACGTGCCGGAGTGGCGCGCGAGCCGCCGGTTCGTCACGGACGACGCCGGTGAGATCGACGCCCGCGGACACCTGCGTGTTTTTGGCCGGCGGGATGCGGTGATCATCACGGGCGGCCGCAAGGTTCAGCCGGCGGAGGTCGAATCCGTGCTGCGGGGGACCGGCCAGTTTGCCGACGTGGCGGTGCTCGGGATGAAAGACCCGGAGTGGGGCGAGGCGGTGGTCGCCTGCTATCCGGCGGGTGAGGCCGGTCCGGACCTGGCGCTGGTGCGCGCCGCCGTCGAGCGGGACCTCGCGCCGTTCAAGCGCCCGAAACGCTTCGTGCCGGTGACGGACTGGCCGCGCACCACTCATGGGAAACTCAACCGGGCGCAACTCGGTGCCGCGCTCGCCCGCGGCTAGTCAGCCCGCGTCGACCCACGCGCGCAACGGCGGCGGGAGCGGCGCCCGCGCATGCTTGGCAGGCGAATTCGCGACGTGCTCGGTTCGAATCCGGGCGACGATCTTTTCCCCGGTGGCATCCCGGCGCATTTCGAACCGGATGGCGAATGATT
This sequence comes from uncultured Verrucomicrobiae bacterium, assembly GCA_963705935.1. Lineage (GTDB taxonomy): Bacteria > Verrucomicrobiota > Verrucomicrobiia > Opitutales > Opitutaceae > Opitutus. The sequence continues at coordinate 2,206,517 of OY970130.1, read as the reverse complement.
CGTCGGAGAGCAGCTCCGGAACGACGGAAACGCGCACCTTCTCGCCGGCCCGAAGCGGCCGCAGATATTCCGCCTCGCTCTTCGTGATCGGCACCGCGACCCCGGTGTTCTGGAAAAACCCCGCCAGTTCGATGCCGCTCGCGGCCAGCGACTCCTCGTACGCTTCATGGCAGATGGCGAAATGACGGGCAAAGAACACGACTCCGGCGGCGTCCGTATCGGCCAGCCGGATCGTGCGTGAGTAGGTGAAAGCCATCGGTGCAGGCCGACCCTGAACGGCGCGACCGGCGGCGGCAAGCCCGGGCACAATTGCAGCCCGTCGGATTTCGGCATGCTGCGAGCTGCCAAGAGAACATGGCCTGGCAGCAAGGAGGACGAAGTCCGAGGACGCTGTCAGCACGCCGCATAGGCCGTCCGGCGGGGACCCGGGAATCCGAAGCGGGCCGTCATCCGCCGGACCGCGTCGTCCGCGCCGTGTTCGAAATCGTCGTCGCGGCACGCGCTGGCGAGCTGCGATTCCGGCCAGCGGACGGAGCAGGACGGGCCACCAACCTTGCGGACCCAATAGCCGTTCCGGCGGAGCAGCCACCAGAGCCAGACCTCCTGTGCTCCCGGGCCGAGTTCCTGGCAGACGGTCGGATCCGGCCCGTCGCCGCCGAAACAGCCGGGCGGGTACAGCACGCCGCCGGAGCCCGCGATGATGTTCAGCGGATGCGCGGATTCCAGGCGCAACTCCAGGTTCCAGCACCCATGCGGCAGCGGCAGTCCGCGTGGATCCAGCCGTATCCGGTGCGCCCGGTGACAGATCACTTCGCGAGAATAGGGCGTCCAGCCCTGCGCGAGCTGTTCGAGCCAGCCGGGTCCGTAACAACAGCCGTCATCCGCCGTGGCGAGAAACGCGGCGGGCGACGCCTGCGTCCGACGGACAATCTCGCCGCTCAACTCGAGATCGGCGCCCGTCCGGACCTCCAGCCCAAACCGGGTCAGCCCGGCAATCTCGCGCGGCAGCGATGGAGCGTCGGCTTCCGCCAGCAGGAGAATCACGCGGTCCGGGACGCATCTTTGCATGAGGAGACTCTTGATGGTCGTGGCGAGAGTCCGGAAATGCGGTCGGCGCGAGGTGAGCGTCACGTGCAGCGGCGCCGGCAGCCCGTGGCGACGGCGGCGTGGAAGGTTGCGCCAAAGCAGCCATTTGGAACGGACCATCCGCTCCAGCTGGTCCGGCTGGCGGGCGAGATGGCCGGTGGCGGCGACTCCAGAGCCGGTGCGGGAACGGATCAGCGGGACCAGCGAGTACATCGATGTGGGTCGCGCAGTCTGTACCCACCCGGGGGGCCGAGGTTCGTGGCGACGAACCCCAATTCCCGGTGGTGGGTTTTCCCGTTTTCGCGTCCGATGCGCGACAGGTCGGGCGCGTAGGGCGCCGCCCGGTGGGTTTACGGCGGAGACCGGCGCCCACGTTTCCGCGCGAGCGTTTGAGAAAATGCTGCCGCTTTTCACCGTGTGACTTACTTTTTGGGCCATGACCAAGAACGAGATTGCCGACGTGCTGGCGGAGATCGGGGTGCTGCTCGAGTTGAAGGGCGAAAACCCCTTCAAAGTCCGGGCCTACCAGTCCGGCGCGCGGGTGGTGCAATCGCTCGAGGAGCCGGAACTCGCTCGGCTGATTGCGGCGAACGAGCTGCTGACCGTGAAGGGCATCGGTGATGCGCTGGCGAAAAAGATCGCGGAGCTCCACACGACCGGCCGGCTGGAGTTCTTCGAGAAGCTGAAAGCGTCGGTGGAGCCCGGGCTGGTGGAACTGCTCGAAATCCCGAGCCTCGGCCCGCGGAAGATCAAGCTACTGCACGAGAAGCTCGGCATCACCAGCCTGGCGGCGCTCACCGCCGCCTGTGACGACGGCCGCGTGGCCGCGCTGGAGGGATTTGGCGCGAGGACGCAGGAAAAAATCCTGGCCGGCATCAGGAATCGCGAGGCCTACGGACGGCGCCATCTCTGGTGGGAGGCGTGGCACGTGGCCGCGCCGATCGTGGCCGCGCTGCGCGCCCGACCGGAGGTCTCGCAGGCCGAGGCCGCGGGGAGCCTGCGGCGCGGGATGGAGACGGTGGGGGATCTCGATTTCATCGTGGCGGCATCCGACGGGGCGCCGGTCGCGCGCTGGTTTGCCGCGCTGCCCGATGTCCGGGAGGTGACGGCGCAGGGCGAAACCAAGACGAGCGTGCGGTTCGGCAGCGGACTGCAGGCCGACCTGCGGATCGTGCCGGAGGAGCAGTTCGTGTTCGCGCTGCACCATTTCACGGGATCGAAGGACCACAACGTGCAGATGCGGCAGCGGGCGCTCGCCCGTGGGCTGAGCCTGAGCGAATGGGGGCTGGTGCCGGCTGGCGGCGAAGAAACGGTGAAGACGAAAGTGGCGCGCCGCGGCAGCGGTGGCGCCGGGTCCGGCCCGGCCGCCCCGATCACGCCGGCGCAACCGGCGCGTCCGCGTTCGGAGACCGAGCTGTTCCAACTCCTCGGTCTGCCGTTCATCCCGCCCGAGCTGCGGGAAGGTCTCGGCGAGATCGAGGCGGCGGAGGCGGGGCGGCTGCCCGCACTGCTCGAGCCCGGCGACCTGCGCGGTGCGTTTCATTGTCACACGACCGAGTCGGACGGGCGCAGCACGCTGAACGAAATGGTCGCCGAGGCCGAGGCGCTCGGATGGGAATACCTCGGGATCGCCGACCATTCGAAGTCGAGCTTCCAGGCCAACGGGCTGACCGAGGAGCGGCTGCTCGCACAGCTGGAGATGATTCGCGCGCTGAACGCGTCCGGGCGTTTTCGGACGCACGTGTTCGCCGGGTCCGAGTGCGACATCCTGGCGGACGGCCGGCTGGATTTCGACGACGCCGTGCTGGCCCGGCTGGACTACGTGGTCGCCTCGGTGCACAACGCGCTGGGGCAGGACGAGGACACGATGACGAAGCGGATCATCCGCGCGATCGAGCACCCGCGGACCACGATGCTTGGCCACGTGACCGGCCGGCTGCTGCTGCGACGGGAGGGCTATCGCGTGAACCTCGAGAAGGTGATCGACGCCGCGCTGGCGCGGGGCGTGATCATCGAGCTGAACGCGAGCCCCTCGCGGCTCGAACTGAACTGGCGATACTGGCGCAAGGCCGCCGAACGCGGCCTGCAGTGTGCGATCAATCCGGATGCGCACGAGGCCGCGAACCTCCGGCACGTCCGCGGGGGGATCAATTCGGCGCGAAAAGGCTGGCTGACGAAGCGGGACGTGCTGAACACCCGGACAACGGCCGAGGTGCAGCGGTACTTCGACGCGCGGCGGGACGGGCGCTGAGCCGCGGCTTTACCGCCCGCCCGCGGTTGGTCCCCGTGGCGCCGGTCTGCGACCGGCGAACGCATCTCCCAGGTGCAACGTCGCCGGTCGGAGACCGGCGCCACCCGGGCGCCGACTGACGTTGGACAAACTCCGGGGCCGGGCTCGGCGCAGGTGCTGTTCCCGCCGAAGACCGCGTACTGAGCTTCCGGCCTTTCCGCAGAACCTAGAAGGTCTTCGTGTACACGACCCCGTTCGGGTCGGTGAAGGTCAGCGAGTCGGACTGGACCTTCACCAGCTTAACCCCAAGCGCGCGTTCGACCATGTCGTTCACGCGATAGACACGATCGTTCATCAATACCTTGCTTTCGTTGCCGGAGGAGCGGATGCCGGCCACCTTCAGGCCGTCGATGTAATTCAGGATGCGCGGGTCCGGCGCGGCGTTCGCCTCTCGGGCGGGCCGTCTGACCGGGGTGGCCGGCGCCTCGATCGGAACCGGCGTCGCCCGCGCGACCGGGCCGGCGGAGGCATCGTCCGGCGCGGATGCGGCGGCGGGGGCGGCTGGAGCGGGTCCGGCCACGGCAGAGACGGCCCGGGCGGATTCGGTCCGGGCAACGACGAGTTCAGCGGGGTTGTCAGCGGCCGCCGGTTCGCGGACCGGCGCGGGCGCGGTGATCACCGGTGCAGCGATGACGGGCGCGGCCGATTCCGTCTGGGCGACGACCGGTCTTGTCGGCAGCGGCGTGGTCACGCGACGGAGCGGCGCGGCGGTCCCGCGGTTCAGGAAATACACGGTCACGACCACCGAGCAGACGACCAGCGCGGCCGCGGCGGCGGCGAGCAGAATGGTGGTCTGCGCCCGCAGCGGCGCCGCGCGTTTGCGAATCGGAGCGCCGGGGCCCGCGGTCGACGCCTCCGATGCCGCCGCCGGAGCGCTGCGCAGCCGTTGGGCTTTCTTGAGGGCGTCGTTGATGAGACTCATGCGGGGCGGTTCGATCGGAGGGGGGAAGACGGAAATCAGGCGGTGAGATTGGCCGTTTCGCGCAGCGCCCGCCGCACGTCCCAGTACGTCACCTCGTCGGAGTCACGGATGAACGCGGACAGCAGCGCCTTGTCGCACAGATTGTTCACGACCCGGGGAATGCCCTTGCTCCCCCGGTGGAGGGCCCGCAGCGCCCAGGTGGTGAAACTGGGCCGGCCGACCCCGCCGGCGAGCGTGAGCCGGTGCTGGATGTAGTGCCGGACGTCGTTGGCGGAAAGCGGGTGCAGCTCGTAGTGCACGAGAATGCGCTGGCGGAGCTGGCGCAGTTCCTCGCGACCGAGCACCTCCTTGAGTTCCGGCTGCCCCATCAGCACGATCTGGAGCAGCTTCTGCTTGTCGGTCTCGAGATTCGAAAGCAGCCGGATCTGCTCGAGCACCGGCACCTTCAGGTTCTGCGCCTCGTCGATGATCAGGACGATGTCCCGGCCGTGGCTGATCCGATCGAGCAGGACGCGGTTCATCTGCGCGACGAGATCGACCTGGCTGCGCGCGAGCTTCGTCTCCCCGAGCTCCGTCAGGATCGCCTTCAGCATCTGCGTCTCGGTGACGCGCGGATTCAGGATCAGGGCGGTGTCGTAGTGGGCGGCGTCGAGCTCGTTGAGAAAGCGCCGGCAGAGCGTGGTCTTTCCACAGCCCACCTCGCCGATCAGGACGATGAAGCCTTTTCTTTCCGTCACGCCGTACTTCAGGTGCTGCAACGCCTCCTGATGAGTCGGACTGAGGTACAGAAAGCGCGGGTCGGGAGTGATGTTGAACGGCATCTCCTTGAACCCGTAGTAGGCCTGATACATCGAGGAATTCACCGTGGCGCACACGGCAAAAAACGCACGCCAAAATCCACCGGTTCTCCGGCCGGAGGCGCGTTTCAATGAATTTTGCCGTTGCCCGGTGGGCTCGCGGCGCAGCTCGAGGGCGCGGCCGAAGCGCCGGAACGTTCCGGCGGCTGTTGCCAGGGTCCAGGCCAGCCGGCACCGGATCCGGCCGGCCACCAGCGGCCGGAGGCTCGTCTTTCGCCGCCATTCGTTCGCCTGACCGGCCGGCGAAACGGAGTGGCGATCGCGGATGCGGACGTGCAGGCGGGCACCCGGAAAATGTTTGCGTGACCATTCGGGGTCCCGTTGATCTGACGCTTTCTCGTGAACCTCCGCCGTCTGGTCGTCACCGTCTACCTGCTGCTGTTCCTCGCGATCGGGGCGGGCTCGGCCGCGTATTTCTGGGAGGCGCGGGAGGAGTATGTGCAGCTGCGGCAGGTCGAGGCGGCCAACCGGCGCCGGCTGGCGGAGCTCGAAGTCCGGCTGGCCGAGCAGGAAAAAATCCTCGAACGCCTGCGGACCGATCCGGTCTACGTCGAAAAGGTCATCCGCCGCCGGCTGGGTTATGCCAAGCCGGACGAGTTCATCTTCCGCTTCGAGGAGTGAGCCGGGCGGCGATCCCCACCGAAATGGCCCAGCATCCTCTCATCGCAACCTTTCAAGGCGCCGGCCAGGGACAGGTGTTCGCGTTCTTCGACCGGCTGAATGCCGCGGAGCAACGCGGGCTGCTGGAGCAGGCGGCCGAGATCGACCTCGCCGAGATCGACCAGCTCGGTCGCACGCTGCTGGGGAAGGACGGCGCGCCGGTCGTGGACCTGGCGGGGTTGGAGCCGGCGCCGTACGAGCCGCTGCCGGAGCGTGGCGGGCACGCCGACGAATGGGCGCGGGCCCGGGCGGCCGGCGAGGAGGCGCTGCGGACGGGGCGCGTCGCGGCATTCACGGTCGCCGGGGGCCAGGGCACGAGGCTGGGGTACGATGGCCCCAAGGGCACCTTTCCGGTCACGCCGCTGCGGCACAAGACGCTCTTTCAGGTGTTCGCCGAGAAGATTCGCGCCGCGGGCAAGCGTTATGGCCGGCCGCTGCACTGGTTCATCATGACCAGCCACCAGAATCACGCGGCGACCGAGGCGTTCTTCGCCGAGCACCGGCACTTCGGGCTGGATCGTGGCCGGGTGCATTTCTTCCGCCAGGGACGAATGCCGGCGGTCACCTTCGACGGGCGGATCATGCTGGAAACCCCCGCGTCGATCGCCATGTCGCCCGACGGCCACGGCGGCTCGCTGCGCGCGCTGGAGCGCAGCGGTTCGCTCGACCTCATGCAGCGGGAGGGCGTGGATACGCTCAGCTATTTCCAGGTCGACAATCCGCTCGTGCGCTGCATCGACCCCGCTTTCATCGGCTGGCATCTGCGGCGCGGCTCCGAGATGTCGAGCAAGATGGTGCCCAAGGCGTATCCCGAGGAGAAGCTCGGCCACTTCTGCCTCCGGCGCGGGCAGCTCGTGGTCATCGAGTACTCGGACCTGCCGATGGCGCTGCAGCGCGAGGCGGACGCGAGCGGCCGGCTGCGGTACCTCGCCGGAAGCATCGCCATCCATGTCCTCGACCGGCAGTTCATCCGGCGGATGGCGGCGGGCGGACCCGGCGCCACGCTGTCGTTTCACCGCGCCGACAAGAAGATTCCGACGATCACGCCCGAGGGCACTCCGGTGAAGCCGGACCGGCCCAACGGCGTGAAATTCGAGATGTTCGTCTTCGACGCGCTGCCGTGCGCCCGCAACCCGGTCGTGATCGAAACCGCCCGGGCCGACGACTTCTCGCCGGTGAAGAACGCGTCCGGCGTGGACTCGCCGCAGACGAGCCGCGACGACCAGCTGCGGCAGTTCGCCCGCTGGCTGGCGGCGGCCGGCGGCGCGTCGGCGGTGGACGAGACGGGGCGGCCGCGCTTCACGGTCGAGGTGTCGCCGCTGTTCGGGTACGACGAGGAAACCTTCGCCGAGTCGTGGAAACGGTTGACGCCGAAACCCCTCGTGCAGGAAGGTCTTTACCTCGAATAGCGCGGACGGCGGGTGCGGGCTCCGGGCCCGCCAAGCCGCCTCCGGGCCGACGATTTTTCCTGGCATGACAACGATCGAACAAATCTCCTCCGCCGCGAAAGCCGGCCGGCTGCTGCCCGCCGCCGCCGAAAATGCCTCCGCGTTCCTGCGCGCACCGCTTCCCGCCTGGGCGCTCACGAGCATCCAGGAGCTGGTCGCACAGTCGCAATGGAGCGAACTGAACGACCGGTTCTACCGCTTTCTCGAATTCGGCACAGGCGGCATGCGCGGCCGGACGATCGGCGCGGTCGCGACGCCGGCCGAGCAGGGGACCTCGCCCGGCGGCGGGGCGCCGGAACATGCGGCGATCGGCAGCAACCTGATGAACGATCTCACGGTGATCCGCGCCGTGATCGGCCTGCACCGCTACACCACGGCCTGGTTCCGCTCGCGCGGCGACACCGCCCCCGCGCGGCTGGTGATCGCGCACGACGTGCGACATTTCTCCCGGCATTTCTGCGAGCTGGCGGCAGGCGTGTGGACGCGGCTGGGCGGCAAGGCGTTCATCTTCGATGGACCAAGGTCCACGCCGCAGCTCAGCTTCTCGGTCCGCTGGCTGAAGGCCCACGCCGGCGTCGTGATCACCGCCAGCCACAATCCCCCCCACGACAACGGCTTCAAGGCGTACTTCGACGACGGCGCGCAGGTGGTGCAGCCGCACGATGCCGGGATCGTGGCGGAGGTGAACGCGGTGCCCCTCGACGAGGTGGCGGGCTACGTCGGCACGCCGCCGGACGGCGTGACCACCCTGGGCCGTGACGCGGACGAGCAGTACTTCGCCGTCGCGGCGAAGGCGGCGATCGATCCGGCGGTGTTCCGCCGGACGAAGCTTTCGGTCGTCTACACCAATATCCATGGCACCGGGGCCGTGCAGTCGGTGCCGCTGCTGCGCCAGGCCGGTTGCGAGGTGCACGAGGTGCCGGAGCAGCTGCAGTTCGACGCGCGGTTTCCGACCGTCAAATCGCCGAACCCGGAGAATCCGGCGGCGCTCGCGCTGGCCGTCGGGCTCGCCGGCCGGATCGGGGCGGACGTGGTGCTGGCGACGGATCCGGACGCGGACCGGATGGGTTGCGCGGTCCGCAATCGCGTCGGCGAAATGGAACTGCTCACCGGCAACCAGATCGGCGCGCTCCTGGCCGAGTACCGGCTGGGCAAGTACAAGGAGCTCGGCTGGATTCCGCGCGGCGGATCGCCGCGGGTCTGCATCATCAACACCTTCGTCACCTCGCAGCTGCAGGACGCCATCGGGCGCGCCCACGGCGTCAAGGTGGTGAAGACGCTGACCGGATTCAAGTGGATCGCCGCCCGGATGCGCCGCTACGAGGAGCAGCTGGTGGCGGCGATGGGCGCGGGCTTCGACTACGACGCCACGCCGTTCGCGGAGCGGGTGAAGCTGCTCCAGCAGCACAGCACGTTCTACGCGTTCGGCTGCGAGGAAAGCTACGGGTACCTGCCGAACGACTACGTCCGCGACAAGGACGGCAATGCGGCCTGCCTGATGTTCGCGGAACTCTGCGCCTGGGTGAAGGGCCGCGGCCTCACCGTCCCCGAGTACCTCGACGAGGTCTTCCTCGCGCACGGCTTCTTTCTCGAGGGCACGATCAACATCTACTACGAAGGCGCGTCGGGCAGCGCGAAGATCCAGCGGATCCTCGAGACGTACCGCGCGAACCCGCCCGTGGCGTTCGGCGACGTCAAGGTGACCAAGTTCGAGGACTTCGGCCGGCAGGACCTGCGCGATGCCGACAACGAACTGGTGCCGAAACAGGATCTGTACTTCGTCACGCTGGCCAACGGGTACTCGTTCGCGGCGCGCGGGAGCGGCACGGAGCCGAAGATGAAGTTCTACGTGTTCGCCCACGAGCCGGTTGCGACGGCGGCCGAGCTCGCGGCGGTGAAGCAGCGCGTGAGGGCGACGCTGGACGGGCTCAGCCGGCTGATCGAAGCCGACGCCCGGGCGCGCGCCGGCACCTGAGCGACACGCAGGAAGGGGGCCGGCGGGGCCGAATTGACGCATTTTTGACGCGGAAAAGGCTTTTGGTCGGGCGCGGTGCGTGCCACGACCGAGGACTGCTTCATGGCGCGCGCCCGGACACAGACTTCCTTGGCCGGCCGGCGTTGCAGGAGGAATCTTGCGACTGGCTGCGTGGTGCTTTTGGCGGGGATGTGGATCAGCCCGCTCGTCGCCGGCGCCGCGTCGGAGGAGAACGAGTTTCGCCTCAAGGCGGGTTTTCTCTGCAATCTCTCGCGCTTCGTCGAATGGCCGGCGGGGGCGTTTTCCGCGCCCCGGAGTCCCCTCGTGATTGGCATTCTCGGGGCGGACCCGTTTGGCGCGGCCCTCGAGGATGCCATGCGCGGACAGACGGCGAACGAGCGACGGTTGCGGCTCGAGCGGTACGGCCGCGTCGACCAAATCCATTACTGCCACATTCTGTTCGTGAGCGGGTCGGAAGCAGCCCGCAGCGCGGAAATCGCGGCGGCGCTGACCGGCCGACCGATCCTGACGGTGTGCGACTGGGAAGGGTTCATGCATCACGACGGAATGATCTGGTTTGCCACCGTGAACGGGCGTATTCGACTGCGGATCAACCGGGAGGCGCTGCGGGGCGCGGGGCTGGTGGCCAGTTCCAAACTGCTGCGCTGCGCCCAGCCGGTGACCAACAACCAAGAACCATGAGCCAAGGCGAGTCGCCCGACCCGGAGATGCCGGCCCGCCACGAACGGGTGCGGCACGAAACCGAAGCGCGCCTGCGCGCCGCCGAACTGGCGAACCACCAGCTCGAACGCGAGCTCGCCACCCGCACGGCCCAGCTCGAAACCGCCAGCCGCGAGCTCGAGTCGTTCGCGTACTCGGTTTCGCACGACCTGCGGGCGCCGCTGCGACACATCGACGGATTCGCCTCGATGCTCGCCGCCCATGCCGAGTCGTCGCTCGACGACAAGGGGAGGCGCTACCTGACGGTGATCGTGGAATCGGCCCGGCGGATGGGCCGGTTGATCGACGACCTGCTCGCGTTTTCGCGCATCGGACGAGCCGAGATGTCGCCGCGCCGCTGCAACGTCGCCGACCTGGTGACGAACGCGCGCACGCAGTTGCGGGAGACGATCGCCGATCGCGCCATCGAGTGGGAGATCGGGCCCCTGCCGGATATCGTGGGCGATCAGGCGCTGCTCTTCCAGGCGGTCGTCAACCTGCTGGACAACGCGATCAAGTTCACGCGACCACGGCCGTCGGCGCGGATCGAGATCGGCACGCAGCCGGGCGCGGAAAACGAGGTGGTGATCTATTTCCGGGACAACGGCGTGGGGTTCAATCCGAAGTACGTCGACCAGCTGTTCGGGGTCTTCCAGCGGCTGCACGCGGAAAGCGAGTTCGAGGGAACCGGGGTGGGCCTGGCGAACGTGCAGCGCATCGTGCGGCGGCACGGCGGCCGGGTGTGGGCCGATGGCCAGGTGGACGCCGGCGCGACATTCTACGTCGCCCTTCCGCGGGTCGACATGCCCATCGGATTGTAGCGGAAGGTGCCCGGCGAAACGGGCAGCGCGGGCGTTGTCATGGAGGGACCGGCTCTGTCCGGTCCGCGGAGGTCTCTCGACGCTCGCGGACGACACGGAGGTCGTCCCTCGTGATCAACCGACCCGGGAACGTCGCTCGGTAGCGGATGGAGGGACCGGCTTTGTCCGGTCCGCGAAGGCCGCTCGACATTTGCGGACGGCACGGTGGTCGTCCGTCCGCCGGCCCGCAGGAGGTCGCCCGCTTCCGGCCAGCGCTCCGCGCCATCCCTTGGGCTTGCGGGCTGCGGTGCGGGCTGTTGCCGTGAAGCGCGTTCCCCATGCATTCCGCGGACCGGTCGTACCTTGTTTCGCTTCTGCCCACCCGCGTCCGGCGGAATTACCGCGGCGGGCTTTTGCTCGACCGGCTCGAGCAGGTGGCCGCGCCGGCGGACTCCGACCGGCCGGAAAGCTGGCTTTGCTCGACGACGCCGGCGCGGAACCCCGGCATGCCGCCCATCGCCGGCGAGGGGTCCACCCGCGCACGGGGCCCGGACGGTCGCGAGCGCACACTGCCGGAGCTGTTCTCGTCCGCGCCGGAGTTCTACCTCGGCGCCGCGCACGCGGCCAGACTCGGACCGAATCCGGGGTTCATCGCGAAGCTGCTCGACTCGGCGATGCGGCTCCACGTGCAGGCGCATCCGACGTCGGCATTCGCGCGTGAGCGGCTGAACTCACCGTTTGGCAAACTCGAGGTTTACTACGTGCTCGAGTTGCGCGGCGGGCAGGGCGACGTGCGACTTGGATTTCAGCGCTCGCCCGGGCGGGACGAGTGGCGCCGGATCATCGCCCGGCAGGACATCCGGGCGATGGAGGCGTGCTTCGATCCGATTTCCGTGCAACCCGGTGAAGTCTGGATCGTGCCCGGCGGTATGCCGCACGCGATCGGCGCGGGCGTGCTGATGGTCGAGGTGATGGAGCCGAGCGACTGGGTCGTGCGGTGCGAATTCGAGCGCGAAGGCGTGGTGCTGCCGCCGGACGGACGGTTCATGGGCCGGGGGCTGGAGTTCTGCCTCGAGGTGTTCGATTACACGAGCTACCCCGTGGACGAAATCCGGCGGCGGTGCCGGCTCCGTCCCGAAAACATCGCGGGCGGCCTGGGCTGGTCGCTCGACGCGCTGGTTGGCGCCGACCGGACAAGCCGCTTCGAGATCCAGCGGGTGCGAACCGCGGCAACATGCACGCTGCCCCGGGCGGGCCGGCCGGCATTGGTCATCCAGACGCGCGGGGCCGGCACGGTGAGCGTTGGGCCGGAGCGGCTGTCGCTGCACCGCGGCGAGGCGGGCTGGATCGCGGCAGCGGCGGCGAGCGTCACTTTTTCGGCCGCCGCACGTGACTCCGAGTGGCTGCTCTGCCAGCCGGCCCCCATCGCCCCATGACCTCTCCATTCTCGCAACGTGTCTCCGTCGACCAACGTGACCATTTCCCTGAATGTCGCCGGGGCGAAGCTGCTCAAGGCGTAGCCCGGCGTCCCCGCCGCGCCTGCTTCGAATCCATTCTGTCAGCCGCCCGAATCGGAACTCCCGGCCGCGCGGGTCGCTCCGCGGCGAGTCGGCTCCGCTGGCCACTCGCTGCGGCGTTGTTCCTGGCAGCGTTCGGCGCGTTGGCGGCCGGTTCCGCCCCCGTCACCGCCGCGGACCCAGGCGCCGCCCGGCCGGCGCAGCATGCGATGGGGGTGCCGGGTGACGGCATCATGGTCGGCACGGTCTACAACCTCTTCCACGAGGAGTACCCGACCGATGAGGATTTCCGGCGGCAGGTGGACGTCGACATCCCGGCGATCGCCGCCGCGCACCTGACGGACGTGATGATATTCCCGATGAGCCAGTGGGATCCGGCGACGAAGTCGTTGCGCTGGGATCGTACCGACTACCTCGTGCGCAAGCTCGAGGAGAATCATCTCCGGTTCGTGCCGATCCTGCTGAAGGAGGAGCAGTGCAGCTATTATTTCCCGATCTGGAAATTCCAGGAGCTGGGCCTCTGGGACGCCTACGCCCGCAACGACGGGAATCCCAACAACCGCGAGAACGTGGACTTCGCCGATCCGCGGGTTTTCCCGCTGGTGAAGCAGTACCTGAAGGCGGTGATCGAGCGGTACGGTCACAGTCCGGCGCTGAGCTTCTACAACGTCTGGAACGAGCCGCACTACAGCGCGACCGCGCCGCACGTGGTCGAACGGTTTCGCGGCTGGCTGAAACAGAAATACGGCACGCTTGCGGCGCTGCGCCGGGCGTGGGGCGACGACTACACCGACTGGAGCCAGGTGTCGCCATTTCTCAACGACGACTGGAACTCCTCGATGCCGGGCATCGACTGGGCGCTGTTCCGCTCCGACCTGCAGGGCGAACTGCTCGCGGAGTTGTCCGCCTGGGTGCGCGAGTTGGACCCGCGGCACCCGGTGAACGCCAATCCGGTCGGCACGCCGTTCGCGAACTTCGCCCCGCCGGGCGGATACAACGCCGACAACTGGGAGTTTCCGCCGCACGTCGACTTTGCCGGCGCCTCGTACTATCCCGACGCCTGGGCGCGGGAGCAGGGCCTCGAACGGGCGCCGCGGTGGTTTCACGATCTCAGCTTTTCCGTCTTTCGCAGCGCGGCCGCGGGCCGGGAGTTCGTGCTGACGGAACTCTACACGAATGCCCGCAGCGGACTGACGCTCGGCGGGTATCTCGATGCGGCGACGGCGCGGACGCTCGCGTGGACCGCCTTGGCGAACGACTGCAAGGGGATGATTTACTGGAAGTGGCAGCCGTTCATGCGGGGCCGGCAGTCGCTCGGTCGCGGACTCGTCCGGCTCGACGGCCGGCTGGCGCCGCGCGGCGAGGCGGTGAAGGAGTTCGCCGGCATCGTGCGGGCGCACGGGGCGCTGTTGCGCGAGGCTCATCTGCTGCCCTCCGACGCCGGCATCATCGTCGACATGGTCGGGCTGGAAAAAACGCTTCTGAACGGGGAGGCGCGGACGCAGACCTTCATGTACCGGAGCATCGCCGGCGTATTCCGCGCGCTCGATCAGGCCAATCTTCCGGTCGATTTTCTCCGGGCCGACCGGGGCCTGACCCTCGTGCAGCTCCGGCGGTACAAGGTTCTGTTCCTGCCGTTTCAGATCGTGATGCGCCGTGATCTTGCGGCCATCCTCCAGGAGTACGTCCGCGGCGGCGGTGTGCTGATTGCCGACGCGCGAACGGCCACCATCGACGAGCTGGACTATGCCTACGCGCACAACCCCGGCGCCGGGCTCGCCGGACTCTTCGGGGCGGAGCGGGTGGACTGGATCGGCGAACCGCGGAATTTCCGGGTTCGGGCGGGAGCGGCGAGCGGGTGGGTGGGCGAATTCGATGCGGTCTGGTTCCGCGAGCAGTTGCGCGTCGCTCCGGCCGCGCGGGTGCTCGCCACCTTCGCGGACAACGGCGAACCGGCGATCGTGGAAAATCGCGTCGGCGCCGGCCGGGCGCTGCTTTGCGCGTTTCCGCTTGGCGGCAGCCGGGACGGGACGTCGCGCGCCCCGATCGACGCCCTGATCGCCGCGTGGTGTGCGCAGGCCGGAGCGGTCGCGCCGGCGGGCTTCGAAAGCCGGTCCGGCAGCCAGCCGCTGATTCGTGTGCATGCCCGGGGAGATGAACGGCTGATCTATCTGGTCAACGACACGGAGCTGCCCGACGAAGGCACCGTAAGCCTCCCGGCGGCCGGCGCCGATCGGATGAAAGTGGAGGATCTCGTGACGGAACGGAGCCTGCCCGCAACGGCGACGCCGGATCGGTTGCTCGTTCCGGTGTCGATTCCCGCCCGGAGCGCGCGGGTCCTCCATGTCGTGCGCTGAAGCAGGTTCCGGGGTGCGCCGGCCGGTGTCGAGGGGCAGGCGCCCCGCTTCGACGACGCGGCGGCCGAGCCGTCCGGGCTCGATCCATTCCCGGGCATGAGCGCGGTGGAAACGAAACCGGAATCGCGAGCGTGGTGGCGCGACCTCGACCGGCACCACTGGTTCGTCTTCGCGGTGGCGTCGCTGGCGTGGCTGTTCGATTCGGTCGACCAGCAGTTTTTCAATCTCGCCCGGGACGGGGCGATGGAGGACCTGATGCACGACCCGCGGCTTGCGCTGGAGTACGCGCCGTACACGACCTCGTTTTTCCTCGTCGGGTGGGCGATCGGGGGGCTGACGTTCGGCGCGCTCGGGGACCGCTTTGGCCGCGCACGGATGCTGACGTTCGCGGTGCTGATGTACTCGCTGTGCACCGGACTGAGCGCGTTCGCGACGAGCTTCGCGCAGTTCAGCGCCTTCCGCCTGATCACTGGTCTGGGCGTGGGCGGCGTGTTCGGGCTTTCCGTTGCGCTCGTCGCGGACACGTTGCCGGACCGCGCGCGGGCGCCCGCCCTGAGCCTGCTGCAGGGGCTCTCGTTGTGGGGCAACATCGGCGCCGGGGCGTGCGGCATGGGGATCGGCGCGCTCGCGGAACGGGGCCGGCTGCCGGGGGGGCTCGCTCCCTGGCAGATCCTCTTTCTGCTCGGCGCGGCGCCGGCGTTGCTCAGCGTCCTGATCTTTCGGCGACTGCGCGAACCGGCTCGGTGGATACTGGCGCGGGACGCCGGGGCGCGGCGCGGCGTGAAGTTCGGTTCGTATCGCACGCTCCTGTTCTCGCGTTCCCCGTGGACCCGGCATGCGTGGCTGGGACTGGTGCTGTGCAGCGCCGGCATTGTCGGTCTTTGGGGCATCGGAAATTTTCACCCGAAGATCGTCCGCTCGATCGTCGAAACCGAACTCGCGGCGCGCGGGCTGACGCCGGCCGGGCTGGCGAGCGCGAAATCGTACTGGTCCTCGTGGGCGCTGCTGCTGCAGAACCTTGGCGGATTCGCGGGCATGATCGTCGTCGGCCGGATCGCGCAGACCTTCGGGCGGCGGCCGGCCTTCGCCGTGGGACTGCTGCTCTCGTTCGGGTCCACCGTGCTGGTCTTCACCTCGCTGCGCACGCTGCGCGACATCACCTGGATGCTGCCGGTGATGGGCTTCGGCCAGCTGTCGGTTTTTGCCGTGTACGCGATCTATCTGCCGGAGCTTTTCCCCACCAGCCTGCGGAGCACCGGGACGGGCTTCTGCTACAACCTTGGCCGGCTGCTCGCCGCGACGGCTCCGTTCACGCTGGCGCGGATGACGATGCGGCTGGGCGGAGACCTCGAGGGCTTCCGCACCGCCGGGCTGTGGATCAGCAGCGTGCTGCTCCTCGGGCTGGTGGTCCTGCCGTTCCTGCCCGAGACGAAGGGCCAGCCGCTCCCCGAGGATTGAACGTCCGCCCGGCTGCCGCCGCGGCGTCACCCACGACCGGACAGCGTTCGCCAGATCGCACAGGTGGGGGCGGAGGGGTTGTCACGCAAAACGCGACGTGTTCGAGCGAGCGACCGCGGGCGGAATTCGGGAGGCGACCGGCGGCTCATCAAAGCGGCCGCGCGGGCCGCCAGTCACTCGTTTGTGGTCGGGTCGGCGCCGTCGGGGACGGGCAGCGTGAGCCCTGCGTCGCCGCGTTGGGCCGCCTCGTCGAGGATTGTCGCGGTGGCGGTCGCGCCAACGCGGGTCACGCCGAGCGCCCGGACGAGGAGGAGCTGGTCCAGCGTGCGCACGCCGCCGGCGGCCTTGATCTGAACCTGCGCGGGCGACACGCGTCGCATCAGTTTCAGGTGGGGCACCGTCGCGCCGCGCGTCAGGTACGTGCCGTCGGGCTGCTTCACGAATCCGTAGCCGGTGGAGGTCTTGACGAAGGCGACGCCGACTTCGCCACAGATCTGGCAGAGCCGCGCGATGGTTTCCTCGGTCAGGTAATCGTTTTCGAAAATCACCTTCAGGATCGCGTCGTTTCCGACCACGGCCTCGTTCACCAGCCGGATCTCCCGCTGCACGTAGGTCCAGTCGTCGCCCAGCGCCTTGCCGACGTTGATCACCATGTCGATCTCCGTCGCGCCGGCCCTCGCGGCGAATTCGGCCTCGATCACCTTGACGGCGGTGGTGCTGTTCCCGTGCGGAAACCCGATCACCGCGCAAACGCCGACCTCGGAGCCGCTGACGAGCGACCGCGCGAACTCGATCGCATAGGGTTTCACGCACACGGTGGCGACGTGATAGCGCAGGGCCAGCGCGCAGCCGGCGCCAATCTCGGCATCCGTCATCGTGGGATGGAGGAGCGAGTGATCGATCATCCGGGCAAGATCGCGCAAGGTCACGGTGCGGGGCGGCGTCATGGATTGGGCGGAATCAAAGCCCTGCCGCGGCGGGGCGTACAGCCTCTTCGCGCGGGGGTAGAGAGACCGGAAGCCGGCGGAGCCGGAGACAGCGGCGGCTTCCCGCGATTGCCGGGCGCTGCGTCCGGCGTGCCGCCGGTTGGCGGAAATGGGCGCGAGGTGGAGCGCGACCTGTTCGGTGCGAGCTTCGAATGGAGAAGCTCCACTCCCGGATCCGCAGGCTGGGCTTCGCGCGATTCAGGCGGTCGAACGCGGCCGGCGCGCCCGACCCGCGAACGACCCGGTCACCTGTGCGGCAGGAGAAACAGCAGCACGGCCAGGAAATGGCAGGTGCTGCCCCCCAGCACGAAGGTGTGCCACACGGCGTGATGATAGCGCAGTCGCCGCCACAGATAAAAGACGACCCCGACGGTGTAGCACAGCCCGCCGGCCAGCAGCAGCCACAGGCTGCCATGCGGAACCAGCAGGAGCAGCGATTTGAGCGCGACGACGATGAGCCAACCCACAAAGACGTAGGCGAGTGTCGAGGTCAGCCGATACCGGGAGCCAAAGAAGAGTTGGAACACCGCGCCCGCGCCGCACAGCCCCCAGATCACCCCGAAAAGCGACCAGCCCCACGCCCCGCGAAGGTTCGTCAGGAGGAATGGAGTGTAGGTGCCGGCGATCAGCAGGAAGATCGCCGCCTGGTCCAGCTTGCGAAAGAGCGACTTGGCGCGGGATTCCCGGTAGGCGTGGTAGATCGTCGAAGTCGCGTACAATATCAGCAACGTCAGGCCGAACACGGTGAAGCTGACGACGTGCCAGGCGTCGCCGCGCTGGCTCGAGAAGACGATGAGCAGCGTGAGTCCGGCAATGCTCAGCAGCAGCCCGAGCCCGTGGGTCACCCAGTTCGCAATCTCCTCGCCCCGGGTGAAGGTGCGCGGCTCCGGCGCGGACGGCACCGGATCGGCGGCGTCGCTCGCGACGGCGCTCCGGGCCGCCGCGGCCGCCCGGCGACGCTGCACCACCCCGGCCGCCCAGGTGTCGAGCCGGCGGATGAACCACCGCGGGTTGGGGCTGCTGAATTTCTCCGGCGTCCATTCCTCGCCGTCCGCGTAGATGGTCTGGGGAATGACGCAGGTGCCGAACGCCCAGTCGGCGAGCGGCAGCGAGAAGAAGCCGGAGATCGATTCGTTGCAGTCGATGACCGCGTGGTGGCGGAGATGGAAGGCGTACGCCGGCTGCCAGAACCTACCCCAGCGCGGATGCTCGATCAGCGGCTCCCATTTCTCGAAGGGCCAGTGATTGATCGCATGCAGCACCTCGTAGAGCGTCAGCGAGACCGCGAGCGCGGCAAATCCGCCGAGAAACCACGGAAACGAGGGCAGCGCCCACTGGAGCAGCGCGAGCAGCGGCGACAGCACGACCGCGAAGACCGCGAGCGAGTACCAGGGGAAGAAGGCGGCCTCGCCCTGTTCGGGTTCGACGATCGGGAACTTGTTCTCGATGAAGAGAATTCCCCGGCCGCCACGGCCCGGCTTCCGGGCGATCCGCGTCAGCGCGTGATGCCGCGTGTGCTGCCGGTAGAGCCGCCGGAGAAACGGGATCGCCGGCATATGCAGGACGTAGCGATGGAAGAAGTATTCCACGAAACAGTTCACCAGGCTCACCACGAGGAACGCCGCCACTCCCTTCCAGACCGGCGGGAGGAATTGCCCCGTCCAGACGGCGGGCGCGAACAGCCGCAGCGCCGCCAGCAAGCCGGCGAGCGTGGCCAGCACCGTCAGGACGAACAGCGGAAGCGAGAATTCCTCGACTTCAGCTTCGGGAAGGGGAGCGGGTGATTGAGCCATGGTGAATCCCGGACGAACTTCCGCCGCCGGTTGGGGGGGGAGTGCTGACGACGACGCTTCGAACGAGCCGCACAACCTGCGTCATTCGCCGATGCAATCAAACGGGTTTCCCCAGTTTTATTCGATGACGGCATTTCCTTTCCCTGTCCGCGCCGGTGTCGAACAATTGTCCGAATCGACGCGGATAGCGCCGGCACGGTGAACCTCCTCCGCGCCAAGGCAAAGCAAGCGCCGGCCCCCGATTCCGACGAGATTTTCAACCCGGGTCCGGCCGCGCCGTGTCGGCTCGTCGGCGGAAAAAGAATCTTCCGCGCCAGGGCGGCCGCGATGCCGGCGGCGCGCAAAACGCGGGCCTGCTCCGCACCCCACCGCCAGCGAAGGCCGCGAACGCAAACGTCGCCGGTCAATAGCGCCGCATCCCGGGCTCGATCTGCTCCGCCCAGGCAGCGATGCCGCCAGCGACGTTGCTGACGCGGTCGAACCCATTCGCGCGCAGATAGTCGCCGACGGTGCGGCTGCGTGCGCCGTGGTGACACAGGATCAATAGGTGGCGGTCGCGGGGCAATTCAGCGAGCCGCTCCGGGATCTGCCGCATCGGGATATGCGTCGCGGCGGCCACCCGGCAGACGCTCGTCTCCCACGGCTCGCGCACGTCGACCAAAAGCGCCGGAAGACCCCGCGCGCCGAGCAGCGAGCTGGCCTCCGCCACGCTGACCTCGAGCGGCGCGGGCGCGCCGGGAACGAATGCAGCGGGCGGCCGCGGCGCCGGTTCGGCCGTCACCACGCCGTGGATCAGCGGCCGGTCACCGCAAAGTGGACACGCCGGATCGCGCGCCAGCCGCAGGGTTTCGAACTGCTGGTCCAGCGCGTTGTAGGTCAGCAGACGGCCGCGGAGCGGCTGCCCGATTCGGGCGATCAGCTTGACCGTCTCGAGTGCCTGCAAGCTGCCCACGACGCCACACAGCGCGCCGAGCACGCCGGCCTCGCCGCATCCGGGCACGGTGCCGGCGGCGGGCGGTTCCGGAAACAGGCAGCGATAGCAGGGTCCGCCGTTGGCCGGATCGAACACCGTCACCTGGCCGTCGAACTGGAACACGCTGCCATAGACCACCGGCTTCCGGGCGAAGAACGCGGCGTCGTTGTTCAGATAGCGCGCGGCGAAGTTGTCCGTTCCATCGACGATCAGGTCGTAGGCTTGAAAGATCGCGACGGCGTTCGCCGCCGTGATGCCGTCGGGATGCTCCACCACGCGGATGGTCGGATTCAACGCCCGGAGCCGCGCCGCCGCCGACGCGACCTTGGACTGTCCGATGGCCGACGTGTCGTGCAGCAGCTGCCGCTGCAGATTGTGCTCCTCGACCGAATCGAGGTCGGCGATGCCCAGCACGCCGACGCCCGCGGCCGCGAGATAGAGCGCCACCGGACTGCCCAGCCCGCCGGCGCCCACCACGAGCACCCGCGCGGCGGCCAGTCGCTGCTGTCCTTCGACTCCCATCTGTTCGAGCAGGAGGTGGCGCGAGTAACGGGAGAGAGCGGCGGCGGAAAGCGGCGGCAGGGCATCGGCCATCGGCCTGAACGTCGTCACCACCCGGGCCGGCCGCAAATGAAATTGCACCCCACCGTGGCCGCCGTGAAATGGTCTCCATGCGGGCTCTCGGAATCGACCACGGCACGCGCCGGATCGGACTCGCCTACGGCGACGACCTCGGCGTGGCCACGCCGTTGCCGGCCCTCACGGAACGCGATCCCGCCCGGCGGTGGTCGACGCTGCTGGCGACGGCGCGGGCCCGGCGCGTCACCGACGTCGTGCTCGGTCACCCGCTGAACATGGACGAGACCGCCGGCCCGAAGGCGCGCGAGGCGGAGGCGCTCGCCGCCCGGTTGCGCGTGGAGCTCGGCGTGCCGGTGCATCTGATCGACGAGCGGCTCACGAGCTATGAAGCCGAGTCCACCGTGCCGCGTTCGAAACGCCGCGAGCTGCGGGCCTCGGGCCTGGTCGATTCGCGGGCCGCAACCCTGATCCTGCAGGATTTTCTGGACCAGAGACTGCCGGCCGCGCCGGAGGAGCCGTTTCCGGAATGAATCGGCCGCCCGCGGTCGACGGAGCGCCGGCTTGCGGGTGGCCTGCGTCCCGGCATGCTCGGGCAGGCATGTCGTCCGACTCCACCGCCCTCCGACGCTGGAAATGCGTGTGCGCCTACGACGGGGGGGATTTCTCCGGCTGGCAGAGCCAGGTGGGAGGCAACGCGATCCAGGACGCGATCGAACGCCGCCTCGGCGAAATCTTCGCCGCGCCCGTCCGGATCCACGGCAGCGGCCGGACGGACGCGGGAGTTCACGCGCTGGGCCAGGTGTTTCACTTCGATGCGTCCTGGCGGCATGCGCCCGATCAGCTCCTGGCGGCGCTGCGCGGCGGACTGCCCGCGACCATTCAAATCAGGTCCGTCCGCCCGGTTGCGTCCACGTTTCACGCCCGGTTCCAGGCGACCGGCAAGTGGTATGAGTACCGGATCGTGCTGGGGGACGCCGATCCGTTCACGCGGCCGTTCGCCTGGTCGGTCTTCCGTCCCCTCGATGCGGGCGCCATGCAGGCCGCGGCGGGATTGCTGCAGGGGACGCACGATTTTCGCGCCTTCACCGCGCTGAACGGTACCTCCCGCGCGGATACCGTGAGGGACTTGCGCCGGCTCACGGTGCACCGCCGCGGACGGATGATCCGGATCGTGGCCGAGGCGGACGGATTCCTGTACAAGATGGTGCGCAGCCTGGTCGGGGCGCTGGTGGCGGTGGGGGAGGGACGGCTAAGCGCGGCCGACGTCGCCCGGATCCTCCGCTCGCGCCAGCGCACCGCCGATGTGCAGACGGCGCCGGCGCACGGGCTGTTTCTGGTCAAGGTGTTCTATGGCCGAACGGCCGACCGCATCGGCCGGGTGCCGCGCGAAACGGCGCTCGCGAGCGAGGAGTAGCGCGCGCGCCGACGGTGCCGTTCAAGCCATGCCCCACGCCTGGACTGAGTTTACCCGGGGTTTGGCGGACGTCGTGTTTCCTCCGGTCTGCGTGCACTGCCGGAGTTCCGTGCCGGACGGCGGCGAGTTCCGTCATCTCTGTGCGGGCTGCGCCGCGCAGATCGTGTACGTCCGCCCGCCGCACTGTGAAACGTGCGGGCATCCGTTTTATGGCATCGTCGAGGGGGAGCGGATGTGCCCGCATTGCCAGGGCCTTGCGCCGGCGTTTCGCGAGGGCCGCACCGCAGTCCTGTTGCGTGGCCCGGCGCGGGCGCTGGTGCACGAGCTGAAGTACCATCGCGGGCTGCACGTGCTCGCCGACATCGAAACGATCCTGCGCCGGTCGCCGCATGTGCTCGAACTCGTCCGCGGCGCGACGCTCGTGCCGGTGCCATTGCATCCGCGCAAGCAGCGGGAGCGGACGTACAACCAGAGTGAATTGCTGGCTCAAAGCCTCATCCGCGTCGCCGGGGGAGGGACAAGAATCGCCAGCCTGCTGCGCCGCACCACGGACACCGCCACCCAGACACATCACGACCGGCGCGCGCGCCAGCTCAACCTCAAGAATGCTTTTGCACTGGCGGGCGGCGCCATCATAAGTCCCGCCGCATCCTACGTCCTGGTCGATGACGTCTTCACCACGGGTTCCACTCTCAACGGCTGCGCGCGGGTCCTTCGCCGCGCTGGCGGAGTGAATCTGGCGGTGATAACGTTTGGCCATGGCTGAGCGCCTCATGACCCATTTCTCGAAGCCCACCTACACCGTCCGCAAGACGCGGAAGAAGGACATCCCGCAAGGGCTGTACACGAAGGATCCCATCACCGGCGAGGCGGTGTTCACCAAGGACATCGAGGACAACCAGATGGTCGTCCCGAAAAGCGGACATCATTTCCCGATCGGGGCGCGCGACCGGATCGCGCACCTGGTCGATCCCGGCTCGTTCGTCGAAACCGATGCGGAGATCCGCTCGAGCGATCCGCTGCAGTTCGTCGATTCGGCGACCTATCCGAGCCGGATCCGGCGGTACGAAAAGGAAAGCGGTCTGCCCGAGGCGGTGATCACGGGCCAGGGAAGGATCCGCGGAATCGAGGTTTCGCTCGCGGTCATGGATTTCCGGTTCTGCGGCGGGACGCTCGGCTCCGCCGCCGGCGAGAAGATCACCCGCGCGATCGAAACCGCGATCGCCCGCCGGATTCCGTGCATCATCTTCAGCACCTCCGGCGGCGCCCGGATGCAGGAGGGCATCCTGTCGCTGATGCAGATGGCCAAGACCAGCGCGGCGCTGGCGCGGCTCGCCGAGGCGAGACTGCCGTACATTTCCGTGCTGACGCATCCGACCACCGGCGGCGTGTCCGCCAGCTATGCAACCCTCGGCGACGTGATCCTGGCGGAGCCCGGCGCGCTGATCGGATTTGCCGGCCCGCGGGTGATCAAGGACACGACGAAGCAAACGCTTCCGCCCGGCTTCCAGACCGCGGAGTTTCTGCTCAAGCACGGCCTGATCGACCAGATTGTCCCACGCACCGGAATGCGTGACCGGTTGTACGAGCTGCTCTGTGTGCTCCGTGTGAAAACGCTGGGTCCGGTCGAGGCGGCACGCAGCTGACCCGAGCCATGGCGGATGCGTCCGGCACCGTCGGTTCCGCCGAGCACCGCGCAGTCGTCGAATATCTCGTCGGACTGAGGCCGCGGGGATCGAGCCTCGGCATCGACCGGATGCGGCTGCTGGCGCACGAGCTGGATCATCCGGAACGTTCGGTGCCCGTGATTCACGTCGGCGGCACGAATGGCAAGGGTTCCGTCGCCGCGATGATCGAGTCCATCCTGCGGGCGGCCGGCTGGCGGGTCGGCCTGTTCACGTCGCCGCATCTCGTCGACGTCGGCGAGCGGGTCCAGGTCGACCGCCGGATCCTGACTCCGCCGGAGCTTGCTGCGTTCGTGGCCGAGCTCACGCCGTTGGCGGATCGAATCGCCGCGACCCACGGCGTGAACGAGCGACCGAGTTTCTTCGAATGGATGACCGCGATCGCATTCCTGCATTTTACACGCAGCGCATGCGATGTCGCCGTGATGGAAGTCGGGATGGGCGGCGAGTTCGACGCGACGAACATCGTCCAGCCCGAGGTCAGCGTGCTCACCTCCGTCGGCCTCGACCATTGTGAATGGCTGGGCGACACCGTGGAGGAGATTGCGCGCACGAAGGCGGGGATCATCAAGCCGGGCCGGCCGGTCGTGATCGGACGGCTGCCGGCAGGCGCGGAGCGCGTCGTGCGGGAGGTTGCCAGCCGCCACGCGGCACCGGTCGTCTCGGTGCGCGAGTCCTGCGGCGAGGAGGCCGGCCGGTACCCGGCGACCCGGCTCGAAGGCGAGTACCAGCGCTGGAACGCGGCCACGGCGATGCTCGCGGTGAAAGCCCTCCCGCCGCGTTGGCGGATCACGGACGAGGCGGTTCGCACCGGGCTCGAAGCCGTCCGGTGGGGCGGCCGCTGGCAGCGCATCCGGGTGGGCGGGCGTCCGGTGATTTTGGATGCGTCGCACAATCCGGAGGGCGCGGCCGTGCTGGATGCCAACCTGGCCCGGCTCGCCGCGGAGACCGGCCGTCCGCCGGTGGTCGTCGTCGGCGTGCTGGGCGCGGCCAGGGCGGGCCCGCTGCTGGCGGCGATTGCCCGGCACGCGGGCGAAATTCATCTGGTCGTGCCCGGCGAGCCGCGCGCGCTCGGACACGACGAACTGGCGACTCACGTGCCGGCCGGCTTTCGCGGCAAGCTGGTGCGGTCGTCGCTCTCCGGGATTTTTCCCGAAGCGGAAACCTGCGCGATTGGCGCGGGGGGTGAAACGGTTGTCGTGACTGGCTCGATCTACCTCATGGCCGAGGTGATGGCGCGGTTGCGTCTGCCTATCGACTGAGTCCCAGCTCCGGGGAAGCCGGCGCTCGACTCAACGAGCGCGCAAGTTCGACTGCAGCGGAGTGCTGTTGGGCGGCACCGAGCAGCGACTCCGCCGTGACCTCGCCGCGGACGTAGCCGAGCGCTTCGTTGCGCAGTGGCAGGGCGGTCAACTCCGGGCCGTCGAGGTCGCGCTTGAAATCCTGCCGGCACCGGTCGACCAGCGCGGATCGCTCTTCCGGTTGCGCGTGGGCATACGCCTCGCGGCCGGCAACCGCCGACCGCAGCAGGCGGAGCGTGGAATCGTTTTGATCGAGTCCCGTTGCTCGCAGCAGAGCCGGTTCGGTCAGCTGGCCAGCGCCGGTTTTTCCGCTCCGATCGGATTCGTGGGCGGTCGAAGGCGCCGCCGGCTTCCCGGCAGGAGCGCGCGATGCCCGCAGGTCGATGCCGGGTCGTTCCCACTCGGCGGACGGAACCGAGTTGTAGTCCCGGTCGGTGAGCTGCACGTGCCAGGTGTGAACGGATTTGTCCGGCGAGTTCAGCCTCGTCGCGTTGTAGAGCGCGCCGGCGATCTGCACCGGATTTCGCATGTTGTCGCCGATGAGCTGCGGGACGGGATCGAACGGATGGTTGTAGAACCCGTGCCCGACCGTCGACACCCCCGCTCTCCGCAGGTCGTGCTTCATCAGGAACATGTTCGCTGCCCCGTTGTAGATGGCGACCGATTCGTTTGTCAGGTGGACGTCGCGCCGCGCACAGTCGCGGGCGGCGGCTTCGAACACCGCCGCGCCGCGGCTGTGCACGGACCAGACGACGTGCTGGCCTGAGGCCGAGGTGTTCTCCAGCACCTTGGAAAGCTTGGCGGCGTCCGGAGTCGTGATCCCGGCCATTTCCTGGCCGGCGAGCGCCACGTCGTGATCGAAGCCGCGCGTCGGCACGTGGTAGAGCGTGAACTCCGTCGGCGCGTCGCCGCGCCGCAGGTCCGCGGTCGTGGCCACCTTGTCGAGCATCACGACCGCCGCCCGGTCGAGGTCGTTTTGAATGCCGTTGACCGCCGCGTTCTCGGTCCCGATCCCGTCGGCGCGCTCGACCTCGATCCGTCGATCGCTCCCATGACAGGTGACGTGGTACAAGGCCGGCTCGGTCTGTCCGGGTTGAAGGCCGCCCTTCAACACGACCGTGTGCTCGGGGCCGTTCGGTCCCAGGCGAATGACACTGGTGTAGTCGCTCATGGCCGGACCGCGTTCGCCGCCGCGGCATCGCTACGGGCTTCGAGCCGGAGCGCGAAGTCGGCGGGACCATCAAAACGCAGCTGGCATTCCGGAAACGTGACCACGTGGTGCTCGAGGATTGGATGCATGGTTTTTCTGGGAAGCGGGCGAGCGGGTTGTGAACGCGCGGCGGTGAGCAGGGCCAGGCTCAGTCCGGTGAAGAACACGCTTGCGGTGCGGACGGAGTCGCCGGCCGGATTCATCGATTGGTGGCGAGCACACAGGGCCGGCCGAAAAGACGAGCCCAGGCGAGGGTCGAATTGCGTTCGACCGCGGGGATGGTGGTGTCGCCGCACCACCAGGCGTTCGCACAGCCGATCACGATGTCGGGCCGGAGCGCGAGAGAATGCAGGATCGGCCAGACGAGCACCTGCTCGTGGCAGATGAGCACCGCGGCGCGCAGGCCGCCGGCCGTCACGACCGGATGCGCGAACCCGTAGGCCCGCGTGCCCGAGTGCGACCAAGGCCGCCACATTGAAAGCGGCACCGGCATGCGCTGCCGATACACGACGCAGGAGCCGCGGGCGTTGACCTCGACGAGAGCGTTCGCGGACCGGCCGTCCGCCTCGGGAATTTCGGCGCCGAGCAGCACGGTGTGCCCGCCCGGTGCGAGCGCTTCGACCCAGAGTGCGTCGGAGGCGCGTGTCCAGAGCCCTCCGGCCGACTCCGGAAACAGGAGTACCCGGGCGGGCGAGCGCTTCATTTCCTCGATCAACGCGAGCTGGCGCTCGTAATCGCGCAGCGGGTCGGCCGCACCGGTGCCGAATCCGTGGTGTGTGTCGATGCCGCGCCAGCCCGATGGAACCGCGGTTGGCGCCTCGACGAGAATCGCCCAGCCGAGGAGTACTCCGGCCACGGCCAGCAGCGCGAGCCGGGGCAGGGCGGCGAGCGCGAGCGCCACCGCGAGCGTTCCGGCGAGGCCGAACCAGCCCCAGCCGGGGAACAGCGCACCCGCGGCCGTCAGCGGATGGACCCAGCCGACGATTCCGATCGGAGGCACCGCGGTCATGACAAACGCCAGCGGAACCGAGAGCAGCCGGCGCCGGCGGGAGGTCCGCCACAGGACCGCCCAGGCGAATCCGACGACCGCGGCGGCGAGCAGCCAGAGGACGACGCCCTTCGCGAACACGGTGTCGTAATAGCGCGCAATTCCGACCGGCGCGCCGCGGGTGCCGGCGAGCTGGTATCCGACTGCGATCACGGCGGCGTCGAACCGGCTGTCCGCGGCAACCCACACTGCCGGGAAGACCAGCGCCAGAGGCAGCGCCCAGAACGGTCCCGACCAGGCCCCGGCGCCGATCGCGACCGCGGTGGCAGCCAGAGCCATCCTTCGGGTTGTGCCTACCAGGTCCACAGCGGTTCGGCCCGGCCGCGCACGAGTGCCGCCGGCAGCGCGCCAAAATAGCGGCTGTCGAAGCTGAGTTCGGTGTGCTCCGACATCACCCAGACGAATCCCGCCGGCACGATGCCCGACCGGGCCTCGGACCGCAGCGGCCGGCCAACGGGGTCCGTCCGGAGCAGGCCGCTGTTCGGCCACCGCCGGCCGTTCACCGAAACGCCACCGGAGATTGTCACCGTGTCCCCGGCCACCGCGACGATTCGCTTGAGCAGTGGCGCGCAGCCGGATCGGGTCAGCCCGCGACGAAGGTAACCGCGCTCGCGGGCATCGCGGAAAATCGCCCGACCCTCGGGCACGTCGACGAAGACAAGGTCGCCACGGGCCCACGTCGTCGAGACGAGCCGCCAAAGCCCGATGGGGTAGGACGGCGTGGAATTCCATCGGAGCCCCAGCGCCGCGCCGCCGGCCACGAGTGCGATGCCCGCCAGAACGGCGGCGGCGGGAAGCCGCAGGCCTCGAAGGTTCCGGTTCATGCGGCGCCTGCGCGCGGCGGAATGCGATCACTGCGGCGCGGCGCGGGAATCCGGGCGCGCTTCGAAAACACCGGATCGGCAAAGAACAGGATCTGACGGCCGTAGATCGGCGCGAGCCCGGCGACGAAGACCAGCATGTCGCCCGCGGCCTCGATCAGCCCCGTCGCCGCGTTCTTCACTGGACCCGGCAGGCGCATGCACTCGTCGGGCGTGAGAAGCGGGCGCGCGAACTCCTGGATGGATTCGTTGACGTGACCGAGCGCCAGGCCGAAGCGCTTCCCGGACGTTCCGACGACGCGTTTCACGACCGTGGCGGTCCCGGTCATCTTCGAAAGGAGTTCGGCCGTCTCGATCCGGTTGGGCGCGAACGCCACCTTGATGTGGCAGTTCGAGCTGATCGATTCGCTCCGGCCGTACGCGTCGGTGAGCTGGGCGAGGTCCTGGGTGATCAGATACGCCTTCAAACCGTAGCCGGCGATGTAGGCCAGCGCGTCCTGGAAGATCGCCAGCTTTCCCAGCGCCGGGAACTCGTCCAGCATCAGCAGCAGGCGATGGCGGTACTGCCGGATGGCGGCGCCGTTCTCGAACTCAAGCCGCGGCGTGAGATTCCGCACGATCTGCGTGAGCATGAGCCGCACGAGGGGCTTCAGCCGTTCCTTGTTCTGCGGGTCGATCACGAGGTAAAGGCTCACCGGCCGCTCGTGGTTCATCAGGTCGCAAATTCGAAAGTCGCTGCGCGAGAGGTTGCGCGCCACGATCGGGTCGGCGTAGAGCGCGAAGAAGGTCTTGGCCGACGACAGCACGCTGCCGCGTTCGCGGGCGTCCTTCTCGAGCATGTCGACCGCGGCGCGCGTGATCACCCCGTGCGGTTTTCCGTCCGCCAGCGTGTTGCCGATCATCGCGGCATAGAGCGCGTCGATGCCGTCGACGTTCGAGAGCAGCGTCGCGATGTCGGGCAGCGTGGCGGCGCGGGCGTTTCGTTCCCCCGTGTACAGCGCGTGCAGCACCACGCCGGTCAGAAACATGAAGCTGGTCTTGTCCCAATGGTCCGCGAGGCCCTTGCCGTCGGGATCGACGATCATCGTGACGATGTTCTGCACGTCCGCGACCTCGTGCGGGGTGGCGAGCCGGACCTCCTCGAGCGGATTGTAGCTCACGCCGGCGTCGTCGGTGTCCAGCGGATCGAACTTGAGCACGACATTGCCGGCCTGACGGCGCCACCCGGAGGACAGCGCCCAGTTTTCGCCTTTCAAGTCGTACACCAGCACGCTTCCGGGCCAGCTCAGGAGGGTGGGGACGATCAGCCCGACCCCCTTGCCCGACCGCGTGGGCGCGAAGGCCAGAATGTGCTCCGGACCGTTGTGGCGGAGATAGCGCATCGCGCCCTTCGCCGGCTGCCACGCACCAACGTACACGCCGGCGCCGGGTTTGCCGGCGGACGGCAGCAGTCCGCTCCGCTCGATCTCCCGTGGCGTCGCCCAGTGGGCGGAGCCGTGAAGGTGGCTGAGGCCGGTCGCGCGCCGGAGCACGAGCCCGAAGCCGAACGCGCCGGCGACGAACAGTCCGACGGCGCCCAGGCCGCTGATCGCGAATGCCAGAGCGAACGTGTTTCGGTTCGTCGCGAAGTACGCGGCCTTCCATCCCGGCCAGGCCCAGGGCGGGTACATTCCGGCGAACAGCGGCTCGCCCAGCGCGGGATCGCGGCCGAACGCGTAGGCGAGGTACTGCGTGAGACCGATGTTGGTCGCGCAGAACAGGACCGCGGTGTACCCGAGGAGCCACCACGCGAACCGCCCGGGCCGGAAGGAGCCCGGCTGATCGGCGGGCAGGCCGACGTTGGGAGTCATCGCCGGAGGCCCTTCAACCGGGGCCGGTTCGGTGAGACCTCTTCCGTTATCTCGCCGGGGTCCTTCCCCCGCTGTTCCCCGACGCGACCAGCTCCACCGAGACGCCAGGCGATGTCGATAGCCGCGGAAGTCGCCGAGCTGGAGCTCATGACGCCATCGTATGGCAACACGGTAATGCAGGTACAAGGCGTTTCTGCAGGGTGACAGACCGACATGAACGAAAATTCACCCGGCGTTCATGATCGGTTCATCACGAAGCGATACGTTGGCCGGATGAAACGAATGCTCGTTGGCTGCCTCGCGCTTTCGCTGCTCGCCATCTCCACCGCCAGCGCGGCCGAGCGGCATCTCACCGTGGATCACGCACTCTCCCGCGTGGACGTGGCCGTGAAAGTCACGGTCGATTCCTTTGTCGCCAGGCTCGTCGCCTACGATGCCGACATCCGGCTGGACTCCGCCGCGCCGCGCGTCACGTCCGCCGTTTTCCGATTCAAGTTCGCGGACGTGCACACCGGCAAGGACGACCGCGACGCCCAGATGAACCAGTGGCAGCAGACGTCGAAGTTTCCCGACGCCACGTTCACGCTCACCTCGCTCCAGCCGTCGGTGGACAGCCGATACACGGCCATCGGGCGGCTGCAGCTGCACGGCGTCGAGCGCGAGGTGCGTTTCCCCGTCTCGATCACGTCCGACGCGAAGGTGCTCGCCATCGACGGCGAGGCGAAGATCGACACGCGTGAATTCGGGCTGCCCGTCATCCGAAAGTTCGTACTGCTGAAAGTCGATCCGACCGTGACGGTGCGCTTCCATCTGCAGGGCGCGATCGCCGCCCCGTGATCGCCGCGCCGCCCACGACCATGTGTTTCGTCACCCCCCGGATGCGGCTCGAGCGCGCACTCCGGGCGCATGCTCCCGGCACGTCGCAGGCACCGCCCTCGTTGCGGGCGGCGCTGGCGGACGCGCTCGGCCGGCCCGGACACCTGATGCGCGCCACGCTGGTGCTGGCGTCCGCGGAGGCGGCCGGCCTGTCGGCGGCGTCCGGGGAGCAGCTCGCGTGTGCGATCGAGTACTGGCATCTCGCCTCGCTGCTGATCGACGATCTTCCGTGCATGGACGACGCCGCCGACCGCCGCGGCCGGAGGGCGCATCACCGGGTGCACGGCGAATCCTCGACGATCCTCACCGCGCTCGCACTGATCAACCGGGCCTACGTGCTGGTGGGCGAGGTTTTCGCGAACCAGCCCGCCTCGGTCCGCGGCCAGGCCCGCGCGCTGGTGAACACGGCGCTGGGGCCGGACGGCATCGTTGGCGGCCAGGCGGCCGATCTCGCGTTCGCCTCCGCGCCGCGCACGGCCGGTGCGGTGAGCCGGATCGCGTGGCGCAAGACGGGGATGTTCCTCTGGCTCAGTCTGGCGCTGCCCGCGCTGACGACGCAGCCGGGCCAAACGCGGCTGCGCGAGCTTCGACGTCTCGCGGTGTATTGGGGACTCGCCTACCAGGGCGCCGACGATCTCGGCGATGTGCTGGCGAGATCGGTCCAGGCGGGCAAGACGACGCAGCGCGATTCCACGCTCGACCGCCCGAACCTGGCGCTCGAACTCGGAGTGCCTGCGGCGCGCCGGCGGGTCGCGCGGCTGCTCGAACAGGCCCGGGGCACGATCGCGCGGCTGGAGGCCGATGATCCGAACCGAAGGGTTTTGCGGCAGTGGCACGACCAGGTGTTCGGCGCCAGCGAAGCCGCTCACCGGGCCGCCTGAGCCGCCGACCCCATGCGCAGCGTTTCGCTCGTCTTCACGAATCTCCGGCGCCACAAGCTGCGCGCGGCGATCGGGGTGGCGGGGATCTCGTTTGGCGTGGCCGCGATGCTGACGATCCTCGCCCTCGTCCACGGGGCGATCGGGATGTTCGAACACATCCTGTCGACCGACAGCCAGTATCTGGTGTTCGAGCGCAATGTTTCCGATCTGTTCTTCAGCTCGGTGCGCGACGCGGACATGGCGGAGATCCGGGCGCTGCCGGAGGTCGAGTCGGCGCAGCCGATGCTGCTCGGCATCGTGTCGTCGCCCGGTTATCCGGTGATCACCTGTTTCGGCCTGGCGGCGGGCGATTCGCGGCTGGCGCGCGCCGAGTGGCTGGCGGGGCGCAGTGAGGATTTCGGCGCCCGTCCCGGGGAAATCTTCCTCGGGGCGCGCGCCGCCGGTTTCCTGCACGCGCGATTCGGCGGCCAGGTCGCGATCGGGCCGACGACATTTCGCGTGGGCGGAATCTTTCGGGCGGCGAACGGGTTCGAGGACGGCGGCGTGTTTCTGCCGCTGGCCGAGGCGCAGGCGTATTTCCACCGGCCCGGCGTCGCCTCGATCGTGGCGGTGAAGCTGCACGACCGCGGGGCGGGGGCGGAGTTCAAGCGGGCGGTCGAGCGGGCGCATCCCGGGCTCGCCGTGCTGGAGGACCGGGAGTTCAGCCGGAGCTACAACTCGTTCCGCATTCTGCGCGCGACGGCGTGGGCCGTCGGCGCCTGCGCGTTCCTGCTCGGAGGGCTGGGCGTCGCCAACACGATGCTGATGTCGGTGTTCGGCCGGATCCGCGAGCTGGCGGTGCTGCGGGTGTGCGGGTTTTCCGAGCGCCAGATCATGGTGCTGATCTTCGGTGAGGCCGTCGCGATCGCGACGGCGGGGCTGGTGGCCGGCGGGGCGCTCGGCGCGCTGGTGCTGGCGGTCCTGCCGCAGGTGCCGCAGTTCGAGGGCTACCTGCAGGCGAGCGTCCAGCCGGGGGTCGTGCTCGGCATCGTCGGGCTGGCGCTGGTCACCGCGGTGCTCGGCGCGATCTATCCGGCGCGTTTCGCCGCGCGGATCCAGCCGGTGGAGGCATTGCGTTATGAATAGCGGGGCCGCGCCGGTCATCGTCGTGCGCGAGGTGACGAAGAGCTACGACGGCGGCCGCGTGCCGGTCCTGCACGGAGTCTCGCTGGCCGTGCGGCCGGGCGAAATCGTCGCGCTGTGGGGGGCGTCGGGCTCGGGGAAGAGCACGCTGCTGCACCTCATCGGCGGACTCGACGTGCCGGACGCGGGGGAACTCTCGGTGGCGGGACTCGACCCGCGGCGGGAGGATCACCGGCTCGAACTCCGCCGGCGCCAGGTCGGGTTCGTGTTCCAGCTCCACAACCTGATCCCGGACCTGACGATTGCGGAGAACCTCGGCATTCCGGCGCTGGCGATCAATCTCCCGCGGGCGGCGACCGGCGCGCGGGTTCGGGAAATCGCGGGCCAGCTCGGGCTGGCGCCGCGCCTCGGCCATCGGGTGCAGGACCTGTCCGGCGGCGAGCGTCAGCGCACCGCGATCGGCCGCGCGCTGATGAACTCGCCCCGGATCATCCTGGCGGACGAGCCGACCGGTTCGCTCGACGAGCGCACGGGCGAGGCGATGTTCAACCTGCTTTTCGACCTCGCGACCCGGCTGGAAATCGCGGTGGTGCTCGCCACGCACGAGCGCCGTTTCGCCGAGGCATGCCATCGCACGATCACGGTCCGCGACGGGCGCCTGACGGAAACGTGAACCCGGCGCTTGGCAGACTGGTGGCCCGGCATGCGCTGGCGTGGCTCGTGGCCGCCAACGCCGTCGGCGTTCTCCTGGCCGCGCTGCTCGTGTGGCCGGGGCTCAACGACGTCCTTGCCCCGCTGACCTACGGCCGCTGGATGCCGCTTCATCTGGACTGGCAGCTCTACGGCTGGTGCTCGCTGCCGCTGGCCGGCGTGCTGTGCGGCTGGGTGCTCGCGCCGGGCGACGAATTGGGACTGCGGCAGGCGCGGTGGGCGTTCGCCGCCTGGTCGCTCGCGCTGGTGCTCGGGGGAGCGAGCTGGCTCGCCGGCATGGTCAGCGGGAAACTGTTTCTCGACTGGAGCGGGTGGGCGAGGCCGCTGCTGCCGCTCGCGATGACTTTCCTGTGGAGCGTCCTGGGCGCGCAGCTGTGGTCCCGGCGACGCGAACTCGGCCGGGCCGCGCTCGCCGCGCGGGGCCTTCTGCTGCTCGTGCTGCTGGCGGTGCCTTCCGCGCTCTACTGGTCGGCAGGGCGCGACCGGTACCCGAGCGTGAATCCCGACAGCGGCGGCGCCACCGGTGTGTCACTGCTCGGGTCGACGCTGGCGCTCGTCGCCATTGCGGGCTGGTTGCCGCACGCGCTCGGTCTGCCCCGGCGCGGGGCGCGACCGTCCCGCCAGCGCTGGTTCTGGCTCGCGTTTGGCGTGTCGGTCGCGATCGATGGCGCGGCGAGTCACGGGAATGTCTCGCACCATTCCGCGGGTCAGATCGTGGCGCTCGGCACCTTGCTTGCCTGGGCACCGCTCGCGTGGATGTACTTTCGGGGGTTCGCGTGGCCGGCGGCGGCGGGCCGGTGGCTCGCGGCGGCCTGGGTCTGGTGGGTCGTGCTGCTGGGCACGGGATGGTGGGTCTTTTTGCCCGGCGTGTCGGAGCGGTTCAAATTCACCAACGTCCTCGTCGCGCATGCGCACCTGGCGATGGCGGGAGTGGTGACAAGCATGGGCGTCGCGCTGCTGGCGGCGCTCGGTCGCGCGCCGGGCGGCGGCGGCGTGGCGTTTTGGTGCTGGCAGCTCGGGTGCGCGGCGATGCTGCTCGCGTTGGTGGCGCTCGGGATCGGTGAAACGCGCGACGCCACGGGCTTCTTCGTCGGAGCGCGCTGGGCGATGGCGCTGCTCGCCGCGCGGCTGGCCGCCGGTGCGGTGATGCTGGCGGCGTCGGTGGCCTGGTGCCGCGAGGAGTCCCGATGAACGCGACGCGAGTGGGTGTGTGGGTTGCGATTGGAGCCGGGGCGATGGACCTGGGCACGGGTCTCGGGCTGGTGACCGCACCGGGCTGGACCCTCGCCCGGATGGGCGTGCCGGTGCCTGGCGCCGAAGCCCTGCTCTATGTGCGATTCGTGGGGGCGTTTGTTGCGGCGGTGGGTGCCTGCTATCTTTGGGCGGCGCGGCGGCCGCGGGGTCGACTGCGGGTGGCGTTCGGCCTGACGATGTGGCTGCGCGGCGCGGCGGGCTCGTTTTCGGCCGGGGCGGTTCTGGCTGGGGCGCTCGCGATCGGATGGCTCGCCGTCGCGTTGACGGACGGAGCGCTCGTGATCGTGCAAGCCGTGTTGCTCGCGAAGGGAGCGGGTCGTGAAGAATGACCGGATGGGTTCGTGTTCCGGCGGTGAATTCCCCGGTGCGGTGCCGCTGCGAGCAGGGCGTGCCACAGCGGCGGCGGTCTTGGTCGTGGCCGCGACCTACGTGTATTTTCTCCTGTTCGCGGAGTTTGCCTTGCTGCGCCTCGCGGCACCGCTCGCCGGACGCGGCGGGTCGCTGCGCGCGGTGATGGCCGTGCTGGGAGCGGGTGGGGTGGCCGGCAGTGTGGTCGCCGCGCGGACGTTCCGCGTCGAACGGTTCCGCCGGACACTCGCGGCAGGATTTCTCGCGACTGCGGTTGCAGCGGGACTGGCGCTGCTCGCCGTCCGAGCCGGCAACGCGGGTTTTTTCGCCGTCGCCGCGGGCGCCGTCGGACTGGCGCTGGGCTGGCTGACCGTGACGCTCGCGTCGGGACTGCGCGCGGCCGCCGGCGGGAAGCGGCTCGGGCTCGTGTGCGGCGCCGGCACGGGCCTCGCGTACGCCGTCTGCAATGTCCCGACGGTGTTCGAGTCCGCGGCCGCCGCGCAGACCTGGATTGCGCTGGCGGTCGTGCTCGCCGGCGCCGGGGCGACGCGATGGATCGAGGTTCGACCCGCGCCCGCGGAGCAGGCCGGCGACTTCGCCCGAGGAGCGGCGATCGTCTGGGTGGCGGTGCTGCTGCTGCTCGTTTGGCTCGACTCGGCCGCGTTCTACATCATCCAGCATGCGCCGGCGGCGAAGGCGGCGACCTGGTCCGGCACGTGGCGGCTCGCCGGCAACGCGCTGACCCATCTCGCCGCGGCGGTCGCTGCCGGCTGGGCGCTGGACCGCGGGCACGCGGCGAAGCTCGCCGCGCTCGCGACCGGAGTGCTCGTCGCCGGCTGCCTCTCGCTGTCGTACGTCAGCGCCGAGGCCGTGGCGCCGGTGCTCTACACGGCCGGCGTATCAATCTACTCCACGGTGCTCGTCTGGTATCCGGCCCGGGGTGCGCGGCCCGCTCTGGCGGCGACGGTTTATGCCGTCTCGGGCTGGATCGGGTCCGCGTTCGGGATCGGGATGGCGCAGGATCTCCAGCGTGTGCCCGGTTGGTTTCTCGCGCTGGCGGTGGCGCTCGTCGCCGGATCGCTCGCGGTTCGGGCGCGGAACCGCTGGTGGGTGGCGGCGATCGTGACCTTCGCGTTTTTCGTCCCGCGATCGCGCGCCGATTCGGCCGGCGAGGCAAGCATCCGGCGCGGCCGCGACGTGTACATCGCCGAGGGCTGCATCCACTGTCATTCCCAGTACGTGCGCCCGAACGTGGCGGCGGACGTCGAGCGGTGGGGCCCGGCGCAGCCGCTGGCGGCCATGCTTGCCGAGAGGCCGCCGTTGTTCGGCAACCGCCGGCAGGGGCCGGATCTCGAAAACGTTGGCAACCGCCGTTCGCCCGAGTGGCTGCGGCTGCATTTCGTGCGTCCGAGGGCGCTGGTGCCCGGCTCACGGATGCCGTCGTACGCGTACCTGTTTTCTGGTGACGCGGATCGCGGCGATGCCTTGGTAACGTATCTTTCCAGCCTGGGCCGCGACGCGCAACTCGAGCGGCTCGCGCAGGAGGCGCGCTGGTGGCCGGCGGAGGGATCGGCACCCGGAGGGCGGCCGCGAACCGTCGCGTCGGGTGTGCCCGTCCTTCGAAACCCCCAGGCCGTGCGACTGTTCGGAGAGCTTTGCGCCGCCTGCCACGGCAACGCCGGCCGTGGCGACGGCAAACTGGCGGCATCGCTCAGCGTCCGGCCGCCCGACTGGACGCAGGAGCCTTGGCGCCATGTGCCGGCGGACGAACCGGATCCGGAAACCGCGCTGGCCCGGATCATCAAGTTCGGCCTGCCCGGCTCGCCGATGGCCGGGCACGAGTACCTGTCCGACGCCGACGTAGTTGCGCTTTCGCGACTCGTGGAAACGTTCCCGGCCCACCCTCACCCATGAAGATTCTGGTCGTCGAAGACGAGCGCCGCGTCGGTCCGTTCATCGAACAGGCGCTCTCCGAGCAGGGCTACACCGTGCAGCACGTCGTGAACTGTGCGACGGCGCGTGATGCCCTGGCGGAGTCGCCTTTCGGCGCGGTGGTGCTCGATCTCGGGCTGCCGGACGGGGACGGCCTGGATCTGCTGACCGAGTGGCGGCTGAGCGGCTTCAACGAGCCGGTGCTCATCCTCAGCGCGCGTGACGCCGTGGCGGACCGCATCCGCGGCCTGAACGGCGGCGCGGACGACTATTTGCCAAAGCCGTTCAGCGTGGACGAACTGGTCGCGCGGGTCCGCTCCCTCCTGCGGCGCCAGAGCGGCGCGAAACTGACCGTGCTCTCGCAGGGCGGCCTGCGGATGGACCTCGTCGCGCATGTCGTGACCTACGACGGCCGGGCGGTGGAGCTGACGAACCGCGAGTTCGCCCTGCTGGAACTGTTTTTGCAGAATCTGAACCGGGTGCTCACCCGCACGCTGATCGCGGAGCGGATCTGGCAGGCGAGCTACGACATGGAAACGAACCTGATCGACGTGTACGTGCGGCGGCTGCGCCAGAAGCTCGAGCCACTCGCCCAGCGGCCGCTGATCAAGACCGTGCGGGGAACCGGTTACCAATGGCTCTAGCCTCCTTCACGACCCGGACGACGGCGGTGTTCGCGCTGCTGGTCACCGCCACGACCGGCCTGGTGCTGCTGGTTGGCGGCTGGCTGCTGGGGCAGCAGGCGGTCAACGGCGTGGATGCGCTGAACGCCGCCGAGTTCGAGGAAATCCTCGAGCGGCTTGCGCCGATGACCACGCCCGCCACGGCGGCGGAGATCGACCGGCTCGTCCGTCCGCACACGGAAATCGACGCGGGCCTGTACTTCTTCCAGGTGAACACCGCGCCGGGCGGGGTGCTGTTTCGCTCCGCCAATCTCGGGCGCACCGTCCTCCCGGATCCGACGGGCCAGCCGCCCAACCGCACCGAGGAGGTGCCGGGTCTCGGTCGCGTGCGGCTGTCGAGCTTCCGCGCCGGCGGACTGCAGGTGCAGATCGCCAGCTCGATCGAAACCGCGGAACGGCTCGAACGCGTGTACGTTCGCATGAGCCTCGCCCTGCTCGGCGGCGTCGCGCTGGCGAGCATCGGGCTGGGCTGGTCGTTCGCGCGCTTCGTGCTGCGGCCGGTGCGCGCCATCCGCGAGACCGCCACCCGGATCAGTGCCGACAACCTCGGCGAGCGGATCGCCGTGCCGGCGGGCCGCGACGAGTTGGCCGCGCTGGCGGGGCTGCTGAACCAGATGCTCGGCCGGCTCGAGGCCTCGTTCGAGCAGGTCAGGCGTTTCACCGCCGACGCATCGCACGAGCTGCGGACGCCGCTGGCACTCATGCGGCTCAACGCGGAGCGGCTGCGTCCGCAGCTGGCGGCCAATCCGCAGGGCAGCGAAGCGGTCGACGACCTGCTGGAGGATCTCGACCGCATGAACCGGATCATCGCGAGCCTGCTCTTCCTGGCGAAGGCCGACAGCGGCAGCATCGCGCCCGTCCGGAGTGAGATCGACGTCGGCGATTTCGTGCAGCGCGTGGCCGAGGACGGCGCCGTCCTCGCCGACGATTACGGGGTGCGGTTTTCGGTCACGCACTCGGACGATGGCCTGATGCAGGGCGACTCGACGCTGCTGTGGCAGCTGCTGCTGAACCTGGTCACCAACGCGTGCAGCGTCGTCGAAAGCGGCGGGGGGGTGAGTCTGGAGTCGCGGCTCGAACGCGGCGTGTGGACGCTGGTGGTGAGCGACACGGGGCCGGGGCTTCCGCCCGAGCAGTTGGAGCGCGTCTTCGAGCGCTTCGTGCGCTTCAAGCAAAATGGCCGCCAGGGGCAGCGTCCCGATCGCGAGCGCGGCCAGGGCCTGGGGCTGGCGATCTGCCGCAGCATCGCCGGACTGCACGGCGGACGCATCCGCGCCGAGAACCGGCGCGATACACGGGGACTGCGGCTCGTCGTCGAGCTGCCGGCGGCCTCGGTGGCGAGTCTGGTGCTGTGAGCCCGCCCTCCAGCGACGCCGGGTCCGAGCCGCAGCCGGCGGACTGCAGCGCCAGGCCCCGTGCCGGCGCGGAGCGAGGGACCGAAGCCGTCCGGCCTGCTCGCCCGGTTGGAGACACAGTCCGGCGGGAAGACCTCGGCGCCGGGGGCGGAAGACAGCAGGGCGCGGACGAGCCTGCGACCGAGGTCCCCGGCGCCACCGCGAAGATGCGCCGGCGCATCGTTGCCGTCATCGCGGTCGGTTCGGCGGTTCTGCTCGGCGCCACCGCGTTCGTGAGCGCGAGCTGGGCGGCCTTCACCGGCCTGACGGGACTCGCGTGGAAACTGGTTCCTTTGCTGCTGGTCGTCGGTTTCATTCCGGCGACGCTGCTTGGTTTTCGACGTGACCATCCCGCGGTGCGCGGGCTGAGCCTGGTCACGTCCAGCGCGCTCGGCTTCCTGAATTACGCGGTCGTCGCCGCACTCGCTGGCTGGATCGTTCTCGGCGTGGCGACGGCGTCAGGCCATCCGCTCGCGATGCGCCCGGTGGCGTTCGTGGCGTTCGGCGCCGCGTTGGCCGTGACCATCGTCGGAATGGTGAACGCCGCGTTCGTCCGGATCACGCGCGTGACGGTCCGCCTCGCCGGTTTGCCGGAGGCGTGGCGGGACCGCGACATTGCGCTGGTGAGCGATCTGCACCTCGGCAACATCCGCCGGCGGCGGCTGGCCGCACGGGTCGTGAAGAAACTTCGGGCGCTGGATCCCGTCGCGGTGTTCGTCAGCGGCGACATGTTCGACGGGACGCGAATCGCCATGGATCCCGCGCTCCAGCCGTGGACCGGGCTGCGCGTTCCGCAGGGAATCTATTTCGTGACCGGAAATCACGAGGAGTTTCACGACCGACGCGAGGCGCTGGCCGCGGTCCGCCGCGCCGGGCTGACGGTGCTGCAGAACGAGAAGATCGTCGCCGCCGGGCTGCAGATCGTCGGAGTCCACGACGCCGAAGCCGCCGAGCCCGAGGTCTACCGTGCGCTTCTCGGCCGCGCCGGCGTCGAGCGGCATCGGCCGAGTATCCTGCTGACGCACCGGCCGGACAACCTTCCGGTCGCGGAGCAGGCGGGAGTCTCGCTGCAACTCTCCGGGCACACGCACCGGGGGCAGTTCTGGCCGTGGAGCTGGGTCGTCGGGCGGGTGTATGGAGAGTTTGCCTACGGGCTCCATTCCCACGGCGGGCTGCAGGTGTGCACGAGCAGCGGCGCCGGCACGTGGGGACCTCCACTGCGCGTCGGCACCCGCTCCGAGATCGTCCTGCTGCACCTCCGGTCGTAGCGGGAGCTTGTCCCAGAAACGGCTGTTTGCGCAGTGCGCGCCGGTTGAAGCCGGTCTCGCCGGCACGCGGAGCCGGGCAGGCGTCAATGTTCGTATTACGAACATCGCGCG
This sequence comes from uncultured Verrucomicrobiae bacterium, assembly GCA_963705935.1. Lineage (GTDB taxonomy): Bacteria > Verrucomicrobiota > Verrucomicrobiia > Opitutales > Opitutaceae > Opitutus. The sequence goes on along the minus strand of OY970130.1, from coordinate 2,166,187 downwards.
ATCGGTCCTGGTCTGCCTCCTGTTGTGGCCACCACCTGACCAGGGCGATCACTCGTTACAGCCAGCCTCGCCGGTACGCGGAGCCGGGCGGGCGTCGATGTTCGTATTGCGAACATTGCGATCGGTCGGTGATGCCGGCGGGGTGAACCGTATGCCGGTCAGGTACGCGCTCGACCGAGGCTGGCGCGCGGCGCGCCGGATCGGCGCATGTCTCCGGACGGTGCAGCCGGGCGCAGCGACCCCGGGCGACAGCTCGTCCCTGCGCGGGCTCGTAGCTCCTTGCGAGACTCGGCGCATCGAGGGCGCGCTCCGAGCCAAGCTCAGAAGCTGATCGCGACTGACTTCAGTGCCTTCAGGTGCAGCGGAGCCGTCAGGTCGACCGGCTCACCGGTCAGCACGTTCCGGCCGACCTGCGCCGTCTGCAGCATCCGCCGGAACCGTGAGAGATCGAGGTCCGTGTCTGTGCGACGCTTGTTGAGCACCACCATCACGGTCTGCTTTTCGTCGTACCGGAAATAGACATAGAGCCCCTGGTGCGGGATGTAGTGGAGCAGTTTGCCGGACGTGACGGCGGAACTGGTTTTGCGCCAGTTCAGGAGTCGGCGGACGTAGTTTTGCGCCTCCTGCTGTTTCGGCGTCAGGCCGGCGCCGGTGAAGGCGTTGACCCGGTCGCCCGGCCAGCCCCCGGGCATGTCCGCCCGCAGCAGACCGTCGTTGCGCTCGACCGGACTCGTGATCAGCACCTCCGTGCCGTAGAAATACTGGGGGATGCCGCGGGTCGTCGCGGTGAAGAGCAGCGACGTCTCGAGGAGATCGAGATTCTCGTGCAGCCGGGAGTAGAGGCGGGGCCGATCGTGGTTGTCGGGAAAGACCATGAGTTTCATCGGGTCCGCGTAGACGAAATCGGCGGCGATCGCGTCGTAGAGGCAAATCAGCCCGGTGGCGTAGGTCTCCTCGTCGTTCAGCACGGAGGGCATCAGGTCGACGACCGGAAAGTCCATCACGCTCGGCAGGCCGGAGGCGTAGCCGTCCCGGTTCTTCACGCCCTTCTGCCAGTAGGCGACGAGGTAGGGGACGGTGTCCATCTCCTCGCCGACGATGTTGAACTGTGGATACTCCGCCATGACGGCGTTGCTCCAGCGGGCGAGAAATCCGGGGTCGGCGTACGAGTAGGTGTCCTCGCGCAGGCCGGAGAGGTTGGCGTATTCGATCCACCACAGGGTGTTCTGGATGAGGTAGCGGGCGACGAGCGGATTGCGCTGGTTCAGGTCCGGCATCGTGGGGGCGAACCATCCGTCGAGGAACTGCTCCCGATCCTCGGGCGCGGCGTGGGGATCCGGCACGGTGGTGTGCTGGTTGTTCGTCGGCACGAAGCCCTGCGGATGATTCAGCCAGTCGGCCGCGGGCAGGTCCCGCATCCACCAGTGGCCGCTACCGATGTGGTTGAGCACGATGTCCTGGATGACGCCGAGGTGCCGCTCGTTCGCGGCGCGAACATAGTCGCGGTAGTCCTCGTTCGTGCCGAACCGGGCGTCGACGTGGTAGCAGTCGGTGATGGCGTAACCGTGGTAGGACGTGCGGGCCTGGTTGTTCTCCAGCAGGGGAGTGGGCCAGATCATCGTGCAGCCAAGGCCCGCGATGTAGCCGAGGTGTTCGCGCATCCCCTGCAGGTCGCCGCCGTGACGGCCGGTCGGGTTGGAGCGATCCGCCCGCTCGACGAGGCCCGGCTGGCTGTCGTTGGCCGGGTTGCCGTTGGCAAAGCGGTCGGGAACGATCAGGTAGATCGCATCGCTGGCGTCGAAACCCCGGCGGGCGGCCGAATCCTTCCGGCGGGCCGCCAGGCGGTAAGTGGCCCGGGTGACCACCGTGTCACCCCGCTTGAACCGGATCTCGAACGCGCCGGGCGCCGCGTCGGGGGAAATGAGAAGGTTGAGGAAAAGAAAGTTCGCGCGACCGGTTCGCTGCGTGCTCACGAGCGTGATCCCGGGCTGGTGAATCTCGGGGACGAGCTCGGCGATGTTCTCACCGTGAACCATCAGCTGCAGTTCCGGATCTTTCATCCCGACCCACCAGCTCAGCGGCTCCAGGTGTCGAATTTCATACGGGGCGGCGGAGGCAAGCGAGGCGAGGACCAGCACCAACAGGCATGAGATTCGTTTCATGATCGGACTCCTCGATACGCCAGCCACCGCCGCGCGACAACCCGCCGCCTCCGGACAAAACCTGCAACCTGCGGAAAATTCAGCGCCGCGGCGAAATCCGATGAGCGAGGTCTCGGACGCGCAAACAGGAGCACGCGTTTGCGGAATCGAAGCTGAACCGGGCACCGGTCACGGGGGTGGGGCGGGGGGCCTCGGCGAACCGGGGTACGCGGGCACACTCCAAGCTCGACATGGGAACGGTTTCGGCGAAACCGTGAACACCACGCTCTCGGAGAGGTGGCAGAGTGGTCTATCGCGGCGGTCTTGAAAACCGCTGGGCCGCAAGGTCCCGGGGGTTCGAATCCCTCCCTCTCCGCCAGCGCCTCCGCCGAGCCTGCAGGCCCAGCTGGTCGCCGTAAATCAACAGCCTACGGCGCATTGATACGTGACCCCTCTGCCCCCCCTCTCCCGCCTCTATTTCATGAGGGGTTGGTAGGGTAACAACCCATGGGTTCCTCATGGAACTTCGCCTACCCTGTTGAGTCCGGCGGCCATCACCGCACCTTTCCGAATTTTCGGTTATTCGCGGATCTTCGTGGGCCGCAGAGTGAGCGGGTCAGGTGCGCCACTCGCCTCCGGACTCGCGGCGGCGGACGCGGCCGGATGGGCGGGCGCGCTGGATTGCTGTGAAGGGAGCCAAGCCAGTTGATCGTGGATTGAAGCGGCGGATGGAGCCGGCACGGTGGGCGCATGGCCCAATCCTCGAACAAAATCAGTGCCGCGGAAGCGGCCGTGGCTGCGCACTATGGTCTGTTGCTGGGCATACAGTCGCCATGGCAGGTGCAGCGGGCAGACCTCGATCTGGCAGCGCAGCAGGTGCAGATCGTGGTGGCGCATGGGTCGGCGGGAACGGTCAGGTGCCCGCAATGCCAACGGGCCTGCGCCCGCTATGATCATACCGCCGAGCGGCAATGGCGGCATCTCGATGTGATGCAGTTTACGACGATTATCCGGGCGCGGGTGCCGCGCTGCCAGTGCCCCGAGCATGGCGTGATGACGGTCGTGACGCCGTGGGCGGAGCCGCACGGGCGTTTCACGCTGTTCTTCGAGGCCTTTGCGGTGGCGGTGATCGAAGCGAGCCGTTCCTTCACGCAGGCGGTCGAGATCTTGCGGATCGACTGGCACACCGTGCAGGAGATCGTGCGCCGGGCGGTCGCCCGGGGCTTGCTGCGGCGCTCGACCGAGCAGGTGGACAAGGTCGGCCTCGACGAGAAGAGCTTCGGCCGCGGCCAAGACTACGTTGCGTTGATGACGGATCTGGGCGGCCGCCGCGTGTTGGACGTCGTACAAGGCCGTGACACTGCCAGCGCCACCCAACTGTGGAACACCCTGCCGGCGGCCCAACGCCAGAAGGTGACCGCCGTCGCCATCGATATGTCGGACGAGTTCGCCACCGCCACGCGGCAAGCTGCGCCGCAGGCGGCCATCGTCTATGACCGCTTCCACGTCTCGAAGCACCTGAATGAAGCGGTGGACAAGGTGCGCCGGGAGGAACACCGCAAGCTGCTGCAGCAAGGCGACGAGAGCCTCACTCGCACCAAATATCTCTGGCTGCAGGGCGCCTGTCCGGACGGCGAACGCGGCCTGAGTTTCGCCGACCTGTGTGAGCGAAATCTGAAGACGGCCCGCGCCTGGATGCACAAGGAAACTTTTGTCGAGTTCTGGGCCCAGCCGGATCTCGGTGCCGGACGGAAATTCTTCGCCCAGTGGTTCCCGGCCGCCCGGCGCTCCAAACTCGAACCAATCAAGAAAGTCGCGCTCACCCTGAAAAACCATCTCAGCGGCCTCCTCAACTACTTCCTGTATCCGATCACCAACGCCATGACCGAGGGCTTCAACTCGAAGATTCAGGCCATCAAAGCGGACGCCCGCGGCTTCCGTCGTTTCGAAAATTACCGCGCTCGGATTCTCTTTCACTGCGGCAAACTCAGCATGCTGCCCGATCTATCCCCCAAACTCGCCCACTGAAATCCGCGAAGAACCGAATGAATGGATCAGCTGATAGCTTGTACTCCGTTTTTGTCCCACCCGAGGATTCGAGCTTCACGGTTAGGATATCCTTGCCGTCCTTTTTCAGTCGGTAGGAGAATTTCTCGACCCCGAGTTGGGTCAGTTTGCCGTTTTGCAGTGCGACAGTGCATTCGAACGCCATCGCGTTGCCAGTCCATCGAGTACGAGACTTCGGATCTTCGACTTCGAGCGGCACGGGAAGATTCCATTCAAATCCAAACTCGAGCTTCGCTGTCTTGTCTCGGCGATGAATCATTTCCTCAAACGAGCCTAGGTTTACAGCGCTTTCTCGATCGCCCGGGTGCAGCACGAGCTTTCGGTCGGAGGACTCGACGGTCTGTCGCAGCATCAAGAAGAACTGTTCGAGACTACTTTTGCCACTACTGTTAGTGCCGAAGAGGATGGTGAGTGGCTTTAGAGGTACAGGCCCGGTATCGCGCCAGGCTTTAAAGTTCTTTAGATGGAGGTGCGTGAGCATTTCGCGCAGAGTCAAGAATTCGACGCTCAGAGAGCGTCAACCTATGCCGGCAATGAGTAAACCAGAAATGCATGAATGCCCTATAGGGCGCCGATCCAAAGGGGTCAGGTTGTACAAATCACCCTTGTCCGGGTTGGCGGGACTGTTCTCCGGGTCGCTTATGGGAGAAATGCGCAACCTGCCCCCTTTGGTTGAGCCTCCCTGTCTTCCGAGGGACATACACCGGGAAATCTCCGATGGACATGCAACTGAAAACGACTCACAACAGCCGCACCCATGAAAACCAAAGTCTTCACTTCAATCGGCGGCCTGGCGTTCGCGCTGGTCATATTGTCCGGGTGCGCTAGCACCGGAAATCAGAGCCTCAAGAAAGAAACCGAGGCGACCGTCGCGAAGACGATCATCATCGGCAAAACGACCAAGGCCGAGGTGAAAGCGCACTTCGGATCGCCGATCTCGACTTCGTTCACTGATGGCGGTCTCGAAATCTGGAACTATTCGCTGGCAAAAATGCACGCGGGCGGCGCCAACTTCATCCCGGTCTACAATCTTTTTGCCGGTAGCGCGAATGGCACAGCGAAGTCCCTCGTGATCCTGTTTGACGAAAAAGACGTGGTGAAGAAATTCACCATGAGCGAGTCGGCGGTATCGACCAAAACCGGTCTATCGACTCTGTAGTCGTGATTGCCCTCCTCCTCCGGTGGCTGCGGAGGACAGCTTTCGGATTCCGAAAGCTGGCGGAGAGGGAGGGATTCGAACCCTCGGTAGGGATTTAAACCCCTACAACGGTTTAGCAAACCGCCCCTTTCGGCCACTCAGGCACCTCTCCATTCCAAGGGTGTGTCGGAGGCAAACGGAGCGCGGAGAAAGAGCAAGGCCGATTTCCGGCCGCCGCGAATGCGTCGGGGATGCGCTGCCGGGAACCGCCGCCGGCGGTCAGGTCTCGCCGTCGATCGGCCGCTGGAGCTCCTCGCGGCACTCGTGCACGACACGAAGCCAGATTTCCCGGAGATCGAACAGTCGGGGCAACGCCAGATCGCGGTACGACGCCACGGTGCGATGGGTGGCCGCCGCGCGATCGTTGACCAGCGCCAGCGTGCCGTTGAGGGCGCTCAGCGCCCGCTTGAACAGGCTGATCGCCATCGCGTAGTCGCCGAAATCAAGCGCGTGGATCGCCTGGACCGCCTGCTCCTCGCCCCGGTGCAGGGACGTGAGCAGCGAGACGGCCAGCGCCTGCGGAACCTTCGCGCCGTCGCCCGCCGCCAGCTCCCAATGCCGTCGCAGGCTCAGGTACAGCGCCTTGGTCGAAATGAAGATCGGATTCTTGTGGAGCGTGTAGACGTCGTCGTCCTGCTCGTACTCCTCATCGCCGGCTTCCTCTTCCGCCGCGTGGCTTCCGACCTCGGCCTTGCCCTCGTCGTCGGCACCGGTCGTCGCCCAGTTCATCAGCTCCGCGACGTCGTCGATGCGATTGGTGCTGTTCTTGCACGCCTCGTAGAAGCCGAGATAGCGCATCACGGCATCATCCTGCTCCCGCAGATAACGCTCCCAATCGAATTCGTTCCAAGCCAGTTCCCCGCGGTCTTCCCACTCGTTATCCTGGCTCCCGTCCGAATCGAATTTACTCATTCTGTGTTCCGAAAACTGAGTGCCCGGGGAATTGAAACGCAAATCAAAACCCGTCGAGGAATCGTCAAAGGGACGCTCGTTTGCGCCGCGGCCCGACGGAGGTACTTTGCGAGTTGAATGCGCCCGGACCGCGGCTTAGCTGTTCGTCACCAATGGCTGAGGTTCATCACGAGACCGTGCATTTTTCCGGGCACGTGCAGGGCGTGGGGTTTCGCTACACGGTGCTGCAAATGGCGCGCGAGTTCGACGTGGCGGGCTTCGTGCGCAACTTGGCGGACGGACGCGTGCAACTCGAACTCGAGGGCGCCGCGCCGCACATCGATGCCTTCGTCACGGCGATCGAGGAGCGGATGCACGGGTACGTGCGCAAGACCGAGCGGGCCGCCGGCCGGCGCGAGGCGCAGCTCAGCGGGTTCACGATCCGATGAGCGGTCCAGGCGAAGCGCCGGAGCAGGCCGGACCGGCGGGCCGGGAGCCGGCGCGGCCGGCGGGCACCGCCGGAGGCCCCCGCATCGCCGCGCCGTCGCCGGCCCGGGTGTGGCTGCTTGCGGCCCGGCCGCGGACGCTGCCGGCGGCGGTGGCGCCGGTGATCGTCGGCGCGGCGCTGGCGTACCGCGACCACGCCTTCGATCCCCTCGCCGCGGCGATCTGCCTGGGGTTCGCGCTGCTCGTGCAGATCGGGACGAACTTCGCCAACGACTACTACGATCATGCCCATGGGGCGGATACGGCCGCGCGCGTCGGCCCGCGCCGGGCGGTGGCCGCCGGTTTGATCGCGCCCGCGGCGATGCGCGGCGCAATGGCGGCGGTGTTCGCCGTCGCGTTTGCCGTCGGGCTGACGCTCATCGCCTGGGGCGGCCCGTGGCTGCTGGTCGTCGGCGTGGCCAGCATCCTGGGCGGGATCGCCTACACCGGTGGGCCCTGGCCGCTCGGGTATCACGGGCTCGGTGACCTGTTCGTCTTCGTGTTCTTCGGACTCGTGGCGGTGGGCGCGACGTATTTCGTGCAGGCGCGGCAGCTGACCGGCGACGTGCTGCTCGCCGGCGGCGCGATCGGGCTGCTGACGACGAACATTCTCGTGGTGAACAACTATCGCGACGCCGACACCGACCGCGCCGCGGGCAAGCGCACGCTCGTGGTCCGGCTGGGGCGCACTGCCGCGCGGGCGCAGCACGTCGCCTCGCTCGCGCTGGCGTTCGCGCTGCCGGTGTACCTGGCGGTGCGCGACCGCGCACCCTGGCGGCTGGCGCCGCTCCTGCTCGTCGGGATGGCCTGGCGGCACATCCAGCGTCTCCGCGATGCGGATTCGCCGCCGGAGCTGATCGGGCTGCTCGGCGACACGGGCAAGCTGGTGGCCGGCTACGCGATCCTGTTCGCCGCCGGCACGATCTGGTAGCCGGCTGTTTGCCGGCGCCCGCGGACTAGACGTGCGCGGCGATCTTCGCCTTCAGCGCCGCCTTGGGCATCATCCCGACGATCTGCTCGACCACCTTGCCGCCCTTGAACAGCAGCATGGTCGGAATCGCCCGGATGCCGTATTCGCCGGCGACCTCGCCGTGGTCGTCGATGTTCACCTTCGCAATCGTCAGCTTGCCATCCAGCTCCGTCGCGAGCTCCTCGAGAATCGGCGCGATCGCCTTGCAGGGGCCGCACCACGGGGCCCAGAAATCGACCAGCACCGGCGCGGTCGCCGAACTGACGGTGGACTTGAACGTTTCGGAAGTGAGTTGAGCGATTTTGTCGGACATGTTGAGCAACGGTTGGACGAAAGAGACACGCAAAATCCAGGGATGCAACTCTCCGTGCGGCGGAACCGGACACGGGGATGGCACCTGCAGCGAGGCTGCGCTCAGGGCGGGGTCGAACGATGCAGGATCTCGGCCAGTTCGTTGGGTTCGACCGATTGCAGCTTCTTTCCCCGCTGTTTCAGCTCCTCGAATGTCTTCACGACGGTCTCCGTCATCCGGCCGTGGGTCTCCTCGGAACCGCCGATGATGGCGAACTGCTCGCCCGTCGTGATCCGCTTGTGGCCGTCCTCGTTGTCGAAGCCGATCCCCAGCAGGCCCGCCGCCCGCCTCGGCGCTTTTTTCTTTTTGCTCACGCCGTCACCGTGCCGGGGTTGGAAGCGCTTTCAAGCGGGATTTGCTCTTCGACCGCCGTGCAGACGATGTCGGCGAACGCCGCATCCTGCTGCAGGCGCAAACGCCGCAGCCGGGTCAGTTCGAGCACGGCGAGAAACGTCGCGACCAGCTGGCGCAGCGTGACCTTGCCCGTGAACAGGGCGGAGAAGACGAAGCTCTTCTCCGTCCGGGTGCGTTCGAGGAGGTACTCCATCCGGTCGGCGACGGTGACCTGCTCGTCGTGGATCTCGCCCACGACCAGTTTCTCGGCGAGCCGTCGCAGCACGATGTTGAATACGTTCCAGAGCTCGATCCGGCCGACCTGTTTCAGCGGACGGTCGAGCTCCGCCGCGCCCAGCGCGGAGACGTAGCGCTCCATCAGGTCCTGCCGCAGCGCCGCCATCTCGTTCAGCTTCGCCGCCGCCTCCTTGAATTTCTTGTACTGCAACAGCTGGTGCACCAGGTCCCAGCGGGGGTCGATCTCCTCGTCGTCGGCGTTTGGATCCACCGCGTGCAGGCCCTTCGGGAGCAGCAGGCGGCTCTTGATCTCCATCAGCGTGGCGGCCATGACGAAAAATTCGCCCGCGACGTCGAGGTCCAGCTGCTGCATGGCGTGCAGCGCGTCGACGTACTGCCGCGTCACCGACTCGATCGGGATGTCGTAGATGTCCAGTTCGTTCTTGCGAATGAGGAACAGCAGCAGGTCCAGCGGGCCTTCGAACACCCGGAGCTTGATGCGGTAGTCTGAATCGGGAACCACGCGGCGGATCGTTGGACGCCCGCGGGCCGCCGCAACGAAAAATCACCCCCGGCGGCGCAGCGCGGCGACGAAGAATCCATCGGTGTCGTGAAGCGCGGGTAAAAACATCCGGCCCGCCCCCGCCGGCGTGCCCCCGAATTCGGGCGCGAGCGGCGCGGCGGCAAAATCGGCGTTCGCCGACAGAAACGCCGCGACCACCTCCTCGTTCTCCGGGCCGGCGAGTGAGCAGGTCGCGTAGATCAGCCGGCCGCCGGGGCGGACGCGCCGGCTGAAATCCTCCAGCAGGACCCGTTGTCGCGCGGCTGCCTCGGTCACCTGTCGGGCGGTGGTGGTCCACTTGAGGTGCGGTGCGCGGCGCCACGTGCCCGAGCCGCTGCATGGGGCGTCGACGAGCACGCCATCGTAGGTGCCCTCGAAGGGCGGCGCGACGACCGAGACGTTGGCGGCGTGCGCCCGGGCCGCACGGCGCGCCAGTTCGGCGAGTGCGCCGGGCCGGATGTCGGACGCGTCCACGTGACCGGTCGGTCCGACGAGCCGGGCGAGCTGCAGCGTCTTGCCGCCGGCGCCCGCGCAGGCATCGAGCCATCGCGTGCCGGGCTCGACGCCAGCCGAGGCCAGCAGAAGCTGTGACCCGAGATCCTGGATCTCCACCGCGCCGTCGCGGTACGCGGTGCTTCTGGTCACGTCCACCTCCGCAAGCACACGGACCGCGCCGGGCAGCACCTCCGCGCGTCGCCAGGACCAGCCAAGCGCGTCGAATTCGGCGAAGACCCGCTGCTCGTCCGACGTCTGGAGCCGGAGCCACAAGGGAGCGCGGGTGAGGAGCGCGTCGAGCTGCGCCGGTTCCTGCGCCGACGGACAGAGCTCGCGGAACCATTCCGGGAAGAGCTCCGCGACGGTGTACGGTGCCGTCGCCCCCGACGGAGGGCTCTCGCCCGCCACCGCCCCCCCGGCCATGTGCTCGAGCCCGGGCCCCGCCCGGTTCAACACTGCCGCTTTTGCCGCGGCACCCGGAGGGCAGGGCGGCCAGCCGGCGAGCAACGCCTCGCGAAAACCCCGCGCCGCCGGTCCGTCGGTCGCGAGCCAGGCGCAGAGCTCGACCGCGCGGGCCGGACGGTCGGCGAGGTGCCGCTCGATCCACGGCAGATACCGCAGGGCCGTGTAGATCAGCTCGCGATACAGCCGGCGGTCACGCGCGCCGAAGGCCCGCGTGCGGCCCAGCAGCGACTGGATGCGCACCGGAAGCGCGCGATCGTTCCGCCAGTGCGGACGCAACTCCGCGAAGAGCGCGAGCAGCGTGCGCTGCTGGCTGCCGGCCAGGCTCATGGCCGCGGTCGCTCAGAACCGGATGGCATCGACGCGGACATTGAAGCCAAACCGGCCTTCGCGGCGCCGGCCCTCGTACAGCGACACGGCGTATTCGATACTCCACACGTTCCCCACGTTCTGCCGGATGCCGTAGCTTTGCTCGTCGAAACGCCGCAGGCGTTCGTTGTAGCGCAGGAACGCAACCGCTTCGAACAGCTCGTTGATCCGGCGGCTGCCCTGGAGAAAATAGTCGTTCAGCTCGTGGCGGAGAAAATTGCTGGAGAAACGGAGGCGCCACTCGTCGCCGTCGCGCACCGTCACGCCGGTGTTGAACTCGCGCTGGGTCGCATCCTGGGGCGCGAAACTCTCGTACGCGTTGAATTCCAGCCAGCGCGCCGGCATGACGGCGAGTTCGGTGTGGAGTTCCGACACGCTGCGTTCGCCGGGCTGCCGGCGAAACCGGAAATCATTCGCGATCTTCAGCGTGACGAGATCACGCGAGCCGTAGACCGGATCGCGCGTCTGCAGGGTGTTGTCGAGCTCGAGCCGGAGCGTGTTCGAGGCGCCCAGCTGGTCGAGGTTGCGCGTGGCGTCGAGGCCGAGCGGCGGAAGGTAGGTCGAGAATCCGCCGGTCTCCGGCGTGCGGAAGGTCGAGAAGTTGTACGCGTCGATCGGCGGGATGTACGCGGCGTTGCGCTGGGTCTCGGGAATGTACCGGTACGAGATCCGCGGCGTAATCAGGTGGCGCAGCCCGTCGATCTTCCAGCGGGGGTTCCGGTAGTCGAACGTGCCGCTCAGCGGCAGCGCGGTGTCGAAGCCGAACTCGCCGAGCAGCCGCGTCGCGCTGTCGCGCGGTCCGCTCATGTCCGCGTACTGCGTCAGCCGGGCGCCCGCGATCGGGGTGAAGGTGAACCATTCCGCGAGATGGATCGGCCGCGTCAGCGCATAATAGGCGTCGAATCGGTTGCTGTGCAGCGACGGCGTGGTGGCGGGGTTCAGCGGGCTGGACGGAACGAAATCCTGCCGCAGCACGGCGGCGCTGGCGTTGAACTGCTCGTAGAAGCCCTCGCCGACCGCGAGCGGGAACAGGTCGAAACGCAATTCCGGCAACCGCTGCTGCACCACCTCGAACGAGTTCGGCTGCACGCGCGTGAACAGCGACACGAGGTAGTTCCCCCCCGTGTACGCCGCCTCGGCGAACGAGTCGGGCTGTTGGACGGGAAAGAACTCGCCCGGCCGGAAATCGCGCACGACTTCCGAGTCCTTCCAGTAGTTGAGCTCGCCGGTGAGCGAAAATCCGTCCCCGATCTGCTGCTGGTGGGTCCACTCGAAGTAGCCCCGGTTGCGCGGGACGGGGCGGTTCAGGATGTCGGTGCCGCGCTGGCCGTAGTCGTTGATGAAACCGGAGCGGAAGCCGCCGGTGTAGCTCGCGTCCTCCGCCACCCCGCCGTAGCTGCCGGAGGGTCCGAACATCACGCCGCGGCTCGAGTAAAGCCCGAGGTCGCCGCCCAGCTGGAGCTGCGAGCCGACCGGCACGTGCAGGCCGGCGATGGTGTACGCGCCGAGATTCTTGCGGTATCCCGCCGTCACCGAAACGTTCGAGACGAGCGGGTGCCGCGCGTCGTGCTGGAACACCGGCAGCGTGACGGGATGCACCGAGCCGAGTCCGAGCCGCGCGTGCTCGGCGCGAATCCTCTGGTCGCCGCTGAAGAACAGCTTGGCCGCCTCGAGCGTCGGGATCAGTTCGCCGGGTTCGGGGACCGTGACGCGCGCGTTGTTGACCGTGAGATTCTGGCGGTCGCCGGTCGCACTGGTGCCGGTGATGTAGACGGGGTACTCGCCCGCGCGGAGGGGCCCGACCTCGTACGTGCCATCGGCGGCGTGATAGGTGATCACGTTCGACAGCAGCCGGCGCGGGCCCTGGGTGAGGATGGCATGCCCGCGGGCCACCACGGTCCGGGTGCGCGGATCGATCCGCAGCTCGTCGGCCGTGATGCGCAGGTCGCCGTAGTCGATGTGGGGATGCCCGGTCAGGATCGTCTCCCCGGTGACCATCGAGGTCTCCGAATGCTCGGCCGCGACGGCGGTTGCTTCCGTCGGCGCGGCGGTGGCGGACGCGGTCAGGCACAGAAAAACGAGCAGTCGGCGGAACACGTTGGCGGGAGCAAAGGCGGCGGAAGCCGGCCAAGCAAGCTCTACGCTCCGCGCGCGCCGGCGCGGTCCGGAGGCCGTCGCGCCGCGTCGGGGAATTGCCGCATTTACCGGCTAGACGGGATCAACCGCTTGGCCCAGCGTACCAATCCACCTTTCCCCCGCCGTGATGCTTTCCCCGACCGATCTCTCCGCGCTGCTGCACGCGACCCACACGTCGCCCCATTCCGTGCTGGGGATGCATCCGGTCACGAAGGGCAGCAGCCGTGGCGTGGTGGTGCGCGCTTTCCTGCGACAGGCGGCCGAGTGCGCGGTGGTCGATCACGCGACCGACGAGCGGTGGCCGATGACGCGGATCGCCGACGACGGCGTGTACGAGGTCTTCATCGCGGGGCGCCGCGAGGTGTTCCGGTACCAGCTGCGGGTGAAGACGCCCGCCGGCGAGACCCGGCGGTTCTTCGACCCGTATTCGCTTTCTGCCCACGCTCGGCGACCAGGACCTGTACCTGTTCAACGAGGGCAACGAGCACCGGATCTACGAGAAGCTCGGCGCGCACCTCCGGACGATCGACGGGGCGGCCGGCGTGGCGTTCGCGGTGTGGGCGCCGGCGGCGAAGCAGGTTTCGCTCGTGGGCAATTTCAACCACTGGGACGGACGGTTTCACCAGATGCGGCCGCTCGGCTCGTCCGGCGTGTGGGAGCTCTTCGTCCCGGGGATCGAGGAGGGCGAGCTGTACAAGTTCGCCGTGCGCGACAGCAGCGGCCAGGTGCGGTTGAAGACCGATCCGTACGGCACCTACTTCGAGGGGCCGCCGAACAACGCGTCGATCGTGTACGACACCGGCAAGTTCCGGTGGAACGACGGCGAGTGGCTCGCGCAGCGCCGGGCCGCCGCGACGAATCCCGACCGCCCGATGTCGGTCTATGAGGTGCACCTGGGTTCGTGGCGCCGGAAGCCGGAGGACGCCGCCGGCCGCTGGAGTACCGCGAGGCGGCGGTGGCGCTCGCGCGACTACGCTCACGGAGATGGGCTTCACGCACGTCGAGTTCATGCCGCTGGCCGAGCATCCGTTTTCCGGCTCGTGGGGGTACCAGGTGACGGGGTTCTATGCGCCGACGCACCGCTTCGGCACGCCGGAGGATTTCGCCTGGATGGTCGATCACCTGCATCAGCGCGGGATCGGCGTCCTGCTCGACTGGGTGCCGGCGCATTTCCCGCGCGACAGCTTTGCGCTGGCCGAATTCGACGGCTCGCATCTGTACGAGCACGCCGATCCGCGGCTGGGTGCGCACATGGACTGGGGCACCTTGATTTTCAACTACGGCCGCAACGAGGTGCGGTGTTTCCTCGTCGCGAACGCGCTCTCCTGGCTGGAGCGGTACCACATCGACGGCCTGCGCGTCGATGCGGTGGCCTCGATGCTCTACCTCGACTACTCGCGGGCGGAGGGCCAGTGGATTCCGAACAAGTACGGCGGCCGCGAGAATCTCGAGGCGATCGATTTCCTGCGGCGGGTGAACGAGCTGGTGCACGAGTATTATCCGGGCGCCGTCATGATCGCGGAGGAGAGCACGTCGTTTGCCGGCGTGACCAAGCCCCCGCGCGATGGCGGGCTCGGGTTCGACTACAAGTGGAACATGGGCTGGATGCACGACACGCTGCGGTATTTCTCGATGGATCCGATCCACCGCAAGTGGCACCAGAACGACCTCACGTTCGGGATGCTCTACCAGTACGCGGAGAATTTCATCACCGTTTTTTCGCATGACGAGGTGGTGCACGGGAAGGGCTCGATGCTCTTCAAGATGGGCGCGTGGCACATCCCGCAGAAGGCGGCGAACCTGCGTTCGCTCTATGCGCACATGTGGGCGTACCCGGGCAAGAAGCTCCTGTTCATGGGCAGCGAGTTCGCCCAGTCGCACGAGTGGAACTACACCGCCAGCCTCGACTGGCACCTCTGCCAGTACATGGACCACGAGGGCGTCCGGCTGCTGGTGCGCGACCTGAACCGGCTGTACGTCAGCGAGCCCGTCTTCAGCCGCAACGATTTCAATCCGCAGGGCTTCCGCTGGATCTCGTGCCAGGACGCCGACGCGAGCGTGCTGGCGTATCTGCGCACCGACGCGGAGGAGCGGAACCTCTACGTCGCGATCGGGCACTTCTCCGGCGCCACGCGAACCCACCGCATCGGCGTCCCCCGGCAGGGGCTCTGGCGCGAGATCGTCAATACGAACAGCGAATTCTACGGCGGCACCGGTCTGGGCAACGAAGGCGCGCGGCACACCGACGACGTTCCATGTGACGGATACGCGCAGTCGCTGGAGGTGACGCTCCCGCCGGCGACCACCTTCCTCTTCAAGTGGTCCGTGGAAGGCTGAGCCGGACCCGGCCGATCGGCCCGTGGAGGGACCGGCTCCGTCCGGTCCGCGTAGGTCACGGGATGTTCGCGGACGACACGGAGGTCGTCCGTCCACCGGCACAGCGAGTTCGACGGGATTGGGGCGGAGTCCGTTGAACAATCAGTCGCCGGTCGGACCGGCGCTACCCGACCGCCGATTGGCGTTGGGCAGACTCATCGGGCTCCTGGCAAGAGACGCGGTCAACGGTGGGCTTTTTCGTAGTCGCTGAAGGTGGCGACCAGGTCCGCGTCGAGCGACTTGAACAGAAACGCCCGGCCGCGCACCCGGGTCACGACGTTTTGCAGCAGGCTGGGCCGCGCCGGAGTCGGCAGGCTGTAGGTCATGGTCGTCTTCATCTCGCCGATGCGTACGCCAAACGTCGGCGAGAACGGGCCGGTGGCTGCGAGTTCGAACTGCTCGATCGTGTGCGTCGGCCGATGGACCGTCAGCTTCGCGACGAGGAATTCCGCGGTCGTGTCGCCGCGTTCGCCCGGCTGGAGCCGGCAGCGATAGGTCGTGGTGTCGCCGCTCTCCGCGACGACCTGCGCGGTCGCGAGGTCGAGGCGGTCGGTCAGGAGCGGGGCGCTGCCACCCCGGGAGCGGCGGGATTGTTTCTCGCGATAATCCGCCAGTTCGTCCGCAGTCGGCGCGCGGCCGTTTTGCCGGAGCAGCGTCCAGTGCTCGAACTCCGGTCGGGCGGCATCGAAGCGCTCCACCTGGCTCTCGCCCGCTCCGGCGGTGGTTTGCGTGAACGACCAGCCCTTCGGACTGTCGGTGCGAAACGCCTTCAGCGCCGTCACAAGATCGGCCGGAACGGCGCCGGCCAGCGCGGCCGGGAGCAGGCCCAATCCGGCGAACACCCATGCCGGCACGATCCGCGAGCGCGCCCGCCGTGGGCCACCGGAAGCGCGGCGGTCCGGCTCCGCGGTCCGCGAGCGTCGAACGGCGATGGACTCCGGAAAGAAAAGCATCCCGGGTTGAAAGACCGTCGGCGTCCGCGTGGCAATCCTCCGGCCGCGGGAGTCGTGCACTCGCGCCGCCGAAACCGCTTGAGAACGAGCCAAATCGGACGATGCTCGAGGGGTCGAGGATCGGTGTTTGAGCCAACCCACAGGAGGCAACCATGGAATCCCGATTCGTTGTGCCGGTGATCGTATCGACGACGCTCTACGCGCTGGTCTATGTCCTGGGAAACAACCCGACGCATTCGCTCGTGGTCACGGATCCGGCGACGGTGTTGCTGACTCCGCTTCCGCCGGTTCCCCCCGTTCCTCCGGTGGTGGACGAGAATCCGCCACTCCCGGACGACCGGGCGGAGGTCTCGCACGGGCGCCTCGAGGTGTTCACTCCGCAGCTGGACAATCCGGCGCCGAACGTGAAGCCGGACGTGTACTACCCGCCGATCCCGCGACTGCCCTCCACGGAAATCGCCAAGCTCATCCCGGACGGTCCCATTGGTGATCCGAACTCCAAGGTGATCGGGCGGTCCGGAGTGCCCGTGATCAGTTCCCGTCTTCTGGACAACCCGCCACGCACGCGGTCCCAGGTCGCGCCGGCGTATCCGTCGGACGCGAAGATCAGCGGCACCACGGGAGAGGTGGTGGTCGAGTTCATCGTCGACGAAATCGGCCGCGTGCTCAATCCGCGCGTGGTGCGGGCGACCGATCCGCGCTTCGAAGTACCGACGCTGCGGGCGGTCGAGAAGTGGCGGTTCGAACCGGGCAAGAGGGAAGGGCAGGCCGTCCGGTTCCGGATGATGGTGCCGGTGCTGTTCAGTCTGGACCGGTGACCGAATCGTCCGGAGCCCGACCCAGACCCGCGGAGTGCGAGGCCCGCAGCCGTCGTTCGCGGCGAGGCGGGCCGGCCGGCGCAAGGACGTCGCCCCGCAGCGATGCGGGCGAACGCTGAGCCCTCCCTCGAAGCGCCCGTCGTCCGGACCGTCACTCGATGGCGCCGATTCGTTCGAGCAACGAGGCGCCGGGAGTGGGCAGCTTCACGGGATCGCCGACGTGTTTGCCGAGCAGTTCGCGCCCGACGGGCGATGGCGGCGTGAGCACGAGCACTGGCGTGCCGTCGACCTGCAACTCCAGCCCGCCGGCGCGCGGACCGATGAAGTACCACGTGGCGGCCGAACCGTCATCGACCCGGACGATGGCGCCCACGCCGACCGCCGCGCCGGTGGGCATCGCCGGCAAAGGCAGCGTTTCGTAAAGTTCGATGCTGGCCGCCAGCTCGGCCGCGAGTCGCGCCTGGCCTTCGGCGAGGTACGCGGCCTCCTGGCTGTGGGTGTCGTACCGGTTTTGCGGCCGGCTCTCCTCGTCGATCGCCTCGTTGCGCGAGGTTTCCGCCGCCCGGCGTTGCAGGAGCAGTTCCTCGCGCAGCCGTGCCAGAATTTGCTGGCGGAGTTCTTCCTTGTTCACGGGGGGGCGAAAGTGGCTCCTCTTTCACGGCCAGCCGCAGGCGATTGTCAATGCGTGAGGCGGAATCAACCCCTTCGCGTTGCCGGGCCGGTCGGCCGGCTGGACGCCACGGGTGCCGGCGGGCCCCCTGCCGGGGCCCCCCTGCGCCGGAACTCAGTCTTCCGTTGACGCCCGAAAGTCCGTCCTGAATCTTTCGGGAAACCTTTCGCCGATTATTCCGTCCAAGCCCACGCCCTTTCCCAGCCGTCCTTCCGACATGAAATTTCTTTGCCGCGCATTCTGCGTGTTGTTTCTCGTTGCCGGCGCCCTGCGTGCCGCCGCGGAGGACGAGAATCCGGATACCTTTGGCGACTACGCTCCGACGGCGGACGAAGATCTGATCCAGTACGTTCCCCGGTTCACGATGCGGCTCGGATTCCGTGGACTCACGGGGGCGAAATCGGCGTTTTCCGGCAAGGGGTTCATCAGCTCGGGCGATCTTCCGCCGCTCGACGGGCTGATCGACCGAACCTACCAGGACGGCTACGTGAATCTCGACAGCCGGAAGGTGATCGATCCCTCCGGGCGGGCGGTCCCGATCGCGAACGACGGCCGGACGAACGAGTGGTCGTTCACCAGCGACACCCAGGTGACCCCCGACGGGCTGATGGCGATGCACCAGTACACGGCCCAGGTGACGGACGAAGCGTTTCGCACGAAGAATCCGGGCAATGCGTTCGGCGTGGAGCTGACGCTCGATCGCGATTACGGCAAGGTTTTCGGCTCGAGGCTGCATTGGGGGATCATCGGCGGCATGAGCATCAACCAGTTTGCGTCGACCCTCGACACGAGCCTGGCGGCAAACGTCACGACGGTGACGGACTACTATTCGCTGGGTGGGCAGACCGCGCCCGCCGCGCCCTACACCGGACCCATTTTTGCCGGCGTCGCGGATGTGACCGTGCTGCTCGGCAACCAGATTCTGGGCCGCACGACCGGCACCACGGCAACGCCGGCGGCCGTGCTCACCCACTGGCATTTGCGGGGCGCCTACATGACCTTCCGCGCCGGTCCCACGCTCATGGTCCCGCTCGGGGGCCATTTCAGCGCCACCCTCAGCGCCGGTCCGGTGCTGGCCTACGCGGGTTCGACCTACGACATCGTGCAGACCTTCACGCCGGCGACCGGCAACGCCATTGTCTCGAACAGCGGCGACGGAGCCAGCACGGTTCGCCCTGGATTCTACGTCGACGCGAACCTCCAGTGGGCGATGACGGACAACTCCGGACTCTACCTTGGCGGCGTGTATCAGGACAGTGGCAACTATACGCAGACGGTGGTCAGCCCGGACGGCAAGTCGACGTACGAGGCGCGGGTCGACCTGAGCAAGTTGCAGGGCATCCGGGCCGGAGTCTCGTTCAAGTTCTAGGCCCGCGCGGCCGCGGACCGCGGTGACGTCGGGGCGCGAGTTTCCCGGGACGCGATTGCTGTCATCCCGGGTTTGGGGCTTTCCAAACCCCCGGCGCCGGCTTGTCTGGACCGGCGTGAACGACAAGAAGCCGCTTTGGCCGGTGGCATCGCTGCTGGTCCTGACCGGGCTCAATCTCCTCGACTATCTCGACCGGCAGCTGCTCGCGGCGGTCCTCACGCCGATCAAGGACGAACTCCGGCTGAGCGACGAGCAGCTCGGCACGCTCCAGAGCGCATTCATGTGGGGCTATTTTCTCACGTCGCCGGTGTTTGGATATCTCGGCGACCGGGTGCCACGGCGCTGGCTGATCGCGGCCGGGGTGCTCGTGTGGAGCATCGGCACGCTGATGTCGGGCCATGTCGGCGCGCTTGGCTCGCTGCTCTTCTTCCGGGTGCTGGTGGGCTTCGGCGAGGCGAGTTTCGGCACGATCAGCCCCGGCTGGATCGCCGACCTCTTTCCCGCGACGCGCCGCAACAACGCGATCTCCATCTTCTATCTCGCGATTCCCGTCGGGTCCGCCCTCGGGTACATTCTCGGCAGCGCCCTGGCGGCCCGGTACGGCTGGCGGGCGGCGTTCCTGTGGGCCGGGTATCCCGGCGTGCTGCTGGCCTTCAGCCTGTTCCTGCTGCGCGAGCCGCCGCGCACGGGCGACGAGGCCCGGCCGGGGCCGCCCGTGACCGAGCCGGCGCAGCCGGGGGTGCGCGCGTTTGCCGCGCTTTTGACGTATCCACGGTACCGGCTCGTGGTCGCCGGGTATGTCGCGCAGACGTTCGCCATGGGCGGATTCGCGCTGTGGGCCCCCACGTTCCTCTACCGCGAGCATCACATGCCGTTCGAGGCCGCCGGCCGGTTCTTCGGACTGGCTCTGGTGGCCACAGGACTCGTCGCCACGCTGCTGGGCGGACTGGCGGCGACGGCATGGCAGCGGCGCACCGGGCATGGCTACGGGTGGGTGCTGGCGCTGAGCGCGATGGCGGCCGTGCCGGTCTCGTTCGCCGCGTTTCTCCTGCCCAACCTGCTCGCGGCGAAGATGGCGCTCACCGCCGCGATGTTTTTGCTCTTTCTCACGACCGGGCCGGTGAACACGCTGATCCTGGAGACGGTTCCAGCCGCGCTCCGGGCGACGGCGATGGCCGGTTCGATCTTCGCCATCCACCTGTTCGGCGATCTCTGGTCGCCCCGAATCGTCGGGTATGTCTCGGACCGGACCGGCAGCCTTCAGCAAGGGGTGCTCATCCTGCCGGTCGCGCTGATTGGGTCGGCTGCGTTCTGGCTGCTGTTGGCGATGCGTCGCGACAAGTCTGCGGCGGCGGGGGAAGAAGATTTCGGCGGGCGGGGTTGAACATCCCTTGCGTTTGCTTTGTCACCCATTACGACCTTCGCCGTGCAGTTGCGTTGTTTCAGACGGGTTTTCCTTTCGCTGACCGCCAGCCGGTCGGCGGGAGCCGTGGATCGAGCCGGCCTCCGGCGAGCCGTGCGGGCGGTCGCGGGCATCGCGCTGCCTGCCGCCGGACCGGTGCTGGCGGCCGGCTCTCCGCCGCCGATGTATCCGGTGCTGGCCTCGTTCGACGGAGCGGGCTTCAGTCCGGAGCTGGGCCATGGGGCCGTGGAGTGGGGCTGGGTTGCCGCCGGGGCGATGATTTCCGCGGCCGTCGTCGTGCTGCTGTGGAAAGTGCGGCGCGACGCGTTGCAGCAGCGCGAGCGCGAAAAGCAGCAGCAGGAGCGCGAACTCGAAACCGGTCGCGCCCAGGTGAGCGCCGCCTGTCGCGCCCGGGAGGAGGCGGACGCGGCGAGTCGGGCGAAGACGGAATTCCTCGCCACGATGAGCCACGAGATCCGGACGCCGCTCAACGGCGTGATCGGTTCCGCGGAGCTGATGCTGGGCACCGCGCTCGATCCGCAGCAGCGCGAATACATGACGACCCTGCGCGCTTCGGCCGAGTCGCTGCTGGCGGTCGTGAACGACATCCTCGATTTCTCCCGGATCGAAGAGGGCTGCATGCCGATCGAGCGGACGCTCTTCAACCTGCGAAAACCTCTGGCGGACGTGGTGAAGATCGCCGCCGCCCGCATCGGCGACGCGGCCGTGGAACTCGTGCTCGACGTGGACCCGGAGGTGCCGACGTCGCTCTACGGTGACGCGGCGCGCATTCGGCAGGTCCTGCTCAAACTGGTCGCGAATGCCGTGAAGTTCACGAAGCAGGGCCACGTGGTCGTGCGGGTGACGCGGCTGGACCGGCCGGCCGATCCGGCCGGCGTCTGGCTGGAATTTGCGGTGAGCGATACGGGCATTGGCATCGCGGAGGAAGACCAGAACCGGCTGTTCGAAAAGTTCACGCAGGCGGATTCCTCGTCGACGCGCCGCCACGGCGGCACGGGCCTGGGGCTGGCGATCGCCAAAGGGTTGGTCGCGCTGATGCAGGGCGAGATCGGGGTGGAAAGCACGCCCGGGCGCGGTTCGCGATTCTGCTTTTCGCTGCCGCTCAAGGCCGACGAGTTTCCGCCGCCGCCGGAAACCGCCGTGGCGGCGCGCGTGCTCGTGATCGACGACCTGCCCCCAGCTGCGCAGGCGCTCGGGACCCTCCTCCGCTCAATGCAGCTGGCCGGCGAGGTCGCCAGCGCCGGGGAGGCGCTGCCGATGCTCCGGCGCGCGGCCGAAGAGAAACAGCCGTTCGACGCCGTGATGATCGACCAGTCGGTCACGGAGGGCGGCGACGGCGAGGCCGTGCGGGCGATCCTCGCCGCGCCGGAATGCGCCGGCATCCGCTTCATTCTCCTGGCGCAGCCGAAATCCTCGTCGACCGCCCAACCGCTGCCGGCGGGATTCGCCGCGGTTGTCACGAAGCCCGTGCTCGACGTGGATCAGATCGTGCATGCGATCCAGGAATCGCGGGACGCGGCCGCGACGACCGACGAGCCGGACGCGTCCAACAGTCCTGCGAAGAAGCGGCTGAAGCTGCTCGTCGCCGAGGACAATGGTGTGAATCGCGTCGTGGCGGGCGGCATGTTGAAGAAACTCGGTTGCCAGGTCGATTTCGCCGAGAACGGCGCCGAGGCCGTCGCCAAGTCGCGCCAGAAAGGCTACGACATGATCCTGATGGATTGTCTCATGCCCGAGATGGACGGGTGGACGGCGACGCGGGAAATCCGCCGGCGGGACTTTCGGATCCCGATCATCGCCGTCACGGCGAACGCGACGAACGATGACCGCACCCGCTGCATGAAAGCGGGCATGAACGACTACCTGAGCAAGCCGCTGCGGATCGCGGAACTGAGCCGGGTGATGGAACGCTGGACCGGCTGACCGGAACCAGCGCGCCACCGGGCGGCTCAGCCCTGCAGCACCGCGGCGAGCTTGTCGGGCTCCTTGCCGCCGCCCATGGCGAAGTCGGGTTTGCCGCCACCCTTGCCGCCGAGTTTGGCGGATAGTTCGCCGACAATGCGGCCGGCCTGGAATCCGGCCTCGCGCGCGGCGGGCGAGCAGAACGTGACGATGCTGGCCTTCGCGCCGAACACGGTGCCGAGCGTGACGACGCCCTCGCCGATCTTCGCCACGACCTGGGCACCAAGCGAACGCAATGCTTCCGGCGATTCGGCGGACACGACCGCGGAAACGAATTTCAGACCGTCACGAACCGCGGCGCCGGCCGCGAGTTCGTCCGCGAGTCCCGCCGCCGCCTTCTGCTCGAAACTCTTCAGCCGCTTCTCGAGTTCCTTCTGGTGGGCGAGCAGCGTTTCGAGCTTGTGGGCCACGTCCATCGGACCGGCGGAGAGGTGGGCGCTGACCGCGGCCAGCGCCGCCTCGCGCTGGGCGATGAAATCGAGCGCCGCCTGGCCGGCGACGGCTTCGATGCGACGGGTGCCCGCGGCGATCGCCGATTCGAACACGATCTTCACCACGCCGATCTCGCCGGTGGTGCGCACGTGCGTCCCGCCGCACAGCTCGCGACTGTATCCGCCGATGTCGACCACGCGGACGATGCGGCCGTACTTGTCGCCGAAGAAGGCGAGGGTGCCTTCCGGCCGCCGGTCGTACTCGGTCTCGTAAGTTTCGACCGGGGCGTTATCGATCACCTTCTCGTTGACGAGTTGCTCGACCTCGCGGAGCTGGGCAGGGGTGAGCGCCTCGAAATGCGAGAAGTCGAACCGCATGCGGTCCGGCGTCTTCGACGTGCCCGCTTGCCGGACGTGAGTGCCGAGCGTCTTGCGCAGCGCCCAGTGGATGAGATGCGCGGCGGAGTGGTGGCGCGAGATCGCCCGCCGGCGGACGAGGTCGACGGAAAGCTCGGCCGACGCGCCCGGGTGCAGCGGCACGACCGGAGCACCGGCTTCGGCGGCGAGCTGGTGGAGGTGCCGGCCGGCCTTGTCCTTCACCGTGTCGGCGATGTGCAGCAGGTGACCGTCGATCAGCGCCGTGCCGGTGTCCCCGGCCTGGCCGCCCATCTCCGCATAGAACGGCGTCTGATCGAAGACGAGGAAACGCCCCCGGTCCGAGTTCACGACCTCGACCAATTTCGCGGGTCCGGCGACGCGCGTGTCCGTCATCGTGTAGCCGAGAAATTTCGTCGGCGCGAGTTCCGCCGGGGCGTCACCCTCGGTGGCGGCGACGACGATTTCCTTTTTCTGGGCCGCCCGCGCGCGGTCGCGCTGCTGCTGCATCAGGCGCTCGAATTCCGTCGTGTCGACCGTCAGCCCGCGCTCGGCCGCGAGGAGCTGGGTCATGTCGAGCGGGAATCCGTAGGTGTCGTAGAGGCGGAAGGCCACGTCGCCCGGGATCGGCCGGCTCGCGGCGGTCTTCGAATCCTCTGCTCTTTCCCCTTCCAGAAGCTGGAGCGCGAGATTGAATTCGCTCAACCCGCGTTCGATCGTGCGGCCGAACGACTCCTCCTCGCCACGGATCACGCGGCGGATGGTGTCCTGCTGCTGCGCGAGTTCGGGGAAAACGGGCCCGAGGCTCTCGACGACGGGCGTGACGAGCTGTTCGAAGAATCCGACCGGCAGGGCGAGCTTCTTGCCGTAGAGGATGCCCCGGCGGAGGATCCGCCGGATGACGTAATTCCGGCCCTCGTTGCCCGGGAGGATGCCGTCGGCGATCGCGCAGGCGACGCAGCGGGCGTGGTCGGCGAGGACACGGAACGCGACGTCGATGTTTTCCTGTTCGCCCAGACCCTCGCGCTTTTTCGGCACCGTGCCGTTGTACGTCTTGCAGCGAGAGCTGCGGCGATCTTCGCGAACAGCGGGGCGAACACGTCCGCGTTGTAGTTCGACGGCTCGCGCGTGAAGTCGGTGAATCCGCGCGTCGTCGCGTGAATGCCCGCCACCCGCTCGAAACCCATGCCGGTGTCCACGTGCCTGGCCGCGAGCGGCGAGAACGTGCCGTCGGCGTTCGCGTTGAACTGGATGAACACGTGGTTCCAGATCTCGATGCAGCGCGGATTCGAGCGAGTTGACGAGCGTCCGGCCCTCCGCCTCGTCGTCGCCAGGCAGGAGGTTGAAATGGATCTCGGAGCAGGGGCCGCACGGGCCGGTGTCGCCCATCATCCAGAAATTGTCCTTCCGGCCGCCGTGGACGATGTGCACGGCCGGGTCCAGCCCGGCGTCGCGGAACAGCCCGGTCCAGATGTCGAACGCCTCCTGGTCGAACTCGGACGGGTCGCCCCTGGACTTGTCCGGCGAATACACGGTGGCGAAGAGCCGCTTCGCGGGGATGCCCCAGACCCGCGTGATCAGCTCCCAGCCCCAGGTCACCGACTCCTTCTTGAAGTAATCGCCGAACGACCAGTTGCCGAGCATCTCGAAGATCGTGTGGTGGTAGGTGTCGAAGCCGACGTCCTCCAGGTCGTTGTGCTTGCCGCCGGCGCGGATGCATTTCTGCGTGTCGGCCGCGCGGGTGTCCTTGACCCGGCCGGGCGCCCGCCCACTTCGCAACGTCCGGCGGCGCGCTCGCCGAGGAAGATCGGCACGAACTGGTTCATGCCCGCATTCGTGAACAGCAGCCCGGGCGAGTCGGGCAGCAGCGACGACGACGGCACGATCGTGTGCCCGTGCCGGGCGAAGAAATCGAGGAAGGTCTGGCGGATCTCGGCGGACGTCATGGGTGGCGGAGGGCCCCCGCGCGGCGAAGAATCGGGCGAGGAGAACGACAAAACACAGTGAGCGACGCCCGGGTTAGCAAGACGTGAATTCTTTCTGCCCACCGGTCTTCGCGGCGGAAACCAAACGCGGAGCGGGTGTTGTGCGCCGGCCGTCGCGAATGCCCGTCGGCAGGCGCAATACCAGGGTTGCCACGCCCCCGGATCGTCCTCACGAACATGGCTGCTGTCGCCCGACCCCTCGCGCGGCGGCCACAAGCCAACGGCAATCTCCGGCCGCAAACCGTACGTTCATGCCACGTCACCCGCGCCTTATCCGACCTCACCGCTCGACGCTTCCGGCCGCCCGTGATCTCCGTCGCTGTCCCGCGCGGCGCTGCGGCGGGATGTTGTGGCGGAAACCGCAGCAGGTTCAGCGCCCGGTCTAGCCGGAACCAGCGCCATGCGTCCGGAACACAGCCGGTTTGTCGCCAGAATCACCCTGATCTACGCGGCCGTCGCAGCCTTGTGGATCGCGTTCTCCGACTGGTTCCTCGGCATCGTGGTCCAGGACCACCGTCTGCTCACCGAGATCGCGGTGGTGAAAGGCTGGGGCTTCGTCGGGGTCACCGCGCTGCTGCTGTTTGGACTCCTCCGCCGCGGCATGCTGCAGCTCGAGCGGCGGATGGACGCCCAGGCCCGCACGCAGACGGAGCTGAGGCGCTGGGCGGATGCGTTCACGCAGTGCGCCCACGGCGTGGCGATCGAGTTGCCCGGTGCGGAACGCGTGCTCGCCTGCAATCCGGCGTTTGCGCAATTGCTGGGCCGGCCGGCGGCGGAAATCGCGGGCCGGCAGATCATCGAGATGCATGCGCCGGCCGACCATGATCACGTGCGCCAGTCGCTCGCCGAGGCGGATCGCACCGGGCGCGTGCAGTTCGAGGCGGGGCTGCTCCGGGTCGACGGCTCGACCTGCCCGGTGCAGATGGACGTGGTGAGCGTGCGCGCGCCGGGCGGCGAGTTGCTTTACCGCGTGGCCACGGCGCAGGACATCAGCGCGCGCCGGGCGGCGGAAGCGGCCGCGCAGCAGCTGCAGGAACGCCTGCGGACGATCGTGGAGAACCTGACCGAGGGCCTGCTGATCACCACGCTCGACGGACAGCCGCTGCTGTGGAACCGCGCCCTGCTGCGGATGCACCACCTGCCCGACACGGACGCCATGCGCCAGGCGCTGCCGGATTTCCGGCCGCTGCTGGACCTCAGCACACTCGACGGCCGCACGCTCACGCCGGCGGAGCGGCCGATCGAGCGATTGCTGGGCGGGCGGCCGTTCCGCGACCTGCGTTTGCGCGTGCGCCACGTCGCAACTTCCGAGCGACGGGTGTTCAGCTTCGCGGGATCGGTGGTCCAGGACACGTCCGGCCGGTCGTTCGCCCTGTTCACGGTGAACGACGTGACCGCGCAGAGCGAAACGCTGGAGGCACTCCGCGAAAGCGAGCAACGCTTCCGCGCGGTGGTGGAAAACATCCACGAGGTCTTCTGGATCCGGGATGCGAGCAAGAACCAGATCGCGTACGTCAGCCCGGCCTTCGAGGCGATCTGGGGCCGCAAGACGGCCGAACTGACCGACGCACCGCTGGAGCGCTGGCTCGAAACGATTCACCCCGACGATCGCGACCGGGTGGCTGCGGCGGCGCGGGGACCGTGCATGCCCGAACAGCAGTATCGGGTACTGCGGCCCGACGGGACGGTGCGCTGGGTGCGGGACCAGGCGTACGTGGCGAACGACGCGTCCGGCCAGCCGCGGCGCATCGTCGGCGTGGCGCAGGACATCACCGAGCGCAAGCAACTGGAGGCGCAGTTTCTTCGCGCGCAGCGGATGGAGGCGATCGGCACGCTCGCGGGCGGCATCGCCCACGACCTGAACAACATCCTCGCCCCGACCCTGATGGCGGCCGGCCTGCTGAAGGAGCGAATCGAGGACGCGCGGGATCGGGAGATGCTGGGCATGGTCGAGCGCAGCGCCCGCCGCGGCGCCGAGATCATCCGGCAGCTGCTGACGTTCAGCCGCGGGGTGGAGGGTTCGCGATCCGCGCTGCAGCCCCGGCACGTGCTGAAGGAAATCGGCGGGATCATCCGCGAGACGTTTCCGCGCGAAATCGAGTTCGTCGAAAACACGCCCAACGAGTTGTGGCCGGTCGTCGCCGATGCCACGCAGATCCAGCAGGTGCTGATGAACCTGAGCGTCAACGCGCGGGATGCGATGCCGGACGGAGGCGTGCTGAAGATCACCGGCGAAAACCGCGAGATCGCCGCCGAGGACCTGCACTTGTCACGGGGCGCCCTGCCGGGTCGCTACGTCGCGCTGACGGTCGCCGACACCGGATGCGGCATGGCGCCGGACATCGTCGACCGGATATTCGATCCGTTCTTCACGACCAAGGACCCCGGCAAGGGCACGGGCCTCGGGCTCTCGACCGTGCTCGGCATCGTGCGCAGCCATGGAGGATTTGTGACGGTCTACAGCGAACCAGGGCACGGCAGCTCGTTCCGGGTTTACCTGCCGGCCGGACCGACCGAGCCGGAGGAGGAGATTCTCGCGACGGCCGAGCCGCTGCCGCGAGGCGGTGGCGAAATGATCCTGGTGGTGGACGACGAGGAGCCGATCCGCGAGGCGACCCGCCATGTGCTGGAGCAGCAGAACTATCACGTGCTGACGGCGACCAACGGACGGGAGGCGCTCACGACGTTCGTGGCCGAACGGGACCGCATCCGACTGGTGCTGACCGACATGATGATGCCGGAGATGGGTGGCGCCGCGCTCGTGCGCGCCCTGCTGCTGATGAATCCGCGGCTGAAGGTGATCGCCACCAGCGGCCTCGACGAAGGCCCCCGCCGGGAGGAACTGCTCGCCCTCGGCGTGACGGAGATCCTGGCGAAGCCGTGCGGGCCGAAGGCGCTGCTGGACTCGATCCGCCGCGCACTCGAAGCGATCGAGCCGTAGCCGGAGCACGGGCGCCGGCGCGTCCGCTCAGAGGTTCGCGATGATCGCGTCGGCCATCGCCTTGGTGCCGATCGACGGCCGGCCGAACGCAATGTCGCCGGTGCGCGTTCCGGAGGTCACCGTTTTCCTGACCGCCGCCTCGATCCGCGCGGCGACGTTGCCCAGACCGAAACTGTAGCGCAGCATCAACGCCGCCGAGAGGATTTGCGCGCACGGGTTGGCGACGCCCTTGCCCGCGATGTCGGGGGCGGTGCCGCCGGCGGGCTCGTACAGTCCGAACGGCAGGCCGAGCGAGTTCCGGCCGGTGCCGAGCGAGGCCGAAGACAGCATCCCGAGCGATCCGCAGATCACGGCCATCTCATCGGAAAGGATGTCGCCGAACATGTTTTCGGTGACGAAGACGTCGAACTGGTTCGGATTGCGCGCGAGCTGCATCGCCGCGTTGTCGACGTACATGTGGCTGAGCTCGATGTCCGGCGCGTGGGCGGCGCAGTAGGCCGTGACGGTCTTGCGCCACAGGACGGAAGTCTCGAGCACATTGGCCTTGTCGACCGAACACAGCCGCCGCTTGCGTGCCCGGGCCGTCGTGATCGCGGTCTCCAGGATGCGTTCGATCTCGCTTTTGCGATACACCATCGTGTCGACCGCCTGGATGTCTCCGTCCGGCAGGGTCCTGGTTTCCTTCGGCTGGCCGAAGTACACCCCGCCGGTGAGCTCGCGGACGCAGACGATGTCGATGCCGTCCGGGATGCGCTCGGTCTTCAGCGGGGATGCGTCGGTCAGTTCGCGGTAGAGCAGTCCGGGGCGGATGTTGGCGAACAGCGTGAAGTGCTTGCGCAGCGGCAGCAGCGCCGCGCGTTCCGGCTGCTGGGCCGGGGGAAGCTTCTCCCATTTCGGACCGCCGACGGAGCCGAAGAGGATTGCGTCCGACTGCTCGCAAAGGCGCAGGGTCGGCTCCGGCAGCGCCTGGCCGTGCCGGTCGATGCCGGCGCCGCCGACGTCGCCGGCGTGGTAGTCGAGCGTCAGCCCCGACTGGCGGGCGACGTGATCGAGCACGCGCAGGGCTTCGACCATGACCTCCGGCCCGATGTAGTCTCCGGCGAGAACGGCGAACTTCAGTGACGGCATAAGGGGCCGGAGAGTGGCGATTGGCGGCGGCGAGTGGCAAGCGGGCATTTCGCGTTCGTCCGCGTGGCGTCCGCCCGGGCCGCCGGCTCCGATTCGCGTTGCCGGCGGGACGGATTGCGGTGGATTGGCCGGATGCGACTTCACGTCCTGCCCGCGGGCCCGATCCGCACCAACGCCTACCTGCTGACCGCTTCGGAGCGTCATGAGGCGGTGCTCATCGACGCACCCGGCGAAGTGTGGAGCGAGGTGCAGCCGGTGCTCGCAAGCGAGGGGTGCAAACTGCTCGAACTGTGGATCACGCACGGCCACTGGGACCACACCCAGGGTGGGGCGGAGGTGGTGCGGGCGACAGGGGCAAAGGTGTCGGCGCATCCCGCCGACCGGGTGCTGATCGAAACACCGGAAGCGATGGAGCGGTTCATGGGCGGGGGCCTCCTGCTGGAGCCGCTCCTCGTCGACCGCTGGGTCAAGCAGGGCGACCGGCTGGCCGCGCTTGGGACGGAGGTGGAAGTGCGGCACGTCCCCGGCCACTGTCCCGGCAACGTGCTGTTCTACTTCAGCGCAACGGGATCGGCGTTCGTCGGCGACGCGCTCTTTGCCGGCAGCGTGGGTCGGACGGACCTGCCGGGAGGCGACTTTGCCACTTTGGAGCAAGCGGTCAGGAGTCAGATCTACACGCTGCCGGACGCGACGGTGGTGTATCCGGGACACGGGCCCGACACGACCGTGGGCGCGGAGAAGGCAACCAACCCTTATATCAGCGGTTAAGATTTTGTCATTCTGCACGATCACGCGAATGCGCGTCGACTCCGTGGCGAAACCATTGTGCAGTTGAGGCTGCCGGCCGGATCCTCGACTGGCGTGCGGAGCGGCCCATTTCGAGAACATGACGTCCCCAACAAACCACGAAGGGTTCATGCGCCGGGCGCTGGAACTCGCCCGCCAAGGCTGGGGTGCGACCCACCCCAACCCGATGGTGGGCGCGCTGATCGTCGAGGAGGGACGTGTCGTCGCGGAGGGCTTTCACGCCCAGGACGGCGGTCCGCATGCGGAGCGGCTGGCGCTGCTCGCACGCGGCAAGCCTCCGCGGCCCGGAGCGGTGCTCTACGTGACGCTGGAGCCGTGTTCCACCGCCGGCCGGACCGGCGCGTGCACGGACGCGATCATCGCCTCCGGGATCAAGCACGTCGTCGTGGGCGCGACCGATCCATTTCCGGAGCATGCCGGCAAGGGCTTCGAGGTGCTGCGGTCGGCGGGCGTCGAAGTGACCTCCGGGGTGCTCGAACCGGAGTGCCGCGATCTCAACCTGATCTTCAACCACTGGATCGTGCGGACGACCCCGCTCGTCGCGTCGAAATCCGCGGTCACGCTGGATGGCCGGATGGCGTGCCGGACGGGCGAATCAAAATGGATCACGGGCGAGCCGGCCCGCGCCGACGTGCACCGTTGGAGACGGCTGTTTCCCGCGATCGCGGTTGGAGCCGGCACGGTGATGAAGGACAATCCGCGGCTGACCGCGCGGATGACGGGCGAAGCCGAGTGGTGCCCGACGCGCTTCGTGTTCGACGGACTCCTCCGGACAGTCGTCGACAAGCAGCTGCCCGGGTTGTACACGGACGAATTCCACGAGCGCACGATCGTCGTGACGACCCCGCATGGGGGAATGGGTTACGTCCGGAAGCTCCGCGAGCTGGGCGTGCAGGTCTGGGTGCTGCCCTCGCCGACGCAGCGCGCGCCGATGAGTGAGTTCCGCAAGAAATGCGCGGAGGAACGCATCGCGGGCGTGCTCTTCGAAGGAGGCGCCCAGCTGGTCAGCCACATGCTGCAGGAGCGCCAGCTCGACTATCTGTTCATCTACCGCGCCCCGGTGCTGTTCGCGGACGACCGTGCGAAACCGATGTTCAACGGACTGCGCACGGAACGGCCGGCCAACGGCATCCGGCTGACGAACGTTCACAACGAAATGCACGGCGACGACGTGCTCACCCGGGGCGACGTCGTGTATCCCGAGCGCATGTTCGTGGACGAAACCACGTTCAGCCTCGGCTGATGCAGCGCATCCATCTGGCTTCCGGCAACCCGCACAAGGCGGCGGAGTTCCAGCGGCTG
The DNA here is from genome assembly GCA_963705935.1 of uncultured Verrucomicrobiae bacterium. Lineage (GTDB taxonomy): Bacteria > Verrucomicrobiota > Verrucomicrobiia > Opitutales > Opitutaceae > Opitutus. The sequence goes on along the minus strand of OY970130.1, from coordinate 2,134,948 downwards.
GCTGCCGGCGCCGGACTCGCGCTCGAGATTCGCCCGGCGTCGCTGGCCGGCGGCATGCCGCCGGTGGCGGAGGACACGGGCACATTCGTGGGCAACGCCCGGAAAAAGGCGCGGGCGCTCCAGCAGCTACTACCGGCGGGGTCGTGGGTGCTGGCCGACGACAGCGGGATCTGCGTGGACGCGCTCGACGGCGGCCCCGGGGTGGAGTCGGCCTACTTTGCCGGACCGCAGGGCGACGGTGCGGCCAACCTGCAAAAGCTGCTGCAAGTGATGGCCGGCGTGCCGGACGGGCGGCGCGGTGCACATTTCCTCTGCGTGCTCGTCGTGCTGGCCGGTTCGGCGGAGGAGAACGTCTTCGAGGGAGTCTGCGGCGGAAGCCTGTGGCGCGAACCGAGGGGCGGCGCGGGGTTCGGATACGATCCGGTGTTCGTCCCGGACGGTTTCAAGCAGACCTATGCCGAACTGGGTGCCGAGGTGAAGAACCGCATCAGCCACCGCGCGGTCGCCTGGGCGCGATTCGCGGAGTGGTTTCGCGCGGGACAGAAAAGTCTGCATAGGCATGGGTAAGCGACCGCCGGATGCGCCGGAGCGCGTCGGGATTTGACGCCACGGACGCGCGCCGCATTGTGCGGCCCGATGAAAGTGCTTCGCGCCAAGAGCGCCGGTTTCTGCTGGGGAGTCGAACGCGCGATCGACATCGCCCGCGACTACGCCCGGCAGGGGCGCCATCCGGTGTACACCGATGGACCGCTGATCCACAACCGGCAGATGATGGCGAAGCTGTCGGAGGAGGACATTCGCGAAGTGGGTGATTACCAGAGCCGGGCGAACGTCGATGTCGGACCCGCCGTGGCCGGCGAAACGCCGGTGATGGTGGTGCGCGCCCATGGGATTTCTCCGAGCCGCCGCGAGTACCTGAAGGGTCTCGGCATGGAGTTCAAGGACGCCACCTGCCCGGACGTGGGCATCATCGCCGGCAAGATCCGGCTGCACGCGAAGAAGGGCTATGCGACGATCATCTTCGGCGACCGCAACCATCCGGAGGCGATCGGGCTGATGGGCTACACCGAGGGCCGCGGCTACTGCATCACGAACAAGGAGGAGATCGACGCACTGCCGCCGCTCGAGCGCGTGTGCATGGTTTCGCAATCGACCATGTTCATGCACGAATTCGCAGAGCTGTCGGCATACGCCCGGTCGAAGTTTGCCGAAGTGCTGGTTTTCGACACCATCTGCCAGGCGACGAAGGACCGGCAGACGGACGTCATCGCGCTCGCGCAGCAGGGGGTGGAGGCGATCGTCGTCGTCGGCGGGCATCACTCCGCGAACACCGTGAAGCTGGCGTCGCTGGCGCGCCTGCAGAACCTGCCGACGTACCACGTCGAGACGGCGGCCGAACTCGAGCCCGGCGAGATGACGCGCTACGCGACCGTCGGCGTGACCGCCGGCGCATCGACGCCGGAGTTCCTGATCACCGAGGTCTGCGCCAGGCTGGAATCGATGTGAGCCGGCGCCCGCGCCCCTGAAAATGGATCCGGGTGGCGGCGGGTTGCCTACGCCTTGACCGGCAGGGTGAAAACGACACGGGTGCCGCCGCCGTCCGAGCTCTCCACCCGGAGCGTGCCGCCACTCCGTTCCGCCCGCGCCCGCATGTTGGCCAGCCCGTGCCCGGCGCTGGCGTGCGCCGGGTCGAAGCCATGGCCGTTGTCCTGGACGAGCAGGGACACCGCTCCCTCGCCGGCATGCAGCCGGACCTGCAGCTGCGACGCGCCGCCGTGGCGCAGGCTGTTGCTGATCGCTTCGCGCGCGATCTGCAGCGTCTCGGTCGACTGCTCGGGCGACAGCTGCGCCGTGGCATCGTCGTCGATTCGAAGTTCGAACCCCGTGTCCCGGCCGCCGCCGAGCTCCCGGACGAGCGCGTGCAGGGCGTCGGTGAAGCCCGAACTGCGCAGATTTTCCGGGGCAAGCCCGGAGATGTAGGAACGGATGTCGCGGATGGTCTGGTTCAGGTGCTCGCGGCACCGTGCCAGCTGGCGGTCCGCTTCCGCCGGATCGGCGGACACGACCGCGCGGGCGGACTCGATCGTGAGCCCGGCGGCGTAGAGCGACTGGATGATTCCGTCGTGGAGGTCGCGTCCGAGCTGGATCTTTTCCTCCAGCGAGCGATTCAGCATGCGGTGGTGCAGGAGGGCGTCGGCCTCGGCCCGCAGCCGCTCGTCGCGCTCGTGTGCCAGCTCCTGGCCCTGCGCGACGGAACTTTCGGCGAGCCGGGCGAGCGCCTTCATCCCGGCCTGGTCCGCGACGATGCCGGCGGTCTCGACGGCGGCGCGCGCGGGACGAAGCGAAAGGCTGACCGCCAGGGCGAGCGCGACGGCGGTGCCGGCCAGCGCCAGCGGGAAAGCGAGTCGCTGCGAGAGCTGCGCGACCCGGATGTGCGCCGGGGCGGGCGTGAATGCAACCGCTCCGGCGGGGGCCGGCGACGCGCGACGCAGGGCCGGGCCGGCGAGCATCACTGAGAGCGCCGCGAGCACGACGAACACCCCCAGGGCGAGAAAGCGCGGCAGCGGGTTCATCTGGGCTGCGATGCTGCGGGGGCCGCTGTGCTCCGTCAAACCCTGCGGTCGCGCGCCGCCAGCTGCAGCCGGAGGCGCCGACGCTCGCGCCCGGCCGGTGGCGGTTCGGGAGGCCCCGGGGCAAAACACTTCGACATTTGGCAGCGGCGAGGTTTGGTTAACCGACTTCCGGATGAAGTCATTTTACATCACCACGGCCATCGACTACGTGAACGGCTCGCCGCACCTCGGCCACGCGTACGAAAAGGTGCTGACGGACGTCATTGCCCGTTTTCGTCGGCAGATGGGTGACCGGGTCCACTTCCTGACCGGCGTCGACGAACACGGCCAGAAGGTGCAGGCCAGTGCGCGGGCGCGGGGGATTCCGCCGCAGCAGTTTGCCGATGAAGTCAGCGCCGAGTTCCGCTCCCTGCTGCCGAAGCTCGAGATTTCGAACGACGACTTCATCCGCACGACGGAGGAGCGGCACAAGGTGGTCGTCCGCCGGGTGCTGCAGCAGCTGTTCGACAAGGGCGAAATCTACCAGGCCGAGTACCGTGGGTTCTATTCGACGCGGCAGGAGCAGTTCCTGCAGGACAAGGACCGGAATCCCGACGGTTCCTGGCCGGAGCTGTTCGGCGAAGTCACGGAGATCACGGAGCGGAACTACTTTTTCAAGCTCCGCTCATACCAGGACTGGCTGGTCGAGTTTCTGACGCAGAACGAAGGATTCGTCTTCCCCCGGTTCCGGCAGAAGCAGGTGCTCGAATTCCTGAAGGAGCCGCTGAACGACCTGTGCATCTCGCGGCCGAGAGAGCGGCTCGAGTGGGGCATTCCGCTGCCGTTCGACGACGGCTACGTCACCTACGTGTGGTTCGACGCGCTACTCAACTACTATTCCGGCGTCGCCGACCAGCCGGGCGTTTGGCCGGCGGCGTATCACGTCATCGGCAAAGACATCCTCGTGCCGCCGCACGCCGTGTACTGGCCGATCATGCTGCACGCGGCGGGCCTGCCGCTGCCCGGCGGGATCATCGCGCACGGCTGGTGGCTGCAGCGCGGCGCGAAGATGTCGAAGAGCACCGGCAATGCGCTCAACCCGCTCGACCTCGTCACGGAATTCGGCGCGGACGCCTTCCGGTACTTCCTGATTCGCGAGATGAACGTCGGGCAGGACAGCGATTTCAGCCGCGAGCAGTTCCTCGTCCGGTACAACAGCGAGCTGGCGAACAATCTCGGCAACCTCGTGAACCGGACACTGAACATGACCACCCGGTTCGCCGGGGGCGTGCTGCCGGCCGCGGAGGCGACGGAGGATGCCGAGCGGGAGGTGCAGGAGCTGTGGACGCGGACCCGCGACGAGTGCCTGGCGCTGAACGAGGGGTTCCAGTTCCACACCATGCTCGAACGGGCGATGACGTTTATCACCGCGACGAACGCCTACATCGAGAAGCGGGCGCCGTGGAAACTGGGCAAATCCGCCGAGGCCGCGGACCAGGCGCGACTGCGGACCTCGCTCGCCACGATGGCGGAGGCGCTGCGGCTCTCGGCCGCGCTGATCCAGCATGTGACCCCCGCGGCTTCCGCGAAGATCGCCAGCGTGCTCGGCTACGTGCCGGGCGCCGCGTGGCGCGACGAACTGGCGTGGGGCACGCGGCTGAACGGCGCGAAGGTCGCCCCGGCGCTCGTCCTATTCCCACGCCCCGCGACCGAGAAGACCGCCCCCGCGCCAGCCAAGGCGTGAGCCGGGCGCAGGATCGCACCCGTTTCCCGAGCCGGACGCGAGCGAACCAACCGGAACGAACGGCGCCGATGCCATGACGATCCTACCCGTCGACCCGGCGACGAACGCCACGCCGGAGGCGCTGCACGCGTTCCTGGCCGGCTGCCGGGACGCCGCGGAGCGGGACGGCACGCCGAAGCTCGTCAGCATCTCGCTGGCGGTCGGGGCGCTCGATCCGCTGGCGGTGCTGGAATCCATCTTCGAACCGGGCGAGCAGCACTTCTATGTCGAGCGGCCCTCGACCGACATGGCCGTGGCCGGCGCGGAGGCGGTGGTGGCGGCGGATGCGGCAGGTCCGGAGCGATTCGCGACCGTGCAGCGCTTCGTCGATGCGACGCTGGCGCACACGATCGCGGTGGGGGACGTGGCCGCGCCGTTCGGTGGCCCGCATTTCTTCGCGGCGTTCGCCTTCGGTGAGCACGTCGACGCGACCGACGCGTTTCCTGCAGCTCGTGTATTCGTTCCGCGGTGGCAGGTCGGCCGGATGGGCGCGCAGACCACGGCCGTCGCCAACCTCCTCGTCGCGCCGGCCGCCCCGCTGGGTCCGCTGACGGACAAGGTCTGGCGCGCGCACGCCCGGTTCCGCGGGTTCGAGTACGGCGCCGCCGTCGAGCCGCACCCGAAGTCGCCCCCCGTCTACGCTTGGGAAACCGATTCGGCCGATGCCTATCCGCGAGCCGTCGCCGCGGCGCTCGAGCGGATTCGCGCCGGCGAATTCCAGAAGATCGTGCTGGCGCGCCGCCGGGTCGTGCACGCCTCCGCGCCGCTGCACCCGCTGCAGATGCTGAACGGGCTGCGGCAGCGGTTCACCGACTGCTACGCCTTTTCCGTGGCGAACGGCCGCGGCCAGAGCTTCATCGGGGCGTCGCCCGAGCGGCTCGCGCGGGCCGGCAGCGGATGGATCGACACGGAGGCGCTGGCCGGTTCGGCCCCGCGGGGCGCCACGGCCGTGGCGGACGCGACGATCGGGGCGGGACTTTTGCGCAGCGAGAAGGACCGGCGGGAACACCAGCTCGTGCTGGATTCGATCCGCCGCCGGCTGGCCCCGCTCGGCCTCGCGCTGGAGTTTCCGGATACGCCGGCGCTGCGGCGGCTGGCAAACGTCCAGCATCTCCACACTCCCTTGCGCGCCGTGCTGCCGGAGCGCGTCCGGTTGCTGGACGTCGTGGCGCGGCTGCATCCGACGCCGGCGGTCGGCGGGACGCCCCGCGCCGCGGCGGTGGCGCGGATCCCGGAACTCGAGGGATTCTCGCGGGGGCTGTACGCCGGGGCGCTGGGCTGGCTGGACAGCCGCGGCGGCGGCGAATTCTTCGTCGGGCTCCGGTCGGCGCTGGTGGACGGGACCACGGCGCAGTTCCATGCGGGTGCGGGCATCGTTGCCGGTTCCGACCCGGAAAAGGAGTTTGCGGAAACCGAACTCAAGTTTCGCGCGATCCAGGAGGCGCTCGAGTCGTGAGAATCCGACCCACCGGGGGCCGCGAGGGACGAGCGAGGCCGGGTCGAACGACGGAAAGGTCGTCGGTCGGCAGTCGTCTTGCGCGGTTCCTGCGCCGCGGAAGAGCGGGTTTCCGCGCGACGGCGGCGGTCTGGCTGGTCTTCGCGGGAATCGTCGCCGCGGGAGCGAAGGAGCCCCCGGCGCTCGAGTGGGACGCGGTCGAGAAGAGCTACACCTCGGGTCGCGGCGAGACGGAGGCGGTGATCCCGTTCACCGTGATGAATCGCTCCGCGCAGCCGGTCGAGATGCGGTCGGCGGCGACCTCATGCCACTGCACGAGCGTCGAGTTTCCGCGCGAGCCCTGGGTGCTGGCGCCCGGAGCGAGCGACACGCTGCACGTGCGAGTCGACCTGCGGAGCCGCCGCGGCGGGCTGAACAAGACGATCTACCTCGAGACGAGCGCGGGAGAGGAAATCCTGCTGGTTCACGTCCAGATCCCGCCGCCGCCGGCGGTCCAGCGGGAGATGAACCGGGAATTCGCGCAGGCGGACCGGCAGGCCGTGTTGCGCGGCGACTGCGCCACCTGCCACGTCGCGCCGGCCGCGGGCAAGCACGGCGCGGAGTTGTTCGCGGCGATGTGCCTGGTCTGTCACGGCGCTTCGCCGCGGGCGGAGATGGTTCCCGACCTGATGAAACCGACGGTCCACCGCGACGCCGCCTACTGGACGAAATGGATTCGCGAGGGTGGCCCGAAGACGCTCATGCCGGCGTTCGCCAGGGAAAACGGTGGACCGCTCGATCGCGATCAGGTCGAATCGCTCGTGGCATTCCTGACCGCGAGCCTGCCGGCCGGCCCGGTGGCGAACTGACGGCCCCATGACCCCGCTGCTCGATTTCCGCAACGTCAACTCCCTCTGGGGCAGCGTGCTCGTCGAGACGCTGGCCCGCCTCGGCGTCACCCAGGCGGTGATTTCGCCCGGCTCGCGGTCGACGCCGCTGACGTTCGCGTTCACCCGCCATCCGGCGATCGAGTGCCTGCCCGTGCTGGACGAGCGTTCGGCCGGCTTCTTCGCGCTGGGGCTGGCGAAACAGCAGCTCCGACCGGTGGTGCTGCTGTGCACCAGCGGCACGGCGGGCGCCAACTATTTTCCCGCGGTGATCGAGGCGCAGGAGAGCGGGGTGCCGCTACTCGTGATCACCGCCGACCGGCCACCGGAGCTGCGCGACTGCGGCTCGGGGCAGACGATCGACCAGCAGAAGCTGTTCGGCGATCACGTGAACTTTCATCACGAGTTTGCCGTGCCCGAGGCGACCCTGTCGCTGCTGGCGTATCTGCGGCAGACGGTCGCGCATGCGGTCGAGCGCACCAGCTCGCCGGCGCCCGGACCGGTGCACCTCAATGCGCCGTTCCGCGATCCGCTGCCACCCGTCCCGGACGACCGGGCACGGGCGCTCGAGGGTGAGATCGACGATGCCTTCTTCGCCCATCTCTCCGCCGCCTCGCCGACCGTCGGACCTGCCACCTTCTGGCAGCGGCCCACCACGGTCCGCGGCCTGATCGTCGCCGGGCCGTCGGGCACCGCCGATCCGGCGGCCGCGGCGCGCGCGGTCCACCGCCTCGCGTCGGCGCTCGGCTGGCCCGTGCTGGCCGATGGCGTTTCACCGGTGCGCACGCACGGCGGGGACATCCCCGGCGTGGTCACCTGCTACGATGCGATTCTCCGCGAGCCAACGTTGGCGCGGGACCTCGTGCCGCGGACCGTGCTGTGCCTGGGCGGCTGGCCGACGAGCAAGCTCCTGCGCGGCTGGATCGAGTCCTCGACCGCCGAGGTGCTGCTCGTCGCGCCCACGCCGCGAAATCGCGACGCGCTGCACGGACGCACCCGGCAGGTTTTCGCCCCGGTCGAGGCGCTGCGCGTGTCCGGCAACGCGATCGCGGATTCGTCGTATCTCGAGCAGTGGGGACGGGCGGAGCGCGCGGCCCGCGGATGGTTCGACCGGGCATTCGAGGCGGAGTCGGGAATGTTCGAGGGCAAGGCCGCCTGGCTGCTCGCGCAGACGATGCCGGAGGGCACGCCGGTGTTCGTCGCGAGCAGCATGCCGGTGCGGGACGTCGAGTATTTCTGGCCGGCGACGCGGCGGGGCTGCCCGGCGTTTTTCAACCGGGGGGCGAACGGGATCGACGGCACGCTCTCGACGGCGCTGGGGGTGGCGCAAGGGCGGCGGGCGGTGCTGCTGGCCGGGGACCTGGCGCTGCTGCACGACGCGAACGGATTCCTGCTGCGACCGAAGGTGCGCGGGTCCCTGACGGTGGTGCTGATCAACAATCGCGGCGGCGGGATCTTCGAGCATCTGCCGGTGGCGGGCTTCAATCCGCCGTTCGAGGAGTTTTTCGCCACCCCGCAGGAGGTGGATTTCGGGCAGCTCTGTGCCGCGCATTCGGTCGAGCACGTGCTCGTGCGCGACTGGAGCCATTTCGCCGGGCTGGTCGCGACGCTGCCGGCTTCGGGTATCCGGGTTCTGGAGCTACGGACCGACCGGAAGCGCGACGCCGCGATCCGCAAGGCATGGTTCGCGGCGGCGGCGAAGGCGGCGGCGGCGACGACCGGTGGTCCAGCGGGACCCGGACCACGTCCCGTTTCCGGGTAGGAGCCTGCTCGCAGGCGATCCGCGCCGCCGGGGCGGCGCCACGTGCGGTTCGCCACTCGCACGGATGTTTCGGCGTCGGAATCGCGAGCGAGCTCGCTCCTACACAGGGCAGCGGAGCTTGCCGATGCGGTCCCGTGGTTCGCCGAATCGCACCGAAGGTCTCGGCGGCGGAATCGCGAGCGAGCTCGCATCTACACAAGACGCCGGAGGTAGGAGCCTGCTTGCAGGCGATCCGGTGCTTCCGAGATCGAAAGGATCACTCGTACCGCAGGGCGTCGATCGGGTCGAGCTGCGCGGCTTTGCGCGCGGGGTAGAACCCGAAGAACACGCCGACCGCCGCGCTGAACAGGAACGCGGCGATGATCGACGTGCTGGAGACGAGGACCGGCCAGCCGTTCAGGGTCGAGATCAGCTGCGACGAGCCGATGCCTAGCAACACGCCCAGCAGTCCGCCGAGCGAGCTGAGGATCACCGCCTCGATCAGGAACTGCAGGAGGACGTCCCGGCCGTGCGCGCCGACCGCGAGCCGGATGCCGATCTCGCGGGTGCGTTCGGTGACGGACACGAGCATGATGTTCATGATCCCGATGCCGCCGACAACCAGCGAGACACCGGCGATCGCGCCCAGCAGCAGGGTCATGGTCCTGGTCGTTGCGGTCGCGGTCTGGGCGAGCTCGACCTGTGTCCGCACCGTGAAGTCGGGCTCCTTGCCCTTGCGCCGCTGGGTGAGCAGATCGGTGATCTGCTGCTGGACCCGCTCGATCACGTCGGCGCTGGCCGCCTGGATGAGAATCGAGTTCACGTTGGTCCGCCGCGACAGCCGCTTCATGTGGCTGGTGTAGGGCACGATCACGATGTCGTCCTGATCCTGGCCGAAAAGATTGAAGCCCTTGGTCTCGAGCAGACCGACGATCTTGAACGGGATGTTGCGGATGCGGATGGTCTGCCCGACCGCGTCCTCTCCCGGGAAAAGCTGATCCGCGACCGTCTTCCCGATGATCGCGACCTTGGCGACGCTGCGCACGTCCTGCGGCGTGAAGACCGCGCCGGCGGCGAGCTTCCAGCTGCGGATCTCCGGGTAATCGGGCGACTCGCCGATGACCTGGGTGTTCCAGTTGAGTCCGTTGGCGAGAATCTGGTTGCGGTCGCGGACCTCCGGGCTGACGCCGGCGATGTTGGGCACCTCGGTGGCGATCGCGAGGGCATCGTCGACCGTCAGCGTCGGCGCGCTGCCCCAGCCGCCGCGCATGCCGCCGCCGGTGAAGCTGCCGGAGAACACGGTGACGACGTTCTGTCCCAGGCTGGCGACCTGGGCCTCGACCTGGGCCTTGGCGCCGTTGCCGATGCTGACCATGGCGATGACCGCGCCGACGCCGATGATGATGCCGAGCGCGGTCAGGATGGAACGCAGCTTGTTCCGGCGCAGCGCCCGCAGGGCGATGATGATGGTGGAGCGCAGCCGCATGGTCAGTTCTGGCCGATGAGCTTGGCCTCGGCCTCGGCGGCGAGGATCTTTTCCATCTCGGCTGCGGCCAGGCTCCGGCCGGCCACCGGTACGTCGCTGACGATGCGGCCGTCGCGCATGATGACGTTGCGGCGGCAGAAGCGGGCGATGTCGAGCTCGTGGGTGACCATCACGATGGTGATGCCCTGCTCGTTCAGCTGCTGGAACACACCCATGACCTCGACGGAGGTCTTGCTGTCGAGATTGCCCGTGGGCTCGTCCGCGAGGAGGACCTGCGGCTGGTTCACCAGGGCCCGGGCGATGGCGACCCGCTGCTGCTGGCCGCCGGACAGCTGGCTGGGAAAGTGGCCGGCGCGGTCCGAGAGGCCGACGATGTCGAGGGCCTGCAACGCGCGGTCGCGCATCTCGCGGCTGCGGCCGCGATGGCGGCCGTAGAGCATCGGCAGCTCGACGTTTTCCAGCGCCGTGGTGCGGGCGAGCAGGTTGAAGCCCTGGAAGACGAACCCGAGCTTCTCGTTGCGCAGGTCGGCGAGCTCGTTGCGGTCGAGGCGGGAGATGTCGATGCCGTCGAGCAGGTACGTGCCCTGGGTGGGACGGTCGAGGCAGCCGAGCGTGTTCATGAGCGTCGACTTGCCCGAGCCGCTCGCCCCCATGATGGCGATGAATTCGCCGCGGTGGATCGCGAGCGACACGCCGCGCACGGCGTGGACCTTCACCTCGCCGGAGTCGTAGACCTTGTGAATATCCGTCAGCTGGACGACCGGTGGCATGAGCTAGAACCGGCGGGGGCCGCCGAACGGGTTGGCGGACCGCGAGCTGGCGCCGCCGCCGGACGCGGCCACGACGTTGGTGATCGCGAGGTCGCCCTCGGCGAGACCTTCGATCACCTCGGTGCCGGAGCCGTCGGAAATTCCGAGCTTCACAGAGACCGCCTCGGGCTGAAGCGAGTCACCGTGCCGGACCAGCCGGTACACGGTGCGGATCACGGGCGCCTCGCCGCCACCGGCCGGGCGCTCGCGGTTGCCGCCCCAGGCGGGCCATTCGAAGCCGGCCTCGCGGGCGAGAGCCCGGGCCCGGGCGATGACATCCTCGTCCGGACGGCCGCTGCCCGGCAAGAAGCCGGCCTTCATCAGGTATCCACGGCGCTGGTCGTCCGACAGCGGTTTGAGCGCGGGAGTGGCGGGGGCGGCGCCGGCGACCGCGGCGGGCGGCGGGACATCGGCCAGCCGGATGCGCAGGGCGGTGTTGGGAATGCGCAGGGCCGCGGGCCGGCGGGCGATGACGACGGCGATGTTCGCCGTCATGCCGGGCCGGAGCTTCTGGTCCTCGTTGCGCACGTCGATGATCGTCTCGTAGGTGACGACGTTCTGGACCGTCTGCGGGGAGTTGCGGATCAGCGAGACGCGGCCGGTGAACTGCCGGTTGGGAAACGCATCGACGGTGAAGTTCACCGTCTGGCCGACGTTGACGGAGCCGATGTCCGCCTCGGCGATGGCGCCCACGATCTGCATCTTCGTCAGATCGTTCGCGATCGTGAAGAGCACGGGCGTGTTGAAGCTCGCCGCCACAGTCTTGCCGACGTCGATCTGGCGCGAAAGCACGATGCCATCGATCGGCGAGTAGATGGTGCAGCGGGAGAGGTCGATCTGCGCGCTCTCGACCGCGGCGTTGCGGATCTGCACCTGGGCCTCGGCCTGCGCGAGCTGCGCGAGCGCCTGGTCGAGGTCGGACTGGGGAACAAGGCCGTTTCGCTGGAGACTGGCGGTACGGTCCGCATTCAGCTGCGCGAGTTTCTGGGTGGCGCGCGCGTTGGCGAGATCCGCCTCGGTGGAACGCAGCCGCGACTCGTAGGTGCTCGAGTCGATGTGCGCCACCAGGTCGCCCTGCTTGACGACCGAGTTGTAGTCGACGAGCACCTTGTCGATGATGCCGGAGATCTGGCTGCCGACGTCGACGGTGATGACCGGCTCGAGCGTGCCGGTGGCGGTCACGGCCTGGGTGATGTCGGCCCGGGCGATGGGGGCGGTGACGTATTCAGGCCCCTTGTTCACCGACTGGCGCTGGAAGTACCAGGCGAGTCCGCCGGCGAGGGCGAGCAGGGGGAGGGCGACGGCGGCGAGGGCGCGAGGGAACTTCGGATTGGCCACGGGAGAAAGCGACTCGGTTGGCGACGCGCGGGGCTCAGCCACGACCGGTGGTCACCGGAGAATGGATGCGGCGGGTGAGACGGGCGGCGCGGGGTTGATGCAGGGAGGGCTCCACGGGAGGCGGGGCGTGCGCGGAAGACGGTCGCGGCAGGAGAAAGTGACAGGACGCGGCGCACCGGTCGGAACCGGGCGGCGCGACCGTCAGGCCTGGACGGCAGCGGGGCGGGCAAACGCCGCCTGGAGCGCGGTGGCGACGTTCGGCGGCACGAAGTGGCTGATATCGCCCCCGAACTGCGCCACCTGCTTGACCAGCGACGAACTGGTGTAGCTGAACTGCTCGTTCGGCATGACGAAGATCGTTTCGACGCGGGCCTCGAGGTGGCGGTTCATCAGCGCCATGTTGAACTCGAACTCGAAATCGGAGAACGCCCGCAGGCCCCGGATCACCGCGATCGCGCCCTGGCTGAGGGCGAAATCGACGAGCAGCGTGTTGAACGACGTGACCGAGACGTTGGCGAACTCCGCGACGTTCGGCTTGAGCAGCTCGATCCGCTGGGCGGCGGAGAACAGCGGCCCCTTGCTGAAGTTCTCGGCGATGGCGACGGTGACGTGATCGAAGAGTTTGACGGCGCGCGCGAGCACGTCGAGGTGCCCGTAGGTGACCGGGTCGAACGTGCCGGGATAGATGCAGTGGCGCATGGCGATGAGCGGAGAAAAGCGAAACGGCCGGCGGAGGCGATGCGGTTTTTGCGAATTCCGGCGGCCGGCCCGAAGGTGACCCGTTCCGCTATTGCATTCGCGGCGTCCGCCGTGTGCCTTGAATCTCCTGTTGCGATGAACCTGCCCAACGTCCTGACGTTTTCGAGACTGCCCGCGATGTTCGCGATCGTCGCGCTGATGTACGCGGATTTTCCCTGGGCCGCGACGCTCGCTTTCTGGCTGTTCATCGCCGCGGCGCTGACGGACTGGCTCGACGGCATCGTGGCGCGGCGCAGCGGACAGGTCTCGACCGTCGGCCGCTTCATGGACGCGATCATCGACAAGGTGATGGTGCTCGGGATCATGTTCGCGCTGGTGAATGGCAACTATTTCATGGGCCATCAGATCGTGGCGATGACCGTCGTGTTGTGCATCCTCTGCCGCGAATTCATCGTATCCGGGTTGCGGATGGCCGCGGCAGCCAAGGGCATCGTGATCGAGGCCGACGCGGGCGGGAAGATCAAGACGTTCGTCCAGTTGAACGCGATCGGCTGGCTGCTCGGCGCCCGGATGTTCGCGAACGACTTCGGCGGGCTGTTCCGCGGGGCGGAGGGATGGTGGATCAGCACGGTGAACGGGGTGGGGATCGGCCTGTTTGGCCTGTCCGCGCTGCTGACGATCACCTCGGGCTTTGCCTATTTTGTCCGGCACGGCCACGTCGTGCGCGGCTGAGCGATGCGACTCGAGCAGCCCATCTGGCCGCGGTTCCTGCCCAGTGCGACCGTCCTCGCCTGCGCGACGCTCGGTCCCATCGGACGACGGCTGCCGGCTCCGGGCACCTGGGGGTCGGTCGCCGGGCTGCTTTACTTCACGGTGTTTTTCCACCCGCTGGGCGTGGTGGGCAACCTGATCTTCAGCGCGATCGGCGGCTACGTCGCGGTGGCGCTGTGCGGCGAGGCGGAGTTCCGGCTGGGCCGGAAAGATCCCGGGGAGGTCATCCTGGACGAGTTCGTGGCGATGCCGCTGTGCTTCCTCGGCTGGCAGGCGCTGCGGGGGCCGTTGCCGGACTGGGCCGTGTTCCTGGCCGGGCTGGCGCTGTTCCGGCTCTTCGACATCGTGAAACCGTTCGGGATTGCGCGGCTGCAGAACCTCCCCGCCGGGTGGGGCGTGGTGATCGACGACTACGCCGCGGCGCTGGCCGCGTGCGCGACGATGCACCTCCTGAGGATCGCCTGGATGTTCGGGCACTGAGCGCGGCGACCGCGCACCCCGCCGGGGGCGGTCGTGGGTCCGCGGTTACGGAGTGCGCGGATGGTGATGGTAGCGGAAGTCGACGCGCACGCTCGTGTTGACGCCGGTCTCGAACCCATCCGGACCCCACACGGCCCGGCCCTCGAACGTCACGATTGCCCGCGGGCTGCCGTCGGGCCGACGCATGAACGGAATGCCGACGCTGGGGCGGATGCCAAAGACGTTCTCATGCAGGTGGCTCAGCAACGCGGTGGAGCCGTCGTAGACCTGGAGGATCACGTGCATCCGCCGCCATTCGCGCGCCATGCCGAGGGTGAGGACGAGCGAATCCGCCCGCAGCTCGTTGCGGATGTAGTCGGGTTGGAGATGCGTGCGCGCCAGCAGGTCGCCGCCGACGGTGACGAAGCCGACCGCCCCGCCCCACGAGGGCACGATGGTGCGGGTGAACGTCACGAACGGCAGCGTGTGCCGGAGCCCATCGGTGATCCCGTGCGGCGGCCGGCTCAGCGGGGTGACCCAGCCGATGCCCGAACTCCAGCCGGCGTCCGGCGACAGCGCCTGTTCCCGCTTCAGCCCCAGGCCGAACTGGTACAGCCCGTTGCCGGCATCGCCGCTGCGCAGCCCGTGCGTGAAATAGGTCCCGAGTTCGGAGTTCAACTCGATGTCCTCGCTCAGCTTGACGCGGCCGCCGACCGGGATGCGGAAATAGTCCTCGTGGATCAGGTCACCAAAACGCGGATGCGCGTAGATGCTCAGGTCGCCGGGCGGCGCAAAGCTGGGCAGGCCGAAATCGAGCAGGTCCGGCAGCCGGTCGAAGAAATCCGCGAGCGCGTTCTGCGAGGACCGCAGGCGCTGCATCGATGTGCCGAGAATCGTCTGGGCCGGCGCCCCGGTGGCCGCAGGGTCCGCGGCGGCGGAGGCTGCGACGGCGAGCCCGCCCAGCAAAAGGCACCACCGACGCAGGGTCGTTCGGACGGAAAAGGGGAGGGACATGGCGGGGACGGCTAAGGTAATACCTGCAGGTTCTCGGCCGGCAGTTTGACTAGCAGACCCTGCTGGAGCACATCCACCGACAGCACGACGCCACGCGGGTTCGAAGGATCGTCGACGAAACCCTCGAGGCCGTGCAGCGGGCCCCCGACGATCCTGACGCGGCGTCCCCGCGTGAGCAGCGGCAGCACGCTGAGCTCGTAGCCGGAGGCGACGATCGCCTTCACGTCCTCGAGCTGGCCGAGGAAGCGGGGCTCGTCGTCGACATGGATGGCGCGGGCGAGCAGGTCCTGCTGATAGATGCGGGCTTTTTTCTCCAGCGGGACGCAGGCGAAGACGTACCCGGGAAACAGGGGCTTGGTGAACCGCTTCGTCTGCTGGCGGTACTTCCGGATGCTGGTCACGAGCGGGAGGTAGTGCGGAAACCGCTCCGCGGACATCAGCCCGGCGAATTTCTTTTCGCAGCGCGGCCGCGTGTGGCAGACCAGCCAGGCGGCCCCGGTCGGCGCGGGGGCGATCCCGGAGCCGGCGGGCGTCGCGGGGGACGATGGCGTCGCCGTCATGCCTTGAGCAGGAACCGGACGGCGGCGTGATAGCCTTCGAACCCCAACCCGCTGATCACCGCCTCGCAGACGGGGGCCGTGAGCGACAGATGGCGGAACGGTTCGCGGCGATAGATGTTGGAAATGTGCACCTCGACCGCGCGCAATCCGGAGCCGGCGAGCGCGTCGCGGATGGCCACGCTGGTGTGCGTGAACGCCCCGGCATTGAGGACGAGCCCGTCGGCGTGCGCTTCCCCGAGGGCGGCGATCCGGTCGATCAGGGCGCCTTCGTGGTTGGATTGGAAGAATTCGAGTGCCGCCACGGTGGCGAATTCCGCGCGCAGCGCCTGCTCGAGGTCGCCGAGCGTCGCGTGCCCGTAGATCTCAGGTTCGCGCCGGCCAAGCCGGTCGAGATTGGGCCCGTTCAGGATGGCGATGCGTTTCATGGACACGTGCGGCGAATCCACGCGAATTGCGGATAATTGCCAAGCGTTGATTACTGCGGCCGGGTCCCGCCGGCAGACGGCGGGCCACGGGATCCAACGGCCGGCGCCGTTTCGGGGTAGGAGCCTGCTTGCAGGCGATCCGACCGCAGGCCGGCGAGGCTAACCGCCGGCTGCCGTCAGCAGGGGTTGTCGGTGGCGATGAATTCCCACGGCAAACCGAACTTCTTCGCGAGCCCGGCGGCGAGCGCCTTCACCGCATGGACCTCGGTCGCATAGTGGCCGCACAGATAGAGGTTGAGTCTTTCCTCCTGCGCCCGGTTGAACCATTCCTCCCGCAGCTCTCCGGTCACGAGCGTATCGACGCCGGCATCATGCAGCACGGGGACCGCGCTGTTGCCGCTGCCGCTGCAGAAGGCGATTTCGCGTGGGCTGGCGGAGCCATGCTCGATGGCAATCACGCGCGGATACAGTTGCTCGAGCCGCGCGCGAAGGGCGGCCCGCGAGAGGCCCCCACTGGGCGCGATGCGTCCGATGTCACCGCCGCGATTCGGCAGAAACCCGCGCGCGACCCGCAGGCCGAGCTGCCGTGCGAGCAGCGCGTTGTTTCCGATCAGGGGGTGCGAGTCGAGCGGCAGGTGGTTGGAGTAGACGGCGCAGTTCCCGCCGATCAGGGTCGCGAGCCGCTCGTACACCGGGCCGGTGAAGGCGCGGGGCATGTCCCAGAACATCCCGTGATGCACGATCAGAAAATCGACCTCGGCGGCGACGGCGCGCTGAAAGGGGACGAGGCCCGCATCCACCGCGGCGCCGATCTTCGTCACGTGGCCGCGGTTGGCCAGCTGCAGGCCGTTGCGCGCGCCCGGTGCATCCTCGAATTCCGCCCGGCGGGTTCGTTTGTCGCAGTAAGCCACGAGATCGGCGAGCTTGGCCATGCAGGAAGAGAGATCGAGGGACGGCCGGGCGGAAAGACTGAAGTTGCGCGAAGTGAGGGCGCGGAGATCGCGAACGCGCCGGGCGGACCACGGATGGGTGAAGAAAGCGGACGCCGGATTGGTGCCTGAAACGAGCCGCGCGGCGCGACAGAGGCGCGGTCGGCCGCCCTTCACCTGGCCAGGGCAAGCGGCAGCGGCCACCACCGGAGAGGGTTCATCCTGCGGCCCCGGCAACCGAGGCGGCAATCCGCTCGGGTGCGCCGGGCTGTCGGTCCCGGCCGATCCGACAGCTGTGCGCGCTGAAGCCGGCGCCAAAGCTGACGAGCCAGAAGTCACCCTCGGCTTCGGGCGCGGCGCTTTTCAGTGCGCGCTCGAACGCGAACAGCACGGATGGGCTGCTCATGTTTCCATGATCGCGCAGCGTCTCGATGCTGGCCGTCAGGTCGTAGGGCGCGACGACGGGCACGAGCGCCTGGAGGACGTCACGTCCGCCCGTGTGCGTGACCACGTGTCCGACCGGCCGGCTGCCCCGCCGCGCCCAGAGGCGGGCCACGGCGTCCGCCGCGAGCTCCGGCACGGTCCGGTCGAGCAGGTTGCGGAGCTTGCCGTCGCGCTGCTCGAACCGGATCTTGTCCCGGGCGGCGGGCAGGTGGAGCGTGTCGAAATCGAACGCGCGCAGCCCCGACGGTCCGGGAACGCCGCGCCAGATGGAAGCGGCGGCGCCGTCGCTGAACAGACAGGCGCTGATCAGCACGCCGAGATCGTCGTCGACATAGAATGCGGCCGAACAGATCTCGACCGCGACGCACGCGACCACCGCGTCGGGGTCGGTGGCGGCGATATGGCTCGCCGCCCGGAGCAGCGGGATGGCCGCTCCGCAGCCGAGCCCGACCAGGTCCTGGAGGAAGGCGTTCGAACGCAGCCCGAGCTGTTCCGCCACATAGCTGGTCAATCCCGGGCACAGGTAGCCGGTGCAGGTGCAGATCAGCAGGGCGTCGATCCGGTCGGCCCCGAGTCCAGCCTGCGCGAGCGCGGAGGACAGGGCTTTCGCGGCGAGTTCCGGACCGGCGCGGCGGAAAGCGAGATTCAACTCGTCGCAGTCCAGGTCGTACAGGCGCTCGATGTCGGGCAGGGCGAAATGCCGGCGCTCGATCCCGTGATCGCTGCGGAGGATGCTGTTCAGGACGAGCATCGACCGGCGGCTGAGACGATCACGCAGGCTCGAGTGCTGCGCGAGCTTCCAGCAATCCTGCGGAGTCAGGACTAGCGGCGGTACGGCGGTGGCGAGCGCGTGAAGGTACATGATCGGGCGGACAGGGCGAACGGGGCGTGGTTCGCCGGACGCGGCAATTCGAGGACCGTAACCGTTTGGACATGGGTGGGCCCGGTTCTGCGCGACGGGGCAGCCGGCCGTCAGTGCAGCGCGGCGTAGAGCGGCCGCAGCGGGAGCAGCCGTGCGCGGTTCAGCAGCGTCAGCCAGCGTTGCCACGACGGGTGCAGCAGGAACGGGTGCAGGAGGTGCGCGGTGCCGAGGCGGAGGCGAAAACGCCGCCTGAGCGCGCGATCGATCACGGCGCGCGTCTCCGGCCACTCGGCGTCGCCGCGGGCGTAGGCGAGCAGGGGACCGTGTGCGATCTCCGCGCTCTGAAACGCCATCGCCATGCCGTGCCCGGTGAACGGTGGAATCATCGCGCAGGCGTCGCCGAGGCGGACGCAGCGGCTCCGCGACACGCCTGCGTCGAATTCCAGCGCGGCGACGACGCTGAAGGAGGAATCGTCCAGACTCGAGCCGGCGAGCCGGCCGGCCAGCGCGTCCAACCCCGAGGCCGCGAGATAGGCGAGCAGCAGCCCGGGAGCCTTGCCCGCGAGCTCGCGGCGGCGAAACAGGCCGCAGAGGTTGACGCGCTGCTGCTCGATGCGGGTCACCCCGACATACGCGTTGTCGCCCAGATGGAGTTCGAGATCCTGATCCAGGCGCAGCCCCCGGGCGTGAATCTTCAACCCGAGCCAGCGCGATGGAGAGCGGCGGCGCCCAGTGGCGAACACCCGTCCCGGCGCATCGGTGGCCAGCGGCACGCGCGTGTTGGGCACGAGGTTTCCGCCTGCGGCTGCAAATGCCTCCGCCAACCGCGCGTCGAGCGCGAAGCGGCTGAGGCTCGTCGCCGGCGCCGGCAGCCGGTGGGTTCGCACGACCCGGCCGTGCACGAACCACCCGACCGTTTGGTTCGAACTCGCGTCGCGGAGCAGCGGGTCGAGCTGCAACACGCCGCGGGTGCGGGCCGGGAGCCCGGCGATGAATTCGCCGCAGACGCGGTGGCGGGGATAATCCCCGGACTCGAGCACGGTCACGTCGACGCCGGAAAGGCGCAGCGCGCGGCCGAGCGAAAGACCGGCCAGTCCGCCGCCAACGATTTCAATGGGCCGCGTGGGGGTCATCGCCGGCGAGTCGCCACCAGACGGGAGGCGCCGGTCACCGTTTCCGAGTACGCGACGATCCAGTCATCCGGCACCAACCCGAGCGCGTGCGCCAGCTCGTCGCCGGAGAATCCGGCGGCAATGCTGACGTGCGCATCGTGCCGGCTGACCTCGTGGGCGCCGGACAGGTGGGCGACCAGGCGGTACAGCACCTGCGAAAAGCGGCTCCGCCGCGGCTCGCAGGCGAGCAGCAGGCGCGTCGTGGGTCGCAGCCTGGTGCCGAGTTCGCCAAGTTCACGGTCGGTGAACTGATGAAAGATCAGGTTGCCGACGATCACCGGATAGGCCGCATAGCCGGCGAAGCGCAGCAGATCGCCGCGGTGCCAGCGCCGCGAAGCCGGCCAGCCGGCCGGGGCGGGCCACCGGTCCAGGCCATCCGCAAAGACGCCGCCACGAGACAGCCGCCCGAGCAATTCGCCGGTGCCGGCGCCGATCTCCAGCACACGTTCTCCCGGCTGCACACGCCGCGCCAGCTCGCGCGCGATCCAGCGATGGTTGCCCATGAGTACGTTGACGAGCCGGAGATCACGGCGATTGTGCAGCGCGGCCGGGTCGTCGGGCGCGAGCGAATCCAGGAGTTCCGGTGCGACCGTTCGCCACATGGCGAGACGAAGATTGCCCGGGGGTCCGGGGAAGTCCACCATGCGGGCCGTTTTCCATGAACGAGCTTCCGACTCCCGTTGACCTGATCGCCGAAGCCGCGGCGAAATTCCCGCACCGCCCGTCATGGGACGAGTACTTCATGGCCACCGCCATTCTGCTGTCGACCCGGTCGAACTGCGAACGGCTGCACGTCGGCTGCGTGATCGTCACCGGAGGCGGGCGCAAGAACCGGATCGTCGCCGCCGGCTACAACGGATTCCTGCCCGGGGCCTCGCACACGTCCCGGCTGCGCGAGGGGCGGGAACAGGCGACCGTGCACGCGGAACAGAATGCGGTCGCGGACGCGGCGCGGCGCGGCAGTTCCGTCGAGGGGTGCGTCGCGTACGTGACTCACTACCCCTGCATCAACTGCATCAAGATCCTCGCCGCCGCCGGCATTGCGGAGGTGCGATATCGTGACGACTACAACAACGACCCGCTCGTCGCCGACCTCGTGGCGGACGCCGGGGTAAAAATGATCCGACTTTGAAACCCGGTCCCGCGCGTTGGGGTCAACGCGCGTCAAGCCATGCGCGAACGCCGTCAGGCCACGAAGGAAAGTCTCGCCGGATCGCTGCTGCTGGCGCATCCGGGGCTGCGCGATCCGAATTTCCGCCGGGCGGTGGTCCTGATGTCGGTGCACAACGCCGAGGGAGCAATGGGGGTGGTCCTGAACCGGCCCCTGGGGCGGCGGCTCGGCGAGCTCACCGGAGAATTTGCGCTCGGCGCGCTGGCGGGGGTGCCATTGTTCACCGGCGGTCCGGTGCAGGCCGAGCAACTGCTGCTGGTCGCCTGGCAGCCGCACGCGGACGGCTTTCGCGTGCATTTCGGAGTCGAGCCGGACCGGGCGGAGCAGCTCGTCGCCGAGGAGGGAACGCAGCTCCGCGGGTTTCTCGGCTACTCGGGCTGGGGCGCGGGCCAGCTCGAAAAGGAATTGAAGCAAAACACCTGGATCGTGGCGGAGGTCCCGGCGGGACTCCTGAGCCATGCGCAGGACGACAAGCTTTGGCGCGCGGTGCTCGGCGGGCTGGGAGACGACTGGCGCCTGCTGGCCGAGGAGCCCGACGACACGACGCTGAACTGAAGCGCCCATGGCGCGAGGCGGGCTGCGGCCGCCCGCCGGAGCTCCGGGAATCCGCCGGCCGCTCGGCGCTGAATCGCGAACCTCCCGCGGCGCGCGGGGTTTTCCGAAATCCGTCCGCCAGGGTCATTGTTTTGACCGCGCAACCTGTAGGCCGCCAGCTTGCTGGCGCTCGTTTGGCGCGAGCAAGCTCGCTGTCTACGGAATCGCAGTTTACGTGAGCAAAACGAAACACCGAAATCCGTCCGCGCCACGGGGGGGGGACATTTCGGTTGACAGGGCTGGGGGCGACCTCTGTTTTGACCTCTTTTATGAAAGTCGTGTCCTCCATCAAATCGGCCAAGAAGCGTCACCCGGCCTGCCAGGTCGTGCGCCGCAAGGGCAAGATTTACGTCATCAACAAGATCGAGCCCCGCTACAAAGCGCGTCAGGGCTGAACTGGAATTTACCCGCCGTGAAAGCCGAAGGCCATCCCACTCTGAACAACGTTTGCTTCCTGGACATCGGGACCGGCAAACGATTCCTCACCCGCTCAACGATGAAATCCGCCCGCAAGGAGAACATCGACGGCGTGGAATATTTCATCGTCGCGCGCGACGTCACCATGGATTCGCATCCCGCCTACACCGGCGAAAAACGCCTGGTCGACACGGCCGGTCGCGTGGAAAAGTTCACGTCGAAGTTCAAGCGCAGCACGAAGAAATAGCCGGATCTTCATCCTGCTCGAAGCCCTCCCGAATCGGAGGGCTTTTTTTGTGGTGCGCCCGGCAGGGCGCACCTGCTGGACAGTGAACATGAGTAAACACACATGTAAGTCTGTTGACCGCCCTGCAGAGGGAAGGTCTAGCCGAAGGGCAACTGCGGCGTCGCGAGGCGACCGTGGGAAGGAAGCCCATGGCAAAGCGCTGGCCTGACGAACAGGAATCGCATGAGGCGTACGCGTTGGGCGAGGAGGCCAATATCTCTAAAGCCCGAAGTCTGCACGGAAAGCGCGTACGTAGATGCGGCAGGCATAAGCGTGAAGGCAGGTGCGCATTACCCGGGGAGATCTGTGGAGCCGCTCGCGAGGGCTACCAGCGTCGGAAGGCGCCGGGACAAGTCCGCAGAAGTCAGCCGAGGTCATAGTAGCCCACGATCAGGGGTGAAGGATCGAACCGAAAGAGGACGGTGCAAACCGAATCCATGAACCTGCGTGAAGCAGCAGAAGAGTCCGCCGCGTATCGGACTGCCGTGGGCGAAGTCGCTGGCCGGAATGCCAGTGGGAACGCGCAAGGTGCGGCAAGCGCAGCATCGGAGGAAAGTCACTGCATCGGGCAAGGGACGGGACTGATCGAGCAGATGATCGAACGCGGCAACCTGAACGCCGCGTGGAAACGGGTCAGTCGGAACCAAGGAGCGGCGGGAGTCGATGGGCTCGACCTCGAGCGCACGGCGACGCTGATCCGAAAAGAGTGGGACCAGATCGAGGCGCTGCTGCGGGCGGGCCGATATCGGCCAGAGCCAGTCAGACGCGTCGAGATCCCAAAACCCAACGGCGGAATCCGCCTGTTGGGAGTCCCGACGGTACTGGATCGGTTCTTACAGCAGGCGGCGCTTCAGGTGCTCAGTCCGTTGTTCGAGCCGCACTTCTCGGAGCACAGCTATGGGTTTAGGCCCGGACGCAGTGCGCACCAAGCAGTGCTCGCCGCGCGCGGGTACCAGCGTGCCGGGAAGCGATGGGTGGTGGACATTGACCTCGCGAGTTTCTTCGACGAGGTGAACCACGACCTGCTGATGGCCAGAGTCAGACGCCGGGTGAAGGACGTACGGATGCTCAAACTCATCCGGGCGTTCCTGCAAAGCGGCGTGATGATCGGCGGGGTGAACCAGCCGAGCGAGAAAGGCACGCCGCAAGGCGGGCCGCTCTCGCCGTTGCTGTCGAATATCCTGCTCGATGATCTGGACAAGGAACTGGAGAAGCGAGGGCACCGATTCTGTCGCTACGCCGATGACTGCAATATCTACGTAGGCAGTCAAAGGAGCGGCTCCCGCGTGCTGGAATCGCTGACCCGGTTGCTCGAAGGGGGGATGAAGCTGAAAGTCAACCGAGCGAAAAGCGCGGTGGATCGTCCGGTCAACCGGGTGTTCCTCGGCTACAGCTTCACCGTCCATCATCAGACGAAAATCCGGGTGCCGGCGAAGACCTGTCAGAAAATGAGGGCCAAAGTGAAGGAGCGCTTCCGCGAGGCGCGCGGGCGAAACGTGGAGCGGTTTATCCGCGAAACGCTAAACCCGCTGCTTCGGGGATGGATGAACTACTTCCGCCTCAGCGAGACCAAGGGGTTCGCAGCGGAACTGGACGGCTGGATCAGGCGGCGGCTGCGCGGCGTGATCTGGCGACAGTGGAAACGCCCGGCCACGCGATACCGGCGCCTCCGGGCGCTTGGTCTCGACGAGGCCCGGGTGCTCGCCAGCGGACACAACGGCCGCGGGGCATGGTTCAACAGCGGCGCTTCGCACATGCATGCCGCCTTTCCGACAAAGGCGTTGGCCGACATGGGCCTTATAAACCTGCTCGAAACATTAACGGTCTATGCCAAATCCTCCTCTTAAGGAACCGCCGCGATACGTGAACCGTACGTCCGGTGGTGTGGGAGCCAGGGGAGGGCAACCTCCCCGGCTACCCGATCCCGGAAGGCGCCGCTGGTCCGGGCGTGGGGCGCGGGCAGGAGGGGCGAATGACACGCTGGCGCGCAGTTTTCTCGTGTCTTCCGCGAGCCCGGCGCTCAACTGTACGCGTTTCTCCATGCGCATCCGTGCCTTCCAGGGTCTCGTCCCGCCACCGGCGCTCGCGCCGAACGTTGCGTGCGTTCCGTACGACGTCGTCAACGCCGCCGAGGCCGCGGCGCTCGCCGCCGCCCGGCCGCAGAGCCTGCTGCACGTGGATCGCGCCGAGATCGATCTGCCGGCGAACACCGATCCGTATGCGGAGGCGGTGTATCGGAAGGCGCGCGAGAATTTCCTGAGGCTCCAGCGCGAAGGCGCACTCGTGCGCGAGACCGCGCCCTGCCTTTACGTCTACCAGCAGGAGATGGGATCGCACCGGCAGCGCGGACTCGTGGCCGTCTGCCACGTGGAGGACTACGAAGCGGGATTGATCAAGCGGAACGAGAAGACGCGTCGGGACAAGGAGGACGACCGGACGCGCCTGATCGACACGATCGGCGCGCAGACTGGACCGGTGTTCCTGACGTATCGGGACAACGCGGACGTGACCGCGCTCGTCGACGCGAAGGTCCGGGAGCGACCACGCCACGATTTCACGGCGCCGGACGGCATCCGCCACACCGCGTGGCGGATCGAAGGCGGTGCCGACTGGGTCCAGGCGTTCGGCCAGGTACCGTGCACCTACATCGCCGATGGCCACCACCGCGCCGCGAGTGCGGCCCGGGTGGCGCGGCTCCGGCGCGAGCGGAATCCACGACATGACGGAACCGAGGATTACAACTGGTTCCTGTGCGTGCTGTTCCCGGCGAGCGAGCTGCAGATTCTGCCCTACAACCGGGTGGTGCCGGATCTGAACGGGCGCACCCTGAAGTCGTTCCTCGCCGAATTGCGGACGCGCGGCGACGTCGTTGAATGTGGAGCGTCAGTTCCGGCCGGAGCCGGCCGGGTCGGAATGTACGTCTCCGGGAAATGGCATGAACTGAGGCTCCCGGTCGATCCTCAGGCCGATCCGGCCGCGCGGCTGGACGTGAGTGTGCTGCAGGACAAGGTGCTCGCGCCGATCCTCGGGATCGAGGATCCGCGCACGAGCAAACGCATCGAATTCGTCGGCGGCATCCGCGGGACGGGCGAACTCGTCCGGCAGGTGGACGCGCACGGGGGTGTGGCGTTCTCGCTTCACCCCCTGACGGTCACTCAGCTCATGGACATCGCCGACGCGGGCCAGATCATGCCGCCGAAGAGCACGTGGTTCGAGCCGAAGCTGCGCTCCGGACTCTTCATCCACACGTTCGGGGGAGAGTGACCGGGCTCAGCGGGCGGCCGGTGCGGATTTCGCGGACCCGAGGTGGGCGCCGAGAAAAGCCACGGTCTGGTCGTACAGGTTCACCTGGTGCTCGAGATAGTGCACGCCGTGCTGCTCGTTCAGGTACGAGATCGTATCGGCCGGCACCTGGTTCCGCCGCACCGTGGAGGCGATTTCCTTCATCTGGCTGATGGCGGAGCTGGAGTCGAATTCCCCGTAGGCGATCAGGACGGCCGCCTTAATGCTGCCGGCGTGACGCAGCGGCGAAATCGCGTCGAACTTTTCCGCCTGCTGGCGCGGGTCGCCCAGCTTCCGCATCAGCCGCGAGTAGGTGAAGTCGCGGTACTGCGAGAATTTGAGGTCCTCCATCGTCTTGGCCCAGTCGCACACGGGAGAGACGGCGATCGCACACTGGTACAGGTCCGGCTCGAACGCCGCACCCGCGAGGGCAAGGTAGCCGGCGAACGAGGTGCCCATGATCGCGATCCGGTGTGAGTCGACCAACCCGGACCCGGCCACCAGGCGCGTCGCATCGGCGACGTCTTCGCGCATCTTGCGGTAGTCCCAGTCGTCCTCGGTCGGGAACATCCAGCGATAGCCGGCGGAACCGCGGTAGTTCGGTTGCAGGACCGCATAGCCGCGGCTGGCGAAGAACTGCGCTTCGGGATCGAAGCCCCAGACGCTGCGCTGCTCGGCATTGTCGTGCGGCAGCACGATCAGCGGGGGAGGATTTTGCTTCGTCGCTCCGGCGGGCATCATCAGGTACGCGTCCAGTTTGCGGCCGTCCCGGGTCTTGTACTTGATCATGCCCATGCGGCGCATCCGCTTCGGGTCGATCCAGGGCCGCGAGTTCGTGATCAGGCCGGCGGTGTGTTTTTCCAGATCGACCCAGTTGTAGATCGGCGGCTGCCGGTCGGAGAACGTGCTGAGCAGAACCATCCGCCCGGCGTCATCGCCGCCGATGATCCGCACGGCCATCCCGGGGAAGATCTGGTCGACGGCCTTCTGGAGGTTGCGATACGCCTCGGTGAACCAGAGGAACTCGGGGCCGCTGCCGTCGGACATCGCGCCGACGATGTTGTGGCTGCCGGGATCGCGGTAGAGGTAGCCGTTGAAATCGTAGGCCGGGTCCTGTCGCAGCACCATCTTCGTGGCGCCGGTGGCGCCATCGATGACTTGCAGCGGCCGCGGCTTGCCGCCGCCGCGCTGTCCCACGACCACGAGCTCACCGGGATTGTCGCCGCAGTCCACAACCTGCACCTCCTCGAGGTCCGCCGGGCATTTTTCCCATCGGCCGCCGGCGAGCCGAAACAGCTCGAGCACTCCGTCGGTCGAACTCGTGCCGAAGGCGAGCCGGCCCTCCTTGTCGGCGAAGTACGAGAGATCGAAGCGGGTGGCGGTCGCCAGAAACGGATTGCGGCCGATGATGTGGCGGGCGTTGTCCTCCTCCGCCTCGGTGAACTTGTCGCCGCCGGAGGACTGCTGGGTGAAGTCCTGAATCTTGCCGGTCCTGATGTCGGTGTTGAGAACCACCACCTCGGCCTGCCGCCCGGTGACCATCGAGTCGGCCGAGATCCGCACGAGCGGATGGGTGCGGTCGCCGGGTGGAATGGCGACGACCGTGACACCGACGAATTGCAGGAGAGGGAACGGACTCGAGAGCGCGCCGACGTCGCTGGCGTACAACCCCGAGCCGCCCGTCTTGCGCAGCGAGATGTCGAACATCACCCGGTTGTTGCCGAGCCAGCGGGCGTTGCCGATGTCCCGTTCGCCGGTGAAGGTGAGCGTTTCCTTCTGCTGGGTCTTCAGACTGTAGACCATGAGGCCGGTGTGATCCTCGCCCGAAGCGATGATCGCCGCCACGTGGGTGCCGGCCGGATTCACCGCCGGCGCCTGGAGGAGAGGCTCGCGGAAGAAATCCAGGGTTGGGATGGGTTGATCGGCCGGCGGCGGTGCGATCCGGTCCAGGTTCATCTTCTCGGCGCGGACGAGCCCGACAGTGGCAACGCCGGCAAGCAGCAATCCGGGCACAAGGCGCCGGGGAAAACGGATATTCATGGCTGGGGTAGGTGAGCGAGGAGCTCGCAGTATTTGCCAGTTCCTGCCCAAGCTGATGTCAGAACGGGCGGGAGCGCGGGGCAAGTTAGTATGCGTAGGCGTCTCGTCCCGCCGTCACTCTCACTTAAGAACGCGAAACCAAACGCCAGTCATCCGCGCAACGCGGACGACATTCCCCGATTGCGGCCGCGGACGTCGAAATCGCCGAACCGATCGCGGAACCCGCGCGGCGCGATTGACGAGTCGCTCCCGGTCAACCGGTCGGGCCGCCGGCGGGAGGAGTCATCACGGCGAAGGTGGCCGCGTCTGGGTTCCCGTGACGCGGGCCTTGATCAGGTCCCGAATCTCCTCGAGGAGCAGTTCCTGGTGCGAAGGCCCCGCCGGCTGGGCCGGCTCGTGCGGATGCAGTTTCTCGAATCCCAGCACGAGCAGGAACACGGATGCCGCCACGATGAGAAAATTGATCACCGTGTTGATGAAGACGCCGATGTTCAGCGTCACCGCGCCGGCCGCCTTCGCCGCCGCGACCGATTCATACGGACCAGCGTGCTTGGTGCCCTCCTTCAGGATCACGAACAGATTGGAGAAATCCACGCCTCCGACCAGCAGCCCGATTGGCGGCATGATGATGTCGTTCACGAGCGAATTGACGATGCCACCAAAGGCGGCACCGATGATGACGCCGACAGCGAGATCGACGACGTTTCCCCTCAGGGCGAAATTGCGGAAGGCTTTCAGCATGAGCGTGAGAGGGGAGCACAGACTCGGGATCCTGACAAAGGTTCATCCCGCATTGGCCGGCGGTGGCGGGGTCCGTTGCCGGCGGAGCGGCTTTAGGCCGCGATCCGGTTTCCGGACCGCCCCCCATCGCGCCGCCAAGCCGCTCCTGCATCCGGGACTGCCCGGCTCGCGCCGGCCAGAACCTAGGGCTCGACCGTGATGTGACGGAATTCGAGGCGCTGGGCGCGGCGGAGCGCCTCCCACATCGGCCCGCAAATCCGACGGATCCGCGCCGGATTCTCATGGAGGATGTCCCACAATCCCATCGCGACCCATTCGTCCGGCGAATGCCATTCCGGCATTCCAAGAATCGGATACAGGCAGACGCCGCGCAGCGGGACATGGTCGTCGAGGAGTTGCTCGCACTCCGCGGCGACGTAGCTGATCCACTTCGGACGCATGTCGTGAACGTGCGACGTCTCGGTGATCAGCAGGTCGCCGCCATAGCGCTTCCACACGCGGCGAATCAGCCGTCCGAGCGGGACCCGCCGCGGATCGTCCTCGGCGAGCGGCGCTTCCGGCCGTCCGAGTTCCCACTGGTTCGTCCAGTAGTAGTTGATCCCGACGATATCGAGGTGCGCCCGGCTGCCGCCCAACTCGGGCCGCAACCGGCCACAGAGCATGTCCCAGCTCTCGAACACCGCCTCGTGATTGAACGTCTGCGCGTCGGCAAGCAGGTCGAGCCGGCCGTTGGGCGGGACCACCTGGCACACCGGATCGACATTCACGATCCGGGCGGACGGAACGGCGGCGCGGATCGCGTCGATCCCGGCGATGGCCGCGCGCGCCAGTGCCAGCTTCAGCTCCGGGCCGCGGTCCCGCGCATGCGGGGCGAAACGTCCCACCTCGCCGCCCGCCCAGGCGAGATAGGACGGCTCGTTCACCGGCGTGAAGTAGCAGGTGCCCTCCTGACGCGCGCAGATGAAATGCGCGGCGGCCGCACAATACGCGGCGAACCGGGCGGCAAACCCTTCGGAAAAGATGTCCAGATCGCGCGGATACCCGTAATGGAAGAGGTCCCAGATCACGTCGATGCCGTGCCGCCGGCTCGCCTCGACGAACGGCTGCACGGAACTGAAGTCGTACGCCCCTCCGCGATCGACGAGCGGCCAGCGGATCGCCTCGCGGGCGGCGAAGATGCCCACTTCGCGCAGGCGGCGGTAGTCGGCGTCCGCGTGGCGGTCGTGGCCCGTCGCGGCGACCTGGTCGATCCACTGGCGGCGGCGGTTGTAGCCGGTCGTGCCCTCGAAGCCCGCGAAAAAGAAGCTGCGGAACATGGCTCAGCCCTCGTTCCCGCCGGCGCCGAGCGGCGACAGCACCGGGCCGCCGGCGCGCGCCGCGAGCCGGCCCGCCGCGGCCGCGCCGCGGTCGGCGAGCTGGCGGAACGCGTCGACCAGCGGCGTGCGCACCCGGCGCAGTTCCGGGTCGAGATTCCAGAGACCCATCTGGCGGAAGTAGTCCGGAGCGGAAAGCCGTCCCTGGCGGTACGCCCAGGTGACGAGCGCGAACAGCGGCCACCAGGTGTAGCCGATCAGCGGAACGGCGGCCGCGCGCAGCCGGCGCACCGCGGCGATCGAGCCGTCGAGCCACTCCCGGCGCCGCCGGACCGATCCGGAGGACGCCGTCTCCGCGATGAACAGCGGCACGCCGTATCGTTCCCAGTAGAGCCGGCCGAGATCCTCGACGATCCGGTCGGTGGCGTACGGCATCGCGACGCGGCTGTGGCCGGCGTTCGTGCGGTACAGCACCTTCCGGCTGAACATCGGGTAGAGGTTGATCCCCAGCAGCGGCAGCGGCACCGGATGCTCGCTGAACCACGCCAGTTCGGCCTCGCGGGCGCCGTGGGCGAGCAGCCATTCGTACTGGGCGTGCCCGGGACGAACCCGGCCGCTGACCAGATCGAGGGCGAGAAAGACCAGTTCCTGCCGGTGCCGCGCCTCCGACTCGAGCGAGGGCTCCTGTGTCTCGTACCAGTCGGTGGCGTCGACGTGAACGCAGAGGATGTCCGCATCGACGCCGCGGAGGGCGCGCACGGTGCGGGAGATCCCGCGGCAGACGCCCACCATCACCGCGACGAATCCGGGCCAGCTCCGGCGGAACGGCGGCCACCAGCCGAGCCGGCCGCAGTACCAGGCGGTGATCCGCGGCTCGTTCAACGGGGTGTAGGCATGGATCCGGCCCTTGAACCGCTGCGCCACGCGCGCCGCATACTCGGCGACGAATTGCGGGTAGTCGGGGTGGCAGAACGCCTGCTCGATCCACGGCGGCAGCCCGTAGTGCACGAGATCGACGATCGGCGCGATGCCGAGCTCCAGCATCCGCTCGAGCGGCCCGTCCGCCCATTGCCAGTCCCACACCCCGGGGCGGGGATTGACGCGGTGCCACGGGATGCCGTAGCGCGCGGCGACGACGCCGGCGGCGGCCATCAGCTCCAAATCTTCGGACCAGCGCTCGTAGTGGCCGGTGAGCTCGTATTCGTCCAGCGTGCGCCCGGTCCGGGGCGAAGGAGCGGTGATGAACGTGTCCTCGATCCCGGTGCACCACAGAAATCCCCCCGCGGTAACGACGTCGGCCAGCCGGGATTGACGCAGGTCTACCATGCTGTCGGGAGACCGGCTCCGGTACCGGCGGTTCGGTTTTGTTTTCGTCCGTCGTCGGAGATATCCCCGGGGTGAATCCCCGAAAATGGCGCCGCGCCATTTTTCCTTAGCCGTATCCATGCAGTAGGAAACCGGTTTTGAGGTGATTTTGGCTGGGCGCGCTACCCGAGCACTGGGCGAGTGCCGACTGCATTGCAGTTGGCGTTCGGCGAAAGCAATTTCTCCCAAAGGCCTCGCCACCAAGCGCGTTCGTGCGTCGGGACGGCAAGTTTGATCGTGGTTTGACCCTGGGGGCGGCTGATGATCCCAGCGGTCACGAACAGCCAGTAGCGCAGGCTGCCCAGCGTGACGGCTTCGAGCCAGCCGAGCTTGCGCTCGAACAATACGACGAGGTTGTGGGCGAGCACCCCGAAGCTCAGCGCCGCCTCCGTCGCCCAAAAATCTTTGCACACTAAATCCGGCAGGCCGTAGCCCGCATCCAACTCCTTGATGACGTTCTCGCAGGCGGCCCGGCCGTTGTAGTCGCGCCAGACGGCCAGCGGCGGCACGCTGCGCGGCAGATTCGTCACCAGCACTTGATACAGGTAACCGGGACAGTCGATGAGCAGTTTGCCGCCCGCGCGACTGTGTTTGTCTTTTATCCGGTGGCGAATCGCGATGAACCGCGCGGTGGCGGGCACCTCCGCGTCGTGAGATTCGAGTTCGGCCACTTCCGTGCCGTCGAGGTCGGTGGCGAGCCAGCGGGTCTCACGCCGCAGGAGGCTTTGCACGGGGTGCGTCAGCCGCGCCACGACGATGAACTTCACCCGTAATTGCTCCCACAGCCGCAAGAGTTCGGCCACGTAGAAGCCGGAGTCGGCGCGCACCACGCGCAGCCGCAGGTGCGCGGGCAGGTTGTCCCATAGATCGAGGAAGAACCCGACGACGTTGTTCGCGCAACTGCAGTTGCCGGGGCGTAACCAAAACCCAGCGACCAGTCTCACTTCGCTGAAGATCGCGAGCAACGGGTGCAGGCAGGGCTTGGGGCCGACCCGAGTGTAGCCGACCGCGACGCCCTCCTGGTGTCCGTCCTCGTGGAGCAGGCGGGTCGAGTCCAAATCCAAGGCGTAGCCCTCGGGTTTACCGGGCAGTTTTTGCATCGCCCACGCGAAGAGCGGCCGGAAGCACGCGAGATTCTTCCCCGCGCTCGTGAAACCCTGGAAGAAACGCGTGAACGTCGACTGGCTGGGCACCCGCTTGATCCCGAGCAGGGCCGGCTGCATCGGATCGCGCCGCAGATAGGCCAGGTGGGTGAGTTTCTTCGCCCCGCAGAGCAGGCCTTGGACGAAACCGAGCACCTTGGTCAGAGGGCTCAGCGCGTTGTGGGAGGTCGGCTCAGGGTGCGGCAGACACCGGGCGACCAGTTCGCGCCAGCCGCTCTCCTGCACGAACGACCAGAACGTCGCAGTGCCCGCGTGCGGGCTGAGCTGTTGGTCGGTGAACTCGATTTGGATGGACTGGCCGGCGCTTTGGAACTGGATCTTTCCGGCCACCGTTTGGTGAACCGGGCTTCCGCCCTTCGATTGATTCGGTTTCATTCACCATCAGTCAGTTCCCAATCGGTGGCTCCTTTTCAACTGCATCGTTACGGCTTAGCAGCCCGGAGGACTCTAAGTCCGACGGGCTGCTAGCCCTGCTCCCACTCGATCATGATGGTCGGGCAGATCGGGTAGCGTCCGCAATCGAAGTCGTACACCGTCAGCCCGCCATGCGGCGCCGCGTCGGCGGGGACGGCGCAGCGGAAGCGGAGGGTGCCGTTACCGGTCGTCGCGGCGACCTGCTCGAGCAGCGAGCCTTCGAAGGCCGCGCGCATCAGGTAGCCGTAGGCGCCGTTCCCGCCCCGCAGATAACTGAGCGCGCCACGCGTGTCGTGGGGATGATCGGGCAGCAGGGTGCGATGCACCGGAAGATCGTTGATCAACAGCTCGAAACTAGTCGCGTAGCGATGGCTGTCGGTCTGGGGAATGTCGCGCCGCCGCGAGGAGACTTCGCAGAAGACACGAACCCGCTTCGCCTGGCCGATCAACGGGATCACCTCGTCGGTGAACTCCCATTCGAAAAACCCGTGACCGTATCCGAAGCAGCAGCCCGCGGCCGCCGCCTCCTCCCGGGTGCTGTGGGAGCCGCTCCATTCGGCATCGATCCAGTCGGTGACGCGGCGGCGCAGGATCAAGGTGCTCGTGCTGTCCTCGCGCTCGGGCGGCGCCCCGTGATTCACGAAATGCTGGATGAAGTTGCCCGCAACGGGCTGTCCGTCCGGCAGCACCGCCGCGACCGAGAGCGTGCACAACATCGGCTGGTCCGGGGTCCGGAGGCTCAGCCGGCGCGCGAGTTCGACCCGGTGGTGCGGAAAGGCGATCTTCGCCCGGCCGCGTTCCAGCGCCGGGTACTGGGTCCCGAGGGTGTCGATGCCGGAGTAGAGCCAGTGCAGTGTGACGTTTTCACACCGGCGGCGCGAGAAGTGCGACGACATCACGTCGACCTCGAAGTTCGTGCCCGGCGCCAGCTGCGCGATCGGCGGGGCATCGATCGGCAGCACGTCGCCCTGGTTGACGACGAGCGGCACGTAGCCGAATTCCTTCGGCGTCCGGTCGTAGTTCAGGAGCCCGTTGCACTCCCATTCGACATCGTGCAGTTCGGTGAAGATGTAGGCGGAAAGCTGTCCGTGCCGCCGCAGCTCGTTGGTGAGAAACTTGAAGGACCAGCTCACGTCGCGATCGCCGTCGAGCGCGCCGACCCCACCGTATTCGCTGTTGATCAGCGGCGCGTCCCGCTGCTGGTACCCCTCGATGTAGTTGAAGCTCGAGCCGGGGTGGGTCCGGGCGACCACGTTCTCGATGTGCGCCTTCGCCTTGGCGTAGTCGGCGAGGTAGAAATGCCAGGAGTTGATGTCGGTGTCGACGTGACCGTAGGCGGCGAGATGCTCCCAGACGACGACGCTCATGTCCTCGATCAGCCGGGTGGGGTCGAGCGACTTCGCGAGCTGCCACATCTCGTGCACCCATTGGAACGAGGACGTGTTGGCGAGCTTCTCGACCGCCTGCCGCGCCTGCTCCTTTTGCTCCCGCGGGGTGCGGGCGATCGGGCGGCTGATGAGCTTCATCAATTCGGTCTGGCCGCCGAAACCCCAGGTTTCGTTGAAAATGCACCACGCGATGATCGAGGGGTGGTTGCAGTCGCGCTGGATGCCGCGCCGCATCATTTCCTCGAAGCGCCTCCGGCCCAGCGGCGTGTCGCCGCCCTCGCCGAAATTCGGGAAGTCCTGCATCAGCATGATGCCGATCGTATCCGCGTAATGGAGCAGCAGCGGGTCGTCGAGCTTGATGTGGACGCGGAGAAAATCGAAGCCCGACTCGCGGGCGAACGCGATGTCGTTGCGCAGGATGCGGGCGTCGCCGGCGGTGTAGATGCCGTCCGGGAAATACGACTGGTAGAGCGCGCCGCGGAGGTAGATCGGCTTGTTGTTCAGCGACAGCATCGCCGGCCGGTCGCGCGCCGCCGCCGGCACGGTGCCGATCTTGCGCATGCCGAAGTAGCTGCGGACGGCGTCGACCTCCCGCTCCTCGTCCAGCAGCCGGAGGATCACGCGGTACAGCTTCGGGTCGCCGGGATCCCACAGGGAAACCGGGTAGATCTCCGCGTCGCCGGAAGCGACCCCGGCGACGGCGGGATTGAGCATCACGCGGTGCGGCGGCGCCTCGGGCGGAATGATGTCGACCGCGACCGTCATGCCGTCGGTGATCCCCTGGCACGTCACCTCGAACAGCGCGCGGCCCTGGTCGATGTCCGTCGTGATGCGGAACCGGTCGATGAACACCGCCGGCCGGGGTTCGAGAAACACGGTCTGCCAGATGCCGCTCGTCGTCGTGTACCAGCCCCACTGCTTGCCCACGGGCTGCTCGCGATTGTCCATCGGGTCCTCGACCCGCAGCACGATGAGCGCGCGGCGCGGGCCGCCGCCGGAGCCGAGCGTGTCCGTGAGATCGAACTCCTGCGGGAGATAGCCGCCCTCGTGATGCCCGCAGTGAACACCGTTGCACCAGCAATCGGTGAGGTAGTCGGCCGCGCCGACGGTGAGGATCACCCGCCGGCCGCGCCAGTGGTGGTTGTCGGGGATCTCGATCGTCCGTCGGTACCAGCCGACCTCATACCGCTCGGCGCCTCGATGGTTCTCCGGCGTCACCTCGAGCGGCTTCACGTAGACGCGGGTCGCGTAATAGTTGTCGTTCCCGGCCGCGTCGCCCTCGCCCCAGGCGGCGAGCGACTCCCAGCAGAACGGCACGATGATCTGCTCGCGCCAGTCGGGTCCCTGGGGATTGAACCAGCCCTCGTCCCGCCCGCTCCGTTTCGGGTCGAACCGGAATTGCCACGGCCCGTTCAGATTGAGCCAGTCGACGCCCTCGACCAGCCCGCGCTGGCGATCGGGGCGCGGATATTCGGGACGGGGGATGGCGGAGGACGGAAACATGGAGAGCGGCGCGATCGTGGCTGGGCGGCCCTGCGCCCCGGTGTCGGACTGGGCCGCAAAGCGATTCAATTTGCGGCGGAAGTCCACTCCGTGACGCAACGGACCGCAGGCGCTCGCGCCGACCGGGCGGCCGGCACGATGCAGCCGCGCTCGCCGAGCCCGGTCGGCGCGCGTCGTTCAACCCCGGACCCAGATGGTGTCGTTGCCCACGAGCGGCACGGGGGCGGATTCCTCCGTCGCGCCCGTCTCGCGGCGCTCCGTCAGCGCCTGGGCGATGTGCTGCTCCAGGCGCGAGACGATGACGTCCCACGTATTGGCGGCCGCCAGCCGCAGTCCGCGCGCGATCCGCGTCTGCGAGGGAGCCATGACCTCCCGCCGGCACCAGCCGATGAATTCGATCGGCGATCGGGCGAGCCGGGCCACGGAGCCGAAGTTCGACTGGACCTCGTCGAGCGCGGTCGAGACGACCGGCCGGCCGGCGGCCATGTACTCGAGCGCCTTGGTGGGATTGATGTACTCCGTCGCCTCGTTGAGCGCGAACGGCATCAGGCAGACGGAAAATCCCTTGGTGAGGGCGGGCAGCTCCGCGTACGGCCGGCCGCCGAGCCAGTGGAGATTGCGGCGCTGCGGGAACGCGGCCGGATCCACCTTCGTTGTCGGACCAACGATGGCGACGTGCCAGGACGGATCGGCGTCGGCGAGGGCCGCGACCAGATCGTAGTCGATGCGTTCATCGACGACGCCGAAGTAGCCGAGCACGGGACCGCCGAGCCGGGCGAGTTCCGGCGCGACCGGGAGGGCGGAGGAAAGCGCCGCGCCGAAATGTGCGCAATCCACGCCCGTGCCGTAGAAGTGGCAGTTGGGATTCACGGCGAGCCGCCGGTCGCGCATCTTCCGGCCCCCGCAGAAGACGACGTCGGCCAGCGCAAGGAGCTCGCGTTCACGCTCGAGCAGCGCGGGCGGCGCTCCCTTGAACTGCGAAAGCTCGTCCATGCAGTCGTACACGATCAGCGACTCGTCGAGGTGGCCGGCAAAGGCGGTCACTGCCATCGGATCGTTGAACCACAGGATCGCGTCGTCGAAACGTCCGGAAAGCTCGCCTGCGAGCGTGCGGCGGAGGGCGCGCCGCCGTTCCCGATCGATGAAGCGCCCGTCGGCCCACCGGCTCGCGGGCAGATGCATCTCGCAGATCGTCACGTTCGGGTGGTCCGCCGGCGCGCCGAGCCGCACCTCCGTCTGCGGGACGCCGCTGCAGTGCGTCTCGACGAACAGCACCGGATGCGTCCGGGACAGCCGCGAGAGGAATTGCTGCGGGCGCTGCCAGACCCAGCTCCAGCTGAGGTGACACAGGGCGATGATCGGCCTCGCGGCCGGCCCGGGTTCCGCCGACCACAGCGATTTCGCGCTCGGGCTGCGCGGTCTGCTCCTCAGGGGAAAATCGGAATGCGATCGGGCGCGAATCAGGGGAGTCAAATTGGTCAGGGAAAGGGTGGAGGGATGAGGAGACGACATGATCAGCCTGGGAATGAGCACGGCAGACACGTCTGCATCCGCGCGGTGCCGGTTGTGGTCGGTCGACTGGGGTCGACGGTGGACGATCGCACCTCCTTCTAGCGGCGAGCGTGCCAGCACTGCGCGGTGCGTAAGTGTCGCACGATCAGCGGACGTTTTTCGCGCGGCGTTGCGGGCGCGAAAAACGGGCGTGCAAAATGCCGGGGTGCGCCGCGGCAATCGGGCAAAATGAAAGCGCGCGGCGGCGCAGAAACGTCGTGGACTCTCGCGCACCTTCGGTTCGCCGCCTCGTCGCATGTCTCCAACCGGTGCGGCCGGGCTCGGCGGGCACCGGCTGCATCGAACCTCGCGAGTGCCGAGCCGCGGCCGGGCACCGATGTTCGTATTGCGAACATCGAGGGACCGGCCGGTGGCGCGGGACAGACCGGATGGCGGTCGGGTACACCCGCGACGGGATGGGCGCACGGCGCCGACTCGGCGCAGATCCCGAACCGGTGCGGCGGTGACTCGGCGAGGCGCCGGGCTGCGTCGCGGCGCTACGGAAACAGGCCGCGCGCCGATTTCGCGTCGGCGACGCGCTGGATGCCGAGGGTGAGCGCGGCGAGGCGGCGGCTGAACTTGAATTTTCGCCGCTGGTATTCGACGGACTCCTTCGCGCGGTCGAGGATCGCAAAGAGTTTCTGCATCACCTCGTCGCGGGTCCAGTAGTAGTTCTGGAGGTTCTGCAGCCACTCGAAATACGAAACGATCACGCCCCCGGCGTTGCACAGCACGTCCGGGATGATCTCGATGTCGCCGCGGTTCTCGATCACGCGATCCGCCGAGTTGGTGGTCGGCCCGTTGGCGCCCTCGGCGAGGATCCGGCAGCGCAGCCGCGCGGCGTTCTTTTCCGTGATCACCCGCTCGAGTGCGCACGGCGCGAGCACCGTGCACTCGAGTTCCAGCAGCTGCTCGTTGCTGATCGCGTCGCCGCCGGGGAAATCCTGCAGGACCCGCTCGGATTTCACGTAGGCGAGCGCCTTCCGCACGTCGATCCCGTCCGCCCGGTGGATGCCGCCGCTGTAGTCGGAGAGGGCGATCACCTTCGCGCCGTAGCTCTGGAGCGCGAGCGCGGTCTCGCTGCCCACGTTGCCAAAACCCTGGATGGCCACGGTCGCTTCCGCCGGCGGGATGCGCAGGTCCTCGAGATAGCGTTTGACGAGGTAGGCCACGCCGGCGCCGGTCGCCTCGCGGCGGCCCTGCGAGCCGCCGAGGGCGATGGGCTTGCCGGTGACGATCGCAGGCTCGTTGTGACCGACGTGGTTCGAGTACGTGTCCATCATCCACCCCATGATCCGTTCGTTCGTGCCGACGTCGGGCGCGGGCACGTCGACATGCGGACCGAGGAACGAGACCATCTCCTGCATGTAGCGGCGCGAAAGCCGCTCGAGCTCGCCGTCGGAAAGCTGCCGCGGGTCGACGATGACGCCGCCCTTCGCGCCGCCGTAGGGCAGCCCCGCGAGCGAACATTTCCAGCTCATCCACATCGCGAGCGCCGCCACCTCGCCGATGGTGACGTGCTCGTGGAATCGGATGCCGCCCTTCGATGGACCGGTCGAAAGATTGTGCTGCACGCGATAGCCCTCGAAGACGGTGATGCTGCCGTCATCACGCCGGACCGGCAGCGCGACGGCGAGGCAGCGCCGCGGGTATTTCGTCCGGTCGCGAATGTCCTCGCGCAGATTGATCGCGTCCGCCGCCTGGTCGAACTGGCGGCACGCCATCTTGAAAACGTCGGAATTATAGAGGGTCGAGATGATGACTTTGGACATCGTCGGGGCGGCGGACGGCGGGTTGGGGGAAACGCTCCGGAATAGTTGGGAACTTGGGCGAAAGCCCGCGGTTTAGCAATGGACATACGCTCGGGTTCCCATGGAGGTCTTGCACCAGTTCGTCTGCCGCACGGCGGAAAAGATGATCAGCACGGCGATCATCGCCGCGGCGGCGCTCGTGCTGCTTGCCGGGTGGTTCTTCGTGAACGACCGCGCGACGGTGCAGTCGCGCCAGCGGCTGCTCGAGTCCCGGCGGTCCGTCGAGGCGCAGCTGACGGTGCTGCAGAGCCGGATCGATGTGCTGGCCGTCGAGGTGGCGGCGCAGGAACAGCAGGTGATGGCTTCCGAGAAGGCGATGCACGACCGCCAGCAGTTGAAGAGCACCTGGGAATGGTTCGGCGTGAACCGCGCGCAGGTGCACGCCAACCGCGAACTGCTGGAAAAGATGGCGGCGCAGCATGAGACCGAAGCCGCTGCCCTCGGCGCCCTGCGGCACGAGCTGCAGCAGGCGAAATGGGATCGCGACGGGCTCGTCGTCGACCGCGACCGCGTCGAGGCGCAGCTGCGTGGGGAACCGGGTGTCGCGACCGGCGACGGATACAGACTGGGTCGCCTCTGGTTCCACCTGCGGGGCTGGGTGTGCCTGGGTCTGGCGCTCTATCTGATCGGACCAGTGCTGATCCCCGCGGCGCGGCAGCGCTGGCGTCGCCGGCGGATGGCGGCGATCTGAGCGGCGTGCGACGCTTCGTTTCGGCGCCGGAGCCGGGATGCAGGCGGAACCGGGTCGGGGCCGGCGGCCCACCCCTCCTTTCTCCTGCTCGCGCGCGGCCACCGTCGACCGTCCGGGTCCGCCTCGCCGCGGCGCCGCTCGGCTTCGACCGTCCGGGTCCGCAGCGTTCAACGCCGGGCGCCGGGCCGGACCGAACGGTCCGACGCCGGCGGACGCCGCGGCCGATTTGCGCCTTGAACCAAATTCGCGAGCGTTGCCGACTGTCCTGCGTGCGGCCGCTGGCGCCGCTCCCTTTCATGCTCTTCAAGCTCAACGCCGACTACCAGCCGACCGGCGATCAGCCCCAGGCGATCGAGCGGCTCGTCGCGTCCCTGCAGGCCGGCAACCGCTACCAGACGCTGCTCGGCGTCACCGGTTCGGGCAAGACGTTCACCATGGCGAACGTCATCGCGCGCTGCGACCGGCCGACGCTGATCATCTCCCACAACAAGACCCTCGCGGCGCAGCTCTATTCGGAGTTCAAGAATTTCTTCCCGGAAAACGCGGTCGAATACTTCGTCAGCTACTACGACTACTACCAGCCCGAGGCGTACATCCCGTCGAGCGACACCTACATCGAGAAGGATTCCTCGATCAACGAGGAGATCGAGCGGCTGCGGATCGCCACGACGAGCTCGCTGGTGTCGCGCCGCGACGTGATCGTGATCGCGAGCGTCTCGTGCATCTACGGGCTGGGCTCGCCCGAGGACTTCACCGAGATGCGGATTCCGATCCGGCGGGGCGAACCCCTCGGCCGGAACCGCTTCCTCGAGCGGCTGGTGGAGAACATCTATGAACGCAACGACTACGAACTGAAGCGCGGCACGTTCCGCGTGCGGGGCGACGTCGTCGACGTGATGCCGGCGTACCTCGAGCAC
The DNA here is from genome assembly GCA_963705935.1 of uncultured Verrucomicrobiae bacterium. Lineage (GTDB taxonomy): Bacteria > Verrucomicrobiota > Verrucomicrobiia > Opitutales > Opitutaceae > Opitutus. The sequence continues at coordinate 2,094,935 of OY970130.1, read as the reverse complement.
GGGCTGCGCGTCGAATTCTTCGGCGATCACGTCGAGGCGATCAGCGAATTCGATCCGCTCACCGGGGACGTGCTCCGGACGCTCAGCCAGTTCGACCTTTACCCGGCCAACCAGTACGTCACCAGCCGCGGCAAGCTCGATCCCGCCATCGGCGCGATCAAGGCCGAACTCGAGGAGCGCGTCGCCTACTTCGAGGGACGCGGACAGTATCTGGAGGCGCAGCGGATCCGGATGCGCACGAACTACGACCTGGAGATGCTGCAGGAAATGGGGTTCTGCAACGGGATCGAGAACTACTCGCGGCACCTCACCGGACGGCGCCCCGGCGAGCGGCCATTCTGCCTGATCGATTTCTTCCCGAAGGACTTTCTGCTGATGATCGACGAGAGCCACGCGACCGTGCCGCAGATCGGCGGGATGTTCAACGGCGACCGCGCACGGAAGCAGACGCTGGTGAACTTCGGCTTCCGGCTGCCGTCCGCCCTCGACAACCGGCCCCAGAGTTTCGAGGAATTCCAGCAGATCACGACGCAGACGCTGTACGTCTCCGCCACTCCGACCGAATTCGAGCTGAAGCAGTCGGCGGTCGTGGCGGAGCAGCTGGTCCGGCCCACCGGGCTGCTCGATCCGGAAATCACGATCCGGCCCACGAAGGGGCAGGTGGAGAACCTGATCGGCGAGATCCGGGCCGCGACGGCCGCCGGCGAGCGGGTGCTGGTGACCACCCTCACCAAACGATTGTCGGAGGACCTGACCAGCTACCTGCGCGAGGCGAAGATCCGGGTCGAGTACCTGCACTCCGACATCGATGCGATCGAGCGCGTCGAGATCCTGCGGAATCTGCGGCTGGGAAATTTCGACGTGCTGATCGGCATCAACCTCCTGCGCGAAGGGCTGGACCTGCCGGAGGTCGCGCTCGTCGCGATCCTGGACGCGGACAAGGAGGGCTTCCTGCGGAGCGAAACGAGCCTGATCCAGACCGCCGGACGCGCGGCGCGACACGAAAAGGGCCGGGTGATCTTCTACGCGGACAACATCACCGAGTCGATCCGGCGCACGACCGAGATCGTGCGCTACCGGCGGGAGAAGCAGCTCGCGTACAATACCACCCACGGCATCACGCCGCGCAGCGTGAAGCGCGGTGCGCAGGCCAGCCTGCACGTGTACGACGGCAGCGGCGACCGCGCGGAGGCCGGGGTGGCGGAGGCGGTGGACGACGTCGCGGCGGTGATCGCCGAGCTGGAGGACGAAATGCAGGAGGCGGCGGGACGCCTTGAATTCGAGCGGGCCGCCGTCCTGCGCGACCAGATCAACGCCCTGAAATCGGGCGAGTACCGGAAACCGGCGACAAAGCCGGCGGCCTACGGTGCGCGGCGTGGCGGCAATGGCGGGATCAAACGCGCCCGGGGCGGGAAACGGTCCGGCTGACGGGCGGGCTCGGGGGTCGCCGACAAAACGGGGCGCGAGCCCCCCGAATGCGTCGCTCGCCGACGCAGGCCGCCAGCTCGCTGGCGCGGGATGGGCTTCGGTCGGCCGCATTGAGAGCCAACGTCAAATCCGGAACAGCGCGCCGAGCCGCTTGCCGAGCAGCGAGCTGAGCGCACCGAGGGTGACGCCCAGAAAGATCATGGCCCACACGCCGAGGGCGCAGGCGATGAACTTGCCGTCGCCGAGCAGCTGGAACAGCTCGAGGATCGCCTTGGTGATCGGGTAGAACGCCTGTTTTTGCGCGAGCACGAGCGAGTCGCTCACCTCGAGCATCGCGAAGGAGAACGCCAGCAAAGCTCCCGCAATCAGGTTCGCCGCGATCAGCGGCAGTGTGATCCGGGCGAGCGCCTTCAACGGGGGCGCGCCCAGGTTCCGGGCCGCTTCCTCCAGCGTCACGCTCGTTTGCTGGAGGCCGGCGGCGACCGAGCGCACGACATAGGGCAGCCGGCGAATCGAGTACGCGATGATCAGCAGCAGCGTGGGATCGCGCACCGGGTTCAGCCGCGCGAAGAGCCGGCCTTCCTGCGACATCGCGAGATATCCGAACGCGAGGACCAGGCCCGGCACGGCGAGCGGCAGCATGGCCATCAGGTCGAGCGCATGCCGCGCGGCCGTCTGCGAACGCACCACGACCCAGGCGATGGCGACGCCGAGCACGAGGTCGATCACGCTCGAAATGCTCGCGAATTTCAGGCTGTTGGCGATCGAGCCCACGGTGAGGTCCTGCCCGAGCGCGAGACGGAAATTCCCCAGCGTGGCGTGATGCGGCAGGACCGAGCCGTACCAGTCCCGGGCGAAGGCGACGATCACCACGCCGAGATGCGGCAGCGCCGCCACCAGCGTCACCGCGGCGAACGCCGCCGTGCAGAGCAGGGCGCGGCCGCGCGGCAGCGCCCTCGGCCCGGCCGCCGACGTCGCCCGGGCCGCCATCGCGGGACTCTCGCGGCCGAAGAAGCCCTTGCCCAGCGCGTACAGCACGACCGTGCTGGCGAGCATCATCGTGACCAGCACGTACGGGAAAGGATTCCCCCCGATCTCCTGCAGGCCGTAGTAGATCTGCACGCTGGTGACCTGCGCGTAATCGAAGATCAGCGGCGTGCCCAGCTCGGTGAAGGACCAGATGAACACGATCGTGCCGCCGGCGAACAGCCCGGGCCGGATCAGCGGCAGCGTGATCCGGCGAAACCGGCGGAATCCGGTGCAGCCCAGGTTCTGGGCCGCTTCCTCCATCGCCGGATCGACGTTCGCCAGCGCGGCGACGGCGTTGAGATAAAAGATCGGGTACAGCGACAGCGCCTCGACCAGCACCACGCCCCAGAACTGGCTCGCCGCGAACCAGTCGAACGTCCAGCCCGCCGGCCGCAGGTGCACCGCGATCAGGAGCGCGTTGAACGCACCGTACTGCCCGAAGATCTGCTTGATCCCGATCGCGCCGACGAAGGGCGGCAGGATCATGGGGAGAAGCACGAGCGCATTCAGCGCGGTCTTTCCAGGGAACCGATAACGGTCGCTCATCCAGGCGAGCGGCAGCGCAATCACCAGCGCCAGCGTGGTCGTCGTGCACGCGACCAGAAACGAGTTGGCCAGCGCCTGCATGTAAAGCGGGTCCGTCGCGAGCGCCGACAAATAGGCGAAGGTCAGGTGTCCGTCCGGATCGATGAACCCGCCTTTGAGGATCTGGAGGATCGGCCAGAAAAAGAACGCGGCGAAAAATGCCGCGGTCAGTGCAACAATGGTGCGCGCAAACGAGTGCGACATCGGCGGGCCGGCAGCGTGGCGGGCGGCCGGCGGCGGCGGCAAGGGGAAAGCGGCGGGCAGGGCGGCGCCGCGATCCGGCGCCGGCCGCGCGCGGAATCGTGTGGCGAGCCGCGCTCGCATGCCCGGTGTGCTTCCACCTCCCCTCCGTCGTCGTTCCCGGACCCGCTGCCGCCGCGGCGCAATTCCGCTTTCGCTGGTACGTCGTTTGCGTTTAGTGGGGCCATGCTGACCCGCTTCTCCGTCCCCCCGCTCCACACCATGACGCGCACCCTCGCCGCGGTCGCGATGGGCCGCGAGGCGCCCGACCTGGTGCTGACCGGCGCGCGGGTGCTGTCGACCTACACCGAGCGGATTCACGACGGCCGCGAGGTCTGGATCAAGGGTGGTCGCATCGCCGCCGTGCGGCCGGCGGGGACGTTTCGCGGACCGGCGGGCCGCGCCACGAAGGTCGTCGACGTGCAGGGCGGCCTGCTCGCTCCCGGACTGGTCGATCCGCACATTCACATCGAGAGCAGCATGATGACGGCGTGCGCCTATGCCGAAGGCGCGCTGCTCAACGGCACGACGACGATCTTTTGCGACAGTCACGAGATCGGGAACGTGTGCGACGCGGCGGGCGTCGAGTGGATGCTCGAGGACGCGCGCCGCGCGCCGCTGTCGATCTTCCTCACGGTGCCGAGCACGGTCCCCGCGACGACGCCGCAATTCGAGACCGCGGGCGGCGACCTGACGGCGCGCAAGATCGGGCGGCTCTTCGATCGCTGGCCGGAGGCCGTGGCGCTCGGGGAGAAGATGGATTTCGTGCAGGTGGCGCTCGGCAACGAGCGCAGCCACGCGATCCTCGCCGCCGCGCTCCAGCGGGGCCGGCCGGTTTCCGGTCACATTTATGGACGCGAGTTCGTCGCGGCCGGCGCGGCCAGCGGGATCGGCGACACGCACGAGGCGATCGACCGTGAAATTGCCAACGATTTTCTCGAGGCGGGGATGTGGGTTTTCCTGCGCGGCGGACCGCCAACCACGCCGTGGAATTCCCTGCCGCAGGCGATCAAGGCCGTGACCGAGCTGGGCGCGAGCCCCAAGCGGGTGTGCGTCTGCACCGACGATCGGGACGCCGACGACCTGTTTATGTTCGGTCTCGACTGGGTTGTGCGCGAAGCCGTTCGGGCCGGGATCCGGCCGGTGACGGCCTGGAGCATGGGCTCGCTGCACGGCGCGACCCGCTATGCGATGGATGAGGACTTCGGCGGGCTGGCGCCGGCGCGTCGCGCGGATGTCGTGCTGCTCGACGATCACCTCAACGTGCGGAACACCTGGTACGGCGGCGTGCTCGTGGTCGAGAATCGGAAGATCACTCCCGTGCTGGACCGCGCCCTCAGCCGGCGGTACCGCTATCCCCGCGCGGCGTACCGGACAGTGAAGCTTCCCCGTCGCGCGACGCTCACTCCGCCTCGGCCGAACGGACAGGTGACGGCGAATGCGATCCGGACCGGCCTGCCGGGCATCATCCTGCGACATGAAAAGATCGCATTGAATTTTCCCGCGACGGAGACGTGGCCCGCCGTGCTGTCGCGGCATGGCCTCTGTTTCGTCACCGTCGTGGAACGCCACGGCAAGTCGGGCGCCGTGGCCCACGGGCTGCTGAAGGACTTTGGGCTGAAGGACGGCGCGGTGGGCAGCTCCGTGGGACATGACGCGCACAACCTGATCCTCGCCGGAACCAACGAGGCGGACATGCAGCTGGCGCTGGCGACGATCCGCCGGCTCCGGGGCGGCGTGTGCGTCGTCCGCGGCGGCCGGGTGGTGGCGAGTGTGGCGCTGCCGGTCGCGGGGTTGATCTCCGACCGGCGGGCGACGGAAGTGGCGGAGCAGACGACGGCGCTGAAGCAGGCCTGGAAGGAAGCCGGGTGCACGCTGCCGTACATGGGGTTCAACCTCATTCCGCTGTCCGTGATCCCGGAAATCCGCATCACCGACAAAGGGCTCGTGACCGTCCCCGGAATGCAGCTCCTGCCGCTCTTCGAGCCGGCGACGCCGTGACGAACCTGCGGCTGATCGACGCGCATGTTCACCTCTACCCGGCGGAGGTGAACCGGAATCCGGCCGGATGGGCGGAGGCGCACCACGAGCCGGCCTGGTCGGGATTGTGCACGCGCGTCCGGCGGAACGGGCGGCCCGTCCAGGGTTTCCCCGCGCTGGCGGAGTTGCTGCGGGAGATGGACCGGGCGGGCGTGGAGCGATCGGTGTTGCTCGGTTGGTATTGGCAAAACACCGACACGTGCGCCGGGCAGAACCGGTTCTACGCCGACTGCGTGCGGGCCCATCCCGACCGGCTGTCGGCGTTTGCGACGCTCCAGCCGCTCGACGGCGTCGCGAACGTGCAGGTCGAAATGCAGCGCGCCCGGGACGCCGGGCTGACGGGCCTCGGCGAGCTCTCGCCGCATGCGCAGGGATACTCGATCGACGAGCCGGGGTTTCGCGCGGCGCTGGAGTGTGCCGGCGAGTGGGGCTGGCCGGTGAACCTCCACACCACCGACCCGCTCAGCCCCGAATATCCGGGCCGCGTGCTGACGCCGCCGGCGGATTTCCTCCGGCTCGGGCGCGAGCTGCCCGGAGTGACGCTGGTGCTCGCGCACTGGGGTGGGCTGCTGCCGTTGCGCGAACCCGCGGCCGCGGAACTGGAAAACCTTTATTACGACACCGCGGCGTCTCCGCTCACCTACGACGAGAGTGTCTGGCGGCGGATGCTCGCAGCCGTGCCCGCCGGACGCGTCCTCTTTGGTTCGGATTACCCGCTCAATGTGTATCCGAAGGACGAATCTTCACCCGGAATGAGCCGGTTCGTGACCGAGGCGAGGACCGCGAATGCGCCGGAGCCGGTGCTGCGCGGCAACGCCGTCCGGCTGCTCCGGCTGTAGATCGCGGCAGGGAGGGACCGGCTCCGTCCGGTCCGCGAACGTCGCGCGGTGTTCGCGGACGACACGGAGGTCATCCCTTCACCGTCAGCGGGCGGCCGACGTTCGAATCGCGGCGTGGGCGATTCCGAACGCGGATCGCGGCAGGGAGGGACCGGCTCCGTCCGGTCTGCGAACGTCGCGCGGTGTTCGCGGACGACACGGAGGTCGTCCCTCCACCGTCAGCGGGCGGCCGACGTTCGAATCGCGGCGTGGGCAATTCGGGTCGTGGTCCGGATGTAGGAGCGGCTTTACGCCGCGATCCGAATCACCAGCGACGCTCGCGGGCTTGCTAAACCCCGCCGGTGCACTGCTCGAGAATCCACGGGAACACCGGTCCGCGGGAATCGTGCGCGACGATCTGCAACCCGGAGGTGAGTCCGGACGGGAGTGACACTGGGATCGTGAGCACGGAACAACCGCCCAGGCTCGCGGGCGCGGTGAGCGCGAGTAGCCGGTTGCGGTTTTCCGGTGTGCACTCCGGCTTGGTCAGCGCTCCGAAAGGAGTCGCCGGCAGGACGAGAAAATCGTGGCCGGAGAAGAACTTCGCCCACAGCAGTCGCGTGGCCGCGACCACCACCTCCGCCTCGCCGACTGCGCGCGCGGACAGGTTGCGTCCGGACTCGAGCCGGCCCCAGACGGTGGGATCGTATTCAGTGCGGAACCGGTCGGCCCAGCCCGAATGCACCGACCACGCTTCCGAGGCGACGATGCGATGGTACGCGTCGAGGCTGCCGCGGAATCCCTCCAGCAAGGTGTGCATCAGCAGGGAACCGGCGGGGGCCGCGAAGCGTTGGGCGGCAGCGCGGCACGCGACGGCGACGTCGGGATCGACGCCCGGAGGCTCGAAGTAGCATCCGACCGGCGAATGCCGGTCTTCGCCGGTCGGCACCAAGGCGCGCAGGCTGGTGAGCAGATCGGCGGCCGTGTTGGCGAACCAACCGGCGGAATCAAAGCTGCGCGCGAGCGGAAACGCGTCGCGGATGTACGGGCCGCCCGCCCGCAGCCGCAGCCCGTACAGCCCGCAGAAAGCCGCGGGCACGCGGATCGATCCTCCGGTGTCGGTGCCAAAGGCGAGCGGCACGATCCCCGCCGCGACCGCCACGGCGGAACCGCTGCTCGATCCGCCGCTGGTCCGACCCGGAAACCGCGGGTGCTCGCAGTCGCCGTAGTGCGGATTCTCGCCCGTGATTCCATACGCGAATTCGTGGAGGTGCGTCTTGCCCGCCACGACGGCGCCCGCGGAGCGCAGCGCCGTCACCAGCGCCGAGTCCTGCGACGGCGCCGGCCGCACCCGCGCCAGGAAAGTGGAGCCGGCGAGCGTCTCCAGGCCGGCGACATCGAACAGGTCCTTGACCAGGCAGGGCACGCCGCCGAGCGGCCCGGAGCGATTGGCCCGGGCAAACGCGTCCGCCAGCTCCGCTTCCGGCAGCAGTGCGGCAATCGCCGCGGTTCGCTGGGCGGGCGCGAGCAACCCCTCCGCCCGCCGGTGGAGTTCGCGCGCGGCGCGATCGGGCGTGAGTTGCTGCCACTCGCGGAGTGTCATCCCGGCACCATCGGCCGCGCCCCCGGGCAATGCAATCCCGAGCCCGGTCCCGCCGGCAGCTAGGGCTTGTCCAACCAGTCAGGCAGGCCGTAAGGCGCGAGGATCTTTTCCAGCTTTCCCGATCGCCGCAGTTCACGAATGCCGGCATCCACCCTTGTTGGCGCCGACAACCGCCTCGATCTGCCCGGCCGCCGCCGCTTTCAGCGCGTCGCCCCAGGTCATGGTCTGGTAGTCGACCGTGATGCCGCGCGGTTCGAAGATCGCTCGCGCCAACTCGACGGTATAGCCTGGGAGCGCGGCTCCGGCGTCCCCGTTGTACGGCATCCAGCTGTCCGCCCGGAGGCGAAGCGTTTCAGCGCGGCCGGTCAGGCCGGTGAGGATCACAAACACGAACACAAGGCAGGATCGGCGCGCGGCGGGCGACATAGCCGCTGTCAATCGGCGTGGCGCGGGCGCGGTTTAGCGCGGTTCGATTCCAATTAACACCGATTATTGCGCCGTTTCAGAGAATAAGGTCCGGCGGCACATCGCTCAGCGCTTCGTCCATCGTCGTGACACCCGGCTTGACCTTCAGCATCGAATCCTGGGGGAGCGTCTTCATGCCGATTTTCATCGCGACGCGCTTCAGCGACGCGACCTCGACTTCCTGGTGGATCGCTTCCGTGAGCTTCTCGCTGTTGAGCATCAGCTCGTGGACGCCGACGCGGCCCTTGTAGCCGAGCCCGCCGCAGGTCGGACACCCGCGCGGGTTGGCCGGGAAGATGGGGGCCATGAGGTAGGCGGGTCGGGTGTTCTGGGATTGCCACCGGGGTCGGGGCGCGGCAATGAGAACCAGCCGTTGCGCGACCCCCGGCGCGCCCCGTGCGTGTGATGCTGACATGGCTGCAACGCCTGCTGGGCCGGGACGCGCCGGAGGACGCCGGCGCGGCGGGCGAACGGCTCGCCGCCGACTGGCTCCGGCAGCACCGCGGGTTCGCGATCGTCGCGCGCAACTGGCGGCGACCCCGGGACCGGCGGCATGAGATCGACCTGGTCTGCCGGGATCGGGAGACCCTGGTTTTCGTGGAGGTGAAGACGCGCGCCGCCGGCGCGCTGGTGCCGGGCTATTTTGCGGTGAACGCGCGGAAAAAACGAACGTTGCGCAAGGCGATCGACGCCTATCTCTCGCAGCTCCGGCAGCGCCCGCACACCTTTCGTTTCGACGTCGTCGAGGTCACGGCCGGCGCCGCGCCGCAGATCCTGCATTTCGAAAACGTGCCGCTGTTCCCGAAGCACTACTGGCGCTAGGGGCGCGCGACGACTTGCATCGCCGCCCATCCGCGTCGAGTTTGCGGACAACCACATGACCGAAACCCAGCGCCATCCCTTCCTCCACGGACTGAGCAAGCATCGGGGCGCGCCGCCGACCGTGGTCGTGATCTTCGGGGCTTCGGGCGATCTGACCGCGCGCAAGCTGATCCCGGCGGTGTACAATCTCGGATACGACGGGCTTTTGCCGGGCGACTTCCACCTCGTCGGCTTCGGGCGGAAGCCGATTGCCGATGACGAATTCCGGGCCGGGGCGGCGAAGGACATCAAGGAGTTCTCGCGGCGTGAACTCGACCCGGACGTGTGGGACCGGATCGCGGCGCGCACGACCTACGTCGCCGGCTCCTACGACGACCGGGCGGCGTTCGACCGGCTGGCGGCCCACATCGGCGGGATCGAGAAGTCGGTGGGGCGGGAAATGCAGACGCTGTTCTACGTCTCCACGCCGCCATCGGTGTTCGCGCCGATCGTCCGCCATCTCGGCGACTGCGGACTGGCGGGGAAATACCTCACCGAGGCCCACCACGCGAAGATCATCGTCGAGAAGCCGTTTGGGAAGGACCTCGATTCGGCCCGCGCGCTGAACGCCGCGATCCAGGAGGTGTTCGAGGAGTTTCAGGTCTATCGCATCGACCACTACCTCGGGAAGGAGACCGTGCAGGACCTGCTGGTGCAGCGGTTCGCCAACGCGATTCTTCGAGCCGCTCTGGAACCGCAATTTCATCGACAGCGTGCAGATCACCGTGGCGGAAGACGTGGGCGTCGGCACCCGGGGCGGGTACTACGAGCAGAGCGGGGCGCTGCGCGACATGATCCAGAATCACACCATGCAGCTGCTCGCGCTCACGGCGATGGAGGCGCCGGTCTCGCTCGATGCCGAGTCGATCCGCGACGAGAAGGTGAAGCTGCTGAAGGCGATCCAGCCGCTGGATCCGCAGCCGGGTGGCGACGTCGCCCGCGCGCAGTACGCGGCGGGGATGGTCGGCGGCCGGAACGTGCCGGGCTATCTGAAGGAGCCCGGGATCGCGCCCGACTCCACGACCGAGACGTTCGCCGCGCTGCGGCTCTCGATCAACAACTGGCGCTGGCAGGGCGTGCCGTTCTATCTCCGTTCCGGCAAGCGGATGGCGCGCCGCGTATCCGAGATCGCGATCAATTTCAAGCGGCCGCCGGGGACGCTCTTCGCCGAGGGGGAGAAGTTCAATCTCGCCAGCAACACCCTCTCGTTCTCGATCCAGCCGGACGAGGGTCTCAGCGTCATCCTGAACGCGAAGGTGCCGGGGCTGGAGACGCGGACGCAGCCGGTGAAGATGAGCTTCCGGTACGCGACGACGTTCGGCTCGAACACTCCGGAGGCGTACGAACGGCTGGTGCTCGACGCGATGATCGGCGACGGCACGCTGTTCATCCGCGGCGACGAGGCCGAGGCCTCCTGGAAACTGTGCACGCCGGTGCTGCAGGCGTGGGCGGCCGCCGGCCGCGAGGGGCTGGACGCCTATCCCGCGGGCTCCTGGGGGCCGCCGAGCGCGCATGCGCTGCTGGCCGCGAGCGGACACGTGTGGCGGCAGCCGTGACCGGATCCTCCGCCGCCATGCCGGAAATCTTCAACGTGCTGCCGGGCCTCGAGGTGCCGCCCGATGCGATCGCCGGCAGCGTCGCGCGGATGTGGGAGGACACCGCCGCGCGCGGCGGCGTCGCGCCCGCCTCGGAAGATTTCAAGGCGACGCAGGTGAACTTCGTCCTGCACTTCGGGTTCAACACCACGCCGGAGGACGCCCGGGCGCAGTTCCAGACCGTGCTGCGCTTCTCCGAGCGGTGCCCGAGCCGCGTCGTGGTGCTGTGTCCATTGCACGACGACGGCGTCCGGACCGAGCTGCGGGCGAAGATCTACGGCGAGTGCTTCCTCGGCAAATCGAAGGACGACACCCGCTGCGTCGAGTTCGTCATCCTGAGCTACCCGATGGTTTCGCGGGCGTACCTGGAGGATCAGGTGTCGGTGTGCCTGTCGACGGACCTGCCGCTGTACTACTGGGCGCATCGCTTCGTCGAGACGCACCGGATGGCGGACTACACCTATCTGCTGACGCGGGCCAAGCGCGTGCTGGTGGACACGGCGGTTTCGCCACCCGACATCCTGATCCACCCCTGGCCGAAGCCGGCATCGCTGCGCGACCTGGTCTATTCGCGGCTCCTCCCGATCCGGCAGACCGTCGGGCAGTTCCTCGCGCGCTACGAGCCGGCCGCGCTGGCGGACGGCCTGCGGCGGGTCGTGGTGGAGCATTCTGCGGTCCTCGGCGCGGAGGCCTGCGTCTCCATGGGCTGGCTACGGCGCCGGCTGGCCGCCTGCGGCGCACGGGTCGAGACGGTGCGCTTCGACAGCGAACCGGCGGCCGGGCAGGTGCTCGGGTTGCGCTTCGAGTACGAGCCGGGCGGAAAGTACTTCCGCTGGCGCGGCGATCTCGCGCAGAAGCACGCGCGGTTCGAGGCGGATTTCGGCCAGGGGCCGGCAACCCTGACGGCGCCGGCGGGCCTCCTGACACCGGAGGCGGCGCTGAGCGAGGCGATGTTCTTCTGACGTGACGGCGCGCCCGGTAACCAGCAGCAGGGGGTTGCGTCTTCGACGCGACATGCCGCCCACCGAGCGCTTGCAATTGTCTCGCCTCAGGCCATGCACTTGCGCCGCGTATTAATTTGAACTTTTGCCGGGTCTGCCCGTCAGACCGTCCACCTCTTCTTCCATGTTCTTCGCCATGATCCGAGTGTTCGAGGGCGCCGGGCTCTTGATTTATCCGCTGGGGCTCTGCTCGGCCGCCGCGGTGTTCATCATTTGCGAGCGCTCGTACGCCCTTCGCAAGGTGGCGGTGATGCCGCCCGACCTCGTCGATGCGGTGATCACCGGGCGGCAGCTCGTTGGCGGCAAGCACACCGTGCTGTCGCGCATCGTCGAGTTTGCCGAGCAGCACCAGAACGACGAGGACGCGGTGAAGGCGTTCGCCCGGCTCGAGATCAATCACATGGAGCGGGGTGTGCCGTACCTGGACGTCATCTACGCCGCGGCGCCGCTGATCGGACTGACCGGCACCGTCACGGGCCTGCTGCAGGTGTTCTCGCAGATCGCGCCGGACACCGGGCTGCCCGATCCGGTGAATTTCACCAAGGGCGTCGCGCTCGCGCTGTCAGCCACGGTCATCGGCCTGTGCATCGCGATCCCATCGCTGGTCGGGAGCGGGTACCTGCAGCGGAAGATCGAGAACTATGCCGCACAGCTCGACGTGTTGCTGGAGCGGATCCTGCAGCGCGGCCGCCGATGAGTGGCTTTTATCAACGGCGGCGGCGGCGGCCGGAGCTGAACCTCGTGCCCCTGATCGACGTCCTCGTGATGCTGATATTTTTCGCGTTCGTCACGATGCAGTTCAAGTCGGCCGCGACCCTGAACATCACGCTGCCCAAGGTGGAGACGGCCGGGAAGAACGAGTTCAAGGGCACGGTCACCATCTCGATCGACAAGTCCGAGCAGATCGCCTTCAACGGCAAGGCGGTCACCGACGAACAGCTCGTGGCCCTGCTGGAACAGGTGCGGAACGTGAACAAGGACATTCCGGTTCTGATCAAGGCGGACGAGACGACGCCGCTGAAGAAGCTGGCGTTCGTGATGGATTCCTGCCGCAAGGCCGGACTGAACAAGTTCAGCCTGCAAAGCCGGTGACCGGGCGGGCGGCGACGGAGTGAGCGGCGCCGGCGGTGCCGGACTTGGCACTTGTGACTTTTCCCCGGAGCGGATCATCGTCGTGGCATGAAGATCGTGATCACCGGCGTGACGCGAGGTCTGGGCCGGTCGCTGGTCGAGGAGTTCATCCGCGGCGGACACACCGTCATCGGCTGCGGGCGCAGCGGCGAGCCGATCTTCGATCTGCGCATGACGCACCTCGCCCCGCATGATTTTTCGGTCGTCGACGTCGCGCTGGACACGAAGGTGGCGCTCTGGGCGGCGAAGGTCCTGGAGAACGAAAGCCCGCCCGACCTGCTGATCAACAACGCCGGGATCATGAACCGGCTCGCGCCGCTGTGGGAGCTCGAGGATCGCGAGTTCACGAAGGTGCTCGATGTGAACGTGCGCGGCGTCGCGAACGTGATCCGGCATTTCGTTCCGGCGATGGTGGCGCGGAAGAGCGGAGTGATCGTCAACCTGAGCTCCGGCTGGGGGCGCAGCACGGCGGCGCAGGTGGCGCCTTACTGTGCGTCGAAGTTCGCGATCGAGGGACTGACGCAAGCCCTCGCCCAGGAACTGCCGGCGGGGATGGCGGCGGTCGCGCTGAACCCCGGGGTGATCGACACCGGGATGCTCCGGTCCTGCTGGGGCAGCGAGGCCGGCCGCCATCGCGGCCCGGAGGAATGGGCGAAGGTCGCGGCACCGTGGCTGCTGCAACTCGGCCCGAAGGACAACGGCCGTTCGCTGACGGTCGAAGGGTTTGCGGACTAGCGGCCGGTGGCCCCGACGGTGCGCGGGCCGTGGCGGGGAGGGCAGAGTGCCGGAGTGCACGGGAACCGATGGCCCGCGCCACGCCGCGTTTGCCTAGAACTTTTTCCGCAGGACTTCGTCCATGCGGGCAGATGAAACCGGACGGAATGCGGATGGCGGAGGCGAATCGGGCCGATGGGCTGCGCACCGGCGTCGCGCTGAACAACGGCGTGCGGATGCCCTGGCTCGGCCTGGGTGTATTCAAGATCAGCGGCGACGCTGCCACCGAATCGGCCGTGCGCCAGGCGATCGAGCTGGGGTACCGAAGCATCGACACCGCCGCCGCGTACGGCAACGAGCGGGGCGTCGGCCGGGCGGTTGCCGGGTGCGGCGTCCCCCGCGAGGAACTCTTCATCACCACCAAGGCGTGGAACGACGACGTGCGGCGCGACCGGGTGGAGGAGGCGTGCGACGAAAGCCTGCGCCGGCTCGGGCTCGAGTACGTCGATCTCTACCTGATCCACTGGCCAGTCGCCGACCGGATCGTCCCCGCCTGGAAGGCAGCGGAACGGATTCATCGCCGTGGTCAGGCGAAGGCCATTGGCGTCAGCAACCACCTGATCCCCCATCTTGATCAGCTGCTGCCCAAGGCCGAGGTCGTGCCGGCGGTGAATCAGGTCGAGTATCACCCGTATCTCCAGAGCAAGCCGCTGCACGAGTATTGCCGCGCCCGCGGCATCCGGCTCGAGGCGTGGAGCCCGTTGATGCGAGCCGGCGCGGTCTTCCGCGATCCGGCGATCACGATGATCGCGCGAAAGCATGGCAAAACGCCGGCCCAGGTGATCCTGCGCTGGGACCTGCAGAACGGCGTCGTGACGATCCCGAAGTCCGCGCGACCGGAGCGCATTGCGGAAAACGGCGACGTCTTCGATTTTGCGCTGGACGAGTCCGAAATGGACGCGATCGCGAAACTCGATCGCGGCGCCCGCAACGGACCCGACCCGATGAATTTCGGGTTCTAGTCCCGGGGAGAACGCAGCATGGATCGAATCTCCGACGCCGGGCGGCCGCGACGCCTCAGCTACCGCAATCCGGTCTGGCCGGGCTATTTCGCCGATCCGTTCGTCCGGCGTGTCGGCGACGAGTACTGGGCCTATGGCACGGGCTCCGGCAGCGGTGAGGGCCGGCAACCCGACGGGCGGATCTTTCCGGTTCTGCGGTCACCGGATCTTATTCACTGGACGCACCACGGCGGTGCGCTCGAGCCGCTCGCGCGTTCCGGGACCGTGCAGTATTGGGCGCCGGAGGTCGCGGAGCGCGACGGCACGTTCTTCCTCTATTATGCCGCCAACATGCGGCTGCGCGTCGCGACTGCCTCCCACCCCGGGGGGCCGTTCATCGATGCCGCGCGCGAGCTCTTCCCCTCGGAGCCGTTCTCGATCGATGGCAGCCCGTTCCAGGATCCGCGCGACGGACGCTGGTACCTGTTTTTCGCCAAGGACTACTTCGATGGTCGCGCAGGCACCGGCACCGCCGTCGTGCCCCTGGCGCGCGACATGATGACGCCCGACGGGCCGACGCAGCTGGTCGTGCGCGCATCGGCCGACTGGCAGATCTTCGAACGCCACCGCCGCTGGTACGATCGCGACTGGCCGGCGTGGCACACCGTGGAAGGACCGTTCGTGATCCGGCACGGCGGGAAATATCTCTGCTTCTATTCCGGCGGCCGCTGGGAAACGCCGGAATACGGCGTCAGCTATGCCGTGGCCGATCACCCGCTCGGGCCATGGCGCGACGAGTGGAGCCAGCACGGGCCGGCGGTGCTGCGCGGAATTCCGGAGCAGGTGCCGGGACCCGGCCACAACAGCGTCGTCGTGGGCCCGGACGGCGCGACCCAGTTCCTGGTTTATCACGCCTGGGACGCCCAGCGGACCATGCGGCGGATGTGCATCGATCCCCTGGTCTTCGACGACGGCAGGCCGGTCTGTCGCGGCCCGACCACGGACGAACAGGTGATCGCTGGCAGCGCTACCTGACCCTGGCTTTCGAGAGGTGATCGTGCGCCCGCTCGTCGTCCGAGGGCCGGCTGGGAATGCATCCTCCTGCGGACACGGAAAATCGGGAAAGTGCGAACGTCACCCGCCGGCCGCGGGGTGCCATCCGTCCTCCGCCAGCTCGTACGTGCGGGCGCGAAGCGGGCGAAACTCCCGGCCGGTCCAGGCGCGCACGGTCACGGTGATTCGACGGGAGTCGATCGTGATCCAGTTGTACGCGTTCGGCTCGTTGCGGGTGCGGCCGGAGAACGCGGTGCCGGCCTGGGCCACCACGATCGATCGCCGCGCGGCGGGATAGTGCGCCCGGATGTCGCCTCCATAGCCGCGGTGCAGGTGCCCGGCGAGCAGGAGATCGACCTCGTGGCCGTCGAGCAGCGGAATCGCCGCGGCGGCACGGCCGATCAGCTTGATGCCCGCATCGTCCGGCGGCGGGATGAACGGGTGATGGGTCACGACGATCTTCCTCCGCGGGCCGGCCCGTGCGAGCCGCTCCCGCAGCTGGTCGCATTGGCGGCCCGAAATTCGTCCGCTTTGCCAGGTGAACGGTCGCGCCGTGTTCAATCCGACAACAAACAGCTCGGCGTCGGCGTGAACGGGATCCAGATCGCTGCCGATGATGCGGCGGTAGCGCGCCAGCGGCGCGCAGAAGCGGCGGGCGACGTCGAACAGCGGAATATCGTGATTGCCGGGCACGACCAGCTGCGGTCCGGGCAGCCGGTCGAGGTAACGGCGCGCCGCTGCGAACTGCCTCGTCCGCGCGCGTTGCGTCAGGTCTCCGCTGACGATGACCAGCGACGGCACCTGGTCGCGCAGGTCGGCGGCGAGAGCCTCCATGACGTCGTGGAGTTCAGTCCCGAAATGCAGGTCCGAGAGATGCGCGATGGTTCTCATCCGGCCGTGGGAAAGGCGCCGCCCCGGGACTTCAGTTGAACGGGGCGATCATCGTGGCAACGCCGAAGTTGCAGGGAGATCAAAAAAAAGAAGCCCGCCGCGGAGGCGGCGGGCCCGGGGGGAAAATGGGAATGGGCGGGCGAAAGGCTAGACCGCTTTCGCGAGCGCAGGCTGGGCATTAAGCTGCCCGATGGCGGGGAAGGTGTGGCGGCGGATCTTGTACAGGTGGTGGCGCTTGCTGAGCATGCGGTCGAGCTTGTCCATCAGCAGTGACACGGCCTTGTGGCATTCGTCCGACTGCACGACCGCGTTCAGGTCGGGACCGTGGATTTCAACGTGCCCCTTGGCCGTGAAACGCGTCGCCACGTCCTGCTTGGAATCGCATTCGAGTTCCACGCGCACCCTCACGATGCGCTCCTGGTGACGAAACAGCCTGTCCGCCTTCTCGCGAACGAACGTCTTGAGCGATGGGGTGAGCTCGAGGTGGATACCGGAGACGATCAGTTCGTGGTTGTTTTGTCTGTTCATGATACTGCGTTGTGTTTGGGTTTCTGCGAGTCGGGCAGGCCACTGCCCCGACCGAAAGTCTTCCTCCCGCCCTCCTGTGCCCTCGCCGCGCGAAGCGCTCCAAGCTTTCTCAGCCGTCCTCATCACCGGCGGATCTTCCGGCATTGGAAAATCGTTCATCGAAAGCGGCGGCAACCTGAAACCGACTCTCTGGTTTTGCAACCTGTCGCGCACGGCTCCGGCCATGACGAACGGGGAGCTTAAGCTCTGCCATTTCCCCTGCGATCTGGCGCGCCCCGAGCAAATCGACCGCGCGGCCGGCGAAGTAGAAGCCTTGCTTAACCGTGACGTGCCACCGGGTCGGGTGCTGCTCATCAACAACAGTGGATTCGGCGCATACGGGGGTTTTCCTGAGCCCAATCTTCAGCATCAGCTTGAAATGTTGGACGTTAACCTGCGCGCGATCGTTCAACTGACCGGGCGGCTGCTGCCGCTGCTCCGGGCGCGCGGCGGAGTGGTGATGAATGTCGCGTCAACCGCGGCGTTTCAGCCCACGCCCTACCTGTCCGTCTACGGCGCGTCGAAGGCCTTCGTCCTCCATTGGACGCTGGCGCTCAACGAGGAGTGGAAGGGGACGGGGCTGCGGGCGATCGCTTTGTGTCCGGGGCCGACGGCAACGCGGTTCTTCCGGCGCGCGGGCCTGGCGGAAGGGAGCGTGGCGGACGCGCTGAGCATGTCGCCCGACGCCGTCGTTCGGGCGGCGTGGGCCGCCCTCGGTTCGCGTCGCAGCATCGTGATCCCCGGCTGGAAAAACAAGTTGTCGGCGCTTGCCGGATCGCTCGCGCCGAAGGCGCTGGGCGCGTGGGCGGGCGGCAAGGTGATCGGCCGCTACCGGCTGCGACGGGCGGCCCGATGAGCGATACGGCGCGACCGGGTGACGGAACCGACATGGTGATGTCGCGGCGCGCCTGCGCCTGGCCGCGGCGCTTCGCCCAGGGGCCGGCCCGCCAAATCACGCCGGAGGAGATCCGGCGCTGGATCCTCCACGAGGACGATCGGCTGCTGGTCGTGAACAAGCCGGGCGACGTCGTCTGCCACCCGTCGAAGGCGGGTCCCTGGTCGAGCCTTGTTGGAGCCCTGCGCGAATATGCCGGATTGCCGACAGTCCACCTCGTGTTCCGACTCGATCGCGAAACCAGCGGCGTGGTCGTGCTGGCGAAGGACTCGGCCATGGCCAGCCGCCTGCAACAGTCGATGCAGCGCCGGGAAATCGGCAAGGCGTACCTCGCGGTGCTGACGGGAATGCTCACCGAGCCGGTGACGGTCGATCAGCCACTGGGCGACGACGTTGCGAGTCCGGTGTTCGTGAAATCAGCGGTGTGCGCCGGCGGGCAGGCGGCCGTCACTCGATTCATCCCTCTTGCCGCCGCCGGTGGATTCACGCTGGTGCGCGTGGTGACCGGGACCGGCCGCAAGCACCAGATCCGGGCGCACGCGCAATGGCTCGGGCATTCGCTGGTTGGCGACAAGATCTATGGGCCGGACGCGCGCTGTTACCTGGAATTCATCGATCACGGCTGGACGGCGGGACTCGCGAAACAGCTGCTGCTGCCGCGGCAGGCGCTGCACTGCGCGGAGATCGATCTCCGGGCGACCGGCCTCGATCATATCTTCACCGCGCCCGTGCCGGAGGACATGGCCGCATTCTGCCGCGAGCGCGGACTCAGGTTGTAGACGGCGTCGCTGACCCCGTTCGGGGAACCCGCCGCAACTCGGGCACGTACCGGCCGGGCTCAGCGAGCCCGGCTACACCGATCCCCTTGTCGGCGCGGCTTTACGCCGCGATGGATTGTCGCGGCTTGATCGTATCGCGGGATGAACCTGCTCCTACAAAACACACACACGCCACTCTCACGCCAGCGCCACCCCGACGGCGGCGCGCAGCGCGGCGATCCGCTGCGCGAGCGGCAGCGCCGACGGGCTTTCGAGCGTGTACGTGAGCCTCGTGTGATGTGCCCGCAGGTAGATGGTCTCCGGCCACTGCTCGCGTTGCATCGGATCGGCCACCGGCCGGATGATGCCCGGGGCCGCCGTCTCGTGGTTATCGATGATCGTGGCGGTTTCGATCGGACACACCGCCGCGACCGCGGCGATCATCGCCTCGGCCAAACTGGGCCGGTTCTCCGGATTGAGTTCGTAGAGGTAGAAACCCGCCGACTCCCAGTCTTCATGCAGACAGATCGCGAGGTCGAAGTTCGGCTGACGCCGGAGCCACCCGATGTGGCAGCGAATCTCGTGCGACACGAGGTGACGGTAATCGCGGTTGAGATCCACCCGGTCGGCGTTCTCGCGGCTGCCGGCGAGGAATCCGGCCGGGTTGAGCAGCGGACACAGAAACCAGTCCGCTCGGTCATCGAAGACGCCGGCTTCGAGCATCGCGGTCAGCGCGAGCGGCGGGGCGGGCTCGTCGCCGTGGATGCCGGCCGAAAGGTAAATCCGACGCCGGGTTCCGCGCGTTCGCCGGGTCATGCCGACCAACCGGCAGGCCGCGACCTCGCCGAAGGGATCGATCCGAAAGCCCGCGCCGCGTCCGACGGACTCCAGGCGTGCGACCAACTCGGCCGGCTGGAAGGCGGGGAAATGTGGAGCGGCTGGAGTCACGGCAGGGACGGCGAATGCGGGACTCATAGCAGAGGCGGAATCGAGCTTCGAGCACAGGAACATTCAAATGCGAAAACGCCAAATCCGATGACCGCCTGCGCGAGCCAGCTCGCGGGTCGATTCGGGCGCAAACGGGAATCCTGCCGGGCTCGCTGACACGGTGCGCCGCGAACTTGCCCGCGCGGCGGCCGGACTCGCCGCCGCGGCGGCAAACTTTGACAGCGGCGGGCGCGTGCTCCTTGCTGACCCTTCGCGCGCACCGCGCCTCTTCCGTCATGCCCACCGTCCGTGTTCGTTTCGCCCCGAGTCCCACCGGATTCTTCCACATCGGCAGCGCCCGCACCGCGCTGTTCAACTGGCTGTATGCGCGCCATACCGGCGGCACGTTCGTCCTCCGGATCGAGGACACCGACAAGGAGCGCAACAGCGAGCAGTTCCTGAATGTGATCTACGACAGCCTCACCTGGCTGGGGTTGAACTGGGACGAGGGTCCGAAGGTGGGCGGCGCGTACGGCCCGTACCGGCAGAGCGAGCGGGCGGACATCTACCGCGCGCACCTGCAGAAACTGCGGGATGCCGGCCGCGCGTACGACAAGGACGGCGCCGTCTGGTTCAAGCTGCTGGGCGAGCGCCACGAGGTCTACGACGAGCACCGCAAGAAGACCGTGACGAAGGTGAAGAACGCGCCGGCGGTGATCGAGGACCGGATTCGCGGACGGGTGGAGCGGCTGGAGGACGAGGACTTCGTGCTCGTCCGTTCCGACGGCAACCCGGTGTTCCATTTCGTGAACGTCGTCGACGACATTGCGATGGCGATCACCCACGTGATCCGCGGCGAGGACCACCTCTCGAACACGAGCAAGCACGTGGAGCTATTCAAGGCGTTCGGCGCGCCGGTGCCGGAGTATGCGCACATTCCGCTGATCCTGAAACAGAACGGCCCGGGCAAGATGTCGAAACGGGACCAGGGGGCGCTGATCGAAGAGTACCAGCGGCGCGGCTACCTGCCCGAGGCGCTGGTGAATTTCCTCAGCCTGCTCGGCTGGAATCCCGGGGACGATCGGGAGAAGATGCCACTCGCGGAGATCGTGCGACTGTTCGAACTCGCGGGGGTGAACCAGAGCAACGCCCGCTTCGACGACAAGAAACTCGCCCACATGAACATGGCCTACCTGCTGGAGCTGCCGGCGGACCGGTTCGTGGAGCGAGCACGCCAGTACTTCGCGACCCTGGGGGCCACACCGGGCGCGGCCGCGGCGCTGGCGGCGCCGGACGACTTTTTTCGCGCCGTGATGCTGTTGAGCCAGCCGAAGATCAAGGGGCTGGAGGAGCTCCCGGCGTACACCGCATATTTCTTCACCGACGAGTTCGCGATCGATCCGAAGGTTCGCGACAAGGTGATGGCGAAGGGCGATCCCCGTGCGCGGTTGCGCGAACTCGCCGATGCGATGCGCGGATTCGACCTCGGCAGCGACGCGGCAATCGAGGAGGGCATCAAGGCCCTTGCCGCCCAAAAGGCGCTGGGATTCGGCGACTACCAGGCGGTGGCGCGGCTGGCGCTGAGCGGCACCAACGTTGGTCCGAGCATCACGGGCCTGATCCGGGTGCTCGGTCGCGAGCGCGTCCTGGCCCGGTTCGACAAATTTCTGGCGAGCGCGTAGGTGCGACGACCCCGCGGCTCCACGCAGCGCATCGATCTTCGTTCCTGAATTTGGGGCGAGACCCGTCGCGGCCCCGTGGCGCCGGTCTCCGACCGGTGGCGAAGCACTTGGGAGATGCGGTCGCCGGTGACCGGCGCCACTGGACTGACAGCTTGCAGCGCCCCGGCTGCAGGAGCGGCGGAAAGCCGCTCCCCTATCAAGTGTTGTCGCCGGGCTTGGCGAGCCCGACTCACCTGCGCTGGCCACAGCGGGCGTCAGCGCGCGGTGTGGACCGCGCGCTCCGCCGCGGGCGCGGCGGCGGTGGACCTCGCGCGCCCGGCGATGCAACCGTCGATCAGCGCGAGCAACTCGTCGTACTCGTTCACCGCGGGAAACCGGGGAAACTGGCGGACGACGTTGTCCGGCGCGTGGAACAGGATGCCGCTGTCGGCCTGCACGAGCATCGAGGTGTCGTTGAACGAATCGCCGGCCGCGACCACGTTGTAACGCAGCTGCTGCAGCGCCGCGACGGACTGCCGCTTTTGATCCGGCAGGCGCAGTCGGTAACCGGTGATGCGGTCGTTCTCGACCACCAGCCGGTGACAAAACAAGGTCGGCCACCCGAGCTGCCGGAGCAGCGGCTGGGCAAACTGCTCGAAGGTGTCGGACAGGATCAGGAACGGCCCGCGCAGGCGGAGCGCGTTCAGGAACTCGACCGCGCCGGGCAGCGGCGACAGCGCGCCGATTACCTGCTGGATCCGGCTGAGCGTCAGGCCGTGCCGGTCGAGGATCCCGAGCCGGTAACGCATCAGCTTGTCGTAGTCCGGCTCGTCGCGCGTGGTGCGCCTGAGCTCGGGCAGTCCGGTCGCCTGGGCGACGGCAATCCAGATTTCCGGCGTCAGGACGCCCTCCATGTCCAGGGTGACGATGCTTTGCTTCACGGGGTTCGGTGGCAGGTTATGCGAGATCCTTCACCAGCACCTTCGGATTGCGGCCACTGTCCTCGTACGTCTTCAGCCGCGCCTCGGGCAGGATCGATTTGTCGGTCTCGTTGAACCCGGCGACGCTGGTGAAGAAGCCGTAGCTCTGGGTCGAGAGCGCGACCAGCGTGGTTGCGCCACGTTCCTGCGCCATCATCGCCGCGTACTCGACCATCTTCCGGCCGATCCCGCGGTTGTGGTAGAAGGGCATGACGTAGAGCGAACCGACCTCGGCCAGCTGCGGTTTGTCCGGGTAGAAATACAGGGTGACGCACGCGATGATGTTCTCGTCGATCTCGAAGACGAAGAACTGGTCGATGTTCTTCTCGATCGCCTGCTGCGTGCGGTGGATCAGCTCCTCGCGGCGGACGGCGTTGCGCGTGAGGTTGTAGATCAGGCGGACGTCGCTTTTGCGGGCCTTCCGGATCTGCTGGTAATCGTTGCCGTACACCAGCGAGCCGACGCCTTCGTTCGAAAAGATCTCGTTGAGCAGGCCGTCGAACACGCGGCCATCGAGGATGTGCACGCGCGGCGTGCCGGTCTCGATCGCCTTCACGGCATGCGCCGCCTTGCTGCGCGTGACCTCGCTCATCTGTTCCGGGTGCTCGGCGAGCAGCTTGCGCACCGCGTCGACCGACATCTCGCGCCGGACGTTGCCGTCGACCTCGAGTCCGGGCAGCGGCGCGAGGTAAAGGACCTTCGTGGCGTGCAGCGCCTCGGCGAGCTCCGCCGCGAGCAGGTCGGAGTTGATGCGGAGCGAACGGCCGTCCGGCCCGAACCCGATGGGCGCAACGATGGGAATGACGTCGTGGTCGATGAGTTCCCCGACGAATTCCTTGTCGATCCGCTCGACCTTGCCGGTGAACTGCTGGTCGACGCCCTTGATGATGCCGGTCGGCAGGGCGCGCACGGCATTCGTGATGGCGCATTTCAGCGCGTTTTGCGTCAGCCCCTCGACGAGGGCGTGCGAAACCCGCGACGACGCGCGGATCGCGAGGTCCAGCGTGGCGGCATCGGTCACGCCGGTGCCGTCGGCGTTCGTGATCGGGATGTCACGCGCGATGGACAGCTCGCGCAGCTGGTGTCCGATCCCGTGCACGATCACGAGCTTGATCGCCAGCGAACGCAGCACGGCGAGATCGAGCAGGAGATTGCCGATGTTCTCGTCGCCGACGATGGAGCCGTCGATGGCCACGATGAAGATCTGTCCCCGGAAACGCGGTACGTACTGGAGAATGCCGCGCAGGTCCGTCGGCTTGATCGTGGGCGCGGTCACGCTGGCGGATGGAGTCGGGGAGGAGAGGCCGTTGCCGTTGCTCATGAAACGTGCGGTGGTTCTCGGTCAAGCCGCGCGGCACGTCAATAGCCAGTCGCGGCGGACCACGGTGTTCGCCACCGCTCGCGCCACGCGCGAGCTCACTTCACTTCCAGCGGCCAGGTTTTCGACGCGGTCGCGCCGACGAGCGTCACTTCGTAGCGGCCGGGCTTCAGGGTGCCGGCGGGCACGGTCAGTCGCACGACGGTTTCCCGGCTGCGCGCCAGCAATCCGCCGGAGAGGCGTTCGAACTGCGGCACGACAAACATCGCCCCGTCGCGGATATAGAGCTGCGCACCGGCGAGCTGCTGCCGGACATCTGCTCCGCGGCAGGTGAACTCGATCGGATACGAGAAGAGGGCGTTCGCGCTCGGCGCCGCCATGACCCAGACGATCTCCGCGGGCAGCAGCGGCTTGTCGACGAGCGTGGAGGCGAGGGGGGCCGGCAGCCCGCCCGGCGCGGCGGAAAACGCGGCGGCCGCCGTCCGCCGGGACGGATCGGCCGGCCGGTCGGCCCGGAGCGTGACCCGCTGAAAGCCGGCGGACAGCAGCCTCATCGTGTTCGCGCGCTCCCTGAGGTCGTGGTACGGCTCGAACGAGCGGCCCGGCCTCCGATAGTGCCAGCGCAGGTACGTGTAGGGCACGATCGCAACGAGGATCGCCACGATGACCCATTTCATCGGCCAGAACCGCCGCGGACGTTGAGCTTCGGACATCGCCGGGGAGAAAAGAGCGTTCGGCGCGCGGCGTAAAGCCGAGTTCCTCGGCGCCTCGATCGCTCCGATGAACCGCGAGTGCACGTGCAGGCACGCAGCGTGGTTTTTTGGAGGCGGCGAGCTTGCTCGCGCGCGATCGGTTTGCCGTAGGCCGCGAGCTTGCTCGCGCCTTCCGGCGTCCCTTGCCAAAACGGCCGGCCAGGTGTCTTCAATTACGGTTGCTCCGGCGCGACCCGGCTGATTCGTTCGCCAACTTCATGAAGCTTTGGTCGCAGTATTTCATTCCGACGCTCAAGGAAAGCCCGGCCGACGCCGAGATCGCCTCGCACAAGCTGCTGGTCCGCGCCGGTCTCGTCCGGAAACTCGGCGGCGGCCTCTACACGTATCTGCCGCTCGGTTTGCGGGTGATGCAGAAACTGACGCAGATCTGCCGCGAGGAGATGGAGCGCGCCGGGGCGATCGAGTTGTGGATGCCGCACGTGCATCCGGCGGAGCTGTGGCAGCAGGGCCCCCGGTGGGCCGCGGCGCGGGAGATCATGTTTCGCGCCGACAGCGCCGGCGAAGGGCGCCGCGCGCCGCGCGAACCGGAGTTCGTGCTCGGGCCGACGCACGAGGAGGTGGTGACGCCGCTGGTGAAGGCGGAGATCACCAGCTACCGCGACCTGCCCAAGAACTTTTTCCAGATCGCGACGAAGTTCCGCAACGAGATCCGGCCGCGCTTCGGGCTGATGCGGGCGCGGGAGTTCGTCATGATGGACGCATACTCCTTCGACGTGGACGACGAGCATTCGATCCAGAGCTATCGCGCGATGAAGGCGGCGTACGAGGCGTTCTTCCGGCGCGTCGGCGCCGCGGCAATCGCGGTGGAGGCGGACACCGGAGTCATGGGCGGGAGTTTCTCCCACGAATTCATGGTGCCGGCCGAGATCGGCGACGACGACGTGATCTACAACGAGGCGAGCGGCTACGCGGCGAACCGCGAAAAGGCGACCAGTGCGCTCGTGCCCGCGGACCTGCCCGACGCCGCGCCGGCCGGAGCGCTCGATGAATTCCCGACGCCCGGCGTCGTCACGATCGCCGCGCTCGAGGCGGCGCCGTATTCCGTCCCGGCGGACCGGCAGTTCAAGACCCTCGTGTACATCGGCGACGGCAAGCCGTTCCTCGTCCTCCTGCGCGGCTGCGACGAACTCGAGGAGGCCAAGCTCGGCGCCCTCGGATTTGCGACGTGCCGCGCCGCCACGACGGAGGAGATCGAGCCGGTGCTGGGCGCGAAGCCCGGCAGCCTCGGCGCGGTGGAGGGGACGATCCGCAATCCGGCGGCGCTCGCGGGCGTGTTTGCCGATCAAGCCATCCGGCTGATCGGCAACGGCACGACCGGCGCCAACAAGGACGGCTTTCACCTGCGGAACGTGAACGTGGTCCGCGATCTCGCGATCACCCGCTTCGGAGATTTCCGCCGGGTTCGCGCCGGCGAGCCGGACGTCAAATCGGGCCAGCCGCTGCAGTCCCGGCGCGGCATCGAGGTCGGTCACATCTTCAAGCTCGGCACGAAATACTCCGAGCGGTTCGGGGCAGCGTACACCGACGACCAGAAGCAGTCGCATCCGATGGTGATGGGGTGCTACGGCATCGGCATCAGCCGCACGATGCAGGCTGTCATCGAGCAGAGCCACGATGCCGACGGCATCGTCTGGCCCTGGAACGCCGCGCCGTTCCAGGTGCTGATCTGCGTGCTGGACCCCCAGCTCGCCGAGGCGATGGACCTGGCGCGAAAACTCGCGGCCGCGGCGGAGGCGGCAGGCGCCGAGGTGCTGGTGGACGATCGCGCGGAGCGGCCGGGCGTGAAGTTCAAGGACGCCGACCTCATCGGAATTCCCCTCCGCCTCACCATCGGCGGCCGGGGCCTGAAGGAGGGTGTGATCGAGCTGAAATGGCGCGCGCAAAAGGACGTCACCAAGGTCCCGCTGGCCGGTGCGGAGACGCGAATCGGCGAGGCGGTCCGGGAAGCGGCCGCCCGGGCGGCGACGTGAGCGGAGGTCCCGCCGAAGGCCGGCGGTGGAAAATTCCGGTGCCGTTTGCCTGCCGGAGCGCCACCCGCACGGTATGCCCCCCACCAGAAGCACTCGCATGACAATGCAGCCACCGCGCATCGTGGCGGAGTCGAATCCGCACACTTCGCCTGCTCCCCGCGGCGAGACGGCGCTCGCGATGGAGGGAGTCTGGCGGGTGGTCGTCCTGAACGACCCGGTGAATCTCATGTCGTACGTCGTGCTGGTGTTCAAGAAGGTGTTCGGCTTCGACGACACGACGGCGCGCCGCCACATGATGGAAGTGCACGAACAGGGCCGTTCGATCGTGTGGAGCGGCCTGCGGGAAAAGGCGGAAGCCTATGCCTTCACGCTCCAGCAATGGCATCTCACGACGGTCCTCGAGCCCGATGAAGCGCATTGAGGTCAAACTCAGTTTGGAGGTCGTCGCGCCGCTGCTCGACGTGATCAAGGCGGCGGCCGGCAGCCTCGGCGGAACCCCGGCGGCCCCTCATGCCCTCCGCGACCTCGACCCTGAATTCAAGTCGGCGTGGACGGCGGATCTGCTGGCGGGGCAGGTGGGCGACGTGCGCGTGTTCCTCGGGCTCTTCGACGGCGAATTCTTCAGCGAGGGCGTGATCGGTCTCGACGAGGACAACGCGGAGCCGATCGTGCGCGCCTGCGCGGCGATCCGGCTGAAGCTGCGCGAGCTCTACCTGAAGGACTTCGGCGACGAGACGCTCGAGACGGGCGACGTCAACGTGATGCAGCTGGACGAGGCGGTGCGGAAGGCGTTCATGGCCTATCTGTTTTTGGCGACGTTGCAGGAGCTCATCATCCAGCATCTCGATTCGAGCATCCTCGAATCGTGACGGCCGGTGCGGTCGGCCGAAATCACGGGTTCGCATTTGACGGCACCGCCAGTGCTCCTACCTTCCGGCCCGACACCCTGTAGTGTTCGAGGTGCTTTCAATAACTGCTCTTTGCCTTGAAACGATTAAGGGAGCTGAACCCGTCGCGGAAGATGCTAGGCCGTAAATCGGAAAGCAGACGCTGCGGAGGAGGCGCCCACCTATACCTAAAAAGGTCTTGAGCCTTTGGGCATACGGCACAGGCGGGGTGTCCATTTTATCTTTCGCTTTGCCGGCCGGTGGCCTTGCTGGTGGAGGAACCGGGCAAGCGAAGTCGCCGGCCTCGAGGAAGTTCACGCGCGACGGCGCCCCGCCCGACCTTCACCCATGAATCCCGCCGAATCCAACGTCCTGCACCTGCTTCATGTCGCCGCGCTGTTCGTTCTCGCCGGCTACACGTTTTATGCCTTTGCCGCCGCGCCGGAGACGCGCAAGGGCGTGCTGATCACCACCGGGATCGCGACGCTGGTCGCATTGCTGACCGGCATCCGGATGTGGCAGGGGCTGTTCGGCTTCGCCATGATGGGCTGGATCATCGTCAAGGTGGTCTGCTGGCTCGGGTTTTCGGCCCTGTCGGGGCTGGCCTATCGCCGTCGGGAGAAGGCGCAGCTGCTCATGTCGATCGGGGCGGTGCTGCTGGTCGTCGCTGTGTCGATGGTCTATCTGAAGCCGTTCTGAAACGTGCGTGCGAAAGACCGTTGGGCCGCGCGCGAACCTCGTCGCACCAACGCGGCGCCGAGCAAGCCGCGGGCTCGCTCGCGCCCGAACCGCGTCTGCGAGCAGGCGGCCTACGATGCGGTCGATCGCGCCTTCCCGTGCGTGGGCCGCGAGCTCGCTCGCGCCCAAATTGCCGGCGGCCCGCGAACGAGGCGATGGGTAGGCCGCGAACTTGCTCGCGCCGGAAGGGGCGCCGCGCCTGCCGAGGGGCTCGCGCCGGAACCGCTTTCGCGTAACCACTGATCTTCCGCCATGACGAAGCCGGACCAACCCCGCGAATCGCTCTGCGGCGTCTGGCTCGACCCCGACGGTCAGGTGCTCACGACCGTGGCGCTGGCCGACGGCTCGCGCGAGAACCGCGTGGAGTCGTTCCGGCCGTTCGCCTGGCTGAACGACACTCCGCCCGAAGGCGTGGTTGGCGCCGTGCACATCGAGCCGCTCACCGGCGAGAGTCCGTTCAACCGGCTGATGCACGCCGATGATTTCGCGACGTACGACGCGTTCCTGCGTCAGGCGCGCGACACGGTGCAGGTGGATGCGATTCGACCGCTCGAAAGCCAGTTTCTGCTGCAGCACCGCGAGCGGCTTTATCGCGACCTGGCGTTTCACCAGTTGCGCCGGTGCCAGCTCGACATCGAAACGGCGTCCTCGGACGACGGATTCTGCGATCCGGCCCGGCCAGGCGATCGCGTGCTCGCGATCGGGCTGCGTTGCGGCGGCCGCAACCGTCTCCTGCTGCTGGAGGAGATGACCGACGCGGGAGAAAAGGCGCTGCTCGAGTCGCTCAACGTGGCGCTCGCGGCGGAGGACCCGGACGTGATCGAGGGGCACAACATCTTCAAGTTCGACCTCGACTACCTGCGGCAGCGCTGCCGCCGGTTGCGGGTGCCCTGCGCCTGGGGGCGGTACGGGCAGAAGGCGAGTTTCCGCAGCAGCCGGCTGAAGGTCGCCGAGCGCTGGATCGACTTCCTGCGCTGCGACCTGCCGGGGCGTTCGGTCGTCGACACGTTTCTGCTCGTCCAGCTCTACGACATCACGACGCGCGAGCTGACGTCGTACGGCTTGAAGGAGGTGGCGGTCTACTTCGGCATCACCGAGGAGGACAGCCTGACGCGCACCTATCTCGAGGGCCCCCGGATCAAGGACGTGTTCCTCCACGACCGCGCGAAGTTCCGGGCCTACCTCGAGGACGACCTGCGCGAAACCGAGGGGCTCGCGAACCAGCTTTTGCCGACGTATTTCGAGCAGGTGCGGACGTTTCCAACCCTGCTGCAGGAGGCGACCCTGCGCGGCGCCACCTCGAAAATCGACCTGCTGTTCCTGGAGGAATATTATCATGGCCGGGAGGCGTGTCCGCTGCCGCCGGAGGTGCGGCCGTTCGAGGGCGGATACACGCGGAGTTTCCAGGAGGGCGTGTTCCGCCACGTGCTGCACTTCGACGTGGCCTCGTTGTACCCGAGCCTGCTGCTGCACATCGGCCGGAACCCGAAGAACGACACGCTCGGGGTGTTCATCCCGCTGTTGCGCCGGCTGCGCGAATACCGGCTCCTCTACAAACAGCGGGCGCGCACCGCGCCGACGGAGGAGGAACGCGCGGAGGCGCAGGCTCGGCAGACCAGCTTCAAGATCCTGATCAACTCGTTCTACGGATACCTGGGCTTTTCGGGGGCGCGTTTCGGCGATGGCGAGCTCGCCGCCGAGGTCACCCGCCGCGGCCGCGAGCTGCTGCAGAAGTTGATCGACGAATTCGCCCGGCACGGCTGCACGATCCTCGAGGCCGACACGGACGGGATCTACCTCTCGTCCGAGCACTATCACCAGAAACCGGAGGAACTGCTCGCGCTCGTCGCCTCGATCCTGCCGCCGGGCATCGAGCTCGAGTACGACGGGCGCTACGAGGCGATGTGGTGCTACAAGGCGAAAAACTACGCGCTCTACGATGGCGAGCACGTCATCCTGCGCGGCAGCGCCCTGCGGTCGCGGGGCATCGAGCCGTATTTGAAGAAGCTGAGCGATGAGCTGATCACCTTCCTGCTCGGCGCCTCCGTCGACTCGCCGCTGGTGCGCCTGGAGGAATACCGGAAACGCCTGGCCACGCGGACGCTGCCGGTCGAACAGATTGTGAAGAGCGAAACGCTGAGCCAGAACCCGGACGCCTACGCGCGGTTCATCGAGCAGGGCGGCAAGCCCCGCCGGGCCGCGGCCGAGGCGGCGCTGCAGCTTTCGCCGCGCCCTCGCATGGGCGATCGGGTCAGCTACTACATCGTCGCCGGGAACCGGGCCGGGGCCAGCGACTGGCAGCGGGCGCGTCCGGTGTCGCTGTACGATCCGGAGCAGGCGCCCTACGATCCGCAGTACTACCTCGCCAAGCTGGACGACTGGCTGAAGCGCTACGGCTCGTTCCTGGGCGTCACGCCGCCGGCGGAGAATCTTCCGGTGCAGGGCGAGTTGTTTTAGTCCGGATATTTCGCGAACGTCGCGAAAGATCCGCCCTCTGGGCCGACTTTGTCGGGGCCAACCGCGACGAAGTCGCTCCGTCGCAGGCGGACGGAAATCCGGATGCTGCAACACTCCCGTCCGTGAGAGATTTCCGGGCTAGCCGGTGCGCCGCGGCTCCACCAAATTGGATCGGTCGCCGGCGGTTTGCGCGGAACGCGTCACTTCGGGTCACGGCGCGTGCCGACGATCGGCGCGAGTTTCGTCGGGCCCCACCGCACGTTGTACTCGATGTCCAACCGGAGACGATCCTCGCCATCGAACGTGAACCGGTAGGTCACGACGTACGGCGTCTCGTCGAAGCACAATTTCGCGGTGAACACGTCCGGGCCGGTCCAGGCGCCACATGCCGCGATCCCCTGGTCGGGCTGGTCGAACAGCCGGCTGATGTCCTGCTGGAATCCCGTGCGTCCTCGAATCCACACCCCGCGTCCGCAGGGGATGGCGTGGACTCCGGTTGCGTCCTGGAATTCGATCACCGGCTGGGCGCCCGAAAAATCGAGCCGCGCCGATGCGATGCCCTGCTCGTTGGCGGGAAACGAATACGTGCGCCCGGTCACGCCGGACTCCCGCGCGGAAGAGAAGGCGCCGGCCTGCACCGGCAGCGCGAGCCCGGCCAGGCGGCCGGCGAGTTTCGCCTGCTCGGCCGGATTGGGTGGCAGAGCGACGTAGCGGAGGGCCGGGAGCAGGTGCTGCCAGACCAGGTCCATCAGGCCCGCGAGATTTGCCGTGCCGCTCGTGACCACGAGGACGACGTCGTACTCCGGCAACACGAAGCAGAACTGGCCGAGGGAGCCGTCCGCGCGGTAGCCGGTGGTCTTGTTCATCCAGAACTGGTATCCGTATCCGTGATCCCAATTGCTGTCGGGATTGCCGCCGTTGGCCGTCTGCATCGCGGTGGCCGCGGCGACCCAGCCGGGCGCCAGGATCTCGCGGCCCTGCCACATTCCTTTTTGCAGGTAGAGCTGCCCGAATTTCGCCAGGTCCTCCGCGCGCAGCGAGAGTCCGCCATCGCCGAGTGCGATGCCTTCGCGGCTGAGCCCCCACGGGTGGCGCGCGATGCCCAGCGGCGCGAACAGCCGCGGCTCGAGGTAGGACTCGACCGTCTGGCCGGTGACCTGCTGCACGATCGCCGCGAGCATGTAGCTGGCCCCGGAGTTGTAGACGAAGCGCGTGCCGGGCTTGTTTTCCACGTCCAGTTCCAGGAAGGCCTTGCGCCAGGCGCCGTCCGCATGCGTGCGCAGCCGGTCGATCGTGTCCTTCTGATGGCCGGAGTTCATCCGCAGCAGGTCGCGGATCCGCATCGCCCGGAGATTCGCGGAGGGATGCGCGGGGGCGAGTTCGGGAAAGAAGGACAGCACGTGATCGTTGATCGTCAGCCGGCCCTCCTGCGCGGCGAAGCCAATGGCCGTGGAGGTGAAGCTCTTCGTCACGGAATACAGGATATGAACGTCGTCGCGGGAGTAGGGCGACCACCAGCCCTCGGCCACGACCCGGCCGTGGCGCAGGAGCATGAGGCTGTGGACGGAATCGATGCGGTCGTTCAGCGCCTCGACGAGCCCGCGAATTCCCGCGGAGTCCATCCCCTCCGCCTCCGGCGTGCTTCTCGGCAGCGGGGCGGGATCGGCGCGCCCGGTGCCGGTGACCAGGGC
This sequence comes from uncultured Verrucomicrobiae bacterium, assembly GCA_963705935.1. GTDB lineage: Bacteria > Verrucomicrobiota > Verrucomicrobiia > Opitutales > Opitutaceae > Opitutus. The sequence goes on along the minus strand of OY970130.1, from coordinate 2,062,858 downwards.
AAGAGAGAGCAAAACGAGGGGCAGGCGTGACATGGAGCGCCGACGATACGGACCGTGATCGCGGAGTCGATCCAGGGATACGCGTCCGTGGCCGGTCGTGTCCGGCTGCGCGGCTGGGCGGAATGGCGGCTGAGAGTCTTTCGGCCGGCCCGCCGGCGAACGAAATCCGCTAGGCGCGGTGGCCGGCCTCGCTCGCCGCCGCGAGCAGCGCGGTCGTTTCCACGTCGAGCGTCGTGTCGCGCAGCCGGGCCAGCAGGTCGGGCGTGCGGGGCGCGTAATCCGGCAGCGCATCGGCCGGGTACTGGAGGCGCGCCTTCAGCCCGACGCGGAGGGCGTTCAGGAACGAGAGCTGGGCCAGCCGCGGCTGCCCCAGCATCTCATAGCACCGCCCCGCTTCCGCGGTCAGCGCCGCATACATGAAGATCTTGTTGCGGGCGACGTCGTCCGTCTCCCGCTCGGCCAGCATCAGGACGTGCTGGTCGGGTGTGAACTGGAACAGCTGCACGGCCTCCATGCCGAACAGCCGCTCGCACGCCGCCATGACCGATTGCAGCGCCTCCTGCGGCGCCCGCTGCTCGCGCTGCTGGACCGCGCGGGCGAGCAACTGCGCCGCCTGCTCGATCAGCCGGAGAAGGTAGTCGCGTTGGGCCATGAGCCAACTGTGACGAGGTCCGCCGGAGCGTCAACGCGGGCAGGCGAGCATCGGGCGCGAGTGGGTCGGGCCCGTAGGCCGCGAGCTTGCTCGCGCCACAACGGCTCCTTCGCACCCCAAACCGCTCCTGCGAGCAGGCGGCCTACGAGAACGGATTCGTGTGCGAAACGGATTCGTAGGCCGCGAGCTCGCTCGCGCCACAACTCAGGTCCAGCTCAAATCGCTCTTGCTCAGCGGCAGCGTGCGGAGGCGCTTTCCGGTGGCCGCGAAGATCGCGTTGCACACGGCCGGCGCGAGCGGCGGCAGCGCCGGTTCGCCCATCCCGGTCGTCGGATAATTCGTCCGCAGGAAGTGCACCTCGATCTTCGCCGGGGTATCCGGCATGCGGATCATCGGGTACTCGTTGAAATTGCCCTGCACGATCCGGCCGCGCTCGAGATTCAGTTCCTGAAACAGCGCGGCCCCGAGCCCGTCGATGATCGAGCCCTGCACCTGGTTCTCGGCGCCACTGGGATTGATGATCTGCGCTCCGACGTCGCCCACACTGACCACGCGGTCGACCTTGAGCGTCCCGTCCCGCGCGACCGTGACCTCGGCCACCTGGGCGAAATAGCCGCGGTGGCTGAAGTGACAGGCGATGCCCTGGCCCTGTCCGCGCGGCAGCTGCTTCCGCCAGCCGGCGAGACGGGCCACCTCCTGCAGCACGGCCCGCATCCGGGCGACGTTGTAGGGCGGGCCGGCGTTGGCGCCGGAGGCGGGCACGACGTCGCGGGTGCCGAGCAGTTCGAGCCGGAACTCGAGCGGATCGCGATTCGCCGCGGTAGCCAGCTCGTCGATGAAGCTGTGCGCCACCCAGGCGAAGACGCAGCTCCCCGGCGCGCGCCACGGCCCCATCGGCACCCCTGTCTGCAGCGTAGTGGCCTCGAGCTGGTAGTTCGGCACCCAGCGCCCGGGAAATTCGTCGCCCGACATCCAGCCGCCGCTGCCCGCCCTCGCCGTCGTGTTGCCGAAGGTGACGAAGTGATTGTGCCACGCGACGACCTTGCCGGCGCCGTCCACGCCCGCCTTGAGGAAATGGAATCCGCCCGGCCGGAAATGATCATGGCGCATGTCGTCCTCGCGGCTCCAGGTGAGTTTCACCGGCGCATTCACGCGCTGGGCGATGGCCGCGGCCTCGACCATGTAGTCGCCGCTCAGCCGGCGCCCGAAGCCGCCGCCGATGCGGGTGACGTGGACCAGGATCTTTTCCTCCGGCACGCCCAGCGTCTGGCTGACGAGCTGGCGGCCGGAACCCGGGTTCTGTGTTGGAGCCCAGATTTCGAAACCGCCGTCGCGGTAATGCGCGGTGCAGTTCTGGGGCTCGAGATCGGTGTGCGAAATGAACGGGTACGTGTACGTCGCCTCGACCACGTGGGCCGCGCCGCGCAGGCCGGCGGCGACGTCGCCGTCGCGGCGCAGCTGGGTGGCGCCGGGCTGCTGCGAGATCTCCTGCGCTTTCGCCACGAAGTCGTCCCAGCTTTCCGCCGCCGTCTTCCCCTCGTCCCAGTTCACCCGGAGTTTCTGGCGCGCGCTGAACGCGGCCCAGGTCGAGGTGGCGACGATCGCCACGCCGGGCATGAGTCCGTTCACGTTGTCGGTGCCGGCGAGGATGAAGGCGTCGCGCACTCCCGGGATCGACTTGATCCGGTCGAGGTTCGCGCTCGTCGGCCGGCCGCCGAACACCGGGCATTTCTCGTAAACGGCGTAGAGCATGCCCGGCAGCTTCATGTCGATGCCGAACAGCGGCTGGCCAGTGAGAATCCGCGGATTGTCGACCCCCGGAATGCGTTTGCCCATCAGCCGGAAGTCGGACGGGTCCTTCAACCGGACGCTGCTCTCGTCCGGCACCGGCAGCAGCGCGGCTTTGGCCACGAGCGCGCCGTACGTCAGCGTCCGGCCCGTGGGGCGGTGGTGGATGGCGGAGCCCTCGGCGTAGCACTCCGACTCCGGGACCTTCCAGGTCCGCGCCGCGGCGGTGATCAACATGGTGCGCGCGGTCGCGCCGGCGCGGCGGAAGAGATCGTAGTGATTGGGCGTGGAGGTGCTGCCCCCCGCACCGTACCAGGGCGTCATGTAGGCCGGCGTCAGGTCTGCCTGCTCGACGGTGACGTCCTTCCAGTCAGCTCCGAGTTCCTCCGCCACGACCATGGGCAGGGAAGTCTTGATGCCCTGGCCGCACTCGGGGTTCTTCGAGACGAGCGTGATCCTGCCGCTCGGCGCGATGCGAATGTACGCGCCTGGAATGAAATCGCCCGCGGGGGTCTCGTTCGCCTCGCCGGCGGTCTCGGCGCCGAACGCGCTGCCCGCGCCGCGAAGGTGGAAGCCGATCACCAGGCCACCGCCGGCCAGCGCCGACAGCTTGATGAACCCGCGCCGGTCGAGCGGCTGGCTGAAAAGAGTAGGGGTGTTCATGACACGGCCTCCTTGCTCGCGCCGGCGGCGGCGATCTCAGCCGCGCGGTGAATGCCCTGCCGGATGCGGTAGTAGGTCGCGCAGCGGCAGAGGTTCCCGGCCATGGCGTCGTTGATGTCGGCGTCGCTCGGATGCGGATTCTTTTTCAGGAGGGCAACCGCCGTCATGATCTGCCCGGCCTGGCAGTATCCGCATTGCGGCACGTCCAACTCGGCCCAGGCCTGCTGCACCGGCGTCAGATGCTCCCCATCCGCCGCGAGCCCCTCGATCGTGGTGATCTTCATCCCGGTTGCGGTCGACACCGGAGTGAGGCAGGCGCGTGTCGGCACACCATCGAGGTGCACGGTGCACGCGCCGCACTGGCCGATGCCGCAGCCGAATTTCGTGCCGACCAGATCGAGGTGGTCGCGCAGCACCCAAAGCAGCGGAGTGTCGGAGGCCACGTCGACAGTGCGCGACCGGCCGTTAACATGCAGAGGGTATTTGCTCATGTCAGTGGAAGGAAACCGCGGCCCGGGGGAGCCGTACGCGAGTAGCGTGATCTGAGAAAAACGAGAGTCAACCGACCGACGTCGGACGGCAAAAAAGGATGCGACCGCCCGCGTTGGCGCTCCAGCAGCCGCGGCGGCGATCACAGCTCACCGCCCGGCTGCCGCGGTGCGCCGCAGGCCAGCGCTGGCGCGACGGGAAGTCGTTCATCCTCCGGCACGCGGAGAAGTCGCGCCTCCTCCGGACGCACGATCCCAGTGTCCGCGAACGGCGCGTGACGCCCCGCGACCGCGAAACACCGGATCGGCACGTCGGGATTATCCCGGCCCGCGCAGCCCGCCGCGCGATGACCGCAGGACGGGCCCGCGAGAAGACACTCCGTGCGATGTTCGCAATACGAACATCCACCCCGGCCAGCCATTTCAGGGCGATGTTCGCAATACGAACAATCGTCGGCGCACGGTTCCACTGGACCGGCACGGCCGATTTCAGCTCCTGCCTGGCGCGAACGCCGAGTTTCCCTTTTCCGCCGAAGGCCGGACGGGAAGGGGGCGGACCGATGCTCGCTGGAGGGGTCGAACCCTTCAGCCGGCTCGCGGAACTTGCGGACGGCGCGGCCGGGCGCCAGCCAGGCCTGGGCTAGGCCTGCTTCCGGCCGCTGCGGGCGACGACCCACTCGACGATCGCCGAGTCGTTGCCCTCGTGGCGCCAGACCAGGCTCAGGAATTCGGCGGCCAGGATGTCGTGCGTCTTGAGAAACCGCCGGTCACCGCCGCAGCAGTACATCAGCGACGCCGGCAGTTCGCCGCGCAGCTTGGCCTTCGCCTTCGGAATGATCCGCGGCAGCCACTCGATCCCGCGGACCGTGTCGGTCTTGGCGGGCAGCGAGGATTCGTCGAGCACCTGGCGCGATGGCGTGCCGTGCTGCACGTTCAGAAAATAGTCGCGGCGCACCAGCTCGATGGCCAGCGCGTGGTCGTAGCCCGGCTCGCCGGAGCCGACCTGGTCCTCCGCGTAGTCGTAGAGATACTGCGGCGTGATTCCGTTCTCCGCGAGCCACGCCCGCTGGTCCGGATTGAAGTAGGTGTCGGCCCCGCGGCTGCCCTTCGCGTACAGCGCCACCGCCAGCTGGTACAGGTCGCGGAATTTTGCCGGGAAATCGTAGTGTTTCATCGGGCAACAACTAAGGACCTTCCCGGCGGGCGCAACCTCCGGGCGGCCGAAAGCCGGCCGGCCGCCTACTCGCGGACCAGTCCCGAGGAACTCACGGGCGGATTCACGAACGCCGGCAGCAGGAGCCGGTGGATGCCCTGGGCGGCGCGACGGGCGTCGCGCACCGCGTGCACCACGAGGCTCGGTCCGCGCACCGAGTCGCCGCCGGCGAAGACGCCGCGGACGCTGGTCATCTGGTTCTGATCGACGACGATGCCGCCCCATTCGTTGGTCTTGATCTCGCTGAAATCGCTGCCCTCGGGGAAGGGCACCGGATCGAAGCCGTACGCGATCAGCAAAACATCCACTGGCACGACGAACTCGGAGCCGGCCACGGGATGGGGCTTGCGGCGACCGCTGGCGTCGGCGGCGCCGAGTTCCATCCGCACGCAGCGCACGCCGGTGACGTTGCCGTTCGCGTCGCCCTCGACCGCCACCGGGTTGGTCAGGAACTCGAACCGGGCGCCCTCCTCGAGGGCATTGGCGAACTCCTTGCGACTGCCGGGCATGTTCGCGAAATCGCGACGGTAGAGGCAGACGGCCTCGGTCGCACCCGACCGGATCGCGGTGCGCAGGCAGTCCATCGCCGTGTCACCGCCGCCGAGCACGGCGACCCGCTTGCCGGCGACGTCGATCACCGGTCCCTCGTAAGGGAAGTCCACGTTCTTCTGGATGAGAAAAGGCAGACCCTGGTGGATGCCCTGCAACTGCGCTCCGGGGACATCGAGCGCCTTGGCCTGCTGGGCGCCGAAACCGATGAACACCGCGTGATGCTCGCGCCGCAGCTGCGCCAGCGAAAGATCCCATCCCGCGCGCACGCCGAGCTCGAACCGCACGCCCCGCTGCTTCAGCACGTCGATGCGACGCGTCACCAGATGCTTCTCCAGCTTGAAGGCGGGAATGCCGTTGACGAGCAGGCCGCCCGGGAGGAGCTGCGACTCGAACACGGTCACGGCATAACCGAGTCGCGCGAGTTCATCCGCGCAGGCGAGGCCGCCGGGCCCCGAACCGATCACCGCGGCGCTCAGGCCGTTGGGCTGCGCCACCGTGCCCTGGACCGCGTCCAGCCGGAACGCATACTCGTTGATGAAGCGCTCGACGGCTCCGATCGCGACGGGCTCACCCCGGCCGTTCAGGATGCACGAGCCCTCGCACAGCTTCTCCTGCGGACAAACCCGGGAGCAGAGTTCCGGCATGTTGCTCGTCGAACGCGACAGCGTCGCAGCCTCGAGGAAGTGCCCCTCGGCGGTCAGCGCCAGCCACTCGGGAATCCGGTTTGCGAGCGGGCAGCCCTGCATGCAGGAGGGCTCGGGACACTGGATGCAGCGGCTCGCCTGTTCGCGGGCGGTTGCCTCGTCGTACTCGCTGTAGATCTCGAGAAAGTCCGCGACCCGCTCGGTCGCCGACCGTTTCGGTGGCGCCGCGCGCGCGATCCGAGCCCAGTTGTGCGGCAGATTCCAGTGCGGCGTCGCCGCGGGGGACGAATCGATCCCCGACCCCGTCGATGGGGAGGTCGCGGCGGGCTGCGCGGAGTTGGCCGGGAGCGCGGTCTTCATCGGGTCAGTTTTCGTCGCGGCAGTGTAGAACGGAGGCGGCCGCCGACGAGCCGATTCGGCGGCGTCGACGAAAGATTAGCGGCCCTTTGACTCGCCGCCCACACACTCATATCGGGAAAACCCCGATGAGTCATGTTGTTGGCGTGCGTCCCGTTCGCTCCAGGTGCCGGTCTCGCGGCATAAAGACCGTACTTGCGAATGAATGTCCGTCCACGCAGCCGCACGACCGAAGGAGCCTGCTTCCAGCCGATCCGAGCAGTCACCCGATTTTCCGACGAAGAGCACCGCGGCCGGGGTGCAGGTGTAGCGCGATCGGGGGTAGGAGCCTGCTCGCAGGCGATCCAAACCGCCGGCGGCTGCCGCCCGCGCCTTGCAACGGCTAGTTGGCCGGCCGGAAGTCGATCAGCCGCTTGAAACGGTCCACGTGCTCGACGACCACGTCCAGCCGGCCGTTGAGCGCGAACCGGCGCTTGGTGCGCCGGCCGGTCAGCATCGTGCCGGCGTTGTTCGGCACATAGTGGTCGTCGTTGAGCCGCGCCGTCGAAACGAACCCGAAGGTCATCGACTCGACCAGCTCGATGAAGAAACCGTTCGGCCGCACATCCGTGATGACGGCCGCAAAATGGGTCTTCTTCTTCTTCCCGAGTTCGCGCTCGAAGAACTCGAGCAGCTTGATCTTCACGCTGTCGCGCTCGGCCTCGGCGCTGTTGATCTCGGTCAGGCTCAGGTGCTCGCCGAGGCTCTGGACATGCCCGAGGTTGTACCCCGCCCCCCGGTGGCCGGCGCCCTGGCCGCCGTGCTTCGCAAGGTGTTGCTCCAGGACCCGGTGCACGACGAGATCGGAGTACCGGCGGATCGGAGACGTGAAATGGGTGTAGTCCTTCTTGTGCAGCCCGTAGTGCCCGTCGGCGGTTGCGCGGTACGCCGCCTTCTTCAGGCTGCGCAACAGCTGCGTGCGCAGCGTGTAGCCCTGCGGGTGCGTTCGCAGCGTCTCCAGCAGCTTCACCACTGCCTCGCGGCGGGTCAGGTCGCCGGTGTGGATGTCGAAGGTCGCGAGGAGCTGCCGGTATTCGTCAAGCTTGTCGGGATCGGGATCATCGTGCACCCGGTAGAGCGACGGCAGCGAACTCGTGCGGGTCAGGCGCGCGACCGCTTCGTTCGCGGCGAGCATGAACTCCTCGATCAGCTGGTGGCTCTCGTCGTGCTCCACCTTCTCCAGCCGGTCGGCGTAGCCCTGCTCGTCGACGAAGATCTTGGTCTCCGGCATGTCGAGATCGAGGCTGCCGTGAGCGAACCGTTCGCGGCGCAGCCGGCTGGCGATCTTCCAGAGCGCCCGCACCCACGACTGCAGATCGACGAGCTCCGCGTCGCTCAACGTCGTCAGCGCCCGGCCGGTGGATCCGGTCTGGTGCTTGGGCGGCAGCGGAAGTGCGCGAATCCGGTCGAGGTCGTTCTCGAACAGCAGCGCGTAGGCTTGCTTGTACGTCAGGCGCTTGCGGCTCCGGATGACGGAATTGGCGAACGCCGTGTCCTGGAGCCGCCCGTTCCGGGCGAAGGTCAGGAAGACCGCCTTGCACAGCCGGTCTTGTCCCTCGACCAGCGAGCACAGCCCGTTCGAAAGCTTCTCCGGCAGCATCGGGATGACGACGCCGACGAGGTACGTGGAATTGCCGCGGCGCTGGGCCTCGCGGTCGAGCGCCGTGCCCGGTCGCACGTAAGTGGAGACATCGGCGATGTGCACGCCGACGCGCACCGCCCCGTTTTCCAGCGGTTCGTAGGACAGCGCGTCGTCGAAATCCTTCGCGTCGTCGGGATCGATCGTGAACACGGCGCGGTCGCGGTAATCGAGCCGGTGCGCCAGATCGCGCGGTTGCACGCGGTCGGGCAGCGCCGCCGCCTCGCGCTCGACGTCGGCCGGAAACTCGGTCGCCAGGTTGAATTTCTGGAAAATGCCCAGCAACTCGGCCCGGGGCTCGTGCGTGCGGCCGAGCCGCGCGACGATTTCGCCCGCCAGCGGATCGTGGCGGCGCGTCCAGTCGCGCAGCCGCACCACGACCTTGTCGCCGGGTTGCGGTGGCGGCCGCACCGGCGAATGCGCCGGGTCGTCGACGCGGATCTCGTAGACGAAGCGCGGATCGTCCGCGGCGACGATGAAGTCCCGCCCGGCGCGGCGCAGGTCGCCGACGATGGTCGGCCGCACGCGTTCGAGCACGCGCACGATTCCGCCGACCCGCTCGCCCGGCCGCTTGCCCTTGCGCCCGGCGAAAATCCGGACGACCACCCGGTCGCCCGGCAGCGCCACGTGGGTGTCCTCGGGAAAGATCTGGACCGACGCGTCGGCCGCGCGCGCCGCCGGCCCGCCCTCCGGTATCACGAACGCGGAGCCACCGGCGCGAAACTGGATCCGTCCTGCGATTTCGCCGGGATTCAGCCGGAGCGGCGCGGCAGGCTCGCCGGCCGGCGGCGGCACGGCCGCGGCGGGGATCGCCGCCACCGGGGCGACCGCGGATCCGCGGCGCGCCGGCGTGAACAATTTGCGCGGCGGCTCGGTGGCCGGGCGGGATTCGGCCGGGCGGCCGCGGAGCCGAAGCCGGCGGTCCGGCGAGCGGGCCACCTTCCCGCCAGCCTCGAGCAGCCGGATCTCGTGGGCGAGAGCGCCCTGACGCTTCTTGGTGAGGCCGAGCTTCCGCAGCAGTTCCGGTTCGGTGGCGGGGGTATAGCGGGAGTCAGCCAGCAGGCCGAGCAAACGTTCGCGAAGGGTCATGAAAAGAAGCTGCCGCCGGCGCACCGGACGTGCTTTGAGATTGGACTGACGAAACCGCGCCCATTAGCTGTGCGCGATGAAAATCGTCCATGCCGCCAGTGAATTGTTCCCCTACGTGAAGACGGGGGGACTCGCGGATGCGGTCGCATCGCTCGCGGGGATGCTGGCGGATGGCGGGCAGGATGTGGCGGTGTTTCTGCCCGGTTATCGCGCGGCGCTCGAGCACCCTCACGCGGCGAAGGCGGAGCGGCGGTTCCGGCTGAAGATCGAGATGGGAAACCAGTTTTTGTCGGGCGACGTCCGGGTGTTTTCGCCGCGCCCGAACCTCACGGTTTTCCTGATCTGCCGGGAGGAGTTCTTCGACCGGCGGGCGCCGTACGGCAACGGCGAGCGGGATTACGAGGACAACGCCGACCGTTTCATTTTTTTCTGCAAGGGAGTCGTCGAGACACTGCGGCTCGCCGACATGCAGGTGGACGTCGTGCACTCGCACGACTGGCAGGGCGGCCTGCTGCCGGTCCTGCTGCGCGAGGCGGAGCGCCGCTACGGCCTCGCGCTCGCGATCAAGACGGTCTTCACGATCCACAACATCGCCTTTCAGGGCGTGTTCCCGCGCGCCGTGTTTGCGCGCACCAATCTGCCGGACGAGTTGAACAGCGTCGACGGGATCGAGTTCTACGAGCAGGTGAGCTTCATGAAGGCGGGGATCCTCTTCGCGGACCGGCTGACCACCGTCAGCCCGCAGTACGCGCAGGAGATCCAGACGCCGGAGTTCGGGTGCGGGCTCGAGGGCGTGGTGCAGACGCGGGCCGGAGACATCGTCGGGCTGCTCAACGGCGTGGATACGCAGGTCTGGAACCCGGCGAGCGATCCGCTGCTGCCGGTCCGCTATTCCGCGGGCAATCTGGCGGGCAAGCAGTCCTGTCGCGCCGAACTGCTGAAGACCTTCGGCCTGGAGCCGCACCCGACCGCCCCGGTGTTCGGCATGGTGTGCCGGCTGACCGAGCAAAAGGGCATCGACCTGATTCTCGCCAACCAGACGTTCTTCCTGACGCAGAATTGCCGGCTGGTCGTGCTGGGTTCGGGCGAGCGCAGATACGAGGACGCGCTTCATGCGCTCGTTGCCCGGGCGCGGGCCAAGATCGCGCTGAGCGCGAAACTGGACGAATCGCTGAGTCATCTCATCGAGGCGGGCAGCGATTTCTTCGTGATGCCTTCGTTGTTCGAACCGTGCGGGCTGAATCAGATGTATTCGCAATTGTACGGCACCGTTCCGATCGTGAGTCGCGTCGGCGGATTGGTGGATACGGTGACCGATGTCGACGAGCACCCGAACACGGGCACCGGGTTGATGTGCGAACCGACCAGCGCCTCGCTGCTCGACGCGCTCAACCGGGCCATGGCCTTGCACGCGGACCGGCCCCGGTTCGAGGCGGTGCGGCAGCGGGGGATGGCGCGCGACTTCGGCTGGAAGGTGGCCGCCGCCGGGTACGAGTCGTTGTATCGCGAGGCGCTCTAGCGCAGGACGGAGGAGGCGAACGAAAGGACGGCACCGGTCTCAGAGCGGATTGCCTGCCGCCGGCCCCCGCCGCCTCCACTGCAGTTTTTCAAACCGCCCGGCTCAACGCGCGCCATCGCCACGGTCGCCAATCATGTCCTCGTCTGATAACTCGCTGCCTGCCCGCGCCGGATCGCCGGTGCCGCGCCGCATCCTGATCGCCGGCGGCTCGGGACTGATCGGCCGCGCGCTGGCCGGCTGGCTGCGATCGCGGGGCGATGCCGTCAGCGTCCTCGTGCGCCGCCCGCCGGCGGGTCCGGACGAGATCGCGTGGCACCCGAACTCGGGTGAGCTCGACCGGGGCGCGCTCGAAGGCTTCGACGCCGTGGTGAATCTTTCCGGTGCAAACGTCGCCGCCGGTCGCTGGACGCACCGGCGCCGGGACGCGATTCTGCACAGCCGGGTCAACGCCACGCGTACGCTCGTGTCGGCGCTCGGCCAGTGTTCCCGTCCTTCGGGTGTGCTGGTCAATGCGTCGGCGATCGGGATCTATGGCGATCGCGGCGACGAGGTGCTGACCGAGAGCAGCGGCGCGGGCAGCGGGTTTCTCGCCGACGTCTGTCGCGCCTGGGAGGCCGATGCCGCCGCGGCGAACGCCGCGGGGATCCGAACCTGCTGCCTGCGGTTTGGCGTCGTGCTGGCGGCGGACGGCGGCGCGCTGGCGAAGCTTCGGCCGGTCTTTCGCGCCGGGCTTGGCGGCCGGATCGGAGACGGCCGGCAATGGATGAGCTGGATCAGCCTCGAGGACACGGTTGGTGCGATCGCCCACGCCATCCTTCAGCCAGCCTGCCGCGGACCCGTCAACGTGGTCTCGCCGCAGCCGGTGACGAATGCGGAGTTCACCCGCGTGCTGGCGCGAGCGTTGCACCGGCCGGCGCTGCTCCCCGTGCCTGCCGCCGTCCTGCGCCTCGTTTTGGGCGAGCTGGCCGACGCGACCCTATTGGCCAGCGAGCGGGTGCTCCCCACGAGGCTCGCGGAAACCGGTTACGCGTTTCGGCACCCGACGCTGGACCTCGCGTTGCAGTCCGCGCTGGGTTGATTTCCGATCCCGGAAGATTTGCCCGCAGCGCATCGTGCCGGGAATTTCGCGAGACGACGGAAGGTGTGTGGCGCAGTCCGGGCGGAGCGCGGGATGTTTCGAACTCGGTCGGCGCCTCGGGGCCGGGGCGAATTCCATGCTTCCCAATCCAACGCCGAGCCGTAGGTTCAGCCGCGATATGCAGAAAACATTCATCATTTTTAAGCCCGATTGCATGGACAAGCACATCGTCGGCACGGTGCTGAGCCGGTTCGAGGCCGCCGGCTTCGACGTCATCGGCTGCAAGATGATGCGACTCACCGCGCCGGTGCTGCGGGAGCACTATGCGCACATCGCCAGCCGGCCGTTCTATCCGGAGATCGAGAAGTTCATGAGTTCGCGTCCGGTGATCGCGATGGCGCTGCAGGGTGAGAATATCGTTCAGCGCGTGCGGGACCTGCTTGGGCCGACCGATTCGCGAAAAGCGCCGAAGGGGACGATCCGCGGTGACTTCGGCACCGAGGCGATGACGAACGTCGTGCACGCCTCGGACAGCGACGAGAACGCGCGCATCGAACTCGCGCGCTTCTTCCAGCCGGACGAGCTGTTCGCCTGACGCGCGCCGGCCCCGACGGCCGCGAGGCTGTTCGCCGCTCCCACCCGGGCCGCCCGCTCCCACGCCGCGGTTGCGTTGCTGCTCGCGCTCGCGAACGAGGCGATCGCAGCGGGGGAGATTGTCATACATTATATGACATTGTCCAAATTGGCTGGCGCACTGAAGCGTTGGGGAGGAACGGCGGTAGGGTGGTGTCGAGCTGGGCTGCCGGGAGTGGAACGGGAAAGAATCGCGTTTGCGTGAGTTGGCGGAGTTCGGCAACGTCGCCGCCCAACCCCGCATGAAAACCCATCTCACGCTTGTTCTTGGCCTCACGCTGGTCCTGTCCTTCGCGCCCCGGAATGCCGCGGCCGTGAGCGCGGCCGCGCCTTCCGCGACGGAGGCGCAGTTTCAGATCCCACCGACCGACGCCGGGCTGCCCGGCGCAGGCCCGATCCGGCGCTTCGACTGGTTCCAGCAGCTCTGGAGCGAGCGGCGCAGCGCGTGGGCAAAGCAGGTCGAGCGCGACCAGGGGGCGATCGTTCTGCTCGGCGATTCGATCACGCAGGGCTGGTGGGACGTCGGCGGCTTGTTTCCAAACATCAAGATCGCCAACCGGGGTATCAGTGGCGACACGACCCGCGGCGTCCTGATCCGGCTGCAGGACGACGTGATCCGGCTCAACCCCCGGGCGGTCGTGCTGCTGATCGGAACCAACGATCTCGAGGAGTGGGGCTCGCCGGAAGACGCGGCCGGCAATCTGAAGCTGATTCTGGCGGCGCTGCGGGAGCACGATCCGAAGATGCCGGTGATCCTCTGCGACGTGATGCCGAGTTCGCTGACGATGAAACGGCCGGCTGCGCAGATTCAGAAGATGAACGAGCTTTACGCCGGCGTGATCGCCGACCAGCCGCAGGTGACGCCCCTCGACACCTACGCGCTGTTTGCGGACCCCAAAGGCGACGCCAAACCCGGTGAGTTTTCCGATCTCCTGCACCCGAACGCCGTGGGCTACGCGAAGTGGGCGGCGGCGCTGCGCCCGGTTCTCGAGACAGTCGGAGTCGTGCCCGCCTGGCCCGAAGAGTTCACTCCGGAGCCGGGGTTCGCGAGCCTGTTCAATGGGCGTGACCTGAGCGGCTGGCATTACGAAGGCGAGCCCGCGCTCGAAGGGAAACGGTCGAGCGACGATGCGCGCTATCTCGCCACGAACGATCGGATCGTGGTGACGGCAGCGCACCCGGCCCGCCAGTACAAGAAGCTGTGGACGACGCGGACCTTTCCGAGGGATTTCATCCTGAAGCTGGAGTTCCGCGCTGCTCCGAATGCCGACAGCGGGATCTTCATTCGCGAGCCGCAACTCCAGTGCCGCGACTTCCTGCTCACGGGGCCGTTCTCGAATTCGAAGAGGTATCGTCCGCTCGAGTGGAATGAAATCGTCGTGACGGTGAAGGGCGGCCTGGCACATGCCACCTGCAATGGCGAAGTGCTGGTGGATGCGATGCCGGTTCCGGCAGATGGCCCGATCGGATTGGAGAGCGACCGCGGCCAGATGGAGTACCGCCGGCTTCGCGTCGAAGAGCTGCCGTAGGCGGGTGCACTTGCGCCAGGCGTTCGCGGCCGTTTCGGCGGAAGCCTTGCTCCGGACATTGCCCGCCGAGGCAGGTTGACCTGGGCGTGCGGAAAACGCGCCGTAGCGTGGATTTGCTTTTTCCAGCTATGATTGCTAACTGGTTACAATGCGCTGTTTCTCCTGCGGAGATAGTTGGCCCTGAGCCGATCAGAGACGCTCTGGTCGCGGCTCGGCAGGAAGTGTGTTGGCCCGCGCCAACAGCTTTTGCCGCTCTTTTCGCTCAATTTTCAAGTCTTGGTGTCGTTACGTAGTGGCTGTTCCGGACTCCAGTCTCTTTCCGCCATGCTGCTGTTAATTGCTTCTTCCCTCACTCTGGCACTGCTGGTCGCTGCGTTCGTGACTGTCAGAGCCTTTCGGACGGCCAAGGACGGTTACGAGGACAGCACCGGATTCCATGAGGGAGCACTCTCGGATGCCGTGAAGTCGGGCGTGGATGGCGAAAACACCCTGGAGCACGTCAACGAGCGGTTTCGCGTATGTAAGGCCCGGGTCATTCCTGCAATGCCGGCGCCCCTCTCGCTCCGCGGGCGTTGATAGCGCGTTCAGGTGCCGGCTGTTGATTCTCCGGTTTCGCCCCGCAGCACAGCAGGAGCGCTGAGTCCCTTCTCGGGTGGTTCAGGGTAGATCGCGAAGAACTCCACGATGTGCGAGATTTGCGTGTAGCCCTTTCCGCGGAGCGTCGCCTCGATTTCCCGAATCGCCTCCTCGAGCCGGATTGCGTCTTCCGCATCGATTTGGTCGACGCGATTGCTGGATTTACACACGACCCGGTATCTCGGCGGCTCTCCAAGCTTCCTCTCGTACAAGGTCGTGCCGCTGTATCGGTAACTTCTGCGCACCACGTCATGGTCTTCGAAGGTGGACATGCAGCGGTACACTGTGACCACGTCGCAATCGTCGGCTCCAATCGCCTGATGCAACTCCTCGATCGACATCGGTTCGCCCCGCCGGCTCAGTTCCGTGAGCAGTCGGATCCGCGGCTGGGTGATTCGCAAACCCGCGGCTCGCAACCGTGCGAGCGCCGCTTCGATGTACGCGCTGGACGCCGGATCGGCCCGCTTTACCGTGACATATTGCCGGTCGGGCTGAGCTGACGAAGTCATATCAATGGAGTAGTAGGGTTCTCTCTGCGCACCTACGGGCCGCAAGAAAAGCATCTACCGGTCAGCATCATTCATGCCGTGACACGTATGTATTCTCGTAACAAGCTTGTCTGTAAAAACATAGAAATATTCCAGAGCCGGTGGTGGCGGAACGACTGTAATTGTTCCCGACGCATTTCACGGCGGTTGTCGTTACCAAAACGGGCCCTTCAGTAGCGTCCTTGTTCATTCCTTGCTCTGAGCCGCGAGTCCTTCGCGCCCGCTCTTCCAACGCCATGCCGGGTTCCGTCGCCTGATCGAAGATATGTCGGAGCGCCTTACGATTCCGCATCCCACCCTGGTCAGGTCGATGCGCCTGCCGGCCGACGTGTCGTCTGGTATCAGAAAAGACGATGCGATGGTTTGTTGCGACGAAGTGGTGAATCCTCCTCTGAGGCTCGGACCCGATCAACGTAGCCTACGCTCGGATACAAAGTTGGCTAAATACGGAATGCAAGTCTTTGCAGGACGACTTCGTGCCTGGGCTGCGTGGATTTTAGCGGTCTGATAGACATCGATCGGCGCCAAGTCGGCCACCAGGTGATGCATGTGACGATCGTAAGCTATTAAAAACAAGCAAGATGCGACATTGTGGATAACTTGTCAATAAGTTCGTTGTAAAGCCAGCGTAAAAAAGCTTGCGCTCGCGGAACCGCTTTGGTTTGTCGCTGCTTCCAGCAGTTCAGCAACGATGTTGCGCTAGAGATTCGCCACGACAGAGGTCGATCTCGCTTAGCTCAGCGTAACGCAAAGTACTGAGAGTTATACAGGCGCCCGTCGAGGCATGGGGCCGCACTGTGATGGCGGTAGCTTATGCCCTCCGCATGACTTTGTAGATCCGTCCACTATGGCATCCCTCCCTCCACTGCCTGGCGTTCGCACGGACGACGAAGAAGCTTTGATAAAGTCGCCGCTCGTTTTGTGCTTCCCGCCGCGGCGGCGATCGCTGCGCCGCGTCCTCGGTTTGAAACAAATCGGCGAGGAGCAACAACGCCGTTCAGCCGCCGTTCGAATTCTGTTCCATCCATAACCCGTGAACTGGTATTGCATACACACACGGCCGCTGAAGGAGCAGCAGGTCACAAAATACCTGCGCCACACGGTGAAGGTGGAGACGTATTTTCCGCGGCTGCGCCGGCAACGGACGATTCGCCGCGTTCGGCGAACGGTCATCAATCCTCTCTTCCCGCGATACCTGTTTTGCCGCATCGATCCGGCTGAGTCGTACCGTTTTGTTCGTTACGCGCCTGACGTCGTGGATTTCGTCCATGTTGGCGAACACCCCGCCATCGTCAGAGACGAGCTGATCGACGATCTGAAGAGTTGGACCGGCGCAACGGGCGAAATCATCACGGCTCCGGACGAGTTGCGCAACGGGGATACTGTCGAAGTGACCGATGGACCGATGCGCGGCCTGACGACCGTGATTTTGCGTGCCAGCGACGATCGTGACCGCGTGGCGATTTTGCTCTCAACCCTCCAGTTCGGCGCCGAGCTGACGATCAGTCGTACCCAACTCCGGCGGGTTTCGGCCGCATTGCCCGCGGCCAGTCAGAGCCCCAGCTTCCCATGAGCAGCCTTACCGGCTTGGGACTTTGTCCGCTTTTCAGAGTCACGGTGACATCCGTGCTTTGGTGGCAGCGCGGAGTGGATCTGTGCTGCTCGTTCCTGTTGCTGCCGGTGCTCGCGGCATGCACTACCTGGATCGCGATTTGCATGCGCTGCCGGTCTCCCGGTCCCGTGATCTACACACAGGAGCGGGTTGGTCGTTTGGGCCGCCGGTTCCGGATCTACCGGTTTCGGACGGTGAGGGTGAGCATCGAACCCGGTGAGGTCAGGTCCGACCTGGCCGCATCGGGTCAAACGCGGAGTGGCGCCACCACTGCCGGCTCGCCGCTATCGCCGCCACTGGTGCCCGGCGGCTGGCTTCTGCGCCGCAATGGAATCGAGCGTTTGCCTGAGATCGTGAATGTGCTGCGCGGGGAGATGAGCCTGTTCGAATCCGGGGCCGAGATTCCCGCCGCGAGCGGTGGGTTTTCATCGCCGGCGCGGAACCGGCATACCTCCTGATTCCGCCAACCCTGTCCGGCCGAGTTGCGCTACGAGCGCACTGCCGCCTGTTTTCGTGGATACAACTGGAATTCCTACTGGCCTGCAACCGAACGATGGCCGCAGAGTGGGATTGATCGCCGCAACCGGTCGATTCAGCGCGCGGCCGGCCTTGCGTACACCGGCACCGTTGCGTCAACCGCTGCCGGCGTGGAAGCGGGCGCTCGATCTCGCCGTCTGCACCTGCGCTTTTCCGCTGCTGGCGGTCGTGATCTGTGCGGTTTGGATCGCGATGCGATTCAGCTCGCCGGGGCCGGTGTTCTTTCGGCAGGAGCGGGTGGGGTATCTGGGCCGGCCGTTCAGACTGTACAAATTCCGAACGATGCATGCCGGCGCCGATCAGGGCGTACATCGGCAGCATCTGGCCCAACTCATTCATTCGCGGGCACCGATGCAAAAAATGGATGCACGGAGCGACTCGCGCCTGATCCCCGGAGGCTGGCTGCTGCGGGCGTCAGGCATCGACGAACTTCCGCAGATCATCAACGTCCTGCGCGGGGAGATGAGCCTCGTCGGTCCTCGTCCGTGCCTGGCATACGAATACGAGGAATATACGCCGCGCCAGCGGATGCGCTTCAAGAGCGTCCCGGGCCTGACCGGGCTGTGGCAGGTGTCCGGGAAGAACCGCACGACGTTCGAGCAGATGGTCTGGCTGGATATCCGCTATGGCGAGCGGCTGTCGCTTTGGGCCGACCTGAAAATCATCCTGATGACGGTCCCGGCGCTGCTGCAGCAGGTCGTCGACACCCGTCGGGCGCGGCGCCCGGCAACGGAGGCTCCCCGCAACCCCGTGTTCGCCAAACATGCAACTTCGGCCCCGACGCTTCGAAGCGAACGGCCCGTCGAGTCCAGCCAGCGCTGACCAGCGGTCTGGCTCAGATCGAAAACTTCCATCCATGAAAACACCAATCAACGTCGGAGTCGTTGGCTGCGGATACTGGGGGCCCACCCTCATCCGAAACTTCCGTTCGATTTCCGAGTGTCGCGTCAGACTCGTCTGCGATCTCGACGAGAGCCGGCTGGCGCACCTGCGGTCGCTCTACCCGGAGATCGAGGGCACGACCGACTTCCAACGAGTGATTTGTGCCGCCGACATCGACGCGGTCTCCATCGCAACTCCGGTTCGGATGCACTATCCGATGGCGAAGGCGGCACTGCTGGCCGGCAAGCACGTACTGATCGAAAAGCCGATGGCCCGATCGACGGCGGAGTGCCAGGAACTGATCGCACTCGCGCGGAAGAAGGGACTCGTGCTGATGGTCGGGCACACGTTTCTGTATTCTTCGGTCGTCCGCAGGATTCGGGAGATCGTCGACCATCACGACCTCGGGGATCTTCGCTACATCTCATCGCGCCGGCTGAACCTCGGCTTGTTTCAGAAAGACGTGAACGTCGCCTGGGATCTCGCGCCGCACGACATCTCGATCATTCTCTACATCATGCAGGAGATGCCGTTGAGCGTGAGTTGCCGCGGAGGCGCCCACATCACCGCCGGCATCGAGGACGTCACCTCGATGAGCCTGCACTTCGCGAAGGAGCGCTCGGCGATCATTCACAGCAGCTGGCATGATCCCCGCAAGGTCAGGGAAATGACCATCGTCGGCAGTCGCCGCATGATCGTGTACGACGACATTGCGCCGCTGGAAAAGATCAAGATCTACGACGTCCGGGTCGAGCTTCCGCCTCACTACGACACCTTCGCGCAGTTTCAATACGCCTATCACTACGGCGACACCTACTGCCCTCATGTCAAACAGGACGAGCCGCTGAACACGGAGTGCCGGCACTTCATCGAATGCGCCAAGACCGGCGCCGTTCCGCTCACGTCCGGCTCCAATGGACTGGAAGTGGTTCGCATCCTTGAAGCGGCTTCAGCGTCGCTCAAGCAAGACGGCGCTCCGGTGTATCTCCCGACGGCCGTCGCCGACCACCCGTTCGGGGCCGCGGTTCCTGCCGGTGGGGAGCCTCCCACCACGGCTGGCAACGGCTATCAGCCGAGCCCTTCGGTCGCGCCGCATAAATCTGCCGTCCCGCGGGCGCTCGGCGCGCCGGCCGTACGCAATGGACGAAAAGTGCCCGAAAAGGCCTTGGCGCGCCGCCGCGGGACGCGTCTGTGTCTCGCCGCGAAATAGCGTTTCGCGATTCCACCTGCCATGAATCCATCGCCCAATCACCAGCAGCTCGCGCCGGATGTGAAGCTGGGCCGTGGGGTCCGCCTGTTCGGATTCAACAATCTGTACGGGTGCGAAATCGGCGACGACGTGAAGATCGGCACGTTCGTCGAAATCCAAAAAGGGGCCAGGATCGGGAACCGCTGCAAGATCTCCAGCCACACCTTCATCTGTGAGGGCGTTACCGTGGAGGACGAGGTTTTCATCGGTCACGGCGTGATGTTCACGAACGACCGGTATCCGCGGGCGACCAACGGCGATGGCTCTCCACAGGGCGCCGCCGACTGGGTGTGCGTGCCGACGCTCGTCCGACGCGGTGCTTCGATCGGATCCGGCGCGACGCTGCTCTGTGGCATCACGATCGGAGAGTACGCCCTGGTCGGAGCCGGCAGTGTCGTGACCAAGGACGTGCCTGCGCACGCGATCGTCGCCGGCAATCCCGCCCGCATCGTCAGAATTCAACCTCATGAACTCCCTGCCAGTACCGTTTCTTGACCTGCACGCGCAGCACGCGCCGTTGAAAGCCGAACTCCTGTCCGTGATCGGAGAGGTCATCGACCGGAGCGCTTTTGCCGGCGGGCCATTCGTGGCGGAGTTCGAGCAGCGCTTCGCGGCGTTCTGCCAGACCAACCATGCCGTCGGCGTCGGCAACGGAACCGATGCGCTGTGGCTGACGCTCCTCGCCCTCGGGGTCGGACCCGGCGACGAGGTGATCACGGTTCCGGCCACTTTCATGGCCACCGTCGAGGCGATCAGCTTCTGCGGAGCCAAGCCGGTCTTCGTCGATATCGACGAGCAGACCTACACGTTGGACCCGGCCGGTCTGGAGGCGGCGATCACGCCCCGCACCAAGGCGATCATCCCGGTCCACCTTTACGGCCAGATGGCGGACATGGATCCGATCCTGGAGATCGCGGGGCGCCATCATCTTCACGTGATCGAGGATGCCTGCCAGGCGCATGGAGCGGAGTACCACAAGAGAAAGGCCGGTTCCATGGGAGTTGCCGGCTGCTTCAGCTTTTATCCCGGGAAAAACCTCGGCGCGCTGGGTGAAGCCGGCGCCGTGGTCACGAACGATCCGGAACTCGCGCGCCAGCTCCAGATCCTGCGCGAACACGGTCAGCACAAGAAGTACTACCATTCCGCGATCGGCTGGAACGCCCGGATGGACGGAGTTCAGGCGGCCGCGTTGACGATGAAGCTCAAGCACCTCGATCGAAACAACGCGGCGCGCCGGGCGCACGCCGAGCGATACACGCGACTGCTCGCGGGCACCGATCAGGTGATCACGCCCAACGTCGCCGACTACGGCGTGCCGGTTTACCACTTGTACGTCGTCCGTCTTAAAAACCGGGACTGGATCCTGCAGCAGTTGGGCAAGCGGGGCATCGCCTGCGGTATCCACTATCCTGTGCCAGTGCACCTGCAACCGGCTTATGCCGGGCTCGGATATCGCCCTGGGGCGTTTCCCATCGCCGAGCGGTGTGCCCAGGAAGTGCTCTCGCTGCCGATGTTCCCGGAATTGACGGACGACCAGATCGATGCCGTCGTCGGCGAACTCAAGATCCTGCTCGCAGAGGTCCAGCAACAGCCGGCCGCGAATGCCTGATGTCGTCTCGAGCACGGTGGAGGGGGTTGGTGCCGCAGCGTGCGCCGACACGGGCGGAGTCCGGCTGGTCGATCCACTGGCGGACCCGACGTGGGACGACCGGTTGCGCGACTGTCCGTCGGCGTCGTTCTTTCACCGGAGCGCGTGGGCCCGCGTGCTGCACTCCACCTACGGTTTTTCGCCGGTCTATTTCGTCCAGGGCACCGGCCCGTCGTGTTCCCTGCTTCCCTGCATGGAGGTGAACAGCTGGATCAGCGGCCGCCGCGGGGTCTCGCTCCCGTTCACGGACGAATGTCAGCCGATCATTTGTGACGGAGCGGCGAGACGAGAACTCATTCGGTCCGTCTTCGAGCACGCCACGGCGAGGCACTGGCGATATCTGCAGTTTCACGGGGGACGGAACCTCTTCGCGCAGGCGCCGGCGGCGGTCGGCTTCCTCGGACACCGGCTGGCGATTGATCGCGACATCGCCGACCTGCATTCCGGGCTCGATGGAGCCACGCGTCGCAACGTCCGGCGCGCGAGCGAGAGTGGGCTCGACGTGGAGTTTTCGACCTCATGGACGGCGACCCGCACGTTCTACGGCCTGCTTTGCCGGACGCGCAAGCGCCAGGGCATGCCGCCTCAGCCATTCGCCCTGTTTCGCAGCCTGCATCGCCACGTGCTGAAGCCCGGACTCGGCTGCATCGCGATCGCAACTCACCGCAAGGTTCCTGTCGCCGGGGCGATCTTCCTGCACAACGGCAAGACCGCACTCTACAAATTTGGCGCGTCAGACGAACGCTTTCAACACCTGCGGCCCAACAATCTCGTGATGTGGCTGGCGATCAAGTGGCACGCGGCACGTGGCTTCGAAACGCTGGATTTCGGCCGAACCTCCCTCGGAAACGCCGGGCTTCGCCGGTTCAAGCTCGGTTGGGGCACCGACGAGCGACTGATCGAGTACTTCAAGTTCGACCGTTTCGCCGGTCGATTCGTCAGCTCGCCCGACCGTTCTTCCGGCTGGCATACGCCGCTGTTCCGTCTGCTGCCGATCGCCCTTGCACGTTTGCTTGGCGCCGCGCTGTACCGCCACGCCGCCTGAAGCGAAACCGCGCCGCGGACCAGGGCGTGCGGCCTCCCGTCACGCCGAACGCCGCCGGGTTTCCCGCTCTCTCCGGCATCCACTTGCGACCACACCTCTGCCGCTGAATTCGGCAGCCCACGACTCTCCGACACCCGGCACCAACCCGCCCCCACCTGCGCCCAAATGACTCCTCCCAACGGCAACCCTCCCAGTCGCGGACTTCCGGCCCACGCGCCTGGACTGGCATTGGCGGACATCTACTACATCCTCTTCTGCCATAAGTGGAAAATTCTGCTTTGCGCGGCGGCGGGAGTAGCCGGCGCGGTTGCGCTCTATCTGTTCGACCCGCCGAATTTCCAGTCTGAGGCCAAGCTGTTTGTGCGCTATGTCGAGACGGAGCGGAAGTCGCTCGGGCCATCCTCGGCAATGGAGACGATGGCCAAGACCCCCGACGTTCGCGGCGAGACGATCATGAACTCGGAGATCGAGATCCTGACCAGCACGGACCTGATCAGACAGGTCGTCGAGACGGTCGGACCGGCGAAGATTCTCGCGAAGGCCGGCGGCGGCAGCGACGCGGGCAGGGCCGTCGGACTGGTGAAAGCGAACCTTCAAGTGGACGTGGCGCCGAAAAGCAGCGTCATCCGCATTGTCTTCTCCCATCCGGATGCGGGGGTGCTGCAGCCTGTGCTGCGCGAGACGATCGATCGCTATCTGAAAAAGCATCTCGAGATCCACCGCACGGCCGGCCTGATCGCGGACTCGCTCACGCAGGAAACCGATCAGCTGCGGTCCAGGCTCGCGCAAACCGAGGATGAGCTGCGCCAGGCGAAAGCCAAGGCGGGCGTCACCTCGCTCGAGGAAGCGCGGAAATCCCTCGCCGACCAGATCGCCTCGATCCACCAGCAGATCTACAGCAGCCAGGCGGAACTCGCCGAGCGTGTATCCGTACTTCAGCAGTACGGCCGCGCGTCCGCAGCGCCGGCGGCCGCGCCCGCCGACGGAAGGCCGGTCCACGCCGTGCCGCTCGAGAAATCGGAATACTACAACAGCCTCGCGACCAAGATTGCCCGGCTAAGGGGCATCGACGACGACCTCTCGACCCAGTTCACCGACCAAAATGCCCAGGTCGTCGAGGTCCGCGAGCAATTGGCGGAGGCGGAGAACGCGCGAGCCAAGCTGCTGGGCGAATATCCGGAACTCGCCGGCTCCGTTGCGCCCGGTGCCGGGCGGAATCCGAATCCGTCTTCATCGCTCGATCTCGCCGCGGAATCCGCCCGCACCATTGCGCTGCAGGCGAAAATCAAGGTGCTCGGCTCGCAGTTCGAGGAACTCCGGGTCGCCGCGTCGAAGATCGAGCAGCTCGACGGATCGATCTCCGAACTCCAGCGCAAGAAGGAGCTCGACGAGGCAAACTACCGTTACTACGCCGCGACCCTGGAACAGTCCCGGATCAACGAGGCGTTGGGCAACGGCCGCGTATCGAACATCAGCGAAATCCAGTCGCCGTCGCCTCCTTCGGTCGATCGCAAGAAAGCGCTGCAGCGGATCGCGGGCGTCGCGGTCGGCGGACTCGCCGTCGGGCTCGGCTGGGCACTCGCGATCGAGCTGTATTTCGACCGCACGATCAAGCGGCCGATCGACGTGAACCGGCACCTCGGGCTCCCGCTTTTTCTCTCGATTCCCGCGTTGCGGGGCGGCACGCGGCGGGATCGCCGGAAGCGGCTCGCCGCGGCGACGGCGAACGGCGACGGCGCGCGCTCGGCGGCACTCGCGACCACGGGCACGAACGGTCACGGACCGGCGGGGGCTCTCGCCGCCGCGCTGCCGCCGTTCTGCGAGACCTTGCGCGACCGGCTCATCGCCTATTTCGAAAGCCAGAATCTCACGCACAAGCCGAAGCTCGTCGCCGTGACGGGGCTGGGCGGCGATGCCGGCGTCACCACGGTGGCCGCGGGACTCGCCCGCAGCCTGTCGGAGACCGGGGAGGGGAACGTCCTGCTCGTGGACATGACGGTCGGTCAGGGGGCGGCGCACCAGTTCGTCAAGGGCAAGGAAGTCTGCGAAATCGGCGAGATGCTGGACGCCCGCGACAGCGCCCACGTGCAGGAAAACCTCTACGTCGTCGCCGCCGGCGAGAAGAGCGAGCGGCTGTCGCGAAACCTGCCGCAGCGGTTCACGAAGCTTCTGCCGAAACTCAAGGCCAGCGATTTCGACTACATCATCTTCGACATGCCAGTGATCAGCCAGATCAGCATCACCCCGCGGCTGGCCGGTTTCATGGACATCGTGCTGATGGTGCTCGAATCGGAGAAATGCGATCGCGACCTGGTTCGCAGTGCGGCCGACCTTCTGACGGAGTCGAAGGCGTCCGTCGGCATCGTGCTGAACAAGACCCATGCCTACGTCCCCTCGCAGCTGCAGCAGGGAGTTCTCGGGTTGTCGTAAACGCGGCCGCCGTCCCCGCCCCGTGAGCGACCGAGCTGATGCGCGCTGCGGCGAGGCCGCCGCCATCGATTCCCAGGTGCGCCCCGCACTGGATCTTTGGAAATGCTGAGTCACCGATTCTATTACACGCTGAAACCGTATTTGCCGTGGAGCCTGAGGATGGCGCTCCGGCGGATTTCGGCGCGCAACACGCTTCGGTCCAGCGCGGAGGTCTGGCCGATTCACGAATCGGCGCGCCAGATCCCACCGGCCTGGCCGGGCTGGCCGGATGGCAAGCGGTTCGCCGTCGTGTTGACGCACGACGTGGAGGGACCGGCGGGGCTCGCGAAATGCCGCCGGCTGATGGCGATCGAAAAGGAGCTCGGGTTCCGCTCGTCGTTCAATCTGATCCCGGAGGGGGCCTATCGCGTGACCCCGGAGTTTCGAGCGGAGTTGAGCGAACAAGGCTTCGAGCTCGGCGTGCACGACCTGAGGCACGACGGGAAGCTGTTTCGATCCAGGCGCGGCTTCGATCGGAGCGCGACGCGCATCAACGATCACCTCCGCGAGTGGGGGGCCACCGGCTTTCGGTCCGGGTTCATGCTGCGGAATCTCGAGTGGCTGCACGGCCTGGAGATCGGCTACGATTCGTCGACGTTCGACACGGATCCGTTCGAGTTCCAACCGGACGGAGCCGGAACGATTTTCCCCTTCTGGATTCCGGCCCCGTCGACCTCGGGAATCCGTCGCGGGGTCGACGCCGGCGAACTGGTGCGAGGCGGCGCCGCGGCGGATCCGACCGCGGCTCGCGCCGCCGGCGCCGGTGCGGGTTACGTCGAGCTGCCGTACACGCTCCCGCAGGATTCGACGCTTTTCCTCCTGCTTCGGGAGGCCGGCCCCGGGACGTGGCTGCGCAAACTGGACTGGATTGCCGCTGCGGGCGGGATGGCGCTGGTCAACGTTCACCCCGACTACATCCGGTTCGAAGACGAGCCGCCGTCATCGCGGACGTACCCTGTTGCCCATTACGTGCGCCTGCTCGAGCACATCCGGGACGTCCACGCCGGCGCGTACTGGGCGGCCCTGCCGCGGCAGGTCGCCGCGCTGATCAATCCGTCCGCGATCGTGCCCAGGCCGCCTCGCGCGAAGCGCATCTGCATGATCACCCATTCGGCGTACGAGCGGGACAATCGGGTCACACGCTACGCCGAAGCCCTGGCCGGGCGTGGGGACCAGGTGGATGTGTTTGCCCTGCGCAGCGCGCCTGAGCTTCCGACCAGGGAAGTGATCCACGGCGTCACGGTGTTTCGAATTCAGAATCGGTTCCGAAAGGCTCAGCGCACCCGGCTCGCGTATCTGTGGCCGGTGCTCCGGTTCCTCGGCGTTGCGTCCTGGAAGGTCGGCCGGGCCCATGCGCGGAACCGATACGACCTGGTGCATGTTCACAACATGCCCGATTTCCTCGTGTTCGCGGCCGGGTTTCCCAAGCTGACGGGAGCGCGCGTCATCCTCGACATCCACGACATCGTCCCGGAGTTTTACGCCAGCAAGTTCTCGGGCCGCGCCCATGCGAGGACGACGGCGATCCTGCGCTGGGTGGAACGACGATCGGCCAGGTTTGCCGATCACGTCATCGTCTCGAACCACCTCTGGGCCGAGACATTCGCGGCCCGGACCGGGACTCGGGATCGCTGTTCGGTATTCATCAACAACGTCGACAGCCGCAGTTTTCGTCCGGGGCTGCGCACGCGAGACGACGGCAAGCTGATCATCCTGTTCCCAGGCGGACTGGAGTGGCATCAAGGCGTCGACATCGCATTGCGGGCGTTCACGGCCGTGAGCAGGGAGTTTCCGACGGCCGAATTCCACATTTACGGCGATGGAATCATGAAGCCGGCGCTCGTGGCGCTGGCGAGCGATCTCGGGTTCAACGGCCGGGTGAAGTTCTTCGAGCCGGTGGCGATCGCGGACATTGCGCGCGTGATGGCGAACGCCGATTTGGGAGTCGTGCCGAAGCGGGCCGACTCGTTCGGGAACGAGGCCTACAGCACGAAGATCATGGAATTCATGTCGCTCGGCGTGCCGACGGTCGTTTCGAGCACGAAGATCGACCGGTACTATTTCAACGACTCGGTCGTGCGGTTTTTCGACTCCGGCAACCCCGACGCCCTCGCGACTGGAATGGTCGCACTGCTGCGCGATCCGGACCTGCGGCGGACCTATGCGGCGCGGGCGGCCGAGTACGTGCAGGCGAACTGCTGGGAAACGCGGAAGCCCGACTACCTCCGGCTCGTGGACTCACTCGGCGGGGTGGCCGGGCGGCCCGCCGAGCCGACGACGAAGTCCAACTCGCCTGCCGCCGAGCCGGTGGCGGCCGATGCCCCGGTGGTGACCTGACTCCTGTGCTACGTCCCGACCGCCTGATCACCCTCGGTCTCGTACAACCGGCGCTGGCTGCGGCGCGCCGGCTGCGCTCGTTCGGGCGCCCGGCAGCCGGGCAGGATGATTCGAGGCACCCCAAGGTGCTTCCGATCCTGATGTACCACAGCATCTCGGAGGATCCGGAATCCGATCTGTCGCCTTACTACCGGGTATGTACGTCGCCGGGTCGGTTCGCGGAGCAGATGCAGTGGCTGGCCGATCTCGGCTATCGCGGCGTCGGCGTGTCGGAGGCGCTCGCGGCGCGGAACATCGATGGCGACTCGGGCCGGCATCCCGGGAAGCTCGTGGCGTTGACGTTCGACGACGGCTTTCGCGATTTTCACACGGAGGCATTCCCGGTCCTGCGACGGTTCGGGTTTACCGCAACCGTGTACCTCCCGACCGCCTTCATCGGGACGGAGCGAAAGCAGTTCAAGTCGCGCGACTGTCTCACCTGGACCGAAGTCGCCGCCCTGCACGCCGCCGGGATCGAGTTCGGTTCGCACACCGTCACCCATCCTCGGTTGATCGAGCTGTCATGGGAGGAGATCGTCCGCGAAATCGTCGATTCCAAAGCCGATATCGAGGGGCATCTCGGAACCCGAATCGACTCCTTCGCCTATCCCTACGCATATCCGCAAGCGGATCGACACTTCACCGCGCGTTTCCCCCAAGTCCTGTCCGATGCAGGCTACCGCAGCGGGGTGACGACCGCTGTGGGACGGAATCAAACCGACAGCGACGCGGAGGTGCTCAGGCGGATTCCGGTCAATTCATCCGATGACCGCGCACTGCTGGCCGCCAAAATCCTTGGCAGCTACGACTGGGTTTCTATTCCGCAACGCCTGAGCAAGAAGCTCCAGCGGCGCCGGCAATCTCCGTCGGCGCTTGGCAGTTTGCCCCACTCGCGAACGTCCTGCTCCCTCGGTTCATGACCGAGGGTCTGGTGTTCGAGAGGTCTCCAGCCCGACCAGAAATTCGCGGATCGAAACCCGCGGACTCCGCTTCCTGCAATCCGTCTACGAACGCTCCGTGAATACTCCAAGCTACGTCGTCATCACACCCGTCCGCAATGAAGAGGACAATTTCGGACGCACGATTCAGTCGTTTGTGAGGCAAACGCTGCCACCGCGCTGCTGGATAATCGTCGATGATGGATCAACCGATGCGACGGGCGCGATCGCGGATGCGGCTGCGATCGAACACGCCTGGATTCGCGTGGTGCATCGCAGGAACCGGGGCTTTCGCCAGCCGGGAACTGGGGTGATCGAGGCATTCTACGACGGCCTCGCCCTGTTGGGCTCAACCCCTTGGGAGTTTCTGGTCAAGTTCGACGGAGATCTGGCGTTCAGCCCGGATTACTTTGCACGCTGCGTGGAGGAATTCACCCGTGACCCGAAGCTGGGCGTGGGCGGCGGGCTGATCTGCCGCGAGGAGGGTGGGGACCTGATCAGCGAGGTCCGCGGCGATCCGCCATTCCATGTTCGTGGGGCAACGAAGATCTATCGGCGCGCGTGCTGGGACGAGATTGGCGGCCTGGTTCGGGCTCCGGGGTGGGATGCGATCGACGAGTTGAAGGCCAACATGCTGGGGTGGAGCACCCGGACATTTTCAGATCTCAAGGTTCACCAGCTCAAGGACACCGGCTCGGCCGACGGCAGCTGGCGCAACTGGGTGAAGAACGGCCTGGCCAACTACATAACTGGATACCATCCGGTGTTCATGATCGCGAAATGTGGATGTCGCTTAGCCCGTCGCCCATTCTCGATCGAACCTTGGGGTCTATTCGCGGGTTTCCTCAAGGGCTACCTGCAACGCGTTCCTCGGGTCCAGGACCGCACATTGATTGCGTACATTTCCAAGCAGCAAATCAACAGGCTAATTGGAAGAGGGAGCCTTTGGCAGCGGTCGGGTTGAAAGTCGAAAGTTGACCTCCGAGTTCGCGCTATTGTTGGCAGATTCTCCGCATTCTGAAACATGCTACACTGGCCCGCCGCCAGAAACCGGAAACTCATTGGTTCCGGGTGTGCTGGTGCGGGCGACAGAGCCCTTCATAGTTGCATTTCGGTTCGAGTCAGCCTCAGCACAATGAGACCGGAAACAGCACCTGTCACTATCTCTGTCGTGATCGTCAATTGGAATTCGCGGGAATATGTTCGCAATTGCCTGCTGTCGCTGCGGCGTGAGCGATCGGTGCCCTCGCTCGAACTCATTGTCGTCGACAGCGGATCGTTCGATGGATGCGGAGAGATGCTTCGGCGTGAGTTTCCCGAAGCGTTATTCGTACAGTCTGCCGAGAACCTGGGTTTTGCTCGAGCCAACAACCTCGGCGCAAGGCACGCCAGCGGAGACTTTCTCCTGCTTTTGAATCCGGACACGGAGGTACAGACGGACGCGGTCTCGCGGCTGGTGGATGCCGCCCTGACTATTCCTCGATTGGGTGTGCTCGGTGCGCGGCTGCTCAACACGGATGGAAGCGTGCAAACGACATGCATCCGATCGTTTCCAACGCTTCTCAACCAACTTCTCGAAAGCGAGGTCCTCCGAACACGCTATCCGCGTTCGGCGCTATGGGGCGCGGCGGCACTTTACGACGAAACCAGTGCAGCCACGCCAGTACAGGCTGTCTCGGGAGCATGCATGTTGATCAAGCGTGACATGTTTTGGGGTTTAGGGGGGTTCAGCGAGGAGTATTTCATGTATTCCGAAGACATCGACCTTTGCATGAAAGCACAGAGGGCAGGAGCGATTAACTATTTCGCTCCGGCGGCTGTGATCGTGCATCATGGCGGGGGCGCGACGAAGGCTTCAGTGACCGGCTTTTCCGATGTGATGATGCGAAAGTCCCGGTGGCGCTATTTCATCAAGTTCCGAGGGCCGCTCTACGCGTTTGCTTTCCGCTGTTCCATCGCTGGGGCTGCTCTCGTCCGGACCTCGGTCGCGACAATGTTCCATTGTGCCTGTGCCGCTTTCAACCGCCATTCATTCTGGCAGCACTCGGCAAAGAAATGGGCCCGGATACTTTGCTGGGCTGCGTTTGCGATCTGTCCGTCTCCCTTAACGCAGCACAAGGCGCAGTAGCCGGCTATCTATCGCGAGAATTTTACGCGTATCGGTCTGATTAAGCCCTGTTCACGAATCTCAGCCATGTAGCTCTCCGCTAGGTACGATAGAGCTACACCCAGCAAGCATGTCAATATTTTGAATGTAATTGGTGCAACGGCATTAGCGGCATGCGTTCTCACTATTCTGATCGCATCTCCAAGGAAGGCGACACTCGCGTTTCTGCTCGGGACTATATTTATCCCGCAGGCGCAGCAAGTGTCGCTCGTCGGGTTCAATCTATATTCGGTGCGATTTCTCGAGCTTGGAGGTTTCATCCGCATCTTGTTTCGGGAACGCCGTTCTTTTACCTTCAACAAAATCGACACATCGTTTCTCTTGCTATACATCTATAGCGCCGCCGCATTCGTCCTGCGGTCCTCCGAAGGGATCGCTTTTAACCTCGGCGTTTCGGCCGACGCGCTTCTCTGCCTCATTGTCTTTCGTTCGCTCATTCGCGATGCGAAGGATTACAGATGGCTTCTCGCTCATCTCGCATATGCCCTGCTTCCACTATGCCTCGCGCTATTTATCGAGCGAGCCTATGGTCGGAACCTCTTTGACGTCTTGGGGGCTGTTAAAGACATGAGCCATTGGACACGCGCGGGGGTTCCACGCTGTTTTGGGAGCTTCGGTCATCCCAGCCTTTTGGGCGCAATGGCGGCGACCCTGTTCCCTCTCTTCGTTGGTGACATCGGGCGCCGGCCCTTTCGTCGCTCGGCGGTAGCAGGTGGAGTCGCTTGCGTATTTATAGTGTGGGCCTCGAATTCCGGAGGGCCGCTTTCCGGATTGATGATCGCAGTCTTGTGCTGGGTACTGTGGCCTATTCGCGCGCACATGCCTCTAATATACAGATTGTCGCTCGGAGGCCTGTTTGTCCTGTCGCTGATGATGGCGGCTCCGATCTGGTACCTGCCAGCCAAGGTGAGTGCCATCGCCGGTGGAGATGGCTGGCATCGTTCATATCTCATTGAACAGGCAATTACGCACTTTTCAACATGGTATGTCGCTGGTATGCCGATATCGGAAACGAAAGACTGGTTCCCATATGTGTTGTCGGCAACAGGCGGGGCTGATATGACGAACCTCTATCTTTGGTTCGGCATCTCGTCGGGCCTTGGCGCGGTCGTCTTGTTTGCGATCCTTCTCTGGAGATGCTATAGTTCAATTTCTACTGCAATGGCACGATCATCCGATCGTTTTGATGCGTGCGGCATCACGCAGTTCGAACTGTGGGGATTGGGGGCGATGCTCACTGTCAACGTCTTCACCTGGTTCGGGATTACCTACTGGGATCAGATGCACGCCATCTGGTATTTCGAGCTCTCGTGTGTGAGCGTGCTCACGCACGTGCCGCGCTCTTTGATGGCCGAGTCCACCGCTGTTGATGGAAGCTCGATGGCGATTTCCGCAAATGCCGGGTCTTCATCGAACAGAGCCTGCTGATAACTGGGGGCGAAGATTTGATTGTGCCAGTCACGCTAGTGGGTTATTCGCTAACGCATTAGGGCTAAGTACGTTAGCGGCCAACATGGCAGTGTTAAGTTCGGCGTTTATCGCAAATGCGACGGTGCGACGGCTGAAGATTTTGAATATGCTATCGCGCCCCAAGACTATTGCGGGGAATCGACTGCAGCGCGGCTTCAGGAGTGCGGCACGCGTGGGTAACGACGTATCAGCGCAGTTACGCCTGCCGCGGCCGCTGATCAGCCAAAAAAACGTAAATAGGGCCATGTATCGTATCGGACGTTGCATTACCCCGATTCTCGCCCGATCAAAGACTTACATGAGCAACTTTCGCGCATACTTTTCCCGCGCTGCGACCCTGCTCGCCCTTGGTTTTGTGGGTTATTGTCCGGCAAAGGACGTCTTTGTCGCGCAAGAGGCTTGCGGCGCTGATACCGGCTTGGATCTCACGAATGTGCATTCTGTTGCCTGGCTGAACGCGCCAGCGAACTGGGGAGTGGCGCCAGACAAGATCAGCCCAGGCGACTCGATTCACCTTGTCGGAGAGATCTCGACTTCGATTGTTGTCCAAGGCAGCGGGATATCTGTCAACAGACCTACGACTTTGCTATTTGAAGCCGGGGCGAAGATGTCTTCGCCAGCATGGCCAAACTCCGGCGCGATCGTAGTCAATCGGAAGGACTTCATCACCATCGATGGCGGTGCCGGCGGCATTATTGAGAATACGGCAAACGGTGAACTTCTCGCGAATCAGATCGACTCGTTTGCGGTCAAGGCAGTCGGAGCGAACTACTTCACGGTCCAAAATCTTACCGTTCGAAACCTCTACGTTCGCCGTGAGGGGCCGGACCGTCACGACTATGGTCGTTGCATCAGCAACCAGGCGGTAAACGCGCCAAATATGACGGGATTCAAAGTGCTGCATTGCACGCTCAGTGACGCCTACGTCGGGATAGACTCCGACTATAACGCGGGCTGCTCCGACTATGAATTCGCGTATAATACGGTCTTCAATTGCAATTGGGGTGGGCGGTGTGGCGATCGTTCCGCAACATCGACGATGACAGGGCTCTCCGTCCATCATAACCGCTTTTCGAACTGGACCAACTGGAACGAGCCGGTCGCCAACGCCTACCATCACAATGGTTTTTTTGGGTGGGGAGCAAGTGGCGGGAAGCTCAGCAACGCGCGTGTGTACTCGAACACAATCGGGCCCGGCTTCGGCGGCAAATATCAGACATCAGGGATTTACTTCTCGGGCACGGTTTCCTCGATTTATGTGTTCAATAATCTATTCATTGAATCATCGACCGACGATTACCCAGCGAATGGATTGGTTACTGTGCGGCCGGAAGATGGGTACCACTCTGAGTTCTATATTTTCAACAATACCATGATAGGCGGTGGTAGTGGCATAGCTATTTATATAGCGGGCGGTAACGGGGTATTTACTGTCAAAAACAACCTGATTATTAACACAGGAAGCGCGATCGGCTACTTTTATAACACCGCTGCAACTCTCGTTTGCGATAGCAACCTCGGTTATAGGCTTCGTCCAAGCTTAGAGTATATAAGCACGCCTACGGGCACATCTAAATTCTTTACGAGTGTGCAGTGGCAGGCAGCCGGTTATGGGGTAGCTGGCCTGCATCTTGATGGGCAAATAGACGATCCGATGCTCGGAACCGACAATCGGCCAAACGGTGCAAGTGCCATCGGAACCGGTGAGAATTTGTGGCCGATATTTCAGACGGACATGGATGACAGGCCGCGCTCGGAAGATGGAAAGTGGGATATCGGTGCTCTCAATGCGCCTGATAGTAAACCGACGGTAACCGTTGCAGTGACCATTCGATGAAGTCGATCGAGTCGTTCGAAGCGGCTATAACTTGTTGGAACGGCGGCGTGGCGGAAGAATTCTCGCCCGAGCCTTGACTGCCAACCGTAGGCAAGGGGCGCTTAGCGGCAGGTACGTGTAACTCGGCTTTGCGGAGGCCGGCATAGTGGGACTCCTGGGCTTGCCAGGGGCGAGGTACTGCCGTCAATCCGAGGCGGGAACCGACGAGAATCTGCGACCGATGCGGGCGATCGACGAAACGCATCTGGCATTTCCAGTTGTTGCTCGCGACAGATGACCCGCTGGGGGCCGTGACGGGGGCATCGGGCGGCGACCCGCAATCAGGGTGCGCCGGCTGATCCAGCGGAAGTGCTGGGTGCGAATTAGCTGGAAACCGAACCTTCCGCGGAAACACCAGACCAATTCGGTCTTCCAGTATCTACACAAGCAACATGATCTCGGCTCGCACAATCACTGACACGACAAACCTATACTCAATTCGCGGCTGTTGGGATGAGTTAAACACGGGTCCGAATACTGACTTCGACTTCTTTGTTCTCATTAACACGCTCCGAGCCAACACTATCAGCCCTTACGTGATTGTGGTGGAATCTGAATCTCGCCCCGTTGCACTCGTGATCGGCCGGAGGATCCGGAGTGATTATGTAGCACGCATCGGCTATAAACGCATCGTAATCGGAGCTGTTACTCTGCTCGAGGTCTTGTATGGCGGAGTGCTTGGATGCGATAATCCCGAATATGCAGAAGCTGCACTGCGCGAACTGAGGCGGGCGTTTGTCGCAGGGGCGGTCGATCACATCGCGTTAAACCACATACCGAATGACTCGCCATTTGCTAAGAGCGCCCGTAATGTTCTGCCTTTTGTTCAACGATACCCGCTCGTCTTGGTACAGCGGCATTGGTATGCGCATTTGCCGGCATCATCGGAGGAGTACTTACAGCGGCTCAAAAAGAAACATCGTCATTGGCTCCGCCGGACTGAAAAGCGGCTTGAAAGCGACTTCCCGCAACAGGTGGCGTTCACGGAGCTTCGCCACTCGGAAGACCTTTCTAAGTTTATGCGGGCTGGAGAGACTGTCGCGGCGAAAACATATCAGCGAAAACTCTCGTCCGGTTTTATTTATAATCAAGAGTTCACTGCTCGCTTCCGACTTCAACTAGACAAGGGATGGCTCCGGTTTTACATTCTATCGATTGAAGATAAGCCGGTGGCATTCTGGGTAGGGTCAGTTTACAAGAACGTGTTTTTTTCGTCCTTTACTGGGTACGATCCGGCTTATCGCGACTACGAGGTAGGCACTCTTGTCTTTGTAAAGATGGTCAATTGCCTCTGCCGTGATAACGTTGGAGATATTGATTTCGGGCTCGGGGATGCTCTGTATAAGGAAAAATACGGGGACCGGTGCGCGGTCGAGGAGTCGCTTTCGCTCCACGCTGCGACGTGCGGCGGGCTTGGGCTCGCCTCCGCTCGCGCATTTCTGGAGCTACCAGGCTACTTAGCAGTCGGGGCCTTGAAGGCTTTGCGTTTTCAGCAATATATTAAGACGCTATGGCGTAGGCGACTCATCGCTACGCGGTGATTGCGTCTCGATTGGTTGGCTGTGCCCACTAAGTTTAAATCAGCATATCTTATTAGGAGTTCGGCGTCGGACAACACCAAGAGCGTGCGAGGACGACCCGTGGGGATCAGGAAGTCAGCTTAAAGAAGCTCAGTCGATTATATCCCCTATCTATGATTATCAGCCGACGCCCGAAGCTGGCAGCCAATGCATTGTTGAGCTTCGCTACAGAAGCTGGCACAATTGCCATCTCCTTATTATAGGGCCGTCGAACATGGAGCTTGGAGAAGGATCGCAGCCAATGATAGTCCTATTTGAAAGAGCGGGTTCGAAAACAGATAATTTGGGTGCCCAATGACCTCAGTGAGGACGACCACTAAAGGGGCGGTGTTGCTCTCCGCCGCGCAGGCCGTTGCATATGCATGTTCATTCATACGAAATGCATTACTCGCGAGAGTTCTCACAAAGGGCGACTTCGGGCTCGCCGCTGCATTTGGCATGGCGGTGACCCTTCTCGAACTGTCAGGCCGAATGTCGTTCGGGCTGCAAATCGTTCAATCGAAGCATGGCGACTCGGTTAGCTTTCAAAACACTTCGCAAGCGTTTCAGTTCATTGTCGGTGCTGTCAGCGTTGTGCTCTTTGCTCTGCTTTCGATGCCATTTGCTCGTGCTTTCGGAAGGCCCGACCTCTGGTGGGGTTTCGCGCTTTTGGCTGTGATTCCTCTTTGTCGCGGCCTGGAGCATCTCGACAATTCGCGCCAGCGTCGCGAGCTTAACTTCGTACCGGGAATTCTATCCGACATCGGACCGCAGGTCCTGGTCACTGCCGCAGCGTGGCCTGTTGCAACCTTGCTTCCTGATTTTCGCGCAGTAGTGGTGCTGATGCTCGCGAGAGGTGCGGCTGGGCTCGGGCTCACGCATGTGCTGGCCATTCGCCCTTATCGGTGGGCATGGGACAAGGTCTACGTTACCAGAATGGTTGCATTCAGCTGGCCACTATTGCTGAACGGGTTGTTGCTGTTTGGGAACCAACAGGCTGATCAAATGCTTGTCGGATCGTTTCTGTCACTGGAGAACCTGGCAACCTATTCGGTCGCCTTTTCCGTGGTTTCAATTCCCTGGTTCGTGTGTTCTCAGGTCATTTCACCATTGATGTTGCCCATATTGTCGCGCTATCAAGATAACCAGGCAGAGTACAGAATGCGGTATAAGGCGTCTTTGGAACTCGTCTCGGTTGTTTCGGCAGGCGTTCTTGGGCCATTGATTGTCGGAGCCGGGGTGCTAATCACCATGGTGTTCGGCGCTAATTTTAAAGGCGCAGGTTTGGTGGCAGCCGTACTAGGCGCGTCTTGCGCCATTCGCTTTCTGCGACTCGCTCCGGGCGTCGCGGCTCTGGCCCGGGCGGACACGCTGAATCAGCTTTACGCGAACCTGTGGCGTTTCACGAGTCTGCCGCTCACCGCTATTTTTGCGGCGAAAGGGTGCGGTATGTTGACGATCGCCGGGTGTGGTATCTTGGGAGAGGTTGTCGCTGCGATTGCCTCAATCTCACGGCTTCGCCGATTACAGTCGATAGCAGTGTGGGATTCACTGCGACCGGCGTTCTACCTGTTGTCGATTGTCGGGCTGGCAGTCAGTATCGCCTTTACAATGCCGGGAGTTTCGGCGGCAACCACTGTGCTTCTGGCATGCGGCGTCGGTGTTGCCGCCATCGCATCGGGCCGCATCGCGTTTCCGCGAAACTTCAGGTCCTTTACAGAGCTGTTGGCCCGCAAAGTAGTAGGTTGGCGTCGAGCTATTTAGCGTCAGCTCGTGGAGCAGGGAAAACCACCACGCACATGTCATACATCTTGGTCCTTGGTACTGCGACTAGTTCGGGGAATCGCGGAGTTCTGGCGCTCGGCTCTTCTCTCATTGCTCTCTTGGACGATATTCGGCCCGAGTCTCGCATCACGATGCTGCTGAACCAGCAGAGTTGCGAAGCCGCCCCAATTCGTTGCGGGAAGCGTTTCAGGCTCGTGCCGATTATCCCCGGTCGGTTGTCATTGCGTTCTCGCTGGTGTGACCACCTGGCAATCATCATCGTCGGCGCGTTGGCATATCGCTTTGTGCCTCTTTGCTATTGGCGGCGATTATTGGCACGAAAGATACCATGGATTGGGGCGCTGACGGAAGCTGATCTCGTTGGCGACATCCGCGGGGGTGACAGTTTCAGCGATATTTATGGCATGGGGAAATTCCTGCTCGGATTTGCGATGGCTTGGACGGTCATTTTGGTCAGAGGGGAAATTGTGCAGTTTCCTCAAACGTACGGGCCGTACAGAACGCGGCTGGCCAGAATGCTCGCTCGATATTTGCTGCGGCATTCGTCGACGATCATTGCACGTGATCGGGACAGCCAAAAGGTTGCGGAAGGCCTGGTCGGCCCGGGCAAGGAGGTTCTGCTTTCTCCCGATGTCGCGTTCTCGTTGCAGGCGATCCAGCCATCGCAGTTGATCCTCGAACCACCGTCACCAGTCGACTCTCCAGGCACATGCCCAGTGATTGGAATCAATGTCAACGGACTGATGTACAACGGCGGCTACAACCGGGCGAACATGTTCGGGCTCAAGCTCGACTATCGCACGTTCCTTCCCGAGCTCATCGCCACGTTGTTGAAGGAGGGGAGAGACGAGGTTTGGCTGGTGCCGCACACGTACGGCCCGCCCGACAGCGTGCAGAGCGATCCCGAAGCGTGCCGCAAAGTCCGTTCCGCGCTCGACGCAAGCCTGCAGCAGCGTGTGCGAATCGTGACGGGCGAGTACGACCAGCACGAAATCAAAGCGATCATCGGCCGGTGTGACTTCTTCATTGGATCACGGATGCATGCCTGCATTGCCGCGCTTTCCCAGGGGATTCCGTGCGTCGGAGTCGCTTACAGCATGAAGTTCGCCGGGGTGTTCGAGTCTGCCGGTATTCGGGATTGGGTGGTGGACGGCCGAACGGTCGCCTCGCAAGCCGCCATCGCGGAGACTGTCGGTCGCTACCGGACCCGCGGAACTGTGAGAGCCGCGCTGCTGGAACGCGCGAAGGCACTTCGCACCGAGCTCGAGACCACCTTTCACCGCCTCATCGATACCACGCCAGCCCGTACGACAGGCGGCCCAAAGATCGACCCACAAGCCTCCCCTGAGTTGTTTTCGAGACCGGCGTGAACCTTCATCCGTGACACTCATCAGATCCGATATTCTAACTGCCGCCACAGAGCGCCTCGTATTGGCCTGCCCAACCTGTAAGACTGCGCTCAGTGCCTTCGTATGCCCGGGTTGCGCTCGAACCTACGAAGCTTCGGACGGAATTGCTGACCTGCTGTCCAACTCTCCCACCGCGCAGAAGTATCGGCAGATCGCGGCGTTTTACGACTCGCTATACGATGGCACGGGAAACACATGGGAGGAGTTGGCGCGCCGCGGATCACAGTTCAATGCTTTCATCGCTGGTCTGGTGAAGGAGGAACCGGTCACTTCCGTGCTCGATGTGGGGTGCGGGAAAGGCCACCTGCTCGGCACCGTCGATGTGCCGGTGCGATGCGGAATTGAGATCTCGCGTCGTGCGCTAGTCGCCGCTCAGCAGCACGCAAGAGCAGTCTATGCCATCGCGTCCGCTGAGGAATTGCCGTACCCGGCCGACACGTTCGACGCTGTGACTTCCATCGGGGTGATGACTCATTTCCTGGATGATGCCGCCGCGACGCGGGAAATTGGTCGCGTGTTGCGGCCCGGTGGAAGGTATATTATCGGAGTGTATGTGCGCTCTGGGCGGATGGACCGTGTGATCGTGGCCTTACGCAGGCATCTCGACTCAACTTGCGGCGCGGTCGAAGTTCTCCGTTCGGCTGCGACAAAAGTGGCTATCCGGTTGCGGAGGTTCGGACGGCGATCGGCACCAAGAAGGGACAAGCAGCCGATCGAGCTATTTTACACGCGGCGCGCTCTGATTGCGAAATTCGCGGCGGCGGGTTTTCAGATCGAGCGTCTGATTACCAAACGAAATCACCCGGACGCTCCGATGGCGGACTCGAACTTCAGCGTCTACGTGCTCCGGAAACCCCTTTGCCGAGACTGCGGCCGCACGACATGAGCACCATCCAGTCCACCCGCTGGGCCCAACCGCCTGACCGCGCTAGCCGCCTGTCACCCAAGTGCGGGTCAATTTCCGAGGTCGTTCAGGCCAGGGTCTGTTGTGGTTGCGGCGCCTGCACGGTTGCGTGCCCGGTGGAGTGCATCGAACTTCGTTTTGGCGACCGCTTCAATTTTCCGGTCGTCGATCCGGCACGATGCACAAGCTGCAGTCGGTGTGTGAAGGCCTGCCCCAGTGCATTTCTTCTCAACGGTACTGACCCCGGTTTCGTGGATGAAATCGGGGGTGACATGGACTGCGAGCTGGTCCGTGCGGTGGATGACGAGGTTCGCGTCGATTCGGCATCGGGAGGTTTCGTCACGACGCTCCTGCTTCACCTGCTGGACGAGGCCGAGATCGATGGCGCCGTCGTGGTACGCTGCCAAGGTTCAACGCCGCTTATCGCTGAATCCTTCGTGGCACGCACTCGGGACGAAATTCTCAGCGCTCGCGGATCGAAGTATGCTCCCGTTTCCTCATGTGCCGCAGTGCGAGAGATCCTGAAGGAGCCAGGTCGGTACGCGTTTGTCGGGACGCCGTGCATGCTCGAGGGAGTCGAGAAACTCTGCGCAGTCTATCCGGCTTTACGAAAACGGATCGCGCTCAAGATCGGGCTGGTTTGTGCCGGAATGGCGTCGCGACAGAGCACGAAACGATACATCGTCGAAGAAGGAGGTGTCGATCTCGAGCACGTTCGCAGGGTTGCCTACCGCGGCGGCGGTTGGCCGGGACGATTCCGAGTCTACGGCGAGAACGACGCGCTGCTCATGGACCGTCCTCTCATCGGAGGATCACTCAAGGAGGTCGTTGGCGTGGATCACTATCTCCGGTGCGAAAACTGCCTCGACCATTGGGCCCACTATGCCGACGTGGTGGTCTCCGACCCTTGGAGCGCCGCCATCGTGCAAACCGAAAACAAGGGGCGGACGGCGATCCTGTTGCGCACGCAACGGGGGAGGGAAGCAATTGCGTTGCTGCGAACCTCCGGCAAGACTCAGCACGAGACGATCTCGGTGCACGAGATGCTCAGCTACAATCGCCACTTGCAGATCGACGAGAACCATGACCGACATGGTTGGATGGCGCTGTACCAGGTCATTTTCCATGGCCGATTGCGCTATGTCCCATACTTGATCCGTGCATTGTTTCGGCGCCGATTGAAAGGAATACGGACCACGGTGGCGGCTCGAATCGCGCGTCGGTATTATTGGTGAGTGCACTGCTTTTTTGACTTCCGCAGTTACGTCGGGTCCGAGGCGCGTAATGATCTAGGATGCAGCGACATTGCTCGAGTAGTCTTTTCGTGAGTGTGCCTAGCCCATCAAAGCGGCAGTTTTTGACGACTAAATTACTAGTTGTAAGTGTCACACGGTAAAGCCGTTGCTAAAAGAGGTTCCCGCCGAACAATAGACTAGGAAAGTCAGCCGGACGGGCCGAAAAGGGGGATAGCCCAGCTTGACAGCTGCCCGCGACTTTAGAGTGAACGGTCGTGAGCGTTGCCACTGGGCGACTCACCCCCGTGACGCTCACTCGCCTCCTTCATCACGTACTCGTCGCATTTGTGCTGCTCGCCGGCGCCATGTCGACTCGAGCGGATCAAACAATCTCCGCCGCTACCGGCAAAACCGTGATCTTGTCCGCTAGTGCTACCGGTACGGCGCCTTTCAGTTACAAGTGGTACGTGGGCGGGACCCAGATTTCGGGTGCGACCTCCGCCAGTTATCAGATCGATCACGCCCAGGTGGCGAATAGTGGCCGGTATACGGTGGTCGTGTCGAACGATGTCGGTTCTGTCACTTCGGACGCGGTGATCGTCAGCATCACGGACTCCACACCGGTGATCACGATCGTCACCCAGCCGCAAGCGAGCCAGACCGTCACCGCCGGGGCGAATGTCAGTTTCACCGTTGCAGGCACCGGTTCGTCGAATCTCGCGTACCGGTGGCGAAAAGATGGCGTTGATCTCACCGACGGATCGAAAGTGTCCGGTTCCAACACCGCTACGCTCGCCCTCAATGGCGTCTCCACGACGGATGCGGGCAAGTACTCGGTCGTCGTTTCGGACGGCACCAATCCGGGCGTGGCCAGCGCGGATGCCGTGCTGGTCGTGAACCAGGCCACCCAGTCGATCACGTTCGCCGTTGTGCCGGTAAAAACCGTCGGCGACGCCCCATTCACCTTGAATCCAACTGCCAGCTCCGGACTCCCTGTCGGCTTCACGAGTTCCGACTCGAATGTCGCAACCGTGGCCGCCGCGTCGTCAGGATTTCAAGTCACCATCAAAGGAGCGGGGACGGCCACGCTCACCGCCAGCCAGGCGGGCAACATCGACTATGCTGCCGCCGCAAATGTCACGCAGGTGCTCACCGTCAAAGTGGCGACCCCCGTCAATCCGCCGGTACCGGCCCCTGTGCCCGACCAGCCGAAACCCGCCGACCCCATCACGATTGCCACCGCCCCTGCCATTGTCACCCAGCCGAGCACGAGTATCGTGGCGACTGCCGGCCAGAGCGTCAGCCTCTCGGTGTCCGCGACCGGCACGGCGACGCTCACCTACCGCTGGCGCAAAGACGGCGTGGATCTGGCCGACGGCGGCCGTGTGTCAGGCGCCCAGACTGCGACGCTCCACCTGAACGCGATCACCACGGCCGACGCGGGCAGTTACACGGCGACAGTCTCGAACGGAACCCTGCCGAATGCGGTGAGCAACAGTTGCATCCTTTCTGTCGCGCAGCCCGCCCCGGTCACTCCCGACCCGATTCCGAATCCGACTCCCGATCCGGGTCCGGTGACTCCCGACCCTGTCGTGAATCCGACCAAAGGGACGACGTTCGTCAACATTGCGACACGCGTGTACTGCGAAGCTGGCGACCGCGTATCGATCGGCGGGTTCGTGGTGTCGGGCAACACCCCGAAGCAGGTGCTGCTGCGCGCGGTCGGTCCGACGCTCGCCACCTTGGGCGTACCCTCCGCAAGCATTTTGGCCGACCCGATGATCACGGTGTACGATGCCCGGCACGGCAACGCGGTCGTCGCGAGCAACGACGACTGGGTCGACAACGTGAACTCCGCGGACATCGTCGCGGCGGCGGCACGCATCGGCGCGACGGCGCTCGCGAGCACGGACACGGCCTCGTCGGCATTGCTGCTGACCCTCCAACCCGGCGTCTACACCTTCACGGCCGGCGGCAAGGGCACGAATTCCGGGATCGTTTTGGTTGAAGTCTACGATGCCGATGCCGCCGCTGGCGGCTCGAAGTTCGTCAACATCGCCACCCGGGCGTACTGCGCGACGGGGGACCGGGTGTCGATCGGCGGTTTCGTCGTATCCGGTACAGCGCCGAAACGGGTGCTGCTGCGGGCGATGGGCCCAAGTCTCGCCGCGTGGGGGGTGGCCAGCGATGCGGTGCTGGCGGATCCGGTCATCACCGTCTACGACGCGAGGCACGGCAACGCGGTCGTCGCCAGCAACGACAACTGGGTCGACAACGCGAACTCCGCCGAGATCCTGGCAACCTCCGCGCGCGTGGGCGCCTCGCCGCTGGCGGCCACAGACACGACATCCTCGGCCGCTCTGCTGACTCTTCAACCCGGTGTCTACACCTTCACGGCCGCCGGCAAGGGCTCGAGTTCGGGTATCGTACTCGTCGAAGTCTACGACGCGGACTAGCCAGGGCTTGTCCCAGAGACGCAGGAACGAGAAGTAGCCGGAGACCGACGCTACCGGTCCAGCGACTCCGGCTGCATATCGAGACCGCAGAACCGCATCGATGGAGGGACGACCTCCGTGTCGTCCGGGAACGTCGAGCGACATTCGCGGACCGGACGGAGCCGGTCCCTCCACCCTGGCACGCCTGGCCTTGGTTGGTGCCGCCGTCCCCGGCGCATCGCAGTCAGCACCCGGCCAACCGGTGACCCAAACGGCTTTCCACCCGCCGCGGCGGCAAACGCTTCGGCTTCTTCCAGCCTCTCCCTATGAATATTGCAATCATTGGTCAGGGTTACGTCGGCCTGCCCCTCGCGCTTCAGTTCGCCCGATCGGGCGCGACTGTCGTCGGACTCGATATCGACACGAGCAAAGTTGATGCCCTCAACAGCGGACGGAGCTACATCAAGCACATCAGCGGCGAGGCGATTGCCGCGCAGCTTCAGACCGGCCGGTTCGTTGCCAGCACGGATTTCTCGCGCATCCGATCGGTGGAGGCCGCAGTGATCTGTGTGCCGACGCCGCTGAACAAGAACCGGGAGCCGGACATCTCCTACATCGTGGAGACCGGCAAAGCGATGGCGCCCCATTTGCAGAAAGGCACGGTGGTGGTCCTGGAATCCACAACGTACCCGGGGACGACCGACGAAGATCTGCGCGAGGTGCTCGAGAAAGGCTCGGGACTGAAGGCCGGCGT
Source organism: uncultured Verrucomicrobiae bacterium (assembly GCA_963705935.1). GTDB lineage: Bacteria > Verrucomicrobiota > Verrucomicrobiia > Opitutales > Opitutaceae > Opitutus. The sequence continues at coordinate 2,019,441 of OY970130.1, read as the reverse complement.
CGATTTCCATCTGGCGTTCTCCCCCGAGCGCGAAGACCCGGGAAATCCGAGCAGTGTCGTCGCCACCATTCCCAAGATCGTCGGCGGTTACACGCCGGAGTGCCTGCGGAAAGCGACCGCGCTGTATTCGATCGCGATCAAGACAATCGTGCCCGTTTCCTCGTGCCGGGTGGCGGAAGCGGCCAAGCTGCTGGAGAACACGTTTCGGAGCGTCAACATCGCGCTCGTGAACGAATTGAAGGTGGTGTACTCCGCGATGGGGATCGACGTATGGGAGGTCATCAACGCCGCGAAGACGAAGCCGTTCGGTTTCATGGCGTTCTTCCCCGGACCGGGACTCGGAGGCCACTGCATTCCGATCGACCCGTTCTATCTCACCTGGAAGGCCCGGGAATACGGACAGCATACCCGGTTCATCGAACTCGCTGGCGAAATCAATACGGCCATGCCCGAGTACGTCGTTCACCGCGTCGCCGATGCCCTGAACGATCAATCGAAGGCAATCAAGGGGAGCCGCGTGCTGGTGCTCGGACTGGCGTACAAGCCCAATGTGGACGACGACCGGGAATCGCCGAGCTACGTGCTCATGAACTTGCTCCAGGAACGCGGCGCGACCGTCGACTACCACGATCCGTACGTGCCGGTGATCAAGGTGACCCGGGAGCACCCGCATTGGGCGGGCAAGCGGTCCGTTCCCTGGGATCGAAAGACCGTGCAGGCGTTCGACGTCGTGCTGATCGCGACGCATCACGCCGCCGTGAACTACCAGGAACTGGCCGCCTGGTGCCCCTGCATCGTGGACAGTCGGAACGTGATGGCGCAGGTGGCGACGCAGCCCGGGCAGGTGTGGAAGGCGTGATCGAGTCGGCCCCCGTGTTGCATCCAGCGCGATTCGTCGATGTTCCGGCTGTTTGAGCGCCGGTCGGTCGTCGTGCCGACCTGGCGCGGCTGGTTGTGCCTGTTCATCGTCGCTCTTGCGCCCGCCGCGGCCTGGGTAGCTTGGGGAGAGGCTTTCCTTGCCGTCACCTCCCGGGTGCCGGCGGACGTTCTGATCGTGGAGGCATGGACTCTCGAGGATGGCGCTCGGGCCGCCGCGGACGAGTTCACCGCATCCGGCCGAGCGTACCGCTGGATCGTGCTTACCGGAGGCTACACCGGCGAGCGTTGGACCGTGCGACGATGGAGTCAGGTTGAAATCGCCCAACGCGAACTGGAGCGCATGGGTGTACCGGCCGATGCCGTGATCGCGGCGTCTCCGATGGATTCCGAGAGCGCCCGCACCTTCGCCTATGCAATTGCGGCTCAACGAGCCCTCGCGGAACGCCATATCGTACCCCGCGGAGTCAACGTATTCACGCGGGGGCCCCATGCCCGGCGCAGCCGCATGGTCTTCGCCGAGGTCTTTGGCGCGACGGTGCCGGTGGGCGTGATCGCGTGGGTGCCGATCGGAAGCGCTTCGGGCGCGTGGTGGCGTTCGAGTTCTCGCGCCGAAGAGCTGCTGAAAGAATCCGTCGCGTTCGCGATCGACTTCATGGTGGGTCCCGGCCGGGCCGCCGCGATCTTCGGCGGCGCAGATGCGCCGGGCACGCCGGGTCCCGGCCTCCAACGCGCCGATCCGCCAGTCTCCAGTCCATAGCCCGAACAGTTCGCGAACATCGCGAAAGATCCACCCTCCGGGCCAACTTGGTCGGGGTTAACCGCGACGAAGTGGCTCCCTCGCAGGCGGGCGGAAATTCGGACGCTGCAACACTCTTCCTTTTGAGATTCCCGGGTTAACTCCTCAACATGTCCGCACTTCATTCATCTCCTTCGCACCCACGCGGGCTACGTCCTGCGGTTTTCCTGTGGCAACTCGCTCTCTACGCAGCCGTCGGGCTGACCGATGCAGCCGCCCAGGTGACCCTTGGGCCAACCGCCGTCGTGCCCGACGCCCCGGTGGTGGAGGAGGGGAGCCCGGCGCCGACGTCCTTCCTCGGTGATTTTGGAACGCTGCTGCCGCTTTTCCGACTCGGCCCGGTCAGGGTGCATCCACATCCGCTGTACCGGTTCATGTACAGTGACGGACTTCAGACGCGGCCCGGACATCCCCAATCGAGCTATATCACCCGGGCGGCTGCCGGGGTTGGGTTCGTGTCCGGACAGTGGACCGTCGATTACACGCCAGTATGGGTTCACTACACGAACCAGGACTTTCGCTCGACCTGGGATCATTTCGTCAGCGCGAAGGCAGCGGTCACGCGGGCCGACTGGTCCGCGACGTTCAGCGAAATCTTCAGCTCTACCAAAGACCCCTTGGTCGAAACCGCCCGGCAGACCGGTATTCGCGTTTCGACGACCACGATCGGCGCAACCCTCGAACTCGGCAACCGGCTGTCGTTCGAATCGACGGTGAGCCAGAACCTCAATTTTATCCAGGGGCTGCCCGACTGGTACCAGTGGGACGTCATGGAGGCGGTTCATTACCGCGTGCTGGCGTCGCTCGATACTTCCGTCGGGGTCACGACCGGGTACCTCGCCATGTACAAATCGGCTGACACGGCGTTTGTCCGCCCGCATTTGCAGCTGTCATGGAATCCGAGCCAAAAACTCTCCGTCATGCTGCGAGGGGGAGTCGAGGAACGAAAGTATCTGGGCGGCCGGGAGACCTGGGCGGAGACGCCGATCCTGAGTGCGGCTGTCCGGTTCCAACCGATCCAGGCGACAGCGATCACGCTGGATGCGGGCCGGGAGGTTTCGCCGTCCTACTCGTCCCAGGGGCTGCTGATGGATTCGACGGACTGGAGCGCGCGAATCACGCAGCGGTTGCTGAAGCATTTTCAGCTTCAGGTCGGAATGTTGGGCCGGGAGGTCACCTACAGCGGAGCGAACCGGCTGGGCGTGCCTGAACGGCGGGACCGGCAACGCTCCTATGACGCGCGGCTTTCCACCACGCTGCTGCGGAGAGGCACCGTGGCTGCGTTTTTTCGGTACAACCGCAACGACTCGAGTGCGTCCGGATTCGGGTTCGTCAGCCATCAAATCGGCGCGGAAATCGGCTTCCGATTCTAGCCCGGATATTTCGCGAACGTCGCGAAATATTCGCCCTCTGGGCCGACTTTGTCGGGGCTGGCCCGACGAAATCGCTCCGCCGAAGGCCGACGGAAATTCGAACGCTGCAACGCTCTCGTTCGTGAATTTTCCAGGCTAGCCCTCACGATGTCCTTCACACCAACAAATCTGGCGCGCGGTATTCCGACCGTTCCGCGGCAGTGGATCCTGGGCACCGTGGTCCTGGTCGGCGTTTTCGCGCTGCCGCTGTTCGATCTGGCCCGCTTCGCGGCGGGCAGTTCGCTGTACTCGCACGCGTTCCTCATTCCGCTCGTCAGCGCCTGGCTGGTCTGGGAACGCCGCAGGTCGCTGCCCGGTCCATCGCGGCCGAGTCTCGTGGCGACGATCACCCCCGCACTCGCAGCTGCGGTGATCATGGCCTTCCACTGGCATCGGATCCGGTCCGGGAGCAGCCATTCTCGCGAGGATGATCTCGCGGCCACGACCTCGTCGTTCCTGCTGCTGTTCCTGTCGGTCTGCGCGGGATTGCTCGGCACTGCCCGGCTGCGGGCAGTCGCGTTCCCACTTGGGCTGCTCGTATTCATGGTGCCCCTGCCCTCGGCCATATTGAGTGCCGTCGAAACGGTCCTCCAACACGGCTCCGCCGCCGTCGCGGCGGCGCTGTTTCAACTGTCCGGCACGACGGTCCTGCACCGCGGCCTCGAGTTCCAGCTTCCCGGCATCACCCTGCAAGTCGCCCCCGAGTGCAGCGGGATCCATTCCAGCCTGGCCTTGCTCATCACGAGCCTGGTGGCCGGATATCTCTTCCTCCGCAGTCCCTGGAGCCGCGCGGCACTCGCTCTGGCGGTCCTGCCTCTGGCCCTGGTGCGGAATGGGTTTCGCGTGTTCACGATCGGAGAGCTGTGCGTCTGGATCAGCCCGGATATGATCAACTCGTACGTCCATCGCCAGGGTGGCCCGATCTTCTTTACCCTGTCGCTGATTCCTTTTCTGGCGCTGCTGATCGTGCTGCGCCGAATCGAGCGGTCCCGCGATCGCTCGCAGCCGAAATCAACATAACCATGCGCTTCCCCGTCCGCTTTCTCTTCAGCCTCGCCGCGCTCGGATCGATCCTGGTCGTCTTCTCCGGCTGCTCCGTGCAGGCGAAAAAAGGCCGCCATCTCGCCCGAGCCGATCAATACTATGCCGGCGGCGACTACGACCGCGCCGAAATCGAGTACCTGAACGTGCTCCAGATCGAGACGATGAACCCGGAGGCGATCTCCGGACTGGCGATCCTCTACTTCGATCAGGGGCGCACGGGACGTGTCTACGCGCTGCTGGTGAAGGCGCGCGAACTGCAGCCGGCAAACCTGAAGATCAGGACCCGGCTGGCGAAGTTCGATCTGGCGCTGGGCCAGCCGGCCGACGCACGCGCCGAGGCGGAGTACGTGATGGAACGCATGCCGCTGGACCCCGACGCACCGATCCTGCTGGCGCAGGCGGCGAACACGCCGGCGGAAATCACGGCGACCCGGACAAGGCTGCAGACGCTGCCGACCGCCGCCAAGGATGGAGCGCCCGTCCTCGCGGCCCTCGCTTTGCTCGAGCTGCGCGACGGCCAGACCGCACGGGCCCGGGCGGAGGTGGAACGCGCCCTGGCGGCGGATGCGCGCTCGAGCACGGCAAATCAGGTGTTGAGTCAGGTATGCTGGGCAGAGAAGGACGCGTCTGGAACCGGAGCGGCCCTGACGCGGGCGGCGGAGCTGTCACCGCTGCGCTCGGCCGTGCGGATTCAGGAGGTCCGATTCCAGTTGCAGGCGGGTCATGCGGACATCGCCGCGCAGAAACTCGCGGAACTGACCCGACAGGCGCCCGATTTTCTGCCGGCCTGGATGCTGCGGGCGGAGACGGCGGCCACGGCGCGGAACTACGGTGAAAGCATCGGCTTCGTCGAGAAGGTGCTCGCTCGCGATCCGCTGCATCCCGAGGCGATGCTGCTTCAGATTCGGGTGCTGCTGGCAAACGGACAGCGGGAGCAGGCGGTGGCGGCCGCCGAGCGGTCGGTGAAAATCTATCCGAAAGGAGCGCAGTTCCAGTACCAACTCGGCCTCGCATACGCGGCGAATGGTGAGACGGCGCGGGCGGCGGCCATCCTGAACCAGACGGTCACCCAGGCTCCCGACTACGCCGAGGCGGTGCTGGCGCTCGCCGATCTCAACCGCCGGCAGGGCAATCTCGACGCGGCATCGCTCGGCCTGAAAACCCTGATCGGCAAGCGTCCCGAACTGCCGCAGCCTCGGCTGCTCCTGGCCGAGGTGTATCGGGCGCAGAAGCGGTTCGGTGATGCGCTCGCAGTCTATCAGCAGTTCGAGGCCGCTTTCCCCGGAAACCCGCAAACGGTCCTTCTGTCCGGGCTGGTCCTGCTTCAACAAGGCAAGAAGGCCGAGGCCCGCCAGGCGTTTGTCCGCGCGACCGAGATCGCTCCCGGGTTTTTACCGGCAATGGAGCAACTCGTGAATCTCGATCTGGCGGAAAAGAACTACGCGGCGGCGCGAGCCCGGGTTGAGGCCGTGATCGCGAAAGATCCGAAGGCTGCCGGCCCGCAGCTCGTGCTGGCGAAGGTGTTCGTGGCCGAGTCGGACACCAAGAAAGCGGAGGCGACCCTGCTGAAGGTGATCGAACTGCAGCCGGAGCTTCCAGTCCCCTACGTCCTGCTGGCCAGTCTCTACATTCGTCTGAACCAGCACGAGCAGGCGCTGGCGAAGCTGACGCAGGCTTCCCTCCGCAATCCGAAGGACATCGACTCGCTCATGATGATGGCCGTGATCCACGAGCAGCGAAAGAACTACGCCGCCGCCCGCGAACAGTACGAAAAGATCCTCGCCCTCAACCGCCGATTCAGTCCGGCGCTGAACAATCTCGCGTACCTCTATTCGGAGCAGTTCGGGGACGTGGAGAAGGCGTACACGCTGGCCCAGCGGGCCCGGGAATTGCTGCCGTACGAACCGCACACGGCGGATACGCTCGGCTGGATTCTGTATCGGAGGCACCAATATCCCTGGGCGCTCAGCCTGCTCGCCGAGAGCGCGGAGCGCCTGCCCGATTCGGCCGCGGTCCAGTTTCACCTCGGCATGACCCATTACATGATGGGGGAGGAGCCGGCTGCGCGGGCGGCGTTGGAACGGGCGCTGAGCCTCGACGCCGGTTTCCCCAATGCGGGGGAAGCCCGGCGCTGCCTGGGCGTTCTGGACCTCGACCCGGCGAAAGCCGACTCGGAGGCCCTGGGGCGCCTGCAGCAACTGGCGAAGGACGCGCCTGATCCCGTGGCGCTGAGCCGATTGGGAGCGCTGCACGCCCGGGCCGGAGCAGTCGGCCCGGCAATCGAGGCGTACGAGGCGGCACTGCAACTCAGTGGATCCAACGTGCCTGTCGCGGTGGCGCTGATCCGGCTGTACGACTCGAGGCACGACACGCAGAAGGCCTTCGAGCTGGCAAAGGCGGCGCGCAAACAGGCCCCCGCCGATCCGACGGTCGCGCACCTGCTGGGCCGGCTGGCGTACGCGACGGGCGATCATGTTTGGGCGGCGAGCCTCCTCCAGGAGTCCGTGCAGCGGCTGCCGGACGATGGTGACGTTCTCTACGATTATGCGCAGGCGTGCTACAGCACCGGAAATCTGGCCGGGGCTGAGGCCGCCGCCAAGAGCGCGCTGACCACGTCATCCGCGGCGCGCGCACGGCGTTTCCTCGAGTTGGCGGCGTTGACGACCAATGCGGCGAAAGCGGCAGCGGCGACCGCGCTGGTTGATCAGGCGCTGAAGGAAACCCCGGACAATGCGCCCGCGCTGATGGCCAGGGCCGAGGGAGCGGCGTTTCGCGGTGAGGCGAAGGCGGCTCTGAAAGGTTACGAGGCGCTGCTGCGGCAGTATCCCGAATTCACGCCCGCGATGAAGGAACTCGCAATCCTGTACGCGAGGGATCCGGCAGCTGGTGACAAGGCGGCCACGATCGGGGCAAAAGCACGAGAGGCGTTTCCTGAGGATACCGAGCTTTCGCGCGCGCTCGGAATCGTTGCGTTTCGGCAGGCGAACTACAGCCGGGCGGCGAGCCTCCTGGGAGAAAGCGCGCGGGTCCGCGCCGACGATCCGGAGCTGCTGTTTTACCTCGGGATGAGCCGGATTCGCCTCAGGCAGCCCGGGCTAGGAAAACCACTGCTTCAACGAGCGCTGGAGTTGAACGTCCCGACCGACCTCGCCGTCCAGGCGCGCACGACTCTGTCGAAGGCAGACGGCAAGGGGGAGTAGACCTAGCCCGCATTTTTCTTAGCGCCTGCGACGGATGCACGTCCGATCACGCGGCATGGTGCCGTCGATGCTCGCGAGAAAATGCGGGCTAAATCAAAACCGCCAGGCGGTTTTGTCGTTAGCCCGGATATCCGGAGAGGCTGCGAACTGCAGCAGTGATCCCGCACAGTCTGTGGCTTCATGGCAGAGGAGAGTGTGAAATATCCGGGCTAGAGCTTGTCCCAGAAACGACGGTTTTGCGCAGTGCGTGCCTGTTGTAGCCGGCCTCGCCGAGGCCGGTCCGGCGTCACCGCCCCCGGCTACAACTCTCCCCGCGCCTCTGGCTCGTAGCTACGGGGTGGAGCGGAGGGGAAACCACTCGCTCACGCTCGTAGCTACGGGCTCGATCGTTTGTTGTCGCCGTTCTTTACAGGTAGGTTGCCAGCTCAGGATAGACGATCGCGCGATAACACTTCGTTTATACTGAGAATCAATTTGTTACGTATCGATGCAATCAGTGGCATGTGGGTTGCTGTCCTGTTGTCGAATGCATCTGAATCTTCCCTCCCTGAGACTCGCGGCTTTGGCGTTCGGTGTTGCGGTGGCCTGCCCATTTGCAGCCAAGGCGGACCCGATCGTCGTTGACCTGTTTTACGCCAGCACGGTTGGCGCGAAGATCCAGTTCGATGGAAACAGCCATTTCACGTTCACGCCAGGGATCGACAACATTCTCCTCACGTCCCCCGGCGACACGCAGGGCCTGCTCGGAGAAGTGACCGGCTCATTCCTCATCGGCGACGTGACCAAAGTGGGCGCGATTTCATCGGCGCCCGTGACGGGGATCGGCACGCTGGTGATCCACGATGGGGATTTCAACCTGACCGCTGAACTCAGCTGGCGCGATATCCTGCAGATCGGCGCCGGCGATTTTCTGAATACCAATGGTGCGATGAATCTGGCGCAGATCTCCTATGGTGGCGCGAATCCGACGCTGCTGGCGCTGGCCGCCCTGCCGAGCACGGCCGTCGACGTGCTCAGCTTCCAATTCGCTCCAGCGAAGGCCCTCTCCAAGTTGAAGACGACGCAGTCCTCGACCTCGTTTTCGGGTTCGATCTACGCCACCCGCAACGTTCCGGACGGCGGCAACACGATGCTGCTGCTCGGGGCCGCGCTCGCCTCGACCGTGCTCCTTCGAGCCAGGCGGCTCGCGTAGCCGGTCTGAGGCCCAACCGGAGGGCTTACCTCCGCACGCGTCGCCGACGAATTCCGTTGGCGGCGCGCTCGTTTTTTGAACGAGCCAGCCACGCCGTCCGGCGAACATTGCGGTAGGCCGCCTGCTCGCAGGCGCGGGTTGGGGAGAAGGACGCACCGAGCGCGAGCGAGCTCGCGGCCTACGGGAGAGCGGTTTTGCGAAGGGCGCGGGCGGCGGCGAAGGGAGTCGCCGCCGTGCCGGTGCTGCTGCGCCAGATGGATGCGACAACCAGGACCGGTCGTGCGGGGTCACCGCGTACAACTCCGGTCGATATGCGAGGATTCTGGTGCCGGAAATTCAGTCGGGAGCGCTTACACTTTGGTGTTGTGCAAGCGACAGGCAACAAACCTATATCATACTATATAACACTAATAGTAAGCATGTTACGTACTTTGATTCTGGCTGGCATGTACGGTGCTAACCATTCGACGACACAGAATCGGATACAAAGCCAAACCTACCAGCCCATGAAATCAAAACTCAGCCTACTTATCTCCTGCCTCGCCTTCGCCGCGGTGCTTTGCGGCAACAGTGCGAGAGCAGATTCGATCGCCTATTCGTCAACTGAGAACGCGTGGATCGAGTTTAACGGAGCGAGTCAGATCACTTTCACTCCGGCATCAAATAACTTCATGCTGACCGCTTCGGGCCTTCTTGGTGAGATCACCGGAACGTTCACCATCGGTGCAGTGACGCCCGTCGCGCCGGGGATCGCCAGCGCACCGGTTAATGGCGTCGGTGCCGTGACCATTCACGACGGCTCGTTGGAATTCACCGCAAAGGTCGACTGGGACTCGATCACCGAAATTGGCGCTGGTGGCGGGCTCAACATGACCGCGGAAGTCAATATGTGGGATATCAGCTACAGTGGCTTGAATGCTGATCTGTTGGCGATGGTTGCCACGGGTCACGCCAGCAACGTACTGACGTTCCAATTCGGCAGCCCCGTCTCTCTGGCCGCGTTGAAGCTTGGCGCCCCGACACACTCGACCAGTTTCTCGGGAACGATGACGGCGGTGCCGGATGGCGGCACGGTGGTGATGCTGCTCGGGATTGGTTTCTCGGGGTTGGCGCTCATCCGCCGGCGGTTCCTCGCCTGATTCTACTCGAGCTTTGTCCGATTCTGACGGAGCAGGGATCACATCCCTGCTCTGTTTTTTTGGTGCGCCCGGCAGGGCGCACCTGCTGGACAGTGAACATGAGTAAACACACATGTAAGTCTGTTGACCGCCCTGCAGAGGGAAGGTCTAGCCGAAGGGCAACTGCGGCGTCGCGAGGCGACCGTGGGAAGGAAGCCCAGGGCAAAGCGCTGGCCTGACGAACAGGAATCGCATGAGGCGTACGCGTTGGGCGAGGAGGCCAATATCTCTAAAGCCCGAAGTCTGCACGGAAAGCGCGTACGTAGATGCGGCAGGCATAAGCGTGAAGGCAGGTGCGCATTACCCGGGGAGATCTGCGGAGCCGCTCGCAAGGGCTACCGACGCCGGAAGGCGTTGGGACAACTTCGCAGAAGTCAGCCGAGGTCATAGTAGCCCACGATCAGGGGTGAAGGATCGAACCGAAAGAGGACGGTGCAAACCGAATCCATGAACCTGCGTGAAGCAGCAGAAGAGTCCGCCGCGTATCGGACTGCCGTGGGCGAAGTCGCTGGCCGGAATGCCAGTGGGAACGCGCAAGGTGCGGCAAGCGCAGCATCGGAGGAAAGTCACTGCATCGGGCAAGGGACGGGACTGATCGAGCAGATGATCGAACGCGGCAACCTGAACGCCGCGTGGAAACGGGTCAGTCGGAACCAAGGAGCGGCGGGAGTCGATGGGCTCGACCTCGAGCGCACGGCGACGCTGATCCGAAAAGAGTGGGACCAGATCGAGGCGCTGCTGCGGGCGGGCCGATATCGGCCAGAGCCAGTCAGACGCGTCGAGATCCCAAAACCCAACGGCGGAATCCGCCTGTTGGGAGTCCCGACGGTACTGGATCGGTTCTTACAGCAGGCGGCGCTTCAGGTGCTCAGTCCGTTGTTCGAGCCGCACTTCTCGGAGCACAGCTATGGGTTTAGGCCCGGACGCAGTGCGCACCAAGCAGTGCTCGCCGCGCGCGGGTACCAGCGTGCCGGGAAGCGATGGGTGGTGGACATTGACCTCGCGAGTTTCTTCGACGAGGTGAACCACGACCTGCTGATGGCCAGAGTCAGACGCCGGGTGAAGGACGTACGGATGCTCAAACTCATCCGGGCGTTCCTGCAAAGCGGCGTGATGATCGGCGGGGTGAACCAGCCGAGCGAGAAAGGCACGCCGCAAGGCGGGCCGCTCTCGCCGTTGCTGTCGAATATCCTGCTCGATGATCTGGACAAGGAACTGGAGAAGCGAGGGCACCGGTTCTGTCGCTACGCCGATGACTGCAATATCTACGTAGGCAGTCAGCGCAGCGGTGGCCGGGTGCTTGAGTCGCTGACGCAGTTCCTCGAAGGGGTGATGAAGCTAAAGGTCAACCGCGCGAAGAGTGCGGTAGATCGTCCGGTCAACCGGGTGTTCCTCGGCTACAGCTTCACCGTCCACCATCAGACGAAAATCCGGGTGCCGGCGAAGACCTGTCAGAAAATGAGGGCCAAAGTGAAGGAGCGCTTCCGCGAGGCGCGCGGGCGAAACGTGGAGCGGTTTATCCGCGAAACGCTAAACCCGCTGCTTCGGGGATGGATGAACTACTTCCGCCTCAGCGAGACCAAGGGGTTCGCAGCGGAACTGGACGGCTGGATCAGGCGGCGGCTGCGCGGCGTGATCTGGCGACAGTGGAAACGCCCGGCCACGCGATACCGGCGCCTCCGGGCGCTTGGTCTCGACGAGGCCCGGGTGCTCGCCAGCGGACACAACGGCCGCGGGGCATGGTTCAACAGCGGCGCTTCGCACATGCATGCCGCCTTTCCGACAAAGGCGTTGGCCGACATGGGCCTTATAAACCTGCTCGAAACATTAACGGTCTATGCCAAATCCTCCTCTTAAGGAACCGCCGCGATACGTGAACCGTACGTCCGGTGGTGTGGGAGCCAGGGGAGGGCAACCTCCCCGGCTACCCGATCCCTGCGCGCCGGCCTACCGGCGCGCTTTCTGTTTGTACAACTTCGAAACAACCGAGGGAAACTCATGAATCTCGTGGTCCTGCTACCCTATCTTGCGTGTGGTTCGAGCGCGGCACTTGCCGTTGTGGCGGTGTGGCGGGCTCGGCGGACGACCGCGGACTGGGCCTTTGTTGGCGGGCTGGTGGTTCTGGCGCTCGAGCGGTACTGCGCGGCGCGAAGTCTCGGCGGTTCCACCTACGGTGCGGTCGAGACGTGGCAGCAGTGGCGGCTGGTCGCGGCTTCGCTGCTGCCAGGGTGCTGGCTTTTGTTCAGCCTGACCTATGCGCGCGGCAACGCCGCCGAGTTCCTCGTGCGGAGGCGCCTGCTGTGGATCGGCGCGCTCGTGCTGCCGTTCGCGACCAGCATCGCCTATCGCGCCCAGCTGGTGGGGGCGGTGACCGAAGGGGAGCGTCTCGGCCTGAGGATGGGGTTGCCCGGCGTCGCGTTCTACGTGCTCGTGCTGACCGGCGCCGTTTTGGTCCTGGTGAACATCGAACGCACGTTTCGCGCGGCGATCGGCACCATGCGGTGGCGGATCAAGTTCATGCTGCTCGCCGTCGTGCTGCTGTTCGTCGTTCGCATCTACACCGGCAGCCAGATGCTGCTCTTCCGCCGAATCGACCCGGAAATCGATTACCTGAATTCGGGGGCGGCGGTATTCGCCGTGCTGCTGATGACCTGGTCCCTCGTCCGGGCCGCCCACTTCAAGGCGGACGTCTATCCGTCGCAATCGATTCTGCAGAGCTCGTTCACGGCGTTGCTGGCCGGAGCCTATCTGCTCGGCGTCGGCGTGCTCGCCAAGATCGCGGTGCGGACCGGCGGCGATGAGGCGTTTGCCGGGAAGGCCCTGCTGATCCTGCTCGCCATCGTCCTGCTCGCGGTGTTGCTGCAGTCGGATCGCGGTCGCGTCCGCTTTCGCCATCTGATCAGCCGCCATTTCCAGCGGCCGCTGCACGATTACCGCGCCGTGTGGATGAAATTCACGGAAGGCACGGCCGCCTGCGTCGAGGAAAGGGAATTATGTCGTTCCATCGCGAAGCTGACGGCGGAGTTGTTCGATGCGCTCTCGGTTTCCCTGTGGCTCCTCGACGGGCAGAAAGACACGCTCGCGCTGGCCGCGTCGACCTCGGCATCGGTGACCAAACAGGCGGAGCGTGGCATCGAGCCCGGCGAGGCGCGCGATCTCATCACCCGGTTCCGATCGCAGCCAGAGGCGATCGACTTCGAGTCCCTGACGGACCGTTGGGCCGCGACATTGCGAAAGGCGAACCCGAGCGAGTTTCCGAACGGCGGGAACCGCATCGCCGTGGCGCTGATACGAGGCGACCGTTTCGTCGGCATGCTGGTCGTGGGGGATCGCGTCAGCGGCGTCCCGTTCTCCGTGCAGGACCTCGACATGCTCAAATGCGTCGCCGACCATGCGACTTCCAGCGTGTTGAGCGGCCAATCCTCGCAGCGGCTGATGCAGGCGCGCGAACTCGAAGCCTTCCAGACGATGGCGGCGTTCTTCGTGCATGATCTGAAGAATGCCGCCTCGACCCTGAATCTGATGCTGCAGAATTTCCCGGCCCACTTCGACGAACCCGCCTTCCGGGAGGATGCGCTGCGGGGGATGGGCAAGACGGTCGAGCACATCAACGGGTTGATCGGCCGGCTGGCATTGCTGCGGCGCAGCCTCGATATCCGGCCGGTGGAAACCGATCTGAGCGAGGTGATCGAAGGGACGCTGGCGGGACTGAAGCTCACCGGCGTGACGCTGGAAAAGGAGCTGAACACGGTGCCGAAACTTCCGCTTGACCAGGAGCAGTTCCAGAAAGTGCTGACGAATCTGGTGTTGAACGCCATGGAAGCATCGGCGAGCGGCGGCAGGATCCGGATCGCGACGGAGCGGGCGGACCGCTGGGCGGTGATGACCGTTTCCGACACGGGATGCGGCATGAGTGCCGAGTTCTTGCGCGACGGACTCTTCCGCCCATTCCGCACCACGAAGAAATCGGGCTTGGGAATCGGCATGTTCCAAAGCAAGATGATCATCGAAGCCCATGGGGGCCGAATCGAGGTCGTCAGCGAGCCCGGCCGCGGCGCCACGTTTCAAGTCCACCTGCCTCTGCATGGAAACTAGCCCGAAACCAAAACTGCTGATCGTCGACGACGACGACGAAATCCGGACGCAACTGCGCTGGGCGCTTTCGCCCGAGTACGACGTGACGCTCGCGGGCGACCGCGAGACGGCGCTCGAGGTGTTTGGCCGGACGCGGCCCGAGGCCGTTCTGCTGGATCTCGGACTGCCTCCGCAGCCGGCTTCGCCCGAAGAGGGACTCGCCACGCTGGGACAACTGCTCGCGCTGGACGGGTCCGCCAAGGTGATCATCGTCAGCGGGCAGGGAGAGAAGTCGAATGCGCTCCGGGCGATCGGAGAAGGCGCGTACGATTTTCTCGGCAAGCCGATCGACATCCACGAAGTGAAACTGCTGCTCAAGCGGTGCATCCACGTGGCCCGGCTGGAGCGCGAATATCGGGCTCTGCAGGAGGAGATCGCAGACACGTCGTTCGAGGGGCTGCTGGGCGGTGGCCCGCGGATGCAGGCCGTGTTTTCGGCGGTTCGGAAGGTGGCCGCGTCCGACGTCTCCGTACTCGTGCTGGGTGAAAGCGGAACCGGAAAGGAAATGACGGCGCGGGCGATCCATCGGCTCAGTTCGCGTCGCGATGCCCCCTTCGTTCCGATCAATTGCAGCGCGATTCCGGAGACATTGATCGAGAGCGAGCTTTTCGGTCATGAAAAAGGCTCTTTCACGGGCGCCCACGTGCAGCGCAAGGGGAGGATCGAGAGCGCGGAGGGAGGGACGTTGTTCCTGGACGAGATCGGCGAGATTCCGCTCCCGATCCAGGTGAAGCTGCTGCGTTTCCTCCAGGACCAGTGCATCGAACGAGTGGGCGGCAGGCAGGAGATTTCGGTCAACACCCGCGTGGTCGCCGCGACCAACGCAGATCTCAAGAACAACATCATCACCGGGTCATTTCGCGAGGATCTGTTTTACCGGCTGGCGGTGGTACAGATAACGCTGCCGCCACTGCGCGAGCGCGACGACGACGTGGTGCTCCTGGCCAAGACTTTCCTGCGGCGGTACGCGCGGGAAAACGGCCGGTCCGGGATGACCTTCGGAGGAGATGCGATCCGCGCACTGCGGGTACACGAATGGCCGGGCAACGTGCGCGAACTGCAGAACCGAGTGAAGCGGGCGGTGGTCATGAGCGATGGGAAGAGGCTCGCGGCCGCGGATCTCGAGCTGGCGGATCTTCACGCGGACGCTCCCGGCACGTCGTTGCGCGCGGCTCGTGAACGGGTGGAGCGCGAGCTCGTCACGCAGGCGCTGCACCACAACGGAGGCAAGATCAGCGGCGCGGCCGCCGAATTGGGCATCAGCCGTCCGACCCTGTACGAGTTGATGGAGAAGCTCGGTCTGCAGAAGGCGGAGTGACCCTGGAGCGGCGGGCGCCGCAACCAAAGTTGAGAGCTGAGAGCCGAGGGTTGAGAGTACGGAAAGATGAAACGCCAAGGGATCTTGGAGCAGCCGCCACGACGCCGGACCGACACTCGCGAGCGCGCCACTTCAAACGCCGGCGAAATACTCGGAATCCGGCGATCCGATCGACCACGGATTCCGCTGATGGACACGGATCCATCGTGGCAATCCGTGAGCTCCGCGGTCGTCGGCTTCGGCATGAGTTCCGGCAAATCCGGCCATCCGGTTGAACCGCGAAGGGACGCGAAGCGGATCAGGTCGGTCCCAGCGAGTCGGCGGCGGGAGGCGGATGCGGGCCACGCGAGATGGCGAACGGGACCGGGCGCTTCCGATGTCGGACAGCTTTACGTTTCGAAACTCGACCTCGAAGACACGAATGTTCCGGTAGAGTTTTTTACAATCCCTTATATCTATAAACCAAGAGCTTAACTGCCTATGCAACTATTTGCAACAGAGGTTGGCAACCGGCATGCTATCCATTGGTGCATGAGTAAAACACCCCTTGCTTCACTGGCGATCGCTGCGACTTTCCTCTTGGGCGTTACGGCCGCATATGCAGGCGCGGATCCGGACATCGGCGGAAGCATCACGATTTCTGACAAAAATTACGAGGGTCCGGCAAACTCCTCGCCGAGCACCGACCCGACCATTCCAAGCAATGGCCCCGGCGGATACGGGGACCACGAGGACCAGGAGACGGAGACGAATCCTCGCACGTACACGGACCAGAAATGGGATTTGGAAGGCATGTACGTGAAAGGATCCGATCTGACGCTTGTCGGAGGGTTCGACTTCCGGGACGGCGTCCCCCATGACGGTCGTACCTACAGGTCCGGTGACATCTTCATCGATACGACCGGTGATGCCAAATACGGCCAGGTCGCGAACGGCGGGTCAGGAACCGGGACGAGCAACGTCAAGAACACGTTCGGATACGATTACGTGATTCATTTCAACTATAGCGGCGACAACCTGCTTTCGGACTATGATGTTTACAGCCTGAACGGAGACAGCAGGGTCACCCAAGTGACGGACGTTGCTTCGTCCAATCCGTGGCGGTACGCTTCCGGAGGCACGGAGCTGCTCGCCGGTCAGGACTTCGCTTTCGGCACGTTGAGTGATGTCAGCAATCTCCAGACCTGGGGGACGACGTCAGGAGGTCTGCTGGGCGACGGGCCACATTACTACCTGACGGTGGATACGTCTTTCCTGCCCACGAACACCAACGCAATCGTTCACTACACGATGGAATGCGGGAACGACAATCTCATGGGCAAGTTCAAGACGCCGGACACCGCGTCGACGCTGCTCATGCTCGTCGGTGCGCTGGCCGGCCTGCTCGGCATCAAACGCAGGTTGTCGGCCTGACAGATTTGTCATCGACCGTGGCATTTGGCCCCGGTCGGTGGCCGCCGAACGTCGGAGGGGGCGCATCGTACGACTCGCATTAGAGCCAGGGCGAGTGTGAGGCGCGGTTTTCCAATGCCTCCGTCGTTCTGGGCGGCCTCGGACTCTCGTAGCCACACACGCCTGAAACGCTGGAATACAATGAAGCCGCCGTCACCTCGCGTCGGGATCCTTTACACCGCCCGGCTGCAAATGGAGTCGCGGAGAGATAGGTCTAGCTGTATCATGGTGCTATGTGGCACGTTAGGATTTATTGCGCCGCCATGGCACACTTGAGGCTCAGCAATTCCGGCGCAAATGTCGTTTGCAGGGAGAAATGCCCTAATTCTTCAAACTATGGTTTCTTCACGATACCGGGAGGTGCTCATCGGTTTGGATCGCGCCTTGTTCGTTCTTCACGAAGGAGCGGACGAACTGAATACGTGCGATCGGACGATCGAGGCTGCGATATCCTCGATCCGTCGCTATGTCCTCCATGCGTGGGCCTCTGACTCCGCAGGTTTGGCTGAGGCGGCGCCGCAGCCACAGCCCAGTTTGCCACCCGAACCTCCAGCGAAGATCGGTTTCGAATAGTCAGCGGCGTTTCCGCCCACTGGGCGGCGCCACCCGAGTGGTTTCACGCCGTCGGCTTTGGCTGTGGATGGCGCGGCCGGGTCGACCGCGCCACAGCTTGAATGGCGCCTGCGGCGTCAGCCCGGTCATTGCGCCATGACGTTGACGAGTACGGCGAAGGGCTATCAGGGGACAGTGCCACGGAGCCCTGTCCGCGCCAGGACCTCACCTTCCGGGGTGGCCGGTCCGGTCGGCAGCGCCGCGCCCAGTGCGGTAGCGGACCCCCTGAAGCGGATGCGGGTCCCGGTGGCACCCGCATTCGATGCTGTTGTGTTCTTCGACGGCGAACTGATGTCCTCGGACAAGGCCCGAGGCTTGTACCCCAACCCTGCTCTGCAATGCAGCTACGGCTTTTTCGAGGACTTTCGTACGTTCGGCGGCCGGCCGCATCTTTGGTCGTATCACGCGCGTCGGCTGCAGAGCGCCTGTGAGATGGCCCAATTGAATTTGCCGGAGTGGTTTCTCGGCCGCGATGAGCGATGGCTGCGGACGATCGTCCAGCGGCTGCTCGAAGCCAATCAGCTGACGGACGGCTTGTTTCGGTACACCGTGAGCGCGAACCCCGATCGGGGACCGGGAGGCGACAATCCGGTCGAGCACTTGCGTGCAGTTCCGGTACCTGACGGGCCACCCTCCGAAGGAATTGCGCTCCGGACCTTGATCACGCCGCGGGACACCGGCGAGTGGATCCCGCGGCCAAACAGTCTGAATTATGCGAACACTCTTCGCGGGATCACCGAACTGCGAAGTCGCTCATCCGCCTCCACAGATGACGGGCTTTTCCTGGCGCGAGACGGCGGTTTCGTAGTCGAGACTACAGGTCAAAACATCGCGTGGGTCCGCAAGGGCTGCATTTACCACCCGGATCCCGCTCTCGGAGCGGTCGCTGGCACGTGTCTCGCCTGGCTGGCTGATCAGCACCAGGTGCTGCTGAAGCCGAGCCGAGCCGGCTTGTCGGAGTTGATCGAATCCGAGGCCATTTTCGTGATGAACTCCGTCGATGGGCTGACGCCGGTCGGGTACCTTTACGGGAGATATGACGAGACGCTTCGGGCCGACCCCGACTCCGTCCATCATCCCCTCGTCGCATCCCTGCAGCAGTTGTGGCTGGACGCCGTCGCGGCGACGCGGGCGTCGTGATGCGCGGTGCCGAAGCTGGCGCCTGCTCGGGAGTCAGCTGCCGAGGGCTGCCTCGCAATACGCACGTGCGACCTGCTTCTCAAAACCGACGCTGGTAGATGGACGTGCTTCGAGGACCTCGTGAATCACCCGAGTAAGAGAAGCCAAACCAAACGGTTTTTCGAGAATTCCCGCAGCGCCGAGCTCGATGGCGACCTCGAAGTAGCCGGTTGAAGCTGCACTGCCGGACATCACGATGAACTTTGTTGAAGGCAGATCGTGGATCATCGTCTTCATCATGGACAGTCCATCGCGGCCAGGCATGTAGATGTCCGTCAGAACTATGTCGAAGTGGTTCTGCAGCATCATCCGCTCCGCAACGAACGTATCAGCGGCCGCCGATACCTTGAACCCTTCTTCGGTGAGCACCAGAGCGACCAGGTTTCTGATCTGCTCCTCGTCATCGACTACAAGGATGTGTGGCGTAGGCATGCGGCGCGCAGTTCACCGAGACTGCGCGGTTTATCCCAGCAGTCGTAGTGCCAGTCTCGGAAAACTACGCTAAGCCATTAAAATCAAACAAGCTAAAGATGTGGCTTGGGTGCCAACGCGACCATGATATGTAAAGCCCTCCGACGCCGCCATGCGCCCCTGGGCATCGGGAGGCGGACGTGGATCGCGGTGAAAACATCGGCGGCACCGAGTATCCGCACGCACTGCGTCGTTCCGGCTAATCGGTACTAGTCCATTCGCTAATGCCCCGGGAGGGATTGCCCGGAAGCTTGCTGATGTCAGGTCTGCTGTAACAATCGATGCCGTACATGTGCTCCCCATTTTCGCGGGTTGGTGCAGCAGAGGTTTCCGAGCATCCGCAGCACAGCGCCTGGATCATTTTTGAACCATGAATAAGGAACATCTCAGGGCCATTTTGCGTGCCCTCCTATCGCACTCCACAACCGCCTCAGCTGGGGCGGTCTTGATTTTCGGCCTCGCGTTGGGCGGATGCGCCATGCCCGTCGCCGGCGTCTCGGCTCCTCCCCAGGATACAATTCAAGCAGCGTCCGCGGAGGAAGCTCTGCAGACGTTGACTCCGGGTGACGTCATCAAGGTATCCTTTCCCGGAACTCCCAGATTGGACACGACCCAAAAGATCCGCCGGGACGGACGGATCAATCTGTCGCTGGTTGGGGAGGTCATGGCGGAAGGGAAGACGCCGGCGATGCTCGAGGCGGATCTGGTCACCGGATATGCGCCTCAGTTGAACTCGAAGGAGATCAAGGTAACCGTAGTTTCGTCCTCGTTTTCGGTATTCGTCAGTGGCGCGGTCCTGAAGCCGGGGAAGATCATGCCTGAGCGCGCAGTAACGGCGCTGGATGCGGTGATGGAGGCTGGAGGCTTCGACATGGCGAAGGCGGATCTCAAGGCAGTGCGCGTGATCAGGCGCGTCGGGGGCAAGACAACCAATTACGTGGTGGATCTCGACGCAGCGCTGCGGGGCCAGCAGAGCACGGATCTGTTCCTGAAGCCCTTCGACATCGTTTTTGTTCCTGAGCGATTCTCGCTTTTCTAGCGAGTGGCTCGCCGGGTTCGGTGAGCTGAAAAAACAGGACAGTCCCGTTCCGAACCGGCTGGCGTTGACACCACGTCAGGCGGCGATCCGGTCAGCCCGGCGGCCGGCAGGATCGGATGCAGTGCGGCGTCAGGCGGCGAATCAAGAGCCAACGGGGCCCGACCGCGGCGGGAAGCTGCTCCTACTCCATGCCGGCCGGTATCGTGGCTGCGGCGACGGCGGTCGGGAGCGCGAAACGCGGAGCCAGGGCGGCGTGCGTCTCGCGCAGGCAGCGCTCGGTGGTGTCCCAGTCGAGGCAGCCGTCGGTGATCGAAACGCCGTAGCGCAAGTGGTCGCGGCCGGCGGCGAGCGACTGACTGCCGCCCGCCAGATTGCTCTCGAGCATGAAGCCGATCAACGAGCAGCTGCCGGCGTGCAGCTGCGCGATGACGTGGCGGAGGATCTCCGGCTGGCGCTGCGGATGGCGCCGCGAATTGTCGTGGCTGCAGTCGACCATGATCGAGCGCGGCACCGCGCTCTCGTTCAGCAACGCCTCCGCCATCGCGACGTGGGGCGCCTCGTAGTTCGGCCCGGCGGCACCGCCGCGCAGGACGAGGTGACAGTCCGGGTTGCCCCGGGTGTGCACGGCGGCCGCGTATCCGTCCGGACTGATGCCGAGAAAGGTGTGGGTCTGAGCGGCGGACCGGATCGCGTTCACCGCATTGCGAATGCTGCCGCAGGTGCTGTTCTTGAAGCCGAGTGGCATCGAGAGACCGGAGGCGAGCTGGCGGTGCGTCTGCGATTCCGCCGTGCGCGCGCCGATCGCGGCCCAGCACACCAGGTCGGCGAGGTACTGCGGGCTGATCGGATCGAGGAACTCGGTGGCGGTGGGCAGGCCGAGATCGAGCGCCTGGCGCAGGAATTCGCGCGAAAGCCACAGGCCCTGGGCGATGTCGCCGGTGCCGTCGAGGTGCGGATCGAGGAGCAATCCCTTCCAACCCGACGAGGTGCGCGGTTTTTCGAAGTAGGCGCGGAGGACGATCAGCAGCCGGTCATCCAGCTCGCGGGCGAGCCGGGCGAGCCGCGCCGCGTATTCGCCGGCCGAACCTGGGTCGTGGATGGAACACGGCCCGACGATCGCCAGCAGACGCCGGTCCTGCCCGTGAACGATCCGCCGGATCGCACGGCGGCTGCCCTCGACCAGCGCGGCCTGCCGATCGGTCTTCGGCTGAGCGGAAAGCAGATCGGCCGGCCGGGGCAGCGGGCGGAATTCGGCGACATTGATGTCGGAGGTACGGGGCACGGACGGGGGCGTTGTTGGAATTTCAGTCGCTGCCGGTTGCCGCGACATTCGACCGGTGGATTTCGTTCGCCTTTTGCTGCGCCCGGATCCGCGCCTGCAATACATCGAGGCGAACCTGCGCCTGGTTGGCCCATTTCGAGCCGGGCTCCAGCTGGATCACCTTCTGGTAGGCCGCGACGATGGCGGGGGCGCGTTCGGCCGAGTAGTGCTGCTCCAGCGCCAGCGAGTACTCGTAGGCTCGCTTCTGCGCGGCGTTGCCCCACGCAACCGCCAGCACCACGGCGGCGATCGACAGGACGCAGGCGGCGGACTTCATCACGGACGAGATCATGGCACCAAGGTGGGGCGGCGCGCCGCCCGGGCAGAGTTTAGATCGTGGCCACGGCTTCCATCTCGACCAGCAGGTCGTGGCGGCAGACGTCGGCGAGCACGCAGATCTTCGGAAAATCCGGGATCTGGAGCAGCGCCGTCACCCGGTTCCACGCCTCCCACGAGGCGCGGTCCTTGCAGAACAGGGTGGCGGAAGTGATGTTTCGCAGCGTGCCGCCCTGCTGCTCGAGGATGGCCGCGATGCTCATGAGCGTCTCGAGACTCTGCACCTCGGCATCGCCGACGTGGGTGCTGGCGCCCGCGGTGTTGATGCTCGCGGTGCCGGAAACGTGCACGGTGCGCCGGCCCTCGATTTCCAGCGCCACGCCCCGGGAGAACGCCGAGCCGTAGTTGAACGACGAATCCTGGCGGGGGCTGCAGCGAATGGGGAGGGCGGCGGCAAAATCGGGGCCGCTGCTGTCGAGCGCGAGCACGTCGACGAGGCACTCGTCGCCATCGCATCGCCCCTGAATGCCGGTGCTGGCGGGAAACGCCGGGCCGCCGTCCACGCCCAATCCGACCTGCCGGTAATGCGCGGTGCGGACGCGGTTCAGGTCTCCGTACCACTCGAGCAGCCGCGAGACGTAGATCCAGGTCCGAACCACCTGCGGATATCTGAAGCCGTTTGCCGCGAGCGCGGTGCCGACGTTCGTGAACATCTGCCCGGCCTGGGCGATGGGTCCACGGGCGAGTTCGCCGGAACCGGTCGTGCCGCGGACGTACGGCAAATGCAGCATCCGGAAGCCCGGACCTTCCCAGAGCCGGGCACGCCCGGTGACGGGATTCTCGACCGTCTTGACGCACGTTTCCCCGTTGCGCGCGCGGATGCCCCAGATCTGGACGCCGACGAAGTCGTGCTGCTCCAGCGGCAGGCCCTCCACCCAGGTCACCGGCATCGTGCGATCGAGCCCGAACGAGCGGTACGCCGCCTCGCGCTGTTTCAGGACGTCCTCGCGCACCCGGGCCCGGCCGTAGAGCTTTTCCTGCATCGGCTGGATGCCGCGTTCGGCGAGCAGCGGCGCCAGCTGGGCGAAAAGGTTCTGCGCCGCGAGCCACGCGGGCGCGGCCCCCTCGGTCGTGGCGGTGAGGTGGAACTCGGTGAACGACTCACGCTCGCTCGCGCGGATTTCGAGCCGGCAGGCGCCTGAGGCTTCCTGAGTGTTGTTTTTCATGAAAGATCCGCGGGGTATTCGTTTTCGCCCGACGCGAGCCGGCGGGCCTCGAGACTGCCGGGATTCCGCGCGCCGCCGACGCCGTGGCCGGCGGGCGGCCGGACGGTGGCACGCAACGCGAACCGTGGGCGGTCCGCCAGAACCGGCGGGCGTTCAGAAGGCCCAAGCGGGGACGGGGCGGCAAAATGCGGGGTCATTTGCTCTCCTACTACTGCCGCCTAGGGAAACGGAAGAACAACTAATCGGGACCAAACGCGCCTGCCGCGGGGCGAACCGCGGCCGGGCGGGGGAGAGTGGCGCCCGGCGTTTCGGCCGCGATCCGAATGGAAGGAGGCGTACCCACGCCGCACCCACGCGGACCCGGAATCACGACGCAGTTCGGGTGCGGTGGTGATCGAGCCGCGGGGTTCGTGGCGCCGCCGACTTGCCGAAGCGGACCCCGGCGCCACCCGGGCTTCCCGTCCCGGCTATGGCCTGACCGGCAGCCGGTAGTGGTAGGCGGCGTCGACAAACTTCCCGTGGTCGACCGCCGGCACGAACACGCAGGCCTGCTGAAGCGCGGACCGGAGCGGCGCCACCATCGCGGGCGGCACGTCCTGCGGGGCGGCGTTCAGGGCGACCGACGACACCTTGCCGCCGGCGTCCACGTCGAGCGTGGCCTCGACGAGGCGCACATGCCGCTCGCGCAGGCCCTCCTCCATCAGCGGATTTCCAACGAGCACGGGGTCGCTGCGGCCGTTCGCGTAGATCACGGGCTGGATCGCCCGGAGATAGTGCGCCCGGTCGTGCCAGCTTTTCGGATATCCGGGCTGCATGGCCTCGAGCAGGCCCATCATCTTCATCACCGGCTCGACGAAGTCTTTTTTCGCGAGGTCGGCGGCGAAGAGCGGGAGACCATCCCGGCTCATCACGAGCACGCCGGAGTTCTCTTCCGGCGAGAATTGCACCAGCTCGTCCATCCGGTGTTCGTCGTGGAGATCCGCGAGCAGCCACGGCAGGTGCTTGCCCACCGCCATCTCGGACTGGTCCCCGGGGTTGTACTTCAACCCGAAGAACACGATCTCCGCGTCGCCGGGGAACGCCTGCTGGAGTTTGGGATAAACGGGCAGCAGGGCGGTGATGATCTCATCGGCCGTCGCATCGCCGTCGGCGCCATACACCACGACGAAAAATTCCGGTTCGGGCCGGCCGGCCAGCTCCGCGGAGACAAGCCGCCCGTCCCTCAGCTGCTGGGAGTAGCGGTAGACATCCGCACTCACGGCGCTCCGGGCATCCTTCCAGTCCGCCGCGCGGGGAGGATGGTTTTTGGTTTGCAGGTAAAAACGGACGCAGTCCTCCGACGATACCATCCGGAACGGCAGCACGCGCCCCGTCCTGGTCGCCAGCCGGAACAGCGCGAATGCCCCCAGTGCCTCGACCGGCTCGCCGCTGAAGGTGTCACCCGGAACGACCCGCAATTCCTCGATCCTGGCTAACAGCGTCGGCGTACCTGCTGCCAGCGTGGTGGCGAGCGCGAGACCGGTGAGCAATGGGGCTTTCGACATGGAGCAAGTCCTCCTGCATCTCTGCCGCCGGACCTGCGCTCCGACACAGAAGCCGGCCGCAGGTTCACGCGCCTGCGCAGGATACGACGCGCGGCGCGGTGCCGCAGCCGGCACTCCAGGTTCGAGACCGGTCCGGCCAAGCCATGGCATTTCGCCTCAGCCGGGAAGCGGAATCCCTCCCATGGCGGCCGAAATGGGCCCGCATATAGTGCCGGATGGGCTACGTCTTCATTCTCGTGATCGGCGCGCTGGCGCTCCTCGTCATCGTCATCGCCGCGATGCGCGGCAGCCGCCGCACCGGCGGGCGGACGCTCGGCGGCAACGATGTCACGCCGCGGCGGCCGGCCAGCGATGAGCCGACGCCGGGCGCCTCCGCGACCGAGTCACCGGCCCAGGTGCGGGCGGCGCAGAAGCACGTGCCGCCGGCTTAGCGCGGCTGACCCGCCGCCGCCGGAATTCGCGCCGCGCCGGTTAATCCCGCGCGACGTTCGGAGGAGAGCGCTCGGCGCCGGACCCCTTGCGCGAAACGCGGGAGAGCGGCGGTTGCTTCACTTTCGTGTCCGCCGCTGGTGCCGGGATCGGCTCGTCGGCCATCGGCGTCCGGCCGCCGTGCGTCCAGGCATGCACCCGCGTGAACTCGGCACCGAGAAACACGATCTGCGCCGCGTAGTAGCACCAGAGCAGCAGCGCGACCACCGAGCCGGCGGCACCGTAGGCTGACGTGACGTTCGAGCTGGCGATGTACAGCGCCAGCACGGTCTTGCCCGCGACGAAGAGAAGGGCGGTGACGAACGCACCGGTCCACACGTCGCGCCAGCGCACCCGCACGTCCGGGAGCAGCTTGAAGAGGATGGCGAACAGATACGTGATCACCGCGAGCGACAGCGCGAAATTGACCGCCTCCCACACGCCGGTCGGCAGCGCCGCCCAGCGGCTCGCGTTTTCGCCCAGCCACGTCAGCGCGGCGCTCACCGTCAGCGAGACCAGCAGGATGAAGCCGGTCGCCACGACGGTCGCGAGCGAGAACAGCCGGCGCTTCGCCATCGCCGCCCAGGTTTCGTCCGGATGCGCGGGGGCGCGCCAGATCGCGTTGAGCGCATCCTGGAGGTGCGTGAACACGGCCAGCGCGCCGATGACGAGCGTCGCCAGGCCCACGACCGTCGCGATCGTCGCCGTGCCCGGGCCGTGCGCCGGCGGCTGCACGCTGGCCACGGTGTGGCTCACCTCGGGCCCGATGAGCTGCTGGATTTCGCCGAGCACGCGCCGGCGGGCGTTGCCGTCCTTGAAAAAGACCTGGGCGACGGCGACGGCCAGCACGAGCAGCGGAGCCACCGCGGTGGTCGTGTAGAACGCGAGCGCGGCGCCGAACTGCGGAACGTTGTCGGCGAAGAACGCCTTGATCGTCTCCCACGCCATGTAGCCCAGCCGGCGGAACACGCCGCGGTCGCGTCCGCGGGGCGGGGATTCCTCGTCGAGGCGGTCACGCGACATGGCGATCGCGATCGATCCGCCGGGCGCCACGGCGGCGTCAGGCGGAGTGCGCCCGGCGGGCGCGGGTCCGGGCGGCCTTCTTCGCGCCGCGCGAGCGGGCCGGCGAGGGTTTGGCCCGGCCCTGGCCGACCGCGGTGTCGCGCCGCGCCTTGCGGCGGGTGGCGCCGGAGGTCCGGCCTTTCGGCGCGCCGAGCTTCACGCCGGAGCGGCGCGCCTCGGAAAGCCCGATCGCGATCGCCTGCTTCCGGGAACGGGCGCCGCCTTTCCCGCGCTTCATCTCGTGCATTTCCTCGCGGACAAACTCACCGGCCTGGGTGGTGGGGTTCTTTCCGGTGCGGGCATCCTGACGGGCTCTTTTTTTCGCGGTCGCGGTGGGCATGGGGCAGCGTCTCCTTTGGTAACCGGACTGTAACGTGTTCCGGCGTCACCGCCATCCGGCGGGCTCCGAGCGGATTTTTAAGGTTTTCACCGAACGTGCGGAACGCGCGCAGGTTGAGCGCGACGGGCGATGCCGGCTTGCCAACCGGCGCTTCCGGTGTTCATTCGAACATGTGTTCAAGTGAACACTCCCATGCTCACCGAAAAACAGGAAGCGATCCTCGATTTCATCCGCAGTCTCCAGACGGAGCGCGGCGTCCCGCCGAGCACCCGCGAGATTCAGCGGCATTTCGGCTACGACAGCCAGAACGCGGCCATGAACCACCTGCGGGCGCTCGCCCGCAAGGGCCAGATCCACCAGGTCGACGGCAGCACGTGGGGTCTGAAGGCCCACGAGGTGCAGGGCCATTTCACGCTGCCGATCTACGGCACGATTCCCGCCGGCGTGCCGTCGCTGCAGGAGCAGCAGCCGAAGGAGACGATCGTGTTCGATCCGGCGGTGTTCGGCGTGCGGCGCCCCGAACGGCTGTGGGGTCTCGAGGTGCACGGCGATTCGATGGTCGACGCCCATATCGTCGACGGCGACATCGCGGTGCTCGAACGCCGCGAGGCGAGGGCGGGCGACATCGTCGCCGCGCTCGTCGACGAGACCACCACCACGCTCAAGCGCCTCGCGTACCTCAAGGGCAAGCCCGTGCTCCAGCCGGAGAACGCCCGCTACGCCGTCATCGTGCCCCGGCAGCACCTGGAGATTCAGGGCGTGCTCGTCGGGCTCATCGGAAGGGGGAAGCGATAATCCGCCGCCGGCATCGGAGCTGCGGAATGTGGGCGCGAGTTGCGGCAACCGTCCCGATGGCCAGGGGTGACGAGGACGTCGCGACGTGCCGCCGCGGCCCGGAATGAAATCCGGCGGCGCACCGTCCGCCTCGCGATTCCGATCGCGCGCCAGCTCGCTCCTGCCCCTCGCCGCGCCGGCCCGGACTCCGGCTCCGTTCCTCCGAAGCAACGCTCCACCCCTCGTTTCCCCTCTCGAGTCCGTTCATGTCCGCCCCCATCGCCAGACTTTCGTCGCTGCGCCAGCTGCTGGCCGAACGCTTTCCGCGCCCGGAGCGAACCGGCGCGCGCCGGCTGACCACGGGCATCCCGGAAGTCGACGAGGCGGCGGGCGGCATTCCCTGCGGGGCGGTCACGGAAATCGTCTGCGCCGCCCCGAGCTGCGGCAGCCAGCTGCTGGTGGGTGAATTGCTCCGCGCGACGCGGGAGGAGCATGGGCGCGTCGCGCTCCTGGACGGCGCCGACAGCTTCGATCCGCAGTCCTGGCCGGAGGACTGGCTGCGGCACCTGGTGTGGGTGCGGTGCCAGGATGTCGCGATGGCGCTGCGGGCGGCGGATCTCGTGACCCGCGATGCGAATTTTCATCTCGTGATCCTCGATCTGCGCCACGCCCCGGCGGGAGAACTGCGCCGGACCCCGGCATCGTTCTGGTATCGGTTGCAGCATTCCGCCGAGCCGTCCGATCTCGCGCTGGTCGTGCTGACGCCCCGCGCCACGGTCGCGAGCGCCCGGCTGCGGTTGCAGCTCGATCGTTCGCCCACCTTCGCGGCCTTCGAAACCCCGCGGCCGGAACTGGTGCGGAGCCTGGCGCCGGAGGTGCAGCGCCAGCGGCTGATCGCGGCCGCGGGATGAACGTGCCCCTCGCGCACATGACCCCAGCCGGCACGCCGAACGCCCAGCGCAAACCCCGGGACGGCTCCGGCGGCGGACCGTACGCGGTGCTGCACGTGTCCGATTTTTCATTGCAGGCGGTGTTGCGCCTGGAGCCGGACCTCGCGGACCGACCGGTGGCCTTGCTGGACGACACGCGGCGGCCGCCGGTGGTGGTCGCGTGCACGCCGGTCGCGGAGGCGGCGGGCGTGCGGGTCGGATTCACGCCGCCGCAGGCGATGGCGCGCTGCGCCGGGATCGTGTTGCGCACGCGCCGGCCGGAGGCCGAGACGGAGGCGCGGGCGGGTCTGCTGGCCGTGGCGTTTGCGGTGGGGCCGGAGGTCGAGGACACCGCGCCCGGCGTGTGCACGATCCGGGTGGCGGGCGTGGCCGCGAACCGGCGCGAACCCGCGCTGCAGGCGGCGGTGACGCGACTGCAGCAGCTGGGACTCGGGGCGACGGCGGGCCTCGCGTCGACGCCGCTGCTGGCGCTGTATGCCGCGCGGTACGGCGGCGGGAGCGGTGGATCGGGCGCAGGGTGGGCCGTGGGCGAACCGCCGCCGATCCGGCGCACTGCGGGTGACGATCCGGGAACACCGGGACTGGGCGGCGATTCCGGCGTGGCCGCCGTGACCTGCGTGACGGGAGCGGAGGACGCCCGCGCGTTTCTGTCCGACCTGCCGCTCGCGGTCGCGGAGCCGTCGCCGGAACTCGCGGCGATTCTCGCCGGGTGGGGCCTGCGCACCCTTGGTCAATTGACCGCCCTGCCGAAGCCCGACGTGACCGAGCGGCTCGGTCCGGCCGGACTGGCCTTGTGGGAGCGGGCGGCGGGCGAGGTCACGCGCCCCCTGCATACGGTCAGTCCTCCGCCAACGTTCACGGCGGCGATGGAGCTCGAGCAGGCGGTCGAAACGCTCGAGCCGCTGCTGTTCGTGTTGCGCCGCTTCGTCGACCGGCTCGCGCTCGAGCTGCGCAACGCCGGCTCCGTGGCCGGCGAAATGCGGCTCGAGCTGCAACTGGCGGACGAGTCGGCGCACACGCACGAATTCCGGCTGCCCGAGCCGACCGCGCGGGAGGAGGTGCTGTTTCGCGTGCTGCACACGCATCTCGAGACGCTGCACACCGCGGCGCCCGTGCAGGGGCTGCGTTTCAGCTGCCGACCGGTGCGACCCTGGACGCGGCAGCAGGGGCTGTTCGAAAGCGCGCTGCGCGACCCGCATGGTTTCGTCGAGACGCTGGCGCGCGTCGGGACGGTGGTGGGACCGGATCGCGTCGGCACGCCCGCGCTCGAAAACACGCACCGGCCGGACGCCGTGCGCCTCCAGCCACCGCTGGCCGTGGTGCCGCCGCCGGCGAAGCAGCCGGAGCAGCCGCCCTGCGGACCGCCGCTGCGCCGTCACCGTCCGCCGCTGCCTGCGAAGGTCGAATTGCAGGAGCAGACCCCCGTGTTCGTCTGGACGCCCGCGCAGGCCGGTGCGGTGCGGGCGGCGGCGGGACCCTGGCGCGGATCGGGCGAGTGGTGGGACGCGGCGCGGGCGTGGCGTCGCGAGGAATGGGACGTCGAACTCGAAACCGGCGGGCTGTACCGGCTGCTGCACACGCCGGAGGGATGGTTCGTCGAGGGGGAGTACGACTGAGGACAAAGAGCCCGGGCAAAGCGCCGAGCGGGACGAAGCCGGAGAACCACAGATGAACACACAGGAACACAGATCGGTCACCATTCCGGGTGGCCCGACGATGACGCGGATCGGTCCGAATCGGTGTTCATCTGTGTCGATCTGTGGTTTCCTCCCGACCGATCCCAAACCGGGGACGCGGAGCGCACGGAGTTCCCCTCCGAGCGCACGGAGAGCGCTCCGTGATCTCGGTGCCTTCTCCACGTGGTCTGCCACCGGGGCGGAATTCGCGTGGATTCGCGGGAGGCTGCTTCGGTGGCTGGCGGTTTGGAATCTCCTGGCGACCCGGGCGGGAGCCGGACGCGAATGAAAACGAATGAACAGTCCCCGTACGTCGAGCTGCACGCGACCAGCGCGTTCAGTTTCTTGCGCGGCGGCTCGATGCCGGAGACGCTGGCGGACGAAGCGGCGCGGCTGGGACTCGGTGCGCTCGCGCTGCTCGATCGCGACGGAGTCTATGGCGCCCCGCGGCTGCATGGCGCGGCGCGCGAGCACGGGGTGCGTCCCATCGTCGGCGCGGAGGTGACGATGGAGGACGGCAGCGTGCTGCCGCTGCTGGTGATGAATGCGGCGGGCTACCGGAATCTCAGCCGGCTGATCTCGACGGCGAAACTGGAGCCGCGACCGGCCGGCCTGGCGCCGGCCGGATTGCCGCCGGGCGAGGATCCGCGGGAACGGAAGCGGCCCTGCTTCGCGACCTGGCGCGAGCTGGCGGAGCACGCGGACGGACTGATCGCGCTGAGCGGTGACGAGGAAGGCGCGGTGCTGCGCGCCTGGCGGGAGCGAGGCGCGGACGCGGCGGGAGCGGCGTTGCAGCGGCTGCGCGCGATTTTCGGCCCCGACCGGCTGGCCGTGGAACTGCAACGGCGGCGCCGGCGGGGCGAGGACGTCGCGCTGCGCTTCCTTGCCGGGCTCGCGGCGGAGCAGGGCCTGCCGGTGGTCGCGACGGGGGGCGTGCGCTACGCCCGGCGCAGCGACCGGACGGTCGCGGACGTGTTCACCTGTCTCCGCCATCACACGACGCTCGACGCCGCCGGCCGGCTGCTGTCGCCGAACGCGGAGCGGCATTTGCGTTCGCCGGCGGCGATGGCGGCGCTGTTTGCGGATCATCCGGCGGCGCTGGCCAACACGCGGCGGATCGCGGACCGGCTGGAGTTCACGCTGCGGGATCTCGGTTACCGCTTTCCTGATTTCCCGGTGCCGGCGGGGCAGACGATGGAGACGTTCCTGCGCGAACGCACGCAGGCCGGGGCCCGCGAGCGGATCGGCGCCGTGACGCCGGCGCTGCAGGCGCAGCTCGATCGCGAGCTCGCGTTGATCGACCGGCTCGGTTTCGCCGGCTATTTTCTGATCGTGTGGGACATCTGCCTCTGGTGCCGGCAGCGCGGCATCCTGATCCAGGGGCGCGGGTCCGCCGCCAACAGCGCGGTGTGCTACGTGCTCGGCATCACCGCGGTGAACCCGGTGAAGTACCGGCTGCTGTTCGAACGCTTCCTGAGCGAGGGGCGCGTCGGCGCCGACGGACATCCCTCCTGGCCCGACATCGACCTCGATCTGCCGAGCGGCGACCTGCGCGAATCGGTGATCCAGGAGATCTACCAGCGCTACGCTCCGCGCGGCGCGGCGATGGTGGCGAACGTGATCACGTATCGCGGCCGCAGCACGGCCCGCGAGGTCGGCAAGGTGCTGGGACTGCCGGAGGACGTGCTGGACCGGTTTTCCGCGCTGTACGCCAACGGCGATTTTCCGCACACGCTCGATCTGCGCGAGCAGGTGAAGCTCTCGGGGATGCCCTCGTCGCACTCCCGGCTGCCGGCGATGCTGGCGCTGTATCAGCAGTTGCGCGGGCTGCCGCGGCACCTCGGCCAGCATTCCGGCGGAATGGTGTTTTGTCCGAACCGGCTCGACAGCGTGGTGCCGATCGAGCCCGCGTCGATGGAGCGCCGGTGCGTGATCCAGTGGGACAAGGACGATTGCGAGGACCTCGGGCTGGTGAAGGTGGATTTTCTCGGACTGGGGATGATGGCGGTGCTGCAGGATTCGTTTGCGCTGTGCCGGGCGCGCGGCCGCCCGGTCGAGCTGCACACGATGCCGCCGGAGGATCCCGAGACGTTCGCCGTGATGCGGCGCGCCGACACGGTGGGGGTTTTCCAGATCGAGAGCCGGGCGCAGATGGCGACGCTGCCGCGGATCAAGCCCCGCTGTTTCTACGACGTGGCGATCGAGGTCTCGATCGTGCGGCCCGGGCCGATCGCCGGCCGGGTTTCGCATCCGCTGATCAAACGCCGCGCCGGCGAGGAGAAGATCGTGTACCTGCACCCGAGCGTGGAGCACCTCGTGAAGCCGATTCTCGAGCGCACCTATGGCGTGATCCTGTTTCAGGAGCAGATGCTGGAGATCGCGATGGTGCTGGCGGGCTTCACCGGGGGCGAGGCGGAGGAACTGCGGCGCTCGTTCGGCTTCAACCGCAACAGCCGTCGGCTGGAGCGGATCGTGGAAAAACTGAAGGCGGCGCTGCGCGAACGGGGACATGACGAGGAGGTCGTGCAGCGGGTGCTCGAATCGTCGACCACCTTCGCGGCGTACGGTTTTCCGGAAAGTCATGCGATCTCGTTCGCGCTGCTCGCGTACGCCAGCACGTGGCTGAAAGTGCACCGGCCGGCCGAGTTCACGGCCAGCCTGCTGAACAACCAGCCGATGGGGTTCTACTCGCCGGCGACGATCGTTCAGGATGCGCGGCGCCACGGCGTGCGGGTGAAGCCAGTGTGCGTGCAGGCGTCGGCCTGGGAGTGCACCGTCGAGGCCGACGACACGATCCGCATCGGGTTGCGCTACGTGCGCGGCCTGCGGGAGCCGGGCGCGCGGGCGATGCTCGCCCGGCGGGCGGAGCGGGCCTTCGGTTCGATCGACGACTTTCTGGCGCGCACGGAATTCAGCGCGGCGGAGCGCCGGGCGCTCGCGGCGGTCGGCGCGCTGCAGGCGCTGGCTGCCCACCGGCGCGCGGCCTTGTGGCAGGTCGAGGCGGCGTGGAGCGCGGATGAATCGCTTTTCCAGCAGGCCGCCGTGCAGGCGGCGCTGCCGCTCGATCGCGCCGCCTCCTGCGGGGAGAGCCGGCCAGCGCGGTCGACCAACTCGGAATCGCCGGCACCTCGCGGCGGGGGTGAGAATGCCGCCGGCCCGGCTGGCGAGACCCGGCTCCCCAGCGCCAACCAAGGCGTCCCGCGCCCGGCGCCGGGGTCGCCGTCGCCGGACTCTCCGCTCGTCCCGATGACGCGCGAAGAACGGATGCTGGCGGATTTCTCCGGACTGAATCTCACGGTCGGCACCCACCCGATGGCGCTCGTCCGCGACCAGCTGCCCGACGTCTGGCGGGCCAGCGACCTCGCGGTGGGCCGCGATGGCGAGCGCGTGGAAGTCGCCGGCAGCGTGATCTGCCGCCAGCGGCCGGGCACCGCGAAAGGGTTCGTGTTCATTTCGCTCGAGGACGAGACCGGCATCGCGAACGTGGTCGTGATGCCGGACCTGTTCGAGCAGCGGCGGATGGTGATCAACGAGGAACCGACGCTGCGCATCACGGGCCGGCTGCAGAACGACACGGGCGTGATCCACGTGAAGGCGGAACGGATCGAGGCGCTCAATCTGGCGGGGCTGCCGTCCCAGGCATCGCACGACTTCCGGTAGCCAGCGGTCGACCGGAAGCGGATGTCGTGAGCGCTCAAACGCTGGTGCAAATTTGGCGAGGTCGGACCGGTCGGATCCGCTTTCGCTTTGCGGAGCGATGGCGGACAGGCAGGCAGACGGTCGACCGTCGGATTATGGCCCGGCATTCCGACTCTGTGCCTTTGTGGTGGAATGGACCGGAACGTCTGAACCACAGAGACACGGAGAACACCGCAGATCGAAAACCACGGGCGCCCGATGCCCCATCGGGTTCGAACGCGGTGTGAGCTCACTTGCTGCTCGGGACGGGGTGGGCCAGCAGCCCGCGCACCCGCTGATCGGAAAGCTGGGGAAAGTGCTCGTACCAGATGCCGACGGCATGGAAAGGCGAGGGCTGCAGCGGGCAGACCAAGTCGTCGGCGGCCGCGGCCAGCACGACGCACGTCTCCGGCGCGCCGACGGGCACGGCGACGATCACCTGCGCCGGCCGCAGCTGCCGCAGCGCGACGATGGCGACCCGCATGGTGTAGCCGGTGGCGACGCCATCATCGACGAGGATGACCTGGCGGGCGGCGACGTGGAGCGCGGGCCGGCCGTCGCGATACACCGTCTCGCGCCGCTTCAGCTCCGCCTCCTCGCGCGCGGTGATTTCATCGATCAGGGCCGGAGTGATTCGTTCCTGCTGGACGAGGAGATCGTCGAGCAGCCGGACGCCGCCGGTCGCGATCGCGCCGAACGCCAGCTCCGGCTGCGAAGGCATGCCGAGCTTCCGCACCATGAAAACGTCGAGCGGCAGCCCGAGCGCGTCGGCGATCTCGCGGCCGACCGGCACGCCGCCGCGCGGCAACGCGAGCACGAGCGCATCGAGGCGGCCGGCAAACGTCGCGAGATGGCGCGCCAGCGACTGTCCGGCGTCCTCGCGGTTCCGATACCGGTTCGCGGCGCTGCTGAAGAGATGCATGGGGAAAGGGCCGCGGCGGTCGCCCGGCACGGAGCGGAGGCGCGAAGCCCATCCTGCACGATAAGCCGCGGTGGCCTAATGTGCCATCCGAGAACTCACCGCGTCGACGCTGGGAGCGCCTGCCGGTGGAGTTCGGCGGATGCAGCCGGGCTCGCTGAGCCCGGCCGTTCGCGAGCGAGATCGGCAAACTCCAGGCCCGGGGTCAGCGACCCCGGCTACAAGTACCGCAAGCGTGATCGTTTCGATCCGATGTAGCCCGGCCGTTCGCGAGCGAGATCGGCAAACTCCAGGCCCGGGGTCAGCGACCCCGGCTACAGTCAGCGACCCCGGCTACAGTCAGCGACCCCGGCTACAGTCGGCGACCCTGGCCGCAACTGCCGGAGTGCCGCGAGCCGAACGGAAATTCACCCACCAAGGATCCCACAATTGGCCCGATTACGTTTTCGGCGAACGTGGATAGATTCCGGACGATGAAGACCATCCATGTCGCCGAGATGATCGCTCAAGGCGGACGGAATGGAAGCGTGGAGGCAGCGGAAGGGGATTTTTCCGCGCAGCTTTCCGCCGTGGAGAAGCCCGGCAGCGTGACGCCGGAGCACCTGTTTGCGGGCGCGTACGGAGCGTGTTTTCTGGAAGCGCTGAAGAACGCCGCGGCGACCGCACACCTGCCGACGGACGGATTCACCGTCGTCGCCCGGGCACAGCTGGAGGAGGAAACCCGCGGAGGCCACCGGCTGAATGTCGAACTCCGGGCCGCGATGCCGGGAGTTCGCGGGGGCGACGCGAAGCATGTGATGAACCTCGCGCACCAGAACTGTCCCTATTCCAAAGCGACGCGCGGGAACATCACGGTCACTCTTGCGTTCGATTGACGCGAACCTCAGCTGATGAACGAGCATTATCTAGTCACCGTCGACCGCCGGCACCTTCGAATCTACACCGAGACGAGGGCATCGAACCTGTTCCGATCCCGTCTCGAGATGGTCGAGTCGATCGATTTCTCGAACGGAGGCGCCCGACTGGATGACGGCGACCGGCCCCTGCGCGAGAGTCCTGGCGACGGCGCGCGCCGATCTTCCGCCCGTCGCCCCGCACCGCAGCCCGGCGCAAAACGCGAACCGCGGCGTCGTGCCGCGATCGCGAGACAGGTCAACGCGTTCCTGCGTCAGCGGCCGTCGGCCAGTTGGGATCTGGCGGCTTCGCCCAGCCTGTACCGAGGAATCGTCGAGGAGCTTTCGGCCGACGCGCGCCGGCGGCTGAAGCGAGTGCTGTCCAATCATCTGGCACAACACGCGGTTGAGGACATTCGATCGCATTTCGCGGTGACCGTGTGAGCCTGGCCCCCGGGGGCGGACCGGCCCGGCAGGGAAGCGGGGACCGCCGAAGTCATGCGTTCGCTTCGGGCGGGGGTTGCTGCTCGGTCTGCGCGGCTTGGCGAACGCCGCCGGGCTACTTTCCCAGGTTCTTCCGGCTCTTGTAGTCCTGCACGAAAATGCTGCCGACCAGGTAGAACGCGCCGCCCGCCGCTCCGAGAAACAGCAGGATCGCGAGGCCGGGATAGCCGAAAAGCTCGAAGTGAGTCGGCACGCGCATCAGCAGCGACGCCCCGATGATCAACGCGGCCAACACCACGCCGCAGGTGATCCGGTTCGCGATCTTCTGCATGCCGTCAAGGGCAACATGGGCATCGACCGCCTTGACGTTCACCTCGAGCTCCGAATCGGCGATCGCATCCATGATCCGGTTCAGGCGGGTCGGAAGCCCGCTCGCGAAGTCCTTCAGTTCGAGCATCTCGGTGAAGAGATTCCCCTGGTTGAGGTCGCGCCGCATCCGCTGCGACATCAGTTCCATCACGTTGCGGCGGACAGAGGCATTCGGATCGAACGACGGATCGAGAATGCGCCCGATTTCGTCGAGCTGCATGAGGGTCTTGCCGAGCAGCGTGAGCTCGCTGGGCACGACGAGCCCGCTGGCGCGGGCTTTCTGGCTGAGCTCGAGCAGCGAGCGGCCGACGTTCATTTCCTCGAGCGCGCGGTCGCGCCGCGAGGCGATGAGATGACTGACCTGGCGTCGGAAGTCGGCCTGATCGAAGTCCTCCATCTTCTCGCTGATGCGGATCGCGATCTCAGCCGCGTCCTCGCCCTTGCCGTCGGCGACCGCGAGCAGGATCTTGAGCAGGTTTTCCTGCATGCCCGGAGAGGTGTGGCCGACCATCCCGAGATCGAGCAACGCGATCCGTCCGTCGTCCGTGATGAAGACGTTGCCCGGATGCGGATCGGCGTGGAACAGCCCGTCGACCAGCACCTGTTTCAGGTAGGAGCGGAACAGCTCCTCGAGCAGCGGCGCCCCCTTGACGTCGAGCCGGGCCAGCGGCGTCAGCGTCGTGACCTTGCGTCCGCGCACGTGGTCCATCGTCAGCACACTGGAGCTGCAGTAGTCGTTGACCGGCTGCGGCACCACGATCAGTGGGAAGTCACGCAGGTTTTCGCCGAGCCGGGTGAGGTTCTGGGCCTCGCGCTGATAATTGAGCTCGTCCAGGATCGTCTGCCGGAACTCCTCCAGCACAGTCGAGAACCGGTAACGCCGGCCCATCGCGGTGTGCTCGTCGAGGAACGCGGCGATTTCGCCGAGCACCTCGAAATCGTGCGCGATCTGCGCGCGGATGTTCGGGCGCTGCACCTTCACGACGACCGGCCGCCCCGTGCGCAATTCGGCGACGTGCACCTGGCCGAGCGACGCTGCTGCGATCGGCACCTCGTCGAACCGCGCGAAGGCCTTCGACAGCCGTACGCCGAGTTCCGACATGACGATCTGCTCGACCTCCGCGAACGGGAACGGCTTCACGCTGTCCTGAAGCCGCGCGAGCGCCTTGATGTACGCCTCGGGCAGGAGGTCGGGCCGGCCCGCGAGCACCTGGCCGAGCTTGACGAAGGTCGGTCCCATCGCCTCCAGATCGCTGGCGAGCTGTTCCGGCGTCCCGTTTTCGACGGACGCACCGTCGGTGGCGGGCCCGAAATCCTGCGCGGCGGACAGCTGCTGGACCAGGTCCGATCGGCCGTACTTCCAAAGCAACGTGGCGATCTCCTTGTAGCGCTTCAGGTGGGTGGCCGAAAATTTCATGGGGATGACGCGTGGGGCGCGAGCAACGTACGGACCGACACGCGTTTGCGCGGGCGGTTCGCCCGCGACCGGCGGCCCCGGAACAAACCCGGGTTCGTCGCATCTACGGCGTCCACGCTTGCGGCGCGCGCCCTCGCGCCGTTGCCTGCCTCCCTCATGTTTCAAGCCGCCCGAGATGCTGTCACCAGCAAAGCCGCCCAGGCTTACGTGAACCAGCGCATCGCCCGTTATGGCGAGGTGCGGACGCTTCGGATCGATTCGCGAAACCGGCAGGTGCAGTTCGTGTGTCAACTTGTCGGGGAGCCCGATCCGGTCGAGGTCCGAATCGAGAACTATGAGGTGATGGAGAACGGCGGCCAGAAGGTCCTGCGGGTCGGCGCCTGCACGAGCAGCCGGCCGTGGCTGCAAAACCTGCTGAACGATTTCGCGAAGGGTCGCGAAATCCCGCTCCCGGCCTGGGCGGCCTCCGCGCTCTGATCGCAGCGCCCGGGTACGAGTCCGTGCAGGCTGCGAGCTTGCTCGGGCCTCAGCGCGTGCTTCTACCGAACCGCGCCTGCAAGCAGGCGGCCCACGCCGAATCCGCGTCAGCGACAGGCGGCCCACGCCGAATCCGCGCCTGCAACAGGCGGGCAGGCGACCTACGCCCGAACCGCGCCAGCAACTGACGGCTTGGCGCGGGAACCGCGAGGTAGGAGCCTGCTCGCAGGCGATCCGACCCCTGCCGAAGACCGCCAGGCAGGAGCCTGCTTGCAGGCGATCCGAACTTGCAGGCGATCCGACGGCCTGCAGCCGAT
Source organism: uncultured Verrucomicrobiae bacterium (assembly GCA_963705935.1). Taxonomy (GTDB): domain Bacteria; phylum Verrucomicrobiota; class Verrucomicrobiia; order Opitutales; family Opitutaceae; genus Opitutus. The sequence goes on along the minus strand of OY970130.1, from coordinate 1,981,384 downwards.
TCCCCCTGCGCGGCGAATGACCCGACCGCGAACCAGGATTCGATTCGCGAGACCTTCGTCGAAAATCGCGAGCCGCTCCTACGTTCCGGCCATCGAGAACCGGCGACAATGGGATCGCGACGTGGAGGGACGGGCTCTGTCCGGTCCGCGAAGGTCGCTCGACGTTCGCGGACGACACGGAGGTCGTCCCTTCATACCTGCAGGACCGAGGACGCAGGCGGCGTTTGCATGCGGGTAAACGAATCCGCACGGCCGGCGGATCGATTGCAGGAGCGGCTTCACGCCGCGATCGATCGCCGCCGGTCATCCGAATCGCGGCATAAAGCCGCTCCTGCTACATGAAGGCCTCCGGGGCGCCGGCCAAAATGAAGGCACTGCGGGGCGGCGGCCGGCCAACATTAAGGTCCCCGGGCGTCCGGCGAAAACGCAGGCCCGGGCCGCGGGCCCACCTGAAGGCCCCGGTGCCGGGCGCGTTCACGGACCCACAAACCGGTAGGTCGTGTTGAAGATCAGCTGGATCCTCCGCGACACGAACACGCGGACCTTGATCCGGCCGCTCCGTCCGTCGATCGGCACGGCTCGGCCCTCGATCCGGCGGCGGTCGCCCCCCGTGCTCACGCCCTCGCCCTCGAAGATGATCGGCTCTCCCTTTTCGAGGCGCCGCAGCATCTCGTCGGTCACCGTGATCGAGAGCCGGCCTTTATCGTTGTAGAAGAAATACGGGAAGACCTTCGCGGTGTAAGTCGACGTGTACGCGCCGTTCCGTCGCACGAAAACCGGCATCGTCATCGTCACGCTGCCCACGTAGATCGACGTTTTCGTCGGCGCGATTTCCACACGGTCGTAGCGCTCGAGGGGAAGCTCTGCGGCGGATACCGCCACGCTGAACAAGAGCGGGACGAGCCACTTGGCGCAGGACACGCGGACCATGCATCGAGAGTGGCGCCGGTCCGCTCTTCGTCAAGGGACCCCCGCGGTCGCGACCGCGGCTGGCGGGCGGATCTTCTCCGCCGCCGCCATCAGCGGACCTCGCTTTCGACCGGTCGATGTGCCGCCCAATGGCCGTTTTCGCGTTGCGCGTGGTCGCCTCGGCCCGTGATCTCGTCGGATCATGGCAATGAAGTCCACCCAAGCGACCTGGGGCGGCCGGTTCGCCGCCGGACCCGCGGAACTGATGCTGCAATTCAGCGAGTCGGTCTCCTTCGACGCGCGGCTGGCGCCGTTCGACATGGAAGGCAGCAGGGCGCACTCCGCGATGCTGGCGCACGTCGGCCTGCTCACGGCGGGAGAGCGGGACGCCATCCATGCCGGCCTGGACGCGATCCGCGCGGAGATCGAGGCCGGCCGGTTCAAGTGGGACGTGAAGCTCGAGGATGTGCACATGAACATCGAGCAGGCGCTCACGCAGCAGGTCCCGGCAGCGGCAAAACTCCATGCCGCGCGCAGCCGGAACGACCAGGTCGCAACGGACATGCGGCTGTGGTTCAAGCATGCCTGTGCCGGGCTGGCGTTGAAGATCGCCGGCGCGCAGCGCGCGCTGCTCGATTTCGCCGCCGCCAACCGGGATGTGCTGATTCCGGGCTACACCCATCTGCAGCGGGCGCAGCCGGTGTACCTCGCGCATCATGTCCTGGCGTGGATCGAGATGCTCGAGCGTGACGGCGGGCGGCTCCGCGAGGTCGCCGATCACGCGAACTGGTGCCCGCTGGGCTCCGGCGCGATCGCCGGGACCACGCTCCCGATCGACCGGGAATTCGCGGCGCGGGAACTCGGTTTCGTCGATGCGCAAGGCCGGCCGCGCGTCACCCAGAACTCGATGGACGCTGTCGCGGACCGCGACCTGTTCGTCGAGTTTGCCGCGGCGTGTGCGCTCTTCGGCGTGCATCTGTCGCGGGTGGCGGAGGACCTCATCCTGTGGAGCACGGCGGAGTTCCGATTCGTCGAGCTGCCGGATGCGTTTTGCACCGGGTCGTCGCTCATGCCGCAGAAGAAGAATCCGGACTCCTGCGAACTCCTGCGGGGAAAGTCGGCCCGGCTGCAGGGCAACCTGCACACGCTGCTCGCGCTGACGAAGGGCCTGCCGCTCACCTACAACCGCGACCTGCAGGAGGACAAGCTGCCGGTCTTCGACAGCTTCGATCAGTCCGCGCTTTGCGCCGACGTGCTGGCGGGAACCGTGGCGGGAACGAAGGTGCGGCGCGACCGGTGCGCCGCGGCGGTCGCGGACCCGGCGCTTCTGGCAACGGATCTGGCGGATCATCTCGTCGGCCGGGGCGTGCCGTTCCGGGAGGCGCATCACGCTGTCGGCGCCGTGGTCCGGCTGGCGGAAACCAGCGGCGTGGCGCTGAACCGGCTCGCCACGGCGGACCTGCGGAAGATCAACCCGGCGTTTGGCGACGACTGGCTCGAGGTTTTCGATTTGCAGCGCGCGATGGCGAGGCGGACCGGCACCGGCATGCCCGGCCCGGCGCAGCTCGAGCAGCAGTTCGCACGCTGGCAGAAGACACTGGCGCACCCCGCCGCGGGCTGAGCGAGTGCGAGCTCGTTTTCGCATGCGGCCTGCGACGGGCGCGCGGTGAGAGTGACGTGCGGGCCGGGCCCCGGCGAACGCCGGCCCTGCGGCCGCACGGGCTCCGCGCTCGCCAGAGCGGGTGCGATCCGCTGGGCTGGGCTTGCGCATTTCAAGTACTCCGCGCTCAACTCCTCCACTCTCCACCACCTGCCTGCCTCATGCCGAAAATCCGCATCCTGCCGGACCGGGTCGCCAACCAGATCGCCGCCGGCGAGGTGATCGAACGCCCGGCCGCGGTGGTGAAGGAGCTGGTGGAAAACGCGCTCGACGCGGGCGCAACCCGCATCGAGGTGGAGTTTCGCAGCGGCGGCCGCACGCTGATGCGCGTCGAGGACAACGGCTGCGGGATGTCGCGCGACGATGCGCTGCTGGCGCTCGAACGCCACGCCACGAGCAAGATCGCGGAGGCGGCCGACCTCGAGCGGCTCGCCAGCTACGGGTTTCGCGGCGAGGCGCTGCCGTCGATCGCGAGCGTGTCGCGATTCGACCTGCAGACGCGCGAATCCGGCGACGATGCCGGCACCGAAATCCTGGTCAACGGCGGCCGGTTCGTCCACGTGCGCGACTGCGGCCGGCCCGTTGGCACGCGCATCGAGGTGACGCAGCTCTTCAACTCCGTCCCGGCGCGGCGAAAATTCCTCAAGACCGACCAGACCGAGGCGGCCCACATCGTCCAGTGCGTGCGGCTCTACGCCCTGGCGTGTCCGACGAGCGCGTTCACCCTGATCGAGGATGGCCGCGTGATCTTCCGCTCGCCCGAGTGCACCACGCTGGCCGAGCGCATCGGCGAGATTTTCGGCCGGCAGACAGCCGAGTCGCTCCTGCCGGTCGAGGCCGTCGAGACCGGGATGCGGCTGAGCGGGTTGATCGGCCGCCCCGGAGTCGGGCGCGGCACGCGGCACGAGATGATCGTGTTCGTGAACCAGCGGCCGGTCGACAGCCGCACGCTGAACTACGCGCTGATCGAGAGTTATCAGGAGCTGCTGCCGAAGGGCCGCTACCCGCTGGCGTTCGTGTTCTTCGACTGCGACCCGGCGGCGGTCGACGTCAACGTACATCCGGCGAAGCGGGAGATTCGCTTTCGCAACGAGTCCTCCGTGCGCGGATTCGTCATCCGTGCCATCCTCCAGCGGCTGCGGGAGGTTAGCGCGTCGCTGCACGCTGCCAGCGCTTCGGGCGGGGCGGAGGGCGGAACGCCGGACGCAGGCGCGCAACGCGGAACGGATGTTCGCGGACCGTGGCCCGGAATGTCGCCGGGAGGGCCCGCGACGGCGGGCCGGATGGAACTCGTCCCGGCTCGCGGACTCCTGCCGCCCCAGGATGCGGCGTCCGCGGCGTCCGCCCACGCCGCCCTTGCTCCGTCGCGTTCTCCGGCGACGGCGTCCGGGCCGGCGGCGGCTCCGGGCGTCGGCCGGCCGGAAAGCGATCCGCGAAAGCCCGGAACGGAAACGCCGGCGGCACCGTCCTGGCGGTTCGTCGGTCTTGCGCATGGCAATTATGCGCTGTTCGAAACCGCCGCGGGTCTGGTCCTGCTCGATCGCCGGGCCGCCCACGAGCGGGTGTGGTTCGAACGGCTGCGCGAGCAGTTTCGCTCGGGGGTGGTGCCGAGCCAGCGGTTGTTGCTGCCGGCGCCCGTCGAGCTGGACCCGATCGCGTCCGCCCTCCTGCTCGACCGGCTCGGGTTCCTCAATGCGCATGGCTTCGAGATTGCGGAATTCGGGCGCAATTTCTTCCGGATCGAAGGAGTGCCGGCGTGGATGGAGCCGGGCGACGCGGAGCCGTTCCTGCGCGACCTGCTCGGGGCGTTCCGCGACGGCCGCTGGCCGGACCACAACCCGGAACTCGCGCGGGAGGAACTGGCCCGGCTCGCCTCGGTCAAAGCCGTCCGCCTGCCGGTCACGGCGGGGGAGTCCGAGATCCGGTCGCTCGTGGCGCAGTTGTTTGCGACCCGGACGCCGCTGGCCAGCCCGGCGGGTCGGCCCACCTACATCGAGCTCAACCACGGCGAGCTCGCCCGGCGTTTCCAGAAATAAAACGTGCGTGCCGGCTTCGCTGGCATGAGTCTTGGTCCGATCAGCATCTCTCCCACCATGTCCACGACCGCGAAGAAAAACCCGCGCCCCGCCGGCCCGGCCCAACCCAGCCCGGTCATTGCCTCGAAGCCGGAGGGACGGCCGCACCAGGACGAGCCGGAGGAGATCCTGCGTTCGCTCATCCTGCGCCACATGACCTCGACGCTGGCGCGGTACCCCGGGTCGGCGACGCCCCGCGACTGGTGGGTCGCCACCTCGCTGGCGGTCCGCGACCAGATCCACGAGCGGATGATCGAGACGCAGGGCGTCCACAACCGCGACAACGTGCGGCGGGTCTACTACTTCTCGCTCGAGTACCTGATGGGGCGGCTGTTCGAGAGCAATCTGCTCGCCACCGGGATGACGGAGGACGCCCGGGCTGCGCTCACCTCGCTCGGGGTCGACTTCGACACCGTGCGCGAGGCCGAGGTCGACATGGGCCTCGGCAACGGCGGCCTGGGCCGGCTGGCGGCGTGCTTCCTGGACTCGCTCACCACGCTGGACTATCCGGCGCTCGGCTACGGCATCTACTACGAGTTCGGGCTCTTCAAGCAGGAGTTCGTGAACGGGCATCAGGTCGAGCATCCCGACTCCTGGGGCATGTTCGGCGATCCGTGGGAGGTGGTCCGGGCCGACTACGCGCAGGAGGTCCAGGTCTACGGCCGGGTCGAGAACGTGTTCGACGACCGCGGCAACTCGCGCCCTCGGTGGGTCGGCTCGCAGACGATCATCGGCGTGCCCCACGACATTCCGATCGCCGGTTTCGGCACCAAGACCGTCAACCTGCTCCGGCTGTGGTCCTCGAAAGCGTCGAAGGACTTCGACCTGGCGGCGTTCAACTCCGGCGGTTACGTCGAAGCCGTCCGGGACAAGGCGATGGGCGAGACGATCTCGAAGGTCCTGTATCCAAACGACCGGACGGAAAACGGCAAGGAGCTGCGGCTGGTGCAGCAATATTTCTTCGTCGCGTGTTCGCTGCGCGACATCCTGCGGCGGCATTTCCGGAACCCGCTCAACACGTGGACGAATTTCTCGGACAAGGTGGCGGTGCAGCTCAACGACACGCACCCCGCCATCGCCATCGCCGAGCTGATGCGGATTCTGCTCGATGAAAACCAGATGGCCTGGGACCCGGCGTGGGAGATCGTCGAGCGCACGTTCGGCTACACGAACCACACCCTGCTGCCGGAGGCGCTGGAGAGCTGGAGCGTCGGGCTGTTCGAGCGCGTGCTGCCGCGGCATCTCCAGATCATTTACGACATCAACGCCCGGCTGCTGCGCCGGGTCGAGGAGAAGTGGCCGGGCGACCTCGACCGGATGCGCGACTGTTCGCTGATCGAGGAGAATGGCGGCAAGATGATCCGGATGGCGAATCTCGCCGTCGTCGGCTCGCACGCCGTCAACGGCGTCGCCGCGCTGCACACCGAGTTGCTGAAGAAGCTGCTTTTCCCCCATTTCAACGCGCTGTTTCCCGGGCAATTCCAGAACAAGACCAACGGCATCACGCCCCGCCGGTGGCTGGCCCAGTGCAATCCCAGTCTCGCCGCCCTGATCACGCGCACGCTGGGCGGCAAGGCGTGGATGCGCGATCTCGACCTGCTCCGCGGGCTGGAGCGGCAGGCGGACGACGCCGGATTCCAGCGGGAATTCATGGCGATCAAGCGCGCGAACAAGGTGGAGCTCGCGGCGGTGATCAAGGCCGAGTGCGACCTGGAGGTTTCGCCGGACGCGCTGTTCGACGTTCAGATCAAGCGGCTGCACGAGTACAAGCGGCAGCACCTGAACCTGCTGCACATCCTCGGGCTGTACCGCCGGCTGCTCCAGAATCCCGGCACCGACATCGTGCCGCGCGTGTTCATCTTCGCGGCGAAGGCCGCGCCCGGCTACGACCTGGCGAAGAACATCATCCGCGCGATCAACGTCATCGGTGCCCGGATCAACTCCGACCCGCGGGTGAACGACCGGCTGAAGGTGGCGTTCCTGCCGAATTACCGGGTCTCGCTGGCTGAGAAGATCATTCCCGCCGCCGATTTGTCCGAGCAGATTTCCACGGCCGGCAAGGAGGCTTCGGGCACCGGCAACATGAAGCTGGCGCTGAACGGCGCGCTGACGATCGGCACGCTCGACGGGGCCAACGTCGAGATCGGCGAGGAGGTCGGCGACGACAACATCTTCATCTTCGGCCTGACCGTCGCCCAGCTCGAGGCGCTGCAGAAGGCCGGCTACAATCCGTGGGACGTCTACAACCGCGACGAGGAGCTGCACGCGATCGTGGACTGGCTGGGCAGCGACTATTTCACGCCCGGCGAACACGGCGCGTTTGCCGCGGTGCACGACAGCCTGCTGTCCGGCGGCGATCCGTTCAAGGTGCTGGCCGATTATCGCGCCTACAGCGAGGCCCAGGCCAAAGTCGACGCGGCGTACCGGGATCCCGTGAGATGGGCGCGCATGGCGATCATGAATACCGCGCGGGTGGGGAAGTTCTCCAGCGACCGCACGATCCGGGAATACGCGAACGACATCTGGAGCCTCAAGCCCGTCCCGGTGCCGTGATGGCGGTCGCAAGGCGGCGGGACGGCGGCTCGCCCGTTCGGGATTGGCAGCCGGGCAGCGGGTCGGATAGCACCATCGGCGTTTGCTGATTCCATTCCGCATCGCCCCGTTGCGCCGCTGGCTGGCGGCATTGGTTTTGACCTGGTCGCGACTGGCGGCAATCGGCGCCATGGGACCGCTGCTGCCGCCGGTCGACGGGCAGCTCGCAGGCGGATTCGCGGTCAACGAACTCGCGGGCGCGCCGAAACTGCAGTGGGAACTCACGACGCGCAGCGCCGGCGAGCGCCGGTTTCTGCGGATCGCGATCGACGGTGTCGGCATGCGGCTGCGGGCCGACGCGGAGGTGAACGCGGAGGGCGACGGCACATGGAAGATTCGCGACGGCTGGATCGATGCCGGGGTGTGGCTGGCCGCATTCGCGCCCCGGCTGGGCGCCAACGCGGCGGGGGTGAGCGCCGCCGGCACGATCGTCCTCTCCGGCGGCGGCCTGGTCCGCGCGGGCTGGCCGGCGGGAAACGTCCGGGTGGCGCTGCACGACGGGAGCGTTCGCCAGCCGGTTCAGGGCTGGTCGATCGATGGCATCGGCCTGGCGGGCGAGTTCGCGATCGATAGCCGCTCGGGCGCGGTGGCCAGTGCGGGCCCCTTCGAACTGTCCCTGCGCACGATCACCACCAAACGGCTGGGCGCACGCAACCTGCTCGTGCACGCGGTGCTCGACGCAACCGGTTCGTTGCACGTGCAGGAAGCCGGATTGGAAATCGCCGGCGGAAAGATGACGGCGGATCCCTTCGTGCTTTCGCTGTCCCCCCTCGCGACGACGCTGACGCTGCGTCTTCGGTCCGTCGGGCTGCAGGATGTGGCCGCGCTCGTCCCCGCCGGACTCGCTGAAACCCGCGGGCGCGTCGAAGGGTGGGTCGGCCTGAGCTGGTCGCAGGCGGACGGAATCGAACTGGGCCGGGGCGAATTGGCGCTGGACGACATCGAGCCGGCCAAGGTCCGTCTCGCTCCGGCCCCCGGATTCCTCACCGGCCGGGTGCCCGAAGACGTGGGGCTGCTTCCGGCGTGGACGGGCGCGCTGGCCCGTTGGGTGCGGGCGAAGAATCCGGCTTATCCGGCGATCCGCGATATCGAGATGGGACGGACGGCGCTGCACGTCGAGCGGCTGACGGTGAAACTCGAACCGGAGGGGGACGCGAGCGGGCGGACGGCGGTGGTGGAAATTCGCGCGCGCCCGGATGTGGCGGAGAGCGTGGTGAAGGAGGTCGTGTTTCAGGTGAACGTCGCCGGGCCGCTCGCCGCGGTGCTGCGGATGGGGCTGAACCGGAGTTTTTCGATGGAGCTGAAATGAAATGCCGTCTATGGATTGCCGGATCAGACACTCCACTCGCATGTCCCGTTCTCTCCTGCTCCTCTTCGCCGTGCTGACCGGCGGCTGCATCCACGTGAAGCTCGAGCCGGTCGAGGTGCACGCCACGCTCGACGTCAACGTGAAGGTCGACCGGGCGCTCAACGACTTCTTCGGCGATCTCGACCAGAAGTCCGCCACGATCGAAAAGTCCGCCAACCAACCCTGAACATGAAGCTCTCCCTGGTTCGACTCGTGATTCTTGTGACCGGATTGCTGCTGGGCGCCGGCGTGGCGACGGGCTTTGCCCAGGACCTCGGCGCGGTGAAGGCGCGAATGAGGCAGCGGATCCCGCAGGTCGACCAACTGAAGGAAAAGGGCGCGGTCGGTGAGAACAATCGCGGCTTCCTCGAGGTGCGCGGCGGCGCCCCGGACGCGGCGGCGATCGTGGCGGCGGAGAATCAGGACCGGCAAACGGTGTATGCGGCGATTGCGGCCAGGGTCGGAGCCACGCCGGACGAGGTGGGGCGGAAACGCGCGAGCAGAATCGCGGCGGCGAGCGCGCCGGGCGTCTGGCTCCAGCTTCCGAACGGAACCTGGTACAGGAAATAGGCGCGCCCCCGGCACGCCTGGGAATCCGCCCGCCGGCCGGCAGCCTCGGCCGCGACGGCCGAAAACCCGGCGCTTGCGCTCGACCGGCGCCATCGAAAACTCTCCGGCATGACCGTTCAGGAACGCCTTGCCCGGCATCTTTCGAAAACACCGGATATCGCCCGCGCCAATTGGGTCGCGGCCAACGCGACGGTGATCGGCGACGTCACGCTCGGTCCCCGTGCGAGCGTCTTCTACGGCGCCGTGTTGCGGGGCGACATCGCCCGGATCGTCGTCGGCGAGGGCACGAATCTTCAGGACAACGTCATCGTGCACCTCGCGGACGATCTCGACGCGATCATCGGCGCCTGGTGCACGATCGGCCACGCCGCCGTTGTCCACGCCTGCACGATCGAGGACGAGTGTCTGATCGGCATGGGGGCGACGGTGCTCGACGGCGCGCGCATCGGCACGCGCAGCATCGTCGGCGCCGGCGCGGTGGTCACGCCGCGCACCGTCATTCCGCCCGGTTCGATGGTGCTCGGGGCGCCCGCCAAGGTGGTCCGGCCGTTGCGCGAGGAGGAACAGCTGGGTCTGCGCATCTGGGCGGAAAAATACGTCGAGGTCTCGAAGGCGCACGCCGCGCACGAAGCGAAGCGCTGAGCGAACCGGGTTCGCCCGTCGCCGCGACGCTCTCGGAACGTGGACGCGGGGAGGAAGCATCCGTCCCGTGGAATCCCGTCGCCCACGCCCGCTGTCCGACCGCGCGATCGAGGCGCGGGGACGGGCTGGTCGCGCGGGCACGGACGGCGGTCGTTACCCAGGCGCGTTCCGGCGCGGCCGCTGAAAAGCAGCGGCAAACTTTTCACGTCAGGCCTGACAAACAGGGGATTCGTCCTCTCCAACGCAAGGGACGAAACTTGTCCCGTGCTACGGGACAAGTTCCCGCTTCGGCGGAAGGCGGTCGATCGCCAGCAGGATGCCGTGCAGCAGCGCGTGCGGGTTCGGCGGACAGCCGGAGATGTATACGTCCACCGGCAGCACCGCGTCGACCGCTCCGCGCGTGGCATACGTCTCGCCGAAGATTCCGCCGCTGCAGCCGCACGCCCCGACGGCGACGACCAGCCGCGGCTCCGGCATCGCCGCGTAGGTCTTCCGCAGCGCGAGTTCCATGTTGCGCGTCACCGGACCGGTCACGAGCAGCATGTCGGCGTGACGTGGCGAGGCGACGAAATGGAGGCCGAACCGCTCGAGATCGTAGACCGGGCCGGTGAGGTTCACGATCTCGACTTCGCATCCGTTGCACGAGCCGGCATCGACTTCGCGGATATGCAGTGAACGGCCGAGCATCCCGGCGGCGCGGTCCGCGATCTGACGGCCGATCTCCTCGAGCGCGGCCGGCGGCGGCACCAGTTGGGCCTGCGTGCCGTCGGGGTTGAGCCGGTAATCCGCCTCGGTGATCAGCTCGTTGCGGCGCCGGACGGCCAGCTCGCAGACATTCGTCATCCGAATCGCCGGATCCGTCTCGGCGCAGAGCCCGCAGAAAATGCATTTTCCCAGATCGAACCGCACGCGGCGCCCGGCGTTTCCATCGGCGCAGGAGATCGCGGCGGTCGGGCAGACGGCGGCCGCCGACCGGGCGTCCTTCCAGTTCGCCCAGTCGAACTCCGGTCGGCCGCGCGCCCGGGCCGACACGTCGGGCGGCGTCGCCGGATACGTCGTGGTCACGACGCCGGTACGAAGGCTTTGGCGGAGGATGTTGAACATCGGGAATGGTGGGGCGGGGAAACGGGAGGCGAAGTCCTCCTAACGATCCGTGCCGGAGTAGGAGAGGTTGAAGCTCTTGTTGATCACCGGAAAATCGGGGACGATGTTCCCGAGGATCGCCTCGCTGAGCGCCGGCCAGTTCTGCAGCGACGGATCCTTCACCTTGCAGCGGGCCAGCCGGTTGCCGGGGGCCGTGCGGATCCAGTGAAAGATCTCGCCGCGCCAGCCCTCGACGAAGCCGAGGCCCGTCCGGCCGGCCGGGATTTCGCCCGGTGCCGTGTGAACGGGGCCCGCGGGCATCCGGGCCAGGACCTGCTCGAGGATCGCGAGCGATTGGAACACCTCCTCGCGGCGCACCGCCAGCCGGCTCTGCACGTCGCCGGCGGTGAGCACCGGGACCTCGAAGCGGACCTCGTCGTAAAACGCGTGCGGAAAATCGCGCCGCAGGTCGCGGTCGATGCCGGACGCGCGCCCGGCAAGCCCGACGATCCCAAGGTCGCGGGCCACCTCCGGTGTCAGCACGCCGGTCGTCTCGAGCCGGTCGCGCGTGCTGGAGGAGCCGCGGATCACCTCGACCAGCGAAGTGAACTCGGACCGGAGTCCGGCGACGAGCTTCGCCAGCAGGGCGCACTGGTCCGCATCGAAATCGAACCGCACGCCCCCGACGCAGGCCAGGCCGCGAAGGAAGCGGCTGCCGCTGAGCGCCTCGTTCGCGCGGAGCACGCGCTCCTTCAGGCGGAGCGCCTGCATGTGCGCGGTGACGAACGCCACGTCGGTGCAGATCGCGCCGATGTCGCCGAGGTGGTTGTGCAGGCGCTCGAGCTCCAGCCCGAGCGTGCGCAGCGCGCGGGCCCGGGGCGGCGGCACCAGGTCGCCGGCCCGCTCGACCGCGTGGCAGAACGCGGTGGCGTGCGCGAAGCACGAATCGCCGGAAATGCTCTCGGCCAGCCGCACGCCGTGGGCCACGGGCACGTGCTCGAACAGCTTCTCGGTTCCCTTGTGGACGTAGGCGAGCCGCAGCTGGAGATACAGCACGGGTTCGCCTGCCACGCTGAAGAGAAAATGCCCCGGCTCGATGATCCCAGCGTGGACCGGCCCGACCGGCACCTGGAAGACTCCCTCGCCCTGGACCTCGCGGAAATTGTGCCGCGGGCCCTGAAACTCCGGCAGCTTCGTGCGGAGGTCGAACTCCTTGCGCAGCGGATGGACGTCGGGCCAGTCGTCGTGCAGCGCACACCGGCGTGGATTCGGGTGGCCGAGGAGCTTCAGCCCGAACAGGTCCTGGATCTCGCGCTCCTGCCAGTTCACTCCGTGGACGGCGGTGGTGAGCGAGGGAAACTCGGGCCGGTCGGACGCGACGGGCGCCCGCAGCACGATGAAACCGTGCCGGGCGTCGAGCGCGTACACGTGGTAGAGATGAAACACGCCGGCCTCCGCCCGCGCATCGTCGGCGAACAGGCTGACGAGGCGGGCCGACTCCCGGCGGTACAGGTGGCCGCACACGCCGGCGGCGAGGTCCAGCGGTGCGTCGAGGTAGACCTCGTCCGGCCGGGGCGCGCGGACCTCGCCGAGCCGGCCCTGGAAGGTCCGCTGCAGCGCGGCGACGACGGGTTGCAGCTCCGGCGAGATGTTCATGCGGCGCCTCCGATGATCGCGGCGGCGCGGTGCAGCAGGGTGAGCAGCGGCGCCGGTACCCAGATGCTGAGCACGAGCAGGGCGCCCAGCATCACCGCCATCGCGGTGGCGCCGTCCGTCCGGCCTTCCGGGTCCACGGGCGGGTGCGACGCCGCGGGGGCGCCGGGCAGGATGCGCGTGAGCTGCTGCAGCAGCCCGCAGAAGGAGGCGATCAGCGCGGCGACGACGATGCACGTCACCACCGAACGGTGCGCGGCGATGCCGCCGGCGATGATCGTGAGCTCGCTGTAGAAAAGACCGAACGGCGGCAGCCCCATGGCGGCGACCGCCGCGAGCCCGAGCAGCAGCGCGACCAGCGGCAGCGTCCGGCCCAGTCCGCGGCCGATCCGCCGGAACTCGAGCGTGTGGAACGTCTGGTGGATCGTGCCGGAGGCGATGAACAGCACGGGTTTCGTCAGGGCGTGGTACCCCATGTGCAGCAGGGCGCCGAAAATCGTCACCGGCGTGTTGAGCCCGATGCCGGCGCAGATCAGCCCGATGTGTTCGAGGCTGGAGTAGGCGAGCATCCGCTTGAGATTCCGCTGCACCAGGATGAACGGCGGCGCCAGGCACATCGAAAACAGGCCGAACCCGAGCAGCAGCCGCCCGCTGAACGGCGAGCCGAGGCACGCCGTGGTCAGGATGTGAAACCGCAGCAGCGCGTAGAGCGCGACCTTGAGCGAGACGCCCGAAAGCATCGCGCTCGTCGGCGAGGGCGCCTCGCTGTGGGCGTCGGGCAGCCAGGTGTGCATCGGCGCGAGCCCCGCCTTGGTGCCGTAGCCGACGAGCGCGAGCACGAACGCCAGCTGGACCAGCCGGTGATCGAGCTGGGGCGCGACTGTCATCAGGTGCGACCAGTTGAAGCTCGGCAGCTCGTGCGAGGCGTGCGGTCCGACCGCCGCCGCGTAGAGAAACACGGTCCCGAACAGCGCCAGCGCCAGCCCGAGGCTGCCGAGGACGATGTATTTCCAGGCCGCCTCGAGCGAAGTGGGGCGGTTGTAGAGGGCGACGAGCAGGACCGAGGAGAGCGCGGTCGCCTCGACCGCGAACCACATCACGCCGAGGCTGTTCACCAAAACCACCAGCATCATGCCGGCGGCGAAGAGCGGCGTGAGCACGAAGTACTCGCGGACGCGGCCCGCGGTCAGCGAACCCTGCGCCAGGTCGCGCTGAAAATAGCGATGGGCGGAAAGCGAGGCGCCGAGCGCGACCACGGACACGAGCAGCACCATCCAGGAGCTCAGCGCGTCGGCGAAGAGCGCGGCGTGCCACTCGGTGACGACGCCCTGCGCCACGACCGCGCGCAGCAGCTGCACGCCGAGGACGAACGTCGTCGCGAAGGCGGCGACGCCCAGCGCGGCCATCCATCGCGGCGAGCGCAGGAGCAGGCACGCGAGCCCGGCCGCCACGGGAACGAGAATGAGGGGGGCGAGCAGCATCAGGAACTTTCCGGGCGGGCGCCCGCGCCCCGCCGGCGCGGCGCGGCCGGGCGGCGCGAACCGGTCCCACGACGGGCGGCTGCGGATACGGAGGAACGGAGGAGCATGGGAAATCGAGGGAGCGACCGGCCGTCAGCCCTTCAGTTGCGTGAGCTTGCCCGTGTCGGTCGAGGCGAACGAGTCGCGGATCCGGTACACGAGCAGGCCGAGGACCATGACCGCGACGATCACGTCGAAGAAGATGCCCAGCTCGACGATGAGCGGAATGCCGTAGGTCGTCAGCGCGATGGCGGCGAGCATCACGCCGTTCTCCACCGTGAGCCACGCGAGGATCTGCGAAATGGCTTTTCGCCGGTTGAACATCAGGAAGATCCCGGTGAGCACGAGCGTGACCGCGACGCCGAGGGTGTTGTTGCCGAGCCGTTCGAACGAGGTGAACGGCCGCGCCAGGAGGTAGCCGAAGAGGGTGAGCGCCGCGCAGACGAGCATCGAGGCGGGAAAATTCACCAGCGGCTCGATCTCCTGCACGATCTTCAGGCGGCGCACCTGCCGGGAGAGCAGCCACGGCAGGAAGACGACCTTGCCGACCAGCGTCAGGACCGCGACGACGTAAACGTGGAAGGCGCCGTGGAAGTAGCCGATCACCGCCGCGATTCCCGAAAGCAGCAGCGACTGGAGCGCGAAGAGCCGGATGCTGGTGATCAGCATCCGCTGGACCACCATCAGCAGCTGCACGACCAGCATCAGCACGGCGAGCAGCGCGATGAGCTGGGCGGCGATGTCGGCGGAGAGCGCGGGGTTCATTGAAAAAGGAAGGTCGAGAAGAGGGCCAGCAGCGACAGGACGAACGCCGCACCCAGCAGGTCCGGCACCCGGAACAGCCGCAGCTTGGCGTTTACGGTTTCGACCAGCACGACCGCCGCCGAGAGCACCAGGAGCTTGCCGAGGTACGCGAGCAGCCCGAGGCCCAGGGCGGCCGCGGTGGAGTCGGCCGCGATCCCGACGGGAACGAAGACGTTCACGAGGACCGTCATCAGCACGAGCTGCTTCAGCGCGGCCCCCCATTCCATCAGCGCGAGCTGCCGCCCCGAGTACTCCAGCAGCATCGCCTCGTGAATCATGGTGAGCTCGAGATGCGTCGCCGGGTTGTCGATGGGCAGCCGGCCGGTTTCGGCGAGCAGGACGATGAAGAGCGCGCTGAACGCCAGCACGTGCATGGGATTGAGCACGCTCCAGCCCGGTCCGGAGGTGGTCTGCACGATCCGGCTCAGGTCGGTCGAACCGGCCGCGAGCGCGACGGTGAAGATCGCCAGCATCATCGCCGGCTCGGCGATCGCGGCGATCGTCATCTCGCGGCTGCTGCCCATGCCGCCGAACGCGCTCGCGGGATCGAGGCCGCCCAGCGCGAGGAAGAAGCGGCCGAGCGCGAGCAGTCCGACCAGCGCGAGCACGCCGCCGAACAGGCTCAGCGGCGCGGCGGTGCCGGCCACCGGCACGAGCAGCCCCGCGAGCAGCGCGGTGACGAACACGACGTGCGGCGCGAAGGAGAAGACCCACGAGGCATGCTCCGACACAACCTGGTCCTTGCGGAGGAATTTCCGCAGATCGGCGTACGGCTGCCACACCGGCGGACCGCGGCGGTTCTGCAGCCGCGCCTTCGCCGTCCGGATCCAGCCGCTCACCAGCGGGGCGAGCGCGAGCAGCAGGAGGGTTTGCGCGGCGGCGGCCAGGAAGGTGTTCATGACGCGTAGAACAACAACCCGAGGAGCACGGCGAAGATGTAGATCAGGTAGGCCTGGAGGCTGCCCGCCTGCAGCGCGCGCAGCCGGTGCGAAAAGCGCAGCGCGGCCCGGTTCAGCGGACGATAGATCCGCGTCTGGAAAATCTCCTCCGTGTGGCTTTCGAACCGGAGCGTGGTCGCGAAGTACGGTGAGAAATCGTATTCGCGCTGCACCTCGCGGCGCGGACGGAACAGCGCCTTGAAGATCATCCGGATCGGTTTCGAGAAACCGGTGGCGGTGTATTCCATCCGCGGAGTCAGCCCCTGCAGCCCGCAGTCCCAGGTCGGGCCGCGGCGCGTCCGGGCGCCGCGCGCCAGAAGCAGCCACAGCGCCAGCGGCACGAGCAGCAGCGCGCCGCCGGTGAGCAGGAGTGCCAGCATCGAGACCGTGCCGGCGCCGGGGGCGCCGCTCGCGAGCACGAGCCCGCCGGCGACGCTGAGCTGGTCGCTGAGCGGCGGGCCGCCGAACGGCCGCGTCACCGGGTCCAGCAGGCGCAGAAACTGCAGCGGGAACAGGCCGAGCAGCACGCACGCGAGTGCCAGGATCGCCTGACCGGCCAGCATCGTCGCCGGCGCCTCCCGCGCCTCGGCGGCGTGGCGGCTGCGCGGCTGGGCGAGGAACGTGATCCCGAACGCCTTCACGAAACACGCCGCGGCCAGGGCGCCGGTCAGCGCCAGCATCGCGCCGCCCAGCGGGAACGCCAGGCGGATGAGACCGGGGGTGGTGCCGAACCCGCGCAACAGCGACTGGTAGGTCAGCCACTCGCTGACGAACCCGTTCAGCGGCGGCAGCGCGGAAATCGCGATCGCGCCGATGAGAAAGTAGCAGGCGGTCCGCGGCATCCGCCGGATCAGCCCGCCCATCTCCTCCATGTTGCGGGTGTGCGTCGCCTGCAGGACGGCGCCCGCGCCGAGGAAAAGCAGCGACTTGAACACGGCGTGGTTGAACGTGTGATAAAGGCCTGCGGCGAGGGCCAGCGCGGCGAGCGCGGTGTGCCCGGTGTGGAGAAACATCAGCGAGGCCCCGAAGCCCATCAGGATGATCCCGATGTTTTCCACGCTGTGGTACGCGAGCAGGCGCTTGAGGTCGTGCTCCATCAGCGCGTAGAGCACCCCGAGCACGGCGGAGATGGTGCCCAGCGCGAGCACGGCCACGCCCCAGCCGTTCGCGGGGGTGCCGAGGAAATCGAAGAACACGCGGGCGATCCCGTAAATGCCGGTCTTGATCAGCACGCCCGACATCAGCGCGGACACGTTGCTCGGCGCCACCGGATGCGCGGCCGGCAGCCAGATGTGCAGCGGCACCATGCCGGCCTTGATGCCGAAACCGGCGAGGAAAAGTCCGAAGGCGGCGTTCCGGGCCCCGGCGCCCATGTGTTCGCCGATCGCGTGAAAATCCGCGAAGGCGAACCCGCCGGCGGTCTGCGCGAGCAGGCAAAATCCCAGGAGGATGCAGCCAGTGCCGAGGTGCGACATCGCGAAGAAGAGCACGCCGCCGCGGCGCGCCTCCTCGCGCTCGTGCTCGAAGCTCACCAGGGCATAGGCCGACAGGGCCATCAATTCCCAGGCGAGAAGGAAGAAGAACGCGTTGTCCGCGAGGAACACCAGCGTCGTGCTGAGCAGCAGCAGATTGAACAGCGCCCCGAACACGCCGACGTTTTTCCGGCCCCCGTACTCGCGCGCGTAACCCACCGAATAGATCGAGAGCGGCACGCCGAGCATCGAGACCAGCATCGCGAAAAACGCGCCGAGACCATCGAGCCGGATCGAAAACCGGAGGTTCGGCACGAGTGTCGGCAGCAGCTGCACGGGCGCGGGCGCCCCGGCCGGCGCCGTCATGAGCGAGGTCGCGGCCGCCAGCCCGACGCCTGCCGCCGCCACGGCGCCCATGCCGAACGCGGCGATGGCCGCGACGCGGGGATGCCGCCGGCCGGCCAGGAGCGCGGCCCCGATCGCCGCGACGTACGCCGCGAGTCCGGCGGTCAGCAGTTCCGTGCCGAACGGGGCCATCATCGCCGGGGAGCGGGGATCCTGCCGGATTCGGATCGAATCCCGGCGACGAATCCCGGTATCCCCGTCGAACACGTGTCCAGCACGCGTGACTCGCGAGCGGTGCGGGCGAGCAGGTCAATCGCAGCGCCGAAGAGCAGCGGTCCCAGCCTCATGCCTGCGAGGATGAGGATTTCGCGCCGCGGAGGGAAGCTTTGTGTTCGGCCCGGAAAGCCGCCGGCCGCGACCGGCGAGAAAAAGCCGCCGCGCGAACGCGGCGGCTTCGGTGCCGTTGAAGCAGTTGTCCGACAGCACCCTGGCTGGCTGGACCGACGGGGCTATTCCGCGGCCACGGACTGAGGCTGGGGTCTCGGCATCGCGGCGCTCGCGTAGACGCGGACGGCGCCCGGGTTCACGAACTTCAGGTCCTGGACGAAATCGTAGGTGAACGACACCATCAGCGCGGTGCATCCGTCGGCATTCACCTGGCGCACATCGGGCGAGTAGTACCCGGTATAGACCCAGAGGTCCGGCGTGAGCTGGCGGTCCGGCTTGCCCATGCGGGCGATCACGTCGTCGCGCGTCGTGCCGGCGACGACCGGCGAGCCTCTCCTCACGGTGATGCTCGAAACGGGATAGGCGATGGCCCGGTAGTGCTCCGGAGCGGCAGAGAGCGGGGAGAACGCGGACGCGCTGAAGGCCGCGGCAATGAGGACCAGGGAGGTGATGGGCGTATTCATGATCAGGGGATGGAGGGTGGTGGTGGGACGAGGATTCCGAATTGCCCCGCTGGCGCCGGGTGGCCGTTGAAGCGGGCGGCGGTGAAGCGGGAGGGCACGGCGGCCAGCGGGGGTTTTCGGTGACAGGTCGAAGCCGGACGGCTCAGGTTGACGCGGAAGCGGAAAATTTCGGGACGGGGCCGCCGGCCGACCGGGCGGGCGCCGCGACGCCCGGCGAGGCGATCACCGCGGCGGGCACGCCGCCGGCTGCCGAGCCGGAAGCCGGTGGCTCTCCCGTCACCAGCTCGAGCGGCATCTCCAGTCCGGGCGCGGCCGAGCGATCGCCGTCGCGGACGACCCAGGCGATGAGACACGAGGAGAATGCAATCGCGAGCAGGGCGCCGCCATCGAGCGGGTTGCCGCAGACCTCGATGCCGAGGGCGAGCAGGGCGGCGGCGAACAGGGCGATGAGAAGGTATTTCATGGAAGGGCGAATCGGGCGGTGTGGGGCGCGGAACGTGACGGGGGGGGAATGCGCGACCCCCACCCAAACGCCGGGGCCGGCGCGAATCTTTCACGCGCCGGCACGATTTCGCGCTGGCGACCTGGGGCTCCCGTGGCCGGCGCAGCGGACGAGGCGCCCGGGCCGCCGCGGGCGGCCGACCCGTCCGTGGCATATTCCGCCCCCGCGCCTTGCGAACCCGGCCCGGGATCCCACGTTGCAACGCCGCCATGACCGGGGAATTCGAGCCCACCGATTCCTTACCGACCCGCCCGAGTCTGCTCGGCCGACTGGCGGATCTTCGCGACGACCGCAGTTGGCGGGAGTTCTGCCTGGCGTACGAGGAACGCATCCGGGCGATCGCGCGGCGGCGCGGATTGCAGGAAGCCGACGCGCAGGAAGTCGCGCAGGACGTGCTCCGCCGGGTGGCGCAGACGATTCACGACTACCGGCCCAACGGCCGCCGCGGCGCGTTTCGCAGCTGGCTGTTTCAACTGACCCGCTGGCGCGCGTCCGACCACCTGCGGAAACGGTTGCGGGACGATCCGCTCCCGGCGTTCTCCTTTGCGCCGCGCCAGAGCGACGACGGCCCGGCCGCCGCGGAAATCGACCGGATCGGCGCCGCGCCGGAGGTTCACCGCCAGTTCGAGCTGGAGGCGCAGCGGTACGTCCTGGATACGCTCCTCAGCCGGCTGGAGCGCACGGTCGCGAAGAAGCACCTCCAGATGTTCCAGATGGTCATGCTCGACGAGGTTCCCGTGCCGCGGGTCGCGGAGCTGTTTCGCACCCGACCGGCCACGATCTACGTCGTGAATCACCGCGTGCTCGAAAAACTTCGCGCCGAAGTCTCCCAACTCAGCACGAACATCGAGTAGGGGAGCCGCGATGGAGGCCGTCCCGCCGGTTCCGGATTTCACCCTGCTGCGCCGGATCGGGGCGGGAAGCTATGGCGATGTCTGGCTGGGCCGCAGCGTCACCGGCGTGTGGCGTGCGGTGAAGGTCATCCGCCGTTCGCGCTTCGAGGACGACCGCCCGTTTTGGCGCGAACTGGAGGGCATCACGCGGTTTCAGCAGTCGGTGGGCGACCAGCCGCGGCAGCTGGCGCTGCTGCACGTCGGGCGCAATGAGCCGGCCGGGCTCTTCTATTATGTAATGGAGCTGGCGGACGATGCGACGGGCGCCGCGGAGATCGATCCCGCCACCTACATTCCGCTCACGCTGCAGGAGCTCCGGCGCCGTCGCCAATGGCTGCCCGCCGCCGATTGCGTCCGGCTCGGCTCGGAGCTGGCGACCGCGCTCGATGACCTGCATCAGGCGGGGCTGCTGCACCGGGACGTGAAGCCTTCGAATGTCATCCTCGTCGGCGGGCGCGCCAAGCTCGCCGACGTCGGGCTGATTGCTTCGTCTGATGCCGCCCTCACCGCGATCGGCACCCCGGCGTACGCGGCGCCGGAGGGAACGGGCTCGGTCCGCGCGGACCTCTTCAGCCTGGGGCGCATCCTGTATGAACTCGCGACGGGGCTGCGTCCGGACGATTTCCCGCGGCTGCCGCCCGACGTGGCGCAGCGGCCGGACGCGGCGGCGTTCATGGAACTGAACGAGATCGTGCTGCGGGCCTGTCATGCCGACGCGGCGCAGCGATATCCGGACGCCGAGGCGCTGCTCGCGGACCTGCGGCTGGTGCAGGCGGGCCGGTCCGTGCAGGAGCTCAATCGCACGCGCCGGCAGTTGCGGCAGCTGTCGCGGTTCGGCGCGCTCGCCGCGGCGGCGGCGCTGGCCGTGATCGCGGTGCTCGGGGCGCGGAATTATTTCGCCCTCCGCGCGCTCGCCACGCAGGAGACGGCGTTTCGCCGGAGCGCGGAGGCGGGCGAGCAGCTCGCCCGGTACACGTCCGACCTGCACTTCGCGCAGCTCGCGCTTTCGGGCGGCGATCTCGGGGGCGCCCGCAACGCGCTTCGCCGGCAGCGGCCGGCCGGAGGGCAAAAGGACCTCCGCGGCATCGAATGGTATGCACTCTGGAATCAGAGCGCCGGCCAGGCGGCGCGCACGTTCGGCGCGGCCGGCGGCCCGCCGGTCACGGCGCTGGCGCCCGCCGCGGACGGCCGGTCGGCGGTCATCATCGAGCGCGGCACGCCGAATCGGGCCGTGTGGCTGGACCTGGAAACCGGGGCGCGGAGAGTCATCGCGCCGGACTGCTACGGGCTGGCGGCCTACGATTCGCGATCGTCGCGGCTGGTGGTGACGACGCGCGACCTGTCCGTCCACCTCATCGCGGCGGCCACCGGCGCGCGCCGGCCGCAGCCCGTCCGCGGCATCCTGCTGGACCGGTCCCCGGACGGCCGGACCGTGCTGCTGTCCCGCCCGCCGCCCGCCGACAACGAGCTGTTCGCCTGGGATGCGTCCACCGGGGCGGAGCGCTTCGACTGGAACCTCGGCGCCGCCTACCCGCAGTCGATCCTGTCGCGGGCCACCGCCACCGGCGACCTGCGCCTGGTCGCGGCCAGCCTGACCTGGAACGAGGCGAACCGGAACGATGGATACGAGGTGGTGATCCGGCGCATCGGCGACGGGGCGGAGGTGGCGCGGGTGGCCGGCCTTCCCTGGACCGGCGGGCTGCGTTTTTCGCCCGACGGGCGCCGCCTCGCGATCGCCACCGCCACCGACGTCAGGCTGGTGGACGTGGACCGGCCGAGCGTGGTGCGGAAGCTCGAGGCGGGGAGCGGACAGGATGCGCTGGAGTTTTCGCCCGACGGCAGCCGGCTGGCGGTGGGCGGCGAGGACGGCGTGCTCACGATCTGGTCGGTGCCCGCCGGCGCGCGCGTCGCGGCGCTTCGCGGCCACGAGTCCGGCATCCTCGCCCTGCGCTGGCTGCCGGACGGCGCGGCGCTGCTCACCGGCGGCATGGATGGGACGTGCCGGCTCTGGCGCCTCGATGGGGAGGCGAACCGAAGCGTCATCGGGGGGCTGTGGGCGAAGGAGTTCGGCTCGGTCGTCCTGAACTCGACCGGCAGCAGGCTCGCGGTCACCGGTGGCGCGGGGAGCGTCGTGCTCATGGACACCGCCAGCCTGGCCCCGCGGCGCGTCTTGCCGGACGTGTTTTGTCCGCTGGCCTACGCGGACGGCGACCGCTCGCTGCTCTCGGTTTCGGCGCAGAGCCAGCTGACCTGGACGGAGATCGACCGGGATGCGTCCCGCCCCGTCGGGCCGGAGATGCGCGACGCCTCGCGGATCACGGCGTTCGGTGTTTCCGCCACCAAACGGTTTGCCGTGTTCGGGACCGATTCGGGTGAGATCCGGGTGTGGAATCTCGCCGTGCGCGGCGCGGCGGAGCGGCTCATCCGCATGGCCCCGGGCCGGGCGGTCATCGCGGCGGCGGTCTCCGACGATGGCGAACTCGTCGCCGCCAGCGATTGGGAGCGGCATCTGGGCGTCTATGAAGCGCGAACCGGTGCCGTCGTCGCATCGCCGGCGAACGGTCTGCTCGTGACCAGCCTGTGCTTTTCCCCGGACGGAGCGCGGCTCGCCATCGGGACCGACCAGGGCCGGCTGATCGTGTGGGATCGCCTCGCGAACCGGACCCTCGTGCAACTCCAGTCACACAGCTCGGCCATCCGCAGTCTCCTGTTCGCGCCGGATCAGACGCGACTGCTGTCGGGCGGGGCCGACGGGCTCGTCGTCGTCTGGATGACGGATCCGTGGCGTTGGATCGCCGCCTGGTCGCTGGATCTGCCGGGCCCGAACTCGCAGCACAGCATCTACCGGCTGGACATGGATCAAACCGGATCGTGGCTGGTGGCGTTGACCGACCAGGGACAACTGCAGCGCTGGGACTGCCGGGCGGACGCGCGGCCGGCGGCACCGCCCACTGCCCGGGACGCGCGATGACAAAACCGGACACCCGGCGGGGCCGCGGCGGCCGCCGTCGGGTCTCACCGGCAACGCCGGCCCGACTCACATCGGAGGCGGGGTCCCGGGCGGACGCATCATCGCCGTCACGATCGGCCGCGAGCCCGGCGTACGCGCCGGCGGTACGTTCGTCAGCTCGGCCTGGGTGAAGCGATCGGCGCTGACGGTCAGTCGCGGCTGCCCGGAGACATCGGTGGATTCCGCCTCGTTCAGCTCGTGCCGCCCGGAGCCTTCGCCGACCTGCAGCGCGCCCGAGAGCACGCGGAGCGTCGAAAATCCGCCGGAGCCAAACTCGTCTTGCGTGAACTCGTAGCGGCCGGGTTCCATCGACAGGACCACGCGTGCGTCGGGCTGGCCCTGGTGAAACCAATGCGCGACTGCCTTGTCGTGCGAGAGGTGGCGGAAGGTGCCGGTCGGGGGGAGGACGGCCGTGGTTGGGCGCGTCGCATCGGAGGTCGGGTTCATCGGATCGGGGGTTGCGTGTTGCTGTGCTGTTCGCGCTGGACCGGGGGTAAAACGCACAGACACGCTGAACCCTTACACGATGAAGAGGCGCGGGGGATTATCGCGTCATATGCGCCTCGGCTGCCGTGAGCGGCGGAGGCGGCGGGCCGGTGCCCTGGCCTGACGGGCGAGCGGCGGTCTGCGGAAACGTTCCGAGGTCGTGCCGGCGCCGGGCGTCCGCCTCCCGGCCGGCCGTCTCACCCGAGGACGGTTTTCAGCACCTTGCCCAGGTCGGTCACGCGATAGGGTTTTGTCAGGTACCCGCAAAAGCCCAGGTCGAGAAAACGCTTCGCCATTTCGTCGCTGTCATAGCCGCTCGACACGATCGCGCGCACCTCGGGGTCGAGATCCCGGAGCACCTTGAAACACTCCTCGCCGCCCATTCCGCCGATCACGGTGAGGTCGAGCAGCACCGCGTCGTACGGCCGGCCGATGTTCAGGTACCGCTGGTAGAGCTGGATCGCCTCGTCGCCATCCTTCGCGATGTCGTACTTGTACTCGAGGCCGTCCAGCATCAGGGCGGTCAGCGCGCAGAGCTTCGGATCGTCGTCCATGAACAGCACCCGTCCCGTGCCGAAGCGCAGCGTGGGGGCGCGGCGCGCCTGCACCTCGATGGGCGCGTCGGCGCGGGGGAGGAACACCGTGAAGGCGGTGCCGGCTCCCACCGTCGAGTCGACGCCGATCTGGCCGCCGTGCTTGCGGACGATCGAGAGCACGGTCGCGAGCCCGAGTCCCGTGCCGTGTTTCTTCGTGGTGAAGAACGGATCGAAGATCTTCTGGAGATTCTCCGGCGGGATGCCGCCGCCGTTGTCGCGCACCTCGATCTCGACGTACGTGCCCGGCGTCAGCGGCGGAATCTGCCCGTCCGCCAGCACGGTGCTCGTTGCCGTGAGCTCCAACCGCGCGCGGTGCGGCGACGGTGGCATCGCCTGCAGCGCGTTGACGATCAGGTTCTGAAAAACCTGAAGAATCTGCGCCCGGTCGACGCGAATCGGGTCGAGACCTTCCGCGACCGTGACCGTGATCTCCGCGTCGGAACCGGCGGCGGCGAGCTTGACGGCATCCTCCAGGACCTCCCTCGACGAGACCACCACCTGGGTTCCCACCCCGCCCTTGGCGAACGTGAGGAGCTGGCGCGTCAGTCCCTTGGCGGTGAGGCATGCCCGCTCGCTGTCGTCGAGCCCGGTGGAGTTGTGATTCTCCTTGGCCAGCGAGATGCCGCCCAGGATCGTGGCGAGCAGGTTGTTGAAGTCGTGGGCGATTCCGCCGGCGAGGAGGCCGAGCGATTCGAAACGGTTCGCCTTCACCAGCTCCTCGGGCGTCAGGCTCATCTCGGCCGGATCGCGGAAGACGATCGCGACGCCGCGCGGATTCCCCTCGGGGTCGGCGAACGCGCGCGCGGTCCAGACGATCGGGCGCTGTTCGGGAGCGCCCGGCTGGGAGCCGCCGGAGCCGTCGGCCGGCTCGACCCAGAGCGCATGGTCGCTGATCAGCGGCAGCGGCTGGTCGGCGGAGAGCGCCCGCTCGCAGGCGTCGTCACCGGGGCGTCCCGATTCCCGGTGCACGAGTTGAAACACGGCGCCGGCGGGCTCACCGACGAGCAGCTCGGGTTTGCGGTGCAGCAAACGGGCGGCGGCCGCGTTGGCGTGCAGGATACGCCCGCTCGCGTCGGTCAGCAGCACGCCCTCGGCGATCGCGCCAAAGGCATCCTGCAGCAGTTCGACCGGCGTCCCGGCCGGCGACGCCCCCGGCATGCGCAGCGCCGGGGCGGTGCAGATGAACCCGACCACCCGCGCCAGATCGCGTTTCCGCGTGAGCGTCCGGTGCGCGCCCAGCAGCACCGGCACGGGGCGGCCGTCCTTGCCCACGAGCTGCACGGCCTCGACGAAGGTGTTCCGGCCCGGCGCGATGAGCAGCAGCCAGGTGTCGACTCCGCCGGGAATTTCGTCCGGCGGCAGAACGGCGGCGAAGGTGTCGAGCGCATCGGGCAGCTCGTGGTCGGCGTACCCGAGCATGCGCCGCCAGCCCGGCGAAAACCAGAACGTCTGGTTGGAGAAATCCAGGTCGAACGCGCCGAGCGCGCCGGCGCCGAGCAGGTTCATCCGCTCGTCGTTGGCCACCGTGGTCTCCTCCAGTTCCTTGCGCTCGGAGATGTCGAGGTTCAGCCCGACCACGCGCTCGAGCTCACCGGTGGGACTGAGCACCTGCACGCCGATGCACTGGATCCACACCCAGTGGCCCAGCCGGTGACGCATCCGGTACTCCACGTTGAAGGGCCGGGCGCCGACGGTGTGCTTCCGTCCGGTCTGATCGGGCGCCGCCGCCGTGTCGTCCGGATGGATCAGCGCGCGCCAGTTCTCCAGCGTGTCAGGCAGCTCCGCGTCCGTGTAGCCGAGGATCTTCTTGCACCCGCGGGAAAAGCTGACGTGGCGCGTCACCAGGTTCAGATCGAAGAAGCCGAGCCCGGCCTGGTCGGCGAGCAGTTGCAGGTGCTCCGATTCGCCGGCCGGCGCGGCCGCCGGGGGACGGACGGTGGCCAGGTACATCGCGGACGAAAGTCTTTCCACCTGCACGCTGACCGCGCACGGGCCGCCGGCCCGCGGCTGCGCGGTCAGGGTCGCGGTCTGGTCCAGCGTCGACGCGAGCACCACATCCCATTGCGCGTCCTGCCACTCCGGCTCGTCTGAAACCGCGTCGAACACGAACAGCCCGGCAAACGGGCCGCCGACCAGCTGGGCCTCCGCGGCCTGCCACAATTCCCGCGCCGCCCGGCTCGCGTGCAGGACCCGGCCGGTGCAGTCGAGGAGCAGGATCGCGGGCCGTTCGACCGGGGCGCGGCGGTTCGCGATGCTGGAGGGTGTCAGCGGGTCGTTCACCGGTGCGTGCCATCCAGCCACCCCCGCGCGCGTTTGGCGAGAAAATCGAGGTATGGAGGCTGGTCGTTGAGGCAGGGAATCTGCTCGAACGTTTCGCCCCCGGCCGCGAGAAACGTCCGCCGGCCCTGCACCCGGATCTCCTCCAGCGTTTCGAGGCAGTCGGCGACGAATGCCGGGCAGAGCACGAGCAGGCGCTTCTTGCCGGCGCGCGGCAACCGGGCGAGTTCGTGGTCCGTGAAGGGCTCCAGCCAGGGTTCGCCCGCGAGGCGTGACTGGAACGAAACGGAATACCGGTCGGGCGACAGGCCGGCGCGGGCGGCGAAGGCGCGCGTCGTCGCCAGCACCTGGGCGCGGTAGCACGTGGCGTGCGCCGGCGAGCAGGTCGCGCAACAGTCGGCCACCCGCAGGCAGTGCGCGCGGGAGCTGTCCGCCTTCCGGAGGTGGCGCGCGGGAATGCCGTGAAAGCTGAACAGCAGGTGATCGTGCGGCTGCTCCAGGTACGGGGCGGTCACGGCATGCAGCGCCGCGATGTAGTCCGGGTCCTGGAAGAACGGCTGCACGGTCTCGATCCGCATCCGCGGGGCCAGCCGGGCCGCATCCTCGTAGACCCGCGCGACCACCGTTTCCCAAGAGGACATCGCGTAGTGGGGATACTGCGGGATCAGCAGCACCTCGGTGATGTCGTCCGCCGCCATCCGGGTGACCACGGAGGCGATCGACGGATTGCCGTATCGCATCGCGAGCCGGACCGACACGGCCGGATCCAGCCGCGCCGCGAGCTGGTCGCGCACCTTTTGCGAGGTCACGATCAGGGGCGAGCCCCCGGCGGTCCAGATCTGGGCGTAGGCGTGCGCCGATTTGCGCGGACGCGTGGGCAGGATGATGCCTTCCAGCAGCAGCCACCGCGCGACGGCCGGCAGATCGAGGACGCGCTCATCGCCCAGAAACTCCCGCAAATAACGCCGGACATCGGACACGGAGGTCGATTCAGGCGACCCGATATTGACGAGAAGAACGGCGCGTTTGGCCATGTGCCTGGAGATTGGTCCGAGTTACCCGGGGCTTGTCAAACGGGTGTTCGCGCCGCGCGTCCGGCTCGGGCGCTGAGGATTTGCGTTTGGGCGGGCGGCGGCCGTCGGCCCGAGCTCAAGAACGGGTCGATTCAGCCGATTTATCAGCCCGTGTCGCCGACGCCTTGCGCCGGCGACCGTTTTCGTTGCATGCCCTGATCCCATCGCTCCGCTCGACACCCCGCCGGCCGTTCCGGCGGCGTGCCGCTCGCTGGGGTTGGACGGTCATGTCGACCATGGCCGTCCTGGGCACGGGCGCGGCGGCTCCTCCGCTTCCGGGCGGGACGGCGTGGTGGGTGACGGGCGCGATCGCCGTGGCCGCCGGCCTCGGACTCGCCGCCTGGCGCTGGGTGCGCTGGCACCGTGCGCACACCGGTCAGGTGCGCTCCCTGCTCGAGGTTGCCGACTGCATGCTGTGGCATGCCACGGTCGAGGGCGCGGACCAGGATTGGAAGTGGAACTACGCGGTCGAGCGGACCGCGCTTTCGCGCCGTCTGCTGGGCGAGCATGTGGCGCAGCCCGGCGGATTCTGGACCGCATTCGCGATTCCGGAACGACAGGAGATGAACGACCGCTGCAATGCCGCGCTCGTTTCGGGCCAGCCGGGCTACGAGCAACAGTTCCATCTCGAGCAGGACGATCGCACGATCTGGCTGCATGAAAGCGTCTCGATCCGCCGGGAGGGGCCGCGGCGGTTTCATCTCGTCGGACTGATCACCGACATCACCCGGCAGCGGGAGGCGGAGACCGCGCGCCAGGCGAGCGAGGATCGCGTGCGGCAGCTCCTGTCCCGCGCCGACTGCATGGTGTGGGAGGCGCGGGTCAGCGCCCGCGACGGCAGCGAGTTTCAGTGGGAGTGGTTCATCCCCCAATCGGACCTGTACCGCCGGATCATGGGCGACACCACGGCGCCGAGTCGGATGCCCTGGAGCCGCGCGACGGTGCCGGAGTACGACGAGCTCCAGACTCGCAGCCGGCGCGCGTTGCTCCAGAACCTGCCGGGGTACGAGCACGAATTCCGGCTGGTCCTGAACAACTCCGTCCGCTGGATGCACGAGCAGGTCTCGGTCAAGGCGCTTTCGCCCGGCCAGTGGCGGCTCCAGGGGGTCGTCATCGACATCACCGTGCAGCGGCAGGCCGAGGAGGCGAAGCGCGCGAGCGAGGCGCAGCTGCGCCAGATCATGGATACGGCGGATTTCCTGCTCTGGCACGCCCGGGTGTTCATCTCGCCCGAGGGCCAGGCGCAGTGGGTGCTCAATGTGCCGCGTTCGACGCTCTACCGCCGGCTGTTCGGCCGCGAACCGGAGCATCCGATCGCGCTGCCGTGGAACGAACTGGTGAGCCGCGAGACGTTCGACGAGATGGGCCGGCGCTCGCAGCACGCGCTGACCTCCGGGGCCGAAAGCTACGAGCAGGAGTTCCCGGCCCACCGCGGCGACCAGCATTTCTGGCTGCGCGAGCAGGCGACGATCCGCTACGTCGCGGCCGGGGAATGGCAGGTCGTCGGCATCGTCACCGATGTCACGACGCGGCACCTCGCGGAGGAGGCGCGGCAGGCGACGGAGCGCGCCCTGCACGAGATACTCGGCCGGGTCGACTGCCTGCTCTGGCGCGCGAAGGTGGTCAAGGAGGGCGAGAAAATGATCTGGTCGCAGTTCGACCTGCCGGAATCGCGCCTCCGGCGTCAGCTGCTCGGCGGCCACATCCTCACGGGCGCGGAGCAACTCTGGAAATTCGCCGAGGTGCCCGAGCTGCCGGAGATGAACCTCCGCAGCACGAATGCGATCCTCTCCGGAGCCGGGGGGTACGAACAGGAGTTTCGCGCGATCCAGGGCCAGCGCGTCTTCTGGCTGAACGAGCAGGTGACGATCATCCCGGTGAGCGAGACCGAATGGCGCGCGCTCGGGGTCGTCACCGACGTCACGCAGCGTCACGAGGCCGAGGAGGCGCAGCGCCGGAGCGAGGTGCGGCTGGAGGAGCTGTTGCAGCGCGCCGACTGCCTGATCTGGCAGGGCCGGGTGACCGCGACCGGCAACGAGGAGCTCGGGTGGGACGTCTATGTGCCGCGGTCGCGGCTTTATCGCCGGATCTACGGCCGGGATCCGGGTGGCGACGGCTTCGCCTGGGACCGGATCGGCGTGCCGGAATTCGAAAAGATGATGGCGACCTGCCGGGCCGCGTTCACAGCGGACAGCGGGGGTTACGAGCAGGTGTTCCACGTCCCGAAGCCGGACGGGGACATCTGGCTGAGCGAGCAGGTGACGATCACGCGCATCGCTCCCGACCAGTGGGACGCGGTCGGGGTGATCATGGACATCACGGCGCGCCGCGAAGCCGAGGAGGCCCGGCGCACGACCGAGGCTCAGCTCCAGCAGATTCTCGCCCTGGCGGACTGCATGGTGTGGCAGGCGGACGTGACGGAGGAGCCCGGACGCGGGTATCAGTGGGCGTTGTATTCGCCGCACTCCGTGCTTTACGAACGGCTGTTCGGCCGCGAGCACCCGGCGGGCCCGCTGCACTGGGGGGAACTGAACGTGCCCGAACTGGCGGAGGTGAACGCGCGCGCCGAGGCGGCGCTCGCAGGCCGTCAGCGCGGATACGAACAGGAATTTCGCGTGGTCTATCCGCAGCGGGTCACGTGGCTGCACGAGGTGGTCACGATCCAGCAGGTCGAACCCCGGCGCTTCCGGCTGGTCGGGGTGATCACGGACATCACGGCGCGCCGCGAGGCGCAGGAGGCGTATCGCGCCAGCGTCGAGCAGGTGGAGCAGATGCTGGCAAGCGCCGACTGCATGATGTGGCAGGCCCGGGTGTTCCAGGTCGGCGACGGCTCCTTCAAGTGGCTCATGTTCGTGCCGCGTTCACGGCTGTTCCGGGACCTGTTCGGATGCGATCCCTCCCATCCGGCGCGCCTGCCCTGGGCCGAGGCGGTCGAAGCCGCGACGCTGGCCGAGATCGACCAGCGGGCGAGAAACGCCATCCTCGCGGGCGAATCGGCCTATGAGCAGGAGTTTCGCGCGCAGCGGGGGCAGCAGGCGTTCTGGCTCCATGAGCAGGTGACGATCGCGCCCGTCGCGCCCGGCGAATGGCGGCTGGTCGGCGTGGTCACCGACCTCACGGCCCGGCGCGAGGCCGAGCAGGCGATGCGCGCCTCCGAGCTCCGGTTCCGCACGCTTTTCCAGCACACTCCCGTCGCGATCGTCGAAGCCGATTTCGAACGGGTGGGGCGCTGGCTCGAAGAGCTGCGCGGCGGCGGCGTGACGGATCTCGCCGCGCTGTTCGACGCCGAGCCGCACCGCGTCGAGGAGGCGGCGCGGCTGGTGCAGTTCGTCGACTGCAACGACACGGCGGTCCAGATGCTGCGCGCCCGCTCGAAGCGCGATTTCCGGTGGCGCCGTGGCGTGCTCGGGACGCCGGACGGGTTGCGGATGATCCGGTCCGCCATGGTCTCGTTGTGGGAAGGGCGCAACACGCTCGAGGGCGGCGTGCGCATGAAGGATTTCGAGGGCCGGCTGCACGACCTGAACGTGCGCTGGTGGATGGAGCTGACGGGGCACGGGTTGAATTTCCGCCAGTTCGTGATCGTGCTGGTGGATCTCACCGAATTGAAGCAGGCCGAGGCGGCGCTGGCCGCCGAGAAGGAAAGACTGGCGGTCACGCTGCGCGCGATGGCCGAGGGCGTCGTCACCACCGATGTGGAAGGGCGGGTCCAGTACATGAACCCGGCGGCCGTGGCGTTCGCCGACTGCGAGCCGCGGGCGGCGATCGGCCGGATGGTGAGCGAGATCTGCGTGCTGGAAAACGACCGGAGCGGGGAACGGATCGAAGTGCCAGTGGCGCGCGTCTCCCGGGGCGACGTCGTGATGGATCTGCCGGCGCGGACCCGGCTGGTTGGCCGCGATGGCTCGAGCCGGCTGGTCGAGGGCTGCTGTGCGCCGATCCACTCCGCGAGCAGCGTCGTGATCGGCACGGTGCTCGTGTTCCGGGACGTGACCGAGCACGAGCGGCTCGAGCAGGAACTCGTCCGCGCCACCAAGCTCGAGTCCGTCGGCATCCTGGCCGGCGGCATCGCGCATGACTTCAACAACATCCTCACCGCGGTGATGGGCAACATCGCCCTGGCGGCGCTGGACGTGGAATCGGCCACGGAAGCCGGCCGCAGCCTGCGCGAAGCGGAAAAAGCGGCGCTGCGCGCGCGGGACCTGACGCAGCAGCTGCTGACGTTCGCGAAGGGCGGCGAGCCCGTGCGCGCGGCGGTCCAGCTCGACGGGATCGTGCGCGAGATCGCGACGTTCACGCTGCACGGCTCGAAGGTGCGCGCCGAGTACGACGTGCCGCCGGACCTGTGGCCGGCCGACGCCGACAAGGGGCAGATCGGGCGCGTGGTGCAGAACCTGGTGCTCAATGCCGTGCAGGCGATGCCCGAGGGTGGGACCATCCGGATCGTACTCCGCAACGAGCGCGTCGACCGCTCGTCGCGGCTCGCCCTCGCCCCGGGACGATATGTCCAGATCGCGATTTCCGACACCGGGGTCGGAATCAGGCCGGAACACCTGTCGCGGATCTTCGACCCGTACTTCACCACGAAGCAGAAGGGCAGCGGACTCGGACTGGCGGCGGTCTACTCGATCGTGACGAAGCACCGGGGCTGCATCGACGTGCAGTCGCAGCTCGGCGCCGGGACGACCTTCCGCATCTGGCTGCCGGCGCCGCAGACCAGCGCCGACCAGGCGGTCGGCCAGGAGCCGCCGGCGCAGCGGCTGGAGCTCAAGGGGCGGGTGCTCTTCATGGACGACGAGGAGCCGATCCGACAGATGGCTGGCTACCTGCTCGCCCGGTTCGGGTTCGAGGTGGTATCCGTGGCCGACGGGGCCGAGGCGGTGAGGCGCTACCAGGAGGCGCGCGACGCGGGCCATCCGTTCGCGCTCGTGATCATGGATCTGACGGTGCCGGGCGGGATGGGCGGCCGCGAGGCGATCACGCACCTGCGTGTCATCGATCCGAACGTGCGGGCGATCGTCTCGAGCGGCTACTCCAGCGATCCCGTGCTGGCCAACTATCGGGCGCATGGATTCTGCGGAGTCGTGGCAAAACCGTACGAGGTCGAGGATTTCGCGCGGGTGTTGCGCAACGTGCTGTCCGTCTGAAATCGTCCGGCTTGCCGGGCGGACGTGTTTCCGCGCAACCCCGCCGTCCGTCCAGGCCCGCGCTCATCCGGTGGGCCGCTCAGTCCGGTGTTTCGCCGAAAACACCGTCCGGCTTGAACGCCGCTGGCCCGGTGCGCCTTCCATCTTCAGCTGGCCGCGGTCCGAAAAATCGAAATTCAAAAAGCGAAATTCGAAAATCCCCCCACCGCGCCTCAACTCGAGCCGCGACAATAGTTGATCTGTGAAATCAGCCGGTGGACGTTCTCCGGCGCAATCCGGTCGGTGATCACCGATCGGGGATAATGCGGCTCCACGTCGAGCCGGACGCCGTCCTCGCTTCCCGGCCGGACAAAGTCCTCGACGAAATCCAGACCGCCGCGCGGCCGCATCCAGTGAAAATAGGGGTCCGGGTCCTCCGACTCGATCACCACGTCGTGATGCAGGAACACGTGGCAGTAGAGCGTAAGGTCGCGAAAGGAACTGAACCACGTCGGCGGGTTCACCAGCTGGTCTCGAATGATAAGTGTCATCGAGGGCTCCTTTCTAGCAGTGTTGCTGCCAATTTCGGCACAGGCGCGCATAATTTGACCGGCAACCCGGAAAACGGTGCATGAGTTTTCCCTGTTGTCTGCGGGTTGATCCGTGTTCTTCTGATCCTTTCATGAGTACTTCGCGCACTCCCGTCCTCCTCGTCATTCGCGATGGCTGGGGTAAAAACCCCGACCCGGAGCAGAATGCCTACAATGCCGTTTATCTGGCGAAAAAGCCCTGCGACGATCGCCTGCACGCGACGTCCCCCGACACGCTGATCGCGGCGAGCGGGCTGGACGTCGGGCTGCCGGCCGGAGTGATGGGCAACAGCGAGGTCGGGCACGAGAACATCGGGGCCGGCCGCATCGTCGACCAGGAACTGGTCCGGTTGAACAAGCTGTTTTCCGACGACAAGTTCGCCGGCAATCCCGTGTGGCGCGACGTCATCCAGCGCGTGAAATCCCGCGGCTCGAAGCTTCACCTCATGGGCATCGCCAGCGATGCCGGCGTGCACGGCATGCTCGAGCATCTCTACGGGATCGTGCGCCAGGCGAAGGCGGACGGGATCGACCAGGTCTTCATCCACGCGTTCACGGACGGCCGCGACACGCCGCCGAACAGCGGACTGGGGTACGTTCGTCAGATCGAGGCGCAGTGTCGTTCGATCGGCGTCGGCCGGATCGCGTCCGTCTGCGGCCGGTTCTGGGCGATGGATCGCGACAACCGCTGGGAACGCGTTCGTCAGGCCTACGACATGCTCACCGGCCGGAAGGCCGCCGCGACGGCGCCCAGCGCCGAGGCCGCGGTGGAACACTATTATGGAGCGCCGCTGAGCGAGACGCAGAAAGGCGACGAGTTCGTCACCGCGACCGCGGTTGTCGGGGCGGACGGGAAACCGCTCGCGACCGTGGCGGACGGCGATGCGGTGCTGTTCTACAACTACCGCGGCGACCGGCCCCGCGAGATCACCAAGGCATTCGTGCTCGACGGCTTCGACGGGTTCGACCGTGGCCCGAAGCTCGACCTCTATTTCGCGACGATGACGGCGTACGAGTCCGGCCTGCCGGTGCACGTCGTCTCGCCGAAGCCGGAGAAGCTGAAGCACATCCTCGGCGAGGTGGTGTCGAGCGCCGGGATCGCGCAGTTCCGGTGCGCGGAGACCGAGAAGAACCCGCACGTCACGTTTTTCTTCAACAACTACCGCTCGGAGCCGTTTCCGGGCGAGGACCGGGCCTGCCCGCCGAGCCCGAAGGTGCCGACGTACGACATGAAGCCGGAAATGTCCGCGGCCGAGGTGACCGCGGCGGCCAAGGCCGCGATCCTCTCCGGCAAGTACGGCCTGCTCGTCGTGAACTTCGCCAACCCCGACATGGTGGGCCACACCGGCTCGATCCCGGCGGCGGTCAAGGCCGTCGAGGCGGCCGATCGCGGGGTCGGAGAGCTGCTCGCCGCCCTTGAGACGATGGGCGGACGCGCCGTCGTCTGCGCGGACCACGGCAACTGCGAGCAGATGTGGGACTTCGCCACGAACAGTCCCCACACTTCGCATACGCTGAATCTCGTCGAGGTCTTCGTCGTCGGCCGGGGCTACACCACCGAAACGAAAATGCGGCGCGGCGGCCGCCTGGCGGACATCGCGCCGACGCTGCTCCAGTTGATGGGGCTGCCGCAGCCGGCGGAAATGACCGGCGTCTCCCTGCTCGCCTGAGTCATGAGCCTGGACGACCTCATCGCGAACGAGGAGCTCTCGGTCGGACTCGACCCGGAGCACGCGGTCGTCCGGCTCCGGGCGGTGGCCAGCTTCGACGAGCCGCTCGAGCTGGGCGCCGAGGCTGCGCGGGAACTGGCGCTGCGGCTGCTCGAACTCGCGGACGAGATCGACTGATCGCGGACTCCAGGCAGACCGACGCCGGCGCGGCCGGCAGGTTCGGCCTGCCCTCGCGCGCCCCGTCGTCGCATGGCGCCGCACGCCGTGCCGGGCACCCGCGACCGCCGAAGGCGGACGACGCTACGGATCGACCGCGCGACCCAGCGTCTCCGCCGGTGCCCCGTTGACCGGCGGAAGCCCGACTTCCGCTACTGGGGGATGAGAACAATGCAACCCGTTGATCCATCGCCCGAGAGTTCCAAAGGTCGGGACTACACGGACGGTTTGGCCGCCGGGTAACGGATCTTGGGTGGAGGCTGAGGAGGCAGCGTGAGCTCGAGCTGTTCGAGCAGGAGGGCGGCGTCGACGCTGGGCTCGGTGTGCCGGACCAAGAGCAATTCGCGGCCATCGGTGGTGGGCACGCACACATCGAGCATCTGGATCGTGGCGAGTTTCTCCAGGACCGCTCTGGGCATCAGACCGAGGGCGTGGCCGCGGAGTTGCTGCCGCAGGGTCGTCAGCAGGCAATAGGCGAGGAAGGCGACGAACAGGTGCGCTTCGATGCGCTCGGGCGTTTGATGAAAGATCGGGCGCAGGCCGAGGTCCCCCTTGAGCGTGCGGAAGGCCTCTTCGACGTGGCACAGTTGCATGTAGCAGCGCCAGACCAGAGCGGGATCGTCGGCGGTCATGTTCGTGCGCAGCAGATAGCGGCCCTCGCGTCGGCGCACGGCGCGCAGTTTTTCGCGGTCGAGGTGGTGACGAAGCGCCCCGGCATCACTCACCTCAACGTGGACCAGGCCCACGGCGATGCGGCCGGCCCGGTCTTGCGCCGCGCCGAGTTTTTTCAAGAGCGTGTCCCGGGGCGGTGCCTGCCGCTGCAGTTCGTCCAAACGTCTCCAATACGTTTTGAGCCGGCGCTGGCGCATGCCGCGTTCCTTGCTGGCGCGGGCCCCGCTTTCGGCCAGCACGTACAGTTCGCCTTCGCTGGGCAGCAACTTGACTCGCAGTTCGGGCCGCACCTGCTGCCACGGGAGTTCCGCCAGCGCGGCTTCGTAGCGCGTGAGCCGCCCCTTGGACGTGCCGACCAGATAGCGCACCGGTGCGTTGGCGTGGCGCAACTCCGCCAAAATCTCGTCGGTGGGCACGCCGCGGTCCATGACCCAGATGCGCTCCGCTTCGCCGTAGCGTCGGGCGATGGTGGCGAGCATCTCGCGCAGCGTCGTCTTGTCGGCGGTGTTGCCCGGCAGCATCTCGTAAGCGAGCGGCAGCCCCTCCGGCGTCACCACCAAGGCGAGGACCACCTGCACGCAGTCGCCGCGTTTGTCGCGGCTGTAGCCGAACCGCCGCGGATCGGTTTCGTCCGCCGGCACATCGCATTCAAAATACGTCGAGGTCAGATCGTAGAGCAGCACCTCGTAACGCGCCCCGAACAGATCGCGCCACCGCTCGTGCAGGTGAGCGAACAGCGCCTCCTTGTGCGCGAGCAGCAGATCCAGCGCCCGATACAGCGTGTCGTCCTGCACGGCGCGCGCGTCCACCCCGAGCAGATCCCCCAACGCCGTCGTGCCAAACCAATGCCGGTGCAGCCGCCACTCGCTCCCCGGACTGAGCAGCCGGTAAATCGCCAGGATGCGAACCACCTTCTCCCAGTCCGTCCCCTCACGGCTCGCGGGCAGCCGCGCTCCGAAAAACCTGTCCAGCCCCAGTTGCTG
Source organism: uncultured Verrucomicrobiae bacterium (assembly GCA_963705935.1). Classification (GTDB taxonomy): domain Bacteria; phylum Verrucomicrobiota; class Verrucomicrobiia; order Opitutales; family Opitutaceae; genus Opitutus. The sequence continues at coordinate 1,944,768 of OY970130.1, read as the reverse complement.
CCAGAGCCGGTCGCCCAGCCAGCACGCACCCCATTGGCGCGGATTTTCCAGACTCAGTTCGCTCAATCGCACCTGCAGCGTGTCCACTTCGCCCGGCGGAGGCGTGCGGTCCGCCGGAAACAACGCCAGTTGCCGCGCCTCCCCGTCGCGCTCGTCGATCACCGCGATCGTCCGCTCCCAGGCCACCCGCTGACTGTCGTTGATTTCTCCCAGATACAGCACGTGCCGATGCGCCACCTTGTGGCCCGCATAGCGCCGGCTCTCCACGATCGACCAGCTCCGATGCGTCTTCCCGTCTTTGCGCCGCTCCCGGCATTTCAGGAACATGAATGCAGTGTATCCGATCTGCCCCGCTCCCGGAAGGGACTAGGTCGGGACTACACGCCCTTCGGAAAATCCGACCACGGCACCCCAATCACTTACGTCTCCGCCGACCCCGAAAATAGTCGTTTTCAGCCCCCAGTAGCGGAAGTCGGGGAAGGACCGGTGACGGATCCGGCGCGGCCGGCGGTCGCATCTGCGCGGGGCTCCACCGGCCGCCGCCGTGCGGCGCCGCATGGGGCAGCATGAACAGCGCGGCGCCGATGTGCTCGCCCAGCTTCCGGTAGCTTTCCCACTGCGCCTCGTCGAAGTACTGGTCCGTCGTCGGTTCCTGCGGGAACAGCGGATGGGTGCGCTGGTACTGCACGACGTCCGCGGACTCGTCCCCCATCAGGCTCGGCTTGACCACCAGCAGCCATGCGAACTCGTCCGTGTCGAAATAGTGGATTCGCGCCAGGAAGCCATGGCTCTTCGCCCGCGGGACGCCCGCCGGCCCGGTCTCGTCCGCGTCGTCCGTCAGCGGACCGAAGTCCTCCGGCACGCCGATGACGTCGAGCAGCGACGAGTGGACCAGCTCCTCGAGCCGCGGCATGGGGAAGCGGACGACCGGATCGTCGGTGTCGAGGTCCGCGGTCCGGCGGACCACCTGGATCTCGGCGCCGAAATCGGTGCGCGCCTTCCGGACCAGGTTGGCGAAATCGGCGAAGAGATACGACGGATCCTGGCCGCAGTCGCTGCAGATGATGAACGGCACGCGGCGCCGGATGAGTTCGTAGCACGCGGTGTTTTCGAAGTGTCCGCCGTCGGAGAGGTACCAGTGCCGCCGGGCCGGGCCGTGGAACCGGGCGAAGAACTCGTTCATCAGGCACGTCTGGACCGGGAGCACGAACCCGAGCAGCCGGCTCGCCATTTCCATCAGGTTCGGCCGGGCGCCGGCGCGGCGCGGGGCCGGCGGGCTGCCGCTGTCCCACCAGTAGCCCAGCCGGACGTTCGCGAGTCCGAGGAGCAGGCTGAGCCCGAGCGTCGTGTTTGCCCCGGTGCCGGTCGTGAACGCGGCGCCGGAGATCGCCACCCAGCGGCCCAGGGTCAGCGCCTCGACGCGGTGGGACCGCGGACCGGCCGGATCGCGGATCCAGATCGGGCGCGCGTCGGACGAGCGGTGCGAGGCCGGCTCGATCGGCTGCCAGCCCGCCTGCCACAGGGCGCGCAGTCGGGCGAGCTTCGACGGGCGCTGCGGGGCGGATTTCCACAGTGCGTGCGCATCCGTGCCGACGGACAGGCCGCAGGGGCCGACGGCCAGCGGAAGGCCCTTCCGGTCCCGTTTCTCGATCTGCGTCCGGCCGGAAAGCGTTTCGTTCACGGTGACATTGATGAGGTGGAGCGGCCCGCCGTGCCGGTGTGGCGCATACTCGTCGAACGCGAGATCGTCGCCTGGCAGCAGATCGGTCATGTCGTGGTTCGCGTTGCGCTGGCGCTCCGGGTTGGTGGCGCCGAGGTAGGCGCGCGCCAGCCGGGCGGCGTACATCTGCTGCATCGACGAGAGGTTCACGAAACCGAAGCTGCGGCTGAAGATCCACGACGCGACGAGCGCCGCCGCGACGGCGAGCATCAGCTGCCAGCCGCCGCCCATCGGCGGCAGCGGTTCGCCGGCGGAGAGCTGCTGCCACCGCCACGCGAACCCGCAGGCTGCGACCGAGAGCGCCAGCAGGATCAGCAGCAGCCACCCGAACGCGAACAGCAGCGCCAGCACGCCGGAGGGGGCGCGGAACTTGCGCGAGCCGAGGACGCGCTCGAGATAGACGGCGAGCTTCTTCGCGAAGCCGAACGCGACCGCGCCGCCGCCGGTCATCGTGGTCCAGAGGGCGGGAAACTGGAAGTCGCGGCCAGACCAGTGCAGGTACACCGTCTGCCCCGCCGAGTCGACGAGCGCAAACGACAGCAACGTCACGGTGAGGATCAAGCCGAGCGTGAACACCCGGGTGAGCGCCACCTGGGCCCGGCTGGTGAACTCGGCGTCGCTCATCGCGGCGCACCGGAAACCGAACAGCGCACCGAGCCGCCGCAGCCCCGCCATCAGGGGGGAAACCTGCGTGAGCCAGTAGACGCTGCCCGCCGGCAGCAGCGCGGCCACGAACGGCACCACCGGCAACAGCAGCCACGGGCTCCACCACACCCCGGCGGCGGAATGGTCCCGGAAAAACGCCTCGACGGCCAGCCACCGGCCGGCGGTGAAAGAGGCGGAGCAAAGGTCGGCCCGGATCAGCGCGCCGAGACCGAGCAGGAGAAAGAAGAACGTGAGCAGGACGACCTGCAGCGAAACCCAGTTGCGCAGGGCCACCGCCGCCGCCTGCCAGTTGTCGCCGGCGCCGTTCGGCGAGAGGAACCGGCCGTTCTCGCGCAGCCAGTTCACCATCCACGAGTCGTTGCGCGACAGATCCGCCTCGACGCGGTCGGGATTGCCGCTCGCGCGGGAGAACGCCGCGCCCAGGAAGCTGCCGAGGTATCCGCCGCCGGATACGGTCGACAGGAAATCGACGCGCCGGATCAGCCGCTGGCGCGCGAGGGCCTGGCAGAGCCCGAGGCAGAACGTGGCGCTGCGGATCCCGCCGCCGGAGAGCGCCAGCCCGACACGCGGCGCCTGCGCCTCGATGCCGCTGCCACGCCGTCGTTCCGCGAGCGACGCCTCCTCGGCACGGGACAGCGCCGGGGGATAGAAACGCTCGTCGGGGTGGGGCGAGGCGGGCATCGTCGCGCGCGCTCTTCTGCCTGCGCATCCGCTCCGACGCGAACTCTCGCTGATCGGCAACACCCTGAGTGCATGCCCGGGCGGCGTCCTGATCCTCCGGGAGCCGGGCGGGGATCGGCGCGCCGGCGCCGGAGCGGCGGCCCGAGGTGCGGGCGGCGGCCGGTCCCCCGCCCGAGGGTTGTGCTTGCTCCGGCGGCCGGGCGTTGGCTTGCTCGAAAACTCGTTTTTCCCCGCATGTACCGGACCCACCACTGCGCTCAACTCACCCCCACCGACCTCGACGCGACCGTCTCGCTTGCCGGCTGGGTCGATACGATCCGCGATCAGGGCGGCATCATCTTCGTGGACCTGCGCGACCGGAAGGGCATCACGCAGATCAAGCTCGAGGCGCACGACGACGCGAACCTGGCGGAACAGCTCAAGCGGCTGAAGCCGGAGTCGGTCATCGGAGTCACCGGCCGGGTCGTCCGGCGTCCGGCGGGCACGGAGAATCCGGCGCTGCCGACGGGGGCGATCGAGGTGATCGCATCGTCGCTGGAGATTCACAACGTGGCCGAAACGCCGCCGTTTCCGCTCGACGATGCCGGTGGCGACAAGGTCAACGAGGACCTGCGGCTCACCTACCGCTACCTCGACCTGCGCCGGCCGAAGATGCGCCAGAACCTGGTGACCCGCCACCGGGCGACCAAGGCGATCCGCGACTATTTCGACGCCCAGGAGTTCATCGAGGTGGAGACGCCGGCCCTGTTCAAGAGCACGCCGGAAGGGGCGCGGGAATATCTCGTTCCCTCGCGGATCCACCCGGGGCAGTTCTACGCGCTTTCGCAGTCGCCGCAGCAGTTCAAGCAGATCCTGATGGTCGCCGGCGTGGAGCGCTATTTCCAGGTCGCCCGCTGCTTCCGCGACGAGGACCTGCGGGCGGACCGGCAGATGGAGTTCACGCAGATCGACGTCGAGGCGTCGTTCATCGACCGCGAGGGCATCTACGCGCTGTTCGAGGGCATGCTGCGCCGGGTCTGGAAAGACGTGCTTGAACGTGGAGCTGCCGACGCCGTTTCTTCGCATGCCGTTTCGCGAGGCGATGAACCGGTACGGCGTGGACAAGCCGGACCTGCGCTTCGCGCTCGAGCTGGTCGATTTCACCGAGACGTTCCGGACGTCGGGCTTCAAGGTGTTCCAGTCGACCGCGGCCTCCGGCGGAGCGATCAAGGCCCTGAACGCGAAGGGACTGGCCGACATCACGCAGGGCGAGCTGAAGAATTTCGAGGAGATCGCGAAATCCCTCGGCGCGAAGGGCCTCGCGTTCATCAAGATCGAGGGCGGCGAGTGGAAGTCGCCGATCGTGAAATTTTTCAGCGAGACCGAGCGGGCGGAGCTCACGCGGCGTCTGAACGTGGAGGAGGGCGACATTCTTTTCTTTGCCGCCGCGCCGTGGGAAAAGGCCTGCGCCATCCTGGGCCGGCTGCGACTCGAGGCGGCGGCGCTGCTCCAGAAGCGCGGCAAGATCGAGGTGCGGGCCGACGACTGGAAGTTTCTTTGGGTGATCGATTTTCCTCTGATGAGCTACGACGAGGCGGAGAACCGTTACGTGGCCACCCACCACCCGTTCACCGCGCCCGTGCCGGAGGACGTGCCGCTGCTCGAGCTCGAGCCGAAGAAGGTGCGGGGCCAGCACTACGACGTCGTGCTGAACGGCATGGAGCTGGGCGGCGGCTCGATCCGGATCCATCAGCCGGCCCTGCAGAAGAAGGTCTTCGAGGAGGTGCTGAAGATTCCCGCGGACGTCGTGGAGAGCCGGTTCGGCTACATGCTGAAGGCCTTCACCTACGGCGCGCCGCCGCACGGCGGCATCGCATTCGGACTCGATCGCATGGTCGCGCTGCTGTGCGGGACCACGAGCATCCGCGACGTGATCGCGTTTCCCAAGACGCAAAAGGGCCAGGACCTGATGGCGCAGAGCCCGACGCCCGTGACCGCCCGCCAGTTGAAGGAACTGCACATTCAGACTGTGATGCCCGAATAGCCGTCTCCGGTTTTCCGAACGGAACACGGGAGATGTTTGCGCGGGCGGCTGGCGGCGGAATTCGGGACACGAACGACCGCCGGCGCGTGATCGCTGCGGCCAGGACGGCAATCTGTGTAAGCCGCGTTCCCACAGGCAGCCTTGGCATGACCCGTGCTATATCCCGCTCCGAACGCCCCATCGTCCTCTTCATGCCAACCCACCTCGACCGAACGCCTGCGCCCGCGCACCGTCGGATTCGCCGCCCGCGCGGCGGACAGCGGGGTGGCCCGACGGTCTCCGCCACCGCGCCGGTCGCGCGGCGGGGCGGCGCGCCGAGGCTCCACGCGGTCGGGGAGCGTTTCGTTTTCGCGAGAGCTTGCGGTCCCGTGCTGCGAATTCTTGCCCGCCAGCAACGACAGCGCCTTAATTCTCCATCCGCATGAAACTCATCATCGCCATCATCAAACCGTTCAAGCTCGAGGAAGTGAAAGCGGCTTTGGCCGAAATCAACGTCGAGGGCATGACGGTCACCGAGGTCAAGGGCTTCGGCCGGCAAAAGGGACACACGGAAATCTACCGCGGCTCCGAGTACACGGTGGATTTCCTTCCGAAGGTGAAGATCGAAATCGCGACGACCGACGGGCTGGTCGGTCGGGCCGTCGAAGCGATCGTGAAGTCCGCGAAGACCGGCAAGATCGGCGATGGCAAGGTGTTCGTCCTGCCGATCGAGGACGTCATCCGCATCCGCACCGACGAGCGCGGCGAGGCGGCGATCTGATAATTTTCGTTTCGCGCCGGCGAGCCGGTCCCCGGGTGGGACCGGCTTTTTCATTTTTTTTCTATTTCGGGGCCGCGCTGGTACCGGACGTGCTCAGAAGCCCTTCTATGCTTCGCATGTTACACCCCGTTCGTACCATGATCACCGTCGCGTTGTGCTGGCTGGCCGGCGCAAGCGCTTTTGCCCAGCCGGCGGCCGCCGCCGGCCCCTCGACCGAGCAGCGCCTGGCCGCGCTCGAAGCCTACGTCACCAACGGCGATCCCGGCAAGGCGCTCACCGGCGTGCCGGGGCCGGGGCACAACGCCTGGATGATGATCAGCGCCGCGCTCGTGCTCTTCATGACGCTGCCCGGGCTGGCGTTGTTCTACGGCGGCCTCGTGCGGCGGAAGAATGTGCTCTCCGTGCTGGCGCAGTGCCTCGGCATCGCCGGCCTGGTCTCGATCCTGTGGTGGGCTTTTGGCTACAGTCTCGTGTTCGGGACCAGTTTCCAGAGCGGCATTCTCGGCGGTTCGGAGTTCTTCTTCCTCCGCGGGGTGACGTCGGCGCCGAACACCAACTACGCGTTCTGGGTCAGCCACAACGTCTTTGCGATGTACCAGATGATGTTCGCGATCATCACGCCGGCGCTGATCGTCGGCGCCATCGCCGAGCGCATGAAGTTCACGGCGGTCATGCTGTTCGTGACCATCTGGATGTTCCTGGTCTACTTCCCGCTGGCCCACATGGTCTGGGGCGCGAACGGGATGATGAACGGCGTGTGGAATCCGGACGCCCGGATTGCGGCCATCGACTTCGCCGGCGGCACCGTCGTGCACATGAGTTCGGGCTGGTCCGCGCTGCTGCTGTGCCTGATCATCGGGCCCCGCATCGGCTTCGGGAAGGACAAGATGGCGCCTCACAGCATGGTATTGTGCATGGTCGGCACCGGCATGCTCTGGGTCGGCTGGTACGGCTTCAACGCCGGCTCCGCCGTGGCGGCCGACGGGATCGCCGCGAATGCCTTCACCACCACCACGCTCGCGACCGCCGTGGCCGCGTTCGTGTGGGGATTGATCGAGCGGATCTTCCGCGGCCACGCCTCGATCCTCGGCTTCTGTTCGGGCGCCGTCGCCGGCCTCGTCGTGATCACCCCCGCCTGCGGCTTCGTCAGCAGCACCGGCGCGGTGATCATCGGCATCTTCGCCGCCATCGTCCCGTACCTCGCCTGCACGAAGCTGAAGGCGATGTTCCGCTACGACGACGCGCTGGACACGTTCGGCGTGCACGCGGTCGGCGGCACGCTCGGCGCGCTGCTGACCGGCATCCTCGCGACCGCCTCCGTGAACCCGAACCTCACCGGCGCCGCGGCGGTCAAGAATGGCCTGGCGGGGCTGGTGACCAACGGCGGCCTCTGGCTCGAGCAGCTCAAGGCGATGGCCATCACGCTGGTCCTGGCGGTCGGCGCCACCGTCGTCATCGCCTATGTCGTCAAGGCCGTGACCGGCCTGCGCCCGAGCGACGAAGTCGAGCGGCAGGGCCTCGACATCAACGAGCACGGGGAAGAGGGCTACGTGAGCTGACGCTGACCTTTCCCCATGAAACTCGTCGTCGCGCTCATCAAGCCGTTCAAGCTCGAAGAGGTGAAGACCGCCCTGGCGGAAATCAACATCGAGGGCATCACCGTCACCGAGGTGAAGGGCTTTGGCCGGCAGAAGGGCCACACCGAAATCTACCGGGGGACCGAGTACACGCTCGATTTCCTGCCGAAGATCAAAATCGAGGTCGCCACGACGGAGGAGCAGGTCGGACGCGTGATCGAGGCGATCGCCCGCGCGGCCCGCACCGGCAAGATCGGCGACGGAAAGATCTTTGTGCTTTCCGTGGGCGATGCGATCCGGGTTCGCACGGCCGAACGCGGCGACAGCGCGCTGTAGTTTTGCGGCCGCCACGCCGGCTTCCACCGGAAGCCGGCGCGCGGCGGAGCCTGGCCGGCGCAATGGGGGTCGCGCTTTCCGCCGTCCCCGGGGGATTGACACATCGTTCCGCTTGCCGTCCGCTCGCGGCCTGCCCACGCTGGCTGCATCCAAACGCGCGTTATCCCCATGAAACTCATCATCGCGATCATCAAACCGTTCAAGCTCGACGAAGTGAAAACCGCGCTGGCGGAAATCGGCGTCGAGGGCATGACCGTCACCGAGGTGAAGGGCTTTGGACGGCAGAAGGGGCACACCGAGATCTATCGTGGCAGCGAATACACAGTGGATTTTCTTCCCAAGGTGAAGATCGAGATCGCCACGACGGACGCCGTCGCGAGCAAGGCGGTCGAGGTCATCGTGAGGACCGCGAAGACCGGAAAGATCGGCGACGGCAAGGTGTTTGTGGTGCCGATCGACGACGCGATTCGGATCCGCACGGACGAGCGCGGCGACGCCGCGATCTGAACTCCCGGCTGCCCGTTTGCTGAGGCGCGCCGTCCTGCCGCCGCCCGGCGCCGCCCATCGTACGCCGCGAGCTTGCTCGCGCAGGATCGACGTAGGCTGCGAGCTTGCTCGCGCCCGAATGGCGCCCGAGGCAACCGGGGGCTTTCGCGAACTGGCGCCTGCGAGCAGGCGGCCTACGGAACGGGCCTGCGCCCGGGTGTGCTCCGCCGTCGGGGCCGGCGTTCCGCCTGTCGCTGGCGTTTGCGAGGCGACGGGCACGAGGAATTTGTCATAAGCCCGGCGAATCCAAATCCCGGTTTGCGTGACGTACGCTTATTGGCGGTCATGCGAGGCGCATGAGCAAGTTTTCCGTCCCGCTTCGCACGCTCCTGTTTGGCTTCGCGCTGATCTGCACTGTGCGCGGTTTCGCGCAGGCGCCGTCCACGCCGCCTCCCCCCGTCACGCTGGAGCAACGGGTGGCCGGCCTCGAGGCCTACATCGCCAATCGCGACCCGTCCGCGGCCCTGCCGGGGGCGGCGTCGCAGCCGGCCGCGCCGGCGACGGTGCCGGTCGCGGGAATTCCCGGACCGGGGCACAACGCCTGGATGATGACCAGCGCGATGCTCGTGCTGTTCATGACGCTGCCTGGCATCGCGCTGTTCTACGGCGGCCTCGTGCGCACGAAGAACGTGCTCTCGATCATGGCCTGGTGCCTCGGCATCACGAGCCTGGTGTCCGTCCTGTGGTGGGCCGTCGGCTACAGCCTCGCGTTCGGCAAGAGCTTTCACAGCCCTTTCCTCGGCGGGACGGAGTTCTTCTTTTTCCGCGGCGTCGAATCCGCGCCCAATGGCGACTACTCGTTCTGGGTTTCGCAGAACGTCTTCGCGATGTTTCAGCTCATGTTCGCCATCATCACGCCGGCCGTGATCATCGGGGCGGTCGTGGAGCGGATGAAATTCGGCGCCGTGCTGCTCTTCGTCGCGGCGTGGATGCTGCTCGTTTATGTCCCGCTGACGCACATGGTCTGGGGCGCGGGCGGGCTGATGAATGGGCTCGCGAATCCGGCGGCCTCGATCAAGGCGATCGATTTCGCCGGCGGCATGGTCGTCGAGATGGCCTCGGGCTGGTCGGCGCTGGTGCTCTGCCTGATCGTCGGGCCGCGGCACGGGTACGGGAAGACACCGATGCCGCCGCACAGCATGGTGCTTTGCATGGTCGGTGCCGGCCTGCTCTGGGTCGGATGGTACGGGTTCAACGCCGGCTCGGCGGTCGCGGCCGACGGCATCGCGGCCAACGCCTTCACCACCACGACGCTCGCGGCCGCGGTCGCGGCAGGCACGTGGGCGGTTCTCGAGTACCTCTTTCGCGGCAAAGCCAGCGTGCTCGGGTTCTGCTCCGGCGCGGTGGCGGGCCTGGTCACGGTCACGCCCGCGTGCGGCTTCATCTCCGCCAGCGCGGCGGTGCTCCTCGGACTGCTCGGTGGCGCGCTGCCGTTCTTCGTCTGCACCAAGGTGAAGTCACTCTTCCGATACGACGATGCGCTCGACGTGTTCGGGGTGCACGGCGTCGGCGGCACCGTGGGCACGCTTTACACCGGCATCTTCGCCCGGACGACCATCAATCCGAACCTCGCCGCCAACCTGCATGAACTCGTCGGCCGGACGCTCTGGCTGCAGCAGCTCCGGGCGATGGGCCTCACCATCCTCTTCACCGTCGGTTCGACCGCGCTGATCGCCTACGCGATCAAGGCGTGGATCGGCCTGCGTTCGTCGGCCGAGTCCGAGTTGCAGGGCCTCGACGAGACCGAGCACGGCGAACACGGCTATATCTACGACGCGAGCAGCATTTGATCCTCTTCCCGTGAAACTCATCATCGCCATCATCAAGCCGTTCAAGCTGGAGGAAGTGAAAACCGCCCTGACCGCGGTCGGCATCGACGGCATGACCGTCACCGAGGTCAAGGGCTTCGGCCGCCAGAAGGGCCACACCGAGATCTATCGCGGCAGCGAATACACCGTGGACTTCCTGCCGAAGGTGAAGCTCGAGATCGTGACGGCCGACGCCGTCGCCCCCCAGGCGCTCGCCGCGATCATGGCCGCGGCCAAGACCGGCAAGATCGGCGACGGCAAGATCTTCGTCCAGAGCCTGGACGACGCGATCCGGATCCGCACGGCGGAGCGCGGCGAGGCCGCGGTCTGACCTCGCGGCCCAGGGGCTCCCCGCATCCGCTCCGCGCCCGATGAGTAGGACGAGACAGATCCGCCGGGGTCTGCTAGGCTCCGCCGCATGACCCCAACGCTTTCGTTCATCACGGCGAACCTGGTCGCGCGCCAGCTCGGCTATCGCATGGAACATGGGTGGGCGCAGGGGGACGAGGCGACGCAGGCGTGGTTCTCCCCCCTGGGTACGTTTGCGACGCGCTTCGGCGAACTGCTGCGCGAAATCAAGGCGACCGGATTCACGGCCGTGGATTTGTGGTCGTCGCACCTCGACTGGCGTTGGGCGACGCTCGGCCATCTCGACGTGGCGAAGGCGCTCCTGGCCGAGCACGGGCTCGCCGTGCGCACCTATGCCGCGTGGATTCCGGGCGACGCGGCCGAACTGCGCGCGGCCTGCCGCTTTTGCGTGATGATGGAGATGCCGGTCATTGCGGGGCACAGCGAATTCTTCGCGCGCGACCGCGCCGCGGCGGTGGCGATCCTGCGCGAGCACGGCATCAGGTATGCGATGGAAAATCACCCGGACACCAGCGCGACGCAGCTGGCGGCGCGGCTGGGCGATGGCGACCCGGATGTCGCCGGACTGGCGCTCGACTGCGGCTGGTGCGCGACCCAAGGGTGGAGCGCGCTCGATGCGCTGGCCCGGTCGGGCGACCGGATCTTCTGTGTGCATTTGAAGGACGTGAAGGCGCGCCGGGGCGCCCGGACCGGGCGCGAGTTGATCGATGCGGGGCACGAGACCTGCCGGCTCGGCGACGGGATCGTGCCGGTCGCGGCGATCGTGGCCCGGCTGCGGACATCCGGCTTTCGCGGTCCGATCGCGATCGAGCACGAGCCGGAGGAGTTCGATCCGCTGCCCGACCTTGCCGCCAGCCGGCAGCGGGTGCTGGACTGGTGGTCGGCCGTCGAGGTGAAGGAGAGCGCGCCGCCCCTGCGCGTCGCCGTCATCGGCTGTGGGAACATCGCAAGAGCGTACGGCGAGGCGATGCGGGCCCATCCGGAAATTCAGGTTCTCGGCGCGACCGATCTGGATTCGGCCCGGGCGCAGGCCTGGGCCGCCGAGCATGGCGGCCGGGCGTATGCGTCCATCGGTGACGTGCTCGCCGACCCCGCGGTGGAGGCGGTGATCAACCTGACGATCCAGCAGGCGCACGTCGACGTCGTGACGCGGGCGCTCGATGCCGGAAAGCACGTGCACTCGGAGAAACCGCTGGCGCCCACGTTTGCCGAGGCCGACGCGCTGGTCCGGCTGGCGGCGAAACGGGGCGTGCGGCTGAGCGGCGCGCCCGTCACCTGGCTGGGCGAGGCGCAGCAGACCGCATGGAAACTGATCCGCGACGGGCGCATCGGCACGCCGCGCGTCGCCTACGCCACGGTCGACTGGGCCCGCATCGAGAGCTGGCATCCGAATCCGGCGCCGTTCTACGCCGTCGGTCCGGTCTTCGACGTCGGGGTGTATCCGCTTTCGCTGCTGACCGCCTGGTTCGGACCCGTGGCGCGCGTCATCGCCGGCGGCGGCCTGTTGCTGCCGGATCGAAAGGCGAAGGACGGCAAGCCGTTCACGATCGCGACCGAGGACTGGATCGTGGCCGTGCTGGAGTTTCGGGGCGGACTGCGCGCGCGGCTGACGGCGGATTTCTACGTCGGCGATCCGGCGGAGAACCGGGCGGGACTGGACGTGCATGGCGACACCGGGTCGGTCTCGACCGCCTGGTATTCCGCGGCCGCGCCCGTGCGGTGCGGGCCGTTTGGCGGACGTTATCAGCGGGTCTGGCCGGTTCGCCCGGCCGCCGGCACCGGCGATTGGTGGGTCGACTGGGCCGCCGGCGTCCTGGAACTGTGGCGCGGATTGCGCACCAACCGGCCGCATCCGACTTCCGGCGCCCATGCCGCTCACGTGGTCGACGTGATGGAGTCGATCCATCGCTCGATGCGCGAGGGCCGCGGCGTGGACCTGGCCAGCACGTTCCCGCCGCCGGCGCCGCTCGCGTGGGCGCAGTGACCTGGTGGAGACTGGAGGGGCTGCGTCACCAGGACGTGGATGCGGGTGATACCCGGCGACGCGGTGCGTCGGCGCGGATGTGGTGGCGGCCGGAAGGCGGAGCGTCGGCCCCGGCGCCGTGGTGGCGGCGCGGAGCGGGACGGTCGGCCGGCCGCGGGGGCGGCGGGAGGGTGGGGCCGGGCGGCCCGGAGGTCAGGGCGACTTTTTCGCGGGGAGGGCGCGGGTGCTGACTTCGGTCTTCAGCCGGGCGAGAAACGCCTCCGCGGTCATCACGCCCTCGTCGCCGAGGGCGCGGGAGCGGATGGAGACGCTGTTGGCCTCGGCCTCCTTCGCCCCGATCACGAGGGTGTAGGGCACCTTGTCGAGTTCGGCGCGGCGGATCTTGGCTCCCAGCTTGTCACTGTGCTCGTCCAGGCTCGCGCGGAACCCCTCGGCCTTGAGCCGGGCGAGCAGCGCGTGCCCGTAGTCCGCCACCTTGTCGCTGATCGGCACCAGGCGCGCCTGCTCGGGCGCGAGCCACGCCGGGAAGTCGCCGGCAAAGTGCTCGATCAGCACGCCGCAGAACCGCTCCATCGAACCGAACGGCGCGCGGTGGATCATCACCGGCCGGTGCGGCTGGTTGTCGGCGCCGATGTAGGACAGGTCGAAGCGAATCGGCAGGTTGTAGTCGACCTGCACGGTGCCGAGCTGCCACTCGCGCCCGATCACGTCCTTGACGACGAAGTCGATCTTGGGCCCGTAGAACGCGGCCTCGCCCGGTTCCTCGGTGAACGGGACGCCGAGGGTCTTCGCGGCCTCGCGGCACGCCGCCTCGGCCTTGTCCCAGTTGGCGGGATCGCCCGGTGTATTTGTTCGAGTCGGGATCGCGCAGGCCGACGCGGACGCGGTAATCCGCCATGCCGAGCGTGGAGAGGACGATCTTCACGAGCGAGAGGCAGCCCAGCACCTCCGCGCCGACCTGCTCCTCGGTGCAGAACAGGTGGGCGTCGTCCTGGGTGAAGCCGCGCACGCGGGTCATGCCGTTCAGCTCGCCGGATTGTTCCCAGCGGTAGACCGTGCCGAATTCCGCCAGCCGGACCGGCAGGTCGCGGTACGAGTGCGGCTGCGAGGCGAAGATCTTGATGTGATGCGGGCAGTTCATCGGCTTCAGCATGAAGCCGTCGAGCAACTGGTCGTCCGGACGGATCCGGTCGGGCGTGATGGTTTCGCGGCCGGTGCGCGCGTTGACCTGCGCGGCGAGGTGCGGCGAAACCGCCTCCAGCCGGGCGTAGATGTCGGCGCAGGAGCAGCCCTCGCCGAGCACCTTCGCGAGCGACTCGTTCTCGACCAGCGGCGAAAACTGCGACTCCTTGTAATAGGGAAAATGGCCGGAGGTCTTGTAGAGCTCCAGCTTGCCGATGTGCGGCGTGAACACCTGCGAGTAGCCCTGCTTGCGGAGTTCCTCGCTGATGAAGTTCTGGAGCTCCTGGCGGATGATCGGCGCCGTTGGGCGTCCAGAGGATCAGCCCCTGGCCGACCTCCTCGTCGATGTGAAACAGCTTCAGCTCGCGGCCGAGCTTGCGGTGGTCGCGCGCTTCGCCTGCTCCTGCCGCTCGAGGTAATTGCGCAAGTTCGTCCTTGGTCGGGAACGCGGTGCCGTAGATGCGCTGGAGCTGCTTGTTCTTCTCGTCGCCCCGATGGTAGGCGCCGGCGATCGACAGCAGCTTGAACGCCTTGAGCTTCGCCGTGTACCGGACGTGGGTGCCGGCGCAGAGGTCGATGAACTCGCCGTTCTGGTAGAACGAAATCTTCTCCCCCTCCGGAATGTCGGCGAGCCGGCCGAGTTTGTACCGCTCCTGCCCGATGCTCTTGATGATCTCGCACCGCTTCCTCGCGCGAAACCTCGGTCCGGATGAACGGCTGGTTTTCGTCCGCGACCTTCTTCATCTCGGCCTCGATCTTCACCAGATCCTCGGCGGTCAGCTTGTGCTCCAGGTCGATGTCGTAGTAGAACCCGGTGTCCGTCGGCGGTCCGATGTCGAGTTTGGCATCGGGGAAGATGCGGAGGATCGCGGTCGCCAGCACGTGCGAGCACGAGTGACGAAGTTCTTCGAGCGGAGTCATGGCCATGGGAGTGCGGTCCGGCGTACGATTGCCGGGCCGAGCGGACACACCGTCGCTAAAACGGCTGGCTGTCAACCCGCACCGGCCCGAGCAGCAGATGCTGGTCGTGCGCCGGCGCCCAGGTGGGATCATTGCCCCCGTAGAACACGTTGTGGAAGTACCGGTCGAGCTTCCAGTTCTGGCCCGGGGCGAGAAAGCGGAAAGGCCGGTCGACCCGCAGCACGTCGTCGACCCACAGGCGCACGGCGCCGTCGCGCGAGGCGGTGCCGAGGTCGACGCGCAGCTTGAGCCGGTAGGTCCGGCCCGCCTCCACCGCCTGCGCGAAGAACCGGTCGCCATACTTCTCCGCCTGGTGCTGCCAGTACAGGTAGAGTTCGAGATAGTTCTGCGGGTGGGCGGAGAACCGGTGGTCGCGCCGCCACATCGGACGCGCGCTCATGCCGTCCGGACGGCCCTCGCCGCCCGCCGGATGCGAACCGCCGCTGAGCCTCGGCAGCTTGCCGCCCCCATGCGGCGGCTGGTTGTTGCGGCTGAATTCCCAGTTGGCGGGAAAATGCACGGCGTACTCGACCGTGTAGCTGTCGCTGGGGGCGAGATCGACCGTGAATTTCGACCCATGCGCACCACCTCCGAACGTGTCGTGCGGAAATCCGACCTCCAGCCAGTGATGACCGGAAGCGGCCGGGAACTCGCGGACGCGACCTCCGCCCGGAACGTCGAACCAGAACAGCGTCGGCCAGTCCCGCTTCGCCTCGGCCTTGCCATAGACGTGCCCGTCGGGCCAGTGGGAATAATCGACGGACCAGGCGGACGGAGGTGTGGCGGCGGTGGCGGTGGACATGATCGCGAGAAAGAGTCCGGCGAGCAGCGCAGACGGGTACCGCAATGACGGGAGAGAAACAATCAGCATTACTTTGTCCGGGGCTGGCGAGCGGCTGACTGACGCAGCGATTCGGAAATGGGTGCGCGGCCACCACGACGCTGATCCGACGGAACGGACTGGCAGCCTCGTGCGGCGGCACTGCGAATCGCCGCCGTCCCCGACGGTGGTCGCGACCACGAGCCTGACGCCGGCTCGCGTTACTGCGGATTCGCGGCGACCGCGGAGATCTTACTTCCTCGCCGGTTCGAGGCTGTACCCGTCCTTGCGATCGAGCATCGACCAGCCGGCGGCGGCGATCTCCTTCCGCAACGCGTCGGCGGTGGCGAAATCCCGCGTCTGCTTTGCCGCCCAGCGTTTTTCCGCGAGTTCGGTCACGCTGGCCGGCGCGTTCGTTTTCGCACGCACGGCGAAAAGATCGAAGCCGAGGGCGTACGTCAGTTTGCTGAACGCCGCGAGCTCGGGCGGGCGCGGCGAGGACGGGGCGCGATGCGAGAAGTCGAGGCCGTTTGCCCAGTCGAACAGCGCGCCGATGGCTCCCGGCGTGTTGAGATCATCCCGCAGGCAGTCGAAGGCGGCGCCAAGGCCGGACTCATCGGCCATCGCCGCCGTCCGCCAGTACCCGGCAAACGCCGCCTCGGCGCCGGCGCCCGGCGACAGAAACTGCCGGGCGAGCTTGCGCAGTTTTTCCAGAGCGCTTTCCGCGGCGTGCACCGACTCGAGGGTGAAATTGAGCTGCTTGCGGGGATGTCCGGCGAGCAGCGCGTAGCGCACCGCCATCGGCGAGAAGCCCTTCTCCTTCAATTCGTCGAGCGTGTAGAGATTTCCGAGGCTCTTGCTCATCTTCTTCCCGTCCACCAGCAGGTGCTCGCTGTGGTACCAGTGGTGCGAGAAAAGCACGCCGTTGCAGCACTCGCTTTGCGCGATCTCGTTCTCGTGGTGGGGGAACAGCAGATCGACGCCGCCGGTGTGCAGATCGATCGTCTCGCCGAGGTGCTTCCGGCTCATCGCGCTGCACTCGATGTGCCAGCCGGGCCGGCCGCGGCCCCACGGGCTCTCCCAGGCGTTGTCACCGTCCTCCGGCTTGTGCGCCTTCCACAGCGCGAAATCGCTGACATCCTCCTTCTCGTCGGCATCGGCCGACGTGGCCTTCAACGCCGCGCCAAACTGCAGCTCGCGCTCGTTCACGCGCGACAGCCGCCCGTACTTTTCGAAAGACGCGACCTTGAAATAGACGGAGCCGTCCGGCGCCCGATAGGCGTTCCCCTTGCGCATCAGCACGTCGATCATGTCGACCTGCTCGCGGATGTGTCCGGTGGCCGCCGGCTCCACGGTGGGCGGCAGGCAGTTCAACGCCGCGCAGTCGACATGAAATTTTTCGGTCCAGTGCCTGGTCACCTCGGCCAGCGGCCGGCCCTCGTCCCGCGCCCGCCGGATCGTCTTGTCGTCGACGTCGGTGAGATTGCGCACGTGCCGGACCCGGGCGGAACCGAACTCGAGTTCGAGCATCCGGCGGATGACGTCGTTCACCACGAAGGTGCGGAAGTTGCCGATGTGCGCCGGTGCGTAAACCGTCGGTCCGCAGTTGTAGAAGCGAAACACGCCGTCGGCCTGCGACGGGTGAAGTTCGCGGACCTGCCGGGAGAGCGAATCGAACAGCTTGATGGCCATGGCGAGCGAAAGAGACCCGCAACGTGGAGGAAATAAAGCGGAACCGGAATCCTGTTTTTTGCCAGGCGTTCGCGTTGGGGCCGCCCGGGTCCGCGATCACCGCTGCAGGACGGGCTCATTTGCGCCGATACGTGGGGTTGCCCTGCCCATGGACCCGGTTCCCGAGCCTCCGCCGAACGACGCGCCCCGCGCGGCCGGCGGACCTGCAGGCGCCAGCCGCTGGATGCTGCCCAAGCTGCCGCTGTTGATCGGCGTTTTCGGGCTTGGCGCCGCCCTGGCCGGCGGCGCGTGGTTCCAGCACCGGTCGGACGCGCGAGCCGCCGCGGAGATCGGCGCCATTCGGATGGAAGTCGCCGCGCTGAATGTCACGGCGGCCGGTTATCGCGAGCGGATCGCCGGCCTGCGCTGGCGGGCGGAGCAGATCCGGGCCGCGGCGACGCAGGCGAGCGACGAACGCGCCCTGGCCTGGAACCGGGAGCGCGCCCGCTGCTTCGATACGCTGCTGGCGCGCCTCGATCAATCCGCGGACGAGGAGGCTTTCACCCGGATGAACGCCCAGATCCAGGCGGCGTGTGCGCGACGCGACCTGCCGCAGGCGAGGACGCTGCTCCCGAAAATTCCGGAGCTTCGCTTTCCCTCGGCCGCCCGGTTCCGCGAACTGCAACACGAACTCTACGAAGTTCCGCTGGCGCAGCTCAGCCGGCAGAACCCGGCGTTTTACAGGGCATTCCGGCAAAGCGAACCCGAGGCGGCGCGGGAGGACATTGCCGCGCTGCGGAAGGAACTCGCCTCGTCCGACCTCGACGCCGTCACGCCGCAGTCGCTGCTGAAACTGGAATTGTACAGCGCGGTGGCGCCACCGGGGGATTCACTGGCACAGGACTGGGCGTCGCTCGCATCGGCTCCCGACTATTTCGATGGCGCGAACCCGGCGACGCTCGCGGCCTGGCGCCGCGCCCAGCGCGCGATCCGGCGCGAGGACTGGCAGACGGCCATCGCGCAGATGCAGTCGATTCTGTGGTCGACCGTGCGAACCCGGCTGCCCTTCCGGGCGGCCTATGCGCGCACGCTCCTGAAAAACCGGCCCGACGATCACGCCGCGGCGTACCCGTTCATGGAGGAGCTGGCGGCGAGCGGCGACGCGGAGGCGCGGAGTTGGATGGTGCAGGAGGAAATGCGTCGGAACCGACCAGCCCAGGCCCTTCGCTGGCTGGAGAGCAGTGTGGCCGCCGGCGATCGCGACGCCGTGCCGAAGCTGCTGGAGCTGTACGCCCGGCCGCGCGAGGCGGTTCCCCGCGACCCGGCACGCGAAGGGGTGCTGCTGCACCAGATCAACGTCGCGCCGGACGCCCCTCCGCTCACCTCGATGCTGCTGGCACGGCTCGCGGAGGAAACGCCGGGAACTCCGGGCAACGCCTTCGCCTATTACCGGCAGGCCGCGGAAAAGAATCACGTGCCCGCATTCGCCCAGGTTGCGCGCTGCTATTTGCGCGGAGAGGGGACTCCGGTGGACCAGGACCAGGCGATCGCGTGGGCCTGCCGGGCGCTGGCCGCGGGCGAACGCGAGGTCTCGGTGCCGGTGCTCCTCGAGTTGATGCAATCCAAGGCCGAGCGGACCGCCGGTGCCGTGGAGCTGCTGTTCGAAAACCAGCAGATCGCCGCGCCCGCCGGGTTCCAGGACGTGCGCATCCACGGTTCCAGCATGGCCCAGCTTCAGATCTCGATCGCCGCCTATTTCGACCGGAAAGGCATGTTTGCGGAAGCGGCTCGTTTCTATGCGAATTCGGGCAGTCGGGACCCGGCCATCCTCGCGCGCCTGGCCGCCCTGACTGCGCCGCATCCCTGCGAAACGTGCCATGGGACCGGAAAGATTCACCCCACGGCACCTTGTCCAACCTGCGACGGCAAAGGCACCGTGGTTTGCCACGTGTGCGATGGCCGTGGGTACACGTATGTGCCGGGCACGCCGCCCTGCACGACCTGCGGGGGCACGGGAACCGTGGTCCAGCAGGGTCGGGTCCTGACCTGCGGCACCTGTGGCGGCACGGGCAAGGGCAAGGGGAGCGTGATCCGACAGACCTGCCCGGCCTGCACGCAGGGACGCGAAACCTGCCACGAATGCGGCGGAACCGGACGCATCACGTTGACGAAGGATTGCCCCGACTGCCATGGAACCGGCGTCCGGGCGCTCGCGGATTCGTGAGCGAACCTGCCCGGAGGCGGACCTCGCGCCGATGGATGGTCGTGACGATGGACGCTCGTGACGAGCCGCGCCTGCAAGCAGGCGGCCTACGGAACGGGCCTGCGCCGGGCTGGGCGTAGGCCGCGAGCTCGCTCGCGCCCCGCGCGACGTCCGCGCCAAACCGCACGCAGCCCCCGAACCGCGCCTCCAAGCAGGCGGCCTACGGAACGCGCTCGCGCCGCTGGACGGCATCCGGGCCGAAAATGCGGAACGAAACTCCAAAAACGATTGGTCGACGGGAGCGGGCTTGTGCTAGGTTGCCCATCGACATGTCCGATCCATTCAAACTCGAGCTGACCCATCGTCCGCGCCGGCTGCGCCGGACCGCGAGCCTCCGCGCCCTGGTGCAGGAAACCGTGCTGCGGCCGGCCGATTTCATCGCGCCGTTGTTTGTCGTCGAGGGGAGGGGAGCGCCCGAGCCGATCGCGTCGATGCCTGGCGTGGCGCGCTTCAACGTGGCGGATCTGGTGAAGGAGTGCCGCGCCCTGCGCAAGGTGGGAGTGCCGGCCGTCGCGCTTTTCCCGAAACTCGACACGAAGCTGAAGGACGAGGACGGGACGAAGGCGACCGACGAGGACGGCCTGATCCTGCGGGCGGTTCGCGCGGTGAAGAAAGCCATCCCCGAGCTGACGGTGATGACCGACATCGCGCTCGACCCGTATACGACCCATGGACACGACGGGCTGCTCACGCCGGCCCGGGACGACGTCGACAACGACCGGACCGTCGGGGTGCTGGTGAAGATGGCGGTGCTGCACGCGCGGGCCGGGGTGGATCTCGTCGCGCCGAGCGACATGATGGACGGGCGGATCGGGGCGATCCGCCGCGCGCTCGACGCCGGCGGGTTCGCTGCGACCGGCATCATGGCGTACTCCGTGAAATTTGCATCGGCCTACTACGGGCCGTTCCGCGACGCGGTCGGCAGCGCGACCGCGGCGGGCACGCATCTGCTGAGCAAGGCGACGTACCAGCTCGATCCGGCGAATCGCCGGACCGCCCTGATCGAGCTGGCGCTGGACGAGGCGGAGGGCGCGGACATCGTGATGGTGAAACCGGCCGGGCCGTATCTCGACATCATCCGCGACGTGCGGAACGCGACGAACAAGCCGGTGGCCGCGTACCAGGTTTCCGGTGAGTACGCGCAGCTGCAGGCGGCGGCGAAGCTCGGGTGGCTCGATCTGGCGCGCACACGTCACGAGTCGTTGCTCGCGATCAAGCGGGCCGGCGCGGACATGATCCTGACGTATTTCGCAAAAGAGATGGCCGCGGAGTTGTAGGGCCCGGTCTCCGGATCGCCTGCCCGGGTAGGCGCGCGCCATGGGTTCGTTCGGGGGTAGGAGCGGGTTTATCCCGCGATTCGAACAACCGGCATCGATCCATCGCGGCGTAAAGCCGCTCCTACCCACGACCGGATGTAGGAGCCTGCTGGCAGGCGATGCCGCAACGACCGCACCGGGGCGTCGGTCGCGGTCTGCGCGGACTCACTGACCCGCAATTTCACGAACGAGAGGGTGGCAGCGTCCGAATATCCGTCCGCCTGCGACGGAGCGACTTCGTCGCGGTCAGCCCCGGGGATCGCGTTTTTCCGTCCCGTCGCGGCGGCCATCGCCTGCACGCCGGCGCGCAAACAAAAGGGCGGCCGCTTGGCCGCCCTTGAAAATGTCACCGCCCCGGTTGCCCGGTCAGTGCTTCCCTTTCGCCTTGCGGCGCGGTTTCTCGCCCTCGTCGTCGTCCTCGCCGCTCTTCTCCGTCGTTCCGACTTCCTCCTCCTCCTCCTCCTCGTCCTCATCGCCTTCCTTCTTCTTCTTCTCTCCGTCCTCCTCGGCTTCCTCCTCCTCTTCGTCCCACTTGAGCGACTCGTCGTTCTTCAGCTTTTCCTCCTCCGCCTCGTCGAGTTCCGGCAGGTCCTCGTCGTCGGCCTCCTCGTCGAGGTGCTTCACCGGCTGCTCCTCGTCGGACTCGTAGCCTGCAGGCATGAAGTCGAGGATGGAGATGAGCTCTTCGAACGAGTGGACGGCCTTGCCCTCGATGAAGTGACTGTTCTGGTCCTCGCGCAGTTCGTCCTCGACCTCGTCGACCGTGAGCTTCGATTCGAACTCGAACAGGTCGTTCAGCATCTTCACGCGGCAGCGCGTGAGGTGATCGAGCAGATCGGCGTACGGCCCGTTCTCCTCGTCGAGAATGTCGGCCAGCGCGAAGAGCTTCTCGTCCGACTCGAACAGCGACTCCTTGGTGCGCTTGAGCCGCACCTTGCCGCTGCCGAGGTCCTTCTCGATCCGGAAGAGAATGAACGCGCGCTCCATCAGGTCCTGGTCGAAGCCGTAGTCCCGCAGGGGATCAACGAGGTCGACGAGGTGAGAAAGTTGCCGCGGGTCGATGATGCTCAGACCGTCGACGTCCCAGCGGACCGGATCACTGGTTTCACTGACCCACCAGTTGTGATCCTCGCCGAGACGCACGATGCACCAGTCGAGAGTTGAAGTTGCTTTAGCCATTTCGAAAGGGGGAAGAATTTTTGCGCAGCGTGCGAGGGGAGGTCGAAAAAACAAGCACAAAAAGCACACATTTCGCATCATTGTGCCGAACGGGTTTCAGAATGGAAAATCGTTTGGCGGCGAGGGGTTAGGATTCTCGCCATCCTTGCTTTTTGCCCGCTCGTTTTCAGGCTCGCGCCAACATGGCCTCCTTCTACGAGCAGGTGATCCGGCCGGGTTTGTTCCGGCTCGATCCGGAGCATGCGCATGAACTGGCGGTGGATGCACTGGCGGCCCTGGCGAAGATCCCGCCGCTGGTCCAGGTGCTGGCGCGGGCGCACCGGCTCCGCGGCGGGCGTCCCGTCGAGGCGTTCGGCCTGCGCTTTCCCAACGTGGTGGGGCTCGCGGCGGGGTTCGACAAGAACGCCACGGCCTGGCCGGCGATCGCCGCGCTTGGCTTCGGCCACGTGGAGATCGGGACCATCACCGCGCTGCCCCAGCCGGGCAACGATCGGCCGCGTGTGTTCCGCTATCCCGCCGAGTATGCGGTGATCAACCGGATGGGTTTCAACAACGAGGGTTCGGAGGCGGTCGCGCGCCGGCTGGCGAAACAGCCTCCGCCCGGGCGGCGCGCGATCCCGGTCGGCATCAACCTGGGAAAATCCAAGGTCTGCGACATCGACCGGGCGACGGAGGACTATCTGGCGAGCTTCGGCCGCCTGGCCGACCATGCCGACTACGTGGTCCTGAACGTGAGCAGCCCGAACACCCCGGGTCTGCGGAAGCTCCAGGACGAGGAGCGCGTGCGTGAACTCCTCAAGGCGGTTGCCGCCGCCAACCGGGCCCGGGCGCGGCGCGTGCCGCTGCTGCTGAAGATCGCGCCCGATCTCACCTTCCGCCAGATCGACGCCGTCCTCGCCGCATTGCTCGAACACGGATTCGACGGCATCGTCGCCACCAACACGACGCTCAGCCGGACCGGCGCGTTTGCCGCCGTCAACGAGACCGGCGGGTTGAGCGGACGCCCGCTCCGCCGCCGCTCGACCGAGATCATCAACTACATTGCCCGCGCGACGAATCGAAAGCTTCCGATCATCGGCGTCGGAGGCATCGAGGACGCTGCCAGTGCCGGCGAGAAGCTAGATGCCGGCGCGACGCTGATTCAGATCTACACGGGGATGATCTATCGGGGACCCTGGCTCGCGGCGGAGCTGGCGCGGGCCTGCTGCGACCGGCAGCGGCGGCTGTAGGCAGGTCGCGGCACCTCGGTCGATTTGGTGCGGGCGAGACGTCTCCAGCGGCACCGTTCGTCGCCGAAATTACGCGCGGGGCGCGAAGCGGTTTCCGGGCTTTACAAGGGTTCCGGGATGGCTCTTAGTCCGCGGTTCCCGCAGCGAATGCTCAGGTGGTGGAATTGGTAGACACACACGTTTGAGGGGCGTGTGCCGTAAGGCGTAGGGGTTCGAGTCCCCTCCTGAGCACCAGTTTGCGTCGCTTCGGAAGCAGGACGCCTGGAGCCTGCGGGGACGCGAAGAATGCGGGGCGGTTCACGGACCGCGCCTCGTTGCGCAAGGCCGGGAGACGTTCCCCTTGACGGGTTTGCTATCTTGGCGCCAGAGCTGTGCCTACGGATACCCAAAACATTCTACGTTTCCGCGGCGTCACGGTTCGCTACGGCCGCACCACGGCCCTGAGGGATCTGACGCTCGACATCCCCTGCGGCAGTTCGACGGCGATCCTCGGACCGAACGGTGCCGGCAAGAGCACGCTGCTGCGCTCCATCCTCGGCTGGCATCGACTCGCATCCGGCGAGATCCGCATCGGCGATGCCCACCCGCAACATGCCTTGCCGCGGCTGGCTTATCTGCCGCAGCGCCAGACGATCGACTGGGACTTTCCGATCACGGTCCGCAAGGTGGTGGAACAGGGCCGTTATCCCTCGCTGCGATTCCTCCGGCGCCTGGATGCCGGCGATCACCTGCGCGTGGACCGCGCGCTGGAGGAACTCGGACTCGCGGACCTCGCCGATCGCCAGATCCGAATGCTTTCCGGCGGCCAGCAGCAACGCGTCTTCCTCGCCCGGGCCCTCGCGCAGGGCGCGGACATTTTTCTGCTCGACGAGCCGTTCGCCGGACTGGACCTCTTCGCCTGCGAGGAGCTGACGCATATCCTGCGAGCCTGGGAAGCCCAGGACCGGACGGTGCTCGCCGCCGTCCACGATCTCGAGATTGCCCGGCACAGTTTCACGCGGGCCGTGTTGCTCGACACCACCCTGGTCGCGTCCGGCCCGGTCGCCGAGGTGTTGTCGCCGGAGAACATCCATCTCGCATATCGCCGCGGCCGGTGCGTTCACGGCCATTCCGGGAGCAAGGCGCCGATCCCCCACCTCCCGCGATGAGCCTGCACGAACTCCTCATCGCGCCGTTTTCCTATGGGTTCATCCAGCGGGGGCTCCTCTCCGCCGTGCTGCTGAGCGTCAGCGGCGGCTTGCTCGGCTGCATCCTGATTCTGCGGCGGCTCGCGCTCATGGGCGATGCGCTTTCGCATTCGCTTCTCCCCGGCGTGGCGTTGGCGTGGCTGCTCTTCGGGCCCAGCACGACGGCGCTGTTCGTTGGCGCGCTGGTGGCTGGTCTCTTGACGGCATTGGGCAGCGCGTTGCTGAGCCGGCTGACGAGAATCAAGGAGGACGCGGCGTTCGGTTCGCTGTTCATCGTCTTTTTCGGCGCGGGCATCGCGCTCGTCAGCCGGCTGCCGACGCGGCTGAATCTGACGCATTTTCTTTTTGGCAACGTCCTGGGGGTGAGCGCCGCCGACCTCCGGCTCACGTCGGTTGTGAGCGCCGGCACCGTGATTGTCTTCATCGTGTTCTATCGCGCGATTCTCCTCGAGACCTTCGATCCGGTCTTTCACCGGGCCGTCGGCGGCCGGAGCGCGCTGATTCACGTGGGGTTTCTCGGCCTGACCGTGCTCAACCTGGTGGCCGCGCTGCAGACGATGGGCGTGGTGCTCGCCCTGGGCCTTTTCCTCCTGCCCGCGGTCAGTGCGTATCTGTGGTGCGATCACTTCCTGCGCATGCTTTTGCTTGCGGTGGCCTTCGCCGTCGCCGCCTCGGTCGCGGGCATCCTGCTGAGCTATCACCTGGGCCTCGCGAGCGGCGCGGCCATCGTGCTGTGCCTGGGCGCGGTGTTTTTCGCCTCGGCGCTGCTCAGCCCGAGTCACGGAGCGCTCAGCCGGCTGCGCCGCTTCCACGAGGAGCGACTGGCGGGGCGCTCCGCCAGGTGATCGCCAGATGAGACCGAAGTTGAAACGCCTGCGACATTTCCTGCTTTGCTCCGCGCTGGCCGGCGCCGGCGTGACGGTGTGCGCGGCGGCCGAGCGACCCTTGCGCGTGGTCGCGCTCCACACCGTGCTGGCCGAAATCGCCCGGGAAGTCGGCGGCCCGGATGTGGCTGTCACCGACCTGGTGCCGGTGGGAATCGATCCCCACACCTTCGACCCGGCGCCGGGCGACCTGCGGATGATCGTGGACGCGGACCTGGTGCTGACGTCGGGGCTGCATCTGGAGCCCTACCTCGACCGGTTGCTCCGGCAGCGCGGATCACAGGCGCGAATCCTCACGGTCGGCGATGCGCTTCCCCTTGTGCTTTACCGGGCCGGCAAAGGCAGGGAGACCCCGGGCCGGCCTGGATCGGGGGCGGGAGAACCGGATCCCCACTGGTGGCAGAGCATCGACAACGTGCTTTTCGCCACGAATCTGGTTCGGGCCAGGCTCTCGGAACTCAGGCCGGCATGGAGCGAGGAATTTGCGCGAAATGCCCGGGCCTACGAGCAGCGGCTCCGCGCATTGAAAGCCTGGGTGGCCGCCCAGATCGCCCGCCTTCCTCCCGGGCGGCGACAGCTGGTGACCTCGCACGATGCTTTCGGATATTTCGCGCGGGATTACGGTTTCACGGTGCATCCCATCAGTGGCTTCTCGACCGACAGCGAACCCAACGCCCGCCGGCTGGCGGGCTTGATCGATCTGATCCGGCGGGAGCGAATCCCCGCGGTGTTCGCCGAGAGTTCGGTCAATCCGCAGCTGGTCGCCAATCTGGTCAGCGAAACCGGTGTTCGGCTGGGCGGCACGCTTTACGCCGACGGCCTCGGCCCGGATGACGCCGGCACGTACGAAGGCATGTACCGGCACAATGTGAGCACGATTGTGGACGCGCTTGTCGCCCGCTGAGACCGCCGCGGGGGCCCATTGGCGGGTTCGCAGTTGCGAAATCCGACGTCCGCAATTCACTGCGCGCCGAGGTGAACCGCTTTGGCGGTTTGCGCATGAAACCCTATCGCTTCCGGAAAAACAGCGGCGGACCCTCCGGCTTCGGAAGAAGTGTGGCGCTGCTGTCGGTCCTGCTGATCGGGTTCCTGTGCTGCCTGACGGTCGACCCCTGGGCGCACGAATATTTCCATCACGATGCCGGGCAAAGAGACCACGCCTGCGTGGTGACGGCTTTTGCCGCAGGGGAGGGATTCTTCGCCGTGCCGCAGATCGAAGTGCGGCCGGCGTCGATCGTGGTGGAGCGCGTCCATTTTGCCGCGGGCGAGGCCCTGCGGGTCTCGTTGGCGCGAGTCCTCCCCCCTGTTTGCGGTCCGCCGGCTGACAGGTTGATGATCGCCTGACCGCGGGCGGCGCGTGGCGCCGCTGCGGCCTTTCGCCGCGTCGCGCTCGTTCTTGCGCGATGCGTCTGCCGTCGGCGCCTCGGGCACGGCGGCGCGTCCTCGTACAATCTGCGTTCAGCCCATGCATCCATCTTTCCGGGTACTCCCGTTCCTCGTTCTTTCGTCCGCGGCACTGCTCCGCGCGCAAAACGCCGTTCCACCCGCCGACTCCGCCGCTCCGGCGGACAACTCGGCCCCGGTGGAACTCGAAACCCTCACGGTGACCGAGAAACTCGACCGGGGGCGCGACGCGATCATGCCCAGTCTCGGCGCCACGACGTTTGCGATCGATGCTTCACAAATCGAGCTTCAGCCGCTTGGGGACAACGCCCCCTTCAGCCAGGTGATCCTGCGGTCACCGGGCGTGGCTCAGGACTCCGCCGCGAACGGCGACCTCCACGTCCGGGGCGAACACGCTGACCTCCAGTACCGGATCAACCACATCCTCCTGCCGGAAGGCATCAGCGGGTTCGGCCTCGAACTGGATCCCCGCTTCGTCAGTCGCGTCCAGCTCATCACCGGGGCGCTGCCGGCGCAATATGGGTTCCGCACGGCCGGGGTCGTGGATATTCGCACGAAGAGCGGCGATCTCGAGAATGGCGGCGAGGCGGAACTCCACGGCGGAAGCTACGACACGGTTCGTCCCAGCTTCGAGGTCGGCGGGTCACAGGGGACGACGAGCTATTTCGCCGACGCCAGCTTCGATCACAATGGAATCGGAATCGAGAATCCCACGCCGCGCGCGACGCCGATCCACGACACGGCCAACCAAACCCGGACCTTCGCGTACGTCACGAAGGTGCTCGATGACACCAGCCGGCTCAGTTTCATGGGCAGCGCCTCGTCCAGCGACTTCCAGGTGCCGAACACCCCCGGCCTGCCTCCGGGTACTTCTCCCACTGGTGCGCCGTGGGTGTTGGGGAGTTTCGATTCCGCCAAACTCAACGAAACCCAGAACGAGCAGAATTACTACGGCGTCGTGGCCTATCAAAGAACGGCGGGTGACCTGAACGTCCAGATTGCGGGCTACGGCCGGATCAGCGGCGCCCATTTCAAGCCCGATGCTCTGGGAGACCTTTACTTCAACGGGGTCGCGAGTGACGTCGCCCGCCGGGTCTACTCCGCCGGGTTCCAGGCCGACGGCAGCGATGCGGTCGGCACCGCCCACACCGTGCGGGCCGGCGTCATGCTGCTCGCCGAGCAGTTGCGGTCCAGCACGACGACGACCGTCTTCCCGGTCGGCGGCGACGGCGCGCCGACCGGACCGGCGTTTCCCATCGCCGACAACAGCCGGCTGCATGCCGATTTCTTCGATGTCTACCTGCAGGACGAGTGGGCACTGGCGCGGCACCTCACCCTCAACTACGGGGCGCGATTCGACGTCTTCAGCTCGTCCTTCGATCGGGAGACCCAGCTCAGCCCACGCGTCAATCTCACCTACCGTGCGGGGCGTTCGACGACCCTCCATGCCGGGTATGCGCGCTATTTCACCCCGCCGCCGTTGGAGTTCGTGCCCGCGTCGACGGTCGCGCTCTTCAGCGGCACGTCCAATGCCTCAGCGGTCACGCGGGACGATCCGGTGAAAGCGGAGCGGGCGGATTACTTCGACGTCGGAATCACCCGGAAGTTTGGGTCCCGTTTCGAAGCCGGACTCGACGGCTACTACAAGATCGCAACGAACCAGCTCGACGACGGATTGTTCGGACAATCGCTGATTCTCTCCGCGTTCAACTACCGCCAGGGAAAGATCTACGGTCTCGAATTCACCACCTCGTATACCAACGGCGGCTTCTCCGCATACGCGAACGCCGCCCGGTCGCTGGCCAGAGGCCGTGGCTGGAGCTCGGCCCAGTTTCTTTTCAATCCCAACGAGCTGGCGTACGTCCAGAATCATTGGATCCATCTCGACCACGACCAGGAGTTCACGGCCTCCGTGGGCACCGCCTACAGCTGGACGGGATGGGGGAAAGGCACGCAGGTGTTCGTCGACACCCTGTACGGCAGCGGTCTGCGCACCAACGCCTCCGATCCGGCCGGCAATCTCATCCCGAACGGCGGAAGCGTCCCGGCTTATGCGACGATCAATCTCGGCGTGGAGCAGAAGTTCGCCGCCGGCGGCAAGCGCGTCCTGAAGGTTCGGCTGGATGTGGTGAACGTCGCCGATCGCGTCTACGAACTTCGCGACGGCTCGGGCGTCGGCGTCAACGCGGCGCAGTTCGGCATGCGCCGCGGCGTTTTCGGCACGATCGGCCTGTCGTTCTGACCGGCTGGAGTGTCGTGGCGCCGACCGTGTGTGATTCGTCGCCGTCGCCACGCGAACGCCGGCGGTTTGCGTTTTGCCGCCTAAACTTGCTCCGCGAGAAGCCGATCTGGGGAAGGAATGTTCGTGGCTCACCGTCCGCGTTCAGCCGCCGCGTTTTCGGCGGCGATTGCGTGCGCACTTCTCGGGTCCTTTCTGACCCTTGCGCGGCCGGGCGATTGTGCCGCCGCGACGCCGCCGCCCGCGACGAACATCTGGGCCGCAGTCGACGTGCCGGGCATGCCGCCCTCCCGCACCTACACGTTTCAGGAAATCGGCAATGTCACGGCGGGCGTCCGTCTCGCGGGGGACGCGCTCGGCCGGCTGACGGTCGTCCGGGAAGGCGCCTACATCGTCTTCGACGACAACCAGTGGACGGACATGCTGGACGGACACGACTCGAACCGGAACATCTCCTGCGCCGTGCGCGGCCCGGACGGGACGATGTACTGCGGCGGTGCCGGGCTGTGGGGGTTCGTCGAATACAAGCCGGACGGTCTGGTCAAGGTGCATTCGCTGCGACCGGCGACGTGCCCCGACTGGGTTTCCAACAACATCTGCGAGTTCATCGTCTTCACGCCGCAGGCGGTCGCGTTCGCCGGGCGTTACGGGGTGGTCACGTGGAATCGCGCCACCGGGGCGCAGCGCTTCCAGCCCGTGCCGCAAATCGCGTCCGTGTTCGCGTTGCGACAGCACGTCTACATCGCCTCTTTCACGGGCGGGCTGTTCCGGCTGGATCCGGTCAGCGGTGAATTCAAGCAGGTCGGGCAGTCGTCCGGCCGCGCCGAAGTCATCGAGCACACGACCGTCTGGGATGACGACCACGTGCTCGTGGTGAACAGCAAGGGGGAGGCGTTCCTGTTCGACGGGCGGAAGAGCGTACGCTGGCGGACCGAGGTCGACGACCTGCTCGCCGCGGGTGTCTCCCAGGTGCAGAAACTCAGCGGCGGGAATGTCGCGATCGCCGTACGGCCGCAGATGCTGGTGATCGTCGATGCGCAGGGGCGCCGCGTGCTGGCCGCCGAGGACCCGCGGTTCGCGGGCGTGAACGACATTTGCGCCACGGAGCCGGGCCTGGTGTGGCTGTCCTCCACCGAGGGCCTCACGAAGGTGATGTCCGACTCGCCGGTGAGCATCTACGACCACCGGGTCGGGCTCGATCTCTACTGGCCCCAGGTGATTTCCCATCAGGGCAAGCCGTTGATCGTTTCCGCCGGCAAGATCTTCGTCGGCATTCCGGGTGAGAACCATCGCTCGCCGCGCTTCCATCCGGTCGAAACCGGCCTGCACCAGGATGTCTACAGCGCGGTCTCGACTCCGCACGGGCTCCTGATCGGGACCAGTTCGGCGCTGTACGCGCTCGACGCCGGCGGGGGCATGAAGCAGGTGCTGAGTGGTTTCGCCGCGGAACGGCTGGAATACACCGATCCCGAAACCGAAACCTGCCTGATCGTCGGCACGTCGGCGATCGCGGCGGTGCAATGGAAGACCGACCATTGGCAGGAAATCGGCACGCGCATTCCCGGCGTGGGGTTCCCGTCGGCGGTGTTCAGCCTCGTTCCGCGTTCGGTCTGGCTGGAACTCGGCGTCGGCCGCGTGGCCCGGATCACCTTCCGCGACGAGCAGGTCAGCGTCCGGCTCGTGGACAAGTTCCCGTGGGGCGAGCAACGCTGGGTCAACGTCGGCGCGATCGGCTCGAAGATCATCCTCACGCAGGGAAACCTGAACGATCACCGGCTGTTCTTCGACGAACGGACCAACGCCTTCGGCGACGCCCCGGAGCTGACGAAGCTTCTCGCCGCGGCACCGTTCGAGGTGCTGCGGCCGCAGCCCGACGCGTTCGGCTCGATCTGGACGCCGTATCCGAAAGGACTGTTCCGGCTGCTCCCGTCCGCCGGTGGATACCGGGCCGAGGTGGCGGCCTACAATGTCGCGAGCGAGCCGAATCCCACGCTTTTCCTGACCAACGGCCGCCGCGAGGTCTGGGTGCGTTCCCGGCAGCTGCTGATGCGGATCGACCCGCAGGCGACCGGCACGGCGCTGCGCGAGCCCCGCCCGGTCCTGACCCGGCTGGCGGATGCGCGGACGAACCGGGACATCTACAACGCGCTGGCGCCCGACGAGCCGGCGCTGCGCAACATTCCCTTCCGGAGCAACAGCCTGAATTTCCATTTCTTTCCCGGGACCTATTCGCTGCTCCGCACCCCCTCGTATCAGTACCGGCTGGAAGGATACTCGGATCAGTGGTCGGTGCCGGTCCCGGACTCGACGGTGCGAATCACGAGTCTGCGCGAGGGCAGCTATCGGATGACGGTGCGCCTGGTGGACAACACGGGGCCGATCGGGGAGGCCACTTCCTTCGGCTTCACGATTGCGCCGCCGTTCTATCGCCGGTGGTACGCGTACGCCACCTACACCGGCGCGCTGGCGGCCCTGCTGCTGGGCGCGGGTTGGTGGCTGCTGCGCCGCGCCGAGCGGCGCAACGAGGAGCTCGAGGCGCTGGTGAACATCCGGACCGAGGAACTGCGCATCGCCCTGCAAGCCGGCGAAATCGGCACCTGGCAATGGAACGTGGCAAACGGCGAATTCAAGCTGTCCCAGCGCGGGGAACACATCTTCGGCATCGCCGCCGGCGAAGCCCGGACCTACGAGCGGTTTCTGGCGGCCCTCGACCCGGCGGACGCCGCGCGGTCCCGGAGCGCGATGCAGACCGCGCTCGAAACCCGCCACGATTGCGAGATCGAGGTCTGTGCCGTGTGGCCGGACAAGACGATGCACTGGGTGAACCTGGTTGGCCGCGGCTACCACGAGGACCAGGGCGCCGCCACCCGGATGGAAGGCGTGGTGATCGACGTCACCGAGCGCCGCCGCGCGGAGCACGACCGGCAGACGCTCAGCAAGCTCGAATCCACCGGTCTGCTCGCCGCCGGCATCGCGCACGATTTCAACAACCTGCTGGCCGCGATCCTCCTCGACGTCGAAATGGCGCTCGACGGCTCCAGCGTCGAGATGGCCAGGGCCCTGCGCCGGACCAGTGCCGCGGTCCAGACGGCCAAGAGTCTCACGGGACAGTTGATCACGTTTTCGGCCGGGAGCCTGTCGGTCCGGCAGCCCGTCAACCTCGCCAGGCTGGTTCGGGAGACGGCGGACAAATGGCTGGCGGATTGCGGAATGACGACGGAGATCGCCGTCGATCCCGGGACCCCCGACGTCCTCGGCGATTCGGAAATGCTGGGCCTCGCACTGCGCAACCTGCTGCTGAACGCCCGGGAGGCGTCCGCGAAGGGCAGCGCGATCCGACTGCGCGTGGAGCAGACCACCGTGACCGAACGTGAAATCGCCACCCTCGCGCCGGGACCGTACGCCCGCATCACCGTCCAGGATCACGGCCGCGGGATCGACGCGAGCGTCCTGCCGAAGATCTTCGACCCGTATTTCTCGACCAAGCAGCGCGGGACGCAGAAGGGGATGGGGCTGGGGCTCACGATCTGCCTGTCGATTGCGCAGCGCCACGGCGGCACGGTGACGGTGAGCTCGATTGTCGGACAGGGAACGTCGGTGCACGTTTATCTCTCCCTCGCCACTCGCGCGGTGACGCCCAACGCTCCCGCCCGGAATCTCCGCGTCGACCGGCCCCTCCGGGTCCTCGTGATGGACGACGAGGACGCGCTGCGGGAGGCGCTGGGCCGCGCGCTTCGCGGATTCGGCCACGAGGTCGACGCGACCCGGGGCGGCGCGGAAACGGTCGAGCGCTATGCCGAGTCCATGCGGGCGGGCCGGCGGTACGACGTCATCTTTCTCGACCTCACGATTCCCGGCGGCATGGGGGGCGAGGAGGCGCTGCGCGCGATCCAGGCGATCGATCCTGGTGTGCGCGCGATCGTGATGAGCGGATACACCCAGAGCACGCTGCTCGACGATCACCAACGTTACGGATTCAAGGCCGCGCTCATCAAACCGTTCACGCGCGAGATGCTCGCCGAAAGCCTGGGCCAGGCGATGGGCTGACGGGCGCCGAGCCCATCTTCATCCGTCAGTCGTTCCGCCCGTGGCACGGCGGTGTTCGGTCCGGCGCGGACCGCATCGGGGCGGCAGATCGGACGCGAGGGGGAAGCTCTGTCGTCGCGCTCGCCGCGGCGGAAAACGGTCTCAGCACCCGGCGTCTACAAATCGATTCCCATCGGCCGTGCGAGGGGCAGCGGCTCCCAGCCCTGCTTCGTCCAGAAGGTCATTCCTCCGTCGTTGTCCGCCGCCACGAGCAGAAGCACGCGGACGACTCCGGCGGCCTTCAGCCCGGCGAGCGAACGCTGCATCATCGCGCCGCCGATGCCGCGTCCGCGGCACTCGGGCGAGACGGCGAGGTGATAAACATAGCCGCGGCGTCCGTCGTGCCCGGCGAGCACGGCACCGACCAGCTGGCCGCGGTCGAAGGCCACCGTGCTCAGCCCGGGATTGCGCCGCAGATAGCTCGCGATCTCCCCGGCGCTGTCGCCCTCCGCCAGTTCGACTCCCTCGGCCTTCGCCCAGAGGGCACATGCGGCGGGAATCTCCGCCTCGGTCATCGCCCGAAGCTGGGTCGACGTCGGTGGGTTCATCGGGTTCATGGACGGTCCGGGATTCATGCAGCGAACGGGTCGAGTACGGTGGCGCGGGAAGCCCGGAATTCGAGCAGAACGATCCAGTCGAAGCCAACTTCGATCCGTAAATGGCTCGCGGAAAGGCCGGCTCTGGAATTGCGGAACCCGGGCGTGGTTTCGCCAGACTGTAACGCCCCCGCGACGGGAAGCTTGCGGTGGCGCGGCCAGCGGCGGCGGGCAGGAGCACTGCCGCCGGGAAATCGCTTGCCTCACCCTCGTGCCCGTGAACACTGCGCAACGACCTTCACCGGCCTTCGGGCCTGCAAACCAGCGCGGGCATGCACCCGCTCGACTCCGACTACATGGACGACACGCCCGCCAAAGAAAATCCCCCCAAGGATTTCAACAAACTCGATTTGAGCCAGCTCCAGGGGTTCAGCTTCGGAACCCAATGGACGCAGGACAAGAGTTCGCCGTCCGAGAGCCGCGAGCGTTTCGATCGCCCGCGACGTGAGGGAGGACCGGAACGCCGCGAGGGTGGCGGAGCTCCCGAACGGCGCGATCGGCGCGGCTTCAGGCGCCCGATGCCGGGTGAGGCGGGCGGCGGGCCGGGTTCCGCGGGCGCAGCGCCGGCGGCTGGCGACCCGCAGCGCCGGGAGTACGCGGACCGCGGTCCGCGTCGCGAATTTCAGGGCGGCCAGCGCCGCGACGGCCCCGGTGGCGAACGCGGGGGAATGCGCTTCGGCGGACGTTCGGACGTGCAGGAGCGCGGTCCGTACGACAGTCCGTACTTCAACGTCGCCTTCTATCCCGAGGACACGAGCTTCAACGCCTTGGCGAAGACGATCCGTTCCTCGTGCCGCACGATCGAGCTCTTCGAAATCGCGCGCACCGTGATCGGCAAGGCCGACCGGTTCGTCGTCGTGCTGACGCGCAAGTCTCCGATGTCCGCCTCGGCGGAAGCCGGTTCGGCGGAGACGGCCGCCGGGGCGCAGGCCGCGCCGGTGCTTCGCCAGCCGATTTATCTTTCGGCTCCGGACGGTCTGCCGTTCGACACCGAGGACGCGGCGCTGGCACACGTTTTTGCCAACCACCTGGGCCGGTTCTTCGACCTGTCCGACGTCGAGATCGAGCCGCCGAAAGGCAATTTCCAGGTGATCAACAAGTGCGGGATCACGGGCGAGCTGCTCGGGCCGCCCAACTATCACCGGTACGCGCAGATCGTGCAGCAGCATTTTGCGGCGAAGATCACGCGGATGCCATTCGAAGTCTACCGCAGCCGGATCGAGACGGTGCGCGATCCCGAGGTCGTCGCGCAGTGGCTGGAGAAGATGAAGAAGACCACCCGGTACACCTGGAAGCAGCCGGCGAAGCCAGTCGCGGCGGCCCCCGCGAGCCCCGTTCCGGAGGCCACCGTGGCGTCCGATCCG
This sequence comes from uncultured Verrucomicrobiae bacterium, assembly GCA_963705935.1. Taxonomy (GTDB): domain Bacteria; phylum Verrucomicrobiota; class Verrucomicrobiia; order Opitutales; family Opitutaceae; genus Opitutus. Next base: position 1,909,918 of record OY970130.1, on the reverse strand, counting down.
GCAACGCCCGTGACCGAGGCGGCAGTGGCCGAAGTGGCGGCCCAGGAGGGCACGACGACGCCGGAAGCGGCGCCGGCCATCACGTTCGACACGTTCGAGGATGCCCGCACGTACCTGCTGGCGAATGCGCGCGACAAGCTGATCCGTCCGGTCGAGTCCGCCCGGTTCCACGGCAAGCTGCTCGAGACCTTGCCGCCCGGCGAAATCCACCGCGCGATCGAAGGAGCGCTCGACCGGCAGCGCCGTTTCCCGCTCGACACCGCGAATGCGCTGCGCGGCCGGCTCCGTCGCGAGCATTTCACGATCTTCAAGAAAGGCTCGAAAGGCGTGAGCTATGTTTGCGCCGTGAAGCGCAAGTTCCGCGTTCCCGGCCAGACGTTCTCGGACAGCATCACCGCGCTGATCACGTACATCGAGGCGTTCCCGATGATTCGCGCCGGCGAGTTGCCGAAGCGATTCCTCAACGTCGACCTGCCGGCGCCGGCCGCGCCGGCCGGCGCGAGCGCGGAAGCTGCCAGCCCGGCGGCGCCGGTGGCGCCCGCCCCGGCCGAGCCGGTGCTGACGATCGAGGAGCGGGCCAAGATCACCCGGATGCAGGGCGACCTGCGCTGGCTGGTGACCGAAGGCTACGTCACGGAGTTCATCGACGGCCGCCTGTTCGCACCGCCCCCGGTGCTCGAGGCGCGCAAGAAAGAGGTCGAGGCCGAGGAGCACGATCCCGAGAACTTCCCGGAAGCGCCGCCCGCCGATGTTGCAACGGCGCCCGAGTCGAAGCCCGTCGTGGCCGAGTCGCCGCTGCCGAACGAGGAAAAGCCGGTGTCCGAGCCGGTGCCGGATTCGGTTTTGAACGAGCCCGAACGGGCGGTCACGACGCATCCGGAAACCGCGCCCGACGAGCCGGCGGCGGCTGCCGGTACGACGGCTCCGGTCGAACCTGAGGCGGAAGTCACGCCGGCGGCGCCCGACCAGCCGGTGACCGACACGACGCCGAAGCAGCTCGAACCGCCTGCGGCGGGTTGATGGTCCGCGGTCGCGCCGGTCTTCATTCACACCGGCGCGGATTTCAGGGCTGGCGCAGCCGGATCGAGTGGCGGCGGTCGTCGGTGATGGCGAGGTCGAGGTGCCACGCCGCCGGGGGCACCCAGTCCGAAATGTTGTCCGGCCACTCGATCGCCAGGCACCACGGAGACACGAGGAAATCCTCGATCAGGAGATTCTCGACCTCGGCGCTTCGCTCGAGCCGGTACGCGTCGAGGTGGACCAGCAGCCGCGCCGGGCCCCGATGCACCGTGTAGATGTTGAACGTCGGGCTCGTCACCGGCTCCGCCACGCCGAACCCGCGCGCCAGTCCCTGCACGAAGGTGGTCTTGCCGGCGCCGAGGTCGCCATGCAGCGCGAGAGCGATGTCGGGCGGCAGCACACCGGCGAGGTTCGCGGCGAGCGTCTGCATCTCACCCGCGGACCGGGTCACCACCCCACGGCGCAGTTTTGGCAGGAGATCCATGTTCGGCGGCGCGACCACGCGGGCGGCATCAGCCCAGCAGGTGTTCGTATCCCCGATACGAGTTGAGATCGATGGCGTCCGCGGGAACGTCCGCCGATGGCGCGAAATAGCCGATGCGCGTCAGCCGGGTCCGGGGAAACGCGCGGGTCCAGTGGCGTTCGAGCCGGGCGGCGGCACCCTCGCCGCGAACGGCGAAAACGAGTTCGTAGTCCTCGCCATCCGTCAAGGCGGCGCGCACGTCGGCCCCGGGCCGGCGCGGCAGCCTGCGGGCGGACAGGACCGGCGCCGCGCCGCGCGGGGTGATGGCGTGCAGGTCCTTCGCCAGACCGTCGCTCACGTCCATCATCGCGCAAACCTCCGGCCGGCGCGCGAGCCATGCGCCTTCGTCCAGCCGGGGGCGAAACCGGTAATGATGGCCGGTCCGCAACGTGCCACCGAGCAGGCCGGTGACGTAAATCAAGTCTCCCGTGGCGGCGCCGGTGCGCGTGATCGTGCGCGGCCCGGTGGCGTTGCCCAGCAGGGTGAGGCTGGCGGCGAGCACGCCGTCGGCCTGTGCGACGTCACCGCCGACGATGGGCACATGATAGGTGCGGGCGCAGGCGCCGAGTCCGCGATAGAACTCCCGAAGCCATCTGGTGCTCACGCGCGGGTCGAGAATGAGCGCGAGCACCGCCGCCGCCGGCCGTCCGCCCATGGCGGCGAGGTCGCTGAGATTGCGCTTCAGCAGCTTGGCGCCGACCGCCGCCGCCGGCACGGAGTCGTCGAAATGCCGGCCATAGACCACGGGGTCGACGGTGATGAGCTGCCGCCCGCGCGAGCCCGGGAGCACTGCGCAGTCGTCGCCAATCCCGAACGGCGCCCGCGGTGACGCGCCGCCCAGCCAGCCGCGAATCGCCGCGATGAGCCGTTGCTCGCCGTAGGCCGCCACAGACTCCCGGGGGCGGGTCGTGAAAGGATGCACGGTCAGGCGCGGGGTTGCTCGGACCGGGATGTCCTCAGGTCGTCACGCCGGCGAACAGCAGGACGACGCTGTGCAGGTTGAAGAGCGCATGGGCCACCACCGCCGTCCCAATCCGACCGGTGCGCTCGTAGGCGAGCGCGAGAATGATGGCGAGCGCGACCAGGGGGGCGAAGCTCGCGAAGCCGTCGAGCGTGCGCCAATTCACGTGCAGCGCGGCGAAGATCGCGCCGGGCACGAGCAGCGCGAGCCAGTGCGGCCAGCGGGTGCGCAGGTAGCGGAAGATCGTGCCGCGAAAGATCAGTTCCTCGGCGATCGGCGCGACGATCACCGCCAGCCCGATCAGGAGCGCCAGCAGGGCTTTCGACTCCGTGTGCTCAAACAGGCGCAAGAGTTCCTGCTCCTCCGCCGGCAGCCCGCAGAACTTCAGCAGCCCGAGCCAGAGCAGGTTCACCCCGGTGACGACCGGCAGCGCGATGAGGAACGTCGCCGCGCCGGTGGCAACGGTGCCGCGCAGGTCCCGCCAGCCCGCGCCTGAACGCTGCGTGCCGCGCGGCAGGAGCGCCACGCTCAGCAGCAGTCCGAACTGAAAGGCGGTATTCGCCAGGATGGCACGCGTATCCGCCGCGAGGTGGAGCGAACCGAGGATCAGCGCGGCGACGAACTGGGCGAGCAGCCCGCCGACGGCGATGAGGAAAACGAAAAGGAGGAAATCCGTCGGCGGCACCACCCACGGCGCCAGCGGCGCCGGCGAACGCCAGGCGGCGCGGCCCGCCGGTCGCCCGACCTGCCGCCAGATCAGCACGAGGCCGCCGAGCAGCAGAATACCCTCGAAGATCAGCAGGGCGATGTTGGATGAAGTGGCGGGCATCGCGGAGCAGTGCGGCGGAAAACCGGCAGGACGGCAATTCCGCGTTTGCCGGAGCGCGGCGGCCCGGCGCAGCGGAGGTGAACCCGGCTCCAGCACGCCCGATCGAACACGTTCCTACCCGCGGCTGTCCGCCCGGATTCGCGCAGCAGGCTCGGCGCGGTGCGGGCTTCGGCCCGGCCGCGGCCATCGCGGCGGCTAAACCGTGATGCGGCCCTGGTCGTAGACCACCCGGCCGTCGACGATCGTCGTCCTGACGCGGCCGGCGAGCGTCCGGCCGTGCCACGGCGAATTGCTCGACTTGCTCTGGCCGGCCTTGGCGTCGTATCGCCAGTCCTCGTCCGGGTCGAACAGGCAGATGTCCGCGGCGGCGCCGGCGGCGAGCGTGCCGGCGGCCAGCTGGAGGATCTGCGCCGGGCTGACGGGTCATCAGATCGACGACCTGTGCCAGCTTGAACTTGTTCTTCCGCACGAGCACCTCGAGCGCCGACGGCGAGCGCGGTCTCCAGCCCGATGATCCCGTTGGGCGCGTAGTCGAATTCCTTGTCCTTCTCGTAGTCGGTGTGCGGCGCGTGATCGGTGCTGATGCAGTCGAGCGTGCCGTCCTTCAGCCCCGCGATCAGCGCCCGGCGGTCCGCCTCCGTCCGCAGCGGCGGGTTCATCTTGAAGTTCGTGTCGTAGCCGCTGAGGCAGTCGTCGGTCAGTGCGAGGTGGTGCGGCGTCGCCTCGGCGGTGATCGCGTACGCCGCGGGCCTTCGCGCGCCGGATGACATCCACGGAGAGCTCGGAGGAGATGTGCTGGAGGTGGATGTGCGCGCCGGTGTATGCCGCGAGGATCACGTTCCGCGCGACGATCATGTCCTCGGCGGCGTTCGGCCAGCCGCGCAGTCCGAGCCGCGTGGACATGGCGCCCTCGTTCATCACCGCGCCCTGCGGTCATCGACGTGTCCTGGCAGTGGTCCATCAGCGGCAGGTCGAACATCTTCGCATACTCGCAGGCGCGCCGCATGAGCTCGTTGCTCTGGACGCACTCGCCGTCGTCGGTGATCGCCACGACCCCGGCGCGCTTCAGCGAGCCGGTGGGCGCGAGCGCCTGGCCCTTCAGACCGACGGTGATGCAGCCGGTCGGCAGCACCTTGACCACGGCGTCGCGCCGGATGGCGTCGTTGATGTACTGGATCGTGCCGGCGTTGTCGGCGACGGGCGAGGTGTTCGGCATGCACACGACGGTGGTGAAGCCGCCGGCGGCCGCGGCCCGGGAGCCGGTCGCGATCGTCTCCTTGTGCGTCTGGCCGGGCTCCCGGAAATGGACATGGATATCGACGAGCCCGGGGCAGGCGACGAGGCCGTCCGCCGTCGATCTTCACCGCCTGCCGGCGCTCGGCGGCGGGCAGCGACTCGACGAGCACGCCGTCGCGGACGAACAGGTCGCCGACCTCGTCGCGCGCGGCGGCGGGATCGATCACGCGGGCATGGGCAATCCAGAGGGAGGGCATGGAGAAAAGGCGCGGGCTACTTCGACTCGTCGGAGATGCAGACATGTTCGGGCTGGCCGCCGGCGCAGAGGTAAAGGACCGCCATCCGGACGGCGATGCCGTTGGTCACCTGCTCGAGGATCACGCTGCGCTCGCCGTCGGCGAGTTCGCTGTCGATCTCCACGCCGCGGTTGATCGGGCCGGGATGCATGATGATGGCCTTCGGATTCAGCCAGCTGGCGCGGGTCTTGTTCAGGCCGAACATGCTGGTGTATTCGCCGAGCGAGGGAAAATGGCCGCTGGACCTGGCGCTCGTGCTGGATCCGCAGCAGCATCACGACCTCGGCGTCGGCGAGCGCGACTTCGCAGGTCGTGCGACACCTCGACGCCGAGGGAGGTGAACCAGTGGGGCACGAGGGTGGACGGTCCGACGAGGGTGACGTTCGCGCCCATCTTCGACAGGGCGTGGATGTTGGAGCGGGCGACGCGGCTGAAGAGAATGTCGCCGAGGATCACGACCTTCCGGCCCTTCAGGTCGCCGAGGTGCTCCTTCATCGTGAAGGTGTCGAGGAGGCCCTGCGTCGGATGCTCGTGCGCGCCGTCGCCGGCGTTGATCACCGGGATGTCCAGGATCGTGCGCAAGGTAGAGCGGCGAGCCCGCGGCGGCGTGCCGGATCACGATCATGTCGGCGTTGAGCGCCTGGATGTTCTGGGCGGTGTCGCGCAGGGTCTCGCCCTTGGTCGTGCTGCTGGTGGCGGCGTCGAACGAGATCACGTCGGCGCTGAGCCGCTTGGCCGCCATGTCGAACGCCATGCGCGTCCGCGTGCTCGGCTCGAGGAACAGGTTCACGATCGTCTTGCCGCGGAGCGCGGGCACCTTCTTGACGGTGCGCGACAGGGTGCGCTTGAACGCCGTGGCGGTGGCGTGGATCTGATCGATTTCCGCGAGGGAGAGTTCCTCGAGGGTCAGGAGATGTTTGCGCGTCCAGGGCATCGTGGGACTTCGGTTAAAGGGCGGACTGGCGGTTTTTCGGGGCGGCCTCGACCCGGATCGTGTCGCGGGCCGGGTCGTCGCGATCGAGGTGGACGACGACCTTATGCGCTTCGTCGGCCTCGATCTGCAGGCCGCAGTAGTCGGCGGCGATCGGCAGGCGCCGACCGCCGCGGTCGGCGAGGATGGCGAGTTCGACGCGCGTGGGCCGACCGTGATCGAAGAGTTCGTCGAGCGCCGCCTTCACGGTGCGTCCGGAGAAGAGCACGTCGTCGACGAGCAGCACGGTCGCGCCATTCACGTCGGCGGGAATGAGGGTGGGCGCGAACTCGCGCGGGATCGGATTGCGGCCGAAGTCGTCGCGATGGAACGACACATCGATCGTTCCGCTTCTTGCGACCAGGCCCGGAACGGCCGCGCTGAGCCGCCCGGCCAGCCTTCGCGCCAGTTCGATCCCGCCGTTGGCGATTCCGAGAAGCAGGAGCCGGGGCGTGCGGCGATGACGCCCCGCAATCCCCGCGACGAGCCGCTCGATGGCAGCCTGGATTTCCTCGGAGCCGACCGACTTGGACTTGGCCACGAGGTTCGGTTTTGAAGCTGCGGGCTGCTGCCGTCAATCCCGGCGCACCAAACGCAAACGCGCGCCAGGGAAGATTCAGTCGGCGTCGTAGACCTCGACCAAAACGATGCCGGTGGCTCCCGCCTTGCCCTGCGCGATGAAGGTGTAGACCCCGGGCTGGAGCGTCATCAGCAGCGCCGCCGACGAATGGTCCGAGGCGGCGAACGGCGTGGCGCCGACGCGGGCGCCAGTTGTGACGATGTCGGAGGCGTTGGCGTTGTCGCCCCAGTTGTCGTTCGTGCCGATCACCGAACTGCCGTGGTGCAATTCGATCGTCGGATCGGCCAGCAGCTCGCCGGCGGAAATCCCCTGGGTCGCGAGCGTCGGGCCCATCGCCCGCAACAGCACCTTTTTCGGCGCGCTGCCGGTGATCACGAACCCGCCGATCGCGACACCGTCGCCCGTCGTGCAGTCGGCGCGCGAGGCGATGTTGACGAACCGGGCGCTGTCGTTCGCGGTGTCGGCATCGTAGACTTCGAGGAGCACGATGCCGGCAGTCCCGCCCTTGCCGTTGACGACGAAGGTGTACACGCCGGGCTGAAGGGTGAGGAGCAGCGCGGAGGATTTGGTGTCGCCGCTCTGGAGGGGGGCGGCGCCGAGCTGCGCGGCGACGCTGGTGATGTCTGAGGCGTTGGCGTTGTCCCCCCAGTTGTCGTTCGTCGCGATCACGGCCGACCCCTGGTGCACCTCGATCGTGGGATCCGCCAGCACCTCGGACGAGGCCAGCCCCTGGGCGGTGAGCGACGGTCCGACGGCCCGGACCAGGACGCGTTTCGGGCCGGTGCCGGAGACGACGAAGCCGCCGATGGTCACGTTGTCGCCGGTGCCGCAATACGCGCGGGTCGAGATGTTCACGAGCAGCGAAGCCTGGCTGCCCGGCGCCGCGACGCTGATCACCGCCGCCGCGCTCGTGACCGAGCCGGAGGAGTTCGTGACCGTGACGGTGTAGGTGCCGGCGCTGGCGGAGGTGGCGTTTGCAATCGTGTAGCTGGACCCGGTCGCCCCAGCGATCGCCGAGCCATCCTTGAACCACTGGTAGGTGATGGAGCCGGAACCCGAGGCGGCCACGGTCAGCGTCGCGCTGCCGCCCGCCACGACGGTTTGCGACTGCGGCTGGCTGGTGATCGCGGGCGCACCCGACCCGGCCAGACCCGTGTGGGCCGGATTGCGCTGGAACATCGGCCAGGCCGAGTTCACCGCGGATTGACCGAGGTCGATCGCATAGAGCTTGGCGTCGGCGCTGCCGATGTAGAGGCGGCGGTTCGCGATCGCCGGGGAGGACCGGATCGGCTTGGCGGTGGCGTAGGTGCGCTGCACCGTGCCGGCGGAGCTGATCGCGTAGATCAGGCCGTCGTAGCAACCGACGTAGATCGTCCCATCCGCGGCCACGGCGGGGGAACTGGCGCGGACCTCGTCACCCAGCGGGCACGACCACTTCTCGGACCCGCTGCTGTTGAGCGCATGCAGCTTGTGATCGTAGCCGGCGAAGTAGAGCGTCCCGTCCGCGCCCAGCGCGATGGACGAGGTCACGCTCGACTGGTCGCTGGTCGTCCACGACCACTTCTTCGCCGCGGAGGTCCCGTTGTCGGAGATCGCGTACACGGTTCCGTGGAGGTTCGCGAAATAGATCGTGCCATCGGCGGCGATCGCGGGCGAGGTGTAGATGTCCGCGTCGCCGGGTGTCGTCACGTTCTCGTTGGCGCTGTATTTCCATTTCTGGGTGCCGTCCGGATTGACTGCATACAGCGAGCCGGTGTTCGTCCCGACGTAGATCGTGCCGTTGGCCCCGACGGCCGGCGACGAGTACGTGCCCGTGGTGCTGTCGGCGAGCGCGAAGCTCCACGACTGGGCTCCGGCGCCGGTGAGCGCGTACAGCTTGGTGTCGTCGCGGAAATAGATCGTGCCGTTGCCGGCGATTGCCGGCGTGGAGGAGATCATCGTGCCGGCGGCGAAACTCCACTTCTTCGCGCCGGTGGAACCGTCGAGGGCATAGAGGTTCATGTCCGTGCCGCCCACATACACGGTGCCGTCGCCGCCAATCGCGGGCGAGGCGCCGATGACGCCCGTCGCACCCGTGGCGAACGTCCATTTCAGCGTGCCCGACGAGGTGACGGCGTAGACGTTGGTGTCGAACCCGTTGTCGGAACCGGCGCCGAAATAGACCGTGCCATCCGCTCCGACGGCGGGCGATGCGGTGACCTCATCCGTCGTCGGATACTCCCAGGCGGCTTCGTTCAGCGTGAGCACGAAGTCGCCGCCGCTGGAGCCATCGTTCGCCGCGTGATCGACGGAGAAATAGTACGTCGTGCCGGACGTCGCGTTGAAAGGCACGAGCGCGTCGGAATTCGCGCTCGAGGAGTCGTTGTTCGAGGCGACGAGGGTGAGGCTGCCGATCGAGGAACCCGTGTAGACCGCGGCAATGGTGTCGGTCTGGGTGGCGAACGCGGCGAGCAGGAAATGCCCGGATTTCGGCGCGGTCCACTTGTACCACACCGAATTGCCCGCGGCCGCCGCGCTCGGGTTCGGCTCGCCGGCTTCGCCCGACGCGTTCAGGAGCGTGGCGCTGACGCTGAAGCTGTCGCCGGTCAGCGTCGTTGCGTTCGCAAAGTTGTCGTTCACCGGCACCGCGCCGATGCGCAGCAGGACCATGCCCGTGGCGCCGTTCTTGCCGTCGACCGCGATCTGGTAGGTCGTGCCGGCGGTCGCGTTGATCAGCACGCGGCTGGTGACCGCGCCGTTCGCGTCGTCGTTGGACCCGACGGCTTGCAGGGCGGAAACGGAAGTGCCGGTGTAGACCGCCAGCAGCGTGTCGAGCGGGGCGTCCGCGGCGGTCGTGCTTCCGGCGGTGTCGAACGCGACCTGGGTCGTGTCGGTCGCCGTCCAGGTCCACCAGAGCGAAGCGCCGCCGGTGGCGCCGGCATGGGCGGGCTCGCCGTTGTCGAGCGTGGCGCCGACGTTGCTCGAACGCACGCGGACGTTCGCGCCGGCCAGCGTCGCGCGCTCCGTGAAGCTGTCGTTGAACGGCCGGTTGACGGTCGAAGTGATCGCCTGCGCGAGATTGAGCCGGCCGCCCGACTGCACCCGGCCGTTGAGCGCGGACGTTTTGGTCGAGGAACGGAGGAGCCGGTTGATGATCTGGCGGTAGGAATCGTTCGGGAACTGGGCCCACAGCATGGCGAGGGCGCCGGTCACGTGGGGCGCGGCCATCGAGGTGCCGCTGAGCGTGGCATAGGACGAATCCGACGCATTGTAGGTGGAGTAGATCTCGTCGCCGGGCGCGCCCAGGTCGACCAGGCCGCCGTAGTTCGAATACGAGGCGAGAGCGTCCGTGCTGGTCGTCGCGGCCACGGAGACGATGTTGTCGAGCGGGTAGTTCGCCGGGAAACTCGCGGTGGTGTCGTTGTCGGCCGACACGCCGTTGTCGTCGATGCCGTTGCCCGCGGCAGCGACGAAGATAATGCCGGCATCGCGCGCGCTCTTCAGCGCCGCGAGCTCGGTCGAGGACGAGGAACTGCTGCCGAAGCTGGCGTTGATGATCTTCGCGTTGTGGCTGATGGCGAACTGGATGCATTCCAGCTCGTCGGAGAGGGAGCCGCCGCCGTCCGAGGGAATGAACTTCAGCGCCATCAACTTCGCCTGCCAGCCGACGCCGCTGATCCCGATGCCGTTGTCTCCGACGGCGCCGATGATGCCGGCGACGTGGGTCCCGTGGCCGTTGTCGTCGGTCGGGTCGTTGTAGCCGGCGCTGCCGGACGCGACGATCGCATTGATCCCGTGGATGCCGTTGCTGGTCCAGAGATTGCCGGCGAGATCGGAATGGGTGAGGCGGATGCCGGAGTCGACGATCGCGACGATCACGCTCGAGCCGTCCGTGCGCGTGTTCCACGCCGTGGTGGCGCCGATGTCGACGCCGGAGGTGCCGCCGGTCTGACCGGTGTTGTGCAGCGACCACTGCCGCGCGAACGACGGATCGTTCGGCACGACGAGTGCGTAGCGCAGCACGTCGCGCTCGACGGTCGCGTAGAGTCCGGTCGCCCGCAGCCGCGCAATCGCGCGGTCGGCCGAATCCGCCGGGTCGAGTTCCAGCACCCGGACGTGGCCGAAGCGCGCGAACTCGCGCCGCAGCCGGGCGTGCGAGTCCTGCTCGGCCTGCGACGCCTCGGTCGCCCAGCCGGACTTCGGTCGCACGAGGATGCGATGTTCACGGTAGCCCTGCGCCAGCTCCCGCAGCGTGAGCGCGGTCGGAGGCAGGGTGGCATGCGCGATCCCGAGGATGCTCGCGAGCGTGATCCACCATGCCAGAACGGGGCGAAAGCAAGTCTTCAATGGGGGGAGAATAGCGGGCTCGCGCCGTGGGACAACCCCGGGGCATTCTTGTGCCGGCGAGCCGGGCCAATAATCCGGTTTCCCCGGCCTTGACAGCCGCGCCGGTGGCCGGTGACTGGGACGATGCGAATGCTAATTCGGGTCGCGACAGCGGCTTTGGTCTGGTCGACTTTCCGCGCGCAGGCGGCCGAACCGGCGGCTCCGGACCTCGCGCAACTGCAGGCGATGACGGCGCGCTTCGTGCCGGTGGACGTCAGCGCGGACCTCGCCGCCCTGCCGCCGAACGAGCAGCGGGCGGTGCACAAGATGGTCGAGGCGGCGAAGATCTTCGACGCCATTTTCCTGCGGCAGTCGGCGCCGCTGAACGAAACGATCCTCGGCGAACTGGTGCGCGACGATTCCCCGCTCGGCCGCGCCCGGCTGCACTATTTCCGGCTGAATGCCGGCCCCTGGTCGCGGCTGGACGAGAACGCGCCGTTCCTGCCGAACGTCGGACCGAAGCCGCCGGCCGGAAACTTCTATCCCGCCGATGCGACGAAAGCCGAGGTCGAGGCGTGGATGAACGCGCTCCCGCCGGAGCGGAAGGCGGCGGCGACCGGATTCTTCACCACGATCCGGCGGACGCCGGGCGGCGAATTCACGGCGGTGCCGTACAGCCTGGAATACCAGGGCGAGCTCATGCAGGCCGCGCGCCTGCTGCGGGAGGCGGCGGCGGCGACCGCGCAGCCCACGCTGAAGACCTACCTGGAAGAACGCGCCCGCGCGTTCCTGACCAACGACTATTACGAGAGCGACCTCGCGTGGATGGACCTCGACGCGACGATCGAGCCGACGATCGGGCCGTACGAGGTGTACGAGGACGAATGGTTCAACTACAAGGCGGCGTTCGAGGCGTTCATCGCGGTGACGGACGCGAACGAGACCGCGAAGCTGGCCCGGTTCAGCCAGCACCTCCAGGAGCTGGAGGATCACCTGCCGATCGCCCCCGCTTTCCGCAAGAAGCTGGGGGGCTACTCGCCGATCCGCGTGGTGAACCTCGTGTTCTGCTCGGGCGACGGCAACCACGGCGTGCAGACCGCGGCGTTCAACCTGCCGAACGACGAGCGGGTGGTTGCGGCCAAGGGCTCGAAGCGGGTGATGTTGAAAAACATCCAGGAGGCGAAGTTCACGAAGGTGCTCGTGCCGATCGCCAGCCGTTCGCTGGCGGCCGCGGACCGGGGAGAGGTTTCGTTCGAGGCGTTCTTCACGCATATCCTGATGCACGAGCTGATGCACGGGCTCGGGCCGCAGACGATCGAAGTCGCGGGCCGGGAGACGACGGTGCGGCACGAGCTGAAGGAGTTGAACGGCACGCTGGAAGAGGCGAAGGCGGACATCTCCGGCCTCTGGGCGCTGCAGTACCTGATCGACCACGGGATGCTCGACCGTTCGCTGGAACGCCCGCTGTACACGACCTTTCTTGCGTCGACGTTCCGGACCCTGCGGTTCGGGCTGACGGAGGCGCACGCCAAGGGCATGGCGCTCCAGCTGAACTGGATTCTGGACCACGGCGGATTCGTCGTCGCGCCGGACGGCACCTTCGGGGTGGACCTGGCGAAGGTGAAGCCGGCGGTCGAGTCGCTGACCCGCGAGATCATGACGATCCAGGCCCATGGCGACCATGCGGCAGCGAAGGCCCTGCTCGACCGGATGATGGTGCTCCGGCCCGAGGTGAAGCGCGCCCTCGACAGACTGCGGGACCTCCCGGTCGACATCGAACCACGGTTCGTCTCCGCGCAGTGAGGACACTGCCCGACCGTCGCGGCGCTCGCACAGTGTCCGGGGCGCAGTGCCGGCCGGCGCGAAGGAGACGAACCGTCAGGGCGCGGCGGGGGAAAACGGAAGGAACCGGCCCTGCCGGCAGATCAGCACCTGCAGCGGGTCGGTCCGGTTGCCGGATGCGTCGAAATGGAGAACGCCGGCGGCTCCGGCGACAGGTTGGACGAGGGGAAACCGGCGATAGCCAGCACGGTCCCCGGCTCCACGCAGGGTCTCGATCAACACCCACGCGGCATCGTACGCCGCCGCGGCGCTGACATCGGGTTTCGTGTCATAGGCTTTCCGATACCGCGATGCGAAGCGGTCGGCTTGCGGGCGGAGGCCGCCGTCGGTCCGGAATTCCGTCACCAGCACGCCGGCGGCGGCGCCACCTGCGGCAGCGACAAATTCCGCCGAAGCGAGCGGGCTGGGGCCGGCCAGGCGACCGCCATAGCCGCCGGCCCGCAAGGCCGCGGCGACTTTTCCCGCCGGCGAAGGCGGCAGCCAAACGAGCACGCCACCCGGAGCTTCCGCGACGACCTTGGACACCAGGGCGGCGAGGTCCGTCTCCGATTCGCCACCCTCGACGACTCGATCGAGGGGAGTCGGGCTCGTGCGGGCGGCGGTGGCAAGGTCGCGGCGAACCGGACGTCCGGCGCGACCAGCCGGAACCACCGCCCACCAATGGAGTGGGGAATGATCCGGCTGCCGCGCCGCAGCGAACAGCGCCTCGGCTTCCTGATCGGTTCGGGGCACCACGCGCACCGTCCAGGGAACGCCGGCGGCGGTGACCGACGAATCGGGGCAGACGCTGGCGACCGGCACGCGGGTGCGGCCGGAAACCTGCAGGATGAGGTGGCTGGCGGCGCCGTCGGAGGGGGTGATGATCGCATCCACGTGGCGGTTGCAGACCAGCATCACCGCGTCGTTGCCGACGGTCCCCCACTGACCGCTCTCGCTTCGCACCTCCAGTCCGACGGGAGCGCCGCCGTTCTCGTTCGCGTCGGCGACGGCCAGCTGCGCGCCGCGCACCAGACTGGTCGCGTCCGGCTCGGACGGCGGCGCGACGAGCCCCAGGCTCACCTTCGGCGACCCGGCGCCGAAGGCAAACGGAGCGAGAACCAGCCCGGCCAGCAGACAACGCAATCCGCCATGCATGGACTGGCTGGGGCTAGGAGCGCGTGACGGCGGCGGGAGTGAACTCGGGCTCCGGCTCGAACACCCACCGCCCGTGTTCAAACCGCGCCAGCCGCACCGGCGCAATGTTGTTGCCGATCGCGTCGAACCGCATCCAGCCGGTCACGCCGTGATAGAAGTCCACGTTGCAGACCTGGTCCCGGATCCGCCAGCGGTTCGGCCCCGCTTGCCGGACCGCATGGATCATGATCTCGGCGCCATCGTAGGCGTAGGCGGCGTAGGCATCGGGCTCGTGCTTCCAGCGCTCGCGGAAACGAGCCGCGAAGCTCACCCACAGCGGGTCCCGGCGGGCAGGATCGTAAAAGTACGTGATCGTCATCCCCTCGGCGGCCGTGCCGGCGTTCTGCACGAAGCGGTCATCCATCAGCAGGCTGGTGCTGAAGAAACGGGCCTTGATTCCGTCCTGCCGGAACTGTTTGGCGAAACGGCCGATGTCGTCGGGCTCGCCGACGAAGAAGATCGCGTCCGGCTGGGAGTCCTTGATCGCGGCGATCTGGTGATGAATATCCGTGCCGCCGGGAGCGAAGAGCAGCTCCTGGACCGAGGGGCAGCCCAGCCGTCGGACGAAATTCATGAAGCTGTGCACTCCGAGACGGCCGTAACGGTCGCCGGCGCGCAGGATGGCGATGCGCTGGCAGCCCAACTGGTGCACGACCAGCTCGGCCAGTCTCGCCTCCTCGAGTCGATCGTCGGGAAAGACGCGGATGAGCCAGGGAATGTTCGTTTCCGTCAACGTCGGATCCGGGTCCGAGGTGTTGATCATCACGACTTCGGTCTTGAGCGTGACGCGCAGCGCGACGTGCGCCTCGGCGCCGTCGATCGTGCCGAGGAAGCCCAGCACCTGATCATCGGCGAGATCCGAGGTGACGTTGGCAGCGCCGCCCCATTGGGCCATGCCTTCGCGTTCGACGACTTCGAAGGGGAGTTCGCCCGGTTGGCGAACGCGGTTTGCTTCCTCGACCGCGAGGAGGACGCCTTCGCGCGTCCGGACGCTCCGTTCCCAATTGGGGCCGTACTTCGGAGAATCGAGCAACCCGATCTTGAGCGACTTCAGATCCGGCGAAGGGGGGAAATCGCGGCCGGGTCCGCGAAACGGCATGCGCGTGATGAAGAAGCGTTCGTACGGCTCCAGGTTCCGATACGGCCAGAGCTCCTTCGGCAGCCCGACGTAGTATGGGTACTCTTCGCCTGGCGTGCCGTAGATGAAGCGAGGCGACGCTGCCGTCGCGGCTGGCGATGGGGCCGGCGTCGGAGCCGCCGGCGCGGCGGCTTTGGTTTCTCCGGCAGTGGCGGGAGCGGCGGCGACGAGCGCCAGCAGACACAGGGCAAGGATTTTCATGGGAGCCTCCGGGAGGATGAACGGGCTCAAGGGTTCGACGCCGCGATCGGTGAGTCGGCGGGCAGGGCGAAGACGCCGTGGCTCACGCCGTTGGAGGTGGCGATCCAGGCTTCGTGGTCATCGGCCCAGACGGCCGTCACAAAACCATCCACCAGCGCCGTCGTCATGGCGCGGGTCTCCGGCTCCTTCCCGGGCCGGTAGATCCGCCTCACGCCCTGGCCGTTCTCATCGACGACGTAGTTGACCCAGTCTGTACCGTCGGTCACGGATACGCCACGGTCGGTGGAGAGCCAGGCGACCCGACCACGGGCAAAGACGGTGTTGATGAAGTTGGACACCAGCGGCGTCTTGTCCTGGACCCACGTCCGCCACGTCGCCTCCTTCGTGTCGTAGCGGGAGAGCCCGAAGTAGGTGGACTGCCAGAGAATGCCGTCGCCGAACGCGACGCCGGAAGTGACGTCGACAATCGGGCCGCTGTCGGGCGTCAACTGGAACTGAAAATCACCGTCGGGATCCCGATAGGCCTTGAAGCTGCCGGTGCGGGGATCGTGCTCCACGATGCCGCCGGCCCAGACGCCGATATAGACGACCCCCTTGCCCGCGGCGATGGAGTAGCACCAGGGCTCTTCCATCACCGTGTTGTTCTGGTCGTAGATCTTCCAGCTCTTGCTCTTGAGATTGTACGCGCCGGTGCCGGCGGCGGTCGCGGTCCAGACCGTGCCGTCGATGACCGCCACGGCGTAGACGACGTTGTTCGGGAGCCCGCTGTTGGTCTGCGTGAAGGCGGTGAACTGGCCCCCGCTGAAGCGGGTCAGTCCCTGCATGGTGGCGAGCCAGAGGTCGCCGCTGACGGTGTCCTCGGCGATCCACAGCACCGTCGGGTGGCTCAAGCCATTCTCCTTCCCGTAGCGCCGGAATTTGCCATCCGGTTCGCGCACGCAGAGGCCGTTGCTCGTGCCGAGCCACAGTCGGCCGTCGCTGGCTTTCAGGACGGAATGCACCTTGTGCGACGGGAGGCCGTCCTTCTCGCCGAAGTTCTCGAACCGCGCCACGAGCGGGATCGGGAAGGTCGCTGTTTCCGCGGGGTTCGTCGCGGCCAGCAGGCGAGCGCCGACTCCGGGAAGCAGCGAGAAGACAAACACAACGGCCGCGAAAGCGCGGGCCGACGGGTTGGGTGGGATTTTCATGGGGTGCGCCTCTAGAGTGTCTTCAAGTACTCGACCAGGTCGTTGAGCTGTTCCTTCGACCAGTAGCTGCTGACGCCGTGCAGGTCGTCCTTCTGGTACGTGGTCCAGAGTTCCTCCAGCGTCTTCGCCCGGCCGTCGTGCAGGTAGGGTGCCGAGGCCGCGATCCCGAGCAGGTGCGGAGTGTCGACGCCGGCCTTGAATTCAGGGGTCGGGGCCGTGCCCACCGACCGGAGCAGTCGGTCCGTGAAGAGCGGCGGCCGATGACAGGTCTGGCAACGCCGCGCGACGGGAATCAGCGCGCCGTTGTCGCTGCGCTGCGTCGCGAAGAAGAGCTTGCGGCCGCGTTCCTCCGCCGGCGTGAGCGGCTTGCCCACCCGGCTCCACGGGATGGTGCGCGTGGGCGGGTTGTGTTCGATGAAGGTCGCGAGCTCGTCCAGTCGCGCCGACGGGATCGGATCCGTCTTCATCAACACCCGCGCAAACCGCGGGCCGTCCTGGAACTGCAGCGTCGGGTTCTTCCCGTTCCACTTGAACGGCGCCGTGCCGGCGACGCCGCACAGGCTGCGGTTGTCCAGCAGATTGTCGCCGACGCCGCTGCCGTCGAAATCATAGGAGAGCCCGTCGACGTGGGCGTCGGGGTGGCAGGAGCGACAGGAGAATTGCCCCTGGAACGTGTACATTCCCCGCGTGAAGACCCGCTCGCCCTGCCGGATGGGATCGTTCCGGCCGCCGTCACCCAGGACGATCCGGCCCATCGGCTTCAGGCTGGCCGTATCCACCACGAGCACGCGGTCGTCGAGCCGTTCCGCCACGAACAACCGGCGGCCGTCAGGGGAAAGCGCCAGGTGTCGTGGATTGCAGCCGGTCGGAATCCGGGCGACCACGTAGCGCCAGGACATCGCCATGTCCCGGACGGCGTCGCTCCGCTGGGCGGCGCTGGCCTTCGCCAGCCAGGCGCTCAACCAGTCCAGGTCGAGGACCGTGACGACGTCGGCGCCACCGGAGGCGACGTACGCCCGCCTGCCATCGGGACTGGCGACGACGCCCGACGGATCGGGGAAATAGGCGTTCGCCTCGTCCAGCGGAATCTGGGTCACCTCGCCGTCCGGCTGCGAGATCGCCAGTCCGGAGGACATGACCCAGCCGTCCTTCACCTGGGTGATCGGGACCAGGTTCCGCACCTTGACGAGGGAATTCAGGATCCACCCCCGCGTGGGCACGGTGCTGATGCCCTCCGCCAGGTGGGCCGAGTGCAGTTGTTTTCGGTCGATGACGTGTCCGTTGGCCGGATCCAAAACCGTCACCTCGGAGTAGGGCGGAGTGAGCAGTTGGTCGTGGATCGCCATCCGATTGGCAACGTAGACGCGGCGGCCGTCGCCGGAGACCGCGACGGCATACGGTTCGCGCCCGGCCGCCGGCCGCACCAGCTCGCTCAACGGCGAGACGGAGAGCACGGAGATGTCGTCGCTGCCGGAATTGGGGACGATCAACCGCTCGCCGTCCGGAGTCTGGCAATACGCGATGTCGGTCGGACGAACGCCGACCGGAACGCTGGCCTGCTCCACGAGGTCACGCGTGTCGAGCACCGCGACCCGGTCCTGCTGCGGGCAGGCCACGAACAGATGCTGGCCGGTCTTGTCCAGCGCCAGACCGAACGGCCCGCCCGGCACCTTCACCCGGCGGGTCACGGTGAGCGAGCTCACGTCCGCCTCGGCGACCTCGTCCTTGTCGTCCAGGGCGATGTACAGCGTCTTCCCGTCTGGCGACACGACGATTCCGCCGGGCGCCTCGTGGTGCGGACGGGGTTTCGCCCACGGCAGTTTTTGCAGGCTGGCGCCGTGACAATCGGTGCAGGAGATGAAGCCGAGATCGGGCTTGCCCGTCTTGACGCGCTCGTGGTCGCGCAGTCCGGCGTATCCGCCCACGGTCGCCGCGCCTCCCACCAGCACCACCCACGTTGCGATCAGAGTGATTCGTTTGAGCTTCATGGGGCGGCGACGCGGGGGGTGGAGATTGGGTCGGCGAGGTCCAGGCGCGCCGGATCGCGCTGCGTGGCCAGCGGACGGATGTTTCGGGGCGCGTGGTTGCGCGCCTCGTGGCAGCCGACGCAGCCGCGGTTTTCTCCGGGCTGCAACCAGACGAACGCCGGCTGGTGGCGGAGCACGCGCCCGCCGGCGTCGAGGGTGTCGAAGCCGAGGGGCACGCCGACCGGAAGATACGCGAGCACGGAACCGTCGGGCGCCACCGGCACCTTCCCGAGGATTCGCTGCTGGCCTGAACCCGCGATGGCAAAGACCCGCAGCTCAGCCGCCGGCGCCGGCTGTCCACCGGCGGCAGGTTCACAGCTGTCGTTGACGTTGAGGCAAAGCACGGTGCCGCGGGACGCGCCGGGCATCACCGCGGTCGTGTGTCCGGCGGGTTCCGGCCGCGCCTGGACGAAGGTGGCCTCGATGCAGTTCCACCGGGGGTCGTCGAAGATCGGAGTGCCGATGCCCGCGGCGCGGGCGGCGATGCGGTAGACCGCGGCGTTGGGCGCCATCATCCGCCCGGCCAGGCTGCGCGTTTCGATGCAGGCCAGCAGATCGTTGTCCGGAGCCGACCCCACCGAGCGGATACCGGCGGCCGGGAACGGGAACAGGTTGCCACGCGTTGCGAAGGGCGCGGCGGAACGCACGCACTCGGCCCAGTCCGTGCCGCCGGGCGCCTCCGTATGCGACGCGAGGAAAGCGATCCTGCCGTCGGCCAATTCGCGCGGACGACGAACGAAATCCACGCCGTCGTCCTGGCCGGCATAAGCGGAGACCTCCGTGCCGTCGTTGTTGATCGTGAAAAGGCAGAGGTGTCGCGGAGCACCGCGGTCGTCACGAGGCCTGGCGGTCACGAAGAGAATGCGTCCATCGCGCAGGACAGTGGCGCCGACCGTGCTGTCGAGGCCGTAGGTGAGCCGCCGGGACGGCTGGCCCGGGAGCTGGCCATAGAGCGCGGCGGGTTCGCCGGTGTCCCAGACGCGGCCGGCCTTGGGCACGGGGGAGCTGAAGACCAGCTCATCGTGGGCGGCGACCGCGGGGTCCATCGCGCCGCCGCGCATCTGGGTCACGCGCTCGGGACGGCCGCCGCCGGAGGCGACCTTGTAGATCTGCCAGTCGGCGTTGTCCGTGCTCTTGCCGACGAAATAAACCCAGCGGCCATCCCACGAAACGCAGGGATCGCCGGCGGCGAGCAGCCCGCGGGAAAGCTCGCGGACCGCATCCGTGCGAAATGGAGGAACCAGCAGGACCACGCGGCTTCCCGGCGGATATCGGACGTCCAGCGACGTCGCCTCCGCCGGAGGTGGGGCGCCGGCGGGCGTTTCCGTGAGGACCACAGAGCCCTCCGGGGCGGGTGCCGCGGGATGGCAGCCCGTCAGCAGGGCGACGGTCGCGGCGAGAACGATGCAGGTGCGCAGAGTCATCGGGATTGGGGCTCGGTCACCTGAAGGATCTGGTCGGCCGGAACATCGGTCAGTGTCTGGACCGTGCCGCTGGGCCACGTGATCTGGATTCGTTGCACGACCGGCGCCTGGCCAAGCCCGAAGTGGATGCGCGGGTCCCCCTGGCTGAGGAAGGCGGAGGGGCAGCGACTCTCCTGCAGCACGGTTTTCCCGCCGGCCGTCAACTCGATGAACGAACCCCAGCCCGCCGGGTTGCTCCTGGTTCCGTGGAGCGCCAGGGTGATCCAGTGATTGCCGGAGCGGTCGCGGTTGTGCAGCAGGACCGGCCGATCGCCCATCAATCCCACCAGCAGGTCCATCCGGCCATCGTTGTCGTAATCCAGCACGACGCTCGAGCGCGCCCGGACCGGCGTTTGAAAATACGCGCCACCCTTGACCACCGCATTGCGGAAATTGCCCTGGCCGTCGTTCTCCAACAGCAGGCTTTGCCAGCCGACCATCCGGTACGGGTCCCCATTGGCGATGAACACGTCCAGCTTTCCGGCGTTGTCGAAATCGATGAAGTTGCATCCCCATCCGACGTACTGCGCCGTCAATACGCCCAGGCCCGACGCCATCATCCGGTCGATGAAATCGCCCTGCTTCGTGCCGGTGTACAGCGAGCCGTAGCCGAGGCGCGAGACGAGGATGTCCTGGATCCGATCGCCGTTGCAGTCGCCGATGGCGGCGGTCATCGAGCCGGCCGCCTCGCCGAGGGAATTGAACGCGACGCCGAGCTTGACGGCTTCGTCGTGGAAATGCCCGTGGCCGTCGTTCACGAGCAGCATGTTCGGAGTCGCATCGTTGCTGAGATAGAGGTCCACGTGACCGTCCCGGTTGTAATCCACCGGGCACACCGACATGGTGCGGTGCGGCGGGAGGGCCCATATCCCCGCGGATTCACTGGCGTTGGTGAACGTGCCGTCGCCGTTGTTGAGGTAGAGCACGTCCCGCTCCGGTTTGTAGGCCAGCGGCCCCGGATAGCTCGTCGGGTTGTAGAAGAGCTTGTAGTCCGGATCGAAGCTCAGGTAGTTGGCCACGTACAGGTCCAGCTTGCCGTCGTTGTTGACGTCGAGCCACGTGGCGCCGATGCCCGTGCCCATGTCGCCCACGCCGGCGCGGTCGGTCACGTCGGTGAATGTCCCATCGCCGTTGTTGTGGTAGAGGGTGTTTCTCCCGACGTTGACGACGTAGAGGTCCGTCCGGCCATCGCCGTCGTAGTCGGCCGCCGCCGCGGCGATGCCGAAACGATCGCCGCCGACTCCGGCCTGTTTCGTCACGTCGGTGAACGTGCCGTCGCGATTGTTGTGGTACAGCCGGCTCGGCTCCCGGCCGGTTCCCGGCGCCTCGTGAGTCACCCCCTTGAGTGTTCCGGGATTGACGAAAAAGAGGTCCATGTACCCGTCGTTGTCGTAGTCGAAAACCAGCACGCCGGAGCCATTGGATTCGAGGATGTTGGCGATGCGGTCGTCGCAAAACTGCTGGACGAAATCGATCCGCGCCTTGGCGGTGACATCCTCGAACAGGTCATCCGCGCCGGCGGGGATGGGAGGGGTCACGGAGAAGGAAACCCGCCGCGGGGTGTCGCTCACCGGCTCGTCCGACTTCGGGGTGCACGCCGTCAGGGCCAACGCGAGCAGCCACAGCGCCCGTCGTCCGTGGATAGCGAATACGCCATCCCGTTTCGGTGAATTCATAGGGGTATGCTTATGCTGGAGGGCAGGGGCATTAAGTCGCCCTAATGGCGGCAGCTTCGTGTCCGGATCACCAGCGACTTGTGGTGAATGGACGGAATTTTGGGGCGAATGGAACCTCGGCCGTGGCCTGTTTTTCCGGAAGTCCGCGGACGACACGGAGGTCGTGTTTCCAGCGAGCCGGTTCGCGGGTCGATGACGGGGATGCACCGCGGATCGACAATGGAAGGACCGGCTCCGTCCGGTCTGCGAGGGGCGGTGCGAGCGTGGCCCCGCGACGGAGGCGAAAGGCATCGCCTGCAAGCAGGCTCCTACAACGGAGGCGAAAGGCATCGCCTGCAAGCAGGCTCCTACGACGGAGACCAAGGCATCGCCTGCGAGCAGGCTCCTACGACGGAGACCAAGGCATCGCCTGCGAGCAGGCTCCTACGACGGAGACCAAGGCATCGCCTGCGAGCAGGCTCCTACGGCGGAGGCGCGAGGGGCGGCGGATGTGCGCGGACTACACGGAGGTCGTCCCTCGAGCGGTCCGGTTCGCGGGTCAACCACGACGCATGGCGATTCGCGCGGGCTCGGTTACTGGGCCGGCGTGGTCAGCAGGATGGACGTTGGTATCCTGCCGGCCCAGTCGGGGCTGGTCGTCGTCGCACCTGACGGCCACCGGACGCGCAGCCTTCGCAGCGGATTCCGATCCGTGAAGCCGAAGAACAGCGCGGCCGTCGACTGGCTGTAATAGCCCGAGCCCGCACAAACTTCGGCGGTTTGTGTCGTGGCATCGGCGTACTCGGCCGTGACCCGGGCGCCGACCGCTTGCGGATTTCCGGGCTGCCCTCGAAGGACAACGCGAAGGGAGTGCCGCTCTGCCACGCCCCGGTTGCGAAACGCCAGCGTCGCCTCTCCGTTGCGCGACACCAGGAAGTCCGGCCAGCCGTCGCCATCGAGATCGACCAGCGCCAGCGCCTTGGCGTCCCCGGGGACAATCAACCCGCTCTCGATCGGCGGCACGGGTGCGAAATGCCCCTGACCGTCCCCACGGAGCATCTGGCTCAAGCCGCCGTCGAAGCGGCCGATGGCTGTGGCCGGTGCGTACGAGTTCTGCACGACGTAGAGATCCGCATGCCCGTCACCGTCGAAATCTCCGGCGACGAGCCCGTCGGCCGGAGCGATCTGGGCGATGCGCGGCCAGGACTCGAAGCGATACCGTCCGTCCGGCTGGCTGAGAAACACGCCGCTGCGCAGCTCCGTCGCCGCCAGGCGCGTCGCCGCCGCCAGCCGGTCGGCGCCGAGGATTTCCGGCAGCGTCGCCGCGGCGTAGTCGTTGTTCCAGCGGTAACGCCGGAGCACGGAGGGAATCGCGGCGCCGAGATCGGTGCGGCTGCGCCAGGGATAGAGCCGCCCATCCTCGTAGTACGCCTCGACGGTCTCGGTGGACCCACGACCGGCGAAATCACCGGAGAAGAGCAGCGCGGGATGCTCCGGATCGGCGTGATACTGTGTATTCAGTCCCAGGTTGCCCACGGCGTAATCGGGGCGCCCGTCGCCATTGAAATCCGCCGTCGCGATCGACCGCCACCAGCCCGTTCCCGCCGACGCGAAGCCCGCCTTCTCTGTCCAATCCTCGAACTTCTTTCCGGCGTCGTTGTGGAAATACTTCACCTCGCCCCATTCGAGCGTCAGCAGCAGGTCCGGCCAGCCGTCACCGTCGACGTCGCTCCAGAGAGCCGCCGTGACCATCCCGACGGTGCGCAGCATCGGCGCCACTTCGTCGGTGACGTCCACGAATTTTCCCCCGCGGTTCGCCAGCAGCACACTGGTCGGTGCGGCGGGGTAACGTCCGGGCAGCACGCGCCCCCCGATGAACAGGTCGAGGTGTCCGTCGTGATCGAAGTCGGCGGCGCACGCTGCGCCGGCACTGATCGAGAGCGGCGGCAGCGTGCCATCCGGCGCCGGTTCGAAGTGCCCATGCCCATCGTTCAGATACAGGCGCGGCTGGTACTCCGGCGCGCCGGCGGGTTGACTGGCTCCGCCGGCCGTCACGAGCAGGTCCGCCCGGCCGGCGCCGGTGGCATCGAACAGCAGCAACGGCCCGTCATCCACCGCGGGCGGGGCGTTCAGCGCCGGCGAGGCCACGGGCGTCCAGCCTTCCGCCCCACCCGGCACGAGCACGCGCAGGGGCTCCCGCGTGGTGCCGCCGATGCAAACGCCGTCGCGCCCGCTGCCGTCGAGGTCGCCGACGGCGATTGGCGGCCCGCGGCGGTTGAGCCCCATCGGCAGCAATCGCTGGTCGAGAAACTCGTCGTACGGCTCTTCGGGCGCCGTCCAGGAGAGATGGTTGGCCACGCTCGTTTCGGTGAATTGCGTTTCCGCCCGGGTGGGGGCGGGGGCGGGAGCCGCCGGCGGCGACGAGGGCTCGGTGATCGTGAACCGCCGGTCAGCCGGCAGGTTCTCGAACGTCTGCGTCGCTCCGCTCGGCCACCACACCCTCAGCCGCCGGACCACGGCATCTTCGCCCAGCCCGAAGTGGACGATCGGTTCGCTGCTCGACATGAACCCGCGCGCCAGCGTCAGCACCCGGACCTGGATGCCCGCGGCGCTTTCCAGCGTCACCTTGGCCCCGATACCGAGGCGGTTGGACCGGGTGCCGCGGAGCGCCAGGATCACCCGATGGCCGGTGTCGTTGTCGTTGCGCAGCAGCGTCGGCCCCGCCCGGTAGTTGCTGTAAACCAGGTCCAGGTCGCCGTCGCCGTCCAGGTCGCCGAACGCCGACCCGAAACTGACGCCTTTCTGGTCCAGTCCCCAGGCGGCCGAAACGTTCTCGAAGCGCAGGCCGCCGAGGTTGCGGAAGGCGAGGTGCGTCTCCGCCAGCGGCGGGCTGTTCCGCACGATCTGCCCCGCGCCGGCCATGCTGCCGGCCATCGACCGGCGGCCGATCAGGTCCTGGTTGTGGATTTCCCGATACATGCCGTTGGTGACGTACAGGTCCTGGCGCCCGTCGTTGTCCAGATCCTCCCAGCGCGGCGACCAGGTCCAGTCGGTCGACGCGAGGCCCGTGAGGAGGGCCGCCTCCAGGCACCGGCCCGTCCCGGTGTTCAAATACAGGGCGCTGTACGGCAGCTGCCGAACCTCGTTCGATCCTTCCTCGGGTGGGCGCAGCCGCGCCCGGGTTTCCGCCATCGTGCGCTGATCCTTCACGTGGGTGGTCGCCGCCATGTCCGCGACCAGCAAGTCGAGCCGGCCATCGTTGTTCACGTCGCCGAGATCCGAGCCCATCGACGAATAGGGCGTGCGCGGCACCACCCGGGCGATCACGTCCGTGAACGTGCCGTCGTGGTTGTTGCGGTACAGCGCGTCGGGCACCGCGAAATCGTTCGCCACATACAGGTCGGGCCAGCCGTCGTCGTCGAAATCCCACCAGGCGGCCGAGTTTCCGTGCGTCGGCCCGGGAGCCACGCCGGATCGGTCGGTCACGTTGGTGAAGGTGCCGTCGCGGTTGTTGTGAAAGAGATAGTCGCGCTGGCCCTGCGGACTTCCCACCGCGTCGAGCACATTGGTCTGGATGAAGACGTCGAGCCAGCCGTCGCGGTCGTAATCGCAGAAATCGGCCATGACGCTCGCATCCTTCACATCGAGGCCGTAGGCGTGCGCCTCCTCCTTGAACGTGCCGTCGCCCTGGTTGATGTAGAGCAGGTTCGGCGCGTTGAAGCGACAGACGTAGATGTCGAGGAGCCCGTCGTTGTTCACGTCGGCGAAGGTCGCGCCCTGCTTCCAGATCCGCGCCTCCGCGCCGTGGTCGCCGACGCCGGCCTTTTCCGTGACGTCCTCGAACTTCCAGTTGCCGAGATTGCGAAAGAGCCGGCAGCTCTCCGTCTTGCTGACGATGAACAGGTCCGGCCGGCCGTCGCCGTCGTAATCACCGATGGCGACTCCGGTGCCGATGCCGCCGAGATCGAACTCGCGCGAACGCCGGCCCCACATCTCGGGATCGTCGTACTTGTTCTCGGCGCGCACGCCGCTGTCCTCGGGCGGAACGATCACGAAGAGCGTCCGGCCGCGCGGCCCCGAGCGGGGAGCGAGCGGGGCGCTTTCGATGCCGCCGGTCGACGGCACCGCAACCAGGTGGAGCGAATGTCCGTTGTCGGCTTCGGCTCGGTAGTCCCCAACGCGCTGGTTCGGGGACGCGACGTCCTCGCCGGGTGTCTTCCGCGACGGGGGCGTCGCGGCTCCATCTGTGGGGGCGCCGAGGGCGAGCGTCGCCGTGGCGGCGCCGAGCAGCGCACCGCGGCGCAGGGCCCGCTGCATCCGCTGGAGTGGGGAAAAACGTCTCGATCTCACCGGAGAGCCGCTGGTGTCGTGCATGCCGCTTCAGGGTGTCGGGCGCAGTTTGCCGGCGGGGCGCACCACGACTGGGCCGACCCAGCGCGTGTTGTAGGCCTTGATCCAGGAATCGTCGATCCGGGCGGGCCTCGGCTCCTGGCCGTAAGCCTGGTCGTTCATCCCCTGGAACGGCAATGGCTCGAGCTGCCAGCCGTGACCCACGTGGAAGTCGGCATCCTTGTCCCATCCGACCACGTGAAGAAAGAAGTCCCGCGTCATCCCCGGCGCCAGCGCCGGCAGCCGCGTGGCGTCGAACGAAAGTGCGAGTTCGTCGCCGCCGGCGAGCAGTGCCAGCCGGTCGTCGCGCTGCGTCACGAGATCCCCGACCGGCCCGTACCGGGTGAACCAGCCGCCGGGCGTCCGGTCCCACGGCGGCGTCGGCGACACTTCCGCGTAGAGCGGCGTGAGAGGGAGCGATGGCGGCAGATCGGCATAGCGGGCATACCCGCGCCATCGCAGATCGGCGCGGGCGGGAGGCAGCGGCATCTCATGCGTGTTCGACGCATCGGCCTTTTCGCACAGCAACGCGCAGTCCCAATAGAGCTCGTAGGCGGTGGCGAGCCGGAGCCGTTGCGTCCCGGCGGGCAGCTTGTTCTCCAGGTCGATGAGGATCGTCTTCGTTTTCCCGGCGGGCGTGCCGACGACGACGTCCACTTTTTGCCAGGTTCCATCCGCCAGTTCCGCCTCGAGCATCGGGAAGGGGAACGGCAGCGTCGGGTCGATCGACCCGGCAATGTTGGCCATCCCGCCGCCGAAATGCAGCCAGCCGGTCAGCGCCAGCACCAGCGGACGAGCAACGGGCAGCGGACCGAAATCGAGCGTGACCGAGAACGGCTCGGCCAGCCCGCGCAGCTGCGACCGGCGGAGCCGCACCGGGGAAACCATCTGATTGTCGACCCGGGCCAGCGCCGCCGTGACGTCGAGCCCGTCGCTGCGCACCGCGTGCCGGGGCGGGGTGAGCGGACGGAGCGTCCAGAGGGCGTGCTGCGGGAAGGGTGGGGCGGGAAGCATCTTGCTCGTCGGATAAACGACCGTCCCACGCGGGTGGTCGACGGCGATGAGCCGCGCTTCGTCCAGGTAGAGCGCCTCGCGCAGCTCGTCCGTGATCCGGATCTCGAAGGCGCCGTTCCGTGGCGGGAACTTCGCTTCGTCACCGAGCGCGAGCAGTTCCTCGGGGTCGGCCGGCACGAACCTCTTTTCGTTCATCGGCAGTCCGAGCGGCGCCGCGCCGAGGATGTCGGTCACGAAATTGAACCCGTGCCCGTCCCACGCATACAGATAGGGACAGGATCCGCTCGGGAGTGTCGGTTCGGTCACCGTGTAGATTCCTCTTCCGACCGGCACATCGACCTGGGCTGTCGAGAGGTCGAACCAGTGCACCTTGAGCGCGTCGAGTTGCGCGTGCTGCCCGACGCCAATCTCGATTGGGATCCGCCGGACCGTGCGGCTGGTGCGCCAGTTTCCCGCCAGCAGCTCGACCCGAACGCCGAGGGAGCTGGAATTGGAACGGTTGCCGGCGAGGCGCAGTTTCAACTGCAGGTTCCGATTGCCACCGTCGTTCCGCCAAAAGCGCAGCCCCGTGTCCGAACTCGTCACGAGGTCCGTGTCCCCATCGCCGTCAAAATCGGCGGCGACCAGGCCGTCGACTGGACCAACCTGATCGAGCCCCAGCTTCTTCGTCACGTCGTTGAAGCCGGCGTGGCCGGCATTGCGCCAGACCCGCACGCCGCCGCGGCCATAGGCCAGGATGTCGAGCCAGCCGTCGTTGTCGTAATCGGTGAGCAGCAGCCCCGTGACGTGAAAGCCGTTCAGTGGCAGACTCAGCCTCCGCCCCGGCTCGCGACCGACGATTTCGAGGGTCGACGCGGTCGCGATGATCGCGTCCGGACGCAGGTCGTTGTCGACGTCTGCCGTGTTCATGGCGGCTCCGGAGGGCCAGCCCGCGGTCTGCTTGCTGATCGCGAACGCCGCCGCTCGCTTCTTCGCAAAATATTCGGGCGGGCCGTCCTGCCGGGCGACGAACACCCCGGGCAGACCTTCGTTGTTCCAGTCCTCCGTCATCACCTGTGTGGCGCCGGGCAATTCCTTCGGCAGTCCGGAATCGCTCCAGTTGCCGTCGAAGAAAAAGTTTCCGAGATTGCGGAAGACACCGAGGCCGGCGCCGTTCGGCTTCACCACGAGCAGGTCCAGGTTGCCCGTGAAATCCAGGTCGGCGAGCAACCCGGCGCTGGCCTTCAGCCCGGTCAGGCCTGCCGCAGCGGTCGCATCGCGAATCTGGCCGTGAGCGTAGAACTTGAAAACGCGGGAGTCCCGTTCGCCGAGGACCACGACGTCGTCGAAGCCATCGTTGTCCAGGTCGCCGGCCAGGGCGGCGCGATACTTCGCCCCGGCGGGCACGCGCAGCGGCCGGCCGAGCGGTGCGAAATGTCCGCCGCGGTTGTCCAACAGGAGAAATTCACCGCCCGTGGCCGCCACAAAAAGACTCGGGCGCCCGTCGCGGTCGTAGTCGACGATGGCGAGCGGACCGCGGCCACGGGGCGCGAGCGCACCGAACGCCGCGGTGGTCTCGTCCGTGAAGTGGACGGGAATTCCGTGCGCGTCCGGCTGTCCGAGGACGAACGGCGACAGCGGCTGGGTGTATTGGCATCGTTCCAGCGCCGCCACGCTGGTGGCGGCCGGGCTGGGCGAACGGGCCTGGATGCGCAAGTGCTCCTGCATCTCGCGGTTCGCATCCGCGGTTCGTCCGACGCGCCGGTAAAGCTGGCTCAGCTGGTAGTGGGCCGAGGGATGATCGGGCACGGCCCGGACGACGTTTTCGAAATCGCGGATCGCGTCGGGGATCTGCCCGAGTTCCTGCTGCGCCATGCCCGTCTGGAAATCGAGTGCCGGGACCGCCGGATCGATCTTCCACGATTGCTGGAAGGCCTCGTCAGCCGGCCCGGGCTGGTTCTCGCGGAGCAGGGCGCAACCCAAAAGGTAATACGCCGCAGCGCTGTTGGGATCGCGTTCGAGCGTCTGCCGGCACAGCGGCACCGCTTCCTCCGGCCGGTTGGCCAGGAGATAGGCGTTGGCCAGGTTCAGTCGGACATCGGTGCTCTCCGGCGAAAGCCGCAACGCCCGGGTGTAGAGGTCGATCGCGGCGGTCGCATCGCCTTTTTCCAGCAGCCCGTTGCCGCGATTCATTAGCCGCGTGAATGCGGCGGAGGAGTTCGAGGACCGGTGCAGCCAGAACCCCCCGGCGGCGATCGCGATGGCCAGGATTGCACCGCTTACCCAGATGAGGCGCTTGGACATGCTCACTTGCTAGCAGTTGAAAGCCGGGAGTCTAGAGCCGAGAGCGGAATCCCGCCGGCCCCGGCCGGTTCGTCCGGTACCGCGGCGCGCAGGCGGCGGACCGGACACTGCGGTGGTGTCGCGTGTATCCGCCGGAGCGAGTTGGGAAAACGCGGACGCGCCCGCCGGAGAACAGGCGGTTCCGCTTTGTGTTGTGAACGCGAGTACACGTTGAACGCTGGAACCAAGCCGGGCCCGGGAGCGGGTTCCGACCTGGCCGGAAACAGATCACCGGATTCTACCGGCCGGCCGCGGGCACAAAACGGAAAAGGGGCGAATCGCTGCAAACGGGGGGCCAGTTACCGGACCGCCTCGTGGGGCGACGCGGCCGGGCTGTTTCGCATTGTCTTCTGTGCGGCGAGTCGTTGCGTTGCGAATTCGGTCCGGCGGCGCCGGCCGGCCTTCGCCGATTTTCCCCTTTCCCCATGAACGAATACATCGAACGGCTCGTCGACCTGATCGATCCGACCACCCACCGCCTCAACAACATGACGGTGGACGAGGCCCGCGCACGCATCCTGAACGGATCCGCCGCCGACGTGCTCGCGATCGATGGCTCGTTCGCGATCGTGGCGCGCGAGGGCAAACGGGCACGAATGGCGCGTTCGCTCGACCGGCCGATGCGCTACTTCCTCGCCAAGCGCCGCGAGGGCCCGGCGCTGATCGTCGCCGACCGGATCGACAAGATCCAGGAGTGCCTGCGGCGCGAGGGATTGGAACGGCAGTTTCATCCCAGCTACACGCGGATGGTCCCGGCGCACTACGTGGTCGAAATCCAGCTCCTCGGCTGCCCCGACCCTGATCCCGTCTACACCCGCTTCTTCACACCCGTGCGCAACGCCCTCCCGGCCGATCTCGACGTGATCGGCCGCAGCTACATCGGCGCGCTGGCAGACGAAACGGCGAAATGGCTTGGGCACGTGCCGGAGCGCGAGCCGATCGGCGTGTGCTTTTCCGGCGGCGTCGACAGCGGCGCGGTCTTCCTCACGGTCTACCAGGTGATGCGCCAGCTCGGGCTGAATCCGGCGCGGCTGAAGGCGTTCACGCTCAATTTCGGCGACGGACCCGATCTGCGGCAGGCCCGCGAATTTCTCGACCGGCTTGGGCTCGGGCTCTTTCTCGAGACGATCGACGCCGATCCGGCATCGCTCGACGCGGCGGAGACGCTGCGCGTGCTCGAGGACTACAAGCCGCTGGACGTCGAGTGCGCCTCGATGGGGCTGGCGCTGTGCCGCGGCATCCGCGCCCGCTATCCCGAATGGAAGCTCCTGGTCGACGGCGACGGCGGCGACGAGAACATGAAGGACTATCCGATCGAGGAGAATCCTGAGCTCACGATCCGCAGCGTCGTCAACAACCTGATGCTGTACCAGGAAGGGTGGGGCGTCGGTCGGATCAAGCATTCGCTGACCTACAGCGGTGGGCTCAGCCGAAGCTACACGCGCACCTATGCCCCCACGCGGCACTTTGGCTTCGAAGGCTTCAGCCCGTTCACGCGGCCGGCCGTCGTCGGCGTCGCCGAGGGCATTCCGTTCGCCGAGCTCAGCGCGATGTCGGTCGACCGGCTCTACTCGCTGAAAGGCGAAATCGCCCGGCGCGGGATCAAGGCGCACTTCGGCATCGACATGCCGATCTTCGCGAAGCGCCGGTTCCAGCATGGTGCGATCCCGGTCGAGGGCCTGCGACGCCGGCTGGGCACGCTGGAGTCCGATTACCGTCGCCAGTATCTCGCGATCTATCAGTGAAGGGGATCGCCTCCGCGTATCCGGCGCGGGACCGCACGGGCTGGATTCTCGCGCAACGTCCGCCGCGCCCCGGCGCGCCGGATCCGAACGTGCCGCACGGCGTCTTCCTCGAACGGGAGCGCCTGGCGTCCGGCGACGTGGCCGCCTCCGGGGTCGTGTTGTTGACCAACCGCGAGTGCCCCTGGCGCTGCCTGATGTGCGACCTGTGGAAGGACACCACCCGCGATGTCGTCCCGCGGGGCGCGATTCCCCGGCAGGTCGAGACTGCGGTCAGGACGTGGTCGGACTCGGGGAGCCTGCCGGTGCAGGTGAAACTCTACAACAGCGGCAGCTTCTTCGACCCGGCGGCGATCCCGCCGGCCGATTACGCCGCGATCGCCCGGCAGCTCGCCTTCGCGCGGCAGGTGGTGGTGGAATCGCATCCGTTGCTCGTCGGCGACCGGGCCCGGGAACTGCGCGACCTGCTGTCCGGATCGCTCGAGGTCGCGCTCGGCCTCGAAACGGCGCACCCGGAGGTGCTGGCAAAGCTGAACAAGAAGTTCGACCTGACGCAGTTCGCGCGGGCCGCGGAGCTTCTCGCCGCCGGGCAGATGGCGCTGCGCGCGTTCCTCCTGGTGAATCCGCCGTTTCTCGACGCGCTTTCGGGCCTGGAGTGGGCGGTGAAGTCCGCCGAGTTCGCGTTCGGGTGCGGCGCGACCGCGGTGGTGCTGATCCCGACGCGGGGCGGCAATGGCGCGATGGAGCGGCTCCGCGAATCAGGGGAGTTTCATCCGCCAACCCTCGCGCTGCTCGAAACGACCCAGCGGGCCGCGCTCGCGCTGGGCCGCGGCCGGGTTTTCGCGGACACCTGGGGGCTCGAGGCGTTCTCGTCCTGCGGGCACTGCTTCGAGGCGCGACGGCAGCGGCTGGAGGCGGTGAATCTCAGCCAGATCGATCTGCCGCTGGTCCCTTGCCCGGTCTGCGGCAGCCTGTAGTCGCAGAGTTTTTTTCGCCGTCGGTATCGGTCCCGGCATCGCGGTCGCGAGAGTACGGCCAGCTCCAGTCCTGAGCGGCGAGGCCGTCCTGCCGGCCACGCTGCTCGTAAAGCTCGTAGGCCCGCGCAGCGATCCGGGAACGCGGAGGCGGGCGCCGGCTTGACCGGGTCGAAAATCGAAGCTGCGAGCAGTTTCAACCGATCGTTCTGCAGAAACCACGCGAGCGCGTCGCCCCGATGATCCAGAATCTTGTTTGGGCGACGGGTACAACATCGGCGCCATTCCTCTGGCAGCCGTGGGGCGTCCTGCTCACGCCCGCACTCGGTTGGAGGTTCGCTTTTGTCGCCGTGCCTGTGCTCGCGCATCGCGCAGAGTTCCTCGCCCGTTCGCCGAGCGACGGGACGGATCGCTGACCGCCTGATTATCTCTTGGACCTCTTGCTGATCGCGACGAATAGCAAGGCCACGATCACTGCGCCCAGCACTGCCCAGCCCCACATCCCACCACCCCATCCGTTCATCCATCCGTTCATATGGTTCATCATAAATTACCTCCTGCTGGACCACGTCACGCGCCCCACGAGGGATTCCTCGCGTGAGACATCGAGGCGCGTCGGGACTATTTCTGATCCTTCGTCGCATCCACCGGTTTCTCGCCCATCCCGTTCATCATTGAATGCGCGGGCATAGATTCCTTGCCCGTCGACATCATCATCTGTCCCTGCATCTCCTGCATGCGCACATTCATGGCCGTGCGTTGCTTCACGAGGTCGGTGACAATGGCCGCCAGCAAGTCCACTTTCTGCTCCTTCGGCGCGCTGTTCAACTTCGCGACCTGGGCGGTCATCTCAGCATCCTGCGCCTTCATGTCGGCCATCATTGTCTGGCAGCGCTGCATCATCGCCTGGCGGTGATCAGCCATCCCA
The DNA here is from genome assembly GCA_963705935.1 of uncultured Verrucomicrobiae bacterium. Taxonomy (GTDB): domain Bacteria; phylum Verrucomicrobiota; class Verrucomicrobiia; order Opitutales; family Opitutaceae; genus Opitutus. The sequence continues at coordinate 1,877,143 of OY970130.1, read as the reverse complement.
CGGTTCATCATGGGCTGGCCATTCGCCGGCATGGGAGACTGCGCCTGGACCGGTGCACAGACGACCAGGGCCAGGGCGAGGGCAAAACCGGAAGGGATGATGAACTTCGTCAGTGGGTGGTTTTTCATACGTGATATTTCCTCTCGTTCTTATCCGCTGCTGGCCTTCGCCGTTTTGCGTGTGCCAGGATTCGGGTGTGCCGAGTCTCCCCGGACAGGGGGCATGATGCGCCCGCCGGGGCCGATTCGCTATGGGGCCTTACCCTCCCTATGGCGGGCCCGCTGCCGGTGGAAGTGCGAGTCGGGCGATGTGGGCGCAGTCCGTCGCCGCACCGCGCATCCGTCTGCCCGCGGTGATCGCTGAATGCAGAAACCGACCCACGGCGCCCACCTTGCGACGCGATCCGCTCCTCATCGACCGCTCAGGCTGCCTGTATCAAGTGCTGGTGACGAGCATGTTCGGAAGTGCGGCCTCTTTCAGCAGCCCGCTGGCCCATCTTTTCCGACGCTAGCACAACACCCCATGGGACCGCCGTAGCGTTGGGAGTATGTTGGCACTTCCGCGCGCCGTCCGGCGCCGAGCCCTCCGAGACGATCATGCGTTCCCAGCACCGCCGTGGAGAGTATGCAACTGGGCGGCCTTGCCGGGATGGCCGCGCTGACCATGGGGTTGGGCCAGGACAGCGCCAATGGACATCCGAAAGGCGGTCCCAAGCGCCCGGAAAAACCTGAAGACGAGTCACTCGCGGTCGCGGCCGACCAGATTCCGCCGAGGGCTCCGGTATGAGACGGCACTGAAGACCGACCAGTTTGTTCTGATCGCCCACGGCTCTGCGACCGAGATCTCCCAAGCCAAGGATGTCCTGGCGCGCACCAGCCCCGAGAACGTCGATCACCACGCGGCGTAAAGGCGCAGCGAAATCAGCCTGATGCGGTGACGTGTCCACGGTCGACGAGATGTCACGCGAGGTGGGCGCGGCGTTGGTCCAGACCGGTCGCGCCCGAAGGCTCGGGATGGGCGGGTTCGACGACCTGGGGAGAGCCGGTGCCGTCGACGCAACGGACGGTTTCATGGCAGGCACACCGTCGCGTGCGGATTTACGAAAACCTCCCGATCCCAGCCCTCTATTTGGTTTCGGCGGTGGCGGGCTTTTCGTCCGAGTCGTGTGGCGCTGTCTGTGTCCAGGCCCGATACTGCTCCGGGCTCATCGTCAGGAACCGACGCACGAGCGCGGTGAGCGCCCACAATTCGTGTTCGTCATGGGTGGCTCCGAAGGAACTCATTCCCGTGTCCTTGATCCCGTTTTTGATGATCCAGTACACTTCTTCGTCCCTCCATTGCCGTTCCTGGGACGCGTCGGTGAGGTCGGGTGCGCTCGGATACAGCCCTACCGTCCAGTGCTCGGCCTTCCGCCCGGGGGCACCATGGCAGTCCCGGCACATCTCGTTGTAAGCGGACACGGCACTCTGGGCGAGTTTCACGTCGTGCACGTCGATCCCCGGCGGCACGGTGACGGATCTGGCATGCCAGCGGACCGAGCGTTCCATCGCTGTGTCGAGCAGCGCACTCACCGCCTTGCTGTGCGGGCTGGAGGCACCGGCGCTGTACACGCCGGTCGCGACCACGACGGCGAACACCGCGATGGCCACCAAGGTCAGTGCGCCAATGCAAGCAAGAGTTCGTCCGAAGGTTTGCATCCGGTTGAAGCCAGGTATTCGTCCATCGCCCAAGGCGTGTTTCAACCTAACCTGCGGATGCGTTTGAAACCATCCGGAATAGCCCGCAGCCTGACATGGGGACGCATGCGGCTTTGTCCTTACGCCCAAGGTGCATGCGCATTTCCATTTCGCAGGATGCGGGCGGGCGGACCGATCGAGCGCTACCGCACCAGCCGCTTGCGAATCGCCAGCAGCTCATGGCGGCGTTTTGCGCTGGATTTCGGGTGTGACATTTTCAGCTCGTGGAAGGCGTCGAGGATAATCTGCGAGATGATCAGCCGGGCGTTTTTCTTGTCGTCGGCGGGAACAATATACCAGGGTGCAGCCGATGTGCTCGTCGCACTCAGGCAGGCTTCGTACGCCTTCATGTACTCCTTCCAGAATTCCCGTTCCTTGACGTCGGCCAGGCTGAACTTCCAGTTCTTGTCCGGATCATCGATCCGGGCGAGGAAACGCTGGCGCTGTTCCTCCTTCGACAGGTGAAGAAAGAATTTGATGATCCTGGTGCCGTTCCGGTGGAGATGTTCTTCCAGCTCCACGATGGAACGATAGCGTTCCTTCCAGACTGTGTGCTCGTCGCGCAACCCATCCGGCAGGCGTTCGGTGCGCAGGATTTCCGGATGGACCCGGACGATCAGCACCTCCTCGTAATAGGACCGGTTGAAGATGCCGATCCGTCCTCGCTCGGGCAGCGCACGCGTCGTGCGCCAAAGAAAGTCGTGTTCCAGCTCGGCGGCGCTGGGTTGCTTGAAGCTGAACACCTCGCAGCCCTGAGGGTTGACTCCGGACATCACGTGCCGGATGGCGCCGTCTTTGCCGGCGGCGTCCATTGCCTGAAAGATCAACAGCACGGCATAGCGGTTGGATGCGTAATGGAGCTGCTGAAGCGAACTCAACTCCTCCACCTGATGCCGCAGGAGTTTCTGATATTCCTTCTTCGACTTGCAGTACGGCTTCACGACCGTCGGCCACTTGTCGAGGTCGATCTCTCGCCCGGGCCGGACCCGGAAATCATTGGATTGGATCGTCATTTTTTGGGTTTGCCCTCCAGGATATCCCGCTCGGCCTCGTGCCAGTCCTGGGCCGCGTGGCCGTCGTGACGGCCATGCTGCTCGTAAAGCTCGTAGGCTCGGCTGGCGATCTGCGGTGTCGTTGCGGACGCGGGCCGGGGCTTGACGGGGTCGAAAATCGAATACGCGAGCAGCTTCAAGCGATCGTTCACGAGGAACCACACCAGCGCGTAGCCCCACACGAACAGCGCCCAACTCCATCCCAGCGGCGTCATGAACACACCATAGACCGCGATCAGCGTGGCGACGATCTGGGTGCCGACAACGGCCACCCACAGGACCCGTCCGGGGGGGTGCGACCAGAACGGCCCCCGGGTGCGCGTGAGGAAGATCGTCAGATGTCCGGCCACCGAAAGCTTCAGGTACATCAGCGTCTGGATGTGCGCGCGGTCGAGGTGAAAGACCCGCTCACCGAGATAGAACAAGCCGAAGGCGGAGACGACCCCGATCACACCCAGCACCGAGGAGATGCCCAGCACCATCCGCATGTTCCATGCCTCCGGCTGGTCCTTGTAGCGAACGTTGTCATAGGCGATCGACAGGATCGCGCCGTCGTTCAGCAGCGCCAGCATCACAATCATGACCGCGGTCACCGGGTAGAAATTGAAGACCAGGATGGACAGGGTCATGAACAGGAGCACGCGGAGCGTTTCGGCGATGCGATAGATCGCGTAGCTGTTCATCCGCTGGAAGATCTTCCGGCTCTCCTTGATCGCGTCAATGATCACCGAGAGTCCCGGCGTCATCAGCACGATGGAGGCGGCGGCGCGGGCCGCATCGGTCGCACCCGAAACCGCGATGCCGCAGTCGGCTTTTTTCAGCGCCGGCGCGTCGTTCACCCCGTCGCCGGTCATGCCTACGATATGCCCGCGTTTTTGCAGCACGTCGACGATGTGGAATTTGTGTTCGGGAAACACCTGCGCAAAACCGTCCGCCTGCTCGATGGAGTCGGCCACCGGGCCGGTCTCGACGCGCTTCGCGTCGCCCAGCTCGCTGGCATCGAGGATCTTCGCGCCCATTTTCAGCTTCTTCGCGGTTTCCTGGGCGATGGCCAGGGCATCGCCTGTCACCATCTTGATTTTCACTCCCATGAGGCGCGCGGTCGCGACCGTGGCCTCGGCATCCTCGCGGGGGGGATCGAACAGCGGCAGCACGCCCTGAAACTGCCAGGGGCCGTCGCCCTCCGCCCGCGCCACGCCGAGCGAACGAAAACCCCGTGCCGCGAAGGCGTTGACCGCGCCTTCGACGGCGGTCTTCACCTGAGCGACATTGGCCGACAGCGCCAGAATGACCTGCGGCGCGCCTTTCGTGACCTTGAAGGCTTTTCCGTCTCCGCCCTTGACGGAGGCCTCGGTGCGCTTGTGCACCGGATCGAACGGCTGAAAGTGCTCCACTTGATACCCCTGGAGCGCGTCCTTGTTCTTCAGTCCACCCAGCACGGCGAGGTCGATGGTGTCGTTGTTTTCCGCCCGGGAGGCCAGCGCGCCGGCGAGAACGACCTGTTCGGCGGCGACGCCGCTGACGCTGAACGGGTCGCCGAGCGTCAGCTTGTTCTGCGTCAGCGTGCCGGTCTTGTCTGCGCACAGCACGTCCACGCCCGCCAGTTCCTCGATCGCCACCAGCCGGCTGACGATCGCCTGTTTCTTGGCCAGCAGGCGGGCTCCGACCGCCATCGTGACCGACAACACGGTCGGCATCGCCACGGGGATCGCGGCGACAGTCAGCACCAGGGCGAACTGCAACGTCGTGAGGATCCGATCTCCTCGGAAGATGGCCACCGCGATGATCACGGCGACGAGCGCCACCGCGAGGACGATCAGATAGTTTCCGATTTTCAGAACGGCCTTTTGAAAATGGCTGACGGTGTGCGCCTCCTGGACGAGCGACGCCGTTTTGCCGAAGTACGTGTTGGCACCGGTGCCGTAGACCAGCGCCTCGATCTCGCCCTGGCGCACGATCGAGCCGGAGAAAACCGCCTCGCCCGGTTTGCGCTCGGCGGGCAGCGACTCGCCCGTCAGCGCGGACTGATCGACCTCGACCGGATCGCCGGCCAACAGACGCGCGTCCGCCGGCACGATGTCGCCCAGACGGAGGCGGATGACGTCTCCAGGCACGAGGTCACGCGCTGCCGGGGTCACCCACTTCCCGTCGCGTTTCACGCGGGCCGTGATCGCCAGCTTGGCCTTGAGCGCGGCGATGGCATTGCCCGCTTCGCGTTCCTCCCAGAAACCGACCACCGCATTGGCGACGAGCAAGACCAGGATGATGAAGAAATCCGGCCAGTGCCGGACCACGCCCGACAGAATCACAGCCCCTTCGATCATCCACGGAATCGGTCCCCAAAAATAGCCGAGGAACTTCAGGAGCAGACTGGTCTTCTTTTCCTCGAGCTCGTTCGGCCCGTATTTTGCCAGTCGCTTTTGCGCTTCGGCCTGACTGAGGCCGTTCGGTGACGTCTCCAGTCGGGCCAGCAGTTCCGGCATGGGCAGCGATTTGAACTCGTCGTTCGCCAGGGGCTTGGTGGGTGGCCTGGCAGCGGGAGCGTTGGGCTGATCGGTGGTGGAATTCATTTCGAGTCGCTCCATTGGCGTGAGCATGCCTGTTTCATGGTCCTGGCAGCGGCGCTCGATCTGGCGATGAGAGCTTCGGACCCCGCTCGCGGATCGCCGCAACCCCGGCGCTCCGCGGTTTGCCGAGCGACGGGACGGATCACTGATCACCCGTTCATTTGTTGGCCCGCCTGCTGATCGCGACGAACAGCAAGGCCACAATCACCGCGCCCAGCACCGCCCAGCCCCACATCCCACCACCGCCCCATCCGTTCATCCAGCTGTTCATATGGTTCATCACAAATCACCTCCTGTTAGGCCACGTCCCGCGCATCGCGAGGGGTTCCCCGCGTGTTCGAGCATTCGGCTGTGCCGAGTGTGTTCGGACGAGGTGCATGGTGGGCCCGCCGGGGAAGTTTCGCTATGGGGCGTTACCCTCCCCACGGCGGTGCCGGCGCCGATGGAGGTGCGGCGCCGGCGTGCCCGTCTGCCCGCGTTGGCCGCTGAATGCAGATCCTCCGCACAGGGTAACACCCCATAGAATCGGACGCCGATCAGGATTAGGGTGGGGCGTGAAGATGACCGAGTCTCGCGTTTCACTTTCGAAACCAGGTGCTGGGGCGATCGGGAGCGACGCGGCCTCCGTTTCCGAGCCCGACTGGAAGACATCCGTGCCTGGGCAAAGGGAAACCTAACCTGGTTTTCGCACATTCTTCGGGGCCGGCACGCGGGGCCCGTTCGCCGTGCGGGCGGGCAATCAACGTCGGCGTGAAGAATCGAAAGACAAAATCATGAACATCAACAATTCGGTCGTGGCTGTTTATCCCACGCACACGGCTGCAGAAGCGGCAATCAAGGAACTCCAGCAATCCGGTTTCGACATGAAGAAACTGTCGATCGTCGGACGCGATTATCATTCCGATGAGCACGTGGTCGGCTACTACAATACCGGCGATCGGATGAAAGCCTGGGGAAAAACCGGCGCGTTCTGGGGCTGGATCTGGGGCTGCTTTTTTGGCTCCGCCTTCTTTCTGATCCCGGGCATTGGTCCCTTGGTGGTGGCGGGGCCCTTGGTCGTCTGGCTGGTCGGCGCACTGGAAAGCGCGGTCGTGGTGGGCGGTTTGAGCGCTCTGGGCGCCGGCCTGTTCAGCCTCGGAATTCCGAAGGACAGCATTCTCCGGTACGAGACGGCACTGAAGACCGACAAGTTCGTCCTGATCGCCCATGGCACTGCGACCGAGATTTCCCAAGCCAAGGAAGTCCTGACCCGCACCAGCCCCGAGAACGTCGATCACCACGTGGCCAAATAGCGCAACGGCGGGCGCCATTCGATCCGAGAAAAAACGCGGGCAACGACGAGCCGACCGAATCACTGCGGCCTGAACCGTGGGGATTTTCCGCCCGGGACGACGATCTCGATGTCCTCCGCCTCGGCGGCCGCGTTGTCGGCCATGAAACGGCGTGGGGACCGGTTCGGACCTTTCTCGACGCGCGCTTCCGCGGAGCCCAGCGCCACCGTCGTCGGTGGGCGAAAGTGGCGGCGCTCGACGACGGCGTGGTGAAGGAGACCTCATGAAGATCAGTGCTCTCGCCGGGAAACCCGCGCCGCCCGACATCCTCGTCGATGTGCCGCGGCTCCTCACTGCCTACTACAGCGAAAAACCCGATCCCGCGGTGCCGACGCAGCGCGTGGTGTTCGGAACGTCCGGGCATCGAGGTTCGTCGCTCAACCGCGCTTTCAACGAGTGGCATGTTCTCGCGATCACCCAGGCGATTTGCCTCTATCGCCGAAGGCAGAAGACGTCCGGACCGCTGTTTCTCGGAATCGACACGCACGCCTTGTCCATTCCCGCTTGTGTGACCGCGCTCGAAGTCCTGGCGGCCAACGGCGTCGAGGTGATGATTGCCGAAGGGGACGAGTACACGCCGACCCCGGTGATTTCCCATTCGATCCTGACTCACAATCGCGGGAAAAAGGACGGGCTCGCCGACGGTATTGTGATCACACCGTCGCACAATCCACCGCACGACGGCGGCTTCAAATACAACCCGCCAAACGGCGGGCCGGCGGATGCCGAGGTGACCGGCTGGATCGAGGCGAAAGCGAACGCGCTGCTCGAAGCCCGGATCAAACCGGTGAAGCGAATTTCCTTCGAACAGGCTCTGCGTCGCTCGACAACCCATCGGCACGACTATCTTGGAGCCTACGTCGACGATCTCGGGAACGCCGTCGACCTGGAGATCATCCGCGGCGCAAAGCTCCGGCTTGGCGTCGATCCGCTCGGCGGAGCCGGCGTTCACTATTGGGCGCGGATTGCCGAGCGTCACCATCTGGATCTGACCGTTGTCAACGACGCGGTCGATCCGACCTTCCGTTTCATGACGGTGGATTGGGACGGCCAGATTCGCATGGATCCGTCGTCGCCCTACGCGATGGCGCGGCTGATAGGCATGAAAGACCGCTTCGATCTCTCGTTTGCCTGCGACACCGATCACGACCGGCATGGCATCATCACCCCGGGCGACGGACTTCTCCCGCCAAATCATTATCTTGCGGTGGCGATCTCCGAACTTTTCAAAGGCCGGCCGAGATGGAGCGCAAAGGCGGCGGTCGGAAAAACCGTCGTGAGTAGCGCGATGATCGATCGCGTCGCCTCGAAATCCGGCCGAAGACTCTACGAGGTGCCGGTTGGATTCAAATGGTTCGTCGAGGGCCTGCTCGATGGCTCGCTGGGTTTTGGCGGAGAGGAGAGCGCGGGAGCTTCATTCCTGCGTCTCGACGGCAGCGTATGGACGACGGACAAGGATGGCTTCATTCCGTGTCTGCTCGCTGCAGAGATCACGGCGCGGACGGGCCGCAATCCGGGTGAACATTATCGCAGACTCACCGAGGAATTTGGCGAGCCGCATTACGACCGCACGGAGGCTCCGGCCACCCCGGAGCAAAAAGCCGTGCTGGCGAAGCTCGCGCCGGCGCAGATGGAAGCCACGGAACTGGCCGGAGAGAAAATCGATTGCGTGCTTGCTCGCGCTCCGGGCAATGATGCCCCCCTCGGAGGGATCAAGGTGGTGGCGAGGAGCGGCTGGTTCGCGGCGCGCCCTTCGGGCACCGAGGATATCTACAAAATTTACGCCGAAAGCTTCCGCGACGAATCCCACCTGCGGACGATCATGGAAGAAGCGCAGTCGGTCGTCAGTGCGGCGTTGGCGGCGGTCGCTCCGACGCCGCCGCAGAAATCGGAGGGCCGCCGCGCCGCAAACCGGGAACCCAGCTCGTAGTTCTTTCGACGCGGCACGAGCCCGGGTATCCAGTTCCAGGTCACCACATCCGAGTATGCGCCCGGTCGCCCAGAGCGGCCGCCGGAGGAGAGCCCGGCAGCGGGCGACCAGTTCCGCGAACGCGAAGGGCTTGGGCAGATAGTCGTCGGCTCCCCGGTCGAGACCAATGACGCGATCGTTCAGGCTGGTCCGCGCCGTCAGCATCATCACCGCAACCCTCAGCCCGTGCTGCCGCACGTGCTGCAGCACGGCGACGCCGTCGCAATCCGGGAGCATCCAGTCCAGGATCATCAGGTCGTACGGCTCGTGGCCGAGGCGCGCAATGGGTTCTCGCCCGAGGCCGCAGTCCGGACCAGCCAGTTTTCCAACCGGAGACCTTCGGCGACGGATTCACGCGTTTTGGCCTCATCTTCCACGACCAGCACCTGTGGGGTCTTGTTGCGGTCGATTGATGCAGCCATGACGGAAACGTCTCGCGAAACGTCGACGACGATCTCGGGTGATGAACTCCAATGCAAGCGTCGTCGCGGCGGCGGATGCCTGACAGCGATCTCCGCGATCCCAGCGTTTCGGTTTCGGTCAGCCGACCGGCGCGGCGGCGGATCGACTTTCACTCCGGCGAACGCGAACCTCGCCTCGCGCCTGGGCCGTTGATGGGAGGGACCTCGGCCGGGAACCCGTGGCCGGAGACGCCGCAAAGCTTGCACCGGCGGAAGACGGTCACAGATTTGTCGCGGGTTCGGAGGGATTGGTCCCTCCGGAGGCTAACGGGATGGTCGGGCCGCCATCTCAAATCCGCTGTTGAAGCACGACGCGATTGCGTGGCCGTTTGGATTGCCGAACGGCCCCTGGTCAAGGGCGTGGATGCTCAGCCGCAGTGTCCGTCCTTGAAATGAATACACCCCAAGAGCCTCTCATCCAGAATTCGCCGACGAGTGTCTCCGCGCCCGCCATTGCCTGGCAGGGCCATATGGCGGAGGACACCGGTTCAACCTACGGTCCGACGCCCTGCGCGACCTTGATCGCCACGCCGACGGAGCTTTGGCTGCGCGGAACCCGCGGGGATTTTCGTCTGCCCCGGGCGGCGGTGTCTCGCATCGGGAGCGGCAAGCTCGACCCGTGGTTTTTCTGCGCCGTCCGCATTCACCACAATCTGCCCAAGGTCTCGCGGGAGCTTCAGTTCAAGCCGATGGGCATCAGCCGGCGCCGCGTATTCGATCAGCTTCGGGAGCTCGGATATCCGGTGAGCTGATGCTTCGCCCCGTCTGCGTTGGTGCCAGGCTCGCGGCATTCGCGCTCGCTCCGATCGCGCGAGCCAATGCCATTGTTCCAGCCGGGCTGTCCCTTCCCCGGCCGCTCACCTCATACGGCGCTGAGGCTGGCGGACTGTGGGGCATCCTCGTTCAGCGAGCGACGGCGGAGCCGCTGAATCTGGTCGTCACGGCGATCTTCGTCCTGGCGATTGTCCACACTTTTCTGGCCCCAAAGATCCGGCACCAGGCCCATCGGATCGATGAACGGCACCGGGCGCTGCGACGCGAAAAGGCGCCGGAGGGCGGTCCTGCCGTCGGAGGAACCCCCGACGAGGTGAGCTTCGGCGGCCAGATTCTGCATTTTTTTGGCGAGGTGGAGGCGGTGTTCGGCATCTGGGCGGTCGTGCTGGCGGGGGCGATCGTGCTGGTCAAAGGACCGGATGCTGCGATCCGCTACCTTGGCCAGACCGTAAACTACACGGAACCGGTTTTCGTGGTCATCATCATGGCCCTGGCGTCGACCCGCCCGGTGTTGCAGGTCGCGGAAACCTGTCTGCGTGCGCTGGCGGCGGTCGGTGGCGGCAAACCCTGGGCCTGGTGGCTGGCGATCCTCGTCGTGGCCCCGATCCTGGGCTCCTTCATCACCGAGCCTGCCGCCATGACGATCGCGGCCCTGCTGCTCGGCAAACGAATCTACCGCCTGGATCCCAGCCGGCGGCTGAAGTACGCCACGCTTGGACTGCTGTTCGTCAATGTCTCGGTCGGCGGCACGCTGACGGACTTTGCTGCGCCCCCCATCCTGATGGTGGCAGCGCCTTGGGATTGGAATCTGGCCTATATGGCAACGCACTTCGGCTGGCGCGCGGTGCTTGGCATCCTCGCGGCGACCGGAGTGTATTTCGCGGTGTTCCGGCGCGAGTTGACCGGGTTGCGGGAATCGCCGGAACCGAAAGCAGCGGCGGAACCACCACCTGCGCCGGTCTGGGTGATCATCGTCCACCTCGCGTTTCTGGCGTTCACCGTGCGCTTCTCGCACTATCCGCCGCTCTGTGTCGGCGGATTCCTCTTCTTCATCGCGTTCGCGCAAGCCACGGCGCACCACCAGAAGCCCCTCGACCTGCGAAATCCGTTGCTGGTCGGTTTCTTTTTGGCGGGGCTGGTGATTCACGGAGGGTTGCAGGCGTGGTGGATTGAACCCGTGCTCAGAACCCTTGGCCGTCTCCCGCTTTTCTTCGGCGCGACCGCGCTCACCGCCTTCAACGACAATGCCGCGATCACCTATCTCGCCACGCTGGTGCCCGGTTTTTCGACCGAGCTGAAACACGCCGTGGTCGCCGGCGCCGTCACGGGCGGCGGACTCACCGTGATCGCGAATGCGCCCGAATCCCGCGGGCCAGTCGATTCTCCAGCGCTATTTCGACAACGAGGTGTCGCCGGTATGGCTGTGCGCGGCCGCCCTGATACCGACCGCGATCCTGGCGGCGTGCCTCGTGACGGCGTGATCCGGCCGGCGCTGGCCCCGGGCCCAGGACATGGAACCCGGCCGCGTCGACGAAAACGTCGGGACCCTCACGCCGGGCTCGCTCGATCCGCTCGACGAGTCCTTGGCCGCAAACAGCGAGCGCGAAGGTTCTGAAATCGCGCGGCAGGCCACGCTGCGAGGGGATGAATCGCGGCGTGACTGGGCCCGGCTTGTTCTGTTCGATGGTTCGCCCCATCCAGGCGGCGATTCCTGTCCTCTCCATCCATGCGTTCCGACATCATCAAAAAAGGCGCCGAACGGGCGCCCCATCGCAGCCTGCTGCGCGCCACCGGCTCGATCGAAAGCGAAAGCGATTTCGACAAGCCGTTCATCGCGATCTGCAACAGCTACACCGATTGCATCCCCGGTCATGCGCACCTCAACGAGGTCGGCGCCTTGCTGAAGCGCCTCGTGCGCGAAGCGGGCGGCGTGCCGTTCGTCTTCAACACGATCGGCATCGATGATGGCATCGCGATGGGCCACGACGGCATGAAGTACTCGTTGCCCTCGCGTGAATTGATCGCGGACTGCGTGGAGTCGATGGTGCGGGCGCACGGTTTCGACGGGATGATCTGTCTGCCCAACTGCGACAAAATCATTCCGGGCATGCTGATGGCGGCGATGCGGGTGAACCTTCCCACCTTGTTCGTGAGCGGCGGCCCGATGGCCGCGGGCATCGCGCAAACGGCGCCCGACGGCGACCTGCCCGAGCATCTGCGCCCGGCCGCGGCGACTTCCGATTTGATTTCGGTGTTCAAGGGCGTGGGCGAACTGCAAACCGGCCGGATCACCGCGGACGAGTTGAAGCGGCTCGAGCAGAGCGCCTGTCCGACGTGCGGCTCGTGCTCGGGCATGTTCACCGCGAATTCGATGAACTGCCTGTGCGAGGCGCTCGGCATGGCGCTGCCCGGCAACGGCACCATTCTCGCCGTGTCGAAGGAGCGCGAGGCACTCTACCGGCGCGCGGCGCAACACATCATGGCGCTGGTGGAGATGGACCTGAAACCGCGCGACATCGCCACGCCGAAGGCGTTCGACAACGCCTTCGCGCTCGACATGGCGATGGGCGGCTCGACCAACACGATTCTTCACGCGCTCGCCGTCGCCCGGGAGGCCGGAATCGATTACGACATCGCCCGCGTCGATGCGATTTCCCGCCGGGTGCCGTGTTTGTGCAAGGTCTCGCCCTCGTCTTCCTACCACATGCAGGACGTGCAGCGGGCCGGTGGCATTCACACGATTCTCGGCGAACTGAGAAAGCTCGGCCTGCTGCAGACCGAATGTCGCACCGTCACCGGTCACACGCTTGGTCGGAACATCGACGAGTGGGACGTGCGTTCGCCGGCCTGCACGGCGGAGGCCCGCATCGCGCGCGTTTCCGGCGCTTCCGCCATCGTGATCGATCCGGCCGACAAGCTCGGGGCGGCTGGCCACACCCCGAACGGCAACCTCGCGCCCAAGCCGATGCTCCTCTTTCCGGCTGATGCGCGTGCGATCGCCCTCTGGCGTTTTGCCGCGGCGTTCAATTCCGGCGATGCGGCCGGTTGCGCCCTGCTCTTTGCCGAAGGCGGCGACCTCGAGTCCAGCGACGTTCTGACGTGGCGCGGCCGGGCCGAAATCGAGCAGGGCCTGAAGGCCGCGATGGTCGAGTCGCGCGGACTGCTGCGGGCGGAACTGGGCGACCTGAAGGGCGCGCCGGTGCTCCTGTTCTGGAAGTACGCCCGGACCGGAGAAAGGGAGCGGCTCAGTCTCCTCCGGGTGGGTCACTTCCACGCCACGCACCAGATTGGCCACGCGTATCACGAGCGCCGGCCGGCACAGCTCGAGGCCGCGCGTCCCGGCGGTCTGATGCCGCACGATTCCGCCTTCCGCTTCGATCCGGTCGACTGCATTCGCGCCTCCGGCAAACCGTATTCGGCCGACGGCGGCCTCGCGATTCTCTACGGTCAGCTGGCGCCGGAGGGTTCGGTCGTGAAGACGGCGGGCATCAGCGAGGCATTCAAGAAGAACTGCGACGCGAACTTCGTCTTCGAGGGTCCCTGCGTGATTTTCGAAAGCCAGGACGATGCGTGTGCCGGGATTCTCGGCGGGAAGGTGAAGGCGGGCGATGTCGTGATCATCCGCAACGAGGGTCCGCGCGGCGGACCCGGCATGCAGGAAATGCTCTCTCCCACGAGCTACATCGCGGGCATGGGTCTCGGCGACAAGGTCGCCCTCATCACCGATGGCCGCTTCAGCGGCGGCACGGCCGGCGCGTGCATTGGCCACGTATCGCCCGAGGCGGCTGAGGGCGGCCCGATCGGTTTGCTCTGTGCGGGTGATCGCGTGCGGATCGATTTTCCCAACCGCCGCATCGACGTGCTGGTGGCGGCCGACGAATTCGCGGCCCGCCGCGAAACGCCGCGCCCGGCGGATCGTCCGCTCACCGGCTGGCTGTCGCGCTATCGAAGGCTCGTCACCAACGCGAGCCAGGGCGCGGTGCTTACCGGCTGAGACCGGCACGGCCGCAGCCGTGCGCATTCGCGACCGTGCTGCGGATCGACTCCCTGGGTCTTTTTATTCCGCCCCGCGACGGATTACGGATCGGCTGTTTTGGTTGCGAGCGGCCGCCAACCCGCGATTGCGCGGGCCCAAACGGATTTCGACCCGCTGCGACAGCGCCGCCGCGGTCCGGTTGAGCATCGCGAGTGAGCGGCCGTCGTGATCGGTGCCCTCCAGCCGTGAATTCGAGGACAGCGGACCGGTCCCACCTATGTCCAATGCCATATTGAATCGTGTTCCCGGTTGTCCTTCATATGCGCGGCGACGCCTTCCCCTGGGCAGATTCCTCCTGAGCCCGGCCAACATTACGCTCTTCGATGCATGTAGCCCGCGAGTACTTGTCGGCCGATTGCCGGAACGGAGTCGGGGCAGACGAAACCCGGCCAGTTCGCCCGGCACGGGCGCGCATTCACCGATCGGCGTTGCCGCTCACGGTCGTTCGCTTGCCCGCGCAAATGACAACCGGGGGTCTCATGCAGACGAATCATCGTCACGCGCGAAAGCGTCCCGGGTGTCGCCGTTTTGGTGATCGGCCGTGAAATTCCCCAAGCCTTTCCTCGTTGTCGTGGCCACGGTGGGTGCGCTCGGCGCCGGCTGGGCCGGAATTCTGCTCCTGGCTTCCTGGTCTGGTGGGCCGGCGCTCGCGCGAGTTGACGGCAGGCGAGCGCCCCTGTCCGCGGCGGCCGTGAAACTTGAATATGTTCCGATCGCTGTCGGGTCGCCGGCGAGCGATTTCGTCCGCCCGTGGGTCACGAACGTTCAAGTTGTCGATCTCGATCAGGACGGCCTGTTGGACATCCTCTATTGCGAAGCCCAGAAAAACTCCGTGCGCTGGATCCGGCAGGCTCCGCGCGGCGTGTTCACCGAAATCGTGATCGGCAGCGACATCCCCGGCCCCGCCCACGTGTGGGCCAGCGACGTCAACGGCAGCGGTCGCCTCGATGTGCTCGTGGCCAGCATGGGAAAGATCCTGCCAACGAACGACCGCATCGGCGCGGTCGTCGTTCTCGAGAATCTCGACAACCGAAATTTCAAAAAGCGCGTTCTGATCGACGGCATTGCGCGGGTGACCGATGTGCGCGCCGCGAATTTGACCGAGCACAAGGATGGGCGGCTCGACCTCGTCGTGGGCCAGTTCGGCTACGATCAGGGGGAGACACGATGGATGGAGAACAAGGGGAACTGGCGATTTGAAAGCCATATCGTAAGCACCCAATCAGGCTGCATTCACACGCCGGTTGCGGATTTCGTGGGAGACGGGCGCCTCCACATTGCCGCGCTGATCTCGCAGGAGTGGGAGGAGGTTCACCTCATCCGGAATCTCGGCCACGGACAATTCAGCGATTCCGTCGTGTGGGGCTCGACGAACGAGGATTACGGCAGCAGCGGGCTTTGCGAGATCGACGTCAATCGCGACGGCCGCCCGGACCTGGTTTACACCAATGGCGACGCGCTCGATTACTCTGGCGCCGGCACCCGGCCCTGGCATGGCATCCAGTGGCTCGAAAACAAGGGCGGCGGTTTCTTCACCTTTCATCGGGTGGGTTCGCTGCCCGGTGCCTATGGCCCGGCTGCCGCGGACCTCAATGGCGATGGCTATATCGATCTCGTCGCGGTCAGCTGTTTCGCCAACTGGTCCGATCCGAACGCGATTTCGCTGATGGCCTGGCTCAACGACGGCCGGCAGAACTTCACGCCGGTCGTGCTCGCGCACACCCCGACCCACCTCATCACGCTCGCCGTGGGCGATCTCGACGGCAATGGAGTGCCGGTGCTCGTCACCGGCGGCTTCCATGCGTTTCCACCGTTCGAGCACATGAGCAACATCACGCTATGGCGGCGAAAATAGCGCCTCCGCAGGTTGGGAATACCCGGCGCGCTGGAATGCGTTGGGGGTTTGCCGCACTCTTCCTTTCCGTCGTCGTCGGGGTGCTCGTCCTGGGACTGCGGATGCGGACAAGCCCGCGGGTGGCGCTGCCGCCGCCGCCAAGTCTGTCGGGGAAGCCGGAGGAAATGCGGGAGCGACTCACCGCCGCCCGGGCCCGGGCGGCGGCGCCGGGCGCGTCGCTCGGGGCGCTCGCCGACCTCGGTCGAATGTACCACGTGAATGGGTTCGAATCGGAGGCGGTCGCGTGCTGGCAGGCTTTGCACGCGGCCCAGCCCAAGGAGGCGCACTGGACCTATTATCTGGCGGATCTGGCTGAGTTGGCGTCGGACAATGCCGGCCGGGCGCAATGGCTCGAACGTACCGTGGCTCTGGCCCCCGACTATTCTCCGGCGTGGCTCGCGTTGGGGGAGCTCTATTTCAAAGGCGGCCAACTCGAGCCCGCGGAACGCGCCTATCGCCGGCGGCTCGAACTCGTGCCTCGAGATCCGTACGCAGCCCTTGGTCTGGCCCGGATCGCGCTGCAACGCGGTCAGCGCACAGAGGGCAAACGACAACTCGAGGAACTCATCAAAGCAAAGCCGGACTTTTCCTCGGCACGAAACGTCTTCGCGGAGATCCTCGCCCAGGAAAACGACCTCGGGGGTGCCTCGCGCGAACGCTGGCTCGGCACGGTCGCCGGCCGGTTCCGAGCCGCCGACGACCCGTGGAAGAATGAACTGCGACCGTTCTGCTACAATTCGGACCAGTTCGTCGTCTGGGGCGAGACGGACTATCAAACGAAGCACGGTGACTTCGGTCGAAAGTCGCTGGAAAGGGCGGTCGAGCTGGCGCCGCACGATCCGCGGGCGAACGAAATGCTCGCGCGTTTCTATCTCGACATGGAGGAGCCGGCCACGGCCCGCGATCTCCTCGAGAAGGAGTGCCAGTTGCCTGGCCCATCGGAGTCTCTCCTCGCCGAGTTGAGCGAAGCCTACATGGCACTCGATCAGACGGACCGGGCGTTGCAGACGGCCGATCGTGGGCTCCGTCTCATGCCCGATTCCGCCAACCTCTACAATGCGCGGGGACTCGCGCTGGCCAGTGCCAGGCGGTTCGAGGACGCGATCGCCGCTTACCGGGCGGCCATCGATCTGGCGCCCGGTTCTCCTACCGCAACCGCCAACTTCGGCCTCCTGTTCCTGCTTCTCGGACAAAAGGACGCAGCCCGCACGCAGTTGCAGCAGGCACTGAGGTTGCAGCCCGGATTCGGCAAGGCCGTGATTGCATTGGCCTCGATCGAGATGGAGGCAGGAAACTTTGCGGCTGCGGCCCAGTACGTCATCCCGTATTTCCAGCAGTACCCCGGCTCGCGCACCGCCATGGAACTCGCCACGCGCTACTTCGTCGCCCGTGCGCTGGCCGCCTCCCGCCAGGGGGATCCTTCGTTGGTGGAGCGGACGTATCGGGAGGGGCTCGCGCTCATGCCCGAGTCCGCCGAGCTCCACGGCGTTCTTGGCGTCCACTATATTCACGTGGGCAAACTGCCGGAAGCGCTCGAAACGCTGGAAACGGCGTATCGGATTCAGCCGCGCGATCCCCGGATCCTCTCCGTCCTCGGTCAGCTCTACATCCAAATTGGACGCTCTGGCGATGCCCGCAAGGTCTTGCGGGAAGGAGCGGAACAGGCGCGGCAGCGCGGCGATGACGCGACGGCCGCGCGCTTCGACGCTCTGCTGGCCAAGGTGCCGGACTAGATCGAGGCCTGGAGCCTCGAACTCACGCCGTTTTGCGATCTCGCGACGCGCCGGGAGTGCTCGCACGAGGCGCGACCACGGGCGGAAAGGACGGCTTCAGCGTGGGAGCCGGACGGCGACAATTCGATTCGGCCGCGCCGGAGATCGAGTCAGGTTTCGCGGCGCATCCAGCGGTGAGTTGCCGCGGAGCGTGGGTGAAGTGCGGTTCGAATCATGGCGGCCATCGGGGTCTTTATCCGTTGTGCCCAAATGGACTACGCCGGAAGTCGCAATCGGTGATGGCGCAAAAAGCCATTCGATTTGCCGCAAACAGCCCGTGGACGGATCGGAGCGGGATCGTTAACCTCAGGGAACCCTACGCCAGTGGTCGTCGTGCTGCTGCGCAAACCATAACGCCAAACAAATTCAGACTGCGACAGCGTGCAGGCTGAGCCAACTAAATGACGCACTACAGTCGTTACACCCCTAGAACCGTCGCGGCGCTGCTGGCTGCACTGGGTCTGTCATGTACAAGCCTGTCCGCCCAACAGCAGAATCAGTCGCCGACGTCTGCCCCAGCCGAGTCGAAACCGGCGCCCGGGGAATCCCCGTCCGGCGAGGAGGTGATCGTGCTATCTCCGTTTGAAGTGTCGGCGGCGAACGATACCGGGTACATCGGTTCGACGACTCTCGCCGGGTCCCGCTTGAATACCGATATCCGCGACCTCGGCACGTCGGTCTCGGTCTATAGCAGCATTTTTCTCAAGGACATCGGGGCGACCGACAACCAGTCGCTGCTCAAGTACACGCTGGGTACCGAAGTCGGCGGCATCTATGGCAACTTTGCCGGGGCCGGTGGCGGTGCCGTGCTGGACGACAGCAGGAGTTACGTGAATCCAAATGGCACGAACCGGGTTCGCGGACTGGTCGCGGCAGACGACACGCGCGACCTGTTCCTCACCAGCATTCCGTGGGACGGCTACAACGTGGACGGCGTGGATCTCCAACGCGGTCCGAACTCGATTCTGTTCGGCCAGGGCAGCCCGGCCGGAATCATCAACACCCGGCTGAAGCAGGCCGAATTTCGGGATCACAACGAGGTCACAGCTCGCTTTGACCAATGGGGCAGCGCGCGGGGAACCCTCGATCTCAACCGCGTGCTGCTGAAAGGCGAGCTGGCGGTTCGCTTCAACTATCTGGCCAACGACGCCAAGTTCGAACAAAAGCCGGCTTTCGACAAGAGCAACCGGGAGTATCTCGCCGCTCGCTGGGAACCAGCGTTCCTCAAAAAGACCGGCGCGAGGACAATAGTCAAAGTCAACGGCGAATATGGCAAAGGCAATAGTAACCGGCCCCGCGACCTCCCGCCCGTCGACCGGATCACGCCGTGGTTCACGGCGTTGAACAAGCAGCTCTACAATCCGGTCTGGGTCAATGACAACCAACCTCTCCCCGGACGGGGCGAGTCGGTCGCCGGCAATGCGAATTACACCCCCTGGCTGGCGTCGGGTGCGAACACGAATTTCGGCGGCAACTATTTCGGCGGGCCGATGTACTTCTTCAACGGCAACTCCTCCACCAGCTATTTGAATCAGGTCCTCATTCCCAACACGTCACTGGGGATTGCCAGCGATGGGACGATCGACCGGAACATTCAAGGTTTGGGCAACTCACAACCGCGCAGCGTCGCAACCTGGTTCGACTACGCTCGTGTGGCCAACCTGCCTTTCGCCACGCTGGCGAAGAACAAGATGATCACGGATCCGAGCATCTTCGATTTCTACAACCATCTGCTGGAAGGTCCGAACAAGAGTGAGTGGATGCATTTTTATAACTACAATGTGGGCCTCACCCAGACCTTCTTCAACGATTCGGTCGGTTTCGATGCCGTCCACAATCGGGAGCACTACGTGTCCGGCAACAAGGCGCCGTTTGGCGGCGGCCAGCTCTTCGTGGACTTCAATTCCACGTTGGGCGACGGGACCAACACCCCCGGCAACTACTTCGCCGACGGCACGCCGAACCCGGGAGCGGGCAAGCCGTTCCTCTGGGGCCAGGATGGCGGCGGGGAGAACACGACCGACCGCGAAGACACGCGGGTCACCGCCTTCATGACCCATGACTTCAGCGAAGGACACCAGGGCAGCATCGTGCTGCGCGCCATCGGCCGGCAGACGATCACCGGGCTCTGGACGCACGATACCCGCGACGACTACACCCAGAATTGGACGGGTGCCGCCCTCGCCGGCGACTATCTCAACCTGCCGATGCAGAATCTGATCAAGAGCACCAATGGCCGATTCTGGGCCGATTTCGTTCCGCACGAAACGATCTATCTTGGTCCGTCGCTGGTCGGTTCGACCCTGGCGGGTGGCCTGCATATTCCGGCGCCGACCGCCGTCGCGATGCCGACCACCAGCACGCTGCGATATTTCGATCCGACGTGGAAGCCTTCCACGAATCCAAGCGATCCGAGCTATGTCAATCCCGGAGCGGTTTGGTACAACGCGGTGTCGACGGGTCCGTCCACCGGGCCCACGGCGAGCACGCAGTCCGAAAATCCGGCCAATTACGCCGGATGGACGACGGCCACGGTTCCGCTGGTCACGGACAACTCGACGCAAAATCGCGACGAACTGACGACCAAGCGGATCTGGAACAAGCAACGCAACGATGCGAAGGCCTTCGTGTGGCAGGGCAAGTTCTGGGACGGATCGATTGTCGCGACCGCGGGCTGGCGCCGAGACACCGTGAGCGGGGTGTCGACGACGTGGACGCGCGACGGCACGACGTCCTTCGATTGGGATCCGTTGTCGATTCCGTTCGTCTCGACCACATCCGATCCGGTCTCTCGCACTTCGAAGTCCTGGAGCGTGGTGGCGCACTTGAACGATCTGCCGTTCATCTCCCGCTATACGAAACGCCTGCCGTTGAACCTCAGCCTGACGTACAATCGCTCGGAGAACTTCCAGACCGGGACATTGGCCCGATCGTATTTCAACGATCCCCTTCCGCTGCCGGACGGCCATACGAAAGACATCGGAATCATCCTCGACACCAAAGACGGCCGGTTCTCACTACGGATAAACAAGTTCGAATCCGTGGTGAAGGGGGCGCTGTCCGACGCCGGCATCCAATATTGGAATTACGGCAACAACATCGCGATCATGGAGGGGTTCGTCTACAAGTTCGCGACGAACACGACCTCTTCCTTTGCGCCCGACGGCGTCAATCGCGGCTCAAACATCATCAGCAACCAGAATACACTGGGCAACATCAACGATCCGAACGACCCGGTCTGGCAGTACGATTATCAGCCGGCGGCAGGCCAGACGTTGGCCCAGGCGAATGCGCAGGAAATCGCCGACGTCAACGCGTGGCTCACTTGGGAAAAGTCGCCTGCCGGACTGGCCTTTGCCAAGGCGTGGGGTGTCACCTACAGTTTTGCGACCGGATATGATCCGGGTTCCAAACCCAACTACTATCCGACCGGCGTCAGCAACATGGCTTTCACCGAGGACGATGTCTCGAAGGGCTACGAGGTCGAGCTGAGCGCCCAGATCACCCATGACTGGCGCGTGACGGCAAACGCCTCGAAGATCACCGCGATCCGCAACAATATCGGTGGCGAGCCGGCGCCGTTTGGCGGAACCGTCATGCAGTTTCTGCAGGACTTCGACAACCGCATGCGGAACAGCCCCATGGGCGAAACCCGGATGTGGAGTGGTGCGGCCAACGCCGGCACGGACCGGGACAACTGGCTGAGCTACGCCGATGGCGACATGAACGCGCGGCTCGCGCAGCAGGGCACCAATACACCGGAAAACCGGATCTGGCACATCAACGTGATCACCAACTATTCGTTCAGCCACGGCTGGGCGAAGGGCTTCAACCTAGGAGGCGCGATGCGCTATCAATCCGGCGACGTGATGGCGTACAAGGCGATTCAAAACACGAACTTTATCTCCTACGACTTGAATTCTCCATACAAGGGTCCGTCGGAAACGGATTTCGATGCGTGGATCGGCTATACCCGAAAGCTCTATGACGGAAGGGTCACTTGGAATATCCAGCTCAACGCCGCGAACCTCTTTGTGGGCAACGAGCTCGTGCCGGTGACGGTTCAGGGTGACGGCTCGCCCGCCGGGTTCAGGATCAGGCCTCATCAAACCTTCTCGCTCACCAACTCGTTCGAGTTCTAGCCATCGTCGGCGAAACGGAGCCATCTGCCTCCAAGTATAGATCATATATTGGGTGGCCCCACGGCGTTGCTGTCGCCGTGGGGCTTTTGCGTGCGAATGAAGCTGGCAGGCGGTGTGTCGGACCGAGTCCAGGATCGATCCTGGAGGGATCTCGGTGACCCGAAAGCCGGCCGGGTGCAGGCGGTTGGCCGCGGTCGCCCGAGCGAACGCGCTGCGGGAGGCGGCTTTTCGATCGCTCACGGCGGCGGCGCCCCCATGTTTCGTTTCCGCATGCACACGTCGAGCTTTAGGCTCCCTCGCTGCCATGACACTCGTCTGAGCGGATCATCGGCCAACGGACGGCACACGACCCGGGCATCCGCCATCGGCCTGCGGTTCGCCATGGCGGCACTGATCCTGGGCGGGGCCACGCTGGCGGAGGCGAGGGAGGTTTCGATCCAGGCCGTGCCGTTCGCCAGGGTTTCACGAGGTGACGGCCCGACGATGTTCACGAAACTCGACCCCGGGATGACCGGGATCACGGTGCAGAACCCTTACGACGATCCGGAGATGTGGGGCAAACGCTACCGTGAGTATATGGGCGGCGCCATGGGCTCCGGCATCGCTGTTGGCGACTTCGACAACGACGGCTTGATCGATGTGTTCGTCAACACGAAAACCTCCCCGGGGCGGCTGTACAAGAATCTTGGCGGCTGGAAGTTTCTCGATGTCACGGAATCGGCCGGGCTGGCCACCAGCCAGGGCTCGGCGATCTCATCGATATTGTCTTTCCTGCATTCCAGCTCGCCGGTCAGCTCCGGCGCCATCTGGAACCAGGGGGCGGTCTTTGTCGATGTCAACAACGACGGATATCTCGATCTCTACGTCTGTCGGACCGGCGCCCCAAACCTGCTCTACATCAATCAGGGCGATGGCACTTTCAAGGAGGAGGGGGCCAAGCGCGGACTCGCCGTGGTGGACGCCTGCAGCGATGCGACGTTTTGCGACTACGATCGCGACGGCTGGCTGGACGTATTCATACAGACGAACATTCTGGATTCGCTGCGGCACCCCCAGGGCCAGTCGAATCACCTGTTCCACAACAACGGCGACGGCACATTCACCGAGGTGACGGCGGCCGCCGGCATCAGCGGGGAGGCTTTTGGCCATTCCGCCACCTGGATCGACTACGATGGCGACGGCTGGCCGGACCTCTATGTGGCCAACGACTACGAGACACCGGATTGCCTCTACCACAACAATCGCGACGGTACGTTCACGAACGTGATCGATCGGGTCGTGCCGCATATGCCGTATTCGTCGATGGGCGCCGACATGGGTGACGTGAACAACGACGGCCTGCCCGACCTCTTTGTGGCCGAAATGGCGACGACCACCTTCGAAAAGGAAAAACGCGGGCTGACGGCGACGAAGGTCAATGTGCTCGGCATGCCGGATTCCCGTGATCACGCGCCGCAATACATGAAGAACGCGCTGTATTTAAATACCGGCCTGGGGAATTTCCGCGAAGTGGCCTCCTGGGCCGGGGTGGCGGCGACGGACTGGACCTGGTCGCCCCGGCTGGAGGATTTCGACAACGACGGTTGGACCGATCTCTTTGTGACCAACGGCATGGTGCGGGAGGCCAACAACGCCGATGTCCTCAGGAAAATGATGAGAGCCGAGACGGACCGGGAAAGGATCCTCGTGATGAAGAACAGCCCGGTTTTCAACGAGGCGCATCTCGCGTACAAGAATCTGGGAGGCTCGGGATTCAAGCTGATGAGCAAGGAATGGGGCTTGGACGAAGTGGGCGTGGCGTTCGGATCCGGCACCGGCGATTTCGACAACGATGGCGATCTCGACATCATGTTTCTCAACTACAACGGCGGAGTCAGCGTCTACCGCAACGATGTGGTCGGGCAGCACCGGATTCAGGTGCGGTTGCACGGCGTGAAATCGAACCGCTTCGGCGTCGGTGCGACGGTCCGGATCAAGAGCAAGCTGGGCGAGCAGATGCGGTTCATGCTGGCCACCCGCGGCTATGCCTCCGGGAGCGAACTTGTGGCGCATTTTGGCCTGGCAAGCGACACGGTCGTGGAGAGGCTCACGGTGGAGTGGCCGTCCGGCGTGGTCCAAACCTTCGCGAACCTGCCGGCGGACCAAGCCTACACGATACGGGAAGCTGGCAACGACAAGGCCACCCCCTCGGAGCTGCATCCGCTGTTCGCCGATGCGACGTCCCGGCTGGGCGCCGCCGTGGAGGACAAATTCGTTCCGGCGCTGCCTGACCGGGAACAGGTCTGGCTTCCTTTTCGCACCGACCGCGGCGGCCCGGGAGTGGCGGTCGGCGACGTGGATGGCGACGGACACGACGACATCGTCATTGGACGGACGACGCAGACCCAGGCACGACTGCTCGTCTGGCGGGGAGGGCGATACGAGGCGGCGCCCTGGAATATTGAACCGGGCGAAGTGGAGGACGGACCCCTCTTGATCTTCGACGCCGATGGCGATGGCCACAACGACATCCTCGTGACCAAAGCGAGCGCGAGCTTCGAGAAGTGGCCGGCAGCCTTTGCTCCCCAGCTCTATTTGAACGACGGGCACGGTGGCTTCGCTCGTTCCGACCTCCTGCCGCGACTTGCCATCAATGCGGGGGCGGCGTGCGCCGCCGACTGGCATCATGACGGCAATCTTGGGGTGTTCATCGGAGCGAGATCGATTCCCGGAGACTATCCGGAATGTCCGCAGAGCGTGCTTTTGCGCTGGGAAAACGGCCGGTATGTCGACGTGTCCGACCAGTTCCCGGTCGTAAGAAACGTGGGTCTGGTGAAGAGCGCGTTGTTTTGCGATGTCGACGGCGACGGCTGGCCGGACCTGATGGTCGCGACGGAGTGGGGGTATGTCCGCTATCTGCACAACGACGCCGGCCGCGGATTTTCGGACTGGACCGAACGCATGGGGTTCGCTTCGGGAGGGAGAGGCTGGTGGAATTCGATCGCCAGTGCGGATTTCAACGGTGACGGCCGGCCCGATTTTGCGGTCGGAAATCTCGGGTTGAACTCGGAGTATCATGCGGATGGCTCCCATCCGGTCAGAATCTACTATGGGGACTTTGTCGGCAACGGCACGAAACTGATTGCCGAAGGAGTCTATGATGGAGACCAACTCTACCCGGTGCGAACGAGCGACGACCTCGCGGGGAGAATCCCCAAGTTGTTACAGCGCTACAAGAGTGCGAACGCCTTCGCCAAAGCGAGCATGGAGGATGTGTTCACGGCCAAGCGGCTGGAAGCGGCCGAAGCATTCTCGGCCGACCAATTTGCTTCCGGCGTCTTCTTGAGCCAACCCGACGGGACCTATCGATTTGTCGCATTGCCGCGACTGGCGCAGGTCGGGCCGATTCAAGGCATCGTGGCGACCGATCTCGACGGGGACGGACTGGCGGATCTCTGCGCCGTGCAAAACTCCGACTGTGCGATACCGCACTTCGACGGCGGAGTGGGGATCCTGCTGAAGGGAGATGGGAAAGGCGGTTTTCTGCCGCTGGCACCGCTCGACTCGGGCATCGACGTGCCGGGGAACGGCCGGGGACTGGTCCTGGTCGACCCGAGCGAAACCGGTTGCACCGACCTCTTTCTCACCCGACAGGGCGGCTCATCGTTGTTGCTGACCAGTCAACGCGCGTCAGGCGCCAGATGTTCGATCCGACTCCGCGGAGAAAACCCGAACCGAGGCGCGATTGGCGCGAGAATACGAATTGCACTGTCGAACGGGCGCGCGATCTATCGCGAAATCGCGCTGGGAGGAGGATGGTGGAGCCAATCTGGTCTCGACGTCCCCGTCTTGCTCCCGAGTGAGGTTTCGATCGTCGAGGTGCAGGTCATCTGGCCCGACGGAGCTGTGACCCGGCATCAGCCCGGAGCCACCGTGGGCAAATGGGTGATTGGCCGACATTGATCTGCGATCGAGCTGTGATATCGCATCAGGCCATGACGCGTTCGCGTTCAAGGAGCATCCTCCTCTGCCTGGTTGCCGCTGCTATGGCATTGGTGATCTGGGAGGATGCTGTGCGCTACCGGCGGGTCGCGGAGCTTTCATCCGAGGGGAACCCCGCGCCCAAGCGGGACGAAAGATCCCCGACCGGCTACGTGCGCCATCAACGATATTTTCTCGGCGCTCAACTGCGGGGTGAGACGTTCCGCTGGATCATGGCGGCCGAGGGCGGATCGCAATCGAGAGCGGCTGCCGAGACATCGACCGAAGAAGGTGTGGTTCATTCGGCTCCGCCGAGGATGATCCCTGCCGTTTATGGCGCCGGCCTGAAGGCGGTGGCCAAGTGCGGCAATCTTTTCTGGAATGAACCGAACGGAATCGCGGTCGAGCGGGCGGCTTTGATCATGCCGTTGGTGCTCCAGGGGCTTCTGTTCGCTGCGACCATCGTTGGCACCGGCGCATGTTTCGGCCTGAACGCGGCGTGCATTCTTGGGGGGCTCTTGCTGCTCGTGCCTTTCGTTTCCGACCAGCTTCTTCCCGGAGTGCTCGAGCCGCGCGGCGTAGCCATGTTCCTGGGGGGCGGTGCCTTGCTGTTTGCCTGCGCCTTGTTCAACGGCGACGAGACGGCGCGGCGACGCAAGGTCCTCCTGACGGCCATATCGGCGGCGTCGGCGTTCGGAGCGCTGTGGTTGGATCCGGCTGTAGGCGTTCCGGCCACACTTGTGATCACGCTGGCGCGCTTGCTCGCGATTTTGCTCAGAGCCGACCAGCGGACATTGCCGTGGCTTTGGTGGGGGACTTTTGGTGCGGCGCTCACCTTTCTCGGAGCACTACTGGCACGCGTGCCGCTCAGCCTGAATTCCACCGAACTCCGGGTTATTCATCCGGCGTACGCGGTGGCTTGGTTTGGCGCCGGCTATCTGCTGCACACCTGCGAGCGAATCCGGAACCACCAATGGCGCCGGCGGGTGGTCCTGCTGAATCTGCTCGGATCGGTGGGAATCCTGGCGCTGCCGTTCTGTATCCAGAGTGTCCTGGGATTTCCCGGATGGCTGCTTCCCAGCAACGCGATGGAGCGGTTGACCGTGCTCGAGAACACGCCGGCGGCCGACGGCGTGTTCGCCTGGTATCGGGCGGCGCCAGGAATGGCGGTGTTCACCGTGCTGACGCCAATCGCGTTTGCCCTGGGCGGCGCGATTTGGATCTGGATCGACGCGGCAGCCGGGGAGCGCGACGAAGCGGACATCTTCGCCTTTGCGTCGCTGCTGCTGCTGGCGTGCGTCGGGTATGGCGCGATCCGCATCCGCTGGCTGGTGATCGCGGTTTGGGTCGCGTGTTTCGTTCTCGCGTTGGCGGCAGTCAGAGCGAAAGACACGCGTGGCGTTCGGGTCCGCTACAGCATCTATCTCGCCTGCGGATTGTCGTTCGTGATCGCGTGTCTGGGCCGGCTCTCGAGCATAAAGTCGGCACGCGAACAACCGGCGGCGTGGGCTGATCTCGAGGCCCTGGTCTACCGTGACCTGGCGCAATGGCTGGTGAAACATGCTCCGCCCGGTACGGTCGGGGTTCTCGCGCCGCCAGAGCTGACCGATTCCGTGGTGTACCACGGGGACTTTCGCGGATTGATCACGACGGCCTGGGAAAGCGGCGACAACGCTCTGGTCGCTTCGCGCATCGTGAGCAGCGTGCTGCAGGAGGAGGCGGAAGCGCTGATGAAGAAACGCCGGATCAGCTATCTGGTGCTGCCGTCATGGGACAAGGTGCTTGGCCGACTTGTACGCACGCCGGAGGAACGCCGAAAATACGCGCTTTTGCCTCGGCTCGAGCGCTGGGCACCGCCCGGCGTCCTCCGCCCCATTCCCTACCACATGCCTCCGATCGAGGGGATGGAAAATCAGTTGATTGCCGTTTATCAGCTGGTGGAGGCGCCGGACGAGGCGCTCGCCCTCAGTCGGCTCGCCGAATATTTCGCCGAGATGGACAAAGACTATTTGGCCGCGGCGGCGGCGCGGATCCTGGGCACATCTTTCCCTGGTGATCCGAATGCGGCGATCGCAAGGGCATTGGTCTTCAGCAAAGTGGGCGATCGCGCGGCGTTCGATGGCGAGGTGTCGAAGGTGGAAGCGGCGAAGACGAATGGCGAAGGCGCACTGGACTGGGACCGTCAGGTCGCCCGGGCGATCGTGTTGGCTCTCGCGGGCCGGCATGATGTCGCAGCCACGGCGACGGCGAAGTGTTTGGAAACAGCATCGGAGTCCCGCCTGTATTCGCTGACACCTCTAGAGATCTATCGGCTGAATGTCCTGGCAAAGAGCTATGGGCTTGCCTACCCAACCCCTGCGACGAGTGCCCTCGCTCGTGAATTGTCCGATCAGCTGGTCAGCGTGAGCGGTGGCGCCGTTGACGTGAGGAAGAGCGGTTTGGGCGACTAGCCTCGGAAACCGGTGCTCTCCCCGGGGGCTGGAGAGCTCTGACGCGGTTGGATATTGGACCCGCCCGAACGGATTCCCACTGCGCGAGGCAACGCCAGGCAACGAGGGCGAAATCATGGGGGGCGCAGTGACGCATCGCCGTTGCCGGCCGGTTACGGGGTCTGCCGCTGTAGCTTGGCGCCGTCGACTTCGAGCACGGCGATGGAGCACGGCGGCAGGTCGAGCGTCAGGTCGCGGGTATAGGGCAGGGTCGTCACGACAGGGTGAACCGCGGTCGGATCGGCCAACGAGTTTGCGGCTTCGGGAGCGGCGATCACTCTCGTGACGGTCACCGTCGCCGCTGTCGGGATTTGGGAACCCTGTAAACGGGCCAGCAGGGAATGCGGCTGGCGGTCGTAGTTCACCGCTTTGATCACGATCCGTTGATCGTCTTCGCTACCGCAGGCGATGGCATCCACGGTGCCGCAAGCCCAGTTGGCCGGCTTCATCTGGGCGATGCCGTCGAAGAATTCCGCGCGGCGTGGGATGTCGTGGAAGGTGCCGGAGGTGGAAGCGTACCGTTTCGGCGCGTAATGTTCGCGAAACAGCTTCTCTGCCACGTAACCTCCGCCGGCGAACCAGGAGACATGATCGTGATAGATCCACGCGCGCCATTCGGGGTCATCGGCGGTGTTCCGCATCAGCAGCGCGGGGCAAGTCATATCGACCATCGGACTCAACTTCTCATAGCTGATCAGCATGCCCGCGGTGTGCAGCCCCGCGCGCCAATCGAAGGTGCCGCACAGGCCCCATTCCAGCACGGCGACCCTGATCTGCGGGTGCGCCGAACCGCGCACGTAGCCCCCCAGTTGTTCGAGATAATCCTCGATGCGCCGGATGCCCGACGCGAAGTTGTCCGGCTCGTACTCGTAGTTGTGGCAGCCGAGGATGTCGAAGTTTCCGCCAGCGAGTTCGATCAGCTTCTGGCTCCAGTTCAGGTCGTTGGAACGCTTTTGGCCGCACGCCACGATCTTCACGGCGGGAGCGATTTCCCGCAGGCGTCGCCCGTAGGTGTTGACGATCGCGGCGTATGCCTCGGGGGTGAGTCCGTGGTTCATCGGCTCGTTGTCGATCTGGAAGTACGGTACGCGATAGGGCTCCGCGTGACCGTTGGCCGCGCGCCGCCGGCCCCATTCTGTCGTCGGCGGATCGAGCAGGTAATGGACCCACTCCATCGCGTAGTCGACCGGCTCCGGCGCGGTCGTGGTGGCGTTCAACACGATCATCGGTTCCGAACCGAGTTGCCGGCACAGTTCGAGGAACTCGTCGGTCCCGAAACCATAGTAGTCGGAATAGCCGCCCCAGACGGTGTTCGGATGGAATTTCCGGGCGACCGCCGGACCAATGCCGTCCTTCCATTTGTAGATCGAAGCAAACGACCCGCCGGGCCAGCGGATGAACGGAGGCTGCAGCGCCTTGAGCGCTTCGAGCAAATCGGGCCGCAGTTTGCCGTGGGCACGGGCCTTGGCGCGCATCAGCGACACAAAATCCACGAGCACGGCGCCCGTTCCCGTGGCAACGATCGCGAGTGACGCCTGCGTGTCGGTTGCCGGGCTCGCAAAATGGAAACCCGATTCCTGCCACCCGGCGCCCTCAGTGGTCAACGGGAGCTTCACGAGCTCACGTCCGGTCGAGTCGAGGATGTGCAAGCTGACCGAAAGGCTGCCTTGCACGGGCTTCAGCCAGACCGATCCGTCATAAACCTCCCCCCGCTCCAGGTAGAGGCGATCCTGCTGAATCCCCGCCGCGCCAGCCTTTGCGGCGAGGCGCACGCTGCGCTCGCCCCGTTCGAATTTCTCCTCGACCAGCGTGGTCGTGCCATTTTCGCCGAACCCTTTCCAGTAGTCAGCAAAATCTCTTCCTTCAAAACCCTGACCGCGGATCTGTTCCGCGTAGAGTCCGTCGACGACCGAGTGGTCGATATGCTCGAGGAAGTGGCCGTAAATGCGTTTGTCGACCCGGCCGGCGACGCAGTCGGTGTCAACGAGCAGCACGGCGACGCCCGCGCTGGCGGCAGGTGCCGCGAGGATGGCGAGCACAGACGCGAACCGCCAGGCGCGGCGCAGGCCTACCCGGGGAGCACGACGAAGCGGGAGAGATGTGGATGGCATGGAGGTGACTTCTGGAATCTCGGCGCGGCGGCAGGGGCCGCCAGCGCCGGCGAGTCAAATGCGGCCATGGTGCGTCGCCCTTTCGGGGTTTGGCTGCAGTCTGACGGATGCCCGCGCCGCGCCCCATTGCGCCGGCCGCGACCGAGCAGAATGGGATCGTGCATGATGGTGCGCCCATTGGAGCCAACGGGCTGCTCACCCGGAGATCCCAACCGGGCCGATGCTCTTCATGCCGCAGTGGAGCGTGCGCTGCAGGACGGCGCAAGGGCTGTTCCGTTCGTCAACGGTTGGGGGCGGCGGGCCAGCCTGTGAGTTCCGGCTGGGTTGGGAGTTCGGGCGGCCCAGGCGCGATGCATCATCGGGCTCACGCCAAAGAAACGCCGGAACGTACGATAGAAAGTTCCCGCGTCCGCGAGGCCGATCAACACCCCGATATCCGAACACTTGGCTCTGGGATGGGCTTTCAGCAATCGGGAGGCCTCCTGCATGCGGATGCTGTTGATATGCTCCTTGATGGTGCCGCCAATCTCCTCGCGAAAGCTTCTTTCCAGGTTGCGCCGCGACATGCCGATTGCATCGGCAACATCTCCCACGCTCAGCAGGTGATCGGGAAAGTGCTCCGCGATGTAGGTCAACGCTCGTGCGAGCCGCGGGTTTTTCACGGCGACGACGTTGGTACTCACGCGGGTCACGACGCCCTTGGGGGGCACCCGGATGGGCGGTGAGGCGTGGTCTCCGTTCATCATGCAGTCCAGCGCGGCGGCAGCGCGGTATCCGATTTCTCTCATGTCGGGGTCGACACTCGAAAGCGGCACCGGTGAAGTCTCACACGTGATCGAATCTCCGACTCCCAGCACGGCGATCTCGTCCGGGATCAGGAGCCCCAAATCGGCGCACGAATCGACGATCTCGGACGCGACGCAGTCGTTGAACGCGAAGACCGCAGTGGGCCGGGGCATGCGACGAAGTTCGGCGGCGAGGCTCCGGCGGTATTTCGTCCAGTTGTCCTCCCAGCACGGCCCCAGGCGAACATGGACCGGCGGAAGGGAGCGACAGGTGCAGCCATGCTCTGCGAGCCGCCGCTGGAATGCGTCGAAACGCTCGCCATTCTCCTCATCGTTGAGAAACGGCGCCCAGGCGTAACTCCGATAAGCTCGTTCTATGAGGTGGTCGGCCGCGATCCGGCCGATTTCATTGTTGTCATAGCCAACGCGTGGCAGTCTTCCCGGTCGGGAAGTGCCGGTGCACGCGATGCACGGCATCCCGGATTCCTGGAAATACGCCAGCAGCTCCGGCTGATAGGGCAACACCGCCAGGACGCCGTCGCCCTCCCAGCCCTGCGGCAATCTTCCGCTGGAAAGCATGTCGGTAACGAGGTGCCAGTCGTGCTCCTGGGCGTACTGCGCCATCCCGCGCAGGCATTCGCTTGCGACGTGGGTGGCGGCGACCAGCACTTTCCGAGAGGCCGCTTCGGCGACGCGGACGATACGTTTTTCGGCCAGGACGATCGTTGCCGGAGAGACCGGTTTGGGAAGGCTGTGAAGTATCCGTGCCAGACCGTCGGACGCGGCTGTTGCAGGACACGAGGGTTGCACGATGGGGGAGGTGTGCGGTTTGCGGACTTGCAGGCGCTCGCCGGGAGCACGTGGAGGACGGGAGCATCAGGGGCCGACGCGATCTTTCGAAAACGACGATCCGCCTCCGATTCCGCAATCACGTAGGATAAGCGCTACCCTCAGCAAACCGGCATTGGAGATACCTTGTACTATTGCCGGGGTAATAGGCGTTAAGCCGACGGCCAACCGCGACTTCCGGCGCGCTTTTGCCGAATCGACTTTACGTGCGCCGGCCGGACGGTTCACGTTGCGCCTCGTCCGCGGAAGCGCGCGCCGAAATGTTCTCTGCAACGAGACCAAAACCGACTTTTGGGACTGATGAACGACCGGCCGGGTCGAGCAACTCCAGCCGTTTCGGTCCGCGGGCGATCGCCGGTTGCATATTATATCTAGCGACCTTTGCCGGGGCGACCGCGGCGCCGGAAGTCCACGGCCTCCCGTTCGCACGCAGCTATTCGCTGGAGGACATCGGGTACGGGCCGAAGGGTGCCAGCCTGGATTTCGACCGATTCGGTCGTGTCACCGTCATTCACGACGGAGTATATTCGGTGCTGAACGACTCCGTCTGGCTGAACCTCGCGGCCCGCAAAGCTCCGGACCAGATCCCGATGATGAACGTCGTCCGGGGACCGGATGGCCGTATGTACTACTGCGGGGGTCCTTCCTGGGGCGTGGCGGAGGTTCAATCGGACGGGCTCCTGCATCCCGTGCCGCTGGTGCCGCCACATCCCCCCAGCTGGGTCCAATCGACGTCGTTCACGGATCTTATCGTCACGAGCGACGGGGTCTATATTGTCAGTCCGAACGGGATTGTCTTTTGGGATGCCGCACGGAAGGAGAACCAACTTTTCGAGTGCGCGCGAATTTCACGGGCGTTTCGTGTTGGTCGCACGGTGTATGTCTCCGCTTTCGAGCGGCCGTTGAGCTATATCGATACTCGACGACATGCTCTGGTGACGGCTCCTCCAAGCGAACTGGACCACAATGTGGTCGTGCTCGCGACGATCCTGGACGAGACGCGCTCACTGGTGTCGTTGCTGGACGGGCGACTGCTCGTTTTCGACGGGAGGACCCTGTCGCCGTGGGAGGCGCAAAGCCGCCACAACGTCAGCGGCGAGATTTCTGCTTTGCACCACCTGGTCGACGGGCACATCGCAGTCGGCGTCATCGGAAAGGGCTTGTTGCTCTTTTCTCCGGAAGGCGAACTGGTCCTCTCGCTCGATACACCGCAGTACCATCGGGTGACTGCGCTCGCGAGCCATGAGCCCGGCGTTTTGTGGGCGGCGACCGAAGACGGGATCGAGAAGGTGCTGTACAGCAGTTCGCTGACGACATTCGGTCAGCAACTCGGTTTGACCGTCGGCTGGCCGATCATCGAAAGCTGGAAGGGCAACCTCTTCGTCGCCTCCGAGGGTAAACTGTATCGCGCGAAAAAGGGGCTTCCGGGAGCCCCAACGCGGTTCGAGTTGTATCCGCAGCAGCCCGCGCGCGGCGCCTGGGCGTTGGCGGCGTGTGGTCCGCACATGCTGGTTGGCGGCACCGACGTTGTCTACGCGGTCGAGCCGGACGGCAGCCTGCGGTCCGTTGCAGATGTGGGTGATCTGGCACATCTCGTCATGATCGACGCGGCGCATTGTTATGCCATTGGCCGAGCCGAGATTGCCCTGCTGCAATGGCAGAACGGAAATTGGACCGAGGCAGTTCCGCGGACGCGCGGCGTCACCTATCCCTCCGTCGTGCACCGGGCGGGGAACTCGGCCTGGCTCGAAATGGGCGGCCAAGTTGGGCGGCTGTGGCTGCGCGGCGGGAAATTGCAGCTGGATCTGGTGCCGAACTCGTCATGGACGAAGAAGCAATGGGTAAACGTTGGGGTTGTAGACAACATTGTGGTGCTCAGCGCTGGCGAGGGTGAACGGAGGTTCTTCGACGAAAGTCGCGGCTCATGGTGCGAGGCACCAGAGCTCCGTCAGCTGCTGGGCCGTTCACCGATCTGGCTCGCACGCATGCAGAAGGACGAGAAAGGAACGATCTGGGCGACCTATAACGACGGCGTGATCAGATTCATGCCTCAAGGAAATGGCTACGAAATCGACACGAGCAGGTTTGATTTGATCAACGACCGGTACCCGCAGGTACATGTGCTGCCGGGAAACGAGGTGTGGATCTTTGCGAGTCAGTCGCTGTATCACGTCGAACAGCGGTGGACGGCCGCCAAGAGGCGCGTCTCGCCTCCAATCCTGGTCTCCTTGGTGGACGCGCACGGTGACGAGCGGCTTACGAGCGAGCGAAATCCAAGCGAGCCATTTCGGCTTCCCTACACGAAGCAAGGCCTGACTCTCAGGTTCTTCTCCGGCAGTGATGCGCGACGACGGGCGCCGACCTATGAGTACCAATTGTCGGACCACGAACCGTGGACCACAATGGCCGGCTCACAAATCGGTTTTCGAGCGCTTTATGAAGGCAAATACAACCTTCGAGTCAGGATGCTGGAGAAAAATGGACCGTCCAGCGCGATCACGACGGTCCCGTTTGAAGTGTTGCCGCCTTGGTATCGCACCTGGCCGGCGTACATGATCTATGGGTCGGTTGGTCTGTTGCTTTTGTTTGGCGCGACGCGCTGGTCGAATTACCTCGAACGACGTCGCAGCCGGATACTGGAGCAGGTCGTTCATGAGCGGACTTGTCAGCTCGAAGCGACGATGGACAAACTGGGCGAGGAGTCGAAGAACGCTGCCACCTTGGCAGAGCGGGATCGACTGGCCAACGAGATTCACGACAGCGTGCAGCAAGGGCTGACCGGAGCAATTCTGCAGCTGGAAACGACGCTCAAGCTGCCGGCGATCAACGGCGAAGTCCGTTCGCGCCTGGATGTGGTCCGGAACATGGTGTCCTACGCGCGCCAGGAGGTGCAGCACGCAGTGTGGGACATGGAGTCGCCGCTGTTGAAAGGCAACGAGTTGTCCGACGCGCTTCGCAACCTCACGACTTTTGCCAATTTGGGGGAAGCGTGCGTGGCAGTGAGTGTTTCGGGGGAATCCGTTCATTTGGATCGGACGACGAGCCACAACCTGCTGCGGGTCGCCCAGGAGGCGACAACGAACGCGTTTCGACATGCGAAGGCGCACCAGATCAAGATCCATCTCGAGTATCAGCCCGAATCCGTCCGCCTGGATATCGTGGACGACGGGATCGGGTTCTGTCCCAAGGCCATACTGCAGGAGAAGGTCGGCCATCTGGGGCTGCGCGGGATCCGAACCCGGGTGAAGAGACTCGGGGGGCGGCTCGACATCCAGAGTTCGCCGGACGGCGGTGGGACCGCGATTCGCGTCGAGGTGCCGATACCTTCGCAACAGGAGCCACCCAATGACGCAGATCCGGACAGCCACTAACAAGATCCGCATCCTCCTTGTCGACGACCACATGGCCATCCGCATGGGGCTGACGACCGTGGTGAGCGACACACTGGATATGGAGGTGGTCGCGGACGTCGAGGACGGCCGCGAAGCAATCGAAGCGTATCGCCGACACCGCCCGGACGTCGTGGTGCTCGATCTGCGGATGCAGGGGATGAGCGGAGTGGATACGATCCGGGCGTTGCGCCAGGAATTTGGGGATGCTCGCGTCCTGATATTCAGCAACTATGCCAAGGGCGACGAAATGTATCAGGCGATCAAGGCAGGAGCGGCGGGGTTCGTGGTGAAGGAAATGCCTCTGGACCGACTGCTCGATGCGATTCGCGTGGTGCACGCAGGCGAACAGTACATACCGCCGCAAGTGGCGATGCGGATCGGAGAGAGACTATTGGCGCACCTGTCGCCCCGGGAGATGGAAGTCCTGAAGCTGGTCGCGAAGGGACTTAGCAACAAGGAGATCGCGGCGCAGCTCGGATTGGTGGTCGGAACCGTCAAGATCCACGTCGCTAACATCTTCGCAAAACTAGGAGTATCCGACCGAACGCAGGCCTTGGTTTCCGCGATCAAGCGCGGAATCATCATCATCGACTGAGCCGACAACCGGCCTGAATCAGTCTCGTCGACATCGCTCCCGTGCCGGTCGACTCGGCGCGGAGCCAGGACACCGTCGACCGGCGGCTGACAGAAGCGGAAGGGCGACGGTTCTGACACGTTGCCCCGTCCGTCATGCGGTCGTTCGCGACGCCGAAAGATCCGGCAAACGGGCATCAGCGGGCGTTCGCCGCCCGATGGCGACGCACGCGTCAGCGGGGTTTCGGATCCAGTTCGCCAGGTCACCCGCCTTGCCCGGGCCAACGGTCGCGACCTGCGATTCCTTGCTCCGCTTGCCCGAGTTCAGAATCCGAGAGTCACGGAGCGTGCTCTCCCGCGGTCACTGCGCTCAGTAACGCGAGCCGGTAGGGCTGCAAATTGTACGTTGGCTCCACGACCGTTCGATCCATCCCCTGGTAGAGGAAGCGGAGATGCGAAGGGTCGACCGTCATCGTCTCGTCGTTGCCGTCGCGCAGCAGCTCCCCGTGGCTGATGTCGGCGGTCCAGAGTTTTCCGCCGTCGGCAGCCTTGACGTTCGTCGGGCCCGCGAAGGGCGTCTTCCAGCTATTCGCCTCGGCAACCGCGGACCATTCCCCGTCGAGCCGGTCGGCGGTGAAAGCACGGAAGTATCTGCGACCGCCTTCGCCCAGGCATTCGATGAAACACAGGTATTGGTTGGTGGACTCGAGACGATAAACGCAACTCGCCTCGAATAGATCGAAGCGGTTCTTTTCGCGCATGATCACCACCGGGTCATCGAAACCCTTCGGAAAGTCTTCGAGCCGCGTCCGACTACGATAGTACCGGCCCTGGTCGTCCGAAAAGAACAAGTACGCATGGGTGTCATCGCAGACGATCCAATAGTCGATCCAGCCCTGGACGACGGTCGGCGGGACGCCTTGGAAGAACGATTTCGGCGCCGTCCAGGACTCCGGTTTTTCGATGTCGTCAGTCGTTGAATAGGTCGGGTGCTGGGATTGGTAGATCAGGTACCACTTCTTTTGCGGTCGGAAGTAGAACACCTGCGGGGCACAATGATAACCGCGCAGGTTCGGGTTTTGATCCAGATAGTAGGGTTTCGCGGTTGCCGCTTCCTCCCAGGTGCGAAAACTCAGATACACCATGCTCCAGTTGCCGTGGACATCGGCAGTGCTGGCGAAGACGTGCCACTTTCCGTTGTGAAACACGACGGTCGGATCTTTCATCGAGATGATCGGGTGCTTCGGATCGGGCACCGGAGAAATCAGCGGCCCCGTGGAAATCCATGAGTAGGGGCCCAGCGAACGGGGGGTTGTTCCAGCGAACGCTGTGCTCGCCAAGAATAGGCCGAGAGCGAGCCAGATACGCGATGCGTTGCGATTTTTAGACATGGGGAAGGAGCTCAATAGCTGGATTCGCGGTTGAAGCGAGTGCGCCGGTGAAAACGAGGTGCCGCTATCTGGTCGGTATCAGGCGAACGAGGACCACACCGTGAGGTGCGACCTTCGTTTCAAAGCCGTCCTTGAACTCGCCCAGGTCCCGCTGGCGCCAGAGATCGCGCACGCGGAAGGTGGTGCCGACGTGCGCGGTCGGGAGCGTGCCCCACGGGCCCCATTTCACACCGACGGTCGTCTCGGTTTCGCCGCGATTGAAAAGGCCGACAGCGAGCGAGCCATCTTCCAGGGTTTTCGCATACACGACCTTGCCGTCTTGATTGCTGAACTGCGTGGCCTGTCGGCCAAGGGCGTCCTGGTCGATCGCGAGTACCTCGTCGTTGGTGAGCAGGCTGAGTGTGAAATCGTCGAGCTGCGCGAGGTCGCAGCCAAGGAGCAGCGGTGCCCCGAGCAGGCACCAGAGGCTCATGTGAGAGTATTGCTCGTCGGGCGTGAGGCGTGTCGGGTGCAGGTTGAGGCCCCAGCCCACCTGGCCGAGGACGAGCATGTCCGGGTCACTCCAGTGGCCGGGGCCGGTGTAGGCGGCCCAGCGGTCCTGCGAGAAACCGTTGCGACTGACACTGCCCCACGTGTCGACGATGTCCCCGGTGGTGCGCCAAACCTGGGCGAAGCGCATGTAGTCCGGGGCATTGTCGTAGAGCCCCGTGTTGGAGAGACTGTAGACAATGTCACGTCCGACGGCATGAAGAGCGTCGGCCATTTCGGCGACGTGCGGCACGTCGTTGGGGAACCAATCGTATTTGAGGTAATCGACACCCCACTGTGCCCACTGCCGTGCGTCCTGCATGGCGAAGGAATGCTGGCCGAACGTCCAGTTGACCCAGTTCGGTTTCGCGTCGGGTGCTTTCGGGTTCTTGTTCAGATGATAGAATGCATCGACCTCGCCGGCGGCGACCCAGGGGTAGGTGCCGTCGGCGTTGTCGGACGAACCCCCGACATAGCCCGCGTAGGTCCCGCGCCACGGACTCGAGTAGAGGCCGAATTTCAGGCCGAGTCCGTGGATCTCGTCGGCGAGCGCCTTCATGTCGGGGAATTTCTTGTTTCCCTGGATCGCGTTGAACTCGCCTCCGCGCGGGGCCTGCCAGCCGTCGTCGACATTGATGTAGGTCCAGCCATGGTCGCGCAGTCCTCTCGCCACCATCGCGCGCGCCGAGCTGAGCACGTGCTCCTGACTCACGGCATCGCCCCAGCAGTTCCAACTGCTCCAGCCCATCGGCGGCGTGAGCGCGATCTTGTCGCCCACGACGATGCGAAAATGCTTCTCCGCTTCGCCGACGGAGTTTTTCGCGCGCAGCGTCATCCGGTATTCCCCGCGACGCGACAACCCGCCGGTGATTCGACCGCTGACGGCATCGAGGACGAGGCCGGTGGGCAGGCCATCGACGGCAAAGCTCATCGGCCGCTGGCCGGTTGCGGGAATCGTGTAAAGCAACGGCGCGGCGGGGCGGACGCCGAAAACGCCGGGGCCGTTGACACGCGGCGTCGCCGGTGCGGCCGGCGTGAGGATCTGCGGCGTGGGCGTGGTGGCGGCGTCCCCTCCGGCCAGCGCCGGCGTCATTGCAACGGCAAAGATCAGTGGGAATGAAAGGCCGATTCTCATGGCGTGTTGGCGTAGACCTTGGACCAGCCCGCTCTCATTCACTGGCGTAGCCCCGGACTTGGAAGTGGCGCCCCCACGGGGAATCGAACCCCGCTTTGAAGATTGAGAATCTCCTGTCCTAACCGATAGACGATGAGGGCGTCTGAAGGAGGGGAAACGCTCTGGATTTCCCCGTGAGCGTCAAGCGCGCTTTCAGCCGGGCCCGGCGCTATTGCAGCTGGAGGAGAACCCGCGGGCCGGCCGCTTCCTTCCCCGGGGCGGCCGGTTCGGACGCGAGGGTCACGCGGCCGGGCGCGATCCCGCCGGCCTTCAGAAAATAGTCCCGGACCCGCCCGGCGCGCGCCTGCGCCAGCGCCTGCAACTCGCTCGCGTCAACCGTCATCGCGCCGGTCAGCCGGCGCGTCATCTCGGCGAGCGGAATTTCGCCGGTGGGCGTGTTCGCGGTCGTCGCGGGCGCGGCGGCCCGCTGCTCGGCCTGCCGCTGCTCGGTCAGGCGCCGCTCGGTCGCCTGTTGTTCGGCCGCCAGCTGCTCGTTCGCCCTTTCGTCCGCCTGTTTCTCCCGACTGCGCTGAAAAGTCAGCGCGGCAAACAGACGCGCGAAGAACCCGCGATGCTCCGGCGGCGGTCGCGACACGATCGGCGGCGGCTCGGTGACCACCGGCGGGAGCGGCGCCGGCGGCGCCGACGCGCGCACCTCCGCCCCGCGCGGAAACCGCTCGTCGAACAGCTGGCGGATGGCGGCGTTCCTTTCCTCCGGCGTGAGCGCGAGCTGTTCGGGCGGCGCCAGGTTCGGTTGCGCGGGGTGCTGCTGGACCCACGCCGTCCGGCGGACAGCCTGTTCGAACTTCACCCGCTCGAGCGCGGCGGTATCGGCCGCCGCGTCGTAGCCTCCGACGATGCTCAGCGCCAGCGCCGGCCGGTTCGTCAGCGCCCGCGCGACCGTCTCGAGCTTGTGCGCTTCCTTCGGTTCGAGCTGGTCCGAGCCGGGCGCAAAAGCCTGGTAGCTGAGTTCCTCGCCGCCGCCCCCGAACGCCGCCCCGAGCAGCGCGAACGGCGACGTCGCCGCCTTCGTGAGCAGGTTGACCACGACCCGCGAGGCGACGTGGGCGATCCTGAAGTTCGGGTCGCTGGTGCTGCCCTGTACCGGAATGTTCAGGACGATCCGCCCCTGCGCGTCCTTCAGCAGCGCGACACCGAACCGGACGGGAAGCGTCGTCGCATCGGGGCTCTTGACCGGGGGACCGAAGGTGAGCTGGTTCAGCGTGATCGCGTTGGCGGCGTCGATTTTCGGCCCGTTCAAACGCAGCTGGGAGTCGAGCACCAGACTGCCGCGCGCCAGCTCGAAGCCGGCGTATTTCGCGCTGTAGGGGCTGAGCGGCACCAGGTCCAGGTTGTTGACGTTGATCTTCAGGTCCGCCGAACGGCGAAGCCCGATCGGCTCGAGCTGGCCGACGATCGCCACCGGGCCCGAGTTGCCGACGGTGCCCTTCAGGTTCACGTCGGCGTGCTCGCCTTCGGTCGAGGAAAGCCCGGTGATCGTGCCACCGAATTGGTCCAGAGCCATCGTGACGTTGGGATCGACCGAGCGGTCGGTGAATCGGAAGCTCGCGTCGACAATTGTGATCTTGGCTGCGTGCACGGCCGGAACCGGCGGCGGCAGGGCGGGCTTGCCGGTCGGCGCACCGGCGGCCGGCGCGCCTTTGGCCGGGGCCGGTCCGGGGAGGGCGAGCGTGAGGACGTTCAGCGTCTTGTCCCGATCCATGACGAGCCGCGCGTAGGGGCTCTCGAGCACCGCCGCGTCCAGCATCAGGCTGGGCCGGGCGCCGAGGCTGAAACGCAGTCCATGCAGCGCGAGGGTGCCGAACCCGGCGAGTTCCTCGTTGTGCACGGTGTCGACGACCGCGAGCCGGTCGACGCTGACCGTGCCCGCGACCGAGGCCGTCATCGGACCGTTCGGCGGGAGCGAAGCCGTGGTGTTGAGCGATGCGCTGAGGGCGCCGTGCGTGATCCGGGCCCGCGCGAACTGCTCCAGATACGGCGCGAGCGGCGCGAGCGCCAGGGCGGACACTTCGGCATTCAGCGTCGCCTTCAGCGGATGCAGGCCGACGTTGCCGTCGAGGCGAACCGTGCCCTCAGGCGCCCAGCCGAATGCGAACTGCACCGGGATCTGCACGCCCTCGGCCAGGCTGACGTTGCGCAGCAGTGCCTGGGCCGAGGTCATCGATATCTGCACGGGCTGGGGCGGGGTCAGATCCGTGATGTCGACATTGAAATCGCGCACCGCCAGTCCGCCGATCGAAAGATCGAACGAAGGTGGCGCCGCGGCGGCCAAACCCAGGGTGGGCGGCAAGCCAGCGCCGCCAGGGGCCGTCGCGCCGCGTGGC
This sequence comes from uncultured Verrucomicrobiae bacterium, assembly GCA_963705935.1. Classification (GTDB taxonomy): domain Bacteria; phylum Verrucomicrobiota; class Verrucomicrobiia; order Opitutales; family Opitutaceae; genus Opitutus. The sequence continues at coordinate 1,835,812 of OY970130.1, read as the reverse complement.
GGCCGGGCGGCGCTCGCGCCGCTGCCGAGCAGCGGACCGACGAGCGCAAGCACGTTCCAGGTGCCGTCCTTCTCGCGGCGCAGTCGCGCATGTCCGCCGGCCACCGTGATGGCGCCAAGCGTGACGGTGTTGGTGCGGGTGTCGGCCAGCGCACCGGCGATGTCGAGTGTCGGCAGCTCGAGCACCGGTGCGTCCCGACCGTGTTCGCGGACCTGCAAATCGCGAAGCTGCAGAGTGCCGTCGGTGATCCGGGCCACCGGCCGACCGGGCAGTAATGCCACTTCATATTGTGCGCGGGCGGAAAGGCGTCCGCCCGTCACCTGCGCCCGGATCCAGTCGCTGTAGTACGGCGCGTACTTTGGCAGCTGGATGTTCTCGATCCGGAACTCTCCGGCGGACCGAAACGGCTGGGCCCGCAACTCACCGCTCCACCCAAAGCGCTCGCCGGATTCCGTGACCGCTTCGAAGCTGTACGGCGCGCCGCGCGGGCTGACGGTCCGGAACCGGGCCAGCGCGAACGTCACCGGCCCGAGCGTGGTCGCGAACCGCTGGGCGCGCGAAAGATCGAGGAAATCGATCCGGGCCTCGGTGACGTGCAGGAGTCCGATCCTCACACCGCGGGCCGGCGTCCGGTCGGCTCCCGGCGGCTGTTCCCCCTTCAGCCTCTCGAGGATGTCCGAAAAGTTGAGCGAGCGATCGGGATTGACGACGACGTGGCCGCTGAAGCCGTCGAGCGTGATTTCGGTGATGACCCAGTCCTTCTCCAGCGAGGCGATGCCGTCGAGATTCACATACAGCCGCCGCCAGCCGAGAAACCGGCCGGAGTTGTCGGGCTCCTGCACGGCGAAGTCGTCGATCGTCAGCGACAGGGCAAACGGGTTGAGGCGAACCTTGCCGACGGTGACCTGACGGTTGAGCGCGGCGGTGAGCCGCTTCTCGATCTGCGATTTGAGCACCGGCGGCGCCACGAAGAAGCCGAGGACCGCGTAGAGCGCCACCAGCACGGCTGTGACCCACAACAGTTTCCATCTCGATCGCCGCTTCATCGGGCAACCGTGTGCACATTAGCCACTCCCGCAAGGGCGACCCGATCTCGATCCGCGCGCCGGCGCGAGCAAGCTCGCAGCCTACGAATCCGTTCTCGCCCACGAATCCCGTTGTCGAAGGCCGCCTGCTTGCATTCGCGCGGTTCACTTCGGCCTGTTGCCTTCGCGTCCGCCGGTCCAATACAGGCCGACATACCAGACCGTGTGCCGCTCGCCTGAAATCGACCGGCCGGCGGTGAAGAGGAGGTTGAAGTTCTTCGTGAACTTCACGTACCCGCCGGCGTTGGCCAGCACGTACCCGCGGCCGCCCTCCACATCGGCCTCCTGGCCGAACAACTCGGCTCCGAGCGTGAGGTACCTGCCGATGTCGCGCTGGACGAGCCAGCCGGCGAACCCGTGGTTGCGCTGGCCGGCTGCGGAGTTCAGCGCGATGCCGCCGCCGCCGTAGGTTGTCCACGGTCCCCAGCTCTTCTGGATCCACACCGGCAGCCGGTACCAGGTGTGCCCGTTGCCCAGCCCCCGGGAGCTGCTGCCGGTTGCCAGCTCGGCCATCGGAAAGATGCCGATCTGCGGGCGCGAATCGGTTTCGTCGAGCAGCCGGTATTTGATTCCGACCTCGGTGTCACCATAGCCGGAGGTCCAACCGGCATCCGGCGTGGAGAGATTGGCGATCGGCGCGACGAGGTGAAACTGCGTGTTGGGTGCGATCCCGTAGTTGAATTCGAAAGCCGGAGCGGAAATCGCGTTCGCGTCCGCCGTGCGGTCACCTTGTCCGAAGACGTAGAACTCCCAGTGCTGCAGGTCGACCGGTTCGGGGTCGTCGGTCAGAAACGGAGGGCCAGCCTGCGCGCCGAGCGTCGCTCCAGCCACGAGCCCGATAACCTTCAGCCACCGGAAAAGGCGGTGCGAACGGAGAGAGCAGGGGCCGAGTTCGATCATCGCGGGTCAGGTCGGCTCAACTGTAGCCAAAGTCATCGTGGTGCAACTCACGCGCCGCGAGGCGAGGGCGGTGACCAGCAGCCCTCGGCCATCGAGCTGTGTGATCGAATTCCGTCCGGTCGGAAACGCTTGCATCCAGCGCACCATCGCCGAGGGATGCGCGGTGAACGCGCTCACCAGCTTTCAGTAGAACACCGCCCGGTCGAGGCTGCGGTACTGGATGGCTTCGAGGAGGTGCGGCGCGGCGATGTGCTCCGCGCCCGCCAGGTCGGCGATCGTGCGGGCGACTTTGAGAATCCGGTCGTACGCCCGGGCCGAGAGGCTGAGTTGCTCCATTGCCTGCTGCAGCAGGTCGCCCAACGCGCGATCGACCGGACAGTGCCTGCGAATCTGGCCCTGCGTCATCCGCGCGTTGGCCGTGATGCGCGAGTTTGCGAAACGGGCCTGCTGGCGGGTGCGCGCCGCCTCGATGCGATCCCGTATTGCACTGGAGCTTTCGGCGGGCTGTTCCGAGCGGAGCTCGCCGAGCGACAGGGCCGGCGCCTCGATGTGAATGTCGATCCGGTCGAGCAACGGACCGCTGATGCGCGAGCGGTACCGCTGGATCTGCGTCGGCGTGCAGCGGCATTCGTGTTTCGGGTCGCCGAGATAGCCGCACGGGCAGGGGTTCATGGCCGCGATCAGCATGAAGGCGCAGGGCAGCGTGATCTTGCCGGCACTGCGGGAGATCGCGACCTCGCCGTCCTCGAGTGGCTGGCGCAATACCTCGAGCGCCGAGCGCTTGAACTCGGGCAGCTCGTCGAGAAACAGCACGCCCTGATGCGCCAGCGAGATTTCGCCCGGCCCGGGAATCGCGCCGCCGCCCAGCAGGCCGATGTCGGAAATCGTGTGATGCGGGCAGCGAAATGGCCTGGCGCCCCAGGTCAGTTCGCCCGTCAGCGTCCGGCCGGCGGCCGAGTGAATGCTCACGATCTCGAGCTGCTCCTCGGGCCCCGGCGCGGGCATGATCGTCGGCACACGCTTCGCGACCATCGATTTGCCAGCCCCGGGCGGCCCGATCATCAGCAGATTATGGCTGCCGGCGACGGCGATCTCGACGGCGCGGCGGAGCGCGTGCTGGCCCTTGATCTCGGAAAAATCCACCGCGCCATCCGCCGGCGACGGGCGGCCGGGCGCGACTTGCAGCGGCAGCGCAGCGAGCGTGATTTCGCCGCGCAGGAAGCGGACGGCCTGGTCGAGCGACTCGATCCGGAAAACCGGAATGCCCTCGACGTGGGCCGCCTCCTCGGCCGACAGCCCGGGCAGCAGGAGGCCGCGTTTGCGCAGCTTGCGTGCGAGCCGCGCCATCGCGAGGGCGCCGCGGACCGGCCGGGTTGCGCCCGAGAGGCTCAACTCGCCCGCGATCATCCAGTCGTCGAGGTGTTCCGCCACGAGCTGCTCGGTCGCGACCAGGATGCCGAGCGCGATCGGCAGGTCGTAGAACGGCCCTTCTTTCCGGAGATGGCCCGGTGCGAGGTTGATCGTCGTGCGGGTGCGGGGCGGCTTGAATCCGCTGTTGCTCAGCGCGGAGAAGACCCGGTCGTCCGACTCCTTCACCGCTGCGTCCGGCAGCCCGACCAGGATCAGCTTCGGGTCGCCGACCTCGCCGGCATTGACCTCGACCTGCACCAGCTCCGCATCGATGCCCTGCAAGGCGGCGGAGGAGAAGGTGGCAAGCATGGCCAGGACGTCCGGCTCACCCGAGACCGCCGGCTCGTTCGGCGATCCGCGCCTCGATCAGGACGATATTGGCATTCACCGACTCGATGTAGCGGTTGGGGCCGCGCGGATACGGTTTGGCCAGGTAACGGTAGGCGGCCTGAAAATCCTCCTGCAATCTTGGCATCACGACCTTGGTCCAGAACGCGGGGGTCCGGGTGACCAGGTCCTCGACCGACTTGAACGCCCGCTGCTGGACGGGAACGTGCAGGTACTCGTCCGATTCGGCGAATTCGGCGTAGAGGAACTCCAGCTCGTCCGGGTAGTCCGGGGCGCCCATCTGACCCAGGTAGTCGGCGGTCGCGAGAGCGCAGCCGACGAACCGCTCGACCGGATCCTGAAACTGCAGGGAGCGGATCTCCTTCGTCGGACCCGTGCAGTTGATCGCGCCGAGCACGCCGATGACCTCCGTCTCCGTGGCGCCGAGCAGCGGAAGGTAAGAGGCGGCGAAAGCGCAGCTCCGCAGGACGTGGCAGTAGGTGTATTTCGCGCCGGTCCCGTTGAGGTCCGAGCGGAGCTTCAGGTAGCCGGTGTCGTGCAGGAGTGCTGCGGCGATCGCGAGTTCGAAGCGCCGCCGGGTGATCTCCGGTGCGCCGGGCACCTGCCGGCAGCCCTCCAGCAGCAGCGCGAGACAGGCGGTTGCCTGGAGGGTGTGCTCGAAATCGTGGTAGCGCAGATCGATTGCGTGGTAGTCGTCGTGCGATCCGTTGAACAGCCCCACGACGTCGCGAAAGATACGCTCCAGCCACAGGTCGGATTCGCTGGGATGCAGCGCCTTGAAGATTCCGATGACGAAGCGGGCGACGGCAACGGGGTCTTTGGTATCGACCGGCGGAAACATAAGGCGGCGGGCGTGGGGTGGAAGACGGCCGGCTGGCCGCTGGATCCGGAGAGCTCATCCATTAAGAATTTGCGAAATCCCTGCGCAAGCTGAAAGCTGGGCGCCACCTTATGATCGTAGGCCTCACGGGTGGAATCGGATGCGGCAAATCGACCGCCGCCGGCTTGTTCGAACGCCATGGTTTCCGGCGGCTGGATTCGGATGCGCTCGTGCGGGACCGGATCCTGACTTCTCCGGCGGTGAAGTCCGCGCTGCGCGAACGGTTTGGGTCCACCGTGCTGCGGGCGGACGGATCCGTGGACCGGTCGGCGGTCGCGAAACGCGTCTTTGCCGGCGACGCGGACCTGGCCTGGCTGGAGGAGCTGGTGCACCCGCCGCTGTTCGCGATCTGGCGGGCGACGTTCGCCGTTGAGCCGCAGGCAGATTGGGCGGTCGAAGTGCCGCTGCTTTTCGAGAAAGGCCTGGAGAATTGGTTTGATTTCACCGTGTGCGTTGCCTCTGCTCCCGCCCAGCAACTCGCCCGACTGGAGCAGCGCGGGCTGGCTCGCGTGCTCGCCGAGCAAAGAATTTCGAAGCAACTGCCACTGGCGCGAAAGATCGAATTGGCTGATTTTGTCCTCTGGAACGATGGAACGCCCGAGTTCCTCGCCGACCAGGTCCGCCGGCTGATCGACTCGCTTCAGGTCTCGCGCTGAGATCTTCCCGGCGGCGCCCCAGATCCTCCCGAACCAGCGGGTATCACCATTCCCCTGCCACGAATCGCATCCGACATGCCCCCGAAAAACGCCGACGAAGCCGCCGCGACCCATGCGCCTGACGACGCGGGCGAAGCCAAGAAATCGCCGCGCCGCCGCACGACCTCCCGCCTGACTCGCGGCAAGTCGAACTCCAGGCGTGCGGCCGAAACCGCCGACGGCACGGCGCCGGCGGCAATTCCGAGCACGCCGGTGCCCGCAGATCGCCCGCCGCCCGAGGCCGCGGCGCCGCGACCCGCGCCCGAGCCGCCGCCGGCGGCATCCGAGAAATCGGAACCGCCGCCGCCGGCTCCTGCGATGCAGCAACCGCCTCGGACCGAACCGGCCCGGGTGGAGGAGACCTCCCCGGCACCGAATGTCCCCGAACGCACGCAACCGCCCAGGGACGACCGCGGCGATTCCGGCGCAACGCCGGCGCCCGCCGCCGCTGCGGCTGGCGAACCGGCGGCGCAGCCCGCGCAGGGCGGCGGCGGCCAGCCCTCCCAGAACGAATGGGGCGAACGCGGTGGCCGGGATTTCTGGAAGCGCAACAAGCGCAAGCGTGGCCGCCACGGGGGCCACTGGCAGCCCGGCGGCGGCCCGGGTGGTCCACAGCAGCAGCAGCAGCGCGAGCATTTTCCGCCCCAGCCGCCGCCACCGAGCACGGCGCCGACGATCGGCGAGCTGCCCAATCCCGCCCGGTTCAACGATCTCGCGGCCCTGGAAACGCTCGCAGCCGAAGTTTCGTCGGGAGGTGGTGAGCCGATTCAGCTGAACGAGCTTTATGCGCTGAACCTCGCGGACCTGACGGCGTTCGCGCGCAATCTCGGCGGTGCGTTCGAAGGCGTGCCGAATCGCAAGCAGCTTCTGGCGCACGTGCTCGCCACGGCGGCTGAGCGGAAGCGCCCCCTGCGCGACCGAGGCTACATCGACGTGACCGACCGCGGCGCCTTCGTGGTGCACGAGCACGTCAACTACCGCCTGTATCCGGAGGACCCCTATCTTCCCGAGAGCCTGATCAAGATGTACGGTCTGAAGCGCGGCCACCGGCTCGAGGTGCTGCTGCAGGCGCCGCTGCCGGGTGAGCGCTGCCCGTCGGTCGTCCGCATCGACTCGGTCATGGGCATGACCCCGGCCGACATTTCGAAGGTCACGCCGTTCGAGGAGCTGATTCCGTATTACCCGCTCCAGCGCATCCTGCTGGAGATGGAGGAGCCCCAGAAGGACGTGTCGATGCGCGCCGTCGACATTCTCACTCCGATCGGATTCGGACAGCGGGCGCTGATCGTGGCGCCGCCCCGGACCGGCAAGACGATCCTGCTGCAGAACATCGCGAATTCCGTCTCGGCGAACAGCCCGCAGGCGAAGCTCATCCTGCTGCTGATCGACGAGCGGCCGGAGGAGGTCACCGATTTCCGCCGGCACACGAAGGGCGAGGTGGTTTCGTCGACCTTCGACGAGACGCCGGAGAGCCACGTGCACTGCGCCGAGATGGTGATCGAAAATGCGCGGCGGCGCGTCGAGCTCGGCGAGCACGTCGTGATCCTGCTCGACTCGATCACGCGGCTGGCGCGCGCCTACAACGCGCTGACCGGGAACCAGGGCAAGACGATGTCCGGCGGCCTCGAGTCCAACGCGCTGCAGAAGCCGAAGCGGTTCTTCGGCTCGGCGCGCAACATCGAGGGCGGCGGCAGCCTGACGATCGTCGCGAGCGCGCTGATCGACACGGGCAGCCGGATGGACGAGATCATCTTCGAGGAGTTCAAGGGCACGGGAAACTGCGAGCTCCACCTCGACCGCGGGCTCGTCGAGCGGCGGATTTTCCCGGCGATCAACATCGACCGGTCCGGCACGCGCAAGGAGGAGCTGATCTACCATCCCGAGGAACTGCAGCGGATCTACGGGCTGCGGCGCGCGATGCAGGGGCTCGGGCCGATCGAGTCGATGGAGATGCTGATCACCCGGCTGAAGAAGACGAAGTCGAACGCGGAGTTCCTGCTTGGCCTGAGCCGGACGTAGCCGCGAGGTCCTGGGACGAGGCCGGCGTTCTCGCGCGGCCATTCCCGCGGGTGGTGCCCGGCGTACGCTTGTCTCCGGTCCAACGGTCTTCGCAGGGCCGACCGGGCGCGATTGCGCCCCGGCCAACGCGGCGAACAACTGGCGGCAAACTCGATGGAATGTAGGAGAGCGGCTTTATGCCGCGATTCGAGCCGCGCGGACGTTCCGATCGCGGCATACAGCCGCTCCTCGGTTGCGGAGCCCAGGCGGCACGAGCGACCCGGGACGTCGATGCCCGGCGAGCCCGTGCGTGCCGGCTCCGCGTCCGCGCAAAAACCTGTGAAACAACCGGCGGCGGCGCATGGGCGGGGCCTCGTCCCCCATCGCTGGTTTGACCCGCCGGCGACAACCCGTCTGGATCGGCGCGGCGAGCCATCCCCCTCGCCGGTCCGGTGTCGCCGGAAATCCAGCCCCTATGAGCTACGAAATGAACGAACTGCTCGACCTGGTCGTCGAGCAAAACGCGTCCGATCTCCACCTCCAGGTTGGGCAGCCGCCGACGCTTCGTCTCAGCGGCAGCATGACGCCGATCGACGGCCCGATTCTGACGGCGGCCGACACCGAGAAGCTCATGCTGGCGATCACGCCGGACAACCACATCAGCGCGGTGAAGCTGAACGGCGGTTCGGACTTCGGCTTCGCCTTCGGCGAGAAGGCCCGGTTCCGCGTGTCGGTCCTCAAGGCGAAGGGCAACTACGGCCTGGTCCTGCGCCAGATCCCCTACAAGATGTTCGGCCTGCGGGAAATCGGGCTGCCCGACAAGGTGCGCGAACTGCTGTATCGGCCGCGCGGACTCATCCTCGTGACCGGGCCGACGGGCTCCGGGAAGTCGACGACCCTGGCGGCGATGATCAATTACATCAACGAGAACCGCGACGGGCACATCATCACGATCGAGGACCCGATCGAGTATTACCACAACCACAAGCGCTGCGTCGTGACGCAGCGGGAGATCGGATCCGACGTCCCGAGCTTTGCCGAGGCGATCCGGCGCGCCTTGCGGCAGGATCCAGACATCATTCTCGTGGGTGAAATGCGCGACCTGGAGACGATCGAGGCGGCGATCAGCGCCGCGGAAACCGGGCACCTGGTCTTTGGCACGCTGCACACGAACAGCGCCGCGAAGACGATCGACCGCATCGTGGACGCGTTTCCCGCGACGATGAAGGAGATGATCCGGACGCAGCTGGCTTCCTCCGTCCAGGCGGTGATCTCCCAGGTGCTCTGCAAGAAGGTTGGCGGCGGCCGCATTGCCGGCTACGAGATCATGATCACGACGACGTCGATCGCCTCGCTCATCCGCGAGAACAAGACGTTCCGGATCCCGTCGGACATCCAGACCGGCGCGAACCTCGGCATGATCACGATGGATACGCACCTGATGAGCCTCTACAACCGGAACCTCGTCTCGGCGGACGAATGCGTGGAGAAGGCGCAGGACCCAACGGCCATGCGCGACAAGCTGGTCGGGTTGGGCGCGAAGCTGCGGGTGATGTAGGCCGGGTGGCGCCGGTCTCCGCCCGGCGCCGCGAGTCTGGCCGATCGCATTCGCGCTGCGGTCCGGCCGGCGCAGGACCCATCCCGCCGGGGTCACCGCCCCCCGGCTGCCCAGGACCGCCAGCGCGGTATTTTCGGCGTGATGTAGCCGGGCTCGACCGGCGCGCGAAGGACTGGGAGATGCGTCGCCGGTCGCAGACCGGTCGACATGCGCGCCAGGATGGAGCGACCGGCTCCGTCCGGTCCGCGAACGTCTCTCGACGTTCGCGGACGACACGGAGGTCGTTCCCCCATCGATGCGGTCCGCGGTCTCGTTATGCAGCCGAAGTCGGCGACCGGGTGGCGCCGGTCTCCGACCACAGCCGTCCCACAGGACGGGGACAAAGCGAGTCGGCTGGCGTTCTGTCGAGGGAGACAGAGGCGGGGATGGGACGAAGCCGATGCAGGATTTTTGGCAGGTCGAGAGGCTTTAGCCCGGATATTTCACACGCGAGACGCGACTGAGCGGTGGGGGCTGGTTTTCTCAGCGGGCGAACGCGGCGGTGGCGTGTTTACGGCGGCGCGAGGCGGCAAGGCGCAGCTGAACGGCGCAGGCTGAGCGTTTTCTCGGATTTTTCCGGCCGCGCGCCGACGTTGCCCCCGCCGGCCGAGGGCATCGGGCCGCATGGCGTTGATCGAGGTGCCGTGCCGGAAGGGGCGGTTAGCCGGCCGGTGCGCCCCAGCGCATCAGCCGGGCGTGGCACTGGCGGAACAGCATCTGCAGCGGATGCGCGGCGCTGAAGCGCACAAGCACACGTCGTACGCTCACCGTCACTGCTGCGGCCACCTTCAGCAGCCGCAGCCGGATAGTGCCGACCGTCGCGCGAGCGAGCGCCGTGCCGCGGCAACCGATCGCGCGCACCCGCTCGAGCAACAGGTACGCGAAAGCCGCCAACCACAGGCGCAATTGGTTGCTCGCCAGGTGATGGGTGCTGAGCCGGTCCGCCTGCAAGTCGAGCACCTGCTGCTTGAGGACGTTCTCCATCTGCCCTCGCCCGCAATAGACTTCCTCATACAGCCGCGCCGGCTCGAACCGCGTCCGATCCGTTTCGCGCTGAAAACCGCCGGCCGGCAGATTGGTCACCACGAAGCGCGGGTTGTCCCCCGCCGCCATCACCTCGGCTTTGCCGACCACTCGCCGCGCGCGGCTCCAGCTGGACCGCGTGCGATAGTCGAACTCGGCGAACTCGCGCACCGCCACCCCGCCGCACAAACAATGCTTCATGCGCGCCGCCGCCAGCGTTGGCGCCAGTCGCTCCACCAAGACCGGATTCCTCTGCAGCCCCAGGCAGTAATATGCCGCGTGCGTCTCGCACCAGCCGAGGATGTCGTCACGACAGAAGCCGCTGTCGCCGCGCACGATGATCCGCGCCTTGGGACTGCGCTGCCGGACCGCCGCGACGACTTTCCCCAGCGCCGCCACCACGCCGTCGGCGTCGCCCTGATCACTGGTGCGCAGTTGCGCCCACAGCACCACATCGCCGGCCACGATATACAGGGGCCGGTAACAGTAATCGCCGTAGTACGCGTGGAAGTGCCGGCCTTCCTGCAACCCGTGCACGAGGTGGCCCATGCTGTCGAGGTCGAGCACGATCTCCTTCGCGTGCCGGGGCAGGCAGCGCACCGCCAGCGTCAGCAGGCACTGCTCCACCTTCGCCGGATCGTGCGGCAGCTTGTGGCTGCGGGTGTGCTTGTTGTTCGACAGTTCCAGCCGATTGAGCGTCGCCGCCGCGGCCAGCGCCACGCCCTCGTCGTGGAGCCGGTCGCGGCCCAGCGGGTCGGCTTTCTCACAGGCGACGGCCAGCAGCGGATCGTAACGCAGCTGCTCGTGGTCGTTGATATCTTCGTAGCCCAGCGCCAGCCCGAGGATGCGCTGTCGCAGCAACTCCTCGATCGAATGATCGACGAAGCGTCGATCGCGCCGGTCCTCAAAGCAGCGCGCCAGCGAACGCACGACCCCCATCCCATGATCGATCTGGCGCACCAGCAGCACCCCGCCATCGCTCGAGAGCCGACCGGCGGAAAACTCCGCCTGCACTTTGCGCTCACCGAGTTCTTGAAACAGGAACGCTTCGTGCTGACAGTCTGTCGAAGGCCGGGTGTTCGTCTGTGCTTCGGTCGCTTTGTTCACACCAACGACTTAGCAGGATTCGCACCCGGCCTTCCTTTCCGCGTGTGAAATATCCGGGTTAGGTCGGGGAGACGCTCGGAGGCTGTCCCACAGACTAGGAGGCAAAACCGGGCAGATAGCTCTGAAGGGACGATTCGAGTAAGGCGAAGTGCCCCTCGGCTGTCCCATAGCGACGCAGCAACTGGGCCAGATCCCGACGTAGCCACAGGGCCGCCCGCAACACGGTGAACAGTCTGGCGAAGCTGTGCGCCCATGCGCTGCCCCAGGCCTGGAAGCGCAGCAGCACATACACCAGCAGCGCCATCCAAACCTGCCACTGCACCGCGTTGGCATTGTGCCCAAGGAAGTCTCCCAGTTGCAGGGTCTGCTTGATCTGCTTGAAGAACGCTTCGATCTGCCAGCGGCAGCGGTACAGTTCGGCGATACTGGCTGCGCTCCAGGTAAAGTTGTTGGTGACAAAATCCATCTCGCGCTCCTGGCCGTCGACGCACACCCGCGCCGTGACCCGGCGCAAACGGCCGGGGTAGTCCGCCCGACTGCACGGCCCGGCCGTGCGGACCTCCACGTCGGCCAGCACGCGCGGGTCCGCGCATGGCTGCCGTCGCCGCACCACCCGCAGCAACAGATCCTCCTTGGGGCGGGTGACGAAAAACACCCCGCGTTGGGTCAGTTCCCAAAAGAACGTGAGCCGGTGGTAGCCCTTGTCGAAGAGCACGATCTCTCCGGTGCGCAGCTCTGCACACAGCGCTCGCACCTTCGCCAGTTCCCCCTCCCGCGCCGATCCCACGACGACGAACCCCGGCAACAGGCTGCGCAGCGACAGCCGCACATGGCACTTGGCCGCGGCCTTCTGGTGATTGTGCTCGGCCCAATCCAGACACGAGGCCACCAATTGGATCACCGTGGCATCCACCACATGGATCGCGCGACGGAAGCGCCACGCCAAGCCCCGCGTGCGACCGCGAGCAAAGCCCGGATACGTCGCTTCCAAGTGTTTGAGCACCTGCCAAAACAACGCTTCGGCCATCTCGCAGTCGCGAATCTTGTTGGCGTGACTGAGGGCATTGCGCGATGGCGGTGTCGCCCCGCGCAGCCCTCGCAGCGGCGTTTTGAACAACTGCAGCCCGTCGCACACGTCGTTCAGGCTCAAGGCATGGCTTAACTGCGCATACAGCAGGCTCACCACGTGACTCCACGGACTGAAGCTGCGCGCCTGCTCGTCCACCCCGTACTCCCGCGCCAGCTTCGGCACCAGATAGGCGGGAATCAGTTCGACCAATTGACGCAGAACCGTACGTTGCGCTTCGGCTCGGTTGGGCAGGTTGCTTTTTTTCACACCCTGCCTTTGGCAGGACTAATCGGTCCAGCCGAGCCGCCTTTTCCTTCCCCGCTATGGGACGGCTGTGGTCTCCGACCGGCGGCGAAGCACTGGGGAGATGCGCCCGCCGGTCGCAGACCGGCGCCACCGGGGACCGACGGCCAAAGTCCGACAGCCTGCGCCGAGCCCGGCCCGCGCCGGCGCGGCCGAGCGGTCAGGCCGGGGGATCGATGAGCGGGACCGGGGCCGGCGGCGGTGGCGGCTGCCGGGTGAGCAGCGGCGAGTTCAATCCGGGAAGCCGCTCGGAAAACTCGCTCGTTTCGGGCGTCTGGCGCAGCGCCCGCTGGACCATGCCCATTCGCGCATCGAGATTGTCGACCATCGACACGAACACGGCCTCCGGCGTGGCGGCGTACACGGCGGCGCCCCACTCGAGTTCGCCCTGGTGCGAAAGAATCATGTGCTCCAGCCGCTCCAGCATTTCGGGCGACAGCCGGGCTTTCATCCCGGCCTTGCGCGCGAGCTGGTACCCGAGAACGACGTGGCCGTGCAGAATCCCGCGGCGGCTGCGCCGGGTCGCGAGCGTGCCCTCGTACTCGACGGTCTTGCCGACGTCGTGCAGCAGCACGCCGGCCATCGCCAGATCGGGATCGACGTCCCGGTACAGCGGCAGCAGCACCTGACAGGCCCGCGCCATGTGCGTGGTGTGCTCGAGCAGCCCGTGACGGTACGCGTGATGCATCGAGACCGCCGCAGGCGCCCAGCGGAACGGATCGCCCACCTCGTCGAACACGGCGCGGACCGTCGCGCGCAGTTCCGGATGCGCGATCGCGTCGATGAACGCGTTGATCTCGCTCCACATCAGCTCGGGATCTTCCGGCGCGGTTTCGACGAGGTTTTCCAGCAGGCCGGGCGCGCCGAGCTCCTGCTCCGAAAGGACGCTCGCCTGACCGAGGCGGGGCGACAGCCGGCCCTGGTAGAAATCGATCCGGCCCTCGACGCGAAGCACGGCGCCCTCGCCCGCGCTTTTCAGGATCTCGAACACGGGGCTGTCGTTGAAGATCGTGCAGGCGAAGGAGCCCGTCCGGTCGCCCAGCTCGATCCCGAGATAGGTGTTGCCGTTCGAAGCCGTTTTCAGCGTGAGCTTCTTCAGGACGAGCAGGCTGGCGAACGCGCGGCCGCTGTCGGCCGCGGTGAAGACCTTGAGGTCGCGGATGCAGGAGAGGCGGAGTTCTTCGGACATGAGCGGGCACCGATGATGGCGACACCCGGTCCCGCATGGCGAGTCTGCTCGCACTCCGCCCGCGCCGGGGGCTACGGCTGGTAGTACGTGGCGTGCGCCCTGACCTGCACGATCTTCATCTGCGGGAGGATGCAGGCGGTCAGGCGGCCGCCCATCGCGCAGCCGGTATCGATCCCCAGCGACCACCGGCGGCGCTGGATGTGCGGCCGGGACGTGTGCCCGTAGACGACGAACGGAGGTCCGCGCCAGAGGCTCGACCAGTGCGGCGCATCGGGCGCCTCCGAGCGCTTCCGGGGGACGCCGTCCCGGTCGATGTTCTGGATGCGGGTGGCCACGCGGGCGGGCTGCCGCCGCCAGGGCTCGTTGGGCAGGAACCCGCCGTGCACCAGCACGATGTTGTGGGCGCGGTCGTGATAGGTGAGGGGCATGGCGCGCAGGTAGGCCCAGTCGCGGCGGCTGAGCTGCTCGATCGTCTCGTAGTCCGTGCGCCGGAGGTGCGTGGGATCGCCCGTCTTGCGATAGTTCAGGAGGCGCAGCTCGTGGTTGCCCAGCAGCGAAAGCTTCGCGTGCCGCCGGGCGAGGGCGATGACCTTCGCGCTGTCGGGACCGCGGTTCACCAGATCGCCGAGCAGGATGACGCGGTCCCGCGGGCGGAGCTTCAGCTTCTCGAGCAGCTCGGCGAACTCGCGAAAGCAGCCGTGAATGTCGCCGATGGCGATGAGCCGGCCTTTCATCAGGGGAGCGGGGACGTCACGGGTTTTGACTAGCTTTCGGTTTTCCGGGGGGTAAACACAAGGCCCCATGGAACTGACCTTGCAGCCTCTCGCCAAGACCTGCCGTGCGTCCGGCCGCCCGTTCCTCGAGAACGACCGCGTCGTGTGCCACCTCGTGCAGGCGCCGAACGGCGAGATCGCCCGGCACGACGTGCTGGCGACTGAGGAAGCCGGATACGCGAAGCCGGGGTTCGTCTTCTGCACCTGGACCGTGGCGTACAAGGCCAGGCGCCCCGACGAGAACCCGGGACGGACGCTGAAGCTCACGGCGGAAAACCTCTTCGTGACGCTGGCCGATCCCACGGCCGAGCCGAACGAGGCGAACACGCCGCTGCTCCAGTTTCTGGCGCTGATGCTCGAGCGGAAGAAGGTGCTCCGGCCGCGCGGCATGACGCCTGACGGAGCGAGGCAGGTGTACGAACACGCGCGGACCCACCAGCGATACGAACTGCCGGTGGGAACGCTGGACGCGGCGTTCTTCGTCAAGATCCAGGGCCAGCTCGACCTGCTGGTGGGCGCTCCCCGGAGCAGGCCCGCGGCGCCGCCCGACGCGACGAATACCCCCACCGCATCCGCTGAGGAAGCAACCAAGAGCCCGGAGAACGCGCCAGCGAGTCCCGCGGCGTGACCTCCCGGTGATTTTGCGGGAGCGCGGTGCCCGCGCTCCATCGCAGCCGCCGTGCCGGGGCATCGGCGTCAACCTGCGGCCGCGGCCGGAGGACTGGCGCGCAGGCGCGATGCCGCCATGAAGTAGCGCTGCGCGGAAAATGGCGGATCGCCGGGACCCCGCGGCGGCAGGGCGTAGCAGCCGTCGGGCTGCAGTTCCCGCGCGTCTTCGTTGTCCCGCAGCTCCGACGCCAGCACCTCCTCGACGAGGCGGCGGCGCAGCTCCGGATCGTGCACGGGGAAAAGCGTCTCCACCCGGCGGAAGAAGTTGCGCGACATCCAGTCGGCGCTGCCGCTGTAGACGAGCGGCGTGCCGCCGTTTTCGAAATAGTAGATCCGGGCGTGCTCGAGAAACCGGCCGACGATGCTGCGCAGCCGGATGTTTTCGCTCAGGCCCTTCACGCCCGGGCGGAGGCAGCAGGTGGCGCGCACGATCAGGTCGATCTGCACGCCGGCCTGGGAGGCTGCGTACAGGTTGTCGATCGTCATCTGGTCGACGAGCTTGTTCATCTTCGCGATGATCCGGGCGGGCTTGCCGGCGGCGGCATTGGCCGTCTCCGTCGCGATGAACTCCTGGATCCGGCCGTGGAGATTGAAGGGGGCGACGATGAGCTCCTTGAACTCGGGCGTGCGGCCGGCGCCCGTGAGGGTGTTGAAGAGCTGCGCCACCTCGCTCGTGATCGCCTCGTCGCAGGTGAAGAAGCTGATGTCCGAATAGAGCCGCGCGGTCTTCGGATTGTAGTTCCCGCTGCCGAGGTGGACGTAGCGCCGGAGCGCGCCGCCCTCGCGGCGAACGACCAGGCTGCACTTGCAGTGAGTCTTGTGGCCGATCACGCCGTACACGACGTGGACGCCGGCCTCCTCCATCTGCCGCGCCCAATGGATGTTGTTGGCCTCGTCGAAGCGCGCCTTCAGCTCGACCAGCGCCGTGACCTGTTTCCCGTTGATCGCGGCATCCATCATCGCCCGCACGATGGGCGAATCGCCGCTGGTCCGGTAGAACGTCTGCTTGATCGCGAACACTTCGGGGTCGCGGGCCGCCTGCTCGACGAAGTCCACCACGGGCGTGAAGGCGTCGTACGGGTGATGGAGCATGATCTCGCGCTCCCGGATCAGGTCGAACATCGTCGGGAGCAGCCGCTGCGCCGGAAGATCCGCCGGGGTGAACGGCGGGTACTTCAGGTCCGGCCGGTCGATCATCTCGTACAGGCTCATCAGCCGGAGAAGATTCAGCGGGCCGGCGATCCGGAACCCGTACTCCAGCGGCAGCCCGAGGTGACCGCAGAGCGTCGTGAAAAGCGGCTCGTCGACGCCCGCCTCGATCTCGAGCCGCACGGTGGCGCCCCGGCGCAGGTTCCGCAGCTCCTCCTCGATCTTCTTCAGCAGGTTCTCCGCCTCCTCGTCGTCGATGTAGAGGTCGCTGTTGCGGGTGATGCGGAAGGCCTGGGCGCTCGCAACGCGGTATCCGGGAAACAGTGCGCCGGCGGAGAGCTTCACGATCTCCGTCAGAAAGACGTAGCGCGCGGGGCCGGCGGCCTCGGGCTCGACCTGCACGATGCGCGGCAGAATTCGCGGCACCGGCAGGATCACCATCAGCTTCTCGTTCTCCGGCGCCTCCGGCGTGTCCAGCGTCAGGATGACGTTGAGCGCCTTGTTGCCGAGCTGGGGGAACGGATGTGACTGGTCGACAGCCAGCGGCGTCAGCACCGGGAGCACCTGGGATTGGAAATAGTTCCGGCACCACGCCAGGGCGGTTTCGCCGAGCTGACCGGCGGTCGGGAACTGAATGCCCTCCTTCGCGAGCAGCGGAACGATCTGCTCGTGCCAGCAGCGGTACTGGTCCTGGACCAGCGTATTCGCGGCGGCGTGCACCCGCTTCAGCTGTTCCCGGGGCTGCAATCCGTCGATGCTCACCTCCGCGGTCGCGGAATCGGCCTGCTGCATGAATCCGGCGACACGGATCTCGAAGAACTCGTCCAGGTTCGAGCTGACGATGGAGAGAAACTTCACCCGCTCCAGCAGCGGATTGGCGGCCGACTGGGCCTGCTCCAGCACCCGCCGGTTGAACGCGAGCCAGCTTTGCTCGCGGTTGGCGTAGACGGACCGATCCGCATCGGACGCCGTGCGGCGGATGGGTTTGCCGGCGGCGCCGGTGATCTGGGACATTCTCTTGACGCGCGTCACGGCTGGGAAAGGGGAGTTCTCGTCTGCAGTTGCACGCTGGCGGGTCCCCGGGTGGTCAACGAGGGAATTTGCGTGCGTCACCGGAATGTTACCGTGGAACGTCGAAACGCAAAGGCGCAGTTGGCGCGCGGCGAAAGACGCCTCCGCCGCTTGAGCCGGCGGGCGGAAGCTCTACCGTCTGGGCATGAATACTTCTCGTCTTTTGCGTTGGGTGTTCCTCGGGTGCCTGCCTGCCGCCGGCTTGCTGGCGACGGCGGGAGCCGCGGAACCGGCGGGTGGGGCCGACGCCGACACGTACGCCTTCAAGCGCGGGGTGAACATCTCGCACTGGCTGTCGCAGAACAACGCGCAGCAGCCGTATGCCGCCGGCTGGTTCACCGAGGCAGACGTCGCCTGGATCGCCGCGCATCACTTCGATCACATCCGGCTGCCGGTCGACGTACGGACCTGCCTGAAGCCCGACGGCTCGCTCGACCCGGCGAAGCTGCAGCCGATTCACGCGGCGCTCGGATGGGCGATCAGCCACCATCTCGGGATGGTCCTGGACGCGCACTTTCTGCCGGGCGCCGATTTCAACAGTGTGGGTGGCGACAAGCGCGCGTTCACCGATCCGCAGCTGGAGGCGAAGGACGCCGGAGTGTGGCGCCAGCTCGCCCGCGAATTCGCGAACGAGGGGCCGGCGCTGCGTTTCGAGATTCTGAACGAGCCGGTCGCGACCGAGAACCGTCAGCTCAATCCATTCATGCGGGACATGCGCGCGGCGATTCGCGAGAGCAACCCGACCCGCGTCGTCTACATCACGTCGAACAAATGGAGCAGTTTCGCGGCGGTTCCGGACGTGGAGATCCCGAAGGACCCGAACGTGGCGCTGACGATTCATTTCTACGAGCCGCTCGCGTTCACGCATCAGCGCGCGCCCTGGGTGGGATTCAAGGACTCGCTGCCGCCGATCACCTTCCCCGGGCGGGTGCCGAGCCTGAAGGGGCATACGCTGCCGCACTTCCGGAAGAACATTCACGAAGGGGATGTGCTGACCGTCGCGCAGGTCGACCAGGCGTTCGCGCGCGTGTCCGACTGGCTCAAGGTGCATGCGCCGGGAATCGAGGTGTACGTGGGCGAGTTTGGCGTGTTTCACGCGGCGGACCCGGTGTCGACGCAGCGCTGGATCCGCACGGTCGTGCGCAATTGCGAATCGCGCGGATGGGGCTGGGCGGTGTGGGAGTACGAAGGAAGTTTCGGCGTCCGCGGCCCCGACGGCCGGGGCACCCCCGTGCTCGCAGCGCTGTTCACGCCGTGAGGTGAGATCGGTCGACGTCGGCGTCGGTGCTTTTTGCCGCGATCCGCCGGACATCCGGATCGCGGCGTAAAGCCGTTCTCCTGCCTCCGACGCCGCCGGAGTCCAAAATGTAGGCCGCCAGCTTGCTGGCGCGATTGGGCGCGAGCGAGCTCGCAGCCTACGGCAGACAGATCAGCCGCTGCAGCGGGAGATTTGCCAACGCGGTGTCTCGCACCTGCGGCCCGGGCCGGACCGCTCCTACCGCCTCACCGGCACGCCGCGTTCGCCCAGAAACGCCTTCGCCTGCGCGATCGTGTAGGTGCCGAAATGGAAGATGCTGGCCGCGAGCACCGCGCTGGCATGGCCGCGTTCGAGCACCTCCGCGAGGTGGTCGAGCGTCCCGGCGCCACCGCTCGCGATGACTGGCACGGAGACGGCGTCGCTCACGGCGCGCGTCAGCTCGAGATCGTATCCATCGCCGGTGCCGTCCCGGTCCATGCTGGTCAGCAGAATCTCGCCGGCACCGAGTTCGACGGCGCGCCGGGCCCACGCGACGGCGTCGAGCTCCGTGGGGTTGCGTCCACCATGGGTGTACACGCGCCACGATTTGCCGTCGGGCTCCCGCTTCGCATCGATGGCGACGACGATGCACTGGGCGCCGAACCGCTCGCCCGCGTCGGCGACCAGCTGCGGGTTCCGGATCGCGGCCGTGTTGAGCGAAACCTTGTCCGCGCCCGCCCGGAGCATCGCCTCGATGTCGGCGACCGTGCGCAGGCCGCCACCGACCGTGAGCGGCATGAAGCACTGTTCCGCCGTCGCGGCCACGACATCATGCATGATCTTCCGCTCGTCGCTCGAGGCGGTGATATCGAGAAAGATCAGCTCGTCGGCCCCCTGGGCGTCATAGGCCCGGGCGCAGGCGACCGGGTCGCCGGCATCGCGCAGTTGCTGGAACCTGACGCCCTTGACCACGCGGCCGGCGTTGACGTCCAGGCAGGGAATGATGCGGCGGGAAAGCACGGGAGAGTCCGTTGGTTGATGGATCGTGAGTCGCGGGTTCGCCCGCGTCGGCCCGCGGATCGAACGATCCGCGCAGACTGGCGGCCGGCGGGGAAAACTCAAAACCCAAACGAGCGCTTCCGGGCCAGAATCAAGATCGGAACGCGGGAGGGGGAAGCCGGCGGCGCGTGTCTCCAGACGTTCCGATCGCGGCGTAGGAGCCTGCTTGCAGGCGATCGATCGTGTGATCGCCTGCAAGCGGGCTCCTACACGGAGCGCCAGGCGCGGCGCGGCAACGGGCGGATTGCAGGAGCGGCTTTGTGCCGCGCGCGCCGCTACTCGATCCGCGCGACGTCGGGATCGAAATTGACGATCAGCCGGTAGATGTGGCCCGGGCGCATGATCAGCGGATGATCGCGCACGAGGTACTGCAGGTAATGGATCTTGCCGTAGTTCGTCCGGTAGGTCGGGTCGGCGCTGACGATTTCGGTCTCGCGCCACGTCCCCTGGAAATCGTCCTTGGCGACGCTGCACCGATGGCCCTCCGGCCCGAGCGTGAGCGAGCCGGGCAGCCGGTATTTCGAATGGGGTGCGGCGATCGCCAGCGCGTAGCGAAACTTGTCGAGCGTCACCTGCTGCTTCACGACGTACGCGAACTCGGCACTGAGCTTGTTGCCGGAGAACGTCCACTGCACCTTGACGGAGCCGAGGTTGCGGACGAGTTCCTCGCTGGTGTTGATCAGCTCGGGCTGTTCGTAACGGAAATAGAAACTGTTGCGCAGGCCCAGGCCGGTGACGCAGTTCTTGCCGTAGAACGCCGGGAGCGTCACCTGGTCGCCGAACGTGAGTTCCGGCAGCATGATCGGCAGGTAGACGTTGTTTGGCCAGTCGAACACGCCGGGGCAGTGCGGGAACGGCAGCGTATCCGCCGTGAGCTTGGTGCCGGAGCTGATCAGCGGAATCTGCGCGTGCAGGCCGCTCTCGGCGTCGCGGTAGAGGAACAGGCCCTGCTCCTTGCGGTTCGACTTGTCGAAGATCACGAACCGGCCGCTGGTGCGGATCGGCTCGATCTTCGGCGCGCCGGGAGGGAGCTGCACGGTCTTCGCGAGGCGCGACCACTGGCAGAGGTACCGGCCGGCGTCGAAATTCGCCATCCGCGTCGTGTGCCGGTCGTAGGCGGTCCGCTCGTCGTCACGCAGGTCGAGGTAACCCTGTTCCTGGTCGAGGTACGTGCCGTAGAAGAACAGGAACAACCGGCGCAGGATGTCGAAATACTTGATCTTCTGGTCGTCGGGGATCCACCCGTCGCGCAGACCCTGGAGGATCAGGCTGACGCAATGCATCTGGCCGTACGCGCCGGCGGCCCGGCCGAACGCCCACCCCAGACCGTCCGCGCGGACGAGATCGGGCATCATCTTGATGTACTTCTCGGCGTAGGTGCGCAGCGTCGGCAGCTTGCGCTCCCGCACGCCGCTGTTGGCGTGGAGTTGCAGCGCGGAACGGGTGAACACGAGCGTCATCACGCCGTAGAGATTGAAGCTGCCGCCGAAGCCGGAGCTGGCGTCGTCGAAGAAGCCGGCGGAACTCGTCTGGCCCATCCGGTCGCACATCCGCTCGATCAGGCGCGAGGTCTCGTCCTTTTTCGACAGCCCGAAGCTGAACCGCGCGACCGCCTTCGCGATGTTGAACGCCTGCCAGTGATTGTCGTAGTCGCTGCGATGGAGCAGCGCCTTGTCGATCCGCTCGCGCGTCTCCTCGACCAGGCGTTCCCAGACCGGATTGCGCTCCTTGGATGGGCCGTAGCAGAGAAGCCCGAGCGCGGCGTAGGCGAGGCCGTTTTCGGTCGCGGGCTCGGTGAATATCTGGGCGGTGATGCAGCGCGCCGCCAGATCGATCAGATCGTAACCCTTGAGGGTCGTCTCGCCGGTCGCCCGATAAAATTCGCCGAGCGCGAAGGCCACGTGGCCCGGTTCGTCGGAGCGTGCTTGTTCGCCCGCGATGGGAAGAACAGTGCCGTCAGGTTGGATCGATTCGAGATTGTGGGCCAGCATCGATCTGGCCATGTCGAGACATTGCTCGGAAAAACTATGCATGCGTTCGGTTGGGCGGTATCTGGGTGCGCGGCACGGGCAGCCGCGAGAAGGGGATGAATCTCAGGAGAATCCGAAGAGGGGCAAGAGGGAAGTTGCGGGAAACAGCCGCGGGCCGGCTCGGGCCGAATACCGCAAAACCCACTCAAGTTGCCGGCGCCCACCCGGGAAGGACCCAGTTTGGGCCGCACTCCGCGCGAAAACCGCACCGGCACCCGGTCGTCGCCGAAACCCCTGAAGGGGGCGAAGACTCGCGCCGGACCGCGCCAGGCTAGCGCTGGATCAACCGCAGGAAATCCGCGTTGTTCTTCGTCTTCGACAGCCGGGCGATCATCGTCTCGGTCGCCTCCTCGATCTTCTGCTGCACGAGCGCCCGGCGGAAAAAGTGGATACCCTCGAGCGTCTTCGCGTCGATCAGCAGCTCTTCCTTGCGCGTGCCCGACGCGGCGACGTTGATCGCCGGCCACAGCCGCATCTCCGCGCACTTGCGGTCGAGCACGAGCTCCATGTTGCCGGTGCCCTTGAACTCCTGGAAGATCACGTCGTCCATCCGGCTGCCGGTTTCGATCAGCACCGAGGCGATGATCGTGAGCGATCCGGCCTCCTCCGTCTTGCGGGCGCTGGCGAAGAGCTGCCGGGGTTTTTCCAGGGCGCGGACGTCGAGGCCGCCGGAGCCGGTGCGGCCGCTGTTGCGGGCCGTGTTGTGGGCGCGGGCCAGCCGGGTGATCGAGTCGAGGAACAGCACGACGTCGCGGCCAACCTCGACCAGGCGCTTCGCGCGCTCGATGCAGAGATCGGCGATGCGGAGGTGATTCTCGATCTGCTCATCGTTCGACGACGCCCAGATTTCCGCCGGCACGCTGCGCTTGAAATCCGTGACCTCCTCCGGCCGTTCGTCGACGAGCAGGATCATCACGAAGCACTCCGGGTTGTTCTCGAGCACGCCGAGCGCCATGTCGCGCAGCAGGGTGGTCTTGCCCGTGCGCGGCGGCGCGACGATCAGGCCGCGGGTGCCCTTGCCGATCGGACAAAAGAGGTCGACCGCGCGCGTCGTCATCCGGCCGTCCTTCATCTCCATCTTGAGATGCTGGTTGGGGGAGATCGTCGTCAGCGACGTGAAGTCGAACTTGGCGCGGCGGTCCTCGAGCGCGACGCCGTCGACCGTCTCGATGAAGCGCATCTTCGGATTCTGAAAGCGTCCGTCGGGCGGGAAGGCGGTGCCGCCGATCATCGAGCCGGTGCGGAGCTTGAAACGGCGGATGAGCTCCTTCGGAACGAAGGGGTCGGACGGCCGGCGCTTGCCGCCGCGGTTGAGATCGAGCAGTTGCCCGTTGCCGCCGCGCTGGAGATCGATGTCGAGGATGCCCTCGACGTGGATCGTCTCCACGGGGGCCGGCGCGGGAGGGACGGGAGCGACCTCGGTCACGCTGGCGCTGGGCGCCGACGTGTCAGGGGGCGCCGCAGGAGCGGGCGCAGGATTTTCCGCAGGGGCGGACGCTGGTTTCTTTTCCATACTGATATTTGTTCACGTCCGGCACTTGACGCTTGAAACTCATGGCCGGATTAGTGCCGCGGAAACCGCTAATAACCCCAATCCACCACACACGTGACAGACCAGACGATTACCTCAGTTTCCCGGGAACACCGGTTGTTCAGGCCGTCGGCCGAGTTCAAAGCCCAAGCCAATCTTGGGAGTGACGCCACTTACAAAAGGCTCTACGCGGAATCTGTCAACTCCCCAGAGGCATTCTGGGAACGGCAGGCCCGGGAGCACCTGATCTGGCGCAAGCCGTTCCGCAAGGTGCTGGACTGGAAGCCGCCGCACGCCCAGTGGTTCCTCGGCGGGAAGCTGAACGTGTCGGAGAACTGCCTCGACCGGCATCTCGGCACCGCGCGGGAAAACAAGGCGGCGCTGATCTTCGAAGGCGAGCCCGGCGACGTCCGCACGATCACGTACAAGCAGCTCCATTTTCACGTCTGCCGGCTCGCGCACATCTTCGAAAACATGGGGATCGGAGCCGGCGATCGCGTGGCGATCTACATGCCGATGATCCCGGAGGCGGTCATGGCGATGCTGGCGTGCGCCCGGGTCGGCGCGATCCACACCGTGATTTTCGGCGGGTTCTCCAGCGAGGCGATCAAGGACCGGCTCAACGACTGCCAGGCGAAGCTCGTCATCACCGCGGATGGCGGCTGGCGCCGGGGCAAGATCGTCGAACTCAAGGCCAACGTCGACCGGGCGGTCGAGGGCGCGCCGACCGTGCACACGGTGATGGTCGTCAAGCGCTGCGGGAACCCAATCACGTGGGTCGAGGGCCGCGATGTCTGGTGGAAGGAGGCCTGGGTCGGGGCGCCAAACACGCACGAGGCGAAGGCGTTCGATTCCGAGCACCCGCTCTTCATCCTGTACACCAGCGGGTCGACGGGAAAACCGAAGGGCGTCCTGCATACGAGCGCCGGATACCTGCTGGGCTGCAAACTGAGCTCGCACTACGTCTTCGACCTGAAGGACAACGACCGGTACTTCTGCTCGGCCGACATCGGCTGGGTCACCGGGCACAGCTACGTCGTCTACGGGCTGATGAGCAACGGCGCCACGATCTTCCTCTACGAAGGCGCGCCGAACTTTCCGGAGCCGGACCGGTTCTGGCAGATGATCGACCGCCACGGCCTCACCATCCTCTACACGGCGCCCACGGCGATTCGCGCGTTCATGCGCTGGGGCGACAATTACGTGCTCCGGCACCGGCTCGACTCGCTGCGGCTGCTCGGCTCGGTCGGAGAGCCGATCAATCCCGAGGCGTGGATGTGGTATTACCGCACGATCGGGAAGAAACGCTGCCCGATCGTCGACACGTGGTGGCAGACGGAGACCGGCGCGATCATGATCACGCCGCTGCCCGGGATCACGCCGCTCAAGCCCGGATCCGCCACGCGGCCGTTCTTCGGCGTCGTCGCCAAGGTGGTCGACGACCACGGGCGGGAGGTCCCGCGCAATGCCGGCGGCAAGCTCGTCATCACCCGTCCCTGGCCCTCGATGCTCCGGACGCTGTGGGGCGACGACGACCGCTACCGCCAGGCGTACTGGAGCGAGTTTCCGGGCGTGTACTTCACCGGCGACGGCGCCCGGCAGGACGAGGACGGCTACTTCTGGATCGTGGGGCGCATCGACGACGTCCTCAACGTATCCGGACATCGGATCGGCACGGCGGAGGTCGAGAGCGCGCTCGTGTCGCACCCCGCGGTGGCGGAGGCCGCGGCGGTCGGCCGGGCCGACGAGTTCAAGGGGCAGGCGCTGGTCGTGTTCGTGACGCTGAAGGCCGGCTACGACGCCAGCGACGCGTTGAAGGAGGAATTGCGCAGCCACGTCACCAGGGAAATCGGCTCGCTCGCGCGACCGGACATCGTGCGGTTCGCCGCCGCGCTGCCGAAGACGCGCAGCGGGAAAATCATGCGCCGGATCCTGAAGGAGATCGCGGCGGGGGGCGCCGTGAAGGGCGACACCACCACGCTCGAGGACTTCACCGTCGTGGCGAGCCTCCAGGCCGAGGAATAGCCGCGCCGGCATCCGGGCGCGAATCTTCCCGCGCGGCTCCGGCAGTACGCTGCCGCATTGACGGGGCCGTGACGGCCGCGTCGAGAGGCCGATTCGACCCGATCCGTTTTCCGGTGGTCGTTGCCGGCCGCGGTCGCGCCGTCAGCAGAGCGCCGCCTCGAGCGTGGCGAGGGCTGCGGCGTCCTTGAACCCGCGGGCCGTCGCCTCCCGCAGCAACTCGCGGCCGCGGCGGCGATCGTCCTGTTGCGCACAGATCTGCGCCCATTCGAAATAGGCCTCGGGCGCCTCGGGCCGGATGATCGTCGCCGCCTCGAGGTAGACCCGGGCAGCGGTGAAATCTCCCCCGGCCGCCGCCCAGTGGGCGCGTTCCCGGATGGCGTAGGCCCGGTTCAGCGCCCGCTTCGCGGCGAGATTCTTTTTCGCCTTTCGGTGGATGTCGTTCACCGCCGAGCGCAGGGGACGAAACAGGTCCTCGTCCTCGGAACCGTCGACGGATGATTCCGGCCATGGCGCGGGCGCGGAGGGCGCGTCGGAGCCGAAGCCGCCGGAGGAATCGGCGCTGCGGGCAGCGTCCCGGCCGTAGCCCGAAGGGATCTGGCCGCCGGTCGCGGAACGAACCCGCCTCGGTGGAGGATGCTGGGCGAGGCCGATCGCAGCGTACAACTCGGCCGTCCACTTTTGCTCCTGTTGCGCGGCCTTCCTTTCGGCCGCGAGGGCGCTCTGCACGGCCTTGGTCTCCTGCAACGCCGCAGCCGTCTGCGTCGCGTTGCCCGTGTCCGTCAGCCCGGCGAAGTCGACGGACAGGTCCCGCCACTCCCGCCAGGCATCGGCCGGCGGCAGCGCCGCGATTCGCCGGCGGCGCTCATCGACCTGGTGCGCCACCCAGGCCGGTTCCACTGGGCGGCGGTGCGACTGCATGGACCGAAGTTGCAGCCAGTCGAGCGCCTCGCCGGTGAGGGGCTCGGGGAGCCATTCGTGGCCGCCATCGAACACGGCCAGCCGGCAGGGCGCAGCCTGCCCGTTCAGCTGGGCGGCGACGTCGTGCAATTCGAGGAAGTTGAAATCCTCCCGGCCCGTCGTGGCGAACACGGCGAACCCGATTTGGGCCGGGACCACGCTGTCCGGGAATCCGCCGCTGCAGGCGATGACACCGGCGAGTTCGCCCTGGAGGGCGAGGGCGCACGCGGCCCGGGCGCCCCCGGAAAAGCCCGCGGCGTACCGCTGCTGCGGATCGATCCGGAAGCGCTGGCCGGTGTCGGCGAGCAGCGCGCGAGCGGCCTGGGCGATCTCGCTCCAACTTCCGTTCTGCGCGTTGTTCGATCCCACCACGATCCAGCCGCGCTGCTCCGCGGCCCGGCGGAATCGCTCGACCGGGCGGCCTCCGCGCGCCGCCGGATCGAAACAATAGAGAATCGGCCACTCGCGATCCGGGGAGTAGGCGGACGGGAGGAACGCCGCGTACGTCTGGGTCTGGTCGTCGCGGCATACCACGGCGGGGTTTGTCTCCCCAGGGCGGAGCGCCGGCTCGTCCTGCGCGCGGGCGGCAGGCATTCCCCGGCCGCCGGCCAGCAATGCGGCAGCGAGAACAATCCGGCGCACGATGGGAGCGCGATCGGGTGGTGCGAAGTCGGTCATGTGCGGCACTGGGTCGGCCGGAACAACACCGCCGGTGCCGTCAGTCCTTCGTCGCGAGCGGTCGTTCACGGAGATCCCCAGCCGGAAAACATGCCGGCCTCGGGGCAGATCCGCGGCCCGCCGCGCGAAGCGGGAGACGGCGCAAGAGATTTGACGCGTCTCCGTCTGCCGCTTGCTCTGTCAGCCATGAAACTCCGGTTCCTCCTGCTGGTGGCGGGCGTGATGGCGGCGACCACATGCCCGGCCGCGCTGACGTTTTCCCCCGATCGGACGCAACGCATCGAGGCCGCGTACGCGCTGGTGCTCGGCCGCGCTCCCACCGCCGCGGACACCGGGTACTGGCAGGGCCAGCCGCCGATTTCGGCCGCGGATCTCGTCGCGCAGCTGCGCGCCCGGCTGAAGGCCGATCCGGCGCTGAACCGCGCGACCGTGATCCGGGCCTGCGAGGATGCCTTTGGTCGGGAACCGTCTGCCGCGGAAATCGCCGCGCCGGAAGCGGGCCGGACGTACACCGAGCTGATGGACCAGCACATCCATGCCCTCGGGTCAAAGCCGGACGAATACCAGCGGACGATGGACCGCGCCTACCGATTCGTCATCGGCCGTGGAGTCTATCCCGGCGAGATCGCGTATTGGAAGCGGCAGGGCGCGATTCCCTACGTGCTGCTCGTCGGCTGCGTCGAGGACTGGGCGCGCCGCAACGCCCCCGGCCTGATGGAGACCGGCGGGCTGGCGACGATTTCACCGAACTCGCGTTTCCTGACGGTCATCCGGCTGACCGCGGCGACCGCCGCCGAGGCCCGCGCGGCGAACGGCATCGTGCCGCCGGACGGCGCGGACCGGGCGGAGGGATTTGGATACAATCTCGTGGCTCCGGGCAGCGACCACATCCTCACCGACGGCCAGATGCACTTCGCCGCTGTGGGTCGGGCCGATCTCGTCCTGCCGGATTGACCCGGTCAGGCGGTACGGGTAACCCGAGCGCTGCCGCTGACAAGCGCGAAGATGAACGCGAGCACGCCCGCGACCACCGAGTTCCATTTCTGGGCCAGGCTGACGCCGGCGTAGACGAACGGCGCGATCACCAGCCAGACGCCGATCAGGGCGTTCAGCCAGCTGGGAATCGTGGGATGGCTGCCAACCGACAGCCGGATCCAACTGAGGATCACGACCGCGGCGCCAAAGACGATGTTGTTCCACAGCATCCCGGGCGACGCGTAACCGACGATCCACGACGAGACAATGAGCCACAGGCCCAGGATGATGTTGATGCCGCTGCCATAGTTCATCGCGCTGCTGCGCGCGGAGGGAGAATTCGTGTTGTCCATATTTGCCTCCATTTTTGTGCCTGCGGCGCGGGGGCCTTTCCGATGGTCCGCCCGCAATTCGCGTCGGCGGAACGACACCACCCGTTCGCAGCTCTTGGTACTGGTGAAATGTAGCCCGAACGCCACCGGCCACCAGTCGGACGATGGTGCAAGGGCGGATGGGAGGTCTCAGGATGCCGGATGGGGGACCGTCGCACTTTTTCGGGGGCGTGCCGTCCCAAGGTAGCCGACGGCCCGGCGAAGCGTGGCCGGCAGATCGGGCTGCACCTTCTTTTTCCCGGACCCGAAAGCGTGAGGGCGGCCGGGGGCCCCTCCCACTCGCCGTCACCCTGCCTTCGAAATCTGGTGCCAGGGGCCGGGATTGAACCGGCGACCAACCCCGACGAGTCGGGGCCGCTCTACCCGGATGGCGATTGCAGATAGGCGATCGCTTTCGCCGGGTTTTTCCAGCGCTTCAGCCGTCGCTCGATTTCGCCGGCTGCGAGGCGGTCGGGGTAGTCGCGTTTCGCGACCAATTCAAGCGCTCCGCCGAGTCGGGAGGTGGTGTGCGTATGTCCACGTTGATGTTCGGCGAACCGGCGCTCGAAGTCGCCGGTCATTCCAACGTAATGCCGGCCGCTGGAGCCGCGCAGAATGTGCACACAAAATGGCACGAATAGTCTGGTGCCAGGGGCCGGGATTGAACCGGCGACCAAAGGCTTATGAGTCCTCTGCTCTACCACTGAGCTACCCTGGCGGCCAACGAGTCTTCCTGAGACGGGAAAAGCGGTCGCTACTACGGTCGTTTTCAAATTCGGGGCAAGAGCAAATTCGTCGCCGCCGGAACGGCCAGACACGAGGCTCGTTTCGATTTGCCGGCGTGATTTGCGCACACGGCACCCGAAAAATCACCCGTCAGGCCGAAGCCTGACGGGCGATGTTCACCGCCTGCGCGAGGGTGCAGATTCCAACCTGTTCTTCAACCGTCCGGTGGAAACCGGCGGCATTCAGAACCGAGTCGCGGCGCCGCGGTCGGCTACATCGGACGGGTTTCGATCTGGAGGGACTCCGGCCCCGTCCCGCCATCCGAGCCGACTTTTCGCACCTCCTGCCCACCGACCCGCGAGGAAGCGTAGAGCGAATTCAGCGTCAGATTGGCCTCGATCTCGCCGTCGTGCGACTGCGCCCGCAGCATGGAGACCGGGATCGCGTATCCGGATTGCTGCGCTTCTTCGAACGGATCCGGCGAGGGCGCGGCGATTTCCACGTAGGGAACGGTGGTCCGACCGAACCCGACCCATGCATCGACCACCTTGCCGAGCCGCTGGTCGCCTCGGCCATAAATATACGTGCTGTCGATCCGCGAGTAGGACAGCAGGCGGCTGGTATCGTCACTGGGCGCCGGGGCCGGTGAATTGGTCAGGCCGAAGGCCCGGGCCAAGTCATCCGTGTTCTGTGGATCGGCGAGATAGGTTGTGCGGTCCTGCGGCAGGACGGGCGCGCGCTCAAACTGATCGCTGCCGATGCCGAGCCGGAGGCTTCCGCCGCTGGCCACCAGCGCCCGGGCGGGCACGGCACGGACGCCGCCGCCATAACCGAGGAATCCACCGGACTCGACCAGGACGTACAGCTGCGGCGCGGCCGACGAAGTATCGAACACAAAGTCCGAGACTCGCCCCACCGTGCGGCCATCGTTGGCGACCACCTGCGCTCCCACATAGTCGCTCGCGCGGACGAACGTCACCGCATCAGGCGCTGGCGGGACCGCGGTTGCGCGGGCAGGGGCGACGTTGTGCCGCGAGATACCTTCGGACGGGGATTGGGCAAAGGCTGCCACGGCCGGCATCAGCGCCAGCGTCACTCCCAGGAGCGGGGCGCAACGGCACGAGGTGAAACAAGTTTTTGTTTTCATAGCGTCACCAACGTCGCACCGTTGCCCCGCCGACGAAATGGGACATCTCCGCATCTTCGGCCTGAGATTCGAGCCGACCCGGGATGGGATGCGCCCCTACAAGGATCAGCCACCGGTTCGGATCAGGCATGTCATGCATGATATCCTCGAGGGCCTGCAAAGCCGGATCAGCGCTGCGTCGTGTCGACCCCGATGACCTCGGGGCCCTGTCCATCGAAGGAGCGCAGCACATGGACGCCCGGCGTGTCACCGATCGGCCGGTACCGGTAAAGGGAGGAGCGGGTCAGGCTCGAGTCGACGCCGGCATCGTGCGCCAGCGGCTGGATCTCCGACATCGGGACGGCGTAGCCGTGCTCCACAGTCTCCTCGAACGGGTCCGCCGACGGCGCCCGGACCTCGACATACGGCGCCGCGTCCTGACCCAATCCGACCCACGCGTCCACCAGCCGTCCAAGCCGCTCGCGGTTGCGTCCGAAAATCTGCGTGTTCTCGAGCCGCGAGAACGAAACCAGCGGCTGCTCGTCGCCCGACTGAGCCTGCACGGAAGGTTCCGGCGCGACGCCAAACGCGCTCGCGATGGCGGCTGTATTGCTGGAGTCGCTGAGGTATCCGATCCGGTTCCGCGGCACGGTCGGAACCCGGGCGTACTGCTCGCTGCTGATGCCGAGCCGCGCCACGCCAGCCCCGGCGGTGATCGCCGCGGCGGGCACGGCACGAGTTTCCCCGCCCAACAGCTCGCCCGATGACACCAACACGTAGCGCAGGTGAGGCGCCGCGGCCGTGTCGAAAATGTAGTCCACGATCTCGCCGGCCTTCCGGCCGTCGCTCGTCAGTACGGTCAGCCCGAGCGCACTCGTGGCCCGGGTCAGCGTCACCTCCGAGGCCGTGCTTGCGGGCACGGCTTCGCGGCGGCCCGCGGCCGGATAGGTCGAGGACATGGTCGGACTCTGCGCCAGCGCCGTCGCGGCGGTGGCGATGGCCAGCGCTGCTCCGAGGAACTCTCGGCGGCGGGGCCCGATTCGAAAGTGATTTGTCTTCATCGTGCCGCAACGTGGCACGGTCCCGGATGCGGCAACATCGGACCATCACCCTCTCGGAATCGCGGGGTCCGGCCGGTCCGGTGTCCGGCGCGATCCGGTGGCGGTACGCGGCAGCGCGCCGAACGCCGCCGAGGTGGCCGGCCGGACCCGGGAACGGTCCGCGGACACTAGACTAGGGGTCCGCCCCGAACCAGGCCCAAGGCGCCGGTCCGGCGGGGGTGCCTTCCGTCAGCACGATGCGGCGGAGAGTCTTCTCGCCCGGCGTGAGAATTTCCAAGGTCACGCGGTCACCGCGCCGACGATCGACGAAACAGGCGTGCAGCGGGGATCCCCCGTCGAACTTCGCCGGCAGCAGGCGCACCGGCCGACCGTCGACCCTCACGATCTCGTCGCCAGCGGCCACGCCCTTCCATTGCGCCTCGGAACGGTCGGCGACCGCATACACGAACAGCCGCTCGACGCATCGCGCCTTGACGTTCTCCAGGATGAGAAGGCTCAGCCCGAAGGACGTCACCGGCCGGCCGACAATCCGGAGTGGCGCCAGCTGCACCGGGGCGGACTCGCGCGACCGCGTAGGGGCATCCGCACCCCTCGCTGCGCCCGGCATGCTCGCGAACGCGATCGCAAGGAGAACGGGCGTGCAGGCGAACGAACCCGCCCACCGCCCTGACGCGGAGCGGGCGCGGCGTTCGGCGGTGCGGTGAATCGAAGGCACGGGTTCCAAGGCGGCAGGGGCTGCAGATGACAACACCGAAGTCCGGCGAATTCCTTCGAGGCCAGCAGCGCGAAATGGGTTTGCGCCACCCGCGGCGGACCTTGCATCGTGGAGCGGATCCAGCGCAGACCTGCTCCAGGAACGCCCCAACATGAAGCTTCACCAGATTCTCAGCCTTGCCGTGGCGCTGCTGTGCGGAGTGAGCGCGGCCCACGCCGCCGACCTCGCCGGCCGCTGGTCCGCGGAATTCGACTCCCAGATCGGCCTCCAGAAGTATATCTACAATTTCAAGGTCGATGGCGCCCGGATCACCGGCACCGCGGCCTACGAACAATCGATGGGCAAGGGCGAGACGGCGCTCAAGGACATCAAGCTCTCCGGCGACGACGTGTCGTTCGTCGAGACGCTGAGCTTCGATGGCAACGAGCTGACGATCACGTACACGGGAAAGATCGCCGGCGACGAGATGAAGCTGACGCGCCAAGTTGGTGAGTTCGCCACCGAGCAGATCGTGGCCAGGCGAGTCAAAGCGACGGCGGCGAAGCCGGCCGCGATGACGGCGCCGGCGCCGAAATCATAGCGCGGTGCGCGAGATCCGGCGTTGCGGGCGGCCGGCGGCGGGGTGTACCATTCGTGGAATGCGGATACGACAAACGATCGTGACAGGCATCGCAGTGGCCTGGCTGAGCTCGGGAGCGCCGGCGATCGCGGCCAGCGCGCTTACGCTGCGCGAAGCCGCGGGGCCGGAGCTGCTGATCGGATGCTCCGCCGGGTCCCGCGACGTGCAGGACCCGAAGGTTTCCGCGATGATCACGCGGCAGTTCAACTGCCTCACCGCGGACAACGAGATGATGCCGGCGCGCCTCGTCGACGATGCAGGTCACTACACCTTCGAGCGCGGCGACATCGTGGCCCGGTTTGCGGCGGAGCGGCACCTGCCGTTCTACGGTCACATGCTGCTGTGGCACCATGTCACCCGCAACTGGCTGTTCCAGGACCGGGCCGGCAGGCCGCTGCCGCGCGACCAGGCGCTGAAGAACCTGCAGCAGTACATTCAGACGGTGGCCGGTCATTATCGCGGTCAGGTCAGGGCGTGGGACGTGGTGAACGAGGCGCTGAGCGACCAGGACGGGGAATACCTGCGCGACACGCCGGCGCTTCGCGCGATCGGCGGGGATTTCATAGAGAAGGCGTTCGAGTTCGCGCAGGCCGCCGATCCCGGCGCCGAGCTTTACTACAACGACTACAACATCGAGGAACCCGCCAAGCGCGCCAGGGCGCTCCGGCTCGTCCGCTCGCTCCAGGCGAAGGGAGTCCGGATCGACGCCATCGGCATCCAGGGGCACTGGCAGCTCACGTACCCGCCGGTCTCGATGATTTCCGACGCAATCCGGGAGTTTCACGCCACCGGGCTGAAGGTGATGATCACCGAACTTGACGTCGACGTGCTGCCGCGAACGACGAGCGGCGCCGATCTCGCCTCGGTCGACGTCGGGCCGAATCCGTACCCGAACGGATTGCCGGACGCCGTGCAGCGCCAGCTGGCGAACCGGTATCGCGACCTGTTCGAAGCGATGCTGCGCCCGCCCGGCGTCACGATGATCACGTTCTGGGGACCGGACGACGCGCGCTCGTGGCTGAATGATTTTCCGGTGAAGCATCGGACGAACTATCCCCTGTTGTTCGACCGCGAAGCCGAGCCGAAGCCGGCGTTCGAAGCCGTCGTCGAGGTGCTGGAGCGCACGAAGCCGCGCTAGCGAGCATCGTGTCGGACTTCGTCCTCCCCGCTGCTAAGGTTCAATGGCCGGGGCCATTGATGGCGTGGCTGCAATGAAAGCAGCTTTTGGGCGCCGAGATTGAACTTTGGCAGCAGGAGAAATGGCCCAACCATCTCCCCTTTGGCAGCCAGGAGGCCCTGGGCCTGACGGGCGGCGAGGCGGAGGCACGAGCGTCACGCCCGGCCAGGATAAAACCAGGTGCGCCCCCGGCTTCTGCTTACGTTTGAATGCCAAAAAGGTGGCCTTTTTTCCCGGCGGCGTCGTCATGCCGCCCGATGTCTGATGCCCCGAGTTCCCGCTCCCGTCGCCGCTGGTTCCTGTACGGCGCCGTCGTGCTCGTCGCCGCTTTTGGCGCGTGGTATTTTGCGTTTCGCGCGAAGCCGCCCGTCGACCGTTACCTGCAGCCCGCCTGGGCCGGGACGGAATATCCGCTGCTCGTGCCGGTGCGCACGGTGGCCGCGGAGTTGCAGGCGCTTCCGGTGCAATTGAAAGCGATTGGCACGGTCACGCCGCTCAACACCGTCATGGTCAAGAGCCGCGTGGACGGACAGTTGCTGCGGGTCGATTTTGCGGAGGGTCAGCGCGTTGAGCGCGGGCAGCTGCTGGCGCAGATCGATCCGGCGCCGTACCGGATCCGGCTTGCCCAGGCCGAGGGGCAGCTGCAGCAGAGCGTGGCGCAGCTCAAGAACGCGCGCAGCGACCTCGAACGGACCCGGAACCTCCATGCGCAGAATCTGGTGACGGTGCAACAGCTCGAGGTTCAGGAAGCGCTGGTCGCCGAGCGCGAAGGCGCCGTGGCGTCGGTTCAGGCGCAGGTCGACGACGCCCGGCTCCAGGTCGCGTACACCCGGATCGAGGCTCCGCTCGCAGGACGGGTGGGCTTCCGCCATGTCGACGCCGGCAACCTCGTGCAGGCCTCCGACACCGACGGGCTGGTAGTCATCACGCAAACCCGGCCGATCGGAGTGACGTTCACCGTCCCCGAGGTCGATCTCGAGTCGGTCCTGGCGCCGATCCGCGCCGGCCAGAAGCTGACGGTCGAGGCGTGGGATCGCAGCGAGTCGGCCATGCTGGCGACGGGGACGCTGACCACGGTCGACAACCAGATCGACACCGCGACCGGCACGCTGCGGCTGAAGGCCGAATTTCCGAATGCCGATGACCGGCTGTTTCCGAACCAGTTCGTGAATGTCCACATGCGGGTGCGGACGCTGGCGCAGGCCATCGTCATTCCGGCCGCCGCCGTCCAATTCGGCTCGCGCGGCACCTACGTGTACATCATCGACGAGAAGAAGAAGGCCGCCATCCGCGACATCGTGCTCGGTCCCGCCAACGGCACGCTGCAGGCCGTGACGAAGGGGCTGAAGCCGGGCGATGCGGTCGTGCTCGAGGGGCTGGACCGGCTGCGCGAGGGCCGCGGGGTGGTGATCGCGAACGACGCCGCCGCGACGACCGCGCCATGAGTCTGTCCCGTCCGTTCATCCAACGGCCGGTCGCCACCGCGCTGCTGATGGTGGCGCTGCTGTTGTCCGGCGCGATGGCCTACCGGCTGCTGCCGGTGGCCGCGCTGCCGCAGGTGGACTTTCCCACCATCCAGGTCTTCACGTTCTATCCCGGAGCCAGTCCGGCCGTGACCGCCAGCGCGATCACGGCGCCGCTCGAGCGCCGATTCGGCCAGATTCCGGGCCTCAGCCAGATGTCGTCGGCCAGTTCGACGGGCGCATCGGTGATCACGCTGCAGTTCTCGCTCGAGATCGAGATGGGCGTGGCGGAGCAGGACGTGCAGGCCGCGATCGTCGCGGCGGGCAACCTCCTGCCCGGCGACCTGCCGGCGCCGCCGGTGTACCGGAAGGTGAACCCCGCCGACACGCCGATCCTGACCCTCGCGGTCACGTCGGCGACGATGCCGCTCCCGCAGGTGTACGATCTCGTGGATACCCGGATCGCGCAGAAGCTCGCGCAGATCCCCGGCGTGGGCATGGTCAGCCTCGCCGGCGGCCAGCGGCCCGCGGTCCGGGTGCAGGTCAACCCGGCCGAGCTCGCGGCCCGCGGCCTGAACCTCGCGTCGGTCCGCAGCGCCATCGCCGCCGCGAGCGTGAACCAGCCGAAGGGCAGTTTCGACGGGCCGGTGCGCAGCGTGTTGATGGACGCCAACGACCAGCTGCGCTCCCCCCAGGAATACCGCAATCTGATCCTCGCCTGGCGCGGCGGCGCGCCCCTGCGGCTCGGCGACGTGGCGCGGATCGAGAACGCGGCCGAGGACCGGCGGCTCGCGGCGTGGGCGGACCGGCTGCCGGCGGTGCTGATCAACGTGCAGCGCCAGCCGGGCGCGAACGTCATCGAGGTCGTCGACCGGGTGCGGGCGATCCTGCCGCAGCTCTCGGCCAGCCTGCCGGCGGCCGTCGAGCTGACCGTGCTGACCGACCGCACCCGCAGCATTCGCGCGTCCGTCCGGTCCGTGCAGCACGAGCTGGCGTTCGCCGTCGGGCTCGTGGTGCTCGTCACCTTCCTCTTCCTGCGCCGGGTGGCGGCGACGATCATTCCGAGCATCGCGGTGCCGCTGTCGCTGATCGGAACCTTCGGCGTGATGTACCTGGCGGGGTTCTCGCTGAACATCCTCACGCTGATGGCGCTGACGATCGCGACCGGCTTCGTCGTGGACGACGCGATCGTGATGATGGAAAACATCGCCCGGTATCGCGAGCAGGGCGTGTCGCCGATGGAGGCGGCGCTGAAGGGCGCGGCGCAGATCGGCTTCACCCTCGTCTCGCTGACCGTGTCGCTGATCGCCGTCCTGATTCCGCTGCTGTTCATGGGGGACGTGGTCGGGCGGCTGTTTCGCGAATTCGCCATCACGCTGGCCGTGTCGATCCTGATCTCGCTCGTGGTCTCGCTGACGCTGACGCCGATGATGTGCGCACGGATGCTGTCGGGATCCACGGCGCATGCGCCGGGACATCCCGGACTGCTCGACCGGGTGATCGCGCGCTACGGCGTCTGGCTCGACTGGGTGCTGCGCCACCAGCGGCTGACGCTGGCGGCGACCGCCGCAACGCTCGTGCTGACCGGGGTGCTCTATCTGATCGTGCCGAAGGGATTTTTCCCGGTGCAGGACAACGCGGCAATCCAAGTCGTCACCGAGGCGCCGCAATCGATCTCGTTCGCCGCGATGGCGGCACGCCAGCAGGCGCTCGGCGCGAAGCTACTCGAGGATCCGGCGGTGCGCAGTCTCTCGTCGTTCATCGGGGTGGACGGCACGAACGCGACGCTCAACAGCGGGCGGATGCTGGTGAACCTGAAGCCGCATGAAGAGCGCGACGAGACGGCCTCGCAGGTGATCGAGCGGCTCCGCGCGCGGGTCCGGGATGTCCCGGGCATCACGCTCTACATGCAGCCGGTGCAGGAGCTGACGATCGAGGATCGCGTCAGCCGCACGCAGTTCCAGTTCATGCTGACGACGCCCGACGAGGGCCTGCTGCGCGAGTGGGTTCCGCGGATCGTGGCGCAGCTCCGGCACACGCCGGTGCTCGCCGACGTGGCGTCGGACCTGCAGGACCAGGGGTTGCAGGCGTATCTCGAGGTGAACCGCGACGCCGCGAGCCGGCTGGGCATCAGCGTGGCGGACATCGACGATGCGCTCTACAGCGCGTTCGGCCAGCGGCAGGTCTCGACGCTGTTCACGCAGGCGAGCCAGTACCGCGTCGTGCTCGAGGCGGATCCGCGGCTCGTGATCGGACCGGAGGCGCTCGACCGCGTGTTCGTCACGCCGGCGAAGGGCTCGCCCGTGCCGCTGTCGAGCATCGGCCGGATCACGGAGCGCCGCGCGCCGCTGCTGATCAATCACGTCGGCCAGTTCCCGGCCGCGACGATCTCCTTCAACCTCGCGCCCGGGGCGTCGCTCGGCGAGGCGGTGGCGGCGATCGAGCGCACGGCGCGGGAGCGGGGCCTGCCGCCGGCGATCGAGCTGCGGTTCCAGGGCGCCGCGCACGCGTTTCGCGCCTCGTTGTCGGGCACGCTGCTGCTGATCCTGGCCGCGGTCGTCACGATGTACATCGTCCTCGGCGTGCTGTACGAGAGCAGCATTCACCCGATCACGATCCTGTCGACGCTGCCGTCGGCCGCGGTCGGGGCGCTGGTCGCGCTGTGGGTGACGGGCCGGCCGCTCGATATGATCGCGGTCATCGGCATCATCCTGCTGATCGGGCTGGTGAAGAAGAACGGGATCATGATGATCGACTTTGCGCTCGAGGCGGAGCGGCGGCAGCGAATGTCGCCGGTGGACGCGATCCGGCAGGCGGCGCTGCTCCGGTTCCGCCCGATCCTGATGACCACGCTCGCCGCGCTCTTCGGCGCGCTGCCGCTGATGCTCTCGAGCGGTTCGGGCGCCGAGCTGCGGCAGCCGCTCGGTCTGGTGATGGTCGGCGGGCTGCTCGTGAGCCAGATGATGACGCTCTTCACGACGCCGGTCGTTTATCTCTTCTTCGACCGGCTCGCCCGGCGCGTGCGGGCCGGCCGCGTCACGGTGCCGGCGTCCCCGGCGCTGCCGGCGGAAGCGGGCCGGCCATGAACCTTTCGCGTCCCTTCGTGCGCCGGCCGGTGGCGAGCGCGATGATCGCCGTCGCGATCGTGCTGCTCGGACTGCTGACGTACGGGCTGCTGCCGGTCGCGCCGCTGCCGCAGGTGGATTTCCCGACGATCCAGGTCTACGCCTCGCTGCCCGGCGCCAGCCCGGAGACGATGGCCGCGAGCGTCGCGACGCCGCTCGAGCGGGCGCTCGGAAGCATCGCCGGCATCACGGCGCTGTCGTCGCGCAGCCGCCAGGGTGCGAGCGACCTCACGCTGCAGTTCGATTTCGACCGCGACATCAACGAGGCGGCGCGCGATGTGCAGGCGGCGATCAACGCGGCGCGCGGGCAGCTGCCCTCCGGCATGCCGCGCAATCCCAGCTACCGGAAGGTGAACCCGTCGCAGGCGCCAATCATGGGCCTCGCGCTCACCTCGCCGAACCTGGCGCCGAGCGCGCTCTACGACGTGGCCGCGACCGTGCTGGCGCAGAAGCTGTCGCAGGTCGCCGGGGTGGGCGAGGTCTCCGTCTGGGGCAGCTCGCTGCCCGCCGTCCGCGTGCAGCTCAACCCGAACGCGCTGGCGAACCATGGCATCGCGCTCGACGAGGTGCGGCGCGCGATCGTCGGCACCAACTCGGTGCGGCCCCGCGGCGTCGTCGAGCAGGGCGACCGGCAGTGGCAGGTGCAGATCAGCGGCCAGCTCCGGCGCGCCGCGCAGTACCTGCCGCTCATCATCCGCTACCGCGATGGCGCGCCGGTCCGGCTGGGCGACGTCGCGGAGGTCACCGACTCGGTCGAGGACCGCTACAGCAGCGGGTTTCACAACGACCGCCCGGCGGTGCTGCTGATGATCCGCCGCCAGCCGGGCGCCAACATCATCGCGACGATCGACGCGATCAATGCGCAGCTGCCGGCCTTGCGCGCGCTGCTGCCGGCCGACGCCGACCTGACGCGCGTGATGGACCGCTCGCCGGGGATTCGCGCGACGCTGCAGAAGGCGCGGCACACGCTGCTGCTCGCCGCGGGCCTGGTCATGCTGGTCGTGCTGGTGTTCCTGGGGAGTCCGCGCGCCGCGCTGATCCCCTGCCTGGCCATCCCGGTCTCGCTGATCGGCACGTTCACGATCATGTACCTCTGCGGGTTTTCGCTGAACAATCTGTCCCTGATGGGACTGATCGTGGCGGCGGGGCTGGTGGTGGACGACGCGATCGTCGTGCTGGAAAACATCTCGCGACACATCGAGCGCGGCCTGTCTCCACTGCGCGCGGCGCTGCGGGGGGCGGGCGAGGTCGGTTTCACCCTCCTGGCGATGAATCTTTCGCTGGTCACCGTCTTCGTCTCGATCCTGTTCATGGGCGGGCTGGTGGAGCGGCTGTTCCGCGAGTTTTCGATCACGCTGGCGTCCGCGATGGTGGTGTCGCTCGGCGTATCGCTCACGCTGACGCCGAGCCTGTGCTCCCGCTGGCTCAAGCCGCGGTCGGCGGCGGCGGCGCGCGGCCTGCGCCGGTGGAGCGAGGCGGGTTTCGTCGCCGTCCGGCGGACGTACGCCCGTTCGCTCGGCTGGGTGCTGCGGCACCCGACGCTGATGCTGCTGATCTTCGCCGGCACGATCGCACTGAATGTGGCGCTGTACGTCAGCATCCCGAAGGGTTTCCTGCCGGAGCAGGACACGGGGCAGCTCAACGGCTGGGTGCGCGGCGACGACGGCTTCTCGTTCCACCTCATGCAGCCGAAGATCGAGATCTACCGGCGGCTGCTGCTCGCCGATCCGGCGGTGGAAGACGTCATCGGGATGAGCGGCGGCGGCAACGGGCTCAGCAACGGCTGGCTGCAGATCCGGCTGAAGCCGCTGGCGGAGCGCGGCGAGCCGGCCAGCGACGTCGTCAACCGGCTGCGGCTCGCCGTCCCGGCGGTCGCGGGCGGGGTGCTCTGGCTCTCCGTCGCCCAGGATATCCAGATG
Organism: uncultured Verrucomicrobiae bacterium; assembly: GCA_963705935.1. Taxonomy (GTDB): domain Bacteria; phylum Verrucomicrobiota; class Verrucomicrobiia; order Opitutales; family Opitutaceae; genus Opitutus. The sequence goes on along the minus strand of OY970130.1, from coordinate 1,795,752 downwards.
CCGCACACGTCGGACGCGGGGTCCTACGACTACACCCTGCTGACCGACGACCTGTCGCTGCTGCGCCGGTGGGCGCCGAAGGTCGCCCTCGCCATGCAGCAGATCCCGGAGCTGACGGACGTCGACGGGCCGACCGACCAGGGGACGAAACAGGTCATGCTGACGATCGACCGCGATGCCGCGCGGCGGCTCGGGGTGGACATGCAGATGATCACCGAGGTGCTGAACAGCTCGTTCAGCCAGCGGCAGATCTCCACGATTTACGACAACCTGAACCAGTACCGGGTGGTGATGGAGCTCGATCCCCGCTACACCGGCGATCCCGCGGTGCTGGATCAGGTGCAGGTGATCGCGGCGAACGGCACGCGCGTCCCGCTCTCGGCCTTCACGCACTACGAGTATTCGCTGGTCAACGACCAGGTGCGCCACTGGGGCCAGTTCGCGGCGGAGAACGTCGGGTTCTCGCTCGCGAAGGGCGTCTCGCTCGAGCAGGCGCTCCAGGCGATCGATCGCGCGATGGCGCGGATCATGTTGCCGACGGAGGTCCGCGGCCAGCTCGCGGGCACGGCGCAGACCTTCCAGGAGACGCTGAAGCAGCAGCCGCTCCTGATCCTCGGCGTGCTCGTCGCGGTCTACCTCGTGCTCGGCATCCTCTATGAAAGCCTGGTGCATCCGCTGACCATCCTGTCGACGCTCCCCTCCGCGGGACTCGGCGCGCTGCTGGCGCTGCGCCTGACCGGGACGGAGTTCACCCTCATCGCGCTGCTGGGCGTCTTCCTGCTCATCGGGATCGTGATGAAGAACGCGATCCTGATGATCGATTTCGCGCTGGCGTCGGAACGGCGCGAGCACCGTTCGCCGCGCGACGCGATCTACGAGGCCGCGCAGCTCCGGCTGCGGCCGATCCTGATGACGAACATCGCCGCGCTGCTCGGAGCGCTGCCGCTGGTGTTCGCGACCGGCGAAGGGGTGGAGATGCGCCGGCCGCTCGGGCTGGCGATCGCCGGCGGGCTGGCGGTCAGCCAGCTGATGACGCTCTACACCGTGCCGGTGATCTATCTGTGGCTGGACCGGATGCGGCTGCGGGCGAACGAAAAACTCCGTGGCTGGTTCAGTCCCGCTTCCCGGCCGCAGATCGCGGCCCAGCCCGAGTGACGATCGCGGAGCAGGGCGGCGGGATTTGCGGGGCGGCGAGCGGACGGCGCCCGGCGGGACCGCGGCGGTGCTACACGAGCAGGATGGCCGGCGCCTCGAGAATCTCCTTCAGCGCGGCGAGGTACTGCGCTCCGAGCGCGCCGTCGACCACGCGGTGATCGCAGCTCAGGGTCAGCGTCATGGTCGTGCCCGGAACGATCTGGCCCTGCTTCACCACCGGTTTCACGATGGTGGTGCCGACGGCCAGGATCGCGGCGTTCGGCGGGTTGATGATCGCGCTGAACCGGGTGATGCCCATCATCCCCAGATTCGAAACGCAGAAGGTGCCGCCGGTGAACTCCTCCGGCTTCAGCTTGCGGTCCTTCGCCCGGCGCCCCAGCGCCTTCGCCTCCGCGCTGATCGCGAACAGCGATTTCGCCTGGGCGTCGCGGATCACCGGTGTGATCAGGCCGTCCTCGATCGCGACGGCGAAGGCGACGTGCGCCGCTCCGAAGTAGCGGATCTGCGTGCCTTCCCACGAGGCGTTGACCTGCGGAACGCGGCGCAGCGCCTCCGCGCTGCCCTTCAGGACGAAATCGTTGACGGACAGCTTCACACCCTCGCGTTCGAGGGCGCCGTTGAGCTGCTCGCGGAGGGCCAGCAGCGGCGCGGCGTCGATTTCGATCTCGGCGTAGAAATGCGGCAGCTGCGTCTTGGCCTCGACCAGCCGGCGCGCGATCGTGCCGCGCATGTTCGAGACCGGCACCACGCGTTCCTCCTGGATCGGGCCGGTCCGCGACGGGGCGGCGCCGGTGAATGCCGGGGCCGCCGGGGCGCCGGCGGCGGGACGGACCACGCCGGATTTCTCGAAGGCGAGAATGTCCGTCCGGACGATGCGTCCGCCCGGACCGGAGCCCGCGACGAACGCCGGGTCAATGCCCTTCGCGGCGGCGAGCTTGCGTGCGAGCGGTGAAATCCGGAGCCGGCCGGCGGCAGGTTCGGCGGCGGGCGGCGCGGCGGGCGCGGGTGGCGCCTCGCGGTGGGGCGCCGGCGGCGGCGCGACCGGCTGTGGTTTGACTTCATTCGCCGACGCCGGGGAGGCGCCGGTGGCGGCGGGCCGCGCCGTGTCCGCGTTCCCTGGCGGAGGCGGCGCGGGCGCGGCCGGCGGGGCGGCGGGCACGTCGACCTTCTCGCCGGGCTGGCCGATGGCGCAGAGCGGCGACCCGATCGCCACCTGGGAGCCGGGCGCGGCGAAGATCTTCAGGAGGGTGCCGTCGAAAAAGCTCTCCAGCTCCATCGTCGCCTTGTCGGTCTCGACCTCCGCCAGCATGTCGCCGGTCTTCACGGCCGTCGCCTTCGTTCTTCAGCCATTTGACCAGCGTGCCCACCGTCATGGTGTCGCTGAGTTTCGGCATGTCGATGATGTTGGCCATGGGGACGCTTCGGTGGGGCTGCGGATTGGCCGGGCGGATACCGGCCGGGGGAAAGGACGTTATTCGAGGGTTTCGAGGGCGGCGGTGAGGACACGCTGCGGATTCGGGAGTTGTTCGGCCTCGACCGGCGGGCTGTAGATCGCCGGCGCATCCAAGGTGGCCACGCGGTGAATCGGGGCGTCGAGCTCGTCGAACGCCTCGCGCTGGATCAGGTACGCCAGCTGCGAGCCGACGCTGGCGAAGGGGTGCTGTTCCTCGACCAGAAGCACCCGGTGGGTTTTCGCGACCGACGCCAGCACCGTGTCGACGTCCAGCGGGCGGATGCGTCCGCAGGTCGACGACCTCGACCGAAACCTTGTGCTCCTTCGCCAGGATCTCGGCGGCCGCGAGCGAATGCAGCACGGAGCGGCCGTAGGTCACGATCGTCAGGTCGGTGCCCTCGCGCTTCACGTCGGCCTGGCCGAGCGGAACCAGATACTCGCCGTCCGGGACCTCGCCGCGCTCGCCGTAGAGCAGGGTGTTCTCCAGAAACATCACCGGATCGTTGTCGCGAATGGCGGACTTGAGCAGGCCCTTGGCGTCGTAGGCGGTGGCCGGGATGACGACCTTCACGCCGGGATGATGCGCGAGGACGTTTTCGGGCGTGAGCGAGTGGGTGGCGCCGACATTGGTCCCGCCGTTCGCCGGGCCGCGGATCACGATCGGGCAGTTGATCAGGCCGCCCGACATGTAGCGGAGGTTGGCCGCGTTGTTGAGGATCTGGTCGAAGGCGACGGAGTAGAACGACCAGAACATCAGTTCCACGACCGGGCGCAGGCCGAGCATGGATGCGCCCACGCCGAGGCCGATGAACCCGGCTTCGCTGATCGGAGTGTCGACGACGCGGCGCGGACCGAACCGGGCGAGGAGACCCTCGGTGACCTTGTACGCCCCGTTGAACTGGCCGACCTCCTCGCCGAGCACGACGACATTCGGGTCGCGGTCCAGTTCCTCGGCGAGCGCGTGGCGCACCGCTTCGCGATACGTGATGACAGGCATGGAAAGGGGGGTGGTTTCGCGGCCGACCGGCTCAGTCGAAGAAGAGCCGGCCCGCGGACTTGCGCTCGGCCGGATGGTCCGCTCCCAGTAGACGTCTTTTTGGATGTCGTCGACGGTGGGGAAGGGGCTCGCCTCAGCGAAATCGGCGGCGGCATCCGCTTCCGCCCGGGCCTCCTGGTCGATCCGGGCGATCGTCTCGTCGTTCAACACGCCCTCGGCGACCAGCTGGTTCTGGAACACCTGGATCGGATCCTTCGTGCGGCGGTACTCCTCGATCTCGGCTTCTTGCTGCGGTAGGTGTTGTCCGGATCGGCCACCGAGTGGCCGCGGTAGCGATAGGTGTCGATCTCGACCGTGCTGGGCCGCGACTTCGTCGCGCGCCTTCTTCGAGGTAATGGTCGATCATCGCACGCACCTCGTAGACGTCGTGCCCCTCGCACTGGCCCCATTCCATGTCGTAGCCGGCTGCGCGCTGCGCGAGTTCGCCGGCGGAGGAACGCTGCCTGGCTCGTGCCCATCGAGTAGCCGTTGTTCTCGATCACGAACACGACCGGCAGGCTCCAGAGCGACGGCGAGATTGTAGGCCTCGTGGACGGCGCCCTGGTTGACCGCGCCGTCGCCCATGAACGCCATCGCACGCACCCTTCAGCCCCTGGTACTTGAGCGCGTAGGCGAGGCCGACGCCGAGCGGAATCTGGCCGCCGACGATGCCGTGACCGCCCCAGAAATTGCGTGTCGGGGGCGAAAAAATGCATCGAGCCGCCCTTGCCCTTCGAGCAGCCGGTCACCTTGCCGTAGAGCTCGGCCATCAGCGGCTTGGTTTCCATGCCGACGGCGATCGCGTGCCCGTGATCGCGGTAGGCCGTGATCACATGGTCGTCTTTGCCGCATCAGGGAGCAGCAGCCGACGGCGACCGCCTCCTGGCCGATGTAAAGGTGCAGAAACCCGCCGATCTTCTTGGCCTGGTAGGCGCGCAGGCTGCGCTCCTCGAACCGGCGGATGCGGACCATCTTTCGGTACAGCTCGATCTTTTCGTCCGGCGTCAAGCCGGCGTTGGCCGGCGCGGTACGGAACGCCTCCGGGGTCGCGGCCTCGCGGGCGTCATTTCCGGCCGGCGCGTTTGTGTTCTTGATCACGGAGTGGGAAAGGGTTGTGCGGAACGGCCCACTGTCCGTCGGATGATCGAGAAATCAAGTGCCGAGTGGATCAGGCGGGGGTGATCTCCTCGACCTCGACGCGCACCGCCCGACCGGGCGCGCAGTCGGCGCGCAGGGCCACGAAACGGTCGCGATACCGATCATACGTCGGCCAGAGCGCCGCCCGGTCGGTTTCCGGAATCGGCAGCGCGTCGATCGCCGCCCGCGTGAAGAACCCGAACCGCCCTTCGCTGATGTCCGGCGGCAGCGCCGGTAGCGGCTTCCGGCAGCGAAACAGGAACATCAGCCAGTGGCTCTCGCCCTCGTAGGCCTTTTCCGCGATCATCGCGAACAGGTGCAGGTCCGCCGTCGCGATCTCGAGGCCGGTTTCCTCGCCCGGTTTCGCGAACTGCGCATTCGAATGGGGACTCGCCCACCGGCGTTTCGAGTTTCCCGCCAATCGGGCTCCACACTCCGAGATTCGGCGGCTTGGCCCGGAGGAGCAGAAGATGCTCGCCGGCGGCGTTCTCGAGAAACACGAGCACGGCGAGTTTGTAGCTGAGCGGAGTCGTCATACGCGGGGCGGGTGAGCCTGACGGCGGTCGCCGGTCGCACAATGTTTTTCAAGGATCGCGCCGGCCGATGATGAACCTCCGTCGTTCGACGAAGCGCCCCCGGCGTACCCGCCGCGGTGGCGAGCGGCCGGACCCCGCGCCGCGGCGGCACGCCGGGTCGGGAGCCGCCGGCGCGGCGGGCCTCGCCGCATCCGCCGGAAAAATGTTTTTACCCGGGCGGGCTTTCGCCTTTCCGTGCGCCATGGCAAAATGGCTTCTGGTCGACGGCTTCAATCTCGCGTACCGGTGTTTCTTCGCGATTCCGGAGCTGACGCGGGCCGACGGATTTCCCACCAATGCACTGCACGGCTGGGTGAAGTCGCTCTGGATGCTTTCGGACCAGACGAAGCCCGACGCCTGCATCGTGTTCTTCGATCTCGGCGGGCCGCAGGACCGGCTTGCGCTGCATCCCGAGTACAAGGCGCAGCGCAAGGACATGCCGGAACCGCTCACGCGTCAGCTGCCGTACGTGAAGTCGCTCACCCGCGCGATGGGCTGCGTCGGCGTGGAGCAGGAGGGCGTCGAAAGCGACGATCTGCTGGCGTCGCAGGCCGTGGCGCTGGCGCGCGCCGGGCACCAGGTGCTGATCGTCAGCTCGGACAAGGATTTCGCGCAGATCGTCGATGACCGGATCACGATCCTGCTGCCGCCGCCGTCGGCGAACCCGAAGGTCGGGTGGCGCACGATGGACGCCGCCGGGGTGCGCGATAAATTCGGGGTGCCGCCGGCGAAGATCGCCGACTACCTCGCGCTGGTCGGCGACACGTCGGACAACATTCCGGGCCTCGGCGGGGTGGGACCGAAGACCGCGGCGAAATGGCTGAACGAGTACGGTTCGCTCGAGGAGGTGATCGCGCATTGCGCGGAACTCCTGCCCGAGCGCTTTCGCACGATCATCTGCTCCGAGTTGGAAAAGCTTCGGCGCAACCTGAAGCTCACGACGCTCAACCTCGCCCTGCCGGCGCTCTCGGTTCCGCCGGTGAAGCCGCATCCCGACGAGCTCTATTCGCTGCTGCAGGAACTCGGGATGAAGTCGGCGCTCACCGAGGCGCACAAGCGCTACGGCGGCGGCGCGGCGGGCGAGGGCGGCGGGGCGCCGGCTCCGGGCTCGAACTTCGCGGCGCGGCAGAGTCCACCGAAAACGCCGGCGGTCGCCCCGGCCCCGAAACCGATCCAGGGCGAGTTGTTTTGATCGCGCTGCCGGCGCGTTGCCCGCGCCACGGAGCCCGCTGCCACTGTCGGGCCGCTTCGAGCCTGCTACTTCCCCTCGGTCGAGACGCCTGCGGGATCGTAGATGTATCCGATCCCGTGGACGGTGCGGAACGTGGAAAGGTCGAGGCCGTGCTGCTTGAACAGCTCGCGGACCTTCACGATGTACTGGTCGAGCGACCGGCTGCGCACGTCGGCATGAATCCCCCACACCGCGTGGATGAGCGCCTTGCGGGTGATGACCGCGCCCTGGTTTTCGTTCAGGTAGGCGAGGATGCCGAGCTCCTTGCGCCCGAGCTTTTCCACCGCTCCGTCGGAAAATGCGATCTCGAGGCGGTCGGGAACGACTTTCGCCCCGCAGAAATCGAACGGCTGGTCTCCGATCCGGACGTTCTTCGTCAGGTTGAGATCGGTCTTCGATTCGGCCCGCCGCAGCACCGCCCGGATCCGCGCCGTCAGCTCGGGATAGCTGAAGGGTTTCGTGATGTAATCGTCACCGCCCATCTCGAGGCCCCGCACCTTCGTCGTTTCCGTTATTTCGCCCGTCAGGAAGATGACGGGAATATTGACGTCGGCCGCCTTCAGTTCCTCGAGCAGCGTGAACCCGCTGCCGTCGGGCAGGCTGATGTCGAGCAGCAGCAAATTCGCGAAGTTGTGTTTCAGGAAACGGAACGCGTGCGCCGCCCGGTTGCAGACCTGGGTCTGCATTCCGGCCATTTCGAGGTGACTCGCGATCAGGTTCGCGAGTTCGACCTCGTCCTCGACCACAACAACTAGCGGTTTGGGTTCAGCGCGCATTAAGGGGCTGGCGTGCGATCACGCGCGTATGTAGGTTGACCGTGCCATTTGTCAAAAAAATAGCCACGCTTCGCCCGTGCGCGAGCAGAACACGAATTTACTTGAAGCATCAGAGCAGCATGTGCGTTTTGGCGCCGTGTCCGCCAGCAATCCGTTATTGATGCTCGGGCTGCCCAAGGGGAGCCTGGAAGAGTCCACCAAGAGCCTGTTCGCCAAAGCCGGCTGGAAGATTACGACCAGCTCCCGTTCATACAAGCCTTCGATCGACGATCCGGAGCTCGATGGCCGGTTCGTCCGGGCGCAGGAGGTGAGCCGGTATGTGGAACACGGATTCTTCGACTGCGGCCTGACCGGATACGACTGGATTCTCGAAAACGAATCGGACGTGGTCGAGGTCTGCGACCTCATTTACAGCAAGGTGTCCGTCGTGAAGGCCCGCTGGGTGCTATGCGTGCCGGACGCATCGGCGATCACGAAACCGGAACAGCTCGAGGGCAAGCGGGTGGCGACGGAACTCGTCGGGACGGTCCGGCGGTATTTCGCGGGCAAGGGCATCAACGTCCAGGTCGAGTTCTCCTGGGGCGCCACCGAGGTCAAGGTGCCGGACCTGGTCGATGCGATCGTCGACATCACGGAGACCGGCAATTCCCTGCGCGCCAACAAGCTTCGGATCATCGACACACTGCTGGAGACGAACACGAAGCTGATCGCGAACCGCCAGAGCTGGGCCGATCCGGTGAAGCGCAAGAAGATCGAGACGATCGCGCTGCTGCTGCGCGGCGCCCTCGAGGCCGAGAGCAAGGTCGGGCTGAAGATGAACCTGCCCAAGGCTTCGCTCGACAAGGTGGTGAAAGCGCTGCCCGCGCTGCGGAATCCGACCATTTCGCAGCTCAGCAACGCGGAATGGGTCGCGCTCGAAACCATCATCGACGAAAGCGTCGTCCGCGAAATCATCCCGCAGCTCAAGGCGCTCGGCGCCGAGGGGATCGTCGAATACCCGCTGAACAAGGTCGTGTACTGAGTCTGGATTGCGGGGTGGGGATCGCGGACTGCGATCGCGGACTGCGGAGATGGGCAAGGCGATCGCGGCGTCGCCCATTTTCGAATTTCGAATTTGGATTGTCGATTTCGAGCCCGGCTCTGTCCGGTCCGCGAAGGCCGCCCAATGCTCGCGGACGACACGGAGGTCGTCCCTCCAACTGATCTGCCAACGTCGTTCGGTGTCGGATGGAGGGCCCGGCTCTGTCCGGTCCGCGAAGGCCGCCCAATGCTCACTGACGACACGGAGGTCGTCCCTCCATACCTGCAGGACCAAGGGCGCAGGCGGTGTTTGCATGCGGGTAAACGAATCCGCACGCCCGGCGGATCGATTGTAGGAGCGGCTTCACGCCGCGATTCGAGCACCGCCGGTCATCCGAATCGCGGCGTAAAGCCGCTCCTACGTCCGGCCGCAGCGAGAATCCGAGCTCGCGGCTGAAATCGAAAATCGAAAATCAGAATTCGAAAATTCGCGCCCCGACTGCTATTCCGCAATCGCCACTCCGCCCTCCGCTCTCGTCACTCCCAACCCGCTCTCCCATGTCTTCCGTGACTCTCGGCCTCCTCCAGCACGCGTGTTCACCGGATCCGGCGGCGAATCTCGCGAAGTCGCTCGCGCTCGCCGGGCAGGCGGCGGAGCGCGGCGCCAACATCGTCTGCACGCAGGAGCTGTTTCGTTCGCCGTACTTCTGCCAGTCCGAGGACTATGCGAACTTCGAGCTCGCGGAACCCGTGCCCGGGCCCACCACGGCGGCGTTCCAGCAGCTGGCCCGGAAGCACGGGATCGTCGTCATCGCCTCCCTGTTCGAACGTCGGACGGCCGGCATGTATCACAACACGGCGGCGGTGATCGACGCCGATGGCACGCTCCGCGGCGTGTATCGGAAGATGCACATTCCCGACGACCCGCTCTTCTACGAGAAATTCTACTTCACGCCGGGCGACACGGGTTTTCGCGCGTGGGACACGAAGTTCGGGCGAATCGGCGTGCTCATCTGCTGGGACCAGTGGTACCCGGAAGCGGCCCGGCTGACCGCACTCCAGGGGGCCGCGATCCTGTTTTACCCGACGGCGATCGGGTGGCACCCGGCGGAGAAGGCCGGGCTCGGCGCGATCCAGCATGGCGCGTGGGAGACGATCCAGCGGAGCCATGCCGTGGCGAATGGCTGTTACGTGGCGGCGGTGAATCGGATCGGCCTCGAACGTCCCGCGGGCGGCGACGGGATCGAGTTCTGGGGGCAGAGCTTCGTCGCGGGCACGAGTGGCCAGCTGATTGCGAAGGCGGCGGCTGACCGGGAGGAAATCCTGCTGGCGACGGTCGATCTGCAGGCGATCGACAGCACCCGCACCCATTGGCCGTTCCTCCGCGACCGGCGGATCGACGCCTACGAGGGTCTGACGAAGCGGCTCCTCGATTGAGGCTCGCCGCCGCAGTGCCGGCCAACCACAGTTTCCGGGATTCGAGGTGGGCCAGGCGCTTGCTCGCGCGTTGACGCGGCGCCCGCAAGCGGGCTGCCTACCCACAACGCCGACCTGCTCGTGATTGGTGGAACCGAAAATCGAAGATTCCAGACTTCCGGGCGCCCGCAAGCGGGCGGCCTACGCAGAAACCCAGATTTGCTCGTGATTGGTAAGACCGAAATTCGAAGAGTCCGGACTCCCCGCACCCGCACGGCGACGCCGTCGGCGCTGGGTTTTCGCATGCCGGCGGAATGGGAACCCCAGGAAGCGGTGTGGCTGTCGTGGCCTCACCGGCGGGAGACCTGGCCGGGCCGGTTTCGGCCGGTACCGGCGGCCTTCGCGGCCTTTGTCGCCGCGATCAGCCGGTTCGAGCCGGTGCGCATCAACTGCGCCGCCCCGCTGCGGCGCCAGGCCCGCGCTGCCTGTGCGAAAGCCGGCGCGGTTCTCGACCGCGTCGAGTTCGTCGATCACCCGACCAACGACGCGTGGTGCCGCGATCACGGTCCGATTTTCGTGAAGCATCGCCGGACGGGCGAGGTCGCCGTCACCGACTGGACCTTCAACGCGTGGGGCGGCAAATACCCCGCTTACGATCTGGACAACCGCATCCCGTCGCTCGTCGCCAGCCGGCTGGGGCTGCGCCGGTTCGCGAATCCGATGGTGCTCGAGGGCGGATCGATCGACGTGAACGGCGAGGGTCTGGTGTTGACGACCGAGCAATGCCTGCTGAATCCCAACCGCAATCCGGAGCGCACGCGTCGTCAGATCGAGCGGGCCCTGCGCGAATTCCTCGGAGTGAAGACGATCCTCTGGCTCGGGCAGGGGATCGTCGGCGACGACACGGATGGCCACGTCGACGACATCACGCGATTCTTCAAGCCCGATGGTGTGGTCACCTGTGTTGAAGCCAGCCGGGACGATCCGAATTATCGCGCGCTGGCGGACAACCTCTCGCGGCTGCGCAAGTTTCGGCTGACGGGTGGCCGGAGGCTGGAGGTGGTCGAGCTCCCGATGCCGCGGGCGATCGGCGGCCGGCGCCAGCGGGTGCCGGCGAGCTACGCGAATTTTCTGGTGATCAACGGGGCCGTGCTCGTGCCGAATTTCCGCCAGCCGAGACGCGACGCCGAGGCGAACGCGCTTCTGGGCGACTGTTTTCCGGGTCGGGAAGTGGTGCCGGTCGACTGTTACGATCTGATCTGGGGATTGGGATCGCTGCATTGTCTCTCCCAGCAGCAGCCTGCCTGAACCTTCCTTTCCATATGCGTCATCTTCCTGCGTTTCTCCTTGGCGTCTGCACCCTCGTCCTGGCCGGCTGCGATTCGGTGCCCGCCCACGTTCGCCAGCGATTTGCCGCGCCGGAACCCCAGGTTCGAACCTACGAGTCCGCCGAGCGCGCCGTTTTCGATGCCGCCCAGGTTGCGCTTCGGCGGATGGATTTCCAAGTGTCGCGCGCTGGTGCGGCGCAGGGGATCATCAACGCCATCAGCCGGATCCAGCCCGGCGCGACGTTCGGCACGGGACGGCAGTACACGTTCGAGATCCGGCTCCGTGAGTCCGAGCCACAGCGTACGCAGGTTTCCGTCGTTCTGCGCGAGCAGGAGGAAAGCACGTCGTTCGCGGGGGCAACCGACATCCCCTTGCGGCAGCACGCGCTGTACGACTCGTTCTTCAGCGGTGTGACCCAGGTCCTGACCGAGCGGGCGAAGGCGCCGCCGGCGCGCTGATCGGTCAACTTTCGACTTGCGGCGGCGGGATGGCTGCCAGACTTTGACCGTTCGCGGCATGGGTATCGGTCAGACCAGCGTCGCCGCGTGCTCCCGCTGGTCTTCCCGTTGGTTCAACAGTCAACCCACGGTTCCGCCCCGCGCGGGACCATCGCCGGCGGATCGGTGCTCTGGAGCAGGCGTCCCGTTCGCTGGTCATCGTCATATGAGTTCAGTCATGCAAGAACTGCTCGAGCAGTCCTCCTTCGATAAGTTGAAGGAAGGCTCGATTGTACCGGGCATCATCACCGAAATCCGCCAAAACGAGGTCGTCGTCGATATTGGCGGCAAATCCGAAGGTCGTCATCCCCGCCAGCGAGTTCATCGATATCGGTGAACTGCAGATCGGTTCGACGATCGAGGTCCTGGTTCGAGAAGCTCGAAGACAAGGACGGCGCGCCGGTGCTGTCCTTCGACCTGGCGGAGCAAAAGAAGAACTGGGAAAACATCCTCACCCGTTTTCCGGAAGGCTCCGTGGCCACCGGCCGCGTGAAAGCCAAGGTCAAGGGCGGCCTGATCGTCTCGATCGGCGTCGACGCCTTCATGCCCGCCTCGCACATCGACGTGCAGCCACCCAAGAACCTCGACCAGTACGTGGGCCAGACCTACGACTTCAAGGTTCTCAAGATCAATCTCGAGCGGAAGAACATCGTCCTCTCCCGCCGCGAGCTGATCGAGGAGCAGCGCGACGAACAAGCGCCGCGACCTGCTCGAGTCGATCCAGCCCGGCCAGATCCGCAAGGGCATCGTCAAGAACATCACCGATTTCGGTGCGTTCATCGACCTCGACGGCATGGACGGCCTGCTGCACATCACCGACATGAGCTGGGGCCGCATCTCGCACCCGAGCGAAATGCTCAAGCAGGGCGAGGAGGTCCAGGTCATGATCATCGAGGTGAACCGCGAGAAGGAACGCGTTTCGCTCGGCCTGAAGCAGACGACCAAGAATCCGTGGGACGAGATCGACCGCAAGTTCCCGGTCGGTGCGAAGGTCCACGGCAAGGTCGTCAACCTCGTCCCGTACGGCGCGTTCGTCGAAATCGAGCCCGGCGTCGAGGGCCTCGTGCACATCACCGAGATGTCCTGGACCAAGCGCATCACCAAGCCCTCCGAACTGCTCAAGGTCGGCCAGGAGCTCGATGCGGTCGTCCTCGGCATCCAGAAGGAGGAGCAGAAGATCTCGCTCGGCCTCCGCCAGCTCGAACCGAACCCCTGGGACATGGTCCGCCACAATTACCCGATCGGGGCGCGCGTTCGCGGCAAGGTCCGCAACATGACGACCTACGGCGCCTTCATCGAACTCGAGGAGGGCATCGACGGCATGGTGCACGTCTCCGACATGAGCTGGACCCGCAAGGTCAACCATCCGTCCGAAGTCCTGAAGAAGGGCGACGAGGTGGACGCAATCGTGCTCGACGTCGATCCGCAGCAGCAGCGGATCAGCCTCGGCATGAAGCAGCTCGCCACCGATCCATGGTCCGACATCGACGCGCTACTTCAGCATCGGCGACGTCGTGCAGGGCACCGTCACCAAGATCACCTCGTTCGGCGCCTTCGTGGAGCTGAAGGACGGCATCGACGGTCTCGTGCACATCTCGCAGATCAGCGAGGAGCGCATCGACAAGGTGAAGGACGTGCTCAAGCCCGCCCAGCAGGTCACCGCCCGCGTGATCAAGATCGACCGCGACGAGCGTCGCCTCGGCCTCTCGATCAAGGCCGCGAACTACTGCGTCCGAGCAGCTCGCCGCCGAAACGGCGACCTACGAGGCGCTCAACCGCAGCAGCGCCGGCACGGACATGATGAACCTCGGCGACATCCTCGACGAGGCGTCGAAGAAAGAATGACCCTGATCGGGTCGGCGCCCATCGCCGCCCCGAGGTAGGATCGGCTTCACGCCGCGATTCAGTTTGCGAAGCCGCCCGGAGAAATCCGGGCGGCTTCTTTTATGGTGCGCCCGGCAGGGCGCACCTGCTGGACAGTGAACATGAGTAAACACACATGTAAGTCTGTTGACCGCCCTGCAGAGGGAAGGTCTAGCCGAAGGGCAACTGCGGCGTCGCGAGGCGACCGTGGGAAGGAAGCCCATGGCAAAGCGCTGGCCTGACGAACAGGAATCGCATGAGGCGTACGCGTTGGGCGAGGAGGCCAATATCTCTAAAGCCCGAAGTCTGCACGGAAAGCGCGTACGTAGATGCGGCAGGCATAAGCGTGAAGGCAGGTGCGCATTACCCGGGGAGATCTGCGGAGCCGCTCGCAAGGGCTACCGACGCCGGAAGGCGTTGGGACAACTTCGCAGAAGTCAGCCGAGGTCATAGTAGCCCGAGATCAGGGGTGAAGGACCGAACCGAAAGAGGACAGTGCAAACCGAATCCATGAACCTGCGTGAAGCAGCAGAAGAGTCCGCCGCGTATCGGACTGCCGTGGGCGAAGTCGCTGGCCGGAATGCCAGTGGGAACGCGCAAGGTGCGGCAAGCGCAGCATCGGAGGAAAGTCACTGCATCGGGCAAGGGACGGGACTGATCGAGCAGATGATCGAACGCGGCAACCTGAACGCCGCGTGGAAACGGGTCAGTCGGAACCAAGGAGCGGCGGGAGTCGATGGGCTCGACCTCGAGCGCACGGCGACGCTGATCCGAAAGGAATGGGATAAAATCAAGGCGCTGCTGCTGGCGGGCCGGTATCGGCCAGAGCCGGTAAGACGCGTCGAGATCCCCAAGGCCAACGGTGGAATCCGTTTGTTGGGAGTCCCAACGGTACTGGATCGGTTCTTACAGCAGGCGGCGCTTCAGGTGCTCAGTCCGTTGTTCGAACCCGACTTCTCGGAACACAGCTATGGGTTTAGGCCCGGACGCAGCGCGCACCAAGCGGTGCTCGCCGCGCGGGAGTATCAGAGAGCCGGGAGGCGCTGGGTGGTGGACATCGACCTCGCGAGTTTCTTCGACGAGGTGAACCACGACCTGCTGATGGCCAGAGTCAGACGCCGAGTGAAGGACGTGCGGATGCTCAAACTCATCCGAGCGTTCCTGAAAAGCGGCGTGCTGATCGGCGGGAGGAGTCAGCCAAGCGAGAAAGGCACGCCGCAAGGCGGGCCGCTCTCGCCGTTGCTGTCGAATATCCTGCTCGATGAACTGGATAAGGAACTGGAAACGCTAAACCCGCTGCTTCGGGGATGGATGAACTACTTCCGCCTCAGCGAGACCAAGGGGTTCGCAGCGGAACTGGACGGCTGGATCAGGCGGCGGCTGCGCGGCGTGATCTGGCGACAGTGGAAACGCCCGGCCACGCGATACCGGCGCCTCCGGGCGCTTGGTCTCGACGAGGCCCGGGTGCTCGCCAGCGGACACAACGGCCGCGGGGCATGGTTCAACAGCGGCGCTTCGCACATGCATGCCGCCTTTCCGACAAAGGCGCTTGCCGACATGGGCCTTATAAACCTGCTCGAAACATTAACGGTCTATGCCAAATCCTCCTCTTAAGGAACCGCCGCGATACGTGAACCGTACGTCCGGTGGTGTGGGAGCCAGGGGAGGGCAACCTTCCCGGCTACCCGATCGCACGTCGCCCCCCTCCGTGCCGCTCTTCGTTCGCTTCGTTGCCTTCTGTGAAACCCGTTCGGCTCCGGCTTCGGTCTCGCGCGGTCGCCCGGATGCGCTGGTGGTCCCGCTACGGCTGGGTTGAACTGGCCTTCGCCAATCGTCCTGTCTAGCCCATCACCGTGCCTTTGCCCACCATCGTCCACCTCGATGCCGACGCGTTTTTCGTGTCGTGCGAGCTGGCGCTGAAGCCCGAACTGCGCGGGACGAAATGCGCCGTCGGCGGACGCGAGCGTGGCATCATTTCTTCGGCGAGCTACGAGGCGCGGGCGTGCGGCGTGTACACCCCGATGCCGACGGCGCGGGCGCTCAAGGTCTGTCCCGACCTGATCATGCTGCCGCATACCGCCGGACTCTACAGCCGGGTCTCGCATCAGATGTTCGAACTCTGCGAAACCCTGACCCCGCTGGTGCAACGAAACTCGATCGACGAGGGGTATCTCGACCTCGGACCCTGCGGCCTCCGGTCGGCGCCGGAGATCGAGGCCGCGGTGCACCGGCTCCAGGAGCGGATCTGGAGCGAATTGCAGATCACGGCGTCGTTCGGGATCGCCACCAACAAGCTCGTTGCGCAAATCGCGTCGAAGCTGCGCAAGCCGCGCGGCTTCGTGGTCGTGCCGCCCGGGACCGAGGCGGCGTTTCTCGCGCCGCTCCCGGTGGGCAAGCTTCCCGGCGTCGGTGTCAAAACCGAGGCCGCGCTCGCGCAACGGCACCGGATCAAGCTCGTCTCCGACCTGCTGGCCCGGTCGGACGCCGAACTCGCATCGATCTTCGGCCGGGGCTGGCGCGACATGGTCGCCGCCGCCCACGGGATCGACGACCGCCCGGTGCACACCGATCACGAGGACGCGAAGAGCTATTCACAGCAGGAGACGTTCTTCGCGGACGTCGCGGACGTCGCCGAGATCGAGCGGGTGCTGAAGCGGATGATCGACGACCTGCTGCCGAAGATCCGCGAGGATGGGAAAAGGGTCCGGACGATGACCCTCAAGGTGCGGTATCCGGATTTCACGCAGGAGGCGCACGGGCGCAGTCTCGAAAGCGCGGTCGACCTCGAGGCGCCATTCTATCCGCTCGTCCGGCCGTTGCTGGCCGCCGCCTGGAAGAAGCAGCGGCCGCTGCGCCTCGTCAGCGTTCGGTTCTCCGGCGTGGAGGACGGACCCGCGCAGCTCGAGATGTTCGCCGCCGCCGATGAGAAGCGCCGGCGGCTGGCTGGCGTGCTCGACCGGCTGAACGAGCACGGCAAGTCGGCCGTCGTGCAGCACGGACACCAACTTGCCAAGAAACCGGAGACCCGCTAACTCCCCTTCGAGTATGCCGATCTACGAGTACTACTGTCCGGACAATCACACGATCTACCAGTTCTTCGCGAAGACCCTCGCGCAGGGAAGGCAGACGCCGAAGTGCCCGCACCACCCGGGATTTCGCATGGTCAAGATGATGTCGTCGTTCGCCGTCAGCCGGAAGGGCGTGGGCAAGTCGGACGACTCCGCGCCGGCCCCGGACGCCGGCGGCGCAGGAGACGCTTCCGAGGATCCGCGGATGGAGGCGGCGATGGGCGCGATGGAAAAGGAGTTTTCGAACGTCGACGAAAACGATCCGCGGGCGATGGCGCGAATGATGCGCCGGATGTCGGAGCTGACGGGCGAGAAGATCGACGGCGAGATGGAGGAGGTGGTCCGCAAGCTCGAAGAGGGCGCGGATCCGGACTCGCTCGAGGAGCAGCTCGGCGGTGAAGCGCCCTGCAGCATGCCGGACCCCGACGATCCCTACGGCGGGGAAACGGGCGGGCCGGAACAGCCGCCGAAGGATCCGAAGGAGCCGCGGCATCGGTTCCGCGCGCGGCGCCCCCCGGCGCGCGACCCGCAGCTGTACGACTACGAGTAGGCCGCCGCCGGGCGGCGGCCTCGGATAGGATCAAACGGGCCGCCTGGTCTCAGGCGCGGAATTGGGCGCAGCGCCGTAGGCCGCCTGCTCGCAGGCGCGGTTCGGCGCGGGCCTCGCGGGCTGGAGTTCACCCCTGGCACGGGTGGAGCGGATACGCAATCGTCCGGGGCGCGGCGAGCCCGGCCACATCGACCATCGGCATCCCCGGGGATTCCCCCACGGCCATCCGCGGCGCTGGTGCCGCCGGGCGGCGTCGATGTTCGTATTACGAACAACGGCGATCGGCCACCCCCGGCATGGGAAGTGCGGATACGCAATCGTCTGGGGCGCGGCGAGCCCGGCTACATCGACCATCGGCATCCCCGGGGATCCCCCACGGCCATCCGCGGCGCTGGTGCCGCCGGGCGGCGTCGATGTTCGTATTACGAACAACGGCGATCGGCCACCACCGGCATGGGAAGTGCGGATACGCAATCGTCTGGGGCGCGGCGAGCCCGGCCACATCGACCATCGGCATCCACCGCGGTTCGGATGCGAGCAAGCTCGAGGCCTACCGCAGGCTACTGCGCACACCGGCGCTTCGAACACAGACTCACGCCATCGCGGCAATGGAATCCGCCGTCGCGAACCCAGCCTCGAACTCGAGCAGTGCTCGTTTGAGCTCTTCTCCGAAGGCGAATCCGGTGAGCGATCCGTCGGAGCCGATCACGCGGTGGCACGGTACGATCAGGCAGATCGGATTGGTGGCGTTCGCCCGTCCCACGGCCCGGGATGCACCGGGCCGACCCAGCCTGGTTGCGATCTGGCGATAGCTGCGCGTTTCGCCGTACGGAATCCGCCGCAGCTCGGTCCAGACCTGCTGCTGAAACGGTGTCCCGCGCGCCGCGAGCGGAAGGTGAAACTCGCGCCGCGCACCGGCGAAATACGCGAGCACCTGCTCCCGCGCCGCGGCGGTCTTTCGCTGGTCGCGTGGCATGTGACAAGCCGGCCGCCGCGCCGCGCGCATGCCGGCGGTGCGTTCCGGCCGGCCGCCGGCAGCGGAGCCGTTCACGAATCCGGTTTCTGGCGACGCAGCAGACGGAGAGCCGCCGGCGGACGGGGCGAGACTATCATCCATTATATTGAGGCGGCGGAGGAGAGCGGGCAGGCCGCCGAAAGCAGTGGCGACAACTGCGCCGGCGGAGTCGACGGCGACCGAGAAATCGCCGAACGGAGTGGAAAAGGAGTCGTGGAAAAGGTTCATCGGAGGAAGAGAGCTCGAGGGATGAAGGAGGTTCGTCGGAGGGAATGATTTAGCGGATCGAAAGGTTTGCCTGGCCGGGGTGGGCGGCGGACCGTGGGCGGTTGGGCGGGAGGGGCCGGCGGTAGGCGCGATGGAGCATGCAGCAGGAGCGAAATACCGAGCCTCTTGCATTCCGCCGGGCGGTTCACCCGGGAACGGGCTGTTGAGCTGCCAGAGGTGGGCGGTCGCGAGGCTGCGGTAGGGCGAGAACACGGCCATGAGCCGCCGCGTCGCGTCGGCGTCCGGCCGCTCGGCGAGCTCGAGCAGCGTCTGAAGTCCGCTGGTCACGCCGGTGTCGCCGAGCGGCACGCAGTCGGCAAACCCGAGCGACCGCATCATGACGTAGTTGACCGACCACGGGCCGAGTCCGTGCAGCGCGAGCAGGGTGCGCTCGGCCCGGGTGGCGGAAAAGCCGGGGAGTGCGTCGAGGTCCAGTTCGCCGCGAACAACTGCCTGAGCCGTGCCGATCAGATAGGCCGCTTTCTGGCGGGAAAACTGCAGCGGCAGGAGGTCCGCCGGCTCGAGCGCCGCGACGGCCTCGGGAGTCGGAGGCGCGACCAGTCCGTCCCCGACCGGCACGCCAACGCGTTCGAAAAGCCGGCGCTTGAGGACGCAGGCGAACGAAAAGTTGATTTGCTGGCCGATGATCGACCAGAGCAGCCCGTCGAACACGGACGGTGTCCGGCTGATCCGCAGTTCCTCGCGACCGGCGACCAATCGCGCGAGCCCGAGCTTGCGTGCCAGCCGCACAAATGCGGCGGCATCCTCGTCGAGTCCGAGCAGGCGGACGACGAGCGCATGCGCCTCCGCTGCGGCGGGTATGGCCGTATCCGGCGCCGGACACGGCGTGGCGGCGCCCGGTGGACGCGGGCCGCGCTCGCGCTCGGGAGCCACGCCGGGCCCGGTGCCCGGGCGTTCCGTGCCACCCGCCGACCTGAGTTCGAGTGAGACCTCCACGGCGCGGGGACCGAGTTGCAGCCGGAGGATCGCCGGGCCGGCGGCCAGCCGCACCGCGGCGGTGTAGCAGTCGCCGTCGAGACGCTCGCTGACACTCTGCGGATCGCGGCTCAGCGCGCGGCGCAGGTAACCGAGCAGGTAGCCGTCGGGCAGCGCAATCTTGTACGCGGTGCCCGGCCGCAGTTCGCGGTAGGCCGCGGGCGTGAGGCCGGTCAGCCGCCGGAAGTTCTCGTGAAAGGCGGATACGGCGTCGAACCCGACCGCGTAACCGATGCCGGCGATCGACGGCGCTGAACGGCCGGCCGTCGCGGACCGGCGCCGGGCTTGTGGCTTCCCGGCGGTCGGAGTCACGAGCAGACACGACGTGGCCGCGTCGATCCGGGCGCGCAGCAGCAGGTCCGCCGGCGTGGTGTGATAGTGCTGCCGGAACAGCTCGAACGTGCGCGTCGTGCCAAAACCCAGCCGGCGCACGATCGTGCGCGTGTCGGGAAACGCCGCAGGATCGCGACGAATCTCTCCCACGACCGACTCGACTGCCTCGAGGACGGGATCGGCGCCACGCGCAAAATCGTCCGGATGGCATTTTCTGCAGGGGCGCAGCCCGGCGGCTCGAGCCGCTTCGCACGTCGGGAAGAAACGCACGTTCTCCGGCCGTGGCTTGCGGGCCCGGCAGGACGGAAGGCAGTAGATGCCGGTGGTCAGGACGCCGGTGAAAAACCGGCCGTTCCATGCCGGATCGCAGGCGAGCACCCGCTGGTACATCTGGGCGGGCGTGAGGCGGAGCGGTCGGGAAGTGGGGGAAGCCACGCATTCACGCTCGGCCGAGGGGGCTGCTGACGCAACCCGGGTCGAATCCGGCGCGACGGCAATGGTGGATGCGACCGACATGCCGCCACTGTACGCGATCGGAACGCAGCCGTCGTCCGGCGTGTTTCGGTGCAATTTTCGGCCCGATGTCGCCGGCCGGTACGAACGCGAAGCGACAGGCCCGGCGGAGCGAGGGGTGGATGCGGGAGCGCCGGCGTCCGGAGCACGAGTTCGAGGGATCGATCGGCCCCCGATGTTTTGCTGGGGTGGGCTCCGGATGGCCCGGGTGGCGACCGCGGACTAACGTGCGACAGCGAGCACGGGCCAGCGGCAGGAACCGAAAGGTGACGGTGGCATGATCAGCGATAACGAGAAACGCAGGTATTCGGCCGCAGCGGCGGGAGCCGGACGGCGGGCGATCGCATGAACGACGATCGCCAAACCGCCGCGCGTGCCATGGCCGGCGCCCGTCCTGGGCAGGCTTCGCCGCCGCCGGCCGCCGGGGACACGCCGGAGATGGAACGCGGAGTGATGGCCACCGGCCGCGTCCGGGTCGTTCTACTGGTGAACGGCGAGTGGCGCGCATTGAACATCGAACCCCGGGCCGTGCTCCTCGACGTGCTCCGCGAACACCTGCAGCTCACGGGCACGAAGAAGGGTTGCGACCACGGACAGTGCGGCTCCTGCACCGTGCTCGTGAACGGCCGGCGGATCAATTCGTGCCTGACACTGGCGGCGATGCACGATGGGGACGAGGTCACGACCATCGAAGGGCTTGAGCGCGGCGGCGAGTTGCACCCGATGCAGACGGCATTTCTCGAATGCGACGGACTGCAGTGCGGCGCGTGCACCCCCGGCCAGATCATGTCGGCGGTCGCGCTGCTGCGTGAACCGGTCGGGCGCGACGATCCCTCCGTCCGCGAGGCGATGAGCGGCAACCTCTGTCGCTGCGGAGCCTATCACGGCATCCTCGAAGCGGTGCAGCGCGTCCGCGGCCTGCGGCCGAACCGCCAGCCATGAGGAACTTCGAATTCACCCGCGCGCGGGATCCCGCCGAGGCGATGGCGCAGCACATTGGCGCGACGGCGCAGTATGTCGCCGGGGGGACGACCCTGATCGACCTGGTGAAGCTCGATGTCATGCGGCCGGAGCGGGTGGTGGACATCAACCGGATCGGACTCGCCGAAATCGAGGCGATGCCGGACGGCCGCGTGAGGATCGGCGCCCTCGTGCGCAACAGCGATCTCGCCTGGCACCGCGGGGTGCGGGAGCGCTATCCGGTGCTGGCCGAGGCGGTGCTGAGCGGCGCCTCCAGCCAGTTGCGCAACATGGCGACGACGGGCGGCAACCTGATGCAGCGGACGCGCTGCGCGTACTTCCGCGACGGCCTCTCGCCGTGCAACAAACGCGAGCCCGGAACCGGGTGCGCCGCGATCGACGGCTACAACCGCGCTCACGCCGTGCTCGGTGGCAGCGATGCCTGCATCGCGACGCATCCGTCGGACATGTGCGTGGCGCTCGCCGCACTCGACGCGGAGATCATCGTGCGCGGCAGCGCGTGGGAACGCCGCGTGCCGTTCCGCGATTTCCACCTGCTGCCGGGTGACACCCCGGAGAAGGAGCACGCGCTGGCCGGGGGCGAGCTGATCAGCGCGGTCGTGCTGCCGTCGCTTCCGCGCGGGACGCGTTCGTGGTATTTGAAACTGCGCGACCGGCAGAGCTTCGAATTCGCGCTCGCCTCCGCCGCGGTCGTGTTGCGGGTGCAGGCCGGCCTGATTGGCGAGGTGCGGATCGCGCTCGGCGGGATTGCGACCAAGCCGTGGCGGGCCTACGAGGCCGAGGAACTGCTGCGCGGAGGCCCGGCGGACGAGGCGCACTTTCGCGACGCCGCGGCGGTGGCGTTGCGGACCGCCCAGCCGCGGGCGCACAACGGGTTCAAGGTCGAACTCGCCCGGCGCGTGATCGTCCGCGCCCTGGAGATCGTGGCCGCGGGCCAGCCGCCGGTGCGAACGGTGTGAGCGTGGACGCCATGATTCCCGATCTTCAGCCGGCGGGGTCCGGACTCCGGGCGGCACCTGCGCACGTGCCGGCGCCTTCGCCGACCGCTCGAAGATCGAGCTCCACGGGCTGCTGTTCCGGACAGGCCTGCCGGCATCTCGAACGATGAGCGCCGGAACTCTCAATGTCGTCGGTCAGGGAGTGAATCGCGTCGAAGGTCGCGCGAAGGTGACCGGCCGCGCCCGGTACGCGGCCGACAACCGGGCCCCCGGCGTGGTACACGCCGCCGGCGTCTTCAGCACGATCGCCTCGGGACGGATTGCCGCGCTGGACCTGTCCGCGGCGGAACGCGCCCCGGGCGTCCTCGCCGTGCTCCATCACGGCAACACTCCGCCGCTTCACCGGAGCCCGAACGAGATGGAGGAGAACACGCGGGTTGGCGAGGTGCGTCCGCCGTTCGAGGACGAGAACATCTACTACGCGGGCCAGTTCGTCGCGCTGGTCGTCGCCGAAACGCTCGAGCAGGCGCGAATCGGGTCGCGGCTCGTTCGCGTCGCGTACGATGCGGCGACGCCGCTGACCTTGACGGTCGCGAGCGGCGAACTCGTGCGCGGCACCCGGCGGTCGCCGGACAATCCGGACTACGCCCGGGGCGATGCGGCGGAAGCCTGGGCGAGTGCTCGCGGACGCATCGACGTGACCTACCGCACGCCGGTCGAGGTGCACAACCCGATGGAGCTGCACGCTTCGGTCGCGGTCTGGCACGGCGAACGCCTGGAGATCCATGAATCGACGCAGTGGGTGGCCGGGCAGAAGCAGGCGCTGGCGAAGGTGCTCGGCGTGCCCGCGGAGAACGTGACGGTCATGGCGCCGTACGTGGGCGGCGGATTTGGCGGCAAGCTGTTCCTCTTGCCCCACACGGTGCTGGCCGCCGTCGCCGCCCGGCAGATCGGCCGGCCGGTGAAGCTGGTCGTGGAACGCCAGCGGATGTTCACCACCGTCGGCCACCGGCCCGCCACCCGCCAGCGCGTGCGGCTCGGTGCCGACAGCGATGGACGACTGCTCGCGCTGCAGCACGACACCGTGTCGCAGACCTCGCTGGTGCACGATTTCCCGGAGTCGAGCGGACAGACGACTCGTTCGCTCTACGGCGGCGCGAATGTCGCCGTCACTCACCGGCTCGTCTCCGGCAATGTCGGCACACCGACGCCGATGCGCGCGCCAGGCGCCGGCTCGGGCATGGTCGCGCTCGAGGGAGCCATGGACGAACTGGCCCTCGCGCTGGGACTCGATCCGATCGAACTGCGGCGGCGCAACATCCCGGACCGCGACGAGCACCGGCAGCGGCCCTGGTCGGGAAACCGCACCCGCGAATGTTGCGAGATCGCGGCCCGCCGTTTCGGGTGGGAGCGGCGGACGATGCCGCCGGGCTCGATGCGCGAGGGCGACGAAATCCTGGGGTGGGGATTCGGACTGGCGAGCTGGACGGCGGAACGCGATGCCGCGCGGGCGAAAGTGGAACTGCGCGCCGACGGTTCGGCGCGAATCGAGTGCGCGACGCAGGATATCGGCACGGGCACGTACACGATCATGGCGCAGACGGCGGCGGAAATCACGGGACTGCCGCTCGAGCGCATCGAGGTGGCGATCGGGCACAGCGATTTTCCCGAGGGGCCGATCTCGGGCGGCTCGATGGCGACCGCGAGCGTCTGCCCGGCGGTGATCGCGGCGTGCCGCGCGGCGATCCGGGAACTGATCGCCACGGCGACGAAGGACGGCGCGCCGTTCGCCGGCCGGCGCGCGGACACGCTGGAGTACTGGACCGGCGCGGTGATTTCAAACGAGGACGGCCGCCGCGCCACGATCGGCGACGTGCTGCGAATGACGCGAATGCCGGGCGTCGAGGGCGAGGGACAAGCGGAACCGGGGGAGGAGCGGGCAGGGCACACGTTCCGCTCGTTCGGCGCGCATTGCGTCGAGGTCCGCTGGGACCCGCGGATCGCGCGACTGCGGGTGAGTCGAATCGTCAGCGCGTTCGACGTCGGCCGGGTGATGAACGAGAAACTCGCGCGCAGCCAGATTTGCGGCTCGCTCGTGATGGGCCTCGGCATGGCGCTGCTCGAGGAGTCGGTCTACGACGAGCGCAACGGCCGGGTGATCACCGACAACCTGGCCGACTATCTGGTGCCGGTGCATGCCGACATGCCGGCGATGGAGGTGAGTTTCCTCAACGTGCCGGACGAGCGGATGGGCGGGTTCGGCGCGCGGGGTCTCGGTGAGATCGGCATCACCGGAATTGGCGGAGCCATCATCAACGCCGTGCACCACGCCACCGGCCGGCGAATTCGCGACCTGCCGATCACGATCGAGAAACTGCTGGCGTGACAGGAGCCCGACCAGCGGCCGCGATCGATCGAACGCGGATTTCCGCTGCCGATCGCGCACCCCGCCGCGGCGGCCCGCGGCGCGAATGCCACCGGCACCTCGGCCGTACCGTTGTTCCCTAGAGATCCCCCGGGGGCCGACCCCATGGCACGGGGTACCGCCAAGGCGTAAGTTGCAGAAAAAGGCCGCGACGCGGCCACTGAACCCATTCAGTCTATGAATCTTCTCGAAACCATGTTACGCAGCCACCCGCACCCGGATCTGCAGCGGTCGGGCGCGTACGTCGAAGTCCTCAATGCGCTCTCGTTGTGCAGCCAGATCTGCACGTCGTGCGCGGATGCCTGTCTGGCGGAGTCGTCGGACGACTCGCTCCGCCGATGCATTCGTGCGAATCTGGATTGCGCGGACGTGTGCGATACGACGGCGCGACTGGTGGTCCGTCAGACGGAGACACCCAACGACCTGATCCACTCGCAGCTTCACACCTGCATTCTGACGTGTCAGCTCTGCGCCGATGAGTGCGAGGTTCACGCCTCGAAGCACGACCATTGCCGGATCTGCGCGGAAACGTGCCGGCACTGCCAGCAGCGCTGCAATTTCCTCGTCGGCGAAATCTCCTCGTCGGGCGTGGAGGAAGACATCCGGTCGACCGACAGTCCGCCGTTGACCCGCTGACGGCGCCGGAAGGCGACGTCGGCATCGCGAACGGCGGGATCTGAAGGGCGTATGCCCGTTCGACGGTATGATGTAGCCGGGCGCGGTGAGCCCGGCTGGCCCGCAGGCGCGGCATTCCGGTATGCGGGACACGCACCTTTTGCGGATGGCCAGCTCGGAAGCACCGCGTGCGTCGCAGGCTGTCGAACAGCGGATGCGTGACGAAACCACCGACGCGATCGTGATCGGGGCGGGGGTGGCAGGTTTGGCCGCCGCCGCGAAGCTGGCGCGGGGAGGGCGGCGCGTTCGCCTGCTGGAAGCGCGGTCGCGGGCCGGCGGGCGGATCCTGAGCGAGCGGCCTCCGGGCTGGCCGCGCACGGTGGAGCTCGGCGCGGAGTTCGTGCACACGGGCAACCCCGCGTTGTGGCGCTGGATCGAGAAGGTCGGGCTGAAGCCGGAGCGGATCGACGAACAGCGATGGTTGTGCCGCCGCCGCCGGCAGGAGCCGATGCCGGATGGCTGGGACCGAATCAATGGCGTGATGAAGCGAATCGGTCCGGCTTTCCGCGGTTCGTTTGCCGACTGGCTGCGCGAGCACCGCGACGAGATTCCAGCGGAAGACCAGTTGCTGGCGACGGCATTCGTCAAAGGATTTCAAGGCGCGCCGCCGGACCGGATGAGCGCGCCCACGCTCTTCCAGGCCGCGCAGGAGGACGAGGAGCAGTGCCGGCTCGCGGAGGGCTACGGCGCGCTCGTGAACGCGATGGTCGCCAAGCTGCCGGCGCGGCGGGTGTTGCTGGAGTTGGACGCGCCGGTCACGAGCATTCATTGGAGGAAACGGCGCGTCGACGTGCGGACGGCGCGCGGCGAATGGAGCGCACCGGCCGGGCTGATCACCGTCCCGCTCGGAGTGCTGCGCGCCGAGCCG
Source organism: uncultured Verrucomicrobiae bacterium (assembly GCA_963705935.1). GTDB lineage: Bacteria > Verrucomicrobiota > Verrucomicrobiia > Opitutales > Opitutaceae > Opitutus. The sequence goes on along the minus strand of OY970130.1, from coordinate 1,769,635 downwards.
GGCGAGCCGGGGGCGATCGCGTTCCGTCCGGCCATTCCGCAGAAGCTTCGCTGGTGGCACGAGGTCGAGTCCGGTCATGCGATCCGGGTGGTGTTGCGTCTCCGCGACGATATCTGGCGGCGTGGCCCGATTCCGGCGCCGCTGCGGGCGCGAACCGGCCACGCGTTCGGCTTTCTGCAGTCGGAGGAGGCGGCGTTTCCGGTCTGGTGGGCGGAGGCGCCGAGCCCGGTTCTGGTGGGCTGGACGGGAGGCCCGGTCGCAGCCGGGATGGTGGAGTACTCGGACGAACGCATTTTTCAGCATGCGGTCGCGACGCTGGCGAAGATGCTCGGCGTCCGGCGCGACGCGATCCGCCGGACGATCCTCGACTGGCGCACGCACAATTGGGCAGCCGATGCGTACACTCGTGGCGCGTACAGCTATTCGACGGCCGGCCGCGAGGACGCGCCCGCGATGCTGGCGCGGCCGGTCCGGGGCACGCTATTCTTCGCCGGCGAGGCGACCGCCGATCCGCTCGAACTCGGCACTGTCCACGGTGCCATCGCCAGCGGCGAGCGCGCCGCGCGGGAGATCCTCGCCAGCCGCTGACCGCGTCGCTCGATCTTCGCGGACGACACGGAGGTCGTCCGTCCAACGAGGCGGTTGGCGGGTCGACCACGGGGATGCACAGGGGATCGGAAATGGAGGGACCGGCTCCGTCCGGTCGCAGGAGCGAGCTCGCTCGCGAGAGCGGTGATCGCCCGCCTCCGGGGCATCGCCTGCGAGCAGGCTCCTACAACGGAACCACCGCAGGTCGAATCGCCTGCAAGCAGGCTCCTACAAACGGACCGGAAGGCGTGGTCGCCTGCAAGCAGGCTCCTACAACGGAAACACGAGGCGTCGGCGGGGTGTCCGCGGACGACAGGGAGGTCCGGTATGCGCAAGTCGCCCGAGGGTCGCGGACGACACGGAGGTCGTCCGTCCAACATCCGATCGGGCAACAGGCGACGCTCGGGTGGCTCGGTGGAGGGACCGGCGCCGTCCGGTCCGCGAAGGTCGCGGCCGATGGGGTGGGCTGGACAGCCGGCGAATCGCGGGCAGATTCGGCGCCATGGCAACTTCCTACGAAACCCTGCGGGCGGACATCGTGGCGGCGGTGAAATCGCACGACGCGCCAAAGGCGCTGGCGCTGCGCACCGCGGACGCGGCCATTCAGCGGGCCTCGATCGACTCCGGACAGCCGATCGACGACGCGATGGTGACCTCCGTCCTGCGCAAGGCGGTCAAGAACCTAGCTGATGCCCGGGAGGAATTTGCCAAGGGCGGTCGCGCGGACCTCGTGGCGGCAAACGAAGTCGAGATCCGTTTCCTTGGAAAATACCTGCCCCAGGCGCTCGCGCCGGCCAGGCTGGAGGAGCTCGTGAGCGAAGCGATCCGCGAGACCGGCGCGACCAGCCGGAAGGAGATGGGGAAGATCATGGCTGCACTGAAGCAACGCCCGGAGGCGCCGCTGATCGACTTCGCCGCGGCGAGCAAACTCATCCAGAGCCGGCTGACCCCTGCGATCCCGCCGGCAGCGTCCGGATCGTAAGGTTTCTGGCGCCGTCCGCTGCGGACCAGGCCGCGGCGGTCGGGCTAGTGATTGCCGGGGAGCGACCTCCGCCGAGCGGTCGCCGTCCTCTGAAAACGGCGGCGGGCGGTTGCGCCAGGTAAGAAGAACCGTATCGGTTTTTGATGGCGGTCATCAGGCGAGTTTCGGGTTTCCTGGCGCGAGGTGGAGTCGCTGGTTGCCGCCCAATTTGAATGTTCGTCCGCGACTCCCAGGATACCGCTCCGCGCCGCCGTTCCGCGATTCGGGCGAGAGCGCGCCGGGCTCCGGAGGCGCTGAAAAGGGAATTGCAGGACTTGGAGCGGCTGCACCAGGCCACGATCCGGGTGGCGCGCGCCGGCGACTGGCCGACCGCGGCGAATGAGATCCTGCACGCCACGCTGACGGCGACGGGCGCGAGCAAGGGATTGCTGTCGGTGTGCGGCGAGGGCGAACCGGGCCTCACCGTGGCCGCCAGCGCCGGATTCACGCCCGAGTTCCTGGCGCTGATCCGCTGCGTCGCGCCGGGCGCGGGAGCCTGCGGATCGGCGTTCCAGCGCCGCACCCGTATCGTGGTGACGGATGCCGCGACGGATCCGATCTTTGCCGCGTTCCGGCAGGCCGTGCAGAGCGGCCGGTTCGTCTCCACGCACAGCGTCCCGCTGATCGCCGGTGGCCGCCCGATCGGGGTGCTGACGGTCCATTACGAGGAGACGCATCAACCGGATGACCGGGAAATGTGGCTGATGGACCTGCATGCCAGCATGGCAGCGGGGTTTCTCGAGCGCGCCCGTGCCGTCCGGGCGGCGTTCAACAGCGAGGACCTGCGCGAAAAGATGCTGGCGGCGCTTCCGGCCGGCGTTTACACGACCGACGCGGAGGGGCGGATCCTGTTCTTCAATCAGGCGGCGCGGGAATTGTGGGGCCGCAGTCCGGAACCCGGCGTCGACCGCTGGTGTGGCTTCCCTCGCGTGCTGCGTCCGGATGGTTCCGTGCTGCCGCCCGACCAGAGGCCGATGGCGGTCGCACTCCGGGAGCAGCGGCCGGTGGCCGGCGAGGAGATCGTGATCGAGCGCGCCGACGGCACGCGGCGCCGGGTTATGGCGTACCCGGAACCGCTCCGCGACGCCGACGGCACGCTCGTGGGAGGCGTGAGCATGCTGCTCGACGTCACGCGGAACCGGGCGGCGGAGCGCGATGCGCGGCTGCTCGCCGCGATCGTCGAGGCATCGCACGACGCGATCATCAGCAAGGACCTCGACGGAAACATCACCAGCTGGAACCAGAGCGCGGAACGACTGTTCGGATACACGGCGGAGGAGGCGATCGGCCGCCACATCACCATGCTGATCCCGCCGGACCGCCACGACGAGGAGACGCGGATCCTGCGCCGGATTCGCGCCGGCGAGCGGATCGAGCATTTCGACACCGTGCGCGTGCGGAAGGACGGATCGCGCCTCGACATTTCACTGACGATTTCACCGGTGCGCGACGCGAACGGCCGGATCGTGGGCGCCTCGAAGATCGCGCGGGACCTGTCCGCGTTCAAGCAGGCGCAGGACGCGCTCCGCACGAGCGAGCAACAGCTGCGCATCGTCACGGACAACGCGATGATCTACCTCGCGCACTGCGACTGCGAGCACCGCTTCAAGTTCGTCAACCGCCCGTACGCGGAGCGCTTCGGTCGCGCGCCGGCCGAGTTGGTCGGCCTCACCGTGGCGGAGGTGATCGGGCCGAAGGCGTACGAAATCGTGCGGCCGTATCTGGACGCCGCGCTGGCCGGACAGCGGGTGGAGTTCGAGGCGGAGCTCCCCTACGAGCGGCTTGGCCTCCGCTGGATGCGGGTCGTCCACGAGCCCGAGCGCACGCCCAACGGCGAGGTCGTCGGCCTGGTCGCCGTGATCACCGACATCACGTCGCGCAAGCGGGCCGAGCGGGAGATGGAGGAAACCCGGGACCGGGCGATCGCGGCGTCGCGGGCGAAGGACGAATTTCTCGCGGCACTGTCGCACGAGCTGCGAACGCCGCTCAATCCCGTGCTGCTGCTGGCCAGCGAAGCGGCGCGCGATGCCTCGCTGCCGGCCCGGGTCCGGGCGGATTTCGAAGTCGTGCGCAAGAACGTCGAACTCGAGGCGAGGTTGATCGACGATCTGCTCGACCTGACGCGAATCACCCAGGGCAAGCTCGCGCTGAGCCTCGGAACGCAGCCGCTGCAGCCGATCCTCGAGGACGCGCTCAACACGATCCGGCCAGAGATCGCGCAAAAGAGCCTGGCGTTCACGTGCGATTTCGCCGCCGGGGGTGCGTTGGTCCGCGGCGACGCGGTCCGCCTGCAGCAGGTGCTGTGGAACATCCTGAAGAATGCGGTGAAGTTCACGCCCGACGGCGGCCAGATCACGGTGCGGTCGTGGGTCGATCCGATAAAACGCGTCGCCGCGGTCGAAGTGGCGGATTCCGGCATCGGCATGACCGCGGCGGAGCTGGACCGCGTGTTCAATGCCTTTGCGCAGGGCGAGCACGCGACCAGCGGCGGGTCGCATCGTTTCGGCGGCCTCGGCCTGGGTCTCGCGATCTCGAAGATGCTGGCCGAGCTGCACGATGGTTCCATCCGCGCGGAGAGCGCCGGTCGCGACTGCGGAGCGCAGTTTGTGCTGGAACTGCCGCTGGCCGCGGCGCCGGACCGGCGGAGCGAGTCGGACCGGCGGGTTGGCGCCGCGCCGCCCGAGGGCGCCCCGCCGCCCGCAGCGGCTGGGCCGCCGGCTGGCGGGCATCGCCGGATTCTACTCGTCGAGGATCACGAGCCGACCCGCAACGCGCTGGCGCAGCTGCTGGCCCGCCGGGGACACGCGGTGACGGCCTGTGGCACCGTCGCGGAGGCGCGGGCGGCGGCGACGCAGGGCGCGTTCGATCTGTTGATTTCCGACGTTGGGCTGCCCGACGGCAATGGGCTCGAGCTGATGGCCGAGATGCAGCGGCAAGGCCCGGAGATCGCCGGCATTGCGCTCACGGGCTATGGCATGGACCACGACCTCGTGCGCACCCAGTCCGCCGGTTTTGCCGTGCACCTGACGAAGCCGGTGACGATCCAGTCGCTCGATCGCGCGCTGGCCGCCACTTCCCTGCGCGAACCCGCGCGGTAGTCCGTCTGCCCGCCCCCCGGCAGTCACCGGGGTGACCGGACTGCCGGAACCCGGGAGCTCAGCCGCGCCGCTTCTTGCGGCCGGTCTTCGACTCGATGTTCAGGTACGTCTTGTTGAGCATCTGGCTTTCGAAGATCTCGAGCAGCCGGACGCCCTCCCGCGGCTTGACCATGTCCTTGCGCGTGGCGGCGTCGATCTGCGCCTTCATCCGGCGGCACAGATCCTCCTGCTGGTACTGCACGCCCTCGATGACGTCGGCGATCCGGCTGCCGCTCAGCGCCTCCTCGATGTAGAAGCCGTTCGGCTCGTCGTCCTCGAGGAAGACGTGCACCTCGTTGACGCGCCCGAAGAGGTTGTGCAGGTCGCCCATGATGTCCTGGTAGGCGCCGGTGAGGAAGATGCCGAGGTAGTACGGCTTGTGGTTGAGCGGATGGAGCGTGATGTAGTCCTTCACGTCCTGCAGATCGATGAACGCGGCGATCTTGCCGTCGGAATCGCAGGTGATGTCGACGAGGATGGCGTTGACGGACGGCCGCTCGTTCAGGCGGTGGATCGGCGCGATCGGGAAGAGCTGCTTGAGCGCCCAGTGGTCCAGCAGCGACTGGAAGACGGAGAAATTGCAGACGTACTGGTCGGCGAGCAGCTTGTCCAGCTCGTGCAGCTCCTCGGGCTGATAGCCCGCGTCTGCGGCCCTCCTTCGCGATCTGCTCGCAGATCTGCCAGAAGAGCGACTCGGCGGCGGCGCGATTCTCGAGGTCGAGGTAGCCCAGGTTGAAGAGCGAAAACGCCTCCTCCTTCTTCTGGAGCGCGTCGTGAAAGCGTTCGAGCCGGCCGAGCTCGGCCCTTGTTGCTGCAGCATCACCTCGAGGTCGCTCGACGACCTTGTGCTTCTCCTTCGGCTGATGCTGCTGGCCGAGCGACTCGCGCTTGTTGATCCGGTCGAACACCTCGATGACGAGGATGCGAGTGGGGCGCGACGATGGCGCGGCCGGACTCGCTGACGATGTCCGGCGGCTGCGACGCCGGAGGCGTTGCAGATCTCGCGCACGTTGAAGACGACGTCGCGGGCGTACTCCTCCATCGAGTAGTTCATCGAGCTCTCGAAGTTCGTGCGCGAGCCGTCGTAGTCGATGCCGAGGCCCCCGCCGACGTCGAGGTAGCCCATGGGGAAACCCATCTGCGCCAGCTGGCAGTAGAACCGCGTCGCCTCGATGACCGCGTTCTTGATCGTGATGATGTTCGGCACCTGCGAGCCGATGTGGAAATGGACGAGGCGCAGCGCCGAGGCTGAGCTTGGCGGCCTTGAGCTTCTCGCAGGCGAAGAGGATCTCCGCGGTGTTCAGGCCGAACTTCGCGTTCTCGCCGGTGGAGAGCGCCCACTTGCCCTCGCCGCGGGTCTGGAGCTTCGCCCGGAATCCGATCATCGGCTTCACGCCGGTCTCGGCCGCGAGATCCGGATGATGTCGTCGAGCTCGGAGAGCTGCTCCACGACGATGATGACCTTCTTGCCGAGCTTGCGGCCGAGGAGCGCGAGCCGGATGTAGTCGTGGTCCTTGTAGCCGTTGCAGATGATCAGCCGCTGCGCGCCCTCGTGCATCGCGAGGGCGATCATCAGCTCCGGCTTCGAGCCCGCCTCGAGGCCGAAGTTGTAGTCCTTGCCGGCCGCGACGATCTCGTCGACCACCTCGCGGAGCTGGTTGACCTTGATCGGAAACACGCCGCGGTAGGTGCCGCGGTAGCCCTCCTCCTTGATCGCCTTCCGGAACATCTCGTTCAGCTGGATGACGCGGTGGCGGAGCAGGTCCTGGAACCGGACCACCATCGGCGCCTTCAGCCCCATCCCGAGGGCCTCGTTGACGACGTCGAGCAGCCGGATGCCGCGGTCGTCGGCGCGCGGCTGGATATTCACGAACCCTTCATCGTCGACCGAGATGTGACCGGAGCCCCAGCGCTTGAACCCGTAGTGTTCCTCGGATTTGGCGGCGGACCAGGCGGGTGCGGATTTGGTTTTCAACGACAGGAGGTTGGGAGCGGGAGGAGGGCGGAGAGGCAGGAAGTTGAGCGCGGGAGGCGGCAGTGGAGACCGGATCGGCGGCCGGACCAGAGCTTCGCCGAAAGGGGAGCGTTGCGCCGGTTTCGCCGGCGCTCAACCCTCAACTCTCGGCTCGTGACGCGAGCTCGATCGTGGGCGACACGCGACGCGGGGACTTATGGCTTGCTTTTGCAGAAGCGTAATCAGTTAGATGCGTGTTTTCTTTTTTCAAGTTTCCCAACACGCAATGACGAAAATGTTCCTGCCCCTCGACGCCTCCACTTTCTTCGCCCAAACCGCCGCGCCCACGGGCGGCGGGGGGTACACCCAGCTGATCTTCTTCGGACTCCTGTTCGCGGCGATGTACTTCCTGATGATCGCCCCGCAGCGGAAGAAACAGAAGGAGCACGAGAAGATGCTTTCCGCGCTGGGCACCGGCGACGAGATCGTGACCACCGGCGGAATCTACGGGACGATCACCAACGTGAAGGAAGACCGGTTCGTGGTGCGCGTGGCGGACAACACCAAGATCGAAGTCGGCAAGTCTTTCGTCAGCGTGGTCGTGGGCAAGGCGGGCGGCGAAGCGAAGAAGTGATCCGGCGATCCCGGAGGACGGCCCGGCGACCCATGGTCCCGGGACGATAATATATTTAAAACCAAACCAGCCATGTTCCGACGCAACCTCTGGAAGCTCGTGCTCACCTTCGCCATCGTGCTGTGGGCGATCACGACGCTGACACCCCTCAAGAACCAGCCTTTCGACCAGTACGTGAAGGCTCACGCCACCGCGCATCAGGCCGAGTTCAACGCGCTGCTCAAGGAAGCCATCGCGATGGAGCAGACCGGCAAGGCGCAAAGCGTGTTCGTCGCCCTGCGCGAGATCGGCAAGGAGCGGAAGCTCGATCTGACGCAGTATTTCCCGGACATCCGCATCGAGTCGCGGCTGACCAACATCGAAAAGCGCAACGAGATTCTCCTCGGCGAGCTCCTGCGCCGGTCGCGCAGCCGGCTGCCGCTGGGTCTCGACCTCGGTGGCGGCGTGGCGTTCACCCTCGAGGCCGTCGACCGGCCGGGGACGCATGAGGACGACTACGCGCGCAAGGAAAAGATCACCAAGGCCATCGACATCATCAGCAACCGCATCAACGCGTTCGGCGTGGCGGAGCCGCTGATCCGCCAGGTCGGCACGAACCGGATCGAGGTCCAGCTGCCGGGCCTGAACACCAAGGACAACCCCGACATCGTCAACCAGGTGAAGGCGCCGGCGCGGCTCGATTTCCGGCTGGTGCATCCCACGCTGACGCCGGGACCCGGCGTCGAAACGCCGCCCGGGTACGAGGTGATGACGCTCGACTACGAGGGCCGGCGCGGCGAGACCGGCACCGAGGAACTCTTCGTGAAGCGGCGCCCGGAGCTGACCGGCGAGGCGATCTCGAACTCTTTCGCCCGCCCGGACCTCTACGGAAAACCCGAGGTCATCATGCAGTTCACCAAGGCGGGCAAGGCCCGGTTCGCGGCGGTGACGCGCCAGATCGCCGAAGCCGGCCGTGAGTCCGGACGGCTCGGCCGCCTGGCGATCGTCCTCGACGGCAAACTCTACTCCGCACCGACCGTGCGCGAGGAAATCAACAGTGATTCCGCCCAGATCACCGGCAACTTCACGGATCGCGAGGCGCTCAATCTGGCGAACGTGCTCAACAACCCGCTCGACGTCGAACTGCAGGTGAAGCAGCAGTACGAGGTCGGGCCTTCGCTGGCGGCCGGGGCGATCGAGAGCGGCAAGCGCGCGACCTACATCGGCGTCGGCCTCGTCGCCGCGTTCATGATCGGCTACTACACGCTGGCGGGTTTCGTCGCCGTCGTGAGCGTCACGATGAACATTCTCATCGTGCTCGGCGTGCTGGCCAGCTTCGGCGCCACGCTCACCATGCCCGGCCTCGCCGGCATCGTGCTGACCGTCGGCATGGCGGTCGACGCGCACATCCTCATCTTCGAGCGGATGCGCGAGGAACTCGCGCTCGGCAAACCGCTGGTCGCCGCGTTTCACGCCGGCCACGACAAGGCGTTCACCACCATCGTCGACGCCAATCTCACGACGCTGATCACCTCCGGCCTGATGATCGCGTTCGGCAACGGCCCGGTGAAGGGCTTCGGCGTCTCGATCACCATCGGCATCTTCTCGACCATGTTCACGGCACTGATCGTGAGCCAGATGATCCTCGATTTCCTCATCTCCTCCGGCGCGATGAAGAAGATGGTCATGATGAGCTTCCTGAAGCCGCCGGCGATGGACTTCCTGAAGTTCGGCAAGCGCGCGTTCATCGCTTCCTGGCTGATCGTGATCATCGGCGTCGTCGGCGTCGGGATCAAGGGGCACCGGATCTACGGCATCGACTTCGCGGGTGGCGAGGTGATGAACGTCTCGTTCAAGCAGCGGATCGACGCCGAGAAGCTGCAGTCGACGCTCGACGCCGCCCGGCTGGGTGAAACCCTTCCGCTCTACCAGAGCGAGATCGGCGGCGGACCGGAGATCCTGAACATCCAGACGGAGATGGGCAAGGGCGATGCCGCGATGGCCGCCCTGAAGAAGGCCTACCCGGCCGCCGGCTTCGATGAGGTCGGCAATACGACCATCGGGCCGTCGATGGGGGCCGAGATCCAGTGGAACGCCGCGCTCTCGGTCGGGCTCTCGATCATCGGCATCATGCTGTACGTCGCGTTCCGTTTTGAAATCGGCTACGGCATCGGCGCCGTCGTCTCGACCGTGCACGACGTGCTGATGACGATCGGCATCTTCGTGCTCAGCGGCCGGCAGTTTTCCGCGCCGATGGTCGGCGCGATCCTGCTGATCGTCGGCTACTCGATCAACGACACGATCGTCGTGTTCGACCGGATCCGCGAGGAGCTGAAGGGAAATCCTGGGATGAACCTGCGCGACGTGGTGAACATGGCCACGTCCCGCGTGTTCGCGCGATCGATCCTGACCAGCCTCACGACGTTCCTCGCGGCCCTGGCGCTGTACCTGTTCGGCGGAGGCGTCGTCAACGACCTCTCGTTCACCTTCCTCATCGGCATCATCACCGGAACGTTCTCGTCGATCTACATCGCGACCCCGATCTTCTTCTGGTGGCACAAGGGCGACCGCAAGCACGTCGAGGCTCATCACGACATCGCCCCGAAGTACGAGTGGACCGGCTCGAGCAAGGCATCGCACTGAGCCCGCCCGCCCGGTCATTGCGAGAAGCGTGGCGAACGAGCTGCGGGGGTCGAACGACGACCCGGCGACATCCCGCGGGATGGCCGCGGCCGGCTTCGCCCCTCTCGCGAGGCCAGGGGTGAGGAGGGCTCCCGCTCCATGCACTGGACCTACACTCCGGCTCCGCCCGAGGAAATCGAGGCACTGAGCAAGAGCGCGGGCGTCAGCCGCGTGCTCGCCGAGCTGCTGCTGCGGAGCGGACTGAAGGAGGCGGACGCGACGGCGGCTTTCCTCGAGCCGGCGCTGGCCGCGCTCAACGATCCCTTTCTTGTCCGCAATCTGGATGCGGCGGCGACCCGGCTGCGCCAGGCGATCGCGCGGCAGGAGAGCGTGGTGGTGCTCGGCGACTACGACGTCGACGGCGTGAGCAGCACCGCGCTGCTCGTCGGCGTGCTTCGGCGGTTCGGGCTGCTCCCGCGCTTCGTCGTGCCGCGCCGGTCGGAGGACGGGTACGGGCTGTCGCGTAGCGCGATCGACCGGGCGCTCGAGGGCGGCCGGCCCGACCTGTTCATCGTCCTGGACTGCGGCACGAACTCGCACGCGGAGGTGGCGTATCTGCGCGGCCTTGGCATCGACGTGATCGTGCTCGATCACCATCGCTCGAAGGAGCGGCCGCTGGACGGAATGCTGATCAATCCGCATGTGCATGCCGACGCCAGCGGCGCGGACGGCGCTTGGCGGAATCTCTGCACGGTCGGGCTCGTCTTCAAGCTGGCGCACGGGCTGCTGAAACAGCTGCGGGCGGAAAACCATCCCGTGGCATTTCGGATCAAGCTGCGGGACCACCTCGATCTTGTGGCGCTCGGGACGGTTGCCGACCTCGTCCCGTTGCGTGGCGAGAACCGGATCCTGGCGCGCCACGGTCTCGGCATTCTGCAGGAGTCGCGGCGGCCGGGGCTGCGCGCGCTGATGGAGATCGCCGGTGTGAAGCCGGAAAATGGCATCAACCCCGTCGACATTTCGTTCCGACTCGGGCCGCGGATCAACGCTTCCGGCCGGCTCGCCGATGCGGCGCTATCGGTCGAGCTGCTCCTGAGCGAGGACGTGGCGTTCTGCCAGGAAACCGCGCGCCAGCTCGATGCCTTCAACCGCGAGCGCCAGGAAATCGAGCGCAAGATCACGGAGGATGCGGAGCAGCTCATCGAATCCAAGTACACCACTTTTCCCGGGATCGTGCTCTTCAGCGACGACTGGCATCCCGGCGTGGTGGGCATCGTCGCCGGCCGCGTGTCGCGCAAATACAACCGGCCCTGCGTCGTGCTCGGCTGCGAGGGCGAGTTCGCCAAAGGGTCGGGCCGCAGCGTCGATGGGCTGAACCTCGTCGAAGTGCTCGGCACCTGTTGCGAACACCTGACGAGCTGGGGCGGACACCCGATGGCGGTCGGCATCGCGCTGCGGAAGGAGAATCTGGCGTTGTTTCGCGAGCAGTTCTCTGAGGCGGTGCGGGCGCATGTCGGCGGCAATTTCACCGAACGGCGGCTGGATCTCGCGACCTGGCTGACGCCGGAGCAGATCACCCCGCGGCTGATGGAGGAGATCGACCAGTTGCATCCCTTTGGCCAGGGCAATCCGGAGCCGGCGTTCGGCCTGCGCAGCGTTGTCCTCGACGTGGCACCCGAGGTGTTCAAGACCCAGCACTTTCGGTTCAGCTTCGAGGACGGCCGCGGTCGCCGGCTGCACGGTGTCGCGTGGAAACTGGCGCAGCGATTGCCGCCGGTCGGCGTGCCGCTCGATCTCGCGGTCGAGTTGAAGTGGAATTTTTTCAACGACCGCCGCTTCCTGCAGCTTTCACTCGTCGACTGGCGGCCGGCGCTGCAGGAAACGCAGGCTTGAGTTCTTGCGGTGGAAAAACTTTCGCTTGCAGTCCAGGGCTGAAACTTGCTTGTTCTCGCCCTCTTTCACGCACCCGTAGCTCAACTGGATAGAGCATCTGACTACGAATCAGAAGGTTAGGGGTTCGACTCCCTTCGGGTGCGCCAGTTTTCCGGGTCCCAGTGACGACACAGTGACTGCAAATTCCGGCGCGCTCGAGCTCAGGGCACCGGATTCCCGGTTTCGGGCGGTTGTTGAGACGAACCTTGGTCGTCTGATCCACCATCAAAAGCGCCCAGGTTCGAGTGCGAGTGAGGCGCTTGAGACCGGTCCGTTCAGTGACTACAGTGCGACGACAATTGGGATGCCCGCGTGCCTTACCTGTGCGACGCGCTCCGCAGGATGCCCGGCATGACGGCCAAGACGACTGCCTCTTACTCCGGCGCTCTGGCAGCCCGCTAATCCGGAGTGGACAAATATGGCTTGGCCGCACGCGCGACCGAACATAGGACCGATCCTTCGTTTCGGTCGTCGTGAACCGCACGCTCAAATGAAAGGACAACGCTCCACGATCGCAGCGGCCTGCCTCGGCTGGTTCTTCGGTGCGGTGGACACCATTCTGCTGATCCTCTTTCAAAAGCAGGTCGCGGATTCGCTCGGCGTCGATGTGCAGAGCATCCGGATCACGATCGGCGTCGGTCTGATGGGGAGCGCGGTCGGCGGGCTGGCGTTCGCACAACTGGGCGACCGGATCGGCCGGGTGCGGACGCTGGGCTGGTCGGTCATTCTGTATTCAGTCGCTACGGCGGGCATGGCGTTCGCGCCGAATGTCGGACTCTTGATGGCGTTCCGGTTTCTTACGGGCGTCGGAACGGGCGGGGAATGGTCGGTGGGTTTCGCCCTGATCGCGGAGGCTTGGCCGCGGGCGAGTCGCGGCGCGCTGGGCGGCGTGGTGAGTGCCATGTTCAATCTCGGCACCTTCCTCGCCATCGGTTTGTTCCAGGCGGGAATCGGATGGCGGGCGTCCTTCGCGTGCATGGTGATTCCGGCGCTCGGCGTGAGTTGGTTGCGGCGGCACGTGCCCGAATCGCCCGTTTGGGTCGCGCTGCAATCCGCTCGTGCCGCGGGGCTGGTGGACCGGCGGCTGGAGACCGCGATGCGGCGGCCTCCCCTTGTCGCGGTGTTTCGTGGCCGCACGCTCCCAGTTGTGGCGAAGCTGACGGTGATCTTTGCGATCACGAATTTCGCCTTCTACGCTTTCTCCACGATCTTCATCAATTACCTTCAGCAAAGCGTGGCGGAAGGTGGTCTGGGCCTCGCGGCGCGCGAGCAGGCTCCGTATCAGATCGTGCTCAACTTCGGCGGCATGGTCGGCCTGGTCCTCGCGGGTTTGCTGTCGGACCGATGGGGACGCCGCCGGTCGTTTACCCTCTTCTGTCTTGTAGGCGTGGTGGGCTATGGCCTCTTGTTCACGCTGGCGCGCAGCGGCGGTGGCGCGAGTCTCGGCCTGCTACTCGTGTTCACCACGATTTGCCTGAGCTTCGGCATCGGCGCGGTGGTGGCATCGCAGGCGTCGGAACTTTTCCCGACGCATCTGCGCAGCACCGGCCCGGGCGTCTGCCAGAACCTCGGCAAAGGTCTTGGCGGCATGCTTGGTCCGGCGCTCGCGGGGGCACTTGTCCCCCAACTCGGCTTCGCCCCCGTGCTGGCTCTGCCCGGGATATGTCTGGCCGTGCTTGCCGTCTTGATCTGGATGCTGCCCGAAGTAGGCGGCCGTGAAATCAAGGCGATCGAAGAGGAGCCGTTCCTGGCGGGACGTGCGAAGTAGTTTTCGGTCCAATGCGCAACAGAAGGGATTGAGCCGACGGCGCCACCGCCCCACCGTTGGGCGATGGCACCCACGACTCTGCAAATCATCCTGCTCGGTTTGATCCAGGGCGCAGCCGAATTGCTGCCGGTTTCCAGCTCGGCCCACGTCATCGTGGCGGAAAAGCTCCTGGGCCTGGATCCCTCCAGCCCGGAGATGACCTTTCTCCTCGTGATGCTGCACACCGGCACGATGTTCGCGGTGATCGCGTATTTCTGGCGCTCGTGGCGGGAGAACTTTTTCGCGAGTTGGACGCACCTTACCAGCGCGGTAAAAAACGTGGCGGCTGCGAGCGTCGGCACCGTTCTCGTTTACCTCCTCCTGGAGCTTTTCATCGAGAAGGTGGTGTTGGGCGGCGGCAAGGCCGAGATCGAGCACCTGTTTTCATTCCTGCCGCTCATCGCCGGGGCGCTCCTCGCTGCCGGGGCGCTGATTCTTTGGTCGGCCTTCGCGACCCAGAAGCGGCCCGATGGCGGCAAGGTGAACCTGTCCTCGGCGATCTGGATCGGTCTCGTTCAGGGCTTCTGTGTGCCGTTTCGCGGGTTCTCACGTTCCGGCAGCACGATCGCGGTGGGCTTGTTGACTGGCGTAGGCCGGCGGCCGGCGGAGGCATTCAGCTTCGCGCTCGCCGTCGTTCTCACGCCCCCGGCGATTGCGAAGGAGTTTCTTCGTTTGCGCCAGGCGCAGGAACCCGCGGAAGGCGTGGCGCCGCTACTGTCTCTCCTGCGACCGGGCCTGATCGGAATGGGAGCCAGTTTTGCGGCGGGCCTGCTTGCGCTCGCGTGGCTCTCGCGCTGGCTCGAGACCGGACGCTGGCAATACTTCGGGTACTATTGCATCGGTGCGGGCGCAGTGATTTTCGTTCTGTCCTGGAGCGGGTTTTAGGATGGGTCGACGGGCTCCTGTGCCGCGGATACGTGCAGGCTTTGCTGGGCCGCAGCGCCTTTGATTCAAGTCCGGCTGGTGGCGGCGAGAGCGATCTCGAGCGCGCGGATCGACACCGGCTTTGTCAGATGGGCGACAAATCCGGCTTGGCGACTGCGCACCATATCGTCGGCGCGACCGTACCCACTGAGGGCAATTGCCTGAATTCCGTGCCGGGTGCAGAGGTCGGCGGCCAGATCGTAACCGCTACCGTCCGGCAGACCGAGGTCGGAGATCAACAGGTCAAACATCTGGTTGTCGGCTGCCGCCCGGGCGGTCCGCAGGCAGTCAACCGCCACCACCGCGTGATGACGGCGGGTCAGCAGATTTGTCAAGGCGGTGCGGGTCGGCTCATGGTCCTCGACGAGCAGGATTCGGCGCCCGGCACGTGCCGCTGGTTCGGGCGGTGGGAGCCGGTGCGGCGGCGGCCCACCGTCGGCATCTGGTTGCCCCGCTTCCGCTGCCGTCGGGTTCAGTGGGAGCTCGATCAGGAAAACCGCTCCCTGATTCGTGCCCGCGCTTTCGGCTCGAATCGTTCCCGCGTGCCGTTCGACGAGTGTCCGCGAGATGGAAAGGCCGAGACCCAGGCCGCCGAAATGGTGCGAACCGCCATCGAGGGCATGATCGCCTTGGGCAAAGGATCGGAAGATCCGGGCCAGCTCCGGCTGGGTGATCCCAATTCCCGTGTCGGAAATACTGACTCGTATGTTTCCATTGGGAAGCACGAGGCTGACCACGGAGATTCGGCCGCCCGGCGGGGTGAATTTCACCGCATTGCGCAGCACATTCCAGAAGATCTGCCGCAGACGCACGGGATCGCCGGTCATCTGGGTTCTGTCCGCCGCAAGGTTCACCGTCAGGTTGAGGCGTTTGTCGTCGAGCTCCCGCCGGACCGTGTCGATCGCGTCCCGGACGGCAACATGAACGTCCAGCAACTGATGGTCGAGGGTCAGCTTCCCGGTCGTAATCCGGGATAGGTCCAGCAAGTCATCAATGAGTCGCGCCTCCAACCTGATGTTCTTGGCGATGGTGGCGAAGGATTGCCGTGCTGCCGCGGTCATCGTCGCATCGTCGGCTGCTTCCTCGGCAAGGAGGAGGACGGGGGTGAGCGGAGTTCTCAGCTCATGGGAAAGCGCTGCCAGGAACTTATCCTTGGCCAAATTGGCGCGTTCCGAAATATCCCGGGCCCGACCCAGATCGCGGGTCAGTCGCGCGCGCTCCAGACTGGTTGCCACCAGGTCACAAAGCGTCTGCATCAAACCCAGTTCCTCAACCGTGAAAGTCGCCCGGGCGCGCGTGCCAAAGGACAGTGTTCCAAGCAACCGCCCGGCGACCATCAGCGGTTGGCAGGCGTAGGCCTGGATGCCGAACCGCCTGACCACGTCGGCCCGCGGGCCGGATGATTGCTGCATGCGTTCGGCTACCAGGCGGCAGCCGTCATGCGCCTCGGCGCCGCACATCGACATGCAGTAACCCATCCGTTCGAACTGCTCCGTTTCAGATTTGGCCAGACCGATGCACACATTGAGGCGAAGGCGCTCCTGCTGTACGTCGACCAGGTAATTGAGGCACACATCGCAATCGAGAAACTCGAGCACGGTTCGACACAGTTCGTCGACGATCGGCTGCGGATCGTCGCTGGTCAGCAGCCGGCTGGCGGTTTCGGCCAGCAGTTCGGTCCGTCGCTCGGCTCGCTTTCGCGCCGTGATGTCCTGTTGGATTGCGACAAAATGGGTGGTGCCCGCACCACCCGTCTGCACCGGTGTGATGGTCATCTCCTCGCGATACAGCGAACCATTCTTGTGGCGGTTGACCAATTCCCCCCGCCAGGGTTCGCCCTTGAGAACGGTGGACCACATCTCGTGGTCGAAGCCGGGGGAATTCTGGCCGGATTTGAGGGTCCGGAGATTCTGGCCGATGACCTCGGTCCCGTCGTACCCGGTCAGCCTGCTAAAGGCCGGGTTGACCCAGAGGATCTGCGCATCCCGGTCGGTGACGGCGATCCCGTTGGCGGCGGATTCGACCGCGGTGGAGAGCAGGCGCAACTGTTCTTCGGCGTGGCGGCGTTGCGCGATGGCGCGCAGGCTTCGCACACAGGTGGACACGTCGCCCGCGAGTTCGACGAACAGCTGAACTTCGTCTTCGGAGAATGAATCGGGCTGCTGCGAGTAGATCGTGATCGCGCCAAAAGCTCTCCCCTCGGAAAGCAGCGGCACGACGACAGAGGAGGCGTAGCCACGTCTCAGGGCCTCGCTCCGCCACGGCGCAAACGCCGGGTCGGTGACCGTGTTTCTGCATGTGGCTGGCTTGCCGGTGCGAATCGCGGATCCGGTGGGGCCGCGGCCGTGTTCGTTGTCTCCCCAGCTGATATTCAGCGTTTCGAGATAGCCTGCCTCGAGACCGAAGCAGGCGACCGGCCGAACCGTCCGGGTCTCGTCCTCTTCAGCGAAACCGATCCACGCCATCGCATAGCCGCATTTCGTGATGACGTTCCTGCAAACCTCGTCCAGATAGTCCTCTTCCGAGGTTGCATGCGACATCGCCTGGCTGCTCTCTTTGAGCGCCTTCAAGGTGCGGTTGAGTTTTTGCAGTTGCTCCTCCGTCCGTTTTTGCCCGGTGCTGTCCCAGCAAAGCCCGGTCATCCGCACCGCACGTCCGGTCAGGTCGTAGTGAACCTTACCGCGGGCGCTGATCTGATGAAGGCTGCCGTCCGGCCACACCGCCCGGTACTCGGCTTCGTATTCGCCCGTGGTTTCAATCGCAGTCATCAGGGCCGAGTGCACCGCTTCCCGGTCCTCTGGAGGCAGGACTTGGTAAAAGGCTTCGGATGTCCCGGTGAAAGTCGCAGCCTGGGTACCCAACAAACGATGAACGCCTTCGCTCCAGGTGCGTTTGTCGTTGACGATGTCCCAATCGAACGTGGCCATGCGCGACGAGATCAAGGCGAGTTCGAGGCGGTCCTGACTCTCCTTCAGCGCTTCCCGGGATCGCCGGTGCTCCTCCAGTTCCTTTTTGAGTTGAGCGTTGGAGCGGTCAAGTTCCGCGGTGCGCGCGGCCACCATTTCCTTCAAGTGGTCGCGATGCCGGCGCACATCGGCCTCGGCCTGCGTGCGCCGAACATTTTCCTGCTTGAGAAAAAGAAACATTGTGGCGACGAGCAGAAGACTCAGAACGCCCCCCGCCAACAGGCCCTGGAGCGTTTTGGCGGTCTGGGCTCTCTTCGCGGTGAGCCACTGTTGGAGCAGCCTGCCTTGTTCGTCGCGGGCCGCAGCAATACGACCACGGAGCTGATCCATGATGGCGTTGCCCGTTCCGGCCGCCACGATCTCGAGCGCTGCGGGAAGCCCCTTGGACTGCCGCAGGTCGATGGTTTGCTTCAGTTCGGCGATCTTGCTGAGAATGAGCGGTTCGATCTCGTCGATGCGTTGCCGCAGCGCGGCGTCGTCACGGGTGAGTTGCTTAAGGTTGGCCAGGTCCCTTTGCGCGCCGCCGAGTGCGGACTGATACGGTTTCAGGTAGCGTTGATCGCCGGTGAGCAGGTAGCCGCGCTGGCCGGTCTCCGCATCCTTCAAAGCGGAAAGCAGCGCCTCGAATTCCCCCATGACGATGCGGATCTGCGTTTCCCAGTGGTCGGCCTCGCCCAGCGCCCGGATATTCCTGGCGGATTGCCAGCCGGTTCCGGCGAGGATGACCAGCGATATCGCCAGCCCGGAATTAAGCAGGAAGCTTTGGCGGGCCCGGCGGGTCGGCGGTTCATCGGGGTCGCGCAACGAAGTCTCCGTTTCGCGAGCTGCGGCCCTTTGCCGCGTGCGCCGATAGAGCTCAGCCACCACGCTCAAGAAAACGCCCATCCCGGAAAAAAGTGCCATGCCGACGGCGTCGGAGGGGTTTCCGACGCTGAAGGATCCATGCGGATACAGGATGAAATAGTCCACGCACAGCACGGCAGCTGCTGTGGCCAGCAGTCCGGGCCCGATGCCACCGAACAAGGCGACGAGCATCACCGCCGGATGAACGGTGATGTAGGGGGGCAAGGTGTCGCCGGTCAGCGACGTCAGGCCCATGCGGACCAGGAACGCCGCTGCAACGGCGAGCAGTGCGGCTACATATCCGGGAAACCCGCGGGGACCCAATTTCGTCAGCTTCGCGAGAACCCGTTTCGCCTTCGTCATGGCAGTGCGTGAAATGACCACTCACGCAGCAGTCGGCCGTAGGCGGCATTCATAACAGCCCAGGGAAGAGCGACCTCCGGTGGTGGACGGTGGCGATTGTCTGCGCGAGCCGCGCCCTCGGTCAAAGACAATCGGGCCCACGGCGACGTGGAGAAGTTGGATTGCCTAAGCTCGAACGGCCGTCGACTGTTCCGGGCCGGTCACGGTGGGGTTCGCCTCTCGCGTGGCCATGCTTACCCCGACCGATGGCTCTTCGTTCGCGCTCTGCGGGCTGAAGCTGTCGGTTCAACTCCAGTTCCCCATGTTCACCGTTCTTGCCGAACTTCAGATTTCCGACCGCCCCACGATCTACGCCGTCGTGGCGGGTTATCTGCTCGTACTGGTCTGCGTGGGACTCGTGTTCCGCCGATTCAGCTCGAACACGAGCGACTACTTCCGGGCGGGCGGGCAGGGAACCTGGTGGCTCGTCGGCGGCAGCGTTTTCATGGGACAGTTCAGCGCCTGGACGTTCACCGGGGCCGCGGGAGCGGTCTACCAAGTGGGCTGGAGCCAGGTGGTGACGTACGGCGCCGGGTCCGTTTCCTACTTCCTCCTCGCCCTCGGGCCGGCCGCCTGGTTCCGCCGGACGCGAATGATCACGACGGCCGACGTCATCCGGCTCCGGTTCGGTCCCGGCATGGAGCAGTTCTTCGCCTATCTCCAGCTGATCCTCGCGCCGCTGTTCGGCGGGCTTCACCTGTATTCGCTCGCGATCTTCGTCACGTCGCTGCTCGGATTCGAAATCCACACCGCCATCCTGGTGCTTGGGTTCGTGGTCCTGTTCTACACCGCGATGAGCGGGGCGTGGGCGGCGCTGGCGGCGGACTTCATCAAGGCGGTGGTCCTGCTGCCGATCGCCGTGCTGCTGGCGGTCTTGTGTCTCCGCCATTTCGGCGGCGTCGGCGGATTCCTCGCCGCGATTCGCGGGGCCGGACTGGAAACGGTGTATGCGCCGTTCAAGTCGGCCGAGACGCTCGCCAAAATCCCGAACGTCACGGTCGGATACTTCACCTGGGGCTTTCTGGTCGCCTACTACTCCACGCAGATCGCGATGATCAACACGCTGGCCAACTCGGCGAAGTTTCTCGCGGTGAAGGACGATCGCGAGGCGCGCCGGGCCAGCCTGCTCGGCGCGGCGGCGCTGCTCCTCGGCACGCTGATCTTCTTCATTCCGCCGATGGCGTCGCGGCTGATGATTCCGGCGGAGGTGGCGGCGATGCCGCTCCGGGCTCCAACGGAAGGCGCGTACGCGGCGATGGCGATCTACCTGCTTCCCGCCGGCCTCGTCGGGCTCGTGCTGGTGGCGATCTGCGCGTCGACGATGAGCACGCTGGACATCGCGCTGACGGGCTTGTCGGGCCTGATCACGCAGAACATCTACCCGGCGCTGGCCCGGGCGTTCGGCGCGACGCCGCTCGAGGGCCGTCCCCGGCTCGTGCTGGGCCGGATCGTGAATCTTTGCTGCGCGCTGACGATCATCGGCATCGCGACGATCATGGCGCGCCTCGGCACGGGCGGCGTGTTCAACCTGATGATCAAGATCATGGCGCAGGTGATGGCGCCGATCTACGTGCCACTGATGTGGGGCATGTTTGCGCGGCGCGTGCCGAACTGGGCGGCCCCGCTGTCGATCGTGGTCGGAGCCGCCGTATCGTCGGGGATCGAATACGCGCCGGCGCTGTTCGGATCGTCCCCCTGGCTCTATTGGCAGCAGATCCTCGCCCTCTGGCTTTCGAGCAGCGCCGCATTCTGGGGCGCCTGTCTAGTCTACTGGCGGCGCACGCCGGATCCGGTGATCGTGGCGCGCGAAGCCGACTACTTCGGCCGGGTGAGCCGGCCGGTCGATTTCGCGGCCGAGATCGGCCAGGGCAACGATGGCCGGCAGATGCGCATCATCGGGATGTTCGGGCTCGCGATGGCGGCCGCCATGCTGCTCCTGCTGATTCCGGCGAGCAGTGCGGGACACGCGGGCAAGATCCTCGTGATCGCGGGCACCACCGCAGTCATCGGCGGTTTGCTCTGGGTCAACGGTCGGCGAAATCACGCCACGTAGATTGCGGCGCGGGCCGGGTCGGCGCGGGGGACCGCACGCTTTGCCGGGCCGGACCGCCGCCGGTCGAACTCTGGATGTTCACCGGCCGATCGCGGCCCAGGAATCTTCGCAAACAAAATCCGCCCGATCGTCGGGCGCGCAGCACCGAATCCTCTGCCGCAGCCAGCGCTCGCCATCGGCGCGAAAGCTGCGAAAGACACACGCTGCATGACCGATCCGCCTCCTGCCGTTGCCACCGCGCCGCTCGCCCCGCTCGGGCGATCCGCCGACCTGGACGCGGTGCTCGGCCGGTTTCTCGACGTGATCGGGCAGCGCGGGCTCGAACTCTATCCCGAGCAGGAGGAGGCGATACTCGATCTGTTCGCCGGCCGGAACGTCATCCTCAACACCCCGACCGGCTCGGGTAAATCGCTCGTCGCGACCGCGTTTCATTTCAAGGCACTCTGCGCCGGCCAGCGTTCCGTCTACACCTGTCCGATCAAGGCGCTGGTGAACGAGAAGTTCCTCGCGCTCTGCCGCGACTTTGGTCCGGAGAACGTCGGCATGATGACCGGCGACGCGAGTGTGAACCCGCAGGCGCCGGTGCTGTGCTGCACGGCGGAAATCCTCGCCAACATCGCGCTCCACCGCGGACCGGCGGCCGACGTCCACGCGGTGATCATGGACGAGTTTCACTACTATTCCGATCCGGCCCGGGGCACGGCGTGGCAGGTGCCGCTGCTCACGCTCCCGCAGGCCCGGTTCCTCCTCATGTCCGCCACGCTCGGCGCCACGGAATTTTTCGAGACCGAACTGAGCCGACTCACCGGCGAACGCACCGTGACCGTGCGCAGCGAACGGCGCCCGGTGCCGCTGGAGTTCGAGTATTCCCAGACGCCGCTCACCGAGCGCATCGCCGGGCTCATCGCGGCGGACCGGGCGCCGGTGTACCTCGTCCATTTCACGCAGCGGGCCGCCTCCGAGGCCGCGCAGGCGATGATGAGTCTCGACGTTTGCTCGAAGGAGGAAAAGGCGGCGCTCGCGCGGGAGCTCGAGACGTTCCGGTTCAACAGCCCGTACGGCAAGGACGTGAAGCGCTGGCTGCGCCACGGCATCGGCGTGCACCATGCCGGCCTGCTGCCGAAGTACCGGGTGCTGGTCGAGCAGCTCGCCCAGAAGGGGCTGCTCAAGCTGATCTGCGGCACGGATACGCTGGGTCTCGGCATCAACGTGCCGATCCGCACCGTCCTGTTCACCCAGCTCTGGAAGTACGACGGGGTGAAGGCGGCGGTCCTCGGGGTGCGCGACTTCCGGCAGATCGCCGGGCGCGCCGGCCGCAAGGGCTACGACGATCGCGGCTACGTCGTCGCGCAGGCGCCGGAGCACGTGGTGGAGAACAAGCGCGCCGAGGAGAAGGCGGCGGGCGATCCGAAGAAGCAGAAGAAGTTGGTGAAGCAGCGTCCGCCCGAGGGCGCGGTCAGTTGGGACCGCCGGACGTTCGAGCGGTTGATGACCGCGCCGCCCGAGGGGCTGCAGTCCCGGTTCGAGGTGACGCACGGCCTGCTGCTGCTCGTCCTGGGCCGCGATGGCGACGGGTGCCGCGCCATGCGGCAGCTGATCGCGGATTGCCACGAGTCGCCGCATCGCAAGCGGGCGCTGATGCGCCGCGCCTGGCAGCTGTTCCGAGCACTGCTCGAGCGGGGCATCGTCGAGTGGATTCCGCCGCAGCCGTCCGGCCGCAAGCTGCGCGTCAACGTCGAGCTGCAGGACGATTTCTCGCTGCACCAGGCGCTTTCGCTGTACCTCATCGACACGCTGCCTGCGCTCGATGCCGCATCGCCGGACCATCCGTTCGACGTCCTGACGCTCTGCGAGGCGATCGTCGAGGATCCAGACCAGATTCTCCGGCGGCAGGTGGACAAGGCGAAGCAGGAAAAGCTGGCCGAGATGAAGGCGGCCGGTGTGCCGTACGAGGAGCGGATCGAAAAGCTCGAGGAGGTCGAGCACCCGAAGCCGCTGCGCGAATTCCTGTACGACACGTTCAACGCCTGGGCGGCGGCGCACCCATGGATCGGCGAGGAGAACGTGCGGCCCAAATCGATCGCGCGCGAGATGTACGAGCGTTACCTCTCGTTCGCCGACTATGTGCGGGCGTACGGGCTGGAACGCTCGGAAGGCCTGCTGCTCCGGCACCTGTCGCAGGTCTGGAAGGTCCTGAGCCAGACCGTGCCCGAGGCGGCGAAAACCGAGCCGATCCTGGAAATGGAGCAGTACTTCCGCGAATTGATCCGCGGCATCGATTCCAGCCTGCTCGAGGAATGGGAACGGCTGCGCGATCCGTCGTTCGTCGCGGCCGCGGTCGCCGACCGGCCGGCCCGACCGGCCAGCGTCGACGTGACGCGCGATCGCGCCGCGTTCCGGCGGCTGGTCCGCACGGCCATTCTCGGCTTTCTCCAGTCGGTGGCGGCGGGTGATGCGGAAACCGCGGCGGAGCGGTTGGGCACCACGGTCGACGCGGCGCGGCTCGCGGGTGAATTCGAACGGTTCTACGAGGAGCGCGGGCGTTTCCGACTCGATCCCGAGGGCCGCTCCGCGATGCACACGCATTGGGACGACATGACCGGGGCGGAAGGGTGGGCGGTGGCGCAGGTTCTCGTCGACCTCGAAGGACAAAATGATTGGGAGGTTCGGTTCACGGTCGATCTGGCGACGTCGCGGACCCAAAACCTGGCCGTGGTGAAGTTCGACGGAGTGGCCCCGGTCGGGGCTGAATGACGATCGCGGGAGTCTTCGGTGGAGGGACGACCTCCGTGTCGTCCGCGAGCGTCGGGCGACTTTCGCGGACCGGACAGAGCCGGTCCCTCCATCGGCTGCCGACCGACGTTTGTGGTTCAATTGGAGGGACGACCTCCGTGTCGTCCGCGAGCGTCGGGCGACTTTCGCGGACCGGACGGAGCCGGTCCCTCCATCGGCTACCGACCGACGTTTGTGGTTCGATTGGAGGGACGACCTCCGTGTCGTCCGCGAGCGTCGGGCGACTTTCGCGGACCGAACGGAGCCGGTCCCTCCATCGGCTACCGACCGACGTTTGTGGTTCGATTGGAGGGACGACCTCCGTGTCGTCCGCGAGCGTCGGGCGATTTTCGCGGACCGGACGGAGCCGGTCCCTCCATCGGCTGCCGACCGACGTTTGTGGTTCGATTGGAGGGACGACCTCCGTGTCGTCCGCGAGCGTCGGGCGACTTTCGCGGACCGGACGGAGCCGGTCCCTCCATGCGGCGATTCGAGCGTGGTTGCACGACGAGGGCGTCGCGCCCCCAACCCGAACGGGATCTCAAATCTCCGATCGCAGGGATCGGTGGCGACGCGCCTATGCTTTCGGCGCGGGGGCCAGATGGCCGGCGTCGACCGCCTCCTGCACCATGCGCTCCGCGTATTCCCACAGCCCCGTGCAACCCTCGGCGATGTGGCGGTTGCGCGCGAGCACACGGTCGTGCGTCACGCCGTGGCGCTGCCACGCGGCGCCTTCGGTGCGGCAGTTCAGCAGCATCGGCTGGAAGCGATCGACGGCGGTCGCGAACTTCGCCTCCGGTGTTTCCTTCGCCTCGAATTCATCCCACAACCCGCGGAATTCCGCGGCCTGGTCCGCTGGCAGCAGCCCGAAGATCCGGTCGGCGGCGACCGCTTCCCGCGCATGCTGGTCCACCATCCGGGCCGTGTCGTAGGCGAACGTGTCGCCGGCGTCGATTTCGACGAGGTCGTGCACGATCACCATCTTGAGGACGCGGAGGACGTCGAGTCCGGGCGTGTTGGCGTGCTCGGCGAGCACGATCACGCACAGGCACAGGTGCCAGGAGTGCTCGGCGTCGTTCTCGCGCCGGCGGCTTTGCGTGCAAAGCGTCTGGCGAAAGATCTCCTTCAGCTTGTCGACTTCGAGGATGAACTGGACCTGCTGGGCAAGGCGGCTGGATGCCATCAGCGTGATGTGAGCTCAAACGCCCGGAGTGGCGAGCGACAACTGGGGAGGCGGCGCGGCGGGACGACGGGCGCGGGCTTCGATCCTCGATTGCAGCCACGCGGCAAAATAGAGCGACCCCACGAGTGCGCCGTTCAACGCCGCCCGCAGCACCGGCGTGAGATCGGACTCCGGGAAGAGCAGCAGTCCGGCGACTGCCACGGTCTGCGTGGCCATGACCGCGAGTGGATACCGGCCGAGATAGGCCAGCGGGCGCCAGTTCAAGGTGGCGGGCCAGACCCGGCCGACGACGGCGACGAGATACGCCACCACCAGGAAATCGGCGAGCCGCAGCGCGCCCAACGCGGGCTTGTTGAGCACGTTCCCGAAAACACGGTCGGAGAACGGGTGCGGCCACTGCCAGTGGTGGATGCCCCACACGTAGACCGCAAACGCCACGCCGGCGGCGAGCCGGACCGGCCGGATCGTCGGGGTTTCGCCCGGGACGCGACGGCGCACCTGTCGATGGCCCAGCGCCACGCCGGCGACGAACAGGAATTGCCAGGCGAAAAGGTTGAACGAGCCGGAATGGATCGGATACAGCGGCGCGCCGTCGGTCAGGGGCGCGAACTGAACCGCGAGCCAGACCGCAAAGCTGGTCCCGAGCACGAGTCCGTAGCGTCGTTGCTCGAGCGCTGGCAGCACCCACGTGAGCAGCAGGACGAAGGCGCAATACATCGGCAGGATGTCGAGCAGCCCCGGCTGGTACAGCATCGTTGCGCCCAGTAGCGTCGCCACCAGCGGATGGTCGTAGAACAGCCGCGGACTGTTTGGCGACACGACACCGAAAGCCGCCTCGGCAACCAGCACGATCGCGAGCACCGCGAAGAACGAGGCCAGGTGCCAGACGTAGATCTTGTTCGCCCGCTGGCGGGTGGCGGCATGCAGGGCCCGCCGGCCGCGCGAGCGCAGTTTCCGCGTGTAGACGATGCCGGCCAGAAGACCGGAAAGAAACACGAAGCCCTCGGCGGCGGAGAACAGCCCGAGCGGCCGGTCCGTCAGCCAGTGGAAATCGCTCGGCACGTGGTTCAGTGCCATCAGCAGGAGCAGCAGACCGCGCACCGTGTCGAACCGGACGTCACGACGGGAGGAGGTTTGATCGGTGGCGGGCATCAGGGCGCGAAAGGAGCGACCGTAGGGCGGCGCGGGGACGTGTGGCAAGTTCGGTTGAATTGAATCCACCGGAGACGTTCTGACCCGGCGCGCGGACACAAGTCCCGGTGTTTCCGTCGTGCAACGGCTCGTCATAGCGAAACGTTTTCCTTGCTTGCGGCCCGGGCCGACTTTTCCCTGAGGGTTCCTTTTCCCCCATGAAAGTCCTCGTCGCCGACAAGATATCACCCAAAGGCGTCGCCTTTCTGCGCCAGCAGCCCGGCATCGAAGTCGTGGAGGCGTATGGATCGTCTCCGGAAAAGATCCTGGAACTGGTCCGGGACGTGGAGGCGATCGCGGTGCGGTCGGAGACGAAGATCACCGCCCAGGTGCTCGCGGCAGCGCCGAAACTGAAGGTGGTCGGCCGCGCCGGTGTCGGGGTCGACAACGTCGACGTCGAAGCGGCGACGGAACGCGGCGTGATCGTGATGAACACGCCGTCCGGCAACACGATCGCGACGGCGGAGCTGACGTTCACCCACCTGCTTTGCGGCGCCCGTCCGGTGCCGCAGGCGGCGGCGTCGATGCGCGCCGGCAACTGGGACCGGAAGAGCTTCTCGGGCATCGAACTGTTTCGCAAGACGCTGGGCATCGTGGGCCTCGGCCGCATCGGCTCGGAGGTGGCGAAGCGCGCCCAGGCGTTCGGCATGCGCGTGCTGGCGTACGATCCCTACCTGGCGCCGAGCCGGGCCAAGGCGATGCAGATCGAATCGGTCTCCCTCGACGAGCTGCTGGCCCAGTCGGACTACATCACCGTCCACATGCCGCTGACGGATGACACGCATTACATGATCGACGAGGCGGCGCTGGCCAAGTGCCGCAAGGGCGTGCGGTTGTTCAATTGCGCGCGGGGCGGCATCATCAAGGAGGCGGCGCTGCTGGCGGCGCTGAAGTCGGGGCAGGTGGCTTCCGCCGGGCTCGACGTTTACGAGGACGAGCCCCTCGCGAAGGACAGCCCGTTCCGGTCGCTGCCGAATGTCGTGCTCACGCCGCATCTCGGCGCCTCGACGGCCGAGGCGCAGGAATCGGTCGGCATCGAGATCGCCGAGCAGATCGCCGGCGTGCTCAATGGCGGCGTCATCCGCAACGCGGTCAACGTGCCGTCGCTCGACGCCGCGGCGGTGAAGGTGCTGGGGCCTTATCTCGATCTCGGCGCGAAGCTTGGCACCCTGGTGCAGCAGATTTCGCCCGCGCAGATCGCCGCGCTCAAAATCACGTACTGGGGCAAGGTCGTCGACCTCGATGGCAACGCCGTCGCCCGCTCGATCGAACGTGGTTTCCTGCGCCGGATCAGCGGCGAGGAGGTCAACTTCGTCAACGCCCCCGTCCTGCTCGAGCGGCTCGGCATCCGCGCCGAAGTCGTGAAGTCGACCGCGGATTCCGGCTACACCGAACTCATCCAGGTCGAGGTCGTCTCGGCGGACAACGAGACGTATTCGGCCGCGGGCACGCTGATGGGCAAGTCCAACCAGCCGCGCATCGTCAGCATCAACGGCCGCGAAGTGGAGGTGGCGGCGGTGGGCAAGCTGCTCGTCCTGGAGAACATCGACCAGCCCGGAATGGTGGGCGAGGTCGGCACGATCCTGGGCCAGCATGGCGTGAACATCGCGGACATGTCGCTCAGCCGGCTGACGCCGGGAGGCACGGCCTACATGGTCGTGCGGGTGGACACCGAGCCGGGCGAAAACGCGCGGCGGATCATCAAGAGTCACGCTGCCATCAAGCAGGCGAAGTTCGTGCAACTATGACTGTCGCGAATCATCGGCGGGAACTTCGGGGCAGGCGCCGCGATCGCGGTCCGGCCGCGTTTTCCGACTGATGCGTCCCGCCCGGTCCGCCTGACCTGTCATGCTGGTTCCGCTTCTGCTCTCGATCGCCGCCGGCTATCTGTTCGGCTCGCTGCCGGTCGGCTACCTCGTCGCCCGGGTGAAGGGCGTGAACATCTTCGAAGTCGGCAGCCGGAGTCCGGGCGCGACCAACGTCCGCCGCGTGCTCGGACCTGCGGCGGGCAACCTCGTCTTCGTGCTCGACGTGCTGAAGGGGGCGGCCGCGACGGCTCTTCCGCTCGCGTGGTTCTGGTTCCGGCAGTCTGCCGCCGCCGCACCGATCGCCCCCGACGCAGTCGAGGCAATCGACGGAAGCGTCGCGTGCGCGGTGGCGGGGCTGATTGCGGCGCTGATCGGCCACAGCTTTTCCTGCTTCACCCGGTTCCGCGGTGGCAAGGGAGTCGCAACTTCGGTCGGCGGTCTGCTGATCCTGCTGCCGTCCGCCGCCGCGATCGCCGCGGTCGTCTGGCTCCTGGTCTTCTACTCCAGCCGGTATGTTTCGCTCGCCTCGATGTGCGCCGCGGTGGCACTGGCGCTGGCCGCCTGGCTGCTGGGGGCGCCCCCGTTGCTGCTCGGACTGTCGCTGATCGTGGCCGGCTTCGTCATCCTCCGGCATCGCGCCAACATCGTCCGGCTGCTGCACGGGACCGAAAACAAGTTCGTGAAGCGGAACGCGAACTCCCACCCATGAGTGCGCCCAGCGTGATCCGGATCGGCGTGTGCGGTTTCGGCACCGTCGGCCAGGGCGTGTGGAAGCACTTCGAGCGCTCCCGCGCCGAGCTGGAATCGCGGCTCGGTGTCCGGCTGGAACTCGCCCGCGCCTCGGTCCGCGACCTGAAGAAGAAGCGGTCGGTCCGGATCGCCGCGGATCGGCTGACCACCGATGCGCTCTCGATCGCGAGCGACCCGGCGATCGACATCGTCTGCGAACTGATCGGCGGGACCGACGTCGCCCGCGACGTCACGCTGGCGGCGCTTGCCAGCGGCAAGGTCGTCGTCTCGGCGAACAAGGCCCTCATCTCCCGCCACGGCGCCGAGATCTTCGCCATGGCGCAGCGGCACGGAGGGCATTTCCTGTTCGAGGCCAGCGTGGCGGGCGGCGTTCCCATCATCAAGGCCCTGCGCGAGGGGCTCGTCGCCAACCGCTTCCCGCTGATCTACGGAATCCTCAACGGCACGTGCAATTACCTCCTCACCCGGATGGAGGAGTTCGATACGCCCTATGCCACGGTGCTCGCCGAGGCCAAGCGACTGGGCTACGCCGAAGCCGACGAGTCGCTGGATGTCCAGGGGTGGGACACGGCACACAAGGCGGCCGTGCTCGCCTACCTCGCGCACGGCGTGTGGGTGCCGACTGAGCGGATGGTGGTCGAGGGCATCGACCGTCTCACGCCGGCCGATTTCCGCCACGCCGCCGCGTTCGGCTACGGGATCAAGCTGCTGGCGATCATCTCCCGGGACTTCGCGCACGACGAGTTGAGCGTCCGCGTGCATCCGACGCTGCTGCCGGAAAGTCACGTCGTGGCCAGCGTCAGCGGCGTGTACAACGCGATCTCGGTCCAGGGAGACGTGGCCGGCACGACGCTCTACATCGGGCGCGGCGCGGGGCAGGACGCGACCGCCAGCGCGGTGATCAGCGATCTCGCCGACGCGGTCGCCCTGCTGAAGAACGACCGGCGCGCGTTCGTCACCGCCCGTCGCGACGCGACCGTGGTCCGCCCGAGCGGTCGCTGCAAACTGGCTCCGCCCGAACGCATCCGCGGCCGCTATTACCTGCGGCTCACGGTGAAGGACCGCCCCGGCGTGCTGGCGCGCATCGCCTCGGCGATGGCCGAGCAGCACGTCAGCGTGGCGAGCCTGATCCAGAACCGGGCCGAACGCGCGGACGCCGCGTCGCTGGTGTTCACCACTCACGAAAGCAACGAGCACGCGATCCAGGCCGCGCTCGCCCGGCTGCGGCGGCTGCCGGTCGTGCTCGACCCGCCGCTGCTGCTCCGCATCGGCGACTTTCCCGAATGAACCGCGCCCCGCGACCCGCAACCAGGTAATCCCATCCAGATGTCACGAATCGTCCAAAAATATGGCGGCACGTCGGTGGGCGACGTCGACCGGATCAAGAACGTCGCGGCCCGCATCAAGGCGATGCACGACCAGGGCCACGAGCTCGTCGTGGTCGTTTCCGCCCGGGCCGGCGTCACGAACGAATTGATCGCCCGGGCCAAGGCGGTCTGCGCGATCCCGAGCGAGCGCGAGATGGACCAGCTCCTGGCGATCGGCGAACAGGAGACGATCGCCCTGACGGCGATGGCGCTCCATGGCATCGGCGTCGACGCCATCAGCTACACCGGCGCGCAGGCCGGCATCTTCACGGACGAGGTGCACACGAAGGCGAAGATCAAGAAGATCGATGCCCGGCCGCTCGAGAAGGACCTGAAGGCGGGCCGCGTCGTGATCGTCGCCGGGTTCCAGGGCATCAACGACGACGGGCAGATCACCACCCTGGGCCGCGGCGGCTCCGACCTGACGGCGATCGCGCTCGCGGCGGCCGTCCAGGCCGACAAGTGCGAGATCTACACCGACGTCGACGGAGTCTACACCGCGGATCCGCGCGTGGTCCGGACGGCGAAGAAGCTCTCCGAGATCAGCTACGACGAGATGCTCGAACTGGCTTCGCTCGGCAGCAAGGTGATGCAGTCCCGGTCGGTGGAGTTTGCCGCCAAGTACAATGTCGTTTTCGAAGTGCGCTCGTCGTTCAACCACAACCCAGGAACCATCGTGAAACAGGAAGTCGCCTACATGGAGAAGGTCGTCGTGCGCGGCGTGGCCGTCGACAAGGACCAGGCCAAGGTGCTCGTGAACAACATCGTCGACCGGCCGGGCTCGGCCGCGAAGGTGTTCAACGCCCTCGCCGCGGCGCACATCAACGTCGACATGATCGTGCAGAACGTCGGCCGGCAGGGGGTGGCAAACCTCACGTTCACCGTCCCGCAGACCGAGACCGCCCGGGCGCTGCAGGCGCTGACGCCCGTGCTGAAGGACATCGGCGGGGAGGTGCGGATGGACGAGAACATCGCCAAACTTTCGGTCGTCGGCGTCGGCATGCGGGCGCACAGCGGTGTCGCCGCCACGCTTTTCCAGTCGCTGGCCGATGCCGCGATCAACATCGAGCTGATCAGCACCTCGGAGATCAAGATCTCGGTCGTGATCTCGAAGGAGAAGGCCGACGAGGCGGCGCGCGTCGTCCACGGCGCGTTCCACCTCGAAACCCTCTAGGCGATCGCGACCCGCGGCCGGCCCCGCGGGCGGTTCGTTCCCGACATGCGCTATCTCTCCACCCGCGGCCAGACGCAGCCGGTCCGGTTCTCCGACGCGGTCGCCACCGGTCTGGCGCCCGACGGCGGACTGTACCTTCCGGAGACGCTGCCCGACCTGTCGCGCGATCTGGCGCGCTGGGAGGGGCTGGCTTATCCGGCGTTGTGCCTCGAGTTCCTGCGCCGCTTCGCGACCGACCTCCCGCCGGACGTCCTGCGCGACCTCGTGACCCGCTCGTATCGGTCTTTTGCGGACCCGCAGATCGCGCCGCTGAAGCAGCTCGGACCGAAGCTGTACGTGCTCGAGCTGTTTCACGGGCCGACGCTCGCGTTCAAGGATTTCGCGCTCCAGCTCCTCGGCAACCTGTACGAACACCAGTGCGCCGTGCGCCAGCAGACGATCAACGTCCTCGGCGCGACCTCGGGCGACACCGGCGCGGCGGCGATCCACGGGCTGCTCGGCAAGCCGGGCACCGCGATCTTCATCCTGTACCCCGACGGCCGCGTCTCGCCGCTACAGGAGCGGCAGATGACGTGCACGGGGGCCGCGAACGTCTTTGCCCTTGCGGTCGATGGGACGTTCGACGGCGCGCAGGCGGTGGTGAAGGAGCTGCTGGGCGACCAGAAATTTCGCCTGCAGCACCGGCTGTCGGCGGTGAACTCGATCAACCTGGCGCGGGTGCTGGCGCAGTGCGTGTATTATCTGTACGCGTGGCTGAAGATCCCGGCCTCCGACCGCGACCAGGTCGAGTTCGTCGTGCCGACCGGGAATTTCGGGAACGTGCTTGCCGGCTGGCTGCTCCAGCAAATGCGGGTGCCGATCCGCGGGTTCAAGGTGGCGACGAACCAGAACGACATCCTGTACCGGCTGTTCACGACCGGGGAGTACCGCGTCGGCGAAGTGCAGCCGAGCCTGGCGCCGTCGATGGACATCCAGGTGGCCTCGAACTTCGAGCGATTCCTGTATTACAGCGTCGGCCGCGACGCCGACCGGCTTCGCGAGGTGATGCAGGTGTTTCGGTCGACCGGGGCGTACACGTTCGCGAATTTCGAACGCGGCACGTTTTCCGCCTCGCGCTGCACCGACGCGGAAATCCCCGGGATCATCCGTCGCGTCCATCACGATCACGGCTACATCGTCGATCCGCACACCGCGTGCGCGTTCAAGGAGCACGATCCGGAGCGCGTGAACGTGGTCCTGGCGACGGCCAGCCCGGCCAAGTTCCCGGAGACGATCCGGGCGGCGATCGGCGTCGAGCCGACGGACCCGAGTCTCGAGGCGTTGAAGTCGCGTCCGGTGGTGAAGCACCGGCTCGCGCCGGACGCCGCCGTGATCCGTTCGTTCATCGAGCAGCACGCGGTTTAGTCGGTCCGCGATTGGCAGGCCGGGAGCCAGCTCGCGCAGGATCGGTTCCGCGTAGGCCGCGAGCTCGCTCGCGCGATTGGGGGGCACGCGCCAAACCAAACCGCGCCTGCAAGCGGGCGGCCTACGCGAATACCGGCCGGCGTGGCCGACCCGCGAAGACCGCGCTACTCGGTCGGCCCGCGCCGGGCGCCAATCACCCGGATCTCGAGCCGCTTTCCCTTCGATCCGGGCGGCTCGGCGACGATGCCGGCGATTCCCGCGGTCGTCAGCAGCGGCGGCACCGGCGCGGTCACGAAGAACGAACAGAACAGCGCGGTCTTCTTGTAGACCACGAGCTCCATGCTCAGCCGATAGAGTGGCACGGCCGGCAATCCCCACGGCGCGGGATCGAGGATCGCGGCGCCTTCGGCTCCCATGTTGAACCCCGCCTCGAGGCGGCCGGGGTTTTTCAGCAACGTCCACAACGACGGCTTTTCGATCGTGCCCCAGAGGATTTCCTGCAGGCCCGGTGTTCGCTGCACCGCCTGGAAAAACGCCATGAGGGCGGGCACGGCGCCGAAGATCGCCCGCTCGTCGGGTTCCGCCAGCGTCTGCGGTCCGGCGGTCTTGCTTCCTGCGGCGCGGCTCGCGGCGTCCTGGGCCGCGAGACGGAGGAGCGCCTGCGCTGTCCGATCGAGCCCGATGCCGAGTTCCGCGGCGCTCACGACGGCTCGACCTTGTTTTTCCGCGACTGGCTTGGTCTGGTCTGCCGTCGCGGGACCGAGCGTCACGATGTCGAGTGCGACCGCCGTGCCGCTGGAAAACCGGTACGTTCGTCCACTGCCGGCGGTCAGCGTGAACGTGGCTGCCTGGTAGCCGCTACGCTCGTTGTCGGTGAGCGGCGCCACGCGGAAGTGCACGAGCCATTTCCGCAGCGCAGAGCCGTCGCGCAAGCTCACCAGTGCCGTCACTTCATCGCCGGTGCGCGCCGGTCCCGGTTCACGCGCCAGCGCGATCGCGTCGACCGGCAGGCCGCGCCGGGCTGCGGCGGTGGCGAGTGCGGCCGACAGCGCGGCGGCGGCCGGCGGTTGCAGTACGCTGGCAGGAATTGCGGCGTGGAGTGGAGGCGCGGCGCAGGCGCACCAGCACAGCAGCCCCCGGCACAGCCAGGTTTCGAAGTTGGACATGGCCAGACCGATACCCGCAATTTCCAGGGATGGTTTCAACGTGTTTCCCCGGCGTGGCCGAACGGGTTGCGGCCTGACCGCGCCGGACATCCTCGTCGGTCGCGGAATCTGGCGCGCGCGCGCCGCCGGCCGCGCGGGCCGCCGCGTCATCCGGAAAAGCTCCCTTGCCACTCGCGCGGGGCGCCGCAAATGTCAGCCTCTCGCATGAGCAACGCCGTCCGGATCTACGACACCACGCTGCGCGACGGGACGCAGGGTGAGGGCATCAGCTTCTCGGTGACGGACAAGCTGCTGATTGCGCAGAAGCTCGACGAGTTCGGCATGGATTACATCGAGGGCGGATTCCCGGGTTCGAATCCGCGGGACATCTCGTTTTTCGCCGAGGCACGAACGCTCAAGCTTCGGCACGCCAAGCTGGCGGCTTTCGGCGCCACGCGGCGCGCGGGGGTGAAACCGGCGGATGACGCCCAGCTGGGGACGCTGATCGAGAGCGGC
This sequence comes from uncultured Verrucomicrobiae bacterium, assembly GCA_963705935.1. Taxonomy (GTDB): domain Bacteria; phylum Verrucomicrobiota; class Verrucomicrobiia; order Opitutales; family Opitutaceae; genus Opitutus. Next base: position 1,735,463 of record OY970130.1, on the reverse strand, counting down.
ATGCCGGTCCTGACGATCGTCGGCAAGACGTGGCTCCTGCATGTGCACGAGATCCTGCGCACGACTCCGGAGGAGAACCTCGCCATGATCGAGGAGAGCGTCCGCTACCTCGTCGAACAGGGCCGGGAGGTCATCTACGACGCCGAGCATTTCTTCGACGGATATCTCGACAACCCGGACTACGCGCTGCGCACGCTCGAGGCGGCGGCGCGGGGTGGCGCCAGCAACCTGACCCTCTGCGAGACGAACGGCGGCAAGCTCGTGCCGGACGTGATGCGGATCACGGCGGCCGCCGTGGCGCGCTTCGGCCCCGACCTGGTGGGCGTGCATTGTCACAACGACAGCGGCCTCGGCGTGGCGGTGACGCTCGCGGGCGTGGACGCCGGGGCAACGCTCGTGCAGGGCACGGTCAACGGCTATGGCGAGCGCGTTGGTAATGCGAATCTCGTGACGGTGCTGCCGAACCTGATCCTCAAGATGGGCCGCACCGCGCATTGCGCCGGGCAACTGCAGAAGTTGCGCGAGCTTTCGGTCTTCTTCGACGAGCTGGCGAATCTGCGGCCGGATCCGAAGGCGCCGTTCGTCGGGCGTTCGGCGTTTGCGCACAAGGGCGGCCTGCACGCCAACGCGGCGCAGAAGGTCGCGCGCAGCTACGAGCACATCGACCCCGCCGCGGTCGGCAACCGCACGCGGGTGCTGGTTTCGGACATGGCCGGGCGCAGCAGCCTGGCGTTCAAGGCGCGGGAACTCGGCTTCGAGCTCGATGAGCGCCGGCCCGAGATGAAGGCGCTGATCGAGGAGCTCAAGGAGCGCGAGTTTCGCGGGTATGAATACGAGGCCGCCGATGCGTCGTTCCGGCTCCTCGTCGCGCGCCGGCTGGGCGAACAGAAGACCTTTTTCACGGTTCAGAACTATCGCGTGATCGTCGAGCTGCACGATGGACAGCTCTGGTCCGAGGCGACGGTGAAGCTGACCGTCAACGGCGAGCAGGTGCACACCGTCGCGGAGGAGTCCGGACCGATCGGCGCCCTCGACAAGGCGCTCCGGCTGGCGTTGGAGAAGGCTTACCCGCAGCTGCGGGAGATGTCGCTGCGCGACTACAAGGTTCGCATCCTGGAGAGCAATCAGGGCGCCGGATCGCGCACCCGCGTCCTGATCGAAAGCGGAGACGGCAAGCGCATCTGGGGCACCGTCGGCGTCAGCGACAACATCATCGACGCGAGCTGGGAAGCGCTGCGCGAATCGGTCGAGTACAAGCTGCAGCAGGGCTAGCCTGGATGGCCCGCGACGCGGGCCGACGGCCGGGCGGAAAGCGAACCTACAGCAGCGGCGCCAGCAGGCGGCTCACGTCCTCGAGCACGTTGCCGACGACCCGGCGGCGGCGCCGGCTTTCCGATCTTGGCTCGCGGCAGTGCGGCAGCAGAGCCTCCGCCCAGACTTTCATCGCGCGCACTTCCGACGGGGAGTGGACGAAAACGCCGACCTCGAAGTTCACGAACAGCGAGCGCGGGTCGAAATTCGCCGAGCCGAAGAGCGCGACGCGGTCGTCCACGATCATCGCCTTGCTGTGGAGCATGCCCGGTTGGTACAGCCACACCCGGGCGCCGGTGCGCCGCAGTTCGCGCACGTAGTGCCGGCGGGCGAAATCGGTGATCGGGTGGTTCGAACGCGCCGGCAGGATCAGCGTGATCACGCAGCCGGCGTGCGCCTTCACCATCAGCGAGCGCAGCAGCACCTCGTCCGGCAGGAAGTAGGGGGTCACGATCCACAGGCTCTCCCGCGCCTCCTGGATCATCGCCAGGATCCCCTCGTACAGCGGATCGCCCGGGACGTCCGGGCCGCTGGCGACGACCTGCAGGTCGGCATCGCCGCGCGGCTGCACGGCGTGCTCCGCGGGAATTTCGGCGTGGAGCGCCGACGCGGACTGCCGGCTCGCGAAGCACCAGTCGGCGAGGAACACGTCGTTCAGCAGCGCGGCGCCGGGTCCGTCGATGACCGCGCCGAAATCGTTGAACCGCCGGCGCAGGGGCGTGGGTCCGACGTACTCGCGCGCCAGGTTGTGGCCGCCGACGATCGCGCGGTTGTGATCGAACACGGCGATCTTGCGGTGATTGCGGAGATTGGCCGAGCCGCGTGACGTGAACGGGAGCACCGGCATGAACCAGACGACCTCGCCGCCGGCTTTCTTGATCGGCAGGACGAACCGGCGGCTCAGGAACATGCACCCGATCGCGTCGAGCAGCAGCCGCACCCTGACGCCGGCGGCGGCGCGCTCCGCCAGCAACCGGACGATTCGCCGGCCGGTGTCGTCGCGCCCCAGGATGAACGTGGTCACGTGGATCGTGTGCCGCGCCTGCCGAATACCCCGTTCGAATGCCGCGTAGGCGTCTTCTCCCGTGGCCAGGAACTCGATCCGGTTGCCGGCGACCGGCGCCGCGGCTCCGCTGGCCATGACCGTGTGGGCGATCGGTGAGGCGGCGAAAATCGATGGCGTCAGCGCCTGCGTGGGCAGGGTGGGGAGCAGGCGGGACTTGCGCTCCGCGAGCCGGCGCAGCTTGCGCCCCCCGAGCAGCAGATAAAGCGGAACGCCAACGTACGGCAGCAGCACGATCAGCAGCAGCCACGCGAACGTGTTCGCCGGTGCCCGCTTCTCGCTCATCAGCCGGGCGACCAGGAAGAACGCGAGCAGGAAACCCGCAATCGTGAAGACGACGGCCAGGATACCCCGGTCGAGAAACTGCTCGATGAAGTCGCGGGAGGCCTCGAGCATGGAACCGATCGACACAAGACGTTGCCGTGGGCGTGGCAAGGTTGTGCTCGAAAAACCTTGCCGTCCGCCGGGCGAGCCGAGAATTTCCGCCCTCCCTGTGTGGTAGGATACTCAAGTGGCCAACGAGGGCAGACTGTAAATCTGCTGGCTTACGCCTTCCCTGGTTCGAATCCAGGTCCTACCACCATCCTTCGCAAGGACGCGAGCGGCGGCAGCCCCGCGATGGCGCACGCCTCGGGTGCCTGCGGATGGCGAGCTCGCAGCCTGCGCACGCGACGTTTTGGGCGACGCCATTCGCGATGATTGCCTCAGACGTAGGAGCCTGCTCGCAGGCGATGATAGCAGGAGCGGCTTTATGCCGCGATTCGGATGACCGGCGGCGATCGATCGCGGCGTGAAGCCGCTCCTGCTTTTCGATCCCGTCGACTCGTGGTTGCAGTCTTTCGCTCCCCGTCGACTCGGGGCCGCGACGGTAGGCCGCCTGCTTGCAGGCGCGGTTTTTGCCTGCGCTCCCCCGGGTGCCCGCCTCAGCGACACCCTCACGCCTTCAGTCGGTAGCCGAGCCGGCCAAGCAGACCGGTGAGCTGAACCACCAGCAGCGCCATCACCAGACTTCCGCCGATCGCCACCGCGCGCGGCCACTGCGGATGGTGATAGAAATCGATCGGAACGGCGAGGAACGCCGCGACAAGGTAGACGAAGGGATACAGCAGGTAGGCGAGCAGGGGATTTGCCCCCGCCGGAGCCACCAGCCGGCTCCACGCCAGGTGTCCCCGAATCTCCATCGACCCGTGCAGCAGGATCCAGCCCGCGGCCGTTGCGGCGGCGCCGAGCAGGCAAAATGCCGGCGTTGCGTGGCTCTTGTTCAGCCCGTACGGCGAGTCCAGCAGCACTGCGCCGGCCGCCAGTCCTCCGGCGAACCCCGCGGCCCAGCGCAACCGCTGCCGGGTGGACCGAATGTCCGATCCCGGCACGAGGATGCTGCCGAGACAGCAGCCCGCCATCGCGACCGCCGCCATCGACCCCATGCATTCGCCGATGGGAATGCGCGCGTAGAGGGATTGGACGACCGCACTGGCGGATTGGATCGCCGGCCGGGCCCAGTGCAGCCACTCGCGGTTGGCGAGGCGGCTCGCGTAGTCGCTCGAACTGGCGACGTACAAATACGTCTGCAGGGTCATCGCGCCGACCAGCCATTCGCGGCGACGGCCGATCGCGAGGTACGCGATCGCGGTGAGGAAGTAGGCGCAGCCGATGATTCCGAGGATCCCCCACCACGACGTGCGCAGCCAGGCCGTGTCCCGCGCGTCGAAGAGTGGTCCCAGCACGAGGTGATGCGCGACCGGATCCGCCGGCGTCGGCTGGGTCTTGTACGCCAGCGCCAGCGTGAGCAGGCCGAACCACCCGACCGCGCGCGCCGTTCGCCAGCCGTTCCGGGCCCGGCCGGGCGTGCGCGGCACGACCGCGAACGCCAGCAGCATGGACGCGTAGGCGAGCATGCCCCACGCGCCACGGTGCCAGGGGTTGTAGTCGTCCGTATTCACCACCAACAGACCGATGGTCAGCAACGCGGCGGTGCGTAACGCCACCTTGCGCAGCAGCTGCCCCGTGCTCGCGCCCCGGGCCTTCGCCCGCTCGAGAGCGAGCGGCACCGTCATGCCGGCGATGAAGAGAAAGGCGGGGAGCACGAAATCGGCCAGCGTCATCGCGTCGGCCCCTTCACTCGCGTGCTCGAGCCAGGTGGGGGTGTGCGCGGCACCGGCGAGATCGTTGACGAAGATCATCAGCGTGATGACCACTCCCCGCAGAACGTCGACCGAATCGATTCGACCGGCGTTCCACGCCGGGGCCGGCGCCGGCTCGCGCCAGTCCGTTTTGGCGGATACGCGTCGGGGCGACGACTCCGCCTCGCCGTTCGCCACTGTCGAGCTGCGCATGTTCCTGACGCCAAGCCCGCCGATCCTCGCTCCGGGCCGCGAGCGGAAAACCGGGGCAGTCTCCCCGGATGCGCCGTCAACTTTTCCCCGAACCCCCCGGCCGGGGTCCACGGCCTGATTCCGCCCGGCGGCAGGCGTGGCTGGGCGCGCCGACGCAGCTCGAACGCGAGCAAGCTCGCGATCCAAGGACCGCAACCCGACCGCGAGCAGGCATTCGTCGGCCGGGGCACGAGTTGCCGCTCGTCGCCAGCCGCCACCTCTCGCGGTTCACCGACGTTCCCAGCCGGCGGCGAGCGTCGGGCCCGGCACCGCGTGGTCGCGTTCCCGCGCTCGCGAGACGCCGGCAACTCCGTTCGAGGTAACGGCCCTGTTACCAAGATTCGGTTAACGAAAGGCCAATCCGGGACCTAGTGCGTTCCAGGGCTCGAACCCTCGGCGGGATTCGTCCGCTTGCTCCGCCGTTCCACTAACCCCCGAATACACTGCACAGGAGATCTCATGAAAAAGCTGCCATGGTCACGCTTCAACCCCGCCACCCGGTTTGACTCGAATTCCCGCGTTGCGCCCCGCCTCGCGTGGTCTTCGCTGTTCCGGGAGCGCCCCGTGTCGCTGGCCCGTCCCCGCGGTCTCGCCCGCTTCGATTTGATCTTTCGGCGTCCTGGAATCCCGGGCACAGCCCTCGGTCTGGCGGCGTTGTGCGCCGTTATTCCATTCCGGCTCTCGGCCAAGGACGGCACGCCCGGGCACTACCTGCAGACGAACCTCGTCTCGGACGTCGCGGGCATGGCCGCGACAACGGATCCGAATCTCGTGAATCCGTGGGGCCTGGCCCGGAGCGCGACCAGCCCGTGGTGGGTGGCCGACAATGGCACCGGCCTCTCCACGCTCTACAACGGCAACACCGGGGCGCCCCTGTCACTGGTCGTCACCATTCCGTCCCCCGCCGGCGTGACGGGTCCGGCGGCCCCGACCGGCACGGTCTTCAATGGCACGGCCACGGATTTTCTGGTCGGACCGAACCAGCCGGCCCATTTCCTCTTCGCCACGGAGGAGGGCACGATCTCCGGCTGGAACTCCGGGACGAGCGCAGTACTCGAAGCCAATCCCCCCGGCGCGGTGTTCAAGGGACTCACGCTTGCCCAGAGGAACGGCGCGAACAGGCTCTATGCGGCCGATTTTGGAAACGGCACGGTCGATGTGTTCGACGCGAGTTTCAAGATGGTCAGCCTCGCAGCGAACGCGTTCAAGGATCCGCGGATGCCGGCCGGGTACGCCCCGTTCGGCATTCAGAACATCGGAGGCTCCCTCTTCGTCACGTTTGCCAAAAAACAAGCCGGCTCGATCGATGAGGTGCACGGACCGGGCCTCGGGTTTGTCGACGTGTTTTCTTCCTCGGGCACGCTGATGAAACGTCTCCAATGGGGGTCCTGGTTCAACGCGCCGTGGGGCTTGACGATGACCCCGGCGGGCTTCGGCCGGCTCAGCAACCTGGTCCTGGTCGGCCAGTTTGGCAGCGGGAAGATTGCGGCGTTTGATCCCTCGACCGGCCGTTTCCGCGGGCTGATGCGCGCCGCGCATGGGCGGCCGCTCATGATCGACGGACTCTGGGCGCTGTACTTCGGCAACGGAGCGAGCGCCGGCCCCGCCACCACCCTGTTCTTCACCGCCGGCATCGACGACGAAGCGCACGGCTTGTTCGGCACGATCACGCCGCTCAACGACGGCGGTAGCGATCAGGACGACGGCGATTAGCCCGGAGGCCGACAAGACTTCGGCCGTTCGGAAAAACCGAACGGCCGGACAACGCTGACTGGTACTGATCGTCGCGTGTTCCGCTCGGTGCCAGCCAGCTCAGCGCCGCCAGTCCGTGTGCGGGGCGGTCCGGTCAGTCCGTCCCTTCGTCTTTGGCGAAATGGAGTGGTCTCAGAACTTCCCGTCTTCCACAGCGGTTTCACGCTGCGTATCGGGAATCCCGCGACTCGCACGGACCGAAAAATCAGCTGTGTGGCGGAGCGCGAACCGGGGCGCGCCTGCGGTTCCCTGGCGGAAGTCGACGTGGTCGAACCAGGCATCCTCCACGTCGTCGATCACCACTGCGGGACGCGCCTCGGGCCTGACGTAATCGAGCTTCACGTGATGCATCGCGATCCCGCGCACATGCCGGAAGAAGAACCCGTATGACGGCATCGGGCCGAACATCGTCGGTTCCGGGTAGGCGGCCTCCTCTTCGGGCGGCCGGCGCCCGGCGAGCTCGACGGCCCCGCCTCCCTGTTGCTGGATGCGCATGTCACCGAACCGCAGGTCCTCGATCGGATGGCCCGGGAGGCCGCTGATCACGCAGCCAAGACTGCCGTCCGCATCCGACACCGTGATGTTCGTGAAACTGATCCGGCGGATCGAGCCAACCGGCGGATGATCCGGGCCGCGCAGCCGGCGCCCGAGACGGATGAAGATTGGCGCCATGTTCACGTGCCGCATGGCGACGTTCGTGACGACGACGTCCTCGATGTGCGCTCCGTCGACGCTTTCGATCGCGATTCCGCGCGAGCCGTCGAACACGCAGTTGGCGATCGCGATGTTCTTGAAATCCCCATTGGATTCGGTGCCCAGCTTGATGCGGCCGCAGCCATACGATTTGTACGCGGCGTCGCTCCGCTTGAAGGTCCCGTCGAGCAACGTGCCCTCATCGAAGCTGCCGGCGAGAAAACAGTCGGAGATCGTGATGTTGTCGCAGTTGCGGACCCGCCCGAGTCCATACGACGCCTTCAGACAGATACCGTCGTCCCAGGGAGAATTCACGCTGCATCGCGAAATCCGGACGTTCTGGCACGCGTCGACATCCATCCCGTCGCGGTTGGTGTCGATCTTCAGGTTGTCGATCGTCAGGTTGTCCACGCCCGTGGCGAGGATCCCAAAATGGCCGCCGTGGAGAATGGAGAAGTCCCGCAGCACGACGTTCCGGCATTCGCGCAGCGCGATCGCCTTGTTCGCGTTGCCGGGCCCGCGGTCCTGGTACCGCGGAATTCCGTGTGCCTCGTCCGCAAAGCGGTCGAACCCGGCGTTGAGCCCCTTGCCGTGGATCAGGCCAGGCCCGAGGATGGACACGTTCTGCAGGCCGACGCCCCAGATGAGGCTGTTGTGCCAATGGCTGTGCCCGAAATCCTGATAATGAAACCGATCGCCCCATTCGTTCGGCTCGGGGTCGTCGTAGGGCGCGACGTCGGCGGCGACGGCTTCGATCGTCGCTCCCGCCTCGAGGTGGAGCGTGATGTTGCTTTTCAGCCGGATGGAGGCGGAAAGATACGTCCCCGGGCCGAACCGCACCGTCCCCCCACCGACGGCCGCGGCCGCTTCGATGGTGCGGTTGATCGCGTCGGAATCGAGCGACTTGCCATCTCCGCGCGCACCGAACTGGCGGACATCGAACTCGCCGCCGCCGGCTGGCGGAATCGCGAGGGCACCGTTCGTGGCGGCGAGCGCCGCGATGAGGAAGCAGAACAGGACAGGTGTTTTCATCAGGAACAAGAACGACCGGGAATGGGCCTGCCCCGAAAATGACCAGCGATTCAGGCCGCCTGCAATCACGGGAATGGGCTGCTTCAGGTCCCTCCATCTGACGATCCGAACATCGCCCGTTCGCCGAACCGACGCTGGACGACCTCCGTGTCGTCCTCGATCCTCGCGGGACGTTCGCGAATCGACTCTGGAGGGACGACCTCCGTGTCGTCCGCGAGCATCGCGGGACGTTCGCGGACCGGACGGAGCCGGTCCCTCCATCTGGCAACCTGAACGTCTCCGGTCCTCGAATCGCGGGATGATCCGGCGTCACGCCGCGATTCGGGATCCACGGTTCCGCTGCCGCTCATTCCTCGCCGAGAAATCGCCCGACGGCATCGCCGGCGCTCAGCTCTGTCAGCCGATAGGTGCCCGGGGGCGGGTGCAGCACCGGTGCGAGGGCGCCGGCCGCGGCGCCGGTCAGTGCGACGGTGTAGGTGCGCTGTGGCGACACGGCGGCGGGATCGAGCGCTCCCTGCGGGCAGAACAGGAGCGTGCCCGAGGGGTTCGCCTTCGTGGCCGCGGCGATCTGCAGCAGCTCCGTCCCGGACACCCGCAGCACGCCGATCTTCCCGAAATAGTAGAACGGCAGCACGTCGCAGACCCGGGTCGTCCCGGGCACGATCGCGTCCTCTGCCGGCGAGGCCAGGGGAGTGACGAGCGCGAAATCCGCCCCTGCCGCCCGACGGATCGCCGCGCCGACGCCGCCTGCGAGGTCGCGATGGGTTTTGAAAACGGCTGGCACCACGCGCGACCGGTCCCGCCCAGCGATCCAGTTCCAGCGGCTGTCGAAGCTGCGCGCCGCGAGGACCGTCGGTCGGGTCGCATCCATCACCAGCAGGTCGGCGCCGAACGTGGTCGTGCTCAGCGGGCCACCTCCGGCCATGAGCAGCGGCACGAACGCCCCGGGTGCATACGTTTCCGCCTTGTTCGAAGCCACCCAGAATATCAGGCGCTCCGGTGCGAGCGGATCGTACGTGACCAGCCCGAGCGCGCGTCCTCGTCCGTCGAAAGTCAGGCCGTCGCTGCAGGAGATCTTCCCGGCGTCGAACCGCACCGGCAGCTTGTCCGCCATCCGTCCCACGAGTGCATTCTGGCCGGCCGTCCCGATGAGCACGAGATGGCAGCGCGCGATATCCGCATCGGTCACGTCGTGGTCGGCTTTGATGTTCATCCACCCGTAGAGGTTCTGCAGGTGGGGCACTCCGTCCGGTCCCGCTTCGCCGCCGTCGCCCAGCCACGCGGGATTGGGGCTTTTGGCGGCCGCCTGCGCGGCGCGGAGCATGGCGGCGTTTTCAGAGTCCGTGCCCCGCGTGCCGTACACGATCAACAGCGGCTGTCCGGCGTAAAGGAGCGCGGCGCTGCCGGGCGTGTGCAGCCGGAAGCGGAGTTCCGGCGGCTTCGTTTCGAACCCCCACTTCTCGGCCTCCTTCGCCACGACGATGGTGTCGGGCAGGGGGGCCGGGAACGTGAGTGGCAGACCGCCATCGACCACGACCTGCAGCGGCTGGCTGCGGTCGAACGGCGAGTTCCCGACCGCGACCCGCAGCCGCCGGATGTTGGTCAGCTCGGCGAACAGGGTGTTGTTGTTGCCGGCGGTCACCACGAAGCGTGCGGGCTGCGGCGCGTCGCCCCATTCGGCGACTTCGGCCCACCAGCCCCGCACCGCCCCGCCGTCGGTCGCGGTGTAGTCGATGTGCCGCACGGTGCGCGCAGGCGGCCGTTCCTGGAGCTTCTCCCACGCCTCGCCGCGCCGGTTGCCCTCGACGTAGTTCCAGACGGCATGACCGTAGCCGTTCGTCTCGTCGTAGATCACCTGGCCGCCCAGTTCGCGCAGGCTCGCCAGCGGGCCGCGATCGTGCAGGACGGATACGACCGGATCGTCCGCGCTGTGTGTCGCGTAGATCGGATACGTGAGCAGATTCGCGATCGGCACAAAGCTGGCATAGCCGCAGGTCGGCCGGCCCGAGGCCCAGCGCTGCGGATACCGCGAGCCCAGCCGGTAGGTGCCGCCGCCGCCCATGCTGCCGCCGTTGAGATGAATCCGGTCACGGTCGATCGACCAGTGCGCCTCGATGTATCCGATCACGTCCAGCACGTCGGCTTCGGACAACGCGACATAACCGCCGCCCCGGCCGCGGCCGAGCACGGCGACCAGAAACATGCCCGGCTGGGGAGCGAAGCCCTGCGAGTGCTCGAGGTGGTTTCCGCTCCAGCCGTGCATGTACACCGACATGCCCGCGGGCCGCGCCGGATCGTAATCCGAGGGGATCACGATCTTGAACGGCTGTCCCGAGTCGTCGGCCGCCGACTCGTAGGCCCATTCCTGCACGCCGGTGAGTTTTGCCAGCACGTCGGGGTCGCGTTCGATCCGGCTGGCCCATTCAGCCAATCGACGGGCCTTCTCCCGGGCGGGTTCGCTCTCGGGGCCGCTGCGGGCCGCCGCGGTTGTGGCCTCGTAGCGCAGGAACTTCAGCCAGCCCCGGTACCGCGCCAGGTCGGCGCGCGCCAGCAGGGGGTCGATGTTCGTCGCCGCAGCCGTCGCGGGCCCCGCGATCGCGGATGCAGGGCCGGGCGCCGACGCTCCCAGCGCGCACGGGATCATGAAAAACACAACGCGACGAAACGGAACGAGGTGAAGCATGGGGCCGAGGGTTCGGACGAACCCCGGTTTCCGTACGCGAGGAACCTGCGATTTGCCATGCCCAAAATCATCGGCCAGACCGGCTGGACCTGCCGCCGGGTGTACCGGAGCTTGGTGTAGACCGGCCGTTGCACCCGGCACGGAGTCAGCGGCCCAGGTGGCGCCGGTCTCCGACCGGCGGCGAAGCACGGGGAAGATGCGTTCGCCGGTCGCAGACCGGCGCCTGGAGTTTGGCCCGAAGGTTTAGTTCGTGGAAGGCGGAGCGGGTGGGCTCACGCAGCGGAGAGCATCGCGTGGGGAAGACTGGGGACGGGTTTCTGGGTGGTGAGGTCCCGGGGCAGCGGAGACGTGAAGTGGGAGAAACTCGACGCGGCGAGCTGCGGGGCCCACAGTTCGCAGCGCAGCGCCCGCAGGAGATCGCCCGTCGAGAGCGGGAAGGTGCCGGGGTTGCGCGGGGCGTGGCGCCATTTCGGAGGCTGCAAGTGCGGGGGCGTTTCGCCGCGGTCGCTCAGCGTCAGCGCCGCGATCCACAGCAGGGCATAGGCGGCGACGGTCACGGCCGGTTGAAGGCGGTTGGATGCCGGATCGCGCACCTGCGCTTCACCGGTGCCGAGCAGTGTCTTCTCGTCGCGGAAGTTCACTTCGATGCCCCAGCGCCACAGATACTGCTGAATGAGTTCTTCCAGGGGCTTGTCCGGATCGGTGCAGATGAGGAAGGCGGGCCGCCGATAGAGCAGTCGTGAACCTTGGCGTAATCGGTAACCAAGCGGGGCGATGACCACGACGCGCAGGGGGCAATCCGGGCCGCTTTTGCGCCATAAAGCCGGCGAGAGGCTCTTGACTCTAAAACCGTGGCGCTGCCCGGCGGCAAACGCCTCGATGATTTGCCAGGGCACGGTCTCATCGATGCGCAATTCCTCGGGGGCGGGGAGCGGCCCGCCGTAGGAGGCCGGCCGGCCGGTGGCCGGGGGCGGACCAGGCAACGCGTGCAACACGGCGTCTTTGCGGATTCGTCCGATATAGACGGTGTTTTGGGGCAGGCCCTTGAGGATGTCGGCGTTGGTGTAGCTGCCATCGCCGGCCACCACGAGCTTGCGCGCGGGGGGCAAGCTCTGGCGCAAGTGTTCGATGCGGGCCAGCGCCACGGTATTGAGGCGCTGTTGTTTTTGTTTTTCTTTATACTGCTGGTGCTCGGCGGCGGAAGCACGCTGCGAGGGTTTGGGTGGAGTGGGCGCATGGGTGAAGTCCACTGGGATCATGCGCGCCTGGCCGTCAGGGCCGGGCCAGGCGGCGGTCAGCTGCACGAAGCGCTGGCCACGCACCAGGTTGGTCTGGAAAGCCGGGCCGAGCGGATCGCGTTTCCACCCGACCCCGTCGATCTTCGTGCCGGTTTTGCGCACGAGGGTGTCGTCGATCGCGGTCACCAGCGCGGCGTCCGGCGGCAGGTGCGAGTGGACTTCGCTCAGCGCGTGCCGGAACAGCAGCGTCGGATCGACGCGCTCCCGCGAGTACAACCGGTAATCGGCGGTCCAGTCCCGATGAGCGCGTCCGCACAGGCAGATGAGGTTGGTGAGGGTACCGCGGCACGGAGACACCAGCATGGCGAGCATGTGCTCGTAGAGCCGGTGGGCGCACTCGGGGGCCGCACACGCCTCGCTCGTCGCGGTGGCCAGCAGTTCATGCAGCCATGGCATCAATCGCTGCGGAGTTTTTTTTCACGTCCACCGCATCGGGCGGCACGACCGTGCGGGCGAGAATCAGGTGCTTTTTGTCGGCGATGGTCCACTCGACGACTTCGCCCTTGGTGAACTGCATCGCCTGAGCGATCGGCGCGGGGAAGTTGATGTAAAACTGCTCGCTGTCCTTGCGCTCGATGAGCTGAACCTTGGTCGGATAACCCATGCTTGACATCTAGCCATATCACTAGATTACAGTCCAGCTGAAAATGACCCCTCGAAAACTGCTCCGTTCAGCTCACACAGCCGAAATCTAGTCACGGGCCAAACTCCAGTCGCCGGTCGCAGACCGGCGCCACTCGGACCGGCAGCTTAAGTCCGACAGCCTGCGCCGACCCCGGCAGGCAGCCATCGGAACCGTCGGACCGGGCTCGGCGAGCCCGCTACACGAATCTACAGCAGACCCGCCTCGCGGAAGCTGTAGAAGCCGCGCCCGGTGGGGTCGGCCGATGCCCGGCCGACGATCACGTGATCGAGGAGCTCGATGTCCACCGCCTTGGCCGCCTCGCGCAACTGCCGGGTCAAATGAAGGTCCGCCGAACTCGGAGCCGGATCGCCGCTGGGATGATTGTGCGCGCACACCACCGCGGTCGCCGCCTCCCGGATGGCTTCGCGGAACACCTCGCGCGGATGGGCGAGCGCCGCCGTGGCCGTGCCGGAGCTGACCTCGACCCGGCGCCGCAGCCGGTTCTTTCGGTTCAGGCACAGGACCCAGAACTTCTCGACCGAAAGCCCTTGGGCGACCGGCTGCAGATGCGCCGCCACCAAGTCGGCCCGGTTGAGCAGAGGCGACTCGCCCCCCTGCTGGCTCAACGTTCGGCGCGCGATCTCGGTGACCGTCACCAGTTGCAGCGCCTTGACGTGACCGATGCCCTTCAGCCGGCGGAAGTCCGCCTCACCCCAGCCGATGAGGCCGGCGAGCGAGCCCGCCTCGCCGATCAGCCGCGCGGACAGCGTGAGCACATCCTGCCCGCGGGTGCCGCTGCGCAACAGCATCGCCAGCAGTTCCGTGTCGCTCAGGGCGGCGGGGCCGAGCCGCTCCAGGCGCTCCTGGGGCCGGTCGCCGACCGCCATCTCCCTCAGCCGGTTGCTCGCGGGATATGCTGGCGCGGAGGACACGCGATTGTTTTGGACAGCTTTGGGCGAGATGCCAACGGTGTACTTTATGAACCCGCTTCGTGTCGTCGTCTGGGGGGAAAACGTCCACGAACACACGGACCCGCGCGTCGGGGCGTTGTACCCGCACGGCATGCACGAGGCGATTGCCGATGGGCTGCGCGCGTTGCGGCCCGCCGCGAACGTGACGACGGCGACGCTCCAGCAGCCGGATCACGGGCTGGACGAGGCGCGACTCGCGGCGACGGATGTGCTGGTCTGGTGGGGGCACCGGGCGCACGACCAGGTGAAGGACGCGGTCGTCGACCGCGTGCAGCAGCGCGTGCTCGAGGGCATGGGGCTCGTCGTCCTGCATTCGGGACATTTTTCCAAGGTGTTCCGCCGGCTGATGGGCACCTCCTGCTCGCTGGTCTGGCGCGAGGCGGGGGAGCGCGAGCGGCTCTGGGTCTGCAATCCCGGGCATCCGATCGCCCAGGGGATCGACCGACAGTTCGAGCTGCCGGCCGAGGAGATGTACGGCGAGCCGTTCCAGGTGCCAGCGCCGGACGAGCAGGTGTTCATCTCGTGGTTCCAGGGCGGCGAAGTGTTTCGCAGCGGCTGCTGCTGGACGCGCGGCAACGGCCGGATCTTCTATTTTCGGCCCGGTCACGAAACCTATCCGACGTACCATGACGCCAACGTGCGCCGCGTGCTGGCGAACGCGGTCGAATGGGCGCGACCGCAGGGCCGCTGGATCGACGCCACGATGAACGTGAAGATCCCGCCGGAACCGCTGGGCCCGGCGGCCGGCCGGCCTCAGTAGTGCTTCACGTAGCCGTTGCGCCGCAGCCGCTCGAGCCAGTGCTCCTGGCTGTTGCGCGTCATCTGCTGGACCAGCACCCGCTCGATCTCGTCGCGAACGTTGTCGATCGGCTGGATGCCGGCGTACTTGCGATCCTCCGCGTAGAGGATGAAGCAGCCCTCGGGCAGGATGATCGCATCGGTGACCTCACCCTTTTTCAGGGCGAAGAGCGGCTCGCTGAACTCGGGCTTCAGGTCGGACCGTTTCTGCCAGCCCCAGTCGCCTCCCTTTGACCGCCGCGAGTCCTGGCTGTATTCCTTCGCCAGATCCTCGAATTTCTCGCCGGCCTTCAGCCGCGCGAAGACGATGTTGGCCTTGGCGCGCAGATCGGCGTCGGTTTCCCCCTCCGCCCGCGTGAACTGGATCAGCCGCAGGTGGACGCCGTCCTCCTGGTAAAAGCGATCCTTGTTCTCCCGGTAAAACGTCTCGATTCGCACGGGGCTGACCACGCTCTGCGATTTCCGCTGCTGCTGCCGCATGTACTGGTAGATGATGTCCTCTTCGACTTCCTTGCGGTACTCCCGGAGCGTCGTCCCGCGCGAGTGCAGGTAGGCGAGAAACTTCGAGCGGTCGTTGTCGAACTGCTCGCTCTGAATGTCCGCGATCCGGTTGTCGACGAAGCTCTCGGGGATGTGCTTCTTCTCGTCCTTCCGGAACTCCTTCACGATCAGCACGCGGTCGATCAGATTCTGGATCACGTCATCCTGCAGCTGCTCCAGCTTTTCGTTGAATTCGCGCTCGTTGCGCGCGTCGCGCTGCAGCTGGCCGATTAGCGGCGCGATCTCCCGGCGCACGTCGTCGACGGTGATCACCTTGTCCTCGACGATGGCAGCAATGCCGTTCGCGAACCGCAGGTTCAGGTTGTCGTTCGGCGCGGGGGCTGGGGACGGCGATGGGGAGGTCTGCGCGAATGCGGCTGAAGCCAGGCCGAGCACGAGGAGAACGAGACGAAAACGACCGGGCAGCATCATGGAGAAGTCTGAGGAACGGGCAGGCGATTCAAAAACGAAATGATTTCGCGCAACCGTAGGAGCGGCTTCGGAGCGGTCAACCTCGGAAACCGGGTGCCCACCTGCACCCAATCGTCGCGGCGGCCGCCATTCCGCAGGCACTTCAGGCGGTTGGATTCGGTTTCGACGGAAAGGATGCCTTTTTGTTCCGCGCGAATCCGTATCTCCGTCATCAGCAGCAACGCCCGGACTTCACCGTCCACCTCGCCGAAGCGGTCCTGCAGCGCCGCTTCGATTTCCTTCAGCCGCCCGACACTGTCGGCCATCGCCAGTTTGCGATAAAAATCGATTCGCAGCCTCGTCTCCGGAATGTAGCTGACCGGCAGCCGGGCCTGGATCGGGGCCAGCCCGGGCACGTGCTCGTTCTCCGCATCCTTCAGCGCGGTGTAGCCGTCCTCGTGCCGGCCGGCCGCGGCCGGGGCCGCCTGCGACGGGCGGCCCGCACCCGACTCGCCCACGAGCACGAAGTCGAGTTTCACGCTCGCGCGGATCGCGGCGGCGGATTTTTCGCCCTTCAGCCGCGCGACCGATTGCCGGAGCAGCTGGCAGTAGAGTTCGAATCCGACGCCGACGATGTGACCGCTTTGCTCGGCGCCGAGCAGGTTTCCCGCGCCGCGCAGCTCGAGGTCCCGCATCGCGATCCGGAAACCGGCGCCGAGCTGCGTATGCTGCCGCATCGCGGTGAGCCGCTGCCGGGCGACGTCCAGCAGCCGCGTGTGCCGGTGCAGCAGGAGGTACGCGTAGGCCTGGTGCTTGAACCGCCCGACGCGCCCGCGAAGCTGGTACAGCTGCGACAGCCCGAAACGGTCCGCGCCCTTCGATCAGGATCGTATTGCAGTTCGGGATATCCAGGCCGCTTTCGATGATCGTCGTGCAGACCAGCACGTCGTACTGGCCGGCGACGAACTCGGGTCATCACGTGTTCCAGCTCCGCCGATTCCATTTGCCCGTGGCCGACGCCGATCCTCAGGTCCGGCAGCATGGTCCGCAGCCGCGCCGCCACCAGGTCGATCGTCTGGACGCGATTGTGCAGATAGAACACCTGGCCGCCGCGACGGATCTCGTGCCGGATCGCGTCGACCACGAGCTTCTCGTCGTAGGTCTGCACGATCGTCTGGATCGGGTGCCGGTTGCCCGGCGCCGTTTCGATGACGCTGAGGTCGCGCGCCCCGGTCAGGGCGAGATACAGCGTCCGCGGAATCGGCGTGGCGCTCATCGACAGCACGTCGACCGTCGCCCGCATCCGCTTGAACACCTCCTTGTGCTTCACCCCGAAGCGCTGCTCCTCGTCGATGATCACCAGCCCGAGCTCCTTCGGAATGCGACGTCGTGCTGGAGCAGCGCGGTGCGTGCCGATGAGAATGTCCACGCTGCCCGGCCGCGGTTTCGGCCAGGATCTTCTTCTGCTCCTGGCGCGAGCGGAACCGGCTGATCATCTCCACCGCGATCGGGTATCCGGCCATCCGTTCGCGGAAGGTGTTCAGGTGCTGCTGCGCGAGGACGGTTGTGGGCACGAGCATCGCGACCTGCCGGCCGCCCTGCACGGCCTTGAAGGCGGCACGAATCGCGACTTCCGTTTTGCCGAATCCGACGTCGCCGCAGATCAGCCGGTCCATCGGCCGGGTTTGCTCCATGTCGGCCTTGGTTTCCTCGATCGCGCGCAGCTGGTCCGGCGTTTCGGTGAACGGAAACGAGGCCTCGAACTCCTTCTGCCAGGTGGTGTCGGCGGAAAACGCGTAGCCCGGCTGCGCCTCGCGCGCCGCCTGGATGCGCAGCAGTTCGGCCGCGAGGTCCAGCGTGGCGCGTTCCGCCGCCTGGCGCGCCTTCTCCCAGCGCCCGGAGCCGATCCGGCCGAGCTGTGGCTTCGTCTTGCTCAGGCCCACGTACCGGCTGATCAGGTGCGACTCCTGCAAGGGCACGTGCAGGGTGACGCCATCGTCGAATTCGAGCGAGATCACCTCGCGCTCGCCCTGGGCCGTGTCGAGCTTCGTGAGACCGCGGTAGAGCGCGATGCCGTGCTGGAGATGGACGACGAAATCGCCTTCCACCAACTCCGAGAAGTCGAGCAGCTGGTCGATCTGCGCCCGCTGCGCCATGGCGCGGACGTTCAACGCCGGGCGGCGCTGCCGCTGCCGGCCAAAGACCTCGGTCTCGGTCACGACCACGAGGCCGCGCGCGTCCGGCGGGAGGTGGGGCCAGCGCAGCGCGGGTGCGGGCTGGCTCGCGCCCCTGCCGGGCCGGCCCGCGTCGCTCCCGAACGTGATCCGGAATCCCTCGTTCAGGGAACCGCGCAGGAACGCCGGCCGCAGCGCCTGGGCCGGAGGCATCGCGGCGAGAATTTCCTGCATGCGCTGCTCCTCGCCCTCCTTGGTGCTGACGAATGCGACTCCGTATCCCTCCTCCTGCCACACCCAGACCTGGCGCAGGAACCGGCGTCGCGCCTCCTCCTCCATGACCAGGCGTTCCTGCGCGACGAGCGAGTCTTCCGGATACGCGCGGTGGTGCACGAGGCTTTCCGAGTCCCAGGTGACCTCGTGCTCCGGGTTTTCGAACAGCACGCTGGCCTCGTCGAGGTCGCTCACGCCGAAGGCGGCGGCGCATTTCTCCAGCAGCGCCTTCAGCCCGCCGGCGTCCTCCCGCGCCGGCGCGGCGAGCGACTCGTCCAGCGTGGCGGGCTCGATGAACACGAGATGGCTGCGGGGTGACAGGTAGTCGGCCAGTCCGGTCTTCGAGGGGTCGAGCCTGACGCGCGACGACGCCGAAATCGTGACTTCCTCCAGTGTCGCACCCGAGCGCTGCGTCACCGGATCGAACGCCCGGATCTGCTCGATCTCGTCGCCGAAGAAGTCGAGCCGGTAGGGCTCGCTGGCGGTGACGGGATAGACGTCGATGATGCCGCCGCGAATGGCGTACTGGCCGGGTGCCTCGCACACCGCTTCGCAATCATAGTCCAGCTCGTGCAGCCGGGTCGAGCAGCCCCTGAAACGGCTGCTTCTGGCCGCGGGCGAGCCGGAACTCGCGGGTCGCGAACTCCTCCACGGCCGGCACCGGCTGCAGGAGCGCGCCCGGGGTGGTGACGACGACGAGGGATTCGCCGGCGTGCGGCGTCGACCGCACCGCGCGCAATCTCGAAAGCACGGTGAAACGGTCGTTCGATGCCGCGAACGCTTCGCGCATGTCCCGTGACTCCGGCAGCGACTCGGGGAACACGAGCGTCGTTTGGACACCGGGGTGCCGGGCGGCGCCGTGAAAGAGCGCCACGTCCTCCGCGAGTTGCTCCGCCGCCTTCAGATCGCCGGCGACCACGACCCACACCGGGGACGGATGGGCATGCGTGAGCTCGGCCAGCACGGCGCCGCGTGCCGGCGGGCAGACACCGGTGAGCTTGAAACGGGCAGCGGCAACGACAGGCATGGACGGCAGGGCGTACGAACCAACACGCGAATGCCGAAAGCACAATCCGGCAAGCGCGCGATCAGCCGCCCGTTTCGGCCTGCAACCGGGCGAGCGCCGCGCGGGCGGCCGCCTCCTCGGCGAGCTTCTTCGACGCGCCGCGCCCCGACCCCAGGAGCCGCTCGTTCAAGCGCACCGCCACCTCGAACGCGCGGGCATGGTCCTGGCCCGCCGTGCCCGTCACTTCGTAGCGGAGCGCCTGGTTGCCGTGTTTGGGCTGGACCAGTTCCTGCAACCGGCCCTTCGGGTTTTGCTCGTGCTCCATCGACTCCAGCCGGTCGCCGAGGCTGCCGTACAGCGCGAGCACGATCCGGCGCGTGGTGAAGATCTCGCTGTCGAGGTAGATGGCCCCGATCAATGCCTCGAACGCGTCCTCCAGCGCCGAGGCGCGCTGGCGGCCGCCCGAAGTCTCTTCGCTCGTGCCGAGCCGGAGGCAGCGGTCGAGGTGGATCTCGCGGGCGAGCTGGACGAGAAAAACACCCTTGGTGAGCGCCGCGCGGCGCTTGCTCAAAACGCCCTCGCGCTCGGCCGGGAAAAGCTGGAACAGCGCGTCCGTGAGCACGAACTGCAGCACGGCATCCCCGAGGAATTCGAGGCGCTGGTTGCTCTCGGCGACCCCGGGGTTCTGGGGAAGATAGGACCGGTGCGTCACCGCGCGTTCCAGCAGGTCCGCGCGGTGAAACGTGTAGGTCAGGCGTTGCTGCAGCTCTTCCAGGGCGGCGTTCATCAGGAACTCGCGCTGGTGTACCGGCGGAGGCCCCGCTGGAACACGAAGACGGTGATCGCAAACCAGAGCGCCGCGATGCCCGCCAGCCAGGCGCCGAGCGTCCAGTCGAAGCGGGCCAGCAGCAGCCGGGCCGGAACGTTGCTGACGACCACCACCGGCAGCAGCCAGACGAAGAGCACCTGGGTGGTCAGCCCCTTGAACGCCTCGCGCGGCAGCCGTGAGAATTCGGTCAGCACAAAATACGTCCCTTCGACGCCTTGGGCGCTCGTCAGCCAGAAGACCAGCGAGATCGAGAGCACGAGTATGCTGTAATGGATCACCAGTCCGCAGAAGACGAGGAACGCGTACAGCGCCACCGCGCTCACCCCGGGGTGCAGGCCGAGCTGCCGGACCGAGTACGCCACCACCGCCACCGCGATGACGGAGTTCACCAACCCGTCCGGATCGAGCTTCCGGGTCGTGGCCATGAACATGACGTTGCCCGGCTGCGCGAGGAAGAAGTCGAAGTTTCCCGTCCGGACGTTCCGCCCCATCTCGAAGATGCTGCTCCAGAAGAAGCCCATCAGGAAGCGCTGGATCAGCATCGAGGTGCCGACCAGGAGCATCATCTCGTACTTGCTCCAGCCGGCCACCGATTTCGTGTGCTCATAGACGACGGTGATCAGCAGGATGTTCACGCTCATCCAGAACAGCTCGACGAGAGACCAGACGAAGAAGTCGCCCCGGAACATCATCGTCCGGACAAGCGAGTATCGCGCGCTGGCGAGCCAGATTCGAAGGTAGTGCAACACGTGGAGTTTCGGATTCTGGACCGCGGAGTGCGGATTTCAATCCGGCGGGTTGGGGGAGGGCGAAGCGCCTGAAATCCTAAAGCGAAAACCCACAACCGGGAATCCACCCGGCCGGGCGGCCACCATTCCGCAATCCGAATTCGAAAATCCGCAATGCATTCATCCTCCCACCGCCGTGTGCCGCCGCAGCCCGCGGACCCACAGCCACTGGGCCAGGCCGAGCAGCGCCAGTGCCCAGCAGACTTCGATGCCCATCTGTTGAAGGACGACCGCCGGTTCCTTCAGCCGGCCGGTGAGGATCGCCCCCGGGAAATACATCTGGTAGTAGAATGGCAGGTACTTTGCCGCGTTGAACACCCACGGGGGCAGCAGGTCCAGCGGGAAGACCTGGCCGCCCAGCACCGACTCGACGGCCATCGACAGGATCACGAATCCCTGGATCTCCAGGAACCAGAAGGTCAGCATGCCGAAGCAGTAGGCGATCGTGAACTGGATCAGCCCGGAGAGCAGCACCGCGGGGACCCCGAGCGCGAACCGCCACCAGTCCAGCGGATACGTCAGCGAGTCCTTCAGCAGAGGAAATGCGATCAGCAGCGGGATGAAAACCAGGGCGCCGGAAACGACGCGTGCGGCGACGAAGATGCTGAACCGGTAGCCGAAATAGTTGATCGGCTTCAGCAGGAACTGGTTGATCAGGCCGTTCCGGATCTCCTCGCTGATCTGATAGTCCTCGTTGAACGCGCTGATGAAGAATTGCAGGATCAGCAGGGTCACGAAATACGTCAGCGTCTGCCGCAGATCGAATCCGCCGATCGCATTCGCCCCGGCATAGGCCGCGGTCCAAAGGATGAATACGGCGCCGAGGTGAAAGAACGAAAAGAACCCCCGGACCGCAAAGTTCCAGCGATACACGAGATTGCTCTGCAGTCCGACGAGGAACGAATGCCGGTACTTGATCAGCGACGAGAACATGGGCAGGAGCAGCAAGTACTGAGCGGCGCGCGCCCGCTGGCGCAAGCCCGTCCGGATCGCCGTCGCATTCACCCCGGGCGCGGTTCGGCCGGGCGATCACGCCCGGACCGGCGGGCCGGGGCGGCTCAGGCGGCCCCCGCGTCCTTCAACCCGAACCGTTCGATCACCTCGCGGGCGAGCTGGCGGTACGCGGATGCGCCCGGATTGTGGTTGTCGTACGCGAAGATCGTCTTGCCGAAACTCGGCGCCTCGCTCAGGCGCACCGTGCGTGGAATCACCGTCTTGAAAATCTTGTCCGGGAGATGTTTCTTCACCTCGTCGACCACCTGGCGCGAGAGGTTCGTGCGCATGTCGAACATCGTCATGACGACTCCCCCGAGATCCAGGTCGTCGTTGATGTGCGCGGATTTCAGCCGGTCGACGTTCCGCAGGATCTGGCCGAGGCCCTCGAGCGCCATGTATTCGCACTGGAGCGCGATCAGCAGGTGGTTGGCCGCCGCCAGGCTGTTCATCGAGAGCATCCCCAGCGCCGGCGGGCAGTCGATGATGATGACGCGGTACGTGCCGCTGTTTCTGACCGGCTCGAGCACGGAGCGCAGCCGGAGCAGGTAGTTCTCCGTCTGCGCGAGTTCGATCTCCGCCGCCGCCAGGTCCTCCTCGCTCGGAATCAGCCACAGGTGCTCGTACTGCGTCGCGACCACCATTTCCGCGGCGGTGCCTTCGTGATGCAGCGGTCCGTAAAGGCTTTTTCCCGGCACCTTCTCGACTCCGATCGCGCTCGTCGCGTTCGCCTGGGGGTCGAGGTCGACCAGCAGGGTGGGGATCTTCTTCTCCGCGAGCGCCGCCGAGAGGTTGACCGCCGTGGTCGTTTTCCCAACTCCGCCCTTTTGGTTCGCGATCGTGAAGACAGTGGTGCCCATGTGCCCCAATGCGTAAGGAGGAAACCTCTCCCACCGCAAGCACCGCCGCCAGCCGAGATCAGGCGGCGGCCCGGATGGACTTCCACCGCCGCCAGCCGAGGAACGCCACGCACGCTCCGAGCAGGATCATGCCATAGGTCCGCGGCTCGGGCACCGGCGTGATCTGCGCCAGGTTCTGGTCGTAGGGCGCCCACTCCGTGTTGTTGGGCGTGTAGCCGCTGAATTGGATGCGGTTTTCCGGCGCGCCGCCTCGCGTGTTGTACGGGGCCTCCGTCGTCATGGTCCCGTCCGTCCACCAGTGATCGGCCAGGAAATAGTCCACTCCGTTCACCCAGTTGACCACGGTGACCAGCGCACCGGCGTCGACGATGAAGTTGGTGGCGGTGAGCGAGGACGTGGTGGCGTTCCCGAAATCGAGCGTCGTGCTGCCGGTGATGTGGAAGGTGCCCACGGACAGGTTGACACCGGAAATCGAAAGCGTGCCGCCGCTCAGCAGGAGCGTCCCGTTGGTGAAGTTGACGTTGGAAGTGAACGCCAGCGAACCCGAGGTATTGAGCGCGACCGTCAGTGCGCCGTTGCCGCTGATGCCGTCGCCGAAGGAGACCGTCGTCGCGTTCGCCACGTTGAGCGTGCCACCCCCCGAGTTCACCGTGATGCCGCGGTTGGCGTTGAACCCAATGCTCGCGGTCGTCTGCAGCGTGCCGCCGTCGAACGTGATGTTGTTCGCGGTCTTGGAGCCCGGGGCCGCGCCCAGGCGTGCGTCGGCGTTGATGCTTAGCGTGCCGCCCGCGAGCGTCGTTCCGCCGCTGTAGGTGTTCGCGCCGGTGAGCGTGAGCGTGCCGGCGCCGGTCTTGGTCAGCATGCCCGTGCCTGCGACGACCCCGGCGTAGGACAGGGTCGTTCCCGTCGCCGTGCTGAGCGTGCCGCCCGCATCGCCGAGGGCGACGCCGCGATTCGTGCTCAGCGTCATCGTGGCCGTCGTGGCGAGCGTGCCGCCGTTGAGGGTGACGTTGCCCGGCGTCGCGCCACCCGGCACCGCGCCGAGATTCGCGTCCGCGCCGATCTGCACCGTGCCGGCGGATACCGCGGTACCGCCGCTGTACGTGTTCCCGGTGCTGCCGAGGACGAGGGTGCCGGAGCCGATCTTGTTGAGGGTCGAGCCGGCTCCGGTGACGGCGCCATTCACCGTCAGCGTGCCCGCATCGACGCCGATCGTGCTGGTCGATTGCAGCGTGACGGCGCCTGACAGGACGTTGGTGCCGCTCAAGCTGCGCAGCGCACCGCCCGAGCCGTCGCCGGTTCCGTTCAGCGCGATCGGCGTTTCCGCGGTCGTGATGCCGCCGGAGATGGCGAGGGTCGCGCCGTTCACCACCGTGGTTCCGGCACCGCCGGTGGCGCCGAGCGCGTTGGCGTTCTGGATTTCCAGCGTGCCATCGTTGATCGTCGTGGCACCGGTGTAGTTGCCGGCGGCGGAAATGGTCAGGCGTCCGGCGCCGTTCTTGACCAGCGTTCCATTCGTCCCCGTGTTGATCCCGGTGGTCGCGATCGTCAGGGCCGCTGGTCCGTCGACTGTCAGCGCCTGACCCGCACCGGCAACGCCGCCGGTCAGGGTCAGGGAGTCGGCGTCGGCCCGGATCGTGGCAGCGGAGCCCAGCGTGATGGCGCCGCCGAAGGTCGTGGTTCCGCTCACGTTGCGCAGGGCGCCATTTCCGCCGACGCCGGTGCCGTTGAGGGTGAGGGCCTCGGCCCCAACTGCGAGATTGCCTTGGAGCGCGAGAGTGGCACCGGCCGTGACGGAGGTGCCCGCCCCCGTGCCGCCCAATGCCAGGGAGTTCTGAATGTTCAGGGTTCCCGCGGTGACGGCCGTGGCGCCGGTGTAGGAGTTGGCCCCCGTGAGCGTCAGCGTGCCGGAACCCGTCTTCGTGAGCGACAGGGCCGCTCCGGAGTTCTGAATCGTGCCGGCGAATGTCGAGCTCGCGCCGTTGGCGCCGACTGCCAGCGTCAGGACGTTGAGGCTGGCGTTGTTGACGGTCGAACCCGCCGCGCCGTCGAGGCTACCGATCGTTTCCGAGCCGTAGGCGGCGGCCGCGCCATTGAACCTCAGCGTGCCCCCGTTCGCGATCGTGACCGCGGCATTGTCGTCGATGGCCGAGACGTTCGCGCTCTTCGTGATCTCGAACGTGCCGGCATTGATGTTCAGCGCCCCCGTGTTGGTGTTGGCGCCAGCGCCACCGGTCGTGAACGTGCCGGCGCCCGTCTTGTTGATCGTGCCGGAACCAGTCAGGACGCCGTTGTAGGTGATTGTCGTACCGCTGTCCGTGAGAAATGTGGCGCCGGCCGCGCCGGCGGTGACGGAGCGCGTCGCGGAAAGGGACATGCTGGCGGTGTTCTCGAGCGTGCCGCCGTTGATCGACAGCGCGCCGGAGGTTCCGCCGAGATTGTTGTCGGCGCCGATGGCGAGCGTGCCGCCGTTGATCGTCGTGCCGCCCGTGTAGGTGTTGGCGCCGCCGAGCGTGAGCGTGCCGCCGCCGTTCTTGGTCAGCGAGCCGGCGCCCGTCGCGATCGCGCCGTTGAGCGCCACGGTCCCGGTGGCAGGGTTGCCGTCGGTGTCGTTGACCAGGACCGTGATGTTTTGGGCTGCCGCGCTGGAGATACCGCCGCTGACGATCAGGTTGCCGGTGCCGTTCTGCGTGATCGCGAACGCGTCATTTAACCGGATGCCCGCGGAGATCGTCGAGGAGCCCGTGTTGTTGTTGATGAGCTGGGCGCTGCCGGCGTTGACGTCGAAGATCAGATTGTTCGTTGCGCCGGAGACCAGGTAGCTCTTCGTGCTGTCGATGGTGAGATAACCCAAGGTCCGGTCGGCGCCGTGAAGATCGATCGTCGAGGCACTGCCGGTGCTGTTGCTCAGGATGGCGGTGTCGCCGATGCCGTGCGGCGTTCCGTTGGGCGTCCAGTTGGTCGTGGTGTCCCAGGTGCCGCCGGTCGACAGCGCCCACACATAAATGCCGCCGCCGGTGTTGGGGACGATCTCGCCGCCGGCCAGCCGGATCGCCCCGGACCCGTAGCCCGTGAAGGAAATTTCGTTGAGCACCGTGCCGCCGGTGAAGCCGGTCGGCGAATTGGAAAAGAGCAACTGGCTGCTGCCGGCGCCGAAGGGGTTTCCCGCCCAGTTGTCGATCGTGAGTGTCCCGCCGGTGCGGCTGACATTCCCAAACGTCAGCGTGCTGGTGTTCTTGCCGAAATCGATTGTCGAGTTCGCCTGTAGCAGGAGGTTCGCCGCCGTGTCGCTGAAGCTGCCGCCCACGGCCAGCGTGCCGCCCTTCAGCACGAGCGTCGAGGCGTCCGCGAGCACGTTGCTGGCGCCGAGCGTGATTTTGCCCGCATCGATCTCGATGTTGCCGGAGAGCGTGTTCGCGCCGCTCAGCAGGAGGCTCCCGGTGCCGTTCTTCGTCAGGTTGCCGGCGCCCGAGATGATTCCGGAGATTGCCGTGTCGGCCTGGCCGCCGATGGTGAAGGTGTTCGTGCCGACGCCGACCGTGTTGGAGAGCGTCAGTGTGCCGGAGTCGGTTTGAATCCGGGAATTGCCGGTCAGGTTGACGGCGCCGGAAATCACGTTGCTCCCGGAAACACTTTCGATCGCGCCGTCGCTGGCGTTCGTGCCGGCGCTGTTCAAGGTCAGCGTGTTCGCCAGGGTGATGTTGTTCTGGACCTGCAGATTGCCGCCGGCTCCGATCGAGACCGCGCCGGTTCCGAGCGAGCCGCTGGCCATCGCGGCCACGACGCCGATCATCGACGTCCCGCCCGAGTACGTGTTGGTGTTGGCCAGGACGACCGTGCCGGTGCCCACCGTATTCAGCGCACCCGCACCCGAGACCGTGCCGTTGATCGTGCTCACGCCGGTGCCGTTGACCGTCAGGGTGGAACCCGCGCTCAACCCGATGTTCGAGCCGGTGGAGGTGTTGACGGTCGTCAGGGTGTTGCTGCTCCCGTTCTGCAGCGCGAACGCGCCGGTGGTCATCGTCAGCGCGCTGCTGCTGGCGATCTGGCCGCTCGCGGCGAGGTTGACCGTGCCGCCGCTGATCGCCAGATCGCCGGCCACCGAGGTCACGCCGGCCGCCTTGTTGAGTACGAGCGTGCCGCTGTTGACGGTCGTCAAGCCGGTGTAGGAGTTGGCGGCTCCGGTGAAGGTGGTCGTTCCGGTGCCATTGAATGTCACTCCGGCTGTGCCGAGGGCGAGGGCGCCGGTCACGGTCGCATTGCCCGCGCCCGTCATCGTCAGCGCGTGGTCCGTGCCGGTGACGCCGGCGCCGAGCGCGAGCGTGCCGGACTCGACCTGGATCGTGCTGTCACCGCCGAGCGTCAGCGCGGTGGAAAGGGTGGCGGTATTGCCGGCACCGGCGGCGACGTCGAGCGCGCCCGCAT
This sequence comes from uncultured Verrucomicrobiae bacterium, assembly GCA_963705935.1. GTDB lineage: Bacteria > Verrucomicrobiota > Verrucomicrobiia > Opitutales > Opitutaceae > Opitutus. The sequence goes on along the minus strand of OY970130.1, from coordinate 1,708,566 downwards.
TGTTCAGGCCCACGCCGCTCACCGTGATCGAGTTGGCCAGCGTGCGGCCATCGGCGATCCGCAGGGTGGCCCCGGAGTCCACCGCGGTGGCGCCCGTGCCGAGAACGCTGTTGTATCCGGAAACCTGGAGCAGGCCCTCGGACACGTGGATGGCGCCGCTGAACGCGGAGTTGTTGCCGGCGAGCGCCAGGGTGCCGCTGCTGAGCTTGTTGATGTTGCCCGAGCCGCTCAGCGCGGAGCCGATCGTGAGCCGGCCCGCCCCCGAGACGTCGACGACACCGTTGGTGCCGGCGGAGAAGATGATGGTACCGCTCGTGATCGCCTGGTCGAAATCCGACTGCTGGATGATGCTCGGCACGTTGCCGCGCAGCGTCAGCGTGTTCGCATTCAGGGTGATCGAGAAGGCGCCGGCGTTCGGGTCGAACCTGAGCGAGTTCGCGGAATAGCTCCGGTCCATGGAGGGGCCGAGCCGGGTCGTGCCGGTAAAGTTCAGCTTCTGCGTCGATGTGGTCGAGGTCGAAGGTGCCACGCCGCCGGCCCAGTTGGCGCCCGTGCTCCAGTTGTTGTTCGCATTGCTGCCGCCGCTCCAGCTGAGGAACGTGCTGTTCGGATTAATATGGTAGGCGTAGCCTTCGCCGTTGCCGGTGTCGCTCGTGCCCCCGTCTTCGACCGAGCCGGAACCGTAGCCGGCGAAATAGATCGAATTGAGCAGGGTCGTGCTGATGCCCCGCTGCGTGCTCGCCAGCACGTCGACGGTGCTGTCCCAGTTCTGGATCGTGAGAATGCCCGTGGAGTTGGTCGACAGCGTGCCGAAGACGAAAGTGTTTCCATTCGTCCCGGTGCCGAAATCGATCGTCCCGCCGTTGGAGAAGGTGAGGGTGCCGACCTTTTCCGAAAAGTTGTTCAGATCCAGAGTGCCGCCCGCCAGGACCAACGGATTTGTCGCCAGCCGGTCGTTGTTACCCAGCCGGAGCGTGCCGGCGTTCACGCTCGTCGTGCCCGTGAAAGTGTTCACTCCACCGAGCGTCAGCACGCCGTCGCCAGTCTTGGTCAGATTGCCCGCCGCGGTGCCTCCATTTTGGATCACGCCGGAGATCGTCGACACGCCGCTGTCCACCTCGACTGTCAGCGTCCGCCCGGTGTTGTTGTTGGACAGGTTGACCGCGCCGGTTTGCGTGGCGCCGCTCATCGTCAATGTGCGATTCGCGCCGGATTGGGTCAGGGTGCCGGTCGTGGAGAGGTTGCTCAGTCCGGCGTCGCCGAGCAGCGTCAGGTTGCGATTGGTCGAGCTGCCGTTCGACGACGCAAGGGTTCCGCCGTAGAGCGAGACCGCGCTCGTGCCGGTGCCGAGCGCGTTGTTCGAATCGAGCGTGAGCGTCCCGGCGTTCAGCGTGGTTGCGCCGGTGTAGCCGCTGTTGTTGCCGGAAAGGCTGACATTGCCGCTGTCGTTTTTCGTGAGCGAGGCCGTGCCGGAGATTGCTCCAGAAATGGACGTGTTCCCGGCGCCTTCCAGGAGGATCGCGTTCGGCGCTGTCGTGCTGGTGCCCGTGGCGATCGCGCCGGTCAGGTTCAGGGTTCCGGCGGAGCCGTTCTTGATCTCGATCGAATTGTCGAGTGAGAGGTTCGAATTGATCGTCTGGGTGGCCGACCCATGGATCTGGGAAACGAAGATGCCGGAGGGACCGAGCACGCCCTGGTCGCCGAACTCGAGGCTGCCGTTGCTCAGCGTGTAGGAGAACGGGGCGTCGAACATAACGGCGCGGACGACGCGGTTCTGGTTGACGTTGATCGCCTGCGCCGAGCTCACGAACGTGTTGTCGAACAGAACGTCGGCGCCCGTGGTGGGGATGACGCCGCTGGACCCGTTCCAGTTCGAGCTGCTGCCCCACGTGCTCGTGCCCCCGTTGTTGGTCCAGAGGCGGGCGGCCATGCTGGTCAGCGACAAACCCTGGATCTCATGGATGTCGGTGGCTCCACCGGTACTGCCCGTGAATCCCATGATCAGATTGTCGGGACGTGCGTAGCCGGACAGATCGATCGAGTACAGCGAGGTCATCGGGCCCGCTCCGACCTGCATGTAGACCGTCAGCTGATTGGTCGCGCTGATGGTGATCTCGAAGGTGCGCGCGTTGTTTCCGGTGGGTCGCGTCGTCGAGGTGGGGAACGCGAGCTGCGTGCCGAGCGCGCCGGTGCCGCCGAGATATTCGTATCCGTTGTAGCCACTGCCCGGACCCCGGACCGAGATTTCGTTCGGGTAACCCGCCAGCGTGGTACCGACGCCTCCGATACGGCCCTCCGTGGCTCCGGCATAGTTGCCGAATTCGTCGATGCCGAGCCCGATGTAGCCGCCGCTCATGCCGGGGATGTTCGCCTCGCCGCCGCCGGCCAGGGTTTTCTGGGCATATCCGAGGCTGCCGCCGTACGCACCGGGCGTGAACGTGCTGCCGTTCGCGGGTGCGGCGGCGAGAAAGAAAGTGATGCCGTCGGCACCGGAACCGTTGTAGCTCGCGTAGCTGAACTTCGCCGCGATCGTGGTCCCGACGCCGTCGCTGGTCGCGGCGAACGCGGTCGAGTTGTAAGCGTAGGTCGATTCGTTGCCCGCCGAACTGGTCAACCTCAGCCATCCGCTGCCGTTCGGATCGATGCCTTGCGCCGCCGTCAGCACGGGGGTGAAGCCGGTGCCACCAAGCGTCCAACCGGGGGCGGTCGTACCGGTGAATGTCTGGTTCACGACCACCAGCTGACCTTTCACTGTCCCACTGCACACGACCAGTCCCGCGATTGCCAGGAGCGCATTCGCGAAACCGCGGCCGGAGCGTGATTGGTGGGCGTACATGGAAGCTCCGCAGTACAGATCGGGTTGGAGCGTGCGTAACTTGAACGAAATGTCACTCCTAAACTAGGGTATTAACCCCATAAAATGCGCAGACGCGACGGCTGTCACATCGTTTGGAGGCGATGTCGACTAATCTGCATAAAACAAGGATGTTATGGGGTGCTCGTCTAACGGGTGTCGATTGCTGGAACACCCCAGAGCCGTGGGAAGCGTTCCGCGCTTTGCAGTTGCCTCTCGCTGGCGATCGATTTGAACAGCCAAGCCGAAGGCCGCCGCCGGGACGCCCAAATGCAAACCAGGAGTCTGAAGATTGCACCCGGCCGGGAATTATCCTTGCCGTTGACTTTGGCCGCGACGTAGTAACTTCGACTCAGTCAGCAGCGCACCGGTTCAGCAGCGTTCTTTCCGCCCGTGATTCCGCTTCAGGGGGTTACGATTTGTGCAAGGAAGGTTCCGGCGAACGGCTGGCAGTTGAGGCGCGGTAGCCAAGTGGTAAGGCCGAGGTCTGCAAAACCTCTATGCGCCGGTTCAATTCCGGCCCGCGCCTCCAAATTTTCGCGAGAATCCGGGGATCGGAACGACCGGTGCGAGCCGGACCCGTCCGGGCGCAAGGCGCCGATGCTCGCCAATACCCCGGCCACCAGCTCCGCGCCGCCTCGCGGCCAGGTTCCGCCTGGCTCCGGTCAGCGGGCGAAGAACGGATTATGCCGCTTTTCCTGGCCGAGCGTGGTCAGGGGGCCGTGGCCGCAAGCGAGCACCGTGTCGCGCGGAAGGGTGAGGATCTTTTCCTTGTTGTTACGCAATTGCTGCTCGTGCGCTTCTCCCGCTCCGCCCATGGAACCGGCGAAGATCGCATCACCGACAATGGCCAGCGGCCAACTCAGCCCCGTGACGTAATAGGTGGTCAGACCCGGCGAATGTCCGGACGTCAACAGCGTCTTGATCGCCAGTGGGCCGACGTGGAAATGAGCATTTTCCTTGAACGTCTTTGCCCCCGGACGCGGCACGGGCTCGAGTTCGCTCGACCAAACCTCCGCGCCGGTCCCGTCGGCGAGTCGGTCGAGGTCGGCGACGTGATCCTCGTGGGTGTGCGTAATGAACACATACCGCAGCGTCAGGCGCTCGGCGCGGATCGTATCGAGCATGGCGTCACACCGCGCGCCGGTGTCGAACGCCGCCGCGAGCCTCGAACGGGCATCCCAGATCAGGTAGCTGTTGACCGTCATGTCCTCGAGCGCGGTGTTGAAAGCCGCGAAACCCGCGGGAAACACCGGCTGGTCCGGATACCAGGCGTGGGCGGCCAGCGCCTCGAGCGCATCCGGCCCCAGGCGCAGATGCCGCGCCAGGCGGCGGAGCACGGCCGGAATCGCGCGGCCGCCGCGCACCGCCGCGAGTTCCGCCATGGATACGCCAGCCCGCGCAGCCAGATCCGGATCGGAGATGGCCAGCCCGCGCTGCGCCTTTGCTATTACGTCGGTGAAATTGTCCTCGATGGGAATCCGCGGCATGGGGAACAAACGTCGGCATCTTGCATATTCTCGCAAGCCCGATCGGCGGCTGAAGTTTCAAGCGGTGATATTTCCCCCCGGGCCTGCAAGGGGCAGGCGTTTTGATAGAAGGCAGGAATTTGTATATACATGGCTTGCTATAGTCCGGTGACGCGCTAGTTTTGGGGTCCCACTATGGTCACCGAAAAAATCAAGACCCTGGCGAAGACCAAAGCCAAGGTTGCCGAACTGGAAAAGAGCATTGCCACGGAGCTCAACCGCGAGCTGGCCGCGTTGCCTGCAAAGTACGGGTTTGACAGCCTCAACGAGTTCTTCGCCGCCGTGCGCGCGGCGGGCCGCGGAAGGGCACGCGGTGGCGCCAAGCCCGTTGCCGCGAGCTCCAAACGCCGCAAGCGGGCGGTCATCACGCCCGAAACGCGCGCCAAGGTGAAGGCCATGGTCGAGGGCGGAAAGACCGGCGCCGAAATCGCGAAGACGGTCGGAATTTCGCTGCCGAGCGTGCAGAACATCAAGAAGGCGCTCGGGCTGGTGAAGCCCCGGAAATAAGCAGCCCGCGATTTCATTCCCGCAGCCCATCAACCCCGGCGGCCGCCGGGGTTCTTCGTTGACGCGGATCGGCTAAATCGGGACACGAAACGCGCGCAGGGAGGCGCCAGACCCCGGCCCGGACTAGACTAGCTGCGAAACGGCCAGAGCTCGAAAAATTCGAGGAAGAAAACCGCGGCAACCGGCGTACCCGACAGGGGTCATCGACTTCGGCCGGCCAAGCGCCAGCGCCAATATCGTGGCGGAAATCAGCCCCAGCCCGATTCCTTCCGCGATGCTGAACGTGAGAGGAATCGCGATGATCGTCAGCACCGCCGGCGCGGCGAGCGTGAAGTCGTTCAGGTCGATCTCGGTCACCGACTGCATCATGAAGACGCCAACGATGACCAGAGCCGGGGCCGTCGCCGCCGCCGGCACGGCCAGGATCAGAGGCGTGAAGAACAGGGCGAGGAGCATGAGCGCGGCGGTCGTGAGCGTCGTCAGGCCGGTCCGGCCGCCCGCTTCGACCCCCGCGGCCGATTCGATGTAGCTTACAACTGTCGAGGTGCCGAACAGCGAGCTCAGCAGCGTGGCGATGGAATCGGCGATCAGTGCCGGGCCGGCGCGCGGCAGCGTGCCGTCCGGTTGCAGAAAACCCGCGCGCTTCGTGACTCCGATCAGCGTGCCGATGTTGTCGAACATGTCGACGAGCAGGAGCGTGAGGATGAGGGGCACCGCCTGCAGGAACGCCGGCGCGCTGCGCAGGAAATGGAACGTCAGCTCGAGGAAGACCGGAGCCGCGGAGTCGGGCGCCGCGATGAAGTGATCCGGCAGTCGGGTAACCCTCGCGCCCGGACCAGCCGGCACGAACAACCCGAGAATCGTGATGATCGCGATTCCCAGCACGATGGCCCCGGGAATGCGACGTGCGACCAGGATGGCCGTGAGCACGATGCCGGCGAGGCACAGCGCGACCGGGGCGGACGCGAAGTCTCCGTGCGTCACGAAAGTGTCGGGGCTCGCCGCGACCACTCCGCCGTTCTTCAGCCCGATGAAGGCGATGAACAGCCCGATCCCGCACGTCACGGCGATCTTCAGCGCGGGAGGAATCGCGGCGATGATCTTTTCGCGCACGCCTGTCACCGAGAGCACGAGGAAGATCGCCCCATTGATGAATACCATCCCGAGCGCCTCCGGCCACGGCACGCCTTTCCCCAGGCAGATCGTATAGGTGAAGAACGCGTTGATTCCCATGCCCGGCGCGAGGGCAATGGGGTAGTTCGTGAGCAACGCCATGATCGTGGTCGCCACCGCCGCGGTGAGGGCGGTGACGGTCACGAGTGCGCCCTTGTCCATGCCGGTCGCGGACAGGATTGCCGGGTTGACAGCCAGGATGTACGCCATCGCGGCGAAGGTCGTGAGGCCCGCCTGCATTTCGCGACCGGCGGTGGTGCCATGCTGGGACAGGCGGAAGATTCGTTCGAGCATCGGGCTGGCGCGGTGGCGAAAAGAGGCAGGTTCTCGAGGGAGCTGATCCTAAACAGTCCGATGGCCCCGCCCGCGAGCGCGAAGAAAGAACGTGAAGAATCACTCGCCACGCAGGAAGCGATGCAGTGAACACCGCAGGTGTGGGGGATTGCGGCGCCGCAAAGACGATGCCCAGCCCCCACCGAAATGTTGGCGGCGGCCGTACGGCGGAGTTTTGGCCGACGGACCGGTGAGCCCCTGTCGCGCGCCCGGGAGGGAGCCGAGGCGACCCAAAAGCCGGTGGTCGGGACCGGGACTACCCCGGCGCAACGTGGATCACGGCACGCGCCGGCTGACGCCGAAATGTTCGGCGAGCAAAAGTATACCTGCGATCAGCGCCAGAATTCCGATGATCCAGCCAGGAATCGCCACTCCGATCAGGAGGTTCAATCCGAACACGAGCAGAAATACGGCGAGGAAGAGATGAGCCATTTGGGGGCGGGGTTGTGGGGCCGATCTACGGCCAACGCATCGTAGCGCTGGAGGATGGGAAGTTCCGCGAATAGCCCCCATCCGGCCGGGTTGTTCGCTCCGCCAACGCCCGTTGGCGATCTCCCGTGCAAGGCGCGGAGGACGCGTCGGGATCGGGTAGCCGGGGAGGTTGCCCTCCCCTGGCTCCCACACCACCGGACGTACGGTTCACGTATCGCGGCGGTTCCTTAAGAGGAGGATTTGGCATAGACCGTTAATGTTTCGAGCAGGTTTATAAGGCCCATGTCGGCCAACGCCTTTGTCGGAAAGGCGGCATGCATGTGCGAAGCGCCGCTGTTGAACCATGCCCCGCGGCCGTTGTGTCCGCTGGCGAGCACCCGGGCCTCGTCGAGACCAAGCGCCCGGAGGCGCCGGTATCGCGTGGCCGGGCGTTTCCACTGTCGCCAGATCACGCCGCGCAGCCGCCGCCTGATCCAGCCGTCCAGTTCCGCTGCGAACCCCTTGGTCTCGCTGAGGCGGAAGTAGTTCATCCATCCCCGAAGCAGCGGGTTTAGCGTTTCGCGGATAAACCGCTCCACGTTTCGCCCGCGCGCCTCGCGGAAGCGCTCCTTCACTTTGGCCCTCATTTTCTGACAGGTCTTCGCCGGCACCCGGATTTTCGTCTGATGATGGACGGTGAAGCTGTAGCCGAGGAACACCCGGTTGACCGGACGATCCACCGCGCTTTTCGCTCGGTTGACTTTCAGCTTCATCCCCCCTTCGAGCAACCGGGTCAGCGATTCCAGCACGCGGGAGCCGCTCCTTTGACTGCCCACGTAGATATTGCAGTCATCGGCGTAGCGACAGAATCGGTGCCCTCGCTTCTCCAGTTCCTTGTCCAGATCATCGAGCAGGATATTCGACAGCAACGGCGAGAGCGGCCCGCCTTGCGGCGTGCCTTTCTCGCTCGGCTGGTTCACCCCGCCGATCATCACGCCGCTTTGCAGGAACGCCCGGATGAGTTTGAGCATCCGTACGTCCTTCACCCGGCGTCTGACTCTGGCCATCAGCAGGTCGTGGTTCACCTCGTCGAAGAAACTCGCGAGGTCAATGTCCACCACCCATCGCTTCCCGGCACGCTGGTACCCGCGCGCGGCGAGCACTGCTTGGTGCGCACTGCGTCCGGGCCTAAACCCATAGCTGTGCTCCGAGAAGTGCGGCTCGAACAACGGACTGAGCACCTGAAGCGCCGCCTGCTGTAAGAACCGATCCAGTACCGTCGGGACTCCCAACAGGCGGATTCCGCCGTTGGGTTTTGGGATCTCGACGCGTCTGACTGGCTCTGGCCGATATCGGCCCGCCCGCAGCAGCGCCTCGATCTGGTCCCACTCTTTTCGGATCAGCGTCGCCGTGCGCTCGAGGTCGAGCCCATCGACTCCCGCCGCTCCTTGGTTCCGACTGACCCGTTTCCACGCGGCGTTCAGGTTGCCGCGTTCGATCATCTGCTCGATCAGTCCCGTCCCTTGCCCGATGCAGTGACTTTCCTCCGATGCTGCGCTTGCCGCACCTTGCGCGTTCCCACTGGCATTCCGGCCAGCGACTTCGCCCACGGCAGTCCGATACGCGGCGGACTCTTCTGCTGCTTCACGCAGGTTCATGGATTCGGTTTGCACCGTCCTCTTTCGGTTCGATCCTTCACCCCTGATCGTGGGCTACTATGACCTCGGCTGACTTCTGCGGACTTGTCCCGGCGCCTTCCGACGCTGGTAGCCCTCGCGAGCGGCTCCACAGATCTCCCCGGGTAATGCGCACCTGCCTTCACGCTTATGCCTGCCGCATCTACGTACGCGCTTTCCGTGCAGACTTCGGGCTTTAGAGATATTGGCCTCCTCGCCCAACGCGTACGCCTCATGCGATTCCTGTTCGTCAGGCCAGCGCTTTGCCATGGGCTTCCTTCCCACGGTCGCCTCGCGACGCCGCAGTTGCCCTTCGGCTAGACCTTCCCTCTGCAGGGCGGTCAACAGACTTACATGTGTGTTTACTCATGTTCACTGTCCAGCAGGTGCGCCCTGCCGGGCGCACCAAAAAAAGGCCGGCGGACAAACCGCCGGCCGGGTGAATGCTGGGGATCAGTTGCGGCCCGGTCTCGGTCCGCGCTTTGATTTCGCCTCGATGAATTCCCGGATCACATCCATGCGCTGGCGGACGCGGTCCTCCTCCTGGATTTCCTCGGAGGAGCGAATCGCCTCATGCTTCGCCATGGCCTTGCGCATCTTCGAAAGCGCCAGGTACTCGAGCTGCCGGATCCGCTCACGCGTGACGTGGAATCGCTTGCCGACCTCCTCCAGCGTCAGCTCGTCCTTGCCGTCGAGGCCGAAGCGCAGGCGGATGATTTCCGCTTCGCGATCGTCGAGCGACGCAACCATGGCGTGCAGGTCCGAGTTGAGGTTCTTTTCGCGCAGGCCCTCGAACGGGCTCACGGCGTTGTCGTCACCGACAATTTCGCCGAAGGTCGCGGAATCACCCTCGTCGCCCACCGGGGCGTCGAGCGAGGCCGGACGGACGCTCACCGACTTGAGATGAGCCACCTTGCTCGTCGGGATTTGAAGTTCGATCGCCAACTCTTCATCCGTGGGCTCGCGGCCGAGTTCCTCCGTCAACGCCATCGCCGTCCGGCGCATTTTCGAGATCTTGTCCACCAAGTGAACCGGCAGCCGGATGGTCTTGGACTGGTTGGCGAGCGCCCGCTTGATCGACTGCTTGATCCACCAGGCGGCGTACGTCGAAAGTTTGCCGCCCTTACGCGGATCGAACCGCTCGACCGCCTTGATGAGGCCGATGTTGCCCTCGCTGATCAGGTCCAGCAACGGCAGGCCGAAGTCCTTGTAGTCCATCGCGATCTTCACGACGAGCCGAAGGTTGGCCTTGATCATGTGGTCGCGGGCTTCCTTGTCGCCCCGGCGGATGCGCTTCGCGAGCGCCACTTCTTCCTCGATCGTCAGAAGCGGGGTCTTCCCGATCTCCTGAAGATAGAGTTGCAGATTGCTGCGGTCGCCATGAGCGACCTGTTCGGCTACGGCCCGATCCGGCTTCTCCAGGAAGGACGGTGGGGCGTCCTGTATCTCGACGGTTTGAGGTGCGAAACCTTCGGGATCGGCGACTGCGGTGGGGGATTTGGTTTTGAGGGACATGATGATGCGTGTGATGAGTTAGAAGCGCCAGACGCTCGTGTGTTCCCGAACTGTAGCTGACACTGTTCCAAATAAGATTACGCTTGGCCGCCCCGCAGGTTTCCTCAAAAGCGTGGCATCTCGCGCGGATCTGGCGCATCCACGCCGGGCGACGGGACAGCATGACCCAGCCAAAACGAGCCCTAGGGGAATTCGTGCCCCCTTCGGAAGACTCCCGCCTCAACGATAGCGATAAACCACGATATATACGTAGCTTAGCTATTGCATCGTTTCGCTGATCTTCGGGCGGGATCTGCCAAGCCGTCGGGCAGCTGCAGATCGATGCGCTTTAGCCCGGATATTTCACACGCGAGACGCGACTGAGCGGTGGGGGCTGGTTTTCTCAGCGGGCGAACGCGGCGGTGGCGTGTTTACGGCGGCGCGAGGCGGCAAGGCGCAGCTGAACGGCGCAGGCTGAGCGTTTTCTCGGATTTTTCCGGCCGCGCGCCGACGTTGCCCCCGCCGGCCGAGGGCATCGGGCCGCATGGCGTTGATCGAGGTGCCGTGCCGGAAGGGGCGGTTAGCCGGCCGGTGCGCCCCAGCGCATCAGCCGGGCGTGGCACTGGCGGAACAGCATCTGCAGCGGATGCGCGGCGCTGAAGCGCACAAGCACACGTCGTACGCTCACCGTCACTGCTGCGGCCACCTTCAGCAGCCGCAGCCGGATAGTGCCGACCGTCGCGCGAGCGAGCGCCGTGCCGCGGCAACCGATCGCGCGCACCCGCTCGAGCAACAGGTACGCGAAAGCCGCCAACCACAGGCGCAATTGGTTGCTCGCCAGGTGATGGGTGCTGAGCCGGTCCGCCTGCAAGTCGAGCACCTGCTGCTTGAGGACGTTCTCCATCTGCCCTCGCCCGCAATAGACTTCCTCATACAGCCGCGCCGGCTCGAACCGCGTCCGATCCGTTTCGCGCTGAAAACCGCCGGCCGGCAGATTGGTCACCACGAAGCGCGGGTTGTCCCCCGCCGCCATCACCTCGGCTTTGCCGACCACTCGCCGCGCGCGGCTCCAGCTGGACCGCGTGCGATAGTCGAACTCGGCGAACTCGCGCACCGCCACCCCGCCGCACAAACAATGCTTCATGCGCGCCGCCGCCAGCGTTGGCGCCAGTCGCTCCACCAAGACCGGATTCCTCTGCAGCCCCAGGCAGTAATATGCCGCGTGCGTCTCGCACCAGCCGAGGATGTCGTCACGACAGAAGCCGCTGTCGCCGCGCACGATGATCCGCGCCTTGGGACTGCGCTGCCGGACCGCCGCGACGACTTTCCCCAGCGCCGCCACCACGCCGTCGGCGTCGCCCTGATCACTGGTGCGCAGTTGCGCCCACAGCACCACATCGCCGGCCACGATATACAGGGGCCGGTAACAGTAATCGCCGTAGTACGCGTGGAAGTGCCGGCCTTCCTGCAACCCGTGCACGAGGTGGCCCATGCTGTCGAGGTCGAGCACGATCTCCTTCGCGTGCCGGGGCAGGCAGCGCACCGCCAGCGTCAGCAGGCACTGCTCCACCTTCGCCGGATCGTGCGGCAGCTTGTGGCTGCGGGTGTGCTTGTTGTTCGACAGTTCCAGCCGATTGAGCGTCGCCGCCGCGGCCAGCGCCACGCCCTCGTCGTGGAGCCGGTCGCGGCCCAGCGGGTCGGCTTTCTCACAGGCGACGGCCAGCAGCGGATCGTAACGCAGCTGCTCGTGGTCGTTGATATCTTCGTAGCCCAGCGCCAGCCCGAGGATGCGCTGTCGCAGCAACTCCTCGATCGAATGATCGACGAAGCGTCGATCGCGCCGGTCCTCAAAGCAGCGCGCCAGCGAACGCACGACCCCCATCCCATGATCGATCTGGCGCACCAGCAGCACCCCGCCATCGCTCGAGAGCCGACCGGCGGAAAACTCCGCCTGCACTTTGCGCTCACCGAGTTCTTGAAACAGGAACGCTTCGTGCTGACAGTCTGTCGAAGGCCGGGTGTTCGTCTGTGCTTCGGTCGCTTTGTTCACACCAACGACTTAGCAGGATTCGCACCCGGCCTTCCTTTCCGCGCTAAGAAATATCCGGGTTAGTGCCGAACGGGGGGGGCGAGCGCTAGAAGCGCTCTGCCATCTCGACGGCTTTGAAAAGTGCGGATGCCTTGCTGATCGTTTCCTGATATTCGGAACTGGGCACCGAATCGGCGACGACTCCGGCCCCCGCCTGGATGTGGATCATGCCGTCCTTCAGCAGTGCCGTCCGCAGCGTGATGCACGTGTCCATGTTTCCGTCGTAGCCGAAATATCCGAGCGCCCCGGCGTACGAACCTCGCTGCACCGGCTCGTACTGCGCGATCAGCTGCATCGCCCGGATCTTGGGCGCGCCCGTCACGGTTCCGGCGGGGAAGGTCGCCCGCATGAGGTCGTAGGCCGTCCGGTCGGGCGCGATCTCCCCCTCAACCTGCGACACGATGTGCATCACATGCGAGTAGCGCTCGATCACCATGAATTCGGGCACGCGGATCGAGCCGTAGCGACAGACCCGACCGATGTCGTTTCGGGCAAGGTCAACGAGCATCAGGTGCTCCGCGCGCTCCTTCTCGTCGGCGAGAAGTTCGGTTTCCAGCGCCGCATCGTCCGCCGCATTGCCGCCGCGGCGACGCGTGCCGGCGATCGGTCGAATTTCGACCCGGCCGTCGGTCAGCCGGACGTGCACCTCGGGCGACGCGCCGACAATCGAGAAATCCCCGGCTTCGAGGATGAACATGTAGGGCGACGGATTCACCGTGCGTAGCGCGCGGTAGAGGTCGAGCGCCGAGCGCGTGAACCGGCGCGAAAACCGCTGGGATGGGACGAACTGGATGATGTCGCCGGCGCGGATGTATTCCTGCCCCTCGCGGACCACCTGCTCGAAAGTTTCCCGCGAGAAATTGCCGCCCGGCACGACGATCGGTCCCGGATCGATGAGCGGAGCCGGCGCGAGTTCGCGGGGCTGCTTGAGGATGGAATACAGGTGCTCCAGTTCGGCGGCCGCCGCATCGTAGGCGGCAAGCGGATCGCCGCGCACATGCGCATTGACGCAGAGACGGAGCGTCTGCTGGGCGCGGTCGAAAATCAGCAGCGAGTCCGACAACATGAAGTAGAGCAGGGGAACGCCGAGATCGTCCTTGGGCGCGGCGGGCACGGTCCGTTCGATGCGGGTGACGTATTCGTAGCCAACGAAGCCGACCGCTCCGCCGGTGAAACGCGGTAGTCCCGGCAGCGCGACCGGATGGTAACCGCGCATTTCGGATTCGATCAGTTGCAGCGGATCGACCGGGGTGGCGACGACCTGGGTTGGCTGGCCGGGGACCCGGATCTCCGTCTTCTCGGGCCCGCACGCGAACACCTTGCGCGGCCGGCAGCCGATGAAGCTGTATCGGGAGAGCTGCTCGCCGCCCTCGACCGACTCGAGCAGGTACGACGGACCGGAGGCCTTCAGCTTCGCATAGGCCGAGACCGGGGTCTCGAAGTCCGCCATCAGATCCGTGCATACCGGGATCACGTTTCCGCGTGCGGCCAGCTCCACAAACGCGTTCCTGCTCGGATGGATGTTCATCGGCGAAGCTGGGGCTTATCGGCTGCGGGCCCGGTCGCGCAAGGCGAATGAGCCGGACTGTGGTGGTGCACGACGGCAACCGCTGTCACGCGCGGCCGGTTGCTGCCGTGGGGCGCCGGTGCCCGACCGATCCTCCGCGGCGGCGGCGCTATTCGACCGTCACCGATTTCGCAAGATTGCGCGGCTTGTCGACGTCGCAGCCGCGCTCGACGGCGATGTAGTAGCTCAACAGCTGTACTGGAATCGATGCGATGATCGGCAGCACGGCATCGTGGCAGCGCGGCAGCAGGATCACCTCGTCGGCGAGTCCGCGCGGCAAGGTGACGCCCTCCGTCGTGATCGCGATCACCGGGCCTTTGCGGGCCTTGATCTCCTGCATGGAGGAGACGATCTTGTTGAAGATCTCGCACTCCGGAGCGAAGAAGACACTCGGGCACTGCTCCGACACGAGGGCGATGGGGCCATGTTTCATCTCCGCCGCGGGATAGCCCTCGGCGTGAATGTAGGAGATCTCCTTGAGCTTCAGCGCGCCCTCCAGCGCGATGGGAAACAGCGCCAGGCGCCCGAGAAAGAGCATGTCCGTCGAGCGGGCGAAGCGATGCGCGATTTCCCGGATGTGCGGCGCCTGTTGCAGAACGGTGCGGACGAGGTCGGGCGCGGCCTTCAGCGCGTTCGGCGAACGCCACGCCGTCGCTGAAGCTCATGTCCCGCATGCGCGCCAGATACAGCGCCATCATCGCGCCGATCAGCAGCTGGGACGTGAACGCCTTCGTCGAGGCGACGCCGATCTCCGGCCCGACGTGCTGATAGATACCGCCGTCCGCTTCGCGCGCGATGCTCGAGCCGACGACGTTGCTGATCGCCAGTCCACGGTAGCCCTTACGCTTCGCTTCGCGCAACGCCGCCAGCGTGTCGATGGTCTCGCCCGACTGGCTGATGACGATAGAACAGCGTGTTCTTGCTCAGCGGCGTGTTGCGGTAGCGAAACTCCGACGCGTAGTCGACCTCGACGGGCACCCGCGCATAGCGTTCGATCAGGTGCTCGGTCACGAGGCAGGCGTGCCAGGCGGTGCCGCAGGCGCAGAACATCAGCCGGTCGATCTGGCGGAAGTCGGCCGCGGAGACGTTGAGCCCGCCGAACTGCGCCGTGCTGCCATCGGAGGAAAACCGGCCGCGCATCGTGTTTTCGAGCGCGACCGGCTGCTCGAAAATCTCCTTCTCCATGAAGTGGGCGTGGGCGCCCATTTCCGCGTCGGCGATGGACCAGGTGATCTTGTCGACCACCGGCGACACGTCCGACTGATCGCGCGTGGTGATGGTGAACGACGTGGCGGTGATGTGGACGAGCTCGCCGTCCTTGAGGTAAACGACGTTTTGCGTGCGGCTGATCAGCGCCGACGCGTCGGACGCGAGCAGGTATTCGCCGTCGCCGACCCCGAGGATGAGCGGAGAAGCCTCCCGGGCGGCGACGATCTCCGCCGGGTAGTCGACGCACAGCACCGCGATGCCGTAGGTGCCTTCGACGTGCAGCAGCGCCTTGCGCACGGCCTCGACGAAGCGGTTGTGTCCGTTGTGGTCCGTCGGCTCCTTCGCGTAATGATAGGCGATCAGGTTGCACAGCACCTCCGTGTCGGTCTCGCGATTCGAAGGTGTATCCCTCGCGCGGTCAGGAACGACTTGATCTGCGCGTAATTCTCGATGACACCGTTGTGGATGAGCGCAAACTTGCCGTCGCTGCTCAGGTGGGGATGGGCATTCGGTCGGTCACCCCGCCGTGCGTCGCCCAGCGGGTGTGCCCGATGCCCGTCGTACCCGGCAGGCTGTGACAGGTCGTTTCCTTCACCAGATTGTCGACCCGGCCGACCTTCTTCGCGACCTCGAGCTTGCGGCCGTGCAGCACGCAGATGCCGGCGGAATCGTAGCCGCGGTATTCGAGACGTTTCAGTCCCTCCAGAATGATGGCCGATGCCTTTTGCCTGCCGATATAGCCGACGATGCCGCACATATTGTTGGTTTTTTGTTTGGCGAAATTAAGTGAGGCGCCCAATCGTGGAGCAAGGTTTTAACCCTCGATCTCAACCCCTTTTAGCCATGATCCATCAAAAACGCGTGCTCGCCGTCATCATGGGAGGCGGACGCGGGACCCGCCTCCATCCGCTCACGCAGGAGCGCTGCGAAGCCGGCGGTTCCATTGGCCGGGAAATACCGGCTGGTCGATATCCCGATCAGCAACTGCATCAACTCCGAGATTAACCGGATCTTCCTTCTGACGCAGTTCAACACGGCATCGCTGCACCGGCACATCCAGTGCGACTTATCATTTCGATCCTTTTGGCGGCGGCTTCGTCGATATTCTCTCCGCCGAGCAGACGGAGAAGAGCGTCGACTGGTATCAGGGCACGGCAGACGCCGTGCGCCGGAACCTGCTGCACTTCCGCACGTTTCCGCACGACCTCGTGCTCATCCTCTCCGGCGACCAGCTCTACCGGATGGACTTTCGCGAAATCATCGAGCAGCACGTCGAGACCGACGCGGACGTCACGATCGCGGCGAGTCG
Organism: uncultured Verrucomicrobiae bacterium; assembly: GCA_963705935.1. Classification (GTDB taxonomy): domain Bacteria; phylum Verrucomicrobiota; class Verrucomicrobiia; order Opitutales; family Opitutaceae; genus Opitutus. The sequence goes on along the minus strand of OY970130.1, from coordinate 1,692,415 downwards.
CGCTTCCCGTCTCGAAGGTCGAGGGGCTCGGCCTGTGTCGCGTCAACGACGACCTGACGATCGCCGAATTCGTGGAAAAACCGCAAGGACCCGACGGTGATCGCCGGCCTGGCGATGAGCCCGGCGCTCGAGGCGAAGCTCAAGAAGCCTTCGGAGGAAAAGCGCTGCCTCGCCTCGATGGGCATCTACGTGTTCAACCGGTCGGTGCTGGCGGAGTCGCTCGACAACACGATGACCGACTTCGGCAAGGAGGTGATTCCGTCGCCTGCTCGGGAAGACCAGGCTGTATGCGCATGTCTTCGAAGGTTACTGGGAAGACATCGGGACCGTGCGCGCGTTCTTCGAGGCGAACCTCGCGCTCGCGCAGCCGCTGCCGCCGTTCAACTTCTTCGAGCCCACCGCGCCGATCTACACGCAGGACCGCTATCTGCCCGCGTCGAAATTGAACAAATGCGCCATTGATCACGTCGTGATCGGCGACGGGACGATTCTGACCGACTCGTCGATCAAACACAGCGTGCTCGGCATCCGTTCCTACGTGGGCGAGGGGTGCGTGCTCGAGGACACGGTCATGATGGGCGCCGATTTCTACGAAACCGACGAGGAACTTGCGCAAAACATCTCTCGCGGCCGGCCTCATCTGGGGCTGGGCCGGAACTGCCGGGTGAAGCATGCGATCATCGACAAGAACGCGCGCATCGGCGATGGCTGCGTCCTGAGCGCGGAGGGCAAACCCGACGGCGCTTACGCAGGCGGGTCCGTCATCATTCGCGACGGCGTGCTGGTCGTTACGAAGGGCGCCGTGCTTCCGCCCGGCACCATCGTGTAGGGGGGGGGCGCCGGCAGGCGCCCGGTTGCGCCCGACGTTGCCGGCCGATGCCGATCCGGGCGCGACTGGCCGGCGCCGGAATGCTGGGTGGCCCGGGGCGCGGAACCCGACTGACGGTGCGGCGGCTACGGATTCGGGCGGCGTCGACTGGACCACGCGATGAGCCCCAGCCCTGCGATCACAAGAAAAATGGAATAGAACGTGCCGCGGCTCAGCCCGGCGATGAGGGTCACGTCGACGTCCGGCTCGCGGAACACCTCGCCGATCGCGCGCAGCACGGCATAGGCGACCAGGAACTCGCCGCTGAGGCGGCCGGGTTGCCGGACCACCACCTCGGACCGCCAGAACCGCCATTGCATGTAGGCCAGCAGCACGAGCCCCTCGAGTCCGGCCTCGTACAATTGCGAAGGGTGTCGCGGCATGAGGGGGGGAGGACTGTTCGGGAAGATGACCGCCCACGGCACGCGGGTCGGTTTGCCCCACAACTCGCCGTTGATGAAATTGGCGATCCGGCCAAAGAAGAGCCCGATCGGCGCGGCTGAAACGATCAGGTCCGTCAGCGTCGTGAATCGCATCTTCTGCACCCGGGCGAACCACGCGACTGCGAGCGCCACGCCGACCATGCCGCCGTGGCTGGCCATCCCGCCCTCCCACACCCGGAAGAAGCTCAGCGGGTCCGACCAGAGCTGTTCCGGGTGATACAACAGAAAGGAGCCCAGCCGTCCTCCGACCATCACCCCGATCACCAGCGCGATCATCAGATCCGAGATCTTCTCCGGCGGCAGCGGCGAGCGGCCGGCGCGCCAGTAGCGGTAGAACAGCCACGCGGCGGCGACAAAGCCGAGCAGGTAACTCAGCCCGTAGTAACGAATGCCGAAGTGATCGCCAAACCGGATCAGGAACGGACTCCAGTCGTGGGTCCAGTAACCGAGGATGATCGCGGGCGAAATCGGTGACGGCATGCTTGTCGCCACGGAGCCTGCGAATCGCCGCACCGAGAACAACCCAATTCCCGTGCGGCTCCCGGCTGCGCCCCGCGCCGCCCAGCTTCCTGGACGGGTCCCCGGGCTCGTGCGCCCGGCGCGGAACCGCAGCCAGGTGAAGAGAATTCTTGCGAGGGTGACCCGCGAACCGCCTAGTATCGGGGCATGAGCGAACTCAAACGCACGCCGCTGCGTGATTTTCATGCCTCGCATGGCGCGCGCCTCGTCGATTTCGCCGGCTGGGAAATGCCGGTGCAGTACCGGAGCATTCTCGAGGAGCACAAGGCCGTCCGACGCGCGGCCGGATTGTTCGACGTCAGTCACATGGGCGAGGTCGACGTGCGCGGACCGGGGGCCGGCGCCTTCCTCAATCATCTCGTGACAAACGACGTCGGCCGGCTTTTTCCCGGCCGGGTGCTCTATTCGCCGATGTGCTATCCGAACGGCGGCGTGGTGGACGACCTGCTGGTTTACCAGCGCGGTCCGCAGGACTATTTTCTGTGCATCAATGCCGGCAACATCGCGAAGGACGTCGCGTGGATCCAGGAGCAGGCGAAGTCCTTCGACGTCGCGGTCACGGATCGCTCGAGCGAGTACGCCCTGATCGCGATCCAGGGGCCGCGCGCTGCCGGCATCGTCCAGTCGCTCACGACCGTGCCACTCGGAGCCGTGAAATACTATCACTTCACCGAAGGCGCGGTGGCGGGCGTCCGCTGCCTGATCAGCCGAACTGGGTATACCGGCGAGGACGGTTTCGAACTCTACCATCCGGCGGCCGACGCGCCCCGGCTGGCCGAGGCGGTGCTGGCGGCCGGCGCGGCCCCGGGACTCGAACTCGCGGGCCTCGGCGCGCGGGACAGCCTGCGGCTCGAGGCGGGGTATCCGCTGTACGGCCACGAAATCTCGGCGGAGATCTCGCCGCTGACTGCTGGCCTGGGGTGGACAGTGAAGCTCGACAAGGGAGTCGACTTCGTCGGCCGCGCCGCGCTCCAGGCGGAAAAACAAAACGGGGCGTCGCATCAGGTGGTCTTCTTCAAGACCGGCGACCGGCGAATCGTCCGCGCCGAGACGCCGGTGCTCGCCGCCGACGGCACCGTCGTCGGGCGCGTGCTTTCCGGCACGCTTTCGCCGCTGCTCAACGAGGCGATCGGCTCCGCGCTCGTCGTCGCGGCCGCCGTCGCCCGGCCGCTGGCGGTCGACATCCGCGGCGCGCGGTTGAATTTGCATCTCGTCAAACCACCCTTCGTCGCATTGAAGAAAACATCATGAGCAACGTCCCCGCCGGCCTTCGTTACGCCAAATCGCACGAGTGGCTGAAACTCGAGAGCGACGGCACCGCCACCATCGGCATCACGGATTACGCGCAGAATTCGCTCGGGGACATCACCTACGTGCAGCTGCCGAAAGTCGGCGCGACGCTCAGTGCGGGCGAGACATTCGGCGTGGTGGAGTCGGTCAAGGCGGCGAGCGATCTGTATTCGCCGGTGGCGGGCACGGTGAAGGCGGTCAATACCGGCCTGGAGAACAGCCCGGAGGCGGTGAACACCGCGCCCTACGACGCCGGCTGGATGATGAAGCTCGAGTTGAGCGATCCTGCGCAGGTCTCGAACCTGCTCGACGCGGCGGCGTACACGAAGCTGCTGGGGTGAACGCGGGAGCGTGACCGACGCGGCTGCGGGCCGGTCCCCCGGCGCGCGCCACCGCGCCTGCGTCTCCAGAGCGGGCGCCGTTCGGGCGGATGCGTGATCGGCGTTCGCCGCCGCCGCCGCGCGGCGCCGCAATTGGCGCCGGGCTCCAGCGAGCCCCGGCGCCACCAAATCGAAGGCACCGTGCCTGCTGTGCCTGCAACCGGGGGCCGGTGGCCCCGGCGGAGTGGACTATTCGCTCCGGCCGGCGCGCTCGGCCTTGCGCCGGTCCGTCTGGCCAAGGATGCGCTTGCGCAGCCGCAGGTAGTGCGGCGTGACCTCGACGAACTCGTCGGCCGCGATGTACTCGATTGCGCGCTCGAGGGAGAGCTTGGTCGCCGGCGTCAGCCCCGCGGCGACACCTTCGCCCTGGGAGCGGAAATTCGTCAGCTTCTTGGCGCGCACGGCGTTGACCGGAGATGTCCTCGTTGCGGGGATTCTCGCCGACGATCATGCCCTCGTACACCTGCTCGCCGGGGCCGACGAAGAGCTTGCCGCGCTCCTGCACCATGACGAGAGCGTAGCTCGTGGTGACTCCTGCCTCGGTGGCGATCAGCGTGCCGGTGAGGCGTGTCAGCACCTCGCCGGCGTAGGGGGCGTATTCCTTGAAAAGGTGGCTGATCACGCCGCGGCCGCTGGTGGCATTGACCACGTCGATCTCGAAGCCGATCAGGCCGCGGGTCGTGATGGTCGCCTCGATCAGGGTCGAGTGGGCCAGCTTTTCCAGGTTCGTCGAGCAGGCCCTTCCGATTCGCGAGATTCTGCATGATCGTCCCGACGCACTCGTCGGGCACCTCGATCCAGACGGTCTCGTACGGCTCCAGTCGCTGGCCGTTCTCGTGCCGCTCGATCACCGTCGGCCGGGACACCAGCAGTTCGAAGCCTTCGCGGCGCATCGTCTCGACGAGTACGGCGACCTGCATCGCCCCGCGGGCCTTGACGTTGAACACGGCCGCCCGGTCGGTGTCCTCGATCTGGATGGAAACGTTGGTCTTCACCTCGCGGAACAGCCGCTCCCGGAGCTGGCGTGACGTGACCAGCCTGTCCGTCCTGGCCGACCAGCGGACCGTCGTTGACGCAGAACTGCATCTCCAGCGTCGGCGGATCGATCTGCGGTGAACGGCAACGCGTGCTGTTCCTCGTTGGCGGCGATGGTGTCACCGATGTCGATATCCTCGAAGCCGGAGATACCGATGATGTTGCCGGCGACTCCGGCCACCGCTTCGCTGGTCGCGAGACCGGAGAATTCGAAGACTTTCGTGATCTTCGCGCGGATCCGCTTCCCGTTCTTGTAGAGGATCGCAAACACCGTGTCGCCGACGGAGACCTGGCCACCCAGCACCTTGCCGATCGCAATGCGTCCAACGTAGTCGCTCCAGTCGATGTTCGACACCAGCATGTGAAACGGCTGGTTCGGCCGGGCGAACGGCGGCGGAACGTGGTCGAGGATCGTCTGGAAGAGCGGCGACATGTTCTCCCGTTTGTCCTCCAATTGGCGGACCATGTAGCCGTCGCGGCCGGAACCGTAGACGACGGGGGCGTCGAACTGCTCCTCGGTGGCGTTCAGCTCGAGCAGCAGCTCGAGCACCTTGTCGTACATCTTCTTCGGCTCGGAGTTCTCGCGATCGATCTTGTTGATCACGATCACCACCTTCAGCCCGTGCGACAGGGCCTTGCGCAGCACGAAACGCGTCTGGGCCTGCGGACCGTCGTAGGCGTCGACCACCAGCAGCACCCCGTCGACCATCCGCAGCGCGCGCTCCACCTCGCCGCCGAAGTCGGCGTGCCCGGGCGTGTCGACGATGTTGATGATCTTGTCCCCCCAGTGGACGGACGTGTTCTTCGCCTTGATGGTGATGCCCTTCTCGCGCTCGAGATCCATCGAATCCATCGCCCGCTCCTCGACCTGCTGGTTGGCCCGGAAGACGCCGCCTTCCTTCAGCAGTTTGTCGACCAGCGTGGTTTTGCCGTGGTCGACGTGGGCGATGATGGCGATATTGCGGATGTTCTGGTTCATTTCTCGGATGCGGGTCTGTTCTGGAAAAACCGAAGAACGTGCGCGCCGCACCCGGTGAAAGCAAGGCCGAAGCCCGGCGAAACGGCGATGCGAAAGCGTGCGCCTCGCCGACTTCGCCAGGGAACGCGGACGGACGGCGGCCGGATCCCGTTCGCGCCCGAATCGCCCCGCAGCCGGCGCTGCGCCGACCGCAAAAAAATTAGGTCTCTGGAATTGGCGGTTGATGGTCGGCTCATAATTCACGACTCCACCTTCGATGTTTCGCGGTTGATTCGGTCGATTTCCGCCGCGATCAACGCGCCGGCCTTCACGAGGTTGCGCACCTGGTCGGGAGAGGGCTTGAACCACACCTCTTCCCACGGCCACCGTTCCATCATCACTTCGCTAATTTTGAATCCCCGCGCTGGCTCATTGAACGTCAAAATCGAAAGCGCCGTGTCGATATACGTGATCGCCGCCGCCGCCATCTGACCGTGTGAGTGCTTGTCGTCGTGCTCCGGCGTCCAACCCTCTTTAGAAATCTGGGGTATTGCGAATTGGGGGTTGATTTAGCCGTTTTCGGGCAGCGAATCCAGCCAGGCGGCTAAGGTTGATAGGTCCACGCCAAGATGCCGGACAGGCTCGGGCGCGCCAAAGGGGAGGGCCTCCGCGGGTGTTCTTGGTTTAGCATCGCGAATGGCGGGTTGGGTATGGTTGATTGTCTAAAGCATTAGGCACCCCAGTTCCCTGCTGCCTCGCTTCGTCACTTATGAATGCACTGACCGATAGTCTGCGTCCGAACCTCGCCGTGTCTCATACAGGCGCCCATCAGCCTCTTCCGGCTGTTAGCGTCAAATCGAAGGGAGGGACACTGGTCGTCTTCCTTTTATCGCTATTCGCAGCGCAAATCCCGTCATTGCAGGCGCAACCCGTGATCGCGAGTCAGACATCGCCCCGTCAGATTGTCGCTCCGGGCAGTCCTCTTTCATTAAACGTTTCCGCCACGGGTAGCGGCACGCTCTCCTACCAGTGGTCCCAAAATGGTCGACCTATATCAGGAGCCACGAGTTCGTCGTTTAGCCGCACAACCTTCCAACCGTCAGATGCAGGTCGTTATTCTGTGACCGTCACGGACAGCACCGGTTTTGTACGCAGCCCTTCGATATTCGTGCTCAATGCCCCAGTCTCCACCGAAATTCGGTCTTGGGGTCGACTCACGCAGGGCGACGTGCCGGCCGGGTTAACGTCAGTTGTTGCGCTCGCGGTCGGAGACGAAGCGTTAGCCGTGAAATCCGATGGAACGGTTGTTTCATGGGGAGGCGCGGCAGGCGTTCCAGCGGGACTGTCAGACGTGGTCGGGGTAGCTGCGGGATCTCACTACCTTGCGCTCAAATCCAACGGTACGGTAGTCGCGTGGGGTGACAACACGTACGGGCAGGCAACCGTTCCAGCGAATCTAACCGACGTGGTCGGCGTAGCTGTGGGCAGCGGCTGCTCTCTTGCCCTCACGGCGGACGGTACAGTCGTTTCATGGGGTACAAACAACTTTTCCGGCCAAGCAACCGTGCCAATCGGGTTAGACCACGTTGTTCAGATTTCTGCGGGAGGGCTGACGGCAATCGCGCTTCGAGGGGACGGTTCCGGCGTGGGTTGGGGAAACAACGATCACGGCCAGGCGACAATGCCGGCCGGCCCAGGCGATATGGTGGCTGTCGCATGCGGCGCCTATCATTCGATGGGATTGATGAAGGATGGCACGGTCCGGAAGTGGGGATACGACGAATACCCTCTGGGGGGCATCCCGTCCTCCGTTAAGAACGTGACGGCCATCGCGGTCGGCACCTTCTATTCGATGGTGCTAAAGTCCGATGGCTCGGTCGTCAGGTGGGGGTTTTCTCAATACGGCGGAGTAATGCCGGACGGGTTAACCGATGTGATCGCGCTCGCAGCCGGGTACGATTTCGGCCTCGCGTTGAGGGACGCAACTCTTGACTCAAAGCCTGTGATATCAGTTCAGCCAACGAACCGCACTGTCGCTCCTGGAACGGCGATCACTCTCGCGGTCACTGCCGATGGTGGCGGCGCATATTTGTCGTACCAGTGGCGCAAGGACGGCGTGGCGATCCCAGGAGCGACGGGGAGTGTTCTGGGAATTCTGTCAACCACTGCGCAGGACAGCGGAAAGTACGACGTGGTGATCACGGATCATCTGGGCGTGGTGACGAGCGCCGCCGCCAACCTGACAGTTCCGACCGACGCAGCGCTTACACGGCTCATCAATATATCGTCTCGTGCCTACTGCGGCACCGGGAACAATGTGACAATCGGCGGTTTTGTGATCACCGGGCAGGTGGCAAAACAAGTCCTCATTCGCGCCCTCGGACCAACCCTGACGACACAAGGCCTCGGGATGACGGAGGTTTTGCAGGACCCGGCGATCGAGATTCACGACGCTTCGCACGGCAACGTTGTCCTCGCGACGAATGACAACTGGACCGATAACGCGAACGCGAGCGAGATTCGCACTGTTGGAGCGCGCGTCGGTGCCACCCCCATAGATGTCAACGACACGAAATCTTCTGCACTCCTGCTGACACTCGATCCGGGAGTTTACAGCTTCATTGCCAGCAGCAAATCGGGCGCCGCCGGTATTGTGCTGGTCGAAGTCTACGACGCCGACTGACATCGGCGAGCCGGGCCTGATTGTGGATCACGTCGCCACCTTTCGACGGTTGTCTGATAGTAAAATCAACCTCCAAACAAGGGAGGTGGAGGTTTGTTTCAGACCAAGCCATCAACCCCCAATTCGAGAGACCTTGCGCGCCAAGCTGCTGCTGAAGCATAGCTGTCATAAGCAGGAGCCCTCACCAGCGAGGTTTAACCGGACGGGCGGCTTGTCCATGGGCCGCATGACCGCGTTCATGATGGAGGAGGCCGCACCCCGTGGACGGTACTTGGGCGTCGATATATCAACCCTGGCCGCTTGGCTGGAAACGCTGCCCGAAAATGGCTGAATCAACCGTTTATTCATAATACCCAAAAAATTTAGCCCCAGGATCTCGCGATCCCGGGGCTAAAGTTGGGGGTGGGCGCTCGCCACGCGCTCTTTCCCGGCGGCACAACGTTAGGCGCCTCGCTTTCGCGGGCCGTGTGCTCCCCGACGCCACTCTCCGCGGCATGCGGATGTCTCGGTCTCATGGCGGGACCGTTCCGACCGTTTCCGGTTGGAATTTATCGAGTGAGGCCTCTTCGCCCGGTTCGGACGCTCCCTGCCGGAAGCGGCTCGCCGGACGTGGTGCAGACACGCCTGCAAACTAACATCTTCGCGTCGGCACCGTGGCCGCGGGGACGGCTCCGGCTTGTGGCCGGACGTTGGCCCCGCGTTACGGGTCTGACCTCTTAACTCTCAGGTTGCATTCGCCTTGCAGCGGGGTGATGCCGCTTTACGACACCGCCCCAGTCGAGGAGGTTGACGGGCTTTGCCAGGCCCGCTCACTCCCCGCAATCGTGCTTCCTTTGCGCGCCCTGCTCGCGCGAACGAGCGGGGCCTTTCGGCGGGGTAGGCCCGCCAGGAAACGCAACTGCGTTCTGGTCTGCGCAGTAGCAACCAAAACCCTCTGGGGTAACTGCGTCGGCACACAGGTCGAAACGCCCCGTTGTGCCTGACTCGGCTCGAACGCGGTTTCTAATCGCGCCTCGCCGCACAGCTCCTGATTCGTGTGACTGACCGGACACGACTCCGGCCAGAGGAGCTGGTGATATCTGCCTGCTCGATCCGCTGACGCGGATCGGAGGGGAAGGCGACACCAGCTGTCGCCAGCCTTTCCCCGGTCGCCCGGGATTATCTCAGTCGCGCTCTCGGCGGGTTTTTCAGGCCGTCGCACTGCGACTGTTCTATCAAGGAACGTGCTGGAGGTTGGAATCAGGCCGGCGAAAGGGAAGGCATTGTTTTTAACATCTTCTGCACCGCGGAAACTGGTGAATAAGATGCGAGCAAAGTAGCTCACAGGATATTCACGGTTGCGCCGGACCTGGGTAACCGCTTGACTGCGCCGCCCGGAGGCGCCCGCGCAGCGCGCGAGTTCGTCGCTTGCCAGCACGCAACGCGCGGCGCATTTCTCCGCCGCCAATGTCTTCCCCCCGCGAGCTGCCGATCTACGAACTCGAATCCGCGGTCGTGCAGTCGCTGCGGAGCACGGGCCGGCTAATCGTGCAGGCGCCGACCGGTTCGGGCAAGTCGACGCAGATTCCGCAGATGCTGCTGCGGCACGGACTGCTCGGGGAACGCGGTGAGGTGGTCGTGTTGCAGCCGCGCCGCCTCGCGGCGCGATTGCTCGCCCGGCGCGTGGCCGACGAACTGGGCACCCGGCTCGGCGATGTGGTCGGCTATCAGATCCGGCTGGATTCCTGCGTCAGCGAGCAGACCCGCATCCGATTCGTGACCGAGGGCATTCTGCTCCGGCAGATGTCGTTCGATCCCCGCCTGCGCGGCATCGCCGCCGTGGTGTTCGACGAGTTCCATGAGCGGCACCTGTACGGCGACATCTCGCTCGCCCGGGCCCGGCAGATCCAGCAGACGGTCCGGCCGGACCTCGCGATCGTCGTGATGTCGGCCACCCTCGATGCCGGCGCGCTGCAGACGTATCTGGCGCCCTGCGACCTCCGGACCTCGCAGGGTCGCAGTTTTCCGGTGACAATCGAGTACCTGCCGAAAACGGTGAATTTCGAGGCGGAGCCGGTCTGGGATGTCGCGGTGCGGGAATGCGAGCGTGTCGCCGGTCGCGTGGCCGGCGATTTTCTCGTGTTCATGCCGGGAGCGTACGAGATCAGCCGCACCGTCCAGGCCATCCAGGGCTCACGCGCGCTGCGGGACTTCATCTGCTTTCCCCTGCACGGCGAATTGCCGCCGGACCAGCAGGACCGCGCCGTCGCGCGTTACGAAAACCGCAAGATCATCGTGTCGACGAACGTCGCGGAGACGTCGCTGACCATCGACGGCGTCACGGCGGTGATCGACAGCGGGCTGGCCCGCGTGGCGCGCTTCGACCCGAACCGCGGGATCAACACGCTCCTGATCGAAAAGATCTCCGCGGCCAGCGCGGATCAGCGGGCGGGCCGCGCCGGCCGTACGACGCCGGGCCTGTGCGTGCGGCTGTGGACGGAACGCGAACACGAGCGGCGCGCGCCGCAGGAACTGCCCGAGGTCCGGCGGCTCGACCTGTCCGAAGTCGTGCTGACGCTGAAGGCGAGCGGGATCGACGACGTCGTGGGCTTCCCCTGGCTCGAGCCGCCGGAGCCGAAGGCGCTGGCGCGCGCGGAGCAGCTGCTCGCCGACCTCGGCGCGGTGGCGGCGCCGGTGAGCGACGGCGCCGCGACGCCCGCGGAGAGCGCCCGTCCGTCCACGATCACCGAAACCGGCCGGAAGATGCTGCGGTTCCCGGTGCATCCGCGGTATGCGCGCATGTTGCTGGCGGCGCAGGAGCACGGCTGCGTGCGTCCGGTCGCGCTGATGGCGGCGTTGACGCAAGGGCGCAATTTCCTCTTGCGCGGCGTGGCGCGCGAGGTGGACCAGGCGCGCGAAGACGCGTGGGGCGAGGAACACGAGAGCGATTTCTTCCGGCTGATGCGGGCCTGGCGGCTGGCGGACCGGGCCGGCTACTCGCTCGATGCGTGCCGGCGACTCGGAATTCACGCGCAGTCGGCGCGGCAGGTCGGTCCGCTGTTCGAGCAATTCCTCGAAATCGCCGCCAAGGAGGGCCTCGACATCGGCGAACGGCGCACCGATGGCGCCGGCGTCCGCAAGTGTGTGCTCGCGGGATTCTCGGATCAGCTCGCGAAGCGGCTCGACGCGGGCACCCTGCGCTGCGAACTCGTCCACCGCCGGCGCGGCGTGCTGGCGCGGGACAGTGCGATGCAGAAGGCGCCGCTGCTGGTCGCCGCCGAAATCAGCGAGATCGAAGGCCGCGGCGGCGAGATCAACGTGCTGCTGTCGCTGGCCACCGCCATCGAGGAATCCTGGCTGCGGGAGATCTTCCCGGAGGATTATCACGAGACCCGCGCGGTCGTGTACGACGAGCAGGCGAAGCGCGTCGTGTCGCGGCGCGAGCGCCGGTTCCGCGATTTGGTCCTGGAGGCGAAGGCGGCGAGCGACGACGCGCCGTTGAACGAGGCGGCGGCGCTGCTGACCCGCGAGGTCGCGGCGGGCCGGCTGAAACTCGAGGCCTGGGACGACGCGGTCGAGCAGTGGATCGTGCGCGTGAACCGGCTCGCCGAGTGGTTTCCCGAATTCGAGGTGAACCCCATCACCCCGGCGGACCGCGCGACACTGATCGAGCAGGTCTGCTACGGCGAACTGAGTTACCGGGGGATCAAGGACAAGCCGGTGATGCCGGTGTTGCGGGACTGGCTGACCGCGGAGCAGCTCGCGGCGCTCGACGACCATCTGCCGGAGCGAATCACGATGGCGAACGGGCGGCGCTCGCGGCTGACCTACGCCCCCGACGGACCGCCGGTGCTGAGCGCGCGCATCCAGGAGTTGTACGGCATCCAGGGGCGGTTCGCGGTCGGGCACGGGCGCGTGCCGGTGAAGATCGAGATCCTCGCGCCGAATCAGCGGCCGATCCAGGTGACGGACGACCTGTCCGCGTTCTGGCGGGAAATCTATCCGCGCGTCAAGGCGGAGCTCTCGCGCCGGTATCCACGCCACGAGTGGCGCTGATTTGGGCGGGAACCCGCGGCGGTTTCGCCGTTCAGGCTTGGCCTTGCCGCGCCGGCCCGGCTAAACCGGGAGCGGCATTCCTGCATGAACGAAAATCCGAACGCCTACGTCTGCATCATGGCCGGGGGTAGCGGCGAGCGCTTCTGGCCCATGAGCCGGCAGCGCACGCCGAAGCACCTGCTCAAGCTGTTCTCCGACCGGACCCTGCTCGAGGACACCGTGCGGCGGCTGGAGCATGTCGTTCCCCGCGGGAACATCCTGGTGCTGACCAACGAGGCGCAGCTGGCGGCAACGCGCGCGGCGCTGCCCGGCCTGGCCCCGGACCAGATCGTGGCCGAACCGGCGAAGCGCGACACCGCCCCCGCCGCGGCGCTGGCGACCGGCATCGTGCGCGCCCGGAACCCGGAGGCCGTGGTGGCGCTGCTGCCGGCCGATCACCTGATCAAGGATACGGCGCGCTTTGCGGCCCAGCTCTCGGCGGCGATCGCGCGGGCGGCGGGCACCGAGGCGCTGCTGACCTTCGCGATCCAGCCGGACCATCCGTCACCGGCTTTTGGTTACCTCCGGATGGGCGCCGAGACCGGGCGCGACGCGGCTGGCGGCCTGGTGCGCCGGGTCCAGCAGTTCGTCGAGAAGCCCGACGTGGCCACCGCCCGGCGCTATCTGGCCGACGGCAACTACGCCTGGAACGCGGGCATGTTCCTCTGGCGGGTCGGCGCGTTCCTGCGGCAGGCGGAGCGCCACGCCCCCGAACTCGCCGCGTTCGTGCGCGACTTCCCGGCGCAGAACCAGGCGGATTACGTCGCCGCACGGTTCTCCTCGCTGCCGAAGATCTCGATCGACTACGCCCTGATGGAAAAGGCGCCGCTCGTCGAAACCGTCATCGCGGAGTTCGACTGGGATGACGTCGGCATGTGGACGTCGCTGCCGCCACATCTCGAATCCGATTCCGCGGGCAATGCGGTCAAGGGCAGCGTGGTGGCCGAAGATTCGTCCAACAACGTCGTGATCAGCAACGGGCGAACGGTGGCGCTCGTCGGCGTGAAGGACCTGGTCGTGGTGGAAACTGCGGATGCCGTGCTCGTCTGTCACCGCAACGCCGTCCAGGACATCAAGAAGCTGATGCCCCTGCTGCCGAAGGAGCTGCTTTAGACGCGAGGCGGGGGAGCGGACGCCCGCCGGGGCGGCGGCTCTCTGCGCTGGGCAGGGTCGGCGACCACGGCTGGACCGATCCGAGGCAACCGGCCGGGTGGGCATTCGGGCCGGGTGGCGCTCGGGGGATCCGCGGATCCGGGCGTGGGGCCGGTCCCGGCGGCAGGAGCCGAAAGTCCGTTTCGGGCGTGGTCCAGACCGTACCGGCTCGCATGTTAGAACAACTGCGCGGCCATTTGCCTCCCCGGGCACCGCCTCCACGCTGAGATTCTGCTTCACGGTGCGCCGGCCAGCCCGTAGTCGTAACCCCTCCATTCTCATGACGCTCGAAACCAACCTTCTCGCCAAGGCGGCAGCCCAAGCCCGCGGTCTCGCGATCGACGCGGTGGCCGCGTGTTCCTCCGGTCATCTCGGTCTCCCGCTCGGCGCCGCCGATGTCGGCGCCGTGCTGTTCGGGCACGCGCTCTCGTACAATCCGGAGCAGCCCCGCTGGCTCAATCGGGACCGTTTCGTTCTCTCCGCCGGACACGGCAGCATGTTCCTCTACGCCTGGCTGCACCTGAGCGGCTACGATGTTCCGCTCGAGCAGGTGAAGAAGTTCCGCTCGCTGCACAGCGTCACCCCCGGGCATCCCGAGTTCCGGGAGACGCCGGGAGTCGAGGCGACCACGGGTCCCCTCGGACAGGGCGTGGGCAACTCCGTCGGCATGGCCGTGGCCGGGCAGATGGCGGCGGCGCGCTTCAACACGCCCGAGCACCCGATCTTCGATCATCACGTCGTCTGCCTGGCCGGCGACGGCTGCATGCAGGAGGGCGTGGCGATGGAGGCGGTCGAGTTCGCCGGGCACCAGCGGCTCGACAATCTGATCCTGATCTACGACTCGAACGACGTCACGCTCGACGCGATGGCGGCGAAGACGCAGAGCGAAAACACCGCCGGCCGGTTCAAGGCGATCGGCTGGGACGTGCAGACGATCGACGGCCACGACATGGCGGCGTTCCTGAAGGCCTTCAACAAGGCGAAGCGCGCCGGCAGCGGCAAACCGCAGCTGATCATCGCGCGGACCCAGATTGCCCGCGGGATTCCCGAGGTGGCGGGCACGGCGAAGGGTCATGGCGAGGGCGGCGCGAAGTTTGCCGACGCGGCCCGCGCCGGTCTCGGGCTGCCGTCCGACCAACATTTCTTCGTGAGCGACGACGTCCGCGCGTATTTTGCGGAGCACAAGGCGCGGCAGATCCGGCGGCTGGAAAAAGTGGCAGCGGACGTTCGCCGCCTGGCGGACGGCGAACCCGGATCGCGCGGCGCTGCTCGACGGCGCGCAAACCACCCCGGCGGCCGCGACCCTGCTCGGCCAGATCCCGGTGTTCCCAGCCGACGCGAAACTCGCGACCCGCGCCGCCGGGCGGGATGTGCTCCAGCCCATCGCCGCGGCGGCGCCGCTGCTCATCGGCGGCAGCGCCGACCTCTACGGGTCGACGCTGAACTACATCGCGGCGGACAAGGACTTCGACCCGACGAACCGCGCCGGGCGCAACATCCGGTTCGGCATTCGCGAGCATGGCATGGCGGCCATCGCCAATGGCATCGCGTACGACGGCGTCTTCCGTCCGAGCGTGGCGACGTTTCTCGTGTTCGCCGACTATTCGCGACCCTCGATGCGGCTGGCGGCGCTGGCCAGGCTGCCGGTGATCTACATCTACACGCACGACTCGATCGGCGTCGGTGAGGACGGACCCACCCACCAGCCGGTCGAAACCGTCTCCGCGCTGCGGCTGATCCCCAATTTCGACGTGATCCGTCCCGCCGATCCCGAGGAAACCGCCGGCGCCTTCGCGGCGGCGATGGAGCGCGCGGACGGGCCGACGCTGTTGGCGTTGAGCCGCCAGGCGCTGCCGCAGCTCAACGAAATCGACGTGCAGGTCCGGCGGAATGGCGTCTTGAAAGGCGGATACATCGCGGTGCGCGAAACCGCGTCGCTCACGCACATCCTGCTGGCGTGCGGCAGCGAGCTGCAGCTGGCGGTCGCCGCGGCGAAGGCCCTGGGCGGCGGCGTGCGCGTGGTCTCGATGCCTTCGTTCCTGCGTTTCGACCGGCAGCCGGCCGAGTATCGCGAGAGCGTTCTGCCGGCCGCGTGCCGGAAGCGTGTGGCCGTCGAGGCGGGCGTGACCGGGCTCTGGTCCCGCTACGTCGGACTGGATGGAGCCGTCGTCGGCATCGACCGCTTTGGATTGAGCGCTCCGGCGCCGGTGGTGTTCAAGGAACTCGGAATCACCACGGAAGCGGTGGTTGCCGCCGCCAAGGCGCTGTAAGGCCCGTCTCGATTCCGGACCCCAGCCGCATTTGGCGGGGTCCGAATTTTCCGGGTGCCCCTTCCGGCGGTGCGGAGCGGGCCGGTCCGGCGGCCGGCCTCCTTTGGCCCGCCGAGGCGCCGGTCCGTCGATCGTTTTCGCGGGCAGCGCGCATCCCGGATCATCACGCCGCCGCGTCGAATTACGGAGGCGCTGTACCCGTTGCACCGCCCGCTGACGCAGCCGGAAGGGAACTCGCGGAAGGAGGTGTTTGTAGCACTTCAGCACAAAATGCCCGCGTCATTTGCCTTCGCGATTAGCCGCCTAACTATTAGCCGCCTTACGTTTTTCCCGCGCCCGGTCGAGCCCGCTTTCATGCCTTTCCTCCTGATCAGAGACCTGCCGCGGTACGAGTGCCTGCTCGAGGCGGCGAAGCTCTTCCCCGACCTCGATCCGTCCGCCTGCGAAGCCAGTCTCCATCTGATGCGGGCGGCGGACGAGACGTTCAAGCTGCTCGATTCGCACCTCGCCGGCCACAACCTCTCCGAGGGGCGTTTCATGGTGATGCTGCTGCTGTTCGACAAGCTGCACGGCTGCCCGCATCCGCGTACTCCGGCGGAGCTGGCCGGCCTCTCGCGCGTGACCCGTTCGACCATGACCGGACTGATCGACACGCTCGAACGCGACGGGCTCGTCACCCGGGAGCCGGACGTGTCCGACCGGCGGATGATGCTGGTCACGCTCACGACGAAGGGACGGGCTCTGCTCGAGATGCTCCTGCCGCCGCACTTCAAGCTCATGGCCGGCCTGATGCAGCAGCTCGACGAGACTGAGCGCCGGACGCTCGTTCGGCTTCTGGCAAAGATCATGCAGCAGGCGGGCGTTCTGGCCGGAGCCGCGACCGGCGCCCCCGCGCCGGTTCCCGCCTAGGGTCCGATTTCCCGGCTTCAATCGTTTCTCCACCAACCACCGTTCCCGTTCCGAAATGATCAAGAAGTTCACGCTGACGACGCTCAGCCTAATCGTAATCGTCGGTGCGCTCGTTGGCACCAAGCTGCTTCAGTTTCGTGCGATGGCGCAGGCCAGTGCGCACATGATTCCACCCCCGGAAACCGTCACCGCTGCGCCGGTCCGCGCGGAAATCTGGCCGGATACTGTCAGCGCCACCGGAACCGTCGATGCCGTGCAGGGGGTCACCGTGGGCGCCGAGATGGCCGGCAAGGTCGTGAAGATCGCCTTCGAAGCCGGGGCGAAGGTCAAGGCCGGCGACCTGCTGCTCCAGCTCGACACCACCAGCGAGGAGGCTCAGCTGCGCGCGGCCCAGGCGGCGTCGCAGCTGGCACAGGCCAATCTCGAACGCGCCCGCGACCTCTCCGCCAAGGCGACCATCTCCAAGTCCGATCTCGATGCCGCCGAAGCCCAGTTCAAGCAAAACGTCGCGCAGGCCGACAACATCCGCTCGGTGATCGAAAAAAAGACCACGCGGGCTCCCTTTGCCGGGCGGCTGGGTCTGCGTCTCGTGAACCTGGGGCAGATCCTTCACGAGGGCGACCCGATCACCACGCTCCAGACGCTGGATCCCGTCTACATGGATTTCTCCGTCCCGCAGCAGCGTCTCTCCGTGCTCCAGGTGGGAGCGCCGGTCCGGGTCACGACCGATGCCGCGCCGGGTCAGGTCTTCGAAGGCACGATCACCGCGATCAGCCCGGAAGTCGATGCGGTCACCCGCAACGTCCGCGTCCAGGCGACGGTGAAGAACATCGGCGAGCGACTCCGCACCGGGATGTTCGCCGACGTCGACGTCGTGCTGCCGCAGCGCCGGCCGGTGCTCGCGATTCCCGCCACCGCCGTGCTGTATGCGCCCTACGGAGACTCGGTTTTCGTCATCGAGGAAAAGAAGGACGTGGCGGGCGCGAAACCAGGGCAGGGGACGCTGGTCCTGCGCCAGCAGTTCATCCGTCTCGGGCCCGCCCGGGGCGATTTCGTGCCCGTGGTCTCCGGGCTGAAGGCCGGGGAACGGGTCGTGACGAGCGGCGTGTTCAAGCTGCGGCCGGGAATGCCGGTTGCGATCGACAACACGCTCGCCCCCGACGCGCAGCTCGCCCCCAAGCCGGACAACACCTGAGCACGGTTCCGGTGCCGGTCGGCCCACCGACGGATGCGTCGCGATGACGCCCGTCCCGTGGCATCCGCCGCCGCGTCCGCCCCCCCCCAACCATGAAATCCTTCACCGACCTTTTCATCCGCCGCCCCGTCCTCGCGATCGTGGTCAACCTCGTGATCGTGATCGCCGGACTGCAGGCCTGGCGCTCGCTGAACGTCCGCCAGTATCCGCGCAGCGAAAACGCCGCGGTCACGGTCTCGACCGTTTACGTCGGCGCCAGCGCCGATCTCGTGCGCGGATTCGTCACCACGCCGCTCGAGCAGGCGATCGCGTCCGCCGACGGCATCGACTACATCGAATCGAAGAGCCTGCTGGGATATTCGATCATCACGGCGCGGCTGAAGCTGAACTACGACCAGACGAAGGCGCTGGCCGACATCACCGCCAAGGTGAACCAGGTCCGCAACGACCTGCCTCCGGAAGCCCAGGTGCCGGCGATCTCGGTGCAGTCCGCCGATTCGCAGTTCGCCTCCGCCTACCTGAGCTTCGCCTCCAACGTCCTCTCGCAGGCGGAGATCACCGATTACCTGACGCGGGTCGTGCAACCCCGGCTCGCCTCGCTCCAGGGCGTGCAGCGGGCGGACATCCTCGGGGCGCGCACGTTTGCCATGCGCATCTGGCTCAAGCCCGAGAAGATGGCGGCGCTCAACATCAGTCCGGCCCAGGTACGGCAGGCGCTCGCCGCCAACAATTACCTGGCGGCGGTCGGCAGCACGAAAGGATCGCTGGTCCAGGTCAATCTCACGGCCAACACCGACCTCCATTCCGTCGACGATTTCAAACGGCTGGTGGTTCGACAGGTGGACGACACCACGGTCCGCCTCGAGGACGTGGCGGACGTCGTGCTCGGCGCCGAGGATTACGACACCCAGGTTCGCTTCTCGGGGCAGACCGCCGTGTTCATGGGCATCTATCCGCTGCCGAACGCCAACACGATCGACGTGGTGAAGCGCGTTCGGACCGAGCTCGCCGAAATCCAGAAGGGGCTGCCGACCGGGCTGCAGGCCCGGGTCGGGTATGATGCCTCCGAGTACATCAGCAAGGCGATCAGCGAGGTGACCCACACGCTGGTCGACACGCTGCTCATCGTCATCGTCGTCATCTTCCTCTTCCTCGGCTCGATGCGCTCGGTGCTCGTGCCGGTGATGGCCATTCCCGTTTCGCTGATCGGCGGCGTGTTCCTGATGCAGGCGTTCGGGTTCACGCTCAACCTGCTGACGCTGCTCGCGATCGTGCTCTCGGTCGGTCTCGTGGTCGACGACGCCATCGTGGTGGTGGAGAACGTCGAGCGCCACCTGCGCGAGGGTCGCAGTCCGCGGGAGGCGGCGCTGATCGGCGCCCGCGAACTCACGGGCCCGATCATCGCGATGACCGTCACGCTCGCCGCGGTGTACACGCCGATCGGCCTGCAGGGCGGACTGACGGGCGCGCTCTTCCGCGAATTCGCCCTGACGCTCGCGGGCGCCGTCACCATTTCCGGCATCGTGGCCCTCACGCTCTCGCCGATGATGTCGGCGCACCTGCTGCGCGGCGCGGCGGAGGAGGAGCGCGGATTCACCGGCTGGGTCAACCACCACTTCGACCGGCTGCGGCAGTCCTACGGGCGCGCCCTGGCGGCGACCCTCCGGTCCCGTCCCTATGTCTATGCGATCTGGCTCGTGGTCGGGCTGCTGGCGATTCCGATGTACATGTTCTCGCCGAAGGAGCTCGCGCCGGCGGAGGACCAGGGAGTGCTGTTCGGCATCATCAACGCCCCGGCCAACGCCACGGCCGACCAAAAGGCGCTCTACGGCCGCGCGGCCGAGAAGGCGATGCTCGAGACGCCGGAGGCGGACCTGACCTTCCAAATCCTGCTGCCGCCCTCGGCGGGAGCCGCGCTCGGCGCGGATGGATTCTCGGGCATGGTCGTGAAGCCCTGGCATGCGCCGCGGAAGCGGACGATCTTCCAGATCCTCCCCGAAGTGCAGGCCCGGCTCGCGAAGATCCCGGGCTTCCAGATCTTCGCCACGACCCCGTCCGCGCTGCCTGGCGGCAGCAACTTCCCGGTCGAATTCGTCATCGCCTCGACCGCCGACTCCGCGAGCCTGCTGGACTTCGCGCAGAAGATTCAGGCGAAGGCGATGCAGAGCGGAATCTTCTATTTTCCGCCGCAGATCGACCTCAAGTACGACCAGCCGCAGGCGGAGATCATCATCGATCGCGACAAGGTTGCGACGCTCGGGCTGAACCTCTCGCAGGTCGGCGCCGACCTGGCGTCGGCGCTGGGCGGCAACTTCGTGAACCGTTTCAACATCGCGGGCCGAAGCTACAAGGTCATCCCGCAGATCGAGCGGGTCGACCGGCTCAATCCCGACCAGCTCGAGAACCTGTACATCACCGGGCCCGGCGGGCAGCTGATCCCGCTGAGCACGGTCGCACACATCGTGCACGAAACGGTGCCGCGGTCGCTGAACCGCTTTCAGCAGATGAACTCGGTGACGCTGTCCGGCCAGACGAGCCGCACGCTCGATCAGGCGCTCAAGGTGCTCGAGGCGGCGGCGAAGGAGATCCTGCCGCCGGGATACACCTACGACTACACGGGTGAGTCGCGGCAGCTGCGGCAGGAGGGGAACAAGTTCCTGCCCGCGTTCACGCTCGCCATCGTGCTGATCTTCCTGGCGCTGGCCGTGCAGTTCAACTCGTTCCGCGACCCGCTCGTGATCCTGCTGGGCTCGGTGCCGCTGGCGATGTTCGGCGCGCTCGTCTTCACCGTCCTGAAGATGCCCAACCCCAACCTGCCGTTCTGGACCAACGGCTGGACCACGACGCTGAACATCTACGCGCAGGTCGGGCTGGTCACCCTCGTCGGCCTGATCGCGAAGAACGGCATTCTCGTGGTCGAATTCGCGAACAAGCTCCAGGAGCAGGGCCGCTCGAAGATCGAGGCCGTGCACGAGGCGGCGATGACCCGGCTTCGGCCCGTGCTGATGACCAGCGTGGCCACGGTCGCCGGCCATTTTCCGCTGACGCTGGTCACCGGTGCCGGCGCGGCCGCCCGCAACTCGATCGGTTTGGTGCTCGTCGGCGGCATGAGTATCGGCACAATATTCACGCTTTTCGTCCTGCCTTCCATCTACATTCTGATTGCCAAGGAGCATCGCGCTGTCCGTCCGGCCGCATCCAGCGAGCCGGAACTCGCCGCCCTGCCGACCTTCGCCAAATAGCCCAACCATGAAGCAAGTCCGCCCTCTGCTCCGGTCAGCCGCGTTGCTGGCCACGCTCGTACTCGCTGCGGCGCCGCTCGCGGCCGCCCCGGCGTCGCAGCCTCCTCCGCCGGAGCCGGAAGTCATCGATCTGAAGACGGCGATTGGCTACGCGCTGGACAACAACTTCGCGATCCGGCAGGCGCGCGAGCGGATCCGGCAGCAGGAGGGGGTCGTGGTCGAAGTTCGCGCCCGGGCGATTCCGAACGTCGACTCCAACGGCAACTTTCAATTCAACGACAGGCAGATCTCGCAGGTCGTGCCGCCGAGCGACCGCGCCTGGAACCTGAACATCACGGCCAGCCAGGCGTTGTTTGCCGGCGGCGGCATCCGCTCGTCGATCCGGAGCGCCAAGCTCGCCCGTGACGCCGCCGTGCTCGATCTGAAGGCGACGATCAATTCCGCGCTGCTGACCGTCAGGACCGATTATTACCAAGTGCTGCTGACGCGGGAGAAAATCACCGTGCAGGAGGAAAACCTGCGGCTCCTGCAGGAACAGTTGAAGACCGCGACGGACCGCTTCGAGGCGGGGACGGTATCCGGGTTCGAGCGACTGCGGGCCGAGGTGGCGGTCGCCAATGCGCGTACGCCCCTCATCACGGCCCGCAACGACTACCGGCTGGCGATCGAGGCGCTCCGGCAGTCGCTCGGGCTTTCGGCGCGCCGCCCCGATTCCCTCGAAAAGGCGCCGCAGGTGGTGGGCAAACTCGACTACACGCCCACGCAATTCGACCTGCGCTCGGCCACCGCCTCCGCGCGGGCCAACCGGCCGGACCTGCTCCGGCTGGGCAAGCTCACGGCGGCGAGCGAACAGGGCGTGACCTCCGCGCGATCGGGCTATTTCCCCACGCTGGGTCTGGCCGCGGGTTGGGAAATGCTGGGCGCCTCGCGCTCCATCTCGAACGAGCGCGACGGCGTGTTCATCGGGCTGCAATCGAACTGGGCCGTGTTCGATGGCCGCGCGACCGCGGGCCGGGTGGCCCAGGCGCGTTCGATCGTCGAGCAGACGCGGTTGACGCTGGTGCAGAGCGAACTCTCGGCCGAGGTCGAGGTGCGGCAGGCCTACTCGTCCTGGCAGGAGGCCACGGAGCTGGTGGACGCGTCGCGCCGGGTGGTGGAGCAGGCGGAGGAGTCGGTGCGGCTGGCGAATGCGCGTTACAGCGCCGGCACGGGCACGCAACTCGACGTGCTTCAGGCACAGGTGGATCTCACCACGGCGCGCACGAACCAGGTCCAGGCCTACTACAACTACAACGTCGCGGTCGCCACGCTTCGGCAGGCCATGGGGCTGCCGGACGAACTGGTGTCCGGCTGAGCTTCGACTCTGGCGCGGTTGGGCTTCCGGCCCGGCCGCTGGCGTTCCGCCCGGTCTGTGCCTGCGAGAACTGGCGTGTGCTTTCCGGGCCGACGCGTAAGATGCCGCCCTTGGGGTATTCCTCCTTCGGTCGATGAAAGTGATGCGTGTCCTTCTCTGGTGTCTTGGCCTCCTGCTGGCGATCACGGCGATCGCCCTCGCGGTGGTGCTGAACCCGTCCGTCCAAACCTGGGCCGCCCGGCGTGCGCTCGCCTCGGGGCATGGCTTCCATGGCACAATCCGGCGCGTGTCGGCGGGATTGGGCGGCGTAGAAGTCGAACAGGCGACGATCGAATCCGCCGGCGCCGTTCTGACGCTGCCGGCGGCCCGGGTGGACCTGCCTTTGCTCGCGGCGGGGCTGCGTCGGGTGAGCATTCGCAGTCTGGTCGCGAAAGGATGGACGCTCGATCTCAGCCGTGCGTCGGAGGTCAAGCCAGTGACGGCGCACGCCGGCGTCAGGGGTACCGGCAGGGTGGATGCAACGGGGTTTTCGCTGCTCTCGACGGCGCAGGCGGCCGACGTGGCCGAGGCGGCCCGTCCCGCGGTGGCGGCGTTCCGCGGGCTTTTCGCCGCCGCCCGGCTGCCGGTCGATCTTGCCGTCGACTCGGTCGACCTCGACGGCTACGTGTTGCTTCCCCCGTCTGCGGGGCCCGGCGCCTCGCGCGTCCATGTCGAGATTCGGGGCGGCGGCCTCGCCGCCGGTCGTGAGGGGCGTTTCATCCTCGACGCCCTGGGTGCGAAGACGGACGGCGGATCGGTGACGGTGCACGCCGAGCTTCGCGCCGCGATGGACACTCCCCGCACGTTCCGGAGATTTGCGACGAAGTTGGAAGCGTCGGCTGCCGGAACGGATTTCCCGCACGGGGTCCGTCTGGTGATCGACGCGGCCGCGGACCGCTCGCCCTCGGGTGAGACCTATTCCGCCCTGGTTTCAGGAGCGGACAGGCAGCTCGTGGACCTGAAGGGCGAACTGGTCAGCGCCACGGCGCGGATCTCCGGACAATGGCGCATCGACGTGCGCGATGCGGATGTTTCGCCGTTCGTTTTCGGTCGCCGGTTGCCGGCCTTCTTCGCCCGCGGGGAAGGTGGATTCGAGACCGCGACGACGCTCCAGGAGGTCCATGTTTCCGGGCAGCTCAAGGCTTCCGCGGAACACCTCGACGCGGTTCGGGCCGAGCTGGGGGTGGTGGGTCCGCTGAGCCTCGCGGCGGAGTTCGACGTGCTGAATCACGGCAGCTCGATCCGGGTCGAGCGGCTCGACGCGACGCTGGCGGCGGCGGCGCCGGTCCTGACCGTGCGAGCGTTGCAGCCGTTCGAGTTCAACCTGGCGACCGCGGAACTGCGCGTCGCCGAGCCGGGCAACGACTTGATCGGGCTGTCGGTGAGCGGGGTGCCGCTGACCTGGGCGCAACCCTGGCTTCGCGGCCTGAGCGTCGTCGGCGGCGACGTGCGCGGCGAATTTGCGGCGAGCGCCCGTGACGGCGGTCTCGCGCTCCGGTCGCGATCGCCGCTGGCGATGACCGGGCTTTCCGTCGCCAAGGACGGGCAGTCGCTGGTGCAGCATCTGGACGTGACGCTGGACGCTTCCGCGGACTATACGCCGCGCGGATGGCAGGCCGAGATCGTCGAGCTGCAGGTGCAGAGTCGCGGGCAGGCGTTGCTGAAGCTCGAGGGCCGGGCGGGACAGCTCGCCGGCGCGGATCGGGCGATCAAGGCGACGGGGAAATGGACCGCCGATCTTCCGGGTTGGGCCGCGCAGCCGGCGCTGAACGGCCAGATCAAGCTGACGAGCGGACAGGCGCAGGGGGAATTTACGGCGAGCCTCGATGCCACCAGGGCGATCGAGACGAAACTCACCGCGGCGAATCTGGTGGCCGTTTCAAAGGAGAAGCTGCCGGACATTACCGCCGGGCTGCGTGCCGACATCGGGCCGGACGGCAAGACGACCTTCCAGGCGTCGCTCGGGCTCGACCAGGCCGGCCGCAAGTCGGATCTGCTGTTCGCGGGGACGCTCACTCCGTTGGGCGCGCGGACCAACGTCGATGCGCGCCTCACCGGTGCCCTCGTCCATGTGGACGACGCGAAGCTGCTCGGGCTGCTCGTGGGCGGCGGCGGCGAACCGCGGACGGACACCGGCGCCGCCGGACCGCCGCCGACCGGGCCGTTCTGGCGCAACTGGAGCGGGCAGGTCGCGCTGGCGCTGAAGAAAGTCGTGTACGGCGCGAGTTTCGAGGCGACGGACGTCGGGGGGACATTGCGCCTGGATCCGACGGCGCTGAACCTCGCGGGGGTTCGCGCCTCGTTTGCGCCCGACAGCGAGGCGACGGTCTCGGGCGCCGTGAACTACGAGGCGAAGAACCCGCTGCCTTACCGGCTGGGCCTCGACGCGGCCTTGAACAATTTCGACACCGGCCCCGCGTTTCGTGCCATCGATCCGACGAAGCTCCCCACGGTGGAGGGGCGGATCAACCTCACGACCCACATCGTCGGGGTGGGCGGCACTCCCGGCGAGGCGGCGGAACGGGCGCGGGGCGACTTGCAGGTGACGGGGCGTAGCGGGGTGTTTCGCGCGCTGTCCGCGGACGTCACCGGCCGCGTCCAGAAAACGCAGTCCACGGTCGCGGCGATCGGAGGTATCCTTGGCGCGGTCACGGGAAAGAAGGAGTACGTGGACTATGCGGCGAGGACGCAGATCCTCACGGACATCACCAAGGCACTCGGGGAGATTCCCTTCGACCAGCTGAACGTGACGGCGAACCGCGACGAGGCGCTGAACGTGGCGCTGAAGGACTTCACGCTGATATCTCCCGAGATCAGGCTGACCGGCGGCGGCGGCATCCAGTACGTCGCGGGGAAGTCGCTCCTGGAGCAGCCGCTGAACCTGGAGCTGCAACTCGGCGCGCGGGGCAATTTCGGTGATCTGCTCCGGCGCGCGGGATTGCTCGAGAACCAGGTGGACAATCTTGGATACCGCGCGTTCATCAGTCCGATCAGGATCGGCGGCACCCTCGCGAAGACGGATACGAGCGAGCTGCTGAAGACGCTGCTGAGTTCGGCGCTCCTGAAGTAGCGCGGCGGCGGTGATCGTGAGCCGAGTGGCCGGCGCGGTTCGGAGCAATCGCGCGAGCGAGCTCGCGGCCTACGGGTTCGGACTCGGACGTGGGCCGCCTGATTTGGGCTCGGCGTAGGCCGCCTGCTTGCAGGCGCGGCTTGGGTGGGAGTGCGTTCAATCGCGCGATTGCATCCAATCGCGAGACCGGCCCGATCCGCGCGAGCGAGCTCGCGGCCTACGCGGACGGCCGGTTCTCCCGGCGTCACGTGTCCCGCGACAGCTCGGCGGCGCGATCGCGCGCCGCCAGCAGCGTCTCGCGAACCAGAGCCCGAAAATCGCCCGACTCGAGCCGGCGGAGCCCGGCCATCGTCGTGCCGTTCGGTGAGGTGACCTCGTTGCGCAGCGTCTCGGGCTCCACCTGGCGGCGGGCCAGCAGCCGGGCGGAGCCCAGCACGGTTTCGGAGGCGAGTCTGGCGGCGACGTCGCGCGGCAGTCCCGCCGCTACGCCGCCCTCGCGCAAGGCGGCAACGAACTCGAACACGAACGCCGGGCCGCTGCCGCTGAGCGCGGTGACCGCGTTCATCTGCTCCTCCGCGATCTCGAGATGCTGTCCGCAGGCTCCGAGCACCGTCTCCACCAGCGCGCGATCGCCGGCGTCCAGCGGCGACAAGGCGCAGAACGCCGTGATCGCCGCTCCGATCGCGGCCGGCGTGTTCGGCATCGTGCGAACGACGTTGCGCGCTTCGGGAAAGACCTTCGCCAGCGCGGCCAGCGTCTTGCCCGCCAGCACCGAAATGACGAGTTTGCCCCGGGTGAGCGCTGCCAGCCGCGCGTCGGCGCCGGCCAGATGCTGTGGCTTGAACGCGACCACGACCACGTCCGCCGGCTCGAGCAGCGCCGGCAGCGACGGCGCGAGCGAAATCCCGGTTCGCGCGGCGAGCGCCGGCGCCGTCCGCCCGGTGCCGCCCAGACAGCTCAGCCTCGCGCGGGCATCGGGCGCCTGCGCCAGCAGGCCCTGGATCATGGCGGCGGCCATGTTTCCGGCGCCAAGAAACGCGATCCTACTCATCGGACGGCTTCCGCGGCTTTCGCGGTTCGAGGGGATGGGTGAGGATCGCGCTGGCGCCGCCGCCCTCGCGCTCCACGACCAGGGCTTCGCCGCCCATGTTGCGCAGTGCGTGCCGCGCGATCGTCAGTCCCATCCCGACGCCGACGGTGTGTTTGGAGCTGATGAACGGCTCGAAAATGTGATCGCGGATTTCCTCGTCGAGTCCGCGGCCGGAGTCGTCGACCCGAATCTCCAGCATTCTCGGCTCCCCCGGGGTGGCGATCAGCCGGGTGTGGATGGAGATGGGCCGCGGATCGGTCGGCCGGTTGTCGTAGGCATCCCACGCGTTGATCAGGACCTTCGACAGCACCTCCTCGAACACCTCGTAATTCGTCTCGAACACCAGTTCGCCGAGCGGGTTGTCGATCGTCACCGGGGCGGTGAGATGGTGCTCGGTGTTGAACCGTGCCACGCTGTTGGCGAGCAGCTGCGGCAGGCTGCCCTTCGAGAGCGGCGGCCGGGACTTCACCACCAGGGAGCTGAGCTGCTTGATGATCGAGACGATGCGGTGGACGGCCTCCTCGACGTGCTGCGCGTTTTTCCGCACCTGCTCGGGCTTGTCGTAGTACGCCTTGATCAGGTCGAGGTAGCCGATGACGACGCCGAGCAGGTTGTTCAGGTTGTGCGCGATGCCCTGCGTCACGGCGCCGATCGTGGCCGCGCGCCGGGCCTCGACCAGCCGCCGCTGCAGGTCGATCATTTCGCGGTTGATCGCGACGAACCGGAGCTGCGTCTGGACCCGCGCCAGCGTTTCGTCGAGATCGATCGGCTTGGTGATGTAATCGACCGCGCCGACGCTGAGACCCTCGATCTTGCCCTCCTTGGAAGTGCGGGCGGTGATGAAGATGACCGGGATCGATCGGGTGTTCTCGTCGGCCTGGAGTCGCTGGCACACCTCGATGCCGTCCATGTCCGGCATCATGACATCGAGCAGGATCAGGTCCGGCTTCGCCCGCTTCACCAGTTCCAGCGCCTCGATCCCGTTGTAGGCCGTCGTGACCTGGAGGCCTTCGCGCTCCAGCTTGCGTTTCAACAACTGCACGTTGATCGGCTGGTCATCGACGACGAGGATGGACGGGGCGGACATCGTGGGAGAGGAAAGAGCTTTGGCGCCGCGGGAGCAAGCCGGCGAGTTGGCGGCGCCGGAGCGCGCGGCGGCCACGGCTCCGATCGGCGCGGGGAAAGCGGCCGGGCGCGCCGCCTACGGCCGGCTCGGGCGCTGCCGGAAGGCCTTGAGCGTGTTCTTCATCAGCATCGCGACAGTCATCGGGCCGACCCCGCCGGGCACCGGCGTGATCTGGCTGGCGAGCGGGGCCACCGCGGGGAAATCGACATCGCCGGTGAGCCGGTACCCGGATTTTTTGGACGCGTCCGGCACCCGGTTCATCCCGACGTCGACCACGACCACCCCGGGTTTCACCATGTCTGCGGTGATCGTCCCGGCGCGGCCGATCGCCGCGATCAGCACGTCGGCCTGACGCGTCAGCTGGCCGAGGTTCGCCGTGGCCGAATGACAGACCGTCACCGTTCCGTTTGCGCCCGCCCGTTTCTGCAGCACCAGCAGCGCCATCGGCTTGCCGACGAGCAGGCTGCGGCCGACGACGACGACGTGCTTGCCCTTCAGCTCGACGCCGCTGCGCGCGAGCAGCTCCATGATCCCGGCGGGCGTGCACGAGACAAATCCCGTCTCGTCGTCCTGCGCGACCTTGCCCAGATTCATCGTGCCGAGGCCGTCGACGTCCTTTTCCGGCGCGATCCGGCGGAAGACCGCGAGCTCGTTGACCTGTTTCGGCATCGGCGACTGCACGAGGATGCCGTCGACTCCAGGATCGGCGTTGAGCTGGTCGACGATGCCGAACAGCTCCGCCTGGGAGATCGTGACGGGAGGGAGGATCATTCTCCCGGCCATGCCGATTTCGGCGGCGGTCTGCTCCTTCCGCCGCACGTAGGAGATGGACGCCGGATCCTCGCCCACGCGGACGAGCGCGAGACAGGGTTTGCGGCCGGCGATGGCGGCGACTTCGGATTTCAGTTCCGCCACGATGGCGGCGGCGATCTGGTTGCCGTCGATGAGGGACATGGAAGGAGTATTTGAGGGAAAGGCGCGCCCGTCGGGGCAGCCCGCCGCGGTTCCCGCGATCACTTGAGCTGCAGGCTCTCGACCTCGATCACCATGTCCTTGCCGCCCGGGAGCGCCCGGGCCGCACCGTACACGACGACCATGTGTCCGACGTAGCTGTCGATCTGCTCGGTCAGGAGGAGTTTGCTCAGGTCGAGATAGGCGTAGCGCGAACCGGCATCGTCATTGACCGCATAATCGTAGGGGCGGCGCGGCCGGAACGGGCTTTGGGTGGAAACAAAACGGCCCTGGAACAACCGGGGGAGCGCGTTGCTTCCGGTGTTGAGGTCGACCATCGGCGCCGGCTGGCCGGGCGCGCCCACGCCGTAGGCATTCGTCGCCACCGGTGCGGGCGACAGCGGCGCGGCCGGCCGGCTGGCGGGTGGGGTGACGGGCCTGACGGCGGAGGTCGCCGGCGTCGTTGCGATGGGCGGCACATACCCCGGGGTGTTGCCGAGGTGGATATACCCCGTGAGATGCTTCGTGATCCTGATCTGCGTCCACTTCCCATGCAGGCCGGTGATCTCGGTCTTTTCCCCGGGCTCGATCGTGGTGAGCACGCCGGATTCGGGTTTGGGCGCCAGGTGCACCGTCGCGCCCGTCCGCACGTCGAGGGTCTTCAGGATGTCCCGGTTTTGCACGTAACCCTCGATTGGGCCCGGCACCGTGACCGCGAGCCAGCCGGCGGGACTGGTCGCCAGCGCCTCGTGGGCCACCGCCGGCTCGCTGCCGGCCTTCAGAAACGTGATCACCGGGGAGGTTTCGTCCGGCTTCGTGTGCACGGCGGTCGTGGCGGTGAGCGGCGCCGCCAGCGCGGTGGTCGCCGCCGCAAGGAAGACGAGCAGGAGCGTGAATTTAGTCTTCATGATGAGAGGGGCCGGGCTTCGTCGCCAGGGCTTCCAGGGCCGCCGTCGGCGTCGGGGGGGTGCGAAACAGCGATTCGATTTCCGCCGGGCCCAGTTTTTTCATGGCGCGCAACGGAATGCCTTTCAAGCGGAAGGCGCCGATCTGATACCGGCGCAGCCGCTTCACGTCGAAGCCCAGTGTCGTGAACAACTGGCGGATTTCGCGCTTCTTCCCGTGATGCATGTGCACGTCGAGGTTCGTGGACTGCTCCCCGGCGTCCGGATTGACCAGTGCCGCGCGCTCGACCTTGAGCCGCTCGCCTTCGACGATCACGCCCCGGACCAGCGACTGCAGCCTCCGGGCCGGGAATGCCTTTTCGAGCACGACGTGATACCGCTTCACCACCGCGGACGAGGGGTGCATCAGCCGGTGCGCCAGATCCCCGTCGGTCGTGAGAATCACCAGACCCTCGCTGTCCTTGTCGAGCCGGCCGGCGCAGAAGAAGCGCAACCGCGAGAACTCGCGCGGCACGGCCGTGAAGATCGTCTCCGGATTGTGCGGGTCGTCGTTCGAGCAGACGAGCCCGCGCGGCTTGTGCATCGCCAGCGTGATGCGCGGCTGGGCGGTCGAGCGGACCGGGCGGCCGCCGGTGGTGACCCGGTCGACGCCTGGCGTCACCTTCTGGCCGACGTGCGCGGCTGCGCCGTTGACCCAGACCTCGCCCTGCGCGATCAGCGCTTCCGCCGAGCGGCGGGAGCAGATGCCCGCATCGGCGAGGTACTTTTGCAGACGGATCGGTCCGGAGGGCGGCATGAACAGGGACAGTGGGCGGGAATTCGCAGACCGCTGCAAGCCTGCGTGCAGAACGAGCCCGCTTGCCACCGGCGCAGACCGTGCTCCCTTTGCGCGCATGTCCGAACCGCAGGGCGCCGCCCAGTTCTCCAAGGATCATCCGTTTGCCGCGCGCGTGACGGAGAACCGGCTGCTGAGCAAACCGGGATCCACCAAGGAAACACGACACGTCGTCGTCAGCCTCGCCGGCAGCGGACTGCACTACAAACCGGGGGATTCGCTCGGGGTGTTTCCAACCAATCGGCCGGTGGACGTCGAGTCGCTGCTGGAGCGGCTCGGCGCAACGGGCGAAGAGCCGGTGTCGCCGGTGCTGCTGAAGCTCGCCGCCCCGATATCGCTGCGGGAAGCGCTGACCTCGAAGCTCTCCCTCACGGCCCCCGGCCCGAGGCTCGTCGCCCTGCTCGCGGCGAAGGCCACCGACCCTGACGAAAAGGCCCGGCTGGCGGGATTGCTCGCCCCCGAATCCAAGGACGTCCTCGCGTCGTTCCTGGAACAGCGCGAGTACCCGGACCTGCTCGCGGAGTTTCCCAGCGCACGGCTCACGCCCCAGGAGCTGGTCGATCACCAGCGCCGGCTCATGCCGCGGCTCTATTCGATCGCCTCGTCCCCGCGGGTTTGTCCGACCGAGGTCCATCTCACCGTCGCCGTCGTTCGCTACCGGACGAACGACCGGGAGCGGGTGGGGGTCTGCTCGTCGTACCTGGCGGACCGGGTGCGCGTGGGAACCACCCCCACGCCGGTCTTCGTCTCGCACTCGCATTTCGGCCTGCCGGACGATTTCTCCCGCGATGTCATCATGGTTGGTCCGGGCACGGGCATCGCGCCGTTCCGGGCCTTCGTGCAGGAACGCTGGGCGCTCGGGGCGAAGGGACGAAACTGGATCTTCTTTGGCGAACAGCACCGGGCCACCGATTTTCTGTATGGCGACGAATGGGAGGATTGGCTGGCGCGCGGGCAGGTGGCGCGGCTGGACACGGCGTTCTCGCGCGACCAGCCGCACAAGGTCTACGTGCAGGACCGGATGCGGGAGCATGCCGCCGAGCTCTGGGCCTGGCTGCGGGCGGGCGCCGGCTTCTACGTTTGCGGCGACGCGAAGCGCATGGCCCGCGACGTCGACGACGCCTTGCACGACATCATTGCGCAGCAAGGGGCAATGGACGCGACCGCCGCGGGCGAATACGTGAAGCAGATGAAGCGCGACCGGCGGTACCAGCGCGACGTATACTGAATTTCCGCCAGCGCGGAGCGACCGGCGCCGCGCGGCGGCGACGGAAGGGCGAACGGATTCGGAGAGCCGCCGGCGATCCGCCCCGCCGCCCCGCCGCCGTCCGCAATCGCCTTGCTCCCGGGTCACCCCTGCCTTTTTGCTTCCGGCCCGATGCTCACCTTCACCAACCGCACTGCACTCGTCACCGGCGCCGGACGCGGCATCGGCAAAGCCATTGCCGAGACCCTCGCCCGCCACGGCGTCACCGTCGTCTGCGTGTCCAAATCCGCGGAATCCTGCGGGGCCGCGGCTGCGGCGATCACCGCGGCGGGCGGCAAGGCGCGGTCCCTCGCGGTCGACGTGGCCGACGGCAAGGCGATCGCCGCCGCGGGCGAGTTGCTGCTGCGGGAGTTCCCGACCATCGACATCCTGGTGAACAACGCCGGAATCACCCGCGACGGGTTGCTCTTTCGGATGAGCGAGACGGACTGGACCGACGTGATCACCACCAACCTGACGAGCTG
Organism: uncultured Verrucomicrobiae bacterium; assembly: GCA_963705935.1. Classification (GTDB taxonomy): domain Bacteria; phylum Verrucomicrobiota; class Verrucomicrobiia; order Opitutales; family Opitutaceae; genus Opitutus. The sequence continues at coordinate 1,660,296 of OY970130.1, read as the reverse complement.
CTTCCATTGGACGAAGCTGCTGGCGCGGCCGATGACGCGGGCCCGCTGGGGCCGGATCGTGAACATCTCGTCGGTGAGCGGGATCCTGGGCAATGCGGGCCAGGCGAACTACTCCGCCGCCAAGGCGGGCATGATCGGGCTGACCAAGACCCTGGCCCGGGAATTCGCCGGCCGGAACGTGACGGCGAATGCCGTCGCCCCCGGTTTCATCAAAACCGACATGACGGCGGAGTTCGTCAACAACCCGGAGATTTCGGCGAAGATCCTGGAGACCGTGCCCCTCAAGCGCTTCGGCGACGCCGCCGATGTCGCGAACCTATGCGCATACCTGTGTTCCGAGGAGGCCGGCTACATCACCGGGCAAGTTTTTGCCGTTGACGGCGGCATGGCGATGTGAACCCTCCCCAGTCACCCCCCGCCTCCCACCTTTATCAAACATGGCTGACCAAAAAACCATCGAACAACGCGTCAAAGAGATCATCGTCAACCAGCTCAACGTGAATGAGGAGCAGGTGACGCCGACCGCCTCTTTTCTGGACGATCTTGGCGCCGATTCGCTCGATACGGTCGAGCTGATCATGGCGTTCGAGGAGGAGTTCAAGGACGAGATCAAGGGTGAAATTCCGGAAGCCGATGCGGAGAAGCTGCAAACCGTCGGTCAGGTGACGGAGTACATCAAGGCCAAGGCGGGCCAGTCCTGAGTCACCGGTTTGTCCCTTTCGGCGTTCTGCCTGTTTCCGTGGGGAAATGTCTGGCAGGACGCCTTTTTGTTTTCTGAGCTTTTGACTCCATGGAATCTCCTGCTTCCTCCCGCCGCGTCGTCGTGACCGGCCTCGGTGTGATCACGTCGATCGGGCACGACGTCTCCTCGTTCTGGGCGAGCCTGCTCGCGGGACGCTCGGGGGTGGGGCGGGTGACGCAGTTCGATCCCACCGATTTTCCCTGCCAGATCGGGGCGGAGGTCCGCGACTGGGAGGCGAGCCAGCACATGGACCCGAAGGAGGCGCGCCGGAACGACCGCTACACCCACTTCGGCTTCGTCGCCGCGCGCCAGGCGGTGGCGGACGCCGGGCTCGATTTCGCGCACGAGGACGGCGACCGCATCGGCGTGATGATCGGCTCTGGTATCGGCGGGATGTATACCTACGAGACGCAGCTGAGGGTGATGGCGGAGCGCGGGCCGCGCAAAGTCTCGCCCTTCACCATCCCGTCCCTCATCGGCAACATGTGCTCCGGCCTGGTCGCGATCGAGATCGGCGCGCGCGGCCCGAACTTCGGGATCGTCTCCGCCTGCGCCACCGGCACGCACGCGCTGGGCGAGGCGGCGCACATGATCAGCCGCGGCGATGCGGACGTGATGGTCGCGGGAGGCAGTGAGGCGGCGATCACGCCCTTCGCTTACGCGAGCTTCTGTTCGATGAAGGCGATGAGCACGCGCAACGACTGTCCGGCGGGAGCCAGCCGGCCCTTCGACCGCAACCGCGACGGTTTCGTGATGGGGGAGGGCTCCGGCATTCTCGTGCTCGAAGCGGAGGAGCATGCCCGGGCCCGCGGCGCGCGGATCTACTGCGAGCTCGCCGGCTATGCCGCCAGCTGCGACGCGCATCACATCACGCAACCCGATCCCGAGGGCCGCGGCCTGTCGCTCGCCATGCGGCGGGCCCTGGCGAGCGCCGGTTGCGCGCCCGAGGCCGTCGACTACATCAACGCCCACGGCACGAGCACCCCCTACAACGACAAGTTCGAGACCCTCGCCATCAAGCGCGTGTTCGGCGCCGCGGCGCGGAAGGTCGCGATCAGTTCGACGAAGTCCATGACCGGCCACCTGCTCGGGGCCGCCGGCGGCATCGAGTCGATCGTGGCGGTGAAGACGATCCAGAGCGGAATGATCGCGCCGACGATCAACCTCGACGAACCGGATCCGGACTGCGATCTCGACTACGTCCCGAACAAGGCGCGGGCGGCCACGGTGCGGACCGTCCTCAGCAACAATCTCGGCTTCGGCGGACAGAACGCGGCGATCGTGTTTCGTTCGCTGTAGGGCCAATTCCAGGACGCGGATGCGGCGGACGGGGCCGTGCTCCGTGCCGGAGCTCCCATTTTTCGCGCGCCGGCAAACCGGCCGGCGTCACGCGGAGGCGTCGCGGTCCGCCGCGCTCTCGGGCGCGGCCGGCAGCCAGCGGGCGAGACACGCCCGCAGGTCCTCCTGCCGCACGGGCTTGGTCAGGAAATCGTCCATGCCGGCGGCGGTCGACGCCGCGCGGTCCTCGGGCCGCGCGTTCGCGGTCAGCGCGATGATCGGCAGCGGCCGGCTCCGGTCGCTCCGGCCCCGCCGGATCCGGCGCGTCGCCTCGGGTCCGTCGAGGCCCGGCATCTGGCAGTCCATGATCACGAGGTCCCACGGTTGTTCGAGCGCGACTTGCACGGCCGCGAATCCGTCCGCGATGACATGGCTCCGCAGTCCGAAGCGGGAGAGCATCAGTTGAATCACCTGCTGGTTCACCGGGTCGTCCTCCACGACGAGTACACGGCCCTGAAGCGCGCGGGGCTCCGGCGCCGCCGGGGCCGGGGGCTCGGCTGGCGCATTCGCGATCGGAAACGTCAGTTCGAAGCTGAATTCCGAGCCCTGTCCGGGCGTGCTCTCGAGCGCGATGCTGCCGCCCATGTGCTCGACCAGCCGCTGCGAGATGGCCAGACCGAGTCCGGAGCCGCCGTAACGGCGGCTCATCGAGCTGTCGCCCTGGCTGAAGACCTGGAACAGCTTCCCCCGGGTGGCGGCGTCGATGCCGATGCCGCTGTCCCGCACCGCGAACCGCACGGCCGCGGTGCGCGCGTCGGAGCGCACTTGCGTCGCCGCCACCGTGATACCACCGCACGCCGTGAACTTGACGGCGTTGCCGGCGAGGTTGATCAGCACCTGCTTCAGCCGCGTCGAGTCGCCGAGCACGAACTCCGGCAAGGAGCCGGCCGACTGCAGTTCGATCCGCAGGCCCTTTGCGGCCGCCGCGGCGCGCAGCAGGGCCACGACTTCCTCCAGCGACTCGCGGAGGGAAAACGGCCGGAGTTCGAATTCCAGCTTGCCGCTTTCGATCTTCGAGAAATCCAGGATGTCGTTGAGCAGCCGCATGAGCGACTCGGCCGAGGTGGTGGCGATCTGCACCTGCGACCGCTGGTCCGCGCTCAGCGGCGAATCCTCGAGCACCTGGAGCATGCCCATGATGCCGTTCATCGGCGTCCGGATTTCGTGGCTCATCGTGGCGAGGAACCCGCTTTTCGCGCGGTTCGCGGCATCCGCGCGCTCCCGGGCCTCGTTCAGCGTCTGCACCATTTCCTCATGCTGGAAATTCAGCTGCCAGAGGCGCCACAACTCCCGGTGGTGCAGCCGGGCGGTGTTGATGAGGAACAGGGCGTAGGTGAAGGCAATGAACGAGAGCGTCCACCCGCCGGCGGGCGACGTGGCGAACCGCACGCAGAGTGGCGCGAGCGTCGTGAGGACGTAGAGGTGGAACGCGACCGGCACTGAGGCGAGCGATCGCGCCGCCCCGGCGTTGAGCCCCACCAGGATCAGCGAGACGGGCAGCTGGAGGGACGCCGGTTCGGCGGGAAAATAGAGCCAGCCTGCCAGCCCCCAGATCACGCCGGCGACCGCCACACCGGCGATGAACGGGCTGCGCCAGCGTTCCAGCGACTCGCCGCGCGCATCGGCACGGGTGAACGCCCGGTTGAGCGCGTGCCGGGCCACCGAGACGAGGACGATCGCGGCCAGCCAGCCGCCATTCAGGCCGGCCGGCACGGTCCCCAGCGCCGCAGCCACGAGCACGAGCGCCAGCACGAAATTCGAAAACAGTCCGAACCCCGCGGACCGGTACAGGAGCCGCGTCATCTCGACATCGACTTTCCGTTCGATCCCGGAACGGACGGATGTGGCGGACGATTCGGCCATGCTGTGCCGAACGTAGAGGCGCTCCCCGGTCACGAAAGCCTATTCGGGCGCGGGCGGCACAAAAAAACCCGCAGGCCGGGCCTATGGGTTGGAAAGGGGTGAAACCCGACGATCAGACCTTCTGCACCAGGCCGGCCTTGATCGCCTTGACCGAGACGAGGATGCGCTTCGTCCCGCCATTCGGCATTCGCACGCGGACGCGCTGCAAATTGGGTCGAAACTTGCGCTTCGTGATGCTGGTCACGTGCGTGCCGATGCCGCCGCTCTTCTTCGACTGGCCTTTGCGATTGATGATCGAGCCTTTGACGGGGCGGCGGCCGGTGATTGCACAGATTCGAGCCATGGTGATTTCGAGTTGGTTAAAGGGTCGGAGTAAAATCCGACGGGCAGGCGAATCAAGGGCAATCTTGGCCCGGACGTTCCTGTTGGCTGCGGGCGGCGCCGGCACGGTCGGGCCATCGGGTCGCGGCGAAGTCGCGCCGTGAACCCCGCCGGCCAGCAGCGGGTTTGGCCTCCGCTCGGCGGAAAAGCGGAAACCGACGTTCGGGCGACGCAGGAGATGACCTCGTGTGCGTACGCCGCTCAGGTGGGTGTGCGCGGAGGTGGTTGTTCGTAACACGAACATCGCGATGCCGCCGCCACGAGGGAGTCGATGTTCGTATTACGAACTTGTCGGGCGCGCCCGATCCGCGTGGCTGATCTCTCCCGGACTCACCGCCGGGCGTGGAGCACCTGGAACTTCTGGCCGAGGTGCCCGGGATGCAGCAGCTGCGCCAGCGAGAGCTTTCGCTGACTGAACCGGGCCGCATCCTCCTCCGACGCGCTGGCGATGTAGCGGGTCGCATGCCGCACGAAAAACAACTCCTGCGATTCCAGCTGCGGGGCGGCGAACCCGCGTTGCGCGAGCGCCGCCTGCATCCAGTCCCAGCACACGTGGCACGTGAGGTCCTGTTCGCCGGGGCGGGCCAGCAGCTCGTTGCTCTGGCGGTGACGATGGTAGGCGCGGGCGGTGCCGTTCGGACAATGCGCGCTGAGTTCCGCCCATGACTTGCCGTAGTCGCACCCGACGAACAGCCCGCTCCAGGGTTGCGCGGCGATGGCTGCGGCCAGTTCCGCCGCGGCCAGGGGCGCATCGATCAAACAGCCCTCCGCTGCGTCCGTCGGCAGCACCGCGGGCACCACGCCGTCCATCTCGGTCTCCTGCAGCCGGTCCCCCGCCGCGCGCACGCCCAGTTCCCGCCAGTGGCGGCCGCGGCGGACAAACCGGCGAAACGGCTGCGCATCGAACAGCTCGTTGGAAAATACCACGCAGCGGCCGGCCAGCGCGATCGGCTCGCCCGCGGCCACCGTCCGCGCGCTGGCGAACGGGTGCTTCACGCCGGCGAGCACTCCGCCCGGCCGCTCCGCGCCGATCTCGACGAATTCCGCGGAGGCGGGGGCGTCGGCCCCGAGCAGGGTCGCGCAGGCTGCGACGACCAGTTCGCCGAAGACCGGGCCGCTGGTGCTGGCAGTGAAATAGTCCGTTGCGGGGCCGTAGCCGACGCGCGGCCGCCGCCGGCGGTAGTAGCCGAGCGCCGGGTCGTACAGCGCCAGTTCCATGAACCGCGCAAAATCCATGACGCCGTTCGCGCCGGCGTTCGCGCGGAACGCCTCGAGAAATTCAGGCGAGGGGAGGTCGGAAGGGATCATGCGCGGCCGATGGCAGTCGAACCTATTGCACGGACACGGCGGATTCCGAATCAGAATCTTCGGCGTCTGCCGGGGCCGATACCGCAGACCTGCCGCCGGCAATCCGGATCAACCCATTTACAAACCACCGCGGATGCGCACAGTCGGCGCGATGCTCAAACGGACACTCCTCATCGTCGTCGCGGCTGCGCTCGGATTCGGGCTCACGCTCGGGGCGGCGCGGCGGAGCCAGGCCTGGAGCCTGTTCTCCAGCCGGGAGGCGAACCGGTCCGCGGATTACGTGCGCGAGGTCCTGCAGATGGTGAATCAGAACTACGTCGACGCGGACCGCGCGACGTACAGCAAGCTCACCCACGCGGCGATTCACGGGATGGTCGAGTCTCTCGATCCGCATTCCGAGTTCCTCGAGGCGCGCGACTACGACGAGCTCGAGGAGGAGCTGACCGGCGATTTCACCGGAATCGGGATCGAGGTCGAGCTGCGCAAGGGCCACGTGCTCGTGATCACGCCGATCGCGAATTCGCCCAGCGAGCGCGCCGGCGTCCGGCACGGCGACGAGATCCTCGGCGTGGACGGCAAGCCGGTCGACAAAGCCACCGGCGTCGACTGGGTGATCGACCGGCTCCGGGGCAAACCTCACACCAAGGTTGCGATCGACTTCTTCCGCCCGAGCACCGGGCGTCGTTTCCAGCTCACGCTCGAGCGCGAGCGGATCACGCTCGACACGGTCGTGGACGCTCGCGTGCTCGACGGCCATACCGGCTACGTGGCGATCGCGGAATTTTCCGATCATACCGGCGAGGAGTTCGACCACGCGCTCGACAATCTCCTGCGGCAGGGCATCGACAGCCTCGTGATCGATCTGCGCAACAACCCCGGCGGGCTGCTCGATGCCGCGGTATCCGTCGCCGAGCCGTTCTTCCGCAAGGGGGAGTTGATCGTCTCCACGCGGGGCCGGAAGCCGGCCGACTCCGAGGAGTTCCGCGCCGAGTCCGATGGCGATCCGCTGTCGCTGCCGACCGCGGTGCTGATCAACGCCTCGACCGCGAGCGCGGCCGAGGTGGTGACGGGCGCGCTGAAGGACACGCATCGCGCCGTGATCGTGGGCGAGCGCTCCTTCGGCAAGGGGTCGGTCCAGTCGGTGTTCAAGTTGAAGAACGGCGAGGGCCTGCGGCTCACGACGGCGCGCTACTTCACGCCCGCCGGCATCAGCATTCAGGAGAAGGGCATCACGCCCGACGTCGAGATCGTGCTGACGCCGGACGAGGACAGCAAGCTGCGCGTCCAGCACGCGCGGCACGACATCGCCGACGGCCGGGAGTTCGCCGCGCGGTTCGGATTCGCCCCGATCGACGACCGGCAGCTCGACGCGGCGCTCGACGTGCTGAAAGCGGTCAGATTGCTCGACGGGCGCGACGCCGACGTCGCGGCCCGCTAGACCCGACGCGCACGATGATTCTCGCGCTCGAAAGCTCGTGCGACGAAACGGCGGTCGCGCTGTTCGATCCGTCGCGGGGCCTGGCGAGAGAGTGGATCCACAGCCAGATCGCGTTGCACGAGCCGCATGGCGGGGTCGTGCCGGACCTCGCGACCCGCGAGCACCTGCGGACATTCGGCCCGCTGCTGGAGCATGCGCGCGCCGCGGCCGGCTTCGCGCAGGTGACCCGGATCGCCGTGACCAATGGTCCCGGGCTGGCGGCGTGTCTCGCGATCGGCGTGGCGGTCGCGAAGGCGCTGTCGCTGGCGCTGCGCGTCCCGCTGGTCGGGACCAATCATCTCCGGGGCCATGTCTGGTCGCCCTTCATCGGGCCGCACGCCGCCGGGCCGGACCGCTTCGACGCCGCGCTGAGCGAGCTGCTGCCGCATCTCGCCCTGATCGTTTCGGGCGGCAACACGCTGCTTTGCGCCGTCGCCCGCGACCGCACCATCACCGTCCTCTCGTCGACGCGCGACGATGCCGCCGGCGAGGCGCTGGACAAAGGTGCGAAACTGCTCGGGCTCGGCTACCCCGGCGGCCCGGAGGTCGAGCGGCGCGCGCACTCGGGCCGGGCGGACGCCTTTGCGTTTCCGCGGGGCATCGGCCGGCGGGACGAACTCGACTTCAGCTTCTCCGGGGTGAAGACGAGCTTGCGCTATCTCCTCGAAAAGATGTCTCCCGCCGAGGTCGAGGCGCGGCTGCCGGACCTGTGTGCCAGCTACCAGCAGGCGGTGGTGGATGCCCTGGTGCGGAAAACGTGCGCCGCCCTGCGGCAGGCCGAGGGCGGGTTTCGCAGCCTTGGCGTTTCCGGTGGTGTTTCGAACAACCTGGTGTTGCGGCACGCGCTGGAGGAGCAGGCGCGGCATGCGGGCGTGTCGTTCTTGGCCGCTCAGCCGCAGCACACCGGCGACAACGCCGGGATGATCGCGTTCGCCGCCTGGATCGATCCGGCTGGAGTCGACGCGACGTCGGGATTGGATCTTCCTGTCCGGCCGAGCGCCACGCTCGACGATGCCGCAGCGGCGGAAGCCCTGAAAACCTGAACGCCCGACCCTGGCCCAGCCGGTGGCGAAGCCGGCCCCACGGCCCGGCCCGGGCGCGGTCCGCTATTTGTAGTCCCGCCGAAGATTGCTCGGCAGGATCCCGAGCTCCTCGCGATATTTCGCCACGGTCCGCCGCGCGAGCTTCAGTCCGCTGATCCTGCAGCTTCGCCACGAGTTCCTGGTCGCTCAGCGGAGAAGACTTGTCCTCGAGCGCGATCAGATCGGCGAGCATCTCCTTGACGCTGGTGTTGGAAACGGAGGCCCCGCTGTCCGCCTGGTATCCGGTCGTGAAGAAGAACTTGAACTCGAACACGCCGTGCGGCGTTTTCATGTACTTGTTGGCGATCGCCCGGCTGACGGTCGTCTCGTGCACGCCGACGATGTCCGCGATCTGCGTCATCGTCAGCGGCTGCAGGTGCGCCACGCCCTGTTCGAAAAACGCCGTCTGCGCCTTGATGATCTCGCGGGTGATCCGCTCGATCGTGCGCTGGCGCTGCTCGATCGAATCGATCAGAAACTTGCCGGACCGCATCCGTTCGCGCAGGTAGTCGCGCTCCTCCTTCGAGAGCGTCCCCTTGGCGATCAATTCGCGGTACGTGCTGGAGATGCGCAGGCGCGGGATGTAGTCGCTGTTCAGCTGGATCTTCCACTCGTCGCCGTCCTTCTCGACGATCACGTCGGGCACGACGACGCGGTTGTTGTCCTCGGCAAAACGCCGCCCCGGCGCCGGGTCGAGCTTGCCGATTTCCTCGATCGCGGCCTGCACGTCGTCAGCCGGCGGCGCCGAGCTTGCGGGACAGTTCTGGAATGCGTCGTCGCGAGAGGAGTTCGAACTGGTCGCGCATCATCCGCGCGGCGAGGCTGTCGCCGCGGCCCTTGGCCTGCAGCTGGGCGAGGAGGCATTCCGCCAGGCGTCTGGCTGCCGATGCCGGGAGGGTCGAAGCTCTGCAGCAGCTTCAGCGCCTCGCTGCACCGCTTCGTACGGCAGCCCGGACTGGAGCGCGACGTCCGAGGGCGACTGCGCCAGGAAGCCGCGGTCGTCCAGGTTCCCGATGAGCTGCTTCAGCGCCTCGAGCACGGGTGCCGCGACGTCGTCGAGCACCGACCTGCTGCATCAGGTGCTCCTGGAGCGACGTCTCGCTCACGAGCGAATCGAAGAAATGCTGCCGTTTCTCGGCGTCCTCGGCGGTGTAGGACTGGCTGCCCCCGGCGTTCGCCAGGTAGTCGCGCCAGTCCTCGTCGATCTTGCCGAGGATCTCGAACTGCTTGGTGAAGTCCATCTCCTCGCGCTTCGTCGTCTCGTCGGGCGGTGCCACCGTGGCCTCGTTGTCGTTCGCTGTGCTCGATCGAATCGCCGGCAGGAGTTGTTCTCCGGCTCGGCCGGCTTTTCGACGGACTCGCCGTCCATGGGCAGCTCCTCGAGGGTCGGGTTTGCCTGCAGTTCCTCCTGAATGACGGAGCGCAGGTCCAGTGCCGCCACCTGGAGGATCTTCAGCGACTGCCGCAGCTGCGGCGCGAGCACCATCGACTGGGTCTGCCGCTGCCGGAGATCGTGACTGAAGGAGGGACCGCTCATGACTCGACCTTGGGTTGTCCGGGTTGCGACGCGGCGGAAACGAGTGCGGCGGCGGCCGGTGGCGCATCGAACACCGGCGGGGACGCCTCTTCGGGCACGGCGAACAGGCGGCGGAGGTACGTGCGGCCGAGCAGCAGCTCCGTCAGCACGATGCCCAGCCCGAACAGGTCGGCGCGAATCAGCTTTACCGCGACGACCTTTCGAAATCGTCCCGCTCCGAGCCGCTCCGCCTCGCAACCAACGCCCATCCCGCCATCCGCGATCTTGCGGACCATCTCGTAATGGATCTCGTTGAAAATGTGTTTGAGCGCCGGCACGGCTGGGACCCAGAACATGGGACCCAGAACATCGTGGGAGGCCGGATGTGGCAAGTGCACATTCCCGATTCTCGGCCCGAAAATTGCTGCAGCGCATCGGCAGCCAGCTTGACAGCGTGGCGCGCCGGCTACGTTGAGATCCATGATCACCCTCTCTCCTCGCGCCGCCGAGCGTGTGCGGACCCTGCAGACGGAAACCGGCGCGCCGTCGAAGCGCCTCCGGCTCTTCGTCGAGTCCGGCGGATGCTCCGGGTTCCAGTACGGGATGAAATTCGACGAGGCGCAGCCGGAGGACAAGCAGCTGGAGAGCGAGGGGATTCCGCTCCTGGTCGATCCCGCCAGCCTGGCGCATCTCGACGGGTGTTCGATCGACTTCGACGATGGCCTGCACGGAAAAGGGTTCGACATCAAGAACCCGAACGCCACCAGCACCTGCGGCTGCGGGAAATCGTTCAGCTAGGGCGGCGCCGGCTACTTTGTCGCCTCGTGCAGGGCGACGATGCCGAACGTCAGCGCCCGCGCCCTGACGTCCCGAAAACCGACGGCGCGAATCTCGGACGCCAGGGCCTCGCGACCGGGGAACGACTCGATCGTTTCGTTGAGATACCGGTAGGCGGCGGCGTCGCCGGTGATCCGTCCCGCCACGGCCGGCAGCAGCCTGCGCAGGTAGAACAGATACACCGGCCGGAACCAGCGGACGGGCTGCGAGAACTCGAGCACCAGCAGCGCGCCTCCGGGCCGGAGCACGCGCCGCATCTCCGCCAGCGAACCGCGACGGTCCGCCATGTTGCGCAGACCGAACGAAATTGTCACCAGGTCGACACACTCGTCCGACAGCGGCAGCGCCATGCCGTCGCCGTGACGAAAGGCGACTCCCGGGCACCCGGCGGCCGCCTTTTTCTTTTCCGCTTCGTCGAGCATCGGCTGGCAGAAATCCATCCCCGTGATGCTCGTGCCGGCCGGCAGCCCCCGCGCCAGCGCAAACGCCACGTCCCCGCTGCCAGTCGCCAGATCCAGGACCTCGCGGGGGGTGCGCCGCCGCGCCGCCTGGACGAGGCGCCTCCGCCACCAGACATCCACGCCCCCGCTGAGCACCCGGTTCGCAAAATCGTACCGTCGGGCAATGCGGCCGAACATGGAGTTAACCGCCTCTGGATCAGGCATCGTGGGATTGGGACAGGGTCTCGGGAATCACCCTAAACCGTTGGAAATCGCGCCATAAGGGTTGACGCAATTCTAGATGTGAAAATCATTTAGCACGTAAACGAGGCCCAAAACCAAAGGAATCAACCATGTCAACCAATCTGACGAAACGTGAGATCGTGTTGGAAATCTATAAGAAGACGGGATTTCCGCAAAAACAAATGGTCGAGTCCGTTCAACTGACGCTCGACATCATTCAGAAGGCGTTGGCGGAGGGCCGCAATGTCGAGTTGCGCAATTTCGGCGTGCTGGAGGTCCAGGTCCGGAAAGCCGCGAATCGGACGCAATCCCAACAAGCCCGAGGCCGAGGTCGTCATCCCGCAGCGCGCGGTGGTGAAATTCAAGTCCGGGAAGATTCTCAAGCAGCAGCTGAAGAAGCTGGATTTGACCAAGCTTTAGGACGGTTGGGAGCGGGCGGGAGGCGGGGCGGGAGGGCCTCGAATCCGGACCGGGGCGGAAGATTTTCATCGCGCTGTCTGTGACGGCGTCGCCATTTTCAGGGGCTGATGGCTACGTTTCAGTCCCTGCCCGGCTTCCGCGAGTTCTATCCCGACGACCTGGCGCGCCGGAACCATGTGTTCCGGCTGTGGCGACAGACTGCCGTCGCGTTTGGCTTCGCAGGAATACGACGCCCCTGTCCTCGAGCCGCTTGATCTGTACCGGACCAAGTCGGGTGACGAGATCGAGGCCCAGCTCTTCAGCTTCACCGACAAGGGCGGTCGCGAAGTGGCCCTGCGGCCGGAAATGACTCCGACCGTCTGCCGGATGGTCGGAGCGAAGGCGAGTGCCCTCAAGCGACCCATCAAGTGGTTCAGCATTGCGGAGTATTACCGCTATGAGCGGACGCAGAAGGGGCGGGAGCGCGCGTTTTTCCAGCTCAACGCGGACATTTTCGGCGAGGTCGGCCCCGAGGCGGAAATCGAGCTGATCGCGCTGCTGGCCCAGTCCCTTCGGGCCTTCGGCCTCACCGAACAGGACTTCTACATCCGACTGAGCGATCGGAACCTGTGGTTCCTGTACCTGGCGGCGCTCGGACTCGACGAGCCCCGGATCCGGGCGGTGCTCACGGCGGTGGACAAGTTCGAGAAAGTGGGCGACGACGCGTTCAAGCCCTACGCGGAACAGTTCGGCGCGCTCGACGCGTCCGTGAAGGCCAGCGTGCTGGCATTCCTCCAGATCCGGTCGCTGCCCGACCTCGAGCGCGCGCTGGGCGGCACCGCGACGGGCCAGGTGGCCGACCGTCTCGCCGACTGGCGAAAACTCCTCGGGGGCCTCGACGCGATGGGGCTGACGCCGTACGTGCAGGTTGACCTCGGGGTCGTGCGCGGCCTGGCCTATTACACGGGGTTCGTCTTCGAAGCTTTCGACCGGCAGGGCGAACTGCGCGCCATCGCGGGCGGCGGCCGGTACGACGATCTTGTGGCGAAGCTCGGCGGGCCGGATCTGCCGGCGGTCGGATTCGCCATCGGCGACATGACTTTCGCGCTCCTGCTCGAGGAACGCGGCCTGATGCCGCCATTCGTGCAGTCGAGCGAGATCTACTGCGTGATCGGCGGTGAGGCCGAACGGCGGGCGGCCTTCGCCGACATCAACGGCCTCCGGGCCACCGGTTTTCGCGTCGATTATCCCCTGAAGGACGTCGCCTTCGGCAAGCAGTTCAAGCTGGCCGTGGAATCCGGTGCGAAGCTGGCGCTGATCTATGGCGGTGACGAACTCGCGAAGGGGGTCGTCAAGGTCCGCGACCTTTCCAGTCGCACCGAGGAGGATGTCCCACGCGATCAGGTTCAGGCCCGGGTGCGCGAAATGCTCTCGGGCGGTTGAGTCGGGGACGGGATTCGAGTCGTGGGGCGATCGATCGGCCTGCGCCGCCGCCCGGCGTTCGCGGATCCCGGCCGGACCCTCGAACGGGGCGCGCGGGACCGAAGAGCGCCGGCGCGAATGCCGCGATCAACCCAGCGACTCCGGGCCGAACGCCGAAGGCAGCAGCGCGTCGACCGTGGTCTCGACGCGGGCGGCACCGTCACAGACGCTGATCACGAGAGCGCGGGGGCCGAACTCGTTCAGCACCTGCCGGCACGCGCCGCAGGGAGTGGTGGGAGCCGGCGTCGGAGTGTAGACGGCGACGGCGACGAGCTCGCGTTCCCCGGCAGCGACACCGGTGAACAGCGCCGTCCGCTCCGCGCAGTTGCACAGTCCGTACGAGGCGTTTTCGACGTTGCACCCGGTGAACAGCCGCCCCGAGCCCATGAGCACCGCTGCGCCGACGGGAAATTTCGAATACGGGGCGTACGCCTGGCGGGCCGCGGCGCGAGCCGCTAGCTCCAGGCGCCGGCGCAGCGCAGGCGTGGGTGGCTTCATGACGGCAGCGTAGCGTTTCCCGGCCGGCTGCGAAGCGTAGAATGCTCCGCCGGGGCGGGGTCCGGTCGTTCGCGGTTGCCGTCCCGCCGGAATCCGCGCGCCGGTGACCGGCGGTGCGGGCGCTCGGACCGCCAGCGCGCACCGGCGCCGATCACAACCCGAGTTCCTTCCGGGTGTCCGCAAATGCGTTTGCCGCGAATTCGAGATCGGCCTCCGTATGCGCGGCGCTGACCTGCGTGCGGATCCGGGCGGCGCCCTGCGGGACGACCGGAAAGAAGAACCCGATCACGTACACGCCCTGTTCGAGCATCCGCGCGGCGAATCGCTGGGACAGCTCCGCGTCGCCCAGCATCACCGGAACGATCGGATGCGTGCCCGGCCGGAGGCTCAGACCCGCGGCCGCCAGCCGCTCGCGAAAAAACACCGTGTTCGACGCGAGCCGGTCACGAAGTTCGGTCTTGGTGGCCAGGAGATCGAGCGCCGCCACCGAGGCGGCGGCGATCATCGGCGCCAGCGTGTTGGAGAAAAGGTACGGCCGGGAACGCTGCCGCAGCAGCGCGATGATTTCCTTCCGGCCGCTGACGTAGCCGCCGCTCGCGCCGCCCAGCGCCTTGCCCAGCGTGCCGGTGAGCAGATCGACGCGCCCCATCACCCCGCAGTGTTCGGGCGTCCCGCGGCCGGTGCGGCCGATGAATCCCACCGCGTGGCTGTCGTCCACCAGCACCAGTGCGTGGTGGCGCTCGGCCAGGTCGCAGATCGCGGACAGGTTCGCGAACGTGCCGTCCATCGAGAACACGCCGTCGGTCGCGATGAGCTTGAACCGGGCCCCGGCGGCGTCCGCCTCGCGCAGCCGGGCCTCGAGCTCCGTCATGTCGTTGTTCCGGTAACGGTATCGTTGGGCCTTGGACAGGCGGATGCCGTCGATGATCGAGGCGTGGTTGAGCTCGTCGCTGATGACCGCGTCCTCCGGGCCGAGCAGCGTTTCGAAGACGCCGCCGTTCGCGTCGAAACAGGAGGAGTAGAGGATCGTGTCCTCGGTGCCGAGGAACGCGCTCAGTTTCGTCTCCAGTTCCCGGTGGATCTGCTGGGTCCCGCAGATGAATCGGACCGAGGACAGCCCGTATCCCCAGCGGTCGAGCGCGGCGTGCGCCGCCGCCACGACCTGCGGGTGATCGGCCAGCCCGAGATAGTTGTTGGCGCAGAAGTTGAGGACCTCCGGCCCGCCGGCGAGCCGCACGCGCGCTCCCTGGGGCGTGGCCAGCACGCGTTCCTGCTTGAAAAGCCCGGCACCGGCGAGGCCCGCCAGGGTCTGGCGAAGGTGGTCGAGATAGGCGGTCGTCATGGCCGGACGCTAGACGCCGGCCGGGCGTTGGCAAAGCCTTGCGGCGAGAACCGGAATGGTTGAAAGCCCCGATAGTTAACCGAAACGGTTTACTACTTGAAAAGTTAACCGAAACGGTTAACAGAAGGGGCATGCAAGTCATGGCGCTCATCGGAGACCTGGTGGCCTCGCGGGAGGTGCCGCGGCGGGAGGCCTTCCAGCGCCGGCTGGCGAGGACGCTTGCGCGCACCGGCCGGTCGGCCCGGGGCCTCGCTTCGCCCTTCACGCTGACGCTGGGTGACGAGTTCCAGGCGGTCTATCGCGGCGCGGACACGGTCTTCGCGGACCTGATCGCCATCCTGGCGGAGATCCACCCGGTCCGCGCGCGCTTCGTCCTCGGGGTGGGGAAGCTCGCCACCCGGATCAACCCGCGGCAGGCGCTCGGGATGGACGGCCCCGCCTTCCACCAGGCGCGGGCCGCGCTCATGGAGCTCAAGCCGCAAGGCGGGTTTCTGCGCATCGCCGGCAGCGAGCCCGCGGACTGGGTGCTGGCCAACCACGTGCTCGATCTGCTGTCGCACCACGTCGCGGGGTGGAGCCGGAACCGGCTGCTGGTGCTGGCGGCGTTGCTCCGGGGGGAGCCGGTGCGCGCCATCGAGGCCGCCCTGGCCATCTCCCGCGTGGCCGTCTACAAGAACATTCGCGCCGCCGCGCTCGACGACATCGCCGGGATTTGCCAGGAACTCACCCGGATGCTCAACGCGGCGCTGCGGGAGCCATGACCACGGGATTCCTTTTCTTCGCCAATCTGGTGCTGCTCCTCCGGCTGCCGCTGCTGCTGGCGGATCAGCCGGTGCGATGGCGGGGCTGGCTCGCCAAGGGGCTGATCGAAATCGCGGCGCTCGGCCTGTTCGCGCCACAGCAGTTCCTGATCGCCGCGGGCCTGACGAGCGTCGTCCTGAACCTTGCGGGCGGCTGGTGGGACGCGCGGCCGGGTGACCGCAACGCGCGGCGGCTGCTCTTCGGAGCCCTGCAGCTGCTCCTGCTCAGCCTTTGGTTCGCGCCCGCCGGCGGAGTCCGGTTTCGGCCCGAACTCGGCGAATTCGGCGACTCGCTCCGGCGCTGGAGCGCCCTGGGCGGAGAACTCGACCGGCTGACGCATCCGCGCGAATTGAAGATTCTGCTCGGGCTGCTGCTCGCGGCGAACGAGGCGAACCTGCTCGTCCGCTGGCTGCTCGGGTGGCTGGGCGTCAGGCCAGGCACGACGTCGCTCACCGGCACGACGCTCGATGCCGGCGAGTTCAATCGCGGCCGGACCATTGGCGTGCTCGAACGGGTCCTGATCTATTCCTTCGTGCTCGCGGGGCAGTATGGTGCGATCGGGTTCACGCTGGCGGCGAAGGGCTTCACCCGGTTCAAGGAACTGGAGAACCGGGGCTTCGCCGAGTACGTGCTCATCGGCACGCTGCTCTCCTCGGCGATCGCGCTGGTGGTGGGCGCCTGGGTGAAGGCCGCGACCTGAGCCCGTCGCGCGTTTCGACGGCTCGCCCCGACGGCGCCATGCGGCGGCTGGGTTCAGCTTTCGTCCCAGGTCAGCACGATCTTGCCGCTTCGTCCCGAGCGCATCAGCTCGAAGCCCTGCTGAAATTCGGTGAATGGAAAGCGGTGCGTGATCACCGGCGAGATATCGAGCCCGCTCTGGATCAGCGCGGTCATCTTGTACCAGGTCTCGTACATTTCGCGTCCGTAGATGCCCCGGATCGTGAGCATGTTGAACACGACCTTGTTCCAGTCCACCGCCGCTTTCTCGGGCATGATGCCCAGCAGCGCGATCCGGCCGCCGTGCGCCATGTTGTCGATCATGTCGTTCAGCGCCCGGGGGCTGCCGGACATCTCCAGCCCGACATCGAAGCCCTCCTTCATCCCGACGTCCTGCTGCACCTTCGACAGATTCTCCTTCGAGACGTCGACGATCCGGGTGGCGCCCATGCGTTGCGCCAGCGCCAGCCGGTCCGGGTTCACGTCCGTCACGACCACCTTGCGCGCCCCGGCCTGACGGGCGATGGCGGTTGCCATGCAGCCAATCGGTCCCGCGCCGGTGATGAGCACGTCCTCGCCCACGAGGTCGTATTGCAGCGTCGTATGCGTCGCGTTGCCGAGCGGATCGAAGCACGACAGCACGTCGAGCGGGATCGCCGGGTCAACGTGGACCGCATTGCTCGCGGGGATGCAGAGATATTCCGCGAAGGCGCCATCGCGGTTCACGCCCACGCCTTTCGTGTCCTTGCAGAGGTGGCGGCGGCCGGCGAGGCAGTTGCGGCACACCCCGCAGACGATGTGGCCCTCGCCATCGACGAGATCGCCGGGTTTGAACCCCTGCACGTTCGAGCCCACGTCGGCGATCACGCCGACGAATTCATGTCCGATCACCATCGGCGGCCGGATGGTCTTCTCCGCCCAGGCGTCCCAGTTGTAGATGTGAATGTCGGTGCCGCAGATCGAGGTCTTCTTCACCCGGATCAGCACGTCGTTGATGCCCGGGACGGGGACGGGAACCTCGGTGAGCTGCAGCCCCGGACCGGGCCGCAGCTTCGCGATCGCACGCATTTTTCTCATGGGCGCCAGCGTATCCGGCCGCCCGGTGGTGTCGAGCGGAGCGGCGCCTACTCGGAGAAAAGCTGGGCGCCTTCGAGTGCGAGAAGTCGGAGCTTTGTCTTTACGCCGCCCGGTCCGGAAAACCCGGTCATCCGGCCGTCGGCCGCCACGATGCGATGACACGGGATCAGCAGCGGCCAGCGATTTGCTCCCAACGCCCGGCCGACCGCCCGGCTGGCGGCCACCGGCTGTCCCGCCGCGGCGGCGATCTCGCCATAACTTCGCGTCTCGCCGGATTTGACCGCGAGCGTCGCCCGCAGGACCGCGGCGTTGAATTCGGGTACGAGCGTGAAATCGTAGTCCAGGTCCGCGAAGTTCTGCCGTTCGCCCGCCAGATGCCGGCGCACCCGGTCGATGATTCCGGCAATCGCTTCGGTCGGCGGCACGTCCGATTCGAGCGGCGGCGCCGGTGGCAGCCAGAAATCGGTCAGGCCGCGTTCGCTCCAGGCGATCGCACACGATCCCAGCTCGGTCGAAAACGTGGTCCGCGGCATCACCGGAAACCTCGCACGCCCGACTGCCAAAGCGCAAATCCGGCGTCGGAGACGGCGGCGGCTTGTTTCCGGCGCGGCGGAACTCCCCCGGTTCGACCGCAGTTCGCGGCGTGGTTGCTGCCCGACCGTCGGAGCGCCGCCGCCACATCTGCCTTTCCGTCGCGCCGGATTTCCGCCTTTCTCGACAGGTCCATGACGAACCGCTTCTACAATGCCTTCGACGTCGAGACGTACGGCGGCCGGCGCAAATCGGATTATCGAAGCGCGTTTCAGATCGACCGGGACCGGATCATCCATGCCCACGCGTTCCGGAAGCTGCAGTCGAAGACTCAGGTTTTCCTCTCCGGCGAGTACGATTTCTACCGCACGCGGCTCACGCACTCGATCGAGGTCGCCCAGATCGGCCGCTCGATCTGCCATTATCTGAGCACGCGCGGCGCGCCGCTGAAGCCGGACTTCTTCATCGACAGCGACCTGGTCGAGGCGGTCTGCCTCGCGCACGATCTCGGTCATCCGCCGTTCGGTCACTCGGGGGAGCGGACGCTCCAGGAGCTGATGACCCGTTGGGGCGGTTTCGAGGGCAACGCGCAGACGCTGCACCTGCTCACCGCCACGATGTACCAGAACGAGCGGAGCGTACACGGCATGCAGCCGACGCGTGCACTGCTCGATGGGGTGCTGAAATACAAGCAGCTGTTCTCGGAGTTCGCGTCACCTCCCGCGAACCACTTTCTCTACGACCCGCAGGAACCCGTCCGTGGGTTCGTGCTCGGCGGGGCGGCGATCCCGGCCGAGCTGGCCACCGGCGACCGGCTCAACGCATTCAAGAGCATCGAGTGCCAGATCATGGACTGGGCCGACGATGCGGCCTATTCGCTCAACGACATCGTCGATGGCGTTCGGGCTGGCTTTCTGACGATCGAGCGGATCGAGACCTGGGCGGCCGGCGAGCCGATCGACCCGGCGCGGCAGGATCTGCTCGACGTCCTCTTCGACGCGATCCGCGCGGACAACCTCGAAAGCGTGTTCTCGCAGAAGATCGGTGCGTTCATTCGCTGCTGCCGGCTGCGCGAGCGGGACAACTTCATGGCGGCGAAGACGAATCGCTGCCGGTTCGAGCTGGTGCTGGCGGAGCCGGCGGAACGCGACGCGCAGTTTTTCAAGAAGATGGCCAACGACATCATCTTCGAAAGTGCCCAGCTCCAGCAGATCGAACACAAGGCGCGCCGCGTCCTCTTCGACCTGTGGGATTCCTCCTGGCGGAACTATGTGGAGCCTGGCCCGCGGGTCATCAAGATCCTGCCGCCCCGCGTGGGCCGGCTGATCGACGCCGAGTCGACGCACGCCGGCAAGGCGCGGCAGATCTGCGACTACCTCGCCGGGTTGAGCGACGGCATGATCGTCCGCACCTACCGGCGGCTCTTCGATCCCGAGTTCGGCTCGCTGCGCGACCTGAGTTGACCGCGCGTCGGACTTCGTCTTTGCAGCGTGGCGACGGTCAGTCGGCGGCCGCGTAGCGCCGGTCTGCTGCGACCGGCGAACGCATGTCACGGGTGCTTCGCCGCCGGCCGGAGACCGGCGCCACCTGGCGTGCGACTGCGGCTGCATGACGAGGCCGCGGACCGCATCGATGGAGGGACGACCTCCGTGTCGTCCGAGAACGTCGGGCGACTTTCGCGGACCGGACGGAGCCGGTCCCTCCATCCTGCCGCGCATGTCGCCCGGGTGCTTCGCCGCCCCGCCGGCCGGAGACCGGCGCCACTGGCACCGACAACCAAAGTCCGACGGCCTGCCAGACCGGCCGCGTGACTAGAGCACGAAATCCGCCGGCGCGACCAGCAGGACGAACTCACCCTTGAGACTGCTTTTCGCCAGCTGCGCCTGCACGGTTGCGGCACCGCCAACGAAGAACGTCTCGTGCACCTTGGTGATCTCCTTCGCCACGCAGATCACGCGTTCCGGTCCCAGGGTTGCGACGATTTCATCCACCGCCTTGTCGATCCGGTGGCAGCTTTCGTAGAGTGCCAGCGTGTAGTCGAATGCGCGGTACCGCTCGAAGAACGCGATCCGCGCGGCGGATTTCGCCGGCAGGAACCCCACGAACAGGAAGCCATTGGTCGGCAGGCCGCTCGCGCTGAGCACCGCGGTCAGCGCGCTCGGACCCGGCACCGGCACCACGGGAAGTCCCCGGCGGCGGCAGGCCCGGACGACCCGGAACCCGGGATCGCTCAGCGCCGGCGTGCCGGCATCGCTCACCACCGCGACCGATTTCCCGGCCGCGACCTGGCCCGCGAGCTGTTCCGCCATCTCCGTTTCATTGTGTTCGTGATAGGCGATCAGCTCACGCCGGATGCCGAGCCGCGTCAGCATCGCGCCCGTCGTCCGGGTGTCCTCGCAGGCGATCAGGTCCACCGCGCCGAGGATCGCCCGCGCCCGCTCGGTCAGGTCCGCGAGATTGCCGATCGGCGTGGCCACGACGTAGAGATGCCCCGGCAGCGGCGAGAGCGACGGATTGTCCATGAGCGCGCGCCAACCTCGTCCGAATCACCGGGCGCGTACACAAAAAAACCCGGCCACCGGGCCGGGTTGAAGGTCGAAGCGACGAACCGCGACCTGAAGGTCAGCGGGTGACGGAAGTGCCGGACATGCCGGGAATCTGGCCTTCCCAGTCGGCCGGCCGGCTCCACGGAATCGAACTGTCACGCGGCGCCGACATGCACCCGGCGCTCAGGGCGATGAACGCAAGGAGGAGCAGGGCGAAAACGGATTTCTTGGGCGAACTCATGGATGAGCTTGTGTTAATACGCCCGAACCCGTCCGGTGCAAGGCGGTAGAGGACCAAATGACCGGCGACTGGCCAAGTGCCTGAGGGATCAGCCTTCCAGCGCCTCAACCTTCGCCGCGGCGGCCGCCATCCCGAAGCGCGACTCGTACCACGGCGACCGCGGGCGCTTCTTCACGCCCGACCCGCGGTTTGCCGCCAAGTGCTCCAGGATCTTGAACACGGGTTCGGGCGACACGTCGCTTCCGAGCCGCGATGCGAGTTCTTCCATTGTCACGAACTCGCCGGACGCGGCCTGCAGCGCGGCCACGATCCGCTTCTTGAGGGCGATGACGCTGCCGGCCGCCTTCTTGCCCGCCTCGACGCCCGGCTGGTGGTAGGCGTTGATGCCGATCAGCGAGGCGTACAGCCCCACCACGCGTTCGTACAGCGCGATCAGCATTCCGAGCGTGCGCGGCGAGACGTCCGCCAGCGTCAGCGTGACCGAGTGCCGGTTCTTTTCGCTCAACGCATCCCGGGTGCCGAGCAGGAAGCCCTGCAGGTAATCGCCGCTCGTGACCCCCGGCTCGACCTCGAGCGAAGTCTTCGCCTCGCGGTCCTTCAGCACCTCGATGAAGGTCACGAAGAAGTTGTTCACGCCTTCGCGGAGTTGCTGCACGTAGGCGTGCTGGTCGGTGGAACCCTTGTTGCCGTAGACTGCGATGCCCTGGTTCACCACCCGGCCCTGCAGATCGAGCTCCTTGCCCAGCGACTCCATCACCAGCTGCTGGAGGTAGCGCGAGAAGAGCAGCAGCCGGTCCTTGTACGGCAGCACCACCATGTCCTTCGCGCCGCGGCCGTCCGTCGCGAAATACCACATCAGCGCCAGCAGCGCGGCCGGATTCTTCGGCGTCGAAGGGACGCGGGTGACGGCGTCCATCGCGGCCGCCCCGTCGAGCATCGCCTGGATGTCGATGCCCTGCAGCGCGGCGGGCAGCAGGCCGACCGCGCTCAGCTCGCTCGTGCGGCCGCCGACCCAGTCCCACATTGGGAACCGCGCCAGCCAGCCTTCCTTCACCGCGGTCTGGTCCAGCTTCGAGCCGGCGCCGGTCACCGCGACAAACTGTTTCGGATAATCGAGGCCCGCCGCCCTGAATGCGGCGGCCGCCTCCAGCATGCCCGTTGCGCGTTTCCGCCGTGCCGCCGGATTTGGAGATCACCACCACGAGCGTCCGCGCGAGCTGGTTGCGCAGCGTCGCCGAGCACGTAATCGATGCCGTCGGGGTCGGTGTTGTCGAAGAACGAGACCGCCATCTCGTCCCGGCGCGGATGGCCGAGCGCGTGGCTCACGAGCTGCGGCCCCAGCGCCGAGCCGCCGATTCCGATCACGAGGAGGTTCCGGAATTTCCCCTTCGGTCCGGCGATCGTGCCGGCGTGGATCTTCGGCCGCGAATTCCTTGATCGCGGCGAGCGTGGACGAGATCTCGTTCGTCAACTCCGGGGTGGGGGCGAGCTGGGGCGCCCGCAGCCAGTAATGCCCGACCATCCGGTTCTCGTCCGGATTGGCGATCGCGCCGTTCTCGAGCGCGGCCATGGCGGTGAAGGCTTCCTGCACGCGCGGCTCCATCGACGCGAGGTAGTCGTCCGGAAACGGAATCCGGCTGATGTCCAGCGCGAGTCCGAGTTCCGTGTTCTGGTAGAAATGGGCTTTGAATCGATTCCAGGTCATGGCGAAAGGAGGGTGGATTGAGGGTGGCGGCGGACGAAGAGAAGGTGGTGCAGAGAACAGCGAGTGGGGCGGAGCGCGGATGGCAAGAGGGCGACGGAATCCGCCTTCCGGCTGCCCGCTCGCGCTGTCAGAGATATTTGTCGGTCACGGCGCCTTCCGAGGCATTGGTCACGAGCTTGGCGTACTTCGCCAGCGCGCCGCGGGTTTCCTTCGGCCGCCGCGGCTTCCAGGCCTTGAGGCGCGCCTTGAGCTCCTTCGCCGGCAGGTCGAGCGTGATCTCGTTCTTCACCGCGTCGATCGTGATCGGGTCCCCGTTCTTCACCACGGCGATCGGCCCGCCCACCGCGGCCTCCGGCGTGATGTGGCCGACGACGAATCCGTGGCTGCCGCCCGAGAACCGGCCGTCCGTGATCAGGGCGACTTCCTTGCCGAGTCCCTTGCCCATGATCGCGCTCGTCGGCGACAGCATCTCGCGCATGCCGGGGCCGCCGACCGGACCCTCGTTGCGGATCACGACGACGTGGCCGGCCTTCACCCGCCCGTCGAGGATCGCCTTCAGCGCCGTCTCCTCGCTCTCGAACACGATCGCCCGCCGCGAGAAGGTCAGCCCTTCCTTGCCGGAGATCTTCGCCACCGCGCCCGCCGGGCGCGAGGTTGCCGTAGAGGATCCGCAGGTGGCTGTCGGGCTTGATCGGATTGGAGAACGGCCGCACCACGTCCTGGTCCTGCGGGTACGGGCCGACGTTCTTCAGGTTCTCCGCCACCGTCCGGCCCGTCACGGTCAGGCAGTCGCCGTGGAGCAGGCCCGCGTCGAGCAGCATCTTCATCAGCGGCGGCAGCCCGCCGATGCGCGACAGGTGGGACATGCCGTATTTGCCGGACGGCTTCAGGTCGGCGAGCACCGGCACGTGCTTGCCGATGCGCGTGAAGTCGTCGATCGAGAGCTTGACGCCCGCGGTGTGGGCGATCGCGAGCAGGTGCAGGACCGCGTTGGTCGAGCCGCCGAGCGCGATCACGACGGTGATCGCGTTCTCGAACGCCTTTCTCGTCAGGATGTCGCTGCGGCCGGATCCCGGCCTTCGCGCAGCGCCAGCGCGGCCTCGCCGGCGCGCCGGCAGTCCTCCTTCTTCTCCTGGCTGATCGCGAGCTGCGCGGAGCTGTTGGGCAGGCTCATCCCCAGCGCCTCGATCGCGGAGGCCATGGTGTTTGCGGTGTACATGCCGCCGCAGGAGCCCGGCCCCGGGATCGAGCAGTCCTCGACCGCCTTCAGCCCGGCGTCGTCCAGCTTCCCCGCCGCGTGCTGGCCGACCGCCTCGAAGACGGAGACGATGTCGCATTCCTTCTTCGATTCCGGGATGGATGCCGGGAAGAATGGTGCCGCCGTAGACGAACACGGACGGCCGGTTGAGCCGCGCCATCGCCATGACGCAGCCGGGCATGTTCTTGTCGCAACCGCCGATGGCCACCAGCGCGTCGAAGCCCTCCGCGGCGGTGACGGTTTCGATCGAATCGGCGATCACCTCGCGCGACACGAGCGAGTAGCGCATTCCCGGCGTGCCCATGCTGATGCCGTCGGAAACCGTGATCGTGCCAAAGATGATCGCCTTGCCGCCAGCGGCGTTCGCGCCCGCCTCCGCCTCGCGCGCCAGCTGGTCGATGTGCATGTTGCAGGGCGTGACCATGCTCCAGGTCGACGCGATGCCGACCACCGGCTTCTTGAAATCCTCGTCCTTGAAGCCGACGGCGCGCAGCATGGAGCGGTTCGGTGCGCGATCGGAGCCGTCGAGCACGATGGAGGAGAACCTGCGGGTCGGGTCGGGAGTGGATGCGCTCATGGAAAAAACGTGCGAGCAGACCAAACGACGGAACCGCGGGCAAGCGTGTTTCAGGCTGGGCCGGTCTCCGTCGCATGGTCCTTTGTTTTGATCGCGCAACTTGCAGGCCGCCAGGGGGCCCCGTCGACTCCCCCTCGCGTCTCCCCCGGAGGAGGTGCGCCGCGGTGTGCGCCCGCCGGCCGATCCGTCATTGCGATCCGCAACTGCGCGTCCGGCTCACCCGCAAGCCGGGCCGTTTCGCCTCGCGCATGAAACGCCGCGGTACGTTTGGACGGGGGTGGCGCTCGTCGCCGGGTGGCCGCCGATGTTCGTATTACGAACATCGAACCAATGTTCGTATTGCGAACATCGAGTGATCGGTCGATGACCGGGCCGGATGAATCGCCGCTCGGGAGACCGGCGCCGCTGGCGGGTGTCCGCGGGCGCTTTTCGTGGTTGCCTGCGTGCCGGCCCGCCGCATCACTGCTCCCGAATCTCCCGCATGGCCTTCAATCTGAAAAAAGTGCTCAAGGCGCTGCTCTTTTCGTCGAGCCAGCCGCTCTCGATCAAAGACATCCAGGCGGCCTTCACGCGCTTTCACGAAACCGCCGGAGCCGAGTCGGCCGCCGGCGCGGGCGAGGAGCCGGCGCCGGCCCCGGCCCCGGCCGAGCCCGCCGTCACGGCAGGCGAGCCCACAGCCACGACCGAATCCGACGCGTCTCCCGTGCCGGTGGTCGATGGTGGAGCCGCCGGCGCCGTCGTAACCGCGGAACCGGCTGAAGTCATTGCCGAGCCGCCGACGGATACCGAGTTGTACGAGGACGTGCCGTCGCTGATCACCGCCACGCAGATTCGCGAAGTGATGGACGCCATCGCAGCCGAGCTTCGCGCCGCCGACGATGGGATGCTTTTGATCGAGGGCAGCAGCGGATACCGGATCGTCACCCATCCCCGGTTCGCCCGCTGGGTCCGCGTGCTGCGCTCGGAGCCGCCGCCGCTCCGGCTGAGCCAGTCGTCGCTCGAGACGCTCGCGATCGTTGCCTATCGCCAGCCCGTCACCCGCGGCGAGATCGAGACGATCCGCGGCGTGTCCGCCGAGGCGGGCGTGAACAAACTCCTCGAACGCGAGCTGGTCTACGTCGTCGGGCGCGCGGACCTGCCCGGCCGTCCGATCCAGTACGGGACCACCGACGCCTTCCTCGAATTTGTCGGCGTGAAATCGCTGGATGAGCTGCCCGCTTCCGACGTGCTGTCGTCGCGCCAGATCGACGAGTGGCTGAAGACGTCGATGAACCCGACGTCCATGAGCGACACCGACGTGGGGCTCGCCGACGAACAGCTGCCGCTCGGATCTCCGGCGGCTGCTGCGCCCGCCGACGAGCCGCCGACTGCCGATGAGCCGCCGGTCGCCGAAGAGCCGTCAACCGCTCCCCCCGAACCGCCTGCCAACCCCGCCTGACGATGGACCTCCCTTCGATTCGCGAAAAGATCGACGCCCTCGACCACCAGCTGGTCGAGTTGCTGAACGAGCGGCTGAAGCTGGCGGGCGAAATCGGCCGCCTGAAGCGCAGCCAGGGCGGTCAGATCTACGTCGCGGAACGCGAGGACGCCGTGCTGCGCAAGGTGCTCGCGCAAAACGACGGCCCGATCAAGAACGAGGCGCTGCAGGCGATCTATCGCGAGATCATGTCCGCGGCGATCGCCCTCGAGAAGCCGATGGTCATCGCGTACCTCGGGCCCGAGGCGAGCAACACGCACGCGGCGGCGTTGAAGAAGTTCGGCGCCAGCGTCGAATACCGCCCGATGTCGACGGTCAGCGACATCTTCACTGCGGTGGAGAAGGGCGAGACCGAATATGCGGTCATCCCGATCGAGAACTCGACCGAAGGCTCCGTGCGCGAGGCGCTCGACAGCTTCGTCGAGAGCGACCTGAAGATCGTCGCCCAGATTTATCTCGAGATAAGCCATGCCTTGATCTCGACCTCGCCACTGGAGCTGATCGAGCGCGTGTATTCGAAGGACCAGGCGCTGGCCCAGTGCCGGCACTGGCTGCAGCGGTACCTGCCGCATGCGCAGCTGGTCGACGCGCCGAGCACATCGCGCGCCGTGCAGCTGGCGAAAATCGAATCCGGCACCGCCGCGATCGCCGGCGAGCTGGCGGCGGAGCACTACGGCGTGCCGATCATCGAGCACAACATCCAGGACAAGGCGGACAACACCACCCGGTTCTTCGTGCTCGGTCGCAAGGCATCCGGTCCGGTCGGCGGCGGCAAGGACATCACCAGTCTGCTGGTTTCGCTCGGCGACGAGGCGGCGTCCCATTCCGGCGCGCTGCTCAAGATGCTCATGCCGCTCGCCGAGCGCGGCATCAATCTCTCGAAGGTGGAGTCGCGCCCGAGCAAGAAACGTCCGTGGGACTATTATTTCTTCCTCGACGTCACCGGCCACTACGAGGACGCGAACATGCGTGAGGCCCTGTCCGAGCTGAAGCGCTTCTGCCCGATGGTGAAGTGGCTGGGCAGCTACCCGTCGGTGAGCTGATCGGCCGGCGCGACCGGGCCGGGCGGTGACGCCGCGGCTCCGGTCTCCGAGTGTCCGCCTTCGGAAGCGATCGGAGCCGGGGGCTCCCTGCTCACGCTGCTACCCGAGCAGCACCTGCCACTGGTTCTCCCGTGCGGCGCGGGCCGCCTTCAGTGCACCGAGCGCGACGTACCGCTTGTAGTCCTGGCCGGCGAGCCGGACCTTCGGCGATTCGAATCCATCGTCGGTGAGTTTCCGCTGCAGCAGCGTGTCGATCCCTTTGATCTGCGAACCGCCGCCGGTGACGATGATGTTCTGCAGCAGCGTCACGACGGAGTCGGAGGGCGCCCGCTGGATCAGGGTGGTCAATGGCGGATAGATCTTGTCGATGAGCGCATTGCCGGACTTCGCCAGCACGTCGCCCAGTTCGAGCGTGTGCGCCTTGCCCCCGATCACGACGCGGACGTCGAGCGGCTTGCGGCTCGGGCCGACGTACCCGTTGGCCTCCTTGATCTCACGCACCTTGTGCCGCGAGAGTCCGTTGTTCGGATAGATCCGGTCGAGCTCTTCCTGGAGGATCTGGTCGATGGCATCGCCCGCGAAAGGGATGCTGATCTGGTCATCCGGCCCGGGGAAATAGCCCTGGACGAGGCACAGGTCGCTCGTGCCTCCGCCGATGTCGATGAACAGCGAGTTCACGACGGGATCGATGTAGTTCGGCTGCCCGAGCCGCGAATCGTCGCGGTACCCGAGCGCGGCGAGGAACGGCTCCGGGATGAGCAGGATCCGGTCGAAGATGCCGAACGCGCAGCGGCGCACGTCCTCGCGCGCCTGCTCCGTCGCATTCGCCGGCACGCCGACCACCGCCCGGATCTCCGCGGTGCCGGAGGGATCGGCGAGCGACCGGATGTGTTTCAGGAAATCACGCGACGCCTCGGCGTGTGCGATCACGCCATGCTCCATCGGCGAGACCAGCCGCACGTGCAGCATGTTTTGCAGCGCGTCGTCGCCGAACACGATCGAGCGGTTGCCGGCCACGATGCCGTCCACGATCCCGTCCTTCACGTAGCCCACGACGCTGGGCACGATCTTGCTCACGACGATGTCGGAGTTGCCGGGCGCCCCGGCGAGCACGCAGGACTTGTTGGTGCCGAAATCGAAGCCGACCAGCATGGTCTTGGTTTTTGCGGCGCCGGCGGCGGGCCGGGAGACGGTGACGTTCGGCGCGTTGGCGGGAATGGCGGCGGGCAGAACGGGTTTTTCGACGGAGACGGGAGTCATGATGGTGGTGGTGGGTTGATGGCTCGTGTGCGGGGTCGAAGCGGGAAACTGGGTTCAGGAACGACGACTGCGCGCGAGGGATTTGTCCTGCGCGAGCATGCCATCGATGAGATCGGTGATGTTGGGAACGCTCGGGGCGGCGGACGTCACGGTCGCGGCGGGTCGCGCGGCTCCGGACGTTTTTGCCGAAACCGGCTCGCCCGATGACGCCCCGGCTCCGGGAATCTTCGCGGCGATCAGCGGCGCGAGCAACTCGGCCAGGAGGTTTGCGTTCGCCACCCGGTCGGCTTCCTCCGCGAGCAGCGCCGGCTCGTCGACCGCGTCGGGGGCGGTGAGCCGCGCGGTGGCGAGGGCTTGGAGAAGTTCCCCGTGCTCGATCCCGGTCGCGTCTTCGGTTCTGCCGGTGGCCCGCAGGACGCAGATCCCGCGGTAGATGCGACGAACGTTGTCCCAGGGTGACGAGCTCGCGGACAGAGGGGACGGGGAAACGGACGACTCTGTGCGATTCAAGATGAAGCCTAGACCGTCCGGCGGTAGGATGGTTTCGCGAAAAACTCTGTCCCGCGGCGATTTGACGCTTGACCGTCGGTCGATGTAGCCGGGTTCGCTGAACCCGGCCCGAGTGTTTGGCCAACGTGGGTCGGCGGCCAGGTGGCGCCCGGTCTCCGACCGGCGGCGAGGCACGGGGAAGATGCGTTCGCTGGTCGCGGACCGGCGCCCCGCGGGCCCTCCGGCAAAGTCGGACAGCCGTCGGCCGTCGCTACTCCGGCGTCTGATGTAGCCGGGTTCGCTGAACCCGGCCCGAGTGTTTGGCCAACGTGGGTCGGCGGCCAGGTGGCGCCCGGTCTCCGACCGGCGGCGAGGCACGGGGAAGATGCGTTCGCTGGTCGCGGACCGGCGCCCCGCGGGCCCTCCGGCAAAGTCGGACAGCCGTCGGCCGTCGCTACTCCGGCGTCTGATGTAGCCGGGTTCGCTGAACCCGGCCGTCTCCCTGCGCTCGTCCGACGTTCAATTCACCCCCCGCTCGTCGTCGCGTGCGGCACGACGATGAGAGGATGGTCGCGATACCGGGCGAAATAGATGGCCACGATCATCAGGATGCCCAGCAGCATCGCCGCCGCGGTGTACATCAGGCATCCGCGGCGCGTGTCGCGTGCGGCGCTCTCCGGATTGGGCAGGAACGACTCGAGCGATTGCAGTTCCGCCGTCGCCTGCGCGGTCAGCTTGTCCGCCGTGTCCGGCGCCACCGCGACCGGCCCGGCGTCCTTCACCGTCGCCCCGGCGATTTCACGATCGAGCCACGCGAGATGCTCGCGCACCAGTTCGCGCTGGCGGCGCAGTTCGGCGAGATGCGCGGGATCCATGCCGGCGATCGTCGCGCCGGTTTCCCCGGCTTGGCAAAACGAAACGCCGCGCAGCCCGGAGGCGGCGCGGCGTCGAAAGAAAAGAGGACGGCTTCAGCTCGCCGCAACGACTTCGACGCGACGATGCGCCTTGTCGTACTTCACCACGCCGTCTTTCAGCGCGAAGAGCGTCCAGTCGCGACCGGTCCCGACGTTGCGGCCCGGGTGCAGCCGCGTGCCGCGCTGCCGCACGATGATCGTGCCGGCGAGGACGGACTCTCCGCCAAATCGCTTCACGCCGAGCCGCTTCGATTGGCTCTCACGACCGTTGCTCGATGTACTCTGACCTGTCTTGTGCGCCATGGCTGGTGTCTCCTTAAATTTTAATGGATTCGATCTTGATCACGGAAAGCTCCTGGCGATGGCCGCGCTTGCGCTCCATGCCCTTGCGCTTCGTCTTCTTGAACACGATCACCTTTTCGCCGCGCTTGTTCTCCAGGATCTTCGCGGAGACGATCGCACCCGGAAGGGTCGGCGTGCCGATCTTGAAATCCGCGCCTTCGCCGGACGCGAGCACTTCGCTAATCTGCACGGTCGCACCGGCTTCGGTGTTCCGGTAACGATTCACGGTTAAAATGTCGCCCTCGGAGACAGTGAACTGCTGTCCCTGGGTCTTGATCGTGGCTTTCATAAAATAAAACCGCGGATAAAGCGGTTCCACCTCGGTGAAAGCAAGGAATTTCGTCCGTCCGCCGGCCCCGCGGGCGAAGGGCCGCCGCCGGCCGCCGGCCGCATGCCACGCATCCGCAATCCGGGCCAGTGCCCACGCGTTCCTGTTTTGCAGGTTCGCCGCCTGTCGCGGCGCGCAGCATTCGCGGGCAAGCCGCCGGCTCTTGGAAGTTCTGGGCAGCCTCATGGTCGGGCGAGCGACCTGCGGCATCCGACGTTTCCCAGAACAGGAGACAGGGCAGGGCGCGCGCTGCCGTCCATGATGCAGACCCGGCGGACCAATCCGGGCCAAGCTCCGCTTCACTGGTCAGGGCTTGCCCGCAATCGCGCGAGTTGCTCCTGGGCGCGTTTCTCCACCTCGATCTGGTGGGCGATCGCCGCGGCGCGCGCGGCGTCACGGTCCCGCGCATTCACGCGCTCCAGTTCGACGCTGCGCATCTTCGAAAGCGCGTCCGCCTCGGCGGCCTCGATCTGCGCCACCTCGCCCTGGCGCTGATCCGCCAGCTGTCTGGCCTCACCCTCGACCGCCACCTTCTGCCGCCGCAGCCGGTCGATCTCGGCCTGCCAGCGCGCCGCCTGCGCATCCCGACGCGTCGTCTCTGCCGCCGCCGCCGCCTGTTCGGCGCGCAGGTCGGCGAGCGTCTTCTCGGCGGCCGCCGCTTCCTGTTGCGCCTGCAATTCCTTCAGCCTGAGCGCCTCCTGCTCCGCCGCCGCGCGCTGTCGCGCCTCCGTTTCACGCTCCTCCAGCAGCGCCCGCTGCGCCGCGAGTTGCGCCTCGGTCCGCGTCCGGTAGGCCCGATACGTGGCGGCGATCGCCCACACGGCAACCACCACCACGAGAACGCCCGCGAGGTTTTTCATGACGAGGATGCGGGCAAGGACACCGCGGGCGCGCCCATGTTCAAACCGGTCTGCGGGCGGCGAGTCACTCAAGCGCCCACCGTTACGGGAATTCCGCGATTCCGGGATGCGCGGCGTTGGCCGCCGCGAGCGGCAGCGCGCGTTCCACGGCTTCGCGCAGACTCCGCTTTTGGTGGAACAGCGACACCAGAATCGACGCCAGCAGCACGTCGCCCGAGCCGGTCGGCGAGACTTCGCGCACGGGCGGCGGCGCGAGGCTTTCCGGCGGCTCGGTGCCCTCGCGGAACCAGACCGCGGCGGGACCGTCGCTCACGACCCAGCGGCGCGCCACCCAGCGCGCGGCGCCGGTCCGCAACGCCACGCCGGCGTCCGCGGCATCGCCCGTCAGCGTACGCAGTTCCGCCACGTTGATCTTCACCAGCGCAATTCTTCGTTCCGCAAACCACGCGAGCGGGGGACCGTACGTGTCGGCCACCAGCAGTCCGCGCCGCAGCCAGTGTTCGAGCGCATCGCGCAACGGATCGAGTTCGGCCGATTTCCAGCCGGGCACACTTCCGCACACCGCGAGGATCTGCCCGTCCGGTTGTGCTTCGATGAACGAGGCGCAGGCGGCCACGGCCGCCGCCGACGGCGCCACATCAGGTCCGAGGAAAGTGGTCTCCGGCTGGCCGGCGACGCGGATGACCGTTCCGGCGCGGGTGGGCCGTTCGGTCGCAAACGCCCGATACGCGAAACCATGCTCCTGGAGCCACTCCTCGCACTCGATGCCCGTCGCGCCGCCGGTGAAGCACAGCGCGGTGTTCGCGGTGCCGAGCCGACTGAGCATCTTGCAGACGTTGATGCCCTTTCCGCCGACCTGGAAAGACTCGCCCGTGGCGCGCTGCGTCTTCCCCGGCGCCCAGGACTCGAACTCGAGCGTTCGCTCCGCAAGCAGGTTTCCGGTCAGCGTGTAGATGTGGGGCGGGGGCGTCATCTTCGTGCCGTCCGGTTCAAGACCAATTCGCCGCAAAGTCGAGCCATCGGACCCGCCCGATGGAGCCCCCGACGCCCTCGTCGGGGTGGTTCGAATCGCGCCGCTCGACATGGAGCCCCGACGCCCTCGTCGGGGTGGTTCG
The DNA here is from genome assembly GCA_963705935.1 of uncultured Verrucomicrobiae bacterium. Taxonomy (GTDB): domain Bacteria; phylum Verrucomicrobiota; class Verrucomicrobiia; order Opitutales; family Opitutaceae; genus Opitutus. The sequence continues at coordinate 1,628,067 of OY970130.1, read as the reverse complement.
AATCGCGTGCTCAACATGGAGCCCCGACGCCCTCGTCGGGGGTCGGGGAGGTTCGACTGCTCTCTCTCGCGTCCGCCGCCCGACACCCTCCCGCCCTTCGTCTCGTTCCACCTCTTCCGCCGACCGGCGGTTGCCTTCGCTCCTGTTTCGATTCGACTCGCGGGATGGGCCGGGTGCTCGAGGCGAACGAATTCGAAAAATCCACGGCGGCGGCGACCGCGCGGTTGCTGCTCGGCAAATACCTCGTTCGCCGCTGGGACACGGGCGTGCTCGAGGCGCGGCTCATCATCGAAGTCGAGGCGTACGACGGAGAGCGCGATCTGGCCTGCCATGCCCGGGCGGGCCGTACCGCACGCACGGAGGTCCTGTATTCCGCCGCCGGAGTCTGGTACGTCTATCTCTGCTACGGGATTCACGAGATGCTCAACCTTGTGGTCGGCCCCGCGGGCTGGCCGGCCGCCGTCCTGATTCGCGGGGTCGAGGGCATCCCCGGGCCGGGTCGGGTCACGAAGCAGCTGGGGATCGATCGGACGCTGAACCGCGCCCCGGCCGTTCCGGACAGCGGCCTGTGGATCGAGGATCGCGGCGTCCGCGTGCCGCGCAGGGCGGTCGCCGCGACGCCCCGCATCGGCGTCGACTACGCCGGCCCGGTCTGGGCGAAGAAACCCTGGCGCTTCACCCTCGATCCCTCCGCCCTCCGTCTCCGAATGTAGGAGCCTGCTCGCAGGCGATGATTGCCTCAGACGTAGGAGCCTGCTTGCAGGCGATGTTTGCTTCAGACGTAGGAGCCTGCTTGCAGGCGATGATCGCCTCAGATGTAGGAGCCTGCTAGCAGGCGATGTTTGGTGTAGCGGCTTCACGCCGCGAAATGCTCCCGAATGTGCTCTCCGCTCCCGCCGCGATGGACCATCGCCGGATCTTGGAATCGTGGGATGAACCCGCTCCTGCATCCGACCGGTATTTGTACGCTCGGCTTTCCGCCGCGATCATGCCCCACCCGCCGCCGGCCCGAACCCGTCGAGCGGGCTCCGCACCCCGATCCCCGGCTTTCGCATCACATGCGTGTAAATCTGGGTCGTCTCCACGCTCTGGTGACCGAGGAGGTCCTGCACCGTGCGGATGTCCACTCCGCTCTCGAGCAGATGCGTGGCGAACGAGTGACGCAGCACGTGCGGCGTCACGCGTTTGTCGATCTTCGCCTTCACGGCCGCGTTTTTGACGAGGGCCTGGAACGTCGTGTCGATGACGTGATGGCGCCGCCGCAAGCCGGTCGCGGGATCGATGCTCATCTCGCGCGACGGGAAAAGCCACTGCCAGGCCCATTGTTCACCGGCTCGGGAGTATTTTCGTGCGAGGCCTTCCGGCAACCAGACGCCGGGAAGCCCCGACTGGCGATCCCGGTCGAACAGCGGCCGAAGTCGTTCGATGTGCCGGGCTATTTCCGGGACGAGGCGGTCCGGCAGCACGGTGATCCGGTCCTTGTCGCCCTTCCCGCCAACCACCCTGAGCTGGCCACGCGCGAGATCCAGGTGATGGATGCGGAGCCGGAGCAGTTCCATCAACCGCAGGCCGGCACCGTACATCAATTCCGCCATCAATCTCGCGGTTCCGTCCATCGCCGAGAAGAGGCGCTGACACTCGTCGCGGGTGAGGACAGTTGGCACTCGCCGCCGCGGGGCGGCCCGCGTGAAGGACATCTCCCCGAGGTTGCGTGACAGAGCCTCGTGCATCAGGAAGACCAGGGCGTTCAGCGCCTGCTTCTGCGTGGACGAGCTGGCGCGCCGGGCGGTGGCAAGCTCCGACAGGAATGCGGTGACTTCGCGCGCATCCGCCGTTTCAGGTGACCGCGGCGCGATGAAGCGCGCGAATCGCTGCGCCCAGCGCCGGTAGGTTTCTTCGGTTCGCCAGAGAAACCCACGTTCGCGGCACGCCGCGATCAGCCGGCGCTCCCACCCGGATTCGCCCACATCGGTGTGGGCCGGCGGCGGGACGTCGGAGGGGAGGGATGCCGGTCGGTGACTCTGGTGTTCGGGAGACGGACCGACTCGCTCGGCTGCCGCGCGGAAGAACCAGCGCAATGCCGGCCGAGCTGCGGTGAGCCCACCGCGCTCACAGGTTTCGATATAGCTGCGGGCAAGTGCGATCGTCGCGGGCGTGCGCCGGTACTTGCAGAAACGAAGAAACGAAAGGACCTCGCGCTCGATGCCGGCGCGCTCGGCCGGCGAAACGGTGGCCTGCGCAAGCGTTTCGCGCCAGGTGGGGAACGATACGGCAGCACGATCACCAGCATCGCGGTCCATGGCCGAAGTAAGGGATTTGCAGGTAAGGATATCAACCGCAAAAGCCGTTACCCACCGTGAGGTTGGGCCGAGTCCTCGTCGCTACTCGTTGCCCGTCAGCACCTGAAATGCATTGCAAACCTCCAGCGTCAGCCCGACCCTCCGCCATGCCCGCCCCTGCAATCCGTTACCGACTTGGTACCAATAACACTGTTAGCCAATAACAAACCATGAAGCTGATTCCAGCATTGTTCCTCCTCGCCATCGCTCTTCTGAGCGGCTGCACGGTTGTCTCCGGATCGGGCGTAGTAATTGGGAAACGGCGCGCGCCAATCGATCCGAGTCACGTTCAGATCTATGCTCGTCCGCCAGCGAAATATGAGGAGATAGCGATCGTCGAAGCCAAGGCAGGGCACGATTTCAGAAGCGAACAAGGCATCATGGATTCTGCGATCGAGAGATTGAAGAAGGAGGCTGCGAAAGTCGGAGCGAATGGAATCCTTTTGGAAGGCATACAGCACCGCGGCGATCCGACCATTGTGAGTTCTTTCGGCACAGCTACGGCTTATGGCGCCAACGGATCGGCGACCGTTTCTGGCAGCAGCATTGGAGTGTCGAGTGGCAACCGATATGGTCACGTAAAAGGTATCGCCATTTTCGTTGTAGATGAAGGAAAATGAGGGCTAACCCGGAGACACAGCGCAACGCGGGCAACCGTCCGCCTTCGATGAGCTCACCTGCTTCCGAAACTCTTTCCCCGCTCGGCCCGCGTGGCTGATCTTTGGTCGTTAGCCCTAAGGAAAGATGCTTAAGAACCTACGACGGCCAGCCCTGCTTCTAGCGCTGGTCGCAGGGCTTGGGGGATGCGTTGTTATCCCGGTGCATGGCTTTTACGAAGGGTCCGATTCACCGGGCTGGACGCATACGACAGTTTCTGGCGACGGTGGCGTCGTTCACTATTCCTCTCCATCGCGAGAGGTCCGAGTTGTGTTTTCCACAAGCCAGAAGGGCTACCTCTATTTTCATATCATTCGATCGAGAGCCAAGCCGTCGTTTTCAGACGATAAGATTGTCATTATCTTCCACGAAAGCGGCCGCAGAGTTGAGATACCTGTTACCGAAGAAGCTACTTTAGCCGTGGGTGAGGCTAAGGATTTTACCGTTCGGGTTCCATCGTTCCAAATCGACGGAAGCAAGTTCCATGAGCTGTCTGCCCGATTTCACTGGAACGGCAAAACGGTGAGTTACATTCAGCCGTGAAAAAGAGGCTAACCAGGCACTACTGCCAACGGCCACAGCCGTCACGTGTCGTGCTGGCGCACGCCCCGTGAGGTGGACCCCGAAAGTTGGACAGGACGGATCGTTAACCCAAACTCAGAACAACGATCCCCATGTCCAAGAAACGACGTCAGCACAGTCCTGATCTGAAAGCCCGGGTTGGTCTTGAAGCCCTGAAGGGCATCGAGCCGGTCCACGCCATCGCAGCGAAGTATCAGGTTCACCCGGTGCAGGTGAGCCAGTGGAAGAAAGAGGTGGCCGAACGGCTGCCCGAGGTGTTCGCCTGGAAGGGCAGCCATGATCATGACGCCGGGGCAGCCCAGGAGCGGGAGAAGGAGCTGTTCGAGGAGATCGGGCGGCTGAAGATGGAGCTGGAATGGCTCAAAAAAAAAGCTGGCGAGCTCGAGCGTTGAGGAACGCCGCCGCATGATTGAACCGAAACATCCCGCCCTGCCGATCATTCGGCAGTGCGAACTGCTCGGGCTGGCGCGGGCCAGCTACTACCACCAGCGGGAGCCGGAGACCGATGAGAACCTGCAACTGATGCGGGTGATCGATGAGACGTATCTGGCGTATCCGGTCTTTGGCTCACGGCAGATGACGCGGTGGCTGCGGCGGCAGGGGTATCGGGTGAATCGCAAGCGGGTGCGCCGGCTGATGCAGCAGATGGGACTGGAGGCGATCTATCGGAAGCCGAACCTGTCCCGGAAGCATCCGCAGAACCCCGTCTTCCGATATCTGCTGCGGCGGCTCGTCATCGATCGCCCCAATCAGGTCTGGGCGATGGACATCACCTACATCCCGATCCAAGGCGGCTTCATCTACCTGTGCGCGGTGATCGACTGGTATAGCCGGGCGGTCCTGGCTTGGGAACTGTCGAACACGATCGATGCGACATTTTGCGTGCAGGCCGTCGAGCGCGCGATGGCCCAGCACGGCGTCCCGGAAATCTTCAACACCGATCAAGGCTGTCAGTTCACGTCGGCCGAGTTTACCCAGCCGCTGCTGGCGCGTGGCGTGAAGCTCTCGATGGATGGTCGCGGTCGCGCCTTGGACAACGTCTTCGTCGAGCGGCTCTGGCGCACGGTCAAATACGACGAGGTCTACCTGAAGAGTTATCGCTCCCAAATCGACGCCTATACCAACCTGGACACCTTCTTCCGGTTCTACAACGAGCGTCGTCCCCACAGCGCCTTCGGCGACGCCGATCCCAAGACGCCGATGGAGATTTACCGCCAACCCGTCGCGCTTGCCATCAACCAATGAACCGGTATCAAGCCCTCCGTCTTCGGGCCGACTCCTGCGGCAAGCTTGATCGCTCCTGTCCTCGGAGTCGGCCAAGGCATCTCACCAGAGTGCGTCTATCCTAACTTAATCTCCTCGATCCGCTGTCCAACGGACGGGGTCCACCTCAGAGCCGCTGGAGTCCCGATCATCGATCACGCGCTCGGCTGCGCGGCGATGACGTTCACGGCGGCGATCGGTGCCCACGGTGCGAACGCCGTGATTTCGAAAGAGCCCGTCCGCATCGCTGCCCGGCCGATCCAGTCACCAGAGCCAACGCGCGGGACCGGCCCTTTTCTGTTTGGTGTCGCCCTCCGGCCGCGCGTGACTCATCTGTAACGTTGGGCCAAAGATGAAACGGCTATCACTTTGGATTCTTCTCGCGAACGCTGTGCTGGCTGGCGAACCGCCGGGCTGGATGTCTGCGCGTGAGATAGAACGTCTGAACGTTACGATCGCGCTGGCGGAGTATCCGCTCGGAGAGAGTTCGGCGAAGCACGTGCTCGGCCTCCCGGCCATGATGCCGCTGGTGATCGGAGGAGGTCGCGGCGTCCACGGCGCACCGTATCTGATCTCGGCGTTGAGTGATCCCGACGATTCGAAAGGTTTCTACGCGATTCGATTCCAGTTTGCGGCGAGCCCAATGCCGCCGTCAGCGTACATCCTGCGTTCGGGAGTAGCTGAGAATCGCGAAGAGCCGGAAAGAATGATCACAGCCATCGACCTATTGTTTTGGTCGGTGTCGCCTGATCTCACGTTCAAAGTCGAGCGCCGGGAGTCTCCAGAAGTGATCGAGGCGTTGCGGGCACGGATGAAAGCCACCAAGCTATCGCCACTGGAGTTTAGTCGGGAGTGGATGACTCCCGTATCGGAGACGCAGAAGGGCCGGCCCAACCAGTCGCTCCAGCGCAGCGCGGGCAGCCGTCCGTCTTCGGGCGATTCACCTGCATCCGAAACTCCGTCCTCGCTCGGCCCGCGTGGCTGATCTTTGACCGTTAGGCCGATGAATCTCCGCATGCTCGCCAGGTTGGTCGGAAGCCTTGTCGGACTGCGCCCTCCGGCCGCACAGTGCATACAAGGGTAAGCGTCCGGCGGGCGACCTCGTAGTCGGACGATGAAGGTTCGAGTAATCTGTCGTGATGACGACGATCACGACGGAGGTGGTGGAGACGAAGCGCGATCGGCAGGGCCGGCGAATCACGCCGGCAGCACGGCGGGCGGAGTTGGTGGCGGGATACCGCTCGAGTGGCCTGACGATGGAGCAGTTCGCCCGGCGAGAAGGGATCAACCGATTGACGCTCGCGAAGTGGTCGTATTTGGAGAGCCGGAAACGTTCGGCGAGTCCGGTGCGGTTTGCGGAGGTGCGGCCGGGACTGCCCGCGGAGCCGCGCTGGGGGTTTGAACTGACGCTGCCGAACGGGTGGATGGTGCGGGCGGCGGACGCCGCGTCGCTGGCCCAGTTGCTCAGCGTGGTGCGCAGCTGATCAACCGATGCTGACGTTCGCCGCGGGACAGCGGATCTATCTGGCGGTCGAGCCGGTGGACATGCGCAAGCAGTTTAACGGGCTGTGGGCGCTGGCCGCGGAAAAACTGCGGGAAGATCCATTTAGCGGAGCGCTGTTTGTGTTCACCAACAAGGATCGGGATCGACTGAAAATCCTGTTCTGGGATGGTTCGGGCGTGTGGGTGCTGGCGAAGCGACTGGAGAAGGGCCGGTTCAGTTGGCCAGCGGCGAGCGGGCCGACGAAGATCGACCTGGAGCCGACGGCGCTGACGATGCTGCTGTCCGGGATCGACCTCAAAGACGGGTGCAAAAAAGCGTGGTATGCGCGATAATTAGCTGGACAACAAATAGTTACAACTTCTTGATAGGTAAGTGATTCCGCCAGAAGAAGCCGTCAAACTCCTGCCCGAGGTGATGGCAGAGCTGGCGGCATTGAAGGCGGAGAATGCCTGGCTGAAGCGGCAGCTGTTTGGGCCGGGCAAAAGCGAGAAGCTCGACCGGTTGCAGACGAGCTTGCCGCTGGGCGAAGCGGCGCCGCAGCCGGTGACGCCCAAGGTCGAGACAATCACCTATCAGCGGGTCGCGGCGCCGAAGGAGAAGCGGCCCGTGCCGGCGGAGGTGTTCAAGGATGTGCCGGTGAAGGAGACGATCGTGATCGAGCCGGACGAGGTGAAGGCCGATCCGGCGGCGTTCGAACGCATCGGCGAGGAACGCACCTTCGAGATCGATATTATCGGACCGCAGATTTTTAAGCGCGAGATCGTGCGGCCGAAGTACCGGCAAAAGACCGATCGGCAACGACCGCCCTTGGTGGCGCCAGCGCTGGAGCGAGCGGTTGCCGGCGGCTACGCTTCGGCGGGATTGCTGGCGTGGATCGCGCTGAACAAATACGTCGACCACCAACCGCTGTACCGACTCGAGCAGCAGTCGGCGCGCTGGGGCGCCAAAATCCCGCGGCAGACGATGGCCGACTGGATCCGGATCACGGCCGAGTGGCTCGAACCGGTGTACCGGCAGATGCTCAAGCGACTCTTGAGCGGCCGCTATCTCCAGGCCGATGAAACGCCGATCCGCTGCAACGACCCGGATGAGCAACGCGGCGGCACAACGGAGGGATGGCTGTGGGTGATCAGCCGGCCCGGCGAAGACGTGGTCTTCGACTGGCGGCTGTCGCGCCGACATGGCGAACTGACGTCGCTGATCGACGGTTACCGGGGCATCCTCCAGTCCGATGGCTACGGCGCCTACGAGGCTTACGCCCGCGACCATCCCGAAGTGACCTGGGTGGGCTGTTGGGCGCACGCGCGACGAAAGTTTTTTGAGGCTGAACGCGAATCGCCGAAAGCCGTACGGTTGATCCTGCTGATCATCGGCTGGCTGTATAAATGCGAGGCCGACTGGGATGAACAGCAACTGAGCGACTCGGACCGCCGGCGGTACCGGCTGAAGCTTTATCCCCGCCGACTCTACTGGTTGAAGAAACTGGCGACGGGCATCCGCGAGCGCATGCCGCCGAAGTCGGGCTTGGCCAAAGCCTGCGACTACCTGCTGCACTACTGGGCGCCCCTGACGGCGCACCTCGAGCACGGGGAAACACGGCTGGACAACAACCTCGTCGAAAATGCGATCCGGCCTTCGGCGATCGGGAAAAAGAATTGGTTGTTTATCGGCCACCCCAACGCGGGGCAGCGCTCCGCGATCATCTACTCGATCGTCGTCTCCTGCCAGCGGCACGGGAAGGATCCGTTCGCGTACCTGCGCGACGTCCTCTCCCGGTTGCCTCAGATGACCAACCAGGACAAAATGGATCCGCTCACGCCGGCGAACTGGAAGCCAGCATAGGGCTCCGCGGCTGAGCTTAATGGGCACCATTGCGACTGCTCGCATGGCCCCATCGTGACGTCTCAATCGGCCCCATCAAGAATCCGGCCCAAGGCACCCGGCCGGACGCTTACATACAAGGCGGCGCATTGACCGATCAGGACGACCCGTGGCGGATAAGGTCGGTTGACACACGGGCAGGGATTTCGATCGAGAATGCCAGGACCGGCCACTGTGTTTGCTTGGCGCAGGATCACGTGCACCATTTTCATTCCGCACCTACTGATCCCAATTCCCCGATCACTGGGTGGCTGGAGCTGACTGTCAGGCTCGAGCTTCGCCGTGAGCAGGTCATCGTTGAGCCCATTTTGAGCGGATCTGCAAGGCTACCCAAGATCACATTTAGCAAGTACCCACCGCCTTCATCCACAGGCAAAGACGGAGATATATGGCTTCGATACGACTAGTAATATGGCCTAACCAGTCGCTAGAGCCAACGGCCACATCCGTCACGCCTCGTGCTTGCGCACGAGTCGCGCCGGCTGCGGCCGTGGCTCATCATTAAACGTTCGGTGAAACAGTAATGACTACGATCACTTCAAAGGAAGCAAAGTCTCTTCGGGAGCTAGAAAAGATCTTCGCTCAGCCCGCGGTTGTGGCGAGACGCCGCTCACGATCCGGTTTGATACTGTTCGTGATCGCGTTGGCAATTGCTTCTCTCGCTGGACTCGTACGAACGCAGTCCGACGATCTGAGTGCGTTCTTGTTGGTGGCCTCCGGAGTTCTCGTCGGATTTTCTGTCAGCTATCGATCTTCGGCGCGACTGATTCCGATTCTGACCAAGTATTGTCGCCTCTATCCCCCGTCAATGCCCCAGCCAAGCGACCGCCCTCAGTGAGAAGACCGAACCAGTCGCTCCAGCCCAACGCGGGCAGCCGTCCGTCTTCGGACGATTCACCCGCATCCGAAACTCCGTCCTCGCTCGGCCCGCGTGGCTGATCTTTGATCGTTGGGCAAACGAAGATGGCCGCCACTCTTGCACAACCGCCGCGAAGATTCGGGAAACTGGAGTTGCTGCTAACTACGTATTTGGTGATCGGCATGTTTTGGGCGGCGGGCTGCCTCAGTGTCAGCGGCGAAGCGCGATTCGGTGCGTTCCTGTGGTACAGCCAGTACGCCATGCCGACTACGTATGCTGTCGCGGCAATCGGAATTGGGGACGCGCTGTTCGGCGAGTGGCCTCGGGCGATCTATTGGACAGCGGCGCTCGTGATCGCGAACGGGCTCGCGTTCTATACCGCGGCAAAGATGGTCATTCTTATTCGGAAGCGACGAGAGCAGCCAAGAGCACCCCGCGTTTCACAATGAAGACCGAGCCCAACCAGCCGCCACAGCGCAACGCAGGCAGCCGTCCGTCTTCGATCGATTCATCCGCATCCGATACTCCATCATCGCTCGGCCCGCGTGGCTGATCCGAATCATTCGGCAAAAGCCCCGAGTTGACCTCGTGCGCCGCCTGAGCAGTCTAGTCGCATGATCATGAGTGCCGTGCTCTGCGCAGCCGAAGAAGGCGGCTTTGTCGCGCTTAATCCCGAGACTGGTACGACTTCGCAGGGCGAGACGGTTGGCGAAGCGGTCGAAAATCTCCGGGAGGCAACCGAGCTTTACCTTGAGGAGTTCCCGCTCGCCAAACGGTCTGCCGCACTGTTGACGACGTTCGAAGTGACAGAGCGTGCCTAAGCTTCCCCACCTTTCCGGCAGCGATATCGTTCGGGCATTCGAGCGGCTCGGGTTTCGGCAAGTTCGTCAGCGTGGCAGCCACGTCGTGCTGCGACGCGATTCGGTCGGCTGCGTCGTCCCGCTTCATCGCGAAGTGAAGATCGGCACACTCGCTGGAATACTCCGTCAGGCGAGCGTCTCGGCTGAAGAGTTTCTGTCCGTACTTTGAAACTGCGAAGAACCAATTTATGGCCCGAGTTACACATTGGGAGTGGCATGGTAATCCGCTTCAGCTGCTTTTGCTCAGCGTCACAGTGATTCTGCTGCCGATCGCGGTGCTCTACTTCGTGAATAATCTCCTGAAGATCGAAGAAGAGATTGGAGATGCGGCGAAGCTTTCGGACTTTCTCGACGCGCGAAAGAAGAGATGACGCGCATCGGGTTTCGACAGGTGAAGACCGTGAAGGCACGCAGCAGTCGCGTATGAATCCATCCATCGGGGAAACGCCGAAAAAGCCGTGAAGAAGATGCCGCCACAGTGCAACGCGGGCGGCCGTCCGTCCTCGGGCGATTCACCTGCGTCCGACACTCCGTTGTCGCTCGGCCCGCGCGGCTGACCTCGACGTCCGCTGAAACTGCCGGCCATGCCCCGATCTTCGGAAGTCGAAAAGCTTTGGAGGAGGATTCCTCTCGAAGACTGGGATCGGCTGATTTCCAACGTCTGGTGCGGAAAGTGTCGCGGTGAAACGACGATTGTTGATTTCGAAGCGGAGGCGGTCGGCGGCGATCTCGTGCTGCGGGGTCGCTGCGCGAAGTGCGGCGGACCGGTCGCTCGGCATGTCGAGATTTCGCAGATGCGCGATCCGAAGAACTGATGCGTGCGACCCGAAAACCGGCTGACCAGGCGCCACTGGCAACGAGCCCGACCGTGATGTGTCGTGCTGGCGCACACACTGCGCCGGCCGCACTCGCGGCAGGTCTTTAACGTTAAGCATAGAAGATGACGATTCCACCGTATCCGGAAGTTCGTTCTCCGTCGATCGGCGTGGCTGATCTGTATCGTCTCAGGCAAGTCACCTCACCATGGAATCACGTGTCGCAGTCGTCGGTGGAAGTCGATGGATTGCGCGGATCCTCGGGGTCCTGCTCGTTGCGTTCAGTGTCGCGATCGCAAATCCATCCTCGCCCGGCCGGCGTGGTTGATCCAAAACGGTAGCCGCCGATGAACTCAACCCGAGTGTATCGTGGTGTTGCGATCGCGAATATCGCGGCGGCGGGCGTCTTGCTGCTGATCCCTGTCATGGTCGCGGCTGCCTCGCTGGTGCGCGGCACCGAAAGGATCGGAGTTGTGAATCTTCTCTCTGTTTGCGGTGGCGCTGCGATCGCAGCCGCGCTCGCTTTGACTGCCTTTCGGCATCTTCGGCGGCCAGTTCGGAAGAGCGCTCTGGCATTGGCGGCGAATACCTCCGTTCTGATCTGGCTGGCGGGGGGGGCCGCGGTTCAGGGTACGGGCGCAAGAGGTGTAGCATCCCAACTGTATGTTCTTGCGAGCCTGCTGATCGCGTTCTTCGCATACCGGTTGTTCCTGCGGCCGGCGGCACTCGAGGGTTTTGCGGACGACGGCAAAACGCCAATACAGACGCCGGAGCCGACACGAGGTCCTGGCACCGCGGCTGTCGACGCAGCCGCGGGTGCCAGTACGCCGCGTGGCTCGCCTTGAACGTTCCCCCAAACATCGTGAAGACGGCGCTCCCAATTTTTGCCCTGCTGTTGATCGGCGGGACCGTCAGGGCGGATGAAGCTTCGACCGCGGAACGGATCGCGGCGCTCCGGGAGGCTTTTCGCTATGCTCCGGTTTCGCCGACCGCAGTGCCGTTGCTCGACCAGACCGAGCCTGCGGTCGTGTTGGAGCGTTTGACGGTGGTCGAGTCGATGTCCCGGCGCGCGCTTTCGGCGCAAATCGAAAATCGATGGGCCCGCACTGCCGACGAGGCGTTCGCGTGGAAGAAAGGTGGCCTGCTAGGCTCGAAGAATCTCGGAAAGATCCAGGCAGACTTCGGTGCCTGGGTTGAACTCGGAGAGAGGATTACCGGCGCCAATGTCTCGCGGGAGATCTTCGTCAAGATAGAGCTCTTGCGTCTCCGGTGGTAGAAAACCGAAACACCACCCAGCGGCGCCGCCGCGCAGCATGCCGATTGTCTGCGCACCCGTCGCGCCGCGCAGCGTCGCGGCTCACGGTTGGCACTCGGCAAGAAACTTTCTGCTACGACTAACACGATTACTCAAAAGGAATTCGCTGCGTGCCTTGTGCTCGCCGCTATTGTGCTGTGGATCGGGATATATTTCCTGGCGCGTGTGGGAGGTCCCGCCGGCACGATGTTTCTTCGTTTTTGTTCGCTCGTCGCGTTCGCGATTGTGCTGAGGTGCACGTTTGCGCTGGGGCGACTCCGGGGTTTCCCGGTGCGACTCGATAGCGGAGGAATCGATCTGAGAAACCTGTTACGGAATCTTGTGGCAGCGGCGGTGGTCTTATTCTGCGTTGTCTGGCTAATAGCGCCGTTCATCCGATTTGTGGCAGGTCCCGCACGGTGACCTCGATGCTAAACATGAGCAGCAAGCTCGAGGGCGTATGATTGAAACCGGGGCGCGGGAGATCGCGCCGGCGGTGCTCGTGGGCGTCGTGGACGTTCGGCGAACCCGATGAACCGCTTCCTGGCTACATTTGGACTACTCACAGCGGTTGTCTCCCCTCGCGCCGAGGAGTGGCGCCTCGGGAACCTTGCGGTCCAGTGGGCGGATGGCTGGAAGCGCGAGGGTGTAACCGAGATGATTCGGTTCGTCGCGCCCGCGGGGGAGCAGGCTTGCGTGACCATCGAGGCGATCGACCGCGAGGTCCCGCGTGGAGCGCCGCTGGGCTACGCGAAGCTGGCGTTGCCGGGGATTGCGGCAGGCCACGAGAAAGTGCTCGAAGAGCTGAAGGAAGAGAACCTGCCTTCAGGCGCGACGCTGTTCAGCATCGCGTTCCACGACAGTGTCCGAAACTATTTTGGCGTGATCTTCGTGCAGGTCTCACCGCGGGGGCGACTCGCCCAGATGGCGATCGAAGGTTTTGGGGATCCGAGCGGGATGGTGGCGCGGTATCGCCCGTGGGCACGGACCGCCCATTGGATAAACGAGCCCTCAGTGCCAGCGGCCGAGAGCGGCACCCCGGCGGCCGACACGGCCGTCGCGGGGCAGGCAGACGGCAAGGCGCGGGTCGTCCCGAAGCCACGCAAGCGCCTTGGCGCGCAGCCCGACAGGGAGATCGACAAGTCTGGTGGCAATATGGTCGTCGGCCATGTGCAGACGATTGAAAAACAATTCCTCAACACCTTTCAAAGCTGCGTTGCCACATCCTACAATCGATTGACCTCGAGGCTGCCGGACGAGCCCACGTTCAATGTGCGCTACGATATCCGGATGACCTTGAACACGGAGACGAATGAGCTGATCGACATTAAGATCGTCGGAAACGTCAGTGAACGCAGGCGCTTGTTGCTCCTCGAGGCGATTTCGGACGCCTGCAAAGAAGTGATCTGCCCGATAGAGTTGCGGAACAAGTATGGCAAAGCTCTCGGCTTCAGTTTCGATCTGGTGGCGAACTATCACGCCGTGAAGCGGTAGCCCGGATATTTCGGAAACGTTGCGAAATATCCGGGCTAAATATTCCATGCGACTCTCAATTCTATTTGCGCTCGTGGCGTTGTCTGGCGGATGCACTTCGTCGAATCCCGCCAGTCGCCCCGGGCTGGAGCAGCCTTCGACCGGCTACAGTACCGGAATGCCGTTTGGGTCGGTCGGTTCCATGGACATCGACCACCTGGCGGGGTACGCACGAAAAGGAGGAGTCGATTTGATGGGCGACATGCAACGCGCCTACCAGCGGGACGAAGCGGCACTTGCGCGGGTGTTCGCGTTTTCGTTGACATTCACGCGACTTGATCGCGACGCGAGGACCTACGGCCAGATCATTTACAGCAGCTTCCTCAATTTGGGTGAGGTTTTCGGGGTCGAGCGATACTCGCGTCTGGTCGCCGCCCAGCCGCCGGCGGTCCAGCAGCGGGTCCGCGATTTCCTCTACTACGATGCTACGTTGGCGCCGGAAGCGAAGCGGAAAGCCGTGGAGGCGAGTGCTAGAAAAGCGGCGCCCGTTCTCTTTCCCGACACCTATGTCTTTGGATCTGACTACACGCTCTTCGAAAGCGGACGGCTCTGAGCCATGCGATTGTGGACGGTACATCCGCGGTATTTGGATGCGAAGGGGCTCGTGGCGGCATGGCGCGAAGCGTTGCTGGCGCAGAAGGTTCTCGACGGCGGGACGCGGGGTTATCGCCGTCACCCGCAGCTTTTGCGATTTCAGGCGGCAGCGGATCCGAAAGCGGCGATCGCGGCATTTCTTCACGCGCTTGCGGCTGAAGCAGGAGCACGTGGCTACAGGTTCGATGCGACGAAGATCGCTGGGCCGCTCACGAATCGAAGGATCCGCGAGACACGCGGACAGCTGGATTACGAGTGGGCGCATCTCAAGCGAAAGCTCGAGGCACGCTCGCCCGCGGTTGCACGTCGGTGGCGCAGTGTCGTGACGCCGGAGGCACATCCGCTATTTCGGATCGTCGCCGGACCCATTCGCGAATGGGAAAAGCGGCCCAACCAGGCGACATAAGGGGAGGATGCCACTACCGAAAGACAAAGCGTGGTTTCCGGCGAAGACGTATGGATGGGGCTGGGGTCTTCCGAGTCGCTGGCAGGGCTGGGTCGTGATGGTGGCATTCGTTGCGGCGCTGGTGGCCGGCGCGCCGCTGGTGAAGAAAGCTCCGCTGCTTTATCTCTGCTACACTATTGCTCTCACCGCCGTGCTGGTCACGATCGCATACTGGAAGGGCGAGAAACCGCATTGGTCCTGGGGCAAGCGCAAATGAAGACCGGTCGAGCCAGCATCACTGTCGACGCACGTGCCGGTCGCGTGGCGCGCTCGCTGTGCCGGACCTCAGTCGCTCGTCGTGACTAGTTTTATGGCAAAATACATTATCGCGTCGCTGTTGCTGATCGCCTTGGCCGGCTGCAAATCCACACGAGCGAAGCCGCTGACGGGGAGCGAAGTTGTGCAGGATGCCGACGGGCGTTCGAAGCTGGTGACCTACGTGACGCCGGAAGAATACGAGCGGATGACTCCGCAGGAGCGTCAGCGACTGCACGCACAAACGGGGGTTTCGGTTTCCGTCCCGCTCCCCGGGAGCAAAGCGCCGTCAGAGCCAATTTCCGAGGACGATCTCAAGAAAGCCTACGCCAAATAGGACGACGACGAGAAGACCCCGAGCCGGCCGCTGCCACGACCCGCCCCAAAACCGGAAACCTTTCCTTATGAAAATCAGACTTGTGAGATTCGTGGGCGTCGCAGCGGCCATCTTCATTGGCAGCTCTGCGTGGTTGTCGGCGGGTGAGGCAGCGAAGCAAGACGCGTCGATTGCGGCCCAGCTCGTTTCCGCGATCGAGAAAGCCGATTACGCGGCGTTTGTCGCGGACGGCGAAGCGCCGTTCAAGGAGTTGAAGAGAGAGCAGTTTGAAGCGGTCGCGAAGGCGCTAGGTCCAAAGCTCGAGCAGGGCTACGAGCTCACCTATTTGGGCGACCTCAAGCAGAAAGGGTATCGCGTGACGCTCTGGAGGATCCGCTTCAAGAACGGTGGCGATGACGCCCTCGCAACCCTGAGCGTGAAGGATGGCAAGGTTGGTGGATTCTGGATCCGATGAGGGCTGAGACGAACTGGCCAACGGCAACGGCCGCCATGGTCGCGCTTCCCATGGCGCAGAAGTTCGCGCCAGCGGCAGCGGCTTTCTGGACAAATTAAATGAAGTCTTTCGAACGGCTTTCTCCGTATATTCTGATCGTCGGACCGTCGGTGCTTTTGCTGGCGATCGTCGTGTGGGCCTTTGTCGATGCGAGAAAGCGAGCCCGATCGGGGATTCTCGTTGGTCTGCTGGTGGCAGGCACGTTTCCGCTCGGCGTCCTGCTGTGGATGGCGGCGCGACCGGACATCGCGAGCGGCGATGCGGTCCCCGAGAACGCCGATCCGGATCGCGAGTTGAAGGAGCGGGCGAACGCAGGACTGCTTTAGCCCGGAAGCGGCAACGAGGCGCATCGCAGGCGCAGGGCTGTCAGCCCCGGCGCGGGTCGCTGCCGCTGCCGTGGCACGTGGTCGAATTCTGTCAGGGGAGCCTGGCGGTTCGCTTCGAGCGAGGGACTCCGGGGCGTTCGCATCTGAGTCCCCCCGGCCGGCGGACCAGGGCTCGCGGGGGACAATAGCGTTGACACGCCAATCGGCAATTCGGGCAATCGGGCACATGCAGCCGCAGAGCACTGTTTCCCGCCGGCGCCTTCGTTGTGCGCGATAGACGATCGATGCCCGATCCCCGCACAAGCACCACTCTCGCCGCCGAAAAGCGCAGGGCCCCGGCGTGGTTCTGGGTAACGATTGCGATCGTCACGCTGCTGGGAGGGATGCTCCGGGTCGCCTGCTCGCGCAACGATCTCTGGCTGGACGAAATCTGGTCGCTCGCACTGTCGAGACAGTTGCCCTCGGCGTGGGCGGTGTTCAGGGCGATGGATGACAACAATCATCCCTTGAACACTCTGTTCTTGTATTTGGCAGGGGCGCCTGATTCAGCGCTGGTCTGCCGGTCATTCTCGGTCTTTACCGGCACGATTTCCATAATGTTGGCTGGCTTGGTGGCGCGGGCGCACTCTCGCGCGGCTTTCGGCAATGGCAGGGATGGGGCCAACAATCTTGCCGGCGTGGCGAGTGCGTACCTGTTGGGGATCGCCTATATCTTCGTCCTATATTCGTCGGAAGCCCGAGGCTATGCGCCACTAATTTGTTTCTCCTTGCTGGCGCTGTACGCGCTCGATCGCGGGCAGCGCTCACCGTCGCCGGGATGGATCTTCGTCTACTGGGGCTCGTGCGTCCTCGCGCTGCTTTCTCATGCCGAGGCGTTCGAGGTCGTCATCGCCGGCCTGGGGTTCACGCTGTTCGACAACCGGGGCGCGGTCCCGGTCCGCCAGCGCGCCCTGAAGCTCGGGATCTGGCACGCCATTCCGATCCTGGCGGCCGCGGTCTACTATTTGATGTTCGTGCGGCACCTCAAGGTTGGTGGCGGCCCTGCCTCCGGGCTCTTCAGCACGCTGGCACAGCTGGCGACGTTCACGTTTGGCGCTCCTTCCGCCCTGTCTGGGGTGATTGGAGTCGTCGTTCTGATCACCGTGGTGACGGCAGGATTGCTGCTGCTCCTGCGCACCCGGACAAGCGGGCTTTCGGTCCTGTACGCATGCGGTATCCTGGGCGGGATCGTCATTCAGTTCTTTCGGCCAAAGTATGTGCAACTTTTTCCGCGATACTTTCTCATCAATGGCCTCTTTTTGGTCCTCCTCGCGGCCCTGGTGATCGGCCAAGCCTGGAGCCGCTTCCCGCGCCTGCGCATCGGTCTCGCGGCGTTGCTGGTGACAGCGGCATCGGTCAATGGTGCCTGGGTCTTCGAATTGCTGCGGTTTGGACGCGGAGAATATGGGAAGGCACTCGAATTCATTGGCAGGAACACCAGCGATTCCGACGTCAGCATTGGAAGCGACCATGACTTCCGGCACGTTGGGGTTTTGGCTTTCTATGCGCGACGACTTCAGCCCGGGCAACGCCTCAAATATTACCCGGCGGGCAAGGCCGACATGAAGGGACCGCAATGGCTGATTCTCCACCGACTCGACGGAGCAGCGCCGCCTCCGACCGACCAGCCCGGCCCGCTCGGTGCGCAGTACACCTACGTCGCGCGATTTCGGCATGCCCCGCTTTCGGGCTGGGATTGGTTCCTGTACCGCAACATTCACCTGACGGATGCCCCTCGGGACGTGCCGTAACCGGCATCGGAATGGCCGCGACCAGACGCGGCGCTTTGAAGATTATGATTGGTATTATTGGGAAGTCGCACGGGCGCCGATGCGCACCTGCGATCGAGCTGGCGTTCCGGCTTTCTGGGAGTGAAACATCAGGCACTGAGGATGAAGACGCATTCCGAGGTTCCGCCGCCTGCTGAGCTGGAAACCGCGCTCGGCAAGACCCACGCGATCTGGCGGAAATTGATTACCGAGCTGGCGTCCGAGTTTCCCGGCCTGCGCGAGGAATGGAAGCCATCGAAGCTCGAATTCGGCCACGTGTGCCTGCTCAAACTGAAGGATCGCACGTTGCTCTATTTGCTTCCCGGGACGTCGGTATTCGAGGTTTCGATCGTTCTCGGAGAACGCGCTGTGGCGATTGCTTTGGACAGTCAACTTTCAACCGGTACCAAGAAGATGATTTCGGAAGCCCGGCAGTATGCGGAAGGTCGAGGCATCCGCTTCGCGGTGCGCACCTCGGCACAGATTCCGGAGGTCGCGAAGCTCGTGGAAATCAAGACGACTCCGAAGTGAAGATGGAAGAGGCTCCAGGCATGCGCGAAAAGCGAACGCCGTGACACTCGCTCGTGGTGATGAGCACAGACGCGCGTTCGCTTTCATAATGACTCATCGTCAACGTCAGGCGAAAGGAATCAATGAACGTACTCGTAATCGCCGGAATCCTGATCGTCGTTACAATTGCCTTGGCGGTGCTCAAAGCGGTCGGCGCGGCCCAGGAGCCGACGGCAAAGGTTGATTTCTATTATCTAAGGAAGTCGCTTTTCAGTCCGGCAGAACGATCTTTTTTTGGCATTCTAGAGTCGCTCGATTACAACGGGGTGACGATCGTTGCAAAGGTCCGGCTCGCGGACGTTTTTGGAATCAAGAAGGGTCTGGAGCGCGGAGACCGCAAAGCCGCGCTGAATCGGATCGTTGCGAAGCATGTTGATTTTATGCTCATCCAGAAAAGCGACGGCCGGCCACTCGTGGGCATAGAGTTGGATGACAGTTCGCACGCGGACGAAAAACGAGTCGTGCGGGACTTGTTCGTCGATACGGTTTTTGCGTCCGCCGGACTGCCCTTTCTCCATGTTGTCGCGCAGGCGGCATACGATCCAAAGGAAATACAAAGGCAGATTGATGAAGCTCTCACCCCAACAGGCTAAACAGCCGCCGCAGCGAACGGCGCCATCTGTCGGGCTTCTCTTGGCGCGACCGTTGGCGTTCTTGTAGGCAAGGTTCAATGCACTCCTAACATCTCGTGATGCTGGTTCTGTTGGCACTTTCCTGCGATGCCGCCCCGCAGTCGGTCCTGGATGGCGCGCAGAAAGGCGCCGTCGACGAGGCGATAACAGGCCCGGTTTTCACCGTGGAAGCGACTTCGGTGCCTGCCCGGCTGAAGATCGACTTCAGGTACCACCATGTCTTCTCGAGGCTGAAAGGACTGACCTTCACTGATAAATGCCAGACCGATAGAAGGCATGAAGCTCCGCCAGTTCTCCGCATTCATCGACGAGATCTACGCCCCGATCTCAGCTGCCAAAAATCCTGAAGCACCTGCCGGCGCCGGCGTGAAGGTGCCGGTCATTTTCGCCGTGAAGCGCGACGGGGCGATTGACGTAACGGCGGTGACGGTGATCGTGACGTCGCGCACGGGGCTCACCTTTTTCTCGAACGGGTTTTAGGCGCGTGGAATGGCCCCGGAATTCTTTCAGTAACTCTCAACGCGTATGAAACGATTCATTGGCGGGTTGGTTGCCCTGGTTGCGGGGCTGTCCCTGGCGCGCGGCGAAGATGCGCCGCTTCAGTTCGGGTCTCGGGCGATCGAAAAGCCGGCGCTTTCGCTCCTGGGCGCGGCGGCAGAGGCGGTTCAGCAGCGGCTCGGCGAGGTCCTGGCCGGGCGCGCAGGAGTCGCGGGGCAAACGAGGACGTACTCGCGGATGCCGATCATGAAGCCGGACGAAAGCATCGACCGGGGGATGGTGAAGGCTCCAGATGCGTCGCGTGACTACAAGCTGCAGGTCATCAAGCCGAAGGTGGAGTCGGAGAAATGAAGCGCTGCACGAGCCGTTATCGTTGATCCGCAGGTGTCTCGCGGCGCGAGGCCGGCGGCGATAGCCCGATCATCCCGTGAGCACGGTCATCCTGCGTCAATGGGGCGACTCGGATCTGGAACCCTACACGGAGATGAACGGCGATCCGGAGGTGATGCGTCACTTTCCCGCGCCGCTGACCAGAGCGGAAGCGATCGAGTCGTTCGCACGAGCGCGGCGGGGGATCGACGAGCGAGGCTGGGGCGTCTGGGCGATCGAGGTCGACGGATCTTTCGCCGGCGCCGCGGGCCTGGCGATCCCGCGCGCCGACCTCCCGTGCATGCCCTGCGTCGAGATACTCTGGCGGCTTCGCTCCGAGTATTGGGGGCGGGGCATCGCATACGCGGCGGCGTCACAGGCCCTGAGGTACGGGTTTCTCGTCCTGCGCCTGGCGGAAATCGTCTCCTTCACCGTCCCGGCGAACGTCAGGTCGATCCGGTTGATGGAGCGGCTCGGCATGGTGCGGGACTTGGATGGCGATTTCGACCATCCGGCTTTGCCTGTGGACAGTCCGCTCCGCCGCCACGTGCTTTACCGAAAGTCGGCCGAAGCGGCGGCGGCGGCGGTGGACCACAGCTGATTCGTTTCTGCCAGAAGCCACCGCCGCCCGTGCGACGAGCCGATTTCCGTACGACGCACTGCCCGAAGAGGGGGATGTGCTGAGCGGATCGTTTGGCCGGCGGTAGCGTGATCTCGCAGGGGGGATTTGCGCCTGCGGCCATGATAGTTATTTTTCAACCCTCAGAGAAACATGGAAACCCCCGTCGCACATCAACCGAGTGGGAGCGACACGATCTGGAGCGTGCTCAGCCACCTATCCTGGTTCATCGGCGTTCCGTTCCTCCTGCCGCTCGTGGTGTATCTGGTCATGCGTCGCGAGTCGGACTACGTCGCTGCGAATGCCGGCGCGGCGCTGAACTTTCACCTGTCGCTGATCCTCTACGGCCTCTGCTGCATTCCGCTGATCTTCGTTGTCGTCGGAATCCCGCTGCTGATCGTCATCGGCCTGGCGATGGTCGTCCTCTCCATCATCGGTGCATTCGCAGCATCGAGGGGCGAGTGCTACCATTACCCGGTGACCATTCCGTTCGTATCATGAAAAACGGACGGGCCTTCCATGCCCGGTTTGCATCGTGGCGGAGGTCCTACGAGCGGAAACAATTGGCGACCGAGCGCGAGCGAGCTCGCTGCCTACGGTTTCCCGCGGCATCAATTTGATCGCGTAGGTCGCCTGCACGAAAGCGGCGGTGTGATGCAGCCATGAAGACGATTGCAGCGATTCCGGTTTCCACGTGGCGGATATCGACACACGGTGCGCCGGGACGGCGGTCGCGCTGGGCGCGATGCGCATGTTCGCTGGCGGTTCGATCGTTCGGTCCGGCGTAACAAGGGCCTGCTTTCGACCTCGCGATCTCGCAGCGTAAATCCGCTCCGACAACTGGATCGTGTCGCCGGGCTCGGTGAGCCCAGATGGTGCGGCCGATTCAGTCCGGGGTCAGCGACCCCGGCTACAATGCGCGGCGAGCAGGAGCGGGTTTATCCCGCGATTCGAACAACGGGTGTCGATCCATCGCGGCGTAAAGCCGCTACATGAAACCGACCCGATGCGGGGGATCGATTTCGCGGCGTAAAGCCGCTCTCCTACATAAAATCGACCGGATGCAGGGGATCGATTTCGCGGCGTAAAGCCGCTCCGGACCGGGCGGATCAACCCGAGCCGGGATCAGCGCGTCAGGCGGCCGGTTCGCGCGCCCAGCGGACACGTTCGAGAATCATCGCGAACCACGGCGTGATCCGGCTGGATTCGCGCAGCGCCGCCAGCTCATCCCGATCGACCCAGCGAAGGGCTGAGATCTCCGCGCGATTCGGGCGAATCGGAATGTCCTCTTCCAGCCGGGCGTAGAACACGTGGTCGAACTCATGCTCGAAGACCCCGGACACGGGACAGCGCACCGGGCCGTAGTACAGGCGGAAGGCGGGCGCGACGCGGCCGTGGATTCGCAACTCCTCGTACAACCGGCGCCGGGCGGAAGCGGCGTACGGTTCGCGGGGGAGCGGATGGCTGCACACGGCGTTGCTCCAGAAACCCGGCCAGGTCGGCTTCGCGGCCGCCCGGCGGGTGATGAGCATCTTCGTGCGGGAGGGGTTCCAGACGAGGATGCTGATGGCCCGGTGCGCGGCGCCCAGCCGGTGGGCCTCCAGGATCGGCATGGCCGGCCCGAGGCGACCCTTGTCGTCGACGGTCTCGACCAGCCTCAGGCGGGTGTTGGCTTGGGAGGCCCTCGGTGGCGGGGGTGCGTAAATCATTGGACTGCGGCGCTGGCTCAGTTCGACCGGGCTTTTCGGCAATGAAGACAGGACAACTCGACCTTCCGAACGCATCCAACCCGGATGCAAAGGGAACGCGAGACGCCCGATCCTAGGATGGATCTGGTTCGCAGACAAGCCGATCGCCAAGAAATTCGGGTTCTGATTTGTGATCTCTCGGGGAGGGCTTCACACTGGCACCGTGGAATCAACCGCATGGCCCAACTACGGTTACGGATTCGCGCTGACGAGCGGACGCTCGATGCCGGCTCGATGATGCAGCAACCTACCCAAACCCCCGACGCCGGGACCCAATCCTGGCGTCCAGCCGATGAGCGGCAGCCCAACGCGCGGGAGCGGCGAAACCTCGGGTCGACGGACGTGACTCCGGCCATCGAGCGCTCCCGGGATTACCTCTTCTCGCAGCAGGATGCCGCCGGCTATTGGTGCGGGGAACTGGAGGCGGACTCGATGCTCGAGGCCGATTACATCTACCTCCACACGCTGCTCGGGAGCGGCGAGCCGGAGCGCCTGCGCGGCGCGCTGGCCGAGATTCTGCGCTGCCAGAATGCGGACGGCAGCTGGAGCCTTTATCCCGGTGGCCCAGGGCACGTTTCACTGGCGGTGAAGTGCTATTTCGCGTGCAAGCTAATGGGAATCGGCGCCGATGATCCGCGACTGGCGAAGAGCCGGCAGTGGATCCTGGACCACGGCGGAGTGGTGGCGTGCAACAGCTTCACCAAAATCTATCTTTGCACGCTGGGGCAGTACGATCACGAGGCGGTCCCCGCCATACCTCCGGAAATGCTGCTGTTTCCGACCTGGTTTTACTTCAACCTGTACGAGATCTCGTCGTGGTCGCGCGGAATCCTCGTGCCGCTGGCGATCCTCCATGCGCACCGGCCGTTCCGGGCCATCCCGCCGGAGCGCGGCATCGACGAGTTGTTTGTCGGCGGCCGCGCCAAGGCCAATCTGCGGATGCGCCTCGATCGGAGGTCCTGGTTCTCCTGGCGCAATTTCTTTCTCCTCCTGGACCGCGGGCTGCACGGGCTCGAGGCGGCACGGATCCGGCCGCTGCGCAAGCTGGCGTTGAAACGCGCGGAGAAGTGGATGCTGGAGCGGCTGGAGATGTCCGACGGACTCGGCGCGATCTACCCGGCCATGCTGAACGCGATCATCGCGCTGCGGTGCCTCGGGTATGCGGACGACCACCCGCAGGCGGTCCGCGCGCGGCGGGAGTTCGAGAAACTCGGCATCGCGGCTCCGGCGGCCGACGAGCGACCCGAACCGACGTTTCGGATGCAGCCATGCCGGTCGCCGGTGTGGGACACGGCGCAGGCCGTGTACGCGCTGGGCGAGGCGGGGGTGCCCCGCGACGATCCGCGCATGATCAAGGCCGCCGACTGGCTGCTCTCGAAGGAGGTCCGCCACGGCGGCGACTGGGCGGTCAAGGTGCGGAACGTCGAGCCGGCCGGCTGGTACTTCGAATTTGCGAACGAGTTTTATCCCGACACCGACGACACGGCGCAGGTGCTGCTGGCGCTGAGCAAGGTCGACCATCCCCGGCGCGACGACCAGCGCGCGGCGGTGCAGCGCGCCCTGCGATGGGAATTCGGCATGCAGTGCCGCGGAGGCGGATGGGGAAGCTTCGACAAGGACTGCGACAAGATGATCTTCGAGAACATCCCGTTCGCCGACCACAACGCGATGCTCGACCCGCCGACGGTCGACATCACCGGGCGGATCCTGGAGACGCTGGCGGTTTACGGATACACCCTCGCCGACGACCGGGTGAAGCGGGCGGTCGACTTCATGCTCTCGCAGCAGGAGCCGGATGGGAGCTGGTTCGGCCGTTGGGGGGTCAATTACATCTACGGCACCTTCCTGGTGTTGCGCGGGCTCGACGCGCTCGGCGTCGCCCACGACGAGCCGCGGGTGCGACGGGGTGCGGCCTGGCTTCGGAAAGTGCAGAACGCGGACGGCGGGTGGGGTGAGACCTGCGGCACCTATGACGATCCCGCGACGCGCGGGGTGGGGCCCGGCACGCCATCACAGACAGCCTGGGCGGTGCTCGGGCTGGTCTCGGCCGGCGACCACCGGTCCGAGGCGGTCGCGGGCGGCGTGCGCTGGCTGCTCCAGCGCCAGCGGCCGGACGGCAGTTGGGACGAGTCCACCGGCGTCGGGCCGGCGCGTCAGTCCCTGTACACCGCGACGGGATTTCCGCGGGTTTTTTATCTAGCGTATCACCTGTACCGACAATACTTCCCGCTGCTCGCCCTCGCCAGCTACCGACGGGCCGTGGAACGCACGCCCTGAAAAGACACCAAAGGCAGACCGACAATGGCTATTCCGATCTCCCAGATGTGGACCGTGGCGACCTACGTCCTGAAAAACAGGCTCGCCGGCAAGAGACGTTATCCGCTCGTGCTGATGCTGGAGCCGCTTTTCCGCTGCAACCTGGCCTGCGCCGGCTGCGGGAAAGTCCAGTATCCACCGCACATCCTGAAGCGGCAGCTGACGCCCGAGCAGTGTTTCGCAGCGGCCGAGGAATGCGGCGCGCCGATGGTCTCGCTGCCCGGCGGCGAGCCGCTGCTGCATCCGAAAATCGTGGAGATCGTGAACGGCCTCGTCGCGCGCCGGAAGTACGTCTACCTGTGCACGAACGCGCTGGTGCTGAAGCGCCGGCTGCCCGAGTTCACGCCCTCGAAGTATCTCACGTTCTCGGTCCACCTCGACGGCCAGCGCGAACATCACGATTACTCGGTCTGTCGCGAGGGCGGCTACGACATCGCCGTCGAGGCGATCCGGGAGGCGGTCAAGCAGGGGTTTCGGGTGACGACCAACGCGACGTTCTTCGACGGTGCCGACGCCGGATCGATCCGGGGATTCTTCGATGAAGTGATGGACATGGGCGTCGAGGGCATCGTGCTTTCCCCGGGGTACAGCTACGAGAAGGCGCCGGACCAGAATCATTTCATGGGCCGGGCCCGGGCGCGCCGGCTGTTTCGTGCCGTGCTGTCCAACCGGAAGCGCTCGTGGAAGTTCAACATGTCGCCCCTGTTCCTCGAGTTCCTGATGGGCCAGCGGAACTACGAGTGCACGCCGTGGGGGTCGCCGGCCTACAACATCTTCGGCTGGCAGCGGCCGTGCTATCTTCTGCAGGACGGGTACGCGGCGAGTTTTCAGGAACTGCTCGCGACCACGCGGTGGGAGGACTACGGCGTGGCGAGCGGCAATCCCAAGTGCGCGAACTGCATGGTCAGCTGCGGGTATGAGCCGACCGCGGTGGTGGACGGCTTCACGACGCTCCCGGGATTGTGGGCAATGGTGCGGGGGACGTTCCGAACCTACCGGGACGCGGATGCGCAGAAGCAGTTGGATGACGCCGCGCGGCCGGAACCCGCGACGGTCGCCCAGCTCGAAGCCGGTGCCCAAGGCGTCGAGCCGACCCGATCATGAGTGCCGAAGTGCCGAAATTCACCCGGGCGCAAGTCGAGGCGCTGGAGCTGGCTCCGGGCGCTGTGCACCGGAACCTGGAGGGCTGGATCCCCCCGTTCGCCGGCGACGAGGAGGTGCGCGATGCGCTCGACAAGGCGTTCGATTATCGCGGCGACGTGACGCTCACGCTGCGCGGTGGCGAGCGCGTTCAGGGGTACGTCTTCAACCGCCTGCCCGGCGCCACGCTGGCCGATTCCCGGCTGGAGTACTTCCCGGCGGATGCGCCGGAGAAACGCTCGGTGCGCTATTCCGACATCGCGCGCCTGGAGTTCAGCGGGAAGGACTGTGCCGCCGGGAAGCAATGGGAGGACTGGGTGAAGAAACACCGCGAGCGCAAAGCCGCCGGCGAAAAAGGGATCGGGCTCGCGCCCGACCCGCTGGACTAGGCGGCCCGGTCCGCTTCCTCGAAGGCCCACGCCAGTCCGTCCCGGTTCGCGATGAAGATCTTCCTCACAGGGGCGACCGGATTTGTCGGCCATCACGTCGGGGCGGCGCTGGCTGCTCACGGCGCCGAGCTGCGATTGCTGGTCCGGAAGACCAGCAATCGATCGAATCTCGAGGGCATCGCCGGCGACCTCGTTGTCGGCGATCTGACGGAACCGGAGTCGCTGCGGGCGGCGCTCGCGGGTTGCGAGGCCGTGGTTCATGTGGCAGCCGACTACCGGCTCTGGATCCGCGGGAAGCCCGACCCGATGTACCGGGTGCAGGTCGATGGCACGCGCGATCTGCTGCGGCTGGCGCGCGAGGCCCGGGTGCGGCGGTTCGTCTACACGTCCAGCGTGGCGACGATGAAGTTTCGCACCGACGGCGTGGCCGCCGACGAGGACACGCCGGCGACGCTCCAGGACATGGTCGGTCACTACAAGCGTTCGAAATTCCTTGCCGAGCAGCAGGCGGTCGCCGCCGCCGAAAGCGGACAGGATGTGATCATCCTGAACCCGACGACGCCCATCGGTTCGCATGACGTGAAACCCACGCCGACGGGCCGCATGCTGGTGGATTTTCTCAACGGCCGATTTCCCGCGTACCTGGACACAGGGCTCAACCTCGTGGACGTGGCGCAGGTGGCGCGCACCCATGTCGACGCGCTGGTCGTGGGCAAGGCCGGCCGGCGCTACATTCTCGGCGGCGAGAATCTCACGCTGAAGCAGATGCTCGACCGACTGTCCGCGATCACCGGGCTGCCGGCTCCGAGGCTGAGGATTCCATTTGCGGTGGCCGCGGTGTACGCGGGCTTCGAGGAGTTCGTGACCGGACGAATCCGGGGGCGCGAGCCCCGCGCGACGCTGGAAGAAGTGCGGATGGCGCGCAAAAAGATGTTCGCGTCGAGCGCCCGCGCGGAGCGGGAGCTGGGCTTTCGCATCGCACCGATCGAACCGGCTCTCCGTGTCGCCGTGGAGTGGTTTCGGGCGCACGCCTACGCCCCGCCTGCATGACCCGCACCGGCATCATCGCCGCGATGGCGGCCGAACTCAGCCCGCTCGTCCGCGGATGGCAGCATGAGGTCCGCAACGGCGTCGCGCTCTGGCGACGGCGCCACGGCGACGACCAGTGGGTTGCCGCGTGTGCCGGAATCGGCGCGACGGCGGCGGCGCGCGCGTTCGCCGAGCTCCAGCGCGAGGGTCGGGTCGACCGGGTTTTTTCCGTCGGCTGGGCGGGCGCGTTGCGGGAGGAGCTGGCCGCTGGAAACGCCTGCATCGTCTCCGGCGTGATCGATGCCGGAAGCGGAGAACGTTTCGAGGCGACCGGTGCGAGCGGCGGCTCTTTGCTGGTGAGCTGCGAAACGGTCGCGGACGTGGGAGAAAAGCGGCGCCTCGCGGCGGTTTACGGTGCCGGACTGGTGGACATGGAGGCGGCGGCGGTCGCGCGGCTCGCAGCGGCCGCTGGCGCTTCGTTTTACTGCGTCAAGGGAATCAGTGACAACCTTGGCGACCGGCTACCCGCGTTCGACCGTTTCGTCTCGGCAGACGGAAGCTTCCAACTCGTCCGGTTCGTGCGGTTCGCCGCGGTGCGGCCCTGGCATTGGCGCGCGCTGCTCCGGCTCGCGCGGAACAGCAGCAGGGCAGCCGACAGGCTCCAGAAATGCCTCCTTCCGCTCCTGAACGCGGGGCGGGACGGCCAAATCGGGATTGTGCCCGCGTCAGTCGGGAACAAGATGCTGGATAAGAGGACCTAACGGCGCCCCACGACATGAGAGCCAGCTCTTCAATGCACCTCGTGCCCGCGATCGCCTTTGGCGCGCGTGCCGGCTCCGCGGGAATCGGACAGCCATGACTCGCACCGACATGGACCCGCGGGATGAATCGATGATCGAGCGCGGCTGGGCCGCGCTGCCGCCAGCGTATCGGATCCCGTCGACGGCACCGACGCTCGACGAAGCCCGTGGCTATTGCCGCCGGCTGGCGGAATCGCATTACGAGAACTTTCATGTCGCCTCATGGTTTCTGCCCAAGCCGCTGCGACCCCATTTCCATTCGATCTACGCCTACTGCCGAATTGCCGATGACTTGTCCGACGAGGTCGGCGATCCGGCCGTGGCGCGTGCGCTGCTCGACCTTTGGGAGCGCGAGCTGAATGCGTGCTACGAAGGGCGGGCGCGCCATCCGGTGTTCGTCGCGCTGCGCGAGACGATCCGCGCCTGTTCGATCCCGAAACAGCCGTTCGCCGACCTGCTGACGGCATTCCGACAGGACCAGACCGTCACGCGCTATCCCACGATGGCGGAGCTCCTGGGCTATTGCCGCAATTCGGCGAATCCGGTGGGACGGCTGGTGCTCCATGCCTGCGGTGAAGCGGACGAAATCCGCTTCCGTCTCTCCGACGCCACCTGCACGGCACTGCAGCTGGCCAACTTCTGGCAGGACGTCCGCCGGGACCATGCCGCCGGCCGCGTCTACCTGCCACAGGACGACATGCGGCGGTTCGGCACCAGCGAGGAGACGATCGCGGCCGGCGTGGCGACGCCGGAATTTCGGGCGCTGATCCGTCACGAGGTGGAGTTCACGCGACGAATGTTCGACGAGGGCCTTGCGCTGGCGGGCCTCGTCCGTCGCGATCTGGCCCTGGACCTGGAGCTTTTCAGCCGCGGTGGATTGGAAGTGCTGCGGGCGATCGAGCGTGTGGATTACGACGTGCTCCGCTCCCGGCCGACCATATCCCGGAGCGGCAAGATGAACCTGGCTGTCCGCGCGCTGGGCGGCCGGGTGCTGCCTTTCCTACGCCGGAGCGCGCGGCGCGAAAGGAAGGCCGCATGATTCCCCAAGTCACGACGAACGAGGTCGACCTGGCTGCGGCCTACGCGACCTGCCGGGCGGTCGCACGCAACAAGGCGAAGAATTTCTACTACGCCTTCGTGGCGCTGCCACCGCGGCGGCGCGACGCGATCTGCGCGGTTTATGCGTTCATGCGGCAGGCGGACGACCTCGTCGACGAGGAGAGCCTCCCGTGCGAGGAGCGCCGCCGCCGGCTCGACGCCTGGCTCGCCGCGTGGCGCGAGGTGTGCCGGACGGGGGAGAGCGCCGACCCGGTGTTCTGCGCGGTCCACGACGCGATGAAGCAGTTCGACATTCCGCCGGCGCTGCTCGAGGAGCTGGTATGCGGCGTCGCGATGGACCTGCAGGAGGCGACGCCCGAGAATCCGGAAACCTACGCCACGTTCGCCGATCTCCACGGCTACTGCTATCGCGTCGCGTCGGTGGTCGGGCTGGTTTGCATCCGGATCTTCGGGTATTGCGATCCGCGTGCGGACAAGCTGGCCGAGGACACGGGCATCGCGTTTCAGCTGACGAACATCCTGCGCGACGTCGCGGAGGACGCGGAGCGCAACCGGGTGTATCTGCCGCTCGAGGACCTCGCGGCGCATGGGATCCCGGTGGACTCGCTGCTGCACCGTCCACGCCGCGCCCCGCCGACGGCGAACGAACGGGCGCTGTTCGTGGAGATCGCGCACCGCGCCGAAGACTACTACCGGTCCGCGCGCGAGCTGCTGCCGCTGATCGATCGCGAGAGCCGGCCCGCGATGTGGGTGCTGATCTCGATCTACCACCGTCTCCTCGAGCGGATTCAGCGCGCGGACTACGACGTCTTTTCCCGCCGGGTCAGCGTGCCGCTGTCGCAGAAAGTGGGAATCCTGGCCGTCGGGGAGGCGCGCATGGCCTTCGCACGGCTGCTGGCGTGAGCGGTCCGGCGCAGAACTCCGCGCGGACGGTCACCGTGGTCGGCGGCGGAGTCGCCGGGCTGAGTGCGGCCTGCGCCCTCGCCGAGGGCGGCTACACGGTTCAGCTGATCGAGCGTCGTGATCGGCTGGGCGGCCGGGCGACGTCGTTCCGGCATCCGGGGGTCGGGGAGGTGATCGACAACTGCCAGCATGTGCTTTTCGGCTGCTGCACGAATCTCGCCGGTTTTTATCGCCGGATCGGCGCCGCTGATCGGATCCGCTGGACCGACGAGATCACGATGATCGAGCCCGGGGGCCGGCGCTCGACGCTCGGTCCGTCGCGGCTGCCGGCGCCGCTGCACGGACTCCCGCGAATCCTCGCCGCGAAGGCGTTTTCCCCCGCCGACAAGCTGGCGCTGGCGCGGGGCTTTCGCGCGCTGCTGCGGCCGGTCCCGGCCGATTCGACGGAAACGCTCGGCGCGTGGCTGGCGCGTCACGGGCAGACACCGGGGGCGCTGAACCGCTTCTGGCGGCTGGTCATCGCGAGTGCGTTGAACGCCGACCTCGATTCGATCGCGGTGTCCTACGCGGCCAAGGTGATTCGGGAGCTGTTCATGAACTCGCCGGAGGCGGGCCGCATGGGCGTGAGCACGGTTCCGCTGGGCGAGCTGTACGAGGGCGCAGCGGAGTTCTTGCGGAAACGCGGCGGGGATGTCGTGTGCAACGCCGCGGTGGAATCGGCGGGGTGGGACCGTGACCGTTTGCAGTGGACGATCGGCACGCGCGACGGCGCCTGCACCTCGCAGTTCCTCGTGCTCGCGCTCCCGTTCGAAGCCATGGCGAAGCTGTTGCCAAACCTGCCCGCTGCCGAGGGCACCGATCGTCTGGCGGCGCAGATCGCGCGGCATGAGCACTGGCCGATCTGCAGCGTGCATCTCTGGTTCGACCGTGAGATCACGACGCTCGAGCACGCCGTGCTGCTGGATCGCGAGATTCACTGGCTCTACAACAAGAGCCGGTCGCAACCGCAGCGGGCGGCCCGCGGCAGTTACCTCGAACTGGTGGTGAGCGCGTCGCGGACGTTTGCCCGGCTTTCGAACGAGGAGGCGATCGCTCGCGGCGTCGAAGCGCTGGCCGAATACTTTCCGACGGTGCGGGCGGCGCGCCTCGAAAAGGCGGCGTTCGTCAAGGAAGTGCGCGCGACGTTCGGCGTGCCGCCGGGGATCGACGCGTGCCGGCCGACGTCGGTCTCGCCCTGGCCGAACTGCTTCCTCGCCGGGGACTGGACGGCGACCGGCTGGCCGGCGACGATGGAGAGCGCCGCACGATCCGGCCATCTGGCGGGCGAAGCCGTTTGCCGAAGCGTCGGTGAGCCGCGGGCAATCCTGAATCCCGACCTGAAGCCGCGCGGATTGATGCGGCTGTTCGGGGCGGCGTAGCGAAACCGTTCGACCCGCCACCTCGTGAACCCAAAACGTCCGCCCGCGGAGCGAACGCCGAATGCAGGATGGCCGGGGCTGCTGGCGCGGCTGGCGCCGGTGCTGCTGCTGGCCGGCGCGACGGCCCTGTACCTGTTCCATCTGGGACGCGCGGGACTGTTCGATCCGGCGGAGGGGCTGTATGCGGAGATTCCGCGGGAGATGATCGCGCTCCACGACTGGCTGACACCGCACCTCAACTATCTCCGCTATTTCGAGAAACCGCCGCTCGCGTACTGGCTGAACGCGATCTCGTTCGAGGCGTTTGGCCTTTCCGAATTCACGGCCCGGCTGCCGACCGCGGTTGCGGCGATCGCCGGCATCGGGCTGGTCTACGCCATCGGGCGCGATCTTTGGAGCCGGCGGGCGGGGCTCGCGGCCGGAGCGGTCCTGGGCACGAGCTTCGGCTATTTCGTCTTTGGCCGGATCATGCTGCCCGACATGCTGTTCATCACGCTGCTGACCGCGGCATTCTGGGGATTCAGCCGCGGCCTCCTGCGGCCGGCGTCGCAGCGGGCGGCCGTGCTGGGCGGATACGCGGCGATGGCCGGAGCGGTGCTGGCAAAGGGTCTGATCGGTGTCGTGTTTCCGGTGCTGGCGATCGCGGCTTTCCTGGTGTGCACGCGCGACTGGCGGTTGTGGCGGCGGCTCGAGCCGGTCCGCGGAGGAGTCGTGTTTCTGGCCATCACGGTTCCGTGGCACGTGCTGGTCGCGTGGAAGAATCCAGGATTCCTGTGGTTCTATTTCGTGCACGAACACGTGCTGCGCTACCTCGGGACGCGCGAGGCGGATTATGCTCCGGTCCCAGTGGTGACGTATCTGATCCTCACCGCGGTGTGGTTCTGCCCCTGGGTGGTCTTCCTGCCGGCGGCGCTCCGCCGGCAGTTCTCGCGGCGGCCGGACGGTGCGGCGATCGACCGCGGCGTTGTGCTGGTGTGGTGCTGGGCCGGTGCGGTCGTCGGCTTTTTCGCGCTGAGTTCCGGGCGCCAGGAACACTATGCGCTGCCGGCGCTCCCGGCGCTGGCGCTGGCCATGGGCCGTCTGTGGGATGACGAGATCGGCACCCCGCGCGAAGGGATCCGGGCCGGACGGCTCCTGCCGGCGTGGCTCGGACTGATCGCGTTTTCCGCGTGTCTGATTCCCGCGGCCAGCCTTTTCCCGCGACTCGAGCACCTGCGATTCTACAATCTGTTTCCGACACTCGGACCGGCGGCCTCCATGCACGATCCGGCAATCGCGACGGCGCGGGTTTACCTGGTGCCGGGCTTTGCGGACCTCGTGCCGATGTTTGAGACGGTGGTGGTGCTGATCGTCATCGGCACGGGGATTTCCGCGTGGGCGTGGTTCCGTCGTCGCACGACGCTTGCGTTCGCCTGCCTCGTCGGTGCGCTGATCGTGGGGCTGGCGACGCTCGAGCGCGGATTCGCGCTGTTTGCGCCGCACCGTTCGGTCGCCGAACTCGGCCGGGTGCTGGACAGCGAACTCGCACCCGGGGAAGAGATCCTGATCGATGGGAAGTTCGACAATCACGCCGGCATCGATTTCTACACGCGGCGGCGCGTCCGGGTTTACCGCGGCCGGGCAGGGGACCTGCTCTACGGATCCCACTACCCCGACGCCGGGAACGTCTTCGTGCCGGACGGGGAGTTCGAACGGCTCTGGCGCGGGCCGAAGCGGGTGTTTCTGCTCTCCGACAATCCGGACATGCTGGCGCAGCTGCGAAGTCTGGCGCCCGGGACGTTCGTGTTGGGACGCACCGGAAGCACGTGGCTGTTCGTCAATCGCGTCGCCGTGCATCGCGATGCCATCCGGCGAATCGGTGCGGCGGAGCGGCCCGAATCGGGACATTCCGGGCCGCGGGCGCCGTCGACGGCGGAAAATGTCGAGTGATGTGGCTCGCCATCGCGGCGTTTCGGCGCGTCGTTGGTCGTGTCCCCAATCGAAAGGCGGAACATGAAAGTGCTGATCACGCTATTGCTTTGGGCGCTGCTGCTGGTGCTTTGCTGGCCGCTCGCGCTTCTGGTCCTGCTGGCCTGGCCGTTTCTCTGGCTGCTCTCGATCCCGTTCCGCGTCGTCGGTGCGGTGATGGAGGCGCTGGTGGCGCTGGTGAAAGGGCTGCTGTTTCTTCCGGCGCGTCTGCTCGGCCAGCACAAGTGACCGGAGGGCCGCGGCGGTCCCGCGCCGCGCGGTGAGGTGGCGAGAGCGCCGACGGTGGCTCGCCTCCGCGGCGCCTTGAGAATTTCGGAAACGTGCGAACCGTGCGGGGTCACCAATGCCGAAGGAAGACTACGTCCAACTGCTCGTGCGCGAGTTCAAGCGGCTGAAGAACCTGGCCGACGCCGCGCTGGCCCAGGTGTCTCCCGAGCAGTTCTTCACGGCGCCCGGTGCCGGGGACAACAGCATTGCGGTCATCGTGAAGCATGTCAGCGGGAACATGCTTTCGCGCTGGACCGATTTCCTCACGTCCGACGGCGAGAAGCCCGGCCGCGACCGGGACTCCGAGTTCACGATCCTGGCGGAGGACAGTTGCGAGCAGCTGGCCCGGAAATGGGAACAGGGGTGGGAGGCGCTGTTCGCGGCGCTTCAGCCCCTGTCGGCTCCGGACCTGGATCGCGTGGTCACGGTCCGGGGCGAGCTGCTGACCGTGCTGCAGGCGGTGAGCCGGCAGCTGACCCATTACGCGTATCACGTGGGACAGATCGTTTACGTGGCGAAACACCTCTGCGGGCCCTCGTGGCGAACGCTGAGCATTCCGCTTGGAGGATCCGCGCAGTTTAACCAGGCGCCGAAGCGGTACGTTGAAGAACCGTCCCGACTGCCGCCGACGCGGCGTGGTCCGCCGGAGTGAATCGGGTCGTGGTGGCGCCGGTCGGAGACCCCTATCGGTCCGGCGACTCCGGCGGCATAACGAGACCACGGACCGCATCGATGGAGGGACGACCTCCGTGTCGTCCGAGAACGTCGAGCGACTTTCGCGGACCGGACGGAGCCGGTCCCTCCATCCTGCTGCGCATGTCGCGGGTGCTTCGCCGCTCCGGTCGGAGACCGGCGCCACCTGGCTGGCGACATCGGCGGCATAACGAGACCACGGACCGCATCGATGGAAGGACGACCTCCGTGTCGTCCGAGAACGTCGAGCGACTTTCGCGAACCGGACGGAGCCGGTCCCTCCATCCTGCTGCGAATGTCGCGGGTGCTTCGCCGCTCCGCCGGCCGGAGACCGGCGCCACCTGGCTGGCGACTCCGGCGGCATAACGAGACCACGGACCGCATCGATGGAGGGACGACCTCCGTGTCGTCCGAGAACGTCGAGCGACTTTCGCGGACCGGACGGAGCCGGTCCCTCCATCCTGCTGCGCATGTCGCGGGTGCTTCGCCGCTCCGGTCGGAGACCGGCGCCACCTGGCTGGCGACATCGGCGGCATAACGAGACCGCGGACCGCATCGATGGAGGGACGACCTCCGTGTCGTCCGAGAACGTCGAGCGACTTTCGCGGACCGGACGGAGCCGGTCCCTCCATCCTGCTGCGCATGTCGCGGGTGCTTCGCCGCTCCGCCGGTCGGAGACCGGCGCCACCTGGCTGGCGACTCCGGCGGCATAACGAGACCACGGACCGCATCGATGGAGGGACGACCTCCGTGTCGTCCGAGAACGTCGAGCGACTTTCGCGAACCGGACGGAGCCGGTCCCTCCATCCTGCTGCGAATGTCGCGGGTGCTTCGCCGCCCCGCCGGTCGCAGACCGACGCCACCTGGCTGGCGACATCGGCTACCGGTCTGGCGACTTCGGCTGTCGGTCCGAGTGGCACCGGTCTGCGACCGGCGGGACTGAGCGGTAGTCGCCGGAGGGCAGGGCACCTCCGGAGTCTTTCAAGGCGACGCCGCTGAGCCGCTGACGTGCAGACTCGAGGAGCAGCCGGGCGAGGGTGCGCGCCGCAAGTGCGGGCGGCAGTCCCTCCGGCCGGATGTTCGACACGCAGTTTCGTTCCGCATCGGTGCGGCTGGCGCGCGGGGCGTACGTGAAGTAGGCGCCAAGGCTGTCGGGCGAGCCGAGCCCGGGCCGTTCGCCGAGAAGCATCAGCGTGTGCCGCGCGCCGAGGACTTCGCCGATCTCGTCCTGCAATTTCACCCGGCCGAACGGTGTGAGGAACACGGGAAACAAACTCCAGCCGGCGCCCACCAGGATTCCGGTGAGCGCGGCCAGCGTCGGCACGGCATGCCGCTCGGCCGCGAGGGCCGACAATCCGTCCGAGACGATCAGCGCCAGGTCGCGGCGGCCCCACGTGACGCGGCGGCTTTCGAGTTCGGTCCGGGACCCGGCGGAAAGCGCGCGGCCGAGATCGGGCCGAAGAAGATAGGTTCCGCGGTCGGCCGCCGCGGTGGCGACCGACACCGACTCCAACCCCGCCCGCGTGAGCTGGTCCGCGACGGTTTCCGGATGGAACGGTGTCAGAACCGCGTCCCGCGCCAGGGCGTGATCCAGGCGAAAATCGAGCAGCGACGCGGAGCGGATGCTGCCACCCGAGCGGCCGAGCGCGAGCCGGGCGGAAGTGAACCGGCGGAGCGCGGTCCACGGGTCGGCGATGGCGATGGGCGTCCGGCTCATCCGGATTGAAGAAGCGAATGGTCCGCGAGCAGCGGGTGATCCGCGCCGATGCTCCGCAGCCGGCCGGCGTCGTCGTGAATTCCCATCCGGCGAAGCCAGTCCTCGAACTCGGGCGCCGGTCGCAGCCCGAGCGCCTGCCGGAGATAATGACTGTCGTGGAACGAGGTGGACTGGTAGCCGAGCATGATGTCGTCCGCGCCCGGCACGCCCATGATGTAGTTGCATCCGGCGACGCCGAGCAGGGTCAGCAGCGTATCCATGTCGTCCTGATCGGCCTCGGCGTGATTGGTGTAGCACACGTCGACGCCCATCGGCAGCCCGAGCAGCTTGCCGCAGAAATGATCCTCGAGCCCGGCGCGGATGATCTGCTTCCCGTCGTAAAGGTACTCGGGTCCGATGAACCCCACGACGGTGTTGACCAACAGCGGCTGGAAAGCGCGGGCCACCGCGTACGCCCGGGCCTCGCAGGTCTGCTGGTCGATGCCGTGATGCGCGCCGGCGGAAAGCGCCGAGCCCTGGCCGGTTTCGAAATACATCACGTTCGTGCCGACGCTCCCGCGGCCGAGCGCCAGGGCCGCGGCGCGGGCCTCCGCCAGCAGGGCGAGCGAGACGCCGAAGCTGCGGTTGGCCGCCTCCGTGCCCGCGATGGATTGGAAGACCAGGTCGACGGACGCGCCGCGGCGCAGCGCCTCGAGCTGGGTCGTGACGTGTGCGAGCACGCAGGACTGCGTGGGAATCTCGTAGCGGCGGATCAGTTCGTCGATCAGCCGGAGCAGGGTCTCGACCGTGCCGACGTTGTCGGTGGCGGGATTGATGCCGATCACCGCGTCGCCGCAGCCGTAGAAGAGTCCGTCCAGGATCGAAGCCGCGATTCCCTGCGCGTCGTCGGTCGGATGATTGGGCTGGAGGCGGACGGAGAGCCGGCCGGGCAGTCCGAGGGTGTTGCGGAACGCCGTCACGACGCGACGCTTTCGGGCGACGAGGATCAGATCCTGGTTGCCCATCAGCTTCGAGACGGCGGCGGCCATTTCGGGGGTGATCCCCGGGCTGAGCGCCGCGAGCGTCGCATCGTCGGTTTCATACCGCAGCAGCCAGTCGCGAAACTCGCCGACGGTGAGCGACGCGACGGGGGCGAAGGCCCGGGCGTCGTGGGTGTCGACGATCAGCCGGGTGACCTCGTCCTCCTCGTAGGGAACGAGCGGTTCCTCGAGAAACCGGCGCAGCGGCACCTCGGCCAGGCCGAACTGGGCGGCCACCCGTTCCTCGGCGGACGCGGCGGCGATCCCGGCCAGTTCGTCGCCCGAGCGCCGCGGCGTCGCCTTCGCCATCAGTTCGGCCAGCGAATGGAACGAATGGTGGCGGCCGTGAACGGTGCAGGACCAGGGAGGCATGCGAGAGAAGACCCGCGGAGCCGGTGCAGGCTCCGCGGGTGTGGTGTGTTCGGTGCAGTTCAGGGCACTCGGTCCCTGGAAAGATCGCGCTAGACCGCCGCGGTGGGAGCGGCGGTGAGTCCGTCGCCAGTTGGCTCGGGCGCGGCGGCAATCGACATCACCGGCGGCCCGCGGAACGATTGGCGCACGCCCAGCCACCATCCGGCCACCAGCAGTCCCGTGGCGGCCAGCGTCACGGTGAGCGCCTTGTCGTTCGGCGGCTGCACGCCGATCCAGACCAGGAGCGAGACGCCGACCACGGAGATCACGGCCAGCGTCTTGAACCAGCGCGCACCGAGGTTGAACGGCCCCATCCTGGTCCACGTTTTCCCGTAGCTGAAAAATCCGGCCGCTGTCGGCATGACGTACGAGATGTAGAGGAAGATGACGCAGGCGGTCGTCAGCGTGGAGTAGGCCGGCGCGTACAGGGTGAAGGCGATCGCCAGCATTGCGGTCGTCCAGATCGCGGCCGTGGGCGTTTTCCAGCGCTTCGACACCTGGCGCAGCGTGCCCGAAGCCGGCAGGCCGCCGTCGCGCGAGAAGGCGAAGATCATCCGCGAGGTCGAGGTGACGCAGGCCAGTCCGCAGAGGTAGTTCGAGAGCACGATGCCGACCCAGAGAACCTTGCCGACGACGCCCGGCAGCACCTGGTCCATCAGCCACGGAAAGACGCTGCCCCCCTGTTTGGCGGCATCGCCGACGTTCGGGAACGCCACGACGAACGCCGAGACCATGACCCAGCCGAACAGGCCGGACAGGTAGACGGAGCGCAGGATGCCTTTCGGGACGTTGTGCGCCGCGTTGACGGTTTCCTCCGAGGTGTGCGCGGAGGCGTCGTAGCCGGTGATGGTGTAGATCGGCCACATCAGCCCGAGCAGGAACATCGTGAACAGGCCCGGGTTCGACGGCCAGACGTCGCCGCCGGCCGACCCGCTGGTGTTGGCGAACGTGACCAGCCGGCTGAAGTCGTGCGTCGGGGCGGAGAAAAGCACCGCGGCCGTGAGCAGGATCGCGACCGCGAAGATGAGGTATCCGCTGAAATCCGTCAGCAGCGTGGTCACCCGGATGCCGAAATGATTGAGCGCCGCCTGCGAGACGGTGATCAACGTGACGCCGATCGCCTGGTGCACGAGCGTCAGGTTGGCCGGGTTGATCCCGAGCATCGGCCCGATGAAGCCGGTGAAGAGCCCGTACGCGCCGACGTTCACCGCGGCGGTGACCAGGATGAGCCCGCCGAGGTTGAACCAGGCGGTGGCCCAGCCCCAGCCCTTGCCGCCGAGGATCGAACTCCAGTGATAAAGGCCGCCAGCGGTCGGGAAGGCGGAGGCAATCTGGGCCATGCAGAGCGCGACGAGAAAACAGAAGCCGACGCCGACCGGCCAGACGATGCCGGCGGCCGCGCCGCCGACCGCGCTGACGCCCAGCTGGAGCGAGGTGATGCCGCCGGCGAGAATGCAGATGATGGAGAAGGAAATCGCGAAGTTCGAAAACCCGCTCATGCGGCGCAGCAGTTCCTGCGCGTAGCCCATGCTGTGGAGAAGCCTGACGTCGTCGGAGACCTCGTGGCCGGCGGTTCCGCCCCGCGCCGCGGCGCCGTGCGATTTGGCTGACATTGGTGTGGTGTTGTCCTGACCAGCCGGGAAACGCCGGCGCGTGAGGTAAGCCTGCACGAGCACGGGGAATGCCAGCGCGCCGACGACGGGAGAAATTACGGAAACGAATCCGCGCCAATGCCGGCGCTAATCGGGCGCGCCGCGCGGCCGGATGTGAAATTCGTTTGTCTCGGCCCCGCCCGGACAAAAGC
Source organism: uncultured Verrucomicrobiae bacterium (assembly GCA_963705935.1). Classification (GTDB taxonomy): domain Bacteria; phylum Verrucomicrobiota; class Verrucomicrobiia; order Opitutales; family Opitutaceae; genus Opitutus. Next base: position 1,588,853 of record OY970130.1, on the reverse strand, counting down.
TCTCCGTTCATGCCCCGCCCCCGATTCTCCCTCGGTCTCGCCTACGCCGCGCTGTTGCTGCCGGCTTTCGGCGCCGGTGCCGGCGTGCCGGCGCCGTCCGCCTATCTCGACCCCACGCTGCCGGTGGAGGCGCGCGTCCGCGATCTGGTTTCGCGCCTGACGCTCGACGAGAAGGCGCACCTGATGCGCAACGGCGCGACCGGCGTGCCGCGTCTCGGGATTCCTGAATACGACTGGTGGAACGAGGCCCTGCATGGCGTCGCGCGCGCCGGCACCGCGACCGTTTTCCCGCAGGCGATCGGACTGGCGGCGATGTGGGACGAGCCGTTCCTGCACACCATCGCGGACACGATCGCCACCGAGGCGCGGGCGAAGCATGAGGAGGCGCTCCGGCGCGGCGAGCACCGGCGATATCAGGGGCTCACGTTCTGGAGTCCGAACATCAACATCTTTCGCGACCCCCGCTGGGGCCGCGGGCAGGAGACCTATGGCGAGGACCCGTATCTCACCAGCCGGCTCGGCGTGGCGTTTGTCCGCGGGCTGCAGGGCGACGATCCGCGCTATCTGAAGGCGGCGGCCTGCGCGAAGCACTTCGCCGTGCACAGCGGCCCCGAGCCGCTGCGGCACCATTTCGACGTGGAGCCGGACGAAGCGGATTTTCACGACACCTATCTCCGGGCATTCGAGGCGCTGGTGCGCGACGCCCACGTCGAGGCGGTGATGACCGCGTACAACTCGGTGGATGGAAAGCCCTGTGCGATCAACGACCGGCTCTACGATCTCCTGTACCGGCAATGGGGATTCAACGGCCACGTCGTTTCCGACTGCGGCGCGATCAGCGACCTTTACGAGACGTACCGGGTCGCTCCGGATGCGGCGGCGGCCGAGGCGCTCGCGATCAAGGCCGGACTGTGCCTCCGCTGCGGCGAGGAGGAGACCGCCATCGCGGACGCGGTGCGGCGCGGACTGCTGACCGAGCGTGACGTCGACCTGCGGGTCGGCCAGCTGCTGCGCACGATGTTCCGGCTGGGCTTCTTCGATCCGCCGGCGTCCGTGCCGTACACGCGAATCCCGTTTTCCGAAAACAACTCGCCGGCGCACGCGGCGCTCGCGCTCGAGGCGGCGCGAAAATCGATCGTGCTGCTGAAGAACGACGGCGTGCTCCCCCTTCGTCGCGCGGCGCTGCATCGCGTCGCGGTGATCGGACCGGGCGCCGATTCCGTTCCGGTCCTGCTCGGCAATTACAACGGGACACCGACGGCGCCCGTCACGGTGCTCGCCGGGCTGCGGGCGGCGCTGGGGCCGGACGTCGTCGTGGATTACCAGAAGGGGTGCAGCCACGTTGCCAGCAAACCGGGCCGAGCGCTGATCGACGGCCACCTGGCGATCCACAATCCCGACCGGCCCGGCTTCGACTACGAGGTGTTCGCGAACCCGGCGCTGACCGGCGCGCCGGTGTTTCACCGGACCGGCATCGGCGCGGTGGAGTTCGACTGGGCGAAGGAGCCGGCGCCGCCGACCCTGCCGAAAGGACCGTTGTCGATGCGGTGGCGCGGGGACCTGCTGACCGAGTTCGCGGGCGAATACGAAATCACGCTCACCGGCAACGGCGGCTTTCGCCTGTGGCTCGATGGCCGGCTGGCGATCGACGCGTGGGAACCGGGCGCGAAAACGCGCAGCTGCCGGCGGGTGTTCCCGGCGAACGGCTCGACGCCGCTGCGGCTCGAGTATTTTCAGGGCGACGCACCGGCGGCGCTGGCGCTGCAGTGGACGCCGCCGCCGACCCCCGACCTCACGCCGGAGATCGTGGCCCGCGCCCGGCTGGCCGATGCCGTGATCTTTGTCGGCGGAATCAGCCCGCAACTCGAAGGCGAGGAGATGCGGGTGGAGTACGATGGTTTCAACGGCGGTGACCGGACGCGGATCGAACTTCCGGCGGTGCAGGAGAAGCTGCTGCAGGCTCTGCAGGCCACCGGCCGGCCGATCATCTTCGTGCTGATGTCCGGCAGTGCCATCGCGGATCCCTGGGCCGACGCCCACGTCAACGCGATCCTCGAGGCCTGGTACCCCGGACAGGCTGGCGGGACGGCCGTGGCCGACGTCCTGCTCGGGCGGACCAATCCCGCCGGGCGGCTGCCGGTCACGTTCTATCGCTCAACCAGCGACCTGCCGGAGTTCACTGACTACCACATGGCCAACCGGACCTACCGCTATTTCCGCGGCCAGCCGCTGTATCCGTTCGGCCATGGCCTGAGCTACACCCGGTTTTCCTACGCGAACCTGCGCGTCGCGTCCGACCCCTCCCGGGTGGCCGGCCGATTCACGATCACGCTCGACGTGACGAACCGCGGGGAGCGCGACGGCGACGAGGTGGTGCAGCTTTACGCGGAGGAACCGGCGGCGGATCATCCGCGGGCGCTCGAGTCGCTCTGCGGATTCCGGCGCATTCATCTCGCGCAGGGTCAGACGCAAACGGTGACGTTCACGACCCGGGAGTCCGACCTGCAGCGCTGGGACTCCGCGCAAAAGACGTTCGCGCTGCCGCGCGGCGAGTGGCAGTTCCGAGCCGGTGCGTCATCCGCCGACATTCGCGTCACTGCCCCCGCCCGGATCGACTGATCCCATCGCGGCGGTTGCGTGCCGCAGTCCGCTCAACAGATCCGCGTGTTTTCGCTCTGTCTCTCGTCAAAGCCCTTCGCCCCATGACTAAAACATCCCTTCGCCCGCTGGTGACCTTCCTGGTCCTCGGCACCGCCAGATTTTCGTTCGGCGCCGAAACGCCCAAAGTACCGGACTGGGCGCAGCCCGGTTCCGCCACCCGCGTCCAGGTCGCGCCCCCCGCGGATTTCCACCGGGCGAGCAGGAACTTCGATGCACCGATTGGAATCTTCACCGGCCAGTCGGACATCGGCGGAGCGGTGGTGCCGGGCAGCGCCAGCTACGATGCAAGCACGCGGGAGTACACGATCAACTCGGCGGGCTACAATGTCTGGTACACGCGCGACGAGTTTCGTTATCTCTGGAAGAAGATGGCCGGCGACGTGTCACTGGCCGCCGACATCCGCTTTCCGGACCCGAACGGATTCGGCGACCGCAAGGCCGTGCTCATCATCCGGCAGGATCTCGACGATGACTCGAAGGAGGCGATCGTGGCGCTTCACGGTCTCGGCATGATCCATCTGGCGCAGCGGCCGGCGAAGGGGAGCCGCGTCAAGGACATGGAGTACCGCATCGGCGGCCGCGGCCGGCCGGGCGGCGCAACGCCGGACGATCTCGTGGGCGTGGTGGCGCGCCGCATCGGCATCGAAAAGCGCGGCGACGCGTTCGCCCTGTTTGTCAGCCTCGAGGGCGAGCCGATGCATCAGTTCGGGCCGGCCATCCAGCTCCACCTGGACGCGCCCTTCTACGTCGGCATCGGTTTCTGCTCTCACTTGCCGGACAAGTCGGACACCGCGGTGCTTTCGCGGGTCGTGCTAGAAAACTCCGCCGGCGCGGTCCGCTGACGCGCAGTCAAGGGCGCGAGCGAGCTCGCAGCCAACGAGGACGGACCCGAAGAGCCCACGCGGACCGAAGAGGCGCTCGGCGCCGTCGCCCGCCGGCTCGCAGGCGCGGATTGGCCGTTTGGCGAGGGGCGCGTGAACGCGCGAGCAAGCTCGCCGCCTACGACAACGCATACGCCTCGTTTGTCGCGGCGGCGCCGGCAGGGCACCGATGTTCGTATTACGAACATCGAGCGATTGGCCGGGCGACTGGCCGGCTGCGCTAGAAGGGATAGCCCAGTCCGACGTACACGGCCGGACCGTCGCGGCTGAACCCGACGTCGATCCGACCGACGATGTTCGGCCGCACGAGGGCGCGCATGCCGATGCCCGGATTGAATTCGAAATCGCGACGGCGCATCTGCGCGAGCGACCGTGCGACCGCCCCGTAGTCGATGAACGGCGCGAGTTCCCAGTCGGCCTTGACGTGAAACACCTCCCAGCGGAAGAGGCGGATCCGTTCCTCCAGGTTGAGCACGAGCGAGCCCTGGTCGGTGAAACGGTTGTCGCCGTAGCCCCGAAGCGTCGTCTCGCCGCCGAGGATCGCCTGCTCGAGGAACGGCACCCGACGGCCCTCGCTCTGATGCCAGGCGACGCGGCCGACGGTGATCCAGCGCGCGTCGTCGAGCGAAACGTAGCCCTTGATCTCCGCCTCGTAGCGTTGAAACGCGGACGCGTTGCCGAGCGCGCGGAAAGCCGACTCCGCCGTCGCCCGGGCATACCAGCCGCTCGTCGGAAGTTCGGGCGAGTCGAGCGTGCTGTAGATCAGCGACATTCGCTGTGCATGCGCGACATACCCGTCGAGACCCGGGACGTCGGAAGCGCGGTACAGGTCCTGCAGGAAGGGAAGTCCGCGCACCGAACCGCGGCCGGTGTCGACGTCGCGGAAGCGTTCGCCGAAAAGCAGCTGCAGGTGAGGCGCGATTTCGTACGCCACCGAGGCGTCGAATCCGATCTCCCGGTCACTGTAATTGCTTTCCCGTCTTTGCGGCGCCCGCGGGCCGATGCCAAAGAAGCGCTCGGAACCGTCGTCGAAGGCGTAGGTGAAGAACCGCAGTTCGGGCGCGCCGCCGTCGCCGGGCCGGCGGTGGAACGTGAACTCGTAGTCGTAGTCGATGCGGGCCGACTGCGAGATGTTGATTTCGTAGCTGCGGTCCGGGCTCGGGTAAAACGCGCCATACACAGTGCCGGTGAGCCCGGAGTTCGTGCTGTAGATGACCTGCGGCGCGAAGATCGTCGTGACTTCGTCGCGGCTGTTGTGGAGGAGAAAGGCGGTCAGGATGCCGGCGGACGTGCCCTCGTTCGGACTGGTGGCGATCGCCGGCAGCGGGATCGTCACGACTTTCACCCGGTCGCCGACGTTCGTGCCGGTGAGCGCCAGCGGCAGTTTCTGTCGCGACACTGTGGACGTGCACGCGGCGGCGATCAGCAGCGCCGGGAGGAACCAGAATTGCCGCGACGCTGCGATGAAGGGCCGAACCATGTGCAAGGCGATACGATTGTCAGATGCCGGGCCGCCGCAATCGGGCGGGCGTCTGCCGGACGAAGCGGGACCTTTCCGGCGGCGCCGGGCGGCCGGACCGGCTCCGCTCCGGTGCCGGATGCGCGTTCACGGTTGCGCGCCGCGGGCGGGCGGGAGCAGTTCCGCCGGTGTCACCGCCGGGAAGCCGGCCTGCGCCAGCGCGGCGACCGCCGCATCGGGGGCGGAGAAGCGAAAGACCAGGACCGCATGGCCGTCGATGCCGCCGCCCGAGGTCATGCCCGCGAACGCGTACAGGTACTCGATCGTCTGGTTGGCCGCATCGATGGCGTCGAGCACCGCCAGCAGCCCGCCGGGTTTCTGCGGCACCTGGATCGCGACCACCTCGGTCGTCTTCACGATGATGCCGGCCTCGGTCAGCACGCGCTGGGCGCGCTGCCAGTCCGTCACGATCAGCCGGAGAATGCCGAATTCCTCCGTGTCGGCGACGGTCAGCGAGAGCAGGTCGATGCCGGCGTCGGCGAGAATCCGGCAGGGACGCCGCAGCGCGCCGGGGCGGTTTTCGACGAAGAGCGAAAGCTGGTGGATTTTCATGGGGGCGGCGGAGATTCAGGACTGGTTTCGCAGGTCGAGCACGCGCTTCGCCTTGCCCTCGCTGCGGGGAATGGAGTGAGGCTCGACCAGGCGCACGGTCGCGCGCAGGCAGAGGGTCTTTTCCAGTGCGGATTCGAGCCGCCGGTGCATCGCCTCGAGCGAGCGGACTTCGTCGGAAAAAACCTCGGGCGTGACCTCGACGCGCACCTCCATCTCGTCCAGCCCGTGCGGTCGCGTGAGCACGATCTGATAATGGGGCACGGTGCCCTCGACCGCGAGGAGCGCGGTTTCCACCTGCGACGGAAACACGTTCACGCCCCGCAAAATCAGCATGTCGTCGCTGCGCCGCCCGATCCGGCGAATCCGGCGGATCGCCCGGCCGCAGGCGCAGGGCGCCGTTTCGAGCGCGGTGATGTCGCGGGTCCGGTAACGGATCATCGGCATCGCCTCCTTCGACAGCGTGGTGATCACCAGTTCGCCCTCCTCGCCGTCGGGCAGCACCCGTCCGGTTTCGGGATCGATGATCTCCGGATAGAAGTGGTCCTCGAAAATGTGGAGGCCCTGCTGGCAGGCGCATTCCATCGCTACGCCCGGCCCGATGATTTCGGACAGGCCGTAGATGTCGTACGCCTTCATCGACGACATCGTCTGGATCCGCTGGCGCATGCCCTCCGTCCAGGGCTCGGCGCCGAAGATGCCCGCGCGGAGCCGGCTCGTGTCGACTTTCATTTCCTGCGCACGCTCGAGCAGGTGGACCATGTAGCTGGGCGTGCAGCAGATCGCGGTCACGCCGAAATCGCGCAGCAGCATCAGCTGCCGGTCGGTGTTGCCGCCGCTGATCGGGATGACGGTGGCGCCCAGGGCCTCGGCGCCGTAGTGTGCGCCCAGGCCGCCGGTGAACAGACCGTAGCCATACGCGTTCTGGACGATGTCGCCCCGGTGCACGCCGGCGGCGGCGAAGCTGCGGACCATCACCGAGGCCCAGACGTCGAGATCGGCCTGGGTGTACGCGACGACGATCGGCTTGCCGGTCGTGCCGCTCGAGGCGTGCAACCGCACGATGTCCGTCATCGGCCGCGCAAACATCCCGAACGGATACGTGTCACGCAGGTCCGTTTTCAGGGTGAACGGCAGGTGCGCGAGGTCCGCGAGCGCGCGGACGTCGGCGGGTTTCAGCCCGCGCTCCTGGAGCCGGCGCCGGAACAGTTCGACGTGGTCCCACGCGTTCTGGACCGTGGCGCGCAACCGCGCGAGCTGGAGGTCGCGCAATTGCGGGCACGGCAGAAAATCCGGGGCGCTCTCGGGATGGAAGCCGCCGGGCGAGTAGTTCCAGGAAGGATGGGGTTTCACCGTGGGAGGGGTTGGGAGTTGAAGCGGAAGGGGTGTCGCCGGCCTCCGGGGTGCGCTGTCAGGCGGCGCGGCCGACCGGGCCAATCGATCGTCTGGATGGGCGAGTTGAAGATTGGTGAAGATACGGGGTTGGCGGGCCGGCCGGGCGCCGGCGTCTACCTGGGCGTGCGCGGCAGCGACCCGGCCGGCGCGGCGGAGGGGAACGACGCGGCGGCCCGCGCGGCCGCGATCCGTTCGCCGGCGGCGCGACCGAGCGCGAACGCAGCGTCGTTGGCGGCGCGGATCTTCGGGGCGAGATTCGCGTCGAGCGCCACCCGCCAGGCGGCGGCGTCCAGCGAAAGCAGCCCGCTCAGCGCCCCGACGAGTGCGACGTTCATCGTGCGCGGATTGGCCAGCCGGGCGCCATCCAGCAGCGATGGTTCGATCAACGCTCCGCCCGGCCGCAGGACATGGCGGTTGTTGTCGACCTGATCCGCCGAGACGACGAGCAGGAAGTCGGCCTCGCCTTCCGGTACCATCGGACTGAGCACGCGGTCCCCGAAGCGAACGTCGCTCGTGACGCTGCCGCCGCGCTGGCTCATGCCGTGGATCTCGCTCTTCTTCACGTCGCAGCCGGCGGCAAACGCCGCGGCCGCGATGATATCGGAGGCCTTGATCACGCCCTGGCCACCCAGGCCGGCGACCACGATGTTGGTGACTCGTTCGTTGGCGGGCATGGTCAGGATTCGCTGGCGGGTTGGGCGGCGCAGTCGCAATCGGCGCCGCAGGCGGCCGGCGCTGGCGCCGAAGCGGCGGCTTTGGCGGCGTTCTCGTATCCGCGGATGGCGGCCGCGGCGAGGATACAAGCGCGGCGCGCGACGATGACAGATAGGTCCGGCGTGGCGAGCCGCTCGCGCAGCAGCGCCGCGAAACCGTCCGCCTGCGCGATCGGATCGATGACGTCGACGTGCGTGACGCCCATCGCCCGCGCCACCCCCTCGATCGAAATCCGGCCGGTCGGCTCGTGCGTCAGCGTGCGGCCGGTGGCCGGGTGCTCCTGCTGTCCGGTCATGGCGGTGGTGCCATTGTCGAGCACGAGCAGGACGTGACCGGTCGCCGGCGGGTTGTAGACCATCTCGGCCAGGCCGGTCAGCCCGCTGTGCATGAACGTGCTGTCGCCGATGACGCTCACCACGCGGCGGGCCTGGTCGGCCGGGAGCGCGTGGCGCAGCCCGAGCCCGACGCCGAGCGACGCGCCCATGCAGATCTGGGTGTCCATCGCCTCGAATGGCGGCAGTGCGCCGAGCGTGTAGCAGCCGATGTCGCCGGCGACGATGCAGTCGAGCTCCCGCAGCACGTCGAACACGGTCCGGTACGGGCAACCGGGGCAAAGCTGCGGCGGTTTGCCGCGCGGCAGGGCCGGCTCGGGAGAGGTATCGCCGGCCAGGATGCGGCGCACGCGTCCGACCGTGAGCTCGCCAAAGCGGTACATCGGCGGCTTGCCGCGGACGTTCACTCCCGCGGCGCGCAGCGCATCCTCGAGGTACGGGTCGCCCTCCTCCAGCACGATGCAGTCCTGCACCGTCGCGGCGAATTCGCGGATCAGCTGGAGGGGCAGCGGGTGGGTGACCCCGAGTTGCAGCACGGCGGCGGAGGGCGCCGCCTCGCGCGCATGCGCCGCGACGACGCCGGAGGTGACGATCCCGAGCCGCCCGTCGCCGGCCGTCCGGCGGTGCAGCGGAGCGGTCTCGGCCCAGAGCCCGATCGCGGCGAGCTTTTCCCGCAACCGCCGGTGCGCGGGACGGGCGTGCGCCGGAATCATCACCCGTTCCCGGATGCTGCGTTCGAATCCGGTTGCGGCCGGCGGCACGGGCGCGTGTTCGTCCGTCACGATCGTCTTCGAGTGACACACGCGGGTGGTGACCCGCAGCAACACGGGAACGCCCCAGCGCTGCGAAAGTTCGAACGCGGCGAAAGTCTGGTCGTAGGCCTCCTGCGAATCCGCGGGCTCGAGCATCGGCACGCCCGCGGCCACGGCGTACCGGCGGTTGTCCTGCTCGTTCTGGCTGCTCGACATCCCCGGATCGTCCGCGGAAACGATCACGAGCGCGCCGCTGACGCCGCTGTAGGCGGCGGTGAACAGGACGTCGGCCGCGACGTTCAGCCCGACGTGTTTCATCGTGACGAGCGCGCGGCCGCGGGCAAACGCCACGCCGAGGCCGACCTCCAGCGCGACTTTTTCGTTCGGCGCCCATTGCGCCGGGCCGCCGAGCTTCGCGAAGGTTTCGAGGATCTCGGTCGAGGGCGTGCCGGGATAGCCGGTGCCGAGCGTCACGCCCAGCCGGAGCGCGGCGAGGGCGATGGCCTCGTCGCCCGAAAGAAGCTGTCGGCGGTCGTTCGTCATGGAGTCGTGGATTCGCCGGCGTGGAACAGGGCCGTCAGCCAGGCGGGTGGCCGGGTGGGGCGGCCGGCCGGATCGGTGATGGCGTGCCGGGTGAAGCCGGCGACCACGGCGGCGCTGCCGGTGGATTGGGTGATGGTGTGCTCGAAGCGCACGGAGGCCCGGCCGGCGAGGGTGACCCAGGTGTCGATCTGGAGGAGATCGTCGTAGCGCGCGCGGCCCTGGAACGTGATCCCGGTCTCGACCAGCGGCAGCAGCGTCCCGCGCCGTTCGATCTCGGCGTACGACAGACCCGCGGCGCGCAGGCATTCGGTGCGGGCGACCTCGAACCACTCGAGCGCCCGGCTGTTGTAGAAGGTGCCCATCTGGTCGGTCTCGCTGTACCGCACGCGCAGCTCGGTCCGATGCTGGAGTCCGGGCGCGCTCATGCGGCTCGACCCGGCGGGGGCCGCAGGACGGCAAGGGATTCGCAACACTGGGCTCCGGGGTGATTGATCACGATCGCGTCGACAAGATGCCGTTTTGGCAGCCGATTCCAGCCCTGAACGATGGAAACCATCCCTGCCGCCGCCGGGTAGAAGCCGGAATTTTGCCCGGAAGCGGTCGGGTTAATGCGGGTTCCCGCCGACCTTTTTCGTGGGCTGCGGTCCGACGGAGCGTGGCAAAGTGATCCCAAGCTTTTTTACAGGAGGAATACCGAGGGCGATCCGAGGACGGATCTAGTTCGGTCTCGGTTTTAGCTCGGGTCGCCTCCTGTGGAAAAAGGATCGATCCCAAGGCCTTTTAACAGGAGGAAAACCGAGGACAATCCGAGGACGGATCCAGTTCGGTCTCGGTTTTGACTCGGGTCGCCTCCTGTGAAAACAGATCGGAAGGCTTTTTTCAGGAGGAAAACCGAGGACGATCCCAGAATCCCTCGCGAAGAGGCCTACGCCGGAAGCCGCCTGGAACGTGCGTACAGCTGCTCGACTCTCGCCCGGGCCCACGGAGTTTTCCGCAGAAACGTCAGGCTGGATTTGATGCTCGGGTCGTAGCGGAAGCAGCGGACGTCGACCTGCTGCGCGAGACCTTCCCAGCCGAATTGGCCGACCAGCTCGGTCAGGAGCTTTTCGAGCGTCACGCCGTGCAGCGGATCCTGGGAGCGGCTGGGTTCCATCGGCAGAAGGTGCGGGCGCCACCACGGGCCCGCAAGCACGCGAAACGAAAGCCCTCAGCCGTCGGCGAATTCGTGAGCGGCGCGAAGCGCGCAATCGGGCCACTCGAACCGCTCGGCGCCGGCGCCATGGCGCCGGCTGAGCTCACCGGCCGCCGCGGAGCGAAAGCCCGAATCTTTGGCCGACAGCGGTCGGTTTGAGGGGAGTGTCGGCTCACGCTTTCCGGGCGAGTCCAGGTTCGCTGTCTCCGTCCGTTCGGGCGAGCCGGTTGCCGGCGAACCAGACGTAGAGGATCGGCAGGATGAACAGCGTCACGAGCGTGGCGGTGAACAGCCCGCCGATGATCACCACCGCGAACGGTCGCGACGTCTCGGCTCCCACCGCCGTGGACAGTGCCATCGGCAACAGGCCCAGCGCGGCCATCAACGCCGTCATCACCACCGGCCGGACGCGCGACATCGCGCCGTCGCGCACGGCCTGCGCCAGCGGCACGCCCCGGGCGGCGAGCTCGCGGATCCGTTCGACCAGGATGACGCCGTTGAGCATCGCAATTCCGAACAGTGCCAGAAAACCCACGAGGGCGGAAACGGACAGATCCAGACCGGCGAGTGGCAGCGCCAGCACTCCGCCGACCGCGGCAAACGGGACCACCAGCAGGATCAGGAACGCGAGCCAGCCGGAGTCGAACGCGGAAAACAGCAAAAAGTAGATCGCGATCAGCGTGATCGGCACGATCACCCGCAGCCGTGCGACCGCGCGCTGCTGGTTCTCGAACTCGCCGGTCCACTCCATCCGATACCCGGCCGGCAGCTTCACCGCGGCGCCGACCTTGGCCTGCGCTTCGGCGATGAGCGAGCCGAGGTCCCGCCCGCGCACCGAAAACTTCACCACCGTCCGCCGGGAATTTTCCTCCCGCAGGATGCGCGCGAATCCGGCGCGCACGTCGATCGCGGTCACATCGCCGAGGGTGAGCCGCTCACCGTTCGAGCCGAAGACCGGAATGCGGCGGATGGCCTGCAAGTCGGTCGCGACACTCGGCGAGAGCTTCACGACCAGGTCGAATGTTCGCTCGCCCTCGAGCACCTGCGTTGCCACCGCGCCACCCAGCGCGGTCTGGACGATCTGCTGGACGTCCGCGACCGAGAGCCCGTAGCGCGCAATGGCGCCGCGATCGACCGCGATCTGCACCTGCGGCTGTCCGGTCAGGTTCTCCGTGCCAACGTCGACGGCCCCCGGGATCTTCTGCAGGATCGCGACCGCCTGGTCCGCCAGCGCCTGCAGCTGCCGGACGTCGTTGCCGTAAATCTTGATGCTCAACTCGGCCTTCACGCCGGAGATCGCCTCGTTGACGTTGTCCTCGATGTACTGGCTGAACTGGAACGACATTCCCGGGATCGCCCCCAGTTTCCTGTTCATCGCGTCGACCAGCCCGTCGCGCGTGGCGGCGGTCCGCCACTGGGAGCGATCCTTCAACTCGACCGCACACTCGATGACGTCCCAGCCGTTGACGTCCGTGCCGTCATCCGGCCGGCCGAGCTGCGTGACGATCGTTCGCACTTCGGGGAACGAGCCCAGGATCCGGCGGACGTGCACCGCCAGCCGGTCGGACTCGGTCGGCGAAATCGTCTGGGGCATGAAGCCGCGCACCCAGAGCGAGCCCTCGTCGAGCTTCGGCAGGAACTCGCTGCCGCTGTGCTGCACGACGATGCCGGCGACGACGAGCAGCAGCACCGCGCCGCCGAGGAGCCAGGCCCGTGTCCGCAGCGCCCGGTCCAGCAGGCGGCCGTACCAGCCGTACAGCCGGTGGACGATCCAGGACTCGTGCATGACCGCGGCCCGGCGCAGCGCGAAACTCGCCAGCACGGGAACCAGCGTCAGCGCGAGAACCGTGCCGGTGACGAGCGCGAACGTCAGCGTCAGCGCCATCGGCCGGAAGATCTTCCCCTCGACGCGCTGCAGGGTGTAGAGCGGGATGAAGGCGGTCAGCAGGATGGCCTTCGAGAACAGGATCGGCCGGCCCATCTGCTGGACGGCTTCGGCGATCGTGGCGTGCAGCCGGCCCAGCCGGCCCGGGTCCTGCTCCAGCTTGTGCAGGACATCTTCGACGATGATGACGGCGGTATCGACGATGATGCCGAAATCGATCGCGCCGAGCGCGATCAGGTTCGCCGGGATGCCGCGCAGGTCCAGGAGGAGAAAAGCGCCGAGCAGGGAGAGCGGGACGACGGCGGCGACGATCAAGGCGGATCGGAAGTTGCCGAGGCCGAAAAACAGGATCAGCACCAGCAACACGAGCGTGATGCCCTCGAGCATGTTCCGGCCCGCGGTGTGCAGGGTGCGTTCCGTCAGCTCGGTCCGGTCGTAATGAGGCACGAGCGTCACGCCGGCGGGAAGGTAGTTGCGATTGATGTCGTCGACCTCCGCATGGACCCGTTTCAGCACCTCGAGCGCGTTCTCGCCGCGCCGCATGATCACGATCCCCATGACCACGTCGTCCTGGTCGGGGTGGCCCGGAACGAGTTTGCCGACGCGCCCGAGCCGCAGCTGGTTCCCGATCCGGACCTCGCCGAGATCGCCGACCCGGATGGGAGTGCCATTGCGCGTGTCGACGGCGATGTTGCGGATGTCGTCGAGATCCTGCACGAAACCGAGTCCGCGGACGATGTAGAGCTCCGGCCCGTGCTCGATGTACGATCCGCCGGCGTTCTGGTTGCCCTTCGAGAGGGCGTCGAACACCTGGCTGAGCGGAATCCCGAACGAGCGCAGCTTCGCCGGATCGATGAGCACCTGGTACTGCTTGATCGGGCCGCCGAATCCGACCACGTCGACGACGCCCGGCACGGTGCGAAATTGACGCTCGACCACCCAATCCTCCAGCGCCTTCAGCTCGACCGCGGGAAAGCCCGGCGGCGCCTGCAGCGTGTACCGGAAAATCTCTCCGACCGGAGTGGCGTTGGGCGAGAGCCCCGCCTGGGCGCCGGCGGGAAGGGTGACCGCGGCGAGAAATTGCGCCGCCTGATTGCGGACGAACTCCACGTCGGCGCCGTCCTCGAAGGTGATCGTCACCTGCGAAAGTCCAAACAGCGAAATCGAGCGGATCGAGGACCGCTGCGGGATGCCGTTCATCTGGTTCTCGATCGGAATCGTCACCAGCCGCTCCACCTCCTCCGCCGCATGGCCGGGGAAAAGCGTGATCACCTGCAACGAGACGTTCGTGACATCCGGATACGCTTCGACCGGCAGGTGCCGGAGCGCGTTGATCGCGGCGATGGTGAACAGCGCCGTCAGGGCCAGCACGATCGCGCGGTGCCGCAGCGCGTAGGCGGCGACGGAGCCGGTCATGGATTACCCCCGTCCAGCATGGCCTCCAGCAGCAGGCATCCGTCGGTGACCACGCGCGCACCGGCGGGGAGCCCCTGCTGGACGACCGAGCGGCCGTTGCTTTCCGGCCCTACCTCGACGGGCTGCCGCGCGAACACTGCCGGCGCCGTTTCGACGAACGCGTAGTGCCGGGCATGCCGCGTGAAAATCGCCGTCGTCGGCACCTCCACGCCTCCCGTCGAACCGGCGGCGAGATCGGCGTTGACGTACATCTCGGCGCGGAGGGCGCGGTCGGCGTTGTCGACGAGGCAGCGGACCTTGATCGTGCGGGTCGCGGGATCGAGTCCCTCCCCGATGATTTGCACCCGTCCGTGGAACGTCCGGCCAGGCAGCGTGCGGGTGTGGATGGCAACCTGCTGGTTCGGCTTCAGCGCAGCCGCATCCGTCTCCGTCACGTCGAGGAAGAGCCAGAGTCGCGAAGGATCCGAGACGACGAACAGCGGCTTGTCGCCCAGCTGATCGGCGCGCACCTCCTGCCCTGGACTGACGGACCGGTCGACGACGACGCCGTCCACCGGCGTCCGGAGCAGAAACAAACCGGTGACTCGGTTGTCGGCGGCGTCTCCGCCATAAAGCGACAGGGTGGCCAGTGCGCGCTCCTTTTCCGAAAGCGCCCGGGCGTAGTCGGCCTCGGCGGACTCCACGTCCTTTTGCGCCGCGGCGCGGTGGGCGAGCAAATCGCGGGCCCGGGAGAGGGCGCGTTCCGCGAGCGTGGCATCGGCGAGGGCCTTGCACGCGTCCGCCTGGGCCTGGCCAAAATCGGGCGAGCGGATTTTCGCCAGCGTGTCGCCGGTGGCGACCCGCTGGCCCGGCTGCGCCACGATCGCGACGAGCCGGCCTGACACCGGCGCGAAGATCCGGGCGGTGATGTCATCGTCCCACGCGAGCCGTCCGGTCAGCGCCGTGGCGGCGGCGGGGCGCTCGGCGGCGGGTTCGACGGTGAGATAGGCGAGTTGCGGCGCGGCCGCGGCGAAGCGGATCTCGTCGCCGTCGATCCGGGGTGCGGGCACCGCCGGCTCGCTCGCCGTCGCCTGCCGGCCGCAGCTGGAAAGCAGCGTCGCGCAACCGAGCAGGGCGAAGGCGGCCCACGCGGTGGTGCGGTCGGCCGAAACCTTCGGGCCGGCGATCCGCCCGACATTGCCGCGGTCGGGAGTTGCGAAGAGCCTGGTGGCTGAACGGGGAAGAAAAGCGGTTGGGAGTCTCATGGGCGGCTCGTGGGCGATGGGGCTGACGAGGTTTGCGTTTCCGACAGGCCGGCGGCCCGCAGCAGTTCGATTCGGGCGCTGGCGGCGTCGGCGAGCGCATCGTGATAGCTCCGCTGCACGTCGTTGGCGGTGCGCTGGGCATCGAGCAGCTCGAGCAGCGACGTCTGGCCGTGCTCGTAGCTGTAGCGGCGGGCGGCCAGCACGGTTCCGGTCGCCCGCAGGAGCTGGTCCTGGAACTGCCGCACGCGGGCCACCGCTGCGCGGTAGTTGCCGTGCGCGATCCGAATCTGCACCCGGGCCTTCAGCTCGGCCGCCTCGAGCTGGCGCTCGGCCTGGGCGGCGGCCGCCTCGGTCTTGCGAATCTCGTGCTGGTTGCGGTTCCACAGCGGCAGCGGCAGCGAGACTCCGACCGCCAGCTG
Organism: uncultured Verrucomicrobiae bacterium; assembly: GCA_963705935.1. Lineage (GTDB taxonomy): Bacteria > Verrucomicrobiota > Verrucomicrobiia > Opitutales > Opitutaceae > Opitutus. The sequence continues at coordinate 1,573,351 of OY970130.1, read as the reverse complement.
GTTGAATCGCGGCGAAGGCGCGACGAAGTTTTCCGAGGCCGGGCTGTGGGTGTAGGTGGCGCTCAGGTCGACATCGGGAAACCGGTCCGCGCGGGCGGCGCGCACCCCGCTTTGCGCCGCGTCGCGGGCCAGCCGCAGGGCGACCAGATCGGGACGCGAGGCCAGTGCCCGGGTCGCGAGCGCGTCGGGGTCGTAGACCTCGGTCGGCGCAACCAGCTCTCCGCGCGGGACCAGGGTCGTCGCGGCCTGGTCGCGGCCGAGAAAGGCGGTGAGCGCGAGCCGGGCGGCGGACGTTGCGGCTTCGGCCTGGCGCAGATCGTTGTCCAGCTGGAGCTCCTCGAGCCGGGACTGCAGATAGTCCGCCTCGCTCAGGTCGCCTCTCTCGAACCGGGCGCGCTCGGCCCGCACGAGTTCGGCGGCGTAGCCCGCCGCCGTGCGCTGCTGGACGAGCGTGGCCTCCGCGGCGAGCGCGTTGGCGAAGGCCGCGTCCGCGTCCAGCTGCAGGTTGCGGAGAAAATCGTCGAGCGTGGCCGAAGCGGCGCGGGAGGTTTCGATGGCGGAGCGGACGCGCCAGCGTCGCTTGCCGGCGAGATCGAGCGATTGCGTCAGCCCGACGGACCGGCTTTCCGGAAGCGTCTGCGCCACGAGCCGGCCGTTCGGGTCGGCCGCCATCCGCCCCTGATACGTCAGGTCGCGGGTTCCACCAAGATCGAGCGTGGGATTCGGCCAGAGCCGGGCCGCCGCCGCATCCGCCCGGGCCAGGTCGACATTGTAGCGCTGCGCCGCGTAATCGAGGTTGCCGGACAGGACTTCGCGCAGGAACTCGTCGAGCGTGATGGAGCGCGTGGCCGGTGCGACCGCGGCCGCTTCGTCCGCGGCGACGCGAGCGGTTCCGGCGCCGCCAAGCCCCGTGACAGCGCAACCGGCGCAGCAGCGAAGAAGGAAAAACGCAAAGCGGACGCGCGTGGCCGCGGGACTGCCAACCATGCACGGAACGTAGCACGCTCCGGCGGTGGGCGTCTGCTGGCTGCCGGCTGATTCTGGTGTAAGCCCGGAGCTTACATGGATCGATGCCCGGGCATCGCGGCCGCGTCCGGGTGGTCCCGCAGCTCAGCCGCGCGACTCGTTTTCCATCCAGCGCACTGCCTCGCGGATCAGTTCAGTCGCGTTCGCGAGGCTGAATTTTTCCTTGATCCGCCCGCAGTACACCTGGACGGTCTTCGGGCTGAGGTGGAGGTCGTCGGCGATCCGGCGCGTTTCGTAACCCAGGCCCAGCAGCCGGAAAACCTCCAGTTCGCGGTCGCTGAGCAGCGCGATCGGGGACTCGCCCGGAGCGGCCCGCGCGCCGACGTACTTTTCCGCCATGCGCGCGGCGAGCGCCTCGCTCATGTAAAGCCGGCCGGCCAGGACCTGGCGAATCGCCTCGATGACATGGCGCGGCGCGGAGCGCTTCATGATGTATCCGCGGGCGCCGGCGCGCAGCGCCCGTTCGGCGTACAGCGCCTCGTCGTGCATCGACAAGACCAGCACCGGAGGCGGCGAGGAGAGCGCCTGGAGCTGCTTGATCAGCTCGAGACCGGAACCCGACTCCAGCGACAGGTCCACGATCGCGAGATCCGGCTCCAGCCGCGAAATCGCCTCGAACGCGGCGCCGGGGGATTCCGCCTGGCCGCACACCGCGAGGTCGGGCTGGCGTTCGATCAGGTTGCAAAGTCCCTCGCGCACCAGCGGATGGTCGTCGACCAGAAAGACGCTGCGCCGGCCCGGAGCCGGGCCGGCGGATGCCGGTTCGCCCGTGCTCATGGAGGCGGTCCCGGCAGGCGCGTGCAGGTCACGAGGGTGCCGCCGCGCGGTCGGGCTTCGACGCGAAAATCCCAGCCGATGATATCCGCGCGGTGGGCCATGATGTTCAACCCGAGTCCCCTGCCGCGCATTTCCGGCGGGGGCAAGCCTTGTCCGTCGTCCGCGATCGACAGCGTGGCGGCGGATTGGGGCGCGGCCGAGAGCGCGATCGTGATGTGTCGCGCACGACCATGGCGGATCGCGTTGTGGACGGCTTCCTTCACGATGTGGAAAAGGTGGGTGGCCGACGCCCGGTCGGGGAGCAGGAGATCACCCTGCGGCCGGAACTCGCAGGCGATGCGAAATTCGCCGCTCACGTCGAGGGCCAGCTCGTGCAGTGCGGGGTTCAGGGCATCGGACTGAACCTCGGCGAGGAGGAGGCCCTTCGCCAGCCGGCGGGTTTTTTCAATCGCCTCCTCGATGTGGCCGACGAGCTTCCTCACCTCGGCTTCCTCGGCGAAAAGCTGCTTTGCGTGCAGTTGTTCGACCGCCACCTGGCCGGCGAGGGCGGTGCCCGTGAGGTGCTGGCCGAGCCCGTCGTGTAGATCGTGACCGATGCTCCGCCGTTCGCGTTCACTGATTTCCAGGATGGCTTTCTCCAGGCGTTCGCGTTCGGCGATCACGCTGCTCAGGGCGGCGGTGCGCTGCCGCACGCGCTCCTCGAGTTCCCGTTGCAGCGTCAGCACGCTCTGGAACAGCCAGACGACGGTGAGATGGGTGCCGAGCGCGAACGACGCATTCGCCCACGGCACGAACGGCTGCATGTAATGCGCACCGGCCAGATAGTCGCCGAGCAACGCGCTGGCGACCGAGAGGACGGCGGTGACGACGCCGAACCGCCACCCCACGGCCGCGACCGCCAGACAAACCGGCACGATGTAGAAGATCTGGAGCGAGAGCTCGAACCCGAGGTGGAAATCCACGAGCCCGATGAGCAGCACGAGCGCGAGGGTCAGAACGATCAGCCGCCGCCGGCGGCCGGGGGAGGGTGCGAAGATCAGCCCCCGCCACCAGCCCCGGGGCGATGCGGCGGGTGGCGTGGAGCCGCGGGACGTTGGCTCGACCATGCCGCACATCAAACACATCCGGTGAAAAATAACCAGCGACCTGGCAATGTGCGCTGGTCCGATCGTCGGGTAATACCGAGAACGATCCGAGGACGGATCCAGACCGGTCTCGGTTTTGAACTCGGGTCGGCTCCTGTGAAAAACCGATCGATCCCAAGCCTCTTCACAGGAGGAATACCGAGGGCGATCCGAGTATCCCTCGTGAAGGCCTACGCCGGCAGCCGCCTGGAATGTACGTACAGCTGCTCGACCTTCGCCCGGGCCCACGGAGTCTTCTGCAGGAGTGTCAGGCTGGACTTGATACTCGGGTCGTAGCGGAAGCAGCGGATGTCGACCTGCTGCGCGAGACCTTCCCAGCCGAGTTGCCCGACCAGCTCGGTCAGGAGCTTTTCGAGCGTCACGCCGTGCAGCGGATCCCGGGAGCGGCTGGGTTCCATCGGCAGAAGGTGCGGGTGCCGCCACTGGCCCGCAAGCCCGCGAAACGGAAGCACCCGCGGCCGCGGTTTATCGCCGGTCTGACACGCGGGATCGCGATGCACTCTCGGTGCGCCTTGATCCTGCCCGGTGCCACGCGCGGCCCGCGGGTCATCAACCGCCGTCGACGCGAGACGCAACGAGCTCGCGGCCTACGGGTCTGTCCCGCGGCGACCTATTTGTGCGCGAACGCGTCGGCCTGCTGGGCGAACTGCTTTTCCAGGCTCCGGCAAACCAGTTCACAGAGCTCGAAGATCGTCGGATCGACGATCGAATAGAAGACCTGCAGGCCGCTCCGGCGCCGCTGGAGGACGTGCCCCTGCGTCAGCGACTGCAGGTGCCGCGACACGTTGGCCTGCGTTCCGCCCGACAGCTCGACGAGCGTGTTCACGCTCTTTTCCCCCTCGAACACCGCATGGATGAGCCGGAGCCGGAGCGGCTCGGACAGCAGGCTGAACCGGCGCGCAATCATGCCGAACGCTTCGTCGGACAAGGGGCGCGGCTTCCTGGGCAGGGAGGGCGAGTGGAGGCGAGTGGACCGCTGAGTCATATATCCGTGCATAGGCATATGCCATTACACGCGATCACATGATCGATGGTTCCTTTTCCCGACTCAAGTCGGATCACGGCCGCTCCCGCCACGGGTTGGCGGCAAAGCGGACTCGTAAACGTTTCACCATCCGACTCACCGCCGGCAGGTTCCGGAGTTTTCCGGGGCCGGCCCGGCGCACCCGGGCCGGGGTGCCGGGCCGGGGCCAAGAAAACGTCGCCGCCGAAAGCTCAAACGATTGTTTGAGTATTGCCCAGCCGGCGTTATCGACGGAGGGATGCACCGAACTCCGACCGCACCCGGGAAGCTGCCGCGCGAGAACTCCAAGCGCCGGCACGCGCTCTTTCAGCAGTTCGCCCGGATCGGTCAGGCGCTGGCCAGTCCGGCGCGACTGCTCATGGTCAACCGGCTCGCCCACGGCGAAAAGACGGTGGATCAGCTGGCGCAGGCCGTCGGCCAGTCGCTCGCCGCGGCGAGCGCTCATCTGAAGGTGTTGCGCGGCGCCGGCCTGGTCGCGGCGGAGAAGCGCGGCCGGCAGGTCCATTGCCGGCTCGCGAACGAAAACGTCGTCCGGCTTTGGCTGACGTTGCGCTCCGTGGGCGAGGAACTGCTGCCCAATGCGCGCGAGGTGCTCCGGCAGTTCGTCGAGCAGCCCGAGACGCTTGCCTCGCTGACCCCGGAGGAACTCGCCACCGAGATCGCTCACGGACGCGTGACCTTGATCGACCTGCGGCCCCGCGACGAATTCCAGGCGGCCCACATCCCCGGAGCTCTCAATCTGCCCGTGACCGAACTGGCGCAGCCCGGCACACCGCGACCCAGGCTGCCCCGCAACAAACCGGTCTACGCCTACTGCCGTGGTCCGTACTGCATCATGGCCGCGGAAGGAACCCGCCGGCTGCGCGCCCTCGGGATCCCCGCCGCCCAGCTCCGTTTCAGCGTGCCGGAATGGAATCTCGCCCGCCGCGGCCGGGAGGCCGGCGGCTGAACCGCCACGTCCGCCCTCGATTCGGTTCTCCCCCGCGCCCTGATCGTCGACTGGCTCGCATGGACTCACTCTTCTCCTTCGCAATTCCCCGCACCCTCATCGCCCGACTTTTTCCTCATGCCCGCTGAAACTCCCCTGCATCTTGTCATCGTCGGCGGCGTGGCCGCCGGCGCCTCCGCCGCTGCCCGCGCCCGTCGCCTGAGCGAGTCCGCCTCGATCACGGTGATCGAGCGCGGTCCCGACGTTTCGTTCGCCAACTGCGGGCTGCCGTACTTCATCGGCGGCGAGATCGAGCAGCGCGCCGCGCTCGCCGTCCAGACGCCGACATCGCTGAAGTCGCTGCTCGCGCTCACGGTTCGCACCAGCACCGAAGCCATCGCGATCGACCGCGCCTCGAAACTGGTGCAGGTCCGCAACCTGCTCTCCGGGGCCACCGCGTGGTTGCCCTACGACAAGCTCCTCCTGGCGCCCGGTGCGGTTCCGTTGCGTCCTTCGCTTCCCGGAATCGACGATTCGCGGATCTTCACGCTCCGTTCCCTCGAGGATATGGACCGGATCAAGGCCGCCGCCACCGGCGCGCAGCGCGTCGCGATCATCGGCGCCGGTTTCATCGGGCTCGAAATGGCCGAGCAGTTCACCCGCCTCGGCAAGCCGGTCTCGCTCGTCGAACTCCAGGATCAGGTGCTTCCGCCCCTCGACCGACCGATGACGCGGCTGCTCGAGGACGAACTCCGCCGCCACGGGGTCGATGTGATCCTGGGCGATTCGGTCGAGCGCTTCAGCGCCGATCCCTCGCTCGCCTGCCACTTGAAATCCGGCCGCTCCCTCGCGGCCGACCTCGTGGTGCTCAGCATCGGCGTCCGGCCCGAGACCGCGCTCGCGGGCGCGGCCGGAATCACGCTCGGCCCTCGCGGGCACATCAAAGTGAACCCATTCATGCAAACCAACGACCCTTCGATCTACGCGGCCGGTGACGCCGTGCAGATCGAGGATTTCGTTGCCGGCGGACCCACCGCGGTGCCGCTCGGCGGCCCGGCCAATCGCCAGGGCCGGCTCGTCGCCGACCACATCTTCCAGCCGGCGAAAGCCCGGCCGTACCCCGGCGCGCTCGGCACGGCGATTGTTCGCGTGTTCGACGTGGCCGCGGGCCTGACGGGGTGGACCGAGAAACGGCTGCGTGCCGCCAGCCGTGATTTCCGCACGGTCACGGTGAACGACAGTCATCACGCCGGGTACTTTCCGGGTGCGAAACCCATTCTCCTGAAACTGCTGTGGGATCCCGTCACCGGCCGCGTGCTCGGTGCCGAGGTCGCCGGACTGGCCGGCGTCGACAAGCGGCTGGATGTGCTCGCCACCGCGATCACCGGCGGACTCACGATCGACGACCTCGCCCAACTCGAGCTCTCCTATGCGCCGCCGTTCGGCGCCGCGAAGGACATCGTCAACCTCGCGGGCTTCGCCGCGTGCAACGTCCGCGACGGTCTCGTCACCGCGGTCGACGTGCTGCCCGACGATCCCGCCGTCCAGGTGCTCGATGTCCGGCCGCCCGCGCTCGTCCAGTCACATCCGCTGCCGCATGCGGGGTCGGTCAACATTCCTCTCGGTGCGCTGCGCACCCGCCTCGGCGAGCTCGATCGCAACCGGCCCGTCGTCACCGTCTGCGCCCTCGGCAAGACCGCGTACTTCGCCGCGCGGGTCCTGGCGCAAAACGGGTTCCAGGTTTCGGCTCTCACCGGGGGAATCCGGGCCCACTTCGATCCGTTGTCGCCGGCGAAATTGCCGGCGCCCTGATTGCCGGCCGCCGGGGCGATCGTTCCAGGCCCGCGTCGGCGCGGCGTCATCGGGTGATCGTCTCGGTCGCGAAGCTCAGCCGCGTCCCGGCGGCACAGGCGAGGCATTGCCCGGGAAACTCCCGCCAGAAAGCCAGGGTCGCCGCCAGCCCGGTGCAGTGAACCGGACCCAGTTGCTGCACGTCGAAGCGCCGAAATGCGGCAAACGTTTCCTCCATCCGCCGCGCCCCCGCGCGCTCCAGATGCATGCCGCCGACGACGGTGTGCAGGCGGCGGCGCCCGGTCAGCCGCGCCACGTGTTCGAGCGTATTCACGACTCCGGCATGCGCACAGCCGAGCACCACGACCACGCCCTCGCGGGCCTGGAAAAACAACGCCTGATCGTCGAGCAGCGGATCGGAGCGCGTGAGCGCCTGGTCGAGGAAGAACGGGCCGCCCGTGTCCTCGAAATCGTTGGTCCGAGGAATCTCTCCCGTCAGCCAGACGCCGGGCACGAGCTCGGCCGGCTCGCGCGTGGCCACGATCGTCCGCCCGTCCTGCCGGAAATCCTCGCGTTCGACGAACGGGCGGCTGATGCGTCGTCCCGCCGCCGCGTTCGTGCCGGAGAACTTCTGCTCCGTTGCCCGGGGGTGAAGACACAAGGTCGCCCGCCGCGCCACCGCCAGCGTCGCCTCCAGGCCGCCCACGTGATCGTAATGGCCGTGGCTGAGCGCCACCACCTCGGCCTGCGCGAGATCGAGGCCGAGGCACGCCGCATTGTGGAGCAGCGCCAGACCTTGTCCCGTATCGAACAGCACGCGGTGCGTCCCCGTATCGACCCAACATGCCAGCCCGTGCTCGCCCAGAATGCCGGCACCACGCGCGGTGTTTTCGACGACCAGGGTGAGCGAGATCATGGGTTGACGGGGTGGCTCGGCCGGGGGCTTCGGGCGTGGCGCGGTTTCGAGATCGTCCGGTCCGGAGGGCTGCTCAATCCCGATTCGCGGATCCGATCATGTGAATCCGGGTGAACCAGGTCGGATCAGGGGTGACGGATCGGTTTCGGATCGGAGTCATGGGGACCGGCAAGCGCTGACCCGGGGTGATCGCGACGTCCCCGTCGGCGGGCCGTGGCGTCGTCCACCTCGTCCGTCCAGCCGCCCCGCGGGGCATCCACGGAATCGTAGCGGGGCGAATACGGCTTGAGGTCGAGCAGGGGAGTGCCGTCGAGCATGTCGACGCCGGCCAGGTGCAGCACCGGGCCTTCGCGGCGGATCAGCCGGACGAGGCTCAAGCCGATCGGATTGGGCCGGCACGGCGCGCGCGTAGCGAAGATCCCGTGCTCTGCGTCCTGCAAAAACGGCGTCACACGCAACCGCGGCGGGCCGGCCTGGTGCAGCCAGGTCACCAGATAGATGTGCGAGAATCCCTCGATGTCCGCCAGGCCGTCGGCGAATTCCGCGAAGATCTCCGCCCGGCCGGTGCAGTCGCCGGCGTAGACCGGCTGGATCGGCGTCTGGTTGGCGGAAACGTGGTCGCTGTGGATCACTCCGATGGGACGAAACAGAACCGGGGAGGCATGCATGGTGGCTGGACCCCTGCCGCCCGTCAGTTGGCGCAATGACAGCTGCCCTCGTCATGAGCGTGCCCGCCGGCGTGATGATGGGCGCCGTGGCCGGAGCCGTCGCAGGTGTTGGCGCCAGCCGAGAGCTGGCCGGCGAGCCAGGCCGCGACCAGCGCATCCGGGGCCGCCGCCGGGACGCCGGCAACGACGGTGAGACCGTGCTCGGCCATGCGAACCTGTGCGCCGCGGCCCATGCCGCCGGCAAGGATGACCTCCACGCCGGCCGCCTGCAGCAGCGGCGGCCACGCGCAGGGCTCGGATTCCTGCGGCTCGACCACCGCCTTGGTCATCACCGTCCGTCGCACCGGATCGACGTCGTAGACGGCGAACCTGGCCGCCGCACCGTAGTGCGCGGAGAATTCATCGGAGGCGGTGAGCGGAATGGCGATTTTCATGGAGACAGGAAGCAGGTGAAGCGGCCGTGAGACCGGAGCGGCCGCGCGCCGCCGGGTTGCAAAACTTGACCCGACGGGCGCGGCGACGCATTTACGTTATGAGCGTATGCCCACAATGAGCGCCGGCAAGATCTGATTTCCTCCATGGCCCGTCCTCCCTGCCCGCGCCGGATCGGGCATCGTCCTCCGGCAGACTACTTCAAACCCGCCGGCATCCCGCTGCGCGACCTGCGTGAAATCCCCCTCGCCGGCGACGAGATGGAAGCGGTGCGGCTCGCCGATCACCAGGACCTCTACCACGCCCAGGCCGCGGTGAAGATGGGCGTGTCGCGACAAACCTTCGACCGCATCCTCCGGCGCGCCCGCCGCAAGATCGCCGAGGCGCTGGTGCTCGGACAGGCACTGCGGATCGTTCGGTCCCCGCCCGGTGTGGCGTCCCGCCCCTCAGCCGGGAAGTGACGGTCCGCGGTCTTCCCCCAACCAGCGGCATCGGCGCCGCCTCGCCCCGGGGCCGGTGGATCGGAAACAAGGTCGGAGGACCAGAGCAGCGATATCGCGCCACCGACTGAGCACGTCGCTCAGGTCGTGAACTGGATGATTCTAGGGCTGCATCAGGCGGTGAAATCCGGCCTGCTCGAAGTGTTGATCGGCGGTTAATGCATCCGTCATCGCGTGATCCTTCATCACCACGAAGGAAAGACAGTCGGTGAGGGACCACGCTTTGTCTTTCCGTTGTGCGAACAACGCGCATCCGCGCTCGAACAACTCATGCGACGCCGGTACGATTTCGACATCTGGTTCGACGCGCAGCGCGCCTGTCAGCAGCGTGAACCGTTCGCGAGCGGGCGGTGTGGCGAGCGCGTCCGCGAGTTCAGTCAGCACCCATTCGGTGGTGAGCATTGGTCCAGGCGGTCGTTCGCTCAATGCGAGAGCCTGCCGGTGGAACTGGTCTCGCGCGTTCAGCAGCGCCAGGAAATACACCGTGTCGCCGAAAACCGTGTTCACCGCTTCGGCGCGCCGTGGACGTAGTGATCGTGATTCAGCGCGTAATCAGAAGGCAATCCTTCCACCGTTCCGGCGAGCTTGGCCAGATTCCGTCCCCATTTTGGCGCTGCGGTGCGCTGCCCTTCGTCCACCGTCGCGAGCAATTCGTGCAGTTTGGCGTCCACCGCCTCCAACTCGACTCGGTTCAACTTCGGCAACTCGGCGATGATCTCTTTCGAACTCACACGAGCACCTTAGCGGGGCCAGTTGGAGAGTCAATCTGTGGCAAAACGCGGCATCGACTGCGGTCGAGCCCGCTCGTCACGAAGCGAAGGCAAAGCCCGGTTCCAAAATCCATCAGGCGCTCGAGCAAACCCTCGCTCAGCTTTCACCAACGGCAAGCGCGACGCCGAACAGGACTACGTTTCCGCCGAGGTCGCCAAGCTCACCACTGCCGGCAACGTCCCGCCCGAGCTGCAATCCTTCTACGCTGCAGTCACCAAACACGACCAGAGCTGGACCTATGGTTGCGTGCCCGACGCTTTCGACGACGACTGATCATGATAAACTACGTGACATCGACCGACCAGACAGAGAATTAGCAGTCAACCGAACTGCGAGCAATCTGTCAGAGCGCGAACACCCGCACCCGGAGCGGCTTGTCTGGCGTCGAACGGTCGCGTTCGAGGTCGGATTTCAATCCTTCGGCATTTGGGATTACCGCTAGCGAATCACGACGGCTCACCGCATTGCGTTGAATTCTTTCGGCTGCCACAGCCGGGCAAGCGCGACCCGTTCTTTGGGTTATCCCGCGGCTGGTATTACAAGGCCGCTGCTCAGGGGAAAATCAGGCTCGTGACCCTTAAGCAGCACAGGGCACTGCGCGGCGTGCGCTTGGTTGCATACGACTCGGTCGCCGACTACGTCCGGCGATCGATGGCGGAGGGAATGGCAAGGCAACGACCTTGCATGCGTGGCACATTCGTGCTCCTTTTGTGCCATGCCATCGAGCGCCATCCTGCGTACCCGCATTGATCCCCGCCGGAAGGCACGGGTCGAAAAGATTCTTGATCAGCTCGGTGTCACGCCAACTCAGGCCGTAAACATGCTTTACGCGCAGATTGAGCGCCGCAAGGCCATCCCTTTTCCCATCGCGATCGAGAACAACCGTGATGTCGTGGCGCCCGTTGAACATGTCGCTCAGGTGTGGGGGGAGCTGGACCAGGAAGATTTCTCCCACCTCGATAAGCGATGAACCCCGTCCCGGGTGAGCTGTATCTGGTGGACCTGGGCATGGTCGGGAAAGTCCGTCCGGCCGTCGTCGTCTCGCGAGAGGACGCCGACAGCCCGCGAGCGATTGTCATCTGCGTACCGCTGACGACGCAGAATCGTGGTTCCGCCTACGAAGTACCGTTGGGGAAATTGAAGTTTCTCGACAAGGAGTCGTGGGTAAACGTCCAGGGCGTGATGAGCGTCGGCCACGAAAGGCTGGTCCGAAAGCTCGGCAGAATCGCCGTCGGCCAACTCGTCCAAGTCCGAGCAGCGCTGCGCTTCGCGCTCGAGCTTTAGGGCCCCCCGCCGCGCCAAGTGCCGCGGCCACTCGTCAGAAGCCGGCAGCACGGGGGCTCCTGCCGCAGATCACTTTCCTGCAACGGACCGGCCGCAAAAAACCCGCTGCGCCTTGCGGAGCAGCGGGCTAAAGTGGTGGCTCAGCCCGGAATCGAACCGGGGACACAAGGATTTTCAGTCCTCTGCTCTACCAACTGAGCTACCGAGCCACTTGCGGGAGAGGGAGAGCAAAAGACGCGTCCGGATCGCGTCAACGGGAATCGCGGAAGGCGGGGACGCCGCGGACGGTTGACGGTTTTAGCTCGGGTCGACTCCTGTGAAAAACGGATCGATCCCAAGACCTTTTGACAGGAGGAATACCGAGGGCGATCCGAGGGTGTTCGGTCTCGGTGTTAACTCGGGTCGACTCCTGTGAAAAACAGATCGGTCGGGATCCGATGCGGTCCACGGAAACAGGCGGCCCGGCAGCGGGCGCCGGCAGTGAAAATCGAGCGGCACACAGCCGCGCGGTGAGAACTGGTGCCGCTCAACGCGGGTCCGGCAGCGGGAGCTTCTGCAGGTCGCGGCGGAGGACGCCGATGCACGGCAGGTTCCGGTAGCGCTCGGCGAAATCCAGTCCGTACCCGACGACAAACTTGTCCGGGATCTCGAAGCCGACGAAGTTCGCCTCGAACGGCACCTCGCGGCGCGACTTCTTGTCGAGCAGCACGCAGGTGCGCAGGCTGGCGGGGTTCAGCTTCCGCGCCAGGGCGGTCACGACAGACATCGTCTTCCCGGTGTCGAGAATGTCGTCCATGATCAGCACGTCCCGGTTCGCGATGTCCAGGGTCAAGGACGCGACGATCTGCGGCGCCCCGACCGACTTCGTCTTGCTCCCGTAACTCGAGACGCGCACGCAGTCGAGCCGCACAGGGTTGTCGATCTCGCGCATGAAGTCGGCGGTGAACATCACCGCGCCGTTGATCAACGAGATGATCGTGAATTCGCGCTCGCCGTAGACGTGCTTGACCTCGGCCGCCAGCTCGCAGACGCGGCGCTTGATCTCGACCTCCGTGAAGAGGACCTCCTCGAGGTCCGGATGTGACACGGCGGGTTGTCTCACCCGGAGCGGTGGCTTGCAGATCACGCCCTCAGCGAGACCGAGCAAACGGGGAATGGCAAACCGATCTGCGCGCCCGCCGGGGTTTATTCCTTTGACTTGGGTACGGGCGAAACCTTGCCTCGCCCGCCGGTCACCGCCGCGATGATTTCCATTCGGATCCAGGGAGTTTCCAAGCATTTCGGAACGGTGGTGGCGCTGCAGGACGTCAGCCTCGAGATCGGCGCCGGCGAGCTGTTCTTCCTGCTCGGGCCAAGCGGTTGCGGCAAAACCACGCTGCTGCGCATGCTGGCCGGATTCGTGGCACCGGAGGGCGGCCGGATCTTCTTCGATGACGAGGACGTGACCGCACTGGCCCCGCACAAGCGCAACACCGGGATGGTGTTTCAAAGCTACGCGCTCTGGCCGCACCTCACCGTGGCCGAGAATGTCGCCTTTGGGTTGGAGGAGCGAAAGCTCCCCGCCCGCGAAATCGCGCAGCGGACCGGCGAGGCGCTCGCCGCGGTGCACATGACGGAGCACGGCCAGCGCCGGCCGGGCGAACTCTCGGGCGGCCAGCAGCAGCGCGTGGCGCTGGCGCGGGCGCTGGTGATCCGGCCGCGCTGCCTGCTGCTCGACGAGCCGCTGTCGAACCTCGATGCGCGACTGCGGACGGAGCTGCGGTCGGAGATCCGACGCATCGCCCGCGAGTCCAGGCTCACGACGGTCTACGTCACCCACGATCAGAAGGAGGCGCTGTCGATCGCCGATCGCATCGCGATCATGGACGCCGGTCGCATCATGCAGATCGGCACCGCGGCGGAGGTCTACCGGCGCCCCCGCACCCGGGCCGTCGCCGATTTCGTCGGCGAGACGGATTTCATCCCCGGGACGGTGCTGACGTCGGCCGACGGCGCCGCCACGGTGGAGACGAAGCTGGGGCGGTTTGCGGGGGTCCAGGCCCACGACGGTTTCCAGCTGCACGCGGGCGATGCGGTGACGCTTTCGATCCGGCCGGAGTGCTGGAAGCTGCGCCGCGAGCCGCCGGCGCAAAACGGCGTGCGGGGCCGGATCGGCGGGACCGTGTACTATGGCGAGCTGGCGCAGTACGACTTCATCGCGGGAGACACCACGCTGCAGATCGTCGAGCTGAATCCCCGGTTTCTGGAATCCGCGGCGGGCGGGGAACTTTACGCCAGCGCCGAGCCGGAAGACGTCGTGGTGCTGAAGGAGTGATCAAACGCATCTCCATTCTGGTCGTGCTCGCCGCGGTGGTGGCCCTGCCGTTCGCACTGGCGCCACGACACGGCGCGCCGGCGCGGGCCGACGACACGGTGATCGTGATCACGCCGCACAACGAGGCGATCCGGCGCGAGTTCGGGGCGGGATTCGAGCGCTGGTACCGGCGCCGCACCGGCCGCACGGTGCTGGTCGACTGGCGCGTGATCGGGGGCACAAGCGACATTGCGCGGTTCCTCGACGCTGCGTACGTCGCGTCGTTCCGCCTGCACTGGACCGCCACCCTGGGCCGCCCGTGGAGCGCGGAAGTGCAGGGGGCCTTCGCGAATCCGCGGCTGGCGGCGGATGCGCCGCCGGCGGCCCGGGAGGCGCGCCGGGCGTTCCTCGCGTCCGACGCCGGCTGCGGAATCGATGTGTTCATGGGCGGCGGGAGCTACGATCACGTGCTCCAGGCGGCCGCCGGACGGATCGTTCCCACGCAGGTCGTGAGCCGCCATCCCGAGTGGTTTCGCGACGACGTGATCCCGCGGACTTTCGCGGGCGAGGAGTACTGGGACGCGGATGCCCGGTGGGTCGGCAACGTGCTCAGCAATTACGGCATGCTCTACAACCGCGATGCGCTGGCGCGGATCGGGATCGCGGAACCACCGGCGCAGTGGAGCGACCTCGCGGACCCGCGGTACGTCGGCCAGATCGCGCTGGCGGATCCGACCAAGAGCAGCTCGATGGCCAAGGCGTTCGAGAATCTGATCCAGCAGCAGATGCAGCTGGCCCGGCGGAGGCTGGGCGGTGAACCGCCGGCGCGACCGGACGCCTCCGCCGAGGCGCAGGCGGTGCGGGACGGATGGCTGGCGGGCCTGCGGCTGATTCAGCTCGTCGGGGCCAACGCGCGATATTTCTCGGATTCGGCGCAGAAGGTGCCGATCGACGTGGCGCAGGGGGACTGCGCGGTCGGGATCTGCATCGATTTCTACGGCCGCGCCGAGGCGGAGGCGACGGCGCACCGGGAGGCCGCAGGCTCGGGCCCGGGACGGCTGGGCTTCGCCACCCCGCGCGGCGGCACGGTGAGTTCGGTCGATCCGATCGCGCGGCTGCGGGGCGCACCGCACCCGACCGTGGCGGAGGCGTTCATCGAGTACACGCTGACGATGGAGGCGCAGAAGCTGTGGAATTTTCGTCCGGGCACACCGGGCGGGCCGCGGCAGTTCGCGCTGCGGCGGCTGCCGGTGCGGAAGGACTTCTACCGCCATGCCGAATGGAAGCCGCTGCGCAGTGATCCCGACGCCGATCCATTCACCGAGACCGATCAGCTCGTCTACCGGCCGGAGTGGACCGCCGGGCTGTTTCGGCAGATGGAACTCGTGGTGCGCGTGATGGTGCAGGACACGCGGCCCGAGCTGGTGCGCGCCTGGCGGGCGATCATCGCCGCGCCGGAGCCGGCAGGGAGCCGCGCGCTGGCGGAGCTCCAGGATCTCGGCGCGGTGACGTACGACCGGGCCACGACCGAAATCACCCGCGCCGTGAATTCCCGCGATCCCGCGGCCGAGGTGCGGGTCGCCCGCGAGTTGGGCGATCGTTTCCGCGAACACTATCGCCGCGCCGAAGCGCTGGCCGCCGGCAACCCGTAGAACGGCGCGGCGCGGGTGCGACGCTCGCTACAGCGCGGCGAAACCGGCGGCGAATGCGCGCCGGTCGTCGGCATGGAAGAACGAGGTGCCGGCCACAAACGTATCCGCGCCGACCACGCGGCACTCTGCGGCGGTTTCCAGATCGATCCCGCCATCCACCTCGAGGCGAAACGCCAGCTCCCGCGTGCGACGCCATTCGCTGATGGTGCGGACCTTCGGCATCATCTCCCGCCGGAACGTCTGCCCGCCGAATCCCGGCTGCACCGTCATCACGAGCACGAGGTCGACGTGCGGCAGCAGCGTCTCGACCGCCGACGCCGGCGTGTCGGGATTCAGCACGATGCCGCAGCGGCAGCCGAGCTGGCGGATGCGCGCGAGCGTGCTGGCATGGTCGTAGTCGGGCTCGATGTGGATGCTGATCTGATTCGCCCCGGCCCGGGCAAACGCCTCGATGTACCGGTGCGGCTCGGAGAGCATCAGGTGGGTGTCGAAAAACAGCTTCGTGCCCTGGCGCCGCAGCGCCGCGAGCGTCTCGGGCCCGAACGAGAGGTTCGGGACGAAGTGGCCGTCCATGATGTCGAGGTGCAGCCACGGCAGCGCGAGATCCTCGACGATCTGGGCCGTCGCGCCGAGGCGGGCATGATCTCCGGCGAGCAGCGAGGGAACGAGCAGGGGCGCGTACATGGTCCGGGCCGTCACCACACATCCAGGACGGTGTGGGCGATCTTGTCGGCGAGCGAGGTGGCCAGCAGCGGGAGGACCTGGTACTCCGACTGCAGCTGGCCGCCGTCGGTGAACGCGTCGCGCTCGGTGCTGACCTTCCGGTCCTGGAAAAGCACGCGGCCGCTGCGGCGCTCCTGCAGCGTGCAGGCGGCCCCGAGCGTCAGGGTGAATTTGCGCGCCAGCCCCGTGTCGATTTCCTGCACCGAGGCGACGTCGCGGTGGTAGTCGCGAATCGTCACCCGAAGCGTGGCGTCGGCGGCCTCCGGCGAATTGGCGAGCACGACGCGGCCATCGCGTTCGAACGCCTCGCGCAGCTGCGTGGTGAGCAGCGCCCGGGCCTGGGGCAGCATGGTCTTGTTCGCGACCGGCTCGACGTAGAGCGAGGTGAACGCGAGCTTCGCGTCCGTGCCCACCCGGTAATGGCTGCACGCCGTGAGGCCGCAGCATCCGAGAGCGAGGGAAACGAGCCAGACAGCGGGTCGCCGCAAAGTCATACCGGATCGAAGTGGAGGGCAGGTGCGGAGCCGGCGCAAGTCCGGATGAAATCTCCGGCGGCGCGGGTGCCGGGAATTCGCCTGCGGTTCGTCCGCCCGGCGCGCGCCGCGGGGGCCGGGAAGCGGGTGGGGGAAAACGGCGGGCGATCAGCTCCGGCCGGCGGTCAGAACAAAATGAACCGCTTCTTCTTCTTCGGCGCCGGCTGGCTGCCGGGCGCCACCGGATGCCCGCTCGCCTTCGCTTCGACGGCGGCCAGCCGGGCCTTCGCCTTCGCGGCGACGGGTGAGTCGGGATAGGAGGTGATGGCCTCGTTGTAGAAGACCCGGGCGGCGGTGTAATTCCGGCGCTTGTAGAAGTAGAAATCCCCGATCGTGATCTTGCTTTGCGCCAGCACCTGTTTCATGTCGTCGAGCCCCTTGGCCGCGGCGGACACGTTCGGGTCGTTCGGAAACAGGATCAGGAAGTCCTCGAAGTACGTGATCGCCTCCTTGGTGGAGCCCTGGTCGTACGCCGGCCCGTCGACGAGGAGCGCGTGGGTCTGGGCGAGCTTCAGGTACGCATCGGGGGCGAGCAGACTTTGCGGATACATGTTGATCATCCGGTCGAGCGCATCGATCGCCTCGTCGGTGTCGTGTTCCTTCAGGAAACCGCGCGCCTCGTTCATCAGGGCCAGCGGAGCGTAGTCGCTGTACGGCGCCTGGCGGATGACGATCTCGAAATACTCGATCGCCTTGGTCCGGTTGCGGAATCCGGGAATCAGCCCCCAGATGCGGTTGCGCGCACCATCGAGCAGCGCGCTGGCGATCCGGTACTCCTCGCCGATGATCTCGTTGAAATGTTTGGTGTTCGGATACCGCTCGGTGATCTGCGAAAACGTGGTGAACGACTTGAAGAACTGCCGCCGCGCGAGGTAAAGCTTGCCGGAACGGAACAGCGCCTCGGACGCGTAGACGGACGCCGGGTATTTCTTCACCACCTTGTTGTAGCGGCGGATCGCCGACCCGCGGCTGCCGACCTCCTCGTACGCCCGCGCCTTGTTCATCAGATCGAGGGCGTTGTGCGACTCGGACTTGGTGACCTCCGACAGCACGCCGCCCTCCACCCGCCAGCCCGTCTCCGGGCTCCACACGAGGTCCGCGCGGGCGGCGCTGGCCAGCAGGCCGAGGGTGGCGAGCAGCAGGGTCAAGGCGCCGAAGACTCGGGCAAACGTGATGGGCATGCGGAAAAGATTACCAGCGAATCAGCGCACTTGCGTAGGTCAAGCCCGCCCCAAACGCGACGAGCAGCGTGAGATCGCCGGGCTTGACCCGGCCGGCCCGACGCGCCTCGTCCAGCGCAATCGGGATCGAGGCGGCGGACGTGTTGCCGTAACGGTCGACGTTGACCATGAACCGGTCCATCGGAAGCTTCAGGTACTGGGAGATCGCCTCGATGATGCGCAGGTTCGCCTGGTGGGGGATCACGAGGGCAATCTGATCGGCCGTGAGTCGTTGTTGTTCCAGGATATCCCGCGCCGCCTCGTCCATCACGCGAACGGCGAGTTTGAACACCTCCCGGCCCTTCATCCTGATGCAATGGCCGTTCGTCTGCACCGAATCGGGCGCAACGATACCGGGCTTGCCGGGCTCCATGTACAGGAGATCCACGCTGTCGCCGAGCGCGCCCAGTTTCGTGCCGAGCAAACCGATCCCGGGCCGGTCGGCCATCCCGACCACGGCGGCGCCGGCGCCGTCGCCGAACAGCACGCAGGTCGTGCGGTCCTGCCAGTCGAGCACCGACGAAAGCTTCTCGACGCCGATGATCAGGGCGCGCCGGTACCGGCCGGACGCGAGCATCGCGCAGCTCGTGTCGAGCGCGTAGAGGAAACCCGAGCAGGCGGCGTTGATGTCGAAACAGGCCACGTTGGTCCGCAGCCCGAGCTTCTGCTGGATGATGCACGCGGCGGCCGGCATCGGCATGTCCGGCGTGACCGTGGCCACGATGAGCAGGTCGATGTCCGCGGCCTTGACCCCCGCATCCACGAGCGCGGCCCGGGCGGCCTGGACCGCCATGTCCGAGGTGTTCTCGCCGAGAGCCGCGATCCGGCGCTCGCGAATCCCGGTGCGGGTGCGAATCCACTCGTCGGACGTGTCGACCGTCCGCGAGAGTTCGGCATTGGTCAGCACCCGGGCCGGCGCATACGAACCGGTGCCCAGGATCACAGTTGAAGCATTGGCCATGAATGAGGCGGCAGCAGCAGTGCGGGGCGCTCAGGCCACCGGCACCGCGAGCAGATCGTTGGCGCGCGCGATGTCGGCCTCGATCCGCTGATTCATGTCGGCCCGGATGATCTGGCCGGCCGCGTAGATCGCACTCTTGATCGAGTGGCGGTTCGACGAGCCGTGGGCCTTCAGAATGTTGCCTTTCAATCCGAGCAGCGGCGCCCCGCCGTAGCGTTCCGGGTTGATTCTTTCCTTCAGCGCGCTGAAAGCGCCCCGCGACAGGAGCGCGCCGGCCACCCGCAGTGGGTTGGCCTGCAGTTCCTGGCGCAGCATCGCAGAGAAAAACTTCACCAGCGACTCCCAGCTCTTGAGCATGATGTTGCCGACGAATCCGTCGCACACCACCACGTCGACATGCTCGGTGAACACGTGGAAGCCCTCGATCGGCCCCGCGTAATTGATTAGATCGGAGGTGCGGCGCAGCAGCTCGTTCGTCTCCGTGATCAGGCTGTTGCCCTTGCCCTCCTCGGTCCCGATCGTCATCAGACCGACGCGCGGCGCCGGAATCCCGAGCATCACGCGGCAGTAATGGCTGCCGAGAATCGCATTGTGGACCAGGTGCTCGGGCTTGGCCTCGGGATTGGCCCCGGCATCGATCAGGACGAAATGACCGTTTTCGCGCGGCACCACGGCGGCGAGCGCCGGGCGGGCGATGCCCTCCATCGTGCGCAGCCGCAGCGTGCCGGCCGCCATCAGCGCGCCGGTGTTGCCGCAACTCACGACGACGCGAGCCCGGCCGTCTTTCACCAGTTCGATCGCGCGCACCATCGAGGAATCCTTCTTCCGCTTCAGCGCCATCAGCGGCTTGTCGTCCATCGTGACGACTTCCGAGGCGTGGTGGATCTCGACGCGGTCCTGATGCCGGGAGATGATCCGCTGGAGCAACGGCTCCAGGATCGCCCGGTCACCGACCACCGTGATCGGATTCAGCGTCGGAAACTGGCGGAGCGCGAGACGGACGGCTTCGACGACCTCAGCCGGACCGAGGTCGCCGCCCATGGCGTCGACCGCGATTCGTCCGTTTTCGCCGCAGGTCATGCCCATGCTGGAGGACAACGGCGGGGTGAAGGCCGGCGTCAGACCTCGACGTTCAACACCTGGCGACCGCGATACATCCCGTTCTTCGGATTGACGCGGTGCGGGCGGAAAGCGCTGCCGTCGGTCGGATCCTTGGCGAACTCGGGTGCGATAAAGGCGTTGGCGGCGCGGCGGTTCGCGCTGCGGCGTTTCGACTGTTTGCGTTTCGGATTGGCCATGGGAGATACGTACTGAAGTGCGTGGCGCTCGCGTGGAAACGCCTCCGTATTGGTGAAGGGGTCGGAGTAAAGAGCGGCGCCCTAACGCGTCAAGCGTCATCCGGGTCGCTCGCCACCCGCGCGGCGGCCACCCGCCGCGCCGGCCGCGCGTGCCGGCCGCGTAACCTGCACCGCGTAATGAACTCGCAACGCCGCCGCGACGATCGATGACCGGTTGTCCGCGGCCTGCGCCGCGGCGCCGCTCGCGCGATGTGCCGGGCCCGGGACTTGTTCAAAGGACGATGGCGCCGCCGGTTCGCCGCGGCCTGAGACTCTGTCCAGGCGCGGATTCGCAAGCCATCCGGGGTGCCGCGTTCAAGCCCGCCGGTCCGCGCGAACGATGCCGGACCGGCGACCACGCCGGCCGCCGAGTCCGGATGCAGGAGCGGCTTCATGCCGCGATCCGGAACGCTTCCGACATTCAATCGCGGCGTAAAGCCGCTCTCCTACAATCTGACGGCGCCTGCGCGTTGCGCTCCGGTGTAGGAGCCTGCTCGCAGGCGATTCCGTCCCCACGCCGGCCCTCACCCCCACGCGGCGACGGCGAAATACACCGCCGCAAACGCCAGCCGGTACCAGGCGAACACGGACATGCCGTGCCGTGAAAGCCAGCCGACGAGAAAGCGGACCGCGAGCGCCGCCGTGACCGCCGCCACCACGCAGCCGAGCAGCACATCCGGCCAGCCAAAGACCGCGATCATCGCGGAGCCGCTTTGCCAGCTCTTGTACACCGTCGCCGCGGTCAGCGTCACGAAACCCAGCAGGAAGCTGAATTCGGCCGAGCGCCGCGGATCGAGCCCTGCCACATAGCCGCCGATGATCGTCATCATCGAACGGCTGGTGCCCGGCCAAAGCGCCGCGCATTGCAGCAGCCCGATGTTCAGCGCCTGTCGCGGGGTGATGTCCGTGACCACGTGCAGCTCGCGCGCCGCGTCACGCCGCCGCCGGTAGCGCTCCGCCCAGAGGATCAGCAGGGCGCCGGCGATCTGGGCGGCGATGACCGCGCCGGGCGAGAACAGGTGTTCATCGATCCAGCGGTGCAGCGCCAGACCGATCACCGCGGCCGGTAGGAACGCGATCACGACGTTGCGCAACAGCCGGAAGCCTTCGGGGTCGCGGCCAAACAGGCCTCGCACCATCGACCGCAGCTGCCGCCAGTACAGGATCGCGACCGCGGCGATCGCGCCGAACTGAACGACGATCGTGAACGTGTCCGCCGCCAGCTTGAGCGTGAGCGGTTCGCCCAGCGGGTGCCGCGGGGATGGCTGCACGAACCAGAGGGGACGGCCGTCGCGGCCGTGCAGGGGCTGATCGGAGTCGAGCTTCAGCGCGTGTGCCGCGATGATGAGGTGGCCGGTGGACGAGACCGGCAGGTACTCGGTCACCCCTTCGACCGTGCCCAGGATCAGGGCGGCGGGAACCGACAGTTCCGCGGCGGGGGCTTCCGCGGCGGGCAGGGAACCGGTGGCGGCCGGCGCCGGATTGGTCTGCGCCACAGCCGTGGAGGCGAGCGCAAGTGCCGCGAGCAGGAGGCGTTTTCGCACGCGGGGGTGTTTTCAACTTTTTGGCCGGCGTGCAATTTTATTTGCCCGGCGGGCCGGGGCACGATTTGCAGGTGCGCCGGCGCGATGCTCGAACTTCGCGCCGCCGGCTCTCTTTCCACTCATGTCCGGCCTCGCCGAACTCACCGCTCATCTCCGCGCCGGTCGCGATCTCACGCCGGACGAGGTCGCTGTCGCCGCGGCCGTGCTGACCGCCACGGATGAGACGGACGAGGCGAAGGCGGCCTTTCTCACCGCCCTGGCGGAAAAGGGCGAGACGGCGGGGGAGGTGGCGGCGTTTGCGCACGCGTTCCGGGAGCGGGCCCTCAACCCGGGGGTCGAGCCGTGGGCGGCCAGGGCGATCGACATCGTCGGCACCGGCGGAGATCACGCGGGTGGCTTCAACATCTCGAGCCTGGTCGTGCTGGTGCTGGCGTCCGCCGGGGTGACCGTGATGAAGCACGGCAACCGCGGCGTGACCTCGAAGTGCGGGAGCGCGGACTTGCTCGCCGGCCTCGGCTTCACGCTCGATGCCCCGGCGGCCAAGTTGCGCCGCGCCCTCCGCGAACTCGGGTACGTGTTCTTCTTCGCACCGGCCTACCATCCGGCGTTCAAGCACATCGCGCCGGTGCGTAAGGCGCTCGCCGCCCGCGGACAGCGCTCGGTCTTCAACATCCTCGGGCCGTTGATCAATCCGGGACGCCCCGCGCACGTGCTGGTCGGCTGCTTCGCATCGGCCTGGGTGCCGAAGCTCGCCGCCGCGCTCGACACGCTGGGCGTTTCCGCCGGGCTGGCGGCGCATGGCGTCATCGCGGCCGGCCACGGGATCGACGAGTTGACGACCGCCACGGCGAACCGGGTGCGCGGCTGCGGCCGGCTCCGGGAGACCGACGCCGAATGGCGCGCGACCGACTTCGGCCTGCGCGTCTCGCCTTTCACCGACCTGCTGGGCGGCGACCTGGCGGCCAACCTCGCCATCGTCGACGCGGTGGTGGGCGGGCGCGGTCCCGCCGGACTCGAGGACACGATCGCGCTGAACGCCGCCATCGCGATGTGGATCGTCGGACATACCGGATCGGTGCGCGAGGGGATCGAGCCGGCCCGCGCTTTGCTGACCGGCGGTGCCGTGGCCCGGAAGATTCGGGACACGCGCGAATTCTTCGCCTCATGACAGATCGGAAATATTTCGGCACCGACGGTGTGCGCGGCCCGTACGGCGGGCCCGTGATCAACGAGGGTTTCGCCTGGCGGCTGGGCGTCGCCGCGGCCCGCTGGCTGGTCCGCGCGGAGCCGGAGGCCGCCGGGGAGGGGCGCCGGGTGGTGCTGCTCGGGCGCGACACGCGTTTCTCCGGCGTGACGCTGGAAGCGGCGATCGCGGCGGGGTTGCGGGCGGGCGGGGCCGAACCGGTTTCGCTCGGCGTCGTGCCGACGCCGGCGGTCGCGCGGGCAGTCGCGCGTCGCGGCGCGGCCCTGGGCGTCGTCATCACCGCTTCCCACAATCCGGCCGCCGACAACGGCCTCAAGCTCTTCGGTCCCGGCGGCATCAAGCTGCCCGACGCGAGCGAGCTGGAAATCGAACTGCTCCTGCCGGAGCCGGAAGCGGCGGCCGCGCACGCGGTTCCGCCGGCCGTCCCGGCGCCGGTGGCGCATTCGAGCACCGACTACGTCGCCGCGACGGAGGCGCTGCTCCCGGCCGGCGCCCTGGCCGGCTGGCGGATCGTGCTGGATACGGCGAATGGCGCGACGTGCGCCACCACTCCGGCCGTGCTGCGCGCCCTTGGCGCCGAGGTGATCCCGCTGGGCGACGCGCCCGACGGGCACAACATCAACGCGGGTGTCGGCTCGGAGCATCCGGACCGGCTCGCCGCGCGGGTGCGCACGGCCGGCGCCCGGCTCGGCATCGCGCACGACGGCGACGGCGACCGCTGCGTGTTGTGCGACGAAACCGGTGGCGTGCTCGACGGCGACGAGATTCTCGCGATCCTGGCGACGCACGCGCTGGGACGCGACACCCTGCCGAATCGCACGCTGGTCGTGACGGTGCAGAGCAACCTCGGGCTGGACGCGGCGATCCGGGCGGCCGGCGGACGCGTGTGTCGCAGCGCGGTGGGCGACCGCTACGTGATCGAGCGCATGCGGGCCGAAGGTGCGGCGCTGGGCGGCGAGTCGAGCGGCCATGTCATCTGCGCGGAAATCTCGCCGACCGGCGATGGACTGGTGGCCGCGTTGAAGGTGATCGAGGTGATGCGGGCGACGGGCGAGCCGTTGTCACGGTTGCGCCGCGTGCTGACGAAGTTTCCCCAGCGTTCGTCCGCACTGACCGTGAAGGAGAAGCGGCCGCTGGCGGAATTGCCCGGACTCCGCGCGACGATCGCGGCGCTGGAATCGACGCTGGCCGAAAGCGGCCGGGTGCTCGTGCGCTACTCGGGCACCGAACCGAAGCTTCGGTTGCTGGTCGAGGGACCGACCGACGCGATCGTGCGCGACGGCATCGAGAAACTGGTGACGGCCGCGCGCGCCGAACTCGAAGTGGTGTAAGGCGCGCGGGAGCGCCGGCTGGATGGATGTTCCGTAGGCTGCGAGCTCGCTCGCGCCCAAGCCACAACGTTCCCAAACCGCGCCTGCAAGCAGGCGGCCTAGTGCCGTCAATCGCGCAATCCGTCAAGGACATCGGGTTGCACCTGCCGCGGCGCGAATGCCGCCAGCTGCGGCGCGTATCCGACGACCGGCGGCGCCCGGAATTGCTGCCCGGCTCAGAACTGCGGCCGGAGGCCGCCGCGGAACCGTGGCTCGGGATTTCCGAACAGTGGCGGATAATCGCGGATCGAACGGAGCTTGGGCTCCAGCTGCTGATGAATGAAGGTGGGCTCGAGCGTGGTTTCGATCACCTGCACCCGGCTCTCGATCAAACGCAGCCGGAATTGCAGATCGGCTGGGGACACAACGGGCACGGCGGCGGCGGCCGCGGTCTGGCGCTCGAGGACGGCGACGCGATGCTGCAGGCTTCGCACCTGGTGCAGCAAGCCGGCGACGGAGCCGGCCAGAAGCACGAAAGCGACCGCAATGGGAATTCGCGCGCGCATGGTCGAATGCCACAGTTTGTCCCCTCGGGCGAGGCTGGCAAGCCGGCGCTGGCGCAGGCCCGCAAGCTGGCTCGCGCCGGTACCGCGCCAGCAAGCTGGCGGCCGACGCCGGACCACCAGAGCGTTTGGATCCGCGAGCTTGCTCGCGCAATCGGTGCCCGGTCGTAGGCCGCGAGTCCGTTGACAGGCTCGTGGCCGGGCGAAGGCGCGGGCGGCGACCGCCGAAAAAGCGGCGGGCGGCTACTCGCGGAACTCGTCGTAAGCGGGTTTCGGCACAGGAGCGGCGGACCCGGTCGCGCCGGCGTCGTGGGCGTGGAGGTTTTCCTCGCGCTGCTCGAGTTCCGATTCCTTTTCCTGTTGCTGCTGCACCTTTTCGAAGAGGCGCGTTTCGCTCTCCTCCAGGAATTTCTCGCGATCGCGAAGCGCCTGACGCGACTCGCGCAAGGTCGCCTCCTGCCGCTCGAGTTCCTCCTGCAATTGGCGCAGCGCCTCGGCCTCCCGCTGGGTCACCACACCGCGGCTGCCAGTGTCGCGCAGCCGCGTCGAGGCGAGCAAGGCCTCGCGGGCCCGGAGCAGCGCCTCCATCTCGTCGAGATCGCGGGCCCGCTCCGCCAGCCGGCTTTCGGCGTCCGCGACCGCGCGCTCACGCTCAGCGAGCATTTCCTCGAGGTGGTGCAGGATCGGGTCACGGTCCCGGAAGACCGCCTCCGGTGCGCCGAGCGCCTCGGACCAGTCGAGCGACGAGGAGCTGCGGAGACGCCGGGGCAGCGTCAGCGGCGGCCGGGTGGGGTGGCGCAGCGGGAACGGCGGAACGGTGGGAGGGGAATCGTAGGCGTTCATGAGGTTTTGGGGTCAGCGGTGCAGCCAGCGGGTGAGCGAGGCCCACCAACTGGCGCGTTGGGGGGGCGTCCGGAGCTCGAGATGCGGTGCGAGCAGCCGCCGGGCCTCGCGCTCGACGTCGTCGTCGTTCAGCACGCCGAGCTGACGCTGGAGAAACCGGTGGTCGGCGGCGATGCCCGCGCGCCACTCCGCGAGCTCCGTGTCGAACCAGGCGACGGCGCGTGCGACGTGCTCGACGCGATGCGCCGTGCGGGTCGCCTGGCCGAGCGCCTCGGCGAGATGCAGCCCCGTCGCCCCGCGCCGGTAGGGCAGCAGTTCGGCGAGCGTGGCTTCGTCGACGTGCACCAGCGCGTTGAGCAGACGCTTCAGGTCACCGCCGATGATCACGCCCTGCGCCAGCCGCTGCGTGAGTTCGGCGAATTCGCCGATCGTCCGGGCCTGCTCGAGCCGGCAAAGCTCGCGCGCCGCGGGATCCAGCAGCGTCAGGTCCAGCGGGAAACGCTCCGAAATCCCGAGCCGGGAGAGGGACCGCCGCAGCGGGTCGTCGCGATCGGCGGCCGTCTGCGCTTGCCGGACCATCTCGCCGAACGGCTGGTCGAAGGCGAGCGTCTCGCGCAGGATCTCGAGCAGCAGGGCGGCGGCCTCCGGGTGGCCCCGGGTCGCCAGTTCGCGCCCGAGTTCGGCGTAGGTGAAATCGATGTACGTGCTGGGGGTTTCGCCGGCGCCCGCGATCGGCCACTCGAGCCCGTCGAGGTTCTGGGCGAGGCTCGACAGCGCGGTGTTGACCATGATCGACGAGGCGAAGGCGGTGCGAAGTTCGTCCCATTCCTTGGCGGCGGTCACGGGATCATGGAGCGTGGACATCGGGAGGGAGGGGTTTCAAAACGTGTCGGCGTGGCGCACGAGCTCGTTGGCGAGGCGGCGAAAATCGCCGGCCACATTGTCGCCGTCCGCGGCCTGGGTGTCCTGGGCGACGAGGTTGACCGGCAGCCCGAGCGTCACCGCGCGGCGGACGATCATCGCATCGCGGATTTGCGTGTCGAAAATCCGGGCGGTCGACGCGACCCGGCGCGAGGACTTGAACTGGTTCAGCCGGAGCTGCATCCGCATCCGCGGAACCTCGATGTCGCTGCCGCTCTTGATCGAGTTCATGATCACGCCCTGGACCTGG
The DNA here is from genome assembly GCA_963705935.1 of uncultured Verrucomicrobiae bacterium. GTDB lineage: Bacteria > Verrucomicrobiota > Verrucomicrobiia > Opitutales > Opitutaceae > Opitutus. The sequence goes on along the minus strand of OY970130.1, from coordinate 1,546,735 downwards.
GCGGCCGGTCCCATGCCTGATTTGCGAAAGCTGGCGGTGAGCGCGTGGAATTTGTGCAGCTTTTCGATCAGCAGGGTGAATCCGATCAGGCTGAGCGCGTCGGGATTCGCCGGGACGTAGATCTCGTTCGAGGAGAAAACGCCGCATTGCGAGGCGCGCAGGATGTTGGGCGGGCAGTCGAACAGGATGAAGTCGTAGCCGTGCTCGATGGCCGTGAGCTGCTCCTGGAAGATCACGCAGGCGGGCCGACGCGCATCGCCGCGGTATTCGCCCTCGAGATCGACGAGGTTGAAGGTGGTTGGAACGAGATCGAGCCCGGGCAGAAGCTTCTCGCCGCCCTTGCCCTCGATCACGTCGCGCAGCACGAGATCCTTCACCTGCTGCCGACCCGGCTCGAAGATCGAGTAGATTTCACCGGCGCCGTCGGCGTTGAGCTTGTTCCAGCGCTCCAGGCGCATCAGCCAGATGCTCGCGTTCGACTGGGTGTCGAGGTCGAAGACGAGGACCCGCTTGCCCATCCGGGCGAGGCACGCGGCCGCGTTCACCACCAGCGAGGTCTTGCCGACACCGCCCTTGTAATTGAGGAAGCTGATTTTGCGGGGCATGCTGGAACAGCCGTTGACGCGTGGACTCGCGTTCGCGCGTCCATGTTCGACCGATACAGCCTCCCCGCCAGCGGGAACGCGCTGGGTGGACGTGTTTTACCGATTGTTGGTAAAAAGTATGTGAGGCCCGGGGCGTCAGGTCTGCGTCAGGTGAGCGAGGAGTGCGGGGAGGAGGGTGGATATGGGAGTCGGACCCTCGACCGCAGCCTTCGCGCCGTCAGGCGCGCGGACTTCACTCGACCACGAAAGGGGCGTAGTCGTGATACAGGACGATCTTGAAATCGGCGGTGTCCTTCACGTACAGCCGCACCTGATAGCTGCCGGGTTTCAGGAAGACGCCGAGATCGCGTTCGTACCGCCCCTGCGCGTCCGTGACGATGTCGAGAAAGTCGTAGTACTTCTCCGCTTCGTTGCCCGGCACCGGCGTGGGGAGCAGCGCATTGCCCTCCAGTTTCGGATTCCCGTTGAGCGTCAGGATGTACCCGTGGTTCGGTTGTAGGTCATGCAGCGTCAGCCGGCAAACGAGCCCGCCCGGAAAGGCCGGGTGCAGTTGCTCGGTGCCGCTGGTCCGGGGGCTGACCGTCTTGCCCCACTCGGGGGGATTGACCAGCGCGAGCCGGACTTCGAACCTCGTGCCGACCATCCGATCGTGCCGGAAGGCCTTCCAGAAGGCGGCCTGCGTGCGGTCGGCGGGAGCGGAGCCCGTGGTCACGCGACGGAAATCCTGCCGGCCGAAGATGGCCAGCGGCTCGGTGGCGGAGGCGACGGCGGTGCAGGTGAGCGCGACAACGAACGCGACAAGTCGGGTTTTCATGGGACGAACTGGATACCAGTAACATGAAAATTCGGGCGTGTTGTCGAGCGCGCCGGTCGCGGGCGGAACCCTTTCTCCCGCGGGGCTGGTCGAATCCGGTCCGCGAGGCTTGACAACCCGATGTCGGGGCGGTGTTGTCCTCGGCTTTTCCTGGCAAAGAACGCTTCGCAAAACTTCCGTCATGGCACTCAAAATCCGTCTCACCAAGGTTGGCTCCGTGCACCAGCCCCTTTATCGTGTTGTCGTGGCCGAAGCCCGTTCGCGCCGTGACGGCGACGCCGTCGAGAACCTCGGCACGTACCGCCCCGGCGACAAGGGCAGCCCGATCAAAGTCAACCTGGAGCGGGTCGACTACTGGCTCAGCAAGGGCGCGCTGCCGACCGACACGATGCACGCCATGATCAAGAAGGCCCGCCGCGCGGCGGCGAGCAAGCCCGAGACGCCGGCCGAGGCCACGCCTGCGGTGCCCGCGGCGAGCTGAGACTTCATTCCATTTCGCGAGAAGCCTGGCGCAATGCGCCGGGCTTTTTTGTCGGCGGATCCCGAGCCCGGCGCGCCAGCCGCCGCCAGCGATGGCGCTTCCCTCGTCCGGTCGATTCGTGCATCCCTGATCTCCCATGCCGCTGAAAATCGACGTGCTGACGCTGTTCCCCCGGATGCTCGATGGCTTCCTCGCCGAAAGCATTCTCGGCAAGGGCATCGCGGCCGGGTTGCTCGCGGTCGCGGTGCACGACCTGCGCCGGTGGACGACGGACAAGCACCGCACCGCGGACGACCGGCCATTCGGCGGCGGCGCCGGGATGGTGATGAAACCGGAGCCGGTGTTCGCCGCGATCGAGCAGCTCCAGACTGCTGGCTGCCGGCGCATCTATCTGACCCCCGACGGGGTGCCGTTGTCGCCCGCGCTGGCGGAGGAGCTTTCGCGCCAGCAGCATCTCGTGCTGCTGAGCGGACACTACGAAGGAATCGACCAGCGGATCCGCGATGGCGTCATCGATCAGGAGATCAGCATTGGCGATTACGTGCTCACCAACGGCACGCTCGCGGCCGCCGTCGTGATCGACGCGCTGGCGCGATTCATCCCCGGCGTGCTCGGAGAGGAAAAGTCATTGACGCACGAATCCTTCACCAGCAAGTTGCTCGACTTTCCTCAATACACGCGTCCCGCCGAATTCCGCGGCATGTCCGTTCCGGAGGTTTTGCTTTCCGGTCATCATGCTGAGATCGAGAAATGGCGGCACGCGCGACAGGTGGAAAAGACCCGTCAGGTCCGACCCGATTTACTCAAATAACCGCCATGAACCCGATCATTAACGACATCACCGCAGCCCAGGTGAAAAAAGACATCGCGCCGTTTAAAGTCGGCGACGGCGTGCGCGTGCACACCAAGGTGCGCGAGGGCGACAAGGAGCGCGTCCAGATCTATTCCGGCATCGTGATCGCCCGCAAGGGGCACGGGATCCATGAGACCTTCACGGTCCGCCGCATCAGCTACGGCGAGGGCGTCGAGCGCGTCTTCCCGGTCAACTCCCCCAACATCGAAAAGATCGAGGTGGAGCGCGAGTCGGAGACGATGAAGGCCCGGCTGTACTATCTCCGTGGCCGCACCGGCAAGGCCGCGGTCGCGATCAAGGAGAAGGACCGCTCCGCCGTGATTCACGCGGCCAAGGTCGCCAGCACGCCGGCTCCCGCGGCTCCCGCCCCGGCCACCACGGCCACCACGGCCAGCTGAGCGCGCACCGCTCCCCTCGATTTCAAAGCGAGCCGACACGGCTCGCTTTTTTTTTTGGTGCGCCCGGCAGGGCGCACCTGCTGGACAGTGAACATGAGTAAACACACATGTAAGTCTGTTGACCGCCCTGCAGAGGGAAGGTCTAGCCGAAGGGCAACTGCGGCGTCGCGAGGCGACCGTGGGAAGGAAGCCCATGGCAAAGCGCTGGCCTGACGAACAGGAATCGCATGAGGCGTACGCGTTGGGCGAGGAGGCCAATATCTCTAAAGCCCGAAGTCTGCACGGAAAGCGCGTACGTAGATGCGGCAGGCATAAGCGTGAAGGCAGGTGCGCATTACCCGGGGAGATCTGCGGAGCCGCTCGCAAGGGCTACCGACGCCGGAAGGCGTTGGGACAACTTCGCAGAAGTCAGCCGAGGTCATAGTAGCCCGAGATCAGGGGTGAAGGACCGAACCGAAAGAGGACGGTGCAAACCGAATCCATGATTCGACGTGAAGCAGCAGAAGAGTCCGCCGTGTATCGGACTGCCGTGGGCGAAGTCGCTGGCCGGAATGCCAGTGGGAACGCGCAAGGTGCGGCAAGCGCAGCATCGGAGGAAAGTCACTGCATCGGGCAAGGGACGGGACTGATCGAGCAGATGATCGAACGCGGCAACCTGAACGCCGCGTGGAAACAGGTCCGACGAAACAAGGGAGCAGCAGGAGTCGATGGGCTCGATATCGAGCGCACGGCGACGCTGATCCGAAAGGAATGGGATAAAATCAAGGCGTTGCTGCTGGCGGGCCGGTATCGGCCAGAGCCGGTAAGACGCGTCGAGATCCCCAAGGCCAACGGTGGAATCCGTTTGTTGGGAGTCCCAACGGTACTGGATCGGTTCTTACAGCAGGCGGCGCTTCAGGTGCTCAGTCCGTTGTTCGAACCCGACTTCTCGGAACACAGCTATGGGTTTAGGCCCGGACGCAGCGCGCACCAAGCGGTGCTCGCCGCGCGGGAGTATCAGAGAGCCGGGAGGCGATGGGTGGTGGACATCGACCTCGCGAGTTTCTTCGACGAGGTGAACCACGACCTGCTGATGGCCAGAGTCAGACGCCGAGTGAAGGACGTGCGGATGCTCAAACTCATCCGAGCGTTCCTGAAAAGCGGCGTGCTGATCGGCGGGAGGAGTCAGCCAAGCGAGAAAGGCACGCCGCAAGGCGGGCCGCTCTCGCCGTTGCTGTCGAATATCCTGCTCGATGATCTGGACAAGGAACTGGAGAAGCGAGGGCACCGATTCTGTCGCTACGCCGATGACTGCAATATCTACGTAGGCAGTCAGCGCAGCGGTGGCCGGGTGCTTGAGTCGCTGACGCAGTTCCTCGAAGGGGTGATGAAGCTAAAGGTCAACCGCGCGAAGAGTGCGGTAGATCGTCCGGTCAACCGGGTGTTCCTCGGCTACAGCTTCACCGTCCACCATCAGACGAAAATCCGGGTGCCGGCGAAGACCTGTCAGAAAATGAGGGCCAAAGTGAAGGAGCGCTTCCGCGAGGCGCGCGGGCGAAACGTGGAGCGGTTTATCCGCGAAACGCTAAACCCGCTGCTTCGGGGATGGATGAACTACTTCCGCCTCAGCGAGACCAAGGGGTTCGCAGCGGAACTGGACGGCTGGATCAGGCGGCGGCTGCGCGGCGTGATCTGGCGACAGTGGAAACGCCCGGCCACGCGATACCGGCGCCTCCGGGTGAGGTGGACCCCGTCCGTTGGACAGCGGATCGAGGAGATTAAGTTAGGATAGACGCACTCTGGTGAGATGCCTTGGCCGACTCCGAGGACAGGAGCGATCAAGCTTGCCGCAGGAGTCGGCCCGAAGACGGAGGGCTTGATACCGGTTCATTGGTTGATGGCAAGCGCGACGGGTTGGCGGTAAATCTCCATCGGCGTCTTGGGATCGGCGTCGCCGAAGGCGCTGTGGGGACGACGCTCGTTGTAGAACCGGAAGAAGGTGTCCAGGTTGGTATAGGCGTCGATTTGGGAGCGATAACTCTTCAGGTAGACCTCGTCGTATTTGACCGTGCGCCAGAGCCGCTCGACGAAGACGTTGTCCAAGGCGCGACCGCGACCATCCATCGAGAGCTTCACGCCACGCGCCAGCAGCGGCTGGGTAAACTCGGCCGACGTGAACTGACAGCCTTGATCGGTGTTGAAGATTTCCGGGACGCCGTGCTGGGCCATCGCGCGCTCGACGGCCTGCACGCAAAATGTCGCATCGATCGTGTTCGACAGTTCCCAAGCCAGGACCGCCCGGCTATACCAGTCGATCACCGCGCACAGGTAGATGAAGCCGCCTTGGATCGGGATGTAGGTGATGTCCATCGCCCAGACCTGATTGGGGCGATCGATGACGAGCCGCCGCAGCAGATATCGGAAGACGGGGTTCTGCGGATGCTTCCGGGACAGGTTCGGCTTCCGATAGATCGCCTCCAGTCCCATCTGCTGCATCAGCCGGCGCACCCGCTTGCGATTCACCCGATACCCCTGCCGCCGCAGCCACCGCGTCATCTGCCGTGAGCCAAAGACCGGATACGCCAGATACGTCTCATCGATCACCCGCATCAGTTGCAGGTTCTCATCGGTCTCCGGCTCCCGCTGGTGGTAGTAGCTGGCCCGCGCCAGCCCGAGCAGTTCGCACTGCCGAATGATCGGCAGGGCGGGATGTTTCGGTTCAATCATGCGGCGGCGTTCCTCAACGCTCGAGCTCGCCAGCTTTTTTTTTGAGCCATTCCAGCTCCATCTTCAGCCGCCCGATCTCCTCGAACAGCTCCTTCTCCCGCTCCTGGGCTGCCCCGGCGTCATGATCATGGCTGCCCTTCCGGGCGAACACCTCGGGCAGCCGTTCGGCCACCTCTTTCTTCCACTGGCTCACCTGCACCGGGTGAACCTGATACTTCGCTGCGATGGCGTGGACCGGCTCGATGCCCTTCAGGGCTTCAAGACCAACCCGGGCTTTCAGATCAGGACTGTGCTGACGTCGTTTCTTGGACATGGGGATCGTTGTTCTGAGTTTGGGTTAACGATCCGTCCTGTCCAACTTTCGGGGTCCACCTCAGGGCGCTTGGTCTCGACGAGGCCCGGGTGCTCGCCAGCGGACACAACGGCCGCGGGGCATGGTTCAACAGCGGCGCTTCGCACATGCATGCCGCCTTTCCGACAAAGGCGTTGGCCGACATGGGCCTTATAAACCTGCTCGAAACATTAACGGTCTATGCCAAATCCTCCTCTTAAGGAACCGCCGCGATACGTGAACCGTACGTCCGGTGGTGTGGGAGCCAGGGGAGGGCAACCTCCCCGGCTACCCGATGTGCGCCCGGCAGGGCGCACCTGCTGGACAGTGAACATGAGTAAACACACATGTAAGTCTGTTGACCGCCCTGCAGAGGGAAGGTCTAGCCGAAGGGCAACTGCGGCGTCGCGAGGCGACCGTGGGAAGGAAGCCCATGGCAAAGCGCTGGCCTGACGAACAGGAATCGCATGAGGCGTACGCGTTGGGCGAGGAGGCCAATATCTCTAAAGCCCGAAGTCTGCACGGAAAGCGCGTACGTAGATGCGGCAGGCATAAGCGTGAAGGCAGGTGCGCATTACCCGGGGAGATCTGCGGAGCCGCTCGCAAGGGCTACCGACGCCGGAAGGCGTTGGGACAACTTCGCAGAAGTCAGCCGAGGTCATAGTAGCCCGAGATCAGGGGTGAAGGACCGAACCGAAAGAGGACGGTGCAAACCGAATCCATGATTCGACGTGAAGCAGCAGAAGAGTCCGCCGCGTATCGGACTGCCGTGGGCGAAGTCGCTGGCCGGAATGCCAGTGGGAACGCGCAAGGTGCGGCAAGCGCAGCATCGGAGGAAAGTCACTGCATCGGGCAAGGGACGGGACTGATCGAGCAGATGATCGAACGCGGCAACCTGAACGCCGCGTGGAAACGGGTCAGTCGGAACCAAGGAGCGGCGGGAGTCGATGGGCTCGACCTCGAGCGCACGGCGACGCTGATCCGAAAGGAATGGGATAAAATCAAGGCGCTGCTGCGGGCGGGCCGGTATCGGCCAGAGCCGGTAAGACGCGTCGAGATCCCCAAGGCCAACGGTGGAATCCGTTTGTTGGGAGTCCCAACGGTACTGGATCGGTTCTTACAGCAGGCGGCGCTTCAGGTGCTCAGTCCGTTGTTCGAACCCGACTTCTCGGAACACAGCTATGGGTTTAGGCCCGGACGCAGTGCGCACCAAGCAGTGCTCGCCGCGCGGGGTACCAGCGTGCCGGGAAGCGATGGGTGGTGGACATTGACCTCGCGAGTTTCTTCGACGAGGTGAACCACGACCTGCTGATGGCCAGAGTCAGACGCCGGGTGAAGGACGTACGGATGCTCAAACTCATCCGGGCGTTCCTGCAAAGCGGCGTGATGATCGGCGGGGTGAACCAGCCGAGCGAGAAAGGCACGCCGCAAGGCGGGCCGCTCTCGCCGTTGCTGTCGAATATCCTGCTCGATGAACTGGATAAGGAACTGGAGAAGCGAGGGCACCGATTCTGCCGCTGCGCCGATGACTGCAATATCTACGTAGGCAGTCAGCGCAGCGGTGGCCGGGTGCTTGAGTCGCTGACGCAGTTCCTCGAAGGGGTGATGAAGCTAAAGGTCAACCGCGCGAAGAGTGCGGTAGATCGTCCGGTCAACCGGGTGTTCCTCGGCTACAGCTTCACCGTCCACCATCAGACGAAAATCCGGGTGCCGGCGAAGACCTGTCAGAAAATGAGGGCCAAAGTGAAGGAGCGCTTCCGCGAGGCGCGCGGGCGAAACGTGGAGCGGTTTATCCGCGAAACGCTAAACCCGCTGCTTCGGGGATGGATGAACTACTTCCGCCTCAGCGAGACCAAGGGGTTCGCAGCGGAACTGGACGGCTGGATCAGGCGGCGGCTGCGCGGCGTGATCTGGCGACAGTGGAAACGCCCGGCCACGCGATACCGGCGCCTCCGGGCGCTTGGTCTCGACGAGGCCCGGGTGCTCGCCAGCGGACACAACGGCCGCGGGCGCGGGGCATGGTTCAACAGCGGCGCTTCGCACATGCATGCCGCCTTTCCGACAAAGGCGTTGGCCGACATGGGCCTTATAAACCTGCTCGAAACATTAACGGTCTATGCCAAATCCTCCTCTTAAGGAACCGCCGCGATACGTGAACCGTACGTCCGGTGGTGTGGGAGCCAGGGGAGGGCAACCTCCCCGGCTACCCGATGTTCCGGCCGCGCCGTCCGCTGCCGCCGGCATGCGGCGCGATTTCCCTGCGCCTCCGGGGCAGCGCCGTTCTGGGCGAGCTCGCGCTGCCCAGCCGCTGGGATTCGCCGGCGTCGCTTCAGGGGTCCAGCTGGTTCGCCGCCAGTCCTGTTGGGAGCGCGGCCGGACGCTCGCAACGGGTCGCGATCGTGACGTGCCGGCCCGACGCGGACGATTGCTCGAATGCCTCCATCACCTCGAGCACGTGCTGCCCGAGGAGGCCGCTGGCCCGATGCGGCCGCTCGGGCCGCAGGATTGAAAGGGCCAGGTCGGCAACGCCCGATCCGCGGCCGCGGTCGATCGGATGCGTGGGCGCGATGTCCTCGTACCGCTCGTCGGCGCCCCGCCGCAGCCGGACCGTGCCATCGAAGCGGTTCGGGTCCGGCGCCTCGAGGGTGCCCTCGGTCCCGAACACCACCAGCCGGGGAAGGGGATAAGGATAGGTGTCGAAACTCGTCACGACCGTCGCCGTCGCTCCCGCCGCGAAATCGACCACCCCCGTGACATGGGTGGGCGTTTCCACGGGGATCCGGGTGCCGGCCAGCGGCTCGCTCGTGACCAGCCGTTCGGCGAAGGCCGTCCGGACGGAACCGGCCACGCGCGTGGCCGGTCCGAGGAAATTGACCAGCGCGGTGAGATAGTACGGCCCCATGTCGAGCATCGGGCCGCCGCCTTTCTGGTAGTAGAATTGCGGATTCGGGTGCCACGTCTCGTGGCCCCGGGAAAGCATGAACGCCAGCGCCGACACCGGCCGGCCGATCGCGCCATCGTCGATCAGCTTGCGGGCGGTCTGCAGGCCGCCGCCGAGGAACGTGTCGGGCGCGCAACCGACGAGCAGTCCGCGTTCCGCGGCCAGGGCCAGGACGGCGGCACCGTCGGCGGCCGAAAGCGCGAACGGTTTTTCCGTGTACACGTGTTTGCCCGCGCGGAGCGCCGCCAGGTTCACGGCGGCATGCGCGCGGGGAATGGTGAGATTCACGACCAGGTCGATGGCGGGATCGCACAACAGGTCGTCGACCGATGCGGCGCGGACGCCGTTTTCCCCGGCCTTCTGCGCGGCCCGCGCCGCATCGAGGTCTGCGCAGGCCACGACGCGCACGACGTCGTAGCCGCGACAGCCGGCGAAGTAGGCGTCGGAGATTTTGCCGCAGCCGATGATGCCGACCTGGATGACGCGAGGCATGCCCCAGCGAACCCCGGCCGCCCGCGCCGGGTCAAGCCGGTCCGGGCACGCGCGATTCCCTTGCCGCCGCCGGCGGCGATCGCACATAAATGCCGCAACCGCCGAGGGAATTCGCCCGCCGCGGTGTTATGCGCATCACCATGAAGACATCCACGCAAGTGCTCCTCTTCGTTGCTTCCATTGGACTGGCGGCGGCCGTGGAAGCCGCGGAGCCGGCGGCCCCGGCGCGAAATCCGGCAAATCGCACCGACGCGGCTGTCGTTGCGAAGGACCCCCGGCTGGCGCAACTGAAGAAGGGCATGCCGGCGGCGGAGGTCATCAAGATTTTCGGACAGCCGAAGTCGGTCAAGTCGATGGCGGCCCCGTCGGGCAAGGCCGAGGTGTGGGTCTATCGCGAGTTGGTGTCGAACGTCTGCCAGCCCGTGCAGGTCGGAACGCGGCCGATCACCATCGTGGTGCACGATGGCGACCGCGAGCGTACGGACACCATCGCCGAGGAGCCGATCTTCAAGATGCAGCGCAAGGTCGTCGAGCAGGTGACCTCGCTGCTGCTCTTCAACGACCATTTCCTGGAGCAGAAGACGGCTCGGGAGGAATCCCGCACGTACGAGTGAGCGGAGCGCACCGGGGGCCGCGCACCGGCTGGACGGATCGCGTTTTCTGGGCAGGTTGCCCCACCATGCAACTGGCGGGCATCCATCATCTCACGGCGGTCACGGCGAACGCCTCGCGCAACCACTCTTTCTATACCGGCACGCTCGGATTGCGGCTGGTGAAGAAGTCGGTGAACCAGGATGATGTTTCGGCGTATCACCTGTTCTACGCCAACGGGGCGGCGAGTCCGGGGACGGACGTCACGTTCTTCGACTGGCCGGTTCCCCCCGAGCGCCGCGGCACCCATAGCATCGTGCGCACTGGCCTGAGGGTCGCGAGCGAGACGGCGATCGAATGGTGGCTGAAGCGGTTCGCCTCCGAGGGCGTGGTCCACGATCCGGCCTCGGTCCGCGACGGTCGCGTCGTGGTCGACTTCGAGGATTTCGAAGGGCAGCGGCTGAGTCTGGTGCTGGACGAGGCGCCGCGTGAGCCCGCCCATCCGTGGGAGCGAAGCCCGGTGCCGGCCGAGCACCAGATCCTGGGTCTCGGCCCGATCACGCTGAGCGTGCCACGGATCGAGGCGACCGGACGGGTGCTGACGGAGGTGCTGGGCATGCGCCGCGTGCGCGAATACCCGCTCGACGCAGCGGTGGTGCATGTGTTCGAGATGGGCGCGGGCGGCCCGGCGGCGGAACTTCACGTGATCGTGCAGCCGGCGCTGCCGATCGTCCGCCCGGGCGCGGGCGGCGTCCACCACGTGGCGATGCGAACCAGGCTGGCCGAGTACGACGCCTGGAACGAACGGCTCAGCGCGATGGGCGTCCGATCCAGCGGACCGGTCGACCGATACTATTTTCGCAGTCTCTATTTCCGCGAACCGAACGGAATTCTGTTCGAGATCGCGACCGACGAGCCCGGCTTCGCCGTCGACGAGCCGATGGACACGCTGGGCAACCGGCTGGCGCTTCCGCCGTTCCTCGAGGCGCAGCGCGAGACGATCGAAGCCGGATTGAAGCCGCTGGTGTAGGCAGCGGCTGGCTGGAGCGACTTCGCATCGCGACGAGCCGGGCGATGCGCGCGAAATCGGGTCGGCGGGAGCCCACCGGCTCCACTCCCGGGCTGATGTCCCGGGCTTGGAACGGCACGCGATCATCGGCGTCGGCGGATTCCGTTTTTGGGACGGGGCAATTTCGTTTCCGGGCAGCCCGCGGAGCCTAACCGGTTCGGTAAAACTGTAACGATGTGAAAACGAATGTTTTGTGGGATTGTCGAGCTCACGGCACAGGCTATGCAATGACCCCCGCGGCCCGGCTGGCCGTGCCACATCCATTTATCCACTACCCCGATGCATGACCTCCGCTACGCCTTCCGCAGTCTGCTGAAATCCCCCGGCTTCACGCTCATTGCCGTCCTCACCCTGGCGTTGGGCATTGGCGTGAATTCGTCGATGTACTCGCTGATGAACACGCTGCTGTTCGCCACGGCTCCATTTCCGCGGCCGCAGTCGATCGTCACGCTGAACGGCCAGATGCCCCAGGCCGAGTTCCTGGGGCTCTCGGCCGTGGAGATTCAGGAACTGCAGGCGCACCCCAGCCAGGCGTTCAGCGTGTTCGGCGTCCAGTCGGGCCAGCTTGAAACCGTGACGCTGCCCGGACAACTGCCGGAATCGAGGCAGGGCACCGCGGTCACCGCGGATCTCTTCAAAGTGCTGGAAACGCCGCCGCTCCTCGGTCGCACCTTCACCGCCGACGAATGCGTCGCGGGTCGCGATACCGTCGCCCTCATCACCGAGGACCTGTGGCGGAAGGAATTCGGCGCCAAGCCCGACGTGATCGGCCAGACCCTGCGGATCAATGGCCGGGTCTTCACGATCATCGGCGTCCTGCCCAAAGCGTACTCGTCGATCTTCATGTTCGGCGAATCCCAATACTTCCGGCCGCTGGTGTACGCGCCGGAGCAGCTGACGGCGCGCGACCGCCGCGAATTCGGCATCCTGGCCCGGCTCGCCCCGGGCGTCACTCCCCCGCAGGCGCTGGCCAGTCTCGCCCCGCTGGCGGCACGCTGGGCGAAGGATCACCCGCGGCTCTACCAGAACTACCATTTCCGGATGCAGGCCGCCGGGCGCGTGGGAGGCTCCGCCAACGAGGCCATCATCACGCTGCTGCTCGGACTCGCCGCCGCCATCCTGGCGATCGCGTGCGCCAATCTCGCCAATCTCCAGATGGCGCGGGCCGCGGGCCGGCTGCGCGACCTCGCCATTCGCTCGGCGCTGGGCGCGAGCCGGTGGCGCCTGATCAAGCAGCAATTGATCGAGGCGCTCGTGCTCTCCTTCGCCGGTGGAGCGCTGGGCCTGCTCGTCGCCGGCTGGAGCAACGAGATCATCGGCCGGAACGTCCGTCTCGGACTTTTCACCACGCTCAGCCTGCCGCTCGACGGCCGCGTGCTCCTCTTCAACGCCGGCATTTCCATCCTGGCGGGCCTCGGCTTCGGCCTCGTCCCGGCGTGGCTTGCCGCCCGCACCGACGTCAACGAGATCCTGAAGCAGCAGACGCGCGGCTCGACCGGCGGACGGCACCAGGGCTGGATCCGCGGGCTCCTGGTCGTCGGCCAGGTCGCCCTTTCGCTCTCCTTGCTGTCGGTCGCCGGCATGATGATCCACGGGCTCGACCGCACGATCAATGCCCGCCCGGGCTGGGACACCGAGTCGATCCTGACGGCGAACGTCCAGATCGACGAGCGGATCTACGACACCGCGGAGAAACGCCGCACCTTCCAGGAGTCGCTGGCGCGGGGCCTCGCCGCGATTCCCGGCGTCGAGGCGTCGGCCCTCGCCTCCATGCTGCCGACGGGCGGAAACAACCGCACCGAGGACGTATTCAAGGAAGGCCAGGACTCCGGCCAGTCCAATCTGCCGAAGGCCAACACGTTTCTGGTCACTCCCGGGTATTTCAAGACGCTCGGCATCCGGCTGCTCGAGGGGAAGCTGTTCCCCGACCATGTGGCTCCGACCTCGGTCGAGCAGACGGTCGTGAACCAGACGCTGGCGAAGAATTTCTGGCCGAAGGAAAGTGCGATTGGAAAGCGCCTCGGCACCAAGGCGGCCGACGGCAAGATCACGTTGCGGGAAGTCATCGGCGTCGTGGCGGACGTGGACGATGCCATCGCGTTCACCGAGCCGACGACGCGGATGCAGTTCTACACCACGCTCACGCACAACCCGTGGTCGTGGTTCCAGGTCGTGGTCCGCGGGCCGAATCCGAAACGATTCGGGAACGATGTTCGCCGCGTGGTGGCCGAGGTCTCGCCGGACGTCGCCGCCCGGTTCGTGTGGACGGTGGAGGACATGCGCGACCAGTTCCTGCACAATGTCGTGGTGATCAATGGCGTCCTCCTCGCGTTCGCGCTGCTCGGGCTGGTGCTCGCGAGCGTCGGGCTCTACGGCATCGTGGCCAACAACGTCAGCCAGCGGATGTCCGAGTTCGGGATTCGGATGGCCCTGGGCGCCCGGGGCATCGACGTCATGCGGCTGGTGCTGGTCCGCAGTCTCCGTCTGACCCTGATCGGACTCGGTCTCGGGGCCGTGGGATCCTATTTGCTCGGTCTCGCGCTGCGCCAGAGCCTCGGAAATCTGATTGCGCAGAACTACTCGATCCTGGCGCTCACGTGCGTGGCGATCTTCGTCGTGGCGTTCATTGCCACCTGGATCCCGGCACGCGTCGCCGCTGCCGCCGACCCAGTCGAGGCGTTGCGGGCGGAGTGAGCACGGCGGAGCGTGGAGACTGGCCGAGGTCAGTCGCGCCCGTATCCCACACCGTCGTACGCTGTCGGTCCGAGTGGCGCCGGTCTGCGACCGGCGAAACGCGTCCCCCCAGCGCTCCGCCGCCGGCCCCGGCCTTCGGGCACCAAGCAGTGCTCGCTCCCGAAGCCGGACTCCAGGCCCGGGCTCGGCGAGCCCGGCTACACCAAACGCTGTCGGTCCGAGTGGCGCCGGTCTCCGACCACAGCCGTCCCATAGCGGGGAAGGAAAAGGCGGCTCGGCTGGACCGATTAGTCCTGCCAAAGGCAGGGTGTGAAAAAAGCAACCTGCCCAACCGAGCCGAAGCGCAACGTACGGTTCTGCGCCAATTGGTCGAGCTGATTCCCGCATAGCTGGCGCCGAAGCTGGCGCGGGAGTACGGGGTGGATGGCGCCGGGCTCCGCCTACATTCCGGGCAGGCCGCCCTTGGCGCGCATGGCCTCGAACTGCCGCATCATCTTCCGGCTGCCGCCGCCCTTCATCAGCTTCATCATCTGCTGCATCTGCTGGAACTGTTTCAGCAGCTGATTGACCTCGACGATCCGGGTCCCGGAGCCGTCGGCGATCCGCTTGCGCCGGCTGCCGTTGATGATCTCGGGCTTGTGGCGCTCCTGCACGGTCATCGACTTGATGATCGCCTCCGTCCGCGCCATCTGCTCGTCGGCGCCGTCGGGCACCTGCATGCCGCTCATGCCGGGCAGCATTCCCAGGATGCTTTGCATCGAGCCCATTTTCTTCACCTGCTGCATCTGGCCGAGGAAGTCCTCGAGGTTGAAGTCGGCCTTGCGGAGCTTCTCCGCCATCTTCTCGGCGTCCTTCTCGTCGATCGACTCCTGCGCCTTTTCGACGAGGGAAACGACGTCGCCCATGCCGAGAATGCGTGAGGCGAGCCGGTCGGGATAAAACGGCTCGAAGTCGGCGGTCTTCTCACCGGTGCCGACGAATTTGATCGGCACCCCGGTGATGGATTTGATCGACAGCGCCGCGCCGCCGCGGGCGTCGCCGTCCATCTTGGTCAGCACGAGGCCGGTGAGCTGAAGCGCCTCGTGAAACGTTCGCGCGACGTTCACCGCCTCCTGGCCCAGCGCGCCATCGGCCACCAGCAGCACTTCCTGGGGCTGGATCCGGGCCCGAAGCAGCTTCACCTCCTCGATGAGGTCGTGGTCGATCTGGAGCCGGCCGGCCGTGTCGAAGATGACGCAATCGGCCGTCGCGGTGCGTGCCGCCTCGAGCGCGGCCGCGCCGATCGCCGGCACATCCAGCGACGAACGATCGGCGTAGAATCCCAGTTCCTCCTGGCGGGCCAGGATCTCGAGCTGGTCGATCGCGGCCGGGCGGTACACGTCGCAGGCGGCGACGAGTGGACGATACCCGCGTTTCTTCAGCAAACGGCCGAGCTTGGCGCTCGAGGTCGTCTTGCCGGATCCGTGGAGGCCGACCATGAGGATGCGCAGCGGGCGATCGCCCGAGAGCGCCGTGCTGCCCTCGCCGAGCAGCCGCACCAGTTCGTCGTGGATGATCTTGATGACCTGCTGGCCGGGCGCGATGCCCTTCGTGACCTGCTGGCCGACGCACTGCTGCTGGACCCGTTCGACGAATTCCCGCGCCACCTTGAAATGGACATCCGCCGACAGCAGGGCGGTGCGCACCTCCTTCAGCGCCTCCGCCATGTTTTCCTCCGTCAGGGTGCCGACGCCGCGCAGATTGCGCAGCGCCTGTCCCAGTTTTTCCGTGAGCGATTCGAACATGATCACCTCACGGTTGAAGTGATTCGCGCCGGGATGCAACTGCGCAGGCCGCCAGCGAGCTGGCGGCCTAGTGCGTCCATGAAACCATGAACTCAGGATGTGAAAGTCAGTCCCGCCCCGGGGGCAGAGACCGGGGTGCAGTCGACGGCAACTGCGTCGCAGCAATGCGGGGTGGGGAGCAGCCGGAGACGGAAGATCGGTCCCGAACGCAAGTGAACTCGATTCGGCATGTGCTCCGGGCGAGCCTGCTAGGCAAAGGCGAAGCCTGCCGCGCGAGCGGCGAGCCTGTCACGGTCCAGGAACTGCCAACACTGGAGACAGGACGGGGTGGGTGTGGTTGGAGCGGGAACGATCGGAAGGGATCATGGGATAAGTGGAGAGACCGGCCCGACGGACTGAGTCGAGCCGGAGTCAGAGCGTCCATAGTAGCCGTGAAGCCGGGTAACGCCGGGGGAGCGAAGGGACGCAGGAAGGCGAATGCGCGATGAACACGACGTTGGAAGCCACCCCTCCGCCAGTGCCCGCGAGGGCTACGCAAGGAGGAGACGTCCGCTCCCGCTGGGGGTGGGCGGAACCGGCGGTGTGGACCGAGCGCATGCTGACGGCCCTGGAAACAGGGGTGAAAGGAAACCAGTGGTTCAGCCTGATCGACAAAGTGTATGCGCAACGAACCCTGGGACTGGCTTGGGAAAAAGTGCGGTCCAACGCCGGCGGCAGTGGCGTGGACGGCATGACGATTGGTCGCTTCGCCAAAGACTGCCCCCGCGGGCTGCTCGCCCTGAATGAGCAACTGCGTCAGGCGACCTATCAGCCCAGTCCGGTCAAACGGTGCTGGATACCAAAGCCCGGCTCGTCCGAAAAGCGCCCCTTGGGCGTCCCCACGGTGCGGGATCGGATCGTGCAGACGGCGTTGCGAATGGTCGTGGAACCGATCTTCGAAGCGACGTTTGCCGAGCACAGCTACGGCTTCCGGCCCGGACGTGGTTGCAAAGACGCGTTACGCCGGGTGCAGCACCTCCTTGACGAGGGCGGCACCTGGATCGTCGACGCGGACTTGAAAGGCTACTTCGACACGATACCGCATGGGCGGTTGATGGAACGAGTCGGGGAACGTATTGCGGACGGTCGCGTGCTGGCCCTCATCCAAAGTTACCTCGAACAGGGGGTGATGGATGGGCTTAGCCACTACGAGGCTGGCGAGGAGGGTACGCCGCAAGGAGCGGTCATCAGTCCGCTGCTGGCGAATATCTACCTCAATCCGCTCGACCACCTCATGGCCGACGGTGGCCTCGAGATGGTGCGCTACGCCGACGACTTCGTCCTGCTGTGTCGGAGCCGGGAACAAGCACAGGCCGCCCTCGCTCGCGTGCAAACGTGGGTGGGGCAGCACGGTCTGACGCTGCACCCGGAAAAGACCCGGATCGTTGATGCGACCCAGCCGGGAGGCTTCGACTTCCTCGGCTATCACTTCGAACGCGGTTACCGCTGGCCGAGGAGGAAGTCCATGGATCGGTGTAAGGACCGCATCCGTGAGCTGACGCCGAGGACTTATGGTCACTCGCTCGAATGCTGCATCGATGACCTCAATCGGATGCTGCGCGGCTGGTTTGGCTACTTCCAACACAGCCATCGCACGACGTTTCCCCGGCTGGATGCGTATGTCCGCGGACGACTCCGCGCCATCCTGCGCAAACGACAGGGAAAGAGTGGTCGTGACCGCGGTTCCGATCATCGTCACTGGCCCAATCACTACTTCGCCGAGCGCGGCCTGTTCAGTCTGACACAGGCTTACGTCTTGGTCCGTCAGTCTCCTTGAGAGCCACTCGCTGACTGGAGAGCCGGATGCGGGAAATCCGCCTGTCCGGTTCGGAGGGAGGCGCGGCGCAACTCAATGCGCCGTGCCTACCCCTATCGTGACCGGGCCTCGAACCGCGCGGGTGGGCAGGTGGCCTCGGGGCCAAAGCCCGCGTCGCCCCGGACGGCCCGCTCCGATCCAGAGTTGCTCAGCCGGCCAGCTTGCGGGCGTCGATCACGCGATCGAGCTGGGCCTGCACGCGCTGGAGACCGGTCGCGACTTCCGGTGGCGCAGACAGCGAAATCGACCGCTGCTGGGAGCCGGCCTGACCGAGGAGAAGCGCCTCGATGACGTGCATTTCCTCGGCCAGCGCAGGCAGCCCGAGGCTCAGGCAGGCGCCGTTGAATCCGTTGGCCGCGATTCCGAGTCGCTGATATTCCGCGGACTCGTTTGCGCGGCCGCCGGCGGCAAGCCAGGCCTTGATCTCGCCGACCAGGTTCTTCGCCAGGCCGCCGAGCACTTCGACGGACACGCCGAGCCGCTCCGCCACCACGGCCGCGTCCTCGCAGGGCAGGTGCTTGATCACGTCGGCTTCGACGGCCCGGACCCGCTCGAGCACCAATGCTTTCTTGTAGGGTTTGACCACGTACTGGCTGACTCCCAGCTGGGCGGCCCGGCCAACGGTGTTGCGGTCGTTCAGCGCCGTGCAAAAAATCACCGGCAGTGCACCGATGCCGGGGGTCGTGCGGATGCGCTCGAGCAATCCGAGTCCGTCGAGTCGCGGCATCATGACGTCGATGATTGCCAGATCGAAGCTGCGCGTCGGATCGGTCAGAAGTTTCCACGCGTCCTCGCCGTCGACCGCGGTCGTGAGGCTGTGCCGCCCCTCCGACTCCAGGATGAGCCGGATCACGTCGCGACATACCGCGTCGTCGTCTGCGTGCAGGATTTTCATGGCAGGATCGGGGCGGGAAGCGGCGTTGGGTGCGTTCGTCGGCCGGCCCTCCGCGGCCGGCTCGTCCAACCTGAATAGCGCGGCCCGCGCCCGCGGCCAGTCAAACCACCAGCGAATTGATCTTTTCCCGCAACCCGGCAGGGGTGAAAGGCTTCACGATGTAACTCGCGATGCCGAGCCGGGCGGCCCGCGCGACCGTCTCGCGATCGCTCACCCCGGTGCAGAGCACGACCGGCAGGTGGCGCAGCGTGATCACGCTGCGCACGCGCTCCGTCAATTGAAGGCCGTCGACGACGGGCATGCGCACGTCGAAGATCGCGACGTCGAAGCGTTGGTTCGGCTCGGTCAGATGCCACCACGCTTCCGCTCCATCCCGGGCCATCGTCAGATCGATGGTGGGATCGGAAGCAAATATCTCCTGCAGCAGATTGCGGCACGCATCCTCATCATCAGCGACCAGGATTTTCATCTCGCGAAGGGACCTGCGGGCAGCGATCGGTACAAACCGCCTAGGCTTGAGTAATTTGCGCGATTTTCATTTCGCGCTGGTCAAAATTCGGGGATTCCCGGATAAACCCGGCCCCTGATGAACCCGGTCCTGCAGCTTTTGATCGACGGCGGCAGTCTCACGACCAGCCAGATGGCGGCGGTCGCGGGGATTTCCGAAGCCGAAGTTCAACGGCACCTCGAGCAGCTGAAAAAGGAAAAGATCTTTCTCGGCTGGCGCCCGGTGCTCGACCTCTCGCGCGAGGCCGCCGCCGCGGCCGCGGTGCGGGCCGTGATCGAGGTCAAGATCACCCCCGAACGCGGGGGCGGATTCAACCGGCTGGCGGACCGGCTGGCGCGCTTCGACGAGGTCGAGTCGTGCTACCTCATGTCGGGCGCCTACGACCTGCTCGTGTTCGTCAAGGGCGGCTCGCTCCAGAAGGTCGCCGCCTTCGTCTCGGAGAAGCTGTCCACGATCGAGGGCGTGCTGTCCACCTCGACGCATTTCATGCTCCGCTGCTACAAGGAACAGGGTTTCCTGCTCAGCAACGGCGACGCGGAAAGCTCCCGGCTCAACGTCTCGCCCTGACCGGCGGGGCCGCATGCGATGAACCAGGACCCGAAACGGTGGGTGGCGGGGCACGTGTCCGCGCTGCCCAAGAGCGGCATCCGCGACTTCTTCGAGCTGGTGGCGAGGATGAAGGGGCAGGACGTGATTTCGCTGGGAGTGGGCGAGCCGGACTTCGTCACGCCGTGGCACATCCGCGAAGCGGCGATCTACGCGCTCGAGCACGGGAAGACGTACTACACCTCCAATCTCGGCACGCCGGAGCTGCGCCGCGCGATCGCCGCGTACGTCGAGCATCATTTCGGGGTGTCGTACCGGCCCGAGGATCAGGTGCTCGTGACGGTCGGCGTGAGCGAGGCGCTGGATCTGGCCTGCCGCGCGTTCGTCAACCCCGGCGAGAAGGTGCTGTACCATCAGCCCTGCTACGTGAGCTATCACCCCGGCGTTGCGCTGGCGCACGGCACCGGTCTTGCCGTGCCGACGTTTGCGCGGGACGGATTCGCGCTGACGGCCGCCGCGCTGCGGGCGGCGTGGGAGCCGGGCGCGAAGCTGCTGATGCTCAACCTGCCCTGCAATCCGACCGGCGGCACGTGCACCCGCGAGCAGCTGGCGGAGATCGCGGCGTTCTGCCGGGAGAAGGACCTGCTGGTGCTGACGGACGAGATCTACTCCGAGCTGACGTTCGACGGCAGCCACACCAGCATCGCCAGCCTGCCGGGAATGGCGGAGCGGACGATCTTCCTGCACGGATTCTCCAAGGCGTTTGCGATGACCGGCTGGCGGATCGGCTACGCCTGCGGCCCGGCCGGGCTGATCGACGCGATGATGAAGGTGCATCAGTACACCATGCTTTGCGCCTCGATCGTGGCGCAGGAGGCCGCGACCGAGGCGCTCCAGCACGGCTGGGACAGCGTGGTGCGGATGCGCGAGCAGTATCATCGCCGCCGGGACCTGATCGTGCGGCGCCTGAACGAGATCGGGCTTCGCTGCGCTTTGCCGCGCGGCAGCTTCTATGCCTTTCCGGATGTGACCGGCACGGGGCTCACGGAGCAGGAGTTCGCCGTCGGCTTGCTGCAGCAGGAGAAGGTCGCCGTCGTGCCCGGCACCGCGTTTGGCGTGAACGGCGCCGGACACGTGCGGGCCTGTTTCGCCGCGAGCTACGAGCAGATCGTCGAAGCCTGCGACCGGATCGAGCGCTTTGTCGCCGGGCGCCGGGGCTGAAGCGGGAGGAATAAACGCGGAATGACGCGTTCGGGCGCATTCTGCGCTGGCTGATCTCATTCGGCACTCTACCTTCTTCCCTCCTCATGCCCCGCATCGTTGCCATCGTCGGCCGACCCAATGTCGGCAAAAGCCGGCTCTTCAACCGGCTGGCGCGCAAGCGCATTTCGATCGTCCACGACCAGCCGGGCGTGACCCGCGACGTGATTTCAACGGAGGTGGCCGACGGCGGCTACACCCTGCTCGACACTGGCGGCATCGGCTTCCGTGGCATCGACACGCCCGCCGCGCTCACCGCCGCCTCGGAGGAGCAGGTGAATTTCGCGATCGCGACGGCTTCGCTGATCCTGTTCGTGATCGACGGCTTGTCGGGTCTGACCTCGCTCGACGAGAAGATTGCGCGAATGCTTCGCAAGAGCGGCAAGACCGTCCGGCTGGTGATCAACAAGGCCGATTTCGACGACGAGAAGATCCAGCTCGGCGAGGTGTACGGTCTCGGCCTCGGGGAGCCGCTGCGGGTTTCGGCCGAACACGGCCGCGGCGAGTCGGAGCTGCGCGCGGCGATCACGGAGGCGCTCGGAGCGGCCCCCGTCGAGACGCCCGGGGCGGGCGATCCGCCGCGCCCGCTGGGCGTGTGCTTCATCGGCCGGCCGAACGTCGGCAAGTCCTCGCTGAGCAACCGGCTGCTGCAAAGCGACCGCCTCATCGTGAGCGAAATGCCCGGCACCACGCGCGATGCCGTGGAACTGCCGTTCGATTTTCGGGGCCGCGATGGCCGCCTGTACCCGTTCCGGCTGATCGACACCGCGGGGATCAAGGCCGCGACCAAGCTGGCCTCGCCGATCGAGTATTTTTCGCGGCTGCGCGCACTCGACGCGATCCGCCAGACCGACGTCGTGCTGCTGGTGCTGGACGCGGTTGAAGGCGTCACCCAGCAGGACAAGGCGATCGCCGGCGAGGCGGTCAAGGAGCACAAGCCGATCGTGGTCGTGGTGAACAAGTGGGACCTCGTGCGGCAGGCGTTCAAGAGCCAGGGCGGCTTCAAGCCCTACGAGAGCGAGCGCGACTACCGCGAAAAATACGAGCACGCCCTGTTTGAGCGCCTCTATTTCACGCCCGGATCGCCGGTCATCTTCGTGTCGGCGATGAGCGGATACGAGATCGACCGCATGCTCAACGCGGCGGTGAAGCTCAACCGCACGCTGGACGTGAAGCTGCCGACGGCGAAGCTGAACAAGGTGATCGGCTTCCTGGCGGAGCGCACGCCACCGCCGGCGGTCGGCGGCAAGCGGTTTCGCGTGTACTACGTGACGCAGACCGGCAACCGCCCCTTCCGGATCCGGCTGTTCTGCAATCGGGAGGAGAAGCTGACCGAGCAGTACCGGCGCTATCTCGAGGCGGGGGTGGTGGAGGAATTCGGCCTCGGCGGCTGCCCGATCCACTTCGAACTCGTCGGCAAGGAGCACCGCGACGCCCCGCCGGCGCGCTCCGGCCAGGGGCGGAGCGACGGCCCGTCGCCGAAATGGCGCGAGGCGGAGGCGAAGGACGACTCTTCTCATGAAACCGTCGAAGACTGATTATCGCGGTGGCGAAGCGCTCCAGCTCGCGACCCGCGCCCTCGAACTCGTCGTCACGACCGCGGTCGGCCCGCGGGTCGTCTCGCTGCGCTCGCGCGCCGGCCGCCGGCGCAACCTCCTGCTCGAACTGCCGGCCGACGAGACGCGCAGCAACGGATATCTTTTCCGGGGCGGACACCGGTTGTGGCACTCGCCCGAGGACATCGTCCGGACCTATCAGGCCGACGACGAGCCGCTGACCGTCCGCCCGCTGCCGCACGGCGTGGCGCTGACCCAGCCGGTCGAGCCGCGGACAGGCATCGTGAAGGGCATGACGCTCGAGATTTCCGGGGACCGCACGATCCGGATCACGCACACCCTCTCGAACCGGGGCCTCTGGGCGGTGGAGTGCGCGCCCTGGGCGCTCACGATGCTGCGGCCGGGCGGATACGGCGTCCTGCCGTTCCTGCCGAAGGGCAGCCACGCCGGCGGCGACCTGCTGCCGAATTATGCGCTCGTGCCGTGGACCTACACCGACCTGTCGATGCCGGTCTGGGACCTGCACCGGGACTTCCTCGGAATCGACGTCGCGGCGGCGACCGAATCCCAGAAGCTTGGCATCACGGCCTATCCCGGCTGGACCGCCTACTGGAACGAGGGAACCACCTTCGTGAAGTACGCGCCGCTGGTGCGCGGCGCCACGTATCCCGATCTCGGCTGCGCCTTCGAGACGTTCACGAACGGCCGGATGATCGAATTCGAGACGCTGGGCGCCTTCGGTTCGATCGCGCCCGGCGCGGGCGTGCGGCACGTTGAATACTGGACCGTGCTCGACGGGCTGCGGAAGCCGGACACGGACGCAGCGTTCGCAAAGCTGGCGTCGCAGGTGCGACGCTGGCGGGCGACACTGCGGTAATGACCAGGGTCGGGGCACCGGGGCGGCGCTGGCCGTCGCCGTCCAGCGTCCCGCAACTTGGCATTGCGCGGAGCACCGCGACGAAGCAATCCCTCAGGTTGACATGCCACCGCTCCGGCTCGCCTTCCTCGGATCCGACGCGATCGCTCTCCCGCTGCTGGACTGGCTGGCGGGCGACGGCGCGGCGCTCGCCGAGGTCGCCGCGGTTTACACGCAGCCGGACCGTCCGTCCGGCCGCGGTCAGCGCGTCGCGCCCAACGCGATCAAGGCGTGGGCGCTTTCCCGCGGGCTGCCGGTGCACCAGCCGGAGAAGATCACTCCGGAGGTCGGCACCGGGCTGGCGGAGGCGCGGGTCGATCTCGCCCTCGTGATGGCGTACGGGCACATCCTGCGCGACGAGTTCATCGCGATTCCGCGGCTCGGCACGCTGAACCTGCACGCGTCAATCCTGCCGAAATACCGCGGCGCCTCCCCGATCCAGACGGCGATCGCGAGCGGCGAACGCGAAACCGGCGTGACGCTCATGCGGATCGTCCGGCGGCTCGATGCGGGGCCGGTGGCGGAGGTCGAGCGGGTGCCGGTCGGCGAATGCGACACGGCGGTCGATGTCGAGGCGGCGCTCGCCCGCGCGTCCGTGCCGCTGCTCCGGCGAACGCTCCCGCGGATCGCTGACGGCACGCTCGAGTTCCGGGCGCAGGACGAGGCGGCGGCGACCTACTGCCGGAAGCTCGAGCGGGCGGACGGGGGACTGGACTTCTCCGCGCCGGCGACCGTGCTCGCCGCCCGAATCAACGGCCTGTTCCCGTGGCCCGCGTGCAGCGTCGACCTCCACGGCGTGACGGTGAAGCTCGGGCTCGCGACGGCCCGCGACGACGGGCCGGCCAACCCGGGCGTCGTGCTCGGCGCCGATGGAGACGCGCTGCAAATCGGAACGGGTCGCGGCGTGCTGTGCGTCCGTCGGCTCCAGCGCCCCGGATCCCGGATGCTGCCGGCCGCCGAATATTTGCGCGGCTCGCCCGTGGCGCCGGGCACGGTCCTGGTTTCGCGCCCGATGCCGGAGCTGGTGTCGGCCGCGCCGTTCCGAAGATGACGACAGGGCGGGGCAGGAGCCGGCGGGTCACATTGCACAACCCGCTTGTTTTCGCGCCCGCGCCGTTCAATCTCGGTCGCATGGTAAAACGTCTGCTCTGGGTTTGCGCGTTCGCCACGACGGCGTCGGCGCAGACAAACCCCACCCAGCTCGAAGTGGCGAACCTGCGCGAGGATGTGCGGGGGCTGGTGCAGAAGGTCGGCGAACTTTCGCTGCGCGTCGAACAACTCGAGCGGGAGAATGGGGAGTTGCGGGGGAAGGCCGGCGCCGCGGAGCGATCGTACGTCACGGCCGTCCAGCTGAACGACGCGATCGCGATGGTAAACCAGAACCTCCGCGCCTCCGTGGCGAACGCCAAAAGCGAGACGCTCCAGCAGGTGGGCGAACAGATCGAGAAGCTCGCGAAACAAACCAATTCCGCCATCGATTCGCTCGCCAAGGGCATGGCCACCCGCCCGAGCGTGCAGACCACCTTCGCCGAGGACTACGCCAAGGAGGGCGTCAGCTACACGGTGCAGAAGGGCGACACCCTCGCCACCATCGCGAAAAAGACCGGCGGCAAGGTCCACGACATCATCAACGCGAACAAAATCAGCGATCCTTCTCGCATCAACGCCGGGCAGACGCTCTTCATCCCGGGAGGCAAATAGCTCATGTCCGCAGCACCGAAATCCCGTCTGGGACGCGGCCTTGGCGGCCTGATCGCCAGCGCGGCTCCCGCCCCGAAGCCCGAAATTCCGCCGGCCGCCGCGAGCGGCCCGTCTGCCAATGGCGCGCCCGGATACCAGGAGGTTCCGGTGCACCTGATCGAGCCCAGCCCGTACCAGGCCCGCCGCGACATCCCGCCGGAACAATTGCAGGAGCTGGCGGAGAGCATCCGGTCCGAGGGCCTGCTTCAGCCGGTCGTGGTCCGGAAGACCGCCGAGAAGTTTCAACTGATTGCGGGTGAGCGCCGCTGGCGGGCGTTCCAGCAGCTCAAGATCAAGACCATCCCCGCGCGCATCGTCGAGGCCAGCAATGCCTCCGCCGCGGCGCTGGGGCTGATCGAGAACCTGCAGCGCGAAGGACTTAATCCGATCGAGGAGGCGCACGGTTTTGCGAGCCTGATCCGCGATTTCGACCTCACGCAGGAGACGGCGGCCGATCGGGTCGGCAAGGCGCGCGCCACGGTGGCCAACTCGCTTCGCCTGCTGTCGCTCGACGGCGAGATCCAGGGGTTCATCGCCCGCAGCCTCCTCAGCGTCGGACATGCGAAGGTGCTGCTGGGAGTGACCGACCCGGCGCAGCGCAGCGTGCTCGCCCGGCGGATCATCGAAGGGGGGCTCAGCGTCCGGGCGACGGAAAAGATGGTGCTCGACCGGAAGAGCAGCACCGGCCCGGTGCCGCCCCGGGGCAAGACCCGCAGCCTCTCGCCGAAAGACGCGGAAGCCGTCGCGGGCATCGAGAAGAAACTCACCTCCCACCTCGGTGCCCGCGTTGCGGTGCTGCACACGCCGAAGAAGGGCAAGATCGTGATCGAGTATCGCGGTAACGAAGACCTGCAGCGGCTGCTCGAGAAACTCGGGATCGAAACCTAGTGGAGCCTGGCCCGGGCCGGGTGGATGGGCGCGGCCGGATGGCGTGACCGGCAGACGTGCGAACCGAGCGTCCGGACGCTGCATGCAGGGCTCCGGCCAGGAGCTGGCGGGACGGCCGGGAGCGGCCGAGGCGGAGCAGGGGCGGCTTGTGTCCCGTACAGTCGCATTGACAAAGGCCGGGACGGTCGAATTCTCTGACCCTTCTCATGAACATCCTCCTCGGAATCCTGACGTTCGTCCTGATCGTCACCTCCCTGTTTCTCATCCTGGTCGTGCTGGCGCAGAAAGCGAAGAACGACGGTGGGATGGGGGCGGCGATGGGCGGCGGCATGGCCGAGGCGGCGTTCGGGGCGGATACGACCAACGTGCTCAGCAAGGCGACGATCAACTCGGCGATCGCGTTCTTCGTCCTGGCGTTCGCGCTCTATCTGGGCCGGATGTACCAGCGGGCGCACAGTGCGGGTGCGGCGGAAAGCCTGCCGACGATCGCCGCGCCCGTGAGCACGAATTCGGCCGCGAAGCCCGCGGCCTCGCCGGCGAAGCCGGGACCGACCGCGCAGACCGTTCCGCCTGCTCCCGCCAAGAAGCCGTGAGCGGCGCGGTGGCGATGTTTTCAGCGCCCGTCGTGCTTCGGCGGGCTTTTTTTGTGGCCGCGTGCCTCGGGGTGGCCGCCATGGCCGGCGCCGGTCCGCCGGCTTCGGCCCCCCTGCCGCCCCTGTTGCAGATCTCGTCGGCCGGCGAGGCGCGCCAGGCCCTCGAACAGTTGCGCCAACAGGGCATTGCGGGGAGCTATTACCTCGCGTTCGAACTTCGGGTGATGCCGCGGCGCGGCGCGGAACGGCTGATGCGCGGCAGCCTGTGGGGCAGCCGCAACGCCAGCGGGCCGCTCACCCGGGTCAGCATCGTGCCGCCGCCCGGGGGCGGTGCAGAACGAAGGCTCCTGATTCAGAACGGATCGCACGCGGCGGTCTGGCGCTGGGAGGAGGGCCGGCCCGTCGAGATGCTCGGCGTGACCGCGCTGTTCGACCCGGTTGTCCCGGGCACGGAGCTGACGGCCTTCGACCTCGAGATGCCGTTCATCTACTGGAATGATTTCGTCTACGAAGGGCTGGTCCGCTTCCTCGGCCGGCCGGCGCAGGTGCTGCTGTTGAGGCCGCCGCCGGAATTCGCCGCGAAATATCCCGCGCTCCAGGGCGTGCGGGTGCACCTGGACACGCAGTTCCACGCCCTGATGCAGACCGAGCTGATCGGCGCGGATGGCGCCGTCCTGAAAACCGTCTCGCTGCTGGACTTGAAGAAGGTGGGCGAGCAGTGGGTGCCCAAGACCTTCGATCTGCGGGACGAGGTCTCGCACGACAAGACCCGCTTCGGCGTGACGGCCGCGGCATTGAACCTCGAATTTTCCCCCGTCCTGTTCGAACCGGCCCGGTTGAGCGAGGCCGTCCGGCCGCCTCCGCCGGCCGAACTGGTGGACCTCGGCCCGTGAGCGCCGCGATTCGCGCTGTCGTCTTCGACCTCGACGGCACGCTGCTGGACAGCATGCCGCTGGTGCTGCGCGCGTATCAGCACGCCCTGGCGCCCTATGTCACCGCGCTCACCGACGGGGAGTTGCTGCGGCGGATGGGAGGCCCGCCGCGGCGAATCTTCGAGCAGCTGATCGACGACCGCACGCACGTATCCGCCGCGCTCCATCGGCTGGACGCGTACGCGATGGAGGCGTGGCAGCAGATCGAGCCATTCCCCGGGATGATCCCCGCGGTGGACGACCTGCGCGCCGCCGGCTGCCGGCTCGCGATCTGGACCGGGCGCGAACGCGCCTCGACCGAGTGGCTGCTGCGCCGGCATGGCCTGGCAGCACGTATCCAGGTGGCGGTTTGCGGAGACGACCTGCCGTCGCACAAACCCGATCCGGCCGGCCTGGCCGAGGCGCTGCGCCTGCTCGGCGTCTCCGCCGGCGAGGCGGTGTTCGTCGGGGACGCCGGCGTCGACGTGCGGGCCGGCGTGCAGCTCGGGGTCCGGACCGTCTTCATCCGCCATTCGCCGACCCCGGTCGGTGAGGACGAGGCGGGGGCATGGCAGGTGGCGGATACGCCCGGCGCGGCCTACGACTTTCTTCGACGGCAGGTTTCTCCGGATACACGCAGCGCCTGAAATCGGTCCCCCGATGCGCGGACCGGAGGTTCCCCTGCGAAAAATATCGTTGCCCAAGGCGCCGGTCCGTGCGTCCTGATGGGCTGCGCTGAATACATCAACCGTTAGTGCTTCCGACCCATGGCTACCCGTAACAAGAAAAGCTCCGCCCCACTCACGTTTGATCTCCCGCTGGCACTCATAGCGAAAATCAAGTCGCTCCGTGCGGGTCATGGACTGAAGACCGCCAGCGAAGTGGTGCGGCTGGCGATGGATCATTTCGATTTCGACCGGTGCCAGCCGGTGACCGTCCCCCATCGGCAGATCTCCGTCCGGATCACTTCCGACCAGCGGACGATGCTGAAGCGGTACGCGAAAAAGAAGGACACGAGCGTCGGCGAGCTGCTGCGGCTCGCGCTCGAGGACCTGCCCGCCAAGGCCGGCAAGAAGAAGTAAGCCGGGTTGCTGGTCGCCGCCAGCCGGCGCGTCGGGATCCGACGTGTGGCTGATGCTCCCCTCCGCGCCCGTTGGCGCGGATGTTTCGCTGGATCGTGGTCCGCCCGGGAACGGCCGTGTGACCGGTCTCCCGGCCCGCACCATCAGCCGGCCCCGGAGCCGGCGGATCCCTGTTTCGAGAGCGGCCGATTGCGACCAGCGAGCCGGCCGCGGGTTCGCCTCCACCTGCGGGGCTCGAGGCGGTTGCACCGCGAACCGGCAGCCGGAACAGCGCACGCGGCATCTT
Organism: uncultured Verrucomicrobiae bacterium; assembly: GCA_963705935.1. Taxonomy (GTDB): domain Bacteria; phylum Verrucomicrobiota; class Verrucomicrobiia; order Opitutales; family Opitutaceae; genus Opitutus. Next base: position 1,517,940 of record OY970130.1, on the reverse strand, counting down.
CGCGCGGCGGGCTTGCTTTTGCGGGAATCGGATCGTTTTAGTGACCGCGTTCAATCGTCCCCCTCCTCCATGACCACCACCACTCCGCTCCCTCTGTCTTCGTGGGCCCGCAATGTGTCCCCCTCACCGACGCTGGCGATCGACGCGAAGGCCAAGGCGCTGAAAGCCGCGGGTGAAGACGTGTGCGGGTTTGCCGCGGGTGAACCCGATTTCGACACGCCCGAGCACATCAAGCAGGCGGCGATCGTCGCGCTTCAGGCGGGCAAGACCAAGTACGCGCCGACCCCGGGCATTCCCGAGCTGCGGAAGGCGATCGCGGAGCGCTACGGCGTCGAATACGGGCTGGCGGTCAAGCCCGAGCAGGTCGTGGTTTCGCCCGGAGGAAAGTTCAACTGCTACCTCGGCGTGCTCGCGACGTGCTCCCCTGGCGACGAGGTCATCGTGCCCGCGCCGTACTGGGTCAGCTATCCGGAGATGGTGAAACTCGCCGGCGCGGTGCCGAAGTTCGTGCTCGCCGACGACCGGACCGCATTTCGGCTGACTCCGGCGATGCTCGAATCAGCCATCACGCCGCGAACCAAGCTGGTCATCCTCAACTCCCCCTCGAATCCGACCGGTGCCGTCTACAGTCGCGAGGAGCTCGCCGCGATCGTCGCCGTGGCCGTGAAGCACAACCTCTACATCCTCTCCGACGAGATGTACGAGCACCTCATCTACGACGGCCTGAAGCCGACCTGTGTCGCCACCCTCAGCGAGGCGGCGCTGGCGCGCACGATCGTGGTCGCCGGGTTCTCGAAGACCTACGCGATGACCGGCTGGCGCATCGGCACGACCGTCGCGCCGGTCGCGATCGCCCGGGCCATCGCCGAAATGCAGAGCCAGATGACGTCGAACGTGACGACCTTCGGCCAATACGGGGCTCTCGCCGCCCTGACGGAAAAGGACAAGACCGCCGCTTCGCTGCAGGCGATGATGACCGCGTTCGACCGGCGCCGGAAGCTCCTGCATGCGGAACTGAACCGGATTCCGGGCGTGTCGTGCGTGCTCGCCCAGGGTGCGTTCTACCTTTTCCCGAACGTTTCGAGCTTCGGTCTGAAGGACGAGGAGTTCTGTTCGCGGCTGCTCGACCAGGAGAAGGTCGCAGCGGTCCCGGGCAGCTCGTTCGGGGCGGAAGGTTACCTGCGGCTCAGCTACGCCACCAGCGACGAGACGATCAGGAAGGGCGTGCAGCGACTGGCGCGGTTCTGCGCCGCGCTGAAGAAATAGGAGCCGCCCGCGTACGTGTAGCCGGGGTCGGTGACCCCGGCGGGATGGGCGCGCGCCGTTCGAGTAGCGGTACGACTGAGGTTGGCCGGACCCCAGCCGCCGGCGGAAGACCGGCGTTACCCGGCTGCCGACTCCGCCGACCGGGCTCGGCGAGCCCGGCTACATCCTACCCAACGTAGTGCACCCACCGTACGTGTAGCCGGGGTCGGTGACCCCGGCGGGATGGGCGCGCGCCGTTCGAGTAGCGGTACGACTGACGTTGGCCGGAACCGGCGGCGCATTTCCGCCGCGACCGGCGTGTCCCCACCGGTGGCGGGAAGCTCAGCCCACCGCGCGATTCAGCCGCTCGAACGACGCGAGAGCCCGGTCCTGCGCACGCTGGCAGTGGCGCGGATCGACGCCGGACTGGCGACACCCCTCCTCGGTCGCCAGCCAGTAACGCTGCTCGCCGGGCAGGCCGTGACCGGACTTGTCCGCCAGGCTGGCCGCGAGATTGAGCAGGTGCGCCAGCGGGAGTTCGGACCCGGCCGGCGAGAACTGTCGCGCGATCGCCCGGACGATGTCGGGCGGGAAACGCCACTGCTGCAGGATCGCCGCGGTGGCGTCGTTCGCGGTGATGCCGAACGTGTGCTTCTCCCACGTCACGAGATCGGCGTTCGGATCGGCAGGGAAAGGGGTGGCCGTGCCGGACGCGGCGGCGAGTTTCTCGAGCGCGAGCTTGCCGATGCTCCGGAACAGCCCGGTCGTGTACGCCGCCGACGGATCCTGAGGCGTGCGGCCGGCAAGCTCCTCCATGAGCAGCGCGACGATAAGGGCGTTTTCGCGAAGGCGGGGGCCGGGAATCCCGTACAGGGGAAAATTCGCCAGCGAAAACTGGTCGACGGCGACGGCGCCCACGAGCCGGTGGATTTCCTGGAAGCCGATCAGCGCGGCGGCGTCCTCGATCGAGGCGACATGGGCGGCGGGGGCGACGGCGGCGCTGTTGGCGACGCGCAGGAGCCGGGCGGCGAGCGCGCTGTCGCTCTTCAGGAGGACGCTGACGTCCTTGAGGTTGGCCCCCGGGTCGCGCAGCAGCTGGCCCAGTTCGGCCATGATGCGGGGCGTGGCCGGGAACGCCTGGGCGACGCGCAGCAGCGGCTCGAACGAAAACTGGACCACATTCATCCCCGTTGTGATCGGCGTGCCGGCGCCCGGCCTGAGAGGAATCTACCGTCCCCTGTGTCGGCGTCCGGTCGCGCCGCCGCGCCGCCGTGCAAGCTGCTTCCGGAGTTGTCCTTCCGCGCCACGCTGTCCGCCTTCGTCTCCCGCTCCTCCACCGGCGGTGTGCCGCGCCTGGTGCTTCGCGGTTGCGACTGCGCCAGCGTTCCCGTTTTCTGATCCTGCCTCATGTTCGAACAAGCCTTCCGCAACATCGACGATGTCCTCCGCAAGGAAGCCGGCTGCACGACCGAGCTCGACTACACCGAGCAGACCTCGTGGCTCCTCTTCCTGAAATATCTCGACGGGCTCGAGCAGGATCGGGCCGACGAGGCCAGGCTGGAGGGCAGGAAATACTCCTTCATCCTCGACAAGCCCTACCGCTGGGAGACCTGGGCGGCGCCGAAGGGCAGGGACGGCCAGCTCGATCACAACGCCGCGATGGGAGGGGACGACCTCCGCGACTTCGTCAACCAGACGCTCTTTCCGTACCTCCACCGTTTCAAGGAAAAGGCCACCGGCCCGAATACGCTGGAATACAAGATCGGCGAAATCTTCGGGGAGATCAAAAACAAGATCCAGAGCGGCTACAATCTGCGGGAAATCATCGATCACATCGACGCCCTCCGCTTCCGCTCGCAGAACGAGAAGCACGAGCTGTCGCAGCTCTACGAGGAGAAGGTCAAGCGCATGGGCAACGCCGGGCGCAACGGCGGCGAATACTACACCCCGCGCCCGCTCATCCGCGCCATTGTGCAGGTCGTGCGGCCAAAGATCGGCGATCGGATTTACGACGGCGCCGTCGGCTCGGCGGGCTTCCTCTGCGAGTCGTTCGACTACCTGCGTTCGACTGGCTCACGCACCGGGCGGTCCCCGGGCAAAGCGGACGGGCTCACCACCAAGGACCTGACCACGCTCCAGACCCGCACGTTCTACGGGAAGGAGAAGAAGTCCCTGGCGTATGTGATCGCGATCATGAACATGATCCTGCACGGCATCGAGGCGCCGAACATCGTTCACACGAATACGCTGACCGAGAACCTCGCCGACATTCAGGACAGGGACCGCTTCGACGTCGTCCTGGCCAATCCGCCCTTCGGCGGCCACGAGCGGCCGGAAGTGCAGCAGAACTTTCCGATCCGCACGGGCGAGACGGCCTTTCTCTTCCTCCAGCATTTCATCAAGATCCTGAAGGCCGGGGGACGGGGCGGCATCGTCATCAAGAACACCTTTCTCTCCAACACCGACAACGCCTCGGTGAGCCTGCGCAAACTTCTCCTCGAAACCTGCAATCTCTACACCGTGCTCGACTGCCCGGGCGGCACCTTCCAGGGCGCGGGGGTGAAGACGGTGGTGCTCTTCTTCGAAAAAGGCGCGCCGACGCGGAAGGTCTGGTACTACCAGCTCGATCCCGGCCGCAACCTGGGCAAGACGAATCCGCTGAACGACGCCGACCTCGCCGAGTTCATCGAATTGCAAAAGACGTTCGCCGACTCACCGAAGAGTTGGAGCGTGGATGCGAAGACCATCGATCCGACGAACTTCGACCTCGGCACGAGAAATCCAAACGGCGTCGAGGAAATCGCGCACCGCAGCCCCGCGGCGATCCTCGACGAGATTGCCTGTCTCGACCAAGAGGCCGCCGGAGTACTCACGCGTATCCGCAAGCTGCTATGAAGACCCCTGGAGGGAATGCGAATCATGCGAGTGATGGGAGACATGACTCCCCTGTCACCCATGGTTCCCCTCCTCTGCCTCCCGCCCCCGAGCGCATCCTTCCCCCGCGCGGCGATTACCAGACCCTTCTCTCATTTCAGAAAGCAGAGGTTGTTTACGACATCACGCACCGCTTCGCCCACAAATACCTCAGCCGGGGAGACCGCACCGTGGACCAGATGATCCAGTCCGCGCGCTCCGGCAAACAGAACATCCTCGAAGGCAGCAAAGCCGCGCAGACTTCCAAGGAAACCGAGATCAAGCTCACCAACGTGGGCCGGGCCAGCCTCGAAGAACTTCTCGCCGACTACCGCGACTACCTCCGCGTACGCGACCATGCCATTTGGGATAAGGATTCCAAGGAGGCCCTGTTTGTCCGCCGGCTTGGCCGCAAGACCCCACATACGTTTGAGCTCTACCGCGAGTTTGTGGAGACCCGCCCGCCGGAGGTGATCGCCAACATCGCCATCTGCCTGATTCACCAGACGAATTATCTGCTCGACCAGCAGCTCAAGCGGCTGGAGCAGGATTTCTTGAAAGGCGGCGGCCTCCGTGAGCGGATGACCCGTGCCCGCCTCGCCCGGCGGAATGGCGATCAGGGGATGTAGGAGGAATAACCCGCCACAAAAACCGCCGGATAAATCCCCTCCCAGACACTCCTCCATCGCATGATTCCGATAAACGCCACCGGGAGCCCGGCCGCTAGCCAGCAGACCATGACGCTACACCGTTCCCAGCCTCTCATGATTCCCCTCGATCCCCTCCGCCGCGCCGAGAGCGCGGAAGTGCTGTGGAAGGTCGATGCGCTCCTATGAAAAAGGGGTGGCAAACAAAGACAATTGGCGATTTGTGCGAGGTTATCGCAGGCCAGTCACCGGAGGGCAAATACTACAACGCCGCCGGCAAAGGGATGCCATTCTACCAAGGGAAGAAAGAGTTCGGCGACAAGTTCCTCGAATCGCCGACAACTTGGACGACACAGACCACGAAGGTTGCCAAAGAGGGCGACATCCTCATGTCAGTTCGCGCACCGGTCGGACCGGTGAACTTCGCTACAGACGAGATTTGTATTGGCCGCGGATTGGCCGCCATACGCAGCTGCGGTGAATTGAATCGCGATTTCTTGTTTTACCAACTGTGGCATCTGCAACCGGACATCGCAGGCCGGGAAGGAGCAGTCTTCGCCTCAATCAACAAAGCCGAAATCGAGGGTTTGCCGCTCGCATTCGCCCCACTCGCCGACCAGCAGCGGATTGTCGGCATCCTCGACGAAGCGTTTGAGGGGATTGCCATCGCCAAAGCCAATGCCGAAAAGAACGGCCAAAACGCCCGCGCTCTTTTCGAAAGTCAACTCCACGCGGTCTTCACCCAGCGCGGCCCCGGCTGGACAGAGAAGCGGCTCGACGAAGTCGTAGGTGCTGATTGCTCCCTTTCGTACGGCATTGTCCAACCCGGCGAAGAATATCCCGACGGATTACCTATCGTCCGCCCAACCGACCTGAGCACCAAAGAAATCGCGCTCGATGGTTTGAAGCGCATCAACCGCGAACTCGCGAAGGGATATAGTCGAACAACGTTGCAGGGCGGAGAACTCCTGTTGTGCGTTCGAGGGAGTACTGGGACGGTTTCCATCGCTTCCAAGGAACTGAGCGGAGCGAACGTGACCAGAGGCATCGTCCCGATTCGTTTTAAGCAGTCGCTGGTCAGCCCAAGCTTCGGTTTCTACGCCATGATTTCGAGTGTGGTTCAGGAGCAGATCAGGGCGAAGACCTACGGCGCCGCGCTCATGCAGATAAACATCCGGGATTTGAGAAATATCGTTCTGCCGTTTCCGACGATCACGGAGCAGCGACGTATTGCCGCCCGGCTTGACGCCCTCGCCGCCGAAAGCCAGCGCCTCGCCCGGATTTACGAGCGAAAGCTCGCCGCGCTCGACGGACTTAAAAAGTCGCTCCTCCACCGGGCCTTCTCCGGCCAACTCTAGCGCTTGCGTGGCTTTCCGGCCCGGCTAGCCTGCTCGCGCGCCCCCGTCACCATGCCTCCGAATCCCGATGTCCGCTGGCGGCAGCGGTTTCAAAGCTTCCGCCGGGCCTTTGCCCAATTGGCCGCAGCGGCGGAGCTGGCGAAGCAGCGCAAGCTGTCCGCCTTGGAGCAACAACTGGAGACCCGCGAGTCATGAGCCCGCGTCACGGTCTGACCGGGAATACGGTCGGGCAAATCGCAGGCGTGCTGGAGCGCTTTCCCGCCGTGGAAAAGGCCGTGCTCTTCGGCTCCCGCGCCAAGGCCACGCACAAACGCGGCTCCGACATCGATCTCGCGCTCGAGGGCGCGGCGCTGGACTGGCGCACCGTCGGCGCAATCTACGACGCGTTGGACGATCTGCTGCTGCCGTACCGCTTCAGCCTGATTGTCATGGATGCGAACACCGATCCGGATGTCGCCGCGCACATCGCGCGGGTCGGCATTGCGCTCTTTCAACGGGGGCAGCCCCTCGGGGAGCTCGTCGCAAGGTGAACGAGGCCGAGACCCGCGCGGAGCACATCGATCCTGCGTTGCAGGCTGCCGGCTGGGGCGTGGTCGAGGGCAGTCGCATCCGGCGCGAGTATCCGATCACCCTTGGCCGGCTCGAAGGCGCGGGTCGTCGCGGCAAAGCGCTCACCGCCGACTACATTCTCGAATACCGGAACACCAAGCTCGCGGTGGTCGAGGCCAAGGCCTGGGACGAGCCGTTCACCCTCGGCGTGGCGCAGGCGAAGAACTACGCCGGCAAGCTCGCGATCCGCTTCACCTACTCGACCAACGGCCAGGGCGTCTACGGCATCGACATGCAGACCGGCGCCGAGGGTTCGGTGCCGTCGTATCCGACACCGGAGGAACTTTGGACCCGCACTTTCCCTCCGATCGAGTCAGGGACCAAAGAAGAGCGCGCGGCCCGTGAGCTTGCCGAACGGTGGCGCGACCGGTTCGCCGCGGTGCCGTTCGAGGACAAAGGCGGCTCGCATCCGAGCCGGTATTACCAGGACATCGCCGTCGATCGCGTGCTCGGAGCCATCGCCGCCGGAAGGCAGCGCATCCTGCTCACGCTCGCCACCGGCACCGGCAAGACCTTCATCGCGTTTCAGATCGCATGGAAACTCTTCCACGCGCGCTGGAACCTGAGCCGGGAGCCGGTCCGCCAGCCGCGCATCCTCTTCCTCGCCGATCGAAACCTCCTCGCCAACCAGGCCTACAACGCTTTCTCGGCGTTTCCCGAGGACGCGATGGTTCGGATTTCGCCGGCGGATATCTCGAAGAAGGGCAAGGTGCCGAAGAATGGCAGCCTCTTCTTCACCATTTTCCAGACGTTCATGGCTTCGGCAGGCTCAGCCACCGGGTCGGCTTCGGCAGGCTCAGCCACCGGATCGGCTTCGGCAGGCTCAGCCACCGGAAGCGCTGCCGTGGGTTCCTGCGATTTCCAGCAGGTCTCAGAAATTCGGGAGGCCTATGGCTACATGTATATCCTGGAGTGTGCGGACGGCAGCTTCTACGTCGGAAGCACAAAAGACCTTCGCTTACGTCTGGAACAGCACAAGTCTCAGGATGGGGCACGCCACACTGCAGCGCGACTGCCGGTCAAACTCATCTATTACGAAACGTTTTCCCGCATCGACGAGGCATTTGCTCGGGAAAAGCAGGTGCAGGGATGGACGAGAGCAAAGAAAGTCGCGCTGATCGGGGGCGACATCGAACAGCTGAAGCGGCTTTCCCGGTTGCAGACGGTTCCTGAGCCGGTCGAAGGATATTTCGGCGAGTATCCGCCGGACTTTTTCGATTTCATCGTGATCGACGAGTGCCACCGCGGCGGCGCGCAGGACGAGAGCAACTGGCGTGGCATCCTCGACTATTTTGTCCCGGCCGTGCAGCTCGGTCTCACCGCCACGCCAAAGCGGAAGGACAACATCGACACGTACGCCTATTTCGGTGACCCGGTCTACATCTACTCGCTCAAGGACGGCATCAACGACGGCTTCCTGACGCCGTTCAAGGTGAAGCAGATTTCGACGACGCTCGACGACTACGTCTACACCCAGGACGACACGGTGATCGAGGGGGAGGTCGAGGAGGGAAGGCGGTACGAGGAGAAGGATTTCAACCGGGTGATCGAAATCGATGCCCGCGAAAAGAAACGCGTGGATGTCTTCATGGCCGGGATCGACCAGCGGGAGAAGACGCTCGTGTTCTGCGCCAGCCAACTGCACGCGCTCGCCGTCCGGGACTACATCAACCAGATCAAAACCGGCAAAGACCCGAGCTATTGCCAGCGAGTCACCGCCGACGACGGCGAACTCGGCGAGCAGCATCTGCGGGATTTTCAGGACAACGAGAAGACGATCCCGACCATTCTCACGACGTCGCAGAAGCTCTCGACCGGCGTGGATGCCCGCAACATCCGCAACATCGTCCTGATGCGGCCGATCAACACGATGATCGAGTTCAAGCAGATCATCGGCCGGGGCACGCGGCTCTACGACGGCAAGGACTACTTCACGATCTACGATTTCGTGAAGGCCCATCACCACTTCAGCGACCCGGAATGGGACGGCGAACCGATCGAGCCGGAGCCGAAGGTGCCACTCCCGCCGGGTCTGCCACCGGGGCTGCCGGCCGGTCCCGGGCCAACATCCCCGCCTCCGCGGGAACGGATCAAGATCAAGCTGGCCGATGGCAAGGCCCGCACGATCCAGCACATGATGGCGACGAGCTTCTGGCATCCGGACGGCACGCCGATGTCCGCGCAGCAGTTCATGGAGCTGCTGTTCGGCAAGCTGCCCGAGTTTTTCCAGAACGAGGAGGAACTGCGCGCCTTGTGGAGCGCCCCCGGCACACGCGCCGCGTTACTTCATGGCTTGGCGGAAAAGGGTTTCGGCCGGGAGCAGCTCGCTGCGATGCAACGGATCATCGACGCCGAGAAGAGCGACCTCTTCGACGTGCTGGCCCACGTCGCGTATGCGCTGCCACCGCTGACCCGTGCCGCCCGTGCGGCCAAGGCGAAGGTCGAGATCACGACCCACTTCAACAGCAAGCAACAGGTCTTCCTCGAGTTCGTGCTATCGCACTACGTGACCGTCGGCGTGGAGGAGCTCGATCACGAGAAGCTCATTCCGCTGCTGCGGCTTCGGTACAACAACTCGATTTCCGACGCCCTCGCCGACCTCGGCGAACCGGAAAAACTCGGAGAAGCCTTCGACGGCTTTCAAAAGTACCTCTACCAGCAGGTGTCGTGAAAGCGGCTTCGGGCCTGCGCTTCGAGCAAGCGATACGACGCGCAGGCGGACGTGGCGGTCGACGGTGTTTCGTTTTGCTCACGTAAACTGCGATTCCGTAGGCAGCGAGCTTGCTCGCGCCAAACGAGCGCCAGCAAGCTGGCGGCGGCTGGCGGCCTACAGGTCGCGCTCCCGGTCCGGGCCTTCCGCGCTGAGACTGGTGCGAGCGCCGGGAGTCGAACCCGGATCGACGGCTTCGGAGACCGCTACACTATCCATTGTGCTACGCCCGCGAAAAGTAAGGTGGTGATAAAGCGCGGGGCCGACGCCCCGTCAAGCTCCGCAGTCCGGATCGTGCGGTTACGCGGAGGGGCGGGACGCCGCCAGCCGGCCGCGCAGCAGCTCGAAGAAAATCGGCAGGACCGAGATCACGATGATGGCCACGACCACGAGGCTGAAGTTCTTCCGCACGACTTCCATTCCGCCGAAGAAATAGCCCAGGTAGGTGAGCAGGTAGATCCAGGCCGTCCCGCCGGCGAGATTGTAGAAGAAGAAGCGCCCGTACGGCATCCGGCCGACGCCGGCGACGAACGGCACGAACGTCCGCACGATCGGGACGAACCGGGAAAGCACGATTGAGCGGCCGCCGTACTTTTCGAAGAACGCGTGGGCCCGCTCGAGGTGCTTGCGGCGCAGCAGCCAGGAATCCTCGCGGCTGAAGACCTTCGGCCCGAGGAACATTCCGACGGAGTAGTTGACGAGATTTCCCCCGACCGCGGCGGCGACCAGCAGCAGCGCCAGCAAGTGAACGTTGAGCACCGTGCCCGCGCACAGGGCGCCGGCGGCAAACAGCAGGGAGTCGCCGGGGAGGAACGGCGTCACGACGAAGCCGGTTTCGGCGAAGATGACGAAGAAGAGCAGCGCGTAGGTCCAGACGCCGTACGTCGCGATGATTTCCTGCAAGTGCCGGTCGACATGCAGGACGAAATCGAGCAGATGCTGGAGCAGGTCGATCATGGGGCAAAAAAAAGCAGGCAGCGGAAACTGCCTGCAGGAGGGGAGGGCGGCGATCAGACGTCGGGTTTCGTCTTCCGCAGACCCTGCACGCGGTCGCCGGGCTTCCACTGGCCGCGCTTCCGGAGCACTTCGATCCGTTCGAAGCGCTTGAGAACGTTGCGTTTGATGACGATGCCGGAGGTGCCCTGAAGGCTGCGGTGCTGTGACATGGCGGTAAAGACGAGGTTGCGAGTTGCTAAAGGGGCGGAGTGGTAGAGTTCGCCTCGGCCCATGACAAGTATTTTTCACCCACGCGCTCCGCGTTCACGGCAATCCACTCCGGCGTGGCGTAGGGATGGTTCGCGAGAACGTGCGCCTCGAGAGCGGAGAGTTGGGCGGCGGTGCACTTGAACATCAACCGGAACTCCTCGGCGCGCTCGATCCGCCCCTCCCACCGATAATGCGAGGCGACCGGTCCGTCGACCTGGACGCAGGCGGCGAGGCCGCGGCTGATGACGTCGCGCGCCAGCTGCTCGGCGTGCTCGCGCCGGGCGACGGTGGTCCACCCGATGAACATGCCAACAGCGTTCCGGCTTGACGTGGCGGCGCAACCGGGAAATTGGCCCTTGACGCCCGAACGGACCCGCCTAGTGCTCAACGTTTTTCACCGCCGAGTAACGCCCGCCCAATGAGAGACGACTACATCAAAGAAGCGCTCAAGGTCATTCCCGATCCCAACCTGCTGATCAACGTGGTCTCGCGCCGCGTCAAGCAGTTGCGCCGCGGCAACCGCCCGCTGGTCGAGTCCCTGGAGAAGCTCTCGTCGGAAGACGTCGCCCTGCGCGAAATCATCGAGGGCAAGATCAGCTTCGAGCTGGGCGAAAACTGAGCCCTCGGTCCCCTTTGCCGGACGGGCGGCGCGGCGATTGCCGGCGCCGCCTTTTTCGTTCATAGGTAGGGCTGTTGCCATGGCTGCGCCTGACAAATCCACCCGCTATACCGAGATCCGGAACTCGAAGGCCCTGCGCGATTATTTCGTCGACGAGCGGTTCGAGGCGGGGATCCAGCTGCGCGGCACGGAGGTGAAGTCGATCCGGGCCGGACGCGCGCAGATCAACGACGCTTTCGGTCGCGTGGAAAAGGGCGAGTTGTGGCTCCACGGCGCGCACATCGAGCAGTATGCGTTCGGCAACATCCACAACCACGACGCGAAGCGGATCCGCAAACTCCTGCTGCATGCCCACCAGATCCGGAAGATCGCGCAGGCGCTCGATTCCGGGGGGCGGGCGCTGGTGCCGCTGCGGATGTACTTCAAGGACGCGCTCGTGAAGGTCGAGGTGGCCCTCGCCACCGGCAAGAAACTCTTCGACAAGCGCGAGACGCTGAAGAAGAAGGTGGAAATGCGCGACGTCGCGAAAGCCATGAAATCCTATCGTCGCGGATGAATGCGCGCCACACCGTCACCGTTCGCGTGCCGGCCAGCACGTCGAACTGCGGAGCCGGTTTCGACACCCTCGGACTCGCGCTGAATCTGTACAACCGGATCACGCTGACGCGGGCGAACGGGCTGAGTGCCCGCGCCGCGCGGCCCGCCGACGAGCGGGCCGGCGAACTGGTGGCCCGCGCGGCGAACGCGTTTTTCCGCTCGGCGGGACGCGAGCCGACCGGATTCGTCTACCAGGTCGACGGCGAAGTGCCCGCGGCGCGGGGGCTCGGCTCGAGCGGCACGATCGTCACCGGCGTCCTGGCGGGGCTCGATGCGCTGTACCTGAGCCGGTTTCCGAAACAGAAGCTCGTGGAGATCGCCACGGCGATCGAGGGGCATCCGGAGAACGCGAGCGCCGCGGTCTACGGCGGCTTCACGGTTTCGCGCTGCGATCCCGGAACCGGCGCCTATGTCGACAGCGTGCGCATCCCCGTGCCGGGGGAGCTGGTTTTCGTGGTCGCCTCTCCGGCGATCGAACTGTCCACCAAGGATGCGCGCGAGGCACTGCCCGTGGTGCTCCCCCTGGCCGACGTGATCCGGAGCATCAACAGCGCGGTTTACCTGACCGCGGCTTTCGCGACCGGAGAATACGACCGGCTCCAGCATGCCGTCGCCGATTTCGTGCATGAGCCCTACCGTTTCCCGAGCATTCCGGGCGGCCGGGAGGCGATCAGGGCCGGCCTCGAGGCGGGGGCCCTCACCGGCTGGCTGAGCGGCAGCGGCTCGAGCGTGCTTTGCGTGGCGCGGCGCCCGTGTGCCGAGCCGGTGGCCGCCTCGATGTGTTCCGCGTTCTGGCGGGAATCGATTCCGTGCGAGGCTCGGATTCTCTCCGCCGACAACGAGGGGTTGCGGGTCGAGTAGCCGCCCCGTTCGCGCCTACCGGAAGTCGCCGGCGGCCGGCTGCGGCACGACCGGACTGGCTGGCTGCGACTGGCGCAGCCCGGGTGCATGCGCGAGAATCTCGCTCGCCAGCCGATCGTAGCTGAACGGCTTCGGCAGGATCGCCCGCAGCTGCTTCAACGAACTCAGGTCCTCGTCCGCGAGGTGCATCGCATGTCCGCTGATGACGATGAACGGCACGTCCGGCAGCAGCGCGGAGGCGGCCCGGATGAACTCGAATCCGTTCATCCCCGGCATCCAGTAATCGGTCACGACCACCGCGACATCGAGACCGGGCAGCGCCGCCAGCGCCTCCTGCGGCCGCGTGAAACTGCGGACCGGCGCCGCCAGCAACTCCGCGAGGATTGTCGCCAGAAAATCGACATAACTCTTCTCGTCGTCGACGACGACGATCGTTTTACACGCGGGGTTCACGAAGCTGGAGCCGGCACGCTGGACAACTTGCAGATGAAAGGCAATGCGCGACAAGCAGCCTTGATCCGGCGCGTCGCCGCCCGAGACTCGCCGCATGGTTCACGTCGTGCTGTTCCAGCCGGAGATCGCACCCAACACCGGCAACATCGGGCGGATGTGTGCGCTCACACGGTCGCGCCTTCACCTCGTGCACCCGCTGGGGTTCGTGATCAACGACCGCAATCTGCGCCGCGCGGGAATGGACTATTGGAAGGCGCTCGACGTCAGGGAGCACGCCGACTGGGCGGCGTTCCGCGCGAGTCCGGACGGCCCGGCGCGACTGTGGCTGTTCACAACGAAGGCGGAGCGGAGTTTCTGGGACGCGCAGTTCGCCGACGGCGACGGCCTCGTGTTCGGCAGCGAGAGCTCCGGCGCCCCGGCCCGGTTGCACGAGGAAATCGGACCGGATCACCGCGTGACGATTCCCCACGCGAATCCCGGTTTGCGTTCGCTGAATCTGAGCACGGCCGCCGGCATCGCGACCTATGAGGCGCTCCGGCAGATCGGCTCGTTGCGTCCGGGGTGATGGCGGTCCGGCGGCGCTGCGGGGAGTTCGGACTGCGCTTCCGGACGCCGCCCCATCCCGGGCGGATCGAGCTCGGTCAGATCTCGTCGAGCCGCACGCACGCGGCTTCGTGATCCGGCCCGGCCGGGGACAGCGGCGGAATCCGTAGCTTGCATTTGTCCTGCGCGTATGGGCAGCGCGGATGAAAGGGGCAGCCGGCGGGCGGATCGATCGGGGACGGTGGCTCGCCGACCGCCACGACTCTCCGGCGTGCGCGCTCCGCGTCGGGATCGGGAATCGGAATCGCGCTCACCAGGGCGCGGGTGTACGGGTGACGGGGACGTTCGATCACGTCGACGGCCGGCCCGAGTTCCACGATCCGGCCGAGGTACATCACCGCGATGCGGTCCGAGATGTGTTTCACCACCGACAGGTCGTGGGCGATGAAGATGAGCGACAAATTCATCTGCCGCCGCAGCTGCGCGAGCAGGTTGAGAATCTGCGCCTGGATCGAGACATCCAGCGCCGAGACGGGCTCGTCCGCGATGATCACCTTCGGCCCGAGGGCCAGGGCGCGGGCGATCGCGATCCGCTGCCGCTGGCCGCCGGAAAATTCGTGCGGATACTTCTGCATGTACGCCGGCGCCAGGCCCACCAGCGTCATCAGTTCCGCCACGCGGTGGCGGGCCTCCGATCGCCGGCAACGGCCGTGCACGAGCAACGGCTCGGACAGGGTGGCGTAGACGGTCATCCGCGGATTCAACGAGGCGTACGGATCCTGGAAAACCATCTGCAAATCGCGGCGGGCCTCGCGCAGTTCCGGTTCTCCACCGGCGGTCAGATTCCGGCCCTCGAGCACGACCGCCCCAGCGGTGGCCGGCACCAGCTGCAGGATGGTTCGCGCGAGGGTGGACTTGCCGCTGCCGGACTCGCCGACGAGTCCCAGCACTTCGCCGCGGGCGAGCGAAAGGCTCACTCCGTCGACCGCCTTCAGCGTGCCGGTCTGGCGCGGGAACAGCAGTCCCTCGCGGATCGGGAAGTGGGTCTTCACCTCGCGGATTTCGAGAATCGGATCAGGCATGGCAGGTCGGCCGGAAGGGCGGCGTCAGATTTCGCCGTCCTGGGCGCGCAGACAGGCGTGGGCATGTCCGGCTTTTTCCTCCCGCAGCATCGGCGTCCGGGCGAGGCATTTCTCGCGGGCGAACTCGCAGCGGGGCGCAAAGGGACAACCCGGCAGCGGCTTTGAAAGATCCGGCGGCATGCCGGGGATGGTGTAGAGCTCGGCTCCCTTCGGCTGGAGTGCGGGCACCGACCGCTGCAGGGCTCGCGTGTAGGGATGGCGCGGCGAATAGAACAGCGTTCGCGTGTCGGCCGTCTCGACGATCCGGCCCGCGTACATCACCTGCACGCGATCGCAAAGTCCGGAGACGATGCCGAGGTCGTGCGTCACGAAGATGACGGCCATCCCGAGTTCGTGCTGCATCCGACGGATCAGGTCGAGGATCTGCGCCTGGACGGTGACGTCGAGCGCGGTCGTCGGCTCATCGGCGATCAGCAGTTCCGGTTTGGTGATCAGGGCCATTGCGATCATCACCCGCTGGCGCATTCCGCCGGAAAACTCGTGTGGATAGGAATGAATCCGACGGGCGGCATCGTTGATGCCGACCTCCTCCAGGATGGCGGTCGCGCGCCGGAGCGCTTCGGCCCGCGACACCCGCTCGTGGATCGCGAGCGGCTCGACCAGCTGCGCGGAAATCCGCAGGTAGGGGTTGAGCGAGGTCATCGGATCCTGGAAGATCATCGCGATCCGCTTCCCCCGGATCGCGCGCGCCTGCCGGGCGGTGCCGTGCAGCAGATCGACGCCGTCGAACATGGCCGTGCCGCTCTCGATCCGGCCGGGCGGCTGGGGCACGAGGCCCATGAGCGAGAAGCAGGTGACCGATTTGCCGGATCCGGATTCGCCGACCAGGCCGAGCGTTTCCCCGCGCTCGACCGAGAAGCTGACGCCGTCGACCGCGCGATGGATGCCCGTCCGGGTGTGAAACCAGGTGCGCAGGTCGGTGACGTTCAGCAGGGGCATGTCGGCTCTTCGCGCAACGCTGCGCGCGGGGCGAGCCGCGGCAATGCCGAATTGCGGCGCGGTCAGGGGCGCGCCGCGTCGCGCCAACCGGCGAGCACCATCTCCGGCGAGATCCGGTCGAGCCCGGCGTCGGGCGCGGAGTCGACGGGTTCGACGATGCGGACCGGCGCGGTCGTGGGAACCGGCGCGTACAGCGCGGCAGCACGGTGGGGATGGCGCGTGAACATCACCGTGAGCGGGCAACCCATCGCCGCCGCGGAGTGCGCCGGACCCGTGTTTGCGCTGATCATGCTGTGAGCGCGTTCCTGGAGGGCGAGGAGCCGGATGATGGGAAGGTCCTCGGTGGCGACGGCCACGCGTTGGCGGCGCTCCGGCGGGAGTTGTGCGACGATGTCTTCGGCGAGCGGACCCTCCGCCGGTGAGCCGCAGATCACGACCCTCGCCGTACTCAGCGCGTCCTGGACGCCGGCGATCACCGCCGTCCAGTTCGTTTCCGGCCAGTAATCGACATTACTCGGCCGCCGGCGGTCACCGCGTTTCATCGTCTTCTTGTTTCCCGGCTGGATCAGGACGAGCGGCGATTCGGCGAGGGACCGGCGCCCGAGCCATGCCGCACAGTCGTGGCGGTCCGTTTCGGTCAGCGTCGGCCGGGGATCCGGATGGAACCCGCCCGCGGGTTCCGCTGGCACGCGCGGACCGGCGGCCGGCGCGGCGGAGGCGAGCCGCAGCGCGTGCGCCAGGATGTGTTCATCCGCCTGGCGGGGCAGATCGCGCAGCGTGCATATCCATTCCCGGCCGATGCCGGCACGCCGCAACCAGCTCAGCGGCTTTTCGTCCGGCTCGAACACGTAGACCGGCCCGGGTGGCCGCGCGCGCAGCATCGCGACGAGCCGCTGCTGGCTGCGGTTGAACCAGTACGGCGCGCGGCGGCTGGAGAGCAGCGAAACCGCGCCGGCGGCGGAAACCCGCTCCAGCAGTGGGCCGGTCCACCGACCGGACCCGACGAAATCGCACGGCACACCATACCGGCTCGCGAGCAGCCGGAGCACGGGGATCATCAGGATCATGTCACCGAACGCGCCGAAGCGGATGGCGAGCGGTCGCGACCGGGCTGGTGGCTGGGAGGATGGCATCGGCGTCACGTGGGTGCGAGCGCCGGAAGCAACCGGTCGAGTGCCGATCGCACCTCGGCGACAGACACGCTCAGCAGCGGCCGCGGCCCGCGAACATCCGCGGGTCGCAGAATGGTGTGCGGCGTGTCCCAGGGATGCCAGCGCCGCGGCTCCAGCGGACCGAACAGCGCCACGACCGGAAGGTGGAACGACGCCGCAACGTGCAGCAGCCCGGTATCCACGCCGAACGCCAGATCGATGTGTCGGAAAAGCGAATTCACGTCCCGAATCGGAAGGTCGCGGCTCCAGTCGACGCAGTGCCGACGCGCGTCGGGCGGGATGGCGGAGAGGATTGCTGCATTGTACTCCGCGTTCGCCGGCGCATCGCAGAAATGCACCGCGCAGCCGCGTTCGCGAACGAGCCACGCAATCACCTCCGCGAATCGTTCCGGCGCCCAGTCCTTCGGCCCGAACACGGATTTGGCGCAAACGAAAACCTGCCGTGGCCGGGCGCGGCCCAGGCGGTCGCCGCCGGCCGCGGACCGCGCGGCGAGCAGCGTCCGTACGTGCTCGTCGGTCGCGGGATCGCTCCAGTTTTCGTTGTAGGTGTCGGTTACCGGGATCCCGTCGGCGCGCAGCACGTCGAGAAAACATTCGACCTCGTGCTTGTCCGGGTACGGCGTGCTCCGCTGCAGCAGCCAGCCGCGGCCTTCGGTGCCGAAGCCGACCCGGTGGGGGATGCCGGCGAGCAGCGCCAGGATGGCGCTGGAGAACGAGCGCCGCAGGATGTACACGCGGTCGTAGCGCCGCGCCCGCAGCAGCCGGGCACAGGCGAGCATCGTTCGCGGCCACGGCGACGGGGCGGCGGTTCGCCTCTGCCGCGGCGCGTAGTACACGAGCTCGTTGCGATACGGGCAGTGCGCGAGCGTGTCACCGGAGACCGGCTCGACGAGCACGTCGATCACGGCTGCGGGAAAGGCCCGCCGCAGATTGCGCAGAAACGGAATCGCCAGAACCGTGTCGCCGATGAACCGGTAGCGGATGACGAGCAGCCGGAGCGGTCGTGGATCCGGAAACGACATGGTCAATACACTTCCGGGTAGCCGGGTCCCCGGGCCTTGAAGCGCTTGTGGACCCAGAGGTACTGCTCGGGCGCGAGGCGGACCTGCTCCTCGATCAGCCGGTTGATGCGGATCGCATCGGCGGCGACATCGGCGGTCGGGAATCCGTCGAGCGGGGGCAGGATGGTCAGCGTGTAGGTGCCGTCCGCCTCGCGCCGGCCGAAATAGGGAACGACCGGTGACGCCGTCAGCTCCGCGAGCTTGCCCGTGGCGGTGTTGGTGATCGCGGGCACGCCGAAGAACGGCAGGATGTCCGACTGCCGCGTCCGCTTGCCCTGGTCGGGCGCGTACCAGATCGCATGCCCGGCGCGTAGGGCGCGGATGAGCCCCTTCAGGTCGTCGAAGTGCACGGCGAGGGCCATCCGCCGCTCGCGCTGGCGCCGCATCTGCGCGGCGATCACCGGATTGTTCGGATCGCGGTAGAGGCAGCCGAACCGGAAGTTCTGCGTCATGATGCGGCCGCAGATTTCGAGCGTGGTCGTGTGCGCCGTCAGCACAATGACGCCCCGGCCCTGCGCCACGGCGGCATCGAGATGCTCGCGCCCGACGATCCGGTAAGCCGGCAGCCGCTCCGTCGCGGTCCACCAGGCGGCGCAGGTTTCGAACAAGCCGAGCGCCAGCGAATCGTAATGCGCCCGCGCCAGCCGGCGGATTTCGCCGGCGGATTTTTCTGGGAAGCACAGGCGGAGGTTGACGCGCACCACGTGCCGCCGGATGGGAACGAGCCAGTACGCGAAGGCGCCGAGCCCGCGGGAGAGCCATCGCTGCACGGACCAGGGCAGCCGGCTGGCGAGCCAGAACAGGCCGACGCCGAACCACGTCGGCCACTGTCGGGGAAGCCAGAGCCGGGATTTTTCGCTGGCGCGGTCCATGCCGGTCAAACGGTGGGCGCGCGCCGGTACAACTGCGGGTTGAGCGCCGGGTCGTTGTACATCTTGAATTGAAAATAGACGGAGAACGTCCGCCGGCCGGCGGCGACGTCGGCGAGCAGTTCCGCGAGGCAGCCGGCGAGGTCCGCGCGCTGGGCCCGGATCCGCTCCAGCCGGGCGGCGCAGCGGGCGCGGTGTTCCGCGGAAGCGTCGGCCCGGCGCGTCTCCTCGGTCATGTGGTACTCCTTCAGCGCGAGGATCGACAGCCGGTCGATCATCAGCCCGGGGGTCTCGGAGTTGCGCGGACAACCACCGGGGGGCGGATGCAGGGCGTCGACGAGGTGCTGGTCGATCCGCTCGATGAAATCGTTCCGCTCCTGGTTGTACCGGTCGATGTTGCGCTTGGCGCGGTACACGGGCTCGAAGCCCAGGTCGTCGCGGCGGGCGACGTCCTCCTCATGCCAGAGCAGGAAATTTCGCAGGTGATTTTCCTGGACCAGCCGCGCCAGCCCGGTGTCCGCGGCCGCGGGTGCGCTCTCGTGCCAGCGCGAGGTGAGGGTGGCTTGCAGCTCGGCGATTTCGTGCGCGGAAAGCGTCATGGGGCGTGGAGGCAAATTGAGTTGAACGAAAGCCGGGCGGACACAAGCCTGCGCACATCGAGCGCATGTACCGCCTTCTCGTCATCAAGCCCTCGTCGCTTGGTGACATCGTGCACGGGTTGCAGGTGGTCCAGGCGGTGAAGCGCGCCCGTCCGGACTGGCAGGTGACCTGGGTCGTGCGCGACCGGTTCGCGCCGCTGGTGCAGGCCGCCCCGTGCGTGCACGAGGTCGTCATCTTTCGGCGACGCGACGGCTGGCGCGGATTCCTGCGGGTGCTGGGCGAGCTGCGGCGGCGCCATTTCGATGCCGTCTGGGACATGCAGGGCCTGTTGCGTTCCGGCGTGATGACGGCGGTGGCCCGGGCGCCGCTGAAACTCGGCCGGCCGGACGCGCGGGAAGGATCGGGGTTCTTCTACAACCGCCGCATCGCGCCGCCTCCCGGCGCGGGGCCGCACCACGCGCTGGAGATCCTCCGGCCGTTCCTGGCAACCGCCGGGCTGCCGCCGGAGATCGAGGGCCGGCTCGAATTGCGCGAGGACCGTGCGTTCGCCTGGCGGCCGTTTTTCAGCGGGGATCCCCGGCGCACGTTCGTGATCTTCACCGACAGCCGCGGCCCGGAGAAGAGCTGGCCGCGCTTTGCGGAATTCATGCAGGGCGTGCTCCAGCAGGTTCCCGACAGCAGGATCGCGTGGTGTGCCGGGCAGCGCGCGGAACCGGAGTTCGCGGTACCCGCCGGCCGGATGCTGAATCTGACCGGATGCCCGCTGGACGAGATGATCGCGCTGGTGCGCCAGCGGTCGGTGTTCGTCGGCAACGACAGCGGCCCGATGCACCTGGCGGCGGCCTGCGGCAACCGCGTGCTCGCGCTTTTCGGGCCGACGTCGCCCCGGCGATTCGGCCCGTATCCGCCGGACTCGGCGCTGCACCGGGTGGTCGTGGCCCCCCCGGGCGGGCTGGACCGGCTCGAGCCGGCGATGGTCATCGAGGCGCTGCGCGAGCTGTGTGCGCGCCCGGAGAACGGAGACGACGGCCCGTGAAACCACTGTGCCGCGCGATTCGCGTTTGCCTTTGCGCAGGCGCGCTGAAGTTTAGCCGGGCGACGCCGACCTGAACGGTGCGCGCTATGCAAGAGGTGCTCATCATCAAACCGTCCTCGCTCGCCGACATCGTGCACGGCCTGCAGGTTGCGACGTCGTTGAAGGCCCAATGCGACGACCTGCGCATTTCCTGGATCGTCCGCGACATCTACGCGCCGATCGTCCGGGCGTGCGCCGCCGTCGACCAGGTGTTCGTGTTCGAGCGCAAGGGCGGCGCCAAGGGCTTCCTCAAGCTGATCGGCGACGTGCGCAAGACGAAGTTCGACTACGCGCTCGATTTTCAGGGCCTGCTGCGGACGGGGCTGATGACGTCGCGGGTGCGGGCCAAGACCAAGGTTGGCCGCACCGACGCCCGCGAGATGTCGGGCATCTTCTACGACGAAAAGGTGCCGTTGCCTCCGGCCGGCAAGCGCAGCCACGCGATCGACATCCTGCTCCAGTTCTGTCCCGTGCTCGGCGCGAAGCCCGAATTGCGCGGGGTGTTGAAGTTTCGCGAGGTGGACATGTTGAAGCTCAAGTTCGCCGAGGGTCGGGGCGGCACCCGCCCGATCGTGATGTTTCCCGACAGCCGGCGGGCGGAAAGGCGCTGGACCGGTTTCAAACAGCTGACCGAACTCATCCTGCGCAACGACCGCTCGCTGAAGGTCGTCTGGGCGGGAAACGTGGCGGTGCCGGATCGCGGCTCGTTCCACTCCGAGCAGTTCCTGAACCTGACGGGGAACACCAGTCTCGTTTCGCTGCCCGCACTGATCAAACGCGCGGACTGGGTGATTTCGAACGACAGCGGGCCGATGCACCTGGCCGCGGCCCTGGGCGTGCGCACGGTCGGAATCTTCGGGCCGACCGATCCGCGGGTGAGCGGGCCCTATCCGATCAACGCGCCGACGAACGTCGTGATCCAGGCCCCGGTCGGCGACATGAAGCTGCTGACCGCGCGCGACGTCTACGTGCGATTCCAGCGGGCGCGGATGCGGCTGGCCCGGGAACGCTAGCCCCCGGACCGACTCACCGACGCCGGTAGGCGACGACGCGCAGCGGCGGATCCGACGGGTAAAACGCCACAACGTCGGGGAGCGCCATCAGGATCCACGGCATCACCTGCGACGAGCCGTTCTTCGAGAACACGATCTCGTCGGCGATGTAGACACAGGAGTGGATGGCTTTGCCGTCGGGCCGAAAGAAGACCAGAATGTCGCCCAGCAGCCGGGGGCCGGAGACCGGCGCGTACTCGGTCTCCAGCACGTGCGTCACCGTGTCGGCGTCGGCAAACCGGTTGTCGGGCGGGTCGTTGAAAAAATTCAGCGAAGTCCAGTGACAGTCGTAATTCACGTCCCCGGCGTGGTCGGAGGCCGCCGGGTAGGTGAAGATGCGCGCCCGGGCGAAACGCGGCAGCAGGTGCGAGATGTCGATCAGCGTGCCTTCCGGCCGGTGCGCGATCGACCGGAGCAGCGAGCGCACGTCCTTGCGGTGCGGGCCGCGCCCCCAGTAGTTCGACAGGGTTTCGATGTCCGATCGCGGCGTGACGCGGAGTTGCACCAGCACGGTCGACTTGCGGGCGAGCGTGCGGACCAGCGTCAGGCGCTCCTCCCGGGTGGGCAGCCGCGGCAAAACGAGGTCGTGGTCGGAAAACAGGAGCGACGCCCCGCGCCGGTAAAGCAAGGATTTCACCAGCGTGATCGTGGCCGGATCCAATCCGCTGTTGGCAAACCATTCGGCGCCGTTGGCGGCGCGGAAGCGAAACGGCTCCTGCTGGTCGGGATTCTCGGGGAACACCGAGAGCGCCGAGTAGATGACCGTCCGTGCCGGGGCGGACAAAGCGAGCACCAGGTCGGCCGGGGGGACGACCACGAGCGCCCCGGATGCCGGATCCCGCCGCGTGCCCGCGGCCAGTTGCTGGCGCTGGGGTCCGGTCAGTCCGGCCGCGTCCCAGAGCTGGGCCAGCCGGTGATCATCGTATCCGGGGAACACCCACCGCACGGCATCCGGCGTCGCGTAGTCGCTGGCGAGGAACTCCTCGGGGGGCTCGATGACGATGCGCGTGTACTGCAGATCGCCCCACGGCCCGGGCCGGCATTCGTAGACGCCGCCGGCCCGTTCGGGGGCAACGCCGCCGTTCGCATCCGCCTGCGCCCGGACGTGGCCGGGGCAGCCGGCGGCGATCAGCAGCACCGCCAGGACCCGGCCGATCCGACGATGCGTTCGGACCGCGCTTCCGGCGCCGGGCGGCGGAGGCGGGGATCTGGTGGTAGAGGCGGTCACGGCGGCGGGTTTTTGGACGAGAAGGCGAACGACGACGACTTTGTCGACAGAATTGAATTCGAACCTCGGGGAAACGCCCGCGGAGTGCGCCGCGCGGGCGCCAAATTTGTTTGTTCTGCGGAACCGCTCCGTCATACCTAGGCCCCCCATGCTGGATCCCAAACTCCTTCGTGAATCGCCCGATCTGGTCCGCGCCGCCATTGCGAAAAAACATCTCGACGTGAACGTCGACGAGGTGCTCGCGATCGACTCGGCGTGGCGCGGCCAGTTGCAGGAAGTCGAAACGCTTCGGGCGCAGCAGAAATCCGCGAACGCGGCGATGGCCGGGCTGCCGAAGGGCTCACCCGAGTTCGCGGCGAAGCTGGCCGAGATGAGAACCGTCTCGCAGCAGGTCAAGGAGCGCGAGGGGCGGCTGAAGGAGACGGAGGAGCGTTTCCGGCAGGCCATGCTGTCGCTGCCGAACCTCCCGCACGCCAGCGTGCCGGAAGGTCGCGCGCCCGAGGAGAACGTCGTGCTGGCGCATCACGGCGATCACGAGAGCCCGCGTCCGCACGCCGTCCCGCACTGGGAGATCGCCGGATTCGAGAAGCTGTTCGACTTCGGGCGCGGCGCGAAGGTGACGGGCGCCGGTTTTCCGTTCTACATCGGCGACGGCGCGAAGCTGGTCCGGGCGCTGCTGCACTTCTTCCTCGATGAGAATACGAAGGCCGGATACGTGGAGGTGAATCCGCCGATCTTCGTCAACGCGGCGAGCGCCACGGCGACCGGCCAGCTGCCGGACAAGGAGGGGCAGATGTACGAGACGACGCCCGACCACCTGTATGCGGTGCCGACCGCCGAGGTGCCGCTGACGAATTTCTTCCGCGACGAGATCGTCGACGAGTCGGCGCTGCCGATCCGGCGCTGCGCCTACACGCCCTGCTTTCGCCGGGAGGCCGGCAGCTACGGCAAGGACGTCCGCGGCCTGAACCGGCTGCATCAGTTCGACAAGGTCGAGCTGCTGAAATGGGTTCACCCCTCGACCAGCTACGAGGAGCTGGACAAGCTGCGGGCCGATGCGGAACGGCTGCTGGTGAAACTGGAACTGCCCTACCGCGTGCTCCTGATGTGCGGAGGTGATCTCGGTTTTGCCCAGGCCAAGAAATACGATCTCGAAGTCTGGGCCGCCGGTCAGAAGAAATGGCTCGAGGTGTCGAGCTGCTCGAACTTCGAGGCATTCCAGGCCCGCCGGGCGCAGATCCGGTTTCGCCCGGCCGCCGGCGGGAAGCCCGAGCTCGTGCACACGCTGAACGGCTCCGGACTGGCCGTCCCGCGGGTGCTGGCGGCGCTGCTGGAAAACAACCTGCAGCCGGACGGGCGCGTGAAGCTTCCGCCGGCGCTGGTGCCCTATTTCGGGACGGAGCACGTGTCGTTTGCGTAGCCGGGGCACGATCTCCCGACCGCCCCCTGCGATGCCGCTGCCGTGAGCGCGGGCAAAGAAAGGCTCCCTGGAACGCGGCGCCGGCTGACGCCGGCGGCATGGCGTTCCGCGGCGTCCGCGCTCGGCGGGCTGATTCCGCTCGAGCGGCTTCACCCCTCCGCGCTGGCGTGGGCCCGCACCTCGTCCCGCACGAGCCGCTGGGTCGTGGCATTTTCCGGCGGCGCGGACTCGCTGGCGCTTCTGCTCCTCCTCTGGGCTCACTGGCCGGAACGCCGGCGGCGGCTTTACGCGCTGCATTTCGACCATCGCCTCCGGGGCCGGGATTCCGCCAATGACCGGCGGTTCTGCCGGACCGTCTGCGCGGCGCTGGGGGTGCACTTCACGAGCGGATGCTGGTCGGAGCCGCCGGCCAGCCCGAGCGAAGCCGAAGCCCGTCTGGCGCGGCACCGTTTTCTGGCCACGCAGCTGCGCACATGGCGTTCGAGGGCGTTGTGGTTCGGTCACCAGCAAAACGACATTGCCGAAACGATGCTGATGCGACTGGCGCGCGGCAGCGGGCCGTCCGGACTGGCCGCGCCTCGTCCCGTGCAGCGAGCGGCTGGTGGCCGCGTTCACCTGCGGCCGCTGCTGACGCTCAAGAAGCAGGAGATCATCGCGGCGCTGCGAGCGCTGCGGCTGCCGTGGCGCGAAGACGCGACGAACAGCGGCGGCTCGTTTTTGCGCAATCGGCTGCGCCGGGCGGTGGTGCCGGCCTGGCAGGCGGCGAGTGGCGAGCGCGACGTGCTGGGAGGCGCGGCCCTCTCGCGCGAGCTGATCGAGGAGGATGATGCTGCGCTCGAGGCCTGGGTCGACGCGTTGCTGCCGCCGGCCGGTGCACGTAGTCTCGCGCTGGGCCGGCTGCGGAACAAACCGCGGGCCGTCGTGCGTCGTGCGCTCCACCGCTGGCTCGGAGTCCGGCGGCGCGGCCAGAGCCTGTCACGGCAGGCGTTCGCGGCGCTGCTCGACGACGTGATCGCCGGCCGTTCGACCCGCCACAGCATCGGCACGGACTGGTTTGCCGTGATCCACCGCCAGCGGTTGAGCGTCGAGCCGGCGCGCAGGAAAGAAACGGATTGATTCCTCCTGACCGTCAATTGACTTATACGAGGGGAACATCCACTTTCCGCCGTTATCCCAACTTATAAATGTCCGATCTCGACAATAGGAAAAAACGCCGCCCGCTGAAGAGTCTGCCCCCGGACCGGTTCCAGCCGAAGGTGCTGATCTTCTTTCTCGCGCTGTTTCTGGCGGCGCTCGCGCTGCTGTTTCTTTCACCGGCCCGGCTGACCTCGCCGGCGGTGCTGAAGATGCAGGCCGTGGTCGAGCTCGCCGAGCAGGGCAAGATCAAGGAGGGAGTCATCCGCACCGACGCGTCGGGCGGTCGCGACTGGGTGGTGGTCACCGGAGAGACCAAGCCCGAGTTCAAGCTGCAAAGTGATCGCGGGGAGACGAATCAGTTCCGCGCTGCCGGCCGGCTGACCGACTCCAACATGGAACGGCTGCAGAAGTCGCAGGCCTTCACCGAGCAGCCGGCCACCACGCTGTTCACGCAGATTGCCGCGCAGGTGGTTCCATTTCTGATCATCATCGGGCTGCTCTATTTCCTGTTCGTGCGCCAGCTCCGCCAGGCGGGCAAGGGTGCGCTCAGTTTCGGTAAGAGCCGCGCCAAGCTGCTGACGCGCGACCGCGACAAGGTCACGTTCGCCGACGTCGCCGGGTGCGACGAGGCGAAGGAAGAGGTGAGCGAGGTCGTCGAATTTTTGAAGGACCCGAAGAAGTTCACCAAGATGGGCGGCAAGATTCCGAAGGGATCCTGATGGTTGGCCCTCCCGGCACCGGCAAGACGCTGCTCGCCAAGGCGGTGGCGGGCGAAGCCGATGTGCCGTTCTTCTCGATTTCCGGATCCGATTTCGTGGAGATGTTCGTCGGCGTCGGCGCCAGCCGCGTCCGCGACATGTTCGAACAGGGCCGCAAGAGCGCGCCCTGCCTGATCTTCATCGACGAAATCGACGCGGTCGGGCGCCAGCGCGGCGCGGGCCTCGGCGGCGGCAACGACGAACGCGAGCAGACGCTCAACTCGCTGCTGGTCGAGATGGATGGCTTCGACACGACCGAGGGCGTCATCATCATCGCGGCGACGAACCGGCCGGACGTGCTCGACAGCGCGTTGCTGCGCCCGGGACGTTTCGACCGCCAGATCTACGTCGATCTGCCCGACCTCGTGGGCCGGGAGCAGATCCTGCGGGTGCATGCGCGGAAGATCACGTCTGGCGGAGAACGTCGACCTGGCCGTGATCGCCCGCGGGACGCCCGGGCTCTCCGGCGCGGAGCTGGCCAACCTTCTGAACGAGGCCGCGCTGCTCGCCGCCCGGCGCAACAAGAAGAAGGTCGAGATGATCGACGTGGACGATGCGCGCGAGAAGGTGCAGTTCGGCCGCGAGCGCCGCCGGGTGATGGACGACGAGGAGAAGAAGCTCACGGCGTATCACGAGGCTGGCCACGCGCTCATCCAGGCGGTGCTGGACGACGGCCACATGCCCGTGCACAAGGTCACGATCATCCCCCGCGGGCAGAGCCTGGGCAGCACGATGTTCATCCCGAAGAAGGACGTGCTGACGCACGCGATGAAGCGCATGCTGAACCAGATCGCGATGGGCCTGGGCGGCCGCATCGCGGAGGAGCTGGTGATCGGTGACATTTCGAGCGGAGCCGCCGGCGACATCAAGCAGGTCACCGAAGATCGCCCGCCACATGGTGTGCGACTGGGGCATGAGCCCGCTCGGCATGGTCTCCTACGGCGAAAGTTCACGACACGGTGTTTCTGGGTCGCGAGATCACGCGGAACCAGGCCTATTCGGAGGAGACCGCCCGGAAGATCGACGGGGAGGTCTCGCGCATCATCAGCGGCCAGTACGAGCGGGCGACGGAGATCATCACGAGCCACCGCGAGGCGCTGGACAAGATCGCCGCCGCGTTGCTCGAGTTCGAGACGATCGAGGGCAAGCATGTGCTCGAGTCCTGCAATTCGGAGAAATCCGTTCACCGATCATCCGCGAGCCGACCAGGGTCGAGGACAAGAGTGCCGGGAAGAAAGCCCCGGCAAAGGTGCCCGCGCCTGAAGGGCTGCCCGCGGGCGGAGCGGCGCCGGCGCCACATCCGGCGTAGTTCCGGAGTGTCCCGAAAACGACAGGCGCGGCGAACCCCGCGCCTTTTTTGTGGTCGTTAGCGGGCCGTTTCGACTACAGGCTTGGTAAATCCAACGAACGCGCCATAAGTGAATTAGTTCATGAAAATTTGCTGTATCGGAGCCGGATATGTGGGTGGACCAACGATGGCGATGATCGCCCTGCAAGGCTCCGGACATCGAGGTCCGCGTCGTGGACATGAACTCCGCGCGGATCGCCGCCTGGAATTCGGACACGCTGCCGATTTACGAACCCGGGCTGGACGAGGTGGTGCGCCAGGCGCGCGGCAAGAACCTGTTCTTTTCGACGGACGTCCGCGGCGCGATCGAGGCGTCGGACATCATCTTCGTGGCCGTCAACACGCCGACCAAGACCTACGGCGTCGGGTCCGGGCGGGCGGCCGACCTGCGCTACATCGAGTCGGTGGCGCGTTCGATCGCGCGAGGTCGCCGCGACACCGAAGATCATCGTCGAAAAGTCGACGATCCCGGTGAAGACGGCGGAGACCATCAAGGACATCCTCGCCGCCAATACCAAGGGGGTGAAGTTCGAGGTTCTCTCGAATCCCGAGTTCCTCGCCGAGGGGACGGCGGTGCAGGACCTGCGTCAGCCGGACCGAGTCCTGATCGGCGGCGAGCGCACCCCCGGCGGTGATGCGGCGGTGAAGGTCCTGGCCGACGTCTACGCGCGCTGGGTGCCGCGGGATCGGATCATCACGACGAACCTCTGGTCGTCCGAGCTTTCGAAGCTGGTCGCGAACGCGTTTCTCGCCCAGCGGATCTCCTCGATCAACTCGATCTCCGCGCTTTGCGAAGCGACGGGAGCGGACGTCGACGAGGTCGCCAACGCCATCGGCAAGGATTCGCGGATCGGTCCCAAGTTCCTCAAGGCATCCGTTGGATTCGGCGGCTCCTGCTTCCAGAAGGACATCCTGAATCTCGTCTACCTCTGCGATCATTTCGGTCTGCCGGAGGTCTCCGCCTACTGGGAGAGCGTGGTGAAGATGAACGACTGGCAGAAGAAGCGTTTTGCGACCCGCATCGTTCGCAGCCTATTCAATTCCGTCGCCGACAAGCGAATCGCGGTGCTCGGATTCGCGTTCAAGAAGGACACGAACGACACGCGTGAGTCGGCTGCGATCGCCGTATGTCGCGATCTGCTCGCCGAGCAGGCGCACGTTGTCGTGTATGATCCGAAAGTGCCGGCAGAGGAGATCCGGGTTGATATTCTCGGGCCCGGAAAAGACGACGCGCGACTCACGGTTGCCGCGAGCGCTTACGAGGCGGCCCAAGGCGCGCACGGCATCGCGATCGTCACCGAGTGGGACGAATTCAAGAAGCTGGATTACCGGAAGATCTTCGACGGCATGGTCAAGCCCGCCTGTCTGTTCGACGGACGAAACATCCTGGACCTCCAGTTGATGAGGAATTTGGGCTTCCGCGCGCACGGAATTGGCAAGCCTTCCGCCTAAGAACTCCGTTAGTTGCTGCAGTTGACTCTGTAGGGAAACACCCTACGCGCGCATAGGGTGTTGGCTGGACACGTAGGGGGAAGTGCCTAACCTGCGCTCTCCAACCAGCTTGCCTATGAAAGACGCTCTGTCGGGTCTGGCGCTTCGAGAGATTGCTCGCAACACGTTGTTCGGTCTCGGGTTCATTTGGTCGATTTTTCCGTCGGCGGTGTGCGCGCAGGACGACGGCCCCGGTGGCTCTCCGTCTTACGTCGTCTACAACCCGAACCAGGTCATCTCGCTGCAGGGCACGGCTCCGTACCATCACGCGTACGACCTTCGGATCACTTCGCCGAGCGACCTGCCGTCGGGAGTCGACACCGTGATCGCACTGGATGGGAGCGTGATCGGAGCGCCCGCAGGATTCACGAATGCCGTTGCATCCGGGTTTCTGACCTTTGCCGAGCGAACCCTGACGTACTCCGGACCGAATCAAACCCAGACAGTCACGGTTCAGCTGGATATTCCGAACGGCACCGCCAACGGCGATTTCAGGTACTTCATCGCCGCGAAGGGCTGGCCGGCGGGTTTGAACATCGCGAACGACGGAACGTATATCAACATGACCGTGGATCCGCCGTTCACCTTCACCTCGGCCACGGTGGCGATCAGTGGACCGGTCGACGGATCGGTTTTCGAGCACGTGCTGGGACAGCCGGCCCTGCAAGTCCCGGTGACCATCCAGGGGGCCGCCGCAAACAACAATCCCGTCGACGTGCTCGCGGCGTCGATCGCCGGAGTCGATGCGACGGGCGCGGCGATCGCCTCCTCCGTGCTGCCGCTGCAGCCCTCGGGCTGGGGTTCGATGACCGCGAGCGGGAGCGCGATGTTCGAGGCGACGACACCCGGAGTCTACACGATCACGGCGACAGCGCAGGACCATTTGGGCGGCACCGCGTCGGCAACCAGCACCTTCACGGTGAGCGAAGTCGTTCCGCCGCCCACCGTGGTGATCACCTCGCCACCGAATGCCTCGTACGACTATTACATCGGCTCGGCGGCGCTGCAGATTCCGTTCATTTTCGAAGGTCGCAGCCTTGCCGGCGGGATCCGCTCCCTGAGCGCGACGATCGACGGTCTGCCGGTTGCGGTGAGCCCGACCGGGATCAACACCCTCGTCGCGACGGGCAAGGGCACGCTCAGTTTGGCGGCGGGCGGCGAGCACGTGCTCGAAGTGACGGCGACCGACGATCACGGCACGGCGACGGCATCGGCCGATTTCACCATCAATGCCATTCCGATGCCGAGTGATGTTCCGCTCCGCGGCGTGGTATTCTTCGACCTCGATCGTGATGGAGTAAGGAACGGAGACGACTTCGGTCTGCCGGGAGTCTCGGTTACGCTCACCAGTGCAGCGGGAATGGCGGCAACGAAAGCCACGAATGCGGCGGGCGCCTACGAGTTCAACATTTCGCCCGGAACCTATGCGGTTTCCGTGCAAAGGATGCCAGGGTTCCAGCTCACGACTGCGAAAACCGGGACGGTGATTGTCGACCATTCGGCAGTCATCGTCCCGGATACCGGGTTCGCACTGAGCTTCTGCGCGATGGGGGCGATGTCGGCGAACGGCAACTCGACGGGGTTCTGGAAGACGAACGTGGACAAGGCGCTGGCGAAGAGGAGCAACGGGGCGCAGGTGAGCGCCGCGACCCTGCGAGCCTACACGGACACCATTGCGTCCCTCGCGCTGTCGCCCTTCGACGGACTGACGCTGGCGAGGGCTTCCACGATCCTCGGTTCCAATGGCCCGGCACCCACGGACCTGCTCGCGAAGCAGTTGCTGGCCGCGGAGTACAACTATGCAAATGGAGCGTACATTGGAGGCAGCGGAACGCTCACCTACGCGTTCGTCTATTTCGGTGAGTATGTGCTCGGGCATCCGAAAAACTACAGCAGCGCGTATCTACTGAACGTGAAGGATTGGATCGACGCCTACAACAACAGCCACGGCGGTGTAATCGGTGGGCCCGGCGAATCTTCTTCCGGGTGCGGCCAGGGCGGAGATTCGGACTCGAAGCATCACTCCGATTGCGAGCGGGACGACGACACCCATCATCGGGATGGCGGCTGCGGTCGGGACGACGACGCGAAGCACGGATCCGATTCCAGGGACGGTGGCGATCACGACTGCGATCGCAAGGGCCACTGAGCGTTCACGGGGCGGCCGAATCAGCTAACCGGCAGGGCATGGCAGCGGCGGTTGGGCGCGTGCCGACGTGCTTCGGAGCGTTCGCGGGTTGCCTCGAACGCAGAGCCGTGCGCTTTCCCGGCCGGTGAGCAGGACGAGCGGCGGGCCTGGCCGGAGTTCCTCGTCGCCGGCGACGAGAGCTCAGCGCGGCGTGCGGCCGGAGCACGTGCCGCTTTCACCGCCGCAATCAGATTCCGCTGTGGCTTGCACCGCTGACTGCCTGCCAGCAGGAGCGGAGAGCTCAATCCGACTTCGAGCGCCTGCGCCGCCGCCAACCCAGGAATGCGAGGCAACCACCGATCAGCCAGACGCCGTAGGTTGCCGGCTCCGGTATCGGGCGGATCTCGAAATTCGTGTATCCGTCGAAGTTGGAATTGATCCAGGTCGTATGACTGCCGTCGGCCGAGTTGGGATCGTTGGCGAAATGAACCTGGCTCTCGGGGACGGCTCCAACCGCGTTGTACACGGCAAGCGTGCCGGAGCCGTTGTTCTGGCGGAACGCGGAATTGGCAAAAAGGAAATCCGTCTCGCTGGTCCAGTTCTGGACGGTGAGCGTGACGCCGGCCGCGATATAGACGTTCGCGGCATTCAGGATCGAGGCACCGCCGGTCCCAAAATCGAGGAAGGTGTTCGCGGTGATGTTCAGGGTGCCGACGTTGATGTAGGAGCCGGTCAGGAGAAGTGTGCCGCCGCTGAGCGTCAGGTTCGTGAGGGTCAGCGCGTTCGTGGACGAGCCGCCGCGGAACTCGAGCGTGCCGGCGTCCAGCTTCACAGTTCCGCCATAATTGAAACTGCTGGTGTTGCTCGTGCTCGAAAAGGTGAAGGTGCCCGCACCGGCCTTTTCGAACAGCCCCGTGCCGGTGAGGCGACCGTCGAACGCGTCGGCGCCCCCGTTGACCACCTTCAGGTTCGTGTTCGCCGCGATGCTGACCAGCCCGGATCCGGTGAGTGCGCCAATCGTGTTGGTGAAGCTGTTACCGCCGGAAAGCGCAAAGGTTGCACCGCCCGCCACCGCCACCGAGTTCGTCAGGGAGCCGAAGGTGTTGTTGACCGGCACGGCGAGCGTGCCGGCGTTGATCGTGATCGCGCCGGTGAACGAATTGACGCTGTTCAGCGTCAGCGTGCTCGCATCGTTCTTGACGAGTTGCAGCCTGCCGCCGCCCGTGCCGTCGCTGACCGGTCCGGTGATGGTGGTGTTGCCGGGGCCCCCGATGGTCAGCGTCTGGGCTTGTCCGGTGGCAGCGCTGCCGTCGATCGAGCCGGTGATCGTGAAGGAGGTGCCGGCATCCGCCTTCACCGTGCTGTCGGAGCCCAGGGTGATCCCGCCGGTCCAGGTGTTGTTCCCGCTGACGTTTTCCAGCGCGCCGGCGCCTCCGACACCGGCGCCATTCAGCACGAGCGACTCGGGTTGGAAGGAAACATTTCCGGAACCGGGTTTCAACTGGAGTGTGGCGCCGGCCGCCACGCTTGTCTGTGCGGCCGCAAACGTGACGTTCTGGTAGGAACCGAGCGAGTAGGCATTGGCGGCGACGAGGGTTCCGCTCCGGATTTCGGTGGTGCCGTTGTACGCGTTGGCCGAGGCCAGGATCAGGGTGCCGGCGCCGTCCTTGACGAGCGATCCACCGTTGATCGGTGCGGTGAGGTTGAGCGTGCTGGCGCCGGCAATGTTGAAGGTCCGGGCCGCGCCGCCGACATTGTTCATGTCGAGCGCGGCAATGCCTCCGCTGCTGATCGTCGAGGTGCGGCTGTTGCCGACGTCGATGTCGGCGCCGGAGGCGACGCCTCCCAAGAACAGCGCGCCGTTGTTGGCCCCGGTCAGGCTGATCGTGCCGCCGTTGAGCACCAGGTGCCCGACGGTCTCGGCCATGCCATAAGTGCCGAGGTCCAGCGTGCCGTCGGAGTTGATCGTGATGTTCGCGTTGTCGGCAATCTGATTGCCGAACGCCAGTTGCACCGTGGCGGTCGTGGTGGCGGAGTTGGTGCCGATCGTCAGGTCGCCCAAGACCGCCGAGTTCGCCGTGACGATTCCGGGTGCCCCGCCAGGATTGACCTGCAACCGCAGGACACCGCTGTTCACGTTCGTGGCGCCGGTGTAGTAATTCTTCAGTCCCGCGTACGTGTACCGCGTCGCGCTGGCTCCGCTCAGGGTGACGGAGCCCGTGTCTCCCGCCGAGTTGCCGATGGATTCGGTGATCGCGATGTTGCCGGCGCCGTTGAGCGTCAGCGCATGATCGTTCAGGTTCAGGTAGACCGCCGCATTGTTCGTCGTCCACGGTCCGAGATAAAGCGCGTCGCCGCCGGCGCCGGCGACGCCGGTGTTGGTGATCGTCGCATCCGAGCCGAGCACGATGCTGCCAAGCCAGGAACTCACGCCGCCGGTGGAGCGAAGGGCGCCGCCGCCCGCGACTCCCGCCCCATTCAGCGTCATCAGCTGCTGGTCGTAGGTCGGCGCGGTGGATGCACTGCCGGTGTACGAACTCTGCAAGGCGAGGGTGGCGCCGTTGTTCACGGTGATGACCGTGGTCGGCGTGGCCAGCCCAGTGTAATTGCCCAGCGCGGCGAAACCGCCGAGGAGGGTGGCGCCGGTCGAAACGGCGCCGGTCAGCGTCCCCTGGTTGACCGTGACCCCGCCGGTGAAGGTGTTGACGCTGGTGAGCGTGACGGTGCCGTCGCCCGCCTTGGCGATGCCGCCGCTGCCGCTGATCACCCCCGTGCCGAAGGTCACGTTGCTGGTCCCGAACGATTGCAAGTTGGTGGTGCGGTTCAGCGTGATGTTGCCGGTGAAGGATCCCGTGCCGGACGTGAGCGAGGCATCGCCGCCGAGCGTGGAAACACCGGACCCGGCGTTGGCGACGCTGACGGCGCGGCCCACGGTCAGGCTCGAAGCGGCGAGCGTGAGCGCCGTGTTGTACGCTGCGGTATTCGCGTCGTTGAGGGTCACGACCGATGTGGCGTTGCCCAGCGCGCCGTTGGCACCGCTCGGAGCGCTCGAGCCCAGGGCGATGGTTCCCTGGCTGATCGTCGTCGTACCCGAATAGGAGTTCGCGCCGGACAGCGACAGCGTGCCGTTCCCACTTTTGATCAAACCGCCGACTCCGCTGACCGTCCCGAGAAGCAGCGTGCCGGTGCCTGTGCCGTTGTTTCCGATGTTGAAGGTGGCCGTGTCGCTCAGCGTGGTCCCGCCAAAGCCGAGGCCGTACGCGCTGTTCGCCGCGACATTCGATCCGGCGGCGACGCTCAGCACGCGGTTGCCGATCGAGAGGGCGCCGAGCGTCTGGGTGATGCCGGCCGAGCCGCTGGTGGCCTTGTCCGAATTCACCGTCGAGTTGCCGGTGACGGCCACGGCGTACGCATTCGTCGATGTGTCGGTGGCGAGATCGAGGGTGCCGCCGTTGAGGGTGATCGTCTGGGTTGCGGCGCCGAGCGCGTTGGTCGCACCCAGTTTCAGCGTGCCGGCGTTGACCTGTGCGCCACCGATGCGCGTGCCGCCGGATCCATTCAGCGTCAGAGTGCCGGGGCCCGATTCCGTGAGCAGGAAATTTCCGCCCAGACCCGCCGTCAGGGTGATGTTGCCGACACCGCCGATCGACGACGCGCTGCCGAGCGTGACCGCTCCGGCGTAGGTGGCTGCCGTCGGGCTGGAGTTCGTCAGCGCGCCGGCCGAGCCGACCCCCGTTCCGTTCAGGCTCAGCGCTTCGGCGTTGGCGAGAGTGAAGCCGTTGAGGTCGAGTGCGCCGCCGGAATTGACCACGGTCCCGGCGGCCGTCGTGCCGAGCGGGCCGTTGCCGGCCGAGCCCGCCGTGCCGAGTTTCAGCGTGCCGAGGTTCACGGTCGTGCTGCCGGCGTAGGCGTTGTTGCCGGATAGAACCATCGTGCCTGCGCCGGCTTTTACCAGCCCCGCACCACTCGCGCCGCTGACGGTGGCCGAAACCACCAGATCCGATCCGGCGCCTCCGTCCGCGACGGTGAACGTGGTCGTGGCTCCCAGCGCCAGCTTTCCGGAAATCGTGGCCGCAGAACTGGCGGCATTCGTCGCGACACCCCCGCCGCCGATGGTGAGGGTCCCGGTGCCGGTGGACACACTGGCGCCGGTCATCGACAGGTTGGCGATGGTGTCGCTGTTGTTGTTGAGGTCGAACAACGCTGTGCTGCTGCCGAGCGATACGCTGGAGTAGTCGGCGATCTGGTTGGATCCGCCGAGTTGGAGCGTGCCGTTCATGACGCTGACGTTGGTCTGGAGCGCTGTCGCTCCCGTCTTCGCGAGGACAAGCATGCCGTTGTTGACGGTCACCGCGCCATTGTTGGTGTTGGTCGCGGTGCCGCTCAGGGTGACCGTGCCCGGACCATTGAGTGTCAGCGCGCCATTCGTCTGAATCGTGCTGGAGATGGTGACATCGCCGCTGCTGTTGAAGTTGAGCGCTCCGCTTCCGCCGACCGCCCCGGCAAAGGTCAGATCGCCGGCTCCCGTGGTGGTCAGAACTGCGCCGGTGTTGAGGTTGACCAGTCCGGAGAAGGTGAGCAGCCCTGCGTCCGAGCCGATCGTGGTGGCGTTGTTCACCGTGATCTGACCGCCGAGCGTGTTTGACCCATCCAGGTTGCGCACCGCGCCCGCGCCGGAGACGCCGGAGCCCTGGACGGTGAGGCCGCCCGGGCTCAGACTGATGCCGCTGCCGAGCCTCAGCTCTCCGCCGCTCGCGACGATGTTGCCCCACGTGCCCGAACCTAGGCCCGTGCTGCTTCGAAGCTCGAGCGCGCCGGCGTTGATCACCGTCGGCCCGCTGAGCGTGTTGGTGCCGCTCAGCACCAGGGTGCCGGTGCCCGCCTTCGTGATCGTGGCGTAACCCGTCGAGGAAACCGCGCCACTCAGCGTGGTGATGCCCGAGTTGGATACGGTGATGGTACGGTTCCCCCCACCGAGGGCGAACGCGCCCGAGAATGTCAGGTCGTTGGTGCCGGCGATGGTCAGGTTGCCGGAGGAGCTCACGGCGTTCGTCAGGGACCGGGCGCCGCCGGCGGACTGGACCGTCGTGTTCGCTGCGAGCGCGAGCAGGCCGGTGCCCAACGCCTGGTTGCTGCCGATGGCGAGGGTTCCGGCGTTCACCTGGGTGCCGCCGCTGAAGGTGTTGGCGCCGGACAGCGTCAGGGTCCCCGAGCTGCTCATGGTCAGCTTGCCCGCGCCCGTGCCACCGTTGGCGATCACCCCGGTGACGGCCGCCGATCCCGTGCCCGCGATCGTCAAGGTTCGGGCGGTATTCGATTCCGACAGCGTGACCGCGCCGATCGAAGTTGTGCCAGTCCCGCTCAACGTGAGCGTTCGATTGCCGCCTGACTGGAGCAGGGCGCCGCCCCCGCCGCCAAACGTCGTCGGGCCGGTCCCGGTCACCGTGAGATTCGCCAGCAGCGTGACAGCCGCGACATTGAACCCGCCCGCCGCCGCGCTCCACGTCTGGGCGGCATTGACGGCGACGCCGGTGGTAAACGTCTGCGTATCCGAATCGTTGTTGATCAGCCCGCCGGCGCCCAGGGTCAGCACGCCGGACGTCGTCGAAAAGCTGAATGCGTTCGAGCCGCTGGCGCTGTTGAAGGTGATACCTGCGGCGCTCCGACTCCCTCCCAGCAGGATGCTGTATTGGTTGTTCGCAAGGCTCGCGTCGAAGATCAGCGAGTCCGTTCCCGCCGGCACGCTGTTGGTGCTCCAGTTCGTGCCGGTCGCCCAAGCGCCGGTGGCCGCGCCTCCATCCCACGTCACCGTTGCGGCGCGAAGATCACCGGTGGCAAACCCGCCGGCAAGAAGCACCAAACCGCAGGTCCAAGCGCGAGCGATCACGCGCAACCAAGATCTGCGCGGGCCCATGGACTCCGGCCGGAATCGTGCTGGAAACAATCGCATTGCCGCTAGGGACAAAACCCTATCATGCGGCCCACTTGCGTCAACCAGCAAAATAGGGTTATATACCTAGACGCCACCGCCGCGGTCTCCAGCGCCACAAACGGCTAAGTGCGTTTAGTACCAGCTACTACACGCCAAGCACCGTCCGATAGACCCGCGGCACCCGCTTCGTCACCGAACACAGGGTCTCCCATGGGATTGTGTCCGCCCATCCGCTGAATTCGACGACCGAGATTTCAGCGCCGCCACTGCGGCCGACCAGGATCGCCTCGTCGCCGCAACTGACCGGTCCGGCGTCACTCACGTCGACGATCGTCTGGTCCATGGTGACGCGACCAAGCACCGGGCACCGCTTACCGCCGATGAGCACCTGCGCCCGGTTGCTCATCGCCCGCGGAATGCCGTCGCCATATCCGGCGCAGAGCACGGCGATTTGCGTGTCACGCTTCAGCTGGCAGGTGCGGCCGTAGCTGATCGTCTGTCCCGCGGGCAGGGTTTTCACGAGGCCGACTCGCGTGCGAAAGCTGAACACCGGCTCCGTGTGAACCTGGGCGAGCAGCGAATGCGGGTGCGGCAGAATTCCGAATTGCAGCAGTCCGATCCGGACGGCGTTGAACGGGCTCGCCCCCGGCATGGTCTCGATGCCCGCGCTGTTGTCCGCGTGGACGAAAAGCTGCGCCAGGTTCAATCCGGTGCAGGACTCGAGCGCGGCGAGGAACCGCCGCCGCTGCTCCGCGGTGAAGTCGGCGTCTTCCGGCGAGGCGAAATGGGTGAAGACTCCCGCCAGCTTGAGGTGCGATGCCCCGGCAATCTCGCGATAGAGGCTGGCGGTTGCCTCGTGCCAGACACCCACGCGGCCCATGCCGGTGTCGATCTTCAGGTGAACCGACACGGGCCGGCCGGCTTCGCGCCCGACGGCGTTGAAGCGGCGCACTTCGTCCGAACTCGAGATGGTTGCCGTCAAGTCGTATTCCGCGACGTAACGGTCCTCCTCCGGCAGCAATGGACTGAGCAGCAGGATCGGCCAGCCGGGACCGAGTTCGCGCACCGTCGCGGCTTCGGAGAGATTGGCCACGGCGAACAGGTCTGCACCCGCGTGCATCAGCCGTGCGGCGGTCTGAGGCAGTCCGTGACCATAGGCGTCGGCCTTCACGACCGCGACGTAACGCATGTGGGCCGGCAGCGAGGCGCGAATCAGCCGCAGGTTGCGCTCCAGCGCAGCGAGGTCGATTTCAGCCCAGCAGCGCAGCGGGAGACGGGAATTGGGAGGATTCATGGAGCTCGATGAATTTTCGGTGTCCACTGCACGTAGGCCGGTTCCTCGTGCAGAAACGCGTCGGGCGCGTCCGCCGGACGGCACAGGTCGGCGTCGAGCACGCGCGGAATGATCTGGCCGAGCGCGTAGGGGACAATCGTCACGGCGCCCGGCAATGCAGACCACGTGCGAAAGCCCGCCGGCATCGCGATCCGATCCGGCAGTTCCGCCGTGGCGATCCGGGCCAGCGGCCGTCCGAGTCCGGCGCAATGCCAGGTGCCCCGTCGCGCATCGGCGATCAGCGTCAGCCCCGGATCGCCGAGCGCAGCAGCGAGAGCTTCCAGCCCGTGGTATGCGAACACGGGCTTCGGTTCCAGGACGCACCAGGTCCGGATGGCTGCCGCGGCGGTACGCACTCCGAGAATCGACCCCGGGCCGTCGCACAAAACGAAGGCGCCCACGGCACGGACTTCGATCCCGAGCTGCTCGACGGCGCGAAACACGCCGATGCCGGCCTCCGCCGTGACGGACGCCCAGCGGTCGCCATCGGCGGTCAACCAGCCGGCCTGCACGTTGCTGGAAGAGGCGTCGAGGACCAGCAGCGTGCGATGTTCGGAGCAAAGCTGGCGAAAGGTGGACATCGCTGAGACCCGCCACGAAACGAGGCCGCGCGATGCCGCGCAAGCATGCAGAATCCGGCATTGACCGAGTCCCCGGGCGTTCTACCGTGACCGATTCTTTTCTCGTCAACCGTCCGCTTTTATCTCCGTGAATGTCCAATTAAACAACGTTTCAGAGACCCGGAAGAGCCTCGTCGTCGAGCTCGACGCAGGCGAGGTCGACACCGCGCATGCCGAGGTGGTCGCGGAATTTGCGCAGCAGGCGCGGATCCCCGGATTCCGCCCGGGCAAGGCGCCGGCCGCAATCGTGGCGAAGCGGTTCGCGAAGGACATCACCGAGGAGTTCAAACAGAAGGTGGTGTCGAAAGCCTACCGGGACGGACTGGAACAGCAGAAGCTGGACGTGATGAACGTCGTCAACGTCGAGCCGGGCGAGGTGGCGCCGGGCAAGGCGGCCACGGTGGCGATCACCGTCGACGTGCGCCCTGATTTCGCCTTACCCGACTATGCTGGACTGCCGACGCAGGTGGCGCCCGTCGAGCCGACGGATGCGGAGGTCGAGGCGATCATAGACGCGATGCGGGCCGAGCGTGCCGAGTTCAAGCCGGTGACGCGGCCGGCAGCCAAATCCGATTACGTCAAACTTGCCTACGAAGGTCGGGTCGACGGGAGACCGATTGCCGAGATCGCTCCGGACAAACAGATCTACGCCAAGGTCCCGCAGACGTGGGAAGAGGTCGAGGGGGAGAACGACGGCGTCATTCCGACGCTCGGCCGGCAGCTCGCGGGCCTCAATCCGGGCGACAAGAAGGAGATCACGGTGAACTTCCCGGCCGACTTCCAGCCGGTCCCGGCGCTCGCAGGCAAAGCGGCCGTGTATGCGGTGGAGATTCTCGAGGTCCGGGAGCGCGTGCTGCCTCCTCTGGACGAGGCCTTCTTCAAGGCACAGCGGACCGAGAGCCTCGAAACGCTGAAGACGAACGTGCGGCAGCAGCTGAAGATGCGCAAGGAGTCGCAAAATCGCGTCGAGCAGCGCCGGCAGGTTGCCGATGCCCTGGCGGCGAAGGTGGACTTCCCGCTTCCGGAATCGCTGGTCGAAAGCGAGACGCAAACCGTGCTCCGGCAGTTCATCGAGGACAACATGCGCCGGGGCGTGCCCCAGGAGCAGTTCGAGAAGGACAAGAAGGAACTGTTCGAAGGTGCGCGCAAGGCCGCGGCACAGCGCGTCAAGGCCCAGCTCCTGCTGGCCAAGGTCGCGGAGACGGAGAAAACTCGAGGTCACGGAAGCCGACATCGACGCGTTCGTTTATCGCGAATCGGTCCGCACCCAGCAGAAGCCGGACAAGCTGGCCAAGGCGCTGACATCCGATCGCAGCCAGCTGCGAGCCGTGCAGCAGTCGATCATTTTCGACAAGGCCGTTGATTTCCTCGTGTCGAAGGCTACGGTGAGCACAGTTCAGCCGAAGGCCTGAACGGCCGATCTACCATAACCGTGAGCTACTACGTCCCCATTGTCCTGGAAAACACCGGCCGCGGCGAGCGATCGATGGACATCTACTCCCGACTGTTGAAGGACCGGATCATCTTCATCGGCACGCCGATCGACGACATGGTCGCCAATCTGGTCATCGCGCAGATGTTTTTCCTGCAGATGGAGGACCCGAAGAAGGACATCCAGCTCTACATCAACTCCCCGGGAGGCGTGGTCACGGGCGGGATGGCGATCTACGACACGATGAATTTCCTCCAGTGCGACGTCGTCACGTACTGCGTGGGCATGGCGGCCAGCATGAGCACGGTGCTCCTCGCCGCCGGCACGAAGGGCAAGCGCTTCGCGCTGCCGAACAGCCGCGTGATGATCCACCAGCCGAGCGGCGGGGCGGGCGGCCAGGCGGCCGACATCGCGATCGCGGCACAGGGAAATCCTGCGCTGGCGCCAGACGTTGAACGAAGTGATCGCGCGGCACACCGGAAGACGCCGGAGCAGGTCGAAAAAGATTCGGATCGCGACTATTACATGAGCGCGCAGGAGGCGAAGGACCTACGGGATCGTCGACCACGTCGTCGCATCGACGCGCGAGGCCCAGATCTGGTGGTCAAGACGCGCCGCCTGATCGCCCGCGTTCCGCGCGCGACTTTCGTTTCTGACGCGCAGCCCTTCTCCGCCATGGCCAAATCGTCCCGCATGACGCTGTGCTCGTTCTGCGGCAAGTCGCAGGCGGAAGTGAAGAAGATCATCGCGGGCCCGGGTGTCTACATCTGCGACTCCTGCGTCAACGTCTGCAAGACGATCATCGACCGGGAGGTGAAGCAGCCGGCGGTCGAGGCGAAGTCCGCCTTCCGGATGATCAAGCCGTCCGAGATCAAGAAGGTCCTGGACGATTTCGTCATCGGCCAGGACCACGCGAAGAAGGTTCTCTCGGTGGCGGTCTACAACCACTACAAGCGCCTGATGTTCGACTCCGGCCAGTCCGCCGAAGGACTCGGCTGGCGATGTCGCCCGGAGTTCAACGATGTCGAGGTCGAGAAGAGCAACATCCTGCTCGTCGGGCCCGACCGGCTCGGGCAAGACGCTCCTCGCCCGCACGCTCGCCAGGATCCTCGACGTGCCGTTCGCGATCTCCGATGCGACCACGCTGACCGAGGCGGGCTACGTGGGCGAGGACGTGGAGAATGTCGTCCTGCGCCTGCTCCAGAACGCGAACTACGACGTGAAGCGGGCCGAGTGCGGGATCATCTACATCGACGAGATCGACAAGATCCGCCGCACGACCGAGAACGTTTCGATCACCCGCGACGTGTCGGGCGAGGGCGTGCAGCAGGCGCTCCTGAAGATCCTCGAGGGCACGGTCTGCAACGTGCCGCCGCAGGGCGGCCGCAAGCACCCGAACCAGGAGTACATCCAGGTCAACACGACCAACATCCTCTTCATCTGCGGCGGCGCCTTCGTCGGGCTGGACCAGATCGTGAAGAAGCGGCTCGGCCACCGCTCGCATCGGCTTTCCACCACGAACGCCGAGGACCGCGCGATCGCGCCCGGACGAGATGATGCGGCGATCGCCCCCGAGGACCTGATCCGCTTCGGGATGATCCCGGAGTTCATCGGCCGGCTGCCGGTCGTGACCGTGCTCGACCAGCTGCAGGTCGCTGATCTCGAGAAGATCCTGCTCCGGACCAAGAACGCGATGGT
This sequence comes from uncultured Verrucomicrobiae bacterium, assembly GCA_963705935.1. Classification (GTDB taxonomy): domain Bacteria; phylum Verrucomicrobiota; class Verrucomicrobiia; order Opitutales; family Opitutaceae; genus Opitutus. The sequence goes on along the minus strand of OY970130.1, from coordinate 1,475,744 downwards.
GAAGCAGTACTCGAAGCTTTTCGCCATGGACGGGGTACGGCTCCGGCTGACCCGCGATGCGGTGAGGGCGATCGCGCATGAAGGCGATCGAGCTGAAGACGGGGGCCCGCGCGCTCGCGCTCGATTCTGGAGAGGCTCATGCTCGAGATGATGTACGACCTGCCGCAGCGCGACGACGTCGCCGAGGTCATCATCGACGCGGGGGTGGTGGCCAACCGAAAACGGCCCACGCTCCGCCGCATCGACAAGGGCGAGGCCAAGCAGGACGCGGCCTGAGTCGGTGCCGCCGTTCCGGGGTGGGCGCTTCCGGAAAAGAGGCAGAACCTTTCGGCTGGCGCCGCGTCAAGCCGGCCGCTCCACCCCTCATGCACGTGTATTCCCGCGCCTTGCTCCTGCTGGCCGCCGGCATGGTTGGCCTGATTCGCGCCGCCGCGGCGCCGGCACTGCCGCAACCGGAAGTTCAAGCCTACGCCCGTCAGGTCGAGGCGGAACTGCGCGGCGATATCCTCCCGTTTTGGCTCGCGCATGCGCGGGACCGCGAACGGGGCGGATTCTACGGGGAGATCGAGGGTAATCTCGAGGTGAAGAAGAATGCGCCGCGTGGGGCGCTGCTCACCTCGCGGGTCCTGTGGACGTTTTCGGCGGCGTACCGCCGGTACCATGATCCGGAATACCTCGCGATGGCGCGCTGGGCCTACGACGACCTGCTGGCGCATTTCTGGGATCAGAAGGACGGGGGCGTCTACTGGCGCGTGAGCGCGGATGGGAAGCCACTCGACGCGCGCAAGATCCTCTACGGGCAGGCGTTCGCCATCTACGGACTGAGCGAATACTCGCGGGCCACGGGCGAACAAGCCCCGCTGGACCGTGCGATCGAAATCTACCGGCTGATCGAACGGTACGCGCACGACCAGGCGCATCTGGGATATTTCGAGGAACTCACGCGCGACTGGAAGGTGTCGCGCGACCGCGGCCGCTTCGGCAGCGCGATGGGCTCGTTGGACCAGAAGTCGCAGAACGTGCATCTCCATGTCATGGAGGCGCTGGCGAATCTCTACCGCGTCTGGCCGGATCCGGGCCTGAAAGCGCGGCTGCACGAAGTGGCCGACCTGATGCTCGATGTCGTGCTCGATTCCCGCGACCATCATCTGCGGCTTTTTCTGGCGGAGGACTGGACGCCGCGTTCCGACGAGATCTCGTTCGGGCACGACATCGAGTTCAGCTGGCTGATGGTGGAAACCGCGGAACTGCTGGGCGACCAGCCGCTGATCGAGCGGGCGAAGAAGGAGGCCGTGGCGATCGCGACCGTGACGCTGCAGCAGGGAGTCGACACCGACGGAGGCGTGCTCGCCGAGGCGAACCCGAAGGGGATCACCAACCGCTTCAAGGAGTGGTGGCCCCAGGCGGAGGCGACGATCGGTTTCCTCGGCGCCTATCAACTCTCCGGCGACAGGAAGTTCTTCGACGCTTCGCGCGGGAGCTGGAATTTCATCGAGACGAAACTGGTCGATCACAAGAACGGCGAGTGGCTGCAGGGAATCTCCGGCGACGGCCGGCACAAGGTGACCGTCAAGGTGAGTTTCTGGAAGTGCCCGTATCACAACAGCCGCGCCTGCATGGAAGTGTTGGACCGTTTGCGCAGCCTGCAGACCGCGCCGTAGGATGCGGTCCGATCGTTCCCCGCCTCGCGGTCGGTGCTCGCCCAAGGCTTGCGCTGCGCGGCCAGGCAATGCCCGAAACCATTTATGAAACCTCCGCCCCGGCACCTCCTTTTTGTCACCCTGTTCGCCGCCACCCCGCTGCTGGCGGCGGTGGCGGCGGATGAAACCTCGCTCGTGATCAACGATCAGGAGTACCTGGAGATGCGCGGGCTCAACGTGATGCTCGCGCATGACTTCTATCCCGAGGGTCATCAGGGAGGTGTCGGCATCATTCAGAACGGTGAACGCGTCGCGACGAACGGCGACCTGCGGCTCTCGCCGACGCCCGGACAGTGGCAGCCGATTCCGGTGGTCGGGCCTCGGCAGGTCGACCGCGCCGCCGACGAGATCAGCGTGCACCTGAGCTATCCGGACGAGAAGCGCGACCGGAAGGGCTTCAACCCGATCACCTATCCCGACCTGAAGCTGGGCTACCTGGTGAAGGTGAAGCCGGCCGGGGCGGCGTTCCGGATCATCGTCGACCTCGACCAGCCGATCCCGGCCGCATGGGTGGGCAAGGTCGGTTTCAATCTCGAGCTTTTCCCCGGTATCCTGTTCGGCAAGTCCTATGAAATCGGCTCGGCGGCCGGCACGTTCCCGCGCCAGGCGGACGGTCCGGGTGCGATGCTCGACGGCGCCTACGAACTCGCGCCTTTCGGCACGGGCCGAAGCCTCACCATCGCGCCGGAGTCCGACTCGCAGCGAATGACGATCGAGGCGGTGCGTGGCGGGGAGTTGCAATTGCTGGATGGACGGGCGCACCACAACAACGGCTGGTTCGTGGTGCGGGCGCTCGTGCCGGCCGGCGCGACGAAGGGTGCGATCGAGTGGCTGGTGACGCCGCACGTCATCCCGAACTGGAAGTCGACGCCGGTCATCCAGTACTCGCAGGTTGGCTATCACACCCGGCAATCGAAACTGGCCGTGATCGAACTCGACCGGCATGAGACGGACCTGAAGCCGGTCACGCTGTACCGGGCCACGCCGGCCGGGCTGCAGGCGGTGTTCACGCGACCGGCGACCGACTGGGGCCGCTACCTGCGTTACCGGTATCTGCAGTTCGACTTTTCCGACGTCGTGGAGCCCGGCATGTACGTGATTGGCTACGGCGCCGAGCGGAGCAGCGCCTTTCCCATCGACGCGCATGTCTTCGACCGCGGCGTGTGGCAGCCGACCGTCGAATATTTCCTCCCGGTGCAGATGTGTCACATGCGAGTGAACGACAACTACCGGGTCTGGCACGGGCTGTGCCATGCGGACGACGCCCTGATGGCGCCGGTGAACGAAAACCATTTCGACGGATATGCGCAGGGCCCGTCCACGCTGACGAAGTACCAGGGCGGCGACCACGTGCCGGGGCTCGACCGCGGCGGCTGGCACGACGCGGGCGACTACGACCTGCGCGTCGAATCCCAGATGGACACGGTTTACGGCCTGGCGCTCGCCTGGGAGCTGTTCCACCCGACGCTGGACAACACCACCATCGACGAACAGGCGCGGATCGTCGACATCCACCGTCCGGACGGGAAGCCCGACGTGCTGCAGCAGATCGAGCACGGTCTGCTCTCGGTGGTGGGGGGGTACCACGCGCTCGGGCGGCTGTACCGCGGGATCCAGGACGCGACGCTGGTGCAGTACACGCACCTCGGCGATGCGTCGACCATGACCGACAACCAGGTTTTCCACGACCGGAATGGCGCGGCGGTCAAGGTGCTCGCGGACATGGCGCGAACCGGCACACAGGAGTCGCCGAAGATCGACGGGCTGCCGCGGATCGGCGAGCCGGGAGCGCCGGACGACCGCTGGGTCTTCACCGAGGAAAACGCGTACCACGAGTTCGACGCGGCCGCTGGGCTCGCCGCGGCGTCGCGGGTCTTGAAGGGCTACAACGATGCCCTGGCGGCCGATTGCCTGCGGATCGCAGAGGAATTGTGGGCCCACGGCAAACAGCCGACCACCGAGTCGGACAGCCCGCTGGCGCTGCGCGGTCCGGTGGTGCGGCTCGAGGCGGCGATCGAGCTGCTGCAGACGACCGGGGAGAGGAAGTACGCCGACGCGATCATCGCGATGGGCGACCAGATCGTGGCGCACATGAACAATGCGGGCTGGCTGGGAGCGCGGGCGATGGGACTGGTGAAGGATCCCGCGTTCACCGCCAAGATGATGCCAGCTCTCCGCGACTATCGGAAGCAAGTCGATGCGCTCGGGAAAGAGACGCCGTACGGCCTGCCTTACCGGCCGCAAATCTGGGGAGCGGCCTGGATGGTCCAGCGTTTCGGCGTCCAGCAGTATTTCCTGCATGCGGCGGTGCCGGACATCTTCCCGGACACGTACATGATGCGCGCGATCGATTTCGTGCTCGGCTGCCATCCGGGACAGAACAACGCGTCCTTCGTGTCCGGCGTCGGCGCGCACTCGATGACGACCGCCTACGGTGCGAACCGCGCCGACTGGTCGTATATTCCAGGCGGCATCGCCTCGGGCACGGCGTTGATCCGGCCCGACTACCCGGAGTTGCTCGACTGGCCGTTCCTCTGGCAGCAGGGCGAGTATTGCCTCGGCTACCCGACGTCCGATTACGTCTTCCTGGTCCTCGCCGCGCAGCACCTGCTGGGATCGCGCTGAGATCGTGAACCGCTCGAGACTCGCTGTCGCCGCCGTGGCCACCGGCACGCTGTGCGCGTTGGCCGGCGCCGGCGCGCCGGGGGAGACGGGAGCCGGCGGCGCCTGGCAGCCGGCCGAGTGGCATGGCGAGCGGGCGTTCGTTTCGACGAGTGGCGAATGGCGCGCGATTGTCTCGGTGGCACGCGAGCGGCTGGTCTATTTCGGTGCGGCCGGAGGCGACCGGAACCTGCTTTTTGTACCTGACAGCCGGGACGCTGCAGCCGGCTGGGGCGGGCACCGGATCTGGCTGGGACCCCAGGCTACCTGGCCGGGCGGGTGGCCGCCGCCGGCCGCGTGGGAGCACAGCGCGGCCGAAGCGGTTCGCGTCACCGGCGACCTGCTGGAGCTGACGGAACCGGAAGCCGGCGACGGTTGGCCGCGGATCCACCGCGAATATTCCTGGCGCGATGGCGCACTGCATTGCGCGGCCCGGTTGAGCGGCGGGACGCGCGCGGCGCAGATCATCCACATTCTGCAGGTGCCGTCCACGGTGGAAGTCGGCGTGCAGGCCTCGCCGTCGGCATCCGTGCCGCGCGGATACGTGCAGGTGCATCTGGGGCGGACGCCGGACCCGCAGGCGCATTTCCAGTCGCTGCCCGAGGTGACGGAGCGGAAGGGCGGACGGCTCACGCTGCGATTCGACGACCGCCGCGAAAAACTTGGATTCGTGCCGCAGCCGATCGAAGCGCGGAACGGTGGAACCACGCTGGAGCTTGCCCGCGGGCCTGAGTCGGGCCACGTCGCCGGCATGCCCGACGAGGGATTCACCAGCCAGGTGTACCTGGGATCCGGTGACGATCGGCTGATCGAGATCGAGCAGCTGTCGCCGTTGTTCGCACCAGGCGGCGAGTCTTCGTTCGAGGTCGTGCTCACCGCCCGTCGGAACCGGTGACCGGCACGAGGGCTCGCCATGGCAGCTCGGGCTGGAGCGGCGACGCCCTCGTCGCCGTGCGTATCCGCGACGAGGGCGTCGCGGCTCCAGGGCCGCGGGCGAACCGGGCGACGCGATAGCCGGGGGCGTCGCGGCTCCAGCGTCGTGGGAGTGGTTGCGTCGAAGGCCGCCTGCTCGCAGGCGCCAAACCTCGCGAGCAAGCTCGCGGCCTATGGCCCGGCGAGGGGCGCCTCGCCCGGGTGTCGCGGCTCCAGCGCTAGCAGGCGTACCGGGCGACGCGCAAGCCGGTCACCGTCCCCCGTGAGGCGTCACCAGTGGGCGTAGTCGCCCTTTTCCAGACCCTTGGCGAACTCGACGAGCAGCTTGACGCATCGCTCGACGTCCTCGAGATCCACGACCTCGCTGGGCGTGTGCATGTAGCGGAGCGGAATGCTCACCAGTCCGGTCGCCACTCCGCCGCGCCCCATCTGAATGGCGCGGGCGTCCGTGCCGGTCGGCCGGGGGTCGGCCTCGAACTGATGGGGAATCTTGGCCTTCTGCGCGGCCGCGAGCAGCCGCTGATAGACTTTCGGATTGATGTTGGCGCCGCGGCAAAGGATCGGTCCTCCGCCCAGCTTCGTTTCGCCGTATTTCCGGTTGTCGCAATCCGGGTGGTCGGTCGCATGACCAACGTCGATCGCGACCGCGAGGTGGGGATTGACCGCGTACGCGGCGGTGGTGGCTCCGCGGACCCCGATCTCCTCCTGCGACGTGGCGACCGCGACCACCTTCGCGCCCGGCGGCTTCTTCTCCCGGGAGAGGCGGATCAACGTCTCGCCGACGATGTACGCCCCGACCTTGTTGTCGAATGCGCGGGCCACGCCGATGCTGCCGTGGATCAGATCGAGTTCGTGGTCGTACGTCGCCACGTCGCCGACGGTCACCCGCTGCTGCGCCTCCTTTTTGGAGCGGGCGCCGATGTCGATCCAGATTTCATGGATTTCGGGCACCTTCTTCCGATCGCTTTCATCCATCAGGTGAATCGCCCGCTTGCCGGTGACGCCCTTCACCGGGCCGCCCGCCGTCTGGATGATCACCCGCCGGCCTGAGATCACCGTGCGGTCGTGACCTCCGATCGTGTCGAAATAGAGGTATCCGTCCTTGTTGATGTAGGTGACGATGAGTCCGAGTTCGTCCATGTGTCCCGCGAGCATGAGCACCGGATCGCCGCGCGGATTCAGGGTGGCGAGGCGATTGCCGAGCGCATCCTGCTCGTAACCGTTCGCAGCCGGTTTCACGTAGGCATCGAAGACCGCCTGCGCCTCGGACTCATAGCCGGACGGGGAGCGGGCGTGCAGCAGTTCGGAAAGGAACGGAGGGACGACGTAGGGATTCGGCATATTGGGCGATTGCGTTTTCAAAAGGGTGAGGCCGAAAATCGAAGATCGGAAATCTAAAATGACCATTTACCCGGCGATCGACATCAAGGGCGGGCGGTGCGTGCGGCTGACGCAGGGCCGGGCGGATCACGAAACCGTGTACGCGAACGACCCGGCGGCGGTCGCGGCCGGTTTTCGCGATGCCGGCAGTGCGTGGGTGCACGTGGTCGACCTCGACGGTGCGTTCACCGGCGAGCCGCAGAACCTCGCGGTCGTGCAGGCGATCGCAGCCCTGGGGCTGAACGTGCAGCTGGGCGGCGGGCTGCGGACGCGCGCCGCGGTCGACAAGGCGCTCGGATCCGGGATCCGCCGCGTGGTGATCGGGACGCGGGCGGCGGAGAGCGAGGCATTCATCGTGGAGCTGGTGCGCGCCTGGGGCGACCGGATCGCGGTCGGCATCGACGCGAAGCACGGCCGGGTGGCGGTGAAGGGCTGGGTGGATACGGCGGCGCTCGGCGCCCTCGAACTGGCGCGACGGATGGACGGGGCCGGGGTGCGGACGCTGATCTACACCGACATTGGGACGGATGGGATGCTGACGGGCCCGAATCTCGCCGCGCAGCAGGCGATGCTGGCGACGGTGCAATGCCGGATCATTGCCAGCGGGGGCGTGAGCCGCCGCGAAGACGTGCTCGATCTGGCCAAGCTGGCGCAGCGTCACGCCAATCTGGACGGCGTGATCGTGGGCAAGGCGCTGTACGAGCGCCAGGTCGAGCTCCGCGACCTGCTGACGATCGTGCGCTGATCGACCGGGTCAGCCGTGCGGCCGGGCGCGCCGGCGCGAGGCGATCTGGTCTGCGAGCTCCTCGAGCGGATACGTCACGATCTCCGCCAGCGTGGGATGATACCATGGCGCGCGGAGCAGGTCGAAGACGGTGGCGTGCATCGCGAGGGGGCCGCTGAACGCGTGGATCAGCTCACCGGCGTCCTTGCCCACGATTTCGGCGCCGAGAATCCGACCCCGTCGCGGTTCGGCGATCACCTTCACGTAGCCGTAGTTCGCCTCCATCAGGATCGATTTGCCGTGGTCGTTGAAGGGGTAGCTGGCGACGAGGTACTTCCTTTTCCGGTGTTCGAGCTGGCGCTCCAGCAGGCCGATGGTCGCGAGCTGGGGATCGGTGAAGACGACGTTCAGCAGCAGCTGGTAGTCGACCGGCGTCAGTCCGCGGATCCCCGCCGCGTGACGGGCCGCGAGCTCCCCCTGCTGGATCGCGACGTGCACGATCTCGGCCGGGCCGGAACAGTCGCCGCCAGCGTAGATATGCGGGACGCTGGTCTGCTGCCACCGGTTGGTCACGATCTGGCCGGTGATGCGCGTCCGCACGCCGGCGGCGGCGAGATTCAGACCCGCAGTGTTCGGCTCGCGGCCGAGCGCGTTGAACAGGTGGGCGGCACGGCGGGTGACCATCTTGCCGGCGTGCAGAAACCGGACGGCGACGCCGCGGCGATCGCTCCAGACGCGCTCGAGATGAGTGCCGGCGAACAGCTCCACACCCTCGTCGCGGAGCGCCTGGGCGACGACCGCGGAGGCGGCGGCGGAGTGGTCACGGAGAATATTGATGCTGCGCTGCACGAGCGTCACGCGGGCGCCGATCCGGTTGAGGAACTGCGCGAGTTCGCAGGCGACGATCCCGCCGCCGAGCACCAGCACGCTGCGGGGCACGAAATCGAGATCGAGTACCTCGTCGCTGGTCCAGAACGGAGTCCCGGCAAGCCCCGGCACCGGTGGAACGCTGACCTTCGAGCCGGTGGCGAGCAGGACGTGGCGCGCCTGCAGGCGGCGGCCGTCGCCGAGTTCGATGGTGTGGGGATCCTGAAACCGTGCCTGGTCACGAACCAGTGCGAAATCGCCGCGCGTCAGCGCCTTCACCCGATACGAGGCGAATTCCGCGATGATCCGCTGCTTCCGCGCGTGCATCGCCTTCATGTCCGGACGGGCCCACGGTATTCGCAGTCCGAATGCCCGGCCCTTCTGCGCCAGGTGCAGCACCTCCGCCATGTAGAGCAGGGTCTTCGAGGGCATGCACCCGCGCAGGATGCAGAGGCCGCCAAGCTCCTTCGCCCCGTCGACGACGGCCGTCTTCAGCCCAAGTGAAACCGCGACGCGCGCGGCGTTGAAGCCGGCGCTACCACCCCCGACGACGAGGAAATCATACTTGGCAACGGAAGCCATGGCACTCAAGGAACCCCAATCCTAACCCGGAGTCGAGGCGAGCCGGTCGCGGCGAATGCGTCAGCGGCCCTTCCCGAACAGGATCACGTGGATCGTCTTCAGGAGGATTGACGCGTCGAGGGTGAACGAAAAGTGCCGGATGTAGTACAGGTCGTATTCCAACTTGCGCAGCGTGTCGTCGATGCCGGCGCCGTACGGGTAGTTCACCTGGGCCCAGCCGGTGATGCCGGGCCGAACGAGATGGCGGAAATGATAGCAGGGAATCTCGTGTTCGTAGGTCGCGACCAGCCGGTCCCACTCGGCGCGTGGACCGATCAGGCTCATCTCGCCACGCAGCACGTTCCACAATTGCGGAAACTCGTCGATGCGTGTCGCGCGGAGAAACCGGCCGACCCGCGTGACCCGCTGGTCGTCGTGGCGCGTGTACGGGTCGCCGTCGCCGGAGGCGCGCCGCATGCTGCGCAGCTTCCGGACGCGGAAGGGGACGCGATTGCGGCCGATCCGCATCTGGGTGTAGAAGAATGGGCGCCCGTCCTCCAGCCAGACGGCAATCGCCCCGAGCAGGACGAACGGGGCCGTGAGGGTCAGCCCCACGAGCGCGAATCCGATGTCGGTCACGCGCTTCAGCCGTTCGAACACCGGCTCGCGGGCGATGCGGAAGCCCTCCTGAAAGAGCCACGTCTGATTGATGCGATACAGGGGAATCTTCCGCCAGTAGACCTGGTGAAACAGTTCGAGTGTGTAGGTGGGCACGCCGCGGAAATACAGCTCGACCAGCATCTGGGAGCTCTCGGGCGGAAGCTCGCGGCTGGTTTCGCGAAACACGATCGCCTCGATGTCCAGCCGGCCCTGGCGGACGTCCTTCAGCACGCCGTCGAGGGCGGTGGTGTGGCCGGCGAACGGAGCGCCGGCGGGCTCGCCGTCGAAGGAGGTGACGGCGTACACCACGTTCTGCGTGCTCTCCATCCGGCTGCAGTCCTCGCGAAAAGCCTCACAATCCGCCGCGATGCCGACGAAGACCAGGCCGCGGGTGCCGCGCCTCCGCACCACGCGCAGGTACACGACCCGGCGGTAGCTGAGCGTCAGCGGAATGAGCACGACATAGCTCATTGTGATCACCACGCGGCTGGACTGCAGCTCGTAGCCCCCCGGCAGCAGGACGAAGGTGAGCAGCAGGGTGGCGACAAGCGCGCTGACGAGCGCGATGGCGTGCAGGCTCGTGTAGTCGAGGCTGATCATGTCGGTCCGCGGCTTGTACCCGTCGATCAGGTACAGAGCGAACACGACGGCAAGGTAGGGCGCCAGCAGCGGCAGGAGGATCAGGTGCCCTTCGGCGCCCACGCCGCGGATCATGCTGACGACGTTGAAGACGCCGAACACGGCGAGCGCGTCGAGCGCAAGCAGTGCGAACAGGGTTCTGCGGCCGGCGATCATGGACGCTTCGGGTTAGCAGGTGCCGGCGGGCGGGGCAAGGCGCGGGCGAGTACTTCTTCCCAGATGCTGACCGCCTGCGGAAAGCCCGGCGCCGCGAGCGCGAGGCCCGCTTGCGAACAGCGGCGGCGGAGCTCCGGATCCGCGCGCAGGCGCTGAACCGCGGCGGTCGCCGCCGCCGGATCGCCGGGTGCGGCGGTGAGACCGAGCGGCGCGGAGCGCACGAGGCGCGCGATCTCCGCGTCGGGTGCGCCGACGAAGATCACGGGCCGGCCGACGCGAGCGATGCCGTAAAGCTTGCTGGGATACACGCTCGCCTCGGCACCGGCGCGCAAGGTCACGAAGTGGACGTCCGCCGCCCCGAGCGAGGCGGCGAGTGCGACCCGCGGTTGAAACGGCTGAAACACGACGTTCGGGAGGTGGCGGCGGCGCGCCGCCTCGACCAGGGCGGCGCATTGGGCGCCGCCCCCGATCAAAAGCAGCACGAACCCCGGGTCGGATCGCAGCGCGTCCGCCACGTCGAGCAGGACCTGCAGGTCGTGGACCCGGCCGAAATTCCCGGAGTAGGCCGCGACGAACCGTCCGTCGAGTCCCCACCTGGAACGGAGGGCGGCCACTTCGTCCGGCCGGGGTGGCTCGATCCCGGATGGTGCCCAGTTGGCCGCCACGATGGCCCGGTGGGGCGGCACACCGTTCGCGGTCACGGTGCGGGCGAGGTCGCCGCCGGGGACAATACAGGCCCGGGACCGCCGCCACGCGAGGTTGCGAAGCGGACGAAGCGCGAGCAGCCACCGTTTGCCGGTGACGACCGTTGCGATCTCAGGATAGATATCCTGCGTCCAGTGGACCAGATCCGAGCCGCGCAGCGCCGCCGCCGCCGCGGCGGTTACGCCGAGCAAAGGCGGGTCCGTCATGGCGACGACGATGTCCCCGGCGCACAGCAACCGGCGAAGGTGACGGAAAGCCAGCCAGTGAAACCCAATGAACTCGCGCAACCGCACGGCCCACGATCTCCGGGACGAACGGAAGGCCGGCAGGCGCTCGATCACCACGCCGTTTCGCGTCTCGTGCCGGGGCACGCCGCGGGCGAGGGGGGCGGACGTCACCACCGTCACGGCAAAACCGCGGACGGCAAGGGCCTCGGCGAGGTCGGCCAGCAACTGGGCGGTGGCGGGCTCGTCCGGCCAGTAGAAGCGGTTGACGAACACGACCTGTCGGACCGGGCTCATGATGCGGCCTGCCGCAGCCGGCGGTATTCCTCCGCCGCGAAAACCTCGTAGTCCGCGAGCAGCCGGCAGTAGCGCAGCCCGGCGGCGCCGTCGAGGAAGCCGGCCCGCAGCACATATTGATAGATGAACCGCAGCGCGCCTCGCTGCGGGAGTCGGTAGCTGAGCCGCTTCAGCGCCCGCCGGCGGACCAGGGGCTCGCGGGAACAGAGGTCGGACCAGCGTGCGCCGGCAGTCGCGGACGCATGCAGGCGGGCTTCGTCCCGGGCGTAACGGCGGTGCCGGTCAATCCACTCCGCCTCGCCGCCCGACGACAGATCGTGCAGGTAGTTCCATCGCAGCCGCCCCATCCGCATGCCGGGCGCTTCGCGCTGGCCGTGGCCGACCTGCACGAAACGAAACCGGCCAGCGTGGACGAAGCGGGCTTGATACGCCGGGTAATCGGTGCAGTGCGGGATCCAGCGGTCCTGAAAAATCATTCGCGGTGCGACGTAATAGCCATCCACGTCCGCACCGGTGGCGGCCGCGCGGCATTCTTCCGCGAGCTCCGGCGTCATCTTCTCGTCGGCATCCAGGTGAAAGACCCATTCGTGCCGGAACAGAATCGAGGCGTGGGCAAAATTGCGCTGGCCGGCGAAGTCGTCGAAAGACCGCGTGAAGAGCCGTGCGCCTGCCGCCGTGGCGAGTTCGGCCGTGCGGTCCGTCGAGCCGGAGTCGAGCACGACCACATCGTCGCAACCGCGGAGCGACGCGAGGCACGCGGGCAGGTCGTGCTCCTCGTTCAGGGTGAGGACGAGCACCGAGAAGCCGGGATCAGACGGCGCGGACATAACGACGGTTCAGCCGCGCGTACTGGAGCGCGACGAAAAAGCAGAGCCAAAATGCGCAGACGACCGCCCGATTGCCGAACGGAAACTCGAGCAACGCGTAGAGCACGATCAACCCGCAGCCGGCCAGAGGGAAGGCCGTGATGGCACCAACCCCGCTTCGGCGCAGCGCGCTGAGCGGGACCAGCGCGCAAAGCCCGAGCAAGGTCGTGCCGACGATGCCGACCTCGGCGACGGACTGGAGCCAGTCGGAATGGGCGTCTTCGAACACGCGATTTGGTCCATCGGAGGAATAGTACTGGGTGTTCCGCGTGTAAAAGGCCGTGGGATACGACCCCATTCCCCAGCCGAACCAGAGTCGATCGCGCGCCAGGTTCCAGGTGTCACGGTACAGGACCTGACGCGGCAGGTACTCGCCGTGGGCGCGCATCGCCTGCAGCTGCTCGTGGGTGTTCTCGAGGCGAACGGCGATGATGGGACGAGCGAGCACGTAGATGAACGCCGTCGCCGCGACGGCGGTGGCGGCGACGAGCGCCACCGGGGGGACGATCGACTCCCCGAAGCGGCGCCGCCGGCGGATCATGCCTCCGAGGCCATATGCTCCCGCGGTGAGGAGAAGCACAAGCACGAGCGCGGTGGATGATCGCGAGGTGCTGAGGGGGACCGTGGTTGCCAGCAACAGCACACAGACGAGCACGGCGAGCGCCGGCGAGTGCCAGAAGTCCCGCGAGCTCCGGCGGGCGGCGAAGTGAAACACCAGCGCCAGGCCGAGGGCGATCATCAGCAGGGTGAACGCGCCCCAGTGGTTGTGGTAAATGAACGGTCCGAAAAAGAACGGCTGCGGGCTCCGCTGCAGCCCGAAGTACAGCCCCTTCGCCCCGATCAGCTTCTGGAACGTGCCGAACACAGCCAGCACGAGCGCGTTCCCGGTCAGCACCGCGAGCAGGAGCCGCAGGCTCCGGCGGTGGCGCACCGCGAGCACCAGGTTGAAGCCGGACAGGTACGCGACATTGAAGAACCACAGCGCATTGAACGAGATGTCCGGCCGGGCCGAGCTGGGCAGCGCGGACCAGCGGGCGACGCTCTCGACGAAGACCGTCTGCGCGCCGTTCTGGACGGCGCGGTAGCTGGGGTTGAACAGGCTGACGAGAACGAGGAGATCGAATGCCGCCAGCGGCCAGAGCCAGTGCAGCGGGACGGGAATCGCGGATCGGCGCGTCGCCAGCCACGCGCGGATGCCGAGCAGGACCCCAAGCGAACCCCAGGCGGACAGCGCGAGGCGTGCCCAATCGGTGTTCCCACCAAACGCCCAGGCGGCGCCAATGACGAGGGCGGCGGAATGGAGGACCGCGCAGGACTCGAGCCGATCAGGTGGTTGCAGACGGGCAGCAGCCCCAACGGGTGAGTCTTCGTTCAGCCGGACGGCGGCACCGATGGAGGTTGGTTGCGCCTCAGGCATGAAGAGTGCGCAGCTGCTGGTAAAACTCCGCGAGCTTCCGTGCCGACTGCTCCCAGGAGAACCCGGCGAGCGAATACTCGCGGGCAACGCGACCGCGTTCAGTCAGGCTGCTCTCGCTCTCCGCCAGTGCGTCCTGCAGGGCGGTGCCGTATTCCTCCCACGGGACGCACCATCCCGCACCGTTTCCATTCACCGCCCGCCAGGGCGTTGCGTCGGTGACGACGACGGGCAGCCCGTTCGCCATCGCCTCGGCGATCGCGAGGCCGAAGTTCTCGGAATGCGACGGGAGAAGGAAAATCGACGCGGCGGCGTACGGCGGCGGGCGCCCCTCGCCGTCATAGACGCGCACGCGGCCACCGCCCGACGAGCGCAGCACGTACGTGTCGAGCTGGGTGGTGGTGTAGTCGTCGGGCAGCCCGATCATCAGCAGCAACCAGTCTTTCGGGGCACGTTGCAACCAGAGATCGATCAATTCGATGACGCGTTTCTTCTGGTGGAATCGCGAATAGAACAGGGCCGTGCGGCGGCGCGCGATGTCGGGACAGGCGTTTTGCCAGAACTCGACTGCGGCGCGGCGCTCGGCCTCGAGCGGGGCGTCGACCCCATTGGGCGCCACGCATACCGGTTGGGTGAACCCAAGCGCCCGAATGTCCTGCGCCTCCTCCTCGCTCGTGGCGTGCCAGCCCGCGGCAGCTTGAAACGCGCCCGGGTGCACCAGCCTCGACGTGAGCTGTTTTCGCCAATGGTGATGCTGCCAGGCCCACGAACTCATCATGCCTCGGGGCGAGATCACCAGCGGAGCGCGCTGGGCCACTGCGTGCCGGTGCGCATAACACAGCGTCCGGAGCCAGATCGAGTGATGGTGCACGACATCGGCGGCCACCGTGCGGAGCTGTTGCCGCAGACCAGGCGACGGACACAGAAACTGCGGCCAGCTCCGGCGCGACACGCTGACGTGCAGCCGCTCCAACTCGCGAGTCTCCGGCGTGGAGGGGTGGGTCGCGAGCAGGGTCACGTCATGGCCAAGCTGCGCCAGCGCCACGGAAATGGCATACGTCGACTTGCTCGGGCCGCCCTGCTTCTCCTCCAGGCTCGGAACGATTTCGCAACAGCGCATGATCAGACCGGCTCCGGTCGGTCCCTGGTCGAACGGCAAGGCTGGCCCACGCAGATCTTCCGCGGGGGCAGGTCCTGCACGACGACCGATCGCGCGCCGACGACGGCGAGTTCCCCGATGGTCACTCCGGGACCAACGAACACGTCCGCGCCGAGCCAGGCATTTTCGCCGACGACGATCGGCGCGGTCACAAGGGGCATGTCCCAGCGAAGGAAGTCATGCGTGCCAGCGCAGAGATGGCAGTTTTGGCTGATGTTGGCGCCGCGCCGGAGTGTGATCCGGCCGAGATTGTACAGGGTCACGTTGCGGCCGACCATCGACCGCGGCTCGAGCCGCAGCCGCCAGGGATAGGTGATGCGGACCGTTGGAAACACGACGACCTGCGACACGGCGGGGATGTCGGCGCCGAACCAGCGGAGCAGCAGTGCCCGGAACGCATGCCATGGCCGCGGGCTCCAGCGGAACACGGTCGCCTGCACCGCCGCCCACAGCCAGCGCATCAGCACCTCAGCCCGCGGATCCGGCGTGGTGCAGCCTTGGCCGAGATAGGGGCGTTCGTCGGACATTCCGGAAGGATTACGAGGCTTTCCGCCGAGTTACAGCAACGCCGAAAACTCGCGCAGGAGCCGATCGGCGTACACCGGCAGATCGAACCGGCGGACCTCCTCCCGCGCAGCTCCCGCGAGATGCTCCCGCAGCGTGCGATCCCGCAGCAGCCGCGCCAGCGCGCCGGCGAGCCGATCCGCTGCGTCCGATCCGCGGTGGTCGCAGACCAGCCCTGTCGCCCCGTCGCGAACGAAATCCGCGAAACACGGCAAACCGGATACAACGGGAATGGCGCCCGTGGCCATGGCCTCTGCCACCGCGACGCCGAACGTCTCCCCGGCGGCGACACTGGGATAGCAGAAGATGTCCATCTCTCGGTACGTGCGCGCGAGGTCCGGACCGGCGAACTGAGCGGGCCTCCACTCAAATTGCTCCGGCGGAAGCACCGCGAGCCGCTCGACCAGCTGCCGCCGGTATTCTTCGCCCGAACCGCCGCGGGCGACCTCGACGGGTCCGCAGAAGACGGCGCGCCAGAGGGGCAGCGTCGGGTCGGCGTGCAGCCGGACCAGCGCCGAGGCGAGCGTCTCGAGTCCCTTCTCGCGATGAATGCGGCCCACATAGCCGATCGTGAGGCGTGGCGACGGGCGCTCTGGGATGCCTCCGGCGAGACCGGTCCAGTCGATCGGATACCCGTGAACGGTCGTGATCGGAGCGAGCCGGGGATTCTCTGCAATCACCGCGCCCCGCACCGGCGTGCTGACCGCAAGGACCCGGTCCACCGCCCCGTAGAACCGGTACTGGCCGCGCGGCATCCGCCCCGGCATGACGACGACCCGGCCCACGCGACGGCGGACGCGCCGCAGCCAGACCGGCAGCGCGACGCAGTTGACCACGGTCACATCGGCGCATGGAAGCACCCGCGACAGACTCAGGCTCCATCGGAAATCACGCCACAGGTTCCGTCGCAGCGATACGGTCTGGTCGGCGCCGCGGACGCGCTGGTGATGCACGCCGTCGATCGTCTCGCTGGCCGGCCAGTCCGGATGGGTCTTCGAAACGACGGTCACCTCGTGGCCCCGACGCGCGAACTCGGCCGCGAGGGCGTGCCAGGACTTTTCCGTCGCGCCGCCGGCGACCGGAGGCATCGGTAGGAAAAATCCCATGGCGATCGTGATCCTCATCGGGCGGGGCTGGGCCGGCACGCCTCGAGTGCGGTCAGGAGGCCGGCGGTCGTCTGCGCGTAGGTGTAATTGCGGATCCGCTCCAGGGCGGCGGCGCGGATCGGCGGCAGTTCGGCGGACAAGGCGCGGTGGAGACTGTCGCAGAGCGTGTGGGAATGATCGGCGCCGAAAACCCAGCCGGTGACACCGTCGGTCACGAGATCGCGCTGGCAGCCGACGCGATCACTCACCAGTGCCGGGACGCCCATGTGCATCGCCTCATTGACGGCGAGCCCCCACGTTTCGTAGACGCCGCGCGAGGGCAATGCGAACACGTCGGCGGCCAGGTACAGCGCCGGCATCTCGCTCTGGTTGGCGAACGGCAGGAAATGGACGGCAGCGGGTGCGGCGGCTTTCGCGGCGTCCAGCAGCACCGGTTTCTCCTCGCCGTCACCGACGAAGACGAGTGCGGTGCGCGGGAGGTGCAGCGCCAGAAAGGCCTCGAGAAGCTCCCGCGGCTGTTTGGCCGCCACGAACTTGCCGGCGAACAGGACGACCCGCGTTTCCGGTTTTAGGCCGAGCGACCCGCGGATGCTGGCGGCCGCAGCACGGTGCTCGGGGCGCGACAGGTCGAAGCGACTCGCGTCCACCGCGTGGGGTGCGAAGCACAGCCGCCGCGCCGGCACCCCAAGGTGTTCGAAGTATCCGCGGTTCGCCGCACCGACGTACGTGACGGCCGCGAACTGCCGGTAGAGCAGCCGCAGCGCGAGTTCCGACGCGAGCGGCAACCGGCGGCGGCCGAGCAGGTGCGAGTCACCGCGGAACACGATTGGAACGCGGTGAAGCCGTGCCCACAGGATGGCGCGAAGGTGGGTGCGAAATGCGTAGCCGAACAGCAGCAGCGCGTCGGGCCGCCAGGCGGCGAGGCGGATGCGCAGGTCCGGATTATCCAGGCCGCCGCGCCAGTGCGTGCCGGGATCCGCAGACACGTTCGGAACGAACTCGTGGTCGTAGCCGGACAGGAGATCGACGTCCCAAGCGAAGGTGGTCTGGAACTGCGGGTCGCGTCGCGGTGCGGCGCCGAAGTCCCACAGGTAAAACACGCGAAGCGCGAGGTCCGCCCGGTCGTGCAGCCACCGAAACCACGGGCTGTAGTACTGCGTGGGATGGGAGACGACGATCGCGAGCCGGCGACCATTCATGGTGGGGGGAGGCGAGCGGGAATCATCGCAGGAAGTTGCGCGCGAGGAACGGCACGCCCAGGACGGCGACGGTCGCCTGGTACATCGAGCTGAGCCACATGCTGAGCGGGGTCTCCGTCTGGAACGACCACGCCATGAGGACGACGCTGAACAGCCCGGCGTACGACAGGAGCGGGCTTGTTCCGCATTTCGACTGCACCAGCTTGTAGAACCAGCCCAGAAACAGACCCAGTCCGACCACCCCGAACAGTCCGAAGTTCGCATAGGCTTCAACCAGCATCCCGAATCCGATCGTGGTCTTTGCCGTATCCTCGATTCGCTGCAGCCCGTAGTAGACCGACATCTGGTAGGTCGCGGCATGGCCGAGCGGCTTGTCCGGCCAGAAAAACCGCGGCACGAACTGCGCCGGCAGCGTGCTGTAGGTGGCGCCGCCAAGATAGGGCAGTCTCTCCGGTGTCTTCGATTCCACCATGCACAACATGTGAAAGAGCGATGTGCGCTCGATCAGCTTGGCAGCGAGGCCCTCGTCCTCCCCGGGTACGGTGAGCATGCCGTAGTTGAACCATTCGACGAAGAAGCCGGGCAGGGCGGTCAGCGCCGGCTGCGCATGGTTGCCATCGCTGTCCCAGTACAGCACGCGCATCGCCGACTTGCCGTTGTGCAGCACGCCGAGTACGAGGAGCACGACGATGAAGAACACGAGCGGCAGCTTCCGCGCTCCGGAAATGTAGCCGAGAAGCGCCAGGACGAGGAGCGACAGCCCCCCGACAAGAAACAAGGTCGAAAACAGGAATACGACCTGAAGGGTGAGATTCAGCCCGAAGGCGATCCGCTCGGCCCGCGTGATCGTGCCCAGCCCCCACCGCTGCGACTGCACGAACACGGCGACCAGCCCGATGCCGAAGAACACCGCGCGCAGCACCGAGACCAGGTCGGAAGGGATCAGCTCCGTGAACGTTGCGATGTACGTGTAGATTGTAGTCAGCGTCAGGCCCACGCCGATGTACCGGTCGATGTTCTGCGCCAGCACGATGTCCTTGAAGAACGAGCCACGGCCGGGCGCGGCGCGAAACGAGTAGTAGGCCGCGATCGACACGATCTGGAACGTCAGGACGGAGAACGCCGCGCTCGCGATGACCTCGACGGAGTAGAGCTGCATCGCATCGTGCCCGCTGAGCAGCGGGATCGCGTAGGCGTTGGCGGTGGTGAGCAGCAGGACCTCGAACAGCGGCAGGTGGCGGCCGCCGCCCTTCGCCCAGATCAGCGCCGGCACCGTCGAGAACAGCAGCATCGCGAGGCCTTCCATCGTGAGCAGCGGGTCCGCAACGTTCGCCGTCGCGCCATAGTACACCGCCGCGAGGACGACGGTCGCAATGCAGGACCAGTACAGCGTCCGCGAACTGCGTTCAGAGGGGACGACCGCCCCCGTCGGCGGTTGATCGGAGTGTCGCGGCGGGGCGGAGTTCATCCAGCGAGGAAGGCGGAAACGGCGCGATCGAAAACTCCGGCCAGCCGGGCGGTCAGCGGCTGGGCCGTGTACGGCTCGAACGCCGCTTCGTCGAAGCCCGTGTAGGCGATGCGGGCGGCGCCGGCGAACCAAACCCGGTGCACGGCGTTCGCGAGAAGATCGATATCCGCCGGACCCGTGAACTGGAACCGGCTTCCGGCGCCGACGCGTTCCGCGAACTCGAGCACCAGACTACTGGCGTGATAAATGAGGACCAGCGGACGGCGCGCGAGGATGTACGGGTACACTTTCGAGGCGGCATACGTCGGGTCATTCGAGCCGACGCCGACGAGCGCGTCTGACCGGGCGATGTAGTGGAGGGCGTCGAAATACGGTATCCGATAGCAGTGCTCGTGCACGTAGTCCGCCACGCCTTCAGCGCGGGCGATCGGCAGCGCCCACAACCGGCCCAGCGGGGGCGGCGCGTAGTCGGTGCCGATGAAGTGAAACCGAAGCCGGCGCGCTGTCGTGGGATCCGAGGCGAGATACTGGCGGAACGCCCGGAAAAGCACGGACATGGCGAAGCTCATGTCTGGTCCGCATCGGCCGGCATAGATCAAATGAAAGCAGCCGTCACCGAATGGCACCAGCGGCAGGGCCGGCCGGTGCCGCAGCGCGATCGCAAAATCGGCCGCCGAGGCGCCGAACGGCAGCAGCTCAACGCGGTTGCGATCGAACCACGGATACTCGCCCGCCAGCCCGTCGCGGTACGCCGGCGACACGGCGATGACGGCGGAGGCTCCGCGCAGCGCATCCGGCTCGATTCGTCGCGCTACCCATTGGCTGAGAGCGAACTTCACCCGGCCTCCGGGCGGCCGGGTGCCGGTCCGCGCGTAGTACGGGTTGATCCAGGGATCCTGGTAATCGAGCACGTACGGCACGCCGAAACGGCGGCGCCACCGCGGGCCGAGTTGAAAGGCGCTGAACTGGGTCGTGCTGAAGAACACCAGATCGAAGCGTTCCTTACTCAGCAGTTCGTCGCCGGCGCGGGCCAGTGCGCGACCACAGCGCAGCCACAGGTTGCCGACGCCAAGCCAGCGTGTGGCGGCGGGCCGGAGGCCGCCGGCGCGAACGATGCGAATGTCCCTCGGATACGTTTCCTCCAGCAGTGGATCCAGCACGGCGCCTTCCACGACCTCGGGCCGGAGCGCGAGGACGATCGGCTCCCAGCCGTGATCGCGCAGGAAGGGCAGGGCCAGCCGCACGCGCTGCATGTCCGGCGCGTTCACCGGGGGGAAATGGGGCGATACGATCAGTACGCGACGCATTTCGTCAGCAGCTTTCGAGGAAGGGGGCCGGCCGGGGAAATCGGTCGCAACCGGCGAAGAGCACGATCAACGGTCGTTTCATCGATCGAAAATCCGGGGATGGGCCGGAGAGGAGAAGGCGCATGTCGTCTACCGCGAGCTCAGCCGCCATACGATGCTTCCCGCCGTGCGCCGCGTCTGTAGTGCCGCCCAATACCGTATCAACCGGACGAACTGCCGGAGCGGCGGCGCGACCCGAGAACTCATCAAGCCGTGCAGCTGGCGGGCGAGTTCGTCCAGCAAGGCGTCGGGGCCGTAGTGCTCCTCCCAAACGCGGCGGGCGTTCCGCGCCAGCCGTGGCCAGTCGGCTGCACGCGACCGGAGAATGGCCGGCAATGCGTCGACGGTCCGCTCCGGAACGCGGATCGAACACTGGCTCCAGTCGATCCCCTCTGGCAGTTCGAATTCATCACTGAGGATCACGGGTACGCGGGCCGCCTGCATCGTCTCGAAGAGCCGGACACTGCCGACGCCGTTGCCGCGCGGACAAAGAAAGAAACGCACCCGGCGCAACATCTGGGAGTAGGCCTCCTTCTCTGGCAGTCCGCTGCGATCGAACATGCGATCCCAGGGCCCGTTGCGAACCGTGAGCTCCATTTCGTCAGGGTGGGCCGTGGCCTGCAGCGTGCGCACCATTCGGCCGCGGAGACCCGACGTGATCCCGCCGGCGAACCCGAACAGCTTCTGCGCATCCTCGAGCGGGAACGGACGGACGCATTCGTTATACTGCAGCGGATAGCAAAAGCTGCGGTGTCGTTGGTGGTCGAACAGGACTCTTGGCAGCGAGCAATACAGGCCGGGTCGCAGGCCGCTTGGAAAATCGGATGCATCCCAGACGAACCGGGGAGGGGCCGATGCCGACGGGCGCACCATGCGATTGCGGACTGATGCGGCGGTCGCAGATCGTCTGCTGGAGGCGCCAATTATGCAAGTGGCGTCGGCGAAATCATCTACGAGGCGGACGTAGTCGTCGTGCGCTGTTCGGAGCGCTCGGAGCATGTGCTCCCACTCGCGCTGGTGTCCCGGTTCTTCGGCCGACAAATCGAACCAGATGCGGAGCGGTTGGCTCGTCCGTGCCGGCTCGGAGCCAGAGTCAGTCAGAATCGTGTTGGAACACGTCATTTCAGGGTCGCGGGTTGGTCCGTCTGCAGGCGGGAGCAAACTGATCCGTGCTCGATGGGCGTGGCGAGCACGTGTCCGATATCGAAGCCTTCGACGGCGGGATCGCGTCCCGAGTTGAGCGCTTCCACCGCCGCGGCGTAGAAGCGTCCGGCGACGAGTGGCGCGATCCGATACCGCGCCGCCACGAGCTGACGCCCGCACTCGAGCAACGCCGTGTACGAGTGCACCTCGACGATCCACGTCGGTCGCAGCTCCCGCAGGACGCGCCCTGCGCCCTGCAGCACCGCCGCCTCGGCACCTTCGACGTCGACCTTGATGAGGTCCGCGCGCTCGCCGGGGCGCGCCAGGATATCGTCGAGCGCCACTGCGGTCACCAGCGTCGCCCCGGCATCTCCGTCATTCGCCAGATGGCTGGTCGTGTCTCCGGAGCCGCAGAACTGCCGCTCGGCCGACTCGGCGGCCACCGCCGCGCGGCGGCATGACACCTGGCGCAGGCCGTTGAGATGGCAGTTTCGTCGCAGTCGCCGGTAGTTGTCGCGATCGGGTTCGAACGCGATCACGCGTCCCTTCGGCCCGACCAGGGCGGCCATCTGGAGGGTGTCGAAACCCATGTGCGCGCCGACGTCGAGCGCCGTCATGCCCGGCCCAAGCGCCGCGGCGATGGCGCGCTGCACGGCCGGCTCGTATTCCGGGTTCAGCCAGAAGTAGTTTGGCACGCCGCGGTCGACCGCGAGTCGCCGTCCGCGGTTGGGACCGGCGGGAATCGTAACGACCACAGGGCGCCGCGACGGAACTATGCGCTTGAGCAGCCGCGCGAGCGGTCGCAACAGCGCCGGATGCCGGTAGATGAATCGCCGGATCGGCGACGGGAGCGCGGCCGAAACCCGCAGCGTGATCTCGCGCAGCGCGGCCATCAGCAACGCTCCTCGCTGCGGACTCCGGCGGCGAATAAAAACGCGGGCAGGGTTTTCATAATGCGAAGAAGTACTCGTCCGGACCGGTGAGGCCGTCCACGAAGCCGTGGGGCAGCACCGCGGAGGTCCAGGGCGCCGTCGGTTCGACCTGCGACCGGTGCTCGGCGATGGCCCGGCTCTTGGCGGCGCGCGCCGCGGCGGATAAGGGCAGCCGCCACACGCGTTCGCGGCGAAACGCCGGCCCGATCAGCAGCAGCGGATTCCACCAGCTCCAGACCGGATATGCGAGCAGCTGCGGCTGGACATTCGTCGCGGCAACGGCCGCGCGGGTGAGATCGTGCACTGCGGCGTGATCTGCGCTGAGATCGGAACGTAGCGGAAACAGCAGCTCGGCGGGCGCCCATT
The DNA here is from genome assembly GCA_963705935.1 of uncultured Verrucomicrobiae bacterium. Taxonomy (GTDB): domain Bacteria; phylum Verrucomicrobiota; class Verrucomicrobiia; order Opitutales; family Opitutaceae; genus Opitutus. The sequence continues at coordinate 1,452,674 of OY970130.1, read as the reverse complement.
CATCCAGCACGGCTGCCAGCCCGGTCGCGAGCTCCGCGAGTGCAGACGGGGCGAGCAGCGCGAGGTGTCCGTCCGGTGCGTCCAGAAAACGGATTCCGGAGGGATCGCACCCGAGCAGCGCCAGCGCGGCGGTGGTCTCGCGCTTCCGGGCCGCGACCACCTCGCCGGCAGTGAGCCGCGGGTGGCCGCGGTGTGACCCGGCGCCATCGGTGACGCATACAACTGAGACCTCGGCGCCTTGGCAGCGGCGGGTCCAGATCAGTCCGGCGCAGCCGAACTCGGCATCGTCGGGATGCGGGGAGACGATCACGGTGCGTCCAGCCGCCGGCCGGGGCGGGCCGAGGCGGCTGCGGGCGCGCAGGATTGTGGCGACAGCGGCGCGGGCGAGCCGGCGCAGTACCGGCTTCACACCGGGTGTGCGGCCTAGCGCCCGCGAAACGAGCGCGCTGGTGCGGAGGCCTGCTCCCTGGGATTCCGAAGTCGACGTTCCGCACATGGCGCGTTCAGGTCAGGGGGTGCGACTGCCCGCGCGCCCAGCGGTTGTGCCGCAGAACATGTCGGAGACCGTGTGCAGCACGTGATCGTGCGCCGCGGCATCAACAGCGAAGAAGCAGGAGCGGACCGGCCCGCCTCCGCTCCATCGCGCGGAAAAGCGGCCGGCGCGGCGGTGCCGCGCCACCGGCGGAAGCGCTTCGTCCACCCGGCCATGCCGGGTCCGATATGGGTCCGCGAACAGATTCCCGGCATGAGCGCAGTCCGATGGCGCGAGGTTGATCTGGAGCATGACGGTTGGGTTCAACATCAGGCGGGACGGGTGATTGCCGCCGCGAACTGCGCGGCGACGTCCTTCAGCCGCGGACTGCGGGCGACGAGGGCGGCCACCGAGGTCCGCTGCGCGGTCGCGGCGGGAATGGCGGACAGCCGAACCGCGAGCGAGGCCAGCTCGTCCGGCCCGTCCACCAGCGGGACAAGCGCTTCGTCCCAGAAATAGCCGCGGGCGCCGGCCCGCGTGCTCGCGACTGGGAGAAGCCACGCCAGCGCCACGGCGAGCTTCGTGCTGCAGCCGCGAGCGTGGCAGAAGATCGGATTGGCAAAGACCGGCCAGGTTCGCGCTTCCGTTTCGTACGCGTCGTCGTCCAACCCGCCGAGGTAGTCGATGCACGGGAAATCACGGGCAAGATCGCGACCAACACTTTCGGGTCGCCCAATCAGACGCAGCCGGACCGGTGCTTCGGAGCGGACGAGGGCGCCGGCGAAGCGAACCAACCCCTCGCGGTTCGGCGCGTGCACGAGGGTGCCGACCGCGCCGATCCGACCGGCGATGGGCGCCCAGTCGAGCGGCGCGGCTTCGACGATCCGCGGCAGGACGTGGATGGCGCTGGCGCCGAGCCACTGGGCGAACATCCGATCGGTTTCCGAGAGGCAGAACACCACGTCGAAACAGCGGTGCTGCTCCCATTCGGTGAAGAGCTGCCTGCCGAGCCACCGCGCCTCGCCCGCGGAGACGGCGTCGGCGCCCGTCAGTCGTTGGTCCACGCGCACGGTATGCAGCCGGTCAGAGCTGTCGGTGCCGTGCGACAGCAGTGCGAACCGGATGCCATTTCGGCGGAGGTGCTCGAGCGCCGGCGCGAGCTGTGCCGCCTCGATCTGGTTGAAGAACACCCAGCCGGCGTTGCTGCGTCGGATCCGGTCGGCGGTCGCGGCCACGAATTCCGGCGGGATCAGGTTCCGGTATGGCCGCGGGAACAACCGCCGCCGTATCCTGGCGGCGAGCCGGCGGTCGAAGTCGTAGACCGCGTGCTCGAGGCGGAAGCCCGCCGCCTCCGCCGTCGCGACGTACTCGCGCGTACAGCGCTGCACGCCGCCGCCGCCGGGCTCAAGGGCGTACCGCGCCGAGATGAAGATTGCGGACCGGGGATCAGACGACGGCATCGACGGGAGAGTGTTGCATGAATTCGGCGAAGGGCCCCGACCGCAGCCAGCGCCACTCCGCCGCGTGCCGCACGAGCGTGCGACGGACGGCTACGGACGTCGACGGGTGCCGGAGCCGGGCGGCGAAATGTCGCAGCTTCTCGCGAGGGCGGGCGTGCCGCGCCAACGCCGCCGCTTCTGCGACGCAGGCCGCGGTATGCAGCAGCGTCGTTGCGAATGGCGCCTCCGCGTCGCGGGCCCGCCGCCAAAGCGCAGTGGCAAGGGCGCCCCGGGCGGCGGCCGGCGCGAGCGCAAACACGCTTCCGACCAGCAGGACCTGATGCGAGGCCCAGATCTCTGGACGGCGGGAGCGATGCGTCACGACCGTCTCCGCATAGTTCACTAGCGTCGCGGGTACGAGCAGGAACGGGTGCGGGATGACGCGTTCGCGATAATGCTCGGTCACGTCGATCGGGATCGAGGAAGGCGTCCGCCACGCCTCCGCCCGTCGCGTGCGAAACACGAGCGCGCTGTTGCACAACAGGGCCCCTCCGCATGCGTCGAGCGCCCGCCACGGCACCTCCTGCGGCGCGACGCCGGGGGGGCGGGCGGTCCGTCCGGTGTCCCGCCATGTCCCGTCCGGGTATTCGCGCCAGATCTGTTCGTTCCCGCACGCGAGCTCGACGGTGGGATGCGCTTCCAGCGCCGCCAGCATGGCTGCGAGAAAGCCGGGTTCCCACCAGTTGTCATCCTCGAGCACGGCAGCGAACGGCTCGGCTCCGGAGCGAAACGCATGGTTGAAACCGGCTGTGCCGCCCCGGTGTTCGGCGGCGGCGTCCAGGCGAATACGCGCGTCTCCGATGGCCGCGATGACGGCTCGCGGTCGCTCGTCGGCAGGGTCGTCATTCAGCACTTCGGCTGACCAGCCGCCGAATGTCTGGCTCGTGAGACTGCGCAGGGCCCGCTCGAGCAGTTGCGGGCGGCGGTAGGTCAGGACGGTGATGCGGATGGCGGGAGTCACGCCGGGTGGTCCGCTGTGCGATACAGCAAGTTGGCGTACCGCCGGGCGGTCGGACGGTAGTCGGGGCCGACATGCCGCGCCGCCGCGCTGGGCATCGGCCGGGCGAAGTAGCCGCGGTCGGAGAGCCATCGGTGCACCGTCCAGTCGCCGAGCTGCGATGCCGGCGTCGTGTCGAGATTGAACTCCACGACGATCCAGGGGTGGCATCTTTCGACCAACTGCGCCGCTCCGTCGAGAACCTCGAGCTCAGCTCCCTCGACGTCGATCTTCATCCCGGCAATGCGCGCGGCTGCGGGGACTGCCGCATCGAGAGGCAGGCTGGCGACGGCGACAACCCCGGGCCCGCGTTCGCCCGGGGCGGCCAGGTGCGCGACGTTGTGGCTGTCGGGACAGACGAAAGACACCTGCCCAGTGCGCGAACTGGCGGCGAACGGCAGGACGCTGATGCGGGACGCGAAGCCGTTGAGCGCGATGTTCGCCTCGAGCTTTTTCACGGTCGAGGGATTGGCCTCGACCGCAGACACGTGGCCGGCACGTCCGACGCGGGAAGCGGCGGCGAGCGACCATAGCCCGATGTTTGCGCCGACATCGACGAACTCCGCTCCGGGAGCCAGCAGGGTATCCAGATTTGAAACATCCTCCCACTCCTCGCGCCCGAGCCAAACCATGGCCTCATAGGGAATCGAAAGATCACACCAGAGCCTGGCGCCGCCGGGGAGGCGGCCGATCCGGTTGCCCGCGGGCCGTGCCTGCCTGAACCACCAGCGTTCGAGCCGATGGCGCCCCCGGATTGGCGGCAGAATCCGCAACAGGTGCGCGAAGAACAGCGAGAGGTTTGGCGTCATCACGAGATCACCTCACCTCCGGAGATGGGCGGCGCGCTTGCGCCAATGCAGGGCGGTCCGCCAGCCGGCAGCGCGGCAGATGAGGCGGAAGCAGGCTCCCCCCGCCGGCTGCAACGTGGAGCCGCCGAGCAGGCTGGCGCGGCGAACCGCTTCCTCCGCCAGGTCGGGCGCCACGGGATGGGCGGCGAACGCAAAGTGCATCCACCCGTCGGCGCAGGCCCGGCGCGAGGCGACTCCGTCGTCGCGGCTGAGCAGCAGAGCGTGGATCTGTTCATGGCTGCGGAAAGCCGAGGCGAGCGCGCCGCGCGAACTGGGCGAACTCAGCGAGCCGGGCGTGCCGGAGCGATAGAGGCTGCGCGCGCCGGCGCAGAACAGAACGCGATCCGCGGCGAATCGAATCCGGGCAAAGTACTCGCCGTCGTCGTTGAGCGAGAGAGCCTCGTCCCAAGGTCCGGCCGCCTCGACGATCGCCCGTGGCACCAGCCACGCGGCCGGATGCATCATCAGGTTGCCGCGCAACGCGAGTTGCTGCCACGGGATGGGGTCCAGGTCCCGCCAGAGCGCGTCCGGCCGCGAGGTCGCCCAGGCCGGATCGCCGCGGAACCGCGCCCATTCGGCGGCGGCGACGAACCGGCCCCCGGCGGCGGCGAGCCGGCGGAGCTGCCGCTCGATCTTGTCGGGCAGCAGGAGGTCGTCGGCATCGAGAAACTGGATATAGTCGCCGCGGGCGGCCCGGAGCGCCGCATTGCGGGCGGCTGAGGCGCCGCGCTGCGGCTGCGCGAGCACGGTGATTCCGCGCTGACCGTAGCGGCTCGCGATGGCCGGTGACGCATCGGTCGAGCCGTCGTCGACGAGGATCACCTCGCAACGCGGCCAGGTTTGGGCCAGCGCCGATTCGAGGGCCGCCTCCAGCCAGGGCGCGGCGTTGTGGCAGGGAATCAGGATCGAGACGAGTGGCTCCATTTCAGTACAGGCCCGCGAGGCGGTGGGCGCAGACGAGCTGCAACCGGAACCGGGCGGCCGCGCCTGGCTCGAACGTCTTGACCATCCGGCCCGTGAGCAGCTTGCCCCAGGCCGTCAGTTTCGCCTCCAGGCGGATGCGGAGGAACCGCAGCCGGCTGCCGGCCGCGTACTCGGGCAGGAAATGCAGAACTCCGTGCAGAACCTCGGCGCGGTGATGCCGCCCCAGGCCAAGGCGGCTTAGCAGCGGGATGCGGCGGGCGATGCCCACGCCGGCGGCGGCGTGCTCCGGATTGCCCGTCCCGCCGTGCTCGCCGTAGTGGCGCCACGGCAGGAAGCATCGTCCGCCCTTGCCCATGATGTGCCATTGAAACCGGGTGTCCCAGAGCGAGTAGGCGGTGAGATCCGCCTGCCGCTGGAGCTCCTCGTCGCGGTATTCACACAACCACGCCGCCACCCGAGGCGAGATGACGTACGCGACGGGACACGCGGCATGCCCCTGCAGCGAGCCGTCGGGATGGCGGCGGAAGATACGGGGCCCGCCCGCGTAGAGAAACGCCCAGCCCGCCGAGCCCTGAACCTGCGGATCGAACGGCAACGGCAGATCGCCGAGCCCGCGACACGGGACGAAGTCCGCCTCGACAATCAGCGTCAGCCCCGCGGCATCGCGGGCCCGCGCCCAGGCTGCCGCGTGATTCAGCAGGCAGCGGACGGTGCGGCTGTAGGTCAGTTCGGTCGGCGTGTAGCTCGGCCGCTGCACCTGCGGCGCGAGGCCTTCGGCACGGAGCGCCGTCTCCAGCCGCGCTGTCTCCTCGCGGTACGCGAGCACGATGGTCTGGACGACCTCGCGACGCACTGACGGGCGCTGGGCGTTCATGGCATCAGGCGGCGGTCCAGCCGCACTCCGCCCGAATCGCGGCGAGCACGGCAGCGGAGGCGCGGCGCCGCCAGCGGCGCACGAGTCCCTGGACATACCGGTATTCGAAATCGAGCCAGGGGCGGCGGCGATACAGGCGGGGATGCGCCCGGCCATTGCGCTCGGCGTCCTCCTGCCATTTCTGTGTCATCTCCGGCGCGAAGGTTTTCGCGCCGGCGTGGTGGCGGACGAGTCCGAGCGGCCACGGGACGTGGCACTTGCGCGTGCCTGGCAGCAGCCGGACCCACAGCTCGTAGTCGATCGCACAGCATTGCTCTTCCCAGACGGGCTGCTGGCGCTCGGCGGTCCAGAACGAGGCATGCGACGCCACGAGTCCGGGAAACTTCACGTACCGATCGAGCGCGAGCTTCACCGGGTCGTGCTCGAGCCGGCCGGTTTCCTGCCGCAGGACGAGCTGGTCGCCGTAGACGAACTCGGCTCCGGTTCGCCGCCACGCCGCGGCCACGCGGTGGAGGGTGCCGGGCAAATACAGGTCGTCGCTGTTCAACCAACCGCGCAGCCGGCCGTCGGCGAGTGCCAGCCCAAGATTGATCGCATGGGCCTGGCCGCGGTCGGAGGCCTGCCGCACGAAGCTCAGCCACGGCCGGTAGGCGTCGAGAATCCGAGCGGTTTCGTCGTTGGAACCGCCGTCGATCACGATCACCTGCAGCCGCGGGTAGTTCTGCAGCAACACGCTGCGCAGCGTTTCCTCGATGAACCGCCCCTGCCGATACGAGGGGACAACGATGCTGATTGTCGGCGCCGCCGGATCGGTCGCCGCGTCCGGTCGCAGCGTCTCGACGGTCCACGGCCAGCCCGATCGGCCCGGCGGCGGCGGCAGCCGGGCGAGCAGTCCACCGGGTGGGGTCGGGCAGCAGGGCAGTGGCAGCGCCACTCCGGCGACCGAGAACTCGCTCCGGTAGGCGGCGAGATCCGGGAGCGCCTGATGATATTCGGCTGAGACACTCACGGTCGGGGATAGAGCACGAAGGTCTCGCCAAAGCGCATGTGCGCCCGAAGTTGCGGCACAGTTGTCACGGCCGTGAGCGCGGGACAGGCGTGAACGGTGTAGCCCAGCTCGGTCGCGAGCGGCAGCAACTCGCCGGCGTCGGCGTGCAGCGCGGCTAGATTGTGCTGACTCCATTCGATGAGTACGACCGGGCGCTCGGCCGCGAGGCAGGCCTGCCCGCCGCGCAGTGCCGCCGCCTCGCCGCCTTCGATGTCAATCTTGACCGCGCTGACGCGCGGGCGGCCGCGATCCGCCCACAACCGGTCGAGGGTCGTCAGCGGCACGCGGACGCGCGTCGTCGGACCGGCGCGCTGCGTGTCCTGGGTGCCATCGAACGCCGCGAGCGCCGGCGCCGAGCAGAAAAACTCCGTTTCGCCTTCGCGGTCGGCCACGGCGGTCCCCAGCACTTCCCACCGCTCGGCATGTGGGCTTTCGCGGGCGGTGCGGTTCAGGCAGGCGAGGGTGGCTGGGGAGGGTTCGACCGAGACAACACGCAACACCGGTTCCGTCTGCAGCAGCGGGACGGACATGAGCCCGATGTTCGCGCCCAGGTCGAAGTAGCAGGTTCCGGGTTCCGCTGCCGCCAGGAGCACGCGCAGATTCTGCGCCTCGTAGATGCCCTGCTCGCAGGCCAGCTTGAAGACGAACGAGCCGCGCGGGAAATAGACGCGGACGCCATGGTAGCGGAACCAGCCGGCGAACCCGGGGCACCGGCCGTGGAGCCAGTATTTCAGTCGGGATCTCAGTCTCATGTGACGAGGGCCGGCGAGACCGCGGTCGGGACGACCCGGCGCCACGCCGTTTGAAAATACCATCGCTTCGATTCGGCGACGTAGTGGTGCATGATGGCACGGGGCTCGAGCGCCTCGCGGCGCTCGGGTCGGGTCACATAGTCGCCCGCGGGCGCAATCACCCGAGGTTTGCCCGCGGCGAGCATCGCGACCAATGCCTGCTCGAGGTAGTAATTCGTGCCCTCGCCCCGGAGAAGTCCGGCGCACCAGGACTCGAGCCGATCCCAATCGAGCGCCTCGCTGCGCAGCCCGCAAAGCCCCACGTTCACCAGCGGCGGGATCGGCGCGCCAGCGAGCCGCTCGAGCAGGGGCCGCGAGTAGCCGTAGCTCTCGGTGCAGTCGGTCGCGTGCAGCATCCGGTCGGGTCCGGCGAGCCAGTCGAGCAGAAGCGCCGGCCGGCGAAAGAACAGCAGGTCCGAATCGAGCACGAGCTTCCAGCCGCTCGAACCGATGTGGGGATCGATCAGCTTCCGCAGATTCGGGTAGTGGTCACGCCGTTCGCGCAGCACCGGATAGCGGTCGCGGGGCAACAGCTGGTCGAGGCGGTCCTCGAGGGTGCCGAGGGGATGAATGCGAACCGCCGGGCCGAGTTGCGCGAGGTGGCCGCGACTCGCGGAATCAAGCGTGCCGTCGTCATGGAACTCCACCGCGATCGGACCGTCCGACACGGCGGCCAGGGAATGCAGGCAGAACAGCGCCTGGTACCAGAATTCGCGGCCGGTGAGCAGATGCACGCAGAGCGAAGGCCCAGCCGGCGGCGGCGGCAGCGGCGGCAGCTGCCGGGCCGCGGCAATCATCTCGCGCCGGCCGAGCTCGGTCTGTCGCTCCGCCCACGGGCCGCCGTTACGCCAGCACGACCGGACGCGGCCGACCGGTGCGTGCCAGACCGCCCGGACCAGCGGGCCGACACCCAGCAGACGTGCGAACGACCGGAGCGGCGCGGAGCGTTCGCGAGTCACGGGGCCAAAGGCAGACGTGGCGCCCCGGCGCGGATGCGATGGCATTCGCACCCGACCCTCGAAATGTCCGCACGCGCCCTGCCAGCGGATCTGCGCGGCGGCTGAGGTCCAGGCCCGGTGCACGAGCCAGGCCTTGGCCTTGCGCAGGGCCGCCCCGGCGCGCGTCAGCGGCGGCCAGGGGTTGGCGTCGTGCCGCGAGAGCACGCGCATCCAAGAGGTCTGGATCCCGCGATTCAGCCGGGCGAGATAGTGCGGCTCCAGTCGCGCGGCGGGGATCAGGTGGGTGAGCACGAGCTCGGGAAAGTAGCCGACCGCCCACCCGGACTCCAGAACCGCGAGGACCAGGTCGTTGTCCCCGCCGGACGTGAGATCGCCGCCGCACCGGTCGCTGATCGAACTGGCCTGTTTGAGCCAGTCCGCGCAGGCCTCGCACCGCAGCGCCATGCCTGCTCCGATGGGAGCAAATGGCGGGTAGACATTCCGCTGCACCCCGTCAGGCCGAAGCGACGATGCGATCAGCGGCTTTCCGCCGAGATCGCGCAGCGCGAGGAGCGGAAGAAACTCGGTCGCCCACGGCGGCACTGCGATTTCGAAATCCGGCAGTGATTTACCGCCGGCCGCCCCGAGCCGTGGGTGCGCGTCGAACAGCGCCTGCACGGTCGCGAGGTAATCCGGCGCGAGTACGTTGTCATCATCTACGAAAACGACGAGCGCATGCCGCGCCACGCGGAGTCCGCGGCGGCGGGCCGCCGTCAGTCCGAGCACCGGCTCGGCGACGATCCGGCCTCCGGGGGGCAGGTGGGCCGCGAAAAATGCGGCGTCCGGAAACCCGGTCGATCCGTTGTCGATCACGATGCATTCCCACTGCTCCGGCGGCACCGTCTGGGCGCCCAGCGCGTCGAGCGTCCGTGCCAGCCGGGCGCGATTTGGGCAATGGGTCGGAACGACAACTGTGACTCCGGCGTTCATGGAATCGTCGGGTCGCGGGGCTGCCGTACGAACAATACGTTGCAGTATTTCAGATGCCGGCCCCACCGCTCGACGTCGTACACCCCGAACAATCGGAAGCCGTGCGGCTCGAGCAGGTCCCGTACGTCGTCGAATCGGGTGTGCCAGTCGCTGACGCCGTCGAAGCTCGCCTCGGAGACTACGACGTCGATCGCGCGGCGCTGCAACAGCCCGCCCGCGCCCCGCAGCACCGCCACGTCAAAACCCTCCGTGTCGGTTTTCAGCACGTGGATTCGATCAATGCCGGCGGAGGCGGCAAACGCATCCACGGTGTCGACTGGCACCTCCTCGTCCGTGCCATCGCCGAGCGGGTCGGCGGGGGCCAGCCGGTTGAGCTGCGAATTGATGCCGTGGTACAGTCGCTGGACGCTGGCCTGGGCGCCGAGGGCGCACTGGTGGCAGACAACGCCATCGAACCGCGCGGCGCGGGAGACGAGCTGGTTGTAGGTGGCAAGGGCCGGCTCGAAGGCGTGGATGCTGGTCGCTGGAGGAAAGGTGTTAGCCAGCCGAATGGCGATGTCCCCCACGTTGGCCCCGACGTCGAATACGACCGGCGCGGCTATACCGGACGTCAGCCGCCGCGAATCCAGCACCCAGTCGGTGCCGGGCGCGGGCGGTTGGGCACGGCGGATTTCATAGCCGCACCGACGGGCCAGCTGGCGGATGAGAGTCTTCAGCATCGGACTGGAACGCGAACGCGAGTCAGCGGCCGCGCAGGGAAGTCGACCGGTCGCTCGTTTGCCAGCCGGCGCGGGCGGGTCGGACAAACCAGCGCAGGACGGACGCGAGGACAGTTACGCAGAATCGGCGGAGGCGAGCTGACATGGGATGGTTAGGATGGAGGCGGACTGAACAAGGCCCGCAGGCGCGGAATGGCATCGATCGCCGCCCGAACATCCGGCGGCACGTCTGATGGCGCCACGATCTCCAGGCGAATGCCAGTGCCTGGCGCGACGTCCATCAGGTCCGAGAACAGGTAGTTCGATCCTTCCCGCGAATCGGAACCGAATTCGAGCGACGGGTACACCCAGTACCCGCTGATCTCGGGCGGCACCGGGATCCGATTGCGCCCGGTACGCCGGGCGAGTGCGCGGATGTCCTGCTCGAATTTCCCAAAGGCGGCTCGGCGCATCTGTGCCTGCTCGACGTTACCATACCGGCCGCCCGGCAGGTATGGAGCGCGAACCGCCAGGCAACGTTCGATCTGCCACTGAGGAAGCAGCGACCATACCGCCATGCCTCCGGCGATCGCCGTGGCTGCGACCCAGCGTCCCGACGGAACGGCGGCGGTGGCGAACCGCCGGTCAAGAAGGAAACAGGCCGCGAGTACGCTCCAGCAGTACGGAACCGCGCGGTACTTGGCGGCCCAGAACACCGTTGGTCCGTTCAACCCGTGCGCCCGCGCGGCGACCGTGATCGCGAGCAGGACCAACGGCGCGGACCAAAGCGCGAGCGCGATTCGCCGGTCGGCTTGCGGGAGTCGCCGCCACAAGTGGCTGATCCCGCCGGCGAGTGCCAGTCCCAGCAGCCCCTCGAGGGCGATGGCCACGGTTGACAGGCCGGCCACCGGGGCGTGGCGAAGAATCAGCGTGGCCTCCGGAGGTACGACCGCGGTAAGGAACATGCTGCCGACTCCGGCGGTGAGCAGGATGGGCATCCGGGCACCGTTAGCCAGCAGGTTGCCCCGGACCGTCGAAGCCACGGTTCGCGCCTGCGGATTCTGGACCAACTCGCGTCCTCCAAATTCGTGGCTCATCAAGAGCAGATACCCGGCGACGAGCAGCGTCGCGGCGGCGGCGGCGATCACGAAGCCCCGGCCGATCGCGCCCGGCCCGCCCGAGAAGGCCAGCGCGAGCGCGGCCACGACCGGTACCACCCACAGCCCGGAGACATCGATACCGACGGCCAGCAGTGCCGGGACTAGGGCCGCTACCGACCAGCCGGGCCGGTGCAACCGGGCGCCGCGGGCCAGCATCGCGGCGGCCAGCAGCCCGAGTGCGCCCGTCTGCGGATACGCGCCGATCGTGTAGAACCCCGCGGTGAACTCGCCCCAGGCCGGCCACGTCCAGGTGAACGCGACGAACAAGAGGATGATGAGGCGCCGAACCCGCATTTCCACGAGCAGCCAGCATCCGGCGGCGAGGAGGACGGCGAAAGTTCCGGCGGTGAGCCCGTTGAATGCAGCCGCCAGGGCATTGGCCGACGCGTTCGGACCGAAAAGGCGGACCAGCGCCAGCACTTCAACGCGAAAGAGTGGAAGGTGGTGGTCGGCGTGAACGAGACGGAGATACTGCGCCGCCGGCAGGCCGGCCCGGGTGTCACCAACGAAGGCGAAGTCGTCGTTGCGAAAGAAGCCGACGACGAATGCCTGGCCATCCGCCAGCGCGAGCAGCAGGGCGATCGCGGCGATGATCCAGAGCCATTCGCGGGGGCGCTCGGGAATGCCCGTGGCCCAGCCGACGGCTTGCGCGCGCCAATCAGCAATGCGTCCGCCACGGGCGCGGGCCCACCACGCGACGATGCCGGCCAGCACCGCCAGCACCGCGATTGTTGCCGATGCCCACACCAGCAGGGCGGCGGTGAGCCGCGGATAGATCGGGCTGAGGGCGGCGAGAGGAGTTACCATGGAGGAGGGACCGCGGTCAGGCGTGCGCCGCGAACTGGCGCAGCCATGCCAGCTTTTCCTCCCGGCTCTTGCCGAGCGGGTTGCGGTACAGCCCGTCGTTCAAGACGAGTAGGTCGATATCCGTGTTGACGAAGCATTCCCAGGCTTCTGCGGCGGTGCGGACGATCGGCTGGCCGGAAACGTTGAAGCTTGTGTTGATGAGGATCGGGATTCCGGTTCGGGCCTTGAACGCCGTCAGGAGCCGGTGCATGTCCGGGTGGTTGGCTGCCGTGACGGTCTGGAGCCGCGCAGAATAGTCGACGTGAACGACGCTGGCGATGTCGCAGCGGGCGAAATCGAGACGGGCGCGAAGCGATTCGAATCGCTCCGGCTGCGGCACGCGCCGGGCGCGAACAAGGTGCGCCGTGTACTGCATGAAGTCGCTGGGCTCGGTCGTGTCGAACCACTCGCCGCAGTCTTCGGCGAGGACCAGCGGGGCGAACGGCCGGAAGGATTCACGGAATTTGACGGCGAGGTTGAGCCGCGACTGCATGCCGGGCTGCCGCGCGTCGGCGAGAATCGACCGGGCGCCGAGCGCCCGGGCGCCCAATTCCATCCGGTCGCGCACCCAGGCGACGATCCGGCCGCTGGCGAGATGCGCTGCGACGGCCTTGAACAGGTCGCCGTCGACGGGCACGCGCCAAAGTTCGGCTTCGACGGGCGAGGGGCCCGGCGTCGAGCCGAGATAGAATCCGCGGTGGTTCACCCGGAGCAGCTTGCCTCGTCGTCGCTCCCGCTCGAGCAGCAGCCCGGCGCCGAACCCGCTGCCCATGTCGCCGCCGACGGGCGAGTTGAACACGCGCTTGAACAAGCCGGAATCACGCAGCTTGCCAGCGGCGACGCAGTTCTGCGCGCACCCGCCGCAGAACAGGAGATTCGGCTCCCCGGTCAGGCGCCCCACGTGCCGGGCCATCTTGAACAGCTCGGAGTCGAAGATCGCCTGGAGCGAGGCGGCGATGTCGATGTGCGCCGCCGTGAGCTCGTCCTGCGGCTGACGGACCGGCACCCCCGTGACCTCGGCGATGAGCGGCAGCGCCGACATCAGCGTGTCCCAGACGAAGCGTACCGGCGCGTGGAGCCGCAGCCCGCCGGTCTCGTCGGTCGTGAACAGTCGCGCCAGACGATCCACATAGGTCGGCTGACCATATGGCGCGAGCCCCATGACCTTGTATTCCGAACCGAACGAGAGGAATCCGAGATAGTACGTGACGAGCGTGTACAGCATCCCCAGTCCGTTTTCGTACGGCTGTTCAGCGAGCAGCCGCAGCTCGCCGTCGTCGATCAGGCCGAGGCTGGCGCTATAGTCCTCGCCTTTGCCATCAACGCAGAGAAAGGCGGCGCGGTCGAACGGCGACGTGTGAAAAGCACCGGCGACGTGCGTCAGGTGATGCCACGCATAATGGAACCGGGCGCCCGGGAATTGCCGCCTCGCCGGTTGCGTGTAGAGCCCCGGCCAACGCTCCGGGATCAGCCGGCCCAGCCCGCGGGTGAATGCATTGCCGCGCCGCGCGGAAAGATCGAACAGGTGGCTCTGGACCGGTTTTTCCGCGAACACCACGTCGGTCACCGCCGCGGCTGGCAATCCAGCGATTTCGAGGCAGTCCGCGATCGCGCGACGGGGAAAGCCGCCATCGTGCTTGATCCGCGTGAAGCGCTCCTCCTGCGAGGAGGCGACCAGCTCCCCGTCGACGAAGACCGCGGCGTTGGCGTCGTGCCCGAGCAGCCCGCCGATGCCGATGGTGACCCGGTGTGCCTGGGTCGAAGAAGGCGTTAGCATGGTTGAGATGAGCCGGCCGGAGCGGCTCGGAGGAGTTGCAGCAGTCGGGACTCCGGCTGAAGATCCAGCCTGGCATCGATCCCGGCGTGGGCCGCGGCGCCCATCTGCGGCCACATGGTTCGCCGATCCCAGGCGCGGCGCAGCGCGGCGCCTATCGCGGTTGCATCGACGTCCGCGGCGACAAACCCGCTGACCTCGTCGACCACCCAATCGCTCACTCCGCCGACCGGCGTCACAACTACCGGTCGGGCGTAGTACATCGCTTCGAGCAGCGCGAGCGAGCAACCCTCCCGCCGGGAGGGTTGTACCAGCACATGATGGTTCGCCCACACCGTGGCCACGTCCTCCACGGACCCGGCAAATCGAACGGACGCATCCAGCCCGTTTTGGGCAAAAGCCTGCGCCAGCGCCGGCTGATCGGGTCCCGTCCCGAAAAAATCGAGTCGCCACCCCGGCACGCCTCCGAGCGCCAGTGCCAGTGCGGACGGCAGCAGCTCGAGGCCTTTGTCGGACGACTCGATCCGGCCGACCACCGCGAACCGCCAGGGCGGGCCGGGTGGATACGACAACGGACCCGGTCGGCTCGGCTCGATTGGATTCGTCAGCGCGATCCCGTGTCCGGGCGGCAACTCCAGCTGCCGCTCCGCCGCGCGTTGATTGTGGGTGGAGACAAAAACCACCGCGGTCGCCGCTTGGTGCACCGCGCGTGACGCAGTCCGGTCGGCATCGCCGAGGACGAGCCCGGAATCATTGCTCTGGCACAGGAGCACGTAGGGCGTTTTCGAGCGTTGCAGCCAGCGGACCAGCTCGGGTTCGGCAAGATGGTCGTGCGAGCCTCCCGCAACCAGCAGCAGGCGGTCGGGGGCAAAGCGGGTCAGTGCCGCGATCAACGAATCGCCGAGGCACATGCCGGCGGCGCTTCGTTCGTACCAGCGACGGAACCGGTGGCATTCCGCGCTGGACCGACGGCGTGAGTGGACGGTCGCACCAGCATGGACGAGCGCCCGGATCCGGGGGTGCACTTGTGCCATCGGACTCACGCTTGCGAGGACGGCATCTCCCTGTGCGAGCGCCAGTCGGGCAGTACGGCTCCAAAAAACATCGGCTCCACCCCAAGGATATCCCAACGTCGTGGTGACAAATGCGATCTTCATGCGCCGGGGTCGTCGACAAAGCGCAGGATCCGGGCTGCGAGTTCGCCAAGCCCGGTCGGGCGCTCGAAATCCACCACGGCCCAACTGTGCCTCCAGCCGAGCACCTCCGCCCACCGGCCATAGAGCGGATCCACGTTTGCACTTGCAGGAAACAGTTCCACCAGACTGCCCCCTGGTGGCGCCCACACGAGGTTCGCCAGACCGGCGCCATGAGGTCCCACGACGATGTGCGCGGACGCAAACAGTGCCATCTGCTCGGCCGGTGTCCGATCTTGCAGGGTCACCTTGAGCATGCCCGGCAGCCGCGCGATCAGATCATCTTCCCATTTCAGGTCGCGTTGCGGGGCGTTTCGCCGGCTGATCCACAGCTTTAGCGCCGGTTCGGGCGCCGCCGGTTGGTGCTGAAAGACTCGGCGCAGCCGCTCCACCTGCCGCCAAGTCGGCCGGCTGGTGTGCATCGGAAGGTCGGTGGCAATGAGCTGGGCGCATCGCACCGACTGCCGGGCACCCAGCCACACGGCGCGCTCGGCAGGTACGCCGGCTGCCGACAGCCACGCTTCGCGTTCCGCCGTGCGTTCGCCCGTCAAAAGAAAATGATCGCACCGGGATCTCCACGGTTCAATCAACGCCAGGCGAGCGAGCACGTCGTTGAGAAAGTGGTAGAAATTTCCCGAGCCGATCGAGCCCAGGTGGAGAGATATCCCGCTGAGCGACTCAGGAGGGTTCGAGCGAAAGAGCCCGAGCAACGGATGATGTCGGGCCGGGGTGCGCCAACCCCGGGCCGTTTCGGCGATCGCGACATTCAGGCGGGGACAAGCGACCACTCCGTCGTATCCGCTGACCACCGCGTCGGTCAGGGTCCAGATCCGGACCGTGTGCGGGGGCGCCAAACCGGCGTCACAGAACCGCGGTCCACCCGAGAGCTGTTGATGTGCCGGCGCAGCGGAGGTCCACAGCGGCGCGACCGTGCTGTAGGACGTGCTCTCGGAAGAGTCTGTGGCCAGCACTCCCGCAAAGCTCTCGGAGACTTCGACGCCCGCGACGATCTCACAGGTGCGGGCGGCCAGCACTTCCTCCAGCGGCCGGACTCGCCCGGGACGCTTGCCACTGAACCGATTGACCATCTTGCGCAGATTGCGGTTGAGGAAATGCATTGCCGTTCAGACCAGCTGCCAGGCCGGTGGCTGAATGTCGCTTGCGTCGTAGTCGAACCCTTGGAACCAGCGGCGGGGGCCGATGACCTGCTGCCCCGGCTGGTCGGCCAGCCATGCCGCCCACCAGCTGAACGTGCTGTTGGCGATCACGTGGTGGCGGCAGGCGCGCATCAGTCGCAAATCGTCGACCGCCTCCAGCGGCCCCGAGTTGTGGTCGACGAACGTGACCTCCGCGGCGGCGGGGATCACTTCGCGGGCCGCCGCCGGCTCGTCCGAGAAGACGAAAAAACGCGGAGCGTCGACCAACGTGCGGATGCGCTCGAATGCGGCACGATAGTAGTCGCAATCGCAGAGGCCGAGGCCGGCGCGATAGACGGGGTTGCGGACATAGTCGCCGCGCCGGACGTGCACGGCGACGGAGTCAGTCTGCGCAGCGATCGTGCCCAGCACCGCCTGATTCCGACCGGCTGGGGGCCGGCGCGGGCTGAGTTCGTGCCGGAGGAGGGGGCCGATTGCGTCGAAATAGCGCGCCGATTGCCACATGCCGGCGAGGTACACTTGATCGGGCAGGGCGGCGAACGCAGGCTGGTAGGGTCCGACCTGGGTCTCGCGAAACAGGCGAGCGGGAGGTGCGCTTCGGCGCAGCCAGTCCGGCACGCCATCGGTTCGCAGGAGCCAGCTTCGCCACCGCGCAGTCAGTGTCTCCGGCCGCTCTTCCAGCCGGCGGATTTCTCGCGAGGTGGCGATCGGTGGATCACAGCGGAACGCGTCCAGATAGTACCGGCTGTGCGCCTCCCGGTCGATGGTCTGGCTGCTGAACCATCGCGTGTCCACCTTCACCAGCGTGTGGTGGCGTTCGGCCAGGGCGCGACCGGCGGCATACTGGAAAAGCTGGTTGCCCAACCCGCCAAGCAGACGCGTGATGATCATGAGCCGAGTCCGAGGCTCTCCGGCCGGCCCGCCGCGGGGCCGGACTCAGAGAGGTAGTGTACGATCATGCAGGACGACACTCCGGTTCGAGCTCTCGCTCTCAATGCTGGAAAACCTGCGCGGTATCCATGAACAGCGGGCGATCCCGACCCGCTGCCGCCGTGCAATGAAGTCGTCTGCGAAATGGGCAGAGCCGACCCCGATGTATTCGTGCTGCGAACCGCCCTCGTACCCCGGTGGCAGGTCGTTGCCAGTCGCGACGTGAGACGCAGCTTCGCGGCGATCCCGTGCCAGCGACCTCCGTCAGTCCTCGTTCTCATCGGATCGTCCCAGCCCGAGGTATGCGAGTTGGGTGCCGCGCCGCCACAAACTCGCCGCCGCACGGGCCAGCTGATGCTGACGTAACCGCCAGCGCGCTGGACCCCAGCGACGGTTGAGGTAAAAGCAATCGCCTTCCGGCCCGCGTTCGTCCTCGTGCAGCAGCGCGAAATCCATTCCGGCAAGAAGTGCCTGCACCTCGTGCTTCAGGTGCTGTCCGCGATAGACGGCGGAGGTCATGACCTCCAGCCAGAGCGCCCGGGTGGCTCCAAGCATGTTCATGCCGCCTTGCAGGACGAGAAACTCGGCGCCCTGCACATCCATGTGGATGAAGTCCACGCGGTCGATCCCTTGCCGCGCGCAGAATCGGTCGAGGGTGGTGCAGGAGACCGTGACGGTCTCGCGAAACTCGAGCCACGGAGGCATCGCGCCCTCCGGCTCCGGCTCCAGCAACGAGCTGGATTTGTTGCCGTAGTTCCAGTTGTCCCCGGCGTAGCGGACTTCCGGCGTGCCGGAGGAAACGTGGAACCGGGCTGGCCCTTCGTGATCCGAGAGGGCCTGCGGGATGAGTTCGACGTTGTGGATCGCGTGGCGTTCCATGTTCTGCCGGATCAGTTCCTGGTTCGCTGGCAGTGGCTCGAAGGCAAACACCCGGGCGGTCGGAAAACGACGGGCATAGCGCACCGAATCCTCGCCCTCGCACGCCCCGATGTCGAAGATCACACTGGGACGGCGCGCCCGGAACAGACGCATCAGTTCGCGCTCGGGTCGCGACACCTGCGAAAGATAGCCCGACAAGTCGACCGGCTGCAGGCTCATGTGCGCGCGAGGGAAAACTCCATCGAATTCATGACCAGACCGGCTCCCGAGCTCACGGGGAATACCGAGGACTCGGTCGCCGGTTCGATTTCCAGCCGTCCGACCAGAATCTGTTGGATGGTCTGATTCGCCTCGTTCAGTCCGGCCAGAAGATCGTAAGCGCCGGCCGCGAGCCGCACGCTGTTCTGCGTGAAGGTTGCCTCGTAATTGCCCGGAGCAAGGGCTTCCGCACGTCCCCACGCCGTCTGGACCGGCGTGCCGTCCACCGCGACGATGCCGAGCGCCGCCACGAAGGCGTCCATTCGGCGGGCGAGGGTGAACGAGACGCGCAACCGCCAGGCTGCGCCGATCGGCACATTGGCGACGGGACGCCCCTCCGCCGTTTCCAGGGCGGCGGCCGTGACATAGGCGCGATCGAGCAGTTCCGTCGGGGCCTGGATGGATACCGGCCCCGTTTCCGCGCCGGAGTGATAGTGCCGCAAAACCGACGCGACCGAACCGCGCGCGGCGAGTCTCCCTTGGCTCAGCAGCACGGCTGAACCGCAAAGCTGCTGGACCGCCGCGAGATTGTGGCTGACGAACAACACCGTGCGTCCGTCGTCACTCGCGACGCGGCGCATCTTGCCCAGGCATTTCTTCTGGAACGCGACATCGCCGACGGCGAGGACTTCGTCGACGATCAGGATCTCGGGTTCGAGATGCGCGGCGACGGCGAAGGCGAGCCGGACGTACATGCCGCTCGAATACCGCTTCACCGGCGTGTCGAGGAACCGCTCGACCTCGGAGAACGCCACGATCTCGTCGAACTTGCGGCGAATCTCGGCCCGGCTCATTCCGAGGATCGCGCCATTGAGGAAGATATTTTCCCGGCCGGTCAATTCCGGGTGGAAGCCGGTGCCGACCTCGAGCAGCGAGGCGACCCGGCCGCGCAGCCGGACCCGGCCGGTGGTCGCCTCGGTGATCCGGGAGAGGATCTTCAGCAGTGTCGATTTGCCGGCGCCGTTCCGGCCAATGATGCCCACGACCTCCCCCGGTTCGACCTGGAACGAGAC
Organism: uncultured Verrucomicrobiae bacterium; assembly: GCA_963705935.1. Lineage (GTDB taxonomy): Bacteria > Verrucomicrobiota > Verrucomicrobiia > Opitutales > Opitutaceae > Opitutus. The sequence continues at coordinate 1,433,385 of OY970130.1, read as the reverse complement.
GTCGCGCAGCGCCCAGAACTCCTCCCGGGCGAAGCCGGTGCCCCAGCGCCATCGGCGCCAGAGCTTCCGGGCCGTGTGCTGCAGGGTGTCACGCAACGTGTCGTGCTGCGATTCATGCTCGATCACGTATCGCTTGGAGAGGTTCTCGACGATGATCGCGCTCATATCACGTCGGCGAAATGCCGCTCGGTCCGCCGGAAATACCAGAGCCCGCTCATCAGCAGCCCCGCGGTGATCGTCACCGAGTACGCCAAAGCCAGCGGATCGAGCGCCTGGCTGCCGTTCAGCAGGGACCAGCGGAAGCCGTCGATCACTCCCGTCAACGGATTCATCGCGAGCAGCCAGTGCCAGGTCGGGAAATAGTCGGTCCGGAAACCGATGGGGCTCACGAACACACCCACCTGCAGCAGAAACGGTACGATGAACCGGAAGTCGCGATACTTCACCGTCAGGCTCGTGAGCCACAGCCCGGCGCCCAAGGCGATGAGGAGCGCGGCGGCGATAAACACGGGCAGCACGAGCCAGCGCCAGCCCGGCACCAGCCCGTACCACAGCGAGCTGACGAAAAACAGCCCCAGGATGAACGCGAAGTCGACCAACGCCACGCCCAGCGCGGACAGCGGCACGACGAGTCGCGGGAAATAGACCTTGGAGATCAGGTGCGAGTTGCCGACGACGCTGACGCTCGCGCCGTTCAGTGCCGCTGAAAACAGCTGCCACGGCAGGAGCCCGGCGAGCACGAGCAGCGGGTAGGGCACGCCGCCGTCCGGCATCTTCGCCAGCCGCCCGAACACCAGCGTGAAGATCACCGTCGTCACGATCGGCTGGATCAGCGACCAGGCGGCGCCGAGCACCGCCTGCTTGTAGCGCACCTTGATGTCGCGCCAGGCCAGAAATCCGAGCAACTCGCGGTAACGCCAAAGATCCCGCCAGTAGTGCGCATCCGCGTGCCCCGACTCGAGCACGAGTTCCGGAGGCTCGGCGGGCGCAGGCACCGGCGGCGCGTTGGTGATGGTGTCAGCCATGAGAGCGTCCCGGGTCACCGGCGAGCCGGCGGAACTCGGCATAGTCGCGGATGTAGTCCGACTCGTCGAACCGGTCGCTGGCGAGGACCAGGATCACGCAGTCGTAGGAAAAACGGGACATCGTGTGCCAGAGCATCGGCCCGAGGCAGACTCCCCGCGCGGGATCATTGAGGAGCATCCGCTGTTTCACGCGACCATCGTCGAGCAGGAGCGTGAAGGATCCGCTGAGGCAAAAGATCGCCTGTTCCAGCGTGCGATGGGCATGCTTGCCACGAATGGCCGCGCGATTGGCCAGCGTGGTGATGAAATAGATCCGCCGGATTTCGAACGGCACCTGCCGTCCGGCCTCCGCGATGAACAGATTCCCATCCGGCAAGTCCTTGTAGCATTTGAGGTGGAGCAACCCCGAATGGCGGACGCGCAGTTCGAGCCGCGGGTTCATACCGGCACCTCCGCGGTGATCGCGCGACTCCGGACCGCGAGCAACGTGCCGAGCTGCGTCCGGAACCGCGGATACGAAAAATGCCGGGCGCGATCGAGGATCGCCGTTTCGTCCCAGCGGCGGGTGAGCGCCCCGACGCAGGCGCTGGCGAGCGCGGGCACGTCGCCGAACTCGACCAGCACGCCGGTCTCCGCGGTGATCACCTCGGGAATGCCGCCGGCGCGCGCGCCGACGCAGGGCCGCCCATGCGCCATCGCCTCGAGAAACACCAGGCCGAAGCCTTCCTTGCGGCTGGGCAGCGCGAACAGCGAGCACTGCCGCAGTTCTTCCGTCATCCGGGCATCGGGCAGGTAGCCGAGGAATTCGACGGCGTCCCCCAGGCCCAGCTTCGCGCTCAGCTCCTGCAACCGCGCCACGTCGTCGCCACGCCCGATCAGGCGCAGACGCGCGGTCGGGAGCTTCGCGCGGATCGCCGGCATGGCCTGCACCATGTGCTCGACCCCCTTGTAGCGGTCGGCCTTCGTGATCCGCGTGACGACCAGAATCACCGGCGCGCCTCCGGACGGCGGACATCCGGGGCCGATCGCGAACGAGGGATCGAGCGCGTTGGGCAGGACGATCGCATGGCCGTCCGGCAGCGGACACCGCCGCAGCAGTTCGCGCCGGGTGAAGTCGCTGACGCAAAGAATCCGTTCCGAACCACGCAGCGCCATCCGTTCGGCAAGGGTGAACGGCCGCCACACTTCGATTCCGTGCGCCACCAGATAATAGCGCAGGTTCCGGTGGAGCATCTTGGCGAGCAGCGCGACCGGCAGCTGCGCCACGTGGCCGCAGATCAGACGGTCGCAGCCGCGGCTCAACTGGAGCGTTGCGCGGACGAAGCGCGACTTGTCCCGGCCGCAAACCCGCCAGTGGGTCAGCCGGTCGCTGGCGCTCCGCGCCAGGTCCGCGGCGTTCAGTGCGGGATCGTTCAGCGCGACGAAGCGGACCTCGTCTCCCGGCCCCGCGAGTTCGCACAGCGCCGTCAGGTAAATCTGCAGGATGCGTGGAATTCCTCCCTCGGAGGCGAACAGCTCGGGCGCCAGCAGGAGCGTCCGATGGCGGGCGTCGCGCCTGGGCTGTCGCAACGAAGCGTCTGCCGGTCGATGGCCGTTCGCGCCCGTATCCGGAGCGATCACCGTCACTGGCGGCGGGGTCGGCCGGGCGGCGACCGCACCGGTACGCCGGTTGGCGAAATCGATCAGCACCGCCAGGGCCCAGACGCGGGACCATTGCTGCGAGTCGTGGCCCGCAAGGTAATCGCGCCAGAAGCCCTGCACCGGGGCGCGCGCAAACAGCGCACTGCGGTCGATGCTCGCGGCGCTGAAGGTCTCGTCGAGGAACGGCCGCAGTTCGCGCCGCATCCAGACCGCGAACGGCAGGGTGAATCCGCGCTTGCGGCGGCCGAGGAATTCCGGCGGCAGCAGGTCCGCCAGCGCCCGGGTCAGCGCCGACTTGGGGTGGCGCCGGTCCTCCTTGAACTCTCCCGGCTGGCGCCAAAGCCACTCCACGAACGGCCGGTCGACGAACGGCACCCGCAGCTCGAGCGAATGACGCATGCTCATCACGTCGCTGTCGCGCAGCAGCACGTCGGCCATGTAGGTGCGGAGTTCCCAGGCGCTCACCACCTCGAAGGACCCGGCCCCGGCCAGATCGGACGTCAACGTGGCCAGCTGCGGGTGGAAGCCCGTGCGACCGGTCAGTCCGCGCTGGATGTCCGGGTTGAGCATGGCGAGTTGCCGGTCCTGCGAAAAGACCCGGCGCTGCAACGCGCAAAGCTCGTGGACGGTCCGGGCATTTTCCAGGATGTCGGCCAGTTTCCGGTGGCGCGTGCCGCGACGCCGCAGCTGGGCGACGAGGGCAGCCCGCAGGCGTGCGGGCAGGGCGTGCCAGACCGGCAGCCAGCGGCTCAGCTTTGGAATGTCATGGAAAGACGGGTACCCGCCAAGCAGTTCGTCGCCGCCGAGTCCGGAAAGCGCGACGGTGACTCCACCGGCGCGGGCGGTCTGGCTGACGTAGAAGGTATTGATGCCGTCGCCGGTCGGCTGGTCATACGCGGCGAGCAGCGAGGGCAGGTCGGCCGCCACTTCCGTGCCGGTGAGAATGCGGGCGTGATGGTCCGCGCCGAAATGCCGGGCGGTCGCCGCCGCCGCCGCGGACTCGTCGTAACCCGGTTCCTCGAACCCGATGGAAAACGTGCTCAGCCGGGCGCCGCTGGCGCGCGTCATCAACCCGGCGACCACGGCGGAATCGAGCCCGCCCGACAGAAATGCTCCCACCGGCACGTCGGCGATGACGTGGGCGCGGATGGTGTCCTCGATTCGCGCGCGCAATTCGCGGTCGAACTCGGCGCGGGTCCGGCATGGGGCCGGCTGCGTGGCCGGCAGCCGGAAGCTCCATGCCGACCACACCTTCAGCTGTCCGTGGCGGAACGTCGCGCATTCGCCCGGCCGCAGGCTGAACACGCCGCGGTAGATGGTGCGCGGCGCCGGCACCGCGAACCAGCCGAGATAGTCGGCCACCGAGAGCGGATCGATCTCGGCTTCGAAAACCCGCGCCGCCAGCATCGCGGTGAGCTCGGACGCGAACAGCATGCGCCTCCCATCCTGCCGGTAATACAGCGGTTTGATCCCGAATGCGTCGCGGGCCAGAAACAGCACCTCCTCGCGTGAGTCCCAGATCGCGAACGCGAACATGCCGCGAAGCCGGTGCACGCTCGACTCACCCCAGTGCGCGAACGCGTTCAGCAGCACCTCGGTGTCGCATTCCGTGCGAAAGCTGTGGCCGGCGTCGGCGAGTTCGCGCCGGAGCGCGCGGAAATTGTAGATGGCGCCGTTGAACACGATGTGCCAGCGACCGTCGGCCGTGCTCATCGGTTGATGTCCGTTCGCGGGGTCGAAGATCGCGAGCCGCCGCATCCCGAGCGTCGCCGCGCCGCGGGTCTCCACTCCCGAGTCGTCGGGCCCGCGGTGCCGCATGGTCTCGCACATCCGCTCGACGGCCGCGTTCCGATCGCGCGGATCGGCTTCAGCTTCGACGAATCCAGCTATGCCGCACATCGGAAAAAAGGGAGCAGGCGTTGCCCGGTCGCTTCCCGTGGGAGTCGATTGGGGCCATGGTCGCAGAAGGCGCGGACCATCAGAGGGGTAAAGCTAGGGTACAAACCCCAGGCGGGAACAGCGTCAACCTAAACACTTATCGCCCCAAACCGAGGAGGGGTGAATGCGCATTTTCAGTAGCACACGGAGTCTGCGACTTCGCGGGCTTTTTCCGGGGAAAAGAGATGCTCGATGACTTGCAGGCCAAACTCGAGAGCCGTGCCGGCCCCGCGCGAGGTGATCAGGTTCCCGTCGATCACAACCCGCTCGTGGCGCAGCACGTTCGGGAGTTCGTTCTCCACCGAAAAGTGCGCGGTGTATCGCCGTCCGGCGAGGAGCCCCGCGTCGTGCAGCACCGTCGGCGCGGCGCAGATCGCTGCAATCCATTTGCCTGCCGCCTGCTGCCGCAGGGCCAGCGCCTTGACCCGGGGGTCGGCCCGCAAATGCCGGGTGCCCGGTCCGCCGGGTAAGAACAGGCAGTCGAATGAGGCGGATTCCGCAGCTGCGAGCGTCGTGTCAGCATGCACGGTGATGTGATCCCGGCCGGTCACATGAATATCGCCGCCGAGGGCAGCCACGGTGACTTCCGCCCCGGCCCGGCGCAGCAGATCGATGGGAGCAAGGGCTTCGATCTCCTCAAAACCCTCGGCGAGGATGGCGAGAACCGTCGGCATGGTGCGATTGGAACACCGCGGTGCTGGTTTGCCCACGGTAAAGTGATGCCGGCGTTCGGGGCCGGGACCGCCGCATCCGCGGCAATGCCGTCGCGGAAGTCGGCGCCCCCGGCCACAATACGCGAATTCCGCATGGTTCCAGCGGGGAGCGATCTGGGCGGCGACCCCGCGAGGGCTTCCGCCGTGCGCCAGCAGCCGAGGCGGCCCCGAGCCCGGCTGCAACTCGCGCGGTTGCGACGCTGACGTCCCGCGCGCATTGGTGGAGGCCAGTCGCCCCGCCGCCGCCATGTCGCAAAATTCGAAACACCTGGTCATCTTCGGCAGCGGGTATGTCGGGGGCACGGTCGCGCGGCAGGCCCTGGGGCGCGGCGGTCGCGTGACGGCGCTGACGCGCAATCCCGAAACCGCCGCAGCGCTGGCCCGGGCCGGTGTGGACGTCGTGGTCGCCGAGTTGGCGAACGACGCCTGGCATCCGCGGATCGTCGGCCCGGTGGATTACATTCTGGATACGGTCGGCGCGGGCGGCGGCGGTTTGGACGGCTACCGCCGCAGTTACGTCGATGGCATGGCGTCGATCGTGCGCTGGGCGCGTACGGTGACGCCGGTCGAGACGTTCGTGTACACGAGCAGCACCTCCGTGTATCCGCAGGATGGTGGCGCGACGGTGACCGAGTCCGCGCCGGCGGTCGGCGTCCACGCGCGCGGCCGGCTGCTGCTGGAGGCGGAGGCGATCCTCCGGCGCGGGGCGGAGGCCACGGCCGGTCCGATCGAATCGCCCGCCGAGGGCTCGCCCGCCCGGTCCGGCAGCCACGACGATCCGCCGCTCGCCCCCGCTCGCCGCCACACGGGACCTCCGCCCGCTCGGGCTCGTGGCCGCGCGCCGGAGACGACTCGTCTTTCAACGGCTGCCCGCGGGTACCGGCGGGCGTTCATCCTGCGGATCGCCGGGATTTACGGACCGGGCCGGCATGCGCTGCTGGATCAGGTCCGCTCCGGTCTTGCTTCCGGGACCGGCGGCCACCGGCTGAATCTGGCGCATCGCGACGACATCTGCCGGGCGATCTGGGCGTGCTTCGAAGCGCCGGCTGGGGTGGCCGACGACGTGTTCAACGTGGCGGACGACGCGCCGGCGCCGAGGAGCGAGGTGGTCGCGTGGCTGGCGGCGCGCCTCGGGCAGCCATTGCCGGCTCCGGGCGCGGGACGTTCCGGCGGGCCAGTCCGGGAACCAGGGCCGGACCGGGTGATCAGCAACGCGCGATTGAAACGGACGCTCGGATGGAGCCCGCAGTACCCCAGCTTCCGGGAAGGCTACGAAAATATCTTGTCGCGGGCGGCGGAATAGCCGTTAACCCGGAACACCCTCAACGAATCTCCGAACCCCATCCTTCCATGCCCGGCGTCGGCAAACTTCTCAAACAAGCCCAGAAAATGCAGCGCGGCATCGAGGCGCTCCAGACCCAGCTCGAGGCCAAGGAAATCGAGGTCACCAGCGGCGGCGGTGCCGTGAAGGTCAAGGTCAACGGCGCCGGCAAATTCCTCGCCCTTTCGCTCGACCCGGAGTTCCTGAAGGAGGACTCCAAGCTCGTGTCCGACACGCTGCTGGCGGCGATCCAGGACGCCGGCCGGCAGGCGAAGGACTACAACGATGCGGAAATGCAGAAGGTGACCTCGGCGTTTCAGGTGCCGGGTTTCGGCTGAGGCCGAAACCCGATGTTTTCACCGCGTGAATACCTCCGCGTTCGAGAAACTGCAGCAGCAGCTGAAGCAGCTTCCGGGGCTTGGCTACCGATCGTCCGAGCGGATCGCGCTGCACCTGCTGGTGGAGAAGCCCGACCGGCTGCCGGCGCTCGTGAGCGCGCTGGAGGAAGCGGCGCGCACGGTCCGGCGCTGTTCGCGCTGCGGCAACCTGGCGGAAGCCGAGCTGTGCGCGATTTGCGCGGACGAGCGCCGCGAGCAATCGGTGGTGTGCGTCGTCGAGCAGGTGCCGGATCAGGTCGCGCTGGAGCGCAGCGGCGCGTATCGCGGCGTCTACCACGTGCTGCACGGCAAGCTGTCGCCGCTCCACGGCGTCGCACCGGAGGATCTCAATTTCGCCTCGCTGTTCGGGCGCGTCGATCGCGGTGAGGTGGCGGAGCTGATTCTCGCCCTGTCGAACGACGTCGAGGGCGAGGCCACCTGTCATTATCTCACGCAGCAGCTGGCGTCCAAATCGCCGGCGCCGAAGGTCACCCGGATCGGTTTTGGCCTGCCGAGCGGTGGCGGCGTGCTGTACGCCGACTCGGTCACGCTGAAGAGCGCGCTCGAGGCCCGGCGCACGTACTCCTGAATCCCGGCCTCGGCGATTTCCGATCTACCTCGGAAGAGTTGGTGCGGGCGGAGGGAGTCGAACCCTCGTTTCATGCTTGGGAAGCACACGTGATAGCCGTTATACTACGCCCGCAGCAAACGCGCGGAAACAAAGGAAACATTCGGTCGGACCGCAATCCCGAATCGCGCGAAGGTGGCGGAGTTCGTCGGCGAGCCGCGGCGCGGGTGCGAGAGCGTGCTCAGACGAAGGCGACGCGGATGGCGCGGAAGAGCACTGCCAGCGCGCGCGGGTCGCCGTTGGACTGCGGATAGCTGTGGTCGTAGGCCAGCACGAGTTCGTGGCGTCCGGCCCCGACCGGCAGATCGAGGACGATGCCGTGCGGATCGGACACGCGGCGAACGGGCACTCGCGCGAGCTCGCGGCCGGCCAGTGACACGGTCACGACCTGGTCCGTGTGCGGACACTGGAACAGCGCCTCGAAGCGGGCCCCTTTTCCCGGCGGGACCGTGAACGTCACCCGTGTCCCCGGTGCGACTCCCCAGCGAACCGCGGGCAGCAACAGATGCGGGAAGGGGCCTTCCGGCACACCGAGACCGTCGACCGCCTCGAATCCCTCGAACCCGGGCGCAACCCGCCGGACCTCCGGGTCGGCGGGCAGTGGCACTGCCTGGAACGCATCGATCAGGGCGCGATCCCAGTCGTGCGCCGCCTCGAGATAGGCGGCGTTCGTCAACCGCTGCAACTCGGCCGGACCGCGCCGGTTCAGCAGAATGTATTTCTGCGCGGGCTTCGGCCCGTGAAAGTGAACGATCGCGGTTTCCTCGATTTGCGGCCAGTACGACTTCCAGTTGAGGCCGAGCGGCAGCCGGTCCGTGCGGCCGGCGAAGTGTGCCTGGAGCAACACCTGGTCGTCGGGTGGCGTCCGCATCTCGGCCATCTTCCGGCGGAAGAGTTCGGTCATCGCGGACATCTCCGCCTCCCAGGCGGGCACGTTGATGAGCATCACGCCGCAATTGAAATGGGTGAAATCGTCCCGGTCGCTTTCGGGTGCCGCGGCGAGGAAGCGCGGCCGCAGCGCGGCGACGAACGGCACCGGGTCACGCACGAACATCACGTCGCAGTCCGTGTAGAGGACGATCTCGTCGGACCAGCCCTGCTCGCGGCAGATGCCCGGCACCTCGAGACGCAGGTACGACCCGCGGAGGATCGGGCTCAGCTCGATCGTGATCCCGCCGAGAAACGTGCACCGCCGGATGACCGGCACGCGCGCCGCCTGCAGCCAGGCGGTCAGCGCGTTCTCCTCGCCGTCGTAGATGCAGACCGGCTCGAGCGAGGTGTGCTGGCGGGCGGACTGCACCGCGACCTGGACCAGATTGACGTAGTCCCAGAAGCCGGGGGAGTTTTCGTTGACCGCGAAGAACCAGCGCATGAACCGGTAGCAAACACGGTGCGCGGCATCGCCGTCAACCCGCCGCGCAGAATCCGGGCGCCGGGGGTGAAGGCCGGATGTCGCCGGCTCGCGGCTCGAACGCGAACCCCGGGCCCAGCCCTGAAACAAGAACTCGGCGCGGCCATGCGATCCCCGCGGAGACGAGCCCCGGCGGGTCCACGCCCGGCGGCTCAGACGTCGGCGGCGACGTGCTCGGCGTTGAGGTGACGCCAGCGATCGAGCACGCGCTGGTAGATGTCCGTCGGCGCCAGCCCGTGCGCGGCGCGCAGGATCTCGACGCTCGTGCCATGCTCGATGAACCTGTCCGGCCAGCCGATCCGCTCCACCGCGGTCAGGCAATCGCCCTCCTGGAGCGCCTCGAGCACGGCGCTGCCGAAGCCGCCGGTCAGCACGTTGTCTTCCATCGTGACGAGGAGCGGAATGCAGGCGGCATGGCTGAGCAGCAGCGTGCGGTCGAGCGGCTTCACGAACCGCGCGTTCACCACGCCGACGGAAAGGTTCTCCTCGGCCTCGAGGCGGGCGGCGAGCTTCAGCGCCTCCGCGACCATCGGGCCCAGCGCCCACACCATGATGTTCGAACCCTGGCGCAGCACCTCCGCCTGGCCCACCGGCAGCGCGGCCGGCTGGGGCTTGAGCGCCACGCCGACACTGGCACCGCGCGGGTAGCGAATGAATGCGGGGCTGCCGAGACCCAGGGCGGTGTGGAGCATGTCGACCAGTTCGTCCTCGTCCCGCGGCTGCATGATCGTCGCGTTCGGGACGCATCGCAGATACGACAGGTCGAACAACCCGTGATGCGTGGGCCCGTCGTTCGGCGACAGGCCGGCGCGGTCGAGGCAGAACGTGACCGGAAGATTCTGCAGCGCGATATCGTGAATCACCTGGTCGTAGGCGCGCTGAAGGAAGGTCGAATAGATCGCACAGACCGGTTTGAAACCCTTCGTGGCGAGCCCGGCCGCGAACAGCAGTGCGTGCTCCTCGGCGATGCCGACGTCGAAAAACTGCCGCGGCACCGCGGTGGCGAGCTGCGACAGACCCGTGCCGGACGGCATCGCGGCGGTGATGCCGACGACCGTGGGGTCTGCGGCGGCGAAACGGGCGAGCGCCTGCCCGAAGACGTCCTGGTAATTGGGCGGCACGACCGCGGACGGCTTCGTGCTTTCGCCGGTCGCGGGGTTGAACGGACTGGCACCGTGGAATTTCTCCGGGTGATGGATGGCGGCGGCGAGCCCACGGCCTTTCTTGGTCAGCACATGGACGACGACCGGCACGTCGCAATGCTTCGCGAACTGGAGATTCTTCACCAGCGCATCGAGATTGTGTCCGTCCACCGGCCCGAGATAGCGCAGCCCGAATTTCTCGAACAGGGACGACTCGACGAAGAAGTCCTTCGTCTCGCGCTTCCACTTCTGGTAGACGCGGTTCATCTCCACGCCGACGGGGAAGCTGGTGAAGAACGACTCGACGTCGCGATGCAGCCGGTTGTAGGTCGGATTCGTGCTCAACCGGTTGAGGTAGTGCGCGATCGCCCCGACGTTTCGCGCGATCGACCATTCGTTGTCGTTGAGAATGACGACGAGGCGCTTGGTGGACCCGACAACGTTGTTCAGGGCCTCCAGTGTGATGCCGCAGGTGAACGCGGCATCGCCGCAGATCGCGACCACGTGCTCGTTCGAACCGCGCAGGTCCCGCGCGGTGGCCATGCCGAGCGCGGCGGACAGGGCGGTGCCGGCATGCCCCGCGCCGTAGGCATCGTGCGGGCTTTCCGCCCGCGCCAGAAAGCCGCTCGCGCCGTCGGTCTGGCGCAGCTTGGTGAAGAACCCGCCTCCGCGACCGGTGAGCAGCTTGTGCACATAGCCCTGGTGGGCCACGTCGAACACGAACTGGTCCTCGGGCGTGGAGAACACCCGGTGCAGCGCGATCGTCAGCTCCACCACGCCGAGGTTTGGACCGATGTGCCCGCCGGTCTTCGAAGTGACGGTGATCAGCTCGTCGCGAATTTCCTGCGCCAGCTGCGGAAGCAGCGCGGTCGGCAGTGCCTTCACGTCCGCGGGACCCTTGATCGTCGGAAGCAGACGCGCCGGCGCGGCGGACGGGGGCTCTTTCATCAGCGGGGCGGAATGTCAGCGGCGGACTCAGGCCTCGCCGGAGGTCTCGAACGCGGCAAATGCGACGCCGTCCTTCTGCTTTTTCAGCAGTTCGATCTTCAGTTCCGCGTCCTTCAAACGCGCCTCGCAAACCCTCAGCAGCTTGTTGCCCTCCTCGAACTTCGCCAGCAGCTCGGCCAAGGGGACCTCGCCCGACTCCATCGATTCGACGATCGACTCGAGCTGGGCAAGGGCGGCCTCGAAGGGGAGTTTGGCGTCGGCAGGTTCCACCGGTTTGACCATGCGGCGCCCGGAAGGCTTTTCAACAAAAACGTGACCTTTGAGCCGCGCGTCGAGGGGAACCCAGCGGCGCGGCGGGGTCTTGCCGGGCACTGTCCGGGACCGCCGGCGGGGTTTCCCCGATCTCCCGGCCTGGCGGCCACGCGGTGATTCTTTTCTGTTGGCCCGTTTGGAAATCTGGCGTGCAGTGGTGCACATGGCTGTCGTGTTGCTGGTTACCGCGGCGTTGCTGGTGCTGCGATTGTCGGGCGAGCTCGGACTCTCGGCGCTCAATCGCGCGGAGGTGAGACGCCATGCATCCGCTCCGCCGCCGGGCGCGGCTGCGATCATGGATCCCGCGACGTACGCGAACTCCGTCGCCTACACGCTGGAGCGCTCGCGTTTCGGTTCGCTCACGTCCGTGTTCGAGACGCTCGTGCTGGCGCTCGTCGTCTTCGGGGGCGTGCTGCCCTGGCTGGATCACCGGGTGCTCGCGGCGCTGCACAGCCAGGCGGTCTGGGCCCAGGCCGCGTTCGTGATCGCGGCCAGCCTGCTGCTGTCGCTTCCGTCGCTGCCGTTCCAATGGTGGGAGCAGTTCCGGCTGGAGGCGCGGTTCGGTTTCAACCACAGCACGGCACGCCTCTGGATCACGGACCGCCTGAAGGCTGCGCTCCTGGCCCTGCTCATTGGCTACCCCTTGCTCTGGGCGCTGCTCTCGCTCGTCGGCTGGGTGGGATCCCGCTGGTGGCTCTGGGCGTTCGGCCTCGTTTTCACCGTGCAGCTGCTGATGATGGTGCTGTACCCCAAGCTCATCCTGCCGTTCTTCAACAAGCTCACGCCGCTGCCGCCGGGGGAATTGCGCGACCGGTTGCTGGCGCTGGGCGATCGCACCGGCTTTCGGGCCAGGACGATCGAGGTGATGGACGGGAGCAAGCGGTCGGGGCACTCGAATGCGTTCTTCACCGGCTTTGGCCGTTTCCGTCGGATCGTGCTGTTCGACACGCTGATCGCGCAGCTTTCTCCGGAGGAACTGGAGGCGGTGCTCGCGCACGAGATTGGCCACTACCGGCGCGGACACATGCCGAAGATGCTCGCGCTCTCGGCGGCGATGTTGCTGGCGGCCTTCGCGGTCGTCGCCTGGCTGGCCCGGGAGCCGTGGTTCAACGCGAGCTTCGGCTTCGCGCCGGGCGATCTGGCGGCGGCGCTGGTCCTGTTCGGGTTGCTCAGCGGCACCGTGACCTTCTGGTTCTCGCCGCTGATGAACCTGCTCTCGCGCAAGTACGAGTACGAGGCGGACGCCTTTGCGCGCGCCGCGGCGGGAGGCCCGGTGCCGATGGTGTCCGCGTTGCGAAAGCTCGCGCAGAAGAACCTCACCAACCTGACGCCGCACCCGTGGTTCAGCGCGTTCTTCTACTCTCACCCAACGCTGGTCGAGCGCGAGCGGGCGCTGACGGACGGGACGGCGGCGGGCTGACCGGCGTCATGCGGACAAACCTCCAGCGGCGGCTTGCGTGGGGCGGATGCCTCGTCGCGCTGGTCGTCGTCGCTCGCGGGGAGACGCTGACGGTGGCGACCTACAATCTCGAGAATTACGGGCTGGCCGACCGGGTCACGGCGGCCGGTTATCGCAAGGAATACCCGAAGCCGGAGGAGGAGAAACGCGCGTTGCGGCGCGCGATCGGCGGGCTGAACGCCGACATTCTCGCGGTGCAGGAGATCGGCACGGCGCCGTACGTGCAGGAACTGCGGCGCGACCTGGGCCACGAGGGTGTGGACTATCCGTATGCGGTTTTGCTCGAAGGGGCCGATCCCGACCGGCACGTCGCGGTGCTGGCCCGCCGGCCGATCGTGGCGGCCGTGCAGCACGTCAATCTGCGCTTCCCGTATTTCGGGGGGACCGAAGTGGTGAAGCGCGGGCTGCTCGAGGTGCATTTCAACACCGACGCAGGAGACCTCGCGGTTTACGTCCTGCATCTGAAAAGCCGCTACACCGAACGGCCCGACGATCCCCAATCGGACGTGCGCCGCACCGGCGAGGCGGTCGCGGTGCGCGACCTGATTCTGCGCCGCGCCCCGCGGCCGGATCAGAGCCGGTTCGTGGTCCTCGGCGACTTCAACGACGAGCGGGGCAGCGCTCCGCTCGAACGGGTGCTGCATCGCGGAGCCCTGGTGGTTGCGCAACTGCTGCCGGTGGCGGATTCGCGGGGCGAGACCTGGACCTACTCGTTTCGAAAGCAGGACAGCTACTCACGCGTCGACCACATCCTCGTGTCGCCGGCGCTGCGCCCGGCCGTGGAGCACGGACGCGCGAGGATCTACGACGGCGACGGCGTGCGAAAAGCGAGCGACCACCGGCCGGTGATCGTGACGCTGAATCTCGCCGCGCGCCCGAAATAGCCGTCGACGCGAAGGAGCGTCCCGGCGGGTGACGGGTCAGCGCGCCGTGACAGTCACGGGCACCGTCTGCTCGCCGCCGCCGTAGCCCTTGAGAAACAGGCTGCCGTTGCCGGGCTTGCCACCCTCGACCGTCACCGTGACGGAACTCTGGCCCTGCGGAACCATCACCTCCGGCATGATCACGCTCTCGGGGACGTCGGTCGTGACGTCGAGCAGCAGCCCGCCGGCGGGCGCGGGATTCGGGACCGTGAAGGTCAGCGCCTGGCGCTCGCCGGTCCGCAACGTGAGCGCACTCGGAGTGATGCTGAGCGAAGTGGAATCGATCCGGAAGGTGCCGACCGGCGAATTCCCGGCAGTGCTGCCCAGCATGACCTTGTAATTCTGCCCGCCGGGGAGGGCCGGCACGAAGAAGCTCAGCGCATTCGACGATTCGAAGACCGTGCGGGTGGGAGTGTTGTCGAAGTAGATGACGTCCTGCGGGGTGAAGCCGCGGCCGAGCACGCTGATGCGCGCGCCGACAGGCCCGCGGTTGACTTCGAGCGAAAGGACGTAGCGGCTGACGATCTGGGCGTGCGTGACGGCGGTGTAGGTTTCCGCCGCGGTCGGGCCGCTGTTGCCCTCGACGTTGTAGTGGACGAGGAAGTAATACGCGATTTCGTTGCGGCCCGGAGCGAGCTGGTAATCGTACTCGTAGATGTTCTCCCCGAGCGGACTCTTGGTCATCGGGTAGTTTTGCCCGTCGATGACGATGCGCGGCGCGATGCTGCTGCGCTCGATCGTGCTCACTTTCGGCGTAACCCGCAGGCTGATCGTGTAGATCTGCGATGGATTTTCCGGCAGCGAGGCCGGCGTGAGGTTCGTCAGGACGATCCCCTGGCAACCGGCGAGCAAGATCGCGCTCAGCACGATGCCGAGCGAGAGGATGAATTTTCTCGCGAGGAAAATACGGTTCGTATGCATTGGGTTCTTGGGCGTGAAAACCAGGCGGATCAAGGTGCGTTAGTAATGAGCCAGCTCGCGTCAGAGCAAGCCAAAGCTGCGGTGGAGGATGCGCTCGGACTTTATGTCCACGTGCCGTTCTGTGCGTCCACGTGCGATTTCTGCGCGTTCTACCAGACCAAGCCGACCGCGCAGGGAATCAAAAGGTTCCTCGATGGGATTGCGCGCGAACTCAACCTCGTGCGCTGGCACCAGCCGGTGACGACGGTTTTCTGGGGCGGCGGCACACCCGGACTGCTGCCGCCGCGCGATCTGGCGCGGCTGGCGGGGATGGTGCGGGAGCGGCTGGGGGCGTCCGGCGGCACAGTCGACGAATGGACGGTCGAGATGGCTCCGGCGTCGGCGACCGAAACGCGTCTCGCCGTGCTGCGCGAGGTCGGCGTCACCCGAATCTCCCTCGGCGTGCAGAGCTTCCAGCCGGCGCTGCTCGCCGCGCTTGGCCGGCAGCACACGATCGAGCAGGCTCGGCGCGCCTACGACCGGGTCCGGGCCGCCGGTTTCGCGAGCGTGAACCTGGACCTGATGTTCGCGCTCCCCGGGCAGACCGCGGCGGAATGGTCGGCCGACGTGAGCGCGGCGGTCGCGCTCGCACCCGATCACATCTCGACGTACTGCCTGACGTTCGAGGAGGACACGGCGCTGTGGGTGAAGCTGTCCCAGGGCCGGGTGAAGCTCGATCCCGAGCACGAGGCCACGCTCTACGAGGCGACGTGGGACCAGCTCGCCGGCGCGGGGTACGCCCAGTACGAGATTTCCAACTTCGCGCGGCCGGGGCACGCCTGCCGCCACAATCTCAATACGTGGCGGATGCGGGCATGGATCGGGTTCGGCCCCTCCGCCGCGTCGCAGCACGATGGCTGGCGCGGGACCAATACCGCCGACCTGGATCGCTGGCTCGAAGGTCTTGCCCGCGGAGAGCGGGCGCAGGAGGATCGACGCGCGCTCACGCCGGCGCTGCGGGCCGAGGACGCCATGATCTTCGGGTTGCGCATGAATGCGGGAGTCGATCTGGCGGAGTGGCGCCGCATCGCGCCGGACGCGCCGTGGACAGCGGTGGACGCGCTGCTCGACCGGCTCGGGGCGGAGGGGCTGGCGACGCGCACCGGCGGGAACGTCAGCCTCACCCGGCGGGGGCGGCTGCTGGCCGACTCGGTTGGCGCCGAGCTGATGCAGGCGTTCGACGTCCCGGCAGCGACGGTCTGATTGATTTCCTTGCGCCGGTCGCGAAACGCCGCCGTCGTCGTCCGCTCACCGGCAGTGCCGGTGATTTTCCATTCATGTCCGACTGGTTTCCCATTTTTTCGCGCACCGGAGTGAGGCCAGCTGCTCGTGTCGCCGCCCTCGTGCTGGCGGCGCTCGGCGCCAGGGCCGAAACCACGCCGGCGGAACGCGTCGAAATCGTCTGGCCGACGCCGAACCACGCCTGGGCCGACGGGCGGCCGATCGGCGACATCCTCCAACACGCCGGTTCGGGCGACCCGGAATCCGGCGGGTTCGGCGGCGTGCGCAGCGGCGGCCATCATTTTCACGAGGGGATCGACATCAAGGCGGTCGGCCGCGATCGCCATGGCGAGCCGACGGATCCCGTGTTCGCCGCGATGGATGGCGTGGTGCGGCACATCAGCACGAGCGCGGGCGACAGCAACTACGGCCGGTACATCGTGCTCGAGCATCCGGCGGTCACGCCGGCCGTCTACACGCTCTACGCCCATCTGGCGCGGATCGCACCGGGATTGAAGACCGGCGATTCGGTGGCGCGGGGGCAGACGATCGGGCTGATGGGCCACACCTCTTCGGGGTACCGGATTCCGCGCGATCGCGCCCACCTGCACTTCGAGATCGGGTTGATGGTGACGCGCGATTTCCAGCGCTGGTACGATTCGAGGAAGTTCGGGAGCCGCAACGACCACGGCCTCTGGAATGGCATGAACCTGATGGGCATCGATCCGCTGGGTTTCCTGAATGCGTGGCGGGACCACCGCGTCGACACCTTTGCGGCCTATTTCGCCGCAATGGCTCCGGCGGCCCGCGTCCGGATTGCAAGCACGCGCGTGCCCGATTTCGTCGCCCGCTATCCGGTGCTCCTGACGAAGCCGCTGCCGCTGGTCACGGCCGGATGGGAGATCAAGGTGGACTGGACCGGCCTGCCGTTTTCCTGGACGCCGCTGACCGCGACCGAGGTGGCCGGACTGCCACCCAACGACCCCGTGCTGGTCGACGTCGATGCGGCGCTCGTCCGGCGCGAGCGCAGCAAGTCCGTCGCCGTGGAGCACCGCGGACACTGGGTTCCCGGGCGCGATCTCGAGACCGTCCTGCAGCAGTTGTTCGCGATCCGGTAGCTCGCGGCGGGGCGACGCCTCAGCTCTGCGGCTTGAGCTGGTCGAGGAGCGTCTGGAATTCCGGATGGTCCTTCAGTCCCTCGAGATCCGGGTCCTGCTGCATCCAGTCGAAATCGCGATATCCCAGGCTGACCGCCTGGCGCAGCGACTTGAGCGCGTCGGCCTTGCGCTTCACCAGCGCGAGGCTGCACGCCAGGTTGTAGTGCGCCGTGGGATTGTCCGGCAGAAGTCGGACCAGCCGGCGGTCCATGCGCAGTCCGTCCGCGATGCGGCCGTGTTTGGTGTACAATCCGCCGAGAATTTCGATCACGTCGGCGTACCGCGGATCCCGTTTCAACACGGTCTCGAAGAAACGAATCTCGAACTCGTGGTCGTTGGTCCGCGCCATCGTCTACGTCCGCCGCGGGCAGGTGCCCGTCACGCGCAAGGTGTCGCAGCGGGCGCTGACCTGCAAGCGCTGCGACACGGGAGTGAGCCCGAGTTTCGAGGAGACGGTGTTGCCGTACCAGCCCATGAACGGGGCGCTGATTTCGAAGATCTTGTCGCAGTCGAGGCAGACCACCTGCGCAACCTGGGTGCTGCCGCCCTCCTGGTTCGGGTGGTAGTATTTCTCGCCGCTGCCGATGTCGACTTCCCGGA
Source organism: uncultured Verrucomicrobiae bacterium (assembly GCA_963705935.1). Classification (GTDB taxonomy): domain Bacteria; phylum Verrucomicrobiota; class Verrucomicrobiia; order Opitutales; family Opitutaceae; genus Opitutus. Next base: position 1,415,609 of record OY970130.1, on the reverse strand, counting down.
GCAACGCGCTTTCCACCATGATCGGCAGCGTGCGGTAGACGGTCGCGCGGGAGACGGAATCGTCGATCGCGCGGGCGTAATCCAGGAGTTCCTCCGCCGTGAAATGCTCCGTTTGCGCCAGCGCGGCGTCGAAAATCGCGAGCCGCTGGCTGGTCACGCGGAGCCCCCGTTTGCTCAGAAAGCCTCGGAATTTCTCACGAGCTTCGGGAATGTTCACAGTCGGACTGTTCGAATCGCGCACCGCACTGTCAATGCGTTCGTGCCGGCGGCGGCGGTCGACCCGGGCGGACCACAGCGGCCCTTCGCGGACCGGACGGTGCCGGTCCCTCCATGCCGCGAATCGATTGTCGCTGGAGATCGGATCGCGGCGTAAGGCCGCATCTACAAAAGGCACCCGTCGTAGGAGCCTGCTTGCAGGCGATGGTTCGTTCGAAGGGCGATGTGTCGCTCTCGCGAGCAAGCCTCGCTACAACCGGGCCGCCTGAACCGCGTGTCGTTTCCGTAGTTGGGCCTGCTTTGGGGCGATTCGTGATCCGTCGCGAGTTGCGCGACGCGGTCGGCGCCTCGCGCAACGAATGACCGGGTGATCGAATCGCGAGACCGGCCCGCTCGTGGAGGGACGACCTTCCGTGTCGTCTGCGGATATGCATACGCCGACGATGAAACCTGGAGCAACGACCTCGGTGTCGTTGGCGCACAACGGCCCGCGACTGCCGGCGCGCGGCACCGTGGCAAATACGGTTGCACCGGCCCCGCGGGTTGCCGTGACTCGGGGCAATGATCGTCGGAGTCCACCCGCTGGCCGGATTCGACAAGCTCCTCCACTACCGCGTCCCCGAGTCGATGCGCGAAGCGGCCGCCGTGGGTTCGCTCGTCCGGGTTCCGGTGCGCAACGCCCTCCGGCTCGGCCTCATCGGCGTGATCGGTGCGCCCGCCGACTTCCCAGTCGCGAAACTGAAGTCCATCGTCCAGGTGCTGCATCCGTTTCCGGCCTTGTCGCCGGACCTGCTGGAACTGGCACGCTGGATGGCCGGGTACTACGCCTGCGGCATCGACACCGTGATCGAGGCGATGCTGCCGGCGGCGGTTCGCAATGGCGCCACGGTGAAACACGAGAAGCTGCTGGCCGTCGCCCAGGCGCTCGCGCCGGAGGAACTCGCCGCCCTCGACCGGAAGGCGCCGCAGCAGGCGCGACTTTACCGGCTGCTGGTCCAACAGTTCCGACCCCAAAAGAAACCGCTCGTGCTCGCCCGGCTCGGGCAGACGGCCGCGGTCGCCGCCGCACTCGTCCGGCGCGGCGTCGTGCGCGAGGAAATCCGGCGGGTCGAGCGCATCGCGTATCACGACGACTTCGCCGCGGGGGAACTGGTCGCCTCCCAGCCGCACGCGCTCAACGCCGAGCAGGCCGCCGCGGTCGCCGCCGTCGACGCGAGCCTGCGCGAGCAGCGGTTCTCCGTCTCGCTGCTGCACGGCGTGACCGGGTCCGGCAAGACGGAGGTCTACCTCCACGCGATCGCCACGGTGCTGGCCGCGGGGGGAGGGGTCGTTTTTCTCGTGCCGGAAGTGGCGCTGACGCCGCAGACGGTCGCGCGGCTGCGCTCCCGGCTCGAGGCGATCGCGCCCGCGCACCGCTGCGTCGTCTGGCACAGTCACCTGAGTGACGGCGAACGCTTCGACGGCTGGCTGGCGCTGGCGACCGGCGAGGCGCGCGTGGTGGTCGGTGCCCGGTCCGCGATCTTCGCCCCGATCGCGAACCTGCGGCTCGTCGTCGTCGACGAGGAGCATGAGCCCGCGTACAAGCAGGACGAAACGCCGCGGTATCACGGGCGTGACGTCGCGGTGATGCGCGCGAAACTGAGCGGGGCGGTCTGCCTGCTCGGCACGGCGACACCTTCACTCGAGAGTTTCGCGAACGTCGAGGCCGGCAAGTACCGGCTGCTGCAACTCACCCAGCGGGTCGACGACCGCCAGCTGCCGGACATCCAGATCGTGGACCTGCGGATCGAGGCGATGCGACAGCGAACGCTGCCGTCCCTTTCCCGCAAGCTGGTCGACGCGATGCAGGCGCGATTCGAGCGGCGTGAGCAGACCATCCTCTTCATCAACCGGCGCGGTTACTCCTCGTCGATGCTGTGCACGAAGTGCGGCCACGTCGAGGAGTGCGCCCACTGCAGCATCGCGATGACGTATCATCGCGTCGACGAGACGCTGCGCTGCCATCTGTGCGGCGACGAGCGGGTGGCGCCGGCGCGATGCCCGCAGTGCGGGGCGCCGGAGATCCGGTGGAAGGGGCTCGGCACGCAGCGGGTGGAAGAGGCGGTCCGGCGGGTGCTGCCGCGGGCCCGCATCGAGCGGATGGACAGCGACGCGATGGCGAAGAAGAACCGCTTTCGGGAGGTGCTGGCCCAGTTTCGGGCCGGTCGCATCGATGTGCTGGTCGGGACGCAGATGATCGGGAAGGGACTCGATTTTCCCAACGTCACGCTCGTCGGGCTCGTCGATGCGGACATGTCCATGCACATCCCGGATTTCCGGGCGAACGAGCGGACCTTCCAGCTGCTCGTGCAGGTGGCTGGTCGCGCCGGCCGGGGCGACCGCGCCGGCGAGGTCATCGTCCAGACGTTCACGCCGCAGGCCGAGGCGATCCAGTTCGCCCGCCACACCGACTTCGCCGGATTCGCCGCCGCGGAGCTGAAGATCCGCCGGCAATACAAGTATCCGCCGTACCGACACCTGATCCATCACCTCTTTCGCGGTTCGAATCCGGAGAAGCTCAAATTCTTCGCCGAGCAGTGGGCCCGCCTGGTCGAGAAGGAACTCGGCGGTCGCGTCCAGCTGCTGGGCCCCTCGGCGTCACCGATCGAGAAAATGAAGGACGAGTATCGCTGGCAGCTCTGGTACTTCACCAACGCCGTGAGCCGGGTCGTGCCCGAGCTGGCGCGGCTCCGGACGGGCTTCGCGTGGCCCGACGACGTCACGCAGGTGATCGACGTCGACCCGGTGAACCTGATGTGAGCGGCGCGCGGCTTCAGCGCTCCGCCGTCGCGCCGACCTGGGCGCCGCGCAGCAGCTGCTCCAGCCCGGTGATGGTGCCGTGCAGACGGTCGGTGTCCGCTGTCATCGCCGCGGCGATGGCCGCATTGTTCTGGGCGATGGCCGCGTTCTGCCGCGCGATCTCCTGCCGCGAATGGTTGCCGGTGCTGATGTGCTGCACGTTCTGCAGCATCTGCTGCGAGGAGTCCCGGATCAGCGTCATGAGCTCGCCCGAGCGGGCGGCGTTTTCCTCGACGTCGCGCAGCGCGGCTTCGACGTCGCCGCTCAGCGCGGTGCCGCGGGTGATGGCGTCGCGGACCTCGGTCACGAGCCGTCCGGTCTCCGCCACCGCTTCCGAGGCGCGGCGGGCGAGGCCGCGGACTTCCTCCGCGACGACCGCAAACCCCGAGCCGGCGTCTCCGGCGGTGGCGGCCTCGATCGACGCGTTGAGCGCCAGAATGTTCGTCTGGAAGGCGATTTCGTTGATCGTCTTCACGATCCGGGCGGTCGCATTGCTGGCATCCGATATCCGGACAAGCGTGGCGGCGAGCGCCTGCATCGTCGCGCTCGATTCACGGGTGAGCACGGCGGTTTGCTGCATGTCCTTCGCGGTCTGACCCGCGGTCGCGACCGTTTCCTCGTCGATCGTCGTCAGTCCGGCCAGGGCGGCGCCGGTTTGCTCCACGCCGGCCGCCTCCTGGCTGGCGCTGGAGGACAGGCGATGCGCCGCCTCGGTGGAGGACCGGACCGTCTCGGCAATCGCCACGACGGCCGAGTCCAGCCCGTCGAGCGCCTCGGCGAGGCGCCGCTTCAAGCGCAGCACGAACAGGAGGGCGATCGCCACGGTCACGACGACCAGGGCCCCGGCGACTCCGGCTTGCCGCCACACCCGGGTGCGGGCCGCCGCGGCGGCGAGGGCGAGTTGGCCATGCAGTTCGGAAAGGAGATTCGGCTGGATGCTGTCGATCGCCTGGTTGCGGGTGGAGCTTGCGCTGCGCCATTCGGGGACGATTTCCGTGTGGAAAACCGGCGACTCCGGTGACGACACGCTGAACGCACCGTTCGACGCCAGCTGATCGGCGCGACGGTAGTTCGTGTCAGCGATGATTCCATTCCAGTACTCGAGCATCTCCGGCGGGGCGAGCAGGGTGGCGTTGGACTCGAAGTAGTGGCGCTCCGCGGTGGCATTCTGGAGCGCGATGATCCCGGCGATCGTGAGGCGGCTCTCGGCGAGCCCGCGATCCATCCACTCCCGCTCGTCCTCGGCGGCCAGCGCCAGCCGTCCGAGCCAGATCAGGGAGTCGAGACGGACGCGAATCGGCGCCGCGACAATCTCCTGGTTCAGTTCCCCGATCAGCGTGACCGCCAGTTTTCCCGCGGCATTGTACTGGCGGCGGAACACCACTGCGGCCGGGTCGCTCCGGTGTTCCGGGCCGGTCGGAGCGCCGAAGAACTGCCGGGCCTCGTCGAGCTTGCCGGCGGCCGCGACCAGAGAGGCCAGCGCTTCCGCAGCTGGAGCGCGTTTGGAAACGGCGCTGAAGTTGCGCGCGAGCTGCGCCAGGGCGATGGTGGTGGCGGCGGCGTGCTCTCGGTACACGGGCGCCCGGCCCGGATCGCGATACAAGTCCCAGCTGTCGCGCTGCTCGATCAGCAAGTCCTGCCGGATCGACGCCACCTGTTCGACCAGCCCGGCGATGGCCTGGCCGTGAGCCACCTCGCCGGCGGCGCGGAGCTGCCGGATCAGCTCGATACCGGAAAAGACGAGCGCACCACCCAGCGGGATGAGCACCAGCAGGAGGAGCTTGCGATGCAGGGGAATTTCCAGCTTCACGACGGACCGCCTTTCGATGGTTCCCTCTTCGCCATCCAGGCCGGTTCGGCCCGGCCCGGTTCCGGGGACAGCGCTGGGGCGGAGTCGGCAGCCGCGGTTTCGGCGGGCGCGGTTTCAGCGGGCGCGGGTGCCGACGTCCCGGTTTCGGCGGCGTTCGAGCTGAATGCGATCAGGCGTGCGATGCCTTCGATGCTCCGGTGCAACTCGGCCGTGCGATGGCTGATGAACCCGGCCGCGCCGGCGTATTCCTCGGCGATCGCCGCGTTCTGCTGCGTGCTGTGATCCAGTTCCCGCGCGGCGGCGTTGATCTCGTTGATGCTGCTCACGAGCTTGTCGGTCGAGCTCTGGATTCCGGCCATCCGGGCGGTGACGGTGCGCGTCTGCGCGTCGACGTGCTGGAACGCAGCGTCGACCTTCTGGCTGAGACTGACGCCTTCGGCGGTGAGCGCGTGCGCGTCGGCGATCAGCCGGGCGATCGAGCCCGACTCGCTGGCCGTGCGCATCGCCATGCTCCGCACCTCCTCGGCGACCACCGCGAAGCCGGCTCCCGCCTCGCCGGCGCGCGCCGCCTCGATCGAGGCATTGAGCGCGAGCAGATTCGTCTGGAAGGCGATTTCGTCGATCGTGCTGGCGATGTGCTGGGTTTGTCCGCTGGTGGCGGCAATGTGCTCGACCGCGGTGACGAGGTTCTTCATCGCCTCCGAGGCCCGGCGGACGAGAGCATCCGTCTTGTTCAACCGGCCGGCGACCAGGCGCGCGTTCTCGGAATTCTGCAGGTTCGTGGCGGCGAGCTCCTCCATCGAGGAGGCCGCTTCCTCCGACGCGGCGGCCTGCTCCGAGACGACCTGCGCCAGCTTTGCGCCTGCGTCGGCCGTTTGCTCGGATCCGGCGAGCATCCGCTGCACGCTGTCCTCGAGCGAGCGCACCGCCATCGCCACGCGGGCGAAAAGTCTCCGGCTGGTCAGATACGCCGCCGCCGCCGATCCCGTCAGCACGCCGAGCAGCAGCGCGATCATCCACACCCGCTGGTGCTCGACCCGGGCGACGTAGTTGCGGGCGAACGTCTGCAGCTCGTTCAACACGTACGGCTGCAGCTCGACCAGGAGGGCATACCGTTTCTTTTCCGCCAGTTCGCGCCAGGGCGCCAGGTCGGCGGCCGCGAAGCGGCGCTTCTCCATCGTATCGGGCTGGACGAAATTGTTCACCGTGCTGTCCGCCTCGACGTACACCGGATCGGAAAAGACCTTCGCGAAATACGGCTGCAACTCGGGCACGCTGTTCGTCCGCAAGAGCTGCTGGATGTCGCGGCGCATCCGGGTGGCGAATTCGGGCGACGCGCTATTGGCCATCGTGAGGTACTGGCCCAGCTCGTGGCCCCAGCAGTACATGCCGCTCTCCGTCGTCGCGTTGTTGTGCAGGTCGGCGCAGAGAATCAGCGTGCGGATCCGGAGCTGGATCGGCAGTTCCGTCGACTCGTTCACGAGCGACCGGATGACCGCGCCCAGCGGCGTCGCCAGATCGGTGTAAACGCGATTGTTGAGCTTGCGCGCCTCACGATCGTCGCCGGGGCGGCGCGCGAGAAAGTAGGTCCGCACCTCCGGGACCTGCGCGTAGAGTTTGAGCGCCGCCTCGATGTTGGCGCCGAAATTCCGGTTGTGCGTGGCCGGATTCAACCGGCTGAAGTTGTCCCGGATCCGGGCGACGAGCTGCTCGCTCTCGGCGATGTGCCGCTGATACGTCGCGGCGCCGTTCGGATCGAGATACATGTTCCACGAGTCGGTGTACTCGAGGCCCATCAGGATGTTGAATCGCGCGACATCCACCGCCACGGCGATCAACTCCGAAAGCCGGTTCAGCTCCGCGACCTTGCGGTTCAGCTGCCGGATCTGGAACACGGCAACCGCCGTCGCGCCGAGCAGCGGCGCAAGGACGATCAGCAACATCGTCCGGCGTAGGCCAAGACTCCGGTTCATCGGAACAGAATGGGGTGACGCCGGGACACGCCCCGGCTTTGCATTCATATCGGTCCGACCGGCTGCGGGTTCAGCAGGAATCACGCTAAAATCGCGCAGGTCCCTGTCATGAGGTTGTGCCGGCGAAAGACGCAACAGGCTGGCGACACGCGGCGGCGCGGCGCCAGCCGCTCGCTCGCGCCGGCGCCGCACCGGACTCGGAAGGTGCTCGTTTTGCTTGCAACTCGCCGGACGAGCCGCATCTCCACGTGTGCCGGCCATTGGCCCATGGCTGCAGATGAACTCCGATTATCTGTTCTTCGAAGGTGTCACGAGGTCGGTGGTGCACCGGGCGGTTCGCCGGCCCGCGGCCACGCCGGCGCGGCCGGCGGAAACAGCCTCGGAGGAGGCCGACGGGTTTTTCGCGCTGGTGCTGAGTGCTCTCAACCTGCCGGCGGGAGCCTATCGACCGCATCCGCTGCGCCGCCGCCTGTCCGCGTGCCTTCGGTTTTTGCGGGTGTCGACGATCGGAGAGGCGCAGCGCCGGCTGATGCGGGAACCGCAGCTCGCGCGTGGCACGGCCAGCGTGGCCCTGCTCGGCGTCTCGGAGTTCTTTCGGGACGCGGCCGTGTTCGGACGGCTCGAGCGGGAGGTGCTCCCGGATCTGCTCGAACGCCGGTCGCGGCTCCGCGTTTGGAGCGCGGGCTGTTCCAGCGGCCAGGAACTGTACTCGGTCGCCATGCTGCTGGCGGAAGCCGGCCGGCTCGGAGATTGCGAACTGGTCGGAACGGATTGCCGGCTCGACGCCGTGCAGCGCGCCCAGGCCGGCATGTATCCGCTCGATGCTGTCGCCAAGCTCCCGCCGCTGCGCCGGGAACGGTTCTTCCATCGCGTGGGACAGGCGGCGGTGGTCACGGCGGACCTGCGTGAACGCATCCACTGGAAGACTGCGGACCTGCTGGCGGCTCCCGAGCGGGGACCGTGGGACCTGATCCTTTGGCGAAACATGGTCATCTACCTTGCAGCGGCTGCCGCCGATTCGATCTGGCACCGGCTCGCCGGGGAGATGGCCCCCGGTGGCATCATCCTGACGGGCAAGGCGGATCACCTTCCGCCCGCTCTGCCGTTCGCCCGGATCGCGAGCTGCATCCACCGGAAACACGCCGACGCCGATGAAGAATGAATCCCGTCCGTCGCTCCTGAGCGGCACGACCGTGGTGGTCCTCCTGACCGCGATCTGGGCGTACCTGCGGCTCGTGGTGTTTTCGGAAACGGCCCTGCCGCTGACGTTCGTGATTCCGATGCTGGTGTGTGTCTGGACGTGCCGGCCCTGGCATGTCTGGAGCATGGCGATGGTGTTCGCCGCGGGTGTCATCCTGAAGTTCCATTGGCTGCTGCCGGCGGGCGCCCTGACTCCCCACGACCGGACGATCTTCTTCGGCACCTCGCTCTTCAACGTCCTCGCCGGAGCGATCGTCATTCACGTGATGATCGGGTTCCGCCTCCGGTTGGTGCGGCAGAACGAGCGGCTCGCGGCCCAGAACGCCGAGCTCGAGAGCCAGTCGGAGGAGCTCGTCCAGCAGAACGAGGAGATCAAGGTGCAGTCCGAGGAGCTCGTGCAGCAGAACGAGGAAATCGAATCGCAGAGCGAGGAGCTGACGCGCCAGAACGAGGAACTGCAGGAATCGGCCGAACGGCTTTCGCATCGCGAGGATGTCCTGCAGACGCTGGTCGAGTCCGCGCGCACGCCGGAAACCGGGCGCGAGGCACTTGGTCTGCTGGCCCGCCGCTCGCTCGCGATTCTCGGCGCGCCGGCGGAGTGCGTCGCCGTGTTCCGGCGGGATGGCGACTGGTTGCGCCTCAAGGCACAGGCGGCGGTGCCGGGGGGGCCGGTCGTCCCCCCCGACTGGCCGATCGGCGGCTCCGTGGCCGGCGCGGTCTTGAACGACGACCGGACCGCCTACGTCTCGGATCTCGCCGGTGAGCCGGGGCTCGCGGCCCCGTTCGGTCCCCAAGGAGTTGTGCGGTCGATCCTCGCCACGCCACTGCACGTCGCGGGCCGGCAGTACGGGCTGGTCGTCGCCGCGAGTACGCGCGCCGGGCACTGGACCCAGGAGCAGTTTCGGATGGTCGAGTGGATCTCGGCGCAAGCCGGATTGATCGCCGAGGCGCTGCGCTGGCAGAACGCGCTGGCCGATCGCGCCCGGGAGATCGAGGAGGCGAATCACGCCAAGGACCAGTTCCTCGCGATGCTCTCGCACGAGCTGCGGACGCCGCTGACTCCGGTGCTCGCGGCGGCGGGGGTGCTCGAGCACGATCCGCGGCTGCCCGCGGATGTGCGTGGCGACATCGCGATGATCCGGCGCAACGTCGCGATCCAAAGCCGGCTGATCGACGACCTCCTCGATGTGACGAGGCTGGGGCGCGGCAAGCTCGACCTCGAACTGCAAACGCTGAGCCTGCCGGAGCTGCTGCGCGAAACCGTGGCGATTGTCGGGCCGGATCTGGACGCGAAGAACCAGACCCTGTTGCTGGATTTGTCCCTCGGTGAGCGGGGCCGGCTGCGCGGGGACAGTGCCCGCCTGCACCAGGTTTTTTGGAATCTCCTGAGGAACGCGAACAAGTACAGCCCGCCAGGCGCCCGCATCTGGCTGTCGACGCGATCGATCACCGGGCCGGAGCCGCGCATTGCGGTGGATGTCCGGGACGAGGGCATGGGAATCGCGCCGGCCGATCTCGCTCGGATCTTCCGGCCCTTCGAGCAGGTGACCGTTCATGCCCGGACTACTGCGACCGGAGGAGGGCTGGGGCTTGGGCTGGCGATCGCGAAGGCGATCGTCGAGCTGCATCACGGCACGATCGTGGTCGCGTCCGAGGGGCAGGGCCGCGGCTCCCGTTTCACCGTGGAACTCCCGTTGGCGGCCGAAGCGCCGCCGGCGCCGCGGGTGCTCTCCGCGGTTCCGGCCGACCAGGTCGCGAATCCCCGCGAGCGACCGCCGCTGCGCATCCTGCTCGTCGAGGACCACGGCGACACCGGGCGCATTCTGGCGCGGCTGCTGCGGAACGCCGGGCACTACGTCGAACACGCGGAGACCGCCGGCGCTGCGCTCAGCCGGTTCGAGCAGACCCATTTCGACCTGCTCGTCTCCGATCTCGGGCTGCCCGACGAAAGCGGCATTGAACTGATGCGAAAGCTCCGCGCGCGCCGGCCCGACCTGATTGGAATCTGCCTGAGCGGCTATGCGATGGAGCAGGATCTGCGCGCGTGCCGGGAGGCGGGGTTTGCCGAGCATCTGACGAAACCGGTCGACATGCAGCGCCTGCATGCGGCGATCGCGCGCAACTGCGCGGATTTCGTGACGAAGAATTGAGCCCGGCCCGCGAGCTCGCTCGCGCCCGAGACTGCGGGCTCGTAGGCTGCGAGCTTGCTCGCGCCCAAACTACGTCGCCAAAACCCAAACCGCGCGAGCGAGCTCGGGGCCTACACGGAAACGCGATCGGACGAACCATCGCCTGCAAGCAGGCTCCTACGACGGAGACGAGACGCGGTTCAGCCGATCCGGATGGAGGAGCGAGCTCGCAGCCTACGGGAACACCAACCGCGAACGACACGGTGGGCGTCCAACCGCGGACTCATGCGGGCTGCTCAGTCGCGAATAACGCCCATCAGCCGCCCAAGCAGCTTTTTCGCGTACAGGTAAACGCGTTGGCGCACGACGTCCTCGCGCGGATTCCGGCGCAGGCCGAGCTCCGGTGCGGTGGTCACGACGGTGCCGTCGTTGGGGTGCAGGATGATCCACCCGAGAATCCGGCGCAGCTGCCCCGGGTCGTTGCGGGACTCGAGCTCCATGAAGATCGTCCGCGCGATCTCCGACTCCCGTCGATCTGCGGAGATGTCTGCGATCGCGGCGGCGCTCAGCAGATTGCGCGCGTTCTGCACCGGGTCCGCCACGTCCGCCGGCGGCCACGCCGAGAGCTTCCGCACGAACGGCCGCATCAGCTCCGCCTGCTCGGGGGTGGTGAACGGCGGAGCGAGCCGCGTGACGAGTTCGTTGTCCCCGGGGAGGTCTTCGTAGGTGATTCGCTTCAGGTCCGCCATCGTCAGCGACGCATAATCGGCCTCGGCGATGTCGACCGGCTCCAGCCGGCCGGTGACGGCTGCCGCGCCGCCGACGACCAGCCAGGCCAGCAGCGCGAGCGACACCGGCAGCCACGCCCTGCGGGTCGCGATTCGTCCTGCGTCCCAACGGAACAACGCGAGCCCCACGCAACCCGACGCGGCACCGACCAGCGCGAGCGCGAGCAGCGAAAATCCGGCCGGGCGCAGCCCGTCGGAGCCGGTCAGGCTGCGTTGCAGCACCTCGACGGCATAGCGCCCCGGCATGAAACCGGCGACCCGCTGCGCCCACTCGGGCAACACGGCAAGCGGCACGCCGACGCCGCCGATGAGGATCATGGGCAGAAACACGCACTGCCCGAGCGCCTGCACGGCCGGCACGTCCTCGGCCAGCGCGGCCACGACGAGCCCGAGGCCGAGGAACGCGAAGGTGACGAAGAGAAACGCGACGACCGTTTCCGCGGGATGGAGTGGCAGCGGCGTTCCGTACAATGCCCGCGCCAGCCCGATCTGCAGCAGCGCGGCGGAAGCGATGATCAGGAGGCGCGCCAGGAGCACGCCGGTGACGAGGCTGAGGGTTGAAACCGGCAGCAGGCGGTACCGTCGCCACACGCCGCGTTCCCGTTCGGCCACGAGGGCCGTCGGCAGACCGATTGCGGCGGTGCCGAGGATGCTGATCGTCAGGAGTTGTCCCATCTCGTGCTGGAGCGGCGGGGTGTCGCCGCGAAAAATGCTCGCGAAGGCGACGAGAAAAAACACCGGCATCAGATAGCCGTACGCGATCGCCTGCTTGCTGCGGAAATTCAGCCGCAGCGTGAGCAGGAAATGCCGCAGGTGCGCGGGGAAGGGCGCCAGGCCGTTCATGCGCCGCCCTCCGGTCCGACGGATGGCCACGAGCGGCCGGTGAGCTCGATGAAAACGTCCTCGAGCGTCGCCCGGCGCACCTGGAGATCGGCAAGCGAGTTCGCCTGGGTTTCCAGCAGCTTCATCAGTCCGGTGATGGTCGCGGCGACATCGGTCGTCTGCAAGTGCCACTCGGTTCCCTGCGTGTCGGCCGTGATCACCGCTGGCAGCCGGGCGGCGTCGGTCGGATCCAGCGGACGCGCCGACACGCCGGAGATCCGGGCCCGGGCCCGGGCCCGCGCGATCAGGTCGGCGGGGCGGGAAACGGCGACCAGCCGGCCGGAGTCGATGATGGCGATGCGGTCGCACAACTGCTCGGCCTCGGCGAGGTCGTGCGTGCTGAGCAGCACCGTGTGGCCCGCCGCGCGCAGGTCGGCGATGGCGGCGTGCAGGTCGCGCCGGGAGGTCGGGTCGAGTCCGGCAGTTGGCTCGTCGAGCACGACGAGCGGCGGATCATTGACGAAGGCGAGGGCGAGCAGCACGCGCTGCTGCTGGCCGCCGGAGAGCTGGCCGAACGCGGTGGACGCACATGCGCCGAGACCGAAGCGGACCAGCAGCGCCTCGGGATCAGCACCGCGCCGGTGGAACGAGCGGAAAAGATGCAAGGCCTCGCGGGGCGTGATCCGATCCTGGAGCGCCGCCGACTGCAGCTGGGCGCCGACGAGTTCCTTCGCCGCACGCGGCTGTTGCAGGGCGTCGATGCCGTTGAGGTGAATCCGGCCGGTGTCGGGGCGGCGCAAGCCGAGCAGGCATTCGAACGTGGTCGTCTTGCCCGCGCCGTTCGGGCCGAGCAGCCCGAAGATCTCGCCCGCGGCCACCTCGAACGAGACGGACCGGACCGCCTCGGTCGAGCCGTAGCGTTTCGTCAGGTCCTGCACGCGAACGATCGCGCCGGCGGTGTCGGGCATGGGTGATGCCAATCGGATTTCGCCGGCGCGGTCAACCCGCGGCCGCGCAGCGTCCGGAGCGACGCGACGACGCATCCGCGTATTGCCACGCGCGGCGCGAGCCTTCTACATCGCGGCCGACCCGGGGCGGTAGCTCAACTGGATAGAGCATTGGTCTTCGAAACCAAGGGTTGCGGGTTCGAGCCCCGCCCGCCCCACCATCCTTCGCTCAACCGCGAGCGGTTGAGGCTACGGATGGCAGGCCATCCTGAAACCTGCGGCAGGGCGCACGATGGCGGAAGCTAAGGATGCCCTCTGCAGGCCATGGCCTCCGCAGGCCCGGCGAAGGAGGCTCGGCGGCCGAGGGCGAGACCGACGACAACGGTTGGCTCCGAGGTAGGAGCCTGCTTGCAGGCGATCCGACCTGCGAAAGCCAGTCCGCTCGCTGGGACGCGACCCGCCCCGCGAAGATCCCCCGGCCACGCCATCGCACAAGCTCGCTCCTGCGTCCGCAATACGGACGGAGCCGGACTGCCGGAGAGGCGAGGCGGCGGTTCGGTCGGTGCGTGTTTTCGCGTTTGTACCCGGGGCGCTGGCGGCACAGAAACCCGGAGGACACGATGAAGATCTATTTCATGGGCGTGGGCGGGACGGCGATGGGCAATGCGGCGCTGCTGGCGCGCGAAGCCGGGCACGAGGTGCTGGGCGCCGACACGGGCGTGTACCCGCCGATGAGCACGGTGCTCGCCGAGGCCGGCGTGGAGTTGCACGAGGGCTACGACGCGGGGCGGCTCGAGCGGCTGGCGCCGGATCTCGTCGTGGTCGGCAACGCGATGTCGCGGGGCAACCCCGAGATCGAGTGGCTGCTGGACGAGCGCCGGTTTCCGTTCGCATCGCTTCCCGCGGTTCTGCACGACCTCGTGCTGCAGCACCGGCGGAACATCGTCGTGTGCGGAACCCACGGCAAGACCACCACCACCGCGCTGACCTCGTACCTGCTCCGGGAAAACGGCCGCGATCCAGGCTTCCTCATCGGTGGCGTCCCGCTCGATCCGCCGACGGGCAATCATCTCGGCCGGCCCGGCGATCCGTTCGTGATCGAGGGAGACGAGTACGACAGCGCCTTCTTCGACAAGCGCAGCAAGTTCATCCACTACGCGCCGCACATCGCGGTGCTGAACAATCTCGAGTTCGACCACGCCGACATTTTCCGCGACCTGGCGGACGTCCAGCGCACGTTCATGCACCTGACGCGGATCGTGCCCCGCCGTGGATTCATCGTGCTGAACGGCGACGACGCGAATCTTCGGGTGCTCGGCCCGCTGCCGTGGACCCATGTCGTCCGTGTGGGGACGGGCGAGGGCAACGACGTGCGGATTCTCGATTTCGCCGAGTCGGCCGACCTGGCGTCGTTTCGGCTGACCTGGCGGGGGGGCGACTGGGCCAGGGTGCAGTGGCGGCTGACCGGGCTGTTCAATGCCCGCAATGCCGCGATGGCCGCCACCGCCGCCGCCCTGGCGCTCGATCCCGACCGGCCCACGGCGCTGCGGCTCGATGCGCTGGAGCGGTTTCGCGGCGTGAAGCGGCGCCAGGAAATCCTGCTGCGCACGCCCGAACTCACCGTGATCGAGGACTTCGGCCATCATCCGACGGCGCTGGCCGAGACGCTGCACTCGTTCCGCGCGCGATTTCCGGGCGCGAAGCTGACGGCGGTCTTCGAGCCGCGGAGCAACACGGCGCGCACCAAGGCGCTCGAGGGCGGATTCATGCGCGCGCTGGCGCTGGCGGACGAGGTGTATCTCGGCGCCGTCAGCCGGGCCGCCCAACTCGCGCCGGGAGATCGGTTCGACACCGTCGCCGTCGCCGACCACCTCGCGCAGCTCGGAGTCGAGGCGCACACCGCCCCGACCAACGTGCTGCTGCTGGAGAAGCTGCTCGCGCCGCCGCGCAGTTCGTCCGCCCGGCCGAAGGTGGTGGCGTTTTTCACCAACGGATCCTTCGACGGGATCATCCCGCAATACGTCGCCGCCGCGCGAAAGTGAGCCATCACCGGTGGATCCCCTAAGCGGTTTTTATCCGCCGGGACCGAGAATTTCGCAATGGATGCGTAGCCGCGGCGCACGCGTTTCCGTAGACTGCAAATCATGTGCCCCCGGTTCCTGCGCGAGTTCGAGGCGTTCAAATCCGCGGAGAAGGCGTGCTGGGATATCCTCCTTCGCGATCTCCCGGAGGCGGCGCCGATGCCGCAGCCGGTAATCGATGCGGCCATGGACCGGACGCTCGAGCAACTGTGGCGGGTGCTGGACGAGACGTCGACCGAGGGGCGGCTCGCCGCCGCGCAGGTCCTGCCGCCACCGCTGCCGGGGAAGCGCGAATGCGGACTGGAGGCGCACCTGCCGTATTTCAACGCCGGGCTGCGTGCGCTCGAGCTGATCGCGCAGGAGGTCGAGCGGGAGCACGCGCCGCAGACGGGCCAGGCGCCCGGCGCGGACTGCGACGAGCTGCTCTTCGCATTCGAACTTCTGGTACAGTGTCAGCTGGAGGAGCTGTGCCGGACGTGCCGGCGGGCCGGCGAGTGCCGGTACGGCGATGCGCGAAAATGCCCGCGCGCCCAAGCCGGCCTGCCCACGGGGGTGGAGGAAACCGCGCCAGGTTCGGCCCACCGCCGGGAGCGGCGCGCTCGCTCGCGCCGCTCCCGGCGGTCAGCGTGAGGCCGGCTCCGGCCGACGCCGGGCGCCGGCTCCCGGCGAACCGCCGCCCGGCCGCCAGCGAAAAACCGACTACTTCCCGCCCGGGGCCTGTCCCTTCAGCTCGTCGAGGCGCTTCGTCAGCCGGGCCAGCTCCTGGCGGCGATCGCTCACGAGCTGCTCGACGTGTTTGAGCTTCGCCGTCGAGTCGTTGCGTTCGTCCTCGTCGAGACTGCGGTCCACCTGATATCGCCGATAACGCTCGATCAGCGGCTGGTAGTTCTCGAGTTCGACCCGGACCCGGTCGATCTGGAGCGCGTAGCTCGTCATCAGCAGTTCGCGCAACGTCCTCCCGTCGATCCCGGCATAGACTTCGTTCGTGAACTGGTCCGGCGGCAGTCCCGGATGCGCCTGCATCGTCCGGTAGCGGATCATCTGCCGGGCCTCGTTCAGCTGCCGCACGTCCTCGGCGCTCAGCACCTCCTGGCGGCGGTCGATCCAGTCCTGGAAGCCGGCGTCATCCTTCGCGTGAATCGGATCGTCGCGCGTGGGCGGCTTGGTGCAGCCGCTCCAGGCCAGCAGCGCAGCGAGGATGATCGGGACGAGGGCACGAGTCCGCCACATGGCGGAAGCCTGCGCTACTGCGCCGGCTTGGCAACCTTCCACGCGGCCGGTTTTTCGCCGGGCGGCAGGGCCAGCAGATCGTATTCGTGGAATCCGCTGATCGTGATCCGGGCGAATTCACCAGCGGGCAAGGCGCGGGGCACATAGACGCGTCCGTCGATATCGGGGGCGTCGGCCTCGCCGCGGGCGACGCCCGTTTCCTCGACGAGCACCTTCATCGTCTGGCCGACGTGCGACCGGCTCACCTCGGCGGCGATCGCCTGCTGCAACGACATCAGCCGCCGCCACCGCGCCTCCTTCACGCGCGCCGGCACCTGCGGCTCCATCTTCGCGGCGCGGGTGCCGTCCTCCTGCGAGTAGCGAAAGACGCCGAGGCGCTCGAACTTCGTCTCCTGGATGAACGCGCAAAGCTCGTCGACATCGGCATCCGTTTCGCCGGGAAAGCCGGCGATGAAGGTCGTGCGCAGCGCGATGCCGGGGATCCCGCCGCGGATCCGGCGCAGGAGATCGCGGATGTAGCCGCCGCTGGTCTCGCGCTGCATCAGCCCGAGCATCCGGTCGCTGATGTGCTGCAGCGGGATGTCGACGTAGCGCGCGACCTTCGGACATTCGGCGATGGTCCGGATCAGCTCGTCGCTCCAGTGGGCGGGATGGGTGTAGAGCAGCCGGATCCAAAAATCGCCCTCGATCGACTGGAGCTCGCGCAGCAGGGTGGTCAGCGCGGTCCCGCGGGACGAGTCGACCGGCGTGCGGGGATTCGGCCGCTGGTCCCACGTGTCCATGCCGAAAAACGTCGTGTCCTGCGAGATCAGGTTGATCTCCCTCACGCCCTCCCGAACGAGCTGCCGCGCCTCGGCGACGACGCTCGCGACGGTGCGGCTGCGGTGCCGTCCGCGGATCTGCGGGATGATGCAGAAGGTGCACGGGTGATTGCAGCCCTCGGCGATCTTGACGTACGCGAAATGGCGCGGCGTCAGCCGGAACCGGGGCGTGTCGTAATCCGGGATGTAGCTCGAGCGGCCCTCGACATAGGAGACCGGGTCGTCATGGCGGCCGCGCTCCCGCGCGTAGATTTCCTCGATGATCGGCGCGACGTGGGTGATCTGGTCGAGGCCGATGAAGGCGTCGACCTCGTCGTGGAGCGACGTCGAGAGGTCGCTTGGAAAAGCGCTGCGACATGCAGCCGGCGACGATCAGCTTCTGCTCCTTGCGCCGTTTCTTCAGCCCGCGGTGCTGGTGCACCTCGAGAATGTGGCCGATCGATTCCTCCTTCGACGAATCGATGAACGAGCAGGTGTTGACGATCACGACGTCGGCCTTTTCGGCCTCGGGAATCACGACCATGCCCGCCTGGTGGAGATGGCCGACCATGATCTCGCTATCGACGAGGTTCTTGGCGCAGCCGAGGGAAATGAGACTGACTTTGATCATGAAAAGGGCGGGACCGGCGGCGCGCCCGGCGCGGTCCGATGTGCCGACCAGGTGAGATCACCGTAACCCGGAGCGACGGTGTGGGGCGTCGCGGGCCGCGAAAAACAAAAACGGCCCCGGAGACTCGGGGCCGCAGACAACCGGAAGGGCTGGCGCGGAGTTACTTCTTCTTGGCCGCGGCTTTGGCACGGACTTTCTTGCGCTTGAGGTAGGCGGCGCGGCGTTTTCGTTTGATGACTTTGTTGTACTGTTGGCCCATGTGATGAGGTGAGAAGCGGCGGCGATGTTTCATAGGCCCCCCGGCGAGTCAAGCGCCGCGACCGCGACGGTCAGGTCGCCGGGCTCGCTGAGCCCGGCCGATTTGCACCCGATCGCTGCGGCCTCGGCGATCCCCGCCACAACTCCGGAACGGCCGATGCCGGCTGCGGCGAGCTCGAAGGTGGGAGCGGCTTTACGCCGCGAGGAATATTGGGCGTACCCTCCTGACCGGGCTCAGCGAGCCCGGCTACACGAGTCCGACGTAGATGCGGCTTTACGCCGCGATGGATTGCCGGGCGTACCCGAATCGCGGCGTAAAGCCGCATCTACATTCGGAGTGTCGAGCCGGGCTCGCTGAGCCCGGTCCGCATGGGCCCGATTCAATCCGGGCTCGGTTGTAGCCGGGCTCGCTGAGCTCGGCCGCATGGGCTGGCCGCGCCGACGGCGAGCCGGAGACGGCTGGAGTTTTCACCCGATCCGCCGGAGACTCGGGTGATGAGATCCTTGTGGCTGCTCCTTCTGGGCGCGCTCGTGGCCGCCCCGCTTCGCGCCGAAAACGTCAACACGCTCACTGCCGCCGAGCAGGCGGAGGGCTGGCAACTCCTGTTCGATGGCGCGTCGCTGCAGCACTGGCGCAGCTTGAAATCGGAACGTCCGGGTGCCGGCTGGCGCGTCGAAAACGGAGAGATCGTGCTGGCGGGGAAGGCGGGCGACCTCGTCACGCGCGATGACTTCGGCGATTTCGAACTGCGGCTGGACTGGAAAGTCTCTCCGGCCGCGAACAGCGGAATCATCTATCGGGTCGGCTTGGGCGAGGCGCAGACCTTCGTCACGGGTCCGGAATACCAAGTGCTCGACAACGCGCGGGCCGAGGACAACAAGCAGCCGAACCATCTGGCCGCGTCGCTCTATGATCTCGCGGGCCCGGCGAAGGATTACACCCGGCCGGTGGGCGAGTGGAATTCCACGCGAATCGTGGTCCGTGGCTGGCACATCCAGCATTGGCTGAATGGCGAGAAGGTGGTCGATGTCGATCTGACGAACCCGGAGGGACGGGCGCTGATCGCGGCGAGCAAGTTCCGGGACTGGCCGAAGTTCGCGTCGCTGCTCCGTGGCCACATCGCGCTCCAGGACCACGGCTATCCCGTGAGCTTCCGCGCCATCAAGGTGCGCCGCCTCCGATAGCTTCGCTCCGGGGCGGATGCGCGTCGGCCGGCCACCCCGGCCGCACCGCGCGGCGAGCAAGTCTGCTTGTCGGAGCCTGCTCGCAGGCGATCCGTGTGCCTCGATGTAGGAGCCTGCTCGCAGGCGATTCCGACGCCTGCCTCCTCTCGCGCTCGTGGCGCTTTGCAGGAGCCTCCTTACGCCGCGAACGACGTCGCCAGTCAATCGAATCGCCGCGTAGATCCGCTCCAACATCGACCCGCGAACCACCGGCCGGCCTACGCCAGCCGCTCCCCGCCGACGACCTTGTTGCCGTCGCGTTTCCACCGATAGACGAGCGGCGCCTTGGTTCGCTCCAGTTCCTTGAAGAGCGCGGAGCAGGTGCGTTTGGAGATCTCCAGCTCCGCCAGTCCACCCGCATCGCAGTTCAGCACCCGGGCGTAAGGCTTGAAATGCTCGGGCCGGCCGATCACGCGCGAAAGTTTCGTCGCCGCTTCGTCCCCGTCCTCGGTCGCGGGCACGGGGCCCCCGCCGGTGCGCTGCAGCGCGAGAAAGGAATACGGGAGGCTGCGCAGATCGATGCCGGCGCGCTGGCCGAACTTCACCCAGTCGGAATCGGCGAAGATCGCGGGTGGGGGCGGCGCGAAGAAATGGCACCAGTCGCGTTCCGCACCGGGGACGAACATCGGGCACGCGAGCTGATGCGTGCATGGCGCCACGACCTGGAACTCCGGCCGGAGCGCCTCGCGTTGCTGTCCGAGCCGGCGGCTGACCTCGTGCGTCCCCGGCTCGACCCACAGGATCTCCCGGGAGCGCAAGGCCAGCGCCCGCAATGCGGCTAGTTCCTCATCGGAAAGCTCCGTCATGACGTGGCTCACGAGCAGAAGCCCGATGGGCGCGGTGTCGGCCAGAAGCCCCGGGGTCGCCGACGAGACCCGCAATCCGGCAAAAGCCTGCGTCGCCGCATTCGCCGCGAAATCCGCCGCGAGGGGGGAATGGTCCCAGACCGTCAGCGAGTCGAATGCCGATGCGCCGAAAAACCCGAGCACCCGCCGCGCGGCGACGCCGCTCCCGCAGCCCCAGTCGAACACGTCGCGGCTCGCCGGACGCCAGCCGCGGAGCTGCAGCTCGCGCAGGACCTGGTCCCATTTCCAGCCGATCCGTTCGCCGTAGGTGAAATCATAGGACGCCAGGTCGGATGGCGACAGCCAGTACGGCCCCTGCGCCGCCTTGCCGGAGAGAAACGCCTCCCGGAGCCGGTCGAGCGCCGCCCAGTCGAGTTCCTCCCAGGTCATGAGGCGGCGAGTTCGAGCCCGAGCAGCGAGGCCAGCCGCTGGGTCCGGATGCCATAGAACGAGGCGAAGTCCCGCAGCCGCCGCGCACGATCGTCGTCTCCCGCCGGCCGCGCCTTGATCGCCGCGATCATCAGGTTCCGAGCCGTGTGCTCGGTGGAGATGAACTCGAAGACCCGGGTCCGATAGCCCGCCCACTCGAGCAGCAGCGCGCGCAGGGCATCGGTGACGAACTCCGCCTGGCGCTCCTGAAAGATCCCGTGGCGCAGCGCATCGGCGAGCACGGGCGGCGCCTGCAGTTGCGGGCGCAGCTCCTTCTGGCAGCACGGGGCGACGACGAGGAGCCGGGCCCCGGCGGCGATCCCTTTGCCCAGGGCGTCGTCGGTCGCGGTGTCGCACGCATGCAGCGCGATCAGCGCGTCGATCCGTTCCAACGGGGTGTCCGCGATCGAGCCGGCGACGAAGTCGAGGCGAGGCGAGAAATGGTTCTCCCGGGCGACCCGGTTGCACAACGCCACGAGTTCGGGGCGCACCTCGACGCCGCGAACGCGGGCCCGTCCGCCCAGCACCGCCGACACCGCGAAGGTCAGGTAGCCCTTGCCGCAGCCCATGTCGACGACGTGCAGTGCAGCCGGCGGGTGCTCTTTCGCCGGTGCCGGCCCGGCGGTTGAGGCGGTCTCGGCGGCTGCCGACGGGCGAAGCTCCGCCTCCGCGGAAGGGTTCGGAAAGGCCTCGGCGAGCAGCGGCTGAAGGAGCTCGGCGAATTTCTGGATCTGGCGAAACTTGTCGGCCATGCCTTCACGCGGACGGCCGCGCTCGTTCGTCACTCCCAGCGCCCGGAGCCACGGCGCCGTCGAGTCGATGACATGGGCCTTCGTCCGGTCATGACCGGCAGGTCGGGTGCCCGTGACATCCGTCGCGACGGCCTTGACGCGAAGCCGCGCACCACCCTCCGCCTGCGTCTCGAGCTGGGCGGTCGCCGTGGTCGTGAAGAGATGCGCGTCGAGGAAATCGCCACCGATCAGCGGCTCGAGCACCGCGAGCGCCGCGGCCGCCGGGTGGTTCTTTGTGATGTCCCGCGTCGCATGCCGCCAGACGAAGGTGAAGTGGGCGCCGCTCTTCAACTCGACCGGACGGACGAAGACATTCCTGAGCGTGGCGTCGGACCCGCGGTGCTTGCCGAGCGTGAGTTTCACCAGCGTTCCGTCCTGCAGCGCGTCACGCAGCAGCGAGAGGAAACGGTCCCGGGACGGAGAGGCGGGCGAAGTCATGCGCAGGCAAACAAGAGCGGTTTGCCCGGAATGTGAAGCCCCGTCGTGGGCGCCGGCGCCGCGGAGCAGCGCGGCATTCGCGGCCCCACCTCGGACGCGGCGTGTGCCCGTCAACGGCGGAGGCTGATCGGAGGCACGTAGAGATCGACGGGCGTCCGGCGCCACCAGTCGCCGGTGCGGGCCCGCCCGGCCGGCGTGGTGAAGCGATAGTCGTAGCGCACGACGCGAACCCAGGTCGGCGGATGATCGGGAAACGGGTTCCGGGCGAGCAATCCCAGAACCGCGGGGGTCCCGCGCAGCAGATGCCCGCACAGCGAAAAGACCCACGGATTATCGTCGGGTCCGCCCAACGCGGCGAACCAGAGCTGCCAGTCGAGTCGCGGCTGGTACGGCGCCACGAATCGTGGTGGCCGCGCCAGGTTTCCGGGTTTGTACGGAAACTCGTACTCGCGCCAGGTGCGCTGATCGTCGCTGCCCTCGAAGATCAGCTCGGGTCGCGACGTCGTCATCACCGCGAACAACCCGTAATTGTTGAAACTGGAGAAGGGCGCCACCCATTCGACGACCGGCGCAAACCAGCGCGGCCAGGCGAGCCCGCGCCCGAACGACGGCAGCGCCAGCAGGCTCGTGTAGCCGACGACGGCGACCGCCCCGGCCATGCCCAGACGCCGCCACCACCGCCCGCGCCCGTCCACAATGTCATATACTGTATGACAATCCGGCAGGCGCCGGCGGCTCAACCAGCACCACCACGCGTCGTCGAGGCAAAGAAGACAGAGAGCGATCGTGAGAAGATTGAAGAACGCGAAATTGCCCGTCAGCTCGATCGCGACCTGGAACGCCGCGATGAGCAGGGCGGCGGTGTGCCGCAGGGTCCGCGGCGCCCAGAGAAAGAACGGCACGAGGAGTTCGATCGCGAACATCCCCGCGCACGAGGCTCGCTGCACTCCCGCGGGAAGCTGGTGCGCCCACCAGGCGACCGGGTTCGGGAGCGGCTGCGTCTCGTAGTGATAGGTCAGCGCCGTGAGGTTGCGCCAGGTCGGGTCGCCGCTGGAGAGCTTCACCACCCCCGAGAGGAAGATGAGACGGAACAGCAGCCATTTCAGCAGGCCGCGCGCGAGCCGGGGCGGCTCGATTTGCCGCCACCGGGGCCGCCTCGACCAGGGCGCGAGAAACACCGCCAGCAAGGTTGTCTCGAGCAGAAGCGCATCCCACTGGAAGGCGAGAAACACCGGCGCCGCGCCCATCAGCGAGAGGTAGCTGGCCCACGCGACGATCAGGCAGACCGCCGGCGCGATGCCGGCGAACAGGAGCGCCGCCGCGACCACGCCGACCGCGCACAGCAGATGAAGCGATGCGCTCGCGCCAAAGAACCAGCACAAGGTCGGAAGCCGCAGCCAGCCGGACGCGCCCGCCTGCCGCCCGACGGCGTCAAGATAGCCCGCGGCCGGGATGATTCCGTGCGGTCCGACCAGTCCGGGGAACTGGACCCAGAACGAGAGGAACGCGATCGCGAGGATCAGCGCGAGTGCCCGGAGAAAAACGACCGAGCTGAAGGCAAAGTGGTCCCGCCGCTCGACAAACGCCCCGGCTGCGCTGGTCGCGATCGGCTCGGTGCTCATGGGACAGCGAATCCGCGCGCGATCCGGCGGCAAATCGCAGCCCGGCCGGTGGGCGGTCGATTCGCTCCGGGGGTCGGTGACTGTCGGCGATCCGGCTACAACTCCGGAACGGCTACAACGCGCGGCGGCCGCTACGGCAGGAACTCGGTCGTCATGACGGCCGCCGTCGTGATTTTTCCCTTCGGCAAAATCCCGAGATCCTCGAGCTGCTGGATCTGCGTGTCGTAGCGGGCGGGATCGAGACGGCCAATCTGGGCGTCGCCCCCGCTGAGATCGCGGCCGGTGACGAGATGCTCGTCGATGATCATCTTGCGCGAGAAGCTCATGAAATCGTCCGTGTTGGCGGGGTTCGCTTTCTTCAGCGCCTCGTGGGCGGGGGCCGGATTGCCGAACAAGTAGCTGCGCCAGCCGCGGATGTAGGCCCGCACGAAGGCGCGCAATTCGTCGGGATGAGCGCGCGCGAACTTGCGACTCGTCACGAGGACCGAGTAGGCGCGAAAGCCGGCCTGCCAGGTGGAAAGAAACCGCGGCATCGGCGCACCCGCCTTCACGATGTGGTACGGCTCTGCGATGTTGTAGCCCTGCTGAATCGCCTCCTTGTTGCCCAGGAACGCGGCGACGGAGAAATTCTGCGGGACGACCGAAAACGTGAGGTCGTACTTCTTTTCCAGGAACTTCAGGAAGGCCCACTCGGGGCGGGCGATGATCGTTTTTCCCTGAAGATCGGAAAACCGGTGGACGGAGCTGCTCGCGTTGACGAGGAGGCCGGAGGGGTCGTCCTGAAACACCGCGGCGAACTGCACGACCGGCAAGCCTTCGGCCTGCTGCAGGAGCGTGTTCGTGCTGTCCGCCTGGCCGATGTCGACCTGGCCGGTGGCGACCTTGGGCATCACCAGCGCGTTCGGTCCGCCCGGCAGGAGCTCGACGTCGAGGCCCTCGTCCTGGAAATAGCCGAGCGCCTGCGCCTGGTACAGTCCGCCGTGCTCGGGCTCGGGCAGCCAGTCGAGCTGCACGGTCAGCTTGAAGCGTGTGCCGGGCGCGCCGGAGAGCGTGGCGCCCGCGAGGATGAGACCGAGCAGGAGCAGGGCAGGGCGCGGAGAGGGCATGAAACGGTCGGACGGAGGTGGGTGGCGGCAGCCGGTGCGTTCAGCGATCGTGGCGTTCGAACGAGTCGTGCCACTGCCGCAGCAGCAACCAGCTCAGCGTGATGACGATTGCGACGAACACAAATCCGAGCACGCACGTGATCGCCGCCGTCGCGAACAGCGCCGGATATTTCGCCTGGCTCGAGTAGATGAGCGCCTGAAAGCCCAGGCCGCCTCCGTCACCGGCGGAACTGCCGGCGGTGTAGTCGCCCACCAGCGCACCGATGGGCGCGAGGGTCGCCGCGATCCGCAGTCCGGTGAAGAAATAGGGCAGGGCGGCGGGCACCCGGAGCAGCACCAGCTGCTGCCAGGGCGTGGCCCGCCACATCCGGAAGAGCTCGACGAGGTTGCGGTCGGTCGAGACCAGGCCCTGCGTCGTGTTCACGACGAGCGGAAAGAAGCAGATGAGGAACGTGATCACGACGACGCTCTTCAGGCCGGCGCCGACCCACAGGATGAGGATGGGAGCGACGACGATCACCGGCGTCATTTGGAGCAGCATGAGATAGGGATACAGGCTGACCCGAACCAGCGACGAGAGGGAGAGGGCGAGCGCGGCGGTGAAGCTGACGACGATGGCGAGGCCGAAACCGAGCAGCGCTCCCTCCGTCGTGTTCAGCGAAGCCCGCGCCAGCTCGGCGCGGTTTTCCCGCAGCGCGGCGAGGACGGCACCCGGGGTGGGGAGCAGGAACTGCATGTCCTCGCTCAGCCACGCGTGCACGGCATACCATAGGCCGATGAAGAGCGCGCCGGTCGCGGCGGGAAGGAGGAGATTGAGCAGGCGGCGCGACATGGGGGTCGGCGCGGCTCACGCCGCCGAAGCGGCATCCTCGACGCCACGCAGGATCCGCGAGACGTGCGCGACCAGCTCGTGATACTCGCGTGACAGGCGTGTTTCCTGGGTTCGCGGATACGGCAGGCCGATCGGGACCTCGGTGGAAATCCGTCCGGGGTTCGCTGCGAGGACCACGACGCGATGAGACAGGAACACGGCCTCCGCGACCGAATGGGTGACAAAGAAAGCCGTCCAGGCCTGCGCTTGGCGGATGGCGAGCAGTTCCTCGTTGAGGTGCTCGCGGGTCATCTCGTCGAGCGCGCCGAACGGCTCGTCGAGCAGCAGCAGCCTGGGCGAGAGCGCCAGCGCCCGGGCAATCGACACCCGCATCTTCTGCCCGCCGGAAAGCTGCCGGGGAAACGCGTCCGCTTTTTCCTCCAGCCGGACCAGCTGGAGAACGCGCCGGCGGATGGCGAGGCGCTCGGCGGCGGGCCAGCCCCGCAGACGCAGAGGGGCATCGACGTTGCGGGCGACCGTCAGCCACGGCAGCAACGTGGGTTCCTGAAATACGAAGGCCAGGTCCGCGGCAGCGGCTTCCGGCGTGCGGCCGGCGATCGTCAGGGTGCCGGTCGTGACCGGACTCAGTGCCGCGATGAGTCGCAGAAGGGTGGATTTGCCGCAGCCGCTCGGACCGATGATGCCGACGAATTCGCCGGGATCGACCGTCAGCGAGACCCGGTCGAGCACGCAGGGCCCGCTGCCATAGTGCTTCGTGACCTCACGAAATTCGACCAGAGGCGTCGCAGGCATCGGTGCAGACCATGCAAATGGAGCCTGCCGGATGTCGAATGCAGAATGGCCGCTGGCGACGGGTCAGCGGAACCGGCCGACAGCGGCATCCGCCGCGGCCTCCGCCCGGGATCCGTCACGGGCCGAGCGCCGCCAGCGATCGAGCCGCGGGCTGAAAGTTCGGATCGAGCTTCAGTGCCGCCTCGTACGCCGACCGCGCCGAGGAACGATCGCCCCGCTTTTCCGCGATGTTTCCGAGCCGCCACCGGACGGCGGCGAGCGGCGGATCATCCGGCCCGGGTTTCAGCTCGAGACACCGCCGCAGGCACTGCTCGCCGCGGTCCAAATGCTGCCCGGTCTGGGCCGCGGTGCGGCCAATCCCATAGAGCAAACCATAGTTGTCGGGAGCCGATTTCAGCGTCGTTTCGTAGAGGGCGAACGCCTCGTCGGTCTTCCTGTCGTCCAGGTAAAGCTGGCCCAGCACCACGGCCCCGGCGACCGGATTGCGCTTCCGGATCTCCTCCGCCTGCGCGTGCGCCTTGGCCGATCCTCCGCCCATGAACGCGGGAGCCTCGCGATAGTAACTGAAAAGCCCGTTGCGGGCCGAGAGGTTGTTCGGATCGAGCTCGACCGCCTTCTCGAGCGCCGCCTGGCACTTCTTCGCCCAGCCATATTTGGACAGGACCCCGGCCTTCTGCGCCGCCAGGCCGTACGCGCCGCCAAGTTCGAGCATGTAGTCGGAATTCGCCGGCTGGAGACGGGTTGCCAGCTCGAGCTGGCGGATCGCATCGTCCGCGCGGCCGAGATTCTCGTAGGCGATTCCGAGCAGGTAGTGCGCCTCGGCGTTTTGCGGCTCGGCGGCGACCATGCGCTGGAGGCGGTCGCGGGCGGCCGCGTGATTGCTCGGATCATCCAGCGCCCGAACCGCGCCGTGGCCCGTCTCCGCGTGGGCGAAGAGGCTCAAGCTGGCGAAAAGCAAAACGTAACGCAGGCCACGCTTCATCGTGCGGAGGACAGGCATCGTCTCAGAAAAGGTCCCCCGCGCGGAGAAAAATGTGGGACGGCATCACCGGGCGACGGTAGTCG
Source organism: uncultured Verrucomicrobiae bacterium (assembly GCA_963705935.1). GTDB lineage: Bacteria > Verrucomicrobiota > Verrucomicrobiia > Opitutales > Opitutaceae > Opitutus. The sequence continues at coordinate 1,388,742 of OY970130.1, read as the reverse complement.
AAACCCTGATTTTCCGAACTGTTACGGAGTGCCGTTTGACGAACCACCCCGGGATTTCAGGTTTCCCGTCGCCTCCGACCATCCGCCCGAACTCGGGCGTTGGCCGGTCGCAGCGGTTGCACCTCTTCGACTCCATTCGCCCAGCTCGCCGCCTGTGAATCCGCAGGACCCGTCGCTTCAGCTCGACTTGGCCGAACGAACCACCCTCCGACGGGTCTTCGCCGGGGAAAGTCATGCCCCTGCCGCCGTGGCGTGCGGGCAGGTGGCGACCGCCGCCGAGTCACCGCGGTTGGGAGTCGCGGAAATCGCGGGGGTCATGGCGGTTTTCCTTCAGGTCGCGCTCGTCGCGGTGGTCATGATCGCCGGTGGTCTGGAAACCGCTGCGCTGCGGCGGATCGTCGTCATCGCGGCCGGCGCGTTCGTGATCCACCATTTTCTTCCCGCGCGGTTTCGTCTCCCGTTTTTCGTGCTGGTTTCGCTGGGAGGGCTGGCGGTCGTGATGGGCGGCGTTCCCGGCCGGCACCTGCCCGACCTCACCCTGGCGCTGCCGCGGACCGCCGCCATCGTGGCGGTGGGGGCGGGATTGATCGGGTTGTGCCACCTTCCCATCGCAGTCTGGAAACGGGCGGTCCTGCTGCTGGGCGCGGGTCTCGGGCTCGCGTTTTTCCGGGCGGGGGCGGTGAACAGCGGCTCGCTCTCGGTCGTGTGGCCGGTGCTTGCGGGCATGTTCATGTTCCGCCTCATCGGCTATTTCTACGAGGTGGCGACGGCGGCGCCGGGCCGCCACGTCAGCCGCTCGCTGGCGTATTTCTTCCTGCTGCCCAACGCCTGCTCGCTCCTGTTTCCGGTGGTCGATTTCCGCGCGTTCAGCGGCCGGTACTACGACGAGCCGGCGCTCGTGATCTATCAGCGCGGCGCCAGATGGATGCTGCGCGGCGTCGTCCAGATCCTGCTCTATCACTTCGTCAACCTGACTCTCGCGATCACCGCCGCCGACGTGGCCGACGGCACCGATCTGATCCGGTATGTCGCGACGAATTCATTCTACTACGTGAGGTTCTCGGGCGAGTTTCACCTGCTCGTCGGGCTGTTGCTGCTCTTCGGATTCAACCTCCCGGAGACGAACCACCGCTACTTCCTCGCGGCGAGCTTCACCGACTACTGGCGGCGGGTGAACACCTACTGGCGGGAGTTCATGATGCGCGTGTTCTACTATCCCGCGTTTTTTCGCCTGAAGAAACTGGGACAGACCCGGGCGCTCGTGCTGGCGACGGCGTGGACGTTCCTCGTGACGTGGGCGCTGCATCTCTATCAGGCATGGTGGGTCACGGGCCATGCCTCGATGACGTGGGCGGACTCGCTTTTCTGGACCCTGCTCGCGCTGCTGGTGCTGGCCGGCTCGCTCTGGGAGTTGAAGCGGGGGCGAAAACGCCGGCTGACCACGCCCCGCATGAACTTCGGCGAATCGGCCGGTTTGGTGGCACGCACGGTCGGGACCTTCGCCGTGATCAGTTTCCTGTGGTCGCTCTGGAGCGCGCCGAGCATCGGGCGGTGGCTGCACATCTGGAGCCTGGCCGACCGGCACACGCTTGCCTGGGGCGCGGCCATCCTGGCCGTCATCGCCGCCGCGACGCTCGGTTTTGAAGTGCTTCCGGCCTGGCGGCGCGGGCCGGCCGCGCGGCCGACGCTCACTGCCGGACTCGGCGGTTTCCGCTGGAGCGCGACATGGGGTCTGGCCTCGCTGACCGCCCTCTGCATGGGCGTGTTCGGTTTGGTGCGACTGCCGGCCAGCCCCCGGCTCCCCGACCCGGTCGCGGATGCCCGATCCGTCGTGCACATCCTGCGGCGCGAAGACCCGCCGGGAGAGGCGCGCGGGTATTACGAACGGCTGACGGAGGCCGATCCGGCGAACGAGCAGTACTGGGAGGCCATTCAGCTCCGCAAATTTCCGTTCCACTACGACGGCATCGATCCCGTCCGGCAGCTCCACGATTTCCCGTTTTACGAACCGCTGCCGAACGTGCACCTGCACGCGTACGACACCGATTACGAGACGAACCGCTGGGGCCTGCGCGGCCCGGACTGCGATCTGCAGGCGGCTCCCGGGACCGTGCGCATCGCGCTGCTGGGTTCGTCGCACGTGATGGGCTGGGGCCTGCCGGCCAACGAGACGTTCGGGGCGGTGCTCGAACGCCGGCTGAATCGCGACCGCCCGCGAGGCGGCCGGTTCGAGATCCTGAATTTCGCCGTGCCCGGATACAGCCCGCTGGCCCAGATCACCGTCGTCCGCGACCGGGCGCGGCAGTTTCATCCCAACGTCGTCATTCACGTTGCGCACGTCGTCGACTTCGACTGGGTCAATCGCGACGCGTTCGCCTGCCTCCAGGCGCGCGTCGCCCCGCCCGATGCCGCGCTGGCCGGGATCCTGCGGGCCGCGCGCGTGACCGCGACGACGAATCCATTGATGGCGACGGAGAGGCTGCGGCCGTACGAACCGGCGATGCTGCTCTCGGTCTACCGCGAGATTGTCCGGAGCTGCCGCGCGATCGATGCGCTGCCTGTGTGCGTGATCATGCCCCTGCCGCGGGGCGAGCCGCCCGACCAGGCGACCTCGCAGCAGCTCGCCGCCACCGCTCGCGCCGCGGGTTTCTCCGTCATCGATCTCTCCAAACTCTACGCGGGCCTTCGCGCCGAAACCCTGGAAGTGCACGAACCGGGTCGGCACTCGAATGCGCTCGCGCATCAGCTCGTCGCGGCCGCGCTGTACCGGCAGCTCATTGCCGGCCCGTACCTCGAGCTCTTCGACCGCGCGACCCGGATCGCGGCCGTTCCGAACGCCGGCGCGGCCGCGGCCGCCGGCAGCCTGCCTTCGCCATGACCGACACCCCCGACATCGAACAAGCCGTCAAGAACTACGTCCTCGAGGAATTCCTTCCCGGCGAGGATCCCGCGCAGCTCACGCTTTCCACCCCGCTCATCACCACCGGCATCCTCGATTCGATCGCGACGCTGAAACTCGTGGGCTTCCTCGAGGAGACGTTCGCGGTCAGCTTCGCCCCGCACGAGGTCGACACCGATCACCTCGACACGATCGAGCGCATCGCCGGGATGGTGCGCGCGAAGCGCGGTTCGCAGTCCTGAGCACTCCCGTCATGGCTCTGCACGACATCATCACGGGGCCCGTCCGCGATCGCGCGGGCCAGCCCGCGATCGTGGAGAGCGACGGCACGGAGCTCGACTACGCGACGCTGGGCCGCCTGTCGGACCGGCTGCGCGACCGGCTGGCGGCGGAACACGTGGGTCGCGGCGACCGCGTGGGTCTCTATCTTCACAAGAGCGCGGACGGCATTGCGGCGATGTTCGGCATCCTGAAGGCCGGGGCGGCCTACGTGCCGGTCGACGTCACCGCGCCGGTCGCGCGAAACGCGCTCATTCTGTCCGACTGTGCCGTGAAGGTGGTCCTGATCGAGCAGCGGTTCGCGACGGCGCTGCAGGATGAGCTGGCAGCGGCCGGCAGCCGGCCGATCTCCGTTCTCGTGCTGGATCGAGTGGGTGGGGGCACCGGGCTCGACGCCGCGCTGACCCGGCTCGATGCCGTCGCCCCGGCGGCGCCGGTGGCGAGCGCGCAGCCGCATCCCGACGACCTTGCCTACGTGCTCTACACCTCCGGCTCCACCGGCCGGCCGAAGGGCGTGATGCTCTCGCACCGCAACGCCGTCGCCTTCATCGACTGGTGTTCGCGGGTGTTCCAGCCGCGGTCCGACGACGTGTTCTCGTCCCACGCCGCGTTTCATTTCGACCTGTCGGTTCTCGACATCTACGTGCCGCTGGGGCGCGGCGCCCGTGTGGTCGTGATCCCGGAGGACGCCGGCAAACAGCCGCTCGCGCTCTCGCCGCTGATCGAGCGGCACCGCATCACGGTTTGGTACTCCGCGCCCTCGATCCTGAGTCTGCTGGCCCAGTTCGGGCGCATCGCCGATCACGACTTTTCCCGTCTGCGGCTCGTCCTCTTCGCCGGCGAAGTGATGCCGGTGGTGCACCTGCGCTCCTTGCAGCGCCAGGTGCCGGTCCCGCGCTATTTCAACCTCTACGGGCCGACGGAAACGAACGTCTGCACGTATTACGAGATTCCCGCCGCGATTCCGGACGACCGGGTCGAGCCGTATCCGATCGGCCGGACGTGCGAGCAGCTCGAGAGCACCGTGGTCGATCACGACGGCCGAAGCGTCGCGGTCGGGACGGAAGGGGAGTTGTGCATCGCGGGGCCCAATGTGATGCAGGGGTACTGGAACCTGCCGCAGCAGACCGCGTCGGCCTTCCTTCCGGGAAACGGCGGCGGGGCGCGCTGGTACCGGACGGGCGATCTGGTCGTCGAGGACGGCTCCGGGGTTTTCCGCTACGTGGGTCGGCGCGACCGGATGGTCAAGAAACGGGGTTACCGCGTCGAACTCGGCGAAATCGAGGCGTGCCTGTATCGCCACGCGGCGATCCGCGAGGCCGCCGTCGTCGCCCTGCCCGACGCCGCCGGTGTGCATGTTCGCGCGCATCTCAGCCTCGCCGCTTCACCCCGTCCGTCGCTGATCGAACTCAAGGCCTTTTGCTCGCGCACCCTCCCGTTGTACATGGTGCCCGACAGTTTCGCCTTTCACGACGCGCTGCCGAAGACCTCGACGGACAAGATCGACTACCAGACGCTGGCGGCGGAGCGGCGGAAATAGCGGTCATGGAATTCTCCTGGTCCAAGGAACAGCAGCAGCTCTTCACCTCGATCGAGGCGGTGGTCGCGTCGGCGAATCACGACCTGATCGCCCGCGACCGGGCGGGCACCTTCAACCACGCCGCCTGGAAGGAATTCGGGGCGGTCCGGCTGCCCGGGCTCGCGGTGCCGGCCGAATATGGCGGGCTCGGCCGCGATCCGATGACGACGGTGGGCGCGCTCGAGCGTGTCGGTTACGCCTGCCGCGACAACGGGCTGACGTTCTCGATGAACGCGCACATGTGGACGGCCGCGGCGCCGCTGGTGGCGTTTGGCACCGAGGCGCAAAGGAAAAAGTACCTGCCCGGACTCTGCAGTGGCGAGCTGATCGGCGGCAACGCGATGACCGAACCGGCGTGCGGGTCGGACGCCTACAGCATCAGCACGACCGCCACGAGAAAGGGTGACCGGTATGTGATCACCGGCCGGAAGACCTTTGTGACGAACGGGCCGGTCGCGGACGTGCTCGTCGTGTTCGCGACGACGGATCCGGCGAAGGGTGCGGCCGGCATCGGCGCGTTCCTCGTGGAGCGGTCGTTCCCCGGCTTCATTGTGGTGCGCACGCTGGACAAGATGGGGCTCCGCACCAGCCCGACGGCCGAGGTCCGGTTCGAGGACTGCGAGGTCCCGGCGGAGAACCGGCTGGGAAACGAGCGCGCGGGAGCCAGCCTGTTCACGCATTCGATGACCTGGGAGCGCGGCTGCATCCTCGCGAGCGCCGTCGGCTCGATGCAGCGGCTGCTCGAGCAGTGCGTGCGCCATGCGAAGACGCGGCGGCAGTTCGGCCAGCCGATCGCGCGTTTCCAGCAGATCGGCGGCAAGCTGGTCGACATGAAGCTCCGGCTCGAGACCGCCCGCCAGCTGCTGTACCAGAGCGCGTACCAGCGGACGATCGGACGCTCGGCGGTGATGGAGGCCGCGCTCGCCAAGCTCCACATCAGCGATTGCTGGGTCCAGTCCTGCGAGGACGCGATCCAGATTCACGGCGCCAACGGCTACCTGACCGAGGGCGAGATCGAACGCGAACTGCGCGACGCGATCGCCAGCCGGATCTACTCCGGAACGAACGAGATCCAGCGCAACCTCATCGCCTCGCTGCTCGCCTGATCCCGCCGCCTTCTCCGCGGATGCCCCTTCGTCCCTGTGCCCCCCATGACCGACGTCCACCCCCCGCTTCCCACGCTGCATGGCGACCTGCTCCTCCTGCATGCTCCGGCGTTCTTCGATTTCCGCGGACGGCGTGACATCTACTTCCCGTTTCTGGGCACCAGCGGCGATGTCCCGATCACGCCGCTCTACGAATACTTCCCGGTCGGATTCAAGACGCTGCAGCGGTTTCTCGCCGAGCGCGGGCACGAGGTGACGCTGATCAACTTCAGCACGATCCTCGTGCGGTATCCGAGGATCGATGTCGACGCGCTGATCCGCGCGCTCGACTTCCGCCTGATCGGAATCGATTTGCACTGGATGGTGCACGTCCAGGGCAGCCTGGCGCTGGCCGAGCGCATCAAGGCGATTCACCCGGAGACCCCCGTCGTTTTCGGCGGCATCTCCTCGACCTTCTACGCCGCGGAGCTGATCCGATATCCATTCATTGACCAGGTGATGCGCGGCTACGACACGCATGCCCCCATGGCTGCGCTGCTCCAGGCGCTGAAGGACGGCGCGGCGCTGGATGCGGTTCCGAATCTGGTCTGGAAGTCCCCGGCGGGTGAAATCCACGACAACGAGTTCTCCCATCTGCCCGATCAGTTTGCCTGCGGCATCGACTGGTCCAAACAGCCGGCGCGCCCGGCATCGTCGCAGCTGCCGATTCGCGAACTCCTTTCGACGCAGAACGCGGGGTGCTCGTTCAATTGCGGCTGGTGCGGCGGATCGCGCGACGCATTTCGCCGGATCTTCCAGCGGCCGCGGGCGATGGCGCGCAAGCCCGGCTGCGAGGTCGACTACGAGTTCCAGTCGATGCAGCGGCTGCCCGGAATCGGGCAGTATCATTTCTATTCCGTCGGCTCGTACAACGAATCGAAGGCGGGCATGGCGGCGTTTCTCGACCGGGTCGCGGAGGCGGAGTTCAAGTCGGTCAGCTACGAGCAGTTTCACCTCACACCGGAGGACGTGCTCCGCCACATGGTGCGCGCGAATCCGCGGACGATCATCACGCTGTCTCCGGAAAGTCACGATCTGCGCGTGGCGAAGCTGGCTGGCCGCGGCGTCTACACCAACGACGAGCTCGAGGCCTGGATCGAGCGCGCGCTGGAGCTCGGGGTCTACCAGGTCGACGTCTGGTATTTCATCGGCATGCCGGAACAGGACGCGGCGTCCGTCGCCGGGACGGTGGCGTACTGCCGGCGGCTGCTGGAGCGGTTCCGCGGCTGGCGCGTCGTGCCGATGCTGTGTCCGATGATTCCGTTTCTGGATCCCGCCTCGACCTTCTTCGAGCATCCCGCCGAGCACGGGTATCGGGTGTTCCATCGCACGGTCGAGGAGCACCGTCGCGGCATGGAGCGGGCCTCGGTCATCAACCGCATCAACTACGAGACCCGCTGGCTGAGCCGGCGGGATCTGGTGCATGTTGGCTTTCCCGCGGTGCGGGCGCTGATGCAGGCGAAGCACGAATTCGGGATGCTGCCGGGCTCGGTCGTCCGCGACTACGTGGCCCGAATCGACGACGCGCTCGGGTTCATCGATTTCGTCCATGAGATCGACTGCCTGGCCGATGAGCGCGACCGGCGGCGCGAACTCGACCGCTGCGGCGACGAGATCCTGCGGCGCAACCAACAGATCTTCTTCTCCGGCGTGATGAATCAGGCGTTCCCGATCAACCGGCAGATTGGCGGCCGCTGGTTCGACGAGATGGGCTGGCCGGCCGAGGCGCTCGACCAGGCCGCCAACGGCCCGCGGGCCGCCGTGCCGGTGTAGGACGCACGCGATGCCAGGTTGGAGGGATTGAGTGTAGGAGCGGCTTAACGCCGCGATTCGACCGACGATCGCCTGCAGGCAGGCTCCTACAAAGCAGTCGAGAGTTGAACCACGGGCCGGTTGTAAGAGCGGCTTTACGCCGCGATGGAACATCGAAAGCGCCCGGATCGCGGCGCAAAGCCGCTGCAACCCGTCGAATCGGCTCGCGGTGTTTTTCGTTTGAACCGGCTCGCCTCGTTTTTCGTTCCTGAACCCGAGCGCGGTCGCGCAGCAGAACCCGAGACTTTCGCCCGCGGAAATCATGCGGGGAGGGGCGGGGATGTTTGCTCCCGAGGTGTTTGGCTTGCGATGCGCGGCCTCAGTGACCGTGCTCCGGCCACCCGCTCACTTTGGTTGATGGCCGAACCCCAACATCCGGATTCACACTATGAAAACAACCCTTGCCCTTAGCATCGGAGGATTCGCGTTTTGTGCCCTCCTCGCGCCGAATCGAGCCCTGGCCGACGAGGAAGCTCTGGTCACCTCGGTCTATTCCCACGTCAAGAATGGGTACGTCCGGGCGGCGCTCCCCGATGGCTCGCTGAAACGCGAGACGTACGTGGTCGCAAAAGGCGGATACGCCGCGGGCATCGGCGTGAATCATTCGATCGATGATGTGCGTTTTCCCGGCATTGTCCGGGTGCTGGGGCGCCATCTGGCCCGGCAGAACTATCAGCCGGCCCGGGACCCAAAGTCGGCGGACCTCATGCTGGTGATCTACTGGGGCAGGACGATCCCGTTGAACGGTCTCGAAGATCGGAATGCCATGGACCGGGCAATGAACGTCATCCAGCCGCTGCAACACCTCGGCGTTGGGCTGGGGCGGGATCCGTTTGATTTCGCCCACCCGCTTTTCGCCGCAGGCGAGCGGGGACGCGACGGCATCCCTCTCGACGATGGCGTGCAGGTGAAATGGGCGGCCCAGGATGCGGGTGAAGGCGCGCTGCTGGAGCTGCAATCGGCGCAGCGGGCGAGAGCCGAGGCGAACCGGACAAATGCCAATCTCCTCGGGTACATGGACGAGATCAATGCTCGCGACGACATCAGCCGGTTCGCCGGCGGAGGAACGTACTACGATGACCTGGTCTCCGACATCGAGGAGGAGCGCTATTACGTCGTCATTGGCGCGTACGATTTTCAGGCGGCCCTTAAGCACAATGAACAGAAGCTGCTCTGGTTGACCCGTGTCAGCATTCGTGCGCAGGGCAATAAATTCAACGAGGAGCTCGTGGCGATGGTCCGTCAGGCTTCGCGTTACTTCGGTCAGGACAGCGGCCGGCTGGTGCGCACGTACGAGCGGGTGCCCCGGATCGAGTACGGCGAGCTGAAGTCGCTCGGGCTTGCAGTGAACACAACGAGTCGGAATTGAGCGGAGTGCGTTCCGCGAGCAACGCACCGGGCGGGAATCAATGCTTCGCTGCGGATCCAGCGTTTGCCCCCCGCGAGCCCACGGTCCGTCTGTAGGAGCGAGCTCGCTCGCGATTCCGACGATCCGAATCGCCTGCGAGCAGGCTCCTACCTTGCGTTCGTCGCACGGGGCCCGGCTCCGCTGCCTTGATGTAGGAGACGGCTTTACGCCGCGTTTGGAAAGGGCTTCACGCTGCGATTCGACAACTCGCGGTTTCGCGGCGCAAAGCCGTTTCGCACGGGTTCGTGATCGGGCCGCGCAGGCTGCGAGCTTGCTCGCGCCCGATCGGGTTTGCGTCAAACCGCGCCAGCGAGCTGGTGGCCTACGCCTGAGCCGAGCTCGCAGGCAGGCGGCCTACGCCCGGACCAGCCGAGCGTGTAGGGCGCGCCCGGCGGAATACCGGCGCGGTCTTGGGGGCGGCTTCATGCTGTGAGGGCGTTGCGGAGTCGGTTGATTCAGGTGATTGGCCTTGCCGACTTAAGCCAGTCGCTTACGATAACTCACGTTCGGGAACTGCAGCCTACCTCGCCCCATGAAAACCCTGGTTGCTTTGAGTGCCGCGGCACTTGCGGTCAGCACGCTCGTCATGCCGTCGTCGGCGAGGGCCGAAGAAGAAGCGTTGGTCACGTCCGTCTATTCGAGTGTCAAGAACGGCTATGTGCGGGCCGCGCTCCCGGACGGCTCGTTCAAGCCCGAGACGTACGTCGTGGCCAAGGGCGGATACAGCACGGGCATCGGCGTGAATCATTCGATCGACGATGTGCGGTTCCCCGCGATTGTTCGCGTCGTGGGCCGCCATCTCGCGCGCCAGAACTACGTGCCGGCCAAGGATCCGAAATCGGCGGACCTCATGCTCGTGATTTATTGGGGGACGACGATTCCGTTCAACGACGTCAGCTATCGAAACACGTTGGACCGCGCGATGACGCTGTTCCAAGCGGTGCAGAGATTGGGTGTCGGCCTTGGGCGCGATCCATACGATTTCTCCCACTCATGGCCCGCGGAGGACGAGAACAAGGTAAAGCTCCAGCAGAACGCAATGGACCAATTGGAAGGAGGCTTGCTGGAGCTGCAAATGTCAGAGCGGACGCGAATGGACGCGAACCGGCGAAATGCGAACCTCCTCGGTTACATGACGGAAATCAACGACCACGACGACATCAGCCGGTTCGCCGGCGGCGGAACGTATTTCGACGACATGATCTCAGACATCGAGGAGGAGCGCTATTACGTAGTCATCGGTGCCTACGATTTTCAGGCGGCGCGCAAGCACGACCAGAAGAAGCTCCTGTGGCTGACCCGGGTCAGCATTCGGGCGCAGGGCAACCAGTTCAACGAGCAGCTCATGGCGATGATGCGACAGGCCTCACGTTACTTCGGTCAGGACAGCGGCCGGCTGGTGCGCACGTACGAACGGGTGCCTCGGATCGAGTACGGCGAACTGAAGTCACTCGGGCTTGCAGTGAGCGCAACGAGTCAGAATTGAGCGGAGGGCGTTTCGCGAGCGACGCCCCGGCCGGGAATCAATGCTTCGCTGCGGATCCAGCGTTTCCCCCCCGCGAGCCCACGGTCCGTCTGTAGGAGCGGCTTTACGCCGCGATGAATCGTCGGAGTTCGCGCGAATCGCGGCATAAAGCCGCTTCTACATCTCGAACCCAGTCGCGGAGCCGTGTCCGGCGACGGCTCTGCCCGCCCGCAGCGCTTCAGCGTTTCTTTTCCACGTTGGGCAGAAATCCGGTCAGCAGTCCGAGGAGCGGCAGGAAACCGCACAGGTAAAACACCTTCTCGATGCCGATATGGTCGGCGAGCCGGCCCAGCGCAGCCGAGGCCACGCCGCTCATCCCGAACGCGAGACCGAAAAACAATCCGGCCATCAGGCCGACCTTCCCGGGAATCAGTTCCTGCGCGTAGACGAGGATGGCGGAAAACGCCGAGGCGAGAATGAGGCCGATCGCCACCGTGAGCGCGATGGTCGCCCCAAGCCCGACGTGCGGCAGCAGGAGCGAGAACGGCGCCACGCCAAGGATCGAGAACCAGATCACGTATTTCCGGCCGAACCGATCGCCCAGCGGTCCGCCCAGGATCGTGCCCGCGGCGACGGAAAACAAAAACACGAACAGATATACCTGGGCCGTCGGGAGCGAGACGTGAAACCGCTGGATCAGATAGAACGTGTAGTAGTTCGTCAGGCTGACGAGGTAGATGTATTTGGAAAACACCAGCGCGACCAGAATGCCGATCGAGACGACCACGATCCGGCGCGGCGGCGGCGTCCGCTCGCGCTGCCGGGCCTGCACCCGGGCCAGATGGCCGGCGAGATTGCGCTGATACCATCCGCCGACCCGCGTCAGCAGGAGGATGCCGAGCGCGGCGAGAATGGTGAACCACAGGATCGCGCCCTGACCGAAGGGAACGATGATCAGCGCAGCCGCGAGCGGACCGAGCGACGAGCCGAAGTTGCCGCCGACCTGGAAAACCGCTTGGGCGAAACCGTGTCGCCGGCCGGCGGCGATGTGCGCGATCCGCGACGCCTCCGGGTGGAAGATCGACGAGCCCATCCCCACGAGCGACGCGGAGAACAGGATCATGCCATAGTGGAGCGCATGCGAGAGCAGCACCAGGCCGGCCAGCGTGATTCCCATCCCGACGGCGAGCGAATACGGCTTGGGCCGTCGATCGGTGTACAGGCCCACGAGCGGCTGGAGCAACGACGCCGTGCCCTGAAAAGTGAAGGTGATCAGGCCGATCTGCGCGAACGTCAGCCGGTAGTTCGCCTTCAGCATCGGATAGATCGCCGGCAGGAGCGATTGAATGACGTCGTTGAGGAGATGCGAGACGCTCAGCGCCACCAGCACCGAAACCGCCGTGCGCTCGGCCGTCATCGATGGCTCGGACGGATCGATTGGCAGGGTGATTGTCGGAGTGGCCATTGCGAGCAGTGGATCAGTTGATGCCGAGGGAAGTCCGGCGCAAATGCGAGCGGGGAGCGCGGCAAAACAGTGGCGGAAGAAAATGGGTGTCGGGTGCGCGCGGTTGCGGGGCGTCCAATCTCATTCGCGATCGGTTGTAGCCGGGCTCGCTGAGCCCGGGCCTGGAGTTGGCCAACGTGAGTCGGCGGCGAGATGGCGCCGGTCTCCGACCGGCGGCGAAGCAGTTGGGAGATGCGCTCGCCGGTCGGAGACCGGCGCCACGGGGACCAACCGCCAAAGTCCGACTGCGCTGAGCCCGGAGGTGTTTTGGGCGCATGCCCCTTCCCGCCGGGGTCGGCGACCCGCGGCTACAACCATCAAACACCGCACGGTGTCGTCGCCGTTACCCCGCGAGGATCCGCTCGATCCCTGCGACCTCCTGATCCGACAGCGTCGGATTCTTCAGCGCGGCGACATTCTCCTCGATCTGACTGACCTTGCTGGCGCCGATCAGCGCCGAGGTGATCGCCGGATGCCGCAGCACCCAGAGCAGCGACATCTGGGCGAGCGACTGACCACGGAGCTTTGCGAGCGAGTCGAGTTGGCGGATCTTTGCCAGCTTGTCGGAGGTGATGTGCTCGGGCTTGAGAAACCGCGGGTCGTGGCCGGCGCGCGAGTCGGCCGGAATGCCCGCGAGATACCGATTCGTGAGCAGACCCTGGGCGAGCGGACAGAACGCGATCCCACCGATGCCTTCGCGCAGGAGCACGTCGCCCAGGCCGTGCTCGATCCAGCGATCGAACAGATGGAATTTCGGCTGATGGATGAGACAAGGCGTGCCGAGTTGCCGCAGCACTTCGGCCGCCCGCGCGGTCTGCTCGGCGGAATAGTTCGAGACGCCGGCGTACAGCGCCTTGCCGGACTTCACAGCGTGGGCGAGCGCTCCCATCGTCTCCTCGATCGGCGTCTGCGGATCGGGGCGATGCGAATAGAAGATGTCCACGTACTCCAGCCCCATGCGGTGCAGGCTCTGGTCGAGCGAGGCGATCAGGTATTTCCGGGAACCGAAGTCGCCGTACGGTCCGGGCCACATGTCGTAGCCGGCCTTGGTGGAAATGATCAGCTCGTCGCGATACGCGGCGAGGTCCTCGCGCAGGATCCGGCCGAACGTCAGCTCGGCCGATCCGGGCGGCGGCCCGTAATTGTTCGCCAGGTCGAAATGCGTGATCCCGAGATCGAAGGCGCGCAGGACCAGCGCGCGGCTGTTCATGTACGTGTCCACTCCGCCGAAATTGTGCCACAGCCCGAGCGAGAGAGCCGGCAGCCTCACGCCGCTGCGGCCGCAGCGACGATAAAACGCGTTGTTGTCGTATCGGGCGGTGGCGGCGACGTAGGGCATGGCGCAGGTTTGACGCACGTTCGCGCGGAAGGATGCATGGGTCAAGGAACCGGCGGCGCCGCGCGGAGCTCGCGGCCGGAGCGGCGAGAACCCGGTTCCTTCAGGCTAGACGAAAGCGACCATCCCTCCCGGTGCGTTCGTGCGGGCGCCCTCATGCCGTGCATCGAGTGCACGGAGGCGGTCGGATCGCGGCATGAAACCGCTCCCACGTTCAAGGCGTGGCGCTCGGGTTCGTGCCCGGGCGTCACGAGGCGGCGATCCGGTCGGTCACTTCTTCCTGGCCGAGAAAAGCGTGTCGATGAACTCGACGTCGGGAGCGCCGTTGAGGCCCTTCAGCCCGTGCCACTCGAAGACGCCGAAGTCGCCCTTGTATTCCCAATTTGCCCACGCCATCCCGTTCGCCTCGAACACGCCGATGATGTCGTGATAGTACTGCAGCCGGTCCGCGCGCGGCACCGTCGCGAGGCAGCCGAACTCGCCGCAGTAGAGCTGCAACCCAAGTTCCCGGGCGCGGCGGATCGCGGGCTCGAGTTCCTTGGTCAAGCGCTCCGGGCCCCAGTTGTCGATGGCATTCCCGATCAGGTCGTTCATGTTCCCGGTGACCTCGGACATCAGCTTGTCGTACTCCGCGCGGGTCACCACCGGGCCGGGATAATGCACCGCCCCGGTGTAGATCTTGGTCGGGACCCACTCCGCGCGGTAGTGGGTGAAGAGCAGCGGGGAATACGTGTGCGTGCTCAGGATGATGTTCTTGTCGCCGGCCGGCACCTCGAGCTGCGGCAGCGTCTGCGGAATCTGCCAGCGGTTCGAACCGATCACGATCACGCGGTTCGGCTCGAGCGAGCGGATCACGGTCATGGTCGAGGCGACGAGCCGGTTCCAGTCCTCGGGGTTGTCGGCGACCGGCTCGTTCATGATCTCGTAGGCCACGTCGCTCACCGGCAGGTCGTGGAGCCGGGCGGAAAGCTGGCGCCAGAGCCCGATGAAATGTTCCTGCGCCTTCGGATCGCTGAAGAGCGAGTTGGTCAGCCCTTCGTTGGCGGCATTGAAATGGTGCGCCTTGACGGTGTGCAGGTCGACGATCACCCGCAGGTGGTTCGTGCGCGCCCAGCCGATCGCTTTCAGCATGAGCGCGAAGGCGTCCTCGTTGGGCGAGCCGTCATCCTTCCAGAGTTCCTTCTCGTCGATCGGCAGCCGAACGTGGTCGAAGCCGGCGCGCGCGATGAACCGCAGGTCGTTTTGTGTCACCCAGGTCGCCCGGGGCGCCCAGCCGAAATCCTGCGAAAGCCAGTGGCTCAGGTTCGTGCCGCGCTGGATCACGAATCCGGCCGGGTTCCTTGGGGCCGTGACCGCGGCGGCGCTGGCGCGGGACACCGGGACGACCGGCAGAATGGAGGCAAACGTGAACAGGATTTGTTGGAGCGAGGGGATGATGCGGGGGATCATACGGGAGGAGTTCAGGGTGACGCTTCTGGATCGCGAGACACGAGACAGAGTGTGGGGGCACCGGCAGTCAACCGGCGAACCTCGCACGGCACAGCTTGGACGAATGGAACCGCCGGAGGATGCGCGGGATCGCGACGGAAGCCGGCGCCGCGCGCGCGACGGAGCCACCGGGGTGCCGGGGCGCCGGCTACGGAACCTCGACAACCGTCACTTCCGTCCGCTTGCCCTGGATCGTGAGCGCGTAGCGCTGCGCCGAAGAGGCATCGTATCCGGAACCTGAACCGGAGCTCGTGACGGCGGCCACGGGGGCGGGCGCAGCGGGGGGCGCGGCCAGCCGGGCCGGAGCCACAGCCGGGGCGGCCGGTTTGCGGTGCAGCGCGGCGAATTCGCGGGGGAACATCGCGTGCAGGACGCACGCCTCGTCGTCCGACGGCAGTCCGGCGGCGATGAGTTCCTCGCGAAGTTTCGGCATGCGGGGTGCCAGCGCGTCGGCCGGGCGGGCCTCCATGGGTTTCTGGCCCGACTTCTTGATCGCCATCTCCCGAACCGCCGGATCGATCGGGCCCGGCGTGCGGCCGTACTTCCCGAGCGCGATGTCCATCGCCGGCTGGGAGAAGTTCGCCCAGCGGCCGAACTTCACGTTCAGCATCGCCTGCGTGCCGACGATCTGCGACGTCGGCGTCACCAGCGGGATCCAGCCCAGGCAGGCGCGGACGTACGGAATCTCGGCCATGACCTGCTCGAACTTGTCCGACATGCCCTGCTCCTTCAGCTGGGTGCGGAAATTCGACAGCATGCCGCCGGGGACCTGATAGCAGAGCGTGTCGGAGTCGACCCGCTCGTTGGCCGGCGAGGTGAACTTCTCGAGCTCCTTGTAGACGACGGTGAAATACTCACGCAGCTTCTGCAGCCGGGCGGTGTCGAATTTCGGACAGCGCGGATGCCCCTCCAGCAAGGCCAGCATCCGGACGGTGTCGGGTTGCGAGGTACCGTTCGCAAACGGCGCGATCGAGGTCTCCACCGCGTCCACGCCGGCGTCGATCGCGGCGAGATACGATGACGCGCCGAGGCCGGCGGTGTCGTGTGTGTGCAGCGTGACGGGCAGCCCGACGCGCCGCTTGAGTTCCTTCACCAGGTCGTGGGCCACGCGCGGCGCGATCACGCCCGACATATCCTTGATCCCGATCGAATCGCAGCCGAGTTTTTCCAGCTCGACCGCCAGCTGGACGAAGGCCGACACGGTGTGCACCGGGCTGGTGGTGTAGCAGACCTCGCCGCGCGCGTGCCGGCCGCTCGCCTTGACCGCCTTGATCGCGGTCGCGAGATTTCGCACGTCGTTGAGCGCGTCGAAAATCCGAAAGACGTCCTGGCCGGCCGCGGCGTTGGCGCGCACGAATGCCTCCACCACGTCGTCCGGGAAGCTCATGTATTGGACGATGTTCTGCCCGCGCAGCAGCATGATCTGCGGCGTCTTCGGGGCGGCTTTCTTCAGCGCGCGCAGCCGGTCGAACGGATTTTCCCCGAGGTAGCGCAGACACGAGTCGATCGTGGCTCCGCCCCACGTTTCGAGACCGGCGAAGCCCAGCTCGTCGAGGATCGGCGCGGCCGGCAGCATTTGCGCCGTCGTCATGCGGGTGGCGGCGAGCGATTGGTGGCCGTCGCGAAGGACGGTGTTGTTGAACAGAACGGCAGCCATGGGAAGGATGGGGGATGGGTTTAGTCGATTTCGCGGAAGAGCGCGATCTGGGAAGCGTCGTAAGTGGAGATTTCGCCGCGGTCCGGGTGGATCCGGAGCCGGCCGGTGTCGTCGATCCCGAGGAACCGGCCGAGGAGCGTGCCGCCGCCGCCAGCCAGCGTGACGGAGACCCGACCCGGGACCGACCAGCGGGTGTTGAGGTCGTTGGTGATCAGGCGAAGGTCTCCGGCGGCGATCAGCGCGTGTCCTCGGGCGACCGATTCCAGCACGAGGCGAGTGAGGTCGTCGAGCGTGCCGGCCGCGGGGACGAGATCGGCCAGCCGGGCGGTGGAGCCGGCGAGCGACGGTTCCGCCGCATCCGGCGCATTGCGTACATTCAGTCCGATCCCGGCGATGGCGGTCTCGCCGTTGAAACGCTCCAGCAGCAGGCCGGCGAGCTTGCGGCGGCCTGCCATGAGATCGTTGGGCCAGCGCAGCCGGAGACCGGATACACCCAGTTCCTCCAGCGTCCGGATCAGCGCCCAGCCGATGGCGAGGGGCAGGACCGCCCACTGCGCCCGGTCGCCGGGGCAGGGCAGCACGGCAGAGAGCCACAGGCCGCCGTCATCGGAGACCCAATATCGTCCGGTGCGACCGCGGCCGCCGGTCTGGACCCGCGCCCGGACGGCGTGCCAGGCGGGCAGGTCGCGGCACGCCGAATTCGTCGACGCGATCTCGTCCACCACGCGCACCGCCCACCCGTCCCTTCGCGCGGCGGGCACGTCGACAGGCGGTGAAGCGGCGGCATTCATCACGGCGAGTCGAAGGCTAGCAGCACGGCCGGAGCGGCGCTACGCATGGGTTGGTGTTTGCTGGGCCGGTGCATGGCGTCAGCGGACACCCAGCAGGGCGAGCATGATGCCGCCGGAGATGGCGGTGCCGAACACGCCGGCCAGATTCGGTCCCATCGCGTGATAGATGAGGTAGTTCTTCGGATTCGCCTGGTGCGCGACGATGTGGGACACCCGTGCGGCGATCGGGACCGAGGCGATGCCGGCGGAGCCGATCAACGGGTTGATCTTCTCCTTCAGGAAAAGGTTCATGATCTTGGCCGTGACGACGCCCGATCCGGTGCCGAACACGAATGCGATCAATCCGAGACCGACGATCTCCAGCGTGCGCACCGTCAGAAACGTGTCGGCTCGCATCGTCGAACCGATGGCCGTCGTCAGCACGAGCGTCATCACGCCGAGGATGGAGCCGCCGGCGGTTTCCGCGAGGTGGCCGACGACGAGCGATTCGCGCAGGAGATTGCCGAGCATGAGCATCGTCACGAGCGGGGCGACCGGCGGAAAGAACAGGTTCACCAGCGTCGCGATCACGATGGGGAAAAGGACCTTCTCGAGGCGGCTGACCTCGCGCACCTTGGCCATGCTGATCTGGCGCTCCGCCTTGCTCGTCAGCAGCCGCATGACCGGGGGCTGGATCATCGGCATCAGCGCCATGTACGAATAGGCGGCGACGGAGATCTGCGGCAGCAGATGCGGCGCGAGCTTCATCGTGACGAAGATCGCCATCGGGCCGTCCGCGCCGCCGATGATGCCGATCGCGCCGGACTCGGAGATGGAGAAGCCGATCGTTTTCGCGAGGATCAGGGCGACGAAGATTCCCAGATGCGCGCCGGCGCCGAGCAGGACCAGTTTCGGGCTGGCGATCATCGGACCGAAATCGGTCATGGCGCCGACGCCGAGGAAGATCAGCGGCGGCACGATCAGCAGCGCCACGCCCTGGTAGGCGTAGTGAAACAGGCCGCCGGGCAGGATCAGATCGGAGCCGGGGACGTTGACCACGATGCAGGCGAAGCCGATGCCGAGCAGCAGGAACGGCTCGTAGCGCTTCACGATCGCCAGAAACACCATGACGGTGCCCACGATGATCATCAGCAGATTGCCCCACCAGAAATGGCTGAAGCCGGTCTGGCTCGACAGAACCTTGAAGAGTGAAAGGAGTTGATCGAACACGGCGATGTCGGGTGATTGCGCGAAAGACGGATGGACGCTGGTGCGGGCGATCAGTGGCCGCCGCGGCGCAGCTTTTCCTCATCGATCTTCCAGAAGCGGTTGACCATCGGGAGAACGGCCAGAATCACGCCAATGCCGGAGATGATGAGAAAGCTCATGAGGAAATCGATGATGCTGAGAAGCAGGGCTCCCTCGACGGAGTTGGGAATCGTGATCATGGAGAAGAAAGGTGCGGTTCGGCGTCAGTTGCGGGAAAAGCGGTGACCGGCGGCACCGAGAACCGGGAGCGGTGCGCGAAGTCCGGGCGCGGCTTGCCCGCAGTGCTCCGCGGCCAACGAAACCATCGTGCGCACCGGCGCGTTCGGCTCAGCCCGGCGACCCGGTGGGAGACGGGGCCGCGCGCTTGATCCGCCGGCGCACGCCGAGACAGATGATGAAGAGTCCGGCCAGCGCCAGGAACTGGCCCCCGAGCATGACCGTGAGCCGGGTCGTGCCGTGCAGCGACGGGGCGACGACGCGGGCCACGGAAACGCCCGCGAGCGCGAGCAGCAGGCCCGCGATCCAGAATCCGGCGTTGGCGCGAACCGTTTTCATGGGCTTACTTGAGCAGCGGAATGAGCGTCACGTAGATGCCGGTGAGGATCGCCGTGGTGATGACACCGCAGATGTTCGCGCCGAGCGCCTCGGGCAGGATGATCGAGTCCGGGGTGACGAGCGACACTTCCTTCTGCGCGACCTTCGCGGTCGAAGGCACGCAGCTGACGCCGGCGATGCCGATGAGCGGATTGATCTTCCGGCCGCTGAAGTAGTACGCGAGGTAGCCGCCGACCAGCCCGCCGATGCCGGAGAGCAGGAGCGAGAGGATGCCGAGCACGAGCAGGATCAGCACCTTGGGATTCAGGATCGTCGAGGCCTCGCACAGCACGCCGAGGAGCAGGCCGAGGAACAGGGTCGCGCCGTACAGCACCGGGCCTTCGATGAACGCGACGAAGTATTTCAACCCGGCCTCGCGGACCGCGACGCCGACGAAGAGCGACAGGAACAGCGGCGCGGCGGAAGGGAAGAGCAGGCACAGCACCGTGCAACCGACGACGGCGAAGGCGAGCTTCTCGTCGGCCGTGACCTTCACCACCGGCTTGGCCGGCATCTTGAGCCCGCGCAGCTTTGCCGGCACGAGGGCGCGGATCAGGTAGGGATAGCCGCCGTAGGTGAGACCGAGATAGAGGTAGGCGACGACCGTGATCGGCACGAAGAGGTGCTTCGCCAGCGTGAGCGAGGTGAAGAGCACCATCGGACCGTCGGCGCCGCCGACCATCGCGATCGACGCGGCCTCCCGGTAGTCGAGTCCCATCGCGACCGCGATCGGGAAGTCGCGACGGTGCCGAGCTCGGCGGTGAGCGCGAGAAACATGCTGAGGAACGGCCGGGCGAGCACGAACCCGACGTCGAGCAGCACGCCGATGCCCATGAACACCAGGCAGGCGATGAGCCCGTTGCTGAAGGCGAAGGTGTAGATCGGCTGCAGAAAATCGACCTGCAGGACGTACATGAGGTTGTCCGTCTTCTGGACCAGCGGCGCCATCATCAGCGTGCCGTGGGTGACGGCCCCGGCCAGGACCGGCGCCTCGGTGACGGCGGTCGCGGTGGTCGGGTCCAGAAAGAGCACGCCGGCGTTGACCGCGCACATGCCGATCCCCATCGGGATCATCAGCAGCGGCTCGAGCACGCCCTTCTTGCCGAGGTAGACGAGCAGCATGCCCAGCAGCATCAGGCCGACGCGGGCGAGCAGGATCGGCCAGCTCGAATCGACCAGCGACGTGACGCCCTGGAAGACGTTAAGGATATCCTGAAAATGCATGTAACAGTGGCGTAGGAGGCGGCGGCGCGGGGGCCGTCAGCCTTTTTTCGGCGCGTTGATGCGCCGGATCGTGACGAAGAGCAGCTTCATGAGCCCGGCGACCGCCATCGAGATCACGATGGCGAGACCGAACATGACGAAGGCGCTGACAATGGCGGTTTTCACAGGAGGGTGGGTTGGAGGCGACTGTCGGCCGCCGGTGCCGCGGGCGGACGCGGGCCACCGGCGGAGACCGGGCAGCCGCGGCGCGGGATCAGGCGATCCGCAGCATGACGGTGCCTTCCTCGACGCCGTCGCCGGGGTTGACGTGAATCGACTCCACCCGGCCGCTTTTCGGCGCGAAGATGTAGGTGTTCATTTTCATCGCCTCGACGGTGGCGACCTGGGCGCCCTCCTCGACGGTTTGTCCGACCTTCACGTCGATGGACACGACCTTGCCCGCGAGCGGACAGGCGACGTCACCGGCGCCGGCAACCGCGGGCTTGGCGGCGGGAGCGGGCGCGGCGACCGGGGCGGGCACCGGCGCGGTCGCCGGCGCGCCGAACGACATGGCGGCGGTTTCGAGGGGATTCGCGGCGCTGGGGATGGCGGGAGGCGCAGCCTTCGCCGGTTCGTCGAGGATCTCGACGAGGACCTCGTAGACTTTGCCCTCGATGGTGACGCGGAGCTTTTTCATAGAGAAGTTGGACGGAATCAGCGGACTTGGTGAGAGGAGTAGATCTGGCGGCGGCCCTCGAGCGACCACTGCTGCATGAGCATTTCGACCGACGGGCCGGCGGTGCGGATCGAGGTGATCCGGGCCCGATTCCCGAAACTCACCGCCACGCAGGCGGCGATGATGGCGAGCGTCTCGTTCGACGGCCCGGCCGCGACCGGCGGAGCGACCGGCGCGGCCGCGGGTTTGCGCGGCTCATCCGGATGCGTCGCCGCGAGCCAGCGGCCGACAGCGGCGATCGCGATCATGAAGAGCGCGACCCCGGCGAGGACGGCCAGCAGCGCGAGCCACTGGTTGCCGAACAGCGGCCGGAGCGACGCCTGGGCGAGAACAACGGGGCAGATGCTCATAGCGGAATGTTGCCGTGTTTCTTCGGCGGACGGGTTTCACGCTTCGAGAGCGTGTTGCGCAGCGCCATGGCCACGACGGCGCGGGTTTGCGCCGGCTCGATCACGTCGGTGATCATCGCCTTGGCCGCGGCCTCGTAGGGCGAGGCGAACTTCTCGCGATACTCCCGGGCGAGTTCCTTCTCCTTCGCCTTCGGGTCGGTGGCGGAAGCGATCTCCTTTTTGAAGAGAACCTTGACGGCTCCCTCCGCGCCCATGACCGCGATCTCGGCGGTCGGCCAGGCGAAGACCATGTCGGCGCCCATGTCGGCGCTGCACATCGCCAGGTAGGCGCCGCCGTAGGCCTTCCGCATGATCACGGTGATCTTCGGCACGGTGGCCGCGGCATAGGCGAAAAGCATCTTCGCTCCGTGGCGGATGATCCCGCCGCGCTCCTGGGTGAGCCCGGGCATGAAGCCGGGGATGTCCACGAGCGTGACCAGCGGGATGTTGAAGACGTTGCAGAAGCGGATGAAGCGGGCGCCCTTGTCGGACGAGTCGATGTCGAGCGTGCCGGCCTTGACCGACGGCTGGTTGGCGATGATCCCGACCACCAGGCCCTGGATGCGGGCGAAGCCGACGACGAGGTTCTTCGCGAAGTCCTTGTGCACCTCGAAGAAGTCGGCGTTGTCGACGAGCCGCGCGATGACCTTCAGCACGTCGAACGGTGCCTTCGAGTCCTCGGGCACGATCGCGTTCATCGGTTCGTCGCGGTCGAGCGAGATCGTCGGGGTCGGCCGGTGCGGCGGATCCATGACGTTGTTCGACGGGAGGAACGAGAACAGCTTCTTCGCGATCTCGATCGCGTGCTTCTCGTCGTCGGCGACGAAGTGCACGTTGCCGCTGATGCTGGCATGCGCCTCGGCCGTGGCGAACTGATCGAGCGACGCCTGCTGTCCGGTGGACGCCTTGATGACCTCGGGCCCGCAAATGAACATCTGCGCGTTGTTGCGCGTCATGATGATGAAGTCGGTCAGCGCCGGGGAGTAGGCGGCGCCGCCGGCGCACGGGCCGGCGATGATCGAGATCTGCGGCACGACGCCCGAAAGGAGGACGTTGCGAAAGAAGACCTGGCCGTAACCGGAAAGCGATTCGTCGCCCTCCTGGATCCGGGCGCCGCCGGAATCGTTGATGCCGATGACGGGCATGCCCGACTTCATCGCGTGTTCCAGCAGGTCGCTGATCTTCTTGGAATGGATCCGGCCGAGCGCGCCGCCGCCGACGGTGAAGTCCTGGCTGAACGCGGCGACCGGCCGACCGTCGACGTAGCCGACGCCGGTGATCACGCCGTCACCGGGGAACGACTTGTCGGCGAGGCCGAAGTCGTGACAGGCGTGCTGGGCGTGCAAGCCGAATTCCATGAACGTGCCGGGCTGGAAGAGGGCGTCGAGCCGCTCGCGCGCGGACAGGAGCCCCTTCTTCTTGCGCTCGGCGAGCTTCGCCGCGCCGCCGGCCGCATAGGCGGCCTCGCGCTTTTGCTGAAGCTCTTTGAGCAGATCGGGAGAGATGGCCATGATGAACGGGTGTCAGGGGGAGCGCCGGAAGCCGGGGCTCAGTTCGATTTCGGCATGCAGAGTTCGGTCAGCACGCCGTGGGTGGATTTCGGATGCAGGAAGGCGACGAGCTTGCCGCCGGCGCCGTCGAACGGCTGCTCGTGGATCAGCCGGCAACCGCCGGCCGCGGCGTCGCGCAGCTGCGCGTTGATGTCGGTCGTGGCGAACGCGACGTGATGCACGCCCTCGCCGTTCTTCTCGAGAAACTTGGCGATCGGGCTCTCGGGCGACGTCGGCTCGAGCAGTTCGAGATGCACGTCCCCCACGGTGAAGAATGCGGTGCGCACCTTCTGCGAAGGCACGTCCTCCCGGTGCTCACAGCGGAGCCCGAGGCTTTTCTCGTAGTACGGAATCGTCTCGTCCAGCGAGCGGACCGCGATGCCGAGGTGATCGATTTTGATGATCATGGTGTGGATGAGCGCGCGGCCGGATGCCCCGCGTTTGTATCCGCCGTACTATGGCGGGTTCGCGCGGGCTTCACATTGCATCGATTGGTAATTCATAAGCATCCCTTGGCAAAATCTGCGGAGCGGGGGGTCCTTAGACAAACTAATGTCACGCCGATTCGCGTCACCCGACGCATCGCACCGCCTATGTCCGACCTGCTCCCACCGCCCACCATCCCCGCCGATCCGCTCGCGGCCACGCTCGCCCGCTGGCGCGCGACCGTCGACGCCGAGCTCAAGGGGGCGTCGTTCGAGAAGAAGTTCGTCACCCGCACCTTCGAGGGAATTGCGCTGCAGCCGCTCTACACGCGCGCCGACCTCGCCGGGGTGCCGGCGCTCGATGTCGCGCCCGGTTCCGCCCCGTTCCTGCGCGGCGTCCGGCCACTCGGGTACAAGTCCGGCGGCTGGGAGATGGCGCAGGAGATCGCGGCGGCCGGAGCGGCGGAGTTCAACGCGGCGCTCCGGGCCGACCTGATGCAGGGCCAGAACGTGGTCGTGCTCACGCCCGACCTGGCGACGCGCGCCGGGCGCGATCCGGACGAGGCGGCGGAGGCGGAGGTCGCCGCCGACGGCGTGCCGCTGGCGGACATCGCGGATCTGGCCGCGGCGCTGAAGGATGTGGATCTGGCCGCGGTGCCGGTGCACCTGCGGGCCGGCGCGGACGCGATTCCGCTCGCGGCGCTCTATCTCGAGTATGCCCGCACCCGCGGCGTGGCCGGAGCGAAGCTGACCGGCACGCTGAGCGCCGATCCGCTCGGCGAATGGGCGGCGCGCGGCGTGCTCCCCGCCTCGCTGACCGCGCTGTACGACTCGCTGGCGAGTTGGACCGGACAGGCGAAAACCGCCGCGCCCGCGCTGCACACGATCGGCATCGATGCCGCGGTGTACGGCGACGCCGGCGCCAACGCCGTCCAGGAACTCGCCTTTGCGACCGCCACCGCGGCGGATTATTTCCGCGCGCTGGCGGACCGCGGAATCGAGCCGGCCTCCGCGGCCGGACGGATGAATTTTCGCTTTGCGATCGGACCGCAGTTCTTCACCGAGCTGGCGAAGTTCCGCGCGTTCCGGCCTTTGCTCACCCGCGTGGTGACCGCGTTTGGCGCGCCGGCGGACGCCGCGGCGCGGCCAACGGTCCACGCCGCGACGGGGCGCTGGAACAAGACGCGGCTCGACGTTCACGTGAACCTGCTGCGGGTCACGACCGAGGCGCTGTCCGCCGTGCTCGGCGGATGCGACAGCCTGCACATCGCGCCCTTCGACGCGGTGGCGGGTTGTCCCGACGAGACGTCGCGGCGGATCGCGCGCAACGTGCACACCCTGCTCGCCGAGGAGTTCAGCTTCGCGGAAACCGCGGATCCCGCGGGCGGATCGTGGTACGTCGAAAAGCTGACCGACAGCCTGGCGCGCGCCGCCTGGGCGCTGTTCCAGGACATCGAGGCGCGCGGCGGTTTCGCGGCCGCGCTGCGTTCCGGCTTCCCGCAGAAGCTGGTGGCGAAGGCGGCGGCCGAAAAGCAGGACGCGGTGGCCAAGCGGCGTCTCGGTCTGGTCGGCACGAACCTGTTCCCCAATCTGAAGGAAAAGCCGCTCGCCTCCGTGGCGTCGGATGCGCTGTCGCACCGGGCGGCTTTGGCGGCGGCGATTCGCGCCCGCCGGCACGCCGTCGCCGCCGCGCCGGACGCGGGCGATCGTTTCACCGCCGCGCTGGCCGCCGCCCGCGCCGGCGCGACCATCGGACAGCTGGCGCGGCTCGGGACCGTTCCCGCCGCCGAGCCGCCGATCACGGGCCTCGTTCCGCGCCGCGCCGCGGAGGATTTCGAGTCGCTGCGCGCGGCGACCGCGGCATTTGCCGCCAGGACCGGTGCCCGCCCGAAGGTCTTTTTGGCGAAGATGGGGCCGACACTCCAACACAAGGCGCGCGCCGACTTTGCGGCCGGCTTCTTCGGAGTCGGAGGGTTCGAGCCGATCGCGAAACAGACCTTCGAGACGCCGGAGAGCGCCGCCCAGGCGGCTGTCGCGTCCGGGGCGAAGATCGTGGTCCTGTGCTCGACCGACGACACCTATCCGGCGCTCGTTCCGGTTTTCGCGCCGGCGGTGAAAGCCGCGAACGCCGGCCTGACCGTCGTCCTGGCCGGGCTCCCCGCCGATCCGGCGGTGGTCGCATCGTTCCGGGCCGCGGGGGTGGATGAGTTCATCCACATCCGGGCCAGCGTGTACGACCTACTCGCCAAACTTCTGAAGCAGACCGGAGTCATCGCATGAAGAACGCACCAGATTTCACGAAGCTCGCCTACGACGCCTTTTCGTTTTCGCCGGCCAAACCGGCGCGCAACGGAACGGTGTTCTCCGGGCAGACCTACGAGCAGATCGCGATCAAGCCGGTCTACACCGCGGCCGATCTTCCCGCCGCCGACGAGCTCGACACGGCGCCCGGTCTCGCGCCGTTCACGCGCGGACCGTACGCCACGATGTACGTCGGCAAGCCGTGGACGGTCCGGCAGTACGCCGGGTTCTCGACCGCGGAGGAGTCGAATGCGTTCTACAAGCGCAACCTCGCCGCCGGCCAGGCGGGCCTGTCGGTGGCGTTCGATCTCGCGACCCACCGCGGCTACGACAGCGATCACCCGCGCGTCGTCAGCGACGTGGGCAAGGCGGGAGTGGCGATCGACTCCATCCTCGACATGCAGACGCTCTTCGGCGGCATCCCGCTCGACAAGGTGTCCGTGTCGATGACGATGAACGGCGCGGTGCTCCCGGTGATGGCGTTCTACATCTGTGCCGCGCTCGAGCAGGGCGCGAAGCTGAGCGACCTCTCGGGCACGATCCAGAACGACATCCTGAAGGAGTTCATGGTGCGGAACACCTACATCTATCCGCCGACTCCCTCGATGAAGATCATCGCGGACATCTTCGCCTTCACGTCGACGAAGATGCCGAAGTTCAACAGCATCTCGATCTCGGGCTACCACATGCAGGAGGCGGGAGCGACCGCCGATCTCGAGCTGGCCTACACCCTGGCGGACGGACTCGAGTACCTGCGCACGGGCGTGGCGGCGGGCCTGGACGTCGACGCGTTCGCGCCGCGACTCTCGTTCTTCTGGGCGATCGGCAAGAACTTCTTCATGGAGATCGCGAAGATGCGGGCGGCCCGCACGCTGTGGTCGGAGATCGTCGGGCAGTTCAACCCGAAGAACCCGAAGTCCCGCGCGCTGCGCACGCACTGCCAGACCTCCGGCTGGTCGCTGACCGAGCAGGATCCGTTCAACAACGTGGCGCGCACCTGCCTCGAGGCCCTCGCCGCCGCCTGCGGTCACACGCAGAGCCTGCACACGAACGCGCTGGACGAGGCGATCGCGCTGCCGACGGATTTTTCGGCCCGCATCGCGCGCAACACGCAGCTTCACCTCCAGCAGGAGACCGGCATCTGCCAGGTCGTGGATCCGTGGGGCGGCAGCTACTATGTCGAATGGCTGACGCACCAGCTGCTGACCAAGGCCCGCGCCCACCTCGCGGAGGTGGAGAAGCTCGGCGGCATGACGAAGGCGATCGAGGCGGGCATTCCCAAGCTCCGCATCGAGGAGGCCGCGGCCCGGCGTCAGGCGAAGATCGACTCCGGCAAGGAGACGATCGTCGGGCTGAACAAGTTCCGGCTGACGAAGGAGGCGCCGCTGGACATCCTCGAGGTCGACAACCCGGCAGTGCGCGTGTCGCAGATCAAGCGGCTGAAGGAGCTGCGTTCGTCGCGGGACGAGCAGCAGTGCCGGGCCGCGCTGGCAGCGCTCACCGCGTGCGCGAAATCGGGCCAGGGCAACCTGCTCGAACTCGCGGTGGTCGCGGCCCAGGCGCGGGCCACGCTGGGCGAGATTTCCGATTCGCTCGAGCTGGTGTTCGGTCGGTACCAGGCGCAAATCCGCTCGATCTCGGGCGTGTACCGCCAGGAATTCGGCGAGGAAAAATCCGTGAAGAAGATCAAGGAAAAGATCACGCAGTTCGAGGCGAGGGAAGGCCGCCGCCCGCGCATTCTGATCGCGAAGCTTGGCCAGGACGGCCACGACCGCGGCGCCAAGGTGGTGTCCACGGCGATGGCCGACCTTGGTTTCGATGTCGACATCGGGCCGCTCTTCCAGACGCCGGAGGAGGCCGCGAAGATGGCGGTCGAGAACGACGTGCACGTGGTGGCGATGAGCTCGCTGGCCGCGGGTCACAAGACCCTGCTGCCGTCGTTGCGCGACGCCCTGAAGGCGCTGGGGCGCGAGGACATCATGATCGTGTGCGGCGGTGTCATCCCGGCGCAGGATTACGATTTCCTGCTCGCGAACGGCGCCAGCGCGATCTTCGGACCCGGCACGGTGATTCCGAAATCCACCGAACGCGTGCTCGACCTGCTGCTCGAACGGCTCGAACCGGCGGCGGCGTAGTCGAGGCTTCCGTCACCGGGGGGCGTGGCGAAGGACATTCGGATCGCCTGCGAGCAGGCTCCTACATCAACAGACGTTCGGGCTCGGCGTAGGAGCGGCTTTACGCCGCGATTCGAATCTCTCCACGTGCTCGAATCGCGGCATAAAGCCGCTACGCCCGGAACACCCGGATCGGTGCAGGAGCGAGCTTGCTCGCGAGAGCGACGATCGAACATCTCGGGCGTTTCCGCCCTGGCGTGAGTTCGGATCGCCTGCAAGCAGGCTCCTACAAAAGACCCGACCGCCGCCGCCCGCCGATTTCATCGTGGCGGTCGGGATCGACCGCCGCTAGCTGTTCACCATGCCTGACGAGTCCCACCACGACGACGCCTGCCCGCAGCCGCGGCCGGACTGGGTCCCGGAAAACGCCGGGCCCGGATTTGCGACGCGCGTGATGCAGGGAGCCACCCCGACCGTGACGGCGCGGTCGGGGGTCGGGCCGCGCCGCGCGCGGCTCTCCGTGGAAGATTACGCGAAAGGCGTCCTCGCCGGCGATCGGACCATTCTCGGTCGCGCGATCACCTTGATCGAGAGCAACGCCGCGGCCCATCAGGAGCAATCGCAGCAGTTGCTGGCGCGATTGCTGCCACACACCGGCCACGCGCGGCGGGTCGGGATCACCGGCATCCCGGGCGCGGGCAAGAGCACGTTCATCGAGGCATTCGGCTGCCATCTGACGAGTCTCGGCCATCGCCTCGCGGTGCTGGCGATCGATCCCTCGAGCACGCTGACCGGCGGCAGCATCCTGGGCGACAAGGTGCGGATGGAAAAGCTGAGCCGGCAGGCCGGCGCGTTCATCCGGCCGTCCCCGTCCGGCGGCTCGCTCGGCGGCGTGGCGCGCAAGACCCGCGAGGCAATTCTCGTCTGCGAGGCTGCGGGTTTCGACGTGATCCTCGTCGAGACTGTCGGGGTGGGGCAGAACGAGGTCACCGTTCGGTCGATGGTCGATTTCTTTCTCGTCCTGATGATCGCCGGCGCGGGCGACGAGATGCAGGGCATCAAGAAAGGCGTGATCGAGCTGGCCGATGCGCTGGTGATCAACAAGGCGGATGGCGACAACGTGCCGCGCTGTCTGGCGACGCAGGCCGAGATGAAGCGCGTGCTGCATTATCTTCATCCGCCCACGCCGGGTTGGGAGACGCCGGCGCTGCTCGCTTCGTCGCTCACGCAGGCCGGGGTGCCGGAAGTTTGGCAGACCACCGAGGAGTTTTTCGAAAACACGCGCCGGCGCGGGCTGCTGCAGCAGCGCCGGCAGGAGCAGGCGGTGCAGTGGATGCACGCGCTCGTGCTGGAGAGCCTGCGCTCGAGATTTTACGGCTCCGCGGCGGTGCAGGCGCATCTGCCGGCGCTGGAGCGGGCCGTCGCGACAGGCGAGAAGCCGGCGCTGGCCGCCGCGATGGAGTTGATGAAGGAAGGGCTGAACGGCTGAAAAGCCAACGTGAGTCGGCGGCCCGGTGGCGCCGGTCTCCGACCGGCGAGGCACTTGGGAGACGCGCTTGCCGCTCGCCGCAGACTGGCGCCACGGGAGCAACAGCCAAAGTCCGACAGCCTGCGCCGAGCCCCGACTGGCGAACGGCGCCGGCGCTGGACCCCGTCCGATCGCGGTCGCGGCGGTATCCGGCCGGCGGATCCGCGCGTCGGGGCGGGCGAAGCGGGCGACAGAAGCTTCCGATTCGTTACAGGAACAGCCAGCCGCCCAGCAGCAGGATCGGCAGCAGGATCGGGAGGCTGTACTTGAAGACGTAGCCGAAGAACGTCGGGGTGTGCACGCCCGTGCTGTCCGCGATGGACTTCACCATGAAATTTGGACCGTTGCCGATGTACGTCATCGCGCCGAAGAACACCGAGCCGAGGCTGACCGCGATGATCAGCGCCGCGTCCTTCGGGTTGGCGCGGAGGACCGCGACGATCTCCGACTCGTTCTGCGGGTTGCGCGGGAAGTCGGCGGGGTGCTCGTTCTGCGC
Source organism: uncultured Verrucomicrobiae bacterium (assembly GCA_963705935.1). Taxonomy (GTDB): domain Bacteria; phylum Verrucomicrobiota; class Verrucomicrobiia; order Opitutales; family Opitutaceae; genus Opitutus. The sequence goes on along the minus strand of OY970130.1, from coordinate 1,358,795 downwards.
GGTCGCCTCCGCCAGGCGGAGGAAGGTCGCGTACGTCGGCGCGTTGTCCAGGACCGAGGAGAGCGAGCCGGAGGAAACGTAGTAGTGGATCGGCTTCGTCACGCCGAACTCCTCGCCGTGCTGGTCGATGTAGCCGAGCGCCGGCATCATCGTGGCAAAAATTCCCGCGAACAGAAACGCGACCTCCTTGATCGGACCGAAGGTGAACTGGTTCTCGGCGTGCACCTGCGGGACGGTGAGCCGGTAGGAGGCGGCGGCCGCGGCGAGCATGACGATCTCGCGGAGGAAAAAGCGATCGGGCAGGAACACGGCGCCGATGATCACGGCGAGGAAAAGCAGGTTGATCTTGCCGTCGAACCGGACGCCCTGGGACGGCTCGAGGATGTCCTGCTGGATCTTGCGGGGGGCGCGTTTGAAGCTGCGGCGGTCGAAGCAGTAGAATGCGCCCAGGATCAGGGCCACCGTGAATATCCACTGGAGCACGACATGTTCGACGAGCCAGAAGAACGGCACCCCGCGCAGGTAGCCGAGGAACAGCGGCGGGTCGCCGATCGGAGTGAGCGCGCCACCGACGTTCGACACGACGAAGATGAAGAAAACCACGTGGTACGGGCTCACCCGGATCTTGTTCATCCGCACCCACGGCCGGATCAGGACCATCGAGGCACCGGTGGTGCCGATGATGTTCGCCACCACGGCGCCGATCGCCAGAAACGTCACGTTCGCGAGCGGGGTGGCCTCGTCGCGCACCCTGAGATGGATTCCGCCCGCGACCACGAAGAGCGAGCCGATCAGGCAGATGAAAGAGAAATACTCGCCCAGCGTGTGCTGCACGACCCCGGCCCCGGCGGGCATCAGGAAGAGGTAATACGCGATCACCAGCAGCCCGAGCCCGATCGCGGTGTGGGCATAGAACCGGTCCCACAGATGTTTGATGCGCGGCGGCGTCAGCGGCATGACCGCGATGAGCAGCAGCAGCAGCGCGAATGGCGCCACCAGCGCGAGGGGAACGGAGCCGGCTTCGGCGACGGCGAGTACGGATGTGACGGGCAGGTGCATGGTCGGACGCCGCGATTCGAGACAGCGGGGAGCCGCCCCACAACCCGCAATGCGCGTGCCAACGCGTCAGATGCGAAAACGATGACACGTATTAGCTTGGACCGAGCGCAGTCGCGGCACGGTCGGCGGACAAACGGCGGACGTTGCGACGGCGGGCAAGCGGTGGTTGCCGAACCCGCACAGCGCCGCGCGCTTCATCTGGAGCTCCTGCAGAAATGGCGCTTGTCCCCGGCGGGAGACCAAGGCTCCGAAACCGTCGCCACCGGGAATCGGACGCCGGCGCGTCAGAACTGCTCCGATGATGGCGGGACGTCCGCGACGCCCGAGGCCCGGGCCGCGCGAGCGTGAAACGATGCTTCGCTCTCCGGAAGGTACAAACGGGCGATGTTCTTCAGGCGCTGCCCCGACACACGGATCTTCGCCCCCCGCCGCAACCAGCCGCGGTTGTTGGAATCCCAGAAATAGTCCCGCACCTCCTCGCGGACGCGGCGCATCGTGACCGCATCGGCGACCGACGCGAGCAGCGCATCGTCGGCCACGAAGTACTGCCGGCGGTTGAACAGAAGCAGCAAGGCCGCGATCGGTCGGGCGTGGGGATAAAGGCATTCCCAGAACAACCGGCGATGAAAGAGCTGCTCGGCGCAGCAATTCTTTTCGCAATATAGCTGCCGGAAAGTTCGCATCACGAGTCGCTCGTGCCGAGCTTATGCGACGTTGAAGTGAAGCTAACAAGGGGAAATCCAGCGGGCAGCCCCGGATCGAAAGCGCTGCGCGACGGACGCCGGCGGAGACCGCGTGGGCAGGGTTCACCCAGCCATCGACGGGGGGGGTGGCGCGGTGCTGGCCGCACGAATGCGTCTGCGCGCACCGCGGTTCTCCGCGAAGCCTGCCGGCCGCTGGCGGTCGACTGAACGCGATGCGAACTACGGCGACAGCAGGGGCGGCTCGCTGGCGGGTTTGGGACCGTAGATCTGGGCCAGCATTTCCCGCCACCGGGCGTCCTCCAACTCGCGCCGGCGGACGGCGCGATACTCGGCTTCGCCCGCGAACGCGATGAACCCGAAGAGGATCGCGAGCATCCAGAAATGCAGCCACAGCGCGACGCCGACCCCGATGAAGCAGATGATCTTGCCGAGCATCGCAGCGACCCGCGTTGCCCGCAGGTAGGTCATGCGGGTTGCGAGCGTGGCCCGGAGAATCCGGCCGCCGTCCATCGGGAACGCGGGCAGCAGGTTGAAGCAGCCCATCATGATGTTGGCGTAGAAGAGCTGGTAAACGAGCCCGTCGACCGAATAGAGCCGGAACTCGTCGGGCAGCCGGCGGACGACGAACCACAGACCGCCAGCGATGACGAAGTTGACCGCGGGTCCGGCGAGCGTGATCAGCAGTTCGCGGCGGGGCTCGCGCGGGATCGCGCTGAACTCCGCCATGCCGCCGATCGGCATCAGCAGGATTCGTCCGACGCCGATGCCGTAATGCATCGCGGTGAACGAGTGCCCGAGTTCGTGCAGCACGACGCAGCCGAAAAACGCGAGCAGGGCGCCCGTGTTCCAGAGCAGCCCGGCCATCTGACCGTCATTCCAGCCATCATTCGCCACCCACGCGAGGAGGAGGAAGAAGCTGCCGTGGACGGCGAGTTGGATGCCGCGAATGCGGAACAGATTGAGAGACCAGCCGAGCATGGGCATAATCAAGCCGGCCATTCGGAAAGCGCCAGCGAGAACCGAAGCCGCGCTCGGATCGCGGCGCCGGGCAGCCAGCTGCGCCCCGCAACCGGTTGCTTTTCGCCAAACTTGAACTAGGTGCTGGGAACGGCCACGCGGCGGTATTTACAATTTCGCGGGCGTTGGCTCTTCTCGTGCGCATGTCCGATCCCGCCAAGTCCGCCACCATCCTCGTGATCGACGACGATGCCGAGATCCGGTACTCGCTCTCGCGCGTGTTGTCCTCCCGCGGCTACGCGGTGGTCGAGGCTCCGAGCGGTGAACAGGGCGTGGCGATGGTGAAGAAGGGCCCGGCGCCGGATCTCGTGCTGCTCGACGTGCGGATGGGCGGCATCGGCGGCATCGAGGCCCTGCAGCTGATCCGGAGCGCGAACCCGCGCCAACTGGTGATCCTGATGACGGCGTTCGGCACGGCGCAGACCGCGATCGAGGCGATGAAGTACGGGGCGTTCGACTACGTCATGAAACCCTTCGACCCGCAGAAGGTGCTGACGTTGACCGAGGCGGCGTTGAAGACCCGCGCCGATCTGCGGGCGGTGAGCGATTACAAGCCGACGATCAACGCCGACGACTATCGCGAGGGCATCGTCGGCAGTTCGCCGGTGATGCAGGAGGTGTTCAAGATCATCGGCCAGGTGACTGCGAGCGACGTCACGGTGATGATCACGGGTGAGAGCGGCACCGGGAAGGAACTGGTGGCGCGCTCGATCTGGAAACACAGCCATCGCTCGGGCAAGCCGTTCATCGCGGTGAACTGCGCGGCGATTCCGGACAATCTGATCGAGAGCGAACTGTTCGGCCACGAGAAGGGCTCGTTCACCGGGGCGACCGGCCAGCGGCTCGGAAAATTCGAATTGTGCGACGGCGGCACCATCTTCCTCGACGAAATCGGGGACATGGCGCTCGCCACCCAGACCAAGATCCTGCGGGTGCTTCAGACCGGCGAGATCCAGCGGGTCGGCGGCACCGAGACGATCAAGGTCGACGTCCGGGTGATCGCCGCGACGAACAAGGACCTCGAGGAAATGGTGAAGGCGAAAACCTTCCGGGAGGACCTGTACTACCGGCTCAACGTCGTGCGGATCAAGATGCCGCCCCTGCGGGAGCGCAGCGAAGACATTCCGCAGATCGTGGATTTCTGCCTGCAAACCCTGGTGAAGCAGAAGAAGGCGCGCGTGAGCAAAGTCTCGCCCGAGGCGATGTCCGCACTGACGCGGCACGGCTGGCCGGGCAATGTGCGCGAACTGGAGAACGTGATCTATCGCAGCGCCGTGATCGCGCAGGGCGATGCGATTCTGGTGAAGGACCTCCCCGGCGAGCTGCTGCAGACCCTTCCGGCCGCCGAACCGGAAGCGACGCCGCGGTCGGCAACGGTCGACACCGCGGAGCCGGACACGAAGTCGGCGCCGACCGGCGATGCCGCGGGAAAAGCCGCGCCGGCCTCCTCGCTGGAGCAGGCCCTGGACGCCGTGTTCGCGGGGCTGTCCGGCGGCGACGAACCGCTGCTGCCGAGGCTCGAGCGCGAGATGGTCTCGCGGGCGCTTTCCGCCCAGGGCGGCGACGAGACCAAGGCGGCGCAGATTCTCGGACTCACCAAGGCCGCGCTGCAGAAGAAGAAATAGCGGGGACGCTGCCGGTTCTCGTAATCGCCTGCGAGCAGGCTCCGGTCGTAATCCGACGCCGCGCGCCGCGGCCGGCGCCGGGCGCGGCCCGACACGCGTGTCAGACCTCGTACGAGGCGCGGACGAACTCCGCGTGCGCCTCGTCGATCTTCTCGAGAGCTTCCGAAACTGCCTGGCCGGCGTTCGGCGACAACCGGTTCACGTCTTCACAAATCGTCGCGAGAGTCGCGCGAACGATCTGCAGGTCTTCATCCAAAACCTGCGGGGGCAGCGAAAGGGTAGGCTCCATGCGGCCTCCAGACGCCATTTCCAAAAATTGGTTTCGTGAAAATTTGGCGACGAATGCGCCTCCGCACGCCGCGCTCACTCCCGGCCGCGCGAGCGGCCGCCGGGTCCACGGGCTTCGGGAACTCCGGGTCCGGCCGAACGCGCCTGCTATCTTGCGCGGTCCCGGTCGGCGTATCCATCCGGGTGAGCGGAATGCCATTTCCACGCGGTGGCGACGATCGACTCGATGGTCGGAAACTTCACCCGCCATCCGAGCTCGCGCTGCGCCTTGGTGGAATCGGCGTACAGCGCCGGCGGATCGCCGGGGCGGCGCGGACTCTCGATCACGTTGATCTTGCGGCCGACGATCTTTTCGACGGCGCCGATCACCTCGCGGTTCGACGAGGGTCGGCCGGTGCCGAGATTATAGAAGCATTGCGCACCCGGCGGAGTCAGCCGGTCGAACACCGCGATGTGCGCGCGGCTCAGATCGTCGACGTGCACGTAGTCGCGGAGGCAGGTTCCGTCGGGCGTCGGGTAGTCGGTGCCAAAGAGCCGCAGGTCGCCGCGCCGGCCCGTGGCGGCATCGATCGCGAGCGGGATGAGGTGCGTTTCGGGTTCGTGGTCCTCGCCGATGGCGCCGTCCTCGGCTGCGCCCGCCGCGTTGAAATACCGGAACGCCGCGAAGCTCAGCCCGTGCGCCGTCGCCAGGGCCTTGAGCACGTTCTCGACGTCGAGCTTGGTCTGGCCGTACGGATTGATCGGGGCCTGCGGAAGGTTTTCATGAATCGGCAGTGTCGCCGGCACGCCGAAGGTCGCGCAGGTCGAGGAGAAAACGAACTTCTTCACGCCGGTCGCGAGCATCGACTTGAGCAGGTGCAGCGTGGCCGCGACGTTGTTGAAATAATACTTCAGCGGATCCGTGACCGACTCGCCGACGTAGCAGTACGCGGCAAAATGCATCACGACGTCGATCGACTCGTCGCGCAGAATCCGCTCGACGGCGGTCTCGTCGCCGAGGCTCACCTCGTGGAATGGCACGGAGTCCACCACGGCGGCGCGATGCCCGTAGACGAGGTTGTCGAGCACGACCGGTCGGTGACCGGCCGCAACCAACTGGCGGACGCAATGGCTGCCGATGTAACCGGCTCCCCCGACAACGAGTACGTTCATGGCATTGGATGAAAGCCAGAGGGAACGTCGGTTCCATCCACTCCCGCAACGAGAAAGCGTGCGGCGCGCCGGACAGGGTGTGCCGGGGGACGGCTCTTCCGGCCGGCCCGCGGCCGCGGCTTCCGACCGAAAAGGCGGGGCGGCGCAGTTTCGTCGCCACCGTGCTATTGCGTTCGGCGATGGCTTTGTTTGCGATTCACGTTTCGCACCGAAATGAAGCAGTCCCGCATCGTCATCACTGGAGTCGGAATCACGGCCCCGAACGGAAATTCGCTGGCCGAGTTCCGCCGTCACCTGCTGGCAGGAGTCGCGGGAATCGAACGCATCGAGGTGCGGTACATGGGTTCCCAGCTCGCGGGCGTCTGCCATTTCGATCCGCTGAAGCACCAGAAGAAGAAGGAGGTGCGGGTGGGCACGCGGGCGGGCAGCATCGGCATCTACTGCGCCCGGGAGGCGGTGGCGGACAGCGGCCTGAAGTGGGAGGCGGTGCCGAAGGACCGCGTGGGGATCTACCTCGGCTGCACCGAGCACGGCAACGTCGAGACGGAGAACGAAATCCACAACCTCTCGCAGTTCGGCTACGACACGAAATTCTGGTCGCATTACCACAACCCCCGCACGGTCGCGAACAACCCGGCCGGCGAGACCTCGCTGAACCTCGGGGTGACGGGGCCCTCGTACACGATCGGCGCCGCCTGCGCGGCGGGCAACATGGGGCTGATTCACGCGACGCAGATGCTGCGGCTCGGCGAGGTCGACCTGGCGATCTGCGGCGGGGTCAGCGAGAGCATCCACACCTTCGGGATCTTCGCCGGGTTCAAATCGCAGAACGCGCTGGCCACGCACGAGGATCCGAAAAAGGCGTCGCGGCCGTTCGACCGTGCGCGCAACGGCATCGTGATCAGCGAGGGCGGCGGGCCTGTTCACGCTCGAGCGGCTGGAGGATGCCCAGGCGCGGGGCGCGCACGTTTACGGCGAGATCGCGGGCTATCACGTGAATTCCGACGCGAGCGACTACGTGCTGCCGAATCCCACGCGGCAGGCGGAGTGCATGCGGGCGGCGATCGCGCGGGCGGGGCTGACGGCGCGCGACATCCACATCGTGAACACCCACGCGACGGCGACGCCGCTGGGCGACATCCAGGAATGCGAGGCGATGCGGGCGGTGTTCGGCGAAGGCTGTCCGGACACGCACGTCAACAACACGAAGGGCTACATCGGCCACTGCATGGGCGCGGCGGGCGCGCTCGAACTGGCGGGCAACCTGCCGTCCTTCGACGACCTGATCGTCCATCCGACGATCAACGTCGACGATCTCGATCCGGCCTGCGCGCTGCCGGGGCTGGTACTCAATCAGTCGCGGAAGGTTGCGCGGGTCGACACGATCCTGAACAACTCCTTCGGGATGCTCGGGATAAATTCCGCGTTGATTGTTAAGCGGTTTGTACCCTAATCGCGAACACCTGAAATGACCAAAGACGAATGCAAGAAGGTGGTGCTCGACATCATTGCGGACATCGCCCCGGACGAAGACCTGAGCAAGGTGCAACCGGGGGTGCGGCTGCGCGACCAGCTTCAGCTCGATTCCATGGACTTTCTCGACATCGTCATGGAGCTGCGCAAGCGCTACGGCATCGAGGTGCCGGAAAAGGAGTACATCCAGCTCGCCTCGCTCGACAGTTCGGCGGAGTACCTCACGCCGAAATTCAACGCCCTTGCCGGCAAGAGCTGAGCGCGGTGCACCGATGCGGGGGCGAGCCGGTCCGTCAGGCCGGCTTTTTGTTTGGCGCCCGCCGGCCGGTCGGACCGATCGCTGAACCCGACCGCGCGTGAACCCGGCCCATTACGACGTCGTGATCATCGGGGCCGGTTTGTCGGGCCTGGGCGCCGGCATCCGCTGCGCGCAGTTTTTCCGGCGCGTCCTGATCGTCGAGGCCCACAGCAAGCTGGGCGGCCTGAACTCGTATTACCACAAGCAGAGCCGCGCGCACCTGTTCAGCAACGGGCTGCACACGGTGACGAATTTTCGCGTGCACAGCCGGCGCTGGGGGCGGGGGCTGATCGAGCGCCAGCTCGGGCTCGCGCCGGAGGACCTCGCGCTGTATCCGCCGCGGCATGCGTCGCGCATCAGCCTGCCCGGGCTGACCCTGACGTTCGACAACGACCCGGCCACGCTCGCGGGTTCGGTGGCGGCCGCGTTCCCGGGCGAGGCGGACGGCTACCGCCGGCTGGTCGCGGCGGTCGGCGAGGAGAGCAGCCGGCCGGCGGCCGCGCACCCGGACTGTTTCGCGTTTTTGGCGGAGTTCATCCGGGCGCCGGAGCTGCGGGACGCGCTGGCGCTGCCGATCCTGACGTACGGCGGCTATCGTGAGGGTGCGATCGACTCGCGAATGTTTTCGGTCCTCTTTCGCTCGCTGCTGCTCGAGGGCTGTGGAAGTCCGCCCGACATGCGCACGCTGCTCGAGCGGCTGGAGGCGCGGTATGGTGCGCTCGGCGGCGAGTTGCTGCGCCGGACCGAAGTCGCCGCCCTCGAGACGAGCGGTGACCGGGTGGCGCGCGTGCGGCTCGCCGACGGCCGCGAACTGGAAGCGGACCGGGTGTTGTCCTCCGCCGGGCTGGTGGAGACCGGCCGGCTGTGCGGCGCCGCGTGGGGCGAGGCCGGAACCATCTCGGTCTTCCAGTGGATCGGCGCGTACGACCGGCCGCTGGAGACGATCGGCATTCGCGACACGCTGCACTTCGTGTGTCGCACGCCGCGGCTCGAGTGGCGCGTCCCCGGGGACCGGCCGTTCACGGACATCCTCACCTATTCGGCCTCGGACAGCTACGCGTTTCCGGAGCCGGTGCCGGCGCATTTCAAGATCTCCTGCTTTTCGCGGTCCGGGGAATGGGAGGGACTGGACGAGGCGGCGTACGCCGCGCAGAAGAGCCGCTACACGGCGGAGCTGCTCGCCGCGAGCGCGCCGTTCTATCCGGAACTGGCGAACGTGCGGCCCGTGGTGGAGGACAGCTTCACGCCACTGACGGTCGAGCACTACACCCGGCATCCGGGCGGCACGATCTACGGCGGCGCGCAGAAGACGTTCGACGGTCGCACGCCGGTGAAGAACCTGTTCATCATCGGCAACGACCAGGGCGGGATGGGCATCATGGGGGCGCTGACCAGCGGCGTGCTCGTGACGAACTTCAACCTGCTGCTGGGCGGCGGTGGTTGACGGCCGCGCCGTTCGCTCGCGCCTTGCAAAACCTTTCGCGGGCGTGAACGTCAACCCGCCAACCCCCATGAAAACTCGTTTGCTTCTCCCCATCCTGGCGGCCCTCGCCCCGGCCGCGTTCGCGGCCCAGCCCGGGCCCGATTTCCATCAGCATCTCGGCCTCCAGATGTGGAGCCTGCGCGCGACGTCGAAAACGGACACGCCCAAGGCGCTCGATCTCGTCCGTCAATTCGGTGTGACCGAAATCGAGACCGCCGGCCTCGGCACGCTGACGCTCGACCAGTACGCCGCGGACCTGAAGTCGCGCGGGCTGGTTGCGATCGGCATCCACGCCGACTACGGCCTCCTCCAGAAGAACGTGGACGACGTGATCCACACGGCGAAGACGCTCGGCGCGCATTACATCGTCATGCCGTGGATTCCGCACACGGCGCCGCTGACGATCGAGCAGGCGCACCAGGTCGCGGCCGATTTCAACCGCTGGGGCGCCGCGATCCACGCCGCCGGCCTGCAGTTCGGATGGCACCCCCACGGTTTTGAATTCACGGTGTCGCCCTCCGGCGAGACGCCGTGCGATGTGATCGTGCGCGAGACGAAGCCGGAGAATCTCGTGCTGGAGATGGATGTCTTCTGGGTGCTGCACGCCGGACAGGATCCCGTGACGCTGCTGAAGAAATACGGCAGCCGCTGGGAGCTGATGCACGTGAAAGACATGCGGAAGGGGGCGACGGAGCGCAACGAGACCGGATCCGCGCCGCCGACGGACAACGTGGCGGTCGGCGATGGACAGATCGACTGGCGGGCGGTCCTGAGCACGGCGCAGGAGGTCGGGGTGCAGCATTACCTTCTCGAGGACGAGACGCCGACCCCGCTGAAATGCATTCCGGAGAGCCTGCAATACCTCCGGGCATTGAAGCTCTGAACGCCGGCGCGCCAGATCGTGCGGCGCAGCCGGTACGGCGGCACATGTCGGGGTAGGAGCCTGCTTGCAGGCGATCCGTGCCTGCGTTTCGCGTCCCTTTGAACCAGACCACCTCGCGCGGCTCGGCAGAATGGCCGCCTGCGAGCAGGCTCCTGCGCCGGAAACCGAACCTCGCCTGCGAGCAGGCTCCTACGTCGGAGCGCAGCGCGCGTGCCGTCAGATTGTAGGAGCGGCTTTACGCCGCGATCGAATGTCGGAAGCGTCCCGGATCGCGGCATAAAGCCGCTCCTGCTCCGGAAACCAAGCATCGCCTGCGAGCAGGCTCCTGCGTCGGAAACCGGGCATCGCCTGCGAGTAGGCTCCTACGTCGGAAACCAAGCATCGCCTGCAAGCAGGCTCCTGCGCCGGAAACCAAGCATCGCCTGCGAGCAGGCTCCTACAAGCTGAGGCGACGCAAGGCAACCGGCGGATCCTTCTGTAGGAGCCTGCTTGCAGGCGATGCCGGCCGCTCGCACCGGTGGCCTCTCGTCCCGTCCGCGGCACATTCCTCCCTTGCGCCGGGTCCGCGGGTGCCTTCACTCGGACGCTTTCATGGCATACGACTGGCTCAAAGGGGTCGACGACGAGTACGATGTGATCGTCATCGGCAGCGGTCTGGGCGGCCTCACCGGAGCCAACGTGCTCGCCAAGGCCGGCCATCGCGTCCTCCTGCTCGAGCACCATTACCAGTTCGGCGGGCTGGCGACGTGGTTCACGCGCAAGGGCGGCCACATCTTCGACATTTCCCTGCACGGATTTCCCATCGGGATGGTCAAGTCGTGCCGCAAATACTGGACGAAGGAGATCGCGGACTCGATCGTGCCGCTGAAGGAGATCCGCTTCGTGAATCCGCAGATGGACGTCACGACTACGTTCACCCGTGACGATTACACGCGGGTGCTGGTCGAGCAGTTCCGGGTTCCGCGCGCGACGGTGGAGGCGTTCTACGAGCACCTCCGGGCGATGAACTACTACGACGCGAACCCGGAGACGACGGGCGAGATGTTCGAACGATTCTTTCCGGGTCGCGACGACGTGAAACGGCTGCTGATGGAGCCGATCGCCTACGCCAACGGATCGACCCTCGACGACCCGGCGATCACCTACGGCATCGTGTTTTCCAACTTCATGGGCGCCGGCGTCTACACGTTCCGCGGCGGCTCCGACCGGCTGATCGAGCAGATGGCCGCCGAGCTGAAACGAAACGGCGTCGAACTGCGGAAGAAAGTCCTGGTCGAGCGCATTCTCGTCGAGGAGCGCGACGGCCGGAAGCAGGCGGCCGGCATCGTGGCGAAGGGCGGACGCGTGGTGCGCGCCAAGGCGGTGCTGTCGAACGCGAACGTCAAAAACACGGTGTTTCGTCTCGCGGGCGAGGAGAACCTGCCGGCCGGCTACGTCGCCGCGGCCCGGGCCGTGCGCGTCAACTCGAGTTCGTGCCAGGTGTACCTCGGGATCCGGGCGGGCGAGAGCATTCCCCGGATCGGCGATCTCGTGTTCACGTCGGAACATCCGCGGTTCGACAGCGCCGCGCTGACCGATTTTCGGACCACCAGCCGCACGTTCTCGGTCTACTACCCGGAGACGCGACCAGGGAGCGGGCGGTACACCGTGGTCGTGTCGCTGAACGGCCGGTACGGCGACTGGCAGAGCCTGGCGCCCGAGGACTACGAGCGGGAGAAGGAGCGGCTGATCGAGGAGTCGATTGCCGCGCTGGAGCGCTTCATCCCCGGGGTGCGCGCGAAGATCGACTGGCGCGAGGCGGCGACGCCGCGGACGATCGAGCGGTATACCCGGCACGTCGGCGGCACCTCTTTCGGCACCAAGTTCGAGGGGCTGAAAGTTTCGATGGATCTGCCCGACAACCTGCCCGGGCTGTATCACGCCGGCTCGGTCGGCATCATCATGTCGGGCTGGCTCGGCACGATCAATTATGGCGTGATCGTTGCGAACCGGATCGACAAGCTGCTGTTCGAGCGCAGACGCTCTGCCGCTCATCCCGCCGCCATTCCTCCCGCTGCATGGACACCATCACCGCCCTGATTCCGCATCGTCCGCCGTTCCTGTTCGTGGACAAGATCGTGGCCGAGGCCCCTGACGGCCTGACGGCCCAGCGGACCTTCCATCGCGAGGAGGCGTTCTACTCCGGCCACTATCCCGGCGCGCCGATCACGCCGGGGGTGCTGCTGTGCGAGGCGGTGTTCCAGGCCGGCTGCCTCTACCTGGCGCGGCAGGCGCAGGCGACCGGCGCCTCGCCCGGCGCGGGCATGCCGCTGCTGGCGAAGATCAACGCGGTGCGCTTCCGGAGCCCGGTGTATCCGGGCGATACGATCACGATCGACGTGAAACGGAAGGAAGTCGTCGCCGGTTTCACGATGATGAGCGGAAGCGTGCGCAACGGCGACAAGCGCGTGCTGACCGTCGATTTCGCCGTCGCCTGGAAGGTGCCGGAAAACTAGAGCGCCCCCGCGACCGCCCGCCGGGTCGCGCGTGCGCCGGTTCCCGCCGCAATCTCCATGCCTGATTTTCTCCAGCTCGGCGGCAAGACATTCGTGGTTTTCGGCGTCGCCAACCGGCGGAGCGTGGCGTGGCACGTTGCCCGGTCGCTGGAGGAGCAGGGGGCGACGGTGCTCTACAGCGTCCGCTCCGACGCCCGGCGGCAGTCGCTCGCGGCGCTGCTGGCGGGCCGGCCGGTGTTCGTCTGCGACGTGGAGCAGGACCGGGCGCCGGCCCGGCTGGCGGCGGAGATCGCGGCCGCCGGACACGCGCCGCTGCACGGGCTCGTGCACTCGATCGCGTATGCGAATTACCGTGACGGCGTCCGGCCGTTCCACGAGACGCGCCGGGCCGACTTCCTCCAGGCGATGGCGGTGTCCGCGTTTTCGCTGGTGGAGATCGCGCAGGCATTCAAGCCGCACCTGGCGAAAAGCGCCGCGGTGGTGGCGATCGGGATTTCGTCGCTCCAGGTGACGCCGGACAACTACGGGTACATGGGGCCGGTGAAGGCGGCGCTGGAGTCCGCTAGCCGGTTCCTCGCGAAGTCGTTCAGCGCGGACAGCGAAGTGCGGTTCAACGTCGTCGGGGCCGGGCCGCTCAAGACCAGCGCGTCCGCGGGCATTCCCGGCTATCTCGAGAGCTACCTGTACGCGGAGAAGCTGACGTACCGGAAGCGCAACCTTCGCACCGAGGAGGTCGCCGATGCGGCGCTGTTCCTGCTCAGCGAACGCAGCAGCGGGATCAACGGCGCCACGCTGGTGGTCGATGCCGGGCTCGGCGCGAACGGCTTCGATCAGGAGGTCATCCGGCTGGCGATGCGGCCCGCGACGGCGACGCCGCGGGCAATGCCGGAGGCCGGCGCCAAATGAGCCGGGACGAACTCCTGCCCGGCATCCGCGAGCGAGCGTCAACCCGGCTGGCGGATCCGGCTTCCGGACGTCCGGCGTCGACGGTTTTTCCCACCCATGCGGTTTGAGCACGTTTGCGTCGAGTCACTGGCCCTGGCGCTGCCCGACGAGATTTGGACCTCGGCGCAGCTCGAGGAGCGGCTGCGGCCGCTGTACGAGCGGCTGAAGCTGCCGGCCGGCCGGCTCGAGTTGATGACCGGCATCCGGGAGCGCCGGATGTGGCCGGTCGGAACCCGGGCATCCGACGCCAGCGCCGCCGCCGGACGCGCGGCCCTCGCGCAGTCCCATTTCCCGGTCGGGCAGATCGGCTTGTTCGTCCACGCGGCGGTCAGCCGGGACATGCTCGAACCGGCCACGGCGTCGTTCGCTCATCGCAAGCTCGGGCTGCCGGAATCGGCCCAGGTGCTGGATGTGTCCAACGCCTGTCTCGGATTTCTGAATGCGCTGACCCTGGCGGCGGGACTGATCGAGAGCGGCCAGATTCGCGGGGCGATGGTGGTGTCCGGCGAAAACGGGCGCCCGCTGGTGGAACAGACCGTGCGGCTGCTGCTGGAGCAGCCGCTCAGCCGGAACGAGATCAAGCCGTACTTCGCCAACCTCACCATCGGCTCGGGCGCGGTGGCGGCGATCCTGTGCCACGATTCGCTCGTCCAGGGGCGGCCCCACCGGCTGCGCGGCGGGATCGCCCGGGCGGCGACGCGCCACAGCGAGCTGTGCCAGGGCGACACCTACGCGGCCGAATCGCTGGTGATGCAGACCGACTCGGAGCAGCTGCTGATCGCCGGCGTGGAGCTGGCGCAGGCGACGTGGAGCGAGTTTGTCCGGGAGCAGGGCGCCGGCTTCGACCGGTTCATCTGCCATCAAGTCGGCAGCGTCCACCGGCGGAAGCTCTACCAGGCGCTGGGCCTGGATCTCGCGCGGGATTTCTCGACGTTCGAAACGCTCGGCAACACCGGATCGGTGGCGCTGCCCGGCACGCTGGCGGCCGCGATCGCCGCGGCCGCCGTTCGCGAGGGCGACCGCGTCGGCCTGCTCGGCATCGGCAGCGGGCTGAACTGCCTGATGCTGGCGCTGGAGTGGTGAGGCGTTCGCGCCGCGAAAGTCCCGTCCGCTCGATGACCAACATGACCGATCACCACGCTCCGCTGCCCGACTGGCTGGTGCGGCTCTACCCGTTCGAGCCGCGGCGCTTCACCACGCCGGCAGGCGCGGGCCTGAGCTACCTCGACGAGGGACCGCGCCGCCCGGAGGCGGTGCTGATGCTGCACGGGAACCCGACCTGGTCCTTCCATTTCCGGGTGCTGGTGCGCTCGCTGGCGCCGTGGCTGCGCTGCGTGGCGCCGGATCATGTCGGCATGGGGCTTTCGGACAAACCCGCCGGCTACGACTACACGCTCGAGCGCCGGATCGCCGACGTCGAGGCGCTGGTGACCCACCTCGGACTGCAACGGGTGCACCTCGTGGTGCACGACTGGGGCGGCGCGATCGGCTTTGGATTCGCGGCCCGGCATCCGGAGCTGATCGGCCGGCTCGTGATCCTGAACACCGCGGCGTTCGCGCTGCCGGCGATCCCGGGGCGGATCGCGCTGTGCAAGCTGCCGGGCCTCGGTCCGCTGCTGGTCCGCGGACTGAACGGATTCGCCGCGCCGGCGACCTGGATGGCGATGCGCCGGCGCTCGCTCTCGGTGGACGAGAAGCGGGCGTATCTGCTGCCCTACGACTCATGGGCGAACCGGATCGCGGTGGCGGAGTTCGTGCGCGATATCCCGCTGCACACGTCGCACCGGAGCTGGCGCACGCTGGCGGCGGTCGAGGCGGCGCTGCCCTGCTGGCGCGATCGTCCGGCGCTGATCGTGTGGGGCGGCCGCGATTTCTGTTTCAACGACCAGTTTCTCGCCCGCTGGCGCCAGTTCCTGCCGAACGCGACGGTCGACCGGATCGCGGACGCCGGCCATTACGTGCTCGAGGACGCGCGGGTCGAGGCGGTGCCCCGCATCGCGGAATTCCTCACGGCCGAACGCCGCACCGGCACGCCGGAGATCTAGCGGCCGCGGGCCGGACCGAGCAGGAAGGGGGCACCGGATCAGCTCTTTGCCGGCGCCGGCTTCTCGACCTCCACGCGGCCGTAGAGGTGGGCGAGCTCGAGCAGGTAGCCCGAGGCCCCGTCGCGCAGCGCCCGCAGCTGTTCCGGCCGGTAGCGCCAGGTCCAGTTGCCCTGCGACGTGCCGGGGGTGTTGAACCGGCCGGCCGGCCCGAGCGTGAGCAGGTCCTGCAGCGGGATGACCGCGAGATTGCACACGGAGGCGTACGCGGCGCGAACGAAGTCCCAGCCGATTTCGCGGCCGCTGACCCGCAGGTACCGCCGCACGTGGTCGCGGACGCCCTCGTCGAGGGAGGCATACCAGCCGAGCGTCGTGTCGTTATCGTGGGTCCCCGGGTACACCACGCAGTTGGCGCGGTGGTTGTGGGGCAGGTAGAGATTGTCGGCGCCGCCGCCGAACGCGAACTGCAGGATCGCCATGCCGGGCAGGCCGGTGCCCTCGCGCAGGTCGATCACCGACGGCGTCAGGTCGCCGAGGTCCTCCGCGATCAGCTTCGCGTCCGGCAAGGCCGCCTGCAACGTCTCGAAGAAATTCAGCCCCGGCCCCTTTTCCCACCGGCCGGTCCGGGCGTTCTTCGCGCCGGCGGGAATCGACCAGTAGGTGTCGAAGCCGCGGAAGTGGTCGATGCGCACGATGTCGTACAGCTCGAAATTCGCCCGCAGCCGCGCGATCCACCAGGCGTAGCCGTCCGCCTGATGCTCGGGCCAGTCGTAGAGCGGGTTGCCCCAGAGCTGGCCATCGGCGGAGAAATAATCGGGCGGCACGCCAGCGACGACGGTCGGCCGGCCGGTCTGCCGGTCGAGGCGGAACAGTTTCGGATGCGCCCAGACGTCGGCGCTGTCCATCGCCGCGAAGATCGGCGCGTCGCCGATGAGGGCGATCTCGAGCGCCGCCGCATGCTCGCGGATGCGGGCCCACTGGCCGAAGAAGAGGTACTGGATGAACTCGTAGGCTTCGGCGCGGTCGGCCACCTGCGCGAGCAGGCCTGACTTGTGCGCGGCGGCGTACGAGCGGGCCTCGGCCGGCCACTCCCACCAGGGACGGCAGTCGAAATGATCCTTCAGCGCCGAAAACGCCCCGTAGGATTGCAGCCAGGACGCGTGATGCGTGCGGAACGTGTCGAAATCGCCGTACGGCAGCTTCAGCCCGCGGCGTTCCTTCCACGTCCGGTGGGCCGCGAAGAGCAGCGGGCGCTTCAGCTGGTGCAGCGCGCCGAAGTCGACGTGCTCCGGATCGAGCGCGCGCAGCGGTGCGACCGACTCGGCCGGGAGCAGTCCGGCGCGAACGAGGGCGCCCGGATCGATCAGGTGCGGATTGCCGGCGAAGGCGGAAAAGCACTGGTAGGGCGAGTCGCCATAGCCGGTCGGGCCCAGCGGGCAGAGCTGCCATGACGAGATCCCCGCGCCGGCGAAAAAGTCGAGCAGCGTGATGGCCTCGTCGTCGAGGGCGCCGATGCCGTAGGGGCTCGGCAGCGCGGTCGGGTGCAGCAGGACGCCGGCCCCGCGACGGTCCAGCCAGCCGAACAGCGGGGGCGCCGCGACCGGATCGGCGGCGTTGTCGGGCGGGGCAGGGCGGGCGGTGGAGCTGGCCATGATCGGGAAAAGGGATGCAACGTCTTGTGTTGCCGGCCCCGGAAGGCAAGACCCGGCCAACGGAAACGTCCCCGGTTTGCAGGGTCGGAAATCCCCGTTGCGGTTTCCACCCGACGCGCCGGTCTCCGTCTCACCGGTCGGTCACGCGGTTGTCCTCGATCGCCAGCCCGGCCGAGGGCGGCAGGGTGAAGACGTGGGTTCCGTGGTCGGTCTCGATCGAATTGCCGCGGACCACGGTCTCGCCACCGCCGCCGTGCTTCTGCGACTGGATGTCGCTCCAGCCGTCGAAGACGGCGCGAACGCCGCTGGCGTGGATCTCGTTGTCGAGGATGCGCACGTCGCCGCACGATTTTCCGGCGATCACGACGCTGGTGAGATCCGGGCCGCCGCGGACCTGGAACGTGCAGCGGGTGACCTCGCAATCGAAAGCGAATTCGGTGAACGCCACGTTGGTGTCGACGAACGTGCACCCGGAAAACACGACGTCGCCGAAGGAGCGGGCGAACTGCATCCCGACGGGCGGCCGGGCGACGATCCGGCACCGCTCGAACCGGGCGAACCGCCCGCCATCGCCGTCGATCGTCAGCCCACCGCGGAAGCCGCCGGCGCGCAGGTCGCGCACGAGGGTGCAATCGGCGAGCGCGGTCTGGTAGGTGTTCGACAGATCCAGCGCCTTCCGATGGCCGACGATCCGGAGGTTCTCGCAGCGGAAATTGCGCGTGGACTCGGTCAGCCGCAGCAGGGTGCGCGCCCGGCCCAGGCGCGCGCCGGCGGGCACGACGGTGCCGGCCGGCGCGTTGGCCGGACCATCGTCGCCGAGGGTCACCGCCGGTCCGGCGAAGGGATTGCCCAGGGCCCGCTGCACGGCGAACACGTTTTCGCCAATGCTCACGATCGTCCGCGGCGGCGGAACGAAGCCGCCGGGCCGGAGGCGGACCCGGACCGAGCGGCCACGGCCGGGCAGGACGAAGGGAGCCGCGGTCTCCGCCGCCCAGTTGAACGCCGCCAGCGTGTAGTCGCGCGCGAAAGGATACTTCAGGCGCAGCCGGCCGCCGGGTTCCACGCCCGTGACCTCGTTGAACTCGCCGTAGTCCTGGTCGTACCGGTTCGCGCCGTCGCGGATGAACACCAGGTCCCCGCGGTGGAAGTCGCCGGTCCGCGCGGCGGCGACCAGCCGGATCACGTCGTCGCCGCGCGCCCCGCTGTCGGCGGAATACGGATACTCGCGCTGCGGCCCCTCCAGCCAGCCGGCGTGCCGGTACGGCGCCACCGACATGCCTTCGGCGATCCCGGGCGCGGTCGAGAGGATGGTGCGGTCGGCGCCATCCCCGGTCAGCCGCACATGGTCGCGCCAGATCCGCCACGGGTAATGTCCGGTGACGTAGTGCCCGACCGGGAAGTAGATCGTGCCGCCCGCGGCCGGCAGGGCCAGCTTCGCCCGGGCAAAGGCCACCTCGTCGATGCTCCAGTCGAAGGCGTCGACGAACGGGTAGCGCTGGCGGATCGCGCGCAGCGAGGCGAACCGACCGGCGCGCACCCATTCGCTCACGGGGTGCACGCGCCCGTCGCCGATCGCGCCGAAGTCACGGATGTTGAGGGTGACCCGCGCGGCGGGGGGCGCAGCCGCGCCGGTGTCCGCCGCCGGTGCGGCGCGCATCCACGGCGGCAGCACTGTGGCCGCCACGAGACCGGCCAGCCCCCGAATCACGTGCTGTATAGAAACCGGCACCGGGGCGACTGTACGCGGCCGGGGCGCGGGGTTCCGCGCGAGGGGGGCGGGGGGCGCGGTGCGACCCGCCGGCGCGGCGAATGGTTCCGCGCGCCGCCTCGATTCCTGTATTCACCGGAGAAACTCCATGGGAAGCCCCGCCGGGCGCGGCGTCGGGAACATCGGTCCGACGGAAGGGGGCGCGGCCCGATTTCGTGGGCGCGGCAAGGAGACTACGGTGGGGCTTCGATTTTCCGTATCGGCCGACGCGCCCCGGCGCGAAGGACACGCCCGGCGGAGGTCAGCCGCAGCGCCGCATGAAAGTCACACTCTGGGGAATCAATTACCGGCCCGAATCGACCGGGATCGCTCCGTTCAACGCCGAGCTGGCGGAATATCTCGCGGCCGAGTCGCACGAGGTGTCCGTCGTGACCGGATTCGCCTACTATCCGCAGTGGCGCAAGGCGCACGCGGATCGCCATCGCTGGTATCGGACGGACGAGGTCAACGGCGTAAAGGTCTTTCGCTGCGCGCAGTACGTCCCGTCGCGGGTCACGACGCGCCGGCGCATCCTGCACGAGTTCAGCTTCGGGGTGTCGTCACTGCTCCGGGTGCTGCTGCTGCCGCGGGCGGACGCGTACATCGTCGTCAGCCCTCCGCTGCTGCTCGGATTCTGCGCCTGGCTGGTGACCCGCGTGAAGCGGAGCCCGTATTTCTTCCACGTGCAGGACCTGCAACCGGCGGCGGCGGTGGGACTCGGGATGATCCGGGGGCGGACGTTCATCCGGATGCTCTACGCGCTCGAACGTTTCGCGTACCGGCATGCGGCCGCCGTCTGCGGGATCTCGGAGGGGATCATGCAGGAATTCCGGCGCAAGAGCGTGCCGCGGACCAAGCGGGTGTATCTGCCTAACTGGCTGCGGTTTTCCGAGGCACCGGCGCGGGAGTCCGGACTGTTCCGGCGCCGCTTCGGCATTCCCGCCGGAAATCTCCTGGCGGTGTACTCGGGGAATCTCGGACGGAAACAGGCGATCGGGGTGCTCGTCGAAGCCGCCTGCCGGCTGCACGCCGGGGCCGCGCCCGACAGCCCGCCTCGCGTCTCGATCGTCATCGCCGGAGCCGGGGCCGAGCGGGCCGCGGTGAAGCGCCGGGTCGAGGAGCTGCGGATCCCGGAGGTCCGGCTGCTGCCGCTGCTGAGCGATGAGGAATACGGCCTGATGCTGAACGATGCGGATGTCGGCCTGATCACGCAGGCGAGCGGCACCGGGCAGCACTTCTTCCCGAGCAAGCTGCTGTCGCTGCTGCGCGCCGGAGTGCCGGTCGTGACGGTCGCCGACGCCGACAGCGAGCTGGCGCGGGCCGTGGCCGAAGGCCGGTTCGGCGTCAACGTGCTCCCCGGACAGGCCGACGAGCTCGCGGCCACGCTGCAGCGCATGAGCGAGGACCGGGGCTGGCTCGCCCACCTGGCGCGGCACACGCGTTGGGCGGAACGGTTCAGTCCGGCGGTGGTGCTGCCCCAGTTCACGCGGGTCCTGGAAGAGGTGGTCGCCGGCACGGCGGATTCCGGGGCGCTCGTGGGCCAGCACGAACCTTCGCGGCTTTGAGGCGTCAATAGCGCGGTTATGCGCGCCGCCCCGGGTCCCGACACGTCCGATTACCGTTTCGTCACCGCCCACATGACGCTGCGGCGGCTGGGACTGGCGTGGTGGGCGTGCCTCGGACTGGTCACGGTGGCCTGGCTGCTGGCGTTCAACCAGCAGCGCCTGGAGTGGTCGGTCGATCCGACCTACGCCTACGGCTGGGCGGTGCCGCTGCTGGCGGCGTACCTATTCCGGGAGCGCTGGCGCACGCGGCCGGCCAGCTTCCGACCGGCGCATCGCGGATGGTGGCTGCTGGTTCCGGCCCTGCTGCTGCTGTGCTACCTGCCGGTGCGCGCGGTGCAGGAGGCGAACCCGGACTGGGTGAAGATCAACTGGACGATGGCGGCGATCCTGGCCGGCATCTCGCTTTCCGCCGTCCACGCGCTGGCCGGCGGTCGCGGGCTCCGGTACTGCGTCTTCCCCGTGCTGTTCTGTTTCACGGCGCTGCCCTGGCCGGTGTGGATCCAGGACACGGTGACCAAATCGCTGATGCATGGGAACGCGTCCGCGGCGGCGGAACTGCTGACGATCGCGGGCCACCCCGCGCTCGCGCGCGGCAACCTGATCCTGATCGGCTCCACCTGGGTCGACATCGAGGAGGCGTGCAGCGGGATCCGCTCGCTGCAGACGGCGTTCATGGTGGCGCTGTTCCTCGGGGAATTCCACCGGCTGGGGTGGCTGTCGCGGGGGTTGCTCCTGCTGGCGTCCTTTGCGATGGCGTTCCTGCTGAACTTCGCCCGGACCCTGGTGCTCACGTACCTCGGCGGCGTGGGCGGGAACGCGCTCACCGAAAAATGGCATGACGTTGTCGGCAATGCGGCGATGATCCTCTGCCTGGCGGCATGGTGGGGACTGGCGGAGCTGTTCCAGCGCCGGCGGCTCCGGCCGCCGCCGGAGTCCGCGCCGCGGCCCGACCTCTGGCTGGAGGCGCCGTTCCCACTCTGGTTCGCGGTGGCGGGGCTGGCGTGGTTCGGTGTGAGCGAGGCCGCGACCGCCGGCTGGTATGCCTACCACGAGCGTAACGCCCCGGCGCCGATCGCCTGGGACGTGCGCTGGCCGTCGGAACAGCCCGGTTTCCACCTCGCCCCGCTGGGCGAGCGGGCCCGGGTGCTGCTGAAATACAACGAGGGGCACATCGCCTCCTGGCGCAGCGCGGGCGGCCTGGCGTGGCAGATGTACTATCTTCGCTGGCAGCCCGGGCGCGTATCCAAATTCCTCGCGGGCGGGCATTATCCCACCGTCTGCCTGCCGGCCAACGGACTCCGGCTCGTGGCCGAGACGGGGCCGTTCGTCTGCGAGGAGGGCGCGCTGCCGATCCCGTTCGTCAGCTACCTCTTCGACGACGCGGGCCGCGACCTCTACGTGTTTCACGCGATCATCGAGGACAACGAGGCGGCCTATGCCGACCGGGTGGTGTACCGGCAGGCCGATTCGATGGAACGGTTGCGCTCCGCGCTCCGGGGCGAACGCAATCTCGGCCAGCGGGTCATCGGCATCGCCGTCAGCGGGGCGCTCAACCTCGAGGATGCGCGCGCCCGGCTCCGGGCGATGCTGGCGCACGTGATCGTGACTCCGCCGGCGGCGCGCCTCGCCCGGGGACCGGGACCGCGATGAGCCCGTCGCGACCCCGCTGGCGGCGCTGGGCCGCCGCCGTCGCAGTGTTTCTGGTCGGCGCCCCGCTGGCCTACCACGTCGCGCGGACGTACGCCGGCCCCGCCTACCAGCAGTGGCGCGAGGCACGGCTGACGCGGATGGCGCAGGGGTTCATCGCGAAGGGCGATTTCGACGACGCGCTGCTCACGGTGCGGCAGGCGCTGCGGAAGGACCAGCGCAGCGTCGTGCTCTGGCGGCTCGCGGCGGCGGCGGCGCAGGGCCGCGACTCGCCGGAGGCCGTCTATTACCAGTCGAACGTCGTCCGGCTGGAGCCGACGCTGGCGAACCGCCTCGCCCTGATCCGGCTGGCGCTGCGGTACGACGACGAGCGCGATGCGATCGACGCCATCGAGGCGGTCGACGCAAGCGGCCGGCAAAGCGCCGAGTTTCACCGGCTGGCGGCGCGGGCCTACGAGGCCGCAGGCCGCATGGTCGCGGCCAAGCTGCACCTTTACTCGCTGCTCAGCCTCGAGCCGCGGAACGACACCGCCCGGCTCGACCTGCTCAAGATCGAGCTGTCGGAGGACGCGGCGGACCGGCGGCCGGAGTTGCGGACCCAGGCCGAGGCGATCAGCCACGTGCCCGAACTGCGGGTGCGTGCCCTGACCGTGCTGCTGCGGGACGCGCTGCACACGGGCCGCGCCGACCGGGCGGTGTGGCTGGCGGGCGAGCTGGAGGCGGCCCCGAAGCTGACGGGCAAGGAGCGGGTGCTCATGCTCGCGGGGCTGGCGAAAGGCGATCCGGCGCGTGCGGCGGCGTACCGGCGGCAGTTGCGGGCGGATTTCGCGCGCGAGCCGGACGCGGTCGTCGCGCTCGTGGACTACGACCGCGAGCAGGGACCGACGGCCGAGGCAACCCGCTGGTTCGATGCGCTGCCGGCGGAGACGAAGGCGAACGTCGCCGTGCAGGAGGCCATTGCCCGCGCCTATCTCGCCTGGGGCGACTGGGCGCGGCTGGACCGGGCGATCGCCGGGGCGCAGTGGGGGAAGCGGGAGTTCATGCGCAACGCGTTCCTCGCCTACGCGGCGCGCAAGACCGGCCGGCTCGCCGAGGCCGAGAGCTACTGGCGGCTGGCCGTGATCCGGGCGGGGGACAGCGCCCGGAGCACCACGGAACTCCTGGCGGTGGTCGGCCGCTGGGGCTGGCAGTCGGAGCAGTACGACCTGGTGTGGAAGCTGTTCGCGCTCATGCCGCGGGACCCTTCGATCAGCCGGCAGCTGCTGGCCTGGGAACGCGCGCAGGGGCACACCGCGAATCTGAACCGGATCTTCGCCCGGCAGCTGGAGTATGCGCCCGACGACCCGATGTTGCGCAACAATTTCGCCTATTCGAGCATGCTGCTCGACGCGAACCTCACGCGGGCGTTCGAGCTGGCGCGCCAGGATGCCGAGGCGGACCCGAAGAATCCGTATTACGTCACCACCGAATCGCTCGCGCTGTACAAGCAGAACCGGCCGGCGGAGGCGCTCGCGCTGCTCGGGCGTCTCGGACCCGTCGCGCTGAGCACGCCCGAGCGCACCGTGCTGCGGGCATTGTATCACGCCGCCACCGGGGACGCGGCGACCGCGGCGGACCTGCTGGCGGAAGTGAAGGGCGCCGACCTGCTGCCGGAGGAACGAGGCCTCGCCGAATATGCGGCGAGCGAGGTCGTGCGGCTGCGCGGCGAACGCGGCGAGGACGAGAAACTGCTCGCGCTCGGCGAACGCGGCGCCATCGACCGCAATCGCGGTTGGCTGCGCATCATGCCGGAGAGCATCCGCCAGGGGGCG
This sequence comes from uncultured Verrucomicrobiae bacterium, assembly GCA_963705935.1. GTDB lineage: Bacteria > Verrucomicrobiota > Verrucomicrobiia > Opitutales > Opitutaceae > Opitutus. Next base: position 1,334,909 of record OY970130.1, on the reverse strand, counting down.
ACGACGGACATGCGGACCAGTGATTCGCTGCTCGCGGTCGGCGACCTGGCCGGGCTGGCGGCCCAACTCCGCCGCAGTTCCTGGCCGGACTGCGAGCACCTGCGCTTCGCCCTGACCGCGTACGCGTGCCGCGAGCGGGGAGACGACAACGGCGCGCAGTCCTACTGGCGTTCGGCCGTGGCGGCGACGGGCGGCGACCAGGAGAAGCTCCAGGAGCTCGAGACGCTCGCGTCGCACTGGCGCTGGCGACCGGAGAAGATGGACGTGCTCAACCGCATCTTCGCGATCGATCCGAGCGACCCCGGTACGTTCAAGGAGCTGATGACCTACTACCGCGGCGCCGGGCGGACGGCGGAGCTGGTTGCGGTGCTGGATTCGTATCTGTCGACGCATCCGCTGGACGAGGACCGGCGCGCCGGCTTCGCCTACTACTGCATGCTGAGCGGACTCGACATCTCGCGGGCCTACGTCGCCGCCCGGGAGATCTACCAGGCCGATCCCAATGCGACGGAGCGGCGGCTGGTGTACGCGTTCGCGCTCTGGAAGCAGCACCGGCCCCGGGAAGCGTGGAATCTGGTCGAGCAACTCGGGCCGGACCCGGCCAGTCTCGTCCCCGCGGCGCTGGTGCGAGCGGCGGTGCTGGCCGACATGGACCGACGCCAGGACGCCGCGCGCATGCTCCAGCAATTCGATCGCTCGAACGCGCTGCCGGAGGAGGCGGACCTGGCGACGATGCTGGTGAGCCGGATCAAGGATGAGAAGCAGGTCTCCAGGCTGAACCAGACGGAAGCCGTCCTTAGGTAACATTACCGTTCGAGTCACCGGGCTTGTTAATGGGCGGTGAATCCGGCGGAATGACTACAAGACGGCTTGAAGGGTGGGGACTGGCCGGGCGAGAAACTCGTCCGTGCGCGCCAACCTCTTCTCCGGAGCCTTGTTCCTGGCCGCATCGTCCCTTGCCCTCGGGACGCCGGCCGTCGCCTCGGAGGTGTTCACGGGGTGCTTCGCGGAACCGGCGGATGGCGGCAACCTCGACACGCAGAATTCCCGTTTCGACGGCACCACGGTGGTGATCGTCGCCCGGGCACACGCCAGCGAGGCGGTGAACGGCTCGGTTCGGTGGCGGAACGTGCTGTTCGCGATTCGCGGAATGCAGGGCAGAAAGCCGGTCTTCCGGCTGCCGCTGGCGGCGCCCGGCACGGGCGCGCGGGTGCTGGCCGGCGATTCGGCATCGCTTCATGAGATCAAGCCGGTCTGGAGCTACGAGCCGAATGCCGTGAGTTGGAATTCGTTCGACCGGTACACGCGCACCGGCTCCACGTGGAAAGACCGGCGGGTCGAGGCGGCCAACGATGCGCCATTCACGCACGACGTGGTCTATGTCTCGATCAACGAGCATTTCCCGGTCGGCGATTTCTATTCGTGGCTGGAGACCGATGTTTTCACGCACCCGCTGGTCTCGCCGACGCCGAGCGAGGCAACCCCGGGCAGTTTCATGATCGGCTACCAGTCGGGCGCGCCGGCATCGGCGGCGTGCAGCCGGGCGATTCCGGACATGCCGCTGTACGCGTTCACGATCCGCGATCCGGCGGCGCATCCCGCACGGCTGGTCATGCTGGTCAGCGGGCAGCATCCCTATGAAGGGCAGAACAAGGTCGCCCTGGAGGCGGCGGTCGACTGGATCCTGAACTCCACCAGCCCCGAGGCGCGGGCGTACCGCCAGCAATACGTCACCGTCGTTTATCCCTTCGTGAATCCCACCGGCGAACTCGCCGGGTTGTGGCGCGGAACCGCCAGCGATCCGGACAAGGACACGAACCGCAATTGGGACACGACCGAGACGGCGCCGGCGCGGGATCGCGGGATCGACACCGTGATCATCCACAAGAACGCGATGCGGAAGGATATCGCCGCGCTCGGCCTCGGCGAACCGTACGCCGTGTTCGATTATCACCAGAATTTCGGCGACCGGCCGGGAGTTCCCGATTACGTCCTGCGCTGGACGAGCGAAACCGGGACGAACGAGCCGGCCGCCGGTGCCCGGACGGCGGGCGATTTCATGCCGTATTTCGCCCGGCTCGCGAGCGCGGCGCCGATGGCCGACGTGCCGTCCGATCTCGGCGGCCGGGAAACCTTGCGCGGTTACATGGTGAGTCGCGGCGTGACGCTTCCGCTGACCTTCGAGCGGAGCGTGGACCACACGATCGCGAGCGAATGGGATTTTGGCCTCGCGACCGTGAAAGCGCTGGCGGATCCCTCGCTCGTCGCGGCGGTGGTGGCGGCCGACCGCGCATCCGGTTCGATCGCCGTGGCATCGGCGCTGAAATCCGGCGCCGCCACGCACGGCCGCACGCTGCTGGCATTGCACAAGTCGTAACGCAGCCGGAGACCGGCGCCACCTGGCTGGCGACTTCGGCTGCATCACCAGGCCGCGAATCGCATCGATGGAGGGACGACCTCCGTGTCGTCCGCGAACGTCGGGCGACCTTCGCGGACCGGACGGAGCCGGTCCCTCCACCCCGGCCGCGCTGTCGACCGGGCTCGGCGAGCCCGGCTACATCAGACCGGGAATACCGTGCCAGTCGTACTTGCTGCCGGGGTCCCCGTGGCGCCTGCGATCGGCGAGCGCATGTCGCGTCAGGGGACCGGCGGCCCGAGGCCGTGAGGGGAAGGTGCGGGATCGGCCTCCCGCGGGTTGAATCCTCTGCCCCAGGCGGACATGCGCTCGCCGGTTTCGGGCGCGGCGCTGACTTCCCGTCCCGGACGCCCTCGACGCAGCTCGACGGTTTTCGCCACGGCAAGAAATTCGTAGAACCCGTGCAGTCGCGCGAAGTAGTAGCCTTCGCGACCGTCGAGAAATCCGGCCTGGAAGACGTACACGTACAGGAAACGCAGCAGCGGTCGGAACGGCAGGTGGCGCGCGAGCCGTTTCAAGGACCGTCGCACCCGCACCGGAGCGGACTGCGGTGCCGTATCCCGCGCCTGCACGAGCCCCTCCTCGATCGCCAGCCGCGCCTCCCAGTTCGAGTAGCGGTTGTGCTTTTCCACAAAGGCGTCGATCGACGCGAACGCGTAGTGGTCCATCTCGCAACGAAGTCGCCCCGTGCTGCCGTCGACGAGCACGTGTTCGTGCACCTCGTTGTCGCCGCTATGGGTCGGCCCCTGGACGAGTCGCTCGTACCGTCCGAGCCGGTGTTTGAACAGCCGCAGGTTCCAGTTCGGGTAGTACGCATGGCGCAGCCACCGGCCCATGAACATGAACCGCCGGTTGATCCAGTACCCCGCACGCCCCTGGCCGTCGTGCGCGACGACCCCGGCGATTTCCTCCTCCGCCGCCGCCGGCATCACTTCATCCGCGTCGAGGATCAGCACCCAGTCGTGGCGGAAGGCCAGGTTTTCGAGCGCCCAATTCTTCTTCTTCGGCCAGACGCCGTTGAATTCGAACTGCACGACGGCCGCGCCGTGCCGCCGGGCCACCGCGACGGAGCCGTCCGTGCTCTGCGAGTCGACGACGATGACCTCGTCCGCCCAGCGCACGGACTGGAGGCAGCGGGGGAGATTCGACTCCTCGTTGCGGATCGGGATCAGGACCGAGACGGGGACCTTGTTCATCGCACGACCCGTCACGGATTCAGCCCTGCTGCCGCAGCCACAGGAGCAGCCCGACGGTGTTTTTCAATGGCGCGGAGTGGGCAATCGGGTCGGCCCCGCGCGGCAGCTTCACGCGGGCATCGGGAGCGAGGCGCGTGAAGAGTTCCGGCCGGAACAGCTGTCCGGCCGCCGGTCGCGCTCCATCGGCCAGCGCGCGGACCACCCGCCAGCCGGGACTGTCGAATCCCATGGTCCGCACGTAGAACCGCGGATCGCGGCCGAACCAGGCCCGGCAGCGGCGCTGGAGCTTCGTCGCGCGGCGGCGCACATCGAACCAGAGCGAGCGCGGCGCTCCGATCAGCGGCATCGTGTCGAGGTAGTTGCGGTCGAGTTCCAGGCGCGCGAGGGCCGGGTAGCGGGTGACGAGCATCCGCGTTTGGACCCTCCGCCCCGCGGTGAGGGCGCACGGCAGGCGGGCGGCGAGTCGGAGCAGCCGCCGGTCGAGCGCGGGCATCACCGGCCAGGCGAAGAGCGAATAGCGCCACGCGCACGCACCGACGGCGAAGCGATGCCGGTGCGCCAGGTTCATCCGCCATTCCCGGAGGTGATCCGCCGGGCCGGCCGCCAGGTACGACTGCACGAGTTCGTGCCGCACGTCGTCGCAGGCGCCGGCCAGCTCCGGCGATCCGATCAGCGGATCCAGGCTGCGGCGGGCGAAACCAAGCCGGGCGATCCGCAGCTGTTCGAACGACAGCGGACCCCGCGCCGGCGCGACCTCCTTCGGGCCGCCGATCACGGCGTCGAGCGTCAGCCCGCAGACGATCCGGTCCACCGTGACCGGCGGAGGGTGCACGCAGAGGTTCCAGCCCAGCGGCAGCGCGTAGAGTCCGCCGCTCAACTGCTCCCAGCGAATGCTCGAATCCGCATGCGTGGCGTAATCCTGCGGATCGACCTCGCACAGGGTCTGCGGCAGGTCCAGCGCGCGGGCCACCTGCGTCGCGCAGGCGACATCCAGGTCGCCGGACTGCCCGAACGTGAGGCACTGCGGCCGATGCCCAAGCGTGGTGAGGAAACCGGCGAGGTGCCGGGAATCCAGCCCGCCCGAGAGCAGCAGCCCCGGCGCGGTGGAGTTCTGCAGGCCGGCGCGCAGGAATTCCAGGTGCAGCGTCGAGGCCTCGCGAACCGCCTCGTCGAGAGTGGCGATTGCGGGTTCGATCGCCGGCGGGTCCGGCGGCCGCTCGATGGCGTCGGCCCCGGGCGCGGCGAGCAAGCGGTGGTCGGGGGCGAGACGACGCACGCCCCGCCAGAGCGTGCGGCCGCCGACGATCCCGCTCGTCAGCAGGAGCGCGGCAACGCCGTGGAGGTCGAGCCTGGACCGGAAGGACGGGTGGCACCGAAACAACTCCGGACTCGACCCGACGAGCAGCACGTCCGCGCCTTGCCAGTAATAGATGGGAAACACGCCCAGCACGTCGGCCTCGACCCGCACGCCGCGGTGCGGATGCGCGAGCACGGCGGCGTAGTAGCCGTTGAGCTCGTTCGGCGCATTCCAGCGCAGGTCGTGCCGCCGCGCCAGATCGGCGGCGGAAACCGGACGGCCCTTCTCGTCGAGCGGCTCGCCGAAGAGCAGGCAGTCGCCGTCATCCGGCTCGGGGGCGCAGTGCTGCTCGACCGGTGCGCCGGCGGCGGCGGCCCAGGTCACGGCGTAGTGCGGCGTCAACGCGAGTTCCGCGCGCAGCCGGGGAAGGAACGCCACCCGCTCCCGCGCCCGGAGCGCCGCGAACTGGCGCCGCACGGGATCGTCGTCGCGAATGAAAAGGAAATTGGCCATGGGCGCCGGCTCGACCGCCTGCCCCGCCCGGTGGCGGGGGCACGGGCCAAGGTGTTTCGCAACCGGCCGCCGGACAAGGGGCCGCGTCATCCCCCGTCTCTTAACCGCTCATCGGTAAAAGCAGTAACTGCCGGCGGGGAACTGGGGCGGAATCCGCCGGTCGCCGGGCGCATGGTCCGTGTTGCTGCGCTCCCGCGCCGCCGGCGCTCGCTGCGTGCCGGCGGTGTTTTGCCATGCGTGCTGGCGGTGGTCGCGGCTTTCGCCCCGGCGTCGGTCGTCGCCGCGGGCCCTCCGCCGGAGGAGTCCGCGTTCGCCGGACCTCCGGCCGCGTATTCGCCGCCGATCCCGGGCGCTGTGCCCACCGCGGGCCGGGTGCTGCGGACGATCTCGGTGGAGGAGCGCGCGAACGTCGCGCGGGACGGCGACCTCGTGCGCGTCCCGCTCTTTTTCGCCGAAAACGAGTGCGCCGCACTCGAAGACCTCGCGATCGTGCCGGCGTCCTCGGGCCCGGGGGGAGCCGGAGTACCCTGGCAGGCCGACGACGTCCGCCGCGGGCCCGACGGCGGCATTGCCCGGGCGCACCTCTGGTTCGCGATCCACCTCGCGGCCGGGGAGAAGCGCGGGTATCTCCTCGTTCGCCGGCCGCCCGGCGCGGCGCCGCCCGGAGGCGCGGCCGTTCCCGTGGCGGTATCGGGCGACGGGATTCGCGTCACGACCGCCGCCGGCGGATACGTCTTCACGCGGCAGGGCGCGCTGCGCGCCGTGCCGGGCCGCGGCGGCGGCTGGGAATTCACGGCGGACGGCGCCGCGCCGAGGGTCGTGGTCGTGGATGCGGGCGGACCCGGACGCCCGCGCCGCATCGAACTGAACGCCGCGGCCGCGCCGCCCAGGGTGCGTTGGGCCTCCGGCCCGCTCTTCGCGAAGATCGTCGTGACGTATCCAGCCGGCGGTGGCGCCGCGCTCGCGCAGGTCTTCCGGATTCCGCGCGACGGGCGCGAACTGGTGGTCACGACGACGCTGTTTCCCGGTGCGGGCAGCGGCGACGTGAAGCAGAATCAGCTGCTCGCGGGCCGGCTCGCGACGGGGCCGGCGCCACGGTTTCTCGGGGTGCCTGCCGGCATGGTTCATTCGCTGCGGGCCGAGCAGGCCTACACGGTCACGGCGCTCGAACGCCCCGACGCCGGCGCCGCGCTGCTCGCGGTTCCGCTCGTGCTCGGCGGCGGCAACGGACGGTGGAGCGCCGGCACGGGTGGCGCGGTGGTCCTGCAGGGGCCGGATGGCCTGCAGCGCGGTGGCGAGGGCGAGAAGAACACGCTCTACGCGTACTGGACCCAGGTGCGTCTCGTCCCGGCGGCGGCCGACTCGCCCGAAGCGCTGTGGCGCGTCTATCGGGAACATGCGCAGCCGCTCGTCGCGGTCGTGGACGAGCCGGGGGCGGGCGTGGACGAACTGCACGCGGCCCTGATGGCGCTGATGTGGGAAATGAAGCCGATCGGCTGGCGACAGGAGGCGGGGCGGGAACTCGCGGCCGGACAGACGAGCCGGCTCGCCGGGCTGTTGAAAGGCGTGTCGCTCCGCCGGGAAGGGGACGCGACCAGCCTGGTCGAAGGGGCGCGGTACGACACGGCGAGAATCACGGACCATGGGCGCCGGAAATTGCGGGAGGACGAGAAGGGGCGCGCCTACGGGCGGCTCGATCCGTACGACATCACGTACACCCAGAGCGCCGCCGCCGCCGTCGTGGCGCTGGTCGACACGCCTCCGGCGGTGAATGCGGTCGACTACGCCATGGCGCTCGGAGTCCGGGAGTTTGGCGGCCGGATCGATCCGGCGGGATTTCCCTACATCGACTGCTTCAACCGCGCGCTGAACATGCAACTCGGGCCCGTGCTGTTCGGCCTCACCGCCGGGGCCAGGGAGGGCGACGACGGACTGGTGCGCTTCTACCGCGACCTGGCGACGGCCCCGCCGCTGCTCGCGGTGTTCGGTCGCGGGCAGCGGCCGTACACCGGCGCGCCGACCCGCACGCCCGACCAGACCGATTTCCTTTACCAGGCGATCAGTGATTTCTGGCTGCGGACCACCGAACTGCTGGCGAACGAAAACCTGCACCTGCACCCGCTCGCGTACGGCCGCTACACCGACTGCATCGATGTCATGGCCGACCGGTACCACGGCGTCGCGGCCCGGGACCAGCCGGGCGCGCCGGGCGAGGTGCGCGCCAACTTTTTTCGCGGGCAGGCGCACACGCACCGCTGGCTCGGCTGGTCGTGCGCGCCGTTCATTCGCCTGCTGCAGGACCCGGCCGAGCACAGCGCGATCGGAATCACGGAGGCGATCCGGTACGCGCAGACGTTGAAGGGACGATGGAAGAACTGGCCGGATCTGACGTTCTATGAACTGGCCGACCTTTTGGTGCGGGACGGCCTGGCCCGCTACCGGCCGCCGCCGCAGATCGCAGGCCCCGCCCGCGTGACCGTGGTCCACGGATCCGGCGGAGCCGATGTCGCCTGGGAACCGGTCCCGGGCGCGAAGGAGTACCGGGTTTATCGAGCGGATTCGCCCGGCGGCCCATACACGTGGATCGACTCGCCGTATCTCGAGCATCCCGTCTCGATGGCCGCCGGCACGCGGGTGCACGACCCCGACGCGAAGTCGAACTCCACTTACATTGTCCTCGCGGCCGATGCCGAGGGACGCACCAGCGACTGGCCGGACACCCCGTGACCATTGGGCCTCCGGGCCGGCGCCTTCCTCCGCCCGGGGTTCTCGGTGTCGGGCAGCGGTGTGGCCACGGCCGGCCGCGAGGTCATCCGCCGTGACGCGCCGCGACCGGTCCTTGAAACAATCTCCGGACCCTCATCTCGAGCGGCCGCATTCGCACCCAGTACAGGTTCGCCGTGAACTGCCGGAGCGAGAACGGCGTATGCTCGACGAACCGGACATTCGGCATGCCGGCCAGGCTGTGGTCGTAGATCGCGCGGTTCTTGAAGTAATTGTTCCGGTACATCACCACCTTGCGTCCCATCATCGCCGCCGCGATCGCGGCGTGGCACCGGTCCGTGTGCAGCTCCGCCAGGGGCGCGAGGTAGTCGAGCAGCCGGTCGGCCTCCCGATCGGAACCGTTGGAGGCGTCCTCGCACACGGCCAGGTTGCGCGGCACCCGCCCGTAAGCCGCCTCGTTGTCGCGGCGAAACAGCCCGCCGCGGCCGCTCGCCGGGCGCGCCGCCCACGGACCGTAGTCGACGTGAAAGGCCAAATCATGGCCGAGCAGCATCGCGCGCGGCGTCGCACCTTCGCTGCGCAGCGAATCGAACGTGACGAGCTCGCGGCAAAACACGCTGTACTTCCGGTCCCATGAGCGCACGAACCGGCGGACCCCGGGCTCCCTCACGTCGATCGTGCACGGCAGCAGGATCACCTGCGCGAATCGCGGCGCGAGCGCGGTGACGACCCGCGGAAGCGTGTGCGTTCCGCGACCCATCGCGCCGGCGCCGTAGACCAGCAGCGCGTCTCCGTGAACCTCGTCGAGGCGCTCCGTTTCGCGCAGCTCGCGACAGGAAATTCCCGCCTCCGCCAGCAGAAGCCGGCCGCCGCGATGAATCAGCCCGTCGCCGCGATTGCCACGATTGAGCAGCGCGACCACATCCTGGTCGCGCAGTCCGGCCAGCAGCCGGAGCAGCGCCCCGTTCATGTTTGGTCCCGCAGCCATGGTCCACACTATGACCGAGCCGCTGCCGGCCGTTCCATGACGGCGGAGAAATCCCGCAGGAACCTCAGGGCGATTTCCGGCAGCGCATAGCCGCAGGCGGTTTCGCGCGCCGCGCGGGCGGCCTCCCGCCGCCAGCGCGCATCGAGCAGCGCCTCCTGCAGCGCGTCCGCCAGCGCGCCGGCCGGATCGGGTCCGCGGTGCGCGAAGACGAGGCCGTTCTGCCGCGGGCGGACGAAATCCCCGAAGCACGCCAGCGCCGACACCACGGGCACGCAGCCGCCGGCCATGGCCTCGAGCACGGCGAGTCCGAACGTCTCGCCGCGTTCCGCCAGCGACGGATAAACAAAGATGGCGGCGCGACGATAGACCGCCGCCAGTTCCCGCTCGCCGAACACCGGTCCGGCGATCTCGATCCGGCCTCCGGCGCGAGCCGCTGCAGCCTGCAGCGCGTCGCGGTACGCGGCGCCGCCTCCGCCCTGCGCGGTCTCCCACGGCCCGACAATCCGCAGCGTCCACTCGCGTGCGCAACCGGACGCCAGCCGGCCGAACGCGGCGATCAGCAGGTGGAGGCCTTTTTCAGGATGGATGCGGCCGGCGTAAAGGATCACGCGGCCGGGCTCCGCCGCCGCGGGCGCCAGGGATGCCGGAGCGAGCGGATAAGGCACGACGCGGACGCGGCCGGCGGCGGCGGGAAGCTCGCGCAGAATCGCATCGCGCACGGGCGTCGAGACCGCCTGCAGGATCGCGGAACGGGGGTACAGCTTCAACTGGCCCCGCGGGTGGCGTGCGACGTGGAGGTACAGCCTTCCGCGCGACCGGCGACGCTCGACGACCGGCAGCCAGAAGGTGTTCGAAACGAGAATGTCCGCGACGGGCAGCACGCGTCTGACCCGCAAGGTGTAGCGCAGATCGAGCAGTTTGAGCCGCCAGAGCGCCCGCGGCATGTCATGACCCGGAACCCGCCGGTGGCTGACGCCGGAGTCATCGTCCGCCACCGGCAGTCCCGGATACGAGCGGCTGACATGCACGACGCGGTGGCCATCGCGGGCGAACTCGGTGCCGAGCGCGTGCCAGGCCTTCTCGACGGCCCCCCCCAGCAGCGGCGGCACCGGGAGAAATGCACCCTGGACGATCGTGATGCGGAGCGGCGCGGCCATCAGCGGGGACGTGCCTGCGCCACCGCGGCCGGATTCACCGCGGGCGCCGGTTCCTCCGTCGCCGGAAGCTCCGGCGCCGCCCGCCGGCCGACGAGCGCGGAGCGCAGCCGGCGATGGATCGACTCGGGCAGTGCCCTTGCGAGCGAGCGGCCAAGCTGCCGCCACCGCAGTTGCCGGCGGTTGCGGACGAGCGCGCGCTGCGCCTCCCGCACCCACGGCTCGGTCATGTGAAACTCCCGCGCGGCGTCCAGCAGCGACGCGAACTCCTCCAGTCCATCGCGACGCCGGATGACCAGCTGGCGCAGAGCCGCGGTATCGACCGGCAGGGGGAACGCCTCGCATTCAGGCACGCCGCAAACGCGCAGCAGCAGGATCGTGCGCACGCATTTTTCGCACCGGCAGCAGTTGCGATCGAGGGCCGCGCCCTCCCAGCAGACCCGGACGCCGCGGAGCGCCGCCGGCCAGTGTGCGAGCTGCCGCAGCTTGCCGATCCGCGCGTACCCCGTGCCGTCGTGCACCAGCGGAAACCCCGGACTCGACAACAGCGGGTCCGTCAGCGGATTCGAGCCGTGATCGAAGTGCAGCCGCGTCCACTCGCGGCACGACGGGATCATGGCGAAGCCGTAACTGGACTGGAAAAACGAAAGGCTCGCCGCGACGGCCGCGCCGAACGCGTCCTCCCAGTCGGGCAGCAGCGACCGCAGGTTCGTCGCGCCGGCGTGCAGGGTGACGCCGGCGGCATCCGTGAGCTGCCGTGCCCGGGCGAGGGCGCGGGCGAACGCCCGGGAGTCGTCCAGCGGGATGTCGAATCCCTGCATCATCAGCGCGGCGCGGAGAGGGCGCTTCGGTTCCAGGTTCGAAAGCGCGGTATGCCGGTACAGCGTGAAGCTGCCGTCGACACCGCCAGAGAACGCCGTGATGCCGCCGGATGCGGTCCGCGGACGCGGCGGCTCGGCCGCGCCGGAGGCGGAGAACTCCACGGGAGCCGCGGACGGTCCCGGGTGATATGCGGCGTACGCCCCCTGATAATCGGCGAGGCTGGCGAGCAGTCCCTCGGAAACCGCGCCATGGATACGGACGTGGCGGAACCGGCTCATGGCGTACCGGACCGTGCCGAGGACGAACGGATCGGCCCGGGTCGTGAGCAGCGGCGCCGCCGCCTCCGCGAACCGGAACCAGAGCCGGTCGTTCGCGCCCGGCGACTCGATCCGACAGCCGAACTCGACCAGGCCGCCGGCGGAGCGTGGGGGCTCGAGCACCAGCTCGGCGGAGGGCAGCGATCCGGAGGTGCGGGGACCCGGGTTCATGATGCCGCGGCGGCGGATCGCGGCTCGGTGAACGGCGTGATCGCGTCGACCAGGCTGCACGCGGCCCGATGAACCTCGTATCGGTTGCAGAACAGTTCCCGCGCCGCCACGCGCATCCGGGTCCGACTCAGCTCCGGCAGCGAACGCCACAACTGCAGCAGCCGGACGGTGCCCTCGAGGTCGTCGGGAGCGGAGAACCCCGCGCCGGCGGCGACGATCTCCTCGCGAATGTTGACCTTGTCCGAAATCAGCACGGGCGTGCCGGCGGCGAGCGCCTCGGCCACCGCGAGGCCGAAATTCTCCTGATGCGAGGGCAGCACGAACGCCTCGGCGCTGCGCAACGCGCCCCATTTTCGCGCACCCTCGAGCATGCCGGTCCAGATCACCGCCGCGTTGCGGGGCAGCGTCGCGGCCATCCGTTCGAGCGCACGCCGGTAGGCGCGATCCGGCGACGGGCCCGCGAGCACGAGCGCGGGCGGGGGTTCCGGCGACTCGGCGGCGATCCGCCCGTAGGCGCGCAGCAGCAGATCGATCCCTTTCTTGGGATGCACCCGCCCGAGAAACAGCCAGAAGGGGCGGAGACCGAGTTCAGGCAGCGAGTCGCGCCACGCCGCCCGCTGCTCGTCGACCGCGTCCGGCGGCGCCGCGGTGCCGTAGGCGACCACGCGCTCGCAGCAGTCGTACGGGCGGAACGAGCAGCGGGCGAGCCGCCGCTCCTCGTCGCAGGTGAAGCACACCGCCGCGGCGTCGCGCAGCACCCGATACTCGCACAGGCGCCAGTACACCCGTTTCTTGAGATGCTTCAGCGGGTACGCCTCGCGGAACCACGGGTCGAGCATCCCGTGCGGGAACACGAAATACGGAATCGGGCCTCCCCGGAGCGCCGCGTGCACCGCGCGGCCGGGATACTGCCACAGCCCGTGCACGAAAACCGCGTCGAAATCCGCGGCGTGCGCGCGCAGCCACGGCGAGAGCCGGGCCGAGTACGCGTAGCCGCCGTGCGCCGGGCCCAGGGCCTGCAGGATCGCGCCGGGCACCGGCGGGGCCACGCCGGGCCGGTCCACGCTGACGAAGGTGGTGCGGTGTCCCAGCTCCGCCAGTACGGGCGTGATGGCGCGAAGCCCCGCGGCGGGGCCGCCGTGCCGGGGGTCGAGGGTGGCGATGACACGCAGCAGATTCATGCGGCCACCACCTCCTCGCCGGCGGCGACGCGACGGTACAGCGCGACATAGCGTTCGATCATCCGCTCCGGCGCCCATTCGACGGCGCGCCGCAGCCCGCGCTCGCGCAGCTCCGCCCGCGCCGGCCACGCGTCGGCGATCCGCTGCGCGGCCGCCGCCGGCTGCGCCGGATCGAAGTAGCCGGCGCCGTCGCCGCCCACCTCCGTCATCGGCGGATGTTCCGTCGCGAACACGGGACAGCCGCAGGCCTGGGCCTCGGCCACGGGCCAGCCGAAACCCTCGTACCAGGAGGGAAACAGCAGCGCCGCAGCCGTGGAGTAGATCGCCTGCAGCTCCGCCGCGCTGACGCCCGAAACGCAGATCACGTCCTCCGCCAGCCCGAGCTGGCGCGTGCAGGCCACCAGTTCCGGAGCGAGCGGCTTCCCCACGAGCAACAGCCGGGGCGAAGGCCGGAGCCGCCCGCGAAGGTGCGCATAGATTTCCAGCAGGCCGCGGCGATTCTTGTACCACTGCCCCCCGCCAACGTTGACGATGAACCCGCGCCCGCCGTGCTCCAGCAGGCCGGCGGGGAGCCGGCGCTCGACCAGCATCCGCCCGACGGTGAGCCGCGCCGTCGCGGCGGGCATCGGATGGAACGCGTGGTTCAACCCCAGCGGAATCACGCTGACGCGGCGGGACGATACCCCGGCGAGCCGCTCGACGTCGAACGCCGTCTGCTGCGACGGCGTCGCGACGTGCGTCAGCCGGCCGAGGTTGCGGAGGATCCAGGACTGGTATCGCCGGCCCAGCGCGGACACCCGGTGCTGCGCGAACTCGCCGCGCGCGGCGCGGATCTGGAGCAGGTCGTGGCAGGTCGCCATCACCGGCCGGCCGGCAAACAGCGGCGCGTAGACGGCGTTCGCGTGGTCGACGATGTGCACGACCGCGGCCGGGTGTTCCGCCGACAGCCGGGCGCGCACCCGGCGCGGAAAGAGCAGGAACTTGTCGAGATAGCCGACGAACTTCGCCGTGCCGCCGTACCGATAGCGGGGAAGCAGCCGGACCAGCCGCGGCTCCGGCGACCAGGCGTCGACTTCATGGCCGTCGGCCCGCAGGCCCGACGCGAGCTGGGTCGCGAAGCGCAGCATGCTTTCCTGCCGATCGGGCGCGAAGTTGCCGAGAAGAAGAATTCGCATGGTCGCGGGGTGGAAAAGGGGAAGGGGTGGAAAAGGGGAACGTTTTCCCGGCTAGTACCGGACACGCGGCGGGGTGGAGAGTGTCCCGGCCGCCTCGTCCTCCAGCGCGCGGCGGGCCAGCTCCGATTCGGACTCCTCCTCGCCCAGCACGAGTTCCGGAGGGTTGAGCGACGCGAGCAGCAGACCGGAGCCGACGACCGCGAAACCCAGGAGCGTGGGCGGCGCCCACTGGTCGAGCGCCAGCGGGACCGCGCACGCGGCAAAGATCAGGATCGGCAGATTGTCGCCATCCTCGAAGAGCGCGGCGAGGGCGCGCAGGCCGAGATAGGCGGTCAGAAACAGGCGGAAACAGATGAAAGCCCCCCCGAGCAGCGGGCCGAGTTCGAGGAAGACCTTGCTCCACTCGTCCTCGGCGAGCAGGAAGCCGACGCGGCCGGACAGCAGCCGCGCGCCGACGTTGGACCCGACGCCGATGCCGTGGCCGAACAGCGGCGCCTGCGCGGCCCAGTGCAGCGGCTGGAGAAATCCGCTGAGCACGCGATCGTAGATGCCCGCCCAGGCGTCGCCCTGCGTGCCCGTCGAGGCCGTCTGCCAGCGAGCCAGAAACACCTCCCGCCCCTCGCTGAACACCGGCAGCAGCAGCACGCCGCCGGCGACCAGCGCCAGCGTGATCGCCGCCCGAAAATAGATGCCCAGGTTCACGCCGGCCCGCGGCATCGTGACGAGGAATGCCACGCCCACGATCGCGGTCGCCAGCATCGCAGTGCGGCTGATCGAGACGGGGAGCGCGACCAGCACCGCGAGCCCCGCGCCGACCAGCAGCGGCCACCAGAGCCGGCGATGACCGCTGGCCTGGTGCAGGAAGAAAGCGGCGGCGAGCGGATAGAAGACTTGCGGCCCGGTGATGAACGCGAAGAAACCCGGCGGCCGGATCCGGCCGAGCGCGCCGTAAATCTGGCCGATCTCGTCGCCGCCGATGCCGCGATTGATCGGCGCGTTCATCGGCGATCGGAACTGCCACACCATCACGAGCGTCATCGGCACCGCCAGCAGCAGCAGGAAGCTGCCGATGCGCTCGACGTCCTCGCGCGTCAGGACGCTCGCGAAGACCCAGATCAGCGGCAGATGACCGTAGTTGATCCGCAGTCCGTAGGCGAGCACGAGCAGGTTGTCCTGCCCGGCCGCGACGCTCGCGGCGATCGAGACGGCGCCAAGCGCGAGGATGACGGCGATGAAGCCGTTGAACGGGAAGCGCCCGCTGGCGAGAGCGAGCACGTAGATCGCGACCGCGACCGGGTCGCGCACGATCAGCAGCGGATCGGCCAGCGACGGGAAAACCCATTTGCGCAGCGCGCCCTCGAAAATCAGGAGCGCGATGTAGAGCCAGATCAGGCGCTTGATGAGTTTTTCCATTTCAGTTTCGCACCAGCGCGGTCGCCAGGCACGCCGCCAGCGAATCGCCGTACCGTTCCCAGGTGAATTCCGCCGCCCGCCGTCGCGCCAGGATCGACATCGCCGTGCGGCGCTCGGGCTCGCGTCGCAACTCGTCGAGTCGCGCGGCGATCGCCTCCGACGAACGGATGGGGACGAGGAATCCCTCGACGCCGTCGGTGATCAGGTCCGGGCCCGCGGTGTGCGGCGTGGTGATGATCGGCAGTCCCATGGCGAGCGCCTCCAGCAGGACCAGTCCGAAGCCCTCGAACAGCGACGGGAACACGAAGACGTCGTGGGCCGCCATCTCCGCCAGGACCTCGCGGTGCGAGCAGCTGGGAATCCAGCGCACCCCCGCGAGCTCGCGGTCGAGCGCGGGACAGGACACCGCCGGACGCATGCCGATCACCGTGAGATCGAGGGCGCCGCGCAGCGCATTCACCGCCCGGAAAAGATAACACAACCCCTTGCGCTGGCCGAGCGAGCCCACGAACAGAACGCGCAGTCGGTCGCGGTCGCGGCGGTCCTGGACCGGAGCCGGTCGCACCTCCGGCCCCGGCGCGCCGTACGGAATCATGATCGCCGTGCCGCGGAAGTTTGGGGCCTGCTTCAGCGTGCCAAGCGTGAACGTGCTCGCGACCACCACGAGGTCGGCGGCCCGCAGCTCGGCATCCTTGCGCGCGGTCTTTCGCGGGCTGTCGGCAATCGCGTTGATCGTCGCCGCCCACTCGGGCTCGCGCCGGGCCTCGTCGGCCAAAAGGGCTCGCGCCGCGCGCCAGTAGCCGATCGGCAGGTCGTAGATCCGCAGCCGTCCGCGGCGGCCCGCCTCCGCAAAGGTCTGCTCCGCCCCATCCTCGTAGGCATACACCGCGCGAAAACGCTCGTCCTTGACGCGGGCGCTCACCCGGCGGTCGAGCGACCGGTAGACGGCATCGACGCTCAACGGCCCGCTCTCGTGTCGGGCCAGCCGGCCGAGTCCCGCGCGCGGCGCCAGCAATCGCCCGATCTCGCGCCAGGGAAACGTCCGGATGGCCGGCGCGAGCTCGGATGGAAACGTCCGCCGCTGCAGCTGGGACGCCAGCGGTGCGGGCAGCAGCTGGCGCAGCAGCGGCGTTTCGCGGTAGTGGACGCACGTCCAGAATTCCCTGAGTAGACCCGCGCGCTGCAGGCCGAGCGCCGCCTGGCGCACGTTGGCGTTGCCCGTGGGATGCGAAAACAGGATCATGCGTGCCCGGCCGAAGCGCCAACACGGACAACCGCCGCACCGTTCGGTTGCGCGCGGGCCGCGCATCCCGCGGGGTCGTTTTCCTGCGCGTTGCCGGTGGATCCGCCGGCAACGCGCAGGCAAAATGGCCGCCGCTCCGCCCGCCAGCTCAGTGCGGCGCGGCAGCCGTCTCGAGCAGCGCCTCGAAACGCTCCGCGTCGAGGACGATGTCCGTCCGGCGCGCGTCCGCATCCGGAACCCCGCGCGCCACCGTGCCTTGGCCGAGCAGGATCGTGTGTTCCAGTCCGACGCGCGCGGAGATCATCCAGTGAAACGCCGCCAGCCATTGCGGCGACACGATCTCGACGACGCACGCACCGGGCGCGGCGAAAACGAGGTTCGCGAACGCGGCCCCCGCGGGTCCGGCGATGACGGAGGCCTCGGCGAATCGCCGGGCCTGCGCTGGCACGTCCAGTTCCCCGGCGACCATGATTTCGAAATCGTGGACCCGCAGCCAGCGATGAAGCTCGCTCTCGTTCTGCAAACGCCGGTGGCTGGTGCCCTCCCGGCTGAGGAAGATCCGGTGGCCGCTGGTGCGCGGTGCGCCGGGCCCGAGAAATGCGGCACGCAGAGCGGCAACGTCGGCCGGCGGGAGCGTCTGGTTGTCCGCTTTCAGCGAGGGCACCACCAGCTGTTCGGCCTGCACGAACAGCCGGCGATGCGCGGCAACGAGCTTGTCGGGCTCGATGCCCAGTCGCTCGAGGGTGGCGAACTGGTACCGGAGTCCCGCGTGATTGACGATCACGTGATCGAAACCCGCGAGATCGTGGCCGGCGCGGCGGACCTGCGCGATCCGGGGCAGCAGGTCGATCATCCAGTGGTGATAGTTGCTCGTCGCCTCCGGGGTCACGAGGTAAAGGGTCCGCCCCGGCAGCCGCTGTGGTCGCGGGAGTGAAAGCCGCGTCCAGACCGCGTGAAACTTCGGACCACTGGGATCATGCGTGAATGCGGGCACGAACCGGCCGTCGCGTGTGAACACCCCGCCGGTCGGGTGGCCCCAGGCGATCCCGCCGTCGATCTCCGCCACGTAGGCCGGCGCGGTGTGCTCGATTCGCCGGGATGCGAAGAACCCGCGTGCCGCCTCGCTGCCGGGGCTGAAAGAGGGAAGGGGACGCTCGAAAATCGCGACGGGCTCGAGGAGTGTCACGGACACGCCGGCGGTTCCGGGCTCGAGCAGAGGTTCGAAGACCCGATTCGGGGGCAGCCGGAGCGGCTCCCGCAACCAGGGGATCGCGCGCGGCACCGCCAGAGCCGCAATCCGCGCCTGCCGGAGGCGGTACGCGGCGCTTTTCGCTAATCTCCGCGGAGAGACCATCGTGCCGCTACTCGTTGCACCGCGGAGGCTCCGGTTCCCTCGAATCAGCGCGAAGCCCCCCGGCTCGCGGTCGCGGTTCGTCTCCCGGCGGTCGGTCCGGGGACCTCGGGGCCGGGCCGGCTCGGACATCGGGGGCTGTCGCTAGGCGGCCGTTTCCGGAGCCGTCTCGCGTTCGCCCGAAAGTTCGCCGCCATCGAGCGCTCCTGCCGCCGGGGCGAGTTGCACGGTGTTCCATTCCAGCAGCGGGCGGATGAGTCCGGGCATGGGACGGGTGTAATCGCCGCGCGAAGTGTCGAACGCGGAGAAGTCATCCATCACCCGGAATGCAACCGCGTCCTCGACGAGGGCGTGACACGTTTCCGGTCCGAGCGACATCACGACGGCCATTACCGACACCATGCCCTCCGCCAGCAGGTTTCCTGGAATCCACCCGATGCTCCGGTACCGGCCGCGCGGCCGGGGGCGGCCGCGCCAGATGGGGTCGAGGTCGATCGAGACGAAGAGAATGGTCCCGTCCTGGTTGCGCAGCGCGAAATGGGGGAGAAGGACGTGCTCGTCGTCGAAGACCTCGTATTCCAGTTCGATTCCGATCTCGTCGCGGATGTCGAAATGATCGATCACACCCCGGTCGCGGGACCGAACGCGAACGGCGCGAAGACCGGCCACCGCGTCCCCGGGCGCCTTGGCGGGCTCTGCCCACACCCGCATCGCCGACGTCGTTGCGCCGGAATTCAAGTACGCGTTCGAGACGCGGTTCGAATCGCCGTCGAGCTTGACCTCTCCGCGATGGAGCAGGATGCAGCGGGAGCAGAGCCGGGCCACGGCTTGCATGTTGTGGGAAACGAACAGCACGGTCCGGCCCGCGTGCGCGACGTCGCCCATCTTTCGCAGGCACTTCTTCTGGAATTCGGCATCCCCGACCGCGAGCACCTCGTCGACGATGAGAATCTCCGGATCCAGGTGGGCAGCGACGGCGAAGGCGAGTCGCACGTACATTCCGCTCGAATACCTTTTTACGGGGGTGTCGAGGAACGTCTCGATCTCCGCGAAATCGATGATTTCGTCGAACTTCTTCCGGATCTCCGTCCTTCTCATCCCGAGAATCGAACCGTTGAGATAGATGTTCTCGCGACCGGTCAGCTCGGGATGAAAGCCCGTCCCGACCTCGAGCAGACTCGCCACGCGGCCCACCAGCCGGACCCGGCCGGCAGTCGGCGGCGTGATGCGGCTCAGCACCTTCAGGAGCGTCGACTTGCCGCTGCCGTTGCGTCCGATGATGCCGACGACCTCGCCGCGTCCCACGGCGAAGTTCACGTCGCGCAGCGCCCAAAAGTCGGTGTTCGCCGCATGCGCCGGCCGGAGCCTTTGGCGCAACCACCGGACGGGAGATCGGACCGCCGCTTCGATCGCATGGCGCATTCCGTCCCCCTTCGCCCGATGATGCTGGATGCTGTAGCGTTTGGAAAGGCGGCTTACCTCGATGGCGAAATCGGCCATTGGATGCGGAATGGTTGGGTAGTTTGGCAAGGCGGGACGGAGCGCGCCGGCGGCTTCCGCTTCTGCGTAGGGAGCCCGCCTTACGGAGACAAGCTGGAGAGGGTGGTGTTCACCCCGGCGTCTCGCTGAGGGAATCCACTATACGCAGTGTTTGCTTTGGAGTAGGGTTGCTCTTGCGACAACAACCGATGCGTCGGCGGGAACAGGGTGGAAAAGTGGCGCCGCGGTATTTCATCTTCCGTGCCGCGTCATTTC
The DNA here is from genome assembly GCA_963705935.1 of uncultured Verrucomicrobiae bacterium. Taxonomy (GTDB): domain Bacteria; phylum Verrucomicrobiota; class Verrucomicrobiia; order Opitutales; family Opitutaceae; genus Opitutus. The sequence goes on along the minus strand of OY970130.1, from coordinate 1,315,193 downwards.
TGGCCGATCGAGGCCCCACGAGCCGGGGGGGCGGGCGGACATGCTGCAGTTGTCATCCGGCAGGTATCCGAAGAACGGTCACCCGAACCGATCAAGGCGAACCGATGCCGGCGGCGAACGGAACCACTCGGGAATGCCCCCCCGTTCGGCTACCGGATCCCGCACCACAACGGCAGCTGCGCGGGGCTCCCCGGGATCGAACCCGGCGGCCGCGCCTGCCGACATCGACGGGTTCGGCGACTCGGCAATCCCCCGGCGCGCAACCGGATGCCAACGCAAAATGGATTCAGGCTGGGAACCGTCCCGGCGGAAGACATACGATGGACCTGGCAAAGCTTTCATCCAGCCATGGCGCTTTTCCTGTTCCGCTCGACCGGAGTGTCTTTCCCCCGCAGGCGCCGGCGCCGGCGCGGGTGGCGATGCCGCGGCCGCACGAGCGCCGGGGTGGGGTGGTGGATCGCGTTCCTCACCGTCGTGTTGACCGAGCTGTGTCGGGCTTCGGACGGTCAGCTGCCAACCTTCGCTCCGCGACGGCTCACGTTGCCGTCCAATACGATCTTCGGCCAGGGCACGAAGGAAACCGCGGGCGACCAGCCGCCGTTGCTCGTTTCGAGAACCAGGCCCTATTATCCGCCGGAATACGCCGCGAAGCGTGTCGAGGGTGAAGTCCTCGTGGATTTCATCGTGCTTGCCGACGGCGCCGTCAGCCGGGTCCGGGCCGTGCGTTCGTCGGATCCACGGCTCGACCGGCTGGCGGAGCGGGCCGTCGCGCAATGGGTCTTCACCCCGGGCAGGAAGAACGGCGTCGCGGTTGCCACGCATCTCCAGGTGCCGATCGAGTTCCAGGCGTCGTCCCTGCGGAACAATCCGGAGTCCGCGGCCGTACTCGACGCCAACGCCGCCGCGGCCGCGTCGCTGCTGCAGGACGCGCAGGGCGAGATGGACCGAAAGGATTTTTCCGCCGCGATCAGCCATTTCGACTCGGCGATCGGCCTCGCCCCGGATCTGGCAGCGGCCTATCTCGGCCGTGCGCAAAGCTACGCGGCACTCGGCCGGGAGGAGGAGGCGCTCGATGATTTTACCCGGGCCGCCACCCTCGACGCCACGAATCTGCCGGCGCTCGAGAAATTCCGGAAGACCCGGCCCGATACGCCGGAGCGCCGCTGGGCCTATCTCCGGTATCAGACCTTCGACCTGGTCTGGCGCACCGTGTATCAGACGTACTTCGACCCCACGTTCGGCGGGGTGAACTGGCTGGCCGTTCGCGAAACCTACCGTGCCCGGCTGGGCACCGCGGCCGACAATCCACAGCTGCTGCAGTTGCTCGTGCAGATGCTGGCCGAACTGCGGCGGACCCATTTCTCGATCGTGCCGCGGGAGTCGGCGGTGTTCGATCCCTCCGAACGGCCGCGCATCGGATCAGCCTGGGCGGACATCGCGTTCATCGAGGATGGGGTCGTCGTCACGAACGTGAAGCCGAACTCGCCCGCCGCGTCCGCGGGATTGCGGCCGGGCGACACGATCCGACGGCTCGACGGCGTCGACCTGCCGTCGGTGCTGACGCTGCTCGCCAAGGCCGGGATCACCGGGTCGCGCAGCCGGTTGTACATCACCCAGTTCGTCGAGGCGCGTCTCGCCTCCGCGGTCGGAACGCGGGTGAATCTCGAAGTGGTCGCGCCGACGCCCCGGGCGCCTCCGCGGCCGGTCGCGGTCACCTGCGGGGCGTCGGACGCCCCCTGGTCGGAGCCGATTGGATACTTCCCGTCGGTGCCGATCCATTGCGAAGCGCGGCGGGACGCGGACGGGATCGCGCTGCTGCGGTTCAATGTTTTCGTGCCGCCGGTGATGAAGGAGATCCGAAAGCTGCTGCGCCAGTTGCGCCCGGGTGACGCGCTGATCATCGATCTCCGGGGCAATAGCGGCGGAATTTCCGCCATGGCTTCCGGGATTTGCGGCTGGCTTTGCGGCGAGGAATTCGTGCTCGGCACCATGCACCAGCGGGAGGGTGTGACTGAGCTCGGCGTGTATCCGCAGCGGAACCGGTTCGCCGGCCCCATCGCGATCCTGATCGACGGCCGTTCCGCCTCGACCAGCGAGATCCTGGCAGCCGGGCTGAAGGAGCAACACCGGGCGAGACTGTTTGGGGAACCGAGTGCGGGAGCGGCGCTGCCCTCGTTTTTCAAGAGTCTTCCCACCGGCGACCTCTTCCAGTTTGCGGTTGCGGACGTGACCACACCCTCGGGCACGACGCTGGAGGCCTGCGTGATCGTGCAGTTGCCCACGCTCGACGTCGTGCGGACGTGACCACACCCTCGGGCACGACGCTGGAGGGCACCGGCGTGGCACCGGACGCGGTGGTGCTCCGGACGAAGATCGACGTGGCGGCTGGCCGGGACCCGGTCGTCGCCGCGGCGCGGACCTGGCTCGACGCGCAGCGGCGGCGCGTCGCGTCCAGTGGTACCGTTGACCCACTCAAGCGATGAACCGGCGCGCGCGAGTGGCATTTTGGATCGGATTCCTGGGCTGCGCAATTGCCGGCTCCCCCCGAATCCACGCCTCCGACCAGTCGACGCTCAAGCGGATCTTCAGTCGCTGGTATGTGGAGCAGGCGGGACTTGGTCCGTTCTCGGCGACCGCGGACTACGAAATTCGCGAAACCGTCGAGATCATCGGGGCGGACCAGCCGAAGAAGGACGTGCACCTGGTGTGGACGCGGCACGATCATTTCCGTTTCGAGACGGCGCTGCCCGGTGGCACCGCGGTGCTGGCGTGTGACGGCCGGGTCGCCTGGCAGGCCCATCCGGCGTGGGGCGTCGGGCTGGTCGCGAACCCCTACGCCGACCCGTGGGTGTGGCAGAGCGACCTGCGCGTGGCGGCGAAGGCATTTCGTGCTCCGATCACGTTTCGGGCCGTCGGTCGTCCGGACCCGCTGGTCAACGGGCGACCATGCCTCGTGGCGGCAGTGCGCGATGCGGGGAAACTCGAGGGCAAATGCTTCTTCGACCGCAAGACCCACCGGCTGCTGCGACTCGAACGACAGGCCGCTCCGGGTTCGAGCGTCATCCTCGCGATCGAGTTCGACGACTTCCGCGAGACGGGCGGCCTGACGATTCCGTTCGTCACGAGAGCATCCATTGGCTCGACCGTGACGGTTCATCGCCGCTCGAAAGTCACCCTCAACCCGCGAGTCGACGAGGCCTCGTTTGTTCTCTCCACGGCGGAATTGCAGCAGGCCCTCGCCGTCGATGCCGTGCTGAAGAAGCACGAGGCGACGACCGGGGAGGCCGGAGCGCTGGCCCGCATCCGTTCGCGCGTCAGCCGTGTCGTGCTGGAGATTCCCACCACCGGAACGAGGTCGCTGGCGACGATTTCGCAGAAGAGCCCGAACCTGATCGTGATTGAAATCGAAACCGCCGGCATGGGTCGCGAAGCCCGGGGGTTCGACGGCACGACCGGGTGGGTGGCGAGCGAACTGCAGGGTTATCGGCCGCTTCGCCCTCTGGAGCTGCAGCAGCTGATGTACGAAGGATCGATCCATCTGGTCGCCCGGCTGAGCGAAACGTATCCGTACCGCCGCTGGCTGGGAGAGCGGGTCGTCAACGGCCGCCCGGTCGTGGCAATCGCGCTGGCCACGCAGCAGGGGCCGGCTGGAGTCTTCCAGTTCGACAAGGAAAACGGCAGGTTGCTGCGGATCACCCAACCTGCGTCCGCGGGTCACAAGGATGGCGCGGAGACCACGATCGATTTTTCGGATTTTCGCACCATCGACGGGCTCGAGCTGCCGTTCCAGCTGATCCAGACGAATGCGCTGCTGCGGGCGGTGAGCACGGTGCAGTCGGTGCAGAACAACGTGCCGCTGGATGACGCGATCTTCCGGCCGCGCCGGGACGAGTGACGCCGGGCAGTTCGGGTCGCGACGCATCGGCATTTCATTGCGGGGCAGACACGCTTCGGGCTCACGGGTAACCCCGGATCATGATCCAGAGGCCGAACGCCGTGAGCACGCCGCCCGAAAGCCGGCCGCCCTGGGCGCCGAATGGGGCGAGTTTTTCGAGCAGCACGAAAATCGTGAGCGCGGCGATGCACCAGAGGTTCATGACGCCGCCGACAAAGAGCAGCAGCATCAGCGCCCAGCAGCAGCCGAGGCAGTACAGCCCGTTGCCGCCATCATCACCACCCACATGGCAAAGAGCAGGGCGACGTGAACGAGATCCCAGCGGTCCGTCATCATCCAGGCCGCTGCTCCGGTCAGTTCGATCGGCTTGAAGAGCGTCGGCCGCCGTTAGTGGCTGAAGGAACGCTATCATCCACTATTTCCCAGGCGGGACAAAGAAGCAGTATGAAGCCTCGGTCGCAGCAGTGCATCCGGGCAGGAAGACCCTGCCGAAGGGTCAGATCTTTCATGCGGCCGGCCCCACCTCCGGTGGCTGGACCATCGTGGCGATTCACGAGTCCAAGAAGAGCTGGGAGCAGTTCCGCGACGACATTCTCGTTCCCCGGATGAAGCAGGGCGTGAAAGGCGGCTTCACCCCACCACCGCAGGAAACGACTATGGTCGTGCACAGACTACAGCCGTAGCCGCGCGCGCAGAAAAGGCGGCGAAGTGGACGTTCGCTGACGCCGGCACTCCGGCGGCGGGTTGCGCGTGACCGCTCGGAGCGTACGCCATTCGGGTCAGCCCGCGGCCTGACCCCTTGCAGCCGGGGCAAGCGGAATGACGCGTTGCCGGTACCGTCAGCCGGCGGGCGGCAGGCCGGGGCGGAGGCGGCGGTAGAACAGCTGGTAGGCGCGGTCCGGGAGCGTGAACCGCAGGAGTTGCCGGTAGAAACGCCAGTTGCGCCAGGCCGAGATGGTTCGCAGCCCGTGGGCCCGGCAGAAGCGGTTGAACACCCGCGTGCGCATCAGCGTCTGCCGGAGCTGGTGATGCCGCGAGCGGACCCGCACCGAGTGCGAGCGCACGTGCCGGCGCCATTCGGTGCACACCTGCGGCAGGGTGAGCACCGCCCCGAAGTGCGGCGCGATGATGCTCAGCCGCGTGTCCGTCCAAAGCGGATACCCATCCGAAAAGTCCAGCGGCAGCACCGCCGCGAGGAACGTGCGCGAAAAGGCCAGCGCGCTCGTCGGATAAAAGAGATCCACGTCCTGCTCCCGGTAGATCTGCCGCAGGTGGTCGGCGACGTGTTTCCGCGGCTCCAGGTTCGTGCCGAGGATCCGGCCATGCTGGTCGATCTTGTCCATCGGCGACTGGATCAGCGCCGCGTCCGGACGCGCCCGGAATACGGCGGCGTACCGCTCGATCTTGTCCCGCTTGAAACGATCGTCGCCGTCGAGCAGGAACACGAGGCGGCCGGTGGACCGGCGGAACGCGGCATGGACGGCGTTGCCCTGCCGGACATGGTCGGGCTGCGCGCTGCGTCCCGCCTCGATCAGGGTGATCCGGCTGCCGTAGGCTCGCAGCCGCGCGGAGGTGCCGTCGGTGCTGCCGTCGTCGCAGACGATGATCTCGTCGGGCAGGACCGATTGCACGAGCAGCGAATCGACGCAGTCCTCGATGAAGTTCGCGTGATTCCAGGTGTTGACGAGCACCGAGGTGAAAACCCGGCCCGGCGGATCGCCGGCTCGGACCGGCTGCGGGTTGGTCACGTCGGAGCCGGTGGTGGTCACGCCGGCCTGGCAGATCGCGGCGCCGTCGAATCGCGGCTGACCCCGCGTTCTGTCCGGGGCATATCCCATGAGTGGTCCCGGGGTTTCACCGGGGAGGCCGGGAAGCGGGGCCGGGCCGGCCGGCGAAAGGGGGCGGGCGATGCTCATGCGGCGGATTGGATCCGGCGGCTCTCGAGATACTCGCACCACGCGTTCGACACGACCGCCGGCGAGAAGAGCCGGTCGTAGGCACTCCGTTGCGTGACTCGCGACGTGGCGCCCGCGCGCAGCCGGCGCGCCAGCTCGGCGGCGGCGGCGGCAAAGGTGTCCGCCGTGTGCGGCGGAGCGATGACGAGGCAGTTGGCCGGAACCGCCGCCAGCTCGCGCGTCCCTCCGCGGTCCGTCGCCATCCACGGCAGTCCGGCCGACATTCCCTCGATCAGGCTCAGCGGCATGCCCTCGTTGTGCCGCGAGAGCAGCACGAGCGCGTCGAGATGTTGCAGGAGGGCCGCCTGCTCCGCGCCCGCGGCATAGGGCCCGTGATAAACGACGTTCGGATACGGGCGAAAATACGCCTCGGGGTAGGCGGGCCCGGCGCCGTGCACGTGCCAGGTGATTCCGGGCAGCTCCGGACGGCGGCTGAGCGCGCAGAGATCATCGACGCCTTTCTCCGCAACCAGCCGGCCGGCAAAGCCAAAATGAAGCGGGGCGGCCGGGGAATACGAGCGGTGAGCCACCGCCGCGGCGGGAACCACGGACGTGGTCAGATATGGCAGGAACGAGACGTCGTCACGGTGCAACGCCTGCGCGAGCGCCTGTTGGGTGCGGCGGCTGCAGGCCACCAGCTCGGGAGCCCGCACCAGCACGCGGCGAAACGCCCGCGACCACGTCGCCTGCTCGGCGGCGTCGGCGGCGGTGTGATGGTGGTGCACGATCCGGGTGCGCGCTCCCGCGGCCAGCCAGGGCAGCCGCGCGAGCGCGCTTTGTCCGTTCGTGTAGATCAGGTCCCAGGGGCCGGGAGCGCCGGCCAGCGCCTCACGGGCGAGCCAGAAAAGCTTCCGCACCGGGCCGGCCTCGCCGCGCCGCGCGGGCAGTTCGCGCAGCCGCACGCCCCGCGCTCCCAGATCGGCGCGCACCGATTCCGCGAGCGAGTTGCTCGTCGTCAGCAGCGTCACCCGGTGCCCGCGGCCCGCGAGCAGCCCGCACAGCTCGCAGACATGCCGCTCCATCCCGCCGAACGCTGCCATCTGCGGGGCATAGGCAAGCAGGTTCATGCGACCAGCGCGCGGTTCGGCACGGGACGGGCAAGGCGTTGCAGGAACGTCGCCGCGACCGCCGTGAGCCGGGAGGCGGGTTCACGCCGCCCGCCGAGCAGTCGCGCGAAGTCGGCCGGCGCGACGTCATCCAGCCGGTGCAGCAACGGATCGGACGCGGTTGCAGGCTCCCCTTGCCGGGGCTGCCAATCGTCGCGCGGCACCAGCACCGGCAGCCCGTGTTCCAGCAAGGTCGCCGTGGTCCCGCTTTTCTCGATGAGGCACCACGGGTGCGTCGCGATCCCGAAATCACATGCCTGCAGCAAATGGGATATCTTCCCGGGCGGCTGCGGGCCGCCGGCGCAAATTCGCAGGCCGCTCGCCGGACCCCGCGCGAGCTCCGCCGCGAGCCGGTTCCCATGCTCGCCCGCGCGGCCGATGGCCAGCAGCAGGACGGGCCGGCTGGCGGCGGCCGCCGCCTCGCGAAGCCAGGCGAGCGTGCGCACCGGCTGCCACTGCGGGTGGATCGTGCCAAACAAAACTCCGACCCAGCGCGGCGAGGGTGGCAGGGCCGTGCCGGCGACATCGAGGAGCTGGGCTTCCGCGAGGTAAGGCCGGACCGGCAGCACGGGCATGTTGCCGAAGAGCGGCAGCACCTCCGACGCCCAGCCGTGGGCGGACAGGGCGGAACGGTACACGGGGTTCGAAGTGTGGAGGCACGCGGGCGAGATCCGGCGCAGCAGAGCCAGCAGTCGCCCGCGCTGCAGGGTTCCGAGGAGCCGGTCCCGCATCGGATCCTGCCGCGCCAGACCGAGCCAGAGCTCGTGCAGCATGACGTGATTCGGCCAGCGCTTCGCCGCCTTCGCCAGCCGGAGCGCCCCGGCCGGCACGATCCCCTTCGGGCTGAATCCGTACGGCACGAGGTGCCAGCTCACCCAGTGCGGATCGAAGTCGCGCAGCAGTTCCGTCAGCATGGACGCACGCCGGGTCCACGGAATCGCCGCGGAAAGCCGGATCTCGTTCGTTCGCTGGAGCAGTGCGGCCGGCGGGGAAAGATTGCGATCGTGCACGGCGACCAGCAGGCACACGTGTCCCGCCCCCGCGCAGGCGCCGGCCAGAACCCGCACATGATCGCCCACGCCGTCGCGGCCGGGGGCAAGAGAGGTGCACAGGAAAGCGATCTTCACGGCGGTCAGGCGCGGCGGTACATGCGGCCGAGCAGGGCGCCGGACCGCAGCGAAAGCCGCAGTCGCGCGAGCCGGGCGGCCGGGAACAGCCGCAGCGGCCTCTCGGCGAAGCGCAGAAACGTCTTCTGCGCGGTTCCCGGCGGGCGGCCACGCAGCGCATCGCGCAGAAACCCGCCGGTCCAGGGCTTCCGCCCGCCGGCGGCATGCGAGAGCAGGTGGCCGCCGGTGGCAAAGTCCATTCCTTCGGGTCCGGTGCCGTTGATCGGCACCGTCGTCGCCATCAGGGCCATGTTCAACGCGTCCTGATCCGGCGTGTGCCAGCGCGCATGCGGCCGGTCGAACTTCATCACATCGCCCGAGCCGAGCTCGCCGACGGCCGCAGCGACGAGCTGCTCCCATAATTCCAGCAGGGCATCGCCCGACCGGGGCAGCCCGATGAAGCCGGCATTGTAGCAGCGGTCGAGCGGTCGTGCGACCGGCGTGCCGCGGGCGTCGAGGAAATCGCCCCACGCCAGCCGGTACGGATGACGCGCGGGGAGATAGCCGTTGACGTCCTCGCACAGCGCCACGCCGTCCTGCGCCCAGCGCGCGAGCACGGGCCAAGGCGCCTTCACGACGATGTCCGGGTCGAAGTAGTACAGCCGCCCGGCGGCGGGGCACCACCGGGCGCGGCACTCGCGCAGGAAAGCGGGTTTGAAATTGGTCAGGTGCAGGTTGCCCGTCGCCGGCACGAACCGCACCTCGACGCCCTCGAGCCGGCGGGCCGCCTCCGCCCAGGCAGGCTCCGGCCCGCGATGACCACAGAGGATCGGACCGCGGTAGCCGCTCGCGCAGAGCGAGTTGATCAGTGCGCCGACACCCAGGTGATAGTGTCCCTCGAAGAGCGTGCAGATCGCGTCAGTCATGCGGACTTGCCGCGGGTGTAGTCGAGCACGGTGGCCGCCACCCAGTAACCGAACGTCGTCGGGGCGAGCGCGCGGTGCCGCAGCGCGCGACCGAAGAACCCGCGCGCCGAACTCGGATCCTCGCGCAGGGCGATCCGGCCGGCGGCCACCCACGCATCGGCCGCCTGCTCGTGCCGGAGCCGCCGCGGCACGGCCTCCCAGTCGATGTTCTTTTCGTAGACCCGCGCACTGGCGAGCGCCATCGCGACGCCGTGGCGCGACAGCGCGGAGGGATGCCGCCGGTAGAGACAGGTGTTGACCCCGGTGTAGAGGAACCGCGCGCCGGTGCGGGCGCAGCGGAACCACATCTCGCGATCCTCGACGTAGCGGAAGGTCGGATCGAAGCCGCCGACATCCGACCACAGCTCGCGCCGCAAAACCACCGACGAAGGCTGGATCACGTAGTCGCCGTTGAACAGGCTGCGGGGGAACTCGGCCACCTGCCGCGCGGAGGGTGCGCGCACTTCGATCTCCCGCCCGGTTTCGCCATCGAACAGGATCGACCCCGAATGGATCAGCTCGGCGCGCGAGCCGGGTATCTGCGTGGCCACGGTCTCGAGGTGACCGGCGGTCCACAGGTCGTCGGCGTCGAGCAGCGCGACCCACTCGGCGCGCGCCGCCGCGATGCCCGTGTTGCGGGCTGCCGGCAGCCCGAGGTTCTGCGCGTGCCGCTCGTACCGCACCGGCTGCGACACGGTCCGGGCGAACTCGCGCACGATCTGCTCGGTCCCGTCGCGGGAGCCGTCCTCGGTCACGATCAGTTCCCAATCGGCAAACCGCTGGGCCCGGACGGATTCGAGCGCCGCGGGAAGGAAGTGCTCCGCGTTGAACGCGGGAATGCAGATGCTGACGAGTGGTGGCGGCTTCATGGTGAAACCGGGCCGGGGGCACGGCCCATCGGTCGACGCACGCCCGGTGCGCCGTCCCCCGCGATCGCGCGGACGTGGGCGATGAGGAGTGACATGGTTCGACGGGCCGGCCCCGGATCGAGGTCAGCGCATGGACACCGATTCCGATCACCGGTGCGCCGTGGCGGCCGGATAGGACGCGGATGCGCGCAGCCAAACCTCGAGCCGGTCGAGGATGCCGGCGTCGACGGTCTCGTCGAACTTGCGCGCGAAGAACATCGGGCTGGCGGTGAGCCGGTCGAAGTCGCGGCTCGTGAATGTCCGCGGATGCAGGGCGTGCGGGAGAAAATCGATCTCGCGCAGGTGGGTATTGACGATTGTCGCCGCCAGCGGGCTGTTCAGCAGCACGGTTGGAAACAGCGTCTCGTTCGCATGGGCCGAGTGACGAAGCCAGCGCCGGATCCAGCGCGCCGACGGATCCGTCGCCACGTGGCGGCAGGCGGCGCGGCTGAGGATCACGTGATTGGCGCCGCCGAACCAGCGGAACGGCGGCGGTTTCCGGCGCAGGCCCGGAATCCGGGGCAGGCCGCCTTCCCATCCGCAGAACCGGCGTAGGCGCCAGCCGAATCCGCGCAGGCGCAGCACGCGATCGAGCCACGGCCATTCGAGGCAGTAGCCGTGCAGGCGTTCGGGCGCATCCTTCCAGAGCGAGGTTCGGAGCGGATCGAACCAGCTGACGTAGCTCGCGTCGCCGCGCGTCCGCAGCGCCACCTCGATCCCGTCGAGCGGTTTGATCGGAAAGTCCTGGCCGGTCAGGTTGATGAAATGGTGCCAGTCGTGGCCGGAGCGGAGCGCGACCGCGATCGCCTCGATCTGGGCCGCGACCATGCCATATCCGCCCCACAGAATCGTGCGCGAGCGGAGCGGCAGGACGTTGGCGCGGGTCCGCGCCAGTTCGCGGGCGGCGCGGTGGAGCGACGCGTCGGCCCGCCGGTCGACGTGCAGCAGGATCAGGTCCCCGGGTCGATCGAGCACGCGCACCAGCCGCGCGAGCTGGGAGGCGTTTCGATGCGCGAGGATGGCGAAGGCGAGCGACATGCGACGCGGGCCCCGAGGTTCAGGCCGCGCGCTCGCCCGTCGCGGAGCGCCAGCCGGTGTACGCCAGGTGCAGCAGGATGCGTGGGTTGAACGGCTCGCACCGCAGCGCCCGCCAGAAACACGCGGCACTTCGCGCGCGATCATGCGCCCGCAGCAGCCGGCCCTCGGAGACCAGGCTGTCCGCCAGCAGGTGACGGCGCAGCCGCGGCGGCACGCTCCCGAGCCGGCGGTACTTCTCGTAGAAACGGGTCGCGTGCCGGGCGACCACGTAGGTGCGCGCCATCGAGCTGGACGCGTGCCGGGCGTAGCCGCAGGTCACCGCGCCCGTGGGGGAGAACCGGCCGCCATGCAAGGCGCAGCGCAGCCAGAAATCGCGATCTTCGCCGATCCGCAGCGCCTCGTCGAATTTGCCGGTCCGCCCGGCCAGCGCGCGGGTCAGCACCACCGCTGAGCAGGTCACGATCGCACTCCGTCGAAAAAGCGTGAGCACCGGGTCCGCAATCAGTTCCGCCGGCACCGTGAACGTCTGCTGCGGCCGGCCGCTCGCGAGATCGAAGCAGCGCACGTCGCTCACGACGATTTCCGCGCCACGCTCGAGGCCCGCGACGGCGTTGGCGAGATGCGCGGGGTCCCAGTAGTCGTCCGCATCGAGGAAGGCGAACGCATCGCCGCGGCCCCGCGCCATCAGGCGGTTCCGCGCCGCCGCCACCCCCTCGTTCGCCCCCGCGTTTTCGTAGACCACCGGCTGCGGTCCGCCGCCGGCGAACCGGGTGACGAGGTCGGCCGTGTCGTCGTGCGAACCATCCTCCACCACGATCAGCTCCCAATCGGTGTGCTGCTGGGCGCGCACGCTCCGCAGCGCCGGCCCGATGAAGGCGCCCGCCTGAAACGCGGGAATGAGCACGCTGATCTTCACGTGGGCAAGGTAACCCTTCCCTGGGCAAACCGCCACCAGCCGAAGCTGCGCTCCATCCCGGTGGCGAAATCGACCGTCGGGCGGTAGTCGAGGTGCTGCTCGGCGCGGGCCTGTGGAAAACGCCACGCGCACTGCTGCAGCAACGCCATCTCCTCCGTGATGCGGGGCAACGGCCGGGCGGGCAGCTCCCACGAGTCCGGCCGCTGGAGCTCGCTCGCGGCGAGGATCGCCCGGGCGCCGCGCTTGATCCCGCGGGGCACCAGCGGAAGCAGCCGCTGCACGAGCGGATGCGCGACCGCGCGGTCCGCCCGGTCGCGCCAGGTGCGCTGAAACGCCGGCAGCCGGGTCACCTGCTGCACTTCCGACCACGGCACCTCGAGCTGCGTCGCGGCGGCGCGGTAGAACTGCTCCCAGGTCGTGCTCCCGCCATCGCCCACCAGATACGCGCCGGCGGCATCGTCCGCCGCGTTGAGGCAGCACCGGATGGCGTGCACGAGGTTGTCGACGTAGATGGCGTTGCAGATCCCGCGGCCCCGGTCGTAGAGCCACGCGCGCCCGTCCGCGAGATCGGACGCCAGATCGGCGATCCAGCGCGAACGCGGCCCGTACACGATGCCGGGACGGAGCGCGAAACCGACCTGGCCGTGGCGCCGGCACTCGGAAAAGAAGCCGAGCTCCGCGCGGATCTTCGCGCGGCTGTACTCCAGCGGCTGGTGGACGTCGAGCACGGTCGCCTCATCCGTGCCCGGCGGCGGGTTCTGCCCGTGCACCGACGCGCTGCTCAGGTACACGAGCCGGCGCACGCCGGCGGAGTTCGCCGCCAGACACATCGCCGCGGGCATGCGCTCGATCTGTGCCGGGTCGCCGAGCGCGGCGTGAACGACCGCCGAGCAGCCGCTGAATGCCCGCGCCATGGCATCGGTGTCGAGCGCGTCGGCGATCCGCGTCTCCAGCGCGAATCGGGCGGGCAGCGCGAGGCTCGACGGCCGGCGCACGAGCGCGACAACCTCCGGCCCGCGACCGAGGTGGAACTGCTCGACGACGCGCGTGCCGATGAAACCGCTGGCTCCGATCACGGCGACTTTCATGCGGGGAGGGAGAGCGCGCGGGTGAATTCCCCCGCGCGTTCGAGTTCGTCGGACGTGAGCCAGGGTTGCGCGACCAGCCGCCGGTGGGCGTAGCATTGCTCGATCCAGCGCAGCGAGCGCACGCCCTCCTCGCCGGGAACCGCCAGCGGCTCCAACCCGGCGATCGCGGCGACCACGTTGGTCAGCTGGCGAAGGAAGCACTGCGCATGGGATTCCAGCTCGCGCGGCTCGCCGGCTGCCGGCGGTTCGGCCTCGGGCGTGACGAGGACGGAATGGAGCGCGGCCGGAGCCCCGGCGAGCTGGACCGTCAGCCCGCTGGCGTCGTTGACCGCCCAGCTGGCGATGCCGCGCTCGAAAACGAACCGGTACTGCTGCGCGGTCAGCCAGTCCCGGCTGAGATGGATGCGGCCCTCGACGCCGCCGGCGTATTCGAGCTGCACGAACGCGTTGGCCTCGATGCCGCCCATCGCGTCGTCCGCGTACCGGAGCTGCGCGGGTTCGCCGATCCACCAGCCGAGCAGGTCGAACACGTGCACGCCGACGTCGAAGAGAACACCGCCGCGGGTCTGCGCGCGATCGAAGAACGACGGGCCGCCGGGCCAGTCGAAGGGTCCGCCCTCGTCGACCGTGAACCGGATCAGCGGTCCGAGCAGGCCGTCGTGGCAGAGGGCGCGCAGGTAGCGGCACGCCGGGAACAGGCGCTTGTAGAGGCCGACGGCGAGCAGGCGTTCGTGCCGGCGGGCGGTCGCGATCATCTCCGTCGCTTCCGCCACGGTCGGCGCCATCGGCTTCTCGCAGAGCACGTGCCATCCCCGCTCCAGGGCGGCCATGGTCTGGGCCGCGTGGAAGGCGGGCGGCGAGGCGATGATCGCCAGCGTTCCGGCCGGGGCGGTGGTCTGCTCCAAGGCGGCCGCCTGGCCCGCCTTCGGGAACGTGCGCGCAACGTTTTCGCGCGCCGTCACCGCCGGGTCGACGATGGCCGAGACCCGGACGAGGCCGGCATGCTGCAGGGTCCGCAGCGCGGGCACGTAGAATTGCCGCGCGACGGCCCCGCAGCCGACCAGGATGACTCGACGAGGAGAGGAGGGAGGCATGGACGGCTCAAGTCGCTCTTGGTCACGCGGCGCGGCTTTCGGTGCCTTGGCGGAGGGCGGCGGCGAGGGTCGCGTGAATGCGCACCGGATCGAATTCGGTGAGCGCGAGTTGCCGCGCGTCGTTCGCCCGCGCCTCCCACGCGTCCCGCCGCCGGAGCCCGTCCAGCCACGCCGCCAGGTCCGCGAGCCCGGCCGGATCGAAAACGTGCCGGTAACCCACGCGGGCCGCCCAGCGCGCCACGGCCGCGTCCGCGGGGGCGACGACCGCCAACGGCACGCCGAGGTGACAGTACTCGACCAGCTTGCTCGGAAAGCTGGTCGCACACCACGGCATGGCGGAGACGCCTTCGGCATACGAGACGAGCACGGCGGAGGCGTTCGCCGCCAGATGCTCCAGTGCTCCGGCATTCGAGGGGAACGCCGGCAGGCAGCGGACGCCCTCCGCATCGGCGAGCGCACGGCTGGCCTCCGACGGACGGGCGACCAGGACGAGTTCGCCGCCGGCCATCCGCGCGGTGCGCGCAATCCGTCCCAGCAGCGGCACCTGCGCCGGCCAGACGTGCCCCGCGTAGTAAAGGCGCAGCTGTTGCGCCAGTTCCGGGCGCCACCGGGCGGGGCGGTCCCAGCCTTCCGGCAGCGGATAGAGCAGTCGCGCGCGATCGGCGACGCCAGGGAACCGCTGCGCGAGCTCGGGCGAGGCGAACCAGCAGACGTCGGCGCCGCGCAGAATCGCTTCGTGTTCGCGATGAACGCGCGCCTCCCGGCCGTGCGCCGACGGGAACGCCGCCGGATCGTCGTGCACCAGCAGGTGCAGCGGCGCGCCAGTGGCCCGGGCCACGTGGGTCGCCAGCGCGCCGCTGAACGTCGCGTGAGCGGCCAGATACGCCAGGATCGCGTCCGGCGCGGATGGACCGCGCGCCGCGTCGCCGGCGAGCAATCGCAGCCGCATCCAGCGCAGCGCCGCCGAGTGCGGCCGGTATGGCGGCCACCACCACCGCCGGTGCGGCAGCTGTCTCACCACCCAGCCCGCGGCGGCGCACTCGCGGCAGTCCGCGCCATATTCGGCGACGAGCGCAATGGCCCAGCCCTCCCGGGCGAAGCGCTGCAGATGGCGCAGGACGACCACGGGGCTGCCCGTTCCGGCGGCCGGATTCTGGCCGAGGTAGAGGAGGGTCGGCATGACGGGCGGGCGGCGGTCGGGCGGTTCAGGCGGGCGCGACGGTCCGGCGTTTCCGCCGGCCCACGCCGGCGGCCGTGCCGACGCCGGGCCGGGACATTCGATTCGCGGGGCTCACACCGTGTCGATGAAGGTCCGGGCGGTGCGCTGGTACAGCAGCACGCCCGCCACGCAGAGCGCCGCCGCGACGCCGATCGACAGCGCCTGATCGGGAAACGGCATCGGAGCCACGCCGAAGAACAGCGCGCGGATGTTCTCGATCGCGGCGGTCATCGGATTCAATGCCGCGACCCAGGAAAGCCGGGGCAGCCGCTCGCGGATGCGGCTGAACGGGAAGATCACCGGGCTGACGTACATCCAGAGCTGGACCAGAAACCCGGTCAGGTATTGGAAGTCCCGGTACTTCGCGGTGACGGCGGCGAGCAGCAGACCGCAGCCCGTCGCGAGCAGGGCGGTGTGGAGCATGACGAGGGGAAGCAGCAGGAGCGCGAACAGCAACTGCCCGACCGACGCGTCGATCCGCCCCGTCAGCGCATAAAAGCCGAAGATCGCGAGGAACGTGGCGAGCTGGATGGCGAAGGCGATGCCGCTGGAGAGCGTCATCGACAGCGGCACGATCAGCCGGGGAAAATACACCTTCCCGAAAAGCGCGACGTTGTGCAGCAGCGCGTTGCTGGTCGTGGTCAGCAGATTCGAGAAATACGTCCAGCCCAGCATGCCCGAGAGATAGAAGAGCACCGGCGGAATCCCGGACGTACCGACGCCCAGCACCCGGCTGAACACGAGCGTGAACGTCAGCGACGTCAGGACCGGATTGATGACGAACCAGGCGGGGCCGAGCACCGTCTGCTTGTATCGCGCGATGAAGTCGCGCCGGACCATCAGCATGACCAGGTCCCGGTATTGGACGAGGCCGCGCCAGTCGACGTGCAGCCACGACTGGTTCGGCCGGATGACGATCTCGTCGGTCGGGTGGTGAACGCTCATGACGGAAGAGGGGCAGGGGCGCCGGCCGGATCCGGGCCGGCCGGCACGGTCCAGGCGAGCGCCGCCAGGGCGGCGGCATTGAGCTGCACCGCCGGGATCTGGAGCGGGAAATCGATCAGGGACTGGAGCAGCACCGCCAGCAGCGCCGCGGCCGCACCGGCGCCGATGAAGTCGCGGGCGGGGTGGGCGCCGAGCCGGCGGAGCGCGGCGGCCACGCCGCCCGGCAGCAGCAGCACCCAGCCGGCGGCGCCGATCAGCCCCCACTCGACGGCCGCCTGCAGCAGGTCCTCGTGCGTGAACTGCAGATACAGGAAGAATGTCCGCACGAACGGATCGCGCGAGTTGGCCGCGGCGGCGGCGATCCATCCGCCCGGTCCCCAGCCGAACCACGGGCGCTGGCGGATGGCGGCGAAGGCGGCGGCGTACGCGGCGCCGCGATCGCCCAGTGGATACTGGCGGTGGTCCGACGGCACGAACAGGTCGTCGCGCATCAGCCGCGGCCATTCGGCCGGGGGCGGCGGGGGCACCGGCGGCCGCCCGCCGTGCAGCCCCGCCACGGTCAGCAGCCGCCAGCGCGCCGCGATGTCGCCCACGCGGGCGGCGCCGAAGCCGGCGAGGGCGAGCGCGAGGAGCACCGCGGCGCCGCCCGTCGCCCACCGGAGCCCGCGGTGGCGGGCCAGGGCCGTCCACGCCCCCGTCCAGAACAGGAAGACCACGGCGAGGACCACGGCGATCACCTGGGGCAGGCGCGACACGTGGCCGGCATGGGCCGCGAAGGTCAGGATCGCGCCGGCGAGCGCACCCTGGATCGCCGCCCGCTGGCGGGGCGTCCGTCCGCCCCGCTGCAGCCCGGCCAGCGCCAGCCCGAGGCCGACGGGCCAGACGGTGTTGAGATAGGCGCCGGCGGACGTGTGGTGAAAGAACGGGCCGAAGAACGCCCCGGGCATCCGCGGCGCCGACTCCCAGTAGATCCTGCAGGCATGGGTGGCGTTCTCGGCCAGCCCCAGCACGGCGACCGCGGCGCCCGTCACCACGACGACGGCCGCCACGCCCCGCCGCCACGCCGCCTCGCGCGCGAGGTCGCACAGCACGATGAAGCCGGCGAGAGCGACGAGCGACCAGGTCAGCGTCAGCGGGAGGCCCCGCGGGACGATGCTGTCGGGCCAGCGGGCGACGACGCGGGCATAGTGCTGGCGCGTGAACGCCGGCACCGCCGGCGGAGTGAGGACGAAGATCCACGCCGCGCCGACGATGCCCACCAGCAGGATGCCGGCGAGGGCGGGGCGGGGCGGCAGCTGCCAGCGGCGGGCGAAGGCGCCGGCCAGCAGCCAGGCCGCCGCACCCGTTCCGACCAGGGCAGTCAGCGTTTCCAGGGGCATGGGGCGGGTGGAGCCGTAGTCCAGCGGGGCCACGGCGAGCGCGGTCAGCATCACCACGCCCGCGACGGTGCGCAGCGAATCCGCCATCAGGGCGGGGCGTTGCTGGTCGGGACGGAACACCGCGGGCGGCGCCGGCGGCTACCGCGCCGCCGAGGACTTGGCGTACGTGTGGTAGTACTCCTGGCCGTACGCGCCGTAACCCTGATACCCGGCCGTGCGGAAGCGCGACTGCGGCATCTGGTTGATGACGATGCCGACGACCTTGATCCCGGTCTCGTGGATCCGGGCCAGCGTGCGGCGGACGTTGTTCAGCCGGACGGCGCCGAACTTGCAGACGTAGATCAGCTCCTTGCAGTACCGGCTGAGCAGCAGCGCGTCGGGAAAGACCGCGATCGGCGGCGTGTCGAGAATGACGAGCTCGTAACGCTCGAGCAGCCGCTTCAGCAGCCCGGTGGTGATGAACCGCTCCAGCGTCTCGGTCGGGTTCTTCGCCACGCCGCCGGAGGGGAGCAGGTCGAGGTTTTCCGAGAACGCGATTGGCGGCGGCAGCGGGACCGGCGCACCGGGCGGCACCGCGCCCAGCGCCTGGATCCAGCCGCTGTTGACGTCGACCCCGAAATACCGGTGCAGCACGGGGCGGCGCAAATCGCAGTCGACCAGCAGGGTCTTGTGGCCGTGCGCCGCGAAGACCGCCGCCAGGTTGCTTGCGGTCAGGCTCTTGCCGTCGCCCGGCATGCTGCTCGTGGTGATGATCGCCTTCGGGAAGGGCTCGTCCGAGTGGATGTCGACCGCGCTGTAGATCCCGCGGTAGCTTTCGCTCAGGCCGTCGTCCTTGTGCAGCCGGTACACGTGGGCGCGTTCGATCTCGCCGAGCCCGTCGATCGTCTTGACCGCGCCGAGCAGCACCTCCCCGAGCGTGTCCTCGACGTGCGAGACCGTCCGCACCCTCGTATCCATTAAACCAAGCCCGAGGGGGATGCAGACGAACAGCCCGAAGCCGATCAGCCCGGCCTTCGCGATCAGCTCGGTCAGGACGTCGCCCGACGGCACGGCGGGGACGTAGGCGGGATCGAAGATCCGGATGTTGGTGTTTTCCATCTGGCTGGCCACGCTCGCCTCGTTGAGCCGGTCGATGATGCGGGTGTAGGTGGCGCGCTTCGTTGCCGCGTCCTGCTCGAGGAACTTGTAGTCGACGGAAGTCTTGTCGAGGTCGTGCGCCTGGCGCTCCGCGTCGGCGAGCTCGGTCCGGAGCAGGAGCTCATGCTGCGCGGCGATGCGGTTGCGGGTTTCGAGGTTGGCGATGGCCAGGTCCACCGCCGATTGGAGCAGCCGGGCGGTCTCGGCCGTCTCCAGCTGGTTCTGGATCATCTTCGGATGTTTCCGCAGGTACCGCTGCGCGAGCAGCAGGCGCTCCGCCTTCAGATTGTCCAGCTGGGTGCGCAGGGCGCTGACCTGGCCGAAGCCGATGATCTGCGGGATGTCGAGCAGGTCGCGGTGGTCCCGCCGGTACTGGTCGACCTTGTCGAGGACCGACCGCATCTCGACCTGCTCCATCTGCGCCTGCACCAGCGCCGTGCCCACGGTGCCGACCTTCTGCAGGATGACGTTCTGCGTCTCGCCGATCGAGGCGATGTTGTGCTTGGCGCGATAGGCCTGGAGCGAGCTCTCGACCGCCTCGACCTGGGCGCGCATCTCCTCGGCCTGATTGCGCAGGAAGATGATGGCGGAGTTCGTGCCGCTGTTCGCGCGGTCGAGGTTGAAGTCGATGTAGCGGCGCGCGATCCGGTTGGCGATCAGCGCCGCGTTCTCGGGACTGCGGTTCGTGACCCCGATCACCAGGATGGTCGTGTTGCGCCGCGGAAAGACGGTGAAGTTCGGTCGGATGATTTCCGCCAGCGACGGCGGCGGCCGGTCCGGGTGCTCCGGATCGCGATACGGCTGCTGGATGCGCTTCGTTTCGTCGCGGTTGAACGACGCGAGGACGTAGTCGAAGAAGGTCTGGCTCCGGAGCTGCTCGGCCTGGACGTTGAGCTCGCTCTCGTTGTTCACGGCCGTGTCGACCACCTCCGGGATGTTCAGCACGCGGTCCGACTTCGACTCGAAGAGCAGGCTGGCCTCGGTGTAGTAGACCGGCACACGCTCCGGCTGCAGCAGCACGAACGCGGCCGTGACCGCGGCCGCGATCAGCAGGCCGAGCAGCCAGCGCTCGCGGAACATCTGGAGGATGTCGCGCGGTGAGACGCGGAAGGACGGCTTCGGCGGCGCGGCGCGGCTGGCGGGCGGGGGTCTGGTCGTGGACATGGGCGGCTCGGATCGATCGCGCGAAGCGCGGCTAGAAAAGGCGCTCGGGAACCCAGATGCGGTCGCCCGGAAACACGAGAAAATCACGCCGGGAGCGGTCCCCGCGCCGGCGCCCGGAGATCATCCGCTCGACGTCGACGGTGGTGACCTCCTCCGTGCCATCGGGCCGGCGCCGGATGACGCTGACCGCATCGGACTTCGCGGTCGGCGTGAAGCCGCCGAGGCGCGTGATCACATCCGCGATGTCGAGGCTCGTCACCTCCTTGGGAAACTGGAAGTTGCCCGGCGAGCGCACCGCACCGAGCACGGAGACCTCCCGCAGGGCGTAATTGCTGACCGCGACCGTCACGAGCGGGTCCTTCAGCAATTCGCGTTCCCGATAGAGGTGCTCGAGCAGGTGCTCGGCCTCGCGCACGGACAATTGCGAGACCTTGACCTCGCCGAGCATCGGCAGTCGCAGCACGCCCGTGGCGTCGAGCCGCTGCGTGGCGCTCATGTCGGGCTCGCCGTACACGCTCACGATCACCGAATCGCCGGCGGTCAGCCGGTAGGCGGGATCCGTGTTGTCGTTGCTGCCCACCGTGCTGCCGGGTGCGGCCGGCGGGGCGGGAAAGGTGGCGGCGGACTGCGCCGCGGCGCCGGCGGTCAGCGCGACGGCGCCCCAAAGGGCAAGGTGGATCCGGAGCATGGGCGGAACAGGTTCAGAAGGTGTACGTCACGCTGACGAGCGCCAGGTGCCGCGAATAGTCCGCGGTCGGGGCGTCCGAGCGCGCGGCGTGCAGCTGGTATTGGGCGTTGGCCGACCAGTATTTCGTCACGTGATAGTCCAGCGACGTGCCGAACAGGCCCACGTTGTCCCGCCGGCCGACGCCGCGGTAGTCGCGCCGCTCGTAGCCGGCGGTGATGCTGGCGTGCAGGAAATCGCCGATGCCCTGCCGGAGGGTGGCGGTGAACGCGGTCGTTTCGACCGTCAAGTCGTTGACCGAGAGTTCGCGGTTGCGGTGGGCGTCGACCGACACGACGGTGCGCTCCCGCGCGTACCAGCCGAGATGGAGGTTGCCGACGAGCCGGCTGCCGCCGGTGTCGTTGATCCCGGGGGTGTCCGCCTTCTCGTATCCAAGATAGGCGGAGCTCTCCAGCTTCGGGAAAACCGACGCCGGCAGGAAAGGTCCGTTGACGTTGACGGAGTAGACCGAGCCCGAGGAGTGGATCGGTCCGAACTGCAACTCGGCGCGCGACCGGTCCAGCACGCGGTAGCCGTACGAGATCGAACCGACCACCTGATCGTACAGCGGGTGCGAAACGATCAGCGTGTACGTGTCGCTGTGCTGGTTGAGCGGGATGCCCCAGGCGTTCCCGCCGGAGGTGTCGACCTCCAGCCGCCGGTACTGTCCCTGGACCGCCGTGCCGCCGGCGAAATCCAGATAGCGCAGGCCGATGGTGCCGTCGCGGGTTTGGCGGTTGCTGAACTCGTTGCGGTTGTCGTGTCGGAACAGGCCGTCGAGCAGCAGGCTCATCTTGAGCCCCACCGGGATCCCGGCATCGAGGCGGCTGAGAAAGGTCTTTTCGCGAATCCGCGCGTTCACGTCGTAGTTGACCTCGGTGTGCTCGTCGTAGCTCGTCTCGAAACTGCCGGATACGGGCGCCGCGGTGTCGGCCGGCAGGTAGAGTTTCAGGTCTCCTTCGAGATCGTTGGAGTTGAGGTCCGTGAAGCTGGCATACCGGTTGAGCCTCACCCCCAGCAGGCTGTCGAGTTTCAGTTCGCCCGCATAATGGCGATACAGCGCCTTGGGCTCGAGGGTGAAGATGTAGTCGTCGCCCGGACTCGTGCCGCCGAACACGCGCGAATCGTACAGTTCGCGCGCCGTGCCGGAAAGGAGCAGCTCGCCGCGTCCGATCTCGGCGAAACCAAACGCCAGCGGCGAGCAGGCGAGGGCGACGCCCGTCAGCGCGGTCAGATGGTGAACTTTCATGAGTCGGTTTGAGTGCGTCGACGCGAGTTGAGGCCCATCGGCGCACCGGAGCGTGCCACCTTCACGTCGCGCCGTCCCGCCGGACGACACGGAGGCCTGGGCTCTCATTCCCAGTGGAGGGAACTGCACGGCGCACACTGACCGACGAACGGGGAAATGGTGCCACCGGAAGTGGCGCCGGCAGCGGACGCGGGCGCAGCGAACGCGCCCCGGGGGCGCAGCCGGCGTCGCTAGGGGTTTGGCCGATGGCCGCCGCCGGTGGCGTACGGAGGTCCGGAGCAGGGGTGGGCCCAGACCCAATTTTCGCGACCGGTGCTATCTTCGCCGGTCCATGACCGCGCGCCGTTGAAACTCCAGTTCACACTCGTCGTTATATGCTGAAGGATCGTCAGGAAGGCTTGCGCTGTCTCCATGGCGGAGCTCTCGCGTTCACTGCATTGGCTGTCTATCTGGTCTGGATGGCGGTCCTGCGGTGGACGGGTTGGGTCCGACTGGCCGAGCCGGTCAACACCACTCTCTATCTGCTCGGCGTCGTCGCCAGCTCGTTGTGGATCATCCACAGCCTCCGGTTGTATCAGTCCCGGCTCGGTAACATGGGCTGGCTCGCCTGTTCGCAGATGTCGCGGCAGCAGCTGCTGCGCATCGTGGCCGTGCTCTTCACCATCGCGTTCGCGACCAAGGACAGCAGCGTGTCGCGCATCTTCCTCTGCGGCTACATCGCCCTGATGTCGGTCGTGCTGGTGCTGGCCAACCGCTATTTCCCGCGGCTGCTGGTGCGGTGGTTCTTCCACGGCGCCGTGATGCGCACCGTCCTGGTCACCCCCGGCGACGAGCTCGACGACGTGGCGGACTGGATGAAGTCGCGCGAGCACCTCGGGATCCGGCTCGTCGGCTGGGTCGGCGAAGGCCCCTCCACCCGCGACGACGTGCCGCACCTCGGCTCGCTGGCGGAGCTGCGGCGCATCGTGATCGAGCACGACGTCTCGCAGGTCGTCGTGTCGCAGTCGGCGCACGACTCGCGGCAGGGGCAGGAGATCGCACGCTGCGTCGAGGATGCCGGCTGCCGCGTTCGCTTCTACACGAATTCGCGGCGCTACTTCGGCAGCCTGCCGATCAGCATCGAGTACGAGGGCGACTACACGTTCGTCCGGCTCACGGCCGAGCCGCTGGAGAATCCGGCCAACCGGGCGCTGAAACGCCTGGTCGACATCGTCGTGTCGCTGCCGGTGGTCATCTTCGTGCTGCCGCCGCTCGTCACCGTGGTGGCGCTGATGCAGCGCCGGCAGTCGCCCGGGCCGGTCTTTCACCGGCAGTTCCGCTCGGGCCTGAACCGGCGGAAATTCCTGATCTACAAGTTTCGCACGATGCACGTCGCCGAGACCGAGGCGACGGTGACGAAGCAGGCGCAGCGGCACGACGCCCGGGTGTATCCATTCGGCCGGTTCCTCCGGCGGACGAGTCTCGACGAGATTCCGCAGTTCATCAACGTCCTGATCGGCGACATGAGCGTCAGCGGCCCGCGCCCGCATCTGCTGGAGCACGACGAGCAGTTCGCGAAGATCGTGAACTCGTATTACACCCGCCATTTCGTGAAGCCGGGAATCACGGGGCTGGCGCAGAGCAAGGGCTTCCGCGGGGAGATTTCCGAGGTTTCGCTCCTGCACAAGCGGCTCGGCTACGACATGCTCTACATTCGCCGCTGGTCGCTGTTGCTCGATCTGCAGATCCTGTTCGAAACGGTGCGGCAGGTTTTCAATCCGCCCCGGTCCGCGTACTGAGCCGAAGGCATCGCCGGCAAGCAGGCTCCTCCGTCGGATCCGGCAGGCGCCTTCGGCCGGACCGACATCCGATCCCGAATTGTCGTCGTGTTCCGCGCCGCGCCTTGTCGGGTCGCCCCTCGCGTCAACGGTGCCCGGCCAGCCGGTTCTGGTGTTTGCCACGTCGTGCATCCGGCAATCCTTTCGGCGAATGAGGGGGTTCCGGGCTGCCGGCGCTTCCGCGAACCCGGCAGGGGGGAAGGGAAGTTTCCCCCATTTTTCCGCGAACCACCGGCTGGCACTGCGGTCCATGCCGCGCCCTTCAATCTCGTGAAAGTCACACCTCCCGCCAGCGCCAAGAGCGCCAAAGCCAGTTCGGTCGTCCGAGTCTACTCGAATGCACCCGCCAGTCAGCTTCCGGCCACCACCAAAACCCGGATCTACGTCGTGGACGATCATCCGCTCATGCGCATGGGTCTGCGGGCAATGATCAACGCCGAAGCGGACATGGAGGTTTGCGGCGAGGCGGCCGATGCCGCCACCGCCACCGCCGAGATCATGAAATATCGCCCGGATCTCGTGATCGCCGACATCTCGCTCCGCGGGAATTCCGGAATCGAGCTGATCAAGAACATCAAGGCATTCGATCCCGGCATCGACGTGGTCGTGGTCTCGATGTACGACGAGTCGATCTACGCGCTGCGCGTCCTCAAGGCGGGCGCCCGGGCGTATGTGATGAAGCAGGACGTGACGACGCGGGTGCTCGACGCGATCCGCCGCGCCCGCAACGGTCAGCTGTTCGTCAGCGAGCGCGTCGCCACGCAGATGCTGAACCGGTTCGTCGACGGCACCGAGGACGGCGCCGCGGATTCGCCGGTGAGCAGCCTGAGCGACCGCGAACTCGAGATCGTCAACCTGATCGGGGAGGGGCTGCCCACGCGCGAAATCGCCGCCAAGCTGTTCCTCAGCATCAAGACGGTCGAGACCCACCGGGTGCACATCAAGCGCAAGCTCAACCTGCAGAACGCCACCCAGCTCGTGCAGTTCTGCGTGCGCTGGGTCGAGGAGAACAAGGCCGCCGGCGCGGTCGAGGCTCCGGCCCCGTTGCAGCAGGCCGGCTAGCATGGCGCGGCGCCGCGCCGGCCGGGGAAGGGATGCCGTCGAGTGATCGCTCGCTCGATGGCGTTTTGTTTTCGGCGCCGGCGCATTCCCGTCGCCGGCGCCTCCCGGATGAATCCGGCGAGCGCGCGGGCGGCGAACCGGGGGCCGGGCCTCCTCCGCCGGCCGACCGGGCGCCCCCTAGGATCCGAGGTGTCGCCGGATGGCCGCCAGCAGCTCTTCGAGATCGAGCGGCTTCTGGAAGAATTCCGTGGCGAACGAGTCCGCGCCGCCCGTGGCCTCCGGCGGCAGCGCGGTCATGACGAAGATCGGCAGCTCCGGGCGTTCCATGCGCTCGTGAAACACGAGATCCCAGCCGTTCACCCCCGCCATCCGGAGATCCGTGATGACGAGGTTCGGCTGCTCCTGGCGAAGGCGACCGAGGGCTTCCTCGCCGGTCCGCGCCGTGACGATCCGCCAGCCTTCCGCCGACAGCACACGGCGCAGGCTGTCGAGCACTCCGGGATCGTCATCGATCAGGAGGATCGTCGGCGAGCGGACCGGATCCGCCGGCCGGGGACGAGCCGGGGACTGGTCCTGCATGCCGGAGGGAGAGTAAGTGGAAGGGTCGGAACGACGGAAGGGCATGGCCGCAACCATGCTTGTCGTGTGCCGGGGAGTCGGACGACGGCACGATGCTGTCGGCCAGCGACTTGTCCACGGCACCCAGCCGGACGGACCACCACGGATCGGATACTGGCTGGCCAGGTGCCGGCGACCCACTGACCACGCCCATGAGCTCTCCCGCCGCCGCGTTTCGTGAACGCCTCACCGTGCTCGTCGCGTTCCTGGCGATCGCCGTGCTCGCCTGTGTTTCACTCGCGATGCTCGTCCAGCACCACGCGAACCTGAAGCTGACCGAGCTGGCCGACATCGAATTCGAGACCACGACGCTCGTCCACCAGTTCCGCGGCGAGGTGAACGACCTCCACGGCGCGCTGTTGCGCATCGGGACCGCGCAGGGGACGAACGCCGCCGCGGTCGTCGCGGAGCAGCGGCAGCGTTTGACGCAATGGCTCGCCGCCCGGCGCGCGGCGGCGACCGGCTCGGACGAAGCCGGGGTGCTGCAGCGGCTGACCGCCGAGACGGGTGAGTATTTTCAACAGCTCGACGCGCTGGGCGCCCGACCCGGCGGACTGACGACGCCGCTGGGCCGCGAAGAGGCGGTCCGGTTCGACGACAGCGCGAATCGGCTGCAGGATCTCGCCGACGCGTTCGCGGCCGTGCACGACGCGCGGCTCAATGCGCTGCTGCGCGACTCGCTCAGCGCCGTGCTGTGGATGCGCAACCTGGTGTTCATCTGCCTCTCGCTGCTGGTGGTCGCGATCGGTGGGGTGGTCGCGCTTGTCTATCGCGACGTGGTGCGGCCCCTGCGGGAACGACTCGTCGGCAGCGAGGCGCTGCTGGCACAGCGCGAAAAACTGGCCGCGCTCGGCGTGCTCGCCGCCGGCGTCGCCCATGAGATCCGCAATCCACTGACCGCGATCAAGGCCCGTCTGTTCACGCTGGAGCGCAGCCTCTCCTCCGAGGCCGGCCGCGAGGACACCGGGGCGATCGCCCGGGAGGTCCAACGACTCGAGAACATCGTCCGGGACGTGCTCGTCTATGCGCGGCCCGCGAGTCCGACGCTCGACCGGGTGGAGCTTTCGGCCTGGCTGCGCGAATTTGCGGCCTTCATCCAGCCCGAGCTGACCGCACAGCAGATTGCGCTGAAGGTCGACTGCCCGGCGCCGGTCGAGGTCGCCACGGACCCGGGCCAGCTCCGGCAGATTCTGCTCAACCTGGTCCGCAATGCGCAGGAGGCTTTCGAGGGGCGGCCCGGCGAGATCGTGCTCGGGCTTCGGCGGCAGCGAGGACTGCTCCGGGGAAAGCCGGCTGAGATTGCGTCGATTTCCGTCACGGACAATGGTCCGGGCATTCCGATGCAGAACCAGGCGCGTCTCTTCGACCCGTTCTTCACCACGAAGGCCGCCGGCACGGGCCTCGGCCTGTCGATCGTCGCCCGGCTGGCGGAAATCCAGGGCGGCGAGATCGCGTTTCAAAGCTCGCCGCGCGTCGGGACGCGTTTTTCGGTGCACCTCCCGGCCGCCGCCGGCCGGGCGGAGGGGCGGGCATGAGCGGCTCGTACCGGATCTGTCTGATCGAAGACGACGCCGCGGCGCGGATCGCGCTGGAGAAGGCGTTCGCCGCCGAAGGCTACGAGGTGCGTGCGTTCGCCGACGGCCAGACCGGCCTGACTGCGGCGCTGGAGGAGGATTTCGATTGCGTGCTGACGGACCTGCGTTTGCCGGGGCTGTCCGGGATCGAACTCGTCGCCCGGTTGCGCGCGGAACTGCCGAATCTTCCGGTGGTGCTGATGACGGCCCACGGCACCACGGAAACGGCGATCGAGGCGATGCGCCGCGGGGCCTTCGATTACATCCTGAAGCCGTTCGACATGGCGGAACTCTTTTCGATGGTCGGGCGCGCGGCCGGCGCCGGGCGGCGCGGACGCGAGCGGGTCGGGTTCGGCGCCGCAACCTCGCCGGGCGACGTCAGCCTCGTCGGGCGCAGCCGCGCGATGCAGGTGGTCTACAAGGAGATCGGGCGCGTGGCCGACAAGCCCGTATCCGTGGTGATCCTGGGGGAAACCGGGACCGGCAAGGAACTGGTCGCCCGCGCCGTGTGGCAGCACGGCGAACGCAGCCGGCGGGCCTTCGTCGCGGTGAACTGCGCCGCGATTCCGGTCAACCTGATCGAGAGCGAGTTGTTCGGACACGAGCGTGGCGCGTTCACCGGGGCCGACGCGCGGCGCATCGGACGCTTCGAGCAGGCGGACGGTGGCACGCTGTTTCTGGACGAGATCGGCGACCTCTCGCCCGAGACCCAGGCCAAGTTCCTGCGCGTGCTCCAGGAGCGTACGATTGTCCGGGTCGGCGGTCGCGACCCCATCCCGGTCGACGTGCGGGTGATCGCCGCCACGCACCGCGACCTGGGGGCGCGCGCGGCGTCCGGCAGTTTTCGCCGGGACCTCTGGTACCGGTTGAGCGAGGTGGTGATCGCCCTGCCGCCGCTGCGGGAACGCCGCGAGGACGTGGCCGAGCTCGTGCGGTATTTTCTCGCGCGGCACGGCGCGGACCTCGGCGAGGCGGCGTCGATCCAGCCCGCGGCCGTCGAATTTCTCGCCGCGCAGCCCTGGCCGGGCAACGTGCGCGAGCTGGAAAACGTCGCGAAGCGAATGCTGCTGCTGGCGCACGGCTACGCGATCACGGTGGAGCTGGCGCGCGCCGCGCTCTCACCCGGACCGGCGGTCGCCGGCGCCGCGGCGGCGGAACAGACCCTGAGCGCCCTGTGCGCCGACGCGCTGGCCGAGGCGCGGCGCGACGAGCATGGCACCGGGGCCGTGGTTCGGGTCCTCGGCTCCGTCGAACGCGAGCTGCTGGTGCAGGCACTGGCCGCGACCAGCGGCAACATCTCGCAGATGGCGCAGGTGCTCGGCTGGTCGCGCGTCACCGTCCGCGAGAAGCTGAAGCTGCATCGCCTTCGACCGGAGGGCCCGGACGGCGGCGCAACGGCGGCGTGAGGTTCCGCCGGCGGTCTCAGTGGTGGTTCTTGTGCTGCTGGGGTGTTTCGCGACCCGCGCCGCCGCGGACGGGCGTCAGCAGCAGGCAGCG
The DNA here is from genome assembly GCA_963705935.1 of uncultured Verrucomicrobiae bacterium. Classification (GTDB taxonomy): domain Bacteria; phylum Verrucomicrobiota; class Verrucomicrobiia; order Opitutales; family Opitutaceae; genus Opitutus. Next base: position 1,286,737 of record OY970130.1, on the reverse strand, counting down.
GTTGACGGCGCCGTCCCAGGCGTCGCACACGATCTGGCCGGAATCGTTGATGGCGCGAGCGCTGACCACATCCCAGCCGAAGATGTCGAACACGTTCTCGTCGAGCAGTGCTGCGACGTCCTGCAGGAGGGCCGAATAGAGGAAGCCGTACCGCCAGCCGCCATCGGTGCGGGTGACACCGACGATCTGATTCCAGCGGTTGATTCCGAGCGGCCAGAACCCCGGGGCGGCGTCCACCACGCCGATCTCGCGCCTCCGGCCGGTCGAATAGAGGAACGGCCGGGGCCAGGCTTCGCCGGGAACCGTGAACGAGCCGAGGACCTCGCCCCAGTCGTTCATCGCCGTCGCATTGCCGCCGAAGGTGACGGCCACGCCATCCGCGTACAGAAAGGCTCCTGCCGTCGTATCCGCAATGCAATTGCCGGCGATCATCCCGGCGTCGTTGATCGCCACGCCCTCGGAATTGGTCGCGCCGAACGCGCCCAGATCGCTCATCCGGCCGTTCGTGTACAGAAACGCGTGCCGGACCTGGTCACCGGGCAGGGTGGAGTTTCCGGTGATGTCGCCGTGGTTGTTGATGCTTTTTCCGACGCAGGCGGTGCCGCCCAGCGTGCCGAGGTCGCGCATCCGGCCATGGCTGTAGATGAAGCCGCGGTCGTTCGGATCGCCATTCTTCGGGGTGGGCCGGGGGCTGGAGGAGCCGGTGACCTCCCCGTTGTCGTTGATGCAATTTCCGATGCTCGAGTTCCCGCCCAGGGTCCCGAGGTCCCGCATGCGGCCATGCGAGTAGATGAACGCATGGCAGCTCGCGTTGCCGGCCGTCCAGGAATACCCGGTGACCTCGCCGGAGGCATTGATGCCGAGCCCGTAGGTGGAGGAGCCGCCCAGCGTGCCGACGTTCACATACGTGTAGACGGGTTGGGCCCAGGCGGCTCCGGCGAGCGCCGACAGGCCGATCGAGCGCACCAGCCAGCGCCGGACGTCGCGAGAGATTGGTGACATGGCTTCGATGCACCGGCGGAAACGGCGGCGGGAGATCCGCCCCGGAGAGGATGAACGCAGGGACGTATTCATGATTGCAGGGGCTGGGGTGCGTCCGGCGGATCCCCTCCAGCCGCGGTGCGGAGCCACCGTGCAGGGTCGAGCCGGCTGCGATTGTTTGCTTGCGGGGTTCGAGGCGGCACCCTGCGCCGGCGGCCACCTTGCCGGTCCCTTGGGGAGCAGCCACTGGCGAAGCGGGCGCCGGCGCGGAGTGTCACCTCTTCGGCGCCGAGCCTACGCTTCGCCGGGCGCGAGGCATATCAGGGGACGCGCAGCGCGGGACGTCCCCCAATCTACTGGTTGCATTTTGTCCCGCGCGCTGAGGATAGGGGCGCCCCGAAGAAGGGGCGCTTATCGCAAGGGCCACGACATTCCGGGCCGGGCAGGGGACGACTCCTCGAGCGATCGAAGGCGCGCAGGCCTTCGCCGGATTTGACGGACGATCGGCGATTCGGCCGCCGGCGCCGCCGGCACGAGGGTGGCGGCACCGGGCGGCCGTCACCCTGCGCGATGCCGCTCTATTTCTGGGACTCGTCGATCACGACGAACTCGTTGTGGCCGCCACGCCAGAACCGCACGAGGACCTTCGGCCCCTTGATTTCGCTGCTCAGCCGCACGGCCTCCTCCGCGTTCTTCACCGGCTTCCGGTCGAGCGACTCGATGACGTCGCCCTCGCGCAGCCCTTGCTGGGCCGACGCGCTGTCGGGATCCACGTTGGTGACGACTGCGCCCTGAACCCGCGACGGAATCTGCAGCTGGTCGCGCAAATCCGGGGTGAGGTCACCGCCCGTGACCCCGTTGAGCACGCCCTGCTGGCTGCCCGGGGTGTTGGGCGTGCCGGTGGGCTGCTCCGAGGCCGGACGTTCGCCCGGGCGATTCGCCAGCGTGGCGTGCAGTGTGAGGGGCTGTCCATTCCGCAGCACGTCGAGCGTCACCGTGGTGCCGGGTTCGAGCGAGCTGATCGTGAGCAGCAGATGCCGCGGGTCGCGCACCTCCTTGCCGTTGACCTTCGTGATGACGTCACCCGCCTGCAGCCCGGCCTTGTCGGCCGGGCTGCCGGGCGTCACGTCGGCGGTGAGCGCGCCGTGATCGATGCCGAACTGGGCCGCCAGCCCCGGCGTCAGCAGCTGCGGCGAGACGCCGAGGAATCCCCGCTCGACGTGCCCGGTGTTGACGATCTGTTCGGCGACCCGACGCACGATGTTCACCGGGATCGCGAAGCCGACGCCGGCGAAACCGCCGCTGCCGGTGAGGATGGCCGTGTTGATTCCGACCACCCGGCCCTGCTGTCGATCAGCGCGCCTCCGGAATTGCCGGGATTGATCGCTGCATCGGTCTGGATGAAATCCTCGAACGCCTCGATCCCCAGATTGCCGCGGCCCAGGGCGCTGACGATTCCGCGACTGACCGACTGGCCGATGCCGAACGGATCGCCGATCGCCAGGACGGTGTCGCCGATCTCCAGCTGATCGCTGTTGCCAAACGTGGCGGGGACGAGCGGCGCGGGCGTCTTGATCTTGAGCACGGCGATGTCCGCGAGCGGATCGGTGCCCACCACCTTCGCCGGATAGCGCTTCTGCGAGTCGCCGATCGAGACCTTCACCTCATCGGCGCCCCGCACCACGTGATTGTTGGTGATGATGTAGCCGTTGTCCGAGACCACGATGCCGGACCCCAGCCCCCGCTCGGTCTGGTCGGGGAGCCGGCCGCCGGGGACATTCGGCAGGCCGAAGAACTGGCGAAAACGCGGGTCGCCCTCGCCGCCGAATCGGGGTCGCCTCGGAACCGGCCGGCGCTCTCGTCCGCTTCGAGCGTTTCGGCGACAGGCGGCTGCGGAGCAACGCCGGGTTTCGATCATGCCGCGAGCCTCCCCGCGCCGAATTCAGCCGACGTGCTGCCGCCGGCTGTTCAACCGCCGGTGACCTCGAGCCGGTTGTCGATTTCGCGGGCTCCGGCTTCGTACGCGCTGTCCTCGGCCGTTCCCTTCTGCAGATAGCTCGCCACCGTTCCCTGCAGGATCACGACGCCATCCTGCACCGAAACGGCGATCCCGCCCGGCGAGGTGAGGTGCTCCACAGCCAGATGCCGCTTCACGGCGGCGAGCAGTTCGGCGTCGCTTTGGGCGGACGGCGGTCCGGCGGCCGGGCCCCGAAACCACGGCGTGTTGGCGCGGGCGTTCGAAAAATAGTACGTCGCCTGGGCGGGCGGGCCGCTGGCGCCGGCGATCGCAATCCGGTCCTCGACCTCGACCACGCCCGGCGTTCGGGCGGCGAGATCGCCCGCGAGCCATTTCTGGTAGGCGTCGCGAACAACGCCAGTCAGCGAGGCCCGTCCGCCGTGCACACTGGCGGCAAGCCGCGAACCCGCGAGCGAAGCGCTGGTGCCGAAGGCCACGTTGATGTCGCTGGCGACGTCGCTGTCGGCCCGCGCGCCCGGAGGTTTCACGGCGATGCGGTCGATCACCTTCGCCACTCCACCGGTGTTGCGTGCCACCTGCACGGCCTCTTCCCGCGCCTTGAGCGTCGGGACCGCCCCCGCCAGCGTGACCACGTGCTGGCGCACCGACACCTGCACGTCGGTCGACATCACCCGCGGGTCGTAGGCGAACGCCCGCAAAACGTCCTCCCTCACTTCCCGGTCGGTCAGCGGCGTCTCCCGCTGCACGCGTGAAAGCAGCGGCGCACGTCGGACCGCCAGCTGGGCGTCGTCGACCCCCGTGACTCCGGCCCCCCAGGCGTCGCTGCGGGCCCAGTCCTTCTCCAGCGCGCTGGCTACCTCGCCCGACAGGGTCACCACTCCCTGTGCGACCCGCACATTGATGTGATCGCCGCTGAACAGCGGAGAGGTCGCATAGTGCCGCGCAAGCGCGTCGTGAATCTCCGGATCCGTGCGCGGCTGTGGTGTCACTCGAATCTCGTTGTCCAGACCGCGCACGCCCCGCTGATCCGAGGCCACCCACTCCGCGAGCCGCTTCTGCGGTTCCGTGGCGACCTCCCCGTACAGCGTGACGGTTCCGTGGTGCGCGACCGCGCTGACTCCCAGCCCCGAGGTCGCCGGATCGGCGCGCAATGCCCGCCCGACGTCCTGACCGAGCTGGGCGTCGGTGCGCGGCTCCGCCACGACCTGCAGGCGATCGAACACGCGCTGCACGCCCGTCACGCTGCCAGCCGCCTCGTCGGCCATCTGCTTTTTCGGATACGCGTCGACCGTTCCGGTGAGGACGATCTCGTCGTCCGGCCGCGGCTCCACCTGGATCGCGTCGGCCGACGCACCCAGCCGGGTGTGCAGCCGTTCGCGCACCCGTGTGGCCAGATCCAGGCGGGGAACCGCGCCGAAATTCGTGGCAACGCTGGCGTCCCGGGGTGGGGCGAGCGCCGATCGCGCCGGCCCGGCAAAGCCGGCGAGCAGCACGATCGCCAATGAGGAGCGCCCGGCGATGCTCACGGACTGGGGTCCGGACCGGCGCCGGATTTCCGCCGCCAAACCGGCTCCGGGAGGCGGACGCGCCGCGGCGCCGCGGAGAGCGGGCCCCGGTCCCGGAGCTCCGGCCGTTCGTCTCGCCCCTGATTCGAGTTTTCCCAACTCATGGCGACCGCACCCGACGTCACCCTGGCGTCAATCCCGGCACGAGCTTCGTTCTGGCGAGCGAGTCGTAGAGCTGCTGAATCGCTCCCTCGGCCGCGCTGCCGAAGGCGTCGCCGAGCCCGAACCGGCCAGGGCCGCTCATCCAGCGAAATGCCGTCTCGGTGAACAAACCGAGCCGGCGGGAGGTGTGGGCGGTCTGCAGCGTGGCGGTGAACGTGCAGTCGATGTTTCCAACCGGATCGATCCGCCATTCCGTCAGGTCGATCGTCAGCAGATTCGCCCCAGGGTCCGGCGCGTCCAGTGACGAAACCTCCTTCATCGGGCCATGGTATCCGCGCCGCTGGAACACATCCTGGACGTCCGAGACGAGTGCGTCCGCGATGCGCTCGTCGAGCATGGGCCGCCAGGACGGCGGCACATTCACCTGCACCTCGAGTGTCGGCACGGAGCCGGCGGCCTCCGGTTGCGCGGCCCGGGCGCGGACGCCCAGCCCGAGAGCGAAGCACAGGACCAGTATCGTCGACGAAACAGACGGGTGCGTTTTCATGGTTTCGAAATCAACTCACGGTCAACCCCATATTTTACGCCGGCGCCGCGCCGCCGCCATCGGGCAGGTCGGTGAACGTGTCATCGGGTGCGGCTTGACGCGAACTGCTCGGGCGGTCCGCGTCGCCCGCCGGAAACCTCTCGCCGCCGCCGGCGCCTCCCGGACTCGCCCCGAACGCGCCGTGCGCGTAACGCTGAGACGCCGTGGTTGGCGGCTGGGAGCATCGGTCCGACGGCGGTGCCGCCGTCCAGCATCCGCCGCTCCGGCCGGAAACCCAACCCGGATCGGGCACGGCCCCCCATGGCGACTCGCACGCGGGGCGCGTCTACCAGCCGGAGGTGGCCGCCCGGGCGGTCGCTGCTGGCCCGCAGCCGCTGACACGGCGCCGGAGGGGCGTCGGCCGCCGTCCCGCAAGCCGGGCGCTCGCGGACTCTGAATTCGCGAGGTCGCGAAGATCGCGCGGGGATCGTTCGCGCCCGGTACCGGTCGAAGACTCCCATGGACACCAAAGAACTCGAGGACATCGCCCGGCAACTTGTCGCGGAAGGGCGGGGTATTCTGGCGGCGGACGAAAGCACGGGCACGATTCGGAAGCGGCTCGAGGCCGTGCAGGTCGAGTCGACCGACGCGAGCCGGCGCGATTATCGCGTCATGCTCTTCAGCACTCCGGGGCTGGGCGAAAGCATCAGCGGCGTCATCCTCTTCGACGAGACGATCCGGCAGAAGTCCGCGGACGGCACGCCGCTCGTCGACCTCCTGCGCCGGCAGGGGATCGTCCCGGGCATCAAGGTCGACGCCGGCGCAAAACCGCTGGCGCATTTCCCGGGGGAAAAGATCACCGAGGGTCTCGATGGCCTCCGGGCACGGCTCGCGGAATATCGGACGCTCGGTGCCCGGTTCACGAAGTGGCGCGCGGTCATCTCGATCGCCGACGGCTTGCCCAGTCGTGGCGGATTGCGGAGCAACGCGCAGGCGCTGGCCCGTTTCGCGGCGCTGAGCCAGGAGGCGGGGTTGGTGCCGATCGTCGAACCGGAAGTGCTGATGGACGGCGGCCACTCGCTCGAGCGGTGCGAGAAGGTCACCACCGCCACGCTGAACCTCGTGTTCGCGGCGCTCGACGAGCACCGGATCGCGCTCGAGGGAATGCTGCTCAAGCCGAACATGGTCGTCGCCGGGGAGCAGGCGGCCGAACAGCCGGCGCCCGACGTGGTGGCGGCCGCGACGCTGCGCTCTTTCCGGCGGACCGTGCCGGCGGCGGTGCCGGGGGCGGTGTTTCTCTCCGGCGGACAAAGCGAGGTGGAGGCGACGCGCAACCTGGCGGCGATCAACCGGGCCGCGGCGGGCGCGCCGTGGGCCCTCGGTTTCTCGTTCGGCCGCGCCTTGCAGGCATCGGCGCTGGCGGCGTGGGCCGGTCGCGCGGAAAAGGTGGCCGCAGGCCAGGCCGCGCTGCGTCACCGGGCGCAGTGCAACCGCGCCGCCCGTCTCGGCAACTACTCCGCTGAAATGGAAGCCGCCGCCGGCCGCCGCTGAGTTCGCCTCTCGCGGGGCAGGTTCAGCATCTTCGCGTTCGCGCGCAGGCGGCCGACGGACGAAACGCCTGCGAGAACGAGGTGGGCCGCGGGCGCCCGATGGACTTGTTGCCGGACGAACTCCGCGAACGCGGCGGCTTGCGGCGGGAAGGACGCGAACTCGGGAAACGCGTCCAACGCGAGCTATTCCTTTCCGCCCGCCGCTCCCCGGGGGGGCCCTTGGTGCAAGCCGTAGTGCACGAGTTTGGCTCTCATGGTGACCCGGGAAACCCCGAGCCAGCGCGCCGCCTTCGCCTGGTTGCCGCCGGCTTGCTGGATCGCCCGCGCGAAAAGCTCGCGTTCGACCGTCTCGATGACGCGCGCATGGACGTCGATGACTTCGCCGCGCCGCACGGCCGCGAGCAGTTCGTCGGCATAGTCGCCGAACGGGCTCGCCGGCGAAAACCGGCCGGTGCCCGCCTGCATCAGCGCGGTGCGCACGTGTTCTGCGCTGATGGGATATCCCTGGGTGAGGAGCAGGCTCTTGCGGACGACATTCTCGAGGTGCCGCACATTGCCGGGCCACGGCTGCTGTTGCAAAAACTCCACCGCTTCGGGAACGATCGAGGGACGCGGACTGCCCAACGCCGGCCCGTGCTTCTGCAGAAAGTATCGCACCATGTCCGGAATGTCCTCCCGTCGACGGCGCAACGGCGGCAGGGTGATGACGACCACGCTCAGCCGGTAGAAAAGGTCCTCGCGAAACTGCTGCTGCATGATCGCCGATTCCAAATCACGATGCGTGGCGGCGATCACGCGGACGTCGATGGGAATCGACTCCTTGCCGCCGACCCGTTGCAGGCACTGCTCCTGCAACACGCGCACCAGCTTGACCTGCGTTCCCCGGGTCATGTCGCCAATCTCGTCGAGGAAGAGCGTGCCGTGATTCGCCTGCTCGAAGCGGCCGATGCGGCGAGTCTCCGCGCCGGTGAAGGCGCCGCGCTCGTGACCGAACAACTCGCTTTCGAGCAGCGGCTCGGGGATGGCCGCGCAGTTGATGGCGATAAACGGCGCCTGCGAGCGATCGCTGTGCTGATAAAGGGCACGCGCGATCAGCTCCTTTCCGGTGCCGGTCTCGCCGCGAATGAGCACCCCCACCGGTTTCGAGGCGACCCGGCCAATCTCCTTGTAGATGGCCTGCATCACTTCGCTGCGGCCGACCAGCGCGTCGCCCGCGACTCCCGGTACGCCCAGGTCCACCGGTTCCGACATGAGGCGGTTGCTGTCGGCCGCCTTCCGGACCAGCGCGATGAGCTGGGGCATCGCGAACGGCTTCAGCAGATAATCGTACGCCCCGAACTTTGTCGCCTCGATCGCGGTTTCGGTCGTGCCGAACGCGGTGACGAGAATCACCGGCAGTCGCGGACGCAAGACGCGGAGCCGCTGCGTGACCTCGATTCCGTTGAGGCCGGGCAGCCGTAGATCGGTGATCACGACGTTGATGGTTTCGCTGGTGGCGACGGCGAGCCCTTCGTCGCCGCGTGGGCGCACCACCACGTCGTAGCCTTCCGCCACCAGCACCCGTTGCAGCGTGTCGGCGATGCCGGGATCGTCGTCGATCAGGAGAACTCTGGGCCGGTCACTCATGACGCCACCTCCGGCAGCACCACGCCGAACGTGGTGCCACGGTTGGCCTGCGTCTGGTACTGGAGCGCTCCGTGGTGCTTTTCGACGATCCGCGCGGCGATCGAGAGGCCCAAGCCCGTCCCATCGTCCTTGGTCGTGAAAAAGGGATCGAACAACCGTTTCACCACCTCCGGGGGCATGCCTTTGCCGGTGTCGGCCACCTCGAGAATCACCACGTCGCGTTCCGTCCCGGCGAGGGACTTCTGCTCCCGGCGATTGCGCAAGGTGATCGTGCCTGCGTGTTCAATGCTGTCGACGGCGTTCTGCACGAGATTGATCAGGACCTGTTTCATCTGCGGCGCATCCGCCTGAATCGCCGCCGGGACCGTCTCGAGCACCAGCCGGATTTCCGCCTTCTCGGCTTGGGGAGCGAAGAACTGCTGGACCTCGCGCAACAGCTGATCGGACGCGACGGCTGCCAGTTCGGGGTCCGCCGGGCGCGCGAAGCGCAGGAAGTCGCTGACGATCTTCTCGAGGCGCGAGATCTCGCGCTGCACGAGCTCGGCGTCGGCATATTCAGCCGAACCCGGAGCGAAACGCTTTTGCTGAATGAACAGCGCCGCCTTGATCGCCGTGAGCGGATTGCGAATCTCGTGCGCCACGCCGGCGGCGAGCATGCCGAGCGAGGCCAGCTTTTCCTGCCGTTCCGCGAGCGACCGGCTCTCGATCAGCTGCAACCGGAGTGGCGCGATCATGTCGCGATAGGCCAGCGCCGCCAGCGCGACGCCAAACACGAAAAGCAGGGCGAGCAGCCCGAGCACGGACCATTTCAGGTCGTCGAGCCGTTGCCGGGTTTCGGCGAGCAGCCGATTACGGGACCGGAGGTGAGCCTCGGCCAGGCTCTCGCCGAGGTCGAAGAGGCGGTGCGACTCGGCGCGAAGCCGGTTGTAGGCCGAAAGCGTGTCGCCGCCGACGACGGCATTCGGCTCGCCCGGGATCTGGCCGATGGTGTGGTCGTAGTCCTCGAGAGCGGCTTTGACCTCGTTGAGGAGATTCTTCTCTTCCGTCGTCCTCAGCCGCTGGCCTTGCTGGTTGATCCACTGGGACAACGCCCCGGTGGCCGCGAGAAAATGCTGCCACACCACCGGATCGTGGTTCACCGCGTACTGTAACCGCGAGTTCGTGATCTCGCGGAGCCGATCCTTGAACTGGGCGGCGATCTGACCGCTTTCGGTATCGATGATCGCGAGCCTCGTGCGCAGGTCGTTCGTCTGGCGCTGGAAATTCCCCATCAGGCCGGCGATGGCCGCGCCCACCACCGCAACCGCCAGCCCCAATCCGAGCAGGCGAACCTTGACGGCGAGATTGGTCATGTTGGCGCGAGATGACGGAGCTGCCTCCGAAAAGGTGTCAAGAAACCTTGCGCCGGCAGCAAAGAATCCAGCCACCTTCGGCCGGATTCCCGGGCCCGAATAGTTTAACTCCGTGCCTTCCAACGGCGGTCACCGGCATGGCACATGACGAGCAAGGCCCCGGCGGTGGCTGTCGCTCCTGAATCTACCGTCCCCCGAGGAATACTCGTCGTCGATGACGACTCGGTCGTGCGGGACATGCTGGTCCGCGTGCTCACCGAATCCGGCTACAAGGCTTTGCCGGCGGTGAGCGGCCCGCATGCCTTGCAGATGCTGGCCGCAAACGGGATCGCGCTCGTCCTGCTGGACCTCGACCTGCCCGAAGTGGACGGGTGGACCACGCTGGCGGCGATGCTCCGGCGTCACCCCGGACTTCACGCCATCATCATCACGGCGTGGCCTCACCAACAGGCGGCGGCCAGGGCAGCGGGCGCGAGCGGCTGCTTCGAAAAGCCACTCGATTTCCCTGGATTACTGGCGGCGATCGCGCGTGCGGTCCCAGTGACACCAGAGCGCGCCAACCGCGAAACCAGTTCCTCATCCGTGCATCCGCATCCTGTTACATGACTGCCAACGCAACCTCCCGACTCAAGGTTCTCAGCATGCTCGGCGCGTCCGTACTGATCGCCGTCGCTGCTGGCGTTTGGTTGAACCGGTCCGGCGCCGCGCACGCTCGCAGGCCGCCGGTCGCACCGGCGGTGCCGGTCACGATGACGGTCGCGACCGCCCGCAACGTCGACGTCGTGCTCGACGCCATCGGCACGGTCACGCCGCTGGCGACGGTTACCATCACAAGTCGCGTGGGCGGAGTGCTGGAGGAGGTGCATTACACCGAAGGGCAGATGGTGAAGAAAAACGATCTGCTGGCGGTGATCGACCCGCGACCTTATGCGGCGGCCCTCGATCAGGCGAAGGGCCAGCTCGCGCGCGACGAGGCCCAACTCGCGAATGCGCGGATCGACCTGCAGCGCTACCGTGCAGCGGTCGAACAACACGCCGTGCCGGAGCAGCAGGTGGCGTCCCAGGAAGCCGCGGTGCACGCAGAGGAAGGGACGGTCCAATATGATCGCGGCGTCGTCGAGACGGCCCGGATCAATCTCGACTACACGCGGATTCTTTCGCCGATCGACGGCCGCGCCGGTCTCCGGATGGTCGATCCCGGCAACAATGTGCCGGCGAACGGGACGAGCGGACTCTTGACGGTGACGCAACTCGAGCCGATCGCGGTCGTGTTCACGCTGTCGCAGGAATTCCTGCCCACGGTACGGGCGGCCCTGCGCCGCGGCCCCCCGTTGCGGGTGGAGGCATTTGATCGCACCAGTGCGAAAATGGCGGCTGAGGGAGAGTTGATGACGATCGACAACCAGATCGATCAGGCGACGGGGACGTTTCGGCTGAAAGCCACGTTTCCGAACCAGGACACCGCGCTCTGGCCCGGCGAGTTCGTGAACCTTCGTTTCATCGTCGGCGTGCGCCGGGACGCCGTGACCGTGCCATCGCGCGCGGTCCAGCGCGGCCCCGAGGGCAACTATGTTTTCGTGATCAACCCCGACATGACGGTGGCGCTGCGCAACGTCGCCACCACCTCGACCGACGAGGGGGTCACGGTGATCGAGAAGGGCGTTCGGGCAGGTGAGCACGTCGTGCTCGATGGCCAATACCGGCTCGAAGGGGGCACAAGGGTGGTCGTACAAAAGCCCGCCGGCAGCGCCGACGCGACGAAGGCGAGTACGTCCGTGGATTCCCGATGAACATTTCCCGCCCCTTCATCGTCCGGCCGATCGCGACCTCGCTTTTGATGCTGGGAGTCCTGTTGTTCGGGCTCACCGCCTACAACCTGCTGCCGGTGGCCGCGCTGCCGACGGTCGACTTCCCCACCATCAGCGTCACGGCGTCACTCCCCGGCGCGAGTCCGGAGACCATGGCGTCCTCCGTTGCCACGCCGCTCGAGCAGCAGTTCGCGGCGCTGCCGGGGCTGGGGCAGATGACGTCGACGAGCGGCCTCGGCTCGACGTCGATCACGCTGCAGTTCGACCTCGACCGCAACATCGACGCGGCCGCCCAGGACGTGCAGACCGCGATCAACGCGGCCGGCGGCTTGTTGCCCAAGAACCTCCCCAATCCGCCGACCTATCGGAAGGTGAATCCCTCGGATCGCGCGATTTTGATCTATGCGGTGTCGTCCGATACGCTGCCGCCGTACAAGGTCGACGATTACGCCAACACGCTGCTCGCGCAGAAGCTGTCGACCGTTCCCGGCGTCTCGCAGGTGAGCATCGCCGGTCAGCAGAAGTTCGCGGTCCGCGTGCAGATCGACCCCAACGCGCTCGCGGCCCGCGGTCTCGGGATGGAGCAGGTGCGCTCGGCGATCACGGCCGCCTCCATCGACCAGCCGAAGGGAAATCTGGAGAATGCGCATCAGGCGGTGACGCTCGACACCAACGATCAGTTGTTCGACGCCGCCGCGTTCAACCAGGTGATTGTCGCCTACCGCAACGGCTCGCCGGTGCGGATTCGTGATCTGGGCAATGCCGTGGATTCGGTCGAACAGAACCGCGTGGGAGCCTGGTACAACAACCGGCGCGCCGAACTGCTGCTGGTTCACCGAGCCGATGGCGCCAACACCGTCGCCACCGTGGATCAGGTCAGGACGATGATGAGCCGGTTGCAGCAGTCGCTGCCCCCGACGGTCAAGGTCGAGTTGATGTCGGACCGGTCCGACACGATTCGCGCGTCGGTCCACGATGTTCAGTTCACGCTGCTCGTCACCGTCGCGCTGGTGGTCATGGTGATTTTTCTGTTCCTGCGGAAACTCTGGGCGACGGTCATTCCCGGCGTCGCGGTGCCCATGTCGATTGTCGGCACGTTCGGCGTCATGTACCTGCTTGGCTACAGCATCGACAATCTGTCGCTGATGGGGCTGACGATCGCCGTCGGCTTCGTGGTCGACGACGCGATCGTGATGATCGAAAACGTCGTCCGCTATATCGAGGCGGGAGACACGCCCTTGGAGGCGGCCTTGAAGGGCTCCGGCCAGATCGGATTCACGATCATTTCGATCAGTGTTTCGCTGGTCGCCGTCTTCATCCCGCTTCTGTTCATGGGCGGAATCATCGGCCGGCTGTTCCGTGAATTTGCCATGACCGTCACGACGGCGGTCGTGGTCTCGGCCGTGGTCTCTTTGACGCTGACGCCCGTGATGTGCGCTCTGTTCCTGAAGCACGAAGACGAATCAAGCAGTGGCCGTTTCAGCCGGGCGGCGGAGCGGGTTTTCAACGGCATGCTCCGGTGGTACGAACGGGGGCTGAAATGGGTGCTGCGCCACGAATTCCTGATGCTCATGACCACGGTCGCGCTGATGGCGCTCACGATGGTCTTGTACGTGCTGATCCCGAAAGGATTCTTTCCGCAGCAGGACACGGGTTTCATCTTCGGCGAGATCGACGCCCGACAGGACACCTCGTTCACCGAGATGGCGGCGCTCACCCACCAGATCACCGCGAAGATCCTCGAGGATCCCGCGATCAGCGGAACGATGGCGTTCAGCGGCGCGACCGGTGGCAATGCGAGTGAGAGCACCTCGCGGCTCTTCATTCAGCTCAAGCCGCGTTCGGAGCGCGACGCCTCCGCCGATCAGGTCATCCAACGCCTGCGGCCGATCGTCGCCCGAATCCCCGGCGCGAAGTTCTTCATGCAGGCCGGTCAGGACATCAGCGTCGGTGGCCGGCTGAGCCGCACCCAATATCAGTACACCCTGACCGACACGGATCTCGACGAACTGAACCATTGGGCCCCGATTTTCGAGCAGGCCATGAAGAAGCTGCCGGGGCTGCAGGACGTCGCGTCGGACCAGCAGGTCGCGGCGCCGCACCTGGCGATCGACATCGACCGTGACACGGCCTCGCGCCTGGGCGTGGCGCCGCAGCTGATCGACGACACGCTCTACGATGCGTTCGGGTCGCGGCAGGTCGCCACGATCTATTCCTCGGCCAACCAGTACCGCGTGATCCTGGAGGTCCAGCCGCAGTTCCAGACCGACGAGCGGGCGCTCACGAGTCTCTACGTCGTCAACGCCGCGGGGGCGCGGATTCCGTTGAGCACGTTTGCGCATTTTGTGCCGAAGGTGGAGGCCCTCACCGTCAATCACCAGGGCCAGTTCCCCGCGACCACCCTTTCGTTCAACCTCGAGCCGGGCAGGGCGCTCGGCCAGGCGGTGAACGAGATCTACGCCATGCGCAACGCGGTGCACGCCCCGGAAACCCTGCAGGGATCGTTTCAGGGCACGGCGCAGGCGTTTCAATCCTCCCTGAGCTCGACGCCGCTGCTCGTCGCCGCGGCGATCGCGGTGGTCGATATCGTCTTGGGGATGCTCTACGAGAGCTACATCCACCCGATCACGATTCTCTCGTCGCTGCCGTCCGCCGGCGTCGGAGCGCTGCTCATGCTGATGCTGTTTCGCTATGACCTGAGCGTCATCGCGATCATCGGCATCATCCTCCTGATCGGCATCGTGAAGAAGAACGCCATCATGATGATCGACTTCGCGCTCGAGGCGGAACGCAAGGAGGGGAAGGGCTCGCGGGAGGCGATTTTCGAGGCGTGCCTGCTGCGTTTCCGACCGATCATGATGACCACGATGGCCGCGCTGTTCGGTGGATTGCCGCTGGCGATCGGCCATGGCACCGGCTCGGAACTGCGCCGGCCGCTGGGCATTGCGATCGTGGGAGGGCTGCTCGTTTCGCAGGTGCTGACGCTGTTTACCACGCCGGTCATTTATCTCTATCTCGACCGGGTGGCGCATTGGCTGACGGCCGTCCGCGAGCGCCGTCGCCGCCGGTCTGGCGCGCCGCCGGCGATGGTCCCCGGCCGGATTTCGGAAGTACTGCCCGAACGATGAGCCCGAACCCTCCGTTTCTCGTCGGCCTGGCGTTCGCCCTCGTGACCGCGGTCGCAGGCTGCAATTTGGCCCCGAAGTACGCCCGCCCGGCGATCGATGTGCCGGCACGATATGGCGAAACGACGCCGACCGCGTCGCCGGACGGCGTCGTGTGGGATGCCGCGCAGCCCCGCGACGAGGTGCGTCGCGCCCCCTGGTGGACGCTGTACCACGACGCGACCCTCGACCACCTCGAGGAGCAGGTCCAGATCTCGAACCAGTCGATTCGGGCCGCCGAGGCGAATTTTCGCTTGGCGGCCGCGGCGGTCATCGGCGCCCGCTCCGCCCTGTTTCCCAGCTTGACGGTTGCGCCATCGTTTTCGCGTACGCATGCATCGGGCACGCTGGAAAGCAGCTCGGGAGTGTTGCCCAGTGCCAATCGTCCCGTGGCGATCGACGAGTACTCGCTGCCCTTGGACGTGAACTACGAGCTCGATCTGTGGCAACGGGTGCGCAACACCGCGGTGGCGAGCGCGGCGTCCGCCCAGGCGAGCGCCGCCGATGTGGCGACGGCGTTGCTCAGCACGCAGGCCGAGCTGGCCCAGGACTATTTTCAGCTCCGGGCAATCGATGCCCAGCGGCAGATCATCCGCGAAGCGGTTGCCTCGTACCGGCAGAGTCTCGAACAGACGCAGGCCCTGTACCGCGCCGGCCTCGACTCGGAGGAGGAAGTCGCCCGCGCGGAAACCCAGCTCAACACCACGATCGCGCAGGCCACGGATCTTGGCGTGGCGCGCGCGGCGTATGCCCACGCCATCGCCGTCCTGATCGGCAAGGCGCCGGCGGCGTTCTCGCTCGCCGAAGCGACGCTGAATGCAAATCCGCCGGCGGTGCCGGCGGGAATGCCATCCGATCTGCTCCAGCGCCGACCCGATATCGCAGCGGCGGAACGGCGTGTCGCCGCCGCGAATGCCGAGATCGGAATCGCGCGGGCGGCCTGGTTTCCGCGGCTGACGCTGGCCGCCACCGCCGGCTGGCAAAGTTCGACCGCAGCGCAATGGTTCGAATGGCCCAGCCGTTTCTGGTCGGTCGGACCCCAGATTGCCGGGGTGCTGTTCAGCGCCGGTGCCCTTCGCGCCGGGACCGAGCAGGCGAGGGCGGCATTCGATGAAGCGACCGCCACGTACCGGCAGACTGTGTTGAGCGCGTTCCAGGCGGTGGAGGACAACCTGGCCGCGGTGCGCATCCTCGAGGAGGAAGCGCGCGAGCAGCGGGTCGCGGTCGCCTCTGCTCAGCACCTGCTCGATCTGGCAAATACGCGTTTCCGGCTCGGGATCGACAGCTACCTCAACGTGATCACAGCGCAGACCGCGCTGCTCTCGAATCGCGAAACCGAGGTGCAGATTGAGGTGCGGCGGATGATGGCCAGCGTTTCATTGGTGAAAGCGCTCGGCGGCGGGTGGGACCCGTCAAAGTTGCCGGCCGTCGCCGGCCCGAGCTCGATCGCAGATTGATCCGACCGCCGCCGAGAAAACAATTCGGCGGTCACCGGTTCGCACCGGACAGAGGGTCACCCGGTGACCAGGAAGCCGATGATGCCGGGTTTCGTGGAGCGGATCGAGGTCTTGGCCCGTCGCGCGCCCGAGTACTACGTGAAAGCGTACGAGCGGACGGTATTCGTGAGCCCTGCGAAAACGGCTCCGGTGTACTCGCCGTGGCCGGCGGAGATCCTTCCGCGCTCGCGGGTTCATGCCAGCGTCATCGGTCACATCGCGGCCGCGCACTACTGCGAGCATCTTCCGTTTCACCGCATCCAACAGCAACTGGCCCGTACTGGTGTGGAGCTGCCGCGGTCCAGCCAGGTGTCGCTGATGGCGCAGTTGGATCGGCTGGTCCAGCCGCTGCTCGTCGCGCTCAAAACCGAGGTCTTCGCCGGTGGGTACGTGCACGTCGATGCCACTCCGATGGATGTCTGTGATCCGGAGCGCCCGGGCAAAGTGCGTGAGGCGACCCTGTGGGCGTACCGAGCGAAGGCCGGGGCGGTCTGGTTCGAGTACCAGACCAGCAAATCGCCGAAGCATCCCGATGCGACGCTCAAGGCCATGAACTTTGCCGGGTACTGTCAGACCGACGGTGCCCAAGGCTTGGGCAGCATCGGCCCGCCGGATCGGGTCAAATCGCTCGGCTGCCACGCGCACAGCCGGCGGTACTTTTTCGAAGCACACAAAGCGGGCGATCCCCGTGCCCAGTGGTACTTGGAGCGATTCGGAAAGCTGTTTCGAGTGGAACAGCTGGCGCGGCACTTTGGCCGCAAGGAAGTCCTGCGGCGACGGATCAGCTTGCCGATCTTCCACTCGATGCTCGCGGAGGCCGAGCAGCATGCGCAGGTGGCACCGGCGAAGACCGGACTGGGTGACGCGGTGCGTTACCTGCTCGATCAGCAGGAGCGGCTCGAGCGTTGCCTCGCAGAAGTCCAAGCCGAGATCTCCAATAACGACGTCGAGCGGGCCATCAGGCCACTGAAGCTCGGCGCGCGCAACTGGCTCTTCGTCGGCGATCCGAAGGCAGGACCGCGGCTGGCCAATCTGTTTACGCTCGTGGAGAACTGCCGTTTGTTGGACGTCGATCCCGAGCGCTACCTGATCGATCTGATCGGCCGCCTGCCGGATCACCCGGCGGCGAAGATCGCCGAGCTGTTGCCGCGTCATTGGGCTGTGGCTGGTTCTGCATCGGGCAGCTGACGTCGGACCCAGCGGCGTGGCCGCAACTTCGCCAGATCCAGGCCGCTCAAGAGCAGTTGCAACTCGGCTCCGGTGAGCAGGACCGTTTTTTGGCCGCGGTGCGGCCAGCTCTGAAACGTCCCCTCGTGGAGCCGTTTTCCCAACACGCACATCCCGCCGTCGTCCCACCAGAAGACCTTGAGCAGATTGCGGCGCCGGTTGGTGAAGACCCACAAGTTGCCGCTCTGCGGCTCGTCGCCGAACTGCTGTTCGACCAGCGTGTAGAGCCCGCTGTACCCGCGCCGCAGGTCGATCGGCTCCGTCGCCAGGTGGATTTTGGTCGCTCCGCCGCCCAGGGTGATCATCGGCGTCGGTTAGGCTTGCAGGCTCTTGAGCAGAAGCCCGAGTCCGTGCCAGTTGGCCTCGGTCCCGACGGGCACGTCCAACCTCGCCCCGTTTGGCAGGCGCAGCGTCGCGGTCGAAATCGACACCGGCAGGGGCGCGGCCAACTGCACCTCGGCAAATGCCGGCACCATCGCCGCTGACTTCCGCCGCCAGAGCGAAAAGGTCATCGGGTTCAGCTTCGCCCGCCGGCAGAACTCCGCCTGGGAAAAACCGCTCCGCCTGAACTGATCGACGTGCTCAGCGCGTTCCTCCGGCGTGTATGTCTGCCTCCGTCTCGAGTTTGTTGCCATCCCCGAGTCTAGCGAAACCCGCGTTGGCCGTCACCACGTGGGAGTTGAACGCTTACCATTCAACGTGTGGCGAGTAGATCCAGAGAGATAGAGAAACAAACCAAAACGCGACACCCAATGCCCGCAGAGAAAACACGACCAACCGACCTGGCCCACATACAATAGCCGTAAGCGAAACCCCAAGTTCGACGACCAGATGCAGAACGACATTCTGAATCCGACCCGCCGGATTCAGATCGTCGTTGACCAACCCGGAACAGTGAACGCAACGGGTTTATATATAGATGCTACATGAGGGACAAGTTGCCGGGCACGAATCCACTCCCTCCAAAATATGCACTTGCTCACGCCGGCGTAGCCTAAAAAAATTATGAGGAAGATAAAGGCGCCAGTCCTTAGGTTTTTTAGCACGGTTGTAGGGATTACGACAAAGGCTCTATGGGACGGGGCCTACTCGACTTGCCGCCGCAGCAGCGGACGCCCTCCGGAGGAACTCAATCTGCTGATCGATATTGCCAGATATCCAATTGTCCAGGGCTGCTAGGGCGTTTGGCCCCTCCTTGGCCATTGCAGCACGTACGGCCGCATAGTCGTTCGACAATGCCTGGCGGATTACCACAGACTCAGCGTCGGTTAACTCCCTACCGTCTGCCATTCGGTTCGCGTAGGTGGGATTAGATACCGGAAGGCTTTCCATGGCTGAGCGCAGGTCGGTGTGGTCGGGAGGAATTTGAACACCGCGGCCGTTCAAATAGTCTTCAATCCGCGCTGCCTGCTGGAGATGCGGGAGTCGCTCCTGATAGGACTCAAAATCTTTATAGTCGTCTGGCCCCATCGCCTCTGCCAAAAGCCTCAGTTCGTTGGCTCCCGTCTCACGGCGGATCTTTGCGAGGAAGAATTCAGCGAGTAGTTCGACACAGATGTCTCGTCGTTCTCTAGAGTATCTCTTGCGCCTAAAGAACTCCGCATAGTCAAAGGCTATATCCATTCGGAATTTATCTGATGATTCCGATTCTCCCGCATCCGATAGTAGCGTGGACTCCGCTGCTTTGTTTGGACGCTTCTCGGAGACGGACGGGGTGACTGAGGTCCGCGTTGCCGATGGGTCAACCTTCGACCGACGGGCTATGTTGGCAACCTCATCGCGACCATGTCGGTTGTCGGAACGATAGCCACGCCGCATAGTCCAAGTCAGGATAAGGCCTATCAAAACCAGAGCGCTGGCCGCAACGAGTAGTCTCCACTTGATCGTCAGTAGGGCGTAAGACATACAGCAACTGGATTGAAGTCGTGAACGCAAAACTGAGGCGTGTACACGCGGAACGCAGCGGATTAGCGAAAGAGTAGCCGTCGCTCAACCGCCAAGTAATTGAACTAATTTGACGCCGGCGCTTCACCGGACGCAGCGGTTCAACCCGGCTCAGCAACGGCGCTTCGAACGCTGGCAGTACACCTACAATCACGAACGACCACACGAGTCACTCGGCCAGCAACGCCCGGCCGAACTTTACCAACCCAGCGAGCGACGCCTGAGCGAACACGACAAACCCGTCGTGTACGGCCCGGAATTTGAAGTGAAGGAGGTCACGGCCTGGCCGGCAATGGGGGCCGTCTCTGCCATTTCCCTCGGGGCTTTCAAAGCCCATGCGGCACTTTACGGAGTCGGGTCCGCCGGCCGGTCAAACCACCACGTCCAGGGATTTGCCGGTGCCCGGCGGAGACACGATTTGCGCCGCGACGGCGGGCGGCGGAGGATTCTTCGCGTTGATCGCCGCGAGCTTTCTGATCGCCTGTTGGTCTCCTTTCGCTGCCTCCGCCTTCGTTTGGGCGGCGGATTCCATCGCCTCCTGAGCGGCGCTGGCGACGAGAGACTGGCTCGCGGACGCGGCCGCGGCCGCACCCGCCGGCTTGCTTTGCTGAGCGGTTCTGGAGACCTGCTGCAGCGTGGCCAAAGCCTTCTTTGCGCCGGAAACGTCTCCGGACTTGAGTGCGGCTGCCAGCGAGGTCAGCGAGTTGGCGGTGCTGTCGGCGCCCGGCGCGGCGGGTTTTTTCGGCAGATCTTTCTGCAGCGTCGCAAATGCCTTTCGGGCGGAAGTCAGGTCATCCGTGTTGAGCGCGTTGGCCAGGGACTTCATATCCGCTTTCACCTTTTGGGCGGTCGACTTCGTATCGGCTGGGACAGCGGGGCTGGAAGAGGAGACGGAGGGGATGGTCATTTTGTCGATGTGGTTGTCGGGGCGGACGTCTCTTCGACTCACATCACTCGCGATCCACTGGTTTCCTGTCGCGCCGGCAATCGCACGATCGAACCTGTTGCGGCGCGGACACTATGATCGCCTAATTTCTGCGCGGGCCACAGCGCCAAATCCTCGCCGCCGAGGCAGCGAGCTCCGACTGGTGTCCGGGGAAGCAAATTCCGGGCAACTCGCCTCCCGGTCCGATAACATCCGAACGGCGGGCGTGGCCGGATTTCCCGCAGCCGTGAAGTTGTATTGATTTTTCGGTGCCGGAGGCGCCGGTGCCGCACCATGCCCGCTGGCGTGGGCGAGCACTTTGGTCCCATCGACGGCCGGCTGCGGAGGGGCGCGCACGAGGGAGCACGGAAGCACTCTCATGCAAGAATCTGTTGTTCAAGGAAGTATCTGAACCAATTCCCCTTGACCCTGCCGTTGCGTCAGGGGCGACAATGCACGGCGAGTCCCATGCGCACTTTCCGAATCCAGGAGTTCGCAAAACTCGCCGGCGTTACCGTGCGGGCGCTGCATCACTACGACCGGCTCGACCTGCTTTCACCCGCGCGCCGATCGGAGCGAGGATATCGGCTCTACTGCCATAAGGACCTTGGCCGGCTGGAGCGGATTCTCGTGCTGCGGTTCCTCGGCCTTTCGTTGCGCGAGATTGCCGCGCTGCTCAACAAGCCGGCTGGCCGCGGCGCCGAACGGCTGGCCGTCACGCTTGCGCGCCAGCGAGGGGCCCTGTGTGAGCGGCGCAACGGACTGAATCGCGTCCTGCGGACCATCGAACATGCACAACTGCGCGCCCGGGACCCTGCAGAACCCGAGTGGTGCCTCTACCAAACCATCCTGAAGGAGATCCAAATGGAAGAAGCCACGGACTGGAGAGAGAAGTACTACGACCCGAAGGCTTTTGCGAAGCTTCGGTCGCAGCGGGCAGCGATGACGCCGGACCAAAAGGCGGACGCTGGTGCGCGATGGCAGGCCTTGCTGGCCGACGTGCAGAGCGCGCTCGACCGCCACGTGCCGCCGGACAGCGCCGAAGGCCGGGCGCTGGTTGCACGCTGGATACGGTTGGGCGACGAGTTCACCCTCGGAGACCCGGAGATTCTCGAGGGGTACCGGCGAATGAATGAAGACGAGCGCAACTGGCCGAGAGATGAAACGGCTGCCCAGCTGAGGGCGATCAGGGCTGCACCGGAGCAACGGATGTTCTTTCAGCAGGCGATTCAAGCCTGCCTGCGGCACGGGTGACCCAGGCGAGTCACTTGGTTCGATGAAACCGCCCCGCGCAACCACATCGGCGAAGGAGACGAGCGAAAGGGGCGCACCCAGGAGGAAGGCCGTGGCGGTCGCGACGCTGTTCCTGGTGGCTCCGCTCGTGGCGGAGTATCTGCTCGGAGATTTGCCGCTGAACCTCCTGGTTGCGCTGATCGTGTTGGCGCCGGCATACGGCGGCGCGGCGGTGCTGATTCGCGAGACCGCGCGGCGGGCGGGGCGTGGCTGGCCGATGATGCTGATGCTTGGCGCGGCCTACACGGTGATCGGCGAAGGCTTGCTGACGCAGTCGCTCTTCAATCCCGACTATCTGAAGATGCACCTGCACCTGTTGGATCATGCCTATGTTCCGGCGTTGGGCATTGGAGGGTGGTGGACGCTTTTCATGTTCAACCTGCACACCTTCTGGAGCATGGGCGTCTCGATTGCATTGGTGGAGGCGCTCTTTCCGGCGGAGGCCGAAGCGCCCTGGCTCGGGTTGGTGGGTGATTCGGTCGTTGTGGTGGTGTTCGCGCTGGGCGCCGCCGCGAATTTTGCAATCGGATACAAGCAGAACCGGTTCGTGGCCTCCCATGCGCAGCTTCTCGGTGCGGCGGCGATGACTGCGTTGCTGGTGGTGTCTGCGTTCCTGATTCCGGCGCGCAAATCGCACCGGCCTGGCGGCAGGGCGCCGAGCCCGTGGATCACCGGAACCATCGCATTCGTGCTGGGCATGGGCGTTTTGAACGCGCCGCCGATGTGGGGCTGGGGTGCGGTGGTGGCGTTGCTCGCCTTGGACGCGGTCTTTCTCGTCCTCGTCGCTTTCTTTTCGCGACAAACCGGATGGAATGCGCTGCACGTCCTGAGCCTGGCGGCCGGCGGCGCGCTGGATTACGGAATTCGCGCGTTTGCCGGGAGGCCGCTGGCCGGCGGTCTTCGGTGGATGCGAATCAGCCACGTGGTTTGTCTCGTCGGGGCGGTGTGGCTGATCTGGCTCGGCGCGAGGCGAGTGACCCAATATCAGAAGAGCGGGTAGCGGAACACAGCTGATTCCGGCCCACTCGGCGAATCAGCCTGTATTAACATAATATCTATTGTGCGAACACAGGTAAGGGCGAAACAACAGGTCGAAGTCGGGTTTAAATCGCTGGTTTTCACTCCGTAATGGCCGCACACGGCTCGGCCCCTCGGGCCTGAGCCGGTCCGCCGCGGGCCGGCAAAAGCCAGTCCGGGCGCCGAGAACCTGCAACGCGGGCGCTGACAACTCCCGGGCGGCGCGACAACGCGCGCGGCTCCGGTTTCTAAACGATCCGGTGGTCTTCCGCTGCTGAGATAAGCTCCAGTCAGGCCGCGCGAAGGCGGAGGGCCAGCTTTCCGAGATGGTGCTCGTGAACCTCCCGGTGCGCCCGCTCCGCTTCCTCGAGCCGGTACACCCGGCCCAGCTTCACGTGAAATGGCGCGGATCCGATCAGCGCGTTCAGCCGGTCCAGGGCGTCCCGGTTTGCCATTCCGTCGTAGGCGGTGCGGGTCATTCCCGCGGGTACTTTGGGCACCGGGTCGACGCCGTTCGGATGCGCGACGCGGCCGCCTCGCTTCACGAGTTCGAGGATTTTCTCCAAACCGCCGCCGCCGGCGAGCACCAGCGCGGCATCGAGTCCATCGGGCGCGAATCGGCGCGTGACCTCAACAACGTCTCCGCTGTGCCCCTCGACCGCCGCATCCGCGCCGAGACTCCGCACCAGCTCGACTCCGTCCTCCCCGGACGCGACCGCCAGCACGCTGGCGCCGATCCGCTTCGCCAGCTGCACCGCGAGATGACCGATTCCGCCGCTGGCGCCGAAGATCAGCAGTTTTTCTCCGGCACGCAGGCGAAGCTGGTCTTCGAGACCTCGCAATGCAGTGATGCCGTCCGCGCCCAGCGCGCCGGCCTCGTCGCCCTTCACTCCGGGCGGGATCAGCGCGACCTCGTCCTCCTTCACGGCCGCGTACTCGGCGTAAAAGCCTCCCTCAAGGGCGAAAGCGTAAACGCGATCGCCCGCCCGAAACCGGGTGCCGTTCCTCCCCACGTCCACGATCGTTCCGGCACCCTCGTTGCCGATCACGAACGGGAACGCATGCTGGCCGAGTTTGAGTTTACCCTCGCGGACCAGCGGGTCCCACACGCCCACTCCGGCGGCATCCAATTGGATCAACACCTCGTCGGATTTCGGCGAAGGCACCGGCAGGGATCGGAGGGTCAGGACGTCGGGTCCGCCAAAGCGGTCGATCGCGATGGCTTTCATCGTCACAGGCAGGGAACGTTGCATAGCCCCCAATCTGCACCCGAAGCCTCGTTCGTGCCGTCGGGCGTTGGCGTAAAAACGTTTCGGGCGTTTTCGGATGAACGCGGGCGCGCTCCGGTGCGGCCTTCGCCGGTACGTGCGCCAACCGAATTGCGTCCGCGAAGAACGGCGGAATCCGGCGTCGCGCGATGTTGCGGCAATTGCGGACCGGCGAACGCCCCTGATTTCGCATGCCGCATTCGGCCGCATCCCCATGTCGCCGCCAGGTCGCGTTGTGTATCTTCGATCCGATGAAACACGCGCTCTGGATCGGGACGCTTGCCGTGACGTTCCCGGCCACGGTGCTGCCGGCCGCCCCGCCGGCGACCACGGAGGTGCGCACACCCCTGACGGTGGAAAGCAACGAATCCACGCGGGCGCAACTTGACGACGCCCGGCTCCAAGGCGACGCGGTTCGGCGCGCCTGGGACGCGGAGCGCCCGGAGATCGCCGGCCTCGTGGCGGAAAAGCGTGCCGGCCAATACCGGCTGATCGTGACGCTCACGAAAGCCGAGGGATGGTACGAACCGGCCGGCAAAGGGCGGCTGCAGTGGCACGACCCCGGGGCGTCCGAATCTCACCTGCGCGTCGTGGTACTCGACGGCGGCGACGGCCGGACCGTGCCCGGGCTGGACGTGTACGCCACCGTGGACAACGGACCCGAACAGCGACTCCCATTCGGCTGGTATCCGCTCCTGAACGGTTATGGCGCCAACGTCCACGCCTCGATCACCGGGACGCACGACGTTCGCGTCCGCATCGCGCGGGCCGAGTTCCACCGGCATGATCCCTACAACGGCGACCGGTTCAGCGAGGAAACTTTCGCGACCTTCACCGGACTCTCGCCGACGGGGTCCAGCCCGGATGCGGCGCCCGGTTTGAGCGCAATCGAGGAAGAGCATTCCGATCAGGCCGGGGCGGAAGGTGGCGGCGTCGGACGCGCGGTGCGCGCCATGTGGCAGCAGGCGACAAGCGGCGCGGAGCAGCTGACGGGCGACTACCGCATCGAGGAGGCGGTGGAATTCGCCGAGGCGTATTGGTTCTTCGAACGCGACCGGTTGGTTTACAAGACCGAGGTGGAGGCGTCGTCCGCCAGGAACTGTCACGTGGAGATTGCGCCGCGCGACGCGGCGACGGGCCGGTTCCTGCCGGCGATCCCGATGACGGTCACGGTCTGGACGGAGAACGGACGCGAGCTCGGCACGCGGACGGAGCCGCTGATGTGGCATCCCTGGCTGTACCACTATGGCGCCAACTGGCGCGTGCCGCTCAGCGGCCGGCACTACCGCGTGCGGGCGACGTTCGCTGCGCCGACCTGGCGGCGGTACGGCCGGGCGTCGGGCAATCGGTTCGCGCAGGGTGCCGACGTCGAGTTTCGCGAGGTGAAGATCAAATCCGGAGAAAAATGAAGGCTCTGTGGAGTTGGCTGGCGGCGACAATGGTTGGGGTCCTCGCGGCGGAGGCCCAGCAGGACTTCTATCGGGTGTACCCGTACGAGACCCCGCTGGCGGGATGGGTGCAGCCGGCCCTGTGGACGACGTACATCCCCCGCAGCGACCTGCCGTACCAGGCTTTCGGCATGACCGGTTCGCGCGAGGGGCTTTGGGCACACTCCGCCGAAATGGAGTTCGGTTTCACGGACCATCTGAGCCTGGCGACGTATCTGGATTTCGAGGATCCGGCGGCGGCCGGGCCGCGGTTCACCCAGGCCCGCTTCGAGGCGCGCTACCATTTTGCCCAGCCGTACGAGCACTTCTTCGATTATGCGCTCGACGCCGAATACTACTTCCCGCGGAGCGGCTACGGGAAGACGCAGCAGTTCGAGCTCCGCGGGATCGTGCAGAAGGACGTGGAAGACTTCCGGCTCGCCGTGAATCCGATCCTGAGCTTCGACACCGAGGGCCAAAACGCCGGCCGGTCGCCCGACGCCCAGCTGCAGGCCGGCATCTACTACCGGCGCAGCCCGATCATCCAGCCGGGATTCGAGTTCTACAGCGATTTCGGACAAACCGGCAAATGGGAGAAGCAGCGCCATGTCGCGATGCCGGTCGTGGACATCCTGCTGGGTCGTCACTGGGTTTGGCAACTGGGAGCGGGTCGGCGCGTGGGAGGAACCGGAGACAAATGGGTCGTCGAAAGCATCCTTCAGTTCCGGTTCGACGCCCTCCGGCCCACGAGGTGGTTCCGCATGCCGTGACGCGCAGACTACACAAACCGCGCGAGCGAGCTCGCGGCCCGCCAGCGTCATCCGATCGCGGGTTGACCGATAGGGGTAGGCACGGCGCATTGAGTTGCGCCGCGCCTCCCTCCGAACCGGACAGGCGGATTTCCCGCATCCGGCTCTCCAGTCAGCGAGTGGCTCTCAAGGAGACTGACGGACCAAGACGTAAGCCTGTGTCAGACTGAACAGGCCGCGCTCGGCGAAGTAGTGATTGGGCCAGTGACGATGATCGGAACCGCGGTCACGACCACTCTTTCCCTGTCGTTTGCGCAGGATGGCGCGGAGTCGTCCGCGGACATACGCATCCAGCCGGGGAAACGTCGTGCGATGGCTGTGTTGGAAGTAGCCAAACCAGCCGCGCAGCATCCGATTGAGGTCATCGATGCAGCATTCGAGCGAGTGACCATAAGTCCTCGGCGTCAGCTCACGGATGCGGTCCTTACACCGATCCATGGACTTCCTCCTCGGCCAGCGGTAACCGCGTTCGAAGTGATAGCCGAGGAAGTCGAAGCCTCCCGGCTGGGTCGCATCAACGATCCGGGTCTTTTCCGGGTGCAGCGTCAGACCGTGCTGCCCCACCCACGTTTGCACGCGAGCGAGGGCGGCCTGTGCTTGTTCCCGGCTCCGACACAGCAGGACGAAGTCGTCGGCGTAGCGCACCATCTCGAGGCCACCGTCGGCCATGAGGTGGTCGAGCGGATTGAGGTAGATATTCGCCAGCAGCGGACTGATGACCGCTCCTTGCGGCGTACCCTCCTCGCCAGCCTCGTAGTGGCTAAGCCCATCCATCACCCCCTGTTCGAGGTAACTTTGGATGAGGGCCAGCACGCGACCGTCCGCAATACGTTCCCCGACTCGTTCCATCAACCGCCCATGCGGTATCGTGTCGAAGTAGCCTTTCAAGTCCGCGTCGACGATCCAGGTGCCGCCCTCGTCAAGGAGGTGCTGCACCCGGCGTAACGCGTCTTTGCAACCACGTCCGGGCCGGAAGCCGTAGCTGTGCTCGGCAAACGTCGCTTCGAAGATCGGTTCCACGACCATTCGCAACGCCGTCTGCACGATCCGATCCCGCACCGTGGGGACGCCCAAGGGGCGCTTTTCGGACGAGCCGGGCTTTGGTATCCAGCACCGTTTGACCGGACTGGGCTGATAGGTCGCCTGACGCAGTTGCTCATTCAGGGCGAGCAGCCCGCGGGGGCAGTCTTTGGCGAAGCGACCAATCGTCATGCCGTCCACGCCACTGCCGCCGGCGTTGGACCGCACTTTTTCCCAAGCCAGTCCCAGGGTTCGTTGCGCATACACTTTGTCGATCAGGCTGAACCACTGGTTTCCTTTCACCCCTGTTTCCAGGGCCGTCAGCATGCGCTCGGTCCACACCGCCGGTTCCGCCCACCCCCAGCGGGAGCGGACGTCTCCTCCTTGCGTAGCCCTCGCGGGCACTGGCGGAGGGGTGGCTTCCAACGTCGTGTTCATCGCGCATTCGCCTTCCTGCGTCCCTTCGCTCCCCCGGCGTTACCCGGCTTCACGGCTACTATGGACGCTCTGACTCCGGCTCGACTCAGTCCGTCGGGCCGGTCTCTCCACTTATCCCATGATCCCTTCCGATCGTTCCCGCTCCAACCACACCCACCCCGTCCTGTCTCCAGTGTTGGCAGTTCCTGGACCGTGACAGGCTCGCCGCTCGCGCGGCAGGCTTCGCCTTTGCCTAGCAGGCTCGCCCGGAGCACATGCCGAATCGAGTTCACTTGCGTTCGGGACCGATCTTCCGTCTCCGGCTGCTCCCCACCCCGCATTGCTGCGACGCAGTTGCCGTCGACTGCACCCCGGTCTCTGCCCCCGGGGCGGGACTGACTTTCACATCCTGAGTTCATGGTTTCATGGACGCACTAGGCCGCCTGCTTGCAGGCGCCCGGATTGGCGAGGTCGTCGTTCGATCCGCGCGAGCGAACTCGCGGCCTCCCGGCGTCATCGGATCGCAGAATGCCGCGCCCGTCACGGAGCGCAGGCGCAGGCCGGGACCTGGGATCTCCTAGCTTTTCGCTGCGCCGTGCGCGGACAGATACTCCTCCAGACGATCCTCGAGATCGGTCGACAATTCGAAATACTGCGCTTCGAGCCGGTCGAATGTGTTTCGCGCCGACGCGGGCAGCGAACGCAGCGCCTGCTCCCGGGACGCACGATCGGCCGGCACGCCGCCGGGTCCAAAGACCGCATTCGCCTTTTCGGCGATTTCCGCGCGTGCCAGCGCACCGATCACTCGAAACGCGGCGGGCGCGGCGGCGGCGAGGTCACCAGCCGCCGACCCGAAGAAGTGCGCGAAACCTCCGTTCGAGACTCCGGCCTCGAAGGACCAGATCGCCGCGAGGTTCCGTTCCTCCGCCGTCAAACCCGCGACGCCGACTCGCCGGAGCCGGTCGAGAGCCCGCTGCATTGCCAGATCCGCATTCATGTAAGCCTCCTCGGACAGAATGCCCCCAACGCCCGGACTCGCAACCGCAGCGCGAGGATCGAGACGTCGAGCCGCCCGCGGAGGCGGATGGTCATCGAATTCCGGAGACAAAGACCTGGTCGTGTCGCGACCTCGATCCGCCTGACCGAAGCCCGCCCGGGCAGACGAACCATGCGTCGGGATGCGCGGACATTCACGGGATTGGCGGAGCAGTCGGGGCGGGGATGGAGGGACCGGCTCCGTCCGGTCCGCGAAGGCCGCTCGACGTTTGCGGACGACACGGAGGTCGTCCCTGCAATATCCGGTCGGGCGACAGGCCGGCGGCGGCTGACGCCTCATCGCCGAGGTGCCGCGGCGCGGACCGGTAACGCCTTGCCGCTTGCCCGGACGGCTGGTCCGGTGTCCATTTCCGAAATGGGCGCCCATCACCTCCTTGCATTCCAGCGCCACACCGCGGCCTGGATCGTCGCCTGCTCGCTCGCGTCCGGAGGCTGGTTACACGCGGCGGCACCGGCGCGCGCCGCTCCCGGCGTCGTCACGGTCGCCGCCCGTCCGTTCACCGAGGAATACGATGCATACGCCCAGGTGGAGCCGGTCGCCGTGCTGCCGATCCGTGCCGGCGCCGTCGGCGTGGTGACCGGCCTCGACATCGTTCCCGGCGAGTCCATCCGGTCGGGGCGGAAGCTGGCCGGGCTGGGCGGTCCCGAGTTCAACGCTGCGCTGGTCCGGGCGCAGGCGGCGGTCGCCGCCGCCGCCGCCCAGTTCGAGGCCGCGACCAAGGCGCTGGACCTGGCCCGGCGGCAGAGGGAAACGCACCTCGGGACGAAGCAGCAGATTTTCGAGGCGGAGAGCGCGCTCGCCGCCGCGACCGGAGCGCGCGATGGCGCCCGTTCGGACCTCGAGGCGGCGCAGCGGATGGCCACGCTCGTCGCGCCCGTCGACGGAACGGTGCTCAGCGTCGACGCGGCGAACGGCCAGCGGGTCGCCCCGGGGGACGCGGTCTGCACCTTGCAGCCGGCGCACCAGCTGTGGGCCCGGGCGGTGTTCTACGGACGGGACGTGCCGAGGCTGCGCGTCGGGATGGCCGGGCGGTTCGTGCCGGCCGGTGGCGGCGAGCCCGTGCCGGTCGAGGTTGCCGCGGTTTTCGCCGCGCTCGCGCCGGACGGAGGCACGGGCGTCGGCCTGCGCGCGGCGGCGCCCTCCCCTTCGTGGCGAAATGGTGAATACGGCAGGGTCACGCTGGCCGGGCCGACGCGTCCGGTCGTGATGGTGCCGACGCGCGCGCTGGTGCTCGACCAGGGTCGTTGGTGGGTGCTCGTGCAGACGCCACAGGGGCTGCACCCGCAGCCGGTGGTGCCGGGAGCCGCCCGCGGCTGGGACACCGTCATCGAACGCGGGCTGGAGCCGGGAGCGGCCGTGCTGGTGGAAAACGCCTACCGCGAGTTTCACCGGGCCATCTCGGCAAGCTACCAACCGCCGGATTGAGGCCCATGGAAGGCATGCAAGGCATCCGGCGTCTGGCGCTGCGACCCCTGTCGTGGGGGCTGGTGTTCGGCGCGCTCGTCGCCGGCGGCCTCCTGGCGTGGCACCGGATTCCGGTCGAGGTGCTGCCGCGCTTCGATTTCCCGCAGATCAGCGTGATCGCGCACCAACCGGGCGCGACCGCGGCGGAACTGGAGGCGTCGATCACCTGGCCGCTCGAGGGCCAGATTCTCGCGCTGCCGAACCTGGTGAGCGTCCGCTCCGCCATGGGCAACGGCACCGTCGAAATGGACATCCGTTTCACCGACGGCACCGAGGCGCAAAGTGCGTTGCAGGCGGTCTACGGCGCGATGGACCGCGCCCGCCCCGACATCGGCGCGTCCGTCCCCATGACGGCGCAGATCATGGGCAATTCGATCAACGAGGTGGCGGACTACGTCGCCCGGATTCCCGCCACGGTCGATCCGGCGGCCGTCCAGCGGGCCGTCCTCGCGAACGTCGCGCCCGTGCTGCGCGCCCTCGCCGGCGTGCAGGCGGTCGAGGTTTATGGCTCCGGCAACGAG
Source organism: uncultured Verrucomicrobiae bacterium (assembly GCA_963705935.1). Lineage (GTDB taxonomy): Bacteria > Verrucomicrobiota > Verrucomicrobiia > Opitutales > Opitutaceae > Opitutus. The sequence goes on along the minus strand of OY970130.1, from coordinate 1,256,200 downwards.
GCGCTGTGGGTGCAGCCGGACCTGGCGGCGATGCGCCGCTACGGCGTGCCGGTCACGGCGATCACGCAGGCGCTGAAGGACCAGGTGGTGCTGGCGCCGGCCGGCTATGTGACGCAGGGCCACCAGGACGTCCCGATCGAGACGCGACACCTGCCAACGCAGGTGGCGGATCTGGAGCGGATTCCCGTGGCCGGCCCGAACGGCCCGATCCCGCTGTCCGCGCTGGCGCACGTGGTTCGATCGGCCGTGCCGGTGCACAACACCGTGCTGTTGGACGGCCGGCCGGGCATCGCGCTCACCGTCTTCAAGCAACCCCAGGCCTCGACCGTGCCGGTGACGGATGCGGTCCAGGCTGCGCTGGACGAGACGGCAGGCCTGTTGCCCGACGGCGTCACCTGGGTGCGCACGTACAGCCAGGGGCACCTCGTGCACATCGTCGGCGCGGATCTGGGGCGGAACCTGCTCGTCGGCGGCGCTCTGGCCGCGGCCGTGCTGTTTTGGGTGCTCGGGGCGGGACGGGGAATCTGGGTGCTCGCGCTCAGCATTCCGCTGTCGCTGCTGCTCGCGATCGCCGCTCTCCACCTGGCGGGACAGAGCCTCAACCTGATGACGCTGGGCGCGCTCACCGTCGCCGTCGGACTGCTCGCGGACGATGCCATCGTCGTCCTGGAGAGCATCCATCGCTGCTGGGAGGAAGGTGATGACCACTGGGCCGGAATCCGGCGCGGGGTGAAAGTGATCGTGGTCCCGGACGTCACCGGAACCCTGGTCAACGTGGCGGTCTTCGTGCCGCTCCTGTTCGTGGGGGGGCTCGGCGGACTGTTCTTCGGCCCGTTCGCCCTCGCAATGGCGCTGGCGCTGCTCGCCTCGCTTGCGGTCTCGCTGACGCTGATACCGCTCGGGCTGGGCTTCCTCCGGGCCCGTCCGGCGACCGGCCCCTCGGGCGGGGCGAGGATGCTGGAGCGCCTGCGCCACTGGAACGAGCACCTGTTCGGCCTGGTTTCGCGGCGCCCGCGGCAGAGCCTGGCGATTACCTTTCTGCTGCTGCTCCTCAGCGTCGCGGGGCTCGTGCTCGTGCCGGTCAATTTCCTCCCGCTCCCCAACGAAAACGCCCTGCTGGAGAGCTTCAGCCTGGCCCCGGGAAGCTCACTCGCCGATGCGGAGTCGGCGGTGAATGCGATGACGCGCCGGCTCCTTGCGGATCCCGCCGTCGCCCACGTGTTCGCCCGGATCGGTTCGTCCTCGCGCACCGCCTACAACGAGCCCTCCTATGCCGGCGAAATCCAGATCGCGCTGAAGTCCGGCGTGAACGCCGCCAGCCTCGACCGAATCGGGGCGCGGATCACGCAGGCGACGCAACTGCCGGGCGTGCAGGTGTCGATCGACACTCCCACCCTCGAGCGCGTCGGCGAAAGCCTGTCGGGGCTGCCACAGCCGTTCGTCGTGCGGCTGTTTGGCGAGGACGTGGGGAAACTGCGCCGCTGGTCGGAGGAGGCCACCGCCCGGCTGCGCGCGATCCCCGGCATGGCCAGCGTCTTCAACAACGACGCCTATCCGGTGACCCAGCTGCAACTCCGGCCGAAACCGATGGCCCTGGCCGCGCATCACCTGACCCCGGCGCAGCTCCAGGCGCAGCTCACGCCACTGCTGGCGGGCGAGGTCGTCGCCGCGGTGCCCGAGGGCAACGTGCCGCTGGAGCTGTACGTCCGCCTCGTGGATACGCCGGAGAGGACGATCGAGGAATTGCGCCGGACGCCGATCCGCACCTCCGGCTGGACGCCGCTCGGGGAACTCGCGGACCTGCAGTTCGTCACGACGCCGAACCAGCTGCGGCACGTTGCCGGCGCGCGGACGCTGGAAATCCTGGCCACGCCGACCGGGCTGGGCGCCCTCGCCGCCGGCCGCCGGGCGATGGACTCGCTCCCGCGGCCACCCGGCTATCGCGTGGCCTTCGGCGGGCTGTATCCCGAGCTGGCGCGGGCGGCGCTCGCACTCGGCGCCGCCACCCTGGCGGCCTTCGTGCTGATGGTCGCGATTCTCCTGCTCCAGTTCGAGGGCTGGCTCATCCCGGGGCTGCTGCTGCTCGAAATCCCGCTGGCGCTGATGGGCGGAGCGATTGCCCTGATCGTCAGCCGCGTCGGCCTGAACGCCACCGGCGTGGTCGGTTTTCTGACGCTGGTCGGAATCGGACTTTCACATGGCATCGTGCTGCTCGATCGCACGCGGCGCAACGAAGCCGCGGGCATGCCGGTCGAGCAGGCCGTCCGCGAGGCGATTCACGTGCGGTTTCGTCCGATTGTCCTGACCACGCTCACGGCGGCGCTCGGCCTGCTGCCGACCGCGCTCGGCTGGGGCCAGGGAGCCGCGCCGGAACAAGGCCTGGCGATCGTCATTCTCGGCGGGGTGCTCTGGAGCGCGGTGCGCAGCACGAATTTGATTCCCGCGCTCTATCTCCACTGGCGCCGCCGGCAGATCGCCCGGCAATCGTCCCGATGAAACGCCCCGCACCAAGTCGACCGTCGCCGCGCGCCGCGGCCGTGGCTCTCGCCCTGGGGTTGCTCGCGTTCACCGGGTGCGCGACGAATCGCGCCCAACCGCTCGCGGGCACGGCGGACCTGCTGCCCTCGGTGCCGTTGACCGTGCCGGCCAGCCGGTTCGTCCTGCCTGCGGTTGCGCCCCATCCGCTCGATCCGGCAGCCGGGCTCGACGAGTCCTCGGTCATCGCCCTCGCCGTCTGGAACAATCCCGATCTGAAGGCGGCGCGGCTGCGCGCGGGCCTGGCGGATGCGCAGGTGCTCGAGGCGGGGCTGCTGCCCGATCCGCAGCTGAGCGGCGGGCTTTCGCGCTCGTCGCTGTTCACCGGTTACGCCGTCGCGTTGAGCGAAAGTCTCGAGGCGCTCGTCACCCGCCGTGCCGCCCGCCGGGCGGCACAGGCTGGCGCGCGTCAGGTGAACCTGGAGATTCTCTGGCAGGAATGGCAGGTCGCCGAGCGGGCCGGCGAGCTGTTCATCCAGGCGCGGGCCGACGACCAACTCGAACACACGTTGACGCCGGGGCGGGATTTGCTGGCGCAAACCTGGCGGCAGGAGCAGGCGGCGCTCGAACGGGGGGAAGCGACGGCGGGCGCGGTTGCGACGGAACTCGACCTGCTTCGCGGCGCCGACGCGGCGCTGCGCCAGGTTCAACTCGAGGCCAATCAGACGCGGCATGAACTGAACCGGCTGCTCGGCCTCGGACCGGAGGTGAGGCTGATTCTCCGTCCTCCGACTGCACGCCGGCCGTTGACTCCGGAGGAGTTGCGGGCCGCCGTGGCCGCGGCACCGCGCCGGCGGGCGGACCTGCTCGCGCTGCAGGCCGGCTACGAAAGCCAGGAACAGCGGGTGCGCGAGGCGGTGCTCGCACAGTTCCCCGCCCTCCGCGTCGGCGTGGAGAAGGCCCGCAGCGCCGAGGAGGGCGTGCACACGTCCGGATTCACGATCGACGTCACGCTGCCGCTGTTCAACCGCAACCGGGGGCAGATCGCCCTCGAGCGGGCCACCCGGGCGGTGTTGCGCCAGACGTATCAGGCCCGGCTGGACGATCTGGCGGGCGAGGCGGACCGCGTCTGGCAGGCGACGCGGATCCTGGCCCGGCAGCAGCGGGAACTCGAGGACCGGCTGCCGGAACTCCGGCGGGCGGCCGCCGCGGCGGAGCAGGACTTCCGCCAGGGCAATCTCACGGCGCGCGCCTACCTCGAGCTGAGCGCCGCATTGCAGGCGCAGACCGCGGACGTGATCCGGACCGGCGCATCCCTGGATGCCGCGCAGCTGGCGCTCCAGGTCCTGCTGGGCTTGCCGCTCGCCCCGGAGACCGGGCCGCGATGAGGGCTGCGGCTCTGCCCTTCCGGTTCGGCGACGACCGCAGGTTCATCCGCCCGACGCCGGTGGCCGATGCTCCACCGGCTTTCCCGCCGGCGTCTTCCCCTTTTGCATGGCGGCCTCCGCCAGCGTTTTCCGCCACGCCGTCTGCTCCGGATGCTCCAGCGTGCCGCTGAAATGAATCGGCTGGGCCACCAGCGTGTAGCCGAGGTCGTCCTTGTCGGGGCTGAGCAGACCCGCTTTCCCGAGCAGTTCCGCCGCGCGGCCGCGGACGCCAAACCGCAGGTCGGCCTGCAACGGCCGGGCGGTCAGCGCCGGAGATTTTCCGGCCGCGATCTCCCCCGAGCCCACCAGATGCTCTTCCGGCGCGGACATCGTGAAGTTCGTCACTCGCACCGCTCCGTCCGGATCGACCGCCGCGGTCAGCGACAGGTGATCGTAGCCGATTTCCGCCACCGCGTTGTCGTAGTCGAGCACCGCCTCGGTCCTCGGGCTCACCTTGACCCGGCCTGACCGGGGATCCTTCATCCCGAAAATCTTGCCCACGAGCAACCCCGCGTCACCGGCCTCGTCGGCCACCGAGGACGTGTCCGGCGACGGCAGCGACTCGGCCACATGGGTCTTCAGCATCCGGATGATGCCATCGTCACTCGTCATCCGGAACACCTGCTGGGTGTTCCGCAAGAGATCCGCGAGGCTGCGGCCGGCTCCGGAAAAACTGCGCGTCACGGTGAACTTGCCTTCGAACACCGGCTCCTCGTCGTCCTTCGGACTGCCGAAGAGCGGCGCGGAATCGGCCTGATATGGCGCGCCGGCCGCGGCTTCGAGCCGGTACGGCATGGCCCGGGCGGGATCGAAGGCGATCGACCCGTTGATCTGCTCGATGCTGTGTCGCTCGGGCGGCGCGCGCCCTTCGCCGAATTCGCGGCGGACGCGGCGGGCGTAGGCCGGCTCCGGAGCCCGATCGCGCACCGACACGTGGCCGCCTTCGAGAATGATCGCTGAGTGCGTCAGCTTGATCGTGCCGCCCACGTCGTCGAGATCGGCCCCTCCCGCCTTCAGGTGTTCAAAGCCGCCCGACAGCCGTCCGATCCAATCGCCCCAGAATGGCACGGTGCGGGGGTGAGAAGCCGGCGCGGCGGGTGCGGACGTCGGCGTGGATTTGCCTGGCGATTTGTCGATCCGGGCCGCGGCGACCAGCGGCGCACCGCCGATCGCCATCAGCGGGATGCCCAGCCGGCGGAGGTGATCCAGGTCGACCGTGCCGCCCTTCACTTTCACCTCAGCGTGAGGACCGTCGGTCTCGGAGGTCCACGTTCCCTCGATCCCGAAATCGGATACGTTCGTGCCGAAGGCGAGCTTGACCGGGGCCTGAAACGCGATCGTTCCATCGGCATAGACCGTCGCGCTCGCCGTCGTGGCCGTGAACGTGTGCGTCGGATCATGTCCGGCCAGCGTGAAGTTCCCCTCGAGCTCGATCCCCGTGCCGGCAATGGAGGAGAAATCACCGGAACCCGATCGCGCGGTCAGCCAGCGGAGGTCCACCCACCCCGGCTGTCGTGCCAGGGCCGTGAAATCGGCGCTCCATTTCCCGTCCACCTTGGTCGCCTCGTCCTCCCCGGAATCGCGCGAGGCCGTGAGAGCGACGGTGACCAGTTGCCGGCCGCCGGCGCCGATGGTCAGCGGCTGCCCCTGGACGCGCCATCCCTTCGGGCCGTAATCCGCGTGCCACGGAGCCGAAATGTCCAGGCCGCGTCCGAGCGGCCGGCCCGCAAGATCGACGGCCACGCCGGACGCGCGGAGCGGTGAGGACGAGCGCAGCGCCACCCCTCCTCCACCGGCGGCCCGGATCACGAACCCGCCGCTCAGGCCGCCCCCGGACAGGTGGACTCCGTTCGCGAAAACCGGCAGCCACGCGAGTGGAAGCAGGTGAAAGGCACCCTCGCCACAGTCGGCGGCCGGGTTCGACAGCTTCAGCGCCCAGGTGCGGACATCGAACTCGAAGGCCTGCAGCGAACGAACGGTGGTGACGGGCTGTTTTCCCCCGAGCGCGAGATTCAGGTGTTCGACCCGGATCGATTCACCGTGCCGATCGAGGTCGAAGTCGGCCGCCAACTCGGCATCGCCCGCACCCGCCAGCCAGGGCGCGACGCCGGCCCAGCGCTTCGCCGTGCTGAGCAGACGACCGGACGCGCGCAGCTGGTCCAAATCGGAGTTGGCTTCAAATTGGCCGGCGCCGTTCGCCACCACCACGGTCGGCGAGATTCCAGCGACAAACGAAGCCACGTCGGAACCCTGCAAATCGACGTTCCACGTTCCCGTCATGCGACGGGAGGCTGGTTCCCATCTGGCCGTCAGGGCGGCAAGCCGTCGGCCGGCGCGCACCAGCCCGACGCTGTACGTCTCCGAATCGCCGGCGCGGAGGACGGCGGCATCGAGCGTCGAGGCGAGCGTCTCGCCTCGCGGGCCGACCGGCAGGGCCAGGTCGGCCTTGAACTCCACCCGATCGATCGTGCGCTCGGTGTGCATGCCCACGAGCAGCTGTCCATTCGTCTCGACGCTGCCGTCTGGAAGCCGCGGGTCCGTCGCGATGACGTCGAAAGTGAATGCCCCATCGTGCCCCTTTGCCATTCCTCCCCCTTTCACGATCACGTGGACCCGGCCCTGCGTGTTTCCGGGCGGTGACGGCAGGATGACGTCGCCCTCGAGTTCGACGCCGTCGAGTGACACGGCACAGGGAAACCGCCACGCACTCAGGATTCCACGCCGAATGAAGGAGTCGGTCGCCGGGCGGCCCGCGCCTGCTGCTGGCGGCGATGGCGCGGCGGCGTTTTTCGCGGCGGACGCTCCAGCCTTCGCCTGACCTCCGACTGGAACGGCGCTGCGACTCAGATCGAGCGTCCAGCCTCTTGCCACCAATCGGCGGACCGGCGCCTTTCGCTCCCACAAGGCCGTGATGACCGGAACCCGGGCATCGAGCGAAGGCACCTTCAGGATCGCGCCGTCTCGTTCGATGCGAAGATCGGTGACCTCCGCATTGATGAAACCGGCCCAGACCTCGCCGACGGAGGCCTTTCCCCCGAAACGGCGCTCGAGCGCGCGTTGTGCCGCCCAGGTTTGCACGAGGGGCGAGAAAGCCGCCGCAATCAGCAGGCCCACCACCACGAGGACCACGCCAAGAAGCGCCAGTAAAGTGCGGATGATTTTCAACGAATGGACGCGCCGGTCAGACCGCGAACCGGGCGGACAGTGTCGCGAAATCCGTCTGCCCGCCTCGGACCCTCCCCGGCCAGCCTGCTCGCCGATTCATCCCGGCGCGGACGACGAGCCCGGCCTCGCACTGCCAGACTCATGCGATCCCGGGGTTCACGGCGTGGCGGTCGTGACGGTGCCCCGCACGTCGGGCTCGCCGTCGTGCACCAGCGCGGCCAGCCAGGCCTTCGATCGCTCGGTGTAGGGCCGCTGCTGTTCGGCCGTCGATTGATTGTTGTGCGCCGCGGTGACGAGCGGCACCGCCTCCTTGCGGCCGGCGATCTGGTTGAAGGCGGTCCAGATGCCGATGGCCGGACAGACGCGGTCGACGAAGCCCATCGAAACCAGGCAGGTCGCCTTGATGTGCGGTGCGAAGTTCACCGTGTCGAAGTACAGCGCCGTTTGCATCACCCGCGGCCGGCTGGCGTCCCAGTTCGGGTAACCCGCGGCCCGGCCGTGTAGCGCGGCGTTCGAATCCGCTCCCGCCGGCACATGCACGATCATGTGCGTGATCTTCGGGTGGAGGCCCGTCACGGCGACACTCTGCTGTCCGCCCATGCTGGTCCCCATCGCGACGAGAATCTTGCCGTCCCAGTCGGGCCGTTCACTGAGGTAATCCGCAGCGCGATAGGCGCCAAGGTACATGCGGAGAAAATAGTTCCGATCCCGCTCGTCGTCGTAGATCGTGTTGTAGCTTTTGATCAGCTGCGGCAGGTCGGCGTAGAAGGCCGCCGGCATGTTGCCGGGCACGTCGTGCGGCTCGATGTTCAACGCGAGCCAGCCGGCCGCGGCCAGATCCGTCACCCACGATTTCTGGAGCGGATACGGTCCTCCCGCCCACTGCAGCACGAGAATCGCGGGAAACTTCCCCTCGCGCGCCGGCTTGGCGATCTGGCCAAACACGTGGGAGCCGGCGATGTTGTTCAACCGGATCGTCGCGTACTCGACCCCCGGTTTGCCGCTGTCGTGCGGCGTCAACACCGGTTGCTCGGGAATGCGGTGCAGCAGGTCGATCTGTGCCGCCCAGAACGCATCGAAGTCCGAGGGGCGCGGCGCCACGGGTCGCAGGTCTTCCGGCGCCACTGCCGCCCCGGCGACCTGATGGACGCCGCCCGACGACGCCATGACATCGAGGAAGAGCGTGCCCGGTTTGTCCAGCGTGGTGGCGATCGTCGCCGGCCCGGTGGCCGGGTCGACGCTGCCGGACGCGACGACGATGAAATCGTTTTCCTTCAGCGTATAGGTGTAGCCGCCGGCCGGCGCCCGCGAACCGGCGGGCAGAGCCGCGCTCCAGCCCGCCTTTTCGCCGAGCGCATAGATGCCGGACGGTTTCAGCGGCGTCAGGACGAGTTCCTGCGCGCTGACTGCGAGCGCGGCGAACAACGAAAGCAATCCAGCGAGGATCAGAGAGCGATTGGGGCGGCGCATGTTGGGAGAATCCAAGTCAACGAAACGAAGAACCCAACGCGGAGCGAACGGATTCGCCGGTGCCATCCGCGTGGCCGGATCGCCATTCATTCGGCCACGTCGGTGGAATTCGTTCCTCGCGTGCGGATCGTCGCCATCTGCCACTGCCGCCTCCCCTCACGGGAGCGGCTGCCAGCCTTCCGCGCGAACCCGCCACGTGCCGTCGTCGGGAAACCCGGGATGCCGCCGGGTGCAGCCGTCCCATCCTGCCGTCATCAGCGCCACCGCGGACAGGAATGCACCATTGGCGGGAAGATACACCGCGAGTCCCCCCGGGCGCGGCGCGGACGAATCGTCCGGCTGCGGGCAATGTCCCGCCGCAGTGTAGCGGTTGCAGGGGCCGTCGCGCAACAACACCTCCATCGCCGTCTGCGGTCGCCCGAGCCGCGTGGCGGTCATCGCGATCATCGGATAGTCCCAACCCCAGATTTTCGTTTGCCAATCCCAGCCGGCGAGCACGGCGTCGAGCGTGCGATTCATCGTCGCCGGGTCGACCCCTGGCGCCGCCGGCAGGAATCCGAGCGCCATCAGCATCGCGGGATGGTCGTGCCGGCTCGCCGGATTGTCCCAGGTATCCGGATGCGACTCGACGGCGACGTACCTGCCGCCGCGTTCGGGCAGCGGCGCGAGTCGGGAGATCACGTCGTCCCACCGGGCGTCCCGCGGCAATCCGAGCCGGACCCGCCACTGCTGCGCCACGCCGAGCGCCCACCGCCAGTAGGCCAGTTCGAAGCAGGGATTCCGGCTCGTCGCCGGGTCGTGGATCTCCTGCGCGATCCACAACGGCGGACCGAGCACGTAGCAGCCACGCGCCGGGTCGAATGTCGCCATCGATGCCGCGGCCTCTGCTGTTTCCAGCACGAGATCACGGTAGCGTGCCAGTGTCGCCGGCGTGGGCGAGAGCCGGTAAAGCAGCTCCGCCAGATAAATGGGATGGGGCTGGTTCCAGACGATCAGCGGATTCCCGCCCGGGCTTTCGCGCGCATCGGGGCCGACCATCTTTGGCCACCGGGCGCCGCGCAGTCCCCGGCTTTGGGCGAGCGCCCGCGCGTCGGGGAGATGCGCCTGGTACCATTCCAGATTCCGGGCCAGCGGCGCGCCAGCCGTCCACAGCGCGAAATGCGCGGCGTGCCACCAGATCATTTCGGTATGGTGCTTGCCGTACCACGAGCTGCACGTGAGTCCCGTCTCCTGCGGCGGCATCGCTCCCGCCAGCTGGATGGCGGTGAGATACTGCGACAGGATCACGCGTCCCTCGAGTTTCGCTGCGAGCGGGTTCGAGCTGCCGGACAAATCGAGTGCGGCCGCCTTTTCCCAGAATCCGCGCCAGTGCGCCGCGCTTGCCGCGGCGATCGTCGCGAACGCGGCCGGTTTCGCGCCGGATCGCGGCGTGAACGTCAGCGCGAATGCCAGCTCCCGTGCACCGGGCGTCGCGCGGATCTGGAACACGTGCGGCCCGATCGACAGCATGGGACGATCGCCCACCACGAAATAGCGCGCGCCGCCGTCGCGCCGCTCGATCACGGCCGGGGAGACGAGCCTGGACTCGTGCAACTCGGGATGGCTCCAGTCCAGCGGGGGCGTGTTCTTCACGGACGCGTCGTGACCGCGCGGAAACGCCAGGCGGACCCTCAGCCTGCCCGCCCCCACCAGACTAGACTCGATGCGCACGGCGATCGAATCCGAGCCGGGATCACACGTGGTCGTCACCGTCACGGGTGCGCCGCCAAGCTTGTACCGGCTGACGATGGTGCCGCTCCAGAGGTCCAGCATCTGGTCCAGATTCTTCACGTCCTCCGGCACGAAGGCGGATCGGTCGTCCTTCAGCCACTCCAGCGCCAGCTGCCCGAGCGGCAGGTCACGGGGATTTCGCCGCAGCCATTCTCCGGTGGGCGAGTCGGCATCGGTCGGGAAAGCCTGCACGCGGCCGTCGGCCGTCCGGAAGTTGCGGTTTGTGTCCGCCAGCGTGAAGCCGTGCGAGTTCGGATCGGTCACCCACGCCCAGCGCGAAAGGGTCTCCAGCGGAATGCCGCGCTCGTAGTACCGATTCGGGAAAGTCTGGAGCCCGGTGATGTCGACCGTGAATGCGAATCCGCCATTGCCGACACTCAGCGGCGCCTCGTAGTCGACCCGGCGCAAGACCGGATTGTGGCGCGTCACCAATGCGTGCCGGTCGATCGGCGGCTCGGCGGCGCCAACGAATGCGAGCGCCGCGGAGACCGCGAGCAACCGGACCAGCGCGTCGCATCCATGTGAGCTTCGAGCCATCGTGGGGATCACGCGACGGGGCCACACCCCCTGCCGGCGGGCAACCCCTACGGCGCTCTCACGGTTGCGCAGGTACGCGCGATCGCCGGCCCGCGCGCCCGCCGCTTCGTCCGAAAACGCGACCCGGCGGCGAGCACCGGCCCTGCTCGAAACCCACGCGTCGGTTGCGGGCGCCGGCCTCCCACCTCGACGCTACCGGTTCATGTGATTCATATCCTGGCGGCTGTCGTGCTGGATCGTGCCGTCCTGCGCGATCTGCAGCTGATAGGTCGCACCTTTCATGTCCTTCACCCAGACGCGATAGTAGCGTGACGCGCCGCTGCCTTCGCGGTCGATCTTGGTGATCTCGTTGTCTCCCACCTGGCGTCGGAGCGTTTGCTGCACCGCCGCCGGCGTGTCCTTGAACGTCGTGCCGAAAAACAATGTCTTGGCGCTCGGCGGCTTCTCCTCCGGGCGCACGAGGGTGCCGTCCGCCGCGATATAGGCATCGGGGTTGCGGCCCGGCTCCTTGAATTCCACGCGATAGGCCGGGCTGCCGTTCCACTCGTTGCGGTCGATCTTCACGATCTGCCGGCCGGCCGCCAGCTGGTTGATCGTGTTCTGAACGGGCTGCGGCACCTCCCGCAGGCTCAGGTTTCGGGTCGACGCCGTCGTCGTCGGCGTCGCCGCGGGGTTCGCATACTGGGCGTACACCGCCGCCGGCGCTGCCATAAGCGCCAGCACCACCATGGCGTTGAGTTTTGTTTTCATGCCGCACTCAACCATCGCGGCCCAGTCCGCACAATGGAGCGGAATGCGAGTCGGCCCGTGCGGGGATTTGCCGACCCCGTTTGCCGGACGCGGCGGCCGTCGGCCAGCACCGCTGCCCGCGACAGATGCGCGGTCGCCCCTTCGGATCCGCCCGCTATTTCGCCGGACCCCAGCGGCGCGTGAACGGATAATAGATGAACAGCGGCCGGCCCACGGCGTCCTTCAGCGGCACGAAACCCCAGTACCGGCCATCGAGGCTGCTCTTGGAATTGTCGCCCATCGCAAAGAATCCGTCCGGCGGCACGGTCAGGGACTGCCCCTCCGCGAGGAATCGGCCGCCCGGGTTCGGCGGCACGTTCACGTACCCGCGGTACGGTGGCACTCGGCGCGCATTCAGGTCGAACGCCGCCGCTCCCTGGATCGGACGCCCGTTGCGGTACAGCACCGGCTCCTTCACCTGAATCACGTCGCCCGGCAATCCGACGAGCCGCTTGATGTAGTACTGCTCGATCTGCCGACCGGTGTTCCGATCCAGCATGTGCGGGCTCTGGATGTGATCCGTCCGGAAAACGAAACCCTGGCCCACTTTCGGCTCGACGAAATTGTAGCTCATCCGATCGACGAACAGCTGGTCGCCGGTGAGGATGTCGAACCGGAGGATTGGCTGCCCCGTCGGAACGTGGTCCTTCAGCGTCAGCCGCAGCGTCGAGGAGAAATCATCCGAGGAATCGATGCTGCCCTGCTGGCGGCGGGCCGCCCGCGCCTGCCGCGCCTCCACGAACCGGCGCACGAACGTCTGCTCGTCGCCGAAAAACGTCTCCGCCACGACGCGGTCGAAATCGTTGAAATCGAGCGGCACGCGGACGGTCGCCGGCTCGCCGCCGACCTGGAACGTGTATTCCTTCACCTGGGTCGGCAGCACGAGCCAGGTATGGCCGCTGCGCACGCGATACGCCATCTGCCCGGTGCTCTCGTCGAAGTCCGCCGTGACCTCGCCGCTGGTCGGCGCAATCGCCTCGCGACGCTGGGCGCCGAAAGCGAGCAGCCGGAATGCCCGCTGGGCCAGACCCGGTGCCGGAGCGCCCGGGGGATAATTCTCGGCCGTCATCCCATAGTACGTCGGCCACATCGAGTTCGTCGGGATCTTGAACGGCTGCACGAAATACGTACGGATGCCCAGGATCACGATCGCCGCCACGAGGAAGAATTCGACGTTCTCGACCAGCGAGCTCTTCGGGTAGATCGCGCCGCCGGTCCGGCGGAGCACCGCCTCGAGCGTCTCGATCGTCAACTTCAGGCGGCCCGCGTCGGCCCGCGCCTTGAGCTGCTGGCGCAGTTCGCCCGCCCGCTGGCGCAGTTCGCCCGCTTCGGCCTCGGTCAGCTGGTCGCGCCGGAAGTGCCACACCTTGTCCGCGAGCTCCAGCCAGTTGGCGGCGTGGTCGCGCATCTTCTTTTGTTGGGAGGCAAAGAGTCCAAACATGGGAAAGTCGGAATTGATGAAGGATTCGCCGGAAGGCGAGCGTCTCCGGTCCCGGCGGCCCGGGCCCGCCCGCGGCGGTCAGCTCGTCTTCAGGACCTTGATGAACGCGTCCGACGGGATCGAGACCCGGCCGAACTGCTTCATCTTCTTTTTGCCCTCCCGCTGTTTCTCGAGGAGTTTCCGCTTGCGGCTGATGTCGCCGCCATAGCACTTCGCGGTCACGTCCTTCCGCATCTGCCGGACGTTGTCGCGGGCGATGACCTTCCCGCCGATCGCCGCCTGGATCGCCACCTTGAACATCTGCGGCGGGATGATCTCCGCCAGCTTCTCGCAGAGCTCGCGCCCCTTTCCCTCGGCCTTCTCGCGATGCACGATCGTGGCGAACGCGTCGACCGGGTCGGCGTTGATCAGGATCTCCATCTTCACGAGATCGGCCGGACGGTACTCGCCCAGCTCGTAATCCATCGAGCCGTAGCCGTGGGTGATGCTCTTCAGCCGGTCGTTGAAATCGACCAGGATCTCGTTCAGCGGCAGGATGCAGATCAGCATGACCCGGCTGGTATCGAGCGTCTCGGTGTGGTCGACCACGCCGCGCTTCTCCATCACCAGCGCCATGATGTCCCCCATCGCGTCGTTCGGGATGTGCAGCGCGGCCCGGATCGTCGGCTCCTGGATCTCCGTGATCGTGCCCGGGTCCGGCAGATTGATCGGGTTGTCCACCTCGATCACCTCGCCGCCGTGCCGCATCACGCGGTAGACGACGCTCGGATACGTCGAGATGATGTCCACGTCGTGCTCGCGGCGGATGCGCTCCTGCACGATCTCCATGTGCAGCAGCCCGAGGAAGCCGCAGCGGAACCCGAAGCCGAGCGCGACGGAACTCTCGGATGAGTAGACGAAGGCCGAGTCGTTGAGCCGCAGCCGGGCCAGCGCCGACTTCAGCTTCTCGTAATCGGACGAGTCGACCGGATACAGCCCGCAAAACACCATCGGCCGCACCTCCTTGTAGCCGGGCAGCATCTGCTGGGCCGGCCGCTGCGCGAGGGTGATGGTGTCGCCGGTCTTGATCTCCGAAGTGTCCTTGATGTTCGAAACGATGTAGCCCACGTCGCCCGCCCCGAGCAGCGGAGTCTTCTCCATCTTCGGCAGGAAGACCCCGACCTCCTTCACCTCCGACTTCACGCCGTTGCTCATCAGCATCATCATGTCGCCGGCCTTGATCGCACCGGAGAACACCCGCACGTGGGCGATCACGCCGCGGTACGAGTCATAGAGCGAATCGAAGACCAAGGCGCGCGTCTGCGGATAGTCGGCCCAGCGGGGCGGCGGAACGCGGAAGACCACCGCCTCGAGGATCTCGTCGATTCCGATGCCGGCCTTGCCGCTGGCGAGGATCGCCTCGTCGGCCGGAATCGCGAGGATGTCCTCGAGCTGCTTCAGGCAGAGCTCGAGGTTCGCGCTCGGCAGGTCGATCTTGTTGATGACGGGGATGACCTTCAGCTTCTGGCTGAACGCGAGATGCGCGTTGGCGACCGTCTGCGCCTCCACGCCCTGGGCGGCGTCGATCAGCAGCACGGCTCCCTCGCACGCGGCCAGGCTGCGCGAGACCTCGTACGAGAAGTCCACGTGCCCCGGCGTGTCCATCAGGTTGAGCTTGTACACCGTGCCGTTCTTGGCCGGGTACATCATCGTGACCGGGTGCGACTTGATCGTGATGCCGCGCTCCTTCTCGAGGTCCATCGAGTCGAGGTGCTGGTCGGTCATCACCCGCATCGCGACCGTGTTCGTGTGCTCCAGCAGCCGGTCCGAGAGCGTGGTCTTGCCGTGATCGACGTGCGCGATGATGCAGAAATTGCGGGTGTTCTCGGCGGACATCTTCAGGCGGCCAACTCGGCGTACTCCGCAAAACTGCGCACGATCCAGGTTTTGTCAGTTCGCCGCGCGAGTCCCGCCAGCACCGCGCCCGGCCCCAGCTCCCAGAATTCGGTCGCGCCCGCCGCCACCGCGCTGCGCATGCAGTCCTCCCAGAGCACGGACGAGACGATCTGTTTCACGAGCGCCTCCTTGATGGCCGCGGGTTCCGACACCGCCCGGCCGGTCGTGTTGGTGAAGACGGTGAACTTCGGCGCCGCAAACGGCACCGTTTCGAGAAACTGCGCGAACGCCGCCCGCGCCGGTTCCATCAGCCGGCTGTGGTACGCACCGGCGACATTGAGCGGGATCACCTTCTTCATTCCCCGCTCCTTCGCCGCGGCGACCGCGGCGTCGATCTGCTTCTTGTCGCCCGAGATGATGATCTGGCCGGGCGCATTGAAATTCGCCGCCTCGACGTCGAACTCCCGGCAGAGCTCGGCGACCCTGGCCCGCTCTTCGCCGACGATCGCCGCCATGCCGCCGAGCGTCTGTTCGCAGGCCTGCTGCATCAGCCGGCCGCGTTCCGCGACGACGCGGAGGCCGGTGGCAAAATCGAACACCCCCGCGGCGGTGTAGGCGGTGATCTCGCCCAGGCTGAGCCCGAGCGCGTACTGCACGTCGGGCAGCCGGCCATTCTCCCGCAGCGCGGCGAGCAGCGCCAGGCCGTGGACGAACAACGCCGGCTGGCAAACTTTCGTCTGCGTCAGCTCCGGTTCCGGCCCCTCGAAACTGAGCTTCGCCAGATCCCAGCCGAGCACGCGGTTCGCGTCCTCGTAGACGGCGCGCGCTGCGGCGGACTGTTCGCTGAGGGAACGTCCCATCCCGACCTTTTGGGCACCCTGCCCCGCGAATAAAAGTGCCAATGCCATGGTGAAACAGACGAGACAATCGCCCGCCCCCTGGAAATCCAAGCCCTAAAAACGCTTCTGCTGCCTGAAAACCTTCTCGTCGCTCTGCGCTTTCCGAAATTCTTCCGCCGGCGACGGCGGACGTCCGGGTGCCGGTGGGGGCGCCGTGACGAGCGGCTCGGGTTTCGGTGTCGCCACCCTCACCGGCTCGGGCCACTCGGGCCGCGCCGGCGCCGGCGGAGTGAAGTCGGAAAGCCCGGCAAGATAGGGGTTCGGCGGCGGTGGTGCGGAAGCGTCCGGATCCGTGGCGCTCGCGCCGCGGACGTTCTGCAAATCGAAGTCGAGGCGCGGCGCCGTATTCGCCCGAGCTGGACCGACCGGCCCGTCACGACTTCAGGAAGATGCCCTTCAGGTTCATGTCGAGCGCCTGCGGGTTGGGCGAGAACCGCAGCGCGTCGGCCCGGCTGATCTTGGCCGCCTTGACCAGCCGGTAGAGGTCCTTGTTGAACGAGAAGCTGCTCGAGTCGGCCGTGCCTTCGAGAATGCCCTGAATCTTCTCGAACTGCCCCTCGAGAATCAGGTTCTTCACCACGGCGTCGGCGGTCAGGATTTCGTTCGTCGGCACGCGGCCCCCGCCCTCCAGCGCCGGGACCAGCTTCTGGCAGACGAAGCCGCGCAGCGATCCCGCGATCGCCCGGCGGGCCTGGACCTGCTCCTCCGGCGGGAAGAACTCGAACAGCCGGGTGAGCGATTGCGCGACGGTCGCCGCATGCATCGTGGAAAACACCAGGTGCCCGGTTTCCGCCGCCGAGATCGCCGTCTCGAACGTCTCCCGGTCGCGCATCTCGCCGATCAGGATGATGTCGGGGTTCTGGCGCAGGACCGCCCGGATCGCCAGGCCGAAGCTCGGCACGTCGAGGCCGATCTCGCGTTGCTGGAAAAGCGACCGCTCGTCCTGGAACGTGAACTCGATCGGATCCTCGATCGTCACGATGTGCCGGTCCATGTTCTGGTTCACCCAGTTCAGCATCGCCGCCATCGTCGTGCTCTTGCCCGAACCGGTCGCGCCGCAGACCAGGAGAATGCCGTCCTTCGCCTGGATGAGCTTCACCAGCGCGTCGGCCGTGTTCCCGAGCGAAAGCTGCTCGAAGGTCGGCACCGAGCTCTTGATGTGCCGCAGGACGATGCTGACCAGCCCGCGCTGGTGAAAGGCATTCACGCGAAAGCGCCCGATGTCCTCCACCGCATACGCGAAATCGACCTGCCCGTCGTCGTCCCAGCGCTGCCGGAAAACCTTGGGGACGTGCTCGTCGACGAACGCCTGCGCCTCGGGCGACGAGATCGGATCCATCTCGACCGGCTTGAGCCGGCCCGCGATGCGCACGAAGCCCGGCTTGTTCGCCTTGATGATGACGTCGCTCACGCCGCTTTCCACCGCGAGCTTCAGCAGGTCGTTGATTATTTCGGTGTGGGGTGTGACGGCTGGCATGGGTAGAAAAGCGTTGCGCAATCCCTAAATCGCCCTGCTTTCTTCAGCAAGGCTGCATTGCCCGCACCCATGAAACTCCGTCCGCTCACCGGCACGATCACGGCCCTGGTCACGCCCTTTCACCAGGGTGCGATCGCGTTCGACGATCTCGCCAAGCTCGTGGCGTATCAGATCAAGGGCGGCATCGACGGGCTGGTTCCCGTGGGCACGACCGGCGAGTCGCCGACCCTCAGCCACGAGGAGCACATGGAGGTGATCCGCGCGGTGATCGCCGCCGCCGGCCGGCGCGTGCCGGTGATCGCCGGCACGGGCTCGAACTCCACCAGCGAGGCCGTCGAGCTCACCCGGCTCGCGCACGCCGCCGGCGCCGACGCGATGCTGGTCGTCGCGCCCTACTACAACAAGCCGGGCCCGGAGGGGCTGTTCCGGCATTTCTGCGCCGTGGCCGACGCGACCGACCGGCCCATCGTCCTCTACTCGATTCCCGGCCGGTGCGGCATCGAGATCGGCCTCGGCGTGATCGAGCGCCTGGCCAAACGGTACGCCCACGTCCGCTGGATCAAGGAATCCGGCGGCAGCGTCGATCGCGTCGACCAGATCAAGTCCGCCCTGGGCGGCGAGGTCACGGTGCTGTGCGGCGACGACTCGCTGACCCTGCCCTTCATGGCGGTGGGCGCCGAGGGCGTGATCAGCGTCGCTTCCAACCTGCTCGTCCGCGAAGTCAGCCAGCTCGTGCAGCTGGCGCGGGCGGACGAGTTCGCCCGCGCCGCAAAGCTCCACCGCAAGCTGTATCCGGTTTTCAAGGCATTGTTCCTCGAGCCCAACCCGGTGCCGATCAAGGCCGCGCTCGCCCGCGCCGGCGTGATCCGCTCGCCCGAGGTCCGTCCGCCGCTGTCCGAACTCGCCCCGGCCAGCCTCCAGGCGCTGACCCGGGCGCTCGCGGCGGTCCGCCGCTAGCCGATCTTTCCGCCGATGCCTCCACGAATTCTCATCAACGGCTCGCGCGGCCGCATGGGCCGGGCCCTCGCCGACGCCGCCACCGAGCTCGGCTTTCCCGTCGCCGCCGCCCTGGACCTGGGGGATGACCTCGCCACCGGCCTCGCGATGGCCGATGTCGTCCTCGATTTCAGCGCGCCCGGCGCGACGCGCGCCGTGCTCGCGGCGGCGGCGGCCGCCGGCAAGGCCGTGGTGATCGGCACGACCGGCCATGCGCCCGAGGCGAAGCGCGAGCTGCTCGCACTCGCGGCGCAGATCCCCTGCGTCTGGTCCGGCAACTATTCGGTGGGCGTGAACCTGCTCTTTGCGCTCACCCGGCGCGCGGCGCGCGTTCTCGGGTCCGACTACGACGTCGAGGTCCTGGAGATGCATCACCGCTTCAAGCAGGACGCGCCCAGCGGCACGGCGGCCCGGCTGCTCGAGATCGTTCTCGCCGAGCGCAAGCTGACGGACGAGGCGCTGCGCCACGGCCGCAGCGGGCTCACGGGCCCGCGCTCCGCCTCCGAGGTGGGCGTGCACTCGCTCCGCGGCGGCGACGTCGTCGGCGACCACACCGTGCTTTTCGCCGGACTCGGCGAACGGCTCGAACTCACCCACCGGACGGGCGATCGCGCGATCCTGGCGCGAGGCGCACTACGCGCCGCCGCCTGGGTGGTGACGCGGCCGCCGGGCGTGTACGACATGCAGGACGTGCTCGGGCTCGAGTGAGCGGCGCCATGATCACGTCGATCCAGGGCACCCTTGCATCGGCAACTCCGCTGCAGGCGGTGATCGAGCTGAACGGACTCGGTTACGAGGTGAACATCCCCGTGACCACCGCCGAGCAGCTGCCCGCCGCCGGCGCCACGGTCAAGCTGCACACGATGGTCATCTATCGCGAGGATGCGCAGACGCTGTACGGTTTCGCCACACCGGCCGAGCGGGACTTCTTCCGGCTCATGATCGAGCACGTGACGGGCGTCGGCCCGAAGGTTGCGCTCGGCATCATGAGCCGGCTGTCGCTGCCGCTGCTGGAGGGCGCAATTCGCGCCGGCGACGTCGGCACGCTCGCGAAGTGCCCCGGGATCGGGAAGAAGACGGCCGAGCGGCTCGTGGTCGAACTGCGGGCCAAGGTCGGCGCGTCCGGATCGACCCCGGTGATACCGGCGGGCGAATCCGTGTCCGGCGGCGAAGCGGCCGGCGCCCATCGCGATGCCGTGGCCGCTCTGGTGGCGCTCGGCTACAAACCGGCGGATGCCGACCAGGCGATCCGCCGGGCCGCCCTTGCGCTGGGCGGCGGGGCGGGCACGGAAGCGTTGATCAAGCGCGCGCTGAGCTGATCACTTCTGGAACCGGAACGCGGTCATCTCGACCTGCGTGGGAGACGACGGCCGGCTTGGGAAACTGAGATCCTGGGGCTGGATCGTCGGACGGGTCTCGAACCACAACGGCTTCGTGCCCGGCACGCGATCGAGCTGCACGCGGGTCATCCAGTCGAGCGGCACGCGTTCCGAACCGCCCAGGCTCAGGTCGGTGGCGTTGCTGTCGCGCAGTACGCCGGCGAATACCGGTTGCAGGGCCACGCGGGCCGGAGCCAAGGCGGGCGTGCTCTGCGGCGCGACCGCAGGCTGCGCCGTCACACCGGCCACCGCAGGCGCGGCGGCATGCGACCCGGACTGCTGCCGGCCGCCCATCACCAATGCCACGCAGGCGGCGACTGCCGCCGCACCGATCCCATAAGCCACTGCACGCAGGCGGCGACGCGCCGGAGCAAAGCTGACGATCTTCCCACTAACCGGAGCTTCCGTGCGAAAGGAGTCGGCGAGCATCACGCACGCCTTCTGCATCTGACAATATTGGCGGTAGATTCGACGCCGCTCCGCGTCGCGCTGGATTTCCGCTTCCAGCAGCGCCGCATCCGTGGCGCTGATCTGGTGATCAACGTACAGGTTCAGCAGCTCGATGAACTTGGAATCTTTCATTTGAAATCTTCTCCCAGCCGGCTGCGCAGGCTCTCCCGAGCCCGGGCGATCCGGCTTTTGACGGTGCCGACGGAAATCGAGAGGATGTCGGCGATTTCCTCGTAGGACAGGTTCTTCACATTCCGCAGAATGAGAATCTCCCGGTGTTTGGCGCTCAGTTTCTCCATCCCGCGGCCGATCCGCGCGATGAACTCCTGAGTCACGGCGATGTCGTCTGGCGTCTCGACTTCGGCCGGGATCACCTCGGCGAGGGTCATGTTGTTCTCGCTGCCGATCGGGGCGTCGATCGAGACGGACTGCTCCCGCTTGCGCCGCCACCAGTACCAGTAGCGGTTGCGCGCGAGGTTGGTGGCGATCTGGTACAGCCACGTGGAGAACGCGGAGTCGCCGCGGAAGTTGGACAGCCCGCGATGCGCCCGGATGAACGCGTCCTGGGTGACCTCCTCCGCGTCCTGGGAATTGCGAAGGAGCTGGTTGACCATCGCGTAGATGCGATCCCAATACCGGGAGACCATTTCATCGAACGCCGAGGGATCGCCGTTCTTGAAACGGTCCACCAGCATGCGGTCGAAGGCAACCTCCTGCGCTTTGGAAGACATACGTTCTTCCTCGGTCTGATGGGTATATTTCTGGATTGTTCCCAAGATTTTAAAAGGGGTCGCTGTGCTTACGGAGTCGTCAACTTTCGGTCAATCGCAACACGGAATCGCCGCCAGAAACTGCTTGCCATCGGAAGAACGCAAAACCCATTTTGCTTGTTCCTCGGTTGGGGGTTGGTAGCTCAATGGTAGAGCAGCGTCCTTTTAAGTCGTTGGTTCTGGGTTCGAATCCCAGCCAACCCACCATTTGCCAGTTCTCGTCCCCCGTTTTCGGGCGCCAGCCAATTCATGAAACGTCTCGTCATTGTCGAAGACCAAACCGCCATTCGGGAAATGCTGGTCGAGATCCTGCGGTTGGACCCGAATTACCAGTTGGTCGGCGAGAGCGGTGAAGGTCAGAGCGCGGTCGCGCTCTGCCTCGAGGTCAAGCCCGATCTGCTGGTGCTCGACGCCAAGCTGCCGGGGCTGAATGGCGTCGACCTGCTGCGCCGCATCAGCAAGAAGCTGCCGGACATGCGCGTGCTCGTGTTTTCAGGACACGAAAACCCCGTGCTCATCCGCGAGATGCTCGAATCCGGCGCGCATGGTTTCGTCGAAAAGACGGCCGGGCTGTTCGAATTCAAGAAGGGGCTGGAGACGGTGGCGAACGGCGGAACGTATTTCGGCCCCGCGGTCGCGGCGCTCCTGCGCAACGTCGTCGCCAACCCCTCGGCCAGCAACACCTCCGACTTTCTCACCGACCGTGAGCGCGAGATCCTTCAGTTGGTGGCGGAGAGCCACAGCACAAAGGAGATCGCCGCCAAGCTGGGGATCAGCATCAAGACCGTCGATAACCACCGCACCAACCTGATGCGCAAGCTCAACCTCCACGACGTCGCCAGCCTGACGCGCTATGCGCTCGAGGTCGGATTGATCGAGCCCAAGAAGTCGCTGTAAAATCCTTGCCGCGACCGGGCCGGTTGCACCATTACTCACCAGTCGTCCATCACGCTCCTCCATGAATATCGCCTTGAAGAAATTTTGCCTCGTCCTCGCCAGCGGCGCGCTTGTGCTCAGCGGCTGCACGAAGAAGCCGAAGCGCCCGGATCCGAGCGCGACGGTGCTCGGTCCGACGGGCGGGGGCGTGGTGACCCCGACCGACGTCAACGCGCCGGTCGACGCCTCCGCGGCCGGCCTGCAGCAGCGCGATCCGAACATCATCGAGGACGCGAACAGCATCCGGGGCATGTTCCAGCCGGTGTATTTCGATTTCGACAAGTCGAACATCCGCGCGAGCGAGCGTTCGAAGCTCCAGGACGCCGCCAACTACCTGAAGGACCACGCCGACCAGCGCATTCTGCTCGAGGGCCATTGCGACTGGCGCGGCACGGCGGAATACAATCTCGGCCTCGGCGACCGGCGCGCGAATGCCGCGAAGACCTACCTCGCCACGCTGACCTCCCCCGACCGGCTCGAGACGCTGTCGAAGGGCAGCCTCGATGCCTCGAAGAACGCCGACGAGGCCACGATGCAGAAGGACCGCCGCGTCGACATCGTCATCCTGAAGAAGCAGCCCTAACGGACCGGCGGATGCGCGGCCGCGCGCTTCGCCCTCCGGATCGGGCCTGCGGACAGGCGGCGATCGAATTTCAGCCCCGGCTTCGCGCCGGGGCTTTTTCGTGGGTGCGCCCGGAGGCGGCGGTCACGGGCGGACCAGCGGCCCGGCCGCGACTCCGCCGGCCGGCTAGGCTCCGGCGACCTCCGCGAGTATCCGCTTCGTGGTGGCGGTGCCGCGGCGCATCACGTCCAGGTTGAAGCCCTCGTTCGGCGCGTGGAGGTTGTCCTCCGGCAGGAAGAGGCCGAGCATGATCGAGTCGAGCCCGGTCACCCGCTTGATGTCCGCGATGATCGGCACGCTGCCGCCCTCACGCAGGAAGAGCGGCGGGCGGCCCCAGATCTGCGTCACGGCGGCTTCCGCCGCGCGGAAGCCGCGCGCCAGCACCGGCGGCTGGTCGGCCGGCGTGTTGGACCGGCCCGGGGGAACGACGACGTAGGCATCGCCCTTGTGCTGGTCGACGAACGCCAGCTTCACGCCCTTCGGCGCGCGGGCCTTGATCGTGTCGATCACCAACTGCTTGATCCGGTCCGGCCGCTGGTTCGGAACGAGGCGGCAGCTGATCTTGGCGAACGCCTTGCTCGGAATCACCGTCTTCGTCCCCTCCCCCTGATAGCCGCCGCCGATGCCGTTGAACTCAAGCGTCGGCTGGAAGCGCAACGCCTCGAAGGGCGAGAATCCCGGCGGCGTGTGGAATTGGTCGATGCCGAGAAACTCGCGATAGGCGCGCTCGTCGGTGCCGAGCTTCTTCAGCTCCTCCCGCTCCCACGGATGCACGTCGAGCACGTCGTCGTAGAACCCGGGCACATTCACCCGGGCATCGGGGGTGTGCAGCGTCGCGAGAATTTCCGCCAGCGCCTGAATCGGGTTCAGCAGCACGCCGCCGTGCAGCCCGGAATGCAGGTCGCCCTTCGCCCCCGTGACATGCACGTCGAACAGGGTGAGGCCCCGCAATCCGCACGTGATCACGACCTGGTCCACCGTGGGCAGCACCGTGTCGGACAGGTAGACGAAACCGGCGTCGCGGAAACGGTCGGCGTGCGACTCGAGGAATTTCGGGAAGCTGGGACTGCCCATTTCCTCCTCCCCTTCGATCAGGAACGTGATCCGGAGCGGCAGCCGCGGGTTCTGCTCGAGCAGTTCGGCGACGGCGGCGATGTTGGCCATCATCGGCCCTTTGTTGTCCGCGGCGCCGCGACCGTAGATCCGGTTGCCGATGATCGTCGGCTCGAACGCAGGCGTCTTCCAGAGCTCGAGCGGATCGGCCGGCTGGACGTCGTAATGTCCGTAGATCACGACGTGCGGCCAGGCGGGGTCACCGCCGCGCTGTGCGAAAACGATCGGGTGCATCGCCGTCTGCACGACCTCGACGTCGAAGCCGATCGAGCCGAGCAGGCCGGCGACAAACTGCTGCGCGCCGCGCATGCCCTCCCGCGACTTCGAATCCGCGGAGATGCTTTGATGGCGAATGAATTCCTTCAGCTTTTCGACGGGGTCAAACATCCGGCGAACGTGCCCAATATTGCCTGCGCCGCCAACCGGAAAACAGCGCAAAGGGCATCCAACCGCGCTCCGCGAGACCGGAGTGAATCGCGCGCGTAGCCGGGGTCGGTGCGCGGGAGTGAATCGGGCGCTGCGGCCGGGGTCGGTGCAGCCCGGCTGCATCAGCGCAGTTCCGCCGCGCGGCACCTGCACGCGGGAGCACTCGACCGGTCGCGCACCCGGTCCGGATTTGGCCGATTCTGTACGTCCGCGTCCGGCGACGCGCCCCACGAGCGCCGCTTCACCGCCGGGGCGACCGGTTGGATCTCAGTGCCGGAAGTGGCGGATGCCTGTGAACACCATTGCCATCCCGCGCTCGTCCGCCGCCGCGATGACTTCGGCGTCGCGGACCGAGCCGCCCGGCTGGATCGCCGCGGTCGCCCCCGCGTCTGCCGCCGCGATCAATCCGTCCGCAAACGGGAACAGCGCTTCGCTGGCCACGACCGAGCCGTGCAGGTCGAGCCCGGCCTCGCCCGCCTTCCACACGGCGATCCGGGAACTGTCGACCCGCGCCATTTGTCCGGCGCCGATTCCGAGCGTCCGCTCGCCGCGACAGTACACGATCGAATTCGATTTGACGTGCTTGCCGATCTTCCAGCCGAAGAGCATGGCCGCCGATTCCTCGGGCGTGGGCTGCCGCTTCGTCACGACCTTGAACGCGGCGACGTCCCCGAGCGTCCGGTCCCGGTCCTGCACGAGCACGCCACCGACGACCGAGCGGATTTCCTGCAGCGCATCCGGGCCGGCGGGGCCCGCGCCGGCGTGGGCGATCATCAGCCGCAGGTTCTTCTTCCGGCCGAAAATCGCCAGGGCCTCGTCGCTGAACCGCGGCGCGATGATGACTTCCGTGAAGATCTCCGCGATCGCCTTCGCCAGCGCGCCATCGAGGGTCTGGTTGACGATGATGATGCCGCCGTATGGCGCCTGCCGGTCCGTCGCGTACGCCTGTTCCCAGGCCTCGAGCAGCGTCCCGGCGCTCGCCACGCCGCACGGGTTGGTGTGCTTCAGGATCGCCACCGTCGGCCGTTCGAATTCGCCGATCAGGTACGTCGCCGAGGTGATGTCCAGAATGTTGTTGTAGCTGAGCTCCTTGCCCTGGAACTGCTGGAAATGCTCGTGGAACGTCCCGTACAGCGCGGCCTTCTGATGCGGATTCTCGCCGTAACGAAGCGCCTGCGCCTTCGGCCACGAACGCGTCAGCGTCGCTGGGAAGCCGCTCACGGTGTCGACGTCGGGCGTCGTCGCCTGCGCTTCGAGATACTGGGCGATCGCGGTGTCGTAGCGACCGGTGCGCTGAAAAACCTTCAGCGCCAGGCGGCGGCGCAGCTCGGCGAGTTGCGCCGGGTTCGCCGCCTCGGCGTCGAAGGCCGCCAGGACCGCGCTGTAATCTCCCGGGTCGCAAACGACCGTGACGCTCTGGTGATTTTTCGCGGCGCTTCGCAGCATCGACGGGCCGCCGATGTCGATGTTCTCGATCGCCTCCTCCAGCGTGACGTGCGGCTTCGCCACCGTTTCCTCGAACGGATACAGGTTGACGACCACGAGGTCGATCAGCGCGATCTCGTTCCGCGCCGCCTGGGCCAGGTGCTCGGCCTTGTCGCGGCGGCACAGCAGCCCGCCATGGATCTTCGGGTGCAGCGTCTTCACCCGGCCCTCCATGATTTCCGGAAAGCCGGTGTGCTGGCTGACCTCCGTCACCGGCAAGCCCTTTTCGGCGAGCAGTTTGGCGGTGCCGCCGGTCGAGAGCAGCGTGAAACCGTGTTTCCGAACCAGCGCCGCGGCAAACTCGGCGAGGCCGCGTTTGTCGCTGACGGACAGGAGGGCGAGTTTGGCCATGACTGCGGGAGTTTTCGGTTTCGAGCCATCCCGCAGCAAGCCGATAGTGCCGGCCGGTCGGTCGGCTCGCGGCGCTTGTGCTTGCCGCCCGCCGATTCACGTCTCTGTTGTGCTCGTGTCCTGTGCCTCCAGCGAAGTCCCCGGCCTGACGGCGCGACTCGACAAGCTCGCCTACCACCACGGCGGGCCGTCGCTGCCTGCGGACAAGCCGCACGCCTTCGTGTATTTCATCACGATCGAGAACGCGTCGGACCGCACCGTGACGCTGCTCGGTCGCAAATGGGTGGTGGCGCACGCCGACGGCAGCCAGCTCGTGGTCGAGGGCGACAAGATCGTCGGCGAGACGCCGCGGCTCGCGCCGGGCGAGCAGTTTTCGTACAACAGCTATCACGTGACGGGCTTCGACGCGATCGCCCACGGGTGCTTCCACGGCGTCGACGAGCAGGGCCGGCGGATCCACGTCATGCTGCCGCCGTTCGAGATGGTGATCCCCCGCGGCTGAGAAACTGCTCGTTCTCGCGGCTTTTCTCGTTCTCTGTCGGCGGCCTGCATGAAGTTGATCGATTTGAACCGCGACGGCGGGATTGGGGCCAATTCACTTTACCTCCAGCTCGGCGAGCTTCGGTTGCTGATCGACTGCGGGCTCCACCCGAAGAAGGTGGGGCGCGCGGCCACCCCCGACCTGTCGGCGCTGCGGGGCGCGCCGCTCGACCTGATCGTCATCACGCACTGCCATCTCGATCACATCGGCAGCCTGCCGGTCGTGATGCGCGAGCACCCGAACACCCCGGTGATCATGACCGTCGCCAGCCGGATGCTGGTGGAGCGGATGCTGCACAATTCCGCGAACGTGATGATGCGGCAGCGCGAGTCGGACAACATCCCGGATTATCCGCTGTTCACCCACGATGAGATCGACCGCTGCGCCGGACGGCTGACCGGCCTCGCCCCGGGGCACGTGAAGAAGTTCCGTGGCGCGCGCGACGAGATCGAGATCACGTTCCACCACGCCGGGCACGTCGCCGGCGCCGCCGGGATCGAGATCCGGCACAAGCACCGGCTCGTGTTTGTCACGGGCGACGTGCTGTTCGAGAACCAGCGCACGCTCGTCGGGGCGAAGTTTCCGGCCGGCCACTTCGACACCGTCGTGATGGAAACCACGCGTGGCGTGACCGAGCGGCCCGCCGGCAAGGAGCGCGGCAACGAGGTCGCCCGCCTGGTCGCCGCGATCAACGAGGCCATTCGTCGCGGCGGGTCGTGTCTCCTCCCGGTGTTCGCGCTCGGCCGGATGCAGGAAATTCTCGCGATCGTCCACGACGCGCGCAAGTTCGGCCGGCTGGCCGATTGCCCGATCTACGCCTCGGGACTGGGGATGGATCTCGCGGACTATTTCGACGAGATCACCCGCAAGACGAACGCCGTGCAGTTCACCCGCAGCATCGTGAAGGAGCTCGGGATCAAGCCGATGCCGCGCAAGCTGAATCCCGGCGAGGACCCGCGGCAGAACGCGCTCTACATCGTCAGCTCCGGCATGATGGTCGAGCGCACCCCGAGCTACGCCCTCGCCTCCGGACTGGTCGGCCATGCCCGCAACACCGTCGCGTTCGTCGGTTATTGCGATCCGGATACCCCGGGCGGCCAGCTCCTGGCCAGCCGCCCTGGCGACGATTTCCTGTTCAAGGCGGCGAACGTGAAGGTGAAGATCAAGGCGCACATCGAGCGCTTCGAACTCAGCGGCCACGCGGATCGCGAGGAACTGCTCGAGTTCGCCGTGCAGACCAACGCCCGGAGCATCGTCCTGACGCACGGCGACCCGCCCGCCCGCGCCTGGTTCGCCGGCATGCTCGCGGCGCAGCTGCCCTCGGCGAAGGTCCTCGATCCCGTGCCGCTGCGGGCCTACCAGGTGTAGCGTCGTCCGGACCGACGGGCGGTCGACCGGCCGCGCCAGCGCCGCTATCCGGTCACCAGCGCATAATAGGGAAGGTCGCGGCTCGGCGTGAACCCGAGCCGGAGCGCGGTCCGCTCGGATCCGACGTTGCCCTGGCGGCAGGACCAGACGGGCTGCGCCGAATGCGCCAGGCAGTGCTCGATGAACGCCCGACCGGCATGCGTGGCGAGGCCGCGACCCCGGTACGCCGGCGCGGTTTCGATGCCGATTTCGCGCACGTCGTCGAACGCGAACGCCGAGAACGCCATGCTCACGGGCTCGCCGCCGTGCATCACCGCGAACGCGACGCCGTGCGCGGCAAACTCCGCGGCCGTGTCCCAGAACTGCCGGGGTCCGACCGACACCCCCCACGTATCGAAAAACCGGCTGCACATCGATTCGATCCGGAATTCACGCCGCAGCGGATCCAGGCGCTGCGCCGCGAACGCCGGCGGGTCGAACCGGAAATTTCGCCGGGCGCACTGCACGACCCGCCCGCGGGTCGCAGCCGCCAGTTCGGTCGGATCCCCGCCGGCCGATGGCAGTTCCCCGAGCCGGAGAAAACGACCCGCCAGCAGGTGCGGGATGCGGCGCGCCCAGGTTGCGGGATGGGCCTGAAGGTACTCGCTCCGTCGCCGGCACTCTCCGCTGCCGAGATAGTTCACCAGCCAGGCGAGGAATCCGAGATCCTCTGACTCACCGCAGAGCAGAGACATGCCGCAGGGATGCGCCACCAGGAACGAGCCGGGGTCCGCAAGATCATCGACCCATACCCGGCCGGCCACGCATCGGCGCAGGACCGCCTCGGCGAAGAACGTGTTGAATTTCACCGCCCGAAGCCTTGGCAGCAGATTCGCGTAGTTCTCGACGGGCAGGACCAGCATGGTTCAAAAGCGCGGTTCGAACCCGGATCCTATCAGGATATTGCACGCCTGAACAGGTCCAGCTGTCCGCTGACACGACCGGCACGGCCGGCCCACTGTGCCGGTACGAGCGGGCCGCCGCTAGCGCCCGAGCAGCTGGCGCAGCGCCGCGCAGACGGCGGCGTTACCGGCGATGTAGAAGATTCGCCGCATCTTCAGGTCGAATTGCCGCAGGGGGAACTGCTCGCCGTTGAGGAAGTGAACCTCGCCCCCGCCCGCGAGGCACAGCGGCACGGCGGCCGCGATGTCCCAGATCTTGACGTTGTGATCGACCGTGCCGCCAAGCACGCCCACGGCGACGTACGCCAGGTGAAGCGTGCTGCTGCCCAGTCCCCGGATCTTGAAATTCTGCACCAGCCGCGCGGCGTCGGCGGCGAACGATTTGTCGTACGGGCTGTGAAAGCCGACCAGCATCTGCGGGTTCGGCGGCTCCGACTGGACCCGCGCGGCGTGGTCGCCGTCGAACAGCCCCAGCCCGGGACCGCCGTGGATCAGCGTCCGCCGCGCCAGATCGTAGACCACCCCGTAGACCGGCCGGCCCTCCTCCAGCAGCGCGAGCGAGATGGCGCAATGGGCGATCCCGATCGCGTAGTTGTTGGTCCCGTCGATGGGATCCAGCACCCAGGCGAACCGGCTGGTCAGCGGGATCGGCGGTCCGGCGTGCGTGAGTTCCTCGCTGAAAAACTGGTCGCCGGGAAACGCGGCGGCGAGCCGGGCGGCGATCCCCGTGGAAATCGCCAGATCCACGTCGGTCACCCGCGTGCCGTCGGATTTCCAGTGGCTTTGCGCGCGGCCGAATTCCTGGTGAAACAGCCCGGTGTGCGCGAGCACGGCCTGTTGGGCGGCTTCCACCCGGGAGAGAATGTCGCGATCAGACATGGAATCGCGAATAGATGCGAAATTCGGCGAATGACCAAACGAAATGGTCGCGACGCGCACGATCCTTGAACTCGCTGGGCGCGCGATTCCCGCGCCCGGCGCGATCGTCCGGGCGCGCGGCAACCGTTTGCGCGTGCCGCTTCCCAGTCCGGCCGAACTGGTCGCCGCATTTCACCGGTTTTTCGCAGGTCGCCGGGACATATCGATCAAGGCTCCTCATCGACAGCCGAATAGAAAAACACGCTTTCACGGACTTGTCTTCCATCTCCCCTTTTCCCATCGCTCGCGAATCCTCGCCGCCTTCCGCGCAAATCGTTGTCGGGGTAGCAGACTTCAAAAGTTCCAACGCGCCCCGCCAGGTGATCGTCACCTATGCGCTCGGTTCCTGCCTCGGAGTGACCTGCTACGATCCGGTGCGCCGGACCGGCGGGTTGCTGCATGCGCTCCTCCCCGACGCGACCGCGACCTCCCGCCCCAACTCGCCGCCGGCGATGTTTCTCGACACCGGCATTCCGGCTTTGCTCGAGGCGATGCGCGGGCACGGCAGCGCGGCGGAGCAACTCGAGTTCAAGGTGTTCGGCGGGGCGCGCGTCCTGGCCGGCGGGGATTTTCTCGCGATTGGCGCGCGCAACGCCGCGATGATGAAGAAAATGGTCCTCGTGCACCGGCTGAACGTCCGGCACTGGGATGTCGGCGGACAGTTCAACCGCACGATCCAGCTCTATCTCGACAACGGCGACGTCGTCGTGCGCATGCCGAGCCGGCCCGACTGCTGCGTATGAGCCACCCCACTCTCCCGCTCACCCGACTCGTCGACGAGGCGCGAAAACTGCCCTGCGCGCCGTGGCTGCTGCCGAAGCTGCTGCTGCTGCTCGACGACCCCGACGCCGCCGCCGGAGATGTCGAGGCGCTGATCCGACTCGATTCCGGCCTCGCGGCGGCGACGCTCCGGCTGGCGAACTCCGCTTACTTCGCGAACGCCGCTCCGTGCGACGCATTCAGCGACGCCATCGTGCGGCTCGGGTTTGCCGAAGTCTACCGGCTGGTCGCGACGAAGATGGCGAGCCGGTGGCTCGGCAATCCAGTGGACGGATACGGGTGGCAGCCCGGCGACCTGTACCGGCATTCGCTGACGGTCGCGGTGGCCGCGGACTTGCTGGCGCGCGAGACGAAGCAGGTCCCCCCGGAACTGGCCTACACGGCCGGGCTGCTCCACGACGTGGGCAAGCTGGCGCTCGCCTTCATCGCCGGCAATTCCTTCGACGAGGTTCGAGCGCTGCAGGCCCGCGAGCAGTGCCCCTGGCGCGAGGCGGAACACCGGTACTTCGGCTACGACCACTGCGACGTGGCCGGCGAACTGCTCGAGGCGTGGAATTTTCCGGAGAACCTGATCCAGGTCGTCCGGTTCTACTCCCGGCCGCGGCTGGCGGGTCCCGACCACCAGCTGCTCGTCGGGCACATTCATGCCGCGAAGCACCTGGCGCTTTGCCTCGGCACCGGCGTGGGCGAGGAGGGCTTTCACACCGAAATCGACGTCGAGTTCCTCGCCCGGCAGGGCGTCACTCCCGAGTCGCTCGAGGCCCTGCTGCCGGAAGTGCTGGTTGCAAGCAACAGACTCTTGAGCAGCGAGGCGCCGGCGTAGTCGGCAGGAGGCGCGTCAGCTGCCTGGGGCGCGCGCATGCCTGACGTCCGGGTCACACCTGCCATCGGGCCGCGGGGGCGGCAGAGATCGCGGACTACCCCTTTTCTCCGCCCGGCTGCGCCTCGTGCAACCGGACGATGAAGCGCTTCAATTTCTCCTCGTCCTTCACTCCGGGCGCGAGTTCAACCCCGCTGTTCACGTCGACGAAGCGTGCGTTGCTGGCCTGCAGGGCATCGCCGATGTTCTCCGGCCGGAGTCCTCCGGCGAGGATCCAGGTCCGGTCGGGGTGCGCCGCCTGAGTTCGGGCGAACCGGGCCCAGTCTCCGGTCTGCCCGGTCCCGCCGAACAAGCCGGCGTGGGGCGTATCGAGCAGAAAGTATTTCGCGAGCGGCAGCCAGTCCTCCGCGGGATCGCGCCCGGCCGGCAGCCGCGGGGCCAGCCAGAGCCGGTCCGGCCCGACGCGTTCGGACCACGCCGCCAGCGTCCCGACGGACGTCTCGGGCCGAAAGTGGACCTGGAAGAAGTCGAATCCGGCATCGACCATGCCGGCGAGCTCGTCCGGTGCCGGCTCGACCGTGACCGCGACGCGCCGCCGGTCCGGGAGCCGCGGGGCCATCGCCCGGTACTGTGCCAGCGAAACGAATCGGGGGGATTTCGGATAAAGGTTGAACCCCAGGTAATCGATGCCGCAGCGGTCGGCGAACTCCGCGTCGACGAGCGACGACAGCCCGCAAAGCTTGATCCGAATCCCGTCGATCATGGGCGTGCCGCGGCGTTCAGAACGAGTTCACGCTCGCGATGACGTGATCGACCTGCGCCTCCGCGAGTTCGGGGAAGATCGGCAGGCTGACGCACGTCTCCGCGGCCGCTTCCGCGACCGGAAACGTCCCCCGCGCGTACCCCAGGTTCGCGAAGCACTTCTGCAGATGAAGCGGCACCGGATAGATCAGGTCGGTCCCAACCTCCTGCTTGGAAAGGTGCCGGCGCAAGGCGTCGCGCCGCGGATGCCGGATCGTGAACTGGTGATACACCGACGCGCCATAGCCGGGCCGGTCGGGCAGCCGAACGTCCGCCAGCGTGAGCCCCTCGTAATACCGGTTTGCGATCGCCTGGCGCCGCGCGGTCCAGCCGGCGAGGTGCGGCAGCTTGACGTTCAGCAGCGCGCCCTGAAATCCGTCCATCCGGAAATTGCCGCCGACGATGTCGTGATGGTAGCGCCGGTCCGATCCGTGCACCCGGATGTGCCGGGCGCGCACCTGCACCTCCTCGCGCCGGGAAACGAAGGCGCCCGCCTCGCCGCATGCGCCGAGGTTCTTGGTCGGATAAAAGCTGAAGGTCCCGGCATCGCCCATCAGCCCGACGGGCACGCTGACGCCGCCCGCGCCCGGTTTGGCGCTCGCGGTTCCGAGATACCGCGCGCCCACGGCCTGCGCGCAGTCCTCGATCACGAAAAGCCGGTGGCGTGCGGCGATCGCCAGGATCTCGTCCATCCGCGCCGGCTGGCCGAAGAGGTGGACGACGATGATGCCCCGCGTGCGCGGCGTGATCGCCGCCTCGATCTTCGCCGGATCGAGGTTGAACGTGCCCTCCTCGATGTCGACGAACCGCGGCGTCGCGCCGACATAGGTCACGCCCCAGACGGTCGAAATGAAGGTGAACGGCGGGGCGATCACCTCGTCGCCGGGGCCGAAGCCCGCGATCAGGCACGCGACATGGAGCGGCGCCGTGCCGCTGTTCATGCCCAGCACCCGCGGGTAGCCGAGCATCGTGCCGAAGCCCTGCTCAAACTCCTCGACGTCGCGGCCGAGGCAGAAGCGGTTGGCATCGTACGTGGCGGCCAGCGCGGCCAGCGCCGGCTGCCGCAGGGCCTGATGCTGCAACGAGAGATCGAGAAACGGGACCTTCATGGAAACCCCGCGAATACACGCGATTCGGCGCCAATCCAATTCGAACCTTCGCGGCGCCGGCGTTTTTAACCGGTGAGTTTCCTCACCAGGGCGTCGACCAGCGCGTCGAGGCCCGGTGATTTCGCCGTGAAATCGACCGGAATGCCGGCGGCTTTCATCGCTTCCGTGGTCTGCGGCCCGATGCTGCCCGCGAGCGGCCGAGCGGCGCCGTTCTGGAGCGCGAGCGCGGCCGCCTGGTCGGCGAACGACTGCACGGCGGACGAACTCGCAAACAGGATCGCGTCCGCCCCGCGCGCCCGGAAATCCGCCGCGGCGGCGTCGGCGGAAAGGTCCGTCTTCACCGTGCGGTACACCTGCAGCTGGTCGACGATCGCGCCGGCCGCCTCGAGTTTCGTCATCAGGAGATCCCGGTTCAGGTTGCCGGTGATCACGACCAGTTTCGCGTTCTCCAGGCTGCCGGTCGCTATCAGTTCGTCCGCCAGCGCCCCGGCGGTGGCGACCTGCGGCTGGCATTCGACCTTGAGGTGCAGCTCGCGGATCGCGGCCTTCGTCGCGTCACCGATGCAGGCGATGCGCAGCAACCCCAGCGCGCGGATATCCTCGAAGAGGCGCAGGAATTCCTCGAAGAAACAGCGCACGCCATTCGCGCTGGTGAAGACGATCCAGTCGTAGGAACCGAGTTCGAGCAGCACGTCGGCCAGCGATTGCTTCTCGATTTCCTTCTCGACCCGGATCAGCGGCAGTTCGAGCACCTCGGCGCCGAGCGCGACGAGTCGGGCCGAGAGATCCGAGGCCTGGTCGCGGGCGCGGGTGACCGCGATCCGGCGGCCGGACAAGAGTGTGGGTTTCGCATCTGGCATGGGGAAAAACGGTAGTGGCGACGGGGCCGACCGCCATCGTTTTCATCCGATCGCGACCACGACCCGCGCGAGGCCGGCTATTTCAGTCCGAGCTGCTGGAGAATCCGGTCCGCCGTCGCGGCGGGCCGGGCGAAATCGTCGGGCGTCAGCGGAATCTGGCGCAGCCCGACTTCCTCGTGAAAGAAGAACAGCACGTCGGTCGTGGCGTGCGCGCCGAACGCGGTGTGACAGCCGACGCCGAGCGCCGCCTGGAACGCGCGCTCCAGATTCACCGCCCGCGCCGTCACCGGATCGAAGGCATGCGCCCACCGCGCCACGTCCGCCGCGCGGCATTGCACCGCGATCGCGCCCTGGCCGACCGCGGGCACCATGTCGTGGAACCCGAGCGCGTGGAACTCCACCCCCGGCCAGTTGCCGATGCCCAGCCGGTTCAGCCCGGCGGCCGCCAGCACCGTGCCGTCGGCGACCTGCTGCTCGGCGATCTTCTTCAGCCGCGTATCCACGTTGCCGCGAATCAGGGTGAACCCCAGTCCCGGATACAGGTTCGTCAGCTGCAGCCGCCGGCGCGGGCTGCCGGTGGCGACGAGCTTGGGTTTGGCGATGCCCGCCCGCAGCACGAGCACGTCGCGGGCGTCGGCCCGGGAAAGATAGCCGGCGATCGCCAGGCCGGCGGGCATCTCGCCGGGCAGATCCTTGGTGCTGTGCACGGCCACGTCGGCCTCGCGCCGGAGCAGCGCCGCTTCCAGCTCGCTCGTGAAAAGCCCCTTGCCCCCGGTCGCCTCCAGCGACCAGTCGGTCTGCCGGTCTCCCGTGGTGACGAGCTTCAGCAGTTCCGTCTCGACGCCGAGCTCGGACTCGAGATGCGACGCGACCATTTCGGTCTGTCGCAACGCGAGCGGACTCTTGCGCGTCGCCAGGATGATTTTCTGCATGGGAATGCCAAACGGGTGAGGCTAACGAGGAATGTCGAATGCGGAATGCAGAATATCGGCGGGCCGCGGCCCCCGTGCGGCCACCCGCCCGGGGATTCGCGCTCGTCGTGCCGCCGCCGGGCGCACCGACGGCGGCGAGGATGATGGCGGACGGCGGATTGGTCCGTCGCGCCGCGCGCCGGGCGTCAGTAGGCTGCCTGGACTCCCTTGATGTGCTTCTTGGTCATCCAGGGCATCAGGCCGCGAAGGTAGGCGCCCGTCTTCTCGATCTGGTGTTTCTCGCCGGCCTTGAGCAGCCGGTGGTAATTCTTCAGGCCGCCCTTGTATTCCTTGACCCATTCCTTGGTGAACCGGCCGGACTGGATTTCCTTCAG
Organism: uncultured Verrucomicrobiae bacterium; assembly: GCA_963705935.1. Classification (GTDB taxonomy): domain Bacteria; phylum Verrucomicrobiota; class Verrucomicrobiia; order Opitutales; family Opitutaceae; genus Opitutus. The sequence goes on along the minus strand of OY970130.1, from coordinate 1,220,903 downwards.
GATCTTCTTCATCTCCGCCTTGGTCCGGCGGTTGATGACCCGCGGCCCGCGCGTGATGTCGCCGTATTTCGCCGTCTCCGAGATGGAGAAGCGCATGCCGGCAATCCCGCTTTCGTACATCAGATCGCAGATGAGCTTCAGCTCATGGAGGCATTCGAAGTAGGCCATCTCCGGCTGGTACCCCGCCTCGACGAGCGTTTCGAATCCCGCCTGCACCAGGGCGCTGGCGCCGCCGCAAAGCACGGCCTGTTCGCCGAAGAGATCGGTCTCGGTCTCCTCCTTGAACGTGGTCTGGAGCACGCCGGCGCGAGTGGAACCGATGCCCTTGGCCCAGGCCAGCGCCTGCTTCTTCGCCGTGCGGGAACGATCCTGTGCGACGGCAATCAGCGAGGGCATGCCCTTCCCTTCGGTGTACAGCCGACGGACCATGTGGCCCGGACCTTTCGGTGCCACCATGATGCAGTCGATGTCCGCCGGCAGTTCGATCAGCCCGAAGTGGACGGAGAGCCCGTGGGAGAACAGGAGCGTCTTGCCCTTCGCGAGGTTCGGCCGGATGTCCTTCTCGTAGACGTCGGCCTGCTTCATGTCCGGGAGCCCGACCATGATGACGTCGGCGCGGCGGACGGCCTCCGCCGTGTCGAAAACCTCGAACCCGTGCTGTTCGGCGACGGGGCGCGACTTCGAGCCGGGATACAGGCCGATGATGACCTTGCAGCCGCTGTCCTTCAGATTCAGCGCGTGGGCGTGGCCCTGCGAGCCGTAGCCGAGCACGGCGAGCGTTTTGTTCTGAAACACGCCGAGATCGGCGTCTTTGTCGGTGTAGACTTTTGCGGGCATGGGAAGAGCAGTGCTTTCGGTACTGGGTTTTGGGTTTTGGATTTCGAAGCTCGAGAGTGCGCGGCCGGCGCCGGTTCCGGCCGACTACGGCCGGCGGGCGACGGAGCCACGGTGGCGCCGGCGGCGGCTAGCGCTTCAAGGCCAGCCGGCCGGTGCGGGCGATTTCCAGGATTCCGAATGGCTCGAGCAAATCGAGCAGCGCCGCGATCTTGTCGTCGGTCCCGGTCAATTCCACGATCAGGTTTTCGTGCGAGAGGTTGACGATCTTCGCGCGGAAGATGTCGGCGATCTGGACGATTTCGGAGCGGTTGGCGGAACCCGCCCGAACCTTGACGAGCACCAGCTCGCGCGCGACCGCCTGGCCCTCGGTGAAGTCGATCACCTCGGCGACGTTGATCAGTTTGCGCAGCTGCTTGATGCAGAGGTCCAGCTGGTCCTCGTCACCCTTGAGCACCGTGGTGATGCGCGAAAGCGAGGGATCGTTCGTCGGGGCGACGTTGAGCGAATCGATGTTGAAGCCGCGGCCCGAGAACATGCCGGCCACGCGCGCGAGGACGCCGAACTTGTTCTCCACGAGGACCGAGATCGTATGTCGCATGAGGATGTGAGGTTGGGAAGAAAAACCGCGCCTGGCCAGTCCAAGCTCGGGCGGCGGCCGGACGGCCGGTCGCCGAGGCTCGCAGCGGAAAGCTCCTTCAGCATTGCGCGGCGATGAAACCGCCGCCCGCACAGCCGACGCTCACCGCTGCGCCGCGGGCGTAAACTGGTGGACGCCAGAGGATTTGAACCTCTAACCCCCTCGGTGTAAGCGAGGTGCTCTAACCAACTGAGCTAGGCGTCCGTGCAGGGACGCGCATACAAGCGCCCTGTCCGCGGCGCTGACAAGGATTTATTCCGCCATCACTGCGACCGGCGGCCGGGTCGCCGCCAAGCCGGAGTCTGGCCAACGTGGTTCGGCAGGTAGCGCCGGCCTCCGACCGGCGGCGAAGCACCTGGGACATTCGTCTGCCGGGCGGAGATCAGCGCACTTCGGCCAACAGCCGGGCGGCCGCACCGCCCGGGTTCACCTCGCCGGCCGCGCCTTCGGCTGGAGCAGGCCTTCGCGCACCATCAGCTCCGCGTTCTGAAGCGCATTCAGCGCCGCGCCCTTCCAGAGATTGTCGCCGCACACCCACAGCGCCAGACCGTTGTCCAGCGCCGTGTCGATCCGGATCCGGCCGACGCCGCACTTCACCTGCCGGGTGAAATCAAGCGGCGTCGGGTACAGCCGGCCGGCGGGATCGTCGACGAGCTGCGCGCCCGGAAACGCGGCGATCGCCGCCCGCGCGGCGGCGACGCTCACCGGGCGTTCGAACTCCGCGTTCACCGCGACCGAGTGCGCCCGCACGACCGGCACCCGGACGCAGGTGGCGGAAACCTTCAGCTCGGGCAGCCCCATGATCTTGCGGCTCTCGAGCAGCATCTTGTTCTCCTCGCCCGTGTAGCCGTCGGCGCCGAACGTGTCCACCTGCGGGATGCAGTTGAACGCGATCTGGTACGGATAGACCTTCTTCTCGACCGGGGCGCCCTTGACCAGCGCGCGCACCTGCTCGTCCAGTTCGCGCACCGCGGCCGCGCCGGTTCCGGACACCGACTGATAGGTCGCCGCAAAATAGCGCTTGAGTCCGAACGCCTGGTGCAGCGGCCAGAGCGCCATCAGCGTCACGGCGGTCGAGCAGTTCGGATTGGCGATGATGCCGTGGTGCCGGCGCAGTCCTTCCGGGTTGATTTCGGGAATCACCAGCGGCACGTCCGGCTGCATCCGCAGCGCGGAGCTCTTGTCGATCACGAGGCAGCCTGCCTTGACGGCGTCGGGCGCGAGCGCGCGGGTGACCGAACCGCCGGCGGCGAAGAACGCGACGTCGATGTCGCCGAACACGCCCGGCCTCGCCTCCTCGATGCGATGGGGCTTGCCAGCGAACTCGACCGTCTGGCCCGCCGAGCGCGCCGAGGCAAACAGGCGCAACGACGAGATCGGGAACGCGCGGGCCTCGAGCAGCTGCCGCAGCTCTTGACCGACCGCGCCCGTGGCGCCGACGATACCGACCGTGAAGGATGGTGTGATACCCATGGATTCTCCCTTGGAACTGGCCAACAAAGCCTGTCGGCGGCTCGGCATCAAGCCCACAGACCGGTTGCTGGCGATCCGCATCGGCACAGCCACCCTGCAATTCTATCGAGGCGGTGTGCTGGCAGGAAGTTACGTCGTCTCGACCTCGCGGCGTGCGCCCTCGAACGTCCGCGACTCGCTCGGCACGCCGCGCGGGCTGCACGAGATCGCGGAGCGGATCGGCGCCGGGCAGCCGCCCGGAATGGTGTTCCGGTCGCGAGTCCCGACGGGCCGGCATCACCGCGAGTTGCCGGAAAGCGAAGCCGCCCGCAGCCTCGTGACCAGCCGGATCCTCTGGCTGCGGGGCCTCGAGCCCGGCATCAACCGCGGTGGGAATGTGGATACCTACGATCGCTACGTGTACATTCATGGGACGAACCTCGAGGAACGGCTCGGGGAGCCGCTGAGCGCGGGCTGCGTGTTGATGCGCAATCTCGACATCGTGGAGCTGTACGAGCAGGTCCGCCGGGGAGACCACGTCCTGATCCTCGATTGAGCCGGCGCCGCCCGCGACGCGAGGGCAGCCGACGTCTTTCCGGGTCCGCCGGAGCGGCGCGCGCGAGGGACTTACGGAGGCGGATTCCGCCCGGTGGCGCCGCCCGGCAAGGGGTTTTTCCCCAACGCCGTCCTGGCCGGCGCCGCGTCTTCCGGGCCGGCAGCCCGGCGATGGCGGAAGGAGCCGTACGCATTCGTTGGCCGGCCATAAGCGGCTCTTTGCCGCGATTAGCCTTCTGTTCTCCGCGGGTCGGGATATCCTGCGAGCACCATGCGACGCTTATCCCAAAACAGACTCGCGATGGTTGAAACGACCGTCGCCCACCTCATGCAGAACGAAGCGATCTGGCGTTCGAACCCCGCAGTGGCGAAGGCCGTGGCGGAGCTGAAAAGGAAGCTCGCCGCGGTCGCCGCCACCACCAGCAAATACCCCGCCGCCATCCACAGCGCGCCGGAGCGCGCCCACACCCGCGACCTCCTCGAGGACCTCGCGTCGGAAATCGCCGACCAGCTGTACGCGCTCTCGCAGGAAACGAACGACGTGGCGCTCGCGGCCGCGACCGATTTCAGCCGGGCCTCCCTCGACCGGATGACCGACCAGCAGCTCGAGCACATCGCCAAGCGTATCTGCGAGCTGGCGACCGCGCACCGCGCGGCCCTCGCCGGTTACCTCGTGGTGGCGGCCGACGTCGCCGAGCTGGCGACGCTCACCCGCAACTTCAGCACCTGGCCCGCCACCGGCCGGCCGGGCGCCAGCGCCTGCGCCGCCGCCAGCGGCACGCTCGAGGAAAACGTGCGCACCGCGTGCCGGATCCTGCGGGGCCGGCTGGACAAGCTCGTGCCGCGTTATTGGCGGACGGCGCCCGATTTCGTCCGGGGTTATCATGCCGCCCGCGTCGTGATGGACCGCCATGGCGAGTCCGATTTCGGCGCGCCGATCCCGCCCGGCGACATCGTCACGGCGCGACCGGAGCTGGCTTACACGTAACCGCCGATCGGTGACGCAAACCCCGGGGTGGCGGCAGTCCGGCGCCGCCCTAGTCCGCGTCGTAGACCTCGACCAGCACGATGCCGCTCGCGCCGGCTTTGCCGCTGGCGATGAAGCTGTACACTCCCGGTTGCAGCGTCAGCAGGAGCGCGGCCGACCGCGAGTCGTCCTGGCTCAATGGCGCCGCACCGATGCGCGCGCCGACCGTCCGGATGTCGGCCGCGTTCGCATTAGTGCCCCAGTCGTCGTTGACGGCGGTCACCTCGGAACCGTGGTGCACCTCGATCGTGGGGTCCGCGAGCACCTCGCCGGCGCCGAGGCCCTGCGTGGTGAGGGTCGGGCCGACGCCCCGGAGCAGGACGCGCTTGGCTCCATTGCCGATGATCACGAATCCGCCGATGGCGACGCCGTTGCCGCCGGTGGCGTAGGCGCGGCTCGCGATGTTCACGAACCTGGCGCTCAGGTTCGAGGTCTCGGCATCGTAGACCTCGAGCAGCACGATCCCGGAGGCGTTGCCCTTGCCCTTCACGACAAAGCTATAGACGCCCGCCGGCAGCGTGATCAGCAGGGCCGAGGAACGCGTGTCGCCGGAGATCAGTGGAGCGGCGCCGATTTGCCGGCCGACATCGCCGATCTCGGCGGCGTTGCCGTTGTCGCCCCAATCGTCGTTGCTTGCGACCACGGCACTGCCGTGGTGTACCTCGATCATCGGGTCGGCCAGGACCTCACCGGCGCCGAGTCCCTGGCTGGTGAGCGAAGGCCCGACCGCGCGGATCAGGACGCGCTTCGAGGCACTGCCGGTAACCACAAAGCCGCCGATCGTCACGTTGTTTCCCGTGCTGCAATAGGCGCGCGTCGCGATGTTCACCAGCCGGGCGCTGGACCCGACGGTCAGCGTCGCCGGCAGGCTGGTCGCGCTCCCTCCGCCGTTGCTGACGACCACCGTGTAATTTCCGGCGTTCCCCGGCTGCACGTTGCTGATCGTCAGAGTCGCGTCCGTTCCCGCGACGTTCGCGCCATCCTTGCGCCATTGGTAGCTCAGCGGCGCGGTGCCCGTCGCCTCGACGGCGAACCGGGCGGTACCGCCCACGGCCACCGTCTGATTCTGCGGTTGGGTCGTGATGCCGGGCGCGACAACGACGCCGCCGTACAAGTAGGCGGCGCCCGCCTTGTCGTCGGCCGTCAGCGTCTCCACGCTGCTGGTGACACTGTTCATGACCGCGCTGACCTGCTGGCCGACGTCGTCGGGGTGGTCCAGGCCGAATGCATGTCCAAATTCGTGCACCGCCACCCGCCGGATGTCGTTCGCTCCGGTGCGCAACCCTCCGCGGTAGGAATTCCACGCCACCGTGGAGTTGAAGAGCACGTCGGCTTCGGTCCGCCGGCCGTTGCTCCACCAATAATAGCAGTATCCGATCGTCCGTCCGGTCCAGGCGTCGCCGTAGGCCGTGCTGCTGAAGCAGACGGTGTTGTAGCCATTGTTCTTGGCGAACGGCGCGGTGGAATCGCGCACGGCGGAAAACTGCACGCTGCCAAAATACGGATTCCAGTCCGTCATCGCCGAAGCCACGGGGTCGTTCCACGACGTGCTCCCGTCGATCAAGCCGCCGTTGGATGGCGTTCCGACCCGGAGATTCATCACGACCACGTCACCGGGCCGCCACAAAGGCGAAGTCTGGGCGTTGTAGGCGAGTCCGGAGGGGGCACAGGCACCGAAAAGCGGCAGCAGCAGCAGGACCCGGCGAAACCGGCTGGCGCTCGAGGCCGGGTCAGGGGGCGCTCGCATGGGCAGCCTGTTCGGCAACCTTGTCCGTGATCAACCGTTCGAACGTCGCCAGTGTCAGCGCGCCGGCGACCGGCATCTGCAGCGCGCCGATTCCGTGGACCGGCAGCCGCACTTCCGCCGTGTTCGTGAGCGGCTCGCGGTTGTCCCGCAGCACGCGTTCGACGCTGCCGTCGGACACGATCCGGTAACTGCCGTGCTGCACCGCCACCAGCGGGCAGAACCGGCTGGAACCACGCTCGACGAAGAAAATACAGCGCTCGCCCGCAACGTATCGGGGCATGCCCGGGACGACCATGTGCAGGTCACCGACGTCGCCGCCCTGGAAGACCAGCGTGAACTCGCCTTCCGCCGGTGTTCCCTTGAGCAGCCGCAGCGGCCGGCAGCGAACGTAGGTGTGGATCACCGGACCGTCCGCGCCGGTTTCGAGTCGCGCCTCCGTGGCGACGATCTCAACCCGGAAGACCTGCGTGGATTCGGCGACGAGTTCGTCGAAGGTCGGGGGCGAAACGCTCATCGCCCGGCCGGAGGGAGCGGCCAGCGTCAGGCAGCACGCGACGAGCAAAAGCCACGGTCGCGTGCGCCGCGGTGCGACACCGGAAATTCCGGGCATCATCAAAGCCCGGTTGAAGCTGATCGATTCATGCATGACCCGAAGCTGGAAGGCAGGACCACAAACGGAATGGACGGGGCGCGACCCGCCGTCTGCAACACTCACGCCGCCGCTAGTGTATGCACCGGCGCGCGGCCGAGGAAAGAGAAAACGCAGGGAGCGCGAGCCCCTCTGGCCAGGAACGTGGATCGCGTAGGCCGCCTGCTCGCAGGCGCGATTTGAGCGAAGGACCCGCGCCTGAGGCGCGAGCAAGCTCGCAGCCTACGGGCCAGTCCGCCGCCGCCTCTGGCTCATCGGTTCCGACCGAACAGGAGACGCAGCGAATTCAGGCACACGATGAGCGTGCTGCCCTCGTGCGCGGCGACACCGATCGCCAGCGGAACGGCCCCCCAGGCGGTCGCGACCACCATCACGATCACGACTCCGAGCGAGATGGTCAGGTTCTCGCGAATGACGCGTTTCGCGCGGCGGCTCAGCCGATCGGCCGCGAGGAAGTTCTCGATCCGGTCGTCCATCAGGATGACCTCGGCCTGCTCCAGCGCCGCGTCGCTGCCCCGCGCGCCCATCGCCACGCTCACGTCGGCGGCCGCGAGGCACGGCGCGTCGTTCACGCCGTCGCCGACCATCGCCACCTTGCGACCGCTGCGCCGGATTTCCATGATCGCGTCGACCTTGTCCTCGGGCGAGAGGCCGGCCCGCACTTCGTCCAGCCCGAGTTCCTTCGCGACCGCCTCGGCGGCGTGCCGGCGGTCGCCGGTGAGCATGATCGTCCGGATACCGGCCCGCTTCAGTTCGGCCAGCACGGCGCGGGACTCCGCCCGGATCTGATCCTTCAGCAGCACGCGGCCGACGAGATCCGCGCCGATGACCCAGACCTCGCTCAGCTCCGCGGCGGCAGCGGGCAGCCGCTGCGCCCACTCCGCCAGCGGACCGGTTTCCAGGAGTTCGCGGCGGCCCAGCAGCAGGCTGGCGCCATCGAGCTTGCCGCGCAGGCCCTGGCCAGTGATCGACTCGAATTCATCGAGTCGCAGCGCCTGCACCCCGCTGGCCTTCGCGTGCCGCACGATCGCGCGGGCGATCGGATGCTGCGACTTGGCCTCGAGCGCGTAGGCGAGCTCGAGCACCTCGCGCTCCCGGCCGGGCGGAAAACTTTCCGTCGCCACCACGGCGAGTTCTCCCGTCGTCAGCGTGCCGGTCTTGTCCAGCGCGACGGCGTCGATGTCCGCCAGTTTCTCGATCGCGGCGCCGCCGCGGAAGAGGACGCCGTGCCGCGCGCCCCACGCGATCGCGGCCAGGATGGCGGAGGGGATCGAAAGCACGAGGGCGCACGGGCTCGCGACGACCATGAGCGTCATCGCGCGGTAGAAGGCGGACCGGGTTTCGGGGGTGTTCGTGAACGCCGGCAGGTGCAGGCCCAGCCACCAGAAGAGAAACATGGCGAATGACCCGCCGATCACGGCATAGGTGTAGCCGGTGCCGAACTTGTCCGTGAACCGCTCGCTCGGCGCCTTCAGCTTCTGCGCCGTCTGGATCAGCCGGATGATCTTTTGCAGCGTGCTTTCCGATGGCAGACGGGCGACGTCGAACTCGACCGCGCCCCAGAGGTTGATGGTTCCGCTGAACACCTGGTCGCCGATGCCTTTTTCCACCGGCGTCGCCTCGCCGGTCAGCGCGGATTCATCGCTCGCACTGCGCCCCTTCATCACCGCGCCGTCCGCCGGGAACGCATCGCCCGGCTTGACCAGCACGCGGTCCCCGCGGCGGAGTTGCTCGACGCCGATTTCCTTCTCCGTGCCGTCGGGCAGGACCAGCAGCGCCCGTTTCGGCGCGCTCTTGAGCAGCGCGCTGACTTCGCGCTGGGTCCGGTCGAGCGCGTATTCCTCCATCGCCCCGGACGCGGAAAACAGAAACAGCAGCAGCACCGCCTCGCCCCACGCGCCGATGAACAGCGCGCCGAGGGCGACGGAGATCATCAGGAAATGGATGTCGATCTCGCGCTTCCGGAGATTCCCCCAGGAATCGATCGCGGCGTCCCAGCCGCCGGCGACGATGCCAGCGAGATAGAGCGCATGGCCGATCCAGGGCAGGCCGGGGAGAAAATGGGCAGTGATGACGCCCGCGAGTCCAGCCGTGCCGCAGACGCCTGCGAGCCCGGCCAGCAGCCGCCACTCCTGCTTGGCCTGCACCTCACCGGCCGCGGTCTCCGGCCATTTCATCTCCCGCCACAGCCAGAGCCGTTCCGCGGTCATCGAACTTTCGCGTCCGACCACGGTGGCCGCACCCTCCTGGCGCACGGCGTAGCCGGCGCGAACCGGAGGGGGCCGGTCGGCCAGCTTCTTTTCCACGGCCGCAATCGTCGCCGCGAGCCGGGCCTCGAAATCCGCGAGGTCCACCTGGCCAACCGTCGCGACGGCAACGCTGTGCGTGACCGGATCGATCTTCACCGCCGAGATCCGCGGCTGCTCGTGCAGGAATGCAACCAGGTCATCCACCCAGTGCGGATCGTTTGTTTCAGGGGTTGTGGTCATGGGGGCGGTGTTTCGGAGAATGTGAGCCTCAGTGTTGGGAATGCGCGCTGCAAGCCGGCTCCTTCATTGAAATTGCGCAAAAAGCCGTCACCAGTTGCCGAACCCATGATTGGCCTGCGCGACGAAACCGAATCGGCCATGCCTCCGGTCGCCGCCAGCCGCGCGCCCGAGCTGGCGGCGCGCATCTTCGCCGCCGGAGGTTCACTCCACGAGGGGCTCGGACTCGAGCACCGTCCGGAGCAGGAGCAGATGGCGCGGGCCGTCGCCACGGCGATGCGGGACGACTCTCCGCTGCTGTTCGAAGCCGGCACCGGGGTCGGAAAATCGCTGGCCTACCTGGTCCCGGGGATCATCCACGCGGTGGACCAGTCGCGGCAGCTCGTCGTCTCGACCCACACGATCTCGCTCCAGGAGCAGCTCGAGACGAAGGACCTGCCGCTGTGCCGCCGGCTGTTTCGCTCCGCGGCGGAATTCGAGCGCTACGCGGGGTTCAAATCGGCGGTGCTCGTCGGAAAATCCAACTATCTCTGCACGACCCGGCTCGCCCACGCCCTCGCGGAGCGCTCCAGCCTCTTCGCCGACGCCGATCACGACGAGCTTGCCCGGATCGCGCGCTGGGCGGAAACGAGCGAGACCGGACTCCGGCACGAGCTACGCCCGCCGCCCCGGCCCGAAGTGTGGGACGCGGTCAGCGCCGACTCCACTGCCTGCTCGCGAAAACACTGCGACTGCGGCAAATGCTTTTACCAGCGGGCGCGGGCCCGGCTGCGCGGCGCCCAGGTGATCATCGTGAACCACGCGCTGCTGTTCGCGCTCATCAACGCCGGCGGCGCCCGGGCCGGCGAGGCCGCCGCTGCGCGCGGCGTGCTGTTCGCGGACGATTTTCTCGTGCTCGACGAGGCGCACACCGTGCCCGACGTGGCGACGGAGAACTTCGGCCTGTCGCTTTCCAGCTACGGGGTCGAACGGGCGCTGAAGTATCTCTACAACCCCCGCACCCAGCGGGGCCTGCTCCGCCGGGCCGTCGGCGAGGAGCCGCGGCAGCTCGTGATCGACGCGCTGGACGCGGCCCGGCTGTTCTTCGACTTCATCGGCGGCTCGCTGCTCGCCCAGCACCCAGTGGTCCGGCTGCGCGCGGAGGGCGCCGCCGAGCCGATACTCGATGGTCCGCTCGGCGCCCTGCACCGGCTGATCGGCCAGCTCGCGGACAAACTCGAGGAGGGACGCGAGCGCGACGAGCTGCTGGAACAGCGGCAGCGGGTGAAGGCGATCCAGGCGGGGATCACCGAGTGGCTGACGCTCGGCGACAAGGCCCATGTCTACTGGGCCGAGCGCGGTGGGCGGAAACAGACGATCGTGACGCTGCGAAGCGCGCCGGTCGACGTTGCGCCCGAGCTGCGGAAGCATCTCTTCGGCTGCGGCACGAGCGTCCTCTGCACCAGCGCGACGCTCGCGATCGGCGGTGAGCTTTCGGTGTTCGGGGCCCGCATCGGCGCCGAGGAGGCCCGGGGCGTCGCGGTCCAGTCGCCGTTCGACTTCGAACACCACATGCGCGTGTTCGTCGCGGCGGACATTCCCCTGCCCTCGCCGCAGGAGGCGCGGCTCGCGCTCGACGCGCTGACCGACTACATCGCGTTCTGCACCGAGCGGGTCCGCGGGGGCTCGCTCGTGCTGTTCACCAGCTACAGCGACATGCGCGCCGTCGCGGCGACGCTCGAGCCCGGGTTCCGCGCCGCCGGCCGTCCGTTTCTCATGCAAGGCGCGGAGTTGTCCCGCACCGAGCTCGCCCGGCAGATGCGGCAGCTCGGCAACGCCGTCCTGTTCGGCACCGACAGCTTCTGGACGGGGGTGGACGTCCCGGGCGACGCGCTGGCCCAGGTGATCATCACGCGGCTGCCGTTCGACCCACCGACGCATCCGATCACCGAGGCCCGTTGCGACCGGATTCGCGACGAGGGCGGCAATCCGTTCAACGAGCTCACGCTGCCGGATGCGCTGGTCAAGTTCCGCCAGGGCGTCGGCCGTTTGATCCGGACTGCGACCGACCGCGGTATCGTGTCGATTCTCGACTCGCGGGTCCTGGCGAAGACATACGGCCGGCTGTTCATCCAGAGCCTCCCCCAGCCCGAGTTTGTCCGGCTCACGCGGGCGGACCGCGAGCAGCGATTTCTTCCTTTCGCCTGAGGGCGGGGCGACTAGCTTTCCCTCGCCCCCATGACTGTTCTTCGCTCCGCGGCGCTTTCGGACATAGGCCGGGTGCGACGTGAAAACGAAGACCGGCTCGTGCACGAGGTCGGGCTGCAGGCCTTTGGGGTGGCGGACGGCATCGGCGGACTCCCCAGCGGCGCGGACGCGGCACAACGGGCGGTGGAGGAAGTCCTCGCCGGACTGAGGGCCGTGCCGCCCGGCACGGAGCCGGACCTCGCGGCCATTGCCCGGAACGCGAACCAGCGGGTGTGCGCGCTGGGCGCGGAGTTGAGCCCCACGGTCGGGCTCGGCTGCACATTGACCTTCGGCAGCATCCGCGGCGCGGTGCTGACGATCGCGCATGTCGGAGACTCCCGCTGCTACGGCTGGCGGAACGGTGAGCTGCTCCAGCTCACGGACGATCATTCCGTCGAGAACGAAGCGCGGATGCGGCGGGCCCGGGGTGAAGTGGTTTACTACCACGAGGCGGACCGCAACGCGCTCACCCGTTGCATCGGCCAGCCGGGCACGCCCAAGATCGACCTCATCCGGCGGCCACTGCAGGCGGGCGACCGGTATTTGTTTTGCACCGACGGCGTCACCCGCCTGGTCCGCCAGGGCGAGCTCGCCGAGTTGATGTCGGTGCCGGGGGAACCCGCGGACCTGCTGGCGGGAATCATCGCGCTCGCGCTTCGTCGCGGCGGTCCCGACAACGCCAGCGGGGTGCTCGTGTTCGTGGACGCAGTCTAGCAGCGTGTCGGACTTCGTCCTCCGCGCTGCTAGAGTTCAATGGCTGACGCCATTGATGAAGGGCCGGGAGCGGCCGTGGTTTTTTGCGGCGCCTTCGGCATCATCAAAGCCGTGCTGGGCTTCCGGCGCTTCCTGCTCCGCGGCCTGGCGGCCGTCACCGGGGAATGGCCCCTCGTCACCCTGGCCTACAACCTCAAGCGGCTCTTCCACCTGCACGCCGTGCTCTCGCCGGCCTGAGCTGGTCGCGGTGCCGGATGGAGGCACCGGCTCAACGTCGTCAGGTAGGCGGATAAGGGGACCGGCTCAACGTCGCCAGGTAGGCGGATGGAGGGACCGGCTCTGTCCGGTCCGCGAATGTCGCCCGGTGTTCGCGGACGACACGGAGGTCGTCCCTCCAACCGATCCGCCAACGCCGCTCGGTAGCGGTAACGCCCGCGAAACCGTCACTCGCGGCGGGACAGCAGATAGAGCAGGTTCAACAGCGCCCCGACAAACGCCGCCACGTACGTCAGCGCCGCGGCATTCAGCGTCTCGTTGACCCCAGGCATCTCGTCCTTGTCGAGAATCCCCAGTTCGACGAGTTGCACCTTCGCGCGCCGGCTGGCGTCGAACTCGACGGGCAGTGTGATCAGCTGGAACACCGTCAGGACGGCGTAGCAGATGATGGCGATGTCGAGCACCATGCCCGTCAGCCCGCGGACGAAGAAGAAGCTCCCCAGGATGACGAACGGAAGGATCTTCGAAACGAACTGCGTCGCGGGCACGAGCGCCATCCGGGCCTGCAACATCGCATAGCCCTCCTTGTGCTGGATCGCATGGCCGGCTTCGTGCGCGGACACGCCCAGCGCCGCCAGGCTCGTCCCGCGATAGTTTTCGGACGAGAGGACGAGCCGCTTGTTCAGCGGGTCGTAGTGATCGGTGAGGTGGCCGTCGGTTTCGACGATCTCCACGCCGGTGACACCCGCGTGGTCCATCACCGCCTGGGCGGCCTCGCGGCCGGAGATCTGGCCGCGGGAGCCGATTCGGGAATTCTTCCCGTAGGCGCTGGAAACGCGAATCTGCGCGTACAGCGCGAAAATGAAAACCGCAATAAACAGGAGCCAGAAGACTCCCGAGGGCAGGTAGAAGAACATCGCAAGTTGGACGGTCATGTTGGGAAAGGTTATGGCAGCTGGTTCAACGTCGCCAATCTAATCATTTTTCGTCCTTTGCCAGCGGAAACCGGTCAGCTGGAAACGGATCGCCGGTTTCCAAGTTCCGGCCCCAGGCGAGGATGCCGCCGCGACGACGCGGATCAGAAGGGAAATCCGACCGAAAACAGCAGGGTGCCGCGAGGATCGATCGACCGCGGGTTGAGGTTGCGCCCGTACTCCATGCGCAGCGGCCCGATCAGCGTCTGGTATCGGATCCCCAAGCCGGCCGAGTACAGTCTCTCGGAAAAGGGGTAGTCGGCCAGCCGGGCGGCGGTCCCAATGCCGTCGGTGAAGACGACAACCGACCATTTGTCGGTGAGCGCCTGCTCGAGCTCGAGGTTGACCAGCAGGTAGGTTTTGGCCCCGATGTACTTGCCGTCCGGACCGATCGGCGCCGCCTGGCCCACCTGATAGCCGCGGATGCTGTTGTCGCCGCCCGGGTAGAAGAGCTCGTTCAAGGGCAGTGCGCCCGCGCTGCCGCCAAGCGTCGTGACCACGCCGTGGGTGAGCCCGAAATGGAGCCACCGGCCGCGACCCCACGGCGTGTGATAGGAGCCGCCGAACTCGAGCCGCTGGTAGTCGACACCGCCGCCGAACAGCCGGCTCGCCGTGCTCGCCTGGATGAACCAGCGGTAGCCGTGCCGGGGCCGGAGGGGATTGTCGCGGTGCTCGCCGACGATGTTCGTGTCCACGCTGCCGGAATTCACCTTCTGCGTGACACCCAGCTGATTGTCCCGATTCTGCAGCGACTGGAACGTGTAGCCGAGCGTCGCCGTGGCGCCGATGGCGCGGAGCGGCGTGCTCAGCGCAGTGGTCACGCCGTACTCCTTGCGCAGGAACGAGATTTCCTGGCGCTGCAGCCCGAAGGCCCGGGCCGTGCCGTCGACCGACTCGCCGAACAGTTCCGGCACCGTGAACGTGTATTCTCCGCGGGTGCCCTTCATCGACTGGACCAACTGCAGTCGCGTCTGGTAGGCGCGCCCGAACAGGTTGTATTGCCGCAACTCCACGCCGCCCCGCAGTTCCTCGTAGCTGCCGTAGCCGGCGAGCAGGTTCACCGCGAGCTGGCGCCCTTCCTTCAGGACGAACACCGGATCGCGGACGGGACCGGTCGGCGGCTCGTAGTGAAGATCGACGGAATCGAACACGCCGAGCCGGGCGAGGCGAAAGCGCGCCTGGTTCATCGCGGCGACGTTGAGCAGCTGGCCCGGTTCCGCGAGGACACGCCGCCGCAGGACGGATTCCTTCGTGTGCTTCGCGCCTTCGAACCGCACCCGGCCGACGCGAACCAGCGGACCGGGGTTGACCTGGATCACGACCGAGACCGGCTGGATGTCGTCGTGGCGCGCGCCGTCCTCGCGGCTGAATTGCAGGCTCACGTCAGGGTATCCCCGTTCCAGGTAATGCTGGCGGATGGCGGAGGAAGTGTCCTGCTGCCAGTACCGCGACCAGGGTTGCCCCACGTACTGCTGCACCGGCGGCGCGCCCGGGCCGGCCTCGAGCCGCACTCCGGCCACCTGCCACCACGCGCCCTCGGTGACCTGCACGTCCAGCGCCACCCGCCCGGTGCGGTCGTCGAGCCGGACATTCGTGGCCTTCGCCGTCGCCTCGGCATAGCCTTTCCGGCGCAGTTCGTTTTCGAGGTTGTCGAGGTCGGCCTCGAGATGCGCCGGCGAGTAGGCCCGCGCCGAGCCGCGGGCAAACAGCACCGTTTGCCCCAGAAAAAACTCGCGTCCGGTTTCGGGTGAAATGGCGTGCAGCCCGGTGAGGTGCACGGCGGCGAAACGGTACCGCACGCCCCGGCGGATGTGAAAGTCCAGCCGCGTGGCCGCAAACGGTCGCGGCACCGTCGTCGCGAGCTGCGCGTCGAAGCGCAGCGTCACCCGGTGGCCGTCGCGCGCCGTCAGCTCCGTCTCGACCACGGGTTTGAGATATCCCTGCTCGATGAGGGCGGAGACGAGCAGAAAGGCCGCGTCCTCGATCGCGTTCGCGTCGAGCGTCTGGCCGCGTTCGCGTCCGAGCAGCCGTTCGAGCGAACTCCGCTGCTCGCGATCGCCGAGCCAGCCGAGCCCGTGCACTTCGATCTGCGCCGGGGTCGCCTGGGGCGACCGCGCGTCCAGTCCCGCCGGCCCGGCCGCGATCAGCAGAACGCCGAGCCGGAACAGGACGGCGGCACTGGCATTACCTGCCTTCATCGGCGCCCCCCCTTCTGGTACACCCGCCATTTGACGCCGCCGATGTACTCGTCGAACTCGTCGTATTCGCCGGTCAGCGACCAGCGGTTGTTCAGCCGGTATTCGATGCTGTAGGTCTCGCGCCCCTGCGCCGAGATGTCCTCGCCGCTCGAGATCGTCAGCCGGTCCGCGCCGCCGGCGCCGCCGCCGAAACTGCCGAGCAGGCTCTGGCCGAAGAACGCGCCGAAGCGCGCCGCCCGTTGCCGGTCGCTGGTCGCGACCTCGTTGTGGGGCGCCTCGCCGGCCATCACCATCAGCAGCACCTGCTCCGATTCGAGCGGCGGACTCGACGAGAAGGTCAGGATCGGCGCGGACACCGGGCCGGTCAGCTCCAGGCGCAGGTCGTATCCATAATGCCGTGCCGTGCCGATCACCATCAGCTGCGGCTCGGCCTGGTCGGCGGTCAGCCGGACCTCGCCCTGGTGGACATCGAAGCTGGCAAACGGCAGCCGGATCGTGCCCTCGTCGATCACGGCCTCGCCCGTCACCCGCGGACTCGCCAGCAGCCCGTCGAGCCGGAAGTTCGCCGACGCCGTGCCGTTGAACACCGGCGTGCGAAACCGCATGAAGCGGTCCCCGTGGACGGTCACGGCCAGCCGCCACGCATTCAGCGGCGGCATCTCGATCGAGAAATAGGGCGGCCGCAGGCCTCCCCCGCCCTTTGCCCCGCTGGGAAGGAAGGAGCGCAGGTCCTCGAGAAAGAGGCTGTCGCGCAGCCGCACCTGGCCGCCGATCTCCGTCGGCCCGTCCGCCAGCGTCTTCAAGGTCAGGTCCAGATCGCCGCGCACGAGCAGTCCGGTGCGGCGGACGAACGGCAGGTTCTGGCCCTGCAGTGTGAAATCGAGCCGCGGCTTCCGGTACTCCGGCAGGTCGGCCTGGCCGCGCAGGGTCACGAGCTGGCCTCCCATGCGCGCGGTGACGTCCTGCAGCCGCACCGTGCGGCCCTCGAACCGCACGTCCGCGCTGACCTCCTGCAGCACGCCGAGCGGCCCCAGCGGCCGCGAGGTGGCCCCGCGGATCCGCACGTAGCCGTTGACCGTCCGATCCGACTTGAGCAGCAGATCGAGCTCGAGCCGGCCGGAGGGCGCGAGGTACGCCGGGACATACTGCGCGATCGCCGACAGATCGGCATCGGGAACCTGCACGTGCACGTCGCCGTGCTCCGCGAGCAGCCGCGGATCGCGCAGCAGTTCCGCCCAGTGTTCCGCCGTCACCGGCACCCACCCGTCCGCCCGCACGGCCTGTCCGTCGAGCGCGACCGAGAACGAATCGACGCGAACCCCGTCCCGCGCGCCGGTCACGCGCAGGTCGACCTGCTCGATCTTCGGCCACTTCCATTTGAAACGGCCGGGGACCGGCGCGATGCGCACGGCGCGAAACTCCGCGTCGCCCCGCGGCTGCGCCAGCGTGCCGCCCAGGTGGACGCGGGCTTCGGGCTGCACAATCTCGACTCCGGAGACCTCGGTCAGTTTTTCCCAGAATCCCGGATTCGCCGTGGTGACGGCCTCGAGCGCAAACGGCCCGTTCTCGCGCAGCTCGACGAGCGGACGCTGGCCCGGTCGGAAAACCAGCGGAACGCGTCCCGTCGCCGTGACGATCGCCCCCTCGCCCTCCGACGCGCGCAGGCTGCGAATCTCGGTTCCCTGCCCGTCACCCCGCAGCTCCGCCGCCAGCAACGCGGCGCGATCTCCGCCGAGCGGCAGCGCGATCACGGCGCGGGCGGTGTAGATCGCCGGACCGCGATCCCAGTGTCCCTGCAGGCGGAACGAGTTGATCGACCAGGCGGCGGCCGGGATGGCCATGAATCCGCCCAGCCACCCCGACGTGATCCGGCTGGCGTCCACGTCGACGCTGCCGGTGGGTCCCCAGCGCCAGGCGGCGGCGATCCGGGTGTCGCCGCCCACCAGCTGCAACGGCCCGCTCTCGAGATGCGGACGCCAGCGCAGCGAAAACGGCTGCGCCAGTTCGAGCGTCGCTCCGCCGTTTTCGCGGAGCGAGAGGTTTGCCACCCGCAGTCCCGACAGGTCCGCGGAACCGGCGGCGGCCACCGCCACCTTCGCCCCGGTCGCCGTGGCCTCGAGACGTGCGATCGTCGCGCCGGTCCCGTTCCAACGGGCGCTGACGCGCAGCGGCACGATCTTCGGCAGGTCGAGCTGCGCCGTCTCGAGCTGGCCGTGGTGCTCGAGATTCGGCCAGCGGCCGGACGCCGCCGCCTCGAACGCCACCGTCTTGAACCCGACCTCCGCCGGGATCCAGCGCGCGACGAGACCACGGGAGAGAATGCCGCGGACGGAGGCGGCGATCAGCTCGCGGCCGCGGAAATCCCAGCCGCCCGTGCCGCTGACTTCGCTGCCGTCGCTGGCGCGAAGATGCACCGTCCGGAACTGGAGCCGCGGCCACTCGAATGTCCCCGCCGCGTCGGCGTGCGCGATCTGCGCGGATCCGATCGCCGGCGCGTCGCCGGCGATCGAGAAGTCGATCCGGGCGATCCCCTGCGCGACTCCGGGCGAAATCCGGCCCTCGCCGCGCAGGCGGCCGCGGGCCGTCGCCCAGGGCTGCTGCGCGAGTTCTGCCTCGACGACGAAACGCGAGGGCGCCGACCGCAGTCTCCCGGTGCGGTCGATCGCCACCGGCTCGGTCAGGTGCGCCTTGATGCCGGGCAGATCCGCCTCGAGCTGTTCGACGAGGAACAGGCCGTTGCGCCACGCACCGTGCAGCCGGAGGGCGACGGGCGGCGCGGGTGTTCCCGCCCGCGGCTCACCCTGCATCGACACGTCCGCGGTCAACGCGCCGGCCGACCAGTCGACGCTGCCTGTTCCGCGGAGTTGCGCGTACTCCGCGCCGAGCCGCAAACGCGCCGCCGGAAGGTCCCAGTGATCCGCGCGGAGATGGGCCTCGCCGGGCGCCCAGCCGGCCGGCCCGAACACCGCATCGACCGCGGCACGTTGCCCGCTCCAGCCGAGTTCGCCGGCGACTTTCGATCCCTCGGCCTGCAGGGACGCCGTCAGGTCGTGAGCCTCGTCGCGGGCCGTGGCGTGGATCGTGCCTTCGGTCGGAAAACTCGCCGTGACCGCGGCCCGCAGAATCCTGTATCCGATTTCGGGGGTCGTGACGGTCCGCTTCGCCCAGCGCACCGACGCGAAGGTCAATTCGCCCGAAGGCCAGGTGACGGTTCCGCTGCCGGCCTCCGCCACGGGAAGCCAGCGGTCGAGCCGGTCGGCGATCAACCGGAGCCGCTCGCGAAGCGGGACCCAGCCCCTCGGCGTGGCCGGCCGCGCCTGCGCACCCTCCGCCACCACCACCGTCGACCAGCGACCGGCGACGACCGGGTCCGGCGCCCCGGCGAGGTTGTGGGCGAGCCAGAGCAGCGGCGTGCTCGCCGTCGCCCGTTCGATCCAGACGTGCACCGGGCCGCGGCGAAAATCGATGCCGTAAACGGTGAACCGCCCATAGCCGTTCCGTTCGTAACGCCGGATTGTCAGGCCGAAACGGGGGCCGGCGTGCGCCAGCGCGAATCCCAGCCACCACGGTACGAGCGCGGCCGCGGCGAGCAGCGCGGCGAGCACGATTCCGAGGATGAGCAACGAACGACGCATGAAAATGGGCGGCCTGAAGCCACTCGAGCGCCGCAGAGCCCTTCAACCGGCGGGCGCCAGACCACTCCGCCGCAAAAGCGCGGTGAGGTCCGGATCACGACCCATGAAGGCGCGGTACAGTTCCGCCGGATCCGCGGAATTTCCCCGGCTGAGGATGTGGGCGACGAACGCGGCGCCCGTGGCGGAGTTGAAGATGCCCTCCTCCTTGAACCGCGTGAACGCGTCCGCATCGAGGACCTCGGCCCATTTGTAGGAGTAATATCCGGCCGCGTAGCCCACCGGATCCGCGAACACGTGCGTGAACCGCTTCACCACGGTCGGCGCCGGCGGCTCGGTCGGGATCAGGCAGTCGGCGACCGCCGCGCGGATCGCCGGCTCCACGTCCGGCAGCGTCGCGAAATCCGCCGTGCGCGTATGGAGGAGCAGGTCGAGCCGGGCCAGCGCGAGCTGCCGCATCATCGCCGAGGCCGCGCGAAAATTCCGGGCCGCGGTCATCTTCTGGAAAATCGCCTCGGGAATCACCTCCCCGGTGACGTGGTGCCGCGCGAACAGGTCCAGGCTCTCCCGCTCCCAGCACCAGTTCTCCATGATCTGCGACGGCAGCTCGACGAAGTCCCAGGCGACGTTCACGCCGTTGAGCGACTTGATTTCCACCTCGCCGAGCAGGTGGTGCAGCAGATGGCCGAACTCGTGGAAGATCGTCTCGGCCTCGCGGTGCGTCAGGAGCGAGGGCCGGCCGGCCGCCGGCGGCGTCAGGTTGCCACAGATCAGGCCGAGGTGCGGCGCGCGGGTGCCGTCCGGCTGCGGTCCACCGGTGACGAGGTAGTTCATCCAGGCGCCCCCGCGCTTCGACTCGCGCGGATACCAGTCGGTGTAGAACGAGCCGATCGGCCGGCCGGCACCGTCGTGCACGTCGTAGAAGCGGACCTCGGGGTGCCAGACCTCGACGCCCGGATGTTCGGCGATGCGAAGCCCAAAGACGCGCCCAACCAGTTCGAAGAGGCCCGCGATCACCCGGTCCATCGGCAGGTAGGGTCGCAACACCTCCTCGTCGAAATCGTAGCGCGCCTGGCGAAGCTTCTCGGACCAATACGCCAGTTCCCACGGCGCGAGGCGCTGGACGGGCTGGGCGGTGGTGCGTGCCTTGAACTCCTCCAGTTCGCGGCATTCGCGGGCGAACCCCTCCCGAGCGCGTTCCTGCAGATCGGAGAGGAAAGCCAGCGCGCGTTCGCCGGTCTTGGCCATCCGGCGCTGGAGGACGAGGTCGGCGAAATGCGTCTTGCGCAGCAGCGCCGCCTTCTCGGCCCGCAAGGTCAGGATGCTTGCGATCAGCGGGGCGTTGTCGTGCGGCGCGCGCGCCCCGACGGCGGCGGAGGCCGACCACATCTCCCGCCGGAGCGCGGTGTCGGCGAGGTAGGTCATGAACGGCTCCTGCGACGGCTGGTGCAGGGTGAAGCGCCAGCCGGCGCGGCCCTTCGCCTCCGAGCTGCGCTGCGCCGCGGCCCGAGCATGATCCGGCAAGCCGGCCAGCCGCGACTCGTCATCGACGTAAAGCTCCCAGGCATTCGTCGCATCGAGCACGTTCTCTGCGTATTTCTGCGTGAGCTGCGACAACTCCGTCTGCAGCGCCTCGAGACGCGCCCGCGGTCCGTCGGGCAGATCGGCGCCCGCCTGGATGAAATCGGCCACCGTCTCGGTCATGAAGCGCTGGAAAACGCCGATGACCTGCGTTGCGGCCGGGCTTTCCGCGAAGTTCTTCAGCCGCTGCCAGAGCGCCGCATTCAGCGGAATCCGGGCATAAAACGAGGAAACCTCCGGCAGCATCTCGTTGTGCGCCGCGCGAATGTCGGGCGAGTCCGCCACCGATTGCAGGTGGGTGACCTTGCTCCATGCCCGGCCGAGTTCCTCGGTCGCCGCTTCGAGCGCGAGGAACGTGTTCTGGTAATTGAGCTCCGCGGCTGGGCGGGCGGCAATCGCGTCGATGGCGGCCTGCGCACGCTGAAGGGCCGTGGAAATCGCCGGTTTGATGTCCTCCGGCCGCAGGGCCGACCAGCGAATGTGGAATTCCGGGTCGAGGAAAGAAAGCGTAGGCACGCCGCAACGACCTGCGGCGGAACGCAGTTGTCAAACCGCAAACACAGGGATTTCGCGCGCCGGCCACTCATCCTCTGGAGCTGGCAATGGCTGTCGGACCTCACCGTCGGTGCCCGTGGCGCCGGTCTCCGACCGACGAACGAATTCCAATGTGTCTCGCTGCCGGTCACAGACCGGCGCTACCCCGATCACCGAATTCTCGCAGAGATTGGTGTTACCCGATCGCCGAATTCCCACAGTCCGAGACCGTTGGCCCCCGGACCGATGCGCCGGCAAACGACTGCTCCGCCCGCGACCGCTATTCCGTCGCCAGCTTCCGCTGCAGTGCGAAGGTCCCGCGCAGCGAGAGGCTGAGTTTGTCCTGGAGCGCCTGCAGCTCGCGGTACCGCGCCACGTTTTCCGCGTTCGGCAGGCAGCGCGTCGCTTCATTCAGCGCCACGGTGCCGTTCGTGAAATCGGTGAGTTTTGCCTTCCGGTTGCCGTCGCGGATCGCGACGCACCAGGCGGCCTGCAAGGCGCCGCCGAGCGCGGCCCCCTCGTCCTCCACCATGCCGACGACCGGAACTCCGAAGACGTCGGCCATGATCTGTCGCCACACCGGCGATTTGGCCCCGCCGCCGGTGACGCGGATCTCCCGCGCCTTGACTCCGAGGGTGGCGAGCCGGCGCAGCCCGTAATTCATGCCCATCGTCGCACCCTCCATGGCGGCGCGCGCGAGATAACCGGCGCTGAAGTTCTTCGCGGTCAGCCCGAGGACGACCCCGGAGCCGTCCGGCACGTTGGGGGTGCGTTCCCCCGCGAGGTAGGGCAGCAGCACCATTCCACCGGCGCCCGCGGGTGCGGCGGCGATCGACTCGTCGAGTGCGCGCACCTCGAGCCCGAACAGCGCCCGCACGTGCTCGGTGACCGTGGTGACGTTCATCGTGCACAGCAGCGGCAGCCAGCCGCCGGTCGAGGAGCAGAACGCCGCGATCTCACCCTGCGGATCGATCACGGGCTTCGCGGAGTAGGCGTAGATCGTGCCGCTCGTGCCGAAGCTCGCCGTCACCACGCCTGGCGTCACGTTGCCGGTGCCGATTGCGCCCATCATGTTGTCGCCGCCGCCGGCGCTCACCACGACGTCGGCCGCCAGCCCGTATTTCGCGGCGAGGTCCGGCCGCAGCGTTCCCGCCGCCTGATGCGACGGCGAGATCGGCGGCAGGTACTCCGCCAGCCGCCGGTCGATCGCCGCGATGACCTCTTTCGACCAGGTGCGCGTGCGGACGTCCATCAGCGCCGTGCCCGACGCGTCGCCGTGTTCCATGGAGTAATTTCCGGTGAGATGGAAATTCAGGTAGTCGTGCGGCAGGAGAACGTGGCGCAGCCGGCGGTAGTTATCGGGCTCGTGGCGTTTGAGCCAGAGGATCTTCGGCGCGGTGAAGCCTGGCAGGATCAGGTTTCCGGTCTTCCGGATCGCCGCCTTCGACCCGCCCAGTTTTCTCGTGATCAGCACACATTCGGGCGCGGTGCTCGTGTCGCACCAGAGTTTCGCGGGGCGGATCACCCGGCCTTTGTCGTCGAGCGGCACAAAACCGTGCTGCTGGCCGGAGACGCCGATTCCCCGCACCTGCGATGCATCGACCTTGGCGACCACCTGTCCGATCACGGTGTCGAGCGCGGCCGTCCATTCCTCCGGATGCTGCTCCATGTGCCCGACGGGCAGCCCGCCGATCAGCGAGTGCGGCGCGCGCGCCTCCGCGACGACTTTGCGCGTCTCGAGGTCGAGCACGACCGCCTTGACGCTCTGGGTTCCGGAATCGATGCCGATGAAGAGGGACATAAGGGTAGCGGCAAACCCATCGGGCACCTCCGGCCGCGCAACGCCAAACTCGCCCTAACGTTAGTTCTGCACGACGTAGACCTCGACCAAAGCGATACCGGTGGCGCCGGCTTTTCCCGTGACCTGCGCCGTGTACACGCCGGCGGGCAGGGTCACGAGCAGCGCCGCGTCGCGCGAATCCGCCGGGAGGTCGAACGCTCCGGCCTGGACAAACGCCGTGCGCAGCGCCGGGTCGCCGGACCAGTCGTCGTTGGCCGCGATGACGCCGGCGGCGGAGAACAGCCGCAACTCCGGATCGGCGAGCGCACCGCTCACCGATTGCGACGCGAGCGTCGGGCCGATGCCGCGGATCAGCAGTCGCAGCGTGCCGGTGCCGCTGACGACGAAACCCGCGATCAGCGTGTCCTCGCCGGAGCCGGCGAGCGAGCGCGCGGACACGTTGACGAGTCGCGGCGCGCCGGCGGTGCTGATGCCCGAGGCGTCGTAGCACTCGGCCAGCGCCACGCCGGTGCGGTCCGGCAGGCTGGACGTGACATGCATCGTGTAGGTGCGGGGCAGCAGCACCGAGCGCACCGCCGCGTCCGCGCTGCCCGCCGGAAGCGCGAAGGCACCCGCCTGCTGCATCGTGTCCGCGAGCAGCGCCGCGCCGCGCCAGTCGCTGTTCGTCGCCACCGGCGTGCCGCCCGCGTACAGCACCACCGCCGGATCCGCCAGGCCACTCCCGACTCCGAGGGAGGAAAGCGACGGTCCGATCCCGCGCAACAGCACGGGCAGCCCGCTGGTCCGGTCCGGTCCGGCCACGACGAGTCCGACGATCAGCGTGCGATCGCCGGTGCCGGCGGAAGAGCGCACCGAAAGATTGACCAGCCGCGCGCTGCGATCCGCGGCCCCGACCGTGAGCCGGGCCGGTTCGCTGATTGCGCTGCCCTGGGCATTGCGGACGACAACCGTGTATTGCCCCGAGTCCGCCGACGTGACGCCTGACAGCCGCAACGTGGCATCGGTTGCGGTGGGAATGGCGGCGCCATCCCGGCGCCACTCGTACGCCAGTCCGCCGCCGGCTGCCGCGACGGTAAACGCCGCCTCGCCCCCCTCGCCCACCGTCACCGCGACGGGCTGGGACAGGATTGCTGGCGGACCCAGCACCGCGAGCGTGACCGGGTAGGTCGCCGTTGCTCCGACCGAATTGCGCGCCACGGCCACGTACTCCCCGGCATCGGCAGCCGTGACGCCGGCCAGTGTCAGCGTCGGCGACGTGGCGCCGGCGAGCGGCAGCTCGTCCTTGTACCACTGACACGTCGGTACGGGCGTGCCGATCGCGGTGACGGTGAACGTCGCGGGCGCGCCGGCGGAAACGGTCTGGCTTTCGGGAAGCCGGGTGAACGTCGGCGCCGCCGTCGCTCCGCCGGCCGCGACCACGCCGGCCACCCGCTCGAGCAGCGCATCGCCGCGCGGGTTTGCACGGCGCGGGCCGGGGGAGACCGCCGGCAGAACGTATTGCCGCATCAGCCGCGCGATCACCTCGGTGTCGGAGGCGAGATTGTTGGTGAAGACCGCGACCATGTCCTGGTCCGGCAGAATGAAGATGAACTGGCCGAAGGCGCCGTCGGCCCGGTATCCGCCAAAATCATTCATCCAGAACTGATAGCCGTAGCCGCTGCCCCAGAACCCCGCGGTGCCGTTGTCCATCTGCTTGCGGGAGGCCTGCTCGACCCAGGCCGCCGGCACGACCTGGCGCCCGTTCCACCTGCCCTGATGCAGGTACATCAGGCCGAACCGCGCCATGTCCAGCGGCCGGAGCGAGAGCCCCCAGCCGCCCGCGATCACGTTGGTCGGGCTCGTGTCCCACGAATAGCTCGTGATGCCCAGCGGGCCGAAGAGCACCTGCTGGGCGAAGGCCGCCGCCGTCATTCCCACGCGCCGCTGCACGGCGGAGGCCAGCATATACGAGCCGCCCGAGTTGTAGACGAACAGCGAGCCGGGTTCGTTCTCGACCGGCAGCTCCAGGAACGCTTTTTCCCAATTCAACGTGCCGGTGATCCGCGGGGTCGTGTCCGTCGCATGGCCGGTCGACATCGTGAGCAGGTGCCGCAGCGTCATCCGCGTCACGTTGCCGGCCAGCGGCTGCGTGGTCACGCCGCGGAAGACGTCGACCACGCGCTCGTCCACCCCGGCGATCAACCCCCGGTCGATGGCAATGCCGACGAGCGACGAAGTGAAGCTCTTCGAAACCGAATACATCGGATGCAGCACGTTCGCGTCGTAGGGGTACACGTAGGCCTCGGCCACGATCCGGTCGTGGCGGACGAGGAGGAAGCTGTGCACGGCGAGCCCGTCGCGCTGCACCTGTGCGTACATCCGGGCGAGCTGGGTCGAGTCGACGCCCTGCTCCTCGGGCGACGAGTACTGCCAGGCGAAATTGTCGCTGGATTGCGCGCGGAGGATCCCGCCGGCGGTCAGCCATGCGAGGGATCCCAGCGCGGCGAGAGACAGGTTCCGTCCGAAAGACTGGTGGGCGATCATGGGGGTTCCGGTCGCATAACGCCGCGCTCCCGCCCGTCCCTTCCCCGGCGGGTCGCCGGCGGGTGCGTGGCCGAGATCCGAATTGCGCGAGCGTCGCGAATTCCCGCATGCTCGCCGCTTTTTGATGCCCTGGATTCTCGCCAGCCTCCTCTCCGCCTTTTTCCTCGGATGGTACGAACTCAGCACGAAGCACGCGGTGCACGACAACGCGGTGCTGCCGGTGCTGTTCTTCACGAACCTCTGCAGCGCGGCGATCTGGCTCGGCCTGATGCACGCCGCACCGCTGGCGCCCGCGGGATGGGCCGCGGCGTTCCGCGTCGCCCCACTCACCGTCGAACAGCACCTGCTGCTGCTTTTGAAATCCGCGATCGTCGCCGCGGCGTGGACCTGCAGCTATTTCGCCGTCAAACATCTCCCGGTCACGCTCGCGTCGCCGATCCGCGCCACCGGTCCCGTCTGGACGCTTGCCGGCGCGCTGCTCGTCCTCGCGGAGCGGCCCACCCTGCTCCAGATGCTGGGGGTCGTGATCACGCTCGGCTCGTTCTTCGGCCTGTCCGCGGCGGGGGCGCGCGAAGGCATCCATTTCCGGCGGAATCGCTGGGTCTGGCTGCTGGTCGCGGGGACGCTGCTCAACGCCACCAGCGCCCTCTACGACAAGTTCCTGCTGGGCCGGCGGGGCTTTTCCGCCGCGACGGTGCAGGCCTGGTTCTCGATTTACCTGACGCTGCTCTTTCTGCCGCTGGCGGCCGGCTGGAAATTCCGCTGGTGGCCCCGGCACCTCTTCCACTGGCGTTGGAGCATCGTGTTCATGTCGCTGACGCTGCTGCTGGCCGACTACATCTATTTCAGCGCGCTGCGGGACCCGGCCGCGATGGTCGCGCTGGTATCCAGTTTCCGGCGCGGCAGCACGCTGGTGGCGTTTGCCGGCGGCGTCTGGCTGTTTCACGAGCGGAACTGGCGACCGAAACTCCCCGCGGTCATCGGCGTGATCCTGGGCATCGTCCTGACCGTGGCGGGATGATTCGGGTTGTGCGCGCGCCGCGGCGGAGCTACCGTCGGCGCGGGTGCAACTCGAGAAGTTCTACTTCGATGTCGTCGCGGCCTCGGGCGAAGGGTGTGTCGGTTACGCGCTGCGGCTGCCGGAGATCGGCATCACCATCGCGGCGACGCTCGACTGGCCGGCCGCACCCGACGGCGAGGTCGTCCAGCGGCGGACCGTCCGCGGCACGCTGCCGGTGGTCCGGGCGAATCCAATCACGTGGCGCTGTCCCGCGCTCCAGGTTGATGGCCGCTGGTCCGCGCGGGCTGCCCCCATCCAGGAAACCCTGTGGCGCGACGGCGGCACGGCGTTCTGGCAGGTGCTCGCGCCGTCGGCGGAGGCGACGGTCCAACTGGGCGACCGTACAATCAGCGGGCTCGGCTACGTCGAGCGGCTGACGCTGGACCTCTCTCCCTGGCGGCTCCCGCTGCACACGCTGCGCTGGGGCCGGTTCGTGTCGCCGGAGCACAATGTCGTCTGGATCCGTTGGGAACACGCGGCTCCGCGACAATGGCTCTGGCACAACGGCAAACAATTCACGCCCACCGCAATCGACGGCACCGCGGTGACCTGGCTCGATCACCAACTCGCGTTCGTGCCACGTCGGACGCTGCGCGAAGGCCGGCTCGGCCGGACCGCCCTTTCCGGCTGGGGCCGGGTGCAACGATTGATCCCGGGCCGCCTGCAGATGCTCGACGAATCGAAATGGTGCGCCGAGGGCCGGCTGATCGGCCCCGTGGGTGTCATCGCGCGGGGCTGGGTGATCCACGAATCGGTTCGGTTCCGCTGACCCATGCTCGCGCGCCTCGCCTACGGCTTCGTCTTCTCTGTCGGTGTCCCGGGTTTACTGCCTCCCGATCGGGGCGCTGGTCCGGTTCGCCATGGGCGTGGACTTTCCGGAATCGAGCCGGCGGATGTCCCGGCTGGCGTGAGCGTTTGCCTTTGACCGCCGGGACGAGGCGATGGCAGCCTGCGTTTTTCGCCACTCCACGCACCATGCCTGCCGTTCCGACGATCATCTACACCAAGACCGACGAGGCCCCCGCGCTCGCGACGTATTCGCTCCTGCCGATCATCCAGGCGTTCACCAAACACGCCGGCATCGCGGTCGAGCCGCGCGACATCTCCCTGGCCGCGCGGATTCTCGCCCAGTTCCCGGATCAGCTGACGGCGGACCAGCGCGTCCCCGACCACCTGGCGGAACTCGGCGCGCTCACGCTGCAGCCGGAGGCGAACATCATCAAGCTGCCCAACATCAGCGCCTCCGTGCCGCAGCTGAAGGCGGCGATCGCGGAATTGCAGTCGCACCGCTACGGCGTTCCGAATTATCCCGACGCGCCGGCCTCCGACGCCGAGCGGGAGATCAAGGCGCGCTACGACCGGGTGAAGGGCAGCGCGGTCAACCCCGTCCTGCGCGAGGGGAATTCCGACCGGCGCGCGCCGAAGGCGGTGAAGGAATACGCCCGCAAGCATCCGCATGCCATGGGCGCCTGGTCGCCGCAGTCGCGGACCAGCGTGGCCTCGATGTCCCAGGACGACTTCTACGCGAACGAGCGCTCCGTCACCGTCCCCGCCGCCACGAGCGTGCGGATCGTGTTCGCCGGCGCCGACGGCACCACGACCGTCCTGAAGGACCAGACCGCGCTGAAGGCCGGCGAGGTGTTCGATGCGACCATCATGTCCAAACGGGCGCTGGTCGAGTTTCTCGAGCAGCAGTTCGCGAAGGCCCGGACGGAGGGCCTGCTCTTCTCGCTGCACCTGAAGGCGACGATGATGAAGGTCTCGGACCCGATCATGTTCGGCCATGCGGTGAAGGTGTATTTCCAGGACCTGCTGGCGAAACACGCGGCGACGCTGGCCGGGCTCGGCGTGGACCTGAACAACGGCTTCGGCGACCTCCTCGCGAAGATCCAGACGCTGCCCCCGGCGAAGAGGGCCGCGATCGAGGCGGACATCCAGGCGGCGTACGCCCGGGGACCGGCGCTCGCGATGGTCAACTCGTCCCGGGGAATCACGAACCTGCATGTGCCGAGCGACATCATCGTCGATGCGTCCATGCCGGCGATGATTCGCTCCTCGGGAAAGATGTACGATGCGCAGGGGCAGCTCCAGGACACGCTGGCGGTGATCCCCGACCGCAGCTACGCCGGCGTGTACGCGACGACGATCGAGTTCTGCAAGCGCCACGGGGCGTTCGATCCGCGCACCATGGGCTCGGTGCCGAACGTCGGGCTGATGGCGCAGGCGGCCGAGGAATACGGCTCGCACAACAAGACCTTCGAAATTCCCGCAGCGGGCACGGTGCGGGTGATCGACGGGTCCGGCCGGGTGCTGCTCGAACACGCGGTGGAGCCGGGCGACATCTGGCGCGCGTGCCAGACGAAGGACGCCGCGGTCCAGGACTGGGTGAAGCTGGCCGTCAACCGCGCCCGCGCCACGAATGTCCCCGCGGTGTTCTGGCTGGACGAAAAACGGGCGCACGACGCGCAGATCATCGCGAAGGTGCGGGCCAACCTCGCCCGCCACGAGACGACGGGGCTCGACCTCCGGATCCTCGCGCCGGAGCAGGCGTGCCAGTTCACCCTCGAGCGGCTGAAGGCGGGCCTCGACACGATTTCCGTGACGGGCAACGTCCTGCGCGACTACCTCACCGACCTGTTCCCGATCCTCGAGGTCGGCACGAGCGCGAAGATGCTGTCGATCGTCCCGCTGATGAACGGCGGCGGCATGTTCGAAACCGGCGCCGGCGGTTCGGCCCCGAAACACGTCGAGCAGTTCCTGCACGAGAACTACCTGCGCTGGGACAGCCTCGGCGAATTCTTCGCGCTGGCCGCGTCGCTCGAGCACCTTGCCGACCGGTTCGGCAACGCCAAGGCCCGGGTGCTCGCGGCCACGCTCGACGAGGCCACGGGCGCGTTTCTGGAGCACGACCGCTCGCCCGGACGGAAGCTCGGCACGATCGACAACCGCGGCAGCCATTTCTATCTGGCGCTCTACTGGGCGCAGGCCCTGGCGGCGCAGACCAAGGACCCGGAATTGAAGCGGACGTTCGTGCCGGTGGCCGGGCTGCTCAGCGCGAGCGAGTCCGCCATCGCCGCCGAATTGATCGCCGTCCAGGGCCGGCCGGTCGACCTCGGCGGTTACTATCAGCCGAGCGATGAACTCGCCGCCGCCGCGCTGCGGCCCAGTGCGACGCTCAACCGGATCCTGAGCACGGTCTGAGTCGAACCCGGCCGGTGCGATCCAGCCGGACGATCGATCACCGGCGGTCTCTTGTTTGCTGCCGTAAATTGCGGTCCTGTAGGCGGTGAGCTTGCTCGCGCCAAACGAGCGCCAGCAAGCTGGCGGCCTACAAGTTGCGATCAAAAGACAAGACCATGATCGATGACCGGCGCCAGCCGGTTCGACTCTTGTCTCCGGCCCGCTGATGCGCGAGCCTTCGCCACCATGTCCCTCCGGCTCGCGATTCGCGCCCTGCTGAAGTCACCCGGATACACCGCGATCGCGCTGCTCACGCTCGCGCTCGGGATCGGGGTGAACACGTCGATGTTCAGCGTGACCGACGCGCTCCTCTTCCGGCGCGCGCCGTTTCCGGACGCCGACCGGCTGGTCCAGATCGTCGCCACGACGCGGCAAGGCGAGTCGCGCGCGTTTTCCGCGATCGAGCTACGCGAGATCCGCGAGCAGACGAAGGCGTTCGCGGGGCTGGCCACGATCGGGCAGTCGTTCTTCGCGATCTCGCAGCCGGGGGAACCGGCGCAGCGGATCGGCGGCACGCTCGTCTCCGAGGAGATGTTCGCGACCTTCCGCGTGCAGCCGATGCTCGGGCGGGCGTTCACCCGCGAGGAATTCCAGCCGGGGCGCAACCAGGTGGTGATCCTGAGCTACGCGTGGTGGCAGCAGCATTTTGGCGGGGCCCGGGACATCCTTGGCCGCACGCTGCGCCTCGACGGCGAGAACGTGACGGTCGTGGGGGTGATGCCGCCGAGCTTCGACTATCGGATGCTCTGGGGCTGGTGCGCGCTCTGGCGCCCGCTCAACTTCACGAAGGAGCAGCTCGACTGGCGCGACTACCGCGTTTTCAACCTGATCGGGCGGCTGGGTGCCGGCGGCACACCCGCGCAGGCCACGGCGGAGCTGGCGCCGCTCGCGGCGACGCAGGAAAAGCTGCATCCGGAGAGCTACTCGGGGCTTCGCTATCGCGCCATTCCCCTGCATGAATCGCTGATGGATCGCGTCGGCCGGCGCATTTCGCTGCTGCTGCTCGCGCTGTCCGGCTTCGTGCTGCTAATCGCCTGCGCCAACCTCGCGAATCTCCAGCTGGCGCGCGCCACCGCGAACATCCGCGATGTCGCCATCCGTGCGGCGCTGGGTGCGTCGCGCGCCCGGCTCATCGTGCACCAGCTCGTCGAGTCCGTCGTGCTCGCGCTGGGCGGCGGCGGCGTCGGCCTGCTGCTCGCGTGGGCGCTGAACCGCGCCATCACCAGCGCGCTCGGCTGGTCCGACGCCGGCCAGCAGGTCGCGCTCGACCCGTCGATCCTGGCGATCACGCTGCTCGTGTCGGTGCTCACGGGCGTGTTCTTCGGCATCGTGCCGGCGTGGCTGGTGGCGCGCACCGACGTCAACACCGCCCTCAAGCAGCAGAGCCGCGGCGGCACGGCCGGCCGGGCGCACCACCGCATGCGGCACACGCTCATCGTCACCGAGGTGGCCCTCGCGCTCGTGCTTCTCGGTGGCGCCGCGATCCTCCAGCGCGGGTTCGTCCGGCTGCTCCAGCGCGACGCCGGCTGGGACACCGACCGGATCCTCACCGCGACCGTGCCGGTCCCGGAGACGCGGATCGGAACCGACGCCAAGCGGGTCGAGCTGTACCGGAAGATCGAGGCCCGGCTGACGGCGCTGCCCGGTGTCGAGCACGCCGCCATCGCGACGTCGCTGCCGCTCTTCAGCTACAATGGCGACCGGCAGGTGCTGACCGAGGGACAGTCGCCCGGCGACTCGGCGCGGTTGCCGGCGGCTTTTCATGTGATGGTGACGTCGGACTATTTCGCGACCATGGGCATCCGGCTCGTCGAGGGCCGGCTCTTTCCGGCGGACATCAAGCCGTCGGACCCGCGGGTGATCGTGATCAACGAAGCACTCGCCCGGCGGCTCTGGCCGGGGCGCAGTGCGATCGGCCAGCGGCTCGGCAGCATGGACAGCGGGATCGCGTTCTGGGCCGAGGTGATCGGCGTCGTGCGCGACGTCGACATGGTGGCGAGCCTGGCCGATCCATCGACGCCGTTCGAAGTCTACAAACCGCTGGTCCAGGAGCCGTGGGGCTGGGTCAATGTGGTCGTCCGCGCGCCGGCTCCCGCGGCGCTCATCGAATCGCTCCGTCGGGCGATCGCGGAGGTCGATCCCGACCTCGCGCTCGACCGGATCGGCACGGTCCGCCAGATCGTGGACGAGCAGCAGCACAACCTGGTGCTGGCGGCGAAAACGCTCACCGCGTTCGCCGCGCTCGGGCTGCTGCTCGCCGCGATCGGACTCTACGGCGTGATCTCGCACCTCGTCGCCCAACGCACCACCGAGTTCGGCATCCGGCTCGCGCTCGGCGCGCGGCCGGGCGACGTGCTGCGGCTCGTCGTCGGCCACGGGCTCCGGCTGGCGGGGATCGGGATCGTGTTCGGCGTCGCCGGCACGTGGATCGTGTCCCGGCTGCTCGGCGCGGTCATGCCCCGCCTCGCCAGCGTGGATCCGCTGGCGCTCGCGACGGTCAGCGTCGTGCTCTTCGCCGTCGCGGGGCTCGCATGCTGGCTGCCCGCCCGCCGCGCGACCCGCGTCGACCCGATGATCGCCCTCCGCGCCGAGTAGCGGCGGCGGCGGGTCGCACGGCTGGCTCGGAGAACGGATACATGCCCTGTCGTCGGCTCGGCGCGCCACGGAGCCGGACCGGCCGGACTTCGGCCGGTCACCGGTGAAATCCGGCATTGCCTGGTCGATGCACAGCTATTGCATCGGCGGAGCGGCTGGCACTTCGTATCCCCGCAAATCTCGACCCCATGCTTTCTCCCCGTGCCCTTGGGTTCGCGCTTGTCGCGATTCTGCTTTCCCGGAGTTCATCCGTCATGGCGCAGATGCAGCTGTTCGCCCGCTACGAGGGCGAGTTGCTGCCTGTCGTCACCTGTGACCGGACCAGCGTGCAGGTCCTCCAGCGCGGCGAAAAGAAAGAACCCCACAGTCTGGACTACCAGGTCCGGGCTGCTCCGGGTTTCGGCGAGGGCATGGTTGAGATCACGGATGTCCAGGCGGATCTGGATCCGTTGCGCAACGCTTCCCTGAAGGAACGCACGAGTCCCAGCGCAACGCGATTTCGGTACAAGGCAAACCTCACGGCGGACCGGGCATTGTCGGACTGTTTTGCCCTGCTGACGTTCGTCAGCGAGGGCTCGATCGGCACACGACTGATTCCCGTCAGGCGGTTGCCGGCCGGAAAACCGAAGACGATCGAAGCCGAGCTCCAGAGCGAAGTCGAAATCGTCGGTTCCCTGCACGTGTTCTCGCACGGGCTGGAGGTGCGCACGTCGGAGCACCGGGAGCCGTACGATGTGGTGGCGTACTACACGGCGCTGACCGCCAATTCGGCCCGACTTTCGGCGGCGGAACTTTTGAAGGCGGACAAGGAGTACGCACACGAGCTTTCGGCGGACGGGCGGCTGCTGGCCACGGTGCGCGAACGCGAAGCCAAAAAGCACCTCGTGATCTACGACCTCGCCTCGATGAAGCTCGTGCGCGATCTGCCGGTCGCGAACGCGGACGATGAACTCAACGACCTCACCTGGATTTCAGATCACGAGCTCGCCTACGTGGCGGAAAAGAGCTACGAACGGTCGGCGAGCGATTTCAATCTGTGGCTGCTCGACACGCAGAGCGGCGCGGCGAGAGTGCTGCTCAAGGACGCGCATCGTATCATCATGTCGGTGGCCGATCACCCGGAGGTTCTCGTGGTCATGCAAAGCCGGTGGCGAGAGGGAAGCTGGACCATCGCGTACAACGTGCGCACCGGAAAAGACTCCAATCTCGAGGAGCCCGAGTCTGGCTACTACCTGTACGACCGCGGGGGCAATGCGCGGGTCAGGATCCGGTATGATGGCGACAGCAAAATCGTATCGTTCCGGTCCACAGCCACTGCCCGCTGGCGCGAAATCGATGATGTGACGAAGCAGTCGGGGCTTCGCTTCAATTTCCGCGGAGCACAGCTGCTGGACCGGACCGTCGACGTTCACTCGATCGGGCCGGATGGCGACACGCTCTACGTTTCGACCCGGCTCGGCACGGACCATTTCGAACTCGCGGCCTTCAGCATGTCCGAGGGAGTGATCAAGCGCGTCATCGCGAAGCACCCGAAATACGATTTGACGACCAGCGATGGCGGGCTCTCACACCTGCTCTTCGCGAAGAAGTCGCCCGAGTTGCTCGGGATCATCTACGAGGCGCAAAAACCCCAGGTCGTCTGGCTCGATCCGGTCTATGCCGCCGTCCAGCAGGCGATCGACCACATGTTTCCCGACCACGTCAACCTGCCCCTCGACTGGTCGGAGGACGCCACGACGTTCGTCTACTTTTCCGCGAGCGATCAGGATCCCGGCACCTATTACGTTTTCCGACCGCGCGAACGGCGGCTCATCCCCCTGCTGCAACGCGGCGAACGACTGAAGGGCCGGACGCTCGCCAGGATGGTTCCGTTTGAAATCACCGCCCGGGATGGTCGGAAAATCCCCGCGTACGTGACGCGTCCGATCACCCCCGGCAAGGGACCGGCGCCTCTGATCGTCGACATTCACGGCGGCCCGATGGCGCGCGACAGCTGGGGTTACGACGCGACGGTGCAGTTTTTCGCATCCCGCGGTTACGAGGTGCTGCAGGTGAACTACCGCGGATCGTCGGGCTATGGCGCATCCTACCAGAACGCCGGGCTCCGGGCCCGACTCGACACCGTCGTGATCGACGACATCGCCGACGGGGCGCGGCAGCTCATTGCCCAGGGCGAGGTCGACCCCAAACGCGTCGCCGTGATGGGGGCGAGCTTCGGTGGCTGGGCAACGTACATGAGCCTGATCAAATACCCGGACCTCTACCGGGCCGGCATCGCCACCTCAGCCGTCTCGAACTGGCGGAAGGCCCTGCGCGACGACCGGTGGCGGTTCGACAACGACTTCGGGTACAAGTTTTGGAAGTCGCTGTTGAGCCGGAAAAATTTCGCGGAAGAGGAGAAGTTCATCGATCCGTTCCTGCGCGCCGCCGAGCTCAAGCAGCCGGTGATGATCGTGCATGGCGAATACGATTACGTGGTCCATGCGACTGAGGCGAAGCTGATGCTGGACGCATTGAAGAAGCACAACCCGAACGTGCAGGCACTGTCGTTCCCGTTCGCGAGCCACTCCTACTGGCCCTTCGCCGATCGCGTGATCCGACTGAACGAGGCGGCGCTGTTCTTCGACCGATACCTCTCGTCCGAAACCGGCGAAGCGGTCGGGCCCGCGCAATGACCGGGACCGGTTCCCGGCGCGCGCCTCGGCTGGAGGATCGAATCCCCGGAGCGACGGCCCGGCCGGATTTCGGTTGAACCGGCATTTCGAAAGGGACGATGCTGCCGGCTTCTGCGACCATGAAAATCCTCCCGCCCCCTGCCCTCGCCCTGCTCTTTGCCACGTCGTTCGCGCTTCACGGCGCACCGGATCCCAACTGGCTCGATCACGACCGCGACCGTCCGGCGCCGCCGGTCGTCACGCCCGGCACGTTCAGCTCGCAGGAGCAGCCCGGCCGGCCGCCGGCGGACGCGACGGTGCTGTTCGACGGGCACGACACGGCGCAGTGGGTCGCAATGGACGGCAGTCCGACGAAGTGGATCGTCCGCGACGGCGCCCTCGTGTGTGTCCCCGGCAGCGGCTACGCGCGGACGCTCCAGTCGTTCGGCGACTGCCAGCTGCACGTCGAGTGGGCCGCACCGACTCCGCCCCAGGGCGACAGCCAGGGCCGCGGCAACAGCGGAGTGTTCTTCGGCGATGGCCGCTACGAAATCCAGGTGCTCGACTCGTACCAGAACAAAACCTACGCGGACGGCTCCGCCGCGTCGGTCTACGGACAGTACCCGCCGCTGGTCAACGCATCGCTGCCGCCCGGACAGTGGCAGGTCTACGACATCGTCTGGACCGCGCCCCGATTCGACGACGACGGCAACCTGCTCTCGAAGGCGCGCCTCACCGTGTTTCACAATGGCGTGCTGGTGCAGAACAACGTGGAGCTGACGGGCCCGACGGCCTGGATCGGACGGGCGCCGTACAAGGCGCATCCCGAACGGCTGCCCATCGCGTTCCAAGACCACGGGAATCCCGTCCGGTACCGCAACGTCTGGGTGCGTGAGCTCGGCAATCCGCGCCACAAGGAATTCATGCTGGCCGACGCGCTGCTCCAATCGTACGTCGGCGACTACGGCGGTGGCCGCTGGAACATCGTCAAGATCCGCCGGCTGGCGGACGGGTTGCTGTCGCTTTCGCTCGGCGGCGCCGAGGTGGTGATGCACGCGGAATCCCCGACGAAGTTCTACGCTCTCACCACGGATGTGCAGTGCGAATTCGATTTCACGGGCGCGAAGAAGACGATCGCCGTCACCGTCGGCGACCCGTTCGACCACGCGATGCGGCTCGACCGCACGACGCCGTAGCAGCGGGTCGGACTACGTCCTCCCCGCTGCTGAGTTCAATGGCTGGCGCCATTGATAGGATGTACTGGAGGCAGCTTCAGGACGCCGAGTTTGAACTTTGGCGCGGGAGCTGCGTCGAACCGGATCGAGCAAACGAGCGGACGCGGAGGACATCCGGCCGTTGCAGGACGGGCTGACGATCCAGGATGAAAGCCCCGCTCGACGCGGGACGCAGGCCTGCCGGCTCGACGTCGAACGACTCAGTCGCGGATGTCCGCCATGTGGCGCGCGACGCACCGACCGCAGGCCGCCAGCGGCCCCTGGCGCCGGCGCTCGCGAAACCGCTGCGCGGGCTCCCCGTTCCAGATTTCCGCGATCGAACTTTCCCGCACGTTCCCGAGCGATGCATCCGGGAGATCGACACAAAAGTTCGCGTCGCCGGTGGGCTGGATGTCGACCAGTCGCTCGACGTTCGTGCAGGCCTCCGCTCCGACCGGAATCGCGGGGTCGGCGAACCAGTCGCGATATTCGGCCGCGGTGAGCGGCATGTACGGATAGTTGGTCAGGCCGCCGACCGAGGCGACGAAGCGCGCATGCTGGCTGGTGAAGACCGCGGCCTCCACCCCTGACGTGGCGTGTTCGAAGCCCGCCCACGAAAACGCGTCCTGTTGCAGCAGCTGGTGGATCTGCCGGCGCCACTCCTCGCCGGCCGTCGGCGTGATGTAGCAATACGGAACAATGCAGATCGTATCCACGCCGAGCTGGCGGGCGACGTCCGGCATCTCGCCGAGGCCTGCCACCGACCAGGGGCTGATGGTGAAACAGAGGGAGCGGCTGACGCGCCGGTTCGGCCCCGGGTCCAGTCCGGCGAGCGTCGCCAGGTTGTCCCGGATCTGCGCGAAGCACCCGGGCACTCCCCGCACCGCATCATGCACCGCCTCCGGACCATCGATCGACACCGTGACGTGAATCCGGCCGAGGCGAACGAGTTCCGCGGCATGTTCGCCGAGCCGCGTCCCGTTCGAATCGATCGAGACGAACATCCCGAGATCGTGCAGGTGCTCGAGGAGCCGGGAAATTCCCGGCAGCATGAACGGCTCGCCGCCGCGCAGGAGGACCGAGGTGATGCCGTGCTCCGCCGCCTCGTCGGCAAGCTTCATCCATTCGGCGGCCTTGAGCAGCCGGCCCCGCCGGCCACTGCCGGTGCGGACATAGCCCGTGGAACTCCACTGCCCACACATCTGGCAGCGAAGGTTGCAGGCATTGGTGACGGTGAAGGAAAGGAACGCGGGGTATTCCATGGGGCTGGCGCAGAACAGTCTGGCGCCAGTCCGCGGCGATATCGATCCTGAAATTGCCGACTCAGGCGGGACGAGGATGAACACGGATCCGATCCATGCTCACAGAAGGCAACGAAGGGCACGAAGAAGGCCGCCCTCTTCGCCGCGATCTTCGTTTCCTTCGTTACCTTCTGTGACCCGTTCGGCGGCGCAACCGGCTACGAGTGGAACTGCTCCGAGATCACCTTTCCGTCCTTCACGTCATAGACGCAGAGCTCGGTCATGTTCATCCGGCCTTGTCCGCGCAGCGTGACGTCGAGCCGCATCGTGCAGGCGAATGAGTTTTCCGCCACGATGGGATCGGAAACCTCATGACTATGAATCTGCTCGATCATTTCGCTGAATTTGTGCCCCTTCTCGATGATGGCGGGCAGTCCGCGCGTGGTTTTTTCGAAGGCGGGCGAGGCTTCCGGTTCGATGCTGACCGCGTCGTCGGCGTACAGCTCGCGCTGCGCGGCCTCCCATTTCGCCTCGCGACAAAACGAGACCAGTCGGTTGGCAATCTCTCGGGTCGTTACGGTGGTATCGGCAATGGCTGTCATGGTGGATTGGATTGTGGGTTGGGAATCCGCCCGGTCGGCCGGCGTCCGGCGGGCCCCGGTGCGGGCGGTGCGGAATTGGACATTCCCGCAGGTCGCACGTTCACCGGAAATCACCCCGCTTTGGTAAGCTTCCTTGGCGTGACGCACTTGAAATTGCGGAGCCATTCCGGCTGGGCGACGTGCCGTCACGCGGACCGCGTGGCCGCTGAGCGTCCCCGCCGGACTTCGATACGTCGCCGCACTCTGCCCACCTGCTGCGGTCGTGCTAGCGGGCGCGCCGGCGCCGGGGCTTTTCCGGCGTGCCGTCGTACGCCCGCTCGAGGGCGGCCAGGTCCAGCTTGCACATGTTCATCACGGCTTGGATCACCCGCTGCGACTTTTCCGGGTCCTGGCCACCAATCAGTTCGCGCAGGCGCGCCGGCACGATCACTCCGACAAATTCACCACCGCGGACGGCGCGTCCTTCGTCAGGCTGACCTCGCGTTCGATCGTGCGGCCGTCGGGCCGGGTGATCTTCAACGTGTAGGTGCCGAAGAAACCGCGCAGCGCCAACCGGCCCCGCGCGTCGGCGCGCCCCGAACCGCGGGTCGTCCACTCCTCGCGCAGCAGGTGGCTGATCCGAACCCCCGCCGCGTTGAGCGTGTTGTCCGCGTTCACCAGCGCCGCGTCCGGGCCCATCCAGTGGGTCTTCGCGCCGAAGCCCCAGAGCACGATCGCGCCGACGCCTTCGTGGCTGAACCCGAGCCGGAACAGCATCTCGAGATCGTCCGCCCGGCGGACCGGATCCGGCGTCCGCGCGCTGACTTCGGTGAGGTGGATCGGCAGCCGCGTGGCGGAGTAGATCCGGTCCAGCGTGTCGAGGAACATGGCGGGCGTCAGCGGCGAGTTCATCATCCACTCGGGACGATCGCCGCCGATTTGCGCCGTCTGGGGACTGGCGGCGAGCCGGTCGCTGTCGTGCGACTGGATGCCGATGCCGCCGACTGGCGCGCCCTTCGCCTGCAGTTCGTGGACCAGCGCGATCAGCCGGGCGGTCTTCTCCGGGTTGCCGAGAATGGCGTACTCGTTGACGAACAGAACCGGCTTCGGATCGAGCCGGTGCGTTTCCTGGTACATCCACGGCACGATCTCCTCGCCGAGGCGGTCGCGGAAGAACGAGCCGTCGAGCATCTCGTTGTTCACGTCCCAGCAGACGACCCGGCCCCGGTAGCGGCTCACGATCGAAGACAACCGGTGCTCGACGGCCTTCCGCAACTCGTCGGGTTTGAGCGCGACGAGCCACGGCATCGCGAATTCCTGCTTGGCCCAAAACAGGTTGTGCCCGCGCATGCGCAGCCCGTTCTTCTCGGCGAACGCCAGCAGGGCGTCGGCGTGCGCGTAGGTCTCGTGCCCGCGGACCGCCTCGTCGTCGTACCACTTCATTTCGTTTTCGCACACGACCGCGCTGAAGTTATCGAGGATGAACTGCCGGTAGGCGCGGCCGTCCGCGCCCGGGTCGGTCAACGGCGCGTAGGCGATCGCGGTGCCGAACAGGAAATCGTGATGCCGGAGCTGGTAGCTGACCTGCGCCGCCTTGACGGGCGCGCCGGAGGCGTCGCGCAACTCGACCGCGAGGTCGCCCTTGCGGAGGCGCTCGATCCGCGTGTCTGCATCGCTGCGCCAGTCGGGCCGGGCGACCGACGGAAGAATAGAGATCATCAGAACCAGGAAGCAGCGTCTCATGGGTGAAGGTGAAGGAGATCGGTTGAAATCGCGGAAACGCGCAAGGCACGACCGACGCCCTACGCTAACATGAGATTGCTTCCTCTCCGCGTGGGTTCAGGGCTGCCGAATCCGCGATCGCCCGATCCGGCCCAGTCGAGATTCAGCGGTCGCCGAACTCCCCGACCCGCCGCCGGCGCGGGTCGTTGCGGGCCGTCTGCCGCGCCGGCGACGCGTGCGGAGCCTGTCCGCCGAACGTCGGCTTGTCCGTTGTTACGGTGAACCGACGCGCCATGAACCGCGAACCCGGCCTGCTCGAAACTCCGCGCATCCTTCCGGTGGCCGCGCAGCTCACGGCAATCATTCGCGTCGCCGTCGCGCGCGACCGGATCCGGAACGTCATGGCGCCGAGGCTGCGCGAATTGCGGGCGGCGCTCGCCGCGCAGGGCATCCCTCCGATCGGACCTTGGTTCAATCACCACCTGCGGTTGGATCCGGACGTGTTCGACTTCGAGATCGGATTCCCCGTTGCGCGCCGGATCGCCGCCACCGGCCGGATCGAGTCCGCCGCCCTGCCTGCCGCCCGCGTCGCGCGGCTCCTGCACCATGGCCGGTACGAAGGGCTGTCGTCCACCTGGCGCGAACTCGAGGCGTGGATCGAGGCCCGCGGGCTCACGCCGGCGGCGAACCTCTGGGAATGTTACGTCGTCGGTCCCGAATCGAACCCCGACCCGTCCGCGTGGCGAACCGAGTTGAACCGTCCGCTCGTCTGAGCCGGCCGGGCGCTCCGGCCGGCAGGCCGGGCGAGCGAGATCCGACCGGCTCCTGACGCGAACGGCCTTGAGGGATGCCGATTGCGTGCCAGCGTATCGGTCTCCGCGGCAGGCCGATCGCCCATCCCCGCCAGACCCTGCAGCAACCTCCGACTCACCCGAAAACCATGTCCAAGA
Source organism: uncultured Verrucomicrobiae bacterium (assembly GCA_963705935.1). Taxonomy (GTDB): domain Bacteria; phylum Verrucomicrobiota; class Verrucomicrobiia; order Opitutales; family Opitutaceae; genus Opitutus. The sequence continues at coordinate 1,179,857 of OY970130.1, read as the reverse complement.
AACTCGAAGGCAAAGTCATTCTCATCACCGGAGCGAGCGCCGGCATCGGCCGGGCGTGTGCCCGCGCGCTGGCCGCCGAAGGCGCGAGCCTCGTGCTCACCGCCCGTCGCCGGGAGCGTCTCGATGCGCTGAAGAAGGAGGTCGAGGCGGCCGGTGGCCGGGCTGCGATCGTGACCGGCGACGTTCGTGAGGAGGCCACGGCCGTGGCCGCGGTGAAGAAGGCCGCCGAGGCGTTCGGCCGGCTGGACATTCTGATCAACAACGCGGGGGTCGGAAACTACAAGCCGCTGACCGACACGTCGGCGGACGAGTACGACGAGATGATGGACACGAACGTGCGCTCGAGCTTCCTGTTCACCCGCCATGCGGTCCCGGTGATGCAGCAGCAGAAGTCCGGGACGATCCTGATGATTTCGTCGATGGCCGGAGTCTACGGCTTCGGCGGCGAAGCGGTGTACTGCATGACCAAGTTTGCCCAGGTCGGGTTCGCCCAGGCGCTCGACCGCGAGCTGCGCGAGAGCGGGATCAAGGTCGGCGCGATCTGCCCCGGCGGGGTGAAGACGGAGTTTGCGCTCGGCAAAGGCCGGACGCCGGAAGGTGTCGCGCAGTCGGAGATGCTGGATCCCGAGGATGTCGCGGCCGTCGTGCTGCTGGCCTGCACGCAGTCGCGGAAGTCGCGGATCATCGAGGTGCAGATGCGCACGATGGCCGAAGGCCTGGCGTAACGACGGACAGCCCGACGCCAGCGCCGCTCGCGACGCGAGGCGCCCCAGAACCCGACGCTCACCCTCCCGCCCGACCGCGCTTGCCGGTCGGCCGCGACGGAACGGAGCGCGTGCCGTTCTACCGGGAAGGTCGCCCTATGGCGCACGGGTGCGCCGGCACCGCCGTTGAGTACGGGGCCCAAACCGATACCGGCCGGCGGCCCGACTGGCTAACGTGCGCGGATTCGGGGCGGCTTCTTCCGCTGCCGAGCGCGTCGCAACACAACCGGGGAGTCACACATGCAAGCTGTCGTTTTTCACGGAATCGGAGACATCCGTCTCGAAGAGGTCGCTGAGCCGAGGGTGCAGGCGCCCACGGACGCCGTCGTTCGCATCACCGCCGCGGCCATCTGCGGCACCGATCTGCACATGGTGCGCGGCACCATGCCGGGAATGGAGCCGGGCACGATCCTGGGTCACGAAGGCGTGGGAATCGTGGAGGAGCTCGGGCCCGACGTGCGCAATCTCCGGGTTGGCGACCGCGTGGTGATCCCGTCGACGATCGGCTGCGGCTCGTGCGCGTACTGCCGGGCCGGGTATTTCGCGCAGTGTGACGTCGCCAACCCGAACGGGCCGCAGGCCGGCACGGCCCTTTTTGGTGGCCCGAAGATGACCGGACCATTCGACGGGCTGCAGGCGGAGTTCGCCCGGGTGCCCTTCGCGAACGCCGGCCTGGTCAAGCTGCCTGATGGCATCAACGACGACGAGGCGATCCTCGCCTCCGATATTTTCCCCACGGGCTATTTCGGGGCGAAGCTCGCCGAGATCAAATCGGGTGACATCGTCGCCGTGTTCGGCTGCGGGCCGGTCGGCCAGTTCGCGATCGCGAGCGCGAAGCTGCTCGGCGCGAGCCGGATCCTCGCGATCGACACCGAGCCGACGCGCCTGCTGATGGCCCGCAAGCAGGGCGCCGAGACGATCGACTTCAACGCGGAGGATCCGGTCGACGCGGTTCGCCGGCTCACCGGCGGGATCGGCGTCGACCGGGCGATCGACGCGGTGGGCGTGGATGCGGTCCGGCCGCACGCGGGGCCGGGCGCGGGCAAATCGGAGCAGGAGCGTCCGCGGTATGACCGGCAGCTGCGAAACATCGCGCCCGAAACCCACCCGCAGGGAAACACCTGGCGGCCGGGGAACGCGCCGACGCAGGCGATCGACTGGGCGGTGGAGGCCGTGGCCAAGGCGGGCACGATCGCGATCATCGGCGTCTACCCGGAGAACGTGCAGGAGTTTTCCCTCGGCAAGGCGATGAACAAGAACCTCTCGGTCAACATGGGAAACTGCAATCACCGCAAGTATCTGCCCCATCTGATCGACCTCATCAGCACGGGAACCGTCGATCCGCTGCAGGTGCTCACCCATCGCGAACCGTTGCACAACGTGCTCGACGCCTACCGTGCGTTCGACGAGCGACAGCCTGGCTGGATCAAGGTCGAGCTGAAGACGGCGGTACCCGTCGGCTCGCTCAACGGCTAGCATCGCGTCGGACTTCGTCCTCCGCGCTGCTGGCAGGCGCGAGGAGCGGTCCGCCCCGCATTGGCGCAAGCGAGCCGGATCCGAAAAACCCCGTTCTCCGCACCGGTGCGGATCCGGAAGGCGGGCCGGGCCGGGTCATTCGGCGAACCCGCGCCTGCCCGGCTGTCTTCTCTGCGAGGTGACAGTGGCGACGAACGTTTTCATTTCCGAACGGTTCACCGGTTTTCGGCTCCGGGTGGGGGCGCTGCGCTCCCGGCTGCTGGCGCATTCGCTGCCGATCCTGCCGCGCGCGGTGTGGCGGCTGCTCCCCGGAACGTCAGCCGCGTTTGGACCGCCGCGACGGTGGCAGAGCTGGCCGGCGTACGCGCGCCGGCACGGCACATCATGGATTCGCGTGTTGCCCGCCCGCAGCGGTGACGTGGCGGCTCCTTTCTGGCTGCCCGCCGACGGGCGGCTGCCGTTTGCCGGAGGTTCGCATTTCGACTGGCCCGAACAGGGTATCGCGCGGCTCGACCACGCTCGGGTCATTTCGATGCACGGGTGGTGTGTCGCGCCACGGGATACGTTCCTGGGAGATTTCTGCTTCGGCGGGAACCGGCGGACGTCGTTCGTCTACAGTCTCACCGTGCACCACCGGCCGCGCCCCCTGGCCGGCGTCACGCTGAATCTCTGCAGCGCACATGGCGCGACGAACTTCTGCCACTGGTTGATCGACTGCGTCGCCCGGCTGGAACTTTTCGAACGGGCCGGCATGTCGCTCGGCTCGGTCGATCACGTCCTCCTGCCGGCTTTCCCCGGCGCCACCGCAGCGTGGGTGCTCGCGTCGCTCGGCCTGCCCGGCGAAAAACTGATCCATCCGGCGCCGCGCGACCAGTTTCTCTGCGAGACCCTGCTTCAGCCGTCGTATCCAGGAGTCCTGGGGTACTATCCGCCCTGGGTCGCGGAATTCTACCGCCGCCGCTTTCCGGCGCCCGAGGTCGCCCGCCACCGCCGCGTGTATCTCCTGCGCCGGGGCAAGCGCGGCCTGCTGAACGCCCCGGAGGTGGAGGCCGAGCTGGTCCGCGCGGGCTTCGAGGCGTTCGATCCCGCCGGGCAGACGGATCTGCACGTGAAGCTCGCCGACGTTTCCCACGTGATCGGAGTGCACGGTGCCGCGCTCGCCAATCTGGTTTTCTGCCGGCCGGGCACCCGCGTCCTCGAACTCCTCCCGTCGGACCTGCGTGCACCCTACTACTATTCGCTCTGCGGCAGCGCCGGGATGCCGTACGGCGTGATCGTCGGCAAATCGACCCGCGAGCGGCGCCGCGAAGACATCGATCTGCCGACGCATTCGCCCTTCCAGGTGCGGCTGGACGAGCTGGCCGCCGCGGTCGCGGCACTCGTCGCGCAGGGCAGCGACGCCCGTCGGGTCGCGGAGGTGGGCGCGTGACGGAATCCTCACGCTTTCTCCGTCGTGGAAGCCGGGCGCCGGCGAGGTCAGCAACGCTCCCATCGCCCCGGTGGGGCGCGCTCCGATGGCGGGCATGCAGCCTACGCGCTAAGGTGCGGCGCCTCATGTGCACGGCATTCCAACAGGTGGGCGGCCGCCCCTCGCGGCCCTCGCGACGAAACCGTCCGGTCGCGCGAGCCCTCGCTGCCCGGCCGGATCTGATTCCGTTGCTTCGAACCGTGCGGCGGCTCGCGCCTGCATCCGCATGAACCCGACCGATCTCGACGCCGGTTGCGCGGCAGCCTCCCGCACGTCCGGTGCACCGGTGTCGCCACGCCGGCGGCTGCCGGTGGGCGCAGAGCCGATGCCGGAAGGAGGCGTGCATTTCCGCGTGTGGGCGCCGGCCGCGCGGGGCTGCTCGATCCAGCTGCTCGGGCCGGGCGACGCTCCCCTCACCTCCGTGCCGCTGGCGTCCGAACCCGGCGGCTATTTTTCAGGGTGCGCCGCCACGGCCGGCGCCGGTTCGCGGTACAAGATCGAGTGCGGGGCTGGAGCCTATCCCGATCCGGTTTCGCGGTTCCAGCCGGAGGGGCCGCATGGCCCGTCGGAGGTGGTCGATCCGTCGTTTCCCTGGACGGACCAGGCGTGGCGCGGCCGCCCCGCGGCGGAATGGGTGATGTACGAACTGCACCTGGGCACGTTCACGCCGGAAGGCACCTGGGCGGCCGCGCGCCGGCAGCTGCGACGGCTGGCCGAACTCGGCATCACCGTCGTGGAGATCATGCCGGTCGCGGATTTCCCCGGCCGGTTCGGCTGGGGCTACGACGGCGTCGCGCTGTTCGCGCCGTGCCGGATCTATGGCGGCCCCGACGACGCCCGCGCTTTCATCGACCATGCGCACGAGCTCGGTCTCATGGTCATCCTCGACGTGGTTTACAATCACGTCGGGCCGGACGGGAACTACCTGAAGGAGTTTTCCCCCGACTACTTCAGCACGCGGTACGCGAACGAGTGGGGCGAACCGATGAACTTCGACGGCCCCAGCTCGGCCCCGGTGCGCGAGTTCTTCCTCTGCAACGCGAGGTACTGGATCGACGAGTACCATTTCGACGGACTCCGGCTCGACGCGACCCAGCAGATCTTCGACCGGTCCGCCGTCCACATCCTCGCCGAGATCTCCGCGACGGTGCGGGCGGCCGCGGGTCAGCGCCAGCTCTGCCTCGTGGCGGAAAACGAATGCCAGCACGCGAACCTGGCGCGTCCGGCGGCGGCGGGCGGCTTCGGGCTCGATGCGCTCTGGAACGACGATTTTCACCACGCCGCGATGGTCGCCGCCACGGGAAACGCCGAGGCGTACTACAGCGGTTATCGGGGCGATGCGCAGGAGTTCATCTCGTGCGTCAAGCGCGGGTTCCTGTACCAGGGCCAGTGGTACCGGTGGCAGCGGCACCGGCGGGGACATCCGGCCCTCGACCTCGATCCGCTGCGGTTCGTGGTCTTCCTGCAGAACCACGACCAGGTGGCGAACTCGCTCCGCGGCGAGCGGCTCGACCGGCTGACCAGCCCCGGCCAGCTGCGGGCGCTGACCGCGCTCCTGCTCCTCGGGCCGCAGGTCCCGCTGCTGTTCCAGGGCCAGGAGTTCGGCTCCTCGGCTCCGTTCCTGTTTTTCGCCGACCACGGTCCGGAACTCGCGGAGAAAGTGCGCGCCGGCCGCACCGGCTTCCTGCGCCAGTTTTCGAGCATCGATCGCCCCGAGGCCCAGGCGGTGCTCGCGCCGCCCGAGTCGGCGGAAACCTACGAGCGCTGCAAGCTGGACCCGGCCGAGGTCATGCGCGATTCCGCGAGCCTCCGCCTGCATCGCGACCTGCTGCGGCTGCGTCGCGCCGAGGCGACGCTGCGGCAGTTCTCCGTCATCGATGGCGCCGTCCTCACCCGCGAGGCGTTCGCCATCCGCTTCTTCTCCGAAACCGACGACGACCGGCTCCTGCTCGTCAACCTCGGCAGCGACCTGCGGCTGGACGTCGCGCCGGAGCCGCTCCTCGCGCCCCTGCTCGGCCGCGGCTGGTCGGTGCTGTGGTCGAGCGAGTCGCCGGAATACGGCGGCGGCGGCACGCCGGCAGTCGAAACGACCGACGGCTGGCGGCTTCCGCGGCACTCCGCGGTATTTTTGAAACCCGATGAAGACCGAGACCTCCCGCGTGCCCGACTCAGCGAGAAGGATTGAGCTGCGCGGTGATGCCCGGCGCATCACGGACGTGCTCAACCAGGAGTGGCTCATCACGAACGGACTCGGGGGCTACGCGTCCGGGACGATTTCCGGCGCCGTCACCCGGCGCTATCACGGCCTGCTGATCGCGGCCCTGGCTGCGCCGCTGGGGCGGACCACGATGTTCAACCACCTCGAGCAGTGGCTGACCCTGCCCGACCGGCGGCTCGTCCGGTTTGGCGGCGCGGGCGAGGACCAGCCGAACGACGCCCAGGCGCAGAACCATCTCGTCGAATTCCGCCTCGAGAACCACATGCCGGTCTGGCGGTACGACGTGGACGGCGTGCAGATCGAAAAGCGCATCGTCATGCCGTACCTGCAGAACACGGTGCACGTCGGCTTCACGCTGCTCTCGGACGTGAAGGGCCTGCTGCTGAACCTGCAGCCCTCGGTGCATTTCCGCCGGTTCGAGGGCAGCGTGGGCGAACCGACCGCCGAATACGAGGTCGTCGCCATCGGCGAGCGCTTCGAGATCCGGGCCCGCAAGCAGGATTACCCGCCGCTCCGGCTCACCGTCTCCGTCCGGGCCGCGCGGTTCATCCAGGAGGGCGGCGCCGTCCGCGAGATCGTCTACCAGCGCGACGCCGAGCGGGGCTACGAGGCGCGGGGTGCGTTGTGGACGCCCGGATATTTTTCGGTGGAGTTCGAGCCCAACGCGTCGCTGACCCTGATCGCGTCCACCGAGGACTGGCACACGATCGGGGCGCTCGATCCGGAGGCCGCGCTGGCGACGGAACAGGCCCGGCGCCGCCGGCTGCTCCGGATCGCGAATCCGCGCGCCCAGCACGGACTGGCGGCCGACCTGGTGCTGGCGGCGGACAATTTCGTCATCGCCCCGGCCGGACGGGTGAAGGACGCCGCACGGGCGCGGGCCGCCGGCGACGAGCTGCGCAGCGTCATCGCCGGCTACCACTGGTTCACCGACTGGGGACGCGACACGATGATCAGCCTCGAGGGCCTGACGCTGGCGACGGGGCGGTTCACGGAGGCGGCCTGGATCCTGCGCACGTTCGCCCAGTACGTCCGCGACGGACTGATCCCGAATTTGTTTCCGGAAGGCCGGAACGACGGGCTCTATCACACCGCCGACGCCTCGCTCTGGTACTTCCACGCGGTCGACCGCTATGTCCGCGCGACCGGGGAGCGCGAGACCCTCAACGCGCTGCTGCCGGTGCTCCAGGACATCGTGGAACACCATCTGAAGGGCACGAAGTTCGGCATCGGCGTCGATCCCGCCGACGGGCTGCTGCGGCAGGGGGCGGAGGGGTACCAGCTCACGTGGATGGACGCCAAGGTCGGCGACTGGGTCGTGACGCCGCGCCGGGGAAAGGCGGTCGAGATCAACGCGCTGTGGTTCAACGCGCTCGAGTTGCTCGCCGACTGGCTGCGCGGCGCCGGCGAAAACGGCCGGGCCGACGAGATCGCGGGCCACGCCCGCCGCGCCCGGGAATCGTTCAACCGGCGTTTCTGGAACCCGGAGCTCAACTGCCTCTTCGACGTCGTCGACGTCATGGATCCGCCGGGCGGGGACGACGCCTCGATCCGTCCGAACCAGGTGCTGGCGATCGCGCTGCCCCACCCGGTGCTCGCGCGGGAGCGCTGGGAGCCGGTGCTCGAGCGGGCGCGCGCCCAGCTGCTCACGCCCTTCGGCCTGCGGTCCCTGAGTCCCGACAGTCGCGACTACAAGCCGAAGTACTACGGCGATCTGCGCTCGCGCGACGCCGCTTACCATCAAGGCACGGTCTGGGCGTGGCTGATCGGTCCGTTCATCGACGCGTGGCTGAAGGTGCATCCCGGCGATGCCGCCGGGGCCCGCAAATTCCTCACGGCATTCGCCGAGCACCTGAACGAGGCGTGCGTCGGCTCGATCAGCGAGATCTTCGACGCCGAGCCGCCGTTCACTCCCCGCGGCTGCATCGCGCAGGCATGGAGCGTGGCGGAGGTGCTGCGGTGCCTCGTGCTCACGAACGAGCTGGGCGCGGAAACGTGAACGCCGGCGTCCGCCTGACTCCGGCGCGGCCGCGACCGTGACGCGGCCCGGCGGTCCGTATCCGCGGAACCCGCACCGGCTCCGCGAGGGGCGGCGCGTCAGATATGGATCGCCTCGCCGGTCGTGGCCGCCGCCGCCTCCATCACCGCCTCGCTCAACGTCGGGTGCGCGTGGATCGTCCGGTGGATCTCCTCCACGGTGGCCTCGAGCTCCATCGCGAGTCCGTATTCGGCGATCAGTTCGGTCGCCTCGGAGCCGATGATGTGCGCGCCGAGAATCTCGCCCGTCTCGGCGTCGCTGATGACCTTGACGAAGCCCTCGCTTTCGGCCGACGCGACGGCCTTGCCGGACGCGGTGAACGGGAACTTGCCGACCTTGTAGCTCAGGCCCTTTTCCTTCGCGGCCTTTTCGGTCAGCCCGGTGCTCGCGACCTGCGGCTGGCAATACGTGCAGCCGGGAAAGTTCTTCACCCGGTGCGGCTTGCCGTGGCCGAACATTCCGTTGACCGCGCTCACCGCCTCGAACGTGGCGACGTGGGCCAGCCAGGGCGGCCCGATGATGTCGCCGGCGGCGTACACGCCCTTGACGTTCGTCTGATAGTCGTCGCCCACCTTCACGTAGTTGCGGTCGAGCTCGATCTTCAGGCTGGGCCCGAGCACGCCCTCGAGGTTGGCGACGACGCCGATCGCCGAGAGAACGGTCTCGGCCTCGATCTCCTCCGACTTTCCGTCCTTCACCAGGTTCAGCCGCACCGAGTCCCGGCCGACGCGGAAATTCTCGCACTTGGTTCCCGGATGCAGCGCGATGCCCTGCTTTTCGAACGAGCGGTGCAGGGTTTTCGCGACCTCCTCGTCCTCGAGCGGCAGGATCTGCGGAAGCATTTCCACCAGGGTGACCTTGGTGCCGAAAGCGTTGTAGAAATACGCGAACTCCACGCCGATCGCGCCGGCGCCGACGATCACGATCGACTTCGGCAGCGTCTTGCTCGCGAGCGCCTCGCGCGAGGTCATCACCCGCGCGCCGTCGACGGGCAGATCGGGCAGGCGCCGCATCCTGCAGCCGGTGGCGATCAGGAGGTTCTTCGCCTTGAGATATTTTCCCTTCTGTTCCCCCTCGGTGATCTCGACCATGCCGGCCGCCGGCACGTGGGCCCGGCCGACGATGTAGTCGACCTTGTTCTTGCGAAACAGGAACTCGACGCCACGCGCCATCTGACCGGAAACGCCGCGCGAGCGCTCCATCACCTTCGCGAAGTCGAACGACATGTCCTTCGCGGACAGCCCGTAGGTCTCCGCCTTCTTCATCTTCTGGAAGAGTTCGGCGCTCTTGAGCAGCGCCTTCGTCGGGATGCAGCCCCAGTTCAGGCAGGTGCCGCCGGCGCGCTCCATTTCGACGCAGGCAACCCGCTTGCCCAGCTGCCCGGCGCGGATCGCTCCGGCGTAACCCGCGGGACCTCCGCCGACGACGACCAGATCATATTCAACGGTATCAGCCATATGTGAAATGGGTGGACTTTGGCCCACCGTCGCCGGGGCGGTGCGCCCGGTCAAATTGAATCCAGGTCGAGCACGGCGGCGCCTCGAACCACGTCCCGGCTGCGCGTGGCGGCGCCGCGCCGATCCGGCGGGCACTCAGATGTCGATCACGTCGCCCTTTTCGTCGCGCCGCGCCGCGGGGGGCGCCGGCGGACCCGGGCGCTGCTTCGTGAATCCGCTCAAGAAGAGATTGGTCAGGCTCACGATCAGCGCGCCGCCGACGGCGGACCAGAATCCCGCCACGTGGAATCCGTCGACGAGCCGTCCGACGAAGAGGAACAACAAGGCATTGATCACGATCACGCCCAGCCCCAGTGTCAGCAAAATGAACGGCAGCGTGAACAGCACCAGCACCGGCTTGAGGATCGCATTGCAGAAACTCAGCAGCAACACGACGGCGACCAGTGCCGTCCCGCTGTCGCATCGGATGCCGGGCACGAGCTTCGTGGCCAGGATCACGCCGACGGCAAGCACGGCCCAGCGGAGCAGCAGTTGAACGAGGGGCGAACGCATGGTTGTCCGCCCACTTTCCGCGCGCCGCCGGGTCCCGCAATGAAAATCCTGATCCTGCAGGATCATCTGCGCAGTGGCGGAACGGAGCGGCAAAGCGTGCTGCTGGCCAACGCCTTCGCCGCGGCCGGGCACGCGGCGACGTTGCTCACCTTCCGGCCCGGGGGCGTGCTGCGAAAAACGGTGGCGCCAGCGGTTCGGCTCGCCGCCCTGCAGTCCTTCGACACCGGACTCGACTGGTATGCGCCCGGACTGTTGCGCCGGGTTGCCGCCGAGGCGCCCGCAGTCGTCCTCTGCATGGGACGGATCGCCAACTCCTACGGCGGCCGGCTCCAGCGCCGGCTCGACCGGCAGTCGCCTCGGGGAGCGGTGGTCGCCACGATGCGAACGGGCAAGTCCCTGCCCTGGCTCTTTCGGAAATCGCTGGCGTCCGTCCGGCACGTCGTCGCGAACAGCCATGAGTCCGGCGAGGCGCTGGCGCGGCATCATGGCGTCCCCGCGGAGCGGATCAGCGTGATCCACAACGCGCTCGTGTTTCCCGCGGACGCCGGCGCGAAACGCGCGGAGGTGCGAGCGGCGCAGGGTGCGGGTCCGGGCACGTTCGTGATGCTGTGTGTCGCGATGTTCCGCGCCGAGAAGAACCAGCGCGAGCTGGTCGATCTCGCCGCGGGCCTCCCCGCTTCCCTCGACTGGCAGCTCTGGCTCGCCGGCGACGGCCCGGCGCGGGCGGCCTGCGAGCGTCGCGCCGGGGAGCTCGGCGTGGCCGCCCGGGTCCGGTTTCCTGGCCTGCAGCGCGACCCGTCACCGCTGTACGCGGCCGCCGACGCGGCAGTGCATGCGTCCTGGAGCGAATCGCTTTCCAACTTCCTGATCGAGGCCCAGGCGCACGGACTGCCGGCGGTCGCCTACGCGGCGCAGGGCATTCGCGAGAGCTTCCTGCCCGGACGCACGGGCTGGGTCATCGAGCGCGACGACCCGACGGCATTTCGCTCCGCGGTCGAACGTCTGGCGCTCGCTCCGGCCGCGGAACGCGCGGTCCGGTCGGACGAGGCGCGCACCTTCGCCCGCACAACCTTCGATCCCGCCCGGCAGGTGCAGGCGTATCTCGATCTCTTCGCAAAACTGGGCGGCGTGGCGTCGGCCAACGTCGCATCCGCCGCGCGCTCCTGACAACGTTGTGTCAGCAGAGGCGGGCCGTTTCCGGCGGCGAGTTGCGTTCGCCGCGACCGTGTCCATCCCTGAATTCCGTGGTCAAATCTCCCCACTCCGCCCCCGAATGCATCCGCCTCCGGGGCGTCCGCCAGAACAACCTGAAGGGCTTCGATCTCGACGTGCCCCTCGGCCGTTACGTCGTCGTCACGGGCCTGAGCGGCGCGGGCAAGTCCTCGCTCGTCTTCGACACGCTGCACGCCGAAGGCCAGCGCCGCTACGTCGAGACCTTCAGCGCGTACACCCGCCAGTTCCTCGATCTGCTCGACAAGCCGAAGGTCGACTCGATCGAGAACATCCGGCCTTCGATCGCCATCGAGCAGACGAACACGGTCAAGTCGTCGCGCTCGACCGTCGGGACGATGACCGAGCTGACGGATTTCTTCAAAGTCTGGTTCAGCCACGTCGCGGAATGCTTCGATCCCGAGACCGGGCGAGAAGGTCGAGGACGACAACCCGCAGACGATCTGGGACAAGACCATCCGCGTCCATTCGCCGGCCAGCCGGTCATCGTCGCCTTCCAGGTTTCGCGCCCGGCGAACCTCGCTGGCCGGAGATCCTCCAAAGCCTGAAGAACCAGTCCTACGTGCGGGTGCTGCGGCCGGTGACCGCCGTCGCGGCGGTTTCGCCGGTGACGAAAGATCAACCGGCTGCGGCTCCGGCGAACGGCGGCCCGGTCGTCGCGGTCCATCGGATCGACGAGCTGCTCGCGCTGGACGCCGCCGCGCTCGAGGTACAACTCGCCGGGCCCCCCGACATCTTCGTCGTGCAGGATCGGATCGCGCTCGACCGCGGCCGGGCGCAGCCGGTTCATCGAGGCGGTCGAGACGGCGATGCATTTCGGGCGCGGCGAGGTGCACACTGTTCTCCGGCGACGGCGTTGCACCGGATCGGCCACTATTCGCGCGGACTGCATTCGCCCTAGACCGGCCGCACCTTTCGCGCGGCGACGCCCGCGCTGTTCTCGTTCAACTCGCCGCTCGGCGCGTGCCCGCAATGCCGCGGGTTCGGCCGCGTGATCGAGATCGACTACCGGCTCGCGCTCCCGGACCACTCCCTCTCGATCGACGAGGGCGTGATCAAGTGCTGGGAAAGCGACATCTACAGCGAGTCGAAGGACGACCTGCTCGTGTTTCACGCGGCAAGAAACGGATTCCGACCGACGTGCCGTTCGCCGCACTCACGCCCGAGCAGCGCGACTTCATCGTCGACGGCGAACCGGGTTACGGCGAGGAGGGCGGGAAGACGTGGCCCAACTACTGGTACGGCGTGAAAGGGTTTTTCCGTGGCTCGAGAAGCACACGTACAAGATGCACGTGCGGGTCTTCCTCGCGCGGTACCGCGCCTACAACCCCTGCCCGGCCTGCGGCGGCCAGCGGCTGCAGCCGGAGGCGCTCTGCTGGAAATGGCGCGGCCGCACCCTGCCCGAGCTCTATCAGCTTCCCGTGAGCGACCTGCTCGCCGAGGTCGCCGACGCCCGTCCCGCCGCCGCCGACCGCCGGTCCTCCAATCACAGTTCCGACCTCGCCCACGATTCGATCGTCACCCGGCTGCGCTATCTCGAGCGAGGTCGGCCTCGGCTATCTCACGCTGGACCGGCCCTCGCGCACCCTTTCGGGCGGCGAGGTCGAGCGCGTCAACCTGACCGGCTGCCTCGGCACCTCGCTCGTCGACACGCTGTTCGTGCTCGACGAACCGAGCGTCGGGCTGCACCCGCGCGACATCGACCGGCTGATCGGCATCATCCGGTCGCTGACCGGACGCGGGCAACACGGTCGTGGTCGTCGAGCACGACGAGGCGATGATCCGCGCCGCCGATCACGTCATCGAGGTGGGACCGGAGCCGGGAAGTTCGCGGCGGCCGGATCGTGTTCGAGGGCACGGTGGCGGCGATGCTGCGTTCGCCCGACAGCATCACCGGCGCATATTTTTCCGGCCGCGGAAACGATCGCCACGACCGCCCCGGCGCCGGCCGGTGGTCGGGGCGACCGCCGCCGGCGCGACGCGCTGGCTCCGTTTCGACCGGCGCCACCAAGCACAACGTCGCGAACCTCGACCTTGCGACTTCCGCTTCGCCGGTTCGTCTGCCTGTCCGGCGTTTCGGGCTCGGGCAAATCGACCCTGCTCGACAACGTGATCCATCAGGGCCTCCTGCGCAGGAATCGCCAGCCGACCGAGGATCCGGCGGCGATCGCGGCGATCGAGCTGGAGCGAGGCGTTCTCCGAGATCGTGCTCGTCGACCAATCGCCGCTCTCGCGCACGCCGCGGTCGAACCCCGCCCTCTACAGTCGAGGCCTGGGAACTGATCCGGGAGCTGTATGCCGCGACGCCCGGCGGCGCAGGCGGCCGGCTTCACCGCCTCCAGCTTTTCGTTCAACAGCGGCGAGGGCCGGTGCGACCACTGCCAGGGCCTGGGTTACGAGCGCGTCGAGATGCAGTTCCTTTCCGATGTGTTCGTCCCCTGCCCGATCTGCGAGGGGCGGCGCTTCAAGCCCGAGGTGCTGGCCATCGCGTGGAACGACCGGTCCGTCGCCGACCTGCTCGGCGACGAGCGTGTCCGGACGCCCTGCTGCTCTTCGCGCGATCAGCCGGAGATCCGCCGGCGGCTGGCGACGCTCGACGCGGTCGGGCTTGGGCTATCTGACGCTCGGCCAGCCGCTGAACACGCTGAGCGGCGGCGAGTCGCAACGGCTGAAACTGGTGCGCTATCTCGGTGAGCTCGGCGGCCCCGAGGACTCCGCCGTTGCGGCCCCGGATGGCACCGGCGCGCTGCTGCTGCTCGACGAACCGACCACGGGACTGCACCGGCACGACGTGAAGCGGCTGCTCTCCGTCCTGCAGGAGCTCGTCGATCGCGGACACAGCCTCGTCGTGATCGAGCACAATCTCGACGTGCTGAAATGCGCCGACTGGCTGCTCGAGATCGGGCCGGATGCCGGCGCGAACGGCGGCCAGATCGTCGCTGAAGGCACGCCCGAAGCTGTCGCCGCCGCGGACACCGCCACGTCGCCGTTTCTCCGAGCCGCCCTCGCGGAGGCGCAAGCCGTCGAGCGGGAGCCGCTGCCGCTGGCCGCGGAACCGGCGGCGCCCTACGGCGTGAACGGCACGAACGGCCACGACATGCTGGTCGTGACCGGCGCCCGCGAAAACAACCTGAAGAACCTCTCGTCTCACGATTCCCCACCACCAGTTTTCGGTCGTCACCGGCGTATCCGGGTCCGGCAAGTCGACGCTCGCCTTCGACATCATTTTCGCCGAGGGCCAGCGCCGTTTCATGGAATCGATGTCGCCGTACGCGCGGCAGTTCGTGGAACAGCTGCCCCGTCCGGCGATCGACCGGCTCACCGGGATTCCGCCGACGGTCGCGATCGAGCAGCGCGTCACGCGAGGTTCCCGCAAATCCACAGTCGCGACGATCACGGAGGTCGCGCAGTATCTGCGGCTCCTCTACGCCCGCCTCGGCGTCCAGCACCATCCCGAAACCGACCGCCCGGTGCAGCCGCTGTCGGCCGGCCAGCTCGAAGGTGCTGCTCGCCCGCGTGCTGGCCACGCCGCAGGCGCGGCGGGCGAAGCACCTGTACCTCTGCGCGCCGCTGATCCGCGGCCGCAAGGGACACCACCAGCCGATCGCAACCTGGATCGGGCGCCAGGGGTTCGAGCTCATGCGCGCCGACGGACGGCTCCAGCCGGTCGACGGTTTCCAGAAACTCGACCGGTACAAGGAACACGACATCGAGGTCGTGGTGGCGGATCTGAAGGACTTGCCGCCGCCCGCGGAACCGGCGCCGGAGCGAAAAACGCGCGGACGTGACCGCCGCGCCGAAACCGACGCCCGCGACGCTGCGCCCGCTTCCGCGACGCTCAACGCCCGGCTTGCGCAGGCGCTCCGGCTGGGCAAGGGGGCGTGTTTCGTAGTCACGTCACAGAATGAGATCCTCTCCTGGTTCTCCACCACGCGGACGGACCTGGAAACGGGCGAGTCCTTTCCCGAGCTGGATCCGAAGAATTTTTCGTTCAACTCGCCGCGCGGCTGGTGCCCGAGCTGCCGCGGCCACGGTCGGGTGTTTCCCTGGATGCTGGAGCCCGACGAGGATGATGAAAACGACCCGGCGGCGCGGTTGCGGGAGTTCGGGATCGATTCCGCCGACGACGTCGCCGACACGGGTTCGCCATGTCCGGAGTGCCACGGTGCGCGGCTGAACCGGGTGTCGCGGGCGGTGAAACTCCATTTCCAGGCCGACCGGAGCGCGGCCGGACGAAAGGGATCCGCGAAGCTCGCAGTCGTTTCGCCGCCGCGGCTCGGACGCGGGACGCGCGCCCTGGCATCGGCGGCGTACGCGCTCTCGCTGCCGGAGCTCCTGGCGAGCACACCCGAGATCCTGCTGGCCCATCTGCGCCGGCTCGAACTCGACGCCCGCGGCCGCGTCGTCACGCAGGATCTCGGGCCGCAGATCGAGGAGCGGCTGAAGTTCCTCGATCACGTCGGACTCGGCTACCTGTCGCTGGACCGGCCGACGGAAACGCTTTCCGGCGGAGAGGCGCAGCGCATCCGGCTCGCCGCGCAGCTCGGATCGAATCTTTCCGGCGTGCTGTACGTGCTCGATGAGCCGAGCATCGGATTGCATGCGCGCGACAACGAGCGGCTGATCGGGACGCTTCAGGCATTGCGCGCCAAGGGCAACACGCTGCTCGTGGTGGAGCACGACGAGGAAGTGATGGCCCGCGCCGACCGGATCATCGACCTTGGTCCGGCGGCCGGCGTGCACGGAGGCGAGTTGCTGGCCAGCGGAACGCCCGAGGAAATCCGCCGCTGCGACAAGTCCCTGACCGGCCTGTTTCTCAACCGGGGGATTCCGCATCCGTTGCGCGGCGCCTACCGGGAGGTTTCGGCAGGAGGCCTGTTGGGTGGGCTGCGCCGGCGATGGCGGAAGGCGAAAACCGGCGTGGGCGTGGGGCAGCCGCCGCGCTGCCTGACGCTGCGCGGCGCGCGCTTTCGCAACCTGAAGGGCTTCGACCTGCAGCTGCCGGTCGGACGGCTGATCATGGTTGCCGGCCCGAGCGGTGCGGGGAAATCGACCCTGTTCCGGGATGTGCTGCACCCGGCCGTCGCGTACGCGATCGAGGAGAAACTCGCCCGGGTGACCGGGCGGCAGTTCGTGACGGCGACCGGCTTCGCCGCCGAGACGCCCGGGGCGCCGCCGCCGTTCGCCGAGCTGCGCTGCGAGGAAACCTTCAAGGCGGTGATCGAGGTCGACCAGGCGCCGATCGGGAAGACGCCGCGGTCCACGCCGGCCACGTACCTCGGGATCTTCGACCTGATCCGCCAGTTCTTCGCCTCGCTGCCCGAATCGAAGATCCGGGGCTACACGGCCTCCCGTTTTTCGTTCAACACGGCCGGCGGCCGATGCCCGACCTGCGATGGCGCCGGCCGGATCAAGCTGGAGATGGCGTTCATGCCGGACACCTACCTGCCCTGCGACGACTGCCACGGCCTCCGCTACGGCGCCGATCTCGCCGACGTCACCTGGAAGGGAAAGAGCATCGGCGAGGTGCTGCGGCTCACGTTCGAGGAGGCGGCCCTGTTCTTCGACTTCCACTCCCAGCTCTCGCAGGTCTGCCGGCTGATGGTGGACTGCGGGCTCGGCTATCTGACGCTCGGGCAGAGCTCGCCCACGCTTTCCGGCGGCGAGGCGCAGCGGCTCAAGCTCGTCACCGAACTGGCGCGCGGTCTCGCGAGCTATCGCGAGCGCAGCCGGGGCGAGCAGCCGCGGAATCTCTATCTGCTGGAAGAGCCGACGATCGGGCTCCACCTCAGCGACTGCGAAAAGCTGATCCGCGTGCTGCACTCGCTCGTCGACCAGGGCCACACGGTCGTCGTCATCGAACACCACCTCGATCTGCTCGCCGAGGCCGACTATGTCGTGGAACTCGGGCCGGTGGGCGGACCGGACGGCGGGGAGCTGATCTATCAGGGCGCGCTCGCGGGATTGCTGGACGTCGAGGGCAGCCCGACCGCCCCGTACCTCCGCGCGAGATTGAAGCGCTAGCCGAGCCGCGCGCCGTTACCGGCGTGCAACGCTGGCGTCGTGGACCTTGATCGCGTCCTGAATCACCTTCAGCAGCTCGGCCGTCGAGACCGGCTTGAGCAGATAACGGAAGAGCGCGGCCTCGTTGACGCTGCGCATCAGCATCTCCGGCTTCATGTACCCGGTCACGAGCACCCGCTGCATGTGCGGATAGTCCTCCCGCGCCCGGACGAGAAAACTCATCCCGTTGCCGCCGGGCATCAAGTGATCGGCAACCACGACCTTGAACGACTTCTTGTGCAGGATGAACTCCGCCTCGCGCGCGGAGGCCGCCACGGTCACGTCGAAATGCGGCGAGAGCACGGCGGAAAACACATCCAGCAGCGCCTGCTCGTCGTCGATCAGCAGCACCGGGCTTTTCCCCGCGGTGGGAGCAGGTTTGGGGTCCGCTGGCTTCATCAGCGCCGGATGCTGGGTCCCGGTGTGGGGATGGCAAATCGAATTCCGCCGCGCCCCGCGCCGGCTTTTGCATTGCCTGCCCGAAGCCGCCGAACTTACGTGGGTCCGGCCAGCATGGAAACCTACGATCTGCACCAAGCGGCACGCCTCGGGACGATCGACACCGTGCCGCCGGGCGTTCTGGCCTCGCCGCAGCTCTTCGTGCGAAATGCGTCCGGCACGACTCCGCTGCATGCGATCGCCCGTCATGGCGGGCTCGAGCGTCTGCCGGCCGAGATCTTCACGGAAGAGAACTTCACGCTGCGCAACGATTCCGGATACACGCCCCTGCACCATGCGGCGGAGTCCGGCCACCTCGACCAACTGCCGGCCATCCTGCTGCGACCGGAGTTGCTGCTGACCGCGAGCAACTCCGGCTACACCGTCTATCACGTCGCCGCCGCGAATGGGCACCTCGACCAGATCCCCGCGGAACAGCTGACGCCGGAGGTCGTGCTCACCAGGACCCACCTCGGCAACACGCTCCTCCACGAGGCCGCGGAAAATGGCACGCTCGAGCTGATTCCGGCGCCGTTCGTCACCGACGCCAATCTGGCCCAGCGCAATCTCGGCGGCGAAACCGTCCTGCACGTCGCCGCGTTCAACGGCCATCTCGACCAGGTGCCGGCCGCATTCGTCACCGCCGCCGCGCTGCTGCAAACGACGACATCCGGCGACACGGTGCTGCATGCGGCCGCGATTTCCGGTCATCTCGAGCAGATCCCCCCCGCGCTTCTGACGCCCGAACATCTGGTGATCGCGAGCAAGACGGGCTTCACCGCAATCCATGCCGCCGCAGAGTCCGGCCAGCTGGCGAAGATTCCCCGCCCCTGCCTCACGGCCGGGCTGATGCTCACGCGCAACGACAACGGCGACACGCCGCTGCACGCCGCGGCTTACGAGGGGCACCTCGACCAGGTGCCGCTCGGGCTGCTCACGGTCGAGAATCTCAGCGTCCGCAATTACGACGGGGTGAGCGTCGGCCGCACGGCCGTCAACCGGGGCCACCTCGACCAGATTCCGCCGCAGCTCCGGCCCGCGCGGGCCGGCGTCGTCCGCCAGTTTCTCGAGCGCATCGGAGCCGTGCAGCCCCCGTTCTGAGCGGCGCGCGAGCCCGGCGCGGAACCACCCGGCGCCGGCATCCCGGCTCGCGGAAAATCCGAGACTTGCGCCGTCGCGCGCAACCGTCCAGACGTGAACCTTTGATTCTTCCATGAGCACCACGATCACAGCCATCACCGCCCGTGAAATCATCGACTCCCGCGGCAATCCGACGGTCGAAGTCGACGTCAAACTCGCCTGCGGCGCCCTCGGACGCGCCGCGGTTCCGTCCGGCGCCTCGACCGGCGAGCACGAGGCGATCGAACTGCGCGACGGCGACAAGGCCCGCTTCGGCGGCAAGGGCACGCAGAAAGCCGTCGCCAACGTCAAGTCGAAGATCGCTCCGGCGCTGATCGGATCCGACGCGCTGGACCAGGTGGGCATCGACCGCGCCATGATCAAACTCGACGGGACCAGCACGAAGTCGAAGCTGGGCGCGAATGCCATCCTCGGCGTCTCGCTGGCCACAGCCAAGGCGGCGGCGATCGCGCTCGGCCAGCCGCTGTACAAATACCTCGGCGGCCCGAACGCCAAGGTGCTCCCGGTTCCGATGATGAACATCATGAATGGCGGCGCGCACTCCGACGCCCCGATCGATTTCCAGGAGTTCATGATCATGCCGACCGGCGCCAAGTCGTTCTCCGAAGGCCTCCGCATGGGCTGCGAGGTCTTCCACGCGCTGAAGAAGGTGCTGAAGGACAAGGGCCTCTCCACCGCGGTCGGCGACGAGGGCGGCTTCGCGCCGAAGCTCGAGTCGGCCGAGGCGGCGCTCGACGCGATCGCCTCCGCGGTGAAACACGCCGGCTACAAGCTCGGCCGCGACATCACCCTCGCCCTCGATGCGGCCGCCTCCGAATTCTACGTGGCCGAGAAGAAGCAGCTACGTCTTCAAGAAATCCGACCGGCCAGGTTCTCTCGGGCGACGAGATGGTCGAGTTCTACAAGAAGCTGACGGCCAAGTACCCGATCATCTCGCTCGAGGACGGCTGCGCCGAAAACGACTGGGAGACCTGGAAGAAACTCACCGACGCGATCGGCGACCGACGTCCAGCTCGTCGGCGACGACCTGTTCGTCACCAACACCGAGTTCCTCAAGAAGGGCATCGACACCGGCACGGCCAACTCGATCCTGGTCAAGGTCAACCAGATCGGCTCGCTGACCGAAACCCTCGACGCCGTCGAGATGGCGAAGGAAGCCGGCTACACCGCCGTCATCTCCCACCGCTCGGGCGAGACCGAGGACGTGACGATCGCCGACATCGCGGTCGCGACCAACGCCGGCCAGATCAAGACCGGCTCGCTCTGCCGCACCGACCGGGTGGCGAAGTACAACCAGCTCCTCCGGATCGAGGAAGAGCTGGGCGCCAACGCGATCTACGGCGGCAAGATGCGCGGTCTCTGAGCTCATCTCCCGCCTCGTGATTCATTGCCGGGCCGGTCGCGCGACCGGCCCTTTTTTTTCGTGCGCAACCGAGGCGCCGGAGACGCGTCCAAGGCTGCTGCGCCAATCGCCTCGACTCGATCATCGAGTGGGGTACGTTCTGGCCAGCCGACTTCATGAAACGCACATTGACCCCCGCGGTGCTTCTTTTTCTGGCGCTGATGCTTCGCGCTTCCGGCGCGGATCAGCCATCCACCCCACCCCCGGCGACGCCACCAAATCCCGCGCCCGCTCCGAAGCAGGCGACGCCCGAGGAGATCAAGGCGCGCCTCGCCGAACACACGCGCAAGAAGGCGGCCGAGGCCGCCGAGGCCGCAAAAGCGGAACGGCGCGATACGCCCCCCCCGCTCACCGCACCGGTCGCCCCGGCGCCGTCCGCCTCCGCCGCTTCCGCGGGGACGCCCAAGCTGCCGGCGCAGGAAGCGCCCACGGTTTTGCCGAAGGTCGAGGTTCGGAAAGGCAAGATCACCAAACTCGACGAGGAGTTGAGCAAGCAGAACGAGGAGATCGCGCGGGAACGAAAGAACGAGAAGCCGACCCCGCTCGATGAGACGCTCAACGGACCGGGAGTGTCCAAAGCCCTCGCCATCTTCGGCGGCCAGTCGAGCGATGACCGGGCCAACGTATCCAAGGAGCGCGTCGCGATGATGGAGGAGGAGCGCGACATGATCGAGGCGATCGCCCAGGCGCGCACGCCCCAGGAGAAGGCCGAGCTCGAAAAGACCCTGGCTGACATGCGGGCGATGCGTCGCGAGCTCGAGCAGTCGCTGCACTGAGCTCGCTCCCCGGCGCCGCGGCGGCGGCTGGGCCGGAAGTCCGCCGCTGAACGGGCGCGCCCTACTCCGCGCTCACAATGTAGCCTCGCAGGTATTCGCTCTCCGGCATCGTCACGAGCACGGGATGGTCCGCCGGTTGATGACAGAACTCCAGCACCCGGACCTTGCGCCGCACGTCGGCCGCCGCCGCCGCGAGCACCCCGCGCAACTCGGCATCCTGCATGTGATGCGAGCACGAGTAGGTGGCGAGAATACCACCGGGTGCGAGCCGGAGCAGCGCCCGGAGGTTGATCTCCTTGTAGCCGCGCAGCGCGCCTTCGAGCGCGCTCTTCGATTTCGCGAACGGCGGCGGATCGAGCACGATCACGTCCCACCGCGGTTCGGCGGCGCGCGCCGGATCGTTGAACCAGTCGAAAACGTTCGCGACGGCGAACTCCGCCTTCACGCGGTTGCGCTCGGCGTTGCGCCGCGCGGCGGCGATCGCGTCCTCCGCGCTGTCCAGGCCCAGCACTTCACGGGCGCCGGCGCGCGCGGCGTGCAGCGCGAAGGGCCCCTGGTTGCAGAAGGCGTCGAGCACGCGCCGGCCGGCGCAATACCGGGCCACGCGCCCATGCTGTTCGCGCTGGTCCAGGTAGAAACCCGTTTTCTGGCCGGTCTGGAGGTCGAGCCAGTACTCGATCCCGTCGACCTCGATCCAGCGCGGTGTCCAGGCCGCTCCCGAATGGGTGTGGGTTTCGAGCGGCAGCCCTTCCAGCCGCCGGATCGGCGCGTCGTTTCGGAAAACGATCTCCTGCGGACGTACGACCGACATCAGGACGTCGCCGATCAGCGTCGACCGCTGCTCCATCGCGAGGGACTGAATCTGCACGACCAGCGTTTCCCCGAACTGATCGACCACCAGTCCCGGAAGATCATCCGATTCCGACCAGACCAGCCGCCGGGAAGCCGCCCGGGCGACGGCGCCCGCGCCCGGCGCGTCCGTCTTCCGCGCTTCCGGCGCCGCGGCGACCGACCGTCGCGCCAGCGCCCGCTCGAGCGCCGCCCGGAGGTAGGCCTCGTCGAGCGCCACGTGCTCGCGGCTCAGCCGGCGCCAGACGATCTGCGATTTCGAGTTGTAGATGCCGGATCCGAGAAACCGGCCGGAACGGTCGCGGCATTCCACGACGGATCCATCCAGGGCCGCTGGCAGCAGCAACTCGACTTCGTTCGCGAAGACCCACGGATGCCCTCCGAGCACGCGTGGCTTCGCATTCGGTTTCAGTTTGAGGGCGGTCGCACCGGGCATCCGGCCACGGTTGCGGGATTACGATCCGCGGCGACGAAAAAACAGACCCGGCGCGGAAAACGGCCGGCCGCCGCCGCGTGGCGACGCGCGGTCCGGCGTGGCGCGCGCCCGTACCACGGTCAGCGCCGGCGGACGTTCGCGTTCCGCTCGGATTTCGGAGCCAGCACGGCGACGGCGTACATGACCGCGAAGCAGAGAAAAGCGAGTACAGCCAGGACAGCCTTCATCACCCTGCCATAGTCGGCACAATTCCCACCGGGGTTCGCCCGGGTCGTTCAGGTCTAGACCTGCGGCCACATCGGCTGAAGGCCGATGGCCCAATGGCTTCGGCTCCTACCGCCGGACCCGGACGGGCTCCAGACCGTAGTGGAAACCGTCACTCGCCTCGTACCCCACCGGAGCGTCAAGCGCCGCCACCACCATGCGCAGCACGGTAGCGGCATACCCGGCACAAAGGAAAAACATCAAAAGGGGCATCAGGGAAAGCATGAGAATATGGTAGTCGGTATTCCCAAAATGCGAGCGGCATTCACTGATTAGGCCGGCGGTTGATGATTTTCTTACACGGACTTTCAGGGATACTGATGGGGTGAGATCCGGCCGGCGCGAGTCGTGATCCGTAACCGGTTAGAGTGCAAGCAAGAGTGCGGCCCCGGCTGCCGGCGGCGGTTCCGGCCGGTTTTCCACCCGTCCGCCTCAAAATTACCTTCCGCCGGCTGCTCGAACCGGCTTGATTGGACCTTCGTCCCAATTTGCCGCCTTCCGCTCCGCCGACTCGATGACACCCGCCCAAGAAATCGCCCGCCGTCGCACGTTCGCGATCATCTCGCACCCCGACGCCGGGAAGACGACCTTGACGGAGAAGTTCCTGCTTTACGGGAACGCCATTCATCTCGCCGGAGCGGTGACGGCGCGCAAGAACCAGCGGGCGACGACGTCCGACTGGATGGAACTCGAGAAGCAGCGCGGCATCTCGATCAGCTCGACGGTCCTGCAGTTCGAATATGGCGGCTACGCCGTCAACCTGCTCGACACGCCCGGGCACAAGGACTTCTCCGAGGACACCTACCGCGTGCTCACGGCGGTCGACGCCGCGTTGATGGTCATCGACGCGGCGAAAGGCGTCGAGGCGCAGACGCGCAAGCTGTTCGAGGTCTGCCGCCGCCGGGGAATTCCGATCTTCACCTTCATGAACAAATGCGACCGGCCCACGCGGAACGGGCTCGAGTTGCTCGACGAATTGGAAAGCGTCCTCGGCCTGCAGTCGTCCCCGGTCGTGTGGCCGCTGGGCAGCGGGCCGTCGTTTCGCGGCGTGTTCGACCGGCGGACGCGCCAGGTTCACCTCTTCGAGCGGGTGCCGGGCGGCGCCTACCAGGCGCCCGTCAAGGTCGCCTCGCTCGATGATCCGGTGGTCCGCGCCCGGCTCGACGACTACACCTATGGCGAGGTGACGGAGCAGCTCGCGATGCTCGACGGCGCCGGCCATCCGCTCGATCTCCCCGCCGTGCGCGCCGGCCGGCAGACGCCGGTGTACTTCGGCAGCGCGATCAACAATTTCGGCATCCAGCTTTTGCTGGACGGTTTCCTGCAGGAGTCCGTCCCGCCGGCGCCACGCGCCAGCACGCAGCCCGTGACCCTCGCACCGGCGGCGCCCGCGGCCGCCGGGGAGTCCGACGGCGCGTCGGCGAGCGGCCGCACCATCGTGCCGGTGACGTATCCAAAGTTCTCGGGATTCGTTTTCAAGATTCAGGCGAACATGGATCCCAAGCACCGCGACCGGATCGCCTTCGTTCGGGTCTGCTCCGGCAAGTTCGAGCGCGACATGATGGTCCTGCACCCGCGCTCCGGGCGCACGATGCGGCTGTCGTCGTCCCACAAGCTGTTCGGCCAGGAGCGGGAGACGGTCGACGAGGCCTGGCCGGGCGACGTCATCGGGCTTGTCGGGCACAGCGAATTCCACATCGGCGACACGCTGACGGAGGACAAGTCCATCCTCTTCGACGAGATCCCGCGCTTCCCGCCCGAGGTGTTCACGTTCATCAGCAACCCGAATCCGTCGGACGCGAAGAAATTCCGGGCCGGACTCGAGCAGTTGCTGCAGGAGGGCGTCGTGCAGTCGATCAATCTCCGCGCCGGCATGACCACGGCCACGCTGCTCGCCGCCGTCGGCGCGCTCCAGTTCGAGGTCGTGCAGTACCGGCTGCAGAGCGAATACGGCGCGGAATCGCGCCTCGATCCCTCGCCGTGGACGATCATGAAATGGCTCGCTCCCGAGGATCCGGGCACCCGTCTCGGCGATCCGTCGCGTTTCATCGTCGCCTCCGGCGTGGCGTTCGGCACCGACAAACTCGATCAGCCGGTCGGCCTTTTCCCCAACGAGTGGACGATGCGTTATTTCCTCGAGAAGAATCCGGGGGTCATCCTCCACGACCTGCCGTTGGAGCAGACCTGAGGCGCTTGCCCACGCGCCGATCGACGGCTCGGAATGAAGTAAACCCGGTGTGAAATGCCGCGCGGTGGCGTCCGTGAGTCTGCCCGGGCGGCGCCGGCGGGCGCGTTTCGGCTCGCCCGACGCCGCAAAAGTCCTCTTTTTTCGCCCATGGTTTCCGCGTGCCGCTTCGGGTATCTCGCCGTCCTGCTCGCCGCCGCGCTGGCGCCGTTCACCGCCTCGGCCAAAACGCGTCGCGCTCCGGCCCACCCCGCCGCCTCCGAGGCCGCCGGCCCCACCTACAAAGGCGCGATCGTGCTGGATGCGGCCACCGGCCAGGTGCTGTTCGAGGAGCACGCCGACGTCGTGAATCCTCCCGCGAGCATGACCAAGCTGATGACGTTCGCCGTGCTGCACGACAAGCTGGCGAGTGGCGCTCTCACGCTGTCGACGCCGGTGAGGATCGAACCGGAGGACGCAAAGATGGGCGGGACGCAGGTTTACCTCGACCCGCGCGAGACCTTTCCCGTCGAGGAGCTCATTTACGCGATGATGATCCAGTCGGCCAACGACGCGGCGCATGCCCTGGCGCGCGTCTCGGCGGGGTCGGTGCCGGCGTTCGTCGAACTGATGAACGCGAAAGCGCGCGAGCTGGGGATGACGCACACGACCTTTCGCTCGCCCCACGGCCTGCCGCCGGCGAGCCGCCGGATTGCCGACGGTGATCTCACGACGCCGCGCGACTTCGCCCTGCTCAGCCGATACCTGGTGACAAACACCGACGTGGTGAAATACACTTCGGTCCGCACCCGGGATTTCGGACCCCTGCGCGCGCATGGTCCGCAGCACATGAAGAACCACAATAACCTGCTGTGGAAGATTCCCGGGGTGGACGGACTCAAGACCGGCTATACCGAAGGCGCGGGTTACTGCCTCAGTGCCACGCTCCAGCGCAACGGACACCGCGTCATCGGGGTCATCATGGGCGCGTTCGGCCCCCACGGGCAGAAGGATCTGGGGCGCACGCGCGACATCCGGATGATCGAACTCCTGGCGAAAGGGATGGCGGCGATTCCTGCCGCCGAGGCTCCGTTCGTGGCGACTGCCGCCGCCTCGGCGCCCGCCCCGTCCGACGTCTCGCCGGTTTCCGCCGCCCCGGTTCCGGCCGACGAGATGCCGGACGCGGAGGCGGGAACCGGCGAGCCGTCGGTGAAGTTCACCCCGCCCGCCGCCCCGAGGAGAAAATAACCGGGCATCGGACGCAGGAGCGAGCGGCTCGCGGTCCGGTTGTAGGAGCCTGCTCGCAGGCGATCAGCTCACGGTCCGTCGGTGCGCGTTGCGAGATCGCCTGCAAGCAGCCTCCTACCCCCGGGACCTTGCTCGCCGCCGGCCAGGTGCAACCCGACGCCGCCCCCCACCCGTTCACGCGCTCGTTGCGGGCGCGAACACGGGGCGCACCGCGATTCCGGCAGCCGCCAGTTCCCGCCGGATCCGATGCGCGAATTCCACCGCATGCGGGCTGTCACCGTGGAGACAGAACGTATCCGCCGCGACCGGCACTTCCGCCCCGTTCGTCGCTCGCGCCACCCCGCGTCGGATGATCCCGAGCACCTGGGCGACCATCGCGTCCGGGTCGGAGATCATCGCACCGAGCTCCCCGCGCGGCGTCAGCGTTCCATCCTCGCGATAGGACCGATCGGCGAACGCCTCCGCGGCGACGCGCAGCCCGCGCGCACCGCCGATGCAGGCGAGTTCGCCGGCCGCCGGCGTGAACAGGATTGCTTGCGGTGCGATCGCCTGCACCGCCGCGACGACAGCCTCCGCCACCGGCCGGTCACGCGCGGCGAGATGATAGAGCGCCCCGTGCAGCTTCACGTGCCGGATGGGCGCGATCGCCGCCAGCGTGCGCACCTGTTCCGTCACCAGCCGGAGCACGTCCGCCGGCGATGCTTCCGCCGCGCGCCGCCCGAAATTCACCCGGTCGGGGAATCCCGGATGCGCGCCGACCGCCACGCCGCACTCGCGGGCCAGCATCACGGCTTCACGCATGGTCGCGGCGTTCCCCGCATGTCCGCCGCACGCGATGTTCGCCGAGGAGAGCAGCGGCATCAGCTCGTGGTCGTGCCCCGCGCCCTCGCCCAGATCGCAGTTCAGGTCGATCCCGATCACGACGCCACGCGGCCGTCCAGCTTGCCCGCCAGCCCCTCGCGGAGAATCGCGACGACCCGGTCGCGCAGCAGCGCCACCCGGTGGGCTTCCGCCAGCGAGACCTCGACGAACCGCACGGAATCTCCGGGCCGAAGCTGCGCCGCCACCGGCAGGTCGACCGAAATCACGTGGGCGGCCTGCGGGTACCCACCGATCGTCTGGGCATCCGCCATCAGCAGCAGCGGCTGGCCGTCGGGTGGAATCTGGATTGTCCCGGGAAGCAGCGCGCTCGACAGCAACTCGTCGGGCGTGCGCCGGCGCACCGCCTCGCCCAGCAGCCGCAGCCCCATCCGGTCCGACTGCGGCGACACCTTGAACTCGCTGTCGTAAAGCGTCCGGCCGAACTCCTCCGCCTGCGCGCCCGGCATCACGCGGAGCACCGCGGAAGGCGCATACGCCGGCAGGATTCGCGGATCGATGCTCCAGGTCGACCGTCCTCCGGGGCCGCCGTCCGCCCGAACCGCGGGGGACGCCACCGGCAGGACGTCGCCGTCGCGCAGCGGCCGGCCCTGATGTCCGCCCAGCCCGGCGCGCAGGTACGTGCTCCGGCTCCCCAGCACCGGTTCGACGTCGATGCCGCCGGCGACGGCGAGGTAGGCCCGGCATCCGCGGACGCAGGCCCCCACCCGGATGCGGTCGCCGGCCCGAACCGTGATGGGTTTCCACGTGGGCAGCCCCTCGCAATCGGCACCACCCAGCGCAATCAGCGTGTCGCCGGTGAACTCGAGTTCGGGCCCGACGAACGAAATCTCCAGCGCCGCGGCGGACTCGGCGTTGCCGACGATCGAATTCGCGATCCGCAGGGCCAGCGGATCCATCGCTCCACTCAGCGGCACTCCGGCGGAGCGGTAGCCGCGCCGCCCGAGATCCTGCACCGTCGTCAGCATGCCGCTGCGGTGGATTACAGCTTCCATGCGGCGTATTCCTCCCGCGACAGCGCGCGAAACTTGACGTGGTCACCCACGCGCAGCATGGCCGGCGCCTTGTCCTGCGGCCGGAAAAGCACGAGCGGCGTGCGACCGATCAACTGCCACCCACCGGGGGTCGCCAGCGGATACACGCCGGTCTGCCTCCAGCCGATCCCCACCGAACCGGCGGGTACGCTCACGCGCGGCGTCGGGCGCCGCGGCGTGAACAGCTTTTCGGGCAGTCCGCCGAGATACGGGAAACCGGGGGCGAACCCGATCGCCTGCACGATGTAGTTCGCCGCGCTGTGCAGCTGCACGACCTCGGCCGGCGCGATTCCGCAGTGCCGGGCCACGTCCGCCAGGTCGGGCGCATACTCCCCCTCGTAACAAACCGGAATCTCGATCTGCCGGCCGGTCGCGCCGGAATCGTCGCCGAGCTTCTGCCGGACCAGGTCCGGCCACGTATGCTCCACCTTGCCGATCTGCTCCGCGATCACCCGGCAGATTCGCTCGTACGGGCTCTCCTCCGTGCCGGCCGCCGGCGCGATCTCGTAGAACACCGTCACCGTCGTGTACGCCGGGACGACGTCGACGATGCCCGCGCCACCCTCCCGCTCGAGCGCCGCAGTCAGCGAGCGCACCCGGACCCAGGTCGTCTCGCTCATGGTGTCGCCCAACGTGACGACCACAGCGGAATCGCCCAGGGGCGCGAACTTCATGGATCCGACCATAGCCGTCGATTGCGCGGGAAACAAAAGAAAAAACGCCCCCGGCCCGGCGAGGACGCGCCTCGCGCCCTCGGGCCGCGGCGGCGGGCCGCGCCGGCGACCGGTCGCGGTCCGCCGCCGCTGCGGCCCGCCAGATCGGATTCAAGCCCGGGGCGGCCTACGGTGCCGTCGCGCCCGGCCGCGATTCGAACACCTCGGTCAGCGCGACTCCGGTCGTGTTGCCGACCCCGCTGACGACCGTCGTGTACACGCCCGGAGGAAGCACGAGCAGCAGCGCCGCCTCCTGCGGATCGGCGGGGGCGAAGCCGGTCGAGGGAAGATCGGCCGACGAGAATCCGTCAGCCAGGTTGTCGTTCGCGACGATTTGGCGGCCCGTGCGGTCGTTGAGCGACAGCGCCGGGTCCGCCAGCGCCCCGGAGACGCCGAGCGCGGTGAGCGACGGACCGCGCGCGGTGACCAGCACGCGAATCGGATCGCTGCCCGTGATGACGAAGCCGCTGATCAGCACCTGGTCCCCGGTCCCGACGAACCCGCGGGCGGACAGGTTCACGAGCCGTGACACGTCGGGGTCCTCGCTGACGTGCACCTGGCCCCGAACTTCACCCGCCGGATCGACGTTGCTGTGAACGTTCAGGTAGGCGCCGCCAGTGAGCAGTTTGATCTCGTCACCACCATAGGTCTGTTGGAAAAGACCGCGCCGTACGACGTTCCGGTCTGGGTGTAACCCGGTGGCCGTGGAGGTGCTGCCGGTGGTTTCCTGCGCCGAGTCGAGGCGGGCTTGGAATTCGATCGTTTGGGCGGGGCAGCGGAGCGTGGCGAAGGCGGTCAGGGCGCCGAGACAGCAGAACGTGCGGAGGGAATGAGTATTCATGGCGTGCCCCGTCGCCACGAGCCGGACAGCTGGGGGAGAAAGCAGACCAGCACCGGCAGGGGAGGCGGGGGAGACGACGCATCGGATAGCGCGACTGGCGCAACTTATCGAAAGACGAATGGTAACGAATCCGACAGAAACGACGGGATCGCAGATTCGGTTGCAGTTTTCTCCGGGAGACACTGATTGGGCGGTTCATGCATGTCCGTTCCGCTCCCCTGTCGCTGGCGCTGGTCGCGATCGTGGCGCTGGCCTCCTCGTGCCGGCAGCCGAGAGTGGCGAGCTACCGGGTGCCCCATGAGCAGCCCGATCCGCTCCCGCCCATCCTCACGGGTGCTGCCCCGTCCGGGGCGGCGCCGGGCGGCGCGATGGCCGGCACCGCCGTGCCGACGGCGGAGGGTCCGGGCCTGACGTGGACGGCACCGGCGGACTGGAAGGAGCGGCCCCCGACCGCGATGCGCAAGGGCAGCTATGCCGTTCCGGGGGACAAGGGCGCGGAGGCGGATTTTTCGATCACCGCATTTCCGGGAGACGTCGGCGGCGAGCTGGCGAACTTCAATCGCTGGCGGGGCCAGCTCGGCCTGGATCCGCTCGATCAGCCGCAAGTGGACCCGCTGATCGCCCGGCTGAACCAGAACGGGCTCTCGTTCGCCGTGGCCGAGTTCGTGAACCGCAAGGAGGAGAAGCCCCGCAGGATAATTGGCGCGATCGTGCCGTACGCCGGCGCCACCTGGTTCTTCAAACTGATCGGACCGGAGGAATTGGTCGCGCGGGAAAAACCGGAGTTCTTCGCGCTCCTGCAAACCGTCAAGCCCGCGGTGGCTCCCACCCCATGAATGCCTACATCCGCGATTTTCGGGATTTCTTCGTCTCGCTCCGGCTCACCGTGGTGCTGCTGGTCCTCTCGCTCGTGCTGATTTTCGCCGCGACGCTCGACCAGGTGAACCTCGGGGTGTGGGCCGTGCAGGAAAAATACTTCCGCTCCCTTTTCGTCCTCGTCCGCGTCGGTTCGGTGCCGGTTCCGGTCTTCCCGGGCGGCTATCTCATCGGCGGTCTGCTGCTGATCAACCTCGTCTTCGCCCAGCTGTACCGGCTGAAACTCGCCTGGCGGAAATGCGGCATCTGGCTGACGCATGCGGGATTGATCCTGCTGCTGGTCGGCGAGCTGCTCACCGGGCTCTGGCAGCGCGAGTACCAGATGCGGCTCGCGGAAGGCGAAACGAAGAACTATGCCGAGCGGTTCCGGCACAACGAGCTGGCGGTCATCGAGACGACTGACCCGAAGTTCGACGACGTGGTGGCGGTGCCGACGGGGCGGCTGCGGCCGGGTGCGGAAATCCAGCATCCGAAGCTGCCCTTCCGCATCGTGTGCCGGGCATACTATCCCAACGCGGACCTGCAGGTGCGGCCGCCCGCCGCCGGCCTGGCCGCGGGAATGGCGACCGCGGGCGTCGGCCGGCGGCTCGCCCTCGTGCCGCTGCCCGTGACGTACAAGGAGGACGAACAGAACTGGCCGGCGGCGCTCGTCGAGCTGATCGGCACCAGCGGCTCGCTCGGCACCTGGCTGGTCTCGACCCAGCTGCCGGTCTCGCAGACCCTCACCGTCGACGGACGCACCTGGCGGATCGGGCTGCGCGCGGAACGGGCATACTTTCCCTTCTCGCTGACGCTGGAAAAGGCCCGGCACGATGTGTATGTCGGCACGGACATTCCCCGGAATTTCTCCAGCCAGGTGCGGCTCACGACCGCGGCCGGCCAGGCCGGTCGCGAGGTTCTGATCTACATGAACAACCCGCTGCGCCACGCCGGGCTGACGTTCTACCAGTATCAGATGGACAGCGAGCATGCCTCGAGCGTCCTCCAGGTCGTGCGCAACCCGAGCTGGCTGATGCCGTACATCTCCTGCGGCATGATGACCGCCGGGCTGGTGCTGCAATTTGGCATCCAGCTCTCCGGGTTCCTGCAGCGGCGCGTTCCGGCCGGCCGGCGGGGCGCCGAGCTACTGCCCGGTCTGCCGCGGCGCGCGCCGGGAGGATCCCGACCATGAAACGCCATCTTCCCTGGATCGTGGCCGCAGTGGCCATCGGAGTGGTGCTGGCCTCCTGGCGCGCCCCGCGCAACCCGGGGGCGTTCGACCTCACCAGCTTCGGCCGCCTGCCCGTCGTCACCAACGGTCGCGTGAAGCCGCTCGACACGGTGGCGCGCACCACCCTGCTCCTGCTGCAGGGCCGACAGCGCGTCGGCACGCCCGAGCGCAGCGCGCCGCTCGTCGCCACGCCCACCGAGTGGCTGCTCGACGTCTGCTTCCGGCCCGAGCGGGCCGACACGTATCCGACCTTCACGATCGACAACACCGAGCTGCTGGCGCTGATCGGCAAGGGGGACGACGACCTGCGCATCGCCTACGGCGACCGGTTCAAGCGGATCCTCGCGACCGTGGGCTTTCTCCCCAGCCGCCAGCGGCGTTTTTCGTACCACGATCTGGAGCCGCATCTGAAAACCCTCGACGAGCAGGCCAAGCTGGCCGATCCCGTCGAGGCGCAGAAACGCACGGCGTTTCAGCGCGCCGTGCTCCAGTTGCGCAACAGCCTCGTCGCCTACCAGCGCCTGAAATACAGTCTCGCCCCGCCGGAAAGCCCGGACTTCCTCGGCGAGCTCACCGTTTTCCAGGATTCGCTGGCGACCGGCGTCGCCGCGGTCCGCGCCAAGCAGGCCGGGCAGCCGCACGACGAAGCCGCCGCGCAGCGGATGATCGAATTCGGCCAGCGCTACCTCCGCATGAGCGAAACCGCGTCGCTGCTCGCGGTCCCCCCCGCCGACGGCGAGCGGGATGCGAACGGCTGGAAGAGCGACGGCGAAGCGTTGCTGGAGAGTTTTCAGACCGGCCGGGTCAACCCCTACGTGCTGACGTACGCCGGCCTTGCGCGGACCTGGCGCGACGGGCAGCCCGCGGAGTTCAATCACATCGTCGCACTCTACCGCGAGCAGCTGACGCACGCGTTCCCGACCACGCTGCGCAAGTGCGATGTGGAGGCCCGGTTCAACAGCGCCGAGCCGTTCTACACCAGCATGCAGCTCTACGTGCTGGCGTTTTTCCTCGGCATCTTCTCGTGGCTGAAATGGCCGGACCTGCTGGGTCGCTCCGCCTTCTGGCTCGTCGGCATCGCGTGGCTGCTCGCGACCGCGGGCATCCTCCTGCGCATGTGGCTCGAGGGCCGGCCCCCGGTGACGAACCTGTATTCCTCCGCGCTGTTCGTCGGCTGGGGCGCCGTGGCGCTGTGCCTCGGGCTCGAGGCGATCTTCCGCAATGCGATCGGCAGCGTGGCCGCCGGGCTGATCGGTTTCGCGACCCTGCTGATCGCGCACCACCTTTCGCTCGCCGGCGACACCCTCGAGATGATGCGGGCGGTGCTCGACTCGAACTTCTGGCTCGCGACGCACGTCGTCGTGGTGACCAGCGGATACGCGGCCACCTTCCTCGCCGGATTCCTCGCGATCATCTACGTCGTGCGGGGCATCTTCACGCGCTCGCTGGATCCGGCGACCGCCGATGCGCTGGCCCGGATGGTCTACGGCATCGTCTGTTTCGCGACCCTGTTCAGCTTTGCCGGCACCGTCCTCGGCGGCATCTGGGCGGATCAGTCGTGGGGCCGGTTCTGGGGCTGGGATCCGAAGGAGAACGGCGCGCTGATCATCGTGATCTGGAATGCCATCATCCTGCATGCCCGCCGGGGCGGCATGGTCCGGCAGCGCGGCCTGATGTGTCTCGCGATCTTCGGCAACATCGTCACGAGCTGGTCCTGGTTCGGCACGAACATGCTCGGTGTCGGGCTGCACAGCTACGGCTTCACCGACGCGGCATTCGTCGCGCTTTCGGTTTTCGTCGCCAGCCAGCTGGCGCTGATCGGGCTGGCCAACCTGCCGCTCACGACCTGGCGGAGTTTCCGCCCGGCCCGGCCGGCGCGCGGCGCGCCGCCGGAGCGCGAGCTGACGCAGGTCTAGCGATGCCGGCCGGTTCGGTCTCCGGCCGTGCGTTCCAGCGAGCCGGCTCGCGACGTTGCCCGGCGCGAGCCCGCATCCGCGAATCGTTCCCGCGAGCCGTTCAGGTTCCCGGACGGAACGGCGGGAGCGTGCTGGCTCCGGGGGTGACGGCCTCGAGGTTCGGCGGCACCTCCGCCTTGATCCGGCCGGCCGCCCACTCGATTCCACCGATCACCATCTGCTGGAATTTCGGGCTGTCCCACACGTCTTCGCGATGCCCCATGCCGTTGCACCAGACGCGTCCCTTTCCGTACTTGCGCGCCCAGGCGAGCGGATACGGCGGCCGCTGGTAGTCGACGCCCTCCATCCCCTTCGTTTCCATCCGGAGCAGCACGTGCAGGTCCGGCGCGAACTCCTTCATCGAGTACCATTCCTCCTTGATGTTGAACGCATCGCCGAGGTGCCGGCAGCCGGGGAAGAGCTTGTCGATGACCGTCGCCTTGGCGACCTGCTGGGCGTTGTGGTTGATGAATTCGCCGCCGAGCATCTTGATGTAGTCATCCGAGGCGTCGCCGTGAAGCTTGTACCGGTTCGCCCGGTCCGACGGGTTGCCGCCGCCGGTTTCGCCGGTGTGGTACGTGTCGGCCGCGCTGTGCAGTCCCACGAATCCCTTGCCGCCGGCGATCGCCTCGAGCAGCGCCTGCTTGCCGGCCGGCGTGATCGCCGGCTGTCCGTCGTTGCCGACCGAGGACAGATCGCCGCTGGTGTAGAACACGATGGCGTCGAACTGCTGGAAGTACTCCGGAGAGAACTTCCCGCCGTCCTTGCTGAACGTGAACTCGATGTTGTGGGCCGCCCCCAGCTTCGTGAAGATCCGCTCGGAGTAGCTGGGCTGTCCGTTCTCGCGCTTCACCACGCTGTGTTCATAGCCCGCCGATTTCGTGAAATAGAGGACACGGAGAGGTGCTGCATGCATCGACGTGAGGGTTAGCCCGAGCGTCACGAGCCCGAGCAGGGTTGCCTTGGGGACGAGTTTCATCGGCGCCGAGCGTGGGCGATCCCGGCCCGTTGGCAATCCTGCGGCCGCCGAAAACCGCCGCAGCCAGCGGGCGCGCCGGCGCTTACGCGGGCCGGCAGAGCCCCGCCAGCCGGCGCACCCCTTCACGTATCCGGTCCGGCGCGGAGTTGGAAAAGTTCAGCCGCAAATGGTTCGCCCCGCCCGCGCCGGGAAAGAAATCGCGGCCCGGCACGAAGGCGACCTGGCGCGCGATGGCCTGCCCGAGCAGGGCGAGCCCGTCGAGCGAGGCCGGACCCGTCACCCACAGGAACATGCCGCCTTCCGGCTTCGTCCAGCTGTACCCCGCGGGCATTTCGGCACGCAGCGCCTCGTCCATGACGTGAAACCGCTCGCCGTACGCGCGCCGGATCCGCTCGAGGTGGACCGTCTGGTCGTTGCCGGTGAGAAACGCGTGCGCCACGCGCTGGTCGAAGCTGGACGTGTGCAGATCGGACGCCTGCTTCAGGATCAGCAGTCCGGATACCGTGTCCGGCGACGCGACCACCCAGCCGAGCCGCAGGCCCGGCGCGATCGTCTTCGAAAACGTGCTCGCGTACAGCACGACGCCGCGTTCGTCCCAGTGCTTCACCGGGGGCACGGCGGTGCCGGCGTACCGCAGTTTGCCATACGGATCGTCCTCCAGCACGGTGAGCCCAAGGTCGGCGGCGATGCGGGCCAGCGCGGCGCGGCGTCCGGCCGCGAGCGTCACGCCGGTCGGATTCTGGAAGTTCGGGATCGTGTAGAGAAACTTGGGCCGGTGCAGGCGCACGAGTTCCGGGATGGCTTCCGGGATCAGCCCCTCCGCATCGGTCGGCACGGCGACGAAACGTGCCTGGAGCGTTTGGAACGCCTGGATCGCGGCGAGGTAGGTCGGGTTCTCGGTCAGGACGACGTCGCCCGGGTCGAGCAGCAGCTTGCCCACGAGATCGAGCACCTGCTGCGATCCGTTCGTGACGAGCACCTCGCCGGGCGACGCCGCGATGCCCCGGGCGTTCACTTCGGCCGCGATCCATTCGCGCAGCGGCATGAAGCCTTCGCTCGCGCCATATTGCAGCGCTTCCGCGCCGCTGGTGCGCAGCACCGAGTCCGCGGCGGCGCGGATCGCATCGACCGGAAACAGCTCGGGCGCGGGCAGACCGCCCGCGAAGGAGATGATCTCCGGCTGCGCCGTGACCTTCAGGATTTCGCGGATCGTCGAGGGCCGGAGCTGGCTCATGCGGCGGGCAAGATGGAGTGGCGCGACGGACATGGTGGATCAGCACAGCACGCCGGCTCCGGTCCCGCCAAGCACAACCGGACTGCCTGCGAGCTGCGGCGCGCCACTGTACTGGTCGGAACCCCGGCCGGTGATGCCGATTCCCACCGGCGGCGCGACCCCTGCGAGGTTGCCTCCCTTTCCCCGCCGTGGCGCCGCCGCGCTGTGGTCCTCCGCCGGTCCGGCGCATCTGCCGCCCCCCCCGGCGGCCGGCTCTGATTGGATTCTTCCGGACTATCGCTACACTCTCCGCACTACCACCATGGCCGTTGAATTCAAAGACTACTACCAGACGCTCGGCGTCAGCCGTTCCGCAACTCCGGACGAGATCAAGCAGGCGTTCCGCAAGCTGGCGCGCCAGTACCATCCCGACGTCGCCAAGAACAAGGTGGCCGGCGAAGCCCGGTTCAAGGAAATCAACGAGGCCTACGATGTGCTGGGCGACCCGGAAAAACGCCGTCGCTACGACGAGCTGGGCGCAAACTGGGAAAACGGCGGCGGTCCGCCGCCGCCGTCGGCCGGTCGCCAGCCGCGGCGCGGCGCGGCGCGGGCCGCTGGCATGCCGGACTTCGAATTTGGCGGGACCACCGGCTTCAGCGATTTCTTCGAGTCCTTCTTCGGCGGAGGCAGCCGCGGGGCTCGATCACGCTGGCCGGCGGAGGAGGCGGCAACCGAGGGCGAGTTCGCGTTTCAGGGGCAGGACGTCGAGGCCGATCTGCTCGTCACGCTGGAGGAGGCGCTGCACGGAGCCATGCGGAAGATCTCGTTGCGGCGAGCCGACGGGCGGACGGGCGAGGAGCGCACCGACACGTACCAGGTGCGGATTCCCCCCGGGGTGCACGAGGGCCAGCGGATCCGGCTCGCCGGCCAGGGCACACCCGGCCAGGGCGGTGGCGCGCCGGGGGATCTTTATCTGCGCGTCCGGCTGGCCCGGCATCCGGACTTCGAAGTGGAAGGCTCGGATCTCTCCTGCGAGCTCGAGATCACGCCGTGGGAGGGGGCGCTGGGGGTGCAGGCGAAACTCGCCACCCTCGACGGCACGACCTCCGTGCGGGTCCCCCCAGGCACTTCCAGCGGGGCGAAGCTCCGGCTGCGCGGTCTCGGGCTGCCGCGCGAGAGCGGCGGTCGCGGCGACCTCTACGCGACGGTGCAGATTCACGTGCCGCCGCTGGTTTCGGCCGAGGAACGGAAACTCTGGGAGCAACTGGCCCGCACCTCCACGTTCAACCCGCGAAGTTCGTCGTAGCGCTCGCGGACGCCGAAACCGGCGAGCGCCGCCGCGAGAACGTTCTCGCGCCAGGGTCGTGTCTCCGTACGTTTTTTCACCCATGCCCATCCCCCACTCGCTCCGTCTTTCCGGCCGCACCGCACTCGTCACCGGCTCCAGCCGCGGCGTGGGCCAGCTCGTCGCCGAGGCGCTCGCCCGCGAGGGCGCCCGGGTCTTCATTCACGGCCGCACCGATGCCGCCTGCGCCGCGACGCTGGCACGGGTGATCGCGGCCGGCGCCGGCATGGCCGACCCGAAGGTCGTGACCGCCGACCTGGCCGTCCCGGCCGAGGTGGAGAGCCTCGCGGACCGCGTGCTCGCGCTGGGCGGCGTCGACATCCTCTACAACAACGCGGCCATCATGCATCCATGGCGCGAACACGTCGAGGATCACACGCTCGAGGACTGGCAGGCGAGTTTCCAGGTGAACGTCTTCGCCCTCGTCCGCCTCTGTGCGCGGCTCGTTCCCGGCATGCGCCGCCGCCAGTGGGGGCGCGTGGTGAACGTCACGTCGGGCATCGACAAGACTCCGCAGCTCGCCGGCTACGGCGCCAGCAAATGGGCCGTCGACAAGTTCACCGACGACCTCGCGGCGGAGCTGAAGGGCAGCGGCGTGATCGTGTCGCGGATGGATCCGGGCTGGCTGCGCACCGATCTCGGCGGGCCGAAGGCGCCGAACGATCCCGCCACGGTGCTGCCGGGCGCGCTGGTGCCGGTGCTGCTGAAGGACGACGCTCCCGGCGGCCAGTTTTTCCGCGCCCAGGAGTACCGGCTCGCGAACTGAGCGGGTCGCGCGCGAGTCGCCGGCCGGAGTTCGCGGCACGCGCCGGTGCGCGTCGATGCCGGAACACCTCGCTGCCGGGTCCGGGTCCGAAGCCGGCCCCGCCCGGGAGGTTTGGCCGCCGTCGGTCGGCGGCCGGGTACCGCCGGTCTGCAGACCGGCGCCACTCGGACCGGCAGCCAAAGACCGCCGTCCCGTTCACGATGCTGCGACTGGCGCGAGCACGGTCCGCACGAATTCGCCCCGCGTTTCCATGTGCGGATTGTGGCCGGCCTGCGGGATCGTGACGATCTCCGCGTCCGGGAAGTGCCGCCGAATCGCCTTGGTGTCCCCCGGCAGCACGTACTGCGACCGGCCGCCGGTGATGAATCGCGCCGGTCCGGGAAAGCGATCCTGCGCGGTGAGCGGATTGCGCTCGAGTTCGGGCAGCGCGGCCGTGAGCCCCGCCAGGTTGATCTGCCAGCGCCACTCACCCGCGTCGTCGCGCTCCAGGTTCGTGAGCAGGAATTTTCGCATCGCCCAGTCGTCGACGCGCGCCTCGAGCCGCAACTCCGCGTCCCCGCGCGAGTGGATCTGTCGCAGATCCAGTTCGTTCATCGCCGCGAACTCCGCGCGATGCCCCACCCAGACGTAATCCTTCGGCGCGATGTCCACGATCACGAGCCGCTCGACGCGCTCCGGCTGGCGGCAGGCCAGCAGCATCGCGACCTTTCCGCCCATGCTGTGGCCCAGCAGCGTCACCCGGGGCAGCTGCTGCCCGTCGAGCCAGCCGATGACATCCCGGGCCATCGCCTCGTAGGTCATTTCCGCCGCATGCGGCGAGGCCCCGTGGTTGCGGAGGTCGACCGCGAACACCCGATGCCGTGCCGCGAGCTCGCGGCCGGCGGTCTGCCAGTTGCGCGACGACCCGAGCAGTCCATGCAGCAGCACCAGCGGCGGACCCATCCCGCCCAGTTCGCGATGGAAGAGCTGTACGGCGGCACTCATGCGACACGCAGAGGAGCCGGGAATTCACGAGTGACAATCCGAATCGCCGGCCCACCCCGGCATCGGCTCCCGGAATTTTTTTGGTGTTTTTCGCGGGTTTCATGGTTGCATCGCTGCCCCCGACGATGTCCGCGCCCGACAAGATCACCCCGATGTTGCAGCAGTATTTCGAGGTGAAGCGGGGGCTGCCGCGCGACACCCTGCTCCTCTTTCGCCTTGGCGATTTCTTCGAGCTCTTCTTCGAGGACGCGGTCATCGGGTCGAAGCTGCTCGGGCTCACGCTGACCAAGCGGCAGGAACACCCGATGGCCGGCATTCCGTTCCACGCCGCCGACACCTATGTCACGAAACTCCTCGCCGCCGGGAAGAAGGTCGCGATCTGCGACCAGGCCGAGCCGCCCCGCCCGGGCAAACTCGTCCACCGGCAACTGACGCGCATCCTCTCGCCGGGAACGACGCTGGCGCCGAACCAGCTGGACGCGACCCGCAACCGCTACCTCAGCGCGCTCAGCCACGATGCGCGGGGGCTGCATGCGGCGTGGCTGGACCTGTCGACCGGTGAATTCAAGGTCGCGACCGATGCCGGCATCGCCAACCTGCTGCCGGTGCTGACGGCGCTCGATCCAGCCGAGGTGCTGCTGACCGAGGGCGAACTGTCCCGCTGGGCATCGGCGCCGCACGACCAGGCCGCCCTGCATGCGCTGCACGCGTTCTGCACCGCGCGCGTCACCTCCGAGCTCGCCGGCTATCATTTCGACACGATGACCGGCGCCAAGACCGTGATGGATACGCTCGGCGTGCTGAACCTCGAGGGGTACGGGCTCGCGCCGACGCACCCGGCGCTCGGACCCGCCGGCGCCCTGGTGTACTACGCGACGGAGAACCTCTGCGCCAAACCCGAGAACCTGCGGGGACTGCAGGAGTACCGCAGCGCGCACACGCTGCTCCTCGATCCGGCCACGCTGCGCAACCTGGAGATCTTCGCCTCGGCCCGCGGCGGTCGTGAGGGCACGCTGTTCAGCGCCGTGAACCGGACGGTGACGTCCGCCGGCACGCGGCTGCTCGAACGCTGGCTCGCGGCTCCGCCGCTGGACATCGCCGAATTGCAGCGGCGGCAGTCGCTCGTCGGCGAATTCCTCGCCCAGCCGGTCGGACTCGCCGCCGTGCGGGAGCTGCTCGGGCAGGTTCGCGACATTCCCCGCATTCTTGGCCGGCTGCAGAACCGGCTGCGCAACCCGCGCGAGCTCGGCGGGGTGAAGGACACGCTGTCCCAGGTTCCGCCGCTCCGGGCCGAGCTCGCCGGATTCGGCGCCGAGTCCGGTCCGGCGACGCTTTCCCGCCAGCTGCACGAGTTGCCCGAACTCGGGCGGCTGCTGACCTCCGCGCTCGCCGACGAGCTGCCGGCGGATCTTGCCGACGGGAACTACCTCCGCCCCGGCTATGATCCGGAGCTCGACCGGCTGCGCTCGCTGACGAGCGACAACCGCACCTGGTTGTCGGAGCTCGAGCGCGCCGAGCAGGAGCGGACCGGCATCCGCAGCCTGAAGGTGCGGTTCACAAATCATTTCGGGTACTACATCGAGGTGACGAAGGCCAATCTGCACCTCGTCCCCGCCGACTACATCCGGCGCCAGACGACCGTCGGCGGCGAGCGCTACGTAACCGAGGCGCTCCGGCGGAAGGAGAAGGAGATCTTTCACGCCGAGGAACTGGCGCTCGCGCGCGAGCTGGAGCTGTTCAACGCCCTGGTGGCGGCCGTGCTGGACGAGTCGGTCGCCCTGTCGCAGACGGCAGACGCGCTGGCCGAACTCGACGTCCTCGCCGGCTGGGCCGTGCTGGCGCGCGAATGGGACTACTGCCGCCCCGTGCTCGATGACAGCGATGCCCTGGAGATCGTCGAGGGCCGGCATCCGGTGGTCGAGCAGGTGCTGCGCGCCCCGGGCGCGACGATCGCGCGCGGTGCCAGCGCCGGGTTCGTGCCCAACGACACCCGGCTCTCCTGCGACGACGCGCAGATCGCGCTGATCACCGGGCCGAACATGGCGGGCAAATCGACCTACATCCGGCAGGTCGCGCTGATTGCGCTGCTCGCGCAGGTTGGCTGCTGGGTGCCGGCGAAGTCGTGCCGCATCGGGCTCGTCGACCGGATCTTCTCGCGTGTCGGCGCGAGCGACGACCTGGCGCGCGGCAACTCGACCTTCATGGTCGAGATGAACGAGACCGCGAACATCCTCAACAACGCGACCGGGCGTTCGCTCCTCATCCTCGATGAAATCGGCCGCGGGACGTCGACCTACGACGGACTGGCGATCGCGTGGGCCGTCGTCGAGCACCTGCACCGGGACCCACAGCGTGGACCGCGGACGCTGTTTGCGACGCACTACCAGGAGCTGACCCAGCTCGAGAAGCACCTGGCACGTCTGCGGAATTTCTCCGTGGCGGTGAAGGAGTGGAACGACGAAATCGTGTTCGTCCGCCGCGTGGTCGCCGGTGCGGCCGATCGCAGCTACGGCATCCAGGTGGCCCGGCTCGCCGGGCTTCCGCTCAGCGTCATCGACCGGGCGAAGACGATCCTCGGCAAGCTCGAGAGCGACGATCCGAGCGTCACGCTGCCGTCGGCGACGCCGCAGGCGCGTCCGAGGAAGAAGATCACCGTCGAGCCGCCGGACGACTCGCAGCTGACGCTGCTGTAGGCCGAGTTCGTCCGTCGGGCTGGCGAACCCGCGCCAGTCCGGCGCCCGCGCGCCGGCCGCTGGATGTAGCCGGGCTCGCCGAGCCCGGTCGAGGAGCTTGGCCAGCGTCAACCGCGACCCGGTGGCACCGGTCCCCCGGCCGGCGGATGGTCATCCCTCCGGGGTCACCGCCCCCGGCGACACGAACCAGAACCGCCGGTTCGGTATCCGAGGCATGGATGTAGCCGGGCTCGCCGAGCCCGGCCAGACGGTCCCATTGTAGGAGCGGCTTTATGCCGCGAAGGATTGATCCGAGAGGTCAAGATCGCGGCGTAAAGCCGCTCCTGCATCCGAGCCAACGCGGGGGCGGCGCCGTGAGCAGCCGTCACGGGCCTGTGCCCGCTCGCCATTCCGAACGCCGGCGGCCGTCACGCCGCGTGCTTCAGGCCCCAGAGTTGTTTGGCCTGGCGGACGATCGTCTTCAGCACGTCGGGCGTGACCGACTGCTTCGGGTCGTCGCCGATCCCCTTCGCCGGCTCGACGTGCGCTTCGACGCAGAGCCCGTCGGCGCCGTACGCCACGGCGGCGAGTGCGGCCGCCGGCACGTACGCCGCCTTGCCGACCGAATGCGACGGATCCACCACCACCGGCGCCCAGGTCTTTTCCTTCAGCAGCGGCGTGATGCTTTCGTCCGGGTGATTCCGATACCCGTCGAGCGTCGGGGTCGTGCCGCGCGGGCACAGGATCACGTTCGGGTTGCCGAACGCGGTGATGTACTCGGCGGCCGAGATGAACTCGTTCAACGGGCCCATGTGGATGCTGCGCTTGAGCAGCACGATCGTCGCCGGCCGTTCCGCGATCGCGCGGCCGATCTGGCGGAGCAGCGAGTAGTTCAGCGCGTTGCGCGCTCCGACCTGGAGCATCGAGACGCCGGCCTTCAGCGCCAGCTCGATGTGCGCTTCGTCCATCACCTCCGTGTCGACGGGCAGCCCGGTCCGGCGGGAGGCCTCCATCAGGATGTCGAGCGACTTCGCGTCACCTTGGAACGCATACGGGTTGGTGCGCGGCTTCCACACCCCGCCGCGCAACACGTGGGCGCCGGCCTCCTTCACCGCCGCGGCCGTCTCGTAGAAATAGTTGGGGTTCTTCGGATCGATCGTGCAGGCGCCGGCGATCACGAGCAGCTGCTCGCCCAGCTGGACGCCGCCGATCCGGATCCGGTGGGTCGCCAGGTCCGAGCGCTTGTCCATCAGCTTGAAGGGCGACTGGATCCGGTCGATCCGCTCGACGTAGCCGAGGCCCTCGAGCCGGTTGATCATCAGCTCGTCGCGCTCGTCGCCGACGATCGCGTAGATCGTGCGCAGAGCGCCGATGATCGGCTGGATGCTGCAGCCGAATTCCTCGACGATTTCGGTGACCTGCGCCAGTTGCTCGGGTGTGAAGCGATGGTTTTTGGG
The DNA here is from genome assembly GCA_963705935.1 of uncultured Verrucomicrobiae bacterium. Taxonomy (GTDB): domain Bacteria; phylum Verrucomicrobiota; class Verrucomicrobiia; order Opitutales; family Opitutaceae; genus Opitutus. The sequence goes on along the minus strand of OY970130.1, from coordinate 1,136,950 downwards.
GAGGATCATGATGATCGGTGGATAAAACAGAAAAGCCGCCCGGCGGGGCGGCTTTGGCGATTTGGGAGTTGAAACGCAGGTTCAGCTTTCGCGACAGCCGCCAGTGAGTTGCCGGGCAAAGAAAGCCCGGAAACCAAAGTAGAACCAGTAGCCGGCGGCGGCGTTCATCGGTCCCACCAATGCCACGCCGCGGGTCGGATTGTCAACCGCGCGTTGCCGAACCCCGGCTCGCGCGCGAGCGGTTCTCGGGCGCGCTCCCGCTGGTTGCAGCCGGCGAGGGCGAACGACAACGCCTGCGGGAAACGGACGAGTCGGGTTCGCCGCCGCGGCGCCACACCGCGCCACGCTACAGATACGCGCCGAATTCCTTCGGCAGCGGGGCGGTCGCGGCGAAGGCAAACGTCCGTCCCTGCCAGGCGTATTCGAACCGCGTGCCGAGCGAATGCAGGAAAAGCCGCTTCTCGCCGGTCCGGCGGGCGAACCCGCGGTTGCGCCCGAAATCGCCGTAGGTCTGGTCGCCGACGATCGGCAGATGGCGCTTCGCGCACTGGACGCGCAGCTGGTGGCTGCGCCCGGTCCGGGGTTCGAGTTGGATCAGGGCCAGGGCGCCCTCGCCCACCCCTCTCGCCTGCACCACCGTCATCGCGCACTCCGCCGGAATCCGTCCGGCGTTTGCCGCGGTCCGGACCATTCCGCCTCTGCGAACCACGGCCACGCTGTCGCGCCAGATTTCCCGGGCGCGCGGCGGCTTTCCGAACACGAGCGCCTGATAAGTCTTCGCGACCTGCCGGCGCCGGAATTGCGCCCGGATCTCCTGTGCCAGCGCCGGATCCTCCGCCAGCAGGATCACGCCGGAGGTGGCCGAATCGAGCCGGTTCAGGAGCCACACCTGGCGCGGAGCGGCCGCGTCGTCCGCCGCGGTCCAGGTGAAGCACTCGGCCGCGGCATCGTAATGTGCCGCCAGGAGCGAACGGGTACGGTCGCCGGTTTCGTTCGGATGCGAGAGGACGCCGGCGGGCTTGTTCAACGCGACGAGGCCGTTCGCGTCACGGACCAGCAGCTCGACGCCGGGGCCGAGCGGTGCCGTCGCCCACAGGCTGTCGGCGACGTTCACTGGTAGAAGAACGTGAATGTCAGCTCCTGCGATTCACCGAGCACCGCGATCATGTCGTCGGTCCACGGCCCGTAGGGCGCGCGGGAGGTGATCGCGCTCGTGCACGCCTTTTCCGCCTGGTTTCCCGCCGTCCCCTCCACGCTCAGAATCTGGGAAATCTCGCCTTCCTTGTTCAGCTGGAATTTCACCGTCACCATCGTGCCGGAGGTCGGATACACCTGGCTCTCCGTCAGGATCCGCTCCCACTGGATCTGCACCGACTCGATCAGCTTCTGCAGATACTGGCCGTAGTTGCTCCACTTCGCGTCCCAGGCATTCAGGCCGATGTTGCTCGTGCCGAACTTGTTTTGCTCGAAGATCGCCGGCCGCACCTGCTGCTGGCTCACGATTTGCGGCCGCGGACGCGGGTGGTGCGGATCGATCTGCGGCTGCGCGGACGTCGCGCCCTGGATCAACGGCGCGTTCTTCACGCCCTCGATCCTTTCCGGCACCGCCTTCGCGCCCTCGGCGAACTTCGCGATGTTGCTCCCAAAGGCGTTCGCGTTGTCGCCCTCGACCTTCTCGAATCCAGGAAGCGGATTCTGCTCCTGGCGCGGCGCCGCCTCGGCGGCCGTGACCGGCTGCTGCGGCGCCGCGGGGGCGGGCGGCTGCTGCACCTGCTTGGTCAGCTGCCCCGAGACGATCTGGGTCGAATGCAAATCGGTCCGGCCTTCCATCGCCGGGTGATCGCTCTTGCCGTTCGGCGTCGGCTTTTCCTGCGCCGCCTGCTGGTTCTGCGCGCCGAAGTTGTCCGTCTTGTCCGGGACATTGTCGGGCGCGTTCGGATTCGTTTCGACGAACTTGAACGGCGGCGGCCGCACCGGAGCCGGCCGGGCGAAGCTGTCCGGCGCGATCTCGATGTTGAACTCGCGCGTCGACGAATGCGGCCGGATGATGCTGCCCACCCGCTCGCTCCGCAGCGCGTAGGGCGCAAACAGCAGCAGCAGCAGATGCACGAGCACCACGCCGATCACCCCGATGGCGACGGACCGCGAGTCCGGATCGCCCCACACGTCCGCACACCAGCGACGGAACGAAACGAGGGGGGATGGTGAAGCGAGAGAAACGGTCATGAAATGCCGGCCGGGCGCTGAGAATCAGCCAGAAGACCCACCTGCGTCAAAATTTGTTTCGTCCGTTCCATCGGCAGACCCATGATGTTGGTGAACGAGCCCTCCCAGTGGTCGATGATCAGCTCCCGCCCTTCCTGAATGCCGTAGGCGCCGGCCTTGTCGAGCGGGTTCACGATCTGCAAATAGCATTCGATCACGCCGTCGTCGAGGTCCCGAAACGTCACGCGGCTGGTGGCGCCGTCGTCGATCCGCACGCCTCGGCGCACGTGCCGGAGCGCCAAGCCGGTGAACACGGTATGCGTCCGGCCGGACAGGCGCCGGAGCATCGCCCGGGCGTCGTCCAGGTCGCGCGGCTTGTTCAGCACGAGCGAATCGAGAAACACCGTGGTGTCCGCGCCGAGCACCCAGGATTCGGGATGCCGCGAGGCCACCCAATCCGCCTTCAGGGCGGCATTGTGCGCGACCATGGTCTCGGGATCGGTGGTTTCATCTTCGTGCTCGGTCACGGAGGCGACCAAGACGTCGAACGGCACCCCGAGTTGCGCCAGCAGTTCGCGGCGGCGCGGCGAGGCGGACGCGAGGATCAGCGGCGCGGGTGCGGTCATGTGGAGCGCTGAGCAAAACGGCCGGTCGGTGTGCCGCAAGCCTCGGATCGTCGCGCCGCCCGCCGGCGGCCGATGCGGAGTTGTCAGCTTCGGCAAACCCGTTCACGGTGCGGCCCTTTCATGCGACTCGGCCTCGCGCAACTCAACACCACGGTCGGCGATCTGGCCGGAAACCGGCGCCGGATCATCGACGCCTACCGCAGCCTGGCTGCACAAGGCGCGGAATTCGTGATTTTTCCCGAGCTGGTCGTCTGCGGCTATCCCCCACGCGACCTGCTCTTGAAGCGCCGGTTCGTTTCCGACTGCGAGCAGTCGATGGCGGAGATTGCCGCCACGATCGGCGAGGTCCCGGCGCTGATCGGAACCGTGGAGCAGAACGCGACCGGCTCGGGGCGACCGTCGTTCAATTCCGCGGCGTTCTGCCATGGCGGGAAGATCGTCGCCACCGGGCACAAGTGCCTGCTGCCCACCTACGATGTGTTCGACGAGGACCGGTATTTCGAGCCCGCCGCCCGGCCGGTGGTGATCGAACATGCCGGACTCAGGATCGGCGTCACGATCTGCGAGGATATCTGGACGCACCCGATGATCAGCACGCGCCGGCTGTACCGCGGCGTGAATCCCGTCGAGCAGCTCGCGCGTCGCCGCTGCCACCTGATGGTCAATCTTTCGGCGAGTCCGTGGCATTACGACAAGGGAAACGTCCGCCAGACGCTCGTTGCGGATGCGGCCCGCGATCTCGGCTGCCCGGTCGCCTACATCAACGCGATCGGCGGAAACGACGAGCTCGTCTTCGACGGACGCAGCGTCGTCTGCACGGCCGATGGCAGCGTGCTCGCAGGTCTGGCCGCCTTCGCCGAGGAGCTGCGCGTGGTCGAGATCGAGCCCGGCGTGCGCCGGGTCGGCCGGCGCGCGCTCGCGGAGTCGCGTCCGGGAATGGATCTTTCTGCTCGGACCGCGGCGGCCGCATCGGGAGCGGAGCCGACCGCTGGCCGCCGGCAGGACGCGACTTGCCGCCCGACCGCTGTCCCGGGCGCAGCCATCGGAGCGCCGCTCTCCTCGCTGCGCATCGCGCCATCAGCGGTGATCGATCCGTCGTACGCGCAGGACGAGTGCAGCGACACGTTTCAGGCGCTGGTGCTCGGGCTGCGCGACTACGCCTGGAAAAGCGGTTTCAAACGCGCGCTCGTCGCCCTTTCCGGCGGCATCGACTCGGCGCTCGTCGCCGTGATCGCCGCATCGGCCTTCGGCGCGGAGAACGTCACGGGCGTGTCCCTGCCATCCACCATTTCGTCGCAGCATTCGCGCGACGACGCGAAGGCGGTGGCGGCCAATCTCGGCATCCGGTTCGAGACGCTGCCGATCGCCGGGGCGGTCGCGGCGACGGAGGCATCGCTGGAACCGCTCTTCCGCGAACGGGCGCGCGACGTCACGGAGGAAAACATCCAGGCGCGAATTCGCGGCGTCATCATGATGGCGCTGTCGAACAAGTTCGGCGCGCTGCTGCTCACCACGGGCAACAAGAGCGAGATGGCCGTGGGCTACTGCACGCTCTACGGCGACATGGCCGGGGGGCTGGCCGTGATCTCGGACGTGTTCAAGACGCAGGTGTACGCGCTGGCCCGCTGGATCAACCGCGACCGCGAGGTCATTCCGCACCGCACGATCGAGAAGCCGCCGTCGGCCGAGCTGCGGCCCGGCCAGCTCGACCAGGACAGCCTGCCGCCATACGATTTGCTCGATGCGATCCTGAAGGGTTACGTCGAGGAAGGCCTGTCGCGGCGCGATCTCGTCGCGCAGGGATTCGCCGAGCCGGTGGTGAGCGACGTCGTGCGCAAGGTGGACCGGAACGAGTACAAGCGGAAACAGGCCGCCCCCGGCCTGCGCATCACCCCCCTCGCCTTCGGCGTCGGCCGCCGCATCCCCATCGTCCAGAAGTACGTGAGCTGAGGTCTGGATGGGATTTCCTCGACGGTGGAGTTCTGCGGAAAATATGAGCGGTCTGGTCGGTTGGCGGGCACGAACCGAACCGGGGGTGCTCGCGACGAATCCGCACCAAGGCACGATTCCCTGCCATTCCGGATTAGTGTGCATCTGTGTGAATTAGCCCGGATATTTCGCGAACATCGCGAAATATCCGCCCTCCGGGCCGACTTTGTCGGGGCTAACCGCGACGAAGTCGCTCCGCGGAAGGCGGACGGAAATTCGGACGCTGCAACACTCTCGTTCGTGAAATTTCCGGGTTAGTGGTTCCTTTCCTCAGTTGGCCATCCCAGCGCTCGAGCCACCGATTCACCGGGACGTGTTTCCCCTCCCGCCGGCGGGCCGGGCCGGATCAGGTTCTCATCGTATCTCCGGTGGTTTGCTTGATTGCCGGACGGCAGTGTGGATTAGTGATCGCACACTCATGTCTGTTTCCGACTCGCTCTTCGCCCGCGCCCGCCAGCTGATGCCGGGCGGCGTCAACTCGCCGGTCCGCGCTTTCCGGGCCGTGGGCGGCGCCCCGTTCTTCGTCAAGTCCGCGCACGGGGCCACCCTGGTCACCGCCGACGATCGCGAACTGATCGACTTCGTCTGCACCTGGGGACCGGCCATCCACGGCCACAACCATCCGCGCATCAAGGCCGCCATCGCCGCGGCACTCGAAAACGGCACCTCGTTCGGCACGCCGAATCCCTACGAAGTCGAGATGGCCGAGCTGATTGTCGCCTTCTTCCCCTCGATCCAGAAAGTCCGGATGTGCAACAGCGGCACCGAGGCGACGATGTCCGCCATCCGGCTCGCGCGCGGCTTCACCAAACGCGACAAGATCATCAAGTTCTCCGGCTGTTACCACGGGCACTCGGACTCGCTGCTGATCAAGGCCGGCTCGGGCGCGCTCACCCACGGCCATCCGGACAGCGCCGGCGTGCCGGCCGCCTTCGCGCAGGAGACGGTCGTCGTGGCCTACAACGATCGCGCCGCCCTCGCGGCCGCGTTCGCCGCCAATCCCGGGCAGGTCGCCGCCGTCATCATCGAACCCTATTGCGGCAACGTCGGTTTCATCATGCCCGACGCCGGCTACCTCGCCGCGGTGCGTGAACTGTGCACCCGCGAGGGCGCGGTCCTGATCTTCGACGAGGTGATGACTGGTTTCCGCATCGCCCGCGGGGGCGTGCAGGAACGCGAGGGGATCGTCCCGGACCTCACCTGCCTCGGCAAAATCATCGGTGGCGGGCTGCCCGTCGGCGCCTTTGGCGGCCGGGCCGAGATCATGGACCTGCTCGCCCCGCTCGGGCCAGTCTATCAGGCCGGCACGCTGAGCGGCAATCCGCTCGCGATGGCCGCCGGGATCGCCTCGCTGCGTTTGCTCGACGAGCTGTCCCCGTACGACCGGCTCGACGCGCTCGGCCGGCAGCTGCGCGATGCGGTGCTGGCCGCCGCCCGGCAAAAAGGTGTCGCCGTGCAGGTCCCGCAGTGCGGATCGATGTTTAGCATCTTCTTCACCGCAGTGCCGGTCCGCGACTACGCGACTGCGGTCCAGGGAGACCCTAAGTTGTTCGTCCGCTTCTTCCAAGCCTGTCTCGATCGCGGCGTCTATCTGGCGCCGAGCCCATACGAAGCGGGGTTCCTCAGCACCGCCCACGAGGGCGCGGCGATCGACCGGGCATGTGAAGTGCTTGCTTTGGCGATCAGCAGACTCTGATTGTTCAACCAATCCGAATTAACCACTGGCCGTCACCGGCCGTTTTCCAACCGATGGGTCGTCTAATTTCAGTCGTCGTTTTTTTTGCGCTCTGGGCGGGCGTCGCATTGGCCGCGCCGCCCGCGCCGCGTGGCATTTATCCGCTCGATGAGCTCGAGGCCGGACAGCGCGGCGAAGTCTGGACCGTTTTCCAGGGCACCGAGCCGGAGCCGTTTTCGGTCAAGGTGACGGGCGTGGTGCGCAACGCGCTCGGGCCGGGAAAGTCCCTGATCATCTGCCAGCTCACCGATCCGCGCGTGCAGGACATGGGCGCGGTCGCCGGCATGAGCGGCAGCCCGCTGTACATCGACGGCAAGCTCGCCGGTGCGCTCAGTTATCAGATCCAGCGGTTCGAAACGGTCCATTTTGCCGGGTTCACCCCGGCCGCCGACCTGATCGAGGTGCAGACCAAGATGGCCGCCGCCGCCTCGCGCAGCGCCGCACCCGCCGTGGCCGCCGCGCCGTCCGATGGCGTCCGGCCGATCAGCCCGGTCTTCACAATCAGCGGACTCAGCCCCGCGGTCGCTGATCTGTTCGCGCCGCGTCTGTCCGCGCTGGGCGTCAGCGCCATCGCGCTCGGCGGCAGCGTCGGGCCCGGCGGCGAAAGCGACGCGCTGCGCCATGAGCCCCTGCGGCCGGGTTCGGCCGTCGCGGTCGCCCTCGCCACGGGCGACATCACCCTGGCCGGCACCGGCACCGTCTCGGAGATCGACGGCAAGAGCGTCACCGCCTTCGGTCATCCGATGATGTCGCTCGGCGATGTGGCGCTCCCGATGTGCGCCGCCGAGATCGTCACGATCCTGCCCTCGAACATGCAGTCGGTGAAGGTCGCCAACACCGGACCGGTGATCGGCACGATCACCCAGGACCGGCTTTCCGCCGTCTCGGGCACGCTCGGGCCCGGACCGGACATGACCGACGTCGAGGTCGTCGTGACCTCGTCCACGCATGGTCCCTCGAAGACCCTGAAGTTTTCCGTCGCCCGCCAGGAGCTGCTCACGCCCGTGCTCGTCGCGAGCGGCGTCACCCAGGCGATCCTCGGGTCGAACGACGCCGGCCTCAGCAAGGGCTTCCTGCTGCGCAGCGACGTGATGTTTCCGGCGAAACCAACGCTCGCGACCCGGACGCTGTACTCCGGCCCGCAGGGTTTCCAGCAGGGGCTGAACGACTTCGTGCAGGACCTCGCGCAGAACCTGCAGAATCCATACGAGAAGACCTTTCCGCGCCGGGTCGTGTTCACGGTCGAGGCGCTCGACCAGAACCCGGCGGTGACCCTCGAGTCGTTCCAGCTTTCGCGCACCACCGCGCGGGCCGGAGACACGGTGCAGGCCACGATCGCGTGGCAGGATTACCAGGGCGAATCACGCCGCCAGATCGTCGACATTCCGATCGACCCGGCCTGGACCGGTCGCTCGCTCGAGGTCGTGCTCGCGCCGGGGCGGGTGCTCGACGAAATGTCCGGACGGCCGCACACCATCGCCGCCGCGCAACTGCGCAGTTTCGACGCCTACCTCGAGACGCTCCGCGACGCGCGCGCCGCGGATGGCCTGAGCCTGGCGGTGGTCGAGAAGACCCAGCTCTTCACCGATCAATCCAGCGCGACGCCTGACGCTCCATCGTCGATCGAGCGGATTGCGCGTGCCGCCGACGACGCCCGCTTCAAACAGATCGAAGCCGTTTTGCCGCTGTGGGAAACCCACGTGCTCGACGGCAAGCTGTCGTCCGTGACGCTGAAGCGCCCGCTGAACGTCGTCGACTAGCCGGAGCTTGTCCTAGAAACGCTGATTTTGCGCGGTTCGTGTCTCTGGTAGCCGGCCTCGTCGAGGCCGGTCCGGGGTCGGCGGCCCCGGCTACAGCTCGATCCCGCGCCCTTGGGACGAGCGCTGGCTAACGGGCGCCGGGCGGCCCGCCGCGGCCCGGCTCGAACTCGGCGATTCGTCCGTGCTGGAGTACATCGAGACGAAGTAGGGCCGCACTGCGGGGGGACTCACTTGGGCGGCCGATCCTTCCGGCCGGCGATCCGCTCGACGACGTAGAAGGTCGCCGGGATGAGGAAGATCGCCAGCAGGCTGGCGGCCAGCATTCCGCCGATCACGCCCGTGCCCATCGTCCGCCGCGCCACCGCGCCGGAGCCGGTCGCGAGCGCAAGCGGCACGCAGCCGAGGATGAACGCGAACGACGTCATCAGGATCGGCCGCAGCCGGATCTTCGCGCCTTCGAGCGCCGCCTCGGCCAGCGGCGTCGCCCTGTTCGAAGCGGGTCCGGGCAAACTCGACGATGAGGATCGCGTTCTTGGCCGAGAGCCCGATCAGCATGACGAGCCCGATCTGCGCGAAGACGTTGTTCTCCATGTGCCGCACGGAGAGCGCCGCGAAGGCGCCGCACACCGCCACCGGCACGCCGAGCAGGACGCTGAACGGCAGCGACCAGCTTTCGTACAGCGCCGCGAGAATCAGGAACACGAAGAGCGAGCGAGAGCCCGAAGATCGCGGTCGGCCGGCACGCCCTGCTGCGCCTTCTTTTCCTGATACGACATGCCGAGTAGTCGAAGCCCATGTCGCGCCGGCATGGTCTTCGCGGAACACGTCCTCGAGCGCGTTCATCGCCTCGACCGAGCTGTAGCCGGGCGCGGCCGAGCCGTTGATCTGCGCCGACCGGAACAGGTTGTAGCGCATCGTGAATTCAGGGCCCGTCCGGTGCTCCGTCCGTGGTCAGCGCCGTGAGCGGCACCATCTCGCCATCGCGATTGCGCACGTAGAAATACTCCAGATCCTTCGTGCTCCTCCGGTAGTCCCGTTCGGCCTCGACGTACACCTGCCACTGCCGGCCGAAGCGGTTGAAGTAGTTGACGAAGAACCCGCCCATGTAGCGTCTGCAGCGTCCGGTAGACGTCCGTCGAGCACGACGCCCTGCTTCAGCGCCTTGTCCCGGTCGACGTTGATGAACACCTGCGGCACCGCCGGGAGGAACGTCGTCATCACGCCGGTGAGTTCCGGCCGCTTCCGCGCCGCGTCGAGGAACTTCCGGAGATTGTCGGCGAGGAACGAAACGTCCTGGCCCGCCCGGTCCTCGAGCACGAACGTGAAGCCGCCCGCCGTGCCGACGCCGGGGATCGAGGGCGGCGCGAAGGAGAACGCGGTGCCGTCGGGAATCCGGCCGAGCTCGGACGCGAGACGGTGACTGGATCGCGTCGTATTGCTCCTCCGGACGCATCCGTTCCGACCAGGGCTTCAGGTTCGACGAAGAAGAAGGCGCTGTACGTGTTCGTCACCGTGCTCAGCAGGCTGAATCCGAGGATCGAGGTGTAGTTCTGGACGCCCGGCGTCGTCCGCAGGATGGCCTCCACCTTGTTCGCCGCCTCGGAGGTTCGTTGCAGCGAGGCGGCGTTGGGCAGTTGCAGCCCGATGAAGAGGTAGCCCTGATCCTCCTCCGGCAGAAACGACCGCGGCAGCCCGCGGCCGAGAAACAACGCGCCGGCCGCGAACCCGAGCAGCAGCACGACCGTGATCACGCCCCGGCGCACGAGCAGCCCGCGACACGGTGACGTACCGCGCCGTGGCCCACCGGAACCGGCGGTTGAACCAGGCGTAAAAGCCGCCCAGTGGTCCGTGTTTGTCTGTGCGCGGCTTCAGCAGCAGCACGCACAGCGCCGGGCTCAGCGAGAGCGCGTTGAACGCCGAGATCGACCACGGAGATCGCGATCGTCAACGCGAACTGCTGGTAGAGCCGGCCGGTGATGCCCGGGATGAACGCGGTGGGGATGAAGACGGCCGCGAGCACCACGGCGATGGCGACCACCGGGCCGGCGACTTCCTCCATCGCCTTGAGCGCCGCCTCGCGGGGCGGCAGCCCCTCCTCGATGTGCCGCTCCACGGCCTCGACCACCACGATGGCGTCGTCGACCACCAGCCCGATCGCCAGCACGAGCCCGAACAGCGAGAGCGTGTTGATCGAGAAACCGAACAAGGGAAAGAACACGAACGTGCCGATCAGCGAGACCGGCACCGCCAGCATCGGGATCAGCGTCGGCACGCCAGCCCTGCAGAAAGATGAAGACGACGAGGATCACGAGCGCCAGCGCCTGCCAGAGGGTGCGCGTGATCTCCCGCATCGCCTTCCTGCACGGCCCGGGTTGTGTCCAGGCCGAACGCGTAATCGAGATCGGAGGGAAAGCGCTGCTTCATCCGCTCCATTGCGGCTTTCACGCCCTTCGCGGCGTCGACCGCGTTCGAGCCCGGCAGCTGGTAGACGGCGATGATCGCCGCCGGCTTGCCGTTGAACCGGCCGAGGATGTTGTAGTTCTGCGCGCCGAGTTCGAGCCGCGCCACGTCCTTCAGCCGCACCGTGGATCCGTCGGGATTCTCGCGCACGACGATCTGCCCGAACTCCTCCGGCGAAGTCAGCCGGCCCTGGGCGCGGACGGTGTAGGTGAACTCCTGCCCGGGCGGGGCGGGTTCGCCGCCGATCCGACCCGCCGGGTTGACCGTGTTCTGCGCGTTGCAGCGCCTGCGTGATGTCCGACACGGTGAGGTTCAGCTTCGCCAGCAGGTCGGGCTTCAACCAGATGCGCATCGCGTACTGGCCGGCGCCGAAGACCGTGACGCTCGCCATGCCGGGGACGCGGGTGAGCTGGTCGTTCAGGTTGATGTAGGCGTAGTTCGCGAGAAACGTGCTGTCGTAGGTGCCATGGGGCGAATACAGCGCGATCAGCATCAGCGGCGCCGAAAGGGACTTCTGCACCGTCACGCCGTAGTTTGCGACGTCGGTCGGAAGCTGCGGGGTCGCCTGCGTCACCCGCATCTGCGACAGGATCAGGTCGTTGTTCGGATCCGTCGCGACGTCGAAATTCGTCGTCAGCCGCAGGGAGCCGTCGCTCGAATTGATCGAGTACATGTAGTTCAGGTTGTCCACCCCGCTCATCTGCTGCTCGATCGGGGTGGCCACCGACTGCTCGACCGTCTCGGCATCGGCGCCGGTGAACGTCGTCGTGATCCGGACCTCCGGCGGCACGATGTTCGGAAACTGCGCCACCGGCAGCTGGAAGAGCGACACGAGCCCGACCAGCACGGTCAGGATCGAAATCACCATCGCGAAGACAGGCCGGTTGATGAAGAACCGATACATGGCGCGCGGAGCGGCCGAACGCTACTTCGCCTCGCCCGCGCCGTCGCCGGACGGCTGGGTTCCGTTGGCGCCCGGCCGCTGCGGGGCGTAGGGCTGCGGATTGACGGTCGCGCCGTCACGCGCCTTCTGCGCGCCCTCGACCACAATCCGGTCGCCGGGGTGAAGCCCGTCCTCGACGATCCACAGGTCCCCCACCTGGTCTCCGACCGTCACCGTTCGCACGTGCGCCTTGTTCTGAGCGTCGACGATGGTGGCCTGATACCCGCCCTGGAGTTCCGAGATGGCGCGCTGGGGAACGAGCAGCGCGTTCTTCGCGATCCGGACGATCGCATGCACCCGTCCATACTGGCCGGGCCGCAGCAGCAGGTCGGGATTGGGAAACAGCGCCACGACGCGCAGCGTGCCCGTGTTCGGGTCGATCTGCCGGTCCATCGAGAAAACGCGTCCGACGTGGGGATCGATGCGCCCATCGGCCAGCACGAGCTGGAGCCCGCGCGGGAAGCTGGGCTGGCCGGTCCGCGGGTCGCGCAACGCCAGGTACTGCTCCTCGGTGATCGAGAAGTAGCACTTGATCGGGTCGACCGTCGACACGGTGGTGAGGATGCCGCTGTTGGGACCGACGAGATCCCCGATCTGCGCCGTGGCCAGACCGGCAATGCCGTCGATCGGCGAGGTGATGCGGGTGAACTCGAGGTTGAGCTTCGACGCGTCGAGCGCCGCCTTCGCCGCCTCGTCCGCCAGCAGCGCATTGTCCCGATCCTGCAGCGAGGCCGCATCCTCCTTCGTCAGCACGGAGGTGCGTTTCAGGTCCAGCTCGGCTTTGTCGAAGGCGGCCTTCACCTGTTCGTAAGCCGCCTGGAAGGGCCGCGGATCGATCTCGAACAGCAGATCGCCCTTCTTCACGGAGGTACCCTCGATGTACGTCTGGCGGAGGAGGTAGCCCGTCACCTGTGCGCGGATCTGCGCATTCACGAATCCATCCAGCGTTCCAACCCAATTCTGATAGATTGGCTCGTCCCGCTGGACGACGGACGTCACCTCGACCACGGGCGGCGGGGGCGGTGGCGGTGGTTTCGATTTCCGCGCACAGCCGGTACCGGCGACGGAGACCACAAAGACCGGCAGCAACAGGAGACCGGGGTTCTTGCGGAGTCGGGACATCAGGTTTTGCTCTCAAGGTCCGGCGTGCCCGTGCGACTGCAAACGGGCCGGTGAGACAGAGCAGGCGGAAAGCTGGGTCGTCGAAATCCCTAGCGGACACCCGGAGAATCACCGTGGATGCCATCGGGCTGCGTCGTCCTCCTCACCGGCGCCGTCCGACCGGGAATCGGAAATCGCTCCAGCGGGCCGGCGGGAGCGTGCTTGCAGGCACCCGTCCGGTGCGGGCGGCAACCGCGCGACCGGCGGACGGGGACCGGATCGCGCGGTTTCTTCCTGGCCTCCCGATCGAGACGAAGAATCCGCGTGACGTTCACCGGCGGCGGGCTGTGCTGTCTGATCGGCTCCTCCTCGAACCCATTTCGCTCCGCATGAAAAAACTCACCTCCTCTTTTTCCGGCTGCCGCCGGTGGCCGCGCCTGCTGCTCGGCATTCTCGGCTGCGTCACGCTTGCCGGTCCCCTCGCCGCGGACCCGCTTTCCCGTCGGACCGAGATCGACTTCTTTCGCGACGTTCCCAGCCGCAACCTGAAGGGCCTGGCCGCCCGCTCGGACGGCCGGCTCGTCGCCGGCCCGACGATGACCGATCTTTCCGGGAGCGCCCCGGCCGACCTGCTGTGGTGCATGGTGGCGACCTCCGATCCGGCGAAGTGGATCCTCGGCACCGGACCCGATGGACGGATCTTCGAGGCGACGATCGACTTCGCCCACGACACGTTCTCGGCGCGGGAGATCGCGAAGGTCGGTGATCCGCATGTCTTCGCGCTGGCGCGCCTGCCCGATGGCGCCCTGCTCGCCGGGACTTCCCCCCGCGGCGGCTTGTGCCTCGTTCGTGACGGCAAGCTCGTCACCCGGGTCGGGCTGCCCGTCGACTCGGTGCTCGACGTTCTGCTCCTCGGTCCGGACCGCGCGCTGGTCTCCACCGGCAATCCTGGCCGGGTGTACGCCGTCGACCTGAAGAAGTTCGCCAGCGCGGGAATCGATCGGGCCCGGATCAGCGACGCCAAACTGCTCGCCGACCGGGGGCTCACGCTTTTCACCGAGATCCGCGACCGGAATGTCCGCCGGCTGGCGCGGCTGTCCGACGGGCGCATCGTGCTCGGCTCGTCACCGAAGGGCGACATCTACACGGTTGCGGCCGCCGGCGGAGCACCGGTCATCCTTCAGGAAAACCGCGACGGCGAGGTCACCGATCTGCTGCCCGCCGCCGACGGCGGGTTCCACGCCACGGTCACGTTTGCGAGCGGAACCGCGGAGTCGCGGGTTGCGCCGCCGAAGGGAGCCAAGGAAACGTCGGAAGTGATTTCCGCCGTGCCGGCCAGCGAGCGCTTCACCGGACGGAGCGTGCTGCTCTGGTTTCCGCCCCACGGTTATCCCGAGACCCTCGCGGCGCGGAGCAACACGGCCTTCTACGCGCTGGGCCGCTTCGGCGACACGCTCGTGGTCACGGGCGGCGAGCAGGGCGAAATGCTCGGCTACGACGTCAACGAGCGCATGTTGCTGACCTTCGCCGGCAGCGCCTCCTCCCAGCTCAACGGGCTCGCCCCGATCCCGGCCCAGCCCGGCCGCTACCTCGTGCTGCGAAACAACGCGCCCGGTCTGGCGCTGCTGGATTTCCACGCCACCACGCCGCGCGAGGCGGAAACGCGACGGATCGACCTTGGCGCACCGTCGCTCCTCGGCGCGCTGCGCTTCAACCGCCTCCGCCATCTCGGCGAGCGGCAGGTGACCGCCGCGCTGCGGACCAGCTACGGCAGCGACGAGGTCGAGGGCTGGGGGCCGTGGGTCCCGCTCCAGCTCGCGCTCGGCGGCTGGAGTGCGGCCGACCTGCACGGACGCTACGTCAAGCTGCGGCTGACGCTGCCGGCCGACTCGGATCCGGCCGCCGAACTCGACAAGGCCGCACTCTTCAGCCTGCCCCAGAACCACCGCCCGCAGCTCCAGGAATTTCATCTGCTCTCGCCCAACTACGGCCTGGTCGTCGCCCCCGAGCTTCCCGCGCCCGCCGTCGTCTCGGTCGGGCAGGTGCTGCAGAACAAGGACGAGGACATCAAGCGCAAGGCCGCGTTCCTGAGTAGCCAGATCGTGCCGCAGCCGGGGGCGCAGGTGGTGATCTGGAACGTGACGGATCCCGACGGCGACAATGTCGTCTACACGTTTTCGCTCCGGCGCGAGGGCGATGCGGCGTGGACGGACGTGGCGCTGAACACCCACGACACCTACGTCCAGTTCGACATCTCGCATCTGCCGGACGGAATCTATTTCACCCGGCTGGTCGCGACCGAGACGGACCCGCGGCCGGTCGCCGACCGGTTGTCCGCGACCTTCGAGACCGACGACCTGGTGATCGATCACACGCCGCCGGAAATCCTCGACGCCTCGGTCCGGCGCGAGGGGGACCGCCTCGTCGTGCAGGTGCACGGCCGCGACGCGCTCTCGCTCGTCGACGGGATCGAGATCAACTTCAACAACGGGGTGCATGAGCAGACCGAACAGCCGGTCGACGGGATTCGCGACAGCCGGGAGGAGACCTTCGCCATCGATCTCGCGGCCGGGCGGGTGGCCGGCGCCACGGCGGTCGACGTGACGCTCTACGATGCGGTGGGCAACAGCGCCACGAAACACCTCACCTTCTAGGCATCGCGCGGGAGCGGGTCCGCACCCGCCCCGCTCTCCCCGGCCGGCGTCTCCACGGTTTCAATTCGACGGCTCCCGGACTTCCCGGTTTCCTCCCCCGCATGTCACCGACGCCGCGCCACCGTGATCGAGCGCGCGCCGCGCGCTGCTTCCGGGAGGGGGCGGATTTTCTCTCGGCCAACCAGCTGGAGCAGGCCGCCGAAGCCTTCGCGCGGGCGATCGCGTTCGATCCGGGACTCGCCGAGGCGCACGTGAACCTCGGATTCATCGCCCAGCGCAACGGGCGGTTCGACCAGGCCACGCAGGCGTACGAGCGGGCGATCGCCGCGGCGCCCTCGCTCGCGGTGGCACACTTCAACCTCGCCAACCTGCACCGCCACATCGGCCGGTTCGGGCCCGCCGCGGCGGCGTACCGCGAGGCGCTGCGCGTCCAGCCGGCGTACCCCGAAGCCCTGCTCAATCTCGCCAGCGTGCTGGTGCGGCAGGACGAGCTGGACGAGGCCGAGGTGCTGGTGCGCAAGGCGCTGCAGCTCCGGCCGGCGTACGCCGAGGCGCACGCGAACCTGGGCAACATCCTGCTCCATCAGCACCGGCTCGACGAGGCGATCGCCGCGTGCGGCCGGTCGCTGGAACTCGATCCCGCTCGCGCCGAGGTCCACCTGAACAAGGGTTATGCCCACCTGCTCGGCGGCGACTTCCCGTCGGGGTGGCCGGAATTCGAATACCGGCGCGCCGGCGCCGGCCCGAAGCTCCCGCCCGACTCCCCGCTGCAGCTCTGGCGGGGCGCCGGACCGGTGGCCGGCCGCTCGATCCTCGTGCACGCCGACGGCGGGATGGGCGACCTCATCCAGTTCGCCCGGTATGCCCCCCTGCTGGCGGGACACGGCGCAGCCGTGCACCTCGAGCTGCCTGCGGCGCTGGCGCCCTTGTTCACCGGACTGCCTTTCCTGGCGGGAGTTCACTTGCGCGGCGGATCGCTGCCGGCGACGGACCTGCACACGGCGTTCCTCACCCTGGCGCTCGCGTTCGACACCCGTCTGGACAACGTGCCGCCGCCGCTCGCGCTGGCTGCGCCCGCGGCGAACAAGGCCCGGTGGCGCGCGCTGCTCGGCCCGGCTCGTCCCCTGCGCGTCGGCCTGGTCTGGGCCGGCAGCCCGGAGCATCGGGCCGATCACCACCGGTCGATGCCGTTCGCGCTGTTTCGCCGGCTGACTTCGGGGCTGGGTGGCGTCCGCTTCTTCAGCCTGCAGAACCGGATCCGCGAAGAGGATACGGCGGCGCTGGCCGCCGCCGCCGGCGTCACGGACCTGTCGCGCCAGGGGATCGGCGGCTTCGACGACACCGCCGCCCTCGTCTCCGCGATGGACCTCGTCATCAGCGTCGACACCGCCATCGCCCATCTCGCGGCGACGATGGGCCGGCCGGTGTGGCTGCTGCTGCCGCACCTGCCGGACTGGCGCTGGATGCTGGATCGCGAGGACTCGCCCTGGTATCCGACGATCCGGCTGTTTCGCCAGCCCCACCGCGGCGACTGGTCCACGGTGCTCGAGCGGGTGCATCGGGAACTTTCCGCGTGGGCCGCATCCGCATCGCGGGAAGACGCTGGGCGCCGTTGACTTGCACGAGACTGGCGGTCTACTCGGGCCCACCCCCCGCCTCCCATGGATACCCCTGCGGCTGCGCCGCTTTCCCGTCGCGTCTGGTTTTGGGTCTTGTTGGCTGCGGCCTCGCTCGCGTGCGCCGCCCTGAGCTACCGGCTGTTTCCCCGGGTGTTTCCGGTCGTGTCGCTGGACCTCCGCATGGACCGGTCGCACGCGATCGGGGCCGCCCGGTCGCTCGCCGCCGGCGCGCACTGGGGCCCCGCCGGTCCGGTGCGTGACGTCGCGACGTTCGGCGACGACAGCGCCGCGCAGGCGTTCATCGAACTGGAGGGCGGCGGCAAAACCGCATTCGCCGCGCTCCTCCACGATGACCTCTTTTCCCCGTACGCCTGGCACGTCCGGCTGTTCAAGGAGGCGGACGCGCACCAGGCCGTGGTCAGCTTCAAGCCCGACGGCGCGCCGTACGGTTTCGTCGAGACGCTGCGCGAAAACGCGCCGGGCGCGGCCCTGACCGCCGCGCAGGCCCGGCCCATCGCGGAGGCGGCGGTGCGCGCCGCGCCGTGGAACCTGCCCCTCGACCGGTTCAAGCTCGTCGAATCCTCGCAGGTGACGCGGCCCGGCGGACGCATCGACCACACGTTTGTCTACGAACGCCCGGACCGGCAGCTGGGCGAGGGCCGGCTGCGCCTGCGGCTGGTGGTGAGCGGCGACCGCCTGACCACGGTCGCGAACTTCGTTCATGTGCCCGAGGCGTTCACGCGGCGGTACAGCGAAATGCGCTCGGCCAACACCGCCATCGCTTCGGGCGCGAGCGTCGCCATGGTCCTGCTGTATCTCGTGGGTGGCGGCGGCATCGGCGTCTTCTTCCTGCTGCGGCGGCGCGCCGTGCTCTGGCGCGCCCCGCTGGCCTGGGCCGGCGTGATCACCGGGCTGGAGCTTCTCGCCATGTTGAACAGCTGGCCGCTGGTCTGGCTGCACTACGACACGGCCGTTTCCGCGGGCAACTTCGCCGCCACGCAGGTCGCCACGATGATCGCGGCCGCGCTTGGGCTCGGATTCGTGATCTTTCTTTCGTTCCTCGCCGCCGAGGGGCTCACGCGGCTCGCCTTTCCCCAACACCCGCAGCTCTGGCGCATCTGGTCGGCCGACGCGGCTCCGACGCGGGCCGTGCTCGGACGAACGTTCGGCGGCTATCTGCTCGCCGGCGTGATGCTGCTGTACGTCGTCGCGTTCTATTATGTGGCGTTCCGGTTCGGCTGGTGGTCGCCCTCGGAGGCGCTCGTCGATCCCAACCTGCTCGCGCATTACCAGCCGTGGCTGACTCCGCTGGCCACGGCGGCGCGCGCCGGCTCCTGGGAGGAATCGCTGTTCCGGGCCGTCCCGCTCGCCGGGGCCGCCCTGCTGGGCACACGGTTTGGCGGCCGGCGCTGGTGGATCGCCGGCGCCTTCGTCCTCCAGGCCGTCGTGTTCGCGGCGGCGCATGCCAACTATCCCAACCAGCCGGCGTATTCCCGGATGGTCGAGTTGCTGGTGCCCGCCAGCGTGTTCGCCGGGCTGTACCTCGTCTACGGGCTGCTCCCCGCGATGCTGATGCACTTCACGTTCGACGTGGTCCTGATGTCCCTGCCGCTGTTCGTCGCCTCCGGGGCGGGTGCGACGGCCGATCGCGTGCTGGTCGTGCTCGCGGCCCTCGTGCCGCTCTGGATCGTACTTTGGCGCCGCGCGCGCCGCGGCCGCTGGGGCGAGCTGCCGGAATCGCTCCGGAACTCCGCCTGGCAGCCGCCGGAGCCCGCGCCGCCGGCCGGTCCTTCGCCGGAGTTCGCCGTCCCGCCGTCCGAGCCGTCACGGCTGGTCACCTGGGCGATCGTGCTCGGCGTCGCTGGGCTGGCCGCGTGGATCTTCGCCGCGCCAGCGCGGCATTTCGGCTCCCCGCTGAAGAACACCCGGGCCCAGGCGATCACGAGCGCCCGCGCCGAGCTGACGCGGCGGAGTATCACGCTGCCCGCAACCTTCCGCGCCGATGCCTCGGTCGCCTCCGGCCCCGACGAGGCCAACCGTTTCGTCTGGCGCACCGTCGGCCGGGATCGGTTCGCCTCCTTCCTCGGCACGTATCTGCCCGATTCGCATTGGAACGTCCGCTTCGCCACGTTCCAGGGCGACGTGGCCAGCCGGGCCGAGCAATGGGTGGTCGGCGTCGCGGGTGACGGCCGGATCGTGCAGGTCGAGCACAGCCTGCCCGAGGCGCGCGCCGGCGCGTCCCTGACGGAAACGGAGGCGCGCGGGCGCGTCCACGCGATTCTCCAGGAAGAGACGCGGCTTGATCCGGCCGCGCTGCGCGAGGTCTCCGCCAAGTCGGAGAAGCGCCCACATCGCACCGACTGGACGTTCGTCTATCGCGATCCGTCGATCCAATCCCTGGGTGCCGGCGAGGCGCGCATCGAGGTGCAGCTCGCGGGCGACCAGCGGGCGAACCTGCTCCGCTTCGTTTTCGTGCCCGAGGAGTGGCAGCGGGCGGATCGTGCGCTCGCGGCGAAATTTCGCATCGGTGCGATGACGAAGGGCCTTCTGCTCGGCGTGCTGGTCATCGCCGGCATCGTCATTGCGATCGTGGGCTGGAGCCGGAAGCAGTTCCAGCTTCGCCTGGCGCTGATCGTCTTCGCACTCGCGGTGTTCAGCACGGTGAGCGGTTTCGTTCTGGGCTGGCCGTCGGCGGTGGCGCACTTCTCCACGGCGCAGCCGCTCGCTGTGCAGGAGACGATGCTGATCATCGGCGTCTGTGTCGCGGCCCTGATCGGCTCCGGGGCCGTGGCTCTGCTGCCGGGCTGGGGGGCGCGGGCCGTGCGCCGCGAAGGCAGGAGCACCGCGCGGTCGTGGATGCTCGGCGCGGGCGCGGCTTTCGCCGTGCTTGGTGGTCTCGCGCTGGTTTCGCACCTGCGCGGCAACCCTGCGCCCGACTGGCTGCAACTCGGGCCGGCGGGCACGTACATCCCCTGGCTCGCGCCGGTCTGCGGCGCTCCCGGCCAGTGGGCGAGCCAGACGGCCATGCTGCTCTTCATCGCGGCCCTGCTGGATCAACTTTCAAGCGGCTGGCGGCGTCGCCGGCTCCTTGTCGTTCCCCTCGGAATCCTGATCGCCGTGGCGTCCACGCTCCCGCCCAATGGCACCAGCGTCGCGGGTTGGCTCGCCGCCGGCGCCGGCGCGGTCGTGGTCGTGGGCGGCGTGTATTTCCTTCTCCTGCGTCACGACCTGACCGCGCTGCCCGCGGCGGTCGCGGTCGGGGGCGCCGTGGGGGCATTGCAGGCGGCCATGCCCGCAGGCTATCCCGGCGCACTCGCGGGCGCGGCGTTTGCGGCGGCGGTCTGGATCGTCTCCGGTTTCTTCGGCGTCCGGGTGTTTCGGTCGCTCGCCGCCGCGGCCGGTTCTCCGGAGGGCGTCCGGCCGCCGGCACCGCCGGCCGTCGCGACGGAATAGCGCGGCCCCGCCTCGAGGCGTGTCACGCCCGCGGATGCGCCCGGGCGTGAACTTCCTTCAGCCGCGCCACGCTGACGTGCGTGTACACCTGGGTCGTCGTCAGCTGCGCGTGGCCGAGCAGTTCCTGCACGAGCCGGAGATCGGCGCCGGCGTTCAGCAGGTGCGTCGCATAGGAATGCCGCAGTTTGTGCGGCGTCAGATCCATCGGCAGCTCCGCGAGCGCGAGATAGCGCTTCAGCAGCAGCTGGACCCGGCGGACCCCCAGCCGCTCCTGGTGCTCGGTGACCAGCACCGGCGCCGCCGCATCCGTGCGCCGCGCGAACTCCGCCTTGAATTTTCGTACGAGCGCCGTCGCCACGCGTCCCAGCGGGCACAGCCGCTCCTTCCGGCCCTTCCCCAGCACCCGCGCCACTCCGGCGTCGAGGTCGATCGCGCCGTAGTCCAGCCCGGTCAGTTCGCTGACCCGCAGACCCGCACCGTAGAGCAGCTCCATCGCCAGCCGGTCGCGGCACGCGGTGAACGCGTCAATCGCCGCGTTGTCCAGCAGGCGCTGCGGGCCGGACAGGAGCCGGACCATCTGCTCCTCCGTCAGGAACGCCGGCAGGCGTTTCTCCAGCCGCGGCAGCGGCACGCCGAGAAAGGGATTCCGCCGGATCTTCTCCCGGCGGAGCCAGTACTTGAAAAACGCGCGCAGGCCCGAGACGTGGTTGTGCAGCGTGCGGCGGCCGTACCGGCGCTGCGCCTCGATCACGAAGTCGCGCATCTCCCGCGCCCCGAGCCCGTCGAAGCCGCGCGCCCAGAGCTCCTGCTCCGCCAGCCACCGGTAAAAATCGTCGAACGCCTGGCGGTAGTTGCGTTCCGTGTACGGCGAGTACCGCCGCTCCTTCGTCAGGTGGTCCGCAAACGGTTGCCACCACTCGGCGAGGATCCCGGGCGGGACCGGTGTGGGTTCGTGAGGCATGCCGGGCTGATGGAATCGCACCGCGATGATCTTCCCGCGCTGGTCGTTGATGCTGCGGCCGCGGTCCTGGCCCAGCCTACGCGCCGGCCGGTGCGACCCGCGCCTCGACCTCGCGCATCACGCGCTCGGTGTGCAGGCGGAGCGCGCCCTCCGGATCGAGCCCCTTCGCCCGGGCCGCGGCTGTGAGTTCGAACAGCCTCCGCCCGAGGCTCGCCTCGTCGATCCCGGCTTCGAGCGCGGCCACGCGGCCGGTATCGACGACGCCGTCGGCCGGAAGCTGTTTCTTCGCAATCTGTTTCCAGACCGCCTCGGCGAACATCAGCGCGGGCAGCCGCGGCGGCAGGTCCTTGAAGATCTTCGCGCCGGACGCCGGAGGGCCGTTCTTCTTTTCCGTCGCCTTGATCGCGTCCCATTGCGCGATCACCTGGTCCGAGGTTTCGAGCCGGCCGGGGCCGAACACATGCGGATGCCGGCGGATCAGCTTCTCGTTGATCTCACGCGCGACGTCGTCGAGGTCGAACTGCCCCGCCTCTTCCGCCATCCGGGCATGAAACACGATCTGGATCAGCACGTCCCCGAGTTCCTCGCGCATGTGCGGCATGTCGCCGCGGTCGATCGTGTCGATCAGCTCGCTGACCTCGTCGATCAGGCAGCGCACGAGCGAGGCATGCGTCTGTTCCTGGTCCCACGGGCAGCCGCCCGGCTCGCGCAGCCGGGCCATTGTCCGGCGAAGATCGTCCATCGCACTCATGGCCGAAGGAGAAACCACGGTGCCGGCGAACACACGAAAAATCCGGCGCAACTCCGGTCTCGTTTTCAGTCCGGCCGTGTGTTTGGTGATCGGCATGACGGACAAGCTGATCGAGATCATGACGCACAAACGGCAGGAGATCGCGCCGTTGCTGCGCACGGTCACGGACGACGAGTTCGCCCGGCTCGACGCCGCGCTGCCGCGACCACCGTCCTTTGTCGCCGCGTTGCGGCGCGCCGACTCCCGGCTGGCCGTCATCGCGGAGATCAAGCGTCGCTCGCCCTCGGCGGGTGAAATCCGAACCGGCATTTCGGCCGTCGAACAGGCGCGGCGCTACCAGTCCGCGGGAGCCGATGCGCTGTCGGTGCTGACCGACGAACGCTATTTCGGCGGCCGGCTGGCGGACCTCCGCGAAGTCACTGATCATTTCCAGTCCACGGCGCCGGCCTGTCCGTGCCTGCGCAAGGATTTCATGGTGCACCCGGTCCAGGTCGCGCAGGCACGCGAAGCCGGCGCCGCCGCGATCCTCATCATTGTCCGTGCGCTGGCCGACGATGAGATCCGGGCGTTGTTCGCCGCCGCCGCCGCCGCGGGGCTGGACTCCCTGTTCGAGATTCACGACGAGCCGGACCTGGTGCGTGCGGTCCGGCATGGCGCGCGAATCATCGGCGTGAACAACCGCGATCTCACCGTCTTCGCCACCGACCTCGCCGTCACCGAGCGGTTGATCCCCCGGATTCCGGCGGGCATCGTCACCGTGAGCGAGAGCGGCATCATCACCGCGGCCGATGCCGCCCGCGCCCGCGCCGCCGGCGCCCACGCGGTCCTGGTCGGCGAGGCCCTGATGAAGGCGCCGGATCCGGCGGCACGGATCGCGGAGTTCCGCGGCTAGTGATGGATTTTCGATTTTCGATTTCGGATTTCCGATTTCAACCCGCCGTCGTCTCCGGCGGCCGATCGGGCCCCGCCGTGCGCCGCCGTGCGCCGGATACCCGGCTCGAAATCCGAAATCGAAATTCGCCATTCGAAAATCCGGGATCCCCATGCCGTTGAGCCCGACCGCCACCCGCGATCTCCTCGCGCAGCTCGGCCATGAGCCGAAGCGCTGGCTCGGCCAGAATTTCCTCGTCGACGGCAACATTGTCCGGAAATCGCTGGATCTGGCCCAGGTCGGGCCCGGCGACCGGGTCGTCGAGATCGGACCGGGGCTGGGCACCCTGACCTCCGCGCTGCTGGAGGCAGGCGCCGACGTCTGGGCAGTCGAGAAGGACCGGACCCTGCACCAGCACCTTTCGGAGACACTCGCCCGGGCGTTCCCGGCGACGTTTCACCTGCTGGAAGGCGACGCGGTCGAGCACCCGCTCGGCGGACTCGCTGCCCCGACCGCCGCCGGATCCGCCGGGCCGGCCGGATTCAAGATCGTCGCCAATCTGCCGTACGCGATCGCGACGCCCTGGCTCGACGCGGTGCTTTCGGGTCGCCTGCCCGGTCGGATGGTCCTGATGCTCCAGCAGGAGGCGGCGCAGCGGTACGTCGCCCAACCCGGCACGAAATCGTTCGGCGCGATTTCCGTGTTCCTGCAATCGGCCTACACCGTTGCGCCGGGGCACAAGGTCGACCCGACCTGCTTCTTTCCGCGGCCCGACGTGGACTCCTGCCTGCTGCATCTGGTCCGACGGACGGAGCCCTTCATTTTTCCGGCCGAAACCAAGGCCCTGGTCCGGTCCTGTTTTCAGCAGCGCCGGAAACAGATCGGTGGCCTGCTGCGGCACCGGCTTCCCGACCAGGGCGCAGCCTGGCTCCGGCAACTGGAGGCCGCGGGCGTCGCGGCCTCGGCCCGGCCGGAGATGATTCCGACGGAACTTTGGCGGCTGCTGTCGGTTGGATAGGCCTCAGCACGCTTGAAAGCGCCGCCTCACCAGCTACAGCTATCCTCATGTTCCGCCCGCTGCTTGTCGCCCTGTTAGTGACCGGCGCATCCGCCTTCGGCCAGCCCGAGGACGGTCCCGGCAACCTGGTCGGGCGCGTCGAAGGCAAAGCGTACATCTCACCGACGGGCGCGTTTCGCGTCGCTGTGCCGGTGCTGCCGGAGCTCGGCGGGCGGATCGTCGACACCGACAACGTGGTCACGTTTCAGGACGACTTCAACGTCCTGTGCACCGTCGCGGCATTTTCGATGGATGCGACGCAGCGGTGGGAGCATTCGACGCGCGATCCGAAGGACTACCTCAGCTACTTCTTCGTCAACTTCATCATGCCGGACTTCCAGCGGGCCTTCCCTGGCGCGCGGGTCGAAAGCGCCCGGTTCTCGCCCACCGTCGCCGGGGGCGCACTGTTCGCGTACACGCTGCTGCCCGGCGGCTCCATGTTCGCGCACAAGCTCACGTTTCTCGCGCCCGGCGACAAGCTGCCCGACGCCAAGCGCGGCAATTTGGTTTTCGTGCACGACAACTGGGTCTTCGTGCTGAGCGTGGAACTGGCCGAGCGGATCGTCGAACACAGCACGTACCACAAGACCCCGGAGCAGGAGGACCAAATCCTGCACGAGCGGCTGGTCGACCTGCTCGACAAGGTGAGTTTCACCACCCCGGCTGCGCCGAAGCGTTAGGCCAGGCGCCGCCCGCGGTCACCAGGCGTATGCCACCACGCCCGACGCCTGCCGCCGGGCCGCGGGGACCGAAGGCAACTCCTGGAAGGTCGAGTTCCACAGGTTGTCGATCTGCGCCGAAACCGACAGCCGGCGACACGCGGCCGGCCGGTAGGTGATGCCGATCGCGCTGCGGATCGGCCGGTCGCCGCCCTGCGTGCGCAGCAGGTTCGCGGCCTGGACCCGGACTTCGTTGTCCAGGCGCAGCTCGAGCGTGTCGGACAGCCGCGCGACGATCGCCGCCGTCAGCCGCTGGCGCGCGTAGTTCAACGCGTAGAAACTCGCGTCCACCGCCGCCCCGCGGTAGTCGGCCTGCTTCGTCAGCCAGGTGTAGCCGAGGACGAGGTCCAGCGGACGCCAGGAGCGCTGCGCCACCGCTTCGAACCCCGTCGTACCGACGTCGACCGGCTGCGCCGTCCGGGCCGCGACCCCGCGGCGGAAGGTCCAATCCACGAGCGCGTCATCCTGGCGGTGGAACACCGCCGCCTCGGTGCTCCACCCGGCGAGGCTGGAGTGCGCGCCGAGTTCGACGTTGTGGCTGGTCTCGCGCCCCAGGTCCGGATTCCCGCGAAACAGCCCCGAGGTGGGGCTGGAGTTCAGCGCCGTGTAGGTCGGCAGCTGCGTTGTTTGCGCGTAGCTGAAGTAGAGCCGGTTCAGCGGGCCGCGGGTCTCCCGCGCGATCTCGACCAGCGGCGACCCCGCGGCGCTCGCGCGGTTGCTGTCGTCGTAGGTCATCCCCGCCTTCACCACCAGCCGGGCACCGTCCGGCAGCTCCCAGGATTTTTCCGGCACGAGCGCGAGTTTCGTGATCGTGCGGGTGTGATAGCGGCCGAACACCAGCGCCGTCGACTCGAGTTCGTCCGCCAGCACCTCACCGCGGAAATTCCACGCCAGGCCACCGGCAGTGAGCCGCCCGTCGGCGGCGGCGCTGCGCACCCAGGTCGAGTGGTCCGCCGTGTAGAGCGCCGGATTCTGACGGCTCAGAATGTACTGGTCGCGGTTCCGCCGGTAATAGCCCCCGAAATCGACGAAGTCGCCGCCGCCCATGTCTGCGCGGTGATTCAGCGCGACGAGCATCGTCTCGAGGTTCTCGGTTTCGTCGTAGTTGAACGGCGTGTAGAGATTGGGCCAGCCGAAGAACTTCGCCTGGTACCCGGCGAAGAGATCCGTCTGCGAGCCGGCGCCGGCCAGCTGGAGCCGCGCGTCGACCCGGTTCAGCACGTGATCGCCGAACGGGATCGTGCCGTTCGAATCCGAATGCGCCCAGGCGACGTCGGCGGCGAGCGTCCGGCCGGCGAGCGTCGCGTTCGAGCGGTAGCCCTGGTAGATCTCGGCTTCCTCGAGTCCGTCCTGCCCGGCCCCCGCGGTGGCGAATCCGGCGGTCCGGATCGGCCGCCAGCCGTACGCGACCGCGCCGGACGTCGCGTTGGTCGTTCGCTCGGCGAGATCGGCCCCGGTCACCACCGCGGGGGCGCCCAGCATCGCCGGCGCGATCGGGATTTCGGCGAAGTAGTGACCGGTCTGCGGATCGAGCAGCGAGCTCGCCCCGACGGAGAACCCCGTGTTTTCGAAGATGCCGCCGCGAATGCTCACGTCCGCCTGCCCCTCGGCGAAATTCCGCGCCTGCACGTCGACGAGCGGCTCGAAACGCAGTGCCGACACGGGCATGGCGAACGTCGCCACCGGCGACTGGTTCGCAACCCGCTGGGAGTACACCGTCAGCGCGGGCAGCGTGGCCGGTTCCGTCTGGGCGGCCACGGTCGCGGCCAAGGCGAGCGCAGGAGGGACGAGACGAAGCTTCATCGCCGCCCATCGCTAGCAGGCCGCCGCCGAAAAACAAGCGCTGGTTAAGCCGGCGACGACGCGACGTTAACCATGTGGTCCGAAAAACGCCCCGGTGCTGTCCGCCGGGGCCCGCGGCCGCCGCTTCCTACTCGTCGCCGTCCTGGCCGATCGCCTCGACCGGGCAGCCCTCCAGCGCCTCCATGCACTGGGCGATCTCCTCCTCGGTTGCCGGCTGCTTCTGCACGAACGAGTATCCGCCCTCGTCGTTGCGGGTGAAAAAGGCCGGCGCCGTCTCGCGGCACAGGTCGCAATCGATGCACTGCTGATCGACGTAAAACTTGCCGGGGGCGTTCGGAGCCCATTTGTCCGCTTTGTTGGCCATGGTCCGGGCGAACAAAGAGTAATTGACTGGCCTGTCAAGCGGTCCCGCCCCGGGCGGATTCACCGCGAAAACTACGGCTGCCGACTTGTGTTTGCCGGGGCTGTTTCTAGTTTGCTGCCGATGCTGTCCGATCGAACCTACATGCGCGACGATTACCCGCGGAATGCGACCAGCGCCGTCACGTGGTTGATCTCGGCCATCATCGCGACGTTTCTGCTGCAGTTCGTTTTTCTGCGCTGGTTCAACGCCGACCACACGCTCGAGTCGCTGCTGGCGCTGACGGTCCCGGCCATCAAGGCGGGCAAGGTCTGGACGCTGTTCACCTACAGCTTCCTGCATTCGACCGGCAACCTGCTACACATCGTGGCGAACCTGCTCGGCCTCTATTTTCTCGGGCGCGTGCTCGAGCCCGTGCTCGGTTCGCGGCGGCTGATGTGGGTCTACGCCGCCGCGGTCGTCACCGGCGGCGCCGCCTGGGTGGCCACCCACTGGGCCGGCGGCGGCGGCGTCGCGATCGGCGCGTCGGCCGGCGTCGTCGGTCTGTTCATCGTCTTTGCCGCGCTCTACCCGAACCAGCCGATGACGTTTCTGCTCTTCTTCATCGTCCCGGTGACGGTGAAGCCGAAATACGCCGCGTTCGCGCTGCTGGGCATCGAGCTCGCCGGCTTCGCGTTCTACGAGGTGATGGGAGCCGTGTCGCCGTTCGGCTCCTCCATCGCCCACTCCGCGCATCTCGGCGGCATGCTCGCCGGCTGGGTCTATGTCCGTTACCTCCACGACACGACGTGGCGGCTGCCGCGGTCCCGACGCGACATCGAGCTGCCGCGGTGGCTCCAGAAGAGCGGAAAATCCACGACGCCGGTCGCCTATCAGGTCGATCTCACGCGCCGCGAGGATCTGCGCGCGGAGGTCGATCGCATTCTCGACAAGATCAACAGCCAGGGCTTCGGCTCGCTCACCGCCGACGAAAAACGCCTGCTCGATGAGGCCCGCGATCTGTTGAGCCGCCGTTGAGCCGGATCCGCCGGGCTTGTCTCCGGTCTGGATTTCGTCCGCTGTATCGACGCCGGCCCCCCAACGTTTCCGTTTCTTTCACCTCGTTCTCCCGTTCATGAAGTCCCTTGTTTCCCGGTTGAAGGTCCTCCGCATCGTCACGGCGGTGGCGGTGGCGGCTCTCGCGCTGCCCGCCACGCACGCCGCCACGGATCGCAAGTTCGCGACTCCGCAGACCCTCTCGATGGAGGCGCGGACCCTCGTCAACCTCCTCGAGCAGGCGCATTACAACCGCGACGCCGTCCATCCCTCGGATTATGCCCAGGTCATCCCCAGCTACATGAGCGACCTCGACGGCCAGCGGCTGTTCTTCCTCGATTCCGACCGGAAGGCGTTCATCGACGAGTACGGGAAGAACATCTACTGGAATCTCAGCGGGCTCGGCAAAATCGATGCGGCCTACGACATCTTCTACACCTACGAGTCGCGGGCCCAGGCACGGATCAACTGGATCTTCGACCAGCTGAAGCAGAACCTCGACCTCACGAGCAACGAGACCTACCGCGCCGACCGCACGAAATCCGAGTGGCCGGCGGATCTCGCGGCGGCGGACGACCTCTGGCGCCAGCGGCTCAAGTTCGAGCTCATCGCGGAGCTGCTGAACAAGAAGACGCCCGAGCAGGCGAAGGACATCGTCCGCAAGCGCTACGAGCGCATGCTCAAGAACGTCGCGGAAATCGATGGCAGCGACCTCGCCGAGCTGTTCCTCTCGAACGTGGCGCGGCTCTACGACCCGCATTCGACCTATTTCTCCGCCGATACGTTCGAGGACTTCGGCATCCAGATGAAGCTGCAGCTCGTCGGCATCGGCGCCCTCCTCGGAATCGAGGATGACAACTGCTTCGTGAAGGAGATCGTGCCGGGCGGCCCCGCCGACATCGGCAAGCAGCTCAAGCCGAACGACAAGATCATCGCCGTCGCGCAAAAAGGCGCTGAGCCCGTAGAGGTCATCGGCATGAAGCTCCGCAAGATCGTCGAGATGATCCGCGGCGCCAAGGGCACGCCGGTCACGCTGACCGTCCAGCCCGCCGACGCCACCGATTCCTCCGCCCGCAAGGAAATCATGATCATGCGCGACGTCGTCAAACTGAACTCCGCCCGGGCGCACGCCGCCATCTTCCAGGTGCCGGACGCCACGGGCACGGGCACGGTTCCGCTGGGCGTGATCACCCTGCCGGCCTTTTACGGGCCGGCGGACAGCGACGGTCCCGAGGCGGACAAGACGAGCGCCACCAAGGACGTCTCCAAGCTGCTCGATGAACTCAAGGCAGCGGGGATCAAGGGCCTCGTGCTCGACCTCCGCCACAACGGCGGCGGCTATCTCACCGAGGCCATGGACCTCACCGGGCTGTTCATCCCGAAGGGCCCGGTCGTCCAGGTCCGCGACTACGCCGGTGAGATCCAGATCGACAGCGACAACAATCCCGCGGTCGCCTACGACGGCCCCCTGGCCGTGCTGGTCGACCGGTTCAGCGCGTCCGCCTCCGAGATCGTCACCGGCGCGCTCCAGAACTATGGCCGTGCGATCGTCATCGGCGACTCCTCTACTCACGGCAAGGGCACGGTCCAGACCGTCCTGGAGATGAAGAACATCCTCCCCTTGCTGGGCCGCTCCGGTGAGAAGACGGGGGCCGCGAAGTTCACCGTCCAGAAGTACTACCTGCCGAACGGTTCGTCCACCCAGCTGAAGGGCGTCGTACCCGACATCGTGCTGCCGTCGGTGGACGACTACCTGCCGATCGGCGAGGCGAGCCTGCCGCACGCGCTGGCGTGGGATGAAATCCCGACCAGCTTCTTCGATGGAGCCCCGCTCGATCCGAAGGTCCTGAAGACGCTCCAGCAGTCCAGCCTCGAGCGGCAGCAGAAACTCGAGGAGTTCACTTATCTCCGCCGCAACATCGACTGGTTCCGGTCGCGGATGAACCAGAAGCTCGTGTCGCTGAATCTCCAGGTCCGCCGCCAGCAGAAGACGGCCGACGACGCCTTTCGGAAGGAAATGGACGCCGAGAAGGACAAGCTGGCCAAGAACGACTATCCGTATCGCGAATTCCGCCTCGGTCCGCCGCCGCCGCCCAAGGTCAAGCCGCTGAAGAAACCCGACGCCGGCCCGGATGCCGACGACGAGGAATCCGAGCTGAGCACCGACGACACGGAGACGTATTCGAAGGTCGACGTACATCTCCGCGAGAGCCTCCGCGTGCTGACGGACGCGCTCGCGCTCGGGAAGCAGCCGCAGTACTGGGCGATCAACCACGCTGCGCCGCTCACCCTGGCGGCGGACAGCAAGGGTTAGTCCGCGGCCCGCGATCGTCGCGGGTGCTATTTCCGCGCGAACACGAAGCGATCCCGCCCGGCCAGATCCCGGGCGGATTCGACGCCCACCAGCCCCGCGCCGACGGCGAGCGGCAGCAGCGCCGCATGCTGCTCGACTCCCGTTTCGACGGCGAGCAGACCGCCCGCCGCGAGGAACCGCGGGGCCCCGGCCACGATTGCGCGCAAGTCGTCGAGCCCGTCGTCGCCGCCCGACACGAGCGCCTCGCGCGGCTCGAAATCGCGCACCTCGACCGGCGCCTGCGCGGCCTCCTTCGCGGTCAGATAAGGCGGGTTCGCCACGATCAGGCCGAACTCCGTCCCGGCCGCGAGCGCCTCGTACCACCGTGCCTCCATCCAGCTCACGCGGCCTTCGAGCCCGCAGTGCGCCGCGTTCTCCGCCGCCAGCGCCAGGGCCGCGGGGCTGGCATCCACCGCCGTCACCTCGGCCTCGCGAAACGCCGCCGCCAGCGCCAGCGCGATGGCGCCCGAGCCTGTGCCCAGATCCAGGATGCGACGAGGCGGCACGGTGCAGCGCGAGATCACCATCTCGGTCAGCCGCTCGGTTTCGGGCCGGGGGATCAGCGCCCGCTTGTCGGTCTTCAGTTTCAACCCGTGGAATTCGGTTTCGCCGGTCACGTACTGCAGCGGCTCGTGCAGTCCCCGGCGGCGAACGAGCTGACGGACGGCCTCCAATTCGGTCTCCGTCAGCAGGCGCTCGAACTGGAGGTAGAGCTGCATCCGTTTCAAGCCGAGCCCGTGCCCGATCAGCAGCTCGGCGTTGAGGCGGGAGTTGTCGATGCCCCGGCCGGCGAGGAAGTCCGTCGTCCGCTTGATGATCTCGAGCACCGTCAACATCATCAGTCCTCGTCGTCCTCGCGGGCCCGGCGCGGCGCCCCGGGCAGCGCCACGCCGGTCAGCGCCGCGAGCTTCTCCTCGTAATCGGCCTTCTGCAGCGCGGCGATGATCGTCCCGAGGTCGCCTTCCATGATCTGCGGCAGGTTGTACAGGGTGAGCCCGATCCGGTGATCGGTGACGCGATTCTGCGGAAAATTGTAGGTGCGGATCCGCTCGCTCCGGTCGCCGGATCCGATCTGGCTGCGCCGCGCCGCCGCGTACCGGGCCCGCTCCTCGTCCTCGCGCCGCTTGCAGCAGCCGCGAGCGCAGCACGGTCAGCGCTTTCGCCTTGTTCTTGATCTGCGAGCGCTCGTCGGCGCAGGTCACGATCAGCCCGGTCGGCTTGTGGAGGATCTGCACGGCCGAATCGGTGGTGTTGACGCCCTGCCCGCCCGGTCCGCTGGCCCGCGTGACCGTGATTTCGAGCTCCGACGGATCGAGGTGGACGTCGACCTCCTCCGCCTCGGGCAGGACCGCCACGGTCACCGTCGAGGTGTGAATGCGTCCGTTCGCCTCGGTCACCGGCACGCGCTGCACCCGGTGCACGCCGCTCTCGAACTTCAGCTGTTTGTAGACGTCGCTGCCGGTGATGAGGAAGATGACCTCCTTGAATCCGCCGCGCTCGGAGGTGCTGCTGCTCATCGGCTGCACCTTCCAGCCGCGGCCGTCGGCGTAGCGCTGATAGAGCCGGAACAGCTCCGCCGCAAACAGGCTCGCCTCGTCGCCGCCGGTGCCCGCGCGAATTTCCATGACGGTGTTGCGGGAATCGGTCGGGTCCGGCGGAATCATCGCGAGCAGGACGCGTTCCCGGAGCTCGGCCGCGCGGCGCTGCAGTTCGGACAGTTCGCCGCTGGCGAGCTGGCGGAGGTCCGGATCGGCCGCGGGATCGCGGATCAGCGCGCCGGCCTCGACCATCTCCCGCTCGAGCTTCGCATGCTCGCGATATTCGCCGACCAGCTGCTGGAGCTTCTGCTGCTCGCGCGTAACCTCGGCCGCCCGGCGGGGGTTGGCGTAGAACGAAGGCTCCGCCATCTGCGCGTCGAGTTCGTCGAGGCGGCGTTGAAACGGGGCGATGTCGGGAAGGTCTTCCATGAAACAGCGGGTGCGAGGGTGGCGATTTGCGAATTGCGCGGGCCGCCGGCGGCGGCTTGGCTGAGGGTCAGCGCTACGCCAGACGGATTCGCCGGGCGGCGCCGACCAGCAATGGCCACCACGCTCTTCACCCAAAACACCATCGCCTGCATCTGGGATTTCGACAAGACCTTAATCCCCGATTACATGCAGTCGCCGCTTTTTCGGCGCTACGGCGTCGAGGAGTCGGTCTTCTGGGAGGAGACGAACAAGCTGGCCGAGCACTACCGCCGGCGTGGCTACCACCTCGCGCCGGAGATCAGCTATCTCAACCACCTGCTGACGTACGTGCTCGCCGGCCCGCTGGCCGGCCTCAACGAACCAGATCCTGTTCGAGTGCGGTCGCGAGATCGGCTTCTATCCCGGCCTGCCGGAATTCTTCGATCGGGCGAAGACGTTCGTGCGCGACCGGCCGGAATACGCCAAGCACGACATCGCCCTGGAACACTACGTGGTCAGCACCGGCATCGCGCCGATGATCCGGGGCAGCGCGATCGCCCCGCACCTCGACGGGGTCTGGGCGTGCGAGTTCATCGAGAGCCCGCTCCAGCCGGGGTTCCTCCAGCAGAAGGAACTCGCGTTCCAGGAGACCGCCGCGATCGCCCAGATCGGAATGGTGATCGACAACACGACGAAGACCCGCGCCCTGTTCGAGATCAACAAGGGGACGAACAAGAATCCGGCCATCGACGTGAACTCGAAGATGGCCGCCGAGGACCGTCGGATCCCGTTCCAGAACATGATCTACATCGCCGACGGCCCGAGCGACGTGCCCAGTTTTTCGGTCGTGAAGAGCGGCGGCGGCAAGGCGTACGCGGTGTACAATCCCGACAAGCCCGAGGAGTTCGCCCAAAACGACCGGCTGCTCCAGTCCGGCCGGATCCACGGCTACGGGCCGGCGGACTACACCGAGAAGAGCAGCACGGCCCAGTGGCTGCGCATGCACATTCACCAGATCTGCGATCGGATCGTCGCGGATCGGGAGGCGGCCGTGGCCACCAAGGCCGCCAAACCTCCCCGGCACCTCAACGCCACGCCGGAGGAAATCGCCGCGCGCCGCGCCGCGAAGCAGCCCAAGCAGTCGTCGTTTCTCGACGAGCAATGACGCAGCGGGCGGAGACGCTCTCCGCCTCCGCCGCCCCGCAGGCCGCGAGCTCGCTCGCGCCTCGATCGCACCAAACCACGCCCGCCAGCGGGCAGGCTGCACGGACTCGACTCGACGCCACGCCCCCGCGAGATCCGCGACCCGTAGGTCCGCGAGCTCGCTCGCGCGATACCGCAGGCTCGCGGAGCGACGGTTTCCGGCTTCACTTTCCTCCAGACATGTCCGTCGCGGTCATCGATATCGGCAGCAATTCCATCAAGACGCTCGTGGCGGAACGCGCGCCGGACGGAACGATCCGGAGCCGGTTCGAGCAGACGCTCGACGCGCGGATCAGCGAGGGCATCAGCCGCTCGGCGCCGCGGCTGACGGACGAGAGCATGCAACGCGGCGTCGACGCCGTGCGGGCGCTGGTGTCGGCCGCGGCTCCGCTCGCCCCCGAACGCGTCGTGATCGTCGCGACGAGCGCGGTACGCGACGCCGCCAACGGGCCGGAGTTTTCCGAGCGGATTCGCGCCGCCACCGGCGAGCCGGTGCGGCTGCTGAGCGGCGCGGAGGAGGCCGCGCTCATCGGTCGCGGCCTGACCTGTGATCCGGCGCTCCGCTCGATCCGCGACTTCTACGTCTTCGATCTCGGCGGCGGCAGCCTCGAATGCCTCGCGTTCCGCGACCGCGCCGTGCAGCAGGCGGTCAGCCTCCAGCTCGGCTGCGTCCGGCTGCACGAGCTTTTCGTCGGCGAGCGCGAGATGCCGCTCCCCGCAGCCGCGGCCGACCGGATTCGGGCGCACGTCCAGCAGGCGGTTCGCGCGTCCGGCTTCGCCTTCTCGCTGCCCTCCGGGGCGACGGCGGTCGGCACGGGGGGAACCGTGACGACGGCCCGGGCGGTACGGGCGGCGCGCGCCGGCCGCCCGCTCGAACAAACGGATACGCTCGTGCCGGTGGCCAGCCTGCGTGCCCTGGGCGCCGAGCTCGGCGCCCTGCCGCTCGCCGCCCGGCGGCGGACGCCGGGGCTGCCCACCGGCCGCGCCGACGTGTTTCCGACCGCGCTGGTGACGCTGGTCGCGCTGGCGGACGCCGGCGGGTTCGCGGCGTATCGCCACTCGTTCTACAATCTTCGCTTCGGCCTCGCGGCGGAGGCACTGGGCGCCGGCTGAGCCGCCGCGGCCGAAGCGGCGCACGCGTGTTCCCGGACCCGCGCGATCTCCGCCGGAGCCAGACCGATCCGGCGCAGGAAACGCGCATGGGCTTTCGGGTTGTCGCGTTCGAGCGCCACATGCCAGGCCCGCATGTCGGCACCGGTGAACGAACACGCCTCCAGCAGCGCCACCCACTGGTCCTTGGTCCGGGCGGGCTCCTCGCCGCGGAGCACGGCCTGGCGCAGCATCTCCACGATGAAGCGCTGCTGCGTTCGCAATTCCCCGATCTGGTTTTGGATTTCGCGCAGGCGCGACTCCAGCGACTCGTTCACCTTCGCGGGCACCGTCGTGTCCAGCAGCGTTCCGATCGTCCCGAGCGGAATTCCCGCGCGGCGGAAAGTCACGATCCGCGCCAGCCGCGCCTCCTCGTCCTCCGAGTACAGCCGGGCCGCGGCCTGGGTGCGGTAGGACGGGGACAGCAGCCCGATCCGGTCGTAGTAAAGCAGGGTTGAGCGCGATAGTCGGAACAGCCGGGCGAGCGCAGTGATGGTTTTCATGGGACGCGTGACGGAAGGACTTCCGATGCGAAGCAGAAACCGGCGCCGGATTCCAGCCGGTTCGGCCGCGAATCCGGAGGCGCGGATCCCTCCCGCGATCCGCTCCGCCACTGGCGGACGCATCGCGGGGGCGGACCCGCGCCTCGGATGGCCGGCGATCAGCGGCTTTTCGCGCGAATCTCCTTCACCGCGGCATCGTCGAGTTGCAGGTGCCGGAGGAAGGCCTCGTGGGCCTCCGGGT
This sequence comes from uncultured Verrucomicrobiae bacterium, assembly GCA_963705935.1. Classification (GTDB taxonomy): domain Bacteria; phylum Verrucomicrobiota; class Verrucomicrobiia; order Opitutales; family Opitutaceae; genus Opitutus. The sequence continues at coordinate 1,101,452 of OY970130.1, read as the reverse complement.
GCCGCTGCTCGAAGCGCTGGTGCAACGCCTGCATCTGGGCGTCGGTGACGCCGCTCTCCCGCAGGAGCGCGACGAACTGGTCTTTCGTGACCGGGACAGGATTTGTTTTCATCGCGGCGACCTTCGGGGGTGAACCTGTAGTCGGGTCAAGCGGTGGCGGACACTTTTTTCGAGCGGCTCGGATCAAATCGCATCCCGACACTGTTTCCGCTTCCCGCCAGCTCTCGCGCGACGACCGCGATCCATGCTTCGTCGCCTCCGGACGTTTCGTTCGATGTTCGCAATACGAACATCGGCGCCCGCGCGGGCCGCAAGCGCCACTCGCTCCCCGTCGCCAGGTGCCGCGGCGCTCATGCCGCGAGACCTGATCGGGCGTTGCAAGCCATCGGAATTCGGCTGCCCAGAGCGGTTGAGCGCGGCGTAGCCGACCTCAGCATCGGATCTGATTGGGCCGATCGGGCTGCAGGACGGGCTCGATCGAGACCAAGACGCAAGTCCGGCAGCCGGCCCCGATCCCCGTCAGGCTTTTCGGCGCCGCCCCGTGGCCGGTGGCCGGGTCGACTTGCGCAGCGCCGCGACGAGGGTCTTGAAATCCGTTGGCGGCGGCGCGTGCAGATCGAGGGACCGCCCGGTGATCGGATGTTTGAATACCAGGTGCTCGGCGTGGAGCATCACGCGCCCGGGCTGGAGCGGCAGCCGCGGATCCGGCTTCCATCCATAAACGTCGTCGCCGAGCAGGATGTGCCCGAGCGATTTCAAATGCACCCGGATCTGGTGGGTGCGGCCGGTGTGAATCGTGCAGCGGACGAGCGCGGCGACCCCGCCGAATGTCTCCTCTACCGCCCAGTCGGTGTGCGCGTCGCGCCCGCCCTGCCCTGGCTCGAAAACGGCCATCTTGTGGCGGTGGTGCTTGTTCCGGCCGATCGGCTTGCGAATCGACCCGCTGATCAGCTGCGGCACCCCCGCGACCAGGGCCAGGTACTCCTTTTCCACCGTGCGTCCCGAGAACTGCGCGGCCAGCCCCTGGTGCGCCCGGTCCGACTTCGCGACCAGGATGATCCCCGACGTTTCCCGGTCGAGCCGGTGCACGATGCCCGGCCGCTCGACGCCGCCGATCCCGCTCAGCGACCCGGCGCAATGCGCGAGCAGCGCGTGGACGAGCGTGTCCTCCCCCGTCGCCGCGCCCGGATGGACGACCATGCCGGCCGGCTTGTCGATCGCCAGCAGGTGCCGGTCCTCGAAGAGGATTTCGAGCGGGATGCCGACGGCCCGCAGCTCCGCCGGCTTGACCGCCGGAAAGGAAAACGTCAGCTCCTCGCCCTCGCTCACCGCGGCGTCTCGCCCGAGGGGCTCTCCGCCGCGCAGCACCAGCCCGGAGTCGAAGGCGCGCTGAAACGCCGAGCGGCTGTGTTCGCGAAACGCCGCGGCGAGAAGCTTGTCGGCGCGCGCGCGGTGGATGCCCGGGGGGATGACGTAGGTCGTGGACATGAAAAGGGCAGCCGAGGCTCACGGCAGAACCCGCATCGCGCAAGCTGCGTCGGCGGCACCTTCCTCCCGCTGCGGGCGAAGCGATCTCCGCCCGAGGACTCTCTATCCAACGCCTCCATCGTCTATCGACGGGCTCAACCCAAAGGGGTCTGGTCGCACCTTTGTCTCCTAAGCCGTATCCATGCAGTAGGAAACCGGTTTTGAGGTGATTTTGGCTGGGCGCGCTACCCGAGCACTGGGCGAGTGCCGACTGCATTGCAGTTGGCGTTCGGCGAAAGCAATTTCTCCCAAAGGCCTCGCCACCAAGCGCGTTCGTGCGTCGGGACGGCAAGTTTGATCGTGGTTTGACCCTGGGGGCGGCTGATGATCCCAGCGGTCACGAACAGCCAGTAGCGCAGGCTGCCCAGCGTGACGGCTTCGAGCCAGCCGAGCTTGCGCTCGAACAATACGACGAGGTTGTGGGCGAGCACCCCGAAGCTCAGCGCCGCCTCCGTCGCCCAAAAATCTTTGCACACTAAATCCGGCAGGCCGTAGCCCGCATCCAACTCCTTGATGACGTTCTCGCAGGCGGCCCGGCCGTTGTAGTCGCGCCAGACGGCCAGCGGCGGCACGCTGCGCGGCAGATTCGTCACCAGCACTTGATACAGGTAACCGGGACAGTCGATGAGCAGTTTGCCGCCCGCGCGACTGTGTTTGTCTTTTATCCGGTGGCGAATCGCGATGAACCGCGCGGTGGCGGGCACCTCCGCGTCGTGAGATTCGAGTTCGGCCACTTCCGTGCCGTCGAGGTCGGTGGCGAGCCAGCGGGTCTCACGCCGCAGGAGGCTTTGCACGGGGTGCGTCAGCCGCGCCACGACGATGAACTTCACCCGTAATTGCTCCCACAGCCGCAAGAGTTCGGCCACGTAGAAGCCGGAGTCGGCGCGCACCACGCGCAGCCGCAGGTGCGCGGGCAGGTTGTCCCATAGATCGAGGAAGAACCCGACGACGTTGTTCGCGCAACTGCAGTTGCCGGGGCGTAACCAAAACCCAGCGACCAGTCTCACTTCGCTGAAGATCGCGAGCAACGGGTGCAGGCAGGGCTTGGGGCCGACCCGAGTGTAGCCGACCGCGACGCCCTCCTGGTGTCCGTCCTCGTGGAGCAGGCGGGTCGAGTCCAAATCCAAGGCGTAGCCCTCGGGTTTACCGGGCAGTTTTTGCATCGCCCACGCGAAGAGCGGCCGGAAGCACGCGAGATTCTTCCCCGCGCTCGTGAAACCCTGGAAGAAACGCGTGAACGTCGACTGGCTGGGCACCCGCTTGATCCCGAGCAGGGCCGGCTGCATCGGATCGCGCCGCAGATAGGCCAGGTGGGTGAGTTTCTTCGCCCCGCAGAGCAGGCCTTGGACGAAACCGAGCACCTTGGTCAGAGGGCTCAGCGCGTTGTGGGAGGTCGGCTCAGGGTGCGGCAGACACCGGGCGACCAGTTCGCGCCAGCCGCTCTCCTGCACGAACGACCAGAACGTCGCAGTGCCCGCGTGCGGGCTGAGCTGTTGGTCGGTGAACTCGATTTGGATGGACTGGCCGGCGCTTTGGAACTGGATCTTTCCGGCCACCGTTTGGTGAACCGGGCTTCCGCCCTTCGATTGATTCGGTTTCATTCACCATCAGTCAGTTCCCAATCGGTGGCTCCTTTTCAACTGCATCGTTACGGCTAAGCTTTGCCGACTCCTGGCACAGCCGCCCCCCCCAGCCCTGACAAGGGTGATTTGTACAACCTGACCCGAAGCATGACCCCCCGACCGCCTCGTGAAGATCACCGCGCCCGACGGCGCAGAGACCCACTTCACCTACGATGCCATGGGCAACCGCACCAAGGTGGCCGATCCTCTCGGCCAGGAGACGCAGTACGCATACGACGCGGCCAGCCGGCTCGTCGGGGTCACGGACGCGCTGAATCGTACGACCGAATTCACGCTCGATGCGGCCGGCAACAGACTCGCAACCAAGGACCCCCTCGGTCGTACGTCGTCCGCACAGTTCGATGCCCAGAGCCGGGCCACCGCCGTCACCGCCCCGGACGGTGGAAGCACTTCGCTGGAGTATGATCCGGCCGGAAACCTCGTCGCCCTGACTGATCCTTTGCTGCACACAACACTGTGGCAGTACGACGCGCTGAACCGGCCGGTGACAAAGACCGACGCGCTCGGCAACTCGACCGCGACGTCTTACGATGCCGCGGGGCGCGTCGATACCTGGACGAACGCGAAGGGCCGGGTGATGCGCTACACGTACGACGCCAGCGGCCGGCCAACCTCGCTCGATGTTGCAGGGACGGACACGGTGTCCTGGAGCTATGACGGCGCGGGCAATCTCGTGGAAGTCGGCGATGTCGACAGCAACGTGCGACTGACGCTCGACGCCAACGGACGGGTGACCGGCAGCCAACAGGCGAATGGAACGGTTGGTTACGCGTACGACATCGCCGGTCGCCGCACGCGCACCACGAGCGGCTCCCGTGCGATCGACTACAGCTATGACGCCGTGAATCGGTTGACCGGCCTGATAGATCCGTCCGGACGACCGTACTCGTTCACCTATGATCTGGCCGGTCACCTGACGCAGCAAACGCTGCCAAACCACACCGCGACCTCGTTTACCTACGATGCCGCCGGCCAGCTCACGGACCAGCTTCACACCTCGACAGCCGCCGGCACCGTCGCCCAGAATACCTACGTGCACGACGCCGCCGGACAAATCGAGGGCTGGGGCACGCCCGACGGGAACACGCGGACGTTCACGTACGATTCGAACAGCCGGTTGACGGCCGCCAACTCGTCGCTCCCCACCGTGCCAAGCGAGACCTTTGCCTACGACCTGATGGGCAACTGGACGCCGTTCGATGGTCGGGTGCATGACGAGGCGAACCAACTCGTCGAGGACAACGGGTTCACCTACCGCTACGACGCCGACGGCAACCTGGTCGAAAAGCGCTCGAAATCCAACAGCGCCGAAGTGACCACCTACGCTTGGGATCCGCTCAACCGGCTCGTCGGCGTGAGGACTTCGACGCACGCGGTCACGTATCGGTACGACGGCCTCGGCCACCGGATCGCGCGTACAGTCGACGGAGTGGAAACCCGCTTTGTCCTCGACGAGGACAATGTGCTCGAGGAGCGTGACGCCGCCGGCGCGCTGAAAGCCTTCAACGTCCACGCCGGTCTCGACGTCCTGCTCGCACGCGAGGATGCCGCGAACGGTGCCACGTATTGGGCGCACGCCGACCACCTCGGCTCGATCCAGGCGCTGACCGACGCCACCGGCAGCGTGATCGAGCGCTACCGCTACAGTGCCTTCGGCCAGCCAACCGTACTGGGGCCCGACGGCTCGCCCGTTCAGGTCGCCGCGCGCCAGCCCTTCGCCTTCACCGGCCGCGAATGGGAGCCGGAGACCGGCCTTTCCTTCCATCGCACAAGGTTCCTGGACCCAACACTCGGCCGGTGGCTATCTAGAGACCCGATGGGCGAAGCAGGTGGGATCAGCCTGTATGGCTACGTCAACAACAACCCAACCAACGCGATTGATCCGCTGGGGCTAGACACATATATCGTTAATCGCTGGCTTTCTGCGATCGGCTCGTGGGTCGGCGTGGAGTCTTCGGCATCACGTCTCAGCATCGCGACGCACACATTCGTCGTTACGACTAATCCAGATGGCAGCGTCAATCACACCTATAGCTGGGGAAATGATGCGAATCTGCGAGGGTGGAATTTGGATCAGCCGCTCGACCTGCTGACGGCTCAGCAGGCCCTTTCCCGCGGACAGGCCCAGCATGTAGGCGCTGATTCACTTGATCCGTTCATTGCGGCAGCATTCGCGCAGTTGAACAAGCCGGAGAATGAACACGCCAATCTGTTCGTTGCTCGAAACTGCAAGGTTGAGGCGCACAAGCTGGTCTCCACCGCGAAGCAAAAGGAGTTGGAGGCTGCGATATCGAACTTCTTTAGAGGGCTGTTCGATTTTAGTTTTGAAGGAATACCAGGACGAGGAGGGCCGCGATTTGGCCCGCAATTTGAGGATGGAGGTGACAGATGAGCACGAGAAACGCACCTGCTCTGATCATCCGAAATAGCGTGGTCGGATTGCTGGCTCTGGCACTGTTGGTCGGGTGGTATTGTCTGGTTACTCCGCGATACATCTCGCCGGAGAATCGGAGACCAACCGTGTTGTTTGTCGTGTTGGCCGCTGTTTTTTTGTCTTCACTGTGGATCACTGCACGAAGGTTTGAAAACAGGACGTGGAAGCACTACTTGCTCGCCCTTCTCGACGGTTGCGTGGTGACAGCGATTGTCTTCTCCGCGTTCATGTTGATCATGCTGAATACCGTCGGAAGTTAGCCTGCTGCACCACTCGACTTGTCGAGGCGGGCAATGGCGATGCTCGCGACCCAGGGCGCACGGGGGAGCAAGCCGGCATGGAGCACCGCGGTCGCGTGTCCTCGGCGAGCTGGGTCGATCCAAAGGGGTCAGGTTGTACAAATCACCTTTGCCGCTGGGGCTGGCGGGACAACCGTTCCCCGAGTTGGCAAAGCTCAGGGAGAAATGTACAACCCGACCCCTTCGGATTGCACCTCGACGCTCCTCGAACGCTGCGTAAGAAAAAGTGCCCTTAGCTCTCAAACCTATGAAAACTTTCGGTACTGTTTTGATGATCGCAGGAGTAGCCATGGCCGGTGGCTATTACTGGGCGTTTCGGGCGTATTGCCAACGTCGTCCGGATGGAACCTATGGTGAGCTCTTTGGCCCATTAGACTTCTTCAAGCCGTACGCTATCGCGTTTTCGTCGATCTTGCTCGTAGTCGGGATTGTGCTCTGGGCGAAGGCAAGGAAATCCTAAGGGGATGACAAGGTCGATCCAAAGGATGTCGATCCAAAGGGGTCAGGTTGTACAAATCACCCTTGCCGCTGGGGCTGGCGGGACAACCGTTCCCCGAGTTGGCAAAGCTCAGGGAGAAATGTACAACCCGACCCATTCGGATTGCGCCCGGCCACCGGATCGCGCGCTCGGGCTCCGCCCTCTGAAAATCACGAAAAATGCGCGCCCCTATGTCAGAAGGTCTGAACTCAGCGCCATTCGGGCATGGAGCCTTCGCTTTGCTCGGAATTACAGGCTGGCGGGGGATGTGGATCGGCGCGTCGATTCTTCGCCTCGGCAGAATGACGATCCGGGCGGCTTCACTGTGTCGCCAGCGCGTCGATCGCCATGAGGTTCGCCTGCCGGACCGTCGCGGGCACGTCGGCAACGGCCCAGCCGTTGCTCGCCACCTGCGCGAGCTCGGCGCGGGTGAACTGCAGTTCCTCCGCCAGCGCCGCGTATTCGTCGTTCACCGCGTTCGCAAAATTCAGCGGGTCGTCGGTGCTCACCGTGCAGCGGACTCCCGCCTGCATCAGCCGCCGGATCGGGTGTTCGCGCAGCGAAGGAACCACGCGCAGCCGCACGTTGCTGATCGGGCACATGTCGAACGTCACCCCGCGCGCCGCCGCCAGCTCGACCACCGCCGGGTCCTCGATCGCCCGCACGCCGTGCTGCACCCGGGTGACGCCCAGGTCCTCGATCGCTTCGCGCACCCGCTCGGGACCGCCGAACTCGCCGGCGTGGCATTTCGTGACTTTCCCGGCATCCCGCAGCCGCCGCCACACCGCCGCCGTCCCGGGGTCGGTGGGCATCGCCTCGAAGCCGTGCAGGTCGACGCCGGCCAGCCCGGACCAGGTGTGCAGCTGATCGATGACCGGTCGCAGTTCTCCGGCAATGTCCGTCCGCAGCATCCCGGCGAAAATCCGCACCTCGAGCCCCGCCGGCACCGCCGCGCGGATCGCGGCGATGATCTCCGGCCCCGGCACGGCGATGAAGCGCGTGACGGGCAGGTGAAAGCTGGTCTCGACGTAGCGGACATTCTGCGCGACGTGCTTGGCGAAGATCGCGGCGGCGGCGGCGTGGTACCGCTCGGCGCTGGTGAACCACGGCAGTGCGTGGCCGAGCAGGATGTTCTCGAAGTCGGGAAAGGTCGGATACCGGTAGTCCGGCCGGCGGAACACCGGGTCGGCGGGATATTTCTCCGGCTGCCATTCGCGCAGGAGTTCGTACGGCAGCGCGCCTTCGACGTGGAGATGCGTCTCCGTTTTCGGGCAGCGCCTGGATCAAGGCGGTGAGCGGGGAATCGGCCATGGGATTAGATCGGCGCGTGCCCCCAGCCTGGCGGCGGTCGCCCCGCTGGGATGAGGCGCCGGCGGCTCAGGCGTCGTTCCCCAGCAGGTACGCCGGATTCAGCTTGTGCAGCGCCTTGGGCACGAACAGCCCGTCCTTCCGGATCAGCCCGGCCGTCGAAGCGGATTTCGCCGCCGCCGTACTCCGGCCGCTGGATGCAGACCATGTCCCAATGCACCTGCGACTTGTTGCCGTTGCCGCACTCGTCGTAGGCCTGGCCTGGCGTGAAGTGGAACGAGCCGGCGATCTTCTCGTCGAAGAGGATGTCCCGCATCGGCGCGAGGATGTGCGGATTGAAGCCGAGCGCGAACTCGCCGATGAAGCGCGCCCCCTCGTCGCTGTCGAGAATCTCGTTCAACCGCCGGGTGTTCGACGAGGTCGCCTCGACGATCCGCCCCCGTCTTGAACACCAGCCGGATCTGGTCGAACGAAGTGCCGAGATAAACGCTCGGGGCGTTGTACTGCACGACGCCCTCGACCGAGTCGCGCACCGGGCACGAGAAGACCTCGCCGTCGGGGATGTTCCGTAATCCGCCGCAGGGACAGGCGCCAATGCCCTTGATGGAAAACGCCAGGTCGGTGCCAGGGCCGGTGATCTGCACGCGGTCGGTCCGCTCCATCAGCGCCGCGAGCGCCTGCATGCCCGGAATCATCCGCGCGGTAGTCCAGGGTGCAGACGCGGAAATAGAAATCCTCGAACGCCTCGGTGCTCAGCCCGGCCTGCTGGGCCATGGCCGGACGTCGGCCAGCGCAGCACGACCCACTTGGTCTTGCCGACGCGGTGGTCGAGCACCGGCTTCATCAGCCGGCTGACGAGCTGGACCCGGTCCGCCGGCACGTCGCTCGCCTCGAAGATGTTGTCGGACCCGCGCAGCGCGACATATGCATCCATTTTCTGCATGCGGGCGAGCTCGACCTCGGCGTGGGGCGCGTACTGCGCCTCCTCGGCGCTGCAGCATCATCTCCCGCGTGATCCGGGCGCGGTTGACCTGGACCAGCGGATGCGCGCCGCGTGCCCGGCAGGCGCGGATGAGCGCGATCACCATCGCATCCGGCACGTCGAACGCGTCGATCAGCACGCGCTCGCCCTTCTTCAGCGACATCGAGAATCCGGTCAGTCCCTTGGCCAGTTGATCAAAACGGGGATCGATCAGCATCGTGCCGTCAGCTAACACGGCGGCCCGTCGCCGTCGCAAGGCTGAACGTCACACCACCGGCCGCACCGCCGTCGCGGGGAAACAGATCCGGCTGACCGCCTCGTCGAAGTCCGCCGCGCCGCGGATGATCTCGATCTCGAGCCGGAGGTAATACAGGGGCAGCGGCCAGACGTAGGACTCCGGCAGGCGGACCGCATCCTTCTCGGTCGTGATCAGGCAGTCCGCGCCCTCCTCGCGCGCCGCCGCGATCAGCGTCTGGAAATCCTCCTCCGCGTACCGGTAGTGGTCGAGGAACCGCTCGCGGGCGACGATCACGGCCCCGAGGTCGCGGAGGAACTTCTCGAAGCTTTCGGGTGTGGCGATGCCGCTGAACGCCAAGACGCGGCGGCCCTTCAGGTACGTCAGCGGCTCGCGGGCGCCGGGGCCGTCCCGCGGCACGCCGAACCGTTCGAGGTGGCGCGGCTGGTGCGCGCACTCGATGATGTCCACCTCCGGATTGTGCTCCTTGATCAGCGCCTCCAGCTCCGGGTCGCGCTGCCCGTTCGACTTCGTCAGAAAAACGTAGCTGGCCCGGCGGAGGTGCTTGATCGGTTCGCGCAGGATGCCGCGCGGCAGCAGGTGGCCGTTGCCGAAGGGATTGGTCTTGTCGACCAGCAGCAGGTTGAGCCGGCCCTTGAGCGGCAGGTACTGGAAACCGTCGTCGAGCACGAGCGTGTCGCACCCGAACCGCTTGATCGCGAACGCACCGGATTTCACCCGGTTCTTGTCCACCAGCACGATCACGCCGGGCAGATTGCGCGCCAGCATGTACGGCTCGTCGCCCGCCTCCTCGCGAGTCGAGCAGCACGCGCTCGCCATCGCTCACGATCTTCGGCGGTGGCTCGGCCGTGTGGGTCAGGGCATACCACCATTTCTTCCAGAACGGGGCGGACTTGCTCTTGTATCCGCGGCTGAGGATGGCGACCTTCCGGCCGCGTTCCTGCAGGGCGCGCGCGAATTTTTCGACCACCGGCGTCTTGCCCGTGCCGCCGACCGTCAGGTTTCCGACGACGACGACGAGGCAGCCCAGCGGCTGGTCGTGGATGATTCGCGTGCTCGTACAGCCACAGCCGGGCCTGTGCGATCCCGTTGAACAACCACGACAGTACCTGCAAAAATGCGCCGTAGACTGCCGCTCCCGTATCGGCGCGCCGCCCCAGAATCACGTCCACCGTGTACAGTTCTACCGTGGTGAGCTTCTTTTTCAACCAGGACTGCGACATTGGGATTCACGAATGAAGGTTGACGCCGGCGCCGCGCGTAAACTGTTTTCCGTGCCTCCTTCGCGCATCATCATGAGCTACAAATTCTTCATTCCCGGCCCGATCGCGGTTTCAGAGAAAACCCTCCGGGCCATGGCCCAGCCAATGATCGGACACCGTAGCACGGATTTCGTCGCTCTCTACCAGTCGCTGCAGCCGGCGCTGCAGGAGCTGTTCTACACCACCGACCCGGTCTACCTGTCGACCAGCAGCGCGTGGGGCGTGATGGAGGGCTCGGTCCGCAATGTCACCAAAAAGAAGGTCCTGAACTGCATGAACGGCGCGTTTTCGGACAAATGGAACGATGTCGCCCGGCGCTGCGGTTTCGCGGCCGGCGCCCTGAAGTTCGAGTGGGGCCAGCCGGTCGATCCCGCCGCGGTCCGCCGCGAGCTGGCGACGGGGGCCTACGACGCGATCACGATCATTCACAACGAGACGTCGTGCGGCTGCATGAGCGACCTCGCCGCGGTCATGGCCGCGGTGCGCGAATTCCCGGACGTCATTTCGATCGTCGACACCGTCAGCTCGTTCAGCGCGCTCCCGATCCGGAAGGACGAGCTCGGCATCGACGTGCTCATCACCGGCTCGCAGAAGGCGCTGGCGATGCCGCCCGGACTCGCGCTGCTGTCGGTGTCGCGCCGGGCGCTGGAACGTGCCGCCACCGTGCCGGGGCGCGGCTACTACTTCGATTTCGTTGAATTCCAGCAGAACCACGAAAAAGGCATGACGCCCAGCACGCCGTCGATCCCGCACATCTACGCGCTGCAGTCGAAACTCGAGGACATCAAGGCGGAGGGCCTCGAGAACCGGTACGCCCGCCATGCCCGGCTCAACCGCGCCGTGCGTGATCACCTCTTTGCGCAGGGCTTCACGCTCTTCCCGCGGGAAGGGTTCGGCTCGGTCACGCTGAATTGCTTCGTCAATACGCTGAACGTCGACCTGCCGGCGCTGAACAAGGTGCTGAAGGCGAAGCACCACCTCGTGATCGACGGCGGCTACGGCAAGCTGAAGGGGAAGACCTTCCGGATTTCGAACATGGGCGACGAGACCGATCAGACCATCGCCGCGCTCCTGCACGCGCTCGACTCCGCGCTCGCCGAAACGCCGAAGCTGGCCAGCTGACGCGCCGCGGCGGATGAACCGCACCGGCGGATCGATCCTGCGGGCGGTTCGGAACCGGCGGTTGCTGTGGTTCGCCATGGCCGTCGCCGCGTTCGTCGGCCGCGTCCGGCTCGTGCTCGTCGGAGCCTGGGGCGGCGACGGACCGTATCTCGAGCAACATGGCCGGCTGGCTGCAGATCGACGCCGCCGGTTCTCCGCTCGGGATTCCATGGCACTGGGTCGTTTTCCCTGATACCGAGCACCGTCTCGTCACGCAGCACCTGTACTCGCTCGCGGTGGCGGCGTGTCTCACCCAGGCCTCCGGGGTGATCGCCCCGGTGGTCGCGCTCGGGCTCCTGGGATCCAGGATGGCGTTCGAACCGGACAATCGCCGCGTGCGATCGTGGCTGGCGGCGGTCGTCCTCGGAGCGGTGATCGCCGGCGCTACGTGGTTCACTCCGGAATATCCGCCCCATCAGGCGGACGCGTATCGCGCCGATGTCAGATCGCACGACGTCGCCGACCTGGACGTTCATCCCGCGATCTATCCCGTCCCGGCGCACCTCGGGATCCTGGTGGACCGGCTCCGCGCCGCCGGGCGCTGGCCGGCGACGCTCGACCCGACGACGGCCGCTCGTCCGCCCCTGCTGAGCCGCGCCGCCCGTCACGTGACGGTGCCCGGGCTCCTGCTGGCGTTCTCCGGGTTGATCCTCGCGGCGGCGGCGGCGTGGGCGCCGACGCGATCTGGCGTTGCGGCGCCGGCGCCGCCGCAACTCGCGCACTGAGTTGGCCGGCGCGGCTGGCGCGTCCGGTGGCGCTCCGCGCCGCGCATCAGCTCCCGGCGCACTTCGCCGGCAACCGGCTCCCACGCTCCCGGCGACCGCTGCCGGTCTCGGACTTTCGGCACCGCTTTGGCGCCGCTTCCGTTCCCCCACGAAGTGCTCGATGTTCGTAATGCGAACATCGGCAAAGGAAACCTCATGGCACTTCATTGACCCGGACGATCTGTGAGCGGAGCCGGTCGACCGTGAGCATCGCGATCGAGCCGGGGCTGACCTCGCACCGGTCGAACGGATCGGCGGCCGCCCCCGCAAAATACGCGACCGCGGCCCGGATCGGATCGCCGTGCTGACCAGCGCCACGCCGGCGGCCGGACGAGCCTCGCGAAGCCGCAGGAGCTCCGTCACGACGCGCGCCTGAATTTCCGGATACGCCTCGCCGCCGGGAATGCGCGTGGTGCCGCGCTGTTCGTTGAGCCAGCGCCACTGGGCTTCCGGCGCCAGCTCGCCGATCGTCCGGCCGGTCCATGCGCCGAAATCGACTTCATGCAACGCCGCCGAGTTCCGGACCTCCAGCTGCGACTCGCGGGCGACCGCCGCCGCCGTTTCTTGCGCCCGCCCGATCGGGCTGCTGTAAATTGCGGCGATCCGCTCGCTTTGCAGCCGCCGCGCGGTCCGGTCCGCCTACGCCTCCACCAGCACGTTCGCGCCCCGGTCGCGCGCGAGCTTCTCCTCGTCCGCCGCGTGGGCGGTGTGCTCGATGATCGCTTCGAGATGGCGGGCGCGATGCGCCGCGGTGTGTTCGTCCAGCACCCGTTCGAAGGCGCGGCGCCCGATCCGTTCGCAGACTTCGTCCGGCAGTTCCATCGCCGCGATCGCCTCCTCGGTGCTGCGCGCGACCAGGATCTCGGAGTCGGGCTCGAAGAACAGCGGCAGTCCCTCCCAGCTGTCGCTCAGGATGGCGGCGCGGCACGCCGCCGCCTCGAAGAGCCGGCCGGAGGGGCAGTACCCCATCGCTTTCATCGCCCGCCGCGTCACGTTGAGCGTGAACCGCGAGGACGAGTAGAACACCGGATGCTGCGCCGGCTCGAGATGCCGGAAGAAGGCCATGTTCGCGGTCCACGGGAACTCCGCCGGATACTGCGCGCCCGCGAGGGCGAACCGCCGGTGCGGCAGCCGCTGCGCCGGCTTGATGAAGAGGAGGTCCAGCGTCGCCTGCCGGTCCGCCGCGTACGTGCCCAGGTACGAGAGGTCGGAACGGAACCGCGGGTCCGCCGGGACGCGCCGGTGGATGTCCGGGTCCACACTCCCGTACAGCGGCGCCACGCGCCGGGCGCCCAGCCGCACCTGCAGGTCTTCCAGAGCCCGCCCGCCGGTGTAGCTCAACACCAGCTCGAAATCCGCCAGTCCGCGCGGGCCGAGGTAGCTGACCGGCCGGCCGGCGTCGAGGCAGTCCAGCGTCACCGGCGTGTCCAGGTCGTAGAATACCCGCATCGCCCGCGAGTCGCCGAGCAGCTCGGTCGCCGCGATCGCATCGGGGCAGTACGATGTCACCATCGCGACGTCCGCGTCGGCCAGATGCCGGCGCGCCTGCGGCCGCGCCTCGCTCCAGTCCGCGTACAGCCGCAGTTCTCCGTCGGTCCAGTCGACGAGATCGCGGTGGCTGCCCGCGTAGTACGGCACGTCGCGCTCGAAGAAGACGATGTGGTGCCCCCGCTGCGCGAGCGCCCGGCACAGACCCCGCCAGAGCGTCGCGTGACCGTTGCCCCAGGACGAGCTGATCGTGAGGCCGAAGATGACGAATTTCATGCGGGCAGTCGGTACGGGCGAAGGGATTCCGGGCGGCGTGGCTGGGACCGCAAAGTAGCTGACACCCGGGGCTCGCGACAGGGGGCCAAATGCCGGGCGCCACGTCGGGGAATCGCCCGCCAGTCCATGAAGGCGCCGCGGATCGTTCCGCACGGTGAACGCCGACGCGTCCCGCGCGGCCAAAACGGCCGGTGCCGACGCGGCGCCAAAAACAAAACCTTGAAATCACCCGCCGCGGTGCCTAACGCCTCGCGCCCACATGAAGTCACTTGTCATCGCGGAGAAACCGTCGGTCGCGGCGGATCTCGCGCGCGCCTTGGGCAAGATTCCCAAGAAGGGCGATCACTACGAAAACGACGAATACGTCATCTCGTACGCGCTCGGCCATCTGGTGGAACTCGAGATGCCCGAGGACATCGACAAGAAGAAATACGGTTTCTGGCGGCTGGAGACGCTGCCGATCATCCCGGAGAAGTTCGGGCTCAAGCCGATCGAGGACTCGCGGGAGCGGTTCAACGCCCTGAAGAAACTCCTCGCCCGGAAGGACATCGACCAGGTGATCAACGCCTGCGATGCCGGCCGGGAGGGCGAGCTGATCTTCGCCTACCTCTACCAGCTGACCAAATCGAAGCTGCCGGTGAAACGCGCCTGGATGCAGACGATGACCGCGGAGGGCATCCGGGAGGCGTTCCAGCAGCTGCGCGACGGCGAGGAGATGGCCGGGCTCGCCGACGCCGCCCGGTGCCGCAGCGAGAGCGACTGGCTGATCGGCATCAACGGCACCCGCGCCCTCACCAAGCGCATGTTCGGTTCGCGCGCCGGCAACGTCGCCTCGGTCGGGCGCGTCCAGACGCCGACACTCGCGATCGTCTACGCGCGGGAACTGGAGATCCGGAACTTCAAGCCGCGCGACTACTGGCGTGTGACGGCGTCGTTCGACGTCGCGCTCGGACGCTACGAGGGCGTCGTATCAGCGGCCCGACTTCCGCAAGGGCGGCGACGACGATCAGGACCGCGTCGACCGGATCTGGGACCGCGCCCAGGCGGAGGCGGTGCTCGCGGCGTGCCAGGGGCAGCCCCTCGCGGCCGTCACGGAGGAGCGCAAGGCCAGCTCGCAAACGGCTCCCGCGCCTCTACGACCTCACGACCCTGCAGCGCGAGGCGAACAACCGCTTCGGACTTTCCGCCCGCCGCACCCTCCAGATCGCCCAGGCGTTGTACGAGCGGCACAAGATGATCACCTACCCCCGCACCGACTCACGGGCGCTGCCGGAGGACTACATGCCGACGGTGCGGGAAACCCTCGGCAACCTGCATGGCGAGTTCGCGCCGCACGCCCGGAAGGTGCTGGACGAGGGCTGGGTGCGTCCCAACAGCCGCATCTTCAACAACGCCCAGATCTCCGATCACTTCGCCATCATCCCCACGGCGCACGAGGCCAAGCACCTCGACGAGATGGAGGCCCGGGTCTTCGACATGATCGCCCGCCGGTTCATCGCGGCGTTTTATCCGGCGGCGGAGTTCGACGTCACCACCCGCATCAGCACGGTGGCGCCGCGACACGAATTCAAGACGGAGGGCAAGGTCATGACCTCGGCCGGCTGGCTGGCGGTGTACGGACGCGCCACCGTCGAGGACGGCGCCGCGGATGCCCATGCGCTGCCGGCACTGAGCGCCGCGGACGGCTCGCCGCCGCAGGCGAAGGTCGCCGAGCCCGTGCTGCACGCCGAAACGACGAAGCCGCCGCCCCGCTACACCGAGGCCACGCTGCTCTCCGCAATGGAGGGAGCAGGCAAGCTGCTCGACGACGAGGAACTCGCCGAGGCGATGAAGGAGCGCGGGCTCGGCACGCCGGCCACGCGCGCCGACACGATCGACGGCCTGATGAACCAGAAGTACATGGAACGCGGGCAGCGCGAGCTGATCCCGACGGCGAAGGCCGAGCAGCTCTTGCAGTTCCTCAGCGCGGTGCACAGGCCGACGCGCTGACCAGCCCGGCCATGACGGGTGAATGGGAGTTCAAGCTTCGCCAGATGGAGCACGGCCGCTTCCCGCGGCAGCGGTTCATGCAGGAGGTCGTCGAGCAGACCCAGGGCATCGTCGAGCGCGTGAAGGGCTTCGAGGAGGATGACTCCGTCGCCCGGGTCACCGACATCCCCTCACCGACCGACGGCAAGCCGCTGCGCGAGACACTCCGGGGCTACAAGTCGCAGGATGGCCAGTTCATGGTCTACAAGGTGATAGGCGGCCGGAAAATCGAGGAGCCGGAGGTCCGCGAGCTCGTGCAGGCCGGCCACGTCGGCCCGCTCGACGGCTTCATCTCGGCCAAGACCCGGGCACGGTTCTCCGCCGTGTTGCGGCTCGTGAAGGACGCCGAGACCGGGAAGTGGAAAACCGAGTACGACTTCGGCGACAAGGTCGACCTCGGCAGCGTCGAGCCGTTCTGGACCGATCCGAAGACGGGGGCGCAGCTGTGCGAGGTCGGCTCGAGCTACGTGCTGCGGGAGCGCGAGGGCGAAGGCTGGAAGCAGGCGTTCCGCGTCGGCCGGCTGATGTGCCAGAAGCCGATCCCGCGCGAACAGGCGATCGAACTCGTCGCCAACGGCCGCACCGAACTCATCCGCGGCTTCATCTCGAAGAAGGGCCGGCCCTTCGACGCCTTTCTCAAGCGCGAGAACAACCGGATCACCTGGGAGTTTCCGCCCCGCGCGCCGCGGCTCGACAAGGACGGGAAGCCGATTCCGCGGCGATCGAAGGCGCCGCCGGACCTCTCGAACGCGAAGGTCATCGGGCAGAGCAAGGCGCTCAACGGCGAGATCCTCGAGGCGGGTGATTCGTATTACGTGCGGCGGCCGGACCAGGACAACCGGATCGTGTTCACGATGAAGCGACACGTGTGCGCGAAGGAGATTCCCCCCGGCGAACTGCACAACCTGCTCGAAAACGGCCGCACGAATCTGATCGAGGGCTTCATGTCGAAGCGGATGACGCCGTTCAACGCGTACCTCGTGCTGTCGAAGAATCGCAACAAGGCCGACTTCGAATTCCCTCCGCGCTAGCCCGGCGGCAGGCGGCCCGGGGCTTGAGTAACTTGCCGGAGAAGGCACCGTCATCCCGGCGTGATCTCGCCCAAGAACACCCTGCTTGTCGTTTTGGCGCTTTCCACCCTCGGGTGCGGCGCGCTGGCCTGGCGCCAGTACCAGGAGTTGGTGAAGCTTCGCGCCGCGGCGCTGAACCCGCAGGAGCGCGCCGACTGGCAGAAGCGCCTCTGGGCATCCGAGAAACAGCGGGCCGCTCTCGAGGCGCAGGTGGCCGCGCACGAATCCGGCCCGGCGGAGACCGATCCGGCCGGGCCACCGGCGCCGGGGCCGAGACCCGGTTTCCGCAACGGCCGCGCCAATTTTGCCGCGCTGATGGACAATCCGGAAATCCAGCGGCTCGTGGCCACCCAGCAAAAAGCCGCCCTCGATGCCCGTTACGCCGCGTTGTTCAAGTCGCTCAACCTGACTCCCCAGCAGCTCGATCAGTTCAAGAACTTCCTCGTCGAGAAAAGCACGGCGATGATGGACGTGCTTTCGGCCGCGCGGGCGCAGGGCATCAATCCGCGCACGGACCCCGCCGGGTTCCGACAGCTGGTGACCAGCGCGCAAACCGAGATCGACGACAACATCCGCAGCACGCTGGGGGACGCGGTGTTCTCCCAATACCAGCAGTACGAACAGACCCTGCCCCAGCGCGCGCTGCTCTCCCAGCTGGATCAAAGGCTCAGCTACTCGTCGACGCCGCTGACCGGCGATCAGTCCAATCAGCTGATGCAGATCCTCGCGGCGACCGCGACGGTTCCCCCCTCGAACAACGGACCGCGCGCCTTCATCGGTGCCGCCGGGGCCGTTTTGGGAACCGGCGGCGCCATGGCCGGCCCGCATGCGACGATCACCGACGCGACGGTGAGCCAGGCGGCCGGAGTGCTCGCCGGTCCACAGGTCGACGCGTTGAAGCAAATCCAGCAGGAGCAGCAGTCCCAGGCCGCACTGGCGGCCGCGTTCCGCGCCCAGATGCAGCGCAACCTCGGCGGCACGCCGGCAGGCGGGACGGTGCCGGCTCCGGCACCGCGGCCACCCACCGGCGGATGAAGAGCCGGCGAGTTTCGCCGCCGGCGTTTGCGCGGAAGCGCCCCGGCCCGTGAACGTGGCTGGCCTGCGCGGACCGGACGGAGCCGGTCCCTCCAGCCGAAGCCTCGGCTGATCGTGCTCGCATGGAGGGACGACCTTCCGTGTCGTCCGCGAAATCAGGAGGGCCGCCCGTCCGGGTCGAGCGGATCGCCGGCCCGGGAATGTATCCGCCGCCAGCCGGTATGCGTTTCTTGCCACCGGTCATGACATCAGACGCGCAGAGAATACGCTTGTCGCTCTCCGACGGCGCTGGCTAGGTCTAAACCGATTAGCTAATCAGGCACCCTCATGATCGTAACCACCGCGCAACTGTTCAAACACGCTTACGGCAAGTACGCCGTCGGCGCTTACAACATCAACAACGCCGAGCAGGCGATGGGCCTCTTCCGCGGCTCCATCGAATCGCAGGCGCCATTCATCATCCAGATTTCCAAGGGCGCCCGCAAGTACACGGACAAGCGGATGCTCGAGGCGATCATCCGCGCCGCCGACCAGATTTTCCCCGAGGCGATCTTCGCCGTCCACCTCGACCACGGCGACGAGGAGACCTGCTACGACTGCATCAACTCCGGCTTCTACAGCTCGGTCATGATCGATGCGTCGCACGAGCCCTTCGACGAGAACGTCGCGATCACCGAAGCGCGTCGTCGACGCCGCCCACAAGAAGGGCATCTCCGTCGAGGCCGAACTCGGCCAGCTCGGCGGCGTCGAGGAAGACATCAAGGTCGAGGATGGCCACGCCACCCTGACCGAATCCCGGCCGAGGCCGAGGATTTCGTGAAGAAGACCGGTTGCGACTCGCTGGCCTGCGCGATCGGCACCAGCCACGGCGCCTACAAGTTCAAGGGCAAGCAGTCCCTGCACTTCGAGGTGCTGAAGGCGATCCAGAAGGTCATGCCCGGCTTCCCGCTGGTCATGCACGGCTCCTCCTCCGTCCCGCAGGACGAAGTGGCCCGCATCAACGCCGCCGGCGGCAAGCTCGGCAGCGCGGTCGGCGTGGACGTCGAACGAATACCTGCCCGCCGCCAAGCTGGGCGTGACCAAGATCAACATCGACACCGACGGACGCCTGGTCTGGACCCGCGTCCACCGCGAGTTCTTCCGCGACAAGCCGACCGAGTTCGATTTCCGCCCGCCGGGCAAGATCTTCATGGACGAATACGCGAAGTTCATCGCGAGCCGGAATCGTCTTCTCGGGAGCGCCGGCCAGCTGGCTGACCTTCGCAAGAGCCTCGGGAAGTAATCGCCCGCCGGTTCCTCTCCTTCTCGTGCGGCCCCGATTTCGGGGCCGCATTTTTTTCGGTGAACCTGAAGAGCAGAAGGCCGATCCATCGTTTCCTTGGTTACCTGCGGTGACCCGTTCGGGCTGGCCGCAGCGGCACCGCGACCGGGTGTCCGCAAACCGGATTCAAGGCATGGGCCTCCGACCCCGGGCTGAAGCCGCCCGATGGACCTAGTTCCGCGCCGGCTGCTCCGCGAGGAAGGGTCCGAGCTTCAGCGGCGCGTTCCGACTGGCTTCCGGCGCGGGCACCACGGTCGTCAGCCGCGCCGCCCGAATCGACTGCACGATGTTCGCCACCCGCTCGGCGTAATCGTGCGCGGCGCCGGGCGCCCGCCCCTGCACCGCCGCCATCAGTCCGCCGTTCCACGCCAGCGCGATGTTGTAGGGCGTATCCTGAATGCCGTTGCGGATCAACCCGCGCCGCAGCCACTCGTAATGTCGCACCGCCACCGCTTCGGAGGCCTGGCGATCCAGCGCCCGCTCGAACGGCAGCGTCGTGTGCATGCTCCACGTGGCCCGGCGGAACTGGTAGGCGCCGAGTTCGCCGTGCGGACCGGGCAGCGAGGTGTTGCGCGGGTTCTCGATCCGATGAATCGCCTCGAGCGTTTCCCAACGGGTCGACGCGAATGCCCTGAGGGGCACCCATGCCACCGCCGTGGCCAGCAAGCAGAGCGCAGCAGGCCGCTGCGAGAGGCGTCGGACGCGGTGTTTCACGCGCCCGAAGACCGGGCCCCCCCGGTGGAGGTTCAAGCCCCGATGCAATTTCTCCGCACATTTCGGGGGAACTCCGATGCAGTTGCACTTTGCATGAGTGGTTCTCCGGCGCCGCCCGGGGTGAAAAGATTGGTCCGGGGCCCGGTTCGCGCCTGCCTTGTCGGGCTCCCAAGCCCCGCCGCATCCATCGAAGTGCGGACCGCGAGGGTATCTGCGTCTGGGGTCGGAAATCACAGCGGGAGGGACCGTGCCTGGCCAAACTCCAGCGACCGGCTCGAGAGCCGGCCCCGCACCAGCCGGACAGTCCGCGTCAGAGCAATTCTTCGAGCTTTTCTCGCACAACCGGTCCGGCCACCACGAACCGGTACGACCCGTCGGCCCAGGTCACGGCATTGAGTTTGCCACTCGATGCAAATTCCGGCGCCTGCTTCTTCGGCATCTGCGGGAGATCCTCGCAGCGGACGATGTAGCAATGCAGCCAGGTGCCGTCGCGCTTGAAACAGACCTCGAGCACGGTTTCACCGGAAAATGCGAGGGTACGGCAACCGGTCTGCGCCAGCGCCCGGAAATCGATCGGCAGCGGCCGGTCGAGCTTCGTTCCGCGTTCGCCCAGAAGCGTGCGCAACGACTTTTCCGCCGCGCCATGGCCGCCATGGCGAGCCTCGTCGGCGGCATCCGCCAGCGCAAAATTCGTCAAGTGCAGGACTGCACGGCTGCGGTTGATCCAGAGCGATCCGACCGTGAGCACCACCGCGAACGCCGCCGCCACGGCCAGCCACGCCGGCTGGCGCCACCACCCCCGCGGCCGCCCGCTGACCCGCCCGCCAGTCAGGATCGCTTCGCGCAGGCCCGCCGGCGGCGCGATCGCCGCGACCTTCGCCGCCACCGCAGCATCGTAGGCCTGCTCGCGCGCGAACCACGCCGCGAGCGCCGGGTCGCGTCCCGCCTGCGCGATGGGCCCGGCGAACACCTCGGTCGCGGCATCCGCGCCGTTCGGGCGATAGGCTCCCAGGATGAATTTGGCTTCCTCGTTGTTCATGCTTGCGCCCTCCGGACCGGGCCGCCGAACGGCACGACTTTCGCCGCCCCCACGGCTTCCTCCCGCGTGACCGCTGCCCGCAGCTGCGCCTTCCCGCGCGACAGCCGCGACATCACCGTGCCGATCGGCACTTCGAGCAGTTCGGCGATTTCCTGATACGAAAACTCCTGGAGATAAAACAGCGTCAGGGCGGCACGAAAGATCTCGTCCACACCCTGCAGCGCCGCGACGACCGATGCCGCATCCATCCGGCTGACCCGGTCGACCTCCTCCGCGGGGAAATCCGATTCGCCGGCTGACAGGCTGTCGAGCGAGGTCGCACGGGAGTCGCGCCGGCGGCCCCGCAGAAACTCACGATAAAGCGTCGTGAACAGCCATGATTTGGCCTTGGCCGACTCGCGCAGTCCATGGCCCTTCGTCGCCCAGATGAAGAAGGTCTGCTGAACCAGATCGCCTGCATCGGCCGGATTCCGCGCCAGGCTCAGGGCGAACCGGTAGAGCGCGGCGTAGTGCGCGTCGACCAGCTGCGTGAAGGCGTCGGAACTCATGTTTCGGGTAAGAGCCGACCCGCCGCGCGGTTATTCCCGACCGGCCGGTGGTCCGCTCTCCGGCGGGTCCGCGGTCTTGATCCGGCCCGGCGCGCCGGCGGCCGCGAGGAGCGGCAATCGTAGGGGGAACACATTCCCCAAGTGATTTTGTGTTGCGCGAATCGCAAGTGGGCGAGGAATCACTTCCCTTTCCGATGCTTCGTCTCCATCTGCCACCGAACCTCGCGAATGCGGCTCCACGCAACGCGATCGCCGTGAGGGTGGAGTTCGATTCCGCCGCGGCGCCGGATGCCGGGCTCCTCCCGGCACTGGCCCTGCTTCAGCGCTGGTGCGGCACGCCCAAGCCGCCGCCTTTCCTGCAGCTCACCCGGGCGCAGCTGCGCGAGCTGGCCGACGCGCTCGGGTCCGCCCCGGTGTTCGTCGACCGTGGCCGCGTGACCGCATGGCAGCACGACGAACTGGTCGCCGAACCCGCCGGCACATCGACGGAAGCGGAGGGCGAGATGTCCGATGACGCGTCGCCGGTGGCCGGCCGTCCGCCGGGTGAATCACCCGGTCCGAAGTCGCCGTCCCGGAATGTACGGGCCGTGCGCGCCGGTACGGGTCCGACCGTCGACGGATCGGAGCACTTCCTCGCGATCACGCTGCCGTCCCGTGAGGATCCCGCCTACGATGCCCTCCTGGAAATCGTGAGGTCCAGCGGCTTCGTGCTCGAACCGTCGAACCGCCGGTGGTGGCTGCGCGACCGGCATCGCACCCTCGGCTTCCTCGCGACGCACGGCGCCCGGCTGCGCGGCGAATTCGGCGCACAGTTCACGCCGAACTTCGAGCGAAACACCGCCCGGGTTCGCGAGGTGCGGATCGAATGCGAGGTCGCCGCCGCCGGGAGCGATTTCGATGTCTCGGTCGCGCTGCGCGCCGGCGCGGGCGGCGATGACCTGGTTCGCGCCGCCGTGACGGCGAATCGAGCCTACGTCGAGGTCGGCGACGCGATCTACCTCCTCGACCCGGCCACGCTCCGCCAGCTCGAGCGCGCGCAGCAGGCCCTGGCCGGGACGCCGGGAGACGGCGTGATGGCCCGCCGCACCCAGCGCGTGAGCGTCACTCGCGTGGCGGAGGCGCAGGAGATCATCGAGGCGGTCTCGCCCGGTTTCCAGGCGCCGGCCACGTGGCGGGAGCGCAGCGAGGCACTGCGCGATCTCTCGCGGCTCGAGCCCGCCCCGCTTCCGCCGGAACTCAAGGCGCAGCTCCGTCCGTATCAGCGGCTTGGTGTCGCGTGGCTCCGGCATCTTCACCGTCACGAGCTCGGCGGCATCCTCGCGGACGAAATGGGCCTCGGCAAAACCCTGCAGGCGCTCGCCCTGCTGAGCGCGGTCCGGGCCGGCGGCTCCGCCCTGCCCTCGCTCGTCGTCTGCCCGGCCTCGCTGCTGGAGAACTGGCGGCGGGAGTCCGCCCGGTTCACGCCGTGGCTGCGCGTCTTCGTCCATCACGGAGCCAGCCGGCTCGGCTCGCCGGCGGAGGCCGCGCCGTTCGCCCTGATTGTGACCTCGTACGGCACGCTGACCCGCGATGCCGTGCTGTTCACCGCCATCGATTTCGACTGCATCGTGGCGGACGAGGCGCAGCACATCAAGAACCGCCGGTCGCAGAATGCCGCGGCGCTGCGCACCCTGCGCGCCCGCAGCCGGTTCCTGCTCACCGGCACGCCGATGGAGAACTCGCTGGACGACCTGCGTTCGCTCTTCGAATTCCTCCTCCCCGGCTATCTCGACCGGGTGCCCGCCGGGACGCGCGGCGACGAGCGTGCCTGGTACGACGAGCGCCTGAAGGCCAAGGCGGCCCCCTACCTGCTGCGCCGGACCAAGCGGGCCGTCGCGCCCGAGCTGCCGCCGCGGGTCGAGCAAACCCTCTGGTGCGAGTTGACCGGTGCCCAGGCGGCGCTCTATCGCCAGACGCAGCAGCGCACCGAGCGGGAGCTGTTCGACCTCGAGGCGGGCGGCGCCAGCGAGGCGAAGCTGCGGTTCGCCGCGCTGACTCAGCTCCTGCGGTTGCGGCAGATCTGTTGTGATCCGCGGCTGGTGCCCGCGTCGCCCGAGCCGGGGGCGGCGGCGGATTTGGCCGCGCCGGCCGTCGATCCGGCCGCCTCTTCCGCCGTTCCGTACGCGGACTCGGGCAAACTCGAGGCGTTTCGCGAGCTGCTGGCGGAGGCGATCGACGACGGACACCGGCTGCTGGTTTTTTCCCAGTTCACCGCGTTGCTCGCGCTGCTGCGGGAGGAGCTCGCCGCGCAGGACATCGCCCACTGCGATCTCGACGGATCGATGTCGCCCCGCGCCCGCCAGGCGC
Organism: uncultured Verrucomicrobiae bacterium; assembly: GCA_963705935.1. GTDB lineage: Bacteria > Verrucomicrobiota > Verrucomicrobiia > Opitutales > Opitutaceae > Opitutus. The sequence continues at coordinate 1,077,473 of OY970130.1, read as the reverse complement.
AGGTCGACCGGTTCCAAACTTCCGCGGACGTGCCCGTGTTCCTGATCTCGCTGAAGGCAGGCGGGACCGGACTCAACCTGACCGGGGCCGACACCGTGGTCCACTTCGACCCGTGGTGGAACCCCGCAGTCGAGGCCCAGGCGACGGACCGGGCGCACCGGATTGGCCAGAAGCGCGTGGTCACCAGTTACAAGCTGATTGCCAGCGGCACGGTCGAGGAGAAGGTGCTCGGGCTCCAGGCGGAGAAGCGCGCGCTGCTCGCCGGTGTGTTCGAGGCCAGCGACGCCGTGTCGGCGAAGCTGAGCCTGGCCGACCTGAAGTCGCTGCTCCAATAAACGTCCGGGCGTTTTCGCAAAAACGCGGCGCCGCGGCGCTGGTCGGGTAACGCGCGACCGGAAAACATTTCGGATTACGTTGCGCGCTGCCGATGTCACCTGCTGATCGGCGGCTCGGCGGCCCAGCCGGTGCGGCGGTGTCGGCTCGCCGGCGCGAATCCCGTCCGCCGGTCCCGTCCTCTCACGTGTGAATGGAATTTACTCCGCCGCCCACGCGCTCGACGGACCCAGCCGCGGGGCTAACACCTTGACGCATTCGAATGCGTCGCATCCGCTCGCTCCGCCCCTCGTCAAGCCTGCACCCCCATGAATTTTTCCCGTCGCGAATTCGTCAAAACCGCCGCCCTCGCGCCCGCCGTGTTCGCGCTGCCCCGGATCCTGCGAGCCCAGCCCACCCCGCCCAGCGAGCGACTGACCATCGGCTTGATCGGCAACGGACTGATCTGCGGCAACCACGTGGGGGCGCTGCTCGAGCGGGACGACTGCCGGATCGTCGCCGTCTGCGACGTGAACCTCGCGAAGGCGCGGACGATGCGCGACCGCATCGAAAAGCACTACGGTCTGACCGCGCCGGGCGGCCGCTCGAACGGCGTCGACGTCTATCAATACCACGAGCAGCTCCTCGCGCGCGGCGACATCGACGTGGTGTTCGTGACGACGCCGGACCACTGGCATGCCGCGATCGCCAACGCCGCGATGATCGCCGGCAAGGACGTGTACTGCGAGAAGCCGCTCACCCTCACGGTGCGCGAAGGCCGGGCGCTGGTGAACACCGCCCGGCTGCACGGGCGCATCCTGCAAACGGGTACGCAGCAGCGTTCCAACGGGGCCTTTCGCAAGGCGGCGGAGATCGTCCGCAACCGGCTGATCGGCGACCTGAAATCCGTGCGCACGAGGCTCGGCACGTTTCCTCCCGCCCCGGCGCTGGCCGGGCAGACGGTGCCGGCCGAATTCGACTATGACCGCTGGCTCGGTCCGACGCCCTGGCGGCCGTACAACGAAAAGCGGGTGCTCGGAGACTACGGCGGCGGCTGGCGCTGCTTCACCGAGTACGGCGGCCGCAAGAACGGCGACTGGGGCGCGCACCATTTCGACATCATCCAGTGGGCGCTCGGGATGGACCGTTCCGGGCCGGTGCACTTCATTCCCAAGGGATTCGAGGGCACCCCGTTCCAAACGCACGTCTATGCGAACGGCGTGCGCGTCGAGCGCGTCGGCGATGATCTGAAGTCGATGATCGAGTTCACCGGCACGCGCGGCACTGTCTGGGTTTCGCGCGACGACTATCTCGAAACGGATCCACCCGAATTGGCCGCCCGCCCGCTGCGCGCCGAGGACGTGCACCTGTACGTGAGCGACGATCATCACACCGATTTCTTCCGTTGCGTTCGCCTCCGCCGTCATCCGATCGCGGATGTCGAAACGGGGCACCGCAGCGCGACCGTCGGTCATTTGAACAACATCGCGGCGCGACTCGAGCGGCCGGTGCGGTGGGATCCGGCGACCGAGCAGATCATCGGCGACCCGGTTGCCGCCGCGTTGCTCGACCGTTCCCGTCGCGCCCCGTACGGCGCCCTGCTGTGAGCCCGACAACCCCTCCCGCAATGTCCCGCCCAATTTCCGAAAGCCCCGCCGCCCTGCGAACCTCGTCACTGACGATTCCCGCCCTCCTCCGTCGCCTGCTCCTGTGCTGGCGCGGGCCCGGCGCGAGCGAGCTCGCGGCCTGCGTTCCGCCCCGTGCCGGCCTTCGCCGTGGCGGCGGCGCGGCGTACGTTCCCTTCCTCCTCGGGCTGGCGGCACTTTCCGGGCTGCCGGGTTGCACGACCCCGGCGCCGCCGTCCGCCGCCTCGACCGCGGCACCGGTCGCTGCCGCCGCCCCGGCTCCGAACCTGGCGACGCTCGAATATTCCGGCACGCAGGCGGCAGTGGCGCAACTCGACCAGGACATCGCCGCGGCCGGCACGAACTCGCGCCAGCTCGCGCCCATCGCCCGCCGCCTGACCGCGCTGCTGCAGGACCCGCAGGCGACCTACGCCGGCCGTCAAGCGGCCGCCCAGCACCTGGCGCTCTTTCCTGCGGACCAGTTGCTCGCGGGGGGCCACCGGGCGGCGTTCGCCGCGATGTTGCTGGATGACAAACAGGTCGATCTCGCCCGGCTCGCCCTCGATCTCGTCCCCGGCGGGGCCGTCGACGCCATGTATCTCGAAGCCCTTGGCGCTGCCCGCGGCCGACCGCTGCTCGCGGTCATTCAGTCGGTCGGCAACCGGCGGATCGCCGCCGCCACGCCGGTCCTGGCGAATCGCCTGAACGACCCCGCTCCAGCCGTGGCGGACGCAGCGATCAAGTCGCTCGGACAAATCGGAACGCCGGATGCGTTGACTGCGCTGCGCGCTTTCGCCGATCAGGGACGGCCGGCCGTGGTCGAGGCCGAGCTGGTCGCGGCCGGACACCTCGCCGGTCCCGGCGCCATTCCCGTCTACACTGAAATCGCCAACCGCTCGACTGCCCCTGCCGGCCTGCGCGCCGCGGCGTTGCGCGCTCTGCTTTTCGCCGAGCCGCAGGGCGCCACGGCTCGGATGGTCACCATTCTCTCCGGAACGGACCGGGTCGCGAAGGCCGCGGTGATCGAGGCGCTGGCTGCGCTGCCGGATCCCGGGCTGGTGCCCGCCCTCGCCGCACAACTTTCGACCTGGGATACCGCCACGCAGGCGGCGGTCGTCGATGCATTGGGACAGAGGGGCGACAGCGGCGCCCTTCCCGCCGTGTTGCGGGCGACGGGCAGCGCCGACGCGACAGTGCGAATCGCCGCGATTGGCGCACTGGGGCGTCTGCCGGGGACACCCGAATCCGCGGAGGTGCTGGGCCGCCTCGCCGCTGGCGGCCACACCGACGACGCGAAACTGGCTCGTGAGAGTCTTGCCCGGCTGGCCGGTCCAGGAGTGGCCGAGGTCGTCGCAGCGAACGCGACGCGCGGCGAAACCGCGATCCGCGTCGTGTTCCTGGATCAAATCGCGGAGCGCGACATGACGGCGCAGGTGCCGTTGCTGCTTCGGATGCGGAGCGATCCGGAAGCGGCGGTGCGCAGCGCCGCACTCGGCGCGCTCGCGGAGATCGCCCCCGCATCGACGCAGGCCGCGCTGCTCGACTGGGCCGTCGCCGCGTCGGATCCGACCGAACTGCCCCGCGCCCTGCGCGCGCTGGCCAGCGTCACGCTCCGCAACCCGGATGCGGCGCAACGGTGCCTGCCCATCATCACGCGCATCGAACAGGCGCCGCCCGCGGTCGCCGTGCGGCTGATGCCGGTGCTGCCGCGCGTTGGCGGTGACGCCGCCATCGCCTGCGCCGGCCGCCTCGGGCTGCGTCCGGACGAGGCGGAAGCGCACGCCGCGACCGCCGCACTTGCCGCCTGGGCCAGCAGTGTCGCCCTCGAACCACTGGTGCAGATCGCCGAAAAAGCGCCCGCCGAAGCCGCACGCACCGCGGGGGTCAATGGCGCGATCCGGCATCTCGATCAGGAGCGGACGCTCGCCTCGGCCGAACTGACCGCGCTGATCCGGCGGCTTCTCGCCCACACCCAGGATCCGGCCGCCCGGAAGCGCCTCGTCTATCTGCTCGGCCGCGGATCCGACGCCGGCGCGCTCGCGCTCGCGGCGCAGTTGCACGACGACGCCGCGCTCGCGGACGTCGCGGCGGACGCCACGATGGCGATCAAGGCAAACGCACTCGGCAAGCCCACCGTTCGCGTATCCGACAACCCCTCGCACGCCGCCGACATGCTGGACGGCAAACCGGGCACCCGCTGGAGCGCGCCCGCGGTCGCCGGACAGTGGATCGAAATCGACCTGCGCGCGACGCGGCCGGTCAGCCGACTTGTGCTGCGCGGCACCGACTACGATTATCCGGAGCACCTGGAGGTCTTCGTGACCGACGATCCGGCGAAGCGCGGGGCCGCCGTGGCATCCATCGCCGGCCAGCCCCGGACGACCACGGTCTCGCTGCCGCATCCGGCGCACGGGCGGTATCTCATTCTCGAGAACACGCAGGCCCGCGAGGGAAGCTGGTGGGGCGTGAGCGAACTGCTGATCGACTAGCCCTGGTCCGACGGAGACGCATTGTGGCGCGAGCAAGCTCGCGGCCTACGCGAACCCCGGCGGGCGCGAGCAGGCTCGCGGCCTACCGCACGAACCTGCGCGAGAACCTCGGCACGGGCGCGCCCGACCGCCGCCCGCCCAACGCCATGGTCGTTCCTCAGGCTAGCGACCAGGGGCCGCGCATCGAGCGCTGCCGCAGCCGGTTCGCCTGGGCATCGTCGATGAACTCCTCGCGCGCCGGATCCCAGCGCAGCTTCCGGTCGAGGACCATCGCCAGATTCCCGATGTTGCAGACCGTGGCCGACCGGTGGCCAATCTCCACGTCGGCGATCGGTCGCTCCCGCGTGCGGACGCACTGGAGGAAATTGTCGTGATGGTTCCGGCTGACCGGCAGCTTGACGGCGCCGAGGCGAGCGGACGCCTCGCGCAGCAGCGCCGGATCGGACGCGGACGAGGTTTCCCGAGACATCGAAATCCACCCACGCTCGCCGAACACCTGAATGTTTCCGTCGGAAACGCCGTCGTACCGCGTGTGGCAGCGCAGCCGTTCGCCTCCCGGATACCGGCACGTGAAGTCCACGTTCGTCGCCGTGCTGAACAAGCCGCTCGAGGGAAACTCGCCATGGCCTTCGACCTCCACCGGTCCCGCGGCATCGGCATCGAGCGCCCATTGGGCGATGTCGATGTAATGGGCGCCCCAGTTCGTCACCTGTCCGCAGGCGAGATCCAGCACGAACCGGAAGTTGTAGTGGCAGGCGTGCCGGCAGAACGGCCGCCAGGGAGCCGGGCCGAGCCACATGTCGTAGTCGAGTCCCTCCGGCACCGGATCGGGCTGCCAGGTTGCCCCGGCGAACCGGTTGTTGGCGGGAATGATGATGTCGATCCGGTCGATCTTCCCGAGGCCGCCGCCGCGCACGAATTCAGCGAGATCGTGGAAGCGCTTCGAGGAGCGCTGCTGGCTTCCGGTCTGCACGATCCGGCCGTGCTGGCGCGCCGCGCTCACCAACTCCCGGCCTTCGCGGATCGTGAGCGTGAGCGGCTTCTCGACGTACACGTCCTTCCCGTGCCGAATCGCCTCGATCGCGACCAGCGCATGCCAGTTCTCCGGCGTCGCGACCCAGATCGCGTCGATGTCGGGCCGCGCAGCCACCTCGCGAAAATCGGAAAACTGCACGCAATCGCGGTTGCCGTAGACCTGATTCACCCGTTCGGCGGCGGCCGCGCGGTGCCAGCGATCGACGTCGCAGACACCGACGATCCGCACATCCGGAAACCCGAGCAGCACCTCGACGTGCCCCTTGCCCATTCCCCCCGTGCCGATCACGGCCACACCCAGGCGGTTGCTCGGCGCATTCGCTCCGAGCAGCCGGGATGGAATGATGTTCGGGAGCGCCGCAATCGCCGCGCCGGCGACCGAGCCTTTCAGGAATTGCCGCCGGGTGAATGGAACGAAATCGGTACTCATGGTGTGCGATTCCCCTCCCGCAGCTGCTGCCCCGCCCGCTGCGCGACCGCGCGGACTTCCGGAGTTTCGTTGCCGTCGTTCGCAATCGCGGCCAATGCCTCCCGCGCCCCCTCGTCGTGGCGCAGGGCCATGCTGCCGATCAGGCCAGCCCGCTCCCGTCCGTGCAACCGGCCGAGCGCCTCACGGTATCCTGCGTCCACCGCCGGATCGCCGATGCCGTCCAGCGCCGTTCGTGCGGTGTCCGCCGTCCGATCGTCTTCGAGCAGACGCAGCACCGCCGGAACGCACGCCGGTCCGCCGATCAGCCCCAACATCCGGCAGACGAACTGCCGCCCCGCGTCGGTGAGTTCTGGACGGGCGAGCGTCTCCACCAGTCTTTGCTCGAACGCCGGCCACTGCTGCGGCCCGGCGTGGACGATCGCCCGCTCGACACTCGTCGCGCAGGTGCGGTCGCCTCCGTACTGCAGCAGCACGATCTCGTTCCACGGATCCGGCGTGCGCGTGAACCAGTCGTCGCGCTTCGCCACTTCCGCAGGCGTCGGGGTCGGGATCGAGGCGGCGGGGGGCGCGTCAGGAGGCATGATGGCTCCGATCAAGCACATTCCTCCGGCCGTCGTCACGCCTGCAAATCGCTGCCGAAACCAGCCGGTGGCGCCCTCGCGCAAATGCCCGGGAACCGCTCTGCGAAACCCGTTCGCAACCAACGTCCGAAAGCCACGTCAGGCCGGCATTCGGCGCTTCCGCGATCCGACATGGACAATTCCCCTAATCTTTGACCCTGTTGTTTCTCGACGCTCGACCGCGGGCTGGATTTCGCACCAACATCGCCGGCCCATTCGTCTTCAACCCCGCGAAACCGCTTACCTCACTCGCATGAATTCGTCCTCGCTCTCCCGTCGCGACTTCCTGAAAGCCGCCTCGCTCGCCACCGCCGTCGTGTCGTTTCCCCGCGTCATGCGCGCCCAGGGCGGACAGTCGCCCAACAACAAGCTGAACATCGCCTGCTGCGGTGTGGGCGGCCGCGGCCACGATGCCGTCGAGGGCCTGAAGGGGGAAAATCTCGTGGCGTTCTGCGATGTGGACGACGAACGCGCTTCGAAGACGTACGAGGAATTTCCGGACGTGCCGCGTTTCCGGGACTTCCGCGTGATGCTCGACAAGATGGGCCATCAGATCGACGCCGTGACGGTGTCGACGCCGGACCACATGCATTTCCCGATCGCGATGGCGGCCCTGTCGCTCGGCAAGCACGTGTTCGTGGAGAAGCCGCTGACGCACACGGTCGCCGAGGCGCGGCAACTCGCGAAGCTGGCGCGGGAGAAGAAAGTGGCGACGCAGATGGGCAACCAGGGCCACGCCAACGAAGGCCTCCGGTTGATCAAGGAATGGCACCAGGCCGGCATTCTGGGCGAGGTGCGGGAAGTCCACAGCTGGACCGACCGCCCGATCTGGCCGCAGGGCGTGAGCCTGCCGGATCACAGCAAGATGCTGCCGGTCGTGCCAGGCACGCTCGACTGGAACCTGTGGCTCGGCGTCGCGCAGCCGCGCGAGTACGATCCGGCCTACCTGCCGTTCACCTGGCGCGGGTATTGGGATTTCGGCACCGGCGCGCTCGGCGACATGGGATGCCACATCATGGACGGCGCCTACTGGTCGCTCGAACTGACGCAGCCCACGAGCATCGAGGCGATCAGCGCGCGCCAGACCGAGGTCAGCCCGCCGACCGCGTCGCTCATCACCTATCAATTCCCTGCGCGCGGCAAGCTGCCGCCGGTCAAGTGGACGTGGTACGACGGCGGCCTGCAGCCGCTCCTGCCGCCGGATCTCGAAGCGACGCGCCGGCTCCAGCCCAACGGCACGCTGATCGTCGGCAGCAAGGCGACGGTGTTTGCGGACACCTACTACGCCAGTGCCCGGATCATTCCGGAGGTGAAGATGCGCGAGCTGGCTCCCTCGCTGCCGCCGAAGACGATTCCGCGGGTCGAGGGCGGACATTTCGCCGAGTGGGTGCGTGCCTGCAAGGGTGGCATTCCGGCCGGCTCGAATTTCGACTACTCCTCCCAGCTCACCGAGACGGTGCTTTTGGGCAACCTCGCCATCCGTGCCCGGCGCCAGATCGACTGGGACACCGCCGCGATGAAGGTCACGAACCTGCCGCAGGTGAACCAGTACGTGTCGGAACCGTACCGCGCCGGCTTCGGCGTGTAAGCCCCGAACCACCTTTCCGCCTCCATGAGCGATCAAGCCTACCCGACACCGCCCGCCCGCACCTGGGAATTCACGGCCGCCTGCCTGCTGCTGCGCCTCTTCATCGGGCTGCGGACCTTCTTTGCCGGCGTCGAGAAGTTCGAGCTGAAGGGCACCTACTCGTTCGCCAACTACTACGAGAACATGGGCCACATGGCGCAGGGCATCACCGCGGCCTCCTTCCTCCCCCTGTGGGCGACGCGGACCTTCGCTCATTCGATCGGCTACCTGCTGCTGGTGTTCGGCGCGGCGGTGCTGCTGGGCGTGAAGACGCGCACGACGCTCTTCCTCACCGGTCTCATCTACGTCGCGCTCTCCTTCGGTTTGATGGCCGTGCAGGAAAACCAGGGGCTCGCGTGGCTCGCGGTTTACGTCGGGCTGATCGCCGGCGCACTCGTGCTGGTGCGAAGCGACCGGTTTGCCCTCTGGCCCGACCGGTACGAGTGATGGCCGCATTGCGCTGCTGCTTCCCAATCGACGAGGCGGGGCTGGCCTCCGACCACGGCAAACCCGCCGGCCTTTCCACCACGCCCGGATTCGCACACCGGCGGCCCGCGGCTCATCCCGGCCCGACCCGGGATGGGACCCGGCGCCGGCCCGCCCGCGCGTGACGTCCGCCTCCTCGTCTCTCCGATCCAACGAACGATTTTCCCGATGTCCCAATCTCCCTCGTCGCTTTCCCGGCGTGATTTTCTGGTGACCGGCGCCAAGCTGGGCGCCGCGATGCTGGCCGCGCCTTACATCGCCCGTGCCGCCGGCGGCGGCCGCAGCGGCGACACGCTCAACGTCGCGCTGATCGGCTGCGGCGAGCAGGGCCGCGTGCTGCTCAATGCCGCCCTGAAGATACCGGACATCCGGTTCGTGGCGATCTGCGACATCTGGCCGTACAACCGCACCTACGGCGAGCGCCTCCTGAAGAAGTTCGGCCATGACCCGAAGCCGTTCGAGGACTACCGCGAGATGCTTTCCGCCGTGCCGGAAATCGACGCCGTGATCGTCGCGACGCCGGACTTCATGCACGCGGTCCATGCCAACGCCGCGATGCGTGCCGGCAAGCACGTCTACTGCGAGAAGCTGATGTCCAACACGGTGGAGGGTGCGCGTTCGATGGTGCGCACCTCGCACGAGACCAAGAAGCTGCTGCAGATCGGCCACCAGCGCCGGAGCAATCCCCGCTACATCTTCGCCCGGGACAAGCTGGTCCGCGAGGCGCACATCCTCGGCCGGATCACCAACGCCAGCGGCCAGTGGAACCGGGCCGTGACCGATGACCTGGGATTCCCGGCGCGCTACGCCCTCTCCGAGGCGAAGCTGCACGAGTACGGCTACGCCAACATGCACGAATTTCGGAACTGGCGCTGGTTCAAGAAATATTCCGGCGGTCCCATCTCCGACCTGGGTGCGCACCAGATCGACGTCTTCAACTGGATGCTCGGCGTGAACCCCCGCTCCGTCATGGCCGGCGGCGGCGTGGACTACTACACCACGCACGAGTGGTACGACAACGTGTTCGCGATCTACGAATTTCCGACCGCCACAGGCATGGTCCGCACCAGCTACACCGTCCTGACCACGACCAGCGCCGGCGGCGGATACCACGAGTATTTCATGGGTGACGAGGGCGCGCTGAAGATTTCGGAAAATCCCAAGTACACCAAGCTGTACCGCGAAGCCCGGGCTCCGGAGTGGGATGCCTGGGTCGCCAAGGGCTACATCGTCAGGCCGGGCTCCGGCGAGGGTGCGGCGGTCGCGACCAAACCGTGGGACAAGCCGCGGCCCGCCTTCAGCCTCGCGCCGGCCCGGGCCAGCGTCGTCGACGTCCGCGAAACCGCGGAACTCTCCGCCTGGGACATCCCGGTCACTCTCGACAAGCCGATCCACCAGCCGCATCTCGAGAATTTCTTCGGCGCAGTCCGGCACGGGACGCCGCTCACCTGCCCGGGCGACTCGGCGTTCGCCACCGCGGTCACCGTGCTCAGGGTCAACGACGCCGTGGCGGCGCAACGGATGCTGAAGTTCGCGCCGGAGGATTTCGTCGCCTGAACCTGAACCGCCGCCCCCCCCGTCCCTGTCAATGTCCGGCCGTCACGCCTGAAGTCTTCGCTCCCATGACCCGTTACCTCCTCTCTCTCCTGCTGGCTTTCGCCGCCGCCGGGTTCGCCCGCGCCCAGGACAAGGTTCCGCTGAAGCTCGACCTTCCGCGGCCGCTGTTTGTCGGCACGCCTCGCCCCATCAGCCTGCCCAATCTCGAAAAACCGCGGATCGGCCGCCGGCCCGACATGATGGTGCCCGCCGGCACCGTGCTGCTCTCCCGCGGCAAACCGGTGACGAGCAGCGACAACATGCCGGTGATCGGCGACCTCACGCTCGTGACCGATGGCGACAAGAGCGGCGACGAGGGCTCCTACGTGGAACTCGGGCCCGGATTGCAGTGGGTTCAGATCGATCTCGGCGCACCCGCGACGCTCGAGGCGATTGCCGTCTGGCATTTTCACTCCCAGGCCCGCGCCTACCACGACGTCATCGTCCAGGTCTCCGACGATCCGGCTTTCAAGCAGGGCGTCACGACGCTGTTCAACAACGACGACACCAATTCCTCCGGTCTCGGCACCGGCACCGATCCGGCCTACATCGAAACCTACGAGGGACGGCTGATCAATGCGCGGGGCAAGGTGGCCCGCTACGTGCGGCTGTACAGCAACGGCAACACGTCCGACGAGCTCAACCACTACACCGAGGTCGAGGTGTACGGTCTGCCGCCGAAGAAGTAGGCGGGCTCTCCCGTGCCGGGTCCGGCCGCACGCGAGCCGGCGGCCCGCGATCGGCCGCGCCACCGCTGGCGCGTGTCATCGTTCGTTCTTTTCTTCGCCCGGGTTCGCGGTTCATTGAAGGGACCCGGTTATGCCCGTCCCCCTGTCCCGCTGGCTGCCACTCGTCGTCCTGCTCGTGGCGGCGCTGTGGCTGCGAACGTCCGATCTTGCCCGGCGCCCGATGCACAGCGATGAGGCGAACCAGGCGGTGAAGCTCGGTGAACTGATCGAGCATGGAAAGTACGCGCTGGACCCGCGGGACCATCACGGGCCGACCCTGTACTACGCCGCGCTCCCGATCGCGTGGCTGCGCGGCCAGCACACGCTGGCGGCCCTCAATGAGACGACCGTCCGGCTCGTGCCGGCGATCGCGGGCACGCTCGGCGTGCTGCTGCTCGCCGGACTCGCCCGGCCGCTTGGGCGCTGGCCCGCGCTGGCCGCCGCCGCCTTCTTTGCGGTGTCGCCGCCGGCGGTGTATTACAGCCGGGATTTCATTCAGGAGACTCTGCTGCTGACGTTCGTCCTCGGTGCCTTTGCCGGCGGCCAGCGGTGGTGGAAATCCGGACACGCCGGCTGGGCGGCACTCGCGGGGGCCAGCGCCGGACTCGCCTTGGCCACGAAGGAGACCGCGCCGCTGTTCTTCGCCGCTGCCGGCGTGGCGCTGCTGGTGGTGCGACCGCCCCGGCCGGCCTCGACCCGCGTGGCCCGCGATTTCGGAATGGCTGTCGTCGCGGCGCTGCTGGTCGCCGCGCTGCTGTTTTCCTCGTTCGGCACGCACTGGGCCGGGCTCCGCGACGCGCTCGAGGCCTACGGCTTTGGCGCCCGCCGCGCCGCGTCCGGCGCCGGCCACGAAAAACCCTGGTGGTACTACGCGGCGCTCTTCGGCATCGAGCGCCGCGACGGACTGGTCTGGGGGCAACTCGGTTTCTCCGCGCTCGCGACTTGCGGCGCCGCACTGGCGCTGCTGCAGCTGCGTCGCGGCGGCTCCCGGCCGGTCGGCGACGCTCGCGGGTCGATCGGCCGTGTCCCGACACCCGCTTCGCGTGCGACCTCGGCGAGCGTCCCCGTGTGTCAGGCGCGCGCGCCCGGCCCGGCTTCGGCTGCACCGTCGCGAGGGGACGGCGACGCACTGGCGCCAACTGCCGCGGCCCCGGCGCCGCCCGCGCCGGCACCCGCCCGCGAAGCAGAAGAACGCCATACATTATATGACATTGTGCCTGGCACCGGCGGCGGGGGAGCGGGTGCGAAAGACGAGGATACGGGGGCGCCACGGAGATTCGGGTGGGATGCGCCGGCGGCGGCGAGGCTTTCGCTGGCCGCGCTCGTGTACACCGCGATCGTGGCCGCGGCGCTTTCCCTCGTGCCGTACAAGACGCCGTGGAACATGATTCACCTCGTTCCCGGGCTGTGCGTGCTGGCCGCGGGAGCGCTGGCGCTGGTTCCGCGCGCGCCGCTCGGCGTGCTGCTGGCAGCTCTGGTTCTGTTCACGCAGGCGTCGCAGACCCGGCTGGCCGCGTTCGTGCGGCCGGCGGACGAGCGGAATCCATACGCCTACGTCCAGAGTTCGCCGGACGTCCTCAAGGTCCGCGCGCTCGTCGAGGCGGCGTTGCGACGGATGCCGCGCGCGCCGGTCCGGGTGATCGGCGACGAATACTGGCCGATCCCGTGGTACCTGCGGGGGCTCGACCGCATCGGCTACTGGACCACGGCACCGGACGACTGCGACGGCGCGCTCGTCATCGCCTCCGGCTCGCAGATCGACGTCGTCCGCGCCCGGCTGCACGGACGCTACCGCGAGTCGTACCTCGGGCTCCGGCCGGGGGTTCTCTGCGTCGTGTTCACGCCGGAGCCATGACGCCGCGCCTTTCGCTGGTGGTGCCTCTCTACAACGAGGCCGGCAACCTGCTGCCGCTGCTGGAGAGCGCCATCGAGGTGATCGGGCCGCGAGACCGCGACGGCGAAATCGTGCTGGTGAACGATGGCAGCACCGACGCCACCGCAGCCGACATCGCGACGGCCCAGTCCCGCTGGCCGCAAGTGCGGCCGCTGACCCACGCGCGCAATCTCGGACAGGCGGCGGCGCTGCTCGGCGGACTCCGGGCCGCCCGGGGCGAATACCTTCTCACCATGGACGGCGACGGCCAGAACGATCCGCGCGATTTCCCGGTGCTGCTCGAAGCCGTCGAATCCGGCGCGCTGGATGTCGCCTGCGGCTGGCGGGTGGAACGGCACGATTCCCGGCTGCGCCGCGGGATGTCGAAGCTGGGCAACCAGGTCCGCCGGAGGGTCCTCCACGACCCGCTGCACGACGCCGGGTGCCAGCTGCGCGTGCTGCGCCGCGAAGTGGTGGCCGTGCTTTTCCCGGTCGACCTGCTGCAGGCGTTTCTCCCCGCGATCGCCCGGGCGGCCGGCTTCCGGATCGGCGAGTTTCCCGTGCGCCATCACGCCCGCCACCACGGCCGGACGCATTTCGGCTTGCGGACGCTCTGGTGGCGGCCGGCGGCGGCGATGCTCCACGTGCGGCGCCGGCTGAGGGAAATCGAACACGCCCGGAGGGCACGATGATCGGCGACCGACAACCATTCGATGCCCGGCTCGACCGCCGCGACGGCGGACCCGGAACCTCCGGCTCACCGGTCGCATCCGTGTTTCCAGCACGCTGGTCGCCGACGGCCATGCTCCGCCGCCGCGGCGGGCGCGAGGTGCGATGACATGAGCTGGCTCGAATTTCACCATGAGGCGATGGCGACCAGCTTCGCGCTTCACATCGCCGGGCATCCGGAAGCCTATGCGCGGCAGGCGGCCGGAACGGCCTGGCGGGAACTCGACCGGCTCGAGAGCGAGCTGAGCCGGTACGTGGAAACCAGCGACATCGCCCGGGCGAACCAGCTGGAGGCGGGCGAATCGATCGCGATCGGCGACGACACGCTCCAGTGCCTGCTCATGGCGGCCGGCGTCGCCGTGGAGACCGGCGGCGCGTTCGACATGGCCTACGATTCCGTGCGCGGCCCGACGGCTGGACCAGACGCGCCACCGTTCACGGTCGATCCTGACGCGCACACGCTCACGTCCCGCGTTCCGCGGCTGCATCTGGATCTCGGCGCGATCGGCAAGGGCTACGCGCTCGACGTGCTCGCCGCGTTGCTGGACGAGTGGGAAATCCCCTCCGCGTGCCTGCACGGCGGCGGCAGCACCGCCTTGGCCTCGCAGCGCCCGCCAAGCCGCCTCGGCTGGCCCGTCGGTGTCGGTGAAGGCAACCACGCACGGATCATCGAACTGGAGAACGCCGCCATCAGCGGTTCGGGGATCGCGGTCAAGGGCGCGCATCTGATCGACCCCCGCACCGGCAAGCCCGCCACGCGGACCACCCGCGTTTGGGCTCTCGCTCCCACCGCGGCGCTCTCGGACGCGCTATCGACCGCATTCTTCGTCTGGAACGATGACGAAATCGCGTCTTTTTGCGCCGCGAAACCGGAGATCGGCGCGGCGACTGTCGCGCCGGACGGCAAAATGTCCTGGTTCGGCGCGCTGCGAAGATGAGCGGCCGCCGGCCCGGCCACATCGCGCCGGCGCGGTAATTCGGTCCGTAGGCCGCCCTGCACGGGGTCCGTGTTGGCCGCGAGCTCGCGCCTCAATCCGCGCCTGCAAGCAGGCGGCCTACGCCCGAGCCCTGGTCCGGGTAGATCCGCGAGCTTGCTCGCGCCTCACGCGACATTCGCCCCAAACCGCACGAGCAAGCTCGGCACCTACGCGAACCAGATGGCCGCGGCCAAACTCGCGCCCAGATCAAACCTGGGTGGCGGCGAGCATCTCCTGGGCCGCCTGGCGTCCGCGGTCCTCCGACAGCCCGCGAAAATCGCCGCGAAGGTACTTCAGCGCGAACTTCTCGCGTTCGATTTCCCGGCGGGTGCGAACGCCGAGGCGCCGAAGCACCGGCAGCGGCGGACACCAGCCGCTGGTCGCATGAGTCAGGAGGAAGCCGAGCACCGCGGTCGCGAGCAGGAGACCGCGCCGGTGCCCGACCGCTCCGACGAGAACGCCGGAGAGCGCCAGGCTGGAGGCGACCGACTCCAGCACGCGCTCGACGTCCCATTCCTGCTCGAGCATCCCGATGCGCTCGGACACCTGGGAGGCGGGCGCCGTGGCATATCGCGCAACCGTCTCGCGAATCCGGTCGTCGATTTGTTCGTTCACCTCCGGGGCGGTGTGACGGCGAACCCGGTCATTTTCAATATTCACGTCGCTCATTCGCGAAGGTAGCCCGGCCCGCCGTTCGCGCGCCATCGGGCGAGCCGCTGAGCGGCCAGTGAGAGAAATCCCATCTCGGTGCATTCCGGCGTAGCGCTCGAACCGACGACCCTCGGCTCCGGCGCCAAACCCAAGCGGGGCCGCCGGGTTTCACTCGCGCCGACCCGCGGCCGGGGGCCCGCGCCGCCTTCGTGGGCCGCCCGAGAGCGACCGGAGGACCACCCCGTTTCTGGACCGCTCACCGCCGACCCAGAGCGGCCCCGCTGGCGCCGGAGGCGAGCATCTGCTCGACCGTGTGGACGATGGCGTCGGCGGATATTTCCGCGCGTGCCCGCTGCTCGTCGGGGCTCCCGCTCATCGGGATTTTGCGCACGGCCATGATCGTCACGTGCACCGGGTGGTCGGCAAGCGCCGCCAGCACGGCCTCCCCCAGCCCGCCGGCCGGATAGTGATCCTCGACAGTCAGGATGCCTCCGGTGGCGTCCGCGGCGTCCCGCAGTCCCGCGGCGTCGATCGGTTTGATGCTGTACGCGTCGATCACCCGCACCGGCACGCCGTCGCGCTGCAGCTGTTCATAGGCCGCGAGCGCCTCGTGCACCGTCGTGCCCGCAGCCACGATCGTCAGCCGGTCAGCCGGGCTCTGGCGCAGCAGCTTGATCGAGCCGATCGGGAACGTCTCGTCGCGGTCGTAGATGACCGGCGTGCCCCCGCGGAGCGTGCGGAGATAGACGATGCCGGCAGTGGCCGCGGCCGCGTCCACCAGTTTTTCGGTCGATACCGCATCGCAGGGATGCAGCACGACCGAGTGCAGCAGCGAACGGAACAGGGCGATGTCCTCCAGTCCCATCTGGGACGGTCCGTCCTCGCCGATGGACACGCCGGCGTGCGAGCCGACGAACTTCAGGTTGGCGCGCGAGTACTGGCTCATCCGGATCTGGTCGAACGCGCGGCTCAGAAACGCGGCAAACGTCGAGACGAACGGGATCTTGCCCCGCAGCGAAAGTCCGAGCGCCACTTCGACCATGTTCTGCTCCGCGATGAACATTTCGAAATACCGCTGCGGGTGCTCGTGCGCGAACATCTCCGACCTGGTCGAGTTGCTGACCTCGCCATCGAGGCTCACGAGCTGCGGGTATTTCGGCGCCAGCCGCACGAGCGCGGCACCGAATGCCTTGCGCGTGGCGACCTTCTCGCCCAGCGGGTAGCCCGCCGACGGAACGGGCTGGGCGGCCGGAGAGGCGACGCGCAGATCCTCGGGTCGCGGAATCTCCCCGCGCACGCCGTGGTCGAACGGCGGAAACTCCGCGAGCGCCCTCTTCCACTGTTCCGCGTCCAGCGCCTTGCCGTGCCAGTGCTCCGCGTTTTCGAGGAAGGAGATGCCTTTCCCCTTGATCGTCCGGGCGACGATCATCACCGGACGCTCGCGTTCGGCCGCCGCCTCCTGCAGCGCCCCGAGGATTTCCGTGAAGTCGTGGCCGTCGATCGTGAGGGTCCTCCACCCGAAGGCCGCCACGCGTCGGGCATGCGCCTCGATGTCGTGACCGAGCATCGTTTCGCGGCTCTGCCCCAGCCGGTTCACGTCAATGATTCCGACCAGGTTGGCGGCGCGGTAATGCGCGGCGAGCTGGATCGCCTCCCATTGCGACCCCTCGGCCATCTCGCTGTCACCAAGCAGCACATACGTGCGATACGGCAGCCCGTCGAGCCGGCTCGCGTTCAGCGCCATCCCGAGCCCGATCCCGAGCCCCTGGCCCAGCGAGCCCGTCGCCGCCTCCGCGTACGGAAACCGTGGCGTCGGGTGACCCTCGAGCCGGCTCCCGGCCTGCCGGAAGGTGCGCAACTCGGCAGCGTCCAGGCCCCCGGCAACCGCCCAGAGCGCATAGAACAGCGGCGAGGCATGGCCTTTCGAGAAGATCAGCCGGTCGTTGTTGGGATGATCGGGTTGCGCGACGTCGAAGCGAAACGTGCCGCCAAAAAGCAGCGCGGTCATGAGGTCGGCCGCCGACAGCGACGAAGTGAGATGGCCGGAGTGCGCCGTGCTGGTGGCGTTCACACAATGGTAGCGGACCAGCCGGGCGAGCGATTCGAGGTGCGAAACGGAAACTTGCAAAGGCGCGTTCATGGCTGCGGGAGGCAATCGTCCTGGCGCGGATCGCGCGACCGGCGCGGAGCCGGCCGAATCGCCCTCCGGTTTGTAGTCCCGCGCCCGGGCCGCCGCAACCGTCGCGCCATGAAACGGTCGATTCCCCGTAGTGGCAATGGGCGCTTTTCGGGCCCCCGCTTACACGCGCCGTCCCACCCCCTTCGAGCCCGGTCGAGGAACAGCTCACGGGCTCGATCGGTCGGTCCCCACGCCAGCCGTCGAAAACCCAAAACGAACATGAAATCGAGCACCCAGGACAAAGCGGAAGGCACAGCAAAACAAATCAAGGGCAAGGCCAAGGAGACCGCAGGCAAGGCGGTCGGCAACCCGGACCTGCGCGCGGAAGGCCGCGGCGATCAGGCGGAGGGCAAGGCCCAGAGGAAAGTCGGAGACGTGAAGAAGGTCTTCAACAAATAGACATGCATTCATCCGGCGGCGCCGCTGGGAGTCGTGTCCGCCGGGCCGGTTCGCTTCGCAGTTTCGCGCTGTTCTGCCTGATCGAGTCGCTCGAGCAGTGCTGCGGGAGCCACGTCGTCACGGAGCGAGTCGAGCGTGGGATCCTTCGCCTCCTCGACGTCCAGCGTCGCGGCCACGGCCGTCAGCAGCTTGGGCAGTCGCGTGATCGCGAACTCCGGCAGCAGACTGATGCTTTCGGTGTTCCGACAGCACCCACCAATCGGTAAGCCCCTGAACTATTCCGGTTAAGAAATCCGGCGCTTTCAGGAGGTCCGCCGCGCTCGTCGCACGACCGGGGCGAACTGCAACCAACCCGTGACGTCGCCATCGCAATCCGCACGCATTCCCCGCGCAAAACTCCGGGGATCGGGAACCCCGGGGAACTTCGGCGCTCTGAGTTCGCGTCCTGCGCGTGTCCGAATTCCTTCGCACCATGGCATCCAAACGCTACCGGCGGCCGACCTCCCTCCACCACCAGCAGCCGTTCGCGGCGGCAACTCAATCCAGCTCGGATCGCGGCGAGGCGATCGTCGGGGCGATTGTCGCCGGACCGCTCGGTGCGCTCGTGCATCGGGCGTTCGGCCCGGCGTTTGCGGCCATCGTGCAGGAGAAGGCCGGGATGAAATCGGCCAAGCCGTCACGGCGCCGCCGGACGAGCCGGCGACGCTGAACCTCGCCGGCCGGATCTACTGCCGCGAGTGCCGGCAACGCCCGGGCGAAGCTGGTCCTCCGGCCCTCGCGGTGCGGCCGGATTGAGCGGTCGTCACGCGAGCCCGAGCCGGCGGATCAGCTCGGCCGGAGGTCCATCGAACGCCGGCAGAGGGACATTTCCGGTATAGCCCACGTCTTTCATCCCCTCGGGTGTGGTATAGAAACCGCCGGCCGTCAGGTCCCGGAACCGGGCGAAGAACTGTGCCGCCTGTTTGAACTCCGGCCGTGCGGTCGCCTCGAGGCAAATGTCCTCGCAGATCGCCGCCCGCTGCGCGTCGGTCACGGCGTCGAAACGGCCGCCGAAACGTTTCCCGGCCTCGGTCTCCAGCCACGCCAGCCCGTTCAAAATGAGCGCGCGGTCGTGGACGTTCGCGTCGTACGGCGCGCTGATCCACTCGTCGATGAAATCCGGCACGCCCACGGCGGACGCCGCGGGCGAGTTCGCGTCGGCGGGAATGATCGCGTCGCACAAGGCGACGACCGTGCGGCGCTGGTCCGGCGTCAGTGTGAGCGGCCACAGGTCTCCCGGGTTGTAATGCTTCGTCAGATCCGGGTCGGTCCCATAGCCTTTTGCGGCCGCCGCCGCGGCGACGGCCGGCTGCCCCCACGTCCCCGGCGGCAGCACCGCCAGGGTGGCGTAGGCCGTGAGCATCCACCGCAGCGCGGTGCGCCGGTCGATGCGCGGGGGCGACGTATCCGGAATCTCGACGCCCGCCGGACGGCCCGGCTCGCCCGGATTGGTCTCCGCTCCGTTGCCCGCGTTCACAGGTTTCCTTTCCGCAGCTCGCCCAGCATGTAGTCGGCCGAGCGCCAGGCGAGCGCCATGATCGTCAGCGTCGGGTTCTTGTCCGCGTTGGAGCAGAACGGCGCGCCGTCGGTGAGGAAGACGTTCTTCACGTCCCAGGTCTGGCCCCACTGGTTCGTCACCGACCGCGCGGGATCGCTGCCCATCATCGCGCCGCCGACCTCGTGGATGATCTCCCCACCGCGGGAAATGTAGTCGCGCGGATCGTCCGGCAGCGACTCGCGCGGGCGTCCGCCCATCGCGCTCACGATGTCGGCGAACGTGCGCCGCATGTGCGCCGCCTGGCGGATCTCGTGCTCCGACCACTGCCAGTGGAAACGCAGTACCGGAATGCCCCAGCGGTCCTTCAGTTCCGGATCGATTTCGCAGTACGAATTCGCGTTTGGCACCATCTCGCCGCGGCCCGACAGCCACACGTACGACCCGTAAAAGCGGCGGGTGTCTTCCTTGAAGCGTCGGCCGTAGGAGCCGTGCGTCTCCTGTTCGAGACCGCCGAACGTCTGCAGCGACGGCATCTGCCGCCCGGTGCTGATCTCGATGTGGTAGCCGCGGGCGAACCCCAGTTTCCCGGCGTGCTGCTCCTGATACAGCCACCACGGAGCGTACAGGTGCATGCCGCCCGCCCCGTCCTCGTTCAGCGGCGGCAGGTTCTCCAGCGCCGGAATCTGGCCGCCAAGTCCGGTGCCAACGGTATCCATCAAATGCCGGCCGACGAGTCCGCTCGAGTTCGCCAGACCGCGGGGGAAGCGCGCCGATTTCGAATTCAGCAGCAGCCGCACCGATTCTCCGGCGCTCGCGGCGACTACGATGATCCGGCCACGGACGCGCTCCTCCCGTCCGGTCGTCTTGTCGATGAAGATGACGCCGCTCGCCCGCCCGGCGTCGTCGAGCGTGATCTCGCGCGCCATCGCCTGTGGCAGGATGTCGAGGTTGCCGGTCATCAGCGCCGGCGGCAGCTGAACCGTCGTCGACTGATGGTTGGCGCGGATGGAGCAGCCGCGACCGCAGGGCGTCGCCCAGAAGCACGGCGCCCGGTACTGTATGTCCGCAGCCAGGACCTTTTGCGCCTTCGGATTGTTCGGGTGCAGCTTCGCCGGGAGCCGCTCGTGATCGAGGCGCTGCGTCAGTACCGCGCGGTGGGCGGGGATGAACGGCACGCCGAGCGTGGCGGCACGCTGCTTCATCAGCAGTTCGCCGATCCGCGGCCGCGGCGCCGGCTGCAGCACGCCGGGCGGCGAGTCCGGCGTGTTCTCCCGGCCTTCGTTGCTCCCGTAGATGCCGACCAGCATCTCGACCTTGTCGTAGTACGGCGCGACGTCCTCGTAGGAGATCGGCCAGTCGAACCCCAGTCCGTCGCGACGGTGCGGCTTGAAATCGTACGGACCGTTGCGCAGCGCGATCCTCCCCCAGTGGTTCGTGCGGCCGCCGAGCATCCGTGCGCGCCACCACAGGAATTGCCGGCGCGGATCGGTCGACGCGCTGGCGTACGGCTCGCCCGGCACCGACCACCCGCCATCGATCGTGGCGTCATAGAAGCCGAACGGCTTGTCCGTCGTGCCGGCTCCGCGCAGCGGTGCGTCGCGGTTCGTCTGGAACATCGGCGTCTCCTTCACGACGTCGTAATTGCGGCCGGCTTCGAGAAGGAGCACCTTCGCCCCCTCCATCGCCAGCGTGTACGCGGTCTGGCCGCCGCCGGCGCCGGAACCGACAATCACGGCATCGTATTGCCGCTGGGCCGTGGAGGGAGTGACGAAAGCCATGATTTGGCCGCGGGGGCGGAAACCGCCGGCCGGCCAGCAGATGGCCATGGCGGCGGCGTGACGGCCCGAACCATTCGCAGGATTCGCCCCGGGTCAATTTGCCCGCGGCGAATCCGATCTCTCTCCCCGGCTGCGCGCCGCCTCCCGGCCGTTCGGCATCCGGCACAGCTCGAGCAGGGCGTCGCTGTCGGCGGCGCCGGACACGACCACCAGCTTCCGACCGTTGCAGACCGAAAGGCAGAACCGCTGTGTCCCCGCGGCGCGCATACCGACCGGCACGTACGCCAGCACGAGTTCGTGCGCCTGACTCACGGCGAGCACGCGGGACCACCCACGGCGATCCATCGCCCGATCCGCCGCGGCCAGCAGGTGACTCCGATTCGCATCCGCCGGTTCGCGGTCGAATTCGTACACCCCGACGCTGGCCGCCTGCACGGCGCGGGCGCCGAGTCGCGCTTCGACGGGCAGGTCGTGAATGAAGCGCAGCGCGAACCGCGCCAAGCACAAGGTCGCCGGCCCGGCGTCGATCTGCACGCGCATGCCGGGCCGCGCGCCGAGATTCGCGACCAGCGCTTCGCGCAGTGCCGCCGCATCACGGCTGAGCGTCACCAGGTTGAAAACCGCCACGGCGACGATCACCAGCGACAGCGTCATCAGCCCCCCGGTCCACAGGAGCACGCGGAGCCAGCGGCGGGAGCGGGGAGTTGCCGGAGAGGTGCTCATGACGAAAGTGAGATGAATGTGGCGTCAGCTCCGTTTCGCCGCCGCCGGGGCGGGCAGATGCGCCAGGCAGTCGATGTCGAGCCCTTCACCGAGCTCGGCGATCTGATCGGGTCGGATGTTGCCGACGACATTGACGAACACGGCCTGCTTGCTTTCGGCGTCCAGGACCGTGACCACCAGTCCCTCGATGCTGTCGTCGGCGGCGGTCTTGACGTAGATCGCGACATCCTGCGTGTGCCCGGCCGGCCGCGCCGTGACCGCCTGCGTCCACCCCTGCGCCTCGAGCTCCCGGCGCAGCGTCTGCACGCGGTCCGTGGTGTCGGCGCGATTGGTTTCATCATAGCCGACGACGTTGACCCGGACGTGCTTGAGGTTGGCGATCAGAGCTCCGCATTTCGGGTCGTTGCGGTTGACGATGGACGAGGCGATCTTCAGCAGCGGCGCACCGAGGTTGACTTCGACGAACTCCTGTCCGTCGGCCGGCTTGAATTTGCCGATGTCGACATCGCCCGGATCGGCCGCCCGGGCAGCGAGGGCGGCACAGCAACACGCGAGAGAGAAGGCGGCCAGACGTAGAGTCGGATGCATGGGTGAGCGATGGTTGAGGTTGTCGAGCGGAGATCGGACCACTCCAGCACACGTTCAACGGCGAAAAGTTGCATTCTCTTCCACGTTTTCCCGGATCGCCGCGGGTACCGACCGCAACCGCCCCCCCTCCATCGCGAACGGCGATTCCGTCCACCTTCGGCGTTGCGCACGGGCGATCCGTCGCTCACGTTCGCCCGCTCTATGGGACGTCAATGGCTTCACGCAAAACGCGCCATCGTGAACCTCAAAAAGGGGCAGATGGTCGGCAAACTCGTCAAGGAGATGACCGTCGCCGCCAAACTCGGCGGCGGCGATCCGGCGGGCAATCCCCGGCTGTTTGCGGCGGTCGAGAAGGCGCGGAAGGCCAGTGTGACGCGCGACGTGATCGAGCGGGCCATCGCCAAGGGCGCGGGTGGCGGCGCCGACAAGACCGGACTCGAACACGTCGTGTTCGAAGGCTATGCGCCGCACAAGGTGCCGATCATCGTCGAGGTCTACACGGACAACCCGCAGCGCACCGCGCCGGAGATCCGGATTCTCTTCCGCAAGGGCACGCTCGGCGGCGGCGGCAGCAACAAGTTCCTTTTCGACCATGTGGGCATCGTCGAGGCGCATCACCCGGATTCCACCATCGACCGCGAGGCGGCGGCGATCGAAGCGGGCGCGGACGATTTCGAGGTGCTGAGCAGCGCGCAGAACGACGACATTCCGGAAGGTCGCGCCGGCGCGCGCTTCATCACCGACCGCACGGCCGTCCACGCGGTCTCCACTTGGCTTGCGAAGAACGGCTGGTCGGTGGTGACGAGCGAAATCGGCTATCGCGCAAAAACCTTTCCCGACCTGGACGATGCCGCTCGCGCAGACGTCGGCGAATTCCTGCAGGCACTGGAGGATCACGAGGACGTCCAGCGCGTCTGGGCCGCCGTGAAGTAGCGGCCGCGCGCCTTCCACACTCCTCGGGCGGCGATCAACGTCGCCGGACTCGTCTGCGCCTCTTCCCCGCGGAGCGCACCCTCTCGCGCCGGCTGGCGTCGCGCTTGAAGCAGCGCGACTTCCAGCGGTCCAACTCCACGGGGCGCGATCAGCGTTCCGGCCGATCGCGGTTGCCTTCCGACCGCTCCGTGCGCGTCGCCGGAACGCTCCGGGCCGGCGCAGTTTGAACCGTGCGGCTCTGAACGGCGGGCTGGCGGGGAACGCTCACCGTTGACGGCCGGGACGCGACCGCCGCGGGCGCAGACTGAACCGGAGCGACTCGCGCCGGGGCCGGAACGTACGCTCGCGTTGCCGGTGGCACGTAGGCCCGCGCGACCGGCCGGGGAGCGACTGCCGTCGTGGTCGGAGCCGAAGGCGCGAAACGGGGCGCGGCGGACGGGGCGAAGCGCCGGGCCGGTGCCGATGCCGAAACCTGGCCACCCGTATTGGGAGCGAACCCTGGAGCGGGCCCCCGCACGGTTGGACTGCGACGCGGCGACTCGGAGCCAGTTCGTGGCGCCACGACCGGCGGCCGGGCGGATCTGAAGGTGTTGCTGGTCACGGCGGTGGTCGGCGGCCGAAGCGCGGGCCGGCTGGGCGAAACCAGCGCAGGATGCTGGCCGTCGTCGCGCGGCCGTTCCTCACGTCCGCGCTGAGCGGCCGGCGGGACGGCGTGCGGCTGAGCCGCCGGTGTCGGATGCACGTTGCGCGCCGGCACCGGGCCACGCCCGCCGCCCTCGACCGGCCGGCCGGCTGGCGCAAAGCGATTCGCCGGACCGGCGCTGACCGCGTGTCCGCCACCTGGAGCCCCCCGCTGCATGCGTTCCCGATCGAACCGGGGTGCGCCCGCGATCGGCGCGGGATGCATCACGACCTGGCCCGGCCGGTTGACGTGCGTGAAGCCGGGCCGCCTTCCCGGAGGGGGCGTCCAACGCTGCCAGCCGCCTTCGCGAACCACACCGGGACGATCGGGAAAATGCGGGTGCCGCCAGTCGCGCTCGTCGCGCCAATGATCGCGGCGGTGCGCATCGAACCAGATCGAATGCGAACGCCAGTCGCAGTCGTACGCCAGCCATGCGCCGACGCCGAAGCCGATTCCGAAGGTGATCCACGGCTGGCTGGGATAGTACACCGGCTGGTCGATGTAGATGATGTCAGGATCGTAACGCGGCACGTAAATCACGTCGGGTTGCGCGGGAATGATCTGGATGTAGCCCTGATCCGCGACCACCTCCTGCTGCGGCGTGTTGGTCAGCACGCCATTCGCCTGGGCTCGGGCCCGATCGCGCTGGACCGCCGCCATCACTTCTTTCGGATCGTTGAGGTACGCTTCACCAAGCCGCTCCGTCCAGGCGAGATTCTCGTCCATCCATTTGATCACGTCGGGATAGTGCGCGAGGCCCCTGACACTGTCGGCCCACGGCTGGGAATCGACCTGTTTGGGATCTCCGCCCGAGCTCAGGTAACGCGCGGCGAGGACCACGTCGGAGCTGGCGGTCGCCGCCGGGAAAACCAAGGCCAGCAGCGGGTCGGGATACAATGCGACCGGCGCGACGAGCTCGTCCACTGAACCGGCTTCAGGAGGCGCGAGCGGCGTCCCGGGGGGAAGCTGGGAAGGCGCGGTCGGCATTGGCGCCGGCTGCACTTGGGCGGCGGGTTCGCCGTAGGGTGGCGGAGGAGGAGGCCCTGACGGCGAAGTGGCGACCTGACTGGGGGTTTGGGCGATGGCGGGGGAAGCGCCAATGCCGGCGGCAAGCAGCACGCACGCACCGGAAAAAAGACAGAGGTAAGTTTTCATCGGACGATGGCTGTAAGACGGCGTCCTACATGCCCGGTGACATCACTGGCTCGCAGGGCGTACCGTAAATTTCGATTTGCGATGACCAACCTGTCGGACTCATCCCCCGTTCGCGCAAGTCGTTTCGCCGGACCGGAGGAAGCGATCCGCAGATCCGCGAACGCTGCGCTGGCGCTAATCCGGACGGTGGGTCAGCCAGATCCCGGTGACGAGCGCGGCGAACAGCAGAGTCGGGCCAACCACCCAGAGCGGATGCATCGGTGCGTTCCAATGGGCCATTGCCCACCACACCACGACGCACTTCAGCCCGATGACCAGCCACGCTCCAGCCATGAACCAGCGCATGCGCCGGGGATACTGGGCGACATTGAGGTAAACCGGCAGGCTCACGGTGGCGAAGATACGCGTCGGCGCCGGTCCCCGCTGCGCGTCGGTTGGCGAATGCCGCGCCCGGATTGCACCGCGGTCGCCGCAGTCACCACCCGCCGGAAGAAACGGCTACTGCGGATGGGCGGCGGCCGACCAGCGCCGTAACTCCGCTCCTGTCAGCGATCGCCCGCTCGCCTCGATCTCGCGGCGTGGACCGGCGAAGACGATGTCTCCGCCCTCGCGACCGCCGCCCGGACCGAGATCGATGATCCAGTCCGCCAGGTTGATCACGTCGAGGTTGTGCTCGATCACGATCACGGTGTTGCCCGCATCGCGCAGCTTGAACAGCAGATCCATCAGCTTCTGGATGTCGACCCAGTGCAGCCCGGTGGTGGGCTCGTCGAGAACGTACAGCGTTCGTCCCTGCTGCCGTTTGCTCAGCTCGAGCGAGAGCTTGATGCGCTGGGCCTCGCCGCCGGACAGCGTCGTCGCCGACTGGCCGAGCGTCAGGTAGCCAAGCCCGACCGCGTCGAGCGTGGCGAGCTTGTCCATCACCCGCGGAATGTTGCGAAAAAGCGTGATCGCCTCGCGCACGGTCAGGTCCAGCACGTCCGCGATCGACTTGCCGTGGAACAGGACCTCGAGCGTCTCGCGGTTGAACCGCCGGCCGCCGCAGCTCGGACACGGCGCGTACACGTCGGCCATGAACTGCATGTCGAGCTTGATCATGCCATCGCCCTGGCACCGTTCGCACCGGCCGCCGCGGACGTTGAACGAAAACCGGCTCGGCTTGTAACCCCGCACCTTCGCCAGCGGAACCTGCGCGAAGAGTTCCCGCAGCAGCCCGAGGAGGTCAACGTACGTGGCCGGATTGGAACGCGGGCTGCGGCCGATCGGCTCCTGGTCGACCTGCACGAGCTTCTCGAAGAAATCCAGATTCTCGATCTGCCGGTGCTTGCCGGGGATCGTCTTCGCGCCGTTGAGCCTGCGCGCCGCCGCCGCCGCCAGCACGTCGTTCACCAGCGTGCTCTTGCCGGAGCCGCTGACGCCGGTGACGCAGGTCAGCAGCCCCACGGGAAAGCGGGCGTCGATTCCCCGGAGATTGTTGGCCCGGGCCTCGCGCACGGTCAGCCAGGCTCCGTCCGGCAGCTTGGTCGCCGCGTCCTTGAGCACGCCGAGCGAGCGGGCGAGATACGGGCCGGTGCGCGACTGCTTGGCGGACAGCCGGGCACAGGCTTCGGGGGTGCCCTGGAACAGCAGGTGGCCGCCCTCGACTCCGGCCTCGGGGCCGAGCTCGATGAGTTCGTCGGCCGCGCGCATCGTGTCCTCATCGTGCTCGACGACGATCACGGTGTTGCCGCGGTCGCGCAGCGCCACCAGCGTGTCCAGCAGCTTCTGGTTGTCGTGCGGGTGCAGCCCGATGCTGGGCTCGTCGAGCACGTAGATCACGCCCATCAGGCCCATGCCGAGCTGCGTTGCGAGCCGCACGCGCTGGGCCTCGCCGCCGGAAAGCGTCGCGTAGTCGCGATCGAGCGTGAGATAGCCGAGGCCGGTCTCGGCCAGGAAATGCAGCCGCTGCTCGATCCCGGTGACGACCTCGTCGACCGCATCGTTGCGGCCGAAGGTGGCGACGGCGCGCCGGGCGAGTTCATGGGCCTCGCCGATATCCAGCGCCACGAATTCGGGAAACGTGAAGTAGCGCCGGTCTGCGACCGGCGCCCCTCGGTCCGGCGCACCTTGGTCCGGCGCCAGGTCGGCCGGCGGTGCTGCGGCTGCCGGCGCTGCCTCCGATCCCGGCTCGTCGACGTAGAGCCGCACCGCGCCGCTGCGGGCATTGAGCCGGGTGCCATGGCATTCCGGGCACTCGCCCGCGATCATGAACGTGGTCAGCCGCGCGCGAAACCCCTCGCTGTCGGTGTGGCGCCAGCTCTCCTCCAGGTCGGCGACGACGCCCGCGAACGGCATGGCTTTCGCCTCGCGCATCCGGCGCAGCTTGAACGCGAATTGACGCTCGCCCGCGCCATACAGGATCGCGTCGCGGGTCTCGTCGGCCAGCTTGCTGCCACGGCACGTCCGGATCGAACGGCAGCTGTTCCGCGAGCTGCTTCAGCAATGCATTGTGCTTGATGATGAGATTTTTTCCGCCGATCCGCCAGGGCTTGATCGCTCCTTCGCGAACGCTCTTGTCCGCATCCGGCACGACCAGTTCGGGGACAAAACGCATCTTCCGGCCGAGCCCGCCGCAGGTCGGGCACGCGCCTTCCTTGGTGTTGAAGGAAAAATGCCGCGGGGTCAGCTTTTCGAACACGTCGCCGCAGATCTCGCACGCCAGCGACTGGCTGAGCGCGATCTCCCGCCAGGGCCCGTCCGCCGTCTTCTGCGCCAGCACGATCGCGCGGTCGCGCCCCTCGCGAAAGGCCAGCTCGAGCGAGTCGGCGAGCCGGCTGCGCTGATCGGCGCCCGCGACCAGCCGGTCGATGACGAGGTCGACGGCGATCTCGCGCACGCCGGCGCCGGCCGGGATGAGCTTCGGTTCATCGAGGTTCTTCACCTCGCCGTCGAGGCGGACGCGCTGGAATCCGCGCTGCCGCAGCCGCGGCAGTTCGTCCCGCAGCACGCTCGGCCGGGCGCGCAGCGCAGGCGCGAGCAGCATGATCCGCTCCCCGGCGCATTCGGCCAGCACCCGCTGCACGTTGTCGTCGAGCGAGCGCTGCACGACCCGGCCGCCGTCCCGCGGGCACCGCTGCTCGCCGCAGAGCGCCCACAGGAGCTGCGCGTAATCCGCGATTTCGGTGGCCGTGGCGATGGTGCTGCGCGGTCCGCCCGCGCCGGTGCGCTGTTCGATCGCGAGCACCGGCGACAGCCCGTGGATGAAGTCGACGTCCGGCCGCTTCAGCTGCTCCAGCACCTGGCGCGCCTGCGTGGACAGGCTCTCCATGTACTTGCGGTACCCTTCCGCATAGATCGTATCGAACGCGAGCGACGACTTGCCCGATCCGCTCGGGCCCGTGATCACCACCATTTTTCCACGCGGAATCCGGAGCTCGAGGTTCTTGAGGTTGTGCTCGCGCGCCCCCTTGATGTGTATGTGCGTCGCCGCCTGCATGCTGGGAACGCGCACCTTACCGCAAACGGCGCGGCGTCAAAGGACGAAGTGCAGATTCCCGCCAGCCTCTGGCAAGACCCGGCCGCAGTTGGTTCTTGAGTCGTGAAACAACGCGGCGTTTTCTCGCGGGCACGGGCTCCGCGCAGGCGGGGCTGGTACCCTCCGTTCCTCCCCCGCTGCTTCCGGCCTTCCCCGCCGGAGTGGTCGTTTTCAGCTCCAATATCATGAACGAACGACGTTCCCATCGTATGCTCCTGCGCGTCCCGACCCTGGTCGGGTTCGCCCTGCTTGCCGGCGGTTTGCTGTCCCCCGCCCTGTTTGCCGTCCAATTCACGGCCGGCGACCTGAGCGGCAGTTTCGACAGCACTTTCTCCGTCGGGGGGCTGTATCGGCTCCAAGACCCGAATCCCCTTTTCTACGGGATCTCGAGCACCTTCAACGGCGTGCCCGGGCAGCAGAACTCGGTCAATGCCGACGACGGCAACCTGAACTACGGCGCCGGCTGGGTTTCCACGCTGTTCAAGGGGTCACACGACCTGGAGCTGCGCTACCACAATTTCGGGATGTTCGTGCGCGGCTACTATTTCACCGACGCGAAGGCCGACCAGACCGCCCGCACCGCGCTGTCCCGCGATGCCCGCGCCCGCGTCGTCCAGGGAGCCGAGTTGCTCGACGCCTACGTGCTCGGGAAGTTCACGCTCGGCAGCGGCACGCCGGTGGACATCCGCCTGGGCCGCCAGGTCCTGAGCCTCGGCGAAAGCACCTTCCTGCCGAACGGCATCAACGTCATCAATCCGGTCGATCTCTCGAAGCTGCGCGCCCCCGGGTCGGAGCTGAAGGAGGCCCTGCTGCCGGTGAACATGCTGAAAGCGTCGATCGGTATTTCTCAGTACGTGACGATCGAGCCGTTCTGGCTGCTGGAGTTTCGCCGCAACGAGCTCGAACCGGCCGGGACATATTTTTCCACGAACGATTTCGCCAGCCGGGGCGGCCAGAACGTCTTCCTCGGGTTCGGTGCGCTCTCCGATCTCGGCACGCTCGGAGCGATCCCGCGCGCCGGCGACCGGCGCCCAAACGACATCAGCCAGTGGGGCATCTCTTCGCGGATTCTCGTGCCGGCGGTGAACGACACCGAGTTCGGGCTCTTCGTCGCCAACTATCGCAGCCGGTCCCCGCTTGTCAGCGCCCGCACGCCGACCTCGGGCATCAGCAGCGCCCTCGTGCAGGCGACGGCCTCCCAGCTGGCGCAGCAGCAGCTTGCGCCCGCGATGCAGGCGGCGGGCTATCCAGCCGCGGGCATTCCGGCCGCCCTGACGACCCTGTTGGGAGCGGCGTTGACCAACGTCCCCGGCGCGGCGCTGCCGACCTCGCTGCAGCCATTCTATCCCGCCGCCCAGGCGATCGCCGCCGGCGCCGGCAAGATCGGCCTGCTCACCGCCGCCGGCACCGGCCGCTACTTCCTGGATTACCCGAACGACATCACGATGCTCGGCGCGAGTTTCAACACGAGCATCGGCAACACCGGTATTTCGTGGCAGGGCGAGGTGTCCTACAAGCACGACGTGCCGCTGCAGATCGATGACGTCGAGCTGTTGTTCGCGGCCCTCTCGACCCTGAACAAGGCATTCAACGCCAACCAGGTCGGCAGCTTCTACGGCCAGTACAACCGCGAGGTTACGGGCTACCGGCGCCACGACGTCTGGAGTGCCCAGACGACCCTGACCAAGGTCTTCGGTCCGATGCTCGGCGCGCAGCAGCTGAGCGTGGTGGGCGAGGTCGGCGGCATCTGGGCCGATCTCCCGGCGAAATCGACCCTACGCTACGACGGCCAGGGCACGTTCACAGCCGGCGATCTCAACGAGATGGTCGCGACCGGCAACTCGGCGTTCGGCTGGACGCCGGCCAGCGCCTTCGCCGATTCGTTCTCCTGGGGGTACCAGGTCGTCGGACGGCTCGAGTACACGAACCTCTTCGCGGGCCTGAACGTCGCGCCGGGCCTCGGCTTCACCCATGACGTCAACGGCAACACGCCGCTCCCGCTCGCCAATTACGTTCACGGACGCAAGAGCGTGACGGCATCCGTCGAATTCACCTACCAGAACGCCTGGGCGTTCGAGCTCCGCTACGTGAACTTCTTCGACGGCGGCCGCTACAATCTCCTGCAGGACCGCGACTACGTGGCCACCACCCTCAAATACTCCTTCTAAAATCATGCGCCCGCTGATCCCCATGAAACCGTCCGCCGTTGCCTTCGCCTGTTTCCTCAGTTCCTGCTCGTTCGCCGCGGCGGCGATCAGCCAGGCCGATGCCGACCGGCTCGGCCGCGACCTGACCCCGCTGGGCGCCGAACGCGCCGGCAATGCCGCGGGCACGATCCCGGCATGGACCGGTGGCATCACGACTCCGCCCGCCGGCTACGTGGTCGGCATGCACCATCCGGATCCGTTCGCAGCCGACCAGCCGCTGTACACGGTGACGGCCCAGAATCTCGCCGAGCACGAGGGGCAGCTCACCGCCGGGAGCATCGCGCTGCTCAAGGCCTATCCCGACTACAAGCTCATCGTGTATCCGACCCGGCGGAGCGCGTCCGTGCCGCAGAGCGTCTACGACGCGACGAAGAAATACGCGACCACCGCGCACCTGACGGGTGGCGGCAACGGTTTCGGGGGCGCGCTCCTCGGGATTCCGTTCCCGATACCGGCGAGCGGCATCGAGGTCGTGTGGAATCACCTGGCGCGCTATCGCGGACAGGCGGCGGTCCGGCACATCGCGCAGGCCGCGCCGATGCCGAACGGCAGTTACACGCTGGTGCAGTTCGAGGAGGAGTACCTTTTCAACTACGCGCGGCCCGACATCACCATGAAGGAGCTCGAGGACCAGAACACGCTGGTGTTCTTCAAGCAGACCGTGCTCGCGCCGCCCCGGCTCGCCGGGACGATCCTGCTCGTGCACGAGACGCTCGACCAGGTGAAGGAAAAGCGCCGCGCCTGGGTGTACAACGCCGGCCGGCGCCGGGTGACGCGCGCGCCGGACGTCGCCTACGACAATCCGGGCACCGCGGCCGACGGCCAGCGCACGAGCGACCAGCTCGACATGTTCAACGGCGCGCCCGACCGCTACGACTGGAAGCTCGTCGGCAAGCGCGAGATGCTGGTGCCGTACAACTCGTACCGGCTGCACAGCGACAAGGTGAAGTACAGCGAGATTCTCCAGCCGAAGCACATCAACCAGGACCTCGCGCGGTACGAACTGCACCGGGTCTGGGTCGTCGAGGCCACGCTCAAGCCGGGGACGAACCACCTCTATGCGCGGCGGACGTTCTACATCGACGAGGACAGCTGGCAGCTCCTGGCGGCGGACCAGTACGACCCCCGCGGCCAGCTGTGGCGCGTCTCCGAGGCGCACTGCATCAATTACTACGAGGTGCCGACCTTCTGGAGCACGCTGGAGGTGCACACCGATCTCCAATCCGGCCGCTACCTCGCGATGGGCTTGGACAACGAGAACAAGATGTACGACTTCAGCATCAAGCGCACCCCGGCCGACTACACGCCGGACTCGCTGCGCCGCGAAGGCGTGCGTTGATGGCCGCCTCCCGGCGGACCGGCGGCCGGCGCTCACCGGCGTTCCCCGCCGGTTCCGCCCGGCTCCGCTCCGCCGCTCCCGTCGAATGAGATCCGCGCTCGTGGGTCGCCCCCCGGCCGCTGTCCACGCGCCCTTCCGGCGCGGGTCCGCCGCCGGACGGCTGGTCCTCGCGCTCGTGGCGGGCCTCCTGGCCGGCGCCTTGCACGGCCAGGCGCCCCGGAGCCTGCTGCTCGACGCCGCGCGCGCCGGGCCCGACGTGGTGGCGGTCGGCGAACGGGGCGGCATCCTGCGGTCCACCGACTCGGGCCGGACCTGGAGCACGATTTCCGTGCCGTGGGGGGCGACACTGACCGGCGTGAGTTTCGCTTCGGACGCACGGCACGGGTGGGCCGTGGGCCACGACGCGTTGATCCTGACAACGGCCGACGGCGGACGCACCTGGCGCAAGCAATGGCAGGGCGCGAACCTCGAGGCATCGTTTCTGGACGTCTGCGCGCTCGACGCGAGCGAGGTCATCGCGGTCGGCGCCTACGGGCTGTGCCTCGCGACGTCGGACGGCGGCCGGACCTGGTCGCCGCGCAAGGTGATCGACGACGACATGCACCTGAACCGGATCACGCGCGGCCCGACCGGCACCCTGTACATCGCCGGTGAACGCGGCACCCTGATGCGGTCGGCGGATCGCGGGCACACCTGGCTGCGCATCGATACCCCGTACGACGGTTCCTTCTACGGCATCCTGCCGCTCGGCGCGCGGACGCTGGTCGCCTACGGGCTGCGCGGACGAGTCTTCCGCTCGATCGACGACGGCGACACCTGGACTCCGGCGGCCATCGACCAGCCGATCCTGCTCGCCACTGCAGTGGTGACGACGAACGGCAGCGTGATCCTCGCCGGTCAGTCGGGCGTGTTGTACGGCAGCCGCGGCGGAGTGCCGCCATTCACCCGCTGCGGCGCGCCGACGAGCGACGGCATCGCCGAGCTCCTCCAGGCTCCGGACGGAACGTTGCTCGCGTTCGGCGAAACCGGCGTGACGCTCGTGCCGCCTTCCTCCCTTTCGGTTTCCACGCGATGACAGCCTTTCTTGGCCGGTTCTCTTCCTGGATGTTTCGGCGCCGCGTCCCGCTGGTCTGGATTCTCGCCGCCATGACGGCGGTCATGCTGTGGTTCGCCACGCAGCTCCATGTCGATGCCAGCTTCAACAAGACGCTGCCGATCGACCATCCCTACATCCGCACCTTCACCAAATATCAGAGCGAGTTCGGCGGAGCAAACCGCGTGATCGTCGCACTGATGGTGGACCACGGAGACATCTTCACGCCGGAGTTCTTTCGGGCGCTGCGCCGGGCGACGGACGAGATGATGTTCCTCCCGGCCGTGGACCGGTCGCAGGTGCAGTCGCTCTTCACGCCCAACGTCCGGTACATCGAGGTGGTCGAGGACGGGTTCTCGGGCGGCAACGTCATTCCGGCCGATTTCACGCCCACGCCCGCCGCGTTCGCGAAGGTGCGCGAAAACATCCTGAAGTCGGGCAAGGTCGGCCAGCTCGTCGCGAACGATTTCACCGGTGCGATCGTGAGCGCCCAGGTGGTCGAGACCGACCCGCGCACCGGCCGGACGATCGACTACACGCAGGTGGCGCACGGCCTCGAGCAGATCCGCCGGGACATCGAGCGGGAAAGCGGCGGCCGGATTCACGTTCACATCATCGGTTTCGCCAAGGTCATCGGCGACATCAGCGACGGCGCCCGCGGGGTGCTGGTTTTCTTCGGCATCTCCGTGCTCGTCACGGCGCTGCTGGTCTGGAAGTACGCCGGCCGCTGGAAGCTCGCCGCGGCCCCGATCGTCTGCTCGCTGGTGGCGGTGATCTGGCAGCTGGGCGCGCTCACCGCGTTCGGTTACGGCATCGACCCGTTTTCGATCCTGGTGCCGTTTCTCGTGTTTGCGATCGGCGTGAGCCACGGCGTCCAGAAGATCAGCATGTTTCGCAACGAGATGTTCAAGAGCGGCGACGGACGGACGGCGGCGCAGGCCGCGTTCATGCAGCTCATCGTCCCCGGGGTCGTCGCGCTGATGACCGACACCGTCGGGTTCATCACGATGCTCGTGATCAAGATCGAGATCATCCGCGAGCTCGCGATCACCGCCAGCGTCGGCGTCAGCGTCATCGTGATCACCAATTTCTTCCTCCTGCCGATCCTGCTCTCGTTCCTGCGCCTGCCACCCTCGTATCGCGAGTGGGTCATCGCGCGCCGCGCGGCGGCCGACCGGAAATGGGCGCGCCTCGTGAAGGAGATGCGTCGCGGCCCGTCGCTCGCCATCATCCTCGCCGGCTTCGTGCTCGGCGGCTGGGGCTACTGGAAGGCCGGGCAGATCCACATCGGCGATACGCAGGTCGGCGTGCCCGAACTGCGCCAGAATTCCCGGTACAACGAGGACACGCGGATCATCACGTCGAAGTTCAGCATCGGCGTCGACCTGCTGTCGGTGATCGTCGAGACGGTGCCCAACGGCTGCGTCGACTACGACGTGGTCACGCTGATGGACCGGTTCGAGGGCACGATGCGCGCGCTGCCCGGGGTGCAGTCGGTCATCTCGCTCGCCTCCGTCGCGCGCGTCGTCAACTCCGGGTACAGCGAGGGCTCGCTGAAGTGGCGCATCCTGCCGCGCAACCCGCAGGCGCTCGCGCAGGCGGTATCGCCGATCGAAACCTCGACCGGCCTGCTCAACAGCGACGCCAGCGTGATGCCGGTGATGATCTTCCTCGCCGACCACCGGGCGGAGACGCTGCAGCGGGTGACCAACGCGGTGAAGGCGTTTGCCGCCGCCCACCCCTCGCCCAAGGCGAAATTCCTGCTCGCGACCGGCAACGCCGGCGTGATGGCCGCGACCAACGAGGTCGTCCAGGCGGCGGAGCATCCGATCGTGCTGTGGATTTTCGGCGCCGTCATCGTGCTGTGCCTGGTCACCTTTCGCTCGATCCGGGCCACGCTCTGCATCGTGGTGCCCCTCGCGATCACCAGCTGGCTGGCCTACACGCTGATGGTCTACCTGGGCATCGGCCTGAAAACCTCGACCCTGCCGGTGGTCGCGCTCGGCGTGGGCATCGGGGTCGACTACGGCATCTACCTCTTTGCCCGGCTGCTCGCGGGCATGCATGCCGGCGAGTTTTTCGAGGACGCGATGTTCGCGGCGTTTCGCGACACCGGCGCGGCGGTGGTGTTCACCGGCCTGACGCTCGCGATCGGCGTCAGCACCTGGATCTTTTCCGACCTGAAGTTCCAGGCCGACATGGGACTGCTGCTGACGTTCATGTTTCTCGTGAACATGATCGGGGCGATCATCCTGCTGCCCGCGATGGCGCGCTGGTTCTGGCGTCACCACCCGGGAGCAACCCAGCCCGCCGTTCGCCCCCGGGAGAGGATCGCCGGAAGTCAGGTCGCCCGCCCGGCGCCCCGCGTCGGATAGTCCGCCACCGCCTCGCCGCGGTCTCGTGCGCCGGCAGGCGCAAGGCGCTCCCGCTACCACCCGCCGCGTCTCGCTACTCGGAAATCGAGCTCAGCGCCGCGACAAGGTTGTTGATCCGATGCACGATTTCCGACGCCCGGTCGAGATCGCCCGATTGCTCCTGCGGCGTGCCGAGCCGGTCTTCCAGCCTCCGCAGCTCGAGCCGGCACTGCTCGATCGCCGCGACGAGCGATTCGCGGTGGAGCAGAGGATTGGGGGGATTGGCGCCGTACATCGAGAGCGAGCATGGCGAGCATGCGCGCCGAGCTGAATCCGACGCAAATCGAAAGTTTGGATGCACGGCAATGTCGGGGCCTTTCGGAGGCGATCCGTGTCGCCGTCGGCTTGCGACGCACCACTCGCGCGGGACGTCATCCGAGGCCGGTACGGCGATCCGCGGGCGGTCCGGTCCGTCCGCGCGGCTCCCGGAAAGCCGCACTTTCCAGCCGGGCCGGTGTCACTTGGAACTTGTTACTTCCTCTGCAGTTTGTGATTCCTGCTCCCGTGCCTGACGACTCTGCGACTTCTGGAT
Organism: uncultured Verrucomicrobiae bacterium; assembly: GCA_963705935.1. GTDB lineage: Bacteria > Verrucomicrobiota > Verrucomicrobiia > Opitutales > Opitutaceae > Opitutus. The sequence goes on along the minus strand of OY970130.1, from coordinate 1,041,222 downwards.
CGCTCCTCTCTCCGGGCCAACGGCGGATCGTCGCGTTCGCGCTCACCGTGCTCGCCCTGCTCGTTTCCGTCGCTTTGCTCGTCGGCGCGCTGATCGCGCTGGGCCGCTCGGTCGGCTTCTTCGGCAGCGTGCTCTGGCCGCTGGCGACCGCGGCCGTGCTCGCCTTGATCCTGCGGCCCGTGGCGGAAATGATCGAGCGGCGCCTGCGGATCCGGCGGGTCTTCGCCGTGATCGTGCTCTACGGGCTCTTCGCGCTGGCGATCGTCGGCCTGCTCGTGGCGGTGCTGCCGCCGCTGATCGACCAGACGGTCAGCTTCATCGCCTACCTGCCCGAACTCTGGACCAGCGTGTTGATCTATGTGCGGACCAATTATCCGCATTGGGTGGAATTCTTCGATCGCCAGCTGAACAACCCGGCCCTGCGCCAGATCAGCGACGGCTTCGCCAAGCAGGCACAGGAACTCGTCAGTCACGCACTGCCGTCGCTGCGCAGCGCGACGGGCAGCGTGTTCGGCGTGATCGTGTTCTTCACCCACCTGGCGATCATCCCGGTCTACCTGTTCTTCTTTCTGCTCGCCCGGGGCGAACCCACCCGCCGCCTGCCCGCCCATCTGCCGTTGCTCAGCCCGTCGGTGCGGGACGATCTCGTGTTCCTGGTGCGCGAGTTCGTCTCCATCATCGAGGCGTTCTTCCGCGGCCAGCTCATCATCGGGCTCATCATGGGCGCGCTCCTGGCGATCGGGTTCACGCTGATCGGACTGAAATTCGGCCTGTTCATCGGTCTCATGCTCGGGCTGCTGAACGTCGTGCCGTATCTCGGCACCATTGTCGGCCTCACCATCACGCTGCCGCTCGCCTTCTTCCAGCCGGGCGGAGGCTGGCAGCTGGTGGGACTGGTCCTGCTCGTGAAACTGATCGTGCAGGCGATCGAGAGCTGGGTGCTCACCCCGAAGATCATGGGCCTCCAAACCGGGCTGCACCCGGTCGCCATCATCGTGGCGATTTTCTTCTGGGGCACCGCCTTCAACGGCATTCTGGGCATGCTGCTCGCAATCCCGCTGACCGCGTTTTTCGTGACGGCATGGCGGTTGATCCGGCGAAAGTACATGACCGATTCCGCTGGCGGCAGCTGACGGACGCCGCCCGCGCAGCCTCCGGCACTTCGCCGCGGCTGCCGGCCGCTGACCGGGCGCCGACCGCCGCGGAACCAGGGCCGCTCTCCGCCTGGCGGTCGGACTCGTCCCGCACCACAACACCTCCGCCATCCCATGCCGCGCCAACCTGCCCCTGACGAATGTGCCCAGTGCGGCGCCCGGATTCCCCGCGGGGCGCGCGCCTGTCCGGAGTGCGGCGCGGACGAGCGCACCGGCTGGCGCGAGGCCTCGCCGTACGATGGACTCGAATTGCCGGACCAGGCATGGGAAGACGATTCGGAGTCCCGGGATCGCCCGCGCGCAGACCCTGGCCGGGTGAACGGGCTCCGCTGGTACTGGTGGGCGATCGCCCTCGCCGTTCTGGTTCTGTTCGGGCTGGTTGTCCTGCGACTGCGGTAGGCGAAGCCGAAGGAGCTGCCGGCTCTCTTTGCCCGGCGGCACGCCCAATGGTGTCAGCGCCGTATCCGCTGGGACCGTGCCGGCGTGCGACGCGTTTTGACGGGACAACGGCAGGACCATACGCTCGGGAATGCCGTGGCAGGTCGAGTTTCGTGCAGGCGTGTGGCTGCCCCAGATCCAGTGGTGGCTCGATGCGCATTTCCCGGTCGAGCGCTCCTTTGTCTCCCATGCGCATTCGGACCACACGGCGCTGCACCGGGAGGTGCTCTGCTCAGCCGGGACTGCCGCCCTGATGCGCGCGCGGCTGCCGGCCAAACGGACGGAGCACGTCCTGCCATTCGGTCAGACCGAGCAACTCACCGCCGATTGCACGGTGACGCTGCACCCGGCCGGCCACATCTTCGGGTCCGCCCAGGCGCTGCTCGACCACGCCGCGCACGGCCGCCTGCTCTACACCGGCGATTTCAAGCTTCGGCCCGGGCTTTCCGCCGAGCCATGCGCCACCCCGTCCGCCGACCTCCTGATCATGGAGACGACCTTCGGCCGGCCGCACTATGTGTTCCCTCCCACGGCGGAGGTGTTGCAGGCGATCGCACAGTTCTGTCACGACACGATCGCCGACGGCGCCATCCCCATCCTTTTCGGGTACAGTCTGGGCAAGAGCCAGGAACTGCTCCGCGGACTCGCCGCCGCGCGGCTGCCGCTGATGCTGCATCCGCAGACGTACCGGCTCACCCAGGTCTACGAGAGCTTCGGCATCGAGTTCCCGGCCCATCGCGAGTTCGACGCCGCGACAGTGGCGGGGCACGTCGTCATCTGCCCGCCGCAGTCGCGCGAATCGAATTTCGTCCGGCGAATCGCGCCGCGGCGAACCGCCGTCATCACCGGCTGGGCGACGGACCCGGGCGCCATTTACCGCTACCAGTGCGACGCGGCGTTTCCGCTGTCGGACCATGCCGACTTCCCCGATCTGCTGCGTTTCGTCGAGCGGGTGAAGCCGCAGCGCGTGCTCACGCTTCACGGCTTCGCACAGGACTTCGCCCGCACGCTGCGCGAACGGGGTTTCGAGGCGTGGGCGATCGGCGAGGACAATCAGCTCGACCTCGGCCTCGTCACGGGGCACCAGCCGGTGGCGGCCTTCGATCTGCCCGCTCCCGCGGCCGAACCCTGTGCCACGCCCGTCGACCGGCCCGACTCTTTCGCCCGCTTCGCCGCGGTGGCGGACGTCGTCAAACACCGGTCCGGAAAACTGGAGAAGATCGCGGCCCTCGGCGGCTATCTCGCCGCGCTGTCGGCCGACGACGCGGCGATCGCGGCGACGTTCCTCACCGGCCGGACCTTTCCGCAAACGGATCCGCGCAATCTCAACCTGGGCTGGGCGGTGATCAAGCGCGCGGTGCTCGAGGTCGCGGGCATCACGGAGGCGGACTACCGCGCCGCGTACCACCGCTTTGCGGATACGGGCGACGCGACCGGCGCGGTTTTGGCCCAGGCATCGCGGTCACCCGCTGCGGGCGACCGGGAGAACGCTCCCGGACCGGCGTTCACCTGCTCGCTCGCCGACCTGGCCGCGCTCTTCGACCGGATTGCCGCGGCACGCGGCCCCGCGCCCAAGCTCGGCCTCCTGCGCGAGCGGCTCGCCGTGCTTTCGCCGGACGAGGCGCGGTATCTGGTGAAGATCATCACGGGCGACCTGCGGATCGGGCTCAAGGAAGGCCTGGTCGAGGAGGCGATCGCGGTGGCGGCCAGTCAACCGGTCGAAGCGGTGCGCGAAGCCAACATGCTGAGCGGCGACATCGCCGCGGTCACCCGGGCGGCGCGGCAGGACCGGCTCGGAGACATTCAGCTCACGGTGTTCCATCCGCTTCAGTTCATGCTCGCCAGCCCGGAGCCGACCGCCGAGGCGATCCTCGAACGGATGCGCGGCGATGCCGCAAGTGCGACGGCAGGCACGGAGCGCGGGGAAACGGCGGGGTCCGCCGCGTCGCCGGCGTCCACGGCAGGTGCCGTCACGGTCTGGCTGGAGGAGAAGTACGACGGCATCCGCTGCCAGATGCACAAGGCCGGCTCGCGGGTGGAGATTTACTCGCGCGATTTGAACCGGATCAGCGATCAGTTTCCCGATCTGGTCGCCGCGGCCGCCGAGTTTCCGGCCGACTTCATCGGCGACGGAGAACTGCTGGCCTGGCGAAACGGACGCGCGCTGCCGTTCGCGGAGCTGCAAAAACGACTCGGACGGAAAGGTGACGATTTCTTCCTCGGCCGCGAAATCCCGGTCTCGATCTCGTTCTACGACCTCCTGTGGCTGAACGGCCGGTCGCTGTTGAAGGAACCGCTGTCGCGCCGGCGGGAGTTGTTGGAGCAGCTGTTCGCAGTAGGAGCGGCTTTACGCCGCGATGAATCTCCCGTATCGTCGGCGACGACTGAGCGCACGCCGGAATCGAAGTTCGTCGTCGCGCCTGTCCGGCTGGCCACGAGCGCCGGCGAGATCGAGGCTGCGTTTCTCGCCGCGCGGCAGCGAGGCAACGAGGGCTTGATGGCGAAGGACCCACGCAGCTTCTACACGCCGGGGCGCCGCGGGCTCGCCTGGCTCAAACTCAAGAAGGCGTACGCCACGCTCGACGTCGTCGTTGTCGGGGTCGAGTACGGTCACGGCAGGCGTCGCGACGTCCTCAGCGACTACACTTTTGCGATCCGCGATCCCGCGCACGACCGGTTGCTGACAGTCGGCAAGGCGTACTCCGGGCTCACCGATGCGGAGATCGCCCGGCTCACCCAGCATTTTCTCGACCACACCGTCGAGGTCCACGGCCGGTACCGCGTCGTGGTGCCCGACACGGTCATCGAGGTGGCGTTCGACATCATTCAACCCAGTTCCCGGCACCAGAGCGGGTTCGCGCTGCGCTTTCCCCGGATTGCACGGCTGCGTCCGGACAAGACGCCGGCGGAAATCGACACGCTGGATACCTGCCGGCGACTGGCCGGGGCCGGCGCGTTCCCCGCGGTCCAGACTCCGCGGCAGACATGAGCCCGAGGTTTCGTCTTCGCGAGCAGCCGTCACCCGCCCCGCCTTCGATCCGTAATCGGCATGAGCGAGCCTGAACCTCCCGTTTCCGCGGATGCCCTTTTCACCCGGGTCGGCACCCCCGCCCTGACGGAGCCGCAGCTCCACGCCGCGCTGCATCCCGAGCTGGCCGCGTGGTTCCGCCACCGGTTCGGACATTTCGCGCCGGCGCAGTGCTTTGCCGTCCCGGAGATCCTCGCCGGTCGTTCCCTGCTGCTCACGTCGCCCACCGGCAGCGGGAAGACCCTGGCGGCCTTCCTCGCGGTCTTCGACCGGCTGGTGCGGGCGCGGGACGCGGACGCGCTGCCCGACGGAATCGTCGCCGTCTACGTTTCCCCTTTGCGGGCGCTCGCCTACGACCTGGAAAAAAACTTGCGCCAGCCGGTCGCGGAACTGGGCTGGGATTGGCTGCGGGTCGCGGCCCGGACGGGCGACACCTCTCCCAAGGAGCGCGCGGCGCAACGGCGCCGGCCGCCGCACATTCTCGTCACGACCCCGGAAAGCCTCACGCTCATGTTGAGCCAACCGGCGTGGATCGTCGCGTTCCGGCCGGCGCGTTTCCTGATCGCGGACGAACTGCACGCGCTCGCGGAGAACAAGCGTGGCGCGATGCTGATGGTCGCGGCGGAGCGGCTCGAGGAGGTGGCGATGTCCGGAAGCCGCCCGTCGATCCCGGCAGAGCGCCTCCCGGAACCGCGGACGGCAGCGGAAGAAGTTGGAAGTCGGGCATCTCGTTCCCGAAACGCCGGCGATGGGGAAACGTCCCGCCCGTCCGCCCAGTCGCCTGGCCTCCTGATTCGAATCGGTCTCTCCGCCACGATTGCACCGCTCGAAACGGTCGCGGCCTTCCTCGTCGGGATGGGCCGTCGCTGCCGGATCGCCGAGGTCACCGGGCAAAAGGCCGCGCGGATCGAGGTGTTCTCGCCGCTGCGGGAACACGCCTATCCACCGGCGGGGTACACCGCCACACGCGTGCTCGCGGAGCTCGGGACGCTGCTGGCCGGGCGGCGGACAACGCTCGTCTTCACGAACACCCGCAGCGGAGCCGAGTCGATCGGGCTGCGGCTGAAGCAGCTGCTCCCCGAATTGCGCGAGCTGATCGAGGTGCACCATGCCTCGCTCGACCGCGGCGTCCGGCTGGAGATCGAGGATCGGCTGAAGCGCGGCGAGCTGCGCGCCGTCGTCTGCTCCACCTCGCTCGAGATGGGCATCGACATCGGCTCGATCGACACGGTCGTGATGGTCTCCGCGCCGAAGGGCGTTTCGCGCGCCTTGCAGCGCATCGGCCGGTCCGGCCACTCGATGGGGCGAACGAGCCACGGCATTCTCGTGGCGAGCAACATCAACGACCTGGCGGAGTGCGCGGTCACGGCGCGCATGATGGCCCGCCGCGAACTCGAGCCGGTGAAGATCCACGAGAACCCGCTCGACGTGCTGGCGCAGACGCTGGTGGGTCTCGCGGTGTTCGGCAGCGTGACGCCCGACGAGGCGTACGCGCTCGTCCGTCGGAGCTACCCGTTCCGCCGGCTGGAGCGTCCACTGTTCGACCGCGTGGTGCGGTATCTTCGCGGCGGCGGCGTGTCGCTGGAGCGAAATTACGAGGACGTGTTCGGCAAGGTGCGCATCGACTCCTCCGGCTGCCTGGTCCTGCCGCATCCGCGTGCCGCCCGCTCGTTCTACCAGAACATCGGAACGATCAACACCGAGAGCATGGTGCAGGTGCGGCTGCGGCGGCGGAATCTGGGCCAGGTGGAGGAGTCGTTCATGAAGGCGGTGCGGCCCGGCGACGTGTTCGTGCTCAACGGCCGGTGCGTGCGACTGGTCAAGACCCACCTGCTGACGGCGGAGGTCGTCGCGGCCGACCATGCCCTGCCGACGATCCCGCGCTGGCACGCGAACAAGATGCCGCTCGCCTCCGGGCTGGCCGCGGAGGTCGTCCGGCTCCGGACGGAGGTTGCGCGGCGCCTCGGCGCGAACTCCACGCCGGCTGCCGGCGGTCGCGAGCGCGATTCCCAACCTGCCGGCGCCGGCTTTTTCCGGGCGGCAGAGGATTTTCTGGTCGCCGAGTACGATTTGTCCCGGCCGAACGCCCGCGCGCTGGTCGAGCATTTCGCGCTCCAGGCCCGGGTGTCCGCGATCCCCACGGCCGGTATCGTTTTGGTCGAGACGTTCCGCGACCACGATCACCTGCATTATTTCTTCCATGCCCTGATCGGCCGCTCGGCCAACGACGCCCTGTCGCGGATCGTCGCCCAACGCGTCCAGGAAACCAAGGGCGGCAACGCGCTGGTCACGATCGACGACTACGGTTTTCTCCTCAGCCTGCGCTCGTTCCAGGCGATGACGGTCGACGAGCTGCGGTCGCTCTTCCGGCCGGACGGAGCCGCGGACGCCCTGCGGGCTGCGCTTGCCGAGGCGTCGCTGGTGAAGTGGCAGTTCCGCGGCGTGGCGCAGACCGGACTGATGGTGCCGCGTCGCGTGCACGGCACCGAACGCGGCAGTCGCATGCTCCAGTGGAGCGCGGAGATCATTTTCGAGGTGCTGCGCGAGCACGAGCCCGACCATCCGCTCCTGCTGGAGGCCTATGCCGAGGCGACGCTGCGCTTCCTCGACCTGCCGCAGGCGCTCGCGTTTCTCGAGGGAGTGGCGGCGCTGCCGTGGGACGTGCGCGAACTGCCGCGGGTCAGCCCGTTCGCGTTCGGACTGTACGTGAGCGGGATCAAGGAAACGATGACCCTTGAAGACCCGGAGACGACGATCGAACGTCTCTATCATGCCATGTATGGATCCCGCCCGGCCGCCGCGACTTCAGATCCGGCCTGACGTCTGGCTGGATGCGCGGCTGGCGCTCTGGCTGGCGGCGCCGCGCGTGCTGGTGGTTGCCGATTTGCACTGGGGATATGCGGAAAGCCACCGCGTTCACGGCAATCTCCTCCCCGCCTGGGGCGATGCGGAAATCGCCTCGCGGCTGAGCGCGCTGCTCGCGGACTACCGGCCGGCCGAGATGATCTGGCTCGGCGACTCGCTGCACACCCTCGACGGCCGGCACGCGGCCGAAGGGTTCCTGCGGGCGAACGCCGTGCCGGTGACGATCGTCGCCGGCAATCACGATGTCGGATGGAACCGCGCAAACGGTTGTGCGGTCGTCGCTCGCAATGAGTTCCTGCTTCACCACGGCGACCGGACCATTCCGGTGCCCGCTGGAATGACCGAGATCGTGGGCCATCACCATCCCGCGTTTTCCTGGCACGACGGCGCTGGCACGCACCTGAAGCTGCCGGCGCTGGTCGCCTCGGCGATCCGGCTGATCCTGCCGGCGTTCTCGCCCTGGGCGGCGGGCGCCCCGTGGCCGCCTAGTGCATCCGGCGAGACGGTTTACGCGATCGGCACGAAACGAATCTTTACAGTCCCGCCCCCGGCTCGTCAGAAAGAACCTTTCGTGCCATGAAGTTCGTCCGCCCGATCCGCCTGCTGGTCCTGTTGGTTGCCACCGTGGCGACCGCCGCGGCCGCGGACATGGGACTGGCACTGCAGCCGGGCGAGACGCTCAACTACCGCGTGGCATGGGGGATCTTCTTCCATGCGGGCGAAATCACCATCAGCGCCCGGGCGGAGACAAACGACCATACGCCCTGCATCGCGGTGACGACGACGACCTCGACCCGCGGCGTCCTGCGGCGGCTGTTCCAATTCGAAGCCCAGGGCGAGTCGGTGTTCGATCGCAAGACGGGCCGCATGCTGGTGCACACGGAAGCCAGCTCCGGCGGTCGCAAGAAGACGAACACGGCGATCGAATTCAACTACCAGAACTCGACCGCGGTCTACACCGATTTCCTCAACTCCGAAAACAGCGAGACGGTGCACTTCATGCCGGACCATCCGATGGATCTGATCATGAGCCTGGTGCAAACGCGGGTCTGGAATTTGAAGCCCGGTGAATCGCGCGACGCCGACGTGCTGTTCGGGAAGGAGATCTACGAGCTCACCGTGCACGCTCTGCGCTACGAGGAGATCGAGACTCCGATGGGGCATTTTCGCACGCTCGTGCTCGAACCGCGGATGGAGAAGACGCCCCCGAAGGGCATGTTCAAGCGCGGCTCGCAGGTGCACGTCTGGATCGCGCAGGACGACGAGCGCCATCTGCCGGTGAGGTTCGAGGTCGAGTTCAGCTTCGGCGCCGGAATCGCGACCCTGGTGAAGTATCAGCCGCCGCCATCGGGCGCCACCACGCCGGGCGCCGCGGTCGAAAAAGCGGACGGGAACTGACGTTCGTCCCGCGTCGCCGCGCGCCGCCGGATCCGCTTTACCCCGCGCCCCGCGCGACCGAAGATGGGGAGCGAGCCAGTTCGCCATGCGGCCCACCCCTCGAGTTCCGGATTCTGAACCGATCTGACACCCCCATGATCCGACCGGCGTGCCGCCGACCGCGCTGCGGCCTGATCTCGATGCGACTCAGCCTCTTTGTTCTTCGACTCGCCAGCGTCGGCCGACAATGCCGGGCGTTTCGGAGAATCGTCCCGCTCCTGCTCGCCTGCCTGGTTGGCGGCGCGACGGCGTCAATCGCCGGTCCGGTGCTCGAGCCGGGCGCCAGGCTCGATTCGCTGCCGGTTGGTCAGGTCATCTACCGCGATGTCGTGATCCGGTCGATCAACGCGCGCACCGTCGTGTTCACGCACTCCGGCGGCATGACCTCGCTGCGGTTGCGGGACCTCGCCCCCGAGTGGCAGGCGCGTTTCGGGTACAACGCCCGCGCCGACAGCGCCGCCGAGGCGTCGCTGAATGCGGCCGCCGCGGCCTCGGCCGCCCGGGCGGCAACCGCCGCCGCGAACGCGGAGCGGGTTTCGCGCGTTCCCCGGACGCCGGCCACGAGCAAGTTCGACGAGGTCATCCGGGAGTTTGGACAACCCGTCACGATCGAATCGGACGTCGATCTCCGGCCCAAGTTCTTCCAGCTGGAACTCGGGGTCAAAAACCAGGGCCGGCGGCCCAGTTGCGCCGTGTTCGCCGTGGTCAGCGCCCTGGAATTCGAAAACGCGGAGCTGGCCGGGAAACCGGAGCGATTCTCCGAGGAGTATCTTGTCTGGGCGACGCGGAAGACGATCCAACGTCCCGCCGACGCCGGCGGCCCCCCGCCCGACGCGGAAGCGGAGGACGCCGACGCCGGATTCGCATTGCTCGAGGTGGTCTCGGCATTGCGCGGCTACGGCATCCCCCTGCAATCGTCGATGCCGAACACGTACGACGGACCGATGGGCGCGATCACCGAGCCGCCGCCGGAAATCATCGACGAGGCGCGAACGCATCAGCGCGTGTTCATCCACCTGCTGCCCGGTCGCGACAACGCCACCCGGCTGAGCAACCTGGTACACGTGCTGAACGCCGGAATCCCGGTGCCGGTCGGGCTCGGGTGGCCGTATTTTCGCTCGGTGCGGGGCGGGTACCTGAGTGCCCAGCCGGCGATGCCGGGCGCGTCCCACGCTGTCACCCTCGTCGGCTACCGCTGTCCGACTCACCGGCTCGAGGACGTGGTCTTCATCTTCAAGAATTCCTGGGGCATGTCATGGGGACAGGGCGGATACGGATTCGTGACGTACCCGTATCTCCTGCAGCATCTGAACAGTGCCGTGCTGATCGAAGTGCAGCGCGGGTAGCGCCTGCAGGCGATCACCGACAGCTGGGCCGGCGCAAACCAAACGGCTGCCCGCACCGCAGGATCGCCTGCAAGCAGGCTCCTACACCCGCTCACCTGAGTCGGCGCGGCGGCACCAAATGTAGGAGCCTGCTTGCAGGCGATCACCGCCCCGAAGAAAAGAGACGACGCCGGCCGGCGATGCATGCCGGCCAGCGACCAGCGCGCCGCGTCTATGCCGCGTTTGTCCCGCACATTTCTAGCTGGCTGTCGCCGCAGCGCGCCCCTTGAGTCGGGCGCCCGGCCACCTCTCCCACCCCGCCGGCGTCTTGTTACCCAATGAGCACTGAAAACCAACTCCCGCTGCGCGAGAAGCTGTCGTACGGCTTCGGCGATCTCGCCTCCGTTCTCTACTGGCAGACGTTCATGGTCTACCTGACGTACTTCTACACAGACGTCTTCGGTATCGCCGCGGCGGCTGCCGGCACGATGCTCGCGCTGAGCCGCAGCGTGGACGCGTTTTTCGATCCGGTGATGGGGATGGTGGCCGACCGGACGAAGACACGGTGGGGCAAGTTCCGTCCCTATCTGCTCTGGCTGTGCGTGCCGTTCGCGATCTTCGGCGTGCTCACCTTCACCGTTCCCAATCTCAGCACGGGCGGAAAGCTCATCTGGGCCTGGATCACCTACAACGGGCTGATGCTGCTCTACACGGCCATCAACATCCCGTACACCGCGATGCTCGGCGTGCTTTCGCCGAATCCGAACGAGCGCACCACCCTGTCTTCCATCAAATTCGTCTTCGCCTTCGCCGCCGGCATGATCGTTTCGGCGACCCTGCTCCCGATGGCCAAGGTCTTCGGCCACGGCAACGATGCGCAGGGCTGGCAGCTCTCGTTCATCGTCATCGGCCTGATGGCGATCTCCTTCTTCCTGATCGTGTTCTTCAACACGCGCGAACGCGTTTCACCGCCGAAATCGCAGAAGACTTCCGTGCTCCGCGACCTGGGCGATCTCTTCACCAACGTTCCCTGGCTCATCCTCCTCGCGACGACGATCACGTTCATTCTCTTCGTCGCCCTGCGCAGCAGCGTGACCGTCCACTACTTCAAGTATTACGTCGGCACGCAGACGATCACGCTGCCCTCCTACCTGCCGAAGATCGGCGGAACGCAGCAATGGCACCTCGAGAGCCTGGTTTCGATTTTCAACACCAGTGGTCAGCTCGCCTCGCTGATCGGCGTCATGCTGGTGCCGTTCTTTGCCCGCCGCGCCGGTCGCAAGACGGCGTTCGTCACGCTCCTCGTCGTCGCCATCGTGAGCACCGCGCTGTTTTACGTGCTCAGGCCGGACCAGGTCCTCCTGATGATGGGAATCAACCTGATCGGCTCGCTCACCGGCGGTCCGCTGAGCGCGCTGCTTTGGGCGATGTACGCCGACACGGCGGATTACGCGGAATGGAAGCGGGGCCGGCGGGCGACCGGGCTGGTTTTCTCCGCCTCGATCTTCTCGCAGAAACAGGGCTGGGCGATCGGCGCCGGCGTCGCGCTCTGGCTCATGGCCGGCGTGGGATTCCAGGCGAACGTCGCCCAGACGCCCGAGTCGCTTCACGGACTGCGCATGCTGATGAGCGTGATCCCCGCGGTGCTGGGCGTGCTCGCGATCATCATCGTCTTGTTCTACCCGCTGAACGAAGAAAAGGTCGCGCAGATCGAAGCGGATCTGAAGGCGCGCCGGATCGAAGCCGGGGAGCCAACCCCGGTGTGAGGAATCTCGGCCTCCGGGGTTCCTACGGCAGCCAGGGATACTTCCTCGCGTCCGGCTTGCGCTTCTCGCGCTGGGCGCGGTGGAACTCCTTCGCCTCCTCGCTCATGTAGTAGAGCATCGTCGCATTGCCCGCCAGTTCCTGGATGCCTGCCTGTCCATCCAGCTCCGCGTTGAATCCGCTTTTCAACATCCGGATCGCCAGCGGACTCTTCTCGAGAATTTCGTTCGCCCAGCTCACCCCCTCGGCCTCGAGCTCCGCGACGGGCACGATCTTGTTCACCAGCCCCATCCCGAGCGCTTCCTGCGCGCTGTACTGCCGGCAGAGGAACCAGATCTCGCGCGCCTTCTTCTGGCCCACGATGCGGGCGAGATAGCTCGAGCCGAACCCGCCGTCGAAGCTCCCCATCTTCGGCCCGACCTGTCCGAAGATGGCATTGTCGGCCGCCAGCGTGAGATCACAGACGACGTGCAGGACGTGGCCGCCGCCGATCGCGTAGCCCGCCACCAGCGCGATCACGACTTTCGGCATGGAGCGGATCAGCTTCTGGAGTTCGAGGACGTTGAGCCGCGGCATGCCCTGGTCGTCGATGTAGCCGGCGTGCCCGCGGACGCTCTGGTCGCCGCCCGCGCAAAAGGCATATTTGCCGTCGCTGTGCGGACCGGCTCCGGTAAACAGGACCACCCCGATCGTCGGGTCCTCCCGCGCATCGAGGAAGGCGTCGTACATCTCGGTCACAGTCAGCGGCCGGAACGCATTGCGTTTTTCCGGACGGTTGATGGTCACCTTCGCGATCCCGCCCGCCTTGTGGTAAAGGATATCCTTGTAGGTCTTTGCGCGTTTCCAGTCGGGCGTCGTCATCGCGGCAACACTTCGGCCAGCCGCCGGGATTTTTCAAGGCTGAGTGGTGCCGAAGACGGCGCCAGGGCTGCGCTTCCGCCGCAGCTCCGGCCAGGACGCAGCGCGGGTTCGCCGGCCGGAGCGGGAGCCGCGCCGTCCGTGCGAGTGCGCTGTTTCCCGGCGCCACGTTGCCATCCTGCTGCAACGCCGCCTCCGTTTCACCCGACCGGCGGCCCGAGGTTAGGCATTCTCAATGCTTTGGAGCGGTTCATCCATGCCGACCGAAACAACTTGGACTTCTGGGTGCAGCTGCTGAAGACTTCCCTTTTGCGATGACCGCCCCCTCGTCGAAGTCCCAGGGATTCAGTGCGCGAACCGCACTCAGCATCGGCGCGCTCGGTGTGGTGTTTGGCGACATCGGGACGAGTCCGCTGTACGCCCTGCGCGAGTGTCTGAGCAACCTTCCGCCGGTGGACCGGGCGGATGGCATTCTCGGCGCCCTCTCGCTCGTATTCTGGTCGCTCGTGATCGCGGTCAGCATCAAATACCTCGGCTTCGTCACGAAGGCGGACAACCGGGGCGAGGGCGGCATCTTCGCCCTGCTGGCGCTCAGCCATACGGAGCATTCTCCGCCGGGCCGGACCCGGGGCTGGTTCACGCTCCTGATCCTGTTCGGCGCCGCGCTGCTCTACGGCGACGGCGTGATCACTCCCGCAATTTCCGTCCTCGGCGCAGTCGAGGGCCTGACCAGCAACAACGAGGTGTTCGGTCCCTACATCCCGGCGATCGCGTGCCTGATTCTCGGACTGCTGTTCTATTTCCAGCGCCACGGGACGAAGATCATTGGCGGGGTGTTCGGCCCGGTGATGGTGGTGTGGTTCGCCACGCTGGCGGCGATCGGGGCGTGGCACCTCGTGCAGCACCCGGTCGTGCTGGTGGCGGTGAACCCATGGTATGGGCTGCGATTGCTGGCGGCGCATCCGAGCTATGCCACCGGCATGCTCGGGGCGGTGATTCTGGTGATCACCGGGACCGAAGCGCTTTATGCCGACATGGGGCATTTCGGACGGCGGGCGATCCGGCATGCCTGGTACTTCGCGGCATTTCCGGGTTTGCTGCTGAGCTACTTCGGACAGGGCGCGTATGCCCTGTCGCACCCGGGCGACACGACCAACCCGTTCTTCGCGCTCGTTCCGCCGGGCAGCGCCCGTTTCGCCCTGATTGCGCTTTCCACGGCGGCCGCGATCGTCGCCAGCCAGGCCCTGATCTCCGGCACGTATTCCCTCACGCGCCAGGCCATTCAGCTCGGCTACTTTCCCCGGTTGCAGGTCCGGCACACGAACTCGGAACTCGCCGGGCAGATCTACCTGCCGTTCGTCAACACGGTTCTGGCCGTCAGCACCATCGCCGTCGTGCTGATCTTCGGATCGAGCACGCGCCTCGCGACCGCCTACGGCATCGCGGTCACGGGCACGATGCTGGTGACGACCCTCGCGTTTTACCGGGTCGCCCGGATGCGCTGGCGGTGGTCCCGCTGGAAGGCCGTGCCGTTGTGCGGCGCGTTTCTCGTGTTCGACGCCGCGTTCTTCATTTCGAACCTGCACAAGTTCGTCGATGGCGGCTGGCTGCCGCTGGGCCTCGCGCTCGTGGTGCTCGCGATCATGCAGACGTGGAAGTCGGGACGCGGCGAAATCTTCCAGCGCGTGTACGGCAACAACGTCACCGAGTCCGAGCTCACCGCCATCGCGCGCAGCAAGCACATCGTCCGGGTCGGGGGCAGCGCGGTGTTCATGGTCGGATCGCCGACCGGCACTCCGATCGCGCTGCTCCACCACGTGAAGTCGAACCGCTGCCTGCATCAGACGGTCGTGCTTCTCTCGATCATGACGGAAGAGGTGCCGGCCGTGCCCGAATCGGACCAGCTCAGCATGCACGAGGTCGGCGAGGGGATCTGGCGGGCGGTCGGCCACTACGGGTACATGCAATCACCCGATGTCGCCGCGCTGATCGAGCAGATCAAGGGCCGGGGGGTGCCGATCAATCCGCAGGCCACGACGTTCTTCTTCAACCGGGAGATGATCATCACCGGCGGCAACGCGCGGATGTGGGAATGGCAGAAACACCTCTATTCGTTTCTCAGCCGCAACGCCCGCCCGGCGAAGGACTATTACCGCATCACCCCCTCGCAGATCATCGAGATCGGGCTGCCATTGCAGCTGTGACCGGAGAGCCGATCGTGGCGCTTCGAAGCGCGCGTGCCGCACGGGCGGTGGCTGAGGCGGCGCGGCGCGCCCGCGGATCCGGCTTCGAGAAAAATGGCTCCTGCCATTTTTCCTGAGCAGCCCGGAGGACCTCGAGTCCGACGGGCTGCTACGCCTTCACCTCCGTCGCCCGCCTTTCCGACGGGCCGACGTAGTTTTGCGACAGGGTCTTGGCGGAGTTGATCAGCCCGATCAGCGAAAACGCCTGCGGAAAGTTGCCCATCAGTCGCCGACGGGTCGGGTCGTACTCCTCCGACAGCAGGCCGAGCCCGCTGCGCATCTGCAGCAGCCGCTCGTAAAACGCCCGCGCCTCCTCCTCCCGGCCAATGAGGTACAGGCAGTCGACGAGCCAGAACGAACACGGCAGAAACGCCCCCTCGCCCGGCGGCAACCCATCCACTGCGGCGGATTTCTCCGGGTGATAGCGGTACACCAGCCCGTCGATCACGAGTTCGCGCTGGATCGCCTCCACGGTCTCGACGACGCGCGGGTCCTGCGGCGGCAGGAATCCCACCAGCGGCAGCATGAGCACACTCGCGTCGAGCAGTTCGGAGCCGTAGAACTGCGTGAACGCCCGCCGCCCCGGATGGTAGCCGTGCGCGCACACATCCTCGTGAATCGCCTGCCGCGTCTGTTTCCAGAGGTCGAGATCCCCCGGCAGGTCGCGCTGCTCGATCGCCTTCACCCCGCGATCCAGCGCGACCCAGGCCATGATTTTCGAATGCGTGAAATGCCGCCGCGGCCCCCGGATTTCCCAGATCCCCTCGTCCGGCTCCGTCCAGTGCTGCACGACGAAATCCACCAGATGCCGCTGCAAACTCCACGATTGGGGCCCCAGCCGCAATCCGACCTTGCGCGCAAGGTGCATCGCGTCGAGCAGCTCCCCGTAGACATCGAGCTGAAACTGGCCCGACGCCGCGTTGCCCACCCGCACGGGTCGCGAGTTCTCGTACCCCGCCAGGTGCCGCAGTTCCAGTTCGTCGAGATTCCGCTCCCCGGCGGCGCCGTACATGATCTGGAGTTGCGCCGGGTCGCCGGCGACCGCGCGCAGCAGCCACTCCACCCAGGCGGACGCCTCGTCCGTGTAGCCCGCCTCGATGAACGAGTACAGGGTGAAGGTTGCGTCGCGGATCCAGCAATACCGGTAGTCCCAGTTTCGCACCCCGCCGCTCAGCTCCGGCAGCGAGGTGGTGGCCGCCGCGAGGATGCCGCCGGTCGGCGCATAGGTCAGGCCCTTCAGCGTGATCAGCGCCCGCACCACCGCCTCGCGCCATTCGCCCCGATAGGTGCAGCGCGAGGACCACTCGCGCCAGAACAGCTCCGTCCGTTCGAGGACGCGGATGGCGTCGATCGGATCGGGAGCTGTCAGGTGCGACGGATACCACGACAGCACGAACGTTCTCCGGTCGCCCTCGCGGATGTTGAAGTTCGCCACGGTCGAGAGGTCCTCGCCCTGCGTCGGCACGCTGGTGCGCAGCACGAGGGCGTCCGGGCCGGCCACGGCCACCAGCCCTCCCTGCCCGGTTCGCACCCAGGGAACGGTCCGGCCGTAATCCATGCGGATGACCAGAAGCATGGCCATCTCCACTTCGCCGCGCACCGCCTCGACGATCCGCACGAGGGCGCGATGCCCGCCGAAGGGCGGCATGCAGTCGATCACCCGCACCACTCCGGTATCGGTTTCGAACTCCGTCTCGAGGACCAGGGTGTCCTTGCGGTAAGCCTGGCCCGACCGCCGCACCGCCCCCTTCGGCGCGAGGCGCCAGCAACCGTTCTGCTCGTCGCCGAGCAGCGCGGCGAACACGGCGTTCGAATCCGCCCGCGGGAGGCACAGCCAGTCGACCGAGCCGTTCAGTCCGACGAGCGCACACGTCTGCAGATCGCCGATGAACCCATAGCACTCCAGCCGCAGATGCGCGGACGCCCCGGGTTTCGCCGGCTCGACACTGCCTTGCATGGCCTTTCGTCAGCCGGAACCGCCGGGTGGTTTCCGTCCCGATGGGCCGGTCAGGCGAAACCCGGCGCGATGCCGGTGCGCCTCAGGGCATGGTCGCTTTGGCCGCGCTCGCCTGCGTCGGGATCGCCAGCGTCGCCGGCTGGAGCCCCTCCGCGCTCGCGGTCAGAACGATCTCGCCGGGCGCGGTGGAGGCCTGCACCAGAATCTGGGCGAGGCCGTTGAACACGCTCCGGCTCCATGCGGCCGGCGCGCCAGCTCCGACGATGCGCAGCGCGGCGCCCTTCGTCAGCCCTCCGGTCGATCCCCAGTTGCCGAGTGTCACCGCGATCGTGTTGTCGCCCGGACGCACGGCGTGCGTGATGTCGTAAACCACAGGACCGTGGACCTCGCTCGCGCCCGCCAGCCGCTGCCCGTTCACATACACCGTCGGCTGCCCTTCGATCGCCCCGAACCAGAGTTCGACGGCCTGCTGCCCGGGCTCCGCCGGCGGCATCGTGAGATGCGCCCGATACACGCCCGACTGACGGGCTCCGAGCGGGCCGCTCTCCGCCCGCGCGTCCGTCGTTTCCCAGGCCGAATCGTCGAACACGGCGGCGGTGACTGCACCCTCCTCCGCGTACGTGCTGGTGCCTCGCTTCAGACGCCACTGGTCGATCGGCAGCGTGCGCACGGCCGGTTCGGTGACATAGACGTCAGGCTCGTGACAGCTCGGATCGCCGTTGCCGACGCCGAGGATGCGCCCCGGTCCGCGCAGCGAGAACGTGACGTGATTCCCGGCGGTGGGCACCACGCGGCCCTGGCCGTCGCGCACCGCCACCGTGATCACCGCCACGTCCCGCCCGTCGGCGGAGAGTGCGGGACGATCCGGCGCCAGCCCGACCGTGGCCGCCGCGCCCGTCGTCTCCACGGTCGTTTCCGCCACCAGTCGACCGGCCTTGAATCCCCTGGCGGACAAAGTTCCCGGCGCATACGGCACGTTCCACTTCAGCTCGCCCATCCGCGGCATCGGCTTCCGGCCCTGGCTCGCGCCGTTCAGGAACAGCTCCACCTCGTCGCAGTTGCTGAGCGCGCGCACGTCGATCGGCTGGCCCTCGCGGCCGGCCCAGTTCCAGTGCGGCAGGAGGTGCAGCACGGGCGCGGTCGTCCACCACGAGCGATAGTACCAGAAGTTGTCCTTCGGGAATCCGCAGGTGTCGAGGATGCCGAAATGCGAGTTGATGCATGGCCAGTCGTACGGCGTCGGCTCGCCGCGATAGTCGAATCCCGTCCACACGAATCCGCCGGACAGCCACGGGCGCGGGCCGAAGTAGCTCATCCACGTCTTCGCGGTCGTGGCCCAGGATGGCGCGTTGTCGTCGTAGGCGCTCACGTATCCGCGCTGAGGATCGTTGGCGTAGATCCCGCGGGTGCCCACGGTGCTGCCCTGCTCCGTCCCGACGTTCGGCTGGGCGGGATGCGCGGCGTGATACGCGTCCATGTCGGGACCGACGTGGTAATTCCAGCCGCGCACCTCGATGATTTCGTTGATGCCGGCAAATTCGTTGCCCACTGGTGCGGCGTAGGTCACCGGCCGCGTCGGATCGAGCCGCTGGGCGATCGCCTGGAGCGTCGCGGCGACGCGTTTTCCGGCCGGCGTCCCCTGGACCGTGAACTCCTCGTTTGCGACCGACCAGATGGCCACGCTGGCGTGGTTGCGGTCGCGCCGGATCTGTCCCTCCCAGCGCGCCTGCTCGGCGGCATCGGACCCGAGCAGCCGGTTCTCGTCCATCACCAGCATGCCGAGCCGGTCGCAGGCCTGCAGCAGTTCGGGCGTCGGCGGGTTGTGGGACGTGCGATACGCGTTGCACCCCATTTCCTTCAGCCGGGCGATCCGGAAATACTGCACCGCATCCGGCACCGCCGCGCCTACGCCGGCGTGGTCCTGGTGATTGCACGTGCCCTTCAGGACGTACGGGCTGCCATTCAACAGAAAGCCCTTCTCCGGATCGAAGGCAAAAGTGCGAATGCCGAATTCGGTCTCGGTGCGGTCGATGACGGATCCCGCGCGCGACACCGTCGTCACCAGCCGGTAAAGTCGCGGCGACTCCGGGCTCCAGTGTTCCGGAGCGGCGACGCGCACCGTGCCCTGCCCGCGACTATCGCCGCTGGCAGCCACGGTCACGTCGGCCCGGGTGGAGCCGACCTGGCGTCCGTCGGGCGCAAGGACTTCCCAGGCCACGGTCACATCGGCCGCAGCCGCCGAGGCGTTCGCGACCCGCGTTTCGACCTCGACATCCGCCGGGCCGGACGCCGCGGAGCCCACCGGCCGGCTGAAGACGAAGATTCCGTCGGGCGCGATCGCGACGGCGCCGGTCTTGACCAGCCAGACGTGGCGATAGATTCCCGCCCCCTCGTAGAACCAGCCCTCGGGCTCCGTCGCGTCCACCTTCACCGCGACGAGGTTCGGGCCGCCGCAGTTGGCGAGGTCGGTGACATCGTAGCGAAAGCCGCTGTACCCGCTTTCGTGATGCCCGACGAACCACCCGTTGACGAACACGGTGCAGTCGCGGAAGACGCCGTCGAATTCGAGCCAGATCCGGCGGCCGGAGTCCGCTGCGGGGAGGTCGAACGTCCGCCGGTACCACGCGACGCTGTTTTGGGGAAAGCCCCGGCCGATCGCCTTGAACCCGTGCGAGACGTCGGCCCGCCGGTCGAAGGGCAGCTCGACCGCCCAGTCGTGCGGCAGATCCACCCGGCGCCAGCTCGCATCGCTGAACCCGACGGCGGCGGGCCCGTATCCGGTGCCTGCTTTCGCGAGGTTCTGAGCGATGCCCCAGTCGTTGCCGAGATGGAACCGCCAGCCGGAATCGAACGACTGCCGCTCGCGACCGCCGTCGCTCGCGGAGAGCAGACTGGTGAGCAGGGTGAGGAACGACATACAAGACACGATCCGACGCAGTGGGGTGTTCATGGCGACCCCTCAGGTGAGCGAAGATCAAGCGGGTTTCCAAGCCCCTTGTGCGCGGGACCGGGACCCCTTTTGCGGGGGCGCCCGACCGCCCTACGGTTCATTTTACCGGGAGCACCGATCGATTGCCCGATGTTCGTAATACGAACATCGCACTGGAGTTTGGCCCGTGACTAGATTTCGGCTGTGTGAGCTGAACGGAGCAGTTTTCGAGGGGTCATTTTCAGCTGGACTGTAATCTAGTTATATGGCTAGATGTCAAGCATGGGTTATCCGACCAAGGTTCAGCTCATCGAGCGCAAGGACAGCGAGCAGTTTTACATCAACTTCCCCGCGCCGATCGCTCAGGCGATGCAGTTCACCAAGGGCGAAGTCGTCGAGTGGACCATCGCCGACAAAAAGCACCTGATTCTCGCCCGCACGGTCGTGCCGCCCGATGCGGTGGACGTGAAAAAAAAACTCCGCAGCGATTGATGCCATGGCTGCATGAACTGCTGGCCACCGCGACGAGCGAGGCGTGTGCGGCCCCCGAGTGCGCCCACCGGCTCTACGAGCACATGCTCGCCATGCTGGTGTCTCCGTGCCGCGGTACCCTCACCAACCTCATCTGCCTGTGCGGACGCGCTCATCGGGACTGGACCGCCGATTACCGGTTGTACTCGCGGGAGCGCGTCGATCCGACGCTGCTGTTCCGGCACGCGCTGAGCGAAGTCCACTCGCACCTGCCGCCGGACGCCGCGCTGGTGACCGCGATCGACGACACCCTCGTGCGCAAAACCGGCACGAAGATCGACGGGGTCGGGTGGAAACGCGATCCGCTCGGCCCGGCTTTCCAGACCAACCTGGTGCGTGGCCAGCGCTTCGTGCAGCTGACCGCCGCCTGGCCCGGCCCTGACGGCCAGGCGCGCATGATCCCAGTGGACTTCACCCATGCGCCCACTCCACCCAAACCCTCGCAGCGTGCTTCCGCCGCCGAGCACCAGCAGTATAAAGAAAAACAAAAACAACAGCGCCTCAATACCGTGGCGCTGGCCCGCATCGAACACTTGCGCCAGAGCTTGCCCCCCGCGCGCAAGCTCGTGGTGGCCGGCGATGGCAGCTACACCAACGCCGACATCCTCAAGGGCCTGCCCCAAAACACCGTCTATATCGGACGAATCCGCAAAGACGCCGTGTTGCACGCGTTGCCTGGTCCGCCCCCGGCCACCGGCCGGCCGGCCTCCTACGGCGGGCCGCTCCCCGCCCCCGAGGAATTGCGCATCGATGAGACCGTGCCCTGGCAAATCATCGAGGCGTTTGCCGCCGGGCAGCGCCACGGTTTTAGAGTCAAGAGCCTCTCGCCGGCTTTATGGCGCAAAAGCGGCCCGGATTGCCCCCTGCGCGTCGTGGTCATCGCCCCGCTTGGTTACCGATTACGCCAAGGTTCACGACTGCTCTATCGGCGGCCCGCCTTCCTCATCTGCACCGATCCGGACAAGCCCCTGGAAGAACTCATTCAGCAGTATCTGTGGCGCTGGGGCATCGAAGTGAACTTCCGCGACGAGAAGACACTGCTCGGCACCGGTGAAGCGCAGGTGCGCGATCCGGCATCCAACCGCCTTCAACCGGCCGTGACCGTCGCCACCTATGC
Source organism: uncultured Verrucomicrobiae bacterium (assembly GCA_963705935.1). Lineage (GTDB taxonomy): Bacteria > Verrucomicrobiota > Verrucomicrobiia > Opitutales > Opitutaceae > Opitutus. Next base: position 1,019,576 of record OY970130.1, on the reverse strand, counting down.
CCTGCTGTGGATCGCGGCGCTGACGCTGAGCGACCGCGGCGAAACGCCCCCGCACTTGCAGCCTCCGAAATGGCGCCACGCCCCGCGCAACCCCGGCACCTTCCCGCTCTCGACGGGCGATCTCCTGCGGGCGCTGCGCTGCGAACTGTGGGCCCCGCAGCTCGCCGCGTCGAGTTTCTCCCACTTCACGTCTCCGCTGCCCCGGGACCTCACCACCCAGAAACCCGTCCCCAGTCTTCCCCACGCGATGCTCTCCGCTGCGTGAGCCCACCCGCTCCGCCTTCCACGAACTAAACCTTCGGGCCAAACTCCAGCCGATGTTCGTAATACGAACATCGCCTGGAGTTTGGCCCGTGACTAGATTTCGGCTGTGTGAGCTGAACGGAGCAGTTTTCGAGGGGTCATTTTCAGCTGGACTGTAATCTAGTGATATGGCTAGATGTCAAGCATGGGTTATCCGACCAAGGTTCAGCTCATCGAGCGCAAGGACAGCGAGCAGTTTTACATCAACTTCCCCGCGCCGATCGCTCAGGCGATGCAGTTCACCAAGGGCGAAGTCGTCGAGTGGACCATCGCCGACAAAAAGCACCTGATTCTCGCCCGCACGGTCGTGCCGCCCGATGCGGTGGACGTGAAAAAAAAACTCCGCAGCGATTGATGCCATGGCTGCATGAACTGCTGGCCACCGCGACGAGCGAGGCGTGTGCGGCCCCCGAGTGCGCCCACCGGCTCTACGAGCACATGCTCGCCATGCTGGTGTCTCCGTGCCGCGGTACCCTCACCAACCTCATCTGCCTGTGCGGACGCGCTCATCGGGACTGGACCGCCGATTACCGGTTGTACTCGCGGGAGCGCGTCGATCCGACGCTGCTGTTCCGGCACGCGCTGAGCGAAGTCCACTCGCACCTGCCGCCGGACGCCGCGCTGGTGACCGCGATCGACGACACCCTCGTGCGCAAAACCGGCACGAAGATCGACGGGGTCGGGTGGAAACGCGATCCGCTCGGCCCGGCTTTCCAGACCAACCTGGTGCGTGGCCAGCGCTTCGTGCAGCTGACCGCCGCCTGGCCCGGCCCTGACGGCCAGGCGCGCATGATCCCAGTGGACTTCACCCATGCGCCCACTCCACCCAAACCCTCGCAGCGTGCTTCCGCCGCCGAGCACCAGCAGTATAAAGAAAAACAAAAACAACAGCGCCTCAATACCGTGGCGCTGGCCCGCATCGAACACTTGCGCCAGAGCTTGCCCCCCGCGCGCAAGCTCGTGGTGGCCGGCGATGGCAGCTACACCAACGCCGACATCCTCAAGGGCCTGCCCCAAAACACCGTCTATATCGGACGAATCCGCAAAGACGCCGTGTTGCACGCGTTGCCTGGTCCGCCCCCGGCCACCGGCCGGCCGGCCTCCTACGGCGGGCCGCTCCCCGCCCCCGAGGAATTGCGCATCGATGAGACCGTGCCCTGGCAAATCATCGAGGCGTTTGCCGCCGGGCAGCGCCACGGTTTTAGAGTCAAGAGCCTCTCGCCGGCTTTATGGCGCAAAAGCGGCCCGGATTGCCCCCTGCGCGTCGTGGTCATCGCCCCGCTTGGTTACCGATTACGCCAAGGTTCACGACTGCTCTATCGGCGGCCCGCCTTCCTCATCTGCACCGATCCGGACAAGCCCCTGGAAGAACTCATTCAGCAGTATCTGTGGCGCTGGGGCATCGAAGTGAACTTCCGCGACGAGAAGACACTGCTCGGCACCGGTGAAGCGCAGGTGCGCGATCCGGCATCCAACCGCCTTCAACCGGCCGTGACCGTCGCCGCCTATGCCCTGCTGTGGATCGCGGCGCTGACGCTGAGCGACCGCGGCGAAACGCCCCCGCACTTGCAGCCTCCGAAATGGCGCCACGCCCCGCGCAACCCCGGCACCTTCCCGCTCTCGACGGGCGATCTCCTGCGGGCGCTGCGCTGCGAACTGTGGGCCCCGCAGCTCGCCGCGTCGAGTTTCTCCCACTTCACGTCTCCGCTGCCCCGGGACCTCACCACCCAGAAACCCGTCCCCAGTCTTCCCCACGCGATGCTCTCCGCTGCGTGAGCCCACCCGCTCCGCCTTCCACGAACTAAACCTTCGGGCCAAACTCCAGCCGATGTTCGTAATACGAACATCGCCTGGTCGATTGCTCGATGTTCGTAATACGAACATCGCCTGGTCGATTGCTCGATGTTCGTAATGCGAACATCGGTGCCCGCCGGTCACAATTCCGACCTCCGTCCACAGGTTCCGCGGCGAGGTGTGCGCGCGCTTCATTCGCGAGGTTGGCTGTTGCCGGGTTCGCTGAGCCCGGAGGTCGGATGGAGTCCCGCTGCCGCCCGGGCTGCCGGCGAGCCCGGCCGGAGCGCGGATCGTGTTTCCGCTCCCCCTCAGCCGCTGGCCGTGGGCGCCCCGGCCGGCCGCTCCGGCAGCCCCGCGCCGATCGCCAGCACGCCGAGGCCGAGCCCCGCGGTGAAGAGAAAATAGTTTCCGCCCGTGTTCAGTCCCAGCGCGGTGATCAACGCGGGAGAGAAGCCGGCAAGGATCCGGCCCAGGTTGTACGCGGTGCCGGAGAGCATCGTGCGGTGCCGGCTGAAAACCTCGTTGAAGTACGCCCCCATCAGCCCGAACGGGATGCCGTTGAGCAGCGGGAGCACGAGGGCGAAAGCCAGCCGCCTTCCCGTCCACTGCCCCGCCCAGGCAAACGCGGACAGCACCACCAGCGCGAGCGCATAGCCGAGCAGCGCCCGGCGCACGCCGGCCCGGCGCACGATCCAGGCGCCCAGCAGCATGCCGGGTGCGACATTGGCCCAGAACAGAACGGTGTAGAGCGGAGACTGCGGGAGCTCCTTCGCGAAGAAGACATTCACCGTGCCGCTCGCGATCGTCAGGCTCGCGATTCCAAAGCACTGCGCGAACGCGACCAGTTCGCGGGGTGCGAGCCTGCGCCGCCCGGGCACGTCTGCGCTCCGCGGCTGCTTCCCCTGCTGTCCGCCGGCCCCCGCGGACGCATCCGCCGCCGCGAGCCAGCGCCACCGCACGACCGACAGCAGCGCGACCGGCGGAAGCGACGCCGCGAAAAGCCACCGCCACCCGGTGTGCGGAAGCGCGTAGCGGACGGCAAACGCGGCGACCAATCCGCCAAGGATCGAAAACTGGAGCAGGGCCGCGTACCGGTAGCGCCGCGCGCCGCCGACGTGTTCGGCCATGAACGTGTGGCTGATCCCCCACTCCGCGCCCAGGGCGAGCGACGCGATCAGCCGGAAGGTGAGCGCGCTCGGAAAGCTCCACGCCAGGCTCAGGCCGGCAATTCCCACGAAATACACTCCGAAGACGGCCCGCATCAGCCGCCCGCGTCCGAAGCGGTCGGCCAGGAATCCAAACAGCAACGCCCCGAGGCCGACGCCCGCGATGCCCGTGAACTGAAGCCCGTTGCTTTCGTTCACCGTCAACCCGAACTGCCCCGCCAGGATTTTCTCGAGGTAGACGAACAGGTACAGGTCGTAGTAGTCGAACAGCAGCCCGATGAACGCGGTCCAGTAGACTTTCGCGGCGGGCACGCTCGTCGGTTGCATCTTCGGCCGTGGATGACAGGAACCCCCACTCCCGCCAATCCTATCCCGCAAAAGCAGACCGCCGCCGGACCCGGACGGTCGCGGCGGCGGCAAACTGGTGGACCCTGCGAGGTTCGAACTCGCGACCTCCGCAATGCCATTGCGGCGCTCTACCAACTGAGCTAAGAGCCCGTGAGAGGATCAAAAAATCGGCCCCGCCCGGCCGAACGCAAGGCATTTTTCAGTCGTCCTCCTCGCGCATGCGGAAACTGAGGCTCAGGGTCTCGCCCTTGCCGTCCGGTCGCGGGCCGATCGAATGGACGTGCGCAAACGCCTCCAGCACGGCCTGGTCGAAGTCGGCGCTGCCGGAGGTTTTCTTGATCCGCACGTTCGACAGCGTGCCGTCGGCACTGATGTAGAACTCCGCCACGGCGACGAGCGTGTCCGCCAGCCCCGGCGGCTTGTCGAGCGCCTCGTGCAGCCGCCGTTTCAGCAGCGAAAAATACAGGTCCAGCTCATCGCCCTCCTCCCGCGTCAGCGCCTTGCCCCCGGCGCCGCCGATCTTGTTCGCCGTGGAGCCGCCGATGACGCCGCGCGCAATCCCCTCGCCATCGATGTGCGCAATCTTGGGAGGGCGGTTCGCGCCCGTTCCGGCGCGGGCGAGCTTGTTCTGCCGGTCGAATTCCTCCTTCGTCATCCGCTGTTTTCGCAGCTCCTCCTCCTTCGCGCGGCGTTCGGCCGCCTCGCGTTCCTTGCGGAATTTTTCCTCCAGCCGCTTCTCGCGCTTGGTCGCGATGCGCTTCACGTCCTTCGAAAAATCCCGAATCGCGTCCGGCGGCGTCTTGGCCCTTTCGACCACCTCGGGCCGGGGTTTCTTCATCGGCGCGCGTTCGATGACTGGTTCGGCCGCCGCTTGCACCGGCGCGGAGACGGGTTGCACCGGCTCGGGCGGCACCGGCCGGGGCGCCGGCAGGTCGGGCATGGCGACCTTCGCGGCATTCGGCGAGCCGAGCGCCGGCGCCGCCGTCGCCATGTAGTTGTCCCCCTCGCCGGCCACCAGCTCGAAGACCTTCGAGGGTTCCTTGACCTGCTCGTTCATCGCGTAGGTGAAGAAGAGCAGCACCCCGATCACCAGGCCATGCAGCAGGGCGGAAACGAAAAAGGCGTTGGTGTTGTGCGACGACATCCCGGTTCACCCGCCGGTCACTGCACCGTCTGCGTATCGAAAGTGATCTTGGTCAGATTGAACTTCTTGATCTCGTCCATCAGCTTCACGACTTGCTGCCACTGCAGCGCGTAATCGGCGCGGATGCGGATGACCGGCGGCTTCGGCCGTCGGGCGAGTTCCGCCAGCCGCGGGCGCAGCTCGGCGAACTCGATCGGCATGCTGCCGAAAAAGTACCGGCCGCGCTTGTCGATCGAGATCGACTGGAACGTCAGGTCGCGGTCCGGCTTTTCCTGCGGACGCTTCGATTCCGTCGGCAGATTCACCTGGATCGACTGCTCCTGCTGGATCAGCGGCGTGGCGATCATGAAAATGATCAGCAGCATGAATCCGAGGTCGATCAGGTTCGTGACATTGAGCTCCGCGATCGGGCTCGCGGAACGGTGACGGCGGAAGCTGCGGGCCATGGCGGCGTCTCCTAGTTCGTCTCGAGCTCGATCCGGTCGGCCAGCGAACTGGCGTAGTTCTCCAGTTCCGTGACCATGGCGCGGGTGTTGCCGAGCAGAAGATTGTAGCCGAACACCGACGGGATCGCGACGATCAGGCCGGCGATCGTGGCGAGCATCGCGCCGGAAACGCCCGGGGCGAGTTGCTGGATGCCGGCGGTTTGCTGGACCGACACGGCGCTGAAGGCCTCCATCACGCCCCAGACGGTGCCGAGCAGGCCGAGGAATGGCGCCCCGGAGACGATCGAGGCGAGAAAGATCATGTTCGACTCGTAGCGCAGCGTCTGGCGGGCGATCGCCCGCTGGATGCCGTTCTCCGCATGTTCCACCCGGGCGCGGAGATTGAAGCTCCCCTTTTCCTTCCCCATCGCCGCCGCGCGCCAGTAGCTCTCGACCGCCTCGGCGAACAGGTCCGCGTAAGGGATCACCCGGCGGTTCCGGAACGATTCCGGGAGGTCGAGCAGCGTCCGCTGGTCCCGCAAGTGGCCCTCGAAGCTGCCATTGAGCCCGCGCAGCCGCTTCAACTCGTAGTGCTTCCCGAGCATGATCGTCCAGGCGATCAGGCTGAAAATGCACAGGCCGCTCACGATCACCTTGTCGACGGTGTCGCAACGTTGGAAGACCTCGATGATGTTGCTGGTGGCAAAAACGGGCGAAAGCGCAGGCATGGCGTAGTCGATCCAGACAGTTGGCGCTTTTGGCCGGCGCGTTCAACGGAAATTCCCCGACTTCGCCGCGCGGCTCCGTTTGGCGCTCGCCAACCCGGGATTTATTCTGCCATCCCACTGTTTTCCATGGAATTCAAGACCCGCACCCTGCAGGAGCTGCGCGACCGCCGCGGAGCCCTTTCCTCCAAGCAAGCGATTCTCGGCCTCGACGGTTTCGTCGACACGATCGTCACCCCGGTCGCAATGCGGGCCGGCCAGGGCGAGAATTTCACGCCGATCGAAACCATCGCCGAATTCGGCCAGCGGATCGTCGCCGCCGCGGGCAAGAGCACGAACATCGAGTTCTTCCCCCGCATGGAAAAGCTCGGCGGCAATGGTCCGATCATGGCGAACGCCGTCCTCGCCCAGGGCGCGCGCGTCACCTACATCGGCGCGCTCGGCGCCCCGAACATCCACCCGGTGTTCGCCGACCTGGCGCAACGGGCCCGCGCCGTCTCGCTCTGCGCCGCCGCGGCGACCACCGCCGCGGAATTCACCGACGGCAAGATCATGCTGGGCATGATGAAGAGCCTCGATGAAATCACGCCGGAGAAGATCGAGTCGGTGATGGGGGCGGCCGACTACCGCAGCACGCTCGCCGCGGCCGACCTGGTTGCGCTCGTGAACTGGACGATGATCCCGAACATGACCGCGGTGTTCGTCGACCTGGTCCAGCGCGTCCTGCCGCAGCTTCCCGTCAAGCGCGGCCGCGTCTTCTTCTTCGACCTCGCCGATCCGGAAAAGCGGTCGGCCGCCGACCTGGTCTACGCGCTCGACACCATCGGCAAGTTCGAGCAGTTCGGCAGCGTCACCCTCGGCCTGAATCTCAAGGAGGCCCAGCAGGTGTTCGCGGCGCTCGGCTTCGCGCGCGAGGACGAGAGCGAGTCCGGGCTCCGGGCGATGGCGCTGAAGATCCGGCAGCGGCTCGACGTCACGACGATCGTGATTCACCCGAAGGAATCCGCCGCCTGCGCCACCCGCGGCGGCACGTGGTGGGTGCCCGGCCCGTATGCGGCCAAGCCGCTCATCACCACGGGCGCCGGCGATCATTTCAACGCCGGCTTCGTCGATGGCCAGCTGATGGGACTTTCCCCCGAGGCGTGCCTCGCCCTCGGCGTGAGCACCAGCGGACACTACGTTCGGACGGCCAAAAGCCCGACCCTCGCCGACCTCGAATCATTTCTCGCGAACTGGAAGTAATTTGGCCAAACTCGACCCATGCCTCTGAAATCGAAACCCACCGGCAAGCTGATTTCGTTCGAAGGTTCGGAGGGAAGCGGGAAATCCACCCAGATTTCGCTCCTGGCCGCGCATTTCCAGGACGCGGGCCGCGACGTCATCAGCACGCGCGAACCCGGAGGCACCGAGATCGGCGAACAGATCCGAAACATCATCGTCCACAACTCCAAGGGCGACGAGATGTGCGCGGAGACCGAACTGCTGCTGTTTTCCGCGGCGCGCGCCCAGCTCGTGCGTGAGGTCATCGCGCCGGCCCTGGGCAAGGGCGTGATCGTCCTCACCGATCGGTTCCTCGATTCGTCGACCGTCTACCAGGGGATCGCCCGCAACCTCGCCGCCGACCCGGTCGCGCAGATCAACCGGTTCGCCGTCGGCAATGTCATGCCCGACCTGACGATCGTGATCGACGTGCCGACGGAGGTCGGGCTCGCCCGCATCCGCCAGCGCGCGACGGACCTGCCGGACCGGATGGAGCGCGAGAACATCGATTTCTACAAGAAGGTGCGCGAGGGTTATCTCGTCCTCGCCAAGAGCATGTCCGACCGGTTCGTCGTCATCGACGGCACGCTGGCCCAGGACGTGATCGCGAAGAAGATCTGGACCGCGGTCAACGAGCGGATCGGTTGATGGTCGCTTCGCCCAGTCCCTGGCCGGCCGCGCTCGTCGGCACGCCCACGGTCGCGGTGCTCGAGCGCGCGATCGAGCGGCGCCGGCTCTCGCACAGCCTCCTGCTGCACGGGGACGATTTCGACACGCTGCTGCTGGTGGCGCACGCGATCGCCGACCGCCTGCTCAACCGCGCCGAAGCTCCGGCGCGGTTTCCACCGGAGCAGCACCCGGACTGCCATGCGCTGCGCCCCGCGGGCAAGATGCGCCTGATCTCGGCGGAGGCGACCCGCAGCCTGATCGGACAGGTGCAGGTCTCCGCGACGGTCGCGCCGCGCAAGGTCGCAATCATCCACGAGGCCGACCGCATGCACGTTACGGCGGCGAATGTCTTTCTGAAGACGCTGGAGGAGCCCCCGGCCAACACGACGCTGCTCCTGCTGACCACCCGGCCGTACGCGTTGCTGCCGACGATCCGCAGCCGCGTGCTGCATTTTCGGTTTCCGTCGGTGACGAGTGCACTCGGGATCGACGGCTGGGCTGCGTGGCTCGACGATTACCAGGCGTGGCTCGGACGTCTGCCGAACGGCGAAACGGACAAGCACGCGGTGGCCGATCACATTTTCACGATCTACGGGCTCGTCGCGCGGTTTGCCGCGGTGCTCGATCTCGCGACCGAAGAACTCTGGAAGAAGCAGAAGGAAAATCTGCCCGCGGATCTCGGGGACGACGAACAGGTCGCGATCGAGACGGGAATCGCCAACGGAGTCCGGCTGCGACTGTTCGGCGAAATCGAGCAGGCCACGCGGACGTTCGCGCTCCCGCGGCTCACCTCCGAGGCGGCTGAGTCCACGCGGCGCGCGCTCGTTGCCACCGTCGCGCAACTCGAACACGACGTCGGGCTGCTGCGGCTGAATCTGAACGAGTCCGCCGCGCTCGAGCATTTTCTTTTCACCGCGCTGCGGCTCTGGGCAGGATCGCGCGCCGCGCGATCCTAAATCGGTGTCGGGCGGTTTGGATGGAGGGACGACCTCCGTGTCGTCCGCGAACGTCGAGCGACCTTCGCGGACCGGACGGAGTCGGTCCCGCCACGCTGCGATCTCATCGCTGCCTCCACGCAGGTCCGAGCACCGCCCGCGTGGAACGCTGCACGCAGGCAGGGTGATTGCTCGCGCTGTCCTGGCGCCGTTGACAGGCCGCCCCGGTGACCCGCTATGCTGATCGGCTTGTCCCCGTGCCGACCACTCTCCCCGCCTCCGTCCCGAAGCCCAATCTCGTCGCCATTGCCTGGCCGATCTTCGTCGAGCAGGCGCTCCGGATCCTCGTCGGCACCGTCGACGTGTTCATGGTCAGCCACATTTCCGACGACGCCGTCGCGGGGCTCGGGGTGGCAAACCAGATCGTCATCCTCTTCCTGATCATTTTCAATTTCATCGGGATCGGGACCAGCGTGGTGATCACGCATCACCTCGGTGCCGGCGACCGGAAAGGGGCAGACCAAATCGGGCGGACGGCGATCGCCACGAACACGTGGATTGGCGTGGTGGTCAGCATCTCGGTCTTCGCCTTCGCCGGATTCATGCTCCGGCTGATGCAGTTGCCCGCGAATCTGATGCAGTTCGGCCTGCCGTTTCTCACGCTGATGGGCGGCACGCTGTTCATGGAGTCGATGAACATGTCGATCTCCGCGGTGCTGCGCGCGCACCGGCACACCCGCGACGCGATGCTCGTCACCCTCGGCCAGAATGTCGTCAACATCGTCGGCGTCTGCACCGCGCTTTACGGCTGGTTCGGCGTGCCGCGGATGGGTGTGCTCGGCGTCGCCCTCTCGAGTGTGTTGAGCCGCTGCCTTGCCTGCGTCGCGCTCTGGATCCTGCTCGAGTACCGGACGAAACTGCAGCCGCGCCTGCGTGATTTCATCGCCATTTCGCGCCAGCACGTCGGCCGGATCCTGCACATCGGCCTCCCGGCCGCCGGGGAGCAGCTCAGTTACTGGGTCGCGTTGATGGTCGTGACCTCGTTCGTCGCCCGCATCGGCGGCGAAAGCCTCGCGATCCAGTCGTACACGATGCAGGTCATGCGACTCGTGATGATCTTCAGCATCGCGCTCGGACTCGGCACCGAGATCCTCATCGGTCACCTGGTCGGCGCCGGCGCGTTTGACGACGCCTACCGGGAGTTGCTGAAGAGCCTGCGGATCGGGTTCGCCATTGCCTCGGTGGCGATCCTCGCCGTCGCGATTTCGGCGCCCTACATCCTGCGCATCTTCACGCACGATGCGCGGATCCTGGCCGGTGGCGTGCTGCTGCTGCGGTTTGCCGTCCTGCTCGAGCCCGGCCGGGTGTTCAACATCATCGTCATCAATTCGCTCCGGGCGACCGGCGATGCGCGGTTCCCAGTGCAGATCGGCGCGGTGGAAATGTGGTGCGTCTGGGTTCCGCTCTCCTGGTTTCTCGGGGTCAAGCTCGGTTTCGGACTCACCGGGATCTGGGTCGCCATGATCATCGACGAATGGACCCGCGGCATCCTGATGTACCGGCGCTGGAAGCTCCGGCGGTGGGTGAAATACGCCCAGCGCAGCCGGGCCCATGCGCTCGGCGAGGCCGCCGGCGCCGACGCCGCCGCGGCGTAGCTCCCCGCCGCGCAGGTTGTCGTGCCGCGCGAACGTCGCCCGAGATTCGCGGACGACACGGAGGTCGTCCCTCCAGCCGATCCGCGGACGTCGCCCGGTGCCAGATGGAGGGACCGGCTCCGTCCGGTCCGCGAACGTCGCCACGGTATTCGCGGACGACACGGAGGTCGTCCCTCCAGCCGATCCGCGGACGTCGCCCGGTGACCGGAGTGGAGGGACCGGCTCCGTCCGGTCCGCGAAGGTCGCCCGAGATTCGCGGACGCCACGGAGGTCGCATGCCCCCATTCGTGCACATGCAGGTCGCCCCGGCATTCGTGCGCGGTCCTGCAGTCTGTCCGGTTGCAGGCGCGCCTCCGCCGGCCGAAGGCTATCCTTTTCCGCCGGCAAAACTCGGATACAGCGTCATCCCGCCGTCGATCAGGATGGTCGTGCCGGTGATGTAGTCCGCCTCGTCCGAGGCCAGCCAGACGGCCAGCCGCGCGATGTCCTCCGGTTCGCCAATGCGTCCGTACGGGATCATCGTCATCAGCTGCGCGTAGGCCGCCGGCGTGTCCCAGGCATGCCGGTTGATGTGCGTGCGAATCGCCCCCGGGGCGATGCTGGCGACGCGGATCCGATCCGGCGCGACCTCCTGCGCCAGGCTCTGCATCAGCAGCTTCACCCCGCCTTTCGACACGCAGTAATTCACGTGCCCGGCCCACGGAATCACCTCGTGGACCGAACTCATGCAGATGATCTTGCCCGCGGCACAGGACACCTCCGGACGGATGCCGCGGCGCTTGAATTCGCGCACCGCCTCGCGGGCGCAAAGGAACTGGCCGGTCAGGTTCACATCGATCACCTGCTGCCACTGCGCGAGCGTCATCGCGTCGAACGGCACGTCGACCTCGATGCCGGAGTTGTTGACGAGAATGTCCACCGTCCCGAGTTCCTGGCAGGCCCGCGTGAACATGGCCTGGACGTCGGCCTCCTTGCTCACGTCCGCCCCGACCACAATCGCCCGCGCACCGGCGGCCCGCACCTGTTCCGCCGCCTCGTCGGCCCCGCCCTCACTGTGAGCGTAGTTGATCACCACGTCCGCGCCCGCTTTGGCCATGGCGACGGCGATCTCCTGACCGATGCCGGAACTCGAGCCGGTCACCAGGGCCACCTGGCCCTTCAACACGGGTTGAATCGGCAAACGGACAGGCGGATTGGCGGCGGAAGTTTCGTTCATGGCAGATCTCGGGTTTGGCGCGCATAGTGCGCCACCGCGCAGACACGTTCCCGCGATATCCCGGAGATCCGACCACCGCCGGCAATTTACCAGGCGCCCCCGGTCGTACCCAGCGCAACCGTCCGCGAGCGGGTCCGATTGTCATCCATTATATGGCATTACAGGAGGGACGATTCGCGCGGAGGCCGGTTGGCCGGGCGAGCGGTCACGGCATCGCTGTGGTGGCATCGCCCGAGTCGCACCGTGGCGATCAGAAGACGAACGATCCTCTGGCCCGACTTAGGCCCCGTCGTTGCCGATCGAGCCGGTGGCGCATTCGGCCAGCGCCTGCTCGAGCAGCGTCACTTCCTCGTTCGTCGCCGGCTGGCGCGACACAAACGACATGCCCGAGTCCTCGTCGCGCGCGAAGAAATCGGGCGCGGTGACGCGGCATTGGTCGCAATCGATGCACGTGTTGTCCACGTAGTAACGACCGGCGATGTTTTGCGAAAGACGATCACTGAGATTTGCCATGGAATGAGGGAGTGGAGGCCGTGACTTTAGGCTGCGACGCGCCGGGCCGTCGCAGCGGTTTTTGGGGAAGCATGCTCATTTCTTGGCCAACGCCGTCGCCGACGAGTGGCGCGTCCGCCCAAATACGCGCAGCGGTCGCGGCCGCCGCGAGAGGCGTGCGCCTTCGATCCCGATAGGCTGCCTGCTTGCAGGCGCCGGTATTCTCGTGCTACCCCGCGCGCAGCGCCTCGATGGGCGAGACGCGCGCGGCGCGGCGCGACGGCAGCAGACAGGCCAGCATGGCGGCAACCGCCAGCACGGCGGCGGTTCCGCCGAGCACCAGCGCGTTTTCCGGACGCACGCCGAACAGCAGCCCGCTCATGCCCCGTCCGGCCAGCCAAGCTCCGAGACATCCGAGCGGCAGAGCCACCAACAGCATCCGCAACCCAAGGCCGAGAAATTGCGCGAGAATCTGCTCCGGCATAGCACCGAGCGCCATCCGCACACCGATTTCGCGCTGCCGCTGCGCGACCGTGTACGCAAGGACGCCGTAGATCCCGATCGCGGCGAGCACCAGCGCCACCCCTGCGAAAATACCCGCCAGCAGCAGCGGAGCCCGTCGTCCGGCAACGCTCTCCTCCACCCGCGCGGTCATCGTCTTGAGATCGTGCAACGGCAGCTCCGGGTCGATCTTCAGCACGGCCGCGCGCAGCACCGGCCCCGCCAGCAAAGGCGACTGGCTGGTGCGCACCATCACCGTGAACGACGACGACGCGTAGCGCCCGTACGGAAAATACACCGCGCCGTTTGGTTTGCGGTCGGCCAGGTCGGCCTGTTTCACGGCGCCCACCACGCCGACGATCGTGAAATAGTCGGTGTCCTTGTCCGGGGGGCCGTTCGAAAGCCGGTGACCGATCGCGCCGCCCTTCGGCCAGTAGCGCCGCGCCACGTCCTCGTCGACGACGCAAACCTTGAGCTTGCCCTGCGTGTCCGCGGCGGTGAGGAACCGCCCCTCGCGCAACGGCACGCCGAGCGTCGGGAAGAAATCGCCGTCGACTCCGCTCGTGTAGTGGGCCTGCAGCGACTCCCCGGGCTCCATCCGGTGCCCCTCGACCCAGATCGCGTTGTCGTTGTTGTTTCCGGAAAACGGCGCGGCGGTGTTGATCGCCGCCGATTTCACCCCGGGCAGCGCCTGCAACTCGGTCAGCAGCTTGCCAACGAACGCCACGCGCTGCGCGTCCTCCTTGTAATTCACCCACGGCAGCGAGACCACGCCGGTGAGCACGTTCTCCGGAATGAATCCGGGATTCACCGACAGCACGCGCACGAAGCTCAGGCCGAGCATTCCGGTGCCGGCCAGCAGCACGAACGCGAGGGCGATCTGCGCGACGATCAGGACGTGTCGCAGCCGGTGCACGCTGCGCGAGGTCGTGCCCCCGCGCGACTCGACCGAGAGCGCCGCACTGACGTTGCCGTGCAGCGTGTGCCAGAGCACCGGAACGGCGAGCAGCAGGCCCAGCACCAGCGAGCCGCCGAGGGCCACGAGGCAAACCATCAGGTCGACTCCCGGAGCGACCCGCATCGGCAGCTGATCGCCCGACAGCGCCACGATGCCGCGCAAGGCCGCGGCGCCCAGCCCGAGGCCGAGCACCCCGCCGGCGAGCGCGAGGACGATGCACTCCGTCGTCAGCCCGCGCGCCAGCTGCCACCAGCTCGCGCCGAGCGCCTGTCGCACGCAGTACTCCTTCGCCCGGCCAGTGGCGCGCACGAGCAGGAGATTCGCGAGGTTGACCGCCCCGATCAGCAGCAGAAAAAGCACGCCCGCCTGCAGCAGCAGCAGCACGGGACGAAGCTGCGCGACATAATCGTCGCCGAGGTCGCGAACGATCGTGTGAAATCCCGCCCCCTCGACGACTTTCGCAAACGGGTCGGTCTTGAGCATGCGCGCGTTCATCGCCTCCACCTGCGCCTGCGCCACGGAGGCCGATACGCCGGGCTGCAGCCGGGCGAACATCTGCATGTTGTTCGCATGCCGGTTCTCGGGCTTGCGATCGTCGTCGGAGAAACAGAGCGGAGTCCACAGCCTGGCGCGCTGGGAGAGGAACCGGAACCCGCGCGGCATCACCCCGATGATCGTGTACGGCGTCGTGTCGACGCGCAGCGTGCGGCCGATCACCGCCGGATCCGCCCCAAAGCGCTGCCGCCAGAGTCCATCGCTGAGGACGACCACGTTGTTCTTGCCATAGTTGCCCTCCTCCTCCGTGAACGTTCGCCCCAGCGCCGGCGTGGCGCCTAGCAGACGGAAGAACGACGGCGTGGCATAGGTCGCGTCGATTCGCTCGGGCGAACCGGCTTCGCCGATCGTCACGCCCCAGTCGCGGGTGGCGGCGACCTCGGCGAAGGCAGCGATCCCCTTCCGCTCGAGGTAATGGGGAACGGATGCCCCGGCGCGCTCGACGCCGGCTTTCGGATAGGCGTTCGCCACGACGACCAGCTGGTGCGGGTCGCGGAAAGGCAGCGGTTTCAGGAGCACCCCGTCCACGATCGCGAAGATCGCGACATTCGCGGCGAGGCAGAGGCTGAGAATCACCAGCGCGGTGAGCGTGAAGCTCTTTTCGCGGGCAAGGCTGCGCACCGACTGGCGGACGTCTCGCAGAACGGACTCGGGGAACTGCATGGTGCCTTCAAAACTCAGATCCGCGCGAAAAGTTTCAGAAACCTTCGCCGGCCGTCCGCGTCGGGCCGCTGGGATTCAACCGGTTGTCCTGGAAACCCGCCTTCCGGCAACCGGCTGCCCCGTCCTCCTACCCCGTCGCCCGCCCCGAAGCCGGCTCCCGCGCATTCCCTCCATTTCACCCGGCCTCCCCAGCCCGCTTTCCGCTTCGCAGGTCCGACTCGCCCGCCCGCCCGAACGTTGACCCTGCCACCCCGCCGCACTCCGCTTCACCCGATGTCACCCCGCCCCTCGAATCTCGCACTCCTTGGTTGGTTTGTCGCCGTCGGACTGAGCGCGTCCGCCGCCGCGTTCGCGCAAGCGCCGGCGCCGGATCTGCCGTTCCGGAATCCGGACCTGCCCGCCGAGCAGCGGATCGACGACCTGCTCGCCCGCATGACGCTCCAGGAAAAGATCGACTGCATGGCGATGCAGGCCGCCGTCCCGCGGCTGGGCGTGAAGGGCTCGCGTCACATCGAGGGCTACCACGGCGTCGCCCAGGGCGGTCCGAGCAACTGGGGCCGGCGCAATCCGACCGCCACGACGCAGTTTCCCCAGGCGTACGGACTCGGCTCGACATGGGATCCCGCGCTGATCCGCCAGGTGGCCGCCGAGGAGGCGGAAGAGGCGCGCTATCTTTTCCAGAGCCCCAAATACGACCGCTCGGGTCTGATCGTCCGGGCTCCGAACGCCGACCTCGCACGCGATCCCCGCTGGGGCCGCACCGAGGAGGTCTATGGCGAGGAGCCGTTTCACGTCGGCACGCTGGCAGTCGCGTTCGTGCGCGGGCTCCAGGGCGACGATCCGAAGTACTGGAAGACCGCCAGCCTGCTGAAGCATTTTCTCGCCAACAGCAACGAGGACGGCCGCGAAAGCTCGTCCTCGAACTTCGGCCAGCGTCTCTGGCGCGAGTATTACGCCAAGCCTTTCGAGATGGCCATCGTCGAGGGCGGAGCCCGCTCGCTCATGGCGTCCTACAATTCCGTCAACGGCATCCCCGACCACGTCAGCCCCGCCCTGCGCGACGTCGTGATGCGTGAATGGGGCGCCGACGGAATCATCAGCACCGACGGCCGCGGACTCAGCCTGCTCGTCAGCGCGCACAAGGCGTTCCCCGACCTCGCCTCCGCCGCCGCCGCCTGCATCAAGGCGGGAATCAATGATTTTCTCGACAAGCACAAGGACGCGGTCGCCGAAGCCATCCAGCGGGGCCTGATCACGGAAAAGGACGTCGATGCCGCGCTGCGGGGCGTGTTTCGCACTTCGCTGCGGCTGGGCCTGCTGGATCCTGACGATCGCGTGCCGTACGCGCGGATCGGACGGGGCGACGGGCCGGAGCCCTGGAACCGCCCGGAAACGCACGCCCTGGTGCGCAAGGTGACCCAGGAATCCATCGTCCTGCTGAAGAACTCCGCCGGACTGCTTCCGCTCGATCGCACGACGATCAGGCGAGTCGCGCTGGTCGGGCCGCTCGCCAACACGGTGCTGCCGGACTGGTATGGCGGCACCGCCCCCTACACCATCACGCCCGTGCTCGGGCTCGAGGAGGTCGCCGGCGAAAAGGTCAAGATCGAGTGGATCGCCGACATGGGCGATGCCGCCGTCGGAATCGCCCGCACCGCCGACGTCGCGATCGTCTGCGTCGGCAACGATCCGATCGGCGCCGGCGGCTGGGGGCTCGTGCGCTCCCCGAGCGAGGGCAAGGAAGCGATCGACCGGAAGGACATCGTCCTGCAAGCGGACCAGGAGGACTTCATCCGCCGGGTGCAGGCCGCCAACCCGAGCACCGTCGTCGTCCTGATCTCGAATTTTCCCTACGCGCTGCCGTGGGCCGCGCAGAACGCCACGACGATCCTGCACCTGACGCACGCCAGCCAGGAGCTCGGGCACGCGCTCGGCGACGTCATTTTCGGCGACGTCAATCCCGGCGGGAAGCTCGCGCAGACCTGGCCGAAATCGATCGACCAGCTCCCGCCGATGATGGATTACGACCTGAAGCACGGACGCACCTACCTGTACTTCACGGGTGAGCCGCAATACCCGTTCGGCTACGGGCTCAGCTACACGACGTTTGGCTTCTCCCGGCTGCGGACGAACGCCGCGTCGTTGGCGCCCAACGGCGTCCTCTCGGTCAGCTTCGACCTCACGAACACCGGCGCACGCGACGGCGACGAGGTCGCCCAGCTCTACGTGCGTTATCCCGATTCGAAGGTGAGCCGCCCGCTGAAACAGCTCCGCGGTTTCGAGCGCGTGCGGGTGGCAGCCGGCCAGACGCGGGAGGTGACGCTCCGCCTCGCCGCGCGGGATCTCGCCTACTGGGCGCCGGAACGGCAGGCGTGGGTCGTCGAGCCCGGACGCGTCGAACTTCTGGTCGGAGACAGCTCCGCCGACTCCGCACTCGTCCTGCGGCAAATGATCACGGTTCTTCCCTGAACGCATCCACCTCTCCCAGCCCTCCGTCGTGGCCGCGAGCGTGACCGAGCATTCGTGAGCGCCCCCCCCGGCCGGAACCTTCCACCATGCCTACGCCAAAACTCCGCGTTGTTCTCGTCATGACCGCCCTGCTCTCCGCCGGCGCCGTCCGCGCCGACACCGCCCTGCTCAACGTCTATGCGCGGCCTGGATTGAACCTCGACGGCAAATGGTCCGTCATCGTCGATCCGTACCTCAACGGGTATTACAACTACCGGCTCGAGCCGTTCGACGCCTCGCCCAATCCGACCGGCGGCTACTTCCTGGACCGGAAGCCCCGCGACAAGACCGATCTCGTCGAGTACGATTTCGACCAGAGCCCGACGTTGGACGTGCCCGGCGACTGGAATTCCCAGGACCAGAAACTGTTCTACTACGAGGGCACCGTCTGGTACCGGCGCAAGTTCGACTGGCATCCGTCGGCACCCGGCCACCGGCTGTTTCTCTATTTCGGCGCGGCAAACTACGAGGCCGACGTGTACCTCAACGGCCGCAAGCTCGGCCATCACCTGGGCGGGTTCACGCCGTTCGAGTTCGAGGTGACAGGCCGGGTGAACCCGACCGCGAACTCCCTCGTCGTGCGCGTCGACAACCGCCGACGGCCCGAGGGCGTGCCGACCATCAACACCGACTGGTGGAACTACGGCGGCCTCACCCGCGACGTGCTGCTGGTGGAAACTCCCGCAACGTTCATCCGCGATTATCACGTGCAGTTTCCGAAGGGCGGCCGCGACCGGATCGAGGCGACCGTCCGCCTCGATGGGCCGCCGGCCGCGGCCGGCGCGTCACCGGCGTCGCGGCGGGTCACGATCTCGATTCCCGAGGCCGGACTGGTCGCAACGGCGGAGGCCGGGGCGGATGGCGTCGCGCACGTCGAGTTTCCCGCACCGCGGCTCGCGCTCTGGTCTCCCGTGCATCCGAAGCTCTACACCGTCGAGCTCGCGGCCGGCGATGACCACATCTCCGACCGGATCGGATTCCGGACGATCGAGACCCGCGGAGCCGACATTCTGCTGAACGGCCGTTCCGTGTTCCTGCGCGGCGTCAGCCTGCACGAGGAGGATCCGTTGCGCGGCGGCCGGGTCACGACGGAGGCGGAGGCCCGGATGCTGCTCGGCTGGGCGCGCGAGCTCGGCTGCAACTTCGTCCGGCTGGCGCATTATCCGCACAACGAGTACATGGCGCGCGTCGCCGATGAACTCGGGCTGATGCTCTGGGAGGAAGTGCCCGTCTACTGGACGATTCACTGGGAGGATCCGGGCACGCTGGCCAATGCGCAGGCGCAGCTCGCCGACCTGGTGGTTCGGGACCGCAACCGGGCCAGCGTGATCGTCTGGTCGGTGGCGAACGAGACGCCGGTGAGCGAGCCGCGCACGCGGTTCCTGAAGAGCCTCGTCGATCTCGCCCGCTCGCTCGACTCCGGGCGCCTGGTCTCGGCCGCGATGGAGGTGGAAACCGACCCGGCGGACGACAACCACAAGATCGTCGGCGATCCCTTCGGCGCCTACACCGACCTGCTCAGTTTCAACGAGTACGTCGGCTGGTACGTCGGGCTGCCCGACAAGCTGCCAAAGATCCGCTGGACGCTGAAATACGACAAGCCGGTCGTGATCAGCGAATTTGGCGCCGACGCGCTGCAGGGGTTCCACGCCGACAAGCTCACCCGGTTCAGCGAGGAGTATCAGGACGACGTGTACCGCCAGACGCTCACGATGCTCCAGCGGATTCCGCAGTGGCGCGGGGCGACGCCGTGGATCCTGTGCGACTTCCGGTCGCCGCGGCGGCCGCTGCCGCACATCCAGGACGGCTGGAACCGCAAGGGCCTGATCGGCGAGAATGGCGTGAAGAAGATGGCGTTCTTCACCCTGAAGGAATTCTACGACGCGAAAGCCGCCGCGGACGAGAGGGCCGGTCCTATTTCACCCGCGCCTGGAACTCCGCGATGACCGATTTGAGCGGCTCGGACGGCTCGCCCATCGTGATGAGATAATTTGGCGGAACGAGCGCCGGTTCGGGTTCGACCCTGTTGACTGCGCCGGTGGCGTGCCCGACTGAGGAAGGCGATCGCCCCGAGCAACTGGGAAACGATCCTGGGCAGGTCCGTCGCCAGCATCACTCGTCGCGCCGTCGGTGAAAAGGCCACGCCCTTCTCTTCCGGAAGCGCCGGATTGTGACAAATGCTCAGCGCACCCGCACGACCAGCTTCCCGAACTGTCGGCTGTGCTCCATCCGCTCGAACGCCTCCGGCGCGCGCTCGAGCGGCACCACCTCGCTGACCACCGGCTTGATCTCGTGACGGGCAAGGTAGTTGGTCATCGCCCACCAATCCGACGGCGAACCCATCGTGGTGCCGAGCAGCGAAAGCTGCCGCCAGAAGATCTTTCGCATCGCGAGCGCCGGCGGGTTGCCGCGCGTCGCGCCGTAAAAGACGATCCGGCCGCCGGGCGCCGCCAGATCGAGCAGGCTCTCGAATCCGTCCCCGCCGGCGCTGTCCACGATCACGTCGAACGGCCCGCCCAGCTTCTTCTGCCAGTCCGGCGCGGTGTAGTTCGCTCCGCCCTTGGCGCCGAGTTGCCGGGCGCGCTCGATCTTTTCGTTCGAACTCGAGGTCACCCACACTTCGGCACCGTGCGCGATCGCAAACTGCAGCGCGAACACCGCCACGCCGCCGCCGATCCCGTTGACCAGCACCCGCTCGCCACCGATCAGCTGGGCGCGCGACGAGATGGCACGCCACGCGGTCAGTCCGGCGAGCGGCACGGCCGCCGCTTCCTCCCATGAGAGCCGCTCCGGCTTCGGCGCAAGCTGTCCCACCGGAACCGCGATCGCCTCCGCAAAGGTCCCATCCCGCGGCAGGCCGAGAATCGTGAACCCGTCTCCCTGCGCCCGCTCGCTGGCCCCCCAGTTGAAGCTCGGATTGATGATCACTTCGCGACCGATCCATCCGCGATCGACGCCCTCGCCCGTTTCCGTCACCACCCCGGCACCGTCGGAACCCGGCAAGCACGGGTACTTCAAGCCCGCGTACTGCCCGAGCTTGATCCAGACATCGCGGTGATTGAGCGCGGCGGCGCGGATTTCGACCAGCGCCTCTCCGGCGGCCGGTCGCGGCCGAGGCACGTCGACGAGTTTCAGTTCATTGACGGCGGTGATATGAATGGCGCGCATGAGAGGAAGGGAACCCCCAATCGACAGGGGAAAATCGATCCGGTGGCAAGGGAACCGGAACCCGCGAGCATCGGGCGGAACTTCCGGAACGCGCGTGAGACTGCCCGCGGTGGCGAGCCGCCACGCGATGCCGCCCAGCCAGAACGCGGCGGCGTGAGATCGCATGAGTGACCCGACCGCACCAGCCTGGCGCGGTCGCCCTTCGGCTGCCTGGACGATCTCCGAAGCTTTCGTGCGTGCCGGGTTCGAGTGGCGCCAGTCTCCGCGGGCAAGTGGAGGTCCGACGATGCGGCTTGCTCCCGCGCGCCGCCGTTGTTCGTTCCTTTTCGGTCGTGCTCCTCGCCTTCAACAAGCCGTACGGCGTCTTGTCCCAGTTCACCCCCGAGCCTGGTTCCCGCTGGCGCCCGCTGGCGGAGTTCGGCTTGCCGGGTCATGTCTATCCGGTCGGCCGGCTCGACGCGGATTCGGAGGGCCTGCTGCTGCTCAGCAACGAACCGGGACTGAATACACGGCTGCTCGATCCACAGAATGCGCACCGGCGCGAGTACTGGGCCCAGGTCGAGCGCGTGCCTTCCCCCGCGAGACTCGCCGAATTGGAACACGGGATACAGCTGAAGGAGTTCGCCACCCGGCCGTGTCGCGCCCGGCTGCTCGAGCCCGTGCCGCCGCCCGCGCCGCGAGACCCTCCCATCCGCCGGCGTCCGTCGGTGCCCGACTGCTGGATCGCGCTGGAGCTCACCGAGGGGAAGAACCGCCAGGTGCGGCGGATGACCGCGGCGATCGGCCATCCGACCCTGCGGCTGATCCGCGTCCGCATGGGAGACTTCCGGCTCGGCGACCTGGCGCCAGGCCGCTGGCGCGAACTCACCGCCGCCGAGCGGGCAGCGGTATTCGCGGCGTAACTCCGGCGCTAGCCGCTCCGAATCGCGCCGGCCTGGGTAGCGCCGGTCCGACCGGCGGCGCCCGGGGTTCCGCGAGCCCCGGGCCGATCCGGCTTACACCTGCACGATCAGTTCCGACCGCGGGAAGCGCACCTTTTTCGCAGTCGCGTACTTGTCGTCCGGCGCCCGGTAACCGGCGGCGCAGGACACCACGCTCGCGAAATCCGTGCCGGCCAGGCCGAGAATCTCGTCGAATCGCTCCGGCTCGAACCCCTCCATCGGACAGGTGTCCACCCCGAGCAGCGCGGCGGCGGTCATGAAACTTCCCAGCGCGATGTAGAGCTGGTGCGTCTGCCATACGTCCAGCCGCCCCTCCCCGCGCGCCTCCTCGACGGCGCCGCGCGCCATCTCCGCCAGCCGCGCCAGCGACTCCGGTGGAACGCCGCGCACCGCCGCCATGCGATCGATGTGCCGGGCGACGTGTTCGGCGCCGAGATTCCGGCGCACCGCCAGCACGACGTAGTGCGAACTGTCCGTCACCTGCGGCTGGTCGCGTGCCGCCGCCCGGAGTCTCGCCCGCACGGCGGCATCCGTGACGACAAGAAATTTCCAGGGCTGCAGGCCGATGGACGATGGCGACAGCACCAGCGCGTCCTCCAGCGCGTTCCACAATTCGGCGGGAATCTTCCTCGCCGGGTCGAATTTCTTCGTCGCGTACCGCCAGTTCAGTGCCGCGAGGAGTTCCGTCGGCGCGATGGTTCGTGTCGGGAGAGAGTTCATTTGTACCAGGCCCGATCGTATTGCGCCGGCGCGGCCAGCGAGGCGGCGGCTCCCAGCACCGACGCCGCGTGCATCGGCCAGTACGCATCGCGCAAGAACTCGCGGGCCAGCAACACGAGATCGGCGCGCCCCGCGCGCACGATTTCGTCCGCCTGCTTTGGATCGGTGATGAATCCCACGGCCGCCGTGGCGATCGCGGCCTCGCGCCGGATTTGCTCGGCGAATGGCACCTGGTAACCGGGCGCGATCTTGATCTTCGCGTGCGGAACGGAACCGCCCGAGCTGCAATCGATCAGATCCACGCCTTCGCTCTTCAAACGACGGGACAGCTCGACCGACTCGTCGATCGTCCAACCGCCATCCATCCAGTCGCTGCACGAGAGCCGCACCGTCAGCGGCAGCCGCTCGGGCCAGACCGCCCGCACCCCGCGGGCCGTTTCGATCACGAACCGGATGCGGTTCTCGAAGCTGCCGCCATACTCGTCGGTCCGGACATTCGAGAGCGGCGAAAGAAACTCATGGCTGAGATAACCGTGGGCGCAGTGCAGTTCGAGCCACTCGAAGCCCGCGGCCTGCGCCCGCCCGGCGGCGGCGGTGAATTCCGCCTGCACCCGCCGGATCTCGTCGACGGTCAGCGCGTGGGGCACGCGGTCGAGCCCGTCGCCGAACGCCAGCGCGCTCGGCGCCAGCGGCGTCCAGCCTCCCGCCGCGTCCGACAGGTGCTGGCCGCCCTCCCACGGCCGGGCGGCGGACGCCTTGCGTCCGGCATGCGCGATCTGAATTCCGGCAACGGCGCCGTGCTGACGGAGAAACCGGGTGATCCGCGCCAGCGGTTCCACGTGCTTGTCCGACCAGATGCCCGCGTCGCCCGGCGTGATCCGGCCCTCCGGCGAAACCGCCGTCGCTTCGACAATCACCAGTCCGGCGCCGCCGATCGCCCGCGATCCGAGATGAACGAGATGCCAGTCGGTCACCACGCCGTCGTCGCAGGAGTATTGACACATGGGCGACACCCCCACGCGGTTGCGCAGCGTGACCGATCGGAGGTGAAAGGGTTCGAACAGGTGCGACATACGATCCCGGACGCAATCACGCGCGGCGGAAATCGCAACTTCCGCCCGTGTCCGGTCCGCGAAGGTCGCCCGGCGTCGGATGGATCCGCAAACATCGCGCCGTTCCGGAGTGGAGGGCCCGGCTCTGTCCGGTCCGCGAACGTCACCCGATATTCGCGGACGACACGGAGGTCGTCCCTCCAGTCGATCCACGAGCGCCGCCATCCTTCGCAACCCCCGGGTTTCGCTACGCCACCAATTCCTGGTACTCCGGGTTTCGCTTCACGAAGGCGGCGACGTAGGAGCACGCCGGCACGATCTGCCGGTGGTGTTCACGGGCATGCTCGAGTGCGACGCGCACCAGCTTCTGCGCCACGCCGCGACCGCGCAGCTCCGGCGGCACGTACGTGTGCGTGAACACCATCCGATTTTCACCCTCGAGCTGGTACTCGCAGACCGCGAGTTCACCGTAGACCTGCGCCTCGAACCGCATTTCCGGTTCATTATGGGTCACAGGAATGTCATCGGGTGCGGACGGCGTCGCCATGGTGCTTCTCCGGTTCGTTGCGCCAATGCTGTGCCAGCTGCCCGCAGATCACAAGTTGCCGCAGCGGAAGAATCGCGACCGCACTTCGGCGCGATGGACCTCGCCAGCGTCGAAGCGCCGGCCGGTCGCCTGCATTCCCGTCACCCGGCGCCCGGATGTGCCACTCGCTCCCGCCGGTTGCCCAGCGCGGCTCATTTCAGCCGCGGCGCCCGCGCAGCTATTTCAGCCAGCGCCCGCGCAGCTTCGCCAGGACGTCGGTGATCTCGTCGCGTCCCTCGACCCGCAGCACCCACAAGATCGCCGCATACACCACCGCGCCGACGGGAATCACGCCGAACACCGCTCCCAACTCGGCGGCATGTCGGCTGTGGGCGGCGGAACGCAGCGCCCACCACGCCCCGATCACCACCAGCCCCATCCCGACGGAGGCCACCGCCACCTTGCCGATCGTCCGCCAGATGTCGCCGAACCGCATCCCCGGCATCCGCTGAGCGAGCAGGTGCTGCATTCCGAGCGTCTGCACGATGATTGCGACCGTGCTTGCCAGCACGAGGCCGGGCGCGCCGAGCACGTCCTTCAAGCCCCAGCTCAGCCCCACGTTGATGACGAAGCTGACCGCGGCCAGCTTGACCGGCGTCACCGTGTCCTTCAGCGCGTAGAACGCCCGAGTGGTGACGCTGACGATCGAGAAGAACGGCATGCCGATCGCGAAGAGCGCCAGCAGCGGTGCCATCGCGCGCGAATCCGCGGCCGAAAACCGGCCGTGCTGGTAAATCGCCCGGACGATGGGGTCGCTCAGCAGCGCGAGTCCGATGGCCGCAGGGACATTGATGATCAGAATCAAGCGCAGCCCCTTCCGGTAGTCGTCCGCCATCGCGGTGTGGTTCTTCTCCGCGGCGTGCCGCGCAATCAGCGGATACACCACGGTTGCGACCGCGATCGCGAACACGCCGATCGGCAGCTCCATCAGCCGGTTGGCGTAGAACAGCAGCGTTGCCGACGCGTCATCGATCGAGAACGCGAACAGCCGCGAGATGAAGACATTTATCTGGTAGATCGCCGTACCGAAAAGGCCCGGCGCCATCAATGCGCCGATCTCCCGCAAACGGAGCGAAACGCCCGTGTCGATGCGCGGCCGCCAGCCCTGCCGGATCAGCACAGCGCCCGGCACGGCCATCTGCAAAAACCCTCCGGCCAGCACGCCCGCGCACAGCCAGTGCATCCGGCCGAGCTCCGAGTTCGCATAAAACAACCCGCCCGCACCGAGTGTCGCGATCATCGCCAGGTTCAGCCAGATCGGGGACAGCGCCGGCTCGGTGAAATGCTCGAAGACGTTCAGCGTGGCGTTGAACGCCGCGGCCACACAGATCATCACCAGATACGGGAACAGGATCGTCGTGAGGTCGGCCGCGAGGTACCACCGCGTCTCGTGTCCGGGGATCAGCCGCGACTGGCTGAAGGCCAGCATCGCCAGAATCATCATCGCGCCGGTCGCGAGCAGCAGCCAGGTCACCACCTGGTTCAGCAGCGCGAACGCCCCGGCGCGGCCGCGCTCGTGCAGTTCCTCCTGCAGCGTCGGCACGAACGCCGCCGTGAGCGATCCTTCCCCGAGCAGCCGGCGAAACAGGTTCGGCAGGCTGAAGGCGGTGATGAACGCGGAGTTCAGTTCGCTCGCACCGAAAATCGCCGCGCTCAACTGGTCGCGAACCAGCCCGAGCACGCGCGAGATCACCGTCAGCAGGGAGACGATGCCGATGTTCTTGAGCTTCTTCGACACTGGCGGGGAGCTTTCTGGTCCGCGTCCCGCCGGGCAAACCTTAAGCGTCACCGCTGCCGGGCCGCGGCGCCTTCGTCGCGCGATCGAAACGCGACGAGGGCGTCGCGTCTCCAATGCCCGCGGTCGCCGCCGGGTGCTGGGACGGTTGCCGGCCGCAGCTCGAGGGGGGGGCCGCCTGCGGCCCGCCTTACGGCACTGTCAGCCGGAGCGTCGAGCCTTCGACCGCCGCGTCGGATACCCGGCGCCACGCCGCCACCAGTTCGGCGGGGGCCACGACCGCGGCCAGCACGCGCCCAAACAGCAGTCCCTGCACCCCCGGCAGCCGCTGCACCGGACACGATCCGACGTAGATTTCGGTGGGGGAGAAAACAAAGACGTCGTTCCGCTTTTCGAATACGCCGCGCGCCTGGACGACGATTTCATCCTCCAGCCCGAGCACGCTCAGGCGCACCGGCCCGGCCACCTGCATCACGCTGTCGCGAATCCGAAAATTCGGGACGCCGGGCGTCAGGGTGGAACCGCCAGCGGGCGCCGCAGGCTTCGCCTCCGCCCCCGGAGCGACCAGCACGTTCAGTTCGTCTTCGCTCAGCACGACCGAGCCGCCCCGCAAAAACGCCGCTTGCTTCGCCTCGGCCTGACGCGCCCGGGACGCATCGCGCGAGCCGCTGATGAAATACACCATGTCCGCCACCGGTTCCTTGGGGAGCTCCCGCACGGTCTCGACCGGTTTCAGCACCAGATACGCGGCGCCGAGCGCCACGCCGAGAATCAGGCTCAGCACCGCGCCGAGGATGACTTCCGTCCAGCTGGGGCCGGCGAGTTCGCGTTCGATCTTCTTGTTCATGCGGATTCCGGTTCGGGAGAGGTGAAGCGAAGCCATCGCGCCGCCGGTTCGGGAACACCGGCGGGCACGCGGCGATTGCACACCAAACCGGAGCGAGCGCAACCGCGGAAACTCCGCCGGTCGCAGTTCCGCCACGCGCTGGCGGCCGAGGCGAGGATCCGCCCAGCCTGAGCGGGCGCCGGCGCTCCCACGCACCTGCAACTCGAGCTAAATGCGCCGTCCGTTCACTTCGCGGCGGGCTTGGATTCGGTCTTGGTCTCCGGCTTCGATTCCGTCTTGGGCGCGGGCTTGTCCGCACTCTTGGACTCGGAGTCGGATTTCGCTCCCGACTTGTTCTTGTAGTCGGTGATGTAGAACCCGGTGCCCTTGAAAATCAGGCCGGCGCCCCCGCTGATGAGTCGCCTTACGCCCATTTTCTTGCACTTCGGGCATTTCTTCAGCGGCGCGTCGCTCATCGACTGGAACTGTTCAAATACGTGTCCGCACTTGGGACACGAGTACTCGTACGTGGGCATGGGCGGAAAAGTCCGGGACTCAACTCCACGTTTCCCGGTTTTGCGAGCGCGTTCAGCGGCGGGGCGACGACGCGGCCCGGCCGTTGCACGAGACGGCCGTAGGGCCCCCTCGTACAGTTGCGGCAGGGTCCGCGCGCAACGCGTATCCTTGCACCGGACGTGGTTTTCGCGCACGGAGATGGGCGTGGATTTCGCTGCCGAACTGAACCGAGTGGTTGCAGACGTCGAACGTGGGATTGACTCCTGCCTGCCCGCCGCGAGTGCCCGTCCGGCACGCCTGCACGAGGCCATGCGTTACAGCCTGCAGGCAGGCGGCAAACGCCTGCGTCCCGTGCTGCTGCTCTCCGCCGCAAAGCTGACCGGCGTCCGCGAGGATCGCGCGATTCCCGCAGCGGTGGCGATCGAGTGCCTGCACACCTACTCGTTGATCCACGACGATCTGCCGTGCATGGACAACGACGACCTTCGTCGCGGCCGGCCCACGGCCCACAAGGCGTTCGACGAGGCAACCGCGCTTCTCGCCGGCGACGCCCTGCTGACGTATGCCTTCGAGTTGCTGGCGACGAGCTATGGCGACCACCCTGCTCTCGCCGCCGGGCTGGTCCGGGAACTCGCCGCTGCCGCCGGCAGCCGCCGGCTGGTGGGCGGCCAGATGGAAGACCTGCTCGCGGAGAAGAATCCGAAGGCCACCGCGGCGGATCTGGAGTTCATCCATCTGAACAAGACCGCGGCGATGATCGAGGCCGCGCTCGTCATGGGCGGAATGGTCGGTTTGGAGTCGTCGGGTTCATCCGTAGGCCGCGAACTCGCTCGCGCCTCGACCGCGTCCCCCACCCCTGTAGGCCGCGAGCTTGCTCGCGCTCCGAGCCCCGACGTGCTCGCCACGCTGCGCATGGTGGGACGCCACCTCGGGCTGGCGTTTCAGATCATCGACGACATCCTCGACGCCACGGCGGACAGCGCGACGCTCGGGAAGACCGCCGGGAAGGACGCGAAGGCGGGCAAGACGACCTTCGTGAAACTGCACGGGCTGGAAGCGTCCCGCGGTTTCGCCCGCGAACACACCGGCGCGGCGCAACACGCCCTGGCCGCCCTGGCCGGCGACAAGGACTTTCTCGCGGCGCTGATCGACTCGATGGCGACCCGCATGAAATAGCTCGCGCCTGTGGCTGCGAATGGAGGGACGACCTCCGTGTCGTCCGCGAACGTCGGGCGACATTCGCGGACCGGACGGAGCCGGTCCCTCCATTTGCGATCCGAATACCACCCGCTCGCGGACCCGCGTGCAAATGGACGGACGTTATGTCACCCGTCCCCGTCTGCGCTACCGGATCACCTGCGCCGCGAACTTTTTCGGGTCGGCCGATTCGCCGGTGAAATTCTCGATCTTCAAACCGGGGCATTTTTCCGCATCGAGGGCATGCTGGTAATACGCCGGCCGATGCTCCCCCCAGGTCACGGCACAATTCCGAATCGTCACGTCGGCGGCGTTGCGCAGCAGGAACCCGCTGGTCGGCATTTCCGGGAAGGCGTTCGATGGCGCCGGCCGGAAATCCTGGTGCCCGCCGGCGTACTTCGTGGTCTTGTCGATGTGCACCGACACGTGATCGAACGACACGCCGTCGATCATCCCCGGCCCGTATCCGTACACCACGATGCCGTTTTCTCCCCGGCAGATCAGGTTGGAAAACCGGATGTCGCGCACCACGCCGGCGCGCATCGTGTCGTTCCACGGCGTGACCACCACGTCGATCGGCGTGCCGCGGCCCCACCAGGCCGGATCGTAGAGCCGGGTCTCGATCGTGAGGTTGGAAAACAGGATGTGCTCGATCGTGCCGGACATGTTCAGCCGGACCGAGACGCCGCGATGGCTGTCCCGGATCGTGCACGCATCCACGACGACGTTGCGGATGGTTCCGACGACATCGCTCCCCATCACGATCGCGGATGAGCGCGACATCAGCGTGCACCCGGTGATCACGACGTTCTCGCAGGGCTGGGAAATTCCGGTGCTTTGTGGCGCGGTCTTCAACGCGATGCAGTCGTCGCCCGACACGATGTTGCAGCCGCGAATCCGCACGTTCGACGACCAGTCGATGTCCAGGCCGTCGTTGTTCGGCATCAGCAGGCTGTTGTCGATGCGCAGGTCCGCGATCAGCACGTCGTCGCAACCGAGCGTGCGCACCGTCCAGAAGGCGCCGTTGTGGATCGTGACGTCCCGCAGCGTCACGTGGCGGCACGAGCGAAACACGACGGTGAAGGGCCGCAGCGCCTTCGCCTGGTCGATCTCCACGCCGCGCTTCTCCACGTACGCCGGGCTGTTGCCGTCGATCGTGCCGGCGCCGGTGATCGCGACATCCTCCACCTCGTTCGCGTAGATCATGACTCCGATCGGGGGCGCGACCTCGTCGGGCCGGGTCGTCACGGGATAGGGAATGGTGCTCGTGAAGTCGTCGTGCCGGCCGCTTGCCAGCAGCACGGATCCGCGCTCGAGGTTCAACTCCACGTGCGAGCGAAGCTGAATCGACCCGATGGTCACGTGCAGGCCGCCCGGAACCACGACGATGCCCCCACCGGCCGCCGCGCACGCGTCGATCGCCTTCTGAATCACGGCTGTGTCCGCCGCGACGTCGCCGCGGAACGCGCCGAAGGAGGTCACCTCGTAGCGGCCCGCGGCCGCGGAGGCGGAAACGGTGAGCCCGACGAATGCCGCGATGGTCGCGGCGAGCGCCGTCAGCCGGCGACGAAATCGGCCCAGCCCAAACGAAGACGCGGTGCGGGAGACGGTGGCGGCGCGGCGGTTCATACCCGCAAACGAGTTCCGTGTTCGCGAGTCCGCGAGAAAAAAATCACCCGGCCCGCCGCGAAGCCCACTCACACGTACGAACGGGCACCGTCGGAGTGGTGTCGCCGGGCTCGGGCGCGAGCAAGCTCGCAGCCTGCGCGGATCCCAGGCTCCGGTGTAGGCCGTCTGCCTGCAGGCGCGGCTCGGGGAAGGATGCGTGAGGCGCGAGCAAGCTCGCCGCCTACGCGGATCCCAGGCTCGGGCGATAGGGGTAGGCACGGCGCATTGAGTTGCGCCGCGCCTCCCTCCGAACCGGACAGGCGGATTTCCCGCATCCGGCTCTCCAGTCAGCGAGTGGCTCTCAAGGAGACTGACGGACCAAGACGTAAGCCTGTGTCAGACTGAACAGGCCGCGCTCGGCGAAGTAGTGATTGGGCCAGTGACGATGATCGGAACCGCGGTCACGACCACTCTTTCCCTGTCGTTTGCGCAGGATGGCGCGGAGTCGTCCGCGGACATACGCATCCAGCCGGGGAAACGTCGTGCGATGGCTGTGTTGGAAGTAGCCAAACCAGCCGCGCAGCATCCGATTGAGGTCATCGATGCAGCATTCGAGCGAGTGACCATAAGTCCTCGGCGTCAGCTCACGGATGCGGTCCTTACACCGATCCATGGACTTCCTCCTCGGCCAGCGGTAACCGCGTTCGAAGTGATAGCCGAGGAAGTCGAAGCCTCCCGGCTGGGTCGCATCAACGATCCGGGTCTTTTCCGGGTGCAGCGTCAGACCGTGCTGCCCCACCCACGTTTGCACGCGAGCGAGGGCGGCCTGTGCTTGTTCCCGGCTCCGACACAGCAGGACGAAGTCGTCGGCGTAGCGCACCATCTCGAGGCCACCGTCGGCCATGAGGTGGTCGAGCGGATTGAGGTAGATATTCGCCAGCAGCGGACTGATGACCGCTCCTTGCGGCGTACCCTCCTCGCCAGCCTCGTAGTGGCTAAGCCCATCCATCACCCCCTGTTCGAGGTAACTTTGGATGAGGGCCAGCACGCGACCGTCCGCAATACGTTCCCCGACTCGTTCCATCAACCGCCCATGCGGTATCGTGTCGAAGTAGCCTTTCAAGTCCGCGTCGACGATCCAGGTGCCGCCCTCGTCAAGGAGGTGCTGCACCCGGCGTAACGCGTCTTTGCAACCACGTCCGGGCCGGAAGCCGTAGCTGTGCTCGGCAAACGTCGCTTCGAAGATCGGTTCCACGACCATTCGCAACGCCGTCTGCACGATCCGATCCCGCACCGTGGGGACGCCCAAGGGGCGCTTTTCGGACGAGCCGGGCTTTGGTATCCAGCACCGTTTGACCGGACTGGGCTGATAGGTCGCCTGACGCAGTTGCTCATTCAGGGCGAGCAGCCCGCGGGGGCAGTCTTTGGCGAAGCGACCAATCGTCATGCCGTCCACGCCACTGCCGCCGGCGTTGGACCGCACTTTTTCCCAAGCCAGTCCCAGGGTTCGTTGCGCATACACTTTGTCGATCAGGCTGAACCACTGGTTTCCTTTCACCCCTGTTTCCAGGGCCGTCAGCATGCGCTCGGTCCACACCGCCGGTTCCGCCCACCCCCAGCGGGAGCGGACGTCTCCTCCTTGCGTAGCCCTCGCGGGCACTGGCGGAGGGGTGGCTTCCAACGTCGTGTTCATCGCGCATTCGCCTTCCTGCGTCCCTTCGCTCCCCCGGCGTTACCCGGCTTCACGGCTACTATGGACGCTCTGACTCCGGCTCGACTCAGTCCGTCGGGCCGGTCTCTCCACTTATCCCATGATCCCTTCCGATCGTTCCCGCTCCAACCACACCCACCCCGTCCTGTCTCCAGTGTTGGCAGTTCCTGGACCGTGACAGGCTCGCCGCTCGCGCGGCAGGCTTCGCCTTTGCCTAGCAGGCTCGCCCGGAGCACATGCCGAATCGAGTTCACTTGCGTTCGGGACCGATCTTCCGTCTCCGGCTGCTCCCCACCCCGCATTGCTGCGACGCAGTTGCCGTCGACTGCACCCCGGTCTCTGCCCCCGGGGCGGGACTGACTTTCACATCCTGAGTTCATGGTTTCATGGACGCACTAGGCCGCCTGCTTGCAGGCCCGGTACGGGCAGGTGGCGCCGGTCTCCGACCGGCGGCGAGGCACTGGGAAGATGCGTTCGCCGATCTCCACCCGGCGTTCCAGCCAGCGTGAGGTCCCAGGCGTCACCGGCGGGCACGCGTGCAGCGGGCCGCCGGTCGCGATGCGCCGACTACTTGATCGCTTCGCCGGCCTTGATCAGCTCGACAAAGCTGCGCGACTCGAGCGCGGCGCCGCCGATCAGCCCGCCGTCGATGTCCTTCTGAGCCAGAAGCTCCGGGGCATTCGACGGTTTCATCGAGCCGCCGTAGAGGATCCGGATTTTCTGCGCCACTGGCTCGGTGAAGAGCTTCGTGAGCAGGCCGCGGATGTACGCATGCACCTCCTGCGCCTGGTCGGTCGTCGCCACCTTGCCGGTGCCGATCGCCCAGACGGGCTCGTACGCGATCACCAGCGTCGGCGCCTGGTCCTTGCTCACGCCCTCAAGGCCGCCCTCGAGCTGGCGTCTGCACGACCTTGAGCGTCGCGCCGGCCTCGCGCTCGGCCAGCGTCTCGCCGACGCAGAGGATCGGCTTCAGCTGGTTCTTCAGCGCGGAAAGCACCTTCTTGTTGATGAACTCATCCGTCTCGGCGAAGTACGCCCGCCGCTCGCTGTGGCCGAGAATCACGTGGGTGGCGAAAATCGCCCGGAGCATCCCCGGCGAGATCTCGCCGGTGAACGCCCCGCTGGCCTCGGGATGCATGTTCTGCGCCCCGAGCTTCACGTTCGAGCCCTCGAGCGCCTTCGCGACCGACTCGAGCGCGACGAACGGCGGGCACACGACGACGTCGACGTCGGTGACCTTCCCGGCGGCGGTGACGATTTCGCGAACAAGCGCCGCGCCGTCGGCGGGCGTCTTGTTCATCTTCCAGTTCCCGGCGATGAGTTTTTTGCGAGGTGTCATGGTGAAACGAGGGATGGTGCGCGGGTGGCGCGGCGTCGCGAGCTGCTCGCGACCTACGGATGATGTGCAGAGGACAGGATGGCGGATTCCGAGCAGCTCAGCTTCGCACCCGGAATCCGTCCACCGCAACGCGGAACTCGGAACCCGAACTCGAAACTGCGCCGCTTCAGGCCTCGAGAAAGGCGACGCCGGGCAGCACCTTGCCCTCGAGGAACTCGAGGCTGGCGCCGCCTCCGGTCGAGCAGTGCGTCACCTTGTCGGCGACCTTGAATTTCTTGGCCGCGGTGGCCGTGTCGCCGCCGCCGACCACGGTGGTCGCGCCGTTGGCGGTCGCCTCGGCGATCGCATCGGCCTGGCCTTGGTGCCGGCGGCGAACGCGTCGAACTCGAACACGCCGGCGGGACCGTTCCAGACGATGGTCTTCGAGCGCAGAATCGAGGCGCGGAACAGCGCGATGGACTTCGGCCCGACGTCGAGGCCCATCCAGCCGGCCGGGATGCCCGTCGGCATCGTCCACCAGCTTCGTCGCGGCGTCGGCGGCGAACTTGTCCGCCGCAGACGTAGTCCACGGGCAGCGTGAGCATCACGCCCTTGGCCTTCGCCTTCGCCGCCAGCTCGGCCACGATCTTGGCGCCCTCGGGGTCGAACAGGCTTTTGCCGATCTCGACGTTGTTCAGGACCTTCTTGAACGTGAACGCCATGCCGCCGCCGATGATGATCTCGTTGGCGCTTGTCGAGGAGATTGTTGATCAGCGGAATCTTGTCCGCGATCTTCGCGCCGCCGAGGATCGCGAGCAGCGGCCGCTGGGGATGGTCGAGCACGGCGGCGAACGCCTTGAGCTCGGCCTCCATCAGGAAGCCGGCGGCCTTTCTGCGGCACCTTCACGCCGACCATCGACGAATGCGCGCGGTGGGCCGTGCCGAAGGCGTCGTTGACGTACACGTCGCCGAGCCGGGTCAGGCTCGTCGCGAAACGCCGCGACCGCCGCCGGGTCGGCCGCTTCTTCGAAGTGCCGTCCTCGAGCTTCACCTTGCCCTCCTCCTCGATGTGGAAGCGCAGGTTTTCGAGCAGCACGACGTCGCCGGGCTGGAGCGCGCCGGGCGCGCAGGCCGCCTCGACCGCGGGTCCGACGCAGTCGTCGAGAAACTTCACCGGCCGGCCGAGCAGCTTCGCCAGCTCCGCCGCGACGGGCTGGAGCGAGAACTTGGCGATCTTCTGGCCGTCGGGCCGCCCGAGGTGGCGACATCAGCACGACCGCGGCGCCCTGCTCGAGCGCGTACTTGATCGTCGGCAGTGCCGCCACGATCCGCTGGTTGTTGGTGATCGCGCCGGTGGCCTTGTCCTGCGGGACGTTGAAGTCGACGCGGATCAGGACGCGTTTGCCGGCGAGGTTCAGGTCGCGGATGGATTTGAATTTCGACATGGCGGAGGAAGTCGGAGACGAGAGGCGTTGCGCGGGGGATGAAAAAAGAGCGAGTAGCGGGCGGTGACGAGCGGTTGGATGCTCGCGACGCGCTGGTCGCTACTCGCTGCTGGAACGGCAGCCGTGCCGGATTACAGGCCGGCGGCGATCTTCTTCGTCAGGTCGACGACGCGGTTGCGAATAGCCCCACTCGTTGTCGTACCAGGAGACGAGCTTGAAGAAGTTGCTTGTTCAGCTCGATGCCGCGAGCCCGCGTCGAAGATCGACGAGAGCTTGTCGTGGATGAAGTCGCTCGAGACGACCTCGTCCTCGGTGTAGCCAAGGATGCCCTTCAGGTAGGTCTCGGACGCGCGCTTCATCGCCGCGCTTGATCTCCTTGTAGCGAGGTGTCCTTGACCGTCTTGAACGGTCAGGTCGACGACGGAGACGGTCGGAGTCGGCACGCGGAAGGACATGCCGGTGAGCTTGCCCTTGACCTCGGGGCAGCACGAGCGCGACCGCCTTGGCGGCGCCGGTCGTGGACGGGATGATGTTGATGCGCCGCGGTGCGGCCGCCCTTCCAGTCCTTCTTCGAGGGGCCGTCCACCGTCTTCTGCGTCGCGGTGTAGGAGTGGATGGTCGTCATCAGGCCCTCCTCGATGCCGAAGCCCTCCTTGAGCAGGACATGGACGAGCGGCGCGAGGCAGTTCGTCGTGCAGGAGGCGTTGGAAATGATGTTGTGCTTGGCTGAGGTCGTACTTGTCGTCGTTGACGCCCATGACGATCGTGATGTCCTCGCCCTTGGCCGGGGCGGAGATGATGACCTTCTTGGCGCCGGCGGCGAGGTGGCCCTTGGCCTTCTCGGCATCGGTGAACAGGCCGGTCGACTCGATCACGAGCTGGACGCCGAGCGCTGTCCCACGGCAGTTCGGCCGGGCGTCTTGGCGCTGACACGACCTTGATTTCGTGGCCGTTGACGACGAGCACGTCGTCGCTCGGTCTTGTCCGGCGGCGGACTTCTTCGAGTCGACGGTGCCTTGGAATCTGCCCTGGGTGGAGTCGTACTTCAGCAGGTAGGCCAGATTGTCCGCCGGCACGATGTCGCCGACGGCGACGACATCGAACGTGGAGCCAAGAAGGCCCTGCTCAACGAGAGCGCGGAAAACGAGGCGGCCGATGCGGCCGAAACCATTGATTGCTACTTTGACTGCCATGGTAGGACTTTCCGTTGGTACTGGTATTGTTGTCTGAGGGAGGTTGCGCGTGTACGCGCGGAGAGTCGAATGAACATGCCGCCGCCGGACGATGCAAGGTCTTTGGCTGTGCAAAGACTGGCATAATCAACGTGTTTTTTGTGGCTCACGATCCGGCGACCCAGAGCCCGCACCCCAAAGCCGGCACGAATAGTTCGGTGTCAACCGGTTCGGTTGCCCCCGGGCCATCCGCCAGGAAGAAGCGCTCGTGATTCGCGAGCTGTTTCCAATCTGCGCGGGCGATTTCCGGGTCGAGCGGGATCGTCACGTCGGCGAGCGTCGGATTCACCCCGAAGAGCAATCGCACCCCACCCTGCGCCCCGTCGGCGTTGTACACCGCGGCCAGCGCGGACGAATCGGGCGGCGAGAAGAACCGGAAGAAACCTTCGCCGGCCCGCGAATACTGGCGCAGGAGCCGGCCGCGGTCGCTGCGCCGGAACGCGATCCAGTCCGCGAAATACGCATGCGTGCCCAGGAACCGGTACAGCCGCCGGTAATCGAGCGCGTTCAGGTCCGCGCGCTGGTAGGTGTTGTTCACCCCGTGCTTCGATCGCAGAAAATCCTGGCCGGCCGAGACCATCGGAACGCCGACGGACATGAACAGGAGGGCCGCCATCAGGTGCGTGCGCCGCCGGTCGTTCAGCGTCGGCTCGAAACCGTCGAAGTTCCGGTTCTCCGTGATCAGGTCGATCCACGTCCGGTCGTCGTGCGATTCGGTGTAATTGATGGTCTGCGCCGGCCACTTGGCGAAATACCAGGGCGATCCCTTCAGCAGGTATTCCATCCGCGCCGCCGCTCCGCGGCCCAGCACGTAGGTGCGAAGATAGTCGCGGAAGCCATCGTTCCACGACGCCCAGCCGGTGTCGCGCAGGGCGCCGGCGATGTGGCCGCGGAAGCTCCACGGCTCCGCGATCAGGATCACGTT
This sequence comes from uncultured Verrucomicrobiae bacterium, assembly GCA_963705935.1. GTDB lineage: Bacteria > Verrucomicrobiota > Verrucomicrobiia > Opitutales > Opitutaceae > Opitutus. The sequence goes on along the minus strand of OY970130.1, from coordinate 983,279 downwards.
CGGTTTCGCGCGTTTGAGCGCCGCCTCGATCTCCCGCAGCACCTCGACGCCCAGCAGCTCCGCCAGGTCGAACCGAAATCCATCGACCCCGTACGCCTCGATGAGGTGGAGGCAGCTTTCGATGATCAGCCGCCGCGCCATCGCGGACCGGGCCCGGAGGTCGTTGCCGCAGCCGCTCCAGTTCGCCAGCCGGCCGTCCGCGTGCTGTTCGAAATAGTAGAGCCGGTCGACCAGCATCAGATGCGGCGGATCGCCGACGTGGTTGAACACGACGTCGAGCACCACGGCCAGGCCGCGGCGGTGGAACGCCCGCACGAGTTCCTGCAGCTCCCGCACTCCGGACGCGGCCGCCGGCTTCAGCGAGTAGCTGCTCGTCGGCGCGAAGAAGTTCACCGGCATGTATCCCCAGTGGTAGTCCTCGTCGTTCGGACCGTCCGCCTGTTGCACGGGCTGCAACTCGACGCAGTTCACGCCGAGGCGCTGGAGATGAAATTGCGGGCTTTCGACCCATTTGCGCAACCCGGTGAATCCCCGGCGCTCGGCCGCGGACGCCTGGATCGGAGCATTCGTCACCAGATCGCGGACATGAGCCTCGGCGATCACCAGGTCCTGCCAGGGGGGAGTGATGAAATCCGTGTCGCCCTTGCCGATCCACGCCCGATCCAGGATGATCCCCGGACCGTCCCGGGCGACGGTTGCCAGCGCATACGGATCGAGCACACGGGTGCCCGGATCGAAGCGGCCGGTGCCTTCGCGCACCCCGTCGATCACGTACCAGTAATACCAGGCGTGAAACGACCGGTTGAGAGCGATCTCCCATACGCCCGCCGCGCCATCGGCGTCGGTGCGACGGGCGAGCGGCCAGGACTCCGCCTCGCGCTGCCCCTTCAGTTCCCGGCAAACGAAAAGCATCACCGCGCGGGCACGCGGCGCGAACAGCCGGAAGATCGTCTGGCCGTCGCGGATGATCGCGCCCAGCGGCAGGTCGGATTTCAGCTCGTAGAAGAACGTTCCGGGTTGCACCGGCACGGATGGCGCGTCGGCGGCCGCGGCCCAGTCCACCATCAGCGGCTCGGCCAGGTCGACAGCCCGGGCGCAGGTGAAGGTCCACAGGTGCCGGCCCGTGCGCTGCGGATCGATCACCCGATTGACGTTCCCGCCGGCGTCGGTCACCGCGTTGGCCGCGTCGTCCGGAACGCTCAGCCACATGTGCTCGCCGGTGACGAACTTGAACCGCTGCCCGGCCGGCTCGAGGAACCCGGCCGCCGGTCCGCTCCACGCCAGCACGCGCTGCCCGTCGATCTCGACCGACTGCAGCCGCCACTCGTCCCGTCCCACCGCATTCTGCCATCCGTTGAAGTCACCGCCAAGGTAGGCGCCGTCGCGGTTCACATTCCCGCCGCCGCAGTGCGCCTCCGGCAGCACGAACACGATCTCGGTGCCGCGCACGCAATACCCGAACGCCGTGCCCACCTCCGCGACCGAAGCTGGCGCCAGCGCTCCCGGCGCCGGGCACTGGTTCCCCATCGTGAGCTGGGGTGCCGGCGCTCCCGGCCAGTCACGGTCGAACTCCACGATGCCTGACGTCAGGGATTCGAGCCATGCCCGAACGATGTGGTAGCCGGATGGCGCCATGTCGAAACGCGTAGCATCCGGTGTGCAGCGAAGCGCACAAGCCGGAACTGGCCCGCTCCCGCACGCCTTTGCCGTTCCGCCCGCTGCCCCCAGCGCAGCTTCGCCGCGCCGCGGCACCGGGCCGGCGGACGAACGTTCCGCGCCCGCCGCAACGAAAAGGCGCGCGACTATCTCGCCGGTTCGAACGCGTCCAGCACAGGGTGCCCGTCGACATCCGGCGCCACCGGCACGCCGAGCAGATAGCAGGCGGTCGCGAACGTGTCCTCCGTGCGCACATCGGCTCCGCCGCGCAACGTCAGATCGTAGCTCCGGCGGACATGCGGGCCGACCGCGATCCACGGGATGTGGCGGCTGCGCGGATCGTCCGGACCGTGCGTCAGTCCGGCCCCGCCATGGTCTGCGGTCACCAGCACGAACGTCGCCGCGCGGATTCCGGCGTGCTCCAGAGCGGCGAGCACCTTCGCGACCTCACGATCCGTGCGGGCCAGCTGGTCCAGTTGCTCGTGCGAGCCCCAGCCCTTGGCATGGCCGACGGTGTCCACATCGGGGAAGTGAATGAAGGTCAGCGCCGGGCGGAAGGTCTCGATCACGCGGGCCGCTTCCGTGGCGACGACGTCGTCGGAGCGCGTGTCACCCGTGGGGAGGGAAACGTGCGTGATGGTGCCCGGCTTGTTCAACGCGGCGAACTTCGCCTTCCCCGCGATCATCGCGGTGTCGTAGCCGGCCCGCGTCGCCAGTTCCATCATCGTGGGCACCAGCGGGTACACCGGCTCGCTGAACGGCAGCTTCCGGTTCCAGGTGATACCGTGCCGGTTCGGCGTGACTCCGGTCACCATGCTGGTGTGCGAGGGCAGCGTGATCGCGACCGCCGTCGTCTTCGCCCAGAACGTATAGGCACCCTCGTGAATCAGCTGGTGCAGCGTCGGCGTGTCGACCAGCAGCAGGCAATCCGGTCTCATCCCGTCGATGCTGATCACCACGACGTGCTCGATCGCCGGGATCGGCCGGACCGGGGCGGCGCGCATCGACGATGCCGGCGCCAGCAGGCAAACGGAAAACAAAAGACCCGTGACGAACGTTCTGAACATGCCGCGAGTTACCGAACCGCCCGGTTCGCCGGCAAGCCTGTAACGCGACCGCCACGTACAATTGACAATCCCCAGCCCCCACGCGTCGGCTGTGCAGGAACGCAACGCCCATGAGCAATCCCGGCAGAATCCTCGTCGCCATGTCCGGCGGAGTCGACAGCTCCGTCGCCGCACTCCTGCTCAAGCGCCAGGGTTGCGAGGTCGTCGGCGCGTACATGAAGAACTGGATCAACGAGGATGCGGTGGTCGGCCATTGCCCGTGGCAGCAGGACATCGACGACGCCCGGCGCGTGGCCGACCGCATCGGGATCGAATTTCGCGTGGTGAACCTGATGCGCGAATACCGGGAGCGCGTCGTGCAGTACCTGCTGGACGGCTATGCCCGCGGACTGACGCCGAATCCCGACATCATGTGCAACCGGGAGATCAAGTTCGGCGTGTTTCGCGCCTGGGCGAAGGAGCACGGGTTCGCGGCGGTCGCGACCGGGCACTACGCGCGCCGGACCGAGGTGGCGGGCGATGTCGCTTCCCCGCCGGCGATCGCCCCGGCGACGTCCCCCGCAGCGGGCGGGACGGACCCCGCGCGGGTCCCCGCCAGCCGTTGCGCGTTCGCCCTCCACGAGGGCGCCGACAAGAACAAGGACCAATCGTATTTCCTCGCCCTGCTCTCGCAGGAGCAGCTGCGCGACGCGTGCTTTCCCATCGGCCACCTGGCGAAACCCGCGCTGCGGGCAGTGGCGCGTGAAGCCGGCCTCGCCACCGCCGACAAGAAGGACAGCCAGGGCATCTGTTTCATCGGCGAGGTGAAGATGCAGGATTTTCTGCGGGCCTATGTGCCGGAAGCGCCCGGCCCGATCGTCCGGGCGGCCGACGGCCGCGAACTCGGGCGCCATCGGGGCCTCCATTACTACACGCTCGGCCAGCGTCGCGGCATCGGCATCCCCTCCAACACGGATCGCGAAGCCTACGTGGTGGTCGGCAAACGCGCGGCCGACCGGGCGCTGCTGGTTGCCTTCGACCATCCGGATGCGCCCGGCCTGTACCAGCGCGAGGTGTGCATCCACTCCGTGAGCTGGGTTGGCGAGGCACTGCCGTCCCAGGCACGGATCGAGGCCCGCGTCCGCTACCGCGACCCACGCGTGACGGCCGACTACGCCGCCGAGGAGGGCGGAGGCGCGCGCATCCGGTTCGCGCAGCCGCAACGCGGTCTCGCCGCCGGGCAGATTCTCGCGCTGTATCGCGGCGAACAACTGCTGGGCGGCGGGATTTACCTCTGATCCCGGGGGGCGGGACGATCGCTGTCGCCCGTATCTGTTTTCTGAAGTCCGACGCTCGATCCAGCCCGGCAGGAGGGGCATCGGGCGAGAACGACCGGCGCCGGTCCGGCCCGGGGACCTACGTCGAATGGGCGTTGAGCTGGCCGTGCAGTTCGCGCTTCAACTGCCGGCATTCCGCGTGGGCCTCCGCCTCGAACTTGTGCAGATTGAAGCTCGGGAACACGCGCTGGCTGAGCACCTGCCAGGCCGGCGATTCGACCACCGGCCGCACGCCCGTCTGCACCGAGTCGCCGCTCCAGCCGACCCGGTTTTGCCGGCACAGATCCCGGGCGAGCGAAACGATCGCGACCAGCACGGCATCCTCGGTGGCCTGCTCCGGGGCGTGGACCCAGCGCATCACGTGGGCGTACGCCAGCGGGAAATCATGTTTCTCGGCAAAATGCGCCGCGATGTCCTGCGTCGTGCATCCGAGGAATTTCTGCTCCACCGGCGCGAGCGAGCTGTCCTGCTTTCGCGCGTAGTCGACGATCGCCTGGAATCCGAACGGGTGCAGGTGCAGCAGGAGCAGCTTGCCCAGGTCGTGCAGCAGGCCGGCGGCGTAGGCGCGCGATTCGAGGCTCTGGAATTCGAGATAATGACACGTGTACCGTGCCATCCGCGCCACCCCGACCTGAAACATCCAGAAGCTCGTCCAGCTGCAGGGCGGCAGATCCATCAGCCGTTCCTCCACCTTGACGAGCTTCGAGGCGATCGCCGCGAGCTTGATCTCACCGAGGAAGCTCACGCAGATCCGCGGATTCTCGACCGGCTCCCGATCGCTCCCCTCCTCGGCATGGCGGAGATGGTTCGCGGCGACCAGCAGTTCGGCGCAGAGCCCGGGATCCTTCTCCGCCAGATCCATCAGGGGATCGAGGCTGGAGGGCCGGCCGGTGGCGGACATCTGGTAGGCCGCCGCGATCGAGTCGATCACCGGGCAGCCCTTGAGCGCCTCGAGTTCGGCGGCGAGCTGCGGCCACTGCACCACCGGGCAGCGTCCCTCCGCGACGGCGTTGAACCAGAGGGCGCGCTGCCGCGCCTCCTCGGCCCGGTTCCGCTCCTCGGGCGTGATGAAGTCCTCCGGCACGAAGCCCGGATTCAGATGCGCATAAATCATCCGCCCCGCGAAGGTGACGTCAGCCAGTGCCGTCCCGAATGCGGGCCATGCGCCCTGCTCCGCCTTCTCCTTGAGCTCGTTCAGAAATTCGACGATGCCCCAGGCACCCGCGCCTTCCGCGCGCGCCGAAAGCTCCCCCAGCCGCCCGACCGCCCCCTGCACGTTCTGCATCTGGGCAAACTCGAGCAGCGGGTCCCGCAGCAGCTCGAGCTCGGTCTGGACATGGCCCAGTTCCTTGCGCAGCGCCTCCGGCGTGAAGCCGGTCATCGCACAAAACGACTTCTCCTCCTCGAACTGCTGCGCGCGCCACGGATTCGCGACCGCCTTCGAAACCTCCGCGAGAATGAAGTCGTCGCGATACGGTTTCACCAGGAAGTTCTGGACGCGCAGCTGCATCGCCTGCCGCACCGAGTCGCGATCACCGGCGGTCGCGTAGATCACGACCGGCATCAGCTTGAGAAAAGTGTCGGAACGCAGCCGCTGGATGAGCCCGAGCCCGTTTTCGCCCTCCAGCTTCAGCTCGAGAAAGACGAGATCGACCGCGACGTTGCGCTGGATGAGGCCCCACGCTTCCGCCACGGTATCCACGGTGGCCATGCGGTGACTGCCGCGCGCGAGCACCCCTTTCATTGCCCTGCGAGCAATGTCCGCCGGATCTACTAGGAGAATGTTGGCCATTACGGGGGTGGCTGCGGCGCGAGCCGGTAGGCAAATCCTCCAGTCATCTTCGGAACATTGGGTTGGGTTCTGAAACCGCTTTCAAGCCTGTTCCCTGCAATGCGGGGTTTCGCCGGCACGCCGAAGGGGTCAGCGCACGGTCGCAAACGCGAGACTGGCGGCGAAACCGAGAAAGACCAGACCTAACGCGCGGTCGATCCAGTGTCCGTGGCTCAGGAACACGCGGCTCACCGCCGGGCGCGTGAACAGCACCGACACGAACACGAACCAGCCGAACGTCGCCACCGCCGTCCAGGCCCCGTAGCCCGCCTGGATGAGCTTCGGCGTATGGGCGCTGATCACCATCGCAAACAGCGCGAGGAAGAACAGCGAGACCTTGGGGTTCAGCGCGTTCGTCAGGAATCCGGTCGCAAACGCGCGGCGCGGTGCCGGCTCGTCCACAGTGCGCGCGCCGTCGGCCCCGGCGGCGGCCCGCGGGCGGGCCCGCAACGCCGCGACTCCGAGCCAGGCGATGTAGAGCGCGCCGGCGAACTTGAACACGCCGAACCACACTTCCGAACTCCGGATCAGCAGGCCGATCCCGAGCAGCGAGTACGACACATGCAACAGAATCGCCGTGGCGACGCCCGCGCTCGTCCAGATCGCCACCCGGCGCCCGTGCCGCAGGCTCTGCCGCAGCACGATTGCAAAATCCGGTCCGGGACTGGCGACGGCCAGCAGGTGCGCAAGCGCCACCTTGCCGAATTCGACCCAGTACTCGTGCATCTTCGCGCGCTAGAGCGCGATTTCCTTGAAGACGGGATCCTCGAGAATGCGATCGAGCTGGTGGTTCTCGGAAAACACCCGCAGCGCGCGGTTGTCCGGGGCGTGCCGCCGCTCCTTCTCGAGCGTGGCCCGGGCGTCGTCGACCCGCCCCAGCAGCGCCAGCACGTAAACCTCCTGCAGGAGCGCATCCGCCTGCTGGGGATCGATCCGGTACGCGTCGTCGTAGGCGGAGCGCGCCTGCTCGTACGCCGCCTTCGCGCCGCTCCGGTCGCCCAGCCGCCGCCGCGTCATGCCGAGGTTCACCCAATAATCGCCGTTGTCCGGGCACAGTTTCGCCGCCTGCTCGTAAAGGGGCTGCGCCCGCGCGTAATCGTGGAGCGTCACCGCGAACTGCGCCTCGCTCACCAGGTTCGCAGCCTGCATTCGCTGGAGCGGCGGGACGTTGCGCGGTTTCGGTTTGCAGCCGGCGCCGGCGGCCAGCGCCAGCACCGCCAGAAACACGGGGAGAAACTTCATCCGGCCATCACGGACGCTCGCCGCCGTTTTGCCAACTTCATATCGTGCCCCCGCCGCCTGGCGCCCAGGGCCGCCGCACGCCGTCACAAGTCCGGCGGCACCGTCGCGATCGCTTCCTCGAGCGTGGAAACGCCCTCCTTCACCTTGATGAGACTGTCCTGGTGCAGCGTCTTCATGCCCGCGCGCTGGGCGATCTTCTTCAGCTCGGCCGTCTCCAGCTCCTTGTTGATCGCCTCGATCAGCTCGTCGTTCGTGATCATCAGTTCGTGGATGCCGACGCGGCCCTTGTAGCCGCTGCCGCCGCATTTCGGGCAGCCCTTGCGGGTTGGGCTTGAAGATCGGCCCGGTCCAGCCGATCGCCTTCTGCAGCACCTCCTGCTCGCGCCCCTGCGGCTCGTACGCCACGCGGCAGGTCTTGCAGACGCGGCGCATGAGGCGCTGGGCGCAGACGCAGATCAGCGAGGACGAAATCATGAACGGCTCGATCGCCCATGTCGGTCAGCCGCGCGATCGTGCTCGGGCGCGTCGTTGGTGTGCAGCGTGCTGATGAGCAGAGTGGCCGGTCAGGGCGGCCTCGACCGCGATGTTCGCCGTTTCCTTGTCGCGGATTTCGCCGACGAGGATGATGTCCGGGTCCTGCCGCAGGAAGGAGCGCAGCGCCGACGCGAACGTCAGCCCGATCTGCCGGTGCATCTGCATCTGGTTGATGCCCGGGCAGCGTGTATTCGATCGGGTCCTCCGCCGTGCGGATCACGATTCCGGCGTGTTGATCTCGTTGAGCGCCGAATAGAGGGTCATCGACTTGCCCGAGCCGGTCGGCCCGCAATGCAGGATCATCCCGTAGGGCTGGCGGATGCAGTCGCGGTACTTCGCCAGGTTCTCCTCGGTGAAGCCGAGCGCGGGCAGCGGCAGCGTCGTCTTCTGCTTGTCGAGGATGCGCATGACGACCCCCTCGCCGTGGTTCAGCGGCGCCGTCGACACGCGCAGGTCGAGGTCGAGGTTCTTCTTCGTGATACTGCTTGAACACGATGCGTCCGTCCTGCGGCAACCGGCGCTCCGAGATGTCCAGGTTGCACATGATCTTCAGGCGCGCGACGAGCGCCGGGCCGACCCGCTGCGGCAGCCGCAGCTTTTCCTGAGCACACGCCGTCGATCCGGTAGCGCACGACCACGTCTTTCTCCTGGGGCTCGACGTGAATGTCGCTCGCCCCGCCGAAATACGCGTCCTCGATGATCCGGTTCGCGAGCTGGATGATCGGACCCGACTCCTCCGTCACGTCGTCCGCGCCGGCGACGGTGAGCTCGCCGTATTCCGCCCCGATCTTCTCGACGACGTCCTCGAACCCGGCGGTCTGCTGCTCCGGGGCCTTGTTGAACTTTTCCCGCAGGTCCTTTTCGCGGGCCAGCAGCCGGACAACCTTGCGGCCGGTCATTTCCTGGATCTTCGCCGGCACCGCCACCTCGAACGGATTCGCGAAGGCGACGAGCAGGAACTCGCCCACCTCGCCGACGGGCAGCACGAGATTCTGCTGGCAGAAATCCTCCGGGATCCGCTCGAAGGTCTTGGCCGTGATCTTGTGCCGCGCGACGTTGCACGGCGCGAGGCCGAGGGCGCGGCCCTTCGCGACCAGCAGCTGGAAGGACGTGATCCGATACTCCTCGCGCAGCAGCTTGTCGAGCGCCTCGCCGGTCGGCTCGCCGGGAGCGGCCGCAATCGTGTCCGCCTGCTCCCCCGTGAGGCGGTTCATGCCCAGGAGCTGGGCGACGATCTGGGACTGGATCTTGCCGAGGGGCATGCGTCAGGCGGGTTTGCCCAGCGGCGGCAGCGGGGCCGTGGCGGAACTTCGCTCGGCCTCGAGCTTTTCGAGATGGTCCGCGATGCCCTCGAGCGTCGCGCCGAACCAGACGATCGGCCCCGCCACCTGTTTTTCCCAGTGCGCGCGCACCGCGGGGCTGAGGTAGTACGCCGTGGCGATCAGGTGAAAATCCTCCTCGTGATCGAACGGCACCGACCAGGTCGCCCAGCAGGCGTCGAGGTCGAGCGACTTCTTCAGCTCCTCGCTCATCTCGCAATTGCGCAGATCGGCGAGCCCGATGCCGTCGGTGTCGATCAGGTGCTGCAGCAGATCCTCCTCGCGCAGCACCTTCATCTCATACGCGAGGATGCCCAGCAGCGTGCACTGCCGAAGCTGCCCGGTGGCCACGACGGCGAACAGCCGCTCGTTCGCCTGCTCGAGATTCTCGATGCTGACCAGGTTCGCCTCGACCAGACTCGCGCCCAGCAGGCGATTGGCGCGCATCAAAAGGGGGCGGTTCAACGTGGCCATGTGACGGGCCCACCGTGACTCACGCCGCCCGGCGAGGCGACACCTTTTCACGCCGCCGCTGGACGGTGACGCGTTTTGACAACTCTTTTTTCAGAGTCTCGACGCCGTCGCCGGTCAGGCAGGAAATCTCCCGCACCTCGGCGGTCCGGTATCGGCGCTTGAACTTCGCGAGATTCGCCGCCGCCTCGGCGACGTCCATCTTGTTCGCCGCGACCAGCCGTGGCTTTTTCAGCAGCGCCGGGTCGTACAGCTCCAGCTCGTGCAGCAGATGCCGGTAGTCGTCGCGCGGATCCCGCGCGTCCGTGCCGGCCATGTCGACGAGCAGCAGCAGGAGCGCGCACCGCTCGATGTGCCGCAGGAACCGGTGGCCGAGCCCGCGGTTCTCGCTCGCGCCCTCGATCAGGCCGGGCACATCCGCCAGCAGCAGCGGTCGTCGCTCCTTCCAGCCGGGAGGGTCCACGATCACGCCGATCTGCGGGTGCAGTGTCGTGAACGGATACGCCGCCGTCTTCGGCCGCGCTTTCGTGATCCGGCCCATCAGCGACGACTTGCCGGCGTTGGGAAACCCAACCAGCCCGATGTCGGCGATGCTTTTCAGCTCGAGCCGGTAGGTGCCGCCCTCGCCCACCTGGCCGGCGTTCGCCCGCCGGGGCGCGCGGTTGGTCGAGCTCTTGAAATGCGTGTTGCCCCACCCGCCGTTGCCACCCTTGCACAGCACGATCTGCTGCCCGTCCTCCAGGACCTCCGCCACCGGTTTCCCCGTGGCCAGGTCGGTCACGACCGTCCCGAGCGGAACCTTCAGGATCCGGTTCGCCCCATCGCGCCCCGACTGGTCCGAGCCGAGCCCGTGTTCGCCGCGCTCGGCGCGCCAGTGCGGCTGGAACTTGTAGTCGACCAGGTTGTTCGTGTCGTCGTCGCCGAGGAGGATGATGTCGCCGCCCTTTCCGCCATCGCCGCCATTGGGTCCGCCCCAGGGCTCGAACTTCTCGCGGCGGAAGCTCACGCACCCGCGACCGCCGTCTCCGGCCTGGAGCTTCACCGTGCATTCGTCGACAAACATGCGCGCTACGATGCAGAACGCGCCGGCTTTGCCAAGGAACGCTTCGCCCGTTGCGGGCCTGGCCGCTACCCGGACTCGAACAAATGGCTGGCACGTTCGCCGCAGCGCACCCTGGCGCGGGCGACGGAGGGCGACGATTACGACGAGGAGGAATGTGCACCGCGGCCGCGCCGGTCCCGTTCGCTCCGCGCGGGATCGGACGCGACGGCAGCCGGAATTTCCGTTGACCGGCGCCGGCACGCGGGCGACGTTGCCCGGCTTATGCTCAAAGCCGGGATCGTCGGGCTGCCCAACGTGGGCAAATCAACCTTGTTCAACGCGCTCACCCGATCGCGCAAGGCCGAGGCGGCCAACTACCCGTTTTGCACGGTCGATCCGAACGTGGGCGTCGTGACCGTGCCCGACGAGCGGGCATTCGTCTTGCAGAAGATTGTCCGGACCAGCGTGGTGATTCCGGCCGCCGTCGAGTTTGTCGACATCGCCGGTCTGGTCGCCGGGGCCAGCAAGGGCGAAGGCTTGGGCAACCAGTTTCTCGCGAACATCCGCGAGGTCGACGCGATCGTTCAGGTCGTCCGGTGTTTCGAGGACCCGGACATCGTCCACACCATGGGCGGCATCGATCCCGTCCGGGACATCGACGTCGTGACGACGGAACTCGTCCTGGCCGACCTCGAAGCCGTCACCAAGCGGATCGACAAGACGCAGAAGAAAGCGAAATCCGGCGACAAGGAGGCGATCGTCGAGCTGGCGCTGCTCCAGCGCCTCGAACCGCACCTCAACTCCGGACGGACGGCGAACATGCTTGCCGCCACACCCGAGGAGATGGCCGTGATGAAGCTGTTCCAGTTGCTGACGGCGAAACCGGTGATCTTCGCGTGCAACGTGGCGGAGAACGACCTGGCGCGCGCGGAGCAGATCGGGTTCGTGCAGCAGGTCGCGGCTTACGTCCGCACCCACCACGACGCCGCCTACGTGCCGATCAGCGCGAAGATCGAATCGGAACTCATCGATCTGCCGCCGGACGAGGCGCGGGCGTTCCTGCGCGACCTGGGCGTCGACGACTCCGGCGTGTCCGCGTTGATCAATGCGACGTACGCGCTGCTCGGGCTGCAGACGTATTTCACGGCGAGCGAAAAGGAGGTCCGCGCCTGGACGATCAAGAAGGGATGGAAGGCACCGCAGGCCGCCGGCGTCATCCACACCGATTTCGAAAAAGGCTTCATCAAAGCCGAGGTCGTTTCCTTCGACGATCTGGCTAGGCTTGGCAGCGTCGCCGCGACGCGCGAAGCCGGGAAGTACCGGCTCGAGGGCAAGGACTACGTGTTTCAGGACGGCGACGTGGCGGTGTTCCGGTTCAATGTCTAGACCTCGACGGGAGCGGCCGAATCCGCGGGCACGCCGGGCTTCCGGCCTGACATCCATGGCCCCGCGCCCGGCCGTGGACCCGGCGCTGCTGGCGTTCGCCGGTGCGATCCCCGCTCGTGGCGGATCAGCCGCCCTCCGACAGGTCCTTTCGGGCCTGCGGCCGGACTCGCACGCAATCGCGACGGCGCGGCGTTTGCCCGGCGGACCGGATGCGGCTCGGTCGAACGTTGCCAAACGGCCGGCGCTGATTTTGCATGCCTTCATCGAGCGAGGAGCCATGTGACCGACCCTTCGCGACCATCCGTGCCCGACACCTCCCCCGCCGCCTCGTTGCCCCTCGATCCGTTGCCCACCGGCGCGGCGCTCGACTCGTCGATCCTGAGCGTGCTGATGGACACGATCCCGGACCGGATCTATTTCAAGGATCTGCAGAGCCGGTTCGTGCGCGTGAACCGTGCCTACGCGAAATGGCACGGCATCGACTCCCCTGACTGGGTCATCGGCAAGACGGATCACGACCTGTTCGCCGCGGTGCACGCGGACGTCGCCCGCGCGGAGGAGGAGGAGATCATCCGCACCGGCGTACCGCTCGTCGCCAAGGTCGAGAAGCTCACGCTCAAGGACGGCACGATCGCGTGGGGCTCGGCGACAAAGATGGCGTGGCGCGATGCCAGCGGACGGATCATCGGCACCTTCGGGCTGACGCGGGACGCGACGGCGGTGAAGCAGGCGGAGGAAAAACTCCGGGAGGAACGCAATCTCCTGCGCACGATCATCGATCACCTTCCGGCGCGCGTTTACGTCAAGGACCCGGGGTCGCGGTACCTCCTCAACAACGCCGCCCACCTTCACATGCTCGGGCTCGAGCGGCAGGAACAGGCCACCGGCCGCAGCATCACCGATTTCTTCGCCGGCGAGCGCGGCCGTCAGGCGCTGGCCGACGACCGCCAGGTGCTCGGTTCCGCCACGCCGATCCTGAATCAGGAAAAATCGGACTTCGGCGAAGGTGGCCAGGTGCACTGGTCATTGACGACGAAAGTGCCGCTGCGCGACGTGAATGGCCGGGTGATCGGACTCGTCGGCGTCAGCCACGACATCACCCGCCGCAAGCTGGCCGAGGAGGAACTGCAGCGGCGCACGACGGAAATGGAGGCGGACGTTTTCATGGCCCGGCAGGTGCAGGAGACGTTCCTCCCCCGGAGCTATCCCGTCTTTCCGCGGGGCGTGCCGGTCGAGTCGAGCGCGCTCCGGTTCGCGCATCGCTACATTCCCGCCACGACGCTTGGCGGCGATTTTTTCGACCTCCTGCACCTGTCCGACACGAAATGCGGGATGCTCATCTGCGACGTGATGGGGCACGGGGTGCGCGCCGGGCTCCTGACCGCGCTGATTCGCGGCGTGATCGGCGAACTGCGCGGACGTGCCGAGAGTCCCGTCGATGTGCTGCACGAAATCAACCACACGCTGGCGCCGATCCTCGAGCGCACGGGCCAGCCGGTCTTCGCGACGGCCTTCTTCGGCATCATCGACACGGCGGCCTGCACCCTCTCGTACGCGAACGCCGGTCACCCGGGCCCGCTGATCCGCCGGGCAGCGAGCGGGATCGTCGTTCCGCTGCGGTCGGCCGATCCGGAACCGGCGGCCGGATTGATCGAAGGGTTCACGTACACGTCACAGGAATGCGCGTTTTGCCCCGGCGATCTGCTGCTCGGATTCACCGACGGCGTCGTGGAGGCGCCGAATTCGAACGGGCAGTTCTACAGCGATGCGCGGCTGACCACGTTGCTGCACGACACCATGGGAATCTCCGGCGAAGAGGTCTGTGCCCGGCTGGTTCACGACCTCGCGGAGTTCAGCGGACGATCGATCTTCGAGGACGACGTCTGTCTCGTCGCGGTCGAGTCCACCGGCGTGACCTGTGTGATCCAGCCCGTCGCCTTCGAAATCTAGGTCGGGCGCGAACCCGTGAGCCGTCGGATTGTATCCGATCGATAGGGGTAGGCACGGCGCATTGAGTTGCGCCGCGCCTCCCTCCGAACCGGACAGGCGGATTTCCCGCATCCGGCTCTCCAGTCAGCGAGTGGCTCTCAAGGAGACTGACGGACCAAGACGTAAGCCTGTGTCAGACTGAACAGGCCGCGCTCGGCGAAGTAGTGATTGGGCCAGTGACGATGATCGGAACCGCGGTCACGACCACTCTTTCCCTGTCGTTTGCGCAGGATGGCGCGGAGTCGTCCGCGGACATACGCATCCAGCCGGGGAAACGTCGTGCGATGGCTGTGTTGGAAGTAGCCAAACCAGCCGCGCAGCATCCGATTGAGGTCATCGATGCAGCATTCGAGCGAGTGACCATAAGTCCTCGGCGTCAGCTCACGGATGCGGTCCTTACACCGATCCATGGACTTCCTCCTCGGCCAGCGGTAACCGCGTTCGAAGTGATAGCCGAGGAAGTCGAAGCCTCCCGGCTGGGTCGCATCAACGATCCGGGTCTTTTCCGGGTGCAGCGTCAGACCGTGCTGCCCCACCCACGTTTGCACGCGAGCGAGGGCGGCCTGTGCTTGTTCCCGGCTCCGACACAGCAGGACGAAGTCGTCGGCGTAGCGCACCATCTCGAGGCCACCGTCGGCCATGAGGTGGTCGAGCGGATTGAGGTAGATATTCGCCAGCAGCGGACTGATGACCGCTCCTTGCGGCGTACCCTCCTCGCCAGCCTCGTAGTGGCTAAGCCCATCCATCACCCCCTGTTCGAGGTAACTTTGGATGAGGGCCAGCACGCGACCGTCCGCAATACGTTCCCCGACTCGTTCCATCAACCGCCCATGCGGTATCGTGTCGAAGTAGCCTTTCAAGTCCGCGTCGACGATCCAGGTGCCGCCCTCGTCAAGGAGGTGCTGCACCCGGCGTAACGCGTCTTTGCAACCACGTCCGGGCCGGAAGCCGTAGCTGTGCTCGGCAAACGTCGCTTCGAAGATCGGTTCCACGACCATTCGCAACGCCGTCTGCACGATCCGATCCCGCACCGTGGGGACGCCCAAGGGGCGCTTTTCGGACGAGCCGGGCTTTGGTATCCAGCACCGTTTGACCGGACTGGGCTGATAGGTCGCCTGACGCAGTTGCTCATTCAGGGCGAGCAGCCCGCGGGGGCAGTCTTTGGCGAAGCGACCAATCGTCATGCCGTCCACGCCACTGCCGCCGGCGTTGGACCGCACTTTTTCCCAAGCCAGTCCCAGGGTTCGTTGCGCATACACTTTGTCGATCAGGCTGAACCACTGGTTTCCTTTCACCCCTGTTTCCAGGGCCGTCAGCATGCGCTCGGTCCACACCGCCGGTTCCGCCCACCCCCAGCGGGAGCGGACGTCTCCTCCTTGCGTAGCCCTCGCGGGCACTGGCGGAGGGGTGGCTTCCAACGTCGTGTTCATCGCGCATTCGCCTTCCTGCGTCCCTTCGCTCCCCCGGCGTTACCCGGCTTCACGGCTACTATGGACGCTCTGACTCCGGCTCGACTCAGTCCGTCGGGCCGGTCTCTCCACTTATCCCATGATCCCTTCCGATCGTTCCCGCTCCAACCACACCCACCCCGTCCTGTCTCCAGTGTTGGCAGTTCCTGGACCGTGACAGGCTCGCCGCTCGCGCGGCAGGCTTCGCCTTTGCCTAGCAGGCTCGCCCGGAGCACATGCCGAATCGAGTTCACTTGCGTTCGGGACCGATCTTCCGTCTCCGGCTGCTCCCCACCCCGCATTGCTGCGACGCAGTTGCCGTCGACTGCACCCCGGTCTCTGCCCCCGGGGCGGGACTGACTTTCACATCCTGAGTTCATGGTTTCATGGACGCACTAGGCCGCCTGCTTGCAGGCGCGGCTTGTGGTCCCGCCGGATCGCGTTCACTGCTGCTGGACCGGCGGCGCCGAGAGCGCGCCCGGACTCCCACCATGCCGTCCCCGACCGCTCCCGACGTATCCGCCGTTCGCGACTACCTGCTCGAGTTGCAGGACCGGATCTGCCGGGCGCTCGAGCAGGAGGACGGCCGCGGAAGCTTCGGCGAGGACAACTGGACGCGCGCGGCGGGCGGCGGCGGCCGATCGCGCGTGCTCGCCGCCGGGGCGGTGTTCGAGAAGGCCGGGGTCGGATTTTCCGACGTCCATGGCGAGGCCCTCCCGGCGGTTGCCACCGCCCTGCGGCCCGCTCTTGCCGGCCGGCCCTGGGAGGCGCTGGGCGTCTCGCTCGTCCTCCACCCCGCCAATCCCTACGTCCCGACGAGTCACCTGAACGTGCGTTTCTTCATCGCCCGCCCTGCGGCCTCCGCGCCGGCTGGCGGCGATCCCGTCTGGTGGTTCGGCGGTGGTTTCGACCTCACACCGTTCTACGGCTTCGCGTCCGACGCGATCGCGTGGCACCGCGCGGCCCGCGCCGCCGTCGCTCCGCATGGCGAAACCTTCCACCCGCGATTCAAGCGCTGGTGCGACGAGTATTTCTTTCTCAAGCACCGCAACGAAGCCCGCGGAATCGGCGGACTCTTCTACGATGACTTCAACGAACTCGGTTTCGACCGCTCGTTCGCGCTGACGCGTTCGGTGGGCGACGCTTTTCTCCCCGTCTATCTTCCGATCGTCACCCGGCGCAAGGCGACGCCCTACACCGATCGCGAGCGGCAGTTCCAGCTCCGCCGCCGCGGGCGCTACGCCGAGTTCAATCTCGTCTGGGACCGGGGCACGCTGTTCGGACTGCAAACGGGCGGCCGCACCGAATCGATCCTCATGAGCCTGCCGCCGCTGGTGCGCTGGGACTACGACTGGACGCCGCCCGCCGGTTCGCCGGAGGCGCGGCTGGCGGAGGATTTCCTCCAGCCCCGGGACTGGATCAACCACCCGGTGCCAGCAGCGGAAGAATAACCGGCGAAGAAACTATTTGTGTCCCGCCGGTTCCTTGCCGCCCATTGAGGAACGATGACGTCCCGTGACCGTTTTCTCGCCGCCTGCCGCTGCGACCCGCTCGACCGGCCGCCGCTGTGGATCATGCGCCAGGCGGGGAGGTATCTGCCGGAGTACCGGGCGCTGAAGGCCAAGTCCTCGTTTCTCGAGATGGTGCGGACGCCGGCGCTCGCCGCCGAGGTGACGCTGCAGCCGCTGCGGCGGTTCGCGCTCGATGCGGCGATTCTCTTTTCCGACATCCTCGTCATCCCGGAGGCCCTCGGACAGGGCTACCGGTTTCGCGACGAGGGCGGGATTGCGATGGAATACCGGCTCGACACCCGCGCCCAGGTGGACGCGCTCGCCCCGGCGGCCGCCGTCGACGACCGGCTGCGGTACGTCGCCGACGCGCTCGTGCTGCTCAAGCGCGAGCTGGCGGGCCAGCGGGCGCTGCTCGGGTTCGGCGGTTCGCCGTGGACGCTTGCGACGTACATGGTCGAGGGCGGCAGCTCGGAGGATTTCGGCCGCATCAAGCAGCTGTTCTACACGGACCGGGGCACGTTCGATGCCCTGCTCGAGAAACTCACGACGGCGCTGATCGCGTATTTTCAGATGCAGATCGCCGCCGGTGCGGACGCCATCCAGATCTTCGATTCCTGGGGCGGGATCATCGCCGGACCGGACTACGAGGCGGCCTCGTTGCGCTGGATTCGCCGCATCGTCGCCGCGCTGCCTGCCGATTTCCCGCTGATCCTCTACGCCAAGGGCACGGCGCCACAAATCGCCGATCAGGCGTTCTCCGGGGTCCGCGTCCTGAGCGTCGACTGGACCAACGATCTGCCGATGGTCCGCCGGATGCTGCCCGGGAACGTTGCCGTGCAGGGCAACCTCGACCCCGTGCTGCTCAACACCACCCCGGCCATCGTGCAGCGCGAGACCCGCCGGCTTCTCGAGGCCATGCGCGACACCCGCGGGCACATTTTCAATCTCGGCCA
Source organism: uncultured Verrucomicrobiae bacterium (assembly GCA_963705935.1). Lineage (GTDB taxonomy): Bacteria > Verrucomicrobiota > Verrucomicrobiia > Opitutales > Opitutaceae > Opitutus. The sequence continues at coordinate 965,514 of OY970130.1, read as the reverse complement.
CGGCATCATGCCGGAGGCGAAGCTCGAGTGCGTCGATGCGCTCGTCGACACGGTGGTCGCCTGGAATTGTCCGCCGTCTTCCGCCGTCGCCCCGTGATTCCGCCACGGCTGCCGTTCGTCCGGCGCACGAAAAAATCCTGTCGTCCCGCCTGAATCCGCGTACGTTCACCGATTCCGTGACACCCGCCCGCGCATGACCGATCCCTCCTCCGCTTCCAGCCCGGAATCCGCCGCGGCAAAATCCATTGCCGTGCTCGGGGCCGGCGTGACCGGACTGGCGGCCGCGTACCGGCTCACCCGCCTCGGGCACCGCGTGCGCGTGTTCGAGCAGGCGCCCCGCGGCGGCGGCGCGATCCGGACCGAGGAAACCGATGGCTGGCTGGTCGAGGGTGGTCCGAACTCGCTGCTGTCGGGAGAGCCCGCGGCGGAGGCGCTGATCGACGAGCTCGGCCTCGCGACGGAGCGAATTCCGGCGAGCCCGGCGGCCAAGAACCGCTACATCGTCCGCCGCGGAAGACCGGTCGCCGCGCCGCTGTCGCCGCCGGCGTTTCTCGGCACGCCGCTGTTTTCACCCGGCGCCAAACTGCGCCTGCTGATGGAGCCGTTTTCAAAGCGGCGGGTGCGCACGACGGATATCAGCCTGGCGGATTTCGGCGCGGCGCACTTCGGCGCCGAGTTCGTCGATTACGCGCTGAACCCGTTCGTCGCCGGCGTGTACGCGGGTGACCCCGCCAAGCTTTCCGCCCGCCATTCGTTCCCAAAGCTCTGGGAACTCGAACAGTCCCACGGCTCGATCATTCGCGGCCAGATCGCGCTGGCGAAGGAGCGGCGGGCCCGCGGCGAGCCGCGCGCCGGCATCTATTCCTTCCGGCACGGGTTGAAGACACTGCCGGAAGCCCTGATCCGCGCGATTCCCGCCGGCGCGATCACGTTCAACGCGAAGCTCGACGCGATCGTGCCCGGCGATCGCTGGAGCGTCGTCTGGCACGACGATTCCGCCACGCACACCCAGGTGTTCGACGTCGTCGTCGCAGCGCTGCCGGCACCGGCGCTCGCCCAGCTCCGGATCGGCACCCTCGGCGAGCGGCCGCTCGCCGCGCTGCAACTCATCGATCACCCGCCGGTCTCGTCGCTGTTCCTCGGATTTCGCCGGGAGCAGGTGACGCATCCGCTGGATGGCTTCGGAGTCCTCGTGCCGGCCGTCGAGCAACGGTCCGTGCTGGGGATCCTGTTCTCCTCCTCGCTGTTCCCGGGTCGCGCACCGTACGGCCACGTCGCGCTGACCGTGATGGTCGGCGGCGCCCGCCAGCCGCACCTGGCCGCGCTTTCGACCGACAAGCTGCTCGACGCGGTCCGGAAGGACCTGACCGAACTACTCGGCGTCTCGGGCGATCCGGTGTTTCTCCGCCATGCCTACTGGCCGAAGGCGATCCCGCAGTACAATCTCGGGTACGAGCACCTCCTCGCGGGAATGACCGCCGTGGAGAACGGGCTGCCGGGACTGTTTCTCGGCGGGCAGGCGCGGGACGGGATTTCCGTGCCGGCCTGTCTGGCCGCGGGCGAAAAGCTCGCGCAGCGCATCGCCGGCTGAGCAATCAGCCCCGCGCGCCAGGGCCTGTCAGGTGCTGGCGCGGCGTTTGCCGCGGCGGCCTTGACTCATCTCGGTGCAGGCCTAGCCTCGCGCACTTTTCTTTCGAATGGCTCACGACTTGAAGGAGACTCTGCAGCTTCCAAAGACGGATTTTCCGATGCGTGCCGGGCTGGCGCAACGCGAACCGGGCCGGGTGGCGCATTGGGAAAAGATCGGGCTCTACGACGCCATCCAGCGGAAGAACGGGGCGAGCGATCCGGACAGGATGTTCGTTCTCCACGATGGGCCGCCGTTCACCAATGGCGACGTCCACATCGGCACCGCGCTGAACAAGACGTTGAAGGACGTGATCCTGCGCTACAAATCCATGCGCGGTTACCGCACGCCCTACGTGCCGGGATGGGACTGCCACGGGCTGCCGATCGAGCAGAAGGTCTCGCGCGAGCTGCAGCAGAAGGAGGAATCGGTCTCGACCGCGGAGTTGCGGGCGCGATGCGATGCCTTTGCCGAAGCCTGGATCGCGCGTCAGTCGGCACAGTTCAAGCGCATCGGCGTGCTCGCCGACTGGAGCAACCAGTACAAGACGAAGGATCCGGCCTACGAGGCGGACATCCTGCGCACGTTCGCCGCGTTCGTGGAGCAGGGCCTCGTCTACCGCAGCAAGAAACCCGTTTACTGGTCGATCCCCTTCGAGACGGCGCTCGCCGAGGCGGAGATCGAATACAAGGACCACGTCAGTCCTTCGATCTGGGTGAAATTTCCGGTGCCCCCGTCCGAGGCGCAGCGGCTCCAGTTGCCGGCGGACAAGCCGCTTTCGGTCGTCATCTGGACGACGACCCCGTGGACGATTCCCGCCAACCTCGCGATCGCGGTGCACCCGGAGGTGGCCTACGTCGTGGCGGACACCGGCGCGGAGCGGCTGCTCGTCGCGCGGGCGCTGCTGCCGGCGGTCGAAGCCGCGGCGAAACTCACCGCCACGCCGGCGATCGCCTGCGAAATCAAGGGGAGCGCGCTCGAAGGCCTGCAGGCGCGGCATCCGTTCATCGATCGCGCTTCGCCCGTGGTGCTCGCCGATTACGTCACGACCGACAGCGGCACCGGATGCGTGCACACGGCTCCGGGGCACGGCGCCGAGGACTATCAGACCGGACTGAAGTACGGGCTCGAGATCTACTGCCCGGTCGGCGACGACGGTCGCTATCTCGACGACGGCCGCATGCCGGCCGACCTGGTCGGGCTGACCACGCTGGAAACCGTCGAGGACCTGGCGGCGAAACGCACTTCCCCGGCGAACATCGCGGTGCTGAAAAAACTCGCCGCCTCCGGCACCCTGCTGGCCAAGCAGAAATACACTCACAGCTACCCGCACTGCTGGCGCTCCAAGACGCCGATCATCTTCCGCGCGGTCGACCAGTGGTTCGTTTCGCTCGACAAGGCGGGGCATCGCGCGAAGGCGCTCGAACTGATCAAGCAGGTGCAGTTCATCCCGGGCTGGGGCGAGGCGCGTATCCGCGGCGCGCTGGAGTCGCGTCCGGACTGGTGCATCTCCCGCCAGCGGGCGTGGGGTGTCCCGATCCCCGCGTTTTTCGGTGCGGACAGGAAGGCCTACCTCGACGCGCGCGTCGCCCGGGAGATCGCCGATCGCATCGAGACCGCCGGCACGAATTTCTGGTACGAGGCGTCCACGGATGAGATTCTCTCCGGGATCGAGCTGCCGGCGGGCTGGCCGCCGGCCGCGGAGCTCACCGCCGGGCGGGACACGCTGGACGTGTGGATCGACTCGGGCTCATCGCACGCCGCCGTGCTTCGCCACCGCCAGGGCGGCACCCGCTGGCCGGCCGATCTTTACCTGGAGGGCAGCGACCAGCACCGGGGCTGGTTCCAATCCTCGCTCTGGACGAGCGTCATCGCGTTCGGCGCGGCTCCGTACAAATCGGTGCTGACGCACGGCTTCATCGTCGACCAGGAGCGGAACAAGATCTCCAAGAGCTCCACCTACGAGAAGCCGCAGACCAGCGACGCCTACGTCGCCGACTACGGCGCGGATGTGATCCGGCTGTGGATCTCCTCGCAGGATTTTCGGAACGACATCCCGATCTCGAAGGAAATTCTCTCCCACGTCGGCGAGACGTACCGGCTGATCCGCAACACGTTTCGGTACCAGCTCTCGAATCTCTTCGATTTCGATCCGGCGCGCGATGCCGTGCCGGTGGAAAAACTCCACGTGCTCGACCGCTGGGCGCTGCACCAGGCCGCCGCGCTGATTCGCGACTGCACGGTCGCGTATGAGAATTACGAGTTCCATCGCGTGTACCAGCTCTGCAACCAGTTCTGTTCGGTCACGCTGTCCGCGACGTATCACGACGTCCTGAAGGACCGGCTCTACACGCTGGGCACGAACTCGGCGCTGCGGCGTTCGTCGCAGACCGCGATCCACCACCTCTTCCACGTGCTGGTGAAACTGCTGGCGCCGATCCTCACGTTCACCACCGACGAAGCCTGGGCGTATGCGACCGCGAAGACGGAATACACCGACGATTCCGTGCATCTGCAGGAATGGCCGGTGGCACCGGCGGCCTGGCACGATCCCGCGGTCGAAACCGAATTCACCGCGCTGCTCGCCGCCCGCTCGCGGGTCAACGAGGCGATCGAGCCCGAACGCGCCGCGGGCAAGCTCGGCAAGTCGCTCGATGCCGCCGTGACGCTGTCCGGCTCGCCGGACGACGCCGCCTTCCGCGTCCTGGAAAAACACCGCGATTTTCTGCCTGAACTCTTCATCGTTTCCCATGTCACTCTCGCCCCGGCCACGGGAGCCACACTCGGCGCGAGCATCCGTCCGTGCAGCGAGCTGAGTGACGTTCGTTGTCCGCGTTGCTGGCGCTGGGTGCCAGCACTCCAACCCACTGCGTGCGGGGACATTTGTCCACGTTGCGCCGAGGCGTTGAAGTCGTAGTTTGCCCCTCCCCAAAAACTCCCCATGGCCAAGAACAACAAGAAACCCGCCAAGTCTATTGCCGCCAAGCCTGCGCTGAACAAGAAGCCGCCCGCGCCGACGAAGGCCAAGACGGCGGTGGTGGTGTCCCGGCCCGCAGATGCGGGACGCGCACGCCCCCCGAAGGCCTCTCCCTCCATGGAAAAACCCTCTAAGAAAAACGCTTTGCGCGACAGCATCCTGAAGCGCAAGACGACCACGAAGCCCATCGCCTTCAGCCTGGACGAGGTTCGCGCGATCGCGAAAACCGTCGACGCCAGGAACGGAGCGGCCGCGGAGAAGGCTCCGAAGACCATCAAGACCGGTGTTCCGGCGAAATCGGCGATCTCCGTCGAGAAGCCGGCCAAGCCCAACCACATCAAGGCCGCTTCGCTGTCCGACATTCTCGGGTTCAATCCCAAGCGGCCGCAGCAGATCGATCCCGAGTTGGAGCGCGACGTCCCGGAGAAATTCCGCCGCTACTACCGGCTGCTGATCGATCTTCGCAAGCACCTGACGGCGGGCATCGAGCTTCACTCGGAGGAGACCCTCAAGCGTTCGAGCAAGGACGACTCGGGAGATCTCTCGAGTTATGGCCAGCACATGGCGGACGCGGGCACGGACACGTTCGATCGCGATTTTGCCCTCAGCCTCGTGTCGAGCGAGCAGGAGGCGCTGACGGAGATCGATGCCGCGATCAAGCGCATCCACGACGGCACCTACGGGATCTGCGAAATCACCCAGAAGCCGATCGCAAAGGAGCGGCTGCTGGCGGTTCCGTTCACGCGCTATTCGGCGGAAGCGCAAAAGGAACTCGAGAAGAACCGCTATCGTGGTCGCACCGCCGGGGGCCTGTTCGGGGAACTCGGCGAGGAAGGTGGCAAGATCATGGACGAGGAGACGAGCGAGGAATGAGCGCCGCGGCCGGGTGCCGCGGCTGAGGTGCATTTGAATCTCGAGCCCAAAGTCCACGCGCCACCGCCGGGCTCGCACGGCGGCCGCCCGCCGGAGGCGTCGGTGCGACCAACCATCAGCCAGCGGATTGGAGCTTACCGGCTGCTGCTCGTCATCGCCACGACGCTCCTCGTTCTGGACCAGCTCAGCAAGGCGTGGATCGCGGCGAAACTTCCGTTCCCGACTTACGGCGCCGCGAGCATCCCGGTGATCCGCGGATTCTTTTATCTCGTGCACGTCGGCAACACCGGGGCCGCGTGGAGCATGTTTGCCGGCCAGAGCGTCGTGCTCGGGTTGCTCGCCGCCGCCACGCTGGTGGCGATCGTCGTCTGGCGCCGGGCGCTGGGGCTGCAGGACCGGGGCGCCCAGGTCAGCTTCGGGCTGTTGTGCGGCGGCATCGCCGGCAATCTGCTCGACCGGCTCCTCCACGGCCACGTGGTGGACTTCATCGACCTGCACTTCGGCAGCTACGTGTACCCGACGTTCAATGTGGCCGATTCCGGCATCTGCCTCGGCGTGGCCCTCTACGTGTTTCAATCCCTGCGGAACCCGGATTAGCCCTACTCCACGTTCGCGATCTGCTCGCGCACGCGGTCGAGCTCGTTCTTCAGCTCGATCACGGCTTTCGCAATCGTCAGATCGTTCGCCTTGCTGCCGATCGTGTTCACCTCGCGTCCGATTTCCTGGAGGATGAAGTCGCCCTTGCGCCCGATTTCCCCCTCGGATTTCAGCAGCGCCACGAACTGCTCGAGATGGCTGCGCAGCCGCGTCAGCTCCTCCGTCACGTCGCACCGCTCGGCAAACAGCGCGATCTCACGGAGCACCCGCTCGTCGTCCACCTCGAGTTCGAGCCCCGCCTGACGGAGCCGCTGCAACAGCACCTCGCGATACGCCGGCGCCACCTGCGGCGCGCGTACCGCGACCGCTTCGACGTGTCCGCGGATCACGCGCATCCGGGCGAGGAAATCGACGAGCAGCGCCTCGCCTTCCTGCGCGCGCATCGCGACGAATCCGCGCAGCGCCTCCGCCACCGACTCGCTCACCGTCGGCGCGGCGTCCGCCGCGGCGGGAGACTCGGTCGGCCTCCGCTGGGAGTTCGCGATGGACCAAAGCAGCTCCGCCGTCGGCGCGAATGCCAGGCCGCGCGTGGCGGCGAGCGCAGCCAGACGGTCGACGGCCGCGTTGACTTCGGCGTCGTCCCACACGATCTCCGCGCTTTTTTTCGCGCCGGTGAGTTCGACCGTGACATTGATCCGGCCGCGCGTCGCCACCCGCCGGACCTGTTCCGCGATGTCGGCCTCCATCACCTCCCAGTCGGCCGGCAGACTGACGGCGAGGTCCAGCGACTTCCGGTTCACGGAACTCACCTGCACGGTGAGCGTGAAGCCCTCGATCGTCGCCGTCGCCCGCCCATAGCCGGTCATGCTGCGCATACGCGGAATAACAGGGAACGGAGCGCAAGTAACAAGTAGCAAGTGACACGTGGCGAGAGCCAGCCCGCGCGGCAAAACTCCGGGCGGCGGGGCCCGGCCATTCCGTCCCTGGACCGCCGAATCAGTCGGTGTCGTCTCTGCCCGCGATCGGAGCGAAGATCCGTTTCAACTCGGTACCTGGCCTTTCGACAGCAGCGCCTGCACCTGGTTCACATCCTTGTCGCCGCGGCCGGAAAGGTTGATCACCAGCAGCTGGTCGCGCCGCATCTGCCTCGCACGCTTCAGCCCGTGCACCAGCGCGTGCGCACTCTCCAGCGCCGGGATGATGCCTTCGAGCCGGGAGCAGAGCTGGAACGCCTCCAGCACCTCGTCATCCAGCGCGTGAACGAATTCGATCCGCTTGCGCTCGCGGTAGTACGCGTGCTCGGGACCGACGGCCGCGTAGTCGAGCCCGGCGCTCACCGAGTGCGTCAGCTCGATCTGCCCGTCGGAGTTTTGCAGGATGTAGGTCTTCGCCCCCTGCAGCACGCCCAGCTTGCCGCCCTCGAAACGCGCCGCGTGCTCGCCGCGCCGGATGCCGCGGCCCCCCGCCTCCACCCCGATGAGCCGGACCGAGGGCTCCGCGAGAAACTCGAAAAAGAACCCGATGGCGTTCGAACCGCCGCCGACGCAGGCGATCATCTCGTCCGGCAGCCGCCTCTCCCGCGCCAGAATCTGCTCGCGCGTCTCCTGCCCGATCACGCGGTGAAAATCACGCACCATCATCGGATAGGGATGCGCCCCCAGCGCGGAGCCGAGGATGTAGTGTGTGCCCCGCACATTCGTGACCCAGTCCCGCATCGCCTCGTTGACCGCGTCCTTCAGCGTCTTCTGCCCCGACTCGACGCTCCGGACCTCGGCGCCCATCAGCTGCATGCGGAACACGTTCAGGGCCTGCCGCTCCATGTCGACCGATCCCATGTAGACGACGCATTCGAGGCCGAACTTCGCGCAGACGGCCGCGGTGGCCACGCCATGCTGCCCGGCGCCGGTCTCCGCAATGATCCGCCGCTTGCCCATCCGGCGTGCGAGCAGGGCCTGTCCGAGTGCGTTGTTGATCTTGTGCGCGCCGGTGTGGAGCAGGTCCTCGCGCTTGAGGTAGATTTTCGCCCCGCCGCAGTACTCCGTCAGCCGCCCGGCGAAATACAGCTCGGTCGGCCGGCCGGCGTACTCCCGCAAATGCCCCTGCAACTCGGCGCGAAACGCCGGATCCTCCCGCGCCAGCGCATAGGCCGCGCCCAGCTCCTCCAGCGCGGTCATCAGCGTTTCCGGGACGAACACGCCTCCGTAGGGACCGAAGTGCCCGGAGGCGTCCGGTAGCGCGGTCCGATCTGGGAAGGACGGTTCAGCGGCGGTGTGGGACATCGCGGCAGAGAGTGAGTCGGTCCCAATCGGCGAGGCAAACTGGATTTGCAGCGGAGACCGGTGCGGAACGCGCGCGTTTTCGCGCCCGACTGTGAGCGGGGGAGCGCCTCACTTTCGCTTCACGGTCACCAGCGTCAGGTCGTCGCGCTGGGGCTCGGCGCCGGCGAACCGCCGGACGTTTTCGAGAATGCCGTCGTTCACCTCCCGCGCCGACCGCCCGTGCAGCGCCCGCACGGCATCCGCCAGCCGCGCCCCGGAGAACTCCTTGCCCTCCTCGTTCGGCGTCTCCGTCACTCCGTCCGTGTACAGCACCAGCGTGTCGCCGGAGCGGAACGGTTCGACCCGGTCCGCGATCACGCTCGAGAAAACGTCGTCGGAAATCAGCCCCACCGGCATCCCCTCCGAGCCCGCAAACACTCCGGCGGCCACCCCCGTGGCCGGATCCCGACGCACGATCAGCGGCAGCTCGTGGCCCGCCCGCGCCAGGGTCGCCTCCTCCCGCTCCGTGTCGATGATCGCATACAGCATCGTGATGAAAGTGCCCGGCCGGATGTCGGCGGCCAGCACGCGATTCAGTTCGATCAGCGCCGCCGCGGGCGACGAGTGGCGGCCCGCGATCTGTCGCAGATTCGTCCGGCAGATCGCCATCAGCAGCGAGGCGGGAATGCCCTTCCCCGCAACGTCCGCGACCACGACGCCCAGCTGGGTCTTCGAGAGCGTCAGGAGATCGTAGAAATCGCCGCTGATCTTCTGCGCGGCCTCGTACCGCGCATCGACATCCAGCCCGAGGAAATCGGGCGCGTCGTGCGGCAGCAGCATCTGCTGGATGCCGCTCGCGAGCGAGAGGTCGAGATCGAGCTGCTTTTTTTCGATCTGGAAATCCAGGTGCTCCGCGTTGTGCAGCGCGAGCGCCGCCTGCTCACCCAGCGACTGCATCAGCGAAAAGTCGCTCTGCGTGAACGGCTGCCCGTCGGCGGAATTCGCCACCGCGAGCACCCCGAAGAACCGGTCCTGGAACTTCAGCGGCACGGCGATCACGGAGCGGACCCGGAGCGCCGGATCGTCATGCCGGACGATCCGCGGATCCGATTCCGCGTCGGCGATGAGCTGGCCTCGTTCCGTTCGCGCCACCTCGCCGACGATGCCCTCGTCCTCCGGAAACACCTCCGTCTTCAACACCTGCTCGATGAACCGGGCGCGGGTCGCGAGCTTCTCCTTCACGTCCGGGGGCAGCGGCCGATGCGGTGGAAACAACCCTTCCACCGCCACGCTCCGCATCTGCTTGTCGTCCGTGCGCTCGAAGATGCAGCCGCTCAAGGCCCCCGAGCACAGGACGGCGGCATGCACGATGCGCTGCGGCAACTCCGACCGGCTCGAGGTCTCCGCCAGCGCCGCGGCCATGTGATGCATGAAGTCGATCACCAGCTCGCGTTCCAGCGCCAGGCGCTGCTGCTCCTCCTGGGCGCGGCGGGTCGCGCCCCGTGCTCGGAGCAACGGGACCAGCATCGCCGCACCGCCGGTCAGGATGCCGAGGACGAACAGGAACATAGGCACCCGAAGTGTCGCATCGGAGCCGCGACCGGGCAACCGGTGATCTGCATTCGACTGCAGGCCCAGAACCGGCAGCCAACCAGCGCATTCCAACACCGCACGGGCCGAATTCCCGATGTGAGCCGAGCCGTCAGCAGCCCCGTCCGATCCGTCGGAGAGGTTCTGTTGCTCAGCGCGCCTGCGCCGCGAGCCGTCGATCGCCGTCCATTCCCTCGGCGGCGTCGAGCCGCTGCCTCACTGCCCCACCCGGTTCTTCAGGAAAGCGAGGACGTCCTGGAACTTGCTCCGATTCGACTCGTCCGCCGTCACGAGGTTCTCGTGCGCCTCGAGCACCAGACGGGCGTGCTCGAGCTCTGTCTGGTCATGACACTGCAGCACGGTCTTGCAGCCATCGAACGACATTGGGAAGTCCCCGGTCTCGACGGTGAGCAGCCGGTGCAGACCCAGATTGCGCACGAGCTCGAGATTTCGGGAGCTCATGCGCGCCAGGACGATGCTGCCGCCGCCAGGCACCTTGCGAAGATCGAGTGCGATCCCCGCCAGCACCCCGAGAAACGTGCTGTCCATGCTCGCGCACTGCTGGAAGTCGATCACGAACCGGGGCTTCTGCTGGTGCAGCATTTCCGTCACGAAATCCCTCAGGCAGCCGCTGTTCTGGAAGCTGGCGCGGCCGATCACGCGGACCACGACGGGGTCCGAATAAGCATCGACCATGTAGACAGGCTTGGCGGCGTTTTCAGCCATGAGATGATCAGCTGGAGTATCCGAAGGAACCCCGCGCGAGTAAAGTCTTCCCGAACCACCCTGAGCGCAAGTCCGCCGCCGGCGTCGGGCCGTTCCCGACCGGCGGCCCAGGCTGATCCACCCGCCGGAAACCCGTCACGTGCGGGCGAGGATCTGGCGAAGTACGTAGGGAAGAATCCCGCCGTGCTGGTAGTAGTCGATCTCGATCGGAGTATCGATCCGGCATCGCACCGGCACCAGCTGCACCTGGCCGTCCCGCCGCGTAATTCTCAGCGTGAGGTCCTGCTGCGGCTTCAACGACATGTCCAGCCCGAGCACGTCGTACGTCTCCATGCCGTCCAGCTTCAGTGTCTGCGCGTTCGTCCCTTCCTTGAACTGCAGCGGCAGGACACCCATCCCGAGCAGGTTCGACCGGTGGATGCGCTCGAAGCTCTGGGCGACGACGGTCCGGACGCCGAGCAGGTTCGTGCCCTTCGCCGCCCAGTCGCGCGAGGAGCCCGTGCCGTATTCCTGGCCCGCCACGATGATCAACGGAGTGCCCGCCGCCAGGTGCTTCATCGCCGCGTCGTAGATCGGCATCCTCTCGCCCGTTGGCTGGTAGATCGTGTTGCCGCCCTCCTCACCGCCGAGCATGAGATTCTTGATGCGCACGTTCGCAAACGTGCCGCGGGTCATGATCCGGTCGTTGCCGCGGCGGGAGCCGTACGAGTTGAAGTCCTCGAAGGCGACGCCCTTCTCGAGCAGGTAACGGCCGGCGGGGGAACTCTTCTTGATCGCACCCGCCGGCGAGATGTGGTCGGTCGTGACGGAGTCGCCGAAGATGCCCAGCACGCGCGCCCCGGCGATCTCCGCGATCTTGCCCGGCTGCTGGCCGAAATGGGCGAAGAACGGCGGCTCCTGGATGTAGGTCGAGTCCAGATCGAACTCGTAGACGTTGCCCGCCAGGGCCGGAATCTCGTTCCACTTCGGGTTCTGCTCCGCGAAATCGGCGTACAACCGGCGGAACACCTCCGGCTTGAGCGCCGCCTGGAGCAGGTCGCGCACTTCCTGCAGCGTCGGCCAGAGGTCCCGCAGGAAGACCTCGCGGCCCTGCTGGTCGTGCCCGAGCGGCTCGGTGGCCATGTCGATGTCGATCCGGCCCGCGAGCGCAAACGCCACCACCAGCGGCGGCGACATCAGGAAATTCGACTTGATGTTCTGGTGCACGCGGGCCTCGAAGTTCCGGTTGCCCGACAGCACCGACGCCGCGACCAGGTCGTTCTTCACGACCACCTCCTCGATCGCGGGATGCAGTGGACCGGAGTTGCCGATGCAGGTCGTGCAGCCGTATCCGACGGTCTGGAACCCGAGCCGGTCGAGATAGGGTTGCAGGCCGGTCTTGGTCAGATACTCGGTCACGACCCGGCTGCCCGGCGCGAGCGAGGTCTTCACCGTCGAATTGATGCGGAGTCCGCGTTCGACAGCCTTCCGGGCGAGCAGCCCCGCCGCCAGCATGACCGAGGGGTTGGACGTGTTCGTGCAGCTCGTGATCGCGGCGATCAACACGCTGCCGTGGCTGATCTCGCCGTCCACGCGCCGAACCGCCACCGGCACGGGTGACGGGGTCGGCCGGTTGTTGGCCATCTCGCGCTCCGTCGTCACGCTCGTGTTCATCACCTCGCGATCCGACAGCGGCACGGATTCCTGGCTGCCGCCGCCGGGCCGCGTCCATCCGCCACCTTCGACATGGTAGGTCCGGTGGAAATCCGCCGGATTCCGCCCGAAGCCGTTCTCGGAGACCGGACGCGCAAACGCGCTGATGAACTCGCGCTTGATCGCCGTGAGCTCCACCCGGTCCTGCGGCCGCTTCGGGCCGGCCAGGCTCGGCACCACCGTCGCCAGATCGAGTTCCAGTTCGCTGGAGTATTCGATCTGCCCGCGCTGCGGCATGCCCCACAACCCCTGCGCCCGGTAGTAGGCTTCGTAGCACGCGACGTGTTCCTCGGACCGGCCGGTGGCGCGGAGGTAATTGACGCATTCCGCGTCGATCGGGAAAAAGCCCATCGTCGCGCCGTATTCCGGCGCCATGTTCGCGATCGTCGCGCGGTCGACGACCGGCAGCGCCGCCGCGCCCGGGCCGAAGAATTCGACGAATTTGCCGACCACCTTCGCCTTGCGCAGCAGCTGGGTGATGGTGAGCGCGAGATCGGTCGCGGTCACGCCCTCGCGCAGCGCCCCGGTCAGGTGCACGCCGACCACGTCAGGGGTCAGGAAGTAGACTGGCTGCCCGAGCATTCCGGCCTCGGCCTCGATGCCACCGACACCCCAGCCCACGATCCCGAGCCCGTTGATCATCGTCGTGTGCGAGTCGGTGCCGACGAGCGTATCCGGAAAACAGACGCCCTCGCGGTCGCGCAGCATCCCCTGGGCGAGATATTCGAGGTTGACCTGATGCACGATGCCGATGCCCGGCGGCACCACCTTGAAGGTGTCGAACGCCTGCATGCCCCACTTCAGGAACTGATACCGCTCGCGGTTGCGCGAGAACTCGAGCTCGAGATTCTGCTGCAACGCCTCCGCCGTGCCGGCGAAATCCACCTGCACCGAATGGTCGACCACCAGGTCGACCGGGACCAGCGGCTCGATGATCTTGGGATCGCGCCCGAGTCGCGCCACCGCCGCGCGCATCGCCGCCAGGTCGACCAAGAGCGGCACGCCCGTGAAGTCCTGGAGGACGATTCGCGCGACGACGAACGGGATCTCCTCGGTCCGCCCGGCCCGCGCCCGCCAGCCCGCCAGGTCGCGAATCGCCGGCTCGCTGACGCGCTTGCCGTCGGCATTGCGCAGGAGCGATTCGAGCACGATCCGGATCGAGACCGGCAGCCGGTCAACCTTGAATCCGGCCGCCGCGAGCGCGGGCAGGGAATAGAACCGGTGCGTGACGCCGCCGGCCTCGAAGCTGGAAAGCGTGTTGAAAGGATTCGGTAGACTCATGGGGAAAGATAAGGGCGGCGGCCGGAGGGCGCAGCCGCCGACCGCCCGCCGCAACCGCGTCCGTCGTCAGGCGGCCAGCGCCGATTTGATCGCCGCAAAATTCGGCAGGTCCTTGGGCGTGGGAGTCTGCTCGGCGTACTTGATCACGCCATCGCGCCCGATCACGAATGCCGCCCGCGCCGCCGTGTCGCCGATGCCCGCCAGCATTGGAAAGACCACGCCGTAGGCGCGGATGACCTCCTTGTTCAGGTCGCTGGCCAGCGTCAGCTTGATCTTGTTCGCGCTGGCCCACGCCTCCTGCGCGAACGGGCTGTCGACGCTGATCGCGATCACGCTCGCGCCCAGCTGCTCGTACTCGGCCAGGCCCGCCGTGGTGTCGCACATCTCCTGGGTGCACACGCCGGTGTACGCCAGCGGGAAGAACAACAGCACCGTCTGCCGGTTGCCGAAGTTGTCGCTCAGGCGGATGTCCTTCAGGCCGTCCGTGGTCTTGCTCTTCAGGGTGAAATCGGGGGCTTTGGTACCGGTGGCGAGAGGCATGGAGTGAGGGAGGTTGGACGCCGGAAAGCGCCGCCCGATTTGGGCGGACGCGGCAGCGCTGGAAAAGCTAGAACCAGCCGGCCACGACCGCGCAAACCGTTTCTCCACAAAGAAGCGCGGATTATCGCGCCGCAACCGGCGCTCTCCCGCCACGCGACTGGCACGGGGGAAGGCACACGAGCTTATGGCGGTTCCGCGCCGGAGACCTCCGCGCGGGAATCCGTCACATTTTCGCTTTGCGCCGGCCGGCGGCCGCGGAGTTAACTGCCCGTTCGATGACGATCATTGAAGACCTGCAATGGCGCGGCTTGTACGCCGACTGCACCGACGTCGAGGCGCTCTCGCGGCGCCTGGCCGAGGGGCCGGTGACGCTGTACTGCGGGTTCGACCCGACCGCCGATTCGCTCCACGTCGGCAACCTCGTCCCGCTGCTCGCGCTGCGGCGTTTCCAGCTTTGCGGGCATCATCCGATCGCGCTGGCCGGCGGCGCCACCGGCATGGTCGGCGATCCGTCCGGAAGCTCCACTGAGCGCAACCTGCAGACGCCGGAGCAGGTCGCCCACAACATCGCCGCGATCAAGGAACAGCTCGCGCGCTTTCTCGACTTCGGCGCCGGCGCCAATCCCGCGCAACTGGTGGACAACTCCAGCTGGACGGCGCCGATCACCTTCCTCGAATTCCTGCGCGACATCGGAAAACATTTTTCGGTCAGTGCGATGCTCGCCAAGGAAAGCGTCAGCGCGCGCCTCGCGAACGAGACCGGGATCAGTTACACCGAGTTCAGCTACATGCTCCTGCAGGCGCACGATTTTCTCCACCTGAGGGAGACGATGCAGTGCGAACTGCAGGTCGGCGCGACCGACCAGTGGGGCAACATCACGGCGGGCACCGATCTCATCCGCAAGAAGCTGGGCGTCGCCGCCTGGGGCCTGACGTTTCCGCTGCTCACCAAGGCGGACGGCACGAAATACGGCAAATCCGCCGGGGGCGCCGTCTGGCTCGATGCCCGGAGGACGAGCCCATACCGGTTCTATCAGTTCTTCGTCCAGAGTGAGGACGCGGACGTCGGCAAGCTGCTGCGCGTGCTGACGTTCCTGCCGGCCGAGGAAATCACCCGGCTCGAAACCGATCTTCGGGCGAACCCGGGGGCGCGGCTGGCGCACAAGACTCTGGCCCGCGCCGTGACCACGCTGGTGCACGGGGAGGCCGCCTGCACCGATGCGGTGCGCGCGAGCGAGATCCTGTTCGGCGGCGGGCTCGACGGCATCAGCGAGGCGCTCTTCCACGACGTCGTCGGCGAGGTGCCGACAAAGGATCTCGAGACCGCGAAACTCGGCGGCGCCGGTGCGCCCGTGGTCGATCTCATCGTCCACGCGGGTCTCTCGCCCTCCCGGGGCCAGGCCCGCAAGGACATCGAGGGTGGCGGAATCTACGTGAACAACGTTCGGGTCGGCGAGGTGGCGCGAACCGTGACCGCGAGCGAGCTGCTGTTCGGCAAATACCTGCTGCTCCGGAAGGGCAAGCGAACCTACTCCGTCCTGCGCTGCGTATAGGCTCGCCACTCGCGCTGCGTCGGGATCGCAGGATTCGCGGCGCACGTTTGGATTCGCGGACGACACGGAGGTCGTCCCTCCAATCGGCCGGGCGGGTTGAGTGTGGTTCGGGGTTCGACCGGTTCAGAAATGGAGGGTCCGGCTCCGTCCGGTCCGCGAACGACGCTCGACACTCGCGGACGACACGGAGGTCGTCCCTCCATTTCGGCCGGTCGGCGTATCCTGTCCATCCGGGCTCGCTTCCTTCGCTGTTCAATCATGCCTTTCGCTCTCGCGACCTCACCGCGCTCTTCGCGGTTCAACCCGGCTCGTCGGGCTTCGCGATCCGGCAACAGACTTCAAGGCGGTTGCCGCACGGATCCTCGAAAAACATCCCGTAGTAGGTCGGCGAATATTCCGGGCACCACATCGGTCCCTCGACGTTCCGGGCGCCGGCGGCGGCGATCGCCACCGCGAACGCGTCCACCTCCGCTTTGGTCTCCGCCCAAAACGCCAGCCGGGTTGCGTTCGGCACGTGACCGGGATCCTCGATCAGTCCGATGAACTCCGGTTTCGGGTGGAGCCGCGCGGCGTCGTACGCGATCCCGATGGACGTCTCGCAGTAGTCCGGAAACCCGAGCGCCGGCAGCACGACAGCGTAGAACGGCCGCGCCTCGGCCAGATTGCGCACCCGCAGGTCCACGTGATCGAACAGCCTCCGCGTCATGCTGGTCGTGGAGTCGAGCAATGAATCCGATCGTTGGCCACGCGTTTTTGGCGCGACCCGCCGGCGCCGCGTGCGCCGGCCGTGCGGCTAGGCGAAGTACGGGAGCGTGGAGGCGGTCTGCTTCACCGCCGGCAGACCCTCGAGCAGCTCGCCGATCGGATCCCAGCGGCCGTTGACCAGCGCGTCGCGCGCCGATTCGCGAATCGAGAGCCTCACCGTCTGACCGCCAAACCGGATCTCCTGCCGCACGAGATCGATCACCACCTCCGTCTGCGGATCCTTTTCGACCGCCGCCGCGATCTTCGCGATGTCCTCGCGCGCGGCTGAGACGCAGGGAATTCCCAAACCCGTGCTGTTGCCGAAGAAGATCTCGGCATAGCCCTCCGCCACGACCGCCCGGAAGCCCGCCTTCTGGATCGCCTGCGGAGCGTGCTCGCGGGACGAACCGCAGCCGAAATTCGAACCGGACAGCAGGATCGTCGCGCCCTGGAACCGAGGATTGTTCAGCGGATGCGACTTGTCGGTGCCATCGGCGTTCTTCCGCATGTCGTAGAACAGGTACTGACCGAGCCCGTCGAACGTGACGCATTTCATGAACCGCGCCGGGATGATGCGATCCGTGTCGATGTCGTTGCCGGGAACGTGGACGCCGCGGCCGGCGATCTGGGTGATTTTAGCGAGGGCCATGGAGGGAGAGGTTGCTTCCGCGATCCACCCGGAACGGCGCGAAGGGTTCGGGCGATTCGCGCGTTTTCGGGTGCAGGCGGGTGATCGGAGTGTAATGGGGAGAAGTTTCGCCGGCGGCGTCGAAGCGCCGCGGGCCGTTCAGAGGATGCGGATCAGCGGGCGTGGCACGTGGTGTTCAGTTGCCGGATCCCACGTCGAAGACTTCGCGGGCGTCGGCGACCGAGCCGGTCACCGCCGCCGCGGCCACCATCAGGGGGCTCATCAGGATTGTGCGGCCGGTGGGGCTGCCCTGGCGGCCCTTGAAATTGCGGTTCGACGAGCTGGCACAGAGCTGATCGCCGATCAGTTTGTCCGGGTTCATCGCGAGGCACATCGAACAGCCGGCGGCGCGCCACTCGAATCCGGCGTCGCGAAACACCTGGTCGATGCCGAGCGTCGCGCACAGCACGCCGACCCCCTGCGAGCCGGGCACCGCGATCGCTTTCACGCCGGGCGCGACTCTTTTCCCCTTCAGGAATTTCGCGACCTCCTGGAAATCGCGTCAGCCGGCCGTTCGTGCACGACCCGAGGAAGGCGACGTCGATCTTCGTTCCCTTGATCGGGGCGCCGGGGGTGAGCTTCATGTAGGCGAGCGCCTCCTCGATCCCCGCCTTTTCGTCGACGCTCGTCGCCCGCGCCGGATCCGGGACCTGCCCGGTGATCGGGATGCCCTGCCCCGGATTGATGCCCCACGTCACCGTCGGCGCGATGTCGGCGGCATCGATCGTCACCACGTCGTCGTAGGTGCAGCCCGGATCGCTGGCGATGGCGCGCCAGCGCGCCACGGCGGCGGTCCAGGCCTTCCCCTTCGGGGCGTACGGCCGGCCTTTCAGGTAAGCGAACGTCGTCTCATCGGGATTGACGTAGCCAACCCGCGCGCCGCCCTCGATCGACATGTTGCAGACGGTCATCCGCTCCTCCATCGAGAAGCGGTCGAACACCTCGCCGCCGTATTCGTAGGCGAAACCGGTCCCGCCGTTCACCCCGAGCGTGCTTGATGATGTGCAGGATGACGTCCTTGGCGTAGACGCCCGGCCGCAGCCGGCCGTTGACGTTGATCCGGCGGACCTTCAGCGCGCCGAGGGCCATCGTCTGCGTGGCGAGCACGTCGCGCACCTGGCTCGTGCCGATGCCGAACGCGATCGCGCCGAACGCCCCGTGCGTGCTCGTGTGGGAGTCGCCGCAGGCGATCGTCGTTCCCGGCTGGGTGATGCCGTGCTCCGGCCCCACGATGTGCACGATCCCCTGCCGGCCGCTGGCGCGGTCGAAAAAGGTGATGTCGAACTCCGCGCAGTTCCGGCGCAGCTCGTCCATCATCGCCTGGGCCAGCGGATCGCTGTAGGGCTCGACGACCTGGTCCGTCGGCACGATGTGGTCGACCGTCGCGAACGTGCGCCGCGGAAACGCCACCTTCAGCCCGAGATCGCGCAGCATCCCGAACGCCTGCGGGCTCGTCACCTCGTGGATGAGATGCGTGCCGATCAGCAGCTGGGTCTGGCCATTGGCGAGCTGTCGGACGGTATGCGCGTCCCAGACTTTCTGGAAAAGAGATTGGGCCATGAATTGTTCGGGTTCGGGATTCTGGATTCCGGCGTCGCGAGGAAGCCGTCAGTCTCGGCGTCGGCGTCCGCGGTGGCAAGCAGCCGGCTGGCAGTGCCGGGGTTCGCTGGGCGGAGCCGATCGAGATCGCCGCGGAGTCTAGCGGAGCCTTGTCATAACGGGAAATACTTGTTTCGGTGCCACTGATGCCGGATGGGCATCAGTCAACCATGCGCGAATTCCAGTTCCCATTCGAACTCCGGCACCTGGTCTACTTCCGCGAGGTCGCGCGCCGGCTGCACTTCCGCCAGGCCGCCGAGCAGCTCGCGGTCGCCCAACCCGCGCTCAGCCGGGCGGTGGCGCAGCTCGAGGCCGCGCTTGGCGCAGCCCTGCTGAACCGGACCCGCCGCGGCGTCGAGCTCACCGCGGCCGGCCGGCTGCTGCTCGAGCGCGTCGAGCCGCTGCTGCGTGGGCTGGCGGCGATTCCGGCGGACCTGCGCGCCCTTTCTTCGGGACAGGTCGGGCACATCCGCGTCGCATTCACGGGCCTCGCGATGGCGACGGTCCTGCCGGCAATCCTGCGCGAATTCAGCCGCCAGCATCCCGGCGTGCGCATCGAGCTGAATGAGTCGCCGACTTCCGTCCAGCTCGACGCCTTGGAGTCGGGTGCGCTGTCGTGCGGATTTTTCCATCCCGACGCCGGCATGCCGGCGCTGCACACCCGGCTGCTGCTGCGGGAGCGCAACGGCGTCCTGCTGCCGGCCACGCATCCCCTCGCCTCCCGGTCCCGGCTGCGGCTGCGCGAGCTCGCGGGAACGCCCTTCGTGGTTTTCCCGCGCCTGCACAATCCCGGGTTCTACGATCGGATCCTGGCGGCGTTCACGCAGGCCGGCGTGACCCCGCGGATCGCGGAGGAAGTCTGGCCGCGCGCCAACGCCGTCGGGCTCGTGCGCGCCGGGCTCGGCGCGACGTTCATGACCCCTTCCGAGGCCCAGCACCTTCCGCCCGACGTCGTCTTTCGGTCGCTCGAAGGCCCGACCCCGGAGAGCCGGGTCGTCATCGGCTGGCCGAAGTCGCCCCCGCCCGACCCCGCGCTCGCCGCGTTTCTGAAGACAGTGGAGAAGACGTCGACGCGCCCGTCCAGCTAGGCAAACAGGGGCACGGCCGGGATTCGCGGCCGGTGCCAATTTGCCGGAGCGGGTTTGTCCCGCGATACGGTCACCGCTTGATTAAGGCCGTTTCCGGCGTGGAGGGACCGGCTCCATCCGGTCCGCGCTGCCCGCAGACGCTCGCGGACGACACGGAGGTCGTCCCTCCAACCGATCCGGTTCGCGGGGGTCGATTGCGTCCGCGATGGGGAGGCATGATCGGGAACGACCAACCGATCCGGTTCGCGGGGGTCGATTGCGTCCGCGATGGGGAGGCACGATCGGGAACGACCAACCGATCCGGTTCGCGGGGGCGATTGGGCCCGCGCGCTCGATTTGCTCCGCGGGCGCAAAAAAAAGGAAACCCCGCTCCCGTTGTAGTGGGGCGCGGGGTTCCGTGCGACGACGGATGGTCGTCTGTTTTTTACGGCGCGACGCCGCTGTCGGCGGCGGGCGTTTTCTGTCGAAATACCAGCTTGTCGCCATCGCGATCCACGAGGCAGGGCTCGCCGTCCTTGACCTCGCCACGGAGCAGGGCCTCCGCCAGCGGATCCTCGAGGTAGTGCTCGACCGCGCGCCGCAACGGTCGCGCGCCATACTTCTCGTCGTAGCCCTTCTCGATCAGCAGCTCCTTCGAGGCTCGGCGTGAACTCCAGCGTGATCTTCCGGCCGGCCAGCCGCTTCGCGAAATTCACCGTCTCCAGCTCGACGATCTTGATCAGGTCGTTCCGGTCGAGCGGGCGGAAGAAGACGATGTCGCGAGATGCGGTTGAGGAACTCGGGCTTGAAGACCCGCTTCGACTCCTCGAGCACCTTTTCCCGCATCTTCTCGGCGTCGTTGAAGCTCGAGGACGCGGCGGCGAAGCCCATCGACGTCTGGCGCTGCAGCAGCTGCGCGCCGACGTTGCGACGTCATGATGATGATCGTGTTGCGGAAGTCGACGGTGCGCCCGAGCGAGTCGGTGAGCCGGCCGTCCTCCAGGATCTGCAGGAGGATCTGGATCACGTCGGGATGCGCCTTCTCGACCTCGTCGAACAGGATCACGGCGTACGGCCGGCGGCGGACCGCCTCCGTCAGCTGGCCGCCTTCCTCGTAGCCGACGTAGCCGGGAGGCGAGCCGACCAGGCGCGAGACGGAGAACTTCTCCATGTACTCGGACATGTCGATCTGGATGAGCGCGTCCTGATTGCCGAACATCTGGGCGGCGAGCTGCTTCGCGAGCATCGGTCTTGCCGACGCCGGTCGGCCCGACGAACATGAACGAGCCGATCGGCCGGCGCGGATCCTTGAGATCCGCCCGCGAGCGGCGCAGGGCGCGGGCGATGGACGCCGCCGCGACATCCTGGCCGATGACGGCCTTCTGCAGCTCGATCTCCAGTCGAGAGAAGCTTTTCGCTCTCCTTCTTTTCCATCCGGCAGAGCGGGATGCCGGTCCAGTCGGCGACGACCTGCATCATCAGCTCCTCGTCGATCGTGACCCGCTTTTCCTCGCGCGCCTTCTTCCACTCCTCGGTCGATCTGCTCCTGCTTGAGGCGGAGCTGCTTCTCCTGGTCGCGGAGCTTGCGCGGCCTCCTCGAAATGCTGCTCGCTGATCGCCTTCTCCTTCAGCGCGCAGACCTCCTCGATCTCCTTGCGTCAGGCTCTCGATCGTCGGCGGGCGGGTGAGCGCACCGATGCGCGCGCGCGAGCCGGCCTCGTCCATCACGTCGATCGCCTTGTCCGGCAGGAAGCGGCCGGTGATGTAGCGGTCGGAGAGCTTGGCCGCCGATTCGAGCGCCTTGTCGGTGAAGATCGCCTTGTGGTGATCCTCGTACTTCGCGCGGATGCCCTTGAGGATGAGGATGGTGTCGTCGACGGACGGCGCCTCGACCTTCACCGACTGGAAGCGGCGGTCGAGCGCGGTGTCCTTCTCGATGTACTTGCGGTACTCGTTGAGCGTGGTCGCGCCGACGCACTGCAGCTCGCCGCGCGAGAGCGCGGGCTTGAAGATGTTGGAGGCGTCCATCGCGCCCTCGGCGGCGCCGGCGCCGACGATGGTGTGCAGCTCGTCGATGAAGAGGATGATGTTCTTGGCCCGCTTGATCTCGTCCATCACGGCCTTGATCCGCTCCTCGAACTGGCCGCGGTATTTGGTGCCGGCGACCATGAGGGCGAGATCGAGCGTGATGACCTTCTTCTCGAGCAGGATCTCCGGCACGTTGCCGGCGGCGATCTCCTGCGCCAGGCCCTCGACGATCGCGGTCTTGCCCACGCCGGCTTCGCCGATGAGCACCGGGTTGTTCTTCGTGCGGCGGCAGAGGATCTGGATGACGCGGCGGATCTCGTTCTTGCGGCCCGACGACCGGGTCCATCTCGCCCTTGCGGGCGAGTTCGGTCAGGTCGCGGCCGAACGCCTTCAGTGCCGGAGTCTTGACCTCCTTCTTGTCGTCGGACGGGCCGCCTGGCGCTGCGGCGTGCCGGCCGCGGCCTCCTCGCCAGGAGCGTCGCCGCTTTGGCTGCCGGAGAACTGCGGGTCGAGTTCACGGAGAATCTCGTTGCGGGTGCGCTCGATGTCGATGTCGAGCGACTTGAGGACGCGGGCGGCCACGCCCTCGCCCTCGCGCAGCAGGCCGAGCAGGATGTGCTCGGTGCCGACGTAGGAATGGTTGAGCGCCTTGGCCTCCTTGCCGGCGAGCGCGAGGACCTTCTTCACCCGGGGAGTGTAGGGAATGCTGCCCTGGGTCTTCGTCTCCTGGCCGGTGCCCACCTGCTTCTCGACGGCCGCGCGCACGGTCTCGAGGTCGAGGCCCATCTTCTGCAGCACGCTGACCGCGACGCCCTGGCCGAGCTTGATCAGCCCGAGCAGGATGTGCTCGGTGCCGACGTAGTTGTGATGGAAGCGGTCCGCTTCCTTGCGAGCCAGCGCGAGCACCTGCTGGGCGCGCGGCGTGAAGTTGTTCATCGGTTCTTGGGACATGTCGTGTGAATAGGTTTAGTTCGACCCCGTCGGTCACGAAGTTGAAGTTCGGCGCGGGGAAATTCGCAAACTCGGTCCGCAGCCGGCCGGCGCGCAGCAAGTCGCGCTGGCCCGGCTCGAACTCGCCCTTCTGCGCGTGCTGCAGGTGGCCGGGCTGCGCTTCGATGAAGAGCCGGTCGATCGCGGCGCGATTCGCCTCCGGGAAACGCCGAGATCGATCGCCGAGCCGCATGAGCGAAAGCAGGTTCATCGCCTCGCTCGAACTCAGCACGTGGCTGTTCTGGAGGATGCCGTAGGCGCGGCCGATCTTGTCGAACAGCTTGCCCGCGTCCGCCTCGATGAGTTTCTGGCCGCGCGTTCAGCTCGTGCTCGATGATCGAGGTCAGCACGCTGCCGAGGCGCTTGATGATCTCCTCCTCGGCTCTCGCCGAGCGTCGTCTGGTTGGAGATCTGGAAAATGCTGCCGCTGGCGTCCGAGCCCTCGCCGAACAGCCCGCGCACGACCATGCCGAGCTGGTTCACCGCCCGGACGACCTTTTCCATCTGGTTGCGCGATCACGAGCGCCGGCAGATGCATCATCGCCGAGGCACGCATGCCGGTGCCGAGATTGGTCGGGCAGGCCGTGAGGTAGCCGAGCGACGGCGAAAACGCGTAGTCGACCTGGTCCTCGAGCGCGGTGTCGAGGTCGTTGATCGTGTTCCACGCCTTCTTCAGCTGGAAGCCCGGAGCGCAGCACCTGGATGCGAAGGTGGTCCTCCTCGTTGATCATGACGGAGAAGGCCTGATCGCTGGCTGATCACCACGCCCCGAGCCGCCCTTCGCACCGCTGAGTTCGCGGCTGATGAGGTGCCGCTCGACGAGAATCTGCTTCTCGAGCTCGCGACAGCTCGTCGACGCCGACGGTGACGCTGCGTTTCATCGCGACGGTGCGACTCAATGGCCTCACGGCAGCGTTCGAACACGTCGTCGACGCTGCGCCGGCTTCGCCCAGCCGGGGAATGGCATGCCCGGCTAGGTTGCGCGCCAGACGCACCCGGGTCATCAGCACGATGGCCGTCTTGCTGCTCGCCGTATCGGTCAGCTCCGACGGAGTGTCGATGAGCGAGGCGATCGTCATGGGTTCAACGCGGCGCTTTCGTCCCAAAGGCTTGTTTGACTTGGTTGATCTCATCGCGGCAGCGAGCGGCGTCCTCGTATCGCTCCGACTTGATCGCAGCGGTGAGGTCGAGCTCGAGTTTCGACAGTCGTTCGTGAAGCGTTTTCCGGGCCAGCGCCTTCTGCGGCACCTTTCCCTTGTGGGCGGTCCCCTTGTGCATGCTGTCGAGCATCGGCTCGACCAGACCGGTGAAGGTATCGTAGCACGCCGGGCAGCCGAACCGGCCCTGTTTCTTGAAGTCGTTCGGCGTGAATCCACATTGTTCGCACCGCACACCGGAGAGGTTCGCCGGCTCCGGATTGAGCGAGGCCTTCAACAGCAGATCCGCGAGCGAGAAACCGCTGGGGTCGGTCACGCCTTTCGCCTGTGCGCATTCCTCGCACAGATCAACCTTATGCACCTTGTTGTTAACAATCTGCGTGAGGTGGACCGTGGCGGGTTTCGAACAGAGATCGCATTTCAGCGGAGTCGACATTTTGAACAGTGGAGGTCTGCACCAACCATGCCATGCTCCAGTCCGGTGGCAAGTGCAGCGCGTACTCTAAATCGTTGCGCGTCGATGCGCGCCGCAGTTGCACAGCTCACCACCAAAACTGCGCCGGCCTGGCGCACGGAATGCGCCACCGCGCGAAGCTCTCGGAGCCTGAATTGGCGATGGCCGCGACTCCGGCGCCGCCGCCGACGGGCTGATTCGCCGGCCGCCAGCGCACTAGATCTTCGTGCCCTCCACGAGCACGCGTCGGCGAAATGCCGCCAGCACCCGCTGCGTCATCGCACCCGGCTTGCCGGCGCCGATCACGCGCCCGTCCAGCTTCACCACCGGGATCACCTCGGCTCCGGTCCCGGTGAGGAAACACTCGTCCGCGCACCACACGTCGTATCGGGTCAGGTTTGCCTCGCGCAAGGGCGCCCCCAATTCCCGGGCGACGTCCATGATCGCGCCGCGGGTCACCCCCTTGAGCGCCCCCTGCGAGGCCGCCGGCGTGAGGATCTCACCGTCATGGACGATGAAGATGTTGTCGGCGGTGCACTCGGCCACGTACCCCTGATCGTTCAACATGATGGCCTCGAGCGCCCCGAACTGGCGGGCCTCGATCTTGCCTAGAATGTTGTTGAGATAATTCAGCGACTTGATCGTCGGCGGCAGCGCCGCGGGGTTGATCCGGCGCGTCGGCACCGTGACGATGCTCAGCCCGTTGTCGTAGTGCTCCTGCGGGTAGAGTGAGATCTTGCTCGCGATGATGAAAAGCGAGGGCTTCGAGCAGAGCCAGGGCGCCAGTCCCAGATCGCCGACGCCGCGGGTGATCACCAGCCGGATGTACGCATCGGTGAGTTGATTCTGCCGGCAGGTTTCACAGGTGGCCTCGGACAACTGCTGGCGGCTCCACGGCAGGTCGAGCAGGATAGCCTTGGCCGAGTACTCGAGCCGCTCGAGATGTTCGTCGAGCCGGAACACGTTGCCCCCGTACAGCCTGATCCCCTCGAAGACTCCATCGCCGTAGAGCAGCCCGTGGTCGAACACGGAAATTTTCGCGTCGGCCTCGTCCACGAACCGTCCATCCAGATAGATCTTCATCGGGTGCAAAGTAGCCAGCGCCGAAAAGTTTTGTCGAGCCCCTGCCGGGCCGGCGAACCATCGCGCGAAAAACCTGACTGACGTGCCGCCATGTCCGAACCTGCCGCTCCGGCCCATCGCCCGTCCGTGCGCCGATGACCCCGCCGCCCTCCACGTCCCAGCCGGCTCCGATTTACGTCGTTGGTCACCGCAATCCCGACGCGGATGCGATCTGCGCCGCGATCGCCTACGCCGCGTTCAAGGAGGCGCGCGGAGAGCCCGGCCACGTAGCCGCGCGGTGCGGCAACTCCAACGCCCGGATCGACACCATCCTGGCGCGCTTCCAGCAGCCGCTGCCCCATTACCTGAGCGACGTCAGCCCGCGGGTGCGGGACCTGATGGCGACGGACGTGCTGGTGCTCGATGAAAACGCCACCTGCGCGGATGCACTGGGGGTGTTCGACGGCCATGACATCCGCGCCCTGCCGGTCACGGGCGCCGGCCGGAAGGTGCTCGGCACCGTCTCGCTCTCCACCCTCGGCAGCGTCTTCATTCCGCGGCTGAACGAGCCGCGCCGCATGCGGATCGTCCACACCTCCCTCGCCAACATCACGCGCACGCTCCACGGCCGAGCCCTGCATCTGGCCCGGCCGGAAGTGATCGAGGACCTATATGTGCGCCTCGGCACGATGGACATCGCTTCGTTCTGGAGCATCTCGATCCGCGAAAACGTGCCGGCCCCGCAGTCGATCATCATCGTCGGCGACCGCCGCGACGTGCAGCGCCGGGCGATCGAGATCGGGGTGCGGGCGATCGTCGTCACCAGCAATCTGGGCATGGACGAGGAAACACTCGAACTGGCCCGGAGACAGGACACCAGCGTGATCATCAGCCCGTACGACTCCGCGACGACCTCCTGGGTGGTGCGCACCGCCTCCACGCTCGAGCGCGTGATCGAGCGTGAATTCGTCGCGATCGACGCCGACCTGCGGATTGCCGACGTCCGCCGGAAATTCTCGGGCCGCGCGACGCATGCGCTGCTCGTGACCAACGAGGCGGGCGAACTCGATGGCATTGATCACGAAATCCGACCTGCTCAAGCCGCCCCCGACGCGGCTGGTTCTCGTCGACCACAACGAAATTACGCAGGCCGTCCCCGGCGCGGCCGAAGTGACGATCACCGAGATCATCGATCATCACCGGCTCGGCGCCATCAACACGCCGCAGCCCATTCTGTTCATCAACGAGCCGGTCGGCTCGACCTGCACGATCGTCGCCGACCTCTTTCGCCGGCGAAGGCATCCAACCCTCCGCCGGACTCGCGGGCATCATGATGGGCGGGGTCATCTCCGACACGCTCCACCTGAACGGACCCACCACGACGCCGAAGGACGCGGCGATGCTGGCCTGGCTTGCCGGAATCGCGGGGGTGAGTGCGAAATCGCTCGCCGAGGAGATCTTCAACTCGGGTTCGGTGATTCTCGCGAGCCCCCCGGCCGCCGTCGTGCGCTCCGACTACAAGATCTACGAGGAACAGGGCGTGCGGTTCGCCGTGTCGCAGGTCGAGGAGCTGGGCTTCGGCAATTTCTGGCGCAACGCGGCGCCGATCGCCGCGGCGCTGGACGGCCTGCGGGACGAGGAGCGGCTCGCATTCGCGGCGCTCCTGGTCACCGACATCAACACGCAGAACTCCCTCCTGCTCGTGAAGGGCGATCCGACACTCATCGAGCGGATTTCCTATCCCCACGGGGAGCGCGACGACATTTTCGACCTGCCGGGCGTGGTCAGCAGAAAGAAGCAGTTGATTCCTTACCTGGCGGGCGTGTTGAAGGAAATGGCGGCCGACGGCGCCGCCCCCGGATGACCGCGGCGCCGCCGCCAAAACCATCGTTGCATCAGCGATGACCGCAGCGCAATTTTCCCGCTCCATGACCGCCGAGACCAACGACGTCCCCCCCGCACCGACCGATTTCATTCGTGACATCGTCGCGGCGCACGTGGCGGAGAAGCGCTATCCGAAGATCGTCACCCGTTTTCCGCCCGAGCCGAATGGCTACCTGCACATCGGGCATGCGAAGTCGATCTGCCTCAATTTCGGGATCGCCCGCGAGAACAACGGCCAGTGCAACCTGCGGATGGACGACACCAACCCGACGAAGGAGGAGGTCGAGTACGTGGCCTCGATCGCGGCGGACGTGCGCTGGCTGATCGCCGGATGGGCCGATCACTGCCTCGGCTTCAAACCCAAGGGGGCGACCCCGGCGCCGCGGACCCTTGCGGGCAGCCCCGACTACTATCTCGCCCCGGTCCCGGCCGATTCGCCGGGGGCCGAGCCGTTCTTCGCCTCGGACTATTTCGACCAGCTGTACGAATACGCCCTGACCCTGATCCGCCGGGGCCGCGCCTACGTCTGCGACCTGAGCCCGGAGGAGACGGAGGAGTATCGCGGCGCACCGGACGAGCCGGGACGCGACAGCCCGTTTCGCAATCGGACGATCGAGGAAAACCTCGATCTGTTCCAGCGGATGAAAGCGGGCGAGTTCCCCAACGGCGCCCGCTCGCTGCGGGCGAAGATCGACATGGCGTCGCCGAACATCTGGCTGCGCGACCCGCTGCTCTACCGGATCCGGCACGCGCCGCATCACCACACCGGCGACAAATGGTGCATCTATCCGCTGTATGACTACGCGCACTGCATCAGCGACTACCTCGAGGGCGTGACGCACAGCGTCTGCACGCTTGAATTCGAGGTCCACCGGCCGCTCTACGACTGGATTCTCGAAAACCTCGAACTGCCCCGGCCGCTCCCGCGCCAGTACGAGTTCGCGAAGCTCCATCTCGGCTACACGCTCGTGAGCAAGCGCAAGCTCCGCCAGCTCGTCAGCGAGGGGGTCGTGAACGGCTGGGACGATCCCCGCATGCCGACGCTCTCGGGCCTGCGCCGCCGCGGCATCCCCGCCAGCGCGATCCGCCGGCTGGCCTACCAGGTCGGCGTGACGAAATTCGAGAGCGTCACCGACCTGGCGGTGTTTGAGCACGCCGTGCGCGACGAGCTGAACGCCACGTCGCTGCGCCGCCTCGCCGTGCTGCGGCCGGTCAGGCTCGTCCTGACGAACGTCCCCGCGGGCGAGAACCTCGCCTGCGTGGCGATCGACAATCCGCAGGACGAGCGCCCGGCCACCCGGCCGCTCGCGCTCACCCGTGAGATCTTCATCGAGGCCGACGACTTCGCCGAGGTGCCGCCGCCGAAGTTCTTCCGGCTGAAACCGGGTGGCGACGTGCGGTTGAAGTACGCCTGCATCATCAAGTGCGACGAGGTGATCAAGGCGGCCGACGGTTCGCTCGCCGAGCTGCGGTGCACGGCCGATCTCACGACGCGTTCCGGGGGACCAAACTCGGATCGCAAGGTCAAGGGCACGATCCACTGGGTCAGCGCCACGGAGTGCCTCGACGCGGACGTGAACCTGTACGACCGGCTGTTCACCGTCGCCGAGCCCGGCCTGGGCGACGATTTCCTCAAGCACGTCAACCCGCGCTCGCTGGAGATCGTCCACGCGAAGCTCGAGCCGTCGCTCCGCAGCGCCACCCCCGACCAGCGGTTCCAGTTCGAGCGGCTCGGCTACTTCGCGCCCGACCCGAAGGAGAGCGCGCCCGGCCGGCCCGTCTTCAACCGCACCATCCCGCTCAAGGACACATGGGCGAAACCAGCCAGCCAGAAGTAGTCGTTTACGGTTCCGGCGACGACCAGCCGATCGTGCTCGGCGAGGTCGAGGTGCGCGTGCTCGGCGCGCTCGTCGAGAAGCAGATCACGACGCCGGAATACTTTCCGCTCACGCTCAACGCGCTCGTCAGCGCGTGCAACCAGACGTCCAGCCGGGAGCCGGTCGTGAATTACGACGATCCGACCGTCACGCTCGGACTCGACCGACTGCGCGACAAGCGGCTCGCCTATGTGTTCGCCGGCGCGGACAACCGCGTCCTGAAATACGGCCACAAGCTTCCCGAGCGCTTCGAGCTCACTCCCGCCGAAACCGCGGTCGTTTGCGTGCTCCTGCTGCGCGGCCCGCAGACCGCGGGGGAGATTCGCGGGCGGACGGGGCGGATGCATGAATTCGCCTCGCTGCCCGAGGTGGAGCTGACGCTCGATGCGCTCGCGGCCAAGACGCCGCAGCCCCTTGTCGCCAAGCTGCCGCGCCAGGCCGGCCTCAAGGAGTCGCGGTACGTGCACCTGCTTTCCGGCGCGGCGGCCATCGCGAGTTCTGTCCCCACGCCACCGCCCGCGGCCGCCGAGCCGCCCGCCGACCGGCTCGGGCAGCTCGAGCAGGACGTCGCCGCCCTGCGCCAGGAACTCGCCGGCCTGCGCCAGGAGCTGGCGGACTTCCGGAAGCAGTTCGAATAGCGACCGGCCCGCTTGCGGCTGGTGCGCGGAACGCCCGCCGCAGGCCGTTCGAACCGGACATCCGCCGTTCGGATACCCGCTCCGCCGCCGCGGTCGGGCGCCGGCGATCCCCGCGAGGGCCGTTGATTGCCCGGGCGGGTACTACGGCAGCTCGAGCGTCTGCTCGCCGGGTTTCAGCGCCACGCTCTCGCCCCGCCACACCAGCGTGCCGGCGACCCCGGGCGGCAGCGACACCGTTGCCCGGAGCCGGTCCCCGTCGTGATCATAGGAGACCTTGATCTCGCCGCGCGGATGCGCCACCACGCCGGCGACATGTCGCAGCGCGCCCAGGTGCGGCTCGATGCGCACGCTGGCGAATCCCGGTGACGCGGGCTCCACGCCGCCAACCGTCGCGAGCAGCTCGTACACCGGCGACGCGCTCCAGGCATGGCAGTCGGACCGCGTCGGATCCGGTTTCTCCGCGAAGGTCGTCAGCCCCAGGTCGAGCATCGTCTTCCAGGGTCCCAGCTGGGAGAGATATTCGTCGCCGAGCCCCGCCCGTTTCATCGCCCGCAGCAGGTAGAAACGAAAATAGGTCGAACACTGGATCAGCTTCGGATCGGCCGCCACGCGGCGCATCAGGTCCGTCGCCCGCGGCCCGTCGATCGCGCCTGCGAGCACGGCCAGAGCGTTCGCGTGCTGCGAGAACGACTGCCGGGCGGGCGTGTCGGCGAACAGCCGGCGCGACTCGTCCCAGCATCGCTGCACCACCGCGGCCCGGAGGCGCGCGGCGAGTTGCCCATACCGGCCGGCAAGGTCGGGACGGCCGAACGCGCGGCACATCTCCGCGGATTCATCGAGCGTCCGGGCGAGTTGCAGCGAGACGATGCTCGATCCGCCCGTGTGCGCTCCGCCGGCTTCGCTCGCCGGGTTCCACGCCCACTCGTCCGTCCAGTCGACGAAGGTCCAGTACGGCAGCGGCCCGAGCAGTCCCGTCTCCGCGTCGACCCGACGCTCGAACCAGCCCAGCACGGCTTCGATTCCCGGCAGCCTTGCCTCGACGAACGCCGCGTCGCTGCGGTGCATCCAGTAGTCGTGCACCATCTCGATCCAGAACAGCGAAAACGTGTTGATCACCTGCGGCACGGCGCAGGGATACCGGCTTTGCGTCAGCCCCTCGGCGAGCCGGGAGCGGTCGAACAGCTCGATGGCGTTGCGCATCAGCCGGTCGTCACCGGAAACGTAGAGCGAAATCAGCGCCTGGATCCGCGTGTCGCCCACGTACTGGAGCTGCTCGTAGTACGGGCAGTCGACGTACGTCTCGAACGCGCACAGCCGCGCCGTGCGCCAGCCCACCTGCCAGATCTTCTCCAGCAGCGGGTCGTCGCTGGAAAACGCACCGCGCTGCTGGAACGGATAGGCTGTGAACGTGCCGAGGACGTCTTCCAGCACCAGGGGCTGGTCGCGCGTTTCCACGTCCACCTGCACATACCGGTACGTGCGAAAATTCGGCGGCGTGAAGCTGCGGCGCCCGGCCCCGTCCGCGATGAACTCGTCGCTGAGGCCCACGAGATGGCGGCCCTCCACCTCGTTGCGATTGCCTTTGCGACCCGCCGCGTCGACCAGCGCCTCCGCATACGTCAGGGTGACGCTGGCGCCAGCCCCGCCGCCAACCACGAGGCGCGGAAACGCGTTGGTCTCCACGCCGTGGTCGAGCAGCAGACTCGCCCGGGCGTGTGCCGGCACGCGCACCGGCGCCCTCCCCTCGACGAAGCCGTTCGTCACCTCGACGCCCGCCGCGCGCCGCACGGTCGCGAACCGGGTCTCCGTTTCCTCCATCGGCGGCAGGTTCCGCGGCGCGAGGGGATGATCAATTTCCGTTCCATAGCCGGTCGGCGTGCCGTGACGCAACACGCGGACCTCCGACCATCCCTGGTTTTGTCGCGCGGCTGTCGCCCAGTCCCAGGGGTGCCGCGCCGCGTCGAGGCGGAACCCCGGACCGACGACAAGATAGGTGTTCAGATCCGGTGCGGCCCGCAGGCTGTAACCGGGATCGCGCATCACTTGCCACGTCGCCCCCGAATTCGCCGCTTGCTCGGCCGCCGAGTCGCCTTCCAGCAGGAAACCCGTTCGCAGGCCGACCACCGCCAGCGGAGTCGTTTCACCATAGCTCCACACCTGGGCCGCGAGCACATTCGGGCCGGACCGGAGCCAGCGGGCGATGTCGACCGTCTCGTATCGCCAGACCCAGGTGTCGCTGCGCTGCGGCCCGAAGCAGACGGGGTTGCCGTTGACGAAGAACCGGTACCGGGCGTCGGCCGTGACGTGCACGACGAACCGCGCCGGTCTATCCGGGAGCACGATTTCCTTGCGGAACAGAAACACGCCGAATTCGTTCATCGGGGCACCCGGCGCCGTGACCCACTCGGCCGGCCAGCGCCCGGTCAGCAGCGCAGGAGCGACCGGCGTCGCAATCGGGGCGGACGGCTCAGCGGGAAGCGCACCAGACATGACCAGCAGACCCAACGACAGGACGAAAGTCGCGCGCATGGAAATTCGCTCAGAACGCCGCGTTGCCCGGCGTGCGCGCAAACGGGATCACGTCGCGAATGTTCGGAACCCCGGTCACGAACATGAGCATCCGTTCGAAGCCCAGCCCGAATCCCGCGTGCGGCACGCTTCCGTACCGCCGCAAGTCGAGATACCAGCCGTAGTCCTTCGGGTCGACGCCGTGCCGGCGCATCCCGGCTTCGAGCACGTCCAGACGCTCCTCGCGCTGGCTGCCGCCCACGATTTCGCCGATCCCGGGGACGAGCACGTCCATCGCGGTGACGGTTTTGTCGTCGTCGTTCAGCCGCATGTAGAACGGCTTTATTTCCTTCGGATAGTTGAAGACCGTCGTCGGGCACTTGAACACGACCTCGGTCAGGTAGCGCTCGTGCTCCGACTGGAGGTTCGCGCCGTACTCGATCGGGTACTCGAACGTCCGGCCGCTCTTCTTCAACAGTTCGACCGCCTCGGTGTAGCTGACGCGCTGGAACGGCCGCTCGAGCACGAAATCCAGCCGGGCCAGCAGCTCCTTGTCGACGAACTTGGCAAACAGTTCGAGATCCTCGGCGCAGCTCGTGCGGACGTCGCGGATCAGCGTTTTCACGAACTCCTCGGCCAGGTCCATGTTGCCATGGAGATCGCAGAACGCCACTTCCGGCTCGATCATCCAGAACTCATTCGCGTGGCGGGACGTATTCGAATTTTCGGCGCGGAAGGTTGGGCCGAACGTGTACACCTTGCCCAGCGCGCAGGCGAACGCCTCCGCTTCGAGCTGACCGCTGACCGTCAGGTACGTGCGGCGCGCGAAGAAGTCCTTCGCGTCATCGATCAGTCCGTCCTCGCGCCGCGGCGGGTTCGCCGGGTCGAGCGTCGTCACCCGGAAAAGTTCGCCGGCGCCCTCGCAGTCGCTGCCCGTGATGATCGGCGTGTGCACGCACACGAATCCGCGCTCCTGGAAGAACCGGTGAATCGCATAGGCCAGCCGGCTGCGCGTCCGGAACACCGCGCCGAACAGGTTCGAACGCGGCCGCAGGTGCGCGATTTCGCGCAGGAATTCCGGCGTGTGTCCTTTCTTCTGCAGCGGATAGCTCGCATCCGCGGTCCCGATCACCACCAGCTCCGTCGCCGAGATTTCCCATTTCTGTCCCTGCCCCTGCGAGGGCACGAGCTGGCCCCGGACCGAGACGGATGCGCCGGTCGTGAGGTGCTGCACGGCTGCGTAGTTCGGCAGTGCGGCCGGCGCGATCACCTGCAGGTTTTTCAGGCACGAGCCGTCGTTCAGCTCGAGAAACGAAAAGCCCTTCGCATCGCGCCGGGTGCGCACCCAGCCGTTCACGAGGATTTCGTCCTGCGCTGCCGCGCTGTGCAGCGCGTCCCTGACGGTAGTTGGTTTGAGCATGGGGCCATGGAATCCCAGCCGGCCGCGCCGGCAAAGAAATTATCGCGCGGCCCGTCCGTGCCGCGGATCACGCCGGAGCCGGGATCGGGTCTAGGACCAAAGCCGACGACCGCGAACCCTCACTTCAACTCGACGACAACCTGGATTTCCGCCGTCGAGCCGCGCGGCAGGCCGTTCACCGCGACCGCCGCCCGGGCGTGTTTCCCGGCATCGCCGAAGACCCGCACGAACAGATCGCTGGCGCCATTGATGACGGCGGGGCTGTCTCCAAACCCATCCACCGCATTGACGAATCCGTTCACCATCACGATCCGGCCGACGCGATCGAGCGAGCCCACCGCGGCCTTGATGTTGGCGAGCGCGTTGAGCGCACAGATCTCGGCCGCCTTCTGTCCGGTTGCGACGGTCTGTTCGCGTCCGACCTGGCCGGCATGCGTGAGCCGGCCATCGAGCATGCAAATGGTGCCCGCGCAGAAGAGCAGATTTCCGCTTTGGACGGTCGGCACGTAGCTGCCGGCCGCCGCCGGCGGATTTGGCAGCACCAATCCGAGTTCGGCGAGTCTCGCTTCAGGATTCATCGCCCGCGACCTTCGACCAAACCCCGACCGAGGCAAAGCGGATTTTTCGCGAACAGCGCCCCGGAGTTCGGTTCAGGCCGGCTGCGGGCGCTCGGCCGTCGTGATCCACGCGGCCAGATGCAGCGTCGCCGTCACCGCGCAGGCCACGACGACCAATGGGTGCACGACGGGAAAAAACATGAATTCCGCTGCCGCCCGGGTCAGATAGACCGCGGCGCCCAGCGCGATCGTCATCGATCCGAGTCGGGTGCGAAGATCCGCCCGGCACGCGAGGAAGGCCACCGAAAGAAACACCAGCAGCAGCGCGCCGCCCACATTCAGCGCCTGCATCAGCGCGCGGTATCCCGGCGCCAGCCCGGGCATCCGCTGGATCGCGTGGCTGAGGAAAAGATGAAACGCCACGAACAGCGCATTGATCACGCCACACACGATCAGCAGGAATTTTTGCATGGAGCCGTCTTCTCCCACCCGGCGCCGGCCAAGGCGATCCGGATTGGATGAGCGGCCTAATCCCCGGGCGATCGGCACCGCGCAGGTTCGTGATGTGAACCGGGCTGCACGCCACGGTGCGGTTTTTTGTCGTCATCGCCGGCAATCGACGCGATGACCTGCGGGATTCCACCCCGCCCCATGGCCCTGGACATGAGTCGTCGAAAAATCTCCCGCATCACCGCCTCGATCCTGCTTTTCGGGTTCGCGCTGGCGTTCGCGATCTTCTTCACGGCCGGACCGGACGCGCCCGGCGCGATGGATTACGATCCGTGGGCGCAGAAGAAATACCTGCGGGAACTCGAGCGGATCGGCGGCAAGGCCAATGTCCTCTCCACCGAGATTCGCGAGTGGTTCGACAGTCTGTGGCATGGTCGTTCCCTGGCGTACACGGTCGCCGTCGGAACCGTCGTGACCGCCTGGGCGTTCTGGTTCATCGCCACGCTGCCGCCTCCGGAAGACCCACCCGCCACGCCGGCGGACGAAGGACGCAGAGACCCGCACTGACGGCGGGCGGCGCCTCGCATTGATCTTGCCGCTGGCCGCGCCGCGGCTTTTCGTGCCCGGGCTGTTCTCCGGGAAACCTCCTCCGGGCCGCGCCGGATCGACGGCCTCCGACAGCGCGCCGGTCGACACGCCTCTCATCCACTCGCATGCAGATCCAACTGCTCAAAGCCAAACTCCACCGGGCCCGGGTCACCGAAGGCAGCCTGAATTATCCGGGCAGCCTGGGAATCGACCAGGATCTGATGGAACTCGCCGGAATCGTGCCCTTCGAGAAGATCCTCATCGGCAACGTCACCACCGGCGACCGGTTCGAAACCTACGCCATCGCGGCACCGCGCGGCTCGCGCACGATCTGCCTGAATGGCGCCGTGGCGAGGCTCGGCCAGATCGGAGACCTGCTGGTGATCATGGCGTTTTGCCTTCTCTCCCCCGAGGAGGCCGCGCGCTGGCAGCCGAAGACGATCGTGCTTTCGGGTAACAACGAACCGGCCACGGGAAACGATTCGGCCCCGCCGATCGACGGCTGACGATCCCCGTCGGCGGACTTCCGGTCGGCCGGTGTCCGCTTCAATCGCGATGCGCCGCGACGAGGTCGTCGTGTCGCGCGAGATATTCGGCGGCGGTGCCCTGCGTCCTCACCTGCGCGTGCTCCGCCAGCAGCGCGCTGTGCAGGTTCGGGTTGGCCAGGTCGAGGTTACATTTCAACGCGAGATCAACGAGGCTCTGCTGGTTGTCCGACAGCGGCGCGCCGGATGGAATCGGCGGTGGGGCCGGCGACGTGCCACCCGCCTGCGCGGCGTCGTCGCTGGCGGGCGACGGCAGCGTGACCAGCGCATCGGCGCGCGGATTCGCGAGGTTCAGCGCCGCCTCGAGCGTCGCCGCAGCGGCGTCCCGCGCGGTCAGCGGCGCCAGCCCGAAGCGCGTCTCCACCGTATTCAAAACGGAAGTGTGGTCGAACCCGCTTGCGCCTCCGTCGACCACGGTGCCGCGCCGGGTGTACGCCGAAACGACCAGCGACGGGACCCGCACCCCCAGTTGGGTGAAGCCGAAGCCGCCGCTCGCCCGGTTGTACGCGGCGTCGTCGCCCGTCGCGACCGCCCCGGGAGGGGGCACGTGATCGTAGAATCCCCCGTGCTCGTCGAACGTCACGATCAGCATGACCGATGGCCACAACGGTGAGGAGCGGACCGCCTCGTACACCGATTTGAGCAGCGCCTCGCCGTTCCGCAGGTCGTTCATCGGGTGCATCGAGTTTCCGCTCTGGTACATGTTGCCCGTGTCGTATCGCGGCTCGATGAACGTGTAGTCGGGCAGATCTCCCGTCGCGAGGTCGGCCGCAAAGTCGTCCATGTCCCGGAATTCCGTCGGAAACAGCCGGACATAGTAGCGGCGCAACGAGTCGATCCCGACCGCCTGGGGCAGCCCGTCGTGGTAGAAGCGCCACCGCTTTCCCGCCGCGCTCAGCCGGTCGTAGATCGTGCCGTTCTTGAAACTGAAGCCGGCGAGGATCTGTGCCGTGCTCGGGCTGTCGATCAATCCGCCGGACGTGGCGGCGTGCACGAAGAACCGGTTGGGCCAGGTCGGCCCGGGCACCGAGGCATGCCAGTGATCCAGCACGGCGAACTCCCGCGCGAGGGTCGTGAGCACGGGGAGTTGGTCGGCCTGAAATGCCTCCATCACGCGGACCGCGTCCGCGAAGCTCCCCGCCGTCTGCATGGCCGAAAACACGAACCCGCCCATCGTGACCGGCGCACCCGCCGCACCGGGAGCGTGCAGCTGGAGCGTGACGTCGTCGAACTCGTGCGGCGGGTCGAACGGCATCGCGTAGGCCGTGGCGCGGGAAACCGGGACCGACACCGAGTGGGGGTTCGACGGATCCTGCTGGTTCGCGCGCGCGGCGGCCAGACCCTCGATCGCCGGATCGTTCAGCGCCTCGTATCCGAGCAGGTGATCGAAGGATCGGTTCTCGAACATCAGCACCACGAAATGCGCGATGTTCTGCAGCACGTTCGGAACGGGAGGAAAAACCGGCATGCCGCGGAGGTCGTTCAGTTCTGCACCGGCGTGTGACTGATTCCCTTGCTCCCGAGGTAGCCGGCATGGCTGATGCCGAACGCCACCACCAGTCCCGACGGCAGCACCGGAAGCGACCCGAGGTCCGTACCCGTGCCGGACACGTAAACCGCGAGCTCGTGAAATGCGGACGCCAGATACGCCAGCGCGCCGATCAACGTGAAGAAGAAGAGCTGCAGCTTCGCGACATCGATGTGCATCGTGTTGCCGACCTCGTCGCCCTCGAACACGTCGGTGAACCTCGCATCGGCGACGGTGCTGTTCCCATATAGCGTACCCTCGCGGTTGCAGTCCACCTCGTCCTCCGATTCCCCCGACTTCAGCGCGGTCTTCATCATCGCCGCCGCATCCGGCTCCTGGTCCTTTTTCGTTCCGAGGATCACCGGCGCGGCAACGAACGAGGTGCCGCTGATTCCCATCATCAGCAGCAACTGCCCGTCGATCGTGACCTCCAGCGGGTTCGGCACGCCGGCGCGGATCCGCGCCAGGGCAAAGCACAGGTAGCTCGCCAGGATCACCAGCGTCCACGTGACGAGCTGGAGGCGCGAGAGGCTCATGAGATTTCGCTCGTTGACCAGGATGCCGAGCGCGCGGTCGACCACGCCGCGGCCCAGCACGACGAAGAACAGCAGCAGCCCAGCCGTGACGACCAGCAGCTTCCAGCCCCCGGGTATCCACAATCCGGAAGCGAACATTCCGGCGACGATCACGATCAGCGCCCAGGCGATCGCGGTGCTGCGCGGCGGGCGGGAAACCGGCGTCGCGGCCAGGATCCGCCGCGCGACGGGCAGGCAGGAGGCCGGAATTCGGCCGGTGAGCGGAGGCACGTTCATGGTGGTGGGTTCAGGTGGCGCCGGCTCTTTGCGTGACGATGCGGCGGACGCCGCCGTCCATCCACGTCAGTTGCACCGTGCGGGGCAGCCGGCCGAGGGCGCCGGGCGTGACGGCCGCCGCGAGCACCAGCAGGCTCGCGAACACCCGGCTGCCATAGCTCTGGGCGGCGAGCGGGCTGAAGGTGCCGACGCACTCGGTCAGCAGCTCCGAAAAGGACGCGGTCGTTTGCTGGAGCAGGGCGAAGCAGCCGGGACCCTGCTGCCGCATTGCTTCCTGGAGGTCTTCCATCGACGCCATCTGCCAGACGCGAGCCACGCTCCAGGCGGAGGCCGGCGAACCTTCGCCATCGAGCAGGTTGGGCGTGACCGCCGCCCCCGGCGCATTCGCCAGCTCCGCGGTGCAGATCTGCTGGATCGCGTTTTCGGAGAGCTCCTCGGCCGCGAGAAAGTCCGCGCAGATCTGCCCGTACACCTGCATTCGCCGGTCGACCCTCGTCCGCTCCGGGTATCCCGCGGCATAGGGCAGCGCACGCGCCATCGCATTCGGGGCGAGCCGCGCCGCGTAATCCGGTCCCGCGAGCGTCGGCAGCAGCTGGCGCAGGAGCCGGTCCCCGATCGTCAGGCTCACCACGGCGTCGCCGGTCGCGTCCGGTGGCACCCCCGCCGCGACCAGCTGCGCCACCGCCGCGTCGACGTCGTCGGTCGGGAACACCTCGAGCACGGCTCCGTGGTCGGCCACGGCCGCCAGCACGCCGCCGAGGCGCTGGTTCTTCCACGTGAACGCCACCGAGAAGCCGAGCGCGAAATCGGCGAAAACCGGCGCGACGAGCGGTGCCGGCGTGGAGGCATCGAGTTCCACGTAGTTCGACTGGACTGCACCGAGCCAGTTCGCGTCATAGCCCCGCTTGCCGAGGAACGAGAACTGCCGCAGCACGCTGCCGTCGGGGCGGCGCGCATCGAGCTCGATGAACTTCGTCTGCAGCGAATCCCAGCTTTTGAGGATGACGTACGAACCCACGCCGAACGAGAAGCCGCAGCCGACATCGAGCGTGCACGCCGTGCGGCCGAGGAAGCGGTCGAAAACGATCCCGGCGCTCGCCGGGGCGCCGAGCAGCCGGTCGAGGTTCAGCGCGAGGATGTCCGCATGATACGCCGGCAGCGCCGCGTCGGGGACCGTGAACCGCGCCACCAGCGACCGCGTCGTCACCCGCTTCCAGGCATAGGCGAACTGCGCTTTCGCCGTAACCGCCAGCCGGCTCACCAGGTCGTCCTTCAGCGCCACCAGCCGCGCGTTGACCGCCGACCAGTCGCCGGCGGCGGTGCTGGCCACGCCAAGCTTCGTCGCGATCTCGTGCAGCGTCTGCTGCTGCATTGCGCTGAGCGCACCGGCCTGCGCCGCCAGCAGGAGTGGTTGCAGCACGCCTTCCGTGGCTCCGGTCACCTGCTCGACGACGGAGTTCACCAGCGAATCGACGCTCGGATCCGTGATATTGACGGTGAGGCCGAGCCCGCCATCGAGCCCGAGCGAAGTCGAAAGCGCCTTCCGCACCGAAAATGTCACGCCTCCCGCGGTCCGCCGGGCGAACACGCGATATCCATCCGTGATCGCCGCGCTGGCCGTGATGGTGGCGGATGCACTCGCCTTGAACGCCAGCGGCCCGGCGACGCTCAACGTCGCGTTCACCGCGTCGGCGATCGACGACGCGAGGCTCGCCCAGGTGAGTTGCAGCGACGCGTCGAGCTCCGTCTGCACGCCGAAACTGAGTATCTGCCAGTCGTAGCCCGGCGGGACGGCGCTGGCCGGCGGCGGCAGCAGATCGGAAAGCGAGAAGATCGTGCGGAAATTCTGGCAGGCCGTTGTCGCCGCCGTTCGTGCCGGCGTGGCACGCGGGAAGGCCGTGCAGACGCTGGCGTCGAGCGCCGCGCTGCCGTCGAGCCCGAGCGTGGCCGGCGCCCCGATCGCGAACGAGCCGGAGATCTTCCCGCTGACCGACACTCCGCTGATCACGACGTACGCCTGTTCCGGCGAATAGTCGGCCGGCGACTCGACCAGCGGCAGGTCCGTGGCGCCGCCGCTCGTGCTGTCGCTCGCAAAATCGAAGAAGCCGACCGGGTCGGGATCGCAGTCGCTGTTGATCACCGCGATCGAGGTCGCCGCCCCCACTCCGACCGTGAAGCAGCCGAGCGACGCGGCGGGATTGGCGGGACTGGGGACGTTGATCGGGCTCGATCCCGGCGGAACGTTGAGTTGCACCGGAGAACTCGGGAGCGACGCGTCGCCCAGCGGCTGGTTTTCGGCAAACCCGGCAAGGTGGTCGAGCACGGGAACGTTCATGGGTGGGGTTGGAAGCGGCGACCCGCGCCGGTTTCACAATGGACGTTCGGCGGAGCGATCAGCAGCCGCGCGGCCGGGTCGCAGGAGTTGGCAGCGGACGGGTTTCGCCACCCGGAAACCGGGCGGCGCAGAGGCCAGCCGGAGCGGCGCCGCCAATGTGCGGCTCAGATTCGGCGGTTCGGTCCGCCCGTGCGCGCTCCGACGAATTCATGAACTGGAGACTGCCAGAATTCCCCGGCGCTGTATACGGCGATACGTGAGTTTTGCCTCGGCGCGGCGATCTCCCGACGCGACCCTCGGGACAATCCCGGATACGATCAGCGCAGCTGCACCTTCCAGACGGTGAAACGGTGCGCGCCGAAGGCGGCGACACAGCTGGCCAGGCACAGCACGGCCAGCCCCCTCCAGCCGAAACCGGCGAACACGGAGTTGCCGGCCAGCGAGCCGAGCGCGAAGAACACGAAAAGCCCGCTGACGAAGATCGCGGTGATCCGGCTGCGCGCACTCGGATCCAGCGCGTAGATCACCGACTGGTGCGAGACCATCGACATCTGCACGCCGAGGTCGAACAGTGCGGCGCCCACGATGACGACGGACAGCGAGCCCGGCATCAGCGCCATGGCCACGAATGCCGAGAACGTGATCCCGATCGCGATGGGAATGTTGGCGAATGCGCCCCGGCGGTCGGCGAGCCGGCCGGCCAGCGGCGCCGCCAGCGCCCCCGCCGCCCCAATCAGGCCGAAGTAGCCGATCTGGGAAATGCTGAGCCCGAATCCGGCGCCGGACAGGTGAAACGCCAGCACCGTCCAGAACGCGCTGAACACCGCGCCCATGAATCCCTGCGTGACGACCGCGAACGCCAGCACCGGGTGCGTGCGAAGGATTCCCACCATCGACCGCATCAGCGTCCGGTAGTCGCCGCGGGATGCCGGGCCTCGCGCCGGCACCAGCAGCGCGACCAGCGCGGCGATGGCGGCGATCAACGCGGCCGCCGAAAGGAACACGGCCCGCCAGCCGAAGTGATCGGCCACGATCCCGCTGAACGTCCGGCTCACCAGGATACCGAGCAGCAGTCCGCTCATCACCAGGCCGATCACGTGCCCGCGCCGGCCGGCCGGCGCGAGGTCCGCGGCCAGCGGCACGAAATCCTGCGCGGCGGTCGAAAAGATCCCGATGAGGAGGTGGGCCGCGAACAACACCGGCAGATTCGGCGCCAGTCCCGCGGCGACGAGCGCCAGGAGGAGGAGGCCCAGCTTGACTAGGATGAGCCGCTGCTTGTTCACGATGTCGCCGAGCGGCACGAGCGCGAAGATTCCCGCCGCGTAGCCGAGCTGCGTCACCGTCACCAGCAAACCGACCCGCTGCTGCGAGGCGTGGAATTCGCGGCCGAAGAGCGGCAGCAGCGGCTGGTTGAGATAGATCGTCGCCACGCTTGCGGCGGTGCCGCAGGCAAGCGTCAGGACAAGCTGGCGGGAGATGCCGGGCGCCGGTTCTTGGTCCATGGAGGCGCGGAGAGCTAGGCACGACCGCCGCGAAGTCAACGTGCCTCGTGCCTGGTCCGGTCCATGCGCCGGCGCCCGACTGCGCCGCGATGGTCCGACCCGGGCGGCCGCTGGTGTCCGGGGCTTCGACGCCACGCTTCGCTGTTGGCGGCCTCCCCTCGTCCGGATCCGATCTTTCGGTAAATGATAAACGCATTTGTCTCGCTGGCTCCCACGATCTTACTACGCGCGTGCAAAACCTACTTCGCTCCGTTTTGGTGATCGGGCTGCTGCTCCTGATTTCCGCAGCGGCCGTCGCGGCCGAGTCCTCTGCCGAAACCCGCCTGCTGCGGTTTCCGGCAACGAACGGACACGAGATCGTGTTCTCCTACGCTGGCGAGCTCTACGCCGTGGACGTGGGCGGCGGCACCGCCCGCCGGCTCACGAGCGGCCCGGGATATGCCATGTTTCCCCGCTTTTCCGCCGATGGCGCGCAGCTCGCGTTCACCGCGCAATACGACGGCAACACCGAGGTGTACGTCATGCCCGCCGCCGGCGGCGTGCCGCGGCGCCTCACCTACACCGCGACGCTCGGACGCGACGATGTGTCCGACCGGATGGGGCCAAACAACATCGTGATGGCCTGGAAGAACCGGTCGCCCGAAATCGCCTTCCGTTCGCGCATGCGGTCGTTCAACGACTTCATCGGCGCGCTCTACACGGTCGGGCTCGACGCCGAACTGCCGCAGCAGCTGCCGGTGCCGCGTGGCGGGTTCCTGTCGTTTTCGCCCGATGACTCGAAGATCGCGTACAACCGCGTCTTTCGCGAATTCCGGACCTGGAAGCGCTATCGCGGCGGCCAGGCGGACGACATCTGGATCTTCGACCTCAAGACCGGCGCGCTGGAGGACGTCACGAACAACCCGGCGCAGGACATCATTCCGATGTGGGCCCCGAACAACCGGATCTATTTCCTCTCCGATCGCGACGGGCGGATGAACCTGTTCAGCTACGACCTCGCCACCAAGCAGACGAGGCAGCACACGCATTTCAAGGAGTTCGACATCAAGTTCCCTTCGCTCGGCGGCGGCCGGATCGTGTTCGAGCAGGCCGGTGACATCTGGAGCTTCGACCTCGCCTCGGAGCAGGCGCAGCGCGTCCCGATCGCGATCCGGGAGGACTTCGTCGGCGGCCGCAGCCGCCTCGAGAACGTCGGAAAATTCGTCGCCACGGTGGCGCCGGCTCCCGATGGCAAACGGGTAGTCGTCGACGCGCGGGGCGATGTGTTCACCGTCCCCGCCAAGGACGGACCGACCCGCAATCTCACGCAAACCTCCGGCGTGCACGAGCGCGACGCCGTCTGGTCGCCGGACGGCAAATGGATCGCGTACGTGGGCGACGCGACCGGCGAGAACGAGCTCTATCTGCGCCCGCAGGAGGGCGGCGACCCGGTGGAGCTCACCCACGGAGCGGATACGTACTACTACCGGCCGGTCTGGTCGCCCGACAGCCGGAAGCTGCTGTGGAGCGACCGGAAGCAACGGCTGCGTTTCGTCGACATCGACTCCAAGGCGGTCACCGAGGTGACGCACGATCCGGTATTCGAAATTCGCGATTATGCCTGGTCGCCGGACAGCAAGTGGATCGCCTATCACCAGCCCGAGGATCAGTCGCTCGACCGCATCTATCTCTACGGGCTCGATGGAGCGCGAAAGTTTCCCGTGACGGACGGATGGTACGAAGCCGACTCGCCGTCCTTCAGCTCCGACGGCAAGTACCTGTTTTTCGCCTCGAGCCGCGACTTCAACCCGACCTACGACCAGACCGAGTTCAATCACGTCTACGAAAACATGCAGCGGGTGTACGCGGCGGTGCTGGCAAAGGAGACGGCCTCCCCCCTCGCTCCCCGCAGCGACGAGGTCGCGATCACGAAATCCGGCACGGAGCCCGCGACGGCAGCCGCCGGCGGGAAACCGGCCGCTGACGAGGAAAAGAAGGATGCGTCCAAGCCCGCGGAGAAACAGCCGAATCCCGTGGTCGTGAAGGTCGACGAGGACGGGCTGCACGACCGCATCATCGGCCTGCCGATCCCGGCGTCGAATTACGGCGAGATCCAGTCGGTGGGCGACAAGGTCTACTACCTCCGCCAGAGCGACGGCGGCGGGGACGAGGACGAATTCGGGGAGGGCGGCAAACCACCGGCGAAGACGCTCGCGATGTTCGATTTCAAGGAGCGCAAGGAGACGGAGCTCGGCCAGGTCGCCAGCTACGAGATCACCGCCGACCGGAAGAAGATGCTCGTCCAGGTCGGCAAGGACTACGCCGTGATCGACCTGCCCGACAAGAAGATCGAAGTGAAGGACAAGCTCGACTTCTCGGGCCTCGAGGCGCGCGTCGATCCCCGCGCGGAATGGGCGGAGGTCTACAACGAGTGCTGGCGCCAGATGCGCGATTTCTTCTACGCCCCGAACATGAACGGCGTCGATTGGGCCGCGGAGCGTGCGAAATATGCCGCCCTCCTGCCCTATGCGCAGCACCGCAACGACGTCACGTACCTGATCGGTGAACTCATCGGCGAGTTGAACAACAGCCACACCTACGTCGGCGGTGGCGACCGCCCGCCGGTGCCGCGCATTCCGATGGGTCTGCTGGGCGCGCAGCTTTCAC
Source organism: uncultured Verrucomicrobiae bacterium (assembly GCA_963705935.1). GTDB lineage: Bacteria > Verrucomicrobiota > Verrucomicrobiia > Opitutales > Opitutaceae > Opitutus. The sequence goes on along the minus strand of OY970130.1, from coordinate 920,721 downwards.
GCGATCCCGCGTCGCGCGCCTACCGCATCGACCGGATCCTGCCCGGCGAAAATTGGGACGGCGCCACCCGCTCGCCGCTGACCGAGATCGGTGTCAACGTCCACCAGGGCGACTACATCCTGGCGGTCAACCACCAGCCGGTCGCGAAGCTCGCGAATATCCAGGAAGCGCTGATCAACACCGCCGGCAAGCAGGTCGTGCTGACCGTGAACTCGAAGCCGGTCACCGAGGGCGCGCACGACGTGACGGTGGTTCCGACGGCCGACGAGGCGCCGCTGTACTACTACGACTGGGTCCGGCACAACATCGATCACGTGAGCGAGAAGACCGGAGGCAAGGTGGGCTATATCCACATCCCGGACATGGGTCGCGCGGGCCTGAACGAGTTCACGAAGCTGTTCTACCCGCAGTTGCGAAAGCAGGCGCTGATCATCGACGACCGGGGGAATGGCGGCGGCAACGTCTCGCCCCAGATCATCGAGCGGCTCCAGCGCCAGCTGGTGATGGTCGAGATCGCGCGCAACAGCGTCCCCGAGACCAACCCCGGATTCATGCAACTCGGCCCGAAGGAGCTGCTGATCGACGAATTCTCCGCGTCGGACGGCGACATCTTTCCGTACCGTTTCCGGTCGCTCGGCCTCGGCAAGCTCATCGGCAAACGAACGTGGGGTGGCGTGGTCGGGATTCGCGAAACGCTGCCGCTGCTCGATGGCGGCTATTTGACCAAGCCGGAATTCGCACCGTATTCCAAGGACGGGAAGAGATGGGTGATCGAGAGCCACGGCGTGGATCCCGACATCGTCGTCGACAACGATCCGGCCCGGGAATTCCGCGGCGAAGACCAGCAGCTCGACCGGGCGATCGCGGAGACGATGGCCGACCTGAAGACGGAGGAGCAGACGCTGCCCCCTCCGCCCCCCTGGCCCAACCGCAGCAAGTGAAGGGGCGAAGGCTTTCCGAGCCTGGATTTTTGAACCTCGAATTCGGAGGCCTCGGAATCGCCCTGCAGCCTGACGCCCCCGTCCGGCTGTAGGAGCCTGCTTGCAGGCGATCTGACCTCCCGCGGCGCGCGCTGACGGCAACGCATCGACTCACACCGGGCGATCCGCACCGCCCGGCCCCGCCGTCGCCACCGCATCCGGCCTACCCGATCAGCGGCAGCGCCTCGAACGCGTGGCCGAGCACCGGCGCCGAGGGACAGCCCAGCCAGCGGTCGAGCACGGTGGCGTACACCTGCCGGAAATCGGTCGTGAAAGTCAGGTCCTGGTTTCGCGGCAGCTGCAGCGACGGAGTCGCTCCGTGGACTCCGCCGCGAATCCTCGATCCCATTACGAACAGCGGCGCCGCCGTGCCATGATCGGTTCCCCGGCTCTCGTTCTCACTCGGCCGCCGCCCAAACTCCGAAAACGTGACGGTGCTCACCTGCCCGTCCAGGGCATGGGCCTGCAAGTCGCGCTGGAACGCGCTCAATCCCTCGCCGAGCACCCGGAGCAGATTCGCGTGCTGGTTCGGCTGGTTGCTGTGCGTGTCGAATCCGCTCAACGAGACGAAGTAAACCCGCGTGGCGAACCCCGCCGCGATCAGCGAGGCCACGTTGCGCAGGGATCGCGCAAACTCGGTCGCGGGATAGCTGGCGGCCGACTGATACGCCCCGAGCACGCTCTGCACGCGCCGCTCGTTCACCAGCGCGTCCATCTCCGTATGCTGGAGGAAACTCACGTTCTCCCCGGACGGACCCGGCGCCGGCTGCGCCACGATCTGCTCGAGGAGCCGGAGACTTTCGCTGTCGCGCTCCGCGTGAAACCCCGGCCGCAGGCCGAAAGTCGGATGCTCATGCGCGCTCATGAACGACTGGGGCATTCCCGGAGTGGCGTGCACCGCCGTCGGATCCTCGCCGGCCGGCGCGCCGCTGCAGGTGTTGTCCAGATAGCGGCCGACCCAGCCCGTCGCGAGAAAGTCACCGCTGTCGCTCGCGGTTTCCCAGATCTCCATCGACCGAAAATGGCTGCGGTTGGCATTCGGATACCCGACGCCTTGCACCACCGCGAGCCGGCCGTCGTGGAACAGCCCGTGCAGCGCCGAGCACGCCGGGTGGAGCCCGAGCGTGTCGTTCAGGCGCAGCACCGCCGTCTTCGGAATACCGAGCGTCGGCCGAAGTCGATAGTAGTCCGCATCCTCGAACGGCACGACGGTGTTCAACCCGTCGTTGCCGCCCGCCAGTTGCACGAGCACGAGTATCGTCCTGTCTTTTTCCGGCGCTGGCGCCGCCCCGCGCGCCGACTGCACCAGGAAAGCCGGAGCGAAACGGCTGAACGCCAGCAGGCCGATGCCGGCGGCCGTGCCCCGCAGGAACTCACGACGCGTGGCCGGCAGGTAAGGGATGGTCGAGTTTCGCATGACTCAGCAAAGTTGGTACGCGGGCGACTCCAGCAACGCCATCACGGCGCTGCGCACTTGGACTGGACGGTCCGGATGAGTCTGCAGAAAACTCTCCACCGCCTGGATCACGCCGCCCGCCGGCTCACCGGCCACGAATGTCTGCACGATTTCTCGCGCGAGTTCCGCCGGAGAGAGCCGGGCGAGGGCCTCGCTCCAGACAACCGGCACGGTGTAATCCGCCGGTCCCGCGGCGGCCAGGACGCGCACCTCGTCGGCGTTGAGCCGTTCCGGCTGCAACGGCGCGAAGGCCTGCCGGACGATCTGGCGGCGCGCTGCGAGCGTCGAGGCACTGATCCACGAACGTCCACCCACCCAGCCCCGCACATTCGGCGGCTGGAACAGCTGCTGGCCCATCTGGCGGAGCGGGAACAACGCGAAGCGCGGCAGCGGCGGCACGCTGATCGCGAGGTCCTGCAGCAACCCGAGATACAGCTGCACCGGACTCTTGATGAACTCCCCGCGAAGCTCCGGGGCGAAGAACTGGCGGCTGCCGAAAAACAACCGTGCAAGTTCCCCGAGATCGAAACGGTGTTCCCGCCAGCGGGCGCCGAGTGCCGCCCGGTGCACCGGCGGGAGCGGTTCATCGGTCAGGTAGAACCGCGACAGTTCGCCGGGCAGGAAAGCCGCCGCCGCCGGCAGAGTGTAGGCGAGATCGATGACGTCGTCGCCGGTGAACGCGCCGGTTTGCCCGAATACCGCCTTCACGCCGGGATCGTGCTGCCGCGGGACAAAGTGAAACTCCCCGGTCCGAAAATCCACACGATAGCCGGTGAAGGCACGGGCGGATTCCTTGATGTCGCGCTCGGTGTAGTTCCCCTGCCCGAGCACGAACAGCTCGAACAGTTCGCGCGCGAAATTCTCATTCGGCGCCTCGCGCCGGTTCTGCTGCAGATCGAGGTAGAGGTCCATCGCGGGCGATCGCGAGATGGCCTTCGTCAGCTCCGGCGCCCCGCCGGCCGCGTGCGCCGCGATCAGATCGAAATGGCGCCAGATCAGTCCGGGGTGCTGCACCTTCTCCGCGCTGACCACATAGACGTCGCTCAGGAAGAGGACCCACTTCATCGGAGCGGCGGCGTCCGCCGACGACGCCGCCCGCAGCCAGCTGATGCGCAAGTCCTGCAGTGCAGCCTGTTCCCGCTCACGAAGTTCACGAGCCGCCGCCATCTTTTCCGGCCCGGCCGGCGCGAGCCGCTGTTTCTCCAGCAATGCGGGATAGTCGGCCTCGAACTGTACAAGCACCGGCGGCTTCGGCCATCGCATGGGCGTGCGGGGGAAGAGCCGGTCGAGCGTTCGCCCGAGACCTTCCAACTCGGTGCGTTGAACCTCCTCCGGTCGTGCCGTCCATCCCGCACGACGCAACAAGTGCCGCGCGGCGTCCCGATTCCATTCGGAGTCCGGCAGCCGCTCCCATGCCCGTTCTGGCGGCTCCAAAAATTTCACCCGCGCCAAGACGCCGCGCCGACACCGCGGTTGCAACGGCATTCCGTCCGGGGCCGACGGCCGACGGAAGCGCCGTGCTTCGGCCGCGCACAACGTTTGCTCGCGCGCTTCGTCCTCTCCCGCAAACCTCCCACCGATGATCCCCGCGCTCCGTTCGATCACTGTCTTACTTTCATTTTTGGCCGTCGCCGCCGCACTCCAGGCCGACTCCCGTGCACCGGCGGCAATCCTCGGTTCGACCGTGTTCCGGTTCGAGGATCTGAAAGTTCAACACACCACGGTCGGCGAGCGACGGGACGTGGCGAGGCAACCGACGGCAACCCTCGACGAGTTCGAGTGCCATCTCGGCGTGCTCAATGCCGGCCAGACCTCGCACCTGCCGCACCGCCACCCGCAGGAGGAGTTGATCATCCTCACCGCTGGCTCGCTCGACGTGTTCATCAACGGCACGACGCGTCGGATCGGCCCAGGGTCACTCTTCTTCTTCGCATCCTACGACCTACACAACGTACGCAGCGTCGGCACGGTACCGGCGCGGTACGGCGTCTTCAATTTCTCCACGCCCATCACCCACCAGATCCCCGCCGTCGCAGCGGCCGAAAGCGCCTCGCCGGAAAAACTGCGGTCCCAGGTGTTCGATTGGAATACGCTCGTGGCGAAGCCGACCGCGACCGGATGGCAGCGTCCGGTGTTCGATGCCCCCACCGTGACCTGCGCACGGCTCGAATGCCACGTGACCACGTTACAGCCCGGCGCGATGCCGCATCGCGCCCATCGCCATCCCGAAGAGGAAGTGATCTTCGTCCGCGATGGCGCCCTCGAGGTCACGATCGATGGCCAGTCCCAGCACGCCGGCCCGGGTTCCGTCGTCTTCTTCGGGTCCAACGATGAGCACGCGATGAAGAACATCGGTCCGACGGCGGCGACCTACTATGTCATGCTCGTCGGCACCGCGAAGACGCCGAAAGCATCCACCCTGTAGCCTCGCAGTCCGGCTTCGCAGTTTGGCCGGCCGTCCGGCCGTCCGTTCGCCAACCGCCGCTGGATCCATCGTTTTCGGGGCAGGTCTCTCGGCGTCCACGCGAACCCGCGACGCCGCCATGCCCCAGGACCAATATCACGAACCTCCCAGCGAACTGCCGGGACACGCCCGCACGTTTGCCCGGATGATCGCCTCGCTAGGCATTCTGTTCCAGCCCGGCGATATCGTTAAGCACGGCGAGCAAGCCGAGGAAAGCACCTGACCGCCAAGGCCGCAGCGGCGGAAGCCCTTCGGCCCGACTCCGTCATCCGGCCGCCAAAGCACAGGAGCGTCGCCTGGGATCGCGCGCCACCCGGCGCCCTCCGGCCGGCGCCGCCGCGGCAGCACGGTGCGAAGGCCAACAGCCGGGCGCTGATTTTTGTTTGCCCTCCCGGGCCGGGTCGGCTCTCTCCTGACGCGCAACAGGGGTCTTCCCACGGGCTTCGGTTGCATGTCCCCCGCAACCATGTCTCTCCTCCCGTTCACGAGCCAGTTGATCGCCGATGTCGGCATTTCCCTTGGTGACGAGGGCAAGGGTCGTCTGATCCCGGAGGTGGCCGAGGAACTGCGCGGCACCTCGTCGCCCGTTTCGGTGGTCCTCAAGGTCAACGGCGGCGCCAATTCGGGCCACACCGCCGGCGGGGTGAAGCTCAACCTGCTCCCGGCCGGTGTCGTCGTTTCCGACGCCCCGCACCTGTGCGTCGGTGCCGGCGTCGTCGCGGACCCGCGAAAGATCTGGTGGGAAACCAAGCCGCTCGAGGCGAAGGGGTACGCGATCCTCTCCCGCCTGCTGATCGATGAACGCACGCTCGTCTCCGACCTCACCCACCGCCTGCTCGATCTCGCGTGGGAGGACTACCGCGTCAACGTCATCGGCGAGGAGCCGCGGGGCTCCACCGGGCGCGGCATCACGCCGGCGTATCTCGACGAGGTTGGCCAGTGGCAGATCACGTACGCGGACTTCCTCGGCGGACCGAACTATTTTGCCCGCAAGCTCGCCCAGCGCGCGGACCGGGCCCTGCGCACGATCCAGCACGTCTGCCGGGTCAGCGCCACGACGTGGGCCGGCTTTTTCGAGAAGCTCACGGCCGCGGAGTGCCGGGCCAACGACGAATCGATCCAGCTCGGACTCTTCGCCCGCGCCGAGTTCGACTTTCTCCGGTTCCGCGGCGACGCGCCGTTCACCCTCGACCTGCCCCGGCTGACCGAGGCGTACTGGACCGCCGGCACGGCGCTCGCGAAAAACATCGGCGAGGTACGCGAACTCGTGCTGGGCGAGCTGGCCGCGGGCCGCACCGTCATCGGCGAGTTCGGCCAGGCGTACTGGCTCGACAAGCGCCACGGTTTTTCGCCCAACGTCACGGCCTCTCACACCTTCACGCCCGAGTTCTTCGAAAGCGCCGGCGTCCCCGTCCAGCGGATTCACACCTTCGGCGTGGCCAAGGCGTACGACACGAAGGTCGGCACACACACGTTTCTGACGCAGATGGACGACGCCCATCCCCTCTGCCAGAGGCTGAAGCAGCTCGAGTTCGGCACGAGCACGGGCCGGCAGCGCATGGTCGGCTGGTTCGATGCCGTCGAGAAAGGCGATGTCCTGCGCTACGGCGGACTGCAGGACATCATGATCAACAAATCCGACGCGCTCACCTTTTCCGGCGAGTGGCGCGGCGACCTGCAGATCTGCATCGCGTACGAGGACCCGAACGGCCGGCGCTACACCCACGTCCCTCGAAACGAAGCGGTGCGCAAGACGCTGCGACCGGTTTACACGCAGTACCCGGGCTGGTCGGAGGACATCTCGCAGATCCGCCGCTTCGGCGACCTGCCGCCGAACGCGCGGCGGTACGTCGGCGCAATGATGAAGAGCATTCTCGACGTCGCCCACGGTGTGGACGGCTGGCGGGACGCGAAGAATCTGCCGAACCTGCGCTATCTCGGAGTGGGTCCGCAGCCCTCGCAGATCATCAAGGACGTTCCGGCCACCCCCGAACTCGCCAAGCTCGCCTAGCTGCGACGGGGCGGCGGCGCCGTACCGGACCGGTGCGGCCGTCAGTGCGCGAAGGTTTCGCGGTACGGGCGGAGCACGATGTCTTTGCTGACCAGCACGGCGAACTGATAGCCGGGGCGGATCTCGATCGTTGGCTGGATTTGCGCATTCCGCTTTGCCATTTCCATCCCGGCCGCACCGAACTGCTGGCCGATTGCCGCGGCAATCTGCTGGTCGGCGCTCACCTGCCCTTCCACACCGCGGGTCCGCGGCTGCGACAGCTGCGCCCCGGCCGAAATGAAACTGAGCATCAGCGCGTCACGGAAGATCCGGAAGACATGGTTGTTCGTTCGGTCGTTGAACCCGCTGTATCCGGAGAGATCGGTGCCGGGCATGTTCGACAATTCGAGGGTCGACGAATCCGGGAAATTCAACCTCGTCCAGGCGACCTGCACGCGCGACTGCCCGACGCTGACCCTGCTGTCGTAGATGCCGACGAGCTTTGCACCTTGAGGAACGAGCAGGTAGTTGCCGGTCGCCGAGTCGTACACGTTCTGCGTCACCTGCGCGAGGATCTGGCCGGGGAGATCGCTGTTGATGCCCGAGATCAGCACGGCCGGAATCACGGTGCCTGCCTTCAACTCGTAGTCGGACAGCGGCGGCTGTCGGGTATTCGGCAGGTAGCCGAGCGGATGCTTCTGCTCGGTGAAATTGATCTTGTCCGCCTGCTTGTTCGGATCGTCGTTCGGAATGAGCCCCGCGATTCCCGATCGCAGCGACGGCGTCAGGTCACCATACGCGGAGGCGCCGCTCGCGCCGGAGTCCCCGCCCGCCTTCGCGTCGGCCCGCACCATTCTGGTCGTCAGCTCATCGACTGTGGCAACCTTCGTCACCGCGGTGAGCGCGGTATCCAACATCTGCTGCCGGCGCGCCGCGAGGCGCCGACGCTGCTCGAGCTCCGCCTCCGTTTCAGCGCGCTGGGCTTCAGCCACCCGGGTGGGTTCGGGCGCCGCGGGGATCAAGCCGGTTTTCGGACCGGCGCGAAACCGCACCGGTCGCTCCGGAATCGGTCCCGTCTTTGGCACGTCTTTCGCCAGCGACGCGGCGGCGCCGGCATTCGTCTGGACGACTTGTCTCGCCGAACTCGCCACACGTCGCGTCCCGCTCCGCCGGGTCTTGCTGAGGAGCCCATAGCTCAGCGCGAACACGACCGCACCGAGAACGACAACGATGATCGCCAGCGGCTTTTTGTTCAGCCGGCTCACGCCCGCATCCGGCCGCAGCGTGTCGGGCGCCTGGTCGTCTTTCATGAAGAATCGCCGCCCTCCTCCGGCGGGGCGGATTCGTTCCGGAACGACAGGTCCACCACGATCTGCACGGTTTGAAATTGGCGGGTTTGCGGCTGGGGCATCGAAAGCGTCAACCCATGGATCACCGCCGTCGGAAGCGCATCGAGTTCCTGCAGAAACCGGTAGATTTCCGGCCAGTCGCGGGCGGGGGCTCCTTGCCGCGTCAGGACCAGCCGCCGCGTCAGTGTCGACTTGTTCGCCTGCGGCGTCGACTCCTGCACTGTCCACCGCGCGGGCACCTTCTCTTTCCAAGCACTCAGTTGTGCAGGAGTCCAAAGCTGGCCGAGGATCGCATCGCGCCGCGCCACCGCTTTTGCCGCGGACGCATCGTCGAAGGCGCGCAGCGTTTCCGCCTGGCGTCGCAGCTGCTCGAGCGGAGCGCCGGCCATCATCGCCGCGGCGGGGCTAATGTGGCGCCATGCCCCGCTCGTTCCCAGCAGGCATGCGCCGCCGAGTAACGCGGCGGTCGCCTGGCGTGAAATCCCGAACCTTGCATTGGCGTTCATGGAAACGCGCCGTTGATCACGAACTCGCCAGTCGCGACACTCGCGGGGCGCGATTCCGGCGCGATCTGCCACGGATTCGTTTTTGCGGCCAGCGCGTCGACAAACCGACCGTACGGACCGCGGGTCTTGCCGGTGCCTTCATGGGCCGTGCCGGAAATCTCGAAGGAGCGCCCGGTGATCGCTATGCCGTGAATCGTGATTTCAACCGGCTTGTGCTGCATGACCCAGCTCAGCAGCCCGATCCGACCGGCACCCTCGACGTTCATTTCCAACTCGAGCGCCCGCAGTTGTTCGATCTTCCGCCGGTTCTCGATCAGCCGGGCGTTGCTCGCCTGCAGCTGCTGTGCGGCGTGATTCCGAATCGCCGCGTCGTTCTGAACCCGACGATATTCGCGGAGATAGAGTCCCGCGTTGACGAGCGCGGCGCACAGCAGTCCGGCGCCGGCCGCGATGAGGATGCTGTTCGTATTCACGCGACCGACTGGCGGCAGGAAATTGTCCAGGTCGCGAACCCGAAGATCGGCGACTGCGGACACGAGTTGCTCCATGCTCACCGACGTGGCCAGGGCCTCCGCCAGCGGACCGACGTCGAAATCCCAGGGTTCGGACGAGGCTTCGACGACGAGGACGGGCGGCGGCTCGGCGGCATCGAAGTGCGACAAGGCATTGCGCACCAGCCCGCTCAACTGACCGCGGAATTCCGAACCGGCTGCCGCGACGACGGTCCGAGCGCCACCCGGCGTCACCGCGTACACCAGCCCGGCGGTGTCGGTCAGCACGACCGCCAGCGCGGGCTGGGCGGGATCGTCGAGCGGAGCCGTGCGTTCCAATACACTGGTCAGCGGCCATGCGCCCGAGAGCGCGATTCCCCGGTCCGCAAGGGTCGTACGCAGCCGATTCAACCGCCCGCGCGGATCGATCCAGAGCAAGGTGGCGTAGCCGGACTCCGACGGATGCAGACGGCTGATCGCCCATGCGGCGCCCGGATTTCGCAAAGCCGGATGGTCCTCGCCAAGCGTGTCCCTGACCAGCGTTCGACTGCCCCGGACGCAATCGACGGCATGGTGTTCCAAGTCGCCCGGCTGGTAGATCAGCCGCACGGCTTTTGGGCGCGGCTCCACCGCCTCGATGGCGGCGATGACCGCGCCCACCTGGTCGCCTTTCCCCGGCAAATCGCAGCGCTGCAGACCAGGGCCGTTCAGCACGAACAATTCGTGGCCGAACCAGAGGACGCTGAGCGGAGTCTCCATGCGGCGGCCCTACTGCTGCGTCACGTAGACGTAGACGGTGGTGAAACCGGTAATCGGCTGAGCATAGGCGACGGCGCCCCGTGCATCTGCCGTCGTGTTGTCCGCCTGGGTCATGGCCGGCCCATCGATGAAATTCGACAGCTCCCATGCCGCCTGAGCCGGACAATTTGGAATCGCCATGTATTCAACGACGATGTTCGCAGGTATGCGCGTCACGCCGTCGCCGTTCAGGTTGAAGTTCGTTCCGGCGGCAATATCCGGCGAAGCATTCGGATCCGACATCACCGTCTCGACTCGCGCGCTGCCGGAATAGTCTGCGGTCGGTGCCGCCGTGGCGGTCCACTTCTGCGTCGTCACGTTCCAGGTCACCCCGGCGCCGGCAGGAACCGGATTCTGTCCGGCGAGGGTGATGTTCACCGTTTTGTCCAGGAACCCCTCCGCAACGAGCATCTGGTCGATCGTCGCGGCTTTGGCGACGTCTGCGGCCGTCGCGCCGCCCGACACGCTCAACTGCGAGTCTGGAATCGTGCCCTCCGACAGGGGCAGCACGCCGAGGCTACCCGGCTTGGTGACATAGGAGAGCGACGCCTTCTTGAGCTGATCGACCCCGAGCGCGACCGCGGCGTACTTCCCCCGCGAGAGGACAGGAACGACTTTCAGGATGGTGACGGCGAGCAGTCCGCCGAGGATCGCGAGCACGACGAGAATCTCGATGAACGTCATGCCGGGAGAACTCCGAGCGCCGAAGCGCGGTTGGTTTTTCATGGGATTTACAATGCTATCAGGTTTCGGTCAGAACTTCTTCGAGGCTGGTGACTCCAGCCGCCACCTTGAGCAGCCCGTCCTCGCGCAGGGTGCGCATGCCAAGCGCGCGAGCCGCTGAAAGCAGGTCGGACTCGGTGGTCGGTCCGTCCTTTCGTTTCATGCCGTTGATGATTCCGCGGAGCCGGTCATCCACTTCCTGCCCGTGGTGGCGGAGCGAGATGATCTCAAAAATGCCGATCCGCCCGTCGTAGCCGGTGGCCCGGCAGCGAGCACATCCGCCCGGCCGAGGTTCGAACACGTTGCCGTCGAGGATCCCGTACAACCGCTTCAGCTCGGCGTTATGGGGCGAAACGCGTTTGCAGGTACAAAGCCGTTTGACCAGCCGCTGCGCGATCACCGCGCGGACGGCACTGCTGACCAGAAACGGTTCGATTCCCATGTCGATGAGCCGCGTGATCGCCCCGCACGCGTCGTTCGTGTGCAGCGTGGCGAGACACAGATGCCCCGTGAGCGCCGCGCGGATGGCCAGATTCGCCGTCTCGAGGTCGCGCATTTCGCCGACGATGATCACGTCCGGATCCTGGCGGAGCACGTGGCGCAGCGATGAAGCGAACGTGAGCCCGATGGCGGGATTCATGTTCACCTGATTGATCCCCGGAATCGCGTACTCGACCGGTTCCTCCAGCGAAACCGCGTTCAGCTCGGTCAATGGAAGGGTCGCGATCGCGGCGAAAAGCAGCGTGGACTTGCCCGACCCGGTTGGGCCGGTCACCAGCACCGCTCCGTGCGGAGTCTTCAATACGTCGCTCAGCACGGCGATCTGCGCGGCGTCCAATCCAAGCTCATGATAGCTGCGCTCGGTCTGATTGTCGTCGCCGATCCGCAGCTGTACCTTCTCCCCATAGATCACGGGCAGCGTCGACACGCGGAAGGTGTATCGCCGCGCGCCGACCGCCAGCTTGAACATCCCATCCTGCGGCAGACGATTTTCGGCGATGTCCATCCGCGCCTTGATCTTGAGCGCGCGAATCACGCCGGCCCGGTCCCGCTCCGAGACGTTCGCGTGCAGGCTGAGCACGCCGTCGAGCCGGCGTCGGATCTGCAGGCTTTGCTCCTTGGGCTCGAAATGCACGTCGCTCGCCTTCAGCTCGATAATCTCGAGCAGAAGTTTCTCGACGAACTGGGCGGGATCGCTGATCGCCACCGGATCGCTCCAGGCGCTTTCGATCGCCGCCAGCACCTCCTGGCGCGGGGTGACATGGAAGCGGTACTCAGCGGCGTCGGGAAAATCGAACGCCGCCTGCGCGGCACCGTACACCTCCGGATCGGCGACCGCGACATGGAGCCGCCCGGAGTCCTCCCGGAATGGAACGAACAGCCGCGCCCGCGCCTTGCCGGCCGGAACACGCCGCGCGAGCGAACGCTCGAGCGGCACTTTCAGCAGAAACGGCAGCTTGTGCCGCTCGCCGATGATTTGGGCCACCCGCTGCGGGTTGATCAGTTGCAGCATCTCGAGCGTCTCGCTGAACGGGCCGGCCCCGATCCGCGCCCGATGCGTTCGCACCGCCTCGGCGAGCTGGTCGCGTGTGATCTTGCCGGCGTCGACAAGCATGTGTCCCAGCCAGAACACATCGTCCGGCGCCTCGGATCCTGGCGTGAGTTCATGCAGTCCCGTGACCGACGATTGCGGCAGCGTCATCATTTCAGCGCCTTTTTGCGATCGTCGCCGTCAGCAGGATGACGATCTCGGTGTGTTTCGTGGTGCGGCCTTCGGTGCTGAACAGCCGCCCAAGCCCGGGGATGCTTCCGAGTCCCGGCACGCGGTTGGCGGCGCTCCCGTTGCTGTCGTAAATGAATCCGCCGATGAGCCCGGTTTCGCCGTCGTAAAGCTGAATGATCGTGGAGGCCTCCTTGATTTCCTTGTTCGGCCGGGTCTGCTGGAGGTCGGGACTGCGCTCGATGCTGAGCAGCCGCGTGATGACGGGTTGCACATCCAGCGTGATCAGTCCGGAGTGGGCCACGTGCGGAGTCACTTCGAGCACGGTGCCGAACGTTTCGGTGCTGCTGGAATAGATGCTCTCGGACGCCGTGGCCGTCGGCGTGGTCGCCGTTGGCGTCGTGATGCTCGTCGACTTGGTGAGTGAAAAGAACGCGTCATCCTCTCCAACCTTGATGTAGGCGGTCTGGTTGTTGAGCGCGGAGATCTTCGGATTCGATTTGCTGCGGACCGAGCCCTGTTCCTCGAGGGCGTTGATCAGTGCTCTCAGTTTGCCGAACTTGAGCTCGGCCGTGAGCGAACCGGGGTTCACGGGGGCGTCGAGCGGCCGGCCCGCCGTGTCGGTGCCGACAGCCGTGTTCCCCCACCCCGGGATTCCGGCGAGCCTGAAACCGCCGCCGACGCGCGTCGCCACCTGCGTCCAGTCGACACCGAGCCGGCGTTCGTCGTTCAGCGCCACCTCGAGGATTTCGGCACTGATGTGGACCTGCTGGTTGATCCGCTCGTTCAGCAGATCGAGGAACTGCTTGATTTCGACGTGACGTCTCGGCCGGGCCGTGATCGCCGCGATGCCGGAGAAGCGGTTGACGAAGACCGTTTCGTCTTCGCGCAGGAAGGTTTTGAGCTCCCGACCGATGTCGTCCCAGAACGTGTTTTCGTTTTCCTTGGTGATCTGAAACGTGTTCTGGTCGAGGCCGCCGGCGCCCTGCAGCGCGGAAGTTCCCAGTGCCTGGCCGGCCGCGCCCACCTGGGGAACCGCCGAGCCCGGATACATGCCGGCGTAGCCGCCGGCATTGAGTGAATTGTAGCTCGAGCCGCTGCTGATGCTGACCGATGACGTTCCGCTGCTCTTGCGCTGGATCTGCGGGTACTCGATCAGGTACAGCACGGTCTTCATCTTCTTCACCGTCACGAGCCCGTTGGCCTCCTCATAGTAATACCCCGCCGTGCTCGTGATCGTGTCGAGCACTTCGCGGATCGTGCTGTTTTGCGCCTCGAACGTGACCTCGCCGGTGACATCGGGCTCGACGACGATCGTGAACGAATAGGTTCGGCCGAGAGCGTGGAGCGCCTTGGCGATCTGCGCCTTTTCCATCCGATACGGTTGTGCCCGGCCATCCAGGACGCTGGGGATCACCACCGTCGGACTCGCTGCCACGACAGCTGCGGTCGGCGACGCGCCGGATGGGATCGCCACTGGCGCGACATTCCCGGTGAGCCCGTCGCCGCCCGGCGCCGAAGGACCCGTCCCGGTTTCGTCCGCCTGCGGCGCTCGCCCGGGCGCGGACGCGGTCCGACAGCCGGCGACCAGCAGCGACGGCACCAGCAGCAGCATGATGAACGGGTTCATAGGTGTTGGAGATACTTCGCGAGCGTCACGGCGTTGCGGGCGTGGTGCAGCGCGGTCGACCTGGTGATTTCCGCGTTTTCGCAGAGCCGAAGAAGCGAATCGTCCATCGCAACCATGCCGTGCTGCTGGCCGCGCAGAATCTCATCGTCGATCTGCTTGAACCGGCGTTCGCGAATGAGATTCGAAACCCCCTCGGTGTTGACCAGCAGTTCAAAGGCGGCGACGCGGGGGCCGGCCGTGGTCGGCACGAGTTGCTGCGCGAGCACCGCGCGCAGCGACTTCGTGAGCATGGCGCGCTGTTGATCGCGGTCCGACTCCGGACAGGTCTCGAGAATGCGGCCGATCGCATCCTTGGCGGTTCCGTTGTGGAGCGTCCCAAGAACCAGGTGACCGGTTTCCGCCGCGGCCAGTGCCATGCCCATCGTCTCCGGATCACGGAGTTCCGAAATGCAGATGATATCCGGATCCTGCCGGAGCGTCCGCGCGAGCATTCGGGGCCAGGACGTGAAGTCCTTGCCGAACTCCCGATGCCGAATGCGACAGAACCGCTCGCGATGATAGAACTCGATGGGGTCGCCGAGGACCGTGATCGTGCCGCCCTCCGGCTCCCGGTTCAGGTGATCGATGGCGGCGTTCAACGTGGTGCTCTTGCCCGACCCGGTTGGTCCGCTCACCAGAACGAGTCCTTCGCGGGCCTCCAGCAGATCGATGAACCGGGCCGGCACGCTCAACTCGCCGAGCGTCGGGTGCGTCGCCCGGATGTGTCGCAACACCACGCTCGCGCCTTCGCGCGTTTCGCCGTAGCTCACGCGAAATCTCTCGTTCGCATGGCAAAACGTGCTGTCGCCCTCCGTCGAGCCGGGATCGGTGGTCGCCGCGCGCAGCAGCGACTGAACATCGTCGGTCGAAAGTTCCGGCGCGCGATTCAGAATCATCAGCCGGCCCTCGATTCGCCAGGCCGGCTTCTTCCCCTCGTCGAAATGCCAGTCGGACGCGCCTGCTTCGACTCCGGATCGCAGCAGCTCGGCGATGGCTGATGTCAGCTGTGGATCCATGTCAGCGGTCCTGCGGCAGCGCCAGATTCGTGTCCTGGTGCGCGGCGTGAATCAGGCCGGTTTTCCCGGTTGGAAACTGCAGGGTCGTATCCGGGGCCGTGTTCACGATCACGGTCCGTCGCACCGGCGGCGCGGGTTGATGCGTGGCATCGCCGTCCTGGTCGGCCTGGACGAGAATCGCACCGATCGTGCCGAACTTCAGGTAGGTGGGGCTCGTCAACGCGCCCGGTCCGGTCACGACCGTAAAGCGCACCGGCAAACCGGAACTTGCGCTTGCGAGCAGCGGCGTCCCGACCGCGCGGAGCACAAACGAACCCGGCGGGGGAAAGTCGATCGTTTGGGCGTACGCGACCGTCAATTGCGAGCTGGCGACATTGCTCGCGGCGAACGAACCGCCCGCTGGTGAATACACGCTCGCGGCATAAGTGCCCACAATCTCGAAGGAAACCGTTTTGGTGGTGCCGGCGCCGGACACGGCATCGCCCCAAACGTAACCGTTCTTTCCTCCTTCGGCCGTCAAGGTGACGGGCTGCCCGGGCGCGATCACGGCCGTTGCCGGTGAAAGGGACACGGACTGCGTGGCCGGATTGGCGGTCACGGTCGATGTCGCGGTATTGCTCTGTTGGTAAACGCCGCCCGCCGGTGAAAACGCGCTGACTCGAAACGGACCCGGCAGACTGAAGAGAACTCGCTTCTCCGTGCCATCGCCGCTCGCCGAGTCTCCCCACAGATAGCCGTTGTTTCCGCCGCTGGCCGTGAACACGACCGTATCGCCGGCCGTGATCGTGACGCCGGGCGGCGTGATCCGTACGATTTGTCCGGCAGGGCTGACATCGATGCTCGTGGATGCGTTTGCGCTCCGGTAATTCGCCACGTCGCCGGGCGTGAACGTGACTTTCAACGATTGTCCGTTACCGGGGTTGAGCACCGTCCCAATTGCCGGCACGTAATCGAATGTGCCGGTGATCGCTCCGGTGCGGTCGCTTGCGCTCGCATTGAGCTGGAGGGCCGAGAGCGCAGTCGGGTGCGTGATCGGCGCGGGACCTGGCCACGTGATCGTCGGTGTTGCCCTCCCAATCGACCAGTCACACCGACTGCTGCCGGTGTAGTTGCCCGTGGCGGTGACCGCGAAAGCGTAAGTTCCTGTGTTGGTCGCACTCTGCGTTCCCGTGACGGTGTACGTCGCGCCGAGCGGATTGCCGATCGTGGGCCCCTGTGCCGACCGGTTGTAGATGAACGAAGTCGGATCGAATGTGAATCCGACGGACTTCGGGCTCACATCGATGGTCGTCCCAGCGGCAACAGGAGAACTGTAGTTCGCCGTGTCGGCTGGCGTGAAGGTGACGCCGAGCGGCTGGTTCAATCCCGCGTCAAGCACGGTGCCGGAGCGAGGAGTGAACTCGTACGAGCCGCGCACCTCGCCGACTGCGTCGCGTGCGATCGCGTTGAGCTGTTCCGACGACAACCCTGCCGGATACGTGATCCCAGCGGGCTTCGGCCAGGAAATCCCCGGGGTGTACCTGGCAATCGACCAGTTGAACGTATTCGCGCCGACGTAATTGCCGGTGGCCGTGACGGTGAAGGCATAGTTTCCCGCATTCGTTCCGGTGGGCGTGCCGCTGATCGTGTACGTCGCTCCGCCGGGATTGCCGACCGCAGGTCCCTGCGCGGATCGGTTGTACGTGAATGAAAGCGGCGACGCACCGAAAGCCACCGGTTTTGGCGTGATTGCCAGCGTTCCCGTCCCCGAACCAGTGTAGTTCGGATCCGTGATCGTGGCGACGACGGTGTATGTCCCGACTGCCGACGGCGCGGCGGCGCTGCCGTTGTACGCCAACGAGTACGAGAGCCCTCCCGGCGCTGTCGAAACCGCCAGAGTTTTCGCCGACCCGTCGTACTCGTACGAGGCATTCGCGACGGACACATTGGCGACATTTTGAACAAAGTTGGCCGTGACGGTCTTGTCGCGGTCGATGAAGATCGTCGTGGACGAGTTCGAATCGGTCGAAGCCCCGGTCCAGCCGCTGAATCGCCATCCGGTCGCGGAGGTCGCGTTGATTGTCGCGGTCGACCCATATTTGTACGGTCCGCCGCCGGAGACGGTTCCGCTTCCCGTCGCGGACGTTGAAAGGGTGTAGGTGTTCGGCGCGAAGTTGGCGGTGACCGCCTTCGCTCGATCCATGTAAACGCTCGTGTTCGGATTCGAGCCGCTCGCATCACCCGTCCAGCCCGTGAAATACCAGCCATAGTTGGCGGAAGCACTCGGGCTCGCATACGTGCCCTCCATGAAATTCGTGCCGCTGGTCGGGTCTACGCTACCCGCGCCGCCCGGGCTGGCAGAGGTCGAGAGCGGAAAGGTGTTCTTGTTTTGGAATACCGCGTAGATCGTTCGGCTGCTCGTGACATTTGAGACCGTGTAGGAACTCGAGGCACCGCCCTGGCCTGACGTGCTCAGGACGGTTCCGCTTGGGCTACCGTCGGCCCACCATGCAAATTTGTAATTACTGCCAGCGGAGGCGCGGAGCGCGGCGGAGCCGCCATTCGTGACGCTCGAACTTGTTGGTGAGACGGAGCCGAAAGCAGTGGGGTATGCGGCTGCGGTAACGGTGAAGTTCGGGGCGCCGACCGTAAGCGTCACCTGGCACTGGATGTCGCCGCGGGAGTGCACACCGTTCGACGGATTCGCCATGTTCCAGACGCGAATGGTCCAGGTACCGACCCGATCGAACACGCTTCCCTGGCCGGCCGGGATCTGTGAGCCCGGGTTACCCGAAAAGAGCAATCCTCCTGGATCGAGGTTCGAACCATCCGGGCGCAGATATTCGTACTGAACCCAAGTGGGCGGAATGCCCATGTAGTTGTACCCGGCGGCCGGCGGGTATTGTGCGCCGGCCGGCCGCGGCTGGAAACTGGCGCCCAAAACAGGGCTCGAGGGCAGTCCCCACGTTGATGGGTTGGTCGTGAACGAGGCATGTGCGGTCAGGGCGGCCGAGATGAGGAACAGCACGCCGGCGCGACCGGTTGCGCGGAGGAGCGACGTTGGAGCGGACAGGAACGCGGTCATGTGGATTATGGTTGAGGCTGGAAAGGTTTTACGGGGGGGAAGCGTCGTAGACCTCGATCAAGGCGACGCCGGCGGCGCCATCCTTGCCCTTCACGATGGCGGTATAGGCGCCGCGATTAAGCGTGACGAGAATCGCGGCGTCCCGGCTGCCCGTCGTCCAAGGCTGGGCGCCGACCTGCAGCGCAGTCGACCGGATCGCGTCGGCCGTCGCCGCATCGGTCGACCAGTCATCGTTGTTTGCGATTGTGCCCATGCGATCATGGAGCTCGAGGACCGGATCCGCGAGGGCCCCCGAGACGCCGAGCGCGGTGAGCGCCGGCCCGTTGGCCCGGATCAGGACGGTCTTTGGCGCCTCGCCGGTGATCACGAACCCGGCGATCTGCACGTCATCCTCGCTCCCGACGTTCGATCGCGTCGAAATGTTGACGACGCTGCTACCTGCACGGTCGACCTCGTAGACCTCGATCAACGCGACGCCGGTGGCCTCGTTCTTCCCCCGCACAATTGCCGAGTAAACGCCATGGCTGAGCGTGATGAGAATCGCGGCGTCGTGGCTTCCGGTGGTCCATGGCTGGGCGCCAACATCGGACACCGCCGAGCGGATCTCGTCGGCCGCCGCAGCGTCGCTCGACCAGTCGTCGTTGTTCGCGATCGTGCTCGTGCGATCATGGAGTTCGACGACGGGATCCTCGAGGGCCCCTGAGACACCAAGTGAAGCGAGCGCCGGGCCGTTGGCGCGGATAAGGACGGTCTTTGGAACGTCTCCGGTGATCACAAACCCGGCGATCTGCACGCCGTCGCCTGTCGAAACCGGAGAGCGCGTCGAAATGTTTGCGAGCCGCGAGGCGGTAGCCTGAATGGAAACGGTGACCGCAGCCGCTCGCGTGATGACAGAACCCAGCGCATTCGTGACGACCAGGTCGTAGCTGCCGGAGTCTTCAGCCGTGGCGCTTGCCTTCGTGTAGGTCGCGGCCGTGGCGTCGGCGATCGCGATACCGTTCTTCCGCCACTGGTACGTCAGATTTGTTCCGGTCGCACAGACCGAGAGTCGGATCTGGCCGCCAATTCCGGTGCCAATTGCAGTGAGCGGCTGAATGGCAATCGAGGGGAACACCTCTCCGACCGGATTCCGGTGCGCGGCCATCACGGCGGAGCCTTCCCACAATGTCCGGGCGGCGTAAGCGGCTCTCGGTTGTCCGGCATCGACCCCAAGGACGTACCGATTATTGTCCGGTAGGGAGATCGAACCGGCGGCGAAATCGTTTCCAACAACAAACACATTCGGGTTCGAATAGTACGGCTGGGCGGCGCCATAGGACATGATGTCGCCGATCGTATTCGGGTTGATCCCCTGGTCCGAGTTGCGGCCGCCGAATCTCGAGAAGTCATATTGAAACAAATACCCAAAGTTGTAGCCGGTGTCCGAATCTGGGATGTTGTCGCTGACCCGGTCGTGGAGTAGGCCAAAGTTGTGCCCCATTTCGTGGGCCGTCGTGAGTGGGCCGCAGCTAAACGTGACGACGGACGCGGAGCCTAGCTCGGCTTCGCCGGCGGCGTCGCGAGGATCCGGGACGACGAGGACGTACTGATCCGCAGAAAGCGCAGTGATCTTGTGGTCGACATACGTTCCCGTATTCCCGGTAGTAACTCGGATGGCGGTCAAATCGCCGGCAAGCGAATAGACAGGCGTTCCGACCGGGTCGGTGTGATCCAGGAGGCGCGTGTAGCTCGGGGCCTTGAAGATCCCGAGGAAATGCCAGCGAAGATTTGGGACCAAGCTCTGTTCGAGCACGAGATTGTTGGTCTCGATGTAGGCGCGATATTTCGAGTCGAGGTAGGAGGCGACGGCGTCGACGGAGCCGGCAATCGCCGCGGCTTCCGGCTCGAGCTCCTGCGTGTAGAAAAAAGCGACATCGACCGTGTAAATCGTGGTCCCGCTCGCGTGGACGGAAGGATCGCCGGTGATCGGAACGGCCTGCGCGGTCGGCTCCGACTCATGCACGAGATAGGAGGCTGCGCCACGGAGTCGGCCAGTTTTCGCCGCCGCCACAGTTGCGCATTTGTCGAGCGGCTTGTTCTCGGTGACGATCACGACCGACCCGCGAACGTGAATGTCGTAGCTTGCGCCAACGAGACTAAGCACGCCGTGCCAGTGATCGCGCTTGCCGATTCCCACCAGACTCGCACCCGGGAGCGCATTCCGGCCAATCCAGGTCGTCACGCCATTCGCCTCCGTGACCCGGACCGCATGAAAATCGAGCGACAAGACCGCCTCAACCGCGACCGTGATCGTCGCCGGCTTGAAACGACGCCAGTCCGACACCGATTCCGTGATGGTCGGCAGCACGCGTCCAATAGGGAGCGCCCGTGGCCGAATTCGCACCGCTATCGCCGAAGTAGCCACCACGCTTTCGCGATCGTTACGCGTGCGGGACCCGTTCCGCTTCAAAACCAGCACGACGACAAACCCGAGTACTCCGATCATACCGAATGCGCCGACGAGAAGAACGCGCTGAAAGGGACGTTTCATCGATCGATGGGGGCCTATTTCACGGTGAACGAACCCGTGCTTTGCAGCGGGCTCAGGTAGTTGACGGTCGCGGTATCCTCGTTCGTGCCGGAGGCGCAGCGGACCAACCGGCCGCTGATGATCGGTCTCGTGCTGGTCGCTCCACTTTCCGGTCGCGACTCGAATCGCCCGCCGCCATTGTTCCAATACACCCAGCCGAAGTTGGTGCTGTCGTTGTTGTTCACGTTGAACACGAACTTCGGAATGGTGATTCGCACGACTCTCAGCCGGTTGAGCTTCGAACCGCCGTTTCCACGATTCCAGGCGGCGAGTTCGGCGACGGGGAGAAGCACATTCCATGCAGCGGGCACCTGCAGCGTTCGCTTCGTGAAATCGTGATTCCAGATCGCGTCGAACCACGCGTCGCTTGCCTCGTACGGCGGGAGCACCAATTGCTGCGGCGTCGCGAGCAATGACATGAGCATCAGCTGAACGTTCTCGTCCCGAACGGTCGGACGGATGAACAACAGTCGCGGCTGGTTCATCGAATTGTACAGAATACGGGCCACAGCCGGCTGTGACTCGGCGGTGGGAGGAGCACCGATCGCGACCACCGTCCCATGCAGGTACGCGATTTTCGCGAACCAATCGCTCGGCGAGGTACCAGCGTACGCCGGACTCGTGGACGTGCTGAATGCCGTCGGTGTATCGTCGGGGCCGATCTCTCCGGAAATCGCGGCGATGTTCGTCCGACTGAGGTCCGTGGAAAGGAGCGATTGGTGGATCGCCAGCGCCAGCTCGTCGAGGCTCGCATCCTCCGCCGCGATTCGCTCGTTGATGATCCGCTCGGGCACATTGCTGAAGAACGCGCCGGCCAGCAGACCAACAATGAAGAGCCCGATGATGATTTCCAGGAGCAGCGCAAATCCACGTCGCCGCTGCTTTTCGAACCGCGCTCTGGCTTCTGCGGTCATCGGATGCCCTCGTAGATGCTCATGACCGGGGTGAAGAAAGCGTACGCGATCAGCCCCACGAACAGGCCCATCACCACGATGGCCAGTGGCTCCAGCCATGAGACGGCGAACGCGATTCGGTCGCGTGCATAGCCAGCGTGGTGCTCCGCGCTGAGTCGCATGCTCTCCCCCAGCCCGGCGCTCTCGCCGGTCTTGACCATTGCACACGCGTCCGGAGGAAAACACCGCGTCCTTTGAAACGCGCCATGCAGCGGGTCTCCCAGCAACACGCGCCGACGCACTTCGGCGATCGCCGCGCGCATCGCCCGATTGCGCACCAGGTTCTCGCAAAGCAGCAGGATCTCGGGCGCAGGCTCGCCGGCGTCGTAAAGCGATGCATAGGTCCGAAATACCAGCGAGCACGCGATGCTCCGATAGATGGTCCCGATGTAGGGCAGGCGCAGCACCGCCCGGTCGATCGCCAGCGCCACACCCGGTATGCGTCGCAAGCACAACCACGCGACCGGCAGCAGAACGACGGCTCCCACGATGAGCGGCCAATTGGCGTTGCAGAAGCGCGAGGCGCTGACCAGGGCCTGGGTCAGGGGAGGCAGCTTCACGTTCACGGTTTCGAGCACCCGCGCGAGCACCGGCACCAGGAAGGTGAAAACAAACACGAAGAACGAGACGGCGAGCAGCGCCACCACCGCCGGGTATTGAAAGGCGCGCAAGGTGATGCCGCGAACCATCCGGTAAAACTCGAGTCGGCTCCGGAGGTCCCCGAACCGCTTGCCGAGTTCGCTCGCGCCCGCCCGTTCTCCCGCCTGGATCACCGCGAGCAACGCAGCGGGAAATGTTCGCGGAAACAGGCCGAAGGCTTCGCTGATCGACATCCTGCCGTTCGTGATCGCCTGATGTATTTCTCCCAGCACCCACCGGCTGCGTCGGCTTCCCTGACTCTCGATCATCGAGCGGATCGCTTCATCGGACAGTACGCCGGCACCAAGCTGCAGTTCGAGCTGCTGAAACAAGTCGATCACCTCGGTGGTCGAGAGCCGGACGCGCCGCGGATCATGCAGCCAGCTGCGTTGCTCCCGGATGCTGCCGCCCTTCAGGTAGAGTCCGGATTCTTTCACGCGGGTGCGCAAAGCCTGGGTGCTGGGCGCCTGTTCGCGCCGACTGACGCGGGCGCCTTCTGCGGTGTATGCCTGGTAAACGAAGAGTGGCATCACGGGTAGCGGACCAGGACTCCGTGCTCCTGCAGCGGAATCCGCAGCGCGAAGTTTTCCCGCCGCAGCACGACGAGGTTGGGATGGATTCCCGCAACGCGAAATCCCTCGACCGTTTCTCCGATCGAGCACACGCGTTCGTTCAGCACCACCGTCGGCTTCGGGCCGAACGCGATGCCCGAAATCGTGAACGTCAGTTCGTGGGCGGAGCTTTTCGGCTGGTATTGCTGCAGGAATGGATTGGGCACCGCCCCGTCCGCCGTAGTGAGGAGTGCCGGTGAAATTTCGATCACGTGCTCGCTGTTCGGAGACAAAACGATCACGTCTTCGTCCAGCTCGGGTGGCGCACCGTCGGCCGGCTCGGAAAATCCGCCGGCGCTCCGGGCCACCACCGAAGCCGGCGCAATGCCGGGCCTCTCCGCCGGTTCCCGCGACGTTTGCCCGGTCGGCAACGGATCGCTTCGCGGGCTCCGCGGGTTGCCCGGCGACAGGGCGGCAGGTCCCGTGCGCAGGGCGCCCGAGGACCCCGTCGGGCTTGCCGTGGCGGCATCGGACCGGGCGAGCAGCTTGCTCAGCACCCGGGAGCGCTTTGGCCGGAAGACCGGCACCGGCTCGTTCCGCAGCGTCAACGCACTTGCCGGCACCCACGATCCGTCGTCTGTCTTTTCGTACTGCCGGCTCGATTGGAAATTGTCGCCGGCGATCAGCGTGACCCGGTAATCCCCATCCCCGAGCGGGTCGAATTCCCACGCCAGTCGAATCGTGTGGGGCTCGCCGGATGAGCCGGCCACGCCGTATCCCGCCTGCCGCAGCATCGACTCCAGCGTGTCCCGTAACTGCGACGGGGCCGCTTCTGTCGGCAGCGCGAACACGGTCCCCGCCGGGCTGTAGGCGCCGCGAAGCTGATTCGCAAAATCCGCGGCCACCTGCCCGGACGCGGTCGCTTCGGTTGCCTTCCCGCTGGAAACGGCTGAACGCGTCGGAGCCGTCCGGCAGCCACAAAGCGCCAGAAGGAGGCCCGCGATGACGATCGAGTTTCGGATGCGCATCGAGCTACTGAGTTCGCGTGATCGTGATCCGGCTCTGCTTCCGCCCGACGCCGAGCACCAGGACCGCGCGTTGAAAGACCAGGTCCACGATGTAGCGGTCGCCGCGGACGCGGTAGTTCACGATCTGCTCCTTGCCTTGCTCGCCCAGCACCAGGAGCGCGGGAGCCTCGGCGGCCTTGATCGCCGCGGGCATCTGAACCACCGTCTTGGACCCGTTGTTGTACACCCGCAGCGGCTTCCACGTCGCGGTTCCCTCGATGCGATAATTGAAATCGAGCGACTGGATGACCTCGCCCGTTTCCGGCATGGTCGCCGCGGTCCTTGCCGCCTCGCTTTTTCTGCGGTACGCGGCCCATTCCGCCTCGTTTTCTTCCGGGTAACTGAACCCGACGCTCGGCATCCACTCTTCCTTGCGGGAAACGAGTTCGAAGTGGTACGTGCGCCGATCGGTCCCGACGATCATGTTCGTGACCAGTCCAACGTCGGTCGGTTTCACGATCAGGTGGGTGGTTTCGTTTCCCACCGGGCCGCTCACCGAGGGCATGACCTGCCAGCGCACGGAGTCGCCCGTGTGCACGCCGTCAGGCTTCACGAGTTCGCCGGGCTGGAGCGCGATATCGGTTCCCCGCAGCGGTGCGCACACGATTACCGGCATCGTTGCGCCGAAGAGGAATCTTACCTGGCCGTTGTCGCTCAGCACCGGACTGTCCTTTGCAGCCATCCATCGCTTCACCAGATTCAGTGCCTCGATCTCCTTGGCCGTGAGCGGCACCACCGGGTCGGAGGTCCGCTCACTTTCGGCGGAGGCTGTGGATCGCTCACTGCCGGCGACCGGGATCGGCGCGGCCATCGTCGCGGTGGCGGCACCTCCGGCGGAACCCGGCGACGCTCGATCGTCAGCGCGCTCGTACTCCACCTGGGCCTGCAGCGCGACCGCCAGCCCCAGCCATCCCATCACCGCGCGGACAGACTGACGAATTGCATTCATGAGTCCGTCAATTGCCGAGACCAGGTGAGTTCCTTCACGTACAACCCCACGGGATTCTGCATGATCTCCGGCTCCTTTGAGGGGACAGCGATCAGCACGATCGCAGAGGCCTTGTATCCGTCGATCGCGGTGACGTTTCCTTTGCGGTCCCGCGTTTCTTCCCGCCATTCAACCTGGAGGGACGAAGCCGAAGTGCGCAGCACCGACCGGATTTCGACCGCCACCGTTTCCCGGCCACCGCGCTCAAATGGATTGTTCGCCTTGTAGTAGGCGTTCACCGCATTGAACGCCGGGTCGGCACCGCTCAGGTGCGCGTAAGCACGGTCGACGAGTCGTTGCTGAATCGCTGCGTCGACGGACACCGTGCGCCAGTCCTCGATAAACCCGGCGAGGAGCGCGCGAATGAGATCGTCACTCACGCCGACGGTCCGCGTGGCCACGTGGCCGGTCACCGCATTGCCATTACGCGTCACCTCGACGAGATAGGGCACCAGCTTGCTCTGACTTCCGATCCACGTGACACCGGCGACGGCGAGCAACGCGATACCACTGCAAAGAGCGGCGATTGCCCGCCATTGTCGTGCTTGGGCAATGTAGCTTCCGTATCGTTCATTCCACTCCCGGCGCCCGTCGAGGTACGGGTTCCGGCCGGCGATGGACGTGTGTTTTTCAGGCGACATCTCGGGGCGTCAGTTGCTTGCGTTCGTTCTCCAGCGTTCGGGCCATCGACGCGGTAAACTCACCGCGGCTCGGGCTCATGTCGTTGGGGCCCTCGCGCGCGGCGGAAACCGCCGCCTTGCCGAGGTTCGCCGCCATCCGGTGCGTAAAAGATCCGATCGCACCTGCCGGTCGCGCCAGACCTCCCATCAAGCCAGATCCGCCATTTCGCGGGTTGTTGGCCAGCGGCACCGCGCCCTGCGCTGCCGACAGCTTGGCGGCCGCGATCACGGCCTGACCTCCCGAAGCCGCCGCCGAGCCGATGGAGCCCACCGCGGACGACATCATGCGGCCGGACAGCATCATCTCGCTACCCGTCGTGGCACTTTCGCCCTGGAGGAATCCGGAAACAATGTTCGGGATCGTCCAGATCAACACGACGAGCACGGTAACCGACATCGTGATCGATGACGCCCGCGTGAAACTGTACGGCGAAGAGCGGGTGGTGAGGGTCGCAAGGAAGTGCAGGGCCAGCGCGACGGAGATCTGGACGAACATCAGCTTGATCCCGACCGAAACGCAGTACTTCAGGTATTTCAGCGCGTACTCGCTCGACCACCGCGTCGCCCCGAATCCCAGGAGGATGATCCCCGCACTCAGGATCACGTACATTTCGGCGAGCACGAGGACCTGGCGGGCGGCGATCGCCGCAAACCCGGCGGTAACCGAGATCGCGGCCAACCCGAAGAACACGGCGCCGCCTGGATGCTTCAGAATGCTCGGAGCCGAATTCGTGATGCGGCGGCTGTACAGGATGCCCTTGGCCGCGACGGCGGATGGCTTGAGTTCTCCGTCCGCCCCGAACTCCTTCGGATCCAGCGACGGGCCGACCGTCTCCCGAACCGCCTCCGCCCCGACCTGCTGGAAGCTGTTCACGATCGAGCGAGACCAATCGTGAGCGTTCAGAAGAAGCGCGAGAAAGAAGCCGATGAAGAGGAGTCGGCGGATCAGTTCCGCGGCGAACTCCTGCAGCCCCGACCCTTTCATCGCCAGCAACAGCCCCGTCCAGACGACATCCAGCGTGCCGAGCAGGAAAAACAGCCGCAAAGCCGCGTCCGCGATCCTGCTTTCCCACTGCGTCGCCGCTGCTTCGAATTCATCGGTCATCGAATCGAGCAGCGGGGGCGGCGCGGAACCGACCGCTCGGGCAATCCCGACGGTCAGGACCAGCGCAAAGAAGAGACGGCAGACGAGGGAAACGCGCATGACGGTCGGGTCACTTCATTTTTCCATACCCTTTCGAATCCGGTGACTCGTCGTCCGAATCGTCCATCACTGCCGCATCGAACGCGGTGTCATGGCTGGCACGCTCCTGCTCGATGAGCTGGTATCTGGCCTGCGCGTCGATTTGTTGGGCCGTCAACTCCTTCAGCACCCGCATCTGATCGAGCAACTCGGCGGAAAGCGCATTGCCGGCCATGATCGCCTGCATTTGTCCTTCCGAGCTGCCACCGGCAGCCTTGAGGGCTTTGATCCGGGCTTCCTCGGACCGCGCGTCATCGAGAGCAATGCCGGCGGCTTTGGCAGCCCGGGTTGCCGCTTCCGAATTGAACTTGGACCACTGACGGTAGACCTCCGCGAGATCGGCAGTCTTGTACTCCTGCTTCACGAACTCGCCGTAATCCTTGTGCAACGCCTTGAACGTCTCGTCTTCCGTGGCGAACACGTACGCCAGGCCGTTGGTCCGCTTCGCGTTGTTCGCGAGTTGATTGAGAACACCGGTTGCATTCTCCCAGTTCAGCCCGTCGAGCTTCTTGGTGTTCTGAAGCTGGGTACGGTACGCGTTGAGCTGGTTCACGATCATCTCCTGCTGGTGAATCGTGTGTTGCAGCTGCTCCGAATACGAAGCTGCCAGTTCCATGTTGTTCGCGATCTGGGTGAATTCGGTCGCACCGACGACGGCGCCTGCCTGCACCCGGCGCGGAGACACAACTCCCAGTCCTGCCAAACCGGCGAAAACGAGGATCCGAGATGATTTCATTTTGGGGGGTGATTGCTGCGTTATCTGGCGGCCAAATTGATTCCTCGCTGGCTCAACCATCGCTCCGGCCAGCGCGAGCCGAGCGTCGCCTCGAGTTCCCGCACGAGGGCGACGTCGGATTTACTGGATACACCGACAAACGACAGGGCGATCGGGCCCAGATTGAGCTCGATCAGCCGGCGGCCTTCCGGCGAAAGAAAGTAGTACTGGCGCTTGGGAACAGCCCCCGCGACGATCTCGATCTGCCGGGGGTTGAGCCCCATCAACTCGTAAAGCCGCCGCGGACCGTTCCCGGCCTCGTCGCCTTTTCCCGCTTCCTCGTTGGGCAACAGAATCTTCGTCGGGCAGGACTCCATCAGCACGTCCATGATCCCGCTGCGCACCGCGTCGGAGAGGCTTTGCGTGGCCAGAACGACGGCACAGTTCGCCTTGCGCAGCACCTTCAGCCATTCCCGAATCTTTGCCCGAAATACCGGATGGCCCAGCATCAGCCACGCTTCGTCGAGCACCAGCAGCGCCGGCTGTCCTCGCAACGCCCGCTCGATCCGACGGAACAGATAGAGCAGTACGGGAATCAGCAGCTTGTCGCCCCGATTCATCAGTTCCTCGATCTCGAATGTCTGGAATGCGCCGGAGCCGAGATTCTCGCTGTCCTGATCCAGCAGGTCGCCGGCTGGGCCGCTGATCGTGTAAAACTCCAGTGCCTGTTTGAGCTCCGTGTTTTGCAGGTTGGTCACGAACGTCGTGAGTGTCCGGGCTTCGCGCGGCGCCTGCCGCTGGAGCTTCATCGCGGTGTGAATCGCATTCCGGTGCAGCGGGGTGATCCGGCCGTCACCCAGCTGGATTGCGGCGCAGGTTTCGATCCACTCCTCCGCCCAACCCTGGTCCGCGTCGGAGTCCAGGTTCGCAAGCGGGAACAATCGCGACTCCGCTTTTTCGCCCGCGATTTCATAGTGCTGGCCGCCGCATGCGCGGGTCAGCGCGAAGAGCGAGTTGCCCTTGTCGAACGCGTAAATGCTCGCGCCCGCGTACCGGAGAAACTGCGCCACGATCAATCCGAGCAGCGTCGACTTGCCGGCTCCAGTGGGTCCAAAGACCAGTGTGTGCCCAAGGTCGCCGACGTGCAGATTCAACCGAAACGGCGTCGCCCCATCCGTCGCCGCGTGGAGCAATGGCGGCGAGCCAGGCGGGTGGAACGGACATGGGCAGGTGTCGCGTCCCGGCCAGATGCTGGCCGTCGGCAGCAGATCGGCGAGGTGCATGGTGTGCACCATCGGACGTCGAAGATTCGGCAGCGCATGCCCCGGAATGCTGCCGAGCCACGCCTCCATCGTGTTCACGGTTTCAATCCGGCACCCAAATCCAAGGTTCTGGAGCATCCTTCTCACCTCCCGCGCCGCCCCATCCAGCGCTTCGCGGCTTTCGCTCATCAGCACCACGACGGCCGTGTAATAACCGAAAGTGACGAGCTGGCTGCTCGCATCCCCCATGGCTGCTTCTGTTTCGTCCACCATCGCGACTGCGTCCTGATCGATGCCGGAACGATTCGTTCGCATGACCTGGTCGATGAACCCGCGCTGTTTTTGCATCCACTTCCGACGATACCGCCCCAGGTGCGACTTCGCGTCCTCCGCGTCCAGGTAGATGAAGCGGCTGGACCACCGGTGGCAGATCGGAATGCGGTCGAGCGGCGCAAGAATCGCCGGAGTGGACTCGAGCGGGAAGCCGTCGATCGCCACCACCGCGATGAACTTTTCGCCCAGCTTCGGAGTGACGCCTGTCCACAGCTCCCGGCCTCCCAACAGCGAGTCGAGGAACATCGGGCACGGCGGCAGATTCACCGGGTGATCGTCGCCTGTGATCGTCAGGTTCAGGTACTGGAGCAGTTCCTCATTCGTGTGCTCGCGCCCCCACTCGTCCGTGTAGCGCACCGGCGCCATCCGCCGCACCTTGATCACACACGAGAGCGCATCCTCGAGCTCGGCGATCTGCTGCTTGAACGTCTGCAGGGCCCGGCTGCCCTGCGCAGCGACGGTTTTTCTCCCGTCTTCGTCGTCGAACATGTATCCGGCAAGCTTCTGGGTTCCGGCGAGTGGCGGCAGATACGTCACCACGAACGCGTAGGTGCTGACGAAGTGCGCCCCCTCTGCCTCGAACTGCCGGCGGCGTTCGTCGTCGATCATCCGGCTGATCGGGTCGGGAAAGTGGGATTTTTCCGGCGCCGGATAGGCCTTCGCCTCGCGTCGGATCGCGTCATGGTGCGTCATCCAGCCGCTGCCCAATCGCGCCAGCGCCGCATTCAGCCGCGCACTGCCGGAATTGAGCTCCGCGTCCGTGCACGAGTTGACGTCGCCGCCCTGGTAAAACCATCCCGCCATCAGACTCCCGTCCTTGTTCAGGACGATTCCCTCGTCGATGACGGCGGCGAAGTTGAGCAGGTCGGCGAAGCCAGGTGCCCCATCCCGATAACGGCGGTTCGAGACCATCGATGCCTTTCGTCGCTACCGGGACCGATCCGGCCGCGAGTGCGCCGGGTAATAAGGCCGGTAGCGGATGTGCCGCAGATAAACCCGAGACATTTCCGGATCCGACTTGGCCATCCGCCGCAACAGGTACAAGCCGGCGAACCACAACCCGGCTCCCAGGAAAAGCGCGACGACGGTCTGCGCGGCGAAGACGAGCATCGCCGCAAGCATGCCCGTCACCAGCACCAGCTCGCGTTCTGCGCCGAGCAGGAGCTGCGGCCGCGCCAGCGACCGGTACAGCGGCAATCGCCGGAGGGCCATGTCACACCGCCGCGCCGTTCGAATCGAACATCGAGCTGATGAAGCCCGAAGCGCCCAGGATGAAGGCGATGACGATGACGAGGTAGATGGTGCGCTTGGCGAACTCACCCATCTCGCCGCCGAAGATCAGGGTGAGCCCGCAAACGACGATTGCGATCAGGCAGACCGCCTGCGCCACCGGGCCGGTGAGCGAACTCGCAAGCCGGTGGAGCGGCGATTCCCACGGCAAAGCCTGCGCTGTCCCCGCGAGCAGGTCGCTCGCGCCGACGGCGCAGAAAACGACGGCGGCGAGCAGGAGGAGCGCCCACCACCGGGAATTCAGGTTGATGCTGGATTTCATGACGATGATCAGGGGATCGCGGGGCTCATCTGGTACCGGCCGTCCCGATACCCGTTGACCCACACAAGCTCGCGGATGCGCCGCCCCGGCGGGGCGGGCATTTTCTCGATGGCGATGACGAGCCCAACCGCCTCCGCGACGACCGAGGCATTCGCCTTCCCGCCCTGCAGCCCCTCCTCGACCAGCTGCTCCAGCCGGAGCAGGCCCGCCTCGGCGCTGTTCGCATGGACCGTCGCCACGCCGCCGGGGTGGCCGGTGTTCCAGCTCTTCAGCAGCGCAAGCGCCTCGGCGCCGCGAACCTCTCCGACAATGATCCGATCCGGCCGCAGCCGCATCGTGGCCCGGAGCAGCTGCAGCATGCTCACATGGTCGCTCGTGCGCAGCTGGACCGCGTTTTCGGACCGGCATTGGATCTCCACCGTATCCTCTATGATCACGAGCCGGTGTTGCGGCGACGTGTCGGCGATCGCGCCGATGATCCCGTTCGTCAGCGTCGTCTTGCCGGTTCCAGTGCCACCGACGACGAGAATGTTCCGGCGCTCGCAGACGGCACCAACGACGACCTGCCGCTGCCCTTCGGTCATGACGCCCTGCCGGACGTAGTCGTCCAGGGTGAAGACCCGGCTCGCGCGTTTCCGGATCGCGAATACGGGGGACGGCACGACGGGCGGAAGCAAGCCTTCGAATCGTGAGCCGTCGGTCGGCAGTTCGCCCTCGATCACGGGCTGCTCTCGCGTCACCGTTGTATCCATCGCGGTCGCGATGGTTGCCATCAGCGACTCCGCGCTGCCCGGCGACATTTCGCCGATCACTTCCATCGGCTGTCCCATCCGCTCCGCCCAAAGACGGCCATCCGGGTTGAGCACGACTTCAGTGACGTCACCATCGGCAAGCGCCGTTCCCGCGGCCGAGCCCAATTCACGCTGCAGCTTCTCTTTCAGCCGGCGGATTCTGTCATCGTGCTGTGTCACAGTCGGATTGCAAGTGAGCAAACGGTTGGCCGTTTTGGCGCGCTCCGGTGGGCTTGGAGCTGCCTATTGCTTGCGACTAGCGAGCATACCCGCAATCCTTTTGCTGTGTTCGGGCCGAGATATGGGCTCTTATTCGCCTTTCTGATACCTCTTTCGCGGCACGCTAATGCGGCTCGCGAACGGCCGACGCCCGCGGTGCAGCCGCACGTAACCCAGCCGATCCGTTATTCGCGCTCTCGCGGGGGCCTGCGCTACCGCGCCAGCAGCTGCTCGGCGTGCGCCAGGGCGCTCTTCGCCTTGCTGTCGCCCAGCATCCGGGCGAGCTCGGTCACCCGCGCGGCGCGGCTGGCCTGGATCGCCTCGATCGAAACGACGGCGCGGTCCTTCGACTGGTCCTTCGTCACGACGAGATGACAGGTTGCCTGGGCCGCGACCTGCGGCAGATGCGTGACGCACAGCACCTGATGCTGCCGCGCGATCGCGGCCATCTTCTCCCCCACCACGCTGCCGATTTCGCCACCGACGTTCGCATCGACCTCGTCGAACACGAGCAGCGGAACCTCGTCGAGATCGGCGAGCACGGTCTTCAGGGCGAGCATCACCCGCGCAAGCTCGCCGCTCGACGCCACGCGACTCAGCGGCAGCGGCGGCTCGCCGACGTTGGGCGAGAACAGGAACTCCGCGCCGCAGTCGCCCGTCGGACCGAGGTCCGGCAGCGCGGTGATTCGAATCTGAAAATCCGCCCGCTTGAATCCGAGCTGACCGATGGCTTTCCCCGCGACTTTCGCGAGATCCTTCCCGGCTTTCTCGCGTGCTGCGCGGAGAATCCGGGCCTGCTTCACGGCGGCCTCCCGCGCGTCGCGGATCCGCTGCTCGAGCTTCGCCAGGGCACCGGCCAGGTCGCCCTGAAGCTCAAGCCGCCGACGCATGGCCTCCGCGGCCTTGGCGACCGCCGCGACGTCGCCGCCATGCCGGCGCTTCAATTCCATCCAGCTGTTGATCCGCTCCGAAAGTGCCGCCGCCCGCTCGGGATCGAACTGGAGCTGCTGCGCCAGCGAGGCATACTCGGCCGCCAGGTCGTTGATTTCGACGGCCGCGGAGGCGAGGCGGTCCGCGAACGGCTTCGTGGTCGCATCGATGGCTTCCACCTCTCGCGCCTGACGCAGGAGGCCAGCCACCATCACCTGCACGCCCTCCTCCCCCGTCAGCCCCGTCTCGAGTGACTGGGCGAGCCCCAGCAGCTCCTGCGCCCGGCTCATCCGGGCAAAATCCCGCTCCAGCGTTTCGATCGCCTCATCCGTCAGTTCGAGGGTATCGATCTGCGCGAGCTGCGTCTCGAGATACTCGATCTGGTCCGGCGACAGCTTTTCCTCGTTCGCGACTTGGTCGCGCTCCGCGACAAGTTCGACCCAGGCGCGATAGCTCTGCAGGTAACTCGCGCGCGCTTCCCCTGCCCGCCCGTACAGATCGAGCAGCTCGAGCTGGCAGCTGTCGCGCAGCAGCCGGCGCGGCTCGTTCGGTCCGTGAAAATCGATCCAGTGCTCGCCCAGCCGCTGCAGCGCCGAGAGCGTGGCCAGGCTGCCGTTGACCGTGATCCTGGGCGGTTTCTCGCGCGGAACACTGCGTTTCAGGATCAGCAACCCGTCCTCGCAGGCGGGCAGCTCGAGCGCCGCCAGCACCCGGTTGATCCTGTCGGGGTTTTCAAAATACAGCGATGCCTCGACCTCGCAGGATGTTGCCCCCTGCCGGATGATCGTCTTGTCCGCCCGCTCGCCTGCGAGCAGGCTCAATGCGCCGAGCAGAATGCTCTTGCCCGCGCCGGTCTCGCCGGTGACCGCGGTGAATCCCGCCTCGAAATCCAGGGCCACCTCATCGAGCAGGGCGAGGTTCCGGATGCGAAGCGACTGGAGCATGCGAGCATATGGGCACAAAACCCCGTCGGCTTTCAAGCGGCGGATTGGAGAATCCTGCAAACCACCCCGTCCGCCGCGGTAACCTTGACAGCGACTGCTGCCGGCGGCGAATCCCGCTCTCGCCCGCACCGCGCCGCATTCCTGGCTACTCGATCGCCGCAGCCAGTTCCTCGTCCGCCCCGCCGGAGTGCTGCGGGCGGCGCATGAGCGGCACGAGCGGCAGCGCGCCCAGGGCCACCCAAAGCATGAACCGGAAATCAGCCAGGTACGCGAGGAGCCCGGCTTGTTGTGAAACGAGCAGGTCCAGCAGTGCCCGGCCCTCGGTCGTTCCCGGGTCGAGCAGCGATGGCAGCTGCTGCATCGGCTGGCGGAAGGGCTGGACGTACTCCGCCAGTCCGGCGTGCGCCTGGCTGCCATAGCGCCCGAGCAGGTAGATCACCACCGAGATCCCAATGCTCGAACCCAGGTTGCGGGACAGGCTGTACAACGCCGTGCCCGCAGTGCGCAGGTCCGGCGGGAGCGTGGCGAACGTCATCGTGCTCAGCGGAACGAACAGGAACCCGAGTCCGAGCCCCTGCACAATCCCCGACACGACCAGCATCCGCTCGGTGACATCGAGCGAGAACCGGCTCATCTGCCACAGCGCCAGCGCGGTCAGTCCCAGTCCCAGCGCCACCATCCAGCGCGGATCGATCCGGTTCACGATTCGGCCCACGATGATCATCGCGAGCATCGTGCCCACCCCGCGGGGCGCCAGCAGCATGCCGGCCGTCATCACCGGATACCCGAGCAGCGTCTGCAAAAACGGCGTCAGCAACGCGAGCGTCGCCAGCAGGATGACCCCGACGATGAAAATAAACACGAGCCCGGTAATGAAATTTCTGTCCCGGAACAGCCGGAGGTCGAGAAACGGCCGGTCTGTCGTCAGCGTGTGCACGAGGAACAGGTAGCACCCGAGCCCCGATGCGACCGCCTCCGCGATGATCTCCGGCGAGTCGAACCACTGGAGCTGCTCGCCCCGGTCGAGCAACATCTGCAGTGCGCCGATCGCGACCGCCAGCGACAGGAACCCGAACCAGTCGAAGAACAGCCCGCGCTGTGGCGGCGCACGATGCAGGTAAATGGACAGCCCGATGAACGTCATCAGTCCCACCGGCAGGTTGATGTAAAACACCCAGCGCCAGTTGTAGGTTTCGGTCAGCCAGCCGCCGAGCGTCGGTCCGAGGATCGGCCCCACCATCACGCCGACGCCCCACAGCGCCATCGCGGACCCATGTTTCTCCGGCGGATACTCGTCGAGCAGCACGGCCTGCGAAAGCGGCACGAGGGTGGCGCCGAACACGCCCTGCAACAGCCGGTAGATCACCATCTGCTCGAGCGACAGCGCGAGGCCGCACAGCCCCGAGGTCAGGGTGAAGCCGACGACGGAAATCAAGAACAGGTTCTTCCGGCCCAGGCGGGCCGAGAGCCAGCCCGTCGCCGGCATCATGATGGCGGCCGCGACGATGTACGACGTCAGCACCAGGTTGATCTGGTCCTGCGCCGCCGAGAGGCTGCTTTGCATGTAGGGCAGCGCGACGTTGGCGATCGTCGTGTCCAGCGCCTGCATGATCGTGGCGAGCATCACGCAGATGGTGATCGCGCCGCGGTGGCTCGGCGGCGCCACTGTCCGGAGGGCCGTCATCGCGCCGGCTCAGCCTTGTTCGTGGTCCCCGAAGACCTGCGCGAGGTCGCGCAGCGAGCGGGTGTGACCGGTGTCGATGCTGACCTCCGCACTCATTCCCGTGCGCAGCGGCCGCCGCGGATCCTGTGACTCGATCCGCACGCGCACCGGAATGCGCTGCACCGTCTTGACCCAGTTGCCCGAGGCGTTCTGCGGCGGAATCAGCGCAAACTCCGCCCCGGTGGCTGGACCGATGTCCGCCACGCGCCCCACCCATTTGTGATGCGGATACGTGTCGACCTCGATCGTCACCGGGTTGCCGGCGCGCAAATAGGTCAGCTCCGTCTCCTTCAGATTTGCCTCGATCCAGACGTGATCGGTGGCGACGAGTGTGAACGCGGGCTGCGCCGGCTCGAGAAAGCTCCCCACCGGCAGGTTGGTGACATTCGCGGCGATGCCGGAAATCGGCGCCCGGATCACGGTGTTGCGCAGATCGCGCTCCGCCTTGTCGAGCTGCGCCTTGGCCTGGACGAACCGCGGATTCTGCTCGTCCGGGCGATCGAGGCCGCCGAGCGACGCGAGGACGGTCGCGGCGTCCTTTTCCAGCACCTGCATCCGCCGGTGCGCCGCGTCGACCGCATGCCGGGCCTCGTCGAGTTGCGCCACGGACGCCACCTGGGTCCGGCTCAACTCCTCCTGCCGCCGCAGTTCGCGCTCGGCGAATCCCGCCGCTTCCCGTGCCTCGTCGATCGCGGCCAGCTTCTGCTGGTATGTGCCGCGCAGCGTGCCCAGGTCGAGGCGCACGCCGTTCAGCTGCGCCACCGCCTGCGCGACGGCGATCCGGTACAGCTCGTCGTCGAGCCGGAAGAGCACCTGCCCGGCCGTGACGCGCTGGTTTTCCCGGACGTCGACCTCCGTCACCGCGCCCGCGACCTCGGTGGTGACCGTCAGTTTGTCGGCGTGGACGTAGGCGTTGTCGCTCGTGACGACGCGGCCGCCGTGCAGATAGAAATAGAGTCCGCCGGCGAGAATCGCCAGCGGGCCCGCCAGCAAAAGCACGCGGCGGCGCCAAGGCCGCCGCGATCGAGCGGGCTCGTTGATGGGTTCGGAAGTGACAGACATGGGAAAAAATCGATGCCGCGCCGCCCGGACGCCCGGACCGGACGCCGTCAACTAGCGCGCCGTCGCACCGCGGAGCAGGATGTCCACGGCGGTTTTCAGGTACTCGGAGCCCGAGTACTCCTTGTGCACATGCGCGGCGGCACGCCGCAGCACGCCGGTGAAAATCATTCCGGCAAACAGATCGGCTAGCACGTGCGGGGCGCCGCACCGGATCTCGCCCGCCGCGCGGGAAACCTCGAGCCGCTGCACCAGCGCCTGCCGCAGCGGCCAGAAGATCGACTGGAACACCTCGCGCTCGTTCCGGCCGTGGTGCTGGATCTCGCCGACCATCGCCCGGATCAGCGGCATGTTTTCCTCCAGCCGGCGCTCATAGAGTTGCGCATAGGCCGTGAGGTCGTGCCGCAGGTCGCCGGTGCTCACCGGCGGCGCCGGGGCCTCGGCCCGCCCCGCACCGAAATTGTCGTGCACGACCGCGCTCAACAGCCGCTCCTTGGTCCGGAAGTGGCGAAACAGCGTGACCTCGTTCACGCCCGCCTGTTCGGCGATCGCACGGGTGGTCGCGCCGGAGAGCCCCTGGCGCGCAAACACGACCGCCGCGGCCCGGAGGAGCCGTTCGCGGGCGGAAGTCGGTCGTGGTGGCTTCGTCTTCATGCAAGTAAGCACTTGCATTCAATGCGGTGCATTCCACCGCGCAAGCCGGAACCGCCGCCACCGGTGCAACTCTCTCACCCAGCGTAACTCCCACGGTGACGGAGGCGTCTTCAGCCCCCCGCCATGAATCCGCGCTCCCATCCGAAACTCGTGTTGTCCCCCTTCGTCGCCGGGTCGTTCGCCGTCATCGGCGTCACCGGCCTCCTACTCCTGGCCGACATTGAAAACGGCACGATCACGTTCCTCCACGAGGTCTTCGGCATCGCCTTCCTCGCCGCCGGGCTTCTCCATTTGCTGCTCAACTGGCGGCCGCTCGCGGCGTACCTGCGCCAGCGCAGCGGCGCCGCGTCGCTCGGCTCCGCCGCCCTCCTGGCGCTTCTGGTGTTCGCCGCCGGCCTGATGACCCCGGAACATCACCGGCGAGGGCACCACGGTCGCGCCGCCACCGTGGAGGCCGAATGAGCCGGGCCCCCGGTCCGGGGGCTGCAGCCCCCCGGGAAACAAAAAGCCGCCCTCGTCTGGAGGAGCGGCTTTTCGATGGTGGACCCTACTGGACTCGAACCAGCGACCTTTTCCATGTCAAGGAAACGCTCTAACCAACTGAGCTAAGGGTCCGAAATCGGAGGTCGGCGAGTAACGCCAGCGCGACGATGCAGCGCAAGGAAAATTAGCCTGCGGCTAAACCGCAAACCGGACCAGCGCCGCCGCCCGATCCCGGGTGATCTGGACGCGCAGCTCCCCCACTCCGCTGAACTTCATTTCGGGACGCAGGAACTCGAGCCAGTCGACGGTGATCGTGTCGCCATCGCCATAGGGGCAGTCGTCCAGCACGTGCGTCTCGAGTCGCGGCTCGGTCGCCTTCTCGATCGTCGGCCGCAGCCCGTAGTTGGCGACTCCCCGCAGCGCCGCAGTGGATTTGCCGCCCCGCACCCGCACGAGGTAGACGCCGAACCGCGGACGCAGGTCGGGCGACCCAGGCACGTTCAGGGTCGGAAATCCGAGCATCCGGCCCATCCGCTTGCCGGGGGTCACGACCCCCTCCGCGAAATACGCGTATCCCAACATCGCATTCGCGGCGGCGATGTCGCCGGAGGCCAGCGCGGCGCGAATCCGCGAGCTGCTGATCGGCTCGCCGTCGAGATGCACGCGCGGCGCGCTGAAGACGTGCAGGCCCAGCGGCCTGCCCCTGGCCAGCAGCAGGGCGACGTCGCCACTCCGGCCGCGACCGAATTTCCAGTTCTCCCCCACGTAGACCGCCGCGAGGTTCGGCAGCCGCTCTCGCAGCCAGGGGAGAAATTCGTCCGCGCCGATCCGGGCAAACTCGGGGGTGAACGGCTGCGTGATCATCGCCTCGACGCCGAGTTCGCCCAGCACCCGCGCCTTTGCCACCGGACCCATGATCAGCCGCGTCGGCTCGTCGGGCCGGAACAAGACCGCGGGATGCGGCGCGAACGTCAGCACCGCCGGCAGACCGCCGCTCCGGTGCGCCGAGTGCACGGCGGCCTCGATCACGGCGCGATGCCCGAGGTGAACGCCGTCGAACATCCCGATCGCCAGATGAATGGGAATCGCCGGCAGCCCCGCGTGTTCCAGTCCCTCGATCTGCCGCACCTCACTCATGGGAAAGCCGGCCCGCGTGCCCAATCTGCTTCCGCTCTCATAGCGCGATTGTCGGCACCGCCTGGTGGACCGGAATCAGCCGTTTCTCGATTTCGCGCAGCGGCAGCGCCTCGATCTGGTCCAGGGTCAGGGCCTGGGACACGTGAAGCGGTCGGTGCCGTCCGGCGCAGCGCGCAGAGGTGCGCGCCGCAGCCGATCTTCTGGCCCAGATCGTGCGCGAGCGTCCGCACGTAGGTCCCCTTCGTGCAGCGCAGCCGGAAATCGATGCGGGGCGACGCGAAGCGCACGCAGGTCCAAGGCCGATCACGCGGATGAACCGCGGCTCGCGCTCGACCTCCTCGCCCTTGCGCGCCTTCTTGTAGAGCGGCACGCCGTCGATCTTGATCGCGGAGAACATCGGCGGGATCTGGTACTGGTCGCCCGAGGAAGCCCTGCATCGCGGCCGCACCTCGGCCTCGGTGAGCGGCGGCACCGGCCGGGTCTCCATCACCTCGCCCTCGGCGTCCTGGGAGTCGGTCACCTTGCCCAGCTCGATCGTGCCTTCGTACTCCTTGTCGAGGCTGATGAGGTATTGCGAAACCCGGGTCGCCTTGCCGATCAGGATGATGAGCAGCCCCGTCGCCATCGGATCGAGCGTGCCGGCGTGGCCGATCCGCCGCATCTGCAGCTTGCCGCGCAGCCGCGCCACCACGTCGTGGGAGGTGTGGTCGGTCGGCTTGTCGACGAGCAGCACGCCATCGAGCTCCTTTGGGCGGCACGAGTCATGGCTGCGGGCTTCGCCGGCGTCGACCACCGCGAGGCGGCGCCGCGAGCGCGGCAACCAGCCGCGCACGAAAATCCGGCGCCGGCGCCTTCAGCGTTGAGCCCCGCGGCGCAGGCGTGGCCGCCGCCGTTGAACTGCGCGGCGACGCGGTCGAGCCGGTAGGCGCGGATCCTTGGCGCGGAGGCTGGCCTTCACGGCACCGTCCGGCCGCTCCTCGATCAGGACGCCGACGTCGACGCCGTCGATGCAGCGCGCGTAGTCGACCAGCCCCTCGGTGTCCTCGGCCGTCGGACCCGGTTGCCTCGAAGACGCCGTTCGGCAGCGTGCCGATGCAGACGCGGCCGTCGCACTCCATGCGCAGCGAGGCGAGGAACCGCTGGAGCAGCTGCAGCTTGCCCGGTCGTCTCGCGCTCGTAGAGCTCGATAGCCCGCCTCGGTCGGGTGCGGCGCCGCGGGCGACCAGTTCCGCCGCGAGCAGAAACGTGCGCGCGTCGTCGAAGTAAAGCGGAACTGCCCGGTGTCGGTCATGATGCCGGTGAAGAGCGCCTGCGCCGTCGTCGGCGTCGACGGTGAGCCCGGTGTCGAAGAACAGGCCGGCCAGGATCTCGCAGGTCGCCGCCGAGCCGCTGTCGACGATGTTGATCTCGGCGAAGCCCGCTGTTCGAGAGATGGTGGTCGATGTTGCCGACCGGCGCGGGAAAACGCGCCCGGATCCGCTCGCCCGCCACGCGCGTGGTCCGCGCAGTCGACGAACACCGCGGCATAGTCGGCGCGCATCGCGCAGCACCTCGTCGGTGCGCAGGAAGGCCATGCCCGGCGCGAGGAACGCGAGGCGCCGCGGCACGGGGTCGGCGTTGACGCAGACCACGTCGTGCCCCAGGCCGCGGAGCACGCGCGCCAGCGCCACCTGCGAGCCGATGCAGTCGCCGTCGGGCCGGGCGTGGCCGATCACCGCGACCGTCCGCCCGCGCAGCCGCTGAGCAGCTGCGTGAACCGGGTCGAAAGCTCAGGGTAGAAGTGGTCCACGGCGAAGGTCAGGCCGACGGGCGAGTCAAGCAGCGGAAAGCCCGGCGCACAAGATTTCGCCGGCGCCGGCCGGGCAAACACCGACGAGGCGCGGGCGAGCCCTTCACTCCGGTTTTTCCTCCACGCGCGGAGCCTGGTGCTCGATCTCGTCGAGCACCCGGAGGACACGCGCCCCCTGGACCGACGAGCGGTCGGCGATGTACTCCAACCGCGGCATGTATTTCAGGACGATCCGCCGCCCGAGCTCGAGCCGCAGTTCCCGCGCCCGGCCGCGCAGCCAGCGCAGCTTCGCCTCGGCTTCCGTGTCGTCGCCCACCACGGAGACGAAGACCCGCCCGTCGCGCAGGTCGGGCGCGACCCGCACCTCGGTGATCGTGATCGCGACGGCCTCGGCCTGGTAGCGCTTGCGCAGGATCTCGCTGAGCTCGCGCTGGATCAGCTCGTTGACGCGCAGGGTGCGGTTGGTCATGGGATTTTCGATCCGGGAATTCTCGCTGCGCGCGATGCCCGGCGGCGATCGAGGACGCGAAACCGATCGTCGAAAGAACTACAGCGAGGCGCGGACCTTCTGGATCTCGTAGCACTCGATGACGTCGCCGTTTTGGTAGCCGTTGAAATCGTCGAGCTTGATGCCGCACTCCAGGCCGGCGCGCACTTCGTTGGCGTCGTCCTTGAACCGCTTGAGCGTGGCCATCTTGCCCTCGTGCACGATCTCCCTGCCGCGGCGCAGGCGCGCGGAGGCGTTGCGGGTGATCTTGCCCTCGGTGACGAGGCAGCCCGCGACAAACCCCTTGGCGAGCGGGAACACCTGGCGGACCTCGGCCGCGCCGAGCTTGATCTCCTTGAGGTCCGGATCGAGCAGGTCGGCCATCATCTCGCGGACCTTGTCGCCGAGTTCGTAGATGATGTCGATACGTCTCGATGCGCACGCCATGGTGCTTGGCGAGCGGCGTGACGCCGTTTTCCAGCTTCGTGTTGAAGCCGATGACCACGGCGCCGGCGGCGCTGGCCATGAGGACGTCGTTCTTCGTGACCAGCCCGACCTCGGTCGGACACGATTTCCAGCGAGACCTTCGTGCTCTTGATCGCCCTCGAGCACCGTGCGCACGGCCTCGGCGGAACCGAAAACGTCGGTCTTGATGATGACCTTGAGCACCTTCTGCCTGCGTCGCCGCGATGTTGGCGAACAGCTGCTCGACCGAAATTCCTTGGGCGCCGCGTCGGTCGCGGTGGTCGCCTCCTTGCTTCAAGCGTGCTGCCTCCTCCTCGGCGAGGTTCTCGGCCTCGCGGGCGTTCTTGACGCGCCCGGAAGCTCGCGCCGCTGTCGGGCGTACCCGACCAGCCGATGACGCGCACCGGGCGTGGAGGGCGGCGCCTCTTTCAGGTTCTGGCCCTGGTCGTCGAACATCGCGCGGACCTTGCGCCCAATGCGGGCCGCACACGATGGCGTCGCCGACGTGCGGAGCGTCCCGCGCTGCACGATCACGGTCGCGAGCGGACCGCGGCCGACATCGACCTGCGACTCGATGATCGACGCCGCCGGCCTCCGCCTTGCGGGTTCGCCTTCAGCTCCAGCACGTCGGCCTGAAGGAGAATCATCTCGAGCAGGTCGTTCGATGCCCGTGCCCCTTGATCGCCGAGACGGGCACCGTGATCGTCTCGCCACCCCAATCCTCGGGTGCGATCCCGCGCTGCTGCATCTGGCGCCTTCACCTGGTCGAGGTTCGCGCCCTTCACGTCCATCTTGTTGACGGCGACGATCAGGGCCACCTTCGCGTTCTGGGCGTGCTCCAGGGCCTCGTCCGTCTGCGGCATGAAACCGTCGTCCGCCGCGACGACGAGGACGGCGATGTCGGTGACGTTCGCGCCGCGGGCGCGCATCTTGAAGAACGCCGCGTGGCCCGGCGTGTCGAGGAAGGTGATCTTCCGGCCGTTGTGCTCGACCTGGTAGGCGCCGATGTGCTGGGTGATGCCGCCCGCCTCGCCGGCGGCGACGTTGGCCTTGCGGATCGCGTCGAGCAGCGAGGTCTTGCCGTGGTCGACGTGGCCGAGGATGCAGACCACCGGCGGCCGCGGCACCAGGTCCTTCGACTCGTCCTCCTCCGGCTTCGCCTTCTCCTTTTCCTTGCGCCTGCTGTTGCGCGACCGCGTCGCCGCGGTGCTTGATCTCGAGCACGAAGCCGTGCTTCTCGGCCACCTTGTGCGCCACCGCCTCATCGATGTCGGATTCATCGAGGCGAAGCCGCCCGACCTGGTTGAGCTCCGAGATCAGACTTGAAGGGCTTGAGCCCAAGCGCCGACCGCGAAATCGCGCACGATGATCGGCGGCTTGAGGTGGATGATCTTCATCTCGCCGGGCGCGACGGGCGCCTGCCCGGCATCGGCATCTCCACCGGCCGTCGCGGGCCCGGCTCCGGGAATTGGCGGAGTCGGCAGGGGAGCCGTCGGCGAGACGCGCGACGACGGCAACGGCAGCGGCTGAGGAACGGAAACAGGAGCGGGCCCCTTGGCGACGGGCGGCGGCGGCGGCGCGACTGACGCGGGAACGGGCAGCGGCGCACGCGCAGCCGGACTCGGGATCACCGGCACCGCGGGCGGCGCCTTGGGCTGCGACGGGACGGGGACAGGCACACGGGGCGGCATCGACGGCACGGGCATCGGACGGGGCGGAGGTGGAGGTGCAATGGCCGCGGAAGGCCGCGACACGGCGGCGGGCGGAGCAGGATGCGTGACAGCTGCTGCCGCCGCGCGTGCGGCCGCCGCGGCTGCTTTCTCGCGTTCCACGTCCTCCTTGGTCTTGACGAACAGTCCAGGAGGCAGGCGCAGTTTCGGAGCGTCGGCGGTCGCGGGCGCGTCCGTGACAACGGGCGGAGTGGGCTCGGGCGGAGGGGCG
This sequence comes from uncultured Verrucomicrobiae bacterium, assembly GCA_963705935.1. Classification (GTDB taxonomy): domain Bacteria; phylum Verrucomicrobiota; class Verrucomicrobiia; order Opitutales; family Opitutaceae; genus Opitutus. The sequence goes on along the minus strand of OY970130.1, from coordinate 877,321 downwards.
GCGGCGGGCTCGGCCGCCTGCTCCGCGGCAGCCTTGGCGGCGAATTCCTTCTCGATCTCCTCGACGTAGATTTTGCCGACCGTGCTGGAAACCGACTTCGTATCCGCAGAGACGTAGCCTCGCGCTCCTTGAGCAAGGCCAACATGTCCTTGCCCTCCATGTTGTGCTGTTTGGCGAGTTCGTGGATGCGGATGCTCATCAGGTGATATTCGGGCGGATAAATCAGGTTGCGGATCGGTTAGCGGGCGGTGACACGGCCGATGATGTCGGCCGCTTCTTCGGCGCGTGAAACCGGCGTCCACCAAGTCGTCGGCCTCGACGCCCTCGAACGCGGCGGGCGAATTGATGCCCATGTCGACCAGGCGGCCGGCGATCGCCGGCATCCAAGGCTGAAGGCCTTCACCAGTGATGCAACCGCGTTGCCGCGCGGATCGTCGCCGTCCGCCTTGAATTCCTCGATGTCGAGCCGCCAGCCGATCAGGCGCGAGGTCAGCCGCGCGTTCTGGCCCTTGCGGCCGATGGCGATCGCGAGGTCGTCGGTCGCCACCTTCAGGAGGATGCGGTGGGTCTTGCTCGTCGAGCACGATCTCGCGCGGGCACGCGCCGGCTTCAGCGCCTCGATGATCATCTCCCGCGGATCGGCAAAGTAGCTGGATGATGTCGATCTTCTCGCCGCCGAGCTCGCGCACGATCGTCTTCACGCGGGCGCCGCGGGCGCCGACGCAGGCGCCGACCGGATCGACCTTGGGATCCTTGCTGGTGACGGCGATCTTCGTGCGGTAGCCCGGCTCGCGGGCGAACGCCTCGATCTTGACGGTGCCGTCGGCGATCTCCGTGACCTCGAGCTCGAACAGCCGGCGGACAAACTTCGGGCTGGCCCGCGTCAGGATGATTTCCGGGCCCGCGGGGGGTGCTCTCGATCTCCAGCAGCAGGCAGCGGATGCGGTCGCCCGGCTGGTATTCCTCGCCGGGCACCTGCTCCTTGGCCGGGCATCACGGCCTCGGCCTTGCCGAGGTCGATGAAGATGTCGTTGCGTTCGCGGCGCCGGACCGTGCCGGTGACGATGTTGCCGACCTGGTCCTTGAAGTCGTCGTAAATGCGGTCCTTCTCGAACTGGCGCAGCCGCTGCATGACGGCCTGGCGGGCGGTCTGGGCCGCGATCCGGCCCAGCGTCGACGGATCGATCTCCTTCTCGATGACTTCTCCGATGACCGCGCCAGGCTTCACTGCCTGGGCCTTCTCCACATGGATTTCCGTCTTGGGGTTGCTGACCGAATCGACCACCTTCATGCAGCGCCCAGGCATGGAGTTGCCCGTTCTTCGGGTTGATGTCGATCTTGAGCTCCTGACCCGAGTTAACCCCCTTCTGCGCAGCGGTCTTGAGCGCATTGGCGATCGTGGCGATCATGTCCGCGCGCGGAATGCCCTTCTCCTTCTCCATGTACTCCAGGACGGAAAGAATCTCGCTGCTCATAGGGTGGGAAATAACGGGATAAGTTGGGAAAAAAAAGCGGGCCGCAGGGCCCACTTTCTTGAAAAGTGAGTGTAATAGAGCCGGAAAACTTATCCGGCACCTCGAAAGCTTGTCAAGCCCCGCGCCCATCGGCAACCGCTTCGCGGCGTTCCTCTTCGAGCAGCCACCCCAAAAGGCCCTGCGTCGCCCCGTGACACGACGGTTCGAGCGGTCCCCGAAACACGCCCAGCTGTCGCAATCCCCGCGCAAAGACCGGTGGCAGGTCTCCGGGAAACCAGCTGCGCCATAGCACGTGCAGATCCGTTTCCGTCCGGGCCGAAAGCAGGGGCAGGAATCCATCGCACACCAGCGTGTCGAACCGGGTCCCGTCGATCGCGCCGCCACAAACCGATGTCGTGAACTCCTCGCGCAGCGACGCGAGTCGCGCCCCGCGGCGCGCCACGCCCGTCAACACGGCGGGATCCAACCGGGGCAGCCGGCTGCCGAACCTCAGCAACGCGGCCGGCCAGTCGTCGACCGCCGCCACCCAGCTCGCGTACTGGCGCAATCGTCGTCGCGGGTGATTGGCGGGGCGCAGCCCCTGCAGGCTCCAGCCATTCACCTCCCGCGCAAAGACCGCCTCGCTGTCGCGTCCGGCGCGGGACCATTCGCCCAGCGGCAGCGAGGTCGCCAGCCGCAGCATCGGCGCACGGTTGAATCGATAACCCAGGATTTCGAGTGCCGTCTGATGGCACGCCTCGGTCCAGCCGAGACGTTGAATCCGGAGACGTGCAAAATGAACCTTCTGTCGCCAGCGATTCTCCGCCTGCCGATCGAGGAGTGCGACGATCTGTTCGCGCGGCATCGCCCCGAGCCGCTCGAGAATGCGCCCCGCCGGCCGGTTGGCCAGCAGCTCGACGGCATCCTCCGCCGCGTATTCCTCGAGGTCGTGCAACAAGATCGGCAGCAATGCCAGGACCGGGATCGGGCCGCGGCGACCGGAGGTCACGTGTCCGGGCGGCGGCGCAAAGAGCACGACATGCAAGCCGACGCCGTCGTAGGCCGGATCCTCCGCGTGTCCGTGCGCCGCCCAATCGGCGGCGTGCAGGTGCAGCTCGACGTCGGTCGTGAACAGGGGGCCGTCTCCAAATTGCAACTGCGCGCATTTGAAATCGGGTCCGCCCAGCAGATTCCAGCGACCAGGGTGCCGGACCTTCACCCCGACGCCATCGAGCGTGAACGCCCGCACGCGGTCGAAATCGCCCTGCAGCCAGATCTTCTGGAGCAGCCGCTCCGGAAAGCTGAACGGACCGTAGAGTCCCTGAATCTCGGCGACGGCGCCGGGCTGGCCGGGGGCGACCGTGTTCATGGCGAGCCGGACCATCCGCGTCTTGATTTGTCCTTCACCTCGTCGACGTGCCGCGTCTGCCGGCTGGTGGCCCGCGCCACCCATGCGAGCAGGTCGGCCGAGCTGATCGGCGCTGCTCCGCTCGCGCTGACCGTCTCGCGCTCCGCCCGGTCGTCGGACGCGACCACACAGGCGGACGCGTCGGTCGCATTCGCCACCAACTGCTCGATCACGTCGTCCGCGGTCGTGCCGGCCGGGGTGTGAATGACGGACAGCGTGTGCTCCGCGGCCGGGTGCTCCAGCGACAGCTCCGGACCCCGGCCGTCGAAGACCACCGTGACCCGCACGCCCTCCGCGTCGTGGATGGGCGTCAGCAGACGCACGAGCAGGCCCCGGGCAGCATCGCGGTCCCGCTTCAGCGCCGCGCGCAGCTCGGGCCACGCGTTCATGACGTTCGAACCGTCGACGAGCAGATGCCGGCTGAAACTCACGCGGGCACGTTGCATCAAACCCTCCGCGACTCCAAGCTTTTCGCAGCCCGGTTGCGGTGCTCTCTCGAAACCGAACACGCGCGCCAGAACGACGGCACTCGATCGGGTCGCACGGTCCTGCAAAGGCGCGCCGCTCGCGTCGCGCCGCGGCGGATATGGAACTTCGCCCGCGATTTCCAAAATGGAATCAACCGCTTGCCTGTCGATCCGCTTCCCGCTGCGATGGCGGAATGTCCCCAAACCTTGGCCGGTTCATCGGCATCGGCATCGTGATCGTGGTTCTCGTCGTCGCAGCGGCGCAGTCAACTTACGTGGTTCAACCCGGGTTTCGCGGCGTGGAGGTCACGCTCGGCAAAGTCAGCGAGCGATTCAAACCGGAAGGCTTCGGCACGAAATCCCCGTTCGTCACGCACATCGTCAACATCCCGGTGCGCCAGCTCGCACGGCAGCTCCCGGCGGAATGCTACTCGTCCGACCTGCAGCAGGTGAACATGTCGCTGCGCGTGCTGTATCGGATTCCCGAGGCGTCGGTCGTGCGCATCTACAAGGAATACGCCGGTGATCCGTTCGAGACGCTGATCGCGCCGCGGGTGCAGGAGGCGGTGAAGGAGGTCACAGCGCTCCAGAGCGCGGAGCAGATCGTCAAGCGCCGCGAGGACATCAAGGCCAAGTCGCTGGTCGCGGCCCGCGACAAGGTCGGCGGAATTCTCGATATCGAGGACATCGTCCTGGAAAACATCACGCTCTCGAAGGAGCTGGAGGCGGCGATCGAATCCAAGATGGTGCAGGAGCAGGAGGCCGCGAAGGCGCGTTTCACCCAGCAAAAGGCGCAGATCGAGGCGGACACCGCGATTATTCGTGCCAAGGGTGAAGCCGAGGCGATCCGCGTCCGTGCCGAGGCCATCCGCGACAATCCCGGATTGATCCAACTGCAGATCGTCGAGAAGTGGGACGGCAAGGCGCCGCTCGTCATTGGCGGCTCGACAGGCGAAGGCGGGAACAGCGCGAACATCCTTCTACCGCTCGGGCTTCCGTCCGCCGCGATCCGGAGATAGCAGCGTTCCACCGCACGTAGCAGGAAACCTCCGGACGCCGATTTCCGCCCGCGGCGAGCACCGGGCATTCCGTAGGCTGCGAGCAGCTGCGAGCTCGCTCGCGCCTCGATCGCCAAACCGTCTGCGCCAACCAAACCGCGCCTGCAAGCAGGCGGCCTAGTATCTACTTTTCTACGTCCGCGTATTTACTGGCGAGAGACTTTGGGCGGACGTCGACTTTTGTCCAAGCGAACGGATGTGCGTTTGGGTTGTAGGCGGTGATGAAGTCGTCGATGGCGGTGCGGACCTGTGCCACGGAGGTGAAGCTGGCGCCGCGTAAGGCCTGCCGGCTGAGAATGCTGAACCAGACTTCAATCTGATTGAGCCACGAGGCATGGGTCGGGATGAAATGCAGGTGGACCTTGGGATGGGCCGCCAGCCATCGATCGGTTTTGGGCTTATGGGTGGAGAGATTGTCGAGCACGACATGCACTTCGCGGTCCGGATGCTCGGCGATCACCTGGTTCATGAAATCGAGAAACTCCAGCCGCCGCCGGCGCTGGTAGTGGCCAGCCCGAACCTGGCCAGTGGCGATATTGAGCGCGGCGAACAGCGTGGTGGTGCCGTGCCGCTCGTATTCGTGGCAAAAACCGGTCAGGCTTTGGCCATTAGGCAGCCGCAACCAGCCTTGCGAGCGCTCCAGCGCCTGAATGTGCGGTTTCTCGTCGACGGACAGCACCACGGCGTTCACCGGCGGCGCCAGATACAGCCCCACAACGTCGGCGGCCTTCTGTTCGAACTGTGGATCGGTCGACAAACACCAGGAACGCCGACGTTCCAAACTGATGCCGCGCACGCGCAACACCCGCCAAACTTGATGAACGTCGACATCGCCCAGATGTGCCGCCAGCCGTGGCCCATTCCACCGGGCGAAACCCCGCGGAGGCGGTTGATCCAGCGTGGCGAGCACGCGTTGCTCCACCGTGGCGTCATACCGCCGGGGACGACCCGATCGCGGGGCGTCGACCAAGGCGCCCAGACGTTCCACTGTGAACCGCCGACGGGTCTTGCTGACCGTTCCAGTGCGCACGTCGAGGCGCTGCGCCAGTGCCTGCGTACTCTCGCCCGCCGCTGCGCCCAACAGGATCTTGGCGCGCAACACTTCGAGTTGGCCGGCTCCGTGGCGACGCACCCGCGCCTCCACGTCCCGGCGTTCCTCAATACTCAAGTCAACAGGCGTAGCAGGTCGTGGCATCCCAGGATGTCACGTTATCACGCTCTCTTTAGCAACTAGATACTAGGCAAAGGCGAAGCCTGCCGCGCGAGCGGCGAGCCTGTCACGGTCCAGGAACTGCCAACACTGGAGACAGGACGGGGTGGGTGTGGTTGGAGCGGGAACGATCGGAAGGGATCATGGGATAAGTGGAGAGACCGGCCCGACGGACTGAGTCGAGCCGGAGTCAGAGCGTCCATAGTAGCCGTGAAGCCGGGTAACGCCGGGGGAGCGAAGGGACGCAGGAAGGCGAATGCGCGATGAACACGACGTTGGAAGCCACCCCTCCGCCAGTGCCCGCGAGGGCTACGCAAGGAGGAGACGTCCGCTCCCGCTGGGGGTGGGCGGAACCGGCGGTGTGGACCGAGCGCATGCTGACGGCCCTGGAAACAGGGGTGAAAGGAAACCAGTGGTTCAGCCTGATCGACAAAGTGTATGCGCAACGAACCCTGGGACTGGCTTGGGAAAAAGTGCGGTCCAACGCCGGCGGCAGTGGCGTGGACGGCATGACGATTGGTCGCTTCGCCAAAGACTGCCCCCGCGGGCTGCTCGCCCTGAATGAGCAACTGCGTCAGGCGACCTATCAGCCCAGTCCGGTCAAACGGTGCTGGATACCAAAGCCCGGCTCGTCCGAAAAGCGCCCCTTGGGCGTCCCCACGGTGCGGGATCGGATCGTGCAGACGGCGTTGCGAATGGTCGTGGAACCGATCTTCGAAGCGACGTTTGCCGAGCACAGCTACGGCTTCCGGCCCGGACGTGGTTGCAAAGACGCGTTACGCCGGGTGCAGCACCTCCTTGACGAGGGCGGCACCTGGATCGTCGACGCGGACTTGAAAGGCTACTTCGACACGATACCGCATGGGCGGTTGATGGAACGAGTCGGGGAACGTATTGCGGACGGTCGCGTGCTGGCCCTCATCCAAAGTTACCTCGAACAGGGGGTGATGGATGGGCTTAGCCACTACGAGGCTGGCGAGGAGGGTACGCCGCAAGGAGCGGTCATCAGTCCGCTGCTGGCGAATATCTACCTCAATCCGCTCGACCACCTCATGGCCGACGGTGGCCTCGAGATGGTGCGCTACGCCGACGACTTCGTCCTGCTGTGTCGGAGCCGGGAACAAGCACAGGCCGCCGGTCGCTCGCGTGCAAACGTGGGTGGGGCAGCACGGTCTGACGCTGCACCCGGAAAAGACCCGGATCGTTGATGCGACCCAGCCGGGAGGCTTCGACTTCCTCGGCTATCACTTCGAACGCGGTTACCGCTGGCCGAGGAGGAAGTCCATGGATCGGTGTAAGGACCGCATCCGTGAGCTGACAAGCTGACGCCGAGGACTTATGGTCACTCGCTCGAATGCTGCATCGATGACCTCAATCGGATGCTGCGCGGCTGGTTTGGCTACTTCCAACACAGCCATCGCACGACGTTTCCCCGGCTGGATGCGTATGTCCGCGGACGACTCCGCGCCATCCTGCGCAAACGACAGGGAAAGAGTGGTCGTGACCGCGGTTCCGATCATCGTCACTGGCCCAATCACTACTTCGCCGAGCGCGGCCTGTTCAGTCTGACACAGGCTTACGTCTTGGTCCGTCAGTCTCCTTGAGAGCCACTCGCTGACTGGAGAGCCGGATGCGGGAAATCCGCCTGTCCGGTTCGGAGGGAGGCGCGGCGCAACTCAATGCGCCGTGCCTACCCCTATCACCGTGCATTGGGTTCGCGAGGGCCACGTAGGCTGCGAGCTCGCTCGCGCCCGCCGGGGGTTCGCGTAGATCCGCGAGCTTGCTCGCGACTGGAGTTTGGCCCGTGACTAGATTTCGGCTGTGTGAGCTGAACGGAGCAGTTTTCGAGGGGTCATTTTCAGCTGGACTGTAATCTAGTGATATGGCTAGATGTCAAGCATGGGTTATCCGACCAAGGTTCAGCTCATCGAGCGCAAGGACAGCGAGCAGTTTTACATCAACTTCCCCGCGCCGATCGCTCAGGCGATGCAGTTCACCAAGGGCGAAGTCGTCGAGTGGACCATCGCCGACAAAAAGCACCTGATTCTCGCCCGCACGGTCGTGCCGCCCGATGCGGTGGACGTGAAAAAAAAACTCCGCAGCGATTGATGCCATGGCTGCATGAACTGCTGGCCACCGCGACGAGCGAGGCGTGTGCGGCCCCCGAGTGCGCCCACCGGCTCTACGAGCACATGCTCGCCATGCTGGTGTCTCCGTGCCGCGGTACCCTCACCAACCTCATCTGCCTGTGCGGACGCGCTCATCGGGACTGGACCGCCGATTACCGGTTGTACTCGCGGGAGCGCGTCGATCCGACGCTGCTGTTCCGGCACGCGCTGAGCGAAGTCCACTCGCACCTGCCGCCGGACGCCGCGCTGGTGACCGCGATCGACGACACCCTCGTGCGCAAAACCGGCACGAAGATCGACGGGGTCGGGTGGAAACGCGATCCGCTCGGCCCGGCTTTCCAGACCAACCTGGTGCGTGGCCAGCGCTTCGTGCAGCTGACCGCCGCCTGGCCCGGCCCTGACGGCCAGGCGCGCATGATCCCAGTGGACTTCACCCATGCGCCCACTCCACCCAAACCCTCGCAGCGTGCTTCCGCCGCCGAGCACCAGCAGTATAAAGAAAAACAAAAACAACAGCGCCTCAATACCGTGGCGCTGGCCCGCATCGAACACTTGCGCCAGAGCTTGCCCCCCGCGCGCAAGCTCGTGGTGGCCGGCGATGGCAGCTACACCAACGCCGACATCCTCAAGGGCCTGCCCCAAAACACCGTCTATATCGGACGAATCCGCAAAGACGCCGTGTTGCACGCGTTGCCTGGTCCGCCCCCGGCCACCGGCCGGCCGGCCTCCTACGGCGGGCCGCTCCCCGCCCCCGAGGAATTGCGCATCGATGAGACCGTGCCCTGGCAAATCATCGAGGCGTTTGCCGCCGGGCAGCGCCACGGTTTTAGAGTCAAGAGCCTCTCGCCGGCTTTATGGCGCAAAAGCGGCCCGGATTGCCCCCTGCGCGTCGTGGTCATCGCCCCGCTTGGTTACCGATTACGCCAAGGTTCACGACTGCTCTATCGGCGGCCCGCCTTCCTCATCTGCACCGATCCGGACAAGCCCCTGGAAGAACTCATTCAGCAGTATCTGTGGCGCTGGGGCATCGAAGTGAACTTCCGCGACGAGAAGACACTGCTCGGCACCGGTGAAGCGCAGGTGCGCGATCCGGCATCCAACCGCCTTCAACCGGCCGTGACCGTCGCCGCCTATGCCCTGCTGTGGATCGCGGCGCTGACGCTGAGCGACCGCGGCGAAACGCCCCCGCACTTGCAGCCTCCGAAATGGCGCCACGCCCCGCGCAACCCCGGCACCTTCCCGCTCTCGACGGGCGATCTCCTGCGGGCGCTGCGCTGCGAACTGTGGGCCCCGCAGCTCGCCGCGTCGAGTTTCTCCCACTTCACGTCTCCGCTGCCCCGGGACCTCACCACCCAGAAACCCGTCCCCAGTCTTCCCCACGCGATGCTCTCCGCTGCGTGAGCCCACCCGCTCCGCCTTCCACGAACTAAACCTTCGGGCCAAACTCCAGCCGCGAGCTTGCTCGCGCCTCATCCCCCCGTACGCCGCGACGCGCCTCGATCGCCAAACCGTCTGCGCCAACCAAACCCGCGCCTGCGAGCAGGCGGCCTACGCCGAGCCTGGGAAACACGTGTTTCCGCTCGCGCAACCCGCTGCGCCGGCACTCCGGTGCAGGCTTTCATTGCGCCGCGGGTCTGTCATTCTTCGCAACACTCATGAGCGCACCCGACAACCATTCCCGCCGTCCCGTCCGTCCGATCCGGCTCGTGCCGGAAGCGTCGGGCCGGCCGAAATGGCGGCGGCGCGTGCTGCTGATCGTGGCGGGTCTGGCGCTGCTGGCCGCCGCGGTCCTGTTCCCCCGGCTGCTCGCATTCGTCGAGCTTGGTGCGCGCGAGCTGCGTTATTTCTGGTGGCTCGTGCTGCTGCTCGCGCTCGGCGTGTGGCTGGCGTTCTTCTTCGGCCGCAAGCGCGAGTAGCCGCGGCCCGGCCCGCCACGGCGGCGGGAGGCTCGCGTGCCGCGGATCGAATCCAGCCGTTGGTCCCTGAACTCCGGAAGGTGGACCGCTTCGCCGACGACCGGTCAGGTGCCGGCCGTCGGCCGATTTGCGTTCGTCCCGTCCCTGTTCGCCCGGATTTGCATCAAAGCGTGATCGATTGGGACAACGTGTTGTTTCCATCGTTTGATTCGGGGATCACGAACACGTCATCCACGAACGCCAGAATCGTGTGGGTCCCCTTTGGAATCCGGTAAGCGGCGCCGTTGGTCCCGATGGCGACGGAAGCCCGGGCCGCCAGCGGGCTCCATGAAGCCCCCCACGCGTGTTTCACCCCGTCCACGAAATACTCAACCCCGATCGCGCTTTTCGGAGGTACTGCCGCTGTGCCCTGGTTCTTGACCGTGCATTGAAACACGCCGTTCGAATAGGTGAATCCGGTGACGGTCAGGTCGCACAGGCCGGTGGCTCCGGGAGCGGGCGGCACGGGCACCGGCGGCACAGGGGTCGGGGGCACGGAGACCGTAACGCCGGAATGATATGCAGCCGGGTCAGTCAAGGCGGCCCACCAGGCATCCGTGGCGACGGCTCCGCTTCCGCTCGCGACGAAGAGATAAGAGCTGGCGGGATCGCTTCGATACCGAACCATCTGGTGCGTCGAGAGCGCCCCCTCGTTGTCGGTGTAGAACCAGCCGAACGAGACCGGAAGCGAGGAGAGAACGTAATCCGGACGCATCAGCAGAACCAGCCCGAGGCCGTCGAAGTCGCCGGTGATCGGACCGAATTGCTTTCCGGCTTCTCCGGTGCCCTCGGCGATCTTCAGCATCTCGACACGCAGCGCATTGTTCGGATAACTGGTCCGGAGACGGCTGGGGGTGATGGAGGCGGCACCGCCATCGTTTCCGATTGCCGCCACGGTGACGGCTCGCAATCGCTGCAGCACGATATAGGAAGCCCAGCTGTCAACGAATCCGTTGTAGCCGTCGTTGGAGTAGATCGTCGCGTTGCCAACATCCCATGCCAGCACCATCTTGTTCGCAATGGAGTGGTCGATGAGATACGCGCTGACGGCGGCGGTGCTCTGGCCGCCTCCGACGATGACGAGCGGGTGGGCAGACGTGACACCGGGTTTCGCGGCTTCCGCAAGAATCAACCGCACCCCTGGCGTGTCCTGAGGCGCCGTGTCGTCGATATTTCCGCTCGCGGGCCGTTTCAGACTCAGGTGCGGTCCTTCCACCGGGTCCGGAATGTTGGTGAAGCCGACACTGCGTCCGATGTTGACCTGGTTTTGATAGCCAGGGAGGTAGGTGTTCCGCACCGTCTTGACCGGCGCTGGCTCGCCATACTGTTCGGCATAGGAATTGGAGCAGATGATTCCCTTCAACTGGATCTTCCCGGCACTGGCCAACGCCATGGCAAAATACAGGTCGTATTGATCAGCGGCCCAGTCGTTATCCAGAATGACGGGACAGGATTGGTCGAAGGGCAGTGCCGCATGGGCAACGGTGGCGCCGGGGAACGTTGCCCCAGCGGCAAGGAGGAGGCAGAGAGGAGGCAGTGCGCGACTCCACCGGAGAATTTTACTGGGCGAGGAACGAGGCGGGAGGATTTGCATTTTGTTCTTTTCGAGTTGCGGGGGCGTTTTTTGAACCACCGCGCGTTCGCCCTTCATGTCGGACCTATAAACACTGTCAGCGGCGAGTAGGAAGTCATCGTATTCTGGCGGATAAGAATCCGTCTTTTCTTCGGTCGCTTTTCTTCCGGTAACGAACCGTAGAAGTCTTCTTCCGTGGGTGGTTTTTCTTCCCCCGGTAAGCGAAAGCTGAGTACGAGTGCTGAAGGCGTGGTCGGGAGCGCCAAAGCTGGCGAAGCTGTGAGGCGATGCATCCAAAGGGGTCGTGCAAGTGCCAGCACTGCGGAGAGTTGTTCCCGGTCGACGCGCGCAATCGCGGGCGGCAGCGGTATTGCCGCAAGACACCGTGCCGCAAGGCGAGCAAGGTTGACAGCCAGAGTCGATGGCTGAAGCAGCCCGGCAACGCGGATTACTTCCGCGGGTCGGACAACGCGGCTCGGGTACGGGCGTGGCAGGCGGCGCACCCAGGCTATTGGAAAAAGCGCCAGCGGAAGGTGCGCGTTGTCTTACAAGAGACCTCAAAGGTGCAAGTGCCAGCGGATCAGGGGAGTGCAAACCAAGACGACGCGCCTGTCTTACAAGATGTCTTGGGGTCGCAATCGCCGGTGGTGGTGGGGCTTATCGCCCATCTCGCCGGAAGTGTCTTACAAGAGGACATCGCCGAGATGACCCGCCGGCTGCACTCCCGGGGGCGGGCCGTATTGGGCACCGACGTGCCGCGGCCCGCCTATGGAAAAACACTTAATCGCAACAGATCGGGTGCGGCGCGTGCCGCGCCAGTTTAGCTGGGTGGACCACCGCCTCATCCGCGGAAACTACCTGATGAAGGCCTCGGCGCCGGCGTGGGCGCTGTACCTGGTGCTGGTCACCGTCGGGGACGAACACGGGGTGAGCTACTATGCGGATCGAACGCTCGCACGGCTATTGTCGCTGCACGAGGAGTCGGTCGCCGAGGCCCGGCGGCAGCTCGTCGCCATCGGCGTGATCGCGTACGAGCCGCCGCTGTATCAGGTGCTCGGATTGGAGGTGGCGTCGTGATCGGCTACGAACGTTACTGCCAGATCAAGGCCGCCGCGGGGGCCGGAAAAAACGCGACGCAGATCGCCACGGAGCTGGGCCTGCACCGGCAGACGGTGAGTGCCTGGCTGGAGCGCGAGCGTTACGAGCGCAGTCGCGGCGCGCAACGGCCACGCCGCTCCAAGCTCGATGCGTACCGTGCGGCGATCGTACGCTTCGTGGAAGCGTATCCGCTTTCGGCCATGCAGGTGTGGCACAAGCTGAAGGAGCAGGGCTACGATGGTGGCTACTCGATCGTGAAGGACTACGTGCGGCGGATCCGACCGAACCGGACGGAGGCGTTCCTGACCTTGAAGTTTGCCCCAGGCCAGTGTGCGCAGGTCGACTGGGGCAGCTTCGGGGCGGTGGAAGTCGACGGCACGCGGCGAGCGCTCAGCTTCTTCGTGCTGGTGCTCGGTTACAGCCGGTGGCTCTACGTGGAGTTTACGCTCGGCCAAAGCCAGGAATGGTTCCTCGGGTGCCACCAGCGGGCGTTCGAGCAGCTCGGCGGCGTGCCGCAGGAGGTGATGGTCGACAACTGCAAGACCGCGGTGCTCTCGCATGTCGCCGGAGCAGAGCCGGTCTACAATGCGCAGTACCTCGATTTTGCCCGCCACTACGGGTTCCGGATCAAGGCCTGTGGTCCGGGCCATCCCCAGTCGAAGGGGATCGTCGAGAACGCCGTTTCGTACGTGAAGAAGAGCTTCCTCGGCGGCCGACAGCTCACGCGCTTCGAGGAACTGAACCCGGCGGTGAAGCTGTGGCTGGAGACAATCGCCAACGTGCGCGAGCACGGTGAAACGAAGACCCGGCCGCTCGACCGGCTGGCCGGGGAGCGCCCGCAACTGCTCGCACTCAATCCCCGGCCGTACGCCGCGGTGCAAACGCGCCCGGTGCGCGCGTCGCGGCGCTGCCGGGTCACGATCGACACCAACCGGTACTCGGTGCCGGCGAGGTACGCCGGGGCGCTGCTGACCGCGCAGTTGTCGAGCGAGCGGGTGTGGTTGTACGCCGACACGACGCTCGTGGCCGAACACGTCCGCCGGTTCGGCCGCCGCCTCGACCTGGAAAACCCCGATCACGTGCGCGAACTCGAAGCGCAGAAGAAAACCGGCGCCCGCCAGCGGCTCCTGTTGCGCTTCCTCGAACTGACCCCGGCCGCCGGGCCGTATCACCGGGCCCTGGCGGAACGCCGGATGAACGCCGGCCACCACCTCAGCCGCATCGTCGAACTGCTTCCCGCCTATGGCGCCGGGGCAGTCGGCGCCGCGATCGAAAGCGCGCACGAACTGGGCGCCTACTCGAGCGATTACATCGTCAACCTGCTCGAACAGCGGGCCCGCCGGCTGCCGGAACCCGGCCCCCTGCACCTGCCCCGCGCTCCCGAAGCACTCGAACTGGAACTGCCCGCCCCCGACCTCACGCCCTACACCCATGAGCAACGCCACGACCTTTGAAGCCCAGCTTCGGTATCTGAAGCTCGCGCACACCAGCCGCCACCACGAGGAGATCACGGCGGAAGCCGCGAAGCAGCGCTGGTCCCACGCCCAGTTCCTGCGCCGCATCATCGAAGCGGAGGCGCAGGACCGCCAGCAGCACGCCCTGCAGCGCCGGATCAAGGCCGCCCGTTTTCCCGTGCAGAAAACCTTGGACCAGTTCCACTGGGACTGGCCCAAGCAGATCAACGAGGCCCAGGTGCGCCACCTGTTCGAACTGCGTTTCGTCGAGGAACACACCAATGCCGTCTTCTGCGGCGGCGTCGGCCTGGGGAAAACACACCTGGCCACGGCCCTCGGCTACGCGGCCTGCCAGGCCGGACACCCCGTCCTCTTCACCACCGCCGTTGACGCCATCAACACTCTGCTGGCCGCGCAAGCGCTGCACCGTTTGAACTCCGAACTGAAGAAGTACGTGGCGCCATCACTCCTGGTCCTGGACGAGGTCGGCTACCTGCCCCTCGACAAGGCCGGAGCGGACCTGCTCTTCCAGATCGTCAGCCAGCGCTACGAGCGCGGCTCGATCATTGTCACCACCAACAAAGCCTACAAACACTGGCCGACGATCTTCAACAACGACGCCGGCATCACCTCCGCCATCCTCGACCGCCTGCTCCACCGCGCCCAGACCGTCGTCGTCGAGGGCAAATCCTACCGCATGAAGGACCGCCTCACCGAAGAAAACCCCACCTGATCGACCCCAAACCGCCGGTGGCGAACACCGCCATCGGCGCCGCTTCGCCCGGGTGTCGACTTTTTATCCGCCACATTACGTCGACGTTCGCACCGCCGCTCACAAACACGGCCGGGCGGATTGTTTTTCTATGAGTAGTTGAATGGCGCTGATATATCGGGATGAAGCAGGACAACGGACGGTCACAGGGAGGGCCGTGCGGATCACATGGCTGACCCTGCGATATCGGACGTGGTGGAATGTCGGCCGAGAGTATTGCAACGTCCCATCCGACGCGTTTGCCCAAAGCCCAGAGCTTATGGGAAGCTGTAGCAGCTGGCGCGCGGGCGAGTCGGCCGCGATTCCTCGCTGGAGTGCTCACGAGCGCCTCGGGACAGTTTCCCGGAACTGGCAGGGAGTTTTTCTGACATGGCGCTCGTGGTATCGGAAAATTCGGTTCTTCGCGGATTTCAGTGGGCGAGTTTGGGGGATAGATCGGGCAGCATGCTGAGTTTGCCGCAGTGAAAGAGAATCCGAGCGCGGTAATTTTCGAAACGACGGAAGCCGCGGGCGTCCGCTTTGATGGCCTGAATCTTCGAGTTGAAGCCCTCGGTCATGGCGTTGGTGATCGGATACAGGAAGTAGTTGAGGAGGCCGCTGAGATGGTCTTTCAGGGTGAGCGCGACTTTCTTGATTGGTTCGAGTTTGGAGCGCCGGGCGGCCGGGAACCACTGGGCGAAGAATTTCCGTCCGGCACCGAGATCCGGCTGGGCCCAGAACTCGACAAAAGTTTCCTTGTGCATCCAGGCGCGGGCCGTCTTCAGATTTCGCTCACACAGGTCGGCGAAACTCAGGCCGCGTTCGCCGTCCGGACAGGCGCCCTGCAGCCAGAGATATTTGGTGCGAGTGAGGCTCTCGTCGCCTTGCTGCAGCAGCTTGCGGTGTTCCTCCCGGCGCACCTTGTCCACCGCTTCATTCAGGTGCTTCGAGACGTGGAAGCGGTCATAGACGATGGCCGCCTGCGGCGCAGCTTGCCGCGTGGCGGTGGCGAACTCGTCCGACATATCGATGGCGACGGCGGTCACCTTCTGGCGTTGGGCCGCCGGCAGGGTGTTCCACAGTTGGGTGGCGCTGGCAGTGTCACGGCCTTGTACGACGTCCAACACGCGGCGGCCGCCCAGATCCGTCATCAACGCAACGTAGTCTTGGCCGCGGCCGAAGCTCTTCTCGTCGAGGCCGACCTTGTCCACCTGCTCGGTCGAGCGCCGCAGCAAGCCCCGGGCGACCGCCCGGCGCACGATCTCCTGCACGGTGTGCCAGTCGATCCGCAAGATCTCGACCGCCTGCGTGAAGGAACGGCTCGCTTCGATCACCGCCACCGCAAAGGCCTCGAAGAACAGCGTGAAACGCCCGTGCGGCTCCGCCCACGGCGTCACGACCGTCATCACGCCATGCTCGGGGCACTGGCAGCGCGGCACCCGCGCCCGGATAATCGTCGTAAACTGCATCACATCGAGATGCCGCCATTGCCGCTCGGCGGTATGATCATAGCGGGCGCAGGCCCGTTGGCATTGCGGGCACCTGACCGTTCCCGCCGACCCATGCGCCACCACGATCTGCACCTGCTGCGCTGCCAGATCGAGGTCTGCCCGCTGCACCTGCCATGGCGACTGTATGCCCAGCAACAGACCATAGTGCGCAGCCACGGCCGCTTCCGCGGCACTGATTTTGTTCGAGGATTGGGCCATGCGCCCACCGTGCCGGCTCCATCCGCCGCTTCAATCCACGATCAACTGGCTTGGCTCCCTTCACAGCAATCCAGCGCGCCCGCCCATCCGGCCGCGTCCGCCGCCGCGAGTCCGGAGGCGAGTGGCGCACCTGACCCGCTCACTCTGCGGCCCACGAAGATCCGCGAATAACCCCTTTTTTGCTCCTCCACTTTGCATACAGCATGTTGTGCCGCCAACGCGCACGGATAGCAGGTTAACTTGGACGATCAAACGTTCAGGTACAGGGACGTGAGACACTCTGAGCGGGGCGCTCGCCGCCCCCGCACCCCCGGCGGGGTAACTAACCCTAAGAAAGCAAACCCAACCCATCCCATGTAACACGGACTCTCTTTTGCGCTTGTCTCCTTCGGCATCATAGCAGGAGCGGCTTTACGCCGCGATTCGATCGCCGCCGGTCATTCGTATCGCGGCATAAAGCCGCTCCTACGTTCCGGCGATCGAGAACCGGCGACAATCGGATCGCGACGAGGAGGGACCGGCTCTGTCCGGTCCGCGAACGTCGCCCGGTATTCCGGTCCGTGAACGTCGCCCGGTATTCCGGTCCGCGAACGTCGCCCGACGCTCGCGGACGACACGGAGGTCGTCCCTCCATTCCTGCAGGACCGAGGACGCAGGCGCTGTTTGCATGCGGGTAAACGAATCCGCACGGTCGGCGGATCGATTGTAGGAGCGGCTTTACGCCGCGATTCGATCGCCGCCGGTCATCCGAATCGCGGCATAAAGCCGTCTCCTACGTTCCGGCGATCGGTTGTCGCCGTTCATCCGAATCTCGGCGAAGCTTCTTCGTTCCCTTCGTTCCCTTCTGTGAAATCGATTTGGCAGATCTGCGGGGCCGCGCCAACGGGTTGATCCGGCGAGCGGCATGGCTCACTCCAGCAAACGAGCCGCCGGCAGCTTCTGCCTGAGTTGGAGCACCGGGGCGAACAGGTCGCCGAGCTTCTCCACGCGCTTGATCAGCGCGTCCGACTCGAACGTCAGCAGCCCGGGCTTCCTCTTCTTCAATGCCGCCTCGACTTCGTCCCACTTCACCGGCGTCGACACCGTCGGCCGGTCCTTCGCCCGGAGCGAGTATACGCTCACCGTCGTCTTGTGGTCGTCGTTCTGGCTCCAGTCGACCAGCACCTTCCCGCGCCGCAGCGACTTCAGCATGTTCGAAACCACGGCCTCGGGATGCTCCCGTTCCAGCACCTGCGCCACCGTCCGGGCAAAGAGCTTCGTCTGGTCGTAGGTCGCCGGCGTGTTGAGCGGCACGTAGACCTGGAGCCCCTTCGAGCCCGAGGTCTTGGCAAAGCTCTTCAACCCGAGTCCCTCGAAGATCGCCCGCACCCAAAGTCCCACCTGGCAGCAGAGCACGATGTCCGCCGGTGGCCCCGGATCGAGGTCGAACGCGATCGCGGTCGGCCGCCCGATCGCGGGCGCCTTGTGCAGGAACGTGTGCAGTTCGAGATCGGCGAGATTCGCCGCCCAGACCAGCGCCGGGAGGTCGTTCATCACGCAGTAGTGGATCTCGCCGCCGCGGTCGCGCGGGACCGTCGCCGTCTTCACCCAGGCCGGCCGGTGCGGCGGACACTGCTTCTCGTAGAAGAAGAAGCCCTCCACGCCGTCGGGATACCGCTTCAGCGTGATCGGCCGGTCCTTCAGGTGCGGCAGCAGCACGTCCGACACCCGGATGTAGTAGTCGATCACGTTGCCCTTGGTGAACCCAGTCTTGGGATACAGCACCTTGTCGAGGTTGCTGACCGACAACCGGGTGCCCTGGACGACGATCTCGGCCTTCGACGCCATGATCAGGCCTCCTCCCGCACGACCTCGCCGGCCGGCTTGTCGTCGCGCAACCCGAGGAACACCGGCTGGCGCAGCCGGCCGTCGCGCGTCCATTCGGAGAACTTCAGCTCGCACACCAGCTCCGGCCGCACCCAGTGGCAGCGGCGCATCTCCGCGGCGGTGACGGCCTGCCCGCCCCTCCCCGACCGCTTCTGCGGCAGGTCGGCGAACGGACAGCGGTCGGTGGCGATCCGCCGCATCCGGGCATACAGGGTCCGGAGCAGACCGGCGTTGAATCCCGTGCCGACCTTGCCGGCGAATTTCAGTTCTCCGCCGTCCTGCACGCCGACCAGCAGCGCGCCGAAATGCGCCCGCGTCCCGCCGGGCGGCGTGTATCCGCCGATCACGAACTCCTGCTCGTGATGCAGCTTCAGCTTGATCCAGGCGCCGCTCCGCCGGCCGGGCTCGTAGGGCGAATCCGGGCGCTTGCCGATCAGCCCTTCCAAATCGAGCTTGCGCGCCTGGGTGAGCAGCGCCCCGGCGTCTTCGCCGAGCGAGCGCGAGAGCCGGATGACGCCCGAGGCGTCGCCGAGCAGCCGCTCGAGTTCCGCCTTGCGCTCGGTCAGCGGCCGCGGGCGCAGGTCGCGACCGTCCAGGTACAGCAGGTCGAACGCGTAAAACAGAATCGGCGGCCGCTGCTGGCCCAGATCGTAGGCCTGGAGCAGCTGGAACGAGGAGCGGCCCTTTTCGTCCAGAGCGACGATCTCCCCGTCGATCAGCGCGTCGGCGCAGTCGAGCGTGGCGACCGCCGCCGCCACCTCCGGGAACCTCGCGCCGAGATCGTGATTGTTGCGCGAACGCAGCCGGGCGCCATCGGCGTCGCGGAATCCGAGGGCGCGAAACCCGTCGAATTTGATCTCGTAGATCCAGGCGCCGCGCGGAGGGGTGTCGACGAGCAGCGCCTGCATCGGCGCGACGAAATCCGGCAGCGCCTTTCCGCCGCTCCGGCGGGGCCCGGTCGCTCGGCTCTTCGGTGACGGGCCCTTCGCGGCGCGCCCCCGGGTCGGCTGACGACCGGGGTTTCGCGCCCCGCCGCGGGGAACCGCCTTCGCCGGAGTCCGGCGCGGCGGAGCAAGTCCGTCGTCCGCGCGGCTCGAATCCCAGACCCGGCCGGGCGCCCGGGTGATCGCAGCCATCGACCGGCCCGAGACCGCGGACCGGTCCTCGGCCCGCGGACCGACCGGTTTCGCGTCTTCGCCGCCCTTGATCAGCAGCCACTCGTTGCGTTCGCGCAGACGCACCAGATACCACTCCCCCTGCAGCTTCTTCCCGCGCAGCACGAAGTGCAGCTTGCCGTGCTCGAGCTCCTCGAGCGGCGAATCGGTCAGCGGGTCGAACGTGCCCGTGTCCCACACCATCACCGTGCCGCCGCCGTACTGGCCGGCCGGGATGGTGCCTTCGAAATCAATGTAGTCGGCGGGATGATCCTCCACCTGCACGGCGAGCCGGCGCTCGCCCTTCCGGTACGGCACGCCCTTCGGCACGGCCCAGGATTTCAGCGCGCCCCCGAGCTCGAGCCGGAAGTCGTAGTGCAGCCGGGACGCCGCGTGTTTCTGGATCACGAACCGGCGGCCGTTTTCGGCGCGCGGGCGGCGTCCGCGCGGCTCCGCCGTTTTGCGAAAATCCCGTTTCCTGGCGTATTCCTTCAGCGACATGGCGGGCCGTTTCGGGCCGGGCGCCGAGCCGGCCGCCGCCCAAGGCCGACGGCAACCGACTGCGGGCGGCAGACCGCAGGCCTACATTGTCATCACCGCCCCGCGGCGGTTCCGCCTAGGTCGCGGCGAGCTTCGCCAGCGCCGGCGCGGCCCCGGACCGGCGCCCGCGGGAGGGCGAAGCGGGACGGGGCGGACAGGAGGCGCCGTCGAACCAGGTGCCTTCGATGAACGTGCTGGTCGCGATCGCGGGCACGCCGAATTTGTTGTGCTGGAGCTGTCCGGCGAGAATCTCGACCGCGAGCGCCCCCACCGCCTCGTGATTCTGATGGACGCCGGCGATGGTGCCGTTCGGCTCGTCGAGGAACAGATCGACGAAGGCGACGTCCTGCGGAATGCGCAGGCCCATCTGGCGCATCGCCGGCAGGACGTACGCGCCCTTGCTGAGGATGACCTCGGGCCGGTGGCGGCGGAACCACTTTTCGAACGGCTCCCGCGCGGCGGCGACCGAGGCGTCCGTTTCGTTGAACCAGCCGGAGACCGGGTTCGCCTCGGGGAAAAGGTGGGCCGGCACGCGATCGCGATGCGGGAGCTGCTGCTGTTCGCCCAGAAACCCGGCGGTCCAGTTGTGATCGACGGCATGATCCCAGCCGCGATGCATCACGAAACCGAGCCGGCGGTAGCCCGCCACGAGCGTCTTGCGCATCGCGAGCCGGATGATGCTCGACTGGCTGTTCGTCACATTGTGCAGCGGCGGTTGATGCGGGAAATAGTCGATCTTGACCGCACTGAAATGCTCCCACTCGAACTGGAGTTCGTCGCCGAGGTCCCGGCTGTGCGAGGCGACGATCAGGCCGTTGATCCCGCGCGAATACAGCACGCGGCCCATGCGTTTCTGCGTCAGCCCCGGCTCGTGCAGCCAGAAGTGCTCCAGCCGGTACCCCAGCTCCGTGGCCTTGGCCTCCGCGCCGGCGTAGAATTTCTGGTGGGCGGGCACGGCCTTCCAGCCCCACCGGGTGTGCCAGTTCGTGACGTAGGCGAGCGTGGGCGCGTTCCGCCGCTCGATGATGCCGCTGCGGTAGGTCACGAGGGCGCGCAGG
Organism: uncultured Verrucomicrobiae bacterium; assembly: GCA_963705935.1. Classification (GTDB taxonomy): domain Bacteria; phylum Verrucomicrobiota; class Verrucomicrobiia; order Opitutales; family Opitutaceae; genus Opitutus. The sequence continues at coordinate 856,437 of OY970130.1, read as the reverse complement.
AACGGGTCCGGCGCGTAGCCCATTTCGCGCGCAAATTCCTGGATCCGCTTCCGGGTGTGCTCCGGCAGCCGGGGGTGGTTGCGCAGGGCGAGCGAAACGGTGGTGACGTGCACCCCGGCGCGTTTCGCGATGTCGGCCAGCGTGACCCGGCGTTCGTTCATGGCGCAGGGCCGGAGCGCGGATCAGGCGTGCGCGACAACCCGCGACGGGCAGGAGGCGCCGTCGAACCAGGTCCCCTCGACGTACGTCGTGGTGGGAATCTCCGGAATGCCGCGTTTGTTGTGCTGCAACTGCCCCGCGAGAATTTCGACGGCGAGCCCGCCCACCGCCTCGTGATTCTGGCGCATGCCCGCCATGCCGCCGGAGAGGTCCTCGAGAAACACGTCGACGAGCGCGAGGTCGCGGGGAACAACGAGGCCGAGCTGCTGCAGCGCGGCCTGCACGAACGAGGTCTTCGTGATCACGACCTCGGGCTTGTACCGCTGCAGCCAGGCCTTGAACGAGGCCGGATCGACGGTCACCAGCGCGCTGTTCTCGTTGAACCAGCGGTCGACCGGCTCGGGCTCCGGGAAAATGTGCGCCGGTATCCGGTCGGCGGTTGCAAGGTTGTCCTGCTCGCAGAGGAAACCGGCCTTCCACAGGTGGTCCACCGCGTGGTCCCAGCCCCGGTGCATGACGAACCCGATCCGCCGGTACCCAGCGGCCATGACCTTCTGCATGGCGGTGCGGATGACGTCGCACTGGTTGTTCGTGACGTTGTGCACCGCCGGCTTGTGCGGGAAGTAGTCGATCTTGACCGCGCTGAAATGCTCCCAGTCGAACTGCAAGGCGTCGCCCATCTCCCGGCCGTGCGAGGCGAGGATGACGCCCTGGATGCCGCGCGCCTCGAGGATGCGGCTGAGCCGGCCGTGGGTCAGCCCCGGCTCGCGGATCCAGAAGTGGTCGAGATGAAACCCGAGCTCCTTCGCCTTCGACTCGGCGCCGGCGTAGAACTCGGAATGCCCGGTCGCGTTCTTCCAGCCCCAGCGGGTGGCCCAGTTGGTGACGTAGGCGAGGGTCGGCGGATTGCGCCGCGGCATGACCTGGCCGCGGTAGGCGATGAGGGCGCGGAGAAAGGGATCCGGCGTGTAGCCCATTTCCGTCGCCAGCTTTTGGATCCGTTTCCGGGTGGTTTCGGGCAGCGAGGGGTGATTGCGCACCGCCAGCGACACGGTGGTGACATGCACTCCCGCTTTCCGCGCGACATCGGCCAGGGTAACGCGACGCTCGTTCATCGGTGGAGCCGTATTCGGACGAAGCAGGCGCCGGGGCACAAGGCTATTGTTAGAGTACAGGGCTGGTGGCGTCCGTTTTCCGCGGAAAAGAGCTTGGATCGCTGCGGTCGCGCGAGGCGCGGCGGCGGCGCTACCCCAACCTGATGAACCCTCCTGCCGGCCTCGCTGCTTGCTCGATCCGGCGGCGCAGCGATATCCCTTGCCTGTCGCCGGCCGGGTCCTGCGGCTGCCTTCCCCTCCGTGGCTGATCACAGCTTTCATACCCAGCATTCCCCCTTCGGCGCGTTCGCCAGCTTCACCGTCGGCCTGGTCGATTCCCCCGGCGGGTTCGGCCAGTCGCTCAGCCGGCCGGCCGGCCAGAACGTCTACGTCGGCTATCGGGCCGCCGGCGAGCCGGACTGGCAGCTGCTCCCGTTCCTCACGCCGCCGAAATCGGCGGAAACCGCCTACACCGGCGACGAGACCGTGCCGCATCCGCCGCACGGATTCCGCACGCTCCGGCCGGCGCAGTACGAACGCACCCTCGGCTGGGCCAGCGACACCTGGCGCGCCAGCGAATCGCGTTTCGGCTTCTGCCTCCTCTCGCCGTTCACCCGCGTGCCGGATCCCCGCCGGCTGGCCGGTGCCAAAGCCCGGCAGCTGCTCGCCCCCGCGATTGGCGGCTGGATCGAATACGACAACCGGGCCGGCACGGCGCCCGCCCAGCTCATGTTCGGCATCGGCGATCCGGTCCGGCCGCCGCGGCCGCTGGGCGATGCCGACCCGCAGCTGGCCGGGTTCGCGGTCGGCACGGAGTTCGGCTATGCGACGAAGCCGGGTCGCGGAATCGAGCTGCGGCAGGCCTTCGATCTGTTCAGTCCCAAGTTTTGCGATTATCGCAACCTCCACGTCATCGCGGCCGAGACCGCCCTCGTGTTCACCGTGCCGGCCGGGCGGAAACGGCGTTTCCCACTCGTGCTCGGTTTCTATGCGGCGGGCACCGTCACCTCCGGGATCGCGGCGCGTTACGCGTACACCCGGGTGTTCCGCGACCTGGAGGACGTGCTGCGGCACGGTCTCGCCGGGCACGCGGCGGGCGTGAAGCTCGCGGCGGAGCGCGACCGTGAGCTCGCGCGCAGCCGGCTCACGGCGGATCAGCAGTTTCTCGTCGCGCAGTCGACGCACAGTTACCTCGGCAGCACGCAGCTGCTCTGGGAGTCCGGCCGGCCGCTCTGGGTGGTCAACGAGGGCGAGTACCGGATGATCAACACCTTCGACCTGACGGTGGATCACCTGTTCTTCGAGCTGGCCTGGCAGCCGTGGGCCGTGCGCGACACGCTCGACCTGTTCGTGCGCCGGTATGCGTACACCGACCAGCTCGGTCTCGCGTTCACCCACGACATGGGCGTGATGAACGCCTTCACCCCGCCCGGACACTCCAGCTACGAATGCGATCGTCTGACCGGCTGCTTCAGCCACATGACGATGGAGCAGCTCCTCAACTGGGTGCTCTGCGCCACCACGTATGCCGCGCACACCGGCGACCGAGCCTGGCTGCGCTCCCGGCGCCAGATCCTGCTCGCCTGCGCGAAGAGCCTGCACCAGCGCGACGACTCGGATCCGGCGCGGCGCGACGGGATCCTGAAGCTCGACTCGAACCGCTGCGGGCCCGGTGGCGCCGAGATCACGACTTACGACAGCCTCGACGTCAGCCTCGGGCAGGCACGCAACAACCTGTACCTCGCCGTCAAGACCCTCGGCGCGTGGGTGCTGCTGGAAAAGGCTTTCGGCGCGCTGGGACTTGCCCGGCCCGCCGCGGACGCGCGCGACACCGCCGACCTGCTGGCGCGCACCCTGGCGGGAAAATTCGAGAAGGACACCGGCTTCTTTCCGGCCGTCTTCGAGCAGGGAAACCGGTCCCGGATTCTTCCTGCGATCGAGGGATTCGTGTACCCCCTCTTCCTCGGCTACGCGGACGCCACCGATCCGCAGGGCCGGTTCGCCGGGCTGCTCGGTCTGCTCCGCACCCATATCACTCAGGCGCTGCAGCCCGGCATCTGCCTCGACGTCGTGACCGGCGGGTGGAAGATGAGCAGCACGAGCACGAACACCTGGTTCAGCAAGATCGCGATCGCGCAGCATCTGGTCCGGCGGCTCTTCCCCGAGGCGATGAGCGACGCCGCCCGCGCGGCGGATCGCGTCCACGCCGACTGGCAGCGCACGCCCGGCTGCGGACGCGACGCGATGTGCGACCAGATCCGGAGCGACTCCGGCGTGTCCTGCGGCAGCCGCTATTATCCGCGCGGCGTCACGACCTGGCTGTGGCTGCTCGATCCGGCCGGGCGAAATGGCCGCGGCTAGGCGGGCGCTTCAGGTTCGTCTTGATGCCCGATCTCCGAATTCACGGTCTCACCCCAACCCACCACCATGACTGACGGTTCCCACAAACTCTCTGTTCGGGAAAAAATCGGCTACGGCCTCGGCGACGTCGCCACCAATTTTTTCTTCCAGTCGATGATCCTCTACCAGAACCGTTATTACACGGACACGGTGGGGCTGTCGGCGTCGGCGGTCGGCTGGATGTTCCTCATTCTCCGACTCGCGGACGCCTTCGTCGACCCGGTGGTCGGCGCGCTGTCGGACCGGACGCAGACCCGCTGGGGCAAGTTCCGCCCCTGGATCCTGTGGACGGCCGTCCCCTTCGGCGTCGCGTTCTGGGCCGTGTACGTCACGCCCAACGTCGGACCGACCGGCAAGCTGATCTACGCCTACTTCACGTACGTGCTGGTGATGATGTTCTACTCCGCGAACAACACCCCGTACTCGGCGCTGATGGGTGTGATGACGCCCAACGTGAGCGAGCGGGCGAACATCGCCCGCTACCGTTTCGTGTCGGCGCTGATCGGACAGTTCATCATCCAGGCGCTCGCCCTGCCGCTGGTCGACAAGTTCGGCCAGGGCAACAGCGCCAAGGGCTGGGCGATGACGATGGCGATCTTCGGCGCCGGCATCATCGTGTGCAGCCTGGTCGTGTTCCTCACCACCCGGGAACGCGTGCTCCCCAATCCCGAGCAGAAGCCGTCGCTCAAGGCGGACATCAAGAACGTCATCAGCTGCAAGCCGTGGCTGGCGATGTTCGTGCTCACCCTGATGATCTTCACGATGCTGGTCGTGCGCGGCAGCTCGATGAACTACTTCTTCACCTACTACATGGATCCGGGCTCGCTGCGTGAATTCCTCGACCGGTTCGGCCTCGCCACCGCCGCCGCGGGCGACCACTCGGCCTGGCGCTCGGTGCTCGATGCCCTCGGCCTGCAGGTCAAGGCCGACAGCTCCAACGCCTCCGCGGTCGGCCAGAGCTTCTTCTTCGTCCTGGGTTCGATCATCCAGATCATCTGTATCCTGTTCTCGAAGCCGCTCGCCGACCGCTTCGGCAAGAAGACCGTGTTCATCATCGGCTTCGTCGGCACGATCGCGGCCACCGTCGCCGTCTTCTTCGTCCCGCCGACGTCGATGGACGCGCTGCTGTGGCTGAGCGTCGCCTGGGGCCTCGCCTGGGGCCCCACGGTCCCGCTGCTCTGGGTCATGATCGCCGACGTCGCCGACTATTCGGAATGGCAGACGTCGCGGCGGGCGACGGGCTTCATGTATGCCGGCATCCTTTTCGCCCTGAAGGCCGGCCTCGGCCTCGGCGGCGCCCTCGCCGGCTGGATCCTCGGCGCGTACGGCTACATTCCCAACGTCGCCCAGTCCGCGCACACGCTGCTCGGCATCCGGCTCAGTGCGTCGATCTACTCGGCCGTGCCGCTGCTCGTCGGGCTCGTGTGCCTCATCCTCTATCCCATCAGCAAGGCGCTGAATCTCCGCATCCAGGATGAGCTCGAGCAACGCCGCCGCGCGCAGCAGCAGCCCGCCTGACCGCGGGCGCAACTTCCGCGCGACTCCCGCGTCCAGCCCGGCATGAGGCGATTTTTTCCCGCAGTCGTGGTGGCGCTGGGCCTCGCCACGACCTCCGCCCGCACCGCCGAGCCGCCCGCCGGCGGCGCGTTCGCGACCGGGCAGTACCGAAACCTGTTCCACGAGTACCTCGGCCGGTCGGACGCGGAAGTCCGCGCCCGGCTCGACGCCGCATGGCACCAGCTGTTCGCGGGCGACCCGGATTCCGAGCGGCTGTTCTATCCCATCGGCGACGGCATGGCGTACGTGCCGGACATCAACAACCACGATGTCCGCACCGAGGGCATGTCGTACGGGATGATGATCTGCGTGCAGACGAACCATCAGAGCGAGTTCAACCAGCTCTGGAAGTTCGCGAAGCACTACATGTACTACGACAGCGGGCCCTTCCGCGGCTACTTCGCCTGGCACACCGCGTTCGACGGCCGCCGGCTCAGCCCGGGACCCGCGTCGGATGGCGAGCAGTGGTTCGCGATGGCTCTTTTCTTCGCCTCGCATCGCTGGGGCGACGGCGCGGGCATCTTCAATTACGGCGCGGAGGCGCAGGCGCTCCTCCACACGATGCTGCACAAGTCGGACGAGCCCGACCGGGGACCGATCGTCTCGATGTTCAACCGGGAGGCGAAGCAGATCGACTTCGTGCCGGAGGGTCCCGGCTCGAAGTTCACCGATCCGTCCTATCAGCTGCCGCAGTTCTACGAGTTGTGGGCCCGGTGGGCCGCGAATCCCGCGGACCGGGCGTTCTTCGCCGCGGCCGCGAAAACCAGCCGTGACCTTTTCGAGCTCGCCGCCAACCCGCGCACCGGGTTGATGCCCGACTACGCGAATTTCGACGGCACGCCGCATATCGCGCCGTGGCCCGGCCACGAGGATTTCCGCTACGACGCGTGGCGGACCCTGTGCTACCCCGCGCTCGATTACGAGTGGTGGGCCGCGGATCCCCGCGAAGTCGCGCAGAGCAATCGCGTGCTGCGCTTCCTCGCCTCGCAGGGGCCGCGGATTCCCGACCGCTTCAAGCTCGACGGCACGCCGGTGTCGACGGACGTGAACACGCCCGGCCTGATCGCGATGGCCGCCGCCGCGGCGCTCGCGGCCGACCGGGACGTTGGGCAGCCCTTCGTGCAGCGCCTCTGGGACATGCCGGTTCCCACCGGCCGGATGCGTTATTACGACGGCCTCCTCACCATGCTCGGCTTGCTCGAGGTGAGCGGCAATTTCCGGATCTACGGACCTGGCGCAGCTGCGCCGTGAACGCCCGTCCGCCGCTCTCATCGCCCGCTCGCTTCCGTTTCCGACTGCCGCATTGAGCCTCCGCGGGAACGGCTCCAACCTGATGGTTTCACTTCGCCCATGAGCCGCACCCTCCTGCTGATCACCTTCGCTCTTCTCTCCGCGGTCACCGGCCAGGCCGAGGACGGCTACCGGCTCTGGCTCCGCTACGACCGGATCGGCGACGACGCGCTGCGGCAGAGCTACACCGCCGCCATCACCGAGATCGTCATGCCGGAGAGTCCGCCCTCCCGGTGGAACCCGGGCTCCGTCAACGCGGCGCGCGACGAGCTCCGGACCGGACTCCGCGGCCTGCTGGGCGTCGACGTGCCGGTCGTGAGCGCGCCGGACCGCGACGGCGCGCTGATTCTCGGCGTCGCCGTCCGCGACCCGGCGGTCGCCGGGCTCGTGACCGAGACGGATCTGCGCGCCGCCGGCGAGGAGGGATTCATCCTGCGCCATGTGACCCGCGACGGACACTCGCAGACGTTGCTGATCGCCAACCGCGACGTCGGCGTGCTCTACGGCGCCTTCGCGCTGCTGCGGCATCTCCAGATGCACCAGCCGATCGGGTCGCTCGACCTCGTCAGCGCGCCGCGGATCCAGCATCGGCTGCTGAACCACTGGGACAATCTGAACGGCTTCGTCGAACGCGGATACGCCGGCGCGTCGCTCTGGAAATGGTTCGAACTCCCGGACTACGTCAGCCCGCGGTACCGGGATTACGCCCGCGCCAACGCCTCGATCGGGATCAACGGAACGGTGCTGACGAACGTGAATGCCCCGGCGCTGGTCCTGACGAAACCGTATCTGCAGAAGGTCGCCGCCATCGCCCGCTCCCTCCGGCCGTACGGCATACGTGTGTACCTGACGGCGCGGTTCAGCGCTCCGGCCGAGATCGGCGGGCTGAAAACCGCCGATCCGCTCGACCCCGCGGTGCAGCGCTGGTGGCGGGAGAAGGCGGTGGAAATCTATGCGCTCATTCCGGATTTCGGCGGTTTCCTGGTGAAGGCGAACTCCGAGGGCCAGCCCGGGCCGCAGGCGTACGGTCGCAGCCACGCCGACGGGGCCAACATGCTGGCCGACGCCGTCGCGCCGCACGGCGGCATCGTGATGTGGCGTGCCTTCGTCTACGACAACAACGTGCCGGCCGACCGGGCGAAGCAGGCCAGCGACGAGTTCAAGCCCCTCGACGGCAGGTTTCACAGCAACGTGCTCGTGCAGGTGAAGAACGGGCCGATCGATTTCATGCCGCGCGAGCCGTTTCATCCGCTCTTCGGCGCGATGCCGCGCACCCCCCTCGCGCTCGAGCTGCAGATCACGCAGGAGTACCTCGGCGGATCCATGCAGCTGGTGTACCTGGCGCCGCTGTTCAAGGAGGTGCTGGAGGCGGACACGCTCACGGCCGGCCCCGGCTCGACCGTCGGCCGGATCGTCGACGGCAGCGCCGACCGGCACGGCCTCTCCGCGATTGCCGGCGTGGCGAACGTCGGCAGCGACCGCGACTGGACCGGGCACCCGCTCGCGGCCGCCAACTGGTACGCCTTCGGCCGCCTCGCCTGGGATCACGAGTTGAGCCCGGCGGCGATCGCCGACGAGTGGACGCGGCAGTCTTTCGGCAACGAACCGCGCGTGGTCGCCGGGATCACCAGCATGCTGCTGCCGTCGCGCGAAGCCGCGGTCGATTACTCCATGCCGCTCGGCCTGCACCACATCATGGCGGAAGGACATCATTACGGGCCCGGACCGTGGGTCGACAGCGCCGGACGGGCCGACTGGAATTCGGTGTACTACCACCGGGCCGACGCCATCGGTCTCGGCTTCGACCGCACGAGCAGAGGATCGAACGCGCTCGCCCAATACTCTCCCGCCGTGGCGAAGCGGTGGGGCGACCTCGCGACGTGCCCTGACAACCTGCTGCTCTGGTTTCATCACGTGCCGTGGGATTACCGGATGCGGTCCGGCCGCACGTTGTGGGACGAGCTCTGCCTCCACTACCAGCATGGCGTCGACGCCGTGCGCGGATTCGAGAAGACGTGGGCCGGCCTGCGGCACGACGTCGACGCGGAACGCTTCGGCCATGTGCAGGCATTGTTGCGCCGCCAGGAGCGCGACGCCCGCGAATGGCGCGACGCCTGCACGCAATATTTCCAGACGTTCTCGAAGCGGCCTTTGCCGGCTGGGGTCGAAGCACCCGAACATCCACTCGCGTACTACGAGGCGATCAAACGCCATTTCGTGCCCGGTGATCCGAACGGCAAATGAAAGCCATTGAATCATGAAATCCCTCCCCTGTTTGGTATTTTCGCTCGTCGCCACGATGGCACCGGCCCTGGCGCAGGCCGCAGCCGAGTCCGCCCCGATCGCGTTCCGCAGCTTCACCTACTCCGGCCACGATGCCGTGTTCGATCAGCCGCTCGCCGCCGGCGAGTACCGGAATCCGATATTCGCGGGTTTCTATCCGGACCCGAGCATCTGCCGCGTGGGCGACGATTTCTACCTGATCAATTCGACCTTCGCGTATTATCCCGGCATCCCGATCTTCCACAGCCGCGACCTCGTGCACTGGGCGCAGATCGGCAACGTCATCGATCGCCCGAACCAGCTTCCCTATGACGGACTGGGCGTCTCGCGCGGGATTTTCGCCCCGGCGATCTCGCAGCACGACGGCACCTTCTACGTCGTGTGCACGATGGTCGACGCCGGCGGCAACTTCGTCGTGACGGCAAAGAATCCGGCCGGACCCTGGTCGGACCCGTCGTGGCTCGGCTTCGAGGGCATCGATCCCTCGATCTTTTTCGACGACGGGCGGGCCTACATCGTCAACAACGGCGCGCCGGAGGGAAAACCGCTGTACGAAGGTCACCGCGCGATCTGGATCCAGGAATTCGATCCTGCGGCGAAAAAGATGATCGGGCCGCGTCACGTGCTCGTGAACGGCGGGGTCGATCTTCCGAAAAAGCCGGTCTGGATCGAAGGGCCGCACCTCTACCGGCGTGAGGGCTGGTACTACCTCTGCTGTGCCGAGGGCGGCACCTCGACCAACCATTCCCAGGTGATCCTGCGCAGCCGGTCCGTGAACGGGCCGTTCACCCCGTGGAGTGGAAATCCGATTCTCACCCAGCGCGATCTCGATGGCACGGTGCCCGGGGCGGTTACCAGCACCGGCCACGCCGACATGGTCGTCGGCCCGGATGGCAACTGGTGGTCCGTTTTCCTTGGCTGCCGGCCGTTTGACGGGCGCTATTACGCCACCGGACGCGAGACGTTCCTGCTGCCGGTCCGCTGGACCGGGGATGGCTGGCCGGTCATCCTCCCGCACGGCCAGCGCGTGCCCTACGTCGTCGCCGGACCCAAAGTCGTTTCCGGCGCCACCGCGCAGTCCGGCGTCACGGGCCCGTTCACCGGAAACTTCACGTGGCGTGACGACTTTCAAGGCCCCCGTCTGTCGCCGCTTTGGATCATGTTGCGCGCCCCGCACGAGACGTGGTGGCAGCTCGAATCCGGCGGTGGGCTGGGCCTGGTTCCGCGGCGCGAATCCGTGTCCGGCACGGGCAACCCGTCGTTCATGGCCCGCCGGATTCAGCACGCGCATTTCGAGGCCACGACGACGCTCGACGTGCCCGGGACCGCCGGAGTGTCGGCCGGACTCGTGGCGCTGCAGAGTGAAACGCACTATTACTACCTCGGCGTCCGGCGGTCGGACCACGGCCTCGAGCTCTTCGTCGAGCAGGCGAATGGCCGGCCGGCACAGGTGCTCGCGAGCGTGCCGCTCGCTCCTGCACGGCAGGTCCGGCTCCGGATTCAGGCAGACGCGAAACGGATCTCGTTCGCCGGCGCGGGCGATTCCGGGGAATGGCAGTCCGTGCTCGCGAACGCCGATGGCATCGTGCTGACCACGCAGGCCGCCGGAGGATTCGTCGGAGCCGTCGTCGGCCCCTATGCGCGGGTCGAACCGTGAACGCTTTGTATCCAGGATCCACTTCCATGAGAAATCTTCGCATCTTCTGGTGCCTCGGGTGCGCCGGGCTGGCGCTGGCCGCCGGCCGGGTTTTCGCCGCGGAGCCGGCGGCCGTGCCGCCCCGGCACGAGCTTGCCGCCGCCGCGCTGCCGGTCCCGGCCTCCGATCCGCGCTTCCTTTATGAAGGCCGCTTCGATCGGGCCGACCCGGCGGCCGGACCGGTCGTGGTCTGGCAGGCCAGCAGGATTCGCCTGGATTTCACCGGCGACGCGCTGGGCCTGCGTTTCGACGACGTGAAAGGCCAGGTGTTCTTCAACGTCGAGATCGACGGCCACACGACGCTGCTCGCGCTGCGCGAGGGAGCCGCGCCCACCGACACGGATCTCAGCGGACTCGGCCGCGGCCGCCATCATCTGGTGCTGTTCAAGCGCAGCGAGGCGACCGCCGGGACGGCCCGGTTTCGCGGCGTCGACCTCGCCACCGGGGGCGCGGCGTTCGCGCCCGCGAAGCCGCCGTACCGGCTTGCGATGGAGTTCTTCGGCGACTCGATCACCGTCGGAGCCTGCGACGAGGACGGTCCCGCGGACCAATGGGTGGATCGCAGTACCCACGACAACGCGGTGAGCTATGGCGCGATCACCGCCGCCGCGTTCGACGCCGACTACCGCAACATCGCCGTCAGCGGCATGGGCGTCGCGGTCGGATGGTTCCCGACCACCGCCGGGGAAATCTGGGACCGGATCTACCCGCGAGCCTCCTCGCCGCGCGCGAAGCTCACCTGGAAGCCCGACGTGATCTTCGTGAACCTCGGCGAAAACGACGATTCGTTCACCACGGCGAAAAAGCTGACGTTCCCCGCCCAGGCGTTCACCGACCGGTATGTCGCGCTGGTGCGCGCATTCCGGCAGGCCTACCCGCGGGCGGAGATCGTGCTGTTGCGTGGAGGAATGTTCGGCGGGGCACAAAGCGAGCAGCTGCGGGTTCCGTGGCAGGCCGCCGTCGCCAAGCTGGAATCCGGCGATGCTCACGTCGCGCACTTCGTTTTCACGCACTGGTCGTCGAATCACCCGCGGGTTGCGGACCATCGCGCGATGGCCGACGAGCTCATCGCCTGGCTGAAGACCCAGCCGTTCATGGCGCGCTACCGCGAGTGAGGTCGCGCGCCGGCACCGCTGCGTAGCCCGCCGAGCCGCCTCGGGCGCAGCATGGATGCGGCAATCGTAGCGGTCGCGCGGTGTGGTCGCGACGGTCCTTGCGCTTGCGTCCGAACCTCGGAACCACGCCGTGCCCGCCGCGCTTCGCCCCGAGGGCCGGCCGCTGCGGCTGCCGCCAGACGCTTGCCGTGACCTTTGTCCGGTGCATACGTCTAGCCGCGCGCTGGATGAAGAAGTCCCCGCTTCGAACGGAGTCTGCAACCCCACCCTCCCCATGAACCGTCTGTCCCGCCTCGTTGTGCTCACTGGAATCGCGCTGGCGTTTGCTTCCGGCGCCGGCGCTCAGCCCGCCTCGGCTTCGTCCGCCACCGCCCCCGCGGGCAAATATCAAAACTTCCGGGTGGCGATCTACATCCCGGCCATCGTCGTGAACCACTTCGCCCAGCCGGGGGTGCTCGAGGACGAGTGGGCGCGGATCAGCCGTCAGCTCAAGGTAGACAAGGTCTACATCGAATCCCACCGCGACCGGCTCGTGGTCGACGAAGCGCTGCTGGACAAGGTGAAGGCGTTCTTCGAGCAGCACGGCGTCCAGACGGCCGGCGGCATCACGTTCTCCGATGCGCCGATCGCCGGCCAGTACCAGTCCTTCTGCTATACCGATCCCAAGGACCGGGAGTTCGTGAAGCACGTCTCCGAGCTGACCGCGCGGCACTTCGACGAGATCATCCTCGACGACTTCTTCTTCGTCACGACCAAGCGTCCCTCGGACATCGCGGCCAAGGGCACGCGCAGCTGGACCGACTTCCGGCTCGATCTGATGGATGGCGTGGCCCGCGATCTGGTCGTCGGCGCGGCGAAGGCCGTCAACCCCCGCGCCCGGGTGATCGTGAAATACCCGAACTGGTACGAGCACTTCGCGGGTCTCGGCTTCGACCTGGCCGAGGAGCCGAAGATTTTCGACGGCATCTACACGGGCACGGAGACGCGCGATCCGAACTCGACCGACCAGTATCTGCAGCAGTACGAGAGCTACGAAATCATCCGCTATTTCGACACCATTGCCCCGGGGCGGAACGGCGGCGGGTGGGTCGACATGTTTGGGCTGAAATACATCGACCGCTACGCCGAGCAGCTCTGGGACACGATGTTCGCCAAACCGCGGGAAATCACGCTGTTCTTCTGGGGCGGGCTCCTGTGGCCGAGCGAACCCGGCAACCGGGACGCCTGGCGCGCGCTGCCGACGAGCTTCAAGTACGACGCCCTGCAAACCTTCCCGCCGGCGGGAGCCTTCGGTCCGCCCGAACCGCCGATCTTCGCCCGCGTCGCCGGCGCGGCGCTCGAGCAGGCCGATGCGATCGTGGGAAAACTTGGCCACCCGATTGGCATCAAGAGTTACCGTCCGCCCCACGCGATCGGCGAGGACTTCCTCCACAATTACCTCGGCATGCTCGGCATCCCGATCGCCCTGCAGGCGACGTTCCCGGAGGACGCGTCCGTCGTCCTCCTGACCGAGGACGCCAAGGGTGACCCGCAGATCGTCGCCCGGATCAAGCAGCAGCTGCTCGCCGGCAAAAGCGTGGTGATCACGTCCGGCCTGCTGAAGGCGCTTCAGGGGCACGGAATCGAGGACATCGTCGAGCTGGAAACCAGCGACCGGCGCTTCCTCTCGGACGGCTACTCCATCGGCTACTACGGGAATCGCGAGGCGCTGGCGAACGCGACCACCGGCGCGCCGAAAATCCTGTTTCCCCAGATCGGCTTCCTGACCAACGACGCCTGGGCGCTGGTCAGCGCGATGTCGGACGGCGTCGGGTACCCGCTGCTGCTGATCGATCGCTACGGGCAGCAGGGCCAGCTCTACGTCTGGACCATCCCCGACGACTTCCACAACCTGTACCGGCAGCCGCCCGCCGTCACCTCGGCCATCAAGGACGTCGTGATGAAAGGCTTTCCGGTCCGGCTCGATGGGCCGAGCGAGGTGGCGCTGTTCGCCTACGACAACAACACCATCGTCGTGGAATCCTATCTCCCCGGCGAGACCCACGTGAAGGTTGGAGTCCTGGGCACGGCGGCGAGACTGCGCGACCTGATCACCGGCGAGGTGATCGGTGGAGAGCCGACCCCGGTGATTCACGATCGGCGGCAGCCGGCCGCCGAGCTGCGGACCTGGTTCGAAGTGCCGGTGCTCCCCCACAGCTACCGCGCATTCGCGATCGAGAAGTAGGCCCAGTCCGGTTCCGTCGGCATTCGGGTAGGCGAACCGACCTGCGGCAATGTCACGCCCGCTTGCGCGCCAGACCCGCAGATCGCTTCGGTAAAACGCGAACTGGTTTGTCACGTATTACGGGACAAACACGGGATTCTACCTCTGAAAAGCGACCGGAGAACTTGTCACGTATTACGTGACAATCGGCCGGCGGATGCATCGTGCGCCGGGCGTGTTCCGTTCGCGGGCACGTGTTGGCTCTTCTGCTCCGGGCAGGAACGCCCCCGGCGTCGTGCGCCGCGCGTGTTCAACGGTTCTCTTGTCGCGGGCGATGATGCCGGTGCTGGCCGCCGCGATCTTCCGATCCTTCGGCTCAGCGCGCCGCAGGCGTGGCGGCCGCCACGGCCGCGACGCCGGTTTGCCAATACACGGTGTAGCGTTGGTCGTGCAGCCGGAAGAACGGGATGAGGGTCACGTCGTTCGGACGGCCGATCCCGGCACTCGCGAAGGTCAACGGCTGCCCGGCGACAGGTTTGAGCCCGGCGACCACCGCTTCCGCCGGCACGGCAAACGAAGGCACTGCCGGCGTCGGCCACTTCTCGTAATCCTTCTGGTCTTTCGCGTACGCGCCGCCGATCGGCATCCCGTCGTTGCCCAGCGCGCCGGCGAGCAAGACCGGTCCATAGAAGATCGCGACTTTGTCCGGATTGCCGGGCAGCGGTTCGGTTCGCAACGTCATCGGCAGCGTCACCTCCACCACGTCGCCATCGCGCCACTCGCGCCGGATCGCGACGTAGCCCGCGGCATCGGCCGTCGCCGTCGTCGCGGCGCCGCTCACGGCCAGGCCGATGGCGCCGGACGCCCACGCAGGCTGGCGCACCTTCAGCGTCCAGGTCGCCGGCTGCCGGGTCGTGATCCGCAGGCGCGTCACCGGCTGATCCGGAAACGCGGTTTCCTGCCGCACGACGACACCGCGCTCCCGCCAGTTCAGTTCCGACGCGATGAACAGATTCACGAACAAGCCATCGCGGTCATGGGCGTAGATGGCTTCGCCGTACCGGCTGTGGTTCTCCATGCCGGTGCCAACGCAGCACCAAAACGAGTTTTCCGGGGTGGAGTAGGTTTTGAAATGGCCGGGCTCCATCGAAATGAAGTACTCGAACATCCCGGTCTTGGGATCCTGCGAGGCCAGGATCTGGTTGTAGAGCGCCCGCTCGTAGAAATCCATGTACGCGGCCGCCGGTTCCCACGCGTACAGGTGCCGCGTCAGCTTGAGCATGTTGTACGTGTTGCACGTCTCCGCCGTGACGGGGCTCAGGTGCTTCGCGAAGTCGCCGACCGGGAAGAAATGCTCGTCGTCGCTGTCGCCGCCGATCGCATACGACCGGCGCAGGGCCACCTCGCGCCAGAAGAACCGCGCGATGTCGCGGTATTCCGTGTTGCCGGTGAGTTCGTACTCCCGCGCGGCGCCCGTGATCTTCGGGATCTGCGTGTTCGCATGCAGTCCATCCAGCCGGTCGTCGCCGCGCGCGAGCGGATCGAACACGGCGCGGTGATTGAACGCCTGCGCGAGCCGGAGGTGGTCCGGGTTTCCGGTGACGGCGTACAGATTCGCCAACACCTCGTTCATGCCGCCGTGCTCGGTCTCCAGCGACGCCTGCATCTGGGCCGGCGTGAGCCGGTCGACGCGAAACTTCACCCAGCCAGCCAGCTTCGTGAGCACGTCGAGCGCCTGCGCATTGCCAGCCTGGAGATGCGCGTCGAGCAGCCCGGCCATGATCTTGTGCATCGTGTACCACGGGGCCCACACCGGCTTCCGTGCATCGACCCGGTCGAACAGCGACTCGGGAAACGCCGACAGGTAACCCGGATGATATCCCTGCGCCACCATGTTCGCCTGGCACTCGGCGAGCTGGCTCACGATGTGGTCGATGCGCTTTTGGAGTTCGGGGTCGCCGGTGCTCGCGTACATCAGCGCGCACGCCGACAGGTAATGGCCGAGCGAATGCCCGCGCACTTCGACTCCGGGACTCTCCCAGCCGCCCAACGGACGGGCATTGCTCGAAAGGCCGGCGGTGACGCGAAACATCAGCAGCAGCCGGTCGGGATCGAGCGACAAGAGGTAGCGGTGATCGAGTTCCTGCGCCTGCCGGAACGGCCCGTCGAGCAACCGGACGTCGGCCAGATCGAAACCCGCCGCGAGCACGACCGCCGGGCGGGCGCCCGGCGCCGGCGCCACGGACGCGCCGTTCGCGCCGGGGACACCGGATACCGCCAGCACCGCCGCGCTCAGAAACCAGGTGGAGATCTTCATGTGAAATAGAGGTGGGATTCGGCCGAGCCGGTGCCGCACCGGCTCATGCCTGTTGGGAAGCGGCGGCGCCACTGCGACCACCGATCGTCCTCCGGATTTGAAAGAATGGGCCGTCCGGTCGAGAGGCTCCACGAGCGCAACCCCGGCTACTTCTTCCAGCCGGCGACCGCGCCCTGGAGTCGCTCGGGCGTCCACTCCCACGGAGCGACGATGATCCGGTAGCGGAGCGCCATCTCGCTCCCCGCGGGAAGCGTCCGCGGCTTGGGCGCGAGAATCGCGGCACAGACGAAGTGCATGTCGGCCCCGTTCACGATGTACCACGGCGCCTTCTCCCCGGCATTCGACGGGTCGCTCAGGATCGCGATGTTTCCGACGCCCTGCCCGTCCTCGACGACATTGCAGCCCAGCGCCACCGCGGAAGGCCGCGCGCGCTCGCTCACGAAGGAAGTGACGGCGGCGTCACTCGTGACGTACGACACCGTGGCGGGAGCCCCGGCGAGGCGCAGCGCGAGCCCACCGTATCCGCCATTCACCTGTCCCTTGGGCTCGCCGGGCATCGGCGTGCGGTCGAGTACCGCACCCGCGTCGCCCGCGGTGAAACGCGCTTTCCAGTCGATGGTGTAGTTTCCGTTGGCGCCCGGAGCGGAGACGACGATCTCGCGCTGTTCCCGCAGATCCACGCGGCCCGATGGGTGCGTGTAGGTCACGTCGTAGCGAATGATCGCGCCGCCGTCCGGCTGGGTTTCGATCCGGGGCGTGGTCCACCGCGTGGAGCCCTCGGCGCGGCCGGTGGCCTGCTCCTCCTCCCAGTAATTCGCACCATTGATGTATTTCCACGAGAACCAGAGGCCGTAGTGCCAGGGATGGTCCTTGGGGCGAAAGCTGGTGAGGCTGGAGACTCCGTCGAGCGACACCGGATGGAAGAATGTCTTGCCCAGCGCCGGATCGAACGAGAACCGCCAGATCGCACTGTCGCCCAGCCCCCAGGCGAGCGATTTGTCGGTGCGGGTCCATTCCGCGCGCGCCACCGCACCGGAAAGCATCAGCGCGCCAGCCGAACAAAGACACGGGAGACCAAGACGTCGGACGAATGAGTTCATGGGGATGGGGAAAATGCCTTCCGCCGCCGCCGGCGGAGAACCAACGCTCACCCGTGCTCATGCCGCATCCAGACG
The DNA here is from genome assembly GCA_963705935.1 of uncultured Verrucomicrobiae bacterium. GTDB lineage: Bacteria > Verrucomicrobiota > Verrucomicrobiia > Opitutales > Opitutaceae > Opitutus. The sequence continues at coordinate 839,148 of OY970130.1, read as the reverse complement.
GCGGGTCAAGTCTGCTGCCGGCCCGCCCCCGGCTGCCGCCTACTCGACGACCGTGTTGCTCACGAACGCGATGTGACTTCCGTCCGGCGACCAGGAGGGGACGTTCATCGTTCCCTGTCCGCCGTAGACGTACGCGATCACCCGCGGGTGCCCGCCGCTCGTCGACAGCAGCCGGATGTACACCTGCTTGTAGTAGGGATGGTCGTCGGGCTTCACGGTCGGCGCGTACGAGACGAACACCATCCACTTCCCGTCGGGCGAGAGGTGCGCGAACCAGTTGTTGAAATCGTCGTTCGTGACCTGTTCCTGGTCGGAGCCGTCGGGCTTCATCCGCCAGATCTGCATCAGCCCCGTGCGGGTCGAATTGAAGTAGATGTATTTTCCATCCGGCGAATACTCCGGGCCGTCGTTCAGCCCCGGGCTGCTGGTGAGCCGCACCTCTTCGCCGCCCTTGGCGGGAATCTGGTAGATGTCGAACTTGCCGCCGCGGCCGCCGGTGTAGACCAGCGTCTGCCCGTCCGGCGACCAGCCGTGGAGGAACGAAGGCGACTTCGGCGTGATCCGCGTCGCCGCCCCGCCTGTCGCCGGCAATGTGAAGACGACCGACTGCCCGCCGTCCTCCGGCGTGTGATTGCTGACCGCGAGCATCTTGCCATCGAACGAGAGCACGTGGTCGTTGTTGTTGTGGATCGCGACCCCGGTCTCCAGCGGCGCCACGGCACCCGTCCGCAGATCGTACGTCCGCAGCAGCCCTTTCGCCTTGCCCGCACCGCTGACGTTCCAGATCAGCGTGCGGCCATCCGGCATCCAGTTCGGCGCCTCGAACGGCTCGGCCGAGCGGTACAGCGCGAGGAGCCGCGAATTGAAGACGTGCAGGATCTCGAGCTGGCTGCCGATGTAGTCCTGATAGGGATGGAAGTCGGGTTTCGCGGGCCGGATGATCCGGACGTCGCGCAGCACCGCCTCCTCCTTCACCTTCGGATTGTGCGCGCAGAGAAACAGGCCGACGAGGGCTTCATCCGGCAGGTCGAGATCCGAGACCGACGCCGAGACGAACGGCTCGCCGTAGCGGGCGCAGGAAAACGTCAGCACCTTGCCGCGCCGTTCGAACTGGATCACGTCGCCGCCCTGCAGCGGCAGCTCGACCTGCTCCGTCGCCGCGCCCTTGGTGCGCCGGAACTGAAGCGACGCCAGTCCGTTGCCGTGGACGCAGGCATCCGCGTACGCCGCGTCCGGCTCCGGGCCGGCCCGCAGCATCCAGCCGAGTTTCCGGTGCGGATCGCCGCTCAGCCCGACGAATTCGAACCGCGCGCGGACGATGAAGTCGCCCTTCATCTGGTTCCACGCGAACTGAAACTGGTCCGCGCCCGTCCAGATGTTCTGTCCGGAGCCGGTGAGCCGGTATTCCTGCGTGCCGGGATCGTAGGTCGTGTTGCCGGCGATTTCCGGTGCGCCGATGTCGGCGTGGTGCGTGAACTGGCCTACCGTCGAGGTCGAGTCGTCGGCGCGGACGGTGTTGGGGAAAAGCCCGAGCGTGGCCAGGGGAAGCATGGTGAACGAGAGACGAAGGATTCGGGGTACATTCATGGTCGCGAGAAACGGGCAGGACGAGCGCCGTTTGAAGAAGTGACGGAGCCGGAGCCGTTTCGCGAGCCGTATGACTCAGGGGGAACGGGAGCAGGTGAAAGGGAGCAGGCAACAGGCCGGATAGCCGGGACACCGGGCGCCTGCAGCCGGCCGCGGTTTACGGGTGCGATTATTGGTTCGGAAATTTCACGAACGCCGGGCGAGGTACGATCCGGAGAGATAGGTGACAGATAATCCGGGATGATGGGTTACACATATCTCCACGATGCCATGGCAAACTGTAACCCCAATGGGGAACGATCCCAAGGGGTCAGGTTGTACATTTCTCCCTAAGCTTGGATAACTCGGGTGTTGGCTAGTGCCGTCGGCTGGCCGAGTGAGACCAGTCGGCTCACGTAGGTGGCCCGCCCAAACTTGAGGCGTTCGGCAAGCCAGGAATTGGACGCTTGGGTGCGCTCTTTCAGGTGGACGGCGAGGGCGACTTTCCAGTCCAGCGACTTCGGCGATCGAGCCTCGCTGCGACCGCTCAGTTCTTTGGCGTCGCGTCGCCCACCTTCTCACTCGGCGTGCGCTTCGCGTTCCAGTCGAGCTTGAGCGATTCGCCGCCGCCGTGGCCGGGCGCCTCGATGGTCCCCTTGATCGTATCGCCCTCCAGCTTGCCGCGATACTTCACCACATATTTGTTTCCGCCGAGATCGCGCACCACCTCGAACGCGATCACGTCGTCCGGGAGGGTGGCGCTGCTGATCGCGGTGTCGCCAAATTGGTTCGAGTAGGCGCCGGCGAGTTTGCCCTCCTTCCACTCGAGCTTGAGGCTGGTTTCGATCTGGCCGTTAGGCGAGCGGGTAGTCCATTTCCAAGTGCCCGTGGGATCGGCGGCGAGCGCTGCTGCAGCCGCGCTGACTGCGAAGAACAAACAAATGATGCGAAGGCTTTTCATAGGGCAGGATGTTCTTGAAGGCTAAAGGCGACGATGACCCGCGGTCGTGGCCGGCGCGACACGTGCGTCCGCCCGGGCATGACGGGCAGGGCATTCGGGTCTGTCCGGGTTCGGCCTTTCTTTTCTCAGCTTTTCGATATGATCGATCACCGCGGCGCTCGACCAATCGGCGCTCCCAACATGCTGAAAGACAATTTCGCCATTCCTATCGATCAAGAAAGTGGCCGGGATGGCCGGAGTTGAATATACATCCGGCAAATTCGATCCGTCGGTGCTATACGCGATAGACAATGCTTCACTTGCTCTGAGCTTCTGAGTGACCACCGAAACAGGTTCCTTCGTCACACAAATCACTTTCACGTCATGATCCGCGCCGTAATGCGCCGCCAATTTCGAAAGGGTGGGCAATTCAGCCATACATGGGCGGCACCATGTTGCCCAAACGTTCAAGACGACCACCTTCCCACGCACTTCCTTCAAACTAAGCTTGCTGCCGTCGCTCTTCGTCCAGGTTCCATCAAGAACCGCGGGCCGCTGATCCGCTGGAAACGACGGCGTTCGCAGTCCTTGGTTCGCAATACGATTCATCATCGGCTTCATGCTTACGAAATAGAACAACGTGCACCCGCCTACAATGAGTAGCGCGCACGTGGCAAAGCCCGCCACGAACAACCCGAACGATTTCCAGAATGTATTCATCGTGTAGATTGCCTAACATTTCAGATCAGCCACGCGGGCCGAGCGAGGACGGAGTTTCGGATGCCAGTGAATCGATCGACTAGTATCTACTTTTCTACGTCCGCGTATTTACTGGCGAGAGACTTTGGGCGGACGTCGACTTTTGTCCAAGCGAACGGATGTGCGTTTGGGTTGTAGGCGGTGATGAAGTCGTCGATGGCGGTGCGGACCTGTGCCACGGAGGTGAAGCTGGCGCCGCGTAAGGCCTGCCGGCTGAGAATGCTGAACCAGACTTCAATCTGATTGAGCCACGAGGCATGGGTCGGGATGAAATGCAGGTGGACCTTGGGATGGGCCGCCAGCCATCGATCGGTTTTGGGCTTATGGGTGGAGAGATTGTCGAGCACGACATGCACTTCGCGGTCCGGATGCTCGGCGATCACCTGGTTCATGAAATCGAGAAACTCCAGCCGCCGCCGGCGCTGGTAGTGGCCAGCCCGAACCTGGCCAGTGGCGATATTGAGCGCGGCGAACAGCGTGGTGGTGCCGTGCCGCTCGTATTCGTGGCAAAAACCGGTCAGGCTTTGGCCATTAGGCAGCCGCAACCAGCCTTGCGAGCGCTCCAGCGCCTGAATGTGCGGTTTCTCGTCGACGGACAGCACCACGGCGTTCACCGGCGGCGCCAGATACAGCCCCACAACGTCGGCGGCCTTCTGTTCGAACTGTGGATCGGTCGACAAACACCAGGAACGCCGACGTTCCAAACTGATGCCGCGCACGCGCAACACCCGCCAAACTTGATGAACGTCGACATCGCCCAGATGTGCCGCCAGCCGTGGCCCATTCCACCGGGCGAAACCCCGCGGAGGCGGTTGATCCAGCGTGGCGAGCACGCGTTGCTCCACCGTGGCGTCATACCGCCGGGGACGACCCGATCGCGGGGCGTCGACCAAGGCGCCCAGACGTTCCACTGTGAACCGCCGACGGGTCTTGCTGACCGTTCCAGTGCGCACGTCGAGGCGCTGCGCCAGTGCCTGCGTACTCTCGCCCGCCGCTGCGCCCAACAGGATCTTGGCGCGCAACACTTCGAGTTGGCCGGCTCCGTGGCGACGCACCCGCGCCTCCACGTCCCGGCGTTCCTCAATACTCAAGTCAACAGGCGTAGCAGGTCGTGGCATCCCAGGATGTCACGTTATCACGCTCTCTTTAGCAACTAGATACTAGGGACGGTAGCCCGCGTTGCGCTGTGGTGGTTCGGCTCTTCTTTCATGCGATGATCTTCATCTCTTGCGCCCAGCCTTCACGCGTCGTGCTTACGCCTCGACAAGCCTGATCATACTCGAACGTGAAAATAACACGCCCGGTATTCTCGCCTTCGCCTATTTTCTCTACGGCGGTGATGGTGCCGCCATAAAACGACGGCTTCCGCTGCTCTCTGTGGAAGTAGATTCTTCCTCCGACAAGCGCCCTCGCAGTCGCTTCGGCGATGACCCAATTTCCGCTTCGATACGCATTCGATCCACGCGCTACCGGTGTGATCTGCGGCAAGCTGGGATCGTCTTTTCGAATTACATGGAGAGCCGGCATGGGGTTTGCCTAATGACCAGAGATCAGCCACGTGGGCCGGGCGAGGGCGGAGTTTCGGATGCGGGCGAGCCTCCCGAAGATGGACGGCTGCCCGCGTTGCGCTGCGGCGGCTGGTCTGGTTCCGCCGGCTGGTTCGGCTCCGGGATCATTGCTGCCTGAAATCCGGGAGATTGAAACGCCTGCCGCTCACTGCCGACGGATCTGTCGGTTCAACCCTGCCAAGCATCACGATCAGGAGTGTGGCGAGCGGTCCCGCAAACAGACTCGCAAGGAACCAGGCCAGGCCGCTGCGATTTTTCGCCTGAGCCAAGCCAGCATTGATCAACGCGAGTGTGCCCCAGCCGACGGCAAACTCAGGAACTTGGTTTCGCATTGGGGAACGCCTGCTTTCGCCGAACCGTGTTATTGATACCAGCTCGGTGACAGAATGGACGGGCGCGGTAAAGCTGGAGCGTCGGGCTGACGCTGGTGGTTTGCAACGCATTTCAGGTGCTGACTGGCAACGAGTAGCCGGGATATTTCACGAAGATCGCGCTATATTCGCCCTGCGACCTGACTTTGTCCGCGTAGGCCGCGACGGAGTCGCTCCGTTACAGGCGGACGGAATTCGGACCCTGCAACACTCTCGCTCGTGAATCTTCCGGGCTGACCGCGCCCGACTCGCTCCGCCGGCCGGGCGGACGGAAATTCTCGGGCGCCCAATATATTCGTTCGCGGAATGTCCGGACTAGAAACCCATGCTGGCGCCGCCGTCGACCGGGAGCACGGCGCCGGTGACGAACTTCGAGGCCGGAGATGCGAGATAGACCGCCGCCCAGCCCACGTCGGAGGGATCGCCGAGTTTCGCCATCGGCGTCCGGCTGATGATCTTCGTCCGCCGGACCGGATCGCCGTCGAGCGCCTTGCGCGACATCTCCGTCTCGATCCAACCGGGGGCGATCGCGTTGACCCGAATCCCGTGTCCCGACCATTCGGTGGCCATCGTGCGCAGCATGCCGATCATCGCGGACTTCGCCGCGCTGTACGCGACGACCATGGGAATGCCGAACAGCGAGGCCATCGACGCCATGAAGATCACCGTTCCGTGCTTCCGCTCGATCATCCCGGGGACGACGGCACGGCAGAGCGCATGGGCGCCGAGGATGTGGGTCGTGAGCACCTTCTGGAATTCCTCGGGCGTGGTCTCGATTGCGGGTTTCTTCAGGTGGATCCCGGCGTTGTTGATCAGGCTGGTGATCGGTCCGTGCTCCTTCGTCACCCGCTCGACCAGCGCCGCCGCCGCGTCAAGGTGCGTGACGTCGTGCACGGTGAACGAGGCGCCGGCCCCGAGCGCCTTGACCGCCACGGTCAGTTCCGCCTCCCGCCGGCCGACGAGCATCACCCGGGCGCCCGCGGCGTGCATCGCCCGCGCCACGGCAAAGCCGATGCCCGTCCCGCCGCCGGTGATCAGCACGTGTTGTCCGCGCAGGGAGAAAACTTCCGGAAATGTCAGTGAATTCATGGAAAGAGCGCAGGTGCCGGGCGCGGCGTCCCGTCGGAAGAGTCACCAAAGTGGGCGAGCCCGGAAAATTCGCCCGACCACGGGTGGGTCGGGCGGCCACGGTGCGGAGGGGTGGGAACACTCACGAGGCCGCAACAAACGCATCCACCTCGGCGCGGATCGCGCGTGTGTGGTCCGGCGTGCTGCCACAGCACGAACCGATGATCGCCGCCCCCGCCCGCAGCGCGTCGGGCACGCCCTTCGCCATGTCGGCCGGGAGCTGCTTGTACACCGCCTGCATGTTTTCGAGCACGGGCTGCCCGGCGTTGGGCTGGACCATGATCGGCAGCGTGCAGTGTCCCCGGTAAATGTGCGCGACCTGGGCGGCGCCGTTCATGTCCATGCCGGTCCCGCAATTCAGCGCCACCACGTGGGCGCCGCGCGCCTGGACGAACTCCGCGGCATCCTCCGGCCCGACGCCCATCATCGTCTTGTAAAACGTGCCGTCGGCCGAGAGATCGTACGCCAGCGAAGCGATGATGGTCGGCGCCCCGGCCGCCTTCGCCGCATCGATCGCCATGCTGAGTTCCTCGAGCGAGGTCTGGGTTTCGATGATGATCGCGTCGACGCCGGCGTGCACCAGCGCGGCACACTGTTCCTCGAGCGCGGCCTGGGCCTGTTCGAGCGGCAGGTCACCGTAGGGCTCGAGCAGCGAGCCCAGCGGGCCGACGTCGCCGAGGACATAGCCCGGCCGGCCGCCGAATGCCTGGCGAGCGATGCCGGCCGCCGCCGCATTGATCTTCGCCAGCTCACCGTCGTGTCCGTGGCGGCGCAGCATCACGCGGCTGCCGCCAAAGGTGTTGGTGATCAGGCAATCCGCCCCAGCGTCGGCATAGCGTTTCTGAATCGCGAGCACCCGGTCCGGATGCGTCAGGTTCCACGCCTCACCGCACCCACCCTGCTCGAGCCCGGCGAGCATCAGCTGCGTGCCCATGGCGCCATCGCACACCAGCCGTTTGCCGCGGATGACCTCGTGAAGGGGGATTTTCATCGGTTCACCCAAGCGCGCCTCCCCGCGGCGGACAATTTGTTTTCCGTTCGAACGTGAGACTCTCCGGAGTCGCCGCCGCCCCGGCGCCGGTACCGGCCTTTGGAGTCGCCGCCAATCGCTCGATGTTCGCAATACGAACATCGGCACCTGCCCGGCTGCCAGTGCCATCGCCAATCCACGAGTACTGCGGGGCCACATGCGCGAGACTTGCTGGCGGCGCTCGCTCTGCGCCGCCGAAGTCCGACAGCCTGCGGGAACCGGTGCGGCAGCCAAGGCTGCCGGCCGGGGACGGAAAATATCAGCGCACCGGCAGCGCAAACAACGTGGCGCTCAGCGCCGGCACCGTGAGGGCCGTCGCCGGGATGTCTTTAGTCGTCACGATGTCCACGACCCGCGGCTGACCGGGGGTGTTGTGCACAAACTCGTTGGCGCCGGCGACGTGCCACCGGGTCGCCGGTCCGGTGACCGCCGCGCCCGCCAGGGCGACGTGCAGCGCGAGTTCGGCATTCGTCGGATTGACGATCGCGATCGTCAGCGTGCGTCCGTCGCCGGTCAGCGCGGCGGCCACGTCGTACGGCTCGGGGCCGTCCGCCAGGAGCAGCGGCTTCTGGCCGAAATGCGCGCGGTACATCTCCAGCACGAGGCCGGTCGTTTCGATCTCCGCCGCCGTCTTGGTCGTCTTGATCGCCCCGATCACGTTCACGGTCTGGGCGTAGTGCGCCATGTGGATCAGGTCGCTTTGCCGGTAGTACTCATGCAGCCCCTCGGCCACCCCCAGGCCGTCCGCGAGATCATACACACAGCCCAGTTCGCCGTACACGTACTCGCGGTGCCAGTAGTTCCACTCGTCCATCGCGATCGGGACCAGCCGGCCTTTCAGGTTCGGCAGGCTCGCCTGCAGCTTCCGGTGCCCGTCCGCTTTCTTCCGGATCGATTCCTTCAGCATCCCGACGTGCGTCAGCAGATCGGCGCGTCCGTCTTTCGTCCACGGGAGCCGGCCGCGATAAAAGTGCTCCGACAGGAGCGTCAAGTGGTCGGCGCATGACTCGAGCATTCCCTGCGACCAGCCGATTCCGGTCCGGTGATAGCCGGTGTCGAGCACCGGCGGGATGGTGTCGAGGTCGCCGACGGCGCTCAGTTGCAGCGTCGGATCCACCTTCCACATGGCCTCCGCCACCTCGTTGTGTTTGATCGTGTACTGGTGGAGCTGCATGTAGCCGAGCTGCCACGGGCCGAACATCTCGTTGCCCACGCACCAGAATTTCACGCCGTACGGTTTCTCGTGTCCGTTCTGCGCGCGCCAGCCGCCGCCGATCGTCGCCTTCCCGGCGTTGCAGTACTCCACCCACTGGGCGGCGGAGTAGGCGTCGCCGAACCCGGTGTTCGCCGCGATCATCGGCTCGGTGCCGATCGCGCGGCAGAACGCGAGAAACTCGTCCGTGCCGAAATCGTTGTGCTCGACGCCGGTCCAGGCCGGGTTCCGGCGCGGCGGACGGCGGTCGCGGTCACCGATCCCGTCCCGCCAGTTGTAGCCGCTGACGAAATTGCCGCCCGGCCAGCGATAAACGGTTCCATTGAGCTGCTTCAGCAGCGCGAGCGTGTCCCGGCGCATTCCGCCGACGTTGTCCGCCGGCATGAGCGAGGGCGGCCCGAGCAGCACGGTCCCGCGCAGCACCCGGAGTTCGAGCGACGCCTTGTCCGAGCCGGCGGCGGCCGTGAACGTCACCGGCTGCTTGGTGTACTCGCCGCCGCGGTACGTCACCCGCCGGGCGGCGCGGCCGTTCGGGCCGTCGCCCCAGACCAGCGCGATCTCGAGTTCGGCCGTCCCGTCCAGGGACTTCGCCCAGACGTAGCCGGCATAGGTCTTCCCGGCGACCACCGCCAGGTCGCGCTGCCGGAGACCGGCGCCGGCCTCGACCCGCGGCGAATGTTCGCCGACGAAGGCCCCCTCCTTCACCATCGTCACGGAGGAAGCGTCGCCGGTGATCTGCCAGGGCGAAGCCCCAACCACCGGGAAGGCCGTGTCCTGGAGACTCCGATACGGGGCGTAGTCGGCGGTGATGGGAAAATAGAACTTCCGGTCCTCGAGCATCTCCGCCCAGATGCCGCCGTAGATCGAGCGGCCGAGGTGCTCGATGAACTGGCCGTAGATGTACGGGCTGATCGGAGCGCCCTGCCGGGCCACGTCGACCTTGACGTCGACGCTGGTGGCGCCGAACGCCGCGAATGGAACCGCGAGCAGACACAGGGAAATCCGGAGGAAGCGGAGTTTGTTCATGGGGTGGGTCGAGGAAAACGGATAACCGGCGGGGAGCGCAAGCCGGGGCCGTCGGTGGCTTCAAATGAGCCGCCTGGCCTGCAACGTGAAGCGGCTGTTCCATCTGCGAGGCGTTCGTACCACGGTGCGCTCGACGCCAGACGTTCGATCGCGGCATAAAGCCGCTCCTGCTATGATGCCGAAGGAGACAAGCGCAAAAGAGAGTCCGTGTTACATGGGATGGGTTGGGTTTGCTTTCTTAGGGTTAGTTACCCCGCCGGGGGTGCGGGGGCGGCGAGCGCCCCGCTCAGAGTGTCTCACGTCCCTGTACCTGAACGTTTGATCGTCCAAGTTAACCTGCTATCCGTGCGCGTTGGCGGCACAACATGCTGTATGCAAAGTGGAGGAGCAAAAAAGGGACGGAGTGAAGGGGCACCATCTACAGAACGGTCATTGATGACCAAGGAGCGGAACGTGCGCCGCAACACTCCGAAGATCGCTTCCGGCGGGAAGGAAAACGGGGCGTGAGGGTTAGCCGAGCGTGGGCGCGAGCAGTTTGAGTTTCTCGGGCGTGGTCTGGGCGGTCGCCAGCCGCCACAGGTCCACGGCCAGCCTGCGGGCCGCAGCGACGGCGCATTTTCTGCGGGCGGCGCCGCGTGCGATCCCCGCGACCAGTGCGCGCACCGGCGGATAGTCCGGCTGCCAGCGGGCGAGCCGCCAGACCAGTTCAATCAGCAACGCTCGAACGCGCGGATTGCCATAGCGGTTGATGGCGCCGTCGCGCCGGCGCCCGCCGCTTTGGTGCACGCCGGGACAAAGCCCGGTGAAGCTCGAGACCTGGCGGCGGTTCTTGAACCGTTTCCAGTCGCAGATCTCACGGGCAAGCAGCACCCAGGTCAGGGCGCCGATCGCTTTGGGCAGCGGCTTGGGCGCCTGCGCCACCAGCTTCGCCCGCGCGGCCGCCTCCTGCTGATCGACCTGCACGATCGTGGTGCGGATCGCCGTGAGCTGCTCGATCAGCCACGCATCGAGCGTCGGTTCCAGTTCCGCCCACCGCCGCGTCGTCCACCACTTTCCCACCACGTGGTATCCGTAGAACAGCAGCAAACTGCGTCCCCTGGCCTCCCATTGATGGCGGCTGCGCTTTTGCTGCTCGCGCAGTCGGCACTCGCTGCGCGCGTGCTGCTCCGCCACCGTGGGCACACGCACCGGCGTCATCGCCTTGGTGTTGCCGCGCACGTACCGGTCCAGTTTGTCGCACAACGCCGCCGCATCGAGTTTGTCGGTCTTTTGCTTGCGGCCATCCCCGAGCACTTCCGCCACGATCACGTACGCCTTCGCCCCCGCCGCCTGGAGTGCAAAGTACAGCCCATAGCCGCAGGGCCCCGTCTCGTAGCACACGTGCACCTTGCGCCCGGCTTTGACCAGCCCTGGCACCAGCACCAGCAACTGCGGGCGCGTCATCATCTGCGGCCGCAAGGGCCGGGCGTCGTCCACCTGGATCGACACCGCAAGATCCCGGGCGTGGATGTCACACCCGATCTTGATCGTTTCGGAGTTGGACTCGAGCAGCCGCTCGAGCAGTTTGGCAATGTTTGTGTTTATCATGGGCCGACAAGTTGGAGCCTCTTGCTCCGCTTGTCGGCCTCATGGCATCTACAAGCCGAGCCACGAACCTTCGACTGCGGCCCGGTGCCGGCTCGGGTCCGAAATGAAGCTAGCCCGGAAATTTCCCGAACGAGAGTGTGGCAGCGTCCGACTTTCCGTCCGCCTGCGCCGGAGCGACTTCGTCGCGGTCAGCCCCGACAAAGTCGGCCCGGAGGGCGGATATTTCGCGATGTTCGCGAAATATCCGGGCTAGGCTCCGGGCTGCTTCGCGGCGGCCTCGAGTTCCCGCTGGATCGCCGCAGCGGCCTCGGCGGGCGCACCGTCGTGCTCCGCCTCCTCGCCCCAATGGAACTGGGCCGTGTAGTCGTCCGCCGCGGTGAATCCCAGCCGCTGGGCCGCCGCGTCGATGCGCTCGGCGAATCGCGCCGGCAGGTCGAGCTTGATCTCCCCGGCGTCGTCCCAGACGCGGAGCTGCGACGGGAGATCCCGCCAGTACAGAATCTGGTATCGGGATTTCGCATTCGCGGGTCTCGCCGCCGGCGCGGCAACGGCGGCGGGCGCCGCCACGCCCCGCTTGGCCGAGGCGACCGGCGCCGGCCCCTTGCCAACGAGGTAGAGAAACAGGTCGACCGCGCTCGAGGCGTCGGCGCCGTAGCCGTCCGCGCCGATTTCGTCGGCGAACATCTGGCTGATCGGCGCGCCGCCGATCGCCATCTTGACGTGTCCCCGCCCCTGCTGGCGGAACCGGTCGATCACGACTTTCATGTACGTCATCGTCGTGGTCAGCAGCGCGCTCATCCCCACGATGTCGGGTTTGAAGTCGTCCGCGGCCGCCGCGAATTTTTCGACGCTCTGGTCGACGCCGATGTCCTTGATCTGGAATCCCGCGCCCTCGGCCATCATGCAGACGAGGTTCTTGCCGATGTCGTGCAGGTCGCCGCGGACCGTGCCCATGAGCAGCCGGCCGGTGGCCGACGACCCGCTCGCGCCGGCCGAGAGCAGCGGTTTCAGCACGGCCATCCCCGCCTTCATCGCCCGCGCGGCGATCAGCACTTCCGGCACGTAGAGCACGTTGTATTTGAAATCCTCGCCCACGACGCTCATCCCCGCGATGAGCCCCTCCTCGAGGATTTCCTTCGCGCTGCGCCCCGCGGCCAGGGCGTCGCGGGTCATCTGTTCGACCTCCTTCGCTTTGCCTTCGTAAAGGCACTGGTTCATCAACGCGTAGTCGGGCATGGCGGGCGCGGGGTTCAGGTTCGGAGGAAAACCTACAGGGCCAGGGATCCGGACCGCTTCAGCTCTTCCGCCGCTTCTGGTTGTACTCGGCGAGCGCGGCCTGCATCGCGACGATGTTCGCCCGCGGCATGCCGGGGCTCGTGCCGCCGCCGACGGAGAGGATGACGCCCTCGCCGCCGCTCTTCTCGAGCACGTCGAGCGTGGCGGCCCGAACCTCCGCGGGCGTGCCGCGCACGCCGACCTCGAGGGGATTGACGTTTCCCATCAGGCACATGCGGGAGCCGACGCGCGCCTTCACGTCGGCGATGTCGGTTTGCTTGCCCCAGTTCAGGACGTTGAAACCCACGTCCGGCAGGTGGTCGAGGCAGGCCTCCACCTCCGCGTCGTTGTGGTAGATCTTCACCCAGTCCTGCGGGAAGGCGTCGCAGATCCGCTTCAGGTAGGGATGGCAGAACTCGAGGTAGTGATCCTCGTTCACGAACCCGACGATGTCGTCGAGGATGAAGATGCCCTCGACGTCGCGGCCGATGGCCTTTTCCTGCGCCTTCAGCCAGTCGATGATCACCCGCGTGCACAGGTCGAGCAGCTTGTGCACCCACTCCGGTTTCTCGACCAGGTCCATCATCAGCTCCGTCGTGCCGCGGGCGAACCCGGCGGTGCACATCGGGCCCCGGGAGGTCACGATCGGCATGATCTCGCCGGTGTCGAAGACCCGCTGCCGCTGCATGCGAATGCGCTGCAGGGTCAGTGCCATGAACGCATCGTGCTCGACCTCGTACTCCGGCAGCCGGTCGACGTCCTCGATGTTGAACAGCATCGGGTACTCGCTCGGGGTGTTGTCCTTCCAGAACTTGATCTTCGAACCCAGGACCGAAGGCTCCGCCGCCATCCCGTACTCCATCCACCAGCCCGGCACGAAGATGATGTCCGGAAACTCGCGGTGGATCTTCAGGTGCGACTGGAACCAGACCTCGGGATCGAGGAAGAAATCCAGATGCTTCACGCCGACGTACCCGGGGATCCACGGGCTGTCGATGATCAGCGCCATCGGTACTTCGGCGAGCGGCTCGCGCCGGGCGGCGCGTTTGAAAACGTCCCATTGTGCAGGTGTCATGTGCGGCTGGTGTTGAGGAGCGGTATCGCGGAAAAGAAGGGAGCCGGGCGGATCAGTGCGGACGCGCGGACGAACGGCCACCCGACCGTCGTTGCGCCGGCGGGTTCACGGTTCGATCAGGATTTCGGTGGCGGTGACCTGGAGTTGCACCCCGGCGGCGGTCGCGGCCTCCTGCAGCGCGGCCTGAAGCATCGCGACCGGGTCCGGCCCGACGTCGAGCCGGCGCATCAACCCGTCGCCTTTCTTCGTACCGACGCGCAGCGTGATCCGCAGACCCTTGCGCTTGCAGGAGACGCGGACGTCGTCCGGCAGCGCGGCGTTCATCGGCGTGAGAAACGCATCGACGTAGTGGACGCCGATGCCGGACTTGTCCCGGAATGCCGGCGGCAGCTTCTCCCGCGCGGCCGGGTTGATGTCGCAGAGCTTGATCATGGTTTCCGTGGAGAGGTTCCGGCGGCGGCCGCCGGCCCGTCCGTGGCGGCCCGCGCCAGCGCATAGTGGATGGCTTCGAGCGCGAGTCCCCATTTGTGCTCGCGGCTGTCCGCGGTGCAGTAGCATCCGGTGGGCGCCGCCTCGCGGTGCCAGGCGAACACGTCGTCGAGCGGACGCCCCAGGAGCGGTTTTTCCGCCGCGATCGCCGCCATGAGCTGCCGTGCGTCGGTGAGGTACGCGCACATGGACCGGTGCCCCTCGTCGCCCCCGACGGGCCGGCATTCCGCCGCGACGATGGTCGGACGGCCGGGCGGAGCGCTCAGCCGGACCCGGTACTCGAACGCGAGCGGCTGGCCGAGGTTCGAGCACGTGGTGCCGTCGAACCGGAAACAGGCGTCAATCGCGCCCTCGGGCTGCCGGGTGAGGCTGACGCGCTCGCCGGCCCACTTCTCGAGCGCCCGCACGTTGATGGTGTAGCGGCTGTCCACCGCGGCCGTTTCCGGTGCGCGGGCCGCGGCCGGGTCGTGCACCCGCAGCGATGGGCGATAGGCGGAGCGCCGGTAACGGCAGGGGGATAGCGCGCAGGTTTCGCACGCGATCCGCCGCGTCTCCGTCCCTGCTTCCGCCGGGCGCGGCGCCAGCCCGACCACCGCCAGCAACGATTTTTTCGGTTTCGGCATCCCGCTCGCAAGCACCTGAAGCGGCCCCGGCAGCGGAGCGGTCGCGCCCTGCACGATCAGCTCGAACAGCCGGCCCTGGTCCTCCACGTTCCAGGCGGTGTACCCGGGGCTGAAATGCGGGATCGCAACGAGCCCGTCCTCGTCGGCGGCACCGCAGATCCGCCCATTGACCCCGGCGGCAAGCTGCTCGACCACCGCCGAACCGTACATCTCGAGAAAGAAATACTCGTCGGGCTTCGCGTCCTCCCACAGCTGGCGCGCGTGCTCCTCGCATTCCGGACCGGCGCTCACCGCCATCACCATCGCGCGGCCGGCGCCGAACCGCCGCAAATGCCCGTGAAGTTGTCGCGAGCGAAACTCCATCCCATCCAGCCACACGGCCTCGGATCCAACCTCCAGCCGGACCTCGCGCAAATACAGCCACGGCCGGCCATGTTCCCCATACCACTGCCGCGCCCAGCGCGCGAGTTCCTGGGCCCGCTCGCCCGGTACGTGTTCCGCCGGATACCCGAGCAGCCGCCGGTATTCCTCCGGCTGCACCGGCACCTCCGCGACGGGTTCGCGAAGCTCCCAACGGGCGCAGCGATCCGGCGTCGTCTCACTCATGCGGGAGATCCTTCCCCGGCCGGCTCGTTCTCCGCGGCCGGCGCGCCGTTCACGTCGGCATCGCGCACCGGGTGAAACTGGCATCCCTCGACGAACAGATCGAAAAACTGCGGATGGGTTTCGAGCCGGCAGTGCTTCACGCCGCGCACGAGCTGCTCCAGCGCCGCCCGTTTCTGCCGCGAAAGCAGGGCCATGCAGGCGCCTTCGATCGACGCGTTCCCCACCTGCCGGATGCGCGACGAGGGAATGTCCGGAATCAGCCCGATGCGTTTCGACGATTCGACGTCCAGCCGGCGTCCAAAGCCTCCGGCGAGGTAGAACACATTGATGTCCGCGCAGCCGATGCCGTATTCGGAAAGAGCGATCCGCAGCCCGGCGACGTTCGCACCCTTGGCCTGCGCCAGCGCATTGACGTCGCTCTCGCCGAACGTCACCGGCTCATCCCCGTCCGGCGCAACGACGAAGTCCGCCGGGTTGTCCTCGAACCGGCCGAGGGCGTTCATCCGGCCGGTGCGCAACAGTTCGCCGAGCAGGTCGACGAGCCCGGAACCGCAGATTCCCTGCGGCGCCACGTCGCCGATCACGCGCAGCTGCACCGTCCCATCGGGCTCGATCGTGACCTTCTCGATCGCCCCGGGGAGGCCGGGCATTCCGCAACGAATCTGCCCGCCCTCGAACGCCGGACCCGCCGGGCACGACGCGGCCAGCACGCGGTGCCGGTTGCCGACGATCAGCTCCGTGTTCGTCCCGATGTCCATCAGGACGACGGTCCGATCCTCCTGCGCGAGATCGATGGCCAGCATGCATGCGGCCGCGTCCGCGCCGACATGCCCGCTGATGATCGGCAGGCCGTAAACGCGCCCCCGCGGATGGATCGGCAGCCCCAGCCGCCCGCCGCGCTCGACCAGGCTCGTGCTCGTGCGTTTGCCTTCCTCGAGTTCCAGCTCGGTGATCGAGCGGTACGGGCTCTGGCCGATCGAATACACCGACAGCCGGAAGAACAGGTCGCGCATCGTCGAATTGCCCGCGACCGCCACCTCGTAGATCGTGCGCGGATCGACGGGGAACTCCTGGATCGCCCGGCTCAGGTATCCCGCGAGCGTCCGCTGCAGCGTTTTGGTCCGGTCGTCGGTGTCGTACTGGATCCGCGCCATCACGTCCGAGCCGCCGAAGCGCTGCGGATTCTCGAACGAGGAATCGGCGACGACCTCGCCCGTCTCGAGATTGAGCAGCCGCATCACGACCGTCGTCGTTCCGAGGTCGATCGCCAGCCCGTGCAGCGGGCCGGTCCCGCGATCGATCTCCTCGCCGTCGAGCAGGATCCGGTCGCCGTCGCGCGTGACCGCCGGATCGCGCGCCCAGGGCTGCCGCTGCACCGGCAGCTCGAACGCCCGGCTCTCGATCCGCATCTCGCCGCGGCGCATCGTGTGGCAGCGCACGGTTCCTTCCGCGGCGGCGATCCGCGCGCGGCACGACAGCCGGAACGCGCCCTTCAGATGCTTCTCCTCCGGCGCGCGCGGCGAGAGGCATTCGTCGCCCTCGGTCACCTCCACGACGCATTCCTTGCACCGCCCCTGCTGGTTGCACGAGGTCGGCACCTGGATCCCGAGCTCCTCGGCGTAGCTGAAGACCGAGCGCCCCGGCGGCGCGGCGCACGCGCGGTGGTTGACGTGGAGCTGCACGCTCATGGCTTTTGCGGGGTCCGCCTCGCGGGCGGCGGTTCGCGGTTCGCAGGCGCCGCGTCGCTGCCGGCGTGTACGGTCGCCGCGTTCATGTGATGCCCAGGGTCCGCATGGCCGCCTTCATGTAGCCCATCGCAAACGCCATGCCGGCGTGCCACGGCGCGTCGCACGACATTGCCGGCGTGTGATCCGGGATCAGCACGCCGTCGAAGCGGTTGCGGCGCAGGATCTCGAGCACCCGGAGCATGTCGACGTCGCCGTCGTCGATGAACGTCTCCTTGTAGGTGGGGACCTTGCCCCGGATGTTTCGGAAGTGCACGTAGCCGAGCCGGCCCTGCCGGCTGTACGTGTCCACGGTCTCGTAGATGTCTCCCTCCGTCATCTCGGCCAGCGTGCCGACACAGAACTCGAGCGTGTTCGCGGCGCTCGGGCTGAGATCGAGGAGCTTCTGGTAGTGCCGCGGCTGATAAACGAGCCGGGGCTGTCCGCGGACAGTCGGCATTGGCGGGTCGTCCGGATGCGCCGCCAGCTTCACGCCGGCCGCTTCCGCCACCGGCAGCACCTCGGCGAGAAAAGCCGCCAGCCGGCGCCAGAGTTCCTCGGACGAGATCGGCGGCACGGTGCCCGTTGGCGCCTTCTCGTCGTACACCATGTTCCAGACCATTCCGTTCGGCATCGGAAGATCGTACGGACCTTCCATTCCGACCGAGGGCGCCTCGCCGCGTGCGTAGGGGCCGGTGGTCCGCCCGGCCACCCCGGCGATACTGAAGTTGTAACCCATCACCGAAATCCCGGCCGCGCCCATCCGGCGCAGGATGGTCTTGACGTTCTCGATGTGCCGGGCGCGCTTCGGTCCGTCGAGCAGGATGTCGTGCCAGTGCGCCGGATCGAAATTCTCGATCGCCTCCAACCGCAGGCCCGCGGCCTCGACGTCGCGGCGCAACGCCGTGAGTTCCTCGAGCGACCACAGGCGATCGGGATCGCCCGCGATGCCCCACCCGCGGTCCGTGCCCGTCGGCTGGTCGTCGCGGCGCGGGTGCGAGCCGTCGCGAAAATAGTCGACGAGATGCGCCACGATGTGGGTGGCGCCCGCCTGGCGCGCGAACTGAAAGTTCTCGCGGGTGAGCATGTGCCGGTAGAGTCCGAGACCGAGTTTCATGGCGTATCCGGGCAAACTGCGTGGCGGGGTTGAATGGGCCAATCAAATCCCGTGCGCGGCACGGCGGGAGCTGGATTTGTCACCGGGGTGCGAAACGCGGACTCTCGGGCGGCCCGAGGTAGCACGGCTTCAATCCGCCGAGATCGACCACGAGCTTCTGCATCACCACGGCGGGATCGATCATCCAGATCTTCAACGTGTGATCGCCGGGCTTTTCCACCGTGAGCCGGGAGGTGGCGTAGTGGGCGTTGTCCCCGACCGACCGCTCCCAGGAGGGATTGCTGTTCTGCGCCGTGTAGCCGCGCGGCACGAGCGTGACCTCCTGCGGCGCGCCGTCGTCGAACGAAACCGCATACCGGACCGGCCGGTTCGGAATGAAATTGAGCGTCGGCGCGGTGATCGCCGTGACTTCCACCGGACCAGTCGTGAAGAGATGCATCCGGTATTCCAGTGAGGGGGAATCCACGCCGGGAGTCGCCGGCGCCACGTCGGCCGGGCCGTCGGCCCTCATGCCCGAAAGCGTGCGGCCGTAGTCGTCGATGCGCGTCCAGCGGCGCGCGCCGACATCGTTCTTCTTCGTGTAGTGTTCCGGCTCGATCGAGACGACACCGCGGCTTTCCACGAATCCGCGCAGGGAGGTGCGGCTCAGCTGCGTGGGATTGAACGCGTCGACCCGGACGGTGACAGTGGCGGCGCCGGTCGCGATTCGAATGCTTCCGGCCGCAGTGCCAGCCGGCGCCTTCGACCAGTCGATGTGAACCGGAACCCTGCGGTCCGGGCCGACCCTGCCCCTGGTCTCGCCGAGGATGATCCAGGGCGCGCTCGCTTCGGCGGTGAATTCGAACGGAGCGGCGCCCCGGTTGAACACCTCGAAGTAGGACTGCTGGTTGGCGAAGGCGTCGAATTGCGGCAGCGCCGGTTCGCCGGACGCCCCGGGCCACGCGGCGGCCGATCCCTCGACGGCGATGCCGGGCAACGCGCCCACCGCCGCCGTCACCTTCGCCAGCTCGATGTGCTTCAGGCTGTTCTCCGGCGGATCGCGCCAGCTCGTGTACCCCAGCACCGGCTGGTCCATGAAATGGTCCCAGCGCCCGCCGGCGAACGTCCGGTTGTAGTAGGTCATCAAGGCGACGAATTCATCGAAGCGTGCCGTGGTCGCGGCCGCCCAGCCGTTCGCGCTGACGCGCCCCTGGCGGGCGTAAAGCGCGTTCCTGCCGGCCGCCAGATACAGCTCGTTCACGAGGCAGCTCGCCTTCGCGGGGAAAAGCACGAGCTCGTAAAAGGCGTCGCGTTTCGCCGGAGGAAGCTCGCGGGAGATCTGCTCCGCCTTCGACACGACCGCCTCGTAGTCCACGACGACCGTCTCGGCTTCCCGATAATCGGTGAGGCTGTAGGTGCTGGGCGCGAGCATCTCGGGTTTCCGGCGGCCGTTGTATTTCGCGTAGCTCGCCAGGATCCCGGCGATGTCCGCCGCATGGCCGGGTCCGAACTCCCGCGCGGCCCACAGGCGGGTGAATTCCGCGACGTTTTCGTTCGCCCAGCGCTGCGGCTCCCACGCGAGCCGGAGAAAATATTCCGTCGGCAGTTCATAGCCCTTGAAGTGACCGACGTTGACGATCCAGATCCGGTCCGCGCCATACTGGTCGGCGAGCGACATCTGCTCCCAGACCTTCGGCAGCGGGCTGGTGTCGATCCACTGGTAGCTGCGCGGACCCCCGTGGTAATCGAAATGATAGTAGATCCCCGCGCCGCCGGGACGGCGCCGCTCGGCGGCGGTCGGCAGCCGCCGGACATTGCCCCAGTTGTCCTCGGCCCAAAGCAGCGTGACGTCATCGGGCGCCCGCAGCCCGGCTTCGTAGAAGTCCTGCACCTCCTTGTACAGGCACCAGAGTTGCGGGACCTTCGCCACGTCCGGATTCATCTCCTGGCCGAGAATCGTCCGCTGCCGCTCGATGATCTTTTCGAGCAGCGCCCGGTTCGCCTGCGGTCCGCCGGGGGCCATCGGGGTGTCGTTCGCCCCGCGCAAGCCGATCGTGATCACGCTCTCGAAGTCCCGGTTCCGCCGGATGCCTTCGCGCCAGAAATTCTCGAGCACGTCGGGATGCGTCGCATAGTTCCACGGGCCGATCGTCCGCAGGTACCGCCGATCCCATTCCTTCTGGGCGCGCAGCATCGGTTCCTGATGCGAGGTGCCCATCACCACGCCGTATTCGTCCGCGAGCCGCGCGTTCTCCGGATCGTCCTCGTTGAACGCGTTGTTCCACATCGCGGGCCAGAGGTAGTTGCCGCGGAGCCGCAGGATCACCTCGAACATCCGCGCGTAGAATTCGTGGCCGTAGTTCGCCACCCCGGGGGGAACCGGAGGATTGGCGCGCGGAGTGGCCTGGCCGTACTTCGCCCACACCCAGTTGGTCAGGTCCGGCGCCTCGTCATTCAGAAAAATGCCGCGGTACTTCACCGCCGGCCCCCGGTTCACCAGCGGGCGCGGCAGGATGAACAGCGTGTCGCGGTGCGCGGGCACGGAGTCCGCCCACCAATACCAGGGCGAGACACCGATCTGCTCCGAGAGCTCGTAGACTCCGTAGATGGTCCCGCGCTTGTCGCTGCCTGCGATCACCAGCGCCCGTTTGACGCCCGGCAGCGGGCGCTCGACGACCTGGATGGTGAACGCCTCCCACCGGCCGCGGATGCCGCCGACATCGATCTTTCGGTTGCGCACGAGCTGATCGATGAACGGGCTCCGGCCGAGGGTGCCCACGATCACCGCGCCCGGCCAGTTTTCGGGGCCGGCGGTCTCCACGGCCGGACGGACCGAGGTGACGCGCTCGATGTCGGCCTGCAGATCGCGGGTCGCGCGGAGCACACCCGCGTGATCCTGGGCACTCACCAGCAGCGGCACGGAACGGCCGTCGCGCACGAGCGGAAACGCACCGCGCGTCCGGGCGAAAGTCACGATCGACGCGTCGCCGAGCGCCCATGCGGCGGCGGGCGCGGCACCGGCGGCCGCGAGGACGGCCACGCCGGCGGCGATCCGAAAAAAACGGATGAGGGAGTACATGCGATTTGCCGGTGTGGACGGGGCGTAAAGTTTTCTCACAGGTGGATTCATGGTGTCGGTGTTTTCACCTTCGCCGCACCGGCGATCCCGCGTCCCTGACCGCGTGAAGCACAACAACGTCGGATCCAGGTGTGGCTTGTTTACCGGGGCGAACTTGCCCGCCGTTGGAAATGGCGGGCCAGACGCAGCCAAGTGTTTTCCCGGCCGGTTGCAGCGCAAAAGTCGACCTGCGCTAATTTTAGATCATGCGAGTGCATCGCGGATCGGGCCGCACGAGAGAAAGAAAAAAGGCGCCGGGCCTAAGCCCCGGCGCCAGAGTCCCGAACCTATCGGTGATCAGAAACTGATCCTGTTGGTTCCGGATAGATTTTCCAGTCCCAGTCGCAGCGCAAAACCGTCTGGACTCTAATATTAGACCCAAGGCGCAGCGGACGGTCCGCGACGGGGGCCGTCGCGGCTCCATCGGACGGCGCATGGGGGCATGGCCGCCGGCCTCGATGGCGAATCGCCTGAACCGCGCCCGCAAGCAGGCCGCCTGCACGAGCACGGTGTTCCCGTAGATCCGCGAGCTTGGTCGCGCAAAAACCGCGCGCCAGCGGCTCCAATCGCGCGTCGCCGTCCATTTCTCCACCAGCGGCAGTCGGGCCTCTTTGAAAACCAGCGAGGCGCTCCGTCGCGCCCGGTGGCCGGATCGCCGTCAGCTTGTACACGCCCCCCCAGCGCTGACTGTTTGGTCGCGATCAGCGTCTGGAAGTTGAGCGGGTTGAGCAGCATCGTCTCGATGAGCTGCGCCTGTATGTAGGAGCCTGCTTGCAGGCGATGCCGGAGCCGGCTTCAACAGTCGCGCGTCGCCGCCGACCCACCCCATCGATGTGGCCCCAAAATTACACCCCGCTCGGTCATGGTCTCGTGCTGTCCGCATTGCTCGCGGCCGTCCCGCTTTTCACCCTGCTCTTTCTGCTCGGGGTCAGACGCCAGCCGGCCTGGCTGGCCTCGCTCGCCGGGCTGGCCGCCGCGCTGCTCGTCGCCGCCTTCGGTTACGGCATGCCGCCCGGGCGGCTGATCGCCGCCGCGATCTATGGCGCCGCGTTCGGGCTCTGGCCGATCGGCTGGGTCGTGTTCACGGCGGTGCTGCTCTATCGCGTCACGCTCGAGAGCGGCCGCTTCGACCTGCTCAAGGATTCGATCGCGCGGCTGACGGGCGACTCACGCGTGCAGGTCCTGCTGATCGCGTTCGCGTTCGGCGCGTTCCTCGAGGGCGCCGCCGGCTTCGGCACGCCGGTCGCCGTGGCCGCGACGATGCTCGTGGGCCTGGGCCTGTCGCCGTTCTACGCAGCCGGGATCTGCCTGCTCGCCAACACCGCGCCGGTCGCGTTCGGCTCGATCGCGATCCCGATCACGACGCTCGCGATCACCACCGGGCTGCCGGTCGACCGGCTGAGCGCCGGCGTCGGGCGGATCTGCGCGCCCGTGTCGCTGATCATCCCGGCTTACCTGATCGTGGTGACCGCCGGGTGGAAGGGGCTGCGGGGCGTTCTCCCGGCCGTGGTGGTCTGCGGAGTCGTGTTTGCGGGCGTGCAGTTCGCCGTGTCGAACTTCATCAACCCGCAGCTCACGGACATTCTTTCGTCCGTCTCGACCATGGCCGCGCTTGCGCTGCTGTGCCGGTGCTGGCGGCCGCGCGACGTCGCCGCCGTGCCGCCGACGGGCGCCGGCGTGAGCCTCCGCACCGTCGTGCTCGCCTGGAGCCCGTACCTGCTGCTGGTCATGTTCGTGCTGCTCTGGGGCTACCGTCCGGTGCAGGTGTGGCTCAAGAGCACCGATCTTTCGTTCGCCTGCCCCGGCCTCCACGCCACGGTGCTGCGCATGCCGCCGGTCGTCGCCGCGCCCACGCCGGCCCCGGCGGTCTACACCTTCAACGGGCTCTCGTCCTCGGGCACCGCCTGTCTCCTCGCGGTGGTGCTCGCCTCGTTTCTGGCGGGACTCTCACCGGCGCGGTTCACGCGCACGGTCGCCCGCACCGCCCGCCAGCTGGCGCTGGCCGAACTCACGCTCGCCGCCGTGCTGGCGATGGCGTTCGTCATGAATTACTCGGGCGCGACGACCACGCTCGGGCTGGCATTCGCCGGCACGGGCGCGCTGTTCCCGTTCTTCAGCGCGATGCTCGGCTGGCTCGGCGTGTTTCTCACCGGCAGCGACACGTCGGCGAACGCGCTTTTCGGCACGCTCCAGACCGTGACCGCGAACCAGCTGGGCATGAATCCCGTACTGATGGCCGCCGCGAACTCGGCCGGCGGAGTCATGGGCAAGATGATCAGCCTCACCGGCATCGCCGTCGCGGCGGCCGCCACCTCGATGAAGCCGGGGGAGGAATCGTTGCTCTTCCGCTTCACCTTCAAGCACAGCGTCGTTCTGGCGGCGACGGTTGGGCTGGTCGTCCTGTTCTATGTGTACGTGGCGCCGTCGTGGGCGCCGTGACCCCGCAGGCGAACGCGGTCGGCGGCCGGTCCCACCCGGCCGGATAACGATTGCCCGCCAGCCGCTCGCGCCCCCAGCGTCTGCGTGTCCATTCCCGACCGAATCACGTCCCGGCATGATGAAATTCCTTTCCGTCCTGATCCTTTCGCTGCTGGCGTCCACCGTGCGCGCCGCCCCGTTCATGCCCGCCATCGTCTACGATTTCGGCGGGAAATTCGACCGGTCGTTCAACCAGTCCGCCAGCGAGGGCGCCGAGCGGTTCCGCAAGGAGACCGGCATCGCTCCGCGGGAGTTCGAGGTCACGAACGCGGCCCAGCGCGAACAGGCGATGACCCAGCTCGCCCGCCGCGGCGCGACCATCATCGTGGCGATCGGGTTCACCCAGGCGTCCGCCGTCGAGCGCGTCGCGAAGGAATATCCGAAGGTGCAGTTCACGATCGTCGACGCGGTGGTCGATCTGCCGAACGTGCAGTCGGTCAATTTTCGCGAGCAGGAATCCTCGTTCCTCTGCGGCATGGCCGCGGCGATGGCCTCGAAAACCGGCCGCGTCGGGTTCGTCGGCGGGATGGACATTCCGCTGATCCGGAAATTCGCGCTCGGCTACGTGGCGGGCGTGCTGCACGTGAACCCGGCGGCCGAGGTGTTCCAGAACATGACTGGCACCACACCGGCGGCCTGGGGCGACCCGACGAAGGGAGCGGAGCTGGCGCAGAGCCAGTTCGGCCGCGGGGCCGACGTGGTGTTTCACGCTGCGGGCGCCACCGGCATCGGCGTGATGCAGGCCGCGGCGGACGCCGGCCGGCTCAGCATCGGCTGCGACAGCAACCAGGACTATCTGCACCCGGGCAGCGTGCTCACTTCCGCCGTCAAGCGCGTGGACGTCGCCGTCTACCATGCGTTCATGGCGAGCCGAAACGGAACGTGGAAACCCGGACAGCTGGTGCTCGGGCTCGCCGAGCAGGGCGTGGATTATTCCTATGACGAGTACAACCGAAGCGTCCTCACCCCCGAGATGAAGCGGCGGCTCGATGCCGCGAAGGCGGATATCATCAGCGGCCGGATCAAGGTGCCGGAGTACCGCGTGAACTAGCGCCCGTGCCCGCCACGCCTCCAGCCGACGCGGCCCCGGCCGGCGTCCCCGCCCTCGAACTGCGGGGCATCGACAAGCGCTTCGGGCCGGTCCACGCGAACCGCGCCGTCGATCTCGTGGTCGCACCCGGGAGCGTCCACGGGCTGATCGGCGAAAACGGCGCCGGCAAGTCGACGCTGATGAACGTGGTCTACGGTTTCCACCGTGCGGACGCAGGCGAGATTCGCGTCGCCGGCCGGCCCGTCGAGCTGCGGGCTCCGCGCGACGCCATCGCCGCCGGCATCGGCATGGTGCACCAGCACTTCATGCTGGTGGACAACTTCACCGTGCTCGAAAACGTGGTGCTCGGCGCGGAAGGCGGGGCCCTCCTCGGCGCCGGGCTGAAGCGGGCGCGACGCCGGCTCGAGGCGCTGGCCCGTGACTACGCCCTCGACGTCCCGCTCGACGCCGTCCTGGCCGAACTGCCCGTCGGCCTGCAGCAGCGCGTCGAAATCCTCAAGGCCCTGTACCGCGACGCCCGCATCCTCGTACTCGACGAGCCCACCGCCGTGCTGACGCCGCAGGAAGCCGACGCGCTGTTCCGGATGCTGCGCCGGCTGCGCGACGAGGGGAAATCCGTCGTGCTGGTCACGCACAAGCTGCGCGAGATCATGGCCGTCACCGACCGGGTGACCGTGATGCGCCAGGGCGCCGTCGTCGCCAACCTCGCCACGTCCGGCACCTCGGCGGCCGAACTCGCGGAAAAGATGATCGGCCGGTCGCTGCTGCCCCGGGTCGAGAAAACGCCGGCCCACCCGGGCGATCCGCTGCTCACGGTGAACGGTCTCGAGGTGCGCGACCGGTTCGGCGTCGCGCGGATCCGGGAGGTCAGCTTCGAACTTCGCGCGGGCGAGATCGTCGGCGTCGCCGGCGTGTCCGGCAACGGCCAGTCGGAGCTGCTCGAGGCGCTCGCGGGTCTGCGCGAGCCCTCCCGCGGCTCGATCCGCCTGGACGGACGCGACCTCGTGGCGGAGCGCGTCGACCCGCGGGCGCGTCGCCGGCTCGGGCTGGCGCACGTGCCGGAGGACCGGCTGCGGATGGGCCTGGTCGCGAGCTTCAGCGCCGAGGCGAATGCGATCCTCGGATACCAGGACCTGCCCCGCTACAATCGCGGCGGGCTGCTGCGGCCGGCGGTCATCCGGGCGGAATGCGAACGGCGCATGGCGGCGCACGACGTGCGGCCGCCGGCGCCCGGCCGGCGGATCACGGCGTTCTCGGGTGGCAACCAGCAAAAGCTCGTCCTCGCCCGCGAGATCGAGGCCGATCCGCGCGTGCTGCTGGTCGGGCAGCCGACCCGCGGGGTGGACATCGGCGCGATCGAGTTCATCCACCGCCGGCTGCTGGCGCTGCGCGACGCCGGCAAGGCGCTGCTGCTCGTTTCCGTCGAGCTCGACGAGATCCTCGCGCTCGCCGATCGCATTCTCGTCCTGCACGCCGGCGCGATCGCGGGCCACCTCCGCCGCGACGAGGCGACGGAGGAAAAGCTCGGGCTGTTGATGGCCGGAGTGAAAGGAGCGGAGTGAACGCGGACCGGAAGCTGCCGCGGTGGGCCGAGCTGGCGCTCCTCCCGGCCCTCAACCTCCTCGTCGCCCTCGCGCTCTCGGGCGTGATCGTCCGGCTGGTGGGCGAAAATCCCTGGTCGGCGCTGCGGCTGCTCGTCGCCGGTTCGGTCGGTTCGCAGGACGGACTCGGCTACACGCTATATTACGCGACGAATTTCATCTTCACCGGCCTCGCCGTGGCCGTCGGGTATCAGGCCGGCTTGTTCAACATCGGCGCCGAAGGCCAGGCCTACGTCGGCGGACTCGGCGTGGGGCTGGTGGCGCTTTGGCTCGGTGACCGCTCGCCCTTCGTGGTGCTGCCGCTGGCGGTCGTGGCCGCCGCGGTGTTCGGCGCGGCCTGGGCCTTCATCCCCGGCTGGCTGCAGGCCCGGCGCGGCAGCCACATCGTCATCACGACGATCATGTTCAACTTTCTCGCCTCGGCGTTGATGACGTACCTGCTCGTCAACGTGCTGATCAAGCCGGGTCAGCAGTCGCCCGAAACGCGCGAGTTCGGCGCGAATGCGTTCATGCCCGCGCTCAGCGACGTGCTGGCGAGGATCGGCGTGACGTTTGCCCCGTCGCCGCTGAACGCCGCGTTCGGGATCGCGCTGCTCGCGGCGGCGCTGGTCTGGCTGTTCGTCTGGCATACGCGGTGGGGCTACGCCTGGCGCGTCGCCGGCCAGAATCCGTCCGCCGCCCGCTATGCCGGCATCCGTCCGGACGCGCGTGACCGTGGCCGCGATGCTGCTGTCCGGCGCGCTCGCCGGCGGGCTCGGGCTGAACGAGCTGCTCGGCGCGCAGCACCGCATCCTGCTCGATTTCCCCGGGGGTGCCGGTTTCGTCGGCATCGCGGTCGCGCTGATGGGGCGCAACCACCCGCTCGGCGTGGTCCTCGCGTCGATCCTGTTCGGCGCCCTCTATCAGGGTGGCTCGCAGCTCTCGTTCGACATGCCGAAGGTCAACCGCGACCTGGTCGTCGTGATCCAGGGCCTCGTGATCCTGTTCTGCGGCGCGCTCGAGAACCTGTTCCGCGCGCCGCTGGCGGCCGCGTTCGCGCGCCTCCGCCGTTCGTCGCCATAAGATGGAGACCTACACCATCATCGTGCTTTTGCTCGCGGCGACGATTCGCGTCGCCACGCCGCTGCTGCTCGCCGCGCTGGCCGGACTGTATTCCGAACGGGCCGGGGTGATCGATCTCGGGCTCGAGGGGAAGATGCTCGGGGCGGCGTTCGCCTCCGCCGCCGTCTCGGCCGTGTCGGGTTCCGCCTGGTGGGGCCTCGCCGCCGGGATCGCGACCGCCGTGGCGCTGGCCCTGGTGATCGGATTCGCCTGCATCACCCAGCGCGGCAACCAGGTGATCGCCGGCATGGCGGTCACGATCATGGTCGCGGGGCTCGGACCGACGCTCGCGCTGGCGTGGTTCGACCTCGGCGGACAGACTCCGCAGCTCGAGGGCGCGGGGCAGCGCTTCACCAGCCTGGTCTGGCCGTGGGCGCAGACCGCCCGCGAGCACCCGCTGCCCGGCCTGCTCTACGCGGAGCTCCTGAGCGGCCACAATCTCATCGTCTACCTGGCGGCGGCGCTCGTGCCGCTGAGTGCGTGGGTGCTGTATCGCACGCGCTTCGGCCTGCGCCTCCGGGCGGTGGGCGAAAATCCGGCCGCACTCGACACGGCCGGCGTTTCCGTGGCCGGCCTGCGGTACCGCGCGGTGCTGATCTCGGGCGTCCTGTGCGGGGTCGCGGGCACGTACCTGTCGACCGCCGCGAGCTCCGGCTTCGTGCGCGACATGACCGCGGGCAAGGGCTACCTCGCGCTCGCCGCGCTCATTTTCGGACGCTGGCGGCCCTATCCGACCCTCGGGGCCTGCCTGCTCTTCGCCTTCACCGATGCGCTCGCCACCCGGCTGCAGGGCGTGGCGCTGCCGGTGCTCGGGGTCGTTCCCGTGCAGTTCGTCCTCGCGCTGCCGTACGCGCTCACCGTCCTCCTCCTCGCCGGGTTCGTCGGCCGGGCGGTCGCCCCGCAGGCGATCGGTGTGCCCTACGCCAAGGAGGAGTAGTCAGTCCGCGTCGTAAACCTCCGCCAGGACAAGACCGGTGGTGTCGTTCTTGCCTCTCACGATGAAGGTGTAGACGCCGGGCTGGAGCGTCATCAACAACGCGGACGATTTGGTGTCGCTCGAGGCCAACGGGGCGGCCCCGATCCGGGCGCCGACGCTCACGATCGCGGAGGCATTCGCGTTGTCACCCCAGTTGTCGTTCGTGGCGAGGGTCGCCGCGCCGTGGTGGAGTTCCATCGTCGGATCGAGCAGCACTTCCGACTGCCCGAGCCCCTGGGTCGTCAGCGTCGGACCGACCGCACGCATCAGGACCTGCTTCGGCGCGTTGCCTGAGATCACGAATCCACCGATCGCGACGCCGTCGTTCGTCGTGCAGCGCACGCGGGACGCAATATTGACGAAGGACGAACCGCCGGAATCCGCGTCGTAAACCTCGAGCAGCACGATGCCAGAGGTGTTGTTCCTGCCCCTGGCGATAAACGTGTAGACGCCGGGATCGAGGGTCACCAGCATCGCCGCCGATTTCGTGTCGCTGGCGTCGAGCGCGGTGGCACCGACCCGCACCGCGGTCGACGTGATCGCCGCGGCGTTGGTGTTGTCGCCCCAATTGTCGTTCGTGGCCAGCATGTCCGCGCCGTGATGCAGCTCGATCGTGGGATCCGCCAGCACTTCGGATGCCCCGATCCCCTGCGTCGTCAAGGTTGGCCCCACCGCCCGCATCAGCACCTGTTTGGGCTCGTGGCCCGCGATCACAAACCCGCCGATCGTCACGCCATTCTCCGTCGTCGCGTAGGCGCGGGTGGCGATGTTCACCAGACGCGCGGCCTGCACGGTGAGCGTGGCGCCACTTGAAGTTACCGTGCCGGCGCTGTTCGACACGACGACGGAATAGGTGCCGCTGTCCGCGGCCGTGAGCGCGGGAATGGTGTAGGTCGAGCCGGTTGCGCCAGCGATGGCGTTGTTGTCCTTGCGCCATTGATAGCTCAGCGGGGCGTCACCCGTCGCGACGACGCTGAACGTCACCGCGGCGCCGGCGTTCACCGTTTTCGACTCCGGCTGGGACACGATGGCCGGCGGGCTCACCGTCTGGCCGACGATCAGCGCGGCGGCGCTCGACTCGATCGAGCCGAAGCTGTTGGACACCACCACCCGGTAGCTTCCCGCGTCGCTGAACTTGGCGGCGGAGATGGTGAGCGTCCTGCTTTTCGCCCCGTTGATCAGACCACTGGCCAAGGTGGATTTGGCCGAGGAGGAGAGAGGCTTCTCGGCTGCCCCCTCGCCGATGGGAGAGCCGTCCTTCAGCCATTGATAGCTCAGCGGCTCCTTGCCCGTGACGCCCACGCTGAACGTCACCGGATCACCGGCCGCCACCGTGCGACTTTCCGGCAGACACGTGAACCGCGCCGCGCCCACCTCCCAAATCATACCGCCAGCTCCAATGGCCAGCACCTGACCGTTGCCCGCCACCATCGCCAGCATCAACCCGGAGCTGGCAAACTCGTCTTTCGCCCATGTGATCCCATCATCCGATGTGACGACTTGTCCGTAATAGGTGACAGCGACCAGCGAATCGCCCACCCACAGCACAGACGCTGCGGCGCCGTAGGACATCAACGGCGACCCATCCGCCTTCTTCCAGGTCAGACCGTCCGTCGAGGTCCAGACTTCGCCGATCATCCCAGAGGCGACAAGCAGGCCGTCTTTGCCGCCGACCGACACCACTTGCGCGTTCGTGGTCGCCACCACGGTCCACGTCAGCCCGTCGACCGAACGCGCGATCACCCCGTCCATCTGCTGCGTGGCATCCGTCGTCCCCACTGCGTAAAAGACGCCGTCGACCGCGAAAACCCCGGTCCAGGCTCCGGTGCCACTTGGCGGCGGCACGGGCGCCGACCACGTGACGCCATCGGTGGAGCTGATCAAACCACGCGCCGAGACGAAATGCCCCTGCGCAAACACCAGTGGTCCGCGCGCGCCGATCGCGCCAGAGTCCGTCCACGTTGTGCCCTGATCGGTCGAGACGCCGACATGGCCGGTGATCGTGCCGGCCACATAACGCCCATTGCCGTATGCGATCGAGCCTTCGGTGTAGCCCGCGCCAGCAGGCAGCATCCGCCACGTGATCCCGTCCGGCGAGGCCGCCAATCCGGCGTCTCCAGCGACGATCCACTGACCGTCACCAAAGGCGGCTGCACGCAGGTAGCCGCTCACGCTGCTCGATGTCGGCGAAGTCCAGTTCACACCATCCCCCGACGAGAGAATCTGACCGTAACGCCCCACCGCGACGATCCGGTCGGCAGAGGTGACGGCGCCGTTGAGCTGGATCATCTGCCGCGGCACATCGATGCGGACGTTTGCGAAATCGGTGGTGGAAAAGATGGGCACATTCGGGTCGCCCAGAAGTACGAGTCTCTGGTTGAAGACGGCCAAATCCGCGATGGTTGAAAGGTAGGTCCACGGGGCGTTCGCGTCGTTCCAAACCACTTTCCAGGTCACGCCACCGTCCGTCGATGTGCTCAGGGCTCGTTGGAGCTGTTGCGGTCCCCCAGCCGCCTGCGTGACGAGCACTCCCCCAACCACCCAACGTCCGTCGTAATAAACCGGCCCGGCCGTGATCCTCGCCAGTCCCGTCCCGCCGGCCGCGATCCAGGTGAGGCCATCCGTGGAACTCAGCATTTTCGCTTCGGAGACGGCCCAAGTGACACCATCCGGGCTGCTGAGCTGGCCCGTCATCAGGTCCTGGCCAACGTAGGAGCCGCCCCCAAACGCGATCCGGCCGATATTGGCCGCCGATGCGCTGGCGCATTGAGTCCAGTTCACCCCGTCCGTGGACGTCGCCACGAACTTCGAATTCAATCCCCCGAATTCATAGTAGCTCTGCGCGTAGAACCGTTCGCCGGCATAGGTCACGACCGTGACGGAACCCCATCCGCTGGGTACAGAAGCCGCTGGTACCCTCCAGGACAGACCATCGTCAGATAGGAGCAGACCGGAATCGCCGGTGCTATACCGCTTCGCGACAAATACGCCGTTGCCGTAGGCGATGGATCCGAAGACGTCGTTCACGCCGGAATTGGCCGCGGACCACGTGATACCGTCGGTCGAGGTCGTGATGGTCCCGGCCGCTCCCACGGCGACGAAGCGCCCGTTGCCGTAGGCCACGGCCTTGTAGTCGTTGCCCTGGGGCAACGGATTGCGCCAGTTCCAATAAGGTTCCGTGGCCGCGTGCGTCCGCGTTCCGCAGAGGAGACTAAAAAAGCCGAAGAAGGTGAGGAGCAGGATGGGATGTCTCATTGTAGAAGCTGGACCGGAATTCGTTAGGATGCGCCGGCCCCGGAATTGAAGACAACCGGGATCGCTCCACCCGCCATCAGGATCCCGGCGCTTCGGATCCCTAAATCGCTGCACGCGCGAGCTTGCCCCGCGAGCCTCGCCGCGCGTTCGCACTTGCGGCACAATGCACTCCGTGCGCGGAACGCACCTACCGCGGTTTTCTTACTCCGGCGCAGAGCCCTGTCCGGCGCGGGTTTTTTGCTCGACCGGGCGCGCCTCGTTCGGATGTCTTTTCATCGCACCGATGAAACGCCCCACCGCCGCGGTTCCCAAGGACACGGATCTGGCGCGGCAGCGCGCGCTCATCCGGAGTTTGATCGAGCAGCACGGCTGGGCATCGGGTCCGGTTGCCGCACCGGCCCCCTCGCACCGAAAGCTCGATCGGCTCCCGGCAAACGTCATCCCGTTTCCCGTTCCGCCGCGCCGAGCGTAGTTCTCGGGCGCAACCCGGCCGGCCGCAGTTCGAGCGCCGATCATCCGCCTGGATTCCACCCTGTAGGAGCCTGCTTGCAGGCGAGCCCGATGGATGCACCGCTCACTTCATTGGGGCACCCAGGTGCCGTCGGAGCCCGCTCGCAGGTGATTCCGAACGCCGACTGCCACACCGCCGCTCAGGGATCTCCCTTCGGATTTTTCCCGGGGAGGAAGTTATTCACAATTTGCACCCACCGCGCGCGGGGCGGGTCTGTGAGCAACATGAGATCGATATGGAAGGGCTCGATCACCTTCGGCCTGGTGACGATCCCCATCGCCGTCTACCCCGCGACTTCGAGCACCGAGAAGATTTCGTTCAACATGCTCCGGAAAAGCGACCTGAGCCCGATTCGTTTCAAACGCGTCGCCGAGGCCGATGGCCGGGAAGTGCCCTGGGACCAGATCGTCAAGGGCTACCAGTACGAGAAGGGCAAGTACGTCGTGATGGACGAAAAGGATTTCGAGGCCGTCGAACTCGAATCGACCAGCACGATTTCGATTCAGGACTTCGTCGACGTGAAGCAGATCAACCCGATCTATTTCCACACGCCGTACTATCTCGAGCCGATGAAGGGGGGCGAAGGCGCCTACGTGCTCCTGCGCGATGTCCTCGCCGAGACGCAGAAGGTCGGCGTCGCGAAGGTGGCCATGCGCAACCGGGAGCACCTCGCCGCAGTCAAGGCCAACGGCTCGCTGCTGGTGATGGAGCTGATGCATTTCGCGCAGGAGATCTCGCCCGCCGAGGGCATCCGGGTGCCGCCCCAAAAGGCGGTCGGAGCGAGGGAAAAGGAGATGGCGAAGACGTTGCTCGAGCAGTTGACGACCGAGTGGGAGCCGGAGCGGTATCACGACGACTACGCCGCGGCGCTGACGAAGCTGATCGAGCAAAAGATCAAGGCCGGCGGCAAAGGGCTCACCGGACAGAAACCGCGCACGGCCGCGGCCACGAACGTCATCGATCTCGCCAAGGTGCTCCAGGAAAGCCTGGCCGCAGCGGGCAAGTCGAAGCCGGCGGCGCCCCGGAAGAAGAAGCGGAACGCCAGCCACACCCGCGCCGCCTAGCCCGCGAGCGGCTCGTCTCCTGCGTAGGCCGCGAGCTTCCTCGCGCGGATTCGCGCATTCGCCAACAGGCGCCTGCGAACAGGCGGCCTACCGAAACCCGGTTTCCCGTAGGCCGCGAGCTTGCTCGCGCGATTGAACGCTCGCGCCGAACCAACGGGCGCCCACGCACAGGCGGCCTACCGCTCCACCCCGATCTACAGGTGCCCTTCCGCCGTCAGGCGACCGTCGCCTGGGGCTTCGGGCCGCCCAGCCGGCAAAGAGGAAACGAGTGCGCTTTGTTCGGGTGCCTGGCCTCGAGCGCCAGACCGTCGTGGGCGAAGCTGTCCGTATCGTGAAACGGTTGCCCTCGCCGGTTGCCCGCGCAGGCGACGTCACGTCGACACCGAAATGTGACAGTAACCCGCTTGCGGACATATTCCTCAATCGGTATGTCTTCGGCGTGGAGCTGATTCGCATCCACGAGCCCACGACGGACCGGCGGCACTGATCCTTTTTCCCAATGCAACCCATCGCACCGTTCAAGGTTCTTTTCCTGTGCAACGGGAATTCGGCCCGGAGCATCTTCGGCGAATTCCTCCTGCGGCAACGTGGCGGCGCACATTTTGAAACCTACAGCGCCGGCGCGAATCCGCGCGGCGAGATCAACTCCTACACAGTCCGCGTGCTGCGCGAGGCCTTCGGAATCGATGTGGCGGGTACGCGTCCGAAGTCGATTGCCGAGTTTCTCGGCCGGAAGTTCGATTACGTATTCACGTTGTGCGACGAAGCTAGGGAAACCTGCCCCGCCTGGCCGGACGAAACCGTGGTGGCGCACTGGGGCTCCCCCGACCCGGCCGCCTTCCAGGGCTCGGAGGAAGCGACCTACCGCCACTTCTTCGCCGTGGCCAACCAGATCAAGCGCCGGATCGATTTGCTGTGCAGCCTGCCGCTGGCCTCGCTGGACCACGCCCGCCGGGAAAGGCTGGCCCGCGAAATCGGCGACCAGGAGATGCTGCCGGGCCAGCCTTGATCCCACTCGCGTATCGGATCTCGTGTTCGCGGTCGCCGTGGGCCCTGACCGCGCGTCTCCGGGTCCTCTGCGCGAGCGAGTTCGCGGCGACGGTATCCGCAGTCAGCCGCGAAGCGGCGATAGGCCGCCTGCTCGCAGGCGCCCGGTTCGAACGAGATCGCGCCCGACCGCGCGGGCGAGCTTGCGGCCTACGGACGAACCGGCCTGAGCACGAGCCCCGGACGCGCTCGGGGCCTCGAGCCTGTCGCCAGCTCGCGCCTCACCGCCGTCGCGGGGTTCTGACCGGCGGCTTGCGGTTCGAAACTTACTTGGCTAGTTTGCCAAGTATGAATCCACGTCTTGCCCGTACGCGGGCGGTCCAGCGCGCCGCCGTCGTGAAGGCTCTGGCCCATCCGTCGCGCATCATGATCGCCGAGGCTCTCGCTGACGGCGAACGCTGCGTCTGCGAACTGACCGAGCTCATCGGAGCCGACATGTCCACGGTGTCGAAGCACCTGACCCTCATGAAAGCGGTCGGACTCATCGAGGCGGAGAAGCGCGGTCTGAATGTCTACTACCAGCTCAGCTGCCCGTGTTTTTCCGATTTTCTGCACTGCGTCGATCTCATCACCCGCCGGCAGGCCAGCGCCCTGCAACGGATCGCCGGCTGATTTTTTCCGCTCGTATCGGCCCAACCCGACAAAACCATGAAAACGCCGTCCGAACTGACCGATCCCGCAAACACGCGTGCGAAGGTGCGCGAAAGCTACGGCAAGATCGCCATGCGCGAAGGCTCCTCTTGCAGCTCGACGCCGAACTGCTGCGGCTCGGCTCCGGATGCGGCCGATGCCCTCGCGCAACAGATCGGCTATTCGGCCGCGGAACTGGCCGCGCTGCCTGACGGCGCGAACCTGGGTCTGTCCTGCGGCAATCCCAACGCGCTGGCGGCATTGCAGCCTGGAGAGGTGATGCTCGATCTCGGCAGTGGCGGCGGCCTCGATGTGTTCATCGCCGGACGTCGTCTCGGCCCGACGGGTCGCGCCATCGGCGTGGACATGACGGCGGAGATGCTCGGCAAGGCGCGCAATAACATCGCGGTCTATCGAGAGCGAAGCGGCTGGGACAACGTGGAGTTCCGCCTTGGAGAGATCGAGCATCTCCCGGTGGCGGATGCCAGCGTCGACGCGGTAATTTCGAATTGCGTCATCAACCTTTCGCCGGACAAGCCCCAGGTCTGGCGCGAGATCGCCCGAGTGCTGAAGCCCGGCGGCCGGGTGGCGGTTTCCGATCTCGCCTTGCTCAAACCCCTGCCGTCCGCGATCAGCGAAATGGTCGAGGCCTTGATCGGATGTGTGGCGGGGGCGGTGACGGTCACGGAAACGGAGCGCCTGGCCACGGCGGCGGGCCTCGTGGGCATCGTGCTCAAATCCAAGTCTGATTACATTGATCGCATGGTCGACTGGCAGGACCCGCTCTATCGGAAGATCGTCGCCCATCTGCCCGCAGGGGCGAAGGCGAGCGACTACGTGACGAGCCTTGAAATCAGCGCGCGCAAGCCTGTCGGCGGCGCCGCCTCTGGCGCGGTCGTGGCCGCGGAAGCCGCGCCGTCGACCAATCCACCGACCGCGGCCGTCCCGACGGCGAAGAGTCCCTGTTGTCCCTGAAAGACCTCCCCCAACGAGGGTGAAGCGGCTTTTGCCGCGGTGGCCCGATCCCGACTTCACCCACGTGCCGGTGGTTGGAAGCCCGTCGTGCACCCGCGAGCCGGCGCGGTGATGAAGGAAATCGGCATCGCTGTTTCCGGCCGGGATCGCAGCCGGTGAGCAGGTTCTTCGAGCAGAAGATCGCGACGGGGATGGCCGCTCGCTATCCGCAGTAGCTGGGCTTCTCGCGATCAACAGGAGGCCTTCCGTCCTCGATCTCCCGGGTTGTCGGACTTGACCTATTTCGCAATATGGTGAAATAGTTGTGCCGCGATGAGCGCCACCCGATCCGTCTCCCACCAGCGCAGTCGACGGGCGGCGGTGTTCAAGGCACTCGGCCATCCGGCGCGTTTGCACATCGTCGAGGAACTCGCCGCCGGCGAACGTTGCGTCTGCGATCTCGTCGACCTGGTAGGGCTGGGCTGGTCGGCGGTATCGCGGCACCTCGCCGTCCTCAAGGCCGCAGGAGTCTTGGAAGACGAGAAGCGGGGGTTGCACGTCTTCTACCGGCTGGCTCTGCCCTGCGTGAAATCGTTCACCGACTGCCTCGATGCCGCGGGCAGGGGTGAGGTCGTGGAAGTGCGCCGCTGCTGCGCCTGAGTTTTTTTGCCCATCTATTTCGCATTTCTGCGGACTACTTCATCATGAATACTCCCGTCGCGGTCACCCCGCATGACACCCTCCCGCGCCCCCGGCGCGGCGCATCCGTGGCGGTGAGGTACGCCGTCGCCGGGCTGGCGCTGGTCGCCGCGTGGTGGCTGGTGTACGGGCAACTCGCCCCGGTGGCGCACTGGCTGACCTATCGCGTCTGCGGACTGGCGGCGGACAGCCGTCTCGCGAGCGCGGTGGAGTTCTTTGTTTTCGAGGTTCCAAAGGTGCTGATGCTGCTCGTGCTGGTGGTCTTTGGCGTGGGCATCGTGCGATCCTATTTCACCCCGGATCGCACCCGTGCGATCCTCGCCGGCAAACGCGAATCGGTCGGGAACGTCCTGGCGGCACTGCTCGGCGTCGTGACCCCGTTCTGTTCGTGCTCGGCGGTGCCGCTCTTCATCGGCTTCGTCACGACCGGAGTGCCGCTCGGGGTCACGTTTTCGTTTCTGATTTCCGCCCCCATGGTCAACGAGATCGCGCTGGTGCTGCTGTTCGGACTTTTCGGATGGAAAGTGGCCGGACTTTATCTCGGCACCGGGCTGCTCATCGCAATCGTCGCGGGCTGGATCATGGGCCGGCTCGGGCTGGAGCGGCACGTCGAGGAATGGGTCTATGCCACGAAGACGGGGTCGAGCAACCTGACGGAGGAAAAAATCGATCTCGCCGGTCGGGTGGCGGCCGGTCGCGAAGCGGTGCGCGACATCGTTGGCCGCGTCTGGCTCTACGTCGTGTTGGGGATCGCGGTCGGTGCGGCCATTCATGGTTATGTGCCGACCAACGCGATGGCAGCCATCATGGGCAAAGGCGCGTGGTGGTCCGTCCCGCTGGCCGTGCTGCTCGGCGTGCCGATGTATTCCAACGCCGCCGGCATCATCCCGGTCGTGCAGGCGCTGCTCGGCAAGGGCGCGGCGCTCGGCACGGTGCTGGCCTTCATGATGGCGGTCATCGGGCTGTCTTTCCCCGAGGCCATCATCCTTCGCAAAGTCCTCAAGCTGCCGCTGATCTTCGCGTTCTTCGGCGTCGTGGCGGCGGGCATCCTGATCGTCGGCTTTCTCTTCAACGCCATCCTGTGAACCGGCCCCGCGTCGCCCTTCCCGCGTATCTGAATTTCCACATACTCTCCGATGAAAACACAGGCTGTATGGTTGATCACCTTCGCGCTCGTGGCTCCGGCGATCGCCGGCGGCGAGCAGTCCGGAGCATCCGTTGCTTCTTCGTCCTCGAAAGCCGAACACCTCACGCTGGCCGAGACGATCGCCGAGGCGCTTCGCGCCAACCCCAGCCTGAAGAGTCTGGCCCATCGCACCGAAGCTGCCCGGCGCGAGGCGGCAGCGACCTCCGGCGCCCGTTGGGGTGAGCTCGATCTGGTCGGTAATTACTCGCGGCTGAACGACGACCAAATCCTGCGGCCGATGTCGAGCGAGCTGCTGGTGGGCGGCATACCCGGCCTGCCGTTCGACCGGGACCAGCTTCACTACGGCGCGGTTTACGAACTCCCCCTGTATCTCGGCGGCCGGCTGGTCAACCAGATCAAAATCGCCCGGCTCGAAGCGCAAAAATCCGACCTGCTGCTCGAAGGCACACGCTGGCAGGTGCGGTTCAACGCCGTTTCCCTCTACACGGCGTGCCAGGCTCTCGATGACATGCGCGCCGCGCTGGACGGGCAAATCGGCGCGCTCGAAAGAACCCGCATTCGCCTCGACGAGATGGTGACTTCCGGAAAGCGCCCGGAGTTGGACCGGCTCAAGGCGGTCGAAGAACTGGCCGGGGCGCAGGCCCAGCGGGCCAATCTCGCGGCGGAGCGTATCCGTGTCACGGGGCTGCTGCTGGCTTTGCTGGGACGCGATCCGGCGGGGACGCTGGCCGTGGACCCGCCGCCTGAAACCACGCCGCCGCCGACCAGCCTGGAAGACTTGAAATCCACGTTGGCGGCCAATTCGACCATCCACACGGCGCGCCTCGAATCGGAACAGGCCGACCGCGGAGTGAGCGCCGCGCGGGGCGCGTTTTTGCCCAAGGTGAGCCTCAGCGCCAATTATCTGGAAAACACCGGCACCACGATCAACCGCTCCCTCGAAACGTGGGGCGTTTCCCTGGGCGTTTCCATTCCGGTCTTTGACGGCAACGCCCGTTATCAGCGGCGCGCCGCGGCCCAGGAAAAGCGGCTCGCCGCACAGGAAGCATTGACCCAAGCCCAGCTCAAAGTGGCGGCTGAGCTGCAGGACGCGCTCGCCCGGCTCGATGCCGCCCGCACCGGTCTGGTTTCCGCCCAGGCTCAGGTGGCGGCCGGCGGTGAAGCCGCGCGGATCGAACAGGTGCGCTACGATACCGGAGCCGGCACGATCGAGGATCTGCTGCGCGCCCTCGCCCACGAACAAGGAGCGAAGGCCGCGTTCGCCGCCGCCCGGGCCGGCCTGACCACGGCCGGAGAACGAATCAACAGCATCGCCGAGAAGGAGATTTCCCAATGAAAAAGCGCATTCTCATCATCGTTGCCGCCCTGGTCGTCGTCGCGGGACTGATCGTTGTCCGCCGGATTCGAGTGCACCAGAAGGAAAATGCACCCCTGGCACCGGAGCCGACCGTCGCGGTGCGCGTGGCTCCCGTGGAGCAAGCGCAGGTGGTCCGCAGCCGTCACGTGCTCGGCGCCGTGTTCGGCGCGGACGAGGCCGACCTCGCGCCGCGCGTTATGGCGCAGGTGATC
Organism: uncultured Verrucomicrobiae bacterium; assembly: GCA_963705935.1. Taxonomy (GTDB): domain Bacteria; phylum Verrucomicrobiota; class Verrucomicrobiia; order Opitutales; family Opitutaceae; genus Opitutus. Next base: position 799,871 of record OY970130.1, on the reverse strand, counting down.
GCGGTGAATGTCCGCGAGGGCGATCTCGCCCAGGCTGGCCAGGTGCTCGCGACCCTCGACGACCGCGAGGCGCAGGATGCGGTGGCCGAAGCCCAAGCCGCCCAGGCCGCTGCCGAGGCCGCCTATCTGGCCCAACACGACGCCACGGTCCGCGACCGGCGTCTGTTCGACGTGAAGGCGATCGCGCAGGAACAGTGGGATCGTTCGCTCGCCGCCGATGCCGCCGCCGCCGCGCAGCGGGAGGCCGCCGCCAGGCGCCTCGACTCCGCCCAGACCCGCGTTGCCTACTGCCAGATCGCCGCGCCCGCCGCCGGCGTGGTGGCACGCCGCCTCGCCGATCCCGGCGACCTCGCCGTGCCCGGCAAACCCTTGTTCAAGTTCGTCCGCCAGGAAGCCGTCCGCGTGCGGGCCGAACTGGCACCCGAGGACCTGCTCTCCCTCCACGTGGGTCTGCCGGTAACGCTGGCGCTCGGCACCACCAGGGTGGACGCGACCGTGTCGCGCGTTTTCCCCGCGATGAGCGCGAACCGACTGGTGGCGTTCGAAGCCGATGTGTCGCATCCGCCGGCGGGCTTCGTCTCCGGCGCCGCCGTGGGCGTGGACGTGCAGCTGGGCACCGCCGCCGGCCTGGCCGTGCCGGCGGCCGCGCTGCTCGAGAGCGACACTGGTGCGTTCGTCTTCGCCGTTGCCGACGGCACCGTCCGAGCCGTCCAAGTCGAGATGCTCGAGCGGTCACCGGAGAAGGTCGTCGTCAAAGGCGACCTGCACGTCGGCGAACCGGTCGTCGTCGCCCAGCCCGCGCGGCTGATGACGCTGACCGGCGGCATGCACGTCCTCGTGGCCACAGGCAAATAGCCGGAGCCCGCCATGAACCTCATCGAAGGCTATCTCAAGAAACCCCACTTGCTGACCTCGCTCGTGCTGCTGGCCGCCGTGGTCGGTTTCGTCGGCTACCGCCGCATGCCGGTGAATCTCTTCCCGGACTCCGAACACCCGCAGATCGCCGTCGTCACCGTCTATCCCGGTGCCTCCGCGCCCGACGTGGAGTCGGACGTCAGCCGCACGATCGAAAAGGAACTGAGCACCATCGAGCAGGTGCGCCGCGTCACCTCCGTCAGCAAGGACGAGGTCTCCTCGGTGGCGGTGGAGTTCGAATACAGCAAGAGCCTCGACTCGGCCGCGACCGACGTGGCCAACGGTCTCCAGAAGATCAAGGCCCTGCTGCCGCCCGACAGCCGCCCGCCGATGGTCTTCAAAGTCTCCTCGGCCACACCACCGGTGCTCACCCTCGCGCTGCGCCCGAAAGCCGGTGCGCCGCTCGATTTGTCCATGGTGCGGCAGCTCGCCGACAATCCCATCAAGGAGCGCCTGCTGCAACTGCCCGAGGTGGCCAATGTCGAGGTTTTCGGCGCCCACCAGCCGGTCGTGCGGGTGTCGCTCGACCGCGACAAGCTCGCCCAGTTCGCCCTGACTCCGGCCGACGTCAGCCAGCGGCTGGCCGCGTTCAACGCCAACCAGCCGATCGGCCTGCTCATCACCGCGGACTCCCAGTTCCTGCTCGAGCGCACCGGCGAATTCCAGAGTCTGGCGGACGTGGCACGAATCGTCGTGGCGCACCGCGCCGGCGGCGACGTGCATCTGGCCGATGTGGCGACCATCCGCCGCGGCACGGCGGAAGCCCAGAGCGCCTACCACGGCGACGGCCGCCCGGCCATCGCCATCAACATCCAGCGCGCCAACTCCGGCAACACCCTGCGAACGGTCGCCGCCGTGACCGCGCTCCTGCCCGCCCTGCAAAACCGGTATCCAGGCATCGAGTTCAGCATTCCCGACACCCAGGGCGAACTGATCAACCTGTCCGTCGGCAACATGCTCGATGCGCTGCGCGACGCGGTGATCATGACCGTGATCGTCATCTTCCTCTTCCTCGCCGACCTCCGAGGCATGTTGCTGGCGGCGATTTCCATCCCCTTCACCTACCTGCTGACCTTCGCCGCCATGTGGCTGATCGGTTACGAGTTCAACATGGTCACGCTGACCGCCGTGATCATCGCGGTGGGCATGCTCCTCGACGACGCGATCGTCGTGCTCGAAAACATCGAACGCCATTACCATGAGGAAGGGGCCGACGTGCACCAGGCGGTGGTCGGCGGCACGCAGGAGGTGATGCTGGCAATCTTCTCCGGCACTTACGCCACCGTCATGGTGCTGCTGCCCATCATCTTCATCGGCGGCTTCGTCCAGACCGTGCTGCGACCGCTCTCGATCTCCCTCGTGATCGCGCTGGCCGTCTCCTATCTCGTCTCCGTCACCGTCATCCCGCTGCTCGCACCATTTCTTCTGCGTCGGACCGCCGGCGCCGGTCGCAACCGCTTCGAGCGGCTGGTGGGAAATTTCGACCAGCGGGTGATCGGGCCGGTGCGCGATTTCTACGTGCGGCTGACCGGCATCGCGCTCGATCACCGCTGGCTCTTCCTCGGCGTGGCGGTGGTCCTGCTCGCCGTATCGATGCGGCAAATGCCGCTGATCGGCCGCGACCTCATGCCGCCGATGGACACCGGCATCGTCAAAATCAACTTTGAGACCGACGCCAACACCTCGCTGGCCGAGACCGAGAAAACCCTCGGACGCATGGAGGCGCTGATCCGCGCACGGCCCGAGGTCACCTCAGTCTCGTCACTGCTCGGCTCGGAGCCCGCGGTGATTTCGTTCGGTGCGGGCCGCCTGCCCCAGCAGGGCAACATCACAATTCATCTGGTGGACCGGTTTCATCGCCAGGCCACCATCTGGCAGATCGAAGACGCGCTGCGCACCGAGTTCCAGCGGCTTCCGGGCATGAAAAGCGTGGACGTGTTCGATTTCGGCGCCACGCCGCTCTCGACCATCCGTTCGTCGGTGGACGTGATGCTCGCCGGACCGGATCTGAAAACACTCGACCGCCTCGGGAGCGACGTCGAACAGCGCCTGCGCAGGCATCTGCGCGGCGCGACCTCGATCACCCGCTCCTGGACGCTCGATTCGGTCGAAGTGCAGTTCACGGCCAACGCCGAGAAACTCGCGCTCTATCAGATCTCGCCGGCCGCCGTGGCCGGACAACTCGCCGGCGCCGTGCGCGGCCAGCCGAGTTCGGTTTTCCGGGTGCCCAACGAGGACGGCCTGACCATTCTGGTGCAGCTACCCGGAGCGCAGCGCGCCGAGGCCGGTCAACTGGCCACCTACCCCATCCTCACCCCGGCGGGCAGCGTTCCACTCGCTGCGCTGGGCTCGGTGACCCGGATCGCCGTGCCGTCGATCATCACCCGCCAGGGCCTCGAACGCACGCTGGACATCCAGGCCTACCGATCGAAGCAGCCGATCTCCCATTTGCAGGAAGACGTCGATCAGGCGCTGCACGGCCTGCAGCTGCCGCCCGGCTATACCCTCAGCCACGAGGGCGAAATCAAGCAGATGAACGAATCGTTCAGCCTGCTTGGCCAGGCGCTCCTGCTCGGGCTGATCCTGCTCTATTTCTCGCTCGTGCCGGCCTTCAAGTCGTGGGTGCATCCGCTCACCATCATGTCGGCCATTCCGCTCGCGTTGATCGGCGCCGCCTGGAGCATGCTCCTCGCCGACAAGCACGGGTGCATGCCGTCGATGATGGGGATGATCCTGCTCGCCGGCATCGTGGTGAAGAACTCGATCCTGCTGATCGACTTCATCGCCGCCGCCAAGGAGCGCGGCGCCACGACCCACGACGCGCTGATCGCCTCCGTGCGCGTCCGCACCCGGCCGATTCTGATGACGGCGGTTGGCACCGCGGTGGGCATGATTCCCATCGCGATGGAGTGGGCGATCGGCCTCGAGCGCCTTTCCCCGCTGGCCATCGTGGCCATCGGCGGGCTGCTCGTTTCCACCTTCCTGACGATGGTCTGCGTCCCGATTCTGTATTCGCTCTTCGAGGATGCGGAAACCGGTGCGGTGCGGATCTGGCGCCGCGCGTTCCCCGCCCGGCCGGCGGCGCTGGCACCGGCGAGCGGCCAACCCATGAGTTGAAGCAACTGTGCCTCCGCTTCCAGTCCCGATCGAACGCCGCCGCCATGTCTGAACACTCCCACCGTCACCATCACGCGCCGACGGGCTTCGGCCGGGCGTTTGCCATCGGCATCGCGCTCAACCTCGCGTTCGTCCTGATCGAAGCCGTCTGCGGCTGGCGGGCGGGGTCGCTCGCGCTGATGGCGGATGCCGGCCATAGCCTGAGCGATGTCGGCGGACTCGTTCTCGCCTGGGCGGCACTGGCCGCCGCCCGGCGGCGGCCGGACGCCCGCCACACCTACGGCTGGCGCCGGGGCTCGATCCTGGCGAGTTTTGCCAACGCGGTGATTCTGCTCGTGGCGATGGGCTCCCTGGCCTGGGAAGCCATCCAGCGGCTGCAAACCCCTTCGCCGGTGGCCGCCGGCACGGTGATGGTGGTGGCCGGAATCGGTGTGCTCATCAATGGTGCGACCGCTGCGCTGTTCATGGCCGGCAGCCAGGACGACCTGAACATCCGCGGGGCCTTCCTCCACATGGCGGCGGACGCGCTGGTGTCGGTCGGCGTCGTGCTGGCGGGTGCCTTGTATCTGTGGCAGGGCTGGACGTGGATTGATCCGGTGGTGACCTTGCTCATCACCGCGGTCATCGTCGTGGGCACCTGGTCGCTTCTCCGCAAGTCGCTCCATCTACTCTTCGATGGAGTGCCCGAAAATGTCGATGTGCCGGCCGTGCGGGAGACTCTCCTGCGTCTTGCCGGTGTGAACGGCGTGCATGACCTGCATGTCTGGGCACTGGATACGACGGAGACGGCCCTCACGGCCCATCTCGTGGTGGGCGACGAAAACCGCGATCCTGATGCGTTGCTCCACGCGGCGGCGGCGGAGCTTCACGACCACTTCGAAATCCGGCACGTGACGCTGCAGCTCGAATCCGAAGCTTTCGGCCAAACCTGCGCCGTCAGCGCGCAGACGTGCGACGCGCCTCTCTCCAGTCGCCAACCCGAACGAAACCCATGAAAAAGATCCAGATTCTCGGCACCGGCTGTGCCAAATGTCAGAAGCTCGCCGCCGTGGCCGATGAAGCCGCCCGGGCGCTCGGCCTCACCTACGAGATCGAAAAGGTCACCGAGATCGACCGCATCATGGGCTTCGGCGTGATGTTCACGCCCGCGCTCGTCGTCGACGGCGTCGTCAAAGTCGCCGGCAGGGTGCCCTCGCTCGACGACACGAAGAAGCTCCTCGTCTGAATTTTCATCCCATGAGTACCACCGCTCCAAAATGTGCCTGTAGCTGCAATGAAGAGTCCGGTCCGACCGCGCTCGTCTATCCGTGCTCCGGCGCGGCGGACACCGGCGAAATCGCCGACCACGCCGCCCGCCGGCTCAACGCGGAGGACAAGGCCTGGATGTCGTGCCTCGCCGGAATCGGCGGGCGCGTGAGCGGGCTGATGGCCAACGCCTCGGCCGCTCCGGCATTGTTGGCGATCGACGGCTGCCCCCACGACTGTGCGAAGAAGACGCTCGAACTCGCCGGTTTCACCAACGTGAAGCATGTCCGCGTGACCGACCTCGGCTTCAAGAAGGGAAAATCGCCGGCCAGCGACGAGGCGGTCGGCCGCGTCGTCGCCGCAGCGTCCGCACTCCTGAACGCCTGACTTTTCCCGTCTTCATGAAATCCATCCTGAATCTGCGCCGTGTTCTGGTGTCGCTGTCCTGCCTCTCGCTCGTGGGCGGGGGCCTGTTCGCCGCTGACAAAAGCGCGTCGCCTGCCGAAGCCAAAGCCGCGCTCCCACGGCTCGTCGATCTCGGTGCCGACAAATGCATTCCCTGTAAAATGATGGCGCCGATCCTCGCGGGCCTCGCGAAGGATTACGCCGGCCAGCTCGAGGTCGTCTTCATCGACGTCTGGAAGAAGAGTGAAGCAGGGGAACGGTACGGTATCCGGGTCATTCCCACGCAGATCTTCTTCGACGCTGCCGGGCAGGAGCGTTTCCGCCACGAGGGGTTCATGCCGAGGAAGGACATTCTGGCGAAATGGCAGGAGCTGGGCGTCGAACTGAAAGCGCCCCCGGCGGAGAACAAAGGCTGAGACCGTGGAGTCGCTGTTCACCTCGCTCACCGACGCCATGGCGGGCGCCCCGCTGGTGGCGCTCCTCGCCGCGTTTGCGTGGGGCGTGCTCAGCATCGTGCTCAGCCCCTGTCATCTCGCGAGCATCCCGCTGATCGTCGGGTTTCTCCAGGGTGGGGGTGCCGTGACGCCGCGCCGCGCTGCCGGCCTGTCGATCCTGTTCGCGCTGGGTATCCTCGGTTCGATTGCGCTCATCGGTGCGATCACGGCGGCGGCGGGACGAATGCTCGGCGACCTCGGTCCGTGGGGTAACTATGCGGTTGCCGCGGTGTTCCTCGTCTTCGGCCTCCACCTGCTCGATCTCCTGGCGATCCCGGATCGCTGGCGCCCGGCGGCCAGCCATCCGCGTCGGGGCGCGCTCGGCGCCCTGCTCTTCGGATTGATCTTCGGTGTCGCGCTCGGCCCCTGCACGTTCGGATTCATGGCTCCGGTGCTGGGCGTGACGTTCGGCCTGGCCGCAACCGCGCCGGTCTTCGCCTTCGGAGTGCTTCTCTTGTTCGGACTCGGACACTGCGCGGTCATCGGTCTGGCCGGCACCTCGAGCACCTGGGTTCAAGGCTGGCTCGACTGGCAGCATGGCACGCCCGGAGCGAAGTGGCTGCGGCGGGCCTGCGGCGGCCTCGTGCTCGCCGCGGGAGGCTGGCTCGTTCTCAGCGCCGTTTGACCGATGCCATTCACGTCCGAACGCGTTGCGTCATGAAACTCGGAAACGCTGATTCTCTGACCTGCCACGCCGGTCACGCGGCTTTGGCCGGGCTGATGCTTGGACTCGCTGCGTCGGCAGCGCTGACCGGCTGCCAGCATCAGGTCCAGCGCACCATCCCGTCGACGAGCCCCGCCCCCCCGCCGGCGACCGACAGCGCCCGCGCGGCCGTGCCGCTGCCTGAACGGACGCCCTTTGATGACGATCCGAAGTTGCGGTCCGTCTTCCTGGAGTTCTACGCGACCGGTTATGCGCTCGCCGCATCCAACTCGGAATACGCGTCCCCGGGTTGTCTGTGCGAAGCCAATGGCGATGCGCGCAAGTACGACGCCATGGCCCAGGGCTTCTTCGCGGGCCGCAAAGCGGGCACGGATGCTTCGCGCGGGCGTCCGGCCGCGGCGCTCCCACAAAACCCGCCGTTGTGATCGGAATGCAGGAGTGGCTTCACGCCGCGATTCGAATGCCCGGCTGCACGCCGATCGCGGCTCGCCGCCTGCTTTTGCCTTGAGTCGCGCCACACACCTGCCAGCAGCCGGCCTGCGCGAAGATGGCACACGACCACGGAGGTAGGCCGCGAGCTCGCTCGCGCGGCATGCGGCGAGCGCAATTGAATTCAGCCGCGAGATCCGCGGACGGCGAACTCGCGGTGGCCGCGGCGGCCATGCGCGTGCTGCCCGCCGGCTAGCTGCGCAAATACGACGCGCCGTTGACGTCGACGATCGTCCCGCTCATCGCGACCGGGGCATCGAGCGCGCAGAACTCCACCACCCGCGCGATCTCGTCCGGCTCCGCCACGCGCCCCGTCGGCTGGTCGCGCAGGATGGCTTCGCCGCGCGGACCGGTGAGGTGCCCGGCCGACATCTCCGTCGCGACCCATCCCGGGGCCACGACGAACACGGCGATCCCGTGCGGCGCGAGGGCCTTGGCGAGCGATTGCGACAGCGCATTGAGTCCCGCCTTGCTGGCGCCGTACGCGGGCGCCGACGGCTCGCCGCGAAACGCGCCGCGTGATGAGATCGCGACGATCCGGCCCTGCTTGCGCGGCAGCATCGCCTCTGCCGCGAGAAAGCTGAGGTGGGCCGGCGCCAGCAGGTTGATGGAGATCGTGCGCTCCCACGCCTGCGCCCACTCGCCGAACGACACCCCGCCGGGTGGGTGCGGCTCGAACACCCCCGCGTTGTTCACGAGCAGATCGATCGGGCCGGACGCCTGCTCCGCCCGTGACCACAGATCCTGGATACGGCCGGTGTCGGCGAGATCGCCGGCGAGCACCCCGTGGCCCTCCCCGGTCAGAAGGGACAACGTCTCCTCCGCCGCGGCCCGGTTCCGTCCGTAATGAACAAGCACCCGCACTCCCCGCTGCGCGAGCCGCTGGCAAACCGCCCGGCCGATTCCGCCCGACCCACCGGTCACCAGCGCACAACTTCGTTGGTTCATTTGCCCAGCTCAACCCGATCTGCCGCCCGAGTCGACGTCGCGCACGCCGTCGGCGGGCACAGCGCTACGAAAAACCTCAGCATCCACTCCGGCGAACCCTCTCCTCGCTCCATCCCGCCGGCTCCCCTTCCCGGCCGCTCGCGGCTCCGTACCGCTCGTCGCGTCGCTGCGCCTCTCATCTCTTCAGTCTTTTCTCGATTTCATTGCCGGCGACGGGTGACTTGGTCGTCACTTCGTCCGGCTTCTCCGCCACATCCGGCGGCGATGTTTCGGCAGGGCTTCCCGGCCGCTCAATCGTTGAACAACAGCGGTGCGAACTCGCGCAGGTCGCGGCGCCAGGAAAGCCATTCGTGGGCCGTGTTCTGGGAAACGTAGTAGTGCGCGTTGATGCCGGCCGCCCGGAGCGCCTCGCTCTCCGCCTTGGGGTCGCCGCCAAAACGCGTCTTGCCGCCGTCAATTTCGCGGCTGCCATAGCCCACGAAGACCAGTCTGTTCTTCGCCTTGAACGCGCCCAGGTCGGCGATGTCGGCGGGCTTGATGCTCCCGCCGCTGAAGAGGCCGATGGACGAGAACGTGTCGAGGTTCCGCAGCGTGATCGTCTTCGTTTCCATGCCGCCCATGGATAGACCGGCCATCGCGCGGTGGGGCTGGTCGGCGAGCGTACGAAACTGGGCGTCGATGTAGGGAATCAACTCCTTCACCAGGACGGTTTCGAACGGCACGATGCTGAACTCGTTCATGTGGCCGAAGCGGACGTCGTTGGTCATGCCGTAGGTCATCACGATGAGGAAGGGTTTCGCCTGATTCGCGGCGATGAGGTTGTCCATGATCTCGGGAACCCGGCCCTGCTGGCCCCAGCCGTATTCGTTCTCGCCCCAGCCGTGCTGGAGATACAGCACCGGATAACGCTGATCCGCATGCTGGTCGTAGCCCGGCGGCGTGTAGACGAAGGCCCGCCGTTCGGAATCCGTGCTCGGCGAGTGGAAATAGATCTCCCTCAGTTGCCCGTGGGGCACGTGCTGGATCGTGTAGAAATCCTGGTCGTGCGCCGGCACCTCGATCGCGCTGCCCCAGCGCAGCGCCCCGAAATACATCCGGCTGTTCGGATCCGGCACTTCGGCGCCGTCGATCTTGATCATGTAGTAATGAAAGCCTTCGTCCAGCGGTCGCGTGGTGCCATACCATGCCCCGTCCTGGCCCTTGGTGAATGCGCCGGCGTCCCGAAAGCTGACGCCGACGCTCCTGGCCTCGGGCGCCTCGATCCTGAACATCACCCGGCGTTCGGAGTTGACCTTCGGATACTCCTTTCCGGGTTGGTTGGACGAGGCGGGCTTCCAATCGTCGGCTGGCGCCCGGTCCTGGGCCATCATGGGCTGGGCGCACAGCAGCGAGCTCAGCGCGAACAGTAAGGCGATCTTCTTCATGGGTTCAGTCGTCGGGGTTTGGGCTGCGGGTTGAACAGGAAGTCACCTAAAAGGAGCGCGCGTTCCATGGACAGCCCGTCGCGACTTGACCGTTAGGTCGGCACCCGCGACGCGGCGGGCAGCCCCCCGACAGCCTAACGGTGAAGTAAAAGTCCGCTCGCGTTCTGGCGCGCCCCGGTGCTCACCTCAACCGCCGCTCCTGCCTCGCCGCCGCACCGCCCCAGCGCCCCGCCGTCCCATGAAACACCTCCCCTGGCCCGTCCTCCTCGTCTCGATGGTCGCGTCCGCTGCGGCTTCCGCACCCGCGACCGTGACCGGAACGCCGGCGAGCATGTTCCCGCTCGCTGCCGTCCGCCTGTTGGAAGCCGGTCCTTTCTTCCCGGCGGTCGCCGCCAACCGCGCTTACGTCCTCGCGCTCGAGCCGGATCGACTGCTCGCGCCTTTCCGGCGCGAGGCCGGACTGCAGCTCACGGCGCAGCCTTACGGCAATTGGGAAAGCGGCGGTCTCGATGGGCACACGGCCGGTCACTATCTCTCCGCGTTGGCCCATATGATCGCCTCCGGCGAGGACACGCCGGACGCCCAACTCCGCCACCGCCTCGACACGATGATCGGCGAGTTGCAGGTTTGCCAAAACGCCTTTGGCGACGGCTACGTCGGCGGCGTGCCCGGCAGCCGCGAACTCTGGAAGGCCGTCGCCGCGGGCAACGTCGACGCCGTCAACCGCAAGTGGGTGCCGTGGTACAACGTCCACAAGACCTTCGCCGGGCTCCGCGATGCCTGGCTCGAGACGGGAAACGCCCAGGCGCGCGACGTCCTCGTGCACCTGGGCGACTGGTGCGTGGAACTCACCTCGCACCTGAGCGACGGACAGATGCAGCAGATGCTCAACCAGGAGCACGGCGGCATGAACGAGGTTCTCGCCGACCTCTATGCGATCACCGGCGACCGCAAATTCCTGACCACCGCCGAGCGTTTCAATCACCACGCCATCCTCGACCCGCTCATCCGGCATGAGGATCAGCTCACCGGCAAACACGCCAACACGCAGATCCCGAAGGTCATCGGGCTCGAGCGCATCGCGACGTTGACCGGCAACCAGGCGGACGACTCAGGCGCACGCTTCTTCTGGGAAACCGTCACGCACCATCGCTCCGTCGCCTTCGGCGGCAACAGCGTTTCCGAGCACTTCAACGATCCGCATGATTTTCACGGCATGCTGGTGCACCGGGAAGGTCCCGAAACCTGCAACACCTACAACATGCTCCGGCTTACGGAGGCGCTTTTCGCCAGCGCGCCGGACGCCGCCTACGCCGACTACTACGAGCGGGCGTTGTACAATCACATCCTCGCCTCGATCAATCCCCTCCACCCCGGATATGTCTATTTCACGCCGATTCGGCCCGATCACTACCGGGTCTACTCGGTGCCGGGCGAGGGCTTCTGGTGCTGCGTCGGCACCGGCATGGAAAATCCCGGCAAATACGGCGAGTTCATCTACGCCCGCAGCCGCGACGGCATTTACGTCAACCTCTTCATCGCCTCCGAACTGAAGGATTCCGGACGCGGCCTGACGTTGCGCCAGGACACCGTCTTTCCTGACGAAGCCCGCACCCAGCTCACGCTGAAGCTGGACCGTCCGGCAACCTTCACGCTGCACCTGCGCCAACCCGGCTGGGTCGCCCCCGGCGCCTATGCGGCCCGGGTCAACGGCGAACCGGTGCCCGTCACGACCGCGCCTTCGTCCTACGTGGACGTGCGCCGCGAGTGGCACGACGGCGATCGCGTCGAGATCACGCTCCCGATGCACACCACGGTGGAGGAACTGCCGGATGGCTCACCCTGGTATGCCATTCTGCACGGGCCGATCGTGCTGGCTCATCCGGCCGGCACCTGGGAGCTGACGGGGCTGCGGGCGGACGATTCCCGGATGGCGCATGTCGCTTCCGGCCCGGAAGTGCCGCTCGACCAGGTGCCCGTGCTGCTGACGAAAGCCGCCATGATTCCGTCCAAGGTCGTGGCCGATCCGGCTGCCGGTCCGCTGCACTTTCGCCTCGACGATATCGTCGAGCCGCCGGCGCACAAGGGCCTCGCGCTGATCCCGTTCTTCCGGCTGCACGACGCTCGCTACCAGATGTATTGGGAGGTCACCACCCGCGAGGGCATCGCGGAGCGCAAGGCACAGCTGGCCGCCGCCGAACGAGCCCGGGTGGCTCGCGAAGCCGCCACGCTCGACTCGGTCGCGCCCGGCGAGCAGCAGCCCGAGGTCGAGCACGGCTACCGGGGCGAAGACACCGAGACCGGTCTCTACAACGGCCGGCACTGGCGCCACGGCCGTGATTTCCAATACACGCTCGACGCTCGCGGCCAGAAACACGCGCAGCTTTCCGTCACCTACTCGGGCACCGATTCCGGGCGCGAGTTCGACATCCTCGCCAACGGCACGCTCATCGCCACGCAGACCCTCGCGGGCGAAACGCCCGGCGAGTTCGTCGAGAAACGCTACGAGATTCCCGCGAGCGTCCTTGCCGCCGCACCCGAGGGACGCGTGACGGTCCGCTTCGTCGCGAAGAAGGTCCTCGCCGGCGGCGTCTTCGACATACGCCTGCTCCGGTCTGACGGTGGGGCGTCCACGTCGCCCGTCGCCAGGTAAGCCGAGTCATCGCCCCGCCCTGCCCGGCATCCCCGCGTCCCGCAATCCCTTCCCCATGCGCTTGCCCCTCTTCGCTCTGCTGCTCTCGTCCGTTTTCGTTTTCGTTGCCCCGGCGCGCACGCTCTCGATCGTGGAAGGTCCGGGCCTCGGCGCGCCGGCCCGGCACGGTCTCGACAGATTCGAAGCCGCCGTCCGCGCGCGCGGCTGGCAGGTCGAGCAGGCCGCCGCGATCGATCGCGTGCGTGGAGACGGCGTTGTCTTTGTCGGACTCGGCTCCGCCCTGGCGGCGTGGCCCTTTGCGCCCAGACTCGCGCATCCGCTCGACCAGCCGGAAGCGCTCGCCGTGAAGAAATTCGCGATCGGGGCCAGGCCGGCGGCGCTGTTCGTCGGCGCCGACGATCGCGGCGTGATGTATGCCCTGCTCGAGGCCGCCGCCAGCATCACCGCGGCCTCCGATGCGTCCGACCTGTTCGCGGCGATTCGCGAGGTGGAGGAAAAACCCACGATCCGCGACCGCGCGCTCTCGGTCTACACCATGAACCGCGCCGCCTGGGAGAAGCGTTTCTACGACGAGGAGTACTGGGCGCGCTATTTCGACCTCCTGGCCGCCGACCGCTTCAACCGTTTCCTGGTCATCTTCGGTTACGAGAACGGCGGGTTCCTCGCCCCTCCGTACCCCTATTTTTTCGACACGCCGGGTTTTCCCGGCGTCCACATGGTGGGCCTCACGGCCGGGCAGCAGCGCCGCAATCTGGCCGCGCTCAACCGCCTGATCGAGCTGGCGCACGCGCGCGGCATCACCGTGACGCTCGGCATCTGGGACCACATTTACCGCGGCGGGGTGCAGGCCGGCGGCGCGTCCTGGGTCGACGAGTTCCGGGGCCGTTCGATCCCGAACTCGGTCGAAGGAGTCACCAGGGAAAACCTCAACGCGTACACGCTCGCGGCGCTGCGCGAGTTGCTCGGGCGCGTGCCGGCGGTCGACGCGCTGCAGTTCCGCGTGCACGAGGAATCGGGCCTCACGCGCGGGGAAATGGAGGGATTCTGGCGTGCGGTTTTCGCGGACCTCCAGGCGACCAAGCCGGGCATGCTGGTCGAGCTGCGCGGCAAGGGCACGCCCGACGTGGTGATTGATACCGCGCTCCAGTTCGGCCTCAGCGTCCGGGTCGAGACGAAATACTGGATGGAGCAGATGGGGCTGCCGTTTCATCCCATGCACGTTAACCCGCCGGACCAGCGGAACCGGCGTCATGGCTATGCGGATTTCCTGCGCTACCCCCAGCGCTACCCGATGACGTGGCGGCTCTGGAATGGCGGCACGTCGCGCATTCTCCTGTGGGGGGATCCCGATTATGTGCGGCGCTACGGCGCGACCACGGCGCTCTACGACAGCCCGAACTGGGATGTGCAGGAACCGCTGGCGACCAAGATGGAGGCGCAGCGGCCGGACATGCCGACGTTCGACCTCATGCCGGCCAGGTACCGGTACTACGACTACGAGTTCGAGCGCTACTGGCACTTCTTCCAGCTCTGGGGACGGTTGGGCTACAATCCCGCGACACCGGCCGCCGTGTGGGAGCGCGAGTTCCACCGGCGCTTCGGCCCAGCCGCGGCCCAGGTTGAGGCCGGTCTGCAGCAGGCCTCGCAGATTCTGCCGCGCATCGTCGCCTCGGTGTATCCGTATTCCGGTTTCCCAACCACCCGCGGATGGGCCGAACGCCAGCCCCTCGGCGCCTCGCTCGCGGACTACGCCGCCAACGAGGCCACCGACGTCGAACTCTTCGAGAATTTCGCCGACGCCGCGAAACGGATCCTTGCGGGCGGCGCGACCGCCAGGGTCACACCCGACGCCACGAGCCGGTGGTTCGACGCGACGGCCGATTCCGTCCTGCCGCGCGTGCACGCCGCCGAGGCGGCGATCGGCGACCCGCGCGGCAACGAATTCGATTCGACGATCACCGACCTGAAGATCCTCGCCCAGCTCGCCCGCTTTCATGCCCGGCGCAGCCTGGCCGCGGTGCACTACAACCTGTTCCTGCGGGCCACCGGAAAGCCGAGTTGCTCGCCGCGACCGAAGGCGAAAGGAACGCCCTCGCCGCCTGGCGCGAACTCGTTGCCGCCGCCGGCGACCGCTACGCGTTCGACCTCGCGATGGGCGCCCGCGACTTACAACCTCTGCGGTCACTGGCGCGACGATCTGTCGGTGCTCGAGGCGAACCTGCACCAACTCGAAGAGCAGTGCCGCTCAACCGCGGCCGACGCGACCGGCGAACCGGCGTGGACGCCCGCCAACAGCGGCGACCGCACGCCGCCGGTCGTGGAACACGACCCGGATCACGACCGCGCCGGTCGGACGACCGATCCGAATCCTCGTCCGCGCGACCGATCCCTCAGGCGTGCGCTCGCTGCGACTGCGCTATCGGCATGTCACGCAATTCGAGGACTACGCCACGGTCGAGCTGAAGCCAACCGGCGCGCCGGACGAGTTCGCGGCCACGATTCCCGGCGACTTCGTCGGACCGACGTGGGACGTGATGTATTTCATCGAGGCGATCGACGGCGCCGGCAACGGCACGATCTGGCCCGATTTCCGCCACGAACCGCCTTACGTCTTCATTCACCTTCAACGGTGACCCTGCCCCGCCGCATCGACTTCATGAAACCCCTCCTGCTTTCAGTCCTGGCCAAAGCGGCGATTCTCGGCTTGGTCCCACCCGCCACGGCCGCCACAGGACCGGCTGCTTCGGCGGCTGCTCCCAGTTCCCTGCACGCCTCCTCCGCGATCGTCCGTCACGGGCCGGCGATCCCGGCGACACCGCCAATCGGCGGCGATCGCGTGGAACTCGGGCGCCTGGCGACCGGTGCAATTGTCGCGTTTGTCCGCAATCCGGACGGCGGATGGGGGCTCGAGGTCGCCGGAGCGACCGCTCCATGCTTCCGCCAGCCGGAGCCCGCGCGGATCGAGGTCTATCGCTCGGACGACGAGATCCGTCCGCTCGCCGCCGGCTACAAAACGGTCGATCAATCGCCCGCCGACGCGGGGATCGAAGCCCGCGCGGAGATCGCCTACGGCGACGCCGTCGTGTTCCATGTGCAGGATCACTTGCGGCTGGACGGTGCCGTGGCCACCGTGCGCCGGACCGTCGAGGTCAGCGGAACCGCGCCCGGCGGCTTTGCATCATCTGTCGTGTTCAACGTGGATCCGGTCGTAAACTGGAACGACGTCAATTGCCTCGCGCCCGGCGTGCTGTATGGAGATCCCACCTACGACGGCGAGCGCTCGCCCGGCGGCACGCTGAACCACGCGGCGCGGCGGTTCCTCCTGCGGGAGGACATTCTCCCGGCGCCGCTGTTCGCGCTTTCCTTCAACAACGGCGCGTCGGTCGCCGTGCTGGATCCTTCGCCCCGCGGTGACTCGACCGTCGAGGAAACCAAACTCACGCGGCCGGTGATGATCGATCGGCGCTTTCAATTTGGGGCGCTGGGGGCGTGGCAGCCGGGTGGTGGCCCGATCGAGTTCGGCTTCCGCTTTCCGGGATCCGCCTGTCTGTATGCGACCGGACCGGCCGCGCCCGCCGCGCCGCAATGGATGCGGCGCTATCATCCGATCGCCCCCGGAACGGCGCACCGCTACGAAGTGAGCTTCCGCTTTGGGCGGAACGAGTCGTTCCGCGACGTGACGCGCCACGCGTGGCGCTGGGCCTGGGGCACGCTGCACCCCAGCGTCGCCCCCATCGATGTCGAACAGATGCGCCGCGTTCTGATCGACCATCTCGCGGCGCAGGCGACGACGATCGAGGGTCGCACGGGCATTCCTTTCGTCCTCAGCACCGTCGTCGACCAGCGCCAGTGGAATTCGACGATGGTGGCGATGGGCTTCGTCGGAAAGACCATCGAGTGCGCGGACCAACTGTTGCGCGAAGGCGATCGCGATCCGACGGCGCGCGGGCAGAAAATGCGCCAGACCGGCCTCGCGATCATCTCGTCGCTCATCGAGGCGCTGCCGACCGTTCCGCTGCAGGGAACCGGCTACGATCTCGCCACCGGGAAACCGTGGGACCACATCTGGCTCGCCCCCTGGCTGCGGAACGCCACCGAGGACATGCGCGTGCTCCTGCGCGCCTACCGCCGCGAACGCGCCCTTGGCCGCGAACACCCGGAATGGTTCAGGTGGGTGAAGACCTACACGGACTGGCTGCTCCCGCAGCAGCGCAAGGATGGCTCGTTCCCGCGCCGCTGGAAGGTGGGCAGCAACGAGATCGCCGAGCCCACCGGCACCACGAGCTATTGCCCCGTGCCGCTGCTCGTCCTGATGAGCGAGGAAACCGGTGACCCGAGCTATCGGCAGGCCGCCATCCGCGCCGCCGAGTTCGTCTGGACCAGCTGGGGCGTTCGCGGGCTCTTCATCGGCGGCGCCAGCGACAACCCGAACATCACCGACAAGGAGGCCGGGATGCTGAGCCTGGAAGCATTCCTCAGTTTGTACGACGCGACCCGGGATTCAAAATGGCTCGACCGCGCCCGCACCGCGGCGGATTTCGCCGAGACGTGGATCTGGATTTGGAATCTGCCCATGCCGCTCGATGCGGACGACGCCAACCTCCGCTGGAAGAAGGGCGTCCCGATCATCGGCGGTCAGGGCATCACCGCGCTTCACGCCGGCAGCATGGACGAGTACCTCGATTGGTCCGTCGCTTCCTACGCCAAGCTCTACCATCTCACTCAGGATCCGCATTACCTCGAGGTGGCGCGGATCCTCCTGCACGGCACGAAATCCATGGTCGCTCTGCCCGGGCGCCAGTATGATTTGAAGGGAATTGGCTGGCAGCAGGAAGGCTTCCGCATGGGGCCGGGCGGAGAAGGACGCGGCACCAGCGGCCATCGTTTCTGGCTCCCGTGGATTTCGGCGAACCACCTCTACAGCATCACGGGACTGGAAGAGTACGATCCCTCCCTGTTTCAAATCCTGTCAGGCCAGCCACCGGCGCCGGCGAAAACTCCGGCGAAGTGAGGCCCCTCGATCCGCCGATGAACGCTCGCAACCTCAATTTCAGCCGATTTCGACGAACACAGAAGGCCCGCTCGGAATTTTCGTTCGGAGTGGGCCCTACCGCGGTCCAAATTGGAGTGCGGAGGTTGGATTTGAACCGATGCAGGACCACAAGAAAACCGGCCCAGCCGCTAATTCCGAGCGCTGCTTGGAGGACGAGTTTTGCCTCTGGCTGGATGCCGCCCGAGATCGCCAGCTAGCTGCCGCCGGTGCACCGACAGCCGCAGCTCCGCGCTGGTGTTCGCCTGTATGGGCCGCGCGAGCAGCCCGCCGAGGTTGCCTCCCGCTCCAGTAATCGCGATCACAGGCACTCGAACGTCGCCTGGATCGTTTGCGTTCACTCGGATTCTGTTTCGGTCGGTCACAGACGTTACAGTCTGAAACGATCGAATACCTCGGCTTGGTGCCACGCCAGCGCCTCCGGATGCGGTCGGTAGTAGGTGTCTTTTGGCAAATCGATCCTGCGCCCGTGCATTTCGAACAACGGAAAATTCGCGATTCTGGCGGCACGGGCCTTCGGATCGATCACTACCTCATATTGGTCGGAGATCGTGAATATCCCGCGATCAAATGCCCAGTGCGCGGATTTCGAAAGTGCGATTCCATTCCGCGGGTCATCGGTGTCTTGGACCGATTTCCCGATGATGTCCTCAACCTTTGAAAATCCCGTGGTGCCACTCCAGGAACTCCGGAGCGGGTCGCGATGCCTCGTGACACGGCAGGACAGCGAGTGACTGGCCGTGCAGCGCGTAGTAGTGACGGCCGTTCTCAAATTCCTCGCGGATGCGCCGGCTCACCTCGACGCGGTAATCGAGCGTCACCGTGAGATAACCGAGATCAAAGAGATTGTGCAGATCGGAGCGAAGGAGGAGCCCGTTCCGAATTTCGTGCGGGCCGCTCTTCGCGTAAGGACGGATGTGGCCGGCTTCCAGTGCCGGGAGTGTCTTCTCGCCAGTGATCGCGCAACACCGCGAGTAGGCGTCGGTGACCTCCACCCGGAAAGCGCCTTGCCCCAGCCGCGGGCGAATTGTGACCGGTGCTCCGTAGCGGTCTTGCTCCTCCGCGACCGCCCCAGAGAGCACCGGCGCGGCAGCGCCAGCAAGGCGCACGCGGACATCCGACCACAACGCGGCGCCGATCGGCGAGGTCACCGAATAGCTTTTGCCGGTGACGATGTTTTTGCTCCAGTCACGAGGCACCGGAATCCACGATTCGCGTGGCCAGAAAAACGGCTGGACCAGGATCGTGCACCCAAGGTGACGATGCAGTTCGTCGGGCGATCTATGTTCGAGGATCCTTCGTTCGAACGTCTCATAGTCTGGTACGCCATTGTTTTCGCCGAAGGCCTGCCAGACCCACGGCAGCGGAAACCGGTCGTGCCTCAGGAACACGCCCCCACCCGCGATGAAATCGAGCGGAGAGTGCAGCTTGAAAAGAAAAACGTCGCCGGGCTGAAGGTGAGGTGGACCCCGAAAGTTGGACAGGACGGATCGTTAACCCAAACTCAGAACAACGATCCCCATGTCCAAGAAACGACGTCAGCACAGTCCTGATCTGAAAGCCCGGGTTGGTCTTGAAGCCCTGAAGGGCATCGAGCCGGTCCACGCCATCGCAGCGAAGTATCAGGTTCACCCGGTGCAGGTGAGCCAGTGGAAGAAAGAGGTGGCCGAACGGCTGCCCGAGGTGTTCGCCCGGAAGGGCAGCCATGATCATGACGCCGGGGCAGCCCAGGAGCGGGAGAAGGAGCTGTTCGAGGAGATCGGGCGGCTGAAGATGGAGCTGGAATGGCTCAAAAAAAAAGCTGGCGAGCTCGAGCGTTGAGGAACGCCGCCGCATGATTGAACCGAAACATCCCGCCCTGCCGATCATTCGGCAGTGCGAACTGCTCGGGCTGGCGCGGGCCAGCTACTACCACCAGCGGGAGCCGGAGACCGATGAGAACCTGCAACTGATGCGGGTGATCGATGAGACGTATCTGGCGTATCCGGTCTTTGGCTCACGGCAGATGACGCGGTGGCTGCGGCGGCAGGGGTATCGGGTGAATCGCAAGCGGGTGCGCCGGCTGATGCAGCAGATGGGACTGGAGGCGATCTATCGGAAGCCGAACCTGTCCCGGAAGCATCCGCAGAACCCCGTCTTCCGATATCTGCTGCGGCGGCTCGTCATCGATCGCCCCAATCAGGTCTGGGCGATGGACATCACCTACATCCCGATCCAAGGCGGCTTCATCTACCTGTGCGCGGTGATCGACTGGTATAGCCGGGCGGTCCTGGCTTGGGAACTGTCGAACACGATCGATGCGACATTTTGCGTGCAGGCCGTCGAGCGCGCGATGGCCCAGCACGGCGTCCCGGAAATCTTCAACACCGATCAAGGCTGTCAGTTCACGTCGGCCGAGTTTACCCAGCCGCTGCTGGCGCGTGGCGTGAAGCTCTCGATGGATGGTCGCGGTCGCGCCTTGGACAACGTCTTCGTCGAGCGGCTCTGGCGCACGGTCAAATACGACGAGGTCTACCTGAAGAGTTATCGCTCCCAAATCGACGCCTATACCAACCTGGACACCTTCTTCCGGTTCTACAACGAGCGTCGTCCCCACAGCGCCTTCGGCGACGCCGATCCCAAGACGCCGATGGAGATTTACCGCCAACCCGTCGCGCTTGCCATCAACCAATGAACCGGTATCAAGCCCTCCGTCTTCGGGCCGACTCCTGCGGCAAGCTTGATCGCTCCTGTCCTCGGAGTCGGCCAAGGCATCTCACCAGAGTGCGTCTATCCTAACTTAATCTCCTCGATCCGCTGTCCAACGGACGGGGTCCACCTCAGATGGCGCAATCCGAGCGCAGAGCAGGGGAAACTATCTCGCCCGTGCGCATTGTCATCCGCAATGGAATGCCTTATGGCCTTGGCTTGCGGCACGCGAAGCCCAACTTGCGAAGCTCCTAGGCGGCAGACTGATACTTTTTGGCGAATGGTGCTATTCACGACACAGCATTGCCTACACCGAACTGCCGGATTGGTTTCTTGCCTTCGATGTTTTCGAGAGGGATGAGGAGATTTTCTGGTCGGCAGATCGGCGAAATGCTTTGGCCGAAGAAGCGCATGTTGAGATAGTGCCAGAGCTATTTCGCGGACAGTTAACGCTCGAGGATATGCCTCAACTTCTTGGCAAGTCTAGGTTGGGCGCCTCGAAAATGGAGGGGGTCTACGTGCGTCGCGAAAGTTCTGGTCAGTTGCAGGCTCGAGCAAAAATCGTCGATCCAGAATTCGTGCAGCAAATTGAGGAGCATTGGACTGGCCGACCCATGCTTCCCAACAGGCGCCAAACGAAAGCCCACGCGCAATAATCGCGGGAGAGGCAAGTAAGGGGTCACCTTTACCTTTTACCTTTGCACCAATGCGTCAGTCGCCGAAGTCGAGCGTGAGCGTCGACACGGGGCGGCCCGCACGTCCGCATTGCGCACAGACGGCGTTGGCGGCAGGTTTTCCCGTGACCGGAGTCGCGTTGCTTTCGGACGAGCAGCAGTCGGGCACGGCATGCCTTTGAGGAGTCGATCCAAGATGTGCGGTTGTATTGATCCTCTTGGTGGGATTCTGGGGCGAATCAGCACGGTCGGAGCACAGCGCGCAAGTTGCGGCTCGAATTTTCGGGGCGGGCCGCCGAGCCGGTCGAAACGGCGAGTACGCGGCGACCGAACCGGCGCGAGCAAGCTCGCGGCCTACGACTGAAGGTGCACGCGAGCGAGTTCGCAAGCGCACGGCCGGTGGAGGTGCCCGACAGCGAGAACGCGCGGCGGCCGGGCGCCGGATTTTGGCGCCTGGCGCGCGGCGCGGGTCGTCAGTACCGGTAGTGATCCGGCTTGTACGGACCCTCGACCGGGACGCCGAGGTACTGCGCCTGCGACTTGCGTCAGCGTGGTCAGCTTGACGCCGATCTTCTCGAGGTGCAGCCGCGCCACTTCCTCGTCGAGGTGCTTCGGCAGCCGGTACACACCGATCTTGTAGGTGTCGCGGTTCCGCCACAGGTCGAGCTGCGCGAGTGTCTGGTTCGTGAAGCTGTTCGACATGACGAACGACGGGTGCCCCGTCGCGCAGCCGAGGTTCACCAGCCGGCCCTCCGCCAGCAGGTAGATCCGCCGGCCGTTCGGGAAGGTGTAGAGGTCGTACTGCGGCTTGATGTTCGTGCGCTTCGCCTCCGACTCGTTCAGCCGGTCGACCTGGATCTCGTTGTCGAAGTGGCCGATGTTGCAGACGATCGCCTGGTCCTTCATCTGCCGCATGTGCTCCAGCGTGATGATCTCGCAGTTGCCGGTCGCACGTCACGTAGATGTCCGCCACGCCGAGCGTCGACTCGACGGTGTTGACCTCGAAGCCCTCCATCGCGGCCTGGAGCGCGTTGATCGGATCGATTTCGGTCACGATGACGCGCGCGCCGAATCCGCGGAGCGAATGCGCGCGAGCCCTTGCCGACGTCGCCGTAGCCGCAGACGCAGGCGACCTTGCCCGCGATCATCACGTCCGTGGCGCGCTTCAGCCCGTCCGCGAGCGACTCGCGGCAGCCGTAGAGATTGTCGAACTTCGACTTCGTCACCGAGTCGTTGACGTTGATCGCCGGGACGCGGAGCTTGCCCTTCTCGAGCATCTGGTAGAGGCGGTGCACGCCGGTGGTCGTCTCCTCGGAAACGCCGCGCCACTCCTTGGCGAGCTGTGGTCCAGCGCAGCGGATCCTCCGCATGCACGCGCTTGAGCAGGTTCTTGATCACCTGCTCCTCGTGCGACGCCGGACGCGGTGTCGACCCAGTCGCTGCCCTCCTCCAACTCGCAGCCCTTGTGGATCAGGAGCGTGACGTCGCCGCCATCATCGACGACGAGCTGCGGACCCTTGCCGCCGGGGAACGAGACCGCACGGAGCGTGCATTCCCAGTATTCCTCGAGCGTCTCGCCCTTCCAGGCGAACACCGGCACGCCGGCCTGCGCGATTGCCGCGGCGGCGTGGTCCTGAGTCGAGAAGATGTTGCACGAGGCCCAGCGCACGTCCGCGCCGAGTTCGCGCAGCGTCTCGATCAGCACCGCGGTCTGGATCGTCATGTGCAGCGATCCCGTGATGCGCACGCCGGCGAGCGGCTTCGGCCGGCGCCGAACTTCTTCCGGACCGCCATCAGGCCGGGCATTTCGTGCTCGGCGATCGAGATTTCCTTGCGGCCCCATTCGGCGAGCGAGATGTCCTTGACGTGATAGTCGGGTGTCTGGCGTCGGTGGTGGCGGTGGCCATGGTCGGTGCAGAGGTTGGGTTTCGCGTCCGGAGCGCTTATTTCAGCGGCGGCGCGGAGGGCGTCGGTCTTGTTGGTTTGCTCCCACGGCAGATCGGGCTTGCCGAAGTGGCCGTAGTTGGTCGTCGAGCGGTAGATTGGGCGCAGCAGGTCGAGCTGCGTGACGATGTCGGCCGGCTTGAAGCTGAAGACCTGCCGGACGGCCTGCGGCGATCTTCTCGTCGGAAATGCCGCGTTGGCCGTGCCCATGGTCGTCGACCCAGACGCTGACACCGGCTCGGGGTAGCCGATGGCGTAGGCGAACTGGATCTCCGCGTGGGTCGGCGAGGCCCGCGGCCACGATGTTCTTCGCGACCCAGCGGCCCATGTAGGCCGCCGAACGGTCGACCTTCGAGGGATCCTTGCCGGAGAACGCGCCGCCGCCGTGGCGGCCCCAGCCGCCGTAGGTGTCGACGATGATCTTGCGCCCGGTCAGGCCGCGAGTCGCCCTGCGGGCCGCCGACGACGAAGCGGCCGGTCGGATTGATGAGGTACTCGGTGTTGCTGGCTCAGCATCGAGGCCGGGATGACCTTCTTGACCACGTGCTCGATCAGGAACTTCTCGATCGTCGTCGTGCGACGACGTCCGCCGTGTGCTGCGTGGAGATGACGACGTTCACGACCTCGATCGGCTTGTCGTTCTCGTAGCGGACGGAGACCTGCGACTTCGCGTCGGGCCGGAGCCAGCCGACCTTGCCCGCCTTGCGCAGCCGCGTCAGCTCGCGGCCGAGCCGGTGGGCGAACATGATCGGCGTCGGCATCAGCTCGGGCGTCTCGTTGCAGGCGTAGCCGAACATGATGCCCTGGTCGCCCGCGCCCTGCTCGGCGGTCTTCTTGCCCTCGGCTTCCCGGGCGTCGACGCCCTGGGCGATGTCGGGCGACTGCCGGGTCAGCAAATTGCTGATGAAAACCGAGTCGGCGTGAAACACATCGTCGTCTGTTCACGTAGCCGATGTCGCGGATGGCGTCGCGGACGATGGACTCGTAGTTGAGTTTCGCCCGGGTCGTGATTTCGCCGGCGATCACGACCTGGTTCGACTTCACCAGGGTCTCGCAGGCGACGCGGCTCGTGCGATCCTGCGCCAGGCAGGCGTCGAGCACGCTGTCGGAAATCAGGTCGGCGACCTTGTCCGGATGGCCTTCGCCCACGGATTCGGAGGAAAAGACGAATGATTTTGCTCCATATGGTGCCGACGAACAAATCGCTCGCGGCAACCCAGGCAAGAGAAAACATCAACATATTCCGATTTAGTGATGCATGGGGCCGTCCCCGATGCCAGGGTGCGATTTGGTGGCGAATGGAACTGCGCCCTTGCCTGGGTGCGGCGTGGCTCCAAACGTTGCGCCGTTGAGCGCCGTCGCCGCCCCATCCTCCTCCGTCTCGCCGCTTCCGTCGGTCCTGAAGGGCCGCAAGATTCTCGTCGTCGATGACGACCGGCTCAACATCCGGATCCTCGGAGGCATCCTGCGCAGCGAAGGTATGTGCTGGCCGAGGCGGACTGTCGGCGAGAAGGCGCTGGAGCTTTACGCCGGAGTTTCGCCCGGACCTCGTCCTCCTCGACGTCATGATGCCCGGCATCGACGGCTTCGAGACCTGCCGCGCGCTCAAGCTCACGCTACGGCAACAACTGCGCACCGGTGGTGTTCATCACGGCCAAGAACGAATCCGACGACGTCGTCGAGGGCCTGGCCGCCGGCGGGGTGGACTACCTGCCCAAGCCCTTCCAGGCGAAGGAGGTCCTCGCCCGCATCCGGACCCACCTGCACAACCTCCTGCTGGCGGAGCAGCAGAAATCGCTGGTCGAGCAGCTGAGCAAGGCCAACGCCGCCAAGAACCGTTTTCTCGGCATGGCGGCGCACGACCTGCGCAACCCCCTCGCCTCGATCCGCGGGCTGGCGGAATTCCTGCGCGATGGCGTCGTCGGCCCGCTCACGCCGGACCAGCTCGACCTCGTCAACACGATCCACGCCGCGAGCCAGTCGATGCTGACCATGGTCAACGAGCTGCTCGACGTGGCGACGATCGAGGCCGGCGAGCTGAAGCTGCACCCCGAGCGCCATCCTCTCGCCGAGCTGATCGAGAAATCGGTCTACCTGCGCGAACATCGATGCCGCCAAGAAGCGGACGCACATCGTCTTCACGCCGACCGCCGACCCGCGCCCGCTGGTCGACGCGGCGAAACTCCAGCAGGTCGTGGACAACCTGCTCAGCAACGCCGTGAAATACTCGCCGCCGGGCTCGGTCATCACGGTCGAGCTCGCCGCCAGCGGCACCGAATGCAGCTTCGCCGTGAAGGACCAGGGTCCCGGCATCCCCGACAACGAGCGCGACCGGCTGTTCAAGGACTTCAGCCGGCTTTCGGCGAAGCCCACGGCCGGCGAGAAGAGCATCGGGCTTGGGCCTCGCCATCTGCCGCAAGATTGTCGACGCTCACCGCGGCACCATCGCCGCCGCGAACCTGCCCGGTGGCGGCTGCGAGTTCCGGGTCGTCCTTCCGCTTTCCCCATGAGCTTCGCCGGCACCATTCTCCTCGTCGACGACGAGGCGCACATCCGGAAGTTCGTCTCGCTCATTCTCCGCCAGATCGGCGCGACGAACCTGATCGAGGCCGCCAACGGGGACGAGGCGCTCGCGGCATTCGAGCGTGACCGGCCCGACCTCGTCCTGCTCGACGTCAACATGCCGATCGTGGACGGAATCGAGACGCTCCGCCGCCTGAAGCGAATCGATCCGGAATGCGTGGTCGTGATGCTCACCTCGATGGTCAACCGCCAGAGCGTCGACCAGGCTCTGGCACTCGGCGCGGCCAACTACATTCGCAAGGACACGCCGAAGGAAGAAATCGCGCGGGCGCTCCAGGACACGATGCGCGAGTGTTTCGAAGCCGAGGGATCCGATGAGTCCAGCTGACCAAGGCGAGCAACCCGTCGTCGCCGCCCCTGCACATCGCCGAGGTGCGCTACCCGCTGGCGCAGCTCCTGCGCGAGCTGGAGGTCGAACGCGCCGCCGGCTCGTTCTCGATGGAAAAGCTCGATCAGACCGAGATCGGAAAGATGTTCAAGGCCCGCGCTCCGCACCGCCGTGTCAAACCTCGAAAATAGCGCGTTCCTCGACGCGGTCCGGGCCCGCCCGGATTTCGACTACGGCCCGGAACTGGGCAGCCTGGTCGAGCGCCACGGCACCGGCGTCGAGCTGGTGCAGGCCCTGATCGACGCGAAGTTCCTGCCGAAGGACGATGTCTGCAAACTGTGGGCCGACGCCCTCGGGGTGGCGTACGTCGATCCGTTCGCGTCCGTCATCATCGACGAGGCGATCGCAGTGCATCCCGGTCGAGATCGCGCGCAAGAGCCGGTCGATCGGACTGTATCTGCTCCACGGCGTCCTGACGGTCGCGATGGCGGATCCGGTCGACGCGGAGCTGGTGAAGCGGCTGAGCCAGATCGCGCAGATGCCGGTCAGCCCGGTTTTCGCGCTGCCCCGCGAGGTCGAGGATGCGATCTCGATCCACTACTGCACGGAAAAGAACCTCGAGGACAGCCTGAGCGAGCTGGAGCAATCGAGTCTGTTCGACCAGGCCGGATCTGGCGGGCGACAAGCTGGCCGCGCTCGCCGACAACAACTCGCTCGTCGGAAGTCCTCGACGAGATCATCTACTATGCCCTGCGCGAACGGGCCACGGACATCCACATCGAGGCCCAGGAGACGCAGTAGCCGGATCCGCTTCCGGATCGACGGCAACCTGCGCGAAATCCTCACGTACTCCCGGAAGCTGCACCGGGCGATGATCTCGCGGCTCAAGATCCTGTGCGCGCTGAACATCGCCGAATCGCGCTTCCCGCAGGACGGCCGGTTCTCGATGTCGATCGGCGCGCAGGCCGCGAATTTCCGCGTCTCCACCATCCCGGCGGCGTTCGGCGAGAAGGCGGTCGTGCGCATCCTCGGCATGACCGGCAGGAAGGCGCTGCTGACGCTGGACCAGATGATGATGTCGCAGACGATCCTCCAGCCATTCAAGCGGCTGGTGCAGAATCCGAACGGGATCATCTTCGTCACCGGCCCGACCGGCTCCGGCAAGACCACCACGCTCTACGCCGCGCTGCACGAGATCAACACGCCGGCGGTCAACATCTCGACGATCGAGGATCCGATCGAGATCCAGATGCCGGGCGTGACCCAAACCCAGGTCAACTCGCACATCGACCTGAAGTTCTCGACGATCCTGCGCAGTCTGATGCGCCAGGACCCGGACGTCATCCTGATCGGCGAAATCCGCGATCTGGAGACGGCGAAGATCGCGACGGAAGCCGCGCTGACCGGGCACATCGTCTTCGCCACGCTGCACACCAACACCGCCGCCCAGGCAATCGTGCGGCTGATCGAGATCGGCGTCGAACCGTACATGGTCGCGCCCTCGGTCATCGGCGTCCTCGCGCAGCGGCTGGCGGCGCGAATCTGCGACAACTGCAAGGAGGCGTACTATCCGTCGCGGGACGTGCTGCGGAAGTATTTCCAGGACGAGGGGCTGACGGATGTGCCGTTCTATCGCGGGCGGGGGTGCACCGTCTGCCGCGGCACAGGGTACAAGGGCCGGGTGGCGTTCCACGAACTCGTGCTCATCACCGAGGAAATCCGCACCCTGATTTCGGAGGGCCGGAGCGCCCAGGAGATCACGCGGGCGGCGGCAAAGGTCGGATACCAGCCCCTGCGGTACGACGGGCTGAAGAAGGTGCTGCTGGGCCTGACGACGATCGAGGAGATCGACCAGAACACGTCGTTCGAGTGGTCCGCGTGAGACCCGCGAGCGGTTCGCGGTTCATGTGGGGGCGGCCTTGCGTCGCGATTCGGCCGCCGGCGACGTCGAGATCGCAGCGTAGAACCGGCCCTGCAGCCGGACTTGCCCGCCGCGGGTGGCAGCGATTTCGGGGTTGCCCGGATCGCGCCGCCGGCTGATCCTCGCGCCATGTCCGACCAGCCCGTCATCGATCAGCAATCGATCGAGAATCTGCGGGAACTGAATCCCGGAGACAACGACGAGTTCCTCCGCGAGATCGTTGGCATCTATCTGGCGGATACGCCAAACCGCATCGCCGAGCTGGAACAGAGCCTGGCGGCCGGCGACCACCCGAAGTTCGTCCGGGCGGCGCACAGCGTGAAGGGCAGCTCCGCGAACATCGGGGCGATGGTCGTCCGCGCGGTGGCGGAAAAGCTCGAGCACCAGTCGCAGCAGGAGGGGCTCGGCAACGTCACCGGCCTGGTCACCGAGCTGAAGGCGGAGTTCGCCCGGGCGCACGCCGCGCTCGACCAGCTGCTGGCGCGGCGCTGACGCGCCGCTCACGTCGGTACCAGGGTTACCGGTACAGGGCGGTCGTCGGGGTGTTCGTGAGGACGTTGTACTGGCGCATGGCGAGCCGCCACCACTCGGCCAGCGACTCGGCCGGGCAGCTCCAGAGCTCGCGGTGCAGCCAGATCATCGAGTCGGCATCGAGCAGGAGCGCCATCTTTTCCTTCGTCGTGAACCGCTCCGGCCCCTCGCGCAGCAGCCGCTGGCGGACTGCGCAAACCACTCGCGCGCCTCCTCGCTCGCCCGCCGCTGGCGGAGCAGCGCGACGTGCATCGCGTTGACGTACGGATCGAGCACCGCCTGCATCAGCCCGTAGTCGGCGCGCAGCGGCTCGATCGGCTGCAGGTGCTGGTAGCACTCGGCGAGGTTCTGCCGCAGCCGGCGCAGTTCGTACGGCGGCTGCGTCTCCTCGGGGGTGAGAAACAGCCCGAGTTCGCGGGCGCGCCGGCCAAAGCGCGCCTTGCTCAGCAGGATCGAAAGCGGAATGGAGCAGCACGAGTCCGGCCAGCACCGGGCTGAGCCACCAGAAGAACTCGGGCAGCAGGATCAGCGCGGAAACGCCCCACACGAGCGCCGAAGGCGGTGTGCCCTCCGTGCGTGATGATCGCCTCGCGCCAGTCGGTGCCGTCATCGTCCGCCGCCTCGCTTCTGCGCGACCCAGGACACGCCCTGGCCGAGCAGCGTGAAGAGCACGAACTTCGAGTTGAACATCATGTTGATCGGGGCCAGCAGCGTGGACACCGCCATCTCCAGCGAGCGCGCTGAGCGACCAGCCGGACCCTCCCGCCGTACTGCTCCACCTCCTCGGCGGCGCCCGAGCATGAGCACCATGCTGACGATCTTCGGCAGGAAGAGCAGCAGCATGGTGAGCACGAAGAGCGTCAGCGCCTCCGGCACCTCCAGCTTGTAACCGAACACGGAGGTCGTAGTCCTCCGGCCGCAGGTGACCGGCCGTCAGCCGAGTCGCCCAGGTCGAAGACCATTGATCGTGCTGAGGACGAGGAAGAGCAGCCACAGCGGCGAGGACAGCGTACGCCATCACGCCCATGAACAAATGAAAACGGTTCGCCGGACGGAACCCGCGCGCGGTGAGCAGCCAGGCGTGCTGCATGTTTCCCTGGCACCAGCGCCGGTCGCGCTTGGCGCTCTCGATCAGCGTTGGCGGGCCCTCCTCGTAGCTGCCTTCGATGTCGTGGGCGAGCCACACGGCCCAGCCCGCGCGGCGCATCAACGCCGCCTCGACGAAATCATGCGAGAGGATCCGGCCGCCGAACGGCTCGCTGCCCGGCAGGTCCGGCAAGCGCGCAGTGGTCCATGAACGGCTGCACCCGGATGATCGCGTTGTGGCCCCAGTAGTTGCCCTCGTGCTGCTGCCAGTAATTCAGCCCGGCGAGGAACAGCGGGCTGTAGACCCGGTTGCCGAACGACTGCAGGCGCGCGTAGAGCGTTTCGCCGTTCACGATCCGCGGCGCGGTCTGGATGATTCCCGCCGCCGGATTCTTCTCCATCAGCCCGACGAGCCGGATCAGCGCCTCGGCCGGTCATGATCGAGTCGGCGTCGAGCACGACCATGTAGCGGTAGTTGCGGCCCCAGCGGCGCAGGAAGTCGGCGACGTTGCCGGCCTTCTTGTTGATCTGCTGGCGGCGCTTCCGGTAGAAGATCTTCCCGAAACCCGCCGACCTGCTTGCAGAGCTCGAGCCAGGCCACCTCCTCCACGATCCACTGGATCGGCTGGTTCGAATCGCTCAGGATGAAGAAATCGAAGTACTCGAGCTGCCCGCGTCTCCTCGAGCGAGCGGTAGACGACGCGCAGCCCCTCGAACACCCGGCTGACATCCTCGTTGTACACCGGCATGACGATCGCCGTCGAGGCGAGCGGCACCTCCTCGCCCGGCGCCACGGTCACCATGATCCGCGCGGCTGTCGCCACCGCGGTTGATCACGTAGAAGCCGGCGAAGGCGGTGCAGAAACCGACCGCGACATGCGCAAAGAAGGACGACGAACAGGACCAGCAGCGTCGATCTCCACGCCCGTGATGCCGTCCGCGCCAGAGCAGGTCCGCCATGAACCAGGTGGCCAGGCTCGTCAGGAGGAAGATCGACGAGAAAAACGAGAAGCGCCGCCGGTTCAGGCGGCTGGCGGACATTCACTCGTGCGGGGACATCGTTCGGGGCGGGAGCCGCAGCGGTGGCATCAGCGCGTGGCGTAGAAGATGCCGGCGAGCGCGCCGGCGAACAGCAGCCAGAGAAACAGCGTGCGCAGGAGCGGCAGTTCGCTCGAAGCGCTCGAGCGTTTCGCCGGCCGCCTCGGTGATCGGGCCCAGGTCGATCGGCCGCGGGACCATGCTCGAGACCGCCAGGTCCGGCCCGGCGCTGCAGCGCGCTCACCCGCATCGCCCGCCGGAATTCATCCGGCGACGTGCTCCGCGTCGAGGAACGCGTACGGCCATCGTTCCGTTCCGTCGCAGAGCAGCAGGGCGACCCGCCCGTCGACGGCAATGCGTTCGTGCGGCTGGCCCGCAGCTCCAGCATTTCGCGCGAACCACGGTCCATCATCGCCTCGGTCTCCTCGGCGGCGAGCGTCGTCGGGTCGAGCGCCGGGGATTCGCCGCGTGGCGCCGGGCGGCCCGCTCCAGGATCTTCTAGGATCAGCCGGCTCTGAGTGGAGGCGGTTGTGGATCCGATGGGCGCGCAGATAGTCCTCCACCCGGACGTAGGCGGCGTTCCAGGCCTCCATGCGTGCCCGTCGACGGACGAAACGTCGCCGAGAGCCCGAGGAACGTGCGGCTCATGGGACGTCGCCCGCAGCGCCGGGCTGCTCCGGGTCCGCCGCGCCGCCGGGCGCGGCACGCCGAACGGCGGATTTCATGGCTGCCACAGGTAGGTCCACGTCTCCGTCAGCACGTGCGGCGGCTTGCGCAGGAAGCAGCGCAGCTCCACCGGACGATCCGCAGCCGTCGGGCTTGATCGCGAACGCCACCCGCCACGTGCCGTTGTACGGGTTCTTCTGCACGATGGCATGCGCCAGCGTCGCGCCCGTGCCGACGGTCACGACCGGCTGCGATCGCCGGATCGGGGCCCTGTTGACTCAGATACGGCCCCGTCGAAATCGACGATGAAACGCTCCAGGTCCGATCTCCTGCGTCTTGGTCCGGCCGTGGCGGGTCGCGACCGCGTACCCGGCCGGCGGATGGATCTGGTCCATGAACCAGTGGAGCCGGTATTCGAGTTCGATCGGCTCGCCCGGCGGCGGAAGCTCGTCCGGCACCCAGAATGCGACGATGTTGTCGTTCGCCTCGTTCGGGGTCGGGATCTCCACCAGCCGCACCGATCCGCGCCCCCAGTTGCCGATCGGCTCGACCCAGGCGCTGGGCCGGAGGTTGTACGACGCCTCGAGATCCTGGTAGTGCTCGAAGCAGCGGTCGCGCTGGAGCAGCCCGAAGCCACGCGGCTTTTCGTCGCCAAAGGAGGCGACGCGCACCGCGGTCGGATTGGTGAGCGGACGCCAGATCCATTCGCCCGCGCCGGTGAACAGCATCAGCCCATCGGAGTCGTGCACCTCGGGGCGGAAATCGTCCGTCGTCGACGTTGGTGTTCTCGCCGTGCCAGAACATGCTCGTCAACGCGGCGATCCCAACCGTCTTCACCTGCTGGCGGAAGAACAGCGCCGCGTTCACCATCACGACCGTGTCCGCACCGGGGGTGACCGACGAAACGGTACGCCCCCGCCACGCTCGGGTCCATCGAGCAGCGCGTAGAGCGTGATGCTCTTCGCGTCCCGCGCCGGCCGCTCGATCCAAAAATCGGTGAAAGCGGGAAACTCCTCTCCGCCGGGCTCCGCGGTATTGATCGCGATGCCGCGCGCCGACAGTCCGTAGACCGCCTTCTGGCAGAGCATCCGGAAATAGCTGGCGCCCTGAAACGCGCCGAGTTCGTCGTTCGGCTTGTTCAGCGCATAGAGCATCCGGAAACCGGCAAACCCCATCGTGGGCGGAAGCGGCCCGGTTTCGAGCGGACCGTAGTCGAACATCTTCGGGTCGAAGGCGATCAGCTCCGGCCGTCCATGATCGACCTCGGAAATCTGCACCGTCCGATTGAAGAGAAATCCGGGATGGAAGAACTGGAGCTGGAAGGGAAGATGGTCGCGGCGCCACCAGGACCGGTCCGGGATGAACCGGATCATCCGGTGCTGATCGTACGTGAGCTTCAGCAGCCATTCGGGCACGCGGCTCTCCGGCGCGACGTAGGGCGCACTGGAGAGCACCTTCGCCCGGTACCGGAGCGTCTCGAAATCGAACGCGTCGTCGGAAGCGGCGCGCGCGACGCCGGTCAGGCAGAGCACGGCCGTCACGGCGACGAGGCAGGGGAGAGGTTTCATGAGTCCAAGAAAGTAAGCGCGCTGCCGTTCCGAAATCGGAAGACCGGCCCGGTCCATGACTTGGAGCAGGTCTTCCCAGATCATCCGTTTTGAACGGTTCGACTGATTACGCAAAATATAACTGGGATGATACGTGACCATCAGGGGTTTGCCGGCAAACTCGATGCCAGCGTCCCCGGACCTCCCCCAGCGCCTTGAAACTCCCCGCGCCGAGAAGGCCCTGGGCGGCGGTCGAGCCGAGGGCAACCAGCAGATCGGGTGCGACGATCTCGATCTGCGCCCGCAAATAGGGCAGGCAGTAACGCATCTCCTGCTCGTTGGGAGGCCGGTTCCCGTACTGCACGCCCGTCGCATTCAGCGGCATTTCCGGCCGCCAGTTCATGATGTTTCCGATATAAACCTGCCCCCGATCGAGCCCCATCGCGCCAATCATTTTCGTGAGCAACTGACCCGCGGGTCCGACAAACGGTTCGCCCTGAATCTCCTCCTCCGCACCAGGAGCCTCGCCGACGAACATGATCTTCGCGTCGAGGCTGCCCACCCCGAGGACCACCTTTTTCCCGGACCGCACGTGGGTGCAGCAGATGCGGTCCTGCATCACGTGTTCACGCAGCGCGGCCATCCGGGCCGCCTTTTCGCCTGCGGGCAGCACGAAGCCAGCCGGCTCCGGAATCGCACTGGCTGCCGCCGCCGACGTTTCTGCGGGGGCCGGCTCCGGTGCGCGTGCCGGCCGTTCCGCGACCGCCGGAGCGGCGGGAGCGGGCGTGGTGGGAGCCAGCGGCGGGGGTGTTCCGGCCGGACGCGAGCCCACCGCCCGGCGCAACGCCTGGATGCTCTCGTCGGAAACTGAAATCGTTTTCACGCCCGCGGCCTTCAGCCGGCGCAGTTCGTCTGTCAGCACGTTGATGGCGTTGTTCATGATCAGCCGGTCGGGATCATCGATTCACCAGCAGCTTCTCCACGTACTTGCCGAGGAGATCGAACTCCAGGTTCACGGCATCGCCCTCGTGGCGGCCGCCGAGGTTCGTCACGGCCAGCGTCGTCGGAATCAGCCACACGGCAAACGCGTCGCCGGCGATTTCGGCGATCGTCAGTGACACGCCGTCGATCGCGATGCTGCCTTTCTGGACGAGGTAGCGCGCGCTCCCGGCCGGCGCCCTGACCCGGAGGTAGTGATCCTTCCCGCGCTGCTCGAACCGCTCGATCGTTCCGAGTCCGTCGATGTGGCCGGTGACGAAATGCCCGCCGATCTTCCCGTCGAAACGCAGGCTGCGCTCGAGATTCACCCCGGAGCCCGGAGCGAGCTGCGCGAAATTGGTCAGCCTCCGGGTCTCCTCGAGCACATCGAACCAGAGATTCGGCGCGTCGAACCGCGCGACCGTCAGGCAGCAGCCGTTGACCGCCACGCTCTCGCCGAGCGCAATGTCCCGCAGGACCGATCGGGCCGAGACTTGCAGCCGCCAGGCCGCGACGTCGGGCTCGAACGCCACGACCCGGCCGGTTTCCTCCACTATTCCGGTGAACATCGCAGGGTTGCCAGGGGTTAGAGTTTGACTCGCAGGACGGCCGTCTCGCCTCCGCGGCTGACGAGCAAGACCGTTTCCGTCCGGAACCGGTCCGCCTCGATGGCCGCCAGCTGCGCGGCGGCAGCGGCGAACGACTTCACTTCCACGCCGTCGATCTCCTTGATCCAGTCGTCGGTCCGCAGGCCGGCCACCGCCGCCGGGCTGTTCGGCTTCACGAAATGCGCGATCACTCCGACCGCGTCGGAAGTTTTCGCCCGCCGCGCCACGGCATCATCGTAGACGAACTCGCGCGCCGTGAACCCGAGCCGGTCGAAATATTTTCGTTCCGCCTCGGCGAAGAGCTTTGGCTGCTCGGCGAGCGTGACCCGCGCCTCGACCCGGCTGGCGCCGCGCAGCACGGTGAAGCTCATCGCGTCGCCCGGCCGGCGCTTCTGCGATTTCGCGGCCGACGTAGGCCACGACCACGCGGTCCGGCTTGAACCGCGGGAGCGGCTTTCCGTCGATCGCGAGCATGATGTCGCGATCCTTCAGGCCGCCGCGCTCCGCCGGGCTGCCCTCGATCACCTCGCTCACCACCAGGGCCCGACTGCGCGCCGAGCTTGAGGAACGCCGCCACGTCCGGATCGACCGGCTCGAGACCGTACGCGCCCAGCCACGCCAGCGGCCGCCCGAACACGTTCGTGGGAACCCGTCCCAGGTACGGCAGCACCTCGGGCGCGGTCAGGATCGCACCGCTTTCCTCGACATTGACCATGATCACCGGGATGCCGCCGCGGTCCTCGCGCGAGAATTGAACGTAGTTCTGGCCGAACGAACTCGCGGCAATGCCGACAAAATCGCCCGCCTCGTCGAACGACGGGCAGCCCGGGCCCGGCGACTTCCTGCTGCGCGATCGCGGTGCGCTGGGGCAGCGACTGGATGAGCGCGACCCGGCTCGTCAGCATGTAGGGCAGGAAATCCTCGTCCTTGTTGCGCAGCCCGATTCCCCACAGCTGCTCCCCGATCCGCGGCTCCGGCGCATCGCGCCGCGCAAACCGGGTGATCGGCACCAGGCTGGCGCGGATCGATTCGGCCGCGCGCACGAAATGCCAGCCGGTGAGCGCGTCTTGTCCGAGGTATTCGCCCGGCACGCTCGTCGGATCGCCGGGAAGGTAGACCTTGAAATCCTTCAGCTGCGACGGGGTCGAACGCGGACTCGACGGCGACCGAGGGCAGGATGATCGTGCCCTGGTCGTCCACCACCGTGCCGTAGGCGATGGTCGGCCGGCGTTCGATCTCCGTCTCGACGTAGTACTCGACCGCCACGACCGATTTCACCCGTTCGGCCCAGAGCGACGGCAGGTCCGCCGCGCGCATGGGCGCGTGCAGCGCCACCGCGCCGGCCGCGATTCGGAGCAGCCATCCGGCCGCGGCCGGCCGGCGGGGGTCCGCGGGGCCCGCCGGGTGACGGCCACGGGACGACCACAATCCCAGGACAGCGGCAACAGCGTTCATGGTTTCAAAACGTAAAGCGACACCTGCCGGTTCCGCACGACCTCGACGAGCACCGGCTCCGGCCGCGCGATAGTGGCGGCGTGGATGCGCTTCATCACGTCGAGCGACACGACCAGCTGCTGGTCCACGCTGGTCACGATGTCGCCGCGGGACAGGCCGGCGACGGCCGCGGGAAAGCCGGGCTGCACGCCGATGACGAGGGCGCCCGTGGCATCGTTCAGCTGGTTTTCGCGGGCGTAGGTGCGCGAAACCTTGCGCACGCTCAGGCCCCATTTCTCGAAGGCCCATTCCTCCCCCACCCGGCTCTCGAGCTTCTCCGTCACGACGGTGTAGTCGCGAACGTCGGCGCCGCGCTTGACCGTGAGGGTCAGCGCCGTGCCGACCGGCTGCCGGGCGATCTTGTCCTGGATCGGCGGGAGTTGCTCCGGAAAGCGACCGTCCACCGCCGCCCCGTTGATCGCGAGCAGGATGTCACCGCCGCGGATCCCCGCCCGGGCGGCCGGCGAGTCGCGGTCCACGCTGTTGATCAGCAGGCCGGTGTTGAGCGAAAGCGAGTAGAACGCCTCGAAGTCGCGCAGGTCGCGCGGCACGATTCCGATGTAGCTGCGCACGACGGTGCCGCTGCGCACCAGCTCCGCGACGACGCGCCGCGCAGTGTTCGACGGGATCGCGAAGCCGAGATTGTTCGCGCCGGCATAACCCCGCGTGTTGATTCCGACCACGCGCCCGTCCTCCGTCACCAGCGGGCCGCCGGAGTTGCCCGGGTTGATCGCGGCGTCGGTCTGGAGCCAGGTGTTGAACGTGCCGGTTTCGTAGCCGTTCACCCCGTGCGAGTCCTCGAAGTACCGGTTGTTGTTCGACATGATTCCGCGGGTGACCGTGCGCGTCAGCCCGAACGGCGTGCCGACGGCGAAGACCGTTTCGCCGACCGACAGCCGGCTCGCTGTCGCCGAACTCGGCGTGGGTGAACTTGAGCCGGCGGCGCCGGACCTCTTCGAGATCGAGCCGGAGGAGCGCAAGGTCGGTCCAGTGGTCCCAGCCGACGAACTTTGCGCCCACCCGTTCCAGGCTCGAGAGCGTGACGAGATCTCGACCGCGCGCGGATTCGCCACGTGGGCGTTCGTGAGGACGAGGCCATCGTCGGACAGGATCACGCCCGAGCCGATGCTCGAGGCGAAACGCCGGGCACCGTCCTCGAAGGCCAGCTCGCGGACATCGATGCGCACGACGGCATCGAGCAGGCGGTTGAATCCCCGGCTCATGGCCGCGCCGGCCGGCAGCGCGAACGCGACCAGCCCGGCGGCAAGCGCGAAGATTGACCGGAGGGTGAAAGGTTTCACAGTGGCGAGTTTCACGCGATGGCTACCAGCAGCAAAGACTACAACTTCCAAGCAATTGAGCCGCACTGGCAATCTTTCTGGGAGAAAAACCGCTCGTTCCGGGCCGACAACGTTTCGACGAAGCCGAAATACTACGTCCTCGACATGTTCCCGTACCCTTCGGGCGCCGGCCTGCACATCGGGCATCCCGAGGGCTACACCGCGACCGACATCCTCGCCCGGTACAAGCGCGCGCGGGGGTTCAACGTCCTGCATCCGATCGGCTGGGACGCGTTCGGCCTGCCCGCCGAGCAGCACGCGGTCAAGACCGGGACGCACCCGGCCAGCAACACGCAGAACAACATCGCCAACTTCCGCCGCCAGATCAAGGCGCTGGGCTTCTCCTACGACTGGGACCGCGAAATCGACACGACCGACCCCCAGTATTTCCGGTGGACGCAGTGGATCTTCCTCCAGCTCTTCCAGCGCGGCCTCGCCTATGTCGACGAGCGGCCGGTCTGGTGGTGTCCGGAGCTGCGCACCGTGCTGGCCAACGAGGAGGTCGTCGACGGCAACAGCGAGGTGGGTGGTTTTCCGGTCGAGCGGCGGAACCTGCGCCAGTGGGTCCTGCGCATCACCGCCTACGCCGACCGGCTGCTCGCCGGACCTGAAGGACCTCGACTGGCCTGAATCGACGAAGCGCATGCAGGAGGCCTGGATCGGCCGCAGCGAGGGCGCCGAAATCGTCTTCGGGCTGGACAAGCGGCGGCGCCGGGCGGCCTGCAGGATCTTCACCACGCGGCCCGACACCCTGTTCGGCTGCACCTACATGGTGCTCGCACCCGAGCATCCGCTCGTCGACGCGCTGACCACCCCGGAGCACCGCGAGGCAGTGCTGGCCTACCGCCGGAAGGCCGCCGGCAAGAGCGACCTCGAGCGCACGGATCTGGCCAAGGAAAAATCGGGCGTCTTCAGCGGCTGCTTCGCCGTCAACCCGGTCAACGGCGCCCGCGTCCCGATCTGGATCGCCGACTACGTGCTCATGGGCTACGGCACCGGCGCGATCATGGCCGTGCCCGGCCATGACGAACGCGACTACGAGTTCGCCAAGCAGTACGACCTGCCGATCGTCCGCGTCATCGACCCGGCGAGGCCGGGGCCGACGCGCTGCCGTACACCGGCGATGGCAGGCTCGTGAATTCGCCGGGCGTACGACGGGCTCG
Source organism: uncultured Verrucomicrobiae bacterium (assembly GCA_963705935.1). Lineage (GTDB taxonomy): Bacteria > Verrucomicrobiota > Verrucomicrobiia > Opitutales > Opitutaceae > Opitutus. The sequence goes on along the minus strand of OY970130.1, from coordinate 761,878 downwards.
ACTGGGCCGAGGCGAAGAAGGCAGATCACCGCCGACCTGGCGGCGCGCGGGCACGGCCGGGCCACCGTCAACTACAAGCTTCGCGACTGGCTGTTCTCGCGGCAGCGCTACTGGGGCGAGCCGTTCCCGATCGTCTGGGTCAGCGAGGCCGACTATCGCCGCGCGGCGGCGGCGCGGGCCGGCGACCTCCCGGCCGATCCGGTCGACGTTCGCCAGCGGCGGGGTCACGCACTATGCGCTGCCGCTGCCGGCGCGGCGCGCTCCCGCTCGAGCTTCCCGCCGGTGGAGTCGTATCTGCCCAGCGGCACCGGCGAGAGCCCGCTGGCCAACGAGCCCGGCTGGGTCGAGATCTGGCTCGACTACGCCAGCCGGCGCGGCGGTCCCGGCCGCGCAGCCGAAGCCCGCCGGCGAGAGCCTGGATCCGGGCGCGGCGCGAGACGAACACCATGCCGCAATGGGCCGGCTCGTGCTGGTATTACCTCCGTTTCCTGGATCCGCGCAACGACACCGCGATCGCCTCGCCGGAGGCGCTGGCGTACTGGGGCGTTCCCGACCTCTACGTCGGCGGGGCGGAGCACGCCGTGCTGCACCTGCTGTATGCACGTTTCTGGCACAAGGTGCTGTTCGATCTCGGCGTCGTGCCGCAATCCGAACCGTTCCGGAGGCTGTTTCACCAGGGCATCATCCTGGGCGAGGATGGCGAAAAGATGTCGAAGAGCCGCGGCAACGTCGTGAGTCCCGACACGATCATCGCCTCGCACGGCGCCGACACGCTCCGCCTCTACCTGATGTTCCTCGGGCCGCTGGAGGCGATGAAGCCCTGGAGCATGCAGCAGATCGAGGGCGTGCACCGGTTTCTCCAGAAGGTCTGGCGCGAGTGCGTCGGCGCCGAGGGCCAGCCGAATCCGAAGATCGTCCCCGGTGCGGCCGAGCCGCCGGAATTCACCAAGCTCCTGCACGAAACCGTCAAGAAGGTCGGCGAGGACATCGAGGGGCTCCATTTCAACACGGCGATCGCCCAGATGATGATCCTGGCGAATGCCTGGCAGAAGCTCCCGCAGGTCGATCGGAAATCCGTGCTCACCTTCGTCCGGCTGCTGGCGCCGTTCGCTCCGCATCTCGCGGAGGAACTGTGGGAACGGCTCGGCGAATTGCCGTCGGTCCAGTATGCGCCGTGGCCCGACTATGATCCCGCCAAACTCGCCACCGGCTCGGTGAAGCTCGTCTTCCAGGTCAATGGCCGCCACCGCGGCGACGCCTGGGTCCCCACCGGTCTGCCTCAGGCCGGCGCCCTCGCGCTGGCAACCGCGCAGGAAAAGGTTCAGGCGGCAATGGCCGGAAAGCCCGTCAAGCGAGTCGTTTACGTCCCGGGTAAAATACTCAACATCGTGGTCGATAATTAGGTTGCGCTTGAGAGGCTCGGCCCTAGGGATAATACCCTAGAAGAACTGCCTGAACGCACCCTAATCTTCGCCATGAAACCATCCTTCGGGTCCTGCTGCTTGGGATTGTTGGCCGTGCTCTGGCCGGTGGCGGTGCATGGCGCCCTCAGCCAGCCGCACAGCCTGGTGGGCAAGTTTCTCGTCAGCGGGGTGAACGGTTCCGTCACCTGTTCCAGCGAAGGCCGCGTGTTCGAGCTGAAGAAAGACGACACGGTGACCGCCCGGGGCGCCGTCGTCACGAGCGCGCCGAAGGCGAATGCGATCCTGGTCTTCTCGAACGGCACCGGCGTGTACGCGGACGAAAAGACCCGGTTCGAAATCGAAAAGTTCGACCAGGAGTTTTTCGCCCCGAACAACAACCTGCGCGTCGAGCCCTCGAACTCGTGGACGGTCGTCAAGCTGCGCTCCGGCCGGCTGGTCATCAGCACGCCGCGCCTGCTCAGCGGAACCAGCATGACCTACGAAACCGCGCACGCGGCCGTGGAAATCCGGGGCGACAAGATCCTGATCGAGACGGATGAAAAACAGACGCACGTCGCGATGATCGCCGGCACGGCCACCGTGAATCCGCGCGACGCCGAGGGGCGGTTCGTCTCGATCGGCAAGCGGCTCGTCACCGGCCAGGAGGCTTTCGTGAAATTCACCGCGCGCGGCGAGAGCGAGGAAACCGCGGCCGCGCCGGAGCCGGGACCGACCGGCGGTGCGACCGGCGCGACGCCGGCGGGCCCTGCGTCCAAGGAGGTGAAGCCCCGCGCCGCCGCGCCGACCGCGGAGCGCGGCGCCGGCCTGGCGGAGGCAAAGTTGCTCCAGCTGCGCGGCGGCGTGCATCTCCTCGATGCGGAGACCGGCACCGGCCGCGTGGCTGCCGCCGGCGCCCGGCTGCGGACCGGCGCCGTGATCTCGACCGCGGCGGATGGCGAGGCGTTCGTGCAGGCGTATCCGGGGGCGATCGCCGTGGTGCAGCCCGGCTCCGTCGTTGCCCTGGCCGACCTGGCGATCACGATGCGGAACGGCGCGCCCGTGAAACAGTCCGTCGTGCTCGAGTTGCGGGCCGGCGGCGTCGTCTCCGCGATCGATCCGGCGAAAAAAACCGTCGACGAGTACGCGATTCGCACGCCGCAGGGAACGGCTTCCGCCCAAGGCACCTCGTTTTTCACCTCGGTCGGACCCGACGGATTGCGCGTCGGCACGACCGCCGACACCGTCAGCTTCGTCACGCCATCGGGGAACCGTTTTGAAATCAGCGCGGGCACGGTCAGCATGACGCCGGCGGCGGGAGAGTCGCGGGTGCCCGTGCCACTCGCGGCCGCGGCGGCCGCGGATCCCGGTTTCGGCGCCGCAGTGCTGGGGGCGTTCGACGCCGTGGCGACCATCGTGCAGAATCGTCTCGGCGGCATTTCCGCCTCCTCCGCGGCCAGCCTGCTGGCGCGGGTGGCGGCATCCGCCGCGGGCGCCCTTCCCCCCAGGCTCCCGCCATTGTGGCGCGGGCCGTGTCTGCGGCCGGTGGCGCACCCGCCACCATCGCCGCGGTGATCCAGGCTGTGGTCGCCGTGGCGCCGAGCCAGGCGCCGCAAATCGCCGTCGCGGCGCTTGCGGCCGCGCAGTCGAACGATGCCACGGTCGGCGCGGCGGCGGCCCGCGGCGCTCCGCTGCAGGCGGCGCCGATCACGACGGCGGTTTCGCGCGCGCTCCTACAGGCGGATCGAGGCGGCGCGACGCCCGCCACGGTGCAGGGCCTGGCCGCCATGGCCGCGGCCGTGGCGAAATCGAGCCCCCGACAGGCCGGCCCGGTGGCCGGCGCCGCGCTCGGTGCGATTCTTCAGGCTGCTCCCATGGCCACGCCGCAGATCCGGGCACGATACGCTGCGCTGCTCGGGTCGGTCGTCACGGCCGCGGCGCCGTCGCAGGCCGTCCCGGTGGCCTCCGCGCTGATGAGACTTCTCATGCAGGACCTGGCCCAGGCCACGCCGACGACCGTCGCACAGCTCGGCTCGATTTTGGCCGGCGCCGTGATCACGGTGGTTCCGGGTCAGGCGCAGGAAGTCGCCACCGCGGTCATGCAGCTGATCGTGGAAGGCTTCCCGAACGCGACCCCCGGATGGATCGCGGAAACCGCGGGCTGGTGTGCGGCGGCCCTCGTGCAGGCGCAACCAGCGCAGGCGCGACCGATCCTCGAGGGAATCGCCGCGGGCAGCGGAGTCGCGATCGCGGCGCTGGAGGCCGACGTCGCCCGCTATGCCGGGCAAACGGCGGAATGGAGCCGGCAGGTCGCGACGATCACCGATCTCGCAACCGACGCATTTCAGCAGAGCGCGGGTGCGGCGGCGTTCGTCGCCGCCGGGCACGACCTGGCCGGGCTGCCCGCCTTCGGCACCGGCCTCCCCGGCGAGACCGGATCCTCGCTGCGCGGGGGCACCAGCATCACGATCGGGAACAACGCCACCACGAACAACTCCACCTCGATTGTCGTCACGCAGTTCAACCCCGGGCTGGTCTCGCAGGTCACGGCCGATCTCGAGGCGGCGCAGATGGCGCAGTCCAGCGTGCAGTTCAGCGCGGAATCGACCGCCGGCGGAGCCACGAGGCTCGTGCCGCTGGCGCTCGTGCCGCGGAACCTGCCGAGCGATTACGTCGTGAGCCCCGCGCGGATCCCGTGACCCACCGGACCCCACGATGACATCATGCTGGCGAATTCCCGCAGCCATCGCCCTGTTCGCCACGGCTTTTTCGTCGGCGCACGCGCTCTTCACGCTCGACCAGGGCAAGGACCTGATCTTCGTCAACGGTTCCTACAGCATCGGGTACGACAGCAACGTTTTCACCCGGGCGGCGAGCAAGTCGTCATTCACGCAATCGGTCGCGGCCTCGGTCGACTACACCCGCCAGGCGGGGCTGATCGGGGTGACGGCGAACATCGGCGTGACCTCGGGGCAGTTCGAGAGCGTGCGCGGGCAGAACTTCACCAATCCGAGCCTTTCCGTGTCGCTGCGGAAGCGATACGGCCGGACCACGGGCACGCTGCTGGTCAGCGCGCAGCGGGAAAGCCAGCCCGACCCCGACGTCGGCGCGCGGACCCAGTCGTGGAGCTACGCGGCCGGGCTGGACGCGCGCTATCCGGTGAACGACCGCTACTACCTGACGAACAGCTTTCACGGCAGCCTGCGCGACTACACGGACACGGCGGTCTACAGCAACCTGACGACCTATTCCGAGGCGGTCGCGATCAACTACATCTACACCTCGAAGCTCGATTTGAATGGCGCCTACACGCTCGGGATCAGCGACACCTCGCGCTCGACGAAGGCGTACGACCACAGCTTCACCGTCGGTGCCTCCGGCAGCATCCTGCCCAAGCTCAGCGGGACGATCAACGTGGGGCTGGAGCGCCGGATCAGCCAGTCGCCGCAAGGCGGTTCCGAGGGCTTCAATTCGTTCAACTCCGGCACGTCGCTGCGGTGGATGCTGTCGCGGCGCGTGACGTTCAGCGGGGACCTGACCGACGGATTCTCCACCACCGCGACGGACGTTTCGGTCAATCGGGCGAGCGCCGGCTTGCACAGCACGGTTTCGCTCAGTAACAAGTACAACTGCGGCGCCGGTATCGCTTACACCATCAGCGACTTTCTCGGGAAGGCGGGGGCCGGTCGCCGCGACGACATGCTGCAATTCGACGCCAGTATCGGGCTTGCCATCACAACGCACCTGCGGACCACGCTCGCCTACCTGTACATGCTCAACTATTCGAATCTCGCGGCCGCCGAGTTCGATCGCCAGAGCGTCACCCTCTCGATTTCCGGCACGTATTGACCACCATGCGCCCGCCCCCGTCCCTCCTCCGCTTTGCCGTCACCGCCATCCTGCTGGCGGCCGGGGCGGCTTCCGTCCTGCAAGCCGCCGGCCCACCGGGTGCGGCCGCCAAGCCGGACGGCGGCGACAAGCCGGCGTTCGTTTACCGGCTCACCGTCACCGATCGCATTCGCGTCAGCGTCTTCCAGGAGGACGATCTCGCCGAGATCTCCCGCGTCGATGCCCAGGGCAACGTGAACCTGAAGCTCGTGGGCGACCTGCATGTCGCCGGCCTGACGGTGAACGAGGCGCAGGATGCGATCGCCACCGCCTATCGCGACGGCCGGTTCCTCCGCAACCCGCAGGTGACGATTTCGATCGAGGACTATGCGCCGCGCGAGGTCACCATCCAGGGCCAGGTGAAGGCGCCGGCTCGCTATCTCCTTCCGATCGAATCGACCTTTTCCGTCGTCGAGCTGGTGACGAAGGCCGGCGGGCTGACCGACATCGCCAAGGGTTCGAGCGTCATCGTGACGCGGACCACGCCGGACGGAAAGAAGCTCACTTTCACCGTCGACGTCGACGGGATCATCCGCGGCAAGAAGGTGCACACGTCGGAGGATGTGATGCTCGAGCCCGGCGACATCGTGTACGTTCCCGAGCGCATCATCTGACGCCATGTCGCTCGTTGAATCCACGCCGAAACCCTCGGGTCCGCCGACCGGCTCCCGGGACGACGACAACCTCGTCGAGCGCCGCAGCCTCCGCGACTACTACATCATCCTGCGCGAGCGGATGTGGATCGCGCTCCCGCTCGCGCTGCTGGTCGCGGTGCCGATGGGCTACTTCAAGGCCCGGCAGACGCCGATGTACCAGAGCACGGCGACAATGCAGTTCGAGAAGGCCGAGACCGTGGTCACGTCGCAGGCGGTGGTGGATGCGTCGGTGCGGAGCGACATCGAGCTCAACACCAACATCGAGATTCTGAAGAGCGCGCGGCTGCGGTCCCGCGTGGTCGAGTCGTTCACGCCGGAGGAGGTGCAGATCCTGCAGCGCCCGTTCCTCAAGAACCTGCCGCCCGGCACACCGGCGCCTCCGGCCGCGGCGGCCGTCGGCGCGGTTTTCATCGAGCCGCAGCGCAACAGCCTGCTGATTCGCGTGACGGTGCAGCACCCGGACCCCGAGGCCGCGGCGCTGGTCGCCAACCGCTACGTGAGCCAGTTCATGAATTACCTGCTGGAGCACGTCGGCGGCATCAACGAGACCGCCGTCGAGTTTCTCAACACCCGCGCCGAGCAGTTGCGCAAGGAGTCCGAGGCCGCCGAGCGGAAGCTCCAAGCCTACATGAAGAGCCACAACCTGGTGTCGCTGGACAAATCGCGGGACATCATCGGCGACCGGCTGAAATCGATCAGCTCCAGCCTGACCAACGCTCAGCTCGTGCGCCTGAATTTCGAGAACCAATACAAGATGGTCGAGGCGTACCGGCAGGACGGGCGGAACCTGACCGAGATCCAGTACATCGCGGGGCACGGCTCGGTCCCGACGCTCAACGCGCAGCTCGCGAGCCTGCTCCAGAGCCAGTCGGTGCTGGCCGAGCGGTACCTCGAGCGCCACCCGAAGATGATCGATCTGGCGAACAGCATCGCGGTGGTGCAGGAGCAGCTCGCCAAGGCGATCGACCTGGCGATCGCCGACCTTGCCGCCCGCGTCGACGAATCGCGCGAGACCGAGCGGACGCTGAAGCTCGAGCTGGGCAAGGCGGAGAAGGACTCGATGGCGCTCGGCGACATGTCGCTGCAGTACAATTCGCTCCAGAACGACGCCCAGGTCGCGCGCTCGAACTATCTCCAGATTCTCGACCGGAAGCAGCAGACCACGACGACGAAGAACCTGGAGAAGATCCCGCTGCACCCGCTCGACCCGGCGCTCCCCGCCGGTGCCCCCTTTGCGCCGAACATGCAGGCGATCACCCGGAGCTGCATCGGCGTCGGCGTGCTCGTGTTTCTCGGCGTCGCCATCGGGCTGAGCTTCATCGACGACCGGATCAAGAGCGCGTGGGACGTCGAGTCGTTCATCGGGGCGAACCTGCTCGGGATCATCCCCGACCTGGGCGCGATCAAGGACGACGACAAATACGCGCTGCTGTTGAACAACCGGCAGGCGCCCGGGGTGGAGGCGTTCCTCAGCGTCTACAGCTCCGTCAAGATCCACTCGCGGCTGGATTTCCCGAAGTCGCTGCTGGTCACGAGCACGATTCCCGGCGAGGGCAAGACCCTGATCTCGTGCAATCTCGCGGGCAGCTTCGCGCGCCACGGCAAGAACACGCTGCTGATCGATTGCGACCTGCGCCGGCCGATGCTGCACCGGCATTTCAAGCAGCAGAACAACGCGGGGCTGCTCACCTGGTTCGAGCAGGGCGCCGGATTCGAGGGCAACCTGTCGAGCCATCCGGCGCTGGGGATCATCAAGGTCACGGAAAACCTCTCCCTCCTCTGCTCGGGCGGCCGCTCCAAGACGCCGACGGAGATTCTGGAACATCCGGTTTTCGGCCAGCTGCTCGAACGGCTCAAGCGGGAGTTCGACCTGGTCATCATCGATTCGCCGCCGCTGGGCGCGGTCACGGACAGTCTCCTGATCGCCGAGCGCACCGACGAGGTGATCTACGTCTGCCGCTTCAACCGGGCTTATCGCAAGCACATCCGGCTCTACATGAAGGCGCTGCGCAACGGGAAGAACGAGGTCCTGGGCGTGGTGCTCAACGGGCTGTCACCGCGACGGATCGAGTACTATTCGAACTACCGGTACTACCGCAGCTACAAGAAGTACTACGGCGCGCAAAGCTGACCCGCCGTCCCGACCGTGCCGTCGCCGTCCGCGTTTCTCCCGTCGCCGTTCGATCCGCGCCGCCCGATCGCGTTGATCGCCGGCCAGGGGCTGTATCCACAACTTGCCGCCGCCGCCATCCGTCGCGCCGGCGTGTCCCTCAAGCTGGTGGCGTTCGACGAGGAGACCCGCCCCGAGTTGATCGCCTCCTTCGCCGAGGCCGACCGGCGCACGCTGCTCGTGGGGCAGCTCGGCCGGCTGCTCGCGACCCTGCGCGAATTCGACGCGGGCTACGCGCTGATGGCCGGACAGATCTCGCCCCGGCGGCTGTTCAAGGGCCTGCACCCCGACCTGAAGGCGATCCGGATCCTCGCCTCGCTCAAGCGCCGGAACGCCGAGACGATCTTCGGCGCGATCGCCGCCGAGATCGGGCAGCTCGGCGTCACGTTGCTCGACGCGCGGGCGTTCCTCGACGACCAGCTCGCCACCGCCGGGTGCATGACCGGCCGGTCCTTTCCGATCGAGCGCGAATACGTCGATCACGGCGTCCACGTCGCCCGCGAATGCGCCCGCCTCGACATCGGCCAGGGCTGCGTGGTGCGGAAGGGCACGGTTCTCGCCGTCGAGGCGTATCGAGGGCACGGACGAGATGCTGCGCCGCGCCGGCTCGTTCAAGACTGACGGCGCCTTGTTCGTCAAGACGGTCAAGGCCGGCCAGGACTACCGGTTCGACGTGCCGTGCTTCGGCCTGCGCACGCTGGAGGTCATGCGCGAGTCGGGCCTGGTCGCCGCGGCGCTGGAAGCGGGCCGGGTCATCATGCTCGACCGCCCGGCGGTGCTCCGCCAGGCGAAGACGTGGGGCATCAGCCTCCTCGGATTCGAGTGAAGCCGCCCGGTCCGCCGGCGGCTCTTTACCCGCCGAACCTCGCGTTCAGGTGACTTGCTCTTTCGCGGCTTCAGACCATTTCTAGCCTCATGCCGAACGATGTCGTAACCGTGACCGTCAAGGGCGTGATGCCCACCGCCAACGGCTGCGCCGTCTTCCTCGGCAACGAGGACAAGACCTTCGTCATCTACGTCGACCATTCGGTGGGAAACGCGATCCAGATGACGCTGAACGGGGTGAAGAAGGAGCGGCCGCTGACGCATGACCTGATCGGCAGCATCCTGCTCGGCCTCGGCGCGCAGCTCGAACACGTCGTCGTCAACGACGCGCGCGAAGGCACGTTCTTTGCGCGGATCCTGCTCCGGATGGAAAACGAGCTGGGGAAGAAGATCGTCGAGATCGACGCGCGCCCGAGCGACTCGATCGTGCTCGCGCTGCAGCAGAAGCGCCCGCTCTACGTCGCCCGCGCGGTGCTCGACGCCGTCGAGGACATGACCGAAATCCTGGAGCGCGTCCGCCAGCAGCAGGCCGAGGAATCCGACGAGGAGGAGACGCCCTAGCCGCCGGCGGCGAACCGTCCGCGACGTGGGCGCGATTCCCCGCGGCCGATCCGGCGGGTGAGCGCGGCGCCGCCGTTCCGACCGCCGTTCTCCCGCCAACCGTGCCTGCGCTTCCACCGCCGCTCCTCCCCGGCCAGCCCCTCACCGCGCTGGCGCCGATGCAGGACGTGACCGACCTCGCGTTCATGCGGGTGATCGCCCATTACGGCGCGCCCGACTATTTCTTCACCGAGTTCTTCCGGGTGCACGCCCAGTCCCGGCCCGAGCGCCACATCCTGCGGAGCATCGACGAGAACACCACCGGCCGCCCGGTCTTCGCCCAGTTGATCGGCGAGGATCTGGACCACCTCGCCCGGTCGGTCGCGGAACTGCACCGCCACCCGATCGCCGGCATCGACCTGAATCTCGGCTGTCCCGCCCCCAAGGTGTACAAGAAGAACGTCGGCGGCGGACTGCTGCGCGACCTCGGCCGTGTGGACGGAATATTGCGCCTGCTCTCGGGCCGCCACGCCGGGCCCGTTCACGGTGAAGATGCGGCTCGGCTTCGACGACACCGCGCCCTTCGAACCGATGCTCGATCTCGTGAACGCCCATGGCGTCGACCTGCTGAGCGTTCACGGGCGGACTGTCCGCGAAATGTACCGGAGCGAGGTGCACCACGAATTCGTCGCGCGGGCCGTGCAGCGCGTGCGCTGCCCGGTTCTGGCTAACGGCAACATCATCTCCGCGAGCCGGGCGGCCGCGGTGCTCGGCGCAACGCGCGCCGCCGGGGTCATGATCGGACGCCACGCCATCCGCAACCCCTGGATCTTCCGGCAGTGCCGCGAACGCTTCGCCGCCCCCGCCGGGCCGGCCGGTTTCCAGCCAACGCTGGCCGACGTGCGCGATTACGTGGAACGCCTCTTCCATGCGACCGCGACCCCGGGAGTGCCCGAGCGCGCCCACGTGAACAAGATGAAGAAGTACCTGAACTTCGTCGGGCCAGAGCGTCGATCCCGCGGGCGCCTTCCTGCGCGACATGCGCCGCGCGGAAACGGAGGCCGGGCTGTTCGCGATCTGCGACCGGCATCTCCTGGCCGAACCCGCGCGTCCGTTCGCGGCCGAGCCGTACGCCGGCGTGATCGCCCGGCCAAACTGCGAGACACCTGATACGGCCGCGGATGGCTGCTCGCTGGAGAGCGTGCCGGCGTAGCCCGAAGCGACACCTCCTCGCGGCGGTGCCCGTCGCGGAACGAGGGTGGGCTCGAGGCGCCGGGACTTACTCCAGCCCGAGCGCCTGACGGCCTTCCTTCGAGATCATCTGCGGCGTCCAGACGGGATCCCAGACGATGTGCACGTTCGCCGACTCGACCTGCGGCAGCGCCGCGATCTTTTCGCGCGCATCCTCCGCGATCACCGGGCCCATGCCGCAACCGGGGGCCGTGAGTGTCATCTTCACCTCCACGCGGTAGCGCCCGTCGGCGGTCTTCTCGGCGGCGAGGTCGTAAACGAGGCCGAGGTCGACGATGTTGACCGGAATCTCGGGATCGAAACAGGTCCGCAGGCAGTCCCAGACCGCATTCTCGGTGAAATCACCCGCGGCCGTTTCCGTCCCGCCGGTCGCACCGGCCGGCCCCGGCGTGTAGCCGCTGATCGCGCCGGCCAGACTGCTCGCGATCCGGAAAAGCCCCTGTTCCGTCCGAACCGTCACGTTTCCCCCCAGCGTCTGGGTGAGATGGACCTCGGTTCCCGCGGGCAGCGTCACCGGCTCACCCGCCGGGATGGCGGTGGCGGGGACATCGCAGGAGAGCGTGTGAGTCGACATGCGGGAAGATTCCCACAGCGCGAAATTTTCGCAAACCCGCAGTGTGGGCGGGGCGACAATCGGCCGGAACCGGCGTTTCCTCGAGTTCCGGCCCCGGGAGCCAGGCGCCGCCCGGCCCACGCGGAACCGCGATGCCGGCGGAACTCAGTCGAGTGAGAAGTCGTACGGCAGCCGGGCGTACGTGTCCTGCGGGTCGTCGAAGGACCGCAGCAGTTTCACCTCTTGTTCGATCCGCCGGGTGACCTTTCCCGCCACCCCGGAGGCGCGGGCGTTGTTCGGCGCCATCTTCTGGAAAAGTTCCGCCACGGCCTCGGCGAGCTCCTTTTTCCGCGGATATTCGATCAGCCGGTAGTCGTTGCCCAGCCCCGCGGAGTCCGCCGCGTACCAGATGGCGGCATCGAGCCCGCCGAGTTCGTCCACTAGCCCGAGCCGCCGGGCCTCGGCGCCGGACCAGACCCGACCCTGCGCGATCTCCTCGACGAATTCCCGTTTGAGCTTCCGCCCGTCGGACACCTTGGTGATGAACTGGTCGTAGCCCCAGTCGACCATCCGCTGGAAGATCGCCATTTCCTCGGGCGTCTTCGGTCGCGCGATCGTCAGCGTGTCGGCGAATTTCCCGGTCTTCACGCTGTCGAAGGTGAAGCCGAAATCGTTCGCGAGCTTCTGCACGTCGAACAGGATTCCGAAGATGCCGATGGATCCGGTGATCGTGGTCGGCTCGGCGAAGATCCGGTTGCCGTACACCGAAATCCAGTATCCGCCCGACGCGGCGTAGGTGCCCATGGAAACGACCACCGGCTTGACGCGCCGGGTGAGGCGGATCTCGCGCTGGATCGCCTCCGAGCCCGACGCACTGCCACCCGGGCTGTTGACCCGCAGCACGACAGCCTTGACGTCGTCGTCGAGCCGCAGCCGGCGGAGCTCGCGGGCAAAACGGGTTCCGCCAATCTCGCCCTCACCCTCGCCTTCGCCGTCGACGATATCGCCCTCGGCATAGACCACGGCCACCTTCCCGCCGTGGAGCGCCGGTTTGGCGGGCTTTTCGTCGGCGGCGACCATCGCCGCCTTCCGCCGCGGGGGGATCGGCACGTCCCGGGCGATCTTCGAATAGTCGGCCAGCGATATCTGCTTGAACGGTGCATTCGCCGCGCGCACGCCGGTCACCTGCTTCATCTCGTCGATCACCTCGTCCCGATAGGCGATTCGATCGACGAGCTTGGCGGCCCGCGCCGCGTCCGGCCGGAGAAAACCGTCCCGGTCGACCGTCTCCTGGATGGCGGTGGGCCGGATGCGCCGGCTGACGGCGATGTCGCCGACCACGCTGTTCCAGACGTCATCGAGCAGCTTCTGCGTCTGTTCGCGGCTTTCCGGACTCATGTCCTTCCGCGTGAAAGGCTCGACGAACGACTTGTATTTGCCGACCCGGGTGACCTGGATGCCGACGCCATATTTCTCGAACGCGCCGGCGAAAAAGACCGGCTGGCTGGCGAGTCCAGGCATGATGATCAGCCCGTACGGATCGAGGATCACCTCGTTGGCCACCGACGCGAGGTAGTAGTTCTTCGCGGTGGCGTACGTCAGGTACGCCTTGACCGGCTTGCCGGTGGCGCGGAACTGGTTGAGTGCGGTCCGCACCTCCTTCAGCGCGGCGTAGCCGGCGGACGACGGCGCCGGCTCATCGCCCTTGATGAACACCCCTGCGATCCGGTCGTCCTGGGCGGCGGCGCGAAGCGAGCGGGTGATCGTGCGCAGTTGCAGCGTCGGCCGGCGGTCGGAGCCGAGCGACCGGAAATCGAATACGGGCGGCGCGTCGCTGATCGACGACGACAGGTCGAGCACGAGGTAGGATCCGCGGTCGACGGTCACGGTCTTCTCGGTCAGTGACGCCACCACGCCGGCGATGCCGATCAGCAGCAGCGCTCCGCCGACGGTGAAGAGGATCAGCGCGACCAGCGCCCCAAGCATCGACGTGAAAAAGTTTTTCATAAGCGCCGGGCACCGTAGCGACTTTCGCAGGTTCCTCCAGTAGAAATGAGGACGAACGGTCGGGCGGCGGGTTCAGCGGCGGCGCCGGACGGCGGGCTGCGCAGTTGCGCGAAACCCCGGCCCACCCATATTGGCGGCGCGATGCCCAGCGACCAAAAAGACCTGCTCACGACCAACCGCAAGGCGCTCACGATCAACCTCGACGATCCGAAGTACGGGACGTTCGCGGAGATCGGCGCGGGCCAGGAGGTGGCGCGGATCTTTTTCCAGGCCGGCGGCGCCTCGGGCACGATCGCGAAGACGATCTCCGCCTACGACATGACCTTCAGCGACGCGATCTACGGCAAGGCGCCGCGCTACGTCTCGCACGAGCGGCTGGGCCTGATGCTGGACCACGAGTACCAGCTGCTGATCGAGCGGCTCGCGCCGGTGCGCGGCGAGCGGACGACGTTCTTCGTGTTCGCCGACACGGTGACGACCCGCAACTTCAAGGGCACGAACGAGGCGCACGGCTGGATGGGCATCCGGTTTCAGACCGAACCCGGCGGCACGCCCAGCGAGATCGTCCTGCACCTCCGCATGTGGGACAAGGACAACCTGCAGCAGCAGGCGGCGCTCGGCATCGTCGGCATGAACCTGATCTACGGCGCATTCTACTACCGCGACGATCCCAAGCGGTTCATCGAGTCGCTGATGGACAACCTCGGGGCCGACCGGCATCGAGGTCGACATGCTCAAGTTCAGCGGCCCGGCGTTCAAGCACGTGGACAACCGGCTGATGTCGCTGCACCTCGTGCAGCTGGGGCTCACGAACGCGGTGATGTTCGGCGCCGACGGCGAGGTCCTCCAGCCCTCCGAGGTCCTGCACAAGAAGGCCATCCTGGTGGAGCGCGGCAGCTTCCGGCCGGTCACCCACGTGAACGTCGACATGCTCGAGTGCGCGACGGCCCAGTTCGTCCAGGAACCGGCGGTGCAGGGCAAGGACGTGGTCGTGCTGATGGAGATCACGATGAACAACCTCCTGGCCGCGGGCACGCTCGACGCCCAGGACTTCCTCTCGCGCGTCGACCTGCTCGGCGACATCGGATTCACCGTCCTGATCTCGAACTACTCCGAGTATTTCCGGCTGACGTCCTACTTCCGCCGGTACACGAAGGAGATGATCGGTGTCGCGATGGGGATCAACAACCTGCTCGAGATCTTCAACGAGAAATACTACGAGAATCTGGAGGGCGGGATTCTCGAGTCTTTCGGACGGCTGTTCCGGCAACGCGGTGAAACTGTACGTTTACCCGATGCGCCAGGACGCGTTTGGCCACTATCTGAACTCGACCCCGTTCTCCGGGGCCGAATCCGCGCCGGGCGGTTCGTTTGCCGCGAACGTCCTCATCACCGCCAAGAACGTCCAGGTCGTGGATCATCTCCGCAACCTGTACAACCACCTGCTCGAAAACCATTACATCGAGGTGATCGTCGGCTTCGATCCGGGCATCCTGCACATCTTTTCGCGCGACGTGCTGCGCCGGATCAAGGAGAACGACTCGAGCTGGGAGGAGATGGTGCCCGTGTCGGTCGCAACCGCGATCAAGAAGCGTCGGCTCTTCGGGTACATGCCTCCGGCGCTCGAAGCCACCGGCTGAACGGCCGCGACCCCGCGGGGCTGTACCCGTCCCCGGTGGCGGGAAGTGCGCCAGCCCGGCCGCGGTTTTTGCGTCGATTTCCCGACCGCCCGGGCCAACGTGCTCCCCGGTCATGCGTTTTCACAAGTACCACGCTCTCGGCAACGACTACCTCGTCCTCGATCCGCGCGATTATCCCGGCTGGGCGCCGGCGCCGGACGTGGCCCAAATCCGCGCCATCTGCCACCGCAATTTCGGCGTGGGGTCCGACGGCATCCTCTGGGGCCCGCTCCCGTCCGCGACGAGCGAGCATGGTCTCCGGATCTTCAATCCCGACGGTTCGGAAGCGGAGAAGTCGGGCAACGGGCTGCGGATCTTTGCGCGTTATCTGTGGGACCGGAAGCTCGTCCGCGGCCCGCGGTTCTCCGTCGAAACGCCCGGCGGCAGCGTCGACGTGGTGATCGCGGAAAGCGGCCGGTCGATCACCGTGGCGATGGGACGCGTCAGCTTCGACAGCGCGAAGATCCCGGTGGCGCTCCCGGGTGCGGCCCGCGAGGTCCTGAACGAGAAGCTCACCGTCCTCGACCGCGAATTCACCTTCGCCGCCGCCACCATCGGCAATCCCCATTGCGTCCTCCCGCTGGCCGAAACCTCGCCGGCGCTGGCGCAGAAATACGGCCCCGCCATCGAGACGCACCCGAATTTTCCCCGCAAGACGAACGTGCAGTTCATGCAGGTGCTCGACCGCGCCAACCTTCGCATCGAGATCTGGGAGCGCGGCGCAGGGTACACGCTCGCGTCCGGCAGCAGTTCGAGCGCGGCGGCGGCGGTGGCGCACCGGCTCGGCCTCGTCGGGCCGGACGTGACCGTGCACATGCCGGGCGGCGACATTCGCATCGCGATCGGCCCCGATTTCGCGATCACGATGACCGGTTCCGTCACCCGCGTGGCCGAGGGCGTCATGGATCCGGAGCTGTTTTCCCGGAACGTCTGAGCCGGGCGCGCGGGGCGGGGACGGCGGGCCACTGCCATTGGTCGGCCGGGCACCAGGTCTACGGCGGCCACCGCGCCGCCGAAAACCCGGCCGGATTGGGTTTGCCGCACCGGAGGGGCAGAGCCAGTCTCCCAGGCCTGTGATTGGCCGCCTCGCCGACCTCTTCCGGCTCGCCTGGGGACTGCTGTACTGGAACGTCCGCAAGTGGCGGTTCCAGCTCGGCCGCGGCCGCTCGGCTTGTCCCTGCCAGTGCCCGAGCGACTCGGGCCGGCCGCTGGAAACCCGGTGCGAGGCGTGCGTGCACTGGCACCAGCCGCTCCACTTCCGGCGGGTCTGTCCCCTGCTCGTCGCGACCAGTGACGGCCCCCGCTGCTCGGCCGACACGCTCGCCGTCCGCCCGTTCTGGGGTCGCGCCGGCGCGTGGTACGGCGGCACCCTTCTCGCGCTGTACCTGTCCGTCGCGCTCGTGGTCTTCGCGTTCCTGCGGGGGGTCGGCTATCCGATCAGCCTCGTTCATCTCGTCTGGCCGGCATCCTGGCACCGGGTCGGGCAGGTTCGCGGCTGGTTTTTCATGGACCGCGCCAACCGCTCGTTCGCGGCGGGGCGGACCGCCGAGGGGATGCTGTATCTTCGGAACGCCTACGAGTTCGACCCGGGCAACCAGCTCGTCGCCGTCACGTATGCGCAGAAGCTCCAGCTCGGCCAGCCGCTCGACTCGGACCGGGTCTACCGGCGGCTGTTGCAGGATCATCCGGAGTATCGCGACGAGGTCTCCCGCCTCTGGTTTCGGGCGATGCTGGCGCGCGGGGATTTCGCCGGCGTGCAGGCACTCGCCCGGGCCCGCGTGATGGAGGACACGGCCAACGCGTCGGTGTGGATGCGCGCGCTGATCTTCTCGACGCGGGCCACCGGCGACGAGCAGCCGCTGCGCGAACTGCTCGGGGCTGCGCACGCCGCGGCGAAGCCATGGCGGCGGCTGCTGGCGACCGAGCTGCTGCTGCGCTCGGGCCGCCGGGACGAGGCGCGCCGGGCGCTTGCCGGTTCCTGGGGGGAGGTCCCGCTCTATGCGCTGTTCTACCAGATCCACGAGTTGGTCGGGCTGGGTGAGGGAATCGAGGCGGCCGACCTGGTCGAGACGTACGGCGGCCGGCTCGACGACACGGCGCGGGCCACGCTGCTGCTCGACGCCTACGCCAGCCTGGGCGCCCCGCAATCGTTGCAGCGCCTGATCGCCGCGCTGCTGGCCGCCCCGCTGAACCTCCCGACCGCCAACCTGCTGTGCGCCCACCTCGTGCGGCATCCCAACCCGGCGGCGTTCGACGCGCTTTACGTCGAGTTTCAGGCGCGGCGGATTCCGTTCGACGATCGCTCGATCGAAACCTACCTCGCGATGTACTGCACGGCGGGAGTCGCCGGCGACTGGCCGAAAATGGAGGCGATCGCGACCGCCCTGCGTCCCCGCCTTGGGGGAAATGCGCGCACGATCGGTTTCACGGAGGCGTTCTTCCGGGGACAGACGACGCAGACGAGGATCGCCTCGGTGCTGCCCGCCCTGCCGCTCTCGCTCGAGATGACGTATGCGCTGCTCGAGCGTTATCCCGGGCCGCAGACGCATCCGGCCTTCCCCCCGCCGTGAGCGCACCGTCCACAAAGCAGCTCACGGCCGCCGCGGCCGCGAAAACCACCGGGCCTGGGTGGCTGTCCGGACAACCGGTCGTCGCCAGGCTGAGCCTCGCGCTGCTGGGAATGTTCACGGTGGCCCTGGTCTTCCTGCTGTGGCCGCACTGGCGCAGCGAGCCGGAGCTGTCGCACGCGTTCCTGACCCCGCTGCTCTTCGTCTATCTGCTGCATGAAGCGCGGTCCGCCGCCCCGCGATACCCCGGGAGCCGGCGCGCGGCGCTCGCTGGAACGGTGGTTCTGCTCCTGCTCGGGCTGCTCGTGCTGGCGGTGAGCGGGCTGTACGCCACCGCAGTCGACTGGTCGCACGCGCTGGTGGCGTTCAGCCTGGCCGTCGCCCTCGCCTGCATCTGGGGTGCCGGCCTCGTGGCGCTCGCGTCCGCGGAGACCCGGTTCGTGCCGCTGAACTGGGTCGCGGTGGTGGCGGTGCTGCTCTGGGTTCTCAGCGCGCCGCTGCCGCCGGGAACGTATTCCCGGCTCACGCTCGGCCTGCAGTTCCTGGTGACAGAGAACGTGCTGCGCGCGCTGCACCTGCTGGGCATCCCGGCGGTGAGGCACGGCAACGTCATCGAGCTGGCCGCGACGAGCGTCGGCGTCGAGGATGCCTGCAGCGGCATTCGCAGCCTGCTTTCCTGTCTGTACGCGGGCCTGCTTTTTTCGGCGACGCTGGTGCGGGCGGCGTGGGCTCGGGTGGTCGTCGTCGGTCTCGCCGGACCCATCGCGCTCGGCATGAACTTCGTGCGGTCGCTCGCCCTCACGCTGCTGGCGAACGCCGGCGTGAACATCGCCGGACGATGGCACGACCTGACGGGTTTCGGCATCCTGGGGATCACCGCGATTCTGCTCGGCGGACTGGCCCTGCTGCTGGAGAAGCTGGATCGCAACGCGCGCACGGCCCGGTCCGCCCCGAAGCCCGGCGGCAACTCCGCGGTGACGCCTCCGGGCGGTGATGCATCCGTCCGGTCCGCTCCGGCCGCGAGCGGGGCACGGCCGGCGAACTGGCTGCTGGCGGGGCTGCTGGTCGTGGCGCTGGTCGCGGGATTTTTCGTCGCCAACACCCGTCCGTCGGTGCGCCGCGGCGCACGCGTTCCCGATCTGGCCGCGATCCTGCCGGCAGCGGCGGCGGGCTGGAGCGTGGAGACCACCGGCGACCTGTATCAGTTCAGCGCCACGTTGCGCACCGATCATCTCGCCCAGCGTACGTATCTGCGCACGACCGGCGGCGGACTGGAGCAAATCACGATTTACCTGGCCTACTGGCGCGCCGGCCAGGCGCCGGTGAGCCTCGTGGCTTCGCACACCCCGGACGCCTGCTGGCCCGGGAACGGGTGGGAGGCGGTGGCGACAGCACAAACGCGGGAGCCGGTCTCGGTGGGCGGCCGATCGCTGCCCGAACCGGAATACCGGGTTTTCAGAAGCGGTGGATTCCCCCAATACGTCTGGTTCTGGCACATCTACGACGGCCACCCGCTCGCGTACCGGAATCCCTATTCCGCAGGCGAACTTCTGCGCAGCGCGTGGCAGCACGGGTTCAGCCATGATGGCGACCAGTTGTTCGTGCGCCTCTCGAGCAACCGGCCGTGGGCGGCTTTCGCCCGCGAGCCGTTGCTGAAAGATGTGTTCGCCCGGCTGCGCGACTTCGGGTTGTGACCGCCATGCCGCTCCCGCTCACCACGCTGGAACGAAAGATTCTGGGCGTCATCGCCCTGGTCATCGTGCTCGGACTGATCGGCCTGGCGGTCCTGTGATGGATTTCGCATCGCCAATCGTTGGCTGCGGGCGTTTTGCTGTGCCGCATGAGTGACGTGCCTGAATCCTCCCGCGTGCCGGCGCCACGCCGCGGCTCGGCCGGCCCGGCATGGCTGCTCGCGCTCGCGCTGGCGCTGCTGGCGGCGTGGCTCGGCCACCGTTCCCGGATGCTGCGAACCGAGACCCAGCTCGCACGCGACGAACAGAAGCTGGCCCAGTTGGAACTGCGAAGCACACAGCAGCAGGCCGAGGCGGTGCGCCTGCTGGCGGCGCATCAGGTCAACGAGTCCGCGGTCCGGATCGCGCAACTCACCACCCGCCTCGCCGGCGCCGATCAGCGCCTGGCGGAAACCACCCGCAAGCTGGACGAAGCCACCCGGGCCCTGATGGCGAGCCATGCCGACCTCGCCGAGGCGCATGCGCTGCTCGCGCAATCGGAGGCGCAGGCGGCCGACCTCCGCGAGAAGCTGCACGCGCCGGACTCCGGCCCGGAACACGCCGCCCCCCGCCACTAGAATGGCAGAAAATGCGGAGCGAATAGGTTTGATCGACCCATCGGGGTGTGATCCCCAAAGCCTGTCGAACGCGACCGTCGACCGTCCCCCGGGCCGGCGGCTTCCTCCTCCGACGTCATCCCTGCTTTCCGCAACCCAGGCTCAATCATGGTCCAACCCGCCGACTCCGCTTCCCGAGAAACGCTGAAAACCCTGCCCGGCGACGACGTGCGCCAGGTCATGTGGCGGTTTCAGGACCGCTACGACCTGCAGATGCTCATCCAGTCGTCGCGCGGCGTGGCCCGCGGGCTGGTCGCGCGGCTGGTCGCGGAGGGCGCGCGCAACACCCACGAGTGGACCGAGGCGAAGAACCAGCTCCTCAAGGCCTACGACGACGCCGGCATCACGACGTGTTTCATGGATCCGCACCAGGGCGGATTCATCGAAGGCCCGAAGAACCTCGCACTCGCCCTCGTGGCGATGGAGCTGGCGTGGGTCGACGCCGGCGCGGCGACCGGCAGCCTTGCCGGCAATCTCGCACTCTCGCCCATCCACGAGCGCGGCACCGCCGCGCAGCGCGACACGTACATGAGCCGCTGCGTGCCGCCTGCTCCCGGCGAACAGAAGCAGGTCTGGCGCGGGGCGTTCAGCCTGACCGAGCCGCTGCCGTACGTCGGCGTCGAAACCGGCCTGCTGAGCGGACGCGTCACCGTGGTCGAGTGGGCCGACGGGCAGGAGCCGGTCCTGCAGGTGGACAAGCGGGCCCGGTTCATCACCAACATGGGTTTCGCCAATTTCACCACCGCCGCCGTCGAGAGCGCCGACCCGCGGCTGAAGGGCAGCTGCATCGTGATCCTGGAGGAGTCCGATCCCGGGACCTACGACCGCGGCGTGCCGACCCGCAAGATGGTGCACCAGCTCTCCTCGACCCGTGATCCCGTCTTCAGCCTGAAGGTGCCCGCCAGCCGCATCGTCGGCGGATACACCGTGAAGGACGGGGTGATCATTCCCAACTTCAGCCACGGCGAGATCATCGAGGCCGTGTTTCGCCGGACGCGGGTCACGGTCGGGATCATGACCGCGGCGAAACTCCTCTCGGCGGTCGAGCCCGTGATTCGTTACCATCGCAACCGCTTCCGCGGCGCTGCCACGGTCAATCCGGGGACGCCGCGGTTCGACCAGGGCCTGCAACAGAAGGAGGACTGCCTGCAGCGCCTCGTCGACATTTGGGCGAATGGCGAGGCGGCCGCCTCGCTCGGCTTCGCCGCCGCCCGGCTGTTCGACACGCTCGATCCGCTCGAGCGGATCAAGGACCGGAAGTTTGCCGAGCAGGGCGTTGCGCCCGGCATGGCGCAGATGAAGGCGTTCCGCGCGATCGGGAAGCAGGCGCTCGAATTCATCGCGCTCGAGGCGGCGCCGGCCGCCGGGCGCGATGCCGCCCGTCACGCGGCGCTCGCGGCCGACCCGCTCGTCCAGTACCTGATTCTCGACGCGCAGGCCAACGTCCTCTGCCCCGCCACCAAGCTCTGGAACACCGGCCACGGCGCCAACGTCATGCGCGATGCCGTCAGTCTCGTCGGCGGCTACGGCATCACCGAGGACTGCCCCGGATTCCTCGGACACAAGTGGATGGACGCGCAGCTCGAGGCGACCTACGAGGGTCCCGAAGCCGTCCAGCGTCGCCAACTTTCGGTGACGATGACGAACGAGGTTTTCCTCGGCTCGTTCCGGGCCTGGATTCGCGACCTGCGGCGCGTGGCCGCCGACCGGCCCACCGTGGGCGCCGGCACGCTCGCCACCGCGATGGAGCTCTGGCTCTGGACGCTGGAGCACCTGCAAAAGGGCACCGACGCCAATGGCGGCAAGCTGTTCGCGAGCAATCGCCAGGGCGTCACCTTCCCGCTGGCGGACGCCCTTTGCTGGCTGCTCGCCTCGCGTCACCAGATCCTCGACGTGCTCGAACTCGCCGCGAAAGGCGGGGAACACGCGACCGTGGCCGAGGGCCTCGCAGGGTATGTCAACTTCTTCAGCGACCTCTGCGCGGTGCAGGCCGCCAGCGCCGCCGGCGAATCCTCCCGGATCTGCGCCGAGCTGGTCTACGGCTATCTCGAATCGGACCCGGTTCCGGCGGGGAATGGCGCGGGCGCGGAGCGCGCACCGTTCGCCGCGCTGCGGGCGAAGCTGGACGCCAGCCTCGCCGGTTCGCGTCTCGCCAAGGATCGGGCCGCGGCGGCGCTGACGACCGTGATGATCCCCGAGGCGCTCGACTATCCGGCGTGAAGGCAATCGGGAGCGATGGCCGCCGAGGTGGAGCGCGTTCGCCCCAGCGCGCCGGGGTGCTCCCATTCGCGAAAAACGCCGGGCTCAGCGAGCCCGGCTACACCGGACGTCAGCTCCTTGTCACCGGGGTCGCCGACCCCGGTGAGCGACGCGACCGATGAAAATCGGCGAGATTTCCGCGACCGTCCGAAGGGGATCCGCCCCACCTGCTTCACCCCGTGAACGTCTCCACTGATCAATCACCGATTCCCGAGCGCCAGTCCATGGCGGTCGATATCGTCTGCGTCGGCTTCGGTCCGGCGATGGGCGGATTCCTCACCACGCTCTCGCGTCAGCTCGTGAAGGAGGACGGCACGCCCGCCGTCGAGAGCGCCGCCGCGCCCGGACTGCCGCCGCAGGTGATCTGCTACGAGCGCGCCGACGACATCGGTTTCGGCGTCTCGGGCGTCGTCACCAGCGCGCGCAGCATCAAGACCAGTTTTCCCCAGCTCGACCCGGCGCAGATTCCGATGGCGGCGCCGGTGCGGCACGAGCGGATCGCGTACCTGCTCGACCCGGCGGGGGCGAGCCGCCGTTCCGCGCCGTTGCGGCTGGCGGACGCGGTGATCCGCGCCGGCCGCTGGGCGCTGCCCTACGAGCATCACGCGCTGAATCTCCCGTGGACGCCGCCGTTCCTCCGGAAACACGAGGGCCTGGTGCTTTCGATGGGGCAGTTCATGCAGTGGGTCGGTGCGCAGGTGATGGGCTCCGGCACCGTGCAGGTGTGGCCGTCGACGCCCGTGGCCAACCCGCTGGTCGAGGACGGCCGGGTGGTCGGCGTGCGCCTGATCGATCAGGGAACGGACAAGCAGGGCCAGCCCTCCGACGGGTTCATGCCGGGAATGGACATCCGCGCCGCGCTCACCGTCGTGGGCGACGGTCCGGTGGGCGCGATCGGCCGGCAGCTCGACGAGCGGTTCGGCCTGCCTGAAGGCAACCACCAGCACGACTGGGCGGTCGGCATGAAGTTCGTCGTCGATCTGCCTGCGCACGTGGATCTCGAGCCGGGCACGGTCTTCCACACCTTCGGCTATCCCGAGCCGGAGATCTTCGGCTTCATGTACGTGCACCCCGGGCGCATCGCCTCGCTCGGCATCTTCGTGCCGTCGTGGTTCGATTCGCCGGTCCGCACCGCCTACCGCTACCTCCAGCACTGGATGATGCATCCGTATCTGTGGCGTTATCTGGACGGCGGCACGCTGCGTTCGTGGGGTGCGAAATCGCTGCAGGAATCCGGCCGGCGCGGTGAACCGCATCTCGCGGGCGACGGCTATGTGCGCATTGGCGAAGGCTCCGGCAGCACGAACGTCCTGACCGGCTCGGGCGTCGATGAAGCGTGGGCCACCGGCGCGCTGCTGGCCGAGGGCGTGATCGAGCTGCTCAAGGCGGGGAAGCCGTTCGATCGCGAGAATCTCGAGCAGGCCTACGTGCGCCGGCGCCGCGCCAGCTGGGTGGACCAGGAAAGCCGGGTCGCCGAAAAAGCACGGGATGGTTTTCAGCGCGGCGTGGTCACCGGACTGATCGGCATGGGCCTGACCGGCTTGACCGGCGGCCGCATCAATGTCCCCGGCAGGCCGGTTCCGCCCCACCGTCGCATCCCGACGCTGGAGGCGTATTACCGCGGCCGAGTTTCCGGCGCCGAGATCGCCCGGTTGCGCGAAGAGTGCGCCGCGAGTGGCGCGAACCTGCGCGACGCGCTCATGGACCGCGCCGGCT
Source organism: uncultured Verrucomicrobiae bacterium (assembly GCA_963705935.1). Classification (GTDB taxonomy): domain Bacteria; phylum Verrucomicrobiota; class Verrucomicrobiia; order Opitutales; family Opitutaceae; genus Opitutus. The sequence continues at coordinate 738,020 of OY970130.1, read as the reverse complement.
GGCCCGCCGTGCCGCTCGATGGCAAGCTGCTGATCTCTCACCAGGATGCGCTGCTCATGGGCGGCAAGGTCCAGGCGCCGGCCGGCTATGCCGATCACGTCGTGTTCGTCAGCGAGGCCACCTGCGCGCAGTGCGCGGTGAAGCTTTGCATCGACGCATGCTCCGGGCAGGCGATCACCGCAGGGCCCGGCGGCGTTCCGGCGTTCGATCGCGAGAAATGCGTGCATTGCGGCGCGTGTCTCTGGAACTGCTCGCAGCCGCATCCGGCCCATCCCGAGCGCAGCAACGTCGATTTTCGCGCTGGCGCCGGCGGTTTGCATTCGGCGGAGAATTGAGAGCACGGATACCCGGTTCGCCAGGCTGTTCGGACGACGGGCGTTCCGGGCGGTGCGGTCGCACCACTGTGCACTCGAATGGCAACCGGCATGGAAGAGCGTAGGCCGGCTTTCGGGCTTTTCATTGACCGCGTTTAGGGTTGATTGGCGGTTTTCCCCTCATGTCCATCGCCTACCAAATCGTCGTCTGCGGCAGCCTCGTCCCCGACCCCTTGCAGACCCTCGAACCCGTCACGACGCCCAACGGTCCGGCGCTGAAGAACGAGATGATGCTGCCCGCGGTCCTCGATCCGTGGGCCGGCCACGCGCTCTTCGAGGCGGCCAGCCTCGCGAAGCGGCACCCCGGCAGCAAGGTGTGGCTCGTGAGCATCGGTCCGAAGGCGAAGCTCCAGCAGGTCATGATGACCGTCGCGCAGAAGGTGCCGCTCGAACTCGTCGCGCTCGACGGACCAGCGAGCGGCTTCGCGGAATCCGCCGAGATCGCCGCCGCGCTTGCCGATGCGATTCAGGTCATCCCCGGCCTCGACAAATCGCGGCTGCTCGTCTTCGGCGGCTGGGAATCCGCCTCGCGCGGGGCCGGGACCACGATGCAAATGGTCGGCGAACGGCTCGGCATCCTCGATCAGTTCCAGGGCGTGGATGAACTCACGGTCCAAACCGACGGTTCGCTCCGCGTGCTCGAGCGGATCGAGGGCGGCAAACATCAAGTTTCCACCTGCACCGCGCTGCCCGCCCTGCTGGGATGGGCCACGGGCAACCTCCCCGAGCCGCCGAACAATCCGCAGGTCGGCATGACCAACATGCGCACCCTCATGCCCGCCCTCCAGCGCGCCAAGCCGCTCAAAGTCGCCAACGACGGCGTCGCTTTCGCCAGCGTCTCCCTCCCCAAACAGCGCCGCGAAACCCGGATCGTCAAAGACCTCGCCCCCGATGCCATCGCCCGCGAAATCGTCGCGTGGATCACCCAGGAATGACGCGCCGGAGCCTGTCGCCGTCGAATCGGGCCGGACTCTCCCGGAATTCACGCACCGCGCGTGACCCCGTGTCCGACTCGCGCCGGAACTGACCGGCGATGATCCGCCCCCTCGCGAAAGAAAACGAAAATCTTCCCATGGAAACCATTCTCCTTCTCGCCCACACCGACGCCGACGGTTCGCTCGGTCAGCCGGCACTCGAGGCGCTCACCGCGGCCAGGACGCTCGCGGCCGGCCTCGGTGGGGCCCAGCTCGTCGTCGGACTCGTCGGTGGCGACGTGCAGCCGGCCGCCAACCGGGTTGCCGGTTGCGGCGCGGCGAGAGTTCTAGGCGTGAGCGGCGCGGACTTCGCGGCGTCGCGTTACTCGAGCGATATCGCCGCCGTCGAGGCGCTCGCGAAAACATCCGCGGCGTCGGTCGTCATCGCCCCGGCGACTTCGCGCTGGAATCGCGTGCTCGCGGGGGCCACCCAGCGTCTCGGCGGCCGGATCGATGCCCATGTCACCGGGCTCGCGCTGGCTGACGGCCAGCCGAGCCTCACCCGCTGGTACTACCGCCAGCGGATGGAGGCCGTGGTCCAGCGCACGCGTCGTCCGTGGTTCATCCTGCTGGAATCCGGCTGCAACGAGGCGTGGACCGGAGTTCCCGGCACCGTATCCGTCGAAATGATCGCCACCGGCCTGACGGACGCGAACCGGCATACGACCGTCACGGGCGTGCAGGCGCCGCCGGCCGACGAGCAGACGATCCGTCCCGATGCCCGGCTCCTCTTCGTCGCCGGCGCCGGCTGGACGAAGAAACAACCCGACGGACAGGCCCACGTGGCCGAAGCGGGCGAGATCATCCTCGGGTTTCTCAACCGGACGAAGGCGTCGCTCGGCAGCACGAAGTCGCTCGTCGATCTCAGCGGAGAGGGGCAGGCCGTGCTCGGCTTCATGTCCCATCTCAACCAGGTCGGCCAGACGGGCTCGACCCCGCGGCATCCGAAGGGCCTGGCGGCCTGCTGCCATGGGGAGGAGCCGCACACGGTCGGGTGGCGTTTCATCAACGAGCGGCGCGCGATCAACCTGAACCCGAATTGCGGTTGGGCCCAGGGCAAGGCCGACGTGCTCTACGTCGCCGATGCGTTCGCGGTCATGCGGACGGTGAACGAGCTGCTCGCCGCGAAGTAGTCGCAATCGACAAGAACTTGCCAGAAACCTTGCCGCCCCAACACTGCCGAACCGTATGATCATTCAACCTCGTGTCCGCGGCTTCGTTTGCGTCACCTCGCACCCCGTCGGGTGTGCCGCGCACGTGCAGGAATGGATCGACCAGGTGAAGTCCAAGGGGGCCATCAATCACGGCCCGAAAAAGGCGCTCGTGATCGGCTCGTCGACGGGCTACGGCCTGGCTTCCCGGGTCACGGCCGCTTTCGGGTCTGGAGCCGCGACGCTCGGTGTCTTCTACGAGCGTCCCTCCGAGGAGGGCCGGCCGGCCACGCCGGGGTGGTACAACTCGATCGGTTTCACGCGGGCGGCCCGCGCCGCCGGCCTGTACGCGAAGAACGTCAACGGCGACGCCTTCTCTGATGAGATCAAGCGACAGACCCTCGAACTGATCCGGTCCGACCTCGGTCAGGTCGACCTGATCGTATACTCGCTCGCCTCGCCCCGGCGGGTGCACCCCCGGACCGGCGTGATCCACAAGTCCGTGCTGAAACCCGTCGGCACCTACTACACGAACAAGACCGTCGACACGGATACCGGCATCGTCAGCGACATCACGATCGAGCCCGCCACCGAGACCGAGATCAGCGACACGATTGCGGTGATGGGTGGCGAGGACTGGGAACTCTGGATCCGGGCGCTGCGCGACGCCAACCTGCTCGCGCCGGGCGCCCAGACGATGGCGTACTCGTACATCGGGCCGGAGATGACCTGGCCGGTGTACAAGAACGGAACGATCGGCCTGGCGAAAAACGATCTCGAGCGCGCCGCGAAGGCGCTGGATGCGCTGCTCAAGCCGCAGGGCGGCCGCGCCTTCATTTCCGTGAACAAGGCGCTTGTGACGCAGGCGAGCTCCGCCATCCCCGTCGTCCCGCTCTACATTTCCATCCTGTACAAGATCATGAAGGCTCGCGGCACGCACGAGCGCTGCATCGAGCAGATCCAGCGGCTGTTCGCGACGCATCTGTACAACGGCCACAGCCCGCGCTTCGACGAGGCCGGTCGGGTGCGGATCGACGACCTCGAGATGGTTCCGGAAGTCCAGGCTGCCGTGCGCGAGATCTGGCCGACGGTCACGACCGCGAACCTCGTGACCAAGACGGACCTGGCCGGCTACCGTTCCGAATTCCTCCGGCTGTTCGGCTTCGGCGTCCCGGGAGTGGATTACACCGCCGACGTGGAGCCGCACGTGCCGATGCTGTAGGCCGCCCCGCTCCGCGCCAGCCGCGGTGTTGCGCGAACCCCGTCTCCCCCTCCGGCACCGGCGTTTGGAAATGGAGATTTAATTCCGACCTCGAACGATGCGCGCGGTGATTCAACGGGTGAGTTCCGCGAGCGTCGCGATCGATGGCGTGACGACGGTCGCAATTGGCTGCGGTCTGCTCGTGCTCGTCGGCGTGGCCCGGGACGACGTCGCGGAGGACGCCTCGTGGCTGGCCCGGAAAATTGGCGCGCTTCGGGTGTTCGCCGACTGCGACGGACGGATGAACCGGTCGGTGGTCGAGATCGCCGGTGGTGTCCTCGCTGTCAGCCAGTTCACCCTGATCGCCAGCACGCGCAAGGGCACCCGGCCGTCCTTCAACGACGCGGCAAAACCGGAGTCCGCAGTGCTGCTTTACGAGGCCTTCGTGCGCGAACTCGAACTCGCGACCGGCCGGCCGGTGGCGACGGGCGTGTTCGGCGCCGCGATGCAGATCTCGCTGGTGAACGACGGACCGGTCACGCTCGTGATCGACAGCCGGAACCGGGAGTAAGGCCGCAAATCGGGGGATAAACCCGCTGCTGCTGCTCGTCGGCAATTTCGGCGACGGTACGATCAACGCCTTCAACCCGGCGAACGGCGATCTGCTCGGGACGCTGACCGACGAACATGGAAACCCGCTGGTGACTGACGGACTCTGGGGCTTTCGGGTCGGCAATGGCGGGAGTGGCGGTACGACCAATTCGCTCTTCTTCGCGGCCGGGCCCAACGACGAGGCGCACGGGCTTTTCGGGACCATCTCGCCCGTTCCGGAGCCTTCCAGCTTTGGGATCGCCGCCTCCTGGGATTGCTGACGCTCTGCGGGGCGGTGCAACGACGGCGCCGGCGCTTTCCGGCCGGAAACGTCACCATCGCCTGAGCGCCCCGCTTGTTCGGCGGCCGGTTTGCTGTGGTGGCAATGTCGGCCGCCTGAATCCTGATGCCCCGCAGTCGAGCCGGCCGCGGGGCATGGAGCGTCAGGAAACGTCCCGCAGGTACGACGACATTTCCGCCGACGACAGGCAGGTCTCGGTGAAGCCAAACGTGCCGCGCTCCGCCATCTCCTTCGCGGCGTCGCGGAGCCCCGTCATCGCGCTGCGGTAAAGCGACGCGGCGAGGCTGATCCGCTTCACCCCGACCGCGGCGAGTTGCGCCACCGGGAAGCTCGCCCCCTTCATTCCATTCATGAAATTCACCGGCCGCCGCACGGCGGCGCACACGGCCTTCACCTGCGCGAGTTCGCGCAGCCCTGGCGCAAACAGCACGTCGGCCCCCGCCTGTTCGTAGGCCTGCAGCCGGCGGATGACGTCATCGAGGTCGGGCCGTCCGCAGACGAAGCCCTCGGCGCGCGCCGTCAGCACAAAACGAAACGGCAGCGCTCTCGCGGCCGCGACCGCCGCCGCGACCCTTTGCACCGCGAAGTCGAAGTCGTACAGGGGATTGGCGTCGTCGTTCGTCGCGTCCTCGATCGAGCCGCCGGCGAGCCCCGCGGCCGCGGCCAGCCGGATGGTTTCCGCCACGGCGGCGGGCGAGTCGCCGTATCCATTCTCCAGATCGGCCGCGACCGGCAGGTCGGTCGCGTCCGTCATCACCCGGGCAAGCTGAAGCGCTTCGTCGCGCCGCAGCCCGTGATCGCGTCGCCCCAGGCTCGCGGCGGCCGCCCAGCTCGAGGTGGCGAGCGCCTTGAAACCGAACCCGGCCAGGAGGCGGGCGGAGCCGCCGTCCCACGCGTTCGCGATGACGAACGCACCGGGCCTTTCGTGAAGGGCGAGAAACTGTGCCGCTTTGTCGGATTGCGAGAGGCTCATGATGGAAGGCTCCCGCGGAACCGCGGGTCCACCGCATTCGTATGCCCGCCGGTCGGGACGGCGCCAGCGCGAATGCCCGACCGTCGCAGCACACCGGCGACGTAATCGCGCGACATGCTGCCACGGCAAACCCGCATACAACCGTCGGTCGTCTCCGATTTGTCGGCGCGGCTTTACGCCGCGATGGATCGCCGTCGATGGTCCGGATCGCGGCATCAAGCCGCTCCGGCAATGGCAGCTGCAGCCGGGGCGCTGCAGGCTGTCGGACTTTGGCGGTCGGTCCCAGTGGCGCGGTCTGTGATGGGCGAACGCATCTCCCAAGTGCTTCGCCACCGGTCGGAGACCGGCGCCACCCGGTCGCCGACTTCGGCTGCATAACGAGACCGCGGACCGCATCGATGGAGGGACGACCTCCGTGTCGTCCGAGAACGTCGAGAGACGTTCGCGGACCGGACGGAGCCGGTCCCTCCATCCTGGCGCGCATGTCGACCGGTCTGCGACCGGCGAACGCATCTCCCAAATGCTTCGCCGCCGGTCGGAGACCGGCGCCACCTGGCTGGCGACTTCGGCTGCATCACGAGCCCGCTGCGCGCCCGAAGTGCTCGGCGTTCCCCGACCGGGGCCGGCGACCCCGGCCACATCGCGCAGCGCGAACTCGGTTCGCTAAATGTGCGCGGCTGTCTACGTTCCGGCGGAATCGCTCCCTTCCAATGAAAGCCTGGATTCTCGATCGCGCCGCGCGCCGTTTCACGTTCGACGACATCAAGCCGCCAGAGGTTGTGCGCGACAGCGTTCTCGTCGCGATCAAGGCGGTGCCGCTCCTGAGCTACATGCGCGAATACCTCTCCGGCGAGCGCCGCTACCTTCCACCCAGCCAGCCCTTCACGCCCGGCACCAACGGAGTCGGTGTCATCTCGGCGGTCGGCCCGGGAGTGCATCATCTTCGCGTCGGCCAGCACGTGGCCGTCAGCCCCTACTTCGTGAGCCACGAGAATGTCCCCGATCCGTCCCAGGCCCTGATCGGACTGACCGCCCTCGCTGCGGAGGGCGACGGGGTCCTCTCCGACTGGCCCGATGGCACGTTGCGCCAGCTCGCTCTCATGCCGGCGATCACGGTGGTGCCGCTCGACGGGTTGGAACACATTCCGTTCGAGCGGCTGGCGGCGCTGGGCAAGTTCGCGGTTCCATTTGGCGGGCTCGTTCGCGGCCGGCTCACCGCCGGGGAAACGCTGATCGTCAACGGCGCCTCCGGCTATTTCGGCTCCGCCGCCGCGTTTCTCGGCGTTGCGCTGGGCGCCGCCCGCGTGGTCGTGACCGGGCGCCGCGGGCTGAGCCTCGCGGCAGTGGCGGAGCAGGCCGGTCCGCGCGTGTCTCCGCTGACCCTGACCGGCGACGTCGAAAACGACACCAAGGCGCTGCGGGATGAGACAGAAGGCGGAGCCGAGGTCGCACTCGACCTGGTCGGCCAGGCGGCGGATCCGAACAGCACGCTGGCGGCGCTCGGCGCTCTCCGGCGGGGCGGCCGGCTGATCCTGATGGGGAGCATGACGGTGCCCCTGCCGCTGCCCTACGGCGACATCGTCCGCAACGACTGGGAGATCGCCGGCCAGCTCATGTACACACCGGCCGACTACCGGCGGCTCGTCCAGCTCGTGCGGATCGGGGCCGTCGACCTCGGCGTCGTGAACGTGATGACGTTTCCGGCGGCCGACCTCCTGCCGGCGATCGAGCAGGCGGCGGACATGCGCGCCCTGGACTGCACCGTCATGACGTTTTGAGCGCCCCCGGTTTCGGGCGCGTCGACCTTTCGTCGACGGTCGCGTCCACGGAAGCGGGCGTCCTCCTCGCCGGCGCCCCGGCCGGTTGTGCTGGCCTCAGCATGCTCGGCCGGCCTGCCCTTGCCGCGCCGCGACCGGCCTGAATGACCGAACGGCGGCGGCCGCCACGTTTCCCGGGCTTCAGGCCGTCGGCTGGTCCGCCGGCGCCGACGGCTTCGGCTCGGCCTGCGGCTTCGGCGCCGCGGACTTCCGGTGATGGCGCGTCTTCGAGTGGGCCTTGCCCGGTTTCTTCTTCGAGTGAGCCGGGCGCGAACTGCCGGACGGCGCGGTCGCGGGGCTCGGGGCGGGCGGTGGCGGGGGCGGATCGAAATGAATCGGCTCGATATCGGCCCACAACGGCGCCGTGCAAACCAGGGTGAGGATCAGGAAAACGCGCTTCATGGCGAAAAGCCAAGCACTGAGCGAACGGCGCTGCGGCCACGCAAGATTTTTCATGAGAGGACGGCGTTGCTGACACTCAATTGGCGACCGGCAACCTCCGGCGTTCGCGCCGCATCGGGCGACTCTTTCCACCCCCGCAACACCATCCGCTTGCAGGAGCGGATCCGTCGCGCAATCCGAGTCTCCGCCGTCGCGGGCGATCGCGGCGCAAGTCCGCTCCGGCAAGTTGAAACCGACCAGACTCATGCGCAATGAAGGGTTGCATGCGCCGCCGGGGTTCGACCATTGACTATGGCCCCTACGTTGCCCTCTGGTGTTGCGGGATTCAGCAAACGCGCCGCCTTGCTCGCGACTGGCGCCCTGGCGCTGGCGGCATTGCCCGTCGCGTCGGCTCAATCGATGTTCCGGGGCGACCCGGCGCACTCCGGACTTTTCGCCGACGGCGGTCCGACGGCGTTGAAGGGCGTCAAATGGACGTTCAAGACCGGCGCCGCGGTCATCTCCTCCCCGATCGTAGCCGGTGACACGCTGTATGTCGGCAGCGACGACAAGAACCTTTACGCCGTCGACCTCGCGACCGGCCGGGAAAAGTGGAAGTTCGCCACCGGAAGCCTCGTCCGCTCCACCCCAGCGGTGGTCGGCGGGTCCGTCTATTTCGGCAGTTACGACGGCGTGTTTTACGCCGTCGATGCGACCAGCGGGAAACAGCAATGGAGCTTCACGACGGAGGGCGAGCGGAAGTTCTCGGCCAAAGGGCTGCACGGCGGCAAGCCGCGGCAGCAGGTCATGCCCGACGCGTGGGACTGCTACCTGTCGTCGCCGGTCGTCGTCGACCGCCGGGTGTATTTCGGTTCCGGCGACGGCAACGTGTACGCGCTGGATGCGGCCACCGGAAAGCTGGCCTGGAAATATCCGACCCATGGCGTCGTGCACTCCTCCCCTGCGGTGGTCGACGGCGTCCTGTACGTCGGCGGCTTCGACACGTTCCTCTACGCGCTCGATGCCTCGACCGGGGCGCTGAAATGGAAGCTGAAGACCGGCGAGGACCCTGAGAATCACAACCAGGAGGGGATCCAGTCCTCGCCCTGCGTGGCCGACGGCGTGGTCTATTTCGGGTGCCGCGACTTTCATCTCTACGCCGTCGAAGCCGCCACGGGCGCCGTCAAGTGGAAGCACAAGATCACCTGGATCAATGCGACGCCGACGGTCCGGGGCGGGCGGGTCTATGGTTCGACTTCCATTCCGGCCATGCTGTTCGCCCTCGACGCCAAGACCGGCGAAGAGGCCTACCGCGTCGACCTGAAAGTGCCGGCGTTCTCGTCGCCGACGCTGTCCGGCAACATGGCCTACGTCGGCTCGTTCAATGGCAAGTTGTACGCGGTCGACGCTGCGGCGGGGAAGATCGCGTGGGAGTTCCAGACCGAGGCGTCGCGGCAGAACGCCCGTCATGCGATCGCGGACAACGGCGAGTTGAACTACCCGGTGCTGTTCCCGTCCGACTTCTTCGAAAACATGGTGGTCGCGGTTCACACGCTGTTCGCGCAGGGGGCGATCCTTTCCACGCCCGCCGTCGACCACGGCATCGTCTATGTCGGCAGCGCGGACGGAAACGTCTACGCGCTGGAGTGATACTTGGACCACGCCATGGAGGGACCGGCTTCCGTCCGGTCCGCGAACGTCTCCCGACGCTCGCGGACGACACGGAGGTCGTCCCTCCGCTCCTGCACTGGTGCCGTCCGTGACGGCTTTGCGCCGCGCTCCGACGACATGCGATAATCGCCCCACGCAATGGAGGGACCGGCTCCGTCCGGTCCGCGAACGTCCCTCGATGCTCGCGGACGACACGGAGGTCGTCCCTCCACTCCTGCACGCACGCCGGCTGCTCCCGCCGGCACCGGCTGTTCACACCGTGATCTTGATCCCCTTGCGGAGATAGGTCGGCACGTCGAGGTCCTGGCCGTCGAAAAGATTGCGGTCGGTTTTTTCGAAATGGCCGCGGCTCTCCAGCTCGCCGAAGCCGAACTCGTCCTGGTCGGTCTTGGCGATTTCGACCGGTGCCGCCTTCCCGTCCGGCGGTTGCGTCGGCGCACCCGCCGTCGGCGCGGCCCCCGCCTGCTCCGGGGCGCCGCCGTTCGGCTGGGCCATCGCCTGCGCCAGCCGGCTGCGCCCGGGGTTCACGGAATGGCGCCGGGCCGGCACGCCGCGCGCACCCATGTCGCTCGTGCCCAGCACGCACACCTCGACGCGGTTTTGCATCTCCTCGTCGATCACCGCTCCCATGATGATGAGCGACTCGCGCCCGAACTGCTCGGTGATCGCCGTCATCAGCTCGTTCACCTTCGGCAGCGTCAGGTCGGTGCCGCCGATGATGTTCACGAGCAGCCGGTCCGCCTTGCGGGAGAACTCCGGCGTGTGCAGGAGCGGGCAGAGTTTCAGGGCCGCGACGGCGTCCGCCGCGGCATTGGCCCCCGAACCGTCGCCGAGCCCGAACAGGGTCTTGCCGCCGCGGTGCTGGAACATCTGCCGGAGCGTGGCGAAATCGAGATTGATCAGGCCGGTCTTGAACAGCATGGCCCAGATCGACTTCACGCCGCGCCCCATCCACTCGTCGGCGCGCGCGAACGAGTCGAGCACGGTTTCCCCGTCGGCCGACTCCTGGAGCAAAACGTCGTTGGGCAGCGGAATGACCGCGTCGCACACCCGCCGCAGCGCCGCCAGCCCCTCCTCCGCCTGCTTCAGCCGCCGCCCGCCCTCGAAGCTGAACGGCATCGTCACGAACGCGATCACGAGCGCCCCCTGCTCCGAGGCGATCTCCGCGACGACGGGCAGCGCCCCGCTGCCGGTGCCGCCGCCCATGCCGGCGATCAAAAAGACCAGGTCGCAGTCCTTCACCACGGCGGTGACCTTCTCCCGGTCGGCCTCCGCCGCCTCGCGCCCCAGCTCGGGATCGCCGCCGGCGCCAAGGCCACGCGTCACGGTCATCCCGATCAGCACCTTGTCCTGCACCGGCGAGCTCGCCAGCGCCTGGTAATCCGTGTTGATGACCGCGAGCTGGAGCCGCTCGAGGTTTTCCATCTTCAGCCGGTCGACGGCATTCGAGCCAGCGCCACCGACCCCGACCATCTTGATCGCGATGTTGCGATCGGTCAGCAGCGTGTGCTCGAGCGGAAGTTCGTTCAGGTTCATGGGTCGAGGAGGGCGCAACCGCCGGTCACGCGGAAGCGAAGAGCCGCTTCACGTTGGTGAGGAAACCCGTCTGGCGGCGCGCCATCGGGGTGCGCTCGTTCTGCGCGCTGACGCCGTAGTAGAGCAGTCCGAGCGCGGTGTGATAGCCCGGGTCGCGCAGGTTTTCGGCGACCCATGCGGGCGTCTCGCCGAGATGCGCCGTCACGCCGAAGACCTTCGCCGCGGCCTCGGCGATTCCGCTGAGCTTCGCCGTGCCGCCGGTCAGCACGACCCCCGCGGCGCACGTCTCCGGCGAAAAGGCGGTGCCCAGTTTCTTCCTCACGACCTCGAGCAGCTCCCAGGTGCGCGCCGCCGTGACCTGCTCGATCGCATAGCGCAGGAACTGGCGGTCGCCGATCGCGAAGTTGCCGTCGAGCCAGACTTTCTCGCTGCGGTCGCGCACCTGGATCCCGGCGCGGCCGTACCGCAGTTTCAGCTTCTCCGCCTGCCCCTCGGTCAGCCGCAGCCCGATGCTCAGGTCGTTCGTCAGGTGCGTGCCGCCGACCGGCACGACTCCGGTCGTGTGGGCGACGCCGTCGCGGTAGAGCACGTAATCCGTCGTCCCGGCGCCGATGTCGATCGCGAGCACGCCGTGCTGCCGCTCCTCCGGCGTCGTCACCATGTGCCCCGAGGCGAGGCTCGCGAGCACCAGTTCCCGCACCTCGAGATTGAACCCGCGAATCACGTGGATGTTGTCCGCGAGCCGCTGCTCCTGGCCATGCACGGTCCAGTAGCCGACCTCGAGCCGCTGTCCGACGAGGTGCTCCGGCGACGTCGGCACCAGCCGGCCGTCGACGCGAAACGGGCGCCGGATGTGGTGCACGACCATGCGGCCCTCCGGCAGCTCCTTCGAGCGCGCCAGCTCACAGACCGTGCGGATGTCGTCGCGGTCGATCATGTTGTCGGCCGCCTTCACGTTCACCGCCGCCTCGTTGTAGAATCCCTCGAGGTGGCCGCCGGTCTGCGCCAGGAAGGCCAGCTCGATGCGCTCGCCCGCGTCCCGTTCCGCATGCTCCAGCGCGGCGTGGGTGCACTCGCTGGCGGCCTTGTAGTCGACGACGGTGCCCTTGATGACGCCGCGCGACGTGCATTCGCCGTAGCCGATGATCGCGAGTTCGCGGCCGTTGTACTCGCCGACGAGCACGGTGATCTTGGAAGTGCCGATTTCAACGGCGCCGATGAAGGTGGTGCGGGTGCTCACAATTTCGTTTTGCGGGAAGAGGGATCGGGGGCGCTCGGCCCCAGGCGCTTCGGGGTGCCGCTCCGGGTGCCGGCCGGGCCGGCCGGCGGCGCATTCGGTGCGAGCGCCGGGTCCTCGAACGCGACCGGCACCTGCGCGCCGATCGCCAGGTTCACCTCGCGCAGCGGCTTGTCCGTCTGCGCCTCGGCCGCGTCGAGCAGCGAATCGAGCCGCGCGAGCTGCGGGAAGAAATCCTCCCCGGTCCCGAACACCACCCGTTCGACGTTCCGCGTCCGCACTTCGATTTCACCGTCCGACGCGAGCCGCGCCAGCGAGACGATTTCCCAGGTGCGATAAAGGTGCTCCGCCTCCAGCTTCGTCTTCGCCAGCAGGTCGGCCACGGTCTCCATTCCGGCGATCGGGGCGAACGTGTCGCCCTGGCGTTTCAACTTCACCCCGGCGAGCCACGGCAGGGTCGCGACCATCGCCGGGTCAAACCCGACTCCGTCGAAAACGGTTCCGTCGCGCGCCACCAGCAGCGTGCGGGGCTCTTCGTCCCCGATTTGCGCCTTCACCCGCGCGACCGGCGACTGCTCCGACAGGCTGACCGTGAGGGTCGCGGGGAAATTGCGGGTCAGCGTTGCAGTCCTCACCTGGCCGGAAGCCAGGATTCGCGCCCGCAGCCGGTACAGGTCCAGCTGCATCAGCGAGGCGTTTTTCGGCAGCGCCAGCGTCCGCACCAGCCAGGCATGGTCGAGCACCCCGTCCGTGATCAGCACCACGTCCTTCACCGGCGTCGTCTCGGCCGCAACAGTCGCCGCCGGTTTCGACTCGCTGCGCAAACTCGCGGCGGTCTCAAACCCGGCCCAGACGAGCCCGACCACCACCAGCACGGCGATGGTCGACCTCGTGCCGCGCCAGACGACCCGTCGCCGGCCTTCCGGCGACATGGCGCGCGGTTTCACCTGCTGGGGAATGTCTCTCCAGTTCCGGGCGTGCGGGGCGTTCGTCTCGAGGCGGCTCACGATTTCGCAGGTGCCGCCGCCGCGTGAAAACGCTGCAACGCGGGCGTCACCATTTCCTTCACCAGAGCCGTGAAATCCAGTCCCGCGCAGCGAGCGCTCATCGGCAGCAAGCTGGTTTCCTTCATGCCGGGCAGCGTGTTTATTTCCAGCAAATAAAACTCGTCGCATTCGCCGACCATGAAGTCGACGCGCGCATAATCGCGGCAGCCACAGGCGGCGAACGAGATCTCCGCCGCCGCCCGGATCGCGGCCGTCAGCGCCGGCGGCAGCGGCGCGGGCGCGAGATATTCCGTCAGGCCCTTCGTGTACTTGCTCGCATAGTCGTAGACGCCGGAGCGGGGCCGGATCTCGACGACGCCCATCGCCCGGCCGCCGAGCACGCCGACCGCGAGCTCGTGGCCGACGATCCGCTGCTCGACGAGCCAGGCTCCGCGCGTGATCGTGCCGAGCACGCGCTCCAGCTCGGCCCGGGTGCCGACGATGTTCAGGCCCACGCTGCTGCCTTCGTCGTTCGGCTTGACCACGACCTGCTCGCCGAAGCGGGCGGCGATCTCGGCGCCAGTGGGCTTGCGGTCGGCCGCGAACCGCAGCCCGGGAATCGTCTTCACGCCGGCGGCGGCCACGGTCTCCTTCGTGCGTGCCTTGTCCATCGTGAGCGCGCTGCTCGCGGGATCGCAGCCGGCGTACGCGATTCCCGCGTCCTCCAGCAGCCGCTGCATGCCGCCGTCCTCGCCGAACGTCCCGTGCAGTGTCGAGAACACCACGTGCCGCGCTGCGTCGAGACCGGCGGGCAGCGCGTTTTCGTCGATGCGAAACAGGCTCGTCGGCAATGAGCGCGCCAGCGCGGTCGCGCAGGCGATGCCGGAACCGAGCGAGACCTCGCGTTCCGACGAGGTTCCGCCGCAAAACACCGCGACGATGGGAGAGCTCATGAGGATTTTGGATTTTCGATTCCGGATTTTCGATTCGCAGTCCGGACGGAGACTCCGTGGGGACGCGACGCCCTCGTCGCGTTCTCGGTGAGTTTCAAAGTGCGGGCCGCGGCTTGCGGATTGGTAACCGCAACGACCATTGGCACCGAACCGATCGCGCCTCGTCCGAAAGCGAAAATCCAAAATCCCAAATCGAAAATCGAAAATCCGACATTCACAGCACGTCCCTCCACTCCTTCCCGTACAGCAGCACCTCGGGTTCGAGTTCCACGCCTTTGGCCTCGCGCACCCGGGCGCGAATCCGGCGGACGAGTTCGAGCACGTCGGCACCGGTTGCGTCACCGCGGTTCACGATGAAGTTGGCGTGCACGGACGAGACCTCCGCGTCGCCGACGCGTGTCCCCTTGAGTCCGCTCTCGTCGATCAGCCGGCCCGCCGAGTTGCCCGGAGGATTCTTGAACACGCACCCCGCGCTGGGTTCGCGCGGCTGGGTCTCCTGCCGCTTCCGCCGATAGACCTCGATCTGGCGGTTCACCGCCGCCTGGTCCGCCTGCGCGACCGGGCGCAGCAGGGCCCCGAGCGCAATCGCCCCGGCCAGCTCCGCGCAGTACCGGTACTGCACGTGCATCGCGGCGCGCGGCAGCGTTCGCACGGCGCCGTCCGGCTGCATGAGCTGCACCTCGTCGACGACGTCGTACATCCATCCGCCCATCGCGCCGGCGTTCATGCGCAGAGCGCCGCCCACGCTGCCCGGGATGCCCTCGAGAAACTCGAAACCCACGAGCCCCGCCTTCGCCGCCAGCCCGCAGAGGTTCTTCAGCCGCAGTCCGGCTCCCGCCCACACGCGCCCGCCGGGCCGCGGCGCGAACGCCGCCCACGCCGGATGGGTCAGCGACACCACCACTCCATCCACGCCTTCGTCCGGGATGAGGAGATTCGACCCGCGCCCGAGCAGGAACACCCGCACCCCCGCCGCCGCGGCGGTCGCGAGGATGGCCTGCAGATCCGGGATCCCCGCCGGTTCGGCGAACACGCGGGCGGCGCCGCCGATGCGTATCGTCGTTCTGGACGCGAGCGGCTCCTCCCGGCGGATGCTCGCGGCCGGCGAAAGGAGCGGCCGCGCGATCGCCACGAATTCGTCCCAGCGCGTGGCTTTCACCGCGGGCGCCGCGCGGGCCGCGAGCCAGCGTCGCGCCATCCGGTCGATGTCGCCGGCCCCGACGAAGGCGACGAGGTCGCCGCCGCGCACCTCGGCCTCGAGCGCCTGGAACAGGCCGGCATCCCCGGCCGGAAGATGCGTGATCGCCCGCGCCGGCGACTGCCGCGCGAACTCCGCGCCAATATCCGCCGCGGTTCCGCCGGCCACCGGCGCCTCGCCCGCCGGGTAGACGTCGAGCAACAGCACGTGGTCCGCCGTCGCGAGCGCGGACGCAAACTCCGATTTGAACTGCGCCGTCCGGCTGTACCGGTGGGGTTGAAAGGCGACGATCAACCGGCCACCACCGCCAAGGCGCGGACGCAGGCTGCCGAGCAGCGCACGAATCTCGGCGGGATGGTGCGCATAATCCTCGATCACGGTGACGCCGCCGGCCGAATACAGCACGGATTGCCGCCGCCGCACCCCCGGATAGTCCGCGAGCAGCCGCGGCGCGGGCGCCACCCCCATGAGCTGCGCCGCCGCGAGCGCCGCGGTCGCGTTCGCCGCGTTGAACCGGCCGTGCGCCTGCACCTGCGCCTCACCGACGGCGAACCGGCCGCCCAGTTTCAGCGCCGTCAGCGGGCCGGCCTCCTCCGCGATCGCGCCGGAAAAATCCCCCGCCGGGCCGAACGTCAGGAACTCCGGACCGTGGATCTCCGCCTCGATGCGCCCGGCGCCCATCCCCTCCAGCTCCTGCGCGATCCGCCGGCTGGTCGGGCACGCCTCGCTCACGAGCACGGTGTCCCGGGTGCGTCCGAACAGCGCGCGAAACGTCCGCTCGAGATCGGCCAGCGATCGATAGCGGTCAGGATGATCCCAGTCCAGGTTCACCGCGACCGTGATCTCGGGCACGAAGCAGTCGATCGTGCCGTCGCTTTCGTCGATTTCCGCGACGACCCATTCGCCCTCGCCGCATGAGGCCGGCGGGGTTCCGTCGGCGAACAGCCCGCCCAGCACGTAGCCCGCGGGAAAACCCGCCCGGCGCAGGGCCGTGATCAGCATCGCGGTGGTCGTGGTCTTGCCGTGCGAGCCGCACACGGCCACGAGTTTTCTTCCGCGCACGACCTCGGCCAGCAGTTCGCCGCGCCGCACCAGCGGCAGACCCCGCTCGCGGGCGGCCGCGTACGCCGGGTGCGACGGCGCGATCGCGGAGGAATGAGCCACCAGCTCGGCATCCGCCGGCAAGCCGCCGAGCGCCACACCTTCGCGTTCGAGGAGCGTGCGCACCTCCGGCGAGAGGGCGTCGTCCTCCCCCGAGACGGTGAAACCGAGCTGCCGGAGGAACACCGCCAGCGGCGCCACGCCCATCCCACCGACCCCCAGACAATGGATCCGGCGAATCTCGCGCGAGAAGATCAGCGGCCGTGGCACCGTGCTCATGCGTTGTGGGGAGCGGTCAGGCCTGCGGCGCCGGCACGGTGGGCTCGGCGGGCCGGACGATTTCCTCGAGATCGGCGAGCATCGCGTCGAGCGACTTCTCGCGATCCATCCGCTGCAGATTCCCGCGGAATTTGCGCAGCAGCGCCTCGTTGAAGATGAGATCCACCACCTCGGTCGTGAGATTGCAGAGCGAAGCCTGTTCGACCACGACGCCGCCGCCCTGCCGTTCGAAGAAAGCGGCATTGGCCCGCTGGTGGTCGTCGGCGGCCTGCGGGAACGGCACCAGCACCGCCGGCGTCCCGCACCGGGCCAGCTCGGCGATCGTACCGGCGCCGGCCCGCGAGACGACGAGGTCGGCCGCGGAAAGCAGCTCGGCCACCTGGTCGCAGAACATCATGAAATGGGCGCGGATGGGCGCTCCCGTCTTCGTCGGCAGCTCGACGACGCCGTCCCGGCCCTTGTCGAGCCCGGTGATGCAGCAGACCTGAATTCCCTCCGAGGCGAGAAACTTCAGCTCCCGCCGCGCCCAGTCGTTGAGCGCCGTCGCGCCCTGGCTGCCGCCGAACACGACCAGCACCTTCTGGTTCTGGTCGAGGCCCAGCGCCGCGCGCGCGGCGAAAGGCGCGATCCGGGAAATCTCGCGGCGGACCGGCAGCCCGACATGGCGGGCCACCGCGGCCTGCACGCCGGGCAGCTGGATGCCGAAGGGCAGATAGACCCGCCGGGCAAACCGCCCGAGCACCCGGGTCGCCCGGCCCGGCACCCGATTCGCCTCGTGCAGGACGATGGGGATCTGCGCGAACCGCGCCGCGAGCACAATGCCGGTGGACGTGAAGCCGCCGAATCCCACCACCGCATCCGGCTTCAGGATGCGCACGAGCTGCCGGCATCGCGCCAGCCCGCGCACCTGGGAGACGATGAAGCGCACCAGCCGCACCGGATAGAGGGAGAATCCCGTCCCGGGCAGGCGGATGAACTCGAGCTGCGGGTATTTTTCGATCAGCCGGGCATCGACGCGCTTTTCGCTGATCAGCAGCCGCACCGAGTGCCCGCGAGCCGTGAGCGCCTCGGCGAGCGCGATCCCGGGCGAAAGATGCCCGCCCGTTCCACCACAGGAGATGAGGAGGGTGCTCATTTCAGGCACGTGCCGATCGGTTCCCCGTAGGCCGCGAGCTTGCTCGCGCCCTGACCGCGCCTGCGAGCAGGCGGCCTGCGCCGAGCCCGAACCCGTAGGCCGCGAGCCAGCTTGCGCGATTGGCGGCCGATTCGAACCGGGCAGAACCACGCTGCAGAAGATCTGGTCGCCGCGGGTTCACGCCAGCACCTCTTTCATCGTGCGGTCGCGGCCGCGGAGCGCGGCCCGACCCCACGTCCGCTGCGTGTTGATCAGCACGCCGAGGAGGGGCCCCATCAGCAGCAGGTTGGAAAGTCCGGCGCTGATGAACGGCAGCGACATTCCCTTCGTTGGAAACACGCCCGTGACCACGCCGATGTTGATGATCGCCTGGAGACAGATCAGCAGCAGGCAGCCGGTCACGAGGAGAAACTGAAAGAGATTCGGCGCGCGCCGCAGATGCACCAGCCCCGCGATGAACATGGTCAGGAACAGCGCCACCACGCCGAGGGTGAACCAAAGACCGAGTTCCTCGCCGACCACGGCGAAGATCATGTCGGTGTGCGCCTCCGGCAGGAAGTTCAGCTGCTGCCGGCCCTGCCCCAGCCCGGCTCCGTCGATTCCCCCCGCGGCAAACGCCGCCAGCGACTGGTACAGCTGGTACGTGCCGCCCCGCTTGTTGCCCTCGACGTCGAGGAAGGCGAGAAACCGTCGCAGGCGGTTGGGGTTCAGCATCACCGCGATGGTGAACAGCCCGACCACCGCGGCCACCGTCGGCAGGGTGTACCGCCATTTCGCCCCCGCGAGAAACAGCAGCACCAGCCCGACCGCGACCATCAGGGCCGCCGTGCCGAAGTCCGGCTCCCGCTGCACCAGCACGGCGAACGCCGCGATCAGCGCCAGCGGGAAGAGATACCCGCGCTTGAACTCACCGATGCGCGTCTGGTTCAGCGCCAGGTAGTGCGAGAGCGCGAAGACGAGGGCCAGCTTCGCGAACTCCGACACCTGCAGCAGCGCCGGCCCGAAGCCCAGCCACCGCCGCGCGCCGCCGCGCCACACACCGATGTGCGGCACCAGCACGAGCAGCAGCAGCCCGAGAAACACCCCCGCGATCCACCACGCGTAACGGCGCACGTAGTCGAGATCGAGCCGGCTCACCACGAAGCACAGCCCCGCCGCCGCCACCACCCCTGCCAGCTGCTTGTTCAGATAGTAATACGGCCCCTGCTTGAACGACACGCTCGCGCTGAACAGGATGGTCAGCCCGAGAAACGTGAGCCCGAGCGCGCACACGACAATGATCGCGACGGGGTTCAGCACCGAGCGGGGACGCGCGGGAACCATGGGCGGACTCGAATTCATGAAGCGGAAGCAGACGAAAAGTATTCGCGCCGGCCGGACTCACCCCCGGCGCCGGCTCACCGGCATCGTGGGCCGGAACGCACCGCGGTGCGCCGCGCCGGGCGGAAGATCGGGGATTCCCGGGCTCATCGCGGGCGGCGGGCGCGCGGCGCTGAACTCAGGGCTTGCCCGTGTCGTCGACTTTGATCACCGGCGCCTCGGTCGTCTTCGTCGGAATTCCGGCGTCGAGATCCTGCTCCGGCGCCGCCGTGATGACCGAGGGAGTCGCCGGCTGGGCCGGCTCGGCCGTCGCATGGGACGCGGTGCTCCGGGTGCTCTTCCCTGACGGCGCCTGCCAGCCGGGAATGATCAACTCCATGCCGGGCCGGATCCGCGCCGGATCGGTGATGTTGTTCGCCGTCGCGATCTCACCGACCTTCACCTGGTACTTGCGCGCGATCGCGCCCAGGGTCTCGCCCGGTCTGACGGTGTGCTTGACGGAGTCGCCCGACGCGCGATGCACGGCGGCCGGGGCCGAGTCGGCGATCGCCGCATGCGAGGTGCGCTCGGTCTCCGCCGCCGCCGTGGACGAGGCGGGCGAAAGCCGGCCGCCGGGAATGATCAGCTTCTGCCCCACGCGGACCGTGCTGCCGGCCCGCAGATTGTTCGCCGTCGCGAGATCGCTGACGGTGACGTGATGCCGCTTCGCGATCGTCCAGAGGCTGTCGCCCTTCGCGACCGTGTAGGTGCTCGCCGGCGTCACGCCGGAGACCGGCGCCGCCTCGAGCGCGGACGCCGCTGGCGTGCCCGGCCGGGTCGGCGTGAACCGGATCGCTGCCGCCGGCGCATTGGGATCGAACGGTGACGCGGCGCTCACCGGATTGTCGCTGGCGACCGAGACGGGCGAGACCGCCAGCGCGGCGGAAGACGAGGCCCCCGACGCGTCGTTGCGCACGATCGTGTCGGGCGGCGGTGCCGATTTGTGCGCCATGCTGCAGCCCGGATTGGCGAAAATGAGCACCAGGGCGAAGACGTGAATCCCCACGACGACGCCGAAGATCTTCAGGATTTTCATGGCAGGAGTTTTTGGGTGTTGGGAATCGAAATGCTACTTCAATCTCACTCGGGAACCGAGAGCGCTTACGAGTTTTTCAAATTGTTCACCGCGGTCCGCGTAGCCGCGAAACATGTCGAAGCTCGCGAACCCCGGGCTGAGCAGGACGTTGTCTCCGGGGACCGCCAGATCGGCGGCCCGGCCGACCGCTTCCGCAAACGTGGCGCACGCCGTGTGGGCGACGCGGAACGCCGAGCAGTGATAGGCGAGCTCGGCGCTGGTGGCGCCGATCAGCACCGCATGCTTCACCTTGGGCGCGATGCGGTGCACGAAGCCCGCGAGATCGCCGCCCTTGCTCTTGCCGCCGGCGATCAGGACCACCGGCGCCGCAAACCGGGTCAGCGCGGCCTCGACCGCATGGAAGTTGGTCGCCTTCGAGTCGTTCCAGTACGTGACGCCGTCGACTTCTCCGACCGGCGTCAGCCGGTGCCGCCCGAGTGCGAAGGTGCGCGCCGCCGCGAGCAGGATCTCGCGCGGCAGGCCAGCCGAGCGCCACCAGGCGTCGGCGAGCAGGAAGTTCTCCCGTTGCGGGTAGTCGGCAAAGACCGTGCCGGCGAGGCCCGGGTCGGGGGGCCGTTCCTCGGTGGCAACCGCGGCCTCCTCGGCCAGGGGCCGGCCGAACCTGCCGGCATGCCGCCGGACCGACGAGCCGGCGAAGACCGCGCCCGGTCTCGTGTGCACCAGCAGGTTCCATTTCGCACTGAAATAGCTCTCGAGCCCCGCGTGCCGCTCCAGGTGATCCTCCGCAAAATTCGTCCACAGCGTCGCATCGGCGCGAAACCGCACCAGCGTTTCCGCCTGGAACGAACTCACCTCGCACACCGCGATCGTTTCGCCCGTGCCGCCGCCGGTCTCCGCGACCAGCTGCGCGAACGAGTGCCCGATGTTCCCCGTGGCGTAAGCCTGCCGGCCCGCGGTGCACAGCGCGTGGGTCAGGAATTCCGTGAGCGTGGTCTTGCCGTTGGTTCCGGTGATCGCGATGACCGACCCGCGCCAGAACGGCGCCGCGAAATCGAGCTCGCCCAGGCACTCGCAGCCCGCCTGCTGCGCCAGCGCCACCCAGGGATGCTCCGGCGCAAATCCCGGTGAAAACACGACGAGCCGGTGCGTCTTCGCCGCCTTCGCGGTGAAGGCGACGCCTTTCGCATCGTAGTTGACGCCCGCCACGCCGAGCTCCGCCAGCAACGCACAGACGCCCGCGCCGCTCAGGCCCGCACCGAGGATCGCCACCGGTTGCCCGAGCAGCGGACGGAGCGAATCTGGAATCGTCAGGCTCATGTCAGCGGGTCACGCGGGGCGCGACGGCTGCAGCGCCGGGCCGGTCCTCCTCGCCGGACCAGGTTCGTGGGCAAACGCCAATCCCGCCGCCGGCCGAAGCGGCGCACGAATCCATGGCACGCGTCCCCGCCGGCGCGGCGCACCGGTCCGGTCGGCCCGTTTCCCCGGGTGACTGTGCCGTGCCGTTCATCGCAACTTCAGCGTCGCCAGGCCGGCGAGCGCACAGCCGAGCGACAGGACCCAGAAACGCAGCACGACCTTCGTCTCGGGCCAGCCCTTTTTTTGAAAATGATGATGGATCGGCGCCATCAGAAACAGCCGGCGGCCCTCGCCGCACCGCCTTTTCGTGTACTTGAACCAGCCGACTTGTAGCACCACCGAGAGCAGCTCGGCGACGAACACGCCGCCGACGATCACCAGGGTGAACGGCTGGTGGATCATGAATGCCATGACGCCGATCAGTCCGCCGAGCGCGAGCGAGCCGGTGTCGCCCATGAACACCTCCGCCGGGTGCGAGTTGTACCAGAGGAAAGCCATGCATCCGCCGATCAGCGCCCCGCAGATCACCGTCAGCTCGCCGGTGCCCGGCACGTCGCTCATCAGCAGGTAGTCCGCGATCTTCACGTTGCCGGCGGCGTAGGCCATGATGCCGAACACGAGCGCCACCGAGATCGTGCACCCGACCGCCAGCCCATCCAGTCCATCGGTCAGGTTGATCGCATTGCTGAAGCCGACGATCCAGAGATAGATCAGCACGAGGAGCAGCAGCCAGTGCATGTGCGGGATCATCGCGTGCTTCACGAACGGCACCCACAGCTCGCGGATCTTCTGCGCGCTCGCCGGGTGCCACAGCAGGATTCCCAGTGCGACCACCGTCGCGAGCGACTGCCAGCCGAGCTTCTCCCACGAGGAGATCCCGCGGCGGTTCTTGTGCACGACCTTCAGGTAGTCGTCCCGCCAGCCCGGCACGGTCAGCGCCGCGTACACGAACAGGCTGACGAACACCCACACGTTGGGCACGGCCCAGAGCACCGAGCTGCAGAAGACCGACAGGAAAATGATCAGCCCGCCCATCGTCGGCGTGTGCTTCTTGTCGGCGTAGGTCGCCCCCAGCGCGCCCGTCCGGTCGTCGATGTAACCGTGTCCGAACTTCAGCTCGCGAAACCGCTGGATCATCGGCGGCGCGATCGCGAACCCGATCACGAGCGCCGTGACCGCGGCGAGCAGTGTGCGCACCGTGATGTAGCGCAGCAGCCGCAGCGGCCCGAATTGCGCCTCGAAGTCCGAAAGGTAGCTCAGCATGGCAGTCAGGCGGCCGCCGCGCTGGGCACCACCGCGCCCTCGATCACTTTCTCGAGTGCGTACCGCCGGCTGCCTTTGATGAACACGGCGCCGCGCCAGCCCGCCACCCGCGCCGCCACCGTTTCAAGCGAGGTCGCGATCTCGATCTGGTCGGCGCTGAAGTGGCGTTCGATCGCGCCGGCCCGGACCGCGTGGGCCTGGTCCCCGATCAGCACGACGGCATCGTTGGGCCGCAGCCGCAGCCCGCGCCCGAGGTTGCGGTGGTGCATCTCGGCATCGTGCCCGAGCTCCTCCATCGCCCCGAGCACGAACAGCCGCGGTTCGCTCGCCGGCGCGATGCCGTAGAACGCCTCGAGCGCGTCCGCCATCGATGCCGGATTCGCATTGTAACAGTCGAGGTACAGCAGCCGGTCGCGTTCGCGCCGCAATTCTCCACGGAGCCGCGCCGCCTCCCAGCCGCCGAGCCGCGCCTGGATCACCGCGGGCGCAATCCCCAGCCAGAGCGCCGCGCAGATCGCGAGCGCCGCGTTCTGCGCCATCCCGTCCGTCACCCGCCGAAACGTGAAGGTGAGCGGCGGCGGCGGACCGTACGCCAGGGCCACGGCCGTCGAATCCTCCCGGTGCGAGACGGTGAAATACACGCGGTCCTTCCGCGGTTCGGCCGGCCGGATCACCTCCGCCCGCTCGAGGATCATCATCGGCACGTTCAGATCGCGAAACGCGGCGAAGTCGACGCACGGCCGCGGAAACATCGCCACCCCCGCCGTCCGCACCGCCGCGGGCAGCACCGCCTTCTCCGCCGCGACGCCCTCCAGCCCGCCGAGCGCGGCCGTGTGCGCCGGCGCCACCAGCGTGATCAGCGCCACGTCCGGCTCGATCATGCCGGCGAGCGGCGCCATCTCCCCCGGCGCCCCGATCCCCGCCTCGATGACAGCGTAGGCGTGCAGCGTCGGGTCGAGCCGCGTCAGCGTCAGCGGCACGCCGAGGTGGTTGTTGAGATTTCCCTCCGTCGCGAGCACGCCGCGGGGCGGCTCCTCGCCGCGGCCGGGCCCCGCCGGCTCGCCTGCCGCCAGCAGCAGCGCGAGCAGGTTCTTCGTCGAGGTCTTGCCCGCGCTGCCGGAAATGCCGATCACCGGCCGGTGAAAGGTCCGGCGGTGCTCCCGCGCGATCGCCTGGAATGCCTGCAACGGATCCGGCACGACGAGCTGCGGCAGCGCCAGCGCCGGATTCGCGGTCGCCACCAACGCGGCGCCCGCCCCCGCCATCTGCGCCGCCGGCAGGAAGTCATGGCCGTCGCGCCGCTCCGTCCGGATCGCGACGAAGACCTGCCCGGCCCGGATCTCGCGCGTGTCGATCGAGAATCCCGACAGCGTCGTCTCCGGACGTTCGGTCCATTGGCCGCCCGTCCACGCCGCAAGAAGTTCTGGAGAAAAGGTGGACATGTCAGAATGTGCAGGCCGCGAGCTCGCTCGCGCCCCCCGCGCAATCCGCCCCCCGTAGGCCGCGAGCTCGCTCGCGCCCCCTCCGTGAAACGTCACGCCAATCGATCCGTGGTTCACTCTTGCCCGGCTCGTTCACATTTCCTTCAGGGTTTTGATCCCGATCAATTCACGCACGACCTGCCGGTCGTCGAACGGGATGACGGTGTCCGCAAATTCCTGATAGCTCTCGTGCCCCTTCCCGGCGATGAGCAGGCAATCTCCCGGCCGCGCCGCATCGAGCGCGAGGCTCATCGCCCGGCGCCGGTCCTCGATCCAGGTGATCTTCTCCGGCGCGGTGACGCCCGCCTTCATGTCGGCGAAGATCTGCGCCAGCGGCTCGGAGCGCGGATTGTCCGCGGTGGCGAACGCCTGGTCGGCGAACTCCTGCACGGCGCGGACCATCAGCGGGCGCTTCGTGCGGTCGCGGTTGCCGCCGCAGCCGAAGACCACGAGCAACCGCCCCGGCGTGATCGCGCGGAGCATGCCGAGGGCGTTGCGCAGGGCGTCGTCCGTATGCGCGTAGTCGACCAGCACGTTGAACGGCTGGCCTTCCTCGATGCGCTCCATGCGGCCCGGGACGCCCTTGAAGGCGCGCAGCCGGGCGAGAAAAACCATCGGGTCGCGCCCGAGTCCCCAGGCCGCGGCCACCGCCGCCAGCAGGTTGCTGACGTTGTACCGGCCGATCAGCGGCGAATCGATCTCCATCGCCCCGCCCGGCCAGACCAGCCGGAAGGTGCGTGTTGCGTGAAATTGAGGTGGACGTTCTCGGCGCGAACCTCCGCATTCGGCGCCTCGCCGAAGGTCACCAGCCGCGGCACCCGGCCTTCCGCCGCGACGTGCGCGGCGAGCTCCGTCGCCGTACGGATCGTCCAGGTTGACCACCGCGATTTTCGGCGGCGTGCCCATCTGCCCGGAGAACAGCCGCTTCTTCACCTCGAAATAGGCGTCGAGCGTCTTGTGGTAGTCGAGGTGGTCGCGCGTCAGGTTCGTGAACACCGCGGCGGCGAACTGGAGCCCGAGCACCCGCTGCTGGTCGATGCCGTGCGAGCTCACCTCCATCACCGCCTGCTTGCAGCCCGCGTCCCGCATCTGCGCCATCATGCCGTAGACGTCGAGCGACTCCGGCGTCGTGCGATACGACGGCACGGTGCGCGCGCCGAGGTCGTAGTTGATCGTGCCGATCAGCCCGACGCGCTGGTCGCCGTTGAGAAAATGCTTCAGCAGGTGCGTGACCGTCGTCTTGCCGTTCGTGCCGGTGACGCCGACGACCGTCATGTCGCGGTCGGGGAACCGGTAGTACCGCTGCGCCACCCGGGCGAGCGCCGCCCGCGCGTCGGCCACCTGGATGAACGTCACCTTCGCCGGGGGAAACGCCGG
The DNA here is from genome assembly GCA_963705935.1 of uncultured Verrucomicrobiae bacterium. Taxonomy (GTDB): domain Bacteria; phylum Verrucomicrobiota; class Verrucomicrobiia; order Opitutales; family Opitutaceae; genus Opitutus. Next base: position 712,289 of record OY970130.1, on the reverse strand, counting down.
CATCTTCTGCGTCACCACGGCGACCGCGCCGCGGTTCGCCGCCTCGTCGATGAACGAGCCGCCGTCGGCGCGCAGCCCCGGCAGCGCGAAGAACAGATTGCCCGGCACGACGCGGCGGCTGTCCATCACCAGACCGGAGATGGGCCGGTCCAGGCTGCCCTTCACGGCGAGGATCTCGTCCTCGTTGAAATAGTCGGAAATCTTGGGGGCCATTTTAAACACGCGATTGCGCACCGGGTTGTCGCGCCGGGTGCGCACGCCGGCGGCACGCGGGGTGAACGCGTGGATCAGGGCATAGTTCTGCGTAGGTAACCGATCACCGGCGAAGTCCTCCCAGCACGAGGGCGTTGGTGACCGGCGCGGCATAAACCGGTTTGATATCGAGATACTGGATGAGCTGTTCACCGATGTGCTTGAACGACGGTGCCGCGACGCTGCGCCCATAGGCCACCCCGCCGGGCGCGTGAGCGTCAGCATCATCCACGATGACCGAAATCGCAACCTGGGGCTGGCTCGCCGGGAAGAAGCCGATGAACGAGGCGACGTGGTGCCGTTCGGAGTAGCGACCGTTGATCAGCTTCTGCGTCGTGCCGGTCTTGCCGGCCACCTCGTAATCCGGAATCGCCGCGTCGGCGCGGTGCCGTCGCTCAGCGTGACGCCCGCGAGCAGCCCTGCCATCATCCGGGCCGTGCGCTCGCTGATCACGCGCCGCTTCGTCACCGTGCTGTAGCGGTAGACAACCTCGCCCGCCGAATCGCGGATTTCCTTGATGATCTGCGGACGGAGCAGTTCGCCGCCGCTGGCGATCACGCCCATCGCCATCTGCATCTGCATCGCGGTCGCGGCGACCGAATGCCCCATCGGCATGCGCGTGATCGTGAGGCTGTCCCATTTGTCCGGCGGGGCGAGCTGGCCGTCGATCTCGCCGCCGACCGGAAAACCCGTCAGCTGGCCGAAGCCGAAAGCCCGCGCGTAGTCGTAGAACTTCTGGTCGCCCATGAGCATCGCGAGCTGCGCGGCACCACGGTTGCTCGAGCGGGAGATGATCTGCGCGACGGACAGCGGCGCGGTGAAGTGGTCGCTCTGGTCCTCGCGCGGGAGTTTCCGCACGCGCCCCCGGTACTCGATGCTCTCGATCGAGCAGTCGAAGGCCGAGGACGGCGTCACCAGCCCCTCGTTCAGCGCGCCGGAGGCGGCGACGATTTTGAAGCAGGAGCCGGGCTCGTACATGTCCGCCACGGCGATGTTGCGCATCGCGCCCTGCTCGTCCTTCGCCAGCCGGTTGTACTCGTTGAGATTGAAGGTCGGGTAGTTGGCCAGCGCCAGGATGAACCCGGTGCGGGGGTCGCTCACGATGATCGTCGCCTTCTCCGGCTGGTACTTCTTCGCCAGGTACTCCAGCTCCTCCTCGACGATGTGCTGCACGTTCGTGTCGATCGACAGCGTGACGGAATAGCCGTCGGACGGCGGCACCTCGCGCGTCCGGAACTGCGCGACCTCGCGGCCGCGGCCGTCCCGCTCGCCCTCGCGCCAGCCGTCGCGCCCGCGAAGGTAGAAGTCGGCGTAGTGCTCCATCCCGGCGGCGGCCTCGCCCGCCTTGTTGACGTAGCCGATCACGTGCGCCGCGAGTGAATTGTGCGGATAGGCGCGGCGGTAGACCCGGTCGCCGTACACGCCCTTGACGTCGAGCGACTGGATCTGCGCGTAAACCGACTCACTGACCGTCTCGCTCAGCTTCGCCCAGCGGATCGGCCGTTCGCCGTTCGCCTCGACGCGGTCCTCGACCCGCGTGTCGTCGTCCGCGTCGGCCGCCGTCGCGGCGCCGTCGTCCGTCGCGAGCGGGCGGAACAGCGGCTGCCCGCCGGGGGTCGCCGCGACCGGGGAGCCTTCCTTGGCCGGGAGCGTGAGCCCGGCGGCGGCGACCGGCCGCGTTTTGGTGGTGAAAATGCGGCGCAGCTCCGGCAGCGGCATGCCGATCAGCTCGGCCAGCCGCGGCCATTTCTTCTCGTCCTCCTTGCGCAGCGACTGGGGATCGACCCCGAGCACGAGCAGCGAGCGGCTCGTCGCGAGGATGTTGCCCTTGTCGTCGAGAATGTCGCCGCGCCGGGCGTGTTCGACGATGATCTGCCGCCGCGCCTTGTCGACGACGCGGACCAGTTCGTCGCGGTCGACGACGTGGAGGAAGACGAGCCGGGCGCCGAGCCCGGCGTAGCCGCCGACGATCACGGCCGCGAGCAGGACGATGCGGTAGCTGGAGGCGAAGCCCTTGGACATGGCGATCAGCGCCGGAGCGCGAGCGGGATCGAAATCGCCGCCGCGCGATCGCTGAACAGGCCGCGGTTGCGCTTGGACGCGAGCCGCTGGGCCGGGTCGCCGGGCACGCGCACGATCTGTCCCTGCGTCGGCGCCACGAGCCCCAGGTGCCACTGGGCGTTCCGTTCCAGCAGGACGTTGGGATCGCGCTCCGTCTCCTCGGCCGTCGTCGTTTCCGCCAGGCGCCGCTCCAGGTCCGCGATGCGGGCCGCCAGCTGTTTCGTGGCGTTCGCCGTCACCGAGATCTGGTGACGCATCCAGACCGTGCCGAGCCCGATCGAGCCGGTGAAGCCGATCATCACCAGCGTGTACACGAGCAGCTGGTTGACGAAACCCTGGGACGAAGCCGTTTTCATCGGACGCATGGGACGCACGGAAGGGAAAGGGTCAGAGCTTGCGCAGCGCGCGCAGCCGGGCGGAGCGGCTGCGGGGATTAGCGGCGACCTCGGCGTCGCCGGGCGTCACGGGCCGGCGCGTGAGCGGCTCGGCGAGCTTCGTGCGGAGGTCCTGCGGGCGGGCGTCGTCCGCGCTTTCCGGCTGCCCGCACATCCGCCGGAAGAAGTGCTTGACCGGCCGGTCCTCGAGCGAGTGGAAGCTGATCACGCACAGCACGCCGCCGGGGGCGAGCCGGGCGAACGCCGCCGGCAGCGCGCGCTCGATCGCGGCGATCTCGTCGTTCACCGCGATCCGGATGCCCTGGAACGTGCGCGTCGCCGGATGGATCCGGGAGCCGTGGCGGTCCCGGGCGGGAATCGCCTCCGAGATCACCTCGGCCAGCAACGTCGTGCGCGCGAGCCGGCCGGATCCCCTGGCGGCCAGCAGCGCGCGCACGACGCGACGCCAATGTTTCTCTTCCCCCAGATCGCGGACCGCGCGGACCAGCATCTCCTCCGTCGCCGTTTCGAGCCACCGGCTGGCGGGCACTCCCGTGCGCGGATCCATGCGCATGTCGGCCAGCGCATCCTGCCGGAAGGAGAAGCCGCGCTCCGGGTCGTCGAACTGGAAGGACGACACCCCGAGATCGAACAGCGCGCCGTCGTATCCGGACTGCATCAGCTCGTCGAGCCGGCCAAAGTCGAGATCGAGCAGTTCCAGCCGGTCGCCAAACTCCTGGCGGAGGCCCGCGGCGCGTTCCGCGGCGGCCGGGTCGCGATCCAGCGCAAGGACGCGCACGCCGTCGGCCGCGGTCAGCAGCGCCCGCGTGTGTCCGCCGCCGCCGAAGGTCGCATCGAGATAGGTGCCGCCGGGCCGGGGCGCGAGGAACTCCAGCACCTCGCGGAGCAGGACGGGCTGGTGGCCGGGCGACATGGTCGGGCGCGGAAGTTCAACGGCCGCCGGATTCATCGGGTTGGGTCCTGGCGGCGGCCCGGTTCTTTTTCACGACGCGCAGCACGAGGCTGGCGCGGACGCGGGTGAGCACCGGAATCGCGACCGTCGCATTGGCGGAAGCCAGCAAAGGCTTCGTTGCGGCGACCGACACGTGCTTGCGCAGCAGGCGGGGCGCGGAGATGCGGGCGGATCGGCGCATGGCTAGATCCCCATCCGGCGCATGAGGTCGCCGAAGTTTTCGCCGGCGGTGCGCGCCTCGACCTTCTGCCACCGCTCCGGCGAGTAGATGTTGAACTTGGTCAGCGAGCCGACGAGCACCGCCTCGCGCTCGATGCCGGCGTGGGCGAGCAGCGGGTCGCCGAGCCCGATCCGGCCCGCCTTGTCGAAGGAGAACGCCTGCGTCTGGGCGAAGAACCGCGCGGCGAAGTCCTGCCCTCCCCCGTCGCTCAGCGCGATCTGCGCGATCTTGGCGTGAAGCTTTTCGACCTCGGTCGGCGGCAGGACCGCGATGTAGCCGTCCGGATGCGGGGTGGCGAGGAAGCTGTCCGCCTCCTCGTGGGCATAGCGCCAGGCGGACGGAATCGTGAGCCGCGACTTGTCGTCGAGGTTATGCCGGAACAGGCCGGTGTAGAAAGCTTTGCCGGGTTGGGCCATGGGTTGGGGCGACCACCTGCCCCACAGTGCCCCATTTCAACCCAAATTCTCCCACCAAAGCAAGCCAAGACAGCCGAAACCCACCCGATTGTTATTCACAAAACCCACCTGCCCACCCGCGCTTTGTAACAACCAGCGAACCATCGCTTCCTCGGCCGATCCATGCTCGAGCAGCGCCCGGATCCGCCCGTAGATCCAATCTTGCTCGCGCCGGTGGTACGTGGGCCGTTCGGACTCGAGGTTCCGAGACTCCACGAAAAGCTCGCGCCACTGGATCACGACGTTCGAGGGCCTGGAGAACGAAGGCGCGAAGGTGTGTTCCGTAGAATGGCGGTTTGAGCCGCGCAATCTGTCCTAGCCATCAACGTGCCCATTACCTATCCGCCGCGCGCGGCCTGCTCAGCCTTCTTCGCCGTTTTCCAGTTCATTCTTTTTCTGAGCCTTGGGAACGCTCTTCGCGCCCAGAGCTGGTCGAGGATCGCCACCACCACGGCCTCGGATCTTTGGGGTGTCGGTTACGGCGGCAGTCAGTTCGTCGCCGTCGGCACCGGAGGCACGATCCTCACTTCGCCCGATGGCACCGTGTGGTCCGCCGGAGTCAGCGGCACGACCGAATGGCTTCTCGCGGTGGCGTGCAGCGACCGGCTCTATGTCGTCGTCGGCGATCACGGCACCATTCTCACTTCGCCCGATGCCCGCACATGGACTCCGCGCTCGTCCGGTACTTCCGCGCAGCTCAATGGCATCGCTTTCGGCGGCGGACGATTTGTCGCGGTCGGCGAAGCCGGCACGGTTTGCACCTCGAGCGACGCGATTGCGTGGTCGACGACCACACTTCCGATCGACACCTGGCTCCGCGGCATCACCTACGGTCCCGATTCGTTCCTGATCGGAGCGGGCGATGGGACCCTGTGCTCAACCTCCGACGGCGTGCACTTCCGGCTCGACGGCCCGCTAGCTTCACCGGTCGAGGCTCTCCTCTATGCCAATGGAACCACGGTTGCCGTTGGCAACGGCAGCATTTCGAGTTCGGCGGATCGACTCTCGTGGACGCAATGGGCCGCCAGCCGAACGGCCCGGTATCGCAGCGTCCTTCACGACGGAAATTCCGTGATCGCCGTCGGGGAACTCGGCGCCGTCTTCACCTATGAATTCGATCTGGCCAGCTTCAGCACGCCGCCGGACATTTTCCAACTCGGGTCGCACAACTTGAACGCAATCGCGGTCGGATCTTCCGGCACGGTAATCGTCGGCGACGCCGGTACGATTTATTCGAATCAAGTCGCACCGACTGCACCGAGCGTCGTCTCGACCTCTGTTCGGCCAGATCAAGGTCAGTTTTCCCCCTATCTCGGTGGCTCGGTCGCGCTCGCCGCGAAGACCGCCGGGACGCCGCCTTTCGTGTATCAATGGACTCACGAAGGCTCGCCACTCGCAGCCCCGTCGACCGACACGCTCGTCCTGAAAGACCTCACCGCCAGGGACGCCGGCACCTACAACCTCACGATCACGAATGCCTCCGGGTCTGCGACGGCTGCCTTCATCGTCGCGGCACCCGTGCTGCCTCCATCGGGCACGGTGGATCCGAAATTCACCGCCGAGTGGAGGGCGGCCTCGCCGACGCAGATAATTCCTCTGGCTGACGGGCGTTTTCTGACCGTCACCGACCGAATCGAACGCCTCAATCTCGACGGCACGTGGGACCTCTCTTTTCACGCCGCGGCATCCGGCTCCGTCACCCTTCAGCCCGATGGGAAGCTCCTGGTCTACGACACGACGGCTGTTGCGCGCCGGGTCGTTCGGCTGGACGCCGACGGAGCCCGCGACTCCGGTTTCGCAACCGACGCCGACTACGGGAACCCCGTTGCCCTCGCGAGTGGCAAGATCGCCTGTATCCAGTCCGACCCGACCGGTGCGTCCATGTCGATCACCCGGCTGAATCCAGACGGTTCGCGCGATCTGGACCTCGCCGCCTTCTGGCTCACGTTCAGTCCGACGGCGGTCTACCACAGCAGCACGATGGACGATCAGGGTCGGATCTACGTTGCGGCCACGCCGCCACCGGCGACCGCTGACGCCGCCAACCCCTACATTTGGCTGTTCCGGCTCTCAGCCGACGGCTCGCTCGACTCGTCATTCGTGGCCACGCAGGTGCGTGAGTCCGTGACGAATCTGCGGTGGATTCACGGCAAACTCTGCTACGAGAGCGTGCAAAAGCTCCTCTCCTCGGACTCCACGATTTCCCGCTCGTACGCCCGACTCAACGAAGACGGCCGACCCGATCCGACCTTTCCGCGACTCTATTTCGGGCCGCAGATATCCATGTTCGGGATTCCGGTGGGAACGTTCGATCGGAACGGCGGGCTGATCGTCATGAACTATTGGCCTTTGCCGGGGTTGATCCGCTATGATGCAAGCGGACAACGCGACTACGCCTTTTCCGCTCGCATCGTCAGTCCGCCGCCAATCGACAGCCTGACCGAGCTTGCCGACGGCAGCATCATCGCCGCCGGCAATGTCATCGCCACGGGCGAATTCGCTTCCTTCAACGGCGTGCTGACCGCCGGACTTGCGCGCCTCGTGCCCATCACCGACGCCTACGCCACACGGCTCGCGAATCTCTCCCTTCGCACCAACGCCGGCACCGGGGACCAGACGCTGATCGTCGGCTTCGTGATCGCGGGCGGCAGCGCGCAATCCCGTTCCGTCCTCGTTCGCGCCGTCGGCCCCGGCCTGATTCCACTCGGGATCAATGCGGCCGACGTACTGTCCGATCCGCGACTCACGCTTCATCTCGGCTCCGCCACGATCTCGTCGAACGACGACTGGGATTTCTCTCTCGACGCTCGGGCGACAGCGCTCGGTGCGTTCCCCCTCGCCCGAAACAGCAAGGACGCTGCGCTCCTCACCACCCTTTCTCACGGCGTCTACACCGCGCATGTCACAGCTTCCAATTCAACCACCGCCACTGGCATGGCGCTCGTGGAGCTCTACGACGCCGATGCTGCTCCGAACTCCGCGGCGTCGCCCCGCCTCGTCAACCTCTCGGGGCGCGCCCGCGTCGGCACCGGCGACAACGTCCTGATTGCCGGCTTCGTCATCTCCGGGCACAGCACCGAACGCGTACTCATCCGGGCCGTTGGACCGGGCCTCGTCTCCCAAGGTGTCAGCGACGCGCTGCTCGATCCCGAACTCTCGGTTCATCACGGCGCCGAAATCGTCGGCGAGAACGACAACTGGCAGCACTGGCAAAGCGACGTTTTCTCCGCCGTCGGCGCATTTCCTCTCGCAGCCGGCAGCGCCGACGCCGCCCTGGTCCTCGATCTCTCTCCCGGGATTTACTCCGCGGTCGTGAAAGGCGTCAACGGCTCCACCGGCACCGCCCTCGTCGAAATCTACGAGGTGCCATGAGCCATATACACCCATCGAGGCGCCTGCCTCCCGGGTAAACCCAGTCGTAGGCCCCGAGCTCGCTCACGCAGTTCAGCCGTGCGCTGGCACACTCGCTCGCGCCGTGCAGGTTCATTCGTAGGCCGCGAGCTCGCTCGCGCGGATCGGTCGTACGCGGCTCGCTCGCCGTCACGAACGGCCCGGCAACCCGTCCCGAAAAAATCCAACCGCCGCTTGCGCGCCGTGCTCCAACCGTGCTGGTTCGCCCCAGAATTTCACCAAGGGCGATCTGTACAACCTGACACCTTCGTCAGAGTGATTTGTGCCACCTGCCGCTTGGATCGACTTACCGCTGGGAACGGTACGGCAACATTCGCGCTCCATAACCGCGGTAAGGGCTTTGCGAGTGTGCATATCAACCCCAAAAGGCATTACCCACCGGCAACTTGAGGCCAACGTCCATCCGCTACTCGTTGTCCGTCAGCGAGTCACGGCCCCAGGGGTCATGCTTTACCTTTTACCTTGACGCACAGGTCCGGCATCCGGACGCGCCCGGTTCAGCAAACACGGGGTCGCACACAGGCGACCGGCTGCTGCATCTCGGCGACTGGTGCAGAGGTAAGAGGTGAAGCGTGCCCCTTGGCTGGCGCCCCACGCGGCAAGCTTCGGGCGCGGCGCGAGGGCCGGTCTGGGTTTGCTCCCAGCGATGGCGAACGCGCGGGCCCGGGACCGATCAGGGGGTTTCGTAGATCTCGACGAGGGCCAGTCCGGTGGCCGAGTCCTTGGCCGAGACGACAGCGGTGTAGACGCCGGGCGCCAGCGTGACGATCAGGGCGGCGTCTTTGCTGCCGGTGGGGAAAGCGAAGGCCCCGACTGTGCTCGCGGCCGAGGCGATCGTGGCGGCGGCGGCGGCGGTATGCGTATCGTTGAGCGGCGTGGGTGTGCCCCAGTCGTCGTTCTCGGCGAGCAGAGAACCGTCGGCGGCGTAGACGGAGACCGCGGGGTCGGCGAGGCTGGTGGTCAGGCCCTGGCCGGCGAGCGCGGGGCCGGCGCCGCGCACCAGCACCTGCTTCGGGGAATTGCCGGTGATCACGAAGCCGCCGATGAGCACACCGGCATCCGGTCCGACCAGGCCGCGGCTGGAGATGTTGACCAGCCGCTGGTATTCGCCCTGCGGGTTGACGCCGGCATCGTAGATTTCCGCGAGCGCGATGCCGGTGGCCGGACCGGCGCTGACCACATGCATCGTGTAGACGCCGGGCGCGAGAGTGGTGAGCACGGCGGAGTCGGCGCTGCCGGCCGGCAGGGCGAAGGCGCCGAGCCGGGCGAAGGCGGCTGCCAGTTCGGCGGAATCGCCCCAGCCTTGCTGGGCCAGCACCCGCCTGCCCTGCGCGTCGTAAACCTGCAGCCGCGGCGTCGGCAGCCAGCCGGTGACGCCGAGCTGCCCGAGGCCGGGTCCGATGGCCCGCAGCAACAGGCTCTTGGCGCTGTTGCCGGTGATGACGAAGCCGGTGATGACGATGTTGTCGCCACCAAGCACCTGGCCGCGACTGGACAGGTTGATCAACCGATCGGTGCGCGCGGTGGTTATGCTCAGGCCGGCGAACGAGATTTTCGCGTGGCCGGTCCGGCTAATGGAGCCGCTGAACGAGGTGCGGCCGGCATCGATGCCGCCTTGCACACTCGCGGGGCCATCGGAACCGGAGACTTGGAGGCTGAAGTTGCCGTCGGCACCGACCGTGGTCGGGCCGCCGGCCGCGCCGCTGTCGGTCTGCGCGACCACCAGCGCTGCGCCGGAGGCGCTGACGATGGTGGCAACCGTGCCGGAGGCAGAGTTGAGGATGTCGCCCAAGTAGTAGCTGGCGAGCGCCGCGGCCGGGCCGTTGATTGTCTGCAAGGGGGCGGTGAAGCTCAGCCCGAGCGGCGCGATCGTGCCAGTGATGACGTTGCCGCTCAGTTGGCCGCCGACGGTGTTCCGGGTGGCCGACTGGCTGACAAAGCTGCCGTCGCCGGCCAACGCGACACTGAGATCGAGATCGATTTGAAGGCTGGGGATAACGACCAGCAGATATCCGGACGAGCCGTCGGGCGGCAACATCACGGCGAGTTGACCGATCTGGCTCTGGTCGGCGGCGAGCACAGGGCCGAGATAGATACGGTTGACCACCTGGGTGACGTCGAAGCTGCGCTCGACTGTCGGGGCGGCGGCGTAGATGTCGTTGCCGGATTGGCGGGCCTGGATGACGACCGTGCCGGCGGCCCCGGTGAGACTCAGATTGGAGCCGTCGAGGGAGGCCGGCCCGCTCACCACCGTGAAGCTGACCGGCAGCCCGGAGCTGGCGCTGGCGGACAATGCGAAGAGCGGGTCCGAACCAACGCGATCGTCGAGAGCGGCGAAGGTGATCGTCTGGCTGAGCTTGCTGGAGACCGCGAACGTGAGGTCGGCGGTGGCAGCCCCGTAGTTGGCGTTGCCGGCCTGCGTGGCGCGTACAGTGACGGCGCCCATGCCGGTGATGGTGAGGCTGCCACCGCTGAGAGTCGCCGGCCCGCTGACGAGGGTGTAGGTCACGGCCAGTCCGGATGTGGCGGTGGCGCTGAGGCTGATGGTCTGGCCGGCGGTGACGGTGTCGACCGGGGTGAAGGCGATCGTCTGGTCGGCCTGCGCAACGCTCAAGTGGAAGCTGTCGCTGATGCTCAGCGGCGGGGTGCCGTTGTCGGTCGCGGTCACCGTGATGATGTAACTACCGACCGGCGGCGTGCCGCGGAAGCTGCGTGTCATGCCATCGAAGCTGACGCCGCTTGGCAGGCCTGAAACCGTGCAGGTGAGCGTCTGGCCGACGTCGACGTCGGCAAAGGTGCTGGCGGGCACGGTGTAGGTGAACGCGCTGCCATAGGTGAGCGAGTGATCGGCGAGGGCGTTGGCCACCGTCGGCGCCTCGTTGAGGTCGGTCACTGTCACGGTGATCGTCTGGGTGTCGGTGCCGCCGTTCCCATCGCTGGCCTGCACCTGCACGACGTAGTTGTTGGAACCGGCCGCAGAGGCCGGGGCTTCGTAGTTCGGGGCGACGGCAAACGCCAGTGCGCCGGTCGAGCTGTCGATCAGGAACTTCGCCCGGTCGGCTCCGCCGATGATCGAGTAGGTGATCGTTTGTCCGCTGTCAGGGTCGGTGGCCGTCACGGTGGTGACGGAGGCGGTGTTTTCGGCCACGTTCACGGTTGCGGTCGCACCGCCGCCGTTGGAGGTGAGGGTCGGCGCGACATAGGTGAACTGGTCGGCCGAGCCTGTCGCGCTGGTGCCGCCGGCGGTGGTGACGGTGATGTCGACGGCGCCGACGGCGCCGGCGGGCGGGGTCGCCGTGATTTGCGTGGCACTGTCGACCGTAAATGCGGCGGCGGCGGTCGCGCCGAAAGTCACCGCGGTGGCGCCGGTGAAGTTCGCGCCCGTGATCGTGACCGTCGTGCCTCCGCCGGTAGAACCGACACTCGGCGAGATCGCAGTCACGACCGGAAAAGCGGTGGCCGTGAAGGTGTCAGTGCTGGAATAGCTGGTGCCCACGGCGTTGGTTGCGTAGGCCGCGTAGGTGTAGGCGGTGCCCGCAGTCAGCCCGGTGGCCGAAACGACGAACACCCCTGTCGTACCGGAGGTGGTGGCGCCGGCCACGCCTGTGCCGCCGATCTGCGGGTTGGTGTTGGTCGCGGTCGGCGCGTAGACCACGCCGCGCGCCGTCACCGCCGACCCGCCGTCGCTGGTGACATTGCCGCCCAGCGTCGCCGTGGAGGCTGTCACGCTCGCGCTCGTCGGCGACGTCACCGTCGGCGCACTCGACAGCTGAACGTAGACCAGGGTGAACCCGGTCAGATCCAACGTGCTGAACGTCGCATACAACGGATCCGCACTCCAGAGATTCGTCCCGTCGAAATACTTCGTGGCCAGATTACTCGTCGAGCCAGCGACGTAGGAGCTGCCATCATACACCTCGAGGCTACAGGTGGAGAGCAACGTGGCCACGCTGATTTGCGATGCGCTTTTGATGGCGAGATAACCGTTGTTCAACTTGATCGCGCCGTTGACACCCGTCGAGACGGTCCCGCCGACTGCCGCCAGGGCGCTGTTGGAAATCGTAACTGTGCCCGTGCCGCTGGTACCGACGGTGAGGTCGCCTGCGTCATTGAGATACGAACCGCTGCCGTCGACGGTTACCGTGCCGGTCGCCGTGGCGGTCGCAGCGGCGCCACTGTAGCCGACGACCACGGGATTGGTCGTGCCGGGACTGACCCAGCGTCCGCCGGTGTCGATGGTTACCGTTCCCGTGCCGGGAGCGACGGCGCCGCCCGTGCCGCCGCCGACATACGAACTTCCGTTGGTGGTCAACAGACCGTTGTTTTTGACCGTGACGGTGCCGCTTCCATTGAAGCCGATCGACAGCGTGGAGCCGATGGTCGAAGTCGCGCTGGCGCCATCGAGGTTCAACGTGCCCTGCGCCGTGGCATCGTAGCCGAGCGTGAGTGACCCGTTGGTCGTGAAAGCGGCGTTGGTGTTGATGTTCACCTGGCCGTTGGCATTGGCATTATAGCCGATGATACTCAGGCCTGCTGTGCCGGATGTCACGGTGCTGCCGCCGTCGGCCGTGAGAATGCCGGTGCCTCTGAAGCCGATATTGATGCTCCCGGTGGTGGTCTGGAACTTGGCGCCGTTGGTGACGTAGACGTAGTTGGTGTACCCGTCGGTGTACGTGAGGCGGGACGCGGCGGCTTCGAGCGTTACGCCGTTCGTCTGGAGGACGAGATGGACGTTGTCGGCACCGTTACCGATGATCAACGATGTGCCAATACTCACGTCGGAAAGCGCCGTGTAATACGCGTTATTGATGGCTAGGCTCCAGTCACCACTAGTGAGTTGAAAGGGATCGCCAGCCGTTCCGCTGCCGCCGCTCGTCGCATGGGCCAGCGAGGCGGAAATACCGAGGAACGCGGCCGCGACGAGGCGGCGAATCCTGCGACTCCGACCCGAAACGCCTGGGGTGGCCTCTGCGCGACAAAGGAGCCTCGAGCGGCGGTGACTCGATTCAGCGGCTGACTGAACGATACGGGATGCCCAAGGGCTGACTTGGCGCAAAAAGGACTTTGAATCTGTCGACATAATGATGCGTTTATTATACGTGTAGAGGTAGACGAGGAGCGGCTCTCGATCCGGCTTTTGCCGTCATTGGATTTGACACAGCGCCTCCGTGCGGGCGTCTGGATTCAGGCGGCGAATTTCTCCAACGGATGGGAGCTGCAGCGCAGCTCGTCGTCATCAGGGCGCCGACCAATTCGGGAAACAGCAGCATCGCCCGGAAAATGGGAGTGGTCGGGAAGCAGGACGATTTTACGCCGAGGGCGAAATGAACCCTTCTATGCGGGGCGATTGGACGCCGGTGGCCGGGCGGGAACGATCGGCCGGGCACATGGCGATGCGCCAAACCACTCCGGACGGAGCGCGTCCGGTGCAGAAAATACTTCCGAGGAGGGCAGAAAAGACAGGCAGGTCATTTGAAGACTGATGAAGGGCGGGCCTTTCGTCACCCACCGGCCGCCGCGCGCCGGCAAGCACGCTGGCAGGGTCTCCAACCTTCGGTCTGTTTGGCAGCATCTAGAGGGCAAAGCGACCGCCGGAGTGTGGGATTACCACGATTTATTCGCGACCGGTAGCTAACTAATGCTCCCAGGCCCCAATCGCTTGCGCCCGGCTTGGCGGTCCAGAGATATCGACCGGCGAAGCCTTTCGGAGAATCGCAAATTCGCACGTTTTCCGGCAGGCGGGCCCGGTGAGGTGTTTTTGGGCACAACCCGGCACCCGGTGACACAAAAGGCCCCGGCGAACGTTCCGGTCGGTTATTGCGGCCCGGCGGCCCGATCCGAAGGGGTCAGGCCGTTACCTGTTAACTGTCGTTGCCTCAGCATTCACATGAGCGACGAAGCGCTGGTCGCCGAGCAGGAGACGAAGAGTGCCCATGGAAGCTCGCCGCGGCTTGGTGGTTGCGGCACCGGTCGGGCGCGCGTTATTCGCGACCGCAAGGAAGCTCGGAGTGGAGAAAGCCGAGTCGGTCCGGGTTTACCTCTGTCGTAAGCGGAGCCTAATTAACATGTAACGGCCTGACCCCTTCGGAGGACGGTCGGTCACGCCTTGAACGTCGACGCTTACCTCGAATCCTACGTCAACGCCGAGCATGAAGCCGAGGCTTCGGGCGATTTCGACAACACCTTCGCGTTCGGAGTAACGCCCAGCGTATCAGGATTGCAGATCGATTGGGCAATCTCCGGCGACGCCCCCCAGTCGGTCCCGGAAACCGGCGGACTGCCGCTCGCCGCGATCGCGCTGCTCTGCCTGTTCAGTCTGCATCGTTTCTACGGAGCGAACCACCACCAGTCGTAGCAACGCGCGGGTCAGCCCGGGGGTCGGGCCGTTACTTTGCAGATTCGGCTTTGGTTGCGACAGGGTATCCGGACGGCTGGCGGCGATCGCCACGGCTTGATCAAGCGGAGCCATGGAGCCCCTCTGCGCCGTAGGTCAGCACCGAGGCAGTGACAATCAACATGTAGCGGCCCGACTCCTTGGCGTCGCGGTTACGCCTCCCACGGGGCGCGCCGATTGGGATACGCTGAATGGCCGCCAGCGTTTCGCCGATGCGCCGCTCGGGGGTCGGATTGCGTCGGGACCACGCCGGACGAAGAAAACCCAATGCCCGGCCGCAGCGCGAACCGAAGGCAGGGACCCACAACTGCGGTTCCGGGTCTATCGCCACCGTGCCGCTCGCATCCGAACGCGTTTTTGCCGCGGGCGTGGCAGGCCGGCCGACCTCCCGGTGCAGGACGACTCGCCCCCACAGCCGATCTCTTTTCCACCCATGAAAACCCTGCTCGCTGCGCTGCTCTTCGCCTCGATCATGCCACTCACCGCCCCGGCGGCGGACGGACCGGTGACACCGGCCCCAAACCCTGGCGCCCCCGGCGGGCACCGGGTCGTCGTCGAGCTCACGAGCGCGGATACGCGGGTTTGGAACGGCGCGCTGAACAACATTGAGAACCTGCGGGAGGCGCTCGGAGCGGCGACCCAGGTGGCGGTGGTGGCACACGGCGCCGGACTGGGGTTTCTCCTCCGGACCAATACGGCGCAGGCCGCCCGGATGAAGCGGCTGGCGGACGCGGGCGTGGTGTTCGACGCCTGTCGCAACACGATGCGCCGCGAACACGTGACGGCCCAATCGCTGCTGCCGTTCGCCACGACGGTGGATTCAGGGGTCGCCGAAGTGGTCCGGCGCCAGGAGGCCGGCTGGTCCTACATCCACATCGGCAACTGAAGCCGGCCGAGACGCCTCCCGGGAGGTAATCCGGACACTCAAACGTTTGTTTGACTATCGTCGACTTCCGCTCCTGTTGCGCGACCGATGAACGTCCTCCGATTCCCATCTCTTTCCCGTGCCTTCCTCATCGCCGCGGTGGTCGCCCTCGCCGGCGGGCTGCTGGTCCGGGCGTTCTCCACCCGCGCGACCGCCGCTGAGCTCGACTTGCCGAACGCGCGGAAACCGGTGCCGAACTTCGTCGTGAACACGTTCGATGGCACAGGCTGGAATCTCGCTGCCCACCAGGGGAAGGTCGTCCTCGTCAACTTGTTTGCCACGTGGTGTCCGCCCTGCCGGGCTGAAATGCCCGGTCTGGTGAAGATCGTCGACGAGTACCGGGGCAAGGGCGTCGATTCGCTCGCGCTTTCCCTGGATCAGGACGCCACGGAGGTCGTTCCACGCTTTGCGGCGAGGTACAAGATGGACTTCCCGGTCGGGTATCCCGGCGAAGGACCATCGGTCGCCGATGGGGTCTCTGCGATTCCGGTGACGCTGCTGATCGACCGCTCCGGGCGCCTCGCGCGGTCGTATGTGGGGATGGTCGACGAGGAGCAGCTGCGGCACGACCTTGACCAACTCGTCCGGGAGCCTCGCTGAACCGGTCGAGCGTGTCCTCGTCCGAGCAGGAGCCGCCGTCGCGACCGGAAAAATAGCGAGCGGCTGGCTTGATATATAGCCAGCGGCCGTCGGCGGCTGGGTCAGCGGTGAACAGCTGAGATGGCGGAGGATGCCGATCGCTGCCCTGCAATAGAATTCGCTCGTGGCGCCCTGAAGTATGCTCGAGGCTGGTGCTTCTCCCGATGATACCACGTTCGTATGGGTGGATCGCCGCCGCGATCGTTTTTGCCGGCGCGACGGTTTGGATAAACTACGAGATCAAGGTCAATATCCAGCTGGGAACGAAGGATGGCGCCACGCGCGAAATGGGCCACCTCGAGGTCGGCCAATCGGCGCCGGATTTCTCAGCCCGTGACCTTGCTGATCGCACGGTCAGACTTTCGGATTACCGCGGGCAGAAAGTCGTCCTGCTCGATTTTTGGGCGACGTGGTGCGGCCCGTGCAAATTGGCCATGCCCGGACTCCAGAGCATCCAGGACGACTTCAAAGGCCGAGGATTGGAAATCCTCAGCCTCAATGAAGGCGAGTCCGCCGAGCAGGCAGGCGGGTTCATCAAGAAAAAGGGCTACGGTTTTCACGTACTCCTGGACGCCGGCTCCGGCATCGGCGCGAGCTACGGGGTGCGCGGCATTCCCACCATGGTCGTGGTCGATAAACAGGGTGTCGTGCGCTGGATTTTTTCCGGTGCTCGAGTCCAAACAGGAGCCGTGAACATCATCTTCCTCATTGCCGCCGACAGCATTCGCGCCCTGCTGCGTCAACGTCTGCTGCTCGGACTGATGCTGGTGGCGCTCGCGTGCATCGCCGTATTTTCCACCTTCGTGATCAGCGAGCGAAAGATGATGACCCGCGCCGCCGTCGACCGGAGTCTCGCCAACGAGGTGACTGACGAGCGCGAAACCAAAAAGCCCGACGCTGCCGCGACGCCGGCGACGCCTGGCGGCTCCAAACTCCATCGCGCCGACGCCAAGCTGAGCAAGGTGGACCGGCAGAAGCTGGCCGAGCAGCTGGACCAGGTTTCGTCCTTCCTGCAGGCCCTGTTCTATCAGGCCGCTTCCTTCGGAGGCAGCCTGGTCTCGCTGTTCATCTTCAGCACGGCCGTTGCCAGCGAGATCCGCCGTGGGACCATCCGGATCACGCTCACCAAGCCCGTTTCGCGCATTCAATATATCCTGGGAAAGTTTCTCGGGGGAATTGCCGTGATGGCGGGATATGCGTGCCTCGCCAGTGTCGCACTGATTCTGGTCGCGAAGTTCGGCGAGCTGCAGCTCAGCCCGGCGATGAAATACGCGCCCTGGCTCATGTTCTGTCGCCAACTGATGCTCGGATCGCTGGCGATGCTCCTGTCGCTGTTTGTCCATCCGTTCATTGGTGCGGTGCTCGCGTTTTTCGCCGGCAATGGCCTTTACGGCAGGTTCAACCCGTTGTTTTACGTGCTGCCGAGCTACGGGGTGTTCAACCTTTCCGGCCAGATGCTGGAAGGCACGCTGATGAGCGGCACCGACGTGCTGCTGCTGAGTCTCTACGCGCTGGATTTCGTGGTGCTCATGCTCCTTCTCGCACTGTGGCGTTTCCGCAGGAAAGAGCTGGTCTGATGACAGGTAACAGCCCGACCCCTTCGCAGCGGGGCGCTCGGGATCGGCGGGCGGGCGGAGGGCCGACGGGGGCATTGACAGGATCGCGGCGGCGGCCAGGCGTCGGGGTGCTTTAAGGCCACATCAGCGCCCCCGAGGTGCCGCGGCCCTGCCCCATGTCGCTTCCCGAACCTGTCCTCCTGGCGTTGGCCGGGCCTCGGCGTGGTCGCGCTCGGTTGGGCCGCCCTGGCGCTGGTCGTGTCGTCCCGCTTTCGCCCCACGCACGACGCCCCGGCGGATCGCCGGACGCCGACGGCGGCCGCCTCCCTGCACTACGCGCCGACGCCGGTCGGCGCCCCACCCGCCGAGTTTGGCCGGCCGTGGGTCACGGACGTACAGGTGGTCGATCTCGATCAGGATGGGCTGCTCGATATCCTGTACTGCGAGGGACAGAAGAACTCCGTCCGCTGGATTCGCCAGCGCAGTCGCGGGGTTTTCGAAGACGTCGTCATCGGCGACGACATCCCCGGCCCGGCGCACGTCTGGGCCGCGGATGTCAACGGCAGCGGCCGACTGGACGGTTCGGCGACGTCTTGGCGGCATTTGCCGCAGCCCACCGGTTTCAGCCGGACAACTCCCGGGCCGTGCTGGCGCTCGCGGACGTGTACGTGAAACTCGGTCGGAAAGACGACGCCGGCCCCTGCTCGAACCACCAAGCGTATTCCTTGTCGGTGTCCGGCAACCGGCATCCGGAATGGATTTGAAACAGCTTGGACTCATCTCGCTCGTCGCGGCGTGGTTTTGCGCCAGCGGCGCGATGCTGGATCTGGTGCAGGTCGTGGCGTGGGCGAGAATGTTCTCGAACTACGCCCGCTCGATGCCGGTGACCGAGGCCGCGGTGGAAACGATGGACCCGGGCAAGCCATGCCCGATCTGTCTGGCGGTTCGCCGCGCCCGAGCGGGTGCGAGGGATCAGCAGCAGCCCGCAACTTCCGCCCGCGCGGCGGAGAAGCAGCTCCTGGTTTCTCAGGAGTCTGCCGGCCCGGTCGTTGCCCGTCCGGATCGCGCCGAATGGCCGGAAGTGAAGACTGGCAAACGGGCCATCCGGACCGACCGGGTGCCGGTGCCTCCGCCGAGAGCGTAGGAAAATCGAGTCCGGCCGTTCGCCTGGTCCCCGCGTGAAACCCCGGGGATCGTAGTGATTGGCTGCGGTGCCCGCGCACTGTCAGCGCCGATCGCATCCACCCTCTGCGCCATCCGCACATGAATTCTTTCTGCTTTCACTCCCGCTTCCCATCACTCCGCGCCACGCTCGTGGCCGGTCTCATCGCGGCCCTTGCCGTCGAGCCGAACGCCTCCGGCTGTTCGGAATGTGGTTGTTCGCTGAGTTCCGACTGGTCCGCCCAGGGCTACCCGGATATTTCGGGTTTTCAGGCAAGTGTTCGCTTCGAGTACTACGACAGCACTGACCTTCGGACCGGCCGGGGCAGCTTCGACCGCTCGGCGGTTTCCTACCCTGCCGGCGCGGAGATCCAACAGGAGACGCTGAACCGAAACACGTGGTTCGGCGTCGACCTCGTCGGCCACCATTCGTGGGCGGCAAGTGTCCAGATCCCGTTCTACGACCGTTACCACACGACCATCGCCGCGGGCGACTCGACCGTGTCCTCGTCGCACGCCGCCGGTCCCGGCGACGTCCGGCTGCTCGCTCGCTACCAAAGGTTCAGCATGTGGAAAAGCTTCGGCGTCCAGTTTGGACTCAAACTCCCGACCGGCCGGTTCACGCAGGACTTCGCGAGCGGACCGCAGGCCGGGACGCCGCTCGACCGTGGGCTCCAGCTGGGCAGCGGCACGACCGATCTCCTGGCGGGCGTGTCGTATTTTCTCCGGCCACTCCCGAACCTCGGTTGCTTTGCGCAACTGCTCGCCGACCAGCCGATCAATTATCGGGACGGCTTCCTCCCGTCGGCGAGCGTCGGCGTGAACGGCGGGATCCGCTACCTGAACGGCACCACCGTGACGCCCCAACTGCAGCTCAACGTTCGCTGGGACACCCGCGAACATGGGGCGAACGCGGATCGGGCCAACAGCGGAGACACGCTCGCGTACGTGACTCCGGGAGCGACGATCGAGCTCGGCGCGCGCTCGACGGCCTTCCTCTTCGTCCAGCTCCCGGTGTATCGCCGCGTCAACGGCGCCCAGCTTCTGCCGCGAGCGCTCCTGTCGATCGGTGTCTCCCGCCAACTGTAGCCGGAGCCGGATCCGGCCATCGCCGCCGCAGCGTGCAGGCAAGCATTGCGGGCGAACGTCCCCCCCCGGTCGGGGGGGGCTGGAAGGGTAACAGCTCCGTTACCTTTCCCGTCGGAACGCGAGAGCTCCGCGCCCAGTCTTTCGGCGCATCGATCAGGAACGGTTTCGGCACCGGTCGAACACCCGCCTGCCCGCCACGACGCTTCCGCCCAGCGACGCCGCACGACGAGCCGGCCGGGATTCTCCGGCCGGAGCCAGGCATTGGAAAAACAATGGAGGATCTATGGTAACGGTAGCGTTTAGGCGGGCGGCGTTCGCGCTGCTCTCGGTGGTGCTGACGGGCACCCAATTCTGCCGCGCCGATTCGTTCGGCCGCGGAAGTCACCTGCTGATCGCGGATCAGTTCAACAACCGCGTCATCGAGACGACCTCGAGTGGAAAGATCGTCTGGTCCTTTGGACTCGGTCCGAACGACTTCACCGCCAATTCGATCATCGGCTGCAACGACAACCCGAATTCCGCCGAATTGCTGGAGGACGGCCATATCCTGATCGCGGACGAAAACAACAACCGCGCCATCGAGGTGACGCGCGCCGATCAGGTCGTGAAGACGTTCACCGCCGGCGGCACCCTCGGGGCCGTCGCGTTCGCCAGCCGGCTCGGCAACGGCGACACCTTGCTGACCGATGCCGGCAACTCCCGCGTGGTCGAAGTCGACGCGAACGACAATATCGTCTGGCAGTACGTTACGAATACGGACCCGAAGAGCATCGCTTCGCCCCTGCCAACCCGCGCCGTGCGGCTGCGCAACGGCGACACCCTGATCAGCGATCAGTTCAACAACCGTGTGATCCGGGTGAACAAGGCCGGGAGCATCGTCATGAGCTATGGACTGCCGCTCGCGGGGGGAACCGGTTCGATCGGCAACAACGTGGGCTACGGCAAACAGTCGACCCAACAGGGCCTGTATGCTCCCTACGATGCGAAGATCATCGGTGACTTCACCGGACTGACGCCGCCATTCGATTTCGATGGCGACGCCGACAACTGACGGATCGGGCGCCCGAAGCGGACACCGGCGGACGGCGACCGGAACCATCCGTTCCGGCCGCCGGGGCCGATCCGACACGCGCCGCTGAGCCCGTCCGCCAGTCGCCCGGTCTCACCAATCTGAATGGCGCAGTACTCGCGCCACATTTCCAGACGGGCAACGCTCCGTTCGCGTACCCGGTGTTGCCGGCCGAGTATCCTGGGGGAGAGGGCGGGGAGATCGTCCCCGCTCTCTTTTGATTTCTTCGTGGTGACGTCCGACGGGGCGACCAGCGAAAGCGCGATGGGCCTCAACCACGGTCTCGAGGCAAAGCGGCGCGAGGCAAAAAGCTCCTGACTCGACCGGATCCGTGACACCCGCGGATTCGACGGACGCCCTGACCGGCGATCCCTTCTTCGGCGAAGGGGGCTCGGACGCTGGTGACGCCATTCCGCGCCTTCGTCAGTCCACCTTCGCGGTCGGGAACGCGCTCAGCGTTTGGACCACCAATGCCCGGACACCGCTGATCATGGGACAAACCGTCAAGGCTTCCCCGCACCCGAGGTATGACGCCGTGGTGGCGGCGTGGGGCTGGCTCTTCGGCTGGCCGGTCTGCCGGCAGCTGAACAACCTGCTGCTCAATCTGAGCACGCGCGGGCTCGGGGTCGGCAACTGGCACGCCTCACGGAACGGCGAATGCCGCGCGCTCGCCGCCTGGCTGAAGCAGCGCGGACCTGCGCCCGTGGTGTGGGACGTCGGCGCGAACTGCGGAGAGTACACCGGCATGGTGGTCGCGGCGCGACCCGACGCGCGCATCTGGGCATTCGAGCCCAACCGCGCCACGCATGCCCGGCTGGTCGCCCGCGTCGGCGGACACCCGGGAGTGCGCTGCGTCAACTGCGCCCTCGGCCGCGAAGCCGGGGAACTCGAACTGTGGGACTTCGAGAACGCGCCGGAGGGATCCGAGCTCGCGACGTTCTATCCGGACACGATCCGCCGGTTCAGCGGCGACGCGAAGCTGATCGCGCGATCGGTGCCGGTGCGGACGATCGACGAGCTCGCGCGGGAAGAAGGCGTCGGATCGATCGATCTCCTGAAGATCGACGTCGAGGGGCACGAACTCGCATGTCTGGAGGGTGCCGCCGGGCTGCTGGCGGCGGGTCGCATCGCAGCCGTCCAGTTCGAGTTCAACGTTACCCACCTCGAGTCTCGCACGAACATGTGGGATTTTGCGGAGCGTCTGCCCGGATTCGCCCTGCACCGGATCCTGCCGCACGGGCTGCTGCCGCTCAACCTGCACAACAACCTGGCGAGCAATCTGTACAACGTGCAGAATATCTTCGCGATCGCACCGTCCCGCGCCAGCGGCCAAACGAGCCACCCATGACTGTTCCGTCGTCCCGCTCCGGCGCGCGCGGGGCCGTCACTGCCGGCTTGTCACGCAAAAGGGACAGGCCGGCGAGGAGCTTTTCCCCAGCGATGTCTCAACGATGGCCCGCTGCGGGTGTTCGATCTGGCCCTTTGCGCCAGGCGGTCGGCACACGGCGCGGCTCCGGGCGGTCAGTGCGACCGCGGGTTTGGCCGGGATCCCGGCACATCCTCCTTCCTCACGCCCGCGGCACCGGACAGCTCGGCGTGCGCGAGCGCCGCCACGAACGTGACTCCGCCGATGACGTTCCCGACGAAGGTGGGGGCGACGAAACCGGACAGACACGCGCCGAGCGTCCCCTTCCCGGTCAGCACGACATAGAACGCCGGCACCGCACCGGCGACGATGTGCGGGTAGTGTCCCAGCCCCACAAGATAGGCGAGCACCGTGATCACCCAGACGCGGGCCGTCTCGGCGAACGGCAGCAGCCAGATCATCAGCGCGATGAGCCAGCCGGCCAGCACGGCGCGCAGCACCAGGTGCACGAAGCTGCCCGTGGGCATCTCGCTTCCGATCCGGTCGAAGGCCGCGTGCGTCTGCGGCTCGAACGCACTGGTGCGCGCAAGCATCCAGGCGAAAAGAAACGCTCCGATCAGGTTCGACACGAGAACGACGCCCCACAACCGCGCCACGTCCTTCAGCCGCGACCGGCCGCGGCGGTTCAGCAGCGGGAGCATGACCGTGAGCGTGTTCTTGGTGAAGAGCTGCTGCCGCCCAAGGATGACGATGAGAAATCCGATGCTGTAGCCGAACTTTGTGATCGCGGGGGTCCACAACGCCTCGGGCAGATGACTCCGCAGCAGCGCCTCCGCGACGAAGGAGAAACCCATCGAGAGCCCGGCGGCCAGGCCCGACCAGGCGAGCGCGAGGCTCGGCCGGTCCAGTTCGTGCTGGCCCTCGCGGTAGATGGCTTCGTACACGATCTCCCCCGGTGGCGAGACGCGATCCTCGACCTCCTCGTCCTTGCGGTCCTTGGGTTCGGAGCTCATGCGCCGCGATCGGCACCCGCGTTCTGCGCGAAACGCCCCGCCCGCCGACCGGCTCGGTGTGGATGGAATCCGGTTTCGGTTTCAGAAGTCCGGCCCGCGAGGACCGGGCGCGGTGTTGGGTGCAGGCGCATCGCGGTGCCAAGATCCACGATTCAGGGCGGCCCGAAATCGGGCCCGCGTCCGAACGCCCGATGGGAGACACCACGAGCGAAACGATGAGGGCGAGGCGCGCCGCGTCTCGCGCGAGCGGACCGGCCGTGGCACGGCGAAGGTCGCTGCAAGGCAGACGCGCGCAGCTGATGGATCGCCGGCCGGTCGTCGCAGCCACAAACTTCGGATACGACCGGCCCGGAACCGCCAGGCAGGAAAGATGGACCAAATCTGCCTTGCACCTGCCGAGCCCGAACCGCCGCACGGTACCGCCGCCCCCACCCGGCGATCGTCCCCTTCCGCCGACCATGCACCACCCGCGCCCGGTGAATGCCGCCGCCCGTCGCATGCCACGATCGATCGCGGTCCTCGTTGCGGGGACGGCGGCGGCAACCGGGCTGGCCGTGGCGTTGCGCGCAGCGGAGGCTCCCGCTCCGGCGAGATTCTTCCTCGGCGCCGACGTCTCGGCGCTCGACGCGCCGGAGCGCGGCCGCTGGGCGCCGCTCCCGGTCTATCAGGAGAACGGCCGGCCCGGAGACGAGCTGACGATCCTGCACCGCCACGGCTGGAACGCCTTCCGGCTGCGCGTGTTCGTTTCGCCGGTCCGGGAGGCGCCGGACAACACGCTCGAGGCGGCGATCCCGCTGGCGCAACGGATCAAGTCGCTCGGCGCGACGTTTCTCCTCGACCTGCACTTCTCCGACACCTGGGCCGACCCGCAGCACCAGGAAATCCCGGTCGCGTGGCGGGGGCTGGACATCGCCGGAATGGAGAAGGCGTGGGAGGCTCACGCGCACGATGCGGTCGCACGATTGCGCGCCGCCGGCGCCGCTCCCGACTGGGTGCAGATCGGCAACGAGATCACGCGCGGGACCGAGTGGCCTCTCGCGCAGGTCCGCGTCCCTGGCTCGACGAAATACAACCCTCCCCCGCCCTACGACGAAGCGCGGCAGTGGGATCATCTCACGCGCCTGCTGAAGGCGGGCATTCGCGGCGTGCGGTCCGCCGCCGGCGACCATCCGCCGCGGATCGCCATCCACATCGACCGGGGTGCGGACTGGCCCGTCACCCGCTGGTTCTTCGATCATCTCGGGGCCGCGCACGTGGACTATGACATCATCGCCCAAAGTTTCTACCCCGAGTGGAACCACGGCACGCTGGAGCAGCTCGAGGACAACATGAACCGCTGCGCCGCGCGCTATCACAAGGACTTCCTGGTGGTCGAGACCGGCTATGGCGCATCGCACGTTCCGGACAATCCCAGCATGCGCTGGCCTGAAACTCCGGCAGGCCGGCTGCAGTTCATGGCGGACCTCATCCACACCATCGAAGAAGCCCCGCGGGCGATCGGCGCGATGTACTGGGCGCCGGAGCGGGAGGCGTGGAACGCCGACGGCACCCCTGGTCCGGTCGTGTTCGTGCTGGACCGGTTGAACTCGCTCACGGCCCGTCCGGCAAGCCATGCCCCCGCAGACACCTTGCCCTGACGACTCGTTGATGGGCGCCGGGTAGCGAATCCGCTCGCCTTGCGCGGCGCCGCTTTTCCACAGTGTGGTCGCAAGATGGTGGACGAAATTGCAGAACTCGGTGGGGAGGTCGCGGCACTCGGTTCGCACCTGTTCAAAGTCCGGCTGCCGTTTCTCGGCGAGCTGCGCCGGTACAGCTTCAAACGGTTCCGGGCGGACCTGCTGGCCGGCGCCACGCTCACGCTGGTCTCGATCCCGCAGGCGATCGGCTTCTCGCTCATCCTCAACCTGCCGCCACAGCCGGTGATCGCCGCCGTCATCATCGGGGGATTCGTCGGCGCCCTGTTCTTCTCCTCGCACCATCACGTGTTCGGGCCGACGAGTTCGATCAGCCTGATCGTGGCGATGACCGTCGCGCAGCACACGTCCGCCGGCATGGAGCGTCTCCAGCTTGCGATCTACCTCGCCGCGTTGATCGGGGCGATCCAGCTCCTGGCCGGATTGCTGAATTTCGGCGAGATCACGAAGTTCATCTCCCGGTCCGTCGTGGTCGCCTACAGCACGGGCATTGGCATCCTGCTCCTCTCCAGCCAGTTTCACAACGTCCTGGGGTACGACGTCGGCGCCGCCCAGAATTTCGTCACGAACGTCTGGCAGGCGGTGCGGAGCCTGTTCACGGCGCAGTTCGAGATCTGGCCGCTGGCCATCGGAGTGATCACGCTGGTCATCTTCGAGACGCTGCGCCGGTTTCGGCCGAAATGGCCCGAGGCCTTGATCGGACTCGCGCTGCTCGGCGCCGCGGCGAAACTCTTTTCCGTCCTTCATCCCATGGTGCCCTTCCGGCTCGTGCAGGACGAGGGCTCGCTGAACGCGGTGATTCCTGTCTTCGCCGGTTTTCATTTCGGGCCCCGCAAGCTCCATCTCCTGCCCGAACTCGCGGGCACCGCGGTGGCCATCGCCATTCTCGGCATGCTGGAGGCCGCCTCGATCACGAAGTCGCTGGCGGCGAAGAGCGGCCAGAAGATCGAGCCGAACCAGGAGCTGATCGGCATGGGCGCGGCGAACATCGCCTGCGCGCTGTTCGGCGCGGTGCCGGGCTCGTCCTCGTTCGCGCGGTCCGCGGTCAATTACCAGAGCGGAGCATCGTCGCAGCTCTCGTCGATGCTCAGCAGCGTGATCGTCCTGCTCGTGCTGCTCTTCATCACGCCGGTCTTCAACTACATCCCGGTCGCCGCGCTCGCCGCCCACCTGATCCGGGTGGGCGTGAAGATGATCAACTGGCACCAGATCCGGATCGCCTGCCGCTCGACGCGCTCCGACGCGATCGTTTTCGTGATCACGCTCGGATCGTGCCTGCTGCTGCGCCTCGACACCGCGATCTACGTCGGCATCGGCGTCGCCCTCGCGCTGTTCCTCCAGAAAACCAGCACGCCGACGCTGGCCGAGTACACGATCGATCCGGCGGGGAACCTGACGGAGCTGTCCGGCTCCTCGAAACGGGCGCACCCGCAGATCTCGATCGTGCACGTCGAGGGAGAGCTGTTCTTCGGCGCGGCCGACCTGTTTCAGGAGCAGGTCCGGCACCTGGCCGAAAACCAGGACATCCGCGTCTTCATCCTGCGCATGAAGAACGCCCGGCACCTCGACGCCTCCACCGTGATGGCCCTGGAGAATCTGCACGACTACCTGCGGCAAACCAGCCGGTATCTGCTGATCAGCGGCAGCAACCGGGACGTCACCGCCGTCCTCCGGAACAGCGGCCTGCTCGCCCAGATCGGAACCGAGAACTTCTTCCCTGCGACCCCCAACCCGAATGTCGCAACCCGGGAGGCATTGAAACGGGCCCGGTCGCTGCTCCCGAACGAGAAGCCGGAACTGCGGGTCTTCTACGAGAGCGGACGACTTCCGACCGACGGCGCCGCGCCGGACGCTCCCCCGCCCGGACCGGCACCCGGCTCGGCAACCGGCACATGACGGCCGCGTGACGGCCGTGACCCTCCTGCATTTCGGAATCGCGTTTGCCGCCGCGTTTCTCGCCGGCGCGATCAACTCGGTCGCCGGCGGCGGCACGATGATCGCCTTCCCCGTGCTCGTGGCGCTCGGGCTGCCCGCGGTGGTGGCGAACGCCACCTGCACCGTCGGACTCTGGCCCGGCTCCGTCGGCAGCATGTGGGGATTTCGCCGCGAGCTGAGTCGCATTCCACGGCGCATGCTCTGGCTGCTGGTGCCCGCCGCGCTGGGCGGCGGCGGCGGTGCCTGGCTGCTCCGCCTGACCCCGCCGGCAACGTTCGAGCGGCTCGTGCCCGTGCTGCTGCTTTTTGCCACCGTCCTGTTCATGATCCAGGGCCCGGTGCAGCGCCGGCTCCGGTCGGTCGAGGCGGCGCAAAACCCCGGCGCCCGCTGGCTGGCCGCGGCCCTCGCCGCGCAGGCGGCCGTCGCAGTGTACGGCGGCTACTTCGGCGCGGGCATGAGCATCGTCAACCTCTCGATCCTGGGCCTGCTCGGGATGGCGGATATCCTCGAAATGAATGCGATGACCAGCCTGGTCTCGTTCGTGATCAACGGCGTGGCCGGCGTGCTTTTCGTGCTCAACGGGCTCGTGGACTGGCGGTTCGTGGCGGCGATGGTTTTCGGCGCGCTGGCGGGGGGCTACGGCGCGGCTGGCGCCGCGCGGCGGATCGGCAAGGTTGCGATCCGGCGTTTCGTCGTCGTCGTCGGCCTCTCGCTGGCCGCGGCCATGACGGTCCGACTGTTCCGGTGAGGCGTCCCGGGCCGGGTGGAAACGTCGGGCTGGTCTGAACGGCGCAACGGGGAGCATCGCGGTCCCGGATCAAGATCAGCCCAGCCGCGGCCAAGGAATGCGCAAAGTTCTTCGGGGGAATCTGCCATTCTGGGCGTAGTCACTGCAGTCGCCCGAGATGTCTCCGCCATCGCCAAACCTATTTTCATCCAGATGGCTGCCGCTCGCGGGCCTCGCCCTGGTCGCTGGCTGCACGCTGCCGCCATCCGCCGGCGAAAGGGAATCGCGCACGCAGGTCACGCGGATCGGCGACGCGCTGCGGCCCGCCGCCGCCCGGCCCGACCTGCCCGTACTAAACCCACGGTCGCCGCTGGCCGACTATCTCCGGTACGCCGTCCTCAACCATCCGCGGGTGCGGGCGGCCTACGACGACTGGCGCGCATCGGTCGCCGCGATCGCGCCGGCCCGGGCGCTGCCGGATCCGCAGTTCAACTTCCAGGCGGACATCACCAACACGCTGATGACCTTCATGCCCGGGCTCATGGTCGACCTGATGACCCCGGGCAAACGCGCGGCGATGGCCCGCGAGGCGCTGGCGTCGAGCACCATCGCCTATCGCGCCTACGTCGGCGAGGTTCTCGCCGCGGCCGCGGAGCTGCGCAAGGCGTGGATCGAACTCGCCTACGTCGACGAAGCGCTCCGGCTCCGTGAGAGTTCGCTCGCCTATCTGAACCAGGCGACCGCCATGGCCGACGCCGACTACGCCACCGGCCGCGGCATGGAAACGCTGGAACTGCAGGTCCGGGTTGCGAACGACGCCGGCCAGGTCCGCGCGCAGCTCGCGGCGTTGGGCGATGCGCGCACCGCCGCGCGGTGGCGCCTCAAGTCCGCCCTCGGTCTCTCGCCATCGGACGCCGATCCGGTGTGGCCCGAGGCAACGCTCGCGGCCACGACGCTGCCGTCGGCGGATGAGCTCTGGCGCCGCACGCGGGCGGCGAACCCCGATCTGGCACGGATGCGCGCCATGGTCGAAATGGCCGTGGCCGATGTGGAGCTCGCGCGCAAAGCCGGCCAGCCCGGCTTCGCGCTCGGCGCGATGGCCGATCTGAAGGCGAACCCGCTCATGGTGCGTCCGCTCGCCACCGTCACGCTCCCGATCTGGAGGGAAAAGGTGGCCGCGAACATCGCCGTCGCCCAGGCGCGCCGCGACGCCGCGGCCGAGCGAGTGAATGCCGCGCAGCTCGACCTGGCGGCGCAGATTGCCCGGATGCTCTACATGGTGCGCGAAAGCGACCGGATGATCGCGTTCATCGACGAGACCGCGCTGCCCAACTACGACCGGACCGTGGCCACGCTGGAGGCCGGATACCAGTCCGGCGTGACGTCCCCGGAAATGATTCCGCAAACGCGGGTGATGGCGCTCGGCATGCGGCTCGAGCGCGCCGCGGCCCTGCGCGATCGCGAAAATGCCGTCACCGATCTGCTGCTCATGACCGCGGACGTCGTGCCGCCCGACTCGTCCTTCCTCGCAGCGGCCCAACCTTCGTCTTCGAAATGAAAGTCACGATCCGATCGCTCGCTCTTCTGCTGCTCGTGCTCTTCGGGGCCGTCGCGGCGTCCGCCGCGAAGCAGCTCTACACGTGCGGCATGCACCCCCAGGTCATCCGCGACGAACCCGGCGACTGCCCCATCTGCGGAATGAAGCTCCAGCCGATCCGCGCCAACGTCGCCGGGCCCGCGACCGCGGCGGCGGCGCCAACCGGCCCGCGGGTGGTCAAGTACTACAAGTCGACGATGCTGCCGGGCGAGGTCAGCCCCACGCCGGCCAAGGACTCGATGGGAATGGACATGGTGCCGGTCTACGAGAGCGAGGCGGACTCCACGACCGCGATTCACATCGACCCCGTGACCGTGCAGCGAATGAACCTTCGCACCGCCATCGTGGCGCACGGGCCCGTGCATCGCGAGTTTCGCACGGTCGGCTCGATCGCCTACAACGAGGAGGGGCTGCGCGACGTGACCACAAAATACGACGGCTGGCTGGAGAAACTCTACGTCGGGGCGACCTGGACGCACGTGAACGCCGGCGATCCGCTCTTCGAGATCTATTCGCCGGACCTCTACAACGCGGAGCTCAACTACCTCGTGGCGCTGCGCGCCGAGCCGGACGGGTCCGGTCCGCTAGCCCGGGCGGCGCTGGCGCGGCTGCGGCTCTTCGACGTGCCGGAGGATTTCCTCGCCGGGCTCGAGCGCACGAAGCAGCCGTTGCGCACGCTCGTGTATCGCGCCCCGTCCTCCGGCATGGTGATCGAGAAGCCGGTGGTCGCCGGCCAGATGGTGAAGGCGGGCGAACGCATCTACCGGCTGGCCGACCTCTCGACCGTCAAGGTCGACGCGGAAATCTACGAGAGCGACCTGCCGTTCGTCACGGCCGGCCAGACCGCGATGGTCCATGTGACGTATGGCCCGGACCGGATGATCCCGGGCCGGGTGCAGACCGTGGAGCCCGAGGTCCGTGAGCAGACGCGCACCGCGACCGCCCGCATCGTGCTCCCGAACCCGGATGGGAGCCTGCGGCCCGGCATGTTCGTCGACGTGCGGTTCGCCGCGCAGGTCGCGGACGACGCGGTGCTCGTGCCGGAAATGGCCGTGCTGCGCAGCGGCGAGCGCAACACCGTCTTCGTGGCGCTGGAGGGCGGCACGTTCGAGCCGCGCGAGGTGAAGCTCGGCGTGCGCAGTTCGGGCGACCTGTATCAGGTCCTGAGCGGATTGCATGCCGGCGAACGGGTCGTCACCTCGGGCCAGTTCATGCTGGATTCCGAAAGCCAGCTGCGTGAGGCGATCCAGAAGATGATCAGGCCGCCGGCGGCCGCGGCGCAACCGGGCCCGGAAGCGATGCCAGCCGGGGCACCCACGACTCCCCCGGCTTCCTGAATCCCGGCCGCGCCCCGCGCGACCGCCCCGCCTCTTTTTCACCCGTGCTCAAGGCGATCATCACATTCTCCCTCCGGAACAGGTTCCTCGTGCTGGCGGCGGCCGTCGCGCTCGCGCTCGGCGGGATCTACGCGCTGCGGAACATCCCGCTCGACGCGATTCCCGACCTTTCGGACACGCAGGTGATCATCTACACCGAGTGGCCGGGCCAGGCGCCGCAGCTCGTCCAGGACCAGGTCACCTACCCGATCACGACCAAGATGCTTTCGGTGCCGCGGGCGCAGGTCGTGCGCGGCTACTCGTTCTACGGCTCTTCCTTCGTCTACGTGATCTTCGACGACGGCACCGATCCGTACTGGGCCCGCAGCCGCGTGCTCGAGTACCTGAACGGCCTCGCAGGGCAGCCTGCCGGCGAATGTATCGCCGCGGCTGGGACCCGACGCGACGGGGGTCGGCTGGGCGTTCATGTATTCCCTCAACGCGAAGAACCACGACCTGGCGCAGCTGCGCTCGATGCAGGACTGGTTCCTGCGCTACCAGCTCGCCAGCGTCGAGGGCGTCGCCGAGGTCGCCTCGGTCGGCGGTTTCGTGAAGCAGTACCAGATCACCGTCGATCCGCACCGGCTGCACGCGTACAATCTCTCGATCAGCGACGTCGCCATGGCCGTGCAGAGGAGCAACGGCGAGGTCGGCGGGCGCTCGATGGAGATGGCCGAGAAGGAATTCATCCTTCGCGTCAAAGGCTATGTCACCGGGATCGACGACCTGCGCATGATCGCGGTCGGGCGCGGCCCCGGCGGCACGCCGATCCTGCTCGGGCAGGTGGCCAACGTGAGTGTCGGACCCGACATGCGCCGCGGCATCGCCGAGCTGAACGGCGACGGCGAAACCGTCGGCGGCATCGTCGTCGTCCGGTACGGCGTCGACACGCGCCAGGTGATCGCCGCGGTCCGGGAGCGGCTCGACGCCGCGATGAAGAGCCTGCCGCCGGACGTCAGCTACACCATCGCCTACGACCGCACCGCGCTGATCGACCGGGCCGTGAGCACGCTGCGAAAAAAGCTGATCGAGGAGAGCATCGTCGTCGCGCTGGTGTGCCTCCTTTTCCTGCTGCACTTGCGCAGCGCGCTGGTCGCGATCGTCATCCTGCCCGTCGCCGTCCTCGCCGCGATCTCGATCATGTACGAACAGGGCCTGAGCGCGAACATCATGTCGCTCGGCGGCATCGCGATCGCCATCGGCGCGATGGTGGACGCGGCCATCATCATGATCGAGAACGCGCACAAGCATCTCGAACGCGACGGCGGCAAGAAGCCTCATTGGGAAATCATCCGCGACGCGTCGCTCGAGGTCGGCCCGACGCTGTTCTATTCGCTGCTGGTGATCACGGTCTCGTTTCTGCCGGTGTTCACGCTGCAAGCGCAGGAGGGCCGGATGTTCAAGCCGCTCGCCTTCACGAAAACCTACGCGATGGGCGCGGCGGCGCTGCTCTCGATCACGCTCGCGCCGGTGCTGATGGGCCTCTTCGTCCGCGGGAAGATTCCCGCCGAGGAAAAGAACCCGGTGAACCGCTTCCTGGTCTGGCTGTACCACCCCCTGCTCGACCGGATGATCAAGTATCGCTGGGCGGTCGTGTTCACCGCGGGCCTGATCGTCGCCTGGGTGTTCTTCCCGTGGAACGCGCTGGTGGTGAAACCGCTGCCCGAGGGCCGACTGAAGCGCGTGGCGGCGCAGCTCGGCCGGGCCTTTCCGTACCAGAACATCGGCTCCGAGTTCATGCCCCCGCTCTACGAGGGCGACCTGCTCTACATGCCGACCACCTTCCCCGGCCTGTCACCGACCAAGGCGCGGGAGCTGATCCAGCAGACCGACCAGATCATCAAGTCGTTTCCCGAGGTGAAGCGCGTGTTCGGCAAGATCGGCCGCGCCGAGACGGCGACCGATCCGGCGCCGATGGACATGATCGAGACCACGATCATGCTGCAGCCGGAGGAGCAGTGGCCCGCGGTCGACATCACCGACGGGGCCGGCCGGGTGATCGCCCATCGTCGCCGCACCGTCGACGAGCTCATCGCGGCGATGAACGCGGCCGTCCAGATCCCCGGCCTGACGAATGCCTGGACGATGCCGATCAAGACGCGTATCGACATGCTGGCGACCGGGATCAAGACCCCCGTCGGCATCAAGGTGGCGGGGCCGGATCTCGCGGTCCTGGAGCGGATCGCCGGGGAGATCGGCGGCGTGGTCCGCGGCACGCCCGGGACCAGCAGCGTCTTCGCCGAGCGCGTCATGGGCGGGAACTACGTCCAGTTCGACATCGATCGCGCGGCGATCGCCCGGTACGGGCTCACGATCGCCGACGTGCAGGACGTGCTGCAGGTCGCGCTGGGCGGGATGCCGCTGACCACGACGGTCGAGGGGCTGGAGCGCTACGGCGTGATCCTGCGCTACGATCGCGACTACCGGGAAAACCTCGACGCGCTGCGCGACATCGTCGTCCCGGTGAAGACCGCGGGCGTCGCCGGCGGGATGCCGGGGGTGCCGGAAATGGCCCAGGTGCCGCTCAGCCAGCTGGCGAAGATCTCGGTCGTCGCGGCCCCGATGGGGATCAAGAGCGAGGGTGGGGTCCCGAACGCCTGGATTTACGTCGACGTGCAGGGCTCCGACATCGGCACCTACGTGCGCCACGCGCAGCAGGCGGTGGCCGACGCGATCCGGCGCGGCGAGATCACCGTTCCCACCGGCTACAGCATCGCCTGGAGCGGCCAGTACGAATACATGCAGCGGGCCAAGGCGCGGCTGATGATCGTGGTCCCGCTCACGCTGGTGATCATCGTCTTCATCATCTATCTGAACACCGGCTCGTGGATCAAAACCTCGATCGTGCTGCTCGCGGTCCCGTTTTCACTCGTGGGCGCGTTCTGGGCGGTGCACCTGGCCGGTTACAACATGAGCGTCGCCGTCTGGGTCGGCATCATCGCGCTGGCCGGGCTCGATGCCGAGACCGGCGTCGTCATGCTGCTCTATCTCGATCTGGCGTTCGAGGAGTGGCGGTCCAGCGGCCGGATGCGCTCGACCGCCGATCTCCGCGACGCGATCTATCACGGGGCGGTGAAGCGCGTCCGTCCGAAGGCGATGACTGCGGCGGTGATCATCGCCGGTCTGCTGCCGATCCTCTGGAGCCACGGCACCGGCGCCGACACGATGAAGCGCATCGCCCTGCCGATGGTCGGCGGTGTCGTGACCTCGACGCTGATGGAACTGCTCGTGTACCCGGCGATCTTCTATCTTTGGCGCCAGCGCGGTCTCGCCGGCGAAGCGGACGCACGGGCGGAGAAGCAGGCCCCGGCGGTTTCCTGAACGCGCCGGCCGACCACCACCCGGGAAAGAGGCCTGGCGTCGCCGAAACTCCGCCTGGTAATCGGCGCCGGTCTCACCGGGCGACGTCTCCGCACCCCGGATTCGTGCCGCGCGGCGGACCCGCGGACCGGGCGCGGCCCATGGTCCGTCGGCGCGCCGCTACCACCACCGGGCGGCAGTGCGGGCATTCGCACCCAGGGTTGCATTTCACCGGACAAATCGGATCAGTGTGACCGATGCATCAGGACACTGGGTTCGGTCTCGGCACCAATGAGGTCAAACGCCGCCACATTCTCCCGAAGGCGCTCGTCGTCGGTCTGATCGCGGGGCTGCTGGGCTCGGCGTTTCGCGTTGGGTTGCTCGCGGTCGAACGCGCCCGCCTCGATTTTCTGCTCCGCCTGCCGGCGGCCGAGCGCGTTCCCGTGGCGCTGGTGATCGGAACGATCGGAGGGGCCGTCGCCGTCTGGCTGGTGCGCCGATTCGCGCCCGAAGCCGGCGGCAGCGGGATTCCGCAGATCAAGGCCTTCGTGCTCGGCCACCACGAACTCGAGTGGCGGCGGCTGCTGCCGGTGAAGTTTCTCGGCGGTCTCATCGGCATCGGCGGCGGGTTCGCGCTCGGACGCGAGGGGCCGACCATCCAGATGGGCGGCGCCACCGGGCTGATGGTCTCCGAGTGGTTCCACATCAAGCCGGGCGAGGGTGAACGGAAGGCGCTGATCGCCGCGGGGGCGGGCGCCGGACTGGCTGCGGCGTTCAACGCTCCGATCGCCGGCGTGATGTTCGTGCTCGAGGAACTCGCGGGAAGCTTCACTCCCGTCGTCTTCGTCGCGGCGTTTCTCGCCTCCGTCACCGCCGACGTGGTCGGCCGCGTGCTCACGGGGGAAATGCCCGTGTTTCAGCTGCACAACATGCCCGCGCCGCACGTCGATTCGGTGCTGCCCGCCCTGGTGCTCGGGGTGCTGTGCGGCCTCGGCGGAGTCGTCTTCAACCGGACGCTGCTGAAGTCACTCGACTGGTACGAATGGCTGCACTGGCCCGGCTGGCTGAGCGGCGCGCTCGCGGGAGCGATCGCGGGACTGGCGGCCGGGCTGTATCCCGCCGTCTCCGGCACCGGCGGGTTGCTGGCCGGCCAGGCGCTGGCCGGCCAGATCGCGTTCGGCTGGCTGCCGCTGCTGTTGCTCGCCCGGTTTGCGCTGACGATGACGAGCTACGGGTCGGGCGCCGCCGGCGGAATTTTCGCCCCGCTGCTCGTGCTCGGCGCGCTGGGCGGGCTCGGCTTCGGCTCGCTCCTCGGTCTGGTGCTGCCGAGCTGGGGTACGCAGCCCGAGGTTTTTGCCGTGATCGGCATGGGCGGCCTGCTGACCGCGATCGTGCGTGCGCCCCTCACCGGGATCGTGCTGATGATCGAGCTGACCGGACAATACGATTTCATGCTGCCGGTGCTCGCCTGTTCGCTCGTCGCCTACGGCATCGCCGAGGCGCTCGGCGACAAGCCGGTGTACGAAGCGCTGCGCGAACGGGCGATGCGGCGGGCGCCGGCCATCGCCGTGCCCGCCGTGGCGGCGGAGAAGTCCTAGCCAGGCAGCTGCGACTACCGGCCGAACCGCCACACGAGCGTGTGGTGGTAGGTCTGGCCCGGACGCAGCACCGCGCTCGGAAACTCCGGCTGGTTGGGTGCATCCGGCATGCGCTCGGTTTCCAGGCACAATCCCGTGCGGCGGGCGTACGCGATGCCGCCTTTTCCGACCGCGGTGCCATCCAGGAAATTGCCGGTGTAAAACTGAATGCCCGGCTGGTCCGTCAGCACCTCGAGCGTGCGCCCGCTCACCGGGTCGCGCACCACGGCCGCCAGCCGCACCCCCTGGCCCGCGCGCAGAACCCAGCAGTGGTCGTATCCGCCGGCGAGTTTCAGCGCCTCGAAGGCGTCGTCGATCCGCGCTCCGACCCGCTCCGGCTGCCGGAAGTCCATCGGCGTCCCCGCCACCGGCGCCAGCTGGCCGGTGGGAATCAATCCTGCGTTCGTCGGCAGATACTGGTCGGCGAGCAACTGAACCTGGTGATCGAGGATCGTCCGCTTCGGATCGCCCGTGAGATTCCAGTACGTGTGCTGCACGATGTTGACGATCGTCGGCTTGTTCGTCGTCGCCGTGACCGCCCAGGTGAGCTCGTTGGCGTCGCTCAAGGTGTAGGTCACCGTCACCTGCATCTCGCCGGGATAGCCCTCCTCGCCGTCGGCGGAGGTATAGGTGAGGGTCACGCCGCGCTCGCCGTTCCGCTCCCACGGCTCACCGTGCCAGAGCCGCTTGTCGAAACCGCGGAGCCCGCCGTGCAGCGCGCAGGGAATTCCACCGGGCGAATCGTTCGTCGCAAGCGTGTAGGTCTTGCCGTCGAGCGTGAAGCGGCCGTGCGCGATCCGGTTGCCGAACCGGCCGACGGTCGCGCCAAAGTAGCTCTTGTTGCCCCGCCAGCCATCGAGCGAGTCGTAGCCGAGGGTCACGTCGGCGGTCGTCCCCTTCGCGTCCGGCACGTCGACGCCGACGAGGGTGGCTCCCCACTCCATCACCCGCGCGGTGATCCCGTGGGGATTGCTGAAGGTGAACAGCCGGACGGCGCGGCCGTCGGCGAGTTTTCCGTACTCGGAAGTTTGAACTTGGGCTGAAGCGCCGGTCATGGCGCCCAACATGAGTGCGACGAAAGCAGGGGCGAATATTTTCATCACATTTCAGTTAGCCGGCCGTGGTGGGCGAGGCGAGCCGAACGTGACGCTACCGCCTACTTTGCGACCCGAAACCCCAGTCCCTCGAGTTCGTCGAGGTGAAAGGGCGCGCTCTCCAGCAGCTCGCGCAGCTTGGCGGCCGCCGATGCCAGGTCCGGCGCATCGTGGAGCGCCGCCGCGTCATCCGCGTCGTGCACGTCGACCGCCCAGGCGCTGCTCGCCAGCGTGGGATTGAGCTGGATCACTGCCCCGTAAAGATAGTTTCCCGGCAGCCCGCGGTTCGGACCGGTGCCCGGCACGAGGAAGAGCGAGTGGATCGGATCGTGAAACACCGTCCCGGTCCGGGCGCGGTGCGTCACCGGCCGCCCCGCCACCCGCAGCCGCGCCGCCTCCGCCCGCGGACGGAGCGGCGTCATCAGGAATCCCACGTAGCGGTTGAACACACTCGCATTCGGCTCCAGCAGCTCGGCCGAGATCCTGCCGGCGACGAACTCGCCCCAGTTCGCCGCGCTGAACGACGGCAGCCGCGCCAGCGAACGCGCAGTGACGTGGCCGTCCTTGTGATCGGCATCGGGGTAGATCTGCCGGGCCGCCGACAGCCGCCGGATCGCGTCGTCGTAGGCCGGCGTGTGCGGCACGGCCCCCGTCGGGCTGTGCTCGATCATGTCGAGAATGGTATGATCGAATTGCGCCTGCTCCGATAACATGGTGCAGAGCTACCCGCGATGTCGTGGCCGATCCAGCCGGATGTCGA
The DNA here is from genome assembly GCA_963705935.1 of uncultured Verrucomicrobiae bacterium. Classification (GTDB taxonomy): domain Bacteria; phylum Verrucomicrobiota; class Verrucomicrobiia; order Opitutales; family Opitutaceae; genus Opitutus. Next base: position 675,211 of record OY970130.1, on the reverse strand, counting down.
CCGGTCCGCCACAAAGCTGTTTCGCTTTCGTTCTGGTGCAGGCAGGCTTATCGCCCGTGCGGACCGGACGTTGCGGAGCCGGTGTTCGCCCCGGCGGCGGATGGTGCTGGTTGCGGCCCCCGGATGCCTGCGTCCCGGTGGAAAACTTTGACGCGCCGTAGGGGTTTTGCGCATGCGATCTCCGGTCGAGGATCGAGTCGGAGACCGTTGTCGCGGCGCCCAGGACGGTGTCGATTGAGAGCCGACGGCCGTGCGCTGCGCCTCCCTGTTCGCCACCATGAAACCGAAGCTCAGTCCGCTCTTCTTCCTCGCTGCGATCGCCCTGGCCTGCCCCGCGGTCGCGCTCGCCCAGATCGACCTCTCCTATTCCACCAGCGGGATGTTCACCGCGCCGACGGGGTCGAACATTTCGATCGTGAACGGCACGCCGGTTTCGACGTTTGCGACCGGCCTGCCGATGTCCCCCGACGGGCCGACGACGCTCACCTTCACCGGGGCCTCGTTCACCGGCACCGCGTTCAACGGCGGCGCCAACACGGACACGTTTCTCCTCGGCACGGCGAAGATCCACAATGGGATCACGGCGCTCCACTCGACGGCGAACTTTGCGGACATGGACCTTTTTGGCAGCGTGCCGACGTTCGGCGTCTCGAACTTCAAGCTCACCACGCTGCACTTCGACCTGGAGAACACGCCGAACGCCGGCGGCGCGGTGCCGGATGTCTACTGGATCGCCAACTCCGCACCCGGAGTTCTCAAGATCGGTGACACGCTCGTTCATTTCACGATCGGGCTGAGCAATCCGGCTTTCAGCCTGTCTCCAGGCGTCGCGATACCGGAGACCGGGACGGGCTCGGTCGACCTGTTCACCACGGCGACGATGACTCCCGTGCCCGAGCCCTCGCTGTACGGACTGCTGGCCGCGGCCGGTCTGGCCGCGATCGTGGCGCTTCGCTGGCGCCGCCGCCGTTCGGCGGTCGCGGTCTGACGCGGCCGGCTCGCCTCCCGAAATCTGGCGGCACCGAGTGGCTCCGCGTCGCAGCCGCGCACGCTTGAACTGCGCTGCGCCCGCTCCTATGAACGCGGCGCTATGCGAATTCCCCGCGTCCTCCCTGTCTCCGCCGGCCTGATCGCGTTCGCACTCGCCCTGGCCGCGCCCGTCCGGGCCGCCACCGCAGTGGCTGCGAACGATCTGCACGTCGCCTTCATGGGACGCACCGAACTGTCCGGCGGCAAGATGCGCCTGGGGTTTCCCGGCGTGACCATCCGGTTCGTGTACCGTGGACCGGCGCCGACCGTGCTGTTGTCCGCCGACACGGCGAACTGCTTTTTCAACCTGTCGTGCAACGGCTGGGACCCGGTGCTGATTCATCTGCAGCCGGGCGCAAACCGACTCGCGCTGCCGACGGGCACCGCGCCCGCCGGCGGCTGGTCGGTCGAACTGGTCCGCCGCACGGAATCGTGGATGGGCTGCGCCTCCTTCGACGGACTGGTTCTTCCCACCGGCGGCGAACTGCTGCCGGCGCCTCCCGGGCCCGACCGCCGTCTGTTGCTCATCGGTGACTCGATCACGTGCGGCGAGTACGACGAGCGCTTCCCGCCGGAGAACGACGACACGCCCCGATCCACCAATGTCGCGCGCTCGTACGGCATGCTCCTCGCGCGCTGGCTCGGCGCCCAGGTCCACCTCGTTTGTTACGGCGGCCGGGGCATCACCCGCGACTGGTCGGGGAAAACCGACACGAACACCGTCCCGGTCTTCTTCGAGCGGGCGATGCCCGACGAGCCGGACTCGCGCTGGGACCATTCGCGCTACACGCCCGACGTCGTGATCATCAACGTCGGCACCGACCTGGACGCCGGGCTGCCCGACGCGGAGAAATTCGCCGAGGCGTACGCGGCTTTCGTCGGCCGCGTTCGCGCCGTCCATCCGCATGCGTATCTGATCCTGACCGAGAGCGCGTACCAGTCCGACGGTACCGACGGCCGCCCGCGCCAGCAGCGTGACCTGCTTCTGCGCACGCTCCGGACGGTCGTGGAGCGCCGGCGCGCGGTCGGCGATGTGCGGATTCGCATCGCGCTCACCGGATTCTATCCCGGCACACCGACCAACCCGCACCTCGTCGCGTTTCAGCAGGAGCAACTCGCGCTGGACCTGCTGCGGCCGGTGCGCGAGGTCACGGGCTGGTGACCGCACCGCCCACTTCCGCGACCTGCGCGGGCCGTATCGCGCTGACACTCCCGCTTGCGAAGGCGGTCCAACCCCCACACAACCCGCCCATGGATTCCGCCCTGCCCGCCCATCTCGTCTTCGTCGATTTTGAGAACGTCCCCAGCGTCGACCTGGCGCTGATCTCCGGGACGTCGGTGCACGTTACGCTCCTGATCGGCGAAAAACAGCGGCGGCTGGATCTTCCACTCGTGCGCCAGATTCATCAGCACGCGTCGCAGGTCACACTCATCGAGGTCGGGGCGTCCGGACGAAACGCCCTCGACATGGTGCTCGCCTGCCATCTGGGCAAGGCGGCGGCACAGCGTCCCGAAGCGATTTTCTACATCGTGTCGCGCGACAAGGATTTCGATCCGCTGATCAAGCATTTGCGCGCTGAGCATGCCGACATATCGCGCCACAACGCATTTGCCGAGCTGCCCTGCTTCGTCGAGCAGAAGCCCCAGGCCGCCCGCCGTCCTGCGGGCGAACCCGCTCGGACCAAGTTGGACAAGCTGATCACGACGCTGTCGCGGCCCAATCCTTCCCGTCCGAAGCGGAAGGCCAGGCTGCTGGCCCACATCAATGCGTTTTACGGAAACGGGCTTTCGGACGCCGAGCAGAGCCACGTGCTGGCGGAACTCGGGAAGCAGGGCGTACTCACGGTGCATCCGGACGGCAAGGTTACCTACCGCTGAGTCACACTGACCCGGGGCAGGCGTAATCCGTCAGGCCGCGGAGGGCCTGCGCCGGGCAAGAATCAGCGTTCCGCCGAGGTTTTTACATCGGGTCCGCTCGCCGCCGATGCCGCGATGAGACACCAGTGCAGCTCAGTGGCGTTGCTTGCGATCTCCAGTAGCGCAACGCTGCAAGCGAATGCGGCCGCACGGCACAATCCTCATCGTGGACGACGATCCGAACGACCGGTTCCTGATCGAGGCGGCGCTGAGGACCACCGGCACGAGTTGCGATTTCCGCGTCCTTCGTGACGGCGCGGAGGCGATCGCATACCTCAAAGGCGAAGGCGAATTCGCGGACCGGAGACAACACCCCTACCCGATCCTGCTGATCACCGACTTGAAAATGCCCGGAGTCGACGGGCTCGAGGTCCTGGAGTATCTCAAGAACAAGCCCCGGGCCTCGATCGTCCCCACCGTCGTGCTTTCGTCCTCCGGCGACCCAGACGATATCGAAAAGGCCTACAGCCTCGGCGCGACCTGTTATCACGTGAAGCCAATCAGCGCCGAGGGGCTGCGGAAGCAGCTCTGTCTGCTGCACGAGTATTGGATGAGCTGCGAGGTGCCGGGCGTCGACCCGGATGGGAATCGCTCACGGACAAACACGAGGGCGCGAATCGGCGAGCGGTACTCGAAAGACCCGCCTCCCGAAGAGAACCCGTCGTGATCCGCGGGATCGGACGGCAATGTTCGGATCGCGCCGGGACCCGACCCGTTCGCGGAAATGCGAATGTCCGGGTCGGCTTCCTCGGTTCCGGGGCGGTGCACCTGCGGCTGGCAGGGGCCATTGTCTGGCATGAGCAGGCCGCCGACGCGGATTATCGCCGACGCTTGGCGCTTGTAACCCGTTTGTCACCATTTCGACCGACGGCAGGCGCTTGCTTAATCCTCGGACCACGGCAGCTTCCCTGGTCGCAGGACCGATGTTCTTTGAAGGCCGGGAAGGGTGCGCCGGTTAGTTACCAACCACTCGCCTCTTTCGACACTCTTCACTTTGCCGGCGCGGGCCGGCAAACGTCCGCAGGCCGCCCGAGTGAGAACCTGGACAGCCCGGCGGGCGCGACCAACAATGCCGAGTCCTTCACGGGACAAGGCCAAACGCCGTTCCGAACGGCAATGAAAGGACGATGTCATCATCATGATCACCGCCCTCCTGATCGCCTGGTTCGCGGTTGCGATGACCGCAATGATCGCCGCTACCGACTACCGGGCGTTTGATAAGTAGAAAACTACGCCGCCCCGGGAGCTTGTCTCCTGGGGCGGTTTTTTTTGCACCCCGAGCAGGAACGCATCCGAGGCCCCGCGGGTGGGCAGCGGAGCGCGGGGTTCTTTGTGCGGCCGGGGGGAATGCAGGCAACGATTCCCCAAGAGTGGAACGGGGCGGCCTGCGGACGCCTGCTGGCAACAAGCTGTGACCCGATAACGTTTTCGGGGATTCGAACCCGCCGCCGTCGTTTGTCGCCGCGCGCGGCCTCTTCAACTGTCCGGCATGCCCGGCTCGTCTGGCTCCATCTTCAGTCCTGCTTCCCCCGAGGCGCAGGCGATGTCGCAGTTCTTCGTCGTGGTGTTGTGGATCTGCGCGGCGATTTTCGCGGTGGTCGCCGGTCTCGTCGGATACAGCCTCGTGCGGTACCGCTGGCACGAAGGCGACGCCGATCCCGCGCAGCTGTCGGGCAACAAGACGGTCGAGATCGTCTGGACGGTGATCCCGTTTCTCATCGTCCTGGTGCTGTTCGGCCTGACGGTTCGGGCGATGCAGCGGTCCGATCCCGCCGCGCCCGCCGGGCCGCCGGACCTGGTCGTCATCGGGCATCAGTGGTGGTGGGAGGTGCGCAGTCCGAAGCTGGGATACGTCACGGCCAACGAGATTCACATCCCGGTGGGCCAGCCCATCTCCGTGCGACTCGACACGACGGACGTGCTGCATGAATTTTGGGTGCCCCAACTGACGCGCAAGATGACCACCGTGCCGGGGGCGGGAAACCACATCTGGCTGGAGGCGGACAAGCCGGGCGTTTACCAGGGTGTCTGTTCCGAGTTTTGCGGCACCGAGCACGCCTGGATGCGGTTCGAGGTGATCGCCGAGCCGCGGCCGCAGTACGAGGCGTGGGTTCGCCGGCAGCAGCAGCCCGCCGCGGCCGTCACGGGCGAAGCCGCCCGGGGGGAGAAGGTGTTCCAGCAGCTCACCTGTGTGGACTGCCACTCGATCCGCGGCGTTGCCGGTACGAGCAATGCCGGACCGGACCTCACGCACCTGGCCAGCCGGCGCACACTCGGGTCGGTCATCATTCCGAACACGCCGGCCAATCTCCGCCGCTGGCTCACCAATCCGCAGCGGATCAAACCCGGCGCGAAGATGCCGAACTTCAACCTCACGCCGGAGCAACTGGACGACCTGCTCGCGTATTTCGCCACCCTGAAATGAGCACTACTGCCAGACCGACCGCGATCGGCGATACCGCCGCGCTGAATGCCGCCAGGCGCGAGTCCTGGCAGCTCGCATGGCTGTCGACCGTCGACCACAAACGCATCGGCGTCCTCTATCTCCTCTTCGCACTGCTGTTCTTCGTCGCCGGCGGCCTGGAGGCGCTCTTCATCCGGCTGCAGCTCGCGGTCCCGAACAACACGCTGGTGTCGCCCGACACCTACAACGCGCTTTTCACGATGCACGGCACCACGATGATCTTCCTCGTCGTGATGCCGGCGCTGTTCGGGTTGGCGAACTATTTCGTGCCGCTGATGATCGGCGCGCGCGACATGGCGTTTCCCCGGCTGAACGCGCTGAGCGTCTGGCTGCTGCCGTTCGGCGGAGCGCTGCTGCACTTCTCGATCTTCGTCGGGCTCCCGAGCGCCGGCTGGTTCGCCTACACGCCGCTGAGCGAGGCTCCGTACTCGTCCACCCTGGGGACCGACTACTGGATCGTCGCGCTCCTCGTGCTCGGCATCGGCTCGGTCGCGACGGGCATCAATCTCATTGCCACCGTGCTGTGCCTGCGGGCGCCGGGCATGACGCTTCGCCGCGTCCCTCTGTTCGTGTGGATCAACTTCGTCAATGCCTTCATCGTGGTCTTCGCACTGCCCGTGCTGAACGTGGCGCTGGTCATGCTCCTGATGGACCGGCAGCTCGGGACCCATTTTTTCCTGGGGCACGGCGGCGGGTCACCAGTGCTGTGGCAGCACCTCTTCTGGGCCTTCGGGCATCCGGAGGTCTACATTCTGGCGCTGCCGGCATTCGCGATCATCTCCGAGGTCGTGCCGGTGTTCTCGCGCAAGCCGATCTTCGGCTACGAGTTCGTCGCCGTCTCGTCGGTGGCGATCGCGCTGCTCAGCTTCGGCGTCTGGGCGCATCACATGTTCACCGTCGGGCTGGGCCGCGTGGCGGATACGTTCTTCGCGTTCGCGTCGATGCTGATCGCGATTCCCACCGGGGTGAAGGTGCTCAACTGGAGCGCGACGATGTTCCGCGGCCGCGTGCAGTTCACCGTGCCGATGATGTACGCCATCGCGTTCCTCATCCAGTTCACGCTCGGCGGGCTCAGCGGAGTGACCCACGCCGCCACCGCCCTCGACTGGCAGACGAAGAACAGCTACTATCTCATCGCGCATTTTCACTACGTCGCCGTCGGCGGGGTCCTCTTCGCGATTCTCGCGGGGCTGCATTACTGGTTCCCGAAAATGAGCGGTCGGATGCTCTCGGAGCGGCTCGGCCGCTGGACCTTCTGGTGCATGGTGGTCGGATTCAACGGCACCTTCGCGATCCAGCACGTGCTCGGCTTCATGGGCATGCCGCGCCGGGTCTACACCTATCCCGACTTTCCCAACTGGGGTTGGATGAATTTCGTGTCGACGACCGGCGCCTGCGTGATGGCGGTCGCGGCCGTCCTCCTCGTCACGAACCTCGTCCTCTCCCTGTGGCGCGGGGCGCCGGCCCCGTGGAATCCATGGAATGGCTGGACGCTCGAGTGGGCCACGTCGTCGCCGCCGCCGGCGCACAATTTCTCGGCCCTGCCCCCGCTCCACAGCCGCCGGCCGCTGTGGGATGTGGCCCATCCCGACCGGCCCGACCCGCCGGTGGGGACCGATGCCGTCACGATCCCGGACCGCTCGAAGACGTCGGTCTGGACGCTGATCGCCTCCGAGTCCGCGTTCTTCGGCACGCTCCTGCTCGTATTCGTCTTTTTCAATCTGCATCCGCCCGCAGGTCCGAACGCGACCAACAGCCTCGATCTGGGAAGGACGGCGATCTTCAGCGCCTGCCTGTTCGCGAGCAGTTTCACGCTCTGGCGCGCAGAGGTCGCGGAGCGCGCCGGGCGCTCCCGCGGCGTCCTCGGCTGGCTGGCACTCACGATCCTGCTCGGCGGGATCTTCCTTGTCGGCCAGGGGATGGAGTATTGGGGACTGTACCACCGCGGCGTCTCGGTGAGCCTCAACCTGTTCGCCTCGTCGTTCTTCCTGCTCACCGGTTTCCACGGCTTTCACGTCTTTGCCGGTTTGGTGGCGCTCCTGATCCTGTTCGGGCTCACCGCCGGCGGGGCGTTCCGCGGCCGCCGGTCGCCGCTCGTGGCGGTCGGCCTGTATTGGCACTTCGTCGACGTCGTGTGGGTGTTCGTGCTCACGGTCGCCTACCTTCTGCCCCGATTCCTATGAACGCCGTCTCGCTCGTGCTCCACGCCTGGTCCTGGGATCCGCTCGTGCTGGCCCTATGCGCCGCGGCGGCACTGGCCTACGGCGCGGTCTTCCGGAGCGCGGCGCGCTGGGGCTGGTTTTCCGCCGCCACGGCCGTCGTGCTGTTCACGCTGCTCTCGCCGCTCAACGCGCTGGCCGCCGGCGTGCTGTTCAGCGCGCACATGGCGCAGCACATCCTGCTGCTGCTGATCGCCCCCGGACTTTTCCTGCTCAGCCTGCCGCGCGACTTCGGTTCGCGCCCGCGGGCGGGCGATTCGCCGCCGGCGGCGCGGCGCTGGCTGGTGCTCCTCGGATGGGCCGGCGGAGTCGGTTCGATGTGGTTGTGGCACGTACCCGAACTCTGTGACGCCGCCACGTCGGATCCCGTCGTGCACGGGTTGCAGACCGTGTCGCTGCTGGTGCTGGGCACCACATTCTGGTGGCCGGTCTTCGCCCCCTCGATTCGTGACCGCCTGCATCCGGGCCACGCCGTCGCCTACCTGGCCACCGCGTGCCTCGCGTGCACCGCGCTGGGGATCATTCTGACGCTGACTCCCATCGAGGTCTGCCCGGTTTTCCGCGCGCCCTCCACGCTGTCGCCTCCGTGGGCCGCGCTGCGCGACAGTGTCGATGCGGACCGCGACCGCCAGATCGGCGGGTTGCTGATGTGGGTGCCGATGTGCCTCGTGTACCTCGGCGCCATCGTGCTCGAGCTGTTCCGCTGGTTCGGCGGTGACGAAGAGGCAGTCCGCGCCCGGCGCGGGGAGGTGCGCCCATGAAACCGCCCGCACCGGTCTCGTCCGAAGCCATGCCGCCCGATTGGACGCGCCTGCCCGAGGAACATCTGCCCGCGCCGACGTTCTGGCCCGCGGGGTTCGGACTCGGCATCACGCTCATCTTCTGGGGCCTGATCAGCTCGTGGGTCGTGTTCGCCGTGGGCCTGATCCTTTTCGTGGGCTCACTCGCCGGCTGGATCACGGAGATTCATCATGAACGAAGAACACCTCACGCCTGACCCGGCCCCGCCGCGGGCCGGAGAGACGCCCTCACGCGAGGTCGCCGCCGCGATCTCGCGCCGCCGGTTCGTCGGCCGGATGTCCCTCACGCTCGCCGGAGTCTGCGCCGCGGTGCTCGGCGTGCCGGTGGTCGGGTTCGTCGTCGCGCCGATCTTCCGCAAGGTCACCGGTATGTGGCGGACCGTCGGCCGGGTGGATGATTTCGCGATTGGCGAGACGGTCAGCGTGACCTTCGAGGATCCTTCGCCGCTACCCTGGGCGGGCGTCACCGCCCGCGCGGCGGCGTGGCTGCGGCGCGACTCGGCGGACGGCTTCACGGCGTTCTCGGCCCATTGCACCCACCTCGGGTGCCCCGTCCGCTGGATCGCGAAGGCCAACCTGTTCATGTGCCCATGCCATGGCGGGGTGTACTATGCCAACGGCAACGTGGCCGCGGGTCCGCCGCCCAAGCCCCTCGTCCGCTATGACGTGCGCGTGCAGCAGGGGAACGTCCAGGTGAAGGCCACGGCCATCCCCATCACCACGACGCTATGAAGCGGCTGTTTGTCTCGACCTGGCAATGGCTCGACCACCGGCTCGGCCTCGGCGACATGCTCGGCCCGGCGCTGAACCACCTGGTGCCGCACGACGCGCGCTGGTGGTACGTCTTCGGCAGCGCGACGATGGTCGCCTTCGTCGTGCAGGTGGTCACCGGCGTTGCGCTGGCGTTCTCGTTCGTGCCCTCGTCGTCGCAGGCGTACGACACCCTGCGCTTCATCACCAGCGAGGCGCCGTTCGGGCACTTCCTCCGCGGGCTGCACTACTACGGCGCTTCGGCGATGGTGCTGATGGTCGGCGCGCACATGGCCCAGACGTTCCTGTTCGGGGCGTACAAGTACCCGCGCGAGATGAACTGGAGCACCGGCGTGCTGCTCCTCGCATTCACGCTGGTGATGGGCTTCACCGGGCAATTGCTCCGGTGGGATCAAACGGCGGCGTGGTCCGTCGTCGTCGCCGCCGAGCAGGCCGGCCGCGTGCCGCTGATCGGGAACTGGCTGGCGACCTTCATCCTGGGCGGCACGACGATCGGCGGCGCAACCCTCAGCCGGTTTTTCGCCATTCACGTGTTCTTCGTGCCGGCGTTCATCTTCCTGTTCATCGCGCTGCACCTCTGGCTGGTGCTGCGGCACGGCATCTCCGATCCGCCGGTGCCGGGCCGGCCGGTGAACCCGAAGACGTACACGCAGGAGTACCACGCCGAACTCGCGCGCACCGGCGTGCCGTTCTGGCCGGAGGGGGCATGGCGCGACTTCGTCTTCGGTACGGCGGTGGTGCTCGTCATCGCCGCGCTCGCGATCGTGTTCGGCCCGCCACCGATGGGACGGCCGCCCGATCCCAGCATCCTTCAGGCGGACCCGCGTCCCGACTGGTACCTGCTGTGGTACTTCGCGGTGCTCGCCCTGATCCCGGAAAAGATCGAGGGCTACGTGATGATCCTCGCACCGGCGCTGATCGGAATCATCCTCCTGCTGGCGCCGATTCTCGGCAATCGCGGCGAACGGCACTGGACGCGCCGCCCCTGGTCGGTCGGGGTCGTCCTGCTGAGCGTGCTGATGATCGGCTCGCTCTGGATCGCGGGGGTGCACTCGAACTGGTCCCCGAATTTCAACGCGCAGCCGCTGCCGCCGGCGATCGTGGGTACGACGACCGGGCTGGTCGCCGACGGCGCCCGGGTGTTTCACGACCGCGCCTGCCTGAACTGTCACCTGATCGAGGGACAGGGCGGACGGCGCGGCCCCGATCTCACCTTCGTCGGCGATCAGCTCACCCGCTCCGACTTGATCATCCGCATCGTCAACGGCGGGCACAACATGCCGGCGTACGGCACCATCCTCCATCCGAAGGAGATCGACGCGCTGGTGGCGTTCCTGCAGACGCGAACACGGAACGAGCTGAGCCGGCGCACGGCCGGGATCGCCGCCGGAACGGTGCCGAAGGAGTGAGGGTTTGAAGGCCCGCGGAAGACGTGCAATGTCGGGGCCGCGGTCCCCGGCCGCCGGTGCTCGGTTCGACGCCGTGCCGGTCCGGGTCCGGTTGCATCACCATCGGGCTTCGTCGCTTGCCGCTTGATCCCTGTCGTTGCCCGCTACAGCGCAGCTCGAATGCCCCGACTTCGTTTTCTCCGCCAGATGATTTTCGACGGGCGCGGCCGGCCCCTGCAGCCGACCGCGCGCCCAGATCCGGCCGTCTGGCGCGATGACGAGATCACTGGAAGTTGTCTGGGCCATTCCACCGTCTTCATGAATTTTCTCGGGGTCCGCGTGCTCACGGATCCCGTGTTCTCGACGCGCGTCGGCATCGGCATCCCGCCGTTCATTCTCGGGCCCAAACGCCACTACTACCCCGCGTTGCGCCCGAAGGAACTGCCGGCGCCGGATCTGCTCGTGATCAGCCACGCGCATTTCGACCATTTCGACGTCTGGAGCCTTCGAAAATTCAGGCGCACCACCGCCGTGATCACCGCGCGTGCGACCTCGGACCTCCTGCGCCGCCACGGCTTCCACAACGTCCACGAACTCGACTGGGACCAGTCGCTGACGATCGAAACGCCGCGCGGCCCGATTGCCGTCACGGCGCTGCGGGTGGCGCACTGGGGCGCCCGGATGATGCGGGACGAACATCGCGGGTACAACGGCTACCTGCTCGAGCGCGGCGATCACCGCGTGTGCTTCGCGGGAGACACCGCCTACACGCCCGCTTTCGCCCGGCTGAACGATCCGCACCATCCCGTCGACCTGATGCTCATGCCGATCGGTGCCTACGATCCGTGGATCCGGGCGCATTGCAGTCCGGAGCAGGCGGTCGCGATGGCGCACGAAGCCGGCGCCCGCGCGTTCGTCCCGGTTCACCACGAGACCTTCCGGCTGAGCCAGGAGGCCATGGACGAACCTGCGGCGCGACTGCGCGCCGCCCTGGCGAAGTCGCCCCTCCGGCTGCTTGCGCTGCGGGTTGGAGAAACCTTTCGCGTGCCGCTGCACGGTCCACCACCGCGGTAGCGTTCACCTGACCGACGGGCCGGGACTGGCCGGCGGGAGAATTGCGTGAAGCGGTGTTATGCGGAGGTTTGTGTTCCGATCGGTTTCGCCTACATCCAAAAAACTCGTGATCAGAAAATAATCCCCATGCTCCCCCAAATCGCCCGCGTCCTCGCTCTCACCCTGACCACCGCCGCAGCCTTGGGCGGACTCACTGCCCGATCGGCCGAGCCGCCCAAGGTGGATTTCCCTCAGGCCAGCCCGCCCTGCACGATCAAACAGCAGGTGGGACTCACGAACATCGAGATCGACTATTGCCGGCCGAGCGTCCGCGGCCGGAAGATCTTCGGCGGCCTCGAGGCGTACGGGAAGGTGTGGCGGACCGGCGCGAACGCGGCCACGAAGATTTCGTTCAGCACGCCGGTGACGCTCAACGGGACCGCGATTCCGGCCGGCACGTACGAGCTGTTCACCATTCCGAACGAAAAGCTCTGGACCGTGATCCTCCACAAAAACGCCGGCGAATGGGGCGCCTACGAGTACAAGCCGGAGGACGACGTCGCCCGGATCACGGCGACACCGGAGACCCTCGCGGAGCCGGTCGAAACGTTCACGATCGGCCTGAACGACCTGCGCGACGATTCCGCGACGCTGAACCTGGTGTGGGAAAAGACCCGCGTGCCGGTGAAGATCCAGCTCGATGTCGTCGGAACGGTGACGGCGCAGATCCAGGCGGCCATGGCCTCCGATGCCACGAAAAAGCCCTACTTCCAGTCCGCCATGTTCTACCTCGACCACAACCTCGACCTGAAGCAGGCGCTGGCCTGGATGAACCAGGCACTCGCCGAGCAGCCCGATGCGTTCTGGGCTTACTATCACAAGGCGAGGATTCTCGCCCGGATGGGAGACAAGGCCGGTGCGCTCGCCTCGGCGCAGAAATCCATCGAGCTCGCGGAGAAATCCGGACCAGTCGAGCGCGACGAGTACACGCGGCTCAACCGCACCCTGATCGCGAGCCTTCAGTAGCGCGCTTGTTCGGCCCGTGCAGCCGCGCCGGGGCGGATCGGTGATCCGCTCCCGGCGTTTTGCTTGCGCGGGAGCGTGTCACCAGCGCAACTCTTGCCGCGGCGCCTCGTCTCGCCGCGTGGTCCGGCGAACGCCTCCCGAGTCAGCCCAAAACCCATGAATGCCCATCGCCTCCTTGTGCCCGTGCTCGTCGCCGCCTCGCTCGGCGGCATTTCGCTGTTTGCCCAGACCTCCACGCACCGCGTCGCCTCGACCGGCGGCGTGAGCCCGCACGAAACCGCCAGCGCGGTGATCGGCGACCGCCGCACCGGCGATCGCATCACGATCACCTACGGGCGGCCGCAGATCGCGGATCCGAAGACGGGGGAGCGGCGGAAGATCTGGGGCGGACTCGTGCTGTGGGATCAGCCGTACCGGCTCGGGGCGGACGAAGCCACCCTGTTGATCACGCAGCAGCCCCTGCTCTTTGGCGAAACCCGGATTCCCGCCGGCGCGTACACGCTCTACCTCATTCCTTCCAGGAACGAACCGACGAAGCTCGTGTTCAGCACGGCCCTCGGGAAATGGGGCATTCCCGTCGACGAGAGCCACGACCTCGCACGCATCGACATGAAGATGGCCTCGCGCGCCGAGCCGGTCGATCGGCTCACGATCGGGGTGCACAACGATGCCTCGACGGGGGGCGGCGTCCTCACCATCGCGTGGGAAAACACCGAGTTTTCCGCGCCGTTCACCGTCGGGAAATAAGCCGTGCCCGACATGTTGCCGGCCCCTCGATCCACCTCCGACCCGATCCTTCCCAAGACCTCCGGCGGCCTTTCTTCCGGTGCGCGTCCTGCCAGATTGGATTCAAGCCGCCCTCGCAACCGCCCCGCCGCCACGGTCGCGGCCTGCGCCGGACTGACGTTCGCCCTGGCTGCCTGGTGCACCGCCCCCGTTCGCGCCGCCGAACCCATGACCGCCGGAGAAATCGTCCAGCAGATGCGCGACTTCGGTGAGATGGGCAGCGTGCTGTACGTCGCCGCCCATCCCGACGACGAGAACAACCTGCTGCTGCCCTACCTGGCGCGCGGCCGGGCGCTGCGCACCGGGTATCTGTCGCTGACCCGCGGCGACGGCGGACAGAACCTGATCGGACCCGAGCTGGGCGACGAACTCGGCGTCATCCGCACGCAGGAGCTGCTGGCTGCCCGCCGGATCGACGGTGCCGAGCAGTTTTTCACCCGCGCCAAGGACTTCGGTTTCTCCAAGGACGCCGCCGACACGCTGCGGCGCTGGAACCGCCAGCAGGTGGTAGCCGATATTGTCCGGGTCATCCGCACCTTCCGGCCCGACGTCGTGATCACGCGGTTTTCACCGGTCCCGGGCGGTACCCACGGGCACCATACCGCATCGACGATCCTCACCCTCGAGGCGTTCAAGCTCGCCGGGGACCCGAACGCGTTTCCCGACCAGCTGCCGGCGCTGGCGCCCTGGCAGCCGAAACGCGTGCTCTGGAACTGCTGGGTCCCGACCGGCGCGGCGCCCGACCCGGACGCGCTCGAACTCGATGCCGGCGGCTACGACCCGCTGCTCGGCGAATCGTTCGGCGAGATCGGCGCCCGCGGACGTTCGATGCACAAGAGCCAGGGCGAGGGCCGCGCGGGCCGGCGCGGACCCGGCCCGGAATATTTCAAGCTGCTCGCCGGCGAGCCGGCGAAAACCGACCTGCTCGACGGCGTCGACACGACGTGGGCCCGAATCCCCGGCGCGGCGGAGATCGGCCCGCTAGCCGAAAGACTCGTGGCCGGCTTCGATCCGCAGAATCCCGCGGCGAGCGTCCCCCGGCTGCTCGCGATTCGCGCCCGGTTGGCGGCGCTCCCGCCCGATCCGCTGCTGCCGGAAAAACGGCGGCAGCTCGATCGCCTTCTTCAGGCGTGCCTCGGGTTGTTCGTCGAGTCCGTCGTCCCCGATGCCGGGATCGTCCCGGGCGAGACGCTGGCGTTGCGCCACACTGCGATCGTCCGGACGGTGTTTCCCGTGCGCTGGCTGGGCGTGCGCTATCCCACCGTGAACGGGACGGCCGGCGGCGGTCCGGTCGACCTGGCTTTCAACCGTCCCGCCAGTCGCGAGGCGGCACCCGTGCTGCCCGCCGGCACCCCGCTGACGCAGCCGTACTGGCTGCGCGCGGAGGGCACCGAGGGCATGTTCCGGGTCGACGATGCGAACCTGATCGGGCGCGCCGAGAATCCGCCGGTGTTCCCCGTCGAGCAGGTGTTCGAGGTCGGCGGGCAGACCCTCGTCGTGCCGGATCAACCCGTGCAGGTCGTGACGGATCCCGTGCGCGGCGAGCTCCGGCATCGGCTCGATGTGATCCCGCCCGTTTCGCTGGGGTGGAGCCGCGATGTCGAACTGGTCGCCCCGGGCGCGACGAAACGCCTCGTCGTCGAGGTGACCGCCGCCCGTCCCGGCATTCACGGGGCGGTCGAGATCCAGGGGCCGGCCGGATGGAAGATCGTGCCGGTCACGCGATCGTTCGAGCTGGCGCGCGCCGGCGACCGTGCGCCGTTTGCGTTCGACGTGTCGGCGCCGGCGGCCGGCGGCAGCGCCGGTCTGCTCGCGACGGCGGTGGTCGGCGGCGTTCGCTACGACACCTCGCGCATCGAAATCCGCTACAACCACATCCCCTCGCAGCTGCTGCAACCGCCGGCGCGGCTGAAAGTGGAAAGCTTCCCGCTGGCCATTCGCGGGCACGCCGTCGGGTACGTTCCCGGGGCCGGGGACCTCGTGCCCGCATGCCTGGGACAGATGGGGTACGCCGTCACGTCGCTCAGCCCGGCCGATCTCACGGTCGACCGGCTCCGCCGGTTCGACGCCGTGGTCGTCGGGGTGCGCGCGTTCAACACCCGGGCGGACCTGGATGCGCAAATGCCCGCGCTGTTCGCCTACGCCGACCAGGGCGGCACCGTCATCGTGCAGTACAACACCGCGAACGGGCTGCTCGCCCACCGCCTGGCGCCGTTCCCGCTCGAGCTTTCCCGGGACCGCATCACCGACGCGACTTCGCCGGTGACGATGCTCGCGCCGGCGGATCCGGCGTTCACGACCCCGAACCGGATTTCCGCGAAGGATTTTGACGGCTGGGTGCAGGAGCGCGCGCGTTTCGTGCCGCAAAAATGGGATGCGCGGTTCACGCCGCTGCTCGCCATGAACGATCCCGGAGAGGCGCCACTGAACGGCACGCTGCTGGTGGCGCGGCCCGGCCGGGGATATTTCGTCTACACCAGCCTCTCGTGGTTCCGCGAACTGCCGGCCGGCGTGCCCGGGGCGTATCGGTTGTTCGCCAATCTCATTTCCCTCGGCAAATGAAGCCCGGCTCCGACCTCGCGCGAAACCGTCTCCGGTGGGGATGCGAACGTCGGGCCGGCGGCACCGCCCGTTTCGTTCCGCCCTCACGCGTCGGGCGGTGTCCGGATATCGCCGGGGGTCGCGGATGAGCCCGGCCGCCCCCGACCCTGACGAAGACGAGTCCACCGGGCTCCCCGGAGTGCGCTCGTGGCGCGCCGTGTATGCCGTCGTGCTCGGGGTCGTGGTGCTCTGGGTGGGCCTCCTCGCCTGGCTGACCCACCGCTACTCGTGAACGCGCTGGACTATCTGGTGTTGGTCGGCGTGCTCGCCAGCATCGTCCTGTTTGGGATGTGGCGCACCCGTGGCCAGCGCGACCTGCGCACCTACCTCCACGGCGCGGGAAACACCCGCTGGCTGACGATCGGGCTCTCGGTCATGGCCACCCAGGCGAGCGCGATCACGTTCCTCTCCACGCCGGGCCAGGGTTATCAGAGCGGGCTTGGCTTCGTGCAGAACTACTTCGGCGCCCCATTCGCGCTGATCCTGATCGCGGCCGTGTTCCTGCCGATGTACCGGAGACTGAAGGTCTACACCGCCTACGAGTTCCTCGGACAGCGCTTCGACCAGAAAACGCGGCTGCTGGGCGCCGCGTTCTTCCTCGTGATGCGCGGCCTCGGAGCCGGCATCACGATCTACGCTCCGGCGATCGTGCTGTCGACCGTCATGGGCTGGCGGCTGGACGCCACCATCCTCTGCAGCGGGCTCGTCGTGACCGCCTACACCGTGAGCGGCGGAAGCGCGGCCGTGAACCTGACCCAGCGCTGGCAGATCGGCATCATTTCAGTGGGCATGCTCGCCGCCTTCGCCGTGCTGGTGATGAAGCTTCCGGCGGACGTCCGCTTCGGCGACGCGCTGGCGATCGCGGGCGGGTTTCACAAGCTCGACGCCGTCGACGTCTCGCTCGACCCGAGCCGCCGCTACACGATCTGGACGGGCGTGTTCGGCGGACTGTTTCTCGCCCTGTCCTACTTTGGGACCGACCAGTCGCAGGTGCAGCGCTACCTCTCGGGGACATCGCTGCGCGAAAGCCGGCTCGGGTTGATGTTCAACGCCGTGTTCAAGATCCCGATGCAGTTCTTCATCCTCCTGCTCGGCACGCTGGTCTTCGTCTTCTATCAGTTCGAGCCCCCGCCCGTCTTCTTCAACGCCGCCGCCTGGCACCGCCAGGTGGACGGCCCGTCCGGCGCCCGGCTGCGCGCCCTCGAAGGAGAGTTTCAGGAGGCGCATCGCGCCGAACAGGAGAAGCTGCACGCCTGGGTCGCGGCCCGGCACGGCGCCGACGCGGCGGCCGCCGGCCGGGCGCAGGCCGCCGTCGTGGCGGCGCACGAGCGCGGCGAGGCGGTGCGCGAGCAGGCGATGACGCTGCTGCGGGCGGCGGATCCGCGCAACACGGCGAACGACGCCGACTACGTTTTCATCACCTTCGTGCTCCAGCAGCTGCCCCACGGGTTGATCGGCCTGCTTGTCGCCGTGTTCTTCGCCGCCACGTTTTCCTCGAAATCCGGCGAGCTCAATGCGCTCGCCTCGACGACGACGATCGACTTCTACCGCCACGTCGTCCGGCGGGACGCGGGCGATGCCCACTACGTCGTCGCCTCCCGGTGTTTCACCGCGCTGTGGGGACTCGTCGCGATCGGCTTCGCCCTTTTCGCCCAGCTCACCGAGAACCTGATCCAGGCGACGAACATTCTCGGATCCATCTTCTACGGCGTCGTGCTCGGCGTCTTCCTCGTGGCCTTCTTTCTCAAATGGATCGGCGGCACGGCGGTGTTCTGGTCCGCCCTCGCCGCGCAGGCGCTCGTTTTCGCGATGTATGCCACGCTCGGGATCTCGTATCTGTGGTACAACGTGATCGGCTGCGCGGCCTGCCTCCTCTTCAGTGTCCTCGCCCAGGCGCTGGTCGGTCGCCGGCGCGTCGCCGTGGTCGGCGCCGGCCTGAATATTCCACCGAGCCCATGAACGCGGATCCCGTGATTTGTTTTGGCCAGCAGCCGTGCGGTTTCTTCCCGCGACGGTTTCTCTATGCCAAGATCGTGACGGCGCGGCGCCTGCGCGCCGAGCTCGGCGGCGAAATCGTCTACTTCTGCCACGACAGCGACCACGATCCCCGCGAGACGCAGACGATCCTGCGCCATCGCAGGACGGGCGAATCGCTGGCGATGAACTTCGCCGTCGCGAGCAGGCTCCAGCGGCGGTTTTCACCGCTGCACCTGAAACGCATCGCGGCCGGCTGGCGGGAAAACACCGCCCGCCAACTCGGCGCGTTCGTCGGTCCGCCGGCGATCGAGGCGTTCGCGGGCAATGCGGAGACGAACGTCGCCGATTTCTGCCTCGAGATGTACCGCCGGATGGGCCTGCTGGAGGGCATCCGCGTCGTCCGTTCCAGCGATCCCGCGGTGCGCCGGGCCGCCTGCGCGGTCGCCGATTTCTTCATCGACGTGCCGCATCAGGGCGAAATCGTTCGCGCCCGGGAGATCGACGGCGTGCCCAAGCTGCACGAGGGCGGCGACTGTTTCGTCACGCTCCCTGCCACCGCGTACACCCCGGAGCAGGTTTCCCCCTCCCGCGACACGCGGCTGCGCTGGATGCAGTCGGTCGTGCACTGCACGCACTACGTTGCAGGCGCCGGCGAACAGGCTTACCTCAACCGCGCAGATGCACCCGAAGTCACGTTCGTCAGCCGCGATCCCATCGACCGATCCGATGAAGCCTACACCGAAATCCCCGGCTAAGGCGACTCGCGCTGCGGCTCACCCGGCGGCGGCCGGCGCCGGCCGGCAGGACGAAGCTCCGGCGCACCTGGTCGCGTTCGGCGCTCATCCGGACGACATCGAATTCGGATGCGGCGGGATCATCGCGCGGGAGGCCCGCGCCGGCCGGCCCATCCACTTCGTCATCTGCTCCCGCGGCGAGGCCGCCACCAGCGGGGCCCCGGCGCAGCGCGTGCTCGAGTCCGAGAAGGCCGCCACGCTGCTCGGCGCCACGTTCGAATTCGTCGATCTCGCCGGCGACGCGCACCTCGAGCTGCTCCCGGCCCACGCGATCAAGCTGGCGGCGATCCTCCGCCGGGTGCGCCCGGCCATCGTTCTGGCGCCAACCCTGGTCGAAAACCAGCATCCGGATCATTCGAAGCTGGGCCGGCTGGTGCGGGATGCGTGCCGGCTGGCGCGATACGGCGGCCTCGCGGAGTTGCGCGGCGCCACCCCCCACGCGACCGAGCACCTGCTGTTCTACGCGCTGAGTGTGGAAGCCGAGCCGCGCGACGGCAGCCCGATCCTGGTGGATGTCTCGGCGCCCGAGCTGGTGAAGCTCTGGACGGCGGCGATGGAGGCCCATGCCTCGCAGTCGTCGACCCGCAACTACGCGGAGTTCCAACTCGCCCGCGCCCGGCTGCACGGCCTGACGGCCGGGGTCGGCTACGCGATCCCGCTCTGGCCCAACGATCCGCTCGTGTTCACCTCGCTGGGCGCGCTGGAACGCTCCGCCCGCCGGTTCTGACCCCGGCCGCCGACCCCATGCCAGCCGAGGTGCACCCGAGATTCGCGACGGACGCCGGTCCGCTCCGGGTGGGCATCACGTGCTATCCGTCCGTCGGCGGCAGCGGGATCCTGGCGTCCGCGCTCGGCGAGGAACTCGCGGCCCGCGGCCACGAGGTGCACTTCATCAGCTACGAGCGCCCGTTTCGCATCCCGGCCGGCGCGCCGCGCGTGTCCTTTCATCCCGTCCTGATCAACGGGTACGACCTCTTCAAATACCCCGACTACACCCTGCCCCTTTCGGTCAAAATGGCCGAGGTCAGTCGGGATCACCGCCTCGACGTCCTGCATGTGCACTACGCCGTGCCGCACGCCACCGCCGGCATCCTCGCGCTGGAGATGCTGCCCGCCGGCCGGCGGCCAAAACTCATCACGACCCTCCACGGCACGGATACGACGCTCCTCGGCGCCGACCCTGCCTACGCTCCGGCGGTCCGGCACGCCCTCGCCCGCTCCGACGCGGTCACGGCCGTATCGCGCTTCCTCGAGCGCGAGACTCACCGCCTGCTGGGACCGGGTTGTCCGATCGAGGTGATCCCGAACTTCTTCTCGCCCCGGCCGGTCGGCCGTCCGCGGGACGAAGTGCGCCGGGAACTCGGCGTCGGCGCCGAGGTTCTGCTGCTGCACCTCTCGAACCTACGCCCGGTGAAACGCATCGACCGGCTGCTCGAAACGGTCGCGCTTCTCCGGCCGCGTGAGTCGTACCGACTGTTGATTCTGGCCGGCGGCGATTTCACCCCGTTCACGCAGCAGGCGCAGGCGCTGGGGATCGCGGACCGGCTGATCGTCCGGCAAAACGTGTTCGAGATCGAGGACTACCTGAATGCCGCCGATCTCGGGCTGTTCACGTCGGACTCCGAGAGTTTCTGCCTGAGCATTCTCGAAGCGATGGCATTCGGCCGCCCGAGCGTCAGCACAAGCGTCGGTGGAATTCCGGAGGTGGTCGACGACGGGGTGAATGGAGTGCTCGTGCCTTCCGCCCGGCCCGATGAACTGGCCGCCGCGGTCGAGGCGCTGATCCACGATCCCGTGCGGCGCGCGGCCCTCGGCGCAGCCGCCCGGGAAAAGGCCCGAAACTCGTTTTCCGCCGACCGGATCGTCACCGCGTACGAGGCGTTCTACCGGCGCGTGCTTCGCGTCCGGCGGAGCCGGGTTTCCGGCCGCCGCGCAGCAGGCACGCTGCATCGCGTCGCGTCGGGGCCGGCCTGAGCGGACCGAAAAGTGCCGTTTGTGCCGTGGGGCCGCGTGCGTAAGGTCCGAGGCTCGGAGTATTTTCCGCTTAACTCGCTGGCGCTCAGGCCGAAAATAGAATGTTTGCCTTGGTGCGCGGCGATCGGTGAGCCCCCGCCGGTTCGTTGCTGGATCTTAACCCCTGAGATATTGTCATGGCTGATTCGCTTTCTACGGTGACCGACGATGTCGCCGTTCGGCCATCACCTCAACCCACCCCACGTCATGAAACGTCCCGATTCGAGTCCTTCTCCGGCGCTCCCCACGACCGAAAAGGAACTCGTCGAGCTTCAGCTCCGGATCGCACGCCGCGCCGATGAATTGACGGTGCTCCAGCGCGGCGACGCGCGGAGCGACCTGGATCGCTGGCTGGAAGCGGAACGTGAAGTGTTCGGCGTCGCGCCGCCCGGGCGATCGACCGCCGCGATCGCGACCGAGTAGATTCGACCCCGCCCCCTTCGCTACTCCAACGGCCGAGCAGGTGCGCACGCCTGCCAGGTGCTTGCGTCCAGCCATTCTCGTCGCGCCTGACCAGGCATGGCAAAATGCCGCGCGGTCGGGCGAGTTTCCCGGGTCGTCTGCGAGTCTGGCGCTGTGATGCTCGGACCGCCTTGGCGTACGTTGACCGCAAGGACACGTCGGAGCGCAATTATTGCGTAGTCGGGCGCGCGCAAGATGTGCGCTCCAAGCATCAAGAAACGCGCAGCACGTTAGGCAAGAAACGCGCATCAACCCGCAACGCTCGCGCAGACCCAGGGGAGCTTCGCCGGCACAATGATGTGCCGCCCCATGAATTTCCTGCGTCCGTGGTTCGCCCGCATTCTCGCCTGTAGTGCCCTGGCTCCGGTTCTGTCCCTGGCAGAATCCGCAGCCACGGCTCCGCTCTCGGCCGCCAGCGGCCTGCCCGGCCCGGTGGCGACGGTCGCCGTGGCGACGAAGCCCGCGCCCGTCATCGCAAACAAGGAGTGCATGGAATGCCATGAGGCGGAGCTCCAGAACGTCAAGAAGGGGCAGCCGCCCGTCTGGGTCGGCGTCCGGCCCGAGCTCTTCGCGAAATCCGTTCACGGCAAACTCAACTGCGTCGATTGCCACGCGGACATCACCGACACGTCGCATTCCAAGGTCGCTCCGGCCCAGTGCATGCCTTGTCACGCCGGTCCCGTGCGGCAGTACGCGACGAGCATTCATGGCATGAGCCACAAGATGGGGGCGTCGGACGCGGCTTCGTGCGCCAGCTGCCACGGGAGTCACGAAATCGTGCCCGTGAAGCAGGCCGACTCGCCGGTGTTCAAGCTGAACCTGCCGAACACCTGCGGCACCTGCCACGACAACGCGCAGCTCACCAAGGAGTACCGGATCGCGCAGACGAATGCCGCCAGCCACTATTTCGACAGCATCCATGGCAAGGCGCTGGTGCGCATGGGCCTGATCGTCGCCCCGGCCTGCACCGACTGCCACGGAGTCCACGACATCAAGCGCAGCGTCGACAAGGATTCGCACACCAACCACGCGAACATCGCGAAATCCTGCGGCGTGTGTCACGTCGGGATCGAAAAGACGTACAACGCCAGCGTGCACGGCCAGCTGCTCGTGAAAGGCGACAAGCGGGGTCCGGTCTGCACCGACTGCCACAGCGCCCACGACATCGAGAAACCCGCGACCGCGCACTTCAAGTCCGCCAGCGACCAGAGCTGCGGGAAATGCCACCAGGATCGCCTCTCCCACTACCGCGAAACCTATCACGGCAAGGCCATGGCGCTGGGCCAGCCGAACGTCGCCTCCGACGTCGCCGCCTGCTACGACTGCCACGGACACCACGACGTTTTCCCAGTCAGCGATCCACGCTCGCGGCTGTCCAAGGCCCGGATCGTGTCCACGTGCCAGCAGTGCCACCCCGGCGTGAACGCGAAGTTCGCCGAATACCAGCCGCACGCCAACCCGCTCGACAAGGTGAACTACCCGGGGCTGAACCGGGTGTTCCTGTTCATGACCGCGCTGCTCATCGGCGTGTTCGCGTTCTTCGGGCTGCACACGCTGTTCTGGCTCTTCCGCTCCGTTTACCTCTATCTCACCGACTCGAAGACGTTCCGCGAAGCGATCGTGCAGCAGCACGCCGACGACGTGCAGTACACGCGGTTCACCGCCTTCGAACGTTTCCTGCACCTGATGGTGGTCACGAGTTTTCTCCTGCTCGTCATCACCGGCATGCCGTTGAAGTTCTACTACACGGCCTGGGCCAAGGTGATCTTCAACCTCATCGGCGGCGCCGCGGTCGCGCGCTCGCTCCACCATTTCGGCGCGGTCATCACCTTCACCTATTTCGCGCTGCACGTCGGCGAGCTGATCATCTCCCTCTGGCGCGGGCGCCGGGCGCTGCGCAATCCGGAAACCGGACGGCTCGAGCTGCGACGGTTCTTCGGCGCGGTCTTTGGACCCGACTCGATGGTGCCGTCGATCCAGGACTGGCGCGATTTCGTCGCCCACCAGAAATGGTTCTTCGGCAAGGGTCCGCGCCCGCAGTTCGACCGCTGGACGTATTGGGAACGCTTCGACTACTTCGCCGTGTTCTGGGGCGTCTTCGCGATCGGCGTCTCCGGCCTGGTCATGTGGTTCCCCAAGTTCTTCACGCTCTTCATGCCGGGCTGGATGATCAACATCGCCCTCGTGATCCATTCCGACGAGGCGCTGCTGGCGGCCGGATTCATCTTCACGTTCCATTTCTTCAACACGCATTTCCGGATCGAGAAGTTCCCGATGGACACGGTGATCTTCTCCGGTCGCGTCTCGAAGACGGAGATGCTCCACGAGCGCAAGCGCTGGTACGACCGGCTGGTCCGGGAAAACCGGCTGGAGGACCATCGCGTGAGGGACGAATGGGAGGGCCGGAAAAAGATCGCGAAGGCATTCGGCTTCCTGTTCTTCGGCACCGGACTCGTCCTGCTCGTACTCATCGTCTACGCCATGCTTTCGCGGCTCGGTCACTGAGATTCCCGCGCCGCGCATCAGCCCGGCGGGGACGCCGGGCTCCGCCGCTCGAAGCGCGCCGCCGGGATCTCGCCCGCGCGCCAACGGGCTGGGCCCGGCCGGCCCGGTCAAGCGGACGCCATCCCGACCCGGGCGTGCCGCCGACACTAGCGGCGACGCATCGCTCAGGCAGCGCCGGCCGGCGCGTGCCGAAAAGTCGGCGATCGCGCGCCACCGGAAGTGGAGGTCCGTCGACGCGCGTCAGCCCTCCGCAAGCTCGGGAGTCGAAGCGCGCCGGCCTCCTCTCCCTGCAACCCGGACCGGACAACAAAGGGTGTGCCGCCAGCATCTGAGAATCGCCACCGCTGGATCGCTGCAGCTGCAGCTCGGGCGCTCGCCGCCGCCCAGGGAAGTCCGGCGACTTGCGTCCGGCGCGTCTGCCCGGCCGGCCGGCGCGCGGCGGCCCACCGGCACGAGCCCGCGTTTCGCGCCTTCTCGCTTGCCGTCCGGGCACCAGCAACCACGCCGAAGACGGTCCGGAAATCGTCGCCCCGGAACGGACCGAATCCGCCCGCTCTGCGAGCCCGGAGGGCCGCCTCACCCGTTACGAGACAAGTTCACCGGACGCGACGCGGCGCGACGGCCGGGCTCCGGCGGCGGCCTGAAAGCTGCGCCATTTCGCCTGCGGCACCGCAGTGAGCAGGATCGCCGCGAGCTGCGTTCCGACGAAACCCAGCAGCCACCAGAACGCCGAGTCCATGAAGCCGTAGCTGTGCAGTCCCACGCCGAGCATGTTCACGCCGAACCAGCTCCAGCTCGTGACGATGTTGCCGAAAATCGCGAGCGCCATCAACCCGCGCGCCTGCACCAGCCCGCCCCACCGGGCGTGCAGGATCAGCGAGTTCCACAGCACGATGATGAGCGCGCCGTTCTCCTTCGGATCCCAGCCCCAGAACCGGCCCCAGGACTGATCCGCCCAGATCCCGCCCAGCACCGTTCCGACGAAGCTGAAGAGCGTGGCGAAACAGACCACGCCGTAGACCATCCGCGCCAGCGCGTTGGCCGTCTGCGGATCCAGCGAGCGGGTGAACAGCCCGCGGAAGACATAGATCAGCGCGAGAAATCCGGCGAGGAACGTCGCGGAATAGCCGACCGTCACCGTGACGACGTGCGTCGCCAGCCAGAAATTCGAGTCGAGCACCGCCCGCATCATTTCCATCGTGTCGCCACCCAGCGCCAGGTGATGGGCGATGAGCAGCGTGGCGAAACCGATCAGGCCGGCGGCGACGCTGCCGATCGCGTTGCGATACACCGCCTCGAGCACCAGGCAAAGTGCCACCGCCCCCCAGCCGACGAACAGCGCCGAGGAGTACAGATTGGTCACCGGCGGCCGATGCTCGAGCCACATGCGCACGCCGATGCCCACCGTCGCCATCACCCAGGCCAGCGCCACGAGCCAGAACGCCGCGCGGCCAAGCGTGTCCGGCCATTTCAGCCACGAAAACACCGCGAGCAGGAACGCCAGCACGTAGATCAGTGAACTCGTGTAGAACGGCTGCGCCGCATTGAACCGCGCCTCGACGTCGCAGCGGTGCAGGATCCCGGGAATGTCGTGGTCGAGTTGCGCTCGGTAGTCGTGCACGGCCGCGTTGAATGCCGCGGGTTGATAGCCCCGCCAGGCCTGGCCCATGGCAATGTACGCCCGCATCGCCGGGTTCAACCGCCCGTCGGCCACGCTGGCGCTCAGCGACTCGCCCGCGTTCTTCCAGCCCATCGCATCCGTCTTGCCGGTGAGGGGTGGAATCGGCAGCAGGTAGCCAAAGGTCTCCAGGCTGGAAAAGGTTTCGTTCAGCTCCTGCATCGCGGCGGCGGCGGCGGCGTCGTACGGCCGGCCCGCGCGTTTCGCCGCGAGCGCGGCCGCTCCCGCCGGCACCGTGTGCTCGAAGGCGGCCAGCCGGTCGAGATAGCCCTCGACGCCGGGAGCGACGAGACTGCTCTGCAGCCGCTGATACAGGACCACCGCATCCCGCAGCTGAATCACCGCGCGCTGGAACGGGGTCCGCACGGCCGACTCGACGTTGTCGGCGAGCTTCGACTGCCGGTCCAGTTCGGCGAGCCCGTTCGCGAGCTGGTTGAACGAGAAACGCTTTCGGCCGGCGCCGTCCGCCGGCGTCAGGTTCAGCATGGCCAGCACGTCCGGATGCACGATCTCGAACGTCGGATAGGCGTGCGCGACCTCCGGCCGGTAGAGCACGTCGAGCAGCCACTCGTCCGGCGCCAGGCTGCGTCCGTCCGGCGCCGCCACGCGCTGCCGTCCCTGCAGCACGAGCAGCGTCGTCCGCGCCACCGTGTCGAGCGGTTTCAGCCGCCCGTTGACGAGCGTCGGCAGACGGCCGAACCCGACGATGTCGTATTCGCCCGGGTTGCGCGGCGGCAGCAGCGAGGCGATCACGCCTGCGGCGACGGCCAGAAGAATCAGGAGGGGAAGATGCTTTTTCATGCGGCGGCGGGGGAAGCGGTCCGGCGTTTCGCAACGAACCCGACCAGATGGATGCCAAACTGGATGCAGAGGCCCAGGGTCATGATCGAGCAGGCGATGTAGGGCATCAGCCAGCTGGGGTTGCGCACCACCTGCAGGATCGTCGTGCGATCGTTGTTCTCGAATCCCGCCTGGTAGAACGTCAGTCCGGCGTAGCGCAGCGGGTTGTTCATGTAGATCAGCACCTCGCGATCGTCGCGCCCGTCGGGCGTCGTCAGCCGGATCCGGCTCGAGAAGTTCTTCGGGATGTCCGTGCCCGCGTACCGGTCGTGGCTGAACTTCAGGAGCGTCAGCGAGAACGGCTTGTAGTGGCGGGCGAAGCGCAGGGCCAGCTTGTACGCGTGGCCGCCGAACTCGAACCGCTGCGGCTCCATCAGCATCACGGATACGAGCCAGGTCCCGAGCGGACCCTCGGGGCCGACCAGCTCGACCAGCGCGCTCGGCAGGTTGCGCTCGTCCTGCTTGTAGGTCAGCGGCTGCGGCAGCGCCATCACCCGCGCGCCGACGCCGGCCGTGGCCCCGGCGGTGTCACCCGTCGCCCCGCTCCGCATCTGCAGCGAGGAATTGGGCAGGTAGGACTTGATTTCCACCCGGAAGGGCAGCTTGGGGTGCTGCACCGCGCCCTGCCGGGCGAGCACGGACTCGGGCACCGCGACCACGTCGTCGAACGCGGGACTGGTCGTGTCGGTGATCGCCAGCTCGACCGCGCGGAAACTCTCGGAAAAGTTCTTCGTTTCCCCCTGGTCGAGCCGCATCTGGTATTCGTCCTGCCACAACCCGGAGAGCAGCTCGCCGACGAGGAGCAGGATCAGCCCGGTGTGGACGAGATAGATGCCGGACTTGCGCCAGGAGAGCCGGAACCGGAAGAGGTGCGCGGCGATCAGGTTGGCCAGCAGCAACCCGCCGATCGTGTATCCGCCGGGAAATACCGCGAGCGAGACGCCGCCGACCCGCCAGAACACGGCGAACGAATGGAAATACTTCTGCTGCACCGCCCAGATCCCGAGATTCACCTGGTCGAGCGTCGCCGCGAGGATCAGCACAATCGAGAACACGATCAGGACGACGGTGAGCTTGAGGGAGGCGAGCGTATCGCGCACTTCGCGCAGGAAAGCAGTCATTTCGGTCAGGGGGCTTGGAGGGTGTGCAGGAAGTCGAGAAAGGCCGGCTTTTCGCGCGCCACGAGCGCCTCGGGGCCGAGCAGCTTGACGAACCACGTGGCGCCGTTGAACGGCACCATCGCCCCGAGCATGCGCTGGCGCCCAACCGTGCCGCCCCCCGTGAGGTCGACGATCGTCAGGTTGAGCGGGCCCTGCTTCTGCCGCACGACCACGGAGTCGATGTCCGCCGCCGTCACCGCCGGCAGATCGAGCTGCCCGCGCCAACGGTTCACGTTCGCGAGTTCACCTCCGACGTCGCCGGGAAACGCGGTGATCGAAACATCTGCGGTCGCGCCGTCGGCGCCATTCACCGTGTAGCTGCCCTGGCGCATCACGGTTGCCGGCTTGCTCTGCCAATGCGCGGGTGCGGTCCACTTCAGTCCCGGGCCGTCCGCCTTGGCCACCGCCGTGTTCGCCATCTCGGAGGGCGATGGGAGCGGTGCGCCGCCGGCTGCCGGGACGACGGCGGCGGCGGCAGGTTCGCTGGCGGCCACCGCGGCCGGCCGGATCGTGCGCAGGAAATCGACATAAGCCTGTTTCGCACCCGCGACGACCGCGTCCGGCCCGGTCAGTTTGAAAAACCAGGTCGCGCCGCGATAGGGCACGAACGCGGCGAGCATGCGCTGGCCGCCGTTCGCCAGTTCGACGTACCCGATGGAAAGAGCGGCTGCTTCCAGCCGAGTCACCGAGCTGGGCACGTCCGCGTCCGGCAGTTCCGGGAGGCCGATCTGGCCGCGCCACCGGTTCACATTCGCCGTCTCGCCTCCCACATCTCCGGGGAAAGCCGTGATCGACAGGTCCGCGGCCGCTCCGCCATCCGCACCCACCGCGTAGGTTCCCTTGCGCATCGCCGAGCCGGATTTTGGCGTCCAGCCCGCCGGCGCAGTCCAGGCCAGCGAACCGGCATCGGAGCCGGCCGAGGCGAACGCGGGCATCGCACCACCAGCGGCTGGCGCGGGCGGCGCCTGCTCCGTCGCGACATTGTCGCGCGGCGCGGCTTCTTTCTCTTTCGGTATTCGGTACGCCTTCACCGACGAATCACCGCAGCCCGTTAAGGCAGCCGCGAGCGGCAGCAGGATCGACCAGGCGCCGATGCGCCAGGGCGCACGGCAATTACCGGTTCGCGGGGGCTTTCGGGTTTCGCGGACGATGGAGGACAATGGGATCAGGCGGGGGGAGCGTGACTTGGACATGTGTGACGTGAAGGAACATGATGCCGCAGCCTCCGAGCCTACGCTGCGCATTCCTTGCGCACTGTTAGTCAGTCTTTGCCCCTGCGAACAATAAACGCACACCAGGCACCGGCACTTTCGGGAGCGGCAAGTGCGCATTTTTTACCCGACAAACGCAAGGTTTGCGTTCAACTTGGCAACACATGCGCAGCTTGGTTTTCCCAACTGAGGCATTGTGAACGGACGACGTTTCGACTGTTTCACCCATTCGTATTGAAGAACCCCCCACAATGAAAAACAGCACCAAAATTGCTCTTGCCGCCGCCGTCTTTGCCGTGGCGACCGCCGTCAGCCAGGCCGCCGCTGCCGCGGACAACTGGGAGAACCATTGCCAGAAATGCCACGGGGCCGACGGCAAGGGCCAGACGAAGACCGGCAAGAAACTGGGCCTTCGTGACTACACCGATCCGGCCGTTCAGGCGAAACTGACGGACGAGGAGATGACGAAGGCGATCGCCGACGGCGTGAAGAAGGACGGCAAGGAAAAGATGAAACCGTACAAGGACGATCTTTCCGCCCAGGAGATCTCGGACCTCGTGGCCTACATCCGCAAGTTCAAGGCCTGATCCGAGCCCGCATGCACGTTTGATCCTCGATTGATCTGCGGGCCGCTTGCCGGCCCGCTTTTTTTGTCGCCCCGCCTGCACCAGCCCACCGCTTCCGATCATGCCCGAACCGACCCAGAGCCCGCTCCCCGCCGCCCGCCCCCCGCGCTCGGCCTTCAACAACTGGATCAGCGCGACCGGCGGTGTCGTCGCGGTGGGCGCCCTCTTCTCGTTCGCGTTCCTCGTCTGGATGGACTTTTCCCAGCACGAGAAGAATCCATATCTCGGGATCCTGACGTATCTGGTCGCGCCGATGTTTTTGATCGGCGGCCTGGCCGCCGTGATCGTGGGTGCCTGGATGCAGCGGCGATATGCGCTGCGCCACGCGGCGCGGCCGGACCGGTGGCAGCTCGATTTCAGCAGCCAGCGCCAGCGCCGCTTGCTGGCGGTCTTCGGCGTCGCCGGCGTGCTGTTTCTCGTGCTCAGCGCGTTCGGCAGCTACCAGACCTACCACTACTCCGAATCGACCCAGTTCTGCGGCGAGGTGTGCCATCGCGCCATGAACCCCGAGTACGTCACGTATCGCCGCGGCGCACACGCCCGGGTCGAGTGCGTCGAGTGCCACGTCGGTTCCGGCGCCGAGTGGTTCATCAAGGCGAAGATCAACGGCACGCACCAGCTGATCGCCTACGTCCTCAACAACTACAAGCGGCCGATCGAAACGCCGATCCGGAACCTGCGACCGGCACAGGACACGTGCGAGCGGTGCCACTGGCCCCAGAAGTTCGCCGGCAACATCGACGTCGAGTTCAACCACTTCCTTTCCGACAAGAAGAACACCCCCTCGGACGTGCGCATGCTGATGCATGTGAACACGGGCGCTCCCGGCAGTCCGGCCGGCGGCATCCACTGGCACGTCAACCCCGCGAGTCGCGTCGAGTATTACGCCTCCGACGAGAAGCGTCAGGAGATTCCGTGGATGCGCGTGACCAACCTGAAGGACGGCTCGGTCCAGATCTTTCGCACCCCGGCTTTCAAGGGTGAGCCGCCCGCCGCCGGGATCCGGGTGATGGATTGCATGGACTGCCACAACCGGCCGGCGCACGTGTTTCCCACCGCGAACCAATCGGTCGAGTCGGCGATGGCCGCCGGCACGCTCGGCACCCGACTGCCGAACCTGAAACGGATCGCGGTGCAGGCGCTGACGCAGAAGGACACCAAGACCGAGGCGGAAGCGATGCCGAAGATCGCCGCGTTCCTGAGCACCAAGTACGCGGGCGAACCCGAACTTCCCGCCACCATCGCCGCGGTGCAACGCATCTACTCGGAGACCATCTTTCCCGAGCGGAAGGCGGACTGGCGCGTGTATCCGAGCAATATCGGCCACAAGGACTGGCCGGGCTGCTTCCGGTGTCACGACGACAGGCACCGCACGGCGACAGGACAAACCGTCCGGGCGAGCGACTGCACCTCCTGTCACTCGATCATCGCGCAAGGCGCCGGGGCCGAACTCGAGACGTTTTCCGCCAAGGGACTCAAATTCAAGCATCCCGGCGGCGACTACGATCCCGACCTCACCTGCTCCGATTGCCACAACGGCGGCATCCAGGAGTAGTTTTCGGCAAACAGGCCATTTCGAAACGGATCGCGAACCCGTCCGGCCCGGGTTCGCTCGCAGGCATCCGTGCCGCGCAGGCGGCAAAGAATGAACTGGGGCCCCCCGGATCGGACTGGGCTGACCTCGCCCCCAAGCCCGATCAAGCCCGGCAATAAATGCGTGGCGCAGCGCTAAAACTGGCCAATAAATGCGGAGCCTAGGGCAACGGGACGGTAGTCGAATCCGCATTGGCCGCCCATAGTTCAAGGAAGCCGCCACCTCGCTCCGGCATTTCCCCACCCTGCCTGCGTTTCCGCGTCCGATGGCTGAAGACCCCCGCCAGCACACTCAGGAGCCGGATTTGGCTGCCCGTATCATCCGGTTGGAAGCGCGCATTGACGCTCTGGAGTCGCGGATCGCCGTTACCGAACGCACGGCCGACCGGCCGTCTGTCCGCGCCGGCGAGAGTGACCGCCCGATCGAGGAACAGCCGGCGACCCGTGCCCGGACCGAGGACGAGCTGGAATACGAGGTGGGGCAGAACTGGTTCGCGAAGGCGGGCATCGTCGTCCTGACGGTCGGCGCCGGTTTCATGCTGTCGCTGCCTTTCGCGAACGCGCCGGCCGCCCTCCCCTCGATGGCCGGCTATGCGTTCGTCGCCGGACTGTTCATGCTGGCGCGGCTCTGGCGGGACTCGTTCGCGATGGTCGCGCGATACCTCCGCGCCTCCGCGATGGCGCTGCTCTATCTTTCCACGCTGCGCCTGTACGCGTTTGGCGCCCATCCGGCGCTCGGACTTTCCGTTCCCTGGGCGCGGGTTCTCTTGGTGCTGCCCGTCGTCGTCGACCTGGCGCTGGCACTGCGCTGGAAATCGCCCTGGCTCGCCTGCCTGGCATTGGCGACAGCCGGCGTTTCGGCCGTCGCGATCGACGCACCGTGGTTCACGCTCACCACCGTCGTCGCCGTCGCGGTACTCGTCGTGATCCTGAGCCGTGCGGCCGGCTGGACGGCACTGGTGCTCGCGGGCATTCCGTTGTGCGGAACGATCTATCTGGCCTGGGCGGCGAACAACCCGTTCCTCGGGCATCCCGTGCAGTGCGTCACGGATCCGGCGAACGGTCCCGTCTTCCTGCTTGCCGCCATGATCGTGTTCGCCGGGGCCGCGCTGCTGCGCCGCGACCGGAAGGGCGAGGACGCGATCACGAACAACAGCGCGCTGCTCAACTGTGGCCTCTATGGCGTTTTCCTCGTGCACACGGCCGCCGGCTACGGCGCCGGATTTGTGGCGCTGCACCTGGCCGCCTCGCTCGCCTTCCTCGGTCTCGCGGTGGCGTTCTGGGTGCGCGAGCGGAGCCGTGTTTCCACGTTCTTCTACGCCATGACCGGCTATCTGGCCCTGACGATGGCGATCATCAAGCTGGCAGCCGTGCCCGACGTCTTCGTCTGGCTCTCCGCGCAAAGTGTCGTGGTCATCGCCACCGCCATCTGGTTCCGCTCGCGCCTGATCGTCGTCGCGAACTTCCTCATCTACGTGCTGATCGTGCTCGGGTACGTCTTCGTCGCCGAACGCGAGACCGGGATCAGCATCGGCTTCGGCTTCGTCGCCCTGTTGAGCGCGCGCATCATGAACTGGCAAAAGAGCCGGCTCGAATTGAAGACCGAGCTGATGCGCAATGCCTACCTGCTCAGCGCCTTCGTCATTTTCCCCTACGCCCTGTACCACCTGGTGCCGGGCGGCTACGTCGGGCTGGCCTGGGTCGGACTGGCGGTGTTCTACTACGTCATGAACTTTCTGGTACGCAGCCGGAAGTTCCGGTGGATGGGGCATGCCACGCTGCTGCTTACCACCGGTTACCTCGCGGTCGTCGGCACCAGCCGGTTCGAGCCGGCGTATCGCGTGCTTTCGTTCCTCGTGCTCGGGACGGCGCTGCTGGTCGTCTCGCTTTCCTTCAGCCGGCTGCGCCGGCGGCAGCGTCCGGACTCCAGTGCACCTGCCGCCCGCTGAGCGCCGGATGCGCGGTCAGCACCCGGTGCCGCCGCAGCCGCAGGCGCCGCCGACGTCCGGTTCGTCGAGCTGGTCGGCGCACGCGCACAGGATCGCGTACACTTCGTCGCGGGTGAGTCCGAGCGCGGCCGCGGCGAAGGTCTCCGCGTCGCCGGCGGAGGCGAACTCGCCGTAGTTCACCGCGACCAGCTGATAGAGGACTAGCGCCGGAACGTGTTCGGGCTGCGTCGCGAAACGCGGATGGACGAACATCGCGAAACCGTCCTCGGGGCGGTCGCCCTTCGGCTCGGGATGCGCGAATTCGCCGGGCTGGAGCGCCGCCGCATCGAAGACGAGTTCGCAGGGATACCGGACGAACGCGCGGTCGGCCAGCAGGCGTTGCAATCCGTCCAGGTCGAGCTTCGGCCCATACTTGACGAGAGCCTCGACGCCGCGCGCCTCGACATGCGCGGTCAGCGACTGGCGGGCGTCTTCCGCGGTGAGTTGCCGGGACATGGCGGGGTTTTCGGTCGGCTCAATGGCCGGCGTGGACCGGACCGTCCGCCATCGCGGGCTCGTCGCCCTGAAGCTCCGGCAGACCCTCGTTCGCCTTCGAAAGCCGCCCCTGCAGGATCGGCACACTCATCCGCAGGAAGATCGTGTAGCACAGCAGCCCGAACGCCCAGATGCCGAGGCAGACCAGCGTCTCGTTGAGCGACGGGGTGTATTCGACGATCTGGCCCAGCGGCGTCGGGATGAAACCGGGCACGACCAAGCCCATGCCCTTTTCGATCCAGATGCCGACGATCGCCATGACGCAGGTGAGGTTCAACCACCGCAGGCTGCGGCTGACCGGGAGCACGAGCAGCACCATGGCGCCGACGTTCAGCGCGACCGCCGTCCAGATCCAGGGCACCAGCGCATGGTAGCCGTGCAGCCCGAGAAAGAGATATCGTGACGAGGCGACGTGCAGGTTGCCGGAATAGAACTCCTTGAACACCTCGTTGATCAGGAGGAACACATTGATCAGCATCGAGACCTGCACGATGCTGCGCAGCGTCAGCAGCGCCTTGTCGGTGATCCGGTAAAGGGTGACGCGCCGGATGACCTGCAGCGCCAGGATGATGAACGCCGGCCCGGCGGTGAACGCGGAGGCCAGGAAGCGCGGGCCGACGATCGATGAATTCCAGAACGGCCGCCCGCCGAGCCCGACATAGAGGAACGCGGTGACCGTGTGAATCGAGACCGCCCAGACGATGGCGATGAAGACGAAGGGAATGTAGAACCACTTCGCCGGCTTCCGGTGATTGTAGCGGCAGTAGAGCAGGTACCCGCAGATGTGCACGTTGAGCAGCAGGTAGCCGTTGAGCACGATCACGTCCCAGCTCAGCATCGAGGCGGGAAAGTTCAGCTGCCCGAGGCCCGGGATCAGGTGCCAGAAACGGTCGGGCCGGCCGAGGTCGACGGTGACGAAGGCCAGGCACATCAGGATGGCCGCGACGGCGAGCAGTTCGCCGAAGATCACCAGGTCGTGCAGCTCCTCGTTGTCGTAGATGTAGACCGGGATGACCATCATCACGGCCGCCGCGGCCACGCCGACGAGGAAGGTGAAGTTGGCGATGTAAACGCCCCACGAGACCTGGTCGCTCATGCCCGTCGTGATCAGTCCGTTGACGAACTGCTTGCAGTAGGCGTTGATGCCCGAGCAGCACGACCGCCGTCAGCAGCCCCATCCAGGCGTAGTAGCGCCAGTCGCCGACGAACGCGATGCGACCGCAGCGCCAGAGGAAACGGAAGTAGTTGCGCGCCGCGGTGATCATACGTCGAAATAGTAGAAGAACCGGGGCGAGGTCCCCATCTCCTCCTTCAGCTGGATGAAGACCCGCTTCGTGCGCAGGATGTAGGAGACCTCGCTGTTGGGATCGAGGATGTTGCCGAACTTGCGCGCGCCGACGGGGCAGACCTCGACGCAAGCGGGATAGCGGCCGGCGCGGGTGCGCTGGATGCAGAAATGGCATTTCTCCATCACGCCCTTGTTTACGGGGCCGGTTGCCCAGATAGGCCATGTTCGGATTGAGCCGGTCCGGCGGAATTTGCGGCTTCGTGAAATTGAATCGCCGCGCCCAGTACGGGCAGGCCGCCTCGCAGTAGCGGCAGCCGATGCACCAGTCGTAATCGATGACCGTGATGCCGTCGGTCTCCTGCCAGGTCGCGTGCACCGGGCAGACCTTGACGCAGGGCGGGTTCTTGCACTGCTGGCACTGGACCGGCATGTAGAAATAGCCGGGCTCGGGCACCTGCGAGGGCGCGTAGTTGTGCTCGGCCTTGTCCATGTCGAGGGAGCCGTGGGGCATCCGCAGCACGCGGATGTATTGGATTTCCGGGTTGCGCGACTGGTTGTTCTCGGCGACGCAGGCGTGGACGCATTTGCGGCAGCCGATGCAGCGGGTCAGGTTCAGGCAGTAGACGAACTCGACGCCGTCCATCGGCTTGAGGTCGCGCACGTGCGGCCGGATTCCGTATTGCCGCTCCACCTCGCGGGCGATCCGGTTCAGCACCTTCGTCATCTCGTCCGGCGTCAGTTCCTTGTAGTACTTCTGGAGGAACTGCTCGGTCGAGGTGAAGTCGTGCAGCTCGCGCAGCGGCGCGAGGCTCGCGGCCAGCGCGGTGAGTCCGCCGAACGCGGCGGCGCCGCGCAGGAAGCTGCGGCGGCTCATCGCGGCATCGGACGTCCGGTCGGCGGAGGAGGAAGGCAGGGGCATGTCAATGGGGCGCGGCGGCGGCGACACGCGGTTCGTCGGAAGCGCGCAACGTGTGGGGTCCCGGCGCCGGCGCCCGGGTCGGAATGCGTGGCGCGTGCGGATTGTGACAGTTCGCGCAGCTCAGCCGGGTGATGCCGCCGCGGCTCCGGTCCCAGTAGCCGCTGGTCCGGCCGTGCGCGCCGGCCTCCCAGTCGCGATAGGTCGGACCATGGCAGCTGCCGCAAAGCGACGGGATGTCGTCGAACTTCACCTCGCGGCCGTTGCGCACCTGGAGCGTGAGCAGGTTCTGCTCGTTGTGGCAGTTGAAACAGAGGTTGTTCCGGTCGTGCGAGCCGTGGGCCATCACCACGTCCGAGTGCTCGGGCGGCACGATGATCTTCTGGTTCGCATCATAGCGAATCGTCGGCGGCTGGTTTTTCTCGTGACAGCCATAGCAATCGTAGTCGGACAAGTCCGCCTTCGCCTTGACCAGGTCGGCATACGTCTGCCGCCACGGCGTGGTCTCGAGGAATTTCCGATCGACCAGCGCGATCGACTGTTTCGCCGGGAGGTGACCCCAGGGGGTGGCGAGCAGCAGACCCGCGAGGGCAAAAAAGCCCAATGCGACTCCGGCCAGCAGCCAGTTGGTGCGGGCGCCGGTTGCATTCGGGCGCCGGGGAGCGGGAGATTCCATGGAGCAGCTTCGCGGAGCGATGGCGGCGCGATCCTGCTTCGGCTATTTCTTCAGCGCGCGGACGAAAGGTACCAGCGCTTTCATCTCGTCATCGGAGAGACCCTCAACCGGCTTCATCCGCAACTTGCCCTTGTCGTCCTTCAAGCCGGACTTCATTGCATCGAGCGCCTGCGCGTCGGTGAACTTGGCCTGCGCCTTGGGATCGGTGAAATCAGCGATCCCGAGCTTGTGGCCCATCTTGGTGTCACCCTTGCCGTCCTCGCCATGACACTTGGCACATTTGTCGGACCAGTTTGCGGCGGCATCGGCGGCGCGGGCGGTGAGCGCTGCGCCGGCGAAGACAAAAGCAAGGACAACGATCTGACGCGTGGTGGTCATGGGGGATGTGATCCAGTCTGATAGGGGGTGATATGCGGCAGGCGCGGAGTGCGCACTGCGATCTCCAGACCATATCGGCTGCGCATATATTGCGCTCATCAAATATTGTTCGGCTCAACGCGTTTTTTGGCCCGCCGAAGTCACTCCGCATATTTTGGCTGTTTGGCGATTCTTCTCGCTGCATACGCGTATTTTGGTCCGCAAACGACAAACTGTGCGCGCATCTAGGCAACCTATGCGCAGTCATCGTGCCGATATTTCGAGATAGTGACAGCGATACGCCAGCAAACCCAGCTTTGGCACTATACCAAGAACCAACCCCGGCATCTTCTCGCATGACTAAGCAACACCGTTGGACCAAGACCACACTGATCTTCGGAGGCGTGGCCGTTTGGGGCCTCGTCCTGATCGGATGTGTGGCCGTCAACCGCACCGTCCTCGCGCCCCCTGCAATCGCGGGGGCGCAATATGTCGGCAACAAGGCCTGCGCCGAGTGCCACAGCGACCAGGTGGAGCATTTCACCTCCGCGACCCACGCACGAGTCGCCCTGGCCTTTGACTCCAAGATCGGCAGCACCGGCTGTGAAGCTTGCCATGGTCCCGGCAGCGTGCACGTCAAGGCCGGCGGCGGAAAGGGTTCGATCGTGAATCCCGGCAAGTCGCCCGAGGCGTGCTTCGCCTGCCATCTCGACAAGCGTGGCCAGTTCAGCCTGCCGAATACGCATCCCGTGCTGGCCGGCAAGGTCAGCTGCGTCGACTGCCACAACGTGCACCAGGGCGACGCGATCAAAGGCACCGGCCTGGCGCTGGAAGGCCAAAATGAAACCTGCACGAAGTGCCACACGGCCCAGAAAGGTCCGTTTGTCTTCGAGCACGCCGCGATGCGCGAGGGGTGCACCGCCTGCCACAATCCGCACGGGTCCGTGAACGCGAAGATGCTCGTCGCTCGCGACGCGAATCTCTGCCTCCGCTGCCATCTAGAGGCGCCGGACCCGGGTTCCTCCGGCCAGATCAACGCAAACGCGATCCGGCACACCGCGGAAAATCACAACACGCGGCTGATGCAGGGCACCTGCTGGAGCGCCGGCTGCCATGAGGCGCCGCACGGTTCCAACGCCAACAACCACTTCCGTTATTGAACCGAAACAACTTGCCCACGATGAGAGCAATCCTTCCCCAATTTGTCCGCACCGGGTGTGTTGTCGCCGGCACAGTGCTCGCACTGGCCGGGGTCGAATCCCGCGGCGCCGAGTCGACCCTGCCGGCCGACGCGTTCCCAGTGTTCGACAGTTACATCAAGGTGACCGGTCAGGCCGCCTCCATCACCGGTGATTCCGCCGCCTACGCGAAGCGCTTCCAGCGCCCGACGGACGGCTCGTACGGAATCGAGGACCTTCACTTCTCGCGCGATCTCGGCAAGGCCGCCTCGATGGACATCGATGGCCGCGCCCTCTCCGGCGCCGAGGACTATCTCGCGAAGCTGCACGTCAACAAGGACGAACTCGGCAGCTTCGAGGTCGGTTATCAGCGTTTCCGCACCTTCTACGACGGCGTCGGCGGTTTCTTCCCGCTGAACAAGGCATGGATGCCGCTCGCGAACGAGGAACTGCACCTCGATCGTGGCAAGTTCTGGGTCGAGGGCACGCTCGCCCGGCCCAACGCTCCGGTCCTGACCGTCCGCTACGTGAACGAACTGCGGAGCGGCCAGAAGGACTCGACCATCTGGGGCGACACCGACTTCACCGGTCTGCCGAACAACAACCCCCCGATCTCCCAGGTGCGCAAGATCGTCCCGAGCTATCTCGATCTCGACGAGCGTCACCAGTCACTCGAGGCGACGCTCAAGCACACGGTGGGAAACACCACCCTGCAACTGACGGTGCTGGGGGACAAGGTCGACAACCTCGACACGCGCTATATGAAGCGCTTCCCCGGCGAGGCCAAGCCATTCCCGTCGCCGGCGGCGACCGTTCTGCTTCCCGCCGCCCAGATGAACAACCAGATTCTCATGCAGCAGAGTGACGGCGTCACCAGCAAGACGTCGGCCGTCACCGGTCTCGCGGATACGGTGATCAACGAGAAGCTCACCCTGCATTTTGGCGGAAGCTTCCAACTCGTGCACAGTGATTTCACCGGTGAGCGCCCGATCGTCACCAGCACGCCGACCGCCACCGGTGTCGTTCCGGTCGCGACCGCGCAGGTCCAGGGGCTGACGGGCTCCGCCCGGGTCAAGGTGTACACGGGCAACTTCTCGTTCGACTACAAGGCCGCCCCGGACCTGTCGCTCAAGCTGGGCGTTCGCGCCGAGGACGAGTATATTCGCGGCAACAGCGCCTACAACGTCCTGGCGGCGTCCGGCAACCCCGCAGTCAAGGTGACGAGCACCCCCCGCGTGGACTGGTCCCGGATCCAGCAGCACTCGGCCACGCCGGTGCTCGACGCTCGCTACACCGGCATCAGCAATCTCTCCCTCTACTTCGACGGCAGCCTGCGCAATCTCGGCGGCACGGAGAAGAACACCTCCTCCTACAATCCGCTCACGGCCACGAACGGAACCCTCGCCAACAACAACATTTCCGAGGACAACGGCGACTTCACTCTTGGCGCCAACTGGCGCCAGTCCCAGTTCCTAACCCTCCGCGCCGAGGGATTCCGCAAGCATCGCGAATACCAGTCGACCGGCTTTTCCTACAACCTGGGTGACTACTACCTGCTCGATTCCGACTACACCGGAGTCAAGCTGACGGCGATCACCCACCTGATGCCGACGGTCACGTCGACGACACGCTATATCTATCAGACCGGCACGATGCAGGTCACCGGTTTCCTCCCGACGTATCCCGCCTATGATTCGTGCGACTCCAAGAACCACACGATCAGCGAGACCATCGACTGGAACCCGAACACCCAGTGCTACGTCCAGGTCAATGCGAACGTCGTGTTCAATGTGATCGGGACGATCTACCCGCGGGCCGGCATCACTCCCGCGTCGGGAACGAGCATAAGCTTCGATTCGAATCTGGTGCTCCAGAACGCCAATAACAACTACGTCACTGCGAGCGTGCTGAGCGGCTGGGTGCTGGAAAAGAACACCGACGTCCAGGTCCAGTACACCTACTACCGCGCGAACGATGGCAACGCCCAGTTGGCCGTGCTGAGCCAGCCGTACGGCGCCGCGGCGGAAGAGTCGATCTTCACGATCGGCATCAAGCACAAGTTCAACGACCGGCTCGTCGTGAACGCCAAGGTCGGTTACGTCGACAGCACCAACGCGACGACCGGCGGGTTCACCGATTATCGCGGGCCGCTCGGTTACGTCTCCATCGACTACAAGCTTTGAGGCAACGCACGTTGTAGCGCTCCGCCTTCCGGCGCCGGCACCTGCAAGGGTGCCGGCGCCCTTTTTTGCCTGGTCATCCGGAAGCGCCCCCCGGCATGTCCTCGAATTCTGAAGACGCGGGTGGAGCCTGGCGCCCTCTGGCATCGCGACCAGGTGACGCAGCACTTTCAGCTTCGCCGCGCCCGAGAGGCAGAGCCCGACTCCCCGTCGGGTCGCGCGAGCGGCGAGCTCGTGCCACCGCCGAGCCTGCCGGACAGCCCGTGATCGGCAGCCGAATCCGCCCGGGAGAGCCAACTGAACGAGCCGGGCACGCCGATTCGATGGGAAATCGGGTTCCTTCTGCGCGCGGATTTCAGCAGGACCGGGTGCGACCGGGTTTTGAAGCCGGCTGTAAGGTAGTGGGCGCGTCCCGGGTTTCACGCCGCAGCCGACATCCCGCCGGGCTGCGCGCCGCCCGGCAGGCCTCCGCTTCCGATCCACGGTCGCGCACCGGGCATGGCGTCCGCGTCAACCCGCGTCCGCCGTCCAATTCCAAGCGGCGGCGGGGCCGGTCTCCCGACCGGCGGTTCCGCCGCCGCGGCTCGGCACTCAATCGGCGTCGTACACTTCGACGAGAACGATCCCGGTCGTGCCGGCCTTGCCCTGCGCGATGAAACTGTAGACCCCCGCCGGCAGCCGGACCAGCAGCGCCGCCGAACTCGTGTCGGTGCCGGCGAACGGCGTCGCGCCGATGCGCGCGCCGGTCGTGACGATCGCCGCCGCGTTGCCGTTGTCGCCCCAGTTGTCGTTCGTCGCGATCACCACGTTGCCGCGGCGCGCATCGTGCAACTCGATCACCGGGTCCTGCAGCACCTCGGATGCTCCGATTCCCTGGGTCATGAGTGTCGGCCCCACGGCACGGATCAGCACCCGCTTGACCCCGGATCCGCTGATCACGAACCCGCCGATCGCGACCTGGTCGCCCGTCCCGGCGTTCGCCCGTGTCGCGATGTTCACGAACACCCCGTCGCCCCCGCCGGCGTCGTACGCCTCGAGCAGAACGATGCCGGTGCCACCGTTGTTCCCCTGGACGACGAAACTGTAGACCCCGGACGAAAGCGTGGTGAGCAACGCGGACGAGCGCGTATCCGTGCCCAGCAGCGGGGCCGCACCCAGACTGGCGGCCACCACCGGAATATCCGCCGCGTTGGCGTTTGTGCCCCAGTCGTTGTTCGTGCCGATCACCGCCGTCGTGTGATGCACTTCCATCGTCGGATCCGCCAGGAGGACGGTGGGATCCAGCCCCTGCGCGCTCAACGACGGGCCGACCGCCCGGAGCAGCACCTGCTTGGTGCCGGAGACGACGAAGCCGCCGATCGTGACGTTGTCGCCCGTCCCGGCGTATGCGCGGGTGGCGATGTCGACGATGCGAGCGGATCCCGTGGCGTCGGATCCCAGGGTGGTGACCTGCATCGCCGCGCTCGGGACCGAGGTCCCCGCGGCATTCACGGCTGAGATCCGATAATAGTAGAGCGTGTTCGCGGCCACTGTGTCGTCGAAATACGACGTGGAGCTGCCCGCAGCGAAAGTGCTCAAGCCCTGCGTGAACGCCGCATCGGTCGCGCGTTCGATCTTGTACCCCGAGATGCCGGCGGCGTTCGTCGTGGGCGGCTGCCAGGTCAGCGTCACCTCCGTTGCGCCCGACGCGAAGGCGGTGGCCTGCGTCGGCGCGGAAGGCGTCGCGGGGTCGACCAGGATCACCGTGGCCGAATAGGGCGCGAACGTGGCCTGGAACGTCGCCGCCAGCCCGCTCATCGTCGTGCTGGCGAGGTCGTGCGAGCCGATCCCGGTCCGCGCCGCGTCATCCTGCGGAATGCCGTAGCTGTAAACCGTCGCGGTTCCGCCGGGTGCGAAGCCGGCCACGGTGAAATTGCCGTTGGTCGTGGCCGCCGGATCCTTGTTGATCACCAGCAGGGCCAGCGATCCGTTGGCGCGCTTGACCGCGTACGCGGCCAGGAGCGCGTTGCCGCTCGTCGCCTTCACCACCCGGTCGCCCGGCCGCGCGAAGTGGGAGAGCAGCTTCATCGCGTAATAGGTCGGATGCGGATCATTGGTCTGCGAGAGCACGCCGTAGTCCCCGTATGTGCGCCAGCCGTAGAGCGACGGGCTGAAGTTGCCGAGGAGATTGCCGTTGGCGTCCTTCGGCGGCCCGTTGTGAAATGCCCACCAGACGAATCCGGTGAACTCGGTCTGGAGCAACTGGCCGAAGCTGTCGGCGAGGAAGAGCCCGTCCACCAGGCTGGTGCTCTGCTTGCCCGGTTCGGATGAGACATCGTTGTTTTCCGTCACGACGAGTTCGACGTTCGGTCCGGCCGTGCCGAGGTAGTCGTTGAGCTGCCGCCGGAGAT
The DNA here is from genome assembly GCA_963705935.1 of uncultured Verrucomicrobiae bacterium. Classification (GTDB taxonomy): domain Bacteria; phylum Verrucomicrobiota; class Verrucomicrobiia; order Opitutales; family Opitutaceae; genus Opitutus. The sequence goes on along the minus strand of OY970130.1, from coordinate 632,830 downwards.
CTGCGACATCGTTGGCCCAGGTGGTGTTGCTCACGCTGATCCCGGAGAGGAGCTTCGCGTCGGTCTCGCTGCCGGGCGACAGCGGATACCGGTGATAGATCGCGTAGTCCGGCGTCACGCCGAGCGACTTCAACGTCGCGAGCACCACCGGCGTCCAGCCGTGGTGCGTTGCGCCAGTGCGCGGATTGGTGACGTTGTGGACCGGGGCGCTGGCGTCGACGTTGTCCTCCCCGGTCTGCACGACGACGCCGACCTTGATCGTCGGGTCGACCGCCTTCATTTTCGCCAGGTAGTCGGCGGCCGCCGTCGCATACGTGAGCGGATCCCACTTGTTCGGGTGAATATCCTCCTCCCAGGAGCCGTAGCACTCGTTACCGATTTCCCAATACTTGAAACCGTAGCCTTTCGTCACGTTCGAGTACGTGACCCAGTCGGCCGCCTGCTGGGCGGTACCCGATCCGTAGTTGACCGTGATGAACACCTGCGCGTGCAGCGTGAGGGCGACCTGCGCGAAGTCGTCGAACGAATTCGTCCACGACCAATTGTTGAGCGTGCGCGTGCCGGTCTGGTAACTGCGGTTCGTCTGCCAGTCGTACGTATCCGACGTGGACCCGCCGGGGAACCGGAGGGCGCGGATGTCGATGGCCTGGAGCAGCGAGAGGGATTGCGGATCCTTGAACAATCCGTCCCACACCGCGGTGTTCAGCCCGAACATCCGGTCGTCGACGCTCCGCAGCACCTGGGTCGCGTCGACGGATACGGCCACGTCGGCCCCCCGCACGGGGGAATTCAGCTGGGTGACGATCGCAATGGCGGCGAGAACCGCGGGGGCAAGAGAGAGTCGCATTGGGGAAAACTATCGCGGCCGGTCCCGCTGTCTACTGCGGAGCGTCGGGCAAGGCTGCGGATTGCGGGCCCCCCGTACCGGTAATGATCCGCGCCCCGCGCTTGTAGGTGAGATACGAGTAAACCCACTGCGAGAAGACGGCGACGCGGCTGCGGAATCCGACCAGGAAGACCAGGTGCACGAAAAGCCACGCGAGCCAGGCCGGATACCCGCCGAAGTGCAGCCGGCCGATCTCGGCCACCGCCTTCGAGCGCCCGATCGTCGCCATGCTGCCCTTGTCCCAGTATGCGAATGCCTCGCGTTCCCCCGACGGCTTCGCCGCCGCCGCGGACCCGCCACCCGCCGGAACGGAGCGCCGCAGCTCGTTGGCGATCAGTTTCGCAACGTGCCTGCCCATCTGCATCGCCGCCGGTGAAACACCGGGGACGACCCGCCCGTTGCGATCCTTCAACGTGACCAGATCGCCGATCGCGAAAACCTCGGGATGCCCCGGCACGCTCAGGTCCGGCAGAACCTTGATCCGGCCTTCCCGGTCCGTCTCGGCGCCAAGCTGGCGGCCCAGGGGTGACGCTGCCACGCCGGCCGCCCAGATCACGGTCCCGCGGGTGATCTGTCCGTCCGGCATCTCGATTTCCCGCTGCCGGATGGCCTTCACGTGCTGGCCCACCCGGATCTCGACGCCGAGGGTCTCCAGCTGGCGTCTCGCGCTCTCCGAAAGGTCCTCCGGGAACGTGCCGAGCACGCGGGCGCCACCCTCGACCAGCAGCACGCGGGCCTTCGCCGGATCGATGTGATGGAAGTCCCGCACGAGCACGGTGCGCGCCAGCTCCGCCAGGGCGCCGGCCAGTTCCACGCCCGTGGGGCCCCCGCCCACCACGATGAGCGTCATCCATTCGCGGCGACGCTCCTCGTCCTTCTCCGACTCGGCATTTTCGAAGGCCAGCAGCACCTGGCGCCGGATCTCGAGGGCGTCGTCGAGCGACTTGAGCCCGGGCGCAAACGGCACCCAATCCCCATGCCCGAAGTAGCTCGTTTCGCCGCCCGCCGCGACGACGAGATAGTCGTAGCGCAACTCGCCGCGACTGTGCGTCACCGTCCGCGCCGCCGGATCGAGCCCCGTGACCTCCGCCATGAGCACCTCCCGATGTTTCCTCTTGCGCAGAATCGCCCGGATCGGCTGGGCGATGTCGACGGCGGAGAGCCCGGCGGTCGCGACCTGATAGAGCAGCGGCTGAAAGAGATGGTGGTTCTGGCGATCCACGACTGTGACTCTCGCCAGCTGCTCCGGAAACTGACGGCAAAAGGCCAGCCCGCCGAAGCCGCCGCCAACGACTACAACGTGAGGAAGCGGAGGTTGCGCACGGGGATCCATCGTGCGGCATGGACACGAAAACCGCGCGCGCGTTGCCGGATCGGGTTTGCAGTTTCATGCTGCAGCCCTGAATTCGTCGCTGCGCCGAATGCATTCTCCCGCCAATATTCAGCTGATCGGGGATGAGGTTGCCATCGCCTGGGACGACGGAGCCGAGAGTTATTTCCTCGCTGAACGCCTGCGTGCCGCCTCGCCGAGCGCGGAAACCCAGGGAGAGCGCGACGTCCTGGGGAATCAATATGGCGGAGATTCCCCGAGGTCGTTTGCGGGGGTGCGCGTCACCGGCTGGGAGCGGGTCGGCAACTACGCGATCCGCTTCGACTTCAGCGACGGTCATCGGACCGGGTTGTACGCCTACGATTACCTGCGGAAGCTCGGCGGGCTTTAACCCCTTCGCCAGCCCTCCCCGCGTCGCCGCGTCCCGGGTTCACGCCCGTCCGCGACGGAGGCCGGGAGCCGGCGGCGCGGCCGGATTTCGCGCCGGGGCCGCAAGCTTCGATATTCTGCGTTTGGCATTCGGCCGTCCGCCGTCCATCGGTAAGCCCGATCCTCCATGAGCACCCACGCATTCCCCGCCCGCACGACCACCGCCGAGATCGAACTCGGCACGACGCTGCAGCCAAAGTTCGGCCCCGACGGACTGATCCCGTGCATCACCCAGGATGCGCACACCGGCGAGGTCTTGATGTTCGCGTTCATGAACGCGGAGTCGCTGGGGCGCACGATCGAAACGAAAAAGGCAACGTACTGGAGCCGCTCCCGCAACAAGCTCTGGGTCAAGGGCGAGGAATCCGGCAACGTGCAGTTCGTGAAGGAGCTTCGCGTCGACTGCGATCAGGACGTGCTGCTGATCCAGGTCGAACAAACCGGCGCGGCGAACGCCTCCTGCCACAACGGCTACAAATCCTGTTTCTATCGCCGCCTCGGCGATTTTGGAGATCCCGCGCTGAAACTGCAGTTCACGGCGGAGCGGCTCTTCGACCCGGCGACGGTCTACCGGAAGAAATAGCTCCGGTGGGTTGCGGCCCGGGCATCCGCCGCGTCACGCCGGCCGGCTGCGCGCGAGCGGCGGCTCAGTTCCCCGGCGCCAGCCCGCGCTGGCTGGTTTTCGCGAAGGTCAGCACTTTTTGAAATTCCGGCGTTTCCGCGTCGGGGTGCGCCGCCAGCTTGTCCAGCGCCTGGGCCCGATTCATGCCCTCGCGATAGAGAATGCGGAAAACCTGCTTCACCCGCTCGATCTGCTGCGGCGTGAACCCGAAGCGCTCCAGCCCGACCTTGTTGAACGTCCGCACGGTCCCGGGGGAGCCGTCCGCGATGAAGAACGGCGGGAGATCCTGCACCAGCTTCGTGCACGCCGCGACCATCGCATGCGCCCCGACGCGGCAGAACTGGTGCACGCCGCCATAGGCCGCGATCACCACGTGGTCGTCCACCACCACGTGCCCTGCCAGCCCGGCGTAATTGCTCATCACGATCCGGTTGCCCAGCACGCAATCGTGCGCGACATGGCAGTACGCCAGAATGGTGTTTTCGGCGCCCATCACGGTATAGCTGCCATCCGCCGTCGCCGCGTGCACGCTTGCATACTCGCGGAAGACGTTGCGGTCGCCGATGCGCACGCCGGGGCTGCCGCCGCGGTATTTCAAATCCTGCGTCTTCCCGCCGATGCAGGCGTACGGGAACACCTCGCAGGCCTCTCCCATCACCGTGTTGCCCTCGACGGTACCATGATGATGGATGCGGGTTCGCGGGCCGAGCGTCACGCCGGCGCCGACGAACGCGTACGCGCCGAGCTCCACGTCGGCGCCGAGCTGCGCCCCCGGCTCGACGATCGCGGTGGAATGAATGTTCGCGGGCATCGCCGGGGGCTCAGGCATCCGCGCCGTTTTCCACCAGCCCGAACATGAGCTCGGCCGAGGAGACGACGTTGCCCCCGACCGTGCAGGTGGACTCCGCCACCGCCACCTTGTTGCCGCGGGTCCGGACCATCTTGCAGTTGATCACCAGCTGGTCCCCGGGCCGCACGGGGCGGCGAAACTTCACCTTGTCCGCGCTCATCAGATACGGCGTCTTCGCCTCGATCGACCCGATCCGGAGCAGCAGGATCCCGGATGCCTGCGCCATGGCCTCGATCTGGAGCACGCCCGGCATCACTGGATCGCCGGGATAGTGGCCGGCGAAATACGGCTCGTTGATCGTGACGTTCTTGATCGCCACCAGTTCGTTGTCGCCGATGAACTCGACCACGCGGTCGATCAGGATCATGGGAAAGCGGTGTGGCAGCATCTCGAGGACGCGCTTGATGTCGAGCGACGTCTCCCCGGGCTGGAGCGTCTTGACGGAGCCGTTGGTTTTCTTCTTCGCGCCGCCCTTCCGGCGCTCCTGCAGCTTTTCGAACAGCGCCTTCGTCAGCTCCGCGTTGATCGCGTGTCCCGGCCGGGTGGCGACGATGTGCGCCTTCAGCGGCAGGCCGAGGAGCAGCACGTCGCCGATGATGTCGAGCATCTTGTGCCGGACGAACTCGTCCTTGAAGCGCAGCGGCTCCTTGGAAATGATCTTGTCGCCGCGGATCACGACCGCGCAATCGAGCGAGCCGCCTTTGATCTTGCCCATCTTCAGGAGCTCCTCGATGTCCTCGTAGATCGTGAACGTGCGCGCGGCGGCGATCTGGGTCATGTAGACCTCGGGATCGATCGTGAGCGAAAGATGCTGCGTGTGGATCCCGCGGTCGTCGGACGACGTGCACGAGATCTTGAACGAGTCGCTCGGCAGGGCGATGAGCGAGGAATTGCCGCGCGTGACCGACACCGGCGCCTCGAGTTCGAAATACTCGCGCTCGCGGTCCTGCTCCACCGGCTCCCCCTGCAGGATCATGTTGACGAACGGCCGCGCGGAGCCGTCGAGAATCGGCGGCTCGGATGCGTTCATCTCCACCAGCACGTTGTCGATGCCGCAGCCGTGCAACGCGCTCAGCACGTGCTCGACCGTGTGAATCTTGGCGTGACCGACCTGGATCGTGGTGGCGCGGACGAGATCCGTGATCTGGTCGACCCGCGGCCGCACCTCCGGGCTGCCGTTCAGGTCGATGCGCTTGAAAACCACGCCGTGGTCCGCCGGCGCCGGCTTCAGCGTGAGCGTAACCGGCTCTCCCGTATGCAGCGCGCTGCCTTGGATCGAGACTTCGCGCGCGAGAGTGCGTTGCTTCATGGTTTGCCGCTAGTGTCGGAAACCTCCGCGTCCGAGCGCAAGCGCGGATGTCGGCAGCCTCGAATGCGCGCTTTGCATTAGCGTCGATCCGCGGCGTCATCCGCCCGGCCGGTGCGGCCGATGGCAAATCCGCCGGTCGTTTTTAGGCACCAGCGGACCGGATCCGCACTCCGCCGATCGGGTAATTTCGGCCCATCGACGCCCCCGCCGGCGGCGGCCTTGACACGCACTCAAGCGTTTCCTCACTGTCGACCCTCCCATACCCAAAAACCTTCGAACGTCATGCCCGCAGCCAACGACATCAGGAAAGGCCAAGTCATCAAATTCAACGGCGAGCCGCACCTCGTGATGGAGACGCAGCACCGCACGCCGGGCAATCTCCGCGCGTTCGTGCAGGTGAAGATGCGCAATCTGCGGTATGGAAAGGCCCTCGACCAGCGTTTCGCATCCACGGACACGATCGAGGTCATGCCGACCGACAAGCGGACGCTGGAATTCAGCTACGCCGACCGCGACGCCTACGCTTTCATCGACCCGGAGTCGTTCGATCAAATCGAGCTGACCGAGCAGACGCTGGGCGACGTGAAGAACTATCTGACGGCCGGCGGCAGGGTCGACGTGCTGTTCGTCGACGACAAGCCGCTCACGATCGAGCTGCCTTCCACCGTCGCGCTGAAGGTCGTCGAGTCCGCCGATGGGATCAAGGGCGACACGGCCAGCAACGTGCAGAAGCCGGCGCGGCTCGAGACCGGGCTGGTGGTCCAGGTGCCGCTGTTCATCAAGGAAGGCGAGGTCATCCGCGTCAGCACGGCGGACGGCAGTTATCTCGGCCGCCTCTGAGCCCGCGGTGGCGCCGGTCTCCGACCGGCGACACCTGGCTGGCGACTGCGGCTTCATCACGAGGCCGCGGACCGCATCGATGGAGGGACGACCTCCGTGTCGTCCGAGAACGTCGGGCGACGTTCGCGGACCGGACGGAGCCGGTCCCTCCATTCCGCCGCGCATGTCGCCCGGGTGCTTCGCCGGCCCGCCAGTCTCCGACCGGCGACGGAACCTCGCGGGCACCTCGCCGCCGGTCACAGACCGGCGCCACCCGGCCACCGACCAGGGGCAACGCGCAGTCGTTGCCCCGTCCGGGCATCACCGCTGCAGTTGCAGGCTCTGCGGCGTGTATTCCATCAGCTCGATGTCGTTGCCGTCGGGGTCCTTGATCCAGGCCTGCTTCGAGTGATCCATGCCGACCTTGACGGGCACCACCTTCTGTCCCCTCGCCTCGAGCCGCCGGACGACTTCCTCGAGACCGGTGACCTCGAAGCAGAAATGCCGGGTGCGGGCCTCCTCGTTCGGCCGCATCGCGCGCACCTGCCCACCCCACTGCTTCACGGCACCGCGCTGATCGAAGATCTCGACGAACGTCATGTCGCCACAGGCGAAGTAATAGCCGAAGGCGAAGCCGTCGTCGTGCTTCATCGTGAACTTCACCGGAAACCCGAGCACGTCGCGATAGAACGCGATCATCTCGTCGAGCCGGTCGGTGAAAAGGCAAACGTGGCCAAGTTTCTTGATCATGTTGTGGAAGAGTTTGGGTCGGACGTGGCCGAGCATCACCAACTGGACCGGCGCGTCCAGCCGCTTCAGCTTTCCGCCAGCGGCGCGCCGCGCCGCCAGCGCGCGGAATTCGCGCCGCAGGACCGGGTCCGCCGCCGGGCCTGCCAAGGCAGCCACGGGCCGCTCCGCGGCTACGCCACGCGCGACCACAGCACCTTGAGATACCGGCTCTCGAGGCAATTCGAGTAAACGGGGTGATCCGGCCCCGCACCCGTCCGGTCGAAGAATTGCAGCCGCCGGTTCTGGCGGTGCGCGGCCTTGATCACGTGCGCCTCGAAATCCTCCAGGCTCAGCAGTCCGGAGCACGAACAGGTGACGAAGATGCCGCCGGGCTTCACCAGCGAAATGGCGAGCAGGTTCAGATCCTCGTATTTCTGCCGCCCCTCCCAGTTGCCGTGCGCATCCCGGGTGAAGATGAATTTGGGCGGATCGAGCACCACGACGTCCCACCGCTCCCCGTTTTGCTGCATCTGGCGGGCGTAGGCAAACGCATCGGCATGGACGAATTTCAGCCGCGCCTGGTTGAGGTTCGCGTTGCGCCGGGCCTGCGCGATCGCCGCCTCGTCGAGATCGACGCTCGTGACCTCGGCCGCGCCGCCGGTCACCTTCGCATTCAGCGAAAAACCACCGGTGTAGCAACACAGGTCGAGGACGCGGGCGTCCTTCGTGAACCGCGCCAGCGTCCGCCGGTTCTCGCGCTGATCGCAGAAGAATCCCGTCTTGTGCCCCTCGGCGAAGTCCACCTCGTACCGGATGCCGTGCTCCAGGATCTTCACCAGCCGCGGAGCCGCGGCATTGGTTTCGTTGAAGGTCGACGGCTTGATGCCCTCCAGACTGCCGAGGTCGTGGTCGACCTGGACGCGGGCGAACTTCGTGCCCGCCAGCTCGTGCAGCAGCGGCAGCCACGCCGGCAGCCGCTGCGCGATGCCGAGCGAATAGAGCTCGCACAGCAACGTGTCGCCGTAGCGGTCGATCGTCAGTCCGCTGAGCCCGTCGCCGTCGGAGTTGATCAGCCGGTACGCGTCCGTGACGGCGTCGAGCGCCAGCAGCCCGCGCCGGAGCGCGACGGCCCGCCGGATCGCCAGCTCGAAATAGGCCTCGGTGACCGGCTCGACCGAATGACACACGACCCGGAGGGGAATCTTGGCGCGCGGATTGTAGAGCCCGCCGCCGGCGAGCGCGCCGTTCTTGTCGTAGACGTTGACGAAATCGCCCGGCCGCGCGTCCGGCGACACCCGGCCCAGCAGCCGCGGGAAGATGGCCGGCTGGAAGGTGAAGTACTTCAGCTGCGCCCACGGCGTGGCCCAGGCGGAGCGATCGAGCGGCGGCGGCTCCGGTTTTTGGGTGGGCGGCGAATCGGCCATCCGTTTAGTTGGGGTCCCCGCCGGTCCGGCCGCAATTTTTTTAAGTCCGGCTGAATCCAAACGGCTCCGGCCCGACACTCACCTTCGAAAACCTCCTCCCATGCAACTTCACCTCCTCCCTCTCGCCACCGGCCTGGAAGTCGGCCTCTTCTTCGGGATCGCCGGCATGGCCGTCGGCGTGATCTTCGGTCTCTTCGGCATGTATTTCGCGCACCGCCGGCGGGTGCTCTGGCACGAGACGGCGCGGGTCGCGCTCGAAAAGGGACTGCCCATCCCCGGTCCGGCGCCGGAAAACGGCGGCTGGTCGGCCCTCGTCGGCGGGTCCTCGCCCGAGCAGCAGCACCTGCAGCGGATCCGTGGTTCGATCGTCGGCGGCCTGATCAACCTCGCCGTCGGGTTCGGCATGTTCATCGCCTTTCAGCACATGCCCGGAGTGCCGCCGCACATCGCCTACTTCGGCGCGATCCCGGGGTTCATCGGCGTCGCGCTGCTGCTCGGCGCCCTGCTCGAGCACCTGTTCTTCCGCGGGCCGGACAACCGCGGGACTCCCCCCTCGGGTCTGTGACTCCGTCCGACTCCGAGCTCATTGCGCGAGTGCGAACGGCGGACGATCGGCTGGCATTCGGCGAACTCGTGCACCGCCACCAGTCGGCGGTGCGCGGGTTCCTCCGTCACCTGCTGCGGCACGACGATGCCCTGGCGGACGATCTGGCGCAGGAAACCTTTCTCCAGGCGTACCGCTCGCTGAGCCGTTTCCGCGGCGAGGCGAGCTTCTCCACCTGGCTGCTCGGCATCGCGTTCAACCAGCACCGCAATGCGCGGCGGCGGTGGCGCGCGCCGGTCACCCCGGCGGAGATCGAGAATGCGGATACGGCCGTGCCCGCGGCGACGTTCCGGAGCGACTGGCGGCACGACCTGGCGCTCGCCCTCCGGGAACTCTCGTCCGACGAGCGGCTCGCGGTGCACCTCGCCTACGAACAGGGCCTCTCGCACTCCGAAATCGCCGCGCTGGTTGCCTGGCCCCTGGGCACCGTCAAGACTCACGTGGCCCGCAGCAAGGAAAAGCTCCGTCACCTTCTCGCCGCATGGAACCCTCAAACCTGAACCCTTCGACCGAGGACGACCGGCTGGCCGCCCTGCTGCGCCGGCGCACCGACCCGATCCCGGACGACGGCTTTTCCGCGCGGGTGCTGGCGGCATTGCCCTCGGCCAGACGGGATCGTCCCGCGATTCCGCTGGCCGCCGTCATGCTCGGCGCGCTCGCGGGCATCCTCTACGCCTGGTGGCACGGCGCCTCGGCCGCCGACGTGGTGTATTTCGTGCGGCTGCTGGGCGCGATCACCCTGCAACTCGCCGCCACCCTCGGCGATCCGCGGATCTGGTTTGCCGTGCTGCTGACCGTGGCGTCGCTCTATGCCGCCCGCAGACTCGCCGGCGCCGGCCGATTCGGCTGAAAGGCGGCATGGGGCGCGAGCAAGCTCGCAGCCTACGACCGAGCACGACACGCGAGCGGCCCCGATAGGGGTAGGCACGGCGCATTGAGTTGCGCCGCGCCTCCCTCCGAACCGGACAGGCGGATTTCCCGCATCCGGCTCTCCAGTCAGCGAGTGGCTCTCAAGGAGACTGACGGACCAAGACGTAAGCCTGTGTCAGACTGAACAGGCCGCGCTCGGCGAAGTAGTGATTGGGCCAGTGACGATGATCGGAACCGCGGTCACGACCACTCTTTCCCTGTCGTTTGCGCAGGATGGCGCGGAGTCGTCCGCGGACATACGCATCCAGCCGGGGAAACGTCGTGCGATGGCTGTGTTGGAAGTAGCCAAACCAGCCGCGCAGCATCCGATTGAGGTCATCGATGCAGCATTCGAGCGAGTGACCATAAGTCCTCGGCGTCAGCTCACGGATGCGGTCCTTACACCGATCCATGGACTTCCTCCTCGGCCAGCGGTAACCGCGTTCGAAGTGATAGCCGAGGAAGTCGAAGCCTCCCGGCTGGGTCGCATCAACGATCCGGGTCTTTTCCGGGTGCAGCGTCAGACCGTGCTGCCCCACCCACGTTTGCACGCGAGCGAGGGCGGCCTGTGCTTGTTCCCGGCTCCGACACAGCAGGACGAAGTCGTCGGCGTAGCGCACCATCTCGAGGCCACCGTCGGCCATGAGGTGGTCGAGCGGATTGAGGTAGATATTCGCCAGCAGCGGACTGATGACCGCTCCTTGCGGCGTACCCTCCTCGCCAGCCTCGTAGTGGCTAAGCCCATCCATCACCCCCTGTTCGAGGTAACTTTGGATGAGGGCCAGCACGCGACCGTCCGCAATACGTTCCCCGACTCGTTCCATCAACCGCCCATGCGGTATCGTGTCGAAGTAGCCTTTCAAGTCCGCGTCGACGATCCAGGTGCCGCCCTCGTCAAGGAGGTGCTGCACCCGGCGTAACGCGTCTTTGCAACCACGTCCGGGCCGGAAGCCGTAGCTGTGCTCGGCAAACGTCGCTTCGAAGATCGGTTCCACGACCATTCGCAACGCCGTCTGCACGATCCGATCCCGCACCGTGGGGACGCCCAAGGGGCGCTTTTCGGACGAGCCGGGCTTTGGTATCCAGCACCGTTTGACCGGACTGGGCTGATAGGTCGCCTGACGCAGTTGCTCATTCAGGGCGAGCAGCCCGCGGGGGCAGTCTTTGGCGAAGCGACCAATCGTCATGCCGTCCACGCCACTGCCGCCGGCGTTGGACCGCACTTTTTCCCAAGCCAGTCCCAGGGTTCGTTGCGCATACACTTTGTCGATCAGGCTGAACCACTGGTTTCCTTTCACCCCTGTTTCCAGGGCCGTCAGCATGCGCTCGGTCCACACCGCCGGTTCCGCCCACCCCCAGCGGGAGCGGACGTCTCCTCCTTGCGTAGCCCTCGCGGGCACTGGCGGAGGGGTGGCTTCCAACGTCGTGTTCATCGCGCATTCGCCTTCCTGCGTCCCTTCGCTCCCCCGGCGTTACCCGGCTTCACGGCTACTATGGACGCTCTGACTCCGGCTCGACTCAGTCCGTCGGGCCGGTCTCTCCACTTATCCCATGATCCCTTCCGATCGTTCCCGCTCCAACCACACCCACCCCGTCCTGTCTCCAGTGTTGGCAGTTCCTGGACCGTGACAGGCTCGCCGCTCGCGCGGCAGGCTTCGCCTTTGCCTAGCAGGCTCGCCCGGAGCACATGCCGAATCGAGTTCACTTGCGTTCGGGACCGATCTTCCGTCTCCGGCTGCTCCCCACCCCGCATTGCTGCGACGCAGTTGCCGTCGACTGCACCCCGGTCTCTGCCCCCGGGGCGGGACTGACTTTCACATCCTGAGTTCATGGTTTCATGGACGCACTAGTATCTACTTTTCTAAGTCCGCGTATTTACTGGCGAGAGACTTTGGGCGGACGTCGACTTTTGTCCAAGCGAACGGATGTGCGTTTGGGTTGTAGGCGGTGATGAAGTCGTCGATGGCGGTGCGGACCTGTGCCACGGAGGTGAAGCTGGCGCCGCGTAAGGCCTGCCGGCTGAGAATGCTGAACCAGACTTCAATCTGATTGAGCCACGAGGCATGGGTCGGGATGAAATGCAGGTGGACCTTGGGATGGGCCGCCAGCCATCGATCGGTTTTGGGCTTATGGGTGGAGAGATTGTCGAGCACGACATGCACTTCGCGGTCCGGATGCTCGGCGATCACCTGGTTCATGAAATCGAGAAACTCCAGCCGCCGCCGGCGCTGGTAGTGGCCAGCCCGAACCTGGCCAGTGGCGATATTGAGCGCGGCGAACAGCGTGGTGGTGCCGTGCCGCTCGTATTCGTGGCAAAAACCGGTCAGGCTTTGGCCATTAGGCAGCCGCAACCAGCCTTGCGAGCGCTCCAGCGCCTGAATGTGCGGTTTCTCGTCGACGGACAGCACCACGGCGTTCACCGGCGGCGCCAGATACAGCCCCACAACGTCGGCGGCCTTCTGTTCGAACTGTGGATCGGTCGACAAACACCAGGAACGCCGACGTTCCAAACTGATGCCGCGCACGCGCAACACCCGCCAAACTTGATGAACGTCGACATCGCCCAGATGTGCCGCCAGCCGTGGCCCATTCCACCGGGCGAAACCCCGCGGAGGCGGTTGATCCAGCGTGGCGAGCACGCGTTGCTCCACCGTGGCGTCATACCGCCGGGGACGACCCGATCGCGGGGCGTCGACCAAGGCGCCCAGACGTTCCACTGTGAACCGCCGACGGGTCTTGCTGACCGTTCCAGTGCGCACGTCGAGGCGCTGCGCCAGTGCCTGCGTACTCTCGCCCGCCGCTGCGCCCAACAGGATCTTGGCGCGCAACACTTCGAGTTGGCCGGCTCCGTGGCGACGCACCCGCGCCTCCACGTCCCGGCGTTCCTCAATACTCAAGTCAACAGGCGTAGCAGGTCGTGGCATCCCAGGATGTCACGTTATCACGCTCTCTTTAGCAACTAGATACTAGGCCGCCTGCTTGCAGGCGCGGATCGAGGCGCTTAGGCGACGCGCTCGACGATCAACGGCGGCGGCGTGGGCCGCTTCGGCGCGAGCCGGTAGGCGTTCTTGAAATACTCGAGCGCCTGCTCGAGCTTCGCCTCGTCGTTGTAATGGATCATCATCAGCGGCTCGCCCTGCTTCACCTGCGTGCCGACCTTCTTGATCTCCGACACGCCGACGGCGTAATCGACCTTGCCGTGGTTCGGATGCGGCACGTGACCATTGCCGTGGTTGTTGCCGTGGACCGCGAGCACTTCGGCGCCGGCACCGAGAATGTGCACCCCGCGGGCGATCATGGCCGCGTTGATGGTGTGGACGTAGCCCCGCTTCGGCGCGGGCAGCTTGCGGATGTGCCGCGCGGCCGGGAATTTGTCGGGATGGTCGATGTAGGCGGTGTCGCCGCCCTGCGCCTTCACCAGATCCTTGAATTTCTGCAGGGCGGAGCCGTCCGTCAGATGGCGCTGCACCGTCTGTTTCGCCGACAGCGTCGAACCGGCCACGCCGGCCAGCCGGACGATTTCCATGCCCAGCTTCAGCACGAGCTCCTTCATGTCCTCGGGGCCTTCGCCCTTGAGCAACTGGACGGCCTCCTTGATTTCGAGCGACGTGCCGACGGTGTCTCCGAGCGGCTGATTCATGTCGGTCACGAGCGCGACGCACCGGCGCTTCATCGAGCGTCCGACGCGGGTCATCGAACGCGCGAGCTGCTTGGCCTGCTCCAGGTCCTTGATGAAGGACCCGTTCCCCCACTTCACGTCGATCACGAGGCCCTCGGAACCTTCGGCCAGCTTCTTCGAAAGCACGCTGCCGGTGATGAGCGGAAGGCTCGGGATGGTGCCGGTTTCACGGCGCAACGCGTAGAACTTCGCGTCGGCCGGCGCCAGGGCTTCGCTTTGCTGCACGATCGCGCCGCCGATCCGGGCGAGCTGAGCCGTGAACTGGTCGATCGGCATGGTGCCCTTGAATCCGGGAATGGAGCTGAGCTTCTCGAGCGTGTTGATCACGTATTCGTGCTCGACACCGCACATCATCGGCACCACGACGCCGCTCGCCATTGCCAGCGGCACGAGTACCAGCGAGGTCTTGTCGCCGACGCCGCCGGTGGAGTACTTGTCGATCTTCGGCTTGGCGATGCCCGACAGGTCGATCACCTCACCCGAAAGCATCATTTCCTCCGTCAGGTCAGCCGTCTCCTGGGCCGACATGTTGGAGAAGTAGATCGCCATCATCAACGCCGCCAGCTGGTGCCTGGGCATCTCGCCGTCGAGCGTGCTGTCAATGATATAGCGAATCTCCTCTTGGGTGAACTCGCCGCCATCGCGCTTTTTTTCGATTAGAAATTCGAACGTCGGCTTGATAAACCGGCGGGCCGGAATGGTACGTTTCGTCATGTGGGTAGAGTCGGAAAACACCGCTTGCCGCGGTGCGGAAAAGTGTGCGATGAAACCCGCTTATGACAGTTTGTCGAGCTTAAAAGCCCCGCAGGAAGCGAGGTACGCGGCGATGTAAGGCCCCGCCGGATCGCCGTTAATATACTTCAAACCGCGTTTATCTCAACCGGCCGGACCACCATTCCTTCACCGCGTATCCGCCGGATGGCAGCCCGGTCTCGCCTCCGTTTGCCGCCACCACGCCACCGCCCTCCGCTTGCCGCCCAGCCCTCGGCAAACGGCTCTTGCCTGCCCTCATCGATGCGCGCTGCCGGCGTCCGCGCCGGTCCAAGCCGGCGAGGGACGCCGGGCTTCCGCCAATGACGAGATTGCCTGGTCGGCACGATGTCCCCCGAGTTGGACGAGAGACAACGGGTTCCCATCGGGCTCGAACGCGAGACCCATAAGGCTTGCGCGACCGCGATACCAGTGGGTGTAGTCGGAGGATGCATCTCTCGTTCAACCTCACCGCTGAACTCGACGCGGCACTGGGTGTCGCCGCGGCGGCCGGTGGGCTCGACCCCGCCGCCTTCCGGCCCGAGGTGCGTGTCGCCGATGCCCAGCATGGCGATTTCCAGTCGAACGGCGTCCTCGGCTACGCCAAGTCGCGGAAGGAGAATCCGCGGGCCGTCGCCGGCAAGCTGATCGCCGCGCTGGGGGCCGACGTGACCGATCTGTGCGAAGTGTCGGTGGCGGGTCCGGGGTTCATCAACTTTCGCCTCAAACCCGAGGCGCTGCTCGCCTGGGCGCGTCTGCACCGGTCGCGCGAGTCGCTCGCCGCCGGCGCGGCGGCCGCCCACGCCGGCCAGACCTGGGTGGTGGACTATTCCTCTCCCAATACCGCCAAGCAGATGCACGTCGGACATCTGCGCTCGGCGGTCATCGGCGAGGCGATTTGCCGGTTGCTGGCGTTCACCGGCGCCCGCGTCGTTCGCGACAACCACCTCGGCGACTGGGGCACCCAGTTCGGCAAGCTGATCTATGCGTTCAAGCGCTGGGCCGACCCGTCCGCGCTCGCCGCCGATCCGATCGAGGAACTCGAGCGGCTGTACAAGCGCGGCAACGACGCGACGCCCGACGGGTCGCCCGAGCTCGAGGAGGCACGTCGCGAACTCGTGAAGCTCCAGTGCGGCGATCCGGAAAACGTGGCGCTATGGCGGAAGTTCAGCGACGTGAGCCTCGCCGCGTTCCAGCAGATCTACGACCGGCTCGGCATCCGCTTCGACCATCACCTCGGCGAAAGCTTCTACAACGGCCAGGTCGAGCGCGTCTACCAGGAACTCGCGGACGCCGGCATCGCCACGGTGAGCGAAGGCGCCCTCGTGGTGTTCCATCCCGAACACCCGCGCTTCAAATCCCAGCCTTTCCTCATCCGGAAAGCCGACGGCGCCAGCAACTACGCGTCCACCGACCTGGCCACGGCGCTGTATCGCGCCGAGCATTTCCACGCCGACGGCATCGTCGTCGTGACCGATTTCCGGCAGACCGATCATTTCGAGCAGCTGATCCTGACGTTGCAGAAGTGGTTTGCCGCCACCGGCCGCAGGCAGCCGGAATTTCACCATGTCACGTTCGGCGCAGTCACCGGCGAGGATGGCAAGGCGCTGCGGACGCGCGACGGCGGGACGGTGAAGCTGAAGGCGCTGCTCGACGAGGCGGTCGAGCGCGCCCACGCGATCGTCACCGCGAAGAACCCCGACCTGCCGGAGGCGGAGCGGCGCGCGATCGCCGAGGTGGTCGGGGTCGGCGCGGTCCAGTACGCCGACCTTTCGCAGAACCGGAGCAGCAACTACGTGTTTTCCTGGGAGAAGATGCTCAGTCTCGAGGGCAACACCGCGCCGTACCTGCTGTACGCCGTCGCCCGGATCCACTCGATCTTCCGCAAGGCCGGGGTGACGCCGGGCGATCCGGCCGCGGAGGCGGCCGCCTCGGGCCTGGAGACGGCGGCGGAAATCACGCTGGCGCGAAAGCTGACGAAATTCCCCGACGCGATCCGCCTCGCGACCGAGACGCTGCGGCCGCATTTCCTCGGCCTGTACCTGTTCGAGCTGGCGGGCGACTACAGCACGTTCAACAACGCCGACAAGGTGCTGGTCGACGACGCGCCGGTTCGTGCCCGGCGGTTGTTGCTCTGCGCCCGCACGCTGCTCCTGCTCGAAACCGGGCTGCATCTGCTCGGCCTCCGGACGCTGACGCGGATGTAAGTGGCGCCCCGCCCCGGTTTCTAGTCTTGCTGGACTTCGCCGCCCGGCCCAGCTTGCCGGGGCATGGCGACGCAGGAATTCTACATCCGCAACGAGACGGACACCGAGGCCCGCGGCCCCTTCAACGTCGAGCAGCTGAGTTCGCTGATCGACTCCGGACAGGTCACGGCCGCAACGCTTTACTACGATCCCAACACCGAGCAGTGGACGGCGGTCGGCGCGAACAACGAACTGAAAGCGTCGCTGTTTCCGGAGAAAAGGAAGCTCACGGTCCGCACCCAGCAGAAACAGGATGCGGTCAACCAGGACCCGGCCGGCACCGCCCCGATCACGGTCAGCGACATGCTCGCCGCGGCGGAGGGCCGGACGGCGGAAACGCACGACAAGCAGGATCCGGCGGAGGCGATGGCCCGCGCCGCCGGGATCGGTCGCTGGGCGGCGATGGCGGCGCTGCTGGCCGCGGCCGCCGGGGAGATCCTTCCCGCCTCCGACGTGCTGACCGCGTTCGAGCCCGGCAAGCTCCTGACCCACCCGCTGGTGATTCTCGGTGGCGCCGATCTCCTGCTCGCCGTGGTGTTGGGGCTTGGCGTGGTTTCAGTGTATCCATTTGTGCGGTTCCGGGCCGCGCTCGGGCTCGGCTTTCTCGGTTTTGTCTTCTGGACGCACGGACAGCCGCTGCTGCTGCTGGCCCTCGCGGCGGGCTCCGTCGGGCTCTACTGCTGCACCGCCTTCGTGAGGCTGGTGCCGGTGGCGGTCGCCGCCCTGCTCGGGGTCGGCGGTTTCGCGGTGCTCGCCTGGATGATGTTGTCCTGAGCCGGCGGCGGGATCCCGGGTCATGCGCCGTTTGGCTGATCGCACGAGGCGGGTTGCGGCGATCCTGCAGCGGGACATCTGGCAGCCGCGCAACCTCGAGCGGCTTTCGCTGCGCGGCGTCGTCTACGCCATCCTCCGCGTCATCTCGATCACCTGGACGGTGTTCAACGAAACCAAGGCCGCCAGCCGGGCCGCCGCGCTGAGCTTCAGCTCGTTGCTGGGGCTCGGGCCGCTGGTTGCCCTGACCGTGCTCGTCGCCGGATTTGCGCTGAACAACAAGGACCCGAACCTCGCGGTGAACACGCTGAGCCGGCTGATCAACTTCATCGCCCCGCAGGTGGGACAGCTCAGTGCGCTGCCGGCAGAACGCGAGGCGGTCGCCGGCGCCGGGGCCGCCACGGTGCCGGACCACGCCGGCCGCCCGGCCGGATCCGGTCGCCCGGCGCCGACCGCTCCCGCCGCCGGGCCGGACCAGCGCTCAACCGGAGCTCCGGCCGCGGAGTTGTTGATTCCCGGCCCGTCCGGCGCGCCCAACCTGCGGCTGAATCCACGGCTCGTGCGGATGGTGAACACGTTTATCAGCCGGGGCCGCTCCGGGTCCGCCGGCACGGTCGGATTCTTCTCCCTGGTGTTGATCGTGCTGCTGCTGTTCAAGACGGTCGAGGACACGTTCAACGAAATCTGGGGCGTGCGCAGCGGACGCTCCCTGCTGATGCGCGTCGTGTACTACTGGACCATCCTGACGCTCGGTGCCGTCCTCTTTTTCGCCTCCGTCACCCTGCTGGGCGCGGGGGCGTTCCTGACCGTGTTCAAGGAAACGATCGCCCATCTGCCTTTTTCGCGGGAGGTCGCGGTCGCGCTGCAGTGGTCTCTCCCGGCGTTTTCGTTCACGCTGCTCGTGGTGCTGCTGACGGTGTTCTACCGCGTGATTCCGCACACCCGCGTCTTCTGGCGCGCGGCCTTCACCGGCGCGGTGGTGGTCGCTTCGCTCCTCTTGCTGAACAACTACCTCGCGTTCCTCTACGTTCGCCGGGTGATCCTGACCGAGAGCCTTTATGGTTCGCTCGGATTTCCGCTGATCGTGATGTTCGGCCTCTACATCTTCTGGCTCTACGTCCTGATCGGCGGGCAGATCAGCTACGCCGTGCAGAACGTGCACTTTCGCAACAGCCAGGCGGCCTGGGGGCACCTGTCGAAGACCATGCGCGAGCGGCTTTCCCTCGTCGTGCTGCTGACGATCTGTCGCCGCTTCCAGAACTGCCGGCCGCCGGTCACCGCCTCGCAGCTCGGTGAAATGATCAAGGTGCCGACGCAGATCCTGAACGAGTCGCTCAACCGGCTCGTCGACCTGAAGCTGGTCACGCCGCTGCCCGCCGCGGCCAACGACGACTCGGCCGACCAGTCGTACCAGCCCGCCCGGCCGCTCAACCGAATCACGCTCCTGGATTTCAAGCGGCTCGACGAAGACTTCGGTGAGAATCCGGTGACCGCCGGGTTCGAGCACGTGGATCCCCTGCTGCAACACTACATGCAGGCGCTCGACCGTCTTGGGGAACAGGCGTTTTTCCGCCAGGACCTCGAGCAGCTTTTCGCCGCACATCCGTTTGCCGGCGACCCGCCGCCGCCCGCCACCAGTGCGCCGGCCGGGCCCGTCTGACCGCCGCCGCAACGCGTCCTTCGCCCCAAACCGCGCCGGCAAGCAGGCGGCCTACGAGCAGTGCGACCACCGGCCGCAGGCAATGCCGCACTGCCACGGGCGGGTGACGGCCTCCGGTGCCGGCCGCGCGCCGGCCGGCTCCGGACCCAATTCGCCCTTGCCAGCTGTGGCGGCCAACCTAGCGTCGCCAATTCCTCCCCATGATTTCCTGGATTCAGAAATACTTTCAGCGCCACTTCCGGCTGATCTTCGCGGTAATGCTGGTTGCGATGGTGGTCCCTCTCATCTGGATTTTCAATGCGTCCTCCGGCATTGGACGCACCGAACGGCACGTGGTGGAACGACGCGTGTTCGGGTACAACCTGGGGTCGCAGGAGGACCAGTCCCGCCTCTTCGGCGATGCGTCGCTCAGTGCCCAGCTGCAGCTGGGTTATTCCGGCCAGGGGCCCGAGTTGGAGAACTACGCCTTTCATCGGGCCGCGCTGTTGGAGCTGGCGAACCGGCTGCACATCCCGCCGGCCTCGAAGCAGGAACTCGCCGACTACATCAAGGGCCTGCGCATCTTCGCCGGACCGGACGGCCAGTTCGATGCCTCGCGTTACGCCATGTTTCGCGACTCGCTGAAGTCGAACCCGCGGATGAACGAGGGCACCGTCATTCGGGTGCTGGGCGACGAGGTCCGCACGAGCAAGGTCGAGAACCTGCTGACGGGCCCGGGCTTTGTCCTCCCGGCGGAAGTCCGTGGTCACCTCGAGCAGTCGGATACGACATGGTCCCTCGATCTCGCCACGGTCGACTACGCCAGCTTCGACCCCTCCATCCCGGTGAACGACGTGATTCTCACCCGGTTTTTCGACGAGAACATCTTTCGCTACGAGATCCCGCCGCGGATCGACGTGAGCTATGCGAATTTTCCGGCGAGCCGTTATCTTTCCTCGATCGCCGTCACCGAGCCCGAGGTGCACGCCTACTACGATGCGAATCCGGCCCGCTTTCCGAAGCCGGCCACGGAGGCGAAGAGTCCGAAGCGCGATGCCGCGGCGGATTACGCCGCCGTGCGCCCTCAGGTCGAGGCGGTGCTGAAGCTCGAGCGCGCCCGGAACCAGGCGCTGAAGGCGGCTTCGGATTTCTCGCTGGCCCTCTACGACCGGCAGCTGACGCCCGGCACGCCGGCGTTCGACGCCTTTCTCGCCGGGCAGAAGCTGACGCTCAACCGGCTGGCGCCGTTCACGCACGAGTCGGGACCGGCTGAATTTCCCGGCGACTCCACCCTGACCGACGAGGCGTTCAAGCTCGGGCCGGATCGTCTCTACTCCGACGCGGTCGGCACGCCCACGGGCGCGGTGGTCCTCTTCTGGAAAGACCTGCAGCCCGCGCGGAAACCGGCGCTCGCCGAGGTGCGCGCGAAGGTGACGGCGGATTACGTCGACGGCGAGAAACGGAAACGGTTCGTGGAACTGGGCCGCACGCTTCGCGCCGAGCTGGAGGCGGGGCTGAAGCAGGGTGAATCCTTCGACAAGGCGGTCGCGACCGCCGCCGCCGCCAACCGGGTCCGGATCACCGCCAAAACGGTGCCGCCGTTCACGCGCCGCCAGCCGCCGCAGGACGTCGACTACTCGGTGTTCGGAACGCTGGACCGGCTCAACCAGGGCCAGGTTTCCGACATGGTCATCGCCAAGGACCATGGCCTGCTCGTCTACGCCGCCGGCAAAAAGCTTCCGGATCTTTCGCCCGCGAATCCGCAATTTGCCGCGGCGCGCGCGCAGCTGGCCTTCGGCACCGGCCGCGTTGCCGCCGCGTCGTATCTCGAGGATCGCATTCGGAAAGAGCTGAAGAGCTCCGAGGTCGTCGAGCAGTAGCCGGACGCGCCGGCCACTCATCCCCGCCTTCAACCGTTCGCCACGTTTCAACTCGAAACGGGCGGAGCCGGCGCGAGTATCCACGCGTGTCGTTGCACCTTCCGCCTCCCGGTTGCTATACGCCGGCGTCGCCGCGGCCGGGGGTCGCGTCCGCGAAACTTCCCCCGTCAGCGAACCGTCTCGCCGTGACCCGGGCCGGACGGTCCTGCGCCCTGCGTCCGGTCGGTCCAACTCCGCTCCAGTAACCTTTCGACACCCCAGGTGTTGTCGCTCTCAATCGCCTTCCCGCTTCCAGTTATGCCACGTCTCCCTGCCGGTGCGTTCCCGTTTCTCGTCGCTTTTGCCGTTTCCTTCGCCGCCGCGGCCGAGGAACCCGCCGCGCCGCCCCCGTTTCCCGTGCATCCCACGCTGACGCTCGAGGCGTGCATCGCCCAGGCGATGCAGAAGAACTTCGACCTGAAGATCCAGAGCTTCTCGACCGACATCGCCCGCGAGTCGCTCAACGTCGCCACGGCGGCGTTCGAACCGACGTTCAGCGCCACGTTCCAGCGCTTCTCGCAAACGGACGGCCCGGTGCTCGCCAATCAGCGCATCGACACCACCACGACCCGCGTCGGCGTGGCCCAACTCATCCCGACCGGCGCCCAGGTCAGCCTCAGCGGCACGGTCGATCGCAACGCCCAGACGTACGCGAGCAGCTACCCGTTCAATCCGGCCTACAACAGCGACGTCGCTCTCACCGTCACCCAGCCCCTCCTGCGCGGCGCGGGACCCGCGGTGAACCGCGCCGCAATCGCGCGCAGCCGGCTGGGCGTCGGGATCGCCCGGCTGAACTTCAAGTCTCAGGTCCTCCAGGTCGTGCGCGACACCGAGGTCGCCTACTACAACCTGGTGTTCGCCCGCGAGCAGCTGAAGGTGAAGGAGCACAGCCTCGGACTGGCGCAGCGGCTGTACGACGAGAACAAGATCCGGCGGCAGACCGGCGTCGCGACCGATCTCGACGTGATGTCGGCCGAAGTCGGCATTGCCACTGCCCGGAACGGCGTTGTCACCGCCCAGCAGGCGGTGCACAACAGCGAGGACGCGCTCGTCGCGCTCATCGGCCAGTTTGAATTCGACCAGCCGCTCGGAACGGTCGCGCTCCTGCCCTACCAGGAGCCGACGCCGGCCTTCGACCTTTCGTACAAGCTGGCGCGCGACCACCAGCCCGACTACCTCGCCGCGCAGGACGCGATCAAGCAACTGCAGCTCGACGCGCGCACCGCCAGGAACGCCGCCCTGCCGACGCTGAATCTCGGCGGAACCGTCGGCTACAACGGCCTCGACCACACCGCCCGCGGCGCGATCGACAGCGCCTCGAACGGCGACGGTCACAACTGGGAACTCGATCTCACGCTGTCGGTGCCATGGGGCCTGCACGCGGACCGGGCCCGGTATCGCGCCGCCATGGCCGGCCTTCGCCAGGAGGAAACGCGGCTGCGGCAGCTCGACCAGAATCTGCTGGTGCAGGTGCGCTCCGCCGTGCGGGCCGTGGATACGAACCAGCAGAGCGTGGAGATCAACCGGGAGGCGACACGGCTCGCGACCAGCCAGTACGAATTGGAACTCGCGCGCTTCAAGGCCGGCCTCTCGACCAGCCGGCTGGTGCTGCAGGTGCAGGACGATCTGGAGACGGCGCGGGTGAACGAGTTGCTGGCCGAGGTGAACCTCCGGATCGCGATTTCCAACCTGCACCAACTCGAAAGCAGCTCGTTGCAGCAGTATCACATCGCGATCGCCGATTGACCGCCCCGAGTTGAGGGTTGAGCGGCGGACGGGCCGGGAGCAGATTGCCGGCGGCCGGTGGATTTCGCCCGCGACCGGTCGCGGGCGTGCCGACGCCCTTCTTCATCCAGCCCCCGGAACCTCCGGCCCCATGCCTGCCTCGCTCGCCATTCGCTCCCTGCTCTGGGTCTGGTTTTCCGCCGCGCTTGCGGTCGGATATTACCAGCTGCTGCAGCGCTTCGCCTTCTCCGCCGTGCCCGGCTTGCTGCTGTCGCTGACGGCGATGCTGGTGCTGGCGTACCGGAGGTTCGCCGCGTTCCGCGTCTGGGTGGATGCGCTCGATCTGCGCGCCATCGTGCTCCTCCACGTCACGCGCTTCGTTGGCCTGTATTTTCTGCTGCTCTCCCGTCGCGGAGACCTGCCTTCCGCGCTGGCGGTGTCCGGCGGCTTGGGCGAAACCGTCGTGGCGGCGTTCGCGCTCGTCGTGGTTTTTGCGCCGATGACGGACGACCGGCGCGCCCGCGCCGTTTACGTCTGGAACGTCGTCGGTTCGGCTGGCATCCTCCTGGTCGTGCTGAGTGCGATTCGAATCGGCCTGACGGATGCGCGCCAACTCGCTGCGCTGACCACGCTGCCGCTCTGCCTGCTGCCGACGTTTCTGCTTCCGCTGATCCTCGCGTCGCACCTCGCGATCTTCGCCCGCCTCGCGCGCACCGCTGATCCGGCGACCTAGTCCGCTCCCAACCGGCTGGAAATCCCATGCGCCCGCTCCCTCGCCCGACCCGCAGCCCTTCCGGGGCGCCTGCGACGGGCTTCACGCTGCTCGGGTTCTCGCTGGCGGTCGCGGGGCTCGCGGTCGCCATGGCGCTCGGCCTGCCCCTCGCCCGCAACTGGCTCCTGCGGTCGCGCGCCGGGCGGGTCGCGGCCGACCTGCGAGCCTTCTCCGCCGCCTTCCAGTCTTATGCCACCGATCACGGCGACTGGCCTCCGGGTGATGGTGTGCCGGGCGCGATCCCGCCGGGAATGCAGACCTACCTGGCCCGAACCCGGTGGCAGCAGCCGACGCCGATTGGCGGACAATATGCCTGGGATGCGAATGGCAGGCATCAGGGCTCACGTTATCGCGCCGTGATCGTGATCGCTTCCACCCGCGGCAATCCCGTCTCGACCGACCTCGTCCAGTTGCTGCAGATCGACCGCGCGATCGACGACGGCAAACTCCACTCCGGCAGCTTCCTGCTCGGCTTCCGCGATTATCCGCTGTTCGTTCTGGAACACTGACTCCCGCCATGTTCGAGGTCACGAGCATCCACCTGACCGCCGACCTGCGGAACGCCCGGCCGGATCTCGGCGCCTGCGATCTGGGGCGGATGGATGCAGCTCAGTTGACCGCCGCGCTCGAGACGTTCCGCGGTCTCGATCCGATCCAGAACCACGACGCCGAGCCGTGCCTCGTGATCGCCGCGGCCGGACGCCGGTTCAACCTCCGCACATTCGAGGGCCGTCTGCTGATCCAGGCGGCCGGTCCGGCAAACGCGCACTGGGCCGAGCACAACACCGCCGGTATCCTGGACGAACTGACACGCGTTCCGGTTCTCACCGCCCGCTCCGGCAGGCGTGGACTGAGCCGCGGGCTGGCGGTCGCGATTCTCGCCGGCAGCGTATTGTTCGCCGCCCACGCGGTGCGGTCCGCGTTGCGGGTCGAGACGGTCGACCCCCCACCGCCGTTCAAACCTGTCGC
The DNA here is from genome assembly GCA_963705935.1 of uncultured Verrucomicrobiae bacterium. Classification (GTDB taxonomy): domain Bacteria; phylum Verrucomicrobiota; class Verrucomicrobiia; order Opitutales; family Opitutaceae; genus Opitutus. The sequence continues at coordinate 608,449 of OY970130.1, read as the reverse complement.
CGACGCGCGGGAAACCGCGGCGCTCAACGCCTCCGCCCGCGGGCGGTATGTCACCGGAAAGGAGCCGGGCGATCGCGCCATCGAGATCGATGGCCGCGATCACGTCCGGTTCCTCCGGTTCACCGGCTCCAGCGAGCAGGTCGTATCCGACGATTCGTACCGCCTCGGCCAAATCGGCGGAAAGATCGCACTGATGACGCGTTCCAGCGGGGTCGTGGAAATCGGCGACATCGACACGATTTCCTACTACGGGGACGTCTACCGCCGGCGATAGCGCGCCGCGCGGCCGGTTTTGGTCGGGAAGGTCGGAGCTGCCGGCTCGCGACGAAGCGAGTTTGTGCCGCCAGGTTCGGCCGTGGGACGCCGGCGATCCGAATGGTGGTCCACGCCTTCGACCGCCTGCGAACCGCGAGCACGCCACGGCGATTCCCCTTGCAACTGCGCGTCGGCGCGCAGTCGCGCCCATCACCCGAACAGTTCGTCCGCATCGCGCAGCGCCGCCGCCGCGACCACCCGGTGCGGTGGCAGTTGCGTGCGAAACCACGTCCGCTGCTTCTTCACCAGTGCGCGCGTGTTTCGCCCGATCTGCGCCGGCAGCTCCCCGGCCGTCAGCCTGCCGTCGAGATGGGCGATCACCTCGCGGTAGCCGATGGCCCGCGCCGCGCTGGCATTGAGCCTCAGCCCCGTCGCCAGCAGCGAACGCACCTCCTCGACCAATCCCGCCTGCAGCATCCGGCGCACGCGTTCATCGATTCGCGGTTCGAGCTCCGCCGGCGCGCGATCGACCCTGGTCAACTCGACCGACCAGTCGGCGAATGGCGAGGGCATCCGCCGGAATTCCGCGGCCAGTTCGAGGAGCGTGCGCCCCGACGCGAGGCACCGCTCCAGCGCGCGGGCGACCCGGCGCGGGTTGTCGACGTCGAGCGCGCCCAGCCCCCGCGGATTGAGCGCCCGCAATTTTGCCACCGCTTCGGGCAACGTCAGGCCGCCAACCTCCTCCCGGATCGGCGCCGGGACATTCACCTCGTCGGCGACCGGAGCGAAAAACGCCCGCAGGTAAAATCCGCTGCCGCCGGCGACGAGTGCCGCGCGCCCGCGACCGGCGATCTCGGCGAGCGCCTGCCGGACCATGGCGACGAAGCGCGTGACGTCCATCTGCTCCGTGACGCCGCAGACGTCGATCAGGTGATGTGGCACCCGTGCGCGTTCGGCCGGCGTCGGCTTGGCGGTGCCGATGTCGAGGCCGCGATAGAACAGGAGCGAATCACACGAAATGATCTCCGCCTCGTGGCGCTCGGCCCAGCGCAACGCCCATTCGCTTTTTCCGACCGCGGTGCATCCGGTGAGAACCCGCAGCCGCGGCCGCTCCGCCGTCTCCGGCTTCACGGCGAAAACGCCACCGCCCGGTCCCGCCCCGCCGACTTCGCGGCGTAAAGCGCCTTGTCCGCCGCGGCCACCAGCTCCGCGCCCGTCCCGGCGCTCGCCGGCAGCGAGGCCACTCCGGCGCTGACCGTCACGGCGATGGTCAGATCGGAGCGCACGGTCACCGGTGTCCCCCGGACCGCTTTGATCGCACGCTGCGCCGCGTCCAGCCCCGCCGCGGTCTCCGACTCCATGATCAGCAGCACGAACTCCTCGCCGCCGAACCGGACAACGCGATCGACGCTTCGCACGCCGTCGAGCAGCCGGCGCGCGACTTCGCGCAGCACGATGTCGCCCACCGGATGTCCATGCGTGTCGTTGATCGTCTTGAAATGATCGATGTCGACCATCACCAGCGCGACGGGTCGGCCGAACCGGCGGGAACGCTCCGCCTCTTCCGCGAGCATCCGGTCGAATTCACGGCGGTTCAGGAGTCCCGTCAGTTCGTCGTGCGTCGCGAGACGGCGCAGGGCTTCGAGCGTCTCGCCCAGCTTGAGCGCGTACCGGAGCGAGCGCTCCAGCGAACGCCACGAGATCTCGCCCTTGACCAGATAGTCGAGGGCGCCGGCATTCATCGCCTCGATGTCGACGCGCTCGGACGATTCCGCGGTCAGGAACACGATCGGCGTGCGGCACTCTGCGGCCACCGCCTTGCGGATCAGTTCGAGACCGTTGCGCGGCCCGAGCTGATAATCGAGCAGGCACGCCGCGTAGGCCCCGGAGAGCAGCTGCGCCAGACCGTCCTCGAACGTCTCGGCCCAGTGCAGCTCGAACAGTTCCGCGCGGAAGTTTTTGAAATGCGCCTGCGCCAGCCGAAACTGCATTCGATCGTCGTCGATCAGCAGGATTTTCCGGGGCATCGGCGAGGGGGCGGTTGCTTCACGTGCCGGCGATCGTACGTGCCGCCACAGCCGGATCAAGCGCGCAGCGTGCCGCGCGGCCTGCCGTTCCGGATTCCGCTTCCGGATCGTTGGGAGATCCGGTTTCCGCACCACCCGGCCGCGACCTCCTTGCCGCGGCTCCATGTAGGAGCCTGCTTGCAGGCGATTCATGCGCGACCTGCCTGCTGCCGTCCCCCGTGGGGAACCTGCAGGTGATTTCGCCGCCAGGTGATGAAACGTCCACCGAAAAACCCGCACCCGCTGAGAGCACCCCGATTCCAATCCTCGCCTGCAAGCATGCTCCTACGCCGGCCGACGCAGCTCCCGGGCACAATCGGAAAGCAAGCCGGCGGGTGCGGCCGCGGCAGCGTCCCTACGCCGGCCGACGCAGCTCCCGGGCACAATCGGCGGGCTCATGGAGGCTCGAGTTCGGGTCAAATCCTCGTCGCCGGTCGGAGGCCGGCACCGACAGCCACGTTTCGACAGCCCTGGGGAGTCGGCCCCCCCCGGCCTTCAGCCCCTCCGGCAGCCCGCGACCAGATCCGTGGCGACGGAGGTCAGCCGGCGCACGATCCGATCGAGAGACCCGAGGTTCTCGCGGATGCAGTTGACCAGCGCGCTGCCCACCACCACGCCGTCCGCCGTGGCTGCGACCTCCCGGACCTGGTCGCGGTTCGAGATGCCGAACCCGACCGCCACCGGCAGCGCGGTGTGTCGCCGGATGCGCGCGATCGCATCCGGGATGTTGCCGGCCACCTGGTCGCGCACCCCGGTGACGCCTTCACGGGACACGTAGTAGATGAACCCGCTCGCTGCGGCCGCGATCTTCGCAATCCGCGCCTCGGGCGTGGTCGGCGCGACGATGAACACCATGTCCACACCATGACGCCGGCTGGCCGCCGCAACCTCGCCGGCTTCCTCCGGCGGCAGGTCGAGCGTGAGCAGGCCGTCGACGCCCGCTTCCTTCGCCGTGCGCACATAGGCCTCGACCCCGTTGGCGAAAACCAGGTTGAAATAGGTGTAGAACACGATCGGGACCTCGCTCCGCTCCCGAATCCGGCGCACCAGCCGGAAGACGTCGGCCGCCGACATCCCGCTTTGCAGCGCCCGCTGCGCGGCAAGCTGGTTGGTCAGCCCATCCGCCAGCGGGTCGGAAAACGGCACACCGAGTTCCAGAATATCGATGCCGCTGTCGATCAACGCACCGCAGGCGGCGAGCGAAGTTTCAAAATCCGGATCGCCGGCACAGAGGTAAGCGACGAAAGCAGCCCGGTTCTGTTCCTTCGTGCGCGGGAAAACTTGGGCGAGGCGGGACATGGAGCCGCCATCGCCGCAAAAAGCCCCATCCGGCGCAAAGCGAAAATGGGAGGCGGCGGCGTCCCGGACAGTTCCGCCGTCCACCGGGATCGGGCGATTTCGGCGTGGCTTGGCTTCCCCGTCGTTTCCGGTTTGGCTCAAACCATGTCCCCGGTGCGTCTCGTCACGTTCAACATCGCGCACGGTCGCGGTCTGGCGCCGATCCAGGGATTCACCTCGCCGCGGAAATTGAAGGCCAACCTGCGCAAGATCGCGCGGCTGATCGACGAGTTGCGGCCCGATCTCGTCGCCCTGCAGGAGGTCGACCAGCGCTCGCTCTGGGCCGGCAACTTCGACCACCTCGAGTACCTGCGGCTGCACACCGGGTTCAAGCATGCGCTTTTCGGGATCCACAACCGCCGGCTCGGCCTGCTGAACCTGAGCTACGGGAACGCCCTGCTCTCGCGCTTCCCCATCCTTGCCAGCGAGACGGTCGTGTTCGGACACCGCAAGGTGGGCGAGAAAGGCTTCCTCTTCGCCGAGCTGGACGTCGCCGGCCGCATTCTGCCGCTGGTGAACGTCCATCTGCACTTCGGTTCGCGCGAACACCGCATGCGCCAGATCGGCCGGCTCCTGGCCTGGCTCCGCGAGAAGCAGCGGACGTCACGCACGCGCTGGCACGTCCCGGCGGTCGTGTGCGGCGACATGAACAACCCGGGGACCAGTCCGGATGCGACAGCCGCGCTGCTCAGCCACCTCTCCGACTACAGCGAATACGTCCTGCACCCGGCGACCGGCCGCACGTTCCCGTCGCCCCTGCCGGGGCGGCTGCTGGATTTCGTGTTTCTGCCCGGAACCTGCAGCTTCTCGCATTGTGAAATCGTGCGGTGCTACCTGTCCGATCACCGGCCGGTGGTCGTCGATTTCAACCTGCCGTGAGCCACATCCCTCCACCCCGCCCGAACCTGGAGTCGCAACCGCAGCGATCTCTCCGTCGCCGGACCTCCGCTCCCGACGTGACCTTCTGCGGTTTCAGTCCCCACGACATCGTGTTGTGCCGGCCATCGCCGTCCTTGGAACCATGAAGCTCGAACGCTGCACGTCCACCCAGGCGCCCGAGATCCTCGCGATCTTCAACGACGCGATCACGAACTCGACGGCGCTGTACGACTACAAGCCGCGGACGATGGTGAACATGGAGGCGTGGTTCGAGGCGAAGCGAAAAGGCGATTATCCGGTGGTGGGCGCATTCGGGGAGGACGGCTCGCTGTCCGGATTTGCCAGCTACGGCGCATTTCGCGCCTGGCCGGCGTACAAGTACTCGGTCGAGCACTCGGTGTACGTCCGCGCGTCGGATCGGGGGCGCGGTCTCGGCCGCCAGCTGGTCGCGGCCGTGATCGAAGCCGCGCAGCAGCAGGATTACCACATGATGATCGGCGGGATCGATTCGACGAATTCCGCGAGCATTCGGCTGCACCTGAGTCTGGGCTTCACCCATTGTGCGAGCATCAAGCAGGCCGGGTACAAGTTTGGCCACTGGCTCGATCTCGAGTTCTACCAGTTGCTCCTCCCCACCCCGCGACAACCGGTGGAAGGCTGAACGAACCCGCGAACCGGCCGGCTTCGCGCGCGCCGGAAGCTTGCTTGAGCCGCGAGCGCCGGCGGTCACACTTCCTCCCATGTTCACCCGCGTAGATCCGGAAGGGTATCGGCAGGCGCTTCCCGGGGTCGGCATGAAGACGCTGGTTCACGGAGAAAAATCCCTGCTGGCCGAGTTCCGGCTGGCCGCGGGTCACCTCCTGCCGCGCCACTCGCATCCCCACGAACAGACCGGGTATCTGGTCAGCGGGGCGATCGAGCTGACGATCGGCCCGGAGACGTTCTCGGTCTCGCCCGGCGACAGCTGGTGCATTCCCGGTGGCGTCGAGCACAGCGCGAACATCCTGAAGGACTCGGTCGCGATCGAGGTGTTTTCACCCGTGCGCACCGACTACCTGCCGCACTGACCGGCGGCGTGGAAACATGAGCTCGGCGCGAGATGCCACGGACGCGGGAATGCCGGAAACTTCGGCCGGTGCGGTGGCGATTCGCAAGGCCACCGTCGCCGACGCGGCAGCCGTCGCGCACCTCACGAGCGAACTTGGATATTCGGCGGAGCCGCCAGCGATCGCAACCCGGCTGGCAAGGATCGGGGCGCGCGCCGACCAGGTCGTGTTCGTGGCGATGGTGGATGGAACCGTCGGCGGCTGGATACAAGTGTGCGCATCCGACGCTCTCGAGTCGGGATTCCGGGCCGAGATCGTCGGACTGATCGTCGGCCGCGGCTTCCGGCGCCGTGGGGTCGGCCGGCAGCTGGTGGATCGGGCCACGCAGTGGGCCCGGCGCGTCGGCGCGGAGGCCGTGGTGGTGCGAAGCAACACCGTGCGACAGGAGAGCCACCGGTTTTATCCCGCACTAGGCTTCGCCGCCGTGAAAACCCAGGCTGTCTATTCGAAGCTGCTGAACGAACCGCCCGCCACCGATTCCAACCTGAAGCATCCGAGTTTATGAGCGAGAACAAGAAAATTGCCCGGCTGATCGCGATGGGGAAATGGCGCTACATTCTGCTCTATGGAATGCTCGCGTGGGGCGTCACAACCGCGGCCCTGTTCACCGCTTGGATGTGGTACACGAAGGGCACGCCCCGATTGACCGAGGTTGTCGCTGCCTTCGTGATGTTCCCGCTCGGTGGCATCGCGTGGGGCACGTGCTGCGGCGGCCCCTCGGCGAGGTGACTTGATCCTATTCCTCCACCCATGAACGCCCCCCCTGCCCTCATCGTCAGCTCCGGCAATGATGTCGCCGGCCAGGAAATCTCCCAGTACCTCGGCATCGTTCGCGGGATCGTCGTCCGCTCCACCGGGATCGGCCGCGGAATCATCGGCGGCCTCCGGTCCATCGCGGGCGGCAACATCCCCGAGTACGTCGCCGTCTGCGAGGAGGCCCGCCAGCACGCGTACCAGATCATGCTGGCGCATGCGGCCGAATTGGGCGCGGACGCGATCATCGCCTTCCGCTACGATGCGACCGAGTTCATGCCGGGATCGACCGAGGTCCTCGCCTACGGGACCGCGGTCAAGCTGCGGAAGTCCTGACGGCGCAGCATACCGAATGAAGTCGTCATCCGGAGAACTCGAGCGCGACGGCTACGCGATCAGCACGGATCGCGCGTTGCTGGACCTCGATTTCGTCTGCCGCGAGTTGAACGGTACGTACTGGGCCGAGCACCGCCCGCGCGTCGTGATCCAGCGTTCCATCCGCCGCTCGCTCTGTTTCGGCATGTACCTGAAGTCGCCGCGGCAGCAGGTCGGTTTCGCGCGCGTCGTGACGGACGGCGCGACGTTCTCCTGGATCTGCGACGTGGTCATCGCATCGGAGCACCGCCGGAAGGGCCTGGGCAAATGGCTGATGGCCTGCGTCACCGCGCACCCCGGCGTGAAGAACGCGCTGAGCATTCTCGGGACCCGCGACGCCCACGGCCTGTATGAGAAATTCGGGTTCGTCCGCGCCGAGATGATGCGGCGAGTGCCCGCGCCCATCCCGCCGGGCACATCGATCCCGGGCAAAGTCCCGCGGCCAGCGACCGAAACCGCGCGCTGAGCCGGAGGCGGATCGATGGGCGCGCTTCCCCGCGAGGGCACGATCATGAACCACACGGCGCTGGTTGCCATCGATCTCCAGCGGGATTTTCTCGAGGCCGGCGGACGGATGCCGCTGCCTTCCGACACGGTTGAAACGATCCTCGCGGCCACGCACCGCCTGCTGACCCACGCCGAAGCCGCCGGCTGGAAGGTGGTGTTCATTCGCAACGAATTCAGGCGGAGCGACCGACTGGGGAACTTCTTCCGGAGCGGCGCTGCGCTCGAAGGGACACCGGGCGCCCAAATCGACCCCCGTGTGAACCTGCCGCCCGACGCGGTGCTGTTGTCGAAGTCGGCGGCAGACGCGTTCACGAATCCCGCGCTCGGCGAGTTGCTGGCGGCGGCGTCGATCCGGAACCTCATCGTGTGTGGCGTCATGGCCGAGGGCTGCGTGCGGGCGACCGTTCGGAGTGCGCTTCGCCAAAACCATCACGTCACGATCGTGAGCGACGCGATCGGGTCGTCCCGGGAAATCCTCCGGCGGTTTGGCTTGCGCAGCATGCAAAGGGCTGGCGCCCAGCTCATCGAGTCCGCAGAGTTGCTGCGATCCGTTTCACCGCCGTGACACCCACATTCCGATGCGTGCGAAGGTGCTGATGACATCCTCGCCGGCGAACCGGGACCTCTCTCCCGCGGGAACCCGCAAACGCGTCTCGCGGCTGCCCGCCCTGCTGGCGCCGCTGCTGCCGCTGGCGTTCATCCTGGCGCGCGACCGCCGCTTCGTCGCCGGCATCGCGGCCGTCTACTTCGGCAGTCTGTTTGTCTGGGCCCGGGCCCGGCGCTTCCACTGGTTCACCCAGGGCATGATCGGGCTCGCCGGAGTCGCCGCGGCGGCCGTCTTCGCCTGGTTGACCTTCCATCGCGCGACGCCACCCGGATGAAATCCGCCGGGGCGGCGCGCGAACCCCAGGGCATCTTCCCACCATGAGCAACGACCCACGAGAAAATCACATCGATTACGTCGAATTCCCCACGCCGTCCGGCGCCGCGCTCGTATCCGCAACCCAATTCTACCAGCAGGTGTTCGGATGGGAGTTTCAGAAATGGGGCGAGGAGTATGCGGACACGAAGGGCGGCGGCCTGGTGTCCGGTCTGGCCGCGAGCGCGAAGGACCGGACCGCGGCGCCGCTGGTCGTCCTGTATGCGACGAATCTCGAAGGCGCGAGGGAGCGGGTGCTGAAGGCCGGAGGGAAGATTTCGAAGGAGATCATCGCCTTCCCCGGAGGCCGGCGGTTCCACTTCGTCGACCCTGCCGGCAACGAGCTCGGAGTCTGGTCCGACAAATGATCCGGCACCCGTTGAGTGGTTTTCGGGCTGGTGCTGACGATGTTCGACATTCCGTCCGCCGCGTACGTGGCGACCTGGGGTGAATTCACGCACAGCGCATGGACCGATCCGCGCGCGTTCGGCATCGCCAATACCTTTGACGCCGTCGTCAGCCATCTCGTGCCTGGCCCGATCATCGGCGTGGCGTTCGGCACGTTGGGATTCGGCGTCGCCCGGTTGCAGCGGGCCGCCAGGCCGCGATAATCTGCGGTCGGACCGCGAGCTCGCTCGCGCGAGATTTCAAGCATTTCAGGCGTAGCAGGTAACAAAACCGACCGGGCGCTTTGCCGTGAAGCATCCGGGCTCGCTCACGGTATCGGTGCACAAAGAAGAATCGACGCAAGTGCAACGCGTCCGCCACGTTTGAGTTCGCCCTCATGATCGATCTCGGCGTCCTCATAATCTCATTCGTGGTCCTGATCTTCGGGATCGGGCCCGCACTGATGCCACTGGACCTGGGTTCCCCGCTGCGGCGGGTCACGGTGGGCATCGCCGCCAGCCTGACGGCATTGTATCTTTTGGGCTTCAGCTACTATTTGCTGAATGTGCCGGTGTTTGCCTACTGGTCCGTGTTCATCGCCGCCGTCGTGGTGGCGTGGTTCCGACGCCGCCGGCTGCTGGAGCTGTGGTCGGATCGCGACGTGCGGCACGTGACCCTGGCCTGGGCAGCCATCGCCGCGTGGGTGCTCGGCTGGCAATCAACGGTCTACTCCTACTCCGGCGCCACCTGGCAGGGCGACTGCTACGAGCATTTCGACCGCTCCAGGTTCTTTCTCAGGCACTGGGATATACACTTCAAATTTCTCGGAGCCTATTCCGTCTCGTCGCGGCCTCCGTTGGTCAATATCGTCACCGGAGTCCTCCGTGCCCTGGCCGGCGGCAAGTTTTATGTCTATCAGGCCGTCTGTGCACTGCTGGCGAGCCTGGTCGTTTGGCCAACCTGCCTGCTGCAACAGCGCTTCACGCGTCCCGGCGCGAGCGCACGGATTGGCTGGGCGATCTTGCTGCTGATGGCTTTGCCGGCCCTGGTTCAAAACGCCTCGTTCACCTGGACGAAGTTGCCCACCGCCTTCTTTGTCTTGACCGGTTTGGCGCTGCTCCTCGATTGGCCGGCCAATTTCCCGACTCGATTGGCCGGCTGGCTGACCCTCACCGCCGGAATGCTGGCCCACTATTCCGCGGGCCCGTGGATCGTGGCGGTGGCGCTGGCCGAGTTTTTTCGCAACTCCACTGGGTGGCGCCGGCTTTTCAGCCGCCAGGCGGTTGTCGTTGCCTTGGCCTGCGGCCTCCTGTTCGCCACCTGGATAGGCTGGTCGGCGCTTCGTCTCGGGCTCCACGAAACCCTGGAGTCCAACACCACGGTCGCCGATGGAGCCGGGATGACATGGCACCAACGACTGGAGCATGTGGCGGACAACCTGTACTACACTGCCGTCCCCGTCCTGTTTCGCAAAGTGGACTACGGCGGCTATCTCGCTGCAGATCCAGCCGTGAGGGTGCGTGACAGCTATTTCAATGCCGTGCAATCGAGTGCGCTCATGATCGCCGGCTCGCTCGGAGTGGTGATTGCCTCGTGTCTGCTCTGGTCGGAGCGCAAGAGCATCGATTGGCGCGGAGCTCACTACTGGGTGATCCTGATTGGCGTCGCGGTCCTTCTCGGCATTGCCGTGCACACCGAGGTCATCGAACTCGGGGTTGGACAGATCTGCCTGCTGCCTTTTGCGCTGCTCGTTGTCGCCTGGCTCGCTGCTCGCATTCCCGAGACCCGCATCCTCCGCTGGGTGCTGATTCCCGGCCTGATCGCGGATTTCGTGTTGGGAATCTGCCTTCATTTCTCCGTGCAGTCGCTCTGGCTTCCGCGCTGGCGCTATCCGGGCAAGAGCGATTTCGACTTGATCCAGATGTTCGGGCACGGTGCTCGCTGCAACCTTCAGGCCCGGCAAAGCCTGGGCCAGCCGTACCTCTACGATCTGCCGGGCGCCCCGCTGATGACAGCCCTGCTGCTGGGTGTCGCGGTCGTGCTCCTCGGAATCGGTTTTCGAGTATCCGCCAGTCGCGAGCAGCGCCCCCTCAGCTAGCCCGGAAATTTCACGAACGAGAGTGTTGCAGCGTCCGAATTTCCGTCCGCCTTCCGCGGAGCGACTTCGTCGCGGTTAGCCCCGACAAAGTCGGCCCGGAGGGCGGATATTTCGCGATGTTCGCGAAATATCCGGGCTAGTGCGGCACTGATCCAAAGATGCGTTGGGGCGTCCGGTCCCGATTCCCGGCAAGCGGGGCGGCGAGGTCAGACCCATCCGTCGCGGCGGATTCTCCATTCTTTCGTGTAGACCGCGGTTTCGGTGTCGGGCCCTCCGCCGCCGAGGCTTTGGAGGGCAGTCTTTCGCACCGCGAAAGATTGGGGCGGCCAACGGGATTTGAACCCGCGACCCTCAGATCCACAATCTGATGCTCTAACCAACTGAGCTATGGCCGCCGCAAAGAGTCGGCGAAGTTCGCGGGCGGCCTCGTCGCTGTCAACTTCTTGTTCGCCCCCTGGAACAAGCGGGATCGAAGGCGCGAGCCGGCGGTGAAAGAACGCCCCCTCCTCTCTGTGAGCCGGCCGGCCGGCCGGACACGGAAACGAACGGCGAAACTACGGCAGGCAGTTGCCGGACAAGGAAGTCCGTGGACATTCGTCCCATCCGGTGATCCAGGGACCCGGCAACCATCCGCGACCGGCGGCCGCGGATCCCGCCCGCAACACCCACCAACCGGACCACCGTTTGATCCCCGCGCTCGAGCAAGTTTCTCCGCCGCCCCGTCACTCGATGTGTGGCCCGATCCACCTGCCCAGCGACCCGCCGCAGTCAAAATGTCCGACTCGAACTACGATGTCCTGATCATCGGCGGCGGCCCTGGCGGAAGCTGCGCCGCCGCGTTTGCCCGACGCAGCAGCCTGCGGACGCTCCTCGTCGAGAAGGCCGAGTTTCCCCGGTTCCACATCGGCGAATCGCTGCTGCCGATGTGTAATGCCGCGCTCCGCGAAACCGGCGTCTGGCCGAAGATCGAGGCGGCCGGATTCATGCCGAAGTACGGGGCGGAATTTCACACGGCGGACGGCTCGCTCGCGAAGCACGTGGTGTTCAGCGAAGGCCTGGTGCCCGGGCTCGACCGCACGTTTCAGGTGGAACGGTCGCGTTTCGACCTGCTGCTGCTCGAACACGCGCGGTCGCTCGGCGCGGACGTCCGGACGCGCACGGCCGTCACCGCCCTCGAAAACACTCCGCGCGGCCACCGCGCGACGCTGGACGGTCCGGCGGGCCGGGAGACGCTGGACGTGCCGTGGGTCATCGATTCGACCGGCCGCGATCCATCGCTGATGACGGAACGAAAACGCATCCTCGAGCCGGCGGTGTTTCCGAAACGAATCGCGATCTACAGCCATTTCCGCGGCGTGGCGCGCGCCGCGGGACGAGAGGCGGGGAACATCCTCGTGGTCCGTTTCGCCCGCGGCTGGTTCTGGGTGATCCCGTTCGATCGCGAACGCACGTCCGTCGGGGTCGTGACCACGGTCGCCGCGTACCAGGCGGCCGCGTTGTCACCGGAACCGTATTTCCTCCGCGAAGTCGCCGAGGCGGCCAAGATGCGCGGGCTGCTCGCGTCCGCGAAACCGTCGATGCCCTTCCTGGCGACGAGCGACTACAGCTATTTTCGAAAGGAGCTCGCGGGCGAGAGGCTGCTGCTGGTGGGCGATGCCGCCGGGTTTCTCGATCCGGTGTTTTCGTCGGGCGTCCACCTCGCGACGTCCTCCGCCCGTGCGGCGATCGAGGTGATCGTGCAGGCACGGCTGGCCGGCCGCGGGCTGACCCGGCGCGAACAGGCAGGCTACACCCGCAAGCTCAAGCGCCACGCCCGCGTATTCGAACGACTCATCCAGGCGTTCTACGACGACGACGCGTTCGAGGTGTTCCTGTGCCAGGAAATTCCGTGGGGCCTCTCGCGCGGGCTGACGAGCATCGTCGCCGGGCATGCGCGGCTGACCTGGCCGTTGTGGTGGCGATACCAGGTGTTCCTGCTCGTGTGCCGGCTGCAGCGGCGCTGGAAGCTCGTGAAAAGGCCGGCGGCGGCAGCAGCCGCGCCGGCCTCGTGAGCCGCAGGGATCGGACCCGGGCGAAGAATCAATACACGCCGCGGCCCTCGGTCAGCCGGCCGTTCGTGAAGACGACCGTTTGCTTCACGAACCGGCTGGTCCAGTAGACCCAGCGATCCATGTCGGTGGTCGGAGTCTCGTGGGCGGGAGGATACCCGCGCGCCATCAGCACCTGCTCCTTCGTCATTCCCCTGCGCAGGTCACCGCCGCGGATGAAGCCGGCGAGATCGCTCGGGAGCTTGTCCAGCGGAGTCGGCTCCTCGGACAGCAGCACGCGGGCGAGTTCCTCGTCGGTCTTCCGGGTGTACTTCTCGACATTCTCCACCTTGATCGTTTCGCCGGAGTCCGTCCGCTTGAGCACGATACGCCGCGACAGCGACACGAGATGCACGGGCGTATTGATCGGAACCACGGTGCCACGGGTGTAGTTCGTCCCGGAATATTTGCCGTCCTCCACGTGGATCGTGCTGCGGAGATAGTAGTCCTGGCCGACGACTGGATTCACCATCGGCGGTGCGATCGAGGGAAATTCCTAGTTCGCGAAATTGGACGCGGGCGCCGCGTCCGGCGCCGGTGCCGCGACGGGAGCCGGCGCTGCGGCGCTGTTCTGGGCGGCCAGCATCTTCTGGATCACCGCCTCGGAAATTCCGGCCTGCTTGAGCGCAATCAGGCCGTCGGGGCTGGTGTCGTACTCGGCCGGCTGCTTCGCAATCGACAGCATGATGGTGTCGTCGGAGAAGTCGGCCTTCTTCATCTTGATCACGTCGGCGTTGTTGAGCGCAAACGCGGGAGCGAGTATCGCGGTCGCGAGCGCGGCGAGGGTCAGCAGGCGGTAGGTACGCATGGTGGGGGATGTTGATTAAAACGAACTTGTCGCGGCATTTTCGTCGGCGAAATGGTGCCGGACGGCAATTCCGAACATTTGCGATTGCTGCGGAATGGGTGCCACCTTTCATCGGCGCGAACGTGTCAGGCTCGAACCCCACCATCCCGGACGTTGTGATCATTGGCGGAGCGCTGGCCGGCGCGGCGACGGCGTGCCTGCTGCGGCGGCGCAACCCGGACCTGCAGGTGTTGATTCTCGAGCGCAGCGACCGGCCGCGGCGGCGCGTCGGCGAATCCACCGTCGAGATCAGCGCGTACTTCCTGGGTCGCGTGCTCGGGTTCACCGATCACCTGCTGGAGAAGCATCTGCCCAAACAGGGCCTGCGCTACTGGTTCGCCAACGAGAACGCGCAGGCGCTCGACCAGTGCAGCGAGACCGGACCGCGCTACAACGTCCGGCTTCCAGGCTTCCAGATCGACCGGGCGGTGCTGGACGAGCACGTGCTGGCGTCCGCCGTGGCTGAAGGTGCCTCCCTCCGCCGACCGGTCCGGGTCAAACGCGTGCAACTCGTGAATGGCGGCCGCCAGGTGGTCGAGTGGGAGGACGAGACGGGGGCCGCGCAGCGGACCGAGCCGCGCTGGGTCGTGGATGCCTCCGGCGTGGCGACGCTGCTCGCCCGGCAGGAGGGCTGGCTCGAGCCGAACACGGCGCATCCCACCGCCGCCTGCTGGAGCCGCTGGAGCGGAGTGCGCTCGCTCGACGATCGCGCTTTCGGGTCCGCGTATCCGGCGTGGTTCAACCGCGTGAAGGCGCAGCGCTCGGTCGCGACGAATCACATGGCCGGTTACGGCTGGTGGGCCTGGTTCATCCCGTTGAAAGGCGGCGACGTGAGCGTCGGAGTGGTCTACGACCAGCGCCTGACGGAGCTGCCCGCCGGGCCCAGCCTCGGCGAGCGGCTGCGGACGATGCTGAACACGCATCCCGCCGCGCGCGAGTTGCTGGCGGACGCGAGGTGGCAGGAGGGCGACGTGCATTTCCGCCGCAACCTCGCGTATTCGAGCAGCACTTTCGCGACCGACGGCGCGGTGCTGGTGGGCGACGCCGCGGCTTTCATCGACCCATTCTACTCGCCCGGCATGGACTGGATCTCCTTCTCGACCACGGCGGCGGCGGCCCTGATCGACGCGAGCGCCCGGGGCAAGCCGGTGGCGCCGCGGGTCGCGCGGCACAACGAACAGTTTCGCCAGAGCTATGACCGCTGGTTCCGCGCGCTCTATCTTGACAAGTATTACTACCTCGGGGACTTCGATCTCATGACCCTGGCGTTCCGGCTCGACCTCGGGCTGTACTACCTCGGAATCGTGACGCAGCCGTTCAAGCACGGCAACCGCGTGCTCGAGACCCCGCCATTCGCCCATCCCAATTCGAAATGGCCGTTCCGGCTGATGGCGCTGTACAACCGGCGGCTGGCGGCCATCGCCCGCTCGCGTCACCGCCGCGGCGTGTGGGGGCGGTCCAACGACCGGCGCTTCTTCGGGTTCATCAGCTACGAATTCAACCGCCGGCTCCCGGTGCGCGTCTTCGGCCTGCTCCTGCTCTGGGCCGGACTGGAACTGCGGGAAGGATGGAGGACGTGGTTTTCGGTGAGAACCCCCGCCGCCGCGCTTGAGCCGCGGCCCGCAACCCCTTAGGCTGACCTTTCTTCGTTTCGATGGAACTCTCCGCGACCCCGTCCTCCCCACCTGCCGGCGCCAGCAGTGCAGCCGCGACCCTGGTCCGCCACTTCCCCGCGGAAGTGCGCGACGCCTATGCCCGGTTTCAGGAGAACCGGAGCCCGGCTGATGCCGATGTCGTGATCGCGGCGGCGGTCCTCGACCACCTGCCGGACAAGAAACGGTGCCCGAACAGCGCCCTCCCCGACCAGTTGTCGCTGATTGCGGACCTCGGGTTCGACTCGATCGCGATCACCGAGCTGGTCTTCTTCCTCGAGGACCTCTTCCGCGTCCGGATCTCGAACGACGAGATCCTGAGCGTCAAAACCGTGGGCGACCTCCGCGCTTTCGTGCGCAAGAAACTCACGGCGGTGGCGCCGCCGACCGGGGCATGACGCGCCGGGCGGTCATCACCGGGCTCGGTTTCATCACCAGCATCGGCAACGATCGGGACGCGGTGACCCGGCGGCTCCGCACGCTGGAGCCGGGGATCGAGACGGTGGAGTTTCTGCGGAATCCCGCGCTTCCCGTGCGGGTCGCCGGCACGGTGAAGGAGTTCGTCACGGATTCGCCGAGCTGGCGCGACTGGCGGTATCCTCCGCAGTACGACCTGCCGCGCGAGGTCCTGCGCAGCGTCGCGCCGCACGGGCTGTACGCCTTGTGCGCGACCGAGCAGGCGCTCGCCGACGCCCGGCTCGCCCCGGAGGACCTGACCGATGGCACGACCGGGCTGTACTGCGCCTCCGCCGGCTCGGCGTTCCTCCTGCATTACAACCTGGCGCAGATGCACGCCGTGCGGGGCGAGCGCGGCAATCCGATGGGGGTCGTCTCCAGCATCGCCGGCACGCTCAACTTCAACCTCGCCGCCTTCTACCGGATTCGCGGCGCGGTCAGCGGGTTCGTCGCCGCGTGCGCCTCGTCCAGCCACGCGCTCGGCTGCGCGCTCGACGACATCCGGCTGGGCCGGCAGACGCGCATGCTGGTGGTCGGCGCCGAGGAGATGAACGCCGAGACGGTGATCCCCTTCGCCGCGATGCGGGCGCTCTCGACCAATGCCGATCCGCGGACGGCGTCGCGCCCGTTCGATCAGCAGCGAAACGGGTTCGTGGCGGCGGGCGGCGCGGTGTGTCTGATCCTGGAGGAGGCGGCGACCGCGGCGCGCCGCGGCGCCACGGTTTACGCCGAGCTCGCCGGCTGGGGCCAGGCGGCGGACGGCTACAACGTCGCCATCTCGCATCCCGAGGGGCTCGGTCTCGCCGAGGCGATGCGGCGCACGCTGGCTGACGCGGAGCTGAAACCCGCGGAAATCGCGTACGTGAACGCCCACGCCACGTCGACGGTGACGGGCGACCGCTCGGAGGCGATCGCGCTCAAATCCATTTTCACCGCGGCCGGCGCCCGGCCGCAGGTCAGCAGCACGAAAGGCCTCACCGGCCACCCGCTCTCGATGTCGGGCGTGATGGAGGCGGCGTTCTGCGCGCTGGCGATCCACGACGGCTTCATGCCGGGCAATGCGAATCTCACTGCACCGGACGAGGCCTGCGCCGGGCTCGATCTTCCGCGAACGAGCTTGAACGAGCGACCTGGCATCGTCTTGAACAACACCAGCGGTTTCGGCGGCAGCAACGTCTGCCACGTCCTCCGCCAATGGAAACCGTGAACCTCCGATGAAAAATCCAGCCCTGACCGCCCTGCTTGTGTTGACGCTGTTTGGAACCGGTGCCTGCGCGAAATAGGTCGCCCGGGCTTGTGCCGGTTCGTTTGTTTTGTTTCATCGCCCTCTCCCCACCGCATGTCCGATTCGCTCATACCCCGGCTCAAGCAGATCATCGTCACGACGCTGAAGCTCGAGGACGTCTCGCCGTCCGATCTGGCGGATGACGAGCCGCTGATCGGCTCCGGATTGAATCTGGACTCGATCGACGCGCTCGAACTGGTCGTCACGCTCGAGAAGGAGTTCGGGATCAAGATCAAGAGCAGCGAGGAATCGCGGCAGGCCCTGGCGAGCGTCGCGCATCTGGCCGAATTCATCAGGGCGCGCGCCGATCCGGCGCGGCTGCCGGCCTGAATTCGCGCGGCCCTCCGGCCCGCCGCGCCATGTCCGCCCCACCCGTCCGACTGGCCGCCGCCGGCGCGCTGACCGCCCTGGGCGATGCGCCGTCGACCCTGGCCGCCCTCCTGCGGGGCGAGCGCGCGCTGCGCCCCGAGCCGGTGCTCGGGAAACCCGGCGGCGAGCTGGTGCCGCTGGCGGTGACGCCCGGGCGTTCGCTGGTCGAAACGGCGCCGCCGAACTGGATCACGGGATTGCGGCTGCTGGCCGCGACCATTCCCGACGACGGCTGGGGTTCAGCCCGGCGGCCGGTGTTCGTCACCAGCAGCAATTTCGGCGTGGGCAGCCTGTACGCGTATCGGGCGACCGCCGAGGCCGCGCATCTCGGATACGGAACGCCGCATGCCTGCGTCGAATGGCTGCGGCAGGAGCTCGGCTGGGGTCCGAACGTCGGCGTCGTGTCGCATGCCTGCGTCTCGGCGCACCTGGGCCTGCTGCTCGCCTCGCGCGTGCTCCATGCGGACCTCGCCGAGCGCGCGCTGGTCTTCACGTTCGATTTCATCAGCCCGTTTGTCGCGGGCGGATTCCACGCGTTGAAAATCCTGAACGCGGAGTTTCCGGCGCCCTACTCGGACCGGGCGGCCGGTTCGATCGGGCTCGGCGACGGCGCCGGATTCGCCGTGCTCACGCGAGCGGAGGGTGAGTTCGTGCTCTCCGGGCAGAGCGTGTACAACGAAATGCACCACTTCACCGCGAACCGGCCCGACGGCGCCGGATTCGCCACCTGCCTGGAGCCGGTCCGCGAGGCGGCCCGCGGCCGCCGCGTGTGGCTGAAGGGGCACGGCACCGGCACGCTCGAGGCGGGCCGGCTGGAGTGCGCCGCGCTGGCGGCCGCGTTTCCCGATGCCCCGCTGGTTTCGTGGAAAGGCAGTCTGGGACACACGCTCGGCAGCTGCGGGCTCGTCGAACTCGCGATCGCGGTCGAGGCGATGCGTGCCGGCCAGTCGCCCGGCACGATCGGTAGCGGCCCGCCCACGTTCGCGCCGTCGGTCGCGCTCGAGCCTTTCACCGTCGGCGCGTTCGACGCCGCCGTCTGCACCAGCAACGCGTTCGGCGGGGCCCACGCCGGCTTCCTTCTCACCCATGCTTGAACGTTTCATCCAGGCCATCGGCCTCTGCGACCCGGCCGGCGAGGAGCCCGCCGCCACGCGCGAACGGCTGAAGGACCGCTTTCCCCGCGGCGCGACGCGGCGCATGACCCTGCTCGGGCTGCTGGTCGGTTCCGCGCTGGAGGAACTGGGGGCGCCCGGCGACGACGATGCGATCGTGTACGCATCGGCGTTTGGCGAAAGCCGCGCGCTGGAAGGCTACCTCGACAGCTTCCCGACAGCGAGCCCGACGCTTTTCCAGACGTCGATCCACCCGAGCGCCGTCCAGCAGGTGCTGATCGGCCGCCAGCTGCCGGTCCGGGAATTCTTCCCGGTGACCGGACGTGCGCACCTCGTGGGGCACGCCCTGCAGACCGCCATGCTCTGCCCCGCGCCGCGGGTGCTGCTCTGCGGCGGCGAGGAGCGCGGGACCTGGCTGCTGGAAAACGGCCAGGCGAGCGACCGAAGCTTCGGATTCGCGCTCGCGCTTGCGGCCACGGCCGGCCATCCCGTCGCCCGCGTGACGCTCGCGCCGACTGCGGCTGCGAACTGCGAGTTCACGCTGCCCGAGTTCTTCGACCTGCTTGCGGCCCGCCGCGATTTCAGCCGCGAGTCCGCGCCCGGGCAAAAGCTCACCTGGGAATGGCAGTGAGTCGCGCCGGGAGGCATGGCGTTTCGTTTTGTTGGCGTAAATCGCGATCCCGTAGGCGGCGAGCTTGCTCGCGCCAAACGAGCGCCAGCAAGCTGGCGGCCTACAAGTTGCGCGATCAAAACTAAAGACCATGCGCCGGGAGGCGGGATGGCGTAGATTCGGGTGGCTCCGCCAGCCGGCGGGCCCAAGCCTGAACGCCGTGGCACTGACCAGAGCGACGCACACCGCGAAGGCGCGCAACCCCGGACCCAGTTGGGGCTACCGGTTCCTGCGTGCCTGCGACCGCGTTCTGCCAGAGACGGTGCTTCGTCCGCTGCGGATGATCGGCACCTGGGTCGCGCTGGCGGGAATGCCGGCGCAGCGCGCCGCGTCGCGCGCCTACCTGCGCGCCATCACCGGCCGCGAGCCGACGCTCAGCGCCGTCTTCCGGCATTTCTTCGCATTCGAGGAGTTCCTGATGCTGCGACTGCGGGTCGCCGGCGGGCAGCCGCATCGCGGCCGGCTGGGACCGGAGGCCGAGGGCTTCCGGATCTATCTCGCGGGCGACCGGCCCGCCCTGCTCGGAACCTTTCACGTCGGACATTCGGACCTGACCGGATTCCTGCTTGGGTCGCAGGAAAAACGACGCGTCTCGATGGTGCGGCAGCGGGTGGGCAATTCCCATGACGTCGAACTCCTCCACTCGCGGTTCGCCAGCTGGATCACGTTCATCTGGGTGAACGAACCGGAAAATCTCGTGTTCGCGTTGAAGGACGCGATCGCCGCGGGCGACTCCGTGGCGATGAATTGCGACCGGGTGGAGTTCAGCGCGAAGACGGAGGTGTTCGAGTTTCTCGGAGCGCGGAGGGTGTTCCCCTTCACGATCTATCACCTCGCGCTCATCTTCCGGCGCCCCCTCGTGCTTTCGGTCGGACTGCCCGACGGGCCGGGGAAGACCGTCGTCTACAGTTCCCCGATGTTCGAAGCGGACGACGCCGGGAAAGAGGCAAATCTGGAGCGCGCCCGAGCGCACTTTCAGGCTTTCCTGCGTCAGCTCGAGGCGCTGTTGCGCGCCTCGCCGGAACAGTGGTTCAATTTTGTCCCTTTGAATCGGCCGGCAGCATGAAAGCGCTGAAGCGAACGCAGCACGTGGTTGCCGGCCTGGGCGCCTGGGCGATGTTCAGTGGGGTCGGGCTGCTGCTCAACGTGGTCTGCACGCCGCTTCTGCTCCTGCCGGGCCGCCGCCATCTTGGACCGTCGGTGCGGCGGCTGATCCGGTGGCTGTTCGGCGCGTGGTGCAGCTGGCTGCACGCCACCCGCATCGTGTACGTGACGTGGCGCGGGTTCACCCCGGAGGCGCTGAAGGGGCCGGCCGTGTACATTTCGAATCACCCCGGGCTGCTCGATGCGACGTTCATCCTGGCGCGGCTGCCGGACACGATCTGCATCTTCAAACCCGCATTGATTCGCAATCCGGCGATCGGGCCGGCGGCAATCATGGCAGGCTATGCCGCGGGCACGAGCGGCGTCGACCTGATCCGCGACGTGGCCGGGCGCGTCGCCGACGGCCGTTCGCTGCTGATCTTCCCCGAGGGCCGCCGGACGCCTGCCGGCATGGTGCTGGGCCCGCTGAAGCCCGGTTTCGCGCTCGTCGCGAACCGGGCGCGCGTGCCAGTGCGGGTGATCTCGATCCGCGCCCCGCGGGATTTCCTGCCGCGCGGCCACCGCTGGTGGCGGGTGCCGGAACTGCCGGCGCACGTCGAGATCACGTTGCTCGGCGAGCTGCCCTGCGATCCGGCGAGTCGCACGGCGGAGTTGACGGCGAGGGCGGCGGAGCAACTCTCGGCGACGCTTGTCGCCTCATGACGCCGTCCCCGGCCACCCATCTCGTCCTGATCCCCAGCTACAACACCGGCCACCGGCTCGCCGATACGGTGACCGCGGCGCTGGCGCAGTGGAATGCGGTCTGGGTCGTGATCGACGGCAGCACCGACGGCAGCGGGGAGCCGGTGCGGCAACTCGCCACGCGCGATCCGCGACTCCGGGTGATCGTGCGCGAGGTCAATGGCGGCAAGGGCGCAGCGGTCGCGACCGGCGTGGCGGCGGCGCTGGCGGCGGGCTACACGCATGTGCTGACGATGGATGCGGACGGCCAGCATCCCGCGGATCTCATTCCGGAGTTCATGGCCGCATCGCAGCGCCGGCCGGGGGCCGTGGTCCTCGGGCGTCCGGTCTTCGGGCCCGAGGTGCCGCTCGAACGTCTGCACGGACGCAAGCTGAGCGTGGCGCTCGCGCACCTGGAGACGCTGAGCCGGGGCATCGGCGATCCGCTGTTCGGATTTCGGGTGTACCCGGCCGCCGCACTGAAGCACGTGCTCGCCGAAACGCGATACGCCCGCGGGTTCGATTTCGATCCGGAAGTCGCCGTTCGTCTCGTCTGGGCGCGCGTGCCGACTGTGAACCTGCGGGCCCCGTGCCGCTATCTCCGCCGCGACGAAGGCGGAGTTTCCCATTTTCACTACGGGCGGGATAACCTGAAACTCGTCTGGCTGCACACTCGGCTGCTGAGCCAGCTCCTGGTCTGGCGCTGGGCTGGGCTCTTGCGCCACCGCAGGTGACCGGCACCCTGCTCCGTCATGCGTTGTAGCCTGGCAGAAAATTCGCAGCCCGCCAATGCCCGGACGGAACTCCCTCCGGCCCGGACAAAGTTGCGCGCGGACCTCCGCCGAGACTTCGCGCGCAATCAGCCTTCCGGCCGGCGGGCTGCCAGCCCGGCCACGCCGCTCGCGCTGGCGTTGGTGATTCTGTTCGCCGCCCTGGCGCACCACGCGATCGCCGCACCGGAACCTGCTCCCGTTTCGTCGACCCTGCCCGCCGGCGTGCCTCCCGCGGTGATCGCCGATCCGGCAAGCGATCCGCAGTGGCGCGAACTCTTCCACGTGCTCGCCGAGCCAAAGGCCCGGGTGTCCCGATTCGAGGAGCGGCGGTATTTTCCCTTCCGGCAGCAACCCGTTGTGCTCCAGGGCGAAATCCGGATGTCGCCCGGGCACGGGTTGAGTCTCCATTACTTCACGCCCAAGCCGCTGACGGTGATCGTCGACCGCGCCGGTGTGCTGATGCGGGACGAGCACGGCCGGGAACGCTCGGCGCCGGACGACCGCCGCGCGCAGGCGGCGACCGCCGGATTGTCGGAGGTGCTGCAATTCGATCTGCCGAAGCTCACCCGCGATTTCGAAGTTCATGGCCGGCGCGATGCCGCGGGGTGGACGCTCGGATTCGTCCCGCGCGATCCCAAGCTCGGCCGGCTGGTCGGCGCCGTGGTCGTGCACGGCACGGACCATCGCGTCGACCGGATCGAAATCATCCGGTCGGACCGGCAGCGAATCGAAATCCTGATCCGAAACACGCTCGACGACGTGATCTTCCCGCCCGACGTGCTGCAGCAGTATTTCCGGTGAACCCGATGCAGCCGGCCCACCAGAAAGCAGCCGCCCGTGCCGGATTGATCGTATTCGTGGCGGCCTGCGGACTCTGGCTGGCGCGGCTGGACTACGGGCGCAAGATCTCGACGAACGTCCTCGACCTGATCCCGGCGGGCGAGAGCTCCCCGAGCTGAACCTGGTGCGCAGCTTCGCCAGCGACGTGCAGGCGCGCGTGATGCTCTTTGCGCTGAACGACCCCCGCTCGCCGGGGCGCCCGCCGCAGGAGGCCGCGGACCAGTTCGCGGCGGAACTGCGGCGCTCGCCCGACTTCGCCGAGGCGGTGGTGCTCGGCGACAGCAGCTCGCAGGACCGCCTGGCGCGCGAGGTCTTCGAACGCCGGTTCGAGCTGTTGCTGCCGGGCTGGCTGGGCGATCGCGAACGGGAATTCGCCGCGACCGGCCAGCCGCCCGATCGCTTCGCCGCCTGGCTGGCGGAGCGCGCAGCGGCGGACCTCGAGAATTTTCTCGCGCAGCCCGAAGCCGCCGCGCTGCAGGACCTGATCCCGTCGGACCCGCTGCTGCTCGCCGCCCGCGTGGCGGAGCGGGCCCGGCTCGCCGCTCCGGGCGCCACCGATTTCGGAGGGCATGCGCTGGTCTGGGCCCGGATCGTGCCCTCGCCGCTCGTCGAGGCGGGACAGCAGCCGGTCTTCGCAGCGATCGACCGCGCGCTGGCCACGGTGCGGGAGCGGCACGTCGGCGTGCAGCTGCAGTGGACGGGCGTGAACCGCTTCGCCGCGGCCAGCCGTGAGCGCATCGAGACGGAGATTCGGACGCTCAACGTGCTTTCGGTCGTCGCGGTGCTGGTGGTCAGCGCGGTATTCGTGCGGCGGATCCACAAGGTCGCCCACCTGGCGCCGGTGATCCTGCTGTCGCTGCTCGGCGCCTGGACCGTGTCCACGCTGGTGTTCGCGCGGCTGCACATCCTGGTGTTCGTCATCGGTTCGCTCCTGAGCGGGGTCGCGATCGACTACGGTGTTTACATCTACATGCAGCCGTTCCTGAGCCCGGAGGAGACCTACGGCGGCAAGCTGCGCCGGCTGCTCCGGCCGCTGCTGGCGAGCTGCCTGACGACGGTGCTGGGGTTCTCGTTCCTGATCTGGTCGGACCTGCCGCTGATCCGCGAGGTCGGGCTGTTCGTTGCGGCCGGGCTGCTGTGCGCGCTCGGCGGCGCGATGCTTTATTTCGCCCAGCTGGACCACCCGTACCTTCCGGGCCGGCGCTTCACGAGCGGTTCCCTGGCGACCGGGGGGCGGGGACTGCGCCGGGTCGCAGCCGGGTTGCTGGTCGTTGCCGTGGCGGTCGCCGCGATCGGTCCGTGGCGGCTGAAATGGCGGGACGACGTTCGCGAACTCGACATCCGCAATCCGGCGTTGAACGCCAACGAGGACCATTTGCGCGCGCTGTTCGGCGATCGCGGCGAGCGCACGACGTTTCTCACCTACGGCGCCACCGCCGCCCAGGCGCGGCAAAACCTGGAGGAGTTTCATCGCTACCTCGCGCGGGTCGCGCCGCAGGTGGCGACCTCCAGCCTCGGGCTCCTGCTTCCGACCGAGCAGGACTGGCGCGAGTTTCCGGGCCGCCTCCGGCGGCTGGGCGCGTTCCCGGACGAGTTCCGGGCAGCGCTGCAGCGACACGGATTTTCCGCCGACGCGTTCGAGCCGTTCTTCGGGCAATGGCGGAAGGTGCAGAGCCGCGCGCCGGCCGGCGATTACGCGCAGCTCGCCGCCAGCGTGACATCGATGCTGCACGGTCCCCTGTCGCTGCTGGCCGGCACCCACGCGCCGTTCTGGTTTCTGACCGTGGCCAGCGGGCCCGTCGCGGCCACGCTGCCGTCCAGCCTGGATACGGTGGGGCTGAACCAACTCCAGTCGCTCAACGGCCTTTTCATGCGCTACCGCTGGTCGGCGCTGCGCCTGAGCCTGATCGGGCTGGCGCTGGTGATCGCCAGCGTCTTCGCCATCTACCCTTTCCGGCGCGCGCTGCGGATCGCGGCCATACCGGCCGGCTCCTGCTTCTTCATCTTCGGCGTGCTCGGACTCGCGGGCCAGACGCTGAATCTTTTCAACCTGCTCGGCGCATTTCTGGGCGTCTGCCTTTCGCACAACTACGCCATCTTTTCCGCCGAGACCTCCGGCCCGGGCGGAACCCCGCCGGTTTCGATCCGGCTGTCGGCGCTGTGCGCGGCCAGTTCCTTCGGCGTGCTCGCGTTCAGCCATATTCCCGTGATCCACGCGCTCGGGCTCACGGTCGCCGGCATCGTCGTGACCGCGCTGGCGGTGGTGGAAGTCGAGGCGCTCTCGCGCCAGAGAGCCTGAGCCGGACGATGAACGAAAGTGTCATACATCATCTGACGTTGTGGGGGGTGGCGCGGAGTTTTAGCGGATGAGTCGCATGCCCCCGCCGACCGACACCCTTCTCGCCGTCTGGGCACGAACGCTGGCGGCGGCGCCATCGGCCGTCGCGCTGATCGACGACGCTGCGGCACGCCGGTGGACGCGGGCGGAGATCGAGGCGGAGGCCGGCGCGTGGGCGGCAGAACACGACGGCGACGTCCGCGGACAAACCGTGGCGTTCGCGGAACCGAACGGCGCCGGCTGGCTGCGCGTCCTGCTCGGACTGGCGAAGTGCGACGCGGTGGCGGCGCCGCTCGACCCGGGCGAGCCGCCGCTGGCGCAGCTCGCCGCCGCGCGCGGCATCGGGGCGACATGCTGGTGGCACGAGGGAAAGCTCGAACGGCTCGGGCCGCCGGCGCGGCCTCGACGCGATGGCCGGCGGTTCGTCAAGCTGACCTCCGGTTCCACCGGCGCCCCCCGGGCGCTGCTCTTCACCGATGCCGAGCTCCTCGCGGATGCCCGCCAGATCTGCGCCGCCATGCGGGTCCGGCCGGAGGATGTGAACGTCGGGCTGATCCCGTGGGGCCATTCGTACGGTATCGGCAATCTGGTGATGCCGCTGCTGCTCCAGGGCAGCGCGATCCTGTTCGGGGCCGCGCCGCTGCCGCACGCGATGGCGGCGGCGATCGCGCGATGGCGGCCCGACGTCTTTCCCGCCGTCCCCGCGCTGCTGCGCGCCCTGGCCGGATCCGCGATTGCGCCGGCGGAGCTGGCCAGCCTGCGCACCGTCATCTCCGCCGGTGCTCCGCTGGCGCCGGAGGTCGCCCGCGCGTTTCGCGACCGCTTCGACCTGAAGATTCACAGCTTCTACGGCTCGAGCGAGACGGGCGGGATCACCTACGACGGGACCGGCGACTCGGCGGCCGAGCCGCGCGGACTGGGCTGGCCGCTGCCGGGGGTGCAGCTGGACTTCGGCCGCGGTGGCCGTTTCACCGTCCGGAGCGCCGCGGTGTTCACGATCGGCAACCGCCATCCCGGCGCGCACCGGATGCCGGACATCGGCCGGCTGGACCCCGCGGGCGAGCTGGTCCTGCTGGGCCGGGCCGGCCGGTTCGTCAAGATCGGCGGCCGCCGGCTCAACCTCGCCGAGGTGGAGCAGGCGATCCGACAGGTCCCCGGCGTGCGCGATGCGCTGGTGGCCCCGCAGATGCAGCGCTCGGAGGCGCTCGCCGCAGCAGTCGCCACCGACCTCACCCCGGCGCAGCTGCGGGACGCACTGCGGCCGCGGCTCGCACCGTGGAAGATTCCGAAGAAATGGGTCGTGATGGCGGATTTCCCAACCACCGCGCGGGGGAAACCCGATGCCCGGCGAATCCGGGATCTGCTGGCCGCGAGCGAAACCCCGGGTGCTGACACGCCATAGATAGCGCGGCTCGTCCGGCAGCCATGTCGGATCCGCGTCACCCAGGCACCGCGGCTCGCGGGCCCGCGGAGTGCCGCACCCTGATGCGGTCGCCAGCATCTGGTTTTGGCCTGTCTCAGGCGCGCCGCTCGACTGGCGCATGCACCTCCCCCCGAGTTTCTCGACCGCTTGGTCGATGTTCGTAATACGAACATTGGCTTGATGTTCGTAATGCGAACATCGGTTGCCCGCCCGCGGCTCGGCACTCGCGCGGTTCACTGCAGCCGGGCTTGCCGAGGCCGGCCGGACCCCACCCGCGGGCTGAACCGGCAGTCTGGCCGCTCCAATCCTTTATCCGGATACACTCAGGTCCAGACAGCTCGGGCGTTCGCCGGGCGGCGGCGCGAGCGATCACCGAACTTGCCGGCCGCCGCGAGTGACGCGCCGAATCGCAACCCGCGGCGGTGACAGCCTATGCCGGATCCGCGCCGACGAGCGTCGCCTCGATTTCCACGTCGAGCGCGGAGCGACAGATGTCGGCCCGCAGATAGACGACCCGGTCGTCCTCGTGCAGCAGCGTCCGCTCGAGCGTGTCCCGGGTCGCGGCCAGATCCGCCGCGTTCCGCAGGTACACCTTGAAATGCCGCCGTCCCGCCGGCGCCACGGCAAGACCGTCGCCGGCCCCGGCCTGCTTCGAAATCAGCCGCAGGTTGTCGAGCGTGCAGTCGAGCTGCCGCAGCAGCCCTCCCCCGACGGTGGCGTGCCCCTTGATCGAGGAGGTTCCGGAAACGAACGTGTAGCGCCGGCCGCCGATCGTCACGATCGTGGCCCGGGCGAAACTCGGCGGGCGCGGGCCGTGCTCGGCCGGGTACTCGTACGCAGGGACCTGTTCCGGATTCTCGACGTGCCGCGGCCGGCCGGTCCCGGCGACGAAGATCAGTTCCAGGTCGGCGCCCTCGGACCCGACGGCGGACGCCGCGCACAGGCTGCGTTCGAACCCGGTCCCATACGCCTGCTCGAAGGCCAGCGAGCGCCCGCGGCAAAACGCCTGGTAGTGTTCGAGACCGCCGGTCACGCCGTTGATGCCGGGAACAAAGTGCCATGCGCGGTAAAGATGGCGGCCCTTCGCCGCCGCGAGCACCCGCGCGTACAGGATTCGCGTGACGCCGGCCAGATCGGCCGACGCGGCGGCGGCGCGCCCGTACCCGATCAGCAACCCGTCGCGCTCGAAGAGCCGGAGGCCGTCAACGGAGGGCGCCGGTACGGCGCCGCCCAGCAATTCGTCCTCCGTCGCACCCGCGAGCCAGGGCGCTCCCGGCACGATGTCTGCCGATGCATCCGCCGGAAACCGTGGCGGACGCGTCGCGAACGCGAGGCGCAGCCGACCGGAGGCAGAGGCGAGAGGATCAGGCATTTCGGGACGGGCAGTGACGACCGAAGGAACGGTGCCCGGCGAACGCAGCAAGCCAATTTGGCGCGATTGCTCATGTCCGTACCGGCGTGCTGCGCGACGCCGAGGCGTATTTCCTTTCTGGTCTTCAGGGCGATGGCGACCACGCTGCTGGCGACACCGCTGTTCAACCGGATCTTCGGCGCGGGACCCATCGTGCCGGTGCCGCGACCCATCGAGTGACCATTCGGGAAAACCAACGATCATGTTCTGGCTGAAAAAAGTCATCGGGTACTGGCTGATGCCGGTGCCGCTCTGCCTCGCGCTGCTCGTGACCGGCTGGTGCCTGGCGTTTTTCGGACGCCGCCGCGTGCTCGGGAAATGGCTTCTCGGCACCGGCGTCGTGCTGCTGCTGCTGTTCAGCAACCGCGCGCTCAGCACCTGGCTCGTTCGCCCGCTCGAGACGCAGTACCCGGCGATTCCCGAGTTCACGGCCAACACGCCGGTGCCGGCCTCCCTCGCCGCCTGCCGTTATGTCCTCGTGCTGGGCAGCGGCCACGGCGACACGCCGTGGCTGTCCGCCGTGAACAAGCTGAGCACGTCGGCCCAGGGACGGCTGCTCGAGGCAATTCGCATCCTCCGCGTGCTGCCCGGGGCGAAGCTGGTGGTCAGCGGTTATGGGGAACCGAACCGGCCGTCGCACGCGGCCGTGCTGGCGCAGGCGGCGGAGTCGGTCGGCGTCGCGCCGGAGCGGATCATCCGGTTCGACACGCCGCGCGACACGGATGACGAGGCGGCGGCGATGCGCCGGCTGGCCGGCGACGCGCCCTTCGCGCTCGTCACTTCGGCGTGGCACATGCGCCGGGCGATGGCGTTGATGTACGGGGCCGGGGCGAACCCGGTCGCCTGTCCGGCGGACTTTGCGGACCGTCCTTCCCCGGGTTGGACGCTGACGGGATACGGCTGGGACGCCGAGTCGATCGGGCGGAGCACGCGGGCGGTCTACGAGCGGATCGGCTATCTTTGGGTGCGTCTGCGCGGCGAGGCCGGCGCGGCTCCGGCTGCCCTCGAAGCCCCGCGGCAGCGGTGACGCGCCGGGCGGCGACGGTGCCGGTTTCGTCCGAACCATTTGTCCAAGGCGTTGCGTCACGATTTGTTTCGCAATCGCTCCACCGGGCTCTACTCAAAGCGGGAATATGCGGTGGCTCAAACGACTGTTTGGCAAGGAGGAGAAGTTCTTCGATCTGCTCGAGGCCGGAGCGGAGGAAGCCAGAATCAGCGTGTCGCTGCTGACGCAGTACCTGCAGACCCTGAGCCAGGGAGGCCCGCCACCACAGCTCGACGATTTCGTGCAGAGCCGGCGCAAGGAAAAGCGGATCCGCTACCAGATGACCGAGGAGCTGAGCAAAACCTTCGTCACGCCGCTGGAACGGGAGGACATCGAAGCGCTCTCGTTCGCGCTCTACCGGATTCCGAAGGCGATCGAGAAAATCGTCGAGCGGCTGTCGATCTACCCCGGGCGCGTGCCGCACGCCGCGTTCCAGCGGCAGGCGGAACTGCTGACGCTCGCCGCCGAGGCGGTCGTATTCATGGTCAAGCAGCTGCGCGGCGGCGCCGACATCGAGAAGGTGCGCGAGGCCAACGACCGGCTGCAGTACGCGGAGGGCGAGGCCGACAAGGTCATGCTCGGACTCCTGAAGGACCTTTATCACGGGCCCTACGAAGCCAAGGAACTCGTGATCCTGCAGGAGCTGTACGAGATGGTGGAACAAGCCGTCGATCGTTGCCGCAACGCCGGCAACATCGTGGTGCAGATCGTCCTGAAACACTCCTGATGCGAGACGGCCTGGTTCCGGCCCAGTCCGCCAACCGTCGCGGCGAACCCGCCGGAACGCGAGGCCGCCGCTCCGCGCCCACCTCTTTCTCATGACGTTCTTCCTGCTCGTTCTGCTGGCCGCGTTCGTCTTCGAGTACATCAACGGCTTTCACGACACGGCGAACGCCATTGCCACCGTGGTTTCGACGAAGGTCCTGACGCCGCGCCAGGCCGTGGTCTGGGCTGCCTGCTGGAACCTGATCGGCGCATTCACCGGCACCGCCGTGGCCACGACCATCGGCAGCGGACTCATCGACACCCAGTTTGTCACGATGGGCACGGTGCTGGCGGCGCTGCTCAGCGCGATCGTCTGGGGACTTCTGACCTGGTGGCTCGGGCTGCCGTCGAGTTCCAGTCATGCGCTCGTCGGCGGACTCTGCGGTGCCGCGCTGGGCACGGCGCAGGGAAACTGGGCGGTCCTGAAATGGTCGTTCGTGGACGCCAAGGGCGCGACCGGCGGACTCTGGCCGAAGATCGTGCTGCCGATGATCAGCTCGCCGCTGCTGGGTTTCGTTGGCGGTGCCGTGCTGATGTTTTTGCTCACGGTGCTGCTGCGCAAGGTCACGCCGCGAATCGTCGGCCTGATCTTCGGCAAGGCCCAGCTCGTGAGCGCAGGCTTCATGGGCTACAGCCACGGTTCGAACGATGCGCAGAAGACGATGGGCATCATCGCGCTCGCGCTGTTCACCGGCACGAAGGCGGGCACGTTCGACGGTCTTCCCGGCTGGCTGGGTTTCCTGCACACCCCGACGTTCATCGTGCCCCACTGGGTGATGGTTTCGTGCGCGCTCACGATGGCGGCGGGCACGGCCGGCGGTGGATGGCGCATCATCCGGACAATGGGACACAAGATGGTCAAGCTGCAGCCGGTCCACGGGTTCGCCGCGGAAACCACGGCGGCCCTGATCATCCACGGCGCGTCGATCATCGGGGCGCCGGTATCGACCACCCATGTCATCGCCACCTCGATCATGGGCGTCGGCGCAACCAAGCGGTTCAGCGCGGTGAAATGGGGCCTGGTCGGCCGGATCGTCTGGGCCTGGGTGCTGACGCTTCCCCTGACCGGCGCGCTCGGCTACCTGATCGTCGTGCTGCTGCGGGGGGCGTAGAGCGCCGCACCCGGCCGATCGCGGCATCGCGGAATTTCGGTGTCAGCCACTGCCGGGGCTGCTGTCCGTAGGCGGGCGGGGCAACCGGACGCCCGCGGCCATGCGGACCCTACGCTTCGGCCCGGCCGAGCGTGAAGAAGAACTCCGCGCCCTTCCCCACTTCGCTCTCGACCCGCACCTCGCCGCCGTGGGCCTGCACGATGTGCTTCACGATCGACAGGCCCAGCCCGGTGCCGCCCTGCTCCCGCGAGCGCGCCTTGTCCACCCGGTAGAACCGCTCGAATATCCGCCCCTGCGCCTCCGGCGGAATCCCCGGCCCGTCGTCGCGCACCGACACTTCGACGCGCTGCCCGCCGATCAGCCGGCCGGCGACGGTGACATGGCCGCCGGGATGTCCGTACTTGATCGCGTTGCTCAGCAGGTTGCCAAACACGTGCTGCAGCTGGTCGGGGTCCGCTTTGGCCAGCAGCCCGGCCGGCAACTGGTTCTCGAGCGAAATCTGGCGCGACGATGCCATCAATGCGGCGTCGTCGAGCGCCTCCTGGGCCAGCGCCCGCAGCGTCACGGGCACCAATGCCAGCTCCTGCCGCTCGGATTCCAGCCGCGAAAGCATCAGCAGGTCGTCGATCATCGACGTCAGCCTCGTCGCGTGCTTGTCGATGATCTCGAGGAACCGGGCCGTCACGGCCGCGTCGTTCCGGCCGCCGTCGAGCAGGGTCTCGGCCGCGCTCTTGATCACCGACAGCGGCGTGCGCAATTCATGGCTGACGTTGGCGACGAACTCCTGGCGCATGGCCTCCAGCTGGCGCAGGCGGGTGACGTCGTGGAAAACGAGCACGGCGCCGGCGGGTTCTCCGGCCGGGTTACGCAAGGCGACGGCGCTCACCTCCAGCATCCGGGCAGCCGGCCGCTCGAGCCGGATCTCCTGCTCGATGGGTCCGCCCTCGTCGGCCACGCGGACCGCCAGCTCCACCACCTCGTGGTTCCGCACGGCTTCGAGCAACGTGCCGCCGGTCATCATCCGGGAGAACCCGAAGATCGCCTCCGCCGCCCGGTTCGCCCGCGCGATCCGGCCCAGCGGATCGAGGACCACGATGCCCTCAATCATGCTGTCGAGCATCGACTGGGTCTGGGCGGCGAGCGCCTGCTCCTCGCGCTCGTAGCGTCCGCGCTGCCGCTCGAGCAGCTGCACCTGCTCCGCCTCCCGGGCGCCAAGTTGATCCCGCAGTCGCCAGACGAGCAGCCCGAGCACGGCGCAAACGGCGATCAGCAGGGTGGCCAGCATGAAACAGCAGCGGAGGCGCCAGGCGCCGGAGGGTCAACCCGCATTCAGGTTTCGGCGACGAAACGGTAGCCGACGCCACGAACGGTCTCCAGGAAGTCCGCGGATTCGCCCAGCTTCTCCCGCAGCCGCCGCATGTGCGTGTCGACCGTGCGTGTGTCGATCGCCGTCTCGTAGCCCCAGACGTCCTGCAGCAGCCGGTCCCGGGTCTGCACGCGTCCGCGCCGCCGGGCGAGGATCTCGAGCAGCCTGAACTCGGTCGCGGTCAGCGTGACGGGGACGCTGGCGATCTTCACCTCGTGCCGCGGCACGTCGATCTCGAGGCTGCCGATCCGCAGGCGCGGCTCCGGCTCGTCGGTCGTCTTCTGCCGGGCGAGCAGCTTCTTGATCCGCAGCACGAGTTCGCGCGGGCTGTACGGCTTGGTGACGTAGTCGTCCGCGCCCAGCTCGAGTCCGAGCACGCGGTCCATTTCCGCCGCCTTCGCCGTCAGCATCAGGATCGGAATCGCAGCCGTCGCCGGGTCGCGCCGCAGGATCTTGCAGACCTCGAGTCCGTCCACCTCCGGCAGCATCAGGTCGAGCACGATCAGGGCCGGACGGTCGGCCTTGACCGCGGCCAGGGCCTTGGCGCCGTCGGTGGCCGCCACCGGCACGAATCCGGCTTCCCGGAGCTTGAACCCGAGCACCTCGAGGGCGTCGGGCTCGTCGTCAACGAGGAGAATCTTCGGTTTCATTGGCTTTCAAGCCGGTGTGGCGGATGTCCCGCGCTTCGTACAGGTAAACGATCTCCTCCGCAATGTTGGTCGCATGGTCGGCAATCCGCTCGAGCCGCTTGGAAACCGACATGAGGCAGAGGCAGCGGGTGATGTTCGAGGGACGCTCGACCATGAAGCTCGAGAGCTCCCGGTAAAGCTGGCGGTTGAGGTCGTCGACCTCGTGGTCGCGCGGCACAATCGTGCGGGCCAGCTCGGGCCGGCGGTCGATGAACGCGGTGAGCGAGTCGCGCAGCATCCCGAGCCCCATCGTCGCCATCCGCGGCAGGTCGACATACGGCTTGAGCTGCGGTTCGCGGTTGAGATCCAGCGCGCGGCGCGCGATCGCGACCGCCTCGTCGCCGACCCGTTCGAGGTTCTGCGAGATCTTCATCGCGACGGTGATGAGCCGCAGGTCGGTCGCGAGCGGCGCCTTCGCCAGCAGGTGGATCGAGAGATCGTCCACCTCGATCTCGAACTGGTCCAGGATCGTGTCGTCCTCGATCACCTGATGCGCCAGCGCATCCTCGCGCTCGACCAGCGCCCGCATCGCCCGCGAGACGGATGACTCGGCATGGCTGGACATCGCCAGCAGCGTCTCCTTCAGCTTGCTCATCTCTTCGTCAAAGTGGGTCATGGGGCATGGCGCACCCTCATCCGAACCGGCCGGAGACGTAGGCTTCCGTCTGCGGGTTCGAGGGGTTGGTGAAGACGTTACGCGTATCGCCGAACTCGATCAGCCGGCCGAGGTAGAAAAACGCCGTGTGGTCGGAAACGCGTGCGGCCTGCTGCATGTTGTGCGTGACGATCACCACCGTGAAGCGATCGCGCAACTGCTGAATCAATTCCTCGATCTTCGCCGTGGCGAGCGGATCGAGCGCCGAGCAGGGCTCGTCCATCAGGATCACGTCGGGCTGCACCGCCAGCGCGCGGGCGATGCACAGCCGCTGCTGCTGACCACCGGAGAGACTCGTGCCGGATCGCGCCAGGTGATCCTTCACCTCGTCCCAGAGCGCGGCCATCCGGAGCGACTCCTCCAGCCGCCGCGCGAGGAACGCCCGGTCGCGCACGCCGTTCAGCCGGAGTCCGACCAGCACGTTCTCGGCGATCGACATCGTCGGAAACGGGTTGGATTTCTGGAAAACCATGCCCACGCGCCGGCGCACCTGGCCGGGGTCGACGTCGCGGCCGTGGAGATTCTCCCCGAAGAACCGGAGCTGGCCGGCCATCCGGGTCCCCGGCGTGATCTCGTGCATGCGGTTGAGCGCGCGGAGAAACGTCGACTTGCCGCAGCCGCTGGGGCCGATGACCGCCGTCACCTGCCGCGCCGGGATCCGGATGCTCACGTCGTACAGCGCCTGGCGCACGCCGTACCAGAGCGAAAATCCGGCGATGTCGAACGCCGGGAGCTCGTTGGTGGTGGTCATCGGTTTCGGCTGGGCGGCCGGAAAAGCAGGTTGGGCCAAAGGCGGAATTTCGGCGGCAAGGGAAAGCGTCATGGGAACCGGGCGCTCAGGTGTTCGGCCGATCGCGCGAGATCACGCGCACGGTGACGTTCAACGCCAGGATCAGCAGCATGAGCACGAGCGCACCCGCCCACGCCTGGCGGTGCCAGTCGTCGTACGGCGAGATCGCGTACGAGAAGATCTGCAGGGGAATCGAGGCGATCGGCTCCGCCAGGTTGTGATTCCAGAAATTGTTGCCGAGCGCGGTGAACAGCAGCGGCGCGGTCTCGCCGGCGACCCGCGCCAGCGCCACCAGCACTCCGGTGATGATGCCTTTGAGCGCGGTCTTCAGGACGATCACCGTCACGATTTTCCAGCGGGGAATGCCCAGGGCCAGCCCGGCCTCGCGGTAACTTTGCGGCACGAGGATGAGGACCTCTTCCGTCGTGCGCATCACCAGCGGGATCATGATCAGCCCGAGAGCCACACCGCCGGCGTAGGCGGAGAAGGTCTTGAAGGGCACGACGAGCAGCGCGTAGACGACCATGCCCCAGACGATCGACGGCACGCCGTTGAGGACGTCCGCGCCGAACCGCATCCAGTAACTGGCACGCTCCGAACCGTATTCGGCAAGATAGACTCCGCCCATCACGCCGATCGGGACGCCCAGCGCCGCCGCCATCAGCAGCAGCTCGATCGTGCCGACGATGGCGTGCGCCATCCCGCCGCCCGACTCGCCCGTCGGTTTCGGCAGCTGGGTGAAGAAATTCCAGTCGAGCGACGACGCCCCTTCGCGAATCAGGAAATAGAGGACGAGGAAAAGCGGCGCGGCGACGGCCAGGGCGCAGAGCCCGAGCACGATCCGCATCAGCTGGCTCTTGATCCGGCGCCAGCGCGCGAACCCCGCACTGGGAATCCACGTCGCGTTCGGGGAGGTGCTCATGCGTTCACGTCACCTTCCCGGTTCCCGGGCCCGCGATCGTCCGCAGCATCAGCTGCGCGATGGCGTTCACCAGGATCGTGCACCCGACGAGCACGAGACCGAGTTCGAAGAGCGAGCTCAGGTAGAGGTCGCTCGTGGCTTCGGTGAATTCGTTGGCGACGACGCTCGCCAGCGTGTAGCCGGGGGCGAAGAGCGACGCACTGATGTCGGGCCGGTTGCCGATCACCATCGTCACCGCCATCGTCTCGCCCAGGGCGCGGCCGAGACCCAGCACCGCCGCGCCGAACAGTCCGCGGCGCGCGTAGCTCAGCAGGGCGATGCGAATCACTTCCCAGTGCGTGGCACCGAGGGCATACGCCGCCTCGCGCTGCAGGTTTGGCACCGAGCGCAGGATCTCACGGGAAACCGAGGTGATGATCGGCAGGATCATGATCGCGATGATCACGGCGCCCGCGAGCATGCTGACCCCGTAGATCGGGCCCTGGAAAAACGGGAGAAATCCGAGCGTATCGCGCAACCAGACGAAAAGGTGGTCCCGCAGCCAGGGGATCATGACGAAGATGCCCCAGAGTCCGAAAATCACGCTGGGCACCGCCGCCAGCATCTCGATCGCGATCACGACCGGCTGCCGCAGCTTCGGCGGCGCCATCTCGGTGAGGAAAAGCGCGGTCGCCACGCCGAGCGGCACGGCGATCAGCAGCGCCAGCAGCGACGAGACCAGCGTGCCGAAGATGAAGGGAAGCGCTCCATATTGGTCGGAAACCGGATCCCACGTCGTGCTGACCAGAAAATTCGCCCCGAACCGGTGGACCGACTGCCGGGCCCCCGCATAGAGTTCAAAGCCGACGAGCACGATCAGCAGCACGACGGTCAGCGCGGCGGCCAGCGCCAGCCAGCGGAACGTGGCATCGCCCAGCTGTCGGGCGGGACGGGCCAGAGTCGGACGGACGGGGGCGGGCGGGGCGAGTTCGCTCATGCGGCGGAACGGGAGGGCGCGTCGGACGCGCCCTCCGTCGAGTAGCTCAGCCGCGTCAGAACTTGATCGCGTTCACCCGCTCCAACACGCGGGCCTGGACGTTCGCCGGCAGGGGCGAGTAGTCGAGGGTGGACGCCATCTTTTCGCCGTCGGTGTAGGCCCACTTGAGGAACTCCACCAGTTTGCGGCCCTTGGTCGCATCCTTCTGCTGCTCGTAGACCAGCAGCCAGGTCGTACCGGCAATCGGATACGCCTTCTCGCCCGGGGGATTCACCATCGAGAAACGGAAGTCGTCCGGGATCTTCGCCGAGGCGAGCGCCTCGGTCACCGAATCCAGCGAGGGCGTGATGTACTGGCCGGCGGCATTTTTCATGTCGGCGTACGCCAGTTTGTTCTGCTTGGCGTAGGCCAGCTCGACGTAGCCGATCGCACCCGGGGACTGCTTGAGCTGCCCCGCCACGCCCGCATTACCCTTGCCGCCGAGTCCGACCGGCCAGTTCACGGACGTGTTCTTGCCGACCTTCGTGGACCATTCGGGGCTGACCGAACTCAGGTAGTCGGTGAAGATGTAGCTCGTGCCGCTGCCATCCGAACGGTGCACCACCACGAGGTCGCTGTCCGGCAGGGTCACGCCGGGATTCTGGCCGGCGATCGCCGGATCGTTCCACTTGGTGATCTTGCCGAGGAAGATCCCGGCGAGCGTCGGACCATCGAGCTTGAGGACCGGGTTGCCCGGGAGGTTGTAGCTCACCACGACCGCTCCGGCGACTGTCGGGATATGCCACAGCGTCCGGGGTGCCTTGGCGAGATTCTCGTCCGACATCGGGCCGTCGGAGGCCCCGAAGTCGACGGTTTCGGACAGGATCTGCTTCTGGCCGCCACCGGAGCCGATGCCCTGGTAGTTGAAGCGCACGGACGGATCGACCCGCGCATAGGCGTCGAACCATTTCGTGTAGATGGGCTGCGGGAACGTGGCGCCAGCACCATTGATCAGCATCTGGGCGGAGGCGGTGAAACTGAGCGCCGCGAAGGCGGCAATCGTCAGGATTTTTTTCATGTTGGGAGTTTAGCTGCCGGGGGAATCAGAAATTGAGCTGGATCTGGCTGCGCACGCCATTGCTCTTGGCCTTGCCGGTCCCCTTGACCACGTTGCCCGTGGCGAGGAGGTTGTTCTTGCTCTCGCCGTAGATGTACCCGAGCTGCCATTTCACGTCATTGCCGCGGATGTAGTAGTTGAAGCCGCCGAACCATTCGGTGAGCTCGTTCATCGTGCCGCCGGACGGTGCCGAGCGGATCAGGTCGCTGGTGCTCAGGCCCCGGCCATCGGAATTGACATAGGAGTAGCGGCCCACGAGTTCGAACACGCTGTTGACCTTGAAGGCGGGCTGAACGGAATACGCCCAGCTCTTCGAGTTCCTCCCGGCGGCCGCGCCATTGTCGTCTTTGCTGCCGAAGTACTCGAGCTGCAGGTCGAACGGTCCGCTGGTGATCTCGGTGAACGCATTGTACACCATGAGATCGTTACCCGTGCCGAGTGTCTTGCCCCCCTGGTCGGGCAGCACGCCGACGGACGCGCTGGCGACATAGGTGACGGTCCCGCTCTTGCCGCTGTACCCGACGTTGCCCCAGTAAGCCGCATTGTTGTTGGCGGAGCTGCCCGCGCTGGTGACGCCGGCGGCCGACTCATCGCGCTCGGGATTTGTGATCGCAACGTTGTAGAAGAACCCCATCGGGTTCTTGCCACCGAGAAAAATACCCGTCCGGTAACTTCCGGCGCCGAGGCGGCGGCCGTTGTTGCTCTCGACGAAGAAGCGCGTGGCCGGCGAACGCTCGATCGCACGGAGATTGCCGCTCGACGTGTACCATTCCTCGAGGCCGAACGGCACCTTGCGGAAGCCGACATCCAGCACGAGTGCGTCGCTCTGCTTCCACTGCACGAACGCCGCATCGAAGGTCGACCCGGCGAAATCGTAGTTGAGGTTGCCCGACCAGCCGTTGCCGAGGTCAGCCTTGGCGCCAAGATACATCCGGCGCAGGAAGAAGTGGTTGGTGCTGGCAGGATTGCTGGTCGCCCCATCGATGTCGGTGTTCAGGTCGGCATACTGGGTTTGGAAACGCCCGCTGAGCGTCAGTTTCTGGAGAAACTTGCCTTTGGAAGTGGCCACGTCAGTCGCGGAGTTGCTCGTCGCCATTTCCTTGGAGATCTGCGCGGCCTCAGCGGCCGTGAGCACCCCCTTTTGGATGAGTACGTCGAGAAGCGCCTTGTTGTCTTGCGCGGTCGCGGATGCCGCGAAGAGCGAGGCGCCGGCGAGCAGCGCGAGCCAGATTGTGTTTCGTTTGAGCATATCGGATGTGCGTTCGATGTGGATGTGTCAGGAACTCTGTGGATGTATCAGAGTTCGAAGCCGATATTGAGGGTCGCGTGTTACGGTTGCGTGGCGTCCGGGTGACAACTCCGTAAAAGGACCCGGGATTTGAGGAATTTTTGATGAGGTCGTAACGCAGCGAGCCGCCGAGCCCCCACCGCCACCGGGAGCTGTTCCCTCGCGCGAGTTCGCGCCGGCCTCGCGCCGGACACGACGATGGCCGGCACGACATCGGCTCCGTCCGGCTGGTCAGGCCGCCATCGGGCGGGTGTCGCCGGGCCGCCCACGGCGCAGCACCGGCTCGCCGGCCCTCGCCCCGCGTTGCGCGCCCGTCTCCTCGACCGATCGGCCAGGCCCGCGGTGTCCGGTGGTCGCGGAATCGCGGACCAGTGGCGTCGCGGCGGAGCGGCCCCGCAGGGCCTCCATCGTCACGACGACGGTTTCGACATGTTGCCGGAGCGAAGCGGCCGCGGCCGCGGTGTCCCCCGCCTTGGCCGCCGTCAACTGCGTGGCCCGGTCGAGCGCCCGGGCCGCTGCATCGATCTGCTCGAGGCCTCCCCGCTGATGCTGCGAAACCGCCGCGATCTCGGCGGCATGCCCGGCCATCGCCCGGGCTTCCGCCGCCACCCCGTCGAACGCCGCCGCCGCCCGCCTGGCATGCTGCACGCCGGCCCGTGTCGTCTCGATCGACTGCGCCACCTTCAAAGCGGTGATGCGCGCCGCCTCCCCGCTTTTCTGCGCCAGCATCCGCACCTCGCCGGCCACGACGGCGAACCCCGCACCCGACGCCCCGGCTCGCGCCGCCTCGATGGCCGCGTTCAGCGCCAGCAGGTTCGTCTGAAACGCCACCTCGTCGATCGTCTTCACGATCGCCACGATCTCCGTCGCCGAGCGATCGATCTGCTCCACGGCCGCCTGCATCGCCTGCATCTCGACCGCCCCCGCGTCGGCCGCTTCCGCGGCCTTGCGGGTGGCCGCCGCCACCTTCTGGGCGACGACCTCGTTGTCGCGCGTCATCCGGCTCACTTCATCCACGGCCGTGCGGGTCTGCTCCAGCGCCGCCGCCTGCGCCTCGGCCTCGCACGAAAGGGTGTGGCTCGCGCCGGCCACCTCGGCGGCATCGCCCGCCAGTTCCCGAGCGGTGGCCGCCATCCGCGCCGCGACCTCGCGCAGCGCCCGGCGGACGCGGCCCGACACGAAGGTGGCAATGCCGACCCCCAGCGCCAGCGCGAGGGCCATGCCGGCAGTCACGGCGATCGTGGCCCGCGTCATCTTCTCCGCCGTCTCGAGCGAGACCGCGCGCATTTCCGCGGTCGCGCTCGCCCCGATCGCCGCGGCCTCCGCGGTCATGCGTTCGGTGTTGGCCGCCCACGCCGCGTAGGCGCCTTCGAACTGTTCAAACAGGTTCACCGCGCTCGCGAGATCCGTCACGAGTCCATCGAACGCCTGCGCGATTTCCGGATTGCCCCCGGTCTGCCGCTTGAATCCGGCCAGGTTCGCCAGCGCCTCCTTGGCCCGGGCGGTGTCGCGGTTCACGTATGCCTCGAGCGTGCTCACCCGGATGGTCGAGACCTGCTGCATCAGCACGAGATCGAGCAGCGCGTCGTTGTCGCTGCCGGCCGCGTACTGGCCGAGCACCCGGATGAGTTTTTCGAAACTGGCGCCCGCGTGGTCGCGGCTGGTGGCGATTTCGCCGCGCAGGCCGTGCAGCCGGTCGACCTCCTTGCGAAACGTGGGGAGCGCCGACTCGAGGTCGGCGATGGCCGAGGCAAACCGCGCCTCCTCCGGATGACGGCGGCTCAGCGCGAGCGCGTGGCCGAGGTCGCGTTCGAATTCCTGGAGCTGCCGCGTGCCATCCGCGTAGGCCTCGGCCCGGTTGGCCAGGCTGAAGACGGTGAGGTCGTACCGCACCGCCGAGAGCGCGCGCTGCAT
This sequence comes from uncultured Verrucomicrobiae bacterium, assembly GCA_963705935.1. Taxonomy (GTDB): domain Bacteria; phylum Verrucomicrobiota; class Verrucomicrobiia; order Opitutales; family Opitutaceae; genus Opitutus. The sequence continues at coordinate 568,061 of OY970130.1, read as the reverse complement.
GTCCGCGGCGATCGCCGCCCGGGCCACGGACTGCTCCGCGAGCCGGGCCGAACTCGCCCGCGAGAGCGCCAGCGAGGAGTGGGACAGCGCCGCGAGGGCGGCGAGCAGCAGCAGCAGGACGAGGAACCCGCCCCAGACGATTTGCACGACGGACGAACGTGGAAGTTTCGCTTTCATGAGTCCGTCGAGGGGAACTCCGCGCGAGGGCTCATTCCAAACCTTCTACTGTTACTTATCGGTGACTCGGACCGGGCGCGGCGGCGACAGGCTCCCGATTGTAGCGTTCGGGTTACGGAGCACGTCTCCGCTCGCCCCGTCGCCGGAGTTCCAGTACGTTTAGGTGAACCTGTGTCGCCGCAAATCCCGAGCCGCCTCGAACTCCCGCCCCGCGGATGCCGCCGCCGCGTCGGCCGATCTTCGCCCGCCCTCCGATGAAGGGACGCATCATCGTGATTGGCGACATTCACGGCTGCGCCGACGAATTCGCCGCGCTGATCGACAAGCTCGCGCCCACCCGCAGCGACCGGATCATCCTGCTCGGCGATCTGGTGAACCGCGGTCCCGACAGCGCCGGCGTGCTGGCGCTCGCGCGCCGTCACGCCCATCGCGCGCTGCTCGGCAACCATGAGCTGCGGTTGTTGAACTACCGCCGGACCGGTGATCCAACCCACCTGAAGAGATCCGACTACGACACGCTCGGTCAGCTCAGCGCGGCGGACTGGAGCTATCTGGCCCGGATGCCGCTGACGTTCCATGTACCGGAGCTCGACACGGTCCTGGTGCACGGAGGCTTCCTGCCTTTCCGGCCGTGGCGCGGGCAGCCGGCTCGAATCGTCACGCGCATCCAGGTCGTCGGCCCCGACGGGGAGCCGCACAAGCTGTCCGACTACCCCGACGCGCCGCACTGGTCCGAGTTGTGGAACAGCCCGCCCTTCGTGGTTTACGGGCACACCCCGCACCCGGTGCCGGTGCGCCGGCGCTGGTCGCTGGGCATCGACACCGGCTGCGTGCGCGGCGGCGCGCTGACCGCCTGCGTGCTGCCGGGCCGCGAGATCGTTCAGGTCGGCGCACCCGCCGTCTGCGCCGCCGCCGCGAGCGGACGCTGACGCCCCGATTGCGCCGCCGCCGGGGATTCGCCTACCGGGTGACCGGGCCAGTTGTAACATTCCCATGATTGCGCCGGACCTGGCTTTGCGCTCGGATCGGCACGGAAAATGGACGCCTGCAAGGCTCGCAAGTCAGCGTCCGACCCAACTGCCATGCCCAGCCAATCCTCCCCCATCCTGCTGGCCCAGGCCAACGCCCGGATTGCCCAGCTCAACGAAGCTCTCGAGGACGCCAAGACCCAGGCCGACTCCGACGAGGCCGCGGCGGAAAAAACCAAGGCCGAGGCCAAACGGGCCCGGAAGGCCGCCAAGATCGCGCGCAAGCACGCCAAGGAGTCACGCAAGAAGGCGAAGGCGATTCGCCGCGAGCTGAAGCGGCTCAAGGCGGCGGTGCAGGCGGCCAGCGCCGCACCGAAGAAGGCGCCGCGACCGCGCCGGAAGCCGGTGGCCAAGCCCGCCTCCGCGGACCGCGCGTCCAGCCCCGTCGCGTCCGACCCCGGCTCGAAACCTTCCGCCAATCCCGCGCCGGAGCCCGGCGCGGCCAGCTCCCCGGCGCCGGTCAATCCCGCCAGCTAGTCTAGCGCTCCGCCGCGCCGGCCACGACCACGTCCTGCGCCGGCTCGCCCGCCGCAGCCGCGAGTTCGATTGCCACCACGCAAACGTCGTCGCCGAAAGCGCCGCCGGCGAATTCCTCGATTTCCGCGATCAGGCACTCGATCATCCTTTCGAGCGGCACTGCGCCGCACCGGGCCACCGCCTCTGCGAACCGTTCCGGGCCAAACTCCTCGCCGTCGGGACGGGCAGCTTCAACGGCCCCATCGGTGTACAGCACCACCCGATCCGAACAGGCGACCGGCTGTTCGACGGCAACGAAGCGAAAATCGTCGATCAGCCCCAGGGCAGGGCCGGCTTCGTCGTCGCGACACCGGATCGGGAGGGCCACCCCGTCGACCGGACACCACACCAGCGGAGCGGGATGACCCGCCTGTGCGTACCGGAGCGAGCGGGTGCCCAGATCGAGCACCAGGTACGCGGCGGTGACGAACAGCATCGCGCCCGTCTGGCGCAGAATCCGGCACAGGTCCGCGTTGAGCTGCGTGAGCGCGGCCCCGGGGTCTCGCGCCAGCGGGCCCAGCTGTTCGACCAGCGCCCGGACCATCGCGGTGATCAGCGCCGAGCGCACGCCGTGCCCCATCACGTCGCATACCAGGATCGCGACTTCGCGATCCGAAACGGGCCGGACATCGAAGAAATCGCCTCCGACCTCGGAAGCGGGCCGGTAGCAGTTCGCGAGCCGAACGACCAGCTCCGCCGTCGCCGGCAGCGGCCGGGACTGCGCCTGCATCGCCAGCTGGACTTCACGCGCCATGCGCAGGTCGTCGAGCATCTGCCGGTTCTTCGCCGCGATCTCCCGGTGCGATTGCGCCACGCGGGCGATGTTGCCGAGCAGGTGCTCCGTCTGGAGGCGGACCAGCACGCGCATCGGGATCATGCCTTCGTACCGGCGGTCGGATCCGACCAGCACGACATCATCGAAGAACTCCCGCTCGCCCCGCGCGGCGATGGACCGGAACACCGCGGTGAGTGGGTGGCCGGTCTCGACCAGCAGAGGCGCAGGCATCAGATGCTCGATCACCGGGCGACGCGCGTTGAGCGCATAGCCGAACCGGGAACCGAGTGCTTCGGCGAGATCCCGCCGGGCGCAGACACCCGCCAGTTCGTCCCCGGAAAGCACGGCGACGAAGTCTACGTCGTGTCGCGCCAGCATCTCGTGCACGGCCTCGACCGTCGTGCTGCCGGCGACGAAGTGGCGGTGCCCGACCAGCGCCAGCAGGTTGGCGGGCGGGACAGTCTCGAGTAGCTCCGGAGCGCGGTCCATTGGACGAGCCTGCCGCTGCTGGCAACGCGGTTCAACCCGAGGCCGCGACGTCACACCGATTTCACATCGCTCAGGCCGGCGCGAGGGCCACTTCCAGCTGCAGGAACGGCCGGCAGGCCTCGGTGAGCCGCGCGATCGTGAACGGCTTCGCGACCAGCGGGACCTGCCACTCGTCCAGCTTTGTCAGCAGGTCGTGGTCCGCCGGCTGGCCGCTCACAAACACCACGCGTCGCGCGAGGTCGGGATTTTCCCGGCGAATCCGGGCATGGAGTTCCAGCCCGCTCACATGCGGCATTTTGACGTCGGTCAGGACAAGGGCGTATTCGTTGCGGCGCAGCAGGGCCAGCGCCTCGTCTCCGTCTTCCGCCAGGTCGACCCGGCAGCCGAATTGCGTGCTGAGCACTTCGTGCATCAGGCGCCGCACGACGACTTCATCCTCGATCACCAGCACCCGCTGGCCCGGCTGGAAACGCGCGGCCGCCGGCGACCACGTCGTGCCGGCATCGGTCATCGTCCGGCGCGGCGCCCCCACCTGCGCCGGGAGGGAGACCGTGAACTGCGCCCCTTCGCCCGGGGTGCTGCGGACGCGGATTTCCCCGCCGTGCTGGCGAATAATGCTGAAGCAGATGCTCAGCCCCAGGCCCGTGCCGAGCTTCGGCCCCTTGGTCGTGAAGAACGGATCGAAGATCCTCTGCAGATTCTCCGCGGGGATGCCGCAGCCGTTGTCCGCCACCACGATCTCGGCCCGCTCGCCGGCGCTTCGCACGGTGAACGTGAGCACGGGCGCATCGCGGCCTTCCATCGCATGGAGCGCGTTGATCGCAAGATTCATCAGGACCTGCTTCAACTGGGCTCCGTCCCCCGCCACGCACACCGGCACCGCCGGCAACCGGGTCTGCACCGCACAGCCGGCCTCGCGCAGGTGAAACTTCAGCATGACCAGCGTCTCGTCGATCACGCTGCGCAGATCGAGCAGCTGCGAAATGTGCGAGGTGGGATTGGAGAGCTCCAGCAGCTGCCGGATGATCCGCGCCGCCTCGTCGACGCTCTTCGTGATGTGGGTCACGTATTCCCCCGCCCTGCCTTCCGTTTCGGTGCGCAGCAGTTCGGAGAATCCGAGCACGGGCGTGAGCTTGTTGTTCAGCTCGTGCGCCACGCCGGCCACCAGTGTGTCGAGCAGGTTCTGCTTTTCGAGCTGCAGCGCCTGCCGCTCGAGCGCCCGCTGCTCGGTCACGTCGTCGAGACACGCGCAGATCTGCCCCGTCTCGCGGATCCAGCCGGTGGAGCAGCGAAACGTCCGCTCGCCGCGCTCCGCCACCTCGATCACGAACTCGTGCGTCGCCGCCTGGGCCGCACCCCGCACGTGCGCGTCGAGCAGCGTCAGGAGGCGTGGCCGGTCCGGCTCCTTCAGCCACGGCACGAGGGAGACCAGGGCCACGGACTCGTGGTCGCAGCTCAACAGCTCCGACAGCCGCTGGTTGTGCTCGAGGATGTTCCCATTCGCGTCCAGCAAGGCGACGCCCAGGGCGTGATTCTCGAACAGGCCGGTGTACACGCCCTGCGACTGGCGCGCCGCATGGGTCGCCCGGAACAGCGCCAGATTCTGGCGCCGCAGCACCTCATGGTGGCGCCGAAGCTCCCGCACCTGCTCCCCCACCATCCGCGACTGGAGCTGGGCCAGCGTCTCGACCTTCACCAAACCGACCAGGCGGCCGTGTCCGTCGACGAGCACCACGTCCTGCTGAAAATCGTCGCCGGTGCGTGAGAGCGCCTCGTCGAGCAGCGTCAGCACGCTGCTGCCGACGGTGATCCGCAGCGGCCGCTCCACCATCACGGACGAGATCGGATTCTGGCTATAAATCGCGAAGCCGAACCGCGCGCTCATGATGAATCCGATCTGCCCGCGAGCACACATGCCGATCACGCGGCCCTCCTTCTCGACCGCCATGTATTCCACCCGGTGGGTCTGGAAAGTCCGCTGGACGACCTCCAGCGTTTCGCCCGCATTCACGCTCCAGCGGTGATGCACGAGCGACGCCAGCGCGACCGTCGCCGCGGCCGGTGCGGACGCGGGCGGCGCGTTCCCGAATTCCGCCACCGGGGAATCCGGCGGCACGATGACCTCGGCGGGAAGGGACAGCGAACTCATGGCGGCGGAGGTGTGGCAAACCGTACGCCGCCAGGCGACCCGGCCACGTGAAAACGGCGTTACGTTCCCCCGCCGCGATTTCGTCACCCCGCGCCACCGCCCATCAATCCGGCCGGTTCAGACCGGCCGGAGCGCGAGATGCGAAAAGTTGGCGCCCAGCCCGGAGGTGAAAACCAGCGCGCCGTAAAGCGCGTGCTCGGCACAGACGAGCGCCAGCGAATCGCTGCGCCGGTAGGTGTCGGCGAAATACCAGCCGCCAATGGCGCTCAGCGCGACAGCCGGAACGTTGCGGTAGATCACGTGCACGAACCCGAAGAGGGCCGCGCTGGCCAGCGCGATCACGCCATCGTCCAGGCCGAGTGCGCGAAGCCGGCGAAACAGGAACTGCCGGTAAAGCACTTCCTGCGGCAGCACCGAAAGCAGCGGATACGCCACCAGGACGGTTGCCCAGATCAACGGGCGATGGCGGGGCCAGTCGAAGAGTTGGTCCGGGGCGGCCAGCGCGATCGCTGCGAGCAGCAGCATGGCGGAAAGCGCAAATCTCACCAGCACGCGCGTCACTTCGCGGCGCCAGGAGCGGCCCGCACCTGCACGGCCGATCGCGACCAGCCCGGCAGGATCGCGCCGCAGCCGCCACCATGCCAGCGCCGAAACCAGCCACAGCGAGGGGATCCAGCCGCCGGGCGGCACCCAAACGCCGACCGCCACCGGGACCAGCACGTAGATTGCGAACAGCCCAAGCCAGAGGCGCCGCCGGGCCGGACCCGGCGACGACAGCGGCCCCCGGAGTTCGACCGCCCTCTTCATGACGCGGTGGCACCGACCGGGCGGTCGGCCGCCGGTTCGCCGGAATCGACCATCCGGACGCTACCTTGCGAGCAGGCAGCCCGCCAGTTCGTCCGCCACGGCGCGGTCGCTGCGGCAGCGCGGCATCTTGTGCTGTCCGCCCCATTTCCCGTGCGCCTTCAGCCAGAGTTCGAACGTGCCGGAAGGAACGACGTGGACGAGCGGCCGGTTGAGACCCCCGCCCTTGCGCTTGGCTTCGTAATCGTCGTTCAGCCGCTGCAGCTCGCCATCGAGTTCCGCAGCCGCGTCCGTCGGGCTCAGCCGCGCCGCGTCGGACGTCCTCAGCTCGATCCACCACTCGTGCTGCCCCCGGTTGATCCCGGCCCGCGCGTCGACGAAGCGGGGCGCCACGTGGAAGTTCGCGATCGCGACCCGGCGTCGCGCACAGACGGCGGTGAGCGCGTCCGTGACTTCCTTCTCGATCACATGCTCGCCAAAAGCGCTCAGCTGGAGCTGCGTCCGGCCGGCGTAAACCAGTCGTGCCGGGTCGGTGGACACGAATCTCACCACGTCGCCGATCACATACCGGCAGAGCCCGCCCGGTGTGGTCAGCAGGAGCGCGTAGTCCACTCCCGCCACGACTTCCCAGGCCGGCACGACCTCGGCGGCGAGATCCGCCAGACGCGATTCGTCGAACCGATCCATCGGCAGGAACTCGAAGAAGACCCCCGCGTCGTGGATCAATCTCAGCCCCGCCTCCGGCTCCTCGTCCTGCGCGGCGATGAACGCCTCGGACGCCGGGTAGACCTCGTGAAAATCGACACCGGGTCCGAGCGCCTCCCGCAGTTCACCCGCGAACGGACCGATCGGGACGCCCCCGTGGACGAAGCACCCGAGGTTTGGCCACACGTCCTTCAGCGTTCGCTCGCCGGAATGCAGTCGCATCGTCTCGGCGAACACGAGGATCCAGCTCGGAATGCCCGCAAGCAGCCGGACGTCGCGCGTTCTCGTGCGCTCGGCCATCGCCCGCAGCTTGTCGGGCCAGTCTCCGATCTGCGCAATCCGGCGGCCCGGCTCGTACCAGCACCGTTCGGCCCACGCCGGCAGATTGAGAGCCGTGATTCCGCTGAGATCGCCCGCCCAGGCGCGGAACGGGCCGGTCGCGGGCAGCGGGACCAGCGCCGTCGAGCCGCCGAGAAACAGCTGCCGCCCGCGGAACACAGCCGTCGATCCGGCGCGCCGGGCGTAGTAGCAGAGCGAGTCGAGGCCCGCCCTCCGGAAGTGAGCCAGCATCGGCCGGGTGATCGGCAGGTACTTCGTCCGCCCCGCCGTCGTGCCGGAGGATACCGCGAAGTGGCTGCACCGCCCCGGCCAGAGCACCGAGGGCTCGCCCTGTTTCATCCGCTCGATCGCCGGAGCGAGGTCCGCATACATCCGCGGCCTGACTCGCGTGCGAAAATCCGCGTACGTCATCCCCGCGCCAATTCCTTCCGTCCGCCCGAATTCCGTGCGGCCGAACTGCGCGACGAGTTCGCCCCAGATGCGGCGCTGCGCCGCGGCCAGGCCATTCGCCGCGTTCAGGCGCCGGCCCACGTGCCGGCTCCGGATCGCGGCCGCGGCGGCGACGACGCCCTGCACCCATCCGGCCCGCGGTCTCGCGCCCGTGGTGGTCATGGTCATCGGGCGTTACGCCGCCAGCGCCAGGCCGCCCCGCCGCACGCGCTGATAGAATCCCTGCAGATGCGGAAGAAAATCGAACACGTGAAAGATCAGCGACGCGTGCTGCACCGGAGGTCTCCCGCGGCGCGCCCGCACCTCCGCCACCGTTGCCTCCGGGAAATAGGCGGCTGCGGCGCGCTGCAGGGCCAGCCGGACCGGCGCTGCCGCGTCGAGCACGACTTCCTCGCGCTCGGCAAACAGGATCAGCGTGGGAACACTGCTGAGCGGGAGGGCCGCCGGGCTGAAGTAGCCGGTCGGCGGTCGCATTTCCGCCAACGCCTGCACCCGGCACTGCGCGCCGTGTGGCGTCACGCCGCGAATCGTGTCCATCACCGCCTCGCGCAGGCGTTCGATCTCGACCGGCGTCATCAGCGCCCGGAGCGCGATCCGGTTTTGCGCGCCCGCCTCGAACATCCGCCGAAAGATCGCGCGCGACTTCTCCACCGTCGAAAGCGCGACCGCGCCGGGGTCGAAAAACGGCTTCAGGACGCGGCCCAGCAGCGTTGCCGGCTTCCCGGGATTTTCGCCGATCAGGTCTGCCACGCACGACACGGGGCTGACCAGCACGATGCCCGCGAGCAATGGCTCCGTCCCCCGCAGACGCTGCCGCCGCAACCACTCCAGGACCAGGCCCGCCCCAAAGCTCACCGCCAGGATGATGGGGGCATGGCCCTCCGCCACCAGATCGTCCACCAGGTCGCCGACCTGCGCACACAGGACGTCCAACGAGAATCCATCTCGTGGGTACTGCACGTAATACACGTCGCCCGACTTGAGCAGGAACCGGCGGAGGAGAAAGACCTGCTCGGTGGCATCGGGCACGAGGCCACCCAGCACGATGGTCGGGACCCGGCCCGCGCCGGACTCGCGGAGGATCGTTGACCGATCCGGGGCGCCGGTGTCGTCCGCCCGGAGCGCGGTCATCCGGGCCCGGGCTGTCGCCGACTGGTGCACCGACAGCTGCCGGGGACGCATGCGCTCCTGCGTTTGCCGGACCAGGTTGTGCAGGGGCCGCAGCGGCGCGAGCCCCAGCGAAGCGATGAGGGAGAACGCGGGCGGAAACGTTGGTGACGGCATTGGCCCGAGACCAGCCCTCATCGCGAGCACGACAATCGCAATTCACCTCCGCCGCGAGAAAATGACCCGGCCGTCATCCCGCCGTAACACAACCGTGGCGACGAGCCGGCAAGCTCGCTTGCGCCAATGCCGCGCCTGCAAGCAGGCGGCCTACGCCCGAACCGGCGGCGGCGTGTCCCGACACTCCGCCTCCCCGCAGGCCGCGAGCTCGCTCGCGCCTCGTGCGTCCCTCGCCGAGCCGCGCGGGGCGCCGCGTCACGCCGTCGGCTTCTGCTGCTTTTCCACCAGCGAGAGCAGCAGGTCGCTTTTCGAGACGGTGCCCAGCAGGTGCTGGCCGTCGCGATCGACCACCGGCAGACGTTCGACCGGCTGGCCGAGAAACGCCCCCAGCGCCTCACTCAGGGACTGCTCCGGGCTGATGCGGGGGAACTCCTCCCGCATGATGTCGCTCGCGATCACCAGGCCGGCGAGATCGGCGTCGCCCAGGTAGGGCTTGATGTCGTGCAGCGACACGGCCCCGAGAAAGCGCCCCTGCGGGTCGGTGACGTAGATGTTGTTCACCCGGACCGAGAGGAACATGCGCGCGATCTCGGCGAAGCGCGCCGTCGCCGCCGCCCGCGGCGGATTCTCCTTCATCAGGTCCCGCACCGTCCCGACCGGCAGTGTCGCGACCGGCGTCTCCGCCGCCTTGCGACGCAGCGACTCGCTGTAGAGCGATTCGCCCTGGAGACCCTTCGCCGTGTAGTAGGCGATGACGTTGCTGAGCATCAGCGGCAGGATGATGTCGTAGCTCAGCGTCATCTCGAACAGCAGGATCACCGCCATCACCGGGGCGTAGCTGGCGGCCGACAGAAACGCGCCCATGCCGACCAGCGCGAACGCCTGCGGATCGACCGCCCCGGATGGCCAGAAGGAATGGATGGCCGCGCCGAACAGGTATCCGGCGCTGGCACCCATGAAAAGCGAGGGGGTGAACACGCCGCCCGGCGCGCCCGAGCCGAAGGACGCCGCGGTCGCCAGCCACTTCGCGAGCATGATCGGCACGAGCAGGTACCAGACGAAGTGGCCGTTCAGGATCCCGACGGCGACCGAATAGCCGTTGCCGCAGACTTCCGGGTAGAACACCGCGAGATCGCCGACGATCATGCCGCCCAGCGCCAGCCGCGCGATCGGCGGGAGCGACGTGGCGACGAAGCATCGCTCGGCACGGCGCAGCGAACGCAGGAACCACGGCGCCAGGGTGCCGGACACGAAGCCAAGCACGATGTACGGAATCATCTCCCACGGCGAACCGAGCCGGAACGCCGGGACATGGTACAGCTGCTGCGCGTTCGTCAGCCACCGCAGCGTCAGGGCGGCCGCCACCGCCGAGACCGCGAGCGGGCCCAGGCTTTCCATCGCGATCGTGCCGAGGATGATCTCGGCGACGAAGAACGAGCCGGCGATCGGCGCGTTGTACGCCGAGGCGATGCCGGCGGCCGCGCCGCAGGCCACGATCAGCCGGAGCTGCGGCGGGGAGAACCGGCGCCAGCGACCGATCAGCGAGGCCAGCGTCGCGGCGAGCTGCACCATCGGGCCCTCCCGTCCGATCGACCCGCCGGAACCGATCGAGAACAGCGCGGCAGCGCTCTTGATCAGGCTGAACCGGACCGGCAGCCGCCCGGAACCAATGACGATCGCCTCCATGTAATCGGTCGAGCTCTGGCCGCGCGCGATGTGCCTGCCGAGCAGCAGCGTGCAGCCCGCCAGCAGCCCGCCGGCCGCCGGCACGGCGATGCGCGCCCACCACGGCAGCAGGCGCATCGTCTCGACGACGCCGGCGTTGCGGCCGGTCAGCAGTTCGTGAATACCTTCCGCCATCACGCTGAACAGGAGGGAGACGAGCGCCCCGGAAAACCCGGCGACCGCCGCCCACGCCAGCATGATCTGCCACTCGGTCGGCTGGAGCTTTTCCTGGATCCAAAGCCGCCAGCGCAGCAGCCGCAGCAGCCGTTCGAGCAGCAGCTTCGCCGGATCGGTGACCCGCCTCATGCGGAGCCGAAGTGGCCGAGCGCCGCGCGGAAATCCGGCTCGGTGGTTGCGGCGAACAGGGCTTCCTTCGCGCCGTCCGTCTTCAGCAGGCGCGAAATGCCCGCCACCGCGTTCAGGTACGCTTCGACCTCGCGGCGCGGTGTGCCGATCATGAACACGAGCCGGATGGCCGGGTGCTCGCCGTCGAACGCCACCCCCGGCGCCGCGAGCCGCGCCACCCCGAGCACCAGCCGCTCGACCGCGGTGGTCCGCGCATGTGGCAGCGCGACGTCCGGGGCGATGCAGACCGACGCGACCATCGCCCGCTCGAGCAGATCGAGCAGCAGCCGCGGCGGATCGGTCACCCCAGGCGCCGCCGCCAGCCGCGCATGCAGGATGCGGAGCGCCGCTTCCCGCGAGTCGACAGCCAGGTCGAGCATGACCACGTCAGGGTGCGCAACGAGACCGGTCGAGGCATTCACCGTTCGCCACCGTAGGCCGCGGGTGACGCGAAACAAGCGGATTGCATCCGCGGGGATAAACCCTCGCGCGAGCACGGCGTTCGTGCCGGCCCCTGAGCCGGCCTCAGACCCGAACCCGGCGGCGCCGCGCCGGTCCCGCGAGGTCGCTCAGTCGATCGTGTACGGCTCGAGGTCGCCGCTGCTCTCCTGCTCGACCTGCTGCGTGAGCTGAACCAGCCCGCGCAGCGAGCTGAAATGCTGGCTGAGGTCGAAGTCGCCGCCGAGCCCGCCGACCAGCTTGTCGAACAGATCCTTCTTCTCCTCCTTCAGCGCCTGGATGCGCTCCTCGATCGTGCCGGCCGTCACCATCCGGTAGACGAACACCGTGTTCGTCTGCCCGATGCGGTGCACGCGATCGACCGCCTGCGCCTCGACGGCGGGATTCCACCAGGGATCGAGCAGGAACACGTAATCGGCCGCGTGCAGCGTGATGCCCGTGCCCGCGGCCTTGAGGGACACCAGCATCGCGGCGGCACCGGCGGCGTTCTGAAACTGCTGCACGGGCTTCAGTCGGTCGAGCGTCATCCCGGTCAGTTCGAAGCGCGCCAGGTCGGGAAAGTGCTGCCCGAGCGCCGCGCGCACCCGGTCCAGCAGCATCACGAATTGCGAAAAGATCACGACCTTGTGCCCGCTGCTCGTCACCTCGGCCACCTTCTCGATCAGCAGGTTGATCTTGCCGGAGTCCGACAGCGGCGCCTTCAGCCACGGCAGCATGTCGGGATCGCAGCAGGTCTGCCGCAGCCGCGTCAGCAGCGCGAGGAAGCCGAAGGACTTTTCCCGCATCGCGGTGCCGACGTCGTCGCCGAGCCGCTCGAGCCCCTCGGAGCAGATCCGCGCGTACTCGGTGCGCTGCACGTCCGTCATCGGACAGAGCAGGTCCATCTCGACCTTCGGCGGCAGTTCCTGCGCCACCTCTTTCTTGGTGCGCCGCAGGACGAACGGCGCGAGCTGCGTCCGCAGCCGCTCGAGCGTGCCGTTGCGATCGGTGTTCAGCGCGTTTTCGAAGCCGGCGCGCGTTCCGAGCAGTCCCGGAAGCAGAAACCGGAAGATGCTCCACAGGTCCAGCTGCCGGTTTTCCAGCGGCGTGCCGGTCAGCACCAGCCGGTGCTGCGCCCGGATCGCAAAGCAGGTCTGCGTCACCTTCGCGTCGGGATTCTTGATGAACTGCCCCTCATCGAGCACGGCATACCCGAAGTCGTGCGCCGGCAGCAGATGGCGGTGCTTGCGCAACTGCGTGTAGCTCGCGAGCCAGATGACCGGATCGGAACGGTGGGTGAAGTCGTGTCCGGTCTTGAGCACATCGACCTGCAGTCCGGGTTGGAACCGGGCGATTTCCTCGCGCCAGACCGGGACCACGCTCGCCGGGCAGACGACCAGTGTCGGCTTGCCGGCGAGGGGTCGGGTCGCCAGCAGCGTGATCACCTGCAGCGTCTTGCCCAGGCCCATCTCGTCCGCCAGCAGCCCGTGGCAGCCGACCTCGCACAGGTGCGCCAGCCACTCGACGCCGCGGCGCTGATACGGTCGGAGAACCTCGGGCAGCACCGGCGGGACGTCGGGCGGCGCCAGGACCCGCTGCCGCCACGCCTCGATTTCCGGCGTCAGCGTCAGCTTCAGCCGCGCATCGTTGAACAACGAGAAGATGAGGTACGGCGACAACGCCCCGCTGGCGTGTGTCTCGCCGACGTTGTCGCGCCACGCCCGGAACGATTCCCAGCGTTCCCCGGGCAGCGCCACGATCCCGAGGTTGGGCAGGATCACCGGCGCGCCGCCCTTGCGCAGCAGCGCGTTGACTTCCGTATCGGTCAGCATGCGCTCGCCGGTGCGGAAGATCCAGCGGAGGTTCAGCCCGATGTTCGGCGAACCGCGGCTGCCGGGCGACCCGGCACCGTCGGCGGCCCGACCGTTGCCGGACGATGCAGCCCCCGAAGCGAGCGGATCGACCGCCTCCGCCACGGCCTCGATCTCGACCGTGCGCGTGCCCTTCACCAGGTTCGCGGCCCGGTCGTCCAGCTCGACCGCAAAGATCCGCCGCCAGGCCGGCAGCACCGTCTTGAGGAAGTTCGGAATCTCGACCAGCGAATCGAGCACGTAAACCCCGTTGTCCTGCTGGTACTGGAAGTGCGCCTTGCGGGCGTAAGCGGCGAGTCCGATGAGCTTCGCCCGCTCGGAGCTTGTGACGTGTCCGTTCCCGTTGGCGTGGGCCGGTGTGCCGAGGGCGATGTGTCGCGTCCGACCGTCCGGCTCCGCCCAGAAAGCCTGAAACGTCAGCCCGATGCTGCGGGTCTTGAAGACCAGGACAAGGGTCCGGGTCGCCGCTGTCGCGGCCGCCGGGGGGGGCCCATCGCTGCCGGCATGGTCGGCGGCAGCCGGCGTGGAACCATTCGCCGCCGGGGTGCCCCCGTTCGATGGCTGACCGACTTCGACCCGCGCGTCCGCGCCATTGGCTGGGGGCTGGTCGGGAGTTTCGTCCGGCAACGGAGATATTTCATCTGCAACGAGTTCCTCGATCTCGTGCAGGCCCGCCACGGCCAGGGCATGCGCCATGTCCTTGTCGGTCGAGGAGGAACGCACGCCGAGCCCGTCGGGGCCCCACTCGATGACGGCGTATTCGTCCTTCTTCTCCACCCGCCGGTGAATGATCGCGTCCCGGCCCGTCAGCTCGAGCTCGCGGACCTCCCCCTTGCGGTAGATCTCGCGGCCATGGTCCAGCTGGTCCGCGGTGAACGCGCCGGCCCAGTCTTTTTCCAGCCGGCCGAACCAAAACTCCAGCGACTGAGGAGTGTATACGCGCTTGGGACCGTGCGACTGCATCAATCTAAAAGGGCCGACGCTAGAATTCGAATGGGCCGGTGCAACCCCGAATTATGGCATTTCTTGCATTGGCTCGTTTTCACCGGATCGTTACCCCGTCGCCTTCGCTTCGGCACCAATTCGGCGCATCTTCATACAAAAGAGTCCTTTTGTCCTCCCGCTGATGTGAACCTGACCATTGTCACCGAGACCTTCCCGCCCGAGATCAACGGCGTCGCGATGACGTTCGGCCACATCGTGCGCGAGCTGACCCGCCGCGGCCACGCGGTGACCGTGCTGCATCCGCGAAGAAACGATCGGGTCAACGGGAAGCCTTATCCCGGTTTCAACGCAATCGGCATGCCAGGACTGCCGATTCCGGGCTATCCGTCGATGCGGTTCGGGCTGCCGGCGTACCAGCGGCTGCGCCGCATGTGGCAGAACGACCGGCCTGATCTCGTCCACGTCGTGACCGAAGGTCCGCTCGGCGCGTCGGCCGTCACCGTCGCCCGCCGGCTCCAGATCCCGGTGACGTCGAGCTTCCACACGAATTTCCACACGTACCTGCGGCACTATGGCGTGGCGGGGTTGCAGCGGACCGCGATCGCCTGGCTCCGGCGGGTGCACAACCGGACGCGGCGCACGTTCGCGCCGACCGTGGAGCTGCGTGACGAGCTCCTCCGGCTCGGGTTCGCGAACGTGGGGTTGCTTTCGCGCGGCGTGGACACGGCCCAGTTTTCGCCGGTGCACCGGTCGGCGGCGCTGCGTGCATCCTGGGGTGCCGCGCCGGAGGACCCCGTCGTGCTGCATGTCGGCCGAATCGCCGCGGAGAAGAACTACCCCCTGCTCTTCCGCGCGTTCGACGCGATCCGCGCCGCCAACCCGAAGTGCCGGTTCGTGCTCCAGGGCGATGGTCCGCTGCGCGCCGCCCTGCAAAGTGCGCACGGGTATGCGCTGTTCACCGGGTTCGTTCCGCATGAGGAACTGGCGGCTGTCTACGCGTCGTCGGACGTGTACCTGCACGCGAGCCTCACCGAAACATTCGGCAACGTGCTGACCGAGGCGATGGCGAGCGGGCTCGCCGTGGCGGGATTCGACTACGCCGCCGCGCGGCAGTTCATCCGGAATGGGGAGAATGGCATTTCGATGCGGCGCGACGACCCGGACGCTTTCGTCCGTGCCGGGGTGGAACTCGCCACGCGGCCCGCTCTCCGCGACCGGCTGCGCGCCGCCGCCCGGTCTTCGCTGCTGGAGCAGTCCTGGGAAAACGTGGTCGGCCAGTTCGAGGCCGACCTGCTGCGGGTCCTCGGCAACGCGCGTCCCGCCGTGCCGGTTTCGTGAACCCGATCCCGGGCGCATCCGACTCCGCCCACCCGGGACACGCCCGACCGCGCGTCGACCGGGCGCCGCCGACGGCCGCTGCGGCGCGGGTGCTGATCCTGACCGCCGGCTACGGCGAGGGCCACAACGCCGCCGCCCGCGCGCTGGCCGCCGGGTTCGATCGCACCGCGGGACCGGGGGTCGCCCGCGTCGTCGACCTCTTCGCCGTCGCCTCGCCCCGGCTGAACGCCGCCAGCCGGGGGATGTACCTACGGCTGATCAACGATGCGCCGCAGGTGTGGAGCCGGATTTACGATTGGGTCGACCGGTCGAATCTCATCCAGCGGCGGCTGTGGCTTTTCCGCTGCGAAATGCGCGCGCTCGCCAGCCTGATCGATCGCGAACGGCCGGACGCCATCTGCTGCACCTATCCGCTGTACGCGTTTTTTCTCGAGCGCCTGCAACGCGAGCAGGGATGGATCCCATCCGTCTTCAACGTCGTGACGGACTCGATCAGCATCCACTCGCTGTGGTGGCGGGCGCCATGCGACGGCTGGTTCCTCCCGAATGCGGACTCGGCCGAGGTCCTCTTCGCCGCCGGCGTCCCGCGGACCGCGGTGCACGTGCACGGCTTTCCCGTGCCGGATTTTTTCTCGGCCCAGTCGGCCGCGCTGTCGCCACCGGACCTGCTGGCCGGCGCCAGGCCCCGCGTCCTCCATATCATCAACTCCGGTCTCCGCCATGCCGTCGAGACGGCCCGGCGGCTCCTGACGGAAACCGACTGGGACATCACCTGCGCCGTCGGCCGCGACGACCGCCTGCGGCGCAAGCTCCTCCGGATCGCCGCCGCACGCCGGCGTCCGGCGCAAATTCTCGGGTGGACCGACCAGATTCCGCATCTGCTGATGACCCGTCACGCCGTGGTCAGCAAGGCGGGCGGAGCGACGACGCAGGAGGCGATTGCCGCCCGCTGCCCGATGATCGTGAGCCAGGTCGTGCCGGGCCAGGAGGAGGGAAATTACGAGCTCATTCGGCGGCACGGCGCCGGTGCGCTGGCCGAAACGCCCGGCGCGGTGGTGACGGCGCTGCAGACCGCGTTCGCCGACGGGGGTCGCGTCTGGCGCAACTGGCGCGAAGTCCTGGACCGGATGGCCACCCCCGATGCCGCCAACCGGATTGCACGCCATGTGCTCGCCGGAGGTCGACCGACGACCCGCGCGCCTGGGTCGCACTTCGCACCGGCCAGCACTCCCGGCGCCGCTCCGGCCGCCACCCCTCGCGTCGCATGAAGATCCGTTTCATCTACAATCCCCACTCCGGCCGCAACCGCGGCCGCCCGTGGCTGCCCGCCCATATCCGCGAGTTTATCGCCGCGCAGCAGCTCGACGCTTCGCTCGTGACGACCGAAGGCGCGGGACACGCCACCGAGCTGGCGCGGGACGCGCTTGGCGAAGACTGCGATCGCGTGATCGCGGTGGGGGGGGACGGCACGATGAACGAGGTTGCACAGGCGCTGCTCCACATGCGCGCCTCGCTCGGCCTGATCCCCTGCGGCTCCGGCAACGGTCTCGCGCGGCACCTGCGGCTGCCGTCCGATCCGCACCGCGCGCTTGCGCTGGCCGTCGATCCGGCGGCCCGCGTGGCCACGATCGACACCGGCGTGGCGAACGACCGGCCGTTTTTCAATGCGATGGGGGTCGGCTTCGATGCCGAGATCAGCCAGCGGTTCAACCGCCTCACCCGCCGCAGCCTGGCCGCCTACGCCCGGGTCGCGCTGGCGGCCTTCTGGCACCGGCGCCACGAGCGGATCGAAATCCGCTCGCGCGACGGGATCCTCACGCTCGACCTTCTGCTCGTCGCGGCCACGAACTCGGACCAGTACGGGAACGACGCGATGATCGCACCGGGAGCCCGCGTCGACGACGGCCTGCTGGATCTCGTGGGGGTGAAGCCCATCGGGCCGGCAGGGGCGATTCCCCTGATCGTGCGGCTGTTTCTCGGCCGGATCCACCTGAGCCCCGACGTCATTCGCTTGCGCGACAGCAGCTTCACGATCTCCCGCCTGCGCGACGGCCTGATCCACACTGACGGCGAGACCCATATCACCGACCGGATCGTCCAGATCCGCGTCAAACCGGCCAGCCTGCGCCTGCTGGTTCCGGAAAACAGCCCGGTGGGCGATCTTGCGGCGCCAATGGCGGTCGAACGGTTGACCACCGAACCCCCCGTCGTGCCATGAAATCGCTGCTTCGAGTCCGGACCGTCATTCTCTCCGACGTGCACCTTGGCACCGCCGACTGCAAGATCGAGGAGGTGAATCACTTTCTCCGGCACACCCGCTGTGACACCCTGATCCTCAACGGCGACATCATCGACGGCTGGCAGCTCAAGCGCTCCGGCGAATGGACCAAGGCTCACACCCGCTTCATCCGGATCGTGCTGAAGAAGCTGGAGAAGCGCGACACGCAGGTCGTGTACCTGCGCGGCAACCACGACGACATCCTCGCCTCGTTCCTGCCGCTCGAGTTCGAGAACCTGCAGATCCTGGAGGAGTACGTGCACACCGGGCCGCGCGGCCGCTATCTGGTCCTGCATGGGGACGTGTTCGACACCGTCACCCGCAACTTCGTGTTTCTCGCCCACCTCGGCGACTGGGGCTACCGGGCGCTGCTCCGGTTGAATCGCCTCTACAACGCCTGGCGCGCCTGGCGCGGCAAGGAGTACTGGTCGATGAGCCGCGCGATCAAGGCGCGCGTGAAGTCGGCGGTCAGCCACGTCTCCAAATTCGAGGAGCACATCTCCGACCTCGCCCGCCAGCGCGGCTGCGGCGGCGTGATCTGCGGTCACATTCACACCGCGGCCGACAAGATGATCGGCGATATCCATTACTTGAATTCCGGCGACTGGGTCGAGTCGCTCAGCGCGATCGTCGAGCACTGGGACGGCCGGTTCGAGTTGATCGATTTCGCGACGTTTGTCCGGCAGTTCCCGCTGCCCTGGAAACAGTCCGCCGAGGCGGTCGCGATCGAGGCTGCCGACCACGAGCCCGCCGCCCCCGGCTTGCAGGGCGCCCCCGCCGGCGCTGGCCAAACCTGACCGCGTCCGGCCACCGGGGTCCCGCCGCCCGCCCGATCCGCCCCTCCGCCGGGTTCAGAGCCGGGCCAGCTCCTCGCGAATCACGGCGTAGGTGCGCGCCACGGCGCCGGCGTTGTCCTTCTGCCATTGCGCCGCCGCCGCGGACATCGCCGCGCGCCGGGCCGGATCGCCCAGCAGCCGGCGGATCTGCGCGGACAGGTCCGTCGCGTCGGCGACCTGCACGGCGGCGCCGCGTGCGACGAGGTCGCGGGCGATCAGCCGGAAATTGCTCATGCGGGGACCGAACAGGATCGGCTTCTGCAGGGCGGCCGCCTCGACCGGCGTTTGCCCGCCATCGCTCGGCTCGAGGCTCTTGCCGATGAAAACCAGATCCGCGAGCGGCGTGAGTTTTCGCAGCTCCCCGGTCGTATCGGCGATCGCCACGTCGACGATCCCGGCGGACGGGCCCCGGGATCGCAGGTGGCAGGAAAGCTTCTCGTCGCGCATGAGCCGTTCCAGGTCGAACCGGCGCTCGGCATGCCGGGGAACGATCAGCAGCGCACACGGCTGCCCTCCGGCGCGGACCGCCCGCCAGGCGTCGATCAGCGCCCGCTCCTCGCCCGGCCAGGTCGACGATCCCAACAGCACCGGACCCGCGCCGAGTCCCAGTTCGCGGCGGAGCCGGGCCAGCTCTTCGGCGGGGGTGTGCGGGATCGACACGTCGAGTTTGATGTTGCCCGTGGTGACCAGTTTCGCCGCCGGCACGCCGAGCTCGCGGAGCCGAGCCTCGTCCTGCGCCGAGCACGGCAGGAGCCGGTCGATTCCACCCAGAACCGTGCAGGCAATGAAACGCAGCCGCTTCAGCCGGCGGAAGCTGCGATCGGAGATCCGGGCGTTGATCGCCATGACCGGGACGCGCCGGCGATTCGCCTGGTGAATGTGCTCCGGCCAGCGCTCGCCCTCCGTCAGGATCACGAGATCGGGCGAGATCGCCCGCCACGCCAGGACCGAAAACAACCACCAATCCATCGGGAAATAGCCGATGCCCGCCACCACCGCCTGGTAGCGGTCGTCCGCCACCCGCTGCCCCGTGCTCGTCGTCGTCGTCAGATACACCTCCACCCCGCCGTCGCGGCGCAGCGCCTCGAGCAGCGGCGCGATGGCCAGAACCTCGCCGACGCTCACCGCCTGCAGCCAGATTCGTCGCACGCCCGGTCGCCGCGCCGGCAGCCGGTGCCCCACGCCGAACCGGTGCATGAAATTGCGGCGGTATCCGCCCCGGCGGCGCATGCGCCACAAGTAGCGCGGTGCGAGCACGAGCAGAGCAGGCAGAAACAGAATGCGGTACAGCCAAAGCATGGACAGGCGAACGGGGTGGGAACATCCAAGGCCCCGGCCCGGGATTGCCGAGCCTATTGTGATTTCGCGCGATCCGCGTTTCTTCCTGCCGTTGTTTATGCATTTTCCCGCCCGTCTGCTCGCCGCCCTGCTCCTGTTTTCCACCGTCGCCCATGCGGCGCTGCCGTTTCCGCAAGCCGAGAGCGATCTGCCGCCGGACCCCGCCGCGCGCTTCGGCACACTGGCGAACGGATTGCGCTACGTGATCTATCCGAATCGGGAGCCACGGGGGCGAGTGTCGCTCCGGTTGCTCGTCCAGGCCGGATCGCTGAACGAGCGCGACGACCAGCGTGGGCTGGCGCATTTCCTGGAGCACATGGCGTTCAACGGCAGCACGCATTACCCGCCCGGGACCCTGGTGGAGTTCTTCCAGCGGATGGGCATGAGCTTCGGCGGCGACACCAACGCGAACACCGGATTCGACCGCACGGTCTACCAGCTCGAACTGCCCAACAACCAGGACGCGACCGTGGCGGAGGGCCTGCGGGTGCTCGGCGATTTCGCCGGCGGCCTGCTGCTCGAGCCGAAGTGGATCGACAAGGAGCGAGGCATCATCCTCAGCGAAAAGCGCGCCCGTGACTCCGTCGACTTCCGGACGTTCGTCGCGCAGTTCAAGTTCCTGCTCGACGGCACCCTGCTGCCCGAGCGGATGCCGATCGGGCGCACGAGCGTGATCGAGCACGCGGAGCGGCCGCTGTTCCTGGACTTCTACAACACCTGGTACCGGCCGGACCTGATGACGGTCGTCGTGGTCGGCGACATCGACCCGGGCCACCTCGCAACGCAGGTCGCGGCCGCGCTTTCCCCGGTCACCGACCGGGCGGCCGAGCGCGCCGCACCCAGCCGGGGCCGGGTCGCCGCCCACCACGGGCTCGCGACGTTCTATCATTCGGAGCCCGACGCCGCTTCCACGACCGTCTCGATCTCGGTCGTCACCCCGTATGCGCACGAACCGGACACCGCCGCGAACCGGATCAAGTATCTGCCGCGCACGATCGCGACGGACATGCTTAACCGGCGGCTGTCGATCCTCGCGAAGAAGGAGAACGCCCCGTTCATCGAGGGACAGACAGGGGTGGAAGAGGGGTTCGATCTGTTCCGTGAGGCGTCGATCGATCTGACGTGCAAGGCGGACCAGTGGCGCGCGGCACTCGGCGTGGGCGAGCAGGAACTGCGGCGGGCGCTCGCCTACGGATTCGAACCGGGAGAGCTGCGGGAAGCCGTCTCGAACTACCGCAACGATCTCGAGCAGGCGGCCAAGATGGCGCCCACGCGGCACTCGAACGAACTGGCCGACGAGATCGTGGGGTCGATCAACGATCGCGAGGTCTTCACGTCGCCGGCGACCGACCTCGCGACGCTGAAACCCGCGCTCGACAAGCTCACGGCGGCCGACTGCCTCGCCGCGCTGCGCGCCGCCTGGGCCCCCGATCAGCGCGAGGTGATGGTCGCGGGCAACGCCGTGATTGCGCCCGCCGCGGCGCGAGCCGGCAAGACGAGCCTTCCCATCGCCCAACCGGGACCGGAATTGCCGGGCCGCACGGCGATGCCCGGCCAGGACCGCACGGAGCAAGCGGCGGAGCAGGCCATTGCCACGGCGTACGAAGCCTCCCGGCAGGTCGCGGTCGCCGCGCCCGCGGGCAGCAGCCGGCTCACCTGGGCCTACACGAATTTCGGGCCTCCGGGGAAGGTCGTCGAGCGCCGCCACGTCGCGGATCTGGACCTCGACCTCGTGACGTTTGCGAATGGCGTCCGGCTGAACCTGAAGAAGACGCCGTTCGAGGCGGACGTCATCCGGCTGAATGCCCGCGTGGGCAGCGGCACGATGACCGAACCCCCGGACGAGCGCGGTCTGGCCGCGCTGGCCGGGGCGACCTTCGATGCCGGCGGCCTCGGCCGGCACAGCGTCGACGATCTCCACCAGATTCTGGCCGGGCGGAACGTCGCCGTCCGATTCGCCGAAAGCCCGGACGCGTTCCGGTTCACGGGCGTGACCACGCCCGGCGACCTGCTGCTCGAACTCCAGCTGATGACGGCCAAGCTGATGGATCCGGGCTACCGGCCGGAGGCGATGCGCCAGGCGCGCAAGGGCATCGACGAACTGTATCTCAGCTTCGAGCACACGGCGCGCGGCCCGCTGGCGATGCAGATCGCCAACCGGCTGGCGAGCGGGGATCCGCGTTTCGGCCTCCCCCCCAAGCCCGTGCTGCTCGGCCGGACGCTCGACGAGGTCCGCGCCTGGCTGACTCCACAGCTCGAGCACGGCCCGATCGAGCTGGCGATCGTCGGCGACCTGGACGTCGACGCGACGATCCAGGCGGTCGCCCGCACGCTGGGAGCGCTGCCGGTGCGCCAGCCGAAGCCGGCGCTCACGGACCTGCGCCGGGTCTCGTTCCCCGCCCGGCCGTTCGCGGAAACGTACACGATCGCGTCGGACATTCCAAAGGGGCTGGTCGCCGTGTACTGGCCGACGACGGACGAATCGGACGTTCACCGCACGCGCCGGCTCAACCTGCTGGCGGACATCCTCGAGGACCGTCTGCGGGTGAAGGTGCGCGAGCAGATGGGTGGCACCTATTCGCCCGAGACCGGCAGCTTCGCCAGTGAGACCTATCCTGGATACGGGTACATGTCCGCCAGCGTCGACGTGCAGCCCGCGCTGGCCGGGAGCATCGCGCAGACCGTGATCGACCAGGGCGCCGATCTGGCCCGCAACGGCCCGAGCAGCGATGAACTGGAAAGGGCCAAGCGGCCGCTGCTGACGGAACTGCGCGAATCCGTGCGCAACAATTTCTACTGGCTGGATGCCGTGCTGGCCCGGGCGCAGGAGAAACCGGAGGTGCTGGATTGGGCGCGCTCGCGGATGCAGGACGTCGAGGCCATCTCCGTCGGCGACGAGGCCGCGCTCGCGCGGACGTACCTCGCCGGCGACCGGGCCTCTCGCGCGATCATCGTGCCCGCGCCGGCGGTGCCACCGAAACCCGCGACGCCGCTTCTTGGCGCGGGCGCCAACTAGGAACGGCGGTTCGCCAGACCGCTGGCCCGTGGTCGAACCCGCGGGATTGCGCGAGGTGGCCGCTCGCCGGCAGGCCTGGTTCTGCGGCGTCTCTCCCGCACATTCTGCGGCTTGGGACGCCTCGATCCCAGGCCGGCGGCGAGCGCGCCCGGCGGAAGCGGCGGTCGCGCGATCTCCCTCACCGCCCGCGTTTTGATGGAGCGGCGCCGGACGGCCCGGCGGCCGCAGGCGTCCTCGTTCACAGCGGTTTCACCGGATTTTCGCCATTGAGGGATAGCTTCCCGCCACGAATTGCGCGCAATGGCGGGCGTCGTGCCCTCACGGAAAATCTCTGATTGCGCCCTTGGGGTGTTTCCCTCGCCGGATCCGGACCCGGCGAACGCGCCCGCTTCGGGAGCAGCGCCGGGAGATGCGGCACGATGCAGCGCCGGATGCGGCGGGTTGCATCCGCTCCCAACGACGCCCGGCCCGGCTGATTTTGCGAACCCGGTGCTGCCCGCGCCGGCCCAGGATCCACACGTGCTGCAACACTGCGGCTGGTACTATTATTGCGAGTCGTCTCCGGCCGGAATCTTCGTCCGCGTCGCCCGTCACTTCCTCGAGATCGCGGACGCGGTCCCGCGGCTCGTCTGGGCGCCACCCCGCGACGGCGGCGCCGCGCATAATCTTTGGGCGCCGGAGATGCACTTCCTGGACGGTCGCTGCCACATCTACTTCGCCGCGGATGACGGACGAAACGAAAACCACCGGATGTGGGTCCTCGCCGCCGATTCCGACGATCCCGCCGGCGCCTACAAACTCGCGGGGGCGCTGGACACCGGCGGCTGGGCGATCGACGGCACGGTGCTCGCCGGGGCCGGCGGAGATCGCTGGTTCGTCTGGTCGGGCTGGCCGGGCAAAACGAACGGCTGTCAGAATCTCTACATCGCACGGATGAAAGCGCCGCTGGAACTTGCCGGGCCGCGCGTGCTGCTGTGCGCACCGGAGCAACCGTGGGAGCGTCGCGGTCTGCCGATCTGCGAGGGCCCGCAAGTGCTGCAATGCGGCAGGCGGACCTTCATCGTGTACTCCGCCAGCGGCTCCTGGACCCGCCATTACTGCCTCGGTCTGCTGGTTCACGAGGGCGGCGACTTCCTCGATCCGGGCGCGTGGCGCAAAGCGGGGCCGGTCTTCCAGGAAAACGCGCACGGCTGGGGTGTCGGTCACTGCGGGTTTGCGACGGCGCCGGATGGCAGCGATTGGATCCTCTACCACGCCAAGACGTCGCACGGCGTTGGCTGGGCCGATCGCGAAGTCCGGGCGCAGCGATACGTCTGGCACGCAGACGGCACTCCGTTCTTTGGCGCGCCCGTTTCGCTGGCCGAAACCTTCGCCCGACCGGAGCCGGCGCAGCGCCTCGCCCGCAGCGCGTGACCGGACAAGCCGGTTCCGCGAAGCGGCGCCTGGCAAACAGGATCGCCGCGAGGGGCGGGCGGTCGCTCTGGCCAATCACGAGCCGCTCGCGCGCCGGTCGGGCACGCCCGCCCGGCAGTGGCATTCGTGAAGGCGTCCCTGTCCGCCTATCCGACCTGACTGACGACGAGCGAGGCGTTCGTGCCGCCAAATCCGAAACTGTTGGCGAGCGCCGCCCGGACGGTCTTCTTCACCGCGGTATTCGGGGTGAAGTTCAAACCTGTCGCCGCGCAAACCGGGTCGATGTTCTCGAGATTGATCGTCGGGGAGACGACTCCGTCGTGAATCGACAGCACTGCCGCGAGCAGGCCCGTCGCGCCGGCTCCGCCCAACAGATGGCCGGTCATCGACTTGACGGCGGTGACGTTCAGCCGGTCCTTGTTCTCGGCGAACACCGTCGCGATGGCCGCAGCCTCCTCGCCGTCGCCGCCTGGAGTCGAAGTGGCATGGGCCGAGACGACGTCGATGTCCGCCGGTGAGAGTCCCGCCCGGTTGAGTGCCGCCCTCATCGCGCGGGCCGAGCCCTCGGCGCCCGGGGCCAGAGACGAGAGATGGTACGCGTCGGCGCTGGCGCCATAGCCGCGCATCTCCGCGTAGATCTTGGCACCGCGGCGTTTCGCCTGCTCCAACTCCTCGAGGACGAACACGACCGATCCCTCCGAGAGCACGAACCCGTCGCGGTCGCGGTCGTAGGGCCGCGAAGCCAGCGCCGGTGTGTCATTGCGCGTGGACAGCGCTCGCATCTGGGCGAACGCGCCCAGGGCCAGCGGAGTGATGGTGGACTCCGCCCCGCCGGCGAGCATCACGTCGGCATCGCCGCGGGCAATGGCGGCGGCCGCCTCACCCACCGCGTGTCCGCTCGTTGCGCAGGCGGACGCGACGCTCATGTTGGGTCCCCGCAGGTTCAGCAGCATGCTGACCTCTCCCGCGAGCAGGTTCGGGGCAATCTGGATGATGAAGAAAGGTGAGATCCTCCGGTAGCCCGCGGTCTTCCAGGTGTCGTGGGTCGCCTCGATTTCCGGCAGGCCGCCGAGACCAACGCCGAGGTTGGCGCCCATGCGCTCGGCCAAAAGCTCGTGGCGCAGCGCATCCAGTCCGGAGTCGGCATATGCCTCGACCGCCGCCGCCGCCCCGAGATGCGTGAACCGGCCGAACTTCTTGACCTCCTTGGGCGTGAGCACCTGCGTCAGGGCCTCGTTCGCCGCGCCGCGCGGGAACAGCGGCTGTTTGAGCAGCCTGGTGACATCGAACTGCTTCACCTCGCCGGCGATCTGGGCCGTGCAGCCGGTTGGATCGAACCGGGTCACGCGGCCGATGCCACTGCGACCGGCGACGAGCGACGCCCAGGTTTCGGCAGCCGAATTGCCGCAGGGAGTGACGGCGCCGATTCCGGTGACAACGACGCGGCGGGCCGATGGATTTGAGGCAAGGTTCATGCGGAAAAGGGTTGATCTAAGCCGTAACGATGCAGTTGAAAAGGAGCCACCGATTGGGAACTGACTGATGGTGAATGAAACCGAATCAATCGAAGGGCGGAAGCCCGGTTCACCAAACGGTGGCCGGAAAGATCCAGTTCCAAAGCGCCGGCCAGTCCATCCAAATCGAGTTCACCGACCAACAGCTCAGCCCGCACGCGGGCACTGCGACGTTCTGGTCGTTCGTGCAGGAGAGCGGCTGGCGCGAACTGGTCGCCCGGTGTCTGCCGCACCCTGAGCCGACCTCCCACAACGCGCTGAGCCCTCTGACCAAGGTGCTCGGTTTCGTCCAAGGCCTGCTCTGCGGGGCGAAGAAACTCACCCACCTGGCCTATCTGCGGC
This sequence comes from uncultured Verrucomicrobiae bacterium, assembly GCA_963705935.1. Classification (GTDB taxonomy): domain Bacteria; phylum Verrucomicrobiota; class Verrucomicrobiia; order Opitutales; family Opitutaceae; genus Opitutus. Next base: position 541,946 of record OY970130.1, on the reverse strand, counting down.
GCGATCCGATGCAGCCGGCCCTGCTCGGGATCAAGCGGGTGCCCAGCCAGTCGACGTTCACGCGTTTCTTCCAGGGTTTCACGAGCGCGGGGAAGAATCTCGCGTGCTTCCGGCCGCTCTTCGCGTGGGCGATGCAAAAACTGCCCGGTAAACCCGAGGGCTACGCCTTGGATTTGGACTCGACCCGCCTGCTCCACGAGGACGGACACCAGGAGGGCGTCGCGGTCGGCTACACTCGGGTCGGCCCCAAGCCCTGCCTGCACCCGTTGCTCGCGATCTTCAGCGAAGTGAGACTGGTCGCTGGGTTTTGGTTACGCCCCGGCAACTGCAGTTGCGCGAACAACGTCGTCGGGTTCTTCCTCGATCTATGGGACAACCTGCCCGCGCACCTGCGGCTGCGCGTGGTGCGCGCCGACTCCGGCTTCTACGTGGCCGAACTCTTGCGGCTGTGGGAGCAATTACGGGTGAAGTTCATCGTCGTGGCGCGGCTGACGCACCCCGTGCAAAGCCTCCTGCGGCGTGAGACCCGCTGGCTCGCCACCGACCTCGACGGCACGGAAGTGGCCGAACTCGAATCTCACGACGCGGAGGTGCCCGCCACCGCGCGGTTCATCGCGATTCGCCACCGGATAAAAGACAAACACAGTCGCGCGGGCGGCAAACTGCTCATCGACTGTCCCGGTTACCTGTATCAAGTGCTGGTGACGAATCTGCCGCGCAGCGTGCCGCCGCTGGCCGTCTGGCGCGACTACAACGGCCGGGCCGCCTGCGAGAACGTCATCAAGGAGTTGGATGCGGGCTACGGCCTGCCGGATTTAGTGTGCAAAGATTTTTGGGCGACGGAGGCGGCGCTGAGCTTCGGGGTGCTCGCCCACAACCTCGTCGTATTGTTCGAGCGCAAGCTCGGCTGGCTCGAAGCCGTCACGCTGGGCAGCCTGCGCTACTGGCTGTTCGTGACCGCTGGGATCATCAGCCGCCCCCAGGGTCAAACCACGATCAAACTTGCCGTCCCGACGCACGAACGCGCTTGGTGGCGAGGCCTTTGGGAGAAATTGCTTTCGCCGAACGCCAACTGCAATGCAGTCGGCACTCGCCCAGTGCTCGGGTAGCGCGCCCAGCCAAAATCACCTCAAAACCGGTTTCCTACTGCATGGATACGGCTAAGCCGTAACGATGCAGTTGAAAAGGAGCCACCGATTGGGAACTGACTGATGGTGAATGAAACCGAATCAATCGAAGGGCGGAAGCCCGGTTCACCAAACGGTGGCCGGAAAGATCCAGTTCCAAAGCGCCGGCCAGTCCATCCAAATCGAGTTCACCGACCAACAGCTCAGCCCGCACGCGGGCACTGCGACGTTCTGGTCGTTCGTGCAGGAGAGCGGCTGGCGCGAACTGGTCGCCCGGTGTCTGCCGCACCCTGAGCCGACCTCCCACAACGCGCTGAGCCCTCTGACCAAGGTGCTCGGTTTCGTCCAAGGCCTGCTCTGCGGGGCGAAGAAACTCACCCACCTGGCCTATCTGCGGCGCGATCCGATGCAGCCGGCCCTGCTCGGGATCAAGCGGGTGCCCAGCCAGTCGACGTTCACGCGTTTCTTCCAGGGTTTCACGAGCGCGGGGAAGAATCTCGCGTGCTTCCGGCCGCTCTTCGCGTGGGCGATGCAAAAACTGCCCGGTAAACCCGAGGGCTACGCCTTGGATTTGGACTCGACCCGCCTGCTCCACGAGGACGGACACCAGGAGGGCGTCGCGGTCGGCTACACTCGGGTCGGCCCCAAGCCCTGCCTGCACCCGTTGCTCGCGATCTTCAGCGAAGTGAGACTGGTCGCTGGGTTTTGGTTACGCCCCGGCAACTGCAGTTGCGCGAACAACGTCGTCGGGTTCTTCCTCGATCTATGGGACAACCTGCCCGCGCACCTGCGGCTGCGCGTGGTGCGCGCCGACTCCGGCTTCTACGTGGCCGAACTCTTGCGGCTGTGGGAGCAATTACGGGTGAAGTTCATCGTCGTGGCGCGGCTGACGCACCCCGTGCAAAGCCTCCTGCGGCGTGAGACCCGCTGGCTCGCCACCGACCTCGACGGCACGGAAGTGGCCGAACTCGAATCTCACGACGCGGAGGTGCCCGCCACCGCGCGGTTCATCGCGATTCGCCACCGGATAAAAGACAAACACAGTCGCGCGGGCGGCAAACTGCTCATCGACTGTCCCGGTTACCTGTATCAAGTGCTGGTGACGAATCTGCCGCGCAGCGTGCCGCCGCTGGCCGTCTGGCGCGACTACAACGGCCGGGCCGCCTGCGAGAACGTCATCAAGGAGTTGGATGCGGGCTACGGCCTGCCGGATTTAGTGTGCAAAGATTTTTGGGCGACGGAGGCGGCGCTGAGCTTCGGGGTGCTCGCCCACAACCTCGTCGTATTGTTCGAGCGCAAGCTCGGCTGGCTCGAAGCCGTCACGCTGGGCAGCCTGCGCTACTGGCTGTTCGTGACCGCTGGGATCATCAGCCGCCCCCAGGGTCAAACCACGATCAAACTTGCCGTCCCGACGCACGAACGCGCTTGGTGGCGAGGCCTTTGGGAGAAATTGCTTTCGCCGAACGCCAACTGCAATGCAGTCGGCACTCGCCCAGTGCTCGGGTAGCGCGCCCAGCCAAAATCACCTCAAAACCGGTTTCCTACTGCATGGATACGGCTAAGGGGGCATCGTCGCTGTTGCGAAGGACAAAATCAAAGGTGCCGGGAACCGCGTTCGTCACCCGCCGCCCGGCTCGCCGGCGCCAGGTACACTCACGGGAGCCCACCGGACTCCGAGCGGGATGCGGCCGGTGACGGAGCGCTCGGCGGCCCGCAGGCGGCCGCGCAACGCCGGCGAGGACAGGTCAGATGCAATCCACTGGCAGACCGCAACGTAGCGTGACGCGCCGAGCCATTTGCGTTCCGCCGGCAAAGCGGCGGCTTTGACTTTGCCGGCCCGAAAGCTTTTGCTGGCCGTCTGACCAAAATGCAGCAGCTCCACGCTTACTGGCGCATGGAATACATCGAGGCGCCACGGTATCCCGCGCGCGATGAGGCGCCCGTTCACCGAGCTGCCCGCCTTGGGGGACGACCGTGAGGCGCTGATTGTGCACCGGGCGAAAGAGGCATATCTTGTGCTCAACCGGTTCCCGTACAATCCAGGCCACCTGCTCGCCGTTCCCTTCCGCGAAGTGACCGATCTCGAGGAGCTGGAACGCCGGGAATCGGATGCTCTCATGTCGGAAATCATCTTTGCGAAGCGCCTGCTCCGCGCCGCCCTGGAGCCCGATGGCTTCAACATTGGATTCAATCTCGGCACGGCGGCCGGCGGAAGCATCGCGCATCTCCACGCCCACATCGTGCCGCGCTGGAATGGCGACACCAACTTCATGCCCGTCATCGGGCACACCCGCACCCTGCCGCAATCGCTGGTTTCCACCTGGGAACGGCTGCGGGAAATCGTGCCCACCCTCTCCGCCGGCGGGGCGGGATCGAAACGGGCGGGCAACGTTCGGAAATCCCGGAAGGCGAAGGCGTGAGTCCGCGTCGACCGGCATTTCCGCCCGCATGCCTTCGAAGACGATTCATTTCCCCTCCCCGCGCCACCTGCATGCGCTCTATGCCGGGCGGGACGACAATCTCGGCTACGCGGAGCGCGCGTTCGGGGTGAAGCTCGTGACGCGGGACGCCGCGCTGAAGATCGAAGCTCCGGCGGAGCCGCTCGGCCGCGCCGAGGCGCTGTTCAACTTTCTCAACGACGCCCGCGGCCAGGGGATGGCGATTCGGACGCCGGACTTCCACCGGATCACGGACGCCTTCGCGCGGGGCGAGGGCGAGCAGTTGCGCGCATTGTTCGCCGAGCCGCTCGTGATCGCGACGAATCGCAAGAGCATCGTGCCGAAGACCCTCGGCCAGAAGCTGTACCTGCAGTCGATGCTCAAGCACCCGATCGTGATCGGCATCGGGCCGGCGGGCACCGGCAAGACCTACCTCGCCATGGCGGCCGCGGTCTCCGCCCTGCTCAAGAACGAGGTGCAGCGGATCATCCTCACGCGCCCCGCGGTCGAGGCCGGCGAGGCGCTCGGTTTCCTGCCGGGCGATCTGCGGGAGAAGATCCTGCCCTATCTCCGTCCGCTCTACGACGCGCTCCACGACATGCTCGACCCCGAGGACGTCGGCCGCCTGTCGGAAAAGGGCATCATCGAAATCGCGCCGCTGGCCTACATGCGCGGCCGCACGCTGTCCCACTCCTTCATCGTCCTCGACGAGGCGCAGAACACCACGCCGGAGCAGATGATGATGTTTCTCACCCGGCTGGGCGAGGAATCGCGCATGGTCGTGACCGGCGACGTGACGCAGATCGACCTGCCGCGCTCGAAACAATCGGGGCTGCTCGAAGTCAGGCACATTCTGCGCGACGTTCCGGGCATCGATTTTCACACCTTCAGCGGCGCCGACGTCGTGCGCCATCCTCTGGTCCAGCGGATCATCGAGGCCTACGACAACTACCGGAATCCGATGAACGACGGCCAGGAACCGGAGGAAAAGACGTGAAGACCGCGCGCACGGCCCCGGCGGCGCGCCGGGCCTGAACCCAAACCCATGTCCGTTCGCGACCAGTTCAAGCTGCTGCTCGGCGATCTCAGTTCGCGCGGGACGCACCGGCCGATCGATGGCCGGTCGTCGATTCGGGAGTTTCTCGATCGCAGCCGCATCGTTTCGGTCGTCATCTTCCTGGCCACGGTCGGGACGATCCTGCTGATCAGCTCGGCCGGAGTGTCGACCCTCACAATTCCCGTCCTGCCGAACCAGATCGCCACGGCGCGGGTGGTCGCCAGCGCATCGTTCACCTACGAAAGCGCCGAACGCACGCGCATCGCCCGCGAGCAACTGCTCGATCGCGTTCCGCCTGTCTACCGGCTCGAAATCGAGCCGTTGCGACGATTCGAGGGCGCCGCGAGGGAACTGCTGGTTCAGCTGGCCGGTTTTGAACGGACGCATCCGGCCAGCGCCCCGCTCGTCGCCGATCGGCGCGCCGCGCTCTCCGCGATCACCGAGGCGTTCAACTCCCGGGGACCATACCGGGTGAGCGTCGACGACGTCGCCGCCGTGCTCAACGTCGGCGACGCGGCCGCGCGCCAGACCCTGTTCGACAACGGCTTCGCCGCCCTGCGCGACCTCTATGCGCAAGGGGTCCAGGACGGCTCGCTGTCCAACGGCGCGCCCGACAGCATGACCGTGTTCCAGATCCTCCGCTCCGACGGGGACGTCGCCGAGCGGCCGGTCCAGTCGATGGAGGACGCACTGACGTTTCTCCGGGTGAATCTGGCGGCCGAAGGCGTGCCGCGCCAGGCGGCGCTGGCGTTGTTCCGGATCTTCCGCAACGGGCTGGTGCCGAATGTCGTGTTCGACCGGGCGGCCACGCAGCAGCGCGAGGCCATCGCCGGGCGCCAGGTGCGGCCGGTCACGGTGGGCGTCGTTCGCGGCCAGACGATCATCGCGCCGGGCGACCGCGTCACCCCCGACCAGTACGAGATGCTGATGGCGCACCGGAAGTATCTGCAGGACCACACCGACACCAAGCTGGACGAGAACCTGACGCTGTTCGGCCGCGTGCTGCTCGTCTTCGCCATGGTGCTCGCGTCGATCATCTACATCCGGCTCGAGGATCCCGAGACGCTGCTGAGCAACGTCCGGCTGGGACTGCTGGCGCTGGTCGTGATCATCAACCTCGCGATGATCCGCGGCATCTACTCGCTCGGCGGGGCGGATTTCTTCGTGCGCGACGGCTCCTGGGCCTCGACGCTGCCCTACGTCGCGCCGACCGCGTTTGCGCCGCTGATCGTGGCGATCCTGATCGACGCCGGCTCCGCGATCTTCATGGCCCTGCTGGTCTCGATCTTCACCGGCGTGATCTATGGCAACCGCCTCGACCTGCTCGTGCTGACGTTCCTCGCCTCGCTCGTCGCGATCTTCTTCTGCCGGGATGCGCGTCAGCGGGGCCGGGTCGTTCGCTCCGCCGCCGCCGGTGGCCTCACGGTCGCGGCCTTCGCCGCGCTGATCGGGGTCGCGGACCGGATCCCCGTGGAGATCTTCGTCCGCCAGATGGCCGCGGGACTGGGTGTCGGCGTGATGACCGGCGTGGCCGTCGTGGGCCTGCTGCCGGTGCTCGAATCGCTGTTCAAGCGGACGACGGACATCACGCTGCTCGAGCTCACCGATTACAATCATCCCCTGCTCCGGCGCATGCAGCTGGAGGCGCCCGGCACCTACCATCACTCGCTGGTGGTCGCCCAGCTCTCCGAAAACGCCGCCAACGCGATCGGCGCCAATCCGCTCGTCGCCCGGGTGTGCTCGCTTTTCCACGACGTGGGCAAGATTCCGCATGCCTCGTTCTTCGGCGAGAATCAGCGGGAGGGCGTGGTCGATCCGCACGCCCACCAGGATCCGGCGACCTCGGCGCGCATCATCAAGCAGCACGTGCCCGACGGCGTGGAACTCGCACAGAAGCATCATCTGCCGCGGGCGGTGATCGACGTGGTGCTGCAGCATCACGGCACGACGCTCGTGCGCTACTTCTATCACCGTGCCTGCTCGCAATCGAGCGCGCCGTTCGGCGACGGGAAAGGGCCCCCCGTGCCCGAGAACGAATACCGCTACGACGGACCCAGGCCGCAGTCGAAGGAAAGCGCGATCATTTCCCTGGCCGATGGCGTGGAGGCGGCGTCGCGCTCGCTGCGCCAGGCGACGCCGGAGCAGCTCAACGAGCTGATCGACCGGATCGTGAAGGATCGGGTGGACGACGGGCAGCTCGACGAGGCGCCGCTGACGCTGGTCGAGATCACCCGGATCAAGAACAGCTTTCAGTTCACGCTGCTCAACATGCTGCACGCCCGCGTGGCGTACCCGACGATGGCGCAGCGGCCCGACACCCCTCCGGCGAAAGCCAAGGCGTAGCGCGCCACCTCTCGCCATGGCGCGACGCGGCATGGCAGGGCCGGCGCCCGTGTCGCCGGGGTTGTCGCAGGCCGCCAGCTCGCTGGCGCGGAACCGCGCGAGCGAGCTCGCGGCCTACGCATGTATTCGCACCCCGAACCGCGCGAGCGAGCTCGCGGCGCACATTCCGTATCCGTGGAGCGGATCGCGCGGGCAGGCTCGCGGCCTACGCCGTGAGCTTGGCGAGGGTGCGGCGGATGATCGTCTTCGCCAGTGGAACCTTGTAGGCGTTGTGCTCGCGGGCCGTTGCCTCCTGCAGGAGAAGCTCGGCGGCCTGCGTCGCCGTCGCGTCGTTCAGCTCGCGGCCCTCGAGGAAAGCGTTCGCCTCGGCGACCTGCCACGGCACCGCCGCGACGCAGCCCAGCGCGACGCGCGCCCCGCGGAGCCGGCCGCCTTCGAGCCGTCCGGCCGCGGCGCAGCTCACGAGTGCCCAGTCGAACTCGCTTTTCTCCGCCAGCTGCAGATATGCGCTCCGTCCCCCGGCCGGCGTCGGGATCTCGACGCGGACGATCAGGTCATCGGGCTCGAGCGAGTTGTGCACGCGCCCGTTCTTCCAGGCGCGATCGTACAGCTGCGCGATCGTCAGCGACGTCGTGGCTCCGCCGCGCTGCACGATTACCGTCGCGTCGAGCGCGGACAGCGCGACCGCGAGATTCGAGACGCACGGGCTCAGGCACTGGCTCTTCACGAACAGGCTGTGGTACTTGTTCTCGCCGCTGCGGGCGAAGCACTTGCCGCCGCCCTTCTTGTAGCAATGCACGTCGCGATGCCGGTAGTACCAGCAGCGCGAGTGCTGGGCCAGGTTGCCACCGATCGTCGCCAGGTTGCGCATCTGCGGCGAGCCGACGTCGTCGGCCGCCTGGGCGACCGCCGGCAGCACCCGGCGCATCTCGGCGTGGTCGGCCAGCTCCGCGAGCGTGACATTGGCGCCGATCGACCAGCGGTCGGGTCCGGCGGCGATCGCGCGCGTGCCGGGCACGGCCTTGATGTCGACGAGAAGGGCGGGCTCGACCAGCCCTTCCTTCATTTCGCCGAGCAGGTCCATGCCGCCCGCGAGGAACCGGCCGTGGCCGCGGACGAGTTCGACCGCGGAGCCGGCGCTTTGCGCACTGACGTAGCTGAAGGCTTTCATGCGTGACACCCCGTTTGAATTTCACTCCATGGCGCGCTGGGCGCGGCGGCGAGTTCGGCGAAGGCCGCGGCATCACCGGCCGTGCCCGACTCCGCCACCACCGGAGCCGCCACCTTGCCCAGTGCCGCCAGCACCTTGTCCGGCGTGATCGGCAGGTCCAGGACCCGCACGCCGATGGCGTTCGCCACCGCGTTGGCGATCGCCGCCGCCGTCGGCACCGTGCACGGCTCGCCGACGCCGATGACGCCGCGCTCGGGCTCGTCGATCAGGACGATGTCGATCTCCGGGATGTCGGCCATCCCCGGGATCTTGTAGGTCTCGAGGTTCGCGTTGAGCACGAACCCGGTCTGCGCATCCATGACGCGCTGTTCGTAAAGCCCGTAGCCGATGCCCATGATCACGCCGCCGTTGATCTGGCTTTCGCAGGTGAGCTTGTTGACGACGGCGCCGACGTCCTGGACGACCAGGATCTTCCGGACCTTCACGAACCCGGTCTCGGTGTCGACCTCGACCTCCGCGAACTGCACGCCGCAGGCGCCGCCGGCGGAAAGGCCCTCGCGCCACGCGCCGCGAATCTGCAGCGGCGTCGCTCCGATCTTCGCGCACGCCTCCCGCCAGTTGGCGCCGCGCGGATCGTCGATCCCGCTGAGCTTCTTCAGCTCCGCGAGCACCTTCTCGCACGTGTCGTAAACCGCGGGCGAAACCGAGGCCGTCGTCTGGCTGCCGCCGCTCGCCCCGCTGAACGGGAACCGCGTGTCGCCGACGTCGACCGTGATCAGGTCGCGGTCGATGCCGAGCATCTCCGCCGCGACCACCTGAATGACGGTGCGCGAGCCCGTGCCCAGATCCTGGGTACCGACGCGGACCTCGACGGTCCCGTCGGGGTTGACCTGGATTTCGGCCTGCGTGCCCTTGCCGCCGCTCATCCACGCGGCGCCGCCGCAGCCGACGCCCACCTTGACCGGACCGGGCGTGGCGCCCGGACGGTGGTATTTCTCGCGCCAGCCGAAGCGTTCGACGCCCAGCTCGTATTCGCGCCGGCGGATCGGCGACGGGTCGTTCTTGATCCGGATCTCCACCGGATCGATCCCGAGCTTCACGGCGAGCTCGTCGAGGATGCCCTCCATGCCGACGGACGCCACCGGGTGGCCGGGGGCGCGCATCGCGCAGGACTGGCCCGCGTTCACCGCGACGCTGCCCTGCTTCACGCGCATCGCCGCGGGCTGGTAGATGTAGGGAGCCGGGAACGACGCCTGGCCGCTGCCGCCGGCGTTGTCGACGCCGGAGCTGTATCCGGGTGTGCCGAACGCGTAGAGCTCGAATCCGGTCAGCCTGCCGCTGGCGTCGCCGCCGAGCTTGAGCTTCTGAATCGACGATGGCCGGTTGCCGACCGCCAGCGCCTCCTCGAAGCGCGTGAGCACCAGCTTGACCGGGACCCCCGCGGCCTGGGCCAGCCGCGCGCACAGGATGCCCTCCGCGCCGGGGGAAAACTTCGAGCCGAAGCCGCCGCCCATGTGATTGCAGATCACGCGGACCTTGCTTTGCGGAATCTTCAGCCAGCCGGCGAAGGCCTCGCGGCAGCCGAACACCGCCTGGGTGGACGACCACGCGGTCAACTCCCCGCCCTCGAACTGGACCGCGTGGGCGTGCGGCTCCATGCACTGATGAAGCTGGATCGGCGTGCTGATCGTCGCCTCGACGACCGCGGCCGAGGAGGCAAACGCCGCGTCGACGTCGCCGACGGTCTTCACCTTGCCCTCGCCGAGGTTTGGCCGGTCCGGCTCGACCCGCGGCGCGTCGGACTTCGCCGCGTCGGCTTCCTTGACGACGAACGGCCGCGGCTCGGCGTCAACCCGGACGAGGTCGAGGGCGTCGAGCACGGCCTGCTTGCTCGTGCCGGCGATGGCCGCCAACTCCTGGCCGTAGTAGCGGACGTCGAATTCCCCCTCCTGCGCGAGCACGCCGGCCCGGATGCCGGGGGCGGCGAGCGCTTGCGAGAGATCGATGCGGCGCACGTGCGCCGCCGGCAGCTTCGAACGGACGATCGCGCCGTAGAGCACCCCACCAGGGGCGACGTCGCTGGTGAACTTTGCGCGGCCGGTCAGTTTCGCGGGTGCCTCGAGCCGCGGCGTCGACTTGCCGAGATACCGGGTTTTCTTAGGCCAGGGCATGAGCGTGCGGGGACGAAAGGGTGAGGTGGGACACCGCCGGTTGCCCGCTGGCGGCCAGCGTGGCGGCGACGATGCGGGGATGGGCTCCGCAGCGGCAGAGATTGCCGGAAGTCGCGCGGCGGATTTCCGCCGCGGTGGGGCGCGGATTCTTCCGCAGCAGCGCGGTGAGCGTCATCACCATGCCGGGCGAACAGAAGCCGCACTGCAGGCCGTCGTGGTCGACGAACGCCTGCTGCAGCGTGGTGAGCTTGCCGGAACGGGCGGCGTCCGACGCCTCGGCGGCGAGCCCTTCGATCGTCGTGATCTCGGCGCCCTGCGCCTGGATCGCGAGGATCGAGCACGCGTACACGGGCATCCCGTTCAGGAGCACCGTGCAGGCGCCGCAGGTGGCGCGATCGCACGACTCCTTCGCGCCGGTCAGGCTGGCATGCGTGCGGAGCGCCTCCAGCAGCGTGACGCGCGGCTCGAGTTGCAGCGTGGTCTTCCTGCCATTGACGGTGAGCACGACCGGCACTGCGCCCGGACCGTGCACGCGCTCGGCGTTGGCTTCAGCCAGGCCCTTCGCGACATTCGTGGCGCCGAGCGCGGCGGCAGCCACCGCGGACGTGCCGAGACTTTTCAGAAATCCGCGTCGGGTCACGCCCGCAGGCGCGGCGCCCTTTCGCGCGGACAAACCGTAGGGATCGTCTTTCATGCTCCAGCTGGGGTCGGTGAAGCCCGACTCTTCTGCCTTCCCCGCCGCCGTGGCAAAGCAAACTTTCGGCGGATCATGCCGTTATTCCAAACCCGACAGGTGCGCAGCACGTGCTCTGATGACTGCGACGCGCGCGCATCCAACGGAGGATCGGTGCGTCAGGCCACATCTTGGTTTCCGCCTTGCGTGAAGGCCCTGCGAGCGGCAATGGCCATGGCTTCGTGACCGCCGACACCCGGGCCGTTTCCGTCGCCAACCGCCATCCCCGGCTCCGCCTCGATCGCCCGGAGCTCGAGCGCGCGATTCGCGTTCTCGATGCGGAGTTCGCCGCCACCGGGGTGCGGCGCAGCGCGCCGCGTCGGACCTGCCCGCCCGGAGAACTCTCGATCGTGTTTCTCACCGATGCCGCTCTCGCGCGGCTGCATGCGGAGTTTCTGGACGACCCGTCGGCGACGGACGTCATCACGTTTGCGGGCGAGCCGGCGCTCGGCGTGGCCGGCGAAATCTGCGTCTCGGCCGATGCCGCGCGGCGGGTGGCGAAGGAAATCGGAGGTCGATCTGCGCCCGCAGGTGCCAGGCGGCCCGGCCGCACCGGGGCGGATCCGCTCTCAGCCGAGCTCACCCTGTACATCGCGCACGGCTGGCTGCACCTCGCCGGCTACGACGACCTCGAGCCGGCGAAGAAAAGGGTGATGCGCCGCGCCGAGGCGCGGGCGATGGCCCTCCTGCGGCGCACCGGCATGCTGCCGCGATTCGGCTGGCGTTGACGTCCGCGCAGGTGGAACGGGGGCAGAGAGTCGGCGGTTGGCGAGGGAGGTGATCTCCTCCGGGCAGGACCCGACGTCGGAGTCGGCGGTTGGCGGCGTAGGAGCCTGCTTGCAGGCGATCCGAGCGCCCCGCAGGCCGCGAGCTTGCTCGCGCTCAGCGCCTCCCACGCAGGGGCCCCTTGCACGATGGTCGTGATCGCCTGCAAGCAGGCTCCTACGTCGGAATCGGCAGGCGGTTGCCGCTGGTTGGCGTGATCGCCTGCAAGCAGGCTCCTACGTCGGAGGCGGCGTTGCGGGCGGCGTCGGAAACTGTCGTGCACCGTCTTCCGGCTGGCCATCCCGGCAGGGTCGCGGTTTGCTCACGCATTCTCATGTCCGAACGCTCGCATTCGACCGTCGTCAGTCTTCGCACTGCATTCCTTTCCGGCGCCCTGCTGCTGGCGCCACTCGTCGTCACCGTCTGGGCCTTCAGCAAGATCATCGACCTCGTCGGCGGCACCTTCCGGCCGTATTTCTTCTTCTATGTCCCGGCCCAGCTGCGGGACCAGCCGAGCCTGGCGGTGCTGTGGGACATCCTCGCGACGGTCATCGTGATCTTTCTCATCACGGTGCTCGGCTATCTTTCCCGCTACGTCTTCGGCAAGTTCTTCCTCGAGATCGGCGAACGGATCATCCTCGGCATCCCCGGCGTCGGTCCCGTCTACAACACCGTCAAGCAGATCGTCGACACGTTCAGCTCGCAGAACCGCAACCTGTTCAGCAAGGTCGTGCTCGTGCAGTTCCCGCGCGAGGGCCTGTGGTCGCTGGGCTTCCTGACCAACAAGCAGCAGGGCGAGCCGCACGTGCGGATCGGTCCGGAGATCTGGACCGTGTTCGTCCCCACGACTCCGAACCCCACCAGCGGGTTCCTCCTGCTGCTGCCGAAGGACAAGATCGTCGAGTTGGACATGTCCGTCGGCGATGGGATGAAGATGGTCATCTCCGGCGGAGCCGTCGTGCCGACGTTCCCCACGCCGAAGGTCCCCGCGATCGTCGAGTGACCCGGGAGATCCGCGCATGTCGCCGCCGGCCCAATCCGCCGCACCCGGCCCGGGCCGAGGAATGGAGCGCGAGCGACGGCGCTCTCGAAGCCGCCCGCCGCGGCCCGCGGGGCCATGAGGCCGCGCGAACTCACCGCTTACCGTGCCGGGACTGCCGCTCCAGACTGATGCCTTCGTTCTGCTGAAACGCCCGCCGGGCGACGTGTTTCAGAGCTTCACCGTTTTCGCACCCAAGCACGGCGCTCTGCTCGTACTGCAACGCCTCACCCGGAAAGTGGCGTCCGGATCGACGCCCCTCGATCTTTTCGACGAAGCCTCGCTCGCGCTCGAGAGCACGAACCAGGGCCAGACCTGGTTTGTTCGCGAAGCGCGCCTGATCCGCCGGCTGCCGGACATCGGCCGCAGCTACGATTCGCTCCGCTTTGCGTGTGCCCTCGCCTCGCTCGTAGCCCGCAATGCCGTGCCGGAGGATGGCCGCGCCGAGGTGGCCACCCTGCTCCGGCAGGCGCTGGCCTCGTTCGCCGCCGGCGCGCGGCCGGATCTCGTCTGGTTCAAGAGCCTCTACCGCTTTGCCCGCGATCAGGGCTATCCGCTCCGGGAACAGTGGCTTCCCAGCCTGCCCGCGGCAGACCGGGAGGAAGTGACCGGACTCCTCGCCCGGCCGCTGGCGGAGCAAACCGCCCCGCCCGACGCCGTCGCCCGGCTGACCGGCCGGCTCGAGGAATACCTCCGCGGCCACACCGAGATCCTGCTGGACTGACCGCGAACCAATTCTCGGATTGGGATGGCCGCGGAGGGACGACGACTTCCGTGTTTTCCGCGAGGATCGAGGCGTGCAGGAGTGGAGGGACGACCTCCGTGTCGTCCGCGAGCATCGAGCGACCTTCGCGGACCGGACGAAGCCGGTCCCTCCATTCCCGAACGAGGTGATCGCCGGCCATCCGGTCGCGGCGTAGCGATGTTCCTACAACCGAATCCAATGCGAGGGACGACCGTCCCTGCCGTCCATTGCCTCGCGGAGGGACCGGCTCCGTCCGGTCCGCGCGTATCGATCGGCGGACGAGACGCGGATGTCGTCCTCCAATTCGCGTACGGTCGTCGAGCCCGCCGCAACCCGGGCTTTCTTTTCACCGCGTTCGTGGTTTTCGTGTGCACCGATGGACTTCGACCTCGACCAGCGCACCGCCAGCCTGAGCGTGGGCGAGTTCTCGGCGTTCGTCACGGGTCCGCGCGACGCCACCGGCGGTCCGCAGGGTGTCTGGCGCGCCCAGCTCGGAACGCACTGGCACAACGAGCTGCGGGCCCGCGCCGCGTCGGAAACGCCCGCGATCGAATTCGAGGTGCCGATCGCAGGGCGGGTCGTGCACCACGGATGGACGATCGCGCTGACCGGCCGCATCGACCAGCTCCGGCGCACGAACGGCGAAATCACCCTGCGCGAGATCAAGACGGTGACGCGCGAATTGCCGGCGGACGAGAGCGAGCTGCGCGCCGCGTACCCCGACTACTTCGCCCAGCTCGCGACCTACGGCGTGCTGACCCGGCTCGGCGGGCTGGGTCAAAGTCGTACCTTATATGACATTGCGGGGGTGCGTTCGGAGCTGTGGTTCGTCGAAGTGGCGAGCGGGCTCGCGCAGACGATCCCGCTGACCGCGGGCGACGAGGCGTTCTTCAAGGTGCAGCTCGAGCGGGTCGTGGAGTTTCTCGACCTTCGGCTGCGGGCGCGGGAGCGGCTGCGTCATCTGCGTTTCCGTCCGGCGTTCGACTGCCCGCGGCCCGGCCAGGAAACGACGGAAGCGGATCTCACCGCGATGTTCGAGCGGCACCCGCTGGTGCTGTTCGAGGCGCCGACGGGATTCGGCAAGACGGGAGTGCTGCTCGAGTTCGCGCTCGCCCAGCTGCGCTCCGGGCATTTCGACCGCCTGCTGTATCTCACCAGCAAATCGACCGGACAGCTGCAGGTGGTGCAAACGCTCGCGAAGATGACCCGGTCGGAAAAGACGGAGGGCGGCCGCATCACGGCGAACGGGCAGCCGACGCCGGACGGCCGGGTGGCGAGCCCGGAGAGCGCCGCCCCGCCCGCCGGCCGACGTGCCGGCGAGGCTCGATCGGTGGAGCGTGCGATGGACCGGTTCGCGGAAACCGGATCCGCGCCGGCGTCCGGTGTCGCCGTCTGGCACGTGCGCAACAAGAGCGAACACTGCATCAACCACACCTTTCACTGCGTGCGCGAGAACTGCGCCTATCTCGCGGACGCGGCGGCGCGCTGGCCCGTCAGCGGACTGGCCCGGTTCTATGTCGACGAGCGGCACGCCCGCGACATCGAGACGCTGCGTTCAGCCGGACGCGCCGCGCTGATCTGCCCCTACGAAATCACCCGTGCCGCGCTCGCGTTCAACGACGTGTGGATCGGCGACTACAACTACGTGTTCGCGCCGCGCAATCGCGGCCTGTTCTACGACCAACCCGGCTTCACTCCGGCCCGCACCTTGCTGGTGCTCGACGAGGCGCACAACCTGCCCTCGCGTGTGGCGGACGTCTACTCCCGCGACTTCGACGCGGCGGATGCGTTCACGGTGCGCGACGAACTGCACCGCACCCGGCCCGTCGCATCGCTGGTCACCGCCTGGGAACACTGGTGTCACTTTCTCGATCACCTCCGGGCCAACCACGGGCTTGCGGCCGCGGAAGAGGACGACGCCCGCCAGCTGCTGTCCGAGATCGGCCGGCAGGTTTCGGGCACGGCGCTCGATCTGGCGGCGCTCGGTCCGGCAGTATCGGATCTGCTTTGGACCATCCCCGCGTTTGTCGAGGAGCTGGCCGCCACGGACCTGCCACGGTTGTGGTGGAGCCCGGCGGACCGCGAGCTGGCGGTGACCTGTCTCGACGCCGCCAGCGCGATCGGCGCCACGCTGCGAGAATTCGGGGGCGTGGTGCTGGCGAGTGCGACGCTCTCGCCGGTCGAGGGCTTTGCGGCGGCATGCGGCTTGGACGCAGTCGCGCCGGCCGCAGACCAATCCCGTAGGCCGCCAGCTCGCTCGCGCGATCTGGCCACAACCGGAACGGAGGCGCGAGCAAGCTCGCAGCCTACGCCGGAACCCGGCGCGAGCACCGAAGCGCGAGCGAGCTCGCGGCCTACGTTCGAGTCCGAGGCAGGCGGAACGGAGGCGCGAGCGAGCTCGCAGCCTACGCCGGAGCCCGGCGCGAGCACCGAAGCGCGAGCAAGCTCGCGGCCTACGCCCGAACCCAGCGCGAGCACCGAAGCGCGAGCAAGCTCGCAGCCTACGTTCGAGTCCGAGGCAGGCGGAACGGAAGCGCGAGCGAGCTCGCGGCCTACGCCCGAACCTGACGCAGGCGGAGCGGAGGCGCGAGCGAGCTCGCGGCCTACGCCGGAACCCGGCGCGAGCACCGAAGCGCGAGCAAGCTCGCAGCCTACGTTCGAGTCCGAGGCAGGCGGAGCGGAGGCGCGAGCGAGCTCGCGGCCTACGGCTGAGGCCGCCGGTGCGGCGGACTTGCCGGCGCGCGCCATGCCGGAACGGCTGGGAACCCTGAACAAGCGCGTGACGAAAAAACTCTACCGGCAGCTCACGACCGGCGCCGAGTTGCTGCGGGTCGAGGAATCGCGGGACGCCGTGCGTCCGGCCCTTCTCCGTGCGCGCACTCCGTGGCGCGATGCAAGCTACGACGTGGCGTACGACGTCCGGGTCGACACCACGTTCCAGCACCGGTCGCTCCACTACACCACCACCGCGTCGACGATCGCGGCGCTGCACCACGCCGCCGCCGTTCCGGGAACTGACAGTCGTCACAGCGTCGAGGCCGGATTCCATGATACGCAGGTCTCATCGCCTGAGCTGGCCCACGCACCCGCCATCCGGCAATCCAACCCGGATCGCGGACCGGGAGGCGTGGCGGTGTTCTTCCCTTCCTACGCCTACGCCGAATCCATCCGACGCGAAATGGAGTCCGTCGCCCCGTCCGTGCGCGTGGCGATCCAGCCGCGGGGGCGGGACCTCGCGGCGCAGTCCGCGTGGGTCGCCGAGTCGCTGCGCTCCGCAGACGTTCTGTTTCTGGTCCTGGGATCGAGCTTCGCCGAGAGCATCGATGCGCTCGGCGGCCGCATCGGTCACGCGCTGGTGGTTGGGCCGGCTCTGCCCGAGGTCAACCCGGTGCAGCGGGCACGGCTGGCGGAAGCCGTTCGCATCGTGCCGAGCCGCGAGGAGGCGTTCCGGCGCGTATATCAGATTCCGGGCATGACCAAGGTGAACCAGGCGCTGGGCCGGCTGGTGCGCGCCCCCGGCCAGCGGGCCCGCGTGATTCTGCACTGCCGCCGCTTCGTCGAGCCGGGCTATCTCGGCTTGCTCGGCCCGGAATACCAAACCGGGACGACCATCCGGACGGACGACGAGCTCGCCGGCTGGCTGGCCCGATCCGCGAGCGAAACGTCGCCCGTCGGGCCGAATGCGTGCTGACCCGAATTTTCACGAACAGAGTGTTGAAGCGTCCGAATTTTCGTCCGCCTGCGCCGGAGCGATTTCGTTGCGGTTGGCCCCGACAAAGTCGGCCCAGAGGGCGGATATTTCGCGACGTTCGCGAAATATCCGGGCTAACCAACTAAAGCTTGTCCCAGGGCGCGGGATCGAGCTGTAGCCGGGGTCGCCGACCCCGGACCGGCCTCGGCGAGGCCGGCTACAAGAGACACTAACCGCGCAAAATCAGCGTTTCTGGGACAAGCTCTAGCTAAAGCTTGGTGAGTCCGAGCCGCAGGGCGTGCTTGGTCAGCCCGGCAACGCCGGTAACTGCGAGCTTTGCCATCAGCTTCGCGCGTTGCGCCTCCACGGTCTTCGGGCTGACCTTCAGCGCGAAGGCGATTTCTTTCGTGCTTTGGCCTTCGGCGATACCGCGCAGCACCTGCGTCTCGCGATCCGACAGTCCGGGAGCCGCCGGTGCCTCGCGTGAATTGGTCTGCAGTTCCCGCACGACAATCGCCGCGGCTTCGGGCGAGAGAAACATTCCGCCCGACATCGCCGTGCGCACCGCCTGAATCAGCTCGGTTTCGGCATTCGACTTGAACACCAGCCCGTTGGCTCCTGCGCGCAGAGCTTCGTTCACCAGTTCCGGCTCGGCGTGGGCGGTCAGCACGACGATGCGGATCTCCGGATAGGCCGCGCGGACCCGCCGGGTAAGGCTCACGCCGCAGTCCTTCCCGATGTGCAAATCCATCACGAGCAAATCTGGAAGGAGTTCCCCAATGCCCTGGAAAGCCGTCCCGGCATCGCCCGACTGGCCGACGATTGTCATGTCCGGCCGGCGGAGCAGCAACGACAAGCCGGCGCGCATGATCTTGTGATCGTCGATCAGATAGATCCGAACAGGCTTGTTCATTTTGGGCGCGCAGACCGCATTCGAGGGTGGAGCTCTCCTAACACAAGAGAAATGCGTTCCTTAGATCAACGTGCAATTCGACTGTCGGGAGGGCTGAAGCGACTCAAGTCCGCAGCGTGGTGCGACGATGGTACCGGGAATGCATGCAGCGCACTTGCGTCGAATCCGGGCGCTGGAACTCTGAACCTCCTGGCAGCCGTCCCTTTGCCTCACCGTGAACCCTGCTGACCCGTGCGACCAAAGATCCTGCTCATTGAATCCGATCCCACCGCCGCTCAACAAATTCACGCCGGCCTGACTGCGTTGGGGCACGAACCCGTCGCGACATGTGCCGACGGGCGGCGGGCCCTGCAACTGGCCGGCGAACTCGAGCCGGAAATCGCGTTGGTCAGCCTTGATCTGGACGGCGCGCGCCTCGGCGGCATCGCCGTGGCACAGGCATTACGCCAGCAATTCGAGGTCGCAGTGTTTTTTCTTTGCGGTGCTGCCGACGACGAGAGTCAACGCGCGGCGATGCCGGCGGAGCCGTTCGGCTACCTCACGCCGCCCTACGACGAGCGTCAGCTGAGGGTGGTCGTCCAGATCGCGCTCTGCCGCCGCCGGGGTGGAGATAGGGTGCGAGAAGCGCGCGAGGAGCATGCCGCAATCCTGCAGATGGCATTGGATGGATTCTGGATCGCGGACCTCACCGGCCGGCTGATCGATGTCAACGACGCGTATTGCCGGATGAGCGGGTACAGCCGCGCGGAACTCCTGTGCTGCACAATCGCCGACCTCACTGCGACGGAAGAGCGCGCGTTCGTCCCGCAGCAGATTGCACAGATCGTCCAGGCCGGCGCCTGCCGGTTCAAGACGACGCACCTTCGCCGGGATGGCTCCGTTCTGAACGTGGACGTGAGCGTGAACCATCTTCCGGGCTCCGGCGGAAGGCTGTTTGGTTTCACCCGCGACATCACCGGGCGGAAACTCGCCGAGCAGGCGTTACGGGAGAGCGAGTCGAAGTTCGGCAAGGCCTTCCAGTGCTCGTCCGTGATGATGGCGCTCACCCAACTCGAGGACGGCGTCTTCGTCGAGGTGAACGAACAATTCCTCGCGCTTTCGGGTTTCCGGC
The DNA here is from genome assembly GCA_963705935.1 of uncultured Verrucomicrobiae bacterium. GTDB lineage: Bacteria > Verrucomicrobiota > Verrucomicrobiia > Opitutales > Opitutaceae > Opitutus. The sequence continues at coordinate 522,642 of OY970130.1, read as the reverse complement.
GTGAAGAACTGATCGGCCGGCGGACGACCGACATCGGCTGGGTGGATCCGGTGCTCCGCGAGAAACTGCGGCAGCGGGTGATCGCGGAGGGGCGCCTCCAGGATGTCGAGATTCCGGTCCGGAAGAAGGACGGCGACGTGCTTCGCGTCCTGTACTCCGCCGACCAGCTGGACGTTGGCGGACGCCATCTGCTGCTTTCGAGCTGGCGCGACGTCACCGACCAGCGGCGGATCGAGTCATTGTCGCGGCTCCAGAGCTGCGCGCTGGAGGCGGCGGCGAACACCATCGTGATCATGGATCGGGACGGCATGATCCAGTGGTCCAACCCGGCATTCACGCGGTTCAGCGGCTATGCACCGGCCGAATCCACCGGGCACACGTTTTGCGAACTGCTCGACAGCGGGCAGCACAGTCCGGGGTTCCTCGAAGAGATGCGGAAATCGATCCGGATGGGCAACGTCTGGCGGGGGGAGATCACCAACCGCCGCAAGGACGGGGCGCTGGTCCAGGACGAGACCACCATCACTCCGGTCCGGCTGCAGGGCGGCGAGATCACACATTTCGTGGTGGTGAAACAGGACATCACCCAGCGCCGGATCCTGGAGGAGCAATTCCGCCAGGCGCAGAAAATGGAGGCCGTCGGGCAGCTCGCCGGCGGCGTGGCCCACGACTTCAACAACATCCTCGCCGCCGTGCTGATGTATCTGGGGATTCTTCAGGACGAGCCCTCGATCGAGCCGAACCTGCGCGGAATGCTGAAGGAATTGCAGAAGGAAGTGAAGCGGGGCGCGGGACTGACCCGCCAGCTGCTGACGTTCAGCCGCCAGCAGGCGATCGAGCCGCAGCACCTGGATCTCGACCAGGTGCTGGCCGGACTGATGGAGATGCTTTCCCGGCTGCTCGGCGAACACATCGCCGTGGTCATCGAACACGGCTCCGAGCCCCTGCCGACGATCGAAGCCGACCTGGGCATGATCGAGCAGGTGGCCATCAATTTGTGCGTCAATGCCCGCGACGCGATGGAAGCCGGCGGCCGTCTGACCCTGCGGACGGGCGCGGTCGAAGTCACGCCCGTGGCCGCGGCGCGACACCCGGAAGCGCAGAGCGGGCATTACGTCCGGCTCGACGTCGCCGACACGGGCTGCGGAATGGACGAAAAAACGCGCCAGCGGATCTTCGAGCCCTTCTTCACGACAAAGCCGGTGGGCAAGGGCACGGGGCTCGGGCTCGCCACTGTCTACGGCATCGTCAAACAGCATCACGGGTGGATCGAACTCGAGACCGCGCCCAAACGAGGGACCACCTTTTCGGTCTTTCTTCCGGTGGCGAGTTCGACCGCCAACCCGCAGCGGGAAGCGGACCCACCCGTGCCGGCCCGCGGGCGCGGTGAGGCCATTCTCGTCGCGGAGGACAATCCCCACGTCCGGTCGGTCATGACGCGTTCGTTGCAGCTCGGTGGATACCGGGTGCTCGAAGCCGCCAGCGGTCCGGAGGCGATCGCGATCTGGCAGGATCACCGCGACGAAATTTCGCTGCTGCTGACGGACATGGTCATGCCCGAGGGGATGGATGGCCGGGAGTTGACGGCGAAGCTGCGCGCGGAAAAACCCGAACTGCGCGTGGTCCTGTGCACCGGCTACAGCCAGACGGTCGCGCCGGCGGAGGCCGAAGAGCGGCTCACGCTGCTGCACAAGCCGTTCGACGCGCCGGAGCTCCTGCGCGCGATCCGCTCGTCGTTGGACACGAGATAGGCGCAGTCCCAACCGCGGCGCGGGCAAGCCTCCTCCCGGCGGGCTCGAACCTGTTTGCCCCGCGGGCATCCGCTGACGCAGTGGGTCGGTCTACGACGGCAGACCGATGCCGCCGAACCTGCTCTGCGCGCCGGATCGAAGACACCGCGACCCGCGCGAGACCTGGCCCCACCCTCTTCCGAATTCCCGCGGTCGCATTAGGAATTCCCTGATGACGCTGAGGAATTGCGCCATCAAGCCGCCGGGGAGTGTGACCGATTCTCCGGCATCATGCTCCATCCCGTGAACTTCCGCCGTCATCTTCTGGTTCGGGCGGCGATCGTGCTGAACCTCGTGCTCGTTTCCATGGTGCGGCTGATGGCAGCAAACCCGGGCGAGGCCAGCCCGGAAGCTGCGCTCAGCCGGCTCAAGGAGGGCAACCAGCGGTTCGTTTCGGGCGCGATGACTCATCCCGATCAAACCGCCGCACGGCGCGCGGAGCTGGGCCAGGCGCAGCATCCCTTTGCTGTGATCATCGCGTGTGCCGACTCGCGCGTCGCCCCGGAACTCGTCTTCGACCAGGGCCTCGGCGACCTCTTCGTCATCCGCAACGCCGGCAACCTGCTCGATGACCACGTCCTCGGCAGCATCGAATACGCCGTCGAACACCTCCACACCTCGCTCGTCGTCGTGCTCGGACACTCGAAATGTGGCGCGGTGACCGCGGCTGTGGCGGGGGGCGAGGCGCCGGCGCATCTCCGCAGCATCGTGGAGTCGCTCGCCCCGGCCGTCACGATGGCGCGCAAAAAGCCGGGAGATACAGTGGAAAACGCCGTGCGCATCAATGCGAAGCTTTCGGCCGCCGCGCTGGCGAACTCGGAACCAATCCTGAGTGAAGAGGCCCGGTCAGGGAAGCTCAAGGTGATCGCCGCCCGCTACGACATCGACTCGGGCCAGGTCGAGTTTCTCCCATAATTTTTCGTCCAACCGCAATCCCCCGGAGTCCCGTCATGTTCAAAAACCTGAAACTCGGCGCCAAACTCAACGGCGCATTCATTGCCGTCGCCTCACTCACGCTGCTGCTCGGCGCTCTCGCCGTCTACAGCATGCTCAAGGTCAAGACGGTCGCCAACGTGCTCGCCCAGCAGAATGTCAAGGAAGTGGCCGTCGCGAACGAAGTCGAGCGCTGGTCGCTGAAGACCATGTACGAAATGCGCGGGTACGCCTTCACGGATGAAACGCCCTTTTTGGAGGGCGCCAGGACCAATCTGGTCAAAGTGAAGGAGTATCTGAAAGCGGCCTCCGATCACGCGGAGAAATACAACCTTTCCGGCCTGCGTGAAAATGCCCGCCGCGCGTCCGACAAGGCCGCCGTCTACGAGCAACTCGTCGGCGACACCGTCCGCGCCACGGAGGCGATGGACAAGGACAAGGTCGCGATGAACACCGCCGCGGCCGAATTCCAGAAGACCACCACGGAGCTGATCGCCCGCCAGATGCGCACGCTCGAACAGGAGACGGCTGCCCTCGTCGGCGAAAAGATCACCGAAGACAAGGTGCTCGAGCGCCAGAAGAAGATCACCCTGCTCAACGGCGTCCTGGATGTCGGAAGCGCGATTCGCGTCGGCGCCTGGAAGAGCATCGCGCAGCGCGATCCCACTACCTACAAGGAGAGCCTGAAACTGTTCGACCGACTCGACGCCAATGTGGCTGAGGTCAAGTCGATGCTTAAGGTGGACGCAGACCTGCGGGAACTCGCCGCCTGCTCCTCGGCCGCCGAGAATTACCAGAAGGCGATGGAGGGTTTCCTCACCAATTGGTTTGCCCGCGAGGAACTGAACAAGAAACGCAACGACGCCGCCAACGAGGTGCTCGCGGCCGCGCAGGACACCTCCGTTGGGGGGATGAAGGCAACGACCGTTTCGTCCGAGGAGGCCGCCGCCTCGCTCGCCACCGCGTCCAACGTGCTGATCGTCGGATGCATCATCTGCGTCGGCCTCGCTCTCACGCTGGGCGTCATCATGACCCGGATGATCACCGGACCGGTGCGCAGCCTCGTCGATGGGCTCGGCCAGATCGCCATCGGCGACCTGAGCGCCCGGGTGAAGGTTGATTCCCAGGACGAGATCGGGCAGCTCTCCGCCGCGGCGAACACGATGGCCGAAGCCCTCGACGGCAAGGCGCGGGTCGCGCTCCAGATCGGCGAAGGCGATCTCCGTCACGAGGTGAAGCTCGCCTCGGACAAGGACACGCTCGGGCTCGCGCTGCAGAAGATGGTCGCGAATCTGCGCGACGTGGTCGCGAACGTCCGCTCCGCCGCGGAGAACGTCGCCTCCGGCAGCGAGGAAATGACCAGCACGGCGCAAACACTTTCCACTGGCTCGTCCGAGCAGGCCTCGTCCGTCGAGGAGGTCTCCGCCTCGATGGAGCAGTCCTCCGCCAGCATCCAGCAGAACACGGAAAACTCGCGGCAGACGGAAAAGATTGCGGTCAAGGCGGCGCAGGACGCCACCGAGGCCGGCCAGTCGGTCGCCAAGACCGTGCAGGCGATGAAGGAAATCGCCCAGAAGATCTCGATCATCGAGGAAATCGCCCGGCAGACGGACCTCCTCGCGCTGAATGCCGCGATCGAGGCGGCCCGCGCCGGCGAGCACGGCAAGGGTTTCGCGGTGGTGGCTTCGGAGGTCCGCAAGCTCGCCGAGCGCAGCCAGACTGCGGCCGGCGAGATCAGCAAGCTGTCCAGCAGCTCCGTCGAAATCGCCGAAAGCGCGGGGACGATGCTCGACAAGCTCGTGCCCGATATCCGGAAGACGGCCGACCTCGTGAAGGAAATCGCCGCCGGCAGCGAGGAGCAGAACAGCGGCGCGGCCCAGGTGAACAAGGCCGTGCAGGAGCTCGACAAGGTCATTCAGCAAAACGCCAGCGCCTCCGAGGAGATGGCCTCGTCGTCCGAGGAGCTCGCGAGCCAGGCCGAGCAGCTCCAAAGCGCGATCGAGTTCTTCAAGGTGACCGACGACGGACGCAAGACCGCCCGACTCGCCGCGCCCGCCAAGCCGGTCGTGCACGCGGCCCCGACGGTCCATGCTCCACACCTGACGCCGAAACCGAAATCGCATCCGGCCGCCGCGCACCCGGCCGCGCCGACAACCGTGCGTCCGACCACCTCCGGCGTGATGATCGACCTCGAGTCCAACGGTCACGACGGCAACGACGCCAAGTTCGAGCGCTACTGAGCCGCCCAGCTCTCCGTATCCAAATGAGCACCGCCAAAATCACCGAGACCGCCCGGTACCTCACGTTCCGGCTCGGCCACGAGCTCTTCGCGATCAACGTCTTCAAGGCCCGCGAGGTCCTGGACCTCAGCCACATCACCCGCGTCCCCACGGCGCCCGGCTATCTGCGCGGCGTCGTGAACGTCCGCGGCAATGCGATCCCGGTCGTCGACCTCCGGACCAAGTTCGGGCTGCCGGTCGCCGAGGACTCGCTCAACACGCGCATCATCGTCATGGAGCTGCTGATCGACGGCGAGAGCGTCGTCGTCGGCGGCCTGGCCGATGCGGTCCACGAGGTGCTCGAGCTCGAGCCGCACGAGATCAACGACCCGCCGTCGCTCGGCATGCGCTGGCGGACCGACCTGATCCTCGGCATGGGCCGGCGCAACGACCGCTTCACCATCATCCTCGACATCGAGCGCGTGTTCTCGACCGAGGAGGTCACCGCCCTCGCCGAGAATTCGGCGGCCGCGGTCAACGCCCCCGCCGGCGCCTGAGCCCCGTCGCCGGGCCTCCCGCGCTTTCGGACCAGAACGGCCCGATGGAATGTCCATCTCTCACCCCCGCCCAGTTCGAGGACTTCAGTGCGGTCATCGCCGGCACCCTCGGCATCAAGATGCCGCCGGCGAAGCGCGTGATGCTGCAAAGCCGCATCCAGCGCCGGCTCCGCGAACTCGGGCTCGAGTCGTTCGACGAGTACCACGCCCGTTTCTTTCACGATCCGGAGCATCGGTCGGCGGAACTCGAGCACCTGCTCAACCTCGCGACCACGAACAAAACGGATTTTTTCCGCGAGCCCGACCATTTCGGCGTGCTCGTGCGCGAGTCGCTCGCCCTCTGGCGGCGGGACCGGCCGGCGGGGGTGTTTCGGGTCTGGTGCGCGGGGTGCTCGACCGGCGAGGAGGCGTACACCCTGGCGATGACCCTGCTCGAACAGCAGTCCGCCGGGGCGTTCGACTTCTCCATCCTCGCCACCGACGTCAGCACGCGGGTGCTGCACACGGCGATGGCAGGCATCTATGCGGAGGAGCGGGCCGAGCCGATTCCACCCGCCCTGCGGACGAAGTATCTGCTGCGCAGCCGCGAGCGAACGGACCGGCAGGTCCGCATCGCGCCGGAGGTCCGCGCCCACGTGCGGTTCGGTCACCTCAACTTCCTCTCCTCCGCCTACGGCATCCAGGATCCGATGGACGTCGTTTTTTTCCGCAATGTGATGATCTATTTCGATCGGCCGACCCAGCAGCAGGTCGTCACCCGGATCTGCCAGCATCTGCGGACCGACGGCTATTTGTTCACCGCCCACGCCGAGACGCTGCAGGGCCTCGGGTTGCCGCTGCGCACCGCGGGGACCGCGGTCTATCGTCTCAATCCACCCTCCCCGCCGGCATGAGTGGCGGCTCCTACATCGCGCCGCCGACCTCCGCCGGGCCCGAGACGACGTTCAGCGAAGCCATGCTCTGGGCGGGTGATCTCGTCGCCGAGGCGGCGCCCGTGCGAATGTCCACCGTCCTGGGCTCGTGCGTCTCCGTCTGCCTGTTCGACCCGGCGCGGCGATTCGGCGGGATGAACCATTACCTCGTGCCGCGCGGCGGCCGGACCGCGATTCACGGCGACTGGTCGATCAACCGGCTCGTGGAGCGGATGCGGCAGCTCGGCAGCGAAGCCGGTGCGCTCCAGGCGAAGGTCTTCGGCGGAGGGTGTCCGCTCAAACTCGCCAACGACACGTTCGCCGTCGGCGTGGAGAATGTCACGGTCGCCCGCCAGATCCTCGCCGAGCACGGCATCCCGATCGTCGCCGAACGCGTCGGCCACGGGGCCGGCATCCGGCTCTTCTTCGAAAACTGGACCGGAGTCGTCTGGCTCAAGGCCCACGCAGAAACCAAATAGCATGCCTCCTCCCATCAAAGTTCTCGTCGTCGACGATTCCCCGGCCGTCCGCCAGGCGATGACCGCCGTGCTGTCGGCCGATCCCGCCATCACCGTGATCGGCGCCGCCGCCGACCCGTACCAGGCGGTCGAGATGATGCGCCAGGTCGCACCCGACGTGATCACGCTCGACATCGAGATGCCGCGGATGGACGGGCTCACGTTCCTGCAGCGGATCATGGGGCAGCACCCGATTCCGGTGATCATCTGCTCCAGCCACGCGACCGACGGCGCCGACGCGACGATGCGGGCGTTCGAGTTCGGCGCGGTGGACATCATCACCAAGCCGCGCGTCGGCACCGGGGACTTCTTCGCGGAGTCGCAGATCGTGATTTGCGACGCGGTCAAGGCGGCCGCGAGCGTCCGTCCCGACCGGCTGGCGTCCCGCGCCGTGACGCGCCGCAAGCTCTCGGCCGATGCCGTGCTGGCGAAGGGCCGGCCCGACACCGTCGTGCAGCCGACGGAAAAGATCATCGTCGTTGGCGCCTCCACCGGGGGCACGGAGGCGATCGGCGTGTTTCTCGAGGCGCTGCCGGCGGACACCCCGGGCATCGTTCTTGTCCAGCACATGCCGGAGAATTTCACCCGGTCGTTCGCGCACAACCTGGACTCGTTTTGCCGGATGCACGTGAAGGAGGCGGCCGACAACGACGTGGTGCGTCCGGGACTGGCCCTGATTGCCCCCGGCGGCCGGCACACGTTGCTGAAGCGCTCAGGAAACCAGTACGTGGTGGAGGTGCGCGACGGACCGTTGGTCAGCCGGCATCGCCCATCGGTCGATGTCCTGTTTCGCTCCGCCGCGCGCTTCGCCGGGGCCAACGCGGTCGGAGTCATTCTCACCGGCATGGGCGACGATGGCGCCCAGGGGATGAAGGAAATGCGCGACGCCGGCGCGCGGACCTTCGCGCAGGACGAGGCCACCTCCGTCGTCTTCGGCATGCCGAAGGAGGCGATCAAGCTCGGTGGAGTCGAACAGGTGCTGCCGCTCGACCAGCTGCCGGCGGCAGTCCGGCAGGTTCGCGTCAACTAGCGTGGGAACCCCGCGATGAAAACGGCTCTGGTCGTCGATGATTTGGAAAGCGTCCGGTTTTATCACCAGCTGCTGCTGACGCAGAGCGGTTACCAGACGCTGGTGGCCCGCAACGGCGCGGAGGCGCTCGGCCTGCTGGAGCAGCATGCGGTCGACCTCGTGATGCTCGACCTGGTCATGCCCACGATGAGCGGAGCCGAGTTCATGCGGCAGGTCCGGGCCATGCCGCGCTGCGAGAAACTGCCGGTGCTGGTGATTTCCTCGGAAGCGTCGCAGGAGGCGGCGCACGGGCTCCGCGACTTCGGAGCCTGCGAGGTGCTGCAGAAACCCATCCTGCCCGACGCGCTCCTGGCCGCGGCGCGGCGAATCGCCTCGTAACGCACGCCTTCCTGTCATGTCGAGCCCCGCCCCACTCGCCCGATGGCTCCGCCGGCTCGGTGCGACCGCGCGCCGCGGCCTGCGCTGGCGCGGCGCCGCGGAGTCGGCGTGGCTCCGGAGTCTGCCGGACAAGCTGGGGGAGTGCCGGTCCTCGCTGGACCAGTTCGGCCAGGCTTCCGATCACGAGTTCACCCGGCTCGCCAAGGGACTGTCGCAGGTCGCCGGGAGACTCGGTGAGGTCCGCCGGCAGATCGTGGCTCTCGACCAGCTGCTGCGCGACGAGGACGAGGATCGCGCGATCTCATCGGCGTACGCGTTGTACAAGAACTCGGTCGATCTCGTGCACGCCAATGCGGGCATCGCGGTCTCGGCCCACGACCAGCTCGGCCATGTCGAAAGCGCCCTGGGTCACGCCTGCGGGCAGCGGCGCGGATTCCAGCGCGATCACCTGTTCCTGCGCATCGTCACCCTCAGCATCCGCATCGAGGCGAGCCGGCTGCCGGCGGAAGCCCGGGCGGTGTTTCTCAACGTGGCGGCGGCGATCGGAGAAACCGGCGAGCGCATCGAGCACTGCACCGACACCGCATTCACCCGGCTCGAGTCCGTCATCGCCGAATCGGCCGCCGCGCGCACCGAACTTCAGGCCAGCGAAGAGGCGCTGCACCGGGAGGCCCGGCAGAGCATCGAGGCGATCCAGCACGAGCTGCAGACCCTGCAGGAGGCGCTGCGCCCGAGCGCGGATCACAGCCGGGCGATCGCGGAAATGTTCGCCACCGCCCAGCCCCAGACGCTCGCGGTCATTTCCGCGCTGCAGCACCAGGATATCGTCCGGCAGCAGCTCGAGCACGTCGGCGCGGGCTTTCACGATCTCGAAACGCATCTGAGCCCGGAGTCCGCCGCCGGGAGCCGGTCCCGCGCCCGGATCGAATGGAGCTACGTCGAACAGGCCGCGCGGATCCAGCGGGCCCAGCTGGCCTCGTCGCGACAGGAGATCGCGCAGGCCGGCAGCGCGGTCGTGAACGGGATGTCGAAAATGCTCGAATCGAGCACCGCCATCGTCGAGCGCTTCGGCGACATGGAACGGTCCGCCACCGCGGCGCTGGATCATTGCCGCATCGCCGAGCTCTTCGACGAGGAGATCCGGCAGCTGGCGCGCCTCGTCGAGCGCAGCCAGCAGGCGAATGCTCGCACCGCCGGGCTCGTCGGCCGGATCGAGGAGGTCGTGCGCCTGTTTTCCGAGGAGATCGGCCGGTACGAGCTCGACGTGAAGATCGTGGCGCTGAACGCCCAGATCGCCGCCGCCCGACTCTCGTCCGCCGACGCGTTGAACAAGCTCGCGGAGGAAACGAGCCAGCTCGCCGACACTAACGCCCGGCTGACGCGGACGCTCTCGGAAACCCTCAACGCCAGCCTCGGTCAGCTGCAGCAGGTCAAGCTCGAGGGCGCCAAGTTCGTCGCGATCGTGACGCGGGAAAAGACCGAGCTGGAGAGCGGACTCGACGGCGTCATCACCAAGCTCGGGAACCTCGTCCGGAAAGTGAAGGAGGGCCCGGCCATGGCGCGCCGGGACTTTGCGCCGGTGCACGCGGAATGTGACAGTCTCCTGCGGGGGCTGCGGTTTCCCGAGTTGATCGGCGCGACCTTCGGTCCCGCGTTGGATTTGTGCCGCGAGCTTGAAGCCGCGGGACTGCGCCTGCGCTCGGATCGGGAGCCAAACGTCTCGGCACTCGCCCGGATCCGCGCGCACCAGGGGCGGTACACGATGCAGAAAGAGGAGGCGACCCACTCCGCCGCGCTCGCCCACGCCAGCCCCGCAGCAACGGCCGAGGCGACCGAGATCGAGCTGTTTTCCGACGCTCCCGCCGCTCCGGCGGCGCCGGCCGAATCCGCCGAAACGATCCGGCCACCGCAGGGAACCAAGCCGACAACCATTCGCCCCGGCGATCCGGAATTCGGCGACAACATCGAACTCTTTTGAACCCGACCATGAAGAAGGAGCGCATCCTGATCGTCGAGGACGAGGAACTCGTCGCGGAACTGATCGCCCGGACACTCGACGGCCTGGGCTACACGCCGCTGGCCATGGCCTCGACCGCGAACGAGGCGATCTCGCTGGCGGAGCGGCTGCAGCCGGATCTGGTGCTGATGGACGTCAACCTGGCAGGCGGTTTCGACGGCATCTCCGCCGCCGCAACCATCCGGGAACGGTTTGGGATCCGCTCGGTTTTCACCACCGCGCTCGAGATCGGGGAAGTGCTGCCCCGGGCAAAACAGGCTTTGCCGGTCGGCTATCTGCACAAGCCGTTCAATCCAGCGCGCATGCACTCGACCATCGAGATGGCCCGGTACACCCGCGACACCCGCACGCAACTGGACCAGCAGCGAACCACGCTCGAGGCGATCCTGCAGGTCATGCCCGATGGCGTCCTGGTGACGGACGTGGACGGCCAGATCCTCGAGGCGAACGAGGCGGCCTGCCGCCTGACGGGTCGCAGCCGCGCCGAACTGACCGGGCTGACCGTGCTCGAGGTGATTTGCGAACTCGGCTCGCCGGAGGAGGCCTACACGTTCGCGCGAAAGCTGGCCGAACGCGCGACGCATCAGGTGTGTTCGCGGCCGGATCAGGCCGGCCGCGTCGTCGAGGTATCCGTTTCCGAAGGCGCATCGCTCGGTGCGGACCGGTTCGTCTGCTTCGTCCGCGATGTCACCGAGCGGAGTCGCGCGACCGCGGCCCTGCGCGACAGCGAAGAAAACCTGCGCTCGAGCGAACAACGGCTGCGGCTGGCGCTCGAAGCCGGGGGCCTGGGGGCGTTCGAGCACACCGTCTGTGATGACCGCATGGTCGTGTCGGAGCAGTTCTGCCGGATCGTCGGATTGCCCGTGCAGGCCACGATTCTGGCGGCGGAGTGGACGGCGCGCGTCCATCCCGACGATCGGCCGCGCGTCTCCGCTGCACTGAACCGGCTGCTGGAGGAGCACATCTCGCTGGACCTCGAATTCCGCCATGCTCGCCCGGCGGGCGACCTCCAATGGGTTCGGGCCACGGCGGTTCCGGTCGTGGAGGACCGGCAGGTTGTGCGCATCCATGGCGTCGTCCAGGACATCACGGCGCGGAAGTCGTCCGAATCCAGGTTACGCCGGCTCTCCCGGGCGGTCGAACAAAGCCCCGCGTCGATCCTGATCACAGACCTCGATGGCCGGATCGAATACGTCAATCCGGCCTTCTGCGCTGTGACCGGCTACAGTCTCGCCGAGGTGCAGGGGGAGAACCCACGCTTCCTGAAGTCGGGAGAAATGCCGGCGGGAGCTTACCGGCAGATGTGGGCCGCAATCACCGCCGGCGAGACCTGGCGCGGCGAGTTTCACAACCGCCGGAAGGACGGAACGCTCTACTGGGAGTCGGCGTCGATCTCGCCAATTCGAGACGAACAGGGAAAAGTCACGCATTTCGTCGGCGTGAAGGAGGACATCACGCAACAGAAGCAGGCGGCGCGGGAGCTGGAACTGCGGCAGTCGTATCTCACCGCCCTGATCGAAAACCAGCCCGGGCCCGTCTGGCTGAAGGACAGCGAGGGCCGGGTCCTGGCCGTGAACCAGCTGTACGCCCAGTGCTTCGGATACAAGGAACCCACGGCCGCGGTCGGTTCGACCATCCGCGACCTCTGGCCGGCGGCCGTGGCCGACGCGCTCCGGAGGTCGGACGAGCAGGTGCGGGATGCGGGATCCACCCGGTTCTGCCTCGAACTGCCGCAGGCCGGCGGGGGATCGCACTGGGTCGAAATCTACAAGTCACTCGCCCGCGACGCCACGGGTCAGACGATCGGCATCACCGGTTTCTGCCGCGACATCACCTTCGACAAGCGTGCGGAAGCCGAACTTCTGGCATCCAGCCGCAAGCTCGAGCAGGCCAATGTCGCGCTGCAGGCCGGCATCGAACGCGAGCGGGAATTGACCCATGCCGCGAACACCGCCAACCGCGCCAAGACCGCCTTTCTGGCGAGCATGAGCCACGAATTGCGTACGCCGCTCAACGTGATCAACGGCGTGTCGGCCACCCAGCTGCGCGATTCGTCCGATCCCCGGTCCACGCACGCCGCCGGGTTGATTCTCGAATGCGGGCAGCATCTCCTCCGCATCATCGAGGAGATTCTCGACTATTCCGTCCTCCAGGCGGACCGCGCGAAGCCCGATCCGACCCCGTTCGACCTGCTCGAGGTCGTCTCCGCCGCGCTGCGGCAGGCGGCGGTCACGGCCGCGGAAAAGCAGATCGATCTCACGCACTGGATCGATCCGGCCACCCCGACGATGATCCGGAGTGACCGTCGCCGCCTGCAGCAGATCCTCCTCAATCTCCTGCAGAACGCGCTGAAGTTCACCGCGCGCGGCGGCGTCCATCTGCGCGTGTCGGCGCAACCGCTCGGCGCCGGCGCCTGGCGGTGGAGCTTCGCCGTGTTCGATTCCGGCATCGGCATCAGCCCGGACGGAATCGGGAGGCTGTTCGAACCGTTCACCCAGGCGAACCCCACGATTGCCCGCACCCATGGCGGCACCGGGCTTGGTCTGGCGATCTCCCGCTCGTTTGCGCGGATGCTTGGCGGCGATCTCACCGTGCGCAGCCGCTCCGGTCACGGCTCCTGCTTCCTCTGCACGATCGTGGCGCCCGAGGTCGGTCCCGAACGCCGGACCATCGCCGACCTGAGGCCCCGGATTCCGTCGGACCGGCCGATCCGGGTGATCGCGGCAAAATCCCGGAGACGCCGGCTGCTCGTCGCGTTGTTGAAGGCCTGGGGTTTCCAACCGGAGGTTTTTTCGGGTGCCTCCTGGGTGGAGAGCGCCGCCGGCCGAACGCCCCTGCCCGCCCTCTCCATCGTCGAGCGGACCGAGCTGGCGGACCGCAGTGCGGCGCTCGAACCGCTGATCTGGCTCGAACGCGGAGGCCGCACCGCTCCATCCGATGGCGATGCCGCGCCTTCCCTCTCCGCCCACCTCGACATCGCCGAGCTGCGCGACGGGCTGGCACGGGCGGCGGCCGGAACGGGGAAACGGTCCGCCGCCGCTGACGTCGCCGGGTCGGGAACGGAACGGAAGCGGCTGGCCGACCGGCTGCCGCTGCGCATCCTCGCCGCCGACGACATCTCGACGAATCGCGCGGTCCTTGCGATGATGCTGCAGAATTTCGGATACGAGGCCGAGCTCGTGACCAACGGAGCCGAGGCGGTGGCCGCGCTGCAATCGGCCAGATTCGACCTCGTCCTGCTCGACATCCAGATGCCCGTGATGGACGGACTGACGGCCGCGCGAACGATCGTCCGCCGTCATCCCAACCGGGCCGGCCGCCCGCGGATGGTCGCCCTGACCGCCAACGCGCTCGAGGGGGACCGCGAGAAATGTCTTGCGGCGGGGATGGACGACTACCTTGCCAAGCCGATTCTGCCGGACGCGCTGGAAGCCTGCATCGTGCGGGTGTTTCAGGGAAGCACCCGTCCCGCCGCCCGCGGCAGCCAGCCGGCGACCGTCGGGAGTCCGGCGCTGCTCGACCGGGAACATCTGGTGGCCTCTGTTTCGGGGCTACCGGACAGCCGGCGGCCTGAATTCCTGCGGCAGATGCAGGAAGCGGTCACCCGCGATGCCGGCGCCCTGCTCGGCCGCCTGTCCGAAGCCTGCAGCGCCGAGGATCCCCGCGCACTGGCCGACACACTCCACGCGATGAAAGGCTGTTTTCTCACCATCGGATGGAAGCGTCTCGCCGGCCGCTGTGCGGAGGCACTCGCCACCGCCCGGCAGGGATCCTTCACCGGGTGGGCGGAGCTGCCGGCGACCCTGCAGCGAACCTACACCGAGTCGAATGAGGCGATGACCGCATACCTCGCCGAGTTCTCCAACGACGCCCCGTTGCCCACCCGAAATCCATGAGCGAGTCACCGCTTCCTTCCTTTGCGATCGAGTCCGACGGCCGGCAGGTCCGGCTCCGGCTCGCCGGCGACCTCACGATCGAGCACGCCCGGGATTTGCACGCCGCCCTGGCCGCCGCCGTGCATCCGGATTCGGTCCTGCAGATCGACGCCGCCGGGGCGACCCGCTTCGACCTTCCGGTCGTGCAGGTGCTGATTGCAGCGATGCAGGCGGTCGCCAGTTCGGCGTTTGCCGGCCCGGCTTCCGCCTGGACGCGTGCCTGCGATCGCTTCGGCATCGCCGATGGTTCCTTTCCTCCGCCGTCCCCAGCCCCCTGATTCCCATGCCCAAGACCGTCCTTGCCGTGGATGACTCGATGAGCATCCGAGAAACCGTCCGAATGACACTGGAATCGGCCGGATACTGCGTTCTCACCGCCGCCGATGGCGCGAAAGGACTGGCCGGCGCCCAGCAACGAAAGGCCGACCTGGTCATCACCGACTTGAACATGCCGGTGATGGACGGACTCACGCTCATCACCCAGCTCCGGACCCTTCCGGCTTATCGCTTCACGCCGATCCTGATGCTGACGACGGAATCGCAGGACGAAAAAAAGATCGCCGGCCGGCGGGCGGGCGCGACGGGGTGGATCGTCAAGCCGTTCGATCCCGCCCGGTTCATCGCGGTCGTCCAAAAGGTCTGCCCGGCCGCCTGACCGCATGCAACTCGACGAAATCCAGCGCCGGAGCCGCGAAATCTTTCGGTTGGAAGCCGCCGACCTGCTGCGCGACCTCGAGTCGGCGCTGCTCGAACTCGAGGCGGATCCCGCGAACGAGCCGCTCATTCACCGCGCCTTCCGCGTCATGCACACGCTGAAGGGATCCGGCGCGACGAGCGGTTTTCAGGAGCTCTCCGATTTTCTGCACCACGTGGAGGACGTCTTCAACGCCGCCCGGGAGGGACAGCTGCGTCTCAACGGCGCGATGATCGACCTGACGCTGAAGCTCGGGGATGCCGTGACCCGCTACCTGGCCGCCGAGCCCGCGGAGGCTCCGGCCGTTCTCACTGCTGCCGGCAAGGAGCTCGCGGCGCTCCTCGCGTATCTGCCTTCCCGCGACGCGTCGGCCCGCGGCGGGAGCAAGACGCCGGCTCCATCCGCCGGCACGTTCCTCGTCCGTTTCGGTCCCCGCCCGGAGGTGTTTCTCAACGGCACCGATCCCGGGATGTTTCTCGATGACCTCCGCCAGCTGGGCGCCTGCACCGTGCGGGGTTTTCTCGACCGGCTCCCGTCCCTGGCCACGCTCGATCCCGAAACCTGCCATGCGCGCTGGGAGATCGAGGTGGAAACAGGCGCCGGCGAAACCGGTATTCGGGAGGTGTTCGCTTTCATCGACGGCGAATGCGATCTCGAGATTTCGCCCCTGCCCTCGCCTTCGGCGAAGACCGACATGCCAGGCGGGACGGCGAGCTGGCAGATCGAATTCACCGCAACTGAGCGCACCCTGGCGGCGCCCGGGGTGCTGGAGGCTCTCTGGCGCGACCTCGAGCGCTTCGGCCGGCTCACGGTACTGTCCTCGCCGGCCAACGATCCCGCTCGGCCGTCGCCGGGCCTGTGGCGGATCCAGCTGCAAACCGCGGCCAACGCCGAGACCATCGGCAGCGCCTTCGTCTTTCTGCTCGATGCCCAGCCGAAACTCGTGCGGCAGGAATCCGGCGCTCCCGCGGCGCCGTCCCTCGCGCCGGTTCCCGCCCCGGTGGCGCCGGCCGGTGCCGCCGCCGCCGCTCGCTCCGCCCCGGCGAAAAACGGCGTGGCGGCCCACGGTGGCGGGGACACGCTTCGCGTCTCGGCCGAGCGGCTCGACCGGCTGGTGAATCTCGTCGGCGAGCTGGTCATTCTGCGTTCCCAGGTCAGCACCGCGCTCGCCCGCCAGCCGCATCCGCCGCCGGAACTGCAAAGCGCCGCCGAAGCGCTGCAGAGCCTGAGCACGGAAATGCGCGACGTCATTCTGAACATCCGGATGATGCCGATCGAGCAGACGTTCGCGAAATTCCGGCGGCTCGTCCGGGACCTGGCGCGCGACCTCGGCAAAGAGGTGGAGCTGGTCGTCGAGGGTGGCGAAACCGAGATGGACAAGACGGTGCTCGATGCACTGTCGGATCCGTTGATGCACCTGGTGCGCAACAGCCTGGATCACGGGCTGGAGACCTCCGCGGATCGCGTGGCCGCGGGCAAGAGCGCCCACGGGATCCTGCGCCTGCGGGCCGAACAGCGCGGCGACCGCGTGCTGGTCAGCGTGATGGACGACGGCCGCGGCCTCGATGCCCAGAAGATTCGCGCGAAAGCGGTGAAGAAGGGGTTGATCTCCTCCGAAGCCGTGCTCTCCGACGCGGAATTGTTTCAACTGGTCTTTCTCCCCGGATTCTCGACCGCCGAAACCGTTTCGCAGGTCTCCGGTCGCGGCGTCGGCCTCGACGTCGTTCGCCGTCACATCGAGCAGTTGCGCGGGAAGGTCGAGGTCCGCAGCACCCGCGGCCAGGGGGCGGAGTTTCGGTTGTCGCTTCCCCTGACGCTCGCGATCATCGAAGGATTGATGGTCGAGGTCGACGGCGACCGCTATATCCTGCCGCTCGGCACCGCCCGGGAGGCGATCGAACTTCCGCATGTCCGGCGCCGCGCCGGGAACGGACGCAACCTGGTCGGGCTTCGCGGCGAGATGGTGCCGTACGTGCGGCTGCGCGACGTCTTCGGGTCCGTATCCGAACCGCCGGATCCGGAGCGCGTCGTGATCGCCGAGCTGGAGGACCAGCGCATCGGCATCGCCGTCGATCGCGTGATCGGCAGCCACCAGACCGTGCTCAAGTCCCTGGGCTGGCTTGGGCGGCGGGTGAACGTGTTTTCGGGCGCCACGGTGCTTGGGGACGGGCACATCGCCTTGATCCTCGACCTTCCGGCGCTGATCGCCCACCACCGTGCCAGTCAGGGCGCAGCTGACGGATTGCGTATCTGAGCCCGGCCCCTTCTTCTCCGCTGCCCTCCCGTGAAATGAGCCTCCCGACCAAAGACCAGCTGCTCGCCGCGTTGGCGAAAACCGATCAACTCGCGCCGGCACCGCGCACGCTGGCCCGCGTGCTGCACCTGCTCAACGACGCCGATTCGGGACTGCACATCATCGCCGAGCTGATCAATTTCGACTCCGCGCTGGCCACGGACGTCCTGCGCTGCGCCAACAGCGCCTTCTACAGCCGCGGCGCGCGCGTCGCGGCGATCGACGAGGCCCTCCATGTCATCGGCTTCCACGAAACGATCCGGATCGTGAGCCTCGTCGCCGTGCGCCAGGTCACGCATCGCGATCTCGGCAGCTACGGAATCTCGGCCGACGACTTCTGGGCGGAGAGCCTGTTCAGCGGACTGTTTCTCGAGACGCTGGCGCACCGGACCGGCGCCGGCCGGCCCGACGAGGCGTACACGGCCGGCCTGCTGCGGTTCATCGGCCGGCTCGCGATCGACCAGGCCGTGCAGGACCTCGGCGGCGGATTGTTCTGGGACGGCAACTCGCCGCTGGCCGACTGGGAGCGGGAGAACGTCGGCGTCACCCAGGAGGAGGCGGGCGTGCTGCTGCTGAGCAAATGGCAGTTTCCCGAAGGGATCGTGTCCGCGGTTGGCGCGCAGGACTTCGCCGTCACCAAACTTCCCGGCGTCCCCGAACTGTCGGCAGCGATGAATTTCGCCGCGCTGCTTTTCCCGCCCGGCACGGCCGAGGCTGCGATCGAGTCGACGGCCGGCGACGAACTCCCCGTGCCCGACACGCATCCGTTCGCGGTCGCACACCAGATCACCTCGGAAGCCCTGGCGGAGTTGCGGCGCGAGGCCCGGCAGAAATTCGTCGCGATTCGCGACAATCTCTACGCCCGCTAGCCCGGATATTTCACACGCGAGACGCGACTGAGCGGTGGGGGCTGGTTTTCTCAGCGGGCGAACGCGGCGGTGGCGTGTTTACGGCGGCGCGAGGCGGCAAGGCGCAGCTGAACGGCGCAGGCTGAGCGTTTTCTCGGATTTTTCCGGCCGCGCGCCGACGTTGCCCCCGCCGGCCGAGGGCATCGGGCCGCATGGCGTTGATCGAGGTGCCGTGCCGGAAGGGGCGGTTAGCCGGCCGGTGCGCCCCAGCGCATCAGCCGGGCGTGGCACTGGCGGAACAGCATCTGCAGCGGATGCGCGGCGCTGAAGCGCACAAGCACACGTCGTACGCTCACCGTCACTGCTGCGGCCACCTTCAGCAGCCGCAGCCGGATAGTGCCGACCGTCGCGCGAGCGAGCGCCGTGCCGCGGCAACCGATCGCGCGCACCCGCTCGAGCAACAGGTACGCGAAAGCCGCCAACCACAGGCGCAATTGGTTGCTCGCCAGGTGATGGGTGCTGAGCCGGTCCGCCTGCAAGTCGAGCACCTGCTGCTTGAGGACGTTCTCCATCTGCCCTCGCCCGCAATAGACTTCCTCATACAGCCGCGCCGGCTCGAACCGCGTCCGATCCGTTTCGCGCTGAAAACCGCCGGCCGGCAGATTGGTCACCACGAAGCGCGGGTTGTCCCCCGCCGCCATCACCTCGGCTTTGCCGACCACTCGCCGCGCGCGGCTCCAGCTGGACCGCGTGCGATAGTCGAACTCGGCGAACTCGCGCACCGCCACCCCGCCGCACAAACAATGCTTCATGCGCGCCGCCGCCAGCGTTGGCGCCAGTCGCTCCACCAAGACCGGATTCCTCTGCAGCCCCAGGCAGTAATATGCCGCGTGCGTCTCGCACCAGCCGAGGATGTCGTCACGACAGAAGCCGCTGTCGCCGCGCACGATGATCCGCGCCTTGGGACTGCGCTGCCGGACCGCCGCGACGACTTTCCCCAGCGCCGCCACCACGCCGTCGGCGTCGCCCTGATCACTGGTGCGCAGTTGCGCCCACAGCACCACATCGCCGGCCACGATATACAGGGGCCGGTAACAGTAATCGCCGTAGTACGCGTGGAAGTGCCGGCCTTCCTGCAACCCGTGCACGAGGTGGCCCATGCTGTCGAGGTCGAGCACGATCTCCTTCGCGTGCCGGGGCAGGCAGCGCACCGCCAGCGTCAGCAGGCACTGCTCCACCTTCGCCGGATCGTGCGGCAGCTTGTGGCTGCGGGTGTGCTTGTTGTTCGACAGTTCCAGCCGATTGAGCGTCGCCGCCGCGGCCAGCGCCACGCCCTCGTCGTGGAGCCGGTCGCGGCCCAGCGGGTCGGCTTTCTCACAGGCGACGGCCAGCAGCGGATCGTAACGCAGCTGCTCGTGGTCGTTGATATCTTCGTAGCCCAGCGCCAGCCCGAGGATGCGCTGTCGCAGCAACTCCTCGATCGAATGATCGACGAAGCGTCGATCGCGCCGGTCCTCAAAGCAGCGCGCCAGCGAACGCACGACCCCCATCCCATGATCGATCTGGCGCACCAGCAGCACCCCGCCATCGCTCGAGAGCCGACCGGCGGAAAACTCCGCCTGCACTTTGCGCTCACCGAGTTCTTGAAACAGGAACGCTTCGTGCTGACAGTCTGTCGAAGGCCGGGTGTTCGTCTGTGCTTCGGTCGCTTTGTTCACACCAACGACTTAGCAGGATTCGCACCCGGCCTTCCTTTCCGCGTGTGAAATATCCGGGCTAGATCCGCGCCTGGCGCGGGATTACCCAGCGGGTTCCGGCGGCCGCAGGTATTCGCCAAACCAGCGCGCCGCCAGTTCGGACACCAGGTCGAGCGCTCCCGGTTCCTCGAACAAGTGCGTGGCGTCCGGCACGAACTCCAGCCGTTTGACGCCGCGGAGCCGGGCGAACGCGCGCTCGTTCAGCGGAATCACCGGCGTGTCGGCGGCGCCGACGATCAGCAGCGTCGGTGCGCGCACCCGCTCCAGCGCCGTGCCGGCCAGATCGGGCCGGCCGCCACGGGAGACGATCGCGCCGATGTCGACCGTCGCGCCGGCGGCGGCGACCAGCGCAGCCGCGGCACCCGTGCTCGCGCCGAAGTAGCCGATGCGCAACGCCGCTGTGGCGTCGTGACGGACCGCCCACAGGGTGGCCGCCCCGAGCCGCGCCGCCAGGAATTCGATGTTGAACCGCAGGCCATGCGTCGCCGTTTCGCTGGCTTCCTCGGCCTCCGTCAGCAGGTCGAACAGCAGTGTCGCCATTCCGGCGCCCTGCAGGACAGCGGCCACCTGTCGGTTCCGCGCGCTGTGCCGGCTGCTCCCGCTGCCGTGCGCGAACAGGACCAGGCCGTGCGCATTTGCCGGAACCACGAGCGACCCGGCAAGCCGCGCCTCGTCAGCCTCGATTTGAATTTCCTCCTGCACCGCCCGCACCGCGGATGTCGAATCGGATCGGCTCATCGCCTCCCATTCTACGCTCCGCCGCGCAAAAGTCATCCGGCCTACGGAAATTCGCGTTTTCCGGTCGACAACGCCGGCTTCCTCAAACCTCTTGGCCGCGATGGGTGAGCTGGATCATCTCTTCGCTCGGAATCGCGCCTGGGCCGACTCGCTCCGGGCGCAGCATCCAATGTTCTTCGCCGACCTCGCGCGCCAGCAGTCGCCCGAGTACCTGTGGATCGGCTGCTCCGACAGCCGCGTGCCTGCCAACCAGATCGTCGACCTGCTGCCGGGCGAGCTGTTCGTCCATCGCAACATCGCCAACGTCGTCGTGCACACGGACCTGAACTGCCTGGCGGTGATGCAGTTCGCGGTCGACGTGCTGAAGGTGAAGCACGTGATCGTCTGCGGACACTACGACTGCAGCGGCGTCCGCGCCGCGCTGCGCGGCGACCGGATCGGGCTCGCGGACAACTGGCTGCGCCACGTCCAGGATGTCGCGGACAAACACCGGGCCGTCGTGGAAGCGGCCGCGTCCGAGCGGCAGCGGAGCGACCGGCTCTGCGAATTCAACGTGATCGAGCAGGTCGGCCACGTGTGCCAAACCACGATCGTGCGCGACGCCTGGCGCAGCGGCCAGCCGCTGACGGTGCACGGCTGGATCTACGGGCTGAAGGATGGCCTGCTGCGCGACCTCGGTCTCGCGATCTCCCGCAGCGAGGACTTCACGCCCCAGTCGCGCGCCGCCCTGGCGGCGATCGCCGCCAGCTAGCGCGCCGGTTTGGCGTTCGTGTAGGCCGCGAGCTCGCTCGCGCCTCACGCATCCTTCTCCCCAATCCGCGCCTGCGAGCAGGCGGCCTACGTAGGCGGCGAGCCGGCTCGCGCCTCGCGCGGATTCTCAAATAAGAACGCGCCCGAATTCGCGAACCGGCCATCGGCGGCCATGTTCCGCATTCCTCACCTCACCCCGAAACCATGACACCTTCACGTACGGGGATCATTCTCCTCGCCGGGTTCAGCACGCTCCTGCTGACCGGATCCGCTGCCCTCGCGCAGGCGCCGGCGTCCGCCACGAAACCGGCCGCCGCCCGGGCGCCGTTTCCCGGTTTTCCCTCGCCCGAGGAACGCCACCGCATCGAGCAGCTGTCCGCCGCCGATTGGCGCCGGATGATGGATCGGCTTCAGCTGCACGAACCCACCGATCTGCCGCCGGAGGACACCGATCCGAAGCGCCCGGCGAGCATTCACCGCAATCCCAACGGCAACGGCTGGACCGACAGCGCCGGGCACTTCTACGTCCGCTCCGCCTGGGGCAACTGGACCAATTACGACGAGGCGAAAGCCGATCGCCCCGATCTGCCGCTCCCCGACCCGCTCGTGCTGAAGGACGGCGAGCGGGTAACCAACGCCGCGATGTGGCGGAGCCGGCGCCGGCCTGAAATTCTCGCGGATTTCCAAACCGAAATCTACGGCCGCATTCCCGCAGTGACGCCGAAGATCACGTGGGAGGTGGTGGAAACCGATCCGAAGGCGGTCGATGGGACCGCACGGCTGAAGCGCATTGTCGGGCACATCGACAACTCCGCCTACCCCGCTGCCAAGCCGAGCCTCGAACTCACCCTGTACACCCCGGTGGGCGCAAAAGGGCCGGTGCCGGTCATCGTGACCATCGGCGGTTTCAAGCTGCCGCCCGGATTCAGGTTTCCCGGCATGCCCGCCGGACCCGGCGCAAAGGAGCAAACCCTCGCGCACGGCTGGGGCTTTGCAGTTTTCGACACCAGCGCGCTTCAGGCGGACAACGGCGCCGGGCTCACATCCGGGATCATCGGGCTCGTGAACCGCGGCCAGCCGCGCCAGCCCGACGACTGGGGCAGCATCGCGGCGTGGTCCTGGGGATTGAGCCGGGTGATCGACTACCTGGAGACCAATCGGGACGTGGACGCCCGCCGTCTCGCGGTCGAGGGACATTCGCGCTATGGCAAGACCGCGCTCGTGGCCGCGGCGTTCGAGCCGCGGTGGGCGGTCGCGTGGGCCAGCTGCTCCGGCGAAGGCGGCGCCAAGCTTGACCGCCACGATTACGGCGAATCCGTCGACATCGTCGCGTCCAGCGGCGAGTACCATTGGATGGCCGGCAATTTTCTGAAATACGCCGGCCACTGGGGCGCCCTGCCGGTGGATCAGCATGAACTCATCGCCCTCGTCGCACCGCGTCCGCTTCTGGTCACGGGCGGAACGCAGGATCCCTGGCCGGATCCGGTGGGCATGTTCCAGGCATGTGTCGCCGCGGGGCCCGTGTACCGGCTGCTGGGCCGGCACGATCTCGGCCGCACGACTATGCCCGCGCCCGACGAACAGGTGATTTCCGGCGACCTGGCCTTCCGCTACCACACTGGCGGCCACTTCGATGTGCTCGACTGGCCGACCTTCCTCGAATTCGCCGACCGGTACTTCCACTGAACGCGACCGCCGCTCTCCCGATCTGAATCCCATGCCCTCGAAACTACGCCCGCTCGTCACCCTCGCAGCCGTCAGTCTCTTCGCCGGGCAGCTGACGGCGCAGCCCGCGCCGGCCGCGGCGCTCAAACCGGCCGCTTCGCATCCGGCGGCGCGACAGGTTCCGGACATCGATCCCGCCGGACTCAAACGGTATCATGACGACAACGTCAGACTGCCGCCACCCGCGCCCGGCGAAGACCGGGTCGTGTTCATGGGCGACTCGATCACGGATGCCTGGGCGCCCTCGTTCGCGAAGCTGTTTCCCGGCAAGCCCTACATCGGTCGCGGGATCAGCGGACAGACGACCCAGCAGATGCTGGTTCGTTTCCGTCCGGATGTGATCGACCTCGATCCGAAGGTCGTCGTGATCCTGGCCGGCACAAACGACATTGCCGGCAACACCGGCCGATCCACCCAGCGGATGATCGAGGACAACCTGATCTCGATGATCCAGCTGGCCGAATGCAACCGGATCCGCGTGGTCCTCGTTTCCGTCCTGCCGGCGGCCGATTACTGGTGGCATCCGGGGATGCAGCCGGCGCAAAAGATCATCGCGCTGAACGTCTGGATCGAGGAGTACGCGGCGAAGCACGGGCTGGTCTACGTCGACTGTCACACCCCGATGGCCGACGAGAATGGCGGGATGAAGAAGGCGTATTCCCAAGACGGCGTTCATCCCAACGCCGCCGGCTATGCCCTGATGGCCCCGCTGGTCGAAGCCGGCATCGAGCAGGCGCTGCACCGCGCCCCGACGCCTTAGTTCCGAACCGGCGCCGACGCGGCGGACCGCCGGCGACGCGGGTCGCAGCGGGTAACTTCCGACGCCGGCACAAACCTCGAGGGGCGATGCGCCCGGTCGCCGGTGCTGTTTTCGCCGGAATGGAGGGACGACCTCCGTGTCGTCCGCGAACATCGAGCGACCTGCGCGGGCTGTAGGTAGGAGCCTGCTGGCAGGCGATGGCCTTGAGCAAGGCGGTCCGAAGTGTGGGCGTCGCCAACGCGGATCGGATCGCCTGCAAGCAGGCTCCTACAACCGGAGGCATTGCAGGACCGCGCACGAATGGAAAGGTGACCTCCGCCTGCTGGAATGGGGGACGACCTCCGTGTCGTCCGCGAACATCGAGCGACCTGCGCGGGCTGTAGGTAGGAGCCTGCTTGCAGGCGATGGCCTTGAGCAAGGCGGTCCGAAGTGTGGGCGTCGCCAACGCGGATCGGATCGCCTGCAAGCAGGCTCCTACAACCGGAGGCATTGCAGGACCGCGCACGAATGGAAAGGTGACCTCCGCCTGCTGGAATGGGGGACGACCTCCGTGTCGTCCGCGAACATCGAGCGACCTGCGCGGGCTGTAGGTAGGAGCCTGCTTGCAGGCGATGGCCTTGAGCAAGGCGGTCCGAAGCGTGGGCGTCGCCAACGCGGATCGGATCGCCTGCAAGCAGGCTCCTACAACCGGAGGCATTGCAGGACCGCGCACGGATTGGAAAGGCGACCGCCGTATCCGCGCCGGTACCGCCTCGCCGGGACCGGTTCGCCGGCCGCCAACTCCGTCTTCAGCGTTTCGCGCCGACCGCGTTCTCGACCTCCTGCCACTCCGCGTCTTCCAGCTTCAGGCTCGCCGCGGCGACGTTTTCCTCGAGATGCGCGACCGACGACGTGCCCGGGATCGGCACGATCACCGGCGAGCGGTGCAGCAGCCAGGCGAGCGCAAGCTGACCGACCGTGGCACCGTGGCGGCGGGCCACCGTGTCGAGCGGGCCGCCGGTGCGGGCGAGGTCGCCCGCAGCAATCGGGAACCACGGGATGAAGCCGAGCCGGTGCTGCTCGCAATAATCCAGCGCCGCTTCGCTCTGGCGGTTCCCGAGGTTGTACAGGTTCTGGACGCTGACGATCGGCAGGATTCGCCGCGCCTGCTCGATCTCGCGGACCGACACTTCGGAGAGGCCGACGTGGCGGATTTTTCCAGCACGCTGCAGTTCCTTCAAAGCGCCGAGCGACTCCTCGGCCGGAACCTTCGGGTCGATGCGGTGGAGCTGGTACAGTTCGATGCAGTCCACCCGCAGCCGGCGCAGGCTCATTTCCACGCATTGCTGGAGGTACTCGGCCCGGCCGACCGGCGTCCAGCGCTCGGGGCCCTGCCGGGTCAGTCCGCCTTTCGTGGCGATCACCAGCCCCGCCGGATAGGGATGCAGCGCCTCGGCGATCAGCCGCTCGCTCACCTCGGGTCCGTAGGAATCCGCCGTGTCGATGAACGTGACGCCAAGCTCGACGACGCGCTGCAGCACGCGCCGCGCCTCCGCCGGATCCCTGGGCTCGCCCCAGATCCCGGGCCCGGTGATGCGCATCGCGCCGAAGCCGAGCCGGTGCACCTTGCAGTTCCCGCCAAAGGCGAACTCGCCGCTTTCCGCCGCATCCGCTTTCAAAAGTGTCGGTGACGTGTTCATGGTCACGAGCTAACCCCCGGCCCGCGGGAGCGCAACTCGGCGAATCCGCGACCCGCCCCGTTTTGGTATCCGAAAACGCCCCATGCGCCGGCAGCGCCACCGCCGTTCCGGCTCCGAGCGCCGGCGGCGGCCGGCCGGATTGTCCCGTTGACGCACCGGCGTATCGCTGCCCATTTTCCAGGATTCGGATCGTCCCACGCGTCCGGTCCATCTTTGGACCAAGGGAGCGGGTGACAGTCCAATCTTTCGGCCAACCCTGCCGGTCACCCATGTCCTCCCCGTCGTCCCACCCCTCGCGAGCCGCCTTCGGCGCGCTCGAAACCGCCGCCGCTCTCACGCCGGCGCAGATCGATGCCCGCGCCCGCGAGCTGCTCGCCCAGCTCACCTTCGAGGAGAAGCGCGGGCTGATGGACGGCGACACGCCGTTCTGGCCCGGACTCGCCGAGATGATGGCGCCGGGCGGGTACAGCAGCCGCGCCTGGGTGGCCGGAGCGGTGCCGCGACTGGGCGTGCCCGGCGTGCGTTTCGTCGACGGTCCCCGCGGCATCATCATGAAGGGCGCCACCACGTTCCCGGTTTCGATGGCGCGCGGCGCATCGTGGGACCCGGCTCTCGAGGAACGGATCGGCGACGTGATCGGAAAGGAATTGCGCGCGCTCGGCGGGAATCACTTCGGCGGCGTCTGCATCAACCTTCTCCGGCACCCGGCGTGGGGCCGCGCCCAGGAAACCTACGGCGAGGACCCGCGGCATCTCGGCACGCTCGGCGCGGCGCTGGCCCGCGGCGTCCAGCGGCACGTGATGGCCTGCGTGAAGCACTTTGCGTTGAACTCGATGGAGAACGCGCGGTTCAAGGTCGACGTCACGATCGACCCGCGGGCGCTGCACGAGGTCTATCTCGCGCATTTCAGGATGGTCGTCGAGGCCGGCGTCGCCTCGGTGATGAGCGCCTACAACAGCATGAACGGCGAATGGTGCGGGGAGAACGCCCCGCTGCTGAACGGAATCCTGAAGGAGCGGTGGGGGTTCCAGGGTTACGTCATGACCGATTTCATCTTCGGCATGCGCGACCCGCGGAAGGCCGCGCTCGCCGGCCAGGACCTCGAGATGCCGTTCCAGATGCGCTTTCACCGCGAACTGCCGGCCCTGACCGGGCGCGGCGAGGTGCCGATGGCGCGGATCGACGATGCCGCGCTGCGGGTGCTGCGCCAGCAGGTTCGGTTCGGCCAGGGACGCGATCCGGCCGCCTACGCGCCGGACGTGGTCGGAAGCGCCGCGCACCGGCAGCTCGCGCGCGAGGCGGCGCAGAAGAGCATCGTGCTGCTCCGGAACGAAGCCGCTGCGCTGCCGCTCACCGGCATCCGGAAGCTGGCGGTGATCGGACGGCTCGCCGCGGTGCCGAACACGGGCGACGGCGGTTCCAGCAACACGCAGCCCGCGTACGTCGTGACTCCGCTGGACGGACTGCGCGCCGCGCTCGGGGATGCCGCGGTGGTGTTCGACGACGGCAGCGATCCGGTCCGCGCGGCTCAAACCGCGGCGGAGGCGGAGGTGGCCGTGGTCATCGCCGGTTACACCCACGAGGACGAGGGTGAGTACATTCCGCCGGACATGATCCCGATGTTCGCGCCGACCTTCCCGCCGCCCACCCCCGAGGAGGAGCCGGTCGCGAGGAAGATCCTGCCCGGCCACGGAACGCAGGAAGGCGGATTCTCTCCGGGCGGCGACCGCGAAAAGCTGACCCTGCACCCGCGCGACGAGCAGCTGATCCAGGCGGTCGCCGCGGCCAACCGGCGCACGATCGTGGTGCTGATGATCGGCAGCGCCGTGATCACCGAAGCCTGGCGCGAACGCGTGAATGGCATCGTCGTGCTGTGGTACCCGGGAATGGAGGGCGGACACGCGCTGGCCGACGTGCTGCTCGGCCGCGTCAATCCGGGCGGCCGGCTGCCGTGCACGTTTCCCCGGCGGGCCGAGGACCTGCCGTTCTTCGATCGCAACGCGACGAAGATCACGTACGACCTGTGGCACGGGTACCGGAAGCTCGCGCGCGACGGCGCGGCGCCGGCGTTTCCGTTCGGGTTCGGGCTCAGTTACACGACGTGGCAACAGGCAAACCTGCGGCTGGCCGTGAACCGTCTCGCCCCGTCCGACACGTTGCAGGCAACCGTGGAAGTGACCAACACGGGGCCGGTGGCCGGCGACGAAGTCGTGCAGCTCTACGTCTCCGCCCGCGGCTCGCGGGTGGAGCGCGCCGTGCGGGAACTGAAGGCGTTCGCCCGGGTGTCGCTCGCGCCCGGTGAAACGCGGACGGTCGCCCTCAGCGTCCCGGCCGCCGACCTGGCCTACTTCGACGCCGCCCGCGGCTGGGTCGTCGAGCCGATCGAGTACGACGCGATTGTCGCCCGGCACGCGCACGACCCCGCGCCGCTCACCGCCCGGTTCCGGATCGGCTGAAGGACTCCGGCACTTCGATACACGCCCGCTCCGCGGCAGTGGACCGACCCGCGTTGGCCGGGCGGCCGCGGCCGGTGTCGGCGCCCCGCTGCGCCGATCCCGGCGCGGATTGACGTCGATGCTCCGCGTCTCCGCGCATCCTCCACCGCGGGTGGAATGCACTCTTCGCGCCACGTGATCGAACGGGCAACCGCGTTTGCCCCTTCGGCATTTTCGCCGGTTGGGCGAAGCGCCAGACCCGGAGGAGCGGCGGAACGTCCGCGGGCCCCGGGGAATCGCTGCGGGCGCGGGCTACTTCAGGACCGCCTCGTGGAATTCCTGCCAGCTGTCGAGATCGTTGAGGTGCACGGCATCCTTCACCGCGCTGGCGTCGTCGGGCAGCCCGTTTCGCTCCAGGACTCCCCGCCGCGTCTCGTCGTCGTGAATGAACCCGCGGACGGCGGCGTTGTGCCGCTCGATGGTGGCGGCGTCGAGCTTCACGCCCGGCTGCCGCCGGACCCACGCCTCGAATTGTGGATACGATGGCCGGTCCGAGCGGATGTATGCCATCGTCTTCTCCCGGTCGAGGCCGAGGGCGTTCAGCGTCATTTGGTCGAAGCCCTTGCCGCACGCCGGATACCGGGAGTCGAGCCGACCGCGTCCTTCGAGCGAAACCTTGAGCCAGAAGCGCGGGAGATGCAGCACGCCGAGCGGTCCCGACGTGCCGGAACTGATGAGGGGTATGAACGTTTCCATGTGCGTAATGCCGTGAGGCTGCCGAGGTTTGCCGCTGGGCGGCCGGCAATTAATCCGTGATTGCGCGTTCCGCCACCGGCCCGCGCATTTCCTCCCGGCGCCCGACGCACGGCTCAAACATCCAGGCCGGCCCCGTTCCGCCTCAGCCACTCTTTCCGCTCCCGGTAGGCTGGCAAAACCTTGTCCACCTCGTTCCAGAACGCCTCGGTGTGGTCGAGGTGGTGGTGGTGGCAGAGTTCGTGGACGACAATGTAGTCGATGACGGTGGGCGGGGCCATCAGGCATTTCCAGTGAAAGGCCAGGTTGCCCGCCGGTGAATACGAAGCCCAGCGGTTGCCCAGCTCCCGCACATCCACCTTCCGCACCGGCGCTCCCACCTTAGGTGCATAGTAGTTTACCCGATCCGGGATCCTCTCCATCCCGCGGCTGATGTAGAAATTCCGAAATGCCGCCCGGGCTGCCCTGATCGCGCCCCGTTCGGCCAAATCACGCCGCAGGCAGAAACGCCCATTCTTCAATTGCAGTGCCTCTTCCTGGCCGGCCGCGAGCAGCAGGCGATAGGAGCGGCCCAGGTAGAGGAATCCCTCCCCGTTGCAATATTCGCGCAGCACCCGCGTCGCGTTGAGGTCGCGCCACTCCGCCAGGTTCTTGTAGATCCAATATCGCTTCGCCTCCACAATGTCCTCGATGCGTTCGTCAGGCACCGCCTCCGGGGCCCGCACCAGCAGCCGGCCGTCGCGCTCGATGACAATGTCCGCAGTGCTCCGCGCGCTGCGCACCACCTCGTAGGCAATGTCCGTGACTGGCCGGGGCTTCATTTGACCAGTTCCTGGTGCCGCTTCTCGGCGAGCTTCACGATCTCGACGGCGATCCGTTCATGCTTTTCCGACAGCTCGGGGATGTCGGACAGCAGGATTTCCGTATCCACATTTCCCCTGAGTTTCTTCACCTCGATCGGCTTCCGCCAGAAATCGATGATGTCGATGGTGCCCTCTAGAATCTCCACGACGCGCACCATGAGATCCTCGAGCGGCTGGACTCGGTCTGCCGGAATCGCTCCTTCCGTGAATGCCAGCTGGGCGACGTGGTCAAAGAACGTCGTCGCCTCCTTGCCAAGCCCCTCGTGCGTGGTGGTCCGCCCAGTCTCGGCCTCCCGGCGCAGCAGCTCGCAACCCTCGGCGATCGCCTCCCAATTCTCCTTCTGCGCTTGAATCAATTTCTCCAGCTTGTCGCTGAGCCGCTGGTAAAACGCCGGGTCCTCGTCGAAATGCACGGTGCAGTGTTTGCGGAGGGCGTGCTCCATCTCGCTCGCCTTGGCTTCGGGATCGCCCTGCGAGTGCCGCTGAAGGTTGGCCAGGAAATCCGGTGACAGCAACTCGATCGGCGGAATCCGGGGGTCGATGCCCAAGTCGATCAGGTGCTCGTTGATCAATGCCTTCACCTTCGCTCCGGCATCCGCAATGTCGAGTGACTCGTCCTTGTAACGCTCCTTCACCAGGCGCAGAAGATACCCGAATCGCCGGGCCGGGCCGCGGTAGGGGTGCCCGCTGGCATGCGGCAGGATGAGGTTCAGGCTCTGCAGGAACTTCTTCAGATAGACCTCGAAGTCGGCGCGGCGGCGAATATCCCGCATGGCGCCCACCGCGGCGTGCACGGCTGCGACCTCCGCCGTCGGCGTGGCGATGCGGCCATGCGCGAATTCCCCGATGGCGGCCACCCCCGCAGCGCGGAAGTGCTGGAGCAGGCGCTGGTATCGTTCTTCCAGGATGGGCAGCTCCGTCGTCAGGTTCTTCAACCCCTGCTGGATGTCGGTGATGTCCTCTTCAGTGTAGATCGAAAGCGCCGCGCTCAGGTGATTGGCCAGACCGATGTAGTCCACGATGAAGCCGCGGTGTTTGTTCTTCGCCACGCGATTCACTCGCGCGATGGCCTGCAGGAGATTGTGTTCCTGGAGCCGCTTATCGATGTACATGACCTGTTCGACCGGCGCGTCGAAGCCTGTGAGCAGCATGTCGCAGACCACCAGAAACGCGATGCCGGTCAGGGCCTTGTCGGGATCGTCCAGGTCGAACGGCCGGCAGAAATTTTCGACGGCGTTCCACCGGCGCGCCTCCCTCCGGGCTTCGGTGATGATCGCCGGCTCATTCGTGGCGTCGGCGGAAATCACCACCGCGGCCTCGAGGAACGCCACCCGCCGGATCAGTTCCTCGTCGGGCTTCGGCTTCAGTTTCTCCCGGGCGAGTCGCTCCGCCAGAGCCGTCCGGATGGCGTGCTGGTAACGGACTGCCGCCAGCTTGGAATGACACACGACCTGCGCCTTGAAGCCGTCCGGCAGAATGTTGTCGATGTAGTGATCCACCAGGTCGCGAGCGATGGCGCCGATGCGCTTCTCCGCCTCGAGGATGTCGCCGCTTGCCCCATACTTCTTCTTGATCGCCGCGATCTCCTCATCCGTGCGCTGGCGGAACAAGTCCTCGAATTTCGCCTCGAATCCGGCCTTGTCCTTGAGCGCGGTATCCGCTGTCCGCCCCTCGTAGAGAATCTGCAGCGTAGTGCCGTCGTGGACGGCATCCATCAGTTTGTAGGTGTCGATGTAGTCGCCGAAACGTTTCACCGTTCGCCGGGCACCGTGCTTCTCCGTGATCAGCGGCGTGCCGGTGAACGCGATGCGCGCAGCGTTCGGGAAGGCCTCGAACACGTTGTCGCCGAGGTCCGAGCCCTGGGTGCGGTGGGCCTCGTCGATCATCAGCAGGATGCGCTCCGACTCGTTCACCGCGCCAAAGCTCTCCGCCGAGGGCGGCGCGCCATAGGTTGCGAGCGCCTCCTGCACCACGAGCGGCACCTTCTCCTCCCGGTCCATGAATTTGTGGACCATCACCATGTTGAGGTCCGACGCGTCGGTGGAGAGATGCTCGCGCAGGTCAACAGTGCTCTCGATGACGTTGATCCGACCACCGATCAGCTTGGCGGCGGCGGTGAGTTGCTCCTCCAGGTCGATCCGGTCGTTGACCATCACGATCTTGAAGTCCGCCAAGTCTCCCGAGGCACGGATCATGCGGGCAACAAATACCATCGTGAGCGACTTGCCCGATCCTTGCGTGTGCCAGACGACACCGGAGCGCTCCTCCGCGGTCCGACCCTCGCGCAACCGCTGCACGACCCGGCGGGCCGCACGATATTGCTGGTAACGGCTGACTACCTTCACCCGCCGGCCATCGTCGGTGTCCATGAAGACCGCGCATGTGCGCAGCACGTCGAGCAGGGTGTCCGGCGCCAGCAATCCCTGGATCAGCCGCTCCTGCTCGCGCTCCACGCCGAGCGGTGGCGTGTAGGTGCGCCGGCTTTCCGGCCAGATGTCTTTCCACGCATGGAAGTGCTCGTGGCCTGACGTGAGCGTTCCGATCTCGGCTTTCTCGCCGCAGGTGCGCACGAGCAGCAAATTGGAAAAGAACAGTCGCGGTTCGCCCTCCCGCAGCCCGGCGGCCAGCGTCTCCGGCCGGCCGTTGCGGTAGCGCAGGAGCTGCTCGGCGGCCGCATGGAGGGGGTTGGCCGTGGTGGCGTCGCCGATCTTCGCCTCGATCACCACCAGCGGAATGCCGTTCACGAAGAGAACGATGTCCGGGATGATGCCGCGCTTCACGCAACCGGGTGTGTCGATCCGGAACTGGTTGACGGCGTGAAACACGTTCCGCTCCGGCCGGGCGAAGTCGATCAACTGCACCACCGGATGTGCCTCACGCGTAACCTCGTTCACCTCGACCTGCGCCTTGAACAACAGCGCCTGCACGGCCTCGTTGATCTCGAGCAGCGGACGCGCCGGCTGCCGCAGCCACTGGTCGCGCAGGTCATCGAGCTGACGCGAGGTCAGCCATTCCTGCCCTGCCGCCGTCCGGTTGAGCGCTGTCACCGCCGACCGGAACACCTCCGGCAGCAACACCTCGCGGAAGCTGGTGCGCAGGCTCACCGTCGGGTCGGAGGGAACCATTCCGTGCCCGTGATCAACGACCGTCCACCCCAGCGCCCGCAACTGGTCGAGGAAGGGCTTTTCGACGTGGAGGTATTCGGACATGGAGGCGGTCAGCCGAGGAGCGCCTCCGCGAGGGTGACGCATTGCTGGCGAATCTGGGCCGCCTCGTCCCGATGTTCCGGGAAGTCCTGTCGGTTGTTCAATCGGAAGGCCGCACAGGACACCGGCCCCAGCCCGTCGATGCTTCCGAAATGCGATTTCAACGCGGCGTGCGCGAATTTCGCGCCGGCATTGCCAGCCGCCAGCTCCCCCTTGAATCCGGCCAGCATGGCCTCTTCCCCATCCACGTAGCGATTGGCCAGGTGCAGCACGTCGGAGACATCCTTGGGATGCTTCCGGCCTTCCGGGCCGCCGAAGGCGTTCAGCTTGAGCACCAGCAACGGCCCGACCTCCGCCACCTTCACCGCGATCTTGCGCTCGACGCCGAGCAGGCATTTGCCCGTCACCTCCACCGCCCGATGACAGGTGAGCGCGCGCTCGATTCCGGGCACTACGCTCACTTCAAGCCCGTCGTCCACCAACACCGTCCCCTGCGTGTAGCCCGGTTGCTCCGTCAGGAGGTCGATGTAGATCGGAAATCCGCCAAAATCCTTCTGGAACCGCCGGTTTTCCCAGCGGAATCCATGGCCGCGCAGAGTGTCGCGCAGCGAACCATATTGTCCGCCGCTGATGCCGAGGCTCACCCCGAAATCCACATCGGTGGTCACCATGTCCACCGCGCCTGCGGCGCCGCGCCGAGTCAGGTAGCGGATGGCGAGGCCACCGACCAGCACGAGATCCTCGCGAAACGCAGCCATACTGTCCCAAGCTGTGAGCAATGCGCTTTCCGCCATCCGGGTGCGGGCGTCAGAGTAAGACTCGTAGGTGTCGTATTTCATCGCGCGAATCCGCTCCACTGCCGGAGCACTTGCGCGTGGTCGGGCCCGCGACCACCCGCGCCGAGCAGATCAAGGTAGATCTGCACGTCGCAGGCGAGCCGGAAGCCGTCCGCCTCGCGCGCCTCGCGCAGCGGGCCGTCGTCGCGCGGCACGATGATCCACAGATTGCCGCCTGTCGGCACCGCCCGCGCCGGAATGCGGTTCAGCTCCGCGGCGTCCACGACGTAGGCCGAGACAACCGGCGTGTCGGTGTAGGCCTGCCGGAGGTTCGCCGCGAACCACTGGGTGAACACCGGCACCGAGGCCCCCAGCCAACCCTGCAGCTTGCGGGCGGTCTGTTCCGGATTCTCGCCGAGCACCGAGTATTGCAGGAGGCGCCCGCGCGTCAGCCAGTTGTCGCGCTCGCGCCACGCATCCAGCAGCCGGTCGAAGTCCGCCAGCCGCCAGGTGCCGGCCTGCTGGCGCGTGGCGGGGGTCTCCGGCCTCAGGTAGCCGCCCGCCACGAGGGTCCGCACCAATCTCGATACGAGGCCGCGCGACAACCCGCTGCGCTCCGCCAAAGCCGCCTGCGTCCAGCGCTCCTCCCGCACGCAGAGCAGCGTGCGTAGCAGCCGTGTGCTCTTCAGGGCGAACACATCCAGCTCGGACGTGGGATTCGCGAACCGCTTCCCCGACGGCTGCCGGTCGATCAGCAACGACGGGGAGTCCAGGTTGAGGTAGAGCCGGCCGTTCAGATCGGCATGGTTGATGCCGGCAATCCGCAGGTCCCGGGCCAGAGGCTCCCCCAGCGAAGGGGCAAGAATCAACCGGTCGTCCTCCGCATCGCCGGTCTCGAGCAGACGCCTGGACGGATGCAGGGTGGGTTCGATTTTGAGGACGCGCTTTCGCCCTCCGGACTCGATTCTGATTTCAGACAGCGACGACGATGCTCGCCATTGGACACGCGGAAACTCTTCTTCCCGATATAAATGAGAGAACTTAAGCCATAGGTCGGATGGCGATTCCACGGTGACTGTTCTACTCGAAGTCATTGTTTCACTTGCAAGTAAAACAGGGCTCCAGAGTAAATCAATCCTGGCGTTTAGGGATTTCGCCAGCCTCCCCCCTGAGGTACCGCCGACTCAGAGCTTTCCCGCGGCCTTCAACAGGGATTCGTATTCCTGCCGCGAAAGCGGGCAATCCACCAGCTTGAGGAAGTTACCTTTGGTGAGCCCGCATTGCCTGGACATCTTGGCCAGAAGGTCGTCCGAAATATCCCGCCCCGAACCGTGGCTCGTCTTGGTCCTGGCCATGGATTTCTTCCCTTCTTCGGACCAGTAAACGTGGTAGTGGTGATCGCCGTCCTGCCACCTGAAGCCCTTGTTCCCGAGGCCGGATTCCACGTCGCGCTTATCCCTGGGCATGACGCACCTCCTGGAAATCCCTCAACATTGCCTCCTTCAGCCGACGCGCCGGCTCCGACAACACCGCGTCATCCTCCAACGCATATTCCGTCCATAGCATCGCAAGCTGCTCGCGGAGTTCGGCAACCAACTCCTGCCGCGTCGGGGCGAAGACATCCAGATCCCATGCGGAATTATCCAGGCAGAGCAACTGCTCGCTCTCGCTCAACGTCGGCGTGAGCGAAACGACCGTCCGCGCCCGGATCGACCCGCTGCCCACCGGGATGACATCGACAACAAAGGGTGAGAGATCAACCTCCCGAATCTCCTCCACCTCGACGATCTTGCGCGGATGTCCCTCCTCGTCGGCCACGACGCGCCCGGTGACCTGGATCAAACCGCGCGGGTTCTCCAACAGCATCGGCTCGACGTCGTCTTCATAGATGCACTCGAGCCAGCGGCCCTTGGGCACGTAGTGGATCGTGACCTTGTGATCGCTGAACGAAATCGCCTCCAGCCGCCCGGTCACAGTCTGGATTTCCGCCCGCTCGGCCGGGGTCTTAAGCCACGCTTCGATTCGCGCGGGCAGGTTTTCATCCAAAGTCGCCAGTGGTCCGGTTCCATTGCCCAGCTCGTGCCGATAGCCGCTGCCCGCCGTCGGGCTCAGGTTGATGAGACGCGACAACGCGCGATTCCGCAGCCGGCTGTCCGGCAACAATTCCGTCAGCTTTGTCTCTTCTCCCGCCACCGCCGCCCGAGTGAACATGTTGAGATTGCCAACCACCCGGACGACACGCTCATGGGGGAAAAGGTCACCGCCGCCGCGACGGCCTACGCGCCCCGTCACGGCAAAACTTCCCGGCAGCGGCGGTCGGCAGTGCAGGACGTAATGATTCTTCATCTCTTCGGAAAGGCGCAGCCTCTGGCGCAAAGCGCCGCCTTCCTCCTGCAACGCGAACAACAGGATCAGTTCCTGCAAGGTGCTCAGGCTCTGCGTCAGAACGGAAACAGGCACCTCCGAACCCCCATCCGCCGGATGGATCCTGAAGGTCAACAGGTCGGGGTGCACGGACGCCATGGCGGAAACAGTGGGAAGCGAATCTTCGCGTCCGGCAACGCCGCATTTTCAGTCAGGCCCGAGATTCCGGCGGGGTCAGCAGCGCCTGCATCAGCCCCTGCTTCAACTGGCGGAGCTTGGCGAGATGGGCGGCTTCGGCGGCAAGGTTGCTCAACAATAAATCAATGCGTGCAGTGATACGCGCTTGCTCACCCAAATCAGGTCGCGCGCAGGCGATCCTGCGAACGCCGCCTTGCCCTATGTTTTTCATGCTACCGCTCGTGCCTGTTGCAGAATTCTCGATTTGTCGTCGAGCTGTGGATGTCTGTAGAATCCAGAAAAGGAAACGGGGGGTCATCCGCTTTGCGTCCGGACGAAGTCGCAGGGTTTTGTCGGAGAGCATCAAGTTCCGAGGCTCAGTCGTCACGTGACAGGACAGTCCGACCAACTCAGATGTGTTGGCGCGAGAGAACAGGAGATCGCCTTTGGCGACGAGAAAAGCCGGATTTCGCAGCGCAGGATCTAATACGACTTTGTTCTCTTGGGCCCTGAAGCCGTCGGGATGGACTGCCCCGACTTTCAATACGCCCCACTGATCGGCGGAAGCGGGAGTATCCGGACACTCAGGACTTTTCCCCGCTTCAATGCCAAGCAGACACGCACCGACCATAGTAGATTCCCACTCCTTCGGAATCCAACCAAGCGGAGTGATATGGTAAAGATCGGGGGCTTCGCCGCGCGAGGGGCGGAGTTGGCCGTCGGGAGTGAGGCCGCGGGTGAAGAGATCGTGCATCAGGCCAGCCTTCACCTGCTGCTGCTTCGCGATCAATGCCTCCGTCTGCTCGATCGCCTCGTCCACTGTCCCCAGAATCTCCGCGATCCGGCGCTGTGCTGCTTTTAGTGGTTTCGGAATCTGAACTTTCCTGAGGTCGCCGATGGTTAGCATCGGCACTGCCTGCTGCGCGCTGACCGATTTGAAATCAACCATCTTTAGCGCATAGAGCAGGAACCGCGGCTCTAGCTCTGAGCGATCAGGCTCCACCACGATGGTCGTCTGGGTCGCGGCGAATTCCTCGTAAGGTGGCAAACGCGGATGGCCTATGCTGCCACGCGCACCGATCACGATGCATCCACTGCGGTTCACGACACGGCAACGTGACGAAAAATTCCACGGAGCGTCGCTTGTGTCAGCGGAATAAACGGGGACTCCATCGCCGGTGCAGTCCGCGGCGATGATCGTTTCGCCCATTCGGAGATCGGCAAAATCACACAGGTTAACCTTTGGTGTAGGCTCACTCATACCCCATCTCCTCCAAATACCTCTTGAGCCTCGCGCTAGAGGCAGCGCGGGTTTTGTCGAGGGTTCGGGCGGTGACTGCGTATTTGGCGTGGAGGTTCTCTACGGCGGCGAGGCAGGCGCGCTGGTCGGCGCGGAGGTAATCGCCGTAGATGCGGTGCAGCTCGCGGTGCAGACGCTCGACGATGACGCGGCGGGCCTCGTCGGGGCCGATCTTCGCGCGAGCAGCGGCGACGAGCTCCTCCTGCTTCTTCTCCGTCGCTCGGAGCTCGGCGTTCAGCGCGCGCTGCTCGTCGAGCAGGGTTTGGTGCCTGGCCAACCTGCGCTCGATCTCCTCGGCCTCGTTCATGCAGGCGGCCCAATCACCTTTCTCCCTCTCCTTCTTGGCAATCTTCGCCTGGCCCTTCAAATCCTTCACCTGGACCTTCAGCGCCTTGACCTGATCGCCGGGCAGCACGCCGGTGTCGTCGCTGTCCTCGTAGTCCTCCTCGTCGGCGGCGGCGAAGAGCGCGGCCAGCTCGGCGAGGCGCTGCCGCTTCCGCTCCATGTCGGCGAGGATCCCGGGAAACTGGCTCTGCAGGATCTCGTCGTCGGGAATCAGCTCCGGCCCCCATCCGCTGAAGGCGATGGATTTGAACTCGGGCTTGAAGAACTCGAAATAGCGGGCGAGCGCCCCGCGCACCTGGTGGGCGGTCAGGAGCTGCTGTTCTTCAAAGACGGCCGTGATGCTGGCGAAGAGCAGGCGCCGCAGTTCGTAGACGTTGCCCTTCCTGCCATCGGTGGGCGCGAGCGCCTCCACGTGCGGCAGGTGCGCCGCCCACCACTTCTCCAAAGTGGCTTGAAAGGCCTCGTGGGCCGTCGCGACGCCAGGGTCGGATTTGATGATTCCCGCCAGGGCGCGACGGTCGGTCACGGCGGGAGCGAAGTCGGCGTAAGTCTTGTCCTTCGTTCGGGGCGCAAGGACGCGCTCGCGCAGTCCGGCATAGTTGGACCAATAGTGGCCGAGTGATTCGATTTCCACGGCCGGCACGCCCCCCTGCAGGTGGGCGCGCACATCGTGCGGCTCGGGCGGCGGGGCGTTGTCCACGTAGCGCCGGATGTTGCAGTTGAATCCCTCGGCCGCGATCTCCGCCACCGGCACGCGGCGGGCGTAGCCGGGCACGTCCTCGCCGGCGCGGTAGACCTGGACCATCTTGGCGATGTCCTCGGGCCGCAGGAAATTCTGCGCCTTGCCCTCGCGGTATTCGCGGTCGGCGTTGATGAAGAACACGTGCTGCCGGGTGGCGGCGTCCTGCTTGTTCATCACCAGCACGCAGGCCGGAATGCCGGTGCCGTAGAAAAGCCCCGCCGGCAGGCCGATCACGGCCTCCAGCCAGCCGTGCTCGATGAAGTGCCGGCGCGCCTCGGCCT
Source organism: uncultured Verrucomicrobiae bacterium (assembly GCA_963705935.1). Lineage (GTDB taxonomy): Bacteria > Verrucomicrobiota > Verrucomicrobiia > Opitutales > Opitutaceae > Opitutus. Next base: position 483,868 of record OY970130.1, on the reverse strand, counting down.
CCTCGCCGCCGCGGAAGAGCACGCCGTGCGGCATGATGGTGGCCATCTTGCCGTCGGCCTTCAGCACCGCGAGCATGTGCTGGACGAACATGAGATCGGCCTTCTTCCCCTTCTCCGGCATCCACACGGAAAAGCGGCCGGGATACTCGACGTCCTTCTTGACGTAGTTCTGGCTGAACGGCGGATTGGCCAGCACCCGGTCGAAGCGCTTCAGCTCGTTCCCCGTGTCCTTGTGCTGTGGACGGCGCAACGTGTCCTCCTGGCGAATGTCCGCGTGCGGAATGCCGTGAAGGAGCATGTTCATTTTGCAGATGGACCAGGTGGTGCCGATGCTTTCCTGGCCGGCGAGGGAAAGGTCGCGTGGATCGCCGCCGCACTCGCGGACGTAGTCCCGGGTCTGGATGAGCATGCCGCCGGAGCCGCACGTGGGGTCGTAAACGCTCATGCCCGGCCGCGGATCGACGATCTCGACCAGCGTGCGGACCACGTCCGCCGGGGTGTAGAACTCCCCGGCCTTCTTGCCGGCCGAGTCGGCGAAGAACTTGATCAGGTATTCGTAGGCGGCCCCGAGAAGATCGGGAAACTCGAAGTTCTCGTCGCGCAGGGGGATCTTCTCGAAGTTCTGGACGAAGTTGGAAAGCACGTCGTCGTCGAGGGTGCGCTGGCCGATCTTCCGGTTGAAGTTGATGTGCTTGAGCACGTCCTGCAGCGCCTCGTGATTGGCGTCCTCGATCGCCTCGAGCGCCTTGTTCAGGCCGGTGCCGACGTTGGACTTGAGGTGGCGGATGGCCGACCAGTGCGCCTCGGGCGGGACGTAGAAGGTGTATTTGTCGCGGTTGGCGAGCTGGGCGACGATGACCCCGGGCTTCATGCCCCGCGCCGTCAGCTCCCGTTCCAACTGCTCCTTCTCCTGATCGAAGAGGTCACTCAGCCGCTTGAGGAACAGCATGCCGAAGATGTATTCCTTGTATTCGGAGGCATCCATGTTGCCCCGGAGGTCATCGCAGGCACGGAAGAGCAGACCGGAGAGCTGGCTGAGTGTCAGTTTGGCGGGCATGAGCGGCAGGTCTGACGACCGTGCCGGCGGGGGTGTGAAATGCCAAGCGGTTTGGCGCGGACTGCCGCTCGACCGACCGTCGTGCCCGATCCGAGATGCAGGCGTCCCGGTGCTGCCTGCGTTCGTCATTCCGTCGCAGGTGCGCCCTGCCGGGCGCACCAAAAAGAAGCCCCCGAATGAAAATCGGGGGCGGACATGGCGGGATGGACGAGACTCGAACTCGCGACCTTCTGCGTGACAGGCAGACGCTCTAACCAACTGAGCTACCACCCCGGGGGGGAAAGAGTCGGCGAACGTGCTAATCCGCCAAGGCCAAGTCAAGCGTGGTTTTGGCCTTGTCCGTCCGCGGTGCAGACAGTACCGGTTCGCAGCGGTTTTTCGCGGTACGCGGTGGTAGCTCAGCCGGATAGAGCAACGGTTTTCTAAACCGTCGGTCATGGGTTCGAGTCCCATCCACCGCGCCATCCTTCGCTGCTCCGCAGCTTCGGATGGCACGGCCATCTGCTGCGGAGGGAGCAGCGAAGGAGGGCCACGAGTGTACGACGATGGGCAAGTACTATGTGTAGTGCCTCGCATCGATCACCGACCCGGCGAGACGTTACGTCGGGTTCAGAACCCGATCGCGAGCTCGGCGCGGAGGAAGGTCAGCAGTTCGCGGTGGGCGTAGTAGTTGCCCTCCCACACCCACTCGGCCCAGACGTGGCCGCTGAGGTGCGCGTTGAACTGGTGCTTCAAGACCGCCTGCACGTAATGGCCGCGAAAGTGTCCATCGTTGCTGAACAGCGTGGGGACGACCGCCCGCGTCGGCGTGTCCTCGAGCGCGAACAGCGCATGATAGGCCAGGCTCGCGGTCGTGCCCTTGACCGGCGCGATGCTCCATTCGCCGCCGATCCGCCCGAGATTGTTCATCTGGGCGATGCGTCCGCCGGTTTCATAAATATAGGAGTAGATGTAGAGCTCGCTCCAGCGCGGCCATCGCCCCCACAGCACATCGAACATCTCGTCGGTTCCCGGCGTCGCGGGATCGTCGCCGGACAGGACTTCACCGGAGAGGCTCAGCTGGTTCTTCCGCACGTCCTTGAACGCGTAGGTGAGCTTCGCCTTGCCGCCGTAGGCCCGCACGTCGCGGCGCGCGAAAATCCCGGCGATCCGGTCCGCCTTCGTGCCGAACTGGTATGCGCCCTCGAGCGAGTAGAGCCAGTGCGGCGCCGGCGTTCCCGTGAGCTTGCCACCGACGGTGCAGATGTCCGCGTTGTCGCCCGAGAGCCGCGTCGCCCCGGCCACGGTGGCCGTCTGCTGCTGGTCGTGCTTGTAGATGAAGTAGCCGTCGACCTCGGTACCGGGCAGCGACTTGTTCGCGGCAGAGAGGATGATCCCTTGTTCCTTCTGATCGGTGACCGGGTAGCTCCCGGAGTCCCCGAGCGTCGGCAGCCACTCGGCCGGCTGCATCGGCTCGACGAGACCGATGACGTCGAATTTCGTCCGGATCGATTTCGCGTCCACCGTCAGGCGGATGCTGTCGAAATACGTGGTCCAGGATCCGTCGTTCGGCGTGCCGTCCATCACGAGCCACCAGTCGCCGGGGTCGCCGAGCATGAGGTCCTGCCGGCCGACCGTGAGCGTGACCGGCGCGCCGCCGACGTTGGCCCATTTCAGCGCCAGCGTGTCGAAGATCCCGAACCGTTCCTCCAGGCCGGTGCGGCCCTTGAACGCGCCGACGAACGCCGGCTTCTCCCAGTAACGCGATTCACCGGACAAGCGGGTGTTGAATGTCAGGTCCGGCGCCACGACGGCCGAGCCCCAGACGCGCCACCGAAAGCGAAAGAGGTCCTGCTCGTGCAGGCTCGTTTCGGCGAGCGTCACGATGTTGTTGTAGTATTCGTTCCGCGCGCGGAAGTCGGCGCCCCACGTGAGCCATGGCGCGGGCGGTTTCAACTGCTGCAGCCACGACCCCGCCGGATCCGCCGCCGATCCGGTGGCGGCGGCAGGTGCGGCGACGTTCGCGCCCGTCACGGGCGCGGACTGCGCCCGGACCGCGAGCGAAGGCAGCCACGGCAGCGCGGCGAGAACAAGGACGGCGCGCCGCGAGGGCGACAGCCAGGGACGATTCCGGAGATGAAGCATTGGAAAGCCCGACACCGGCCCGACGCCGGCGAAAGGCGCCCCGCTTCTGCCCAGCCCGGTGGCCCTCCTTCAACCCGGAACGGCACCGGAGTCGGCAGAGAGTAGCCATTTGTCTCCATCCTATCAGTTCCGCTTTCGACGACGCGTTGGCGCCGCGAGCCCGGCGGCCTTCGCGACCGGGGCAGGCGGGCCGGCACGGGGCGCGGCTTCGGGCGTGGACAATCCCGGTTCCCCGTCGCCACGATCTGCACGATCGTGCGTCAGGCGATGGGTTCCACCCGGTGGCCGCCGACGGCGCCCAATCGCCCGGCTTCGACCGACAGTTCATCCCCGCTCCAATTCCCATGTCCTCCCCGCTCCTGCCCCGCCGCGCCTTCCTCCGCCAGGCCGCCGTTGCCGGCGGCGCCCTGAGTCTCGCCACGCTCGCCCCGGTGCGAGTCGGGGCGGTCACGCCGGCGCCTTCGCCCGACGCCGATTCCGCACGCCTCCTGAAGGTGAAGAACGCGATGCTGGCGATGCAACGTCGGGCGTGGGAACAGGGCACCGCCGCGCAGGCGCTCCTCGAGCTCGGCGAGACCGAGCTCGTGGTGCTGCTGGCCAAGGACGCCGTGGTGAACCAGCTCAAGGACGGGCGGCTCGCGCTCAACGAGGGCAACGCGCCGGTCTGCGACCCCGCCGTCAACGGCGAGCCGGTGCTGTTCGCCGCGAAGCAGACCGGCGATCCCGCACTGCTGCAGGCCGCCGACCGGATGCTCGAGTTCGAACTCCACAAGGCGCCGCGGACGCCCGACGGCATCATCTACCACAACCACATCGAAAACCGGATCTGGGTCGATGCGATCTACATGCTCCCGCCGTTTCTCGCGGTCGCCGGCCAGCCCGCCGAGGCCATGAAGCAGATCACCGGCTACCGGAGGATCCTGCAGGATCCGGCGAAAAAGCTGTACTCGCATATCTGGGACGAAGACCGGCAGGTCTTCGAGCGCAAGGCACTGTGGGGGTCCGGCAACGGCTGGGCCATGGCGGGGATGACGCGGGTGCTCCGGGCGCTGCCGCCGTCGATGACCGCCGAAAAGACCCGCCTCGCCAGCTGGATTCACGAGCTGGTCGACGCCGCGCTGGTCTGGCGTCGTGGCGACGGTCTCTTCCACGACGTGCTCGACGACTCCGGCACGTTCGTCGAAACCAACTTCGCGCAGATGCTCGCATACACGATCTATCGCGGGATCGCGGGCCGGTGGCTGCCGGACTCCTCGCGCGCGACCGCCGAATCGCTGCGGGCCGCGGCGATCGCCCGGGTGGACGCCTTCGGGATCGTGCAGGGCGTGTGCGGGGCGCCCAATTTCAACCGCGTCGGCACCTCGACCGAGGGGCAGGCGTTTCACCTGCTGATGGAGGCCGCCCGCCGCGACCTGCTCGCCGCCGCGTGACCGCCGGAGCCTTCCACCAACCGATGACTGCGCGGATTCTGCCCGTCCTGGCGGCGTCGCTGCTCGTCCTGCTCGATGTCCCCGGCGACGCGACGAAGGGCGAGATCCTGCATTGAGCGGCACCGAGCCGCGTGGCCGTCCTACGGATCCATCGCCATCGCACTCCGGATCCCCCGTGAAACCGCTCGACCTGGTCTTCATCGCCGCGTTCTTGTTCGTGGCGGGTTCGATCATGTAGCCGGGCTCGCCGAGCCCGGTCTGAAAGTTCCCGCAGTGCCAACCTACCGCCCGCCCGAGGGGCCTCGCCCCGGTGCCCGCCAAACTTGCCGGGGTCGGCGACCACAGGCTACACCAGACCTCGGATACACCGGAGTTCCCGCGACCACGCGGCACCGGCAATGTAGCCGGGCTCGCCGAGCCCGGTCTGAAAGTTCCCGCAGTGCCAACCTACCGCCCGCCCGAGGGGCCTCGCCCCGGTGCCCGCCAAACTTGCCGGGGTCGGCGACCCCGGCTACACCAGACCTCGGATACACCGGAGTTCCCGCGACCACGCGGCACCGGCAATGTAGCCGGGCTCGTCGAGCCCGGTCTGAAAGTTCCCGCAGTGCCAACCTACCGCCCGCCCGAGGGGCCTCGCCCCGGTGCCCGCCAAACTTGCCGGGGTCGGCGACCCCGGCTACACCAGACCTCGGATACACCGGAGTTCCCGCGACCACGCGGCACCGGCAATGTAGCCGGGCTCGCCGAGCCCGGATCCGTCACGCTTCTCGCCACCGGACGTCGGAACGCGCCGGGCGAAACCGGCGGGGCGAGCCGGTCCCCGCTCCCGGCTTGACAAGCTAGCTTTGTGATATCACTTGGATATCCATCCGCCGATTGTCCATGAACACCTCCGCTCCATCCACCCACTCCGTCTCCGCGGAAAAACCGGTCCAGGCCGTCAACGGCTGGTTTTTCCTGTTCGTCAATCTAGGCACCTATGTGCTCGCCGGGTATCTGATCGTCACCGCGGTCCAGGGAGCCGCCGGCCACCTCGCGCTGCCGGCTCTTACGGCGGTGGCGCTGCTGATCGCCGCGATCGTCTGCTCGTGCGGCTTCTTCACTCTGCAGCCGAACGAGGCGGCCGTGCTGCTCCTCTTCGGCGCCTACAAGGGCACCGTGCGCTCGTCCGGCTTCTGGTTCACCAACCCGTTCAACCGCCGGTTCAAGATTTCCCAGCGCGCCCGCAACTTGAATGGCGATACGCTCAAGGTGAACGACAAACGCGGGAACCCGATCGAGATCGGCGCCGTCGTCGTGTGGCGCGTCCACGACACCGCCCAGGCGGTCTTCGACGTCGACAACTACGAGAGCTACGTCCGGATCCAGAGCGAGTCCGCCGTCCGCCACGTCGCCAGCAGCTACGCCTACGACGACGGCGAGCCGAACGAGTTGACACTCCGCGGGGGCAGCGACGAGGTGTCGGCGGCGCTGACGCGCGAGCTGCAGGAGCGCCTCGCCAAGGCCGGCGTGCAGGTGGACGAGGCCCGGCTGACCCACCTCGCCTACGCGCCCGAGATCGCCCAGGCGATGCTGCGCCGCCAGCAGGCCGAAGCCGTGATCGCCGCCCGGCAGAAGATCGTCCACGGCGCCGTCAGCATGGTCGAGATGGCGCTGCGCGACCTGTCGGAGAAGAAGGTCGTGAACCTCGACGAGGAACGGAAGGCGGCGATGGTCTCCAATCTGCTCGTCGTGCTCTGCGGCGAGTCGGAGGTCCATCCCGTCGTCAACACCGGCACGCTTTACAGCTGATCCCGACACCTCTCACCAACCGCATTTCACCCATGCAATACAAAATCATCGTTGCGAAAGCCATGGGGTTTCTGGGTACGGACTTCGCCGCCGCCGCCGTCAGGCTGGCGGAGGAGGTCAACCGCGAGATCGCCGCGGGCTGGGAGCCCCAGGGCGGCATCTCCACCGGAAACACCTTCAGTTTCAAGACGCCGTATCTGTTCCAGGCGATGATCCGCCGCCGCTGATTCCCGCCATGGCCGATGAGCGGAAGTCATTTCTCCTCCGCATCGATCCCGCGCTCTGGTCCGAGCTCGAGGCCTGGGCCGCGGACGAGCTGCGGAGCGTGAACGGCCAGGTGGAATATCTGCTGCGCCAGGCAGTGCAAAAGCGCCGGAAGGGCAGAGCCGCCGAGGGCGAGCCGGCGTCCGACCGCAAACGCTGAGCCGACTGGCCGGGGTCGGCGACCCCGGCTACATCCAATCACGCCGATCGATGTAGTTCATGTAGCCGGGCTCGCCGAGCCCGGTCCGACGATCGATGTAGCCGGGCTCGCTGAGCCCGGTCCGACGATCGATGTAGCCGGGCTCGCTGAGCCCGGTCCGACGGTTCCGGTCGGTTGGCCGACGGACCCGGCTCGACAATTTCCGGTGGGTTGGCCGACTGGCCGGGGTCGGCGACCCCGGCTACATCCAATCACGCCGATCGATGTAGTTCATGTAGCCGGGCTCGCTGAGCCCGGTCCGACGATCGATGTAGCCGGGCTCGCTGAGCCCGGTCCGACGGTTCCGGTCGGTTGGCCGACGGACCCGGCTCGACAATTTCCGGTGGGTTGGCCGACTGGCCGGGGTCGGCGACCCCGGCTACATCCAATCACGCCGATCGATGTAGTTCATGTAGCCGGGCTCGCCGAGCCCGGTCCGACGATCGATGTAGCCGGGCTCGCTGAGCCCGGTCCGACGATCGATGTAGCCGGGCTCGCTGAGCCCGGTCCGACGGTTCCGGTCGGTTGGCCGACGGACCCGGCTCGACAATTTCCGGTGGGTTGGCCGACTGGCCGGGGTCGGCGACCCCGGCTACATCCAATCACGCCGATCGATGTAGTTCATGTAGCCGGGCTCGCCGAGCCCGGTCCGACGATCGATGTAGCCGGGCTCGCTGAGCCCGGTCCGACGATCGATGTAGCCGGGCTCGCTGAGCCCAGACCGACGGTTCCGCCGCGCTGCCGGGAAAACGGGATCGACGCCGGTCGAGGTGGGCGGGCATGCTGTCGCGACCCCGGAATTCATGTCGACCACGACTGCACCCCACAATCGGAGTACTTCGGTGATTCCCGCTCGCGACCGCTCGCGAAGCGACCGCGCCCGTCCTGGGCCTGCGAAGCTGCGCCGCTCGCGTTCGCCCGCCACGGTCTGACCGTAGTCCGGCCCGGTCGAGATTCGGAAAGCCCGCCACGTGGAAGCGCTGACAACGGTCGCATCGGTCCGCGCGCGAGCCCGGGTCCGGCGGCTTGTCTCCTGGCTCCTCTGCGCGCCGGCGCTGGCCTGGGGACTGCCCGACACCGCACCGGCCGGTTCGGACGCCGGCAGTGCGGAAACCCGGCGAGGAGGCCCCGTCACCGGGCTGCCGGTGATGCGCACGTACCCGTACGCAGAAATTGGCGACGTGTCGCCCGGCGTGCTGCTGTCGACCGATCCGCTCGGGCGGCTCGTGGTCGTCCAGGATCGCACGTACCTGTTGTTCGACGGCAAGAACTGGACCGATCTGCCCGTGGAGAGCGATCCCGGCGTCAACCTCGCCAGCACCGCCCAGGCCGCCGACGGCACGACCTACTATGGCGGGACCGGCTCGTGGGGCACGCTGGACCAGACCGAAACGGGCACCGTGCGGCTCCGGCCTTCGAAGCCGGACGACGCCCCCGTCTGGGCCAACAACGGACAGATCAACCTGATCACTCCCACGGCGTCCGGCGCGTATTTCGCCAGCGATTCGGGAGTCGTCTATCGCGACCGTCGGACCGGCCGGCACCAGTACTTTCCGCTGCCGGAGGTCGCGGCGCTTTTCGCTCTCGGCGACACCGCCTATGTCGGCTCGACGAGCCGGGGAACCTTTCGGATCGACGTGGCGGCCGGAGCGCTCGTGCCGGTCGCCGACGGCGGTGAAGCCATCGCGTTCGACGCCGTCATGCCATGGGACGCGAATCACGTCCTGGGCCGGTGCGTCGACGGAGGATTTCTGCTCTTCGACGGCGCGCGGTTCGTGCGGTGGAAGTCCGGCATCGACGCGCTGCTCGGCCCCGGGGTTTCGGATTTGGTGCCGCTCTCGGGCAACCAGCTCGCCGTGCTGGTCAAGGGTCGCGGGCTGTTCCTGCTCGATCGCGGCGGCGAGTGCCGACTGGCGCTCGATGGGCAGGAGTTCGCCAGCCTGACGGATCTGTGCGCCGGGGAACCCGGTGTGCTTTGGGCCACCGGCGCGGCCGGCATCACCCAGTTTCTTTACGACGCCCCCATCCGCGTCTTCGATCACCGCCTCGATTTGACGCTCTCCTGGCCCTCGGTCGTGCAACACGGCGACAGCGTGCTCGTCCTCTCCGGCGGACAGCTCTTTCAGCCGGTTCCAGGGCCGGCTTCCGAGCCGACGCACTTCCGGCCGATCCAGTTCAATCTGCCCGAGGGCGCGTGGGGTGCCGTGTCCACCACCCACGGGCTGCTCCTGTCCAACGGTGCCGGCATATTCTGGCAGAACGGCGGCCGGACCACCCGCGTTCTCGAGGTGAGCGTCAAGCGCCTCGTTCTGCTCGCGCCCGACATCTGCCTCGCGATCGGCGAACGCGAGATCGCCGCCGTCCGCTGGAACGGCGCCTCGTGGTCGCTGCTCGCGCCCGTGATCCCCGGCGTCGGGTTTCCGTCCGAGGTCATCGAGGTCCCCCCCGGCGCGGCCTGGGTGGAGCTCGGCATGAACCGGGTCGCACGGATCGCGTGGCGGCACGGCACGCTCACCTGTCGCGTGTTCGACTCGATTCCGTGGAAGGACCCCACTCCGGCGTGGCTGGCGATCGGCGCCATCGGCCCGGTCGCCGTGATCAATCACGGTCCCGAAGAGCGCGTGTATTTCGATGAGGACCGGGAGGCATTCGTCAAATTGCCCGAACTGGACCGGCTGCTCGAGTCAGGCCCGAATCTGCCGCGCCGGCCGCGACGAACGGCGGACGGCGTGATCTGGATGCCGCACTCGCACGGGGTGTTTCGCCTCGTTCCCGGAAAGCAGGGCTACACCGTCGACGTCGGCCAACTCGACCTGGTCCGCGAACGTTATCCGATGCTCCAGCTCGTCGGCAACGAAGTGTGGCTCCTCGGACATCGCACCCTCGCCCGCATCGAGCCGCAGGAGGCGTTCGTCTTTCCGCCGGCGCGGCCTCTGTCCATCACGGCCGTGGTCGATGCGCGAACGAGCCGCCGGCTGTTCGACGCGCTCCACCCGCAGGCGACGGCGCTGCGCGACATCCCCTACTCCAGCAACAGCCTCAATTTCCACATCTTCTCCGGCACGTTCGCGCGCATCCGCTCCCCGAACTACCAATTCAAGCTGGACCGCGACTCCGGCGACTGGTCGCTCCCGTCGTCCGATTCGACCATCCGCCTGTCCAACCTGCGCGAAGGTCCGTATCGGATGAGCATCCGGATGACCGACAACGCCGGCGAGGTCGGCGAAGAGGTCCAGGTCGGTTTCAGCATCGCGCCGCCCTGGTACCGCACGAACTACGCCTATCTCCTGTATGTGCTTGGCGGCATCGGCGCGCTCGCCGGCGCGAGCCGCTGGCTGCTGAGCCGGGCGAAGGTCCGCCATGCCGAGCTCGAGGCGCTCGTGAAGATCCGCACCGAGGAACTCCAGGTCGCCGCGGCGGAGGCGCGCCAGGCCGCGGAGGCGAAAAGCCAGTTTCTCGCGAACATGTCCCACGAGATCCGCACGCCGATGAACGGCGTGATCGGCATGAGCAACCTGCTGGTCGACACTCCGCTGAACCCGGAGCAGCAGGAGTTCGCCGGCGCCATCCGGCAAAGCGCGGAGTCGCTGCTCACCGTGATCAACGACATTCTCGACATCTCGAAGCTCGAGGCGGGCAAACTGCACCTCGAGGACACCGAGTTCGCACTCGGCACGGTGACGGAGGAGGCGGTGGAGGTGCTGGTTCCCCGCGCCGCCGCCAAAGGCATCGGTCTCGGCTGTCACCTCGCCCCCGAGCTGGGCGTGATCGTGCGCGGCGACCCCGGAAGGTTGCGGCAGATCCTGCTGAACCTGATCGGCAACGGCGTGAAGTTCACCGAACACGGCGGGGTTGTCGTCCGGGTGGCGCCGGAAGAGGCCGGCGCCGCCATCGTGAGCGGCAGCCGGCTGCGCGTGCGCTTCGAGGTCGAGGATACGGGCATCGGAATTTCGCCGGACGCGGTGCCGCGGCTGTTTCGCCCCTTCAGCCAGGCCGACGCCTCGATGACGCGGCGTTTCGGCGGGACCGGGCTCGGCCTCGCGATCTGCCGCCAGATCGTGGAACTGATGGGCGGCACGATCGGCGTCCGCGCGGGCGAACGGCAGGGCTCGGTGTTCTGGTTCACCGTCCAATTCGTCGTCGCCGACCATTCGTCGGTGCCCGGGGAGTCCGCCCCGGCACCCGATTCCGAACTGCCTGGCGAAGTCGCCGCGCTCCGCGGATTGCGCGTGCTGGTGGCCGAGGACAACGCCGTCAACCAGCGGCTGATCGAGGCCCAGCTGACCCGGCTCGGCTGCACGTCGGAACGCGCCGGCAACGGACTCCTCGCGCTCGAGGCCCTGCGCCGCGGCGTCTATGACGTGGTCCTGATGGATTGCCAGATGCCGGAGCTCGACGGATACGAAACGGCGCGCCGGATCCGCGCCTCGCACCCCGCGAGAATTCCGATCATCGCCACGACCGCGCACGCCATGCGCGGCGATCGCGAGAAATGCCTTGCCGCCGGCATGGACGATTACCTGGCGAAACCCGTTCGGCTGCCGGAACTCGCCCGGGCGCTCCTGCGCGCCACCGCCGGCCTGGCCGAGTCGGACCGCTGAGCCGCGATACTAGGCCGCCTGCTCGCAGGCGCGGTTTGGGGGTTGGGCGAACCACGCCTGAGGCGCGAGCAAGCTCGCAGCCTACGGGCCGTCCGGCGGACGTCGCGCTACGCCTCCTCTCGCAACCAGGCGTCGATCAGCGTCCGGGCCACCGTGCCGACCCGCGGCATGTCCGGCATGGCGCTGCGGCGGAACCAGCCGGCCTGCTCGATCTCCCTGCCGTCGGCCACGAGTTCGCCGCCGACGTGTTGCGCGCGAAATCCGACCATGAGCGAATTGGGGAACGGCCACGGCTGGCTGGCGACATAGCGCAGACCGGCAATCTCGATCCCCACCTCTTCGCGCACCTCCCGCACCGCCGCCTGCTCCAGCGTCTCTCCCGGATCGACGAAACCCGCCAGCAGGCTGAACATCCCGAGCCGAAAGTTGTGGTTGTGCGCCAGCAGCAGCTCGTCGGCCCGCGTGACCGCCACGATCACGGCGGGAGAAACGGCGGGAAAAAACAGCGCGCCGCACTGCGGGCAGCGTCGCGCCCGCTCATCGACGGCGACGATCGTCGGCGTGCCGCACACCCCGCAGAACCGGTGCCGTCGGTCCCACCACAGCAGCTGGCGCGCACAGCTGAGCGCATGCCATTGCGCAAGGGTGAACACCCCGAGCAGCGAGCGGGCGTCGTGCCACAGCCAGCCTTCCGGCGGCGGTGAGTCCGGCGTTTCGGTCGCCCAGGTCCAGCAGGACCGGCCCTCGATCTGTCCGACGTGGATCGGGACAGCCGGCGCCGCCGCCACCGCGATCATGGCGAACTCCGGCAACGTGACGCCACCAGCCACATCCGGTCCGGCCAGCAGCCGGTCGGCCTGGACGACGAGGCAGACGTCGCTGGGTGCGGGTTGGGCGTGCGGCGCGTGCCGGTGAACAAAAGGCATGTCGCAGGAGCAAACACAAAACGGCATCCGACGCACGTCCGACCATGCGTTTGCCGGGTTGCGCAAACTGCAATTGGTGCGGAATCCTGGTCAATATCTGGAGAGTTGAGCCGACCTTCCCGGGGGTAAGCTCCCGCCGCACGTTGCCGAGGCCGCCATGACGCATGGCTCTGTCCCCCCGGAACGATTCAAAAACCCCCGAGTCGCCGTCCCCATGGCCACCCCAGACCTGACTCGCCCCAGGAACCCCGCTGCCACCGGTGAACATCCCGTTTCCCGGCGCACCGCGCTGAAGCTGACGCTGGTCGGACTCGCCGGCCTCGCGATCGGCGCCGGCTCGACGCCGCTGCTTCGGTCCCTCGCTTCGGCGGCCCCGCGCCGCTACCGTTCTCTTTCCGAGCCCGACGCCGCCCTGCTGTCCGACATCTGCGAACAGATCATCCCGCGCGACGAGGCCCCGGGTGCGACCGACACCGGCGCCGTCGACTATATCGACCGCCAGCTGGGCGGCGCGCTGGCGCGATACCTCCCGGCGTACCGCCGCGGACTCGACTCGTTCCGCCGGACCTGCGCGCAGGTCCACGGGCAACCATTCCAGGAGCTGCCGCCCGCACAAAAGATCGCCGTGCTCGAGGCCGTCGAGTCGGGCCGGGTACCCGGGGCGCTCTGGGGCGATCCCACGCCGCAGGCGTTCTTCGGTCTCGTGCTGGCGCACACGATGCAGAGTTTCTACGGCAGCCCGCGCCACGGCGGCAACCGGGGCTACGCCAGCTATCGCATGCTCCATCTGGATGCGCCGGCGATCGTGGGGCAAAACCGTTATCCCAAGGCCTGACCATGGCGCTGAAACACGTGAATGCAGTCGTCGTCGGCGCCGGAGCCGGCGGCGGCGTCGTGGCGAAGGAGCTCAGCGAGGCGGGCCTGTCCGTCGTCCTGCTCGAACGCGGTGACTGGGTCAATTTCGAGGAGCACGGGCAGGACGAGTTGCTCAACCAGCGCACGACGGTGCTGGGCAATGCGTACGGACCCGACGACCGGTTCCCGCGCGTCGTCCAGCGCGCTTCCGGCGAGTGGGTGAAGCTGTTCCCCAACGAGGGCGACTACGGCAACAACGCGGCCTGCGTCGGATCGGGCACGGTCAGCTACGGCGCCATGGCCTGGCGGTACAGCGAGCAGGATTTCCGGATGCGCTCCACCTACGGCGCGCTCGCGGGTTCGACGCTGGACGACTGGCCGATCAGCTACGCCGATCTGGAGCCGTGCTACGAGCAGGCGGAGTGGGAGGTCGGCGTATCCGGCGACATGAGCACGAACCCGCACGCTCCGCCGCGGCACAAGCCGTACCCGATGCCGGCGTTCTCGTACAATCGCGAAGGGCGGCTGCTGGAGGCGGCGGCGAAGCGGCTCGGGCTGCACCCGTTTCCGATCCCGATGCTGCGCAACTCGGTGCCGTATGGCGGCCGCAACGGCTGCGAGCACAACCGCGCCTGCTGCGGCTTCGCCTGCCCGATCAACGCGAAGAACGGCACGCACAACACCGTGATCCCGCGGGCGCTCGCCACCGGCAACTGCGAGCTGCGCACGCGCTGCGTTGCCAGCGAGGTGGTGATCGATGACCGCGGCCGGGCCCGCGGCGTGCGGTATTTCGACGCCGAGGATCGCGCGCAGTACCAGACCGCCGATCTCGTCGTCGTTTCGTGCGCCGCGATCGAGACCGCGCGGCTCCTGCTCAACTCGAAGTCGCGCCTGTTCCCGAACGGCGCCGGCAATCGCCACGACTGGGTGGGCCGCAACCTGCAGGACCATGCCTACTCCGGCGCCTGGGGCCTGTTCGATCAGGAGACGTTCGACGACGTCGGTCCCGGCGCCACGATCGCGATCAACGACTACAACCACGGAAATCCCGGGCTCCGCGGCGGCGGCGCGCTCTGCAACGAGTTCATCCGGCTGCCCTACCTGTTCTCGAACGTCCGCCCGCCCGGCGCGCCGCGCTGGGGCAAGGCACACAAGGATTTCCAGCGCGACTTCTACAGGCGCTCCGTCGCCATCATGGGCCCGGTGCAGGAGATGCCGACCTTCGACCTGCGCGTGGAAGTCGACCCGGTCGTGACCGACCACTGGGGCCGGCCGGTCGCGCGGATTTCCGGACTGCGGCATCCCCACGACATCGAGATCGGCCGGTTCCTCGCCGCCCGCGCCGAGGAGTGGCTGAAGGAGGCCGGCGCCGCCCAGACCTGGCAGTCGGTGCCCGGCCGGTACTCCCGACCAAGCCAGCATCAGGCCGGCACCTGCCGGATGGGCAACGACCCGAAGACCTCGGTCACCGACCGCCATGGCCGGGTGCATGACATCGACAATCTCTACGTCGCCGACGGCAGCCTGCACGTGACCAACGGCGGCTACAACCCGGGGCTGACGATCATGGCGCTGGGCTTCTGGGTTGGCCGGCACATCGTCGCCGACTCGAAGGCGGGGAGGTTCGCATGAGCCCCCGCCGCTGGCTCCGGATCCTGCTCGGAGTCGTTCTGTACGGTACCGTCTTCGTTGCGACAAGCGCACTGGGAGGGCTGGCCTATTTCCACTTCGGCAATCCGCAGTCCACCTGCGCCTCCTGCCACGAAATGACCGGCGTGCATTCCGACTGGTCGGCGTCCACGCACCGTTCCGTGCACTGCCGCAGTTGCCACGGCGGCGCGCTGACGCTCGACGTCCACGCGATCGAGTCGCACCTGAATCGCGTCGTGCGCCATTTCACGGGCGGGGCGGACCAGCCGGTGCGACTCAAGCCCGAACACGTGCTCGCGGTGCACGACTCCTGCCGGACCTGCCATCCGCAGGCATTCGCCGACTGGCAGCAGAGTCGCCATGCCACCACCTATGCGCGCCTGTTCCTCGATCCGGCGCACAACCGCACCGAGCCGCCGGCGAACGACTGCCTGCGCTGCCACGGCATGTTTTTCGGGGGCGACATCACCAAACTCGTCACGCGGCCCGACCCGGCCGGCGACTGGACGCTGGTTTCGCCGGCCACCGGCGTGCAACCCGCCATCCCCTGCCTCGCCTGCCATCAGGTGCATGCCCCGACCGGGGTCACCCAGATCGCCAGCTTCTACAGCCGGCGCGAAACCCTGCGCTTCTCCGCGAACCTGCTGCCGGTCGCCACCATCCAGCGGGACGGAAAGGCGATCCGCGTCTCGCGCGACCCCCGCCAGCGGGTTTGCCAGCAATGCCACGCGCCCAATGCCGCGCACGAACTTGGCAGCTCCGATGACCGCACGCCGGCGGGTGTCCACGAAGGCCTGAGCTGCCGCGACTGCCACTGGTCGCACACCAATTCCGCGCAGGCCTCGTGCAGCGCCTGTCATCCCGCCGACTCGCATTGCGGGCTCGATGTGGAAAAGATGGACACGTCGTTTCGCTCGCCCGACAGCCGGCACAACATCCACAGGGTGGCGTGCACCGACTGCCACGCCGCGGGAATTCCGCCGCCGCGGCGGATGGTCGCGCCCGCGGCGATTCCGGTTCCGCCGCGCTGATCGCGCACCAGTCCCGGCTTCCGGCTGGCGGCGAAACCCGCTAGGCCTCACCCACGATGAAAGCACTGCGCACGTTCCTCCAAACCGGCGACCAGTTCGCGGCTCACAGCGGGATCGAACTGGTTTCCGTCGAACCGGGACGCGCGGTGACCCGGCTCACGGTCCAGCCATGGCATCTCAACGCCATCGGGCTGGTCCAGGGCGGCGCAATCTTCACCCTCGCGGATTTCGCCTTCGCCGCCGCCTCGAATTCCCACGGCACGGTCGCCGTCGGCATCAACGTCAGCATCACCTTCCAGAATGCGGCCCGGTCGGGTGTGCTCACCGCCGAGGCGCGCGAACTCGCGGGCAATCCCAAGCTGGCCACGTATTCCGTCACGGTCACCGACGCCGCCGGACAGTTGATCGCGATCTTCCAGGGCCTCGCCTACCGGAAGCAAGACCCGACCCCACCCGCGGTCTGAATCTCTTCCGGCGCGAGCGGCCGGCTTGGTGCAGGAGCGGCTTCACGCCGCGATTCGAACGTCACCAGGCCTTCGAACCGCAGTGTCGCAGGCCTCGCAGCGCGTCGGACTTCGTCCTCCGCGCTGCTAGAGTTCAATGGCTGACGCCATTGATGAAGGAATGGGAGCAGCCGGTTTTTGCGGCGCCGCGAGCGAACTTTGGCCCGGGAGCTGCGTCGAAGAAGCATGGCGACTCGTTTTGTGACGGTTGATCGGGAGACGCCGATGCTCTTGCCGCCGGATCTGCGGGACTGGGTGCCGGCGGAGCACCTGGTGCACTTTGTGATCGATGCGGTGGAACAGCTGGATTTGCGAGCGGCCCGGGTGAACGAGCGGGGCAGTGGCAGCGAGCAGTATCCGCCAGCGATGATGCTGGCCCTGTTGATCTACAGCTACGCGACGGGGTTGTTCGGCAGCCGCCGGATCGAGCAATCGACGTTCGACCACGTGCCGGTGCGGCTGCTGTGCGCGGATACGCATCCCGACCACGACACGATCTGCGCGTTTCGCCGGGGCAACCACGAGTTGGTCGCGCACGGCTTTGCGCAGGTGCTGGAGTTGGCCGCTCGTTGCGGGGTGCTGAAGGTGGGGGACGTGACGGTGGCGCTGGACGGAACGAAAGTGCTGGCGAACGCGAGCAAACACGCGGCGGTCAGCTATGGCCGGGCCGGCGAACGACTCCAGCAGGTGGACTTGGAGATCGAGCAGTTATTGAGGCGGGCGGAAGCGGAGGACAACCGGCCGTGGCAAGATGGATTGAACGTGCAAGACGAACTGAGCCGGCGGCACGCGCGGCGCGCCAGGCTCGCGCAGGCCCGAGCAGACATGGAGGCCCGCGCCTACGCTGAAGCGCAGGCCAAACCGACGACGCGGCGGGAGGACCCGCCGGCCCCGCCGCCGGAGGCGCCGTGGCTCGAACGCCTCGCCCATCGCACCGCCACCCGGGCCGGACGCGCCCGATATAAACTGCGCCAACAAACCATCGAGCCGGTCTTCGGCATCATCAAGGCCGGGCTCGGCTTCCGGCGCTTCCAGCTCCGCGGCCTGGCGGGCGTGGCCAGCGAATGGACCCTCGTCACCCTGGCCTACAACCGCAAGCGGCTCTTCCACCTGCACGCCGTGCTCTCACCGGCCTGAATTACGGCGGGGTGTCGAAATCTCGCCGCGATCGGCTGCTCTGGCTTCTCGCTTCGCAGTCTGAAGCCAGTCTCGCGCACCACGGCGCCTGCTCCCCGAGAAAAATGGCGCCGCGCCATTTTTCCTTAGCAGCCCGGAGGACCCTAAGTCCGACGGGCTGCTAGTCCGTCGCGACCGCGATGGGCGTCGCGGCCGTCACGCGCGTCGTGCCTCGCGCGGTGGCGGTGGCCCCCGATTTCGGGGCCCCGGATTCCGCGGTGACCGGATCGATCACCCGCTTCACCTCCACCACCGAGTTGGCCGGAAACCCGCCCAGCCGGGCGTGCTCGCGCACGAGCGCCTCGTCGGGGGCGAGATAGACGCAGTAGATCTTGTCGTTGGTGACATAGCTCTCGATCCACTGGATCTTCGGTCCGAGATTTTCCAATACGCTGCACGATTTCCGCGCGACCGCCTGCAACTGCTCGTCGGAAAGCTGTCCGGCACCGGGAAGGACGCGCTCGATGATGTATCTGGGCATGGTTGGTGGGTGGGTGGTGGGAGTTACCGATCGGGGGCGAACGCCGTACGCCGGCCAGGAAACGCGGGCGCACGTCGCACCCCGCAGGGTCACAGGACCGGAGGAATCCGCAAATCGGGCTGGTTACTCCGCCCTGCATCGGGAGTCCGCCGGTCATATCGCGTCCGACGACGCCTCTCGGCTACCCGGTCGAAGGAACGGCCGCCGACGGCGTCGGTGCCACGGGCAGGGTCTGCGCCAGCTGGCGCAACAGCCAGACCTGCCGCTCGAACAGCGAAGTGAGGTAAACCAGTTGCAGCCGCGCGTCGGCGCCGAGTTCAGGCGTGGCCGCGAGCACGCGGCCCCGGATCCGCTCCATCATCTCCCCCCGGTCGGCGGTCATCGCGAGCAGCAGCGCCCGGTCCGCCACGGCGGGCTGCTCGACCGCCTCGACGACGGTGGCGGTCAGCGCGTGCAGCCCCTCGGCGAGCGCTGGCAGCAGACGGACGCCGCCATTGGCGCCGCTGCGCAACGCCTTCCCGGCCGTCACAAAATCGTAGGCCGTTTCGCTGAGCGCCGACACCAGCGCCTGCCGTCGCTGCAGCTCGAGCCAGCGGTCTGACGTGGCCGGGTCCACCGTGCGCCGTCCAACCCGATCGAGAAACTCGCGCAGTTCGCCGGCCACGGAGGTGGTCGCCGCGCGCAGCGCCTCCGCCGGCGCGGCGTTCGCCTCGGTTTCGTGCCGGATCGCATCGAGCATCAGCGGCAGCCGCGCGAGCAGGCGCCGCTGCTCCCGGTCCGCCAGCACCAGCGCCGACTCGGGGTCGTCGAGCGCGGACTCCTGCAGGTATTCCGGCCGGCCCAGGTCCTGTTCCAGCGTGGGAGGCGAAAGCCGTTCCAGCAGCGCCGCGGCCCGGCGCGACGTCAGCGCCGCGAGCACCACGGCTGCCAGCTGCATCGCGACGAAAGCATAGGCGAGCCGCAGCGACTCGTTGCCGGGCAGCTGGGCAAGTCGATGGACGAGCAGCGGCCAGCCGGTGAAGCGTTCGACGCCAAACAACCCGCCCATCAGCAGGCAGGCGGACATGCTGAGCAGTGCCTGGTACAGCGCGATCTGGCGCGGCACTCCGCGCAGGTTCGATCCGAGGAGGAACACCGCCCCGCCGACGCCGAGGCCGGTTCCGAACATCATCGCGATCGCCTGTTCCGGCGTGAGGATGCCACCGCGGCAGAACGCGATTGCGATGATCGCGATCGCCGGCGACGACTGGATGAACAGGCGCAGGATCGCGCCCAGCACGAACGTGGCGAGCATCGAGGCCTGCGCGATCGACGCCAGCCGCGCAAACCAGGGCTGGGCCGGCAGCGGACCGAAGGCCTCGCGCATCTGATGGAGGCCGAAAAACAGCAAGGCGGCGAAAAACAGCGCCGTCAGGATGGCCCGCGAACGACCGCCGATCTCGAACGCCGCCGCCACGCCCATCACTCCCAGCACGAGCAGCACGGCCACGTGCACGTCGAAGCTCGCCACCAGCACGAGCGCCGCCGTGCCGAGGTTCGCGCAGGCGACGACGGGCAGCGCCCGCGGAACCGTCAGGAGTCCCCCGCCCACGAGGCTCGCCACGATGAACGCCACCGCCGTGACGCTTTGGGTCAGCCCGCCGAGGCAGAAACCCCACAGCCCGGCGAGCGCGGGTGAACCCGACCAGCGCGCCAGCCACGTCCGAACCCGCCGGCTCGCCAAGCCCTGCATGCTTTGCCTGAGACCCGTGAGTCCGTGGAAGAACAAACCCAACCCGGCGAGAAACAGCGCGAGCAGCAGGAGCATGGACGGCGCCGATTCATTCGCCGGCGGCACCGAAAACTCCAGCCTCGATTCGTCGGTCGTCATGATCCCGGGCGGGGGTCCCGCTCGACCGGCAGCCATCCGGGAGTGCCGCAACTCGGTCATCGATCCGGTCGAACCGACCGCGCTCCCGGCCCGGATCGGAACTCGGGCCGCGCCCGCGATTCAGCGGTCGCCAACCCGCCGGCGCGGCGACTTGCAATCGATGCGCGGCATTGGTCAACGGACGCGGAGCCGGCGTCGTGGCAAACCACTTAGCATGATGTTCAAAGCGTGTTTTGGAGCCGGTACACCGTCGCGACCGCAACCGGTCGCGAGGGAACGATTTACCCGCCCGCAAAGCGCCCTCTCTTCGTCGAACCTCTTTTCCCGTCCCGACCCGCTCCTTCCCCCCACCCAACCGTCCAGCCCTTACTCCCATGGCCAAGCGCATGATTCTGATGCTGCTCGTGATGCTCGTCCTCATCGGCGGCATTTTCGGGTTCCGATTTTACCAGTTCGCCCAGGCCGGCAAAGCCGCTGCCGCGCAGAAGCCGCCCGCCGTCACGGTCTCGGCCGATATCGCCCGCGAGGACACCTGGCAGCCGGCGCTGCGCACCACCGGCTCGATCGTGGCCGTCCAGGGCGTGGTCCTGAGCAACGAGCTCGCCGGGGTGGTCGAGTCGATCAAGTTCGAGTCCGGTGACGTGGTCGAGAAGGGCACGCCCCTCGTCCAGCTCAACGTCGACACCGACCGGGCGCAGTTGCGGGCGTACGAGGCCGCGGCCGAGTTGGCGCGCCAGAATCTCGAACGGGCGCGCCGGCTGCGCGACTCCCACGTCAACGCGCAGGCCGACCTCGACACCGCGCAGGCGCAGCACGACCAGGCCGTCGCCAACGTCGAGAACGTCCGCGCCGCCATTGCGAAGAAGGCGATCATCGCGCCGTTCCGCGGCCGCCTCGGCCTCCGCCAGATCAACCTCGGCCAGTTCCTGCCGGTGGGCACCGCCATCGTCGCCCTCCAGTCGCTCGATCCGGTGTACGTCGACTTCGCGCTCCCGGAGCAGGACGTCAGCCACCTGGCCGTCGGCCAGACGATCGAGCTCACGACCGACGCGTTTCCGGGCGTGACGTTCCGCGGCACGATCAATGCGTTCGATTCCCGGCTCGACGACGCAACGCGCACGATCCGGGTGCAGGCCACGTTCGCCAACCAGGACCGCCGGCTGCAGCCGGGCATGTTCGGCTCGATCGCCGTCCTTCTCCCGGCGCGGGAAAAGGTCATCACCGTCCCCCAGTCCGCCATCACCTACAATCCGTACGGGAACGTCATCTACGTGATCGAAAAGGCCGCGGCCGCCGCGGGCTCCGCTCCCACCCTCGTCGTGCGGCAGCAGTTCGTGAAACTCGGCGCCACGCGCGGCGATCAGATCGCGATCGTGTCGGGCCTGAAGGCCGGCGAGCAGATCGTCACGAGCGGCCAGCTCAAGCTGCGCGACGGCGTCAGCGTCCAGATCGACAACCACGTCGCACCCTCGGACGACGCCCACCCCACGCCGCCGAACGCCTGAGCCGGAGATCCCGGTCCCATGAAATTCACCGATCTCTTCATCAAGCGACCCGTGCTCGCGACGGTCGTGAGCCTGCTCATCCTCCTCGTCGGCCTGCAATCGATGCTGTCGCTCAACGTGCGGCAGTATCCGGTGAGCAACAGCGCCATCGTCACCGTCACGACCATCTACGTCGGAGCCAGCGCCGATCTCATCCGCGGCTTCATCACGACACCGCTGGAGAAGGAAATCGCGAGCGCGGACGGCATCGACTACCTCGAGTCGAACAGCTCGGCCAACGCGAGCACGATCACGGTCCACCTGCGGCTCAACTACGACCCGAACGATGCGTTGACGCAGATCACCTCGAAGGTGAACCGCGTGCGCAACCAGCTCCCGCCGAACGCGGAGGAGCCGACGATCGACGTCCAGGTGGGTTCCACCACCGCGGCGATGTACCTGAGCTTCACCAGCGAGTCGCTCGAGGCCAACCAGATCACCGATTACCTGACCCGGGTGGTGCAGCCGCGGCTGGTCTCCGTCGCCGGCGTGCAGAGCGCGCAGATCATGGGCGGCCGAACGTTCGCGATGCGCATCTGGCTCAAGCCGGAGCGGATGGCTGCGCTCGGGATCAGCCCCGGGCAGGTCTACCAGGCGCTCGCGGCCAACAACGCCCTCGCCGCGCTCGGCGCGACCAAGGGCCAGGCGATCACCATCAATCTCAACGCCTCGACCAGCCTGCACACGCGCGACGAGTTCGCGCAGCTCGTCGTCCGCGAGCATGACGGCGCGATCGTCCGGATCCGCGACATCGCGGACGTCGTCCTCGGCGCCGAAACCTACGACAGCGCGGTCAGCTTCAACGGCGAGCACGCCACGTTCATGGCGATCAACGTGCTGCCCACCGCCAACGCGCTCACCGTGATCAAGGATGTCCGGGCCGCCCTGCCGGACATCTCCGCCCAGATGCCGCGCGGCATGCACCTGACGATTCCGTACGATGCGACCGCCTACATCAACGACTCGATCGACGAGGTCATCCAGACCCTCGTCGAGGCGCTCGCCATCGTCGTCGTCGTCATCTTCCTCTTCCTCGGCTCGGTGCGCTCGGTGCTGATCCCCGTCGTCGCCATGCCGCTGTCGCTGGTCGGCGCGTTCTTCCTCATGCTCGCGCTCGGGTTCACGATCAACCTGCTCACGCTGCTGGCGATGGTGCTGGCGATCGGGCTCGTGGTCGACGACGCGATCGTGGTGGTGGAGAACATCCACCGGCACATGGAGGAGGGGCTGGCCCCGGTCGAGGCGGCGCTCAAGGGCGCGCGCGAACTCGGCGGGCCGGTGATCGCGATGACGATCACGCTCGCCGCCGTGTATGCGCCGATCGGATTCATGGGCGGCCTGACCGGCAGCCTGTTCAAGGAATTCGCCTTCACCCTCGCCGGCGCCGTGGTGGTCTCGGGCGTGGTCGCCCTGACCCTCTCGCCGATGATGTGCTCGAAGATCCTGCGGCACGATCCGAACAAGCGGGGCTTCGCCCACTGGCTCGACGCCACCTTCGACCGGCTGCGGCTGAAGTACGAGCAGACGCTGCACTCCGTCCTCGACTACCGGCCCGTCACCGTGGTGTTCGTCATCCTCGTCCTGCTCACCTGCTATCCCTTCGTGAAGTTCTCGAAGAGCGAGCTGGCGCCGAACGAGGACCAGGGGTTCGTGATGACGATGGCGAACGCGGCGCCGAACTCGACGGTGGAGGAGACGACGCGGTTCGTGGCGCAGATCAGCGACGCCTTCCGGGCCATTCCCGAGACCGCGAACATCTTCCAGGTCGTCGGGTATCCGACCCGCAGCGGCTCGTTCACCGGGCTCGTGCTCAAGCCCTGGAGCGAGCGCAAACGGGGACCGGTCGAGCTGCTGCCGCAGATCACCGCCGATCTCAATGCCGTCGCCGGCCTGCAGGCGTTCGCGTTCCTGCCGCCCGCGCTGCCCGGCGGCGGCAGCGGCGCGCCGGTGCAGTTCGTCATCAAGTCGACGGACGATCCGCTCCGCATGTCCGAGGTCGCCAACGATCTCGTCGTGCGCGCGTTCGCCAGCGGCCTGTTTTATTTCGCCGACTCGGACCTGAAGTTCAACCAGCCGCAGATGAACCTCGTGATCGATCGCGACAAGGCGGCCGACCTCGGGGTGAACATGCAGCAGCTCAGCAACGACGTCGGCGCCATGCTCGGCGGCGGCTACGTCAACTTCTTCGACATCCAGGGCAACAGCTACAAGGTGATCCCGCTGGTCGAGCGCTCGCACCGGCTCAACCCCGCCCAGATCCTCGACTATCACGTCAGCACGGGCCGCGGCGGCCTCGTGCCGGTCTCGACCTTCGCCCGGCTCGATCCGATCGTCCAGCCGCCGGCGCTGAACCGGTTCCAGCAGCTGAATTCGGCGACGATCTCGGCCGTGCCCCGCTACGGCGTCACGCTCGGCCAGGCGCTCGACTGGTTCCGCCAGGAGGCGGCCCGCAATTTCCCCGCCGGCTACCAGTCCGACTACGCCGGCCAGTCGCGGCAGTACGTGCAGGAAGGCAGCGCGCTCTACATCACCTTCGGGCTCGCGGTCGTGATCATCTTTCTCGTGCTTTCGGCCCAGTTCGAGAGCTTCCGGGACCCGTTCGTGATCATGCTGACCGTGCCGCTGGCGATCAGCGGGGCGCTGGCGTTCATCTTCCTCGGCTTCGCCTCGCTGAACATCTACACGCAGGTGGGGCTGATCACGCTCGTCGGCCTGATCACCAAGCACGGCATTCTGATCGTCCAGTTCGCGAATCAGCTCCAGGACGAGGGCCACGGCAAACGGTCCGCGATCGAGCATGCCTGCGGCGTCCGGCTGCGGCCGATCCTGATGACGACCGCGGCCATGGTGCTCGGCGTCGGCCCGCTCGTGTTCGCGTCGGGTGCGGGCGCGGCCAGCCGGTACAACATGGGCCTGATCATCGCGACCGGCATGAGCATCGGCACCCTCTTCACGCTCTTCGTCGTGCCGACCGCGTACATGCTCATCGCCCCCGATCTGCATGCCCGGGCCAAGGCCGCGGCCGACGCCGCGCTGGGTTCTCCGGAACTGGCGGCGAAGTGAGCCGCTGGCAGCGGGTCGGATTTCGTCCTCCACGCTGCCAGAGTCCAATGGCTGACGCCATTGATGAAGGAATGGGAGCAGCCGGTTTTTGTGGCGCGGCGAGCGAACTTTGGCGCGGGAGCTGCGTCGACGAAGCATGGCCACTCGTCTTGTGACGGTTGACCAGGAAACGCCGCTGCTCTTGCCGGATTAGTTTTGATTGCAGGGCTGCCGGCCGGCGCTACTTTGCGTCTGCCGGCGGAGAATTCTGTCCCAAACGGCTCACCCCGCACCAAGCATTCCGCTGACGGCGCGTCGTGAGCGGTCGGGTGCCAGGGCGTACGCGCGGTCCGGAGCGGTCATCTGCCGCGACGAGCTTCATCGAATCATCCAGCATGAAGAAAAAAATTCTGACCGTATTGTCCGAGTTCGGCTATTGGGGCGAAGAGCTCATTGGCCCGTTGGAGACCCTGGAAAAGGCCGGCTATGTCGTGGAGTTCGTGACGCCGAAGGGCCGCCAGCCGCACGCGCTGCCACCCAGCATGGATCCGGAGTACATCGATCCGCCGCTCGGCAAGCCGGTCACCTCCCCCGCCGTCGCCGCCAAGGTCAAGGCGATCGAGGCCTCCGACCGGCTGAAGCATCCGCAGTCGCTCGCGACCCTTTTGCCGGAGCGGCCGTATCCGAGTTCGGCGACGTTCATCCGCGATTTCGAAAAGTACAACGACGCCCTCGACGCCGCCGCGGCCAAGCTCACCGGCACCTATGCCGCCCTGCTGCTGGTGGGTGGTTCCGGCCCGATCGTCGACATGGTGAACAACCAGCGGGTCCACGATCTGATCCTGTCGTTCCACAAGGCCGGGCTGCCGATCGCCGCCGAATGCTACGGCGTGGCCTGCCTGGCGTTCGCGCGCGACTACCACCTGCGGAAGAGCATCCTTTGGGGCAAGCACGTCACCGGCCACCCGATCGAATACGACTACCACGACGGCACCGGTTTTCTCGGCACGGACCTGAACATGGGGCCGCCGCCGTACACGCTCGAGTACATCCTGCGCGACGCCACCGGCCCGGACGGCGCGTTCCACGGGAACGTGGGGCGCAACGTTTCCGCGCTGGTCGACTTCCCCTTCATCACCGGGCGTTCCACGGCCGATTCGTACAAGACCGGCGAACTGCTCGTCGGCGTGCTCGAACAGGGCCTCCGCCGGTACGGCTGGTGAGGCCGCCCGTCTTCCCCTAGCCGGCTCCCGGCCGGCGATCCGATCGTGGCGCTCATCTCCTGCCGGCGATTTCAGCTTCGTTCCGACGACCGCTCGAATCGCCGGCCCGGCGGCGCCCGCCATGGCCCGGCTCGCCGCCTCGTCTCCACCGCCGGGTTTCGCACCGCGACCGTCCGGCTCATCTGATCGTCCCACTTCTTCGCCCCATGTGCGCCAGTCTTCCCGGCCGCAAGGCCATCCTGGAACAGTTCATCGCCGACGGACTGACGGTGATGTTCGGGAATCCCGGCACCGTCGAGCAGGGGTTTCTCGACGCGCTGCGTGAGTACCCGCAAATCCGCTACATCCTGACGCTGCAGGAGTCCGTCGCCGTGCTGGCCGCCGACGCCCATGCGCGCGCCACGCGGCGGCCGACCCTCGTCCAGCTGCACAGCACGCCGGGTGTCGGCAATGCCATCGGCGCGCTCTACCAGGCGAAACGCGGGCACTCGCCGCTCGTGGTGATCGGGGGCGACGCCGGCATCAAGTACGCGGCGATGGATGCGCAGATGGCGGGCGATCTGGTCGGGATGTGCGCGCCGGTCTGCAAATGGGCCGCGGTCGTGCAGGATCCGGATTCGCTCCTGCGCCTGCTGCGCCGTGCGATCAAGATCGCCGCCACGCCCCCGATGGGCCCGGTCTATCTCTGCCTGCCGCAGGACATCCTCGATCGCGAGACCACCGAGGAGGTTCGGCCGACGTCCATCCCGTCCACCCGCGTCACGCCGGCCGCGGACCTCGTCGCGCAGGCGGCCGACGCGCTGGCCGCCGCCGAACGCCCGGTGATCTTCATGGGCGACGGCGTCGCCAGCTCGGGGGCGCAGCCCGAACTCGTGGCCGTCGCGGAGTTGCTCGGCGCCGACGTCTACGGCGTCGATGCGGGCGAGCTGAATTTCCCCTACGATCATCCGCTGTACCGGGGCCAGACGGGGCACATGTTCGGCGCGGCCAGCAAGCCGATCCTCGCCCGCGGCGACGGCGTGCTGGTGGTCGGCACCTACATCGCGCCCGAGGTTTTTCCCGCGCTCGGCGAGGTCTTCTCGCCGGACGCGAAGGTCGTCCACTTCGATCTCAACGCCTACGAGATCGCCAAGAACCACCGCGTCGACATCGGCGTGGTCAGCGACCCGAAGCTGTCGCTCGCGGCGCTCGCCGTCGCGCTCCAGTCGCGCCTGACGCCGGCGCAGCGGGAACGCGCGGCCGAGCGCCGGCGGACCGCCGCGGAGACCCGTCACCGCGCCGACGAGGAGGCGAAGGCCGCGGACGCGGCCACCTTCG
This sequence comes from uncultured Verrucomicrobiae bacterium, assembly GCA_963705935.1. GTDB lineage: Bacteria > Verrucomicrobiota > Verrucomicrobiia > Opitutales > Opitutaceae > Opitutus. The sequence goes on along the minus strand of OY970130.1, from coordinate 456,784 downwards.
AGCAGGTGCCGATGACCTCGGCCGGGTTCATGCGCGAACTCGCCCGGCAGGTCCCGCCGGGCACGATCGTCTTCGACGAGGCGCTGACCAATTCGCCGGCGCTGACGCGCTATCTGCCGCCGCGCGAGCCGGGCAGTTTCTTTCAGACGCGGGGCGGCTCGCTCGGTGTCGGCATCCCCGGCGCCCTCGGGCTGCAGGTGCTGCATCCGGAGCGGACCGTGATCGGGTTCACCGGCGACGGCGGCGCGATGTACACGATCCAGGCGTTGTGGAGCGCCGCGCGCCACCGGCTGCCGGCGAAGTTTGTCGTCTGCAACAACGCCTCCTACAAGCTGCTTCAGCTGAACATCCAGCAGTGGTGGAAGGAAGCGGGCGTGCCGCCGCACGATTTCCCGCTCTGCTTCGACCTCTCGGACCCGCCGCTGCGATTCGATGAACTGGCGCGCAGCATGGGCGTCGCCGCCCGGCGCGTCGAACGCCCCGCCGAGATCGCACCCGCCATCCGGGAGATGCTCGGCCACCGCGGCCCGTTCCTCATCGACCTGGTACTCGCGGGCAGCACCCACCCCGATCAGGTCGGCGTCAAGTGCGGCCAGTGAGCCGCCAACGCTCCGCCTGCGCTCCAGCTTCCACCATGAAAACCGCCCTCACCCCCGCCGCCGTCAAGGCGCTCGCCGCGAAATGGTACCAGCTGCTCGACGTGCACGCCCCGATGGTCGACGTGCTGCCGCTGCTGTCCGACACCCCCGAGATGGTGTTCCCCGAGGTCACGCTGAACACGCTGGCCGGTTTCGAGGGCTGGTATCAGCGCGTCGTCCGGATCTTCTTCGACGAGGTGCACACACTCAAGACCTGCGCCGTCACGCTGAAGGACGGCGAGGCCCGCGTGAAGGTGATCGTGGAGTGGCAGGCCAGCGTCTGGACGCCTCCCGAGGCCGCGAGCAAGCGCATCCGGTGCGACGCCGACCAGGACTGGATCGTCGCGCTGTCGCCGCGCACCGGCCGGCCGGTGATCACGCGCTACGTCGTCAACGGGATCAGCTACCACCGCGGCTCGGCCAAGCTCTGATCCGACCCGCCGCCGAAGACTTCGCAACCACAACCCGAAACTCCCTCCGACCATGACTCCTCGTGAAATCATCGATACGTACTACGCCTCCGTGAACCGGGGCGACTGGGACACCTGGCTGACCTTGTTCGCCGAAAACGTCGTGATCGACGAGCAGCTCGCCGGCCATGTCGAGGGCGCCGCCGTGCTGCGCGGCGCCGTGGGCGGCCTGAAGAAAGGCTACTCGAAGTTCCTCAATCACCCGCAACACATCGTCGTCCAGGGCGGCCAGGTGTGCGTAATCTCGGAAATCGACGCCGCCAACGCCGCCGGCGTGCCGATCAAGGCGAGGGTCGCAAACTACTTCCAGATCCGCGAGGGCAAGATCACCTACATGGCGAACTTCCACGACTCGCGCCCCTTCGATCCGTTCACCCAGCAAAAACTCTGAGGAGATACCCGCCATGTCCGCCGCCGCCAGCTACCCCAAGATCCACCGTTACGAGGCCCGCGTGTCCGATTTCTTCGTCAACGCCTACCTGGTCGAGACGGAGAACGCGGTCGTCGCGATCGACGCCGCCCTCGCCAATTCCGACGCGCAGGCGATCCGCCGCACGATCGACAAGGACATCCGCAAGCCGCTGCACTCCGTCCTGCTGACGCACGGCCATCCCGACCACTACACCGGGCTGGCGGAGCTGACGCGGGGGCTCGACGTGCCGATCTACGCCACCAAGGGCTCGATCGAGTTCGCCCGCGAGGAGGACGCCCGCAAGGCCGAGGTCGCGGTGCTGCTGTTTGGCGCCGAGTTTCCCAAGCAGCGCCAGTTCCCCAACAGCGTCGTGAAGTCGGGCGACGTCGTCCGCTGCGACGGTCTGACGTTCGAGGTGCGCGATTACGGTCCGGGCGAGTCCGACGACGACGCGCTCTGGGTCACGCGGGTCGGCGGGGTCGACCACGCCTTCATCGGCGACATCGCCTACAACAACATGCACTGCTTCTTCCGCGACCTGCATGCGCGCGAATGGCTCGGCAGCCTCGACCGGCTGCGGAAGGAGTTCGATCACACGGCCCGCCTCTACCCCGGCCACGGCGAGGCGTGCGGCGTGGAGATCGTGCATTGGAATCGCGGGTACATTCTCACGTTCCTGGACGCACTCAAGGCGCTGCTGCACGGCCGCGACCGGCTCGAGCCGGCCGAAAAGGACGTGCTGGTGGCGAAGATGCAGACGTACCTGCCCAACCAGAAGCTGCTCTTCCTCCTGACGTACGAGTTGGACGACACCATCCGCTTCTTCCAGACGAAGGGGCTGCTCTGAAACGCCGCGGCCGGCTCCCTCCTCCAGCTTCCGCGTCACCCATGAACCTCCTTTCGTCCGCGTCGCCGGCCCCGCTGTTGCCGGCGCCGAGCCGCCGCTCCGTCCGATGTCTCGCCGCAGCGGTCGCCGCGCTCGCCGCCGCCGCCGCGGGCGCCGTGTCGCCGCCGGCCGGCCCGATCATCAACTTTTCGGCCCGCGCCGCGGCCGGCCAGGACGCTCAGACGCTCATCCTCGGCTTCACCGTCGCCGGCGGCAGCGCCCCCGTGCTGCTGCGCGGCGTCGGACCGGCGCTGCGCACGTTCGGTGTTTCCAGCGCGCTGAGCGATCCCCAGATCACACTGTATCAGGGGGGCCGCTTCGTGGCGCGAAACGACAACTGGGGCTCGGAGGCGGCTGCGCCGGAAACCGGCGCGTTTCCGCTGCCGGTGGACAGCCTCGACGCGGCGATGCTGCGGACGCTGGACATCGGGGGCTATACCTTCCACGTCGGCGCGAACGGCGCCTCGACCGGGGTGGCACTCGGGGAGATCTACGCCGTTCCCGGCAACTCGTCCGGCCGGCTCATCAACGTCTCGGCGCGGGCGCTGGCCGGAAGCGGCGAGAGCACGTTCATCGCCGGATTCACCATCGGCGGCACCAGCCGCCGCACGGTGCTGCTCCGGGCGCTCGGGCCGGCGCTCACCGGTCTCGGCGTGAGCGGTGCGCTGGCGGATCCGCGGCTGGCGCTTTTCGATCACAACGGCGGCAGCCCCTTCGCCACGAACGACGACTGGGGCGGTGCCCCCGCGCTCCAGACCGCCTTCCGGCAGTCGGGCGCATTCGGACTCGCTGCCGACTCCAGGGACGCCGCCATGCTCGTCACGCTCGCGCCCGGCTGCTACACGGCGCAAGTCAGCGGGCCGACCAACGCGCCAGGCGTCGCGCTGGTCGAGCTGTACGACGACCCGATCAAGCAGTACCCGCGCACCAGCGCGAACAACGTCGTCTACCGCCACGGGGACTTTCTCGAGTACGACGCCTCCGGGGAGTACGTTCATGCCGACGGCTCCAAGACCGTCCTCACCGGCGGCTGGCTGCGGCTGGAGATCTTCGACGAGGGGGTGACCAACCCGCTCAACGGCAACCTGCCGGTCATGAGCCTGGTCGAGACCCAGCTGTACGTCGGCGCTTTCGTCGGCGCCAACGGCTCGTCGACGCCCGTGCGCGTCATCGGATATCCGACCACCCGCTACTACGTGCAGGACGCGTACGGCACGATCCTCTACCAGGGCGAAAAGGTCCCCGAGGGCTTCGACGCCGCCGGCGCGCCGATCAACAACACCTACTGGTTCTCCAGCCCGCTCGACTACATCCAGTACGCCGCACCCTACGTCGTCGGCGCAACCAAGGTCACCCCCTACACCAAGCGGGCGGCGGTGGGGTCGGCGCAGAAGCTGGGCAACACATGGACGCAGGTCGAGACCACGGAGCCGGTGACGGTCCCGCTGGGCACGTTCGACACCTTCCGACTCCGGCTGCTCGAAACCAGCCGCGATCCCGCCAGCGACGGCACACCGCTCTGGTCGCGCACCCAGAACATCTCGCCCGATCTCGGAATCGTGAAGTTCGATTTCTTCTCGGTCACGCCGGGCGACACGGGGGCCTTCGTCATGAGCCTCGCCGACACGAACCTGCCCTATCTCGGCGGGAACAACTACAGTCTTGCGCAGGGCAACCGGCTCGCGCACGTCGCCCCGGGACAGTTCACCCGGTTCACCCGCACCGGCATGTACATCGACGACGACGGCACGATCGAGGAAATCGGCGGATGGTTCACGATGGAGGTGAGGGATGACGCCACGATCAACCCGCGCACGAACCACCGCGTCCTCACCCTCCTGGAGACGCACCACACCGAGATCGAGGCCACGGACCTCGCCGGACACGTCACCCGCACGACCCAGGACCAGGCCTTCCGGCGGTACTGCGAGATCACGGCGGAGGGCGAAACCAGTTTCGTCGGCGACACCGGGCCGGACGGCTCGCCGGTCTGGTTCGACACCGCGTTCGTGCCGCTGCCCTTCCCCTACGCCATCGGCGAGGCCAAGTCCGAGACGGTCACCGCCTCGTCGTGGACCAGCGGCCAGGCCGTGCCCGCCTATTCGTACACCCCGTCGATGAAGGTGATCGGGATCACCCCGGTGCGCACCACGCTGGGCACGTTCGAGTGCTACCGGATGACCTACGAGGACACGAACGGCTACCGCGCCGAGCAGTACTCGTATCCGCTGGTCGGTGTCGTGCGTTTCACCTATCCCGCCCCGGCCGGCAAGAGCGGCCACATGGACCTGACCCTCTCCTCCACGAACATCCCGTTCTGAGCAACCCCGCAAACATCATGAGCAAATTCGTCCCCGGCAAAGGCAAGGACTTCTACCGCGAGCAACTCGGCTATCTCGGCACCAACGACATCGAGGGCCTGCTGCGCGAGCACTATCATCCTGATGCCGTCATGGTGACCTTCGACGGCATCCGTCGCGGCCATGCCGAACTCCGGCAGTATTTCAAGAACACGCTGGCCTCGATGGGCCAGATCACCGGGATGGCGACCGACTACTTCGCCGAGACCGACGACACGATCATTTTCAAGGCCTCGATCACCGACAGCAAGCGCGGCACCGTGCAGGCGGACAACGGGTTGTTCATGAAGGACGGGCTGATCTACCGGCACATCGCCCTGACGATCCTGCCGCAGTACGACTACAAGAAGCTCGGCACCGTCTGGCACGACTGAACCGCCCCGCGATTCGGCCGATCAACCATACTCCCAACCAAAGGAACACCATGAGCTGGGGACAGGATTTCCTGAACGAACACGTCGGCTTCCTCATGAAGAAGGACTTCGACGGACTGATGCAGCACCACTACCATCCCGACGCCGAGCTCGTGACCTTCGAGTTCGTGAAACGCGGCCAGGCGGCGATCAAGCAATACCTCGGCGTCGAGCAGGCGGAGAAATCGGGCAAGATTCTCGGCATGACGATGGATGCGTATTTCGAGTCCGACGACGTCATCCTCTTCACCGCCTCCGTGAAATCGGAGAAGCTCGGCACGTTCATCGCCCGCGACGCGCTCTACGTGAAGGACGGCAAGGTGCTCCGGCACATCGCCCTCACCCTGCCACCGGCGGCGGATAAGAAGATCTACCAGGCGATGTGAGCCGAGGCTCCGTCCGCACCCCGACCTCCATGCAACTCACCGGCCGCAAAATCGGCATCCTGATCGAGAGCGACTTCTACGAGCCGGAAATCTGGTACTACAAATTCCGGTTCGCCGAGGAGGGCGCCGAGGTCGTCTTCCTTAGCAAGCTCTGGGGCCAGCCGGGCATCGAGTTCAAGGGCCACGAGTTTCGGGCGCCCTTCTGGTGCAGCGCGAGCTTCGAGACGCTCACGGACGCGCAGCTCGCGGAGTTCGCCGCCATCATCGTGCCGGCCGGGATGGTCTCGGACCGGCTGCGCTGGTCGCCGGACGTGAAGGTCCTGCCCGACGCGGTCAAGTTCCTGCAGCGGGCGTTCGCGAACCGGAAGATCCTGAAGGGGATCATCTGCCACGGGCTCTGGCTCGTGGCGCCCGCGCCGGAGCTCGTCCGCGGCCGCCGGCTGACGACGCACAACAACCTGCACGGCGATGCGCGCAATATGGGCGCGATCTACGTCGACGAGGACGTCGTGGTCGACGGCGACCTGGTGACCGGGCGCACCGGCGGCCATTGCCACCTCTTCGCCCGGAAGATCATCGAACTGCTCGCGGCTGCCAAAACCTAGCCCCGCGACCAGCCGAAAACCGCGCCCCGGCGCCGCTCCGCCCGGATTCCCGTCCTCCCCCGACCTCCCCGCATTCCAAACCGATTATCCCCCGGCGCGTGACCCACGCCCGACCGGTTCAACTTTCCTCCCATGGCACGCTACGCTCACACCGGACTCACTTGCCGCAATCTCGCGGCGACGGAGCTTTTCTACACGAAGCATTTCGGCTTCCGCCGCGCCCGCGTGGTCGACCTCGGCCAGGGGAACCAGATCGTGTTTCTCAAGAACGAGAACACCTGGCTCGAGCTGTTCCAGGGCACGGGCGCCGATCCCGCCGGCATACCCAAGAACGACGGCCACGCGTTCCCCGGTTTCCGGCACCTGGCGTTCGAGGTCGACGACGTCGACGCGTTTGCGAAAACCCTCGGCGCCGAACTGAAGGTGAACCTCGGGCCGCTGCATTTCGACTCCTTCATCCCCGGCTGGGCCGCAATCTGGATCCGCGATCCCGACGACCGCGTCGTCGAGGTCTGCCAGGGCTACCGGGACGACCCCACGCCTCCGCCGTTCGCGCCCTGAGGCGCCGACCGGACCTGCGACTTTCCTCCACCGTTTCGCAACCTCCTTCGCCATGATTCCCACGCCCAATCGCCTCGTGTTCCCGTTCTCCGACCTGATCGCTGGCTACGTCGTCGCGCCGATCAACGACCGGGACATGTTCAGTCTCCGCACCAGCGACGGCCGGCTGTTCGAGGTCAAGCTCGGCGCCAACCTCTACGCGCAGATGGTGCGCAATCTCGGCGACCCGTGGCAGGACTGCACGGGCCTGATCCGCTCGATGGTGGTCGAGGGCCGCTTCCTCTACGCGTACGGTGTGTTCTACCCCGAGGACGAGGGGACGAAGTTCGAGGTCAAGGAGCTGAAGTTCGTCGGGCGCACCCCCGCCGACTACGTGTTCGAGAAGCCCTCGTGGTGGGTGCACCAGATCAACGAGCTCGGCCAGTTCTACCTCAAGGCGCAGTTCGGCGGCGGCGGCGACAAGATCGACTACAAGGACTACCGCACGAACCTCACGCTCGGCGGCCTGAAGAGCAACACGCACCGGCAGGAGACGGACACGATCTCCCGGCTGGTCTACGGCTTCGCCAGCGCCTTCCACCTCACCGGCAACGCCGACTACCTCCTCGCGGCCGAACTGGGCACGAAGTACCTCCGCGACCACATGCGGTTCTACGACCGCGACGAGAACATCGTCTACTGGTACCACGGCATCGACCTGAAGGACGGCGAGGAGCACAAGGTGTTCGCCTCCGAATTCGGCGACGATTACTACGCGATCCCCGCCTACGAGCAGATCTACGCTCTCGCCGGCCCGGTCCAGACGTACCGGATGAATGGAGACCGGGCGATCCTCAAGGACGCCGACATGACGATCGACCTGTTCAAGCGGTTCTTCCGCGACGAGAAGCAGGGCGGCTATTTCTCGCACATCGACCCGGTCACGCTGGACCCGCGGGCCGAGAGCCTCGGCCACAACCGCGCGAAGAAGAACTGGAACTCCGTCGGCGACCACGCCCCGGCGTACCTGATCAACCTCGTGCTCGCCACCGGCCGGAAGGACCTGGCCGACTTCCTCGTCGAGACCGGCGACACCATCGCCGAGCGGTTTCCCGACTACCAGAACAGCCCGTTCGTGCAGGAGAAGTTCTTCGAGGACTGGAGCAAGGACCAGGCCTGGGGCTGGCAGCAGAACCGGGCCGTCATCGGCCACAACCTCAAGATCGCCTGGAATCTGATGCGGATCAACGCGCTGGCGCCGAAGGACCGGTTCGTCGCCCTCTCCCGCAAGATCGCCGACATCATGCCGTTCGCCGGCGCCGACCGCCAGCGGGGCGGCTGGTACGATGTGGTCGAGCGGATCGTCGGACCCGGCGAGAAATTCCACCGCTTCGCCTGGCATGACCGCAAGGCCTGGTGGCAGCAGGAGCAGGCCATTCTCGCCTATCTCATTCTCCACGGCTGCCTCGGCGAGGCGGAGTACCTCCGGCAGGCGCGCGAATCGTCGGCGTACTACAACTCCTACTTCCTCGATCACGAGGACGGCGGCGTCTACTTCAACGTGCTCGCCAGCGGGATACCGTTTCTCATGGGGACCGAGCGGCTGAAGGGCAGCCATTCGATGAGCGGCTATCACTCGTTCGAACTCGCGTTCCTCGCCGCCACCTACACGAACCTCCTGATCAAGAAGGTGCCGATGGATTTCTACTACATGCCGTACCCGGGCCACCTCGCCGACAACAAGCTCCGCGTCGCGCCGGACCTGCTGCCGAAGGGCTCGATCCGGATCTCGGAGGTCACCGCCAACGGGCGCAACTGGACCGCGTACGATCCGGACGGCCTGACGGTCGACGTCCCGGCGGACGGCGAGCGCCTGAAGTTCAAGGTCACCCTGGCGCCCGTCTAGCCGCCGCACGCCGCCTGCCATCCCATGAACCTCCAAGTCACCCGGCACCCGCACCACGTGGTCCTCGTTTTCGAAGGCGCCATCGACGGCAAGACCGCGCCGGAGGTGCAGGCCGCGATCGCCCCGATCCTCGGCGAATTCACGACCGTCGTCCTCGACCTCTCGCAGGTCCGGTACATGTCGAGCGCCGGGCTGCGCGTGCTGCTGCTCGTGCACCGGCAGCTCGTCGCCCGCAAGGGCCGCCCGATCCTCGTCGGCCTGAGCGACAGCCTGGCGGAGACGATGCGGGTGACGGGATTCCTCCAGTTCTTCGAAACCCACGCCACCCTGGCGGACGTGAAGCTCTGAGCCGCCATGGAAACGCGCATCGACTTCTACCCCACGCACGAGATCGCCGGCTACAAGGTCCGCGCCGGCCGGCCACTGCCGTTCGGCGTCACCCTCGTGCCGGGCGGCGTGAATTTCTCGATCTTCTCGCGGCACGCGACGGCGTGTTCGCTGGTGCTGTTCGACAAGGGCTCACCCGAGCCGCGGGCCGAGCTGCCGTTTCCCCCGGAGTTCCGGATCGGCGACGTTTTCTCCATGATCGTGTTCGATCTCGACGTCGAGGAGATCGAATACGGCTACCGGATGGACGGCCCGGCCGATCCCGCCCGCGGCCACCGCTTCGACCGGACGAAGATCCTCTCCGACCCGTATGCCCGCCTGCTCGCCGGGCGCAGCGAATGGGGCCTCGAGCCCGACTGGTCCGCGCCCTACCCGCACCGGGCGCGCATCTCCTTCGACGACTTCGACTGGCAGGGCGACCGCGGCCCGCAGCTGCCGCTCGAGGATCTCGTCATCTACGAGCTGCACGTCCGCAGCTTCACCCAGCACAAGTCGTCCAAGGTGAAGCATCCCGGCACGTACGCCGGGCTCGCGGAGAAAATCCCGTACCTGCAGGAGCTCGGCGTGAACTGCGTCGAGCTGATGCCGATCTTCGAGTTCGACGAGTTCGAGAACAGCCGCGTCCACGCCGGCACGGGCGAGCGGCTGCTGAACTACTGGGGCTACAGCACGGTCGGATTCTTCGCGCCGAAGGCCGGCTACGCGGCCACGGGGGCGTTCGGCATGCAGATGGACGAGCTGAAGACGCTCATCCGCCACCTGCATCAGGCCGGCATCGAGGTCATGCTCGACGTGGTGTTCAACCACACCGCCGAGGGCAACGAGCACGGCCCGTACATCTCGTTCCGCGGCCTCGACAACCAGGCCTACTACATCCTCACGCCGGAGGGCTACTACTACAATTTCAGCGGCTGCGGGAACACGCTCAACTGCAACAACCCGGTCGTGCGCTCGTTCGTGCTCGACTGCCTGCGGTACTGGGCCGCCGAGTATCACATCGACGGATTCCGGTTCGATCTCGCCTCGATCCTCGGCCGCGACCTCAACGGGGCGCCGCTCGCGAATCCGCCGCTGCTCGAGAGCCTGGCCTACGATCCCATCCTCTCGAAGTGCAAGCTGGTCGCCGAGGCGTGGGACGCCGGCGGGCTCTACCAGGTGGGCTCCTTCCCCGCGTACGGCCGGTGGGCCGAGTGGAACGGCAAGTTCCGCGACGACATGCGGCGGTTCCTGAAGGGCGATGCCGGTCTCGCGGGCGCGGTGGCGCTGCGCCTGCAGGGTTCGCCGGACCTCTACGCCTGGAATCAGCGCGGCCCGACCGCCTCGATCAACTTCATCACCTGCCACGACGGTTTCACCCTCCACGACCTCGTCGCCTACAACGGCAAGCACAACGAGGCGAACGGCGAGAACAACCAGGACGGCGGCAACGACAACCACAGCTGGAACGGCGGCATCGAGGGCCCCACGACCGATCCCGCAATCGACGAGCTGCGGCGCCGCCAGATGAAGAACGCCGTCGCCCTCCTGCTGCTCTCGCACGGCGTCCCGATGCTGCTCGCCGGCGACGAGTTCGCCCGGGCCCAGGACGGCAACAACAACAACTACTGCCATGACACGCCGCTGTCCTGGCTCAACTGGCTGGGCCGCCGGAAATACACCGACATCCACCGCTTCGTGCAGCGCATGATCGCCTTCCGCCACGCCCATCCGGTGCTGCGGCCCCGCGATCACTGCACCGGGCGGGTCGGCGCCGAAAGCGGGCTGCCGGAGATCTCGTTTCATGGCGTCGAGCCGTGGTGGGCGGATTTCTCCGCGTCCAGCCGCGTGGTCGCGTTCATGCTCGACGGCTCGCAGGCCCGCGGCGGCCAGGTGCGCGACAACACGATCTACGTCGCGTTCAACATGTATTGGGAGCCGCTCACCTTCCGCCTCCCCGACCCGCCGGCGGGCGCCTGCTGGCATGTGTTCGCGAACACCGGCTGCCCGCCGCCCGACGACATCTTCGAACCGGGCAGCGAACCGGCGCTGCCGCACCAGGGCGGGCTGCTCGTGGGGGGACGCTCGGTCGTCGTCCTCGTCGCCCGCTGATTTCTTCACCAACAACCTCAAACCCATCCGTCGCCATGGCCTTCACCGCCAATCTCCAGCTCGTCAACAACGTCGCCAAGATCACCCTCACCGGGCGCCTCGATGCCTCCACCGCCGGCCAGTTCCGCGACCTGGTCGAGCAGGCCGCCGCCCAGAAGGTCAAGGCGGTCGCGCTGCTGCTCGACAACCTGGAATACATGGCCTCGGCCGGACTCCGCGTGATCGTGTTCGCGCGCCAGAAGATGGGGGCTACGGTCAAGATCTACGTCGTCGCCCCGCAGCCGATCGTGAAGGAAACGATCGAGGTCAGCGGGTTCAGCCAGGCGGTCACGCTGCTGCCGGCGTACGACGCGGCGGCGATCGAGAAATAGCCGCCCCGCCATGGCGACGAAAACGCTCGTGCTGCCGGGGACGCTGGACGCGCTCGATCCCCTCGCGGATTTCGTTCATGCCGCCGCCACCGAGGCGGGTTTCGACGCCCGCGCCACCGCCCGGCTGCATCTGGCCGTGGACGAGGTGGCGACGAACACCATCACCCACGCCTACGACGAACGCGGCGTGCGCGGACAGCTTTTCCTCACCGCCGAGTGCGATGCCGCCTCGCTGCGCATCCACCTCGAGGACACGGGAGTGCCGTACGATCCGACGACCAAGGAGGATCCGGCGGACCTCGACCGCCCCCTCGAGGAACGCGGCGTCGGCGGGCTCGGCATCTTCCTGGCGAAACGGAACGTCGACGCGTTCCTCTACGAGCGACGGGGCGACCGCAACCGGGTCACGTTCGTGTTGAACCGGCCGGCCCGTCCGGCCGCGCCGGGCGCTTGATGCAGGCGCACGCCCCGGAAATCGGCCGGATCGCCTCGCCCGACTGGTGGGCGCGCGGCGATCTGCATTTCGACGCGGACGGCTGGCTCCAGTTCGCCGGCGAGCGCGTCGCGGAACTGGCCCGCCGGGCGGGGACTCCGGCGTATTTCTATTCGGGCGCCCGCATCGTCGACAATGTCGCCCGGCTGCGCCGCGCGCTCGCCGGTTTTTCCCCGCGGCCCGTGCGGCTGAGCTACGCGATGAAGTCGAACCGGTTCGCGCCGGTCCTGATGCTGATGCGCGAACTGGGACTCGGCCTGGACGTCTGCTCGCCGGGGGAGGTGCGTCACGCTCTCGCCTGCGGGTTTCAGCCGGCTGATCTCTCCTTCACCGCCGGCTGCCTGAGCACCGCCGACTACGCCGCGCTCGCCGGCTGGCCGCAGCTCTGGATCAACGCCGATTCCCTCACCGCGCTCCGGCGGATCGCCGATGTGTCGCCGGGCCGCGCGCTCGGGCTGCGGATCAATCCGGCGGTGGGACTGGGCTACCGTTCGAATCCGCTTGTCCGTTACGCCGGCGGCACCCCGACGAAGTTCGGCGTCTACTTCGACCGTTTTCTCGAGGCGCTGGACCTCGCGCGGGCGCTGGGCCTCCAGCTCGCCGGCCTCCACTGCCACGCGGGCTGCGGCTTCCTTTCGCCGCAGCTGCCGGCGCTGGCGGAGGTGTTCACGCGCGTCGGGGCGTTCCTCGATGCCGCGCCCCAGATCCGCCGGCTGAACCTTGGCGGCGGCCTTGGCATTCCGCTGTGCGAGGAGGACGAGCCGCTCGACCTGACCGCCTGGGCGGGGCTCGTGCACCACCATTTCGGCGCCCGGCCGCTCGAACTCGAATTCGAGCCCGGCGACTATCTGGTCAAGGACGCCGGCATCCTGCTCACGGAGGTGACGCAGATCGAGCAGAAGGGCGGCCAGACGTTCGTCGGCGTCAACGCCGGGTTCAACGTCCATCCGGAGCCGGCCTTTTACCGGCTGCCGCTCGCGCCGGTGCCCGCCCGGCGGCGGGCGGGGGCGGTCGCCCCGGTCGTCGTCGCCGGCAACATCAACGAGGCGCTCGACGTGTGGAGCGGCAGCGCCTTGCTCCCGCCGCTCGCGGAGGGCGACGCGCTGTGCTTCCTCCACGCGGGCGGCTACGGCGCGTCGATGGCGAGCGCCCACTGCCTGCGCACGGAGATGACCGAGCACTTCATCCCGGCGCCCGTCCGTCCCGCCATTCCGGCGACCGAATCGCTGGTCGAGGCGAACCAGAAGGCCTGGGACCAGCTCTACCGCTCGACCGAGGAGCCGGTCTGGGGGATTCAGCCGCTGCCGTTTCTGGAGGGGTTTCTCGACGACGTGCGGGCGGTGCTGCGCGCGCCTTCCCGGCTGCTCGACGCCGGCACGGGCGAGGGTCGGAACCTGCCGGCGCTCCTCGCCTGCGGTGCGGGCGAGGTCCACGCAGTCGACTCGTCGATCCGGGCGCTCGAAAAGATTCCCGCGGCGCTGCGGACGCAGGTCCAGTGCCGCCCGGCCGATCTCGGCGCCACCGGATTCCCGGCGGAGTTCTTCGATGGCATCGTGATCCTGGACGTCGTCGAGACCCTGCCGAACAGCAGCGCGGTGCTGCGCGAGCTGGCCCGGATTCTCAAGCCGGGCGGCGTGCTGCTCTGCAACATCCCCGGGCTGGAAGATGGCATCGCGGGCATCGACATGCAGGCCATCGGCCGGAACTCCTACCTGTACCGGCATTCCTACTACTTCCAGTTCATCGAGCGGCACGAGGCCGAGGCCCTGCTCGTCCGCAGCGGGCTCGAGGTGCTGCGCTCCTGCCGCTGCCAGTGGCGCGAACCGCGGCATCCCGGTTTCCGCCAGGAGGAGCACCTGCACGTCAGCCAGATCTATCTTGCGCGCAAGCCGGCGGCGCCCGCCGTCGGCGCCGCGGCAGTTCCGCCCGCATGACCCGCCCCTGGCAGAGGCTCTTCCGCGTGCTGCCGGAGGAGACCGGCAAGCTCGGCGCCCTGGCGTTGCTCGCGGGCCTGCTGCAGGCCGGCGTCTCCGTCGGCATGACCGCGTCGGACTCGCTCTTCCTGGCGCATCTCGGCGCCGCGGGCCTGCCGCTGGTCTATCTCGGCCTGCCGGTCGTGATGCTGATCTACGCGCCGGTGTATTCGCTCCTGCTGGCCCGGGTCGGAATCGACCGGCTGATCCAGTTCACGCTCGCCGCCGTCGTGCTGGGCGGGGTGTTCTTCGCGACGGCCCCGGCGGTGCTGGGTGAGACCACCCCGTGGCTGCTGTACGCGATGAAGCTGTATTCGGGACTCTGGTTCATCGCGCTCTACACGCTGTTCTGGAACTTCGCCGACGACTATTTCAGCATCCTCGACGGCAAGCGGCTCTACGGGCTGATCGCGGCCGGGGGAGCGACCGGCGCCACCCTCGGCGCAGCGCTCGTCACCGGGCTGTCGCACGTCGTGGCCCCCTACCGGCTGTTCTTCGTCTGGGCGGTGCTGGCGCTCGTGGCGATGCCGCTGATCGCCGTGCTGCGGCGAGCCCACCCCAAGATCGAACTGGAGGATCCGGGGCCGGAGCCCACGTCGACCCGGAGCCTGCTCCGCACGGTGCGGGAGACGTTCAAGACCTCGCGGTTCGCGCTGGCGCTGGCCGCCAGCTGTTTCAGCGCCGTCGCGCTCGCCGCCGTGCTCGAGTACCTCGCGATGGGCGTGCTCGCCCGCGGTCAGAGCCCGGGCGACCTGGCGCATCTCCTCGGCGAACTGTACGCCGTGGCCAACATCCTCACGGTGGTGGCAAACGTGTTCGTGTTCAACCGGCTGGTCGGACGCATCGGGGTGAAGAACACGACGCTCGTCCTGCCGCTCGCATTTCTCGCGGCGTTCAGCGGGCTGTTCCTCGACCAGGGCTTCGTCGCCGCGATCCTCGGCTTCTACGCCTACCAGACGCTGCTCGCCTCGATCGAGTACAACAACGTCAACCTGCTGTTCAGCGCCCTGCCCACCGGCACCAAGCGGCCGCTGCGCACCTTCGTCGAGGCGATGAGCGAGCCGGCGGCCACCGCCCTGGCCGGCGGACTGCTGTGGGTGTGGGGCAGCACGCTGGGCTCGGCCCACGTGGCGCTCGCGGGGTTGTTCGCGAGCGTCGGCGCGCTCGTCGTCGCCAGCGTGCTCCGGCACGACTACCATGACGCACTCACCGTCACGCTGCGGCGCGACTGGCTCGATTTCAGCCCGTCGCCCGATCACTGGCGGAAAAACCTCGCGGAGGCGGACCGCGCGCTGCTGCGCGAGAAGGCCCGGCACAGCGCCGATCGCGCCGAGCGCATCGCCGCCACCGACCTGCTCGTCTACACCGCCGATCCCGGGGCCGGCGAAGCGTTGACGGAGCTCGTCGCCAGCGCGCGCCCGGCCGAGGCGGATCAGCTGCGGGTCGCGATCGACCGCATCCTGCGCGGCAACGACACCGCCACCATCGCCGGGCTTCTGCTCTGGCTCGAGAGCGATCGCTGCCCGGAGGATCCGGAGCTGCTGGACGAGTTCACCGCCGGCGGCGCATTGCCGCTGCGGCAATTGCCGCACTGGCGCCGCTCGCGCCATCCCGCCCGGATCGCGATGTCGGCCGTAGCGCGCTGGCATGGTCCGCGGGTCGAGGACACGGCGGCCGCGATCGCCGAGATCCGCACGCTGCTCGCCGGCGAACCGTCCTCCCGCCGGTGGGCCATCCGCGCGCTGGGCATGTTCCGCCACGCCCCGCATGCGCGCGCCTTGCTGCCGTTTCTCGACGAACCCGACGCCGAGATCCGCCTCGAGACGCTGCGGGCGCTCCACCGGCTGGCCACGCCCGACACCGAGGCCGTGCTCGCGCGCGTGCTGCCCATGCTGGCCGAGGCCGCGCCCGACGAGCGGCAGCTGATTCTCGGCATCGCCGGCAAGGTCAGCTCGGTCCCGGCGGTCTCGGATCTCCTGCAGGCCGCGGGACAATTTTCCGCCGCCGAGGCCCGGAGCCTCGAGTCGCTGATCGTGACGCTCGGCCCCCGCGCCATCGCCACGATCATCCATGTGTTGCGCAACCCCGCCGCGCCGCTCCGCGCCCGGACCATCGCCGGCCGCGCGCTCGGCCGGCTGGCGCCGCCGCAGCTGGAACTGATCGCCGGCGACCTGATGATCACCGAGCTGCGGCGGGCGCAGGAACTGGCGGCGATCGCCCGCAACCTGGATGCCGACGTGCGCGCGGCCGGTTGCCACGGCATCGAGGTGCTGCGGCGTTTCTACCGCGATTCCGCCAGCGACGGGATCGGCTTCGTGCTGCAGCTGCTCGGACTCACCGGCCGGCTTCCGGACGTCGACCTCATCCAGGCATCGATCCGGTTTGCCAGTCCCAAGGACCGGGCGAACGCGATCGAAAGCATCGAGCAGAGTTGTCCCCGGGCGATGTTCACGCTGCTCCAGCCGCTGCTCGCCACCGACGAGCCGCCGCATGGCCGGAGCACCCAGCCTCCGCCGCCGCTCGAGACGCTGCTGCGCCGCGCCTCGTCCGGGGAGCATCCGGTGGAATGCGCCGCCGCGCTCCTCGCCCTGCACGAACTGGGCGTGGCGGAGGGACGGGAACTGCTCTTGCGCCGGATCGACCGCACCGAGCCGGGACACGTGACGGCGATGCTCGCCGGCCTGCTCCCCTGTTTCGATCCGCCGGGCAACGGCGATGCGCCGCGCCCGCTGCATCTCGTGCAGCGGCTCGCGGCACTCGTGCGCGCCACGTACCTCGCGGAGGCCAGCATCGGCGCGCTCGACTACCTGGCCAGCCGCTCCACCGAACTGCATTCGTCCGACGGCCGGACGCTGTACGAACCCCGCCAGCCGACCGGCGATCTGCTCGTCGTCGCCGCCGGCGCCGTCGATCTGGTCCGCCCGTCCGGGACCACCCGCCTCGGCCCGGGCGCCACGTGCAACGAACGGACGCTGATGGGCACGGCGGTGCGCGAGGAGCAGGCCGTCTCCCGCGGCAGCACCGTTCTCGCCATCCCGAGCGCCACCGTCCGGCGCGCCATCGAGATCTTTCCCGGCCTGGGCCTGAGCCTCTACCGCGCGAAGATCGTGAACGGAGCCGTGCGATGAAGCCGCGTTTCACCTTCCAGACGCTGATCCTCGCCGTGCTCGCGCCGGTGCTGGCGGCATTCACCGCGCTCTGGGCCTGGCAGCTCTATCAGTCCACGCAGCGCGTGATCCTCGACGGCTTCGACCGCAAGCTGCTGGGGATCGCGGAGAGCGTCGGGGCGTTGACCGATGGCGACGGACATCGCGAGTATCAGCAGCGTCGGCACGTGGTGGCACTGGCCGCCCGCGCCGGCGGCGATCTGGTGGGCTTCGACGCCAGCACGCCGGGTTTCGTCGCGGTGAGCCCGGTCACCGGCGGCGCCCGGACACTCGGGCGCACCGGCGGCGCGATGTTTCGCTCGCTCGCGTGGCTGCCCGGCGCGTCCGCCGGCTATGCGCTGGCGGCGGACGGCGGAAAGCTGGCGGAAATCGGGTCTGGGACGGCGCAGGTCGCGCGCCGGGTGGCGCTCTCCCAGCCGCTCGAGGGCATTTTCGCCGAGGCGGGCGGACTGGCGGGTTGGCGCGGTACGGCGGTGTTCCGCATCGACCCGGCCGGCGGCGAAGTCGCGCCGCGGGGGTTTGCCTTCCCCGAAGCGCTGCGGGCGGTCGCGGCGGATCCGGCCACCTCCCGATTGTATGGACTTTCGCAGGACGGAAGTGCGCTGCTGGTGCTCGACGCGTCCGGCCGGCCCATCCGGAAGGTCGCGCTCTTCAGCGAGTCGGGCGAACCGGCCGCCGGCGCCACCCCGCCAGCGGAGCGCCTCCCGCCGCCGCCGCTGCTCGCCCTGGCCTGCATCGGTGGTCGCGTGTTCGCCGCGGGCCCGTCGCTCGTCGGGATCGATCCGCAGTCGGGCCTCGTCGGCCGGGCGGAGTACACGACCGGCTATTTCGACGTCGAGGATCCTTTCTACCGGCGAAACCGCGCGGCCTTCATCTCGCTGCAGAAGGCCACGGGCCTGACCTACCTCTACACCCAGGTCTACCTCGGCGGGAAGAAGATCTACTACATCTTGGACGGCACCACGACCGCCGACTACTCGCCGCCCGGCTCGGGCGACGAGGTGCCGCCCGCCACGGTCGACGGGGCCGAACGCGTGCAGTTCATCGGCCGCTCGTGGGTGTCCCCGATCCAGCGGTGGGCGACCTGGGGATTGCTCAAGTCCTGTTTCACGCCCGTGCGGGATTCCGCCGGCAAGGTCGTCGCCATGGCGGGCGCCGACGTGGACATCACGATCATTCGCGCCAAATCCCGCTGGGCGCTGTTTGCCGCCCTCGTGATTGGCGCGGCCTCGCTGGTCGCCGCGGGCATCGTTTCGTTCCGGGTGGCGCGCGCCCTCACCCGGCCGCTCCAGCAGCTGAAGGAATCGGCGCTGTGGATCGCCGCCGGATATTACGGGGCGGAGATCAAAGTCGCAGGGACGCGGGAAATCGCCGCGCTGGCCGCGACGCTCGACCGGCTGCGGCGGCGACTCGACGAGGACGGCCGCCGCGTCCAGGACTGGCGGGAGGAAATCCGCGTGCAGCGCGAGCAGACCGCCCTTGCGCAGACGCTGGACCAGGCGATGAGCGACACGGTCGGCACCAGCTCCGCGTCCTGCCGCCACCGCGCCGACGTGGTTTGGTGGCAGGCGCGGCCGGAGCCGGACGCGGTGTCGGCCGCGTGCCTCCGGGCGCGGCTCGTGCTGCTGGCCAGCGAACTGTTCGGGACCGGCCGCGCGCCGGCCGAGCTGCCGGGCCTGCTGCTCGCCAGCGCGCCCGACCTCATCGCCAGCGCCAGCTGGCAGGAGGGCACACGCACCCTGCATTTCCAGGCCATCGCCCCGATCACCGTCCGGATCGACGGCGCGATCCACCAGCTCCAAGGCTCCGGCGCGCTGCGTCTGCTGCGTTGCGAGTCGCTGGAATGGCTCGTCCCGGATCCCGCACCCGCCGCAGCGGCGGCCAACCGATGACCCTCGCGGAAAAAATCTTCGCGCTCCGGGCGCAGTTTCCCTTCTCCCGCCTCCGGCCGGAGGAACTGCTCGTCGTGGCGACGGCGGCCACCGAGCGCGAGTTCGAGCCGGGCCGGGTGGTCGCTGCCCGCGGCGGCACGCTGCATCACCTGCTGGTGCGCGTGGGCGGCTCGTTGCTGGACGACTCCGGCCGGCCGTCGCACCCCGTCGTCGGCACGACCGTCCTGCTGACCGGTTGCGAGGTGCCCTACACGCTGCGCGCGGGACCGGACGGCTTTCGCGCGCTGTGCCTGCCGCGCGGCAAGCTGCTGACGATCGTCCACGAGTGTCCGCTCCTGCTCATCGGGTTTTTCGAAATGCCGATCTTCGCCGCCCCGTCCGGCGAAGCGCCGGCCGCCAGCCCATGACGATCCGGCTGCGCTATCATCTCGCGCTCCTGCCGCTGTTTCTCGGCCTCGCCGCCGCGAACGTCGGCTGGTATTACGTGGTCGTGCGGCGCGAGATTGCCTGGGGGCTGGGCGAACAAAGCAAAGCCCGGGCGCTCGCGCTCGCGGCGTTCCTCCAGTCCGCGGGAACGGCCGGCGAGCTGCCGCCGCTGGCGCTGGCCCGGTTTCGCGACGCGGCGGGTGGGCTGGTCGCCGTGCGATTCGAACGCGGCGCGGCGGGCTGGCGGACGCGCGTCCTCGTCGCGTCACCGGACCTGCCCGCGCCGGCGCTCCCCGACGATTCGCTGCTCGCGGAACTGGCGGACGGTCCCGTGGCCCGCGCCGATGCGGCCGGGAACGAGCAACTCGCCTACGCCGCGGTGGGCCAGGCCGGACCGGGCGTTCACGACGTGATCGCGGTGGCGGAAAAGGACGCCGTGACGCGTCCGGAGCTTCGTCAGGTGCTCCAGACAGGCGCGATGTTCTCCGCCTTGGCGCTGCTGACCGCCGTGCTGCTGGCGGAGATCCTTGCCCGGCGCGCCCGCCGCGACCTGGCCGAGCTCAGCGACAGCGCCGAGGATCTGGCGCGCGGTGAATACGGCCTGACCTGGCGCGGCAGTGTCGTGCGCGAACTCGACGACCTCGGCGCCACCCTGCGATCGATCGACGCGATCCTCTCGGAGAGCGTCGATCGGACGCGCCGCCATTTTCTCCGCGCCGAGCAGCTGCCCGCCGACGAGGAAGTCGCCGCGGCGTACCAGCAGCGCTGTCTGACCGCGACCGAGGCGCCGCCGGAATTGCGGGAGCGGTGCGTGCTGCGGCGGGTCGGGCACGGGTGCCCCGGAGATTTTTGGGGGCTGCGGGCGGGCGCCGGTGTCTGGCACATCGCCGTCGGCCGGCTGCAGGCCTCGCCGGAGGTCGTTCCCCCGCTGGAGCGAATCATCCGCGCCAGTGCGGCGCGGGATTTCGTGCTGGGCCAGCTGGAGCGGCGGCCGGCCGCCGAGGCATGGAACGAACTCGATGGAGCGCTGCCGGTGGTCCGCGGCGAGTCGGCATCGATCGGGCACGCCGGCACCGCCGTGCACCTGGAAACCCATGGAGTCGACCGCATCCGGCCCGCCGCGCCCACCGGCGGCACGGGGCTGATCGGCACGCTCGATCCCGACACGATGCTCGCGGCCCGCGAGTACCTCGCACGTTTTCCCCAGCGGCCGATCGACGCGGTGGCCGATGAACTCGCCGCGCTGTGCGGCGAGACCGACAGCGGCCTGCTCCTGATCTTCCGGCTTCCGACCTCCGTACCATGAACACCGCGCCCCAACCGCCGAGCCCAACCCCGCCGCAGCGGCCGATCCGATTCGGCCTGCGCTTCAAGGTCCTGCTCGCGCTGACCGCCTTCAACGCCGTCGCGATCGCGCTCTTCACCGCGAACCGTTACGAAACCGAGAAGGATCGCATCCTCGAAGGGCTGCAGCTGAAGCTCTCGGCCGCCGCGTACGCGCTGCCCGACATGCTGCCGGCCGGTTATCTCGATCGCGCGGTGCAGGCCGGCGCCGTGCCGCCGGAGGAGTACCGCCGGATTCTCGACCAGCTGACGCAGTACTGCCGCAACACCGGCCTGCGCTATCTCTACACCTACACCCGGCAGGGCGGGACGTTCTATTGCACCTCTTCCAACGCGACGCCCGAGGAACTCGCGACGAACAAGTACACGCTGTATTGGGCGCCCTACGACTCGGCGCCACCGACCCTCTTCCGTGCCTGGGACGAAAAGCAGCCCGTGTACGAGGAGGTCACCGACCAGTGGGGCCGGTTCTACACGCTGTTCCTGCCGCTGCGCACCCCGTCCGGGGCCGAGTACATCGCCGGCGCCGACATCGCCATTTCGTTCGTCGATGCCGCCCTGGCCTCGTCGCTCCGCGAGTCGCTGCTCATCGGCATCGCCAGTTTCGCCGGGTTCTTCGCGATCAGCTTCTGGCTGAGTACGGGATTCTCGCGGCACATCGGCCACCTCGCGGCGTACACCCACGACCTGGCCGCCGCCAACTTCGCCTCCAACCCGGACTCGCCGCTGCGCCGGCGCATCGCCGCGCTGCCGGCCCGCCGGCACGACGAGGTCGGCCAGCTGGCGGACGCGTTCATCCGGATGGAGGACCGGCTGGGCACGTATCTGATCGAGCTGAAGGAGACGACCGCCGCGAACGAGCGCTTTCAAAACGAGCTCAAGATCGCCGGCGACATCCAGGCGAGCATGCTGCCGCATGAGTTTCCCGCCTCCGACCGCGTCGATCTGCACGCGGCGATGAAGCCGGCGAAGGAGGCCGGCGGCGATCTCTACGACTGTTTCCCCCTCGACGCCGACCATCTCTGCTTCGTGATCGGCGACGTCTCGGACAAGGGCATGCCCGCGGCGCTGTTCATGGCCGTCACGCTGACGGTCATCCGCGCCAAGGCGACGGCCGATCTGCTGGAGTCGCCCGAGGAAATCCTGCGCCGCACGAACGAACTCCTGGTCAACCAGAACCAGATGTACCAGTTCGTCACGATGTTCCTCGGGGTGCTGAACACGCGCACCGGCGCCATCGTTTACACCGATGGCGGACACAACCGGCCATACCATCGCACGAAGGCCGGCGCGCGCATGCTGCCTCCGGGCGGCGGCGTCGCGCTCGGCGTCATGGCCGGTGCCGTCTACAAGCGGCACACGCTCCAGCTTCAGCCCGGCGAAACGCTGTGCCTGTACACGGACGGCGTGACCGAGGCGATCGCGGCGGACGACTCGTTCTACGGCGAACCGCGGCTCGAACGATTGCTCTCCTCGGTTTCCTTCGAGCTGAAGGCAGGCGAATGGGTCGAAACCGTGACGAAGGACGTGTCGGTCTTCTCCCAGGGTCACGCCCAGGCCGACGACATCACCGTCCTCGCCATCCGCTACACGGGTTGATGCCGGCGGACACCACCATCGACCCCCAGGGCGACGCGCTGCTCGTGCGCGCCGCCGGAGACGACGCCGCCCGGCTCGCCGCCCTGCGCGAGCGCGTCCGCGGCGGCGAGCCGGCCGCGTATGCCGCCGGAGCCCTCTACTTCCGCGGGCGGCGGTTCGCGATCGACTCGCGCGCCTACGTGACCGACCCGGAGCTGACGCATCTCGTCGAGGTGGTGAATCGCGAGGGTCGGCGGATCGCGCGTGAGTTGGGCCGGCCTCCCCGCGTCGTGGAGTTCGGCGTCGGCGCCGGCACGCTCGCGATCTCGCTCAAGGTCGAGAACCCCGAGTGGCAGGTCAGTGGACTCGACGTCGACGGCGCCGCGCTGGCAGTCGCCCGGGCAAATGTGCGCGAGCATCATGCCGAGGTGGAGATCGTCGAGAGCGACTTCTTCGCGGCCTGGCCGGCGGGCCGTCCGGCCCCGGACGTGATTTTCGGCGATCCACCGTGGGGCGGAGCGGACGATCTCTATGCCGGCGAGCGCGATGCCGAATACTACCGGAGGATGCCGGCACGTTCCGCGTTTCCTCCCGGCGGAAACCGCTGCGCGCTGCACGACGAACTGATCGCGCGGGTGCGAGCCCTCGGGTGGCCGTCCTGGCTGATCTTGAACTACGGCGTCTTGCCGCGGGAAATCGTCGAGCGCTCGGCCGCAGGACTGCGCGAGCACCGTTTGGTCCATCCGCAGCCGCAGCTGACCGTGCTGATCGGCCGCGCCGCCTGAGGTCGGACCTCCCGGACAGCCGCGTTCGCCGGTCACAGACCGGCGCCACTCCGACCGACAGCTCAAGTCCGACAGCCTGCGTCGACCCCGGCTACAGCTCGATCCCGCGCCCTTGGGACAAGCTCTGGCTAGCTCGATCCCTGCCCCATGGCGTGCGCCCCGGACCCGCCGCGCATCACCCGTTGCCACAACCCGGTCTCTCCGGGAACCCCGGCACGCGACAACCCGGCCGCAATTTCATCGTTGGTCGGTTCGATGACTTCGTGCCGCGGGTCTCCCGGCAGGTCCGGACGAACCGCCCGAACGAGCGCCCAGCAGGCCCATGCGCGCCAGCGGCGCTGGTCGCGCCGCGGCTCGTTCATGCGTCCGGCGTAGTGCTGGAAGTGGACGCGTGGATTGCCCAGAAACATCCGCGCCGGGGTGTGAACGAGCAGCCACGCCACGGCGCCGTAGGGCAAAGGCCAGTCGTGCAGCACCCGCTCGTCGCCCCGCAGCTCCGCGCCGAACGCACGATCCAGGCAGAGCATCGCCCTCGCCGGGCGTTCGCGGAGCCAGAGCGCGTGCCCGTATTCGAGACACGCACGATAAAATTCCTCGCCGCGGTGCGCGTCGCGAAATCCGTGCAGGAGCCTCCAGTCCAGCACGGCGCGCGGCGCCGGAAGGTGCGGGCAGCGCGGCAGCGGGTCGGACATGCCGGCTTGGTGATGCGAATCAGCGGCAGCGTCAACGGTTCGAGAGCGAAACCGGTTTCCGGACCGGCGGTCAGGGTGAGCCGGCGAACCCGATCGCGACGGAAATTGCGCGCCGAGTCTGCGCTTGGCGGATCCGCGAGTTTCTCCGACAAACAGGGTCTGAACTCCCCACTGGTCACATCCGCTCCAGCACCAGCGCCCCGGGTCCACGCGGTCTCCCTCTGGCGCCGCGTGCTGTTGTGGCCGCTGGTCCAGCTCGTCCGGCTCTGGGGGCGCACGGTGCGGTTCGAAACGACCGCGGAGGACGAACGCAACTGCGCCAAGTGCGACGTGCCGGTGGCCTTCGTGCTCTGGCACAACCGGCTCTTCCTCGCGTCGGAAATCCACCGCCGCTACCGCCCCCAGCGGCCGCTGTACGCGCTGATCAGCGCCAGCCGCGACGGTGCGCTCCTGACGACGTTCTTCGCGATGGTCGGCGGGCTCAAGGCGGTGCGCGGATCCAGCAGCAATTTCGGCCGGGAGGCGGCGACGGCCCTGATCGACGTGCAGCGCGGCGGCAACGACATCGGCATCACGCCGGACGGGCCGCGCGGCCCATGCTATGACTTCAAGCCGGGGGCGGTCATCGTCCCGCGACGGACGGGCGCGCCGGTGCTTTTGATCGGCGGCGAGTTCGATTCGGCCTGGCGCCTCGGCAGCTGGGATGGCTTCTACCTTCCGCGCCCGTTTTCACGCGTGCGGCTGCATTGCGAGCTGATTCCAAGCGAACAGCTCGCCGATCGCGACGCGGCGATCGAGCGGATCAGGACCCGGCTGTTGACCCTCAATCCGGACGCGCAGAGCGCGCCCGCCCGGCCGGCCCGCTGACTCAGAACATCGGCGTCAACGAGACGCAGGTGCCGGGAGCGACCGCGTAGTCCTCGCCCACGCACCAGGTCTCATCGTTCAGCAGGAACTTGAAAACGACCGGGCGGGCGGATTCGCCCAGGGTGAGCGACCAGCGGTCGTCGGCCACGCAGGCCATGCGCACGCCTTTTTCCCAGCTGAGCCCGGCGCCTTCGCCCCGGACGTAGAGGGTATTGCCGAAGCCAACGTCGATGTTGGCAGTGATCGTCGTGACAACCGCGGCCGGCGCCACCGGAACGGCGGGCTCGACGCGGGTCTTGAGGACGACCTTCGTTGATTTTTTCGCCGGGGTGAGCGTTTTGGTTACTTTGGTTGTTTTCTTCATTGGCAGAATGAAATGGACGCGAATGGTAGCGGCATTCAGCCCCGAAAAAAGCAAATACGGGGCCAGACCGTTACGGCCGCGCAAATTTCCGCTTCTGGGCCAGGAAACGGCGGCCGGCGACACCGGTGATCCTCGCGCGAGTCTCCGGTGTGCGTTCGTACACCCGCGGGAGCGCGGCCGGGGGTCGGGCGCGGATCGCCAGCGACAGGCAGAACGGCGGGAATAAGGCGCTCACATCATTTCCGTTAGACAGGCTCATATGGCGTTTTCGATCGCGCGGCTCCGGCTCGCACCCGCGGGTCACCGGCATCGCGCGGCGGCGCGTTTCCCTCTGGAGATCAGGCAATGAGTTGCGCCCGCCGCCTCGGCTGACCGGTCGGCCGGACGACGGGCCGGCCGCCGCGACCGTCGTTGCCGCGACCGGGCCGGCGCAGGGCGCTGCACGCCAGGATCAACTGCGTGCCAACGAGGCCGATACGTACACCATCCCCCTCGTGCATGAATACCCCTGTCGTGCTGCTGTCGGTCCTTGTCGGACTCGCGACCGCCACCCTCCAAGCCTCCGTCACTGAAACCAAGGCGCGCATCGGCCACTACGACGTGACGATCGCCACCGAGCGGGTTCAGCAGACGCCGCCCGACTGCCATGCCAAACTTCTCGCCGAACTCGGGAAGGCCGGCTGGTGCAACCAAATCTACAACTCCCGATCGGAGGAGAAATCCTTTCTGATCTACAGCCAGCGCGTGATGCGCGGCGCGACGATCCAGCGCGTGACGATCACGCTGTGGAAATCACTCCGGGTCGAGGGCGGCACGCACAACGAGTCGTGGACCTACGTGCTGGAGCCCGGTGCGGTGAACAAATTTCTCGACGATGAACTGCGCCTGCTCGTCGTCAGGTTCAAGACCGCCGCCCCCCGCGCGGCCGCCTCGTAGGCCGCGTGCGTGCAGCCACGGTTTGGGGCGTAGGCCGCCGGCGTCCGCGCGCGGTTCGACCCCGTAGGCCGCCTGCTTGCGGTCGCGGTTTGGGCGCGAGCGAGCTCGCAGCCTACGGCACCGTCTGACGCGCGACACGCTTCGCGCGGGCAAACCCGCGTTCGACCTCAGCGCGGGACGATTTCGTAGTGCATCGTGCGCGGGCCGGTCCGAGTCGAAAAGGCCATCCAGCCGTCGCGCAGTTCCGCTTTCATCTCGGCGGCCCGCGTGCCATCGGGCGCGAGCGCGAAGACCTGGCGCGGACCGCTGACTTTCAGCCGGATCGTCGCCGGCACGTGTTCGACGATCGCCGGGCCATGTCCCCAGCGGTCCCCGACGGAGGTGCGCGCCTCGTTCCACACCGCCCCTTGATTCGCCGCGCGTGCCGCCAGCGTGACCAGCACCCGCGCCGAGTCCGGCATCGGCCTCGCATCCAGCGCGACCGCCGTGATCGCCGCAAAGTTCAACCCGAACGCATCGCAGGCGATGGCGAGCTCGGGTTCCGCCAGCGATGCGCCGCCGAGATACCCGGTGATCGCCGCCGCCTGCGGCGCGTTGACGACGTACACCGGGCCGCGTGCGGTGCGCTCCAGCCGGGCGGCGGCCGCGGTCTTCCCGGGCATCCGCTCGACGTGGGTCGCACCGTCCGGCCCGAGGAGGTTTTCATCCACGCTCAGGCGGTCGGTCAGAAATCCGAGGTCCTGGCCCGGCTGCTGACGGAGCCAGAGCACGTCCAGGTGGTTCGCCTGCGACCAGACGGGACCGCGCACGAAAAGCTCGCGCCGGGCGGGCGCCGGCGGCACGAGGCCGAGCCGGAACACGCGCGTCGCGAACGGCGCGAAGCCCCATTTCGCCGGATGGTGCCGCTGATCGAAGAACGTGCGAATCGTGCCGTCGTCCTGCGCGAGCCCCGCCTGTACCATGTCGAACGGATACAGCGCATCCCAGTCCTGGACCGACGCAAACGTCGCCAGCTCCGGGTACATCTCGCAGGCGTAATCGCTGGGCGCCGGGTGGTCGACCTCGGTGACGCTGAACGGCTTCCCGGCGACGCGCAGGAGCGCGATTCCGCCGAGTTCGCCAAACCAGCGCGGCGAAAATTCCCCGAGCTGCGGGGTGTTGTTGATCGTCCAGCTCGCCAGGTTCCACGTGCCGGCGAGTCCGCCGAAGTCGGGATGCTGCCAGTAGCAGTGCGCGTCGATGTAGTCCGACGCCTTCTCGCGAACCAGCCCGGCGATGCCGCCATAGTTCGCCTGCGTGCAGACGATCGGCGCGCGCACCTTCAGAACATCGATCAGGTAGGATCGCATCTCCGCCACATAGCTGGTCTCGGTGTCGAGGAGAAAGGTCAGCCAGTCGTTCCACTGCGCCGGCGTCGCGTCGAGCGGGAGCGGCACGTTCCCTTGCGCGGGCGACTGCCCCGACTGCAGGCCGGCGGTGGGCGAACCGGATTCGATCCGCAGGTCCTTCAGCCAGACTTGTCCGGTCTGATGCCCGGCCATGACCGAGAAACGCGAGCCGACGTCGACGACCGAATGCGTGTTGACGACGAACCGGAACGGCTGCCACTCCGTCGTCAATGCGATCGTCGAGTACAGGCCGCGCGTCCGCCACTTGTCGGTCCGCCAGCGCGGGTCGTCGCGCCCGAGCGTGACCATCACCGGACGGGCGGCGTCCGCCCGCGCGGCAAACGTGACGGTGTAGGTTTCGGAATCCGGCAGATCGATCGGATCCAGGTACGCCGCCGCGCGCCAGCGCACGCCGTCGCTTTTGAC
This sequence comes from uncultured Verrucomicrobiae bacterium, assembly GCA_963705935.1. GTDB lineage: Bacteria > Verrucomicrobiota > Verrucomicrobiia > Opitutales > Opitutaceae > Opitutus. The sequence goes on along the minus strand of OY970130.1, from coordinate 428,991 downwards.
CACGTCGAGGTGCACGCCGCCGGGCGCATCCGTCGCGTCGACGGTCACCTCGTTGCCAGGCTGTGCGTCCGGGTGCCAGCGCGCCGCGTCCGGGACCGCGGACCGGCCGGGCGCCGTGGCGCCCTGACGCCACGCGGTCGCGAGCCCTCCGGAATCCGGATACCGGCGCGCGAGCCACGCGTTCCAGAGCGCCACGAGATTTCCGCGGAACGGCTCCGGGAGCAGCTCGAGCCCGCGGCCGACGTCGCGGGTGCGCAGTCCGAGCAAGGCGTTCTCGTTGTTGATCTCGACCACGGCCACCGCCGGATCGTCGGCGAGGCTGAAGCCGGTGTACGGGTTCTTCGCCGTCAGCAGCTGCCGGGCGTAGTCCTTCTGGAGCTCGATCATTCGCCGGTCGAAATAGTCCACCCGCTTCTGAAACGGCGGACAGTCGGAAACCGAGGCGGGAAACCCGTCGGCCGCGGAGTACGTGCGCGAAACCTTGAGGTTCACGTTCACGTAGATGCCCTCGGCCTTCAGTGCGGCGACGAACCGGTGCACCTTGTCGAGCTGGACCGGGTCGATCTTCAGCCGGCGCGGATCGTCGGGTGACCAGATGCTGCCCCGTGTGGCCACGGCCCAGTTGTTGTCCAGGTGATGCAGCCGCACGATGTTGATTCCTCCCTGCGCCAGCCGGTGGGCCAGACGGGTCGCCATCTCGGCGTCGACGAAGTTTTCCGCGGCGCTGATGTTGCAGCCCCAGAACCGGATCCGGGTGCCGTCGGCCGTCGCAAAGTGGCCGTCGCGCACGCCGATGCGGCCGAGCGCTCCGGCCGGCCGGGCGTTCAACCCGGCCAGATCGAGTGCCGTGCCGGCCCGCGGCTCGACGGCCGGCCATTCGAACCATTCACCGGCGGAGGCCCCAGTCGTGGCGGCCGGATCGGCCACCGCGACCGGGCGGTCGGCGGCGCCGGCCCGAAGCGCGATCAAGGTGAACGCCAGAAGAGCAAAGCGGGACTCGGGGGAACTCAGGGGACCGGACAGGGCGAAGCGGAACCAGGGGGAACTCATGCCGCCGATCGTACCGCGCGCCCTCGCGCAAATCCAGACACGATCTCGCTCCTTCCTCGCTGCCCCGCTTCCGCTCCGCGTCGTTTCGCCCATTCCTCTCCTCCGCGCCGCGCCATCACCGGGCTCGGGCTGGCGCCGATCCGGCTCAGGCCGGAAAGGCGGTCTGGTCGGGGCGGCGGTGGCGGACATCCTCGTCGGAAACCACGAAGATCGCATTTTCCGCGATGTTCTTCGCGTGGTCACCGATCCGTTCGATGTGGCGCGCAATCAGGATGACCGCGAGGTGGTCGGCGACGTGCTCGGGGCTGCGCGCGATTTCCGCGGTCGCCTGTTCCGTGATCTCGGCATTCAGCTCGTCGAGCCGGCGGTCGCGCACCGGGATGTCGCGCGCCAGCGCAACGTCGCCGTCCTCGTACGACTGCACGCTCGCAGTGAACAGGGCGGTTGCGGCGGCCAGCATCGCGCTGAGCCGGTCGCGGTAGCGCGCCAGGTTGATGACATCGATCTTGCGCGCCTTGCGGGCGATGTTCACCGCCTGATCGGCGACGCGCTCGATGTCGCCGCACAGGCGCAGGGCGGAGACGACGTGGCGCAGGTCGCGCGCGACCGGCTGGAACCGGCGCAGCACTTCGACGCCGTCGCTGCCGACCGCGATCTCGAGCTGGTCGATCTCGTCGTCGTCGGCAATCGCCGCGTTGAACCGTTCGAGGTCGGCTTCCTCCAGCCCGAGCCTCGCGTTTTCGAGGCTCCGGCGCGTCAGCGACGCCATCGCGGCGAGATCACCCCCCAGCCGCTGGAGTGCCTCGTCGAAACTGGTGAGAACGTGCTGCCTGGTGTCCATGTTCGAATCCTCAGCCGAACCGCCCGGTGATGTACTCCTCGGTCTGCTTCTCCCGCGGCGCGCTGAAGATCTGGCCGGCCGGCCCCATCTCGATCAGCCGGCCGAGGTACAGGAACGCGGTGAAGTCCGATACGCGCGCCGCCTGCTGCATGTTGTGCGTCACGATCACGATCGTGAACTGCTCCTTCAGCTGGTGGATCAGCTCCTCGATCTTCGCCGTGGCGAGCGGATCGAGGGCCGACGACGGCTCGTCCATCAGCAGCACCTCCGGCTTCATCGCGATCGCCCGGGCGATGCAAAGCCGCTGCTGCTGGCCGCCCGACAGGCCGATGCCGGGCCGGTTGAGCGCATCCTTCACCTCGTCCCACAGCGCGGCCAGGCGCAGGCATTCCTCGAGCCGGTGGTTGAGCACCGCCGGGTCGCGCACGCCATTGAGCCGCAGCCCGACGAGCACGTTCTCGCGCACGGAAAGCGTGGGGAACGGATTGGACTTCTGAAAAATCATGCCGACGCGCCGGCGCAGCACGGTCGGATCGGTGCCGGCCTGGTACAAGTCCTGGCCGAAGAGCGACACGTGCCCGGTCATCCGCGTCCCGGGCGCCACCTCGTGCATCCGGTTCAGCGTGCGCAGGAGCGTGGACTTGCCGCAACCGCTTGGGCCGATGATGGCGGTCACGCGGCGCGCCAGGAATTCGAGGCTGATGTCGAAGAGCGCCTGTTTCTCGCCGTACCAGAGGTTGACGTGCTCCATCCGGATGGCAGCGGGGGAAACGGGAGCCGGGATGTGACCCACCGGCCGGGCGATCGAACCGGGATGCGGGGCGGGCGGGGCCGGGCGGAGGGAGTTGGGAGTGGCGGCGGAGGAATTCATATGCGTCGTCCCCGGGTGAGGAATCGAACCCCGATGTTCAGGAAGAAGATGATGGCGATGAGCACGAGCGCACCGGCCCAGGCCTGCCGGTGCCAGTCCTCGTAGGGCGAGACGGCGTACGTGTAGATCTGAAGCGGGAGCGCCGCCACCGGCTCGGTGAGCCGATGCGCCCAGTTCAGGTTGCCGTACGCGGTGAACAGCAGCGGCGCCGTCTCGCCGGCGATGCGGGCGACCGCGAGCAGGACGCCGGTCACGATCCCCTTGAACGCCGTGCGGACGACGATGTGCACGATGATCTTCCAGCGCGGGATGCCCAGGGCGAGCGCGGCCTCGCGATAGCCGTGGGGCACCAGCAGCAGCACCTCCTCGGTCGTGCGGGTGACCAGTGGGATCATCATGATCGCGAGCGCCAGCCCCCCGGCGAGCCCGGAGAACCCGTGCCACGGCACCACGACCAGGCCGTAGACGAGCACGCCCCAGATGATCGAGGGCACGCCGTTGAGCACGTCGGCGATGAACCGGATGCCGGCGGCAAACCGGGAACCGCTGTACTCGGAAACGTAGATCGCCGCCAGCACGCCGACGGGCGCGCCGATCAACGATGCCAGCGCCAGCAGCACGATCGAGCCGACGATCGCGTTCGCCATGCCGCCGCCCACCGTGCCGGGGGCGGTCGGGATCCGGGTGAAGAAGGCGACGTTCAGCGACGACGCCCCCCGCGCGATCAGGTGGAACAGGACGAAGCCAAGCGGCACGAGCACACAGCCGGCACTCGTGATCGCGAGGCCGCTCATGATCGCGCTCTTCGCCTTGCGCCAGCGGTGCCAGTTCTGGGGCGCGGGATGCATGGGTTCGCGACTTCGCTTCAGGCCACCCGCGCGCCGCCCGGGTTGAACGTGCGCACCAGGAGGAGCGCGATGACATTCACCACGACCGTGATGCCGAGAAGGATCAGGCCCAGTTCGAACAGCGCGCTCGTGTACATCACGTCGCTGGCCGCCTCGCCGAACTCGTTGGCGATGACGCTGGCCAGCGAGTACCCCGGCGCGAAGAGCGAGGCGGAAATCTGGGGGCTGTTGCCGATCACCATCGTCACCGCCATCGTCTCGCCGAGCGCCCGGCCGAGGCCGAGCACCGCGGCGCCCATCAGTCCGCGCCGCGCATAGCTCAGCACCGCGATCCGGGTCACTTCCCAACGCGTCGCGCCCAGCGCATAGGCCGCCTCCCGCTGCAGGCCCGGGACCGACCGCAGGATTTCGCGGGAGACTGCGGTGATGATCGGCGTGATCATCACCGCGACGATGATCCCGGCGGAAAGGTACCCCAGTCCGAAGATCGGGCCCGAGAAAAGCACCTTCAGCCCCGGCACCGGGCCAAACACGGCGCGCAGCGCGGGAAAGACCATCGTGCGCAGCCAGGGCACCAGGATGAAAATGCCCCAAAGGCCCCAGATGACGCTTGGAACCGCCGCGAGCATTTCGATCACCGACACCAGCGGCTGGCGGATCCGGGTCGGCGCCAGATCGGTCAGGTAGATCGCCGTGAACACGCTCAGCGGCACCGCGAGCACGAGCGCGATCGCCGATGTCACGACTGTGCCGTAGATGAAGGGCAGCGCCCCATACTCCTGGTCCCCGGCGTTCCACTCCCGGCCGACCAGCATCTTCAGGCCGAAGCGGTGCAGGGTCGGCAGGGACCCGGACCAAAGCGTCCAGACCAGCACGACGAGGATCACCACGATGAGCAGCGCGGCCAGAAAGGTCAGCGAGCGGAACGCAAAGTTCGCCCGGCGGTTCGCCGCGTCGCGTCGCGCCATCGGCAGATCAGCCGGCAACTCGGATCTGACGGCGGTGGCCTGCACGCGAAAATGGATCGTGGACGGAGCGGCGACTGGGTGCGGTGGCCGGAGAGCCGGACCCGCTCAATACGTCACGGTATCGAGCCGCGCGATGACACGTTTCTGCAGCGCCTCGGGAAGCGGCGCGTAGGCGAGCTGCGGCGAGATCTTTTGTCCGTCGGTGACCGCCCACTTCAAGAACGAGACCAGGGCACGCCCCTTGGTCGCATCCGACTGGTGCTGGTAGAGCAGGACCCAACTCGCCCCCGCGATCGGATAGGCGTTGTCGCCCGGGGCGTTGACCATCGAGAAACGGAAATCTTCGGGAACGGTCGCCGACGCCATCGCCGCGGAAACCGAATCGGGCGAGGCATCGACCAGCCGGCCGGCCTTGTTTCGCATCGTCGCGTACGGCAGTTTGTTCTCCTCGGCGTAGGCCAGCTCCACATAGCCGATCGCGCCGGGGAGCTGCTTGACCTGGCCGGTCACGCCGGCATTGCCCTTTCCGCCGATGCCACCGGGCCAGTTCGGCGTGCTGTTGCGCCCGATCTTCGACAACCACGCGGGGCTGACGGAGCTGAGGTAATCGGTGAAGATGTAGCTCGTCCCGCTCGAGTCGGAGCGATGGACCGTCACGATGTCGCTGTCCGGGAGCTGGATGTCGGGATTGAGCGCCGCGATCTTCGGGTCGTTCCATTTCGTGATCGTGCCCAGGAAAATCTCGGCGACGGTCTCGCCGTCGAACTTGAGCTTCGGGTCACCGGGGAGGTTGTAGGACAGCACGACGGCGCCCGCCACGATCGGCAGCTGCAGGATCGGCCCGTTCGAGGAACGCGCCATCTTCCGGTCGTCCATCGTGAAATCGGACGCTCCGAAATCGACGGTCTGGCTGAGCAGGGCGCTCTGGCCGAAGCCCGAGCCGTTTGCCTGATAGTTGAACGCCACATTGGGATCCACGGTGCGGTAGGCCTCGAACCACTTGGCGAAGGCCGGCTGGTCGAACGAGCTGCCGCCGCCCGTGATCGCCATCTGGGCCCGCACCGCCTGGATGCAACCCAACGCCAACGCCGCCGCCAAACCACGGGCCAGGAGGTGTTTCATCCGCCAAAGGCGCGGGGAAAATCCAGCCCGGTCAAACGCCGCAGGTGAACTCCAGGTTACGATTTCGTGAACGCGTCACGAGGTCAGCCGGAGCCACTGGGACGGCGGACGCCCGGTCTGCTGCCGGAACCAGCGGGCAAAATAGCTTTGGTCCGGCAGTCCGACGCTGGCGGCCGCGCTGCCCACCTGCATGCCCTCGGCCAGGAGTTCCTTCGCCTTCGCCAGCCGCTGCTGGTTGCGGATCTGGCCGAGCGTGAGACCGGTCTCCTTCTTGACCAGCCGGTTGAGGTGGTCGCGATGGTAGCCGCTTCGCTGCACGACATTGAGCAGCGGCAGGGTCGGATCCATGCTGGAGACGAGTTGCTGGATGGCCGGGCTGATTTCCGCCACTCCCGGGAGGCGCGCCCGCTCGACCCACCCCGCGGCACGCAGGAGGGAGATGAGGAGGTGGAGCACCACGGTCGTGCTTTCCCATGGCAGGACGCCGCGGGCCCTCGTCTGCAACCTGAGCAGCCCGGCCATTTCCCGGCGGATCTCCAGCAGTTCCGAGCGGGTGATCCGGCAGACCGCCTCGTTGCGAAACTGCTCGCCATCGAGGCGAAAATCGATCGCGAGCGACAGCGGCGCACGCGCCCCGGCGCGCCGGAACGAGTGCACCACGCCCGGCGGAAGAATCACGACGGTCCCCGGTTCGACCGGCAGCGTGCCCTGTTCCAGCGCCTGCGATCCCTGACCGCTCAGGTAAAGCAGCGCCTGGCTCCAGCGGTGGCGGTGCGGCTCGACCGCCGGATCCGCCGGCAGATGGCGGTGCAGGGCGAAGGCGAGGATGCTCAGTCCCGGCATCCGGACGTTTGCCCGATCGATCAGCAATGGATGAAGGTGATGCATTCCGAGCGCGTCCCGCGAAGGTCCAGCACCGGTGAAGGTTCGTTCGATGTTGTGGTCAGGCGTGTGCCGCGCCGGGCCCGGCGTGTCGTTCCGAATCGATCCGCCGGTCCCTCTTGGCGGCTGAACCGATGCGCGGACCTGGCGCCGGGGCAAACGCCCCGAGACTCATTCATTAGGCACCTCCCCGGCGAGCGGGCCGGACCCGGCCGCGCCGCACCCATCGGCTCCGTGTTGCGGTGGCGCGACCCCGTCGACGACCGCCGCCATCCCGATGTTGTACGGTTGCACGAGCGGCCGGCCGGCGCGATCGAGGCTGAAATACCAGTCGCCGCCCGGGGCGCGCCCGTGCCGGGCGAGAAACGCGGCGCCGTGCCGCGCCCAAACCGGGAGCACGTCGTCCAGCAGGGCGGAACGGTATTGCCGGGCGAGCGAGGCAAGGGGTGGGTTCATCCGGGGCACGCGGCGCACCCTACTCACGGATCCGCCCCCGCGATAGCCGACGGCCGGCTCACTCATTAGGCAGGGGCGCCCAAACCGGCCGGGCGGCGCCTGCCGGCTGGACCTGTTTTCCACTCGACGCGGCCCGGCTAGGCCGCTTTTGCCTACTGTGTGAGACGAGTTGGTGTTGCCCGCCGCCGCCGGCGGAGTCGGTCTTCGGACATGAGCCTGCGAATCTGCATGGTGGGGTGCGGCGCTTTCGCCCGGCTGTGTCACGGTCCCGCCCAGCGCCGGTACGTCGACGCGCACCCCGACACCGAGCTGGCCGGCTGCTGCGATTCCGATCCGGCGAGCGCCCGGGAGTTCGCCGAGCGCTTCGGGTACGCGCGCGCCCACACCGACGTCGCGGCGATGCTCGCCGCCGAGAAGCCGGACGCGGTCGTCCTCGCGGTGCCGCCCGTCATCACCCCCGCGGCGGCGGGACTCGTGCTCGAACGCGGGCTTCCCCTCCTGCTGGAGAAACCTCCCGGGCTCATTCGCGCCCAGCTGGACCGGCTGATCGCCACCCAGGCCGTGCCCGGCCGCGCGCAGGTTGCGTTCAACCGGCGGTACATGCCGGTGATGCGGCAGGCGCAGGCGCTGCTCGAGCGCGAGTTGCCGGCCCCGACGGTGGCGCGCATCGACTACGACCTGGTGCGGTGCGACCGCTGGGATCCGGACTTCTCGACCACCGCGATCCACGCGGTGGACGCGGTGCTCTTCCTCGCCCGCAGCCCCTTCCGCACGGCGGAGCTGCGGTTCCAGGAGCAGACGCAGGGCGGCCGCGTGGCCGTGAACTTCGTGCTCGAGGCCGAGTGCGTTTCGGGCACACGGGTGTGGCTGAACGTGCAGCCGGTCGCGGGCCGCAACGCGGAATCCGCCCGGATTCAGGCGGTGGGGCACTCGCTCGCGTTGACGATCCCGGCCTCGCCGACGGCGCCGGAGCCGGGCACGCTCGAGCACTGGCGCGGGAATCGGCGCGCGACCGCGTACTCCGATCCGGACGGCGCGATGGTGGAACGGATGGGCATCACCGGAGAGCTGGAGGCGTTCCTCGATGCCGTGCGCACCGGCGGGCCGATGACGCCCGGGCTCCGCGACTGCCGCCAGCAGGTGGCGCTGATGGAGGCGATCCGGCTGCGGCGCACGGGAGTGCTGGCGCTGGACGCGAGCTGAAGGACGCGAGATGGGATACCTGCCGACGATCAAGGACGTGGCGCAGGCCGCCGGGGTTCACTTCACCACCGTCTCGATGGCGCTGCGCGGCGATCCGCGCCTGCGGCCGGACACCCGGGCGCGGATCCTCGCCGCCGCCCTGCGCATGGGTTACCAGCGGCACCCTGTATCCGCGGCGCTGAGCCGGCATCGGCAGCCGGCGGCCGCGGCGGCCTCCCCGCCGCGCATCGCGTACCTGTCGAACCGCTCGCCGGAAAACGGATTCTACAACGCCTCCTACATTCGCGCGCTGCTCGGCGGAGCGGAGGAGAAAGCCCGAGCGCTCGGCTACGGCTTCGAGGTTCTGTTCGTCGACCGCGGCTACCACGATTCCCGTTCGCTGTCCCGGTACCTCCGGAAGCGCGGTATCAACGGCATCATCATCGGCGCCTTCGAACCCGACCGGCGCGGCCTGGAGTTGAACTGGGACGAGTTCTGCGTCGTGCAGATCGATTCGCGCCATCTCCAGCCGGCGTTCACCTTCGTGTCGAACGACCAGCTGCACGCCGTCCGGCTCTCGTTCCAGAAACTGCGGGCGCTGGGCTACCAGCGCATCGGGCTGGCGGTCGGCGCGTCGGACGAGATCGTGACGGCCAACCTGCCGGTCGGAGGCTTCCTGCTCGAGCAGTCGGCGCTGCGCCGGAGCCAGCGGGCCAAGCCGTTGCTGTTTCCGTCGAATCTCACGCTGCCCGCCGCCGCGAAGATCCTGGCGGAGTGGATCCGGCGGGAGTCGATCGAAGCGGTGATCTGCAACTGGGCCAGCATCCGCCGGCTGGTGCACGCCGGCGGGCTCGCCTGCCCGCAGTCGGTCGCCTGCGCCTGCCTCTGCCTCCGGCAGCCCTCGCCCAGCCTCGCCGGCGTCGTGGCAAATCTCGGACTGGTCGGCAGCCAGCTGACGGGCATGCTGGCGGCCCTGCTGCAATCGGAGCAATACGGTGTCCCCGCGGCACCGACCCGCAGTTATGTCGAAGGCATCTGGCACGATGGCGCATCCGCCCCCCAGCGAATCGGCGCCGCCCGCTGACCGCCGCCGGGTCACGATGCGCGACGTCGCGCGGCTGGCCGGCGGCGTGCATCCGTCGACCGTCTCGCTGGCGCTGCGCAACCACCCGGCGATTTCGGCCGCGACCCGTCAGCGCATCCAGCAGGCGGCGACAGAGGCCGGTTACCGGCGCGATCCGCTGCTCGATGCCTTCAATGCCCGGCGGGCATCGGCGGTCCAGCACCGCGCGTTCCCGGTGGTGGCGTTCGCCGCCGGTTTCGGCTCGCTGCGGGAACTGAACGCCTCGCCGCTGCACGCTGCGATCTGGCGGGGCGTCGCGCTGGCCGCCCAGTCGCTCTACCATCGCGCCGAGCTTTTCCTCGTCGGCCGCGGCGCGCTCGCCCCCGAACGTCTCGAGTCGGTGTTGTACACGCGCGGCATCGATTGTTTCGTCGTCGCGCCGATGGACGCCGGGGTTCCGCCGCTCCGGTTGAAGTGGGAGCGATACTGCGCCGTGAAGATCGGATGTCTCGAGTGGGCCGCACCGCAGTTCACGATCGCACCCGACCTGCTCCAGGGCGCGCGGCTGGCCGTGCGCCAGGTGCGATCGCGAGGCTACGCCCGGATTGCGCTGGCGCTGGCGCCGGGCCAGGCCACCCGCAGCGACCTGCTGCGCGCGGGCTACCTGATCGAGCAGAACCAAACGCCGGAGCTCCGCGCCGTCCCGCCGCTCCTCCTGCCGGCGACGCTGGCTCCCCGACAGGTGCGGGAGTGGATCGAGTCGCAACGGGTGGACGCCGTGCTGAGCGACACGCTCGAATTCGGAACGCTGCTCACGGCCGCGGGACTGGTCGCCGGCCGCGATGTCGGCTGGGCGTGTCTCGGTCTGCCCCCGGGAATTGCGACCGTCGCGGGCGTGGTCGCCGATTACGAGCGACTCGGGGCACTCGCGATGGAGCAGGTCGTCAGCCTGTCGCGAATGAACCAGCGGGGAGCGCCACGCACGGCGATGGTCACCTACGTGCCGGTCGACTGGCACGACGGCGACTCCCTGCCCGCTCGCCGGTGATCCGGACCGTTCGAACGCCTATCGCGTCGGCGCCGGCGGAATGCCGCGCACGCGCTGCAAGGCGCCGGGATCGCGGGGTCCGATCACCGGCCGTCCGGTGAAGTCGGCGAGCGCAGGGCCCGAGAACTCCCAGGCGGCCTGCGGTTCCTGCCAGGAATACGTCGCCGCCGACACCGGCAGCGCCAGAGCCGCCAGCCAGATGGCGGCGCGGCACGCGAAGCCCGAGCAGCCGGGAACCGTTCGGGAGCGGTGTGGCATCGGCTCAGCTCCAGTCGACGATCACCCCGAGCACGTGGTCCTTGTCCCGCGAAATCCGCTCGTAGGTGGCGGGCAGCGTCTCCGGCCGGACAATGTCCGTGATCAGCCCGTCCACGTGAATCTTCCCCGTCCGCATCCACTCGACCGCCTGCTCCAGCAGCGCCTGGCGCGAGGGCGTGCCGGCGGCCGCCCGGTCCGGGAGCATCGCCTCGTGGGCGCCGACCAGCGCGGTGCCCTTGCGGTGAATCTGCTTGTAGAGATCGACCTCGATGCCGCCGCGCGGCGAACCGAGCAGCACGACATCACCCCGCCGCCGGACGGCGGCGAGCGCCGGCGGGACCAGCGCCGGCACCCCCGTCGCCTCGATCACCACATCCGGCTCGCCACCCAGTTCCAGCAGCGCCGGCTGCAGGCTCGTGCCGGAGCCCAGCGCGACGCGCGCCACCCCGCAGCGCTTCGCCAGCGCCAGCCGCGCCGCGTTCACGTCCTGCACGACCACCGCGGGAACGCCCTGCGCCTGCAGCACCTGCGCCGCGAGCAGGCCGATGAGCCCCGCGCCCAGCACGATCACCTTCTCCGGCCGTCCGCGGAAGCAGCACGACGCCGTCGCGGCAATCTGGACCAGCCGGGCCAGCAGGATCTGCGCGTCGGACAGGCCGGCCGGAACCTGCAACCAGACCGAGGCCGGATTCAGCGTCGCCCAGGACTCGTGCCGTCCGAGAAAGAACACCCGGTCGCCCGCCGCGAGCCCCGTCACGTGCGAGCCGCACTGCTCCACGCGACCGATCGCCGCGTACCCGGGATGGTGGGGAAATTTCGCAAAGGCGATTTCCGGGTCCGCCAGCCCCGAGTGGGTGCCTTCGTAGAGCGCGAGCTCGGTGCCCGGGCTGATCAGCGTGCGTTCGGTGCGCACCAACGCCTCGTGCGCCCCGATGGCGGGTCGCGGCTGCGGCTGCAGCTCGACCTGGCGGATTCGGGTGAAGACAACGCGATGGGACTCCAGGTTCATTTCGTTCCGTTTGGGTTCCGTTCAGTTTTCATTCGAAGATTCGGGAGGCGTGGCGGCACATAATACCGGTCGGACCGACGCGGCACGGACACGGCGCACGTCACTCCACCAGCCGGGTCCTCAGGTACTCGAAGCTCAGCCGGAGCGACTCGAACGGGTCGCCCGGGCAGGTGTCCTGCTCCACGATGAACCACTCGCACCCGGAGCGTGCCGCTTCGTCGATGATCCGGCGGAACGGCAGCGTGCCCGACCCGATTTCGCACCACTGCGGTTTCCGTTCCGCGGTGATCGCGTAGTCCTTCAGGTGGAGGAACGGCAGCCGCCCCGCCAGCTTGCGGCACCACTCGACACAGTCGCCGCCGCCGTACTGCACCCAGTAGGTGTCCAGTTCGGCGACGAGGTGGCGCGGATCGGTCTGGGCGTAAATGTAGTCCAGCACCGTGCCCTCGCCGAACCGGAGAAACTCGATGTCGTGGTTGTGGTACCCGAGCGTGATGCCGGCCGCGCGCAGCCGCGCGCCGGAGGCATCGAGCCGGCGGACGAACGCCGCCAGCGCCGCCGCATCGGAAAACTGGATGCCGTTCGGAAACGGATACGCCGTCAGCCGGCAACCCGTCTGCTGCAGGTTCGCGATGACCCGGTCGGGGTCGTCCAGAATCGCCGCGGCCGACTCGTGCGTGGCGCAGATCGTGAGCCCCTCGCCGGCCATGATCCGCGCCACCTCGTCGCGCGGCACCGGGCTGTTCCCGGTGTGCTGGACGGCCTCGTAGCCGATTGCGCGCAGCCGCCGCGCGGTGTCGGCCAGGTCGCGGGCGTTCCCGCAGAAATCCCGGACGGTGAAAAGCTGCGCGGCGATCTGGGAGAGCTTCATCGGTGAAAGGCGGCCGGCGTCACAGCGGCGCGGCGCGCAGGAAGTCTTCCGGGGCGGAGCGCTTGAACGCCTCGATCGCCTCGTATTCGGCCAGGCCCATGGCGTTGTACGCCTCGGCCAGCCGGCGGCTCCGGTCCTCGGTGCGCTGCCAGAACTCCCGCCGGTCGTCCCCGAGGAACAGCGCCTGGTCCTTCTGGCTCTCGTGGCGGAAGATCGCGCGGCGGCGGCGCAGGACCTCCTGCGGACTGAGCGGAACCGCCAGGTCGATGTCGTCGAGCTCCCATTCGGCCCAGGCGCCGCGGTAGAACCAGAGCTCCGTGTCGGCGAACCAGCGCTCGCCGCGGCTGCGGGCCAGCGCCTCGCGCAGCGCGTGGAGGCAAAGCCGGTGCGTGCCATGCGGGTCGTCGAGGTCGCCGGCCGCGAAGATCAGGTGCGGCCGCAGTTCGCCGAGCAGCGCGCGGACGATCTCCACGTCCGGTTCGCCCAGCTCCCTCCGCCGCGCCGGCGCGGCGTAGTAGAACGGAAGATCCAGAAAATGGAGACGAGCCGTCGGCACGCCGCACACCTGCGCGGCGGCGATCGCCTCGTGCCGGCGGATCAGCGCCTTCCAGCGCGTCGCCTCGGCCGAGACCGGCAGCGCGCCGGAGGTCTCGTAGGCGGAGATCAGCTCGCTCCCGGGTGCGGCCGCCTCCCCGCCCGCGACGGCTCGGGCAAACAGCAACGCGCGCCAGAGCGACTCGTCGGAAACCGCGTTTGCGCCCGAAACCTGGTAGGCCACGTGCACCTCGTGTCCGTGCTCGACCAGCCGGCACAGCGTGCCGCCCATCGAGATCACGTCATCGTCCGGGTGGGGCGAAAGTACGAGCACGCGCTTCGGAAACACGCCGGCGCTCGCCGCGCGCAGCGGCCGGACCGGGGCGTCGCCCGGCCGGGTCCGCGCCGGGTCGCGCCCGCCCGGCCAGCCGGTGATCGTGTGCTGCATCTGGTAGAACCCGGCGAGATTCGCCTCGTAGGCCGAGCCGAAGACCTGCAGGAGATCCTGCAACCCGGCCTCGTTGTAGTCGTCGTCGGTCAGCTTCAGGATCGGCTTCCGCCGCTGCCGCGACAGCCAGAGGATCGCGCGCCGGGTCATGTGCTCGTCCCATTTCAGCCCCTGATCCTCCAGCGCGCCCACCAGCCACGGCGTGCGGAACCGGGTGAGCGCCCCTGCCGCCGCCTCGTCGAGCACGAAGCGAACGTCATCGTGGTCCTGCAGGAACGAGGCGGTGACCTGCGGCGTGACCTCGCCCTCGATCGCCGCCCGCACGATCTCCGCCTTGTGCTCGCCCCACGCCATGAGGACGATCCGGCGCGCGTCCATGATCGTGCGGACCCCCATCGTGATCGCGTACCGCGGGGTCTGGTCCTCGCCGCCGAAATCGCCCGCGGCGTCCCGCCGGGTCAGCGGATCGAGCGTGACCAGCCGGGTGCGGGAGCGCTGCGGGCTGCCCGGCTCGTTGAATCCGATGTGGCCCGTCCGCCCGATGCCGAGGATCTGGAAATCGATCCCGCCTGCCGCCCGGATCCTCTCCTCGTACTCCCGGCAATGCGCCTCGACGTCCGCCTTCGCGATCCGTCCGTCCGGCAGGTGAATGGCCGCCGGCGGGATGTCCACGTGGTCGAACAGGTGCGCCCGCATGAAGCTGTGGTAGCTTTGCGGATGCGCGTCCGGCAGGCCGAAATATTCGTCGAGGTTGAACGTGACGACGTGCGCGAAACTGAGCTTCTCCTCGCGGTGCAGCCGCACGAGTTCGGCGTAGAAGCTGACGGGCGTGGAACCGGTCGCCAGCCCGAGCACGACTGGCCTTCCCTCGCCCTGACGGGCGCGCACCAGCGCCGCGACTTCCGCCGCGACGGCGCGGGAGGCGTCCAGGCTCGTGCGGAAAACGGCCAGCGGAACGCGTTCGAATCGAGTGGGCGGCAGGGTGTGCTGGGCGATCATTTGAGCGAAAAATGCTCCCGATACCGGTTGTACAGATGCCCGGCCTGCAGGTACGCGGAATTCGGGCTCATGAAGTGAGAAAACTCGAAGGTGATCGCCTTTTCCAGCCCCGCCTCGCCGGCCGCCGTCAGCTTCAGCAGCAGCTTCTCCCATTTGATCGGCAGAAACTTGATCGGCATGTCGCGATCGAAGTTCTCGCTGTTCGTCCAGCAGCGGAGACCGTGCCGCGACGCGAGCGTGCGGTTGACGGCGAGGTAGCCGGCCAGCTCGTGGAAGTCGACGTGCCCGTCCTGGAATGCGACGATGTCGACCGCCCCGGCGATGCCGGCCATGATTTCGTCCCATTCCTGCTCGTGCTTCTGCAGCGTCACCGCGTCCGGCTTGTTCAGGGGGGTGGTGAACGCGCTCACCGCCTTGATTCCATCCATGTACGGCGAGATCAGGACCGGCAGTTTTCCGCCGGAGAGCGCCTTGCAGTGCCGGCCCATCGTCGCGTACACGTCGATGATCCCGCGGGTGCGGCGGCTCACCTCCTGCGTGAGGTACCAGCCCCGGAACGCCGGGCGGTGGCCGTACTTGCTCCAGACCTCGTCCACCGCGGCGCGGTTGAGATCGATCTCCTTCTGCGAGTCACCGGTGATCCAATACCGGCCGGAGTCGTAGGTCCCGAAGTAGAACGCCATGCCGTGCCGCTCCGCCAGCGTGAGGAAGAGGTCGACGAGATCGAGCGGCGGCCGGTGGCACTGTTCCCGCGCGATCAGCACCTCCGACGGATACGTCAGCCAGTGTTTGTGCCCGCTGCGGATGAGGATCACGGTGTCGATTCCCATCGCGTGCATCGCCTGGAAATCGCGCTCCCATTCGACGGGACCCCAGTTCTGGTGGGGAATGTCGTGCGAGATCTCGTCGAGGAACGTGCCCGTGATCGGCAGCGCGGCGGGCGTTGGGGAAGGCTGGCTCATGGCGGAAGGGGGATGCGGCGATCGCCTGGTTCTTGTTGTGATTCGTGGTGCGTGGCCGGGGCCCGCTCACGGCGTCGCCGGCGGGCCGCCGCGCGACCGGTCCTGCACCTGGCGCTGCCGCTCGACCTCCGTCGCGTAAACGGAGAGGTGCAGGCTCGCGAGCATGCGGCCGATCGGCATCGCGGGATCGTTCGACCAGAAGAGCCCGTTGTCCTCGGCGTGGTACCAGTGATAGCCGACCTTGTCGCCGAACCGGCGACGCAGCGCCGCTCCCTCGTCGAGCGCCGGGTCCCAGTGCAGGATGGCCCAGGAAAGGTCGATCTCATGCACGAGCACGGCCCCCGGCTGCGTCACCTCGGCTTCGATCATGCCGACCGGGTTGTAGACCGCCGAGTGATCCCGCGGGGTGGCGCTCACGATGTAGTATCCGTGCTCCACGGCGTACACGATCGGATGCACGGTCTCCGGCGAGGCCGACGGCAGCGCGACGATGTCCGCGCCCTGGTCGGCGAGCGCCTGCCAGCCATCGGGGTAGAGCATGTCGAAGCACGTCTGGATGCCGACGCGGCCGAAGTCGCACTGGAATACCGGAAAATCGCGGCCGGGTGTCAGGCCGCCTTCCATCACGTCGCTGTTCTGCGGCGCGACCGGATGCACCTTGCGATAGATCCCGACCTCGCGCCCCTCGCGATCCACCAGCACGGCCGCGTTGGTGTAGCGATTCGGAGGGCTCTCTTCGTGCAGGAGCATCGGCACCACGAGATAGCAGCCGTGGCTTTTCGCCGCGGCGGAAATTCGCGGCAGGACCTCGCCCAGCCGGACGGTTTTCTGCGCCAGCGTGTCGCCCCGGTGGCCGAGGAGGTATTCCGGCAGCACGACCAGATCGAGCCGGCGCCCCGGATATTCCTGGCGGGCCGCGCCGGCGAGTTCCTCCAGGTATTCATCCATCTGTTGCAGTCGCCGCTCGAGCGGTTGCGTGAACACGTCGTAGCCGCTGACCACGGTGCCGACCAGGACCTTGCGCGGCGGCTGATCCTGGCGCGCCGCAACCGCACCGGCCGGGCGTCCCGCCGGTCCTGCCGCTGTCGCGCCCGGCACGACCGCCGCCGCCAGCAGCGCCAGCGCGATCGCCGCCAAACCGCGCCTGCCGGCCGGCGGCCTGCACTCGTCCTTCGGGCAGCGCCCGGTTCGATCCGTAGCCCGCGAGCTCGCTCGCGCCTCAACGCCTCCTTCGCCCAAACCGCGCCTGCCGCCAGGCGGCCTGCTCTCGTCTTTCGGTCGATCCGCCGGCGCGCGGCCGCGCCGAACGAACCGAGGCCGCCACGCCGGTGCGCCCGAGGGGGGAAGGGTTGCGGCCAGCGGACGGGATGCGTGATTCATGGTGCGAGAATGTTGCCGTGCGATGGGGGGACTCTGTCACTCCTTTTCCCGGCAAGCCAGAGCGGAGGAGGCGCGCATCCGCCCGAGGCGGTCGGCGGCAATCCGGGTCGGAAGGTAAGCATGTTCGTCAGGCAGCGCGACGACGATACGGGCGGACGCGCAAATTCGTGAGCATTTTGCCGTCGGCAGTTAGCACAATTTCGACTTAGGCGGTCCGATCCGTAGACCGCGAGCTCGCCCGCGCCCAAACCGGGTTGGCTGCGAGCTTGCTCGCGCCATACCGGGTTGGCGTAGGCGGCGAGCTTGCTCGCGCCCAAACGCCTCCTCGCAGCTCAACGCCTCCTTTCGTCCAAAACCGCGCGCCTGCGAGCAGGCGGCCTACGCTCCGCCCTTCGATCATCGCCCGGTTCCGATCCGCTACGGCGCCGGCGCATCCGCCGAGGTGCTTGTCGGCGCTTCCGCGTGGGCCGGCGAACGGCCCGCCCGCACCATCAGCACTCCGACCAGCAGCGTCGTGACCGCCACCGCAACGATCTCGCCGGCATGCCCCCGACTGCTCGCGGGCAGCAGCAACAGCAGGATCGACAGCCCGAGCACGACGCCAAACGCCCCGACGATCCGGAGCTGCCGGCCGTCGTTGCCGACGCCAATCTCCGCGGCGAAGTCGACCGGCCGGTCGCGGCGCCCGAAAAATTCCCGCTCCCGGGCCAGCGTGTCCTCGTCCGGCGGCCGCAGCGCGCGCACCGCAAAGAAACCCACCAGGCTCACGAGCCCGACAGTCCCCACCTGCGCCTGGAACGTCCAGGCGTTCGCACCGAACAGGAGCGGCGCGAGATAGATCGACAGCGACACGGCGAGTCCCGCCCCGATCGACACAAACGGCACGACCGGGGCCACGCGGCGCACGAACAGGCTCAGCACCATCGGCACCGCGATCGGCGGGACCACGGTCGCCAGCACGTCGATCAGGATCTTGAAAACCCCGCCCTGGCCGTACGCCGCCATCGCCAGCGCACAGGAAATGATGACGATCGCGCACGACAGGTTGACGAATTTCGCGAACACCAGCCGCGGCCGTCCCTGCCAGGGC
This sequence comes from uncultured Verrucomicrobiae bacterium, assembly GCA_963705935.1. Classification (GTDB taxonomy): domain Bacteria; phylum Verrucomicrobiota; class Verrucomicrobiia; order Opitutales; family Opitutaceae; genus Opitutus. The sequence goes on along the minus strand of OY970130.1, from coordinate 411,109 downwards.
CGCACGCCGATCCGGCGGCAGAGCGCCGGGTAAACGTTTTCCGTGATGTTCGCGGCCAGCGAAGTCAGACCGGCATCGAGCGTGCTCATCGTCGAGGCGCACATGCCGGTCAGCACGATCGCCACCAGCGCCGGCGGCAGCAGGAAGATCGAAATCGCGGCGTACGCGCCCTCGACCGGCTTGGCCAGCGGCATCGCGCGGACCTGGTCGGCAATCAGCAGCCGCGCCGTCATCGGCGGAATGAACCAGATGAAGATGCCAATGAAGAACAGCACGGCGGCGAACAGCGCCGCGCGCCGCGCCTCCCGGCCGTCCTTCGCGCAGAGGAACCGCGGGCACGAGGCGCCGCTCAGCGCGTTCGAGTTGATGAGATTATTCGCGTACCACGCACAGAAAAACGAGACCGTGAACCAGCTCGGGTTGATGCCCTCCATCGTCGCGAGCACCGCCGGCGATTTGACCGGTGCGAATGCCGCCGACAGGCCGGCGTGCTGGATCGCGTGCAGCAGCCCGCTGACGCCGCCAACCTGATGCAGGCACACGAGCCCGAGCAGGATCGAGATCGGCATCAGCACAACGGCTTTGATGAAATCGGCGGCAAGCACCGCCCACGCGCCGCTCAGGGCGGAATAGAACAGCACCACGAAGCCGAGCAGAACGATCGTCGGCGCGATCTTCACGCCGAGCAGCACCGACGTGAAGATCGCCAGCCCGTACAGCTGCACGCCGCCATACAGCGGCCCCATGATCATTCCGAGATACGCGATGAACTGCTCCATCGGCGCCCCGAACCGGAGCCGGACCACGTCCGCTCCGGTGACGCAGCGCAGCTGGCGGAACCAGGGACCGGTGATCGCGGCGAAGCTCAGGAAAATCAGCACGTTCGAAAACAGCATCAGCGGCAGGCTCCAGCCGGCTTGGAACGCCGCCCCGGCCGCACCGGTGAACGTCCACGCGCTGAAGGCCTGCATGAACATGCTCCCGCCCAGCAGCCACCACGTGGCCTTGCCGCCGGCACGGAAGTAGTCGCTCGTATCCTTGCTGAACCGGCGGAACACCAGGCCGATACCCATCAGCATCAGCAGGTAGAACGCGACGACGGCGAAGATCGTGGTCTTGTCCTCGATCGCGAGGACGGCAAGGAGGGGGCGGGCAGTCACGGGGCGGGGGTTTGGCGCGGCGTCAATGAGTGTCGAACACCAGGGTTCCCACGACGGCGAGTCCGATGCGAATGACGATTGTTGCGGTGCGGGTCGGGGTTGGCTTGGGTGGGGGCGCCGTCCGGACGAACGGGCCTTCGGAGCTTAGCGCTGGAACCCGTGGTGTCGTGAGGATTTTCCCGAGTAAAGCTAGGACTTTTTCGATATCTCGGGCGGTTCGGGCCGGCGGATCCGCTTCGCCGGGCAGATCTTCCGACCGTTCGGAACAATCGCCAGGCGTCATCGTCAGCGTGGTTTCACCCGGCCGGGCGCCGCTGCGGGAGCGGAAACCGTCGCGCCAACTGCAACGCGCGCTTGAACAACCTCGGCTCAGCCGACAAACCAAACCTTCCCCCGCCCCGGTCCCGCCGGCGCGGCGGGTTCGCCCCACCGGTCCCGACCTCAATGTCTTCCTCCAACGCCGAACACGAAAAGAAGTCCGCGGCCCTCAACTCCGTGGGCGCAGCGCTGTTGCTGACCGCGCTGAAGGTGGTCGTCGGCGTGTGGAGCGGCTCGATCGGCATCCTCGCGGAGGCCGCGCACTCGGCGCTGGATCTGCTGGCCGCCGCCGTCACCTATGTCGCCGTCCGGCTGGCTGGCCGGCCGGCCGATGCCGATCACCAGTACGGGCACGGGAAGATCGAGAATTTTTCGGCGTTGATCGAGACGCTCCTGCTGCTGGGCACCTGCGCCTGGATCATTCACGAGGCCATCATCCGCCTAATGCGCACGACCGTCCACGTCGACGCGTCGCTTTGGGCGTTCGGCGTGCTGCTGATCTCGGTGGTGGTCGACGTCAACCGGTCGCGCATGCTCGCCCGCGTCGCGAAAAAGCACCGCAGCCAGGCGCTCGAGGCCGATGCACTCCATTTCAGCACGGATGTCTGGAGTTCCGCGGTCGTGATTCTCGGGTTGGTGTGTGTGCGGCTGGCGGGCTGGTTTCCTGGCCTCGCCTTTCTCGCCAAGGCCGACGCCATCGCCGCGCTGCTCGTCGCCGGAATCGTGGTGCTCGTCAGCCTGCAGCTTGGCGTCCGCACCATCCACGCCCTGCTGGACGCCGCTCCTGCCGGGGCGGCAGATCGTGTCAAGGCGGCCGTCGAGGCGATCGAGGGCGTGCACAATTGCCACGCGGTGCGCATCCGCCATTCCGGTCCGGACTATTTCGTCGACCTCCATGTCCTGCTCGACGGAGCGCTGCCCCTGCAGACGGTGCATCCGCTCACGGAGCGCATCGAGCAGGTGGTGCAAGCCGTCCTCCCCGGAGCGGACGTGACCGTTCATCCCGAGCCGTGGCACGCGCGGGAGCCGTCCATCGGTCCGCGCTGAGCCGCATCGCTCCATCCGAGCGGGGTCACCGACCCCGGGCGACAACGCGGCAGGGCCAGGAGGCGCCGGTCTCCGACCGGCGGGGCGGCGAAGCACCCGCGACATGCGCGGCCGGGTGGAGGGACCGGCTCCGTCCGGTCCGCGAACGTCGCCCGACGTTCTCGGACGACACGGAGGTCGTCCCTCCATCGATGCGGTCCGCGGCCTCGTGATGCAGCCGCAGTCGCCAGCCAGGTGTCGCCGGTCTCCGACCGGCGGGCCGGCGAAGCACCCGCGACATGCGCGGCCGGGTGGAGGGACCGGCTCCGTCCGGTCCGCGAACGTCGCCCGACGTTCTCGGACGACACGGAGGTCGTCCCTCCATCGATGCGGTCCGCGGCCTCGTGATGCAGCCGCAGTCGCCAGCCAGGTGTCGCCGGTTTCCGACCGGCGGGCCGGCGAAGCACCCGCGACATGCGCGGCCGGGTGGAGGGACCGGCTCCGTCCGGTCCGCGAACGTCGCCCGACGTTCTCGGACGACACGGAGGTCGTCCCTCCATCGATGCAGTCCGCGGCCTCGTGATCTTGTAGCCGGGGAGCCCGGGCTCACCGAGTCCGGCTCGTGCACCTTCGATACCGCCGTTCAACGTGGCGCGCGGATCGAGACCACCGGCTCGTTCGCCGGCACGAACGTTTCCGTGGTGGCTCCCGACGGCCAGCGCACCCGCACCTGCCGGATCGGATTCGTCGCCGTGCCTCCGAAGAAACAGGCCGCGCTCGACTGGCTGTAGTATCCGCTGCCGGCACTCACCTCTGCAATTTCCACGGCTCCATCGGCGTGAACGGCGCTGATCCGGGCTCCGATCCCGGTCGGATTTCCCGCCGGCCCGCGGAGCGCAACCCGCAACGAATGCCTGCCGTCCACGTGCCCGTTGCGAAACGCCAGCATGGCGCCGTTGTTCCGGGTGACGACGAAATCCGGCCAGCCGTCGCCGTCGAGATCGGTGACGACCAGCGCCTTGGCATCGCCCGGCACCACCAGCCCGCTCGCCGCCGGCGGCACCGGAGTGAAGTGACCACGGCCGTCGCCGCGCAGGAGCTGGCTCAGCCCACCGTCGAAGTGTCCGACGTAGGGCACCGGCGCATGCGAGTTCTGCACCGCGTAAATGTCCGCCTGCCCGTCGCCGTCGAAGTCCCCGGCCGCGAGTCCCTGGATCGGCGCGATCTGCGCGATCCGGGGCAGCGGCTCGAACCGGTACGTCCCGTCCGGCTGGCTCAGGAACACGCCGCTGCGAAATTCCGTCGCGGCAAAGCGGCGGGCCGCGGCCAACGGCTGTTCGCCCAGGATCTCCGGCACCGTCGCCCGCGCGAAGGTGTCGTTTCGCGGAAAACGCTTCAGGATCGAGGGAATCTGCTGGCCGAGGTCGGCGCGCGCCCGCCACGGATAGAGCCGGTCCCGCTCGTAAAACGCCTCGACGATCTGCGGCGAGCCGCTGCCCGCGAAGTCGCCATAGAACAGCAGCGCGGGCCGCTCCGGCGTCGCGTGGTAGGGTGTGTTCAGGCCGACATTACCCGCCACGAAATCCGGACGCCCGTCGCCGTTGAAATCGGCGGTCGCCAGCGAAGTCCACCAGCCGGTGCCCGCGGCGGCGAATCCCGCGCGCTCCGACCAGTCGGTGAAACGCCGGCCGGCATCGTTGTGCCAGTAGCGGATCCCGCCCCACTCGAGCGCGATCAGCAGGTCAGGCCAGCCGTCGCCATCGACGTCGCTCCACAGCGCCGCGGTGACGAGCCCGACGTCGCGCAGCCCCGGGGCCAGCGCATCGGTCACGTCCTCGAACCGCCCACCGCGGTTGGCGAGCAACGCGCTGCGCGGAGGGAGCGGATACTTGCCCGGCAGCACCCGGCCGCCGATGAACAAACCTAGTCGCCCGTCCCGCTCGAAATCCGCCGCTGCCACCGCCCCGGCGCTGATTGGCAGCGACGGGAGCGCATCCGTCGGAGCAGGGCGCAGCTTCCCCTGACCGTCGTTGAACAGCAGTTCGGGCTGATATCCCGGGGCGCCGGCCGGTAGGTCGGATCCGGCCTTCGTGATCAGAACATCCGCCGTCCCCCGGCCCTGCGCATCAAAGACCAGCAGCGGCCCGTCCACCGCCGCAGCCGGGCCCGCCGCCGGGGCCAGCGGCTCCGACTTGAACCGCGCCGCGGCCCCGCGAAACACCCGGGCGGATTCCTCGCCCGTTCCACCCAGCACCAGGTCCTCCCGTCCGTCGCCGTCGAGATCGCCGGCGGCCAGCGCGGGACCGCGGTGGTCCAGCCTGACCGGCACCAGCGGCTGGCGGTCGGACTTCGCGAACGGCTTTTCGCGCGCGACCCAGTTCAGTCCCGCAGTCCCGCCAATCTCGGAGAACTGCGCCGGTCGCGGCGGCTCCGGCACCGCCGACGCGGTTCGCGATCGCGGCTCGGTGATGACGAATTTGCGGTCGACCGGCAGATCGGTGAACGCATCGCTCCCGCCGTCCGGCCAGATCACCGTCAGCCGTTTGATGCTGGTGTCGTCTCCGAGCCCGAAATGCAGGATCGGTTCGCTGGTGGAAAGGTAACCCCGGGCGAGCACCAGCTGCCGGACCTGCACGCCCATCGCGCTCTCCAGCCGGACCGTCGCGCCGACGCCGAAGCGGTTCGACCGCGTTCCGCGCAATGCCACCACGACGCGGTGTCCCGTCTGCGAGTCGTTGCGCAGGATCGTCACGCCGCCCTGGTAATTCGCATAGACGATGTCCAGATCGCCGTCGCCATCCAGATCGCCGAACGCGGTCCCGAAGCTGACGCCCTTTTGATTCAGTCCCCATTCCGCGGCGACGGGTTCGAATCGCAGATCGCCCCGGTTGCGAAAGGCGAGATTCGTTTCCGCGAGCACGGGACTCATCCGCACCGCCTGCCGCTGCGCGGCGAGGTTTTCCCGGCCCATCACGCGTTCGAGCAGATCGCTGTTGTGGTACTCGCGGATCATTCCGTTCGTGACGAACAGGTCGAGCCGTCCGTCGTTGTCCAGGTCCTCGAGCCGCGGCGACCACGTCCAGTCCGTGGCGGAAATGCCCGCGAGGCAGGCCGCCTCGAGGACGCGGCCCGTGCCGGTGTTGAGATAAAGCGCGTTGCGCATGTACTGCGGCGCGACCGCCGGGTCCGCCGGTTCCTCCTGCGCCCGGGCCCGCGAGTTCGCCATTCCGCGGAAATCCTTGTCGTGCGTCGTCGCCGCCATGTCCGCCACGAACAGATCGATCAGCCCGTCGTTGTTCACGTCGCCCAGGTCGGAACCCATCGCGTAGTACGGCGTGTGCGGCGCGACGCGGTCGATGACGTCGGTGAACGTGCCGTCGCGGTTGTTGTGATAGAGGTGGTCGGACGGAGCGTAGTCGTTCGCCACGTAGAGATCCGGCCATCCGTCGTTGTCGTAATCCCACCACGTCGCCGAGTGCGAGGCGGTCTCCCCGCGGATCCCGGCATGCTCGGTCACTTCGGTGAAGGTGCCGTCACCGTTGTTGTGCAGGAGGTGGCCGCGCTGGCCGTTCGGGTGCGTCGCGGCGTCGAGCATGTTCGTGTGCACATAGACATCGAGCCAGCCGTCGCGGTCGTAATCGCAGAACGCGCCCATCCCCGAGGCATCCGTGATCGCCAGGCCGCGGGCGGCCGCCTCTTCCTTGAACGTGCCGTCGCCCTGGTTGATGTAGAGGAGATTGGGCGCGCCGAAACGACAGACGTAGATGTCGAGCAGGCCATCGTTGTTCACGTCCACGAACGCGGCCCCCTGCTTCCACGCCTCCGGGTCGGGCGCGCCCGCCGCGCCCTGCCCCATCCAGCGGCGTACCGCCGCCACCCCCGCGGACCACGTCCCTCCCGCGCCGGCAAGGCCCGCGGCCACGGTGACGTCCTCGAACCGGAAATTGCCGAGATTGCGAAACAACCGGCAGCCCTCGGTCTTGCTCACCACGAAAATGTCGGGGCGCCCGTCGTTGTCGTAGTCGCCGATCGCCACGCCCGTGCCCATTTCGCCGAAGACGAGTTCCTGGTAGTGCTCCGTCCACATCTTCGGGTCCGCGTAGTCGTTGGTGGTGACCACTCCCGTTTGCGCCGGCGAAAGCGCGGTGAACATCGTTGCGCCGCGCGGTCCGGAGCGCGGGGCGAGTTCGGTCGCGACGATCCCTTCGGTCGCAATCGCGCGCGAGCCGGCGGCAAGCAGCACCGCGATCGCCACCGCCCGCCGGCAGCGGGCGCCCGCGCCCCGGCGAAGTATCGCCACGGTCATCATGATCCGCGGAGCGCCTCGTTCATCTGTTTCAAAAGAGCCTCGTCGCCCTGCTCAGCCGCGGCTCTTTGCGCGCGGTGCAGTTCGATCCTCATCTCGCGTTTCCGACCCAGCTGCCCGAGCCGGGCGGCCAGGTCGGCATGCAGCGTTGCGCTGACCGGACCGCTCGCCGCCAGATCCTGCATGTACCTCACGGTCCTCTCCGTGTCGCCCTGGGCATCGTACACTTCGATCAGTCGCTCGTTGTTCGCGTAGTCGCGCGGGTTGTAGGCATGCGCTCGCAGCATCAGCTCCAACGCCGCCTCCCGCTCCCCCCGCTGGACCAGCCGCTGGACGAGCGGCGCCAGCGCCCCTTCGTCGTCCGGAGTCGTCCGCAACACCGCGCGCCATTGCTGCTCCGCCCCCGCCCAGTCGCCATCCGCGACCAGCAGCTGGGCGTACGGGTGCCGGATCGCGCGGCTGTCCGGCATGCGCCGGATCAGCGCCTCGAAGTACCGTTGCGCCTTCGGTTTTTCGCCGGTCGCGATCCACAGCTGCCCGAGCAGAGCGTAGGTCTGAAAATAGTAGGGATCCGTCCGCACCGACCCGAGCAGCACCTGCTCGGCCTCCCGCGGCCGCTGTAGTCGTTCGAGCAAGAACGCCTTCTGCGCGGCCTGCTCCGGCGAAGGCGGCTCGATCCGGCGAAGCGCCTCGCTCAATTCCAGCGCGCGGTCCAGCCGGCCGAGCCGCGCCTCGATCATGCCCGCATGGAAGGTCAGGAACCCGTCGCCGGGATTCCGGTCGAGCGCCGCTTCGATTTTTGCCGCGGCGGCCGCGATCGCCCCGGGCGCCGACAGCGCGCCGTTGGCCGCGGCGATCTCCTGTCGCAGCCACGTCCGGTCCGCGGCGTAACTCGACTGGCCGGTGAACGGAGGGCGGCCGGTCAGCTCTTCCATGCGCACCGCCATCGTCGCCCGTCCGAATTCCGTGAATCCAATCGCGTCGGCGCAGCCCGCGGAATCCAGCCAGGCCGAGGCTGGTGCTTCCACCCCAAACAGCGCCCGGCCGACCGCCGGCGCGAGCACCCGCGTCAGCGCATAATTGCCCGCCCATTCGAGATGGACGTGCTCGAAGAACAGCTGGTGGCCGGCCGGTGCCGCGGTCGAGGTCGCATCGGAGCCCAGCGCCCGAGCCGCATCCACCAGCGTCACGCCCGCGGGAGCCGCCCGCGCCGCGCCGCGGATGATTTCGTTGATCCGCGCGTCCGCCCGGAAACGCAGCGCGTCCCATTGCAGCGCCGCGAGATATTCCTGCCGGGCCGGCTCGGGCCGGCCCTGCCGTTCCCGTGCCTGCGCCAGCAGGAAGTGGCTCTCCGCGTATTCGGGGTCGATCTGCACGGCCCGCTCGAACAGCCGGGCCGCCGCGGCCGGATCGCCGGATTCCGCCGCGGCGCCGCCGTCGTCGATCGCCTGCTGCCAGTCCGCGAGTTCCGCCGCCGATAGCCCGCTGCGGTGCCGCGAGGCGAAAGGCGCGCAGTCACGCACGTTCACCGCCACCGTGGAAAGGATCACGTGCACGCCGGCGCCACGGGCATACTCGAGGATGTCGCCGAGATTCGCGGCGAAATCCGCGTACACCGCCGCGAGCCGCGGATCGTTCCCCGCCACGGTCCGGCCGGCGAACATTTCCATCCCGCGCCAGTCCTGGAAACCTCGCGCCGCCCCTCCCAGCCGTTGCATGAGAGTCTGGATCATCTGTCCGGTGCGGGTACTGCGAACCCAGATGCTGGCGCGCACCAGCCAGAGCGGGAGGGCCCGATGCGCCGTCGCCGAGCTGGGCCCGAAGGGTCCGACGACTTCGTTGTTTCCCATGTACGCGACCAGCACGTCGGGATGAAAGCCCACGGCCTGTCGCACGATATGGCGAATCACGTGCGAATCGATCGCGGTCATGCCGAGGTTGAACACCTCGATCTTTCGACCCGGGTACGCCGCCGCCAATTGCGCACGCAGCTGGGGGGCGATCGCGAACCCGGGCTCCGGCACCCCCATCGCCGCGGACTCTCCGATCACGAATACGCGCATCGCGCCCGCCGGTTTCTCGCGGGCGATCCGAAAGTTCACCGGCTTCAGTCCGAACGAAGCGGGAAAGAACAGCTCGGTGTAGCGCGGGTTGGTTCGATAGATTCCGGGGCGGTCATCCGGGATGAAAAAATCGGTGTTCCGGCCGGCACCCGCCACCCGGAGCGCTCCTTCGAGCAATCCGAAAAAAACGAGCGGCGCGAACAGGGCCAGCGCCAGCTTCGCCGGCCACTGCGCAGGCACGGAGGGGGCCCGGCGAAATGCAGCAACGGGTTTCATGATCCGCGGAACGCCTCGGTGGGTGGCGCCGGTCTCCGACCGGCGTACGAATGCCGCGGGTGCTGCGACGCCGGTCGGTGACCGGCGCCACTGGGGCCGACGGCCGAAGTTCGACCGCCTGCTTTGCGCAGTGAGCTCGACCGCAATCCAAAGTCAGCTGCGTTGCTCATCGTTGGTGGGCTGGGGTTAGTTCCTCGGAGCCGTGAGCACAAGCGTGGCCGTGCCTCCGGCTGCGGTCGCGTCTGTTTCGCGGCCGGAAGGCCAGCGGACCCGCACCCGGCGGGGCGGATTCGCTTCGGGATAGCCGAAGAAACAGGCGGACGACGACTGGCTGTAATAGCCGGAGCCGGCACCGATTTCACTCGTCTGCCGCGATCCGTCGGCCTGCTCGAGCGTCACCCGGGCGCCGATCGCCGTCGGATTGACGGCCGGCCCGCGCAGTTCCACACGCAGGCTGCGATGCCCGACCGCGCCGTTGTTCCGGAACGCGAGCGTCGTGCCGTTGTTGCGCGTCACCAGAAAATCCGGCCAGCCATCGCCGTCGAGGTCGACCACCGCGAGCGCCTTGGCATCGCCGGGAACCACCAACCCGCTCGCCGCCGGCGGCACCGGCGTGAAATGGCCGTGGCCGTCGCCGCGCAGGAGCTGGCTGAGTCCGCCATCGAACCGGCCGACTGATGGAATCGGCGCGTACGAGTTCTGCACCGCATAGATGTCCGCCCGGCCGTCGCCGTCGAAATCGCCCGCGACCATTCCCTGCAGCGGCGCGATCTGCGCGATGCGGGGCAGCGGCGCGAACCGGTAGGTCCCGTCGGGCTGGCTCAGGAACACGCCGCTCCGAAACTCCGTCGCCTCGAGCCGGCGGGCGGCGGCCAGCCGTTCGGCCCCGAAGATCTCCGGGACCGTGGCGCGCGCAAACACGTCATTGCGCGGATACCGTTTCATCAGCCAGGGGATCGAGGCGGCGAGATCCTGGCGGTTGCGCCACGGATACACCCGCTCGCTTTCGTAGGTCGCCTCGACGATTTGCGTCCGGCCGTTGCCCGCGAAGTCGCCGTCGTACAGCAACGCCGGGTGCGTGGCATCGGCATGGTACGGGGTGTTCAATCCGACGTTGCCTGCCACGAAATCCGGCCGGCCGTCGCCGTTGAAATCCGCGGTCGCGAGCGAGGTCCACCAGCCGGTGCCTGCGGCGGCGAACCCGGCCTTTTCCGTCCAGTCGTCGAAACCGCGGCCGGCCCGGTTATGAAAATAGCGGACTGCGCCCCACTCCACCGCGACCAGCAGGTCCGGCCAGCCGTCGCCGTCCACGTCGCTCCAGAGCGCCGCGGTCACGAGTCCGATCCTGCCCATCCCGGGCGCCAGCGAGTCGGTCACGTCCTCGAACCGGCCGCCGCGATTCGCGAGCAGGACGCTGCGCGGCGGCTGCGGATATTTTCCCGGAATGACGCGGCCGCCGATGAAAACATCCAGCCGTCCGTCGCGATCGAAGTCCGCCGCCGCGACCGCGCCCGCGCTGATCGTCATGCGGGGGAGCGCGCCCTCCGGCGCCGGCCGCAGGTGGCCGTGTCCGTCGTTCAGGAACAGCACCGGCTGCCCCGCCGCTTTCGTCACCAGCAGGTCGTTCGCCCCGTCGCCGTCGGCGTCGAACACGAGCAGCGGGCCGTCGTCGCCATCACCGGTCGCGAGCGTCGCCGGCGCGCCGAAGCCCGCGCCGCTGGCGAGCAGGATGCGCGTGGGGTCGGCCGGCGTGCCGCCGATGACCACGTCGTCCCGGCCGTCACCGTCGAGATCGCCGGTCGCAAGCGCCGGTCCGCGATGATCCAGCCGCCACGGCAGCAGCGGCTGCTCGCGGGTCGGGATGACCGGCTCCTCGCGCGACGGCCAGGCGAAGTTCGCGGAGCGGCTCGCGTCGGTGAACTCCGCCGGCGGCGGCGGCGCAGCTGCGGCTGGCGCCGGAGGCGGCCCGTCCGGCTCGGTGATCGTCAGCTTCTGATCCGCCGCCACGCCGGTGAACACCTGAGTCTGCCCGCTCGGCCACGCCACGGTCAGCCGGTCGATGCGGGCGTCTTCGCCCAGCCCGAAGTGCAGGATCGGTTCGCTGCTCGACAGGACCCCGCGCGCCAGCACGAGCTGCCGGACCTGGACCCCCGAGGCTGTTTCGATCCGCACCGTCGCGCCGACGCCGAACCGGTTGGAGCGCGTGCCGCGCAGCGCGACGATCAGCCGGTGTCCGGTGTCGCTGTCGTTGCGCAGCACCGTGACGCCTTTCTCGTAATTGGTGTACACCAGATCGAGGTCGCCATCCCCGTCGAGATCGCCGAACGCCGCGCCGAAGCTCACGCCTTTCTGGTTCAGGCCCCACGCCGCGCTCACGTTCTCGAACTGCAGGTTCCCCAGGTTGCGGAAGGCGAGATTCTCCTCCGCCAGTGGCGGGCTCGATTTCATCAGGCGAACGCCGTCCGCCAGCGTATCCGCGGCCGAGATCCGCTGGACCAGGTCGACGTTGTGCAGCTCGCGCACCATCCCGTTCGTGAAAAACGCATCGAGCCGCCCGTCGTTGTCGAGGTCCTCCAATCGCGGACCCCAGGTCCAGTCGGTCGCGGAGAGTCCGGTCAGGCACGCGGCCTCGAGCATGCGACCGGTGCCCGTGTTCACGTAGAGGGCGCTGCGCATGTACTGCGGCGCGGTGGTGGAGTCCGGCGGCGGGTCCGTCAGCAGCGAACGGATCCGGGCCATCCCGCGCTCGTCCTTCTCGTGCGTGGTCGTCGCCATGTCCGCGACGAGGAAATCGATCAGCCCGTCGTTGTTCACATCGCCCAGGTCGGCGCCCATGGCGGAATGCGGGGTGTGCGGCACGACCCGGTCGAGCACGTCCGTGAAGGTGCCGTCACGGTTGTTGTGGTACAGCTTGTCCGACGGGGCGAAGTCGTTCGCCACGTAAAGATCCGGCCAGCCGTCGTTGTCGTAGTCCCACCACGTCGCCGAATGTCCCTGCGCCTCGCCGGTGATGCCCGCCCGGTCAGTGACGTCGGTGAACGTGCCGTCGCCGTTGTTGTGAAAGAGATAGTCGCGCTGCCCGACGGGGTGGGCCTGTGCGTCGAGCAGGTTGGTCAGAACGTAGACATCGAGCCAGCCGTCGCGGTCGTAGTCGCAAAACGCCGCCATCGCGCTCGCGTCGTTGACCGCCAGTCCGCGCGCGGCCGCCTCCTCCTTGAACGTGCCATCGCCCTGGTTGATGTAGAGCAGGTTCGGCGCACCCGACCGGCAGACGTACAGGTCGAGCCGGCCGTCGTTGTTCACATCGGCGAACGTCACCCCCTGCGTCCACGGCAGCGACTTCGCGCCGCCGAGCCCGATCCAGCTTTTCGCCTTTTCGGTCCAGTCGCCATCGCTGGCCGCCAGCCCGGCCTTCTCCGTGACGTCCTCGAATTTCCAGCCGCCGAGATTTCGAAAGAGCCGGCAGCCTCCCGTCTTGCTCGCCACGGCGATGTCCGGCCGGCCGTCGCCGTCGTAGTCCCCGATCGCCACGCCGGTGCCGCTCGAGCCGTAGACGAACTCCTGGTACCGGTCGCCCCACATTCGCGGATCATCGTAGGGATTGCTGGTCACGATCCCGGTCTGCTCCGGGGGCATCAGGGTGAACATCGTCGCGCCGCGCGGTCCGGATTTTGGCGCCAGCGGCGTGGCCGCGAGACCGGGCTGGCCGTCCGCCGCGATGGCCGCGCCGGCGGAGAGGGCGAGCAGCAGCACCGTCCGCGCGAAGGCGAGCCACACCGGGGCACGAAGAGGGGCGACAGCCAGCATGCGCCCCCATTCAGGACCGATTTCGCATCCCGCAGTCAAGGGTGCGCCGGTTCGCGATTCTGTCCGAGGCCATTCTCCAATTAGAGCGAGTTCGGAATTGTGCGCGATCACGTTCGCCGCGAAATTGAAAGTCCGGGCGGCGCCCCCCAAATGCCGGCCCGGCGGTGCAGCTGTTTCGCATCAACCACCCCTATTGCAGATCCCGCACCACCCCGCGGTTCTCATGATGATTCCATTTCGCGGCGTCACCCGCTGTTGCATGCTCGCGGTCGGCATGGCCGTCGCCGGTGCGATCCCGCTCGCGGGCGCCGATGCCCCACCTTCCGTCGATTCGGTCCACCAGCTCGTCACGGAATGGGCCAAAATCCGTTCCGAAAACGTGAGCCTGCAGTCGAACTGGGAATCGGAGCGCGAACTCGAGAACTCCACCCTCAAGGCGCTGCAGGAACGCGTCGGCGCACTGGAAAACCGCAAGTCCGCGCTCGTCGCCGGCTCCGCCGCTGAGCGGGCCACACTCGCGGACCTGTCGGCCCGGAACACCGCCTCCAAGACGGCCCTGAACACCGCGGGACAGAATCTCGGGCTGACAGCCGAAAAACTGGTCGCGCTCCGCGTGTCGCTGCCGCCCCGCCTTTCGCTCGCCCTGGAGTTGCCGTACCGCAGCCTTGCCAACCCGGCGCTCGGTCCCGGCGAGCGCATGCAGTATGTCACGACCATCCTGAACCGCTGCCTGCAGTTCAACCGCACGATCACGTACGGCGAGGAGTTGGTCACCGTTCCGGAGGTGAAGGACGGCCGCGTGCTCGAAGTGCTCTACTGGGGTCTGAGCCACGGGTACGCGCTCGACCGGATCGGCCGCACAGCCTACCTCGGCTCGCCCGGCCCCAAGGGATGGGCCTGGGAGCCGCGACCGGAGATGGCCGGCGCGGTCGCGCATCTCATCGCCATCTATCAGGACAAGGAGGAACCCCGGTTCATCGAGGTGCCCGCCCGAGTCACTGCCGCGCTGGCGAAATGAACCCCCATTCCGCCATGTCCCGGTACCCTCTTTTCCTGCTCGGACTCGTCACCGCGCTGCCGGCAGTCTCGCCGGGCGCCGAACCGGACCCGCTCGCCGCCGCCGCGGCGAAATCAGCCGCCGACTTCCAGGTCCGCATCGAGGCGGCTACCCGTGAGCTCACCGCCACCCGCGAGCGGATCGCCCGCGAGCGGGCACCGCTGCTCGAGGCCGCCCGCACCGCCCAGGACCGGCTGGCGTCGCTCGAAGCCGAGGTGGCCGGGCTCGACACCTCGCACGGCCAGGCCGAGGCCACGCGACAGCGCCTGCAGCGCGACGGCTTCGCGCTGCTCAAGAACGTCAATTACGTGAACACGCTGGCCCGCGACAGCCTGCGCAGTTTCGGCGAGGGACTGCTGCCAGGCGAAGCCCAGCGGTACTCCGAGTCGCTCGCCACGCTGGGGTCGAAACTGGAGGGATCCGCCCAAGAGCCTGACACCGCGGCTGCGCTCGCCACCACCGACCTGCTCCTGTCGCACCTGCAGCAGGCGATCGGCGGTTCCATCGAGTCCGGCGAGTCGGTGGTCGGTGGGAGCAACGCCGTGCTCAAGGGCTCCTTCGTGTTCGTCGGGCCCGAGGTCTATTTTCAAAGCGCCGACGGCGCGGTCGCCGGCACGGTCCGCAGCCGCGAGGGTGCGCCGTATCCCAACACCTACCTGCTCCCCGGCTGGACGGCCGCCGGCCGCGGCCCACTGTTCCGCGGTGAGATGGGCTCGATCATGGCGGACGCCTCCGGCGGCAAGTCGCTGCGGCTGCGCGAGACGACCGGCACGCTCGCCCAGCACATCGATCGCGGCGGACCGGTTGCGTACCTGATCATCGGTGTCGGCATTTTTGCACTCGGCCTGGCGCTGCAAAAGGCGATCGAGCTGCGCCGGCTCGCCGTCGATTCGCCCGCGGTGATCCAGCGCGAGCTCCCCGCGCTGCTCGGGCCCCCCGCACAGTCGCGGCCGGCGCTCGGCCGGCTGCGGGCCACGACGCGCGAGCTGTTCGACGTCGGCCTGCGGTATGCGAGTCGTCCGCGCGAGACGCTCGAGGAACACCTCTTCGCATTCACCCTCCGCCAGCGGCTCCATTATGAGCGGCGGCTGCCGCTGCTGGCGGTCATCGCGACCGCGTCACCACTCATGGGCCTGCTCGGCACGGTCATGGGCATGATCAAGACCTTCGCGCTGATCACCGTGTTCGGCACCGGCAACGCGGCCAAGCTCTCGAGCGGCATCTCGGAGGTCCTGGTCACGACAGAACTCGGCCTCGTCGTGGCGATCCCCGCGCTCGTCGCCCACGGCTTCCTCTCCCACCGCACGCAGCGGAAACTGTCGCTGCTCGAGCGCTACGCCGTCGAGTTCACCGCCGCCGTCGGCGACACCCCGCCGGCGGAGCGGGACATCGCCCCCGTCTCGCGATGAACGCCATCCGCGAGGTGTTTGCGAGCGGCGGGCCGGCGTTCATCGCAATCATGGTCCTCTCCGTCCTGCTGTACGAGCGGTGCGCGCACCTGCTGTTCTTCCTCCGTCGGACCCGGCACTCGCTGCCGGCCGAGGTGCCGCCGACTCCCGCCGGGCTCGACGCCATCCGCCGGATCAAGTTCGAACTCCAGGAGGCGTTTCGCCAGCAGCGGATCGCGATCGGCGCGATGATCACCGCCGCCCCGCTGCTCGGACTGCTCGGCACGGTCATGGGCATGATCGCCGCGTTCGACAGCCTCGCGAGCAATGGCGGCGGCCGCTCGATGGAGGGACTGGCCCGCGGCATTTCCGAGGTCCTGATCGATACCGAGTCGGGCCTCGCCGTCGCGATCCCCGCCGTCCTCCTGCTCTATTTTGCCCACCGCCAGATGGAAAAGGGAATCCAGCAGCTCACCGTCCTCGAGACCCGCGTCCTCGGCGACACCTGACCATGCTCGGACGCAGCTACACCCAGCGGCATTACGAGGGGGCGCACATCGACATGACGCCGATGGTCGACTGCGTGCTCGTGCTCCTGATCTTCCTGATGATCAGCAGCGCGTTCGTCCAGGATCCCGGTATCGAGGTCGAGAAACCCGACGTCGGCGGCACGGACGCGCTCGGCGAGCAGAACGCGCTGCTCATCGCGATCACGGCGGACGACCGCATCTTCTTCGACGGACAGGAAATCCGGCCGGAACAGGTCGCCGGCCTCGTGAAACAGGCCGCCATCGGCCGTGATCCGGCGCTGATCATCCGCGCCGACCGGTCCGCCAGCCACGGCGCCTTCGCCGGTGTCTACGCCTCCGCCAAGCGGGCGGGGATCACGCACGTGACGTTCGCCGCCGCGCAGCCAGCCTCCGCGCCCTGATCCCGCCATGAGCAGCGCCCATCCTCCGCTTCCCTCGTGGCGCGAGCACTCGGAGCTGCCCGCCCGGGCGGCCAGTGCCGCCGCGGGCCTTGCCGCCAGCGCGTTGATTCTCTTCGCGCTGACTGCGATCCGGAAACCGGCGCTCGAACAGCCGCCGCCTCCGATCGAGGATCTGCGCAGCGTCGTGCTGCCGGTCGACGCCCCACCGCCGGTGCCGCACACCGAGCAGTTGCCGGCGCTCGAGGAGAGCAGCCTGATCATGCTGCCGGCCGAGCGCAGCGACAGCGTGGTCAAGCTGCCGGCAATGCCGATCGTCACCGACGACGTTCCGCGCGTCGCGGGCCTGCCGCGCCTCGACGTCCCGCCCGCGACGTTCCGTCCGGCGACGCTCGATCCCGAGTTCGAGAACCGGCACGTTTTCGACCGCTCCGAGGTCGACCAGCGTTGCGTCGCGCTCGTGAAAGTCAGGCCGGCGATCACCAGCGCGATGCTGCGCGCGACGAAACACCTGCGGGTGACGTTCATGTTCGTTGTCAACAAGGATGGCTCGGTCGACGGCATCCGGCTGCTCAAGTCCTCGGACAATCCCGATCTCGACGCCGCCTGCGCCGCGGCGCTGAAGGACTGGAAATTCAACCCCGCGGTGCGCCGCGGCCGCAAGGTGCGGCAGTGGGCGCAGCAGGCACTCGTGTTCAGGCTCGATGCCGGGTCCCCTCTGGAAGTCTACTGACCCATGAAACCCCGCCCGCTCGTCCTCGCCCTCGTCGGGCTGTCCCTCGCCGCCGCAACCCCCGCGGAATCGGGTGAGCGCCAGCCGCCCAAGCACGACGCCGCCCGGGCGATCAGGGAATCGGCCAACTTCCGGAAGGGCCAGGAACCGGAAATGACCGAGGACGAGTACGCGCTGTACGAGAAGGCGGTCGCGATGACCGCGGTTCAGCCCGAGTTCGCCCTGAAGCTGCTCGAAACGATGGTTGCCGACCAGCAGAAGAGCCCCGCTTTCGAGCTCGTGCTCGGCAACCTGTACTACGCGAACAACCGGCCCGACCTCGCGGAGATGCATTACCGCAAGGCAACCGAGCGGTACCCCGATTTCATCCGCGCCTGGTCGAACCTCGGCTCGCTCTACTACGGCCAGGCGCGATATGCCGAGGCCGCCACGTGCCTCACCAAAACAATCGCGGCCGGCGACCGCGACGCCCACACGCTCGGGCTGCTCGCCTACTGCCTCGAGCAGACCGGCCGCCGGACGGCCGCCGAGATGGACTACCTTCAGGCGCTCGGTCTCGACCCCGACAATCCCGACTATCTGGACGGGCTCGTCACGCTTTACTACGACGCGAAGCAGTACGCCCGCGCCGAGCCGCTCCTCGCCCAACTGCTCCGGATCAAGCCGCAGGAGGCCCGCAACTGGCTGGTTTACTCGAAAGTCCTGAGCTCGCTCGACCGGCCGATCGACGCGATCGTTACGCTCGAGACCGCTCGCAGCCTCGGCCTGCTCGGGGCCGACGGGCTCGTCGCCCTCGGCGAGCTGTACACGAAGCAGAAGCTGAACCGCGAGGCAGCCGAGACGTTCGGTCAGCTCGTCGCGCAATCCCCGGACATCGGCACCGATTGCCTGATCGCCTACGCGCAGGCGCTGATCGGCGAGGGGCGCTACGACGACGCCGAGCTCTCGCTGTCCCGCCTCCCGGGCACGCTCCCGGCGAAGAAGCAGGTGCAGTGCCTGCAGATCCGGGCCGATCTCTCCGTCTCCCGCGAGGACTGGCCCGACGCGCGGAGGCAATTCGAGTCGCTCCTGCAGCTCGATCCGCTCAATGGCCGCGCCCTGCTCGGGCTCGGGCGGATCTACAAGGTCCAGGACGACGTCGCGCGCGCCAACGTCGTGCTCGAAAGCGCCGCGCGCCAGCCGGGCGTCGCCGCCCAGGCGTGCCTCGAGCTCGCCGACCTGGCGCTGAAATCGCGCCAGTACGAACGCGGCCTCAACTACCTCCAGCAAGCGGCCAAACTCGACAGCTCACCGCCTCTCCAGCAGTATATCGCCAAGGTTAAACTGCTCACCATCGACAATGAAAGCGCCCCAACTCCTCGTTAGTTCGCAGTCGCGCAGCATCGGCCTCGTTCCCCTGCTTGCGCTTGCGTTCGTTCCCGCCCTCACCCCCCTCGCCCGCGCGGACACTCCGGCTTCTGCACCGAAGGACCATATCCTGTTTGTCGGGCTCAACCTCGCCGTGAAGGACAACGGCAAGTACGTGCCCGTCGTCGGCGCGACCAACCGCGCGCTGGAATTCGTTGCCAATCACCAGCTCAAGCAGGTGGCGCTGCGGGATGCCGGCGACATCCGGATCTCGCGCGGCGTGAAGCTCAGCGCGCTCACCGCCACCATCGGGAACATGCGGACCGACAGCGTCAATCGCGCCGCGGCCCGCGCCCAACTCGACGCCATGCACGGCGCCATGGCAATGATGGACGAGGCGGCCATGTCGCGGGATCGCGCGGTCGCGGAGATGACGAACGCCGACCTTCAGGGCGGATCGAACCAGCCCGACCCGCGCGACGCGGCCAACCGCACCGAGCCCGCGGCGACCAGCGCGATGCGGGATATTGCGAACATGCTGCCGGGCGCCGACGCGAACATTGCCAATGCGTCCAGCTTCATGATCGATGACATGGCGCCCAATCCCGCGCTGGGTGAAGTCGAGCTTTCGTTCGAGGTGTCGGCGCCACGGCCGCTGGAGCAGGCATACCTTGTCGTGATTGCCGATTATGCGTCCACGACCGATCCAAAGGACATCGCCCGCCAGGTCACAGCCCGCGCGCTCGGTCAGATCGACACCAAGCCGCGCAAGGTCTGGATGCTGCACCCGGCGGTGATCGCCGGTCGCGAGTTCAAGAAGTTCTATCTCGGAGTCTATGCCGAGGGCCAGGAGGTGGCGACCAACCTTTCGGAAAAGCGCCTCGAGCTCACGCGCGACCAGGCCTATCAGTTCTTCCTCATCGACTATCTGGCAGCCCACCGGAGCGACACCCGTCCGCCGTCGGCGATGCTGATGGTCTCGCGGGCCGAGTTTCGCCATCAGGTTGGCGGCGCCCGGCTCGACCAGCCGGTCTACGCCCGAGTCGACAAGACCGGCGCGCTCGTGGCGCTGTCCGCCGATGAGGCAGGCACCGAAAAGATCCCCGCTTCGATCGACACGGCGCTCCAGCAGGTCCGCTTCGTTCCGGCGCTCGACAAGGGCCAGCCGGTCGATGGTCGCGCGCGCCTGACGCTTGCGGCGCTGGTGGAATAGTTTGGCTCCAACCCGCAGCCCTACTCCGGCAATCACCCGTCACAACTAGTCACGCAATGCGTGGCAAGCGTTCGGAGGTTTGCGTCGAAAGAACAACCTGTCTCCCCGGGGCCGAGCCCTCCTGCTCGTATTCGGAGTCCTGGCTTCGGTGAAGGAACCGCTTGACGCGGCGAATCGAATGTCGGGGGGGGCCCCGGAATCGCGGCATGAAGCCGCTCCTGCTATGATGCCGAAGGAGACAAGCGCAAAAGAGAGTCCGTGTTACATGGGATGGGTTGGGTTTGCTTTCTTAGGGTTAGTTACCCCGCCGGGGGTGCGGGGGCGGCGAGCGCCCCGCTCAGAGTGTCTCACGTCCCTGTACCTGAACGTTTGATCGTCCAAGTTAACCTGCTATCCGTGCGCGTTGGCGGCACAACATGCTGTATGCAAAGTGGAGGAGCAAAAAAGGGACGGAGTGAAGGGGCACCATCTACAGAACGGTCATTGATGACCAAGGAGCGGAACGTGCGCCGCAACACTCCGAAGATCGCTTCCGGCGGGAAGGAAAACGGGGCGTGAGGGTTAGCCGAGCGTGGGCGCGAGCAGTTTGAGTTTCTCGGGCGTGGTCTGGGCGGTCGCCAGCCGCCACAGGTCCACGGCCAGCCTGCGGGCCGCAGCGACGGCGCATTTTCTGCGGGCGGCGCCGCGTGCGATCCCCGCGACCAGTGCGCGCACCGGCGGATAGTCCGGCTGCCAGCGGGCGAGCCGCCAGACCAGTTCAATCAGCAACGCTCGAACGCGCGGATTGCCATAGCGGTTGATGGCGCCGTCGCGCCGGCGCCCGCCGCTTTGGTGCACGCCGGGACAAAGCCCGGTGAAGCTCGAGACCTGGCGGCGGTTCTTGAACCGTTTCCAGTCGCAGATCTCCCGGGCAAGCAGCACCCAGGTCAGGGCGCCGATCGCTTTGGGCAGCGGCTTGGGCGCCTGCGCCACCAGCTTCGCCCGCGCGGCCGCCTCCTGCTGATCGACCTGCACGATCGTGGTGCGGATCGCCGTGAGCTGCTCGATCAGCCACGCATCGAGCGTCGGTTCCAGTTCCGCCCACCGCCGCGTCGTCCACCACTTTCCCACCACGTGGTATCCGTAGAACAGCAGCAAACTGCGTCCCCTGGCCTCCCATTGATGGCGGCTGCGCTTTTGCTGCTCGCGCAGTCGGCACTCGCTGCGCGCGTGCTGCTCCGCCACCGTGGGCACACGCACCGGCGTCATCGCCTTGGTGTTGCCGCGCACGTACCGGTCCAGTTTGTCGCACAACGCCGCCGCATCGAGTTTGTCGGTCTTTTGCTTGCGGCCATCCCCGAGCACTTCCGCCACGATCACGTACGCCTTCGCCCCCGCCGCCTGGAGTGCAAAGTACAGCCCATAGCCGCAGGGCCCCGTCTCGTAGCACACGTGCACCTTGCGCCCGGCTTTGACCAGCCCTGGCACCAGCACCAGCAACTGCGGGCGCGTCATCATCTGCGGCCGCAAGGGCCGGGCGTCGTCCACCTGGATCGACACCGCAAGATCCCGGGCGTGGATGTCACACCCGATCTTGATCGTTTCGGAGTTGGACGCGAGCAGCCGCTCGAGCAGTTTGGCAATGTTTGTGTTTATCATGGGCCGACAAGTTGGAGCCTCTTGCTCCGCTTGT
Source organism: uncultured Verrucomicrobiae bacterium (assembly GCA_963705935.1). Classification (GTDB taxonomy): domain Bacteria; phylum Verrucomicrobiota; class Verrucomicrobiia; order Opitutales; family Opitutaceae; genus Opitutus. Next base: position 389,815 of record OY970130.1, on the reverse strand, counting down.
CGGCCTCATGGCATCTACATTAGCCGACCCGATCGCCTCCCGGGAGTCTCCCACGTTGCGGTCCGATAGCGGAACGGGCTCGCTGCAGGAGCGAGCTGGCTTGCGATTTCGTCCTGATCGCCTGCAAGCAGGCTCCTACGCCCCGGCACCGAGCCGGAGAAAACGCGCAGATGCCCGCGGTAGGAATCGGCTTGAGGCTGGCGCCGGCGGGTTTTCTCTGGTGGTCGCGCCGGCAGCCAGTCGCGTTGCCGCACCATGGACCCACGCCTCCGCTCCCCCCGATTTCTCACGTGCTGCATCGTGCTCGCGTGTGCCTGCGGCTTCCTGCTGTGGAACAACCACCGGCGGATCCAGCACCTGGTGTACGTTTCGGGGGCGACCGAGAAGGACATCGCCGTCGATCCCCGGTCGCCGACCGGATATGCCGGTGGCGTCCGGCAGCTCATCGTCAGCGGCAACGACCCGCGCAGCTACGAGCAGATCGCGCAGGTCCAGCAGATGTTCGCCCGCGGCGAATGGCACATCCGCCACGTCGACTACGACAACACGCCGTTCGGCCGCGCCGTCGAGTCCGCCTCGCCCTACCGCTGGTGGCTGGCGCTGACGGCCTGGGTCGATCACGCGGTCTCGGGACGCTCCCTGGCGCTCTCGACCGAGCGGGCGGCTTACGTTGCCGATCCGATCCTGCATTTGCTGCTGCTGATCGGAACAACCGTGTTCGTCGCGCGCCGGTTCGGCGCCGTCGCGGCGACACTTGTCGCGCTCGGCATTGCGACATCGTTTCCATTTGCCGGAGCGTTTCTCGGCGGCGAGCCGCAGGACGATGGTCTGGTGCTGATCGCCGCGATCTGGAGCGTGCTTCCGCTGGTCGCGGCCCGCGCCGGCCCGGCTTCCGCCAGGACGATGCGCCGGGGTTTCGCGCTGGCCGGGGTGGCCGGAGGATTCGGCCTGTGGCTGAGCGTCGGTCGTGAAACTCCGGTCCTCGCCGGCGTGATCCTCGGCGCGCTGCTCGATGCCGCCGTCGCGCGGCGGTCCGAGCCGGCCGACGCACTCGTCGAACCGCCTCCGTGGCGCATCTGGGCCCTCGGCGGCGCGGTCACGATCCTCGCTGCCTGTCTGCTCGAGGGTCTGCCGAGTCACGACCCCGGGATCCGGCTGGACGTGTTTCATCCCTTGCACGGCGTGGCCTGGCTAGGGCTCGGCGAGTTGCTGGCCCGGGCCGATCGCCTGCTTCGCGGCGGAAAATTCTCTTCCGGCCGGCGCGACGGTGCGCGCGCTGGGATCGCACTCGCGGCCGTCGCCGTCCCGCTCGCGATCGCCTTGCGCCACGCCGCCGCCGTGTTTTCCCCCGATCCGCTTTCGGAACGGCTTACCAGCGTGATGCCGGGCGCGGTCGCCGGCACGTTCTTCAGCTGGATCCAGGCGGAAGGCTTCAGCCCCGTCGTGCTGACCACCATCGTTCCGGCCTTGTTGATCGTTCCCGCCGCGTGGCTAATCGCGACCCGCCTGCCGGATCCGCGGCATCGTTCGGCCGGACTCCTCGCGCTCGGCCCGGCCGTGCTGGCGCTGATCCTGGCGTGCTTCCACCTGCGGAGCTGGAACCTCCTCGACGGCATGCTGCTCCCGCTGCTGGCGGTCGCGAGCCTGGCGGTCGCGAAATCCGCCGGATCCCGCCGGCCGGTGCGCTGGCTCTGGCCGGCCGGCGTCGCGGCCGCGCTGCTGCCCGGAGCGATCCTGCTCGCGCCGGCCCGGGGTTCGGCCGAAACCGTGACCATTCCCGAGGTCGAGGCGCTGGTGGAGCGCCAGCTGGCGCACTGGCTCGCCAGCCGCTCCGGGGGCACCCGCCCGGTCGTGCTCGCTTCGCCCAACCTCTCCGCCTGCCTCGCGTTCCACGGCGGGCTGCAGGCCGTCGCGACGCCGTATCCGGAGAACCATGGCGGGCTCGCGGCCGCGCTCCGCATCGCCGCCAGCACGTCGCAGGACGAGGCGTTTGCCCAGATCCAGCGGCGCGGCGTGACCGACGTCGTGCTCGCCTCCTGGGACCCGTTTCTCGACGACTACGTCCGGCTCGGCAAGAACCGGAACGACACGGCGCTGCTCACGCTGCTCCAGCGCTGGATGCCGCCGCGCTGGCTCCGGCCGGTGCCATACCAGCTTCCGCAGATTCCCGGATTCGAGGGTCGTTCGGTGGTGCTGTTCGAGGTGGTCGATCTCCAGGACAACGCCCTGGCGCTGAGCCGGCTCGCCGAGTACTTCGTCGAGATGGGTCAGCTCGATCTGGCCGCGTCCGCGAGCGATGCGCTGGCACGGCTGTTTCCGGATGATCTCGGCGCCACCGCGGCGCGCGTGCAGGCCAGCGCCGCGATCGGGAACGCCGAGGCACTGCGCAGCGGGATCGATGCCCTCGAGACGCAGCTCGGCAACGGCGGCGCGCGCTCCCTCCCGTGGGATCGCCGCGTGAGCCTGGCGATCGCGCTGGCGCAGGCCAAACGATTCGACCAGGCCCGGCCGCAGATGGAGCTTTGCCTGGCCGGGCTCGACGAGGCGCGCCTGCGTTCGCTCACCACCGACTCGCTTTACCGTTTCGAGCAGCTGCTCAAGGCCTTTGCGCTGCCGGTGCGCGACGACCACTTGCGGCAGCTCGCTCGGGACTTGTTGCCGGCGGAAATGCGCGCCAGTCTCTGACCGATGCCGGGGCTTTCGATGAACGCCGAGCCGACAGTTTCGCGCTGAACACGCGTCGCCCTTCCCCACACCTTCCACATGCGCCTTCCCCGTCCCGCCACTCTCGCCGCCGGCTTGCTCGGCCTCGTGGTCGCCGGCTTCATCGGCATCATGATCGCGGACGTCTGGAGCCGCCGCGAGGTCGCCGCGGGCGGAGGAGGACCGGCGGCCGGCAAGCCGCCGCCGCCGCTCATCGCGTACACCCCCGTGCCGATCGGCGCTCCGGTCAGTGAATTTGGCCGGCCGCTCGTGACCAACCTCGAGGTCGTCGATCTCGACCAGGACGGACTGGTCGACGTGGTGTACTGCGAAAGCCAGAAGAACAGCGTCCGCTGGATCCGCCAGTTCCCGCGCGGCGTCTTCACCGAACACGTGATCGGCGAGGACATTCCCGCCCCCGCGCACGTTTCGGCCGCCGACGTCTACCACCACGGCAAGCTCGATGTCCTCGTCGCGAGCATGGGACAGATCATGCCCAACAACGACCGCATCGGCGCGGTGGTCGTGCTCGAGAACCTCGGCGACGGAAAGTTTCGCAAGCGTGTCCTCGTCGACCATATCGCCCGGGTCTCCGACGTTCGTGGCGCCAACCTGGCCGGCCACGCCGACGGCCGGCTCGACCTCGTCGTCGGCCAGTTCGGCTACGACCAGGGCGAGACCCGCTGGATGGAGAACAAGGGGGACTGGCAGTTCGAAAGCCATATCGTCAATTCCCAGTCGGGTCCGGTGCACACTCCCGTCGCCGATTTCGACGGCGATGGGAAACCGGATTTCGCCGACCTTATCTCGCAGGAATGGGAGGAGGTGCATCTGTTCCACAACCTCGGCAATGGCGAGTTCAAGGACTCGATCCTCTGGGGCTCGACGAACGAGGACTATGGCAGCAGCGGACTCGAGGTCGTCGATATCAACCGTGATGGCCGGCCGGACCTGCTCTACACGAATGGCGATGGTTTCGACTACTCGGTGCGCGGTCCGCGGGCGTGGCACGGGATCCAGTGGTTGGAGAACATGGGCGGCGGGCGGTTCGTCTTCCATCGCGTCGGCGACCTGCCGGGCGCCTACGGTCCGTGCGCGGCCGACCTGAACGGCGACGGTTCCATCGACCTCGTCTCCGGCAGCTGCTTTGCCGACTGGTCGGATCCGGACGCCGTCTCGCTCATGGTCTGGCTCAACGACGGCAAACAGAATTTCACGGCGGTCCCGATTGCGCACGCCCCGACCCACATCGTCACCACCGGCGTCGGCGATCTCGATGGCAACGGCGTGCCCGTCATCGTCACCGGAAGCTTCCACGGCTTCCCGCCCTACGACCAGATGGGCAACATCGTCCTATGGCGAAAAAAGTAGCGCTCGTCGCCGCCCTCGCCGGCTTCGCGCTGCTCGTTGCGGGCAGCGCCCAGGCCTGGCGCTGGTACCGGCTGCCGGCGCGGGTGCAGGCCGCCCTTCCCCCCGTCCCGGTCGATCTCGACCGCCGGCCGGCGGTGCTGGCGCGGCGGATCGAGGCGGCCCGCGCGCTCACCCGGTCGCGGCGGCAGGTGTTCGAGGGCGTCGCGGACCTCGGCCGGCTGTACCACGAAAACGGCTACCTGAAGAACGCCGAGGCGTGCTGGCGCCTGCTCATGTCCGAGCAGCGCCGCGAGCCCCGCTGGCCCTACTACCTCGCGGACCTCCGGCGGACGGCCGGCGACGACGCGCAGGTGCTCGCATTGCTGGAACGCACGGTGCGTCTGGACCCCGCGTATCCGACGGCGTGGCTGCAGCTGGCCGAACTCGAGTTCAAGACCGGCCGCACCGACGCGGCTGAGAGCGACTATCACCGGCGGCTCGCCCTCGTGCCGGCCGATCCCTACGCGAACCTCGGGCTGGCGCGCATCGCGCTGCTGCGCGGCCGGAAGGACGAGGCCCGGCGGCTGATCGAGCAGATCGTCCAGGATGCGCCGGATTTCGCGACCGCGCACAACCTGTACGCGCAGATGCTCGTCGACGATGGCAACGCCGCCGGCGCCGAACGCCAGCGGCGGCTCGCCAGCGAAGCCGGGCGGTTTCGCGACGCCGAGGATCCCTGGCTCTGGGAGCTGCACGCCTGGTGTTTCGATCCGAAGCGGCTGTGCGTGCTGGGCACCGTCCAGTTCCAAGCCCGGCGCGGCGATCGCGGACGCGCCTTCACCGAACGCGCGGTGGAACTCGCCCCGGACAACCCGGGCATGTACGAACAGCTCGGCGACCTTTACTTGAAGCTCGGCGAAACCGCCAAGGCCCGCGACACGCTCGAAGCCTGTCTCCGCCGTGCGACTGCCGCGCCGCCCTCGGTGATGGTCTACGTCGACCTCGCCGACGCGTACCGGATCCTCCACCAGCCGGTCGACGCAATGCGCGTGACCGAGGAGGGTCTGAAGCGAACCCCCGGTGCGTTCGAGCTGCACAACGAACGTGGCGCGATCCTGGCCGACCTCGGGCGCCACGAGGAGGCGATCACGGCTTATCGGGAGGCGATCGCGATCGCCCCGAACGACACCGACTCCAATTACAGTCTCGGGGTGTCCCTGCTTGCGCTGGGGCGCCGCGACGAGGCGGAGGCTTCGTTCAAACGGTCGCTCGCGATGAAGCCGACGTTCCCGAAGGCGCTGCTCATGCTGGCGCGCCTGGAGATGGATGCCGGCCGGTTCGACGCCGCGGGGCAATATCTGCAGCCGCTGATCGAATCGCACTCCGACCAGCCGCAGGTGCGCGCCGTGATCGTGCTGTGGCACCTTCGCGCCGGCGAGGCGGCGGAGCGGGCGGGCGCCGCCGCCGCCGCGGAGCGGCACTACCGCCACGGTCTCGCGGTCGAGCCGGACAATGCTTCGCTGCAGGCGAGCCTCGGCGTGCTTTGCCTGCTTCAGAACCGGATGGAGGACGCTTTGCCGGCGCTCGAGGCGTTCCATCGGCTGCGCCCCGAGGAGGCGCAGAGCGCGCTGTTTCTCGGGCAGGTCTATGCGCGGCTCGGCCGGATCGACGACGCGCGCAAAGTTCTCACCGAAGGCCGGCAGCTTGCGGAACGCAGCGGAAGTTCAACAACCGCCCGGCATTGCCAGGAGATTCTCGACCAACTTTAGCAACCCGTGGGACCCCAAAATCCGACAGGCTGCCGGCCTGTCCCGTCCGGGGAATCCTCCAAGGCCGACGGCTATTCGAACTCCTGGTCTTTTTCCGGCCACTGCCGGGCCGTGACCATCTTCCCGTCCACCAAAAGCAGCGAGGTCACCTGATAAACTGTGATCCGCTCCGTCCGATACGCCGGCACGGCCATGTCGCGAATGCCGTCGCCGCCCAGACCGCTCCCGGCGAAGGTGGGCACCATCTCGGTCGTGACCGGCGCCCGTTCGGTCCACTGCTTCGCGATCCGCCGGTAGGTCCAGGCTTCGCCTTTGCCGGCGGGCGTCGCGATCGTCTTCACGTCCTGGGGCTTGCCGATCAGCTTGATGATCTCATCGGCCGTCATGCCGGGATGCAGCCCGGGCTTGGCCGCGGCTGCGTGTTCGGGTTCTTCAGCGTGTTTTCCGGCCGGTGCGGCCGATTCGCCGCGGGCTGCCAAGGCGACGCAGGCAAAAAACAGGACAGGAAAGGGTGCTTTCATCACCCACCATAACACCGTTACGAACCGCGACACATCAAACTCATTTCTTCTCTAACCCGGAAATTTCACGAATGAGAGTTTTGCAGCGTCCGAATTTCCGTCCGCCTTCCGCGGAGCGACTTCGTCGCGGTTAGCCCCGACAAAGTCGGCCCGGAGGGCGGATATTTCGCGATGTTCGCGAAATATCCGGGCTAACTGCTGCATGGCGGTTTCCGCCACCTCGCCGGCGGCAAATCGCCCCGGCCTCGGATCGCGATGTGAGCTTCATCAATCGCGGTCCGCCGACGGATTACGGTTTTCCGCGGACCTAATTTCCGCCATTTCCAACGTGTGATCCCATCCGGTCAAACTGTCCGCCTGCCGCAGGCCGCACCGGTCGCCCGGGCCGGCGGCGGATGGCGATGGCTGGTTCCGATCGCGATGGTGTTGATGCTCTGGACCTTCATCGCGGTGGACGCGATCAAGACCAGCCATCACCTGCTGGAGCTGAGCCGGTTCTCCGATCTGGAGGCAGCGGCGCCCGTACCCAGCCGTGGATCGCCGACCGGGTACGACGAGGGGCTGCGCTGGCTCTTTCTCGGCAGTCACACGGACGCCTATCACTGGATCATGCAGGCCGAGGCGACTGCCTCGGGTGAAGGCATCCGGCTGCGCTCCGTGCAATACGACAACGCGCCCGAAGGTCGCGACGTGCACTGGGCCCTCCCGCACCGGCTCTGGCTGGCCGGCCTCGGCTACGCCATCCGTCTGGTCCGGCCGGAACCGCTCGGAATCGCGATCGAGCAGGCCGCGCTTTGGGACGGACCGGTATTGTACGCCGTCTTTGGCGCGCTCCTCATCCTGTTGGTGGCCAGAAAATATTCGCTCCCCGCGGGAGGAATCGCCCTTTGTGGCCTGGTTGGGTCCGGTTTCCTGCGGGACAATTTCGACGCGGGCAACGCCGATCATCACGGGATGCTCGCCGCCTCCGCCATGCTGATGCTGCTGGCTTTGCATCGGGGGTTCCGCGGCACCGACGTTGGGATCGCTGCCCCGGGGCCACTGCGAGCACGCGGTCGCGATTGGGGCCGGGGCTGGATGATCGCGGCCGGATTGTGCGGCGGGTTCGGAATGTGGGTGAGCGCAGCGACGGTGATTCCTGTGATCGTCGCCGTTTTCGCCGGAGCGGTCGCCGGCCAGGTGATTTGGCCGGAACGTTCGCACGCGGCGGCGGACGCCCGGCGCTGGCGCGCATGGGGATTTGCCGGCGCGCTGACCAGCCTTGCCGGTTATCTCCTCGAATATTTTCCCAGCCACATGGCTTTGCGGCTCGAAGTAAACCATCCGGCGTATGCCGCGGCATGGGCCGGCGCCGCCGAACTTCTGGCTCTCTGGATCGAATCGTCTCCCGGCAATCGTCGCCTGGCCGGAGCCCGGCTGTTCCGCGGAATCCTGGCGGCGGCGGCGGCGCTGTTCCTGCCGGCGCTGTTTCTCGCCACGCACGATCGGTCATTCCTCGTCGGCAACCGTTTCGTCTGGACTCTGCATCGCGACTACATCTCGGAGTTCCAGACGCTGGGCCAGTATCTCTCGCATCACCGGGTCGATGCCGGCTTCGCCTGCGCCGCCATTGCGTGGCTCTGTCCACTCGTCTTCGGGATCCATGCCGTCATCGGACGCGTGCCGGCCGACGCCGGACGAAGATTGCTCGTCCTCACCGCCCCTACCGTCGCGTTCGCCGCGCTCGCCGCACTGGAGGTCCGCTGGCTCAGCGTTCTCTGCGCAGCGAACCTTTGCCTGCTGATCGCATGGTCGGACGAGACTTCGCGTTTCGGCGGCGCTCCGGGCAGGCGTCGGGCTCGCTGGTCCTTGATCATCGCCGGCGTGCTGCTGCTTCCCGGACTCGCCCAGGCGATGGTCGAACTCGCCGCGCCAGACCCGAAATTCACCCGCGAAGACCTCACCCGCCTCGCCGAACGAAATCTCGCCTACCGGCTGCGGCAGCGCATCGGCGCCGATCCCTCGGCTGTCGTTCTCACCACCCCTGAGGTGACCTCGGCGTTCGCGTATTTCGCCGGGCTGCGCGGCTTGGGCACGCTCTATTGGGAAAACTACGCCGGGCTGCGAAAGGCGGCCGAGATCTACTCCGCACCGTCGATGGGCGAGGCCAGGCGGCTGATCGCGAAATATGGCGTCACCCAGATCGTCGTGGTTTCGTGGGATGGATTCGAGCCCGCGTATGTCCAGCTTGCCCGCAACCTCCCGAAAGGCACACCGCTGCCCGAGGATACGTTCATTTATCAGCTGATTCAGCGCCACGTCGTCCCGTCCTGGCTGCGGCGCGTTCCCTATCGGCTCCCGGATCATCCGGCATTCGAAAACGAAAGGGTCCTGATCTTCGATGTGGGCGAGGATCAGCCCGCGGATCTCCGGCTGGTCGACGAGGTCGAGTGGATGCTGGAATCGGGCGCTTCCCGCGAGGCGCAGGCGCACGAGAACGACCTCCGCAGCATGAGCAACAGCCTGCCGGCACTCGTGACCCTCGGGCGATTGCTTGGCCCCGCCCGCGCTCAGGTCGAGGTCATGCCGGCAATCGAAACCATGGAGCCGTCCGCCGGCCATCTCCGGGCGGTCGACCGCATCCGGCTGGCGCTGCTTTCCGCCCAGACCGGACGGCTCGCGATCGCCCGGCGCGAACTCGACTTCAGCTACGCGCAGCTGGATGAGAACTCGGTTCGGAAACTCCCGCCCGAAATCCTGGCCGTCCTGCCAAGGCTGGCGGACGCCCTGCACGATCCGTTGCCGGACGGCCGTCTGGCCGAACTCGTGCGTTCGCTGATTCCTCCCTACCTCCAGCGCTCGGATACGCCGTAGCGGGTTCGCCCAGTCCGCCATCTGGGACGCCTCCGGCGCACCGGGCCGGCGCCAGTTCGAGTCAGTGCCGGCCGGCGGCAATTTGATCCAGAACGCGGAGATTCTTCCGGGCTTCCTCGTAGTCGGGCGCGATCTGCAGGGCCTTTTCCCAGCGGGCACGGGCTTCGTCGAACCGTCCCTCCCGCGCATACAGGACCGCAGCCCCGTTCAGCGCATCGAGGTAGTCCGGTCTCAATCGCCAGGCCTCCTCCAGCTGGGCAATCGCCTCAACCTGCCGACCGGGAACGCCCGACAGAGCCCGCCCGAAGTCCCGGTGCGCCTGCGCAGAGTCTGGCTTGATCCTGATCGCATCGGCGAATTGCGTGAACGCCTCCTCCTGCCGCCCGGGAATGCGAATCAGGGCGTTGGCGAGATTCAGGTGCGCCTCGGCGAAATTCGGATTCAGGCGGAGCGCGATCTCGTACTGCGCGATCGCCTCCGGCAGCCGTCCCGGAGTTTTCGCGAGTTCGATCCCGAGATCGTTGCGCGCCTCGATGTACTGCGGCCGGAGTTGAATCGCGCGCTGGTAATGCGCGATCGCCTCGGACTCACGACCGGCGGTCGCCGACAGCTCCACGGCAAGTCCGAGGTGCGAGTCGGGATAGTCCGGGCTGAGCCGCAACGCGTCCTCGTATTCCGCGATCGCCTCGGCCCGATGCCCCGGCAGTTTCGACAGCGCGTTCGCGAGGATATGATGCGCCATCCAGCTGCCCGGGGTCCGCGCCACCGCCTCGCGGAAGAGGGTGACGTTGTCCACGTAGAGCCGGCTCTGGCCGTGCGCGAGCACCGCCAGCGCGACCAGCGCTGCGCCTGACATGCCGGCCAGCAGCAGCTGGATCGGACGCCGCAGCTTCGCGAGCGCGATCGCCAGTCCGCCCGCCGCCGCGGCGGAAAAACCGGCGCAGGCCAGATACTGGAAGTGGTCCGCCACGTAGGAAAACAGGAAAGGATAGACGTTGAAGAATCCAAGAGCCGGAAACAGCGAACCGACGAAGAACAGCCATGCGACCAGCGGGCCGCGGGCCCGGCGTCGAAGGGCCCAGAGGGCAGCCGTGACAGCGATCGCCGCCCCGAGATACCCGATCCACCGCGCTGTCGCCGCCGCCACGTCCCATCGCTCGTAGAAAAATGCCAGGTCCACCGGCCAGACGAGCTTGGCCAGATAGAACCAGACGACCCGCGATGCCAGGAGCACGCGTTGCAGGGCCGTCAGCTCGAAGCTGCCACCCTCGGCTCCGATCAGCCTTCGTTCGATCCAGGCCGTGCACAACCCGGCCACGGCAGCCGCGACGAACCAGGGTATCAGCGGAGCGATGTCACGTTTCCAGCCCAGCCGGCCCTGCCGCCACCAGAGCACCAGGAGCAGCGCCGCGGGGATTGTGGCGGTGACGGTTTTCGTACCGATCGCCAGGCCGAACAGCACCGAGGCACCGAGGTACGACCCGAGCCGGCGCCGCTTTGAAAAATTCAGGTATGCAATTCCGGCGGCCAGATAGAACGCCAGCGAGAGCGTGTTCTTCTGCTCCGAAATCCAGGCGACGGATTCGGCACACACCGGATGCACGGCGAAGATCCACGCCGCCAGCCACTCGAATCCCGGCGGCAGTCCGCTTTTCGCTCCCGCCGCATTGCCGCCGACGGCCCCCGTGTCCGGCCATGCTCGGCGCAACGCCCACGCGAGCAGGCAACAGCTGAGCGCATGGAGGAAGATGTTCGCGAGATGATAGCCGATCGTCCGATCTCCCCACAGCCGGTGCTCGACCCAGAACGCACTGTGCAGAACCGGGTAATACTGCTGCGTCGCGCCCGGCTCAAACCAGATGCGAGCCAGCCCCGCCCAGGAACGCAGGTCGGGTCGCGTGACATGGGCAGGATCGTCCCACAGCAGCGCCCCGTGCAGTGCCGGCCAGTAGCAGGCAAGCACCAGCGCGAACGTGGCCAGAACCATCCCCGCTGGTCGCAGGCGCCGGTACCACTCGAAGAAGCCGTTCTGCATCGCGCCACCCTAGCAGCCTGTCGGACTTAAGGTCGAAGCGTTTTCCCTCACCAAAGATCTGAGAGGCTGGCGACCGGCCTGTCTCGACAGGCTGCTAATTGAAAATGCCGGTGGCATTTTCGTGGTTCGGCCAAGGTTTGGGCTTCACCTCACCGCGCCCGGCGCGGCATTTAGGTTAGCAGCCTGTCAGGGCCGGCCCCATTCGCGCGCCGAAAAATATCCAAGAAACCGCCGGCCTCCAGTCAGCAAGTCCGACAGGCTGCTTACATCGCGATTTGTGCATCCGTGCAGCTCAGCGGGACTCGTGGGATCGGGTAGCCGGGGAGGTTGCCCTCCCCTGGCTCCCACACCACCGGACGTACGGTTCACGTATCGCGGCGGTTCCTTAAGAGGAGGATTTGGCATAGACCGTTAATGTTTCGAGCAGGTTTATAAGGCCCATGTCGGCAAACGCCTTTGTCGGAAAGGCGGCATGCATGTGCGAAGCGCCGCTGTTGAACCATGCCCCGCGCCGACAACGACCAACTCACTTCCGGCTCGGGAGCGCTAGCTGACGCTGGGGGCCGCGGCCGTTGCGTCCGCTGGCGAGCACCCGGGCCTCGTCGAGACCAAGCGCCCGGAGGCGCCGGTATCGCGTGGCCGGGCGTTTCCACTGTCGCCAAATCACGCCGCGCAGCCGCCGCCTGATCCAGCCGTCCAGTTCCGCTGCGAACCCCTTGGTCTCGCTGAGGCGGAAGTAGTTCATCCATCCCCGAAGCAGCGGGTTTAGCGTTTCCAGTTCCTTGTCCAGATCATCGAGCAGGATATTCGACAGCAACGGCGAGAGCGGCCCGCCTTGCGGCGTGCCTTTCTCGCTCGGCTGGTTCACCCCGCCGATCATCACGCCGCTTTGCAGGAACGCCCGGATGAGTTTGAGCATCCGTACGTCCTTCACCCGGCGTCTGACTCTGGCCATCAGCAGGTCGTGGTTCACCTCGTCGAAGAAACTCGCGAGGTCAATGTCCACCACCCATCGCTTCCCGGCACGCTGGTACCCGCGCGCGGCGAGCACTGCTTGGTGCGCACTGCGTCCGGGCCTAAACCCATAGCTGTGCTCCGAGAAGTGCGGCTCGAACAACGGACTGAGCACCTGCAGCGCAGCCTGCTGTAAGAACCGATCCATTACCGTCGGGACTCCCAACAGGCGGATTCCGCCGTTGGGTTTTGGGATCTCGACGCGTCTGACTGGCTCTGGCCTCGTCAACGACAGTTGTTTCCCGGCGCCGTGGCGAGGTCTAGTTGTCGCCGGGGGCTCTGGCCGATATCGGCCCGCCCGCAGCAGCGCCTCGATCTGGTCCCACTCTTTTCGGATCAGCGTCGCCGTGCGCTCGAGGTCGAGCCCATCGACTCCTGCTGCTCCCTTGTTTCGTCGGACCTGTTTCCACGCGGCGTTCAGGTTGTCGCGTTCGATCATCTGCTCAATCAATCCAGTCTCTTGCCCGATGCAGTGACTTTCATCCGATGTCGCGCTTGCTGCGCCTTCGATGTTCCCGCTGGCGTTCCGGCCAGCTACTTCACCCAAGGTAGTCCGATACACGGCGGACTCTTCTGCTGCTTCACCGAATCATGGATTCGGTTTGCACCGTCCTCTTTCGGTTCGGTCCTTCACCCCTGATCTCGGGCTACTATGACCTCGGCTGACTTCTGCGAAGTTGTCCCAACGCCTTCCGGCGTCGGTAGCCCTTGCGAGCGGCTCCGCAGATCTCCCCGGGTAATGCGCACCTGCCTTCACGCTTATGCCTGCCGCATCTACGTACGCGCTTTCCGTGCAGACTTCGGGCTTTAGCCCGACTTCCGCTACTGGGGGCTGAAAACGACTATTTTCGGGGTCGGCGGAGACGTAAGTGATTGGGGTGCCGTGGTCGGATTTTCCGAAGGGCGTGTAGTCCCGACCTAGTCCCTTCCGGGAGCGGGGCAGATCGGATACACTGCATTCATGTTCCTGAAATGCCGGGAGCGGCGCAAAGACGGGAAGACGCATCGGAGCTGGTCGATCGTGGAGAGCCGGCGCTATGCGGGCCACAAGGTGGCGCATCGGCACGTGCTGTATCTGGGAGAAATCAACGACAGTCAGCGGGTGGCCTGGGAGCGGACGATCGCGGTGATCGACGAGCGCGACGGGGAGGCGCGGCAACTGGCGTTGTTTCCGGCGGACCGCACGCCTCCGCCGGGCGAAGTGGACACGCTGCAGGTGCGATTGAGCGAACTGAGTCTGGAAAATCCGCGCCAATGGGGTGCGTGCTGGCTGGGCGACCGGCTCTGGCAGCAACTGGGGCTGGACAGGTTTTTCGGAGCGCGGCTGCCCGCGAGCCGTGAGGGGACGGACTGGGAGAAGGTGGTTCGCATCCTGGCGATTTACCGGCTGCTCAGTCCGGGGAGCGAGTGGCGGCTGCACCGGCATTGGTTTGGCACGACGGCGTTGGGGGATCTGCTCGGGGTGGACGCGCGCGCCGTGCAGGACGACACGCTGTATCGGGCGCTGGATCTGCTGCTCGCGCACAAGGAGGCGCTGTTCGCTCACCTGCACGAGCGGTGGCGCGATCTGTTCGGGGCGCGTTACGAGGTGCTGCTCTACGATCTGACCTCGACGTATTTTGAATGCGATGTGCCGGCGGACGAAACCGATCCGCGGCGGTTCGGCTACAGCCGCGACAAACGCGGCGACTGCGTGCAGGTGGTCCTCGCCTTGGTGGTGACGCCGGAGGGGCTGCCGCTCGCTTACGAGATGCTGCCGGGCAACACCGCCGACAAGACGACGCTGCGCGAGATGCTCGCCACCATCGCCCGACGCTACGGCGAAGCGGAGCGCATCTGGGTCATGGACCGCGGCGTGCCCACCGACGAGATTTTGGCGGAGTTGCGCCACGCCAACGCACCGGTGCGCTATCTGGTCGGCACGTCCAAGGGGCGGCTCACGCGCTACGAAGCCGCGCTGGCGGAACTCCCGTGGCAGCAGGTGCGGCCCGAACTGCGAGTCAAGTTGCTGCCCAGCGAAGGCGAACTGTACGTGCTGGCCGAAAGCGGGGCCCGCGCCAGCAAGGAACGCGGCATGCGCCAGCGCCGGCTCAAAACGTATTGGAGACGTTTGGACGAACTGCAGCGGCAGGCACCGCCCCGGGACACGCTCTTGAAAAAACTCGGCGCGGCGCAAGACCGGGCCGGCCGCATCGCCGTGGGCCTGGTCCACGTTGAGGTGAGTGATGCCGGGGCGCTTCGTCACCACCTCGACCGCGAAAAACTGCGCGCCGTGCGCCGACGCGAGGGCCGCTATCTGCTGCGCACGAACATGACCGCCGACGATCCCGCTCTGGTCTGGCGCTGCTACATGCAACTGTGCCACGTCGAAGAGGCCTTCCGCACGCTCAAGGGGGACCTCGGCCTGCGCCCGATCTTTCATCAAACGCCCGAGCGCATCGAAGCGCACCTGTTCGTCGCCTTCCTCGCCTATTGCCTGCTGACGACCCTGCGGCAGCAACTCCGCGGCCACGCCCTCGGTCTGATGCCCAGAGCGGTCCTGGAGAAACTCGCCACGATCCAGATGCTCGATGTGTGCGTGCCCACCACCGATGGCCGCGAATTGCTCTTGGTCCGGCACACCGAGCCCAGCGTCGACGCCGCCCTCCTGCTCGAACAGCTCGAGCTCACGCTGCCTCCTCAGCCTCCACCCAAGATCCGTTACCCGGCGGCCAAACCGTCCGTGTAGTCCCGACCTTTGGAACTCTCGGGCGATGGATCAACGGGTTGCATTGTTCTCATCCCCCAGTAGCGGAAGTCGGGTTAGTTAGAGATATTGGCCTCCTCGCCCAACGCGTACGCCTCATGCGATTCCTGTTCGTCAGGCCAGCGCTTTGCCATGGGCTTCCTTCCCACGGTCGCCTCGCGACGCCGCAGTTGCCCTTCGGCTAGACCTTCCCTCTGCAGGGCGGTCAACAGACTTACATGTGTGTTTACTCATGTTCACTGTCCAGCAGGTGCGCCCTGCCGGGCGCACCAAAAAAAAAAGCGCCTCCAGCGAAACCGCTGGAGGCGCGAGTCAAATCACTGACCGAACAACCGGCCTAGAAGCTGAACGTGTTCGTCAGCTGCCAGGTCTGCGGGGGACGGATGCGGTACGTCGCGGGTGTGCCGTCCGGCTGCGATGTGATCGGAATGAGTTCATTGCCGACAAACGCATTGCGGACATTCAACTGGATCTGCCAGTCGACGTTTCTCCAGACGCGGCGCGAGTACCCGACCCAGAAGTCGAAGTCCGTTTCCGACGGAGCCTTGTACGGGTTCTTCAGATCGAAGCTGACCTGGGTCGTCGGGTGCGCGGGATCCGGAATCGGCTTGTAGCCGATAATCTGCGGTCCCTGGTAGCGGACGCCGCCACCGACATTCACGCCCTTCAGCAGGCCGTGATCGAAGGTGTAGTTGCTGATCCCGTTCGCGCGCCATTCGCGCAGTTCCGGAGCGTTCGTCCCGTTCTGGAGCGTGCGCTGCTTGAAGCCCGAACCGAAGGTCGAGTTCCATTGGATCAGCGTGGTGTCGTTGCCCGCGCCGCCCCACCAGATGCGAAGATCGCCGGCGGGGGTGTTGTTGAGGGCATTCTCGTACTTCTGGACGAAGTCGATCAGGGCCGCGCCGCCAATGTTGGTGCGGATCGCATCGGTCTTGCTCGCATTCACACTCAGGCGCCAGTTCTTGGTTGGCGTGGCGTTGAGCTCGATTTCGTAACCCTTCGACACGCTGTCTTCCGAGATCGCGAAGCCGTTGGGCTGCGAATACGACAGGCCCTTGGTCGGACCATCAGCGAGGTTGATGTTCCACGCGGTGTAGAACCGCGGATCGACACTCTTCTGCCAGGCCCGCCAGCCGGCGACCGCCGCCGCTTCGCGCGCCTGTGCCTGCTGGAGCGTCTCACCCGGCCCCGGACCGTAGTTGTACATCGAGTTGTTCGGATCGTTCACCGCAACCGCACCCGAGGCGCTGTCGGTGGTCCAGTTGAACTCGAACCGATTGGCCCAATTGCCACCCCAGGTTTGTGACGCACCGATGAAGTACGTGTTGTCCAGGGCCGAGCTCGTCGCATTGACGGACGAGGTCTCGTAGCGGCCGATCTTCAGCGAGTACTTGCCGTCGCGGGTTTCCAGCAGGATGCCCTTGTCGGTCGTCGCTCCGGACGGAGCCGCGAGCGGCTGGTTGTAGAGGTCTACGCGTGCGGCGGCCGGCTGGAAGTCGGTCGACTTGTTGTAGAACAGGCTGACCTGGATCGGGAGCTTGTCCGCGAACTTGCTCAGGCCGGGCAGCTGGTTGAGGTGGGCGACCACCATCCAGCTGTGCGAGGTGACTTCGAGGCGGTTGCTCGTCGAATTCGGCAGGGCATAATAGCCCGGGTCGAAACGCAGGTGGCCGTCCGGAGTGGCGGTCGTGTCTTCCGAGAACGCATAGGCCTTGGCCACGTCCTTGCGGACGCCCCAGGTGCCCACAATCGCATTGTCCCAGAAATGGCCCTGCCAGACGAGGGCCCGCGAGAACAGCCGCGACTTCGTCAGCCGGGCGCTCGTCGCATTGATGTCCCGGTTGCCGGGGGCGGCCTCGGAATCGACCAGATTGAACGGAACGTTCGTCCAACCCTTGTAGTTGGCCGGGTTCTCCGACTGGGTCGTCGTATTGATCGCGGACGTGCCGTCCGGCCAGGTGGCGGGATAGTACGGATTCGTCAGCGAAGCGGCCGGATCGACGTAGTTCGGATCGCTTGGATTGAGCGACTTGTTCCACGTGCCATCGAAGATGCGGATCGTGCCGCCCGTGATAACCGCCTGCGCGGTCGGTGCCGACAGATGCGCATTCTTCGCGGACGACGCGCCGAGCAGCGTGGGCCCGAGATAGATGTACGTGTTCGGGGTCAGCTCGTTCGCATTGAACTGGAACGAGGAGGCGCTGTCGGTCGGGAGCAGGAGACGGTTCCGGTAGCTGGAGTCGGCCGCATAGCGCTGCCAGGAGCGGGAGTCACGGTGCAGCAGGTCCTGCGAGTACAACCCGGTCACGGTGTGCTTGCCGAGGAAACGGAGGAATACGTTGCTACCGTCGCGGGCGAAGTCATGCGTCACGAACGCGGTGAAGCGCCCGTCCTCGCGGCTGCTCGTCGTCTGGGTGTCCGAGAACTGCGAGCTGTCGCTGATGAACGGGCGGCCGACGTTCGGGTTCGCCGTGCCGTCCCCAAATGGAACGTTGTCGGGCCAGGTTCCGGTGCCGCCTGGCGTGCCGTCGGCGTAGACGTTGGTCATGTCGACCCCGATCGCGACCTTGTCGCCGCTCAGGATGCCGGTCTGGCCGTTCTGGTAGTACTCGTTGTTGTAGACGGCCTCGAAACCCATCTGGTCGTTGAGGAACGTCTGCGCGAGACTGATGTTATAGGCGCGCCACTTCTGCCATTCGTGCTTGTTCGGGCCATCGATGAGCTTGTTGTAGAAGTCGAAGATCGAGGGATCCGTGATCGACGCGTCCTTGTACACGCCGAACTTGCCGAAGGGCAGGCCCGCCTTGCTGGCGACGTTCGCCGCCGTATCGATGGCGACGGGGCGCTGGTAATTTTCCATCCCGATGACGCCGTCGACGGCGCCGTTCGAGCCAAGGCCGCCGCGCTGGAACCGGCTGTTGCCCGGCTCCCCGGTCCAAAGCACCCCGTTCGGGCTGGCCGTCGTGCCGTCGGCGTTGAAGAACGCCATCGGGCTGCCGAACTGCTGGCCGAAGTTGCCGGTATACGGCTGGTACCACGGATTCGCCTGACCGGAGTTCGGGCCGCCGTTGATGTTGGCGACTTCCTGACCATGGTTCGGCCGGTTCGTGTTGTTGTCCTGGGCCTGGGAGCCGTTCAGCGTGAGCTTGTTCAGCGCCGGGTACTGCACCGTCGGCACCCAGTCCGGGAAGGCGCCCGTGCCCTTGCCCGGTGAATAGACGTACTTGCCGCCATACGTGCCGGTGTTGAACCAAGGCGTGAGGCGGTCGATCGGCGGGATGCTGCGGGGCTCGTTGCTGCTGACGCTGCCGGCCTCGAAGTTCGCCTTGATGACGGTCCGGGCCGAACCCCTCTTCAACAGACGCGGTTCCCAGCGGACGGCGCCGAAGATCCGCCGGTCGAGATCGTACGCCGGCTTTGGCTTGTACTTCTCCTCGTCGTGCACGGCCGCGATGCGCAGCGCGAGCTCGTCCTTGATCAGGACGCGGTTCAGGTCGATCGAGAAGCGATAGCTGCCGAAGCTGCCGTACCGCGCCACGATTTCATTCGAGTCGCGGAACTTCGCCTGCTTCGTGCCGCTGTTGATGATGCCCGCCGGGCTGCCCTGGCCGAACAAAATCGAATTCGGCCCGCGCTGCAGGTCGACGCGATCGACATTGTAGCCATCCCACGGAATGTCGGTGAGGAAGTAGTCACGGGTGTTGTCGGCCGAGGTCAAACCGCGCACGCGCGTGTTCTGATTCGGATTCGTGAACGTGCCATCCTCGGTGAGGATCGGTCCGTCGCCACGACCGGCGAAATTGCCGTAGATGTTTCCGACTTCCGTGTTGGTGGTGTATTGGAGCAGCGTCCGGTTGTCGGTCGCGCCAATATCCTTGAGGAACTGTCCGGTGATCACGGAGACCGCGTTGCCGAGGTCGCGCAGATCGGTGTTCAGACGATTGCCGGCGAGCGTGGTGGCCGCAGCGTATCCGTTTTCTTCGGAAGCGGAGACCTCAAAGGGCGTGAGCACGATGAGTTCTTCGTCTTCCGCCTTGCCGGCGTCAGGCGCGGCAGGAGCGGGCTTTTGCTGGGCCAACAAGGTTCCGGACGATAGAAACACGGCCGAAACCATCGCTATATGCTTTAGTATGGTCTTGCTGTTGGTGGTTTGCATGGGGGTTGTTACACTAACACTAACTCTGACTCTGACTGACAAAAGTGGCGGTCATTGCCCGAACCGTGCGCGCACGCCAGCACCGTATATAAAACGGAACCACACTGGCACCGTGCGAGGAGGGTAAGCATTGATGAGGCTTGGAAAGTCCTTACGGGAATGCCGCAGGCGGAAAACGGGGTTTCGCCTGCGACGGATCACGACAGAAACTGGATGGGGCACGGCGAGGTTCTCGCGCCGGCCCCGCGATTGCGCCCCCGGTTTCATTCTCACTTTAGAGTCGGTCCACCGGGCGATCGCGCGGGTGGACGACCGGGCGCGACCAACCCGTTGTCGCAGCTGTTGGCATGATCAGACGATTAGACGAATTGACTTCCGCCCCACGCCAATATCTGCCTTTGCCGGCCGCCGCATTGCCCCGGCGATGATTCGTTATTGTTTTACTTCGTGACGGGCTGCACATCGGTGAAGCAGGGCTCCGGTAAGTGCAGCTGGAGATTGCCCAGAAACGCTGATTTTGTGCGGTTCGTGTCTGTTGTAGCCGGCCTCGCCGAGGCCGGTCCGGGGTCGGCGACCCCGGCTACAGGTCTATCCCCGCGCCCTTGGGACAAGCTCCAACTATCGCAACCGAGACACACTATTACATCGATGCTTATTTGCATATGACCGACCCCGGGGCTGTCTCGTGGCGCGGTGATATATATAACCGTTGCGAGGATCATGGGCCGGTTTCTCGTCTCGAGGGCCGGTTGCCACCTGTGCGAGCGGGTATTCAGCGGTCCGCGGCGAGGCGGTTTCGCCCCGTTGAATCGGGCAGTCGGCCGCCGGCCCTTTGCCCCGGTTTCATTGCTCCTCACCCGCGACTCGCGTCGCGGCATCGCTTCCCCCGACGAGAGCTCTCGAAGTGGTCCGGCCCCGCCGGATCACGGTTTCGCGCGCCTCGCGTCCGACACCACGCCGAGGGACCTGAGCTCGCCGTAGTCGACGTGGGGCACCCGCTCGTACTGCCGGATCAACCGGCCGCTGTCCTGGCCGAAATAGCGGGACGCCCGCGCGATCATCGCCATCAACTGCTCATCGAAGCGGTTTCCCTGCGCCCGGATGCTCACGCGCGTGGACCACAGCAGCTTCTCGTCGTTCTTCCGCAGCGCCGCCTGGAAATCGTACGCCCCGATCACGACGTAATAGCGCTCTTCCTCGATGTCCGAGATCAGGTCATCGTAATAGGTCCCGCCGCCGGCATACATCGCGATGTCCCGCCGGTCGTTGATCTCCCGGAGATATCCCAGCAGTCTCGCGTTCCGCTGGTCCGCCTGGTCCCGCATGAGTTCGGCCATTCGCAGCGAAGCGATGCCGAACTCCATCTCCGAGCCTCCCTGCTTCCCCTCCGGGTTGTTGAAAACGCCCGCCGGCCGGAAGGGGTCGCCGCCAATTCCGTTGCCGGCCCGCTGGAATGCCTTGAAGCCCTCCATCCCGCGATCGAACGTGTTCTGGTAGGTGCCGTCGCTGAACGGTATCGTCTCGCCCCAATACACCACCAGCATGAGGTCGGCGGTCTTGCCGTCCTGCGCCGGGTAGTAGTTCCGGCGGGCGAGAAATGGGGCCAGCAGGCGAACGATGCCCGCGAACCGCACGTCGTCGATCGAGTGGTCCACTCCCCGGCCGGGAGTGAAGCCCCCCTTCGCGATCACGTACGTCTCCCGCTTGAACGATCCGTCCGGCAGCTTTGCCCGGACGTAACCGTTTTTCACATTCGAAAATACCGCCGTCACGAGGGAGTCGTCCGCCGCCCGGGCAGACGAGACCCAGCACAGTGCGCTGGCGAGACCGGCCGTGATGGCCGCATGCAGTTTCGTTTTCATCCGGTGGGGTCGGTTGCGCGTGAGGAAATGGCCGGAGTCTGTTCTCCAATGCCGCGGCTTCAAGCTCGGGAAACCCGCGACCGGTATCGGCGCGGCGGCCGGCACCGGAGATCCCTGACGGTGCCGGCGCAACGTCGCGCGTGAATGGGGCATTCCCGGCGTCGCAAAGAGGCGGTTCCCCGGGGGCTTCCGACTCGACGGCTTGCGTCGGCTGGATCCATTGTCTTTCCGGACAATCACCCACGGCGCCCCCGGCTGTTTCCACGGACGGCCCGCACGCGGCCGCCCGACGTCCCGATCGCCATGGCCAAGTCGAAACCCAAAGCGAGTCCGTCCCCCGGTGCGTCCGTCACCGGGAACGGCAGCGCACCCGATCGGCTGACCGAGCCGGTCGGCGACGAGGCGCAGCCGCGGCTCGATTTCCCCGTCGTCGGCCTCGGTGCGTCCGCCGGCGGCCTCGAGGCGTTCTGCGAGTTTCTGGACGCGATGCCCGCCGCCAGCGGGCTGGCCTTCGTTCTGATCCAGCATCTGCCGCCGGACCGGGAAAGTCTGCTCGTCGAAATCCTCGCCCGCCATACCGCGATGCGGGTGTCGCAGGTCGAGGACGGGATCCGCGTCGAGCCCAACCATGTGTATGTGATCCGGCCGGGTTACACGCTGACGATTCGCGACGGCCTGCTGCGGCTGGGTGCCGCCATCGAGACGCCGGGTCACCGTCGGCCGGTCGACGACTTCTTCCGTTCCCTCGCCGAGGAACAGCGCGAACGCGCGATCGCCGTGGTGATGAGTGGAACGGGTTCCAACGGCAGCGCCGGCGCGCAGTCGATCAAGGCGGTGGGCGGCGTGTGCATCGCGCAGGATCCGGAGTCGGCGAATTTTCCGTCGATGCCGCGCAAGCTGCTCGACCTGCACCTCGCCGACTTCGTGCTGCGCCCCGCCGAAATGCCCGAGGTTCTGCTCCGGTACAGCGCGCATCCCTACGCCCGCGGCGCCACGACCGCCGAGATGGAGAGCATGCAGGATCGCAACGCGCTGCGCAACATCCTGACGGTGCTGCGAACGCGCCTGCGGCACGATTTCACCGGTTACAAGAAACCCACCGTGCTTCGCCGGGTGCAGCGCCGCATGGGGCTGAACCAGCTGACGTCGATCGCGGAGTACGCCCGACTGCTGCGGCAGAACCCGACGGAAGTCAGCGCCCTGGCGGATGACCTGATGATCCACGTCACGGGCTTCTTCCGGGATCCCGAGATCTGGGAGGCCCTGCGCACGCAGGTCGTGCAGCCGCTCGTCGCCGAACGGGCCGACGACGGGGCGATCCGCGCGTGGGTGACCGCCTGCTCGAGCGGCGAGGAGGCGTACACGCTCGCGATCGTGCTGCTCGAGGAGCTGGAGGCCGCCGGCAAGCGCACCGACGTCAAGATCTTCGCCACGGACACGGCGGAGCGCTCGCTGGGCTACGCCCGCAACGGCATTTATCCGGCGGGAATCGAGAGCGAGCTGACGGCCGAGCGGCTGGAGCGCTACTTCGAGCGCAAGGACGCGGTTTATCGGGTGAAGCGTCAGCTGCGGGAGGTCGTGGTGTTTGCGCCGCAGAACCTGCTCCAGGATCCCCCGTTTTCCCGGGTCGACATCTGCACCTGCCGCAACCTGCTGATCTATCTCGAGCCGGAGGTGCAGCGCCGGGCCCTGGCGCTGATGCACTTCGGCCTGCGCGAACAGGGCGTCCTGCTCCTGGGCAGCAGCGAGACGGTGATGGGCGCCGAGGAGCTGTTCGAGCCGATCGACAAAAAGGCGCGGCTGTACCGGCGCATCGGACGAACGCGGCACGGCACCGTGGATTTTCCGCTGCCGCATGCGCTCGTCCGGACGATCGAGTCGGAGGCGTCCGGGGGCTCGCCGCCGCAACATCTCACGGTGGCGCAACTCACCGAGTCGATGCTGCTCAACCGCTTTTCGCCCGCCGCCGTCGCGATCGACCGCGAACAGCGCATCGTGTATTTCCACGGCCCGACGGCGCAGTACCTCGACCAGCCGCGCGGTGAGCCGACGCGGGACCTGCTGACGCTGGTCCGCGAACCGCTGCGCGGCGCGGTCCGCGCCGCGCTCAGCCAGGCGATGGGCGAAAACACCGCCGCGGTGGTCCGGGCCGGTCTGACCGAAGCGAGCAGCGGGCATTTTCGCACCGAAATCGTGGTGGCGCCGCTCGAGGCCCAGCCGGCCGCCTCGCACTATCTCGTCACCTTCCAGGAGCGGCCGGAGCCGGTCCTGCCGGCCGACCCAGCGGCGAAGGGCGACGTCGACCGCCGCCGGTTGCATGAGGAACTCCGGCGCGTGCGCGACGAGTTGCAGAGCACGATCGAGGAACTCCAGACGAGCAACGAGGAGATGAAGGCCTCGAACGAGGAGGCGACCAGCGTCAACGAGGAGTTGCAGAGCGCGAACGAGGAACTCGAAACGAGCAAGGAGGAGCTCCAGTCGCTGAACGAGGAGCTGACGACGGTGAACGCGCAGCTTCAGGCCAAAATGCAGGAGCTGGAGGCGACGACGAACGATCTGAGCAGTCTGCTCAGCAGCACGAGCATCGCCGTGCTTTTCCTCGACACGCATTTCCGCATCCGCCGGTTCACGCCCGCGGTGAAGGATCTGGTGGAATTGATCCCTTCGGACATCGGCCGCCCGCTGAGCGACCTCGCGCCGAAGTTTTCGGACGAGCATCTGATGGCGGACGCACAGAGCGTGCTGGAGAAACTGGTCCCGATCGAGCGGGAGATCGGCAGCGAAAGCCAGCGGGTCTACGTGCGGCGGATCCTGCCCTACCGCACCGCGGACAATCGGATCGACGGAGTGGTCGTCACGTTTTTCGACGTGTCCGCCCGGAAGCGCGCCGAATCCGCCCTGACCGACAGCGACGAACGCCACCGGCTCATCATCGAGGGCGTCCACGAGTACGCGATCTTCATGCTGGATCGGGACGGGCGCATCGCCACGTGGAATCCCGGGGCGGAACGGGTTCTGGGCTACGCGCCGCCCGAGGCGATCGGGCAGCATTTCGAGATCATCCTGCCTTTGGCCGAACGGGAGCGTGGCATGGCAGCCGACGAGATGCGCCGCGCCCAGGAACAGGGCTCGGTCATCGAGGACGGCTGGCACCAGCGAAAGGACGGAATAAGATTCTGGGGCAGCGGGACCCTGTCCGCCTTGAAGGACGGCGCCGGCGAACTGCGCGGGTTCGTGAAGCTCCTGCGCGACAACACGGAGCTGAGACTACACGAGGAAACGCTCGCGAACGCGAAAGCCGCGGCCGAGGCGGCGAACGTCGCGAAAGACCAGTTTCTGGCGAATGTCTCGCACGAGCTGCGGACGCCGCTCTCGAGCATCGTGCTCTGGTCGAGCCTGCTGCAGGAGGGAGTCGACAACCCCCAGCAGTCCGGTGAGGCGCTCCAGTCCATCCGCAACAGCGCCGAGGAACTGCGGGAGCTGATCGAGGATCTCGTCGACACGTCGCGGATCGTCACCGGGAACCTGCGGCTCGATCGACGGGAGGTGCCGCTGCTGCCGCTGGTCCGCTCCTGCGTCGAATCGCTCCGGCCTTCGGCCCAGCAGAAGAATCTCGTGATCGAGCAGGACCTCGATCCGGCCGCCGCGGTCGTCCGCGCGGATCCCGGCCGGATGCAGCAGGTCGTCAGCAACCTCGTCGCCAACTCGATCAAGTTCACGCCCGCCGGCGGGACCATTCGGGTGCGGTTGCGCCGCGAGGGCGACGAAATCGAGCTGCGGGTGACCGACAGCGGGCAGGGCATCACGGCGGACTTCCTGCCGCACGTGTTCGATCGGTTCGGCCAGGCGGAACCCTCGAGCCGGCGCGCCGACAGCGGCCTCGGGCTGGGGCTCGCGATCTCGAAGCAGATTGTGGAAATGCACGGCGGGACCATCACGGCGCAGAGCGACGGTCCGGGCCATGGTTCGGAATTCTCCGTGCGTCTGCCGCTGCCAGCCGTGCGCGAGCCGGTCGCACCCGAAACCAACGGCGCGACCCGGACGGCCGCCGACGTGCTGGCGGGCCGTCGCGTGCTGCTGGTCGAAGATTCGGCTGGAACCCGGCGGGCTCTCAGCGTCGCGATTTCGCTCGCCGGCGCGACCGTGGTTGCCGTCGCCAGCGCGGGGGACGCACTGGCCGAGTTGCACCACCAGCGGCCCGATTTGATCGTGAGCGACATCGGTCTGCCCTTGATCGACGGGTTTGCGCTGCTGGCGCAAATCCGCGAGGCGGAGGCGAGCCAGGGGCTGCCGCCGGTTCCAGCCGTCGCGCTCACCGCCTACGCCGGCCAGGAAACGATGCGACGCGCGCTGCAGCACGGATACCAGCGGTGCCTGACGAAGCCGGTCGAACCGTCGGACGTGGTTGCGGCGCTCGCCGCGATGAAGGACTAGCCCGGATATTTCACACGCGAGACGCGACTGAGCGGTGGGGGCTGGTTTTCTCAGCGGGCGAACGCGGCGGTGGCGTGTTTACGGCGGCGCGAGGCGGCAAGGCGCAGCTGAACGGCGCAGGCTGAGCGTTTTCTCGGATTTTTCCGGCCGCGCGCCGACGTTGCCCCCGCCGGCCGAGGGCATCGGGCCGCATGGCGTTGATCGAGGTGCCGTGCCGGAAGGGGCGGTTAGCCGGCCGGTGCGCCCCAGCGCATCAGCCGGGCGTGGCACTGGCGGAACAGCATCTGCAGCGGATGCGCGGCGCTGAAGCGCACAAGCACACGTCGTACGCTCACCGTCACTGCTGCGGCCACCTTCAGCAGCCGCAGCCGGATAGTGCCGACCGTCGCGCGAGCGAGCGCCGTGCCGCGGCAACCGATCGCGCGCACCCGCTCGAGCAACAGGTACGCGAAAGCCGCCAACCACAGGCGCAATTGGTTGCTCGCCAGGTGATGGGTGCTGAGCCGGTCCGCCTGCAAGTCGAGCACCTGCTGCTTGAGGACGTTCTCCATCTGCCCTCGCCCGCAATAGACTTCCTCATACAGCCGCGCCGGCTCGAACCGCGTCCGATCCGTTTCGCGCTGAAAACCGCCGGCCGGCAGATTGGTCACCACGAAGCGCGGGTTGTCCCCCGCCGCCATCACCTCGGCTTTGCCGACCACTCGCCGCGCGCGGCTCCAGCTGGACCGCGTGCGATAGTCGAACTCGGCGAACTCGCGCACCGCCACCCCGCCGCACAAACAATGCTTCATGCGCGCCGCCGCCAGCGTTGGCGCCAGTCGCTCCACCAAGACCGGATTCCTCTGCAGCCCCAGGCAGTAATATGCCGCGTGCGTCTCGCACCAGCCGAGGATGTCGTCACGACAGAAGCCGCTGTCGCCGCGCACGATGATCCGCGCCTTGGGACTGCGCTGCCGGACCGCCGCGACGACTTTCCCCAGCGCCGCCACCACGCCGTCGGCGTCGCCCTGATCACTGGTGCGCAGTTGCGCCCACAGCACCACATCGCCGGCCACGATATACAGGGGCCGGTAACAGTAATCGCCGTAGTACGCGTGGAAGTGCCGGCCTTCCTGCAACCCGTGCACGAGGTGGCCCATGCTGTCGAGGTCGAGCACGATCTCCTTCGCGTGCCGGGGCAGGCAGCGCACCGCCAGCGTCAGCAGGCACTGCTCCACCTTCGCCGGATCGTGCGGCAGCTTGTGGCTGCGGGTGTGCTTGTTGTTCGACAGTTCCAGCCGATTGAGCGTCGCCGCCGCGGCCAGCGCCACGCCCTCGTCGTGGAGCCGGTCGCGGCCCAGCGGGTCGGCTTTCTCACAGGCGACGGCCAGCAGCGGATCGTAACGCAGCTGCTCGTGGTCGTTGATATCTTCGTAGCCCAGCGCCAGCCCGAGGATGCGCTGTCGCAGCAACTCCTCGATCGAATGATCGACGAAGCGTCGATCGCGCCGGTCCTCAAAGCAGCGCGCCAGCGAACGCACGACCCCCATCCCATGATCGATCTGGCGCACCAGCAGCACCCCGCCATCGCTCGAGAGCCGACCGGCGGAAAACTCCGCCTGCACTTTGCGCTCACCGAGTTCTTGAAACAGGAACGCTTCGTGCTGACAGTCTGTCGAAGGCCGGGTGTTCGTCTGTGCTTCGGTCGCTTTGTTCACACCAACGACTTAGCAGGATTCGCACCCGGCCTTCCTTTCCGCGTGTGAAATATCCGGGCTAGGAGGTGCTGAGGCGCGAGCAAGCTCGCAGCCTACGCTCAACCCCGTCCGGGCATACGTAGGCCGCCAGCTCGCTGGCGCGGTCTTGGGGCGTGCGTCCAATCGCGCGAGCGAGCTCGCGGCCTACGGCAACCCTTTCGAGCGCGAGCAAGCTCGCGGCCTGCGCGAATCCGTGGGCGCGATGGGCGCGACCTCGCCGGAGCTACAGGGCCGCGGTGCCGTCCGGCGTGATCGTGGCGCCGCTCGCCGGAAGGTGGCGGCCATGGATCCAGAGCGCGACCGCCAGGAGCACAGGAACGAGTGCCTGCATCGCCGGGATCAGATAATCGCGGGTGAACAGCGGCGTGGAGAATGAAAACGCTTCCCGATACTCCGGCATCGCCCGTCCGACGAGGTTGGCAACCGACGCCAGAATCCACGCCGTCGCAAAGATCGGAAACGCCGCCCGGCTCCTGCGCAGCAGTTTCCAGCCGGCGACGACGCACAGGCACGCGCCCGTCACCCACAAGAGATGCAACCACCACGGCGTCGCGGACATCAGCGGGATCAGCCGCCGGTAGTCGTCGCCGGGCGTGAATCCGCCGAGGAGCCCGGCCACCCCGGAAAAACCGAAGCGCCAGGCGACCGTGAGCACGGTCGCAAAGAGCAGGGGCACGGCCTGCAAGCCGACCACCACGGCGAGAAGCCAGCGCACGCCCGGGGCGTGGATCAGGTCCATTGCCCGGCTGCGCTCGACGTAACTCGCCACCGCGCAGCCGGCGGCCCAGGTCAGCGCCTCCGTATCGTGCTCGATGTGCTCGATCTCATGCCTCATCGCGTCCGCCCACGGCGAGCGCGATGCCGGCAGGATACGGGCGGCGTGGGCCACGAGCGCGATCGCCAGCCGGCGGCGCCAGGAACGTACCGCGCTCATGCGACACCTGCCGCGAGCCGGCGCCGGAGGAGCGACGGGGTGGCCCGGGCGGTCACCAAGCGCGCAAACGCCAGTCCGCCGGACGTGAGCCGGTAAGCGTGCCGCGGAGGCAGGCCGGGGCGCTCGGGCTCCTCCCAGCGCGATTCCAACAGCCCCTGCTCGCTGAGCCGGATGAGCAGCGGGTACAGCGTGCCCGATTTCAGGGCGGTCCGTTTCGAAAGGTCATAGCCGTGCTGCCAGCTGCGGGGCTGTTCGGCCATCGCGCCGAGGAGGGCGCGCGTCTGCGGTGAGGTGTTCGGCGGTCGCGGCATACCAAAACTCAACCTAGGTAGAGTTTCCTGTCAAATCTCCGGTTTGTTTTGATCGCCGTGGCGTCGACCGGTCGCTGCGCACCCCGGGAACGCCCCGCCGCCGGCCCTCGCAACTGCAACGTGTCCGCCCCGCGATTTCACTTTCGTGGTTGCCGAGTCGCTCGCCCCTTTTCGGGCGGCGTCATCGACCATGTCATGTAATGGATGACCATCGCCGCCGACGCCGTTCCGCTCGAAGCGGCTGCCATCGTCCCGGCCGGGAGCGGGGTTCCCCCGTCCGTCAAGGCGCCGGCGGGCCGGATGCGTACCACGTCTGTGGACCGTTCGGGTTGGTTCCGGGGTCGGCGGTTTCGTGCGGCAGAACTGTTTCGCCCACCGCGCCGGCCGCACACCGAGTGATGACGTTGCCGAACAGCTGCGCGGGGAAGACGCCCGGGCCGTTGCCATAGGCGTTGAACGCGATTCCGAACTGCGCGCAGTCGTGAATCGTGTTTCCCACCACGCGCCCGCCCATGGTGGACAGCTTGATTCCGTTGGCCCAGCGCCCGTACCGCACATCGTAGATTTCGTTGTGCTCGATCCAGATGTCCGGGTCCACGCCCGGCTTGAACGAGAGGTCGGCGGCTTCGCAGCTGATTGCCGCCTCGTTGTGCTGCGAGGCGGTGCCCGGCGCGAGGTCGTGGACCCGGTTGTGGCGGAGGGTCGTGTGATAGGTGCGCGTCTTGAGGTTGATGCCTTCCGAGTTGGCGGTTTGCGCGATGTCGTTGTCCTCGATCCAAACGTACTCGACGCTCTCGAACGGCGGCTGGCCCGTGCCAATGTAAATGCCCTCGGACCACTGCGGTTTGTTGTGGCCGGTGTCGTAGATCCGGCAGTGGCGGATGTCGATGTGCCGGGATGCGCCCCGCACGTGAATCGCTTCCTGGCCGGTGTCGTGCACCTCGAGGTTGACCAGGATCAGGTGGTCGACGGAGACGCAGTAGATCGGCTGGTTGGTGTGCGCCAGCGTGAGCCCATCGAGGACGATGTAGCTCGCATCGGTGATATTCGCCAGGTGTCCGGCATAGCTGGCGCCCCGGATCAGCGGGTGCGCGCCCGGGGCCGCCTTGATCACCAGCGGGCGATCCGCGCTGAAGTGCCGGCCGGCGATCTTGAATCCGGCGTACGGGCCGTTGCCAAGCAGCAGCACGTCTCCTTCGACCGCCGCGTCGATCCTCGCCTGCAGGTTGTCCCCATCGGGCACCTCGATGCGGGCAGCCGGCAATGGCCTGGCCGCAAGTGCCAGGGCGCCGACCAGCAGCAAGGCCGCCGGGAAGCGTGGTGTTCGCAGTTCCGATACGCAAATCGTTCGAGGGTTCATGAAAAATGCCGGTGGTTCCGGTCGCAGCTGTCATCAGCGAACCCCAAGTTCCGGGCGATGCCAATGTGGGCTGGTGCCGCCAGACGCACCCGCGCATCCCTCGTGTCTGAAAAACGGTGGTTTTGTGCTGAGGCGGCGATGCCCCGTTTATCGGCGTGTCTGTCATCTCCTTGAGACAGTGCTGCGTCCGCAGGAGCGCCGAAACCGCAAGCCCGCGTTTGATCCGACAACGCCGGGCTGCATCTTCCATCCTGATCCCGATCGCCTGCGAGCAGGCTCCGACAGAGACCCTCGAGGACCGAAGAAACGCGCTGCGACGGGCGGCTGCTAGAACCGGAAGTTCAGGCCCGCGGTCGTCAAACCCGCCATCCCGTATTCGTCGAGAACCGAGCACCGGGACGACCGTTGTGAGAATCGGAACCGTCTCGTTGCGAACTCGCTCGCGATCACGTCCCGATCGCGGGCGAGCAGATCGTCTGCAAGCAGGCTCCTGCATGAGCCGTCCCGATCGCCTCGCGGGAGTATCCTACGTTGCGGTCCGATAGCGGAACGGGCTCGCTGTAGGAGCAAGCTGGCTCGCGATTTCGTCCTGATCGCCTGCGAGCAGGCTCCTGCCCCTGCGTCGCCCAGATCGCCTGCGAGCAGGCTCCTACCCCGGCGTCGTTCCGAATCGCCTGCAAGCAGGTTCAGTCCGCTTCCTCGTCGACCTGCGGCGGGTTGATGGCCGTGAGCAGGCGATCGAGTTCCTGGCGCGTGGGATTACGGATCGAGAGCACGATCAGAATGGCTTCCCCCGCGGGGAGCATGACCTTGGTGTGAGCGTCCGCCGCGAGGCCCAGCACGGCTTTGGCCAGGGGGGAATCGTGAGGCAGACATTCAATGCCCAGCTCCGGATCGTTCGCGGTCTCCCCGTGGGTGGTCACGAGAAAGGTGAAGCGATGCTTTCGACCCGTCGCCACATCCTGCTTCTCGATGGTGGTCACATGGCCGAGTTGCAGCGTGGCGGTGGGCTTGGTGAGCCAGGTGGTGGGATCGACCTCGATGAAGGTGTTGCGCGCGACGAAGCGGTCGAGCGCCGCCATCTTGCGGTCCACGGCGCGGATCGCGTCCTTGGCCGCCTTGAAGCCGAAGTTCTCGCGCAGATCGCCCTGGCTGTGGGCCTCGACCTTGTCCTTGACGAGTCCGACGCGCTTGACCTTGAGCGCCTCGAATTCCTCGGCCAGCACGCGGTTGTAGCCTGGCCGCACGTAGATCGTCGCCGGCGGCGGAGCGGCGGGGTGGAAGATCCGTTTTCGGGAGATGGACATGCGACGCTGAGCCAGCAAGGCGTCGAAGGAACTGAAAGGCAATGCGACGGCGAGCGCCGGGCGAAGTCTCACGCCCGGGCCGGTATTTGGGCGCACCCGGACCTCGGCGCTGAGGTGCCCGACGCGCAGCTGGTCCCACTTCGTGCTGCGAACGTTGGCGCGGCATTTTTCGCTGGGGGCGAAAAATGGTGGAGCAGATCGGGATCAAACCGACGACCTCATCGTTGCGAACGATGCGCTCTATCAACTGAGCTACTGCCCCATTTGGGAGGGGTCGTTTTGGTGAATCGACCGGCGCGAGTAAACACCTATTTTGCGCCGGGGCGCAAGGGAGCCGTTCCGGTCCATCGTCGGACGAAGTCGTGGCGCAGCGCGCCTCGCCGCGGCACCGGGGTCCTCCCCGGCGACGTTTTCGGGACTCGTTTCCGAGTTCCGCGTCGATCCGGTCCGGTTCGGATTCCGTGATCCGAACTACGGCGTACTCGAATGTGAGCTCCCGGCAATGCGACGTTGCCAGCCACAGGCCACAGCGTTGGGCTTTCGCCAATTTCAGCTTTCCAGCGCATGATCTCACCTTTCCGTATCGGCTGCCGTTTTCGCACGCGTTGCTTCCGCGGAGCCGTGGCGGGTGGGCCTTCTCCTGCATGCAGGGCGCTGGCCGGGAATTGTCCGTGCGGAGACCGGGCCTGGATCGGCCGCGACCGGGAGTCCCGCCAGTGACGTAACCCCGAGCGGCAGCACGGAATCGCCGCGCACCCCGGCCGCAACGTGGCCCGTGTTCACGACCGACCCAGCGGACCAGACGGTCGGTCTGGGCGGAACGGCTACGTTCTCCTGCGTGGTGACCGGGGATCCGTCCCCGACGTTGAAGTGGCACCAGTGGTGCGAGGCGACCCACAAGTCGGATAGTCTCCCGGAGGGCGGACAGTATTCCGGGACGGCGACCACCACGCTCAAAGTCTCGCGCGTGACGTCGAACCAGGACCGCGCATGGTTCTACTGCGTCGCCACAAACCCACGATTTCCCCGCAGGACGCGGGACCGGGCCCGTCCGCGTACTGCGACACGGTGGCGAACACCGCCGGGAGCGCGTCGTCGGAGCTGGTCACCGTCACCGTGGGCACGGGCAACGCCACCCCTGCGTTCGTCGTTCAGCCCGTCTCGCAGTCGACCGGCGAGGGCGCGGACGCGGTGTTCCGAATCGCCGTCACGGGCACCCCGGCACCGACGCTCCACTGGCAAAAGCAGGGAGGCGCCGGCGGGGAATATGTGGAGAACCTCCAGTCCGAGGCCGAGGCGTACCGTGGCGGTGCGACGCCCACGCTGTCGGTGTCGCGGATGCCGGCCTGCCTCAGCGGCACGATGTACCGCGGTGCGACGGGCGACACGCTCTCAGTCAGCGGCGTCAGCGCGAGCATGAACCGGTACCAGTACTGCTGCACGGCGCAGAGCTGGGGCGGTCGGGCCGCGTCGGGCGCCGCCACGCTGACGGTGTCCGCGCAGCCGGCGCCCGCCAACCAACTGGTGAACATCTCGACGCGCGCTTACTGCTCGACCGGTGACGCCGTCACCATCGGCGGATTCGTCGTCACCGGGCCCGCGCCGAAGACGCTGCTGATCCGGGCCGTGGGTCCGACTCTGGCGAGCCAGGGCCTCCCGACAGCGGAGGTGCTCGCGGACCCGGTGCTCGAGGTGCACGACGCCGACACGACGCCGAGCCGCGTCCGCTTCGTGAACCTCTCGTCGCGGGCGTGTACAGCTTCGTCGCGAGCAGCAGTGGAACCGGCAGCCCCGGCGTGGTGCTGGTCGAAGTCTACGACGCCGATTGAACGGAAGCCGCGACACCGCCCGGACCGCCTTCGGCGCTCAGCGTGCGCGGTACGGCGTTCGATATCCGATCCGCCGCTGGCCGACCTTCGGTCCCGGGCGACGTCAGGCTGACGCGTCGCGGTTCATCCGGGCGAAAACCATCTTGCCGCCGGCGGTCGGGAGCATGCTCACGACCTCCGCGGTGACCCGGTGGCCGATCAAGGGACGGCCCGAGGCGACCACCACCATCGAACCGTCATCGAGAAATCCGACGGCCTGCCCCTCGTCCTTGCCCGGCTTGACCAGATCGACCTCGACCGTCTCGCCCAGCATCAGTTCGGGCCGCAGCGCCTTCGCGAGCTGGTTCAGATTCAGCCACGGCACGCCGTGGAACTCCGCCATCTTGGCCAGATTGTAGTCGGTCGTCATGAGCTTCGCGCGCATCGACTGGGCCAGGAACACCAGCTTCGCATCGACGTCGGCTTTTTTGCTGACCTCGCTCTCCGGCGTCCGGATGTCGACATTCTTGATCCGGCGCAGCTCGTTGAGCACGTCCAGCCCACGCCGGCCCCGCGCCTGCTTGTGGGGGTCGGGCGAGTCCGCGACCAGTTGCAGTTCCGCCAGGACGAACCGGGGAATCACCAGCGCCGCGCCCAGAAAGCCGGCTTCGCAGACCCGCGCGATCCGCCCGTCGATCAGGACACTCGTGTCGACCACGACCAGCGGCACGTCCACGTCGTGCGGCACGAACCGCACGTACGGAATCACCAGGTTGAACTCGTCCTTCCCCCGCAGCGCGATCACCGTCGCCAGATAGGTGCAGATCAGAAAGAGCGCGAGCCGCACCAGATAGATCGTATCCGCCTCGCCCTGCGAAAACAGCGGCGAGGTGCCGATCAGGTACGCGATGAGGCTCCCGATCGCCAGGCCGAAGGTGATCGCCGAGAGCCCGCGCAGCGAGAAGCCCTTCAACAGCAGGTCGACCAGGATCACGAGCGCGCCCAGCAGCAGACCGATCGCCAGCGCCAGCCCGCGGTAGGCGTCCCATTCACGAATCGAATAACACACCAGCCAGCCGCCTGCGCCGCAGAGCACGAAGAAAACGCTGCGGATCGCGAAAAGGGTTCGGTTCATGAGACGTGGCGGACCTGCAGGAAGTAGAAGAGGACGAACGGCAACACAACGCCAACCGCGATGCACACGACCAGGATTCGCAGGTGTCGCCGGGCTTTTGCCTTTTCCGCGCAATCCGAGTCCATTCCGGCGGCCAGCGCACCAAACCACCCCTCCCATGACAACCCAATACTGGATGGTCAAGTCGGAGCCCGCCGATTACGGATGGCAGGACCTCGAACGCGATCGCCACACCACCTGGTCCGGCGTCCGGAGCT
Organism: uncultured Verrucomicrobiae bacterium; assembly: GCA_963705935.1. Lineage (GTDB taxonomy): Bacteria > Verrucomicrobiota > Verrucomicrobiia > Opitutales > Opitutaceae > Opitutus. The sequence continues at coordinate 355,524 of OY970130.1, read as the reverse complement.
ATCCGGCACGCGCTCATCTCACTGCGATGCGGCCCGGCAACCGCGTGCTGTTCTACGAGAGCGTCACCACCAAGGCCGTCCTCGGCATCGCGGAGGTGACGAAGCCGGCGTTTCCCGACCAAACGGCGGACGAGCCCGGCTGGGTCGCGGTCGAGTTGAAGGCCGTGGCGGCGCTCGCGCGTCCGGTGCCGCTCGCGCAGATCAAGGCGGAGCGGACGCTGGCCGGCATCGCGCTGCTGCGGCAGAGCCGGCTCTCCGTGATCCCGCTCACCGCCGCCGAATTCAAGCGGATCGTTCGGCTGGGGAGCTGAAACCCGCGCCCGCCGCGAACGATTCGCCGATTCCGACGGGCGATGTGCTCCGTGCGCGGCGCCGCCTCGCCGGCAGCCGACGGGAACGAAGCCCACGCGTCGCCCTGATCTGGAGTGCGCCGAGGTTCCGGCGCCGCGTGGCCGAATCGCGACCGGTGGGTGCGGGGCGAAACAGCTCTGCGCGCCGGTCGGGGGGCGGCGAGATCCCCGCTCGACACGAACGCGCCATCCGGTTTGTTCTGGGACGCTTGCGGTCCGAGTCCGGTGAACGGCGTCCGCAGCGCGAACCTTGCCCCTGCCCTCCCTCACGATCCTCGCTCCCGGCCTGCTCGGTGCCTCCGTTGCCCGCGCCGCCCACGCCCGCGGCGTGGCCTCACCGATCGTGATCTGGGCGCGCCGGCCGGAAGTGCGCCAGGCGCTCGCCGGGCAGCCGTGGTGCAGCGCCACCGCGGATACGCCCGAGGAGGCGGTCCGACGCGCGGATCTGGTCGTGATCGCCGCGCCCGTCGACCGCATCGTGCCCCTGCTGCAGCAGGTTGCCTCCCACCTTTCGCCCGGGGCCATCGTGACCGACGTGGGCAGCGTCAAGGCGGAGATCTGCCGGCTGGCGCAGGACGCGATCGGCGCCACCGCCCATTTCGTCGGCTCCCATCCGATGGCCGGCTCGGAAAAGACCGGCTGGCAGCACGGCATCGGCACGCTGTTCGAGGGGCGGACGTGCTTCGTCACCCCGCTCGAGCAGACGAATCCCGTGGCGGTCGCCACCGTCGTGCGGTTCTGGCAGGATCTGGGAGCGGAGCCGGTGACGCTCGCGCCCGACGAGCACGACGAGATCGTCGCGCACATCAGCCACCTTCCCCAGGTGCTCGCGTCCACCCTCTGCGCCTGGCTCGCGCAGAAGAACCCGGCGTGGCGCAACTACGCGGGCGGCGGCCTGCGCGACACGACGCGGATCGCGGCGGGCGACCCGCTGCTCTGGCGGACGATCCTCGAGCAGAACCGCGAGGAGGTGCTGCGGGCCCTCCGGCAGTACGAGGATGAGCTCCACGCCTTTCAGATCGCCCTCGCCAATCGCGACTACACCGCCCTGACCGCGAGGCTCGAACGCGCCCGGGCGTACCGCCGCGAATTCCGGCCGCTGCCGTAACCGCGACCCCAGCCGGCGCGCTGTCACCACTTTTCCGACACGTGGCTCCCGCTTCCCCGATGCCCCTGCCCGACGTCCTGCCGATACCGCCGTTCACCCGGCCGGTCCGCGGGCGGGTCACGCTGCCGGGTTCGAAGAGCCTCACCAATCGCGCGCTGCTGCTCGCGGCGCTCTGCGACCGGCCGGTCACGCTGCGGGGTGCGCTCTTCAGCGAAGACACCCGGCTGATGGCGGAGGCGCTGCGCCGTCTCGGCCACACCGTGCGCGCGGACGAGCCCGCCGCCACTCTCGAAGTCTCCGGCCAGGCAAACGCGTTTCGCGACGGGTCGCCCGTCGCGCTGCAGGTCGGGCTGGCGGGTACGGCGGCGCGTTTCCTGACGGCGCTGTGCGCGGCCGCGCCGCAGGGCGTCTACCGGCTGGACGGCGTACCGCAGATGCGCCAGCGGCCGATGCGCGGGTTGATCGACGCGCTGCGTGCGCTCGGGGCCGACGTGCGCTGCACCGGGGCGGAGGGTTTCTTCCCGCTGGAAATCCACGCCCACGGCCTGCACGGCGGCCGCGTCGCGATCGACGCCAGTGAAAGCAGCCAGATGCTGTCGGCGCTGCTGATGACGGCGCCGCTGGCCAGCGAACCGGTCGAGATCAACCTCCTCGCCACCGTGCGTCGGCCTTTCGTCGAAATGACCGCGCGGATGATGGAACAGTTCGGCGGTCCGGCGATCGGGTGGCCCGCCCGTGACGTCGTCCTGGTGCCCAAGCTTCGCCGCTACCCCGGCCCCGCGCAGGACTACGCGATCGAGCCCGACGCGACCGCGGCCAGCTACTTTCTCGCGCTCCCGCTCGTGGTGGGCGGGGAGCTCCAGCTGGATGGGCTGCACGGTCCCGGCACTGGATTGCAGGGCGACACCGCATTCGTCCCCGTGCTCGAACGCGCAGGTCTGCACGTTCGCGCGGAGGCCGGCGGGTTGCTCGCGGCGTTGCCGCCGCCGGCGGCGCGGCGGGGGGTCGAGCAGGATTTCAACACGTTCTCCGACACGTTCCTCACCCTGGCGGCAATCGCGCCGCTGCTCGCCGGCCCGACGCGAATCACGGGCATCGCCCACACGCGCCGTCAGGAAACGGACCGGGTCGGCGGCATGGCGCGAGAGTTGACGCGCCTCGGGCAGCGGGTGATCGAGACGAACGACTCGCTGGAGATTCATCCGCAGCCGTTGCGGACCGGGCAGGTGGTCGAGACCCGCGGCGATCACCGGTTTGCGATGAGCTTCGCGATCCTCGGCTGCCACGATCCCGCGGGCGCCGGGCGGCCCTGGCTGTCGATTCGCGATCCCGCGTGCGCGGCGAAAACATTTCCCGATTTCTTTGCGTTGCTGGAACGGCTTCGCCAACAATCCCTTTCCGCGTGACCTCTTCCCGTTTCCAGCAACCGGCCGGCGGCAGCGTGCCCGCCACCGCTTCTTTTTCGTCCCGGCCATGAGTTCCGGCACCGATCGTTTCATCGTCGTCGCGATCGACGGCGGGGCGGCGTCCGGCAAGTCGTCCACCTCGCGCACGCTCAGCGAGCGGTTCAATTTCCTGCATGTCGACACGGGATCGTTCTACCGCGGCGTGACCGCCGAGCTCCTGCGCCGCGGCGTGCCGGCCACGGATCCGGACGCGGTGAAACGCGCGCTGCGCGAGATCCGGCTGACCACGCGCGTGACCGGCCGGTCCGCGCAGATGGAAATCGACGGCCGGATCGTGCCGGACGCCGAGATCCGCAGCCTGGATGTGAACTCGTGGGTGGCGACCTACGCGGCCATCCCGGAACTGCGCGCCGCCCTGCTCGCCTACCAGCGGAGCCAGGCGGACACTGCCCGCCTCCACGGCTTTCACGGATTGGTGATGGAAGGCCGCGACATCGGATCGAAGATCTTTCCGGATGCGGACCTCCGCTTTTTTCTCTTCGCCGACCCGGCCGAGCGGGTGCGCCGCCGCGAGCAGCAGGGCCAGCCGGATCAGGTGGCGAAGCGGGACACGCTCGACAGCCAGCGGCTGCGCGAGAGCGCGCAAGGGGCGGTCGTGATCGACAGCACGCGGCTCACGCTGGACGACGTGGTGAAGCAAATGGCCGCCGCCGTCGCCGCGAAGCTGGCCGGCAACTCGACCCGGCGGCCATGAATCGCAGCTTCCCCGAGCTGGAAATGCAGCCCCTGTACGGGTTCTGCCACTATCTGGCGCGGACGCTGTACGGGATCGCGTTTCGGGGGCAGGTCATCGGCCAGGAAAACCTGCCTGGGAGCGGCGCGTTTCTCCTCGCGGCGAATCACGCCAGCTTCATCGATCCGCCGGTGGTCGGAAGCATGGTGCCGCGCCAGCTGTGTTTTTTCGCGCGCAAGACGCTGTGGAAACCGGGGCTGCCCGCGTGGTGGCTCGACTCCGTCGGCACGATCCCGGTCGACCGCGACGGCGGCCAGGACGTGAGCGCGCTCAAGCGCGTGCTGAAGGCGCTGAAGGAGGACAAGGGGCTGATCCTGTTTCCGGAGGGCACCCGCTCGCCGGACGGCCGGCTCCAGCCGCCGAAGGCCGGCGTGGGATTCATCGCCTGCCGGGCGCAGGTGCCGGTGGTGCCGGTGCGGATCTTCGGCTCGTTCGAGGCGTTTGGGCGCGGCGTGAAGATCCCGCGGCTCGGCACCCCGATCTCGATCGTGTTCGGCGCGCCCGTCCCGCCGCAGCGGTACGACGAGCCTGCGGCCGGCAAGGAGCGGTATCAGATCGCGAGCGACCGGATCATGGCGGAAATCGCCCGGCTGGAGCTGCCGCGCGAAAACGTCGTGTGACGTTCCGGGCCGCGCGCCGGCGCCTCTACGGTTCCCGCTCGAACCGCGCCGAGACGAACGACGAGTTGCCGGGAAACGAGCGGATCCGCAGCGAGAGCCTGGTGAGATGCGCCGCGAAGAACCGGGACACGTTCTTCAGACCGGCCAGCAGTCCGAAGTCGAAGACGAGCCCTTCCGCGCCGGCCGGGCGGAACCCGGCGGCCGCCACGCGCTGCACCAGCTCGCGATACGTCCATTCGTTCAGGTGCTCGGAGATGGCGATCGGCCGGACGAGGTGCAGCGCCTGATGGAGCCGGCGCATCGCCGTGCGGTTGACCGTCGGATACGTCAGGACGAGCCCGCCGCCGGGCCGCAGCACCCGTCGGAATTCCCGGAGCGCCCGCGCCGGATCGAGCACGTGCTCCAGGGCCTCGACGCAGACAACCTGGTCGAAGCTCGCGTCCGCGAACGCGAGCTGCTCGAGGTTCATCTTCGCGAATTGCAGATTGGCGATGCCGGCATGGGCGGCGGAGTCGAACGCGTTGCCGGCGATGTCGATCGCGTGCACCTGCCGGCAGCGGGGCGCGATCCGCGCCGCCAGGCCGCCGGTGCCGCAGCCCGCGTCGAGAATGACGTCCCCGGCCTGGACGTCGAGGAAGCGCACCGCCGAGCGGTGCCGCTCCTCGTGGTAGATCCGGCTGATGTTCAGCCCGAACCGGACGCAGCCGCCTTCGTAACCGCCGGCCCCATACTTTTGCTCGTAGTATTTCTCCAGCTCCGCGTTGTCGCGAAACTGCAGCCGCTCCTTGTTCAGGATGCCGGAATAGTCGGCGCGCCGGCTCATGCGAGGCCGCTGGCCTGGCGCGCCCGCTGCAACACCGGTGTCGCCGTCGCCCGCGCCCGGCCCGCGCCGTCGCGCAGGACCGCGTTCACGTGGTCGAGATTGGCGGCCAGTTCCGCCCGCCGCGCGCGGAAGGGCGCAAAATAGGTCCAGTAGTGCTCGAAGAGCGCCTTCTTCAGGTCGCCGTAGCCGAGGCCGCCCGCCCGCAGCCGATTCTCGAAATCGCCGGCGACGTCCGCCGGCGCCACGAGCTTCAACAGCTGGATCGCGAGGTTCTGGTCCGCGTCGGGCTTCGGCTCGGCCGGGGCACGCTGAATCCATGACGATGCTCATGATCTTCTTCCGCGTCGCCTTTTCGTCGCCGAAAATGTCCACGCGTGTTGCCGTAGCTCTTGCTCATCTTCTGGCCGTCCAGGCCGGGCACCACGGCGGTGTCGCCGCGGATCTCCGGCTCCGGCACGACGAACGTCTCGCCGTACGTCTGGTTGAACTTGATCGCGATGTCGCGGGTCATCTCGACGTGCTGCTTCTGGTCGCGGCCCACGGGGACGACGTTGGAGTCGAAAAGGAGGATGTCCGCCGCCATGAGCACCGGGTAGGCGAACAACCCGAAGTTCGGCGAGATGCCCCGGGCGATCTTGTCCTTGTAGCTGTGCGCCCGCTCGAGCAGGCCCATGGGCGTGAGCGTGCCGAGGATCCATGCGAGCTCGGTGACCTCGGGCACGTCGCTCTGCCGCCAGAACACGCTGCGCTTCGGGTCGAGCCCGCAGGCGAGGAAGTCGAGCGCCACGCCGAGCGAGTTGCTCCGCCGCGCGCCGGCGTCGAACAGGGAGGTCATCGAGTGGTAATCGGCGATGAAATAGTACGCTTCGCCGCGCTCCTGCAGTTCGATGGCCGGCTTCATCATGCCAAAGAAGTTGCCGATGTGGAGCGTGCCGGAGGGTTGGATGCCGGAGAGGATGCGCATGGTTCGGTCGGGCCCGTTCGAAAACCGACAAGAGAGAACCAGAATGGAGTCGAGAACGAGCCGTTTCTTGCGCCGCGCGGCCGGAACGACCGGGCGCGCCGCCGCCACGCGCAGGGCGCGGCTCCGCCGTCATTTGCGTTTGCCGGGGTGGCCGCTATTCTGGCGTGCCTTGCGCCAGTTTGCACCGGCTCTGACCGCCCGACTCGTGTTCACCTTCGTCCTCCGCGTTGCCTTCCGACGCCACGGCGTGGCCGCGGCCGTGCTGCTGTTGTTGGGCGGCTCGCCCGCCCTGGCCACCGACTACTACCTGGGATCGCAGGCTGGGAACCAGCCCGGCACTCCCGTCGCGGACATCACGGCGCTGAACGCGGTGACGCTCAAACCCGGCGACCGGGTGCTTTTCCAGGGCGGCCAGACGTTCTCCGGCACCATTCGACTCGGGGCGCAGGACGCCGGCACCGTCACTCAGCCGGTGGTGCTGACGAGCTTCGGCACGGGCCGCGCGACAATCAGCGCCGGCACGGGATCCGGCATCGTGATCCAAAACGCCGGCGGCATCACGGTGAGCAATCTGAACCTGGTCGGCTCCGACCCCACGCAAAACACCGGCAGCGGGATCGACGCCGGCGCCTACCTCCCGGACAGCACCAAGCTCGAAGGCCTGCATTTCGAGCAGCTGGCGATTTCCGGGTTCAAATATGGCGTGCAGATCTGGGGCTGGTACAGCGACAGCACGGTCGCGTGGCCCGGGTTCCGGGGCGTTTCGCTCGTCGGTCTCGAGATCTTCAACAATCTCTCCGAGGGTATCCGCACCTGGGGCACGTGGACGGCAAACGGCGACGGAGGCGCGTTTTCGCACTCCAACTTCTACATCAGCGGCTGCTCGGTGCACGACCAGAAGGGCGACCCGTCGTCCCCGACGGACACCGGCAGCGGGATCGTCATTTCCGGGGTCGACGGCGCGGTCGTGGAGCGATGCGTCGTGCACGACAACGGCGGGCTCGGGCCTGCGACGGGCGGCGGCCCGTTCGGCATCCTCGTCTGGGAGGCGCGCCACTGCACGGTGCAGTACAACCTCGTCTACAACCAGCAGAGCTCCAGTTCCTCGGATGGCGGAGCGATCGATCTCGACGGCGGCTCGGCCGATTGCGTCGTCCAATACAACTACGCCTACCACAACGCCGGACCGGCGCTCGCCCTGATCGAGTTCGACGGCGCCTCGCCGCTCGTCCGCAACACCGTCCGGTTCAACCTCTCGCAGGACGACTGTCGCGCCAGTGCGCAGGGGGCAATCTATGTCGGCCAGTTCTCGAGCACCCGCGGCCTGGATTCCGCCGACATCTACGGGAACACGATCTACGTCTCCGCAAATGGCCGCGGGGAGAATCCACCCGCGGTCGTGGTCGAGGACCAGCCGCAGCTCACGAACGTGCGCCTGCGCAACAACCTCTTCGACGTCGCGCATTCGGGTCCGGTGGTGGGCGGCGTCCTGGCGAAACCGGGCGTGGCCCTGTACCAGGGAAACGATTACTGGGGCGGAGCGTTCGACCTGGGCGGGTTCCGCGGCGGCGGACAGGAAACGCTCGGCCAGCAGCCGGTCGGGATGCAGGTCGATCCCGCCCTCCTCGATGCCGGCGGAGCTCCGGCCATCACCAGCCCGGCGGGATTCTCCTCGCTCTCGGCCTACCAGCTTCAATCCGGATCGCCGATCGCGAGCGCCGGCCTCGATCTCACGCAATTCGGGCTCGATCCCGGAACCCACGATTTCTACGACCAGACCCTCGTGACGAACGCGCCGCCGATCGGCGCGGCCGCCCCGCCGATTCCCGAGGCCACGCGGATCCGGATCGTGAACCTGTCGGTGCGCGGCTTCGCCGGACCGGCGGACCAGACGATGATTCTCGGTTTCGTCGTCGGCGGCGCCGGCTCGCCGACCGTGCTCGTCCGGGGCGTGGGTCCCGGGTTGAACGCGGTTGGCATCGCGGACGGCACGATGACGGACCCGGCCCTGACGCTTTACCGGGGTCAGAACGTCGTGGCGCAAAACAACGACTGGGGCGGCACCGATGCGCTCCGCACGCAGTTCGCCCAGCTCGGCGCGTTCGCGCTCGACGCCGGCTCGAAGGATGCCGCGCTCTCGCTGCCGCTGTCCACCGGCGCCTACACCGCGCAGGTCACCGCCGCCAGCGGTGGGCCCGGACTTGCGCTCGTCGAGCTCTACGATGCGACCAAGGCGGGCGGCGCGCGACTGGTCAATGTTTCCGCCCGCACCCAGGTGGGCACCGGCAGCAACATCGTGATCGCCGGGTTCGTGCTTCAGGGCACGGGCGAGAAGACGCTGCTGATTCGTGGCGCCGGTCCGTCCCTGGCGCAGTTTGGCCTCGGGGCCGACAGTCTGCTTGCGGATCCCCAGCTGACCGTCTTCCGCGGCTCCACTCCGATCGCGACGAACGACGACTGGAGCGGCTCACCGATGCTCAAATCGGCGTTCGCGACCGCGGGTGCATTCGCGTTCAACAACGACGACAGCGCCGACGCGGCCGTGGTGGTGACGCTGGGTGCCGGCGTCTACACCGCCCAGGTTTCCGGCGTGAACAACACGACCGGCGTGGCGCTGGTCGAAGTGTACGAGCTGCCCTGACACATGTGGGAGCCTGCCTGCAGGCGATCCCGCGCTGCGCATTTTCGATTTCGGATTTTCGAATTTCGATTCCAGCCGCGCCTGGGCGACTCGCCATGTAGGAGCCTGCTTGCAGGCGATCCGGGATGGTAATCGAAAATCGAAAATCCAAATTCGATGATGCGCGCCAGCGCCAGCCACTGCGGATCGCCTGCAAGCAGGCTCCTACAACGGAGGCCGGGCGTGCGTCCGGGTGCGGCTGGCAATCGAAAATCCAAATTCGATGATGCGCGCCAGCGCCAGGCGGCCCGATGCTGCTCCGATCCCGGCGCGACCTGTCAGTCCCGACGCGGGAACGTCACGATCGTCTGGCGGCTGCGCGCGATCGTCGCGTCGGGCAGCACCCCCCCGAACGCCGTGAGCGGCATGACCAGCGCCCGCCGGCCAAGCAGCGTGCCGGGTTGCAGCACACTGTTGCAGCCGACCTCCGCCCCGTCGCCGACAATGGCGCCGAACTTCTTCAATCCCGTCTGGAAATTCGCCTCGCGGGTGCGCACGACCACCGGCTGCAGGTCCAACCGGAGGTTCGAGCAGATCACGCCGGCACCGAGATGGGCACGATTGCCGAGCACCGAATCGCCGACGTAACTGAAATGAGGGACCTGCACGCGGTCCAGCAACAGGCAGTTCTTGAACTCGCACGCGTTGCCGAGCACGCACCGCTCACCCACGATGACATTCCCGCGGATGAACGCGCCCGGCCGGATTTCCGTGCCGGCGCCGATCCAGACCGGCCCGATCAGCGTGGCATGCGCCGGCAGCCTGACCGTGGGGTGCACCCAGACGGCGCCCTCGACGCGCACGCCCGGCGGGAAGGCGACTTTCGGTGGCGGATCCGTCAGCCCGGCCAGCGCCGGCCCGATCGCCTGGATCCATTCCCACGGCGCCGCATCGGCGCGAAAATGCGCCGCGAACGGCGCCAGCGACGGAGGCAGCGTGAGGAAATCCGAGGCTTTCACGCCTGCAGTGATGCGACTTGCGTCTCCCGCGGCAACGCGGGAATTGGCCGGACCGGCGCCGCCGGGTTGGCTCGAACGCAGGAGCGGCTTTATCCCGCGAGTCGAGAACCACCGGTGCTCGCGTTCCGTCGCCGGGCCTGGACTTTGACGGTTGTTGGTCCCCGTGGCGCCTGTGGTCTGCGACCGGCGAGCGCATGTCGCGGGTGCTTCGCCGGCCGGTACCGGCGCTACCTGGCTGGCGACTTCGGCTACATGACGAGCCCGCGGAGCGCATCGATGGAGGGACGACCTCCGTGTCGTCCGAGAACGTCGGGCGACCTTCGCGGACCGGACGGAGCCGGTCCCTCCATCCTGCCTCGCATGTCGCGGGTACTTCGCCGCCCCGCCGGTCAGCGCGGGCTGTCGGACTTTGGCTAGGGAGCCGCGGGCTTCCCCGGCCTTGCTCCGGTGATTTCCGAAAGCATTTTGAAAAATGCGCGCTTGCGCTCGGAGCTGATCCCCCAGTTCACCGGTGGCGACTGGTAACCTTCGTTCTGGGCCTCGCCCTCCCGCCGATAGTCGAACCAGCCCCACGACGCATGCGCCGCGACCGCGGCCGTAAAGTTGTTCACCGGCCGGTCGAAGCCCTCATGGTCATCCTCGTTGAAAAGAACCGGCATCCGCCGGTCGCCCGCCACGGCGCGGGCCTGCGCAACCATCTCGGAGATGCGTGCCGGCTTCGTCACGCCGTTGCCGTGGAGCAGCAGGAAATCGGATGCGCGCACGACGTTTTCCGTTGGCACCGCGCCGCCGCCAAAACTGGTGCCAACCAATAGCCGCCGTCCATCCCGGGTGACGTGGCGAACCCGCTCAATGAGTTCATGGACGCGTGCCGGCTTGAGAATCGCATGGTGGTAGGCCGGGATGTCGGTCTCGTTGTCGACTTCCACCAGGACGTTGCGCCAGCCGCCGTCCAGCAGCCAGCGGGTCGCCTCGTCGGTCGCCCGCAGCACGGCGGCTTCGTCGCGCAAATGCTGATCCTGCCCAAAGTAAAAGTAGCCGAGGATGACTGCCATTCCCTGCGCATCCGCCGCATCGAGCACGCGCCGCATTCGATCTGCGAACTCGGGCCGCAGCGTGCCGTCCTCACCAAATCCGCTGGTCAGCCAGATCTGTCGTTTCGAATATCCCTCCGGTGATCCACCCTGGAAGTTGACGGTGACCGCCAGCAACCCGTGCGCCTTCCATTCAGGCAGCGCGGCGATGAACTCGCGGACATTGCGCTCCGCGTCCCATTTTCCTGTGTCTGGATAAGCCCAGCGTTTCACGGTTTCGGGGTTCAGGTCGTCGTAGGTCGCCTGCACCATCCGTACGTTTAGGAGCAATCCCTCGATCCGATTTCCCCGCCAGGAACGGCCGGCATACGTGGGCTTGCCGTTGATGAAAAAGTCCTCCCCCACGATGGTGAGATCCGTTGCGCCCCGGGGCGCGGCGGCCACGGGGAAGACTTGCAGCGCGACAAGAAGGGGCAGGATCAGTGTTTTCATGGCGTTATTGGGGCTGTTCGCGGATTGGCCTGAGAATCGATCGTTCGACGGACTGATCGAGTCGACATGGAATGAACGAACTGCTGCAGGTCGTCGAAACATAGACGAAACTGGTTGCCGGAGGAAAAGCGAAAGCGCGCCAACCAGCTCACGCGCGGGAGGAGTTCGCTGGCTCCGGGGCCGGAGGGATGTCGCGAGCAGTCGCATCTCCGAACTCTCGCACCCAGATGCGAAAAAGCGCCTCAGGACATCCTGAGGCGCTTTCTTGAAATGGAGCGGGCGAAGAGACTCGAACTCTCGACATCTTCCTTGGCAAGGAAGTGCTCTACCAACTGAGCTACGCCCGCAGACAGGGTGTCAGAAGTAAAGTCCGCGTCCGCTCCGTCAACTGCTATTTTGGCACGGCTCAGCCGCGATCCCGGGGGCTCGCGCAGGACCAGGCGGTCGGGTTCCGGCGCGGCCGGCCTGGATCGCCCGGTCCACCGGCGGCCGCCGCCGTCCTCGCTGTAGTAGGCGTGACTGTTCGCGGTCGATCTGCGGGAGCGCGCGGCGGAAAGCGTGCTGCGCTGCACCAGCGGATCCGCCGTCGGGCCGGCCGCAGGGCTAGTCGGTGACGTCGAGTTCCGGCCACTGCGCCAGCTTCCGGTGCAGCGTGCGGCGGCTGATGCCCATCAGTTCCGCCGCCCTGGTCCGGTTGCCGCGCGCCTTGATCAGCGCCTCGCGCACCAGCCGCTTCTCGTTGTCCTCCACCGAAAGCGAGCCCGGGTCGGCCGGCCGCGCCGGCGCCGGCTGGCCGGGGGACGCCGCCGGGGCGGGCGCCCCCAGCCCGGCGGCGGCGGCCCCGCGATATCTCGGTTCGAGATCATACTCCGTCAGGCTGCCGCCGCGGCGCAGGACGACAGCGTTCTCGCAGAAATTCCGCAGCTCCCGGATGTTTCCGGGCCACGGATACGACTGCAGGGTGGCCATCGCCCCCGGCTCGATCCTCAGCGGCGGCACGCCGTTCTCGTCCGAGAACACCTTGATGAAATGCGCGAGCAGGAGGGGGACGTCCTCGGGACGTTCCCGCAGCGGCGGCATGGTGATCCGCACGACGTTGAGGCGAAAGAACAGGTCCTCGCGGAATTTGCCGTCGCGCACGAGCTGCTCGAGCGTCCGGTTCGTGGCCGCGACGAGCCGCACGTCCAGCTCGACCGGCTTGGAGCCGCCGACGCGTTCGATCGCCTTCGTCTCGAGAAACCGCAGCAGCTTCACCTGGGTCGAGGCGGAGACCTCGCCGATCTCGTCGAGGAACAGGGTGCCCCCGTCGGCGGATTCGAAACGGCCGATGCGCCGTTCCGTCGCGCCGGTGAACGAGCCGCGCTCGTGCCCGAAAAGCTCGCTTTCCAGCAGGCTCTCGGACAGCGCCGCGCAGTGCACCGCCACGAAAGGCCCCCGCGAACGCGGGCTCACCTGGTGAATCGCCTGGGCGATCAGCTCCTTCCCGGTGCCCGACTCGCCCTCGATCAGGATCGTCGCGCGCGACGGCGCCACGAGCCGGACACGATCGATCACCGCCTGCAGTTTCGGCGAATTGCCCACGATGCCCGCGAAACTGAACTTCTCGTCGAGCCGCTCGTGGAGCTGCTTCACCTCGACCTCCAGCGTGCGGGTCTTGAGCGCGCGCTGGATCAGCACCTCCAGGCGCTCGATGTTCACCGGCTTCGTCAGGAAATCGACGGCGCCGCGCTTCATCGCCTCGACGGCGGTCTCGATGTTCCCGTACGCTGTCATCATCAGCACGGCGGGCCGCTGGGAAAGCGCCAGGGCCTTGTCGATGATTTTGAGGCCGGATTTCCCCGGCATCCGCAAATCGGTGACGATGACGTCGAACGGCTGCGAATCCATCAGGTTGAACGCCTCGTCGGCGTTCGCCGCGACCGACACGTCGTAGTTCTCGGCCAGTGCCTGCTGCAACCCCTCGCGGGTGTGCTTTTCGTCGTCGACGACCAGAACGCTCGGCACCATGCGCTCATTCACGCGCCCGTGCGCCTGCCGGTCAAGCCCCGCGGCAGGCGCAACGGACGGCATCCTGCTCATGTCGCGTGCGATCGGCGTGGCCGGCTGGTTGGCCGGCGGTGCGCGAACGCCCCGACCAGGCGCCGGAAAAGGCCGCGCCCCCGGCCTACTTCGCCTCGGCTTGGACGAGGCGCTGGGCGGCCGGTGCGAGCCGGCTCAGTCCCAGCGTGGGCGGCGGCGACGAATCGAGCAGCGCCAGAAACTTGGCCCGCCGGTGCTCCAGGATCTTGCGCAGTTTCTCGCGCTGGGCGTCGTCGAGCTGCAGGTCGCGCGTGTTGGAATCCACCCGGAGCGGCACCGCCACGATCGCGAGCATCTTGTAGATCGGCCTTTGCTGGAGTTCGTTGATCTCCTCCGCGGTCAGGGGCGTCGGCCGGCGCAGGTCCGCGTCCTCCTTCGCCCGGATTTCGGCGTAGTACTTGATCATCCCCGCAAAGCGCAGGCGCTGTTCGGGCGTGAGGATGGCGTTGATGTCCTGGTCCATCTCCCGGTCGATCTGCTCCATCCGGGCGCGGAAGGCGTCGATCTGCGGACGCAGCCGCGTGATTTCCGCCGCCAGTTCCGCCGCGTTGGGCGCGGGCGCCGGGGCCGCCGGACCGGCGTTCTGCCTGCCGGTCGAGAGCTCGCTCAGCATGCGGGGCGGTGGCGGCGGAACCTTGCAGGAATGCCGTTCCGTCCAGACGCCGCCGAAATAGCCGGCGCCAAACACCAGCACGGTCAGCAACGCGGTGAGGATGCGCTGCTTCATTGCAGTTGCGCGAGCTGGTTGGCTTCGTGCACGACTTCCTCCCAGCCCGCGAGGTTGCGGGCGGTCTCGTCGGCAGTCGCCCGGGCGCGCACGAACATCGTCAGCGCCAGGCAGACCGTGGCGGTGGCGGCGCTCAGGAGGCAATGGCTGAGGAACGTCGGGGCGACCGCCCGCGCGGCCCGCAGGGTTCGCTCGACGAAGCCCGGACGGAGCAGTGAGGCGGCCCGCGCGTTGAGCGCGAGCCAGGCGTCGGTTTCAGGTTTCATTGGGACCTTGATAGAATTGACGTAGCTTCGCCCGTGCCCGATGCAGCCGCGCCTTGACCGCCATCACGGTGGTGCCGGAAGTCTCGGCCATCTCGACCTGGCTGCGGCCTTCCTGCGCGAGCGCCAGCAGCGCCCGGTCCTTGGGGGAAAGTTGTTGCAGCGCATGCCGCAGCGCGTCGAGTTCCTCGCTGTCCACGGCGCCGGGCGGCTCCGGCACGTTCTCGTGTTCCGCGCCGAACGGCAGGAAGATGCGCCGGAGTTTCTGCCGCCGGAGATCGTCGATGCAGGTGTTGCGCGCCAGCCGGAACAGCCACGCTTCGAACTGCGCGATGTCGTGCAGCCGGCCGAGCGCCCGGACCATCTTGATGAACACCTGCTGGGCCAGATCCTCCACCGCGTCGCTCCGGCCGGTGATCGCGTAGATGAACCCCGCGATCCGCCGCTGGTAGCTGATGATGAGCGTCCGCTGGGCGGCTTCCTCGCCCAGTTGGGCCCGGCGAACCAGGTCGCCAAGCGCAGCCGCTGCAGACTGTTCCGTGGAGGAGCATTTGTCTGGCTCGCCTGACGAAGAGGATGTGCGGAAGTTGCGGATCGCACTTTCATCCCGAACCGGTCCGCGACGTGCAACCTTTCTTCTCCGACTGCGTCTGAGGCGGCCATGTCTTCCCGAATCCTCCGGTCGCTCGCCACGGGTGCAGCGTGTCTTTTGCTGGCTGCGGGTTGCGAGAGCTCGAGCCGCCACGGGGCCGCCGGGCGGACGCGGCTGGCCCCGGTCGTGGTGGCGCGGGGCGAGGGGCACTTTTTCGCGAACACGGTGCGGGCCGAAGCCACGGTGAGCCAGGTGCGCGCAGTGCGCGGCGGCGGCGGCGGCGGCGAGGGGGGCGGGCGCAGCGGTGGCGGGGAGTTGGGAGGAGGCGGCGGCCATCACGGCGGCGGTCGTCATCGCGGCGGCTACGGCGGGTCCGGCGCGCCGGCTGGCGGCAGCGCCGACGACGAGGGTCCCCGGTCCTCCAGCCTGCGCGCCGTGGGCGGCCCGGAACTCACGTTGCGCGTCAAGTTCGAGAATACGTCCGCCCAGCCGATCGACATCGAGATCCGCGACATCGTATCCGATCTGGGTTCGTTCGCGGTGCGGCCCGAGCACCTGCTGCTCGCCCCCGGGCAGTCGTCCGAGGTCGATCCGATGGTGTCGCAGCTCGGGGTCGTCGCCGCGCACATCCCGGTGACGATCGTGCTGCGCGCTGCCGGGAAGACGGAAACTCAGGTGGTCCCCGTGCAGGCGCTGGAGCCTGTCGAGCCGGGCGCCTAGCCGCGACCGCGCCGGCTACGCCGGCTTCGGGCCCGAGCTACTCGAGCATCCGCACGCGCCGGTCTTTCCGCGGGAACTGGAGCGTCACCAGGGTTCCGATCCCCTCCTTGCTCTCGATCCCGATCTGGCCGCCGTGATCGCGCATGATCCGCTGCACGATCATCAGACCGAGCCCATGGCCGCCCGGCTTGGTGGTGTGATACGGCTGAAACAGGCGGACGAGGTCGTCCTGCTTGATCCCGGCGCCGGTATCTCCAAAAAGCAGGTACACGTTTTCATCGTCGGCGCGCGAACCGATCCGCAGCCGGCCGCCGGGGGGCATGGCGTCGGCGGCGTTCTTCATGATGTTGAAAAACACCTGTTTGATCTGATTGGGATCGGCCATGATCACCGGCAGGTCGGCCGGCGTTTCCGCCTCCACCTGAATGCCGCGGTCGGCCAGCTCGCCCTGCTGGAAGCGCAGCACTTCGTCGAGCAGCTCCGGCAGCCGCGTCTCGGTCAGATCGGGAGTGCGCGGCCGGATGGCCTCGAGGAAGTTCGTGATGATCCCGTCGAGCCGGCGCACCTCCTCCTCGCACACGGCGATGGAATCCGCGAGCGCCGCGCCGTCCGTGTCGCGCGCCAGCTTCAGTTTCTTCAGCCGCCGCTCGATCAGCTGCAGGTGGATCGTGAGCGAATTCAGCGGATTGCCCAGCTCATGGGCCACCCCCGCCGCCAGCAGCAGGATGGACGAGGTCCGCTCGCTTTCGATCCGCGCCTCGGTCGTCTGTTTCTCGAGCGTGATGTCCGACAGGATGACGGCGAACCGCCGCTGCGCCCCCCGCCCCTCGCTGCGGAACGGAACCATGTAGAGCCGCACCGAGCGCGGCTCGGGATAGGTGAGCGCGAACTCGCGCGCGACGACGGGCAGCGCCGACACGCCTTCGCCGCCGAGCGCCGGCTCGAGCGATGGCCGCAATCCCGGAACCAGCCGCCAGAGCGACTGCCCGGAGATCTCGTCCTCGCCCAATCCAATCAGCCGTTGCGCGGACTGGTTGGCGTATTCGACCCGGCCGTCGGGACTGATGACCAGCACGCCTTCCTGCAGGGTGTTGAAGATGTCCTCGAACAGCCCCCGCTCCCGCGCGAGGCGCTGCACCAGATTGGCCAGGTTCACCGAGTCCAGCGCCTCAACCCGACCGAGCACGCGATCAAGCGAGGAGGTTTTCTTGCCAGGCATCGCAGAGTTACTGGCAAGCGATGATGCGCTTGGCAAGGAGCCGCGCTTTCCGGCGTCCGCCCCGGCATGTGCGCCGGCGGCCGGGCCTGCCTGGCGCAGCCCGGAGGATCCCAACGTCGGACGGCCGGCTAGCGGCGACGGCCGACCGGGAACGAGTCCTCCAGGCTCCGAAGATCAATCGTCAACCGCGCGACCGCCAGCGGCTTTTCATCCGGCCGGGCACCCGGTCTCCGCAGCAACACCAGTCCGTTCAGCGTGTCGCGACCGAACACCCGCACCGCGCCGCGGAGGTCGACCGTCCCCTCACCGCGCGGCACCTTCACCCGGTCGATGGTGGAGAAATCCATTTCGTCCCGGTCGTCCAGCGCCAGCGACACCTCGGCCGCCGGTTCGGCAACGACAGCGTATCTGACTTCGAACCTCACGGCGACGCGGTCGGGACGGCTCGCGCCCCGGCTGGTGATGGCCCGAAGAGCCGAGTGGCTGGTGATCGCCACGGAATCCACTGTCGGCCGCCCGGTCTCCGCCGACAGCACCGCGGCGGTTCCGGCGAGCAGGAGCAGAATGCGCCCGAGGTTCATCGCGGCTTTACCTGACAAAAATCGCCCGCGGGCGCCAGCCCGCCGATTCCAGGCGCCTCGGCCGGCCGCCCGTCAGTCTTCGCTGATCTCGATCGGCTGGTTCTCCGCCAGCAGCAGGTCCAGCTGGCCGGGGTCGACCCGGGCGGCGAACAGCTTCCGCAGGAAGAGATCGCGGTGCTGCGCGCAGCGGCCGAGCTTCAACAGTGCGTCGCAGTGCTCCGGCGTGCCGTAGCCCTTGTGCTGGGCGAAGCCGTAGCCGGGATGCTTCGCCTCGAGTTCGGTCATCATCCGGTCGCGCGTGACCTTGGCCAAGATCGACGCCATCGCGATGCACAGCGAGCGGGCGTCGCCGTTGATGACGGAATGATGCGGATACGCGAAGCGGCGCAACGCCAGCCCGTCGATCAGCACCCGGCACGAGACCGTCGGCTGGAACGCCGCGGCGACTTCCGGCGGGGTGAACAGGTCCGGCTCGATCTTCCGCTCGAAGGCGCTGGGCGGATAGATTCCCTCGAGCGCCCGCCGCATCGCCAGCTTGGTCGCCCCAAGGATGTTGAACTGCTCGATTTCGGCCACGTCCGCCACGCCGACGGTCGCGTGGATCAGCCCCTGCCGGGCCAGCACGTCGAACTCGGACCAGAGTTCCTCCCGCGCCGCGGGGGAAAGCAGCTTGGAGTCGTTCACCCGTCCGGACTTCGTCACCACCCAGCGACTCTCGAGGAAGTCGCGCGTCACCAGCACCGCGCCGGCCACGACCGGACCGGCCAGCGCGCCGCGGCCGACCTCGTCCACGCCGATCAAGCTCGCCACCTCGGCGAGGTGCTTGAGGTCGAAGGCGCGAAGCTGCCGGCGTTTCATCGTCGCGATGTGAACGCACCGCCGGTGTCCGTGGCAAGCGCGCGGCGCGACCCGCGGGCGGATGGCGCGGCGGGAAAAACCGCGTACGGTTGGGCCGCATGAATGTCCGCGAGACCTGGGAAATCCTGCCCGAGCTGCTCGAGGGCGAGGACGAGGACTTCACACGGCACATCCGCCGGCTGGCCGAGGCGGAACGAAACCAGCCAGACGCCTCCCGGCGAACGCCCGCGTGACCGCGCAGTCGTCGCCCGGCGGTGGCGGCCGGCTACCACTCCATCCGGGCGGATGGTGGCGGCAACGGCAGCTCGTCGAGCTTGCCCGCGGCGGAAACCACTTCGTAGGCCGTGCGAAAATGGAGCTTCGCGAAGTCGCCCAGCGCCCGCACGCTGAACTTCGCGATGATCTGCGCGGCCTGTTCCTTCACCAGCGGGCCGGCGCCTTTCTGCAGCTTCGCTCCAAACCGCCGGGACAGCAGGTGCATTTGCCGGACGAATTCGGCCCGCGCGACGATCGAGGCCGCGGCGACGACGGGATCCTCCTCCGCGCGGGTCCGCATCTTCAGCTCGAAATCCTTGAAACCCTTGCGGATGAGTTCGCGCTGCACGATCGGCTGTTCGCTGAACTGGTCCAGCAGGCCGCGCGCGACGGGCTTGACGGCGAGCGCCTGCTCGAGCGCAGTCGCGTGCTGCCATCCCAGCAGCCGGTTCAGATTCGCGCCCGGCCGGGACATGAGCTCGTTGTACTTCGGCATCCCGCAATAGCAGGTCCGGGCCACCGCGCCGGGCGTTTCGCGGATCAGCTTGTCCAGTTTGATGATCTGCGCCTCCGCGATCTTTTTCGAATCCTTCACCCCGGCCTTGATCCAGGCCTCGACGGCCGGCCGTTCGGCGATGACCGTCGCTGCGATCACCGGTCCGAAAAAATCACCCTTGCCGCTCTCGTCCAGGCCGGCGTGCGGCTCGAACCAGTCCGGATGCAGGACTTCGTCGTAGCCCAGCCGGGCCGCGCCGGTGACCTCCGGCTCGAGCGTCATCGTCACGAACTCCTCGGTGCCCTTGCCGGCAATCACGACCTTGCCGCTGGTGTAGGCCGCGATGTTGATCCGGTACGGGTCGGACTTGAAGGCGAACCGGGTGTAGGCGACTTCGACGGGCTGGAAGCCGCGCGCCGCGCAGATCGCCCGCAGCTTCTCCATCTGCGCGTCGTCCAGCTTGGCGGTGTAGGAGGAGAGCTTTTTCGGCGCCTCTTCCCCGGTTTCCTTCTTCGGCATGGGGCGATCGCCGCAAAAACCCGCGGAAAGCGCAAAAGATAAAACACGCCGCGTGCGCCGTCATTTTTGTTGCGCCGTCCCCGGCGGCGGGAGGGCAATGTGGCGCGGGAAAAGAACGACTCCGGCGCGACCAACGCCGCCACGTCGCCGCTTGGACCGCCGTTGCCGCCGATGAATCCGGATTCCCTCCCGCCGCCACCACCCGCCCGCGCTGAACGCGTCGGACAGCGGCGGGGAAATTCCCGGACGGACGCGCAGAGCCTGGGTGCGGCCGCATTCCGCCCCCTGCCCGCCGATGCAACGGCATTCCGCACCGAACTGCTCGACTGGTACCGGCAGAGCGCGCGCCCCCTGCCCTGGCGCTCCCGCCCATCGCTCTACAAGACCGTGGTGAGTGAGTTCATGCTCCAGCAGACGCGGGTCGGAACCGTCCTGCCTTACTTCGACCGGTGGATGGAGGCGCTGCCGGACTTCGCCGCCCTGGCCGCGGCGCGCGAGGAGCGTGTCCTGAGGCTTTGGGAGGGGCTCGGCTATTACTCCCGGGCGCGCAACCTCCACCGTCTCGCCCGTGAGCTGGTCGCACGGTCCGAACCGCCGCGGACGGCCGCACAGTGGCGCGAACTGCCGGGCGTCGGGCCGTACACGGCGGCGGCCATCGCGAGCATTTCCTGCAACGATCCCGCGGCCTGTGTCGACGGCAACGTCGTCCGGATCCTCGCGCGACTCACCGCCGACGCGACGGCGTTTCGGGATTCGGCGACCGCGGCGAAAACGCTCGCGCCGCTGGCGCAGAGCCTCCTGTCGCCTGCGGCGCCGGGCGATCACAACCAGGCGATGATGGAGCTCGGCGCGACCGTGTGCCACCGGCGAAAACCAGACTGCCCGGCATGCCCGGTCCGCGCGTTCTGCGCCGCCACCGCGAGCGGCGAGCCGGAGCGCCACCCACAGCTGGCCTCGAAGGCGATCGAACAGCGGACGATCACCCGCGTATGGATCGAGCGGAACGGCGCGTTGCTGCTGCATCTGGCGCCAGCCGGTGCGCGACGCTTCGCGAACATGCACGAGCTGCCCCGCGCGGATCAGCTCGGGCTGGATACCGCCGGGCTCGCCGCCGGCCGGCCGCTCGCCGTCCGGCAGCGCGGCATCACGCGGTATCGGATCACCGAAACGATCTACGCCGGGGATCCCGTGCGAGGCCCATTGCCGGAGGGCCTCGTCTGGGTGCGATTGTCCGAGCTCGACCGGGTAACGCTGTCAGGTCCGCACCGGCGGTGGACCACGGAAATTCTGACCGCGCACACGAAGGTGGCCCCAAGTTGATCGCACGACTCGGAGGTGAGCCGGCCTCGACGTCGTATCCCCGCAACGCAGGGTCAGGTTGCAGGCGGTTTTATGCCGGGATGGATCGTCACCGGTGCTTCGGATCGCGGCGTAAAGCCGCTCCTGCATTCCGATCCGGTCTTCCTGACAGGGATGGATGGACGACCTTCCGTGTCGTGCGCGAGAACCGGGCGACGTTCGCGGACCGGACGGAGCCGGTCCCTCCAACCGGCAATCTTGTTGCCGCTGGTCGGATCGCCTGCGAGCAGGCTCCTACGACGGAGACCAAGACATCGCCTGCGAGCAGGCTCCTACGACTGGCGGGCTACTTTTCCAGCAGGCGCGCAAGCTGCGCCTCGAGCTCGGGGCCGCGGAGGTCCCGGGCAACGATGCGCCCTTCGCGGTCGAGCAGGAAAGTCGCGGGGATGCTCGTCACGCCGTATTTCTTGCCGAGTTTGCTGTCCCAGCCCTGACCATCGAAATACTGCGCCCACACGACGCCGTTCGCCTTGATGAACTTTTCGAGCGTGGCCTCGTTTTGGTCGAGGCTGATGCCGACGATCTCGAAACCCATGGGGTGATATTTCCGATATGCGGCGACCACGTTCGGCAGTTCGCCGACGCAGGGCCCGCACCAGGTGGCCCAGAAGTCGACGAGGAGCACCTTGCCTTTGAACCGGCTGACCGAGAGCGGCGCGCCCGACAGGTCCTTCTCCGCAAAGTCCGGGAACACGGCGCCCGGCTGAAGCGCGGCCTGGAGCCGCTGGCTCTCTTTTTGCTGATCGATTTGCGCCAGCACCTCGTCGGCCGCGCGGGCCGGCTGGGTCCCCGGGAAGTCCCGTTTCAGCTGCTGCAGCGCGGCCGCGCCCCGGTCGAAATCGCCGAGCACCTGAAGGTAAAGAGCGGCCTTCGTGAACAGGACCTCGGCGACGTCGTCGGTCTTCTCCGCGCGGTGCGCCGCCAGCAGCGCATCGAAGGCCTTCAACTCTTCGGCGAGGGCGGCTTCGGTTCGCGCGCCGCCCTCCAGCCGCGCTTTCGTCCGGGCGACGAGCGCCGCGAGTTCTTCCGCGACCTTCGACGGCGCCGGCGCGGGCGCGGGCTCCGCCGCAAAACTCGCGAACGTCGCGACGATCATTGCGCCACAAACCAGCAGGATTCGGGTTTTCATGGTTGAAGCAAAGTGAGCGCCCGCCGGTTCGGAGCGGCTCGGCCGGTCCGTCGGGCGGTTCCGGCCGGAAGACGCGTTGGTCCGGGACTCGCGAGAACCGGCCAGCCCGTGACCGCGCGGCTCATCCGAGTTGGGCCGCGAGCGCCTCGAGTCGCTCGCGCGACTGGCGGACCGCGGCAGGCGGCACCCGGGGATTGAGTTCGAGCACGAGCAGGTGATTCGGTTTCCAGAACTGGCCGATCATCCGAAAATCCACGCGGCCCGTCCCGATCGGCTGATGGTCCTCACCGAGGACGGAAACGTCGTGCAGATGAAACCCAAGCAGGTGCGGCGCCAGTTTCTCGAGCTGCGCCCGGTGCTCGATCGCGCCCATGGTGTGCTTGATGTCGGCGTGGCCGGTATCGTGCCAGTAGCCGGCGGCGGCGTCCGCGCCGAACTCGGCGAAGAGCCCGGCGAAATCGCCGTCCAGCGGCAGTTCGTCGAAGCGCTCGCGGTTTTCCAGGCCGAGCTTGACCCCCTTTTCGGCCGCATGCGCCATGGCTTCGCGCACGCATTTCGTCGTGCGCTCCCAATACGGACCAACGCGCAGCCGCAGCCGGGCGAATGCCCGTTCAACCAGCGCCTGGTAGCGCGGGTCGCCGCGCAACTCCGGCGAAGGATGCCGCCGGGCGTAGCGCCGCAGCCGGTTCGACGGGTTGAACCAGAGGAACCGGATGCTGCCCAGGTGGCACACGAGGACCCTGGCGCCGATCTGGGCGGCAAAATCGATCGAGCGTTTCGTGTGGCGGAGCCACTGCTCGTGTTCGCGGGGATCGGCCGCCGAGGGTTCGAACAGATTCGGCGCGGCCTGGAGAACGCCGGTCGGCAGCGGGCAGAAATTGTGGGTGGAGCCGACGGTCACGAGTCCGTCCTCCACCGCCTTCATCACGCCCGGCACCAGCGTGATCCTCACGCCATGGCTCAGCTCGATCGAATCAAATCCCAGACCCACCATTTCCTGCACCATCGCGTAGCCGTCCGTATGGCGATGGGAACACCAGCAGGTCGACAGGGAGAATCTGGCCATTACGCGTTCAAAAAGTCGCAAATCACAGGCTGATGCACGAAAAAAGAAAAAGCCGCACTCCCGTGACGGGGGTGCGGCGGGAAAGGGGCGAGCCGGCGGTCAGCTCTCGTAGCGACGGCGCAGCATCTGGGTGAAGGCCTGCACCTTCTCCTTGCGGCGGCGGCGTTCGCAGGGCTTCTCGTAATAGCGCTTGGCGCGAACACCCTTGATGATGTTCTCGCGATCGAGCTTCTTTTTCATGCGACGGATCGCACGATCCACGGGCTCGTTCTTGCGGATTTTGATTTCGATGGACATGTGGGCGGACGGATCGAGAAGGGAAAAGGGGGTAAATACGCCAGCCCGCCTCATCCGCGTCAATGGATTTTTTGGCGGTATGCGCCGTGCCTCCCGCGGGAACCTGCCTGCCGGCCAACGGCCGGTGCCTCCTGCAGGAGCCTGCTCGCAGGCAATCTGCCGGCGGCAGCCGCCTCCCGGCGCCGAGCGCCCGCTGGGCCTCCTGTAGGAGGCCTGCTTGCAGGCGATGGGCGGTGGCTGGCGCTGGCGGATTTTCGAATTTGGGTTTTCGAATTTCGATTACCAGCCCGGATCGCCTGCCAGCAGGCTCCTACGAAAGGCCACGTACGACACCTCTTCGGGGACGACCTCCGCACTCTGCCGCTGCGGGCCCGTCGTTCCGGTCTTCCGTTCGTTCCCTCTTGCGCTCCCGCGCGACGAACCTGCTTCATAGAACCGTGGCGGCTTCCGACACCAGTTTCGTTCATCTTCACGTCCACAGCGACTACAGCCTGCTCGACGGCGCCTGTCGCATCGACCGGTTGATGAAACGAGCCGGCGAGCTCGGAATGCAGGCGCTCGCGCTGACGGATCACGGCAACCTCTACGGCGCGATCGAGTTCTACAACGCGGCCAAGGCCAGCGCGATCAAGCCGCTCATCGGCTGCGAGCTTTACCTGGTCGATCACTCCCGGCTGGAAAAAAGCGGACGCTCCGACGAGGGAAAATCCATCTTTCATCTCGGGCTGCTCGCCCGGAATCTCACCGGCTACCAGAACCTGCTGAAGCTCGTCTCCGACGCGCACCTGCGCGGCTTCTACTACAAGCCCCGCACCGACTTCGAGACGCTCGCGAGCCGGGCGAAGGGGCTGATCGGATTCACCGGCTGCCTCGCCGCGCTCGTGCCGCAGCATCTGCTGTATGACCGGTACGACGAGGCCCGCAGCGCCTGTGCGCGGTTCGTCGACATCTTCGGACGCGAAAACTATTTCGTGGAGATCCAGGACCACGGCATCCCGGAGCAGCGCAAGATCATTCCCGGCCTGCTCAAGCTCGCGACGGAGTTCCAGCTCAAGGTCGTGTGCACGAACGACGTCCATTACGTGAACGCACCAGGACGCCGGCCCGCACGATGCCATGCTCTGCATCCAGACCGGCGCGAAGATCGCGGACGAGAAACGGATGCGGTTCGACGGCTCGCAGTTCTACCTGAAGTCGCGCGACGAGATGGCGAAGACTGTTCGCGGAAATTCCGGAGTCGCTGACCAACACCCAGCTCGTCGCCGAAATGTGCGACCTGGCCATCCCGTTCCCCAAAGGCAGCGAACGGTATCCGAAGTATCCGCTTCCTCCCGAGGTGAAGATCGGACCGGGCGGGTTACCTGAAGGAACTCTGCGTCGACCGGCCTGCAGCGCGCGCTATCGGGTCGACTTCGCCGCGGTCGGCCGACCCGGCGGTCGCCGACAAACTCGCGCGGCTCGCGCATCCGCCGGCCGGCGAAAAGCCGCAGCCGCCCGACTACTCGGGGTTGACGCACGAGCAGGAGCTGGTCGTGCGCCTGGACTACGAGCTGGCGATCATCACCGTCACCGGCTTCATCGACTACTTCCTCGTCGTCTGGGACTTCATCCACTGGGCCAAGTCGCACGGCGATTCCCGTCGGCCCCGGCCGCGGTTCGGGCGCCGGCTGCCTCGTCGCCTACCTGCTCGGCATCACCAATCTCGATCCGCTGCGGTTCAAGCTCCTGTTCGAGCGCTTCCTCAACCCGGAGCGCGTCTCGCCGCCGGACTTCGACATCGATTTCTGCATGCGGCGGCGCGGCGAGGTCATCGACTACGTCCGCGAGAAGTACGGCGCGACTGCGTCGCCAACATCATCACCTACGGCACGCTCGGCGCCAAGATGGTGATCCGCGACGTCTCGCGGGTGCACAACCTGCCGTTCGCCGAGGCCGACCGGCTGGCGAAGATGATCCCGGACGAGCTCAACATCACCCTCGAGCGACGCGATCGCCAAGTCCGCCGAGCTCCGCGACGAGATCGCGCGCAATCCCGTGGCCAAAAAGATCGTCGACGAGGCGCTGGTGCTCGAAGGGATGGTGCGCAACACCGGCAAGCACGCCGCCGGCATCATCATCACCGACCAGCCGCTCGATGAATTCGTGCCGCTGACGCTGCAGGAGGGCGACGTCACGGTGCAGTTCGACATGAACGCCGTCGCCAAGCTCGGCCTGCTGAAGATGGATTTCCTCGGGCTGAAGACGCTGACGGTGATCGCCGACGCCGTCGACAACGTCCGCCGGACGGCCGACCCGAAGTTCGACATCGAGGCGATCCCGTTCGATGACCCGCAGACGTACGCGATGCTGAACGCCGGCAAGACGGTCGGCGTGTTCCAGCTCGAATCCTGCGGCATGCAGAGCGCCTGCAAGCAGGTGCGGCGTCTCGAACATCGACGACATCAACGCGATTGGCGCGCTCTACCGGCCGGGGCCGATGGCGTTCATTCCCGATTACGCGCGCGGCAAGCGCGACCCGAGCGCCGTCGCCTATCCGCACAAGCTGCTCGAGGCGTGCCTGCAGGAGACGTACGGCATCATCGTGTATCAGGAACAGGTGATGGAGTGCGCGAAGGTCATCGCCGGCTACACGCTCGGCGGCGCGGACATGCTCCGGCGCGCGATGGGCAAGAAGGACGCGGACGCGATGGCGAAGGAGCGGGTGAAGTTCGTCGAGGGCGCCCGGCGCGTGAACAACATCGATGAGCGGAAGGCGAACGAGATCTTCGACCTGCTGAACAAGTTCGCAAGCTACGGGTTCAACAAGTCCCACTCGGCCGCGTACGCGGTGGTCACCTACCAGACGGCCTACCTCAAGGCGAACTTCCCCGTCCAGTTCATGGCCGCGGTGCTCACCGGGGAGCTGGGAAATGCCGACAAGGTCTCGCACTTCATCGCCGAAGCCGCGGCCATGGGCATGACCGTGCTCGGGCCCGACGTGAACGAGTCGCGGGAGACGTTCACCCCGGTGTTTCGCACCGGCACCGGCGAGGGCGGCGCCGTCCCGGCGGCCGGCGCGGTGGATGCGACGTCCGCGGCGTCTGCCGGTGCGGCCATTCGCTTCGGCCTCGCCGCGATCAAGGGCGTCGGCGAACTCGCCGCGCAGAAGATCATCGAGGAGCGGGACCAGCGGGGCGCGTTCCGTGATTTCGACGACTTCATTTCGCGGATGGACGGCCGCGCGATCAACAAGCGCGTCCTCGAGCATCTGGCGAAGACGGGGGCGTTCGACTTCAGCAGCGCCTCGCGCAAGCAGCTTTTCGAGAACATCGACGCGGCGATGGCGGCGGTCGCCGCGACCGCCCGCGACAAGGCGGCGGGCCAGCACAGCTTTTTCGATCTCTTCAACGGCCCCGGCCCCGCCGCGGACAACGGCGCCGCCCCGACCGGCCCCGGGGGCGAGTCGGGCACCGTCGCCGGAAACGGAAACGGCGCCCCCGGCGGCGCCGCTCCGTCCTCGTCGCCGCGACCGGCGGCGGCGGACGATTTCTCGGAGGCGGAACGGCTGGGTTTCGAGAAGGAATTGCTCGGGTTCTACGTCACCGGGCATCCGCTCAACACCTACGACGGTCTCATGCAGGCCCTCGACACCGTGCCGGCGGGGCAGC
This sequence comes from uncultured Verrucomicrobiae bacterium, assembly GCA_963705935.1. Lineage (GTDB taxonomy): Bacteria > Verrucomicrobiota > Verrucomicrobiia > Opitutales > Opitutaceae > Opitutus. The sequence goes on along the minus strand of OY970130.1, from coordinate 328,488 downwards.
TGATGCAACAGGGCGAACGCAGCGAGTTCCGGCTCTGCGGCATCGTCAGCAACATCGCGAAGAAACTCTCGAAAAAGGACAACCGGCCGTGGGCGGCATTCACCCTCGAAACCAAGGACGCCGCGCTGCCGCTGAACATGTTCGCCGACGCGTACGCCGCGTACGGAGCGGTGCTGGCGGAAAACGCGCTCGTTCTCGTGCAGGGCAACGTTCTCGTCGGCCCGGAGGGTGCCCGCATCAACGTGAAGGAGGCGTACCCGCTCGATTCGCAGGTGGCCGCCGCGGTCCGGAAGATCGTGTGGCTGCTGCACCCGCAGCACCGCGAACTCGCGTCCTTCCTGCGCACGCTTCGCGAGACTCTCGACCGGCAGACGGGCGACGCGCGGATCGAGCTCGCATTCCTGTTCGAAAACCGCGTCGCGCCGTACGCCGAGACGAGCACCGCGCTGAACTGGAAGGTCAACGCGCCGACTTTTCAGAAGCTTCGCTCGCACCCGGCGGTGGCGGGAGTCCAGATCGAGACCCGCCGGCTCGAGCTGAAGCAGGACCGCCGCTGGAAGCGCGGCTGAGGCCCGCGGTCGCCGATCGTTTGCGTGGTCCGCCGCGATCCGCGCCGACCGATCGGCGTCGAACGTTCGCCATGCCCCGGGGCGGCGGCTGGCCGATCTTCGAGTTTTCGGCAGCGGTCGGATGAGTTCCAAGGTGCGGGTCAGGAGCGGGCCGAAAATCTGGCACCCGTGATTCGCCGGCCGCGTCGGCCCCCGCTCCGCGTCTTGCCTTCCCTTCCCGGCTGTCCGTCTGTTGGCTGATCCGACACCGATGTTCGATTCCGCCACATTCAGCCATGCCACCCGGGTGCTCGGAGAAACCCACACCGGGCTTCCCGCCGACGCGGCCCTGAGGCGTTATCTGAAACTCGCGAGCCGGCTCGGCCCGCGGGAGAAACGCGCGGTCAGCCGGGCGGTGTTCACCTATTTCCGCTGGCTCCAGTGGCTCGATCCGAAGCAGTCGGTCCAGAAGCAGCTCGAACGCGCCGCCGAATTGCAGGATCGCTTCGACCGTGACCCGAAGTCGGTGAAGCCGGAGGCGCTCGCCGCCCGCGCCGTTCCCGCGTGGTTCCACGACGAGGTCGCGGCGCCCCCGGGGTATTTCGCGCAGCTGCAGCATGAGCCGGCGCTCTGGCTGCGCGCCCGGCCGGGCACCGCCGCGAAGCTCGCCGGCCGGCTGGGCAACTGCGTCCCGGCGCCGGCGGTGATGATTTCGAGTTCCGGCTTCCCCGTTCCCACTCCGGCCAGCGCCTCCGCGTCGCCGGCGAAAGCCGGCGAACCCGCGGCCTCGACCGAAATCGCCGAGCGCGCGCCCTCGCCGGCCTCGGGAATTCCAGTGCCGGGCGTTCCGCCGGCGAACGCGAAGACCGAAACTCCCAATTCCCAGCCGCGACCGGCGCTGGAAACTCCGGACCTGCGCGTGGAAGTGCGCGCGCCAGACGCGCTCCGCTTCACCGGACTCCAGGACCTGTTCGTCACGGCGCCGTTTCACGAGGGAGCCTTCGAGATCCAGGACCTCGCGTCCCAACTCGTCGGGATCGCCACCGGCGCCCAGCCGCGCGAAACCTGGTGGGACGCTTGTGCGGGCGAAGGCGGCAAGCTGCTGCACGTGGCCGACCTGATGGACAACAAGGGGCTGATCTGGGCCACGGACCGGAGCGTGCGACGGCTCGAACAGCTCAAGCGCCGCGCGGCCCGCGCCCATCTCTTCAATTTTCGGGCGGCGTTGTGGGAGGGCGGTCCACGCCTGCCCACGAAGACGCGGTTCGACGGGGTCCTGGTCGACGCGCCGTGCAGCGGCGTGGCCACCTGGCAGCGGAACCCGCATGCGCGGTGGACGACCTCGCCGGACGACGTGCGTGAGCTCGCCGCCACGCAGCTCGCGCTGCTCTCGCAAGTGGCGGGAACGCTCAAGCCGGGCGGCCGTTTGGTCTACGCGGTCTGCACCCTCACCCGCAGCGAAACCGCCGGAGTGGCCGATGCCTTTCAGGCGGCCCATCCGGAATTCGAGCCGCTGCCGCTGTTCGGAGTCACGCCCCGGGTCACGCTCTGGCCGCAGGAGCTGAACGCGAATGGGATGTTCCTCGCCGGCTGGCGCCGCACTTGACGCGCGGAAACGGAGAGCCGTGCCGGAACCGACCAGGATCACCTCCGCCACCGTCCACGACGATTTCAACGATCTCGTCGCGGTGATTCACTACACCCGGGCCGCGCACGAGCTGGGGCTTTGGGCGTCGGAACGGATCCTGATCGAGCGATTCTTTCCGGACCGCCGGGTCCGGCTGGTCGAGGCCGGATGCGGGGCCGGCCGGGTGACGCTCGGGTTGTGGGCCCTCGGATACGAAAATCTGACGGCGTTCGATTTCGCCGAGGAACTGATCGATCAGGCGCGCAGCCTCGCCGCCGAACGCCGCGCCGGGGCGATTTCGTTCGTGCACGCGGACGCCACCCGGCTCGGCGCACGCGAGAACGACACCAGGGTGGGCGGCGCGGGCGGGTTTGGCGGCGCGCTGTTCATGTTCAACGGACTCATGCAGATCCCGGGCCGGGAAAACCGGCGGGCGGCGTTGCGTGGCTTGCGGGAGCTCTGCGCCCCGGGCGCACCGCTGCTCTTCACGACGCACGACCGGGAGGCGAGCCCGACCGAACGCGTGCTGTGGCGGCTCGAAGCGGCGCGGTGGGACCGCGGGGAGCAGGATCCGCGGCTGGTGGAGTTCGGCGATCGGTATTTCGAGGAGCAGGGCACCGGGCGCACGTTCATGCACCTGCCGTCCCGCGAGGAGATTCTCGAAGATCTCGCCGCGACCGGCTGGGCGCACGCCTTCGATGCGATGCGCAGCGAAATCGTGAAGGAATCCGCGGCGGTCGCGGCTTTCTCGGACGAATGCCGGTTCTGGGCCGCACGGCGCGGCTGAGGGAACCTGCAAGCGACTTGTGCCGCTTCGGGTCGCTGTCATCCTGTAAAAATGGCGCCGCGCGGAGATCTGCTCCTCGGCTGACTTGCGCCGGTCGGTGAAAACCCTACTTTCGCCCCCTCATGTTTGCCGGCCTCACTGACCGCACCTGGATCTGGTTCGCCGCGGGCTTCTATCTTGCCGGCCTGCTGCTCGGCACGGTGTCCCTGTTGCGTGGCAGTCGCCAGTCCGGCGCCGCGATCAATCTGATCATCGGCATCGGTTACGTGCTGCAGGTGATCGGTCTTTACGTCCGCGGTCGCAGCGACGGCGGCTGTCCGCTGGGCAACACTTTTGAGATCTTTCAGTTCACCGCCTGGTCGGCGATCACGCTCTACCTCGTGGTCGGCGTGACGTTCCGATCGAGCCTGCTCGGCTATTTCACCTCGTGTCTGGCCGCGGTGCTCACCGTCACGTCGCTGGCGATTCCGGCGTGGGACGCCACGCGCCGCACGCGGATCTTCGGCGGCAATCCGTGGATCGAGCTCCATGCCTCGCTGGCGCTCTTCAGCTACGGCGTGTTCGGGCTGCTCGCGCTCACCGCGCTCATGCTGGTGCTGCGCAATTATTCGCTCAAATCCAAGAACCTCGGCGGCTGGTTCTCCTTCCTGCCGCCGATTCTCGATCTGGATCACATCAGCGTCCGGCTGCTGATCACCGGCGTCGTCCTGCTGACGGCGTCGCTGCTGGGAGGGACGTTCTACTGGCTCCGCGACACCAGCACCGTCGATCCGGCCAAGCTGCTGACGACGATCGCCGTCTGGGCCGCCTATCTCATCGCGCTGGCGCTGCGTCTCCGGGGCCACCTGCTCGCCAAGCGTTTCGCGTGGACGTGTTTCGCGTTGTTCTGCGGCGCGCTGATCTCGCTCGGCGCGGTCGATTCCAGCCGGCATCCCGTGGCCGCGCCGCCGACCCATTCCCTGACGCGATGAATTCCGCCGCGCTTTTCGTCATCGGCGCCACCCATCACACCGCGCCGATCGCCGTGCGGGAGCAGCTGTCGCTGAGCAGCGAGTCCGCGACGACGCTGGCCGCCGAGCTGGCGAAGCTGGAGGGTTTGCGCGAGTTCGCCGTCCTCAGCACCTGCAATCGCGTCGAGTTTTATGGCGTCACCGCGGATCCGGCGGCGGCGGCACGCGTGCAGGCCGCGTTCTGCGCCCGGCAGAAGATGGACCCGGCGGAATTCGAACGCTTCCGACTCGACCTGCGCGGACGCGAAGCCGTGCAGCACCTGCTGGCCGTCGCCGCCGGCATCGATTCGCAGATGATCGGTGAAACCGAGATCTTCGGCCAGGTGAAGGAGGCGTACGCGCTGGCGCAGGCGAGCGGTTACACCGGACCGGTCCTGAACCGCGTGTTTCAAAAGGCATTCCAGGCGGCCAAGCACGTGCGCACGAACACCGCGATCACGGAGGGACAGGTGAGCGTCGCCAATGTCGCGGTGGAGCTCGCGCACACCATCTTCGGCGAACTCGCCTCGACCCGGATTCTGCTGCTGGGCGCGGGCGACATCGGCGAGAAGACCGCGAAGGCGTTTCAGAGCCGCGGCGCCGGGAGCCTGACCGTGGCCAGCCGGCGCCTGGAGCGCGCGATGGAACTGGCGACCTCCCTGAACGCGAGCGCGATGCCCTTCGAGCAGTGCGAATCGCGGCTGGCGGAGTTCGACGTCGCGGTTTGCTCGACCTCCGCGCCGGGCACCGTCGTCTCGCTCGATGCCACCCGGGCCGCGATGCACAAGCGGCCGGCGCGGCCGCTCTTTTTCATCGACCTCGCGCTGCCGCGTGACGTGGACGCCGGGGTGGCGAAGCTGGAAAACGTGTTTCTGTACAACCTCGACGACCTCGCCCGGATCGCGGAGGAAAACCGGGCGGCGCGCGCCGCCGAGCTCGAGAAATGCCGGACGCTGCTGGCGGAACGCGCCGAGGCCCTCTGGCGGCACGTCTCGCCGCGGCTGGACGCGAACGCGAACAACCACGACGGCGCGTAGTTCGCCGGTCTCCGTCGTGTAGGAGGAGCCTGCTCGCAGGCGATGCCTTGGTTTCCGTCGTAGGAGCCTGCTCGCAGGCGATGCCTTGGTTTCCGTCGTAGGAGCCTGCTCGCAGGCGATGCCGGTGCGCTTCCGTCGTAGGACAGGCCCGCACCGCCCCTCGCGGACCGGACGGAGCCGGTCCCTCCAATTGCGCCCCCCTGCGCGTCCGCGTAGTCGATCCGCGGACCGGCTCGCTGGAGGGACGACCTCCGTGTCGTCCGCGCACATCCAGGCGATGCCTCGCGTGTCCGCGGTAGGAGCCTGCTCGCAGGCGATGCCGGCGCCGTTGTGGGCTGTCCGGCTGCGCAGGGTTCTCATCGCCTGCAAGCAGGCTCCTACCGGCCGACCCGCGCAGGAGGGGACCGTCATCTCAACCCCGGCGCTGCGCTCTCATCGCCTGCGAGCAGGCTCCTACGGGCCGATCCCAAACGGAGCGCTGGCGTGCGGTCAGGGCGCGCCGAACTGCCGGATCAGCCACTCGCCGGCGGACAGGCTGGCGGGGTGCACCAGCAGCGCGCGCAGCCGCGCCGACTGTGCGGCGGTCCGCTGCTGCCGCGACGGATCGTGCAGGCAGGCGTGCAACTCCGCCGCCAGGGCGGCCGGCGTCGCCGCACCCTGGATATACTCGGGATACATCGTCTCGCCGAGGAGCAGGTTGGCGATGCCCAGAAACTTCACGCGCACCAGCATCCGGCCGAGCAGGTAGGTCAGCGGATCGATCCGATAGACGATCGCCCCGGGGATGCCGGCCAGCGCGCAGTGCATCGACATCGTCCCGCTCGAGGTCAGGACCGCGCAGGCCGCGATCGGCGCGGGCGGGCGGTCCGCGTCGCCGGCCGGCTCCCCTCCCCGCGTCACCGGCACCAACTGCACGTTGGGCGGCGGGTTTCCGGCCTCGAGCACCCGGCGGACCTCCGCGCCAGGGTAGAGGACGACCGCATCACGCGGTTCGCCCGCCGCCTTGAACCCCGCCAGCAGGGCCGGAAAGATCCGCGACACCGCCGCCTTGCGACTGCCCGGTAGCAGCAGGACCGATCCGGCCGGATCGTACCGCACCGGCGGCAGGTAGTCCGGCGCGGTGAACGGATGGCCGACGAACTCCGCCGGCAGCGTCGTATCCGCGTAAACGTTCGGCTCGAACGGAAAAATCGCCGCCAGCGCGTCGATCGACCGCGCCATTTCGAAACGCCGCCCGGGGCGCGAGGCCCAGAGCTGCGGGCTGATGTAGTAGACGGTCCTGACCGAACCGCCGCCCTTGACCGAGATGCCCTGCCGGATGAGCGCCAGCGCGATCCGGAGATTCAGCCCGGAGGAATCGACGAAGCACACCACGCGGGGCCGGTGCACGTCGATCCAGCGCACGATTTCCGCGATCAGCCGGCGGTAGAACGAGACCTGGCCGATGACGGCGAAGCCGAGTGCGGAGCGCGCCGTCAGGTCGAACAGCAGCTCCGCGCCGGCGGCGGCCAGCCGGGGTCCGGCGACCGCCGCGGCGGCGAGGCCGGGGCGAAGGGTTTTCGCCTCGCGCAGCAGGCGCGCGGCATGTTCGTCCCCCGAGTGCTCGCCCGCGACGAACAGGACGTCGACCTGGCCGGCCCGCGGCGGGGGGAGCTGCACGCCTCGCCGGCTCATGATCGCCGGCTCCGATCGCGCCTCGCCCCGGCGCGGGCATCGCGCCGGCCCGGGCCGTGCGCCACCCGGCCACCCGCGGCGCCGTGCCATCGTGAAACGCGTTTCATGCTCGCTTCGCCTGCCGGATCTGATCGGTGATCGTGATCGCCACCTCGAGCGCACTCTTGCCGAGCGCCGCCCCGACCTTCGGCTGCTGTGCCCGCGCCACGCTGTCGACGAAATCCTTCAGCTCGATCGCCAGCGGCTCGCCCTTCTCGATCGGGATCTCGTGCACCGGGACCGAACTCGCGTCGCCCGGCTTCGCGAGACCGATCTTCAGCTTCAGGCCGTAGGCGATCAGGTCGCTCTTCTTCACCAGGTGGCCGGTCTGGTTCATGAAATCCAAAGAGAGGTACGCGTTTTCCTGAAACACGCGGATCTCGCGGTTCTTCTTCAGGCTCATCCGGCTGGCGCTGAGGTTCGCCACGCAGCCGCTTTCGAACTCGATCCGCGCATTCGCGATGTCCTCGGTCTTCGAAAGCACGCTCACGCCGACGCTGTCGATCCGGCGGATCGGAGACCGCACGAGCGCGAGAACGATGCCGATGTCATGAATCATCAGGTCGAGCACCACGCCGACCTCGGTCCCGCGGGTCTGGTACGGCGCCAGCCGCTCCGTCGTGATGTACCCCGGCCGGCTCACCTCCTTCTCGAGGAAACTCATCACCGGATTGAAGTGCTCGATGTGGCCGACCTGCACGAGGCGGCCGGCCTCCCGGGAGGCGGCCAGCACCTGTTCGGCCTGCTCGAGGCTCGCGCACAGCGGCTTTTCGATCAGCAGGTGGCAGCCCATCCCCAGGAGCGGCAGCGCCACCTCGGCATGCCGGTCCGTCGGCACCACGACCGAAACGGCGTCGCACGCCGCCCCGAGCTCCGCGAGCGTGGCGAAGCGGCGGCAGTTCAGGCGGGCGCTGATCTCCCGCGCCCGGGCGTCGCTGGTTTCGAAAATCCCGGCGAATTCGACATTCGGCAGCGCCGCGTAGATGCGGGCATGATGCTGGCCGAGCGAACCCACGCCCACCACGCCGCAGCGAATCTTCGTCGAACCCATGGCGCCAGACGCTAGCGGCGCCGGATGCGACCGCCATCCGAAAACGACCGGCGCGGATCCGAACAAACGCCCGGCCGGCGGATTGCGCGCGCCCGGCGGTCCCGCCTACCCGCTGCGGCTGTCACCCGCCACAAACCGTCCGTCGTGCAGGAGAAGCGAACGCCGCGCCTTCGCCGCATGCGCCGGACTGTGCGTCACCAGCACGAGTCCGGTTCCGGTCTCGGCGCAAACGCCCATCAGCAGATCGATCACCGCCTCGCCCGTGTGCTCGTCGAGATTGCCCGTGGGCTCGTCGGCCAGCAGCAGCTGCGGCGCATTCATCATCGCCCGCGCCACCGCGACCCGCTGGCGCTCGCCCCCGGAAAGCTGCGATGGCAGATGCTGCGCGCGCTCGGCCAGTCCCACCCGGGCCAGCAGGTCCGCCGCCCGGGCGCGATCCGCGGCCCCCGGGCGCCGGAGGATCCGCGAAGCCATGAGCACGTTCTGGAGCGCGTCGAGCTCGGGAATGAGGTAGAACGACTGGAACACCATCCCGAGGAAGGCCGCGCGGCGGTCCGCGTCCGCCGGCGCTCCGGACCACGCCAGCGTTCCGGTATCCGGCGCGTCGAGTCCCGACAGCAGATTCAGCAGCGTCGACTTGCCGGAGCCCGATTCGCCGCGGATCGAGACGCTCTCGCCGGCGGCGATGTCGAGATCGACCCCGCGCAGCACCTCGATCCGGCGGTCGCCGCTCGGATAGGTCTTGGTGAGTCCCCGCGCGCTCAGGATCGGGCCGCTCATGACGCCCCTTCCCCGCCCGCGCGTCGAGGTTCGGCGCGCGGCGGCTCGCCTGCCCCCGCGCTGGCGACCAATCCGTGCCGGTGGTCACTCACTGCGCAGCGCCTCCACCGGTTTCAGACGTGCCGCGCGCCAGGCCGGCAGCAACCCGGCGAGCGTCGAGATCACGATCGAGCAGACGACGATCATCGTGATGTCGCGGCGCGACGTGTACGCCGGCAACTGGCTGAACTGGTAAAAACGGACCAGCACCTGCTCGCTGCCCGTCAGTTCGGTGAACGCCCGCACGGCATCGTTGCGGAAATACAGCGCCGCGAACCCGAGTCCGAGGCCGGCCAGCGTGCCGGCGCAGCCGATCAGCCATCCCTGGAAACAGAAACACGCCGCCACGTGCCGCGGTTTTCCGCCCAGCGCCCCGAGCAGCCCGATCTCCCGCGTCTTGCGCACGACCGAGATCAGCAGAGAACTCGTGACCGAGAACGCCGCCACGATGATGATGAACGTCAGCAGGAAGAAGATCATGTTCTTCTCCAGCGAAAGCACGAAGAGGAAGTCCTGGTTCGTCTCGATCCACGAGCGCGCCACCGCGCCGGACCCCGGCGGCAGCGCCGCGTTGATCCGGGTGGCCATGGTGTCCGCGTCGAGCCCGTCCGCGATCTTCACGTTGATGCCGTGCACGGCGTGACCGAGCCCGTACAGGTCCTGCATCAGGCGCAGCGTCACCAGCACGACCGAACTGTCGAGCTGCTGGTGGCCGATCTCGAAGATGCCCACGACCTTGAGCTCGCGCGGCAGCATCACCTCGTCGTTCTTCAGTTTTTCCAGCAGCAGCGGAGAGTACACCTCGACCGTGCTGCCCATCTGCGCGCCGATCGAGATCGCGAGCTGCGAGCTGAGGATGATGGAGTCGTCGTCGAGATCATCGAGCGAGCCGATGCGGATGTAGCGGTCGATCGGCACGACGGAGCGGATCCGGTCGACGTCGATGCCCTGCATCGCGGGGAACGCCGGCTTGCGATTGCATTCGAGCATGACCACGCCCTCGGCGAACGGCGTCGTCGCGACCACGCCCGGCACCCGCTCGATCCGCGCCTGGAGCGCGGCCGGATCGGCGATGAAACCATTGGCACGCACCTGGATGTCGCCCTGCGTCTCGACGATCATGCGCCGAATTTCGTGACCGAAGCCGCCCATCACGCTGGTCGACACGACCAGCAGCGCCACGCCCAGCGCCACGCCGAGGATCGAGACCGCCGTGAAGAAAGGAAAACGGCGGCCCGTCGGGAAAAGCTGCTTCAGCGCGAGGTAGAAGTACCAGGGCATCGTGCGCCGCGGAGGCGGCTGGCGGGAAAGGATGAAGCCGGAATTCCGGACGAAGAATTCAGCCGCGAACCGGGCGCCGGGGAGGAATCCGGCGATTCATTCGGCATGCGACGTCCTCGTTTCATCATGGCGCGGCCGTGCCGCCGCCCGGCCGCAGCTGCGGAAACAGGATGACGTCGCGGATGCTCTCGGCCCCGGTGAGCAGGATGCAGAGCCGGTCGATGCCCACGCCCATGCCGCCGGCCGGGGGCATGCCGTGCTCGAGCGCGAGCAGGAAGTCCTGGTCGATGTTCTGCTTTTCCTCGCCCGCCTGGTGCTCGAACATCTCGCGCTGCACATCGGGATCGTTCTGTTCGGAATACGCCGGTGCGACCTCCATGCCGCCGATCGTGAGTTCGAAAACGTCGAGCACGGTCGGGTCCTCCGCGTTCAGTTTCGCCAGCGGGCACAGTTCGCGCGGCAGGTGGGTGACGAACGTCGGCTGGATCAGCGTCGGCTCGATGCGCTTGGAGAAGATCTCGTTCGTGATCTCGAACTCCTCCCAGCCGGGATGCACGGCGAGGCCGAGCTTTTCGGCCGCGGCGGTCTTCTCCGCCTTGCTCCGCGCGAACCAGTCCGCGTCGCCCGTGGCCTCCCGGATCAGGTCCTTGTACCGCACCTCGCGCCACGGCGCGTCGAAATCGATCTCCTGGCCGCTCGCCGCGTGCCGGATCCGGGTCGCGCCCAGCACCTCGCGCCCGAGCGAAACGAGCAGGTCCCGCACCAGCGCCATCATCCCGCGGTAGTCGCTGTAGGCCTGGTACACCTCGAGCATCGTGAACTCCGGGTTGTGCCGGCGCGAGACGCCCTCGTTGCGGAAGATCCGGCCGATCTCGAAGACCCGGTCGAAGCCGCCGACGAGCATCCGCTTCAGCCGCAGCTCGGTCGCGATCCGCAGGTAGAAGTCGACGTTGAGCGCATTGTGATGCGTGACGAACGGCCGGGCCGCCGCCCCGCCCGCGGTCGCCTCGAGCACCGGCGTCTCGACCTCGATGAACTGGCGGGCCTCGAGAAAGCGGCGCAGGTGCGAAACAATCCGCGACCGCAGCATCAGCCGCTCGCGCGATTCCGGATTCACGATCACGTCGAGATAGCGCTGGCGGTATACCTGCTCGGGATCGCTCAGCCCGTGCCATTTTTCGGGGAGCGGGCGCAGCGCCTTCGCCACGAGCGTGAAGCTTTCGACCCGGACCGTGACCTCGCCGGTCTTGGTTTTGAACAGCGTGCCCTTCGCCCCGATGATGTCGCCCAGGTCGAGCCGCTTGAACGCCGTGTAGGCCTGCTCGCCGACGACGTCCTTCTTCAGGTAGAGCTGAACCTGGCCCTGCTGGTCGAGGATCTTGACGAACTGGCTCTTCCCCATGTCGCGGATGACCACCAGCCGGCCCGCCACGGTCACGGCGACCGCGTTGTCCTGACCGTCGACATACGCCTTGATCGCCTCCGCCGAGAAATGGGTCGTCGTCACGCTGGCGCGAAACGGATCCATGCCGGCGGCGCGCAGCTCGGCGAGCTTTTGCCGGCGAACGGCATGCTGGTCGTGCGTGATGTCGATGGGTATCTCGCTCATGGAACCGCGCAGGCTGTCGCCCGTGCCGCCGCGGCGCAAATGGAAACTGGGCGCCGGCCCGCTGGGCTCAGCAGGTGTCCGCGTCCGCGTGGCGGTGGTGCTCGGGGTGACCGCGCTCGTGGGCGTGGCGACGATGTTCGTCTGGTAGGCGAAAAGCCGGGCGCCGCACAACCCGCCGCACGGCTGAACGGTCGCGTGAACCGGGGTTGCGCCCCACTCCGGCGTGCGCAAGGTACCGGTCCATGATTTCGAGCGCACCTGCCGCCCGGTTCGTCGACTGGGGCCTCACCCGCTACGGGGACGCCTGCCGCCGGCAGGAGGATCTCGTGGCCCGGCGGATCGCGGACGAAACCGGGGACGCTCTCGTGTTCACCGAGCACGAGCCGGTGTTCACGGTCGGCATGCGCAGCGGCGCCGAGACTCATCTCGTGTGGAACGAGGAGCGCCTCGCCCGCGAGGGCGTCGAAGTCGCGAAAACCAACCGCGGAGGCGACATCACCTACCACGGACCCGGCCAGATCGTCGGCTATCCGATCGTGTCACTGGCGCCGCGGAAGGATCTTCACGCCTACCTGCGCTTCCTCGAGCAGGTCGTGATCAACGCCGTCGGTTCGGCCGGCCTGGCGGCCTCACGGCGCGACGGAAAGACCGGGATCTGGATCGGCCCCCGCAAGATCGCCGCGATCGGCGTCGCGGTGAAACGCTGGGTCGCCTATCACGGTTTCGCGCTCAACGTGAACGCGAACCTCGCGCATTTCGACGGCATCGTGCCGTGCGGCATCAGCCCGGCCGAGGGCACGGTGACGTCGCTGCAAGCCGAGCTCGGCCACGCGTTCGATCTGGCGGAAATCAAGGCGCTGCTCGCCGACGAGTTCTGGTCGCTCTGGCCGGATTATCTCCGGGGCGGACCAGACCCGGGCGGGCTGGTCACGTCGAACGCCGCCGAATGAGGCGCCGGGTCGCGGGCTGCGGCCTGACGAATCACCGGCCGGGCTCGGCGGCCCGTCCCGCTGCGATGCCCGCGGCAAGATCCGGTGTTGCCGCCCCCACCGCTAAAACTTCAGGTGCTTCACCGTGAGCCCCTTGTTGATGAGCTGCTTCAGCGAATCGATGCCGATCCGGATGTGGTCGCCGATGAACTTCTCGTCGACGAGCACGTCGCTCCGGGCCGTCTTCACGCCCTCGGGCGTCATCGGCTGGTCGGAAACCAGCAGCAGCGCCCCGGTCGGAATCTGGTTGTAGAACCCGGTGGTGAAGATGGTCGCGGTCTCCATGTCGACGGCCATCGCATGGACGCGCTGGAGGTACTTCTTGAATACCTCGTCGTGTTCCCAGACGCGCCGGTTGGTGGTGTAGATGACGCCGGTCCAGTAGTCGTGATGATGCTCGCGGATGGTGGTCGAGATCGCCTTCTGCAACGCGAACGCCGGCAGCGCCGGCACTTCCGGCGGGAAATAGTCGTTGCTCGTACCCTCGCCGCGAATGGCCGCGATCGGCAGGATGAATCCGCCCACTTCCGCCCGGTGCTTGACACCGCCGCACTTGCCCAGGAACAGCACCGCCTTCGGCTGAATCGCACTCAGCAGGTCCATCACCGTCGCCGCCGTCGCGCTGCCCATGCCGAAGTTGATCATCGTGATCCGGCCGGCCGTCGCGCTGGACATCGGCTTGTCCTTCCCGTGCACCGGAACCTTGTGCCACTGCGCGAACAGGTGCACGTAGCGGTCGAAGTTCGTCAGGAGGATGTAGTCGCCGAACTTTTTGAGCGGCACGCCGGTGTACCGGGGCAGCCAGTTCTCGACGATTTCGCGCCGGGTCTTCATGCCCCCAGCGAACCACTCCGAAGCGGAACTGACGAGGTTTTCCGCACGGCCGGACCCGCCCGCAGCGCGCCGGGTTCATTGCAGCGAACGGACTCGCCGGAGAACTCGTCTCCGCGCACACCATCGCGCTCACCGACGGCCATCTGACCGACGTCGCCTCGACGGACCGGCACACGGTCAAGCCGTGGCTGGCGGAGCACCTGGGCATTTCGCCGCCCGTCGTGGATCTGGCGGCGGCGGATTTCCCGCTGATCGGTGGCCGGATCGATCGACTCGACGGCCGCGCGGTGGCCGCGCTGGTCTACCAGCGGCATCGGCACGTGATCACCGTCTATGTCAGTGCGGATGACCGGCCGAACTTCGGCTCAGCCAAATCACGGCGGGGTTTCCACGTGCAGACATGGAAAATGGGAGGCTTCGAGTTCGCCGCCGTCTCCGACCTCGCGAAGGACGAACTCGGCGAGTTCGTGCCGCACTTCACGGCTGCGGCAAAATAGCCGGTGCCCGAGCAACCTCCGCCCCCGGCGCGGCGCGCCGGTCAGGCGCCTGCCAGCGCGTTCTGCGTGTTCAGGTGCTCCGCGCCGGTGAACTTGAGCGACTGCTCGTCGGCATGGTAGCTCGATCGGACGAGCGGTCCGCTTTCCACGACGCCGAGTCCGATCGCAAGGCCGAATTGCTTCCAATGCGCGAACTCCTCCGGCGGCGCCCAGCGCGCGACCGGCAGGTGCTTCGCCGTGGGCTGGAGGTACTGGCCGATGGTGAGGATGTCCGTCCTGTCGGAGGCGATGTCCCGCAGCGTCTGCTCGATCTCCGCCGGCGTCTCACCGAGCCCGAGCATGATTCCCGTCTTGGTGGTGAACCCGCGGCTCTTGGCGTGGCGTAGCACGCTGCGTGAACGGTCGTAGCGCGCCTGCACCCGCACCGGCTTTTGCAGCCGCTCGACCGTCTCGACGTTGTGATTGAAGATGTCCGGCTTCGCGTCGAGCACGAGGTCGACGTGCGCGGTGTTGCCCTTGAAATCGGGCGTCAGCACCTCGATCGCCGTGCGGGGATTGCGGTGGCGGACGGCCCGGATGGTTGCGGCCCAGATGCTCGCGCCGCCGTCGGCGAGTTCGTCCCGCGCGACGCTGGTGATCACGCAATGGCGCAGGTTCATCTTCGCCACCGCCTCGGCCACCCGCGCCGGCTCGCCGAAATCGAGCTCGGTCGGACGGCCCGTCGCAATCGCGCAGAAGTTGCACGACCGGGTGCAGATGTTGCCGAGGATCATCACCGTGGCCGTGCCGCGCGACCAGCATTCACCGAGGTTGGGGCACTGCGCGCTCTGGCAGACGGTGTGCAGGTGGTTGTGGTCCACCAGCTGCCGCGTGGCGGTGAAGCCGGGGCCGTTCGGCAGCTTGGCGCGAAGCCAGGAAGGTTTCCGCTGTGATTCCATCAGTTGGGTCGGTGCCGGGAATCCACACGAAAACCCGCGGATCACAAGCGGGTTTTGTTTCGTCGCATCGGAGCGGCTGCCACCGTGCCGGGTGCAACGGCCGGCCGACGCAGGCTGTCGGACTCAAGCTGCCGGTCCGAGTGGCGCCGGTCTCCGACCGGTGCTGCCCGACCAGTCGGTTCCTGTGGCACCCGGTCTCCGACCGGCGAAACGAGTTTCTCGAGTGTCTCGCCGCCGGTCGGAGACCCGGCGCCACCTGGCCGCCGACTCACGTGGGCCCACCGGAGCCGCCAACCCGAAAACCCGACGCGCCCAGGACTCACTCCGTTCGGATACCCGACACTCCCCGCGGTCCCGTCATCCGGCCGGCGGCCATCACCCACTCGACTGGATTTCCACCGAGTTCATAGGCGAGCAGCCGCTCGTCGCGGTGTCGGAGCAGAATCAGATCCGCCCGCTGGCCGGGCTCGATCGTGCCGCGGTCGCGCAGTCCCAGCACCGCGGCCGCGTTGACCGTGCAGGCCGCGATCGCCTCGGCCGGTCGCAGTCCGCAGCAGCGTACGGCCAGGGCGATGACCAGCGGCATCGACTGCGTCGGCGCGGTCGCCGGGTTGCTGTCGGTGGCCAGCGCCAGCAGGCCGCCGCTGTCCACGAACGCGCCGGCCCGGGCGTAGCGTCCGCCGGTGTGAAAGCTCGCGGCCGGCAGCATGACGCCGAAGGTCTCGCTCGCCGCCAGGGCGAGGAGGTCGGCCTTCGAGGCGCCGGCAAGATGGTCGACGCTCCGCGCGTGGAGCCGCAGCGCCTCCGCCACGATGCCCGGCGGCGCCGACTCGTCGACCTGCACGCGAACGTCGAGCCCGTGGCCCCGCGCCCGTTCGAACAGCCGCACGCAGGCCTCGACCGGCCAGCCGTCCTCGGCACACCGCGCCGCCACGGTGATGCCCGGAAAATCGTGCCACACCGCGGGCAGCACCTCGCGCACGATGGTGCGCGTGTGCAGCGCCGGATCACCGTCGATCGCGTGGCCCAGCAGCGCCGTGGGCACCACCGTGCCCGGCCAGTCCTGCGCCGCACGGGCGATCGCGTGGAGCATCTTCAGCTCGGCCTCGGCGTTCAGTCCGTATCCGCTCTTCACCTCCACCGTCGTGGTCCCCCCGGCCAGCATGAGATCGAGCCGGGTGCGCAGCGCGGCGGCGAGCTGTTTGCGGGTCGCGTCGCGGACCGCGCGCACGGTCGCCTGGATGCCGCCGCCTTTCTTCGCGATCTCGGCGGGCGTGGCGCCGTCGAGCCGCCATTCCCATTCCTCCAGCCGGTCCCCCGCCCAGCAGGCATGCGTGTGGCAGTCCACGAACCCGGGCATCAGGACCCGTCCGTCGGCCTCGATCACCTCCGTGTCCGCCGGCGCCGGCAGATCCGCACCGACCGCGGCGATCTTTCCCTCCTGCACGAGCACGTCGCCGCGCGCGATCACGCCGAGCTCGCGCAGCGCCGGTCCGCGGCGCGGCCGGGCGCCGGCGGCGGCCGCCGAGGCGTCGCGGGGCTGGGCCAGGGTGAGGACGCGGGCGTGACGGATCAGAACGGACATGGGTCGGCCGGATCGTGCGTCCGGCCCATCCCGCATGCAACGGGAGAAACTAGCCCGGACATTTCGCCAACCTCGCGAAATATCCGCCCTGCGGGCCGACTTTGTCGGGGCTAGCCGCGACGAAGTCGCTCCGTCGCAGGCGGACGGAAATTCGGACGCTGCTCCACTCCCGCTCGTGGATCTTCCGGGCTAGTCCGTCACGTCGAACCAGAACGGGACGAACGTCTGGTCGCCGCCCAAATTGAGCTGCGCCCAGATCACGTACCGGCCGCGTTGCGGCAGCATGAGCTTGAAATCGAGCGTCGGGCGCAATGCGTCCAGGCGCTGCGTGAGGTCGCTTTGCAGCGGGTGCAGGTGCGCGAATCCGCTGCGCGCCTGATCGAACGCGACGAGGTGCGCGAACGCGCCCATGACCGGCTCCATCGGCACCGGTCCGCCGGCGACGCGAGCGACCGTGAGCTTCAGGTCCTCCGGCGCCCGGACGCGGATCGGCCATTGTCGGGCCCGCAACTCGAACCGGTACCCCGCCTGCTCCACGATTCCAATCCCGCTCCGGCTGGACGCGGTTCCGGGCGCGCCGCCGGTCTCCCGCAGGAACGTCTTCCCGCCCCGATCCGGCGCGAGGGTCGCGGCGCCCGCGACCGGATCGCGGCGTAAGGCCGCACCTGCAGCCGAACGCCGATCTGCCGGTCCGGCGGCCAGCTGACCTTCGCGTCCCGCTGGCTGCACCGTCAGGTCCGTGTTCGCGTACAACCCGCGCGCCGTTGCGGCCGGGGTGAAATCCGCGAAAATCCGATACACGCCGGAGAATCGCGGCGTGAATCGAAAGTTCCATTCGCCCGCGCGGCGCCCCGGCACCGGGTGCACGTGCTGGTAATCCGTCAGCGACGGATCCGTGATCAGCAGATGCAGCAGCTTCGTGTGCACCACCAGCAGGTCCCGCGGTCCGATCGGTTTCCCGCTCGCGGTCTTCAGCGTGACCGAGGCCACGACCTCGCGACCCGCCACCGCCGGGGCCGCGCTCAGCGTCATCGTGACCGGTGACGCGACCGCGACCACCGGCATGAACTGCGGGTTCAGCGGGTCGCAGAAGTCGATCGGGTTGGTCGCAGTGACCCGGAAATCCATGTGGCTGAGATTCGTGCCCGTCGGGAGCCAGCGCAGAAACGAGAACACGCCGATGGCGCCAAGCGTGATCAACGCGATCTGCCTGCGCTGGCGCAAGGTGAGCGGCGGCACGGCCGGTCCGGGAGTCGGCGTCCCGGCGACCGCGGGCGCGGTGGCCGCGTGATCAGTCGAGGCCATGCGACGAACCCTTCCGCCTCGCTCCGCACCGTTCGCGCCGGCGCGCGAACGCCGGCCGCGCCGCATCGTCGGCCACCGCGATCGGGGTCTGCGGCTCCGGATCAGGTCGTTCGTCAGCGAAGGTCATCGGATGGGTTGGCGCCGGCAACAAGCCGGACTCCGGCCGCGCGTCAACTCGCGGGCTGCGCGAAAAGCCGCCGCGCACTCAGGACTTCAGCTTCGCGATGAACTCGTGCGGGTCCCATGAACTGCCGTCGGCGCGGTGGATGATCCGGCCATTCTCGTCGATCAGCAGCGTGGTCAGCGTGTGCTTGAGCAGATCGCCCTGGAACTCCGCCAGCACCCCGAACTGCGCCAGCAGGTCCTTGATCGCGTTTTGCGGGCCGGTGAGGAACGAAAAATTGCTCAGGTCGATGCCGCGCTCCATCGCGTACGCCTTGAGGACGCCGGGGGTGTCGTACGCCGGGTCGAGCGTGATGGAGATCAGCTGCAGGTTCTTGATGCCCGCCTCGCGGGCGAGTTTCTGGGCGAGCATCATCTTCGCCGTCGACGCGGGGCACATGTTTGCGACCGGACAGCGGGTGTAGATGAAATCGAGCATGATCTTCCGGCCGCGGAACTGGCCGCTCTTCACGACCCGGCCGTCCTGGTCGAACAGCGCGAATTCCGGGATCTTTTCCCCGAGGTCGCGGTACGCCGTCTTGCGGCTGAGCGTGTCCTGGCGCAGCACATTCGCCTCGGTCTCCACCTCGCTTGTCTCGCCGGGATCCGCGGGCCAGATCTGCTCGAGCCGCCAGTCGCCCTTTTCGACCTTGATGACCCGGGCGCGGATCCGCTGCCCGGGTTTGGCGATCGCGGCATCGCCCGGCGCCACCGCGAATTCCATCGTCATCGCCGGCATCAGGCCGGCAATCGCCTGATGCTCCACGACGAGGACGTTGCGCTGCGCATCCACCGAAACGATCTCGCCGGTCAACGGGTATCCCGGTTCCGCCGCCGCACTCCCGCCGGTTTTCCGCGCGCATCCGGCCGCCGCGATGAGGGCTGCCGCCAGCAGCATCGCAAACCCATAAGATTTCATGGCGCAACGGATTCGCCGACTGAAAACTTTGTCAAAGCGTTTGCGGCGATCATCAACCAGGCTTCATGTCGCCTGCTCCCCCACTTATGGACCGCCTCCCCGACCAACGGCGCAGCCTCGCGTACCGGCCCGCGCTGGCGTTCACGGCTGCATTCGGCACCGCCTGGGTTTTCGTGCTCGTCGTCCTCGGGGCGTTCACGACCAGCATCGGCGCGGGCATGGCGTTCCCCGACTGGCCGCTCTCGAACGGCTCGCTGAACCCGACCGGCTGGCTGAGCAACCTCTCGATGTTTGCGGAACACTCGCACCGGTTGAGCGCCGGGGTGATGACCACCGTCACGA
The DNA here is from genome assembly GCA_963705935.1 of uncultured Verrucomicrobiae bacterium. GTDB lineage: Bacteria > Verrucomicrobiota > Verrucomicrobiia > Opitutales > Opitutaceae > Opitutus. Next base: position 309,456 of record OY970130.1, on the reverse strand, counting down.
TCGTGCTCGCCGTCTGGCTCTGGCGGACCGAACAGCGGCAGTGGCTGCGGCGCCTCGCCGGGTTCGCGGTCGGGCTCGTCCTCGTGCAGGCCCTTGTCGGCGGATTGCGCGTCCTGTTCGATCATCTCGAAATCAATCTGGTCGACACGAGCCTGGGCCAGCTGTTCGCGATGCTGCACGCCTGTCTCGCGCAGCTTTTCGTCTGCACGCTGATTGCGATCACCGTGTCCTGTACGCGCGGATGGCGTGAACGCCGGGTGCCGGTGGGCGATCGGGTGCGACAGGCGGGCGTGGTGTGCTGCGCCCTGCTCTTCGTGCAACTCGCCATCGCGGCCGTGATGCGCCACAGCTTCGCCGGGCTGGCGATTCCGGTGTTCCCCTATGCAAACAATCACGGCGGGTGGCTGCCCGATGTCTGGAATTTCCGCGTCGGGATCCATTTCGCGCATCGCGTCATGGCGCTGGTCATCACCGTCGCGATTCTCTGGTTCGCCGTGACCATCCTCCGCGATCGCGGGGCGGGACGGGGCCTGCGCTTCGGTGCCATCGCCGACGTCGCACTGCTGGAAGTGCAGATCGCGCTCGGCGCGGAAATCATCTGGACGCAGCGTTCCGCGGAGATCACCACCGCGCACGTGCTGGTGGGTGCGCTGACGCTCGCCACCACGTTTTGGCTGACCTGGTTGGCCCATCGCGACCGGATCGAGGCGGCCCGGCCGGCTGTCGCATGAACGCCCCCGGCCAGCTGCCCGCCACGTTCGCCGATTATGTCGAGCTGACGAAACCCCGGCTCAGCCTCCTCTCGGTGCTCACGGCGCTGGTCGGTTACCTCGCGGCGCGCCCGCCATGGGAGCCCGCGAGACTCCTGTTGCTGGTCGCGGGCACGTCGCTGGCCGCGGGCGGCGTCGCGGCGCTCAACCAGTGGATGGAGTTCGACACCGACGCGCAGATGAAGCGGACCGCGCACCGCCCGATACCGACCGGTCGCGTGCCGACCGGCTCCGCATTCGTGCTCGGGATGCTGATGTGCATCGTCTCACTGTTTCTCCTGTTCGCGCTGGTCAACCCGCTCTCGGCCTTCTTCACGCTGCTGACGATCTTTGCCTATCTTGGCTGGTACACGCCGGCGAAACGCTGGTCGCGGTGGAGCACCGAGATTGGCGCGGTCGCCGGCGCGTTTCCGCCGCTGATCGGGTGGTCCGCCGGTGCCGGCCGCGTGACCGCGCTCGGGTGGATTCTGTTCGCGGTGCTTTTTTTCTGGCAGATGCCGCACTTCCTCGCGGTGGCGTGGACCTACCGGAAGGACTATTCGACCGTGCACTTCCCGATGCTGCCGGTGCGCGACGAGTCGGGCCGCCGCGTCGCCTTCTGGTCGTTGATCAACACCGTTGCGCTCGTCGCGGCCACACTGCTGCCGGTGTACCTGGGGCTCACCAGCCGGTGGTACCTCGTCGCCGCCGGGCTTTGCGGAGCCTGGTTCGTCTGGCGCGCGATCACCTTTTTGCGTCCGGCAACGCGGGACGTCGCGGCTCGCCGGCTGTTTTTCGCCTCGATCGCCTACCTTCCCCTCGTGCTCTGCGCGCTCGTGGCCGACCGGCTTCTGCTCCCCCCATGACCATTCACGACATCCCGGCGCTCGACGCGACGCTCAACGGCACAGCGCTCGTCCTGATCACGATTGGGTACCGGCTGGTGAAGCGCGGCCGGATCGACCGTCACCGGCAGGTCATGACAGCGGCCATGGTGGTCTCCGCCGCGTTCCTCGTGACCTACGTCACGCACAAGGTGCTGATCCACGGGGTGCACACTCCGTTCGGCGGCACCGGACTGATCCGGCCGGTCTACTACGTCATGCTCACGTCGCACATCGTGCTGGCGATGAGCATCGCGTACCTCGTACCGCGAACCTTCCTGCTGGCGCGGAGCGGACAATTCGCCCGCCACCGCGTCTGGGCCCGCTGGACCTATCCGATCTGGTACTACGTCAGCGTGACCGGCGTGCTCGTGTATTTCTTCCTCTACCAGTGGTGGCCGGCGGCGCCCGCGCGCTGACGCCGCGGCGCCGGATTCAGGCGCAGGAGCATTTCGGAGGAGCGGCTTCAGGCCGCGAAAACGAACGTCGCTGGGGGTCGGGCGGCGTGAGGCCGCTTCTGCAAGACACCGTCGGCCCGGCGCACCGTCCGGGTCAGCGCACCGCGCCGCCTCAGTGCACCGTCAGCGTCCCTTTCATGCCGACCTGGTAATGCGCCGGGAAGGTGCAGAGGAACGGATAGTCGCCCGGCTCGGTCGGCGCCTTGAACGTCACTTCCTCCGACTTGTGCGGACCGGTCAGCGCCGTGTGGGCGATGATCTCGCCCTGCAGCGATTCCGGAATGTAGTCGGTCGCCTTCGCCATGGCCGCCGCCGCGTCGAACGCCGCGACGTCGCTGCCCTTCTTCAGGAGCGTCCAGTTGTGGCCCATGACTTCCTTCGGCTGGTTCCCGATGTTCGTCAGGATCACCTTCAACTCTTCGCCCGGCTTCGCGTCGATGTGGGTCAGGCTGTATTTCATGTTGTCGCCCGCCGTGATCTCGATCGTGCGCGGTCCCGACGGCGTGGCCGCGGTGGCGGAGGAGCCTGGGGCCGCCTCGCCGGTGTCCTTGTGGCCGCAGCCAAAAGCGACAAATGCAGCAATGATCGTGGGGAAAAGGAAACGGAATTTCATGGCGGCGCACGGTCCCGCAGAAATCACGAAAAGCAAACCCGCCACCGCGGAACCTCATCGCTGAGCGGGGCTAATACCTCGTCCGCGTTGGGCCAATAAATGCGCAGGTCAGGCCAAAAAACGCGGATTGCAGCTTGAAATGAACCGACCTTCCCAGAGTGTGTCCGGCCTTTTGGCCCTCCACGGCATTTCCTTCGATCGCAGATGAGATTCCCTTTCCCGCGTTCCAGCCCGCGCCCCCGCGCGGTTTTCCTCCGCTGGATTCCAATCGCACTCGCCGCCGCCGGCGTGCTGCTGCTCTCGGGTTGCAACCTCGAATTCTGGCGCATGGACGGTCCGATGTCCGCTCTCGCCGTCGACGGGCCCGTGGCGCGCCACCAGCGGGACGTGTTTTACGTGACCTGCTGGGTGACGTTCGTGATCTTCATCCTCGTCGCCTCGGTTCTCGCCTACGCCACGTTGAAGTTCCGGGCGCGAACAGCCCCGGATCCGCACGCCGTCCCGCCGGTGCAGAGTCACGGCAACCCGCTGATCGAACTGAGCCTGATCGGCGCCTCGGTGCTGGCGCTGGTGATCATCGCGGTGCCGACGCTGCGCGGCATCTGGTATACCTATGACGTGCCCGCGGACGAAAAGGCCGACGCCTACCACGTCAACGCCATCGGCTACCAGTGGTGGTTCCGGTTCGAGTACACCGACGAGCAGATCAAGGGCGTTGGCGATCTCGTCACGAGCAACGAGCTGGTGATTCCCGCCGGCCGGCCGGTCCGGATCAACCTGCGCTCGATGGATGTGATCCACAGCTTCTGGGTGCCGCGCCTCGCCGGGAAGGTGGACATGATTCCGAACCGCGCGAACTTCATCTGGCTGCAGGCCGACGCCCCCGGCTACTTCTGGGGCCAGTGCGCGGAATACTGCGGCGATTCGCACGCCGACATGCGTTTCCGGGTGATCGCGCTCGGGCCGCGCGACTTCAACGAGTGGGTCGAGGCGCAGAAGAGCCCCGCCCGCAGCGTGCCGGTGCCGGCCGCCGCGGCGGAGGAGGGCCGGCCGAAAGCGCAGTTCGCCTCCTACCGGACCGACTGGCGGCCGAACGCCCCCGGCTGGTCGCCGGACTTCGACCTGAATCCGCTCGAGTCCTGGCGCGCCAAGCAGTTTCCGGACAAGAACGAGGACCCGGCGCTGATCGCAAAGGGCCGTGCGCTGTTCCAGTCGAAAACCTGCTTTTCCTGCCACGTGGTCCGCGGCAATTCGGTCGGCGGCAGCGCGGCGTACCCGGATCTCACCCACGTCGGCGCCCGCTCGACCATCGTGGCTGGATTGCTCCAGAACACGCCCGAGCAGCTGGCGCGCTGGATCTCGCATCCCGACCGCGTCAAGCCCGGCAATCACATGTGGCGCGACGGCTACGTGAAAAACAACATTTCGCTCAACGCCGACGACGTCGCGGCGCTGGTCGCCTATCTCGAAAGCCTCAAATAGGCGCCCCCGCGCCGCCGGTCTCATTCCGCCCTCCCCCCTCCACGAAGCCATGGACGCAACGGTCAAGTCGCATTTCATCCCCGTCCAGCCGCCGGCCCCCTCCAAGCCGTTCGTGCTCTGGCGGCCGACCGCCAAGACCGGCCTGCTCAGCTGGCTGACCACGGTCGACCACAAGCGGATCGGATTTCTCTACGGCGCGTTCGCCCTTTTCTTCTTCCTCGTCGGCGGAATCGAGGCGCTGCTGATCCGCCTGCAGCTGGCCGTGCCGAACAACACGGTGCTGACCGCCCAGCAGTACAACGACGATGTTCACCATGCACGGCACGACGATGATCTTCCTCGCCGTCATGCCGCTGGGCGCCGCGTTCTTCAATTTCATCATGCCGCTGCAGATCGGCGCGCGCGACGTCGCCTTCCCGCGGCTGAACGCCTTCTCGCTTTGGACCTTTCTGGCCGGCGCGATCATCCTCAACATCGGCTGGTTCCTGCCGGCGGCCCACTGGGGCGCGCCCAACGGCGGCTGGTTCGGCTACGCGCCGCTGACGTCGCGCGACTACATCCCGCAGCACTCGATCGATTTCTGGGTCATGGGCCTGCAGCTCCTCGGCGTCGCCTCGATCGCGGCCGCGCTGAACTTCATCGTCACGATCATCAACCTGCGCGCCCCCGGAATGACGATGATGCGGCTGCCCGTGTTCACGTGGATGACGCTGATCACCTCGTTCCTGATCATCCTCTCGTTTCCCGCGATCACGATCGCGCTGGTCGAGGTCATGATGGACCGGCAGTTCGGGACCAACTTCTTCGAGGTGTCCAATGGCGGCATGCCGATCCTCTGGCAGCACCTGTTCTGGATTTTCGGCCATCCGGAGGTCTACATCCTCATCCTGCCCGCGATGGGCATCATCTCGGAGATCCTGCCGACGTTCTCGCGCAAGCCGCTGTTCGGCTATCCGATCGTCGTGTTTTCCGGCGCCACCATCGGCTTTCTCGGCTTCGCCGTCTGGAGCCACCACATGTTCACGACCGGGATGGGCACCGTCGCGACCGCCGCCTTCGCGCTCGCGACCATGGCGATCGCGGTGCCCACCGGGGTGAAGATCTTCAACTGGATCGGCACGATCTGGGGCGGCCAACTCCAGATGCGCACGCCGATGATGTTCGCGCTCGGGTTCATCTGGATGTTCATGATCGGCGGCTTCTCCGGCGTCATGCACGCGGCCGCTCCGGCCGACACCCAGCAGCATGGCAGCTATTTTGTCGTCGCCCATTTCCACTACGTGCTGATCGGCGGCTCGATCTTCGCCCTGCTGGCGGGAATCCATTACTGGTTCCCGCTCATCTTCGGCCGCCGCGTCAGCGAGCGCTGGGGCAAACTTTCGTTCTGGATCATCTTCGTCGGGTTCAACGTGACGTTCTTCCCCATGCACTTCCTCGGGCTGAACGGCATGCCCCGCCGCACCTTCACCTACGACGGCAACATGGGCTGGAGCGGCGCGAACCTGGTTTCGACGATCGGCGCGTTCGTCCTCGGCATCGGCATCGCGATCTATTTCGCGGCCATGATCTACACCTACTACAAGGGCGAGAAGGTGGGCCGGGACCCGTGGGACGGCCGCACGCTCGAGTGGTCGGTGCAGATTCCTCTGCCCGAATACAACTACGCGGTGATCCCGACGGTGCACGCCCGCGACGCGTTCTGGTACGAGAAGCATCACCAGGACGAAATTGCGCAGGAGCAGGCCGCCCAGGCCCGCTCGGAGGACGAACACGGCGGCATTCACATGCCTTTCCAATCCATCTATCCGCTCGTCGCCAGCTGCGGGATTCTGATCGGTGCCTGGGCAGTGAGCGGCATGGACTCGAGTCCCGACCCGGGCATCCACGCGAAACTGATCACCGCGATCATTGGCGCGATCGTGATGCTGGCGGGCATCTATCTGTGGGCGCTCGAAGGCGGAGACGGGTACCACCTTCACCTCGGCCCCGACGGCAAACCCGTCGGGGAGCCGGCCACTTCCGCCTACCATTGACGCTTACGCGAGCCCGCTTGCCGCGACCAAAGGAGCCAACCCACGAATCCAAATGCAGGAGCCTGCTTGCAGGCGATCCATCCCCATCCGATCACCCACGGTTCATTAGTGTAGGAGCCTGCTCGCAGGCGATTCCGCCAGATGGGGGTCCAACGATTCACCCTCCGACCCGCACCCGCTGAAACCACCCGCATTTCCAATCTTCGCCTGCAAGCAGGCTCCTACGACGGACCACGCAGCTCCCTCCGGCCCCCCCCCCGTTTTTCCATCCTCCAATCCTCGCCTGCAAGCAGGCTCCTACATCCGGACCCGTCAGCTCCTTTCAGCTCTTCAGCCTTTCTTTTCGCCCTTCGGCCCTTTCCATGAGCAGCCACGCCGCCACCAGCCCGATCGATCACCACCAGGACGTCACCACGTCGACGGGCATTCCGAACAAGAAACTGCTGATGTGGGCGTTTCTCGCCTCGGACTGCATGTTCTTCGGCACGCTGATCTCGACGCATCTGGTCTACCGTCTGCACCCGCCGGCGGGCACGCCATCGCCGCGGGACATCTTCGATATTCCCCTGACCTCGTTCTCGACGTTCATCCTCCTGATGTCGTCGCTGATGATGGCACTCGCGGTGAATGCGATTCAGAAGGGTAACGTCCGCAGCATGCGGCTCTCGCTGCTCACGACCGCGTTCTTCGGCCTGATCTTCCTCGGATGCCAGGCGTACGAGTTCACCAATTTCGTCTACGAGAAACACCTCACGATCACGAACAGCATCCTCGGCACGACGTTCTTCACCCTGACGGGCACCCACGGACTCCACGTGCTCATCGGCGTCATCTGGCTGCTGTCCATGTATCTCTATTCGTTCACCGGGCGCGTCGGGCAGGCGCAGGCCATCGACGTCGAAACGATGGGCCTGTACTGGCATTTCGTCGACATTGTCTGGATCGTGATCTTCACCGCCGTCTACCTGCTGGAATATCTTTCGCCATGAGCACTCCCCCGGTTTCGATTCCCACCGAGCCCCGTGAACGCGCGACGGAGAACAAGTTTTGGGCCTACGTCCAGATCGCGATGCTGCTGGCGGTGATCACCGGCCTGGAGATCGTGGCGATCAACCTGCCCTTCCCGAGGGCGCTGCTGATCACGGCGCTGGTCATCCTGTCGATGACCAAGTTTCTGTTCGTCATTTTCTATTTCATGCACCTGCGCTGGGACAAGGCGTTCTGCACCATCCTGTTTTTCATCGGGCTCGCGCTCGCCGGGGGAACGATGCTGGCGCTGCTGAACCTGTTCGGGATCGAGCCGAGCAAGCCCCTGAGCGCCGCGTCGGCCGTCGACGCGCCCCGCGCCGAAATGCGCGCCCTCGGCTGACCGTGGCCGCGAGATCCGGACGGCGCCCCGTGTCAGCTTGCCACTCCTCTCCTCCGCGCGGAGACTCTTCCTCCGTCCCGCGATGATCGACTGGCGCCACTGGCACAACGAACCGTTTCTTGTCGGAGGAATCGTGTTGCTGGGCTGGCTCTGGGCGGTGCTGGCCGGACCCCTGCGCCCCCGACTGGCGCCGGGCGAGCCCTTCCCGCGCCGCAAGGCGTGGGCCTTCTACGGCTCGCTCGTGATCTTCTACGTCGCCGTCGGCTCGCCGCTGGATCAGATCGGCGAGCGTTTCCTGCTGAGCGTGCACATGCTGCAGCACCAGATTCTGATCTACCCGGCGGCGATTCTGTTTCTGGCCGGGTTGCCGGCGTGGATGATCGACCCGGTGCTCGGGAGACCTTCGCTGCGCCGCCTGAGCCGGCTGCTGACGCATCCGCTGGTCTGCGGGTTGACCTACACGGTCGTGTTTTCGGTCTGGCACATGCCCTCGCTCTACGACTGGGCGCTGCGCGACAAGATCGTGCACGTCGTCGAGCACCTGATGTTCTTCGGGGTGGCGCTGTTCTACTGGTGGCCGATGCTCAGCCCGTCCCGCGTCTGCCCGCCGATCAGCTACGCCGGCCAGATGCTTTACTTTCTGTTCGTGCTCATCGGCATGACCCCGGTTTTCGCCTACATCACGTTCTCCAACGGCATTCTCTATCCCACCTACGAATACGCTCCGCGCCTGCTGGCGGGCTTCTCCGCGGCGGATGACCAGCTGCTGGCCGGCGTCAGCATGCAGCTGGTCGGCACCTTCGTCGCGCTCGGCGCCATTGGCGTGAGCTTCTACCGCTGGTACGAAGCGGCGCAACAACGCGAGTGACGGTGGCGCCGCGTCTCCGACCGGCGTTCCGGAGTCGGCGACCGGGTCGCCGACCCCGGCCACAACGCAGGAGCGGAAACGTCTTGATCGCGTCTCGTCAGCTCACGGCCTTGCGCAGCGCCTGGTCGATGTCCTCGCGAATATCCCGCACGTCCTCGAGCCCGATGGAGAGCCGGATGTAGTCCTCGGTGACGCCGGTGGCCAGCTGCTCCTCCCGCGTGAGCTGCTGGTGGGTCGTCGTCGCCGGGTGGATCACGAGGCTCTTCGCGTCCCCGATGTTCGCGAGGTGCGAGAGCAGCTTGACCGAGTTGATGAACGTCCGTCCGGCCTCGAGCCCGCCGCGGATGCCGAAGCCGACGAGCCCGCCGAAACCGATGCGCAGGTAGCGCGCGGCCAGCGGATAGTTCGGATCGTCGCGGAGGCCGGGATACGTGACCCATTTCACCAGCGGGTGCGCCTTCAGGAATCGCGCCACGTCGAGCGCGTTCTCCGAATGCTGCTTCTGCCGGAGCGGCAGCGTCTCCAACCCCTGCAGGAACAGGAACGAATTGAACGGGCTGATCGCCGGACCGAGGTCGCGCAGCAGCTGCACGCGCACCTTGATCACGAACGCGACGTTGCCCAGGCCGGGAAAGTTGCCGAACGCGTCCCAGAACTTCAGCCCGTGATAGCTCGGGTCCGGCTCGGTGAACTCGGGGAACTTGCCGTTGTTCCACGCGAACTTGCCGCCGTCGACGATCACGCCGCCGATGCTGGTGCCGTGGCCGCCGATGTATTTCGTCGCCGACGCGACGACGATGTCGGCGCCGTGATCGAGCGGCCGGACCAGGCCGACGCCGACCGTGTTGTCGACGATCAGCGGAACACCGGCGGCGTGCGCGATCTTGGCGATCTCCTCGAAATCGGGCACGTCGAGCTTCGGGTTCCCCACCGTCTCCGCGTAGACCGCGCGGGTTCGCGGCGTGATCGCGGCGCGAAACGCCTCGAGATTCTGCGAGTCGACGAAATGCACCGTGCGCCCCAGCTTGGGGAAGGTGTAGTGGAACAGCTGGTAGGTGCCGCCGTAGAGGTTGTTCGCGGCGACGATCTCATCGCCGACCTGCGTCACCCCGAGGAGCGCGAGCGAGGTGGCCGCCTGACCCGAGGCGACCGCGAGGGCGCCGGTCCCGCCCTCGAGCGCCGCGATGCGCTGCTCGAACACGTCGGTCGTCGGGTTCATCAGCCGCGTGTAGATGTTCCCGAATTCCTTCAGCGCGAAAAGATTGGCGGCGTGCTCCGTGCTTTTGAACACGTAGGAGGACGTCTGGTACAGCGGCACCGCGCGGGCGCCAGTGGTCGGATCGGGAACCTGGCCTGCGTGCACCGCCAGCGTGGCGGGACGATACTGGGGTTTGCTCATGGGGAGATGGGAAACGGAGTGAAAAGGGACGGACGGAAGACGGGAAGGATGAAAGGAAGGCGGGCGAGACGGCGCCGCGGAAATGGAACGAACACAGGTTCAGGCTTCCCGCAGCCGGCCCGCCTTCCGGTGCGGCGGCCCGGGACGACTTGCCGCGATCGGCAGCTCCGCCGCGAAGATGGCGTTCGCGCCGGATCCCGCGGCGTCACCGCCGACCACCCGCCCGCACTCGCGCCGGCACGGCGCGAGCGGGCGGGTGGTGCGCGGAAACGCGAGCTCGCCGTCGATGGATTTCAGCGCGGCGTCACGCGTTCGCGCCGGCGGGGACGCCGACGAGATCTTCGATCGAGTCGCTCTCGGTGTTCACGTCGGCGAAGAGCCAGGTCGAGAGATACCGTTCGCTGCTCGAAGGAATGATCGCGACGATCTGCTTGCCCTTGTTTTCCGGCCGCTTCGCCAGCTGGATGGCGGCCCAGACCGCGGCACCCGAGGAGATGCCGATCGGAATCCCATCGAGCTGGTTCACCTGTTTCGACACGGGGGCCGAATCCGCTTCCTTCACCGCGAATCACCTCGTCGTAGATCTTGGTGTTGAGCACGGCGGGGATGAACCCGGCGCCGAGACCCTGCAGCTTGTGCGGTCCCGGCTGGCCGCCGGACAGCACCGGGGAGGCGTCGGGTTCGACGGCGATGATCTTCAGGCCCGGCTTCCGGGGCTTCAGCACCTCGCCGATGCCGGTGATCGTGCCGCCCGTGCCGATGCCGGAGACGATGAAGTCGACGCGGCCATCGGTGTCGCGCCAGATCTCCTCGGCCGTCGTCTTGCGGTGGATCGCTGGATTGGCGGGATTGGAGAACTGCTGGAGGATGACGGCTATTCGGTATCCGCGAGGCCAGTTCCTCCGCCTTCGCGATCGCGCCCTTCATGCCCTTGGCGCCCTCGGTCAGCACCAGGCGCGCGCCGAGGACTTTCAGCAGCTTGCGGCGCTCGGTGCTCATCGTCTCGGGCATCGTCAGGATGAGCTTCAGGCCCCGGGCGGCGGCGACGAACGCGAGCGCGATGCCGGTGTTGCCCGACGTCGGCTCGATCAGCACCGAGTCCTTCGTGATCTTGCCGGATTGCATCCCGTCCTCGATCATCGAGAACCCGATCCGGTCCTTCACGCTCGACAGCGGATTGAAGAACTCGAGCTTGAGCAGAATCTCGGCCTGGGCGCCGTGCGCGGCGGCGGTGCGGTTGAGGCGGACGAGCGGGGTGTTGCCGATCGTCTCGGTGATATCGTTATGGATTTTTGCCATGGTCGATGTGGTTTTGGTTTTGTGGGGGAAAAGCTCAGATCACGTAATCGTCCGCGAACGAATGGGCCTGCCGCAGCCGCAGCCGGACCAGATCATTCACCTTCAGGCCGAGATTCGCCAGTTCGGTGCGGGATATCTCCACCTCGATCGCCTCGCGGCTCTGCACGTCCTCGACGGACAGCCGCGCCTGCGGGCCGGCGGTGTGCAGGTGGCGCACCACGCCCATGAGGCCCGCGGCACCCGGCTCGTCGGGCGTCACTTCGATGTCGTGCGGCCGGACGTAGATCTGGCCGTCCGGCTCGGGTTCCGCCCCGCCGTCGTCCGGCAGGCCCACCCGGGCGAGCGAGTTCGCGGGGAGCACGTTCACGCTGCCGAGGAACTGGTAGACGAACGGGGAGGCGGGCCGGTCGTACACCTCCTCCGGCGTGCCGACCTGCTCGACCCGCGCGTTGTTCATGATCACGACCTCGTCGGCGATCTCCAGCGCCTCTTCCTGGTCGTGGGTCACGAAGACGGTCGTCAGGTGAATCTCCTCGTGGAACCGCCGCAGCCAGCGGCGCAGCTCCTTCCGCACCTTGGCGTCCAGCGCGCCGAACGGCTCGTCCAGCAGCAGCACGCGCGGCTCGACGGCGAGCGCGCGGGCCAGGGCCACGCGCTGGCGCTGTCCCCCCGAGAGCTGGGTCGGATATCGCCGCTCGAGGCCTTCGAGTTGGACAAGGTGCAGCAGCTTTTGCACGCGCTCGGTGATTTCGGACGACCTCGGCCGGAACCGCCGCGTCCGCACCTTCAGTCCGAACGCGATGTTTTCAAACACGTTCATGTGCCGGAACAGCGCGTAATGCTGAAAAACGAAACCGACCTTCCGCTTGCCCGCCGGCACGTGCGACACGTCCTCGCCGTGGAATTCGATCTTCCCGCTCCCCTCGTCCGCCTGCTCCAGGCCGGCGATGATGCGCAGCAGCGTCGTCTTCCCGGACCCGGACGGCCCGAGCAGCGCGACGAGCTTGCCCCGCGGCACGCTGAGGCTGACGCCGTCGAGCGCGGTGAACGTGCCGAATTTCTTCCGAATGTCCGTGGCGACGATGCTCATCGCGCTTCGCGCCGAACGTCGAACGCTGAACGTCGAACTTCGAACGCTGAACTCTGATTCTTCCGGCGACTCATCTGGAGCCGTTCTGCGCCGTCTTGATGCTCGACCCAAAGATGCGAATTAGCTCGTCGGTCGCTTGCAGCAATGGGTCGACGCGCTCCGGTTTCTTCACCCGTCAGCCGAATGATGCGCGCCGCGGATTCGAGCAAGCGCTCTTCCAGGTCGTACTCTTTGTTACTCATGCTGGATTGAGGTTCGAAGTTCGGCGTTCGATGTTCGATGTTCGATGTTCGGCGTTCAGCGCTGGGGCTACGTTGTTCATCGTTTTGTTTCAGCGCCGGCCGCTCTGCGTGTGGCGCCACTCGACCAGGCTCTTCAGCACGAGCGTCACGATCGCCAGCAGGGCGAGCAGCGAGGCCACCGCGAAGGCGCCGACGAAGTTGTATTCGTTGTAGAGAATCTCGACGTGGAGCGGCATCGTGTTCGTCTCGCCGCGGATGTGCCCGCTCACGACCGACACCGCGCCGAATTCGCCCATGGCGCGCGCATTGCAAAGGATCACGCCATAAAGCAGGCCCCAGCGGATGTTGGGCAGGGTCACGCGCCAGAAGGTCTGCCAGCCGCTCGCGCCGAGGGTGATCGCGGCATACTCCTCGTCGGCCCCCTGCGACTGCATCAGCGGTATCAGCTCCCGCGCGACGAAGGGGAACGTGACGAACGTGGTGGCGAGCACGATGCCCGGCACCGCGAAGATGATCCGGATGTCGTGCTCCTGCAGCCAGGGGCCGAACCATCCCTGGAGCCCGAACACCAGCACGTAGATCAGCCCCGCGATCACCGGCGAGACGGCGAACGGCAGGTCGATGAGCGTCGTCAACAGGCTCTTCCCGGAGAACTGGAACTTCGTGATCAGCCAGGCCGCGGCGATGCCGAACACCAGATTCGCCGGGACCGCGATGGCGGCCGTCAGCAGCGTGAGCCGGATCGCGGCGAGCGCGTCCGGGTCCGCGAACGCCCCGAAATAGGCGCGCACGCCATGGCGCAGCGCCTCGGTGAAGACCGCGGCCAGCGGGAGCACGAGGAAGAACCCGAGAAACAGCAGCGCGATCGCCGTGAGCAGCCAGCGCACCCACGCCGGGTCGTTCGTGGCGCGCGGCAGGCGCGCCGCGGGGATCGCGTGGGCGGAGAGGGTGCTGGCGACGGCGGCGGGCATGGGGCGGCGATTTTCCGCGCTCAGAGCGCGTGGTACCTCCGGCTCCATTTCTGAAGCAGGTTGATCACGAGCAGCATCAGGAAGGAGACCCCGAGCATCACGACCGCGATCGCCGTCGCCCCGCGGTAATCGTATTGCTCCAGCTTGGTGACGATCAGCAGCGGCGTGATCTCCGTCCGCATCGGCATGTTGCCGGAGATGAACACCACCGAGCCGTATTCGCCGAGCGCACGGGCGAACGCCAGGGCGAAGCCGGTCAGCAGCGTCGGCAGCAATTCCGGGAGGATGACGCGCGCGATCGTCTGCCAGCGGCTCGCGCCCAGGCTGGCCGCCGCCTCCTCGATCTCGGGCTCGAGTTCCAGGAGCACCGGCTGCAGCGTGCGCACCACGAACGGCAGCCCGATGAACGTCAGCGCGACGAACACGCCCAGTCGCGTGAACGCGACCTGGATCCCGTACGGCTCGAGCCACTGCCCCACCCAGCCGTTCCGCGCGTAGATCGACGTCAGCGCGATGCCCGCGACGGCCGTGGGCAGCGCGAACGGCAGATCCACCAGCGCATCCACCACCCGCCGCCCCGGGAACGGATAGCGGACGAGCACCCATGCCACGATCACGCCGAAAACCACGTTCACCGCGCCGGCCGCCAGCGAGGCGCCAAAGCTCAGCCGGTACGACGCGAGCACCCGCGGTGACGCGACCGCCGTGATGAAATCGTGCCAGCTCATCCCGGCCGTCCGCACGAACGCCGCCGACAGCGGAAGGAGCACGATCAGCCCGAGGTACGCCAGCGTGAAGCCGAGCGACAGCCCGAAGCCGGGCAGGACGGAGCGGGAGATGCGGGTGACGGACATCGGATTACTGTTTCGCGTAGATCTGGTCGAAGATGCCCCCGTCGGCGAAATGGGTCTGCTGGGCTTTGGCCCACCCGCCGAACATCCCGTCGATCGTGAACCGTTCGAGCTTGGCGAAATTGTCCGGATACCTGGCTGCGACCGCCGCGTTGCGCGGCCGGTAGAAGTTGCGCGCCGCGATGTCCTGGCCCTCGTCGGAGTAGAGGTATTCGAGATACGCCTTCGCGACCGCTGCGGTGCCTCTCCTTCTCGCGAACCGCTCGACGACGGCGACCGGCGGTTCGGCCAGGATGCTGACCGAAGGCACTACGATCTCGAACTGGTCGCGACCGAACTCCTTCACGGCGAGAAATGCCTCGTTCTCCCACGAGACCGCCACGTCCCCGATGCCGCGCTGCACGAACGTCGTCGTCGATCCCCGCGCGCCTGAATCGAGCACCGGCACGTTGCGGTAGAGGCTGGCCACGAACTGCCGCGCCTGGTTTTCGCCACCGTATTTCCGGAGCGCATAGCCCCAGGCGGCGAGGTAGTTCCAGCGCGCGCCCCCCGAGGTCTTCGGGTTCGGCGTGATCACCGAAACGCCGGGTTTGACCAGGTCGTCCCAGTCCTTGATGTGCCGCGGGTTTCCCTTCCGCACGAGAAACACGATCGTGCTGGTGTACGGGCAGGAGTTGTCGGGCAGCCGCCGCTGCCAGTCCGGCGGGATCAGCTTGCCGATCGTCGCCAGCGCATCGATGTCCGCCGCGAGCGCCAGCGTGACGACATCCGCCGGCAGCCCATCGATCACCGACCGCGCCTGCTTGCCGGAGCCGCCGTGCGACTGCTTGACGGAGAGGTCATCACCCGTCTTCGCCTTCCAGTATCGGACAAAGGCGGCATTGTACTCCTGGTAAAACTCGCGGGTCGGATCGTACGAGACGTTCAGCAGCTCGACCGTCCGGGCCGGCGCCGCGGTGGCGACCAGCGTCGCCAGCAGAGCGAAAGAAAAGAGCTTCGCATTCATGTTCGGCGGGGGAGAGGCAGGCTAGAATACGAGCTGAAGCCGGGTGAGGAGCGCATTCTCGTCTTTCGCGATGACGGCGTTGAAGGCGGGCAGCGCACCCGGCGCCAGGTCGAACTCCGTGTGGAAATAGTTGAACATGGCCCGCACGCTCCTGCTGAGATACCAGTTGAGCCCGATCCCGTAGGCAGCCGCCTGGGTGGCGCTGTTCGCGGGATTCGCCGCCGACGACGCGCCTCCGAGGAACGAGGCATTGTCGAGGTCCACGTTCGAAATCCGCCCGACGAGTTCGAATGCGCCCCACGTGCCGGCGCCCGGATCGAACGACTGCCGCGGCACGACACCGTTGTAGCTCGAATCCTCGCCGGTCAGCACGTAACCGGCCGACAGCTGCCAGGCCTTGTGATCGAGCGATTGCCGCACGGTTCCGCTCAGAACGTCGACGCGCGAGACGACGTACTCCGCCTGCGCGCCGAACGGCCCGCTGTACAGATAGGCCTGCGGCGAGATCCGCCACGTGTCTCCCTTGGCCACGGCCGTCGAGCGGTAGGAGAAGAAGGTCTGCTGGCCGTCCGTCTTGTAGCCGCTGGTCAGCCCGCCCGCAGCGCCGTTCTGTCGTCCGAGGCTCCCCGCCACGCCGACTCCCAGCCCCTGCAGCACGGATCCCCGGGCGTTCTTGAACGGCTGGACGAACACCCGGGCCGCTACGTCCTTGCGGTTGTTGTTGTCCGTGTTGGTTGCGTTGCTCGTGCCGTCGGGCACGCCATCGAACACCCCGACGGCGTAGCTGATCGTTCCGCCGAGCAGGTCACCGCCCAGCTGGACGCCAATGTCCCGGTTCGGCACGAGCTGCGAGACGACGCTGCGCTCGGCGAAGAACGCGACCGAGTCGGACTGGAGCTGTTCGAGCCCGACCGGTTCGCGGAACCGGCCGGCCTTCACCTGAAACTCCGGCGTAAACGCCACGGTGAGGTTGGCGTCGAGCAGCGTGAGCGTGCCGTTGCCGCTGGTCCCGCCGAATTCGGGCACGACCTGGAATTGGTAGATCTTGTTCAACGTCCCCTCGAAGATCAGCCGCGCACGGCGGATCAGGAATGCGTCGTGGTTGTTGATCGGACTGTCGAAGAACCAGCGGGAGTCGGCCTGAACGAGCGCGCGCAGCCGGAGGGTGTTCGCCGAGTCGCCGGATACCAGGGCGACACTCCTGTCGTTGATCGCAACCTTGCCGGCGGATTTCGCCGCCGCCGCCGCTTCCTCGTCCCGGAGCTCCTGTTTGCGTTCGAGCACCCGCAGCTTCCGGTCGAGCTGGCGGATCTGCTCCCGCAAGGTTTCGATCTCGTCCTTGTCGGTTTCGCCCCAGGCGCCAAGCGGGCTGGCGGCGGCGGCCAGGGCAAAGGCGAAGCGAAGCGCTGGTGCGGAGAAGGTGGTGCTCATGGCAGGAATCGGCCTAAATCGTGTAATCGCCGAGGATGTGATGAAGCACGCCATCGGCTTCGGAGAGCCGCGGCGGCACGCTGCGATTGGCGAGTTTCCGCGCGAGGCGCGCGGGCAGCCGGCCGGCGAACGCCGGAGCGGCGTCGGCCTCCGCGGAAAACGGCAGCGGCACCGAATCGCGACGGAGCTTGCGCAACGTGATCTCGACGACGTCGGCCAGGGTGTATCGGTCGAGGATGCCGGCGATCGCGTTCCGCACGTCCAGCATCAGCATGCGCAGCCCGCAATGCGACTCGTCCGGGCAGGTGCACTTCTCGTACGCCGTTTGACTGACGCACCCGATCGGCGCGAGCGGCCCATCGATCAGCCGGACGACCTCTCCGATCCGGATCTCCCGGGCCGGTCTCGCGAGCCGGTATCCGCCATATTTTCCGCGAACGCTGATCACCAGCCCCCCGTCCTTCAGCGTCTGGACGATCTGTTCGAGGAATTTGACCGGAAGCTGTTCGAAGTCGGCCAACTCGGAGACCTGCACCAGCTTGCGTCCGACCTCGGCGGCGATTCCGAGGTTGATCAGCGAGCGCAGGGCGTACTCTCCGCGTTTCGAAAGCTTCATGGAAGTCCGTCAATGTAGATTGATTCAGTAGGGATTAAGCAAGCGGGTTTTTGATGGGGCATTTCCCGATCGTGCGTCATCGCCTTCCCACGGCGATAGTCGCGCTCGCGAGCAACCTCGCGCCTGAGATCGAGAGGGGCGGCGATGGACCGGCGAAACCGCGTCGAACCCACACACATTCCATGCGGGGCGGCGTCGGTTGTAGAGCGGCTTTACGCCGCGATCGATCGTCGGGAGGGCTCGGAATCGCGGCATAAAGCCGCTCTACAAAAAGATCGCCCCCGCAACACGGGATCGTCTCTGGTCTTTCCTCTGCCCGCAGGAGCCCGCTTGCAGGCGATGATCCACCCGCGAGAGTGACCATCGCCTGCAAGCAGGCTCCTACGGCGAGCAGGCTCGCGCCCCCCGAGGATCGGCGCCGCGCGGCCGAAGCGTGGCCTGCAAGCAGGCTCCTACGGCGAGCAAGCTCGCGCCTACACCCGGATCGTCAATCCGTCGTAGGCTAGCCGCACTTCCGGCGGAAGCCCGGCCTCGGTCGTTGCGTGATCGCTCAGGTGGGTCAGGTGGGTGAGCCAGGTGTGCGGTGCCCCGATCTCCTGCGCGACCTGAACCGCCTCGCCGATCGAAAGGTGCGACGGATGCGGATTCGGCCTCAGTCCATCCAGCACCACCGCGTCGGAGCCGCGCGCCAGTTCAACCGCTTCACGCGGGACCCGTTTGCAGTCGGTGTAGTACGTGAACTTCCGCCCCGAGCTGCGCTCCGTGAACACCAGCCCGAGCGTATTCACGCCGCCATGCGGCAGCAGCGTCGAAGCGATCGTGCCCTGCGGAAACTCGAGTCGGGCCGGCATCGCCGCCAGCTTGAACGCCGCGTATCCGGGCGACACCGGCCGGTCCGCGATCGTGTACGGAAAAATTGAGAGCACCCGGCCCATCGCCTCGTCGGTCGTGTAGACGGTGAGCGCCTGCCCCCCCTTGAGATCGCAGAACCGCCGCAGGTCGTCCATCCCGACGATGTGGTCCGCATGGCCGTGGGTCAGGATGAACACATCCAGCTGGCGGATACCGTTGGTCACGCACTGCAGCCGGAACTCCGGCGTGGCATCCACCTGCACGTGCAGCCCGTCCATCACGACATGCACCGATGCCCGCAGGCGCTGGTTGCGGGGATCGGGGGAACGGCAGACGGCGCAGTCGCACGCGATCATCGGCACGCCCTGCGAGGTCCCGGTGCCGAGGAAGATCACGTCCATGCGAGTCACGGAAACAGCAACCGCCTGCGAGGCAAAGCCAAAGCTGCTGCAGTGCCCCGGCGCCCACGCGAACCCGTACTCGGGCGATAGGCCGGCCTGCTCGCAGGCGCAGTTTGGCCAAGCGCAACGCGAGGCGCGAGCAAGCTCGCGGCCTACGCCTGACCCGGCGCGAGCAAGCTCGCGGCCTGCATGACCTGCGCGGGCTCGATGGAGACGCGACGCCCTCGTCGCGTTGCCCGCATAAAAAAAAGGCGCGCTCCGCAGAGCGCGCCTTGAGAGTTCTTGAACGAAGTCGCGGAGTCGGACCTCAGTAGTCCATCCCGCCCATGCCGCCGCCGCCGCCGGGGGCCGCCGGAGCCTTCTCCTTTTCGGGGATCTCCGTGATCATGCACTCGGTCGTGAGCAGCAGCCCGGCCACGGACGACGCGTTCTGCAGCGCCGTGCGGGTCACCTTCGTCGGGTCGACCACGCCGGCCTTCACGAGGTCCTCGTACTTGTCGGTCGCGACGTTGTAGCCGTAGTTGCCCTTGTTGGCCATGATCTCGCCGACCACCACCGCGCCCTCGACGCCGGCATTGGTGCACAGCATGCGGATCGGGATGTTCGATCGCGCGACGGACGATCTGCGAACCGATCTTCTCGTCGCCCTCGAGTTGCAGCGCGTCGATGACCTTGGTGCAGCGCAGGAGCGCCACGCCGCCGCCGGCGACGATGCCTTCCTCGACGGCCGCACGGGTCGCGTGCAGCGCGTCTTCCACGCGGGCCTTCTTCTCCTTCATCTCGGTCTCGGTCGCGGCGCCGACATTGATGACCGCCACGCCACCGGCGAGCTTCGCCAGGCGTTCCTGCAGCTTCTCGCGGTCGTAGTCGGAGGTCGTCTCGTCGATCTGCCGCCGGATCTGCTTCACGCGGCCCTGGATGTCGGAGCTCTTGCCGCCACCTTCGACGATCGTCGTGTTTTCCTTGTCGACCGTGATCCGCTTGGCGCGGCCGAGGTCGCTCATCGTGACGTTCTCGAGCTTGATCCCGAGATCCTCGGTGATGCACTTGCCGCCGGTGAGGATCGCGATGTCCTCGAGCATCGCCTTGCGGCGATCGCCGAAGCCCGGCGCCTTGACCGCACACACGTTGAGCGTGCCGCGGATCTTGTTCACGACGAGCGCGGCCAGCGCCTCGCCCTCGACTTCCTCGGCGATGACGAGAAGCGGCTTGCCGCTCTTCGCCACCGTCTGGAGCAGCGGGAGGAGGTCCTGCAGGCGAGCTGATCTTCTTCTCGTGGATCAGCACGTAGGCGTCCTCGAGGATGGCCTCCTGCGCCTCGGCGTTGGTCACGAAGTACGGCGACAGGTAGCCCTTGTCGAATTGCATGCCCTCGACGACGTCGAGGGTCGTCTCGATCGACTTCGCTTCCTCGACCGTGATGGTGCCGTCCTTGCCGACCTTGTCCATCGCGTCGGCGATGATGTTGCCGATGGTCTCGTCCCAGTTGGCGGAGACGGTCGCGACCTGGCGGATTTCCTCGCGGTCGTTGACCTTCTTCGAGACCCGCGCGAGCTCGGTCACGGCGGCCTCGACGGCCTTGTCGATGCCGCGCTTCAGGTAAGATCGGGATTCGAGCCGGCGGTGACGTTCTTCAGGCCTTCGCTGGTAGATGCGCCTCGGCGAGCACGGTCGCGGTCGTGGTGCCGTCACCCGCGGCGTCGGAGGTCTTGGAGGCGACTTCCTTCACCATCTGCGCGCCCATGTTCTCGTAGGGATCCGGAAGCTCGATTTCCTTGGCGACGGTCACGCCGTCCTTGGTGACGGTCGGGGAGCCGAATTTCTTGTCGATGACGACGTTGCGGCCCTTGGGCCCGAGGGTGACCTTGACCGCGCGGGAGAGCAGCTCGACGCCGCGGAGAATTTTCTGACGAGCGGACTCGTCGAACAGGAGTTGTTTTGCAGCCATTGTGACTTGTTTCGGATTAAGGGTTGGGAGTGGGAGAACGGGTCGGCTCAGGCGATGACGCCGAGGATGTCGTCCTCGCGGACGAGGGTGTACTTCTTCTCTTCGAGCTTCACCTCGGTGCCGCCGTATTTGCTGATCGAGCACGCGGTCGCCGACCTTGACTTCGAAGGGGACGACCTTGCCGTCCTCGCCCTTCTTGCCGGTGCCGAGCGCGATGACCTCGCGCCTCCTGCGGCTTTTCCTTGGCGGAATCCGGGATGATGATACCTCCGCGGACCTGCTCTTTTTCCTCGATGTGCTCAACGAGCACGCGATCGCCGATGGGCTTGATTTTGACGTTAGCCATATGTGGGTTGGATTCTGGGTCTAGAGGTGGATTTCGGGTTGCGAGCAAAACGCCCCGCCGCCGGAAGGCGGAGCGGGGCGAAAAGATGCGGGGAGCTACTTCTTCTTGTCTTCGTCGACGACCTCGAAGTCGGCGTCGACGACGTCGGCCTTCTTCTCGGTCTTCTTGGCGCCGGGCCGGCTTCCGCTTCGCCCGAGGGCGCCGCGCCGGCCGCCGGCCGCCTGCGCGGCTGTCTGCGCCTCGGCGTAGAGCTCGCGCTCCGAGCTTGCGTCAGCTTCTCCAGCGCGGCCTTCATCCGGGCGGCGTCGTTGCTCTCGAGCTCCTTCTTCGCGTCGGCGATGCCCGACTCGACCTTCGACTTCTTGTCGGCCGGCAGCTTGTCGCCGGATTCCTTGAGGGTCTTTTCGAGCTGGTAGATCGCGGAGTCGAGCTGGTTGCTGCGCCTCGACCGCCTCCCGGCGCTTCTTGTCCTCCGCGGCGTGGAGCTCGGCCTCCTTGGTCATCTTCTCGACCTCCTCCTTGGAGAGGCCGGACGAGCCCTGGATCGTGATCTTCTGGTCCTTGCCGGTGCCGAGGTCCTTGGCGGAGACGTGCAGGATGCCGTTGGCATCGATGTCGAAGGTCACCTCGATCTGCGGCGTGCCGCGCGGGGCCGGCGGAATGCCGTCGAGCCTGAAGGTGCCGAGCGCCTTGTTGTCGCGCGCCATCGGGCGCTCGCCCTGCAGCACCACGATCTCGACGCGACGGCTGGTTGTCGCTGTAGGTCGAGAAGATCTGCGTCTTCTTCGCCGGAATCGTCGTGTTGCGCGGGATCATCGCCGTGGCGACCTCGCCCGCCGTCTCGATGCCGAGCGTGAGCGGGGTCACGTCGAGCAGCAGGACGTCGCGGACGTCGCCCTTGAGCACGCCGCCCTGGATGGCCGCGCCGACGGCGACGACCTCGTCCGGGTTCACGCCCTGGTGCGGCGGCTTGCCGCCGAGCTGCCGTGGCGATTTCGACGACCTTCGGCATGCGGGTCATGCCGCCGACGAGCACGAGCTCGTCGATCTGGGCCGACGTCAGGCCGGCGTCCTTCAGGCAGTTCTTGAACGGCTGGATGCAGCGCTCGAAGAGCGAGTCGCAGATCTGCTCCATCTTCGCCCGGCGTCAGCTGCACGTTCAGGTGCTTCGGGCCGGAAGCGTCCGCGGTGATGAACGGCAGGTTGATGTCGACCGATCTGGGTCGACGACAGCGCGATCTTCGCCTTCTCCGCCTCTTCCTTCAGGCGCTGCAGCGCCATCGGGTCCTTGCGCAGGTCGATGCCGTTGTCCTTCTTGAAATTGTCGACGAGCCACTGGATGATCGCGTCATCCCAGTTGTCGCCGCCGAGGTGCGTGTCGCCGTTGGTGGCCTTGACCTCGAACACGCCGTCGCCGATCTCGAGCACCGACACGTCGAACGTGCCGCCACCGAGGTCGAACACCGCGATCTTCTCGTCCTTCTTCTTGTCGAGTCCGTAGGCCAGCGACGCGGCCGTCGGCTCGTTGATGATGCGCAGCACCTCGAGTCCGGCGATCTTGCCGGCATCCTTCGTCGCCTGGCGCTGCGAGTCGTTGAAGTACGCCGGCACGGTGATGACGGCCTGCGTGATCTTCTCGCCGAGATACGCCTCGGCGTCGGCCTTCATCTTGCCGAGCACGAACGCGGAAATCTGCTGCGGCGCGAACTGCTCGGTCTTGTCGCCGACCTGAACCTCGATGTAGGCGTCGCCGTTCTTTCCTTCGACGACCTTGAACGGCATGTTCTTCGCCTCTTCCCGCACCTCGGTGAATTTGCGGCCGATCAGGCGCTTCGCGGAAAACACCGTGTTGCGCGGATTGGTGACCGCCTGGCGTTTGGCCGCCTGGCCGACCAGCCGCTCGCCCGTCTTCGTGAACGCGACGACCGATGGCGTCGTGCGGCCGCCCTCCGCATTCGGGACCACCACCGGCTCGCCGCCCTCCATGATCGGCCATGCAGGAGTTGGTGGTGCCTAGATCGATTCCTAAAATTCGGCTCATGCCCTGCGGTTCAGCAATGCGTGTGCCTCCGCTGCCGACCATCGCGCAACTTCGCCCGGGTCAACCGTTAGAAATGATCCACGCACCCCTCCGTCACACCCTTCGGTGGTCGGCGTGCGAGTCAGTGTGTCTCAGGTTGTCGCAGTCGCGGGCGCCGGATGGGACAGCCACAGGGAAGCGAAGCGGCCGACGAGCAGTCGCATTCGAACGGCCATTGCCTTCCGAGGGGGAGTTCCGGCGCAGGCACCGGCCGGTCGCACGGACGCATCCGGCTACGGCACCTCGTAAACCTCGACCAGACCGTCGCCCGCGCCGCAAACGACCGCGCTGTACACTCCGGCCGGCACGGTCACGAGCAGCGCAGCGTCCTTGCTGCCGGCTTCAAACGCGAATGCTCCCACGCTCGCGGCCGCTTCGGCCACGCCCGGTTCATCGGCCCAGTCGTCGTTGGCGGCGACGACGGTGTCGCGGCCGTGGACGGACGTGTGCAGTTCCACGCGAGGATCGACGAGAGCGCCCGGCACGCCGAAGAGACTGGCCAGGCGCGGGCCGGCACCGCGCACGAGCAGTCGCTTGGGCATGTTGCCGTTGATCACAAAGCCCGCGATCAAGACATCGTCCCCCGTGCCCACCTGGTTGCGCGCCGAGATGTTGACCAGACGAGGGCTGTTGCCCGTTCCCCCATCATAGGCTTCGAGCAACACGACGCCCGTCGCGGTCCCGGAGACGTTGCTGCCGTGCATCGTGCGCGGACCATCCACCTCGACCAGCATCGCGGCATCGCGACTCGCAGGCGCCAGCGGAAACGCGCCGACTGACGCGGTACCGCTGCTCCGAGCGTGAGAGCGCCGCAAAGGAAGACCCGGGCCGGAGTCATGCTTCCTCACACAACCCCAGGCCGGCTGTCAACCCTTCCGACCGGCGCGAGGCCTCACCATGCCGAATCGGATGAGGTTGCCGCGGGTTGACCGGCCGCCGGCGCGGGCCGGCGCAGCGCCGGTGACGTCGCTCGCTCCTGTCGGTGCATTTGGGCGGCGACGAGCGGCCGGCCGGTCCGCATCGCGCTGGGCGAGCAGTTCCATGCGCGCCGGATGCATACGCCGCAGAAGGTCTCGATCTCCGCGCGGGCCAGCGCTCCGATCGCGTGCACGACCTCGGCCACGTCATACTCGTCGCGCTCGGTGGCCGGAAGTTCGTACTCGAGCAGCACCATTTCCTCGACGATTGCCTGCTCCCCGGCGACGAAGTAGGGCACGTACGGGTTGAGGCCGCAGGCGCAGTCCGGCAGGCGTAGCGCCCGCGCGTTCGCCAGGTTCAGGCCCGGTTCGCGCGGATGCTCGAGCAGGCCGAGCACCGCCGCGATCGAGCTGGGAATCAGATGGATCATCGCCTCCGCGTTGCCCAAGGGCGTGCGGACGGCCTCGAGGCGCATCAGCCGTTCCCAACGATGCCGGATGCCTTCCGCACGCTGGCCAAATCGGTTCAAACAGCAGGGACTCACGGACCTGCATGGACCGTCCCTCCGTTTTGCGCGCCATCCTTTCTTGTCGAACACCGCGCGTAATTTGCGGTACGGGGATGGACGTTCAGACGATCGGCGGACGCTTCGGTCGAATCCGGCGCGCGGGCCCGACGCCAGGCTGATCCAGGCCCGCGAGTTCGTGCTCGATCGCCTGTTCGAGTGCAGCCAGATCGGCCTGCTCCAGTGAATAGGCGAGGTGGTTTTCCGCGCCTTTGAAGTACCGGTATCTGCCGGTCTTGGGATGCTGGACGATCCGGCCGATCACCGCGCCATCTTTCAACACGTTGATGACGGCCCATCCACCGTCCAGGGTCTCCCTGCGGAATCGAAGCGTGGGGGCAGTCATCGCTCTCGCAGGAAGTTGCGCCACGAAATGCCCGGATCAAGTCGAACCGGTGCATCGCTCGGTCACGCGGTTGTTGTTCGTGACGCTCGGTCCGATGACTTCGCGCACGCTTTTGTCCGGGGCAGTGCCGGGGGCGCGAGTGAGTCGGGACGCGAAAAGCGGCTGGGCGCCCCCGGGAGCGCCCCGGTTGAGGCGCTCCCGCCAATCGCTGGCGCCACCCGGTTGCCGGGCCGATTTCAAGAAACGCCCAGTGTTTGACCGATCGTGCGCAGCCCCCCGGTGGAGCGGCTGCCATAGTGCGCGGTGCCTTGCTCCATTTCTCCGCGCGCCCGGCGACGCGTACCGGCGTTGACGATACGTCCGCCGGCGGGGGTCGTGCTGCCGTGATCGGGACCGGCGTGGCGGCGGTTGAAGCGATGCATCTTTCCGAGAGCACGGGATCGAAGAGAATCGTCGCGGCGCTCGTCTGCGCGATCGGGCTCGGCCTGGTCGCAGTACTCGCGCTGAACCGCCACGTGCAGGAGCGCGCCAAGACGGCCGCCCGCCAGGAACTCGCGGCGGTCGCCGCGCTGAAGCTGCATCAGATCGCAAGCTGGCGCGAGGAGCGGTTGGACGACGCCCAGTTCTTCTCGCGCGCCGCTTTCGTTTCCGCCGACGTGCAGCGGTATCTCGCCGCCCCCGCCTCGCCGGAGGCGCGCTCGGTCATCGTCCACTGGCTCCGACTGCTGAAGGCCGGCCCGCGCTACGACGCCGTCGTGCTTTTCGATGCCACGCTTTCGCCGCGCATCGCCCTTCCCGAGTCCGCCGGCTTGCCGCCCACCCGGGTGCGGACGCTTTACGACCTGGCCCGGTCGACGGGCGGAGCCGTCATGGGCGACCTGGAAACGGACGGGCCCGACGGCCGCCCAAGCCTCGACCTGCTGTTCCCCATCTACGCGGATCCCGACCTTCGCCACGTCGAGCCGATCGGCGCCGTCGTGATGCGCCTCGACCCGGCAAGGCACTTGTTTCCTTTGACCGAAACCTGGCCGACGCCCAGCCGCACGGCGGAGACGCTGCTCGTGCGCCGCGACGGGAACGACGTGCTCTACCTGAACAACCTGCGCCATCGGCCGGGGTCGGCGCTCAAATTCCGGCGTCCGCTCGACACCCGCGGGCTGCCCGCCTCGCGCGTGCTCCGCGGCGAGATGGATATGCAGGAGGGCGTCGACTACCGCGGCGTCCCGGTCGTGTACGTCGGCAACCGCGTGCCGGGCACGGACTGGATGATGATCACCAAGGTCGACGCGGAGGAGCTCTATGCCGCCGCGCGGCAGCAGAC
Source organism: uncultured Verrucomicrobiae bacterium (assembly GCA_963705935.1). Classification (GTDB taxonomy): domain Bacteria; phylum Verrucomicrobiota; class Verrucomicrobiia; order Opitutales; family Opitutaceae; genus Opitutus. Next base: position 283,318 of record OY970130.1, on the reverse strand, counting down.
GCTGATCGCGATGCTGGTGGCGTGCTCGTTCGTCCTGGCGACGCTGCTCGTTGGCCACGTCTTCTGGCAGCAACGCAACCGCCGCCTGCTCGCCCAGCTCCGCGTGCAGGTCGCCGCACTCCAGTCCGCGGCCAATGGCATCGTCATCACGCGGCCCGACGGCACCATCGAATGGGCCAACGCCGCGTTCTCCCGGCTGACCGGCTATCCGCTCGCGGAAGCCGTCGGCCGCAAGCCCAGCCTGCTCCGGTCCGGCAAGCAGGATCCGCAGGCCTACCGCGAGCTGTGGTCCACGATCCTCGCCGGCCGACCGTGGCACGGCGAGCTTGTGAACCGGCGCAAGGACGGCACACTCTACGACGAAGAACTGACGATCACCCCCGTGACCGACGCCCGCGGCCGCATCGTCCATTTCGTCGCGATCAAGCAGGACGTCACCCAGCGCAAGCTGGCAGAAGAGCAGCAGGCGCGGACGCGCGACGAGTTGGAGCAGCTCGTGGCGGAGCGCACCTCCCTCCTGCGGCAGAGCGTCGACGAGCTGGAGCACTTCTCCTACTCCATCACCCACGACATGCGCGCACCGCTCCGCGCGATGAACACGTTTGCGGCGTTGCTGGAGCGGAAACACGGCGCCGAGCTTTCCGTCGAGGCGGGCGGCTACGTCAGCCGCATCCAGGTCGCGGCGACACGGCTCGACAATCTGATCCGCGACAGCCTCAACTACAGCAAGGCGATCCGCACCCAGCTGCCGCTGGAGCCGGTCGAGCTAACCCGGCTGCTCCGCGGCATGGTCGATTCCTATCCCAACCTGCAGCCGCCCGAGGCGGAGATCGTGATCGGCTTCGACTCGCTCATCGTGCTGGGGAACGAGGCGGCCCTGACCCAGTGCTTTTCCAACCTGCTCGGCAATGCCGTCAAGTTCGTGGCGCCCGGCGTCAGGCCCGTGGTGCAGGTGACGGCGATCCCGCGGTCCACCCCCGAGGGCGAGGTCGTGCGTGTGTCCGTTCACGACAACGGGATCGGCATCCCCGAGCCCTCGCAGCAGGCGATCTTCGGCATGTTCCAGCGCCTGCACAGCCACGCCGAATTCCCCGGCACCGGCATCGGCCTGGCGCTCGTGCGCAAGGTGGTCCAGCGGATGGGCGGTTCGGTCGGCGTGTCCTCGACCCCCGGCCAGGGCAGCGTGTTCTGGGTCGAGCTCAAGCCGGTTCTCCTCCATGCCCCCGCGGCCCATTCTCCAGGTTGACGACGAGGAGACGGACGCGATCCTGCTCGCCTCCGTTTTCGCCGACGCGGGCATCACGAATCCGCTTCGTGTCGCCTCGGACGGGCAGCAGGCGATCGACTATCTCGCCGGCACTGGCATGTACGCCGATCGCGAACGGTACCCGCTCCCCTGCCTCGTGCTGCTGGACCTGAAGCTGCCGGTCCGATCCGGCGCCGAGGTGCTGGAATGGATGCGTAGCCAGCCGGCACTGCGCAGCATCGTGGTGATCGTCCTGAGTTCCTCGGCGCTGCCCTCGGACGTCCGCACCGCGTATGCGCTGGGCGCGAACTCCTTTGTCGAGAAGCCCGGCCAGTACAGCGAAGCCGCGGACCTGGCCCGCGCGCTGAAAGCCTGGTGGCTCGATTTCAACCAGTACCCCTTCGACTGACCGGGAAGGCCCGCAGCGCGATCGCGCAACGGTGGCTGGTGGTTTGAGGGCCGGTTCCCTTCTCTGCGCCCTCCGTGTCCTCTGCGGTGAGTGTCCGGTGCTCGAGCTCTGGTTCAAAATCAGGATCGATCCAGTGCGGCGCGACCGCGCAGCGCAAGTGGTGCAGGACCGGCTTTTGCCTCGATTGTCAGCGGCGAGTAGGAAGTCATCGTATTCTGGCGGGTAAGAATCCGTCTTTTCTTCGGTCGCTTTTCTTCCGGTAACGAACCGTAGAAGTCTTCTTCCGTGGGTGGTTTTTCTTCCCCCGGTAAGCGAAAGCTGAGTACGAGTGCTGAAGGCGTGGTCGGGAGCGCCAAAGCTGGCGAAGCTGTGAGGCGATGCATCCAAAGGGGTCGTGCAAGTGCCAGCACTGCGGAGAGTTGTTCCCGGTCGACGCGCGCAATCGCGGGCGGCAGCGGTATTGCCGCAAGACACCGTGCCGCAAGGCGAGCAAGGTTGACAGCCAGAGTCGATGGCTGAAGCAGCCCGGCAACGCGGATTACTTCCGCGGGTCGGACAACGCGGCTCGGGTACGGGCGTGGCAGGCGGCGCACCCAGGCTATTGGAAAAAGCGCCAGCGGAAGGTGCGCGTTGTCTTACAAGAGACCTCAAAGGTGCAAGTGCCAGCGGATCAGGGGAGTGCAAACCAAGACGACGCGCCTGTCTTACAAGATGTCTTGGGGTCGCAATCGCCGGTGGTGGTGGGGCTTATCGCCCATCTCGCCGGAAGTGTCTTACAAGAGGACATCGCCGAGATGACCCGCCGGCTGCACTCCCGGGGGCGGGCCGTATTGGGCACCGACGTGCCGCGGCCCGCCTATGGAAAAACACTTAATCGCAACAGATCGGGTGCGGCGCGTGCCGCGCCAGTTTAGCTGGGTGGACCACCGCCTCATCCGCGGAAACTACCTGATGAAGGCCTCGGCGCCGGCGTGGGCGCTGTACCTGGTGCTGGTCACCGTCGGGGACGAACACGGGGTGAGCTACTATGCGGATCGAACGCTCGCACGGCTATTGTCGCTGCACGAGGAGTCGGTCGCCGAGGCCCGGCGGCAGCTCGTCGCCATCGGCGTGATCGCGTACGAGCCGCCGCTGTATCAGGTGCTCGGATTGGAGGTGGCGTCGTGATCGGCTACGAACGTTACTGCCAGATCAAGGCCGCCGCGGGGGCCGGAAAAAACGCGACGCAGATCGCCACGGAGCTGGGCCTGCACCGGCAGACGGTGAGTGCCTGGCTGGAGCGCGAGCGTTACGAGCGCAGTCGCGGCGCGCAACGGCCACGCCGCTCCAAGCTCGATGCGTACCGTGCGGCGATCGTACGCTTCGTGGAAGCGTATCCGCTTTCGGCCATGCAGGTGTGGCACAAGCTGAAGGAGCAGGGCTACGATGGTGGCTACTCGATCGTGAAGGACTACGTGCGGCGGATCCGACCGAACCGGACGGAGGCGTTCCTGACCTTGAAGTTTGCCCCAGGCCAGTGTGCGCAGGTCGACTGGGGCAGCTTCGGGGCGGTGGAAGTCGACGGCACGCGGCGAGCGCTCAGCTTCTTCGTGCTGGTGCTCGGTTACAGCCGGTGGCTCTACGTGGAGTTTACGCTCGGCCAAAGCCAGGAATGGTTCCTCGGGTGCCACCAGCGGGCGTTCGAGCAGCTCGGCGGCGTGCCGCAGGAGGTGATGGTCGACAACTGCAAGACCGCGGTGCTCTCGCATGTCGCCGGAGCAGAGCCGGTCTACAATGCGCAGTACCTCGATTTTGCCCGCCACTACGGGTTCCGGATCAAGGCCTGTGGTCCGGGCCATCCCCAGTCGAAGGGGATCGTCGAGAACGCCGTTTCGTACGTGAAGAAGAGCTTCCTCGGCGGCCGACAGCTCACGCGCTTCGAGGAACTGAACCCGGCGGTGAAGCTGTGGCTGGAGACAATCGCCAACGTGCGCGAGCACGGTGAAACGAAGACCCGGCCGCTCGACCGGCTGGCCGGGGAGCGCCCGCAACTGCTCGCACTCAATCCCCGGCCGTACGCCGCGGTGCAAACGCGCCCGGTGCGCGCGTCGCGGCGCTGCCGGGTCACGATCGACACCAACCGGTACTCGGTGCCGGCGAGGTACGCCGGGGCGCTGCTGACCGCGCAGTTGTCGAGCGAGCGGGTGTGGTTGTACGCCGACACGACGCTCGTGGCCGAACACGTCCGCCGGTTCGGCCGCCGCCTCGACCTGGAAAACCCCGATCACGTGCGCGAACTCGAAGCGCAGAAGAAAACCGGCGCCCGCCAGCGGCTCCTGTTGCGCTTCCTCGAACTGACCCCGGCCGCCGGGCCGTATCACCGGGCCCTGGCGGAACGCCGGATGAACGCCGGCCACCACCTCAGCCGCATCGTCGAACTGCTTCCCGCCTATGGCGCCGGGGCAGTCGGCGCCGCGATCGAAAGCGCGCACGAACTGGGCGCCTACTCGAGCGATTACATCGTCAACCTGCTCGAACAGCGGGCCCGCCGGCTGCCGGAACCCGGCCCCCTGCACCTGCCCCGCGCTCCCGAAGCACTCGAACTGGAACTGCCCGCCCCCGACCTCACGCCCTACACCCATGAGCAACGCCACGACCTTTGAAGCCCAGCTTCGGTATCTGAAGCTCGCGCACACCAGCCGCCACCACGAGGAGATCACGGCGGAAGCCGCGAAGCAGCGCTGGTCCCACGCCCAGTTCCTGCGCCGCATCATCGAAGCGGAGGCGCAGGACCGCCAGCAGCACGCCCTGCAGCGCCGGATCAAGGCCGCCCGTTTTCCCGTGCAGAAAACCTTGGACCAGTTCCACTGGGACTGGCCCAAGCAGATCAACGAGGCCCAGGTGCGCCACCTGTTCGAACTGCGTTTCGTCGAGGAACACACCAATGCCGTCTTCTGCGGCGGCGTCGGCCTGGGGAAAACACACCTGGCCACGGCCCTCGGCTACGCGGCCTGCCAGGCCGGACACCCCGTCCTCTTCACCACCGCCGTTGACGCCATCAACACTCTGCTGGCCGCGCAAGCGCTGCACCGTTTGAACTCCGAACTGAAGAAGTACGTGGCGCCATCACTCCTGGTCCTGGACGAGGTCGGCTACCTGCCCCTCGACAAGGCCGGAGCGGACCTGCTCTTCCAGATCGTCAGCCAGCGCTACGAGCGCGGCTCGATCATTGTCACCACCAACAAAGCCTACAAACACTGGCCGACGATCTTCAACAACGACGCCGGCATCACCTCCGCCATCCTCGACCGCCTGCTCCACCGCGCCCAGACCGTCGTCGTCGAGGGCAAATCCTACCGCATGAAGGACCGCCTCACCGAAGAAAACCCCACCTGATCGACCCCAAACCGCCGGTGGCGAACACCGCCATCGGCGCCGCTTCGCCCGGGTGTCGACTTTTTATCCGCCACATTACGTCGTCGTTCGCACCGCCGCTCACACCTCGATGGAAAATCCGCACCGGATAGTCACCGCAGAGGACGCGGAGAGCGCAGAGAGAAGACCAGAGAGAGGACCGCCCACCCTCAAACCGCCAGCCGCTCTCTGCTCGAGGTCTGCTCCATGTGAATCGGCTTCATCCGTGGTTCAAAATCAGGTTCGATCGCGGATGACGGAACCACGGATCAGTTCTGGTCGATGCGGAGGTCGGGGAGGCGCCCCTGGAGCTTGCGGTGGAGCTTCAGCGCTTCGATCTCGCCGCGCACGTGGTTGTTCAGGAGCCGCAGCCGGGCGCGGAGGTCCAGCGTCTCGAGCAGCTTCTGCTTGAACGCCGGTTCGTCGTAGAGGCTGAACGCCGCCAGGTCGGCGAACGTCCCGGGGTCGTCCACGTTTTTAAGGAAATCCGTGATCTCGCGCGGCGGCGTCGAGCCGAGCCGCTGCTTCAGCCCGAGCAGGCGGACCAACTCGGACCGAAGGACGGCCGCCTCGGCGGGCGGTCCACCCGGGTCGGTGTTGAGCACCCGCACCCGGACCCGGCGGTAGGGGGCGTCGGCCAGGATGTCGAGAATCTCGACGCGGCACAGGCCCTGGAGCAGCAGGTTCGAGGTGCCGTCGGCGTTTTCCTGACACGCGCGAATGATTCCGACGCTCGCGATCCGATGCGGCGGCTCGAACAGCTTCGGCACCTTCACCAGCTTCGGATTGAGCCCGGCGACGGCGAACAGCCGGTTCGATGCCAGCACGTCGCTCAACATTTGCCGGTACCGCGGCTCGAAGATGTGCAACGGCATCAGCGCCTGCGGGAAGAATGCGACGTTCGGCAGCGTCATCGCCGGCACCTCGTCGGGAAGCGTGATCTCCAATTCCATCGGTCCCGACGATAGGGCGAACGGTCGGGAACTCAAACCGACTCGGAGCCGCCGCGCCGCGATGGAATTCCTGCACGGGGATACTCACCGCAGAGACACGGAGTGCACAGAGCGAGGACCGGCCCCACCCTCAAACCGGCAACCCCCGTTGCGCGATCGCGCCGTCCCCGTCTGGATTAGTGAGCCTTGGCGGAATCAGCGGTTCCCCACGGGCGGGTTGAGGGTAGGTGGTCCTCTCTCTGCGCTCTCCGCGTCCTCTGCGGTGACTATCCGGGGCGGAATTTCCATCGCGGCGTTCGGCCTGGGATTCTGCCTCCGGTCACGGCTCGCGCATCTCCGAAAATTCGAAACCCCGCGGCGGTTTGACCGCACGCGGGGTTCGAAATGGAGCCGAGCATCGGATTTGAACCGACGACCCACGCTTTACGAAAGCGTTGCTCTACCAACTGAGCTAGCTCGGCGACTGACTGAGGAGCGGAAGAAACCCCCCACCCCGCCCCCCCGCAAGCCTCAAAATCACCCCCTGCCCGCGAATCCCGCGGCCCTTTGACCGGCCGCCCGCCGTCCTTGAGCATCGGAGCCCGCGTTGATATCCCCGCCGTCTGTCACTGGCAGTCAGAAAGACGGCGGTGCGCTCGCGATGGGAGCTCATGGACACCTGCGGCAGCTGCACAGCGACTCACGCGCCTGCGCCAAGCGGATCTCAAGCGGGCACCAACTCGATCCTGATCTTTCGACCGAGCGCCTTCGCCGCCCGGTTGAGGGTGCCGAGGGTCACCGAAGTGTTGTCGCTGTCCAGCAGCCGGTTCACGGCGGTCCGGCTGGTGGCCATCCGCACGGCCATGCTCGACTTCGTTACTTTCTGCTTCGTCATCAGGTCCTGCACTTGCAGCGCCAGGGCACGCTTGAAGGCCCGCGCTTCCACCTCCTTGAAAATACCGTCCTCTTTCAGGAAGTCGTCAAAGTTGCTGCCGGCGTGGATGTTTTTCTTGTTCATGGGCGTTCAGGTAATCGCGTTTCCGTTTGTTGGCCAAGGCGAGCTCCTCGGCCGGTGTCTGGCGGGTCTTTTTAACAAAGCCGTGAAGCAGGACGATAACTGACCCCTCGACGAAAAAGAGCGTTCGAGCGATTCGAGTCGGCAAGTTGGTTCGGACTTCAAAAACCCCGTCGCCCAGGTGCCGCACCAGCGGCATGCCCAGTGGCCAGCGGAATTGCACGGTCTTGATGTCCTCTCCAATCAGCCTCCTTTCCTTTTCGGAAGCTCCTTGAGCCATTCGCGCACCGGCTCGTTGCCGCCTTCTGTTCGGAAGAAGATGACGCGGAGCGGGTGTTCGAACGGCACGCTCAACTTGTACCGTTTTTGGTACACCTGTCAAGACGGCCTCCACGACCATGCTGCTGCTGCATCCTGTAGCTCCGCTCACACCTTCGTCGTTCGGCCGGTGATCACGCGGTATTCCTGGAGCTCCTCGAACCGGAGCTCGCCGGTGGCGGGGAGCGGGCCGGGGAAACGGAACGAGACGTGGTCGCGCGGCCTGCCCAGTGCGTCCAGGTCGCCCAGCCCGAACACCAGCAGGACCAGCCGCTCCGTGCGGCCCGGCCGGATCAGCCGGAGATGGATCCGCGACACCGGCTCCGGTCCTTTCTCGACCGAGTACTGCTGCCGCGGCAGCAGGTCCGCCGCTTCCACCTGCTCGACGATCGCCAGGTACCGCGCATCGGTGCGCGACTCGTGGGCGCATCCAGCAAGCACGGTCACCAACGCGAGCAGGACCAGAAGCCTCAGGGTTGTCTTCATCGCCGGGCAGCCGCCAGGCCGCCCAACTGAATGACCGCCGGACGTCTGCCATCCGCCATTCGCCGCGCCGCGCGCAGCCCGGCGAGCGGTTTGAGTAGAATTGTGTCCCGGGTCAGGCACGATAGGGGTAGGCACGGCGCATTGAGTTGCGCCGCGCCTCCCTCCGAACCGGACAGGCGGATTTCCCGCATCCGGCTCTCCAGTCAGCGAGTGGCTCTCAAGGAGACTGACGGACCAAGACGTAAGCCTGTGTCAGACTGAACAGGCCGCGCTCGGCGAAGTAGTGATTGGGCCAGTGACGATGATCGGAACCGCGGTCACGACCACTCTTTCCCTGTCGTTTGCGCAGGATGGCGCGGAGTCGTCCGCGGACATACGCATCCAGCCGGGGAAACGTCGTGCGATGGCTGTGTTGGAAGTAGCCAAACCAGCCGCGCAGCATCCGATTGAGGTCATCGATGCAGCATTCGAGCGAGTGACCATAAGTCCTCGGCGTCAGCTCACGGATGCGGTCCTTACACCGATCCATGGACTTCCTCCTCGGCCAGCGGTAACCGCGTTCGAAGTGATAGCCGAGGAAGTCGAAGCCTCCCGGCTGGGTCGCATCAACGATCCGGGTCTTTTCCGGGTGCAGCGTCAGACCGTGCTGCCCCACCCACGTTTGCACGCGAGCGAGGGCGGCCTGTGCTTGTTCCCGGCTCCGACACAGCAGGACGAAGTCGTCGGCGTAGCGCACCATCTCGAGGCCACCGTCGGCCATGAGGTGGTCGAGCGGATTGAGGTAGATATTCGCCAGCAGCGGACTGATGACCGCTCCTTGCGGCGTACCCTCCTCGCCAGCCTCGTAGTGGCTAAGCCCATCCATCACCCCCTGTTCGAGGTAACTTTGGATGAGGGCCAGCACGCGACCGTCCGCAATACGTTCCCCGACTCGTTCCATCAACCGCCCATGCGGTATCGTGTCGAAGTAGCCTTTCAAGTCCGCGTCGACGATCCAGGTGCCGCCCTCGTCAAGGAGGTGCTGCACCCGGCGTAACGCGTCTTTGCAACCACGTCCGGGCCGGAAGCCGTAGCTGTGCTCGGCAAACGTCGCTTCGAAGATCGGTTCCACGACCATTCGCAACGCCGTCTGCACGATCCGATCCCGCACCGTGGGGACGCCCAAGGGGCGCTTTTCGGACGAGCCGGGCTTTGGTATCCAGCACCGTTTGACCGGACTGGGCTGATAGGTCGCCTGACGCAGTTGCTCATTCAGGGCGAGCAGCCCGCGGGGGCAGTCTTTGGCGAAGCGACCAATCGTCATGCCGTCCACGCCACTGCCGCCGGCGTTGGACCGCACTTTTTCCCAAGCCAGTCCCAGGGTTCGTTGCGCATACACTTTGTCGATCAGGCTGAACCACTGGTTTCCTTTCACCCCTGTTTCCAGGGCCGTCAGCATGCGCTCGGTCCACACCGCCGGTTCCGCCCACCCCCAGCGGGAGCGGACGTCTCCTCCTTGCGTAGCCCTCGCGGGCACTGGCGGAGGGGTGGCTTCCAACGTCGTGTTCATCGCGCATTCGCCTTCCTGCGTCCCTTCGCTCCCCCGGCGTTACCCGGCTTCACGGCTACTATGGACGCTCTGACTCCGGCTCGACTCAGTCCGTCGGGCCGGTCTCTCCACTTATCCCATGATCCCTTCCGATCGTTCCCGCTCCAACCACACCCACCCCGTCCTGTCTCCAGTGTTGGCAGTTCCTGGACCGTGACAGGCTCGCCGCTCGCGCGGCAGGCTTCGCCTTTGCCTAGCAGGCTCGCCCGGAGCACATGCCGAATCGAGTTCACTTGCGTTCGGGACCGATCTTCCGTCTCCGGCTGCTCCCCACCCCGCATTGCTGCGACGCAGTTGCCGTCGACTGCACCCCGGTCTCTGCCCCCGGGGCGGGACTGACTTTCACATCCTGAGTTCATGGTTTCATGGACGCACTAGGCCGCGAGCTCGCTCGCGCCAGTCCGCGCCTGCAAGCAGGCGGCCTACCTACGGACCGCGGAACAGCGCGCGCCCTCTCGTCGAACTGATTCCTCCCGCGATGCGCGTTCGGAGACGCTCGGGTGACGCCACAGCGGCGCTCCGGCGCGCCGCAATTCAGCATCGGCACAAACGCGCACCTTTGAGCCGCTGGCGGCGGCCCGGCTCGGAGCAACCGCCCTGTCCAACCGCCCGGGGCGGGAAGTACAGTGTCATATAATGTATGACACTTTTCCGGGACATGTCGGGCACCGTGTTCGCCGGATCAACAAGGCGCACGAAAAACGGCAGGGCGGCAGTGCCCGCGCTCGGTCGGTGGCCGCCGCGCCTCATGCCGGGCCCCGTGCGACTCCGCGCGCCGGATCGGCGATCCACTCGCTCCACGATCCCACGTAGAGTCGCGACCCGGTGAGTCCGGCGTGCTCCATCGCCAGCAGGTTGGCGCACGCGGCGATTCCGGAGCCGCATTGATGCACCACCTCGGTCGCCGGACGCGGCCCCAGCACGGCCGAAAACTCTCCTCGCAGCTCCGCCGCCGGACGCAGCGTGAGGTCCGCGTTGAGGTTGTCCTTGAAGAACCGGTTCCGCGCCGAGGGGATGTGCCCGGCGACGGGATCGATCGGCTCCGTCTCGCCGCGGAACCGCTCCGGCGCGCGGGCATCGAGCACGAGGATTCGTTCGCCCGCGATCCCCGCTGAAACCTCGCCGGCCGTCGCGAGCATTCCGGGATCCGGTCGCGCGATTACGCCGCCGCGGCGCGCCGGCCGAACCTCGGTCGTGACGGGATTCCCCTCCGCAATCCATTTCGGAAGGCCGCCGTCGAGCACAGCCGCGTGCCGCAACCCGATCCATCGCGCCAGCCACCAGAGCCGCGCGGCGTACTGGCCGCCAACGTCGTCGTACGCGACGATGCGGGTCGCCGGCACAACTCCGTGCCGGCTCAGAAACTCGGCAAACGCGTCCGCATCCGGCAGCGGATGCCGGCCGTTTCTTCCCGTCTTCGGCCCGGAGAGAACGGTCTCGACCGGCGCGAAATGCGCTCCGGGCACGTGGCTTTCGGCGTACAATCGCCCGCCACGTCCGTGATCGGCCAGGTCATGACGACAATCGAACACGACCCAGGCCGGATCATCGAGATGCTCACGGAGACGCGAAGCTTCGACCAGCATGGCGAACCGTACCCGCGATGTTCGTTCCGGCTCAAGACTCGTCCGGAGGGAAGTACGTGCCGGCGAAATGCGTCGCGCCACCCGCTCTCAGCGCCCCGCGCCGACGGTTCATCGTCTCACGATCCAGGCGATCAGCGTCAGCACGAGACTGACGACGACGCACGTGACGACGGGGAAATAGAACCGGAAATTCTTCCGCTCGATCACGATGTCGCCCGGCAGGAAGCCGCCGCCGTTGCGACCCAGCAGCCAAAGCACCGCTCCGACGGCGGCGATCGCCAGCCCCGCGATGACGAGTGTCTTTCCCAGCGAGCCCATGACGCCCGAAGTGTAGCTCACCCGGCCGCAGGTGTCACGTCGCTGGACCGCTCGCAGGCGAAGCATGGCACCTGCCTGTCGTAGGAGCCTGCTCGCAGGCGATGGATCGGACCCGTGAATCGTCTGTAGGAGCCTGCTCGCAGGCGATGGATCGGACCCGTGGATCGTCTGTAGGAGCCTGCTCGCAGGCGATGGATCGAATTCCTACGCCGAACCCTTCCCGGATCGCGAACCTCGGTCATGGATCGCCTGCGAGCAGGCTCCTGCAGGAATCCGGAGCCGCGACGGAGGGCATGGGACGCGCCTCCCGCTCGCACACCAGCAGGACGCGGTGCGACGGATGCGAGTCGATCGCCGCGACCGAACGGAAATGACGCCGCAGCGCCGCGACCAGATTGTCGAGCCGGTACCACTCCGGCCGGTTTGCCCGCCAGTGCTCCAGCTCCGGGTCCTCCGCCGGGACGAATTCGACGACCACGACCTTGCCCGCGAACGCGGCGAAGCCCTCCGCGATCTGCGCGAAATTGAGCGCCTCCTCGAAGACCAGCCGCGGCACCAGATCGAGGCCGAGGACCAGTTCGCACCGAAACCGCTCGCTGGCCGCCTGGAACAGCCCCTCGCCCACGCCAATGCGCGGCGTCGGGTCGGAGAAGCTCATCATCAGCGGCTGGATATCCAGCGCCGCGCGCTTCGCATCGAGGTAGAGACCGTTCGAGCTGACCTCGTCCATTTCGAACGCGATCACCCGGGCACCCGCCCGGGCGGCCATCATCGAATACCAGCCGTGCTGCGCGCCGAACTCCAGCACCGTGGCCGGCCGGTACTGTTGCAGCAGCCGCTCGACCGCGCGGTGCTTCGTGGTCCAGGTGGCGTCCGGCTCGAACGGAGGAAACGCGGCCGGATCGCGCCGCCAGGCCGCCGCCGGCGACGGCAGCCGGAGCCCGGCAAGCCGGGCGCGATGGCGTTCGAGCCGGGCAGCGCGGAACGCCGCCGGCGCCGGGTCCCTCCCCGCGCTGAAGAGCGATTCCCGCACGACCTCTCTCGCCGCGGCGAACGCACCCCGCCCGACGCGCCCCGCCAGCCGGCGAAGCGACAGTTGCCCGAGCAACGCCAATTCCTCACGACCGACTCCCCGCCGGAAGTCGCGCAGCAGCCAGCGCCCGATGCGGCCCTGGCCGGCCGCGGCGAACTCCACCGGACCGACGAATTGCGAGATGAATTCCTCTTCCATCGACGCCGGCTCCGTGCCCGCCGGGACGATCGAGGCAAAGTCGACGAACAGCGGCCGGCAGCCTTCGAAGAGAACGTTTCCCGGATGCGCGTCCTTCAGCGCGAGGCTCTGCGGCGCGAGCGCCTGCAACAGATCGAGCGTGTGCAGCGCCGCGTCGCGCAGCATCTCGCTGCACCACTCGAAGGGATACGACGGAAACCGCACCGTGGCGTGGCGCAGCACCAGCGGGTACAGGGGCGGCACCGCGACGTCGGAGCGGTCGGTGCCGACCAGATAACCGCGCTCAACCAGCCGCCGAACCTCGCCGGAATCGAACAGGCTGCGCACGAACGGGACTCGCGGGGCCGGTATTCCACGGTACAGCCCGCCGCGCCAGGAGAACAACTGGCCGTCGGCGTCGTGGGACAATGGATGCAGGACGATTTCGGAGTCGGGGATGACGCGCATCGGTGAGTTTGGCTGGACGAGAGGAATGGGGGCGGAGAATTCGGCGGCCCGGGAAGTCACTGACCCGAAAGACCGCGGCTCGAATCAGACGGCGGCCCGCATGCCTCCGTCGGGTTTTCTCTGATGGCAGCAGTCCGGCGCCCAACACGAAGGTTTCGGGCACGAGTCGAACAATTCCAACGCGCGCCGAACGAAACGCCTGGATCGCGAGCCGGTACCAATCCATCGCCTGCAAGCAGGCTCCTACAAACGATCCACTTGGCCAATGCATCGCCTGCAAGCAGGCATCTACCGCAGACCCGTTCTCGGATCGTTTGTAGGAGCCTGCTCGCAGGCGATGGATCGGGGCTCGTCGTAGGAGCCTGCTCGCAGGCGATGCTTCGTCCCCGCACCCAACCCCGCACCGCCAATGCCTAAGGCAGCAGATACAGTTCGACCAGCGCCACGCCGGAGGCGCCGGACTTGCCTTCGACGATGACGGTGAAGGCACCCGACACGAGCGGCGCGATCAGCGCCGCGTCGCGGCTGCCGGCCGGCAGCGGAAACGCGTGCGCCGCCGCGGCAGCGGCCGCAATCTCGTCGGGCCGGCTCGATCCCCAATCGTCGTTCGTCGCGAGCACGGTCTGGCCCGAACACAGCTTCAAGACCGGATCCAGCAGCGGATCGCCGACCGCTTGCGTGGCGAGCGTCGGGCCCACCGCGCGGATCAGGATCCGGGCCGAACCGCCGCCGTCGAGCACGGTGCCGGCGATCAGCACCGCATCGCCGCCACCGATCCGGGCCCGCGCGGAAATATTCAGCAGCCGCCCGGTGTGGCCGGACGGAGGACCGTCGTAGATCTCCGCCAGCGCGATCCCGGTCGCGCCGCCGACGCCGATCACTTGTGACGTGTACGCACCGGCCGGCAGCGAGCAAACGACGGCGGAGTCCCGGCTCGAGTCGGCCAGCGCAAAAGCGCCGACCGCGGTGGAGAAAGCGCGCACGCCATCCGCATCGGCGACGTCGTGCCAGTTGTCGTTTCCCTGCCGCGCGCCGGCGCGGTCGAACAACGCCAGCCGCGGATCGGCGAGCAGGCCGCCCACCGCGAAGTCCGCCAGCGAAGGGCCGATGCCGCGCAACAGCAGCGTCCGCGGGGCGGTGCCGGACGTGACGAATCCGGCGATCAGGATGTCCTCGCCGGTTCCGACCTGCCCGCGGGCCGAGAGGTTGACCATCCGAATATCGTTCCCCGGCGTGGCGACCATCAGGTTCACCTGCCGGGTCGACACGAGCGTCGCGCCCTGAAATTCGCGAAGCGTCACCGCATGAATCTTCCGCGCATCGGGGGCCGGAGTCGCGGGATCATCCGCCGGCGTCCCGCTGATCAGGCCGGTCGCGGCATCGAATCCCGCCCAGTGCGGCAGCCCGCTCGCGGTGAACGACGTGGGCGAAAGTCCATCGATCCGGGGTCGATAGCTTCCCGGTTGGCCGGCCACGAACATCGCCCACTCGCTCGACGCCGCTGCGTCCGGCGTCGTGACCGGCAGCACGAGCGCCGCCAGCGCGTAGATGAGCGACGCGTTCCAGTTGATCGCGATCTCGTTTTGCGTGTAGTCGGCCTGCACGTCCTGCCAGCTGCGGCCGGTGGGCCAGCCGCCGCCGACCAGATAGCCGGGCCAGGCCGGCTCGCCCCGCCGGTCGTGCGGATGCAGCGGCGGTTCGTAGCCGAGGCCGGTCACGTACGAGCGATTGTGGAAATTCCGGCCGAAGAGGTATCCGACGCTTTCCTCCGCCGCCTGGCGGTACGCGGGGTCGGGCCCCAGCCGGTCGGCGAGGTGCAGGAGAAACGTCTGCGCCGCGACCGACCCGTTCACGCCCCAGAACCAGGTGGCTCCGCCCAGCCCGCGCCCGTAGGCATGGGCGTTCACGGTCTGCACGGCGGCGGCCGCCCGCGCGAACAAACTGGAGCGCAGCCGTTGCACGAGCGTCGGGTCGCGACCGGGGGAGTTCGTTTCCAGATAGGTGGCCAGCCCAAGATCGCCGACGTCGCTCCAGGTCGGCCCGAGACTCGAAAAGGCGACGCCGGCGGCGGCGGTCTCGAAATTCTGGAGATAGGCCGGCTCGCCGGTGGCCGCCCACATCTCCGCCGCCGCCCACAGCCGGTGCGTGCCGTCCCCGGCTTCGTAGGCGCCGGTCGAAAACCCAGTCTGGTTCGAAGGCACGTAGACCGGGTTCGCCGCGAGCACCGCCCACGCCGCGCGGGCCGCGGCGAGGCACCGGCTCGCGTACGCCGAATCGAACTCGGCATAGTGCCGTGCCGCCATCGCCATCACCGCAGTGAAATCGGCGGTCGCGGTCGTGCCCCACGGAACGAAATAGCGCGGAGTCGAATCGTTTTTGGGAATGCCCCAGTAGTCGAACCGCGTCTCGCTGAGTTTGTGGTACACGCGGCCGTCCGCCGCCTGCATCTTCAAGAGCCAGTCCAGCTCCCACCGCATCTCGTTCAGCAGATCGGGCACCCCGTTGCCGCTTTCCGGCAGGTCCAGCCCGATCGCGCCGATTCGCTCGCGATGATGCTCCCACGCCTTGAACAGCAGCCCCATCGTCACGCCGGCGTTGACCACGTACTTGTTGTAGTCGCCCGCATCGTGCCAGCCCTGCGTCCCGTCCCGCCGGACGTGGCCGCCGCCCAGGAAATCGAGCCAGCCGTCGGTGAGGTGACACGCGTCGTGATGATACGTCAGGCCGTTCCAGGTTGCGGAGACTTCCGCGCCGCAGCGCCAGAGGTGCAGTCCGCGGCTGACCAGCTGGAAGGGCTCGTTCCAGACGTTCGACGCCACGCGAAACGGGGCGGAATGCCCGACGCCCGGCACGTCGAGCTGGTATTCGCCGGCCGTCTGCAGCGCGCTGAAATCGGCGATGCGCACCGTCTCGTCGGTATCGCCGGGCGCGGTGCGGACATCGGCGCTGAGCGAACCTTCGAACGCGACTCCGTCGTCCGACACGCGCACCACGCGAAAGCGGGTCGCGCTGGCCGCCACCGTGGCGGCCTTGACTGCGCCGGGAGTGAAGCCGACCGAGTTGAGCCGCACGCGTCCGTCGACCGGAGCGACGCTCGCACCGGCCAGAGCCGGCGCGGCGAGCAGCGCGGCGGCGAGGCGCCATCGAATCGCGCTGCGCACGGGGGTCATTACACGCACAACCCCCTGATCGGGCAATTCCCTTCACGAACAATGCCCGCCCGAGGCGCGAGCGAGCTCGCGGCCTACGAAGGTGGCGCGCCGTGCCCGGCTCGAATGGGGACGCGACGCCCCCGTCGCGTTTGGCGGCTCGAACATGGGGACGCGACGCCCTCATCGCGTTTCGCTGACCGCGACGAGGGCGTCGCGGCTCCATGGCGTTGAGGTCTCTTTGCCACGCTCTGCCTCGTTCCGTGACCGCGACGAGGGCGTCGCGGCTCCAAAGTCGGTGTCTGTTCATTCGCGTGTCTGCAACGGACCCGGCGAGAGCCGCATGCGTACCGCCGGCCGGCGAGGCCGTTGACTCGCGCCGGCTTCCGCGTTCGCTCGGAAATCATGCTCGCCATCCGAATTCATGAAACCGGCGGCGTCGACCAGCTGCGCGCCGAGGACATTCCCGTGCCGGAACCCGCTCCGGACGAAGTGCGGTTTCGCGTCGAATCGATCGGCTTGAACTTCGTCGACGTCTACAAACGCACCGGGCTGTACCCCGTCAGGCTTCCGCACACGCTGGGCCAGGAGGCCGCCGGCATCGTGACCGCAGTCGGCGCAAACGTGACCGGGTGGCGGACGGGCGATCACGTGGCGAGCGCGGCCGTCAACGGCGCGTATGCCCGGGAGGCGGTCGCGCCGGCCGGGCAGATCGTGAAAGTGCCGAAGGGCGTCACGTCGCAGCTCGCGGCCGCGGTGCTGCTTCAGGGCATGACGGCGCATTACCTCGCCTGCGACACGTGGCCGCTGCAGCCCGGCGAGTCCGCCCTCGTGCATGCGGGAGCCGGCGGCGTCGGACTGCTGCTGATCCAGATCGCCAAAAAGCGCGGCGCGCGGGTGATCGCGACGGTCGGCACCGACGAAAAGGCCGCGCTGGCGCGCGAGGCGGGTGCCGACGCGGTCTGCGTGTACACCCGCGAGCACTTCGCCGAGGCGGCGCGCGCGTTCACCGGCGGCCGCGGCGTGGACGTCGTGTACGACGGCGTGGGCCAGGCGACGTTCGAGGGTTCGCTCGACAGCCTGCGGCCGCGCGGGCTGCTCGCGTCGTTCGGCAACGCCAGCGGGCCGCTGACGGAGTTCAAGCCGCTCCTGCTGTCGCAGAAGGGCTCGCTCTTCTTCACGCGGCCGACGCTTGCCCACTACACGGCAACACCCGCCGAACTGCGCGCCCGCGCCGACGATCTGTTCGGCTGGATCGCGCGCGGCGAACTGAAGGTTCGGATCGGCGCGACCTTCCCGCTGACCGCGGTGGCCGACGCACATCGCGCGATCGAAGGCCGCGCAACCACGGGCAAGGTGCTGCTGACGCCGTGAGACATGTCCGCGCTCGCCCACCCCCTCCTGGCGGCGGCGGCGCCCTCGGCAACAGGTCGCGCAAGTCCGCCGTGTTCGATCTGATATAACCGGGTCGCCGAGCCCGGGCCTTGCCCCACGGTGCTCTCAGCACGCTCCGGTCGCAGGCTTGGCGCGTATCAGGCGCACGCCACACATGCCTTGTCCGTGGCCGCCGGGAACTCCAGCCGGACCCAGAAAAACGTCCCGCGGCGGATTTGCATGCGGCTGTCCGGAAGCTGCTGGACCAGGGCGGCAACGAGCCGCAGCCCCAGCCCGAGTCCGGCCGCGGTGCGCGGCGGTCGCGGCGCGACCTGGTTGCCAACGAGCAGCGCGATCCGGTCCCGGCCCGCCCGCAGCCGGACGTGCACGTCGCCGGTGCCGTGCTTGAGCGCGTTGTTCAGCAGGTTGAACAGAATCTGCTTGAGGACGTCGCGGTCCGACCAGGCGGCGATCACCTGGGGGCACATCCAGAGCATGCGCCGGCCATCCGCCTCCGCGAGCCGGCCGAACGGTTCGAGCACGTCATCGACCAGGGCGCGCAGCGGCACGGGCTCGAGCGCCAGCTCGACGCGCCCCTGCTCGGCGTGGGCGAGGTCGAGCGCCGCCTCGACGTAGTTCGACAGGCGGGCGAGTTCCTCCTCCAGCTCCTCCGCGAGGTCCGGATCCATCCGGGCCGCGTTCGCCTCGACGCGCAGCCGCATCAATTGCAGCGGCGTGCGCAGTTCGTGCGCCACGTGGCCGGTGAACTCGCTGAGTTGCGAAAACGAGGTCTGCAGCCGTCCGAGCAGTTCGTTGAGGTGCCGCACCAACTCGCCGATCTCGGGATCGGCGTCCGGCGCCCGCACCGGTTCGGCCAGCGTCCGGATCCCGACGCGATTGAGCTGTCGGTTGAGTTCCTTCACCGGCCGGGTCGAACGCCGCGCGATGTAATCCGCCGCCAGCAACGCGAGCGCGACGCCAGGCACGGCGAGGACGAGCCAGAAGCCGGCGAGTTCGCCGAGGATGTCGTGCACCTCCTGATCGGTGAAGCTCCCGTGCAAAACCCAGTCGGATCGTCCCAGGTTGGTGTGCTCCCATTTCTCCTGCCGCAGCTCGTAATCGAGATGCCAGTGGGCCGCGCCGATCAGCAGCGCCACGATGGCCAGCAGGCTGACTGCGAACCAGAGCGTGAGCCGCCAGCGCAGCGATTTCATGACGCGGGCGGCACCGCCAGCGCGAAGCCGACGCCACGCACCGTCCGGATCAGCGACGGCTCGCCGGGGCGGTCGAGCTTTCCGCGAAGGTAGTTGATGTAGACGTTGATCACGTTCGTGCCACCGTCGAAATGCTGGTGCCAGACATGCTCGACGATCGCGGTGCGGGTGACCGGCTTCGGCGCCGCCTGGGCGAGGAACTCGAGCAGTGCGAACTCGCGGTTCGTGCACTCGATCGCGGAATCGCCGCGTCGCACCGTGCGGGACATCAGGTCGAGCTCCAGGTCGCCGACCCGCAGCACCTGGCTCAACTCGCCGCGGTAGCGCCGGCCCAGCGCGCGAAGCCGGGCCAGCAGCTCGTCGAGCGAGAACGGCTTCACCAGATAGTCGTCGGCGCCGGCATCGAGACCGGCGACACGGTCCTGCACTCGCCCACGGGCGGTGATGAGGATCACCGGGATCGTGATGCCCCGCCGCCGCAACCCGCGCACAAGCGACACGCCATCGACGTGCGGCATGGTGATGTCCAGCGCGAGCGCGTCGTAGGTGGCGTTTTCAGCGGACCAGCGCGCCTCGGCGCCGTCCTGCGCGCAATCGACGACGTGCCCGGCCTCGCGCAAGCCGGCGGCCAGATGGCCCAGCAGTTTCGGGTCGTCTTCGGCGAGCAGTAGTTTCATCGGCGGAAGCGCGGGATCAGCCGCGAGCCTGCGGGCCGGTTCCGCAAAGGACAACGCCGGAAACCGGCCGGTCAGTCGTCGTCGCGCCCGTTCGCCGCCGGGGTGGCTGCCGGCTCGGCCTCGGCCAGTGCGGGCGCACCCGCCGCCAGCGCGGCCACGCCGGCCCCGTGCCGGAACACGAGCGCGCCGCCGCGGTGGCCGGTTTGGAACACGGACCAGGCCGCGGTCAGCGCAACGACGGCCGCGCCGACGGCGAGCCCCCGGCGGAGGCGCGGGTACCGCCCGATGAAGGCGGCGGCAAGGGCCGCGAGCGCGGCGAGCGCCGCAAGGACCAGCGTCCGGTCGGCCCACTGTTCATGCTCGTCGAGCAGCGTTTCCATCGCGGGCGACACGCGCTCGACCAGCCCGCCGTCCGACTCACCGGTCTGGATGGCGACCCACGCTCCGCCGGCGCCGAGCGCGAGGAGGAGCCCGGCGGCCACCGGGACCTGATGCCGTCGCCAGAACACGGCGACAACGGCGGCCGCGGCACCGAGGAGAATCAGGACGACCGGGAAGTGCACGATCGCCGGATGCAGGGGATCAGGGAAGAAGCTCATGACCGGGCGGGGCGCGGGGCGTGATTCGGCGCGGTCAGTCGACCCGCTCGTAGTTGCGGGCGGGTTCGCGGCAGCTCACGCAGCGCGACGCCGGCGGCTGGGTGGTGGTGTAGCCGCAGACCTTGCACACGTAGAGCGGGACGTCGGCATTGTGGCCGAGACTGGTGAGCGCCTCCTGGTAGAGGCGGGCGTGCTCCGCCTCGGCCTTCTGCGCGTAGACCAGCGTGCGCACCGCCTCCTTCGCGTTGTCCGCCCGCGCCTGTTGCAGGAACTCCGGATACATCGTGTCGCGCTCGTAGCTCTCGCCCTTGATCGCGGCCAGCAGATTGTCGGCCGTGGTGCCGGCCGGCACGGTCGCGAGCTGGAAATCGGCCACCTTGCCGCCGAGCGCGAGAATCGCCTGGCGGTGACTGTCGCGGTGGATCGACTCGGCCCGCGCGGCGGCGCGGAAGAGCCGGGCCACGGCGGGATACCCTTCGGTGTCGGCCTGCCGGGCAAACGCGGTGTAGCGCTGCGCGGCGTTCGACTCGCCCTGGAAGGCGGCGTTGAGATTGTCGAGGGTCTGCGTCGAGACCTTGGCTTGGAGGGGAAGAACGGTGGCGATCAACGCCGCCGCGAGTATGGGAAGAAGCGATTTCATGACGCGCGGAACATACTTCGCGTCCGTTGGAGATCGGTTAGCCGGAAGTTAGAATATTCTAACGTCAAGCGGCAGTCGCGGCGCCGGACCGGCGCCGCCTCGATCACCCGGTCGCCTCGCGGCGAGAGGATTGGATCCCGGCCGCGCGATGCGCTCCCGCTCAGCGCGGCGCGATCTTCAGCACCACACAGTCCTGCGGATCGACCGTGCGGGTGATCCGCCCGGTGTGCGTGCCGAGGCTCTTCTTCGTCCACAGGTCCCGCACCCGGGCGCGAGTGGCGTCCGGCAGACCGATGTCGCTCCAGGCCGCGGTGATCGCAGCCGGTTTGTCCCCGCGGTTGTACAATCCGACGGCGATCGCAGAACCCTGCAGCGGCTTCACCCACAGTTCGAGCAGCCTGCCCGGGGCGCTGACCCGGGTCGCCTGCCGGCCAAGCGCATCCTGATCGACCGCGATCAGCTCGTGGTTCAGCACGATCGCCTTCGTCGCCGCACTCATGTCGCCGGGATCCACGCCGAGCATCAGCGGCGCCGCGAGCAGGCACCACAGGCTGAAATGCGCGCGGTACTCCGTGTCGGTGCAGCCGGGTCCCATCCACTTCTGCCGCCCGTGCAGCCCGACGATCAGCATGTCGGGGTCGTTCCAGTGCCCCGGCCCGGCGGCGGCGGCGAGCGGCGCGTCCTTGTCGTCGACGATCTTCTGGAAACCCCAGCCGCCCTGAAATTCACCCGCTCGCTGATCCTTGATGTCCGTGCTGATCCGCCACAGGTGCGCGTAGTCGGCCGCCCAGGTCCACGGCTGCGAACGTCCGTGCTCGCACATGCTGTAGACGATCGGCCGGCCGGTCTTCCGCAGCGCCCGCGACATCGCGATCATCTCCGCCTTCGCGTCCCGCTGTGGCGGATCCTCCGGCAGCGTGCGGTAGTCGTACTTCAGGAAATCGAATCCCCACGCGGCGATCTGCGCGGCGTCCGACTCTTCGTGCCCCAGGCTGCCGGGTTCGTCCTGATACGTCTTGAGTCCGCAGGTCAGGTAAATGCCCGCCTGGAGGCCGCGCGCATGAAGATAGTCGGTGACCGCCTTCATCCCGCTGGGGAAACTCTGCGGCTTCGCGACCAGCCGGCCCGCGGCATCGCGGGGCGCCATCCACCCGTCGTCGATATTCACATACCGGTAGCCGGCGGCCCTCAGGCCCGACGCCACGATCTCGTCGGCCGCGCGGCGGATCATCGCCTCGGTCGGCGCGGTGCCGAACCAGTGGTAACAGTTCCAGCCCATCGGCGGCCGGTCGGCGAGTCCGTCGTTCGTCGCGCGGGCCGGCCGCGGTGCGAGCGCGACCGCCAGCGCGACCGCACAGCACCATCGGGAGAGCCACGACTGGACGACGATGGAGGAGCGCATTGTGGCGAGTAAAACGCCTCGAACGACCAGTGCGAACTCTCAATGGAACTCACACGTTAGCCTGGTGGCCAGGTGCCAGGATACATGACATATCGATCCGGTGACGCGTCGCCGCGAAGGCTTTTCTCCGGGCAGGGAATCCGTCAGGATCGCCCCGCGATGAACCTCTCCGAAGCCGTCCAGGATTTCCTGGCCCAAAAGCGAATCGCCGTCGTCGGGCTGTCGCGGCGGCAGAAGCACGTGAGCCATTTCGTGCTGAACAAGCTGCGGTCTGCGGACCGCGAGTTGATCCCAGTGAACCCCGCCGCGACGGAGATCGACGGCGTGCGCTGCTATCCCGACCTGCACTCGATTCCCGGTGGAGTCACCGCCGCGCTGGTCGTCACCCCCGCGTCGGCCGCCGCCGACGTGGTGCGGGACTGCGCCGCGGCGGGGGTTTCCCGCGTCTGGCTGCACCGCTCGTTCGGTCCGGGCAGCACCTCGGCGGAAGCCGTGCGCGTCGCCCGCGAGGCGAAGCTGACCCTGATCCCCGCCGGATGTCCGCTGATGTTCTGCGCCCCCGTGGACCCGGTGCACAAATGCTTCCGCTGGTGCCTGCACGCGATCGGCCGTCTGCCAAAAACGATCGGCGACGCGGCGCCCCGCGCCGCCGGGTGACGCGGCCCCTTCGATCCGGCCCCGGTGGCGCCGGTCTGCGACCACAGCCGTCCCACAGGACGGGGACAAAGCGAGTCGGCTGGCGTTCTGTCGAGGGAGACAGAGGCGGGGATGGGACGAAGCCGATGCAGGATTTTTGGCAGGTCGAGAGGCTTTAGGTCGGGGAGACGCTCGGAGGCTGTCCCACAGACTAGGAGGCAAAACCGGGCAGATAGCTCTGAAGGGACGATTCGAGTAAGGCGAAGTGCCCCTCGGCTGTCCCATAGCGACGCAGCAACTGGGCCAGATCCCGACGTAGCCACAGGGCCGCCCGCAACACGGTGAACAGTCTGGCGAAGCTGTGCGCCCATGCGCTGCCCCAGGCCTGGAAGCGCAGCAGCACATACACCAGCAGCGCCATCCAAACCTGCCACTGCACCGCGTTGGCATTGTGCCCAAGGAAGTCTCCCAGTTGCAGGGTCTGCTTGATCTGCTTGAAGAACGCTTCGATCTGCCAGCGGCAGCGGTACAGTTCGGCGATACTGGCTGCGCTCCAGGTAAAGTTGTTGGTGACAAAATCCATCTCGCGCTCCTGGCCGTCGACGCACACCCGCGCCGTGACCCGGCGCAAACGGCCGGGGTAGTCCGCCCGACTGCACGGCCCGGCCGTGCGGACCTCCACGTCGGCCAGCACGCGCGGGTCCGCGCATGGCTGCCGTCGCCGCACCACCCGCAGCAACAGATCCTCCTTGGGGCGGGTGACGAAAAACACCCCGCGTTGGGTCAGTTCCCAAAAGAACGTGAGCCGGTGGTAGCCCTTGTCGAAGAGCACGATCTCTCCGGTGCGCAGCTCTGCACACAGCGCTCGCACCTTCGCCAGTTCCCCCTCCCGCGCCGATCCCACGACGACGAACCCCGGCAACAGGCTGCGCAGCGACAGCCGCACATGGCACTTGGCCGCGGCCTTCTGGTGATTGTGCTCGGCCCAATCCAGACACGAGGCCACCAATTGGATCACCGTGGCATCCACCACATGGATCGCGCGACGGAAGCGCCACGGCCAAGCCCCGCGTGCGACCGCGAGCAAAGCCCGGATACGTCGCTGCCAAGTGTTTGAGCACCTGCCAAAACAACGCTTCGGCCATCTCGCAGTCGCGAATCTTGTTGGCGTGACTGAGGGCATTGCGCGATGGCGGTGTCGCCCCGCGCAGCCCTCGCAGCGGCGTTTTGAACAACTGCAGCCCGTCGCACACGTCGTTCAGGCTCAAGGCATGGCTTAACTGCGCATACAGCAGGCTCACCACGTGACTCCACGGACTGAAGCTGCGCGCCTGCTCGTCCACCCCGTACTCCCGCGCCAGCTTCGGCACCAGATAGGCGGGAATCAGTTCGACCAATTGACGCAGAACCGTACGTTGCGCTTCGGCTCGGTTGGGCAGGTTGCTTTTTTTCACACCCTGCCTTTGGCAGGACTAACCCGGATATTTCACACGCGGAAAGGAAGGCCGGGTGCGAATCCTGCTAAGTCGTTGGTGTGAACAAAGCGACCGAAGCACAGACGAACACCCGGCCTTCGACAGACTGTCAGCACGAAGCGTTCCTGTTTCAAGAACTCGGTGAGCGCAAAGTGCAGGCGGAGTTTTCCGCCGGTCGGCTCTCGAGCGATGGCGGGGTGCTGCTGGTGCGCCAGATCGATCATGGGATGGGGGTCGTGCGTTCGCTGGCACGCTGCTTTGAGGACCGGCGCGATCGACGCTTCGTCGATCATTCGATCGAGGAGTTGCTGCGACAGCGCATCCTCGGGCTGGCGCTGGGCTACGAAGATATCAACGACCACGAGCAGCTGCGTTACGATCCGCTGCTGGCCGTCGCCTGTGAGAAAGCCGACCCGCTGGGCCGCGACCGGCTCCACGACGAGGGCGTGGCGCTGGCCGCGGCGGCGACGCTCAATCGGCTGGAACTGTCGAACAACAAGCACACCCGCAGCCACAAGCTGCCGCACGATCCGGCGAAGGTGGAGCAGTGCCTGCTGACGCTGGCGGTGCGCTGCCTGCCCCGGCACGCGAAGGAGATCGTGCTCGACCTCGACAGCATGGGCCACCTCGTGCACGGGTTGCAGGAAGGCCGGCACTTCCACGCGTACTACGGCGATTACTGTTACCGGCCCCTGTATATCGTGGCCGGCGATGTGGTGCTGTGGGCGCAACTGCGCACCAGTGATCAGGGCGACGCCGACGGCGTGGTGGCGGCGCTGGGGAAAGTCGTCGCGGCGGTCCGGCAGCGCAGTCCCAAGGCGCGGATCATCGTGCGCGGCGACAGCGGCTTCTGTCGTGACGACATCCTCGGCTGGTGCGAGACGCACGCGGCATATTACTGCCTGGGGCTGCAGAGGAATCCGGTCTTGGTGGAGCGACTGGCGCCAACGCTGGCGGCGGCGCGCATGAAGCATTGTTTGTGCGGCGGGGTGGCGGTGCGCGAGTTCGCCGAGTTCGACTATCGCACGCGGTCCAGCTGGAGCCGCGCGCGGCGAGTGGTCGGCAAAGCCGAGGTGATGGCGGCGGGGGACAACCCGCGCTTCGTGGTGACCAATCTGCCGGCCGGCGGTTTTCAGCGCGAAACGGATCGGACGCGGTTCGAGCCGGCGCGGCTGTATGAGGAAGTCTATTGCGGGCGAGGGCAGATGGAGAACGTCCTCAAGCAGCAGGTGCTCGACTTGCAGGCGGACCGGCTCAGCACCCATCACCTGGCGAGCAACCAATTGCGCCTGTGGTTGGCGGCTTTCGCGTACCTGTTGCTCGAGCGGGTGCGCGCGATCGGTTGCCGCGGCACGGCGCTCGCTCGCGCGACGGTCGGCACTATCCGGCTGCGGCTGCTGAAGGTGGCCGCAGCAGTGACGGTGAGCGTACGACGTGTGCTTGTGCGCTTCAGCGCCGCGCATCCGCTGCAGATGCTGTTCCGCCAGTGCCACGCCCGGCTGATGCGCTGGGGCGCACCGGCCGGCTAACCGCCCCTTCCGGCACGGCACCTCGATCAACGCCATGCGGCCCGATGCCCTCGGCCGGCGGGGGCAACGTCGGCGCGCGGCCGGAAAAATCCGAGAAAACGCTCAGCCTGCGCCGTTCAGCTGCGCCTTGCCGCCTCGCGCCGCCGTAAACACGCCACCGCCGCGTTCGCCCGCTGAGAAAACCAGCCCCCACCGCTCAGTCGCGTCTCGCGTGTGAAATATCCGGGCTAATCGGTCCAGCCGAGCCGCCTTTTCCTTCCCCGCTATGGGACGCCTGTGGTCGGAGACCGGCGCCACTGGTTCCGCGACCGGCGCCACTGGGATACTCGTTTCGCCGGTCGCGATGTCCTCATTCGCGGACCGGACAGAGCCGGTCTCTCCATTCCCGAACCCTCGATCAGCCGGTCCCACCATGTCGTGATCGCCTGCAAGCAGGCTCCTGCGCCGGCCGGACCGAATCCCAGATCGGACCGACTGCACGCCGGCCGGGCTCAGGCCACGGATTCGACGCGCGGGCGATTTTGAGCGACGTCGTACCAATCGCGACGCGTGAGCGGCAGGTGCGAATCGCCGCGCGCGTCCGGCTTCGAGAGCAGCGTCTGGTACACGGCGAGGTGCGCCCGTGCGAACCCGTGCGCCGAGCCCGCCATGTACAGCCGCCAGACGCGGTAGGTTTCCTCGCTCACGAACCGGAGCGCCGCCTCATGCGCCGCCTCGAGCCGCCGCACCCAGTGGCGCAGCGTCAGGGTGTAGTGCTCGCGCAAATTCTCCACGTCGCGAATCTCGAGACCGGCCGACTCCGCCGCCTGCGCCACCGCCGGAATCGGCGGGATGTCGCCGTCCGGAAAAACATACGCGTCGATGAACGACGGCCCGACCCGGCGCGGCGGGCGGACCGCTCCGCCGATCGCGTGGTTCAGGAAAACGCCGCCCGGGCGAAGTAAAGCCGCGGCGGCGCGGAAGTAGTCCGGCAATCGCTTCGCGCCGACGTGCTCGGACATGCCGACGCTGACGATCGCGTCGAAAGGCTCCGCGGCCTCGATCTCGCGATAATCCTGCAGCTTGATCGTGACCTCCCGCTCGAGGCCCAACGCCCGGATGCGGTCCGTCGCGTATTCCGCCTGACGCCGGCTCAGGGTCACGCCGGTGACGCGTACGCCATGGCGCTGCGCCGCGAACATCGCGAGCCCGCCCCAGCCGCAGCCGATGTCCAGCAGCCGCTGCCCGCGTTTCAGCCGCAGCTTGCGACAGAGATGACCGAGCTTCGCCTCCTGCGCGGCGTCGAGCGTCTCGTCAGGCCGCTCGAAATACGCACAGGAGTAGACCAGCGCACGATCCAGCCAAAGCTGGTAGAACTCGTTCGACACGTCGTAGTGAAACGAAACGGCGCGCCGGTCGCGTCCCGGCGAGTGCAGCCGCCCGTGACCGTCATCGAACTCGCGGGCCGCGCCGCCGGGCGGCCGCGCCGGCAGGGTGCGCAGACGGTGGTACGTCCGCAGCCCGCTGAACCACCCGCGGCGGCCACGCTCCCGCAGCACGTCCGCCAGTTCGAATGCACACTCGGCATTCCCCTCAAGGTCGAAGTCGTCGCGCAGAAACGCCTCCGCCAGCGCCTTCTCGGTGCCCGCGCCGAACATTTCGCGCAGCGCTCCCGGGTGTTTCAGCACGATCGTCGCGGCGCGCGGCGCCGGTTCAGGCCAGCGGGTGCCGTCCCACAGCCTGAAGCCGACGGTCTGGAGTTCGCCGCCCAAAAGCTCGTGCAGCAGCTCGAGCGTGGTCCCGGTTTCGGTGGCGGTCGCGACAGCCATGGGGTTCTCCGATGGCCGCCACTCAAGCCACAAACGCCTGCGGCGCAAACGGGCGCGGCGGGCGGCCACGATCCGTCACGCCGCGAAAGCCCGCGAGATTGGAACACCGCCCGCTCGCGGCGGCCGGCGCGGTGCCAGACAGGCCGGCGCCGGCGGGGAGAACGCAGCACTCACTCCGAAGGTGAAGGCGGCAGCGGCGCGACGTCAGGCTTCCGCTTGCCATCCGTCGTCACGCCCGGAATGGGGAGCGGCGCCGTCTCGACGCCCGGCACCTTGCGGTTCCGATACAAGTCGTAGTCGGGCACGATCCGGGCGTATTCCTCGTCCATCAGCGGCGAGGAAATCACGAAATCCGCCGTGGCCCGGTCGCAGGCGATCGGAATGTTCCAGACCACGGCCATGCGCAGCAGGGCCTTCACGTCGGGATCATGCGGCTGCTGCTCGAGCGGGTCCCAGAAGAAAATGAGGAAGTCGATTTCACCGTCCACGATGCGTGCGCCAATCTGCTGATCACCGCCCAGCGGGCCGCTCTGCAGCTTCGTGATGCTGAATCCCAGCTCCTTTTCCAGCAACACGCCGGTCGTTCCGGTGGCGTAGATCCTGTGCCCGGCCAGCAGTTCGCGGTTGAACTTCGCCCACTCGACGAGTCCCCGTTTCATGTGGTCGTGGGCCACGAGGGCGATCTTCTTCTTCAATCCCATCGCGATGGTTTTGTGATTCATGGTTGGCGGAAGGTTGCCGCGCGCCGGCGGGTTGAACGGACCGGGACATTTCATTCACGAAATCGCGCCCGGGGCGAGCCACGGCTCAGCTCGATTCTCCGCGCGCACGGCGGTTCGGAGCGTGCCGCCATGAACGCGATCGCCAAAAAACGCCCAGCCGAAATCCGCAGGGCGCGCCTCGCCTCGCGCTCAGTTCAGCAGCGGATCCGCCTCGCGAGCGCGCACCCTCGAAGCCGGACGACGAGTCGGGCCGGCCACCGTCGCCTCCGGAACCTCCGGCCGGAAGCCGCGGGCCGCACGTGCGGTGGTGCGCTGGCGCTCCGCGAGCTGCTGCAGTTTTTCCACCACCGAGTCCACGAACGCCGCCTGGGCGCTCAATTCCTCGGACGCCGCCGCACTCTCCTCCGAGTTGGCCGCGGCGGTCTGTGTCAGCTTTTCCATCCGGGTGACGGTTTCCATCGCCTGCTCGATGCCTTGGTTCTGTTCGTGCGACGCGTTCGCGATTTCGGCGATGAGCTGGTCGACCGCCCGCACCCGCTCGACGATCTGGTCGAGCCCCGCGGCGACCCGCCGGCTGATGGCGACACCGTCTGCGCTTTTCTGGATGGAATCCTCGATGCTCGCCGCGGTCTCATGCGCCGCGGTCGCGCTGCGCTGGGCCAGCGACCTCACCTCTTCCGCCACGACCGCGAATCCCATCCCCGCCTCGCCGGCGCGGGCGGCCTCGACGGCGGCGTTGAGGGCGAGAATGTTCGTTTGAAAGGCGATTTCGTCGATTGTCTTGATGATCTTCGCGATGTTGTCGCTCGAGCCCTTGATGGCGTCCATCGCCGCAGTCATCTTGTGCATTTCGCCGGCGCCCGTTTCCGCGGCGGTGCGCGTCTGGCCCGCGATCGTTTTCCCCTCGGCGGCATGCTCGGCGTTCCGTTTCGTCATGCCTGCCACTTCGACGAGCGCGGCGCTGGCTTCCTCGATCGACGCCGCCTGCTCGTTCGCCCCGGAGGCGAGCGACTGGCTCGATGCGCTGATCGAAGCCGCGGCTCCGGCGACCTGGTGCGAGCCCTCGCCCAGCTCGGCGGAGATCCCCCGCAGCGCGCGATTGATGCCCCGGGTGAACAGGAGCGACGTCACCAGCGCCGAAACGAGCGCGACGGCCACGCCCACGACCAGGGTGATCTTGGTCATGCGGACGGCCGCGTCCGCCACTGCGCCGTTCACCGCGCCCTCTTCCTGGAAGTGATGCACCATCGCCTGGAGCGCGTGCAGATAGGCGTTGTACACCGGATACACGTCTCGTTCGATCGACTCGCTCGCGTGGGCGCTCTGGTCCCGGCTCAGCCCGATGGCTTTCGTGCGGGCCTCGCGGTACCGGCCCCGCTGCAGGGTGATGGCGGCGAAGAGCTCCCGCTCGTCCGGCGTGCGCAGCATCCGCTCGAACTCGGCGTAGAATCCGCTCAGCACCACCGTTTTTTGCTCCATCTCCTGCTCGATGGCGCGCATTCGCTGAGCGTCGTCGGAGATGACGTGCTGGGTGGCATTGATGAAATTTTCCCGCACCGACGAATCGATCCGGTCGAGCAGGACCAGCGCCGGCAGGGTCCGCTGAACCACCGACCGCGCGGCCTCCTCGATGCGCGTGACCCGCAGGTACGCGATGCCGCCGACGAGGAAGACAATGAGGATCAACAGCCCGTAACCGAGAGCCATGCGCTCCCCAATGGTGAACTTCTTCATGCGTATGGGCGGTTCTATTCGTCGCGCATCGACGCACGCTGAAACGAACCCTTGTCCGCAGTCTTCCGGGCCGGCCGATAGACCACATTTTTACCTGCTCCGTTTCGGGCGCGCAGGGACTCGCCGTGACGCGACGCTCCCGCAGCGGCGAACTGCGTGATCGGCCCGTGGCCGCCGGTTCGAACTTGAAAAATTCGCGCCGGCACCGTGGCGTGACGGATTCGCGCGCGGGCCACGCCCGGCGCTTTCCCTGTGCCACTCTCCACCGACCTGTTCGACTACGAACTTCCGCCGCGCCTCGTGGCCCAGACGCCGGCGGAACGCCGCGACCAGTCGCGCCTCCTCGTGGTCGATCGCGCGACGCGCTCCAGCTCGCACCATACCTTCGCCGACCTGCCGCAATTCCTCCGTGCCGGCGACACCCTGTTTCGCAACAACGCGGGCGTGCTGCCTGCCCGGCTGCACGCCCGCCGGCCAACCGGCGGACACGTCGAGTGTTTCCTGTTGCGCCCGACTTCCGATGGCACGGCATGGCGCTGCCTGTTGCGTCCGGGCCGGAAACTTCCGCCCGGCGCCACGTTCGAACACCCGACCGGCGCGTTCCGCGGACGCGTCCTGGCGCACGAGCCCGACGGCACCGCGACGGTTGAACTGACGACCTTCGGCGAATCCATCATCGCCGTGGCGAACCGGCTCGGTGACGTGCCGCTGCCGCCCTACATCAGCCGCGACGAATCCGCGCCCGATCGCGATACCCGGCGCTCGCTGGATCTGCAGCGGTATCAGACGGTTTACGCGGACCCGTCGCGGCAGGTGGCCGTGGCGGCGCCGACCGCCGGTCTGCACTTCACGTCCGGTCTGCTCGCCGCGCTCGCCGCGGAGGGGGTCGCCTTTGCCGACCTCACGCTGCACGTCGGACTGGGCACGTTCAAACCCATCGCCACGCCGACGGTCGAGGAGCACGAGATTCACCGGGAAATCTACGAAATTCCACCGGCTGCCCAGCGCGCGCTCGCATCGCCGCGGGCCGGCCGGCGGGTCGCCGTGGGCACGACGAGCGTGCGGTCGATCGAGGACTTTCTGCGGGACGCGCCAGCGGTGCCGGACGCCGGCCGGCCTCATGTGGGCGAAGCCTCGTTGTTCATTTATCCGCCGTTCACGTTCCGCGGTGTGGATGCGCTGGTCACCAACTTCCACCAGCCGCGATCGACCCTGCTCTGCCTCGTCGCGGCCTTTCTCTGTCCGGGATCCACGGACGGCATCGGCTGGCTGCGGGAGCTGTACGACGAGGCGATCCGGCGGGAGTACCGGTTTTTCAGTTACGGCGACGCGATGCTGATTCTCTGAACGGCGCGCTCGGTTCCGACGCTTCCAGCCCCGGCCGGCACCCGCCCACGGTGCACGCGGTGAAATGTAATCCCCGCAGTTGCATTTCCGGGGATTCCACCTTTGTTCCCGCGCCCCCGGTTGGGGGATCATCTCACCATCAACACATTCCCGCGCATGAAACTCAGCTCGAAGCTTCTCCTGTCCGCGCTTTCCGCGCTGGCGCTCGCCACGGTGGCGAGCGCGGCCGTCGAGACCTACAAGATCGATCCGGTGCATTCGTCGGTCGGATTCACGATCCGCCATTTCTTCAGCCAGGTGCCCGGCGCATTCACGAAATTCCAGGGTGTGATCGTCGCGGATCGGGACCA
The DNA here is from genome assembly GCA_963705935.1 of uncultured Verrucomicrobiae bacterium. GTDB lineage: Bacteria > Verrucomicrobiota > Verrucomicrobiia > Opitutales > Opitutaceae > Opitutus. The sequence continues at coordinate 251,693 of OY970130.1, read as the reverse complement.
TCTGGAGAACAGCACGGTGTCGGCAACGATCGATGTCGCGAGCGTCGACACGCGGGTGGCGAAGCGGGACGACGACCTGCGCAGCAAGAACTTCTTCAACGTGGCGGAGTTCCCCACGATGACGTTCAAGAGCAAGAGCTGGAAGAGCACCGGCGACGACACGTTCGACGTGACCGGCGATCTGACGATCAAGGGTGTCACCAAGGAAGTGGTACTGAAGGTCAAGTCGCTCGGATTCGGGCCGGGCATGCGCGGGGCGATGCTTTCGGGCTGGGAGGCCACCACGACGGTCAACCGGAACGACTTCGGCATCACCACCTATCCGAAGATGCTCGGCGACGAGGTGCCGATCACGATCAACATCGAGGCGGATCTGCAGAAGTAGGCGGGCATTTCGGCCTGCGACGAAGGACGGCCCACCCGGCCGTCCTTCATTTTTTGCCAACCCGAATTCCCGCCGTACCGGTGCGGACAAGGCCATGACGAACGACGAGCTGCAGAATCTGATCGAGGACGCCACCGCCGACTACGCGATCGGCGACACCGCGGCGGCGTTGGAGAAGCTGACGCGGGCGACGGAGGCGGCCGCCGGGTCGTTCGAAGCGTGGCATGCGCTGGCCGAGGTGAATTTCTCGCTGCGTCAGCTCGACGCGGCGCTGGCCGCCGCCGAGCGCGCCCACGCGCTTCGGCCCGCCGACCTGTTCATCAACACCACCCTCTCGCGCATCTGGATGGAACGCGGCGACAAGGCCCGCGCGGAGCATTTCGGCGCCCAGGCCCGCGTTCAGGGATGGAAGGAGACCCTGAATCCAGGGTCCAGTGGCTGAGGCGGTCGGGGGCGGCCTCCCAGTTGCCGCGCGGCGCCGCTTCCGGCTTCAGCTGGGTGGAAATCACCGTCGGCGCCAACGGTGGTCCCGGGTCGGCGCCACCGGGCTTTCCCGGTGTTACCCGGCACCCATTGACACGTCTCGGCGGCTTTCCGTAAATGGGTCGTCTATGGACAAACCGGCCTACGTGCTCGAGTTCGAGAAACCCTTGCGCGAACTGGCCAGGGAGCTCGACGCGCTGCAGCAGAAGTCGCTGGAGCAGCGCTCCGACCATTCGCGCGAGATCGCCGCGCTCGAGCAGCGCATCGAGCAGGCGCAGATCGAGCTGTACTCGAAACTGACGCCCTGGCAGCGCGTGCAGATCGCCCGGCATCCGAAGCGTCCCTATGCGCTGGATTACGTTTCGCTCCTCTGCGAGGGCTTCCAGGAATTGCACGGCGACCGCCAGTTCAGCGACGATCGCGCCCTGATCGGCGGCACCGCTTTCTTCAATCGCGAGGCGGTGATGATCGTCGCGCACCAGAAGGGCCGCGACACGAAGGAGAACATCCTGCGCAACTTCGGCATGCCGCAGCCGGAAGGCTACCGGAAGGCGCTGCGGCTCATGCGGCTCGCCGAAAAGTTCGGGCTGCCGTTGATCACGTTCATCGATACTCCGGGCGCGTTTCCCGGCGTCGAGTCCGAGGCGCGGCACGTTTCGGAGGCGATCGCGGTGAACCTCCGGGAGATGGCGCTGTTGAAGGTGCCGTCGATCGCCGTCGTCGTCGGCGAAGGCGGGTCCGGCGGCGCGCTCGGCATCGGGGTGACGGATCGCGTGCTGATTTTCGAGAACAGCTACTACTCGGTGATCTCGCCGGAGGGCTGTGCGGCGATCCTGTGGAAGGACCGGGCGGCGGCCCCGCGGGCGGCACAGGCGCTGCAGCTCAATGCCGACACGCTCGCGCGCCTCGGCGTGGTCGACGAGGTGATCGCCGAGCCGCGCGGCGGTGCGCACAACGATCTGCCCATGGCGGCGGCGGCGCTGAAGAAGGCGCTCGAGACTCATTTGGGCCAGCTGCGCGGCCGGCCGGTACCCGAGATGCTCGAGACTCGTTACCAACGCTACCGGCACCTCGGCGTTTTCGAGGAGGCCGGCGTCGTCAATCGCTAGCGCCGGACCGTCAGCAATTCGATTTTTTCGGCGCGCGCCATCGACGCGCCGATCTCGATCACCGCGCCGGAGAGGCGCACGTCCTCGGTGGCCACCTCGAAGCGCCGCGGCATGCCATCGAGGAACTTCGCCACGACCGGCTCGATCTGGCGCCCGAGCACGCCGGCATACGGACCCGTCATGCCAATGTCGCAGATGAACGCCGTCCCCTTCGGCAGGATGCAGGCGTCGGCGGTGGGCACATGCGTGTGCGTGCCGACGACCGCCGTCACGCGGCCGTCGAGATACCAGCCCATGGCCTGCTTTTCGGACGTCGCCTCGGCATGGATCTCCACGATGATCGCATCGGCCTGCGCCCGAAGTTGCTCGACCATCCGGTCGGCGGCACGAAACGGGCAGTCGGCTTTGATTCCCATGAAGTGCCGCCCCAGGACGGTGAACACGGCGACCCGGAAACCCCGGGATTCGATGATCAGGTGATCCCATCCGGGGTTCGAGGCGGGGAGATTCGCCGGCCGGCACACGCGCTCGATTTGCGTGATCTCCGTTTCCCAGCCCCGCTGATCCCACACGTGGTCGCCGAGTGTGATCGCATCGATGCCGGCCTCGAGGAGTGAACGCGCGATCGCGCCGGTGATGCCCGCTCCGGCCGCCGAGTTCTCGGCGTTTGCGATGACGAAATCCAGGCCATGATCAACGCGCACCTTTCGGAGTCGTTCATTGACCAGATCGCGACCCGGCCGCCCCACGATGTCGCCGATGAAAAGCAGCTTCAACATGATGCGACGCTGTTCCTCCGCGGCGTCTCGACGCCAGCAAAAATGCATCGGCGCCAGCTGGTGGATTTCCCCACGCGATGGCTCGTCCGCCTGGCCGCGCGATGGCGTGATCGCTGTACGGTTCGTGCCGACGTGAATCCGCGCGACCCGGGCAACGAAGCGCGGCGGGCGGAACCGGCGCGGCGACTGACGTGGGTGGTGCGTCGAAGCGCAAAGTCGCGCGTCCGTTTGCCGGCTAGGCTTGCCACCCTCGGAGCCGGTGGTTGTGTTAGCGGCTCACTCAACCCGCCCTGACGATGAAGACCAAAATCTCCCCCGCTGCATTTCCCAAGGCCGAAATCGGTCGCGAAATGAAAGGCGCGGAAGCGGTGGTCGAATGCCTGATTCGCGAGGGAGTCGACGTGATTTTCGCCTATCCCGGCGGTGCCTCGCTCGAGCTGCACCAGGCGCTGGCGCGGACGGACAAGATCCGGACGATTCTGCCGCGCCACGAGCAGGGCGGATCCTTCGCCGCCGACGGTTACGCGCGCGCCTCGGGGAAGGTGGGCGTCTGCATGGCCACCAGCGGTCCGGGCGCGACGAATCTGGTTTCCGCAATCGCCGACGCGTTCATGGACTCGATCCCGCTCGTGGCGATCACCGGGCAGGTCTATTCAAAGTACATCGGCAAGATGGCGTTCCAGGAAACGGACATCTACGGCATGACGCTGCCGGTCGTGAAGCACTCGTATCTGGTGATGGACGTGCACGATCTGCCGCGGGTCTTCAAGGAGGCCTTCCAGCTGGCGCGCACCGGGCGGCCCGGTCCGGTCCTCATCGATCTGCCGAAGGACGTGCAGCAGACGAAATTCCAGCCGGTGTTCCCGCCGGACGTGGCGTTCCGCAACCCGTACGCGAACGGATCCCAGCACGCCTCGGACGAACAGTTGAAACAGGTGCTGGGCATGATCGCGGAAGCGAAGCATCCCGTGCTCTACGTCGGCGGCGGCATCGTTTCGGCCGGCGCGAGCGCGGAGCTGAAGACCTTCGCCGAGCGAATGAACATCCCGGTCGCGACCACGCTCATGGGCCTGGGCGCCTTTCCCGAGACGCATCCGCTCTCGATGCACTGGTTTGGCATGCACGGCGCCGCCTACGGCAACTGGGCGGTCGACCAGTCGGACCTGCTGCTCTGCTTTGGAGCGCGCTTCGACGACCGGATCACCGGCGACACCGGCAAGTTCGCCGCGGGCGACCGCATCGTCCACATCGACATCGATCCCTCGGAGCACAACAAGAACAAGCGGGTTCTGCTGCCGATCGTCAGCGACCTCAAATACGCGATCGGACGGATGAACGAACTCGCCGCCGCGAACAAGTTCTCGCCGCCCGACACGCGCGACTGGCACGCCCAGATCACCACCTGGCGAAAGGAACATCCGTTCCGCTTGGAGCTCGAGCAAGCACATCCAGTTCCGCAGGAAGCTATCGCCGCGCTCTACGAGCTCACCAAGGGCGAGGCCATGATCACCACCGGAGTCGGCCAGCACCAGATGTGGGCCGCGCAGTTTTATCGGTTCAACGAGCCGCGGCGCTACATCAGTTCGCTCGGTTTGGGAGCGATGGGCTTTGGTTATCCGGCGGCGCTGGGCGCGAAGGTCGCCCACCCCGACAAGCAGGTCATCGACATCGATGGCGACGGTTCCTTCATGATGAACGTGCAGGAACTCGCGACCGCGAAGATCGAGAAGATCGACGCCAAGGCGATGATCCTGAACAATCAGCATCTGGGCATGGTCGTTCAATGGGAGGATCGGTTCTACGGCAGCGTCCGCGGCAACACGATCCTCGGCGACGAGACGAACGTCGGCAGTCCGGACAATCTGGGCGGCCTTTATCCTGATTTCGTGAAGATCGCCGAAGGCTTCGGCGTCAAGGGCCGGCGCGTGCACCTCAAGAGCGAACTCAAGCCGGCGATCCAGGAGATGCTGGATCACGACGGACCGTTCGTGCTCGACGTCGTGGTTCCGTACACCGAGCACGTGCTGCCGATGATTCCCGCCGGCCGCTCGGTGAAGGACATGCTGCTGAAGTAGCCGCGGCCGACGGCAATCGATCGCATTCCGCTGACCGGTATTTGTCGGAGCAGGTTTATCCCGCGATTCGGTGACCCGTGACGTTCGCATCGCGGCGTAAAGCCGCTCCGGCAATCGATCTCGTCCCGGTCACCGCCCTATCCGGCAGCCGCGACGTGCGCGCTCCAGCTCAGCAACCGTCCGGTCGAGGCATCCAGGCGGGCGATCGCCCCGCTCGCAGAGAGGACGATCAGCACGTCGTCCGCTTCATCGAGGATGCCCGTGCACGGATCGTTCGCGTCGGGCCACTCGGCCATCCACTGCAGTCGATGATCGCCGTCCAGGCAGTAGAGGTTTGGAAGCCCCGGCAGCAATCCGAACGGATGCTCCCGCACGTAGGTCCGCAGAGGCCCGCGGCGGAACTCCACCACCGCCGTGGCCAGGGGCACGTGCCAGACACTTCGCCCGCCGAAGCGGCCGAGCTCACACAATGCGCCGTCGATCACGGCAAAGGCTGACGATGGGGCGGTCGTCATGGACGTCACGATGTCAGCAAGTTGTGGAAGGGACGGCGACATTTTTTTTCAGTGCCGATTTTGCCTGCGCTGCACTCGCGAATCCGCGCCAAAAACGGCGCGCGAGGTCCACTGGCTGGCGCAGTGCGGGCGTGAGCTGGGAGCGCCGCGCGATTGCTCGCGCCAGCGCCCCACCGGCCTGGACCCACGCCCGGCGTCGTACCCCGGGCGACAGGCCAGCCGGGGACGAAATCAGCTCGCCGGCGGAATCCCGGGACCCGATCGGGTAGCCGGGGAGGTTGCCCTCCCCTGGCTCCCACACCGGCGCACAAGCCGCAGATCGGCCGAGTGGCCGGACGTAGCCGGGGAGGTTGCCCTCCCCTGGCTCCCACACCACCGGACGTACGGTTCACGTATCGCGGCGGTTCCTTAAGAGGAGGATTTGGCATAGACGGTTAATGTTTCGAGCAGGTTTATAAGGCCCATGTCGGCCAACGCCTTTGTCGGAAAGGCGGCATGCATGTGCGAAGCGCCGCTGTTGAACCATGCCCCGCGGCCGTTGTGTCCGCTGGCGAGCACCCGGGCCTCGTCGAGACCAAGCGCCCGGAGGCGCCGGTATCGCGTGGCCGGGCGTTTCCACTGTCGCCAGATCACGCCGCGCAGCCGCCGCCTGATCCAGCCGTCCAGTTCCGCTGCGAACCCCTTGGTCTCGCTGAGGCGGAAGTAGTTCATCCATCCCCGAAGCAGCGGGTTTAGCGTTTCGCGGATAAACCGCTCCACGTTTCGCCCGCGCGCCTCGCGGAAGCGCTCCTTCACTTTGGCCCTCATTTTCTGACAGGTCTTCGCCGGCACCCGGATTTTCGTCTGATGGTGGACGGTGAAGCTGTAGCCGAGGAACACCCGGTTGACCGGACGATCTACCGCACTCTTCGCGCGGTTGACCTTTAGCTTCATCACCCCTTCGAGGAACTGCGTCAGCGACTCAAGCACCCGGCCACCGCTGCGCTGACTGCCTACGTAGATATTGCAGTCATCGGCGTAGCGACAGAATCGGTGCCCTCGCTTCTCCAGTTCCTTGTCCAGTTCATCGAGCAGGATATCCCACTCTTTTCGGATCAGCGTCGCCGTGCGCTCGAGGTCGAGCCCATCGACTCCCGCCGCTCCTTGGTTCCGACTGACCCGTTTCCACGCGGCGTTCAGGTTGCCGCGTTCGATCATCTGCTCGATCAGTCCCGTCCCTTGCCCGATGCAGTGACTTTCATCCGATGTCGCGCTTGCTGCGCCTTCGATGTTCCCGCTGGCGTTCCGGCCAGCTACTTCACCCAAGGTAGTCCGATACACGGCGGACTCTTCTGCTGCTTCACGTCGAATCATGGATTCGGTTTGCACCGTCCTCTTTCGGTTCGGTCCTTCACCCCTGATCTCGGGCTACTATGACCTCGGCTGACTTCTGCGGACTTGTCCCGGCGCCTTCCGACGCTGGTAGCCCTCGCGAGCGGCTCCACAGATCTCCCCGGGTAATGCGCACCTGCCTTCACGCTTATGCCTGCCGCATCTACGTACGCGCTTTCCGTGCAGACTTCGGGCTTTAGAGATATTGGCCTCCTCGCCCAACGCGTACGCCTCATGCGATTCCTGTTCATCAGGCCAGCGCTTTGCCATGGGCTTCCTTCCCACGGTCGCCTCGCGACGCCGCAGTTGCCCTTCGGCTAGACCTTCCCTCTGCAGGGCGGTCAACAGACTTACATGTGTGTTTACTCATGTTCACTGTCCAGCAGGTGCGCCCTGCCGGGCGCACATCGGGTAGCCGGGGAGGTTGCCCTCCCCTGGCTCCCACACCACCGGACGTACGGTTCACGTATCGCGGCGGTTCCTTAAGAGGAGGATTTGGCATAGACCGTTAATGTTTCGAGCAGGTTTATAAGGCCCATGTCGGCCAACGCCTTTGTCGGAAAGGCGGCATGCATGTGCGAAGCGCCGCTGTTGAACCATGCCCCGCGGCCGTTGTGTCCGCTGGCGAGCACCCGGGCCTCGTCGAGACCAAGCGCCCGGAGGCGCCGGTATCGCGTGGCCGGGCGTTTCCACTGTCGCCAGATCACGCCGCGCAGCCGCCGCCTGATCCAGCCGTCCAGTTCCGCTGCGAACCCCTTGGTCTCGCTGAGGCGGAAGTAGTTCATCCATCCCCGAAGCAGCGGGTTTAGCGTTTCGCGGATAAACCGCTCCACGTTTCGCCCGCGCGCCTCGCGGAAGCGCTCCTTCACTTTGGCCCTCATTTTCTGACAGGTCTTCGCCGGCACCCGGATTTTCGTCTGATGGTGGACGGTGAAGCTGTAGCCGAGGAACACCCGGTTGACCGGACGATCTACCGCACTCTTCGCGCGGTTGACCTTTAGCTTCATCACCCCTTCGAGGAACTGCGTCAGCGACTCAAGCACCCGGCCACCGCTGCGCTGACTGCCTACGTAGATATTGCAGTCATCGGCGTAGCGACAGAATCGGTGCCCTCGTTTCTCCAGTTCCTTGTCCAGATCATCGAGCAGGATATTCGACAGCAACGGCGAGAGCGGCCCGCCTTGCGGCGTGCCTTTCTCGCTTGGCTGACTCCTCCCGCCGATCAGCACGCCGCTTTTCAGGAACGCTCGGATGAGTTTGAGCATCCGCACGTCCTTCACTCGGCGTCTGACTCTGGCCATCAGCAGGTCGTGGTTCACCTCGTCGAAGAAACTCGCGAGGTCGATGTCCACCACCCATCGCTTCCCGGCTCTCTGATACTCCCGCGCGGCGAGCACCGCTTGGTGCGCGCTGCGTCCGGGCCTAAACCCATAGCTGTGTTCCGAGAAGTCGGGTTCGAACAACGGACTGAGCACCTGAAGCGCCGCCTGCTGTAAGAACCGATCCAGTACCGTTGGGACTCCCAACAAACGGATTCCACCGTTGGCCTTGGGGATCTCGACGCGTCTTACCGGCTCTGGCCGATACCGGCCCGCCAGCAGCAACGCCTTGATTTTATCCCATTCCTTTCGGATCAGCGTCGCCGTGCGCTCGATATCGAGCCCATCGACTCCTGCTGCTCCCTTGTTTCGTCGGACCTGTTTCCACGCGGCGTTCAGGTTGCCGCGTTCGATCATCTGCTCGATCAGTCCCGTCCCTTGCCCGATGCAGTGACTTTCCTCCGATGCTGCGCTTGCCGCACCTTGCGCGTTCCCACTGGCATTCCGGCCAGCGACTTCGCCCACGGCAGTCCGATACACGGCGGACTCTTCTGCTGCTTCACGTCGAATCATGGATTCGGTTTGCACCGTCCTCTTTCGGTTCGGTCCTTCACCCCTGATCTCGGGCTACTATGACCTCGGCTGACTTCTGCGAAGTTGTCCCAACGCCTTCCGGCGTCGGTAGCCCTTGCGAGCGGCTCCGCAGATCTCCCCGGGTAATGCGCACCTGCCTTCACGCTTATGCCTGCCGCATCTACGTACGCGCTTTCCGTGCAGACTTCGGGCTTTAGAGATATTGGCCTCCTCGCCCAACGCGTACGCCTCATGCGATTCCTGTTCGTCAGGCCAGCGCTTTGCCATGGGCTTCCTTCCCACGGTCGCCTCGCGACGCCGCAGTTGCCCTTCGGCTAGACCTTCCCTCTGCAGGGCGGTCAACAGACTTACATGTGTGTTTACTCATGTTCACTGTCCAGCAGGTGCGCCCTGCCGGGCGCACCAAAAAAAAAGCGCCACCCGCAGGTGGCGCTTCGAAGTCAGCTCGCTCGAGCCTCAGCTCGTCGGAACCAGCTGGATCGTCTTCAGGATCCGGCCGGCCACGAGATACGGGTCGGCCGCGGAATTCGGCCGGCGATCCTCGAGATATCCCTTGTAGCCGTTCTTGATGAAGTTGACCGGCAGCCGGACCGACGCGCCGCGGTCGGAAAGCCCAAAGGTGAACTTGTCGATCGACTGCGTCTCGTGCAGGCCGGTGAGGCGCAGGTGGTTCTCCGGGCCGTAGACGGCGATGTGCTCGTCCATGTGCTTGTTGAATGCCGCCATGAGCTTGTCGAAGTAGGCCTTGCCGCCCACCTCGCGCAAGAATTTCGTCGAGAAGTTCGTGTGCATGCCGGAGCCGTTCCAATCGAGCGGGGCGTCGAACACGCCACGGACGGGCTTGCAGCGCCACTCGATGTCGATGCTGTACGACTCACAGAGACGCATCATCAGATAACGCGCAACCCACATCTGGTCGGCCGCGGTCTTGGAGCCCTTGCCGAAAATCTGGAACTCCCACTGGCCTTTCGCGACCTCGGCGTTGATGCCCTCGATGTTGATCCCGGCGGCAATACAGAGATCGATGTGCTCCTCGACCAGCTTGCGCGCGACCGGCCCGACGTTCCGGGATCCCACCCCGGTATAGTACGGACCCTGCGGCGAAGGGAATCCGTTGTTCGGGAAGCCGAGCGGCGCGCCGTCCTGCCAGAAGAAATACTCCTGCTCGAAGCCGAACCAGGTGTCCGGATCGTCGGGAATCGTCGCTCGCGAGTTCGACGGATGCGCCTCTCCGCTCGCCAGCAGCGTCTCGTTCATCACGAGGAAACCATTCTTGCGGGAGGCGTCGGGATAGAGCGCCACCGGCTTGAGCAGGATATCGGAACTCTTGCCTTCCGCCTGCTGGGTCGAGCTGCCATCAAATCCCCACATCGGAACGTCCTTCAGCGTCAATGAGGCGACGTCGCCGTCGATGATTTTGGTCTTGGAACGAAGGTTCGCCATCGGCGTGTAACCATCGAGCCAGATGTATTCCAGTTTGATTTTGGCCATAGAAAAGTCCGATTGAGTGACAGATGCTTTTGCCGTTTGCGCGCAACGATCGTCAACAGGTAACCATGCCGAAAATGCGCCAGCGCGAAAACAGCCTTTCGATTTAGCAACTCGCATGCCACGCGACGCGCTTTATCGAGGCCAGGCCGGTTATGACGCATCCCTCATGCGCAAGTCGCCTGCGCTCCATGTTTTATCGGGTGCTTGCGTCTGCCTGCCCGGACGCGGAGCCTGCCGGCGTTCCGAATCATGCACGAAGTGAAAGACACGGCCCGCGCCCTCGTCCGGATCGGCTTCGACGGCCGCGTCCACAAGACGTTTCGGGGACACATGGCCCGCGAACGTTTCGAGCATGAGGTGCGGATCCTGCGCCATCTGCAGCAAGCGGGCTGCACGTTCGTGCCCCGACTGCTGGAGGTCGATCCCGCCCAGCTCAAGATCGTGACCACCAACTGCGGCGGCCGGGTCACGCAGCTGGGCGAGGAGCGGCAGAAGGAGATCTTCGCCGAACTGGAGAGTTTCGGCGTCCGCCACGAGGATCGCGAGCTGCGGAACATCACCTACCGGATCGCCGACGGCCGCTTCTGCGTGATCGATTTTGAATTCGCCACCCTGTTGCAGGGCGGCGCCAACGCGTCGTTGAAGCCCAGCCTCGATCAATGAGCAACCCCGATGCCGCTCCCGGCACTCCTCCGGAAGCCGCGGCGCCGAGCCGCCTCGTGCGCTGGTCCGGCCTCACTCACGTCGGCCGGTACCGGTCCAACAACGAGGACACGTTCCTCGCGCTGAACTTCGACGGCCATGAGGTCCGCTATCTCGGCAAGACCGGCGAGGCGTCCTTGGGCGGCACGGACTTCGTGTTCGCCGTCAGCGACGGAATGGGCGGGGCGAAATCCGGCGAATTTGCCAGCCGGATCACCGTCGACCGCGTGACCCGGCTCCTGCCCCGCGGTTTCCGGCTTTCCGCCGCCGGGATGTCGAGCGGCTTTCAGGACATCCTGACGGAACTGTTCGCGTCCATCCACGCGGACCTGCTCAAGCTCGGCAATTCGTACGAGGAATGCGCCGGCATGGGCTGCACGCTCAGCCTCTGCTGGGTCACGCCGGACTGGGCGTACTTCGGTCACATCGGCGACAGCCGGATCTATTTCCTGTCGCGCGATGGCGGCCTCAACCAGGTCACCCAGGACCACACGCTCGCGGGCAAACTGCGGCGCCGCGGCGCGATCAACGAGCGCCAGGCCCGCACGCATCCGACCAGGAATGCGCTCCAGCAGGCGCTGGGCGCCGGCAATCAATTCATCGAACCGCAGCTGGGCGCGGTGGCGCACCGACCGGGCGACCGCTTCCTCCTCTGCTCGGACGGGCTGGTGGACGGTCTGTGGGACCGCGAAATCGAGGAGCTGGCCCGCGCGGAGCCGGGCGAGGGCGACCCGACGTCGCGGGCCCAGCGGCTGGTCGAGACCGCCGTGCGCAATTCGGGGCGTGACAACACGACCGCGATCGTCGTTGAACTGCAGTAGCTCGTGATTGAATTCCGGTGACGCCCACGGCCCCGACGCTGCTCTTCGTTTACGGCACGCTCAAACGCGGCTGCAGCAACCACCCGTTCCTGGCAGCGCAGACCTTTCTCGGGGTCGGACGGACCGTCCCCGGATATCTGCTCTATGATCTCGGGGGGTTTCCCGGGATGGTGCGCGTGCCGGAGGATCGCGACGGGGTGTTCGGCGAGGTCTGGTCCGTCGACGCGGATACACTCGCGTCGCTCGACCATCTCGAAGGGCTCGACCTCGGCCTCTACCGCCGCGAGCCCGTGCCGCTCCGCCCGCCATTCGCCGAGGATGCCGTGCAGACGTACGTTTACGCCCTGTCGGTCGACGGACGCCCCCTGGTCGGCAGCGTCTGGACCGGTTGAGCATCGCGGTCGCACGCGGCAATTCCCGCGCCGCTGAATTCGCGTCCCGGCCGCCCCTTGCGGGCGCCGAAGGCCGGAAGATGCGAGCGACGTCCTTGTCTCCCAGCCAAAGAATCCTCAGCCGGCAGGATCAGCGTCGGGCTGGATCGTCTTCAGATCCGATTTCCTGACCCGCCGCACGGCGACGAATTTCGCGCGGAACAGTTCATCGAGAAGTTCGACCGTCCCCGGCGGAATGCGCTGCACCAGTTCGTCGACGGTCGGCAGCGCCTGCGGCTCGGTCTCTTCCGGCGCCCGGGCGACGGCCATCGCGTTTGCCGCACTGGCCGCGTTCGCCGGTTCGCCGCGTCCGCGCTCCTCCGCGATGAACGCCGCCTCCGCCCGGTCGTCGGGCCAGCCGCCGGCCTCCTCGACCGCGCCGGCCGGCACCGCCGGGGCCGCGGCGGGCACGTCTTTTGCCGCCACGCCGTCGCCGCTGGCCGGTTCCATCGGCATCACCGGCGCAGCGGTGATCCCGCCGGCCAGCCGCTCAATCAGTTCTTTTTTTTTTCGCTGCCGCCCGGCGCCGCCTCGGCGATCGCCGCCAGCTCCTTGATCAGGCTGTCGATCGCCCGGGCGCGACTCGCGTCGACGGCTTTGAGGAGCGTGACCTCGAAATTGATCTTTTCGGCGAGCCCCAGTTTGACGGCGCCTTCGCCCTCCCGCAGCGCATCGAGCATGCGGGTGAGCTGTTCCGTCGTCAGCGCGCTGCCGAGCTGCCCGGACTGGCCGCCCTGCGCAATTGCGTCCAGCAGCGCCACGCGGATGTGGGCCTGGAGATCGGCCAGCAGCCGGACCAGATCGCGGCCACCGGCATCGCAATCGTCGACGATCGCCACGATCTTCCGGTGGTCGCCGGCCGCCAGGGCCGCCCCGAGTTCGGCGATTTTGGCCGCACCGACGAGCCCGTACACGTCGAGGACGTCCGCTTCGGAAACCTCGGTGCCGCAGAACGAGATCATCTGATCAAGGATCGACTGGGCGTCGCGCATCCCGCCGTCGGCCATGCGCGCGATGCTCTCGAGTGCGGCGTCGCTGACCTTGATCTTCTCGGCCGCGGCAATCTGCTTCAGCCGGGCGATGATCAGGTCCGGCGGGATCGGCTTGAGGTCGAACCGCTGGCAGCGCGAGATGATCGTCGGCAGCACCTTTTGGGGATCCGTGGTGGCGAAGACGAATTTCACGTGCGCCGGCGGCTCCTCGAGGGTCTTCAACAGCGCGTTGAACGCCGCCGCGGACAGCATGTGCACCTCATCGATGATGTAGACCTTGTAGCGCCCCTGGGCCGGCGCGTATTGCACGGTGTCGCGCAGGTCCCGCACCTGATCGACGCCGTTGTTCGAGGCGCCGTCGATTTCGATCACGTCGAGATGGGACCCGTCCGCGATTGCCAGGCACGCCGGATCGTTCGGATCGAAGTCGGCGTTTGGGCCGCCCGTGCAGTTGAGCGCCTTGGCGAAGATGCGCGCCGTCGAGGTCTTCCCCGTCCCGCGCGGTCCGACGAACAGGTACGCGTGCGCGATCCGGTTCCGCGCGATCGCGTTTTTCAGCGTGCGAATCACGTGGTCCTGGCCAACCACGTCCGCAAAGGTCTGCGGCCGCCATTTGCGGGCGATGACTTGGTAACCGGTGCTCATGCCGAAGGAAGAATGCAGAATGACGAGTGCGGAACGGCGCGGTCAATGCCCGGTTTCCCGCTCCGGCTGGTTTCATCCGGGCTCCGACGCGCCATCGGGAAAATAAAAGTGGCCAGGCACTCCACGGCACTGGGAGAACGTCGTTACCGTTGCTACCTTCCGGTCCTGGCGGAGTTCACGCGCCTGCCCATGCATGGCACCTGGCCGACGCGCACCATGTGCCCTCCCCCTCGGGCGCAAGGGCGAACTGAACCCCGGCCACCGCCCGCACGCCTTCCGGCTACGAGCGGTCGCCAGACGGCGGCCCGGAGCGATCGCGAAATTCCGCGCGCATCCGCTCGACCCGCTCCCGGAAGCGCTTGCGCATCGCGTCCTGCTTCACGCGCTGTTCCGGCGTGAGTTCGGCGGCGATGTCGCTCTGGAGTTTCTCCATCACCGCGCCGATGCTGCGGATGTTTTCGCGGCGCAGCCGCTGCACGTCCTCCTGCGCCCGATGCACCATCGGCTCGATCTTCTCCTTCTGCGCATCCGTCAGCGCCAGATCCCGCTCGAGCCGCTGCATGATGTGAGGCCGGGGATGCGGTGCATGCGGCAGACGGTACGACAGCGCGACGCCGCACAGTCCGCCGGCCACGAACACGCCGGCGAACGCGAGGATGGCCTTCCAGGATGGATCCATGGCGTGGTCGGGAACTAGGAGATGTCGAACAGCGCGGCAACCGCGCCGCCATCCGAGAGCACATCGTCATCCGTCGAGCTGCCGGCGGAGGCAAAGTTCGTCGCAACGCTCAGGAGGGCGAGAACCCCCGCGACGCCGAGCGCCCGCCAGGACAGACGGTCGAACAGCGAGCGCCAGACCTGCCGCTCCGGCGCCATCGCCAGCGCCGCCACGCGCGTGGAAAATCCATACGGTGCCGCCGTGTCGCGGTCGTCGGGCAGCTGCCGCGCGGCTGCAACCAGTCGCGACCAGCCTGTGAACTCGTTCTTCATGATCGTTCCCTCCGTTGTAGTTCCTGGAACAGCTTCTGCAACTTCCGCCGCGCCCGAAAAGCGCGGACTTTCACCAGCGAAGTGTTCCAACCCGTCAGCGCGCTGATTTCCGCGATCGATTTCTGCTCCAGATCCAGCATCTGGAGCACCATCCGGTCCTCCGGCTTGAGCTGGCCGAGCAGCTTGTGCACCAGCTCGTGCGCCTCGAGCGCATCGTCAGGCGCGGCCGCGTCCTTGTTCGTCAGCACGGCGTCGAGCATGTTGGCCTCGTTCTCGGACAGGTCCGCCCACCGGAACTCGGGGCGGCGCTGCTGGGCGCGCAGGTGATCGATGCAGGTCGTGACCGCGATCCGCGACACCCAGTGCGTGAAGGGCACCGATCCCTGATACTGTTCGAGTCGCGAAAACATCTTCAGAAAGATCTCCTGCGTCAGGTCTTCCTCGGCGACGCGGCGCGGCAGTCGCCCGCGCACGATGCGGATGACCAGCGGGTAAAGGTGGTCGACGAGCTGGCGCGCGGCGTCCTGATCGCGCTGCCGGACGCGCTCGAGACAGCCGGCAAGATCGAAGGGCTCGTCGACGGACATGGATAAAGACATGCAAGCGCGCGCATAACAGGCAAGACGGACTCGTTTACAGAGCGGTTACGCTCCTTGACTTTCGGCCGGCGGTGCCGATAGACGTTCCGCTTCTGATGCGAAACGTTGTCCAGGCGCTGCTTCGACTTACGTCCGCGCACGATCTCAAAATCGCCGCGTAGCGGCCGATCGTGCGTTCCCGCCAGCGTCCGTCCGCCGACTCCGGCCGGCGTGTTTTTCTCTCTGTTTTCGTCCGTGTTTTGCCATTAAATCTTTCCGCACCATGCAGTCAGCACCCGTCACCAAGTACCGCCCGTTTCCACCCGTCGCCCTGCCCAACCGCCAGTGGCCGAACCGCACGCTCACGCGCGCGCCGGCCTGGTGCAGCGTCGACCTCCGCGATGGCAACCAGGCGCTCGCGATCCCGATGAGCGTCGAGGAGAAGCTCGAATATTTCGAGCTGCTGGTGAAGATCGGGTTCAAGGAAATCGAGATCGGCTTTCCGTCCGCGTCGCAAATCGAGTTCGATTTCTGCCGGCGGCTCATCGAGGAGAAACGGATCCCGGACGACGTCTGGATCCAGATCCTGTGCCAGTGTCGCGAGGACCTGATCACCCGTTCGCTCAAGGCGGTCGCGGGAGCCGGCCGCGTGATCTTCCACCTTTACAATTCCACCTCGCCCGCCCAGCGGCGCTACGTGTTCAACGCCGGGCCGCCGGAGATCCGCCGGATCGCGACGGACGCGGTGGCGCTGCTCAAGGCCCGCATGCAGCCCGTGGTCGCGCAGGGCACCCGGATGCGGCTCGAGTATTCCCCGGAGAGCTTCACCAGCACGGAGCTGGAGTTCGCCCTCGAGATCTGCGAGGCGGTGACCGACGTGTGGCAGCCCACCGTCGAGGACAAGATCATCCTCAACCTCCCGGCCACGGTCGAGTATGCCACGCCCAACGTGCACGCGGACCAGATCGAGTGGATGTGCACGCACCTGTCCCGGCGCGACCACACAATCGTGTCGCTGCACACCCACAACGACCGCGGCACGGGCGTCGCTGCGACCGAGCTGGCGCTGCTGGCCGGCGCCGACCGGGTCGAGGGCACGCTCTTCGGCAACGGCGAGCGCACGGGCAACCTGGACATCGTCGTGGTGGCGATGAACCTCTACACCCACGGCATCCATCCGAACCTCGATCTTTCGGACATCAACCACATCCGCGACGTCTACGAGCGCTGCACCCGGCTGGAGGTCCCGGCCCGGCAGCCGTATGCGGGCGAGCTCGTGTTCACGGCATTCAGCGGATCGCACCAGGATGCGATCAAGAAATCCTGGGCGGCGCAGAAGCCGGGCCAGCCATGGGACGTGCTGTACATTCCGATCGATCCCGCAGACATCGGCCGCAGCTACAAGGCGATCATCCGGATCAACAGCCAGTCGGGCAAGGGCGGCGTCGCCTACGTGCTCGAGCACGATTTCGGGTACCAGCTGCCCAAGCTGATGCACAAGGAAATCGGCCGGATCGTGAACGATCTCGCCGACTCGACCGGCCGGGAGCTCACCGCTGCGGAAGTCCAGGCCGCGTTCGCCAACGAGTATCTGGATCGCACGTCACCCATCGCGCTCGAGCATTTCAAGACGGTGGAGCGCATGGCCGCCGTGAAATGCGAAGCGCGGATCCGGATCGACGGCGAGCTGCACAAGCTCGCGGGCGAGGGCAACGGCCCGATCGACGCGTTCGTGCGGGCCCTGCAGGACACGTCCCTGCCCCGGTTCGAACTGCTCAATTATTCGGAGCACTCGCTGGGCAAGGGCGCCGAGGCCCGTGCGGTCTCGTACATCCAGATCAAGACCGATCGCGGACTCACGCTGTTCGGCGCCGGCGTCGACACCAACATCGAGCTGGCCTCGATCAAGGCGATCGTCAGCGCGCTGAACCGCGCGCTGGCGAAGTAGCGACCAGTCGCCGGCCGGATCACCCGTTCACCATCCGGCTCCGCGCGTCAGCGTGCGGAGCCGGAGCAGGAACATGTTCGCGGTGATGTAGAGCGTTCCACCATCCTCTCCCCAGGCGCAGTTGGCGGTG
The DNA here is from genome assembly GCA_963705935.1 of uncultured Verrucomicrobiae bacterium. Classification (GTDB taxonomy): domain Bacteria; phylum Verrucomicrobiota; class Verrucomicrobiia; order Opitutales; family Opitutaceae; genus Opitutus. Next base: position 234,335 of record OY970130.1, on the reverse strand, counting down.
GGCTGGCCGGTGTGCAGCACGCCCAGCAGCCGGCCGGCGGGGGAGATCACCAGCACGCCGCCCGGGCCGGCGCTCCAGACGTTGCCGTCCCGGTCGACCTTCATCCCGTCGCACAAACCCTTTTGTCCGGCGACGACCCGCGGCTCCGCGTCGAAGAACACCCGCCCGTGGGCCAGCGTGCCGTCGGGCTGGACGTCGTACACCATGATCCGCGTCGCCTGCGGGTCGCTGACGGTGACGTAGAACCGCGACTCGTCCGGGGAAAACGCCACGCCGTTGGGCAGCGTCAGGTCCTTCACCAGGAGCGAGACCACGCCTGCGGGGGTGACGCGGTACACGCCGGCGAACGGCAGTTCGCGCAGCGGCGATTTCTCGCCGCCCTCGAGGCCGTACGGCGGATCGCTGAAGTAGATGTCCCCGTTGCGGCGCACCACGAGGTCGTTCGGGCTGTTGAAGCGCTTGCCCTCGAACCGGTCGGCCAGGCTCGTGAACCTGCCCTGGTCGTACCGCGCGATCCGCCGCTCGCCCTGCTGGCAGAGGAGCAGCCGGCCCTGGGCATCGTGCGCCAGCCCGTTCGACCCGGGTTCGCGAAACCCCGGCGCCGGCACCGCCTGACCGCTCGGGTGCAGGAAGACCTCGGCCGAGGTGGCGCCCGGCCGCCAGCGGTACACCGTGTTTTTCGGAACGTCCGAAAACAGAAGCGCACCGTTCAGCCACACCGGACCCTCGGACCACGTGAACCCCTCGGCCATCTTCTCCAGCCGGGCGTCGGGCGCAACGAGGCGGTCGAACGCCGGATCGAGCCGCTCGATCGAACCGGTGAAGACGGGCGGCGTCCGTGCGGCCGCCAGGCAGGTGAGCGAGACGCAGCAAACGGCGAATGCGACAAGGGGTTTCATCTCCTGCATTTAGCACAGAACGCCGCGTCCGCAACCCCTTCGCGGGGGCTGGCGGGGAAGCGGGTGGAGTTCGGCCGCGTTGCTGCGGGGCCGGGTTCGCTCTAGACTCGCCCTGCGACCCCGCCCAACACTCCCACCGGATGAAGTTCACGCCCGCCAAACCTCCGCTCACCGGCGAAACGCTCGCGTCCCTCACCGCGACGCTGGGCGCGCACGGCGAACCGGCGTTTCGCGCGCGGCAAATCCTCACCTGGCTCTACCAGAAACGCGTGCGGAGCTGGGACGAGATGACGAACCTGCCGAAGCCGCTGCGGACCTGGCTTGCCGAACAGTTCGACCTGATCCCGGCGGATCTCGTGTTGAACCGGCAGTCGGGCGACGTCACCGACAAGCTGCTGCTCGAGCTGCGCGACCGGGCGCTGATCGAGACCGTGATCATCCGCGCGCCGCAGGAAGGCGTCGGCGTCGACCATTCACGCAAGACGATCTGCATCTCGACCCAGGTTGGCTGCGCGATGGGCTGCGTGTTTTGCGCCAGCGGGCTCGCCGGGCTGAAGCGGGACCTCTCGGCCGGCGAGATCGTGGCGCAGTTGCTCCAGGCGTGCTACGGCGAGGACGCGCGAACGCCGCGCGCCCGGCCGGAACTCGCCTCGTTCGACAACATCGTGGTGATGGGCATGGGCGAGCCGCTCGCGAACTACGATGCGTTGCTGCGCGCCCTGACGATCCTCAACGCCGACTGGGGGCTCGGTTTCGGTGCGCGGCGCATCACCATCTCGACGAGCGGCCTCGTGCCGAAGATCCGGCAGCTGGCCGAGGAGCCGCTCGGGTTCCGGCTCGCGATCTCGCTCCACGGAGCGACCGACGAAGTGCGCGACCGGATCATGCCGGTGAACCGGGCATTCCCGCTGGCCCGCCTCCTGCCGGCGGTGAAGGAGTTTGCCGGGAGCCACGGCCGGATGGTCACGCTCGAGTTCATCCTGATCGAGGACGTCAACGACGACCTGGATCAGGCGGAAAAGCTGCGCGACATCGCGGTGGACCTGCACGCGCACGTGAACCTGATCCCGTACAATACGGTCGCGGGGCTGCCGTGGAAGCGACCGTCCGCCGCCCGCCAGGAGCGGTTCGCGGACGTGCTGCGGACGGCGCGCGTATCCACGACGCTCCGTCGCGAGAAGGGCCACGACATCGACGCCGCCTGCGGCCAGCTCCGGCTCAAGACCGAAAAAGAGCGGGCAGCGACAGCCGTGTAGGGGATCGTCCGACACGCGCCGGCCGGAGGACGAGGGGTCTTTCGGACGGCGGCACGCCGGGATGCCGTTCGCCAGAGGCGCGCGCGAGAGTTTCCGCTTGCCTCGGTCGCGCCGGCTGGGTTGTAGGCAGGCTCGCAATCACCGGAACATTCGAAACCGCGATATTACTCAGCCGCTGTTGTTTCCCTCATGATCGAAGTCAAAGGCCTGGTCAAAACCTACGGTGCGAAGCGCGCAGTCGACGGCATCTCCTTCCGCGTGAACCGCGGGGACATTCTCGGGTTTCTCGGGCCGAACGGCGCGGGCAAATCGACGACGATGAAAATGATCGCCGGCTTCCTCCGGGCGGACGCGGGCACCGCGACGGTCGACGGCATCGACGTGGCCGAGGATCCCGTGGCGGTGAAGAGCCGGCTCGGCTACCTGCCGGAAAGCGCGCCGGCCTATCCGGAAATGACGGCCGAGGAATTTCTCGGGTTCATCGCCGAGGTGCGCGGCTTCCGCACGGCCCCGGACCGCGAGCGCGTCGTCGGGCGGGCCGTCGCGCTGACGCATCTCGACTCGGTGCGGAAGCAGTCGATCGAGACGCTGTCCAAGGGCTACAAGCAGCGCGTCGGCTTCGCCCAGGCGTTGCTGCACGATCCGCCCGCGCTGGTCCTCGACGAGCCGACCGACGGCCTCGATCCCAATCAGAAGAACGAGGTGCGCGCACTGATCAAGAGCATGGCGACGCAGAAGGCCGTGATCCTGTCGACGCACATCCTCGAGGAAATGGACGCGATCTGCAATCGCGTCATCATCATCTCGCAGGGCCGGATCGTGGTGGACGAGACGCCGGCGCAGCTGCGGGCGCGCCGGCCTGGAGCCCGGCTCGACGACATCTTCCAGGATCTGACCAAAGGAGACATTTGATCCCCGTGGCTACCGCAGGATTCGATCGACGTGGCGCCATGGTCCCGGCCGGGTCCGGACCGGTGCGCGGTCCCCGGGGCGGCTGAAGGCCGCGATCGTTCTTTCCCGAGTTTTTCCCATGCGCCAAATCCCTCCTGTGTTCAAACGCGAATTCATGGGCTATTTCCGCTCGCCGGTGGCCTATGTCGTCCTGATCGCGTTTCTGGTGATCTCCGTTTCGCTGGCGTTTTCACGGTACGGCGGGTTCTTCAAGGCAGGTGTCGCGAGCCTCGACAGCTACTTCATGTTCTTCCCGTGGCTGTACCTGTTTCTCGTGCCGGCCGTCGGCATGCGGCTGTGGTCGGAGGAAAAACGGTCGGGCACGATCGAGCTGCTGTTCACGCTGCCGATCACGACGCTCGAGGCGGTGGTCGGGAAGTTTCTCGCCGGGTGGGCGTTTCTGGCGGTCGCCGTCGCGCTCAGTTTTCCCATGGTGATCACGGTGGCGTATCTCGGCCAGCCCGACTGGGGCGTCCTGTTCAGCAACTACGTCGGCGCGGTGCTGATGGCGGGCGGCTATCTCGGCGTGTGCGCCCTCGCCTCGGCGATGACGAAGAACCAGGTCATCAGCTTCGTGCTCGGCCTGATCGCCTGCGCCGTCCTGCTGTTCCTGGGCTACAGCAGCTTCACCGAGTTTCTCCAGAGCATGCTGCCGGTGTCCGTCTCGGACACGCTCGCGAATTTCAGCTTCATCACGCATTTCGACGCCTTCGCGCGGGGCATCATCGATCCGAAGGACATCGTGTTCTTCCTCTCGCTGATCGGATTCACGCTGTTCCTCAACGTGGTGGCGCTCGAACGCTGAACCCTTTCCCCGCCCCGTCATGAAATTCGGAAGCAAAACCATCGCGGTCCTCCTGCTCTTTGTCGGGCTGGTGCTGGTCAACTACCTCGCCTCCTCCATTCCCACCCGGCTCGACTTGACGGCGGAATCGATCTACTCGCTGTCGCCGGGGACGAAGGCGCTGCTGGGCAAGGTGGAGGAGCCGATCACGCTCGACCTGTACTACTCGAAGGACGCCTCCGGCCTCCCCATCGCGTACAAGAATTACGCGACCCGGGTGCGGGAGATGCTGCGCGAATACGTCCGCGCCGGGCATGGCAAGCTCACGCTCAATGGGATCAACCCCCGGCCGGACACGCCGGAGGAGGAGCGGGCGACTGCGGCCGGGCTCACGCCGCAGGTCGCGCAGGCCGGCGGCGAGCCGTTCTATTTCGGCCTCGTGGTGACGCAGGCGGACCAGCAGAAGACGATCCCGGCATTCACGCCGCAACGGGAGCAGTTCCTGGAATACGACCTTTCCAAGCTGATCTACAGCGTGCAGCTGATCGACAAGCGCAAGCTGGGCCTGCTCACCAGCCTGCCGCTCCAGGGCACGCCGCAGATGCAGATGATGATGGCGCGGCGCCCGCAGGAGCCGCAGTTCATCGTCGACGAGTGGCAGCAGTCGTACGACATCGTCACGGTCGAGCCCAGTGCGACCGAACTGCCGGCCAACCTCGACGAGTTGGCGGTGATTCATCCCGAAAACCTGTCACCCAAGCTCCAGTTCGCGATCGACCAGTTCCTGCTGGCCGGCAAGCCGGTCTTCCTGTGCGTCGATCCGTCGTCGCAATACTTCAAGCGGATGGGCGGGCAGCAGGCGATGTTCGGGGGGCCGCAGCCGAACGTCTCGAGCGACCTGCCGGTGTTGTTCAACGCCTGGGGGATCGCCTACGACCCGGCGCAGGTGGTCGGCGATCTGGAGAACGCGACGCAGGTCCAGACGCAGGGCGGCGGGATCGCGCGCTATCCGATCTGGCTCAATCTCCGGCGCGACGATTTCAACAGCCAGGCGCTGCCGACGGCGCAGCTCAGCTCTCTCCTGTTCATCGAAGCCGGCGCCCTGTCGCAGAAGCCGGGCAACGACCTCACGTTCACGCCGCTGGTGCAGACGTCCGCGCAGGCCGGCGAGGTGCCGACCGCGAGCCTCCAGTTCGCGCAGCCGGACGAGGTGGCCCGCCAGATCACGCCGAGCGGGCGGAAGACGATCGCCGCGCTGATCACCGGCCGCTTCAAGAGCGCCTTCCCGAACGGCGCGCCCGAGGACGAACCGAAGCCGGCGGACAAAAAGGACAAGGCCGGAAAGCCGGAAGCCGCCGCCGGCAAGCCCGCGGCGGAGCACCTCACCGAATCCAAGACCACCTCGTCGCTGCTGGTGGTCGCCGACACCGACTGGCTGTTTGACAACTACAGCGTGCGCAAGCTCAGCTTCTTCGGCCAGACCGCCGCCGAACCGTTCAACGACAACCTCGCGTTCGCCGCCAACGCGGTGGATTTCCTTGGAGGCTCGCGCGACCTGGTGTCCATTCGCGGCAAGGGCACGTCGCTCCGGCCATTCACGGTCGTGCGCGCGATGGAGGTCAAGGCGCAGAAGCAATACCAGCAAAAGCTGACGGAACTCGATGCCCGGCTGGCGGCGGTGCAGTCGAAATTGAGCGAACTCCAGGGCAAGAAAACCGAGGGCAACCGCCTCGTGGCGTCGCCGGAAGTCGCCAAGGCGATCGAGGATTTCCAGAAACAGTCCGCCACGCTGCGCGGTGAGCGCCGGGAAATCCGCCGGGCGCTGCGCGAGGGCATCGATGCGCTCGAAAACCGCCTCCTGATCGCGAACCTCATCACCTCGCCGCTGCTGGTCGGCCTGTTCGGCTTCTGGTTCTACCGTCACCGCCGCGCCTAGAACCGTCCGCGCACCGACGGATGTCTCCCGCCCGCCTTCCCTCACGATGAAACTTCGCACTCTCGCCCTCACGATCGTCGTTCTCGCCGTGTTGTCCGGCATCGTCGCGCTGATCCGCGATCGTCGCGCTCCGACCAGCGCGGATGCGAGGGTGGGCCGGAATCTGGTCGACCGCTCCGTGGTCGAGAAGGCGGCGAAACTGCAGATCTCCGACCAGGGCAAGTCCGTCACCCTCGTGCGCCAGGGCGACGGCAGCTGGCGGGTGGCGACGTATTTCGACCTGCCGGCGGATTTTCAGAAGCTCTCCCGGTTCGTCGACGACCTGACCCAGGCGACCCTGCAGCGGCTGGTCACGCGCAGCCCCGAGCGGATCGCGCGGCTCGAATTCAAGGATACGAAAATCGGGCTGCTCGACGGCAGCGGCAAGGAGCTGTGGTCCGTGACGCTCGGCAAGGCGGCGGAAACCGGCGGCCGGTTCGTGCGGTTCGGCAACGAACCCAAGGCCTATCTTGCGACGCTCAACACGTGGGTCGATGCCGATTCGAAGAGCTGGGCCGACACCCAGCTCCTGAACGTGAAACCGGAGGACATCGCGAAGATCGAACTCACGCTTCCGTCCCACGGCGCCGGAACGCCGGAGGAAACGGTCGTCGTTTCGCGGCCCAAGAAGGACGCGCCGTGGACGGCCGACAAGACGCCACCGAACGAAAAGCTCAAGACCGACCGGATCTCGTCGCTGCTCGGCTCGCTGGCGCCGCTCCGTTTTTCCGACACGACCGATCCCACCGATCCGCGGGTGGCCGTCGCGCGACAGCACCTGCGCGCCTTCAAGCTGACGACGTTCGACGGCACGACCTACACCGTGGCGATCGGGCGGAAACCGGAGGAGAAGAAAGTGAAGCCGCCGACACCGGCAGCGGGCGGGAAGGCAGCCCCGGCGACGCCCGGCTCCGCTTCCCCTCTCGCGAAGAGCGGACCGGCCAAGCCGGGCACGCCGCCGGCGCCGGAATTCGAAACCATTCCCGCGGGTCCGGCCTTTGCGTTCGTCACGAGCACCGATGCGAATGCGCCGATCAATGCGCTGATGAAGCAACGCGCGTTCGAGGTGGCGGATTACGTGGCCAATCCCCTGCCCCACACGATCGCGGAACTGTTCGAACCCGCGCCGCCGGCAGCTCCGAGTCCGGCGCCAAAGAAGTAGCGGGTTGTCCCTGCGCCGCGAGCTCGCTCGCGCCCGATTGTTTCGCCCCGTAGGCCGCGAGCTCGCTCGCGCGTCTGGCAGCTCGCGTCAAACCGCGCCTGCAAGCAGGCGGCCTGCGCCCAAAACCGCGCCTGCGAGCAGGCGACCTACATTCGACTCCCGAGCATCGCCCGGTTCGGCACTAGTATCTACTTTTCTAAGTCCGCGTATTTACTGGCGAGAGACTTTGGGCGGACGTCGACTTTTGTCCAAGCGAACGGATGTGCGTTTGGGTTGTAGGCGGTGATGAAGTCGTCGATGGCGGTGCGGACCTGTGCCACGGAGGTGAAGCTGGCGCCGCGTAAGGCCTGCCGGCTGAGAATGCTGAACCAGACTTCAATCTGATTGAGCCACGAGGCATGGGTCGGGATGAAATGCAGGTGGACCTTGGGATGGGCCGCCAGCCATCGATCGGTTTTGGGCTTATGGGTGGAGAGATTGTCGAGCACGACATGCACTTCGCGGTCCGGATGCTCGGCGATCACCTGGTTCATGAAATCGAGAAACTCCAGCCGCCGCCGGCGCTGGTAGTGGCCAGCCCGAACCTGGCCAGTGGCGATATTGAGCGCGGCGAACAGCGTGGTGGTGCCGTGCCGCTCGTATTCGTGGCAAAAACCGGTCAGGCTTTGGCCATTAGGCAGCCGCAACCAGCCTTGCGAGCGCTCCAGCGCCTGAATGTGCGGTTTCTCGTCGACGGACAGCACCACGGCGTTCACCGGCGGCGCCAGATACAGCCCCACAACGTCGGCGGCCTTCTGTTCGAACTGTGGATCGGTCGACAAACACCAGGAACGCCGACGTTCCAAACTGATGCCGCGCACGCGCAACACCCGCCAAACTTGATGAACGTCGACATCGCCCAGATGTGCCGCCAGCCGTGGCCCATTCCACCGGGCGAAACCCCGCGGAGGCGGTTGATCCAGCGTGGCGAGCACGCGTTGCTCCACCGTGGCGTCATACCGCCGGGGACGACCCGATCGCGGGGCGTCGACCAAGGCGCCCAGACGTTCCACTGTGAACCGCCGACGGGTCTTGCTGACCGTTCCAGTGCGCACGTCGAGGCGCTGCGCCAGTGCCTGCGTACTCTCGCCCGCCGCTGCGCCCAACAGGATCTTGGCGCGCAACACTTCGAGTTGGCCGGCTCCGTGGCGACGCACCCGCGCCTCCACGTCCCGGCGTTCCTCAATACTCAAGTCAACAGGCGTAGCAGGTCGTGGCATCCCAGGATGTCACGTTATCACGCTCTCTTTAGCAACTAGATACTAGGCCGCGAGCTCGCTCGCGCTGCCTTGTGCTCGCCCTGCAGGAGCGAGCTTGCTCGCGATGGATCGGCGATCGTGGGGTAGGGAGCGAGCTTGCTCGCGATCGTTCCCTGATCGCCTGCAAGCAGGCTCCTACATCCCGACCGCACCGCATCGCCACGTCGGCCGCGAGCTTGCTCGCGCTGCCTTGGTGGTCCCGTCGTGCGCCGCGCGGAAGAAATTCTTCCGCGCGCGGCACGGGGCCTGCTCCCTGGCAGGCGTAACACACAAACGAACAATCGTAACACGCTCCTCCGCCATGACTCTTCGCCGCCGCCTTTTCTCCGCCTGCGCGCTCGTGCTCGCCGGGCTCAGTCTCTCCGCCACGCCACTCTCCGCCGCCGCGCTCAAGATCGCCTACAGCGACTGGCCGGGCTGGGTGGCGTGGGAGGTCGCGATCCAGAAAGGCTGGCTGAAGCAGGCGGGCGTCGATGCCGACTTTCTCTGGTTCGAATACGCCCCCTCGATGGATGCGTTCACGGCCGGCAAGGTCGACGCCGTGATGGTCACGAACGGCGATGCGCTCGTGACCGGCGCGAACGGCGCGAAGAACATCATCGTGATGCTGACCGACTACAGCAACGGGAACGACATGATCGTCGCGAAGCCCGGCATCAAATCGATCAAGGACCTGAAGGGAAAGAAGATCGGCCTGGAGGTCGGACTCGTCGAACACCTGATGCTGTTGAACGCCTTGAAGAAAAACGGCCTGTCCGAGTCCGACGTGACGATCGTCAACACCCCGACGAACCAGACGCCGCAGGTGCTGGCGTCCGGGCAGGTCGATGCGATCGCCGCGTGGCAGCCGAATGCGGGGCAGGCGTTGAAGGCCGTCGCCGGCTCGACGGCGATCTACTCCAGCAAGGACGAACCGGGGCTGATCTACGACACGATCACCGTCTCGCCCCAAAGCCTCGCGGAGCACCGGGCCGAATGGGTGAAGCTCGTGTCCGTCTGGGACAAGGTGCTGACCTACATCAACGATCCTGCGACGAAACCCGACGCGCTGAAGATCATGGCGGCCCGCACCGGCTCCACGCCGGCCGACTACGCGGCGTTCATCAGCGGCACGCATTTCCTTTCGCTGGCCACGGGTGAGAAAATCATCGCCGGCAAGGGGAACACCTTCGGGTCGCTGACCGGTTCGTCCAAGGTCGCGAACGAATTCAACGTGGCGAACAACGTCTACAAGCAGTCGCAGGACGTCTCCACCTACATCGACGACAAGGTCACCGCCGAGGCGCTGGCGCTGGAGAACAAGTGACCCGCGCCGCCCGCCCTTCGACTCCCCATCGCCTTCGCGCCTGTTCCCGGCAATCGGTTGCCGGGCGGGGCCCGACCCTGCGCTGATCCCATGCCCGGTCACCACACGTTCGCCATCGGCCGCGAGCTTTCGCCGGGCACCCGGCGGATGTTCGCCGTCCTCTCGTTCGTGCTCCCGCTCGCGCTGTGGTCGGCCATCAGTTACGTGCCCTGGATCTGGCACCCGCTGATCCGCATCACGAATCCCGGCACGGTGTCCTGGTTCCGGCCGGGGCTGCTGGTCGACGGACCGGTGTTCGCCGAGGAGAACGCCAAGGTCGCCGCGACTCCCGGTGCGATCCGTGCGACCGGCGTGCCCGCGAACCCGGTGTTCCTGCCGGCGCCGCACGAGGTCGCCCGCGCGTTCTGGACGGCGTTTCACACTCCGCCGCAACTCCGCGGCGACCTCTGGCTGCACGAGAGCCTGGCGGTGAGCATCAACACGATCTTCTGGGGATTCGTCCTCTCGTCGCTCGTCGGCGTGCCGGTGGGCATCCTCTGCGGGGCCTACCCGCCGATCGCGCGGTTGACGGAACCGGTGATCGATTTCGTCCGCTACATGCCGGCACCGGCGTTCGGGGCGCTGGCGGTCGCGGTGCTCGGCATCTATCAGGCGCCGAAGATCGCGATCATTTTCATCGGCACCTTCTTTCAACAGGTGCTGGTGATCGCGAACACCGTCCGGCGCCACGATCCGGCCCTGATCGAGGCCGCGCAGACGCTCGGCGCCCGCCCGCGCCAGCAGCTGCTGCGCGTCGTCGTGCCCGCCTGCATCGTCGACCTCTACAACGACCAGCGGATCCTGCTGGGCTGGGCCTGGACCTACCTGATCGTGGCCGAGGTCGTCGGGATCAGCAGCGGAATCACGTTCTTCATCAACCAGCAGGCGAAGTATCGGAATTTCGACAACGTCTACGCGGCCATCATCATCATCGGCATCATCGGGCTCACGACCGATCAGGCCCTCGCCTGGGTCGGCCGGCGGCTGTTTCCGTGGAAGCGCACCCGGCCCAGCCGGTTTGCGGCGTTTCTCGGCCGGCTTTTCGCCGGCATGGACGTGCCGCTCTTTCCGCCGAAGCCCTGGGTCCGGCCGAAGCCGGCGGAGGCCCCGCTGCCCGGGGGCGATCCCGCCACCTCCTCGCCCGCCGAATGAGCGCCACCCTTTCCACCGGTCTGGCGGATTATCGCGAGCAAACGCCCGAGGTGGCGGATCGCTTCCGGCGGCTGCGGGAGCGCCCCGTCGTGCTCGACGTGCAAAACCTCGGCCGGGTGTTCGGAACCTCCGATGGCGGCACGACCACCGCCCTGCACGACATCACGTTTCGCGTCCACCGCCGGGAGTTTCTCTGCGTCATCGGGCCCTCGGGCTGCGGCAAGTCCACGCTGATCCGCATCCTCGCCGGGCTCGAGGAGCCGACCTCGGGACGCATGCTGCTGGACGACCGCGAGGTGCGGGGACCGGGACCGGACCGCGGGATGGTGTTTCAGGGCTACACGCTTTTCCCCTGGCTCACCGTGACGCGGAACGTGGCCTTCGGGCTCGAAATGGGAGGCATGGACCGCAGCCAGGCCGACCGCGAAGCGCTGCAGTGGATCGATCTGGTTGGACTCGCCCCGTTCAAGGACGCGTATCCGGCGCAGCTTTCCGGCGGCATGAAGCAGCGGACCGCCATCGCCCGGGCGCTCGCTCCGCAGCCGCGGATCCTGCTCCTCGACGAGCCGTTCGGCGCGCTCGACGCGCAGACCCGCGCCCAGATGCAGTCGCACCTCCTGCAGATCTGGCACAACGTCGATGTCACCGTTCTCTTCATCACGCACGACCTCGACGAGGCGGTCCTGCTCGCGGACCGGATCCTGGTGTTGAAGGCCAACCCGGGAGAGATCCAGGAGCTGATCGAGGTGCCGGTTCCGCGGCCGCGTCGCCCGTCGCAGGATACCACGCCGGAGTTTCTCGCGACCCGCCGGCGGCTGGACGAACTGATTCATCCGCACGTCGAGTATCCGATCGAGAACATCCCGATGATCCGGCTCACACAGGCGGGGGACGAGGTGGAATGAAGCTGTGCCCGAGCACGCCTCTGCCGGAGCCCCCCTTGCTCGGGCACGAACCGTCCGCCAACCCCGCGGCCCCGGAGTCCGCCCCGGCTGTGCCGGCCCGCTCGCCCGGCCGGCGGCGACTGCCTCCGGCGTCCCACCGGCGATCCCTGGCGCGGTTCAGCGTCTCGCTTCCGTCGGAACTGCTGGAGGATCTCGACGCGATGGTGGCGGGCCGGAAACTGCCGAATCGTTCGCACGCGATCGCCGAGATGGCGCGCGACCGGCTGGTCGAGCACGCGCAGGAACTGGGCGACCGGCGGATGGCCGGCACCATCACGCTCGTCTACGATTTTCGGAAGCGGAATCTCCAGCGCCGGCTCGCCGACATCCAGCACCGGAATTACCTGATGGTGGTGACCTCGATGCACGTGCACCTCGAGAATCACCGCTACCTCGAAGTGCTGCTGGTGCAGGGGCCGGCGCGCGCGCTGCGGGAACTCGCGGACACCCTGGCCGGGTGCAAAGGCGTCGACCATGCAAAGCTGAACCTGACCGCCACCGCGATTCCGCCGCTGCTGTGATCCGCGGGGGCGGGAGGCGGCGCGCCGCCGATTCTTTCCGTTTCCGACTCCGCTGGCGCGGCGGCTGCTAACAGAACCCCGCACACGATTTTGAACGAACGTAACACCGCGGTCTTCCCGCTTCGCGTCCCATGACTCTCACGATCGATCCCGACCCTCCCGCGCCGCTCTTCGCCAAAACGCTGACACACTCCGGCCTCTGGTCGGGGGTGATCGGTCGCGGCCGGACGCTCCGGCTGACGGATCTCGAGGGCGGAGCCAACGTCGGCCTCCTGCTCTACCACGCCGCGGTGCCGTCGGAGCGGTACAACATGCCGGACACGCTGAAGGGCCAGCACATCTTCCATCTGCGGGCGCCGTACTGCCTGCATTCGGACATGGGCCGGATCCTCGCGTCGATCACCTCCGACTCCGTCGGCTGGCACGACACGGTGTGCGGCTGCTCCGACGCGCAGCTGGTGACGGAGAAATACGGCGTCCGCAACTACCAGGCCGCGCGCCACGATTACCACCGCAACGCCCGCGACGCGTTTCTGATCGAGCTGGCGAAATGGGGGCTCGGCCCGCGCGACCTGGTGGCGAACGTGAATCTTTTCAGCAAGGTCGTGGCGGACGAAGCCGGGCGGCTGGCGTTCGTGCCGGGCAACTCCCCGCGGGGCAGCCACGTGTCGCTGCGGTTTGAACTGGACACGCTCGTGGTGCTCAACACCTGCCAGCACCCGCTCGATCCGGATCCGAAGTACCATCCGCGCGAGGTGAAGCTGGAGGTCTTCCGCACGCCACCGGTGGCCGGCGACGACCCAAGCCGCCGCTGCCGGCCCGAGAACGGCCGCGCGTTTCAAAACACCGAAACGTACGTGGCGCTCCGCGGCGATGAGACCTGACAAGCCCGGCAGGAGCCTGCTTGCAGGCGATCACGCCGATCGCCGCGTAAAGCCGCTCCTCCACCCGAACCCGCAGCCTGGAACCCGCACTCTCCTCACCCGCTCATGACCACCAGTTCCCTTGCGCCTGCCACCGCCCTCCTCCGCCAGGTCATTCCGGCCGGCGAACCGTGGAGCGGCGAGATCAAACGGGGCCAGGTGCTCCGGATCGTCGATGTCGAGGGCAACCAGTCGGCGGATACGCTGTTCTACGACGCCCACGACCCGGCGAACCGCTACAGCGCCAGCGACACCATCCGCCGCCAGCAGGCGCTGTACCTGAGCACCGGCACGACCCTGTACTCGCAGCTCGGTGACGCCCTGCTGACCATCGTCGCGGATACCTGCGGCCGCCATGACACGATCGGCGGGGCGTGCTCGCGCGAGAGCAACACCATGCGGTACGCGCTGGACAAGGAGTACATGCACGCCTGCCGCGACAGCTTCATCTGCGGCCTGCACGCCTGGCGCCCGGACCTCGGCAAGCGCGACATCGCGCCGAACATCAATTTCTTCATGAACGTGCCGGTCACTCCGGACGGTCAGCTCGCCTTCGCCGATGGTGTCTCCGCTCCGGGATACTACGTCGAGCTGCGGGCGGAACGCGACGTCGTCTGCGTCATCTCGAACTGTCCCCAGCTCAACAATCCCTGCAACGCCTACAACCCGACGCCGATCGAGGTGCTGATCTGGGCGGGCGTGGCGGGGTAGTTGCCCGTTGGAACCCGTCGATCGCTTCCAACCGTCAACCTTCGTCCCGTGTTCACCAAGGTCCTGATCGCCAACCGCGGCGCCATCGCCTGCCGGATCATTCGCACGCTTCGCCGGATGGGCATCGCCTCCGTCGCGGTGTACTCGGAGGCCGACCGGCACTCGCTGCACGTGCGGCAGGCCGACGAGGCGGTCGCGATCGGACCGTCGCCGGCGTCCCAGAGCTATCTCGACGCGGACCGGATCCTCGCCGCCGCCCGCGCCACCGGCGCGCAGGCGATCCATCCGGGCTACGGTTTTCTGTCCGAGAACCCGGGGTTCGCGGACGCCTGCGCCGCGGCCGGCCTGGTGTTCATCGGGCCGACGGGTGACCAGATGCGGATGTTCGGCCTGAAGCACGCGGCGCGGGCGCTGGCCGAACAGCAGCAGGTCCCGCTGCTCCCCGGCTCGGGCCTGCTGCAGGACGAGGCGCAGGCCGTCGCCGAGGCGGAGCGCATCGGCTACCCGGTGATGCTGAAAAGCACGGCCGGCGGCGGCGGCATCGGCATGGCGCTTGTCCGGCGGCCCGCGGAGCTCTCGGCCGCCTTCGCCTCGGTCGCGCGGCTGGCGAAGAACAATTTCAAGGAAGGCGGCGTGTTCCTGGAGAAGTTCGTCGAGCACGCCCGGCACATCGAGGTCCAGATCTTCGGCGACTCGCACGGGCGCGTGGTCGCCGTCGGCGAACGCGACTGCTCGGTGCAGCGGCGGAACCAGAAGGTGATCGAGGAGACGCCGGCGCCCGGCCTGACGCCCGACCAGCGCCGGCGGCTGCTCGACTCCGCCGCCCGGCTGGGCAACGCCGCCGGGTACCGCAACGCGGGGACGGTGGAGTATGTCTACGACGACGACCGCCGCGCGTTCTATTTTCTCGAGGTCAACACCCGGCTGCAGGTGGAACACGGAGTGACCGAGGAGGTGACGGGCGTCGATTTGGTGGAGTGGATGCTCCGCTCGGCCGCCGGCGAGCTCGACCTGTCGAAATGGTCGCCGGCCGCCCGGGGTGCCGCGCTGCAGGTGCGCGTCTACGCGGAGGATCCCGGAAAGGATTTTCAGCCGGCGGCCGGCACGCTGACCGACGTTCGCTTCGACTCCTCGGCCCGGGTGGAAACCTGGGTCGAGCGCGGTACCGAGGTGTCGGCGTTCTACGACCCGCTGCTCGCGAAGGTGATCGTGCGCGGCGCCGATCGCGCGGAGGCACTCGCCCGGCTGACCGCCGCCCTCGACGAGACGCGACTCCACGGATTGGAGACGAATCTCGGGTACCTGCGGCAGATCGTCGCGTCGCCGGGTTTTCGGGCGGGCGGCGTGACGACGAAATATCTGGCCTCGCTGGCCTACGCGGCGGCGACCATCGACGTGCTCGAGGGCGGCACCCAGACGACGGTGCAGGACCATCCTGGCCGACTGGGGTACTGGGACGTGGGTGTGCCTCCCTCCGGACCGATGGACCCACGCTCGTTCCGCCTGGCGAACCGGCTGGTCGGAAATCCGGAAACCGCCGCCGGACTCGAGCTGACCGTGCAGGGACCGTCGCTGCGGTTCAACACGGATGCGGTGATCGCGCTCACCGGCGCGGCGATGCCCGCCACCCTCGAAGGACGCAAGGTCGCGTTTCACCGGGCCGTTCGGGTGTGCGCGGGCCAGACGCTGCGGCTCGGCACGATCGACGGCGCCGGGCTGCGGACGTACCTGGCGCTCCGGCATGGCCTCGATGTCCCGGATTATCTTGGTAGCAAGGCGACGTTCACCCTCGGGCTGTTCGGCGGACATGCCGGCCGCGCGCTGCGGACTGGAGACGTGCTGCGCATTTCCGCTCCGCGCCCGCCGTCGGCGCCGGGAAGCGAACCGTCCACGACGCCCCTGCCCCGGCTGCCGGCCGCGCTCATCCCCCGGCTCACGCGCGACTGGGAGATCGGCGTGATGTACGGCCCGCACGGCGCGCCGGACTTTTTCACGGCGGAAGACATCGGTGAGCTCTTCTCCGCGACCTACGAGGTGCATTACAACTCGGCCCGCACGGGCGTGCGGCTGATCGGGCCGAAGCCGAAATGGGCGCGCCGCGACGGCGGCGAGGCTGGGCTTCATCCCTCGAACATCCACGACAACGCGTACGCCATCGGCACGATCGATTTCACCGGTGACATGCCGATCATCCTCGGCCCCGACGGGCCGAGCTGCGGCGGGTTCGTCTGCCCGGCCACGATCGTGCAGGCGGAGCTGTGGAAGATCGGCCAGCTCAAACCAGGCGACCGGGTCCGGTTCCATGCCATCACGGCGGCCGACGCCCGGCTGCTGCTGGCCGCCCAGGAGGCGGAGATCGCAACGCTCGCCCCGGTCCGGCTCCCCCGTGGTGGCGCCGATGGCTCGAAATTGCGCGGCCGCGTCCGTCCCGCCACCCGCGGGACCGGAAGGCCGGCAGCGGCGGCGGCGCCCGGATTGTCCGTCGAACCGGCCGTGCTGCATGCGATCCCCGCGCGGCCAACCGCGCCGGCGGTCGTCTACCGTCCGGCGGGCGACGCCTATCTGTTGATCGAGTACGGCCCGCTGGTTCTCGACATTGCCCTGCGGATGCGGGTGCACGCGCTCCAGACCTGGATCGAGCGCCACCACTTGCCGGGACTCGTCGACCTCACGCCCGGAATTCGCTCGCTCCAGGTGCACTTCGATCCGCGCGTGCTCCCGGTCGAGCGGCTGCTCGAGATTCTGTTGCGCGCCGAGAGCGAACTGCCGTCGGTCGACGAGATCGAAGTGCCATCACGGATCGTTCACCTGCCGCTTTCTTGGGAGGACGAATCCACGCTGCTCGCGATCCGCAAATACATGCAGATCGTCCGCCAGGACGCCCCGTGGTGCCCGAGCAACATCGAGTTCATCCGCCGGATCAACGGGCTGGAATCGGTCGACGAGGTCCGCCGGATCGCCTTCGACGCGAGCTACCTCGTGCTGGCGCTGGGCGACGTCTACCTCGGCGCGCCGGTGGCGACGCCCGTCGACCCGCGTCACCGGCTTGTCACCACGAAATACAACCCGGCGCGAACGTGGACGCCGGAAAATGCGGTCGGGATCGGCGGAGCCTACCTGTGCGTCTACGGCATGGAAGGCCCGGGCGGATACCAGTTCATCGGGCGCACGTGCCAGATGTGGAACCGGTACCGGCAGACGGCGGAATTCGCCGACGGCCGGCCGTGGCTGCTCCGGTTCTTCGACCAGATCCGGTTCTATCCCGTCTCGCACGCGGAGTTGTTGCGGTTCCGCGACGAGTTTCCCCAGGGCCGCGCCTCGCTGCGGATCGAGGAAACCACGTTCCGGCTGCGCGATTACCAGGCGTTCCTGGGCGAAAATGCCGCGACCATCGCCACTTTCAAAGCGCGCCAGCAGGCGGCCTTCGAGGCGGAACGCCACCGTTGGGAGCAGAGCGGCCAGCTCAACGTATCCGCGGAACGTGAGGCCGCGGTGGAAGTCGGCGAGGACGCGGTGCCGGCCGGCTGCGTGGCGGTGCCGGCGCACATCCCGGGCAACGTCTGGAAGATCGTCGTCTCGCCCGGCGACGTGGTGAAGGAGCGCGACCCGCTCGTCGTGCTCGAGTCGATGAAAATGGAGGTGACGATCGTTGCGCACCGGCGCGGCCGCATCCGGCAGATCCGCTGTGCCGAGGGCCGGCCGGTCAGCGCCGGCGAGACGCTGGTGGTTCTCGAACCCTAGGCCCATCACCTGCGGTCGGGAAAACACCGCCGCGTGCTGCTTCCATCATGCCTTCAACGGTTCCGCTGTCCGACCTTTCCTCTCTCCGCGCCGCCTACCGTGCCGGCGATCTCACCCCCGCCCGGCTGGTCGACGACGTGCTCGGGCGCATCGCCGCTTACGAGGATCCGGCAGTTTTCATCCGGCTGCTTTCCCGCACCGAGCTGTTGGCCCACGCCGCCCGCGTCGCCGCCCGCGGAATCGAGACGCAGCCGCTGTACGGCGTGCCGTTCGCGATCAAGGACAATCTCGATCTCGCCGGCGTGCCCACCACCGCCGGGTGTCCGGATTTCACCTACACCCCGGCGGACTCGGCGCCGGTGGTCGCGCGGTTGCTGGCCGCCGGCGCGATTCCGATCGGGAAGACGAATCTCGATCAGTTCGCCACCGGCCTCGTCGGGGTGCGGTCGCCGTACGGCGTCCCGCGAAATCCGTTTCATCCGGACGCGATACCCGGCGGGTCCAGCAGCGGCTCCGCCTGCGCCGTCGCTGCGGGGCTCGCGGGTTTCGCGCTCGGAACCGATACGGCCGGTTCGGGGCGGGTGCCCGCGGCCTTCCAGAATCTCGTCGGGCTCAAACCGACACGGGGCTGGCTGAGCACGCGCGGCGTGGTGCCGGCGTGCCGCTCGCTCGACTGTGTCTCGGTCTTCGCGCTCACCGTGGAGGACGCGGCTCTGGTGGCGCGGATCGCCGGCGGATTCGATCCGGCCGATCCGTTCTCGCGCGTCGGCGAGCCCGAACCCCGGCGTCCGGAAGAGTCGTTTCGCTTCGGCGTTCCGGCCGCCGGCCAGCTCGAATGGTTCGGCGACCTCCACCATCCCGCCCTCTTCGCGGACG
Source organism: uncultured Verrucomicrobiae bacterium (assembly GCA_963705935.1). Taxonomy (GTDB): domain Bacteria; phylum Verrucomicrobiota; class Verrucomicrobiia; order Opitutales; family Opitutaceae; genus Opitutus. The sequence continues at coordinate 215,797 of OY970130.1, read as the reverse complement.
CCATCCGGACCCTCGAGTCGCTCGGCGGGACGAGGGTCGAGGTGGATTTTACGCCGTTCGCCGACGCCGCGCGGCTGCTGTACGAAGGGCCCTGGGTCGCCGAACGCTGGTCGGCGATCCGCGGGTTCCACGGGCACCACGCGGATTCGATCCTGCCCGTGACGCGGCAAATCATCGAGGGCGGCGCGAAGCCGCTGGCGGTCGATGCCTTCGAAGCGACGTACCGGCTCGCGGCGCTGCGCCGGCAGGCGGATCAGTCGTGGTCCGTCATCGACACGCTAGTGCTGCCGACCGCGCCGACGATCTACACGCGCGCCCAGATCGCAGCCGATCCGGTCGGGACGAATTCACGCCTGGGGTACTACACGAATTTCGCCAACCTCCTCGACACGGCGGCGATCGCGATTCCAGCGGGATTCCGACCGGACGGGCTGCCGTTCGGGGTGACGCTCTTCGGTCCGGCCTGGTCGGATACGCGGCTCGCCGTGCTCGGCGCGAGACTGCACCGCTGCACCGCTGGCACACTCGGCGCCACGTCCCAGCCGTTGCCTCCCGGCTCGGACGGCGGCGTCGCCGGCTCCGAGGACGAGACTCTGCCGATCGCCGTGGTCGGCGCGCACCTCTCTGGTCAGCCGCTGAACGACCAGCTCACCCGGGTTGGAGGCCGGCTGATTCGAAGTGCGCGCACGGCCGACCGGTACCGGCTGTATGCGCTGGCGGACACGACGCCACCCAAACCCGGGCTGGTGCGGGTCCCGCCGGGCGCTCCCGGCGGCCGGATCGAACTGGAGGTCTGGGCGCTCGAGCCGCGGGCCTGGGCGAAGTTCGTCGCGGCCATTCCTCCTCCGCTCGGAATCGGTTCGATCGAGCTGGAGGACGGTTCACGGGTTCAGGGGTTCCTCTGCGAACCGGCCGCACTGGCCGGCGCCGCCGACATCACGGCACTCGGCGGCTGGCGGGCGTACCGCGCCAAGAAGGCAGCCACAGACGACCGGGCTGCCGGGTGTGATCCTGGAACTGCGGCGCACACGACGGACTGATCAAACCGACGCGATGCGGCTGTAACCAGATCGATCGGGAGCAGCCGGAAAGGATGAGGAATACCGACCAAACGCGTGCGTCGTTGCGCGCGGCCAACGTTTGTTCGTATTACGAACATCGAGTTGAGGACGGCGCGCCAGGGTCGATGTTCGCATTACGAACATGTTGGCTTCAGCGCAGGCGGGCGCACCTCGAATGGCCGGGGCGATGCGGAGGCGCCGAAGCCCGCGCGGCCTGCGATTCGGGCCATGGTGAAAACCCTGACGAAACGGCGAGGGGACTGTTGCCTTTACACGCATCAACATTTCCGTATGCGTTGATTCGACGACCATGATGCCCGATCGGACGATATCCCAGTTGTTCGCGACCGAGCGGCCGGTCCGGTCGCTCGAGTTCTTCCCGCCCAAGGATGATGCCGGCGTGGAGGCGCTGCGTGGCGCTGCCGTCACCCTGCAGCGGATGCGCCCGCACTTCGTCTCCGTCACCTACGGCGCCGGCGGCAGCACCCAGGCGCGCACCGCGCAGGTGAGCGACATCCTGCGCCAGCAGTGCGGGTTCACGGTCATGCCGCACCTGACCTGCGTCGGCAGCTCGCGCAGCGAGCTGGTCGACATCGCCGACCGGATTCATGCGGCCGGTTTCCGCAACGTGATGACGCTGCGCGGCGATCCGCGAAAGGGCGACGCCACCTTCCAGGTCCATCCGGACGGATTGCGCCATGCGACCGAGCTCGTGGAGCTGCTGAAGGAGCGCCATCCCGACCTTTGCCTCGGCGTCGCGGGATATCCGGAGAAACATCCGGAGGCGCCGTCGCTCGACGTCGACCTCACCCACCTGCGGCGGAAAGTGGACGCCGGAGCCGACTTCATCACGACCCAGCTCTTTTTCGACAACACGGTGTACTACCGCTTCGTCGAGAAATGCCGCGCCCTTGGGATCACCGTGCCGATCATCCCCGGAATCATGCCGGTGCTGTCGCTGAAGCAGATCCAGCGATTCACCGCGATGTGCGGAGCAACGCTGCCAAAGCAGCTTTGCACCCGGCTGGAGGTTGCGGCGGAGGACACCGAGGTGGTGGAGATGATCGGGATCGACTGGGCGCTGACGCAGATTCGAGGGCTGCTCGCCAACGGCGCGCCCGGGTACCACCTTTACATCCTGAATCGGGCCAAAGGCGCGCTGGCGCTGACCGCGGGGCTCGCGGCCTGATTGGATGGCGATCGCGGCGGTGGCGCCGTTCGGGCACGAGCGGTTGCGGCGGGCGCCTTTCGGGCGCGAGCAAGCTCGCGGCCTACGCGGGCTCGGGGCCTGCAGGCCGGCGGGTCGAAACTCTGTGGCTCTGTTCCTTTGTGGTGAGACGGATCGGAATGATTTCACCACCGAGACACAGAGACACGGAGGGGGAGCGGTAGACAGTGCGAGGCAGGAACGATTCGGTGAGCCACCGGAAGGGCGGCCCCACCTACCCGCCGGCGAGAACCGGACGAAAGCCCGCTTCGCTCAGGATCCGCGCGATGGTTTCGCGCTGATCGCCCTGGATCTCGATCTGCCCGTCCTTGACCGTTCCGCCGCAGCCGCACGCCGCGCGGATTTTCTTCGCGAGCTGCTCTTTTTCCGGCAGACCGATGCCGACGAAGCCGCTGATCACCGTGACGGTCTTGCCCGCGCGACCGCCGGTCTCGCGCTTTATGTCCACCCGCCCGCGGTTTCTCGTCGGCGCCACGGGCGGGGGTCGCCCGCCCGCCGCAGCCTGCGCCAGCACCACTTTCGGCGCCACGGGCAATCCCGCGCTGCTCAACCCGCCAAATGGGTTCTGCCCCAGCGCGCCGCCGCCGTCCGTTGGAATTTTCCCTCCGGCCATCTCAGCTCCGGGCGGCGCGGCCGCCGCACACCCCCGCGGGAATGTCGGTTTCGCCACCGAGCAGCATCAGCGCTTTCGCATAGCTGCGATTCTGGAGAAAATGAACCAACTGGGGGTGCAGGCTCGCCCGTTCGCGCTCGAGGAAAGCGTCGAGCCGCGCCGTCTCCGCCGCAACGGTGGGCCGATCCCCGGCCTTGATCGCCCCGAGCAGCCGGGTGACCGACGTCTTGATTTCCAGCTCGATCATCATGGTTGAAAACTTATTCCGCTATCGCCTGCGTTAAGCCGTTTTGCAATCTCCGACGCCGGCACGGCCGAACTTGAGTCCCCGGCAAACCCGTGTTGAGTTGCCAACCCACCACACGGCGACCAGCCGGTCGTCGACCGCGAGTGGGCACGCTCCGTTCCCCCTCATGAATTCCCTCAACGTGTCCGCTGACCGCAACCTCGCCGTGATCGAGGCCGCGTACGAGGCGTGGCAGCGCAACCCCGACTCGGTGGACGCGACCTGGCGCGCGTTCTTCCAAGGCTTCACGCTGGGAACGAGCGGAGGCTTCGGCGCGCCGGCCGTGGCGGGCGTCCGCATCGTCGACAGCTACAAGCAGGCGCAGGTCGGGCGGTTGATCAATGCGCACCGCTCGCATGGGCATCTGCAGGCGCACCTCGATCCGCTCGGCGAACCGCCGCCTGCCGATCCGAAGCTGTCGCCCGCCCACTTCGGGCTGGACGAGAGCGACCTGGTGGAGTCGTTCACGCTGACGAACTTCAAGGGCGGCGGGCAGATGAAGTTGCAGGACATCCTCGCGGCCCTCCGGCAAACCTACTGCGGCCGGATCGGCGTGGAATACATGCACGTGCAGGATCATGCGGCGCGCGAGTGGTTGCAGGAGCGGATGGAGCGGACGAACAACCAGCCGAATTTCACCCGCGAGCAGAAGATCCGGATCCTGCGGCGGCTCCAGAAAGCCGAATTGTTCGAAAAGTTTCTCCACACGAAGTACGTCGGCCAGAAGCGGTTTTCCGGCGAAGGCGCGGAGACCTTCATCGCCGCGATCGACGCGCTGGTCGAAAAATGCCCCGAGCTTGGCGTGGATGAAATCGTCATGGGCATGGCCCACCGCGGCCGGCTGAACGTCCTCACCTCGATCCTGCGCAAGCCGTTCGAGGTCCTGTTCGAGCAATTCTCGGAGAACTACATCCCCGAGTCGGTCGGCGGTGACGGCGACGTGAAGTACCACCTGGGCTACGAGGCGGTGCTCGAAACCAGCAGCGGACGAAAGGTCGAGGTGCGCCTCGCCGCCAATCCGTCGCACCTGGAGATCGTCAATCCCGTGGTCGAGGGCAAGGCGCGGGCGCGCCAGCGGGTGCGCGGTGACATGACCGAGCGCCGCAGCGTGCTGCCGTTCCTGATCCACGGCGACGCCGCGTTCGCCGGCCAGGGGGTCGTGGCCGAGACGCTCAACTTCTCCCAGCTGCCGGGCTACCGCACCGGCGGCACCGTGCATCTGGTGATCAACAACCAGATCGGGTTCACCACCCAGCCAGCGGAGGCGCGCTCGACGCGCTACTGCACCGACGTGGCGAAGATGATCGAGGCGCCGGTCTTCCACGTGAACGGCGACGATGCGGAGGCCGTCTGCATGCTGGCCCAGCTCGCGCTCGAATTCCGGGTGAACTTCAAGCGGGACGTCGTGATCGACATGTACTGCTACCGGAAGCATGGGCACAACGAGAGCGATGAACCGGCGTTCACCCAGCCGACGCTCTACCGGAAGATCGCAGTGCATCCGCAGGTTTCCGCCCTGCTCACCGCCAGGCTGATCAAGGAAGGCACGATCACGCAGGCCGAGGCCGACGCGATCAAGGCCGAGTACACCGCCGCGCTCGAGGCGAACTTCGAGAAGACGAAGGCGCGCGAACGGGCGCGCTCCGCCCAGCAATCGCTCGCCATCGAGGAAAGCAAGTTCCGCGGATCGACGGCGGTGTTCCAGCCCGGCTACAGCCACGTCGCCGTGCCGACCGGTGTCAGCCCGGCGATGATCGACCACGTGGTTGCCGGGCTCACCACCGTCCCCGCGAACTTCCGGCTGAACCCGAAGATCAAACGCTTCCTCGAGCACCGCGTGCAGGCGCACAAGGAGGGCGGCCCGATCGACTGGGGCTTCGCCGAGGCCCTCGCGTTCGGCACGTTGATGCTCGAGGGAATTCCGATCCGGCTGAGCGGGCAGGATTGCGAGCGCGGCACGTTCAGCCACCGGCACGCCGCGCTGTACGACACCGAGAACCGCAGTCGCTATGTCCCGCTGCAGCACCTCGCGCCGGACCAGGCGGTGTTCTGCGTCTACAATTCGCTGCTCTCCGAGGCGGGCGTGCTCGGTTTCGACTACGGCTACTCGATGGACTATCCCCGGATGCTCTGCATCTGGGAGGCGCAGTTCGGCGATTTCGCGAATGGCGCGCAGGTCGTCATCGATCAGTTCATCGCCAGCGGCGAGTCGAAGTGGCAGCGGGCCACCGGGCTGGTGCTGCTGCTGCCGCACGGCTACGAAGGCCAGGGATCCGAGCACTCCTCCGCGCGGCTCGAGCGCTTCCTGCAGTTGTGCGCCGAAGGGAACATGCAGGTCGCGAACATCACCTCGCCGGCCAATTTCTTCCACCTGCTCCGTCGCCAGATGAAGCGCGACTTCCGCAAGCCGCTCGTGGTGATGTCACCCAAGTCGCTGCTCCGGCACCCGGCGGCGACCTCGCGGCTGGAGGAGTTCACCACCGGCTCGTTCCAGGAGGTGCTGGACGATCCGGCGCGTCCGCCGAAAGCCGAGCGCGTGATCTTCTGCAGCGGCAAGGTCTACTACGACCTCTGCGATTTCCGCGAACGGAACAAGCTCGGCGGCGTCGCGATCGTCCGCCTCGAACAGCTGTATCCGTTTCACCGAAACCGGCTGGCGGAGCTGATCGACGGCTACACCGGCGCACGTTTCGTCTGGTGTCAGGAGGAGCCGCAGAACATGGGCGCCTGGAATTATCTGGCCTCGCTGTTGACGGACCTCCTCGGGTTCGCCCCGGCGTATGCCGGACGCGAGGCCGCGGCCTCGCCGGCGGTCGGCGCCCTCGCGCTGCACAAATTCGAACTCGCCGCCCTGCTGCAGGACGCGTTCAACAAGTAGCAACCCCGAGCCACCAACCCCCGTTCCCCATGCCCAACATCGAAGTCAAAATCCCGCCGATGGGCGAGTCGATCAGCTCCGGCGTGCTCGCGAAATGGCACGTCGCCGATGGTGACCTCGTGGCAAAGGACCAGTCGCTGTTCGAATTGGAAACGGACAAGATCACGTCGGAAGGCACGGCGGAGGCCGCCGGCCGGATCACGCTGGCGGTGCCGGAGGGCGCGGAGGTCCGGATCGGCCAGGTGGTGGCCACGATCGACCCGTCGGCCGCCGGCACGGCCACTCCGGCCGTTGCCACCGGACAGGACGCGACGGCCACTTCGCCGCGGCCGAATCCCGCTGCACCGGCCGGCACCGACCAGTCGGCGTCGGCCGTGGCCGCCTCGCCCGGTGCGGGCGCGACGAAGCCGTTCGCCACCGAATCTCCGGCCGTGCGCCGGCTCGCCGGTGAGACCGGCGTCGACCCTTCGAAGGTCACTGGATCCGGGAAGGCCGGCCGCGTGACGAAAGGCGACATGCTCGCCGCATCCGCCGGCGCACCGTCCGCGCCCGCGCCGTCCGCGCCGCCGCCCCCTGCGCCCGTCCGCGCACCCGGTGAGCGCCAGACGCGCCGGAAGATGACGCCGCTCCGGCAGAAGATCGCGGCGCGGCTCGTCGCGGCGAAACAGGAGACCGCCATGCTCACCACGTTCAACGAGGTGGACATGTCGGCGGTGATGGCGCTGCGCACGCGCTTCCAGGACGATTTCGTGAAGCGGCACGGCATCAAACTCGGATTCATGTCGTTCTTCCTCAAGGCGGTCGTGCACGCGCTCAAGGCCGTGCCTGCGATCAACGCCCAGCTCGACGGCGATACGATCGTGGAGAACCACTACTACGACATCGGCGTGGCGGTTTCGACCGACAAGGGGCTGATGGTTCCCGTGATTCGCGATTGCGACGCGATCGGGATGGCGGCGATGGAACAGCAGATCGCCGCGGTGGCGGCCAAGGCGCGCGAATCGAAGATCACGCTGGCGGATCTCGAGGGCGGCGTCTTCACGATCACCAACGGCGGCACCTTTGGCTCGCTCCTCTCCACCCCGATCATCAACCCGCCGCAGAGCGCGATCCTCGGCATGCACTCGATCAACGAGCGGCCGGTCGCGGTCAACGGCCAGGTCGTGATCCGCCCGATGATGTACGTCGCCCTCAGCTACGATCACCGGCTCGTCGACGGACGCGAAGCCGTGACGTTCCTCGTCCGCGTGAAGCAGGCGATCGAGGATCCGTCGCGGCTGCTGCTGGGGCTGTAGTCCGATCCGGTTCCTTCCCGTTCTCCTCCGAATTTGCCGGGAGCACGCGCAAACGGGACCGACTCCATCACATGGACAACTTCGACCTCATCATTCTCGGCGCGGGGCCGGGCGGCTACGTGTGCGCGTTTCGCGCGGCGCAGCTCGGGCTCAAGGTTGCGCTGGTCGACCGGCGCGCGACGCTCGGGGGCACGTGCCTGAACGTCGGCTGCATCCCGAGCAAGGCGCTGCTCCACTCGAGCGAACACGTCGTCTGGGCGCGGCAGCACGCCGCCGCCCACGGCATCAGGCTCACGGGCGTCGAGGTGGACCTGGCCGCGCTCCTGAATCGCAAGGACGCGGTGGTGGCAAAGCTCGTCGGCGGCGTCGCGCAACTCGCGAAGGCGCGCAAGATCGCGGTTTTCACCGGTCACGCCTCGTTCACCGGCCCGAACACGATCGAAATTGCCCCGCCGGCGTCTGAAACCCGGAATGCCGGGGCCGCGTCGGCGCCGGTCGCGGGCTCGCGCCAGACGCTGTCGGCGAAGAACATCGTCATCGCGACCGGTTCGGCGCCGGTCGAGTTGCCCTTCCTGAAGTTCGACGGCGAAACCGTGGTATCGAGCGACGAGGCGATCGCGTTCTCCGCCGCGCCGCGGAATCTCGTTGTGGTCGGCGGCGGCGCGATCGGGCTGGAACTCGGTTCCGTGTGGTCGCGGCTTGGCAGCCAGGTGACCGTGGTGGAATTCCTGCCCCGGATCATCGCCACCTACGACGAGGACGTGGTGCGGAATTTCACCCGGCTCCTGCAGAAGCAGGGGATGAAGATCGAAACCGGCGCGAAGGTCACCGGCTTCAGCCACGGCGTGCTCACCGCGGAACGGGAAGGCGCCAAGCTCGAGTTTCCCGCCGACAAGGTGCTCGTCTCGGTCGGTCGCCGGCCGTTCACGGACGGACTGGCGCTAGACCAAGCCGGCGTCGCGCTCGACGAAAAGCGACGCGTCCGCGTCGACGATCGTCTGCGCACGAACGTCCCCGGCATCTGGGCCATCGGCGACGTGGTCGCCGGTCCGATGCTCGCGCACAAGGCGGAGGAGGACGGCGTGGCGGTCGCCGAGTGGATCGCCGGCAAGGCCGGTCACGTCGACTGGGACCTCGTGCCGGCCATCGTCTACACGAGTCCGGAGGTGGCGTCGGTCGGCCTCGGCGAGGACGCGGCGAAGGCCCGCGGCATCGCGGTCAAGGTCGGCAAGTTCAACTTTGCGGCGAACGGCCGGGCGATCGCGGCCGACGCGACCGACGGCTATGTGAAGATCATCGCGGATGCGCAGACCGACCGGATTCTCGGCGCACAGATTCTGGGCGCGAACGCCGGCGAGCTGATCAGCGAGGTCGTGACGCACATGGAATACGGCGGCAGCGCGGAAGACCTCGGCCGCACGATCCACGCCCATCCGACAATGAGCGAGGCGGTGAAGGAAGCCGGCCTCGCCGTGAGCAAAAGCGCCCTGCACGCGCTGTAAGCCAGAGCGAGGGAGCGGCATCGCGGGCGCAGGCCGAGCCCGGCCTCCCCCTGCAAGAACCACCGGGTTCACGCACATGCCGGGCGCCGCGCGGCCGGTCCACCGCGCCGGCTCAGCGGTCGCGCGGCATCCGTTCGCGATCGACGCGGCGGCCGCAGGGCGTGATGTGGGGCGGCGGCGTGACGTCGACCGTTTTGCCGCGCCCGTCGAGCAGCCGCGCCGCGATCGCCGGCAGGCCCAGCCGCCGCAGCGTCGCCCGCAACCGCGGCTTCATCTCCGCCTTGTACCAGAAGAAGAAACTGCGCTGCTCCTCCTTCTCGGCCGGCGTCCGGGCGACGTGCACCGGCTGCTGGGTGCACGGATGCACGCCGGTCGCGTAGATTTCGGTCGCGACGGTCATCGGCGTGGGGGTGAAGTCCTGCACCTGCTCCAGCCGGAATCCGAGGTCCTTGGTCTGCAACGCCAGCTCGGCCATGTCCTCCGGCCGCGAGCCCGGGTGCGAGCTGATGAAATACGGGACGATCTGCGTCTGCGGCTTGCCGGCCCGGGCGGCCGCGCGCTCGAACTTCTCCTTGAAGAGGTGGAACAGCTTGAAGCTCGGCTTGCGCATCACCCGCAGCACGTGGTCGGAGGTGTGTTCGGGCGCCACCTTCAGCCGGCCGGAAACATGGTGGGCCGCCAGCTCCTCGACATAGCGCTCGTGGCTGGCGCGCGCCTCCGGCGACGCGCCCTCCTCGTGCAGGAAGAGATCGTAGCGGATGCCGCTGGTGACGAACGCATGGTTGACGCCCGGCGTCTCGCGCACCGTCCGGTAGATGTCCAGCAGCGCCGTGTGATCCGTATCCAGGTTCCGACACACGTTGGGCCAGATGCAGCTCGGCCGGACGCACTCGTCGCAGATCCACTGCTCCTTCCCCTTCATCCGGTACATGTTCGCCGACGGGCCGCCGAGGTCCGTGATCGTGCCGCGGTAGTCCGGCATCAGCTTCACCGATTCGACCTCGCGCAGGATGCTGGCCTTGCTGCGGCTGGCCACGAACTTTCCCTGGTGGGCCGAGATCGTGCAGAAGCTGCAGCCGCCGAAGCACCCGCGGTGCAGGTTGATCGAATGCTTGATCATCTCGTACGCCGGGATCGGCCCGCGCTTCCGATAACGGGGGTGCGGCAGCCGCGTGTACGGCAGGTCGAAACTGGCGTCGATCTGGTCCTCCGTCATCGTCGGGTACGGCGGGTTCACCAGCAGCGTGCGGTCCCCAATCTGCTGCCGCAGCCGGCGTGCCTTGACGCGGTTCGACTCGGTCTCGATCGCCTTGAAGTTGTCCGCGTAGCTGGCCCGGTCGGCGAGGCACTCCTCGTGGGTGTGCAGGGTGAAGTCCTCCCAATGCCGGTTCTTCGGCAGCGGCGCGCCGGCCGGCAGCACCACCGCGGTCTGGGGAATCGTCTTCAGCGACGCGAACGGCACGCCGCGGGCCAGCAGGTCGAGCATTTCCCGCAGCGGCAGCTCCCCCATGCCGTAGACCAGCAGGTCGGCCCCGCTTTCCTCGAGGATCGAGGGCTTCATCGTGTCCGACCAGTAGTCGTAGTGCGTCACGCGGCGCAGGCTCGCCTCGATCCCGCCGATCATGACGGGGACATCCGGATACAGGCGTTTGAGGATCCGGGCGTAGACGGTGGTAGCGTAATCCGGGCGAAAGCCGTGCTCGCCGCCGGGCGTGTAGGCGTCCTCGCTGCGCGGCTTCTTCGCGGCCGTGTAGCGGTTGACCATCGAGTCCATGCAGCCGGCGGTCACGCCGAAGAACAGCCGCGGCGTGCCCAGCTTCCGGAAATCCCGCAGGTCGTCGCGCCAGTTCGGCTGCGGCAGCACCGCCACCCGCAACCCGTGATGCTCGATCAGCCGGCCGATCACGGCGGTGCCGAACGACGGGTGGTCGACGTACGCATCGCCCGACACGAGAATCACATCGACGGAGTCCCAGCCGCGCGCGCCGAGTTCGTCCCGCGTGGTCGGAAGCCAGCGGGCCGGGTCCCACAGCGGCTCCCGCAAATAAACCCGGTTGTTGGCGGTCTCCGGCACGGCGGCGAACGTCGGCGCGCCGTTGACCGGGAGCAAGTGCCGGTTGCGGTTTCGTCGCTGCCCCGGACGTTTTCATCCGTCGCCGATGCCCGCCTTCCGAGCTGCGCAGAGCTGCAACCCGCTTGCCGCTGATGCACTGCGGCCTCAAGCGCGGCGGTACGGCGCCGATACGGTTCCATCACGCTTTCACGACTCACGTTTGCATCCCGCCGCGCCGGCGGGCCGGCCTTGCGCTTCGCGTGGCTGGCCGCGGGGGTTTGGGCGCTGGCCGGTGCTCTCGCGGTGAAAGCACAGGTCATCGGCACCTATATCCACTCCGCCGCCCCGGGCGTGCTCGAAGCCGGGGTCCCTTCGTTCGTGGTCCTCGGCCCCGAGGCGATCGGACTGAGTTCGCCACCGACGGATCTGCATCTGCTGCCGGACGGCCGGGTGCTGGTGATTTCACGGCGCGAAATCGCGATCGGCGACGGCGTCCGGTGGGAGGTGTTCGCGGCCGCGGAGCCCGAGGCGGTCATGAGCGAGCAGGTGGCCGTCGAAAACGACGGCCGCATCTACACGGGGACGCCGAATGGAATCGCGCGGGTGGATTTCGGGGAGGACGCGCGCTGGCAGCTCACGCCGATAGCCGGACTGCCGGGCGATCCGAACCTCGAAAGAAAGCGGCTGTTCGCCGTCGAGGAGGTGGCCGGCCAGTGGCTGTGGCACAGCGGCAACGGCGCCATCCTGAGTTGGAGGCCGGGCGCGGCCGCCCGGGTCGTGGGGCGGGTCGAGGCCATCGACCGCATTTTTGCGTTGGGCCGCACGACTTTCGTCAGCGAACAATCGTCGGGCCGGCTCTTCCAACTGTCGACCGCGGATGGTACTTCGGTCCGGATCGCCACGGCGGACCGGCGCGCGGGAGACACCGTCACGGCCAGCGTGCCGTACGCGCCGGGCGTGCTGCTCGTCGGCACGCGCGGCGCCGGACTGGAGCTGTTCGACGGCAAGTCGCTGTCGCATTTCGAGAGCGCCAACCTGTTGAACTCCGGCCACCGCATCTCCGATCTTTGCGCGATCGGCCGCGACTGGTTCGCAGCCGCCGTCGATACGGTCGGCATCGTGTGCTTCAACCGGCGGGGTGAACTCGTGCAGGTGCTCGACCGCACGCCCGATCACCGGCTGGCACGGGCGCGCCGGCTCTGCTATTCGGCGAATGGCGTGTTGTGGGCCGTGCTCAACGACTCCGTGGCGCGAATCGACTTCCCCTCGCCCATCTCCCACTTCGAACCGCTGGTGGCGGCCGGCCTGACCGTGGCCAAGCCGATCCGCCACGCGGGCGAACTCTGGTTCCTCGCCACGGGCCGGGCGATGCGCGGGATCTACGACTCGTCCGGGAGGCTGGAGCACTTCGAGGACCGCACGCCGCCGGGCCGGTATCTCTTCATCCTCACCGACGTGGACGGCACGCTCTTCGGCTCGAACGAAACCGGCCTGTACGTGTTCGAACACGACGAGTGGAAACTCGCGGTGCCGGGCCTGGTCAACGCGCGTCCCGGCATCGCCCGGACCACCGCGGCCGGAATTCCCTATGCCGCCCGGGGGGAGTATGGGTTCCTCCAGCGCACGGACGACGGTTTCACCGCGCGGCGGATTCCGGCGCCTAACCTGCGCGACACCTACAATGCGGCCCAGGATGCGACCGGCATCGCCTGGCTGGAACTCGGCACCACGCTGGTCGGCCGGTTCGATCCGAATCCGGCCGCGCCGAAGCTCGAAATCCTGGGCAAGGAACACGGCCTGGCGGAAGGATGGATCGAACTGAGCATCCCGAACGGCGTGGCCCGCTTCCACGCCTCGCGCTCGCAACGCGAGCTGCGGTTCGACCCGGCGACCCACCGCTTCGTCGACGACCCGGAGTTTCAGCGCGTGTTCGGCCCGATGGAAGCGCCCGGCGGGCGCGCGACGCCCGATCGCCAGGGCCGCATCTGGTATTCAGGAAACGGTGGCGTCCAGGTGGTGGAGCCGGGTTCTCCGGGAGCGCCGCGACGAAGTTTCGACGTCGGCTTCATGCCCACCCAGTACACGATCGAGGACCGCGGCGTGGTCTGGGTCCAGACCGAGGGGCAGCTCGCCCGGATCGATCCCGCCATCGCGGTGCCGCCGCCGGCGCCCGTGCGCGCCGTCATCACCTCAATCCAGTTCCCCGTGACGAACCGGCGGGTGTTCGACCTGTCACGGGCGCTTCCGCCGATCAGCTACTCGGACAATTCGCTCGTGATTCATTTCGCCGCGCCGGCGAACCCCTTCGTTTCCCGGGTTTCCTTCGAAGTGTTCCTGGAGGGGGGCGGCGCGGGCTGGGTCTCCACCGGCAGCGTGGACCTGGCTTCGTTCACGCGGCTGAAGGAAGGCCGCTACGTTTTTCACGTCCGTCCGGTGACCGCGGCCGGCCAGGGCGAGTGGGCGCAAATTGCGTTCGTCATCCAGCCGCCCTGGTACCGGGCTCCGCTCGCGTGGCTCGCGTACGTCGTGGCCGCGCTGGGCCTGGTCGCGTTCGCGATCTGGTTCCCCGCGTTTCTGCACCGGCGTGAGACCCGGCGCCTCGAGCTGCTGGTCACCAGCCGGACCGAGCAGCTCAACCGCCAGATCGAGGAGACCACCACGAAGTCGCTCGACCTGGCGGCCAGCGAGGAGCGGTACCGCACCCTGAATGCGGAACTGGAGAAACGGGTCGCGGAGCGGACGGCGGAACTGTCGCATTCGAACGATGAGCTGCAGCAGCGCGAGTCGCTGTTCCGGCTGATCTTCGAGCACGCGCCGGTCGGGATCTCCTGGAAGCGGGCCGATCTGGGCGACATCCACCACTTCAACCCGACGTACCGCCGCATCCTGGCTCTGCCCGCGGACACGCTGCCCGACACGGCGCTGCTGTCGGCGATGGCCCACCCCGACGACGCCCCGCTCATGCGCGAGATGCAGCGCCGCGTCGATTCCGGCGAGATCGACAACTTCAATCTCGAGCTGCGGTTCGTGCTGCAGGACGGCCGGAATGTCTGGGGCTCCCTCTCGGTCGCGGTGATCCACGACGCGGGCGGCCGCATCGTGCAGGACATCGGGATCCTGGAAGACATCACTGCGCGGAAGCGGGCCGAGAGCGAGCTGGCCACGACGTACAAGAACCTGCTCGACGCCTCGCGGATGGCCGGCATGGCGGAGGTCGCGACCGGGGTGCTCCACAACGTCGGGAACGTGCTCAACAGCCTGAACGTCTCCTCGAACCTCATGCTGAAGAATGTCCGGCAGTCGAAGGCCGAGAGCCTGGTCCGGCTCGCGGCGCTGCTGAACGAACACTCGGCGGAACTGGCCGGCTTCCTGACCGACGATCCGAAGGGGCGGCTCGTGCCGGAGTTGCTCAACCGCCTCGCCGAAAACGCGACCGCGGAGCGCGCGTGGCTGATGAAGGAGGTCGCGTCGATGCAGCAAAACATCGACCACATCAAGGAGATCGTCGCGATGCAGCAGAGCTACGCGACCGTCGTCGGAGTGGTCGAAACCCTGGACCCGGTCACGCTGATGGAGGATGCGCTGCGAATGAATGCCGCCGCCCTCCAGCGCCACGACGTCCGCCTGGTGCGCGAATTCCAGCCCGCGCCGTCCGTGTGCGTCGAGAAGGGCAAGGTGCTCCAGATTCTCGTCAACGTGATCCGGAACGCGAAGTACGCCTGCGACGACGGGCTGCAGTTCGGATGCACCGACAAGATCATCACCGTGCAGATCGAGCCCGCGGGCAGCGGCGTCCGGCTGATCGTCCGGGACAACGGGATTGGCATTCCGCCGGAAAACCTCACGCGGATCTTTGCGCACGGCTTCACCACGCGCGCCTACGGCCATGGGTTCGGGCTCCACTCCAGTGCGCTGGCGGCGCAGGAAATGGGCGGTTCGCTCCGGGCCGACAGCGACGGCCTGGGCAAGGGTGCCAGCTTCACGCTGGAGCTGCCCGCGGCGACGGTCGCCACGAGGCCGGCCCCGCCACGCTTCGCCGTCGAACGTGGCTGACCCGTGGCGCCGCGCGCCGAGGCTCGAGGCCGGATTTCCGTCGCCGGGCAGAGGATTTATCTGCGCCCGGGGCCAGCGCGAAAAGCGGCAGCGGCCCGGCCGCGCGCAAATCACCGGCACCACGATGCGCCAGCTCAAGACCGACCGTGCAACGCCGATTGAGTGACCCCAGACTCCAACCCCGTGCATCCCCTGTCGGTCATTCCTGGCCGGTCCTGCCTTCGCCTTGCGTCGCTGGCCGGCTGCGCCGTGCTGTTTTTCGCCGCCGCAGCCGGGGCGGCGGACTCCAACCTGATGCCCGGGCCGCCGCCCGGACAGGTGGAGACGGGAGCTCCCGCGTTCGTGGTTCTCGCCCCCGAGGCGCTCGGCATCAGCATTCCACCGACCGATCTCCACATCCTGCCCGATGGCCGGGTGCTGGTCGTCGCGCAACACGAGCTGGCGTTCGGCGATGGAATGCGCTGGGAAACGCTTCGTGCAGCGGAAGGCCAGGAGGCAATCTACGGACAGGCGGCGGTCGACCGGGATGGGCACATTTATTTCGGCGTCAACAACGGGTTCGCGCGCGTCGACTTCGGGACGGACGGGCTCTGGCGCGCGACGCACGTTTCGGGTCTGCCGGCCGACGCGCGCATCCAAGGCGCCACGATGACCTCGGTGCAGATGCTGGGCGACCAGTGGTACTGGTTTGGCGGCAGCGGTGCGATCGTGAACTGGCAGCCCGGCACCGCGCCGAAGGTCGCCGGGTACTGCGACTCCATCGACGAGATCTTCCGTCTCGGCTCGGGGCTCTACGTCAGCGAGCAGTCCTCGGGCGGGCTGTTCCGGATCGGGAACAATCCCGCGCAGCTCGAGCGGCTGCACACGGCGGACTACCTCGCCAGCGAGACGGTCACGTGCGCGGTGCCGCTCGCGCCCGGAAAGATGCTGGTGGGCACCAATTTCGCCGGCCTGAGGGTCTTCGACGGCAGCGTCTCGCGCCCCTTCGGTGCCGCGGGCGTGTTGACTGGCGGGTTTCGCGTGAACGACCTGTGCGCCGTCGGCGAGGGGGTCTTTGCCGCGGCCGTGGACACCATCGGCATCGTCTTCTTCGATGCCGCGGGACAGACGCTGCAGGCGCTCGATCACTCGCTCGATCACCGGCTCGGCCGCGTGCAGCGGCTGCGATACGCGCGGGGCGTCCTCTGGTGCCTGCTGAACGAGGGCGTGGCGCGGGTGGAGTTCCCGTCGCAGCTCTCGCACTTCGATCCGCTGCTCCCCAGCGGTCTGACCTTCGCCCAGCCGCTTCGGCATGCCGGCGCGTTGTGGGTCCTGGCCGACGGCCGCGCGCTGCGCGGCGACTACGCCTCCGGGCGGCTGCAGGGGTTCGTGCTGGACTCGCCTCCCGGGCGCTACCTCTTCACGCTGACCAGCGTTGGTAGTGAACTTTTCGCCGCGACCGAGAACAGCATCTACCAGCGGGAAAAGTCCGGTTGGGCACTGGTTGCGACCGGTATCGTCAACGCCCGCGTCCTGGGACAGTTCGGACCCGGGGACTGGATCTATGTCGCCCGCGGCGAGATTGGGTACCTGCGGCGGAGCGAGTCCGGATTCGTCGCGGAGCACATTCCCATGCCGGACCTCGGCGACAGCTTCAACGCCGTGCGCGATGCGGCGGGCGTATTCTGGCTCGAACTCGGCACCAGCCGCATTGGGCGGCTCGATCCCCGCGGCGACACCCCCGCCTTCCGGATCATCGACGCGCGCCAGGGGCTCACCGACGGGTGGGTCGAGGTGTTCCTGTTCGAGGGCGTCGCGCGTTTTCACCTCCCCGATCACCTGTTCCGCTACGACGATGCCAGCGGGCGCATGGTGGAGGATCGGGAGCTGCAGGCCCGGTTTCCCCAGCTGCTCACGGCCGGCGGGAGGCCGCAGGTGGACTCGTCCGGCAAGCTTTGGTACACGGCGAACGGCGCCCCCAACGTGCTCGATCTGGCGCCAGGCGGGAAACGTGTGCCACAGCGGCTGAACGTCGGCTTCGCCCCGAGTACCTACACGATCGAGCAGGGCGGCGCGGTCTGGATGTTCCTGAACCGCCGGCTGGTGCGCTACGATCCGCGGCTGCCGGCGCGAGCCGACTTCCGGAGCACGGCCCTGATCACCTCCGTCGAGTTTCCGACCAGCAACCGGCATCTGTTCGGCACCGGCGCGGCGCTGGCACCCATCGAATACGCGGACAACTCGCTGTTCTTCCATTATGCCGCACCGGCGGATCCGTTCGGGTCGCCGGTCTCCTTCGAGACCCTGCTCGAAGGTGCCGGGACGCAGTGGGTGTCGACGGGAAACATCGGGCTCGCCGCGTACAACCGGCTCAAGGAGGGCAGGTATGTCTTCCGCGTCCGCCCCGTCACCGCTTCGGGGGTGATCGGTGGCGAGGCCCGCGTCGCCTTCACGATCCGGCCGCCGTGGTTCCGGACGCCGCTGGCCTGGTTCCTCTATGTGCTGGGTTCGGTGGGACTGATCGCGGGCGCGGCCTGGCTGCCCGCACTGCTGCAACGCCGCGAGAATGCCCGACTCGAGCGGCTGGTTGCCCGGCGCACCGAGGAGCTGAATACGACGAACGGGCAGCTCGGCCGCCAGATCCAGGAAACCACGGAGAAGTCGGTCGCGCTCGCCACGAGCGAGGAGCGTTACCGCAGCCTCAACGCGGAACTCGAGCAGCGGGTCGTCGAACGCACCGCCGAGCTGTCGCGGTCGAACCTCGAGTTGCAGCAGCGTGAATCGCTGTTCCGGCTGATGTTCGAGCATGCGCCGGTCGGCATCTCCTGGAAACGCGCGGATCTCGACAACGTTTACCATTTCAATCCGACCTACCGCCGGATCCTGCGGCTGCCGGCCGACACCCTGCCCGACTACACGGTTCTGTCCCGGCTCGTGCACCCCGAGGACCTGGCACGGCACGAGCGGATGAACCAGCTGGTCGGGTCCGGCAAGATCGACAGCTTCAACGTCGAGGTGCGCTTCCTGCTCGAAGCCGGCGCCATCGTCTGGGGGTCTCTTTCGGTGGCGGTGATCCGGGACGACGCCGGCCGGATCGTCCAGGACATCGGGATCCTCGAGGACATCACGGCGCGGAAGCACGCCGAGGACCAGCTGGCGACCACGTACAAGAATCTCGTCGACGCCTCGCGCGTCGCCGGCATGGCCGAGGTGGCCACCGGGGTGCTGCACAACGTCGGCAACGTGCTCAACAGCCTGAACGTCTCGTCCAATCTCATCTCCTCGACGCTGCGCCAGTCGAAGGCTGAGAGCCTCGTCCGGCTGTCGGCGCTGCTCGACGAACACGCCGCGAACCTCGCCGTGTTCCTGACCGACGATCCGAAGGGGAAGCTCGTGCCCGCGCTGCTGGCCAAGCTGGCGCAGAACTCGATCGCCGAGCGTGACTGGCTGGCGCAGGAGATCGCCTCGGTGCAGAAAAACATCGATCACATCAAGGAAATCGTCGCGATGCAGCAGAGCTACGCGACGGTCATCGGCGTCGTCGAGACGCTCGCGCCCGCGACGCTGTTCGAAGATGCAATCCGCATGAACACCGCGGCGCTGCTGCGGCACGACGTGCAGGTGGTGCGCGAATTCTCCCCCGTGCCGCCCGTCGCCGTGGAAAAAGGCAAGGTGCTGCAGATCCTGATCAACCTGATCCGGAACGCCAAGTATGCGTGCGACGACGCCCAGGCCGATTTCGGGCCACGGGAGAAGCAGATCGTCCTCCGCGTCGAGCCGGCGCCGGGCAACCGGGTGCGGCTGGTCGTGCGGGACAACGGCATCGGCATCGCGCCGGAAAATCTGACGCGCATCTTCGCGCACGGGTTCACGACCCGCGCCTACGGGCACGGCTTTGGCCTGCACTCGAGTGCGCTGGCGGCGCAGGAAATGAAGGGATCGCTCCTCGCGCAGAGCGACGGCCTCGGCACCGGCGCCACGTTCATCCTCGACATTCCCGTCTCGCCGGACGGCGCCGGCGCGGTCTCCGTCAGCCTGCCGGCGTTTCCCGAGCCCGGGAACGCCAGCGTCGGCGGGCCCGCCACGGGCGCGGCCTAGCGCCGGCGCCCCGGACGGGGAACCGCCGGCAACCGGCTGGGTCGGTGCTGCTTGCCGCCGGACCGGGCCGCGCACTCCGCTTCGCCGGAGGAGCGGACAGGCGGATGACCAGCCATGGCACGCCTCCTGAAGATCCTGCTGCCCATCGGCGTGGCGGCAGTGTTGATGGGGGTGTTCGTGCTGCTGCATCACGAGCTGCGGCGCTACGACTACGCGGCCGTTTCCGCCAGCCTGCGGGCCATTCCGCTGCACAAGATCGCGTGGGGGCTCGGTTTCACCCTGGCGAGTTATCTCCTGCTGGTCTGCTACGACGCCTTCGCGCTGCGGCAGGTCGGGCGATCGCCGGGCCTGCTGCGGACGGCCTTCGCGTCGTTCACCGCGTACGTGCTCAGCTACAACATCGGCCTGGCCGTGATCAGCGGCACGGCGGTGCGCTTCCGCCTCTATTCGGCGTGGGGCTACAGCGCCGCGGAGATCGGGCGGATCGTGGCGTTCACGGGCGCCACCTTCTGGCTCGGGCTGTTCACCGCCGCGGGAGCCCTGCTGGCGTTCGGCCAGCCGGTGTCGCTGCCGAATGCGCCACTGGGCGGAGACCTGCGGCCCGCCGGCTTTGTGCTGCTGGCCGCCGGGCTCGGCTACGTCGTCACCTGCGCCGTGCGGCGCCGGCCGGTGACGGTGAGGGGATGGACCCTGCCGCTGCCGCGCTGGCCGGAGGCAATCGCGCAAATCGGCCTCGGCGCCTCCGACGTGATCATGGCGGGACTGGTCGGCTGGGTGGTGATGCCGAACGGCTGGCCGCTCGAGCAATACCTGCCGGTGTACCTGGTCGGCATGACCGCCGGACTGCTCAGCCACGTGCCCGGCGGGCTCGGCGTGCTGGAGGCGGTCCTGCTCTACGGACGCCCGGCGGGGGTTTCGGGTCCGGCCGTGCTCGGCGCGATCCTCGCGTTTCGGGTGATCTATTACCTGCTGCCGCTCGGGGCGGCCGTCGCGCTGCTGGCCGGCCACGAGTTGCAACGCCACCGGCACCGGCTCGAGTCGGCGGGGGCCTTCGCCGGGCGCTGGGCGCCGCGGGTCGCGCCGCCCCTGTTCGCCGCGCTCGTCTTTCTCGGCGGGGTGATCCTGCTCGTCACCGGCGCCACTCCCCCCGAGCACGGCCGGCTGGCCCTGCTGCGGCGCCTCCTGCCGCTCCCGATTCTCGAGCTGTCGCACCTGGCCAGCAGCGTCGTCGGGCTGCTGCTGCTCTTCGTCGCCCGCGGGCTCCAGCGGCGCCTCGACGGCGCGTACCTGCTCACGCTCGCACTGCTCGGCGCCGGCGCGATCTTCGCGCTGCTCCGGGGCGCCGGGTGGGAGGAGGCGTTCGTCCTCACCACCATGCTCGCGCTGCTGCTGCCCTGCCGTGACTTCTTTCCGCGCCGCGCCTCGCTGCTCGACGCCCGGTTCACGCCCGGCTGGGTGACGGCCATCGTCGTGACCATCGCGGCGACGATCTGGCTCGGGTTCTTTGCGTACCGGCATGTCGAATACCGCAACGACCTGTGGTGGCAGTTCGCCTTCCACCGCAACGCGCCGCGGTTCCTGCGCGCATCCGTGGCCATCCTGGTCGTCGCCAGCGCGATCGGGCTGCGGCGGCTGCTGCGGCCCGCGGATCCACGCCCCGTGCCCCCCGATGCCGCCACGCTCGCCCGGGCCGCGGCGGCGGTCGCCGCCAGCCCCGAGGCGCGCGCCCGCCGCGTGCTGGCCGGCGAGAGCCCCCTGCTGTTCAGCGAGTCCGACCGGAGCCTGATCCGCTACGGCGTCGAGGGGAAGAGCTGGATCGCGCTCGGCGACCCCATCGGCGAGCCGCGCGAGTTCGGGGAGCTGGCATGGAGCTTCCGCGAACTGGCTGACCAGAACGGCGGCTGGCCCGTCTTCCATGCGGTCGGCCCCGACCATCTGCCGCTGTATCTCGATCTGCGACTGTCGCTGACGGGCCTGGGTGACGAGGCGCGGGTCCGCCTCGCCGGCTTCGACGCCAGCCGCCTTGCCGACGAGTCGCTGCGGGAGCCGGTCCGGCAAGTCGGTGCCGGCGGGGGCGAGTTCGAGTGGGTGCCGGCCTCCGGGGTGGCCGCGGTGCTCGCGGACCTTCCCGCCGTTTTCCGTCCCGGGCGGCCGGATGCGCCCGCGAGCGGAGACCGACGGGAGTCGCTGGTCCCCGCGAGCACGGTCCTGCGGCAGAACGCCGCCGGCGTGGTGCGGCAGGCCGGCCGCCTCGTCGCCTTCGCGTCGGTGCTTTCCGCCGCGAACCGGGCCGAGCGGTCGATCGCCTGGCTGCGCGTGGCCGCTGCGGCGCCGCCGGGGAGCACGGAGTTTCTGCTGGTCAATCTCGTGCAGCAGGCGGCGAGCGACGGGTATGCCTGGTTCAACCTTGGCCTTGCTCCTGCCGTGGGCCTGGAGGCACGCGCCCTCGCCCCCCTGCTTCACGTCGCCGCCCGGGTGCTCGAGCACGGGGAGCCGTCACGTCCGCTGCCGAGCTGGCGGCGGCTGAGCGAAAAATTCGACCCGGTCTGGTCGCCCCGGTACCTCGCTTCGCCGGGCGGGCTCGCGCTCGGGCTGGTGCTGGCGAACGTGAGCCGGCTGCTAGCGCGCAGCATCGAGGGGGCGGATCGCCGCCAGGCCAGCGCCGGCTGACCGCCGGGCCGCGACGTCACGCCAGTCGCGGCGGCCGGCTTTCCCCTCACGCCGCCGCGTCCCACAGTTCCCGCAGCCGGTCGCGGCTGTAACCGAGGTAGTGCCGGCCGCGCGAAAACACCTCGAGCGTGAGCGGCATCGGCCATGCGGGTGCGGCGGGTTGCGCCCCCAGACCAACCATTTCCCCGTGCGTTCCCGCCGGCCTTCCCCGCCGGACCGTTACCACTTTCCCCTTCCCAACTGTGCTATGTTGGGGCTGAACTTGTCACCCATGTCTGCTTCCGTTGAAAACGTCGTGATCGTCGGCACCGGCTGCGCCGGGCTCACCGCCGCCATCTACTCGGCCCGCGCCAACCTCAGTCCGCTCGTGCTCGAAGGCACCCTGCCGGGCGGGCAGCTCACGACGACGAGTGAGGTGGAGAACTTCCCCGGGTTTCCGCATGGCATCGATGGCTTCCAGCTGATGCAGAACCTGCGCGAGCAAGCCCTGCGCTTCGGCGCCCGCTTCGAACAGGCGCTGGTCACGGCGGTGGATTTCAGCGCCCAGCCGCGGAAGATCGTGTGCGGCGACCGCACCGTGCTGGCCCGGACCGTCATCGTCGCGACCGGCGCCTCGCCACGGATGACCGGCGTGCCCGGAGAAAAGGAGCTTTACGGCGGCAAGGGCGTGACGACCTGCGCGACCTGCGACGGGGCGTTCTACCGCAGGATGGACGTCGCCGTCATCGGCGGAGGCGACAGCGCCGCCGAGGAGGCGCTCTTCCTCACCCGTTTCGCCAACCGCGTCTACCTGGTGCATCGACGCGACACGCTGCGCGCCTCCCGGATCATGGCCGGCCGGGCGACGACCCACGAAAAGATCCAGCCGGTGTGGAACTCCATTCCGCTCGCGGTCGAGGGGGTGGAAAAAGGCGGCGTGACGGGGCTGCGCGTGAAGAACGTGCAGACCAATGCGGAGACCGTGCTGCCGGTGAAGGGCGTGTTCGTCGCGATCGGTCACGTGCCCAACACCGGACCCTTCGCCGAATGGCTCGACGTCGACGCCGGCGGATACTTCCAGCCGGCCGCCGGCTCGCAGGTGCGGACCAGGCTTCCGGGCGTTTACGTCGCCGGCGACTGCGCCGATCACATCTACCGCCAGGCCGTCACCGCCGCGGGCATGGGCTGCCAGGCGGCGATCGAGGCGGAGCGCTGGCTCACCGAGCACGGCGACTGAATCCGGTTTCGGACAGCGGCGGCGGCCGCAACGGTCGACCGCACGCCGCTCGGGGTTTCCCCGATTGGAAAGATGCGGACCACGAACCCGCGGCCAGCGAAAATGCCTGACCGGCTTTTTCTCCCGGTGCGGAACGCAGGTGTCCCGTCCGGGTCGGTCTGCACGCAACCACCGGTTCCCCCATGAAAAACATCATCGGCATCATCCTCATCGCGGTCGGCATCTTCCTGTTCGTTCAGGGGCTGAATCGCAAAGACTCACTGGTCGGCGAGGCGTCGTCCACCGGCACGGCCATTGCCAACAAGGTGGATGGCGGGACCCGCACGCCGCGGCACGTCGTGTACATGGTTGGCGGCGGCGTCCTCGCGGTCATCGGACTCGCGGTGATGATCCGCAAGCCCCGCACGGTCTGATTTTCATCGTTTTCCGGCCGCATTCCGGCCGGTTGATCACGCTGCCACGAGCGGCTCGCGTCCCGCGGGCCGCTCGCCGCGTTTGCCGGCCTATTTCCAGGCGTGCACCGCCACGCGGCCGCGCTGGAAGCGGCGCCAGGAAAAGCGCCCCTGCCGGAACGCCCGCGCGAACCGCTGCGGCCATGCGCCGGGACGGCTCACGACCTTGACGGTCTTGAAGCCGACGGCGCGCAACAGGTCGCGCAGTCCGTTCAGGTTGGGCGCCCACCAGTTGGTCGGATCGTGGTTGAGGTCGTCGCCGAGATAGAAAGCCATCGCCGGCGTGCGCCATGCCAGCAGGTCGACCTTGGTCTCGAGCACCAGCAGCCGGCCGGTGACGGCGGCCACCCGCTCGAGCGCGAGCAGCGGATGGCGCATGTGGTAGAGCACGCCGAGGAAGAGCACGACGTCGAACGTGCCGACGGTTTCCGGCGAAAGGTCGAGCACTTCGAGCTCCCGGTCCTCCACGTGCGAATTCAGGGTGCTCCGCGCGAGCTCGAAACCCGCCTTCGTGCCCCAGCCCCGGCCGCCCCAGCAGTACGAATCGACCGCCAGCACCCGCTTTGCCCCGCGGGCCTCCGCCTCGAACGAGAAGAATCCGTCCCACGCGCCGATATCGAGGACGGTCTTGTTGGCCAGCGATTCGGGGAGATGCAGCCGGGCGAGCTTGGCGGGCGTGTCGTCGACCCCCGGCGTCACGATCCCGTGGCCGAGCGGGATCCGGTGAAACCACCGGACCGCGTTCACCTGCTGCTGGAGCTCGTCGCGGGTCAAGCGATCGGCGGGGACGTCAACGATCTGGGGACCGGCCGGCAGGACATTTATTTAATCGGCGCTGACAGCGGCGCCCGGAAGGAGCGCTGCACGAATTCGTCGAGCTTCGTGTTCAGATCAATGTCGTTTTTCAGCCCCTGCCATGGTTGGTCCAGATCGGGAATCGTCATCGCCTCATGGACGATGTGGTGTTTCTCGAGCTCGGCAATCAATTCGTCGTTCTGCTCCTCGAGCGCGGCCGATCTCCGGTTTGCGACGATGAACAGCGGTCCGCGAATGGCGGCGACTCCACGCAACGGCGACAGTGCGTTGAACTTCTCCCGCTGCTGGTCCGGATTGCCGAGATGCTTCAGCATGGTGGAATAGTACGGGTAGGAGAACCGGCTGCTTCGGTAGTACTTGATCATGGCCGCCCAGTCGTAGGTGCCCTGAATCAGCGCTGCGCATCGAAAGAGTCCGGGGTGGTCGACCATGTCGGCCAGCGCCAGATATCCGCCAAATTGGGAGCCGATGATCGCAACCCGGCTGGGGTCGATCATCCCGGTCGCAATCATCGTCCTGGTCGCCGCCGCGACATCATCGCTCATGGCCCGAAACGCCCACCGGTCGGATTGCTCCCTCAGGCCGTAGCCCGCCGTGCCTCGATAATTCGGCATCAGGACGGCGTAGCCTCGCGCCGCCCAAAACTGGGCTTCCGAATCGTACCCCCACGTCCACCGCGCCCCGGGCCCGTCATTGGGGATCACCAGCAATGGGACCGGGTGCCCCTTGCTCGCGTGCTTGGGCAAGATGGCGTACGCGTCGAACGATTGGTTCTCGGCGGTCCTGTACCGCAGGATCCCCTCCGGGCGCATCCGCTGCGGATCGATCCATGGCGCCGTGTTCTTGATCAGTTCAACCCGGTGTTTCGTGAGGTCGACCAGATAGTACGCCGTCGGCTGCCGGTCGGAAAACGTGGCGACCAGCAGCCGATCGCCACGAAGATCCAAGTCGAGGAGGCGAACAATCGTCCCTGGAGGAAACCCGTGCTCGAGGCGTTTCTGGAGTTCGGCGTAGGCGGGGTCGAACCAGCGGACCTGCCGCCCGCTGCGGTCGTAATAGATCCCAACGATGTCCCGACTGCGGGGGTCACGATAGACACCGCCATCGAACTCGTACATGGGGTCTTCCAGGAGCGTGGCGCCCGCCTGGCCGGAACGTGTATCCAGGAACCGGAGGGCGCGAGGATGTCCGGCCACGGTGGGAACCAGCGCGATCACCTCGCCAGGCTGGTTGCCCGCGCTCATGACGGCGGTCTGTTCCAAGTCGACGTTCGTCCTCTCCCAGCGCTCGCCGTTCAGCCGATAAAGGAAGGGCACTCCGTCCCGCGACGCGCAGGCAAACGCAAGGTGGCCATTCTTGTCCGAGAGGTACCAGTTGGGCATGCCATCGGTCAGTTCGGGCATCCGGCTGTCGATGTGAAATTCATTGTTGGCCTGTTGCTGCGGCCCGGTCGGCAACACCGCGTGCAGCGGCGGGTTGCGAACGACGTCGGCCTCCACCACCCCTCCGTCGCGCCCGGCATCGTACGACAGATATTGCATCCAGACCTGCGGTTTCGTGGGGTCGTCGATGGGAATACCGATCAACTCCGGCCGGCAGTAATTGAGCACTGGAATGACATCCGCGAGCCGGCCGACCTGGGTGCTGTACAGGCCCGACGCGTTGATGTAGATCAGGCGGCGGTCGCCGGCCCACCGAACCAGGCCGACCGGGACATCGAGTGCGTCGAGGTCCCTGGTGCTCACGTCGTAAACGAACAGACGGTGCGTGCCATCGGTGTTGAGCAGCGCGCCGGCCACGTGGGTGCCGGCGCGGTTGATGGTCGGATTGAGCATCATCGGCGGCCGAAAAAAGTCGCCGATCGGAATCGGCTCGTCTGGCGGCACGGGCGTGAGGCGCGTCACGTCGGGTGCTGCGAACGCCCCGACCACCGAAAACAGGATCAGCCACAAACGCTGAATCCACGTACGTCCATTCGCGATGCGCATCGTTGAAGATAGGGCTGAACCCAAGTGCGGGGACCGGCGCCACCGCCCGGAGAAACTGCAACCGGCCTCCCGTGGCGCAACTCGCGGCGCATCCTGTCCACCCGGAGCAAGGGGTCCAGCGAACCCGTATCTCGGGTGCGCCTACCGGAGCTGCAGCGTGTCGGCCTCGAAGGTCAGGCCGAGCGGGGGCACGACCACGGCCTTGCGCGTGCCCTCTTTCCGCACCCGCCCCGCCTCCCAGGCGTCGTAGCCCGAGGCCAGCGCCGCTTCGACCACCGCCGAGACCGTATCCGGCGGCACCAGCGCCGCGAAGCCCACCCCCTGGTTGAACGTCGCGTACATCTCCCGCTCCGCCACCGGCCCCGCCTGCTGGAGGAACCGGAACACCGCGGGCGGCGGCCGCACGTTCGTGATCTCGTAGACGAAGGGCTCCTCCAGCCGCATGAGCTTGCGCCAGCCGTGGCCCGTGACGTGCGCGACGTAGTTCAGCTTCAGCTCCTGGCGCTGGCACTCGCGCACAAACCCGACGTAGATGACGGACGGCGCGAGCAGCGCCTCGCCGAGCGTGCGCGGATCGCCAAAACCGATACGCGTCTCGTAACCGAGCGGAAGCTGCTCCGCGATCTTGCGGCAGAGCGAAAGCCCGTTGGTCTGCACGCCGGAGCTGGCGAGGAAGACGATCGCATCGCCGTCCTGCACGTCGCCGGTGATCCGGCGGCTCTTGGGTGCGATCCGCCCGACCGCCGAGCCGGCAAGCACGATCGTGGCCGGGTTCACCACGCCCGCGCAGCGTCGGCGTCTCGCCGCCGCCCCACACGGCGCCGGCCGCCCGGCAGCCCTTCCGCGAACCCCTGCACCAGGGCCGCCGCCCGCGGCTCGTCCGCGAACCAGCCGGAATCCCCGACGGCCGCGTGCATCGCGACCGACGATCGGCAGCGCGCCGCATGTGACGAGGTCGTTCACGATCGTGGCGACGGTATCGATCGCGATCTCCCGGTAGAAACACCGTCCGGTCGCGGCGGCGACCGCGTCGGCCACGAGATTCTTCGTGCCCAGCCCCTCCTCGACGTGCGCGAGAAAATGGTCCTCCGCCTCGATCAGGTAGGCGCTTTCGCCGCGCGTGGCGGCCGGCTCCGCGTAACCGTGGGCGCGCAGCAGGCCGGCCGTCGTGCGCGCCGCCTGCTGGCAGGCGCGCTTGAACGCGTCGAGTTGGTCGTAGCGGACGCCGGACGATTCGTAGCTCAGGGACATGGGCGAAAACCGGGAGGCGAGGTGCGGTCGCCGGAGGGGGAGAAACCGCCCGCCGACGGACGATCGCGGCCGGCGGAAGTCGCGACCCGGCCGGAACCTTCGCGCCGCAGGCCGCCACGAGCCATGGGGCGGCCCGCCGCGCCGATCGCGGTCCGGACCCGGCCAGCCGGCATTCGGCAGTCGGCCATCTCAGTACGAGCGGCCTTCGCTCTTCTCGTAGTAGTTCACGTACGCCTGGTTCACCACCCGGTAGCCGCCCGGCGTCGGGTATTTGCCGGTGAAATACCAGTCGCCCGTGTGCAGCGGGACGGCGGCGTGCAGTCCTCGATCTTCTGGAACAGGATCTCGATTTCGCCCTGCCAGTCCCTCTTCGGCCGGACGCACGAGCTCGACGATCTGGGCGGAGATGTCCTCGGGGGTGAACGGCTCGTAGATGCTTGCGGACGTGATTGACGGTGCCGCCCTTCGCGATCTCCTCGCGGCAGAGCTGGTACACCTCGTCGAGCAGGCTCGGACTGGCCCCGCTCCTTCAGCAGCTCGATCGCGGCCTCGAAGGCGATGAACTTCCCGACCTCCGACATGTCGATGCCGTAGCAGTCCGGGATAGCGGATCTGCGGCGCCGTGGAGACGATGACGATCTTCCGCGGATTGAGCCGGGCCAGGATGCGCAGGATCGATCGGCGCAGCGTCGTGCCGCGCACGATCGAGTCGTCGACGCAGACCAGGTTGTCGCCGCCGGCTCGCACCGACCCGTACGTGATGTCGTAGACGTGGCTCGCGAGCTGGTTCCGCATGCGACTCCTGGCCGATGAACGTGCGGATCTTGATGTCCTTGCTGACCACCTTCTCGCCGCGCGGCCAGTTCCGGAGGATCAGGTCGTCGAGCAGCGGTTCGGTCAGCGTGCCCGCCTGGACCGCCGCGCAGGATCGCGGCCTTGACCTCGTCGCGCCGGCGTTCCCGCAGCGCCGACATCAGCCCGTAGTAGGCGACCTCGGCCGTGTTCGGGATGAAACTGAACACCGTGTCGCGCCCAGTCGCCGTCGATCGCCTTGATCACCTGGTCCGCGAGGCCCGCCCCCGAGCGCCTTCCGCTCGCGGTAGATGTCGACATCGTTGCCCCGCGAAAAATAGATCCGCTCGAAGGAGCACGACGTCCGCGGCAGCGGCGGCGTGAACGGCGTTCGAGGTGACCGTGCCGCGCTTCTTGATCACCACGACGTGGCCCGGCTGCACCTCCTTCACCTGCTCCAGCGAGAGTCGAACACGGTCATCAGCGGCGCGCGCTCGGACGCGAACGCCACCACCTCGTCGTTCTGGAAATAGAAGCAGCGGACGGATGCCGGACGGATCGCGGGCGACGAACGCGTCGCCGTTGCCGATCAGCCCCGCCAGCGCGTAGCCGCCGTCCCAGCGTTTCGATGCCCGCGTCAACACCCGCGTCAGGTCAAGATCCTCGCTGATCCGGCGCGACAGCTCCTCGCCGGACAGGTCGCGGGTGCGCAGGAACCGGTAGATGTCCTCGTGCTCCTCATCGAGGTAGAACCCGATTTTTTCCAGCACGGCCTGGGTGTCGGAGGCGAAGATCGGATGCTGGCCAATCGCGATGAGGCTGTCGTTCAGCTCCGCGCGTGTTGGTCATGTTGAAGTTGCCGCACAGCGCGAGATTCCGGGTCGGCCAGGAGCTGCGGCGGAAATACGGGTGGCAGGCGCTGACGCTGTAGCCGCCGCGCGTGCCGTAGCGCAGGTGGCCGAGGTAGAGCTCCCCGCCGAAGTCGAAGTGCTTCTTGACCGTCTCCGGAAACTCGGGGTGGATCGTGCCCGCACTGACCAGCTCGCGTACCGCTCGAGCACCGAGCCTGAAGATCGCGGTCGAGCGGATTCGGCTTCATGTTCCGCTCGCGGAACATGTATGGCTCGCCCGCGGGCATATCGAGCTTCACGCAGGCAACGCCGGCGCCGTCCTGCCCCCGGTTGTGCTGCTTTTCCATCAGCAGGAAAAGCTTCGTGAAGCCCCAGAGCGGCGAGCCGTACTTTTCCTGGTAGTAGGAAAGCGGTTTCAGCAGCCGCACGAGCGCGATGCCGCATTCGTGGCCAATCTGTTCGCTCATGGAGACAGTGACCCCGGCCGCGGGCCGGCGATTTCGCACCCTCTGCCCGATGACATCAGGGCAGGCACGTTGGTCGTCTCGATCATGGAACGATAAAATCGCTGATTTCGCGGACGCGGCAAGAATGGTCAACGGCTTTCTCAATTTCGCCGCGTCCTAAGGTTTGCGGTGACGGCGGAGGTTCACCCCGCGCCGGTCGGTCGCAAACCGCCTGACTGCCGGTCCGCCGAACCGGGGCGTGGCGACGCCGGGCCGCGAGTGTCCCTTGACCGCGCCCGGGATGTTCGGAAGCATGCGTTTTCGCCCATGCTGACGCTTCGCGGGTCGCCCGCATTTTCCCAGTCCCGTTTGCAGAAACTGCTGCTGGCGCTCACGGAATCCGGCCTGCCCGTCCGCAGCCTGTCCGCCGAATTCGTTCATGTCGTCGATCTGGTGCCGCCGCACGAGGACCTCACCGCCGCGGAACGTGGCGTCCTCGAGCAGCTGCTGACCTACGGGCCGTCGCGGGAATCCCACACCGTCACGGGCTTCGGGCAGGTCGTCGCCCCGCGGCCCGGCACGATCTCGCCCTGGTCCTCGAAGGCGACGGACATCGCGCACATCTGCGGGCTGACGAAGATCAAGCGGATCGAGCGGGTCATCGCCTACACGATCATGCCGGACAACGCCCGGCTCCAGCCGCCGCTGCACGTGCTGTCGGCCGGCCAACTCGCCGCCCTGCGCGCCCGGCTGCACGACCGGATGACGCAGGCGGTTTTCGCCAACGTCGATGCGGTGGCGGCGCTGTTCACCCACGAGTCGCCGCGGCCGATGACCAGCGTGCCCGTGCTCGCCCAGGGCCGGTCGGCGCTCGTCGCCGCCGACCGGGCGCTCGGTCTCGCGCTGGCCGGGGACGAGATCGACTACCTCGTCCGCAGCTTCACCGCGCTGGGCCGGGATCCGAACGACGTCGAGCTGATGATGTTCGCGCAGGCGAACTCCGAGCACTGCCGCCACAAGATCTTCAACGCGAGCTGGAACATCGACGGCGAGCCGCGCGACCGGTCGCTGTTCCAGATGATCAAGCACACGTACCAGCTGCACAGCGACGGCATCCTGTCGGCGTACAGCGACAACGCCGCGGTGCTGGTGGGCTCGCGCGGCGGGCGTTTCCACGTGGATCCGCGGACCAACGAGTACGTCACCACCGAGGAGGAGATCCACCTGCTGTGCAAGGTGGAGACGCACAATCACCCCACGGCGATCTCGCCGTATCCCGGCGCGGCGACCGGATCCGGCGGGGAAATCCGCGACGAGGGGGCCACCGGCCGGGGGGCGAAACCGAAGGCGGGGCTCACCGGGTTCACCGTGTCGAATCTCAAGCTGCCGGGCGCCGTGCAGCCCTGGGAAAAGGAATTCGGGAAGCCGGACCGCATCGCGTCGGCGCTCGACATCATGATCGAGGGCCCGCTCGGCGGGGCCGCGTTCAACAACGAATTTGGCCGGCCGAACATCAACGGCTACTTCCGGACCTACGAAGCCGCCGTGCCTTCGGCTTCCGGTGCGTCCGGCACGGAGCTTCGCGGTTATCACAAGCCCATCATGCTCGCCGGCGGGCTGGGAAACATCCGCGCCCGCGATGTCCGGAAGGGCCGGATCGAACCGGGGGACCGGCTCGTCGTGCTTGGCGGACCCGCGATGCTGATCGGACTCGGCGGCGGTGCGGCCAGTTCGATGGCGACCGGCCACGGCGATGAGGACCTCGATTTCGCCAGCGTGCAGCGCGACAACGCCGAGATGGAGCGACGCTGCCAGGAAGTCATCGACCGCTGCTGGGCGCTCGGCGAGGACAACCCGATTTCCTTCATCCACGACGTCGGCGCCGGCGGCCTGTCGAATGCCCTCCCCGAGCTGGTCAACGACGGTGGCCGCGGCGGGCGCTTCGACCTGCGCGCCATCCCGAACGACGAGCCGGGCATGACCCCGCTCGAAATCTGGTGCAACGAATCGCAGGAGAGATACGTGCTCGCCGTGCCGGCCGGCCGGATCGACGCGTTCGCGGCGCTCTGCCGGCGCGAGCGATGCCCGTTCGCGATCGTGGGTGAGGCGACGGAGGAGAAACGGCTCGTGCTGGAGGATCCGCATTTCCGCAACCGGCCGATCGAGCTGCCGCTCGAGGTGCTGCTCGGGAAGCCGCCGCGCATGCACCGCGAGGACCGCTCCGGCCATCGGACCCTCGCGCCGCTCGACCTGTCGGGCCTGTCCATTTCCGGCGCGAGCGCCACGGCTGGCGGCGGCGATTCGGGCGATGTTCTGCGCACCAACCTGGCCGAAGCCGTGCGCCGCGTGCTCTCGCATCCGACGGTGGCGGACAAGACTTTCCTCATCTCGATCGGCGACCGCACCGTCGGCGGGCTGATCTGCCGTGACCAGATGGTCGGGCCGTGGCAGGTGCCGGTCGCCGATTGCGCCGTCACCGCCGCCGCGTTCGATGTCTATTCCGGCGAAGCGATGGCGACGGGGGAGCGGACGCCGGTCGCCGTGAACGACGCCGCCGCCTCCGCGCGGCTCGCGGTCGGTGAAGCGCTGACCAACCTCGCCGCCGCGCAGGTCGGCACGCTGGGGCGCGTGAATCTGTCCGCGAACTGGATGGCGGCTCCGGCGATCGCGGGCGACGGGGCCGACCTCTACGCCGCGGTGCGGGCCGTCGGGCTGGAGCTTTGCCCCGCACTGGGAATCACGATTCCCGTCGGCAAGGACTCGATGAGCATGAGCACGGTCTGGAGCGAGGACGGGCAGTCGAAACGGATGACGGCTCCGGTCTCGCTCATCGTTTCCGCCTTCGCGCCGGTCACCGACATCCGTCTTTCGCTCACGCCGCAGTTGCAGTCCGGACCAGCCGCCGCAGCCGGCCCGGAGTCTTCCGTGCTCGAATCCGAGTTGCTGCTCATCGATCTCGGCCGCGGTCGGAACCGGCTCGGCGGCTCGATCCTGGCGCAAGTGTTGTCGGAGACCGGTGGGGCGCCCGCGGACGTCGACCGGCCGGACGACCTGAAGTCATTCTGGAACGCGATCCAGCAACTCGGCCGCGAACGGAGGCTGCTCGCCTACCATGATCGGAGCGATGGCGGCCTGCTCGCCTGCGTCGTGGAAATGGCCTTCGCCGGACACACCGGCGTGGATCTCGAATTGCCGCTCCCGACCGGCGGCGGCCATCCACCGGCGGAGGGCGGAAGCGCCGCGCGCAACATCCCGACCGGCGGCGAATCGCTGTTCGCGCCGCTGTTCTCGGAGGAACTCGGTGCCGTGATCCAAATTCGCGCCGCCGACCGCGAGGTCGTCATGGCCACGCTGCGCGAGCACCATCTCGACGACGCGGCCACGGTGATCGGCACGCTGAACGCGACGCACACTTTCCGCATTCGCCAGGCCGGCCGCACGGTGTTCAAGGAGAATCTCTTCACGCTGCGCGGGATCTGGTCCGACGTGACACGCCGGATCGCGTTGGTGCGCGACAACCCGGCCGCGGCCGAATCCGACTTCCAGTTGAAGCTGGACCCGGAGGATCCCGGAATCTCGCCGAAGGTGACGTTCGCCATCGGCCTGCCGCCGACGCGAGCTGCCGCGCCCGCCGCCGCCGGCCCGAGCCGTGCATCCGTCCGGAGCCGGCCCGCCATCGCAATCCTGCGGGAACAAGGGGTCAACGGACAGACCGAGATGGCCGCGGCCTTCGCGCGCGCCGGGTTCCGGTCGGTCGACGTGCACATGACGGACATTCTCGGCGGCCGGGTTTCGCTGCGGGAATTCCACGGCCTCGCGGCGTGCGGTGGCTTCAGCTACGGCGACGTGCTGGGCGCCGGCGAAGGCTGGGCCAAGAGCGTCCTGTTCAACGGCCACGCGAGGGCCGAGTTCGCGGCCTTCTTCGCGCGGGAGGATGCGTTCGCCCTCGGCGTGTGCAACGGCTGCCAGATGATGAGCAACCTGCACGCGATCATTCCCGGCGCCGAGCTGTGGCCGCATTTCGTCCAGAACAAATGCGAGCGCTACGAGGGGCGCTTCGTCTCGCTGCGGATCGAGGAGTCGCCGAGCGTCCTCTTCGCGGGCATGGCGGGCGCCGTGCTTCCGATCGCGGTCGCGCACGGCGAAGGCTACGCCGAATTCCCAGATGCGGCTGCCGCGCAACGGTGCAGCAATTCGGGTCTGGTCGCGGCGCGCTTCGTGGACAATCACCACCAGCCGACGGAACGGTATCCGCTGAATCCGAACGGCTCGCCGCTGGGCAT
Source organism: uncultured Verrucomicrobiae bacterium (assembly GCA_963705935.1). GTDB lineage: Bacteria > Verrucomicrobiota > Verrucomicrobiia > Opitutales > Opitutaceae > Opitutus. The sequence goes on along the minus strand of OY970130.1, from coordinate 181,986 downwards.
GACCGCGCTGACCACGACCACCGGCCGCGTCACGATCCTGATGCCGCACCCGGAGCGGGTGTTCCGCACCCAGGCGATGAGCTGGCATCCCGCAGACTGGGGCGAGGACTCGCCGTGGATGCAGCTATTCTACAACGCCCGCGCCTGGGTTTCCTGACGCCGCGCGGCTTTCGGCCGCGATCCGCACGTGTGGTGTCTTCCGAACCGTGCAGAGTCCCGCGGCGAAAACGTGTTTGCGGAAATTCCTACTGCGCGGGTTTCACGACGAACGCATCGATGCCGACGAGCGCGCCCTTCGCGGAGGGGTTCTTCGCGGTGAATTCGACCACGACGCGAACCTTGCCGTCCTGCGGGGAAACGCGACCGAGCGGAATTTCCCGCACGCCCATGTCCGCGGTGTACAGGTCGATCGCAGGGCCGGGTGGTTGATCGCCGGCCCGCAGCCGGACCGTCCCGAAGTCCGGACCCGTCACCATTCGCGCGCTGACCTGCGGTTCCGCCGGGCCGGAAACCGGCACGTCGACGCTCAGCGTGGAGCCCATCGGACCGGGCGACCAGAAAAGCGCCCCGCGTCCCGACCACTCCTCACCGTAGTTCCAGTTGCCCATGTCCTGGCTCCAAGTACCGCCGGCACTTGGCTTCGCCTGGTCGCGCAGGTTCTCCGCTTCCACGGCGCCGGCGATCGCCAGCTTTCGCGGCGGCGCCCACGTCGACGGGAGCAGATCCTTCGGCAGCGGCGGCGGCACGGGCGCGGGACCCGCGAGGTAAAAATACGCGACCGACGAGTAGTCCGCCGGGATGGCGTTATTCGTCCCGTGTTCGATCGTGAAGCGGATGGACCGCTCGAACGGAATCGGGTCCTCGATGTGCCAGCGGTAGGTTGAGATGCGGGACCGCTTTTCATCCTTGATGATCAGCCCGTGGTACGGCGCCGCGTAGGGGCCGTGATCGTAGTACCAGCCCGAGTTGAAGTAGTCCTCCGTGCCGGTGCCGTGAATCGCCGGCGTCGCGGCTCCATCGAGATAAACCTCCTCGTCACCCTCTAGAAAATAGAGGGCGCGTCCCGCCATGAACAGCGCCGTGCCGACGTAGTGCCCGGCCCCGGCGACCTCCAGGATCGTGTAGTTCCGCCCGGGCGTGGTCGGATTCTCGCGTCGGAACTGGGCATGGAACTGGCGCGTGTTGGCGGGCAGCGAGTCGAGCGCGATGAAATCGATGTTGTAGTAGAACGCGTCGATCGGGCGGTCGGCGCCGTTCGTCAGCGTCCACCGCGCGGAGCGGTGAAACGGCATCGGCCAGTAGCAGTTGTACCCGCCCGAGGTTTCGCTGAGCGGAAGCGAAATGTAATCCTGCTGTTCGCCGAAACCGACCCCGAAGAACGCACCGATCGGGCACTCGACGCTCGGATTTACGTCCCCGTCCCAGTACATGCGCAGGATCGCCTGGCTGTGAATCCGCAGGTCGCTGCGCGGTGCGATCGTGACCCAGAACCGGTGAATGGTGCCGGCGCCATGATAGTCGAGCAGGGTCACGGTCTCGCCAGGGTTCACGTGCAGCGCGTCACCGTTCTTCCCCGTACGATCCCACGAGCCTTCGTGCATCGCGCGCCCCGGCTTTGGCTCGGCCAGACCGGCCAGCGGGGAGCCCGGCGCACCCCATGCCGCCGCAGCCATGGCCACGACGAGCAGCGCGGCGCCGAAACGTCCCGCGGCCGCCCGCGAATCGGCCCGGCGATCCGCCAGCGGATCCGCCAACGACGCCACGACGCGAGACGAGGACAAGGCTTTCATAAATGTGGCGCGAACGCGCCAGGCGAATTGAGCCGCACCGGGACCGCGGCGGCAACGCCGGATCCACGCCGGCCATCCGAGTTGGGCGTCCGGCGGAACTCCGCGGAGCGGCCGGCGTCTAGGACAGGCTGCCATGGGTTCCTTCGCGAAATTCCGCATTTACTCCTCGGGCGAACGATCGACGACCCCGTTCGCCCTGCCCCCTCGTTCACCGGATCGGGCCGTTTCCGCCCGCGCTTCGTACGCCGCATGAGCCTGATCAGCGACGCATTGAACAAGGCGCAGCGGGAGCGCTCGCCACCCGTCGGTTCCACGCTCTACCGCACGCCCGGGGCACGGCCCGCTCCACGCCCGCCGCGGCGCGGGCAGGCGGCTGCAGTCATTGGGACGGGGGTGCTGGTCGGGGCGCTGCTATTCGTCCTTGGGCTGCTGTATTTCCGCTCCGCCCCCACACCGGCCGCGCCCGCGACGCCCGTCGCCACCGCTCCGGCACCAGCCCCGATCGTGGTCTCGGCGCCGCCTCCGCCGCCCGTCGAAGCGCTGCCGCCGCCGCCCGCGCCAGCGGCGCTGTCCGCCCCCGAGTACGACCTGACCGGCGTGAGCGCTGTCGGCAGCACCAACCTGCTGAGCGTCACGCGACGCCGCGACCGGCACAGTTTCTGGATCGCCGTCGGCAAGACCGTCGGGGACGTGACCGCGGTGAGCTACGATCCGGCGGACGACCGCGCCGTCATCCGCGTGAACGGATCGCTGCAGAGCCTGAAGCTGCGCGACCTCGGTCCAACGTCGGACCACGCCGCGGAGTGAGTTCCTTTCGCGGCGCCGCGGTGAAAGACCTCGCGCGACCACCGCGAAGCTCGTTCCGGTCACTGAAACCGGCTCGAGGTCATCTCGCCCAGCCCGTTCGTCCGCGCCGCCGACCAGGTCGATGTCGCGATCGTCGTCATGGCGGCTTTGTTGAGCACAACCGACGCCAACCAGCCCGCGGATCGAGCCGCCACAACCCGCCGCCCGCACGGCAGAAGCGGCACGAATACGCCCGATCAACCGGCGAGATCCGGTGCGGCCGCCGCGGGATCATGCCGGCCGGAGACGGCGCGGCGGCTCACGGAAGTTCGACCGTCGCCGTGCCGGCCCGCTGGTGCAGGTCGACCGCGACGGACTTGCCGCCGGCCGTCACGCGATACGAGCCGAAGAACGCCGGGACCGCGCAGCGGCCCTGCGCGTCCGCCTTGCCCTCCCAGCGGGTCCACCACTGGTGGAAAACGAGATCGTGGTACGCCTTGCCCGCGGGCGTCGGCGTCCAGTCCCGTTTGAACAGAGAAGACTGCGGGATCCAGATACTGCCCTCCCAGAAGCCCCACATCAGGATGCCCGTGACCGCCGGGTGGGCGAAGCAGATCCGGTAGTACTCGACGATCGCTTTCGCCTTCGCCTCCTCCTCGGCCGGACTCAGTTCCTGTTTGCTCAGGTCCGGACCCTGCGAGTGCCGGCTATGATAGTATTTCGAGCGCTGGCCGGGAAACGTGAACTCGGTCACCCGGATCGGCAGGTGGAACTGGGCCAGCACGTCCAGCGCGTGACGCAGCGCCACCGGGTCGAAGGAATCGCCATGCAGGTGACCCTGCACGCCGATGCCGCCGAGCGGCACGCCCATCGCCAGCAGTCCGCGGATGTGCGCGACGTAGTCGTCCAGCCGCGCGCCGGTGAGGATGTCGTAATCGTTGACGAACAGCACCGCGTCCGGGTCCGCCTCGCGCACCCATTGCGCCATCTCGAGCGTGATCTTCGGGCCCAGCCGGTCGGCGTAGAAATTCCCGTGGATCATCTCGTTGTTCAGGTCGTACTCCGCGAACCGGCCGCGGTACCGGCCGGCGATGTCGAGGGCCCGGTGCCGCACCGTCTCGCGCAGCGTCGCGTCGTCCATCCGCTTCTGCCAGTCCATCGTGTACTGCGCGACGCCCCAGTAGAGATTGTGGCCGCGCAGCGGGAGGTGGTTGCGCTCCGTCCAGGCGAGGATCGCGTCGACGGTCGAGTAGTCGACCTGCCCAGGCGTGCGCTCCATCTCGATCCACTTCAGCGCGTCTCCCGTCACCGCCGCGTTGAAGTTCTCCAGGAAGACCTGCCGGTACTTCGCCGCGTCGGCTGCCGGCATCCGGCCGTTGAACGCGCTGCTCGCCAGCGCCGCGCCGAACCAGAACTCGTGGCGCGTCTGCTCGATCCGGACCGCGGCGCCGGGGGCGGTGCGCACGACCAGCGTGCCCATCCGGTGCTGCTGGATCGCCGCCGCATCCGCGGCGGCATCCTTGTCGGGATCCGCCGCGAAGCCGGACGCCGGGGCCAGGGCGAGGAGCAGCGACGCCAATGCGGCGCCGAGCGAGGCGGGTGCAACCGCCGTGAAGACCGGGGCGAGTCGATTCATGGGCGGCAGGACGCGCCCGCCGCCGAAAAGTTGTCGGCGTCCGCAAACCGCCCCGGCGCGCATCCGTCACCGATGCGAAAGCGCCGGCCCCTCGTCAGCGAACGTCGACGGTCGCCGTGCCGACCTGCTGGCGCAGGTCGAGCCCGACGGTCTTCCCGCCGGCGGTGACGCGGTACGAGCCGAAGAACGCCGGCACCGTGCACCGGCCCTGCGCATCCGCCTTGCCCTGCCAGTGGGTCCACCACTGGTGGAAAACGAGATCGCGGTACGCCTTGGCCGCAGGCGTCGGCGTCCAGTCCCGCTTGAACAGCGAGGACTGGGGGATCCAGTTGTCTCCCTCCCAGAAACCCCACATCAGGATGCCCGTGACCGCGGGATTGGCGAAGCAGATCCGGTAGTACTCGACGATCGCCTTCGCCTTCGCCTCCTCCTCGGCCGGACTCAGTTCCTGTTTGCTCAGGTCCGGCTCGGTCGAATGCCGGTTGTGGTAGTACTTCGAGCGCTGGCCGGGAAAATTGAATTCCGTCACCCGGATCGGCAGGTGGAATTGCGCCAGCACGTCCAGCGCGTGACGCAGCGCCACCGGGTCGAACGAGTCGCCGTGCAGGTGACCTTGCACGCCGATGCCGCCGAGCGGCACGCCCATCGCCCGCAGTTCGCGGATGTGGGCGACATACTCGTCCAGCTTCGCGCCGGTGAGGATGTCGTAGTCGTTCACGTAGAGCACGGCGTTCGGATCCGACTCCCGCACCCAGCGGGCCATCTCGAGCGTAATGCCTTTGCCGAGACGATCGGCATAGTAGTTCCCGTGGATCATCTCGTTGTTCAGGTCGTACTCGGTGAAGCGGCCGCGGTAGCGGGCAGCGATGTCGTGGGCGCGGGCCGCCAGCGTCTGGCGGAGCGTCGCGTCGTCCATCCCCTTCTGCCAGTCCATCGTCCACCATTTCACGCCCCAGAAGATGTTGTGGCCGCGGATCGGAATGTGGTGCCGCTCGGTCCACGCCAGCATCGCATCGACGACGGAATAATCGACGTGCCCGCGGGTCCGTTCCATCGCGAGCCACTTCAGGGCGTTTTCCGGCACGGCGGAGTTGAAGTTCGCGAGAAACGTCTCGCGGTATCGTTCGGTGTCGGCGGGCGACATTCCGCCGTCGAACGCCTGGCTGGCCAGCGCCGCGCCGAACCAGAACTCGTGCCGCGTCTGCTCGACCTGCACCGCCGCGCCGGGCGCGGCCCGCACGACGAGCGTGCCCATCCGGTGCTCGCGGATCGCGGCGGCGTCATCGGGCGTACCGGCGGCGCCGGCCGGGGACGGGAGCAGACCCAGGAGCAGCGCGGTCAGCGCCGCGCCAACCGTTCCGAGCGGCACCGCCGAGGCGAAGATGGGCATTCGATTCATCGCCAGCAGGACGGAGACCCGGGCGAAAAGTTGCTGCCGGCAACGGCTCTTCGCGCCGGAGCGCGGGGCCGCTCGCCTCGCGTCCGCACGGTGATGCCGAGGAACGGCTCGGGATCACCACCGGTTGGACCGGCGGTCTTCCTCTCTCGCGTCAGCGCGCGAGCCAGCCGGACGCGCGCATCCAGTCCTCGACGCGGTCGGGCCAGGTCGTGACGGGATTGGCGGTGCGCCGCAGCCCGTAGCCGTGGCCGCCCTTCGGATAGAGGTGCATCTCCGCGGGCACGTTCGCCTGCTTCAGCGCCGCATAGTAAATGGTCGCGTTCTCGACGTGGACCGGATCGTCCTCGGCCATGGCGATGAACGTGGGCGGCGTGGTTCCGGACGCCACCTGCAGATCCGGGTTGAGCAGGAAGTTCTTCTCCGCAAGCGCCAGATATCCGGGATAGATCAGGACGACGAAGTCGGGCCGGCAGCTCACCTGGTCGGCGGCGTCGACCGCCGGGTAGATGCGGACGTCGTGATGATTCCCGAGCAGCGCGGCGAGGTGTCCGCCGGCCGAGAACCCGAGCACGCCGATCCGCCGCGGGTCGACGCCGAGTTCGGCCGCCTGCTGCCGGAGCAGCCCGAGCGCCCGCTGCGCGTCCTGCAGCGGCGGCACGTGCTGGGGCAGCCCGGGCCGGCGCGGCACGCGGTACTTGAGCAGCGCCCCCGTGACGCCGATCGAGTTCAGCCAGGCGCACACCTCCGTGCCCTCGAGGTCGTAGGCGAGGATGTTGTACCCGCCACCCGGACACACGAGCACGGCCGCCCCGGTGTTCTTCGCCGGGTCCGGCGGATAGAGGGTGAGCGTCGGATGCGAAACGTTGCCCAGCCGGATGACCGGCCGGCCGGCGATCAGGTCGTCGCCGGGCTTCGTCAGGTCCGCCTCGGGCGGCAGCGGCGCGGTTTCGCCCGGCGCCTGAGCGGGCCAGAGGGCGATGGTGCGGGGGCCGGCCGCCACGGCGGACGCGGACGCAACGAGGAACGACACGGCGAGCAGGACGGGGGATTTCATGGGGCGAAAGGCGGCGGAGCGTTGCGGGGACAACGATGCCGAGCACGGAACGCGAATCCAGCGCGATCTGCGTCGCCGGCGGAGCGGGCCGGCCGGCGATGGCAAAATCCTTGGAATGCCGCGCCAACGACCGTAAGCAGATCCGATGTCCGACTCCCCGCCGCCCACGGTCCGGCCCGCGCTGCGCACGTTTGCGGTCAGCGCGGTTCTGTTCGCCGGCACCGTCCTGCTGTTCAGCCGCGGCCTGGGCTACGACTTCAGCATCTACGACGATCCGCGGTACGTGACGAACAATCCGCACGTGCAGGCGGGATTCACCTGGGGCAGCCTGGTCTGGGCTTTTGCCGGCCGCGCCGATTACTGGCATCCGCTCACGTGGCTGTCGCACATGCTCGACTGGCGCATCTACGGGGCGAATGCGGCCGGCCATCATCTCACGAGCGTGCTGTGGCACGCGGTCAACGCCGTGCTCGCCTTCCTCGTCCTGCGCCGGCTCACGGCCGCGTTCTGGACGTCCGCGGCAAGCGCGGCGCTCTGGGCCTGGCATCCGCTGCGGGTGGAATCGGTGGTCTGGATCACCGAGCGCAAGGACGTCATGAGCGGATGCTTTTTCCTGCTGATGCTGTGGGCGTACGTGACCTGGGCCGCACGGCGCGCGAACGCCCGGCCGCACCGGGGCTGGTACGCCGGCACGCTCGGGCTGTTTCTCGCCGGGCTGATGTGCAAGCCCGTGCTCGTCACCGCGCCGCTCGTCCTCCTGCTGCTCGATGCCTGGCCGCTCCGCCGCGCGCCGGTGGAATTCGCCGCGTGGCGGGCCTGGCGCGGGCTGCTGCTGGAAAAAGTCCCGTTCTTCGCGCTCTCGATCGCGATCTCCGTCGTGACCGTGCTGATGCAGCAGGACAACGGCGCGTTCGTGCTCGACCTGCCGCTGACGGCGCGGCTCGGCAACGCCGTCGTCTCGCTCCTGCGTTATCTGCGGATGTATTTCTGGCCGTTCGGGCTGACCGTGTGTTATCCCCACCCGGGCCACTGGCCGGTCGGGGTCGTTGCGGCCGCCGCGCTCCTGGTCGGGGCGCTTACGTCCGTGGCCTGGCGGCACCGGCATTCGCGACCGTGGCTGCTCGTCGGCTGGGGCTGGTTTCTCGCCCTGCTGCTGCCGGTGCTCGGGCTGGTGCAGGTCGGATTCCAGGCAATGGCCGATCGCTACACCTACATGCCCATGCTCGGGTGGCAGCTCGCGCTCTGCTGGACCGTGCGGGAATTCGCGACGAGAACCGCGATCCGCACCGCGACCGCAGTGGTGGCGGTAGCGGCCGCGATCGGCTGCGGCTGGCGCACCTGGAGCCAGGAGGGAACGTGGCGGAGCTCGGTGGCGCTGTTCGAGCACGCCGTCGCCGTCACGGAGCACAACGACTTCGCACACTCGTTCCTCGGGTACACGTATCTCAGCGTCGGGCGCGCCGCCGACGCCATCCGGGAATGCCGCGAGGCGCTGGCGATCAACCCCCGGAACAGCACGGCGTACTTCACGCTCGCCGGCGCGCAGGAAATCTCGGGCGAGATCGGCGACGCGATCCGCAGCTATCGCGCGGCGCTGGCGTTGAAGCCCAACGACCCGTCGATCGAGTTTCCGCTCGGCCTGCTGCTGCTGCGCCAGGGCGAGGTGGATGCAGCGCGGCGCGATCTCCTGGCCGCGCTCGCCCACGATCCTGCGCTGAGGCCGGCGAACCTCGAATACGCGCGCCGGGCGGCGATGGCCGGTGACGCGAAGCACGCGGCGTTTCATTTCGAGATCGCCGTGACGGTCGCCCCGGACGACCCCGACGCGCAGTTCGGGCTGGGCGTGACGGACCTTCAACTCGGACGGCCGGACGACGCCCTCCGCCGGTTCGAAGCGACGCTCAGGCTGCGACCGAACGATGTCGCAGCGCACATCCAGCTTGGCTGGCTGCTGCTGGCCAGACACCAGCCGGCTGATGCCGCCGCCCATTTCCGCGCGGCCCTCGCGGCAAATTCTAAGCTGGGCGCCGCATATCTTGGATTGGGACGGGCCGAGGAGTTGCTGGACGACGCGGCCGCCGCCGCGGCGGCCTACGAGGACGCTGTCCGGTTCGCGCCGAACGATCCGGAGGCCCGGCGCGCCTGGGCAAGAACGCTGGCGCGGGCCCGGCGCTTCGAGGAAGCCGCGGCGCAGTACGAACAGGCGGCGCGCCTCCGGCCCGGCGATGCGTCGATTCAGGCCGAGCTCGGTTACGCGCTCTGGCTTGCCGGCCGACGGACCGAAGCGGTAGCCGCCTGGAAAGCCGCACTCCGGCTGGAGCCGGGTTTTCCCGGGCTGCGTGAACGGCTCGAGCAACTCGGGATTCGATGAAACGCGACGCCGCCGGAGCGACGCCGGATTTCGTCAGGCGCGTCGCGCAGATCCATGCGGAACTCGGGATTGCGCCGGACTACGGGGCGGTCCGCCGATTGCCACTGTCGGAGGAAGCCGACGAATGCGACCTCGTGCCCGCGGGGTTCCTGTTCGATCGCGATCGGCCGGTCAGGCTGCTCAAACCGGCCGCCGCCGCGTGGGAGCGGATGGCCGCCGCCGCGGCAGATTCCAGGATCCCGCTCCGGCTGGTCTCGGGATTCCGCAGCGTTGCGCGGCAGCGGGAGATCATCGCCGACAAGCTGGCGGCCGGAGACTCCGTGAACGAGGCGCTGACGGTGGTCGCCGCTCCGGGCTACAGTGAGCACCACACGGGGCGGGCGGCCGACATCGGCGTACCGGGAGAGCCGCCGCTGGAGGAAGCGTTTGAAGGCACGGTGGCGTTTCGCTGGCTCGAAAACCATGCGGCGGAGTTCGGGTTCCGGCTCAGCTATCCGCGAAGCAACGTACACAGGATCGTCTACGAGCCGTGGCACTGGTGCTGGACCGGGTAGGAGTGATCCGGTGAATCGCCGTAGATTGGAATAGTTCTAAATATCAGTTGAAACTTAGAACCATTCTCGTTTGTTAAGGGCCACATGGTATCGCCCGGCCAGAGTTTCGCGCCAGACTCCCTCGCTCAGAGGTTGTCCAACAGCGGGTTGCGCTCAACCGCCCAGCGCGAACTCGTTTTTGGCGTACTTCTCGGCAAACGCGATCATCCGACGGCAGAAGAGGTTTACGCCCGAGTTCGGGCCGAGTTGCCGACCATCTCGCTCGCCACGGTGTACAACTGCCTTGAGACGCTGGTTCAGTGCAACCTGGTCCGGGCGGTCAATTTCGAGCGCGGACCGACTCGTTACTGCCCGAACCTCCAGCCGCACGCTCATTTCTACGACGAAAAGTCCGGAGAGACGCACGACATCGATCTTGCGCCCGAGCTTATCGAGCAGGTGAAACAGATTCTGCCGGATGGCTACGAGGCATCGTCCGTCGAGATCATCTTCCGCGGCACCGCTTCGATGCCAGCCCACACCGGCTCCGAAAACAGCTGATTCGTCGGACTTCCCTTTTCCATGTCACAGCTCGATATCAAAGACCTCCACGTCGCGATCGGCGACAAACCGATCGTCAACGGCGTCTCGCTCAGCATCCGGCAGGGCGAGGTTCACGCGCTCATGGGCCCGAACGGCACCGGCAAATCGACCCTCGCCAAAGCGATCGCCGGGCATCCGGACTACACGATCACGTCCGGCGACGTGCTGATCGACGGCCGGTCGCATTCTCGGCCATGGAGCCCGACGAACGCGCGCGTGCCGGGATCTTCCTCGCCTTTCAATACCCGAGCGAAATCCCGGGCGTGAGCATCGCGAATTTCCTGCGCGCCGCCCTCCAGGCGCGGCTCGCCGAGGGTGAGGAGATCGATGCGACCGCGCTACTACAAGCGGCTCTACGCGAAGATGGATCTGCTGAAGATCGACCGGAAGTTCACCTCCCGCGCGGTCAACGAAGGGTTCTCGGGCGGCGAGAAGAAGCGCTGCGAGATCCTGCAGATGGCGATGCTCGAGCCGACGTTCGCGCTGATGGACGAGACGGATTCCGGGCTCGACATCGACGCGCTGCGGATCGTCGCGGAAGGCGTGAACACGCTGCGCGGCGCCGACCCTCGGCATGCTCCTCATCACCCACTACCAGCGCCTGCTCGACTACATCGTGCCGGACTTCGTGCACGTGATGTATCGACGGCCGGATCGTGAAGAGCGGGGACAAGGCGCTCGCGCTCGAACTCGAGGCCAAAGGCTACGACTGGGTAAAACAGGAACTCGCCACCGCCTGAACGTCCCGCGCAGTGCCCGGCGCATGCCTGGCCCCACCCGCCAATCCTCCTTCCGATGAAACCGCCTTCCGACAGTGAAACGCTCTCCGCCCCTCCCGCGGCGGACGCCATGGACAACCCGGTGCCGGGCATCGACCAGGCCGCGGGCGAACTTCAGCTACGAGGTCGACTACGACGTTCGACGCCGGCACGGGGCTGAGCGAGGATACCGTCGACTACATCAGCTCGGTCAAGCAGGAGGAACCGTGGCTGCTCGAGTTTCGCCTCAACGCGCTGCGGACCTTCCTCGCCAAGCCGCTGCCGACGCACTGGGCCACGCAGGATCTGGAGAAGCATCAACTTCGACAAGATCCGCTATTACCTCTCGCAGGGCCAGAAGCCGAAGCGCACCTGGGACGAGGTGCCGGACGACATCAAGCGCACGTTCGAGCGCCTGGGCATCCCCGAGCAGGAGCGCAAGTTCCTCGCCGGCGTCGAGGCGCAGTTCGACAGCGAGGCGGCGTATTCGAACATCAAGGAGGCTGGTCGACGAAACAGGGCGTGATCTTCGTCAACTCCGACGAGGGCCTGCGCGAGCACCCGGAGATCTTCCGCAAGTTCTTCGGCAAGGTGATCCCGACGGGCGACAACAAGTTCTCCGCGCTCAACAGCGCGGTCTTCTCCGGCGGCTCCTTCATCTACGTGCCACCCGGGCGTCAAGGTCGCCCAGCCCCTCCAGGCCTACTTCCGGATCAACGCCGAGAACTTCGGCCAGTTCGAGCGCACGCTCATCATCGCCGACGAGGGCAGCGAGGTGATCTACATGGAGGGCTGCACCGCGCCGAAGTTCTCCACCTCCACGCTGCACAGCGCCGTCGTCGAGCTCGTCGCGCTCAAGGGCGCCAAGATCCAGTACATCACCGTTCAGAACTGGGCGGCGAACGTCTTCAACCTCGTCACCAAGCGCGGCGTCGCGCACGAGGAGGCCGAGATCAAGTGGATCGACTGCAACATCGGCAGCCGGCTGACGATGAAATATCCGGGCGTCGTCCTGAAGGGCCGCAAGGCGCGCGGCGAGGTGATCTCGATCGCGCTCGCCAACGACGGCCAGCATCAGGACACGGGCGCCAAGATGATCCACGCCGCCGACGAGACCACGTCGAACGTCGATCTCCAAATCGATCTGCGTCGGCCAGGGCCGCGCGACCTACCGCGGCCATGGTGCACATCCCGAAGCACCTGAAGGGATGCAAGAACAACACGGAGTGCGACGCGCTGCTAATCAACACCAACAGCCGCACCGACACCTACCCGGCGATCACCGTGCGCGGCGACCGACAACGCCGTGCAGCACGAGGCCAGCGTCTCGAAGGTGAGCGAGGAACAGATCTTCTACATGCAGCAGCGCGGGCTGACCGAGGGACAGGCGATGAGCCTGGCCGTGAACGGCTTCATCAACGACCTCGCCCGCCAGTTTCCCGATGGAGTACTCGGTCGAGCTGAAGCGGCTCATCGACCTCGAGATGGAGGGCTCGGTCGGCTGATCCGATCGCGGATTTCAGATTCCGGCCTGCGAAATCGCGCATGCCGCCAGTCCGAAACCGCTCCCCCATTCCGCAATCCACAATCCGCAATCCTGTCCGCCGTGCCCACCTCCACCGCCGCCCCTTCCGCCGTCGGTTCCTTCACTGCTGAGGCTTTTTCCGCCCACCTCGCCGCCCAGACCGGCGCGCCCGCGTGGTGGATCGAACGCAAGCGTAGCGCCTATGAGCGGTTCGCCGCGCTGCCGATGCCGAAGCGCAAGGACGAGTCGTGGCGCTTCAGCAACGTCGGCGGATGGACGCTCGACGGGTTCTCCGTCCACACCCGCCGAGTTGCGCGAACCGCTTCCGGGCGCGGCCATCGAGGCGGCTGGCGTCGCTGACGTTCGTCAACAACGCGCTGGCGGGATCCTCGCTGCTCTCCCCCGAGCTGACGAAGCGGGGCGTGATCGTCACGACGCTCGCCTCGGCGGTCCGGAACCACCCGCAGCTGCTGCGGGAGCACTTCATGGCGCAGCCGCAGAAGCTCGGATCGGAAAAATTCGCGGCCCTGCACACCGCCTTCCTCAGCGATGGCGCCTTCATCTACGTTCCGCCCGGGGTCGAGCTCGACGCGCCGCTGATCTCTCACCCACATGGCCGTCGGCGCCGGCTCCGCCGTCTTCCCGCACACCCTCGTGATCGCCGGGGACAACGCGAAGCTTACGGTCGTCGATCTGTTCGTCTCGGCGGACGGCACCAGCCATTTTGCCTGCGGCGCGAACGATCTCTACGCCGGCCACGGCGCGCAGGTGAGCTATGTCGCCGCGCAGAACTGGTCGCAGGACGCGCTCTCGCTCCAGTTCAACTCGACCGTCGTGCGGCGCGACGCCCGCGTGCAGTCGCTGAACGTGCACCTCGGCGCCCGCCAGGCCCGGCACGAGTCGCTGTCGCAGCTGCAGGCGCCGGGAGGGTTCTCGGAAATGCTCGCGCTGACCGTCGCCGGGGGCCCCCGGGAATACGACCAGCGCACGCTCCAGATTCACCAGGCGCCCAACACGAAATCCGACCTCCTGTACAAGAATGCGCTGCGGGACAGCTCGCGCACGATTTTCTCCGGGCTGATCGTCGTCGACCCGGATGCGCAGAAGACCGACGCGTACCAGAGCAACCGGAACCTGATGCTGAGCGACGACGCGGAGGCGAATTCGCTGCCCGGCCTCGAAATCCAGGCCAACGACGTCCGGTGCACCCACGGCGCGACCTCGTCGCGGATCGACCCGGAACAGGAGTTCTATCTCCAGTCGCGCGGGATCGGCCAAGCCGCGGCGGACGAGTTGCTGATCTTCGGCTTTTTCGAGGACGTCCTCGCCCGGCTCGAGAACGAGACGCTGCGCGATATGTTGCGGGTACTGATCCGCACCAAGTTCAGCGGCCGCGCACCGTTGTGACGGACGGGCAGCGGAGCACCATGAATCGCGAGCGCATCCTTTCGCGCGACCTCGTCGCGACCCAGATCCCGTCAGGCGAGAAGACGATCCTCTCCGCCGGGACCGAGGCCATGATTCATCAGACCCTCGGTGGCAGCTACACGGTGCAGACGGATTCCGGTCTGTTCCGGATCGATGGCCGGGACGGCGACGCGCTCGGCGAAGAGGTGCTCGACGCGGGAGTGAAGGCGGAGACGCTCGCGGACGGCGCCCCCGATCCGGAAGCGGTCTGGGCACAGTTGCGCAAGGTTTTCGATCCCGAGATCCCGGTGAACATCGTCGATCTGGGACTGGTGTATTCGATGGACATCGAGCAGATCCCCGACACGCCGCCAGCCTACAAAGTGAACGTCACGATGACGCTCACCGCGCCTGGGTGCGGCATGGGGCCGGCGATCGCGGAGGATGCCCGCGGCAAGATCCTGCTGGTGCCGGGCGTCAGTAGCGCAGACGTCCGCATCACCTGGGATCCGCCCTGGAACCAACAGATGATTTCCGAAGAGGGTAAGATGAAGCTCGGGCTCATCTGAGCGAGCCCGCCGGCCCGCGCGTTTCCGGACCGGTGGCGGCGCCCCGGTCCGGGGTGTGGCGGCGCAGTCGGTTTTGCGCACGGCAGCGGACTTGTTCCGGCCGGCGTCAGCCCCCGAGTTTTCCGGCAAGCCCGGGCCCGGCAGGGTCCGGCGGGCACGCCGCGGCCAGCTCGAAGGCTCGGGCCGGTGCGGCTGGCGGACGCCGGGAGGCGAGCTTTGCGGTTTCGTCGCGTGGGATTTTCCATAACGTGAAAGCTCCTTTTGTTCGTCCACCGCCGGGAAGCGACCAACCAGAACCCCTCCCGCGCCGTTCGCGGTCCACCCCTCCACCTCCATGTCGCCGACCTTCGTTCTACCGGATGCCAGAACCGGCACCGATTACTGGATCTACGTCCATGCGCCGCAACCACCGGTTGATCCGGGCCCCTGGCCCGCCGTCCTGTTCATGGACGGCGACGACCAGTTCAGCGCGGCCACGGGCGCCTACGACGAGTTACGGGCCGCCAACGCGATCCGGCCACTGCTGCTCGTGGGCATTGGTTATGGAGCAAGCTACAGTCGGCCCCGCAATCGCCGCGGGCGCGACTACACGCCGGTCGCGCACAGTGACGAACCGTCCAGCGGAGGCGGCGACGACTTTCTTCGTTTTCTGTCGGCGTCGTTCTGGCCGCAGCTCTTGGACCGCTATCCCGTGGCTGACGGACCGCGCGGCATCGCCGGCCACTCACTCGGCTCGCTGCTCGTGCTGCATGCGCTGTTCCAGCCACAGCCGTTCTTCACGCACCATCTGGCCAGCGCACCGTCGATCTGGTGGGCCGATCGCGCGATTCTCCAGCAGGCCGACCGGCTCCGCGCCCGGCAGCCGGCGCTTCCGGCCGAGCTCTTCCTCGACGTCGGCCTCGACGACACCGCCTCGATGACGGGCGACCTCGATCTGCTGGAAGCGCAACTTAACGCCCGTCCCTTCGCAGCGCTCGATGTCAGCGTGCGGCGCTTCCCCGGTCGCAACCACTACAACGTGCTTCCCGACGCGTTTCGCGAAGGACTACGCACGCTGTTCAACGACGCCCCCACCCCGGCCGGTCGCCGCTAGACGCTATTTGGCGTCGGGATTGTGGGACGACTGCCACGCCAGCATCCGCCAGGCGCCGCCCTCCTGACGCCACACGGCGAGGTAGTTCACGTCCAGCGCCAGCGGCTGCTGCCCGGCTCGCACGTGCAGGATGGCTCGGCCGCGCATCAAGGCGGCACCGGCGGTGATGGGCACGAAAATCCGCTCCCGATACTCGATGCCGTCGTAAACCATCCGGCGCGCCAGCAGCGCATCGATCAAGGAGACCTTGGTGTCGAGCTTTCCGTTCGAATGCGCATAGGTCAGCTGATCGGAAAGGATTTGCTCGAGCCGGGTCCGGTCGGCGCTGATGGTCGCCGCGACGCGCTCGTCGTCCGCCGCCCTCACCGCAGCGATCAGGTCGGCCGGCTGCATGGCCGGTGCAGCCGATGCCGGGGATTGCGCCACCGCGATCGATGTCGTGCACCAAAACAGGGCGAGAACCGACAGAAGCCGTTTCATCGTTCCAGCCTGGCGAGGATGCTTGTCGCCGCCAAGCCTCCCGGATCGATTTCGAACGAGCATTCGAACGTTCGGATGGGAAAAGGCTGGGCTGTTCGCGGCCTTGGCGTATGCCGGCATCTTCAAACCCCGCGATCCATGAAGCTCGTTGCCCTCTGCTGCGCCGTCTCGCTGTCGATAGTCGCCGTCCGTCCGTCGTTCGGCGGACCCAAGCCGGGCGAAGCCCCCGACGACCATCTGCCCGCCAACATCACCCGGCTGTCCGGATTCGGTGAACGGCCGGACTGGTCCAGCGACGGCACGCGGCTCATCTTCGTGTCGAAAACGTTCGGCGACGTGATGGAAATGGACGTGGCGACGCGGACGGTCCGCGACCTCACCGCGTTTTATCCGCACTACGGATATACCCGGGCGCTCTATCTGGCGAACGGTGACATTCTGCTTTCCGGGCCGGAGACCTTCGACCCGAAACACGCGGCCGAGGCGCGCAACCAATGCTACCTGTCGGTGCTCGACCGCCGCGGCGGCCGGGCGCCCGTCCCGCTCGGCGCCCGCTGCAACGAGGGGCCCGCGGTGTCGCGCCACCGGCTGCACATCGCCTGGACGGAGTGGACGGATCCAAAACCGGGAGCGGGCGGCAACGCCGATTCGAAGATGTTCGAGGCCGACGTGGACTACGCCAGCGGACGGCCGGTCCTCGCGAACCGCCGGTTGATCATCGACGGAGCGGACCTGCCTTTCCGCTGCACGATGGAAACACAGAACTTCCGCCCTCCCGAGGAGCGCGAGCTCACCTTCAGCGCCTACACCGAGGCCGGTCGCAAATGCGACGTCTGCGGCATCGATCTGCTCACGAAAAAAATCACGCGGTACACGAACTCTCCCGACGTCTACGACGAGCCGGAGGGGATTTTCCCGGATGGTCGCGCGACGCTCGTCGAGTGCGATGCGCAGAACCGGCTCGGGCCGGGTCACATCGATCTTTGGAAGCTGGCGCTGGACGGCAGCGGCTCGTACACGCGGCTGACGTATTTCAGCGATTATCCCGGGTACAAGTGCTCGAACCCGGTCGTGAGCGACGATGGCAGGTTCGTGGCTTTCCAGATGGGCCGCTCGGGCGAGGCCGCCGGCGTGGGTCACGGGATCTTTCTGCTCGACCTGACGAAGACGGGCGCGACGAGCGCGCCGTAGTCGTCGCGGCGCATCGGATTTCAGACCGCGCGGCGCTTTCAGTCTGGCGCCGGCCCGCGTGAGCGGGTATTGTCAGCGCACTGATCCCGACCTGATGCGCTTGGCGAAGGCAATTCTCACGGCCATCTGCGCCGCCATGGCTTTGGTGGCGGGGTTTTTCGCGGCGGTGATCGCGCTGATCGGGATCGCGGTCTTCATGCTTCCAAGGCTGTTCAGCCGCCGGGGAGATCTGCGTCCGCCGATGAGTCCGGCCCGGCATTCCCGCTGGTTGCGCCGCGCCGGGGCGATCGACGTCGCCGCGACGGAGGTCAGCAGCTCGAAAATCGAACCGGCAGACTCGCCCCGATAGGCGCGGCCGGACGGGTTCACCTATCCGCGGCTGCTCAATCCGACGCCGCCAGGTGGGACTGGGCGGCTCCGAACTGCGGCATCTCGACCCGGAAACCGGCCAGCCGCATGCCCCGGCGCACTTCGGGCGCGGCCATGAAGACGCGCCAGACGAGACCGGACCGGAGATTCTCCGCCATCAGCAGGGTGATTCCGAGGTCGATGCCGATCACATCGGGCGAAACCCACCCCGTCTGCGGGTTGAACGCATCGACGAATCCGTAGCGGCGCCAGACCTTTTCGCCGCCGACCTCCCGCATCCGGCGCAACGCGGCGAGACACTCGCGCGGGGCGAACGGCAGCGAGCCGGCCGGGGCGCAGGGCACCACCGTCCCGTCGACCGCGGGGGCCGCTCCATTGCGCGGGCCGCCCCAGGCGACGTAGCCGTGCGCGCTGTCGGAAGCGGTCAGTCCCCAGAGCCCGCGCGACCAGCTCGGAAACCGGGCCGTCTGGTCGCGGGA
This sequence comes from uncultured Verrucomicrobiae bacterium, assembly GCA_963705935.1. GTDB lineage: Bacteria > Verrucomicrobiota > Verrucomicrobiia > Opitutales > Opitutaceae > Opitutus. The sequence continues at coordinate 163,943 of OY970130.1, read as the reverse complement.
CCAGTCGCGCTGCGCCAGAGTGGCGTCGACCGAATTGCGCCAGTAGTCGGTGTGCGCATCCCGCTGGCCGCGAAAGTCGAACCAGGCATGGGCAAACTGGTGCGTGAAAAGCGAGCCGCTGTCGATGAAGGTCCGGCCGGCGTAGGTCACCACCGGCTCGCGACGCCACGCGTTCCACGCGTCCGCCGGCAGCGCGTTGACCGGCGCGCCGATCCCGAGCAGGTAAAGTCCCATCAGCTCGGCATAGCTGTCCCAGCGGAACGGAATGAAACCGGATTCCGGCAGCCAGCCGTGGCTCAGCGTGCGACCGCCGTTCAGGGCCCAGCGCCAGTCGATCCGGGCGTAGATCGCATCCACCAGCTCACGCACCACCGGCTCGTCGAAATACTCTCGGGCCGAAACGGCCCCGGACAGGAACAGTGCGGTATCGATCGTCGACGCCTCGCTGCGCCACGCCCGTGCGCCGGTGTGCGGATCGACAAAATGGTAGATCCAGCCGTGCTCGTCCGCCACGTGCGTCGCGACGAACCTCAGCGTCGTGCACACCCGCTGGAGCGCCTGCGCATGCGTCAGCCAGCCCCGCGCATCCGCGATACACCAGCCGGTCAAGGCGAACCCGGTGGCGGCAATGCTCGCGGGGAGCCCGCGGAGCACGGCGCCGTCCGCCCCGGCGCGATCGCGGGTCAGCCCCGTCTGCGCGTCCGTCTGCTCGATGAAGTACAACACCGCCCGGCGCTCGATCTCCTCGATCAGCACCTCGTCCCGGAGGTGCTGGACCGGCGTGGTCGCGCCGGGATTGTCGCTGGCGGGCAGGTTCATGGCCGATACCAGAACCGCCAGGCCGATCACCGCAACCCCCCCGAGGACCCGGCTGTTGCCAGCCTTGTGTGCGGTGGGGGTTGGGTGCGGAATCGTTCCCATCGGCGTGACTCCTGCACCTCAAATCGGCCCGGCGCGCGACAATCCACCGCAAAGTTCCGCGACCGCGCCCAAACGGTTCTTTTGACGGGATTTTCGCGAGGTCGTCGGAGTTCCCGGTGCACCGGCATCGCGATCCTGAATACGCCTCGGTTTCGCGCCGTTCAGCCGGATTCGGCGGCTGCACGCCCCGCGATCGGGCCGCCCCGCGGCGTCGCGCCAGCGCGGGCGGCCGGATGGGACCGGCCACTCTGCTGATCGGCACGGCCACGGCGGTCGTGTAGGCCGAAATCCACCCGCGCCGCCGGTCCCGCGGCGCGCGACCGGGAGCCGAACCCCGGAGGTTTGCCGGCGAATCGTCGCGATCCCGGCCCCAGCCGGACCGGGAAGGCTCGCCTTGGCGCACGGGCGAAGCAGATTTCCGCCAATGAACGAACCGTACATGACCGAGGCGATCCGCCAGGCGGAAACCGGAATGCGGGCGGGAGCCGGCGGACCGTTCGGCTGTGTCATCGTGCGGCGCGGCACGATCGTGGCCCGGGCACACAACCAGGTCGTCGCGACGAACGACCCGACCGCGCATGCCGAAGTGGTGGCGATCCGCGAAGCCTGCCGGGCGCTGCACACGTTCCAACTCGCCGAGTGCGAGCTGTTCGCCAGCTGCGAGCCGTGTCCGATGTGCCTGGCTGCGATCTACTGGGCCCGGATTCCCACCGTGTACTACGCCAACACCCGGACGGATGCGGCCGCGATCGGATTCGACGACGACTTCTTCTATCAGCAGATCGCGCTGCCGCCAGCGGAGCGAAACGTCCGCATGCATCCGCTCCTGCGCGACGCCGCGCTGGCGACGTTTCGCGAATGGTCGGTGAAGGCGGACAGGATCCGGTACTGACGCGAAGGCGACGTCCGCGCCGGCGGAGGGCGAAGCGCGCCCGCACTTGCCAACGGCAGGCGCGTTGCCAACCTTTGCCCCCTATGCACTTCGACCATCTTCAACCCGGCCTGTCCGCTCCCGTGCCCCGCCTCGACGACGATGACGACGAGACGGAAGAGCAGGAGGAGAACCGGGACCGCAAGCAGTCGGTCGGAGCGCTGATCCAGAAGAAGTTCCTCGACCAGCGGAAGATCTTCCTCTGGGGCGCGGTGACGGACGAGACGGCGAAGGACATCACGGAGAAGCTGCTCTACCTGGAGGCGACCGCGCCCGGGAAGGACATCACTTTCTACATCAACTCGCCCGGCGGTTCGATCACCGCGGGCATGGCCGTGTACGACACGATGAGGCTGATTTCCTCGCCGATCACGATCGTGGTCACCGGCATGGCCGCATCGATGGGTTCCATCCTCCTGTCGGGCGCGCCGAAAGGGCGGCGGCTGCTGTATCCGCATTCCCGCGTGCTGATCCATCAGCCGTTGATCTCGGGCCGAATGGTCGGACCCGCGACCGACATCAACATTCAGGCGAAGGAGATGGAAAAAATCCGTGGCGAGCTGAACCAGATCCTCGCGGATGCCTCGGGCCAGCCGCTCGAACGCATCAACCAGGACACCGATCGCGACTTCTATCTGAACGCGAAGGAAGCCATCGCCTACGGGCTCGCGGACCGGATCGTGGACCGGATCTAGCCCCGACCGCGTCTCCCGCCGGCCGATCCTGTGGGCCGGCGGAGAGTGCCGGATTGGACCAAAGCGCGAGCTGCTGCCGCCATTTTTCCGCCTGCGCGCGATCGCCGGCGGCCTCGGCGTACCCGACGCCCTCACGCAGCCAGGCATCCCGCAACGTGGTGGGCAGGTCGGCCGCGTCGAGGACGCCGCGCAAGGTGGCGAGTGCCGCGGCGGGATGGCCGGACCGGAACAGGATTTCCGCCGCTTTTCGCGCCAGCGCCCACTCGTCCGGCCGCAGCGCGGTGATCGCCGGCATGCCGGGAACCGCGGCCCGGGCGCCGGAATTGTCCGCCTCCTCCAGCCTCTCGCCCAACGCCACACCGAGGGCGAGGCTCGGGCGGTCGGCCTGAACGCGCCGGGCGAGTTCGAGCGCATCGGACTGCCGGTGGCTCGCCTCGAGTTGCAGCATGCGGCGGACGACCACGTAGCCGAGCCGGTCGTTCGAAAGGCGGCTCCGGCGCGACCACTGGGTGTCGAGGGCGAGGGAGAACGGCCGATAGAGCGGGTCACCGATCGCGATCGTCTGCCAGCTCAGCGCGGGTTCGGCATACATGACGGCGTCGCCCCAGGTGTCGCCCCGCGCCAGCGCCTGCAACAGGAGATCCGGACGGTGCGTCAGTTCGAGCGTTGGCTCGAACACGTTGCCAACCGTGGCCGTGACGCCGCGCGCCACGAGCGGACCGCACCAACGCTCCTCCGCGGAGCGCAGCGTTTCCGCCGAGTAACTGTGGATGTGGAACGCGATCGCGCCCGCCGGAAACCGAAACCCCGGCAGGGCAAACGGTCCGTTCAACGCCCCGGCATACCAGCCGAAATACAGCACCGGCGCATCGAAGCGCGCCGTCGCCGGCATGGTCGAGGGCGCCCGGTCCACGTCGGTGTCGAAGCCGAGTTCACGCAGCTCCCGCAGCGTCGTCTCGAGCCAGCGGTCCCCGAGCGGATGCTGGCCGCCGAGATCCACGTAGGCCCGGCCGATCAGGCCGCTTCGCTCGGCCTCCACCGCCCGGTCCACCAGTTGGACCGCGTCCCCAACGGTGGGTCCGTCGAGTCGCGACACCTTGATCACCGCGCCCAGGTCGAACGCGGACGGATGGTCGTCGTGAAACAGTGGATTCGAGAGAAACGCATTGATCGGGTAGCCGGGGTGCGCCAGCAGGCTGAGTTCACTGTCGACCGCCGCGGCGTTGGTGCGGTACAGCGGGTGGTCGGTCAGCGGGGCCACCGCGGCGTAAAGCGCGGGATCGTGCCGAATCCGCAGCGGCACGCCGCGGCAGACGACGAGGTAGGAGATCCGATGCCCGGAAAAGGCCAGCTTCGTGCGGCCGACTTCGTCGATCAGCTTCATCGGGATGGCGTCGATCCACTGCTGGCGGACGAGCTCGCGCTGGAACGGCTCCCAGATCGACTCGACGAACTCGCTCCAGGAGATGGTCTCGTCCCGCGGCATCGGCAGCGTGAAGACGTTCGCCGGCGGCACGCCGCGCACCTCGGCGTAATGACGCGCGATCCGCACCGAATCGTCGTCGGCACTGTTCGCGAGCACGATCACGCGGGCCGCCGGCGCCTCCGCGCGCAGCAGCGGACCCCCGGCCAGCGCAAGACAGCAAAACAGGCGAAGTGACCAGTCCAAGGCTGCGACGCTGGCAGGCGCCGGTGTTTTTTCGAGCCGGTTCCGCCAGCGCGGCGGCAGCCGGTCCGGCCGCTGTTCGTGCGCCCGGCTCCGGCGGCGGGTTCGTCGCAGCGGGCGGCGCCGACGGTCCCGCGCCGGCCGCCCGCGACCGCCAGGCGGGGCCTCGTCGGGATCGGGTGCACGCCAGCTGCTTGCCACGCGTGGAGCAAGTGTCTTGGGTGGCGGCCGCATCGGAACGTCCGCCGGGGAGCGCAATCCGCGGCGGCGGGCCCGCAGGTTTTCCGCAGCCACAGTCTTTCGAACCTCATGGTCCTTTATCTACTGGTCGCACTTGGCGGAGCGCTGGGCAGCGTCGCGCGGTTTGCCGCGTCCGGATTCGTGGCGCAGCATTTCGGCGAGACGTTCCCCTGGGGCACGCTGTTCGTGAACGTGACGGGCTCCTTCGTCATCGGTTTTTTGGCCACGCTCATGGCGCCCGACGGCCGGATGCTCGTGGGCCCGGGTGGCCGGCAGTTCTTCCTGACCGGCGTGCTCGGCGGCTACACGACGTTCTCCTCCTTCAGCCTGCAAACGCTCAATCTGATGCGCGACGGCGACTGGGCGCGGGCCGGCGGCAACGCCGCGGGATCGCTCGCCCTCTGTCTCGCCGCCGTCTGGCTGGGGCACACCGCCGCCAGCTATCTCAACGCGACCAAACGCTGACCCGATGAATGCCCCCCAAGACGCCCTGCTCCTCCGTATCTTCATTGGCGAGTCCGACCGCCATCATCACCATCCGCTCTACGAGGCGCTCGTGCTCAAGGCGCGCGAACTGAAGCTGGCGGGCGCCACCGTGCTGCGCAGTCCGCTCGGTTTCGGCGCCTGCAGTCATCTGCACACGGCGAAGATTCTGCGGCTCTCGGACGATCTGCCGATGGTGATCGAGATCGTCGACACCGAGGACAAGATCAACGCGTTCCTGCCGGTGCTCGACGGGATGATGGGCGGCGGATTGGTCACGCTGGAGAAGGTGCGCGTGCTGCACTACCGACACGAACGCGGCAGCGGGCCGGTCGCGCCCGGCACACCGTAACGGGCATCCGGCCGGCTCAGCGCGCCCGGCTCCGGAGTTGGACCATGGTCAGTCGGCGACCGGGTCGCGCCGGTCTCCGACCGGCCCGGGTGGAGGGACCGGCTCCGTCCGGTCCGCGAAGGTCGCCCGACGTTCTCGGACGACACGGAGGTCGTCCCTCCATCGATGCGATCCGCGATCTGGTGGTGCAGCCGAAGTCTCCAGCCAGGTGGCTCCGGTCTCCGACCGGTCGCAGACCGGCGCCACGGGGACCAACCGCCAAAGTCCGACAGCCTGCACCGAGCCCGGCCAGATCAATCGAAGATACCGCCCCGGTCGTCGTTGTAGCCGGGTATCGGTGACACCGGCGGGACGTGCCCTCGGCCGGTCGGAACCCTGGAGAAACCGCAAATGAACCGGAATCGGCCGGTCGCGTGCCGGCGCCGTCCGCGCTACTTCGCCGGGACTGGCAGGCCCTGGCGCTTGAGCAGCTGATTGCGCAGGTACGGATCGACCGCGGAGGTCCGCCACGCCGTCAGCCAGATGTCGCCCAGCATGCTCGCGCCGGCCGCCAGCTGATTCGCGACAAACGCGCGGCCCTCCGAATCGTTCGTGGAATCGGGGCCGATCTTGCCGGCCTTTTCGAGCTGGTAGAGCGGCTCCACCTTCGCGTTCTGCGCGACGAGATAGTCGAGCACGTCCACGAACATCGGATCCCGGCCGTCCTCCCGCGGAGTGAGCGGCAGGACATGCGCCGGCGGGACCTTCCCCGCCAGATCGCGCACGCTGAGGCCGTCCTTCGCGATCAGGCCGCCGTCGATCCACTGGTGGAAGCCGGGCCACTGCGTGTAGCCGTGCGGATTGGCGCCGACCCAGCCGTTGTGGTGGATCGTCGTGTGCAGCGGCTGGGCGACGTCGGCGACGTAGTGGCCCATCACCCCCATCACGTAGACCGCGTTCGCCTCCGCGTTGCGGATTTCGACCGGCGTGCCGTTCTGCTGGAAGGTCTTCAGGTACGAGAAGACGGACTTCAGCTTGCCGTACTGTTCCGCAATGGCCCAGGGAGCGAACCCCGGCCATTCGCGCGAGTGATCCGGGTTCTTCAAGGGATCGATCGCCGGAAAATTCTGCGGATGCGCCGCGCGCCCGGCGGCGAAGGCCACGGCGAAATCGTAGCGGAACGACGTCAGCGTCGCCACGTCGATCCCCGCGGCCGGAAGCTGCTCGAGATCGAGATAGTGATCCATGCCGTTGACGTGGCGGATCGGCAGATCCGAAGCGTTCCGCCAGCGGTCCGGCTCGCCGGCGAGAAACGCGATGCGCTCGGCGGTCGCGGGAGCCTGCACGAACGCGGGGAAGTCGCGGGGCAGCGAGGCGAGCGCGGCCTCGTTCGCGATCCGGTGGCCGGCGTAGTCCCACGCCCGCAACGGAATCACGGATACGAGCGACGCGGCCAGGACCGGCAGCGTCGCGGAAGAAAGGCGGAAAAACGACATGCCGCCGAGCAAAACAGTTTTGCGTCCGCCGGCGAGGCGAAGAAGCGCCACAAATCCGTGTGGGCGCACCAGGCGGGCGCGGCGGGCCGCGGGACCGCCGTCGGAGCGGAGACCTACGCCTTGCCGCCGAGCGATTGCACCAGCCCGGCGTAGTTTTCGATCGCGGCCGCCAGCGCCTCCGCGATCCGCTGGCGATAGGCCGGCGTGGCGATCTTGCGCGCCTCCTCCTCGTTGGAGAGGAAGCCGGATTCGACCAGCGCGCCGGGGCAATCGAGGCTGCGCAGCATCCCGAGGTGTTTCGTCTTCTGCCCCCGGTCCGGCAGCTTCAGCTGCGTGACGGTGGCGCGATGCAGGGCATCGGCGAGCGCGACACTCCAGGGATCGAAACGGTTCACCGGCGCCGGACCATCCTCGGTGTCGTCCGGCTGGCCGAGGCCCCGCGACGAGTCGGAGCGCTGGCCCGGCCGGGTGAAGGTGAACACCTCCGCGCCGGTGGTCTTCGTGTCGGGGTACAGGGAATTGAAGTGAATGCTGACGAACAGGTCGGCATGGGCGCGGTTGGCGATCAGGGCCCGCTGCGAATTCTCCACGCGCTCGTCGGCGTCGCGCGTCAGCACGACCGCAAATCCGCGGTTTTCGAGCAGCCGCCTGAGCCGCCGGGCGACGTCGAGCGTGAAGGTCTTTTCCTGGAGCCCGAGCTTCGGGTTCTCGGTGCCGCGGTCCACTCCGCCATGCCCCGGGTCGATCGCCACGATCCTCGGCCGGTGGGGCCGCCCGGCGGCGAGGGCGGGTCGGAGCAGCGGGACGAGGCAGTTGCGGTAATCGACCGCATCGACGTACAGCATGCCGTGCCGCGCGGTGACGGGCTGGCCGAGAAAGAAGCGCAGGCCGTTGATCAGGCATTCGCGGCTGTCCGCCTCGAGTTCCAGCTTCCGGTTCCCATCGGCCAGCGTGATCTTGCGCCCGGGCTCGGACCAGCTGCCCCGGAGCGCGAGCTGACCCGCGATCTCGCTCACCGGCACTGCGGGCTGGCTGGCCGGTCGCGGCGAAACCGCCGCGGCGGCATGGGCGGCCGGCGGACGCGACGGCGGGGCGTGCCCGGCCGCGCCGGCGACCGCACCGGCGGCGACCACCAGCAGCGCCGCTGTCACCAGGATGTGAATGCGGTGCGCCGTCGGACGCATGGCGCGCCGTTCAGGCCTTTTCGGCGCGCTCGGGCTCCAGCGCCGGGGCGGGCGCGGATTCCTCCTCGGCCTCGACCGGCGGCTCCTCGCGCACGTGGAACCTCAGCTTGCGCTTGTTCACCGGCAGCGGGCTGAGCATCACGTGAATGTTGCGCCCGATCAGCTTCGGGTCGGCGTCGGGATGGCCCATGCTCGACGAGCTCCGTGACGGCCCGCTTCATCACCTCGAAACCGATCTCGGTGTGCGCCATCTCGCGGCCGCGAAACTTGAGCCGGAGCTTCACCTTGTTGCCGTGGTCGAGGAATTCCTCCGCGTGGCGGAGCTTGGTGAAGAAGTCGTTCTCGGCGATGCGCGCGCTGAACTCGATCTCCTTGATCTTGCTCGCGGTCGACTTCGCGTGGGAGTGCTTCTTCTGCTCCTCGTAGACGTACTTGCCGAAATCCATGATCCGGCAGACGGGCGGGGTCGCGTTCGGCGCGACCTCGACGAGGTCGAGGCCGACCTCGAGCGCGAGATTGATGGCCTTGGGAGTGTCGAGGATCCCTAGCTGCTTGCCCTCGGGAGAGATCACCCGCACCTGCGGAACCTTGATGCGGTGGTTGCGGCGGATGCCGCGAAGGGGTCGATGTTGCGACGCTGATAATGGGCGTGAGCCGCCGCCGGCGGAAGGAAACGAATTGGCCATCAAATATATGTTTGGAATCTTCAACTGGGTCGCGCGGGTTCTCGCCCGGAACATTGCCAATGACAACACCTAAGTGATCCGGTCGTTCCCGATCGGTTTATCGGGACAACTCACACGCTAAAACTCTCCCCGCAAGAGCAACTGGCCTTGGCATTTGGATTGGAGAACTTGAAGCCGCCCGCCACCATCGCCGCCGAATAGTCCAGCTGCGGTGCCCTTGAGGTAAAGTGCGCTCCGGCTGTCGACCAGAACCGCGATCCCGGCGGTGCGAACCACGATGTCGCCCCGCTTCGGCTCCGGCACGAACCTCATCTTGTAGCTCAAGCCGTTGCAGCCGCCGCCGGAGATCGCGATACGCAGGAATCCGCCCTGCTGTTCCCGCTGCATCAGCGTCGCCGCCTTCGCGCCGGCCGCCGGGGTCAGCCGGACCAGGGTCTCGCTCCCCTCCCGCACCCCATCGGGACGGGCGGAGGTCGCGGCGGTCGGGTTTGGCGCGGGGGGAATCGTGGTGGTCTCGGGCATCAGGCGGACCGGACTATCGCGACGCCCGCGCCGTTATCAAGCGGCGCGCCACAGTTACCGCGTTCGCGAAGCTGGTGACCTCGCCACACCCTTGCCCGCGATCCCGAACGCGGTCCCGTGATCCGGACTGGTGCGGACGTGCGGCAGGCCCAGCGTGACGTTCACCGCCTCGTCGAAATCGACCACCTTCAGCGGCGCCAGGCCCTGGTCGTGGTAGAGCGCGACCACCACATCGAACTCGCCGCGCAGCTGCCCGCAGAAAAGCGTGTCCCCCGGCTGGCAGGTCGAAAGCCGCGGAAACTCGGCCCGCAGGTGTCCGAGTGCGGGGTCGATCAGATCGCGCTCCTCGTAGCCCAGCATCCCGCCCTCGCCGGCGTGGGGATTAAGTCCGCAGACGCCGATGCGCGGGGTTCGCAATGCCTTCCGCCCGCGCGAGCTCCGTCGCCGCGGCCGCGCTGCGGTGCAGCAGGTGCGGACCGAGCAGCCGCGAGACCTCGTGAAGCGGCACGTGCCAGGTCGCGAGGACCACCCGCAGCCTGCCGCCGCAGAACGCCATCATCGGTTCGCCGCCCCAGCGTTCCGCGAAGAATTCCGTCTGTCCCGGGATGCGGATAGCCGATGCGCGCGAGCCGCTGCTTGCTCACCGGGGCGGTCACGACCCCGCAAAACTCGCCGTTGCGACACCCGGCGGCGGCCCGCTCGAGCGCGGCCCAGGCGACCAGCGCGCCCTCGCCGTCGGCTGTCCCGGGGTCAGCGGCGAAATCCTCGAGCCCAACGCCGATCTTTCGCGGCGCTGGTCTGAAGGCCATTGAGCCACGCGCCGGACCGATCACCGCGACGTCGGCCGCCTCCGCGACATGCGACTCGAGCCATTTGGCGATCACTTCGGGGCCCACGCCCGCCGGATCTCCACAGGTGACTGCCAGTTTCGTGTTCATGAGCGGCGGCGTAGAAAGGGAGGGAATTCGGCAATCGGCGCCGGCGGTCAGGTTTCGGACTCGTCGGGGCCTGCCCGGCGGGCGCGGGCGAAGCCCCGCTTGCCCTGGGAGAAAAACTCGAGGAAGCGCTGCGCCTCGGGGCTGCTATACGCCTTCTCCTCGAGCGCCTCCGAGGCGATCGCACGGATGTTCCCGGCGCTGAAATACACCCGGTGAAACGCCTGCTTCAGCTCGGCGATGGCCGCGCGGCCGATCCCGCGGCGGCGCAGCCCGATCGCGTTGAGCCCCACCACCTCGTCCCGCTCCGCGACCATCGTGAAGTGCGCCACGTCGCGGGTGATCGCCGCCAGGCCGCCGATCATGACGCCCTCGCCGATCCGGCAGAACTGGTGGACCGCACAGCCGCCGCCGAAGAACGCGTAGTCGCCCACCGTCACGTGGCCGGCGAGCAGCGCCGCGTTGGCGAGGACCACGCCGCGCCCGAGCACGCAATCGTGGGCGACGTGGCTCGACGCCATCAGGAAACAGTCCTCGCCGACAACCGTGGCCGCCCCGGCGTTGATCGAGCGGTTCACGGTCACGTGCTCGCGCAGCACCGTGCGGGCGCCGAGGTGCACCGCCGACGACGTCGCCGGATCGAATTTCAGGTACTGCGGATCGCCGCCGACCACGGCGAACGGGTGGACGACGACATTCGCGCCGAGCACGCAGTGCCGCGTCACGATCGCGTACGCCCGGATGTCGCAGTCCTCGCCCAGCTGCGCTCCCGGCTCGACGATCGCCGTGGGGTGGATCGAAGTCGCCATGGAATCACGCCCGCACGCGGCGGCCGGCGCCCCGGTCCGGAAACATGTCGAGCTGCGTGTCCTTCAGCAGGTCGTAGTTCTTCAGGATGCGCATCACCTGCAACGTGTCGCTCTTGGTGTAGTTCTGGTTGATTTCGATCTTTTCCATCAGGTCGAGGAGCATGGCCCGGAAGGAGATGATCGCGTCGACGCCGTGGCCCTTCAGCAGTTCGACGCTCTGCGAGCGGAACGGCTCGGCCGTGGGCAGGCTGGGCAGGACGAGGATCTTGGTCAGCCCGGTCGCATCCTCCGGCCCTTCCAGCGGAAAGAACCGGGTGGCCTGCTTCAGCACGTTTTCCTCGAGAAACCGAAAGATCTCCGGGCTGCTCTTCAGGATCGCGGGGGAGAAAACGCTCGTGTGCCATGGCTTCACCGAGACGACGGCGCGCTGGATGAACGGCAGCTCGGTCGAGAAAAGGAAGAAATCGGGCTTCCGCGCGCCCCGCTGCCATCCCGGGTTGTACACCAGCAGATCGATCTCCTCGTCGCCGCTCTTTCGTCGCGCGGTCACCTGGTATTTCCGCACCTGCCGGACGAGAAAACCGCTCTGTTCGAAGTATTCGCGGACGATGCCTTCGTCGATGGCTGACATGGGGAGAACCTACGCGACGCCAGGGGCAAACACAGCAAAAATTTCCGTTCGCCCCCCGCGCCCCTACGCCGCGCCGACCTCCCGGAAGCTCTGCTCGACCAGCGGCCGGCTCACGTCGTCGATCGTCACCGCCTGGCCAATTCGATCGAGGACGACGAAGCGCGGCAGTCCGGCCCGGACCTTCTTGTCGCGGGCCATCGCGGCGAACAACGCGTCCAGCGCCAGCGGTGCCTCCAGTCGCGCCGGCAGCCGGTGCGCCCGCACGACCGATTCGATCCGCCCGACGTCGCGGCCGGGGATGCGCCCGAGGTGACCGCTCAACCGCGCCGCCGCCGCCAGGCCGATCGCGACGGCTTCACCGTGCAGGTAGCGTCCATAGCCGGCGACCTGTTCGATCGCGTGACCGAACGTGTGCCCCAGATTGAGCAGCGCGCGACCGCCGTCGGGCGCGAGCTCGCGCTCGTCCGCCTCGACGATCCGCGCCTTCAACGCGCAGCAGCGGCGGATCACTTCCGGCAATGAATCGCTTCCCGGGACGAGCGGCTCGCGCTCCAGCTGCTCGAACAGCCGGGCATCGCCCAACAAGCCGCACTTGATCACCTCGGCCATGCCGGCCGCGAACTCACGCGGTGGAAGCGTCGCCAGCACGTCGGTGCCGATGAACACCGCCCTCGGCTGGTGGAAAGCGCCGACGAGATTCTTGCCGGCGCTGAGGTTGATCCCGGTCTTTCCTCCGACCGAGCTGTCGACCATCGCGAGCAGCGTCGTCGGAATCTGGTAGAAATCGATCCCGCGCAGGTACGCCGCCGCCGCGAAGCCGCCGAGGTCACCGATGACTCCGCCGCCCGCGACGAAGAGCGCGCCGGCCCGGTCGATCCGGTTTCCCGCCAGAAAATCCAGCACGTGCCCGAGGCCGGCCAGGGACTTGGCGTCTTCGCCGGGCTCGACCACGAGCCGCGGCAGCGCGCCGAACATCCGGTCGAGCCGCTCGCGCTGCTGCTCCGCCACATGCCGGTCCGTCAACACGGCCAGCCGGTGGCCGCTCTTTTCCAGCCGGCTGACCGCCTCGCGCACCCCGGGGGCCGGATCCGCGGAGAATCGGATGGGGTAGCTTCGGTCGCCCAGGTCGATGTTGAGGTCAGCCACAGTCCGAGATTTTCGGACAATGCCATCATCGTCAATGACCCAGACCGGCGCCGGATGGGTGGCGCGGCTGTCGTGGAGCGGAACCGGGTCGGGCTGAGCGGGGCCGCTGGCACGCCTGCGCTGAAACGCGGACGGTATTGCGTTGGCGGCGACACGCGACGGCGTCGCCGGAGCAGCCCGGTCCGCCGCCTGGCGCCGGATGAGCGGTGCGACCCGGTTCCGACCGGCGTTCAGAGCGTCCGCCCCCCGAAATCCCCACGGGAGTAATTTGAGTTTTTCATCAAAAACGCCCGCGCGGGGCGTTTCACGGCGGGAGCGCTGGTGTCGGGCCGGATCTTGCATCCACTACGAGCACATGAAATTCACGCGCTTTGACGTCCGCCCATCCACCCCTACCCCCGATGCGCCGGCAGTCGATTCCGCGCTGGAGTGGCCGTTGCGGAGCGGTCTGGCCGTGGTCGACGAGCTGCTTGCCGCGATACTGCCGGACGGCGACGCCGCGGCGCTCGATGCCGTGCTCGACCTTCGGCTCCTGCTCGGCAAGCCGGAGGACCCGTCGGCGTTGCTGCAAGGCTACTTCCGGCTGCGGGCGAAAATCCGCCCGCATCATTACCTGACCACCTACCGCCTGCGGCACTGGCTCGAGTCACGCTATGCCGCCGTCGTGCAGTTCAACCGGAACGGGATCGAGTTCCGGGTCGGCCTGCAGCTCGATGCCGCGACCTACGAGGCATGCTGCGAGCGCTGCGCAAGTCTCGCGGCGGATGGACAGGCGGCTCCGCCGTCGGCCCGGATCCGTATCGTGCCGGCCAGCACACCGCTGTTCGCCACCACCGAGTGACGAGCGGCGCAAAGGTGCATCGCCCCGTGCCAGAGTGCCTGCGTGGCAACCGCTTCCGCCGGGGCAATTCCGGTCGAAAGTTGCCATCCGGCCGCGAACCGGCATCAGTCTGTCGCTGCGATGAAACCATCCATCGTCCTGCCGGTCCTGCTCGCCTTCGTCCTCGCCGGCTGCACCAGCGTGCACACCCGGCGCTTCGCGCACGCGGACCTGACGCACTATCACCGTTTCTTCGTCGAGCACCGGCTGAACGACGACCGGCACCTCGACGACGCGATCGTAGCGGAGCTGCAGGCGCTCGGCCGGGAGGCCTCCGCCGGCCCGTTGACGATGATGCCCGACAACACCGAGGTCATCGTGACGTACCACGACCAGTGGGCGTGGGACTTCAGGAACTATCTGATTCAATTGAACATCGAGTTCCGCGATGCGCTGAGAGACCGGCCGCTGGCCTATGGCAGCTACCGCCAGCCGACCGTGTTCACCAAGTCGACCCCCGGGGTGGTCCGCGCGATTCTGCTTCCGCTTTTCCGAAAATCGTAGTCGCGGGTGGAGATTCGCGATCTCCGTCCTCGACAAGCGACTCCAAACCGGCAGGGTGTGCGGTGCCCCTCCGCAGTTACCCCGCATGAAAAAGCTGCCTCTTTGTGTGCTGCTTAGCAGCGCCCTTTTTGCGATCGCCGGAACCGTGGCCTTGGCCAGGCTTGCCCCGCGCCCCGAGCCGTTCCCGCTGTTTTTCCCCCTGATGTGGGATCTCGTGATGGTGTCGGTCGGCTGCGGGATCGTGCTCCGCTGCGACTGCGCGCGCCGCGCGGGCCTGATCTGGGGCGTGTTCTGCATCCTGGTTTCGCTGGTGATCGGCGCCGAGGCGCTGGGGTGGTTGTGGCCGCAGGAACCGGTCAGCACGCATCGCATGTTCTTCATGATCGTGGCGGTGGGGTTCGGGGTCGTGTTTGGATTCTGGCAGCTCAAGGCGTTCAACAGCCCGGCGGTCCGGGCGTGGACCGCGGCGGAGCCACCGCTCGACCCGCACGCCGGCTCGCATCCGCTGCACGGCTGAGCGCACGACGGCCGCGCGCCGCGGCGCTTGATCTTCGGGCCGGCGTGGCAACCTTCGGCGGGAGCAGGTTGCGCCCTTCATGATTCCCTCCGCCTCCTCCGCCGTGGCCGCGCCGGAAAGCGTGCCCGCGCCGGGACCGACCCTGTTCGGACATCCACGGCCGCTGTACACGCTTTTCCTCACGGAAATGTGGGAGCGGTTCAGCTTCTACGGGATGCGGGCGCTGCTGTTCGTGTTCATGATCACGCCGCTCGCCACCGGCGGACTCGGCTACACGACGGCGCGCGCCGGCATCATCTACGGGACGTACACGATGTGCGCCTACATGCTCGGCATTCCGGGCGGGTTCGTGTCGGACCATTTCCTCGGCCCCTACCGGTCGGTGCTGGTGGGCGGAGCGGTCATCGCCCTGGGCCATTTCTCGATGGCGGTGTCCTCCGAGGCCGCGTTCTTCGGCGGACTCGCGCTGATCGCGGCCGGCACCGGCCTGCTCAAGCCGAACATCAGCACGATGGTGGGCAGCCTTTACGCCCGGGGCGATGCCCGGCGCGATGCGGGCTTCTCGATCTTCTACATGGGCATCAACCTCGGCGCGGCGCTCTCGCCGCTCGTGACCGGATACCTGGCGCAAAGCGTCGGATTCAGATCGGTGCTGCGCGGATACGGACTGGACCCCACGCACAGCTGGCACTGGGGGTTCGCCGCCGCCGGCGTGGGCATGACGCTCGGGCTGGTGGTGTATCTGGCCGCCGGCCGCCGGCTGCGGGCGATGGCCCCCCCGCCGGCGATCGTCGAATGGCCCTGGCGCTCGATGACGCTCGTCGCCATCGGCGCGGGCGCGCTCCTGGCGCTCGTCCTGCTCTCCGACCTCGTGCCCGGTTTCGAGTGGCTGCGCTATGGCTACGTGGCCGGGCCGCTCGCCGCGATCGTCTGGTTCGGGCGGCGGCGCGAGCTCGAGAGCCGCCGGATCGCCGCGATCTGCGTCTTCGCGCTGGCCTCGATCATCTTCTGGGCAATCTTCGAGCAGGCCGGCTCGACGATCGCGGTCTTCGCCGAGGACCTGACGGACCGGACCCTGCCTCACGGCGGCGTGTACCACCTCGCGGGACTGACGCTCGACATCGGCAGCCCCTTCCCCTCCGCGTGGTTCCAGTCGATCAATTCCATCTGGGTGATCCTGCTGGCGCCGGTCTTCGCCTGGCTGTGGGTGCGGCTGGGCCGGCGACAGCCATCGAGCCCGGTGAAATTCACCCTCGGGCTCGGGTTTCTCGGGCTCTCCTTCCTCCTCATGGTCGCGGCCGCGCGGCTGACCGCGGCCGGACGGGTCAGCCCGCTGTGGCTGGTGGGACTGTTCCTGCTGCAGACGATCGGGGAGCTGTGCCTGAGCCCGGTCGGTTTGAGCACGATGACGAAGCTCGCGCCGCCGCGCCTGCTCGGGCTGATCATGGGAATCTGGTTTCTCGCGATGGCGCTCGGCAACAAACTCGCCGGCGTGCTCGCGGGCGAGCTCCCCTCGCGGGCGCCGGCCGAGCTGGCGCGCTTCTTTCTCGTGCAGTCGCTCTGGGTCGGCGGGGCGACCGTCGCGCTCCTCGCCGCCGCGCCCTGGGTCAAGCGGCTGATGGGCGGGGTGAAATAACCCGGAGACGCCATGCCGGACTTCGCACTTGCAAGACCTATTGAACCGGTTCAATAGGTTCGCATGCCGCCGAAGAACATCGAGGTCAGCGATCAGGTTTACGCCGCGCTCCAGAATCTGGCCACCGGCTTCCACCGCACCCCCGACGAGGTCCTCGCCTCGCTCCTTCAGGTCCCGACCACGGCGCCGGACGCCGCCGATCCGCTCGCGTCGTTCATCACCAGCGCGGAGTTTCGCTCGAAGTTCACGGATGCCGACAAGTACCTCGCGCTGCTGAGCTGGATTGCGGTGCGCCATCCCTCCGACTTCAGCGAATTCATCCGCAGCCTCAGCGGCGGCCGGCGCTATCTCGGCCTGAGCCGCGAGGAGATCCTCGAGACCTGCCGGCACAATCAGGCGCGCCAGATCGCCGGCACGCCGTACTGGGCGATCATGAATCTGGATACCGCCACGAAGCGCCGGTTCCTGGCGCGGGTGCTCGAGTTCGTGGGGTATCGCGAGACGGTGATCGATTTCGTCTGCGCGGCGATTGGAATGAAAAGCCAGCCCCGGCGCCGCTTCGGCGCGGTGGGCTGACGCCGGCGCGGGGGAGGGCGGCATCGTTTTCGGGCGCGCGGGGCGGGAGCGGAATCGGCGGCGGGCCGCGGTGGGGTGTTCTCCTCGCCTGCAAGCAGGCTCCTACGACCGAGCGAGCCGCGGTTCAGGCGGTCCGGACGCAGGAGCGAGGTTGCTCGCGAGAGCGATCATCGCCCGCCACCGAACCATCGCCTGCAAGCAGGCTCCTACAAGTTACGCGGCGTGGTTCGCATCGCCTGCGAGCAGGCTCCTACCAGGCTTCGCCATGCGCGCGGCGGGGCGAAATTCCGGCTTTCGCGCGAGAGGCGACGCCGCTAGCGTGTCCGCTGCATGTCGACGACCGGCGAAATTCCGCCCGAATCCAAGCGGCGCACGTTCCGCAACTTCTTCGCCTCGGTGCGCTATTCGGTCGAGGGATTCGTCGCCGCCCTGAAGCACGAGCCTTCGTTTCGCGAGGACCTGATCTTTTCGGTGTTGCTCGTGCCGCTCGCGATCGTGCTGCCGATCAACGCGGTGTCGACCGCGCTGATGATCTCGTCGCTGGTTCTCATCCTCATCGTCGAGCTCCTGAACTCCGCCACGGAATGGATCATCGACTATCTCCGGCCCGAGCGTCATCCGCTGGCCAAACGCATCAAGGACATGGCCAGCGCGGCGGTCTTCCTCAGCTACATCAACTGCATCGTCGTGTGGACGATCATGCTCTGGCCGAGCAACGCGGTGTGGCGGCGGATTTCGAACCTGTGGTGAGGCGCCGCGGCCGCCGTCAGCGCAGCCGGACGAACAGCCAAAGCGCGAGCAGCGACATCCCCACGTTGGGCACCCACGCGGCGGCGGCCGGATCGAGGATCTCCTTCGTGGCGAGCGACGACGCGACGTTGGCGAGCACGTAGTAGAGGAAGAACAGGCCGATCGATTTCGACACCCCGACCGCCGCGTTCACCCGCACGCCGGTGACCGCGAACGGAATGGCGATGGCGATGACGATCAGCGGGGCAAAGGTGTCGGCGATCAGGCTGAAGTACCGCACCGCGTACGGCGTGCCCTTTGGATTCTGGTCGAGGGCGAAGTAGTCGATCAGCCGGTGCAGTTGCGGTAGCGACAGGTCGATCGGCTTGCGATCGATCAACAGCATCAGCCGGGGGTCCTCCTTGAACGTCGGTTCCACCCGTTGGGCGAACGGGACGCTGGCGACCAGTTCGCCGGTGTCCGGCCGGAAGGTCAGCAAGCGCCCGTTTTGGAACACCCACCCGTGGCCGGGCTCGAGCCACGCCTGCGCCGCGACGATCCGGCTGAGCTCGCGGCGGCGGCCGTCGAGCAGCGACACCGCCACGCCGTAGCCTTTCTGCGTGAACTGGCTGTAACGGTTGAAAAACCACATCCGCGGCCCCCGCGGGTTGTCGAACCCGACGCTGTACACGGCGCCGACCCGGTCAGGAGCGTCGGTCGAGGCCTCGCGCCGAAACCGCAGATTGTCCCGCAACGACGCGGACTGCTCGACCGACCACGGCACGACCCGGGTGTTGAGCCACCAGGCGAGCCCACAGGCCAGGAGGCCGACGACCCAGACCGGGCTGGTGATCCGGATGAGGCTGACCCCGGCGGCGCGCAGCGCGGTGAATTCGTTCGCCCGATGCAGCTTCCCGAGCACGAACATCAGCGAAACGAGCAGCGCGAGCGGCAGGACCAGCGCGAGGTAGCTGGGGATGGTGACGAAGACGTACATCCACAGATCGATCGCGCGTGCGCCGAGATCGCGCAGCTCGCGGAAATCGTCGTAGAAGACCTGGACGAGCAGCAGTCCGACGGTCGCGCACAGCACCAGGCCGAGAATGGCCAGCCATTCGCGCAGCAGGTGGCGGTCGTACGTGTTCAACCGGGCCATGAAACGCAGCACCCGGTCGAAGGCAAAACCCAAACCGCAGCCGCGCCGCCCGGCGGCCAGGTTGCCGGCTACCGGGAGCCGCCGGCGAGGGACGGACGTCGCGGAATCCCGATGAATTGGTTGAAAACCTGCTTTGGCTGGCGTTTTGTCCGGCCTCCGGCCGTCGCACACCTTCATGACCTTTGCTGCCTTGCGCTTCTGTTCGGCTTCGCTGCTCGCCGCCATCCTGTTGGTCTCGAACGCGGCCGGGGCCGGGGATCCAATCAAGATCGGCGAATACACCTCGTTGACCGGGAAGGAGGCGAGCCTCGGACAGTCCTCGCACCAGGGCACCGTGCTGGCGATCGAGCAGATCAACGCGGCGGGAGGCGTGCTGGGCCGCCCGCTTCAGCTGATCACGGAGGACACCCAGTCGAAGGCCGGCGAAAGCGGCACGGCGGTCCGCAAGCTCATCTCGCGCGACAAGGTCGTCGCCATCCTCGGCGAGGTCGCCTCGAGCCGTTCGCTCGAGGGGGCGCCGATCTGTCAGAACGCGAAGGTGCCGATGATCTCACCCGCCTCCACCAACCCCAAGGTGACGGAGGTCGGGAATTACATCTTTCGCGTCTGCTTCACCGACCCGTTCCAGGGCGCGGTCATGGCCCGGTTCGCGCGGGAGACGCTGAAGGCGAAGCGGATGGGCCTGATGGTGAGCGTGTCGTCCGCCTACAGCGTCGGCCTGGCGAAGTATTTCAAGGAGGCGTTCATCGCCGACGGCGGGACGATCGCCGCCGAACAGAAATACCAGGAAGGAGACCGGGACTTCAAAGCCCAGTTGACCGCGATCCGCGCAGCCGGCGTGGACGCGATCTTCAATCCCGGATACTACAACGAAGGCGCACTGATGGTGAAGCAGGCGCGCGATCTCGGCATCACGGTGCCGATGTTCGGAGCGGACAGCTGGGAGGCGGAGGCACTGATCGAACTCGGGGGGCAGGCGGTGGAAGGCACGTACCTGTGCTCGCACTATTCGCCGAGCAACCCGTCCCCCCGCGTGCAGGCGTTCGTCGCGGCGTACCGCAAGCGGTGGGGCGCCGGCTACGCGCCGGATTCGAACGCCTCGCTCGGCTACGATTCCGTCCTGGTGCTGGCCGACGCGATCCGCCGGGCGGGCTCGACCGATCACGCGACGATCCGCGACGCGATCGCGGCGACCAGGAATTTTCCGGCGGTCACCGGCACGATCACCATCGACAAGAACCGCGACGCATCGAAGAGCGCCGTGATCATCACCGTCCACCACGGCCGGTTCCAGTTTGTCCAGAGCATGTCGCCGGGTTCCAGCTAGCCGGCCGGCAACGCGCTTCCGCGCTCCATTCCCACACCGATTTTCCCATGACCGCCCGTTTTCGCCTGCCTGCGACCGCCGTCCTCCTGCTTGCCAGCCTGTGGCCGGCAGCCGCGCCGGGCGCGATCAAGGTCGGCGAATACGCCTCGCTGACCGGGAAGGAGGCGACGTTCGGGCAGTCGTCGCACGAGGGCATCGTCCTCGCGTTCGAGGAGATCAATGCCGCCGGCGGGGTCCTGGGCCAGAAGATCGACCTGATCACGGAGGACGACCAGACGAAGCCCGGCGAATCCGCCACGGTGGTGAAGAAGCTGATCGCCCGGGACAAGGTGGTCGCCCTGATCGGCGAGGTGGCGTCCGGGCGCTCGCTGGAAGCTGCGCCGATCGCGCAGACGTACCGGATCCCGATGATTGCGCCGGCGGCGACGAACCCGAAGGTGACGGAGACCGGCAGCTACATCTTCCGCGTGTGCTTCATCGATTCGTTCCAGGGCGCGGTGCTGGCGAAGTTCGCCCGCGCCGATCTGAAGGTGAAGAACGTCGCGATCATCTCCAGCGTCTCGAACGCGTACAGCGTCGGGCTTGCCCGGTATTTCCGCGACAGCTTCACCGCGGCCGGAGGCACGGTGGCGGCCGAGCAGAAGTATTCCGAGGGCGACAAGGACTTTCGCGCCCAGCTGACGGCGGTGAAGGCGGCCGGCGTCGACGCGGTGTTCGTTCCCGGTTACTACACCGAGGCGGCGCTGATCGTGCGGCAGGGGCGCGACCTCGGGATGACGATGCCATTCTTCGGGGGCGACGGCTGGGTGTCGGACGAGCTGCTGCAAATTGGCGGGGACGCGCTGAACGGCTGCTATTACTCGACCCATTTCTCGCCGGAGAACCGGGCGCCGGAGGTGCAGGCCTTCGTGCGACGCTTCAAGAAACGCTGGGGCAGCGCGAACCCGGACGCCTTCGCCGCTCTCGGCTACGACGCCGCCTACGTGCTCGCCGACGCGATGAAGCGGGCAGGTTCGACCGACGGTCCGAAGGTTCGCGACGCGCTCGCCGCGACCAGGAATTTTCACGGCGTGACCGGGGTCACCACGATCGACGCGAATCGCGACGCCTCGAAGCCGGCGTCGATCATCGCGATTCGCGGTGGCAAGCTGGTGTTCGACAAGACGGTCGAGCCGTAGCCCGGAGACCCAACAGGCAAATGCACGGCACTCGGAGGGCAGAGATGAAGGTTGAGAGTCGGAGGGCGAGCGCCAAGCGTCGGAAGACCTTTCGACCTTGTCCGAATTTCTCCAACAACTGATCAACGGTGTTTCGCTGGGGGCGATCTACGCCCTGATCGCGCTGGGATACACGATGGTGTACGGCGTGCTCCGGTTCATCAATTTCGCGCATTCCGACGTGTTCATGGTCGGGGCGTTCATCGGCTACTACATGGGCCGGCTGGTGCCCGAGGGCACGGTGTGGGGCGGGACGCTGGCGCTGGCGGTCGCGATGGTGGGCTGCGCGTTGCTCGGCATGCGCATCGAGCGGACGGCCTACCGGCCGCTGCGCGAGCCGACCGAGTTCAACCTCGTGATCGTGGTCGGCGCGCTGCTGGGCGCAGGGATGGGTTATCTGCTGACGCGCCGGATCGTCTCGCCGGACTTCGGCCCGGCGCTGCGCGTGCTTGTGTGCTGGGCCGGCGCGGAGCTCGGCGCCTGGCTCGGCGGCCGCACGCGTTGGAAGCTCATTCTCCAGCACACGCGGGGTGGCGCCCCCACCCTCAACGTGCTCATCACCGCGATCGGCGTCTCGCTGCTGCTCGAATACAGCGGGCAGTTGATGTTCGGCGCCGCGCCGCGCAGCTTCCCCGCCCTTTTCCCGTCCGCCAATCTGCACTTCGGCCAGCTCACGATCTCGAGCAACCAGATGCTGGTGATCGGACTGTCGCTGGTGCTGATGATCGTGCTGCAGATGATCGTGTTCGGGACGAAGATCGGCACCGCGATGCGGGCGGTGTCGCTCAACCCCCGCGCGGCGCAGCTCGTCGGGGTGAACATCGACGTCGTGATCTCGTTCACGTTCGCCCTCGGGTCGGCGCTCGCGGCCGCCGGCGGGATCCTGTACGCCCTGAACTATCCGTCGATCGATCCGCTGATGGGCGTGATGCCCGGGCTGAAGGCGTTCGTCGCCGCCATTCTCGGGGGGATCGGCAACATCCCGGGCGCCGCGCTCGGGGGGCTGCTGCTCGGCACGGTCGAGACCTTCGTCGGCGGCAGCGAGTGGTCGACGTACAAGGACGCGATCGCGTTCGCGGTGCTGATTGTGATCCTTTTGTTCCGGCCCGCCGGGCTGCTCGGCCGGTTCACCGTCGAAAAGGTGTGAGCTCCCGCCGCCGGCCATGACCGTCCCGAAGCCGCACCTCGCCCTGCTCGCCGGCGTCGCCGTGGCCTTCGGGGTCTTCCACTACGCGGACGCGATCGATCCGTACTATCTGGACGTGCTGACCGGGATCGGGATCAACGTGATCCTGGCCGTCTCGCTCAACCTGGTGAACGGGCACACCGGGCAGTTCTCGCTCGGCCACGCGGGGTTCATGTCGGTCGGCGCCTATCTCGCCGCCGCGGTTTCGATCTTTCTCGGGCCAAAGGTGCTCGGGGCGGACGGCGGCACCAACCTGCAGCAGGGGCTGCTTTTTCTCGGCGCGCTGCTCACCGGCGGATTCGCCGCCGGCGTGACCGGGCTGATCGTCGGGGTGCCGTCGCTGCGGCTGAAAGGCGACTATCTCGCGCTCGTCACGCTTGGATTCGGCGAGATCATCCGCGTGATCTTCCAGAACGTGGACGCCCTCGGCGGCGCGCTGGGACTGAACGGGATTCCGCCGTACACGAACATTTTCTGGGTGCTCGCCTTCGCCGCCGTCACGATCTTCGTCGTGACCAGTCTCGTGCAGTCGACGTACGGCCGGGGCTTCCTCGCGACGCACGACGACGAGGTCGCGGCCGAGGCGGTCGGACTCAACCCGACGCGGTACAAGATCGTCGCTTTCGTCGTCGGCGCTTTTTTTGCCGGCATCGCCGGCGGGCTGTACGGTCATTTCAAGATGACGATCACGCCGACGGGCTTCGATTTCACGAAGAGCATCGAGATCGTCGTCATGGTCATCCTCGGCGGGATGGGCAACACGCTCGGCGTGATCCTCGCGGCCGTGCTGCTGACGCTGCTGCCGGAAGTGCTCCGGCCGGTGGCGGAATACCGGATGGTGATCTACTCGTTTCTCCTGATCGTGCTCATGCTGGCACGGCCTCAGGGTCTGTTTAACTTCCGGCTTTCGTTCCGGAAACGAAACCAAACCGCGCCATGAACAACCAAAATCAGGAGGAAACGATCCTGTGGCGGGGCTCGCCCTCGCAGTGGATCAACTTCGGCACGTATTTCTTCGCGGTGCTGATCGCCGCCGCGATCGTCGCCGGGTGGTATTGGTATCGGACCGACGTCGGACCGATCATCCTGGTCGCGCTGGTGTTGCCGGCGCTGCTCGCGTTCACCAGCTGGCTGCAGACGCGCAGCCGGATCTACGAGATCACAACCGAACGTGTGCGGGTGACGACGGGCATCCTCTCGCGCCGCACCTCGGAACTCGAACTCTACCGGGTGCGCGACTACACCGTCGTCGAACCGTTCTGGCTGCGGCTGACGGGCCACGGCAACGTGGTGCTCGAAACCGCCGACCGCACCACCCCGCACCTGGTCATGCGGGCCCTCCCGCATCCCAACGCGCTGAAGGACCAGATCCGCACCCACACGGAGCGGCTGCGCCAGCTGCGCGGAGTGCGCGACTTCGAAATCAATCCGCAGTGACCGCCCCGCTGCTCCTGCTCGACAAGGCGACGATCCGATTCGGCGGTCTGACGGCGGTCAATGCCGTCGATTTCGCCGTGCAGCAGGGCGAACTGGTCGGATTGATCGGCCCGAACGGCGCCGGCAAGACCACGGTCTTCAACCTGATCACGGGGTTGTACCGGCCGACGGACGGCACCGTGACTTTCGCCGGACGCGACCTGGCCGGCCTCGGTGTTTCCGAGATCGTCGCGCTGGGCATCGCCCGGACGTTCCAGAACATCCGGCTGTTCGAGAGCCTGTCCGTCTTCGACAATGTCCGGGTCGCGTGCAACCTGCATCGCGGGACCAGCGCGGCGCAAACGCTGGTGCGGATGGGAAAGTTCCGTGCGGACGAGGCGGCGATCCGCCGCCGGGCGGAGGAACTGCTGGAGATCTTCAATCTCCGCCGGTACCGCGACTTCCCGGCGAAAGGCCTGCCTTACGGCGAGCAGCGCCGGCTCGAGATCGTGCGCTGCCTCGCAACCAAGCCGAAACTGCTGCTGCTGGACGAACCGGCGGCCGGGATGAACGCGACGGAGAAGGCCGATCTCGTCCGGCTGATCCAGCGGATCCAGCGCGAGTTCAACCTCTCGATCCTGCTGGTCGAGCACTCGATGAAAGTCGTGATGGGCGTCTGCCGGCGCATCGCCGTGCTCGACTACGGAGTGAAGATTGCCGAAGGCGACCCGGCGGCGATCCAGTCCGACCCGAAGGTGATCGAGGCGTACCTCGGCGAGGACCACCAGACGTTCCTCGCGCAACCCTGACGTGATTTTCGATTTTCGACTTGGGATTTTCGATTTCCCGCGGCTGTCACGACCGGACGGCGACGGGGCGTACGTTCCCTCGTGGGTGGCCACGGCGCCCGAGCCTGGCGGCGGTCCGGCCGGCGCGCTGCGGGGCCAGCCGGTTGCCGGGCGCCCGCGGTCACGGCTTTCGAGGCATCCCGCAGCCCGGACAACCGCGATCGGCCGGGAAGCCCTCGCGGCCGCTGAAATCCAAAATCGAAAACCCCAGATCGAAAATCCAGCATGCTGACCGTCTCCGACCTGTGCGTCTCCTACGGCGCGATCACCGCGCTCGACGGAATCTCCTTCGAGATTCCCAAGGGTTCGATCGTCACGCTCATCGGCGGCAACGGCGCGGGGAAGACGACCACCCTGCGCACGATCTCGGGGCTGCTACGGGCCAATTCCGGCCGCGTGATCTTCCAGGGCGAGGACATCACCGCCACGCCGTCGCACGAAATCGTGGCGCGCGGCCTGAGCCACGTGCCGGAGGGGCGGATGATTTTCTCGAACCTGACCGTGAGCGAAAACCTGGCCATGGGCGCCTACCTGCTGAAGGACGCCCCCCGGGTGGAAAGGAACCGCGAGTACGTGTTCAGCGTGTTTCCGCGGCTGAAGGAGCGGTTGAAGCAGATGGCCGGAACGCTCTCCGGCGGCGAGCAGCAGATGCTCGCGATCGGCCGCGCGCTGATGGGCAGCCCGAAGTTTCTGATGCTGGACGAGCCCTCGCTCGGGATCGCGCCCCGGCTGATCAGCACGATTTTCGAGAAGATCGTGGAGATCAACCGCGACCACGGGATCACGATCCTGCTGGTCGAGCAGAACGCGAACCTGGCACTCGAGGTGTCGACCTATGCCTTCGTCCTCGAAACCGGCCACATCGCGATGCAGGGCGAGAGCAAGCACCTCCGTGCCGACCCGCAGTTGAAGGCGACCTATCTTGGCGGCTGACGTGGGGCGACGCGCCGGGGCCGGCCCGTGCCCGCCGTGCGAACCTCACGGCAGGTCGTAAACCTCCACGAGCGCCAGGCCGGTCGATCCGTTTTCACCGCTGACCTGCGCCGTGTAGGCGCCGGGCAGAAGGGTGACGAGCATCGCGGCATCACGGCTTTCCTCGTCGAAGGCGAACGCCCCGACCCGCCGGGCTGCATCGCGGATCTCATCCCGATCCGATTGGGCGAACCAGGAGCCGCTGCCACCGACGGCCGATCCGTCGCCGCGGAACAGCTGCAGCCGGGGCTGGGCAAGCACGCCCGGGAGACCGAACCGCGCCTGCAACGCCGGCCCGGCGGCGCGAATCAAAACGCTGCGGGCCGAATCGGGTTCCTGCGCGCCGCGAGTGACGATTCCCCCCGGCGATCCCCGCAATGTCACCCCGTCAGAACGTCACCGGGTGGTGAGGACGGCGAACGGCAGGTCGAGAAACACGTCGGCGAGCAGGAGTCTGGGGCCGTCGTGCTCCTGGTTCGTGACCACGTCGCGCAGCCGCGTCGCGCCACCCGGAAACGTGATCGCAGTGTCGTCCCAGACCAGCCGGAGCGGCGGGCTGCCGAGCCGGCTGGTGAGCCGCGGGACGAAGACGGCGACCGTCTTTCCCCCGGCGCTGCGCGAAAAGCCGACGACGTGTTCCGCCAGCCGTCCGTTCGCCTCGAGCGGCTGATACTCGCCGGCTTCGAACAGGACGCGCCCGGCGGTGCGAAACTCCAGCAGCGCCCGGATGACATGCCATTTGATTTCACCGTCGCGCCAGTTGCGCAGCAGTTCGCACCAGTCGCGGCGGCGGCCATCCGCCCGGGCCAGCGCCTCGCGGTGGGCGAAGTCGACCGGCCGGCGGTTGTCCGGATCCACCAGGCTGAAGTCCCACAGTTCGCTGCCCTGATAGAAATCCGGCACGCCCGGGGAGGTGATCTTCAGCACTACCTGGCTGAGCGAGTTGACCATGCCGAGATGCGAGACCCGGCTCGCGTGCGTCCGGAAGCTGGCGAGGAACTCCCGCCCAGTGTCCGCCCCAAGGATACCATCTACGAACCGGTCGCCGGCCTCGATCCACGGCTCGCTGGGCTCCACCCACGAGGTGTTGCGCCGCGCCTCGTTCATCGCCTTCCGCAGGTATTGCCGGATCCGCTCGCGAAACGCGTCGTCGATCTCGTCGGTCGGAGGCCAGACGGCGAGGAGCACTTGGTAGAGGCGGTATTCCTCGTTCGCGTCCGGCGCGCTGCGGCCGTCGATGATGGTCTTGTGCCGGCGGTTCAGCTCCCGCCACTCCGTCACGGCGTCGTGCCATTCGTGCGGAATCTCGGAGAGCGCGTAGAGCCGCGCCCGCGCGTCCTCGCCCAGCTTGGTGTCGTGGGTCGCGGTCGCCACGAGCGCATGCGGCGTCCGGCGCATCCGCTCGGCGTTGGCGGCGTGAAAGCCCGCGACCGTGCCGCCGAACCGGCCGGGATTTCCGCCGACCTCGTTCAGGGCGATGAACCGGCTGTAGGTGTAGAACGCCGTGTCCTCGACCGCCTTCGCCATCACCGCGCCCGTGTATTGCTGGAAGGTGAGCACCCAGCTGGCGAGCCGGCGCCGCCGGTCCTCCGCCCTGTCGCCCTCCGGCGGGTACGCCCCGGTGAGGACGTCCCGGATCAGCTCGAAGGTGTCGCGCCCCAGCCGCGGGTTGCGGGTGATGGCCAGCGCGCAGGCCTGCTCGACGACGCGCCGGTCCCGCGCCGTCATCGCGTCCGGGCCGCGCCGGTAGGTGCGGTACACGCCATGCCCGGCGATGATTTCCCGGATCGCCACCGTCAGCTCGTGGCGGGTGACGTCGCGCCAGCGCCGGTCGCCGTGCAGCAGCGCCGCGAGCTGCGTCGCCAGGCGCATCACGGCGTTGGCGAACATCTCGTCGAGCACGACGCGCTTCTTGGCGTAGACCTCCTGGTCGTAGTCGCGCGTCTCCCCGCAGAACTCCTCGTAGGTCCGGGTGAACAGCCGCTCCGCCGGCGCGTTCACCAGCAGCCCCGCGAGCTGGGTGATGAACTCGTAGCCGGTGGTGCCGTGCGTGGCCCACTCCTCCGGCAGCGGCTCGTTCTCGGCGAGGATCTTCTCCACCACGACGTAGAGCGGCGGCGCGGGGGTGCGCAGGTCGCGCGAGGCCAGCCATTGCAGGCGTTCGAGATACTGCTGCGGCTGCCGCAGCCCGTCGACGTGATCGATCCTCAGCCCGGTGACGATGCCCGACTGGAGCAGCTGCCAGAGCAGCGCGTGCGTTTCCTGGAAAACCTCCGGGATCTCCATCCGCAGACCGATGAGCGTGTCGATCGCGAAGAACCGCCGGTAGTTGATCTCGTGCACCGCCGCGCGCCAGAATGCCAGGCGGTAGTGCTGGCGGCTGATGATCCGGTCGAGCACGTCGAAGCTCGCCGGGGTGCCCGGCTTGCCGTTGACCACCTGGAGCTGGCGATCGAGCTGCTTCCGCGCCGCCGGTTGTTTCGCCAGCAGCTCGGAAACCCGCTGTTTCAGGCCGCCGAACGCCGTGGCGCGCTGCCGGGCGGCGTCGGCGTTCGCCAGGGCGCTCTCCTTCGGCAGCCCGGCAAACGCTGTGGCGATCTCCGCCAGTTCGCCGCCCTGCGAAGCCTGGGCGACGGGCTCGAACACCGCGGCGTACGTGGATGGGTTCACCGGGAACCGCAACTCGCCGTAGGCCACGCACAGGGTCGCATCCTCGTACACCAGGCTGAGCCGTCCCTGTTCGAGCACGCGGCCGTAATGGTCCTCGAGAATCGGCACCATCACCTGCCCCGGCCGCTCGTCGTCGTCGTTGCCCTCCCAGTCGATGTCGAAGAATCCCGCATACCGGGAATAGGCGCCGTTTTCCAGGATGTCGCGCCACCAGGTGTTGAGCAGGCCGGGGCCATTGATGCCCATGTGATTCGGCACGAAGTCGAGCAGCAGCCCGAGCCCGTGGGATTCGAGGGCCGCGTGCAGGGCGTCGAGGGCGGGCCGGCCCCCGAGTTCCGGGTCGATCCGCCGGTAGTCGTTCACGTCGTAGCCATGCGAACTGCCGGGCGTGGAGAGGAAGATCGGCGACGTGTACAGGTCGGAGATGCCTAGGGCGCGCGCATACGGCACCAGCGCCGTCGCCGCGGAAAGCGGAAACTCGCCGCGCAATTGCAGCCGGTAGGTGGCCACGGGAATTCGTCTGGCGGTCTCTGGGAACATCAGGCGTGGTGGCGCGCCGTCCGGGGCTCCGCGACGAGCAGGACGGTGGCGGGCGCGGCGAACACGAGCGTTTCCATCGTCGGATCCTCGGCGCCGGTCCAGATCACCGCCGTGCCCGATTCGCCGGCCGCGGGTCCGATGCGATTGCTGTCCAGCACGAGATGCCAGCCGCTGCCGGGCGGCGGCCGCAGCAGGGCATGCGGCGCAAACGCCAGCCGGGCGTCGCCGTGCAGCGAGCTCAGGACGAGGCGATCCGGGACGTCGGGCCGCGCGTAGCGGATGGCGATCACCCGGTCGATCGCCGCCGCCGCCCAGGCGGGCCGCTCCGTCGCCTCACCATGCAGCCACTCGCTCCGGTGCCGCAGGCAGTTCCGGTACAACTCGAGCACCGAAGCGTGCGGATACATCGACAGCTCGTCCCACGCGAGCTTCGAGCGATGGAACGTTTCGTCGTCCTGCGGATCCGGCACCTCCTCCATCGCGATCGCACCACTCCAGGCGTCGCCGGCAAACTCCTTCCGGCGGCCCGCCGAGACCAGCCGGCCCAGATCGCCGGCGTGGTCGGTGAAGAAAAGGAACGGCGTGCCCGCGGCCCACTCCTGGCCCATGAACAGCAGCGGCGGATACGGACCGAGGCAGAGCAGCGCCGACGCGGCGCGAAACGCCGCGCAGCCGATGAGATGCTCCAGGCGCTCACCCTGCGCCCGGTTGCCGATCTGGTCGTGGTTCTCGATGCAGTGGACGAACGCGCGCGCCGGCAGGTGGTCGCCCGGTTCGCCCCGCGCCCGGTCGCGCCACGAGCGGTAGGGCTGGCCGCGGTAGAACCAGCCGTGCTGGAGCGTGGCCGCGATCTCCTCCGGCGAACCGCGATAGGACTTGAAGTACGACTGCTGGATGCCGGTCAGCGCCACCCGGATCTCGTGGTGGAAGTCGTCGGCCCACACCGCGTCCAGCCCGGCCCCGGACCCGTCCGGCCGGCGCAGGATCTCGCAGGTGTTGCGCTCGTCCTCGGCGATGACGAAGGCGCCGCGCGCATGCGCCGCCGCCGCGATCTCCCCCAGCAGCGGCTGCGCCGGGTCGTCCTCCAGCGCGTGCGTCGCATCGAGCCGCAGGCCGTCGAAACGATATTCGTCGAGCCAGCAGGCGATGTTGCCGGTGAAATATCCGCGGACCGGCGCGCTGTGCGGACCCGACAGATTGAAAGCCTGGCCCCAGGGCGTGTGGCGGTCGGGGTGAAAATACGCGCCCGCGAAGCGGGACAGGTAATTGCCGTCGGGACCGAGGTGGTTGTAGACGACGTCGAGAATCGCCCCGAGTCCCCGCTCGTGGGCCGCGTCGACGAGCCGGCGCAGGTCGTCCGGTTCGCCGTAGCAGCGCGCCGGGGCATACAGGGAGACTCCGTCGTATCCCCAGTTGCGGCGACCCGGGAAGTCGGCCACCGGCATGATCTCGATCGCCTCGACGCCGAGCGCGGCGACGTGTTCGAGCCGCCCGATCGCGGCGGCAAACGTGCCTGCGGGCGTGAAGGTCCCCACGTGCAGCTCGTAGATCGACTGCCCGCGCCAGCGCGGCCGCCGCCACGAGTCGCACCGCCAGCGGAACGCCGCCGGATCGACACACTGCGACAGCGCGTGCACTCCCTCGGGTTGGAAGCGCGAGACCGGATCGGGCACCACCGCTCCGCCCGCGAGCCTGAACCCGTAGCGATCGCCGGCGTGGCCGAGCGGATCCTCGACGTGAAAATATCCCCGGGGTTCGGCGCCCGCTTCCAACGTCGCCGACGACCCGTCCCGCCGCCGGATCTCGACGGCGACGGCGGGATGGTCCGGGGCCCAGACGCGGTAGCTCACACCGCTGGGGTGCACCTGCGCGCCCACGGCCGGCCGGAGGATCGTTGGAGATTCGGAAATCGCGGACATCGCGGCGCCGGTCGCAAACCCCAGACCCGGCGATGGGGCTTAGTTGGATTTCGCCATGTGAGGTTCCGCTCTCAGGGCAGTCGCGGCCCGGAGCGAGGCGAACCGCGGACGCCCGCAGGGCAGCGGCCGAGGACTTTTCGGGGGGACGCGGAGGAATCTCGGAGGCTCCGAACCGAGCTTCCCCCCCGGAGCCGAGATCTTCGCGGCTCGCGCCGGATGGCGCCGCGTGCGGCCCGGTTGGCGCCGTCGACGAGTCGTGCGCCCGGCAGCCGAAGCGGTCGCCGCAGGATGGTCCCCGCTCAGATCACGGGTGGCTGGCGCGGGGTCTTGCTGCCGCGCCGGGGCCGCGGGGCCGGCGCGGAGGGAGGCGCCGCCATCCCGGCGGCGAGCGAGCCGACGCGCGCGGCGATTCTCCGGGCCCAGCCACTGCGCGCCTCGTCGCCCGTGCCCGTCTCCTGTTCGAACAAGGCCAGCGAATGCGCCGTCAGCGGCTGCGAGGTACCGCCATGCGTGGTCATGCCGTCGTCGGTGAATCCAGCCTCCTGGGACGTGTCGAGGATCTTTCGCCAGCGGACCGCCTTGGTGCCGGGTATGGTGGCGTCGACCGCCTCGCTGTGCGCGTTGAAGTAGAGGAGATAGGTCTTGTCGCGGATCGGTTCGCCCGTGTTCGACCGGAGGGCGAGCGAGTCGCCGCTCATCACCACCCCGAGCACCTTGGCGAAATCGGCCCCCCAGTCCCCGTCGTCCATTTCCGAGCCGTCCGGATTGAACCACGTCAGGTCCTTCACCCCCGTGCCGCGCAGGTCGCGGCCCTTGAAAAAGGTCGGCTGGTGGAAAATCGGATGGGCCAGCCGGAACGCGATCAGCCGCCCGACGAACTGCGTGAGCTGCCGGGCCTCGTCGTCGCGGTGCCACGCGAGCCAGCTGATCTCGTTGTCCTGGCAGTAGGCGTTGTTGTTTCCCTGCTGGGTGGCGGACGCCTCGTCGCCGGCGCGCAGCATCGGCACGCCCTGCGAAAGGAACAGCGTCACGAGGAAGTTCCGCTGGATCCGCCGGCGCAGGGCCGCGACCGGCTCGGGCGCATCGAGGCCTTCATGTCCCCAGTTGCTGGAGTTGTTGTTGTTGTCGCCGTCCTGGTTTTTTTCCCCGTTCGCCTCGTTGTGCTTTTCGTTGAACGAAACCAGATCGCGCAGCGTGTACCCGTCGTGCGAGGTGACGAAGTTGATGCTGGCCGTGGGCTTCTTGCCGCTGCTTTCGTACAGGTCCGCGCTGCCGCAAAGCCGGTAGGCGAAATCGGCCATCGAGCCGGACTCACCCTTCCAGTACCGCCGGACGGTGTCGCGGTAGCGCCCGTTCCATTCCGTCCAGAGCATGGGGAAGTTGCCGACCTGATATCCGCCCTCGCCGACATCCCACGGCTCGGCGATCAGCTTCACCTGTGAGATGACCGGATCCTGGTGGATCACGTCGAAGAACGACGAGAGCCGGCTGACGTCGTGCAGCTCCCGCGCGAGCGCCGTCGCGAGGTCGAAGCGGAAGCCGTCGACATGCATGTCGTTGATCCAGTAACGCAGGCTGTCCATGATCAGCTGGAGCACCCGCGGATGCGGCACGTTCAGGGTGTTGCCCGTGCCGGTGTAGTCCATGTAGTAACGAGGATTGTCGGCGGTGAGCCGGTAATAGCTCGCGTTGTCGATCCCGCGGAAGCCGAGCGTCGGGCCGAGATGGTTGCCCTCGGCGGTGTGGTTGTAGACAACGTCGAGGATGACCTCGAGGTCGGCGGCGTGGAGATTGCGCACCATGGTGCGAAACTCGTCCACCTCGGCCCCCGGCATGCGGTTGCTGCTGTACGTCGGCTCGGGGGCGAAGAAGCCCATCGTGTTGTAGCCCCAGTAGTCCGTGAGCCCGCGGTCCACGAGGTGCTTCGAGTTCACGTGCTGGTGCACCGGCATCAACTCGATGGTGGTGACGCCGAGATGCTTGAAGTACTCGATCGCCGCGGAGCTGCCGACGCCGGCATACGTGCCGCGCACATTCTCCGGCAGCACCTCCCACAGTTTCGAAAACCCCTTGACGTGCATCTCGTAGATCACCGTTTCGTGCAGCGGCCGGTCGGGCCGCGGATCGTTGCTCCACGCGAAGCCCGGATCGATCACGACCCCCTTCGGCATCGACGGCGCGTTGTCGCGTTCGTCGAACGACAGGTCCGCCTCGGCATGGCCGATGGTGTAGGCGAACATCTCATCCGCCCACTGGACCTGGCCGGCGATCGCCTTCGCATACGGATCGAGCAGCAGCTTGTGCCGGTTGAACCGATGCCCCTTGGCCGGCTCGTAAGGACCGTCCACCCGGTAGCCGTACAGTTGCCCCGGCCGGATTTCCGGCAGGAAACAGTGCCAGACCAGGTCGCTTCGCTCGACGAGCGGGATGCGAGCCACCTCGGGCTCGCCGACGTGGTCGAACAGGCAGAGTTCGACGCCGGTCGCGTTCTCCGAGAAGAGCGAAAAATTCACGCCCGAACCCGTCCAGGTCGCGCCCAGCGGATAAGAGTGCCCTCGCCAAACCTTTGTGGGTGCCATGCGGGTCGCCGCGGACAGGCGATTCCCCGCGGCGTTCCCGGCGCGAGTGGCTCGGGGCGCTCTTGCGGCTGCCGCAGTCGCCGCGGGCGGGGTGCCGGTCGTGTCGGACGGGGTCGGACGGCTTGATTTTTACTCTCGTCCGCCGGACTTGCGGCCTTTTCCATTCCCATTCCTTTAATCTCAGCTCCAATCCCTTCCCTCATGTCGACTGCTGCACCGCAAAAATTCGAGTTCCAGGCCGAGATCAAGCAACTGCTCGATATCGTCGTCCACTCCCTCTACACCGAGAAGGAGATCTTCGTCCGCGAGCTGGTTTCCAACGCGGCCGACGCGCTGGAGAAACTCCGGCACCTTCAGCTGACCGAGAAGGAGATCTTCGACGACAAGCTGGACCTGGAGATCAACGTCACGACCGACGACCAGGCGAAGACCGTCACGATCCAGGATTTCGGCGTCGGCATGACCCAGACGGAGCTGGTCGAGAACCTCGGCACGATCGCCCACTCCGGTTCGAAGGCGTTCCTGAAGGCGCTCAGCGAGGGCGAGGCCAGGAACACGAGCCTGATCGGCCAGTTCGGCGTTGGGTTCTACTCGGCCTTCATGGTCGCGAAGAGCGTGAAGGTCTACACGCACTCCTGGCGGCAGAACGAACCCGGGCACGTGTGGACGAGCGACGGTTCGGGCAGCGTATGAAATCGAGGAGAGTTCCGGCGAGCGCCGCGGCGCCAAGATCGTGATCCAGCTGAAGGACGAGTGCTCGGAGTTCGCGCAGGACTGGAAGATGAAGGAGATCCTCGAGCGCTACAGCGCGTTCGTCTCGTTCCCGATCAACCTGAACGGCAAGCGCGTGAACACCGTCCAGGCGCTGTGGCTGCGAAGCAAGAACGAGATCAAGGAGGAGGAGTACACGGCATTCTACAAGTTCCAGGCGCACGCCTTCGACGAGCCGCGGCTGCGGCTGCACTTTTCCGCCGACGCCCCCCTCGCGATCAACGCGCTGCTCTTCGTGCCGAAGGAGAACCCGGAGAAGCTCGGGCTGGCGCGGCTCGAGCCCGGCGTGTCGCTCTACTGCCGCAAGGTCATGATCGACGCGAAGCCGAAGCAGCTGCTTCCCGAGTGGCTGCGGTTCCTCAAGGGTGTCGTCGACAGCGAGGACCTGCCGCTGAACATCTCGCGCGAGACGATGCAGGACAAGGCGCTGATCGAGAAGCTGAACAAGGTGATCACGAACCGCTTCCTCAAGTTCCTCGACGAGGAGGCGAAGAACCGGGTCGACGCCTACAACGAATTCTACGGCGAGTTCGGCATTTTCCTGAAGGAGGGCGCCGCGATCGACTACGGGCACAAGGACCAGCTCGCGAAACTGCTGCGGTTCGAATCGTCGCTCACCGAAAAAGGCAGGACCACCTCGCCTGGCCGACTACGTGTCGCGGATGGGTAGCGAGCAAAAGGAGATCTATTACCTGATCGGGCCGAACCGTGCGGCGATCGAGAGCGGACCCTACCTCGAGGGCTTCAAGGCGCGGAATCTCGAGGTGCTGTTCTGCTACGAGGCGGTAGACGAGTACGTGATGAACAGCCTCCGCGAATTCGACGGTCGCAAGCTCACCGCCGCGGATCACGCGGACGTGAAGCTGCCGGATCTGCCGAAGCCCGAGGGCGCCCTGAGCGAGGCGGACCTGCAGGCCTTGACGAAATGGCTGAAGGAAACGCTCGGCGAGCGGGTCGCCGAGGTGAAGGCCAGCGACCGGCTGGTCGATTCGCCGGCGCTCGCGCTGAATGCGGACAAATTCATGTCGCCGCACATGCGCCGGATGATGAAGGCGCTGCACAAGGAGGAGGGGGATTCGCCGCTGCGCGTGAATCTGGAGATCAATCCGCGGTCGACGCTGATCAAGCGGCTGTCGGAGACGCACACGACCGCGCCGGAGAAGGCGAAGCTCGTCGCCGAACAGATTCTCGACAACGCGCTGATCAGCGCCGGGCTGCTCGACGACGCGACCCCGATGGTCGCCCGGCTCTACAAGCTGCTCGAGAGCGTGTAGTGCGGACACCGTTCGGGCGCGAGACCGTTGGGGCGCGAGCCAGCTCGCGGCCTACGGGGACCCCGTGCTCGCGGCCTGCGCCAACACCGCAATCTACTCGGTGTCGTTCAGAAAATACTTCGCGAGCGGCGTCATCCGGAACACCGGCACGAGCAGGGTCTTCAACTCGGACTCGGCCAGCACGGAGAGCTTCTCGATGAACCGGTCGTTGAGCACGACGCCCTGGCTCAGCAGCGGCAGGTCGCTCACCTCCGGCGGGGGGAACGGCTCCGCCAGAATGTCCGAGTCGCCGAGTTCGCCCGCGGTCTTCAGGTCCACGCAGCCGGGATGCCGGACGATCGTCAGCCGCACCGCGAATCCAGGCAGCGCATACGTCCGGGTTTCGCGCTCCGGCGGCACCGGCAGCACGCGATGATGCGCTTCGCCCGTGCGGAGGGCGCGCGAAAGGATCGGCGTGAGGATCTCGACCCCGTTCGCCTGGAAATCCGCCTTGAACGCCGCGCTGATGATCGTGTGGGTCTCGGCGAGAAAATCCAGCGTCTCGCGGACGGAGGCCGCCGGGCGTTTCAGCATCCGCTGAAACATCTGCGCGGCCGTCGGCTGGTCGACCTCGAGCAGGAGATCGAGCCAGATCTGCTCCTTCGTGAAGACCAGCCCGGTCCAGGCGGTGAAGGCGGCCGCGCGGTGGGTGGGCGTCGGCTCGAGGTTCGCGATCGCGGCCTTGCCGAGCCCCACGTCCGCGAAGGTGCGCTGCATGATCGCGTCGATCCGGTCCGTCGTCGGACCCGGGACCGGCGCGGAGGCGGGCTCCGTCGTTGCGGCCGCCACCGCCGCGCGCGACTTCGCGCCGTGGACGGCGACGATTTCGCCCAGCAGGTTGTAGCGTTGCGCCAGCAGCTCGAGCTGCGCGATGTGGGCCTGCAGGTCCAGCTGGTGGTCGATCAGCCGGCGCGCCACCCGCAGCCGCGCGAGCAGTTCGCCCGGGTTGAACGGCTTCGAAACGTAATCGTCGGCCCCGGCGTCGAGCGCGGAGGTGACCTCGTGCTTCCCGGTCTTCGCGCTGACCATCATCACGTAAGGGCGGAATTTCGGGTTCGCCGCACGGATCCGGGAACACACCTGCAAGCCGCTCGAGCCCGGCATCATCCAGTCGAGGATCGCGATGGGGGGGGCATCCGGCGCCAGCATCGTCTTCAGCGCCGCGTTGCCGTCCTCCGCGATGACCACCACGTACTTTTCCTTTTCGAGGAAGGCCGTCAGCACCTTGCGCGCGACGGGCTCGTCATCGGCAACCAGAATTTTCAGCGGCGGCATGGGCGGTCGCGGGGGAGAATCTCAACCTGGGGAGGCATGACCACGAGAAAACGTGTTCCGAGCCTCGGGAAACCGGGGCGAAAGGTCGAGTGATTTGAAACGCACCGGGGCGGAGGCCTCACGCCAGCGCCTGCAGCAACCGCTCGATTTCCGCCCGCTTGGTTTGCAGGTCCGCCAGTTGCTTTTGCGCGCCGGCCAGCACCGCCGGCGGCGCCTTCGCGACGAAGGTGCCATTCGCCAGCCGCGCCTCCGTGCCGGCGATGTGCTTCACCACCTGCTCCAGCTCCCGGGTCAGCCGCACCCGTTCGGCGCCCGCGTCGACGGTGCTCGCGAGGTCGAGATACAGCGTGCCCAGCGGCGTGACGGCCGCGGGCGCGCCCTCGACCGAGTCGCGGCGCACGATCTCCGCCGCGCCGGACATCCGCGTGAGCTTCCCCATGTTTTCCGCGAGGGTTCCCCACGCGGCGTCGGTCGCGATCACCGAGAACTTCACGTCACGGCGGCTGGCCAGATTGTGCTCCGCCTTCAGCGCACGGGCCTGGGAGACGAATTGCTGGAGCTGTTCGATCCGCACCAGGGCGCCGGCCGGGAGCGCCGAGAGCTTCGGCACCGACGCGAGCCCGAACTCGAGCCGCGCGTCCTGGATGAGCCGGTCACCGGCGCCGTACCCGAGGGAGAGCCACAGCTCCTCGGTGATGAACGGCGTGAACGGGTGGAGCAGCAGCAGCGTCTCGCGAATCACCAGATCCTGGACCGCGAGGCAGTTCGGCTTCAGCGCCGGATCCTGGAGCTTCGTCTTGGAAACCTCCACGTACCAGTCGCAGAAATCGTTCCAGAAAAACGCATACAGCGCCTGGGCCGCGGCGCTGAACTCGAAGGCGGCGAGCGCCTCCCTGATCCGCTGCGCCAGCCGATCGAGCTTGATGAGGATGGCGACGTCGTCGTCGTCGAACTGCGCCGGCTGGAGCCGGCCCACGATCGCATCGAGCATGGAGTTGTCGGCCGCCTCGCCGCTGAGCTGGCGGAACCGGCAGGCGTTCCACAGCTTGTTGCAGAAGTTCTTGCCGCTCTCGATCCGCTCGTCCTGAAACCGGATGTCCTGCCCCTGCGGCGCGATCGAGACGATCCCGAACCGCAGCCCGTCGGCGCCGTAGGTGTCGATCAGCTTGAGCGGGTCGGGCGAGTTGCCGAGCGACTTCGACATCTTGCGCCCCTGCTGGTCGCGGATGATGCCGGTGAAATAGACGTCACGGAACGGGATCCGGCGCTCGATCGGCTCGCCCGGACGCGCGAACTCGAGCCCGGCCATGATCATGCGCGCCACCCAGAAGAAGATGATGTCGGGGGCCGTCACGAGCGTGGCGGTGGGATAGAAATACTCGAAACCGTCGCGCTTCATTTCGGCCGCGTCCGGCCAGCCGAGCGTCGCCAGCGGCCAGAGCCACGAGGAAGCCCAGGTGTCGAGCACGTCCGCCTCCTGCTCCCAATTTTCCGGGTCGGAGGGACCATCGACCGAAACGTGCCAGTTCTGCGGATCCGCGCGATCGGCGTCTCTTTCGGTACCAGACCGGGATCCGATGTCCCCACCAGAGCTGCCGGCTGATGCACCAGTCCTGGATGTTTTCGAGCCAGTGCAGGTACACCTTCGACCACCGCTCGGGATGGAACTTGATGTGGCCGTCGCGCACCGCGGCCTTGGCCTCCTCGACCCGGGGATAGCGCAGCCACCATTGCTCGGTCAGCCGCGGCTCGATCGGCACGTCCGCCCGTTCCGAGTACCCGATGTTGTTCGCGTACGGCTCCTCCTCGAGGAGGGCGCCGCGTTCGCGCAGGATCTCGGCGGCCTTCTTCCGGCCAGCGAACCGATCGAGCCCGGCGAGCTCCGGACCGGCCAGCTCGTTGAGCACGCCGGCTGGAGTCAGCACGTCGATGACCGGCAGCTGGTGCCGGAGCCCGATCTCGTAGTCGACCTTGTCGTGGGCCGGCGTGATCTTGAGCGCGCCCGAGCCGAACTCCCGGTCGACGGATGCGTCGGCGACGATCGGGATCTCGGCGGCCGGGCCGATGGGCCGCCGGACCGTGCGGCCGACGAGCCCGGCGTAGCGCGGATCGTCCGGATGCACCGCGATCGCGACATCGCCCGGAATCGTCTCGGGCCGGGTGGTTTTCACCTCGACATACCGGCCCGGCTCGCCGGTCAGCTCGTAGCGCACGCGGTACAGCGTGCTGTTCGCCGGCTTCATGATCACTTCCTCGTCGGAGAGCGCGGTGAGCGAGACCGGGCACCAGTTCACCATCCGCTTCCCGCGGTAGATGAAGCCGCGCTGGTACAACTCGACGAACACGTGCCGCACGCGCTGCGAGTACCCGGGGTCCATCGTGAACGCGGTGCGATCCCAGTCGCACGACGCCCCCAGCCGGCGGAGCTGTTCCAGGATGATGCCGCCCTTCTCCTGGCGCCATTCCCACACCTTCGCGATGAACGGGTCCCGGCCGAGGTCGTGCCGCGTCTTCTTCTGCTTGCGCAGTTCACGCTCGACGACCGTCTGGGTCGCAATGCCGGCGTGATCGGTGCCGGGAATCCAGAGCGCCGAGCGGCCCTCGAGCCGGGCGCGCCGAATCAGGATGTCCTGCAGCGTGTTGTTCAACACATGGCCCATCGTCAGCACTCCGGTGACGTTCGGCGGCGGGATGACGATCGAGTACGGCTCCCGGTCCGGATCGACGACCGCGCGGAACGCCTTGGCCTGGAGCCAGGCGGCATACCATTTCTGCTCAACGTCGCGGGCTTCGTAGCTCTTGTTGATCTCGGCCATGGGGGAGTGCGGTTGCGGAATCGGGGAGAGAACCTCCCCGCCGGGCACGAGGCAAGTGCGTTAAACAAACGGTGACAGGTCGAAGCGGCGGACGCCGTGCCCGACCCGGATCGAGCCGATCGCGACAGTGGCATTGGGGGCGGTGTTGTGTAGAGTTCGCGACGTCCTTGCGCTTCAATGCTGAATCGCCTCGCCGATTCTCGAAATCTTCACTCACTAGCCCTCCTTCATGTCCGTGACCGAACCTGTCGCCTCCCCCCGCGGCTGGCCCTGGCTGAGAACGCCACGGCGCCGGAGCGGCTGGCGGCGTGCAAAGCCTACCTGCAGGCGGAAACCGCGGACCTGCGCGCCCGCCACGAGCAAGGGGCCCCGGGCCTGGAGATCGTTCATCGCCGCGCCACGGCGATCGATCAACTCCTGCAGCAGCTGTTCGACACGGCCCTCGCCACCTACACGGCGGCGAAAGGCAAACCGCCCGCGCTTGTCGCGCTGGCGGCACTGGGCGGCTATGGGCGGGGCGAGCTCAGCCCGATGAGCGACATCGACGTGATGTTCCTGTTTCCCGCCAAAACCAAGCCGGCCGCGATCAAGCCCTTCCTCGAGCACCTGTCGAACAACATCCTTTATCCGCTGTGGGATTGCGGGCTCAAGGTCGGGCACTCGGTGCGCAACACCGACGAGGTCTTCGCGGAGGCGCGCAACGACGTCCAGACGCTGACCTCGCTGCTGGAGTCGCGGCTGATCGCCGGCTCGACGTCGCTGTACGAGTCGTTCGCGCAGGCGTACCTGACCTTCTCCACCACCGAGGACCCGAAGGGATACATCGCCGCGCGGCTCGACGACCAGGCGCAGCGCCGGGCCAAATACGGCGGCACGGTTTTCCTCCAGGAACCCGACCTCAAGAACGGCGTCGGCGGACTGCGCGATTATCAGAACGCCGTCTGGATGGCCCGGGTGAAGCTCGGGATCACGCGCATCGAGGAACTGGCGACCCAGAACTACGTCCGCGCCGACGACCTGGCGGAGTTCACGCGCGCCTACGATTTCGAGCTCCGCGTGCGCAACGAGTTGCACTTCCTCGTCGGCCGCCCGACCGACCTGCTCGATCTCGATCTCCAGCCGCGGGTCGCCCAGAAACTCGGCTACGAGGAGGTCAACCTGCTGATGCGGGTCGAGCACTTCATGCAGGACCTATACCGGGCCGCGCACACGATCTTCCGCGTCTCGAAGCTCGTGGAAAGCCGGCTCGCCCTCACCATCGGGCGCGATGCCCAGGGGGGCAAGGTGTCGTTCCGGGACTCGCTGCTCGCCTCCCGTTTCCGGCGCTCGAAGCGGTTCGACGGCTTCGTGCTCCGCGGGAGCGAGCTGGCCGCCGAGACCCCGGCCGTCTTCAAGGACGACCCGGCACGGCTGATCCGGGTGTTCCGTCACCGCCAGCAGCTCGATTGCGAGCTGGACTTCCATCTCGTCAACCTGGTTCGCGAGTCCGCCCCGCTGCTCACCCCCGAGGTCCGGATGTCGGGCGCCGTCAACGTCAGCTTCCGGGCGATCCTCTCCGAGGCGGGGGCGGTCTTTCCGGCGCTGAACCTGATGCACGAGTGCGGGGTGCTCGGCCGGTTCATCCCGGAGTTCGACGGCCTCACCTGCCTCGTCCAGCACGAGTTCTATCACCGGTACACGGCCGACGTGCACACGCTCGAGGCCATCCGGCAGCTTGACCTGATTTTTACCGAGGCCGAGCCGATCACGCTCAAATACCGCGAGGCGCTGCACGAAACCGACGACCCGGCGCTTCTGTATCTCACGCTCCTGCTGCACGACATCGGCAAGGCGACCGGGATCAAGGGCCACGCCGACAAGGGGGTCACGCTCGCGCTGCCGATCCTGGAGCGGCTGGGCGTCTCGCCCGAGGGCCGCGACCTGGTGGCCTTCGTCATCAAGAATCATCTCGCGATGGCACGATTCTGGCAGAAGCGGGACGTCGATGATCCCAAGACCGCTGCCGCATTTGCCGAACTCGTGGGCGACGCCGAAAGGCTGCGCAACCTTTACGTCCACACGTTCTGCGACGCCCGTGGCACCGCGGCGAGCCTGTGGAACAGCTACAAGGATACACTCCACACCCGGTTGTTCATGGCCACCCTCGATCACCTGAGCCTGGGTGACGCGGTCCAGGCGACCTACGAAAAGAAGAAGCACATGACCCAACAGGAACTCATCGCGCGCAAGCTGCCGGGCATCAGCGAAGACGAGATCGTCGCGCATTTCGGCCTGCTGCCCGAACGTTACTTCATCCAGACGGACGCCGAGGAGATCGCGCTCCATCTCGGGATGGTGAACCGGCTGTTCAAGTCGATCGCGACGGCGGACTCGGTCGGCTCGCTCAAGCCCATCATCGAGTGGCAGGACGACCTGAACCGCTCGCTGACGGTGGTGAACGTGGTGACGTGGGACCGCGCCGGCCTGTTCTACAAGCTCGCCGGGGCGTTCAGCGTCGCCGGGTTGAGCATCCTGGGCGCGAAGATCATCTCCCGCTCGGATCACATCGCGATCGACACGTTCTTCGTGGTGGAGCCCGGCCGCGGGGCCGTCCAGAACGCCGCCGCGCAGGAGGTGTTCGCCCGCACGATCGAGGCCGCGCTGGTTTCGAACAAGGACCTGTATCCGGATATCGTGGCACAGGCCAGGAAGCACGCGGCCAGCCGCTACACCGGCACCGCCAACGGCGAGGCGCTGCACACCTCGTTCCCGCCGACCGTCGAGGTCTACCAGGAGCTGGCGATGCAGCGGACGATCGTCGAGATCCAGGCGCGCGACCAGATCGGCCTGCTCTACCGGCTGGCCCGGATCATTTCCGAGGACGGCTTCGACATCACCTTCGCCCGCATCGGCACCGAGCGCAACGTCGCCATCGACACGTTCTACATCGAGAGCTCCGATCCGCTCCAGGTCGTCGACACGGCGCGGCTCCAGGCGCTGCGCGACAAACTGATGGACGTGATCCGCCCGCCCGCGCCCGTCCCGGAGACCGCGGCAGCGTAGTGTAGTCCGCCTGCACGCAGGCGCGGTCTGGCGTAAGCCGCCAGCTCGCTGGCGCGGTTCGGATGCGAACGCCCCTCGGGCGCGAGCAAGCTCGCGGCCTACGCGAACCCCGTGGCTCGCCCGAACCCCTCGACACGCTCGCGGCCAACGTGAACACCCGCCCTTGCGCGAGGCCGTCGACACGCTCACGGGCTGCCGAACGCCGTACCGCCACATTTCAGGCTGTTCGCCCGGACGGGTCCCGATCACCCTTCCTGGCCGCATCATGCCGACGCCCGCCGACCCGCGCGCCATTCCCGCCCTTCACCGGCTGACCTCCCTCGCCACCCGCGCGACCGACACCCGCGCCGCGCTGCGCGAGGTTCTGGACCAGCTCGTGGCGGTTTTCCATGCGGACGCCGGATCGATCGCCCTGCACAATCCGATCAGTGACCGGCTCGAGTTCGACGTGCAGGTCGGGCTGCCCGACGACCGCGACCCCGCCGGATTGAAGCTCGGCCACGGCATCACCGGCTGGTGCGTGCTCAACGCCCGGTCGCTGCTCGTGCCCAATGTGTCGCGGGAACGCCGCTACATCGCGGTGCGCCCCAGCGCGCGCTGCGAAATGGCGGCGCCGATGATCGAGGGCGACCGGGTGATCGGCGTCATTGACCTGGAGATCGATCGCGTTGGTGGATTCCGGCCGCGGGACCTCGCGCTGCTGGAGCGGCTCACCGCGGAGGTGACGGCGCTGGTCCTGCTGCTGTGGCGGACCGGCCACCTCGAGGCGAAGGCCCGCCAGCTGGAGACGCTGCTCACCACGGGGCAATCGCTCGTCGCCAAGCTCGAGGCGCACGAGCTGTTCGCCACGATCGCGCGGGAGGCAGCGCGCATGATGCAGGCGCGGTTCTGTGCGCTCTTCCTCTACGATTCGGCGGCGTCCACGGTGCGATGCGCGGCATTTGCGCCCGCGGATGCCGGAGGCCGCGGGGTTCCGGCCGCCGCGCAGCCGGTCGCGAGTTCGCTCTCGGCCGCTGCCTTCCGGACGCGGCGCCAGGTCGAGTTCCTCGACCTGCAGTCACCCGCCTATCACGGGCTGGCGGACGTGCCCGCGGACGCCAGGCTCCAGTGCGCACTGTTCACGCCGCTGATGCTGGACCAGCAGGAGGTGTTCGGCGTGCTCGCAGTGTTTCTCGACCACCCGCACCGGTTCGACGACGACGAGAAACGGGCCTGCGCCACCCTGGCGAACCTCGGCGCGATCGCGCTGCAAAACGCGCGCCTCTACGCCCGG
Organism: uncultured Verrucomicrobiae bacterium; assembly: GCA_963705935.1. GTDB lineage: Bacteria > Verrucomicrobiota > Verrucomicrobiia > Opitutales > Opitutaceae > Opitutus. The sequence continues at coordinate 120,105 of OY970130.1, read as the reverse complement.
GTCTTCCAAAGTGAACAGCTGCTGCGCAAGAACGAGCAGCTGACCACCCTCGGGCTGCTGGCCGCCGAGATCGCGCATGAAATCCGAAATCCGCTGACGGTGATCAAGCTGTTGCACGGGGGCTTGAACCTGGAATTCGGACCGGAGGACCCCCGCCGGACCGACGTGCGGGTCATCAACGAAAAGCTCGACCAGCTCGAGTCGATCGTCACGCGGGTGCTGAACATCGCGAAAGCACCGGGGGCGCTGCATTCCCGCTGGTCGCTGGCCGACATCGTCGCCGACACGATCGTGCTCGTCCGGCCCAAGCTGGCCCAGTCCAAGATCCACCTGCGCCACGAGCCGCCGCCGAAGACCCTCGTGGTCGACGGGCACAAGGGGCAGCTCCAGCAGGTGCTGCTCAACCTGATCTTCAACTCGACGGAGGCGATGCCCAACGGCGGCGAACTGACGATCGGCATCGGCGAACAGCTGCGTGGCTCGACGCCCATGGCGACCATCGACGTCAGCGACACCGGCTCGGGCATTGCGGAGGAGCTCGCGCCCCGGGTTTTCGACTCGTTTCTTTCCGGCCGGCCGGGCGGCACCGGCCTCGGGCTCGCGATCGCCAAACGGATTCTCGAAAGCCATCACGGCGAAATCGCGCTCGTGTCGACCGGTCCGACGGGCACGACGATGCGGATCAGTCTCCCGCTGGCCCGGGGATAGGTTTCGCGCAATTCCGAGCCGGCGCGCGGAGTCGCTGCCTTGTCGTAGATGCCTGCTTGCAGGCGATTCCTTGCGCTTCCGTCGCAGGACAGGCTCGCACCGACCCTCGCGGACCGGACGGAGCCGGTCCCTCCATTTGCGGACCCCTTTGCATCCCCGAGTCGACCCGCGAACCGGCTCGCTGGTGGGACGACCTCCGTGTCGTCCGCGCACATCCAGGAGATGCCTCGCGTCTCCATCGTACATGCCTGCTCGCGATTGTTCGGTAATCACCCGCAGAAGCGAACTCGCTCGCGATCCCAAACCGCCGTACGCCAGCCGATGCCTTGGCGTGGGAGCGAGCTTGCGCGCGATCGCGAACCGGCACGCCTCAGGCCGCCGGCGTTTGAACTTCCTGCAGCTTCAAGTCCACCATCACGTCGGCGGCGATTTTTTCCAGGTCCTGCCGGAGCGCGGCGAGGCTGACGGCCGGCGGGACTCGAACCCTCGCGTGGGCCCGGAACAGGGTGCCGCCGCCCATCGGGGCATTGATCCGCTCCGAGGCGAGTTCCTCGACGTTGACCCCATGCTGGGCCAGCACTCCGGAAACGCTGCGCAGGATTCCGGGCCGGTCGTGACCGACGAGATCGATCGTCGCCAGCGCGCCGGTCGCCGCCGCCCGCGCCGCGGCGGTCTCCGCGTGCACGATCACCCGCAGCCCCTGGGTCTCCAGCTTCCGCAAGGCCGCCATGAGCTCGTCCCGGCGCTCCGCCGGCACCTCGGCGTCGACGATCCCGGCGAACTGGCCGCCGAGCCGGCACATCCGGCTCTCGAGCCAGTTGCCGCCGTGATCCGCCACACACGCCGCCACGAGTTGAACCAGGCCGGGCCGATCGACCCCGATCACCGTCATCACAACGTTCGCGAGCATGCGGCTACGCTGCACGCGCCCGTGGCCTCGGCAACGCTGGAATCGGCGGCGAAGAGTTGGTGCGGCAGCGGGTTTATCCCGCGATGGGAGGACCCGTGACGTTCGATCGCGGCGTAAAGCCGCTCCTGCGTTGGGCTCGGGTGCAGGAGCGAGCTCGCTCGCGATTCCGACGCCGGAACATCTCGCGCATTTCCGCGCCGACGCGCGTTCGGATCGCCTGCAAGCAGGCTCCTACCCGGCATGCGTCGGCCGCAAGGGTGCGCTCCGATGCCTATTTGTAGGAGCGAGCTTGCTCGCGATTCCGACGCGCATTCCCCCGAGCCGCGGCTCGCGGCGACGTGCGGTCGATCGCCTGCAAGCGCTCGAAATCGCCTGCAAGCAGGCCCCTACAACCTGTCGCGCGGCGGCACGGGAACGCCGGCGCTCCGCCCCTCACTGCGTCATTCGTCGAGCTCGACGTTCCAGTAGGCGAGGTCGAGGAAGTCCCGCCACAGCTCACGGTGCTGGTTGCCGAGCACGAGGGAGATGACCGGCCGCCACTTCGGTCGCACCGGCTTGCGGATGAGCCGCAGGTGCGCCTCGTGGGGAAGCCGGTTGGCCTTCTTCGTGTTACATTTGATGCAGGAGCAGACGATGTTCTCCCACGTGGTCTTGCCGCCGTAATCGCGCGGGATCACGTGGTCGAGGTTCAGCTGCTCGCGCGGAAACACGCGGCCGCAGTACTGGCAAGTGCTCTTGTCGCGCTCGAAGATATTGTTGCGCGTGAGCTTCAGCTCCTTGCAGGGCAACTTGTCGAAAAACGTCAGCAGGATGACCCGGGGCAGCCGGATCGTCCGCGTCGGCGTGCGCACCATCTCGAGCTCCGCGATCGGCGGGTTGTGCGTCGAGAAGTCGATCCAGTCGAGCAGGGCAAAGGTCCGGAAGTCATCCTCGTAATGATGCACCACGTGCGCATGCCCCCGGGCCAGCAGCCCGAAGGCTCGTCGCGCACCGATGATGTTCACCGCCTGCCACAGGCGGTTCAAAACGAGCACCGGTTGATCGAGCGCCGCTTCCATACGGGTCGTTGCAATAGCGTCAGGCGCCGCGGAGTGTCAAGTGACCCACGGTGACGGCTGCGTGGCGAAGCCGCGGCCGCCTGTGATCGGATCGCGTCCCCCGGGGCGGCCCCGGCTCCCGCTGGCTTGACGCAGGAGCGAGCTTGTTCGCGAGAGCGATCATCGGCCGCCACCGAACCATCGCCTGCGAGCAGGCTCCTACGACGGAGACGAGACGCGATTGAGGCGGTCCGGTCGTAGGAGCGAGCTTGCTCGCGATTCCGATCACCGGATCGCCTGCAAGCAGGCTCCTACGTTGGGTTTCTCGGGCGCCGTTGGTGGTCGGATCGCCTGCAGGCAGGCACCTGGCGATTCCGCTGGCTCAGGTGCCGGCACCCGCCAGGGCCGGAGCGAGCACCTCACCCTTCAGCTTGATCCCGGTCAGCTTGCGGACGACGAGCGGCGCCTCGCTCTCCGCGACGTCGACCAGCGTGTGCCGCTGGTGGATGTCGATCGCGCCGACCACGCTCGCGTTGAGCCGGGTCACGCCCGCGATCTTGCCGACAATGTCGGCGGGCGTGACCAGCTGCTTCCGTCCGACGTTGAGGAACACCGTGGACATCCCCGGCTCGCGCCCGGTGCGCGCCGGCCGGTCGTACTTCTGCTTCCGGGAGCGGCCCGGACCGGCTTCTTCCTCCGGCCCCGACGCGGCCTCGCGTACCGGAGGGACGGATTCACCCGCAGCCGCCGCGCTCGCGGCCGGAGCCGGAGACGGCCCGCGCCCGGCGCCCGGACCGTCGTGCGCAACCGCTTTCGCCCATCCCGGAGCGGCGCCCGCGCCCGCCCGCGCCCGCTTTCCTGCCACCTGGGCACCCGGCGCACCAGACTCCGCCGCCGGCTTGCCGCCACCCGCCGCGGACTGCAACAGGTGAATCAACGCGGAGCAGATGTCGGTGCTCGCATACCCCTGGTCCAGCAACTGATCGATCATCCGGTCGTGCGGCTTGTAGTCCTTCGCCTCGAGCGTCGCCCGGATCTTTTCGAAAAACACGTTCGTCCTCGCCTCCTCGACCTCGTCCAGCGACGGCAGCCGCCCCCGGCGGATGTCCAGCCGTCCGAACCGGACCATGCTCTGCAGCTTGTAGAGCTCCTGGCCGGAGACGAAGGTGAACGCCCGGCCGGATTTGCCCGCGCGTCCCGTCCGCCCGATCCGGTGGGTGTAATCCTCCGCATCGTTCGGCAGGTCGAAATTGATCACCACCTCGAGGTCGTCGACGTCGAGCCCGCGCGCCGCCACGTCGGTCGCGACGAGAAACTCGAACCCGCGCCGCCGGAACTTTTCCATCACCCGGTCGCGCTGCGCCTGCGTGATGTCGCCATGCAGCCGGTCCACCGCATAGCCCCGCGCATGCAGGTGTTCGTCGAGGTCGTCGACCATGATCTTGGTGCTGCAAAAGATGATGCCGTAGCGAAAATCGTGCACGTCGATCAGCCGCGTGAGCGCCTCGATCTTGGAGCGGCGGTCCACCTCGAAGTACATCTGTTCGACCTGCGGTGCGTTCTGCGCCACGGCATCGATCTTGATCCAGGCCGGATCGCGCGAATACCGGCCGATCATCTGCTGGATCGCAGTCGGGATGGTCGCGGAGAAGAACAGCAGCTGCCGCTGCTCCGGGACCGCCGTGAGAATCTTCTCGATGTCGTCGCGAAAGCCCATGTCGAGCATCCGGTCCGCCTCGTCGAGCACGACGAGCTTGAGCGCGTCGAACTTCAGCGTGCCGCGATCCATGTGATCCATCACGCGTCCCGGCGTGCCGATCACCACCTGGACGCCGGCGGCGAGCGCGCGAAACTGGCGCTCGTAGCTCTGGCCGCCGTAGATCGGCACGCCGGTGACGCCCCGCTTGAAATGCGCGATCCGCCCGGTCTCCTCGGCCACCTGGACGGCGAGCTCGCGCGTCGGGCAGAGGATCAGCACCTGCACCGCCCGCAGCTTCGGGTCGACACGCTCGATCGCCGGGATGGCGAAGGCGACGGTCTTGCCCGAACCGGTCGCGGACATGCCAACGACGTCGCGCCCGCTCAGCACGACCGGAATCACCGCGGCCTGGATCGGTGCCGCCTCCTCGAAGCCCATCTTGTCGACAGCCTTGAGAATTTCGGCCGAGAGCCCGAGTTCGGCAAAGGGACATTTTTCCATGCGGCAAGGTGCACGGCTCCGGTCCGCTCCGCCAGCCCCGTTTCCCCAGGCAGTCGGCCGGGCACACCGCAAACCCGCAAAAGCTTCCGCGTCTTCATGGGTGTAGGAGCCTGCTTGCAGGCGATGGTTCGGTGGCGGGCGATGATCGCTCTCGCGAGCAAGCATCTACGACCGGAGCGCCTCAACCTCGTATCCGTCGTAGGAGCCTGCTTGCAGGCGATCCGCCGGCGATTCGTCACACATTGCGAGCAAGCTCGCTCCTGCCATGGATGAAGACGGACCGGCCCTTGATGATTTCTTGATGCGTTTGCCGCCGCCCTTGATTAGGCGCGGCGGGCCCGGCGTGCGATCTTTGCGACGCCATGAACGATCTCGTCTTCGTCCTCCTGACCGTGGGCTTCTTCGCGGCCTGCGCGGCCTACGCGTACTTCTGCGAAAAGGTGCGCTGAACCGGCGCCGCCCTCCGCTCACCCGCCATGGAAACGCTGCTCATCGCCCTCCTCGCCCTCGGCTGCCTCGGGTACCTGATCGTGGCCGTGCTGCGACCGGAAAAATTCTAGCCCGCCTCTTCCTCTATTCTCCGCCAGCCCTGCCACCCCGCTTCCGCCCGTGAACTCTTCCAACGCCTGGCTGCAATTTGCGCTCTATGTCGGCGCCCTGCTGCTCATCACCAAGCCGCTCGGACTGTACCTCGTCCGGGTGCTCGACCCGCACGGCCCGCACGTTTCTCGATCCGGTCGTCCGGCCCGTTCGAGCGGCTGACCTACCGGCTCTGCGGCAGTCGATCCCGACCGCGAGCAGGGCTGGATGGGCTACACGTTCTCGCTGCTCGCCTTCAGCCTGATCGGGGATGCTGTTCACGTATTTCATTCTGCGGTACCAGGACCAGCTGCCGCTGAACCCGCAGCATCTGCCGGGACTCGCGCCGGCACCTCGCGTTCAACACCGCCGCCAGCTTCACGACGAACACCAACTGGCAGAACTACGGCGGCGAATCGACCATGTCGTATTTCTCCCAGATGGTCGCGCTGACGTATCCACAATTTCACCTCGGCCGCCGCCGGCATCGCGATCGCGGCCGCGCTCGTCCGCGGCATCGCCCGGCACACGGCGCAAGACCATCGGCAACTTCTGGGCCGACGTCGTGCGCGTCACCTACTACCTGCTCGTCCCGCTCTGCCTCGTCTTCGCGCTGTTTCTCGTCTCCCAGGGGATGATCCAGAACTTCAAGCCCTACGACACCGCGCGAAGACGCTCGAGCCGTACACGATCCAGGTGCCGAAGACCGACGCCAGCGGGCAGGCGGTCAACGGCGCCGACGGCAAGACGCCGGTCATGGTCGACCAGACGGTCGACACGCAGACGATCGTGCAGGGCCCGATGGCCTCGCAGATCGCGATCAAGATGCTGGGCACGAACGGCGGCGGCTACACGAACGCCAATGCCGCGCATCCGTTCGAGAACCCGACCCCGCTCTCGAACTTCGTCCAGATGCTCTCGATCTTCGCGATCCGCAGCGCCCTGACCTACTACCTCGGCCGCATGGTCAAGAACCAGCGGCATGGCTGGGCCGTGTGGGGCGCGATGTTCGCGCATGTTCGTCGCCGGCGTCCTCGTCTGCCTGGAAAGCCGAGGCCGCGGGCAATCCCGATCCACCAGCGCTCGGCGTCGCGGCGGCCGACGGCAACATGGAGGGCAAGGAGGTCCGCTTCGGGATCTTCAACTCCGCGCTCTTCGCCACCATCACCACCGACGCCTCCTGCGGCGCGGTCAACGCCATGCACGACTCGTTCACGCCGATCGGCGGGCTGGTGCCGCTGTTCAACATCGAGACCGGCGAGGTCATCTTCGGCGGCGTGGGCGCAGGCCTCTACGGCATGCTGATCTTCGTCGTGCTCGCGGTGTTCATCGCCGGCCTGATGGTCGGCCGCACGCCGGAATACCTGGGCAAGAAGATCGAGGCCTACGACGTGAAGCTCGTCATGCTGGTCCTGATGGTCCTCGCGGCGACGATCCTCGGCTTCACGGCCTGGGCCGCGTGTCGCGACTGGGGCCAGGCCGGACTCAACAACGCCGGCCCGCACGGCTTCAGCGAGATGCTGTACGCCTACAGCTCCAGCGTCGGCAACAACGGCAGCGCCTTCGCCGGACTCACCGGCAACCCGGCGAACGGCGACTGGCACTACAACGTCACCGGCGGCGTTCGCCATGCTCATCGGCCGCTTCCTGATGATCGTTCCCGATCCTCGCCCTCGCCGGCAATCTGGCTCGCAAGAAACTGATTCCGGCCAGCGCCGGCACGTTTCAGACCGAGGGCGCCGACCTTCGTCGTGCTGCTGATCGGCACGGTCGTGCTCGTCGGCGCGCTCACCTTCCTCCCCGCCCTGGCGATCGGCCCGATCGTCGAGCACTACCTCATGGACGCGGGAACGCTGTTCTGAGGAGCGACCATGACCCGGCCCCGCGGCCGATGCTGAGGTACTCCGATTTCAAACGCCAATCGCAACTTCCGTCATCCAACGATCACGTCATGGCCACCAAATCCATCTCCCTCTTCGACCGCGCGATCATGCCGCAGGCGGTCGATCGACTCCTTCAGGAAGCTGAATCCGCGCGCCGCAGCTCAAGAACCCGGTGATGTTCGTCACGCTGGTCGGCGCGATCCTGACGTTCGAGCAGCTCTTCACCTCGACGGAGCCCTTCGGGCTACGTCCTGCAGGTCGCCGCTCTGGCTGCTGTTCACCGTCGTCTTCGCCAACTTCGCCGAGGCGGTCGCCGAGGGCCGCGGCAAGGCCCAGGCCCGCGCGCTGCGCGCCTCCCGCAAGCAGCTCGTGGCGCAGCGTCGGCGCCGCAAGGACGGCGACGCTCGAAACGGTCGATGCGACCCAGCTCCAGCAAGGGCGACGTGGTCGTGTCTCCGCCGGCGAAGCTGATTCCCGGCGACGGCGAGGTCATCGAGGGCGCCGCCTCGGTGGACGAATCCGCCATCACCGGCGAATCCGCGCCGGTCATCCGCGAAGCCGGCGGCGACCGCAGCGCCGTCACCGGCGGCACCGACGCGTGCTCTCCGACCGCTCGCCGTCCGGATCACCGCCAATCCCGGCGAGGGTTTCCTCGACCACATGATCAGCCTGGTCGAGGGCGCCACCCGCCAGAAGACGCCGAACGAGATCGCGCTCACGATCCTGCTGTCGGCGCTCACCTTCATCTTCCTGCTGGTCATCGTCGCGCTGAAGCCGTTCGGCATCTACTCGGACGTCGCCTTCTCGATCACGGCGCTCATCGCGCTGCTCGTCTGCCTGATTCCGACGACGATCGGCGGGCTGCTCAGCGCCATCGGCATCGCCGGCATGGACCGGCTGCTGCAGCGCAACGTGCTCGCGATGTCGCGGCCGGGCCGTCGAGGCGGCCGGCGACATCGACGTGCTCCTGCTCGACAAGACCGGCACGATCACGCTCGGCAACCGGCATGGCGTCCGACTTCATGCCCGCGCCGGGCGTCACGCCGCGAACGCCTCGCCGACGCCGCGCAGCTCGCGTCGCTGGCCGACGAGACGCCGGAAGGCCGCAGCATCGTCGTGCTCGCCAAGGAGAAGTTCAACCTCCGCGGCCGCGAACTCGACCGACGGCCGCACACCTTCGTGCCGTTCACGGCGCAGACGCGCATGAGCGGCATCGACGTGCCGGCCCACGGCGATCAGCCCGCCCGCTCGATCCGCAAGGGCGCGGCCGACAACGTGCGGGGCTGGGTCGAGGCGCAGGGCGGCGTCTATCCGGCCGCCGGTCGGCGGAGTCGGTCGAGCCAGATCTCCCGCCAGGGCGGCACGCCGCTCGTCGTCGCCGAGGGCCGCGACCGTGCTCGGCGTGATCTTCCTGAAGGACGTCGTGAAGGGCGGGATCAAGGAGCGGTTCGCCCAGCTGCGCGCCATGGGCATCCGCACCGTCATGATCACCGGCGACAACCCGCTCACCGCCGCCGCCATCGCCGCCGAGGCGGGCGTCGACGATTTTCTCGCCCAGGCCACGCCGGAGATGAAGCTCGCCCGCATCCGCGAGGAGCAGACGGCCGGGCCACCTCGTGGCCATGACCGGCGACGGCACCAACGACGCTCCGGCGCTGGCGCAGGCCGACGTCGGCGTCGCCATGAACACCGGCACGCAGGCCGCCAAGGAGGCCGGCAACATGGTCGATCTCGACAGCAACCCGACGAAGCTCATCGAGATCGTCGAGATCGGGAAGCAGCTGCTCATCACCCGCGGCGCGCTCACCACCTTCAGCATCGCCAACGACGTCGCCAAGTATTTCGCGATCATTCCCGCGATGCTGGTCGGCGCCTTCCCCGCCATCGCGCCGCTGAACATCATGCACCTGGCGTCGCCGCTCAGCGCGATCCTCAGCGCCGTGATCTTCAACGCCCTGATCATCATCGCGCTCATCCCGCTCGCGCTGCGCGGCGTCGCCTACCGCCCGATCGGCGCCGCCGCCATGCTCCGGCGCAACCTCCTCATCTACGGCCTCGGCGGCATCGTCATCCCGTTCATCGGCATCAAGGCGATCGACCTGCTCATCACCGCCGTCCACCTCGTCTGAAAAACGGCCCGCACGCCGGCGAATCTCCGCCCACACCCATGAAAACGATCCTCCACGAGCTGCGTATCTCTGTTCTGGCGACGCTGGTGTTCGCCGTCCTGCTTTGCGGCGCTTTACCCGCGCGGCGGTGTGGGCCGGCGGCCAGCTGCTCTTTCCCGATCAGGCCAACGGCAGCCTGATCGTCGATCCCGACGGGACGATCCGCGGCTCGGCCTTGCTCGCGCAGAACTTCACTGCGGACAAATACTTTCAGCCGCGCCCGTCCGCCGCCGGCACCGGCTATGATGCCGCAAACTCGTCCGGCACCAATCTCGGTCCCACGAGCCGCAAGCTCGCCGACGCGATCCAGGCGGCCGTCGCTGCCTATCGCACGGAAAACCATCTCGCCGCCGACGCGCTGGTCCCGGCCGACGCCGTCACTTCCTCCGGCAGCGGCCTCGATCCGCACATCAGCGTGGCCAACGCGGAACTCCAGGCGGCCCGGGTCGCCCAGGCCCGCGAACTTCCGGTCGCGCGGGTCCAGGCGCTGATCGCCGCCCACACCGACGGGTCGCGACCTGGACCTGTTCGGCGAGCCCGGCGTCAACGTGCTGCTCCTCAACCGGGCGCTCGACGGTGCGGGCCGGTGATTGCGATGAACCCCACGATGAAAACCCCGCGCGGCAGACGCGCCAGAGACTGGTCCTTCACCATGACGCTTTTGCTGCTGGCGATCCTCACGGTGGCGCTCGCCGTGCTCGATCCCGACTGCCATTATCACGGCGCAGGCTGGCCACCCGCGGCCACCCGTTGAGCCGCCCCGGTCGCCGGAACTCACGGTCTTCCGTCCCACTCTGAATCATGAAAACGACCACGATGGCACCCCGCAGATTCGAATTCTGCTACCCCCAGCTCGACACCCTGATCCAGGTCGAGGAGATCGGCCGGGCCGTCGTCATCCGCTCGACCCGCGACACTTTCAACGAGCAGCGGAAGCAGGCGTTCGTGCGCGAGCTGGCGGCGGAGGGTTTCATTGCGGACGAACATCGCTGGGATGCCATCGGCGGTGGCCGGGCCGAGGACGCGGTGCGCTGGATCATCGACTGCTCCTGGTTGGAGATTGGCGAGGAGGTGCTGGCCCGGTCGCGGCGGTTCATGACCCGGCTGCTGGTCTCGAGCACGATCGTGTGGATCGCCGCCATGTCGGTCCTGATGCTGTGCTCGCTGCCTCACTGAGTCCGTCCGTTCGGGCGGTCCGAATCGTCCGGGGCGACGCGACGGACGACGCCACGGCGCAACCTGCCGCCGGCCCGCGGCTTGCCGATTCAGCCGAAATCCGCAGAGTCACTGTCCGATGAGCGATCGCCGTCCGGATCCCGACACGCTCCTCGCCTCGCTCCAGCGCGACGAGGCCCGCGCGCGCCGCGGCCAGCTGAAGGTGTTTTTTGGCATGTGCCCGGGCGTCGGCAAGACCTACGCGATGCTGCGGGCCGCCCAGCAGGAACTGCTCGAGCGGGTCGACGTCGTCGTCGGCCTCGTGGAGACCCATGGCCGCCGCGAGACCGAGGCTTTGCTGGTGGGGCTGCCCGTGATCCCGCGCCGCGACATCGAGCATCGCGGGATCAGACTGACGGAGTTCGACCTCGAGGCCGTCCTCGCCCGGCGGCCGCGACTGGTGCTCGTCGACGAGCTCGCCCACACCAACGCCCCGGGCTGCCGCCACCCCAAGCGCCACCAGGACGTGACCGAGCTGCTGGATGCCGGCATCGACGTCTTCACCACGGTGAACGTGCAGCATCTCGAGAGCCGGGCCGATGCCGTGCACCAGATCACCGGCGCGCCGGTGCACGAGACGATCCCCGATTCGATGATTGAACGGGCCGATCAGATCGAACTCGTCGATCTGACGCCGGAGGCGCTGCACGAGCGGCTGGCGGAGGGCAAGGTCTACCTCGGCGACCGGGCCGCGAACGCGGCCGAAAACTTCTTCCGGAACGAGAATCTGACTGCGCTGCGCGAACTCGCATTGCGCTTCGTGGCGGAACGCGTGGATACGCGCCTCCGGGAACTTCGCGCCACCGGCGTCGCGCAAACCGTCTGGCGCTCCGGCGAGCGGCTCCTGGTCGCCGTGGGCCCGAGCCCGTTCTCGATCCAGCTCGTCCGCTGGACGCGGCGCATGGCGTCGGCCCAGGGTGCCGCCTGGATCGCGGTGAGCGTCGAATCGTCGCGCCAGCTCGCGCCGGATGCCCGGCGCCGGCTGGAGCAGAACCTCGCCCTCGCCCGCGAACTCGGAGCCGAGGTCGTCGTCACGCACGACGAGGACGTGGCCGAGGCGCTGGTGCGGGTGGCGATCCAGCACAACGCCACCCAGATCGTCGTCGGCAAGCCCCGTGCGCCGCGCCTCCTCAGTCTCCTGCGCGGGGGCAGCCTCGTCGACCGGCTCCTCCGTCGCGCCGGCTCGATCGACCTCTACGTCGTTCCGGCGGACCGCGCCGCGGGCAAGGCGAACGTGCATCTCGAGTGGGAGCCGCCGGAGGCGTCACCGCCGCACGAGTACGGCGAGGTGCTCGGAACCCTGGCGGCCATCACGGTGCTCGGCTGGGTGCTGACCCCGCACACCGGCTATCTGGCGATCGGACTGGTATACCTGCTGGCCGTCATCGCCCTCAGCCTGCGCGTCGGTCGCTGGCCGGTCATGGCTGCCGGCGTGGTCAGCGCGCTGTCATGGAATTTCCTGTTCATTCCGCCCGTGTTCACCTTCGTGATCGCGAAGTTCGAGGATGGGATGATGTTCGGCGCGTACTTCGTCGTCGCGCTGATCGCCGGCCAGCTGACCGCCCGGATTCGCGCCCAGGAGCGCAACGAGCGGTTGCGCGAGGAGCGCGCCACCGCGCTCTTTCACCTGACGCAGGCGCTGAGCGCGGCGCGTTCGCTGGATGAGGCGGTGTTCGCCGCCCTGCGCCAGGCCGATGCGGTGTTCGAAGCGCAAAGCGCATTCCTGCTGGGAGACCCGGACGGCGGCCCGCTCACGCCGCATTTTGCCGGCTCGTTCACGCTGACGGACAAGGAGCGCGGGGTGGCCGACTGGTCGTACCGGCATCGGAAGAAAGCGGGACGGTTCACGGACACGCTGCCGGCGGCGGAGGGTTTTCACGTGCCGCTGGTGCGCGAGGACGCCTCCCTCGGGGTGCTCGTCGTGCGCGTGCCGCCGAACGTCACCCTCGGCCTGGCGCAGCGCGATCTGATCGAGAACTTCGCCGCGCAGCTCGCGCTGGTGCTCGAAAGCGAGCAGTTCCGGGCCGCGAGCGAGCGCGAAAAGCTGCTGGCGGAATCGGAGAAACTGCACCGCACCCTGCTGGATGGCGTGTCGCACGAGCTGAAGACGCCGCTCGCCGTGCTCAGCGCGGCCGCCGAGAGCCTGCCCTCCGCCGACGGACCCACCGGAACGCGGCTGGTCGCCGAGATCCGGATGGCCGCGCGGCGGCTGAACCGGCTGGTCAACAACCTGCTCGACCAGACGCGGCTCGAGTCCGGGCTGCTCAAGCCGAAGCTGGACTGGTGCGACGCCCGCGACCTGATCAACGCCGCGATCGACAGCATCGGCGATGCGATGGCGGACCATCCGTTCGAATCCTCCGTCGCTCCCGAACTGCCGCTTTTCCGCGCCGATTTCGCGCTGATGGAGCAGGTGATCGCGAACCTGCTTTACAATGCCGCGATCCATACGCCCGCGGGCACCCCGATCTTCCTGGCGGCCGGCATGGAGGGGGCGCGGCAACGGGTCTTCTTCACCGTGGCAGACCGGGGGCCCGGCCTGCCGGCCGGCATGCGGGACCGGCTGTTCAAGAAATTCCAGCGCGGCGACGAAGCCCGCGCCGGCGGTTTGGGATTGGGGCTCTCCATCATCCGGGGCTTCGTCGCGGCGCAGGGCGGCGAGGTCGTCGCCGGTGAAAACCCCGGCGGTGGCGCCGTGTTCACCGTGTACCTGCCCCACACCCGCCACGGGGAGGTCCCGAAGGAATGAGCGCCCGGCCAGCCAGCATCCTCGTGATCGATGATGAGCCGCAGATCCGGCGGCTGCTGCGGCTGACGCTCGAATCGGCGGGCTACGTCGTGCGCGACGCCGATCGCGGCCAGGCCGGCCTGGCGGAGATCGGGACGCATCCGCCCGATGCGGTGATTCTCGACCTTGGCCTGCCGGACGTTGCCGGCATGGAGGTGCTGCGCCGGCTGCGCGAATGGTCGCGAGTGCCTGTGCTGGTGCTGACGGTGCGCTCCGAGGAGGCGGAAAAGGTGGCCGCCCTCGATGCGGGAGCGGACGATTATCTGACCAAACCATTTGGGGCGGAGGAACTGGGAGCGCGGCTCCGGGCATTGCTGCGTCGTGCCTGGGCCGATCCCGTGCCCGGCCGGGTGACCTTCGGCGAAATCGAGTTTGACCCGGCGGCCCGGCTGGTCCGGCGCGCGGGGGCGGAAATCCAGCTCACGGCCAGGGAGTACGACCTGCTGCGATTGCTGGTGTTGAACCGGGGCCGCGTGCTGACGCACCAGCACATCCTGCGCGAGCTGTGGGGGCCGAAGTCCGAGTCGAATTCCCAATACCTGCGGGTGCACATGACCCATCTGCGGCAGAAGCTCGAAACGGACCCCCACCGGCCGCGACATCTGAAGACCGAATCGGGAATCGGATTCCGGTTGGTGACGGACTGATTGCCGATGACTGGGTTGACCTTGTTCGGTCTGTTCGCCGTGACCGCCATGCTCGTGTGCTACGCCTGCGAGCACCGCAGCCGGTGGTTTGTCCTGGCGTTCGCCGGAGCCTGCGGGCTGGGATCGGCCTATGGATTCCTGCAGGGAGCGTGGCCGTTCGGGTTGGTCGAGGCCGTTTGGTCCGTGATTGCCCTTCGCCGCTGGTGGCGGGCGGTTCCCGGCCGCGCCGCCGGCTGATCCGGGATCCCGATCCGTGCCGCGGCCGGCGTCGCGTCCTGCGGCGTGGCGGCGGCACCGCCGCGGTGGGCTTAGCGGTTTCTTAGCGGTGCGGCGGCTTTTCTTAGCGGCTCCTTAGCGGGTGCGGGAATGGACCATGCGAGCATCCGCTGTCGCCAGCTGGACCGAACCGCCCGCCAAACCTTCCACCTACCATGGCAGAAAAAACCGCCCCCACGATGAAACCCACGCTCGGCCTGACCGGGCTCACGATGAACGCCATGGCCCTGATCGCACCCGGGGCTTTTCTGTGGCTGACCTTCGGCCAGCAGTGCCTGTACGGCGCGCCGATGGCTGGGTCGGGAATGTGGTTTGGAATCTTCCTCGCCCTGCTGCTCTGTCTCGCCACGGCGATCTCGTACGCGGAACTCTCGAAGTTGTATCCCGGCGCCGGATCGTCCTACGTCTTCGCCGAACAGGCGTTTCTGCGGAAGGAGAAGGCCTTCGCCTACGCGCGGATCGTGAAGTTCACCGTCGGCTGGGCCAGCCACCTCTACTACTGGATCTACCCGGGCGTGATGGTGGGCGTGACGTCGCTCCTGTGCGGCTACGTGCTCGGAATCCTGTTTCCCAATACCTTCAATTCCGCGCTCCCGAGCCCGCTGTTCATGTTCGGGTTCTGTATCGTCTTCGCCCTCGGCGTCTCCTACATCGCCTACCGCGGCGTGGTCGGAGCGACCACGGTCAACATCGCCATCAACATCATCCAGATCACCGCGCTGCTGGTGTTCTCGGTCATCGCCTTCGCCTATCGCGCCAACCATCCGGATGGCGCCGTCGGCTACACGCTCGATCCGGACGGCGCGCCGACCACCAAGGTGATCGCGACGGGCACCGACGGCAAACCGATCAAGGACCAGGCGGGAAACTACACCTACACGGGTGACTTCAAGCTCACCTACGCCCCGGAGGCGGCCGTCGACAAGGGTTCCGATCCAAAGAACCCCACCGACACGTTCGAGTTCCATCGCACCGCGGCCTCCGTGGTCGCACCTCACTCGTGGAACTTCACCCTGATCCAGGCCTGCATCGCGATCCTGATTCTGGTCGGGTTCGAATCCGTTTCCTCGATGGGTGAAGAGGCGCGCAACGCCAAGCGCGACATCCCGATCGCCATCATCCTCTCGCTGCTGATCCAGGGCGCGTTCTGCTACCTGGTCGAATATTTCTGCGCGAACTACTTCCTCAACAGCGGCTACACGATGACCAATGCCGCCGGCTCGGCAGCACCTCTCGGCGACATGATGGTGATCACCGGGACGTGGCTGTTCGGCAGCGTCGCCGCCGGCAAGGCGTACATGCTGGTCCAGGCCGTCACGGTGTTTCTCGCGCTGATCGGCACGACGCTTTCCTGCATGAACACCGGGGCGCGCGTGACTTATGCCATGGGGCGCGACGAGGAACTTGGCGCCCATTTCGGACTGCTGCACGAGCGGAATCTGACGCCGGCCCGGTCGATCTGGACGCTCGGCCTGATCTCGGCGGTCATCGGCATCTTCGCCGTCGCGTTCTATTTCTGCAATGGGGCCGCGCAGACGGACGACACGATCAAGGCGCTGCCCCAAAACGTCTGGTACAGCTTCGGCGTCTTCAAGCACGACACGGCCGCGGCGCTGCCGCAGAGCATGCTGATCGTCACGCTCGCCAGTAATTTCGGCACCTTCCTCCTCTACATGTTGACGAACATCATCGCGATCGTGGCGTTCGTGCAGCACGCGTCGTTCAACACGTTCAAGCACGTCGTCATTCCGGTTTTCGGGATGATCGCCAATTTCGCGTGCATGCTCTTCTATCTCGTCGGCCCGTTCTCGGTCGCCGGCATGAGCTGGAAGGAGCCCTACATCGCGCTCGGCGTCGCCGCGGTCTGGGGAATCTGGGGAGGGATCTACTTCATCCGCCGGAGCCGCGCCGCGGGCAAACCCGCCTTGATTCCCAAGCGACCGGAACTTGCCGCCGGCTGACGCGGACCGACCCGTCACCCGGCCCATCGCTGGCGGCGCGCCTTGGAAGCGGGCCGCCGCCAGCCCTCCGCCCCACCCCGGCCATGCGTCTCACCCACGCCCAGCGCACCATCGTCGGTCCAATTCGGGAAATCAACGAAGACTGCGCGGCGTTCTGGATCGCCCCGGATCTGGAGCGGGAGCGTCAGGTCGGATTCGCGGCGATTCTGGCCGACGGCGTCGGTGGTGAAAGCCGGGGCGAGGTCGCGAGTAATCTGGCGGTCGCCGCCACCCTGCGGGTGCTGGATGCGGTCGCCCCGCCGAAATCGATGCCGGCCATCCACCGGGCCATCTTCGACGCGGCCAACCGCGCCGTGTTCGACGCCGCGAGCGCGTCGCCCGAGCAAGGCTCGATGGCCACCACGCTGACCGTGATGGTGCTGCGCGAAAACGCGGCGCACGTTGCGCATGTCGGCGATTCGCGCGTCTACCTCGTCCGCAAGGGCGTGCTGCGCCGCCTCACGACCGACCACAGCTCGGTCGCGGGTCCGGTCCGCTTGCGGCTGCTGCACGAACATCAGGCGATGACGGACCCGCGCCGCTCGATCCTGACCCGCAGCGTCGGCCACGAGCCGACTGTGCGCTATGACTCGAGCCGGACCGTGCTGGAGCGCGGCGACGTGCTCGTGCAGTGCTCCGACGGCCTGTACGGCTTTGTGGTCGACGACGAGATTCGCGACATCGTGAGCCATCTGCCGCCCGACGAGGCGTGCCGCAGCCTCGTCGCGTTCGCGGAACGGCGCCGCGTGGACGACAACGTCTCCGTGCAGGTGATCCGGATCGAGGAACTGGATTTGATCGCGTACTTCCACGGGAGCGTCATTTTCCAGGAACGCACCGCCACTCCCGTGGGCACCGAACTCGCACCCGGCCAGGTCCTCGATGACCGCTTCGAAATCGTCGAACTCGTCAATCGGAGCGGCATGGCCTCGATTTTCAAGGCGCATGATCGCACGACCGGCACGACCGTGGCGGTGAAGGTGCCGTTCATGCAATTCGAGAGCGACATCAACACCTACAATCGTTTTCAGCGGGAGGAGGAAATCGCCCGGCAGCTCGACCATCCCTACCTGCTCAAGGTTTTCCCGGTCGAGCAGAAGAGCCGTCCCTATCTCGTGATGGAATTCGTCGAGGGCGAGACGCTCGACACGGCGATGGCGGCGGCACGACCGTTGGGCGAGAAGGCCGCGGCGCAGATCGCGTCGCGGATCTGCGACGCACTGGAGTACCTGCACCAGCACAACATCGTGCACCGCGATCTGAAACCGCAGAACATCATGCTCTGCCGCGACGAGTCGATCCGGATCATCGATTTCGGCATCGCGAAGGCGGCGCGGATGCGCCGGCTCACGTTCACCGGCTTTTCGCCCACCATGGGAACGCCGGACTACATGGCGCCCGAACAGGTCAACGGGCGGCGCGGCGATCACCGCACCGACATCTACAGCCTCGGCGCAATCTTGTATGAAATGGTCACGGGCAAGGTGCCGTTCGAGGGCGAGAGCCCGTACGTGATCATGAATGTCCGCACCACCGGCGACCCGATCGCCCCGCGGAAACTGAACGAAAACCTCACGCCGGTGATGGAGGAGATTGTGCTGCATGCGCTCGCCCGCAACCCGGACGAACGATACGCCAGCGCCGCCGCGATGAAGGCCGAACTGGACGACTACGAGAAGGTCGAGCTGGTCGGCCGCCATCAACGGCTCCAGGAACCACGGCTGTGGAAGAGCCGGTTCCGCTCACTGCCGCTGATCCTGTTCTTCGTGTTGCTGCAGCTGGTGGGTTTCGGGGCGATGTTCTGGTATTTCTCGACACACGCAAAACACTGAGAAGCGCCGGATACCGGTTTGCGTTTACAATGCGGGATTTGGAATGGTAAGCCACTGCCCCGCATGAACGGCGTGGCGCAACCCGAGATCCTGGTCATCGACGACGAGGTGCAGATTCGGCGGCTGCTGGGGGTGACCCTCGCGGGCGGAGGCTACCGGGTGCGCGAGGCGGAGAGCGGCGCGCTCGGCTTGAACGAGGTCGCGGTCCAGCGGCCCGACGCCGTCATCCTCGACCTGAGCCTGCCGGACCTCGGCGGGCTCGAAGTGCTGCGCCGGCTGCGCGAATGGAGCCAGCTTCCGGTGTTGATCCTGTCCGTGCGGGGCGAGGAGGCGGACAAGATCGCGGCGCTGGACGCCGGCGCCGACGACTACCTGACGAAACCCTTCGGCGGCGGTGAACTGCTCGCCCGGTTGCGCGTGCTGCTTCGCCGCGCGCAACCCGGCACCGAGCCCACCATCGTCCGGTTCGGCGACGTCGAGGTGGATTTCACGAGCCGAACCGTCGCCAAAGCCGGAGCCGCCGTGCACCTGACCGGCAAGGAATATGCCCTGCTGCGGATCCTGTTGCATCATCGCGGCCGGGTGATCACGCACCGGCAATTGCTCCGGGAGGTCTGGGGCCCAAGCCACGAGCAGGACACGCATTACCTGCGCGTGCATATGGCCAACCTCCGCAAGAAGCTCGAGTCGGCGCCGGACCGGCCCCGCTATTTGAACACGGAATCCGGCATCGGCTACCGGTTTGCCGCCGAATGAGCGACGGAGTGGCGTCTCCCGGGGCCGCCACTCCCGCCAGGTTCCGCATTCCCGATCCACCGTTCGCGGGACGCGCTCCGGAAGCGTAGCGAGAGGAAACGGGTCGCGGCGCTTGCAGCCGCGGCGTCCGCCGTGCTCCATTGACCCGGCGGCCGGTCACGGCGCGAGGTCGTCCGCCGCTCCTGATCGCGCTCCTCGGCCCCTCCCCTGCATGAAACTTCCCGCTGTCTCCTGGTTTTTGTTGGCGGTCATTGCCGCCGGCCCGGCGCTCGCGGAACCGGCGGCCGCCCGCGCGCCGCGCCGTTTCTTTTCCGACGAAAGTTTCTGGAATCAGCCGATCGCGGCCGACGCGAAAATCGATCCGCGCACCGCGCGCTGGATCAAGCTGCTCGAGACGGAGCCCACCGGAGAAAACTTTCTCGTGAACAGCGAGCAGTGGACGATTCCCGTCTACGAAGTGACTCGCTCCACGCCACGGCAGAAGATCGGGCTGCTCGCGATCACGCCCGAGGAAAAGATCCGCTGGCACACGAATCGCGACTACTTCGGTCACGGACCGGGCTTCGATCTGGTCCCGATCCCGCCCGAGGCCTCGCCGGACCCGAAGGCAGATTCGCATCTGGCGGTCGTCGACTGGGAGCAGGACCGCGTGTGGGACATGTGGGCGTTGTCGCGCAATCCGGACGGAACGTGGAAATCGGCGACCGGGATGACTTACGCGGCGGACGGACCAGGCGTCTTCTCGACCGCCGCGATCGGAGTGAAGGACGGCGAAAGCGTTCATTTTTACGGGCCAAGCCGCGCGGCGGGCGTCCCCGCCGTCGCCGGGCTCATCCTTTACGACGAGGTCGCGGCCGGGGAGATCCGACACAAGATTGCGGCGGCTTCACGCTTCTGCGCGTACAAGGAATTCGTTTATCCCGCCGCCTGGACGGATGGATTCACCGAGGGCGGCATTCCGGAAGGAACCGTCATTCAGCTCGACCCGACGCTCGACCTCGCACCGTACCATCTCACGCGCGAGGAGCGCATCGTCTGCGTCGCGCTGCAGCGGTACGGGATGGTGCTGGTCGACATCGCGCAGGGACAGCCGATCTATGCGGAGGGTCTCTGGGGCCATCCCGGCAAGTCGTGGAAAGGCAAGCTGCCGCAAGGCGCCGGCGGCATCAGCCGCATCCCGTACCGCTGCTTCCGGATGCTTCAGGCCGGCCCCGTCACGCACCAGGGTGATGGGCGATCGAAGTTCGCACCGGTCTGGGAGAAATCCTAGCCCGGATAATTCGCGAACATCGCGAAATATCCGCCCTCCGGGCCGACTTTGTCGGGGCTAGCCGCGACAAAGTCGCTCCCCCGAAGGCGGACGGAAATCCGGACGCTGCCACACTCTCGTTCGTGAAATTTCCGGGCTAGTCCACCGACACCGCCCGGCCACCCTCCCGCTTATCGTAGCTGCGGAAGGCGAACATCGTCTCGCTGTCGATTATTCCCTCCGTCTTCAGCAGCTGGTCGGTCACGATGTACTCGATCTTGTCGATCTCGTCGCACTTGATCATCACGAGCAGATCGTAGCGGCCCGAGATCGAATAGACCTCCGAGATGTCGGGCACCTCCAGCAGCTTTTCGGCGGTTCGGGTGACCTTGTTGTGATCGATTTTGAGCAGCACGATCGCGGTGGGCATGATGGATTCCTTTTGGTGCAGGCGGGGGGCGGAGTCGGCGGGCCCGGGGCGCACCGGGTTTTTCCAGGAGGGTAAGCCGTACGGCAACGCGCTCAAGGGCGAACTCGGCGACGCGCGCCCAACCGCCGGGAAGCCCCGATGCGTCAGCCGATCACCAGCACCTCGTGATCGAGCACGGACGCGAGTTCGACGCGCACCCATTCTCCCTCGCGCTGGCACGCCACGACCCGGTCCGACGCGAGCGAGCGCACCTGCGGATTCGCGGCGCCGGCTGCCAGTCGCACCTCGACGGTGAACGGACCGAGCGGAATCAGCTCGTGCACCGGCGAACGCCACGTGCCCTCGTTCGTCAGATTCACGAGGTGCAGCACCTGCCGCCCCGGCTGCCGGTAAAGATGGCAGTCGATCAGCCCGCGACCGGCGACCCGCACCGGCACGTCGTCGCGCAACGCCCAGCGCACGACGTTCCCGAGCAGGTCCCCGTGATCCGGCAGGTAGTCGCGGGCGAATCGCCGGTCGAGATCCGCCGGCAGATAGGCGATCCGCGATCCACCGGCCCTCTCGCGCAAAACGAGCCCCGGAATGTCCGTTGCGGGTACGCGCATCCAGACCGACTCCACCGGCATCGTCGGCACGGGCGGAATGAACGTCAGCGGCACCACCGCGCCCGCGTCGACTGTCAGCGGCTCCAGCATTCCGCCAAACGCGAGCACGTCCGTCTGGTTGAAGCCGCGCAGCACTTCATGCCTGTCCGCCACGGCGCCGGGCTGCGGTCCCGCGGCGGACGGCAGCAGTCGCAGGTAGGTTTGGTGCCAGTCCTTCGCCCAGCTCGTGCGCTTCGCCTCGTCGCGGAACGCGTGCCCCGCCGGCACGTGCACGCCGAACAGATCCGCCAGCGCGAAATCGTCCCGCGTCTCCCCTGTTTCCGTGCAGAGCGTGCTCACGCCCGTCGCGAGCAGGCTGCCGCCCCGTCCGACGAAGCGCCGGACCACCGCCACCTGCGCGTCGGAAAGCGCCGCGAGGTTTGGCAGGATCGCCAGCCGGAGACCGATCTCCCCGGCCACGCGCTCGAGATCGTCGACGTGCACCGGCACGTAGGGAATCCGCGCCCGCACCAGGGCCTGCAGAAAACCGTTCGACGGATCGTCGACCAGCGCCCCTGGCTCGTCCCGACCGAAGAAATCCATGTTCCGCTGCGACCACAGCAGCCCGACCGTTGCGACCGGCTGGCGGTGCACGAGAAATTCCTCGTGGTCGCGGTGCCATTTCCAGAGCGGGGGCGCCGTGTCGAGCATCCGCCGGTCCGCCTGCACCGCCCCCACGTGATGCCACCACGGCTGCACGCCGCCGGCGATGCCCTCGAGCACCCAAAGCCGCGCCTCCGGCTCGGGCTTGGTCGCCAGCCGGAAATTGTGATCGGCCAGCTGGTACATCGCCATGCTCTCCGGCACGACCATGTCCCAGCCGCCGGCCGCGCGGATGCGCTGCCCGATCTCGCCGTTGTGCTGGAAGCCCTCCGGATCGAACCGCCGCTGGTCGTCGAGCATCGCCAGCTCGGTGCGCCGGTAGAGCTCGCGATCGTCGCGGAACACGCGCGCCTGCCACGACTGCGAGCCTGCCATCATCCCGACCCAGATGCACTCCGGGCCGCCAGCCGCACGCGTGACGCGGTTGAACTCGTCCCAGATTTCGATCCGCCGCTCGTAGTTCCACCGGATCCACTCGCGGTACAACGGGTCGTTCCAGTCGGCCGTGCGGGGGATTGGCCGGCCGGTGCGCGCCCGGAACTTTCGCTCGCAGTACCCGCAAAAGCACGGCTGGTTCCGCATCGGCCCGTTCCAGTTGTTGTCCGTGAACCCCTCGGGGTGGTATCGCGTTGCGACCTCGCGCAGGATCGCGGCGATGTGCTCGTCGTAGTACGGGCTGTTGACGCAGGCGACGTACAGGTCGGTGACCTTGTACGGCTCGCCCTGCGCATCCCGGGCGAACCAATCCGGATGCGCGCGGTAAAACGCCTCGTCGGCCCGGTTCGAATCCATGCGCGCGAACACCGCCAGGCCGTCCGCGTGGGCCGCCCGGGAGATCTCGCCGAACAGGTCGCGATCGCCGAGGGCCTGCGCGCGCCGCTGCAGCGGAACCTGGGTGGGATAGTAGGCGACGATGCCTCCGGCGTTCACCACCACGCCCTGGATGAAGGTCCGCCGCCACTGCTCGCGCCAGGCGCTGGTATCGTACCGCACCGGGTCGATCTCGGTCAGGTTCACCTGCCCCCAGCGGAACGCGCGCCGGAACCACGGCGTCCTGGCGGTCGGGTCGCCCGCAGCGGCCGGTGCCGGTCCGGCCGCGCCGGACCAGCGGGCGGCGGCCAGTGCCGCCGCGGAGCCCGCAAGCGTCTGCACAAATCGGCGGCGGGAGAATTGGGGGGCAGGAGTGTCGTTCACGGCGCGGGGTGTACGATGACCGCAGGACGCGCCGCGGGCGAATTGGTTTTGGATTTGGTTTGAACGTCACCCGCCATTGCCGCTCCCAACTATCCCGCGATCCGAAGGTCGCTGGTCGTTCCATCGCGGCGTAAAGCCGCTCCTGCAACAAATGTGTTTAGCGAGCGCGGACCGGTTGTAGGAGCCTGCTTGCAGGCGATCCGAGCGCACGCCAACGCGGGAACGTTCAAGATGTTCAGCCCGCGGAATCGCGAGCAAGCTCGCTCCTGCACGACCAAGCCGCCGTCATCGGAATCGCGAGCAAGCTCGCTCCTGCAACCTGATCGCGCACCCGCGGCTACGGCCCCCGCGCCTACGCGCCGATCCGCAGGTGCACCGCCGCGAAATCATCGAGGCGCTCCAGCGAGACGTGCACCGCACCGCCCGCCGACTCGACGTGGCATGCGCCCTGGGCGCGCATCACCTCGTGCGCCGCCAGCGCCCCGCCCAGCCTGACCGTCGCGCGCACCCCGAACACCGGCAGCAGCCGGCGAACCGGCCGCTCGGGACCGGAGGTCGTGTTGACGAACGACAACACGTACTCCCCCGGCGCCACCGCCGACCGGGTCAGCCCGACGTGCACGCTCTCCGGCGCGTCGCTCTCCAGCGGAATCGTGTCGCCGGCCAGAAACCGCACGCCGCGAATCAGCAGGTTGCGAACATCCGGGTGACCGGTCTCGAACGCGAGCTGGTCCGGCTGGTTGGCGAAGTACAGCGCACGCCCGGCACCGTGCCGGTTGACGACCACCGTCGGCACGTCGCGCGGCCACGACTCCACCCAGGCCTTTTCCGGCGGCTGGTTGGGCACCGCCGGCACGTGCGTGCAGATCACCTCCGCACCGGCGCGCGGCCGGCAGCGCAGGGTGTATCCGCCGCCGACCAGCAGTTCCGTCGCCCCGCTGTCGGGCGCGACGAGCGGATGGTTCGGCAGCGCGATGAACTGATAGCAGTCCTTGCGGGTGTTCAGGTGCTCGCCGGCAAAATCGCAGCCGAACACGTCGCTCAGCACGAAATTGCTCCTCTCCGTGCCGGCCGGGTCGTCGAGCCCGGTCGCAAACGTCGCCAGGATCGCCCCGCCGTCCCGCACGTAGTCCCGCAGGAGCCCGGCCTCCGCCTCGCCCAGGCAGCGCACGTCCGGCAGAATGACGACGCGGTACCGTCGCAGCCGCTCCGCGCTGACCTGGTCGTCCGCCACGAAATGGTACGGCACGTGATTTTCGAGCAGCACATTCTCGACTCCCTTGATCGAGGCATCGAAGCGGTCGCCGTCCGGCGAGGGCCCCCGGAAAAACAGCCGCGTCGGTCGCGAGTAATAGATCGCGACGTTCGCCACCGGCACGTGATGCGCGACCCGGGCCGCGTGGTCGCGGACGAACTGGTAGGCGTCCACGCCGATGAACGCGTTGCGCCGGTCGCTCGTCGCGGCGGGATCCATCCCGTTGAACAGGCAGTTCCAATAGCGCCCGCCGGCCGCGAGCGCCTCCCACATCCAGACGCGGAGGTCGACGGGGGGATCCATCACGTACCGGTGGTACGTCCCGTTGCCTCCGAACAGGATCACCGCCTCCTTCTCCGGGGCCATCGACTTGAGGAACCGCACGATCGTGCCGGCGTAGGTCAGGTCGTGATACCGCAGCTCCGGCGTCGTCTCCGTCAGGAACGCGACGCTCACCAGAAAATCGAAGTGGTCGCGGGCCTGATACAGGTCGATGCCCGAATTCACCCGCGCGGGGGCGTCGTACATTCCGAACACCTCGGCGGCATAGGCCTTGTCGGGACCGAAGGACTTCACGACCGCGCTCATCCGCCGCATGTGCGCGCCCGCCGCGGCGGTCTTCCACCCCATGTACCGGTCGAGTTCGGCGGCGGGCGCCGATTCCGACGCCGGCAGCGCGGCGCCCGTCGCCTGCGCGAATGCCGCCCGGCACCGGGCACAGTGACAGATGCCATCGACGCCGATGCTGTTGTGCCAGATCCCGTCCAGCGCGTAGTGGCTCAGCAGGTACCGGAGAAACTCCTCCGCGTGCTCGTTGCGATACACCCCCGTGTAGCACGAGGCGTACAGCCGCGGGCGGGTGTAATCGAGGCGCCGCGGCGCGCCCGCCGCGTCGACGCTGAACCAATCCGGGTGCGTGCGGTAGACGTGCTCCTCCACCCCGCGAAAATCGACGCGGCCGATGACGCGGATGCCCGCCGCGCGGCAGGCGGCGACGATCTCTCCCAACAGGTCGCGGTCGCCCAGGAACCGGTTCACGTTCGCGGCCGGCAGCGGATTGGGAAAGAAGTCGACGATCCCGCCGGCGTTCACGATGAGGGTGTTGCACGCCGCCTGCTGCAGGTAGCGAACCACGGCCGCGGCGTCGTAGCCGCGGGCGTCGATCTCGCGCAGCACGGTCTGCAAAATCAGGAGCGGCTGCCGGAACCACGGCGCGCCGGCACCGGCCGCGTCGGCGATCCCGCCGGTGGCCGGAGCGGCGCCGAAGATCCGCCAGTCCCCGAGTGCGGCGAGGGCCGCGGCACCGGCGGCAGTCTGGACGAAACGTCGCCGGGATGGTTGGGGAGACGAATATTCGTTCATGATGCGGGTGCGGGTGGCGCAAGTCCGGGGGTTGGCTGACAGCTGACGGCAAGACGCAGCCAAGACAAATCGGTTCTACGCCCTCCCGCCCGGCGGATCCGCGTAGGCCGCAAGCTCGCTCGCGCATCAACGCGTCGTTCGCCCCAATCCGCGCCTGCAAGCAGGCGGCCTACGCAAACAACGCGATCGACGCAGGCCGCGAGCTTGCTTGCGCTTGCCTCCCAGGTAGGAGCCTGCTTGCAGGCGATCCGAGCGAGCGCACCGACCCGCCTGGTTTGCGGCCCGCGCGTTCGACTCTCAGGGCAGCGCGAACGCCACGTACGCGTCGCCGCTCTTCGTGCCCATCTTCCCGCCGCCGCAGGCGATCACGACATACTGACGGCCGCCGACCTTGTACGTCGCGGGTGTCGCATACCCGCCGGCCGGAAGCTTCACCTTCCACAACTCGCGCCCGGTGCGAACGTCGACCGCCCGGAAATGCTCATCCTTGCTCGCGCCGATGAACAGGAGGTGGCCCGCCGTCACGAGCGGTCCGCCGTAGTTCTCGGTCCCGGTGGGCGGAATCCCCTGCGCCGTCAGCTCCGCGAACTCGCCGAACGGCACCTCCCACCGATACTCGCCCGTGTTCAGGTCGATTGCGCTCAACGTGCCCCACGGCGGCTTCACCGCGGGATAGCCGTCGGGGTCCAGCCAGCGATTGTAGCCCGTGTGCGTGTACGGCGGGGGACGCGGGCCGGTGGCCGGCTCGACCGGATTCGGCGGCTGGGGCTCGCCGAGGAGAAACGAAACCACCGCCTCGCGCTGCGCCTCGCCGAGAAACGCCCACGACGGCATCACCGCGCGGCCCTTGGTCACGACCTCGAGCGCCTGGGCGTGCGACAGCCGCTGCTTCAGGTCGACGAGCGAGGGAATGTTCTGCGCCGCGTTGCCGCGCCGGTCCGCACCATGGCAGCCGGTGCAATTCTGCAGGTACACCTGCTCGCCCAGCGTGGAGCCTCCGCCCGCGTTGATCATCGTCAGCACCCAGGCCATCTCGTTGGCGTTCACGTACAGCACGCCGTCGGGGTCGACCGCCGCGCCGCCCCACTCCGCGCCGCCGTCGAACCCCGGATAGATGATCGTCCCTTCGCGACTCGGCGGCGCGAACCGGGCATGCGCCCGGAGCCGCACGAATCGCTCCAGCACGGCCAGGTGCGCAGCCGGACTGCGGTTGGTGATTTCATCCGCGGTGAAGAGCTGCCGCACGAACGGCGCCGGCTTCAGCGGCAGCGGCTGCGTCGGCGAGGTCACCTCGCCCGCGAGATCCGAGGTGGGCACGGCGATTTCCCGGATCGGGAAAAGCGGCTCGCCCGTCTCGCGCTGAAAGAGCCAGACGTAGCCCTGCTTCGTCGTCTGCGCGACCGCCGGAATTTCGCGCCCGTTGCGCCGCACCGTCACGAGCACCGGCGGCGCCGGTGGATCGCGGTCCCACAAATCGTGGTGCACGAATTGATAGTGCCACCTGTACCGGCCCGTCGCCGCGTCGAGCACGAGCAGGCAGTCGGCGTAGAGATTGTTGCCGCGGCGGTCACCGCCCCAAAAATCGAAGGTGCCCGAACCCACCGGGCAGAAAACGAGTCCCCGCTCGTCGTCCACCGTCATTCCCGCCCAGGCGTTGACCCCGCCCGTGTGCGTCCAGGAGTCCGGGGACCAGGTTTCATACCCCGGCTCGCCTGGCCACGGGAGCGTGTGGAACGTCCACACCGTCGCACCCGTGCGAACGTCGAAGGCGCGAATGTATCCGGGCGCCGCGGCCCCGGGCCCCTCGCCCACGCGCATCGAGAGGATGATCAGGTTGTGGTAGATCACCCCGGGCGTGTTCGCCTGGATCTGCATGCCGTGCACGTCGCGGCCGAGTCCCTTGCTCAGGTCGACGACGCCACGGTCGCCGAAGCTCGCGATCACCGCGCCGGTGCGCGCATCGAGCGCCCACAGCCACTGGTTCGTGCCAAAAAGGATCCGCCGCTCCCCGCCTTCGCTCCAGTACGCCAGGCCGCGGTTGACACCACCGGGATCCGGCGGATCGAAGTGCCAGATTTCGCGGCCAGTCGCCGGATCCAGTGCCGCGAGCTTCTCCTGCGCGGTCGTCACATACAGCACGCCGTCGACCATCAACGGATTGCATTGGATCTGAGTCGAATCAGCCCGCGCATCGCCCGCATGCCAGGTCCAGGCGACCTGAAGCTGCCGCACGTTTCGGCGATTGATGTCGGCCAGGGTCGAGTAGTGAGTGGCACCCTTGTCACCGAGATAGCAGGGCCAATCGGATCCGGCCGCGCCCCACCCGCGGTGTGCCGGCCAGCTCGAAAAAACGCAAAGCGTCGCCAGCAACGCGAGGCCGGGGGCACGCATTCGCCGAGTTGAAGGAGCGCGCTGGCAGCTGCCAAATTTCCCCTCACCCGGGGAACCGTTGGAAACCATTATTCCAAACTGATGCACACTAATCCGGACCGAGTTTGAAGGGGTCGATGCAGAGGAGGAAAACAGAGAGGCCGGGCGGCGGAAGCGCCCGGCCGAAGAAGCCGTGCCCGAGGGAGGGCTGGAACTATTCCGCTGCGCCCTTCACGTTGATGTTGTTGGTCACGTTCTTGACCCCGGGAATGCCCGCCGCGATCCGGCCAGCCTGCGTCTTCTGGTCGGCGTTGTCGACGAATCCGCTGAGCTGGACGTCACCCTTGAACGTCGTGACGTCAACCTGATGCGCCTTGACGATGGGGTCCTGCACCAGCGCGGCCTTCACCTTGGTCGTGATCGTGGCGTCGTCGACGTACTCGCCGGTGCTTTCGCGCGTGGCCGTGCCGGCGCAGCCGGTCGGCAGGGTGGTGACTCCAGCGGCCCCGAGCGCGAGGAGGGCGAGGAGTTTGAGAGAGGTTTTCATAGGTTTCGCGCCTTTAGTGTCCTGCCGTCCACGCGGGTTCGGGCCCCGGCGGGCATTTCGCTCGGCGTAGCGCTGCGCCAACCGCCGATCAGCGGACGGCTCCCGGGCCATTTACACGAGGCTGGCGAAACGGAACCCTGCCACCCGGAACGCAAATCCGCAGCTTTCGTGCCCTCGCCATGTCCGACATTGCCTCGTCGGCATCAGCGCAAAGCCGGTCCCCGGCGCCATTTCCTTCCCGAAGGGCCGCTCGGGTTTGTCCCGATGGTGCGCTGAGAGTAATTCGCACGTTTTTCGCAGAACCGCGCGGCAGCCACGAAGTCTGGAAACAGCGCTCTCCAATTCCGCCAAATTCCCGTGCTGCCAATGCTGCAAACCGAGACCGAGTCGCCCAAGAAGTTGCTGCGCATTCTGTATGCCGACGACATGCGCGAACTGCGCGAGGTCGCGCGGATTGCGCTTACCCGCGAAGGTCACCTGATCGAGTGCGTGGGCGACGGCCGACAGGCGCTGGACCGGCTGGCGGCGGATCCCTCGGCATTCGACCTCGTGATCACCGATCACCACATGCCGCACGTGAACGGGATCGAGCTCGTCGCCCGGCTGCGGGAGTTGCGGTTCCAGGGCAAGATTCTCATTTTCTGCTCCGAGCTGAGCCAGGCCACCAGCGAATACTACCAGCAGTTGAAGGTCGACCGGATCCTTTACAAGCCGGTCTTCCCGTCCGAACTCCGCCAGGTCCTCGCCGAGCTGTTCCAGCCTGAGGTCTGCGCCCGCTAAGTCGCGGCGCCCACCCCCGCGGTCGCATGGTCGCCGCAGGCTTCGCTGCCCGTCCGGTGGTGATCAGGACCGGGCTTTCTTTTCGCGCCGGCTCCGCTGGGGCTCGCCCACGGGTTGCCCGTCGGTGGTCGGAATCTCTCCCGCCTCCATCAGCGATTTGAAACGCCGCAGGGCCTCGGCCACCTGCTGTCCGGGCTCCTCGCCGGTGAGCCGGGCGAGCCAGGCCGCCAGCTTGCCGCCGGGGACATCGTACTCGAGCTGCACCCGGACCCTGGTGCCCTCGTCTCCCGGCGCCGCCTCGAACCGGATCGTGCAGGCCCGCACGATCTTCACTCCGCGGTTGCCCGACACGGCGATCCGTTGCTTTGGATTGGCGACGCGCGCACCGCTCGGGGATCGCCGCACCGCCTGGGTGAATGTGGCCATGCCCGAATCTAGCCGCCGCCTCGAGCCGCGCCATCGGGCCTCGTCCCGCTGGATGCATGGGCTCCCCGACGGGCCGCCCCGGACCCGCCAACCCGGCCGCGCGAAGCCGCTGCGACGTGCCGGCTTCGCCGGCGTCCCCGACCGGTCAGGCGTGCTTTCCCTCCAGCCGCCGCGACTCGTTCGCCGGCGCGAACGCCGGATCTTCCGGCCGGAGCGTGTCGGAAATCCGCCGTCCCCACGCGCTCGCCGGACCGTCCAGAAGCGCGACTCCGCGGCCGTCACGGCGCAACGAACCCGCAACTTCGTCTACGGCAGCTCGTAGATTTCCACCAGCACTTCGCCGGTCGCGCCGGCCTCGCCGGTCGCGACGATGCTATACGGGCCCGGCGGCAGGCTGGCCACCGCGACGAACTCGGCCGCCGGATCATCCAGCGCGAACGCGCCGACATTCTTCTGCCATTCGACAGCCTGTTTTCCGGCCGGGTCGATTCGCTCGATCCCCTCCCATTTTGCCCCGCGCCGCATCAGGCTCAGGGTCGGGTGCGCGACCGGGTGAACGACGCCGAACCGGGCGAGCGTCGGACCGACCGCGCGCAGGAGATAGCGTTTGTTTCCCACCGGCCCGACCCCGCGGCCGACGACGAACCCGCCGATCAACGGCTGCGCGGCGCTGACCTGGCCGCGCGCCGACCAGTTGACCAGCGTGTGGCCCGGCACGACGACGACCAGGAACGACTGCGATGGCACCTCCCCGGCGGCAGACCGGATCAGCGCGTGGTAAAGATCGGTGTCGTCGGGCGTCAGTCCGGCCAGATGCAGGAACGGACCCGTCTGCCCTTCGATCGGACGGCCGTTTTGCGTCCACTGGATGCCCGCCGTCCCGTCGGCACCTCCGGCAAGCTGGACCAGCAGGTTGCCGCGGCCCGCCTCGACGCGGAAGCGCAGCAACGGATCGGAGGCCGTGCGGCTGACCGTCGCACGCGGGCTGTCGATGTTGCCGGTCATCCGCCGCATGAGCAGCGCCGGAGCGGGAATTTCGGAGGAGGTGGCCATGGCGGCGGTTCGAGACGGGGACGTTCGAGCGTTGAGCGTTGGGAGTTGAGCGCAAGCGCGGAGCCGTTTCGCCGGCGGGCTCAGGCACGGTCCCAGCGTGGGTGGCCGCTTGGCAGTTCGGATATAGGAGCCTGCTTGCAGGTGAGGATTGGAATTGCCGGTGGTTCAGCGGGCGCGGATCGGAGGGGGGACAATCGCTTGCCGCCGGCAGGCAATCCGACGAACCAGGGTTGGATCCCAGGCGGCGATCGACGTTCACGACGGCGGACCGACGAATCCGCCCCGAACCGCGTGGCGGCCAAGCCGGAAACCGCGCGCCGCTTGCGAGGAAACGAAGTCGTTCAGCGCTGCACAACCGCCGCGAGCGACGGAGTCAGAACCGGCTGCCGACGCCAGAAACGCGCGACGTCGGTCTCGCGATCGAACGGCACCCCGTCGACCAGGTGGTTCAACCACTGTCGCGCCAGCGCCGGGGCGAACAGCGCGCCCTTGGCTCCGAGGGCGTTGAGCACGCCGAGCCCGGGGTCGCCCGGATGACGCCCGACGATCGGCCGCTTGTCCGGGACGTACGCCCTGACACCCGCGTCGTGCTCGGTCACCAGGAACGGCTGGGAACTCATCGTGGCGATGCTCGCCTCCAGCGCCGTCCGCGCCTCGGCCGTCAGAATGATGTCGCGGCGTCCCGGCGAGTGCGTCGCGCCTACCATGGCCCGCCCCGGTTGCAGCGGCAGAATCCAGTGGCCGCGGTTCAACACCACGTCCGGCGCGAGGCCGTCCACCGCCAGCGTCAGGCATTCGCCTTTCGAATACTGCCATGGCACGAAACCGAAGGGGCTGCCGGAGGCCCCGGTGCAGTCGATCACGAGACCGTACGCCGGCCGCACCGCGGGGATGTCGATGTTCTCCTGCCGCAGCCGGCCCTCCGCGATCCACCGGGCCCGCGCCGCGCGCACCAACTCCGCGATGTCGACGCGGGCCGCGCCCTCGACCCAGAAGCCGTCCCCGTCCGTGGCGACCGCGTAGTCCGCGAGTTCGCCCCGCGCCTGCTTCTCCGCCAGCACGCGCCGCTCGTCCTCGTTCAGGTAAAACCGCCGCACGCGCATGTCGCGCCACAGGCTCAGCCCCCACTCACGCTCGATCGTGCGGTAGGTTTCGCGCGCCAGCGGCAGCAGCGTGTCGACGCGCCAGCTCTTCGCGATGCGCTGCCCGGTGATCGGATTGATCACCCCCGCGGCGACGCGCGACGCGGCGCGGCCGTGGCCCGCATCCGCGATCGTGAACGGCACCCCCGCCCGATCCAGTTCCCAGGCTAGCAGCGTGCCCGCCAGCCCTTGTCCGACGATCAGGATCTCCGGCGACATGCGGTGCGGGAGCGACGGCCGCTCAGAGTTGCTCCTCCGCCCACAGGGCCGCACCCACGATGCCCGCCTCGTTGTACGCGGCCGCCGGCACTACTGGGGCCCGGCACCGCAGGTGGCGGATGAACTTGCCGGTCTTGGCACTCGCTCCGCCACCGAGAATGATCAGGTCCGGCCACAACAGCACCTCGAGCGTACCGAGGTACGTGCACAGTTCCTGGCCCCATTGCGCCCAGGACAGGCCGCGCCGCTTGCGCGCCGCCGTCGAGATGAACCGCTCGGCGGAGCGCCCCTTGACCGGCAGGTGGCCAAACTCGGTGTTGGGGAAAAGCACGCCCCTGAAGAAAAGTGCCGAGCCGACACCGGTGCCAAGCGTAATCAGAAGCACGGTACCCTGATGCTTGCGACCCGCGCCGAACCGCATTTCGGCCAGTCCCGCGGCGTCGGCATCGTTGACCATCGCCACCCGGCAGCCGGTCGCCTTCGCAAACAGCCGGCCCGCGTCGCACCCGATGAACTTCGGATGCAGATTCGCGGAGGTGCGGGTGTGCGATCCATCGGTCACGCCCGGAAAGCCGACCCCGATCCTCCCTTTCCAGCGAAACTGGCGGGCGATCTCCGCGACGGCCCGGCTCATCGCGAGCGGGGTGAGCCGGCCGGCGGTCGGGATTCGCAGCCTTTCCTCGAGCAGCCGTCCCGTCTCCGTGTCGACCGGCGCACCCTTGACGGACGAACCGCCAATATCGATGCCGAGGACCTTCATGGACCCGATCATTACGGGACCGGCACGCCGCCGCACGATCAAACTTGCCCGATCCCCGCGTCATCGCGGTAGATCCCGGCCGGCGCCGCGACGCCAAGGCTTCAGGGGACTTCTTCGGAGCCCGGGTGCGCCACAGCGGCGACCGGGTATCCGCACCGCAATTCATCGGCGGAAGCCTCGCGCGCCGCGACCACGCGGACCTCGAAATTCAGGTCGACGCCCGCGAGGGGGTGATTCGCATCCAGCATCACCTCGTCGCCCTCGATCGCCGCGACGGTGACGATCGGCGCCGACCGGTCCGTCCCCGCCCGGAACGAGTCGCCCACCTTCAGCTCGCCATCGACCGGCAGCCGGGACCGGCTCACCCGCTGGATCTGCGCGGGGTCGCGTCGCCCGTAGGCTTTGTCCGCGGGGACCCTCACCCGCAGGTCCGCTCCGGCCGCGGCGGCACGAAGCTGTTCGTCGAGCCCCTCGATCACCTGCCCGGCGCCTTCCAGATACGTGATGGGCTCGCCGCCCGCCGAGGTGTCGATGACGCGATCGGCCGCGTCGCGCAACGTGTAGTGGATCGTGACGACGCGCATCGGAGCGAGGAGAAACCAACCCCCTGCAACCCGCAAGTGACAAGAGGGGTCGCCGCTGCGCGCCCTACTGATGGCCAACATGTTCGCAATACGAACATCGACTCCTCGCGCATCGCCCCCCCGATGTTCGCAATACGAACATCGGCCCTCACGCGCTGATCGCACGGTGATGTTCGCAATACGAACATCGACTCCCGCGCAGGGCGGCCGCTCGTGATGTTCGTAATGCGAACAACCCTTCGGGCGCGCACGCCGACTCACGCACTTGGCCGATGTGCCGCATGGGCGTCGCCGGAACGCGCCGGCGATGCGCTTTCTGCCGAACGGAGGGGCGACGATCCGCGGAGCGTTGGCGCTTCCAGAGGGGACGACCGGCGGGCCGGCGTCAGGGCGGCAACCTCACGTCTCCTGTCGCAGCACCTCGAGCGGCGGGTGGACGGCGACGCCGCGGTTGGCCAGCAGTCCCGTGACCAGCGTCACCGCCACCGCCCCGGCGACGCACAGCAGCAGCGTGCCGGGGGCCAGCAGCACCGGCGCTTTGAATACCAGCCGGGCCAGCAGCACGTTGGCCGTGACCGCGAGGACGCCGCCGGTCGCGGCGGCGAGGACGCCGAGCACGCCGTATTCCACGAGCTGGATCTGTCGCAGCTGACGCCGGGTCGCTCCCAGCGTCCGCAGCAGGACGGTCTCGCGAATCCGCTGGTACCTCCCCGACAAGACCGCCCCGGCGAGGACGATGATGCCGGTCAGGACCGTGAAAGCCGCCATGAATGAGATGACGAATGCGGCCTTCGAGAAGATGCCGTCGAACGTCTGGATCAGCAGCGCGAGATCGATGGCCGAAACACTCGGCAGCTCGCGGGCGACCGCCTGTTGCAGCCGGGCCGACGCTGCCGGCGTGGCCGCGTGGGCCGCGGCGATGAACGTCTTCGGTGCAGGCTCCAGCACGCCTTCGGGAAACACGATGAAGAAGTTCGGCTGCATCCGCTGCCACTCGACTGTCCGCAGGCTGGCGACGTAGGTCGTCAGCGGCACGCCCTGGACGTCGAAGCCCAGTTCATCCCCGAGCTTCACCTGGAGGTCGCGGGCCAGCCCCTCCTCCACCGACACCGGGACGCGCCGCTCGCCGGGCGGCACTCGGCCGATGAATTTTCCGGCGACGATGCGTTCGGTGTCGCTCAGCGCGCCGCGATAGGTCGAGCGGTATTCGCGCCGCAGCGCCCAGCCGGGCAGGCTCGACTTTCCGTTCTTCAGCAGGTCGTCCACCGCCCGGCCCTTCACGCTCGTGAGCCGCATCGTGACCATCGGCGCCACCGCGACCAGCGGCGACCCGTCGGCCGCCGCGAGTGTCTCGAGCCGCTTCACCTGGTCCTCCTGCACATCGAAAAAGACCAGGTTCGGCCGCGTTCCCCCGCCGACGCCGGCGATCTTCGCCAGCAGGGTGGCGCGCGTGAGGACCAGCGTCAGCATGAGGAAGGCGCCGAGTCCGAGCGACAGCAGCAGCAGCACGGTGCGGTTGTTCGGCCGGTGCAGGTTGGCCAGTCCCTGCCGCCAGACATACGGCAGCGGGCGGCGCGGGATGAAGCGCCGCGTGCCCCAGATGATCGCCTGCGCGACCCCGGCGAGCAGCGCGAACGCCAGCCCCAGCATCAGCGCGAACCCGGCCCCGACCTTCCAGTTCGCCGCCTGCACGATCGCGAACGCCGTGACGGCGACCGCGATGCCGGCCTGAATCCATTTGCGCCACGGGTCCGGCCGCGTGCTCTCGCCCTGCGATGAACGGATCGCGAGCAGCGGAGAGATGCGGCGGACCGCCAGCAGCGGCAGCAGTGCGAACAGCACGCAGATCACGAGACCGGCCCCCGCCCCCCGGATCACTGCCGGCCAGGAAATGAACAGCTCGACCTGGAACGGCAGGAAGCTTTTCAGCACCGACGGCAGCAGCATCTGCACGCCTACGCCTGCCAGCGCACCCACGATCGCCCCCAGCACTCCGATCGCGCAGGCTTGCACGAGGTAGATGGCAAAGCTCGACCGCACGCCGGCACCGAGGCATCGCAGCACCGCCACCGTCGCGATCTTGTGGCGGATGTACACGTGCATCGCGCTCGCCACGCCGACCGCGCCGAGGAACAACGCCACGAATCCGACGAGACTCAGGAACGAGTACACGTCCTTCAGGTTCTGGCCCAGGTCCCGCTTGCGCTCCTCGACCGTCGAGAACCTCAACCGTTGCTGCTTGAACCGGACCCGCAGGTCCCGGACCAGCCGCTCGACGTCGACCTGGGGCGGCAGTTTGAGATGGAGGCGATGGGTGGCGAACGTCCCCCGGCCCTGCAATCCCGCGGCCGCCAACCCCTCAGCCGAAACGTAGACGCGCGGCGAGAACATCGCCACGGCCGCCGATTCTCCCGGGATCTTTTTCAGGGCGCCGGAGACGGCAAATGTCGCATCGCCGATCCGCACCTCGTCGCCCGGCACCAGCCCGAACTGGATCATCAGCGTCTCCTCCAGCAGCGCCGACCGGCCGTCACCCGACCGCGGCAGGGCGCCGGGCGGATCCGTGACCAGTTCGCCGTAGAAGGGGAAATTGCCCTGCAGCGCCCGGACCTGCACCAGCCGCCGCTGGTTTCCGCGCGTGGGAAACGTGATCATCGAGCGGACGGAGACCTCCTGGGCGAGTTCGCCGAGGCCGCGGAAATAGGCGACGGTCTCAGGCGGGAAATCCTGCTGCGAGGTGACGGTCAGGTCGGCGCCGAGCAGCGACTTCGTCTGTTGCTCGACCGTCCGCCGGAGGTTGTCGCCAATCGACGCGATCCCGACGAGCGCGGCGATCCCCAGCACGATCGAGAGTGCCACGAGCACCAGTCGCTGCCGCGACGCGCGCGAATCCCGCCAGGCCATCTTCAGGACGAAACGCATGAGAGTACGGGGAGCTGCGGGAGTCTGAGGAGGCCACCCGGTTTTTGTATCATGGAGGGACGACCTCCGTGGGTGTGTGCAAGACTGGACGGCCGACCTCCGCACCTCCGTGCAACACTGGCCGGCCGACCTCCGTACGTGCGTACGTCAGTGGAGGGACGACCTCCGTGTCGTCCGCGAGCATCGAGCGACGTTCGCGGACCGGACAGAGCCGGTCCCTCCATGCCGCGATCCGTCGTCGCTCTCCGTGGTTCGATCCTCTTCACGTCACGATTTCATCGCTGACCAGCGCGCCGGAGCGGAGGCGCAGCAGACGATGGCAGCGGCGGGCAAGGTCGAGATCGTGGGTGACCAGCACCAGCGTCGTGCCGCGCTCGCGGTTCAGTCCGAAAATCAGTTCGACCATCGCGTGGGCCGTGTCGCCATCGAGGTTTCCCGTGGGCTCGTCGCAAAACAGGATCTGCGGGCGGTTCATGAACGCCCGGGCCAGCGCGGCGCGCTGCTGTTCGCCGCCGGAAAGCTGCACCGGGTAGTGTTCCGACCGGTCGCCGAGTCCGACCCGCCCCAGCAGCTCGCGCGCCTCCCGCTCCCGCCCGGATTCGCCGCGCAGTTCGACCGGCACCAGCACGTTCTCCAGCGTCGTCAGCGTCGGGATGAGCTGGAAATTCTGAAACACGAATCCGACATGGGTGTTCCTGACCCGCGCCCGCGCATCCTCGTCCATCGCATCGATCGCCTGTCCCGCCAGGAAAACCCGCCCGCCCGTCGGCTGGTCCAATCCGGCGCACAGCCCGAGCAGCGTCGTCTTCCCGCTGCCGCTCGGCCCGACCACGGCGACGCTGTTCCCCGCCTCGACGGCGAAGCTCACCTCGTGCAGCACCGTCAGCGGACCGGCCGCAGTCGGATACGTCTTGGTCAGCCGCTCGACTTTCAGCATCGGGTAGTCACTCATGCGCCATCCACGAAACACATGAACGACCCGAAAGGAAGCCGCCCATGTTGAACGGCATCCCTCCCCGACTCGCGGTCGGGCGCCGCGTTCGGCGGCGCTGGCCGGTGGCGTGGCTCCTCGCGCCGGTGCTGCTGTGCCTGTTCACGATCGGTCCCGGCACCCTCGACGCCGCGACCGCCGCCGCCACCAAAACGATCGTGTTCTTTGGCGACAGCCTGACGGCCGGCTACGGCTTGGACGAGCCGGACGCCCAGGCGTACCCGGCACTCATCGCGGCGAAAATCGAGCAGGCTCACCTGCCCTACCGCGTCGTCAACGCGGGGCTCAGCGGCGAAACCAGCGCCGGCGGACTTCGTCGCGTCGACTGGATTCTGCGGCAGCGGGTCGACGTTTTCGTGCTCGCGCTCGGCGCGAACGACGGCCTGCGGGGAATCGAGCCCACCGTCACCCGCACGAATCTCCAGGGCATCATCGACAAGGTGCGCGCCCGCGATCCCGCGGCGAAGATCGTGCTCGCCGGAATGATGATGCCGCCGAGCATGGGTTCCGATTACGCCCGGGCGTACGACGCGATCTTTCCCGAGCTCGCCCGCAAGAACGGCCTCGCGTTCGTGCCGTTCCTGCTGGAAGGCGTCGGCGGCGATACCGATCTGAACCAGGCGGACGGAATTCATCCCACGGCCCGCGGCCACGCGATTCTCGCCGACACCGTCTGGCGCGTTCTTCGTCCGCTGCTCTGACCGGACGCGCGTTCCGGAGCCCGTCCCGGAGCGGGGCCGCAGTTCAAATCTCGCCGGCCAACGCGCCACAAACGACGCGCCCCGCCGAAGATCGTGGTCTCCATCGCGGCGCGGCCCTACTCTGCCCGACCCTACTTCGCGGCGGCGGCTGGGACGGCCGCCAGCAGATTCGGCTGGCCCGCCCGCGTGAGTCGTTGCTGCAGGATCGCCCGCGTCTCGTCCGAACCGTCGTACGCCAGCAGCCGCGCCGCCAGCGATCGCGCGTGGGCAAGATCCCCGGCGCCTGCCAGGGCCTCGACGTCGGATGCCGTCGATCGCACCAGCCCGTCGTGGATTTCTTGTTGGGCCGCGGCCGAAACGTTCTGAGTTCCGCCGCCCACGCCGGTCGCGATCACGTCGAAATCCGACACCATCTGCGCATACGGCCGGCTCTGCACGGCGTCCGCATAACGCCGCTGCTGAATCAGGGTTTCCTTCAACCGGCTGCCGAGCGTCGCGCGCCGCGGATCGTCGGCCGGCAGCTTGTCGAACTGGCTCAGCGTCCGGGCCCTGTCGCCCAGGGCATCGTTCAAATCGGCCAGCTCGATCGCCGCGTCGCGGTCCGACGCGTTCGCCAGCATCCGCTGCTCGGCGCGATCGCGCCGGTCGCGCAGGGCGTCGAGTGCCGGGGGATACTGCCGCCCGAGATCGGCGATCGTTCGCGTCAGCAGCCGGTTGCGCATCCCGTAGAAAGTCGCAAACCGCGGCATGCCGTCGTCGTAGCACCACAGGTATTCCGCCAGCGCCTCGTCGTACCGGCCGGCCCGGGCCAGTTCACCCGCATGTCGGAAGCGTGCCATCACCGCCTCGGGCGTAACGGCGTCCGCGACGGGCTCGGGGGTCGGCGCCGCCGCGGCGATGCTGGTCACCGCCTGCAACAGCCGCGCGTTGTCCTCGTCCGCCGCCTGGGTCTGCTTCGCTTCAGCCTGGAGCCGTTCACGCAGGACGCGCGTCTCGCTCGCGAGCGAGTCGGCCCGGCGCTGCGCCGCCGCGTATCTCGTCCGGGCCTGGCGCGCGTCCGCCGCCTCGTAAACCGCGACCGCAAGGCCGACCACCGCCACCGCGAGCGCCGCCACTGCCACCGTCGCCGGAGCGCGCCCGAGCGCGCTCGCCGGAGATCGTGTTCGCGCCGCCGCCTCCAGCGCGGCGTTCGCGATCTTCGGCACCAGCGCCGCCGGCGCTTGTGTCCGCGCCCCGCGTTCCAGCGCCTGCTCGAGTGCAGCCGCCGACATCGTCACGCCTTTCTGCGCCAGCGCGGACTGCAGCCGGACCAGCGCGCGTTCGACGCGCATTTGTGCCGCGCTTTCCGTCATCGAGAGCTTCGCGCCGACGACATCCCACGGCAACTGCCGGAAAACGCGCAGGAGCAACGCCTCGCGATCGAGCTCCGGCAGCTGCGGCATGAACTCGTCGAGCACGGGCCCGAGCCGGTTCCAGTCCAGCCACGCCGTTTCACCGATGTTTGCCGGCGCCCCGGCAGCCGTTCCCGCCGTCCGCGGCCTCCGGCGATCGCTGCGCACGGCGCCGGCCGCAGCGGTCTGCGTCCGCTCGTACAGCCACGCCATGAGCATCGGCTGGCCCGCCAACACGCCCGCTTCCTCCGCCAGCCACGTGAACACCTGTTGCGCCGCCACGCCGGCCAGATGGGCGTCGCCGCTCGCACGCTGCAGCGCCAGCGCATGCACGAAATGCAGATGCCGACGCACCAGCTCCGTGAAGGCCGCCTCGGATCGATCCTCGGAGTACCGGCGCAGCAGTTCGGGGTCCTCGACGATGTCCGGCATGGCTCCGACAACCTAGCCGGATGTTCTCCGAATACGAGTGTAAGCTGCCGCGAAAACCGCCGCGGCCGAGTCGGCATGGCCATGCCGTGCCTCCCCCTGTAGGAGCCCGCTTGCAGGCGATCGGAACGACGCAGGGGGTAGATGCTGCTCGCAGGCGATCCCGACCCACGCCGCTTCCATCGTAGGAGCCTGCTTGCAGGCGATTCGGTCGCCCGGTTTCTCCCGCCATCGCCTCCTCCATTGTAGGAGCCTGCTTGCAGGCGATCGGAACGACGCAGGGGTAGATGCTGCTCGCAGGCGATTCCGCCGCACGCCGCTTCCATCGTAGGAGCCTGCTTGCAGGCGATTCCGCCGCACGCCGCCTGCTCGTTTGTAGCCGGGGGTCGCTGACCCCGGCGGGATGCCCCTACGCCGCCGGATACGTTGTCGTGAAATGCCCGTGCCGCGGAGATCCTGCTCCCTCCTCCGTCCCTGCTTCCACTTTCGCTTCAACGGGGCCGCGCTCCGGAGAGCGCGGAGATCTCCTGCTCGGGGTCGTCGGTCAGCTTTTGCGCCTCGCTTCAACGGGGCCGCGCTCCGGAGAGCGCGGAGATCCTTCGACCAAGGGCGCGACGGTTCCAAGCCCGTGCGCTTCAACGGGGCCGCGCTCCGGAGAGCGCGGAGATAGCGCCCCGGCCCATCGCTGGAACCGAGG
This sequence comes from uncultured Verrucomicrobiae bacterium, assembly GCA_963705935.1. Taxonomy (GTDB): domain Bacteria; phylum Verrucomicrobiota; class Verrucomicrobiia; order Opitutales; family Opitutaceae; genus Opitutus. Next base: position 79,357 of record OY970130.1, on the reverse strand, counting down.
CGCTGTGGTGGCTTCAACGGGGCCGCGCTCCGGAGAGCGCGGAGATGCTCCTGTCACGGACGGGGCGAATGCTTGGCCCAACGCTTCAACGGGGCCGCGCTCCGGAGAGCGCGGAGATAGCAGAATATCTGCACGAATTTGGCGCTGGATGTGCCGCTTCAACGGGGCCGCGCTCCGGAGAGCGCGGAGATACGGCCGACACCCGGTGGCGCGGATCGAGGGCGGGCTTCAACGGGGCCGCGCTCCGGAGAGCGCGGAGATCAGGCCCAGAAAGCCGCGGTTCGCACGTCAGGGGTGCTTCAACGGGGCCGCGCTCCGGAGAGCGCGGAGATTATGCGGGGGGGGTGGCATCGATGAGTTTATGGATGCTTCAACGGGGCCGCGCTCCGGAGAGCGCGGAGATCGCGCTACGGGCGGCTTCGCCGGTCAAGGTGAAATAGCTTCAACGGGGCCGCGCTCCGGAGAGCGCGGAGATGTGAGATATGTATCTAATTCGATTACGGTGTATTCGCTTCAACGGGGCCGCGCTCCGGAGAGCGCGGAGATAAGTCGGCGACTACATGGGCTTGCGCTTTGTGGAGGCGCTTCAACGGGGCCGCGCTCCGGAGAGCGCGGAGATCCGATTGAGTCAGAGCGGGACGGCGGATTGCAGCACAGGCTTCAACGGGGCCGCGCTCCGGAGAGCGCGGAGATGAACCCGGTACCTGCATCCTCGCATAACAGGAGCTGGGCTTCAACGGGGCCGCGCTCCGGAGAGCGCGGAGATATTTCTGGAGACCATGCGATGAAACTCTACGTGCGCGCTTCAACGGGGCCGCGCTCCGGAGAGCGCGGAGATGCTGAGCGACCGGGTTCACCGGCACGAAGCACAACACCGCTTCAACGGGGCCGCGCTCCGGAGAGCGCGGAGATGCGCCAGTTCCACGATCTTGTGTGGGCGCACGATCTCGCTTCAACGGGGCCGCGCTCCGGAGAGCGCGGAGATCACTCAGGCGGGCGATAGTGTCGCGTTGCTGATCGCGCTTCAACGGGGCCGCGCTCCGGAGAGCGCGGAGATGCTGCTTTCGGAGTCCGCGCAAGCGACCGAACTGCGGCTTCAACGGGGCCGCGCTCCGGAGAGCGCGGAGATCGCAGCGTTCTTCGACCACTTCACCGCGAACGGCTGGGCTTCAACGGGGCCGCGCTCCGGAGAGCGCGGAGATTGTTTCGCGACCCTCGCCAAGCTGCAGACCGGCCGGGCTTCAACGGGGCCGCGCTCCGGAGAGCGCGGAGATCTCCGCGGCCTGTCCGAGATCGGCACCCGGCTGAAGCTTCAACGGGGCCGCGCTCCGGAGAGCGCGGAGATGAGAGCTTCGCCGACCTGATCGCCGTGGCGGAGATCGCTTCAACGGGGCCGCGCTCCGGAGAGCGCGGAGATGGCGAGCGTCTCGATGTGGCCGATAGCCACGGAGGCGGGCTTCAACGGGGCCGCGCTCCGGAGAGCGCGGAGATAGGGAACGATGCAGGCCATCCGCGAGAGCTCGACAGTGCTTCAACGGGGCCGCGCTCCGGAGAGCGCGGAGATACCGGCTGCCCGCGGCTGCTGCGCTGCGGCCATGCCCGCTTCAACGGGGCCGCGCTCCGGAGAGCGCGGAGATGCCGCCCTCCAGCCAGAGCATGACCTTCGAGCGATTGCTTCAACGGGGCCGCGCTCCGGAGAGCGCGGAGATCCGAGAATGGCGCAACTGCTCACCGTGCTGCGCAACGCTTCAACGGGGCCGCGCTCCGGAGAGCGCGGAGATATACGGTGAACGGCACGATCGTGCGGCGCACGGATTGGCTTCAACGGGGCCGCGCTCCGGAGAGCGCGGAGATCTGCTCGAGCAGGTGCGCCAGTGGCGGATTCCACGGGCTTCAACGGGGCCGCGCTCCGGAGAGCGCGGAGATGGTGCGAATGGTTCATGGGGTGGCCAATGGGGTGGACCGCTTCAACGGGGCCGCGCTCCGGAGAGCGCGGAGATAGCGGAGGCCACGCGCACCCGCCCGGCCCGACCAAAGCTTCAACGGGGCCGCGCTCCGGAGAGCGCGGAGATGGGCAGGCAGCGGCACCGTCACGAACCACGTCGATGTGCTTCAACGGGGCCGCGCTCCGGAGAGCGCGGAGATCCGGCTCCGGATACCGTGAAGGATGGATATTTGATGCTTCAACGGGGCCGCGCTCCGGAGAGCGCGGAGATGTGGTCGCGGACAGCAGACAGGTTAGTTTTCGGCTGGCTTCAACGGGGCCGCGCTCCGGAGAGCGCGGAGATAAGCCTCGCGCAAGTCTTGCGGACCCTTGGATGGGAGCTTCAACGGGGCCGCGCTCCGGAGAGCGCGGAGATGTGGTCGGGATGGTGGCGCTCAACCTGAAGAATGCGCTTCAACGGGGCCGCGCTCCGGAGAGCGCGGAGATGGCTGAGAAAGACTTCGCGATGCGCGAGGTGAAGCAGCTTCAACGGGGCCGCGCTCCGGAGAGCGCGGAGATAACGCGGATACTGCCAAGATGGTGGCCGACGGGGTGCTTCAACGGGGCCGCGCTCCGGAGAGCGCGGAGATTCGCAGCCGCGATCCAGCAGTTCCCCGAGCTGTTCCAGCTTCAACGGGGCCGCGCTCCGGAGAGCGCGGAGATACCTGGTGGCGCGTGTGCGCCGGCACCTTGACGACGCCGCTTCAACGGGGCCGCGCTCCGGAGAGCGCGGAGATATCGTCGCCGCGCATCCACGCACGCGCGACCGAGGAGCTTCAACGGGGCCGCGCTCCGGAGAGCGCGGAGATGTCCACCCCTCCCGCGAGGCCAGTTGTTGCGACGCCAGCTTCAACGGGGCCGCGCTCCGGAGAGCGCGGAGATGGCTTCTTCCGCGACGTGCTCGGCTGGGACATCGCCTAGCTTCAACGGGGCCGCGCTCCGGAGAGCGCGGAGATGGGAGCCGTGGGCGCGGGCACGTTGATCGTAACATGCTTCAACGGGGCCGCGCTCCGGAGAGCGCGGAGATCCCCGCTCGCCGTCGCGCACCAGACTGCAGCCGAGGCGCTTCAACGGGGCCGCGCTCCGGAGAGCGCGGAGATAGGGCGGGCTCATCATCAAGTGCGACGAGCTGGATGAGCTTCAACGGGGCCGCGCTCCGGAGAGCGCGGAGATATGCGCGCGGAACGGATCGAGGCCATGGCCTTCTGGCTTCAACGGGGCCGCGCTCCGGAGAGCGCGGAGATACCGCAAGGCGTGCAATATCCTGCAGCGGGCGGCAATGCTTCAACGGGGCCGCGCTCCGGAGAGCGCGGAGATACGCGAAGGTTGATGCCGCGGCGGCGACGCAGGCGGCGCTTCAACGGGGCCGCGCTCCGGAGAGCGCGGAGATGAACGGCTTCGAGGAAGATGGCTTCACGCCGAAGATGGCTTCAACGGGGCCGCGCTCCGGAGAGCGCGGAGATTCTCGGGCGGGATTGCCCTTCGATGAGGAGAAGATGCGCTTCAACGGGGCCGCGCTCCGGAGAGCGCGGAGATCCGCCATGCACGCCGCCCAGACCCTGCGACGAGTTGCTTCAACGGGGCCGCGCTCCGGAGAGCGCGGAGATTCCAGCAGGTGCTGGTCCCCGACAACTGGCCCGGACAGCTTCAACGGGGCCGCGCTCCGGAGAGCGCGGAGATGAGGCGGCACCATGATGAGGGCTTGACACCTGCGAAGCTTCAACGGGGCCGCGCTCCGGAGAGCGCGGAGATATCTACACGAACGGCACGGACATCCTGATTGCCTCGCTTCAACGGGGCCGCGCTCCGGAGAGCGCGGAGATGCCGCGAAGTACGGCGTTAACGCAGCGATCATTCTTGCTTCAACGGGGCCGCGCTCCGGAGAGCGCGGAGATGGCGCATGGCTGCATTGCCAGCGCCCGGTCGGTCGCTTCAACGGGGCCGCGCTCCGGAGAGCGCGGAGATCTGGCCGGACAGCCGATCGTCGGCAACTTCCCGACGCTTCAACGGGGCCGCGCTCCGGAGAGCGCGGAGATCTGCGCTGGCGCAAGCCCCGCGAGATCGCGACCAAAGCTTCAACGGGGCCGCGCTCCGGAGAGCGCGGAGATATGCCCGCACTGCGGCGGGGATGGCTGGATCGAGTAGCTTCAACGGGGCCGCGCTCCGGAGAGCGCGGAGATCCCTGTACCCCAGTTACTCCGGAGAGGGTTGGGGAGGCTTCAACGGGGCCGCGCTCCGGAGAGCGCGGAGATCGATCAAAATCGGGTCTGCTATCTTGCGCGCTCTCCGCTTCAACGGGGCCGCGCTCCGGAGAGCGCGGAGATCTGCCGTTTTCCGTGGCGCCGACCGACAAGGCCGGCGCTTCAACGGGGCCGCGCTCCGGAGAGCGCGGAGATGGTGTCCACCCTTAGCCGTAACGATGCAGTTGAAAAGGAGCCACCGATTGGGAACTGACTGATGGTGAATGAAACCGAATCAATCGAAGGGCGGAAGCCCGGTTCACCAAACGGTGGCCGGAAAGATCCAGTTCCAAAGCGCCGGCCAGTCCATCCAAATCGAGTTCACCGACCAACAGCTCAGCCCGCACGCGGGCACTGCGACGTTCTGGTCGTTCGTGCAGGAGAGCGGCTGGCGCGAACTGGTCGCCCGGTGTCTGCCGCACCCTGAGCCGACCTCCCACAACGCGCTGAGCCCTCTGACCAAGGTGCTCGGTTTCGTCCAAGGCCTGCTCTGCGGGGCGAAGAAACTCACCCACCTGGCCTATCTGCGGCGCGATCCGATGCAGCCGGCCCTGCTCGGGATCAAGCGGGTGCCCAGCCAGTCGACGTTCACGCGTTTCTTCCAGGGTTTCACGAGCGCGGGGAAGAATCTCGCGTGCTTCCGGCCGCTCTTCGCGTGGGCGATGCAAAAACTGCCCGGTAAACCCGAGGGCTACGCCTTGGATTTGGACTCGACCCGCCTGCTCCACGAGGACGGACACCAGGAGGGCGTCGCGGTCGGCTACACTCGGGTCGGCCCCAAGCCCTGCCTGCACCCGTTGCTCGCGATCTTCAGCGAAGTGAGACTGGTCGCTGGGTTTTGGTTACGCCCCGGCAACTGCAGTTGCGCGAACAACGTCGTCGGGTTCTTCCTCGATCTATGGGACAACCTGCCCGCGCACCTGCGGCTGCGCGTGGTGCGCGCCGACTCCGGCTTCTACGTGGCCGAACTCTTGCGGCTGTGGGAGCAATTACGGGTGAAGTTCATCGTCGTGGCGCGGCTGACGCACCCCGTGCAAAGCCTCCTGCGGCGTGAGACCCGCTGGCTCGCCACCGACCTCGACGGCACGGAAGTGGCCGAACTCGAATCTCACGACGCGGAGGTGCCCGCCACCGCGCGGTTCATCGCGATTCGCCACCGGATAAAAGACAAACACAGTCGCGCGGGCGGCAAACTGCTCATCGACTGTCCCGGTTACCTGTATCAAGTGCTGGTGACGAATCTGCCGCGCAGCGTGCCGCCGCTGGCCGTCTGGCGCGACTACAACGGCCGGGCCGCCTGCGAGAACGTCATCAAGGAGTTGGATGCGGGCTACGGCCTGCCGGATTTAGTGTGCAAAGATTTTTGGGCGACGGAGGCGGCGCTGAGCTTCGGGGTGCTCGCCCACAACCTCGTCGTATTGTTCGAGCGCAAGCTCGGCTGGCTCGAAGCCGTCACGCTGGGCAGCCTGCGCTACTGGCTGTTCGTGACCGCTGGGATCATCAGCCGCCCCCAGGGTCAAACCACGATCAAACTTGCCGTCCCGACGCACGAACGCGCTTGGTGGCGAGGCCTTTGGGAGAAATTGCTTTCGCCGAACGCCAACTGCAATGCAGTCGGCACTCGCCCAGTGCTCGGGTAGCGCGCCCAGCCAAAATCACCTCAAAACCGGTTTCCTACTGCATGGATACGGCTTAGCTCGAGTAGCGGTCCGGCATGGCTTCAACGGGGCCGCGCTCCGGAGAGCGCGGAGATGAGTGAGTCCGGCATATCTTAAATGCCGGATGCGCTTTGCTTCAACGGGGCCGCGCTCCGGAGAGCGCGGAGATGACGACTCGACGTGCCAAAGCGTCCGGGCCTCAATGCTTCAACGGGGCCGCGCTCCGGAGAGCGCGGAGATGATGGTCTTGGTGCGCTCGTGGATGCGAGTCGTGTTGCTTCAACGGGGCCGCGCTCCGGAGAGCGCGGAGATGTCGGCAGCCCGGTGCCGCCACTCCCAGAGCCGCCGCTTCAACGGGGCCGCGCTCCGGAGAGCGCGGAGATGCGGCCACCGTCACCACCGCGAAGCCCACCACCGTGCTTCAACGGGGCCGCGCTCCGGAGAGCGCGGAGATGATCGTTACCGGCACCATAGACGCCGCCATGGCGAAGCTTCAACGGGGCCGCGCTCCGGAGAGCGCGGAGATTCGCCGCGCTGCGCAAGACCTTCGCGCCGACCACCGTGCTTCAACGGGGCCGCGCTCCGGAGAGCGCGGAGATAGTCGATTCCCACCGTCATCGCGGCGAAGAAGTCATGCTTCAACGGGGCCGCGCTCCGGAGAGCGCGGAGATTACGCGATGAGGGCACAACCGTGACCTACTACAACGCTTCAACGGGGCCGCGCTCCGGAGAGCGCGGAGATGATCCGGCAGCGGTCCGGGGAGTCGCTAGGTATAATTGCTTCAACGGGGCCGCGCTCCGGAGAGCGCGGAGATCGCACTCGGGTAAGTGCCGACACACGAAAGGCGGCCGGGGCTGCGCGCGAGCGGATCCCGAAAACAGGAGCTCATGGCGGGGCCGTGGCATTGAATTTTTTCATAAGTCGTTACGCTGCCCAACGCGAGCGCGCCCGGCAAACGGCACACCACCTCCGCGCTCGCCGGCATTGGCGCAAAACAAAGGAGGCAAGCGGCCGTCTCAAACCACATAGCAGGGTTGGTCGAAATGATGATAAGCCTGCCCGAGCGCCGTGATCGTCCGGTCACCACGGCTCTCCGCCGGCCCGATCCCGATGAACAGCACCTGGTCCTCCTCATGGTGGATCACGCTCCTCAACTTCGTCTCCAACTCGACCTTCTCGCTCGCATTCAAGTCGCACTCGAAAACGGAATACTGGAGGTGATTGCCGTAATCCTCGCAGACCCGGAACACCTTCCTCAGCCGCTTCGGATCGCTGATATCGTAAGCCACGATGTACGTGTGACGCATCGGATGTCGGTGAAAATGCCAGCTATTTCGCGCGAGTCGAGCGATCGATCACCGGGTCATGAACGGCACGTATTGCTCGATGTCGCCGGTCAGCGCCTTGGCCAGCAGGCGCGCCTGCAGCTCGATCGCGCGCCGGTAGCTCACCTGATAGTCGAAGACCGGATGCACGATCGTCGTGCCGAGGCGCTGCTCGTAGGCGGTGAAAAAGCGCTTCCTCCCGTCCTGGCTCAGGTTCACCGCGTCGCCCGCACGCACGAAATCACCGGGGCTGATCACCCGGTTGTTGATCAACGTCAGCGCGACCGAATCGGCGATCAGCGGGCGAAACTCCTCCATCAGATCGAGCGCCAGCGCCGGGCGGCCGAAGCGCGGCTGGTGATAAAAGCCCACGTACGGGTCGAAGCCGACGGCGTGCGCCGCGACCGTGCAATCGCGGGCGAGCAGGCTGTAGCCGAGCGACAGCAGGGCGTTGACGGCGTCGCGCGGGGGCCGGCGGTTGCGACGGGCGAAGTCGAAGGAGAAAAACTGCTGCCCCGGGACGTCGCGCTTGTCGCGCACCGGCGTGGCGGCCGCCGGCGGCGGCACCGGTTCGTGACCGGCGAGAAACGTTTCGTCGGCCGAGGCGCCTTCGCCGAGTTTGATCATACCGGAAAAACATTCGAAATAGGCCAGCGCCGCGGAGCCCTCGATGCCGAGCAGTTCGGCAGCGCTCGTCGCCTCGAGCGCCGCTTCCGCGGCGTACTTGAGCCGGCCGATGGCGGCGGCGGGCGGGGCGGCGTGGTTGCGCATGAGCAGCGTTCGCTGGTTGCGGATCTTGCCGTGCACGAAGGCGCGTGCGTGCCGCAGCGATTCCGCCGCGTCGGCGGCATAGTGAAACTGCGCCAGGCGCGTGAAGACGTTCTTCAGGCTGTGGCCGCGCGTGAGCGCAAAAAACCAGCCGCCGCTGGAGAAATAGCTGATCGGAATGTCCTTTTCGCAGAGCGTCTGGACCAACGACGTCGAGATCGTCGCCGGGCCGAAAACCGCGACGTGGTTGAGATCGCCGATCCGCACCTCGGCGATGATCTCCCCCTTTTCGCGCACCTGGAGGATTTCGGATTTCCTGCCGATGCTGACGCCGGTCGTCGCGATGTAGAGCGGGCGCGTGTCGTCGCGTGCAGCGATCAACCGGCGCGGCGCCGCGGATTTGAAGTTTGGGATCCGCGCCACCGGGTCGGATTGCGCGGCCGCCAGGGTGCCGAATTCACGGTCGAAACCGAACGCCCCCTGCGCCGGCGGCGCATCCTCCTCGTCGGGGTGGGCGGGTGCTTCGCGCAGCAAACGCGTCTCGTCGGGCAGGCAGATGGTGACGAGCGAGCAGCGAGCGCATTTGGGTGAGTCGACGAGCGGCGGCGGGATCGGCCCCGCGGTCGCGCGGCGTGCGGCGGCGATCTGAGCGTCGATCCACTGTTCGAGCTGTGGTGTGAGCGCCAGGGGCACGCGCTGTTTCGTGGCGCGGTAGTAGATGACGCCCTCGCTGCAGGTGTAGCCATTGTCCCGGAGAATGAGGCACTGCAGCCCAAGCTGCATGCGGTCGGCGTCCCAGATCTCCGGGCCGGCTTCGCCCTCCCGGGGCGCCCCGATCTTGTAATCGACGGGACACACGGTGAGCGGCGCGAGCAGATCGCGTCCCGCGGCGGCGCGCACCTCGACGAGATCCATCTTGGCCGTCACCCCCAGCCGGTCCGAGGCGAGCGAGACGGATCGGGAATGGATCGTTTCTGGAGGAACCGCCTCCGGCGATTCCTTGCTGGCTTCCGCCGGCGGCGGAAGCTCGCCCTTGCCGCTGTCGACGCGGGAATGGAGGGCGGCGCCACGCTTGGTGTCGGCGTTGTGTTGAAACACTCCCTCGACGTGTTCGTAGTAGAACAGCCGCGGACAGTAAACGAACTCGTTCAGCATCCGTACGGGCAGCGGCTCCTGCGGCGAATCTCCCGAAGGCGCGGAAAGCTCAGGCGTGCTCATGCGGCGGGACCGGAAAATAGTGGAGGCGCGCGGTGTTTCCCACCCCGAAATCGGCCCACCCGGCCGGGGCTGGGCATCGCCCCGGCGAAAGCCTCGAACTCTGGAATCGCACCCGGCTGGCCCGTTGAGCTTCACCTCCGCCGTCTGGGTCGGCGGGAAACTGCCGGCCGCAAAAAGGAGGGCGCGACAGAAGGCACTATGAGGTAGGCGCTCCCGCAAGCGGGATTGTTGCCGAAGCGTCCTGACGCCCTGGGACAAAGACCTCGAACCCAAAACTTGGACCCGTACTCATTCTGTCGCGCTTGAGAGAAAAAAGTGGGAATCAATGCGCGAATCGCAAATAAAAATCCCGCCCTCTCGATCGTTGGGGACCCGCGGCACTGCCGGGCGCTTCGGTCACATGTCCCCTGGCAAAAACAGCCCAAGCCCGAAGTGAGCGGAGTGTCCGAGCGCGAGCGGACCCGATACAGGCCGCGGGAAAGTGATCTCGAACCCAACGGGGCCGGAAGCTCCGCGGCTGCCGTCGAGGACTTTGCGATGGTGGATGAAATCGAGCCACGGGACCTGGCGACCGGAGAGATCCAAGCTGGCCAGCGCCTCGATGGTGCTGGGCTCGGGGTAGCCGTGGAGAGTGAGAAGCCGCCGCAGATCGTGTTCGGGCGAGCCAATGGCCACTCCGTTGACCGCGTCGAATTTCGCCCGGCCATCGCGGTAAGTCTTCGCGTGGCGAGTAGCGACAAAGGGCGTGGCGCTGCTCCAGCACGCGGCAGTTTGGAAGAACGGCAGTGTGGCAAAGTCTTCCTGTTGTCCGAGGCCAAGCAAAGAGAGCCCGAGCATGCCTTCGCGCGACCAGAGAAGGCGAACGGCCTCCATTGCGCGACGCTCACGCGAAGTGAATCCATCACGGGCGAAGAGCGTGAGGTGCGTGAGGTAGCCGTGGACGGGATCGCACTCGGGAAAGATGTAGGCATGGCCGTGCCCCCGGAGCGGATTGCCTTCGGAATCGCAGCCCGTGAACCGAGGCGACGCGTCGGAATACTTCACGAGCGATTGGTGGAGCCGTTGGGCTTGCGGCAGGAAGGCGCGGATGGAAGGCAACACCGGGCCGGACAGGGCGAAGCGCGCGACAGTGAAAGAACGGTCGTACTTCTGGGCGGCAATGCGCGCGATCTGGCGCGGGCGTTCGGCGGTTCGGGCAAAATCCATCCAGCGAGAACCAGGCGGCAGCGCCCAACCGGCGCCGCGCCACTCGTCGGTGTCGACTTGGAGCGCGGTGAAGAGATCGGGGGCGATGGTGGGACCGCCGGATTTCTTGGGTGCTCTCTTGGGTCCAGATTTGGGATTGACCACTGGAACCGGCGGAACCGGCAGTTGGGTTTGTCGCCAAGCGGTGAAATCGGCCGGTGTCACGGGTGAGAGCAAACGTTGCAGAGTCGATCCAGCGGGTAATGGCTCGCCCGGCAGCAGCGCCCGCATGTTGGTGGGGATCGCTGCGGCCGAATCCGTCCGCAAGAGCCGAGCCTCGACGAGACTTTCGGCGCGACCGAGGTACGCGAGTCGGACGAGCAGCGCAGCCAGCAGATCGCGTTCCGACGCTGGCAACTCGACCGCCCACAACACGACCAGTTCGGAACCGGAAGCAGGGACAACGAAGGTGTCGAAGACCTTGTCAGTTCCGGGTCCCCAGGCGTCGGCTCCCCCCGATTTGTGAGTCTTGGCCCCATCGGGCATGTAGTGCCGCGTGTGCGCCGCGGTGGCAGGGGGGATCTGGTACGCCGGCGCCGGCGCCGCAGCCAATCGCTCAATGAGCGAACGGAACAGCGGGCCTGCAGCTTCGTCGGGAAGCTTAAGGTAGGCCGTGGCGATCAGGGCGCGGAGCAGCCGCCATGGCGATGGCGGCCACTCCGCGACGCCTTCGTTAACGTGGCTGCCCCAAGCCGTGGCGTGATAACGGCCGGCAGGGAAGCGGAAGCCGAGTGCGAGCATGGCGAGCGCGAATTACTGGGCTTGCTTTGCGGCCTTGCGGCCCTTGGCCTCGGCTTCGCTGTAACGAAGTGCTGTGACGCGCGGCTCGGCGAAGTGCTTCGCATTGGCGGCGAGCAAAGATGCGAGATATTCGGTGAGCTCCGCGGCGCCGGGTAGACTGAAATTCTCGGGACGGGTGACGCGGCGAGCGGCTTCGAGGAGATCGCATGCGGTACGCAGGCGGAGTCCAGTCGCGAGGAAGCGGTCGATTTTGAAGAGCGCGAGGGCAATGAGCAATTCTCGCGCCTCGGGCGGCAGGCGGAAACCAGCGATCAGACTGAGGTCGAGGTTGAAAAAGGCGGTGACCTGGCCAGTGAACTCATCGCGGTGGAAGGGAACATTGCCGTAGCCGTCAGCGGCTTTGCCGTACTTCGTGGAATCGCCGCCGCTTTCGGGTTGAACACGGTCCACCTTGACACCGCCGCTGGCGGCGACGCGTACCTCTCTCGCCTCGATGAATGCGGTGAGCGCTCGCGGCAGGCGGACCACGCCGCCGATTTTTTCAAGGAAAATGCCGTGAATCAGACTGTTGGGGTCGTAGCGGAATAGTGCGGCAACGAGTTTCTGCCGGTCGAACGGCCGGCCCTTCTCAAAGCCTACGGCCTTCACGATCCCTTCAAACCCATCCGCGTTGACAAGATACGGCGAGTTGAGCCGATGCGCTTCCAGGAGGGAGTTCGTCCTGGCCCCGTCGGGCAACGTGGTCTCGACATAGGGCAGGCCGGCGAGTGCGGCAACAGGCTTCTCGTCCGCTTCGTCCCAGCAGACCGCCTCGAGCCGGTTGGCCATGCTCTGGGCGGATTCGACCAGAAGCATCTCTTTGCCATCGGCAGTCTGATACGTGGCAGCTTGCAGGTCGGGAAACCCGGTAGGCTGAAAGCGCGTGCCGGCGATGGGGGCGAGGTCGACTTCGATGAGGAGTCGGGGATGGGCGAGGAGCGATGCGAGGTTCATCACGAGTTTGTTTGGGGTTCAGGATTGAAGCGGTTGGACGAGTCGAAGGAGTTCGCCGAGGGAGCCGGACGATAGCGGGAACAGCAGCGCTGCGGAGGTGCGCTGCACGGACTCGCCGCGTTCGTCGAGGCATTCAAAAGCGGGCGCAAAGCCGGACGCACGCAGCCGGCGCGCGGCCAAGCGCGTCGCTTCGTGACCGTCGCCAGCGCCAGCGCGACGAGCGATGGCCGCCACGCGGGGTATCGGCGCATCGGCACCCGGAAGATCGCCAGAAAGAGCGGTGCGCAGCAGAGCGAACAGGGCGGAGGGAGCGGCTTCGTCCGCGGAAGACGGCGAGAGTTCGGCGAACTCGGCGAGCGTCTCGGAGCGAAAGCAGGCAAGCGCGAGCAGAAGCGATTCGAACAGTCGCTCGTCGAGCCGACCTTCGATCAAGCGGACAATGCTGGTGAGCGGCGCAGGAACTCGACCGGCGAGCGGATTGGCGCCGGAGCTTTCGGCGAGCACGAAGCGGCGCTGAAGCGTGGCAAGCAACGCGTTGATGGGGCGCCCGTGGATCCACGTGACATCAGCAGCCTGGCCGTCCCTTCGAAAACCCGACCCATCGAGCGCTTCGAGGTGGGTACGAAAGCGCGGCGTCGTCAGGCTGGCGAGAGCTTGGGCGAGTGCGGTCTCGTGCGGGGCGCTCGCGATCGCGGCGCGGAGCCAGCCCGATCGGGTGAGTTGCAGCGGGTTCAGACGAGGCTGCTCCACTGTCCAGCGCAGGCTCGCTGCCAGAGCGGCCTCGCAAGCTCCGAGTTGAATGAGGAGGCTGGCGATGGCAGAGTCGCTGCGTTGCTCGACCGGCCCGCGAGTACAGAGCGCGAAGATCGCACGCTCGAGATTGCGGCAGGCGCTGGCGACGCGGCTTGGAGCGCGGTCGCCCCGAGCGGCGCGCCGAAACGCGTCAAGCCATGGCCCAATATCGTCGAGCAAATCGGACGCATCCGTGTCGCGACGGACGGGAACGCGATCGAGCGGAGTGGCGAAATAGGCCAGCCCGTTGCGCAAGAGAAAGCCGAAACGCTGGAATTCGGAAACACCCCGGTCGACACCGAGCGAAACGATGGCGCGCGTGAATTCGAGCGCGTCACGAGCGGAGCGGCGACCGACCACGGCACGACCCTCGCCGAAGAGCGCACGCACGTCGGCCAGCGGTGCGGCGGCGGGCCAGAGCGGAAGCCAAAGTTCCGCACGGGCATCGGCCTCATCTCCGGAGCTGTCGCTCGCATACCCTGCTCCTGTGGACCGAACACAGAAAGGATAAGAAAGCTGGCCCGGCTCTGTGGTTTCCAGACGCTTGACTGCTGCGCTGGCGTAAAGCGCGGCTCCTTCCAGCATGAGGACGAAATCCCACGGATTGACCGACGCAGCCGCCGCAAAACCATTGGCGCCGTTGGCTCCGCCAGCTGCGGAGGGCGCGAACTGGCCGACCGCTCGATCCGACAAGCCGGAGCAGTTTTCACCGAACAGAGCCTGCGTCAGCAACGCAGCCGAATTCGGGGTTGGTGCACCATCGGCGGGGCCAATGACATCGAGAAGTCGCTGCTGAAAGTTGTTCGTGAAATCGAGGCGTCCGTCGTTTCCGCCGGTGCCGAGCATTGGGGGATAAAGGGGCCCTTCGGAGGTGAGAATATAAGTGGCATCGAGCCATGCGAGGGCGGCTTCCGGAAGGCGATTGCGGCAGTGAAGCAGCAGTGCCGATTTCGTTTCCTTGTCTTCGGGCTTTTGGTTCAGGCCCAATTCCGCGAGCAGAGAGGCGGCGCTGGCGAGTGTGTCCCGATAGATCGCGAAGCGGGAATGCTCTGATCCAAGCAGAGCGCGGAGTGCGTCGTGGTTGTCCTTGGGGAAGAATCCACTGCCACCGTTCCAAGGCGCGATGATCGGCGTGGGGCGGTAGTGATGGAGGAAGAATTCCAGCAGGGCGGCGCGGTCGAAGCGCGTCCGGAGATGGAAGGCGTCACGCTGCCAGTATCCAGCCGCAGCCGCGTCGCCACGGGCGGTATCCTCGGAAACAAGCCGCAAGATGCCGAGGGCCTTCAGATAGTGTGCAAGAGGAGTCGGGGCGCAGCCGGGAAGTTTGAGATCGTTCATGGCAACTCGGGTCATTGGGCTTCGGCAGCGGAGGCTCGCATGTCGGCGGCACGCAGGAGGGCTTCGAGATAGGCAAGTTGGAACGGACCGAGCCGCTCGCGCAGATGCAGCGTGCGGGTGAGCCAAGACGGGCCGTGAGGTCCTTCGCCCAGTTCCATGAAACTCAGGTCAAGGAGTAGATCGGCGGAGCGAAGACCGAGTGCGGCGAACGCGTCGGATGAAATCGTATCGCCGTCGACGATCCCGCGGGCGCAGCGGGCTTCGGGCTTTTCCCGTGGCGGAGCCTCGCCGGGCAGCGCGCGGATCGAGAGTCGGACCTTACCATGATGTGCGGCGACGAGGTACGCGACCAAGTCGCGCTCGGGCAGGTCGACCGGAGCGGCAAGAAGTACGGCGAGCGCCGAAGCAAGTTCATGCCGGAAACCGGGAACGGCATATCGCCTGGCGCGGTTGGGAGCTTTCGCGTAGACGGTGGATGCCTCCGGCGCCGGAATGCCCGGCGCGGTCTTAAGAGCGTCTTGAAAGACGGCGTGTGCTTTGCCGACGTCGTGCCAGCGCGCGGTAGTCGTGAGCATCGCGCTGGCGGCTGGAGCCAGATTAAGGGCGGCGGCGATGGTTTGAACCGTATCGGTTACGTGCTGGGTATGCTCGGTCAAAGTCAGCCAAGTCCGGGCGTTGGCGCCGCGGTCAGTGACGTTGGCCTCGGGCGCCGGACCGTTGGGAAAAACAACGGCGGCTACGGTTTGTCCGGCCTCGGCCAGCTCGCCGGTCCAGCCCAATTCGGAGGAATAGCCGCCGGCGCGTGTATCGAGGAGATACACGCCACCAGGGCGAGCAGCCCGTGCGGCGGACCAGCGTTCTTCGAGCGGATTCCAGATGTAGATTCCCAGTTCCTTCCTTTTCGTGAGCTTGTCGAAAAAGGCGCCAAAGCGGGCAATCGAGACGCTGCAGAGTTCCTGTCGAATCGAGGCGGGGGTGTCCGGCGCGGGAGCAATCCCCCCAAGATCGCGCCAAAACACCTGCACGTCGTTGTCGTCGCCGTCGCGGATGTAACGGGACACGTCGAGATCGTTACCGGCGATGTCCGGCGTGGTGTCAAAAAGATCGAGCAGGTCTTTGCGACGCAGCACGGGGCGAATCACGCGGGGCTCGACTGGGGCGGTTATCGCCGAAATCGATCGGGGTGAAACATCTCTTACGCCGGCTTCGAGAATGACACGGGCGGCCGCACATTCGGCGGTGGCGTAGGGCCGCGCGACCTGCTCATCGTCAGCTAGGTCGATCCAGATGATCTCGGCATCGTCGATGATCCCGGCCCGGTTGCAGCGACCGAAGCGCTGGACCAGCGACGACCACGGGGCGAGTTCGGTGACGAGCAGACGTGCCGAGACATCGACGCCGGCCTCGACCGCTTGGGTGGCGACGACAATCCGCTCGCCAGAGCTGAAGAGACGCCGCTCGTGGGTCGCGCGGTCGCCGGGGCGGAATCGTGAGTGAACGAGAGCCAGGCGTTCGTCCGGGACGTCGAGCTCGCGCAGAGCTTGGTAGACAGCCTGGGCACGGCCGACATTGTTGAGAACAACGAGCGTGAAGGTTCCAGCGTGGTGCTGCTTGTTGACCAGGAGGGCGACCTGTTTCGCGTAAGTGGCTGCGTCCTTGTCGGAGACCGAGTTGAGCCTCAGTGATTCGGTTCTGACGATTGGCTTTGGGGCGGTGAATCGCTGTTCAACCGACTTGAGCCTGTGATCGGCGACGTCGAGCGCGATGCGGGCAAGCGAAAGCGGCCGCGGTTGGTCCACCGTCCCGAGGCGAACGTCGGCGAGAGTCGCACTCATCCACCACGTGAACGCGCGCGGGGATTGAGTTTGTGACGAACAACCTTCTGCGAAAAACCGGCGGAATGCATCGAGTTGGGCAGAAGTCTCGATACCCACGCCAATCAGTTGAGTCTCGTCCAGCACCCAGAGCGCATCGTGATTGAGCAACGCGAAGTGCATCGGCCAGCGGTAGCGACTCATGCCGTAGCCACGGTTGAGCGCGCGGCTGAGGAGCATGTCCTGGGTACCGATGAGGATCGCCGGGCGCTCGGGATGGATGTCCCAGTCGCGGCGGGCATCGTCGTTTTCCTCGCCGCCCATGAGAATGATCGGGGAGTGCGTACGGAGCCAGCGCAGTTGCTCGATGGCAGCGGGCAGTAGCGTCAGCGTGCCGACGTCAGCGGCGTGCAGGAGGTTTTCGATCCACTTTTCAGCCTCGTCGCACGTCTGCTCGACCAGCGTGCGCATCGGCAGGCAATAGACCAATCGACGGGGCCACGCTTCGTCGCCTCGGACGACTCGATTCCACATCCACGCGAGCACGACGGCCGCCGTTTTGCCGAGGCCGGTGGGGATCGAGATGAGCCGGGACTCGCACGCCGTGCCACCGGCGAGCCATTCGGCTTCAGGCCGGTCACCCTTTTTACCGCACGCAAGACGGCACTGGTAATCGTAGGGCTCGTTGCCGGACGGTCTGGCTGCCGTGGCAGTGGCGGTGCGGAAGAAGGCGTCGAAAGTTTCGGACATGACCGTTATGGTTTTTTGAGGAGTGTGTGAAAACCCATCTCCCTCGCAGGCGGCTCCGGCGGCGGGAGCAACAGGGGTTTGATCTTGCCAAACAGAGTCCGCAGCGCGGCATCGTGCGAAAGGAGCTCCTTCTCGATCTTGCCCAGGCGGATTTCCAGCGCGGCATCGCTCAGCAGCTCGCGTCGCAAACGCACAAAGGCGCGCACCACATGAGTGCTCATCGCCACGGCCCGGTCGCTGTTGAGCACCGTCGCCGCCATGATGGCGCCGTGCTCGGTGAAGGCCCACGGGAGATACTTCCGATGCCGTCCGCGGCCTTTCGCGGCTAAGGTCACAACCTGTGACCTTAATGCCGCCCACTCTTCCGCGTTCAGTTGAAACGCGAAGTCCCGTGGAAAGCGGTGGGCGTTGCGCTTGATCGCCTGATTGAACGCTTTCGTCTCCACTCCGTAGAGCGCGGCGAGATCGCCATCGAGCAAAACAGGTTCGTCTCGCAGTCGAAGAATACGCAGGCGCGAGAGCGGAAGGTCGTCGACGTTCATGACGGGATGACAGATTCCGCACGCAGCCCCCTGGAGATCGGGACGCGCGGCGATTCGCACGCGAGGGACGCCCCCCTGCCGGCTCGGGAGGTGAGATGCGACACGGGCTGGATGCCTCGCGCTGGTACGGCGTGATCTTGCTCGACGTACATCCGGGAAATATCCGTTTCAGTGATTAGCTCGGAGCCGGGAACAACTTCGCAGCCGAAAGACAGCTTCGCCCCGTCACTTTCACCGGCCGGGCGCGTGCCGCGGGAAGCGGACTGTTTCAGCGTGCTCACGCGAATTGCGCGTCAACCGCAGCCGGCTCGGCGCGCTGCTGACGGGAACTCGGAGCGGGAGGATGTAACGAGGCGAAGCATGGCGGGGACATGGCCCAACTCTATCAGGGGCGGAGGGGCATCGGCTGTCCCTGTGAATGAGTTTTTGCGAATTCGGTTTGGGCGCCGGTCGTGGCGCGGCGGGCGAGCGACGCCCCTACGTGTAGTGTGCGAGCGTGGCCGTCGCGGCGGTCCGGAGCGTTTCGCGCAGCTCGGCGGGCGCGAGCACTTCGGCGTGGGCACCGCAGGCGAGGAGGCGGCGCTCGACGTCGATGAGGTTGTTGAGGCGAAGGCTGACTTCGATGGCCCCGGCCGGGCGTTCGATGATTGTCTGGGAGGAGTGCCAGGGATTCTCCCGGACATAGGGCGCGGTGGTGGCGTCGAAGACGATGCGCACCGCGTGTTCAGTCGCGCCGGTAAAACGGCCGAGGCTGCCGCGGAGGTAGGTCGTGATGTCGAATCCGACGGGCGGATCGAAGCGCGCGCCGGTGGGCGTGGCTGCGCGGATCCGGATCAGGAGAAACTTTCTGGGCGCCCGCCGGGCGGTGTCGTGGGCGATCAGCATCCAGCGGTGGTCGAGATACGCAAGGTGCAGGGGATGAATCACGCGCGTCTCGGCGGCGGTGCTGGTCTTCGGTTTCTGGTAGTCGATGCGCAGTTCGCGACGGCGTCGAATCGCCTCGATCGCCACGGCAAACCACCGGTGCTCGCCGTCGATGTCCGCCCCCTCCTCCGGTTGAAAAATGAAATCGCTCAGCGCCTCAGCCGGGAAGGAGACCGCCCCGCCAACGACCGGGGCGATTTTTTCGAGCGCCGCGGTGAGCGCGCGCCCCAGGGCGGAACCGCGCCACGCGGCGAAGGTCCGGCTCGCGAGCACGAGAGCGAGCGCTTCATCGGCGTCGAGCCGCAGCAGCGGCAGCAGGTCGCAGTTGTGCGTGTAGTAGTAGCTGTGCGTGGTGGCGTCCCACGCGATGGGCACGCCGAGCCGGTCCCGCATGAGTTCGATGTCGCGCTTGATCGTCCGGTCGGAAACTTCGCACTCGCGGGCGAGCGTCGCCGCCGTGACGAGTTGCTCGTTGCCAAGCCGCTCGTGGATTCGGATGACGCGGTCGAGCGCCGTGCGGCCAAATGCAGGCCTCAGCTTCCGGCGAATGCTGGGCGCAGATGAAAGGAGAGGCTGGGATGACATCGCCGGCTGGTTGGATTCAGCAAACGCGTCGGCGCACATTCAGGTTAAAGCCGGCGACGCAACCAATAGACAACAAGGTTTCGCCCTACCGCAATGTATTACGCATCTCCGCGGCGGCCATCGAAGCTCACGGAAAACTGGGCGGGCAAAGCCGGCAATGCGCTCTTGCCGGTTCTTCCGTATGCGCCGTAGCGTGCCGGCAGTCCCCATGAAAAAAATCCTCCTCACCCTCGCCCTGTTCGGTGTCATGTCGCTCGGCCATGCCGCCGACCCAAAAGCCGCGCCCGCCCCGCAACAGAAGGGCTGTGGCCCGAACGCCGCCTGCTGCAACGAGAAGGCATGCCCGAAGGACTGCACCTGCCCGAAGTGCAAGGCCGCCGCTGAAAAGGCCGCCGCCGAAAAGCCGGCGGACAAGAAGTAATCACTCCCGGACACGACCGCCCGCTTCGCGGTTGTATTGCCCGCGCGGGTTCGTCCCGCGAAAGAAACCGCCGCCACTCCGCGGCGGTTTCTTTTGTTTCACATCGGCGGCTTTCGCCTTTTCGCCCCCCTTCGGGCACCGGCGGCTTCCCCCACTCCACGGCAGCCGGCCCGCACACCCGCGATGTCTGCACGCGGTTTCATCTCGTTCGGCGGGCGAGCCACGTCACACCGCCGCGCCGCCACGCGCCGCGCCGCCGCTCGCGACTCCGCGAAGCCCGTGCAGACCCGTCGTGGCCGCGCGCTTGCAGTCGCGTCCCGGCTCGCTCATTTCCCGAGGCATGTGGCGGCCCAACGCACCGGTCCGGCTCCGGCTCTTCGCAGCGTCGCGTTTCGCGCTCGGTTGCGCCGGTTTGGTGTTGACCGTTCTGTTCGCTGGCTGCGGCCGGCGCGAGACTCCCGTCGAGGCGGCAGACCGGTCCCACACCCTACTGCTCGGCAATGGGGCGGAACCCGCCGATCTCGATCCGCCGGCCGCCACCGCCGTGACCGAAATGAACGTGCTGTTCGCGCTCTTCGAGGGGCTGACCGCGCTCGACGAGCCCACCGGCCGGGCCCTCCCCGGCGCGGCCGAACGCTGGGAGGTTTCAGACGACGGGCTGACCTGGACATTCCATCTCCGCCCCAACGCCCGCTGGTCGAACGGCGACGAACTCGTCGCGGACGATTTCGTGCAGTCGTTTCGCCGCACGGTCGCCCCGGCGCTGGCATTCCAGAACGCGTACTACCTCTTTCCGCTCCGGCACGCGGAGGCGATCAACAGCGGGAAGAATCCCGACGTCGCCGCGCTCGGCTGCTCGGCGCCGGACCCGCACACGCTGGTGCTGCGGCTCGAGCGGCCGACTCCGCACCTGCCGCTCCTCACTGCGCTGACGCCGTGGTATCCCGTGAACCCGCGCGTCGTGGCCCGCTTCGGAGGGATGCGCACACGCGGCACGGCCTGGACCCGGCCGGGAAATCTGGTGGGCAATGGTGCCTTCCAGCTCACCGAGTGGAATCCCAACGCCCGGCTGACCGTGGCGAGGAATCCGCATTACTGGAACGCGGCGCACACACGGCTCGAGCGCATCGTGTTCTTTCCGATCGAGGACCCGGAGGTCGAGGAGGGGAATTTCCGCGCCGGCCAGCTCCATGTCACCTACACGCTGCCCATTTCGCGGATCGCCGTCTGGCGGGAGCGCGACCCGCAGCGGCTGCGCCTGGATCCGCTGCTCCAGACGGTGTTCGTCGCATTCAACACCGCGCGACCGCCGTTCAACGACGCGCGGCTGCGGCGCGCGCTTTCACTCGCGATCGACCGGACCGCCCTGACGCGCGGCGCGCTTGCCGGCAGCCGGCAGCCCGCGTTTTCCGCCACACCTCCGAACACCGGAGGCTACACCGCGCAAGCCCGGGTTCACACCGATGTCCCGGCGGCGCGCGAGCTGCTTGCGGCCGCCGGGCATCCGGCCGGCGCCGGCCTGCCCGTGATCGAACTCCAGGTGCGCAATGACGAGGTCCAGCCGCTGGTCGCGCAGGCACTGCAGTCGATGTGGAGTCGCGAGCTCGGACTTCGGACGGAAATCACGCAGCTGGAACAGAAGACCTGGCTGCAGAACCAGAGCACGCTCGGCTACACCATGGCGCTGTTTTCCTGGGCGGCCGATTATCCGGACCCGCTCACGTTCCTGTCCGTGTTCGTCTCCGACAACGGCAACAACTGGACCGGCTGGAAGAACCCGCAGTACGACGCCCTCATCGCCCAGGCGTCCACGATGAACGATGCCAGCCGGCGCGCTGCGGTGCTGCAGGAGGCCGAGGCGTTGCTGCTCGCCAACCTGCCCGTCGCACCAATCTACCAGGGTGTTCAAAGCTACCTGATCGACCCCGCGGTGAAGAACTGGGCGCCCGCGCTGCTGGGAAATCGGCGCTATCAGCTCGTCGACGTCCAGCCACCGTCGGGCCGCTAGCCAGAGCTTGTCCCAAGGGCGCGGGATCGAGCTGTAGCCGGGTCGTCGACCCCGGACCGGCCTCGACGAGGCCGGCTACAAGAGACACGAACCGCGCAAAATCAGCGTTTCTTGGACAAGCTCTAGCTAGCCCGGGGGAACTTGCGGCCGGCCGCGAGGCGAAATGCGCGACCGGGCGTCCGCTGCGGCGACGCGCACTTGCACCGGTCCGCCCGCCGTCTCAACGTCGGACCGATGCGTCTTGTTCTCGGTTTCCTCCTCGTGCTGGCGCTCGCCCGTCCCGTCCTCGCCGCCGATGGCGTCGAGTTCGTTCGCGTGTGGCCGGCCTGGCGCGACGCGGACGCCTTCGACAGCATCTCCGAATATTTCACCGGTCGCGAAGAGCATGGACATCGGATCGTGTTGCGCACTTCGCCGGCCACGCGCGCTGGATTCTATTATCTCGTCCGGGTGAAAAATTCCGGTGCTGCCGTCGCCGGCGCGAAATTTTCGCTCACGGTGATCGCGCCCACCAGCCCCGACCCGAAGACGTATCGGTTCGACGTCGCACTCCGGCCGGGAACCTCCGTGTACCAGCTCGGGCTGACCGGTTCCGAATGGCCGGATCGCAAGGCCCATCCGGTCGCGTGGCGCCTGGAGCTGCTTGCGGCCGATGGTCGGATTCTGGCGAAGGAACAGAGCTTCCTCTGGGCAATGCCGGAAAAGTGACGTCCTGGCGCAGCCCGGGCTGAGCGGGTTCAACGCCGTGTGACGAAACCGCGAGAGCGTACTGCGCATGGTTGATTCGGATATGAGAGGCATTCGAGTCCCGGCCTCCGGCGCCGTTGCTCCGGCTTCCGGATGGTCGCCGTGGCAGACGCTGGACCTCGGCGGTCCGCTCTCGCCGGCGGTGCTCGGCGAGATCCTCGACGGCGGCCAGGCGTTTCGCTGGACCTGTCTGGAAGACGGCACGCGCCTCGGCGTGTTCGACCGGACAGTCGTGCGGCTCACCTTGTCTAGCGAAGGGGTCGTCCTGTGGTCCGCGCCGACCGACCGCGTCGAACGAACAGCGACGAAGCTCGTCCGCTATTTCGACTGTGGCCGCGACGCCCGGACGCTGGCCGACGCGCTGCCGTGGCGGAGCGATGCGCATCTGGCGCGCTGCATCGAGGCTTTTCCCGGCCTGCGGATCCTGCGGCAGCCATTTGGCGAGACCTTGCTCGGCTTCCTGTGCAGCGCGACGAAACAGATCGTGCAGATCAAGCAGATGCTCGCGCTGCTCGCCCGGCGTCACGGCGCGCCGCTCGCGTCCGCCCCCGCGCCGAAGGCCGCGCTCCCACGGACTGTCGCACCAGCCGGCTGCAACGATGCGCCAGCCGGTCAGGCACCGGCCTTCGCTGCGCCGATCCCTCCCGCGCCCGACCCGAATCGCCCGGCAATCGCCAATCGCCGATCGGGCACCGGAAGCTCCACCACTCCGTCGCATGCCGGGAACCGACCAATCGAAAATCAGGAATCGAAAATCGAAAATCCTTCCGTCTCCGGTCAGCCAATCCAAAATCCGCAATCGAAAATCGAAAATCCTCCTTTGCGCGCCCTTCCCACCTGGCCCGAACTCGCCCGGGTGCCCGAGGCGGAACTTCGAAAATGCCTGCTGGGATTCCGCGCCCGGTACATTCACCACACGGCGTTGTTTCTGGCGGAGAATCCCGGCTGGCTCGATGAGACCGAGGCGCTGCCGTACGCCGCGGCGAAGGAGCGGCTCTGTGCCTTGCCCGGCGTGGGCGCCAAGGTCGCAGACTGCGTGCTGCTGTTCGGCGCGGGCCGGCTCGAGGCTTTTCCGGTCGATGTCTGGATCATCAAGGCAATGGCGGAGCGATACGGTCTGCACGGCTGGAAACCGACGCAGATCGCGCACTTTGGTCGCGTTCACTTCGGTCCGCTCGCCGGGCTCGCGCAGCAGTACCTGTTCGCCTTCGAGCGCCGCACCTCCCGGACCAGCCAACCCGCCCGCCGGTAGCGGCGACCGTGCCGATCCGGAGCTGGCCGCAGGAGCGGCCATTCTATTTCGGCCGCTGCATCAATTCGATTTCGTACCCCTCCGGCGCGTCGATGAAGGCGAGCGTCCATCCGCTGCCCGTTCGCGTTGGCCCATCCGAGAGGGGATACCCCTTCGCCTTCAACTCGGCGGCGAACTTCTCCAAGTCGTCGACCTCGAACGCGAGGTGCACGAGGTCGGGCTGCACCTGCACGCCCGGGCTGTTCGGCATCTGGCAGATCTCGATTTCCTCCTCGCTGTTCGGCGTCGCCAGAAAGGCCAGCTGCGCCCCGCGCGGCGAGAGATGCCGGCTCGTGACCTTCAGCCCGAGCGCGTCCTGATAGAACTTCACCGTGCGCTCGAGGTCGTTCACCCGCATCCGGGTGTGAAGCAGCTTCTTGATCATCGCTGCACGACTGTGATTGGACTTCGCCGTCGCGCAAGTCGCGCGTCGACTCCGCCAAACCCCCGCGCTTCGGCTTCGCGCCGGGATCCGGCGGATTGGGGTGGAGGCCGATCACATCCCGGATCCCGCCTTACATCGCTGGTGGGGGAATGCGCTTCCTTCCTCCACATGTGTGGTGTATGCGATAGCAGCCCCGGTGTTCGCTCACTGCGTTCGATCCCCAGGGTACCCGCCGCACATGCGCCTGAATCAGCCACGGCCTCAGAATGCGCCAGTCGCTGCCAGCCCCGCCCAACGCTCCTTTGAAAACTTTGGTGTATCCGGACCGACGATAACATTGCCTGGCGGGGGCGGCGCGATCCGGGGCATCGGCGAGAAGTTCGCCGCCAATCCGGTGACCGGCACCGGCGCCATGACGGTCCCGCTGGCCCTCTCGCCCGGCCGCGCGGATTTCGGCCCGCGACTGTCTCTCGCCTACGACTCGGGCGCCGGGAACGGCCTCTTCGGACTGGGCTGGAGCCTTTCGCTGCCAGCGATCACGCGCAAAACCGACAAAGGGCTGCCCCGGTACGATGATGCGGCGGATTCCGACGTGTTTCTTCTTTCGGGCGCCGAAGACCTCGTGCCGGTGCTGGTCCCGAACGCCGGCGGCGACTGGGGGCCGGAAGATCCGCCCCCGCTTCGCCGCGTCGACGCCCTTGAATACCGGATCCGCCGGTATCGCCCGCGGATCGAGGGGCTTTTTGCCCGCATCGAACGCTGGACCTGCCTGACGGATGCGGCGGACTCGTTCTGGCGGTCCATCACCCGGGACAACATCACCAGCTGGTATGGCAGGAGTCCGGAGAGCCGCATCGCCGACCCGGCCGATGCCCGCCGCATCTTCAGCTGGCTGATCAACGAGAGCCACGACGACAAGGGCAACCTGGTCGTATACCGCTACGAACTGGAAGACGGCAGCGGCATCGATCCGACCCGTGCCAACGAGCGGAACCGCGGGCGCGGCCTCCGCCCGGTCCAGACCTGCCTCAAGCGCGTCCTCTACGGCAATCGTGCCCCTTTTTTTCCGGAGCCGCAGCCTGGCAAGCCCTGGCCGGTGCCGCCGGGCATTGGCGATGAAGATACGCGAGCGCATTGGCATTTCGAGGCGGTTCTCGATTACGACGAGGATCACCTGTCCGTCGTCGCCCCCGATGCGGCAGAACCGGCCGGCGAGCAGCTTCAGTACGTCACGGTTTCGGCCTCCGCGGGGCGACCCTGGACTGTCCGCCCCGACCCGTTCTCGTCGTATCGCGCC
The DNA here is from genome assembly GCA_963705935.1 of uncultured Verrucomicrobiae bacterium. GTDB lineage: Bacteria > Verrucomicrobiota > Verrucomicrobiia > Opitutales > Opitutaceae > Opitutus. Next base: position 54,290 of record OY970130.1, on the reverse strand, counting down.
GGTTTCGAGGTGCGGACATACCGGCGCTGCCACCGCGTGCTGATGTTCCACCATTTTCCCGCCGTGGCGGCAGACGCGGCCCGCGGCATCGCCACGACGGACGGCTACGACGGTCCCGTGCGTTCGACCGATTTCACCTATGGGCCGACCGCCGATCCTGACACGGCCCAAGCACCGGTGTATTCCCAGATTGTCGCCGTCACTCAGTACGGTTTCAGCCGGCAAGGCGGTCGGTGCTTCCGACGCTCCCTTCCGCCAGTGGAGTTCGAGTATTCACAGCCGGTCATCGACGCCACGCTCCACACGGTCGCGGCGGAAACCATGGAGAACATTCCGTGCGGTCTCGACGGCAATGCCTGGCGGTGGGTGGATCTCGATGGTGAAGGGCTCTCCGGCCTGCTGACCGAACAGGCCGGCGAATGGCTCTACAAACACAATGAGAGCGCGCTACCGGCGCCCGCCGGCCCCGATGGCATCGAGCCACCTGCGACCGCGCGCTTCGGTCCGTTGGAAGTGGTCTCTCCGCGGCCGGTCACCACCCTCGCGGGCGGTCACGCCCAGTTCATGGACTTGGCGGGTGACGGGCTGCCAGACGTGGTGCTGATGTCGGGCCCGGTGCGCGGCTTCTTCGAGCGCACGGGGGACAGGCGCTGGGAGCCGTTTCGCGCGTTTTCCGCGTGGCCGAACGTCGATCTCCGCGATCCGAATCTCCGCTTCCTCGATCTCGACGGCGACGGGCTTGCCGACATTCTGATCACCGAGGACGAAGCCTTCTGCTGGCACCGCTCGCTGGGGGAAGACGGTTTCGCCGCGGCGGAATTCGTGCGGAAGCCCCTGGACGAGGAGCGGGGTCCGGCGCTGGTTTTCGCCGACGCCGAACAGTCCATCCACCTCGCCGATTTCTCGGGCGACGGCCTCGCGGACCTCGTCCGCATCCGCAATGGCGAGGTCTGCTACTGGCCGAACCTTGGATACGGTCGCTTCGGCGCGAAGGTCTCGATGGACCACTCGCCACAGTTCGATCTGCCCGACCTGTTCGATCAGAAACGCATCCGGCTGGCCGACGTCGACGGCTCTGGAACCACCGACATCCTCTACCTGCATGGCGATGGGGTGCGGGTCTACTACAATCAGTCCGGCAACAGCTGGAGCCGCCCCCATCCGCTGCCGATTTTCCCGCGAGTGGACAATCTCGCGGCGATCGAGGTCGTCGATCTACTGGGCACCGGCACCGCATGCCTCGTCTGGTCCTCGCCGCTGGCCGGCGACAGCGGGCGCCAGATGCGCTATGTGGATTTGATGGGCGGACGGAAACCGCACCTCCTGCTCAAATCGGTCAACAACCTCGGAGCGGAGACCCACATCGAGTACGCTCCGTCCACCAAGTTTTACCTCGCCGACCGGCAAGCCGGTAGGCCATGGCTCACGCGGCTGCCGTTCCCGGTTCAGGTCGTCGAGCGGGTGGTCACCTACGATCACATCAGCCGCAATCGCTTCGTCACGAGTTACGCGTATCACCACGGTCATTTCGACGGTGTCGAGCGGGAGTTCCGAGGCTTCGGCATGGTGACGCAATGCGACACCGGCGTGCTCGGAGCGCTCGGCGCCCACGGCCCCCTGCCGGCATGCGCCAATGAAGAGGCCGCGTCCACGGTCCCTCCGGTCCTGACGAAAACGTGGTTCCACACCGGAGCGTGGTTCGATGGCGAACGAGTTTCGCGGCAGTTCGAGGACGAGTACTACGAGGAGGGCAACGCCGGCCCCGGTGAAGCGCGCCCGTCTCCCGCGCAGCCGCGAGCCATGTGCCTGCCGGATGTCGTGCTGCCCGCGACGCTGTGCCGCCCCGATGGCAGCCGGGTGCCATTCGCGGCTTCCGCCGACGAAATGCGCGAGGCGTGCCGCACCCTCAAGGGATCCGTTCTCCGCCAGGAAATCTATGCACTGGATACCGCCCCCGATGGATCACCGTCGGAGGCGTCCGTCCGGCCCTACAGTGTGGTCGAGAGCAATTTCACGGTCGAGTGTCTCCAGCCGCAGGCCGGCAACCGGCACGCGGTCTTCTTCTGCCATCCGCGCGAAAGCGTGACCTTCCACTACGAGCGCGCCCTGTATCCGGTCGCTGGTACGCTGCGGGCCGATCCCCGGGTGGCACATACGCTGACACTCGCGGTGGACCGCTTCGGGGACGTCCTTCAGTCCGCCTCGATCGTTTATGGCCGCCGGTTCGACGATCCCGCTCCGGTGCTGACGGCGGCGGATCGCTGCGAGCAGAAGCGCCTGTTCATCACGAGCACCGAAAACGATTTCACCAACCCGGTGCTGGCGGACGATGCGCACCGCCTGCCGCTGCCGGCCGAGAGCCGGAGCTACGAAATCCTGAACCTCGCGCCCGCCGCCGGCCGTCCGGAGATCACCAACCTTTTCCGCTTCGGGGAACTCGCCGCCGGGCTGGCGGCGGCCGGCGACGGGGCCCACGATCTGCCCTACACCGGCGTCGCGGCGGCCAGCGGGAATGCGCCCTGTCGCCGGTTGATCGAGTGCGCCCGCACACTCTATCGGAAGAACGACCTCGACGGCCTGCTGTCGCTTCGCGGACTCCAGTCGCTCGCGCTACCCGGCGAGAGCTTCAAGCTCGCCTTCACCCCTGCCCTGCTCGACGGGGTTTTCCAGCGGGCCAATCCCGACCGGACCGTTGAGCCGCTCCTGGCTGATCCTGCCTTCGTGCTCGGCCGGGGCGGCGGCGAGGGCGGCGGCTATGTCGATCTCGACCGGGACGGCCGCTGGTGGATCCGTTCGGGACGCAGCTTCCTATCGCCCGATCCGGCCGACAACGCCACGGCGGAACTCGCCGTCGCCAGGGCGCATTTCTTCCTGCCGCAGCGCCACCGCGGCCCCTTCCACACTGAACCGTACCCAACGGAAACGACGGTGACCTACGATGCGTTCGACCTGCTGGTGCAGGTGACGCGCGACGCGTTGGGCAACTGCGTCACTGCGGGCGAGCGGGATGCCGCCGGCAATCTCTCTGCCTCAAGCATCGATTACCGCGTGCTGCAGCCCCGGCTGGTGATGGATCCGAACCGCAACCGCACGGCGGTCGCTTTCGATGCGTTGGGGCTGGTGGTGGGCACCGCGGTGATGGGCAAGCCGGAGGAGGCGCTCGGAGACATTCTGGACGACACCTTCGTCGCCGACCCGACGCCGGCCGGGATCGACCCGTTCCTGTCGGATCCGCGGGGTCCGGCCGCGATCGCACTGCTCGGCACAGCCACCACCCGGATCGTCTACGACCTGGATCGTTTCCGATCCACGCGCGCGCTGTACCGCGACGATCCGGAAAAGTGGCAGCCGGCCTTCGCCGCGACGATTGCGCGGGAGACGCACTGCAGTGCGCTCGATCCGGGTGCGAGGACCGAGCTGCAGGTCAGCGCGGGCTATTCCGACGGCTTTGGCCGCGAGATTCAGAGCAAGGTCCAGGCCGAGCCCGAAAGGAAGGCCGGCGGTGCGGACCGGCCCCGCTGGATCGGCAGTGGCTGGACGATTTTCAACAACAAGGGCAAGCCTGTCCGCCAGTACGAGCCGTTCTTCAGCGACACATTCGAATTCGAATTCGGGGTCGAGACCGGCGTCAGTCCCGTGTTGTTCTACGACCCGATGGCCCGCGTGGTGGCCACGCTCCATCCGAACGGGACATTCCACAAGGTCGTCTTCGATCCGTGGCGGCAGGCAACGTGGGACGCCAACGACACGGTGGGACTCGATCCGCGCACGGATCCAGATGTCGCCGGCTACATGGCCGGGTATTTCATCGCGCAACCGGCGGACTGGAAAACCTGGTTGCAGCGGCGGCTCGCCGACCCGTCGAGCCCGCCGGCCGACACGCGCGGCACGGCGCCGGAACCGGACGCCGCGGTGCGGACGCTCGCCCATGCGGATACGCCGGCCATGGCGCTGCTCGATGCCCTCGGCCGAACCTTCCTCGCGGTGGCCGACAACGGCCCGGACGAATGCGCTTCGCCCCGGAAGTTCGCGACCCGCGTTCGTTACGACATCGAGAACAACCAGCGCGAGATCTTCGATGCGCTCGGACGCCTGGTGCTGCGCTGCGACTACGACCTCCTGGGCCGCCGCATCCACCAAGCCAGCATGGAAGCGGGAGAGCGGTGGACGCTGAACGACGCGGCCGGACAGCCGCTGCTGGCGTGGGACAGCCGCGGGCATCGGTTCCGCACGAGCTACGACCAGCTGCGGCGGCCGCTGGGCGCGTTTCTGCTGGAGGGCGCCGGACCCGAGCAGATGATCGGTGGCACGGTCTATGGAGAAACCCAGCCCGCTCCGGAGACGGGCAATCTGCGCGGGAAGGCTTGGCGGACCTTCGACCAGGCAGGGGTCGTCACCCATGGCGAATACGATTTCAAGGGCAACCTGCTCCGCGGGAGCCGACAACTCGCGGTCGAATACCAGAGCACCCTGGATTGGCTGGGGGACGTCGCGCTCGAGCCCGACGTCTATGCCAGCAGCGCCACCTACGATGCCCTGAACCGCCCGACGACACGGACCACGCCGGATGCGAGCGTCATCCGCTCCACGTTCAACGAGGCGAACCTGCTCGAGAGCATCGAGGCGAACCTTCGCGGAGATTCCGCAGCGACGTCCTTCGTCGGCGGCATCGATTACGACGCCAAAGGCCGGCGCACCCGGATCGACTACGGCAACGGCGCGCGCTCGGATTACTCCTACGATCCGGACACCTTCCGCCTGGCGGCTTTGCGGACCGACCGGATGGTCCCGCCGGACAAGGCCAATCCGGGGAAACTCCAGAACCTCGCCTACACCTACGATCCCGCGGGCAACATCACCCACATCCGCGATGACGCGCAGCAGACCGTCTTCTTCGACGGCAGGATCGTCGAGCCCGGCAACGACTATATCTACGACGCGGTGAATCGCCTGGTCGAGGCCACTGGCCGCGAGCACCTCGGCCAGGTCCTCGGCAGGCCCAATGCTCCCACTCCACCCGACGCAGTCATTGGTCTCCCTGCCGGACTGCCCGGCGACGGCAATGCGATGGGAGTCTACATCGAACGGTACGTCTATGATTCCGCCGGCAACTTTCTCAGCCTGCAGCATCGCGGGAGCGATCCGGCGAACCCCGGCTGGACGCGCCTCTATTCCTACGCCGAGCCGAGCGTGTTGGAGCCCGGAAAGAAGAGCAATCGGCTGAGCAGCATCCAGGTTGGGAACGCCTCCGAAACCTGCCGCTACGACGGCAATGAGGGCGTGCACGGCAACGTCACCCGGATGGCGCACCTGCCGCTTATGCGCTGGGACTTCCACGACCGGCTCCAGGCCACGGCGCAGCAGGTCGTCACCGATGGCGTGCCGGAGACGACATGGTATGTCTACGACTCCGGCGGCCAGCGGGTCCGCATGGTCACCGAGGGCGCCGTCACGGCGGCGGACAAGGCGGCCGGCAAAACGCCCATTCGCCTGCAGGAGCAGATTTACCTCGGCGGCTTCGAGATCCACCGCAAGTACCGGCCGTCCGATGGCCGCAAGATCCTTGAGCGGGAGACGCTGCATATCATAGACGACAGTCAGCTGCTTGCGCTGGTGGAGACGGAGAATCCCGTGGTCCCTTCCGCCGCCCCGAACCCCGCGGCTTCCCTCATCCGCTTTCAGTTCGGCAACCATCTCGGCTCGGCCGCCCTCGAGCTGAACGAGCTGGCGCAGGTGATTTCCTACGAGGAGTACACCCCCTACGGCAGCACGTCGTACCAGGCCGTCCGCGCCGGCCTGGACACCAATCCCAAGCGCTACCGCTACACCGGCAAGGAGCGCGACGAGGAGAGCGGCCTCTACTACTACGGCGCCCGCTACTATGCGCCGTGGCTGGGCCGCTGGACGAGCTGCGATCCGATCGGTATCGACGACGGCCCGAACGTGTATGCGTATGTTTCTGGAAATCCGATCGGAAAGAGGGACAAGACCGGATGCCTTGGAGGTGAAGGTCCAACCGCGAGCCCACCCACCAGCATACTGATTTTGGGGCCATGGACCGGCGGCGGCTCCATCGACCTAAAGTTCCGGAATATCCCGCTCGCGCTCCGCGGTTATCTGGCCGGAACAAATGTTGGAAGTCTTCCGGACTTCAAGACCTTCGCGGCGGGCCGTTCCCTGGTGGAGAAGTATCAGGCTCACATCAGCAAGGTGATGCAGGGTGGGTACCGGAACGTAAGTGCGGTCTACATCAGCGAGGTCGGTGTGACGGAAGAATCGAACGCTTTCACGTTCCGGGAAATGTCGACGGTCCGTCGTTTTACCGATGCCGTTTCCCACCAGGTGGACGTATTTCGGCGAATCGAGGGAGAACGACCTGGTGAATCCATTTACACGGTGCAGCGCGCTGGCTCCGACACGCAGATTCCGCTCGGTTCCGGGTTCGGAGCTGCCCAATCGATGTCGGCTGCCCGAGCCGTTGTCGGCGCCGGAAAACAGATAGCAAAGGGATTGATCCCAGGAGCGGACGTCTATGATGCCGTCAAAGAGGCGGGCTCCGGCTCGGTCCGGACCGGGTTGTCGACGATGGTGCGCTACACCGGGTCCGTGGTGCAACAGGGCGTTCAGGCGGTGAGACAGTACGGCGGCCAGGCTCTGGCGGCCGGATCCGCCAGTGCGGTTGCCGCTGCCGGCGCCGCGAAGGCGGCGTTTGGGGCCACGAGTTTGTCGGCCATTGCCGCTTCGGGCACCGGCGCGGTGGCCGTGAGTGCGGGTGCCGTGGCCCTCGCTGGAGCGGGTGGCGTGGCGGTCGGCCGCGGATTGGACTTGGGCCTGAAAATCAGCGACACGACCTCCGCCGTCGGCGATTCCGTTTACACGAGTCTAAGACAGCGCGGCGTCAATGACACGGTGAGCTTCGTCGCCGGGGGTGTCGCGAGCCTCGGCGCTGTGGCTGCAGCACTGACTCCGCTGGGAATGACATACCTGGCGGGAAAACGAATCGGTTTCTGGTGACCAGAACCAACGCAGGAAACCAGAGGCCAGCGCACCCAGCGAACTTCACACGAACAGACCGGTGCACGACGCAGCCGGACCATGAGACAACGTCCTCATCACATGAAAAAGAAAGCCGCCAAGCAGACCACCCGGATGGCAACGCAGTCCATGACGAAGTCGGCCGCAGAGCGGAGGCCGGTCGTCGCGACCGCCGGGGCGGCCGTCGGGAGCATCGGCGCGACAGCCGGCTCGACAACGAAGGCTTCGGCGCCGACGCCGCCTGCGGCGGCGACCGTGCCCCAACTTTCCCCGCGAATCGCCTCGCTGGCACGCGCGGTCACTGCGGCGCACCGGAACACGCTGACACGGGCGCTGGAGGCCGCCAAGGGCGACTGGGCGACCGCCACCAGGGCGCTGACCGGCAAGGTGCCGGCGAACGTGCTGCACAAAGTGGATGTGGCCGAGGCCGTTTTCGCTGCGGTCGGCGACCTGCCGGCCATCACCGATGCGGTTCTCACCGGCTCCGGGATCGCCACGCTCCGGGACCTCGCCGACCGAAATCCCGAGAAGCTGGCCGCGTTGCTCGCGCCGGGCGCCGTCGCGAATTCCGCCGCGCAGCAGGCGGCGAAGGAAGCCGCTGTCAAAATCAACAATCAGGTTTTTGCGCGCCAGCCGATGGCCGTGCTGCAGCGGATGGGTCGCGAAAGCCAGCTGGGGGTGTCCGATACAGCGACGGCGTTTGCCCTCGGGGAGATGCTCCAGCGTCTTCCGGCCGACCTGGACATGCGACGAACGCCGTTTCACAAAGTGATTTCGGAGGCTGCACTGCAGCAGGTGCCGGACGAGCACCGTTCCGCCGTCGCTCGACAGGCCAAGGCTCTGTGGCTGACCATGAACAACACGCCGACGGACGCTCCGCATGTCGTGCCGGCGCTGATGAAGCGGAATCTCTCCTCGGCCTTCCAGATTTCCGAAAAGCCCGCGCGGGTCTTTGCACGGATGCTCGCACCGGACGTCGATGCTGCCACTGCCGGACGGATTCACACCCAGGCCGTCGACCGGCGGATCGGTTTCGAACATTCCCTCGTCGCCTTGCGGGAGTCGGTCCGCGGCGGGCTGGCCGCCGTCCAGGGAAAGAAGACCATGGAGGAGCGGGTGAACGAGGTCGGCGGGTATCTGCAGGCCAACGACATTCCGCTCAACCTCGACACCCTCTTTGCGGACATGGACCACTGCGAGTGCCGGGACTGCCAGTCCGTCTACAGCCCCTCCGCGTACTTTGTCGAACTGCTGAATTTCCTTCGGAACAACAACCTCGACCCCCAAGACACCCATGCGTCCGGCGCCGATTCACCGGACATTTCCGGCACGCCACTGGAGAAGCTGTTCTGGCGCCGCCCGGACCTCGGCGACCTGGAGCTGACCTGCGAAAACAGCAACACGGCCATTCCCTACGTGGACCTGGTGAACGAGGTGATGGAGAGCTTCGTGGTCAACCGGGCGAAGTTCGCGGCTTCCGGCGCCCGGCAGGCCGCCCTCGAGGCGTTCAATATCGTGGACGAGACGACCGAGGAGCTGCTGGCGCAGCCCCAGCACACCAACTACGCCGCCTTCTGCGTGCTCAAGAACGAACGGGTCTTCCCCTTCACTCTGCCATTCCACCAGCCGATCGAGGAGGCGCGTCTGATCCTGAAGTACCTTGGGACGAGCCGCTACGAGGTGCTCGACACGTTCCGCGCCGCCCGCGCGCCGCTGACCGCCACCGACCGGGCCGCCCTGCCGATCCTCGACAACTGCGACCACGGAGAGACCCTGCCGTCCGCCGCCACCGAGTCCGATGGCCGGCTGGATGCCGAGGGTGTCGCCCGGCGTGAAACCGCGGTCCGCCAGGCGGCGACGACCCTTGAGAATCTTCCCGGCCGCCAGCCCCAGGCGATCGACCCGGGCGACCGTGGCCGGGTCGAGCAACCGCGGCAGGACGCGAGACGGATGGCCGCCCTGCAGGCGATCGTGCTCGATCGCTCGGCCGAGGCCGAATACCTCGGTCTCACGCAGGATGAATACGTCATTCTGACGAAGCAGGCATTCTGGCCGAAGGAGTATTTCGACCTTTCGCAGGGCTCCCCCTACACGGAGGATCAATATCGCCGGAACATCGGTGTGCGTACCGTGGGGGAGTATTACGGCTATGCGGACGACGCGCAGATGCTCGACCCGGCAGGCGAGAACCTGGCCTTCGTAAAGCAGCAGTTCCTTCCGCGCACGGGACTGGCGTACGCTGAACTGGCCGAACTCCTGAAGACCCGGTTCATCAACCCGTGCTATCCCCAGGGCCTGGCGCTGGAGATGATGCGGAGAGTCGCCTCCTCGTACCGCTTCCTCCAGACGCTGGTGAACGGGGAGAGTGCCGACCCGGAGACCCGCTTCGCCGAACTCATCGCGTTTCTGAGCCACGACCGGGCATTGATCGCCCTGCCGGCGGTCGTGGCCGGCTGGAGCCGGAGCGCCGACCACCCGATCACCGTGCTGGTCGAGGAGGAGGTGAACACCGTCATCCGCGACTGGGTTTACCACTGCTTCGAGCTTCTCGGGAAGCTGATCGTGCTCGAGTCCGGCGAAGCGCCCACCCTTCCGATCACCGGAGCCGTGTATGTGGAAGGCGCGAAGACGGCCTGCGCCCGGCTGCTGAGCGACGGGCGCATCCTGGGCGCACACAACGATGTTCTTTGTGGCACCGTCTCGGTGGCGATGGTCGAGAACGAATCCGGCGGCTTCACCGCGTGCGCCGGACCGGTCGAATGGACGGGTGCGCAATGGAACGACGACCAATACGTGGTGAAATTGGCGGACGGACAAATCATTGGCCGAATCAGCACAGAGGGTCTCTGGGTCTGGTTGCCTCGGCACGAGCAATTGGTTCAGGCGGAATGGATCGCGCCCAAGGACAGCTGCGACCTGTCCGGGGTTCGTCTCCAGCATCTCGACGGCACCCAGGTCACGGTCGATGAATGCGACAAGCTGCAGCGTTTCATCCGGCTCTGGCGGAAGCTGGGATGGACGATGCCGGAGCTGGACACGGCTCTGATCGCGTTTGCGCCGAAGCCGGTTTCCATCGGGAGACCCGATCCGGCCGGCGGGCGGCGACTTCCCGGGTTCGAGCTGATACAGGACTCCTGCGACAGGACCGTCGAGCGGGAGAAAGGCGTGAGCCGGTGCCGGTGCGCCGAGGTGGCTACGGCTGACATCACGCCGGAATTGCTGACGCAGCTGGCGGCCGTGAAGGAACTGCTCGAGCGTTCCGGCCTCCCGGTGGAGAAGCTGCTGACCTTCTGGTCGGCGATCGGAACGGTGGGCGAAAAGCCCCTGTACAAACGCCTGTTCCTCAGCCGCAACATGGTCGGGATCGACGATGTGTTCCTTCCCGACGCCAACGGCGATTTTCTGACCGGATCGGCGAAGTTCTCCGGCCATCTTCCGGTCCTGATGGCAGCGCTGAACCTGAAGGCGACCGACATCGCGGCCTTCCTGGATTCAGCTGGTTCCCGGGACGCGCCGCTGACCCTGGCCAACGTTTCGACACTCTATCGCTGCGGGCTCCTTACGAAGACCCTGCGTCTCAAGACCTCCGATTTTCAGGACCTGGTCGACACGTGCGGAGACCCGTTCGAGGATGCCGTCGCCACGCTGAGGCTGTTCGAGGCCTGGGAGAAAATGGAGGCCGCGGGTTTCACTTTCCGGCAGCTCGCTTATATCATCAAGGGTCGCGACGATCCGGCGCGGCCGTTGGCCCCTGCAAGGTGGGAGATGCTGCAAACGGCGAAAACGCTGTTCGACGGGCTGACCGCAGTCGAAGAGGCGAACCCCGATCTCGCAATTCTGGCGGCGCGGAATCCGGAGCTGAAGATCGAGGATGTCGCCACTGCGGACCTGGTGCGGACGAAAGCCAGCCAGATCTTCGACGCCGGCACGGTGGAGCAGATCGCCGCGTTTCTGGAGGGGACGACGGTTCACGCGACCAACGCGCCTTCCGGTCTGGCGATCGCGATTCCGGAGCCCGCCCCCGCGTGGGCGGCAAAACTCAGGTACCTCGATCCGCTTGACGACAAGGGACTCCCCCGCGGGGCTTCCCTGCAGGTGACTGGCTGCCTGAGTCCCGACGATGCCGAGCTCGTCAAGAGGCTGTTCCCCGGGAACGGCGAATGGTCCGAGGCGGTTGACCGGGCTGGCAAACAGGCCCGCGCGTTTTTCGCGGACGCCCTCGCGCCCATCTTCTCGGATCCGAGTGCCGGTGATGAGGCGAACGCCAACGCGCTCACGGCGGCACAGGACGTTTTGCTGGCCGGGGATGTCTCACTGGGGCGCGACGGCGGGACTCCGGCCACCGGATCCACGCCCACATCCGCCGGAAAACGCGTGTGTTTTCTCGGGACATTCCTGCCGCTGCTCCGACATCGGCTGAAGGAACGCCTCGTCGACGCGACGATGGCCACCACCTTCGGGGTGTCGCCGGACGTCTCCGATGTCCTGCTGAAGGAAGCCCTGTCGGCGAAGGGAACGCCCGCAACCCCGGCGATGAACATGCTCGCCGCGATCCCAGCCATGCGCAGTGATGCCGGGCAGGCGTGGGAGGGCTACCTTTTTGCGCCGGCGGACGACGACTATGAATTTGTCGCCGTGGCGGTGGGCGATCCGGATAAGGCGCCGCCTCCACTGCAGATGCTGGAGGCGGGCGGGCGGGAGATCCTTTTCGAGATCCAACAGCCGGATCCCGACAACGTCTGGTCGACCCGTCCGGTGCGGCTGAAGGCCGGCGTGCCGTACCGGATCGGAATCGCGACGGGTCCGGAAGGATTGAAGTGGCGGCGGACCGGTTCGCCCGCCAGCCCGATCCCGGACTCGGCGCTGCTGCCGCTGATCTCGCCGCCCGTGGAGGCGGTCTTCACCGGGTTCGCCAAGGCGGCGATCCTGGTCAACGGTTTCAATCTGAGCGCCGAGGAGGTGCGATACCTGCAGGCGAATGGACGGGATTTCGGCCATCTCGATTTCAACTCGGTCAGCGTTGCGGCTTGGCGGCGGCTGGCGGCCTACGCCGCCCTCCGTGATTCGCTGCCGAAGACGGAAACCCGCCTGATCGATCTGTTCGCCTGGGCTCACGACGGCAGGACCGGCGAGCTCATGGACAAGGTCCAGGCGTGCACGCTTTGGGAGAAGGAGCGGATCCGGTCGCTGGTGGACCCGAGCCACTTCGACCTGGACCGCCCCGGTGCCTTCGTCAGCGAGGCCGGCCTGGTGCCCATGCAGCGAGCGGTGGCGGTGGCCAACAAGGTCGGGGTGGACATCGACCGGCTGTTCGACTGGGCCCGGCCCGGATCCAAGTTCTGGCCCTGCCAGGGAATTGCCAAGGACATCCGGATGGCGATGCGCGGCCGATTCGAGGTCCAGGACTGGGAGAAGGCGGTGAAGCCTCTCAATGACCAGCTGCGGGAGATGCAGAAACAGGCGCTGATCGCCTTTCTCATGACCGATCCCGACCTGCGGAAATGGGGTGTGAGCGATGCCGACAGTCTCTTCGAGTTCTTCCTCATCGACGTGCAGATGGGGCCCGAGCGCCAGACCTCGCGCATGGTCCAGGCCATCTCCTCCGTCCAGCTGTTCATCCAGCGGTGTCTGCTGGGCCTGGAGGAATCGCACGGCGTTGCGCCCGGCGACATCGACCGGGATCGATGGGAGTGGATGCAGAAATACCGGGTGTGGGAGGCCAACCGCAAGGTGTTCCTCTACCCGGAAAACTGGATACGCCCCGAACTGAGGGACGACAAAAGCCCCTTCTACCGGGAGCTGGAATCGGAGCTCCTGCAAAAGGACGCCTCGCCGCAGGCGACGAGGGACGCCATCGGCAACTACCTGCACAAGGTCGACGAGGTGGCGAACCTGAGGATCGTCGGACTATACCTCGAGGAGGATGCCGGGAAACTCCACGTTTTCGGGCGGACCCGGAACGCTCCCTATCAATATCATTATCGCTACTACGAAAACAACCCCGCCGCGAAATACTGGCATCCGTGGGAAAAGATGCAGGTCGACATCCCCTGCTACGATGCGGATCACCCGGACGGGACCGGCGCGACGTCTCCCCGGACCCGGGGATCGGGCACCTATCTCGTCCCGGTGGTATGGAACAAACGCCTGCTGGTCTTCTTCCCCCAGTTTCTCCGAAAAACCAGGAGCGAACCGGCGCCCGACCGGATGGCGATCGGGCAGGACGCCGCGGGCAAGACCCAGGTCCCGGTGAGCAAGACGGTGGAATACTGGGATATCAAGATGGCGTGGAGTGAGTATCGCTCCGGCAAGTGGACCCAGAAGCAGGTGTCCGATGCCGGGATCTGCGACTTGATCCAGCCCGATGCCGCTTCCGCCGGCGCCGTCTTTCCCGATGTTTCGGCCTACCTGTTCGTTCCGGTCATTTCGCCGGACAGGGTCGCGATCGAAATCCTTTATACCTCCGAGCCGATGGCGCTCGCGACATCGCCGGAAGAGCAGCCGGACCCGCTGCTGCAGGAAGTGCGTTTACGCCTGGATACGACGGGAGACGACAAGGACGTGGACATCACATTCGACGTCAGCGTCAAGGACGGCAGCGGGACCGAGTTCGCCTATCTGCCCACGACCGGCCAGGGCATCCGGTACGACACGGGGTCCACCATCGACACCGGGCTTTTCCAGATCACCAACAAGTCCATCGCGAAATCCAAGTGCCAGGGATTCACCGCGGTGATCACCGATCAGGGGAGCAATCACGGATGGATCTTCAACGCGACCGTGACGCTGCGGTTCGAGGGGGACCTGACCCTGACCGCCCAGGGCAAGGACCTGCGGCTCACGCAGCCAAAGGACGCCGCCACCATCCGGGCGGTGGACCCGGTCGCATCCACGTCCGTGCCGGCACCCGACGCCGAGCTCGCCGGAGTGCGTCTGCATATCAAGACGACGGATGACGACAAGGATGCCGACGTGAGGTACAGCTTCCAGGTGAAGGACAAGAACAACCTGCTCGCCGCACTCTACAACGTTGGAGGCGGCATCCTCTACAACAACCAGTCGGAGATCGACGTGGGCTGGATCCATGCCCAGCACGGGAAACTCGCCGACGGATCGAAATGGTCGGATGTCGTGGTTGAAATGTACAGTGCGTCGACCAGCGACCACCGATGGACGTTCGAAGCGACGGCGTTCCTGCTGTTCAAGGACGGGACGACCATGAAGAGAACGGGCAAATTCAAGGATTTCACGAAGGGCAGCAGATTCGCACTGAACTGAGAGGAGAGAATTTCAATGTATAGATTCACCAAACGTTTCGAGTTCACGGGAGATGCCCTCGCGGTGGGCGACTGCGCCTCCGGCGGGCCGATGAGCGGGACGGAGCCTTTCCAGGGGCTGGCCGAAACCGATTTCCAATGCGTGAGCACGGCCGCCGGCGGGCTGGCGGTTCGGGAGCTCCATTCGTACCAGGCGGAGAACGGGGAGACTCCGGCCCTCGCCGGCGCGGCGCCGGTATACTGCGAGACCGGAAACGCCGCGACCGCCGCGGCGATCACCGTACCGGACGGGGACGCGACGGAGGAGGAATACCACGCCGGCAGCGCCTGGACCAGGACGGCCATTGGGGAACTGAACACCGGGAGTCTCGAAGACCTCTACCGGTTCTACCGCGGCGGCGATGAACCGGGGCGACCGGGAGCGGAGCCGAAGGAGGAGGTTTTTGGCGCGAGGAACGGGACGGGGGGAGCGCAGTACCACGAACTGGCGAAGCCGTTTTCGTTGTACGGCTGGGAGCTGTGCTTCCATGCCCCCATGCAGCTTGCCGACCATCTGCTTGCGAGCTGGCAGTTCGACCAGGCGCTGGCGATGTGTCACTTCGTGTTCGATCCTGCAGCCAAAGCGCCGACGGACGGCACGCCGGAGGAGATCACCAAACGGTGCTGGCAGTTTCCGCCGTTCAAGGAGATCGACGCGCAACGGGTGCTCGAGCGCATTTTCAGCCGGCTGAGTGCCGGCAACCCCAGCGCCAACATCACCGAATGGCGTGAAAACCCGTTCCAGCCCCATGTCGTGGCCCGCGGGCGTCCGGCGGCGTACATGAAATACACGGTGATGAAGTACATCGAGATGCTGATCTCGTACGGAGATCAGTATTTCCGGCAGAACTCGATGGAGTCGATCCCGCTGGCCGTGCAGTGCTACGTGATGGCCGCGCATCTTTACGGTCCGCGCGGGCAGAAGATCCCGCGGCGGGGAACGACCGCGACGGCGACGTACAATTCGCTGATCGAAAGATGGGACGCCTTCGGCAACGCCCTGGTCGAGCTGGAGCTGGCGTTCCCCTTCGCCAACCAGTGCACCGTCGCCTTCGCATCGGACGGCGGCGACGTTCCTCTGCCCGGCCTCTTCGGATTCGCCAACTGCCGGTACTTCGGGATTCCCGAGAATCCGAACCTCGCCGCGTTGCGGGACAGGATCGACGACCGCCTGTTCAAGATCCGGCATTGCCAGAACATCGACGGCGTCTTTCAGCAGCTGCCGCTCTTCGAGCCGCCGATCGATCCGGCTTTGCTGGTCCAGGCGGCGGCGCAGGGCCTGAGCCTGTCGACGGTGCTCGACGACCTGAACAGCCCGATGCCCAACTACCGCTTCTGCTACCTGCTGCAAAAGGCGCTCGAGCTGTGCGGCGAGTTGAAGGCCCTGGGCAGTGCATTCCTTTCGGCCCGCGAGAAACGCGATGCCGAGGCCCTCTCCAGTCTTCGCGCCGGGCATGAGAGCGGCATCCAGAACCTCCTGCTGGAGGTCCGCAGGATGCAGCTGGACGAGGCCAGCCGGTCGCTGGAGTCGCTGCAGCAAAGCCGGAAGGCGCCGGTCGCCCGAATGCAGTACTATTTGAAGCTGATCGGGGAGGATCTCGGAAAGGTTCCTGACGAGGAAGCGGAGTTCTCCGAAGTGGCCAACCAGATCGAAGCGCCTCTGGACGAGAGCGGACTGAAGCTCATCCGCTATGAAAAGGAGGAGATGGACCGGGCGAGCGAAGCCGCCGACTGGCAGGTCGGTATCGGGGTTGTGGAGACCCTGGGAAGCATTCTGCACGTCCTCCCCGATTTCGCAACGGACGTCAAACCATGGGGAATCGGCGCCGGCCTGACCTTCGGGGGGACGAACCTCGGCCTGGCGTGCCAGGCGGTCGCGCGGGGCCTGCAGATCCAGGCGGGACACTTGTCCTACCAGTCCTCCAGTGCGGCCCGGAAGAGCGGCTTTCTCCGCCAGCTGCAGGACCGGGTCCAGCAGGCCAACGCCGCCGGTCATGAAATCAAGACCATCGACAGGCAGATCCTGACGCAGAAGATCCGGCTCGATCTCGCGAACCGCGAAATCGTCAACCAGCAGCGGCAGATCGAAAATTCACAGGAGGTCGAGGAGTTCCTGCGAGACAAGTACACGAACGAAGAGCTCTACTCGTGGATGGAAGGCAACGTGCGCACGTTGTATCGCGAGACCTACACGTCGGCCTACGATCTCGCGAAGAAGGCGGAAAAGGCGTACCAGTACGAGCGACCCGGGGAAGCGGGCGCGAACGTCATCCAGTACGGGTATTGGGAACCCGGGCGCGACGGACTGCTGGCCGGGGAACGCCTGCACCTGGCGCTGAAACGGCTCGATGCCGGCTATCGCGAAAAACGCGAACACGACTACGAAATCACCAAGCACGTTTCCCTTCGTCAGCTCAACCCGCTCGCGCTGCTCGAGCTCCGGGCCGGCGGATCCTGCGAGTTCGCCATTCCCGAGGTGCTGTACGATCTGGATTACCCCGGTCATTACCTGCGGCGAATCAAGTCCGTGGCGTTGACTGTCCCCTGCGTCGTCGGCCCCTATTCGAGCCTGAACTGCACGCTGCGGCTGCTGGAGCACACCTTCAGGATCCGGCCGACGTCGGCGGCCCGGGGCTATGCCCGGCTAACGGACGGCGACGACGAGCGATTCAGCACGGTCAACGTTCCGATCACCTCGATTGCCGTCAGTTCCGGCCAGAACGACAGCGGGGTTTTCGAGCTGAACTTCCGCGATGAACGCTACATTCCGTTCGAAGGCGCCGGGGCGGTCAGCAAGTGGCGCATCGAGCTGCCGAGCGGGTTCCGACAATTCAACTACGATACGATTTCCGATGTCGTGATGCACGTGCGCTATACCGCGGTCGAGGGCGGTGACAAGCTTCGGACCTCCGCGGTGGCAAATGTCAGCGACTACCTCGAGAACGCCGTCGCATTGAGCTCGGAACAAGGCCTGTTCACGATGATCGATCTCAAGCGAGATTTTCAAGGGGCATGGCGAAAAGCGTTCGATCGGACCGACGCGGCGCCGGGCAGGATGACCTCCGTCAATCCCGCCGAGCACCTACCTGCATTCGCCACGTTCAGCCGACTCCAGGGCAAGGTCCTCATCCCCACCGCCACGGACGTGTATTTGTTCAGTTCCGTCGATCTGACCGCGCCCGAAAACGACGAGTGGCGTTTTGGAGCCGGTCCTTCGAATCAGTCGCTTGTCGTGCACGATGCCGATCGACCATTCGACTCGTGGACGTTGCCGCTGCCGGACGAGGTGACGGCGGGCGACGAGTTGCTCATGGTGATACGGTACAAGCTGGCGACGCGATGAACCCACGCCACGGCGGGCTTTCTCCTCGACGCGCGCCGGCGCCGTCGCGCGAGCCGGTTTCGACCCGGCTCTCCTGGCGCCATTCCCCCGAACCGGGGTAGTCCATCTCGGACGATCGGCGACGAAGCTCGTCCGCTATATGCCTCCGCGCCGGCCGGTCCGGTGGTCACGTTCCAGCCCGCAGCCCCCACGATTGCACGGGGTGAATCGGCTTCGTTCTCCCTCGGCGCGACGGGATCCGGCCCGCTCACTTACCAGTGGTACCGCGATGGCCAGCCGATCGCGGGCGCCACCCGGCCGGTGCTGACGCTCGACCGCGCATCCGAGTCCGACGCCGGCGACTATTCCGTGGAGATTGCCAACGCGCTCGGTCGTGCCCGCAGCAATGCCGCAACGTTGACGGTCAATCCGCCGGTGCCGCTCGCAATCACCTCCCAGCCGGCCGGCGGCGTGTTGTTCAATGGTGAGAACCTGACGCTGAGCGTCGCCGTCACCGGCTCGGGTCCCATCGCGTACCAATGGCGGCACAACGGCTCGCCGATCGCGCAGGCGACCGGCTCTCACCTCACCCTCGTCGGCTTCACTTACTCGCTGGCGGCAAACGTTGGGACCTACGATGTCGTGGTCACCGCACCGTACAGCACGGTGACCAGCGAACCGGCGACCGTCGCCTGGGGCGGCCCGGTGATTTCGGTTGCACCGAACGGCCCGATCGACGCGGCCGCGGGGGAAACGATCACCATCACCGCCAGCGCCACCGGCGATGAACCGCTGTCCTATCGCTGGACCCGCACGCTCGGAGGTCTCGACGTCAGCACTCCGACCTTGCAGCTGTCCAACCTGTCGCCGGCCGACAGCGGCGCGTACACGATCGAAGTGACCGACGCCAACGGCCACAGCAACCGCGTCACCTTCCTCCTCGACGTTTCGGCCGCCACGCCGCTCATCGAAACGCCGCCGGCGTCACAGGCGGTCGTGCCCGGTGGCCGCGTGACCTTGCACGTCGGCGTGACCTCGCCTGAATTCTACTCGTACCAGTGGCGCCGCAATGGGGTGGATATCGCGGGCGCAACGCAGGCGGATTTCACAATCGAAGCCTTCGGGCCCGACGATGCCGGCGACTACGATGTGATCATCAGCGGATCGGGGGTCACGAGCATCACGACGGCAGCCGCCACGCTCAGCGTGAGTTCATCACGCCTGGTCAACCTCTCGACCCGGGCGGTGGCCGGCGACAACGACGACACGCTCATCCAGGGTTTCGTTCTCCGCGGCGATCCCTCTCCCGGCGCGCCGGATGTGCTGGTGCGCACCGTGGGCCCGACGCTCGAAACCATGGGAGTCTCCGGTGTGCTGGCGAATCCCAGTCTGCGCGTGCTCGACCGCCGCGGCGCCGTGCTGGCGGAAAACGACGACTGGGCGACCATGATTCCGACCGGCCGCGGCATTGCGGCAACGGCCGCCCAGATGGCGGCGTCGGGCCGGGCCTTCGCAACCAGGGGATCGGCCGCCCGCTGGAAACTCTGTTCGACCGCGGCGGCCGCGAGATCCACAACAACGACAACTGGGGACAGGCCGCCAATCTGGCCGACCTGCGCGCGGCGATGACGGCGGCCGGGGCGTTTGCGCTGAATGAAGACAGCTTCGACGCCGCGATGCTGGAAAGCCTGCCTCCCGGCGCCTATACCGCTCACGTGACGTCCGCCGATGGTGTCTCCAGCGGCGTCGCGCTCGTGGAAGTCTACGAGGCGCGCTGACGTCGTTCGAATCCTCCGCACCGCGGCTCGTCACAGTAGCCGGCCGTTGCCTTCGGTGTCGGTGGTGGTTCCAAGGATCGCCGCCCGTCCGCCACTCCGCCGATTTGAACGATGGCCGCGCACTTTCCCGCGGTTCGAAGGATGGCCGCTCCCCTTCCCGCAGTTCGAAGGATGGCCGCGCCCCTTGCGCGGTTCAAAGGATGGCCGCGCCATCCGTAGCTCCGCAGGAGCGAAGGATGGTGCTCGGGACAGGACTCGAACCTGCACGCCTTACGGCAAAGGCTTCTAAGACCTTCGTGTCTGCCATTCCACCACCCGAGCGCGGTCGTCTGCCACTCGCAGCTTGCCGATTTCGGATTCCCCGACGCAAGCGGAGAGTGATGGGCCGGCCACCGGCGGAGTCCCGGTACCCGATCTTCAATCCAAAATCCGCAATCCCAAATCGAAAATCCCGCCGGCTATCCCGTCGCCGCGACGCGCTCACGGTTCAGCCACACTTTGGCTGCGCTCTTCATCCGCGTCAGGATGTAGTAGACGGTATGGCTGCGCAGCCGCACGAGCTGGCCGCCGACGATCTGGGGAACGAAGTCCTGCGGCACCTCCAGCACCTCCTCCGGCGTCGCGCCGTCCAAGCCCTGGCAGAGGATGGCGGTCATCGCGCGCGTCAGCGTCTGCACCTGTGGCCCGAGGTTGACCCGGAAATGCATGGCTCGCGACTTCGGCTCGACCCGCAGGAACACGCCCACGGTGTCGGTGCATTCCTCGTCCTTGCGGGTGTCCTCGAGGTCGAACGAGTCGCCCGGTTTTGGCGCGCAGCCGGCGGCACCGTCGGCATACGCGATCAGGTTCTCGCGTTTCTCCTCGTCGGAGAGGTTTTCAAACAGCGCGACGATTTCGGCGAGATGCGGAGGCATGGACGGGTTTCGGATTTTCGATTTTCGATTTCGGATTTTCGATTTCAGGTCCGCAGCTTCAGGTCACCGGAGCGGCGCCGGGCCGAAAGCGGGTTTAGCAGATCCAATAATCCTCCTCCTGCCGGTCCACCGAACGTGCCCAGCGCGCGAGCGCTGCCGCCGAAGCCCGAAATCGAAAATCCAAATTCGAAAGTCCCTCCGCCCCACGTGCCGGATCGCACCCGCCGGCGAGCACAGGCCTCGAAATCGAAAATCGAAAATCCCCATTCGAAAATCCCCTCACCCCGGCTGCTCGCCCTTCGCAATCGGCGCCCGGACCATGTTGCCCCACTCGGTCCACGAGCCGTCGTAATTGCGGACCTTCAGGTAGCCGAGCAGGTACGTCAGCACGAACCAGGTGTGGCTCGACCGCTCGCCAATCCGGCAATACGCGATGATGTCGTCGTCCGGCTTCAGTCCGAGGTTCTCGGTGTAGATCTTCCGCAGCTCCTCGGCGTTCTTGAACGTGCCGTCGTCGTTCGTGGCGATCTTCCACGGCACGCTGCGCGCCCCCGGGATGTGTCCGCCCCGCAGCACTCCTTCCTGCGGGTACTCGGGCATGTGCGTGATCTCGCCCTTGTACTCCCCGGGCGAACGCACGTCGATCAGCGGCTTGCGGGCCCTCGCCTGCGCAAGCGCGTCGGCGAAGAACGCCCGGATCTCGTCGTCGCGCCGTCGGGGCGGCACGGGATAGTTCGTCCGCAGATAGACCGGTTTCTCGCGGGTGACCGGCCGCCCTTCCGCCTTCCATTTCACACTGCCGCCGTCGAGCAGCTTGAGTTTCCTGTGTCCAAACAGCCGGAACGCCCACAACGCATACGCCGCCCACCAGTTCGACTTGTCCCCGTAGAAGATGACCGTGGTCTCGGGTGCAATGCCGTTCTTCGCGCAGACTTCCGCGAACCGCTCGGGCGTGATGTAATCCCGCTGGACGTTGTCCTGCAGATCGCCGCGCCAGTCGACATGCACGGCGCCGGGAATGTGTCCGGAGTCGTAAAGCAGCACGTCCTCATTGCTCTCCACGATCCGAATCGAGGGGTCCTTCAGGTGGTCCTGCAGCCACGCGCCGTCCACCAGCACGTCGGGATGCGCGTACGATGAAAACTTCGGATTCATAGCGCCGCAACGTGCGGAGCACTAGCCGCGCGCGCAAACCGGCGGCTGGATTTGCGGCCGGTGAGCGGTTTGGCCCCTGGCTTCAGGGTGAAAGTAAGAGTGAAAGATGTCCCTCCGATCCGTCCAGAGGTGGGGCGGCTTGAGCCTAGGAATGCGCGCCGCGCATTCCTTCGTTGAGCTTCGCTCGCCAATGCGCTTCGTTGCGCCGCATGCCGGTGCAGCCGATCCAGTTCTACCATCGCTACAGGAAGTCGATCGAAACCGAAAAGGTGTACGGCGAACGCTGGCTGCGGTTCGCCTATGAGAACCCGGTCGGCCGGTCGTTCGTCTGGCTGTTCGCCCGCCGCCGGCTGTTCTCGTGGTGGTACGGGCGCACGATGAACAAACGGTTCAGCGCGCTGCGCATCATCCCATTCATCACCGAGTACAACATCGACGTCGACGACTTCGCCCGCTCCGCGTTCGACTACAAGACCTTCAACGAGTTCTTCTACCGGGCGCTCAAGCCGGGAGCCCGGCCGATCGCGGAGGGTGCACGGGTGGCCGTCTTCCCGGCTGACGGCAGACACCTTGTCTTCCCCGAGGTCGAGAACTCCGCCGGGTTCTACGTCAAGGGCGCGCAGTTCACGCTGCGCGAGCTCTTCCACGACCCGCGCCAGCGGCAGGAAAGCGCTGCCGTCGCGGCGCGGTTCGCCGGCGGATCGATGCTGATCTCGCGGCTCTGTCCCGTCGACTACCACCGGTTTCATTTCCCCGTTGCCGGTGTGCCCGGGGCTCCGCGACTGATCAACGGTTTCCTCTATTCGGTCAGCCCCGTCGCCCTCCGGCGCAATCTCCACCACCTCGTCCAGAACAGGCGCATGCTTACGCTGCTCGAGTCGCCCGAGTTCGGGACGGTGGCGATGTTCGAGATCGGCGCGACGAATGTCGGCAGCATCCGCGAGTCGTTCGTGCCCGGCCGGTCCGTGGCCAAGGGCGAGGAAAAGGGCCTTTTCGCATTTGGCGGATCATGCGTGATCGTCGTGTTCCAGCGGGGCCGGATCCAGTTCGACGACGACCTGATCGCGCCGAGCGCCCGGCATCTCGAGGTCTACGCCAAGATGGGCGACCGGCTCGGCGCGGCGGTGTGAGCACAGCCCCGATCGATGTAGCCGGGGCTCGCCGATCGATGTAGCCGGGCTCGCTGAGCCCGGAAGGCAGCTCCAAGCGATCGTTGTAGCCGGGCTCGCTGAGCCCGGAAGGCAGCTCCAAGCGATCGTTGTAGCCGGGCTCGCTGAGCCCGGACCTCGAGCCCGAGCGATCGTTGTAGCCGGGCTCGCTGAGCCCGGAAGTCTGCTCCTTGCGCTGACCGTTCGCAGATTGCCCCGTGGACTTCGCTGGGCCAAGCTCGATGCTGTGACCGAACACAGTCACTTGCGCAGACTGGCCGTGGTTTGGGAGCAAAATCCGGTATATTTCGTGACGACTTGCGTTGCGGACCGTCGACCATTACTCGCCCGAAACACGATTGCCGATATTCTGAAGTCCGAATGGCAAGCGATGCATGATCGCCACGGCTGGGCTGTCGGCCGGTACGTGATCATGCCGGATCATGTGCATTTCTTCGCGGCTCCGGAAGCCGCTAGTCCTGAGCCATTGGCCCATGTCGTCGCGAAATGGAAGCAATGGACGGCGAAGCAGGTGCTCCGGGCGCTGGGAGAAAAGCCGCCGCTCTGGCAGCCTGAATTTTTCGATCACCTGCTGCGCAGCGGCGAATCGCGAAGCGAGAAATGGGACTATATCCGACAGAATCCGGTTCGGGCGGGTTTGGTGGCCAACCCGGAGGACT
This sequence comes from uncultured Verrucomicrobiae bacterium, assembly GCA_963705935.1. Taxonomy (GTDB): domain Bacteria; phylum Verrucomicrobiota; class Verrucomicrobiia; order Opitutales; family Opitutaceae; genus Opitutus. Next base: position 30,942 of record OY970130.1, on the reverse strand, counting down.
GGCCGTTCGGGGGATGGATTCATTTCGAATGAGGGCAGCGGGGCGCGCTGTCACGGCGCCGGACGTGCGACAAACGTTCCGGGGTCACCGACCCCGGCTACACCAATCCCGCCGGCCGATGTAGCCGGGCTCGCTGAGCCCGGACCTCAGGTCCAAGCGATCGATGTAGCCGGGCTCGCTGAGCCCGGACCTCAGGTCCAAGCGATCGATGTAGCCGGGCTCGCTGAGCCCGGCCGGCGACAATTCCCGGGGTCACCGACCCCGGCTACACCAATCCCACGCCCGGGCTACTCCGTGCTGTTTACCGTCCCGCCATCGCGCGCGCGCCGGCCATCACCAGTTCGTCCTTCTGTACCGTGAACTTGATCTCCGCGCCCTCGGCCACCTCGCCGCTGATGAGCGCCCGCGCGAGCTTCGTCTCGATGTTCCGCTGCAGGAACCGCCGCAACGGCCGCGCGCCGAACACCGGATCGTAGCCCTTCTCGGCCGTCCACTCCCTCGCCTTCCGGTCGAGCGCCACCGTCACCCGGCGGTCCGCCAGCCGGCGGTTCAGGTCCGCGAGCAGCAGGTCCACGATCTTCGTGATCTCCTCCAGCGAGAGCGGCTTGAACAGGATGGTTTCATCGATCCGGTTCAGGAATTCCGGCCGGAACGACTTCCGCAGTTCCGCCAGCACGCTCTCGCGCACGCTCTCCGGAATCACAGTCCCCGATACACCCTCGAGCAGGAAGCGCGAGCCGATATTCGAGGTCATGATGATCACGCTGTTCTTGAAATCGACCGTTCGGCCCTGCGCGTCCGTGATCCGGCCGTCATCCAGAACCTGCAGCAGGACGTTGAACACGTCCGGGTGGGCCTTCTCGATTTCGTCGAACAGGATCACCGCGTAGGGCTTGCGGCGCACGGCCTCGGTCAGCTGGCCGCCTTCGTCGTAGCCGATGTACCCCGGCGGTGCCCCGATCAGCCGGGCGACGCTGTGCCGCTCCATGTATTCCGACATGTCGAGGCGCACCATCGCCGCCTCGGTATCGAACAGCGTTTCCGCGAGCGTCTTCGCCAGCTCGGTCTTGCCGACGCCGGTCGGGCCCAGGAACAGGAAGCTGCCCACCGGCCGCCGCGGATCCTTGATGCCGCTGCGCGCCCGCAGGATCGCCTCGGTCACGAGCGTCACGGCCTCGTCCTGGCCGACCACCCGCTCGTGGAGCACGTCCTCGAGCCGAAGCAGCTTGTCCCTCTCACCTTCGACGAGCCGCGTCACCGGCACACCGGTCCACTTCGACACCACCTCCGCGATCTCCTCCTGCGAAACCTCCTCCTTGAACAGGGTCGTCGCACTGCCCGCCTTCTCGAGTTTCTTCAGCTCGGCCTCCATCTGCGGCAGCTTGCCGTGCCGGAGCTCGGCCACCTTGTTCAGGTCGTAGGCGCGCTCCGCGTGTTCCATTTCCAGCCGGGTCGCCTCGATCGTTTCGCGGAGCTTCCGCGTCTTCTCGATGGACGCCTTCTCCTTCTCCCAATGGAGCTTGATCGCCTTCGCTTTCTCGCGCGCCTCGGCGAGTTCCTTCCGCAGCGACTCGAGCCGGCGCGCGCTCGCCTCGTCCTTCTCCTTCGCCAGCGCGGTTTCCTCGATCTCCAGCCGGAGCACCCGCCGGGTCAGTTCGTCGAGCTCCTGCGGCATCGAATCCATCTCGGTGCGGATCATCGCACAGGCCTCGTCCACCAGGTCGATCGCCTTGTCGGGCAGAAACCGGTCGCTGATGTAGCGGTTCGAGAGCACGACCGCGCTCACCAGCGCGTTGTCCTGGATCCGCACGCCGTGGTGCAGCTCGAAACGCTCGCGCAATCCGCGCAGGATCGAGATCGCGTCCTCGACGCTCGGCTGGTCGACGATCACCGGCTGGAAGCGCCGCTCCAGCGCCGCGTCCTTTTCGATGTGCTTCCGGTATTCGTCCAGCGTGGTCGCGCCGATGCAGTGGAGTTCGCCGCGCGCGAGCATCGGCTTGAGCAGGTTGCCGGCGTCCATCGCGCCTTCCGTCTTGCCCGCGCCGACGATCAGGTGGAGTTCGTCGATGAACAGGAGGATGCGTCCGGCGCTCTGCTTGATTTCGTTCAGCACGGCCTTGAGCCGCTCCTCGAATTCCCCGCGGTATTTCGCGCCGGCGACCAGCGCGCCCATGTCGAGCGCGAAGATGACCTTGTCCTTCAGCCCCTCCGGCACGTCGCCGCGCAGGATCCGCTGCGCCAAGCCCTCGACGATCGCGGTCTTGCCCACGCCCGGCTCGCCGATCAGCACCGGGTTGTTCTTCGTCTTGCGCGAAAGGATCCGGATCGTGCGCCGGATCTCCTCGTCGCGCCCGATCACCGGATCCATCTTCCCCTTCCGCGCCTGCGCCACCAGGTCGATGCCGTATTTTTCCAATGCCGCGTACGTCGCTTCCGGGTTGTCGGTCGTGACGCGCTGCGACCCGCGCACGTCCTGCATCGCCTTCAGCGCGGTCGGTCGATCCAGCCCGAAGCTCTTGAACAGCTTCTTCAGCGCGTCCGGCTTGCCGACCTCGATCAGCCCGAGCAGCAAATGTTCCACCGAGACGTATTCGTCCTTCAGCTGGTTCGCCTCCTCCTCGGCCCGGGTCAGCACCTCGTTCACCGCCTGCGTCACGTAGATCCGGGACGTGTCGACGCTCCCGGTGACCTTCGGCAGCCGCTCGAGCTCGCGTTCGACCGAAAGCTGCACCGCGCTGGGCGTGATCGAGAGCTTCTCGAGCAGCCCGGGCACGATGCCGTTTTCCTGCGCCAGCAACGCCGACAGCACGTGCCACGTGTCGACTTCGTTGTGGTTCAGCCGGCGGGCAGTGTTCTGCGCGTCCGTGATCGCCTGACGTGCCATCTGGGTGAGCTTCGCGAAATCCATGATCGAACGTGCTCGCAGATCGCGCGCCAGCAAGCGGCCGACGGTCTCCCTCGGCCGCCAGCTCACGCGACGGTTTCGCCGCGTCAGTTTGCGCCGGTTGTCCCGGACCGCCGCGCCACTCTGCGCCAGCGGGTAACGCCATTCCGGCGCCCTCCTGCGCCGCGTTCGATCGTCGTCAGTCGTCGAGCTTCTCGGGATGCGGACCTTCTGGATGGAGACGCGACGCCTTCGTCGCGTTTCTTTGTTGCTCGTGGAGACGCGACGCCCCCGTCGCGTTGGGATGTTTTGCCAGCCTTGCCGATGGAGACGCGGCGCCCCGTCGCGTTTCTTTGTTGCTCGTGGAGACGCGACGCCCTCGTCGCGTTGCATTGCCATGCGTACGGAACGGCGCAAACGTCCTCGGATGTGGCTGACCGTGCTCACCTGCCGCATCTGAGATCGTTTGCGCTCCAGCCGCTTGTTTTTCTCACTGTCGTGACGCACGCCCGGCAAACATTGCTGAGCTGCGAGCGAGCACACGACATCCTGCATTCGATCTGGTCGCAGTCTCCGATTTGCGACCGATGGGCGGTCGGGAAGTACATGATCATGCCCGACCACGTCCATCTGTTCGCGCGGCCCTATCTGGAGGGCAAACCACTGGCGCGATGGATCTAGGCATGGAAGTCCATGAGCGCGCGGCAAATGGCGCTTGCCTGCGGCTTCAAACCTCCCATCTGGCAGAAGGACTATTTCGATCGGTTCCTCCGAAGCGCCGACGACTACACGCAGAAGTGGGACTACGTCGTGGCCAACCCGGTTCGCCGGGGACTGGTTGGCCGCGCGGAGGATTGGCCGTGGCAAGGCGAGATTTTGGACCTGCGCTACTGACCCAGGCACCGGAACGCGGGCTCGCGCCCGGCGATGCACCAGGCGCATTCATCCGCGACGGGGGCGTCGCGGCTCCATCGGAAACCTCACCTTGCCCAATGGGGACGCGACGCCCCCGTCGCGTTTGGTTCGCGAGCCTTGCCGATGGGGACGCGCCCCCGTCGCGTTTGGTTCGCGAGCCTCGCCGATGGAGACGCGACGCCCCCGTCGCGTTGCATCGCCATGCACACAGAACTTCGCAAATGCCCTCGGATGTGGCGAGCCATGCTCACCTGCCGCATCTGAGGCCGCCGGTTCACCGCAGCCGCGCGAACGACGCCTGCAACAGCGCCAGATCGGACGCGTGCTTCGTCCGCTCGCGCGACTTGGCGATCAGCTCCGCCTCCAAGCGGTTCTTGGTCGGGCGCGACCCTTCGTAGAAAACGCCGAACACTCCGGGCCACGGCGCCGCCGCCAGCTTGAACGCGGCGAGCTGATCGGCCGGGTCGTGCCGCGCCGCATCCTCCGGCGTGCCATCGTTCTTCTTTTCCTCGATGACCTTGAACGCCCCGCCCTTGCGCGGATTACCCGCGTCGAATGCTGCGGGATAGAACTCGACGCACTCCGACAGGATCTCGACGACCGAGAACCCCTCGTGGCGGGCCGCTCGCGTCATCATCTCGATCATGTGGTTCACCTGCGTGGCATGGCTCCGCGCGACGAACGTCGCCCCGCTGTCGAGCAGCTTCCGCATCGGATTGACCGGCTGGTCGAGCGCACCGGTCGGATCCGTTTTCGTCTTGAAGCCCACTGGCGACGTCGGCGAGGTCTGCTTCTTCGTCAGCCCATAGACCGAGTTGTCCATGATCACGTAGGTGAGGTTCACGTTCTTGCGCGCGACATGATCGAGATGGTTTCCGCCGATGGAATAGCCGTCGCCGTCACCCCCGAACACGAACACGCGCAGGTCCTCGTCGCTCAGGCTGATCCCCGCCGCGAACGGCAGGGACCGGCCATGGATGAAGTGCCCGCCGTGCGTGTTCACGAAATAGGGAAAACGCGACGAGCAGCCGATGCCCGCCATCGTGACGATCTTTTCGTGCGGGTAATTGAGCTTTTCCAGCACGCGGTAAAACGCCGCCAGCACGGCGAAATCGCCGCAGCCGGGGCACCACGTGGGATGATCCGCCGTGAGGGCTTTCTTGGTCAGCGGAGCGCGATCGTTGGTCGCCGGCGCGGGGGCGGGAGCAAGGGAGGACATGGGAACGAAGGACTGGGATGACTGAGACCGGGGATTGCTGCTGCGTGCTGTTTGGTGATCGCAGGGGCTTCTTCGAAAGTGCTGCCGCCGTCGGCTTCAGTCGGCCGCGGCCGGCTGGGGCTTCGTGTCGCGCAACGTGCCGTACGCCACGTGGCGTGAAACCGACTCGACGATCTCCGACACCTTGAACGTGAGGCCGTCGGTCTTGGTGATGCTGCGGATGTGCGGCATCGCGTACCGTGCGCGCAGCATCGTCGCCAGCTGCCCGTATCCATAAAGTCCCTGGTCGTTCATCTCCACCACGAGCACCAGCCGGTACCGGCTGAACAGCGCGTCGATCCCCGGCGGGAGCGGATGCAGGTTCCTCAGGTGAATCTGGCCCGCGCGGGTCCCGCCGGTGCGCAACCGCACGAGCGCCTCGCGCACCGGGCCGAAGGTGGAGCCCCACCCGACCAGCAGCACGTCGCCTTCTTCATCGCCGAACACCTCCGGCACCGGCAGCTCCGCCGCGAGCGCCTTCAATTTCTCGCGGCGCTTCGCCGTCATCTTTTGGTGCATCGCCGGACTCCCGCTGGGGTGCCCGAGTTCGTCATGCTCGAGCCCGGACACGATCGGATAAACGCCCGTGGCAATCGTGGATCCGGGCGGCGCGTGGCGCGTCAGCCGGTCGAGCGCGTAAGGCTTGAAATCCGCCGGCCGCTCGCGCCGGTCGGGCGCCGGATCCGCCATCAGCCCGGAGAGGTCGGGCTCGTCGAAGGCCTCGATGCGCGTGGCAAGCGCCTGGTCGGTCAGAACGATGACTGGCGTGCTGTATTTGCGCGCGATCCGCGCCGCCTCGATCGCCACGTAAAAGCAATCCTCGACGTTCTTCGGCGCGAGCACCACCCGGGGGGCGTCGCCGTGGCTGCCATGGATCGCCTGGAGCAGATCGCTCTGCTCGACGCTCGTCGGCAGCCCGGTCGAAGGCCCGCCGCGCTGGACGTTGATCACGACGAGCGGCATCTCGGCCATCACCGCCCACCCGAGCGCCTCCATCTTCAGCGACAGCCCGGGGCCCGAGCTCCCGGTCACGGCGAGATGACCCGAATACGAAAATCCCAGCGCGTACGAAATCGCCGCCAGTTCGTCCTCCGCCTGCACGAACACGCCGCCGTATTTCGGGAGTTCGGTCCGGAGGATCTCCATGATCGAGGACCACGGCGTGATCGGATAGCCCGCCCCGTGGCGCACGCCAGCGGCGATCAGCCCGTACGCCACCGCCATGTTTCCGTCCATGGTGATCTGCGGTCGGCCGGACGGTGGACGCGCCGCCGTTTCGAACCGGCAGAACAGTTCGCGAATCGATTCTCCGGGCCACCCGTAGCCGGCGTCGAACGCCAGCATGGCGTTGCGCACGATGTCCTCGTTGCGACCGCCGAAACGCTCTTCGATCAGCTTCGCCAGCTTCGGAACCTCCAGTCCGAAAATTCGCGCCAGCAACCCGAGCACGTAGATGTTCTTCCCCTTCTCCTTCCCGGCCCCGCCGACGGCTTCGATCGTCCCCGTCGTGATCGGCACGCCCACGGCAACGTGGCGTTTGTCGTCGGGATCGGGGGTGACGTGGTCCTTGTCGTAGATCAGGACGCCACCGGGCCGCAGCGAATCGATGTGGTGGTCGTAGCTGTGCTGGTAGAATGCCACTAGGAAATCCGCCTGGTCTCCCGCCGTGAGAATGTCGCCTGTGCCCATCCGTACCTGGAAGATCGACGGACCGCCCGAGATCGTGGACGGGATCGTCATGTACGTCATCACCTCCTGGTCGCTTCGGCCCGCCAGCCGCGCAAGAAATCCGCCGATCGTCTGGATTCCGTCCTGCGAATCGCCGGCGAGGCGGATGACGACATCGTTGAGTGGGCGGGGCGTGCTGCCGTTTGCGGCGATACTGTCCGGCACTTCGGGGGATTTTGAGCTGACCATGGAGGGAGGTGTGTGGAAGAAGCGGATAGCGATCACGCGTCCAGTTCGGGAGATTCTCCGAACGCGCCAAGCCGGGAGGGCGTTTAGGGGGACCGGGCAATGTGCTCCGGATCCCCAATTTGGCTAGGTCTCACAAAAGGCAAACTTGCAACCTGCAGTTCCGAAGCAGAATAGAGCGGGGCTTTGGCGGTTGGTCCCCGTGGCGCCGGTCTCCGACCGGCGAACGCATCTCCCATGTGCTTCGCCGCCGGACGGAGACCGGCGCCACCTGGCCGCCGACTGACGCTGGCCAAACTCCAGGGGCCGGGCTCAGTGAGCCCGGCAACATCGCTACCGCACTTGCGGTCCTTGTAGCCGGGGTCGGCGGTGACCCCGGCGGGAAGTTCGTACGCCGATCCGATACCCCTCGACTGAAATTCGCCAAACTCCAGTAGCCCAATGTCCCCGTCGGGCTCGAATCGCTTGCCGCCTTCTTCGCGGCTGCATCGCCCCGACAAATGTCGCGTCCACCTCGGAGCACCCACTTTCCATCTCGCACACGGCGTCGGGCAATCGTCTGCCTTCGGAGGCGGGCCGCACCGCGGGCGGCCTCTGCAAAACAAGGTTGATTTGGCTCAACGCCGCCTCCACGTTCTCGCCTCCCCAATCGGACGCTTAGCTCAGTTGGTTAGAGCACTAGTATCACACACTAGGGGTCCCGGGTTCGAGTCCCGGAGCGTCCACCAGCCTTCGCTCGCTGCGAGGACGTCTTGAAATCCGAGGCTCGCAGCCTTCATTTCGACATCGGCCCGACCGACGACCTTCCCGAGCGACTGAAGCGACGGCGCGTGGACGCTCGCCTCTACGCCTTCTGCTCCACGAGGAGGCGGTGGACGAGTTCCAGGGTCAGCACCTTGCGCAACTCTGATAGCCACCGTCTGCGCCCGCGGATGTGTTCGTCCAGCATGCGCGCCAGAACGCGACCATTCCAATATGGACGCGACAGGGTTCGCGGATCGAGAAGAACAGATTGGAGATACGGCGCCAGCTCGCGACGAAACCAACGGTTGTAGTGCCGGTAGAATTCACAGCCGAAAACCAACCGGTCGAGACGAAGCGGCGCCAGGACGACCGAATCGATCCGGGACACTGCGTGATGCAGGGACCATGGCAGAGCGTCCCAGTTCAACGCCTTGTCCGCCAATAGCCGCGATCGAATGGCTGCGTGGACAAGAACCGAGAGTGGCCAGGGCAACCGCCCTCCGACGCCTTTGTTCGTGGGGATATCGAGAAGCTCCCGACGGACTCTCATGATCGCCTCGACTTCCAGTGCCGACCCGTCAACCCCCGGCGGAGCCTGGTACAACAGATCGATCAGATCATTGTCGAGATACGGACTGCGCAGGATCTGCTGTGACATCTGGGGCACAGCGAATCGTGACCAGTACCACGGGATTTCTCGCTTCAGCAGATACGTGAGAGCGTGCTCGTCACGAAACGGCTGCAATGCCTTCGACGCGGCTTCGACTTGCGCCATGAAATCCGGCGCGAGCAGCTCGCGCGCCGAGACGCGACGGCGCAATGCGCGTCGTACCCGGCCCAGCACCTGGCTCCCGAACATTCCGAGCAACTCGACCGGAGCAGAATTCCGCATTCGGTGGGCGAAATAGAACGAATCGACGTTCGTCACGTCGGCCTGTCCATCGGTGACGTAAAGGCAGTGCTCTGCGTGCGCCGCGAAGTTGGAGAGGAAGTCCGGACCGAGCCGGAAACAGGTATGCGAGAGCCCTTCCTCCAGGCACAGTTGGCGCGCGATCCGGAGGTCGCAGCTATCCCCATACATGCCGGCAAAGGTGAACGCGGAGAGGTTGGCCGTATCTCGCGGCAGGTACGCCAGCATCAGTCTCGTATCCAGTCCTCCAGTCAGACCGATTGAAACCCGGTCGCCCGACAGATACCGGGGCAACACCCGGGCAAAAGTCTCCGCGAAGCGGCTGGTGAACTCGCGCGGTGCCAGCGGCGGCCGGCGTTCGCGATAGCCGGTGTCGAAGTACGACTTCTTTTGAACTCTGTCGCGGTCGAAGATCCATACCGACCCGTTCGGTATCGCCCGAACGTTCGGGAAATAGGTGCGGTCGTCCAACACCGAGTCGAAGCACAGGTACTCGGCGACGCTCCTCGGATCGAAATCGCGGAGCGCAGGAACCACGCGCAGCAAGGCCTTGGCTTCCGATGCGAAATAAAACGCACCCGGTTCCTCGTACCAGTAAAGTTTCCTCATTCCATAGCGGTCGTTGAACAAAACCGCCTTCCCGCTTTCCGCATCGAGTAGCACTCCGGCGAACCACCCGTTCAGCGTGGCCGCGAAATCAGCGCCGTGCTTTTCAAAACTCTCCAGCAGCTCACGCACAGATCGAATACCCCGGCGCGCTCCGGCGTTGTCCGCATAACATTCGCCGGTGAACAACAACCTTGATCGCCGGCCGTTCGCCTCAGGCGCTTCATCGTTTGCTCCGCCGTCCGCCGAAACACAGCCACAGTACCATCCGTTCCGGTAATCGATGCAGGACGTGCACGTGTAGGACGTTTCGTGCTTCATGCTCTGTAGCATGGCCTCGAGCGTCCGACGAGTTTGTGCGGCCGGGAGCCGGGTGAAGATTCCTGCGATAGCTTGCATCGTGATACCGCGAGCGGCCCAGCAGGATACAGAACGCAAGGCCACTGCGGAAGCGGCAGCCCGATGAGCAATCCATCGGCAACAACCTTAGCCCGTGGGCGATCGCCCCCTCGGTACACTGTGTCAACTTCGCGATCGGTGCGCTGGTCCGGGGCGCCTCGATCTGGCCTTGATTCGGTGGACGCAGACATCCGGATGCAGCGTGAGCGGCCTGTTCGCTTCCGAGGACGGCGCCATGATACGGATGTGGGAACGGGAGACGGTGTAGAGAGATTCCCGGAACTCTGGTGTCCGAGCGTCCGAGCCGTCATTCTTCCGGCTGGATCGTCTTCGGCTTGCTGGGCCCGATCGCCTGGCAAGTTCTCGGGCGCGCCAAACATCCATGGACATTCTGAGGCCGCCAAAGTGGAAGCGCGTGCTGCGACGGACCGCGTTCGTGTTCGCCGGGGTCCTTGTGATCGCGGTCGGTTTCGGATTCGCGCTTCAACGGTGGAAGGACGCGCAGACTTCGGCCCTACGCCCCGCCGGTTCGTATGCGACGCTCGACGGCCGGCGCATTCATTATCGGGTCAGTGGCGAAGGCCGATACACGTTTGTGCTCGAGGCGGGACTCGGCGACTACAGCGATTCGTGGGGACCGCTGGAGGAGTCCTTCGCCCAGATCAGCCGCACTTTCCTCTACGACCGGGCCGGACTGGGCTGGAGCGATGAAGGCCCGGCACCGCGCTCGGCAGAGCAGATCGTCGACGACCTTCACCGCACACTCGAGGCCGCCGGTATCCCGAAGCCGTACATTCTGGTGGGACACTCGCTGGGCGGCCTGACGCAGACACTCTACGCAACGCGTTATCCCGCCGAAGTCGCCGGCCTGCTCCTCATCGATCCATCGCACAAGGATCAGTTCAAGAAGCTGCCTTCGCCTCCGGCCATCATGACGTTCCTGATGACCCAGTTATCGCGGGCGGCGCCATTTGGTCTGCCACAGCTGCTCATGCATCGGTCGGATCCAATCGCGAATCAGACGAAGCACGTCCGAACTTCCGGCGCCGAACTCCGCGCGTTTTTATCCGCTTCCGACGCGTGGGGAGGCCGCGCGATCGATCTCGGTCACACGCCGATTTATGTGCTGACCGCCGGCGCCGGGCCGCCGATCCCCGGGAAAACCGAGGTCGAGCGCAAGGCGATCTGGCAGGCGGTGTACGACCTGCACGAGGAACTCGTCGCTGCTTCGGTCAGTCCGATCCGGCGCCACACCGTGATTGCCGATGCCACCCACTACATCCAGCGCACGCACCCTCAGGTCGTGCTCGAGGCTGCGCGGGAGCTGCTGACGCGCATCGAGGCAGAACAGCGCCCGGTGCCCGCCAGTGCCATTGGTGAACGCCGGGCCGAGCGCGGGATCTGAATCATCAAACCATCGCCGCGCCGTTCGGTTGCCCAATTCAAATGGCCACGGCAAAGAGCGCCTCCACATTCTGGGCCGGGCTGCCGGAAGCAGGAGCGGCTTTACGCCGCGATACGAATTTCTCGCGGCGAGCGAATCGCGGCGTGAAGCCGCTCCGATAAGCTCCACCCGCACGGATGGAGGCTCTCAGGATGGGCCAACGCCAATGTCACGAAAACCACGACGTTGTTTCGAAACCACAACGCGCTGTCGCGGTGACATCGGGTCGTCCGCGCTTGTCACGCCGCGGGCATCGTTCACGTTGTCGCCGCGGCTCCCTGCGAGGAATAAATCATGAGTGTGCGCGTTGTTCGCCTTGGCACCAACCGTCTACCCGAAGAGGGCACTCGGATCGGCACGGTCCGCCGGCCCCCGCGCGGTGTGCCGAAATCGCAGTTCTCCGCCGGGAACTGGTACGATGTCTGGTTTCCCAACCTCGCGCCGAGCGTGCCCACGATGAAGCTTGCCCTCGCCGCCAAGACGCCGGCGCAGTGGTCCGCTTTCGCGCGGAAATACAAGGCCGAGATGGCCGCTCCGCCGGCCCGACATGACCTCGCGCTGCTCGCGAAGCTTTCGCACAGGACGAATTTCTCCGTCGGCTGCTACTGCGAGGACGAGAGCCGTTGCCATCGCTCGATCCTGAGGCAGCTGCTCCTCGAAAATGGTGCGAAGATGGTGTGACCGCGGCCGTGCGCGGCGAGTGGTCTTTCGCCTCGCGAGGCAAGCAGGCCGTCGCCCGAAATCGCCGCACTTCCGCCGTTGCGAGGCGCGCGCCGCGGCGCCGATCCCGGCCGCGGAGTTCACGATCCTCGGCCATTCCCGGCCGGCCTCGCCGGTTTCCTTCTGGGAAACAGCGCCTGGCAGATGTCGCACCTCGCGCCGTCGCAGCCGCGCGCCGGACACTTCTCGCGTCCGTAGTAGATCATCCGCAGGTGCAGCTTGCTCCAGCGTTCGCTCGGGAAAAGTGCCTTCAGGTCCCGCTCCGTCTGCTCCACGCTGCGGCCGTCGCTCAGCTTCCAGCGCTCCGCCACGCGGTGGATGTGAGTGTCGACCGGAAAGGCCGGGACGCCGAACGCCTGCACCATCACCACGCTCGCCGTCTTGTGGCCCACCCCTGGCAGCTCCTCCAGTTCTTCGAACGTGCGCGGCACCCGTCCACCGTGCTTCTCGACCAGCATCCGCGAGAGACCCGAAATCGCCTTCGCCTTCGCCGGCGCCAGCCCCACCGATCGGATGATCCGTTGGATCTCCGCGACGGGCACGCGCGCCATCTTTTCCGGCGTGTCCCCGATCGCAAACAGCTCGGGCGTGACACGGTTCACCGAGCGATCCGTCGTGTGCGCCGATAGCAGCACGGCGAGCAGCAGGGTAAACGCGTCCCTGTGCTGCAGCGGAATCGGCGGATCCGGATAGAGTTCCGCCAGCCGCCGGTCGACATAGGCCGCCCGTTCTCGTCGCGTCATGCCCCGCGAACGAAGCAAGGCCTCGCCGAAACGCAACGCGCCGCCGGCGCCGTCCATGCGAAATCCGCCTCCGTCCGCGATCGCCGATTCGCGGTTGCGTGACCGTCTTCGCCGCCTACCGTCGGGTTTTTCTCATGTCTTCATCCCGCGACCTCCTTGCTCCCACCGACTCGTTTGCCCGCCGGCACCTCGGCGATGGCGCCGAAACCGCGGGGATGCTCGCGCTGCTCGGCCAGCCCTCGCTCGATGCGCTCATCGATGCCGCCGTCCCTCCGCAAATCCGGCGCGCGCCGCTCGCGCTGCCGGCCGCGCTGGGCGAGAGCGCCGCGCTCGCCGAGTTGCGCGGGATCGCCGCCCGGAACGAGATCTTCCGGAGCGTCATCGGCCTCGGCTACTACGACACGATCACGCCACCGGTCATTCAGCGAACGATCCTCGAGAATCCGGGCTGGTACACCGCGTACACCCCGTATCAGGCGGAGATCTCGCAGGGCCGGCTCGAAGCGCTGCTCAATTTCCAGACGGTGGTCTCCGATCTGACCGGACTGGAAATCGCCAACGCCTCGATGCTCGACGAAGGCACCGCCGCAGCCGAGGCGATGATGATGTGCCACCGGCTGAAGGAGGGCGATGCCGCGGCCCACCCCGTCTTCTTCGTCTCGTCCGCCTGCCACCCGCAGACGATCGACATCGTCCAGACCCGGGCCAAGCCGCTCGGCATCGAGGTCCGGGTGGGCGAGCACGCGGAGTACCGGCCGGACAGCCGCACCTTCGGCGTTCTGGTGCAGTACCCCGACACCACCGGCTCCATTCACGATTTCGAAAAGTTTTTCGCCGCCGCCCATGCGGCGGGCGCATTCACGATCGTGGCGACGGATCTGCTTGCGCTCACGCTCCTGCGGCCGCCCGGCGAGTTCGGTGCCGACGTCGCCGTCGGCTCGGCCCAACGGTTTGGCGTGCCGCTCGGGTTCGGTGGGCCGCATGCCGGATTCCTCGCGACGAGGGATGCGTTCAAACGCCAGATGCCCGGACGTCTCGTCGGCGTCTCGAAGGACGTCCACGGCGATCCCGCCATGCGACTGGCGCTGGGTACGCGCGAGCAGCACATCCGCCGCGACAAGGCGACGTCGAACATCTGCACCGCGCAGGTCCTCCTCGCCGTGATGGCGTCGATGTACGCCATCTACCACGGTCCCGATGGCCTGAAACGCATCGCCTGGCGTGTGAAGCTGCTGACCGATCTCCTGGGGCAGGCCCTCGCCGCGGCGGGCGCCAAGGTCAACGCGGAGCCGGTGTTCGACACGTTGACCATTCACGGAGTCGACGCCGGCAGGATCCATGCCGCAGCGAACGCGAAGCGTTTCAACCTGCGAAGGATCGACGAACAAACCGTCGGAGTTTCGCTGGACGAGACGACTTCCCTCGAGGACGTGCACACGATCTTTAGCTTCTTCAGCGCCGAAGCCGAATCGTCTCCGGATGTAGCGGGGGTCGCTGGCCCCGGCCGACTAGTGTCAGCAGGCCCATCTGCACCGGACGCGGCCGCTTTCCCCTCCCCTCACGCGCGCCCCTCGGGATTCCTCACCGCCTCCGTGTTCAACCGGCATCACACCGAGCACGAGATGCTGCGTTACATCAAGCGACTCGAGTCCAGGGATCTCTCGCTCTGCCACTCGATGATCTCGCTGGGCTCCTGCACGATGAAGCTGAACGCGGCGAGCGAGATGCTTCCCGTGTCGTGGCCCGAGTTCAGCCGGCTCCATCCGTTCGTTCCCGCGGAGCAGGCCGCCGGTTACCGGAAGCTCTTCAGCGATCTCGAAAGCTGGCTGGCCGAGATCACCGGCTTCGCGGCGGTTTCCCTCCAGCCCAACGCCGGCTCGCAGGGCGAGTACGCCGGCTTGCTCGCGATCCGGGGCTATCACGAATCGCGCGGTGAGAGCCATCGTCACGTCTGCCTCATTCCCACGAGCGCGCACGGCACAAACCCGGCGAGTGCCGCGATGTGCGGCTTCAAGGTCGTGCCGGTGGCATGCGACGCGAACGGCAACATCGATCTCCCCGATCTCCGCGCCAAGGCGGCCGCCCACGCTCGCGACCTGGCGGCTTTGATGGTCACGTACCCGTCGACGCACGGCGTCTTCGAGGCGGGCATCAAGGACATTTGCGCGGTTGTTCATGGCCACGGCGGGCAGGTGTACATGGATGGTGCCAACATGAATGCCCAGGTCGGGCTCACCTCCCCCGGTCACATCGGCGCGGACGTCTGCCACCTGAATCTGCACAAGACGTTTTGCATCCCTCACGGCGGTGGCGGTCCGGGTGTCGGGCCGATCGCGGTTGCCCGCCATCTCGCGCCGTTTCTTCCGGGTCACGTGCTCGCGGAGAACGCCCGGCGCCCCGAGCCCACGGCCCGACTCGGGCATGCGGTCAGCGCCGCACCGCACGGCTCGGCGTCCATCCTCGTGATCTCGTGGATGTACATCCGGATGATGGGCCCCGACGGACTGACTGACGCCACCCGGTTCGCGATCCTGAAAGCCAACTACGTCGCCCGCCGTCTGGAAGAGTACTTCCCCGTCCTTTACCGCGGCAACGCGGGCCTGATCGCCCACGAGTGCATCGTCGACCTTCGCGCCTGGAAGAAGCATGGGGTCGAGGTCGATGATGCCGCCAAGCGGCTCATGGATTACGGCTATCATGCGCCCACTATGTCGTTCCCGGTTCCCGGCACATTCATGATCGAACCGACGGAGAGCGAGGCGAAGTCCGAGCTCGATCGCTTCTGCGACGCCCTGATCTCGATTCACGGCGAAATGCAGGCGGTCGTGAATGGCGAATCCGACAAGTCCAACAATCCGCTCAAGCACGCGCCGCATACGGCCCGGGCCGTGTGCGCCGACGAGTGGAACCATCCGTACTCGCGGGAACTCGCCGCGTTTCCAAGTCCCTCGACCCGCGCCAGCAAGTTCTGGCCCAGCGTCGGTCGCGTCGACAACGTCTACGGCGACCGCAACCTGATCTGTTCGTGCGTGGGGATGGACGCTTTCGCAGGATCGCCAGCCTGAACGCTTCCGCGGCCGGCTGCCCGCGCCCACGAGCGGGAGCACGTGAAAAGGACGTGCGGCGCGGTCTGCATTCGAACCGGCACCTCGGGCCATATCCGGCCGGCTGATTCCGGCTCAGTCCATCCGCCGCAGCATGCGCCGCAGTTTCGGCCAGCGGTTCCATGCGCATTTCAGCGCACGGTCCCGTTTCTTTTCCGCGACCCGGCACGCTTCCGTCCCCCCAACCGCATCGGCGCGCGTCGCCATCGCCGAGAGAAACACGGTGTAGTCCATCATGGCACCGAGATCCTTCGCCAGCTTCACGAGCTGTGCCTGCACCCGATCGACCCCGTCAGAGGTCGCCCGCCGTGTCACCGCGATTTGCTCACGCAGCACGATCGCCGCTTTGCGCCATTCATGCGCCGCGAGTATTTCTCTGGACTCACGGGCCTCCTGAGCGCGTTTGCAGATCCGGCGCGCTCCGTGCGACAACGCTCGCCGGAGATCGCCCCCGTCCGGATGACCCCAGCGCAGCCGCTGCAGCCCCTGCGTTTTCCCCCGCAACTCGTCGCGCCACGCCACCCAGCCCCTCTGCCCGGTCGACGGAGCTGGCACGGGCACGCTCATGTCCATGCCAAGTTTGCGCGCCACCTTTGCCACGACCGACACATCCCGCAGCGGCGCCAGCCTCCGCCCGAGCCGCGACAACCGGTGCCGCGCCGCCCTGGTACCTCCGACTCCGAGTTCCTCACCGAGCCTCAGTACGGCCCGCGCGCGCTTCAGACTCCGCCGGGCCTCATGCACCGACGCCGCATTCAACTTGTCCCGCGCAGCCGCCGCGGCTCGCTCGCAACACGCAGAAACTACGACGCGCAGCTCCGACCCGCGCTCCGCCTGCCGCTCCAAGTGCGGAAGTTCATCCTGTGCCGTGGCCACCACAACGATCGCGAACATGTGCCGATTCACAACGCGGTCAATTTGACGGTTCTCCAGCTGCACCGCCGCCTGCTTCGGCAACGTGAATCCGGATCCGCCGCCGCTTTCGCGTTTCGAGCCGCCCTCGTTTCCGGCCCCGGGTACGCCGCCGCGCCGTCCGGACTTTCCTGTTCGCAACCGCAACTCCGGATTGCCCACGCACTCGCTTTGGCTTCCCTAGCGGCGTGAAACTGATTCGCCACCTCACGTCCGACGGGCCGCGGTACGCCGCGCTGGATTCCGCCGGCTCTGCCCGAGAACTCACCGGCGACCTGTATGGCAGCTTCTCGGCCACCGACCGGGCTGTCGCCCCGGGCAGGTTGCTCTCCCCCGTTGTGCCGTCCTGTATCATCGGCATCGGCCTGAACTACGCGAAGCATGCAGCTGAAGGCGGCAAGCCGCCACCGAAGCGCCCGATGTGGTTCATGAAGCTTCCGGGCAGTCTTCAGAATCCGGGCGACCCGATCCGGCTGCCGGCGCGGCAGCCGACCGCGAAGCCCGATTACGAAGCCGAACTCGCCATCGTCCTTCGTCGGGCCGCCTGCAATGTCGCTCGCGCTGACGCCTTCGACTACGTCCTCGGCTACACGTGCGCGAACGACATCAGCGCCCGCGACTGGCAGCGGGAGTATGCGGGAGGTCAGTTCTGCCACCCGAAAAGCTTCGACACGTTTTGTCCGCTGGGGCCCGTCCTCGTGACTCCGGATGAGATTCCGAATCCCAATTCCCTTCGGATTCGCTCGCTGCTCAACGGCGTGGTCATGCAGGACTCCTGGACGTCCGACATGATTTTCGACGTGCCGGCGCTGATCGAATTCCTCACCGCGGACAAGACCTTGCCCGCCGGCACCGTGATTTTGACCGGCACGCCCGAAGGCGTGGGCTTTGCCCGCACGCCACCGGTCTGGCTCAAACCCGGCGACACGATCGCCGTGGAGATCGAACGCATCGGCACACTCGTTAATCCGGTCACGGCTGGCTAGCCCTTCCGCTTCGCACACCGCGCAGGGTGGCTGTGCGGCTGCCGTCAGCAGAGGCAACGCCCAGTCGGCCGATCATTGCCGTTGACGAAGCGATAGAGACTCGCGCCGGTTCGCTGCGCTGCCCGCCATCGCCCATTTGCTCGCACGTGCCGCCCGCGTATTCACCGGCCGAGTCCTGGGCTCGCCAATAGAATCAGTTCGCAAATTGTCGCTCGTGAACGCATCCGCGCCCCGGCAGCCCGCGTTGGGATTCATCTTCGTCACGACGGTGCTGTCGGTACTCGGATTCGGGCTGCTCATCCCGGTGCTGCCCGGCCTGGTCACCGAGTTCCAAGGCGGGAGTGTGTCGCGCGGCTCGCACACCTACGGACTCCTCGTCGGCGTCTTCGCGCTCGTGCTCCGCACGTTTCGGCGCGAAGGGCGGACGCCGCCTCGAGCGCCAGCGTCCGCCTCATCCGCGCCTCCTGGTCAGCCCGTAGCGGCGGCCTGAGACTTGCGGGCGAAACGGCTTCGGGTAGCCGGGGAGGTTGCCCTCCCCTGGCTCCCACACCACCGGACGTACGGTTCACGTATCGCGGCGGTTCCTTAAGAGGAGGATTTGGCATAGACCGTTAATGTTTCGAGCAGGTTTATAAGGCCCATGTCGGCCAACGCCTTTGTCGGAAAGGCGGCATGCATGTGCGAAGCGCCGCTGTTGAACCATGCCCCGCGGCCGTTGTGTCCGCTGGCGAGCACCCGGGCCTCGTCGAGACCAAGCGCCCGGAGGCGCCGGTATCGCGTGGCCGGGCGTTTCCACTGTCGCCAGATCACGCCGCGCAGCCGCCGCCTGATCCAGCCGTCCAGTTCCGCTGCGAACCCCTTGGTCTCGCTGAGGCGGAAGTAGTTCATCCATCCCCGAAGCAGCGGGTTTAGCGTTTCGCGGATAAACCGCTCCACGTTTCGCCCGCGCGCCTCGCGGAAGCGCTCCTTCACTTTGGCCCTCATTTTCTGACAGGTCTTCGCCGGCACCCGGATTTTCGTCTGATGGTGGACGGTGAAGCTGTAGCCGAGGAACACCCGGTTGACCGGACGATCTACCGCACTCTTCGCGCGGTTGACCTTTAGCTTCATCACCCCTTCGAGGAACTGCGTCAGCGACTCAAGCACCCGGCCACCGCTGCGCTGACTGCCTACGTAGATATTGCAGTCATCGGCGTAGCGACAGAATCGGTGCCCTCGCTTCTCCAGTTCCTTGTCCAGATCATCGAGCAGGATATTCGACAGCAACGGCGAGAGCGGCCCGCCTTGCGGCGTGCCTTTCTCGCTCGGCTGGTTCACCCCGCCGATCATCACGCCGCTTTGCAGGAACGCCCGGATGAGTTTGAGCATCCGTACGTCCTTCACCCGGCGTCTGACTCTGGCCATCAGCAGGTCGTGGTTCACCTCGTCGAAGAAACTCGCGAGGTCAATGTCCACCACCCATCGCTTCCCGGCACGCTGGTACCCGCGCGCGGCGAGCACTGCTTGGTGCGCACTGCGTCCGGGCCTAAACCCATAGCTGTGCTCCGAGAAGTGCGGCTCGAACAACGGACTGAGCACCTGAAGCGCCGCCTGCTGTAAGAACCGATCCAGTACCGTCGGGACTCCCAACAGGCGGATTCCGCCGTTGGGTTTTGGGATCTCGACGCGTCTGACTGGCTCTGGCCGATATCGGCCCGCCCGCAGCAGCGCCTTGATTTTATCCCATTCCTTTCGGATCAGCGTCGCCGTGCGCTCGAGGTCGAGCCCATCGACTCCCGCCGCTCCTTGGTTCCGACTGACCCGTTTCCACGCGGCGTTCAGGTTGCCGCGTTCGATCATCTGCTCGATCAGTCCCGTCCCTTGCCCGATGCAGTGACTTTCCTCCGATGCTGCGCTTGCCGCACCTTGCGCGTTCCCACTGGCATTCCGGCCAGCGACTTCGCCCACGGCAGTCCGATACGCGGCGGACTCTTCTGCTGCTTCACGCAGGTTCATGGATTCGGTTTGCACCGTCCTCTTTCGGTTCGATCCTTCACCCCTGATCGTGGGCTACTATGACCTCGGCTGACTTCTGCGGACTTGTCCCGGCGCCTTCCGACGCTGGTAGCCCTTGCGAGCGGCTCCGCAGATCTCCCCGGGTAATGCGCACCTGCCTTCACGCTTATGCCTGCCGCATCTACGTACGCGCTTTCCGTGCAGACTTCGGGCTTTAGAGATATTGGCCTCCTCGCCCAACGCGTACGCCTCATGCGATTCCTGTTCGTCAGGCCAGCGCTTTGCCATGGGCTTCCTTCCCACGGTCGCCTCGCGACGCCGCAGTTGCCCTTCGGCTAGACCTTCCCTCTGCAGGGCGGTCAACAGACTTACATGTGTGTTTACTCATGTTCACTGTCCAGCAGGTGCGCCCTGCCGGGCGCACCAAAAAAAAGCAGCGGGAATTTCCCCGCTGCAGTCCTGTGCTTCAGGTCGGCGTCAACGCCAGTACGCCGGCACGTAGGCCAGCGACCCGCTGCGATTTTCCCAATGCGCCGCCACGTAGCTGTTCGTCCCGGCTGGTGGAATCTCCCAATGTCCGGCAGCCCAGACGTACCCGCCGCCATTGAAACTCCAGTATCCAGGAATCCAAACCGCGTTGGGTGCAGGAGCCGGCGGCACTGTCTCCGATGCCGTCGGGGGCGGCGGCGGAGGCGGAGGGCTCGTCCTCGACACGGTGTAGGGCGTCACATTTTCGCGCTCGGCGCCGTAGACCGTGCCGTTCTGATTATCGATACTGTTGCCGATCGTGCCTCCGGCGATCGCTCCGGCAGCGCCGCCGATGAGTGCGCCGCCGAGCGCGTTTCCTCCCCGGCTGTTGTTGCCAATGATCGCGCCCGCCAGCGCACCCAGCGCACCGCCAGTCACCGCGCCTTGCTGGGTATTGGGGCCCGTCCCGACGCAGCCCGTGAGCAGCGTCGATAATGCCAGAGTCGAAGCAAGAAGTGAGAGTTTGCTCATGGTCGGAAGAAAGACGTCAGGTCGAAAGATCGGTCTCAAGCGAACTAGCGGTGCCATCCGTGATGGAACCCGCCACCTCCACGGTAATACCCGTGCCCCCCACGGAAGTGGCCGAATCCAAACCCAAAGCTCAACCCCACCGGCGGATAGTAGTACCACGGATCATAGCTGTCGTAGGCCCATGGATCGTAGTAAACGACGCGAGGCGACGTCTGATAGACGACTGTGGGCGCGGGCGCCACGACCGCGGTTGTGCCACCGGGCGCAGTGGCAGACGAGAGCAGCACATAACCGACGACGCTGCGCTGCCCGTCGGGCAGTTTGTACGCGACCGTGATCTGGTTGGCCGATTGGTCGATTCGGTCGACCGTGAAGCCGTGGGCCTTCGCCACCTCGCTCAGTTCCTGGGGCGTCGGCAGCCGGGGAGCGTAAACGACCTGGTTCGGCTTCAGGGCCGTCGCCAGATCGGTGGGATCAGTGTTGGTGCCTGCGGTCATGGAGACCGCGGGGGCGGGCGTGGTGGGACTCTGCGCCGGCGACGCCGGCACAAATGCCGCGCTCGTGATGACGGCAGCAGCCAAGAGTGGGATCGTTTTCATGTTAGCGGTAAGGTCGTCCTTTATGACATTTAGACGCTGGCCGATGTGCCAAGGTTTTTCCGGCGTCACTGCAGGGCACGAACCGATGCAAATCGGCAACACTCCGTATGAAGCGCATCATGGATATTCGCAAGTGCCCATCCGGTCAGAAGGGTCGGCATCAGGTCGGTCGGAAAGCCACGACCCGTTTCTCCCGCATCCAGGCCGGTGGGTTGAAGCAAGCCCGAATCCGCCTCCAGTTGTGGCGCCGTGATGCTGTACCTGATCAGGCATGCCCACGCAGTAGACGCGGCTGAGGATTCGGTTCGGCCGCTCAGCAAACGGGGTCGCGCGCAGATCCGCGTCGTCACGATATTCCTGACGGCATCCGGCAGTCTCGACGCCGGCGAATTCTGGCATAGTCCTCTTGCTCGGTCGCGCCAAACGGCGGCGCAGTTGGTCAAGCGACTTGATCTCGACGCGCGATTGCTGGAAGTGAGCGGTCTCCAGGGTGAAGACGATCCCGCGATCATCGCCCGGCGCCTCGAGAGCAGGAAGCTGCCGCTCGCAATCGTCGGACACGAGCCTCACCTCAGCGCGTTGGCCTCCCTGCTCGTCAGCGGAGCAGCAGATCCACCACGCTTCGTTCTCAAGAAATGCGCCGTTCTCGCGCTCGAGCGTCTCGAAGACCATTGGATGGTCCGCTGGCAGGTTGCGCCGGAGATCCTTCCCCGTCGCGTTAAGGCGTAGCTCAGAAGCAACAGGGCAGGTAGGAAAACGCGTGTCAGCGTTTCCTACGGCTGAACCTGTTCGCGCCGGGTGTATCGGGTAGCCGGGGAGGTTGCCCTCCCCTGGCTCCCACACCACCGGACGTACGGTTCACGTATCGCGGCGGTTCCTTAAGAGGAGGATTTGGCATAGACGGTTAATGTTTCGAGCAGGTTTATAAGGCCCATGTCGGCCAACGCCTTTGTCGGAAAGGCGGCATGCATGTGCGAAGCGCCGCTGTTGAACCATGCCCCGCGGCCGTTGTGTCCGCTGGCGAGCACCCGGGCCTCGTCGAGACCAAGCGCCCGGAGGCGCCGGTATCGCGTGGCCGGGCGTTTCCACTGTCGCCAGATCACGCCGCGCAGCCGCCGCCTGATCCAGCCGTCCAGTTCCGCTGCGAACCCCTTGGTCTCGCTGAGGCGGAAGTAGTTCATCCTCCCCGAAGCAGCGGGTTTAGCGTTTCGCGGATAAACCGCTCCACGTTTCGCCCGCGCGCCTCGCGGAAGCGCTCCTTCACCTTGGCCCTCATTTTGGTTCTTCGCGGATTTCAGTGGGCGAGTTTGGGGGATAGATCGGGCAGCATGCTGAGTTTGCCGCAGTGAAAGAGAATCCGAGCGCGGTAATTTTCGAAACGACGGAAGCCGCGGGCGTCCGCTTTGATGGCCTGAATCTTCGAGTTGAAGCCCTCGGTCATGGCGTTGGTGATCGGATACAGGAAGTAGTTGAGGAGGCCGCTGAGATGGTTTTTCAGGGTGAGCGCGACTTTCTTGATTGGTTCGAGTTTGGAGCGCCGGGCGGCCGGGAACCACTGGGCGAAGAATTTCCGTCCGGCACCGAGATCCGGCTGGGCCCAGAACTCGACAAAAGTTTCCTTGTGCATCCAGGCGCGGGCCGTCTTCAGATTTCGCTCACACAGGTCGGCGAAACTCAGGCCGCGTTCGCCGTCCGGACAGGCGCCCTGCAGCCAGAGATATTTGGTGCGGAGTGAGGCTCTCGTCGCCTTGCTGCAGCAGCTTGCGGTGTTCCTCCCGGCGCACCTTGTCCACCGCTTCATTCAGGTGCTTCGAGACGTGGAAGCGGTCATAGACGATGGCCGCCTGCGGCGCAGCTTGCCGCGTGGCGGTGGCGAACTCGTCCGACATATCGATGGCGACGGCGGTCACCTTCTGGCGTTGGGCCGCCGGCAGGGTGTTCCACAGTTGGGTGGCGCTGGCAGTGTCACGGCCTTGTACGACGTCCAACACGCGGCGGCCGCCCAGATCCGTCATCAACGCAACGTAGTCTTGGCCGCGGCCGAAGCTCTTCTCGTCGAGGCCGACCTTGTCCACCTGCTCGGTCGAGCGCCGCAGCAAGCCCCGGGCGACCGCCCGGCGCACGATCTCCTGCACGGTGTGCCAGTCGATCCGCAAGATCTCGACCGCCTGCGTGAAGGAACGGCTCGCTTCGATCACCGCCACCGCAAAGGCCTCGAAGAACAGCGTGAAACGCCCGTGCGGCTCCGCCCACGGCGTCACGACCGTCATCACGCCATGCTCGGGGCACTGGCAGCGCGGCACCCGCGCCCGGATAATCGTCGTAAACTGCATCACATCGAGATGCCGCCATTGCCGCTCGGCGGTATGATCATAGCGGGCGCAGGCCCGTTGGCATTGCGGGCACCTGACCGTTCCCGCCGACCCATGCGCCACCACGATCTGCACCTGCTGCGCTGCCAGATCGAGGTCTGCCCGCTGCACCTGCCATGGCGACTGTATGCCCAGCAACAGACCATAGTGCGCAGCCACGGCCGCTTCCGCGGCACTGATTTTGTTCGAGGATTGGGCCATGCGCCCACCGTGCCGGCTCCATCCGCCGCTTCAATCCACGATCAACTGGCTTGGCTCCCTTCACAGCAATCCAGCGCGCCCGCCCATCCGGCCGCGTCCGCCGCCGCGAGTCCGGAGGCGAGTGGCGCACCTGACCCGCTCACTCTGCGGCCCACGAAGATCCGCGAATAACCAAAAAAAGCGGCCGCTTTGGGGCGGCCGCTTTGTCTGGCAGAGAATCAGCAGGGAGACCTCAGAACTTCAGCCGAACGCCGGCCTGAACCTTCCAGCGGCTGTCGCCGTTGTTCGGAACAATCTGCGACGTCGAGGACGCGAAGGTCACGTTGTTGTTCGAATCCAGCGCGAGGATCGGGGTCGTGCCGTTGTTGAACGTCGGCTTGATCTTTCCCGTGGTGGCATCGTAGGTCGCCGCACCGAACTGGCGGGTCTGGCCGCCGTTGCTGGTGCTCGTGTTGATCTCCTCGATGTAGTTGAAGAGACTCTTGCTCAGCCACGAACCGAAGTTGATGAAGTCGGCGAACAGCTCGAGTTTGACCTGATGGACGACTGGAAGCCGCGGCGAGATCGGCAACTCCTGGATGAAGCGCAGGTCGAGCCGGTTCTGCCACGGACCGATCATCGCATTCCGGGGCGCGTAGCTTCCGGCGAATTTGCTCAGCCCGCTCGATTTGATGAACGCGAAGTAGGCCGCCTGCTGGGCCGCCGGCATCGAGCTGAAGTCGAACCGGGAGTCGTTCGCATCGGTCGGAACCGCGATGAGATCGTTGCCATTGAATCCGTCGTTGTTCAGGTCGTTCGCATAGACGAAGCTGTACGGCTGTCCGGAGCGGCCCTCGTAGTAGAGCGAAATCGTGGTCACGATGTCGGGGCGGAGCCGGAACTCCTTCGCCAGGATCACTTGCAGCCGATCCTTGATTTCGTAGTCCGAGCGAGACACTTCGACCTTGTTCTGATTGAACACGGAGTTGAACTGCCACTGCGAGTTCGCCGTCGTGCTGTTCAGTGTCTGCGCCTCGGTGGCATGGCCGCGCGTATACGAGACCGTGTAGGCCCAGCCGTTTTTCATCGGTCGGTCGAGACTGATTGAGGTGTAGTCGGACTTGCCGGCGTGAACGTCGCGGGTCCGGATCACGTTGCCGAATTGGGGGACGATCGAATTGGCCCCGTTCGACGCGCCGGCGAATTTCTGACGGCCATCGATCCCGACGGTCGTCGGCTTCAGGTTCATGTTGTCGACGAACAGCGCCTCGAGCTGGTCCGTGTGGATGTACTCGACGCTGACCGTCGCGTCCATGAACGGCAGCTTGCGATCGATCGCGAGGTTGCTCCGCTCGATCGTCGGGAGCTTCATGCCCGGCTTGATCAGGTTGATCGCCGACACACCTGCAGCGCCTGGGGTCAGGTTGGTCGCACCGATCGGGTTTTTCGCGTCGAACTTGTACGCCGGATCCGCGTTGCTGTAGGACCCGTTCAGATACTGGGTCAGGGTCGGACCGGTGTAGAGGCCGGTGTTCGGAGCCGCGCCGCCACTGGCGGACGGTGTCATGCTGCTGACCACGGTACGGCCAACGCCGGTGTTGCTGAAGGAGTTCGAGATCCAGACCCACGGATTGCGACCGAGGTACACGCCAGTGCCGCCACGGATCTGGGTCATCCGTTTGCGGTCGAGCGCGTAATTGAAGCCGAACCGCGGCTCCGGCTGCGTGGTGCCGTCGATCGTG
The DNA here is from genome assembly GCA_963705935.1 of uncultured Verrucomicrobiae bacterium. Classification (GTDB taxonomy): domain Bacteria; phylum Verrucomicrobiota; class Verrucomicrobiia; order Opitutales; family Opitutaceae; genus Opitutus. The sequence goes on along the minus strand of OY970130.1, from coordinate 5,516 downwards.
CCGGCATTCGTGAGCCCGAACACGTTTTTGAATGCGGCGTTTTCCGGCGGTGCAATGGGGCTGCCCAGATAATCCATCCGCAGGCCGGCGGTGACGTTGAACCGGGCGATCGGTTCCCACTTCGCCTGCGCGAAGATGCCCGTCTCCTCAAACTTGCTGATGTCCGCCGTCGGAAACCCGCTCTGCACGACCGAGCGCTCGAAGCCGAACGGCTTGTCGGCCTGAAAGTCCGCCAGGTTCCAGTAGTCGAAGACACCGAATGAGCCCTGGCGGAAGAGATTCAGGAAGCTGGTGCTTTCATAGTCGCCGCCGACCGTGAAGGTGAACGTGTTCCAGGTGTAGTCGGCATTCCCACCGAAGGTCTGCGTCTTCACGTGGATTTCATTTCCCTGGCTGCTGATCTCCGTCCCGAACCGGAAGGCATCGGCATTCGAAACCGTGGCGCCGGTGTTCGAAGTGCCGGGGACGTTGAAGATGCGCACCTCGGGGAATAGCACCGGCGTGGCGCGTACTTGATCCTGCTTCGTGTTCGAATACGTGAACTGCGTCTTGAGGTCCTGGGTCCAGTTGCTGAACAGCTGCGCGGCCCAGACGTGCTCCTTGACGTTGAAATTGTAGAAACTCGAGGACAGGCCCGTGATCGTGTTCGAAAACGAGGTCGGCTGGTTGTTCAACGCCTGGGGCTGGCTGAAGCTGTTGGCGTTCAGACTTCCCGTGTTCGGCTGTGTGCCGATCGTGTCACTGTAGCGTACGGAAAGCCGGTGATCCTGGGTGATGTTCCAGTCGATCTTCACCAGCCGCTTCGTGTCCGCCAGCCGGTTCGTCGGCAGTCCTCCGAATCCACCCATGTCGGGAGCGCTCGGAAGCTGCGCAATCCGTGCCTTGGTGGCATCGATGAAGGAGGCATCCGGGGTGAGATTCGGACGGGTCGGCGAGGCGTCACTGATGTATTTCTCGAAATTCAGAAAGAAGAACAGACGGTCCTTCAGGATCGGGCCGCCCAACGTGAAGCCGTACGTCCGCTGCTTCAGCGTCTGTCGCGACCCCTTCGACGTGCCAAACACGTCCGGGCCCTGCCAGTTCTGGTCCGTAAAAATGTCGTACACCGTTCCATGGAATTCATTCGTTCCACTCTTGCTGACGACGTTCATGACTGCGCCGGCGAAACCGCTTTGGCGCACGTCGATCGGCGAAAGCGAAACACTCACCTGCTCGATCGCATCGAGCGAAAAGGGATTTTGCAGCGAGAACAGACCGGAGCTGTTTAGTCCGAAGCTGTCATTGATCTTCGCGCCATCGAGCATGATCGTGTTGTACTTGACGTTCATCCCGAGCGCCTGGATCTGCGGGAAGGCCCGCACCGAAACGAACGGGTTCGTCTTCATCAAATCGGCGAAGGACCGACTCGTCGTCGGCTGAAGATTCACCCGCTGATTGCTCAGCACTGTGCTTGCTCCGATCGCATTCGCGTCAAGATCAGTGCGAGATGCGGTCGCGACGATCCGCTCGAGTTGCACCGCCTCCGGTTTCGCGACCAGCACCACGTCCACGGCCTCGCCCAGCGAGGTCTGCACGTTTTCGAGCGGCTGCACCTCGAATCCACTAGAGGTCGCGGAGACCCGGTACGGACCGCCGACGGGCATGCCGGAGAATGAAAAACGGCCGTTCGCGCCGGTCGTGTCGTTGAACGTCGTGTTCGTGGGCACGTGGACGGCTGTCACGTGCGCGCCGGAAATTGGTTTTCCGTCGGTATCGGTGATCGTGCCCGTCATGCCGGACGAGACGACTTGCGCGCGGACAGCCGAAGCCGTCGCCGCGATCAATAGTGCGCTGAATATCAGGAACTTGTACAATGATCGATTTAACATCGGTGTGCTAGGTTGGTGAGTGCGGGTGCCGATCGGTGTCGGGTCGACGCCCTACGCTTAAAATGGGAGCAAGACTCGGGTAGAAACCCAGTCAAGCCATCATCGATCCCCCGGGCGCTCGTTCACCAAAACGTCACCGAATCACGTCCGGGTTCTCGCGCCGTCTTTTGTCAGGCAAAGCGACAATCCCGCCCCGTCAACGGAGCCGCGCTCAGCTAGTATCTACTTTTCTAAGTCCGCGTATTTACTGGCGAGAGACTTTGGGCGGACGTCGACTTTTGTCCAAGCGAACGGATGTGCGTTTGGGTTGTAGGCGGTGATGAAGTCGTCGATGGCGGTGCGGACCTGTGCCACGGTGTCAGCGGCGAGTAGGAAGTCATCGTATTCTGGCGGGTAAGAATCCGTCTTTTCTTCGGTCGCTTTTCTTCCGGTAACGAACCGTAGAAGTCTTCTTCCGTGGGTGGTTTTTCTTCCCCCGGTAAGCGAAAGCTGAGTACGAGTGCTGAAGGCGTGGTCGGGAGCGCCAAAGCTGGCGAAGCTGTGAGGCGATGCATCCAAAGGGGTCGTGCAAGTGCCAGCACTGCGGAGAGTTGTTCCCGGTCGACGCGCGCAATCGCGGGCGGCAGCGGTATTGCCGCAAGACACCGTGCCGCAAGGCGAGCAAGGTTGACAGCCAGAGTCGATGGCTGAAGCAGCCCGGCAACGCGGATTACTTCCGCGGGTCGGACAACGCGGCTCGGGTACGGGCGTGGCAGGCGGCGCACCCAGGCTATTGGAAAAAGCGCCAGCGGAAGGTGCGCGTTGTCTTACAAGAGACCTCAAAGGTGCAAGTGCCAGCGGATCAGGGGAGTGCAAACCAAGACGACGCGCCTGTCTTACAAGATGTCTTGGGGTCGCAATCGCCGGTGGTGGTGGGGCTTATCGCCCATCTCGCCGGAAGTGTCTTACAAGAGGACATCGCCGAGATGACCCGCCGGCTGCACTCCCGGGGGCGGGCCGTATTGGGCACCGACGTGCCGCGGCCCGCCTATGGAAAAACACTTAATCGCAACAGATCGGGTGCGGCGCGTGCCGCGCCAGTTTAGCTGGGTGGACCACCGCCTCATCCGCGGAAACTACCTGATGAAGGCCTCGGCGCCGGCGTGGGCGCTGTACCTGGTGCTGGTCACCGTCGGGGACGAACACGGGGTGAGCTACTATGCGGATCGAACGCTCGCACGGCTATTGTCGCTGCACGAGGAGTCGGTCGCCGAGGCCCGGCGGCAGCTCGTCGCCATCGGCGTGATCGCGTACGAGCCGCCGCTGTATCAGGTGCTCGGATTGGAGGTGGCGTCGTGATCGGCTACGAACGTTACTGCCAGATCAAGGCCGCCGCGGGGGCCGGAAAAAACGCGACGCAGATCGCCACGGAGCTGGGCCTGCACCGGCAGACGGTGAGTGCCTGGCTGGAGCGCGAGCGTTACGAGCGCAGTCGCGGCGCGCAACGGCCACGCCGCTCCAAGCTCGATGCGTACCGTGCGGCGATCGTACGCTTCGTGGAAGCGTATCCGCTTTCGGCCATGCAGGTGTGGCACAAGCTGAAGGAGCAGGGCTACGATGGTGGCTACTCGATCGTGAAGGACTACGTGCGGCGGATCCGACCGAACCGGACGGAGGCGTTCCTGACCTTGAAGTTTGCCCCAGGCCAGTGTGCGCAGGTCGACTGGGGCAGCTTCGGGGCGGTGGAAGTCGACGGCACGCGGCGAGCGCTCAGCTTCTTCGTGCTGGTGCTCGGTTACAGCCGGTGGCTCTACGTGGAGTTTACGCTCGGCCAAAGCCAGGAATGGTTCCTCGGGTGCCACCAGCGGGCGTTCGAGCAGCTCGGCGGCGTGCCGCAGGAGGTGATGGTCGACAACTGCAAGACCGCGGTGCTCTCGCATGTCGCCGGAGCAGAGCCGGTCTACAATGCGCAGTACCTCGATTTTGCCCGCCACTACGGGTTCCGGATCAAGGCCTGTGGTCCGGGCCATCCCCAGTCGAAGGGGATCGTCGAGAACGCCGTTTCGTACGTGAAGAAGAGCTTCCTCGGCGGCCGACAGCTCACGCGCTTCGAGGAACTGAACCCGGCGGTGAAGCTGTGGCTGGAGACAATCGCCAACGTGCGCGAGCACGGTGAAACGAAGACCCGGCCGCTCGACCGGCTGGCCGGGGAGCGCCCGCAACTGCTCGCACTCAATCCCCGGCCGTACGCCGCGGTGCAAACGCGCCCGGTGCGCGCGTCGCGGCGCTGCCGGGTCACGATCGACACCAACCGGTACTCGGTGCCGGCGAGGTACGCCGGGGCGCTGCTGACCGCGCAGTTGTCGAGCGAGCGGGTGTGGTTGTACGCCGACACGACGCTCGTGGCCGAACACGTCCGCCGGTTCGGCCGCCGCCTCGACCTGGAAAACCCCGATCACGTGCGCGAACTCGAAGCGCAGAAGAAAACCGGCGCCCGCCAGCGGCTCCTGTTGCGCTTCCTCGAACTGACCCCGGCCGCCGGGCCGTATCACCGGGCCCTGGCGGAACGCCGGATGAACGCCGGCCACCACCTCAGCCGCATCGTCGAACTGCTTCCCGCCTATGGCGCCGGGGCAGTCGGCGCCGCGATCGAAAGCGCGCACGAACTGGGCGCCTACTCGAGCGATTACATCGTCAACCTGCTCGAACAGCGGGCCCGCCGGCTGCCGGAACCCGGCCCCCTGCACCTGCCCCGCGCTCCCGAAGCACTCGAACTGGAACTGCCCGCCCCCGACCTCACGCCCTACACCCATGAGCAACGCCACGACCTTTGAAGCCCAGCTTCGGTATCTGAAGCTCGCGCACACCAGCCGCCACCACGAGGAGATCACGGCGGAAGCCGCGAAGCAGCGCTGGTCCCACGCCCAGTTCCTGCGCCGCATCATCGAAGCGGAGGCGCAGGACCGCCAGCAGCACGCCCTGCAGCGCCGGATCAAGGCCGCCCGTTTTCCCGTGCAGAAAACCTTGGACCAGTTCCACTGGGACTGGCCCAAGCAGATCAACGAGGCCCAGGTGCGCCACCTGTTCGAACTGCGTTTCGTCGAGGAACACACCAATGCCGTCTTCTGCGGCGGCGTCGGCCTGGGGAAAACACACCTGGCCACGGCCCTCGGCTACGCGGCCTGCCAGGCCGGACACCCCGTCCTCTTCACCACCGCCGTTGACGCCATCAACACTCTGCTGGCCGCGCAAGCGCTGCACCGTTTGAACTCCGAACTGAAGAAGTACGTGGCGCCATCACTCCTGGTCCTGGACGAGGTCGGCTACCTGCCCCTCGACAAGGCCGGAGCGGACCTGCTCTTCCAGATCGTCAGCCAGCGCTACGAGCGCGGCTCGATCATTGTCACCACCAACAAAGCCTACAAACACTGGCCGACGATCTTCAACAACGACGCCGGCATCACCTCCGCCATCCTCGACCGCCTGCTCCACCGCGCCCAGACCGTCGTCGTCGAGGGCAAATCCTACCGCATGAAGGACCGCCTCACCGAAGAAAACCCCACCTGATCGACCCCAAACCGCCGGTGGCGAACACCGCCATCGGCGCCGCTTCGCCCGGGTGTCGACTTTTTATCCGCCACATTACGTCGACGTTCGCACCGCCGCTCA